>NZ_SLWN01000007.1:0-277610 GCF_004342025.1 Kribbella steppae | reverse complement strand
TTGAGTGCGGCGTCGTCCGTTGAGTGCGGCGTCGTCCGTTGAGTGCGGCGTCGTCCGTTGAGTGCGGCGTCGTCCGTTGAGTGCGGCGTCGTCCGTTGAGTGCGGCGTCGTCCGTTCAGCCCGGCGTCGTCCGTTGAGCTTCGCGTCGGGCTTCTGCGGCGGTGAGTCTCTCGCGGAGGTCAGGCGAGTGTGCGGGCAGGAACTCGTCGGCGAAGTAGGGTAATGCACCCTTCACCGTATTTGGCTCAGTGGCCTAGTCAATAGCCCAATGAGCCAGTTGTCATAAGGTGGGCGTATGGACTCGCCGCCCTCTAACCGACCGGTACCGCCCCGTCCGGTACTGCGGTCAAGGCTGTATGAGCAGGTCGCGGATCAGATCTCCACCTGGATCATGGAGAACGGTCTGCTGCCGGGTGACCGGCTGCCGCCCGAGCGGGAGTTGGCCCAGCGGCTCGGGGTGAGCCGGGCGACGTTGAGCCAGGCGCTCGTGGCACTCGAGGTGATCGGCGCGGTGGTGGTCCGCCACGGCGACGGCACGGTGCTGACCGGGCGGGCCAGGACTGCTCCGGTGATGGAGGCGATCCGCGCGCATGCCGACCGGTTGCCAGAGATCATCGAGGCCCGCGACGCGCTCGAGTCGAAGCTGGCCGCGCTGGCGGCGGTACGTCGTACCGACGCTGACCTCGCCGCAATCCAGGCGGCGCTGGAGGAGATGGAGCGCGAGATCGACGCCGGTGGGCGCGGGGTGGAGGCGGACGAGCAGTTCCACGGCGCGATCACCACGGCCGCGCGGTCCGAGTTGCTGACGCAGATGATGGCGGCGATCCACGACCTGATCCGGGAGACCCGGTTGGAGTCGTTGTCACAGCCCGGCCGGCCGCGCGAGTCGTTGGCAGGTCACCAAAGAGTGGCCGATGCGATCGCCGTCGGTGATCCGGATGCCGCCGCGCTGGCGATGCACGAGCACGTCATGCTCGCGTCGGACGTCGCACTTCTCCGCGAGCAGTCGTGACGGGTCCTGAACATGTAGCTGTCATCGCTGCGGGGCTTGGGGCCGGCGTACTGACGTCGACGGTCGGGGTGGCGTCGTTGCTTAGCTTCCCGGTGCTGATCGCGCTCGGGATCCCTCCCGTGGTCGCGAACACGTCGAACACGCTCGGCCTGTTGCCAGCCGCGATGAGCGGTTCGTTCGGGTACCGCCGCGAGTTGCGCGAGGTACGCCGGGCGCACACGATCGCCGTTGTACTGACCTGTGCGATCGGGGCGATCGGCGGTGCGGTGCTGCTGTTGGCTCTGCCGCCGGGGGTGTTCGCGGCGATCGCGCCGTGGCTGATCCTGTTCACCTGCCTGATCGTCGGTGTCCAGCCGTGGATCACGAAGTGGCTGCGGTCACGGCACGACGAGCCGCACGGGGAGCGTACGGCGATGTCGCCCGCGACCACGTTCTTCGCGGCGCTGACCGGTGTGTATGGCGGCTACTTCGGCGCCGGTGCGGGCGTGATGATGATGGCCGTGCTCGGCCTCGGCCTGGACCTGGACCTGCGGATCGTCAACGCGCTCAAGACCCTCGCATTACTGGCCGCGAACCTCGTCGCCAGCCTGATCTTCATCTTCGTCGCCGACCTCGACCTGACCGTCGCCGGCCTTCTTGCCGCCGGCTCCGTCGTCGGCGGTTACGTCGGCGCGCACATCGGCCGCCGCCTGCCGGCCACGGTGCTGCGCGTCCTCATCGTGCTGGCCGGCATCATCGCCGCCGTCCTGATGCTGCGCTAGGGCCGCGTTATGCTCGAGCGTCTTCTGCTGGGAGGAGCCCGATGACCACGCTGCCGAAGGATCTGCCGATCGTCGAGCGGGACGTGGTCCGGCTCGTCGTCCGTGACAGCGAGGACCGGATCCTGCTGTTCCACACTCGCGAACTGTCCGCGCCGGAGCTGGGCGTGTGGTGGGAGCTGCCCGGTGGCGGCATCGACGAGGGCGAGACCTATCTGGACGCCGCGGTGCGGGAGCTGCACGAGGAGACCGGGATCATCGTGCCCCCCGAGCAGGTGGGCTCTCCGACTTGGCGGCGTACGGCGGCGTTCCGGCATCGCGACTCCCGGCACCTCCAGCACGAGGTGGTCTGCGAGGTGCGGCTCGAAGGGCCGGGGCCGGATGTGGACGAGGCCGGGCGGTTCGAATACGAGAAAGAAGACTACTTCGACTTCCGCTGGTGGCCGATCGCCGAGGTCGTGGCCAGCAAGGAGGCCTTCTACCCGCGCAATGTGCCGGGTCTGCTGACCCGCTTCCTGGCGGGCGAGGAGATCGACGAGCCGTTCGAGCTCTGGTCCTGATCCACTAGAGGTGCTGGGTGCTAGAGGTGCTGGGTGCTAGAGGTGCTGGGTGATGGCGCCGGCGGCGATCACCAGGCAGATGACGCCGTTCAGATAGCGGTGGGTGTAGAGGATGGCGACGAACTCGCGGATGGTTGCCGTCGGCCAGTAGTACGCGGCGGTGGGTGAGCCGACGACCTGCCCATCGACCTTGGCCTTGCGCGCGGTGAGGGCGGCGCGGAAGGCGTGGAAGTTGTTCGTCACGATCAGGCAGCGGTACTTCGGTCGCCGGGCGACCATGAGTTCGCGGCTGAAGGTGAGGTTCTCCAGCGTGGTCGTGGATCGATCCTCGCGCAGCACCCGGTCCGCCGGGACTCCGCGTTCGATCAGGTACGACGCCATCGCATGCGACTCGGGGATGTCCTCGTCGGGCCCCTGACCACCCGACGTGATGATCATCGGGGAACGGCCCTTGCGCAGGGCCCGGCCGTACACCTGCTGTGCGCGGTCCAGTCGGCTCGCGAGCAGCGGCGGGACGCGGGAGCCGCGCAGGCCGGCGCCGAGGACGACGATGAAGTCGACCTTCCGGGAGGACCGGACCCGGCTGTACACGAACGCGTACGCGAGGAAGCAGACGAACAGGAACGAGATGTAGGTCAGGACGCCGATCAGGATCGAACGAACCGCCGCGAGCGGTTCCCAGCCGATCTTCTGCACAGCGAGGCCGAAGACGACGAAGCCGATGATGCCGAGACCGGCGAGCAGCGAGAGCAGGTTGGCCGGACGGCGGCCTTCGCGGCGGAGCATGGTGACGCCGTTGACGACCAGGAACACGGCCAGGACCGCGATGGCCAGGGGGATCGCGACCAGGATCGCGACGACGAGCAGCCGGGCGGCGGTGCCCGAGACGGACTCGAGCGCGAAGATCACGCCGAGGCCGGCGAACATCAGCGTGAGCACCAGGAAGATGCCGTTGCGGAACAGCCGCCGGTCCCGCCAGAAGCTGACGCAGAAGATCAGGAACCAGAACCCGGCAACCCCGAAAGAGAACATCATCGGGAGCTATCAAAGCATGCGAACAAGCCAACGGCGCCGCACCGAAAGGGTGCGGCGCCGTTGTCGGGAACAGAATCAGACGAGCCCGGTCAAGGACGAGATCGAGGCCTTGTGCAGGCGGGTGATCACGTTCTTGGTGTTCGGGTCCGAGCGGAACTCGTACGAACCCGACTCGAACACCAGGTACGCGCGGCCGCCGAACTCGGTCAGCCCCTCGGACAGGGCCGGCGCCCGGAAGCAGCTCAGCTTGGCCTTGTCCAGGTCCGGCTGGCCGCGCTTGACGACGTACAGGTTGCTCAGGTTCTTCCGCCCGTACGACGTGCTGAAGATGAAGTGGCCCTTGGTGACGAGCAGACCCTGCGTCTTGGTCGGGATCTCCCACGCGCGGTTGACCGTGACGAGGGTGCCGTTCGGCTTGATCTTGTACTCGTACATCTTGTCCCGGCCCTTGTCGTTGAACTTCCCGGCCCACAGCGAGTCGCCGTAGCTGGTCAGGAACGACGCGCCGTACACCTTGCGCTCCGAGCCGACGGCCTTCACGTACGGCGTGCCGGACTTCTTCATCGCGGCGGCCAGTGTCGACAGCTTGTACTTGCGGATGCCGTTGGTGCTGCCCTGGACGAACGCCCAGCCGTAGGCGGTGGTGATCCCGCCGGCGTGGGTCGGCGCGATCGCGACGTCACCGACGACCTTGTTGGTGGCCGGGTCGATGCCGACGATGATCGAGTTCTTGCCGGGGTGGTACATGGCGACCAGCAGCAGGTTCTTCGAGCCGGACCAGTTCCACCAGGTGCCGATGCCCTGCGGGATGTACGACCCGAGCCGCGGCAGCGCGGCGCTGTTGCTGAACCGGCTGTCGTACTTCTTCGACGCGGAAGGGCCGTCGTAGAAGGGCTTGCCACCCTTCTTGGTGTCACAGCTGATCGCGCGGGTCGCCGACACGTCCGACGCAGCGGTGGCTGCGGACGTGGTGGCGGCCTGGGAGGACTCGGGGCCGTTGACCGCGACAGTGATCGCGGTGCCGGTGGCCAGGACACCCGCCAGGCCGAGGGCGGTGAAGACCCGGCGGCGGGAGAAGGTGACGCGCGACATGCTTTCCTCTCGAACGGGAATTGGTTGCCTTCGTCACCATATAGGTCGTCAGGTCGACGCCCGCCGCACCAGGGTGGTGGGGAGGATCACCGCGGCCGGCTGTTCGCCGCCGATGACGTCGCCGAGCAGCCGGACCATCTCCGAGCTGATCCGCTCGAACGGCTGCCGCATCGTGGTCAGCGCAGGAGTCAGCGAGGCGGCGAGATACGAGTCGTCGAACCCGCCGACCGCGACGTCGTCCGGCACCCGCCGGCCCTGCGCGGCGAGCGTGGTCAGCGCACCGGCTGCCATCAGGTCGGAGGCGACGAACACCGCGTCGATATCGGGCCGGCGTTCGAGCAGCTCACTCATGGCCCGCTGCCCGCCCAGTCGCGAATAGTCGCCGTGAGCAACGAGCGACTCGTCGTACGCATCGCCGAGCTCGTCGCGGTACCCCTGCAGCCGCTGCACCCCGCCGGGTGTATCCAGCGGTCCGGTGATGGTTGCGATCTGTTGCCGGCCGGTGTCACGCAGGTGCCGGACCATCTCGCGGGCCCCGGCGACGTCGTCGGCGGCGACGTACCCGATCTTGCCCTCGTGCCCGAGCGGCGTACCGCAGGCGACCGTCGGGATGCCGTCGCGCAGCAGGGTGCCGACTACCGGGTTCCCGGCGTGCGACGAGATCAGCAGTACGCCGTCCACGTGGCCGGCGGTGACGTAGTCGGTGACGCGGCGTCGTTCCTCCGCAGTCCCGGCGACCATCAGCAGCAACGGCATGTCCCGCTTGGCCAGCGCATCCGCGGCGCCGCGCAGCAGGACCGAGAAGTTCGGGTCCTCGAACAGGAGTTGCTGCGGCTCGGTGAGCAGGAACGCGACCGAGTTCGCCCGCCCGGTGACCAGGCTCCGCGCGTGCCGGTTGGCGGCGTACCCGGTGGACTTGATCGCGGCCTGGACCGCGGTGAGTGCCTCCGGTGAGACCCAGTGGCCGCCGTTCAGCACCCGGGAGACGGTGCCCCGGGAGACACCGGCGACGGCGGCCACGTCCTTGATCGTGGGTCGCCTGCGGCCGCCGTTCTGCTCCACAGGCCCGGAGTCTAGTCTCACCTCAACTCTTCACCGCGCCGGCCGCGAGATCGACCTTCCAGTAGCGCTGCAGGGTCAGGAACAGCGCCAGCAGCGGGATGATCGAGAGCAGCGACCCGGTCACGACCGAGGTGTAGAGGCTGGGCTGGGACGCGCCCTGGTTGAGCAGGCCGGACAGCCCGACGGTGAGCGGGAACAGATGGTCGTTGCCGAGCATGATGTACGGCAGCAGGAAGTTGTTCCAGATCGCGACGAACTGGAACAGGAACACCGTCACCAGCCCGGGCGCCATCAACGGGACCGCGATCGACCGGAAGATCAGGAAGTCACCGGCACCGTCGGTCCGCGCCGCCTCGACCAGATCATCGGGTACGGCGGCAGCCGCGTAGATGCGGGCCAGATAGATGCCGTACGGACTGATGATGCTCGGCAGCAGCACGGCCCAGTAGGTATTGGTCAGCCCGAGCTTGGCCAGCAGCAGGTACTGCGGGACCGCGAGCACCACGCTCGGCACGAGTACCCCGGCCAGCAGCACGTTGAACGTCGCCTGCTTGCCGATGAACGTGTACTTCGCCAACCCGTAGCCGGCCGCAGCGGAGACAGTCGTCGACAGCAGTCCACCGACGCCGGCGTACAGGGCGGTGTTCGCCATCCACCGCCAGAACAGCCCACCCCGGTACGCCGCCAGATCGGCGATGTTGTCGAACAGATGCGTCGACGGGCTGAAGGTGAAGGTCGAGAACAACTCCGCGCCACTCTTCGACGACGCGATCACCACCCACGCCACTGGCAGCAGGCAGTACACGGCGCCGATCAGCAGCAGTCCGGTCGCGACCGGACTGTGGTTCGACGGCCGACGGACAGCGGTCTGGACCGACGGCTTCACGGTCGACCGGGATGCAGTGATCGTCATCGGTTCTCCTGACCGAAGGCGCGGTTCTGGACCAGCCGCAGGAAACCGAACGACAGCACGAACGTCGCCGCCGCGAGGATCACCGAGGTCGCCGCCGCCGAGTGGATGTCGTCCCGGGTGAACGCGTCCCGGTAGACCTTCATCAACGGCGTCCAGGTGCTGGAGATGGTGTTGGTCAGCGGCCGCAGCGTCACCGGCTCGGCGAACACCTGCAGGGTCGCGATGATCGAGAAGACGAACGTCATGATCAGCGAGGGCAGCACGACCGGGACCTTGATCCGCCAGGCGATCGCGATCTGGCCGCACCCGTCCAGCTCGGCGGCCTCGTAGATCTCGGTCGGGATCGCCTTCAGCGCGGTGTAGATCACCACCATGTTGAACCCGACGCCACCCCAGACGGCGATATTGGCGACCGCGAAGATCACCGACCCGGACGACAACACGTCGGGCAGGCTCCAGCCGAGCCGGTCGGCGGCGTAGTGGAACGGGCTCACCGACGGCAGGTAGAGGAAGCCCCACAACAACGAGGAGATGACCGCGGGTACGGCGTACGGCAGGAAGATCGCCAGCCGGGAGAACTTCCTGGTCCGGGCCCGCGGCGTGTCCAGCAGCAACGCGAACACCAGGGCCAGCCCGAGCATGGTCGGTACGACGATCACGCCGTACGCCGCAACCCGCAGCACGCTCGAGGCGAAGTCCGGGTCGGTCAGCGCCTTGGTGTAGTTGGACAGCCCGGCCCAGACCTGCTCGCGAGATCCCTTGCCGAGCCCGAGCCCGCGCACCTTGACGGTGCGCAGGCTCAGGTACACCGCGTACCCGATCGGCAGGGCGAGGAAGGCGGCGAACAGCACCACCGCCGGGGCGAGGAACGCGTACGGCGCCAGCGAGCGACGCCGATGAGTCGGGCTCACTTGACCGAGAACCCGGCGCTCTTGAGGTTCTCCAACGTGGTCGCCTGCATCGACTTCACCGCGGCTGTGAAGCCCTCCTTGGACTTCGCCTGGGCGGCCTTGCCGAACTCGTCGGTGTATGCGGAATAGGCGACGTTGACGTTGGGGCCGAACGTGAAGCTGCGGGCCGTCTTCGCGATCTCGGCCGCCTTCGGGTAGAAGTCCGCCTGGGTGGCGAAGAACGCCGGCGGCGCCGACAGCGCCTGCGCCTGACCGGGCTGGTCGGACGGATAGATCCCGCTCACCTTGGCGAGCGCGGACACGGCCTCGGGCGACGTGTTCAGCCACTCGATGAACTTGGCAGCCTCGGCCGGGTGCTTGGACTGCGACGTCACCGAAGTTGCCGAGCCGCCCCAGTTTCCGGTGGCGGGCTGGTCAGGTGCCCACTGCGGCAGCGGTGCCATCGCCCACTTGCCCTTGGTGGCGGCCGCGTTGCCCTCGAGTACGCCGGGCGCCCAGATGGCCGAGAGCCAGCCGACCTGCGTGCCGTTGTTGAGCGCGGCGTTCCACTCCGGCGTGTACATCGGCTTGTTGTCGATCACACCGTCCGCGACCAGGCCGCCCCAGTAGTCGGCCACCTTGAGGGTGGGCTCGTCGTCGATCGACACCGACCAGGACTCACCGTCGATGCTCCACCAGGACGCACCGGCCTGCTGGGACAGTCCGGCGAACCAGCCGGGGTCGTTCGCCGAGAACGTGCCGAGATACTTCTTCGGGTCGGCCGCGTGCAACTTCCGGGCGACCTGTGCGTACTCGTCCCACGTGGTCGGGACCTGCAGGCCGTACTGCTTGAAGAGGTCCGTGCGGTAGTAGAACATCATCGGCCCGGAGTCCTGCGGGACGCCGTACACCGCATCGGTGCCGAGCGTCACCGACTTCCACACGGTCTCCGGGAAGTGCCCGGCGGTGCCCTGGTCGAGGTTCTTCGAGATGTCGGCGAGTGCGTCGGCGGAGACCAGCGTCGGGATCTTCTGGTACTCGGCCTGCATCAGGTCGGGGGCGCCGCTGCCGGCCTTGATCGCGGTGAGCAGCTTGGTCACCGCCGGGTCGCCGCCGTCCTGCTTGTTCACGGTCACCTGGATCTCGGGGTGCGTGGCGTTCCAGGTCGCCACCACCCTGTCCATGTTCGGGGCCCAGGTCCAGAACGTGAGTTTGACGTTCTCCTGCTGCTGGGTGGCCGGCGCGTCCGCGCCCGAGGCTGTGTCCGAGTCGTTGCCGGAGCAGCCTGCCAGCAGCAGCGCGGCGCCGGCGGCCAGAGCGGCCAGCCGGAGCCGTGGGTTTCGTCGCATCACTTGTCTCCTCCTCAGGGAGTGCCCGGCATCGGTGGCGCGCTGATTGCGGCTCGGCGGGCTGTGCACGTTCACAGTGATATTCCGTGTTCGATCTTGTCAACAGTTCGTTTCATCCTGTTTCCTTGCTGTTGCGCGGAGCCGATCGGCTGTGTGCGTGCACAGATTGTGAGGACTTATTCATGGCTTCGGGGTGGCTTCGGGGAGTGTCGGCGATCAGCTACGGCGGCGACTACAACCCCGAACAGTGGCCGGAGGAGACCTGGCCCGAGGACATCGAGCTGATGCGGCAGGCGGGCGTCAACCTGGTCAGCGTCGGCGTCTTCTCCTGGGCGCTGATCGAGCCGCGACCCGGCGAGTACGACTTCGGCTGGATGGACCGGCTGTTCGCGCTCCTGCACGACGCCGGAATCCGGATCAGCCTCGGTACGCCGACCGCCTCGCCGCCGGCCTGGTTCTTCCACGAGCATCCCGAAGCCCGGGTCGTGACCCGCGACGGGACCGTCCTCGGCTTCGGTTCGCGTGGCATGGCCAGCCCGAGCTCAGCGGCGTACCGGGAAGCCAGTACGTCGATCGCCCGCGTCCTCGCTCGTCGCTACGGCGACCACCCCGCACTGGCCGTCTGGCATGTCCACAACGAGTACGGCGCTCCCGTGTCGGAGTGCTACTCGGAGGAGAGCACCCGCGCGTTCCGCCGTTGGCTGCAGGACCGCCACGGCTCGCTCGACGCACTCAACCACGCCTGGGGTACGGCGTTCTGGGGACAGCGCTACGGGGAGTGGGACCACGTGTCCGCTCCGGCCGTCTCGGCCAGCGTGGTGAATCCGGCCCAGCGGCTCGACTTCGCCCGGTTCAGCTCCGACGCACTGCTGCAGTGCTTCATCGCCGAACGGGACGCGATCCGGGCCGAGTGCCCGGACATACCGATCACCACGAACTTCATGGCCGGGACCTGCCCGTCGGTGGACCTGTGGAAATGGGCCGACGAAGTCGACATCGTTGCCAACGACCACTATCTCGTCGCTGCCGACCCACGCAGCCATGTCGGCCTGGCGCTGTCGGCCGACCTGACCCGGTCGATCGCCCGCGGCCGGCCGTGGATCCTGATGGAGCACTCGACCTCGGGGGTGAACTGGCAGCCGCGCAACCTGGCGAAGCGGTCCGGCGAGCTGGCCCGGAACGCGCTGACCCATCTGGGACGCGGCGCCGACGCGGTGATGTTCTTCCAGTGGAAGGCGTCCCGGTCCGGCGCGGAGAAGTTCCACTCGGCGATGCTGCCGCACGCCGGCACCGGCAGCCGGATCTGGTCGGAAGTCTGTGCGCTGGGCGACGGGCTCGGCCGCCTCGGTGAGCTGCTCGGCGCCGAGGTGCGCGCGGACGTCGCCGTACTGTGGGACTGGGAGTCGTTCTGGGCACAGGACCTGGAGTGGCGGCCGAGTGAGGATCTGTCCCACCGGGAACGGATCGACACCTTCTACGACCGGCTCTGGCGCGATGGGCTGACCGTCGACTTCGCGCATCCGGAGTCCGACCTGTCGGCGTACCGGCTGGTCGTGGCGCCGGCGTCGTACCTGCTCACGGACGTTGCTGCTGGCAACCTTCGACGGTACGTCGAGAGCGGCGGCACGCTGGTGGTGTCGTACTTCTCGGCGATCGTGGACGGGAACGATGCCGTCCACGCCGGTGGCTATGTGGCGCCACTGCGGGACGTGCTCGGCCTGACGGTCGAGGAGTTCCTGCCGTTGCGCGCGGGCGGGACCGTCCGGCTGACGGCCGGCTTGACCGGTGACGTCTGGTCGGACGACGTGGCGCTGGAAGGCGCCGAGGTGATCGTTGCCTTCGAGGACGGCCCGGGCGCCGGGAAGCCGGCCATCACGCGGAACGTACTCGGCGACGGCTCGGCCTACTACCTCGCGACGCGACTCGGGGTGGACGAGTTGGCCGTCGTACTGCGGCAGGCCTACGACGACGCGGGAATCGTGCCGGCGGACGGGGCGCCCGAGGTCGAGATCATCCGCCGGCACGGAGACGACGCCGACTATCTGATCGCGGTCAATCACGGCAACCGGCCGGTGGACCTGCCGGCCGGTGGGACCGATCTGCTGACCGGAGAGGCGGGTGACTCGCTGAAGCTCGACGCCGGCGGTGCCCGTGTCGTCCGGGTCACGACGAAGGAGACCTGATGCGAGAGATCACCCGAAGGGCAGCGCTCGGCGGAGCGGCTGCGTTGGTACTCGGCAGTGCCGGGACCTTGCCAGCCGTGGCCGGTGACACCTTGACCAACCCGGGGTTCGAGCAAGGGCTGGACGGATGGAATGTGCTGGGCGAAGTGGGCTCGGCGAAGGTCGAGAGTGGCGGCCGGACTGGTGACCGGCTGACGCACTGGGCCGCGAGCGACTATCGCGTGACGACGCGACAGGCGGTCGAACTACCCGGTCGCGGCTGGTGGACCGTGAGCGTGTGGGCCAAGTCCGGCGGTGCGCTCAATGCCAGCACCTTGTCGGTCCGGGGTTGCGGGGCAACCGCATCGACCGTGATCGCGCAGACCGTGCAGGACGACAAGTGGGTCCGTTCCGCCGTCTCCGTGTACGCCGATCGACGTCAGCTGTGCACGATCGAGCTGTCGACGGCCGGGCCGGGCGGCACCTGGGCGAGCTTCGACGACGTCGGACTCGAACCCGGGCGGGTACTGCGGACGATTCGCGGTGGCGATCTGTCCGGCCTGGCGAAGAACGAGGCCTTCGGGGCGACGTACGCCGATGCACAGGGCCGGCCCGGGGACGCGGTGAAGATCCTGGCCGGGGCGGGGATGAACCTGGGCCGGCTGAAGGTGTGGGTCGACCCGGCCGACGGTTTCAACGACAAGGCACACATGGTCGCGACCGGGAAGCGGATCAAGGCGGCCGGGATGAAGCTGCTGGTCGACTTCCACTACTCGGATCGCTGGACCGACCCCGGCGCACAGGGCATCCCGGCTGCTTGGCGCGACCTGACGCCGGCCCAGTTGGCGGACGCGGTGGCTGCGCACACACGCGACGTACTGCAAGCCTTGAAGAAGGCTGGTGCGACCGCGGACTACGTTCAGGTCGGCAACGAGATCAACCCTGGGATGCTCTGGCCGTGGGGACAGACATGGGACGTCGACCCGTCCGATGGCGTGGTCGGTGCGCAATGGGACAACCTGGCCGCGTTCCTAACTGCCGGCGCCCGAGCGGTGAAGGCAGTCGCTCCGTCCACGAAGGTGTTGCTGCATCTGACCAACATCAACAACGGCATCGACAGCCTGACCTGGTGGTTCGACGAGGTGGTCGCGCGGAACGTGCCGTTCGACCTGATCGGGCTGTCGTACTACGGCTACTGGCATGGCAGCCTGGCCGACCTGCAGGAGGCGATCACCACGTTGTCGAGCCGGTACGACCGCGACGTGCTGAACGTCGAGACGGCGTACCCGTTCACGCTGGACGATGATGCGCCGACCTTCGAGAACATCATTCGGGATCCTGCTCAGCTCGTCCCCGGGTATCCCGCGACACCGGCCGGTCAGTCGGCGGCGTACCGGGCGGTGCAGGACGCGGTCGCCGCGGCCGAAGGCGGTCGCGGCATCGGAACGGTCTACTGGGAGCCGGCCTGGACCTCGGTCGCCGGCGCCGGCTGGGACCCCGCGGATCCGTCCTCCGGCAACGCCTGGGAGAATCAGGCGCTCTTCGATTTCACCGGCAAGCTGCTGCCCGCCGCCCGAAACCTTTCGCTGCTCTCCAAGGGATAAGACCGCTCGGCCCCGGCTCCGCGCGATATGCGAGAGTCGGGGCCGGGACCCCCGTACGAGAGATAGGGCCGACGATGACGCAGCTCACCAACTGGGCCGGGAACATCAGCTTCGAGAGTCCGCTCGAACGGCCGCAGTCGGTGCCCGAGCTGCAGGAACTCGTCGCCGGCAGCGAGAAGGTCCGCGTCCTCGGCACCGGGCACTCGTTCAACACGATCGCCGACAGCACCGGAACCCTGGTCACCGTCGCGGACCTGCCGCAGGTGATCGACGTCGGTGACAGTGGAGTGACGGTCTCGGCCGGGCTCCGGTACGGCGAGATCACGGCGGCGCTGCAGTCGAAGGGACTCGCGCTGCACAATCTCGGCTCACTGCCGCACATCTCGGTCGCCGGCGCGTGCGCGACCGGTACGCACGGCTCCGGTGACACCAACGGCCCGCTCGCGGACGCGGTCAACGCGATCACCTTCGTCACCGCGGCCGGCGAGCTCGTCACGCTGACTCGCGACGACCCCGACTTCGGCGGCTCGATCGTCACTCTCGGCGCCCTCGGGGTCACCGTCAGCCTCACGCTCGACGTGCAACCGTCGTACGACATCAGCCAGATCGTGTACGACGGCCTGCCGGTGGATCGGCTCGGAAGCGACTTCGCCGAGGTGATGGGCAGTGCGTACAGCGTCAGCGCGTTCACCGACTGGGTCGACCCGGACGTGATGGTGTGGCGCAAGCAGCGCGCCGGTTCACCGATCGACACCGACTGGCTCGGAGCTCGCGTTGCCGACGGCCCCCGGCACCCGATCAAGGGGATGCCGGCCGACTACGCGACCCAGCAGGGCGGCGTACCGGGGCCGTGGAACGAGCGGCTGCCGCACTTCCGGCTGGAGTTCACCCCGAGCAACGGCGACGAGTTGCAGTCGGAGTACTTCGTCCCGCGGGCGAAGGCGGCCGAGGCGTTCGAGGTGTTGCGAGCCCTGGGCAAGCAGTTGGCGCCGGTCATCCAGGTGTCCGAGGTACGCACGATCGCCGCCGACGAGCTCTGGTTGAGCCCGAGCCAGGGCCGCGACACCGTCGCCCTGCACTTCACCTGGATCCAGGACGAGGCCGCCGTACTCCCGGTTGTCACCGCCCTCGAGGAGGCCATCAACCCGCTGGGCGCCCGACCGCACTGGGGGAAGGTGTTCGCGGCGGACGCGGGGTACCTGCGGTCGTGCTATCCGAAGGTTGCCGACTTCATCGAGTTGGCCGCGAAGTACGACCCGGACGGCACGTTCCGCAATCCCTATCTGGACAAGTACCTGCCTCTCAGATCCCAGGGGTAAGGGAGAGCAAAGAGAAATCTGACGGCAACCGGACTGGTGTCCGGGGGCAATAGACGCACGTCACAGTGACTGGGTGTTCCGGACCGTTGACGCTCCGTCTCGAGAGGTGTGCTGTGTCTGCTTCTGATCAGTCTGTGCGACGTGGCGGGATCCGGCCGTTGGTGGTGCGGTTGCACTTCTATGCGGGGATCCTGGTCGGCCCGTTCCTCCTCCTGACGGCGCTGACCGGGTTCCTCTACGCTCTGGCTCCGCAGATCGAGAACGCGCTGTACCGGGACACGATGTTCGTCGAGAGCTCGGGTACGACGTTGCCGATCAGCCAACAGGTGTCAGCTGCCCGCGAGAGCCAGCCGGAGGGCACGCTGGTCGCCGTACGCCCGGCGGTCGGGCCGGGTGACACGACGCGGGTGCTCTTCGACGTGCCCGGGCTCGGTGAGTCGGAACGCCTTGCAGTGTTCGTGAATCCGGGCAACGCCGCTGTCACCGGCGAGCTGGCTGCCTATGGCTCCAGTGGCGCGTTGCCGTTCCGCACGTGGTTGTCGCATCTGCACCGGAGCCTGCACCTGGGTGAGCCCGGCCGCATCTACAGCGAGCTGGCTGCGTCGTGGCTGTGGCTGGTCGCCCTGGCGGGATTGGTGCTGTGGTGGACAGGTCGTCGTACCGGATCTCGCTGGCGGGTGGAGCGGTCCGGGAGCGCGCGCCGCCGCACGTTGTCCTGGCATGGGGTCCTCGGGACGTGGGTGATCCTCGGGATGCTGTTCTTGTCGGCGACCGGCCTCACCTGGTCGCGGTTCGCCGGGGAGAACGTGTCGGAGTTGCGCGCCTCGCTGAACTGGAAGACGCCGACGGTCAGTACGGCGCTCACCGACGCGGACCACGCTGGTCACGAAGGACACACCTTCCCCGGCGGCGACGTCGACCCAGCAGTCGAGGAGTGGGACCAGACGCTGCAGTCCGCCCGCTCGGCCCAGTTGGACGGGCCGGTCGAGATCGCCGCGCCGAAGAAGGCCGGTACGTCGTTCGTCGTCCAGGAGATCGGGAAGGCGTGGCCGACCCAGGCCGACGCGGTCGCGGTCGATCCGATGTCGGGAAAGGTGGTCGACGTACTCCGGTTCGCCGACTATCCGATCGCGGCGAAGCTGTCGCGGTGGGGGATCGACGCGCACATGGGCATGCTGTTCGGCCTGGTCAACCAGCTCCTGCTGCTGATCGTCGCCGGGACGATCGTGGCGATGGTGATCTGGGGCTACCGGATGTGGTGGCTGCGCCGGCCGACCCGAGGCCACGTGCGGTTCGGTCGTCCGGCCCGGCGTGGTGCCTGGCGGGAGATCCCGGTGCTCGGGGTGGTCGTGCTACTCGCCCTCGCGGTCGGGGTGGGATTGTTCCTGCCGCTGTTCGGCATCAGCCTCGCGGCGTTCATCGTCATCGACCTGGTGCTCGGGCTCTATCGCTGGCGGACGACGGCCCCAGCGGAACAACCCGAGAGTGAAGAGCTACTCGTGTGAGATCGGCTCGAGGGTCGTGGTGATGGTCCAGAGCAGGTTGCGGAGCATCCGGCGCTCCTCGGGCGTGAGCTTGGCCAGCGCCCGCCGGCCGGCCTGCGCGTAGACCTCGTTGACCGTGTGGGCGAGTTCCACGCCGCGGTCGGTGAGCTCGATACTGACCTGCCGGGCATCCGTCGAGTTCTTCACCCGGCGGACCAGGCCGGCGGCTTCCATCCGCTGGGTGGTCTTGGTCGCGGTCGGGACCTCGACATCCAGCACCTTCGCGAGCTGCGCGACCGGGAGCGATCCGAGGTGCAGGAGTTTGGCCAGCACCAACTCCTGCCCGGTGTGCAGGCCGGTGCCGGCCAGCTCCTCGCTGACCGCCTTCCGGGCCGCCCGGTCCGCGAACCGCATCGCGATCAGCACGTCCGCCTCGCTGGCCGGCGCGTCAGCCGGCCAGCTCGATTCCTTCCCTGCCGCAACGCCCCGGTCGGCGGTCTGCTCGGTGCTCACGCGTGACTCCGGGGCAGGAATGGGTTCCGCGCGTCGTAGTCACCGATGTACTCCGTCGGGATCGCGGGCTCGCCGCGGCTCAGCTGACTCGCGTAGCGGGGGAGCTCGTCGCGGACCTTCAGGTGGTGGGCCTGAGCCTCCTCCGGGGTGCTGCGGCCGATGATCTTGCCATTCTCGACCAGCGGCTTCAGCAGCTCGCGGTCGTCGCCGTCGTCGGTCGGCGGCTCGCCGACACCGATCAGCTCGACCTCGGCGACGCCGGTCGCCGAGCGCCGGCGCAGCGCCCACTTGCGGCCGCCGATGGAGATCTTGTCCGGGCTCTTCTTCGCCACCGGGATCAGCTTGCCGTCCGCGTCCTCCCGGGCGACCAGCTTGTAGACGAACCCGCTGGTCGGGTAGCCGCTCCCGGTCACCAGCGAGGTCCCCACGCCGTACCCGTCGACCGGCGCCGGTGCGAGCGCGGCGATCTGGAACTCGTCCAGGTCGCTGGTCACGATGATCCGGGTCTTGGTCGCACCGAGCGAGTCCAGTTGCTCGCGGACCTGCCCGGCCAGCGACGGCAGGTCGCCGGAGTCGAGCCGGACCGCGCCCAGGTCGGGCCCGGTGATGTCGATCGCGGTCCGGACCGCCTCGGCCACGTCGTAGGTGTCCACCAGCAGCGTCGTTCCCTTGCCGAGGGCATCGACCTGGGAGATGAACGCGTCCCGCTCCCGGTCGTGCAACAGCGTGAACGAGTGCGCCGCCGTACCGGTGCTCGGAATGCCGTGCCGGCGGGCCGCCTCCAGGTTCGAGGTGGCGCTGAAGCCGCCGATGTACGCCGCCAGCGCGGCAGCGACCGCGGATTCCTCGTGGGTCCGGCGCGAGCCCATCTCGATACACGGCCGGCCGCCGGCCCACCAGGTCATCCGGGAGGCGGCCGAGGCGACCGCGGAGTCGTGGTTCAGGATGGACAAGAAAACGGTTTCCAGCAGCACCGCCTCGGCGAAACTGGACTCCACCACCAGCACCGGTGAGCCGGGGAAGTAGATCTCCCCGTCGGCGTAGCCGGAGACGTCGCCGCTGAACCGGTAGTCCGCGAGCCAGTCCCGGGTAACCTGGTCCACGACACCCCGGTCGGCCAGGAACGCGATCGCCTGCTCGTCGAAGCGGAACCGCTCGAGGGCGTCGAGCAGCCGGTTCACGCCGGCCACCACGCCGTACCGGCGGCCATCCGGTAACCGGCGGGCGAACAGTTCGAAGGCCGAGCGGCGGTGCGCCGTGCCGTCGGCCAGGCTGGCCTGCAGCATGGTCAGCTCGTAGTGGTCCGTGAGGAGCGCGGTCGAGTGCGTCACAAGGGCAGCCTATTGCGAACGACGAACCGATGATGGAGAGAATGGACCGGTGAGCACCGCACCCAGCGAACTCGAGAGCCCCGAGGTCGACGAGGCGATCGAGCTGAGCCCACCGTGGGTGACGATCGTCTGGAACGATCCGGTCAACCTGATGGACTACGTCACCTTCGTCTTCCAGACCTATTTCGGCTACTCCAAGCAGAAGGCCGAGAAGTTGATGATGCAGGTCCACACCGACGGGAAATCGGCGGTCTCCAACGGCAACCGCGAGGCGATGGAACGCGACGTCGAGGCGATGCACTCCTACGGCCTGTGGGCCACCTGCGAGAAGTCGTGACGCGGTTCCGCAAGCGCCGCAAGACCGTGGTCGTCAGCTTCGCCGAGCACGAGGCCGACATCCTGGCGAACCTGCTCCGCAACCTGGTCGAGCTCCTGTACGACGGGCTGCCGCCGCGCGCCACTGAGTCCAGCGACCCGCTCGCCGCGCTGCTGGACAGCGACGGGCCGACCTCGCCGCCGGAGGACGTCGTCCTGCAGCGGCTGCTACCGGACGCGTACAAGCAGGACGACATGGCCTCCGCGGAGTTCCGCCGTTTCACCGAGCGCGGTCTGCGCGACGGCAAGATCGGCGACGCCAAGCGGGTGCTGTCCGCGCTGGAGGAGTCCGGCGCCGACGAGATCGCCCTCGAACCCGACGAACAGCTGTCCTGGCTCCGCGCCATCAACGACCTCCGCCTGGCCATCGGCACCCGCCTGGACATCAAGGAAGAGGACGACTACGCCACCTGGGAGAAGCTCCCGGACGACGACCCCCGCCGCCTCACGTACGACCTCTACGACTGGCTCGGGTATCTCCAGTCGGCCCTGTTGCATAACATGCGCTGAGTGACGTATCCGAAGACCGGACCGGCCCGACTGACTGCCAGCGCCGACTTTCCGGGGATCGAGCGTGGGGTGCTCGAGTACTGGGAGAAGGACGGGACGTTCCAGGCGTCGGTCGAGCAGCGGCCGGCCGGCGAGAACGGGGCGAACGAGTTCGTCTTCTACGACGGGCCGCCGTTCGCGAACGGGTTGCCGCACTACGGGCATCTGCTCACCGGGTACGTGAAGGACGTCGTACCGCGGTACCAGACGATGCGTGGGCACCGGGTCGAGCGGCGGTTCGGCTGGGACACACACGGGCTGCCGGCCGAGCTGGAGGCTCAGCGGGTGCTCGGGCTGAAGACGAAGGCCGACATCCTCGAGCTCGGGATCGAGAAGTTCAACGAGGCGTGCCGCGCCTCGGTGCTCAAGTACACCGGCGAGTGGCGCAGCTACGTCACTCGGCAGGCCCGCTGGGTCGACTTCGACAACGACTACAAGACGCTCAACCGCGACTACATGGAGTCGGTGATCTGGGCGTTCAAGTCGCTCTACGACAGGGGCCTGGTGTACGAGGGTCTGCGCGTCCTGCCGTACTGCTGGAACGACGAGACCCCGCTGTCCAACCACGAGCTGCGGATGGACGACGACGTCTACCAGCAGCGCCAGGACCCCTCGATCACGATCGCGGTCGAGCTGGAGACCGGCGAACGCTTGCTCGCCTGGACGACCACGCCGTGGACCCTGCCGAGCAACCTGGCGATGGCGGTCGGGCCGGATGTGGACTATGCGATTGTCGACGATCCTGCCGGGCCGACGATCCTGGCCGAGGCGCGGCTGGAGGCCTACGGGTACACCGAGGTGCTCGGGCGGCTCAAAGGTTCGGAGCTGATCGGCCGCCGCTACACCCCGCTGTTCCCGTTCTTCGCTGACGCCGCGGTGTGGGGGACGGGTGAGGCCTTCCAGGTGATCGCGGCCGAGCACGTCACCACCGACGACGGCACCGGCGTCGTACATATGGCTCCCGCGTACGGCGAGGAGGACCAGATCGCCTGTGAGGCGGTGGGGATCCCCACACTCCTGACCGTCGACGACGGAGCGCGGTTCACCTCGGTCGTTCCGCCGTACCAGGGGATGCATGTCTTCGAGGCGAACCGGCAGATCATCCGCGACCTGCGCGCGGCCGGGGCGCTGGTGCGCGAGGACAGCTACGTGCACAGCTACCCGCACTGCTGGCGGTGCCGGAATCCGCTGATCTACAAGGCGGTGTCGAGCTGGTTCGTCGAGGTGACCCGGATCCGGGACCGGATGGTCGAGCTGAACGAGCAGATCACCTGGGTCCCCGAGCACGTCAAACACGGTCAGTTCGGCAAGTGGCTGTCGAACGCGCGGGACTGGTCGATCAGCCGGAACCGGTTCTGGGGCAGCCCGATCCCGGTCTGGCGCTCGGACGACCCGGCGTACCCGCGGATCGATGTGTACGGGTCGATCGAGGAGCTCGAGCGCGACTTCGGCGTCCCGGTGCCCGATCTGCACCGGCCGTACGTCGACCAGTTGACCCGGCCGAACCCGGACGATCCGACCGGTCGATCCACGATGCGGCGGGTGCCCGACGTCCTCGACGTGTGGTTCGACTCGGGGTCGATGAGTTTCGCGCAGGTGCATTATCCGTTCGAGAACACCGCGTGGTTCGAACATCACTTCCCCGGCGACTTCATCGTCGAGTACATCGGGCAGACCCGCGGCTGGTTCTACACGATGCACATCCTGTCCACCGCGCTGTTCGACCGGCCGGCGTTCTCGTCCTGCCTGAGCCACGGCATCGTGCTCGGCAGCGACGGGCAGAAGATGAGCAAGTCGCTGCGCAACTACCCGGACGTGTCGGAGGTGTTCGACCGCGACGGCGCGGACGCGATGCGCTGGTTCCTGATGTCGAGCCCGATCCTGCGCGGCGGCAACCTGGTCGTCACCGAGGACGGCATCCGCGACGGGGTACGCCAGGTGATGATCCCGCTGTGGAACGCGTGGTACTTCTTCGCCTTGTATGCGAACGCCACCGGCGCCTCGGGATCCTGGTCGACGGACTCGCCGGACCTGCTGGACCGGTATCTGCTGGCCAAGTTGCGGGTGTTCGTCGACGACATGCAGGCGCGGCTGGACCGGTACGAGGTCGCGGCGGCCTGTGAGTCCGTCGTCGGCTATGTCGAGGTGCTGACGAACTGGTACATCCGGAGGTCGCGGGACCGCTTCTGGGCGGGCTCACCCGAGGCGATCGACACCCTCTACACCACGCTCGAGGTGCTGACCCGGACCGTCGCCCCACTGCTGCCGCTGACGACCGAGGAGATCTGGCGGGGTCTCACCGGCGGCCGATCGGTGCACCTCACCGACTGGCCTTCGGTCGGCGAGCTGCCCGACGACCCGGGCCTGGTCGCGCGGATGGATCGGGTGCGCGAGATCTGCTCGGTCGCGTCGTCGATCCGCAAGTCCGAAGGGATCCGCGGTCGACAGCCGTTGCAGTCGTTGACAGTGGCAACGGCCGATGCGGAGGCGCTGACGTCGTTGGTGCCGCTGATCCAGTCCGAGGTCAACGTGCGGGACGTCGTACTGGCGTCGGCGGACGCGGTTGACGCGCCGGTGTCGCAGCGGTTGACGGTGAATGCGCGGGCGGCCGGTCCGCGGCTCGGGCGCGAGGTCCAGTCGGTGATCAAGGCGTCCAAGAGCGGTGACTGGTCGGTCTCCGCCGACGGTGTCGTTGTTGCCGGGGGCATCGAGCTGGTCGAGGGCGAGTACACGCTGGAGACGACTCTTGCTGAGGGTGGTACGGCGAGTGGCCTGCTGAGCGGCGGCGGCTTCGTCGTACTCGACACGACGGTCACGCCGGAGTTGGCGGCCGAAGGTATCGCGCGGGATGTGATCCGGGCGGTGCAGCAGGCACGGCGCGATGCCGGGCTGGATGTGACCGACCGGATGCGCCTGCAGGTGACCGCGGACGCGGCCGTGCTCGCCGCCGTCGAGGCTCATCGCGAGCTGATCATGGGCGAGACGTTGGCGCTCGAACTCGACCTCGAGGAGGGTCCTGAGCTGCTCGTCCGGGTGACTGCCTAGGGTGGGCGCCATGGAGACGCGGAGGCTTGGTCGGACCGGTCGGGATGTGGGCGTGGTCGGGCTCGGTGCCTGGCAACTAGGCGGCGACTGGGGCTCGGTGGACGAGAGCGATGCGCTCGCCGTGCTGCGGACCGCGGTCGAGGGTGGGGTCACCTTCATCGACACCGCGGACGTGTACGGCGACGGGCGCAGCGAGCGGCTGGTCGGGCAGGTGCTCAAGGAGACGGCTCTCAACGGGGTTGGCGGCCTGACCGTGGCGACCAAGATGGGCCGCCGGGTGGAGCAGATCCCGTCGAACTACAACCGCGAGGCGTTCCGGGCCTGGAACGACCGGTCGCGGACCAATCTCGGGGTCGACACCGTCGATCTGGTCCAGCTGCACTGCCCGCCGACGCCGGTGTACTCGACCGACGCTGTGTTCGACGCGCTCGACGAGTTGGTCGCGGAGGGCCGCATCGCGTCGTACGGCGTCAGTGTCGAGACCTGCGCCGAGGCGCTCATGGCGATCGCGCGGCCGAACGTCGCGTCGGTCCAGATCATCCTGAACGCCTTCCGGCTGAAGCCGCTCGACGAGGTGCTGCCCGCGGCGCGCGAGGCGGGCGTCGGCATCATCGCCCGGGTGCCGCTGGCGAGCGGTCTGCTCTCCGGCAAGTACGACGAGAGCACCGTGTTCGGGGCCGATGACCACCGCACCTACAACCGCCACGGCGAGTCGTTCGACGTCGGCGAGACCTTCTCCGGCGTCGACTTCAGCACCGGCCTGGAGGCCGTCCGCCGCCTGATGCCCTGGCTCCCCGCCGGCGCGACCATGGCCCAGTTCGCCCTCCGCTGGATCCTCGACCAGCCTGGCGTCACCGTCGTCATCCCCGGCGCCCGCAACCCCACCCAGGTAGCAGGCAACCTCGCCGCCGCCCAACTCTCCCCACTCTCGCCCGACCAGTTGGCCGCCGTACAGCAGACCTACGACGACCTCATCCGCCCCCAACTCCACGACCGCTGGTAGTCACGCTCGGTGATCATCCAGTATTCGGACAGAGGCTGCGATGGTCAGGGTGGGGCGGTCGGGCCAACTACGGTTGTGGTGTGTTGGTGATTGAGCAGGGGACGTACGACGCGATCGTTGCGCATGCTCGTCGGGATCATCCGGACGAGGCGTGTGGGGTGGTTGCGGGGCCGGCCGGGTCCGACCGGGCGGTGCGGTTCGTGCCGATGCTCAACGCGGCCATGTCGCCGACGTTCTACGAGTTCGACTCGGGGGATCTGCTCCGGTTGTACAAGGAGATGGACGAGCGCGACGAGGAGCCGGTGGTGATCTACCACTCACACACCGCGACCGAGGCGTACCCGTCCCGCACCGACATCAAGCTGGCCCAGGAGCCCGGCGCGCACTACGTGCTGGTGTCGACCCGGGACGGTGCCGACGCACCGGCGTTCGACGGGCCGGTCGAGTTCCGCTCGTACCGCATCATCGACGGCGAGGTCGTGGAAGAAGAAGTACGCGTGGTTGGTTCTTACTCAGAGACCGCCGGCGAACAGAACCAAGGAGAGAACTGAGATATGGCGATCGAACTGCGCGTACCGACGATTCTGCGCACCTACACCGGCGGTGAGAAGGCCGTGAACGGCGACGGCGCCACGCTGGCCGAGTTCATCAACGACGTGAACGGCACCCACCCGGGTCTCAAGGAGCGCATCGTCGAGGGTGAGCCGGAGGAGTTGCGCCGGTTCGTCAACGTGTACGTGAACGACGAGGACGTCCGCTTCACCGGCGGCCTACAGACCGGTATCAAGGACGGCGACGTGGTCGTCGTACTGCCTGCCGTCGCCGGCGGCTGATCACAAAGGACTGGTCATGCGCTTCGACAGCCTGCTGGACTCGGTCGGGGGTACGCCGCTGGTCGGCCTGCCCCGGCTGTCGCCGTCGGCCGACGTACGGCTGTGGGCGAAGCTCGAGGACCGCAACCCGACCGGCTCGATCAAGGACCGGGCCGCGTTGCGGATGCTGGTCGACGCCGAGAAGGACGGCCGGCTCCGGCCGGGGAACACGATCCTGGAGCCGACCTCGGGCAACACCGGGATCTCGCTGGCGATGGCGGCCAAGTTGCGCGGCTACCGGATGGTCTGCGTGATGCCGGAGAACACCTCCGAGGAGCGCCGGCAGATCCTGCGGATGTGGGGTGTCGAGATCATCTCCTCCCCGGCCGCGGGCGGTTCGAACGAGGCGGTCCGGGTGGCCAAGCAGGTCGCCGAGGAGCACCCGGACTGGGTGATGCTCTACCAGTACGGCAACCCGTCGAACGCGGCCGCGCACTACGACGGCACCGCGCGCGAGATCTTCACCGACCTCCCGTCCGTCACCCACTTCGTGGCCGGCCTCGGCACCACCGGCACGCTGATGGGCGCCGGCCGGTTCTTCCGCGAGCACAAGCCCGAGGTGCGGATCGTCGCGGCCGAGCCCCGGTACGGCGAACTCGTCTACGGACTGCGCAACCTCGACGAGGGCTTCGTGCCCGAGTTGTACGACGAGACGCTGATCGACGCCCGGTTCTCGGTCGGGCCGCGGGACGCCGTCCGCCGGGTGCGTGAACTGCTCGACAACGAGGGGATCTTCGCCGGCATCTCGACCGGTGCGATCCTGCACGCCGCCCTCGGCCAGGCGGCCAAGTGTGTCCGGGACGGCGAGTCCGCGGATATCGCGTTCGTGGTCGCCGACGGCGGCTGGAAGTACCTGTCGACCGGCGCCTACGAAGGCACCATCGACGAGGCCGAAGACCGCCTCGAAGGCCAACTCTGGGCCTGATCCCGGATCGCGCGGCCGTGCTGGCGCGCCGGTGTTGGGCCCGTCGGGGGCGAGCCGTCGGGGTGAGGAGTCACCAGGTGGGCTGGCGGAGGGCCCGGCCCGGCGTGGGTGCCTTTGTTGCTGTCGGCACCTGATCGGTGGTTACGTCATTGCCGCCTACGGTTGCTTGAAGAGGATCTTGCGCCCGAGTCGTGGATGGACTCCGCGCCCCTTGCAGCTGTTGCAAGGGCGCTGCGCGTAGCTGAAGAGCGCGCCGCGGTGCCGTCCGGCGCCCTTGCACCGGTTGCACTTGGCGTTCGGGTGCAGGGACAGCGAGACGACATACAGAGCGAACGCCGCCATGGCCAGCACGAGCATCATCCCGGTCGGCCCGAGGGACGCCGCGATGTCTGCCCACGTGCTGTTCGTGTCCGCAGCCTGACCAGCGGCCTGCCCTGCGGCCGTGGCATTCTCCGGTTGCGGATTCGGTGCGGCAGTGGTGCCCAGCACCACCGCGATGTGGTGCGCCAGGTTCATGGCGTCACGACGGGCGGTCGAACAAACATCGCTCCAGCGTGGCGCGCATCACGCGAAAAGGCAATTCCGGAGAGTAAAGGTGTGGATAAGTCCGGCGTGTCGGTTGCGGATCTTAGGTAAGCCTCCCTTCAGCACTGCCCGCTGCCGGACCTGTCCACAGTCGCCCGGCGCCCGGTTCACAGCCGCCCGACGCCCGGTCCACAGCCGTCCGGCGCCCGGTCCGCAGCCGCCCGGCGCGAGGACGGTGGCTGCCGGATAAGCTGCAGCCGTGGCAGACGCACCGGTGGGGATCTTCGACTCAGGCTTCGGGGGACTCACAGTCGCCCGCGCGGTGCTCGACCAGCTGCCGCACGAGCCGATCCTCTACCTGGGCGACACCGCCCGGCAGCCGTACGGTCCCAAGCCGATCGCCGAGGTCCGCGAGTATGCGCTGGAATGTCTCGACCACCTGGTCGAGGCGGGGGTCAAGATGCTCGTGATCGCCTGCAACTCGGCCAGTGCCGCGATGCTCCGGGACGCTCGCGAGCGGTACGACGTACCGGTCGTGGAAGTGATCCTGCCGGCCGCCCGCCGCGCCGTCGCCGCCACCCGGAACCAGCGCGTCGGCGTCATCTGCACCCGGGCGACCGCGGCCTCGCTGGCGTACGAGGACGGCTTCGCCGCCGCGCCGCAGGTCGAGCTGTTCACCCAGGCCTGCCCGCAGTTCGTCGACTTCGTCGAGTCCGGCGTGACGTCCGGACCCGAGCTCCTCGAGGCCGCCCACGAGTACCTGGACCCGCTGGTCGAGGCCGGCGTCGACACGCTCATCCTCGGCTGCACCCACTACCCGCTGCTGACCGGCGTGATCTCCTACGTGATGGGCGACAACGTCACCCTGGTCAGCAGCGCCGAGGAGTGCGCCAAGGATGTGTACGGCGTCCTGACCAAGACCGGCCTGCTCCGCCCGGACCACCTGCCCGAGCCGCGGCACCGCTTCGTCACCACCGGCAGCCCGGCGGAGTTCGCCGCGATCGGCTCCCGCTTCCTCGGCCCGGTCCTGTCCGGCGTCGACCAGTTCGCCTGGATCCGCTAGCCCCTTCCACATGCGTCCCCGGATCGATGTGACGGGTCTCGCACTGGATGTTGTCCAGGGCACCGGATCCGCCTCCGACGTGCCCGAAATCACTGCCAGGCAACTGGATCAGGTGTTTGCCGACGCCACCGGCTTCCCTGCGAACGCGCCAACCCGCCGGTAATGTTCAAGCCATGAAGCTCACCGTGCTCGGCTGCTCCGGGTCCGTCCCCGGGCCGGACTCGGCCGCCTCGAGCTATCTGGTCACCGCCGAGGGGTTCAACCTGATCCTCGACCTCGGCAGTGGCGCGCTTGGCTCGCTCCAGCGGCATCTCGCCGTACCGGAGATCGGTGCGATCGGCCTGTCCCACTTGCATCCTGACCACTGTATGGACCTGTGCGGCCTGTACGTCTCGGCCAAGTACGCGCCCGGGGCACCGATCCCGCGGATCCCCGTCTACGGTCCACCAGGTACGGCGTACCGGATGGCGCTGGCGTACGACCTGCCGCTCGATCCGGGGATGGAGGAGGAGCTGGAGTTCCATAGCTGGCACGATGTTCAACAGATCGGCCCCTTCACCGTCCGGACCGCGCCGATGGTGCATCCGGTGCCGGCGTACGCGATTCGGATTGAGCACGGCAACAAATCGCTTGTTTACACCGGCGACACCGGCCCGAACGACGCCCTGATCGAGCTCGCCCGCGGCGCCGACCTGCTGCTGTCCGAAGCGGCCTTGCCGGACAACGATCCGCACAACCCGACCGACCTGCACCTGACCCCCGCCGACGCCGGCGAACACGCCAAGAAGGCCGGCGTGAAACGGCTCGTCATCACCCACGTCCCGCCCTGGTACGACCGCGAGACCCAGGCCGAGAACGCCCGCCGCACCTACTCCGGCCCGGTCGAGATCGCCACCCCAGATGCCGTTTTCGACCTCTGACGGCGTTCGGTTGTGGACCGCGACCACCGGTACGGCGACGTCCGCCGTACCGGTTGTGATCCTGCACGGCGGCCCCGGACTGTGGGATGACTATGCCGTCCTCGCGGAGATGCTCGACGACCTGACCGTCGTCCACCGCTTCGACCAGCGCGGGTGCGGACGCTCGGACCCGTCGGACCTGCAGACGATGCAGCGCTTGGCGCAGGACATCGACGAACTGCGCGCTCACTGGGGGCACGAGCGGATCGTGGTCGTCGGCCATTCCTTCGGCGCGACGCTCGCGCTGGTGTACGCGGCGTCGTACCCGGACCACGTCGCGGGCGTCGTCTACCTCGACGGCGTCGGCATCGGTGACTGGCGTACGGCGTACCAGGGGGAAGCCGATCGCCGGATGACACCGGCTCAGCGCGACCGCTTGGAAGCGTTGACCGCCGCGGATCGGACCGCCGACGAGGAGACCGAGTTCCGGGTCCTATCGTGGTTCACCGACCATGCCGACCAGTCGGCGATGGCCTGGGCGCTGGAAAGTGCTTCGGTCGACCTGCCGATCAACTTCGCGGCGAACAGTGCTCTCGGTGCGGAGATCAGGTCGTGGCCGGCCGATCACGTTGCCGGCCTCGTGGCGACGCTGCCTATGCCCGTGACCTACATCCATGGCGACGGCGATCCGCGCCCGGCGTCCGCCGTACAAGCCCTCGCGGCGCACACACCTCACCACACCTTCCACCTGGTACCGAACGCCGGTCACTCACCGTGGCGCGAGCAACCCGAGGCTGTGCGGGACGTCCTCCGAGCTGTGGTTCCAAAACGCACGTAGGGGCCAGGCGGCTGGACATTTCAGGATTCTGAGATCTACTCTCAAATTAGAGCTAATCTCAGAAGGGGTTGTGTCATGGATGTTGGATTGGACCCGCGGCGCTGGTGGGCGCTGGGGGCGATGTCGGTCAGTCTGCTGGTGGTCGGGCTGGATCTGACCGCGCTGAACGTCGCGTTGCCGACGCTCGCCACCGAGCTCGGGGCGTCGACGAGTCAGCTGCAGTGGTTCGCGAACGCGTACACGCTGGTCCTTGCGGCGTTGCTGCTGCCGGCTGGTCTGCTCGGCGATCGGTTCGGGCAGAAGCGGCTGCTGCTCGGGGCGTTGCTGATGTTCGGCGCCGCGTCGGCCGCGTGTGCGGTCTCGTCGTCGCCGGAGCAGTTGATCGCGTCGCGGGCCGCACTCGGTGTCGGGGCCGCGTTCCTGATCCCGCTGTCGATGTCACTGCTGAACGTGCTGTTCGCGCCGGGGGAGCGGGCCCGGGCGATGACGATCTGGGTGATGGCGAACTCGCTCGGCATCCCGCTCGGTCCGGTGCTCGGTGGGTGGCTGCTGGACAACTACCGGTGGGGATCGATCTTCTTGATCAACCTGCCGCTCGTCGCCGTCGGTCTGGTCGCGGTGGCCCTGCTCATCCCGGCGACGCGCGGTCACCGTTCCGGGCGGATCGACGTACTCGGGATTCTGCTGTCCGGGGCTGGTCTGGTTGCGCTCACCTATGGCTTCGTCGCTGCTGGAGAGCGTGGGTGGGGCTCGTCAGTGACGCTCGCGTGCATCGCGGGTGGCGTTGTCCTGCTGGCGGCGTTCGGGGCGTGGCAGGCGCGGGTGACGGATCCGTTGGTCGAGTTGGCGTTGTTCAGGTCGCCGCGGTTCACGTGGGGGACGGTGCTCGCGACGCTGGCGTCGTTCGCCCTGATGGGGTTGCTGTTCGTGCTGCCACAACTGTTCCAGGCCGTGCAGGGTGCGGACGCGTTGTCGACCGGCCTGCGGTTGTTGCCGATCATCGGTGGTCTGCTGATCGGGGCCAAGGTCGCCGAACGGCTCGTCGTCGCGGTCGGCACGCGAGTCACGGTTGCCACCGGCTTCGTGCTGATGCTTGGTGGGTTGGTGCTGGGTGCCTTGAGCGATGTTGGCGACGGCTACGGGTACGCGGCGATCTGGGTCAGTCTGGTCGGGCTCAGCATCGGGTTCACGCTGCCACCGGTGATGGATCTGGCCATCGGTGCGCTGACCGTGGAACGCAGCGGGTCCGGCTCGGCGCTCATCCAGGCGCTGCGTCAGGTCGGCGGGACGATCGGCGTCGCGATCCTCGGCACGGTGCTCAACTCGGCGTACCGAGACCAGCTTGACGTCTCCGGACTGCCTGCTGAAGCGGCACATTCGGCGCGCGACAGTGCCTCCGGAGCAGTCGCGGTTGCGGCGCAGGCCAAGCTGCCTGCGCTGGCCGAGTCGGCCCGGAACGCCTTCGTGCACGGCATGAACGCCACCCTGTGGACGTGCTGCGCAGTGGCAGCCCTCGGACTCGTGCTCGCACTGGCCTTTCTCCCTCGCAGGTCCGTGTCAGTGGAGAGCGATTCCGAGGAAGTTGTCACAATCGGTTCATGACGACGGAGAAGCCGACCGGGCTGCGCGAACGCAAGAAGGCGAAGACCCGGGCGGCCATCCAGGAGCACGCACTGCGGCTGTTCCGTGCGCAGGGGTACGCCGAGACGACGGTGCAGGAGATCGCGGCCGCGGCCGAAGTGTCACCGGCCACCTTCTTCCGGTACTTCGCGACCAAGGAGGACACCGTCGTCTTCGACCGCCTCGACCCGGTCATGATCGACCTGTTCCGGTCCCAGCCCGCCGACCTGAGCCCGACCGCGGCCCTGCGCGCCACCCTCCGGGACAGCCTGGCCATGCTCTCCGACGAGGAGTGGGAACTCGAATCCCAACGTCAGCAACTCGTCCTCAGAGCCCCCGAACTCCGTGCCCGCATGCTCGACCAGTTGTACGCCGGCATCGACCTGCTGGCCGAGTTGGCCGGCGAACGCGTCAAGCGCCCAGCCACAGACTTCGCCGTCCGAGCCTGGGCCGGCGCGGTCATCGGCGTCGTCATGGCCACCTACGAACTCACCGACAACCTCCCCCTCCCGGCCAGCCTCCACCTCATAGACCAAGCCTTCACCCACCTCGAACAGGGCCTACCCCTCGACAAGTAGCCATCGACCCCGCAACGAGTGCGGATTTCAGTCGAGGGTGGAGAGGTACGCCGTGCCGCGGGGGCTTAGTTCGTAGCCGACTTCGAGGCTGTGGGTGAGGCCCAGGTTCTTGAGTTTGCGGACGTCGAGTTTGAAGGGGGCGGTTTCGCGGCCCATTTCGGTGGCGAGGTCGGCGGCTCGGGTGGCCGGCTTCGACTGGATCAGGCGGAGGGTGGCGGTGGTCCAGGGGCCTTGATTGCTGAGCTCGTCGAACTTCGCCAACCGAGCCCTCAGGTCCTCGAGATCGTCGGGCGACAGGGTGGACTGGGCGGCCAGTTGTTCGCGGGGGTCCGGGCCCTCGACCAGGTGGAACTTGATCAGGTAGGTGGGCCAGTCCTCGTTCCCACGCAGGCGGCGGCGAACGTCCTTGGCGTTGCCGCGGTCCGCCGCGATGACGTCGGCGTCGTTGTCGGCGATCAGGTCCGGGTTGACCTCGCGGACGCTGTCGATCTCGATCCGGCCGGCGTTGGTGCGGTAGATCCGCCCCTCGACCACCCGGGCCTCGGCCCAGCGCCGGTACGCCGTGGTGATCCTGCCCTCCGCGACCCCGTCGCGATCCGATCCGGCGAACAACATGTCTACTCTCCCAGCGCCTTCGCGACGATCGGGGCGAGCGCGCGCAACGCCTTGCCCCGGTGGCTGATCGCGTCCTTCTCCTCGATCGACAGTTCCGCCGTCGTCCGGTCGTAGCCCTCGGCGGCGAACAGGACGTCGTACCCGAAACCGCCGGTGCCGCGCAGTTCGCGGATGACCGAGCCGCGCATCTCGCCGATCACGATCTCGTCCTCGGCATCGGGCCGGACGAACGCGACGGCCGCGACGAACGACGCGCCGCGCCGCTCGTCCGGTACGTCTTCCAACTGCCCGAGCAGCAGCAGGTTGTTCGCGTGGTTGTCCTTCGCCGGGCCGGACCAGCGCGCCGACAGCACACCGGGCATCCCGTTCAGCGCGTCCACGCAGATCCCGCTGTCGTCCGCGATCGACGGCAGCCCGGTCGCCACCATCGCCGCGTGCGCCTTCAGCAGCGCGTTGCCCTCGAACGTCGGCTCGGTCTCGGGCGGCTCCTGGTACGGCGGTACGTCGCCCAGCCCGAGCACCTCGATTCCGGGCACGATCGGGGTCAGGATGCGCCGCAGTTCCTCGAGCTTCTTCTTGTTGTTCGACGCCAGCAGGACCCGGGTCATCGGGCCCCCCGCGCCGGAGGCGCGGCATTCAACACAGTCACGCCAGCGCCTCCTGCTGCAGCTTCGTCAGCTCCGCGCAGCCCGCCGAACCGATCTCCAGCAGGCTGTCCAGCTCGGCGCGGTCGAACGGCGCGCCCTCGGCGGTGCCCTGCACTTCGATGAACCTGCCGTCGCCGGTCATCACCAGGTTCATGTCGGTCTCGGCCCGGACGTCCTCCTCGTAGCAGAGGTCGAGCATCGGGCCGCCGTCGATGATGCCGACCGATACCGCGGCCACCGAGCCGGTCAGCGGCTCGCTCTTCAGCAGCTTGCGGTCGCGCAGGTACGACACGGCGTCCGCGAGGGCGACGTACGCGCCGGTGATCGCGGCGGTCCGGGTGCCACCGTCGGCCTGCAGTACGTCGCAGTCCAGCAGGATGGTGTTCTCGCCGAGCGCCTTGTAGTCGATCACGGCCCGCAGCGACCGCCCGATCAGCCGGGAGATCTCGTGCGTCCGGCCGCCGATCCGGCCCTTCACCGACTCGCGGTCCGAGCGGGTGTTCGTCGACCGCGGCAGCATCGCGTACTCCGCGCTGACCCAGCCGAGCCCGGAGCCCTTCCGCCACCGCGGCACGCCCTCGGTCACACTCGCGGCACACAGCACCCGGGTGCGGCCGAACTCGACGAGCACCGAGCCCTCGGCATGGTCGAGCCACTTCCGGGTCAGGGTCACCGGTCGAAGCTGATCCGACGTACGTCCATCGATACGAGCCATGCCTCAGACCCTATGCCTCGACGCTCTGGACCTCCGCATTGGTCGCCGGCCTGAGCTGACTGACCGCCATCCGGGCGGCCCACGGCGTCAGGTCTCCGGCCCGCCGACCGAGCCACGGGACCCCCTCGCGGACCAACCAGACCGTGTCCGCCCACTTACTCGGCGGCGTGGATGCACAGTCCAATTCCGGCGGTACGTCGATCTGCAGCCCGCGACGAGCCAGTTCGTCGGCGAACCCCCGGGCCAACCGCCGGTGACCACGTTCACCCGGGTGGAGCCGGTCGACGCTCCAGAAATCCCTGCGGTACACCTCCGGGTAGTCGGCCATGTCCAGCCGGATCCCGCCGTACTTCGCGTGCAGGTCGTCGTACGCGAGATTGACCTGCTCGATCCGCTGCCACAGCGGTCGGCGCAGCCACGAGGGCAGGCCGAACACCTGGCCGTGGTCGTGGAACCGGACGGTGAGCAGCATTGCGCCGCGAGTGGTCAACTGCTCGGCGCAGAGCTGCAGGCAGTCGCGGATCCGGCCGGGGTCGAAGGTGGAGCGCAGGGTGTCGTTGACCCCGACGATGAGTGAGGCGATGTCGATCGGACCGGTACCGGTCTCGGGCAGTTGCTCGGTCGCGACGACCGGTGCGGTGGCGCCGCTGGTCGCGAAGTTGGAAAACGTCACACGGTGGGAACTGGCCAGGGAGTCGGCGAGCAGCGAGGCCCAGCCCCGCCACCCTTCGCCCGGGCGCGCGCCGGCACCGGAGAGGTCGGTCGTACTGCTGCCGTTCATCGGGTCCCCGACACCCACGGTGGTCGAGTCCCCCAGTGCCACGTAGTGGAGGCTCACATTCCGTCATGGTGACGTCACCGGTCGAGCCGCCGGTGATGGCCGGATGACGAGTGGGGCAAATCCAGTGGGAGGACGGGTGATTGAAGGACGGAAGTGCGCGGAGTTAGGCTGCTACAAACAACTATGTGCAGGAGATGTCTGGATATGACTGATCTTCGGTTCGGTGTGGTGGGTCTCGGTGCCCGTAGCCGCATCGCGCAGTATGCCCACCGGCCCGGCGAAGGTTCCGAGGTCGTCGCCCTCGCCGACCCGGCCGCTGCCCAGCGAGACGCGGCGCAGGTGCTGTACCCGGACGCCACCACCCACGCCGACCACGCGGAGCTGCTCGACCAGAAGCTCGACGGGGTCTTCCTGACCACGCCGGACGACCTGCACGAGGACCCGGCGATCGACTTCCTCCGGGCTGGTGTGTCGGTGTTCGTGGAGAAGCCGCTCGCGATCACCACCTCCGGCTGCGACCGTGTACTGCAGGCCGCGTACGACAGCGGTGCGCGGCTGTACGTCGGCCACAACATGCGGCACATGCCCGTCGTCCTGAAGATGCGCGAACTCATCCAGGCCGGCGCGATCGGTGAGGTGAAGGCGATCTGGTGCCGGCACTTCGTCGGTCACGGCGGCGACTTCTACTTCAAGGACTGGCACGCCGATCGGCGTCGTACCACCAGCCTGCTGTTGCAGAAAGGTGCCCATGACATCGATGTGATGCACTGGCTGGCCGGCGGGTACACGACGCGCGTGAACGCGATGGGCGCGCTCACCCTGTACGGCGGGATCGAGGACCGGCTCGACCGTTCCGAGCAGCGCTTCGCCGACTTCGTGTCCCAGGACAACTGGCCGCCGCTGTCGCAGAAGGGGATGGCGCCGGTGATGGACGTCGAGGACATCTCGATGGCGAATCTCCTGCTGGACAACGGGGTCTACGTCACCTACCAGCAGTGCCACTACACGCCGGACTACTGGCGCAACTACACGGTGATCGGCACGGAGGGGCGGCTGGAGAACTTCGGCGACACCTCCGGCGGCGTCGTGAAGGTCTGGAACAGCCGCCGCTCGGGCTACCGCGAGGACGCCGACCAGGTGGTCGAGATCCCGGGCAGCACGGACCACCACGGCGGCGCCGACCCGGTGCTGGTCGACGAGTTCGTTCGCTTCGTCCGCGACGGTGGCGCGACGCTCACGTCCCCGGTCGCGGCGCGCGCCGCAGTGGCCGCCGGGTACGCCGCGACGACATCCCTGCGCGACAACGGAACCCCGATCGACATCCCGCCCCTGGACCCGGCATTGGTCACGTATTTCGACGACGGCCAGGCTCGGTGAGGGTGCTACCATCCCGATCGTGACCTGGTACGCCGCTATGCGAATGCTGAGCCCTCGATGCGGAGGACTCTAGCGGCGCGCGCGCACTGACGCTTGCAGCGAGAGAGGCCCCGATGTCGGGGGCCTCTCTCTTTTCGTCCCAGCTGCAAACATCTCCAGGAGCACGCATGTACCCGATCACCTACCTCACCGACTGTTCCGACGGGAACGCCCGGGCCCGGCTCAGCACCCGCATCGGCGCCTTGTTCGGACAGTCGCCCACCATCGTGGCCGCCGACGGCCCTGATCCGGAGGCCTTCGCCGCCCTCACTCTGCTGGACTGTCTGAGATCCACGGAGTCCCTCGGCGAGGATGGTCATCCGACCATCACCTTGCTCAACATCGCGCCTCGCGACGGCGCTTGGCCCAACGGCGTACCGTTCTGCTACTTCTGGTACGGCCAGCACCTCGTCGCCAGCACTTTCAACGCCCGTGCCTTGGAGCTGGTACGCCGGGAACTCGACGTACAGAAGGTGTTCGTCACCGACATTCGCGAGGTCCTGGCCTCAGCATCCTGGACGAACCTCGAGCCCGCCGAGGTGGACAGGATCGCGGACACGCAGTTCCGCAGCCTCTGGTATCTCCCGCTGCTGGCCAAGTGGATCGCCGACGACCGCCCGGTCCCGTCGACGCCGACCGTCGTACCGCTGACCCCGGACGAGCCACCGACCGTCAGGGTCATCGACAACTTCGGCAACTGCAAACTCAACTGCCACCCCACCGCCATCGGCTTCACCCTCGGCGCATCCATCCCCGTCACCCACCGCACCGCCGACGGCACCACCAAGCAGACCAACGTCACCTGCTACCCCCACCTCACCGCCGTCCCCCGGAACGCCCCCGGCCTAATCCCCGGCAGCTCCGGCACCGGGTACCTGGAACTGGTAATCCGCGGCGCCTCCGCCGCCACCCACTTCAACCTGCAGCCGGGTGACGCACCCCTGCGTAGATCCGTGGATTGACCGCTGGTGAGGATCTCAGAGGTGGGATGTGAAGCGGGTGCCTGAGGCGGGATTTGAACCCGCACGCCCGGGGGCACCGGCACCTAAAGCCGGCGTGTCTGCCGTTCCACCACTCAGGCTGTGGGAGTCGCCTCCCCGGGGGACATCCTAGGGGAGGCGACCTGGGTCAGCGGCTCTGGAGGGCGTCGATGAAGACCTGCTGCAGGTCGGCCGGGTTGCGGGCGACGTAGGACTGGCCGCCGGTGGCTGCGACGAGGCGGCGGAGTTCGTCGGCGTTTGCGTCGGGGCCGAAGCCGAGGGCGATGATCCGGACCGGGCGAGCCGGGTCGCGGAGGGCCTCCAACGCCCGGATGGCCTGATCCAGGGTCAGGCTGCCTGGGTCGTCCTGATTGCCCTGGCCGTCGGTGAAGAGCAGCACGGTATTGACGGCCGCCGGGTTGTAGTCGTTCCGGACCGCTCGGACTGCGGCGATGGCTGTGTCGTACAGGCCTGTGCCGCCGCCCACGACCGGGTGCTGGATCTTCAGGTTGTCCACGATCTTCTTGCGCTGCCGATCCGACAGCGGCGCGATCGGGACCAGCTCCTTGTAGTCGGCACCGTCCTTCCCGATCTTGGTCGAGAAGGTCCACAGGCCGAGCGACGCGCTGTTCGGGAACAGCGCCAGACCGCCGGTAGCCGCCTCGACGGTGAGCTGCATCCGGGTCTTGGTGCCGGCCTTCTCGCCCATGGAGCCGGAGATGTCGATCACCGCGAGCGAGTGGGTGGACAGCGACAGCCGGGTCCAGTTGAGCAGCGTCTTGTCGATCGTCTCGCCGTTCGGCTTGGTCAGCTGCGTGATGTCGCCGACGCCGCGACCGGCGGTCAGCGGGCTGAACAGCGCGTCCCGGAAGCCGGCCGCGTCGCGAGCCTGGCTGGAGCCGTCGGTGAGCAGCTCGGCCGCGAGCACCTTGGCGGCTTCGGCGGCCTGCTCGGCGTCGGACTTCGCGGTGACCACGATCGGGTAGTCCAGCGAGAGGGTGCCAGTGGCCGGCACCCTCGCCTTCAGCTGGGCGTCCGGGTGGTCCTCCTGGTACTTCACAAAGCTCTGCTCGGACGCGGGTACGACGACCGTGCTGCCGTCCTGATCGGCACGGCCGAACAGGGCGGTCGGGTCGGTGTACGGCTTGGCCATCGAGCCGAGCCGCTGCGCCAGCGGGACGATCACGCCGGCGACCTGGCCGTCGGATGCCGACGTCCGCTGCCGCTCCGACTGGATCGCGAGCAGCGCGAGTGCACCTGGCGACGTGCTCAGCGGGTCCAGCAGGGCCGGCTGGGCGGCGCCGAACGCGCGCAGCCAGGACGAGGTGTCGGCGAAGTTGGTGTTCCGTCCGACCAGCACCAGAGGTGAGGAGGCGATGGACTGTACGGCCACGGTCGGCACGTTCTGGCCGTCGTCGGCCTGGGCGACCCAGAGCGAGGAGTCCGGGATCCACAGGTCGGGACGGTTGTCACTGTTGGCCGCGAGATCCTGGGCGACCTTCGCCGAGGGAGCCGCGCTGATGGTGAACTGCAGACACGGAGTTCCGTCGTCGCCGCCCTTGGTGGCCAGCGACTTGGCCGCCGACTCCAGTGACGACTGCAGTTCGGGCGTGGTGCTGAGCGACACCTGTGTGGGGTCGTCGCACGACTGGCTGCCACCGCCGAGGAAGCCGTCGGCTCCCGCCTCGGACCCGAAGGACCGGACGACGAACACGGCGCCCAGCGAGATCACCAGAAGCCCGACCGCGGTGATGTACACCGAACGGCGGTTGTTGTTACTTCGCGTCACCGCAGAGGAATGTTTTCCCATCGCGGCAGGTCCCTCCCTCCCAGAGGCTGACTGCGGGCGCAGATTACCCGCTTTCGGCTGGTCAGGGCGAAGGTCGAGGTGGTTCAAGACACACCCGACCAGGGACTGCAACGAAACGCTGGCGGCCCTGGGAGTACGGCTCTTTCGCAGGAACGCTCAAAAAATCACAGAAGGTAGTGATCCGGCTGCGGTGTGGTGAAATGTCTGTGTGATCCAAATCACACTGGATCCTCTGCTCAAGCGACCGTTCCATGGACCATCTGCATGAAACGGTCGAAGGTTTCCCTCTGCCGGACGGTCCTGGAAGGTCGCCGGATCCCTGTCACTCAGAGGCCGAGGTCGCGGCGGAGTTTGGCGACGTGGCCGGTGGCCTTGACGTTGTACTGGGCGACGGCGATCCTGCCGTCCGGGTCGACGACGAAGGTGGAGCGGATCACGCCGGTGACCTTCTTGCCGTACATCGTCTTCTCGCCGAACGCGGCGTACGCCGTCAGCACCTCTTTGTCCGGGTCGCTCAGCAGCGGGAACGTCACGCCGTCGCGGTCGCGGAACTTGGCCAGCTTCGCCGGCTTGTCCGGTGAGATGCCCAGGACGGTGTAGCCGGCGGCCTGGAGGGAGTCGAGCGAGTCGCGGAAGTCGCACGCCTGCTTGGTGCAGCCCGGCGTCATCGCGGCCGGGTAGAAGTAGACGATCACGTTCTTCCCGCGCAGGTCCTTCAGCGCGACCTCGTTGCCGTCGGCATCCGGGAGGGTGAAATCGGGTGCGGCGTCGCCGACGGACAGACGTTCGGACATCAGGCCCTCCACGGTTCGATTTGACTGTCCGCAATGTTACGTGCGGGAAAACTGCCGAGCGTTCCGGGTGCGAGGCCGGCGTTCCTAGGTGAAGATGCGCAGATGAGCCGCGCATCCTCCCGCCCCGCAGGCCCACAGTTGTTCGACGGGTACCTCGATCCGCGGCGCCCGCACGCCGGGGCGTACGACGAGATGTTCGACCCGGTCGACGGCGTACGTACGGCGTACAAGCGGCTGCACGACTCACTCAGGCCACTGCAGCCCGGGGACCTCACCACCAGGTCCGAGGCGCTGGACCGGGCTCTGGTCGACCAGGGCATCACGTTCAGCCTGTCCGGCCAGGAGCGGCCGTTCCCGTTGGACCTGGTGCCGCGGGTGATCACGGCCTCGGAGTGGTCCCGGCTGGAGCGCGGCATCGTGCAGCGGGTCCGGGCGCTGGAGGCGTTCCTGGCCGACATCTACGGTCCGCAGCAGATCGTGGCGGACGGCGTACTGCCGCGGCGACTCATCACCTCGTGCGAGCACTTCCACCGGCAGGCGGCCGGCATCGCCCCGCCGAACGGCGTCCGGATCCACGTGGCCGGGATCGACGTGGTCCGCGACGAGCAGGGCGACTTCCGGGTGCTGGAGGACAACCTGCGCAGCCCGTCCGGGGTGTCGTACGTGATGGAGAACCGCCGGACGATGACGAGGGTGTTCCCGGACCTGTTCGCCAAGCACCGGGTCCGTGCGGTCGGCGACTACGCGGTCCACCTGCTCAGAGCGCTCAGAGCCGCGGCTCCGCCGAGTGCGACCGACCCGAACGTCGTCGTACTCACACCAGGTGTCTACAACTCGGCGTACTTCGAGCACTCACTGTTGGCGCGGCAGATGGGTGTGGAGCTGGTCGAGGGGCGTGACCTGCTCGCCCGCAACAACGTGATCTACCTGCGGACCACCGAGGGCGAGCAGCGGGTGGATGTGATCTACCGGCGGATCGACGACGAGTTCCTGGACCCGGTGCAGTTCGTACCGGACTCCGTGCTCGGTGTCGCCGGCCTGGCGAACGCGGCACGGGCCGGCAACGTGGTCATCGCCAACGCGATCGGCAACGGTGTCGGCGACGACAAGCTGATCTATACGTATCTCCCGGAGATCCTCAAGTACTACCTGGGTGAGACCCCACTGCTGCCGAACGTGGACACCTACCGCTGCTGGTTGCCCACTGAGCAGGCCGAGGTGCTGGACCGGTTGGACGAGCTCGTCACGAAGCCTGTCGAGGGCTCAGGTGGCTACGGCATCGTCTTCGGACCGGATGCCTCGCCCAAGGAGTTGCAGGCCCAGCGTCGCCGGATCAGGACCAATCCACGGGGCTGGATCGCGCAGCCCGTCGTACAGCTGTCCACTGTGCCTACCAAGGTCGGTGAGCGGTTGCAGCCGAGGCATGTGGACCTGCGGCCGTTCGCGGTGAACGACGGCGAGGACGTGTTCGTGCTGCCGGGCGGACTGACCCGGGTGGCGATTCCCGAGGGCAGTCTGATCGTCAACTCGTCGCAGGGCGGCGGGTCCAAGGACACCTGGGTGCTGGCGCCCAGAGCCTCCGATGACGCCGAGCTGCGTGGACGCGGGCTCGGCGCGACAGCGGTCAAGTCTGACGAGGCGTCGACACCGGAGCGCGGTCCTGAACTGAACGTCGCCCAACAGCAGCAGCAACAGTGATGGGGAGGTGCTGACGATGCTCGCACGCAACGCCGAGTCGCTGTATTGGATCGGCCGGTACGTCGAACGTGCGGATGACACCGCGCGGATCCTCGATGTGTCGGTCCACCAACTGCTCGAGGACGCCACAGTCGACGCCGATGGTGAGAGCCGCACTCTGCTGTCGGTCCTCGGCATCAGTCCACCTGACGGCACCCAGCTGGACGTGTGGGGGCTGACGGAGCTGGTCGCGATGTCGCCGGAGTCCGGCTCGATCGTGTCCTCGATCGAGAGTGCCCGGGAGAACACCAGGGTGGCGCGTGAGGTGGTGTCCAGCGAGCTGTGGCAGTGCATCAACGCGATGTGGAACGCCGTACCCGAGCGGCAGCGTGCTGCTCGTCGTGTAGGGCCGCACGAGTTCTTCACCTTCGTGGAGGACCGGGCGGCGATGTTCGCCGGGCTGGCGGACTCCACGATGAGTCGGGACGACGGCTGGCGGTTCCTGGTGCTGGGGCGGTCAGTGGAGCGGGTGGACATGATCGTCCGACTGCTGATGTCCCGAGTGGGTGACAAGCCGACCTCGCCAGGGTGGGTGACGGTACTGCGCTCTGCGGGTGCTCATGACACATACCTGCGGACGTATCGCGGTGCACTGGACGCCTCGCGCGTCGTGCAGTTCCTGCTGCTGGACAGGTTGTTCCCACGGTCTGCCTTCCATGCACTGACGCAGGCCGAGTCCTGCCTGGAAGCGCTCGACCACGGCCCGTCTGCCAGGATCGGCGCGGGTGCGGAGGCCTCACGGCTGCTGGGGAAGGCGAGGAGCGAGCTGGAGTTCCTGCGACCGGCTGAGCTGCTGGACGATCTCACTGGCCGGCTGCAGGCGCTGCAGACCACAGTGCGTGAGGTGGGCGAGGCCGTGTCACGGCAGTACTTCCACGCGGTGCCCTGGATCGAGTGGAACAACGCGGAGGTGAACCTGTGAAGTGGCGTCTCCGGGTAGTGCACACAACCGGCTACCGCTATGCGACACCGGTAACCCAGTCCTACAACGAAGCACGGCTCACACCGCGCAGCGACGACCGGCAGAACCTCATGGTTGCCCGGCTCGAGACAGTGCCGGCCACCAGGGCCTACAAGTACGTGGACTACTGGGGCACCGAGGTCAACTCCTTCGACTTGCACACCCCGCACACCGAGCTGAAGGTCGTGGCGGCGTCTGTGGTCGAGACGACCGAGGAGCCGCCCCCGGCGGTCGACGCGACCTGGGCGCAGGTGCGGTCGGCCGAGTCGCTCGACAGGTACGCCGAGTACCTCGAGTGGACCACCTACGTGCCGAAGCATCGTGAGCTGGCCGCGGTAGCTCGATCGTTGCGCAAGGGCCTTACCCCGCAGGAGACCGTGCTGGCAGTGTCCAAGTGTGTGCACGGCAAACTGAAGTACCAGCGCGGCACCACCGGAGTGCACTCGTCCGCCATCGACGCTTGGCAGGCGGGGGAGGGCGTGTGCCAGGACTACGCACATCTCACGCTCGCGATGCTGCGCGCGGTCGGCGTACCCGCCCGCTACGTATCCGGCTACCTCCACACCGAGCCCGACGCCGCGGTGGGCGAGACAGTCGTGGGAGAGAGCCACGCCTGGGTAGAGACCTGGACCGGCGACTGGTGGGGCTTCGACCCGACCAACGACCTCCCGATCGGCCACCGGCACGTCTGGGTGGCCACAGGCCGGGACTACGCCGATGTGTCCCCGCTGAAGGGCATCTACTCCGGCGGTGCGGCCACCGCAATCGAGGTCACCGTAGACATGACCCGCCTGGCCTGAGGGCGCGGCAACTTGCGTGCGCAGATGACGCAGGATGGAGTGGATCCATGCGGGCGATGACAGTGACGACGGGGAAAGCTGACTCAGCCGCGGTAGGGGAGGTCGACGAGCCGCCCATCACAGACGGTTCGATCCTGGTCGAGGGACTGCTCACCGGGATCTGTGGCACGGACGTCGAGTTGGTCTCCGGACAGTTCGGCACCGGCAGGCCGGGCTCGGACCAGCTCGTGATCGGCCATGAGTCGCTGGGACGGGTCCTGGAGGCGCCAGACGGCTCCGGCTTCAGTCCCGGTGACCTGGTGGCCGGTGTGGTCCGCAGGCCCGACCCTGAGCCGTGTCCGGCCTGTGCACGCGGTGAGTGGGACTTCTGCCGCAACGGGCGGTACACCGAGCGCGGCATCAAGGAGATGGACGGGTACGGCGCCGAGCGCTGGCGAGTCGATCCGTACTTCGCCGCAGCGGTCCCAGCGCAGCTCGGCCACCTCGGTGTGCTCGTGGAGCCCGCCAGCATCCTCGCCAAGGCGTGGGAGCAGGTCGACCGGGTCGCGTCGCGGTCGTGGTTCGGACCGGAGCACGTGCTCGTCACCGGGGCCGGTCCGATCGGTCTGCTCGCGGCTCTGATCGCGACGCAGCGCGGGTACGACGTCCATGTCCTGGACCGGACCAAGGACGGACCGAAGCCTGAGCTGGTGAGTGCACTCGGTGGGACGTTTCTCACCGACCTGACAGACCTGACTGTCACGCCGGACGTGGTGATCGAGGCGACCGGGGCCGGGCAGGTGGTGTTCGACTGCGCCAAGCTACTCGGACCGGCTGGTGTCATGTGCCTGACCGGCATCTCGCCCGGCCCTGCGACGATCGACGTACAGCTGGATGCCCTGACCCGCCAGCTGGTCGTCCGCAACGTCGCCTTGGTGGGCTCGGTGAACGCGGCCAAACGGCACTACGCCGACGCGGTCGATATCCTCCAGACCGCCGACAAGAGCTGGCTGGAGCGGCTGATCACGCGGACCGTGCCGCTGTCCGACTGGCCCGAGGCATTGGTCCGGGAACCGGATGACATCAAGGTGGTCGTCGACTTGCAGGCATGACCTGCGAGGATGGAGTCAGCAGGGCAGGCCCGGCCATCCACCCAGTGAGGGTGGTCCGGGGCAGCCCCCAGGAACGAAGGGAGCGTCGACAGGTGTCGGACACGAGGGCGGCTCGGACCCCCGAGCAGATCGAGGCGGACATCGCCGCCACCCGCGCGCGACTGGCCTCGACCGTGGACGAACTGGTCGACCGGGCGCACCCGAAGAACGTCGCGAAGCGGCAGGTCGAGCAGGCCAAGGCGCAGGTGTTCGACGAGCGCGGCCAGTTGCGGACGCAGAAGATCGTCGCGGTCGGCGGTGCCGCGGTCGGCGTGCTCGCCGTGCTGCTGCTGATCCGTCGGCTGGTGGGTCGCCGGTGACTCCTCGCAAGCGGCTGTCCGACGACAAACTGCCGATCCGGATGCTGCACGACCGGGTGCTGGTCTCCCTCGAGCAGGAGGGGGAGCGGAAGTCCTCGGCCGGCATCCTGATCCCCGCCACCGCGCAGATGGGCCGCCGGCTCGCCTGGGCGAAGGTGGTTGCCGTCGGCGCCAACGTGCGCACGGTCGAGGTGGATGACCGGGTCCTGTTCGACCCGGAGGACCGGGCCGAGGTCGAGGTCCGCGGCGACGACTACATCCTGCTCCGCGAGCGTGACCTACACGCGGTCGCGGCCGGCCGTCTCGAGGACGGCCAGACCGGCCTCTACCTCTGATCGAGGTTGTAGAGGCGCACGGCGTTCTCACGACCCCACAGCGTCGCCACGCGTGCAGCGTCGTCGGCGGACCAGTCACCCTGCTCCACGAAGCCGCTGAGCACAGACGTGACCGCACGCCGCCACACTGTGGCTCCGAGGTAGTGCAGCTCGGCAGGTCCCCACGCGTCGGAGGAGTAGAGCACCTTGGCGAACGGCGCGAGCTCCAGTCCTTCCGCGAGTACAGCTGCCGCCCGCGCTCCGACGTACATGGTGGTGAGGCCTAGGTCGAAACTGACGTGTGGGAAGGCGTGTGCGAGGTACCCGGCCTCACGGTGGAAGGGGTAGCAGTGCAGCAACACCACCTGTGCGCCGACCGGCTCGACCAGACGCAGCCACTCAGTCAGGAGCAGCGGGTCAGCCTTGCGCAACTGCAGGTCTGGGTCACCGAAGCCGGCGTGCAGTTGTAGTGGCAGACCACGTCGCGCACCCGTCCACAGCAACCAGCGCAGGAGCACCGGGTCCGTGACACGTGAAGCGCCCGACGCGTACCAGCGATCCAGAGCAGTGAGTACGTCGGCCGCACTCGGCTCAGCCGGGTCGAAGTCGAACCCGTGCCGATACGCGACGATGCTCTTCAGCCCGACAGCCCCGGCAGTCCGCTCCTCAAGTCGCCGTACGAGCGCATCAGGTACGGCGGTCACGGTGGACTCCTGTGAGGCGACGTACTCCAGCTCGGACTCCAGTCGCACCACCTCATGCGCGCGGGAGCCACTCAGCTTGGCCAGCTCGTCGACATCGGTCACTGCATCACCCAGATAGCCGGTATCCACCAGGTAGTCGCTCACTCCGGCTGCACCGAGGAAGAGCCGGTTCACCGCCTCCTCACCCAGCTGGGAACGTGCTGCCAGGTAGTCGTCCGCTGAAGCGTGTGGAGCCAGTCCTAAGAGCGGTGCGCAGTACCGGCGGATCGCCAAGCCCAGCTGGGAGTCGAACGTCGACATCCACGGTGGGACGGGCCGGTCCGACTCAGTGATCAGCTGCTCGAAGCCGGCCCGGTCCAGCGGACCTATGATGGCGCCGTGGATGTGGTGATCCACCAGCGACAGGCCCACGATGTGGTCGCCGAGCATCGCTAATCTCCCGCATGGCTGCTGAGCCGGAAGCGGGACGGCACCGACGACTCGCCGGTGACCAGATCGCGGATGTACTCACCGATCAGCGGCACGAACTTGAACCCCTGCCCGCAGAACCCGACCGCGACCGTGATCGGCCCGACCCGGTCGATGACGAAGTTGTCGGTCGGCGTGTTGTCGTACAGACAGCTGATCGCGGTTGACCGGCTGGCATCCAGGCCGGGGAACCACTCCTCGACGTACCGAAGTAGCCGGGCATCTGACTCCGGCTCCACCGCGAAGTCCCGCGTATCCGGGTCGACGACCGGCCCGGTGGCATGCAGCCCGACCTTCACACCGGACCCCGGCTCGAACAGCCCATAGACCGCCTTGCGCCCGTGCACGAAGCTCGGCCAGTCCAGGTCGTCCGACACCGGCGCGAAGAAGCGCGGCTGCTCCTGCGTCACCTTGAACGGCGGCAACGGCACCAACCCGGTCAGCAACTTCGGAGCCCACGCACCGGCCGTCACCACCACCTGCCGCGCCCGCACCGCCCCACCAGGTACGTCGAGCTCGACAAGGCCGTCGTGGATCTTCAGCGCCTTCACCGGCGACTGATCCCGGAACTCGGCGTTCGCCACTCTCTGGAGTGCGCTGACGGTGCGGTCGGCGTACAGACGTCCCGAACCAGGCTGATACAACACCGGGCCCGCGAACCGCATGCCGGACCAGCGCTCCGTCGCCTCTTCCATGCTGAGCACCTGGCCAGTGGGATGCAGGGCCTCGAACGTCTCGATCGCGGCGTCATCGACCCCGTGGTCGATCCCGCCAGTCACCTCGAACAGCGTCTCGCCGGACTCTTCCTCGAGTTCTCGCCACAGCCCGCGGGCCTGCTCGGTCAGCCGCGCGACCTCGGCGTTGTCCGCGGCCGGCCGGAACAGCCGGGTCCCACCGTGCGACCCACCTCGGACATGGCCCAGCTCGTACTGCTCGAGGACGACGACCTCACGCCCGGCGGCCGCCAACGCCCGCGCGGCCGCCGACCCCATCGCCCCCGCGCCGACCACCGCAACGTCGTAGGTCATCGCTCACCCCTTCACCCCGCCCTGATCGTCGTACCGAGCCCGCATCAAACCTTGCACAACCTGGTGGTCCGTGCGCGGCGACTCATGCAGGGCGGCCATCGTCCCGACCCGATCGCCTTCGGTCCGGTTCTGACCCATCTTCACCTTCGCGGTCACCTGCTCGACCCGCAGGGTGAACGCCTGCAGCTCCGGCAGCAACCCCGTCGTCCGGTCCCGCGCCCAGTCGTCCACGCGCCACCGCGCCTTCTGATCACCAGGGTTCAGCGCCTGCTCGTGGTCCTGGACCAGCCGCATCAGATGCGCCCGTACGGCGTCCGGATCGTCGAGCGGCTCTGCCTGCCCGCGCAGCTCGATCGCGACGAAGTTGTACGTCGGCAGCCCGCGGCTCGCGTACCAGGCCGGGCTCACGTACACCGACGGGCCGAGCACGCTGATCAGGATCCGGGCCCGCTGCCGGATCGATTCCGCGAACGGGTCGAGGCCGGCCACGTGGGCCACGATCTGGATTCCGTCGTCCCGCCGTACCTGGACCGGGACGTGCGCGATCCGCAGCTCGGGCTGGTCTGTCACCAGGGTGGCGAACGGCTGGGCCTCGATCAGCCGGGTCACCTCGTCGAGGTCGGGTTCGGCGTAGTCCGGGTCGACGTACATGCGCGCTCCGTTCGGTTGCTTGACGCACCGAGTATCCGCTCGCAGGCCCGCGCGGACTTCGTGGCCCGCGACAACATCGAGCGGTCAGAGTCGTGCCTCTCGCCGACCTGGTAGACGGAGCACCGGTGTGGGCCCGGGGCTAGAAGCTGTTGGGGCCGATCGACGCCCTGACCCCGAGCAGCTCGCGCAGTTGAAGTCCATCGCCGACCAGATCCTCACCAAGGTCGACCCGGGGAAAATCCTGCTGACCGCTTGCCGGGGAGCGAACGGTCGTGCTTTTATCGAGGGGTGAGTAAAGGCGAGGAGACTCGGGCTGCCGTGCTGGACGAGGCTGCGCGGGTGGTCAGTGCAGCCGGGTTGAGCGGGCTCACCATCGGGTTGCTGGCCGACCGGATGCAGCTGTCGAAGAGTGGGCTGTTCGCACACTTCCGGTCCAAGGAGCAGCTCCAGGTCGCGGTGGTAGACCGGGCGTCCGAGTTGTTCGCGGAGCGGGTGGTCCGGCCGGCTCTCCAGGCTCCGCGCGGCGAACCGCGGCTGCGCGAGCTCTTCGACCGCAAGCTCCGCTGGGACAACGGCGACCTCGCCCTCCCCGGCGGATGCTTCTTCGCCAGCGTCTCCGCCGAGCTCGACGATGCACCTCCGAGTCCGGTCCGCGACCGCGTCGTGAGCGCCGAGCGCGACTACGGAGAGCTGCTCGCCAACGTGTTCCGGACGGGCATCAACGAGGGCCACTTCCGCCCCGACGCCGACCCCGAGCAGTACGCCTTCGACATCAGAGGCGTCCTGTTGTCGTACCACCACGCCAGCCGGCTGCTGGCCGACCCCAAGGCCGAGGATCGAGCGCGCACCGCCTTCGAGGCGCTCCTCCGGGCGGCCCGCCCCTGACCCCTGCTGATTGATCTGGAGAAGACCTCATGGCGGCCAAGAAAAGCACGAACGTTCGGTCCTTGAATCTCGCCTTCGGGCTGCTCGAGCGCATCGCACCCGCGGTCGGCGTCCGCATGCTCAACCGGCTCTGGTTCCGCGTTCCCGCCGTACCGCCGACGATTCGTCGTCCACGGGGCGAGATCCCCGCGCCGACCCCGTTCGAGGTCGGCGCCATCCGCGGGCAGTCGTACGGCGACGGGCCGCCGATTTACCTCGTCCACGGTTGGGGCGGTTGGGGGCTGCAACTCGCGGCGCACATCCAGCCGCTCGTCGACGCAGGTTTCCGGGTGATCGCGTACGACGCCCCAAGCCACGGCGACTCTGCTCCGGGGCGCGAGGGCAAGGGCGAGTCCACACTCCTCGAGCTCGCCGACGCACTGAAGGCGGTGGTTGCCGCGCAGGGACCGGCGTACGGCGTGATCGCGCACTCGCTCGGTGCGCCGGCCACCGCACTCGCGCTGCGCGACGGGCTCGAGGTCGAGCGAGTCGTCTTCATTGCGACGGCGACGGACTTCACCGAGACGCTCGACCAGATGGAGGCGTTCCTCGGCTTCGGGCCGCGGATCCGGTCCGGGTTCCTGCGCCGGTTCGCCGCTCGCTTCGGTCCGATGGACTCGTTCCGGATGGACGCGGTGATTCCCGAGATGGCCGCTCGCCGGCCGTTGCCTCCGCTGCTGCTGATCCACGATCGCTCCGACACCGAGACGTCGTACCAAGGCAGTGCTGAGGTTGCCGCCCGCTGGCCGGGCGCGCGCCTCGAGACCAGCGAAGGACTGGGGCACCGCCGGGTGCTCCGCGACCCCGACCTGGTGAAGAAGGCCGTCGTGTTTCTCGCGGAGCGGGCGCCCGCCGACCGGCGATCCGGCCGACAGGAGAGAATGCGGGGGTGATCTTCGAGACTTCCAGCCGGTTGCCGGATTTTCCGTGGGACAAGCTCGCGCCGTACAAGCAGAAGGCGGCGGCCCATCCTGACGGGATCGTGGACCTGTCCATCGGCAGCCCGGTGGACCCGGTGCCGGACCTGATCAAGAGGGCGCTCTCGGATGCGGCCGAGGCGCCGGCGTACCCGACCACCATCGGTACGTCGGCCGTGCGGCAGGCGGCGGTGGATTGGCTGGCGCGGCGTCTCGACGTACCCGGTGTGGACCCGCAGACCGGTGTGCTGCCCGTGATCGGCACCAAAGAGCTGATCATGATGCTGCCGACGCTGCTCGGGATCGGCGCCGGCGACACCGTGCTCATTCCGGACCTCGCGTACCCGACGTACGAGGCCGGCGCCGCGCTGGCCCGCGCTGCCAGTGTCCCGGTTGCCGATCCGACGGCGTACGACGGGCCGGTCCGGGTCGCGTACCTCAACTCCCCGCGGAACCCGTCCGGTGAGATCACCTCGCCGGCGGACCTGCGTCGTGCCGTCGAGTGGGCGCGGGCGAACGACGTACTGCTGGTGAGCGACGAGTGCTACGCCGAGTTCGGCTGGGACTCGCGACCGGTGTCGGTGCTGCATCCGGACGTGTGCGGCGGCAGCTTCGACAACCTGCTCGCGGTGCACTCGCTCTCGAAGCGGTCCAACCTCGCCGGGTACCGCGGTGGCTTCGTGGCTGGTGACGAGACGGTCGTCACCGAACTGCTCGCCGTCCGCAAGCACGCCGGTCTGATGGTGCCGTCGCCGATCCAGGCCGCGATGGCCGCCGGGTTCTCCGACGACGCGCACGTGGACGAGCAGCGCGAGCGGTACCTGCGGCGCCGGTCGGTACTGCGTGATGCCCTGACGGATGCCGGATGGGTCATCACCCTGTCCAACGGCGGTCTGTACTTGTGGGCCGAGCACCCCGACTTCGACTCCTACGGCTCGGTCGGCGCGCTCGCGGACCGCGGCATCCTGGTCGCGCCGGGAGCCTTCTACGGCACGGCGGGGGAGCGGCACATCCGGGTTGCGCTCACCGGCACCGACGAGCGCGTCGACGCCGCCGTGAAAAGACTGCAGGATTGACAGAACTTCTGCCTGTTGTGTGACGTCTTTCTCTTCGACTGCTTCTTTAATGGGTAAGGAAGCGGTGGGGGGACCTGGCCCGGTCCCGGTGAGGGGAAAGGGACGTGCGGATGATGTGGCGAGCCTTTGGCGTGGGGACAACGGCGGTGCTGCTGGCAGTCGGGTTGCACGCGCCTGGCGCGGCAGCTGACCCGACGCCGTCAACTCCTTCGACATCAACTCCTTCGACGTCGAAGGAGTTGACCGAAACACCTCCGACAACGGCGGCCGAGGAACCGACGCCGACTCCAACACCCACGCCAACACCAACGCCGACGCCGACGCCGACGCCGACGGCGACTCCGACTCCGACGAGGTCGGCGGCCGCCGCGGACTGGTCGATCACGCTGGACAAGCCGGCCGCGTCGTGGGAGGACCGGCCGACGGTGTTCACCGGCAAGATCAGCCAGCCGATCACCGGCTCGTACATCACGCTCTGGCAGCGGGTCCCAGGCGCCTGGGTGCTGCGCGCCTCGACCCGGACCACGACCGGCGGCGTCTACAAGTTCACCTACATCTCCGCCGTACCGGGCGCGTGGGCCTTCCGAACGATGATCGGCGTCAAAGCGGAGACCGCGCTGGCGATCTCGGACTACCAGTTGTCGAACATCCAGGACCGCAAGATCGTGCTCAACACCCCGGCCCCGTGGTACGCGACGCTGACCGGTGCCTCCGTCACCGGCCGAATGACACCGGCCGAGTCGGGCAAGGAACTCGCGCTGCAGGACTACCTCGGCAGCGGCAAGTGGCGGCTGCTGGCGATCGGCAAGATGGATGCGGCAGGCAACTTCCGGCTGCGGGTTCCGGACGACGTCCCGGCGACCCGGACCGTCCGCGTGGTGACGCGCTGGGTCACCCAACCCCTGATGGAGTACTCCGGCCTCGCCACCATCGTGGTCAAGGCGGCCTTGAACCCCAAGGTGTACGCCGTCTCCGCCTCGATGGTGCCGTACACCTACCGGGCCGGCTGCCCGGTCAAGCCGTCGTCGCTGCGCCTGCTCCAGCTGAACTACTGGGGTTTCGACGGCAAGGTCCACCGTGGTGAGCTGATCCTGCGGGATGCCGCCGTACAGAAGATGATCACGGTGTGGACGTCGACGTTCGCGGCCAAGTTCCCGATCCGGCAGATGCGGCGGGTGGACAGGTTCGGCGGTAGCGACATCAAGTCGATGGCAGCCGATAACACCTCCGCCTTCAACTGCCGTCGGGTCACCGGAAACCCGTACGCGCTGTCGCCGCACTCGTACGGCTGGGCCATCGACATCAACACCGTCGAGAACCCGTACCTGGCCGCCAACGGCGTCTGGTACCCGTCCAACGGTCTCGCCTACCGCAACCGCTCCGTGTCGCGTCCGGGCATGCTCTTCACGAGCAGCACCGCCACCAAGGCTCTGATTGCCCAGGGCTACTTCTGGGGTGCCGGCTGGAGCAAGCCCGACTACCAGCACTTCCAACCGAGATGAGAGCCGTCGGCGTTGCTGCGGTGCTGTCGGTGCTGCTTGTGGGGTGCAGCTCCAACGAGAGTCCTCAAGCAGCAACGACCCCAAGCTCGACTCCCATCCCCAGCACGGTGGGTGGGACCGTGCCTGTGCCTACCAACACGCTGAGCACCGCGAAGCCGACGGACGCTGCGGTGCCGCCTGAGTTGCCGGAGGAGGCGACTGCACCGCCTCCCGCGACCGCCGGTCCGCTCAATGCCCGCAACCTGCCGGCACCCGACAAACTGGGCGCCGGCTGGAAGACGTACGTCGACCCCGGTGGTGCCGAAGAGGGCTTCCTGGGCAACCAGACGTGGACCCGTCGACGTGAGCCGCATCAGGCGGCGTACGAGGCCTTGCCGCTCGGATGCGCCGGTCAACTCCCGTCCGGCTCGTTGCCAGTCCCGCAGTACGCACTGCAAGGCGCCTACCGCACTGCAGACGCCAAGCCGGGCACTGCGCTGCTCCTGCGCTTCGCAGACGCCGACAAGGCATCGGCGTACCGCACTGGTTACCAGGCCCGGATGGCAGCGTGCGGCGAGGGCGGTGACCTCAGTGTGAAGCAGCTGTGGACGGAGGACACCGCAGCAGCCGCAGTGCGACGCTATGCGGGCGACGAGTCCGAGCAGTACGTCGATGTGTCGGTGGTGCACGGTTCGACGGTCGCCCTGCTCGCCGCAGCCTCCGCCCAGCCCGACACCCAGTCCGACTGGGCGCACAGCGTCGTACGGGCTCTGGAAGCTGTGATCGACTCACCGTAGGAACCGCATCAGAAGTTGTATTACCTTTCAGTATTTCTTGTCTTACACTCCCGTTATGGGTGACTTCGACCGGTATGCCCGCCTGACCGCGGACCTCGACGCGCCGTTCGCGGTCGTCGACCTGGCCGCATTCCGGCGGAACGCGGACGACCTGGTCCGCCGCGCCGCGGGGACGCCGATCCGGATCGCGTCCAAGTCGGTCCGCTGCCGGGCTCTCATCGCGGCCGCGCTCGAGCGGCCCGGGTTCCACGGCGTGATGAGCTACGCGCTGCCCGAGGCGCTCTGGCTGGCCCGCAACAGCGTCGACGACATCCTGCTCGGCTATCCGACCACCCATCGGACTGCCCTGCGCTCGCTGGCCGAGGACCCCGAGGCCGCTGCCCGGATCACCTTGATGATCGACTCGCCCGAGCACCTGGCGTTCATCAAGTCCGCCACCGCCGGCGGCACGCGGATCCAGGTGTGCCTCGACGTGGACGCGTCGTTGCGCGTGTTCGGGCAGCATCTCGGCGTACGTCGTTCTCCGCTCCGGACCCCTTCAGACGTCGCGGAGCTCGCCCGCACGGTGGCTGCAGATGACGCCTTCGAGTTGGTCGGGGTGATGTTCTACGAGGCGCAGATCGCCGGTCTCCCCGACACGTCACCGGCCGTCCGCTGGGTCAAGCGCCGCTCGGCCGCGGAGCTCGCCGACCGCCGCGGCGCCGTCGTCGACGCGCTCAAGCAGTTCGCGCCGCTGCGACTCGTCAACAGCGGCGGCACCGGCAGCCTCGAGATCAGCAGCGCCGACCCCGTCGTCACCGAGGTCACCGCCGGCTCCGGCCTGTACGGCCCGACCCTCTTCGACAAGTACGACGTCTTCCAGCCCGCGCCCGCGGTCGCCTACGCGCTGGACGTCGTACGGCGTCCTGCTCCGCGCATCGCCACCCTCTTCGGCGGTGGCTATGTGGCATCCGGGCCGGCGAAGAAATCGCGGCTGCCGTTGCCGACGTGGCCGGCCGGATTGAAGCTGCTGGGCACCGAAGGTGCCGGAGAAGTGCAGACTCCGGTCCTTGGGAGTTCCGCCGAAGGGCTGCATCTTGGAGACCGGGTCTGGATGCGCTATGCGAAGGCGGGCGAGATGCTGGAGCGATTCGATGTCGTGCACGCGATCGACGGTGACGAGCTGACCGAGCTCGCGACGTACCGGGGTGAGGGGAAGAACTTCGGATGAGCACCTGGCGGAACTGGTCGGGCACCGAGTCGGCGACCGGCGTGGAGCTGCTCCGCCCGACCTCGACCGACGAGCTCGCGGCCGCGGTGAAGACCGCCGCCGAGCAGGGCAAGAAGCTGAAGGCGGTCGGCTCGGGTCACTCGTTCACCGGCTGCTCGGTGCCCGAACAAGTGATGATCCGGCTGGACGGCCTGTCCTCGATCACCAACGCGGACAAGGAATCCGGCCGTGTCACGGTCGGCGCCGGCACCGACCTGCGCAAGCTCAACGCCGGGCTGGCTGCCTTCGACCTGGCAATGGCGAACCTCGGCGACATCGACAAGCAGACCATCGCCGGCGCGATCTCCACCGGCACGCACGGCACCGGCGCGCGCCTCGGCGGTCTCGCGACCCAGGTCGTCGCGCTGGACCTCGTCACCGCTGACGGCTCGGTGCTGCACTGCTCCGCGGAGGAGAACGCGGACGTCTTCAACGCTGCCCGCATCTCGGTCGGCGCGCTCGGCGTGATCACCTCGCTCACCCTGCAGTGCGTGCCGGCGTTCCTGCTGCGTGCGCGGGAGATGCCGCTCCCGCTGTCCGAGGTTCTGTCCGGCTTCGACGAGCTTGCCGACGGCAACGACCACTTCGAGTTCTACTGGTTCCCGCACACCGACATCGCACTGACCAAGCGGAACAACCGGGTCGCGGCCGGCGTCGGCGCCTCCCCGGTCGGCCGGATCCGCGGCTGGGTCGACGACGAACTGCTGTCCAACAAGGTGTTCGAGCTGACCAACCGGCTCGCGACTCGCCGGCCCGGCCTGGTTCCGCGGATCAACCGGGTAGCGTCCCGCGCGTTGTCGGCCCGCGAGTACGTCGACGCGTCGTACAAGGTCTTCTGCTCCGAACGCAACGTGGTGTTCCGCGAGTCCGAGTACGCCGTACCCCGTGAGCACCTGGTCGACGTCCTCCGCCGCCTCCGCGACTGGATCGACGCCTCGGGCTCCCACATCCCGTTCCCGATCGAGGTCCGGGTCGCCGCCGCGGACGACATCTGGCTGTCCACCGCCTACGGCCGCGACACCGCCTATATCGCCATCCACCAGTACCACCGCCTGCCCCACGACGCCTACTTCCGCGCCTTCGAACAGATCGTCGCCGACTACAACGCCCGGCCCCACTGGGGCAAACTCCACACCCTCACCACCCCCGACCTCCGCACCCGCTACCCCCAGTACGACAACTTCCTAGCCATCCGAGACCGCCTAGACCCAAACCGCGCCTTCGCCAACCCCTACACCCGCCAAGTCTTCGGCTAACCCCTCCCGCGCGCCGCACCCCACCGCCCGCACCTGCGGCCTACCCCGCACCTGCCTCCCGCGCGCCCCGCGCCCCCGCTCAGGCTCTTCGGTTGTTCGTCTTCGGGCACGGTCATTCACGGAAGGGTGCCGGGCGGCTAGCCTGCGGGGATGAGTGTGGAGAAGCTGGAACCGGTGGCGGAGGACTGGCAGAAGGCGCTGGCGATTGTCGCGCACCCGGACGATCTGGAATTCGGGTCGGCGGCGGCGGTCGCGCGGTGGACCAGGCAGGGCAAGGAGGTCGTCTACTGCCTGCTCACCTCGGGCGAGGCGGGGATCGACGGAGTCGCGCCGGACGAGTGTGGACCGCTGCGTGAGGCCGAGCAGATCGAGTCCTCGCGGATCGTGGGTGTGTCGGCCGTCGAGTTCCTCGGGCAGCCGGACGGCACCATCGAGTACGGCGTCGCGCTCCGCCGCGTGCTCACCGCGGTGATCCGTCGTCATCAGCCCGAGATCGTGATCACCAACAACTTCCGCGACACCTGGGACGGCGACGTACTGCTCAACCAGGCCGATCACATGAACACCGGCCGCGCCACCCTCGATGCGGTCCGCGACGCGGCCAACCGCTGGATCTTCCCCGACGCCGGCGAGCGCTGGAGCGGCGTACGCCAGGTCTGGGCCTCCGGCTCACCCAACTCCCGCCACGCCGTCGACACCACTGAAACGTTCGACGTCGGCGTCGAGTCCCTCCGCGCCCACAAGGCCTACATCGAAGGCCTCAACTGGCCGGACTTCGACCCCGCCGAGTTCCTCGAAGGCATCTCCCGCACCTCCGGCACCCGCCTAGGCACCAAATACGCCGCCCCCTTCGAAGTCTTCACCCCCTGACACCCGTCCACCCACAACCATCAAGCCCGGGTCTCAACCCCAACCCAACAACCCGCCGAGCCCCGGCTGACGGCCGTCCCGCCAACGCACCCGCCGAGCACGCCTCACGACCGCCCCAACAACCAACAACCGCCGAGCCTCGGGGACGGCTGGCGGCCGATCACGCCGAGTCGTGGATTTCTCTGCAGAAATCGCTGAGGTGCAGCCGAAATCCACGACTGAGCGGTGGCTCACTTGGCAACTTGTGGGGCGTCTAGTCCTTGGGGAGGTCGAGGGCGGCGTTGAGGTGGGGCGGGTTGGGGGTTGGGCGGCGTGGTTCGCGGTCGCCGGAGGGGTCACCTGGCGGCGGCTGCGGGGTCTGCCAGGAACGCACCAACGTCCTGCCCTTGCGGGAGAGGCGGTGGAGGTCGATCTGCTGGACCTGGCTCGCCGGAATGCCGAGTTGCGCAAGACTGCGGTTCGCCATCGTGCAGGCGTCATCGTGCTTGCGCGGCGAGAGCTTGTGCTGCAGGACGACGGCGATCGTGCCGTCGGGAAGGTCTTCGACCCGCTGGAAGCGCATCCCCTTGTCGAGGGAATGAGACTTGAGCGCGAGCGTGATGTAGTCGGTGTCGGACAGTCGTCGGTCAGTCTTAGCGCGAGCAACCACTTCGTACCGGGCCATGTACCGATCATGCGTCGCCACTCGATCGTTTTCCAGGAAACCGGATTCGATGACGTCCTTCGAGTACGGCGACATCGCAGTCGCACGGCTATCGCTTGGAGTCGCGCGCCTATCGGCTGCAGTCGCACGGCTATCCGTTGGAGTCGCGCACCTGTCAGATGCAACGGCGCGGCTGTCGGTTGGAACGGTGCGGCTGTCGGTTGGAACGGTGCGGCCACCGGCTATCGGCCCTCGGCCTCAGCCGTCGCCTGCTGGTCGAGCGGGTGCGGCTGCTGGTGGAGGTCACCTACCGATCGCGCGGCAGCGGCTAGAGCTGGAGGGCTCGGTTGGCGTCGGCGAGGACAGCAGGGGAGGCGAGGGACTGCCAGCGGGGGACCTGGTCCTGGAGGAACGGGCGGAGCTTGGGGGTCAGGGCGGGTGCGTGGTCCAGGACGTCGAGTTCGTTGACGATGGTGAGGTCGACGAAGTCGCGGAGGTCGGCGCCGGACAGCTCCTCGGACGTGCCGGTGAAGCGGTCGGTGACGGTGTGGTGCTCGGCGAGGTCGCGCCAGGTGGTTTCGCGTTCGCAGGAGCCGTACCGGTAGACGAGCAGTTCGGCCTCGGGACCGATCACGGCTTCCAGGACGGGGCGTTCCTGCTGCCAGTCGAACAGGTGGGTGGGGAACCCGTCGGTTCCGTACGCCGCGTGCGCGAGGCCGGCCAGGACCACGGTGTCGGAGGCGCCGAGAGTGGTCAGGCGCTTGGCGACGCGGTGGAGGTGGACGTACAGGCTCCCGCCCGCGTGCTCGAGCTCGTCGGCGCCCCGCACCAGCAGCAGCGATCCCATGTCCTGAAAAGCGCTCATCTGACCCCTTCATCCGGAGTGGCCAGGGCCCAGCAGGAACGGCCCAGGCAATCACGGTAAGGCTTCACTGACCCCCTCGCCCAGACATCCGGCGCGGCGGGTTCGTCACATTTCTCTGCGCTCGGGACATGTGCGGCTGCGAGTCCTGTGTGGGGGTAGCAGTCGATCAGTCGGCGCAGGGCGGCTGATCGCGGTCTGGGGTGGGTGCTGCCGCGGCCGCCACTGTCTCTGTGGGTAGCTGCCGTTTGGTGCTTCCCACCCTCGTGCGGGAGGAGCGCACGGAATCCGTCGCAGCGAACGGGTGGAAAGCACCAAACGCCAGCAGTTGTGAAGCAGGCCGGCACCCCAGGACGGGCCGGCGAGCAGATCCGGGTCGGCGGTGGGCAGCGCGGTCGTGAGGTGGCGACCGTCGAGCCCGCCGGGCGCGGGGTCAGTCGGCGAGGTCTGCCAGGGCCTTGCGGGCGGCTTCGAGCTCGGCTTCCAGGGCGGCTACCTTGGCGGCCTGCTGTTCGCGGGCGGCTTCGATGACCTCGTCGATCGGGGTGGAGAGGTCTTCGTGGAGTTCCTTGGCGGCGCGGGAGACGGCGGCCGCCGCGACGGCGAGGTTGCGGGCCAGGTAGGTGCTGCCCTGCTTCAGCTCGGCGTGCCACTCGCCGTCCGCGGTGCCGGTGACGGTCAGCGTCAGCTCGAGGGTCTTGGTTTTCTTGCCGGCCGCCTTCTTGGCCGGGGCCTTCTTCGGCTTCTCGGTCTCGGCGGCGGGCGCGTCCGTGACCGGCGCGGCGTCGGGTGCCGCGGTCGGGGCGGCGTCCGTCGGGGTCTTGGTGTCGGGAGTGTCGGCGACGTCCGACGGCGCTTCTACTGCCAGAGTGTCTACAGTCATCGTTGCGGCGATCTCCTTCTGAACATCGCCCGCCGTGAGCGGGCTGGCGCTGAGAGTCTATTAGAACATATGTTCGACACTCAGGCCAATTCAGCCCCACCTGCAACAATCTTCACCCCAGAACCCGCATCCCCGCCGAGCCCTCCCCGCGCGAGGGCAGGCGTGCTGTGTGTCGGGTGATGCGGCCAGCACGCGCCGTGGGTCGGAGTGTCACGGGCCGGACCCGGGTGGGGTCCGGCCCGGCTGGGGTCTAGCTCAGGACTGGGTTTCGGAGCGGTCGCCGGACCACTCGAGGTGGAAGGTGCCTTCGCGGTCGGTCCGGCGGTAGGTGTGTGCGCCGAACAGATCGCGCAGACCCTGGATCAGAGCGGCCGGCAGCCGCTCAGCCCGCAGGCCGTCGTAGTACGAGAGCGATGCCGAGAACCCAGGCGCCGGTACGCCGACCGAAGCCGCAGTAGCGACCACCCGCCGCCAAGCCTCCTGCCCACCCGCAATGGCTTCCTTGAAGTACTCGTCCACGAGCAGCGAAGGCAGATCCGCGTCCCGGTCGTACGCCTCCTTGATGCGGTCGAGGAAGCGCGCCCGGATGATGCACCCGCCACGCCAGATCGTCGCCATCGCGCCGAGGTCGATGTTCCAGTCGTACTGCTCGCTCGCCGCCCGGATCGCGTCGAACCCCTGTGCGTACGCGACCAGCTTCGACGCGTACAGCGCGTGCCGCACGTCCTCGATGAACGCGTCCCGGTCCACATCCGCCTTCGCCTCGGCCGGCCCGGGCAACACGCCGGCCGCAGCGGACCGCCGTACGACGTCACCCGAGAGGGACCGGGCGAACACGGCCTCGGCCATGCCGCTCACCGGGATGCCAAGGTCGAGGGCGGACTGTACGGTCCACCGGCCGGTGCCCTTCTGCTCGGCTTGGTCCAGTACGACGTCCACGAACGGACCGCCGGTGGTCGGGTCGACCTGGCTGAGCACCTCCGCGGTGATCTCGATCAGGAACGACTCGAGGTCGCCGGTGTTCCACTCCCGGAACACGTCGGCCAGCTCGGCCGGCGACAGACCGAGCACGTGCCGGAGCAGGTCGTACGCCTCGGCGATCAGCTGCATGTCGGCGTACTCGATGCCGTTGTGCAGCATCTTCACGAAGTGGCCGGCGCCGTCCGGGCCGACGTGCACGCAGCAGGGTTCGCCGTTCACCTGGGCGGCGATCTTGGTCAGCATCGGCTCGAGTGCGGCGTACGACTCCGGCGAGCCGCCCGGCATGATGCTCGGACCGTTCAGCGCGCCCTCCTCGCCGCCGGACACGCCGCTGCCGACGAAGTGCAGGCCCTTCTCGCGCAGCGCGGTCTCCCGGCGCCGGGTGTCGGCGAAGTGTGCGTTGCCGGCGTCGACGACGATGTCGCCCTCGTCCAGCAGCGGCACCAGTTCGTCGATCACCGCGTCGGTCGGCTCGCCGGCCTTGACCATGATGATGATCTTCCGCGGCTGTTCCAGCGCCTCGACCAGCGCGGGCAGATCGGCAGCGGGGGTGAACTCGCCCTCGTGGCCGAACTCCTTGATCAGGGCGTCCGTCCGGGCCTGCGACCGGTTGTGGACGGCGACACGGAACCCGTTGCGCGCCAGGTTCCGGGCCAGGTTGCGGCCCATCACCGCGAGGCCGGTGACGGCGATCTGGGCTGGAGCAGAACTCATCGAATCTCCCGCTGGTCAGTGTGGTGTCGGGTCCCAGTCTGTCGCGCGCAGCAACTGTGCGGACCAGCGGGGCCAATCGGCGGACGCACTGTGCGCACGCTCGCGCGAATTAACAGATCGTGCGCACGAAGTAAACGGTTCCGAGCTCTTCTCAAGCACAGTGCAACGATGGTAAACATCTGAGAAATCGATTTCCCACACCGTGAAAGTTCCCCGTACTGCGAAGTCGGAAGGCCGCCCATGTTCCGTCGTGTCGCCGCGCTGGCTGTCAGCGCCTTGCTCGTCCTCCCCGTTGCGAACGCCGCCCCAGCCTCCGGTACGACGTCCGCCTCCGGTACGACGTCCGCCTCCGGTACGCCGTCCGCCTCCGGTACGACGTCAACCGCAGGGACCAACGCCAACGGTCCGGTCGGCTGGGACGTGTACCGGGACCTCGACCGGTTGCCCGAGCTGCAGACCGGCGTACGGACCAAGCAGTTCTCCAGCTTCGGCCGGGACGGCACGAACAACGACGGCTTCGACGGCAAGTACTCCTGCCTGCGGACGAGCGCCGCCGGTTGTGTCATCGCCGAGGACGAGGGCGCCGGCGAGGTCGGCACGATCTGGTTCACCCGGGACGAAGGCAACGTCACCAAGACGGGCACGATCACGATCGAGCTCGACGGCAAGCAGGTGATCCACACGTCCCTGCAGGACCTGGTCGACGGCAAGCTCGGCGCGCCGTTCGTCTTCCCGCTGGTCGCGAATGCCAAGGAGACCAGCGGCGGCGTCTACATCCGGGTGCCGATGCCGTACCAGCGCTCGATGCGCATCACCACCCAGAGCAACCCGTACTTCTACCACGTCGGCTACCGCGAGTTCCCGGACGCGAACGGCATCAGCACGTTCGATCCGGCCGACAAGGCCGAGGACGTCGTCGCCCTGCTCAAGGCGTCCGGCACCAAGGACCCCAAGCCGGCCCAGCCCGGTGCGCAGACCAAGGCCACCGACCTGAACGTTGCCCCCGGCAAGCGCATCACCCTGGCCGACGCCCAGGGGCCGGGTGAGGTCAGCGCGCTCAGGCTCAAACTGCCCGAGATCGTCGGCCTGGATCTCCAGTCCGTCGCCGACGACGGCCGGGCGTTCACCGGCAGCAGCAAGTTCACGATGACAATCGACCCGGCCAATACCGGGGTGAAGCTGATCCGCCGGATGGACCTGCGGATCGGCAACCAGCGGGCGAAGGTGCTGGTCGATGGCGCCGAGGCCGGCGAGTGGGCTCCGCTGAAGGCGGAAGGCGCGCAGTGGCACGACCAGGTGGTCGATCTACCGGCCGAACTTACTGCCGGTAAGTCGCAGATCACCGTCACCAACGAGTTCATCTCCTCCGACCTCGACTTCAACGAGTTCACCTACTGGGCCGACTCGATCGTCGGCGGTACGGCGAAGCGCACCGACACCCTCGATCTCGGACCGAACCACCTCGCCGACGAGCAGGCCCACGGCTACGTCATCACCCAGCAGGTCTGGAGCGGCACGCACGCGATGGCCTACGCCGCGACCGAGGAGGACGCCGCCCGGGTCAAGCCGTCCGACTCGTTGCTGGCCGGCGTCCGCGTCCAGGTGACGATCGACGGCCAGAAGCGGGTCGACGCCCCGATCGGTGAGTTCTTCGGCTCCGGCCTCGGCGAGAACCCGGTCCGCTCGCTCTTCTTCGCAATAGACCCCGACGGCTGGTACTCCGCCTGGTGGCCGATGCCGTACGTCGGTCGCGCCACGGTCACCCTGGTGAACGAATCGTCGTACCGGCTGACCGGTAAGGCCGAGGTCACCACGGCCCGCGATGCGCGCAACGGCGCCGACCTGCTGACCGGGAAGACCGGGTACTTCAGCGCGATCTCGGCGCGCGGCGAGACCACGCAGGGCAGTGACTGGACGTTCGCGGACGTCACCGGGCGTGGGAAGTTCGTCGGCGTCTCCCAGACGATGGAAGGTTTGCTTGCCGACGGCAACACTCGCGGCTACCTCGAGGGTGACGAGCGGGTGTCCGTCGACGGCGAGCGCACCCCGGCCATCCACGGCACCGGTACGGAGGACTACTACGAGTCGGGCTGGTACTTCAATGCCGGCACCTACTCGACCCCGTTCCACGGCAACTCGGCGCACGAGGTCAAGGCCGGGTTCTGCACGTACGAGTGCGACGGCGCGTGGCGGTTGCACATCACCGACTCGATCGGGTTCCAGAACCACCTCGACTTCAGCATCGAGCACGGCCAGCAGGACGACCACCCGGCGATCTACGGCTCGACCGCGTTCCTCTACACCGCAGCGAAGTTCGGTGCCCGCGAGACCGACCGGATCGACACCGGCTCGGCCACGAGCCTCCAGCAGCACGGGTACGTCGACAGCGGCGCGCAGACCTACGACGTGACGTCGGTGTACGAAGGTGAACACGACGACACGATCCTGACCGACCAGGTTCGGGCGACCGCACAACCGATCCGCTTCAGCGCAACCATCGACCCGGTCAACCGCGGTGTGACGTTGCGCCGGACGAGCGATCAGAACACGGCCGGTCAATCGGTCAAGGTGATTGTCAACGGCAAGGACGCCGGCACCTGGTTGCAGCCACTCGGCAACGATCAGCAGCGCTGGCTGGACGACAACTACCAGTTGCCCCCAGCACTCACTCTCGGCCGCACCAAGCTCGACATCGAACTCCGGCCGACCGGACCCAGTTGGACAGCAGCGGCGTACGTCGTGCAGTCCCTCGTCCTCCCGTACGACGACAAGCGGGCGCCCGGTGTGGTCACCGGAGTGAAGGCCACCGAGCGGGCCGACAATGCGATCAACCTGTCGTGGTCGGACGCCGGTGACGACAGCGGGATCGCGAAGTACAACGTCTACGGCGCGAAGGCCGGCGGCACCGAGAAACTGGTCGGCAGCAGCCCGTTGCCCGGCTTCGTGCACCGTGGTCTCGGGCTGAACGAGACCTGGTCCTACCGCGTCGCCGCCGTCGACCTGGCCGGTCACGTCGGCGGCAAGTCGGCGGCCGTGCAGGCGTCGACTGGCAACACGATGCGGATCGAGGGTGAGGCGATGTTGCCGCCCGTCTCGTCGACGGTGGCGGTCGACCCGCAGGGCAACTGCTGTGGCGTCAGTTGGTCCAACGGTGCCCAGGCCTGGATCCACGGCACCAAGGCCGGGGACAAGGTTGTGCTCGGGTTCACCGTGCCGTCGACCGGCTCCTACGACGTGTCGACCGTGCTGACGAAGGCTGCCGACTATGGGATTGTCGACATTCAGATCGACGACCAAGCGCCGGTCAGCTTCGACGGCTACGTGGCATCCGGGGTCAGCACGCAGGAGCTCGACCTCGGCACGGCGCAACTCACGGCGGGCACTCACCAGCTCACCATCACTCTCACCGGCAAGAATCCAGCTGCGACCGGCTATCTCGTCGGAATCGACCTCCTCGACCTGGTGCTCAACTCATGATCCGCAAACTCCTCGCCGCACTGGCCGGCCTTGCTGTCCTCGCCACCCCTCTGCAGGCCGTCGCGTCGCCCGGGCAGGTCCGGATCACGCCGTACGTCCAGGTCGACAAGGTGGTTGCCGCCGGCACGTTCGCCAAGGTCTACGACCCGGGTGTGGGGGAGACCGAGCCGTGGTACTACAACGACCACACACTGGTGCAGGACCGGGCCACCGGCACCTGGCACGTGTACGCGATCACGCACGCGGAGCCGGCCAACCCGCTCGACGAGAAGAGCTTCGGCCACGCGACCGCGCCGACGCCGAACGGTCCGTGGACGAAGCAGCCGCCGGCGCTGATCGCCGATCCGGCCGCGGGTGAGAGCCACATCTGGGCGCCGTACGTGCTGTACGACGCCGGCACCTACTACATGTACTACGCCGGCGGCACCTCCGACCACACGGCGTACCGGATGCATCTGGCGACGTCGACCGATCTCGTGCACTGGACCCGGGATGCGGCGGCCAATCCGCTGTTCACCGACGGCTTCGACGGGCGTGACCCGACGGTGCAAAAGGTCGGCGACCAGTGGGTGATGTACTACACGGCCAACTCGACGCCTGCCGGCGGCAACCACATCGTTGCCTACCGCACCAGTACCGACCTGAGGCACTGGAGCGACCGTCGGACGGCGTTCCAGCATCCGGCGACCGGCACATTCGGCGGTCCGACCGAGTCGCCGTTCGTCGTCCAGCGCGGCACCGACTGGTACCTGTTCGTCTGCTGCGACGGTGGTTACGAGTCGACCAGGGTGTACAAGAGCAAGGATCCGCTGAACTTCACCATTGATCAGCTGGTCGGGACGATCCCAGCGCATGCGGCCGAGGTCGTGCAGGACGGTCAGGACTGGTACGTCACCGGAGCCGGGTGGGGCAAGGGTGGTCTGTTCATCGCACCGCTCGACTTCGCCAAGGTGCAGGTGACGAAGGGGCGCGTCGTCAGTACCGCGCACTACCGGGCGACGATCGAGACCAGCCCGCGGGCGGTTCTCACCGGTCTGGAGATCGACCCGGCCGGCGGGCGTGCCTATCGGCCGGCCTTGGACTCGACCGGACGCTCCACGGCGCCGTACCTGGCGGTCGGGAACTTCGGCGCCACCGACCTCAGCGGCCCTGCCGCCCGGGTGGATGCCGGCCGATCGTCGTTGACCTTGCGCGGTATCTCCTTCGGCGACGAGCCGGTCACGGCGGACTGGTCGTTCGACTTCGGCCCGACCACGTTCGACACCCGCCTCGACTGGACCGTGCACGGTGCGACGAACGCACCGGTCTGGGAGGTCGCCCTGAACGTCGACTCGGCGTTGGCCGACCAAGGCGATCCGGGCGGTTTCGGGCGGAACGGCGATGTCGCGGGCTTGCCACGGTGGTCGATGGCGACAGGCCAGGGCCTCAGTGTCGTGACGGCGTACCGGGAGGGCTCGGCCTGGTCCGCGGACAACCACTGGTACGACCCGTCGACCGGCGCGGTCGCCTGGCAACCTCTCTGGCAACCGGGCGGGCGGCCGCTCCCACCAGGGTCGTACGACGGTGGCAGTTGGCGGCTCGGTTTCTCCGGGACCGAGCGGGACGTCACCTTCGCCGAAAGCCTGGCGGCCGGCCTGAACTAGGCTCGGCGTGTGACCACGCTCAATCTGGAACCCCGTCATACCGCACTGGTCCTGATCGACCTGATGCCGCGGATCGTGGCGCTCGAGACAGCGCCACTGACCGGGCCCGAGGTGCTCGAGCGGTGTGTGGCCCTGGCGAAGGCGACCCGGTCCGTCGGCGGGTTGGTCGTGAATGTGCGGGTGGAACGGCCCGGGGTCGAGGTGCAGCCGGACGGCAGTGGGTTCGCGCCCGGTATCGGGTCCGAGCCGGGCGACCTGGAGATCGTCAAGCGGACGATCGGCGCCTTCGGCCGGACCGGGCTGGACCACGAGTTGCAGACCCGCGGGATCGAGACCGTCGCGCTGGCCGGGATCGCGACCAACTTCGGCGTCGAGTCGACCGGGCGGGCCGCGGACGACCTCGGCTACGACACCGTCTACATCGCGGATGCGATGACCGGGCTCGACGGTCGCGCGCACGAGTTCGCCGTGTCGGCCATCTTCCCCAGGCTCGGCACAGTCTGCTCCGGCACCGAGTACGTCGCCGCCCTGAGCCCCGCCACCTGAGTACCTCCACCTGAATCTCTCCACCTGAGCCCATCCAGCTGAACCGAGCTCGTGGCGGCGTACCCACGTGAGCCAGTCCACCTGAGCGGACGTGCACCTGCCTTCCAGCCGCCGGTTTGTCGCCTGACCCGTCGGGCACCGGGCGACCATGCTCCCCACCGCGACGTTCCCTGACGCCGCCCGGGCGACCCGCGACGTGTTGCTACCAGTGGTTGCGCAAGGCGCGATCCTGCGCCGGCCGGCCGCATCCAGAGCAGCCGAGTTGCTGCACGCCGACGACCGCGCGCTCCGGCGGGTGCGAGCCCTGCGCCGGAGGTACGGCGAGGGGCCGCTGCTGATCCGGCTCCCGGGCCGGACCATCGCATTGGTCCTGGACCCCGACCACGTCCATCGCATCCTCCGCGAAACACCTGAACCGTTCTCGGCAGCGACCAGCGACAAGGTCGGCGCCTTGGAACATTTCCAGCCGCACGCAGTCCTCGCCACCGACCCGCCGCTGCGCGCACCACGCCGCGAGGTCAACGAGGAAGCCCTCGACTCCCATCGCCCCGTCCACCGCCACGCCGAGTCGATGATCGAGGCCGTCATCGCGGAGCTTCACCTCGAAGGCACTTTCGGCTGGACCGACTTCCGCGAGGTCTGGTCCCGGATCGTCCGCCGCATCGTGCTCGGCGACAAGGCCCGCGACGACACCGAGCTCACCGCGTTGCTCGACGTACTGCGCTCGAACGCCAACTGGGCCGCAGTGCATCCACGCAACCGGAACGCCCAGGAACGTCTCGACCTGAAGCTCGGCGAGTACGTCGAGAACGCCGCACCTGGGAGCCTCGCCGAATCGCTCATGCACAGCACCATCAAGCGGGACAGCCGCATCGTCGAACCCGGTGGTGGACTCGATCCGGCCGGTCAGGTGCCGCACTGGCTGTTCGCCTTCGACGGTGCCGGGATCGCGCTCTGGCGTCTCCTCGCCGTCCTCGCAACCCGACCGGACGCCGCCGACCGGATCGCCACGGAAGAATCGGCGCTGCGCGCGTACGCCGGTGCTGCCGCGCAGGAGTCGGTCCGGTTGTGGCCGACGACTCTCGTCGTACTGCGGGAAGGCCGGACCGAGACCCGATGGGCAGACGGTGCCGCGCCGGCCGGGACCGAGTTCGCGATCGTGAGTTCGGTGTTCCACCGCGACGACGAAGTACTGGATTTCGCGAACGACTTCGTTCCGGAGATCTGGCTGGACGGCCGCTCGGACGGCCCGTGGCCGCTGATCCCGTTCAGCGAAGGCCCAGCGGTCTGCCCCGGTAGGAATGTCGTATTGCTGACAATCAGCACGGCAGCCCATCACCTCGTCACCCACTACGACCTCGACCTGGATCCCCACACCCGGGCCAAGCTCACCGACGGCCCGCTCCCCACCACCTTCGACCACACCGCCCCGCGCATGGGCTTCTGGAGGAAGTGATGAAGGCCAGACCACCTGAGATCGGCGACCTGCGTCTGGCGACCATCGTCGTCAACGCGCTCGACATGGATCGGGCCGCGGACTTCTGGTCCCGCGCGCTCGGCTACGACCGGCCGGACCGGATCGGACCGACCGACCAGTTCGCACACCTGACCGATCCGGCCGGCACCGCGCCGACGGTCCTCATCCAGCGCGCGGAGCAGATCCCGTCCGACCCGGCGCCGGTGCACATCGACCTCTACACCAGCAAGCGGGACGAGCACATCGACCGGATCCTCGCCCTCGGCGCGACCCGCGTCGACGACTGGTCCTACCCCGAGGAACACTCCTTCATCGTCCTCCGCGACCCCGAGGGCAACGAGTTCTGCATGATCCAGGTCGACTGAACGTCAAGAGGATGCTGTGGCAGCCCCGGCCGGCTGCGCACCCTGACGACTAGGCGAACAGCGCGGCGTTCTCACGGGTCCAGTCCTGCAGGGTGCGTGGTGGCCGGCTCGTGATCGTCTCGACGCTGTCCTTGACCGACGTCTCGTCGATGATGCCGTCGCCGTAGAAGCTCTCGATCGCGGCGGCGTACTGCGGTGGCATCGTCGCGGCCAGTTCCTCATGCGTCTCCGTCCGGCTCATCGGGTACGCCGTCAGCGACCGGCCGATCGCTTGGCCGAGGATCTCCACCTGTTGCGGGGGAGTGAGGGCGACCGGGCCGGTGAGGCGGTGGATCGTGCCGGCGTGGTCGTCGGTGAAGGCGCGAACCGCGACATCGGCGATGTCGAGCGGATGGATCGTCGAGATCGGCACCTCAGGGAACTGCACCCGAACCACATCGCCCGCACGCAGTTGATCCAGCCAGCGCAGCGTGTTCGACATGAAGGAGTTCGGCCGGAGGAACGTCCACTCGAGACCGGATACCTTCACGGCTTCCTCGGCGGCGTGGTGGTACGCGGCGATCGCGTTCGACGTGTCCGCGCTGTCCAGCGAACTGCTCGACAACAGCACGACCTTGCGAACCCCCGCCCGTACGGCGTTGTCCAGCAACTCCTCGACCCGGTCGTATCCACTCAGCAGGAAGATCCCTGACACACCTGACAGTGCGTCGACGAAGGACTCCGGTCGATTCAGATCGCCGTACACCGCCTCGATCCCAGCCGGTAGCGGGATCTCCTTGCGCACCAGCGCTCGCGCGGCGATTCCCGAAGCAGCCAACGCCTGCACGACCGCGCCGCCCGCGTTCCCACTCGCACCCGTCACCAGAACCGTCATCCAGCCACACCCCTCTCGCGTAGACCATAAGCCTCGACGGCTGCTTGGAGCTCCGACGCTGGATCATCCTCGTGGTAGATGCGTTCGGCCGGCTCGATGTTGTCGAGGAAACGCTGGTACATGACCGCGTAGAGCAGGCGAACCAGGATGGCAGTCGGAGGCAGGGCGCGCTCGGGGTCGGCGGCCGGCACGTGGTTCTTCCAGGCAGTGGTCCAGACGTCCAGAGCGTGGGCGCGCTTGGCGGCCGGCAGCCAGCCGATCAGGCGCTGGATGTCCGTCGCCGGGTGGCCGATGAAGGTGTCGGCCCAGTCGACGATTGCCCGCGCGGTCCCGTCCGAGCGCCAGTTGCCCGGGTGGAAGTCGCCGTGAACCAAGGTGATCGGCAACCCGGCGGTGTCCAACTCGGCGACGATCGACGGGAGCTTGCTGAGCAGGTGCTCGACGTCCGATCGAAGCTGTGAGGACAGTGGCACGACCGACAGCAGCCGTTCGACCTCGGCCGTCAGTTCACCTGGCAGCAGCCGCGGCGCGGTCAGTCCGTCGACCTCGGCCGCGAGTTCACCTCGTAGCAGCCGCGGCGCGGTCAGCCCGTTGGCCTCGGCCGTCAGTTCACCTGGCAGCAGGCTCGGGGTGCTCAGTTCGTCGACCTCGGTTGCGAGTTGAGCTTGCACCGCGACCCACCGGCTCACGACGTTCTCGACCGTTGCCCGGTCCGGCTCCCAGCAGTCGTTCCCCGGTGCGTGGGCGAGTAGCGACCACCGGTTCTCCACCGACTTACCGAGTACGGTCGGCGCGAGCGTTTCGTCGTACCGCTGGACGTGCTCGATGATGTCCGCGTCCACACTGGCGAACCGGCTCGTCGCCTTGGCCCACGCACCCGGGACTCGCAGCAGGCAGGAGAGATTCCACGTCTTCACCTGCACCGGTTCGACCGGGCCGAGGAACGATCGCGCCCACTCGACGATCCGCTCAGGCCCGTCCACCTCGGCCCAGGTCGACCGGAGCGGATGCGGTGCGACGATCGCGTCCCACCCGTCGTACGGCGTCTCGTCGAGCACTCCGGATCGCGGTTCGCCCATCGCCTGCACGTGGTACACGGTCCGCCCACCGCGACCGATCTCGGCCTCGTCCGCATGCACCAGCCGCAGTACGACGGTCCGCACCCCAAGCAACTCGTCCAGCCGCCGGTTCACCTCCTCGACCTCCGACCACCAAGGCGGGCCTACCTCAAACGCCGGCGCCCGCCCCACATACCGAGCCCCCACACTCACCAGCGCCTCAACCCTCTTCGTCTCCACCCGCCAAGTCTGACCACCCACCCACCACCCGTCTCCCCGTTTTCGCCCCCTGGCCCCCGCAGCCGACAATCACCTGAATCCAGCGCCACTGGGTGGCACCGATCTTCCGGAAACCTCAACGCACCGGGCAGGACGGGCGGCAGGGCTTGGCGACCAGGGTCGGCTGCGTGCGGCGCAGTACCTGAAGAACCTGTACGGCGGCCTTGCACGGCCGCTCGTGACGTCGAACCAGCCGTACCGCAGCGTTGCCTCCGCGCGGAGCGTGGCGCGGTTGTCGCGGTCGAGATCACGCCACCGCCGCTGCGGGACGAGATGCAACCGACCGTCGAGCTCGACCACCAACTCGAAGTCGCGGTAGAAGACATCGGTGAACTCGTGGTCGATCGCACGTTGCCGGACGCCGGTCGGCAGCGCGTGCCGGCGTTCGACGTCCCGCAGATACCGGAGTTCGAGGAGCGAGTGTGACCCGGCGGCGACGTCGGCGAGGATCGGGCGCAGTGATCCGCGATGACGTAGTCGCGGACGATCGGCCAGCGCCCGCACAATGTCCGCCGCGCTGACCCGCCCGCTCTGGCACGCCTCGGCGATGACCGCCGCTGCCTGATCCACCGATGGGGCGATGCCGACGATGTCCAGTACGGCGTCCGCGGCGGTCCGCCGAGGTGGGACGACCGGAGCGAGGCGGTCTGCCCAATGTGGGTCGCGGTGGATGACGACATTCGGTCGCGGCACCACCCGTCGGCGTTCCGGAATCGTCACGTACACCGGGCGATTGCTGTCCGGCTTGAGCAGGCCGAGTTGCTCCGCGGCGGTGTAGTGGCTCCAGGCGGATTCGGGGCCGGCGTAGAGGAGGGCCGCCAGTAGTTGCTCGTCGTACCCGATGGGACCGGTGTGTGTCGCGTAGACGCCTGGGTGAACGGTTTGCCACCGCCTGCTCCGTAGCGGACGCCTGATCTGGGCCCTGGTCCAGCCGGCGGCCGGGAGTTGTGCGCGCGACACGATCTGTCCCTGGTCGTGGATCAGCGCCTGAATGCCTTCGTCCGCGAGTTGCCGCGCCCACCACCAGTCCATCCGCCCCAGCCTGACGCATCCCGCCCCCGCCCGCAGAAGCCCCTGTGGATAACGCCTTTTCGGAAGAAAGTCGCCGCTCAGCGACGACCTTCTTCCGAAAAGCCGGCTGTCCGAAGAGCGGGCGTGAGCCGGGTCAGGACAGGCGGAGGCGGTGCCAGGTGCGGGGGCCGGACTTGAGTACGACGTCAGTGGTCAGCTCCACGGTTTTGGTCGGGTCGTCGACCCGGATGCCGTTGACGGTCACCGCGCCCTGGCGGATCAGTCGGCGGAGGCTGGACTTGGTGTCGGTGGGGCGGGCGGCCTGGAGGAGGTCGAGGACGGTGGCGCCCGGCGTTCCGACCAGGACTTCCGGGATGTCGGTCGGCTGGTTGCGGTCGGTGAAGGTTCGAGTGAAGGCGTCGAGTTCGGTGCGGGCGGTGCCGGCGCCGTGGTAGCGGGTGACGACTGCTGCGGCCAGGCGGAGCTTGGCGTCGCGTGCGGGCGGACCGCCCCCTGCCGCGGCCGATCCGAGGGCGGCGACGGTGTCGAGGGGGAGTTCGGTGTAGACGCGCGCGTAGCTCTCCACCAGCGAGTCGGGGATGCTCATCAGCTTGCCGAACTTGTCCCGCGGGGTGTCCGTCAACGCGACGTAGTTCTTCAGCGACTTCGACTGTTTCGCCCGGCCATCAGTACCCGGTGTGATCGTCGTCGTGATCACCGCCTGCGGCGGCGCGCCGAGGCGTTGCTGGAAGTGCCGGCCGAGCTGCTCGTTGAACAGTTGGTCCGACCCGACGATGGTGAGATCGCTGCGCATCGCGAAGCTGTCGTACCCCTGCAGCACCGGGTACACCAGTTCGTGCACCGCGATCTCCCGCCCGGCCGCGACCCGCTCGCGGAACATGTCCCGCGCCATCAACTGGGCCTGCGTGACCTGGCCGAACAGACCCAACAGCTCCGCCACCCGCATCCCGTCGTACCACTCGGAATTGCGTCGTACCTCGAACACTGAAGGGTCGGTGCGCAGGACGATCGACACCTGCTCGACGAACGACTGCGCGTTCGCCTCGATCTCCTCCGGCGTCAACAACGGCCTGGTCTCGGAGCGCCCGGTGGGGTCGCCGACACGGGTGGTGAGGTCGCCGAGCAGGAACACGACCTGATGGCCGAGGTCCTGCAGTTGCCGCATCATCCACAGGTTGACCGCGTGCCCGAGGTGGAGATCGGGTGCGGTGCAGTCGACGCCGTACTTGATCCGCAGCGGCCGACCGGACGCGAGCCGTTCGAGGAGTTCGGCCTCGCCGACGATCGTGTCGGTGGTACGACGTAACCGGTCGACCACCGTACTCGGTTCGATCATGGGTTCCCTCTCAGGACGGGAGGCACCCCGCAGACGCCTCCGGAAAAGCAAGAAAGGCAAGAACCGGATGGTTCCTGCCTCGGAGGCTCTGGGTGGAGCGAGTTGTGGGGACTACCGAATACCGGCCCCTCCCAGAGCCGGTCGATACGCCACGAATCGCTTGATCACGGGGACAGGTTAACAGGCCGGAGCCGCTGCGGACATCGGGTTAGGCTCCAGGGTGTGACGGACGAGCGGGTAGTGCTGCTGGACCAGGCCGGTCGGGCGATCGGGACGGAGGCCAAGGCAACGGTCCACCACGCGGCGACCCCGCTGCATCTGGCGTTCTCCAGCTATGTGGTCGACGACGCCGGCCGGGTGCTGATCACGCAACGGGCGTTCGGCAAGCCGACCTGGCCCGGCGCCTGGACGAACAGTTGCTGCGGGCATCCACTTCCCGGCGAGCCGGTCGAGGCTGCGGTACGACGCCGCCTCGTCGACGAGCTCGGGATCGTCGCGGACCGGATCGACCTGGTGCTGCCCGAGTTCCGCTACCGCGCCGAGATGCCGACCGGCGTGGTCGAGAACGAGCTGTGTCCCGTCTACCGAGTCAACTGGACCGGCGAACCCACACTCAACCCCGAGGAAGTCGCGTCGTACCGCTGGATCTCCTGGCCGCTGGACTTCCCGGACTTGTCCCCGTGGTGCGTCCTCCAACTCGACGAACTCGCGAAGCTCGGTCCAAGTCCTCGCGACTGGCCGATCGCCGAGGCGGCCGACCTACCACCGGCCGCGCGGCTATGAACTGACGTCGCGCTCCAGCAGATCCGCGTGCAGGGCGACGGCGGTGGTGCTCGCGTGCCCCGCCGCGCCGATCGCGAACAGGCTGGGCACGGCTGTCGTTCCGACGGCAACGAAGCCGTCGTCAACCAAGCCGCCGTCAACGGAGCCGTTGTCCACGGTGGTGTCGCCGACTCGAGCGTTCGTCACCTCGACGCCGTACGTCGTGGCTTGCCGGCGCCCGACCGCTAGCAACTCAGCCGGTGACGGGTCGTCCACGCCGAGGTAGTTGTGTACATGCGAAGCCGTGCGATTGCGTGCGCGGTCGTCGTCGAAGAGCACCACGCGGAGCCGCGCCCGAGCAAGTGTCCGCGGCCTGCAGGCTTGCCACACTTCCTCCGCCGACCACTGCTACGTCGTATCTGTTCATGATTTGAGAGTACTTGTCTCACCAATCGAGACAAACGGGTTGCCCGGACAGCGGACCAGCCGAAAGGTCGCGCGCAGGTCGCCGCGCTTGAGGCAAGCTGAGTGAATGGGGATGATCGAGCTTCGGCAGGCCCGGACCGACGCGGATTACGGAGCCTGGCGTGACGTGCGAATCGCCGTACAACCGGACGAGCGCAGCCTGAGCGTGGCCGAGCTCCGCGAGCTGGACAAGCCCGAGCGCCTTCTACTACTGGCCGAAATCAACGGCGGGGTCGTCGGCAGTGGTTTGTCCGACCGCTCCAACGAGGCCGGCCGCGCATTCGTCGTACCCCGGGTGCGGCCGGAGGCGCGGAGGCAGGGCGTCGGCACGCGCTTGCTCATCGAGCTGGCCGAGCATGCCGTTGCCCAAGGCTACGAAGTTGCCGGCTCGATCGTGGAGGACGAAGGGTCGCTGGCGTTCGCGCAGCGGTTCGGCTTCACCGAGACCCGGCGGCAGGTCGAGCAGGTACGCCGTATCGCCGCCGAACCCTGGCCGCCCGAGCCGACGTCGTACCAAGTGGTGAGCGTTGCGGACCGGCCTGAGCTGTGGGCGAAGGCGTATGAGCAGGTCGCGCTGCCGACGCTCCCTGACATGGACGTGCCGAACCCGCTGGACGTCTCGGCTGAGGAATGGGCGACCGAGTGGATCAACGACCCGGCTGCGATGTTCCTGGCCGTCGTCGGCGATGACGTGATCGGAGTCGCCGGCCTGATGCTCGACACCGACCGGCCGGAGCGCGCCGAGGTGGCCTACACCGCCGTGCGGCGGGAATGGCGCGGCCAGGCGGTCGCGTCGACGCTCAAGAGGACGAGCATGGCCTGGGCGGCCGAGCACGGCATCACCCAGGTCTACACCTGGACCCAGCAAGGCAACGAGAACATGCGCCGCCTGAACGAACACCTCGGCTTCACGTACGGTGCCGTCGCCATCAACGTCCGCGCCAACCTACCCCTGCAGCTCCCGGAGGAGGTCCGGGCCTGACCAGGGCCGGCGATTGACCTCGGCGTCGCGGATCAACGCGACGAGCTTGGCGTTGACCGGGGCGGAGCGGTTGAGGGACTCGGCCAGGCGGACGACCTCGCCGTTGAGGTAGTCGATCTCGGTGGTACGACCGGCCTCGAGGTCTTCCCACATCGAGGTGCGGGCGAGCGGATCGATCGCGAGCATCTTGGCGGCAAGTCGTCGGAAGAGGAAGTCGGGCAGGCGCAGGATCGCCGGGAAGCGGTGCATCGGGACCGGCAGGAGTTTGGCCGGCGTGATGCCACCGGCGTCGAGAAGTTCGAGGGTCTCGGCCTGAGCAGCGGCCAGACATCGGCGATACGAACGCTGCGACAACTCGTCCCGCAAGGGCAGATCGGACAGTGCATTGATCGGATTGTTCAAGTTCAGCAGGAGTTTCGCCCACTGCACCGGCAGGATGTCGTCGTGCTGCGTCAGCGGCAGCCCGGCCTTGGCGAATGCATCGACGTACGGCGCCAGCCCAGGGTGATGCTGGATGTCGAGCGCGCCCTCCGTGCCCTGATGGAACACACCGCCACCCCGGTTCAGCACGTTGAACGGAACCATCCCCGTCACCACGACCTGCTCCGTCAGCCGCTCCCGCAGAAGTTCCCCGTTGCGTACGCCGTTCTGGAAGCTGACAACAATCGCACCAGGCTTCAGTACCTCGGCCAGCTCGTCCGCCGCACTCGCCGTAGCGGCCGACTTCACCGTCACCAGAACCAGATCCGCCTCCGCGGCCGCCCCCGGCGAGGTCTCGTACCGGACGTCGGCAACCCGAAGGTCCGCCCCGAGATAGTCCGTCAGCCGCAGCCCGTGCTCAGCCAACTCGTCCGCCATCCGCTGCCGCCCGACGAAGGTCACCGGAGACCCCGTCGCCGCCAGCCGCCCGCCGACATAGCACCCGATCCCACCCGCGCCGTACACCACGATCGTCATCGCAGGCCTCCTCGAGAATCCACCGGCTCATCCAACCGGATCCGCCCACGGTCGGGCAGTGCACCCGTCTGGCCGGTCAGTTCCTGGAGCATGGTCCACAGCTCCTCGAACCGCTCGTGACCGAGCTTCGCCTCCCACTCGTCGAGCAGGTCGGCGATGGCGTCGTGGATCTGCCGCTCCAGCTTCCGGCCGGCCGGGGTCAGTCGCACCCGCTTGGCCCGCGGATCGGCCGGATCGGCCTCGCGCACCAGGTACTCGTGCCGCTCGAGGTGGGTGACCAACTCGTGCATCGACTGCTTCGTCATCCCCGCGTGTGCGGCCAGCTCGGCCGTGTGTGACCCGTCGATCCCTCCGAACCGGAACAGCTGCAAATGGGCCCGCCGCAGCTCCGGATGCCGCGGCCCGACCTGAGCCAGTACGGCGGCCAGCGCCTGATCGAAGGCGAGACGGAGCAGACCGAAATAGCGCGGCGTTGACATGAGGGTCAGGCTACCTTACCGTCAGGGTCAGGCAACCTGACCAAGGGGAGACGATGATGACAGCCCGGCTCGAAGTTCGACGACATCGAGATGATGGCGATCGCGGGCGGGGCCGACCGAACGGAGCGGGAGTGGGCCGCGCTGGCCGAGGCGGCCGGACTCACGCCGCGGGCCGTGGTCCAGTGCGACGACCGCTTCTCGTTGCTCGAAGCAACCTAGGTCGTCCGAAGCAACCTAAGTCGTCTTGGCCGGGAGCTCGACGATGAAGCGGGCACCGCCGCCGGGGCGTTCGGTGACCTGGATGGTGCCGTGGTGCCACTGGACGTGACGGGCGACGATGGCCAGGCCGAGGCCTACGCCGCGGCTGCGGTTGCTGGTTTCACCGCGACCGAAGCGTTCGAAGATCCGGTCGCGGTCGTCCGCGGGGATACCCGGGCCCGAGTCGTCGACGGTGATGACGACGCCCAGGCCGCCGGCTTCGACGCCGACGCCTTTGCAACCGCCGGCGTGGTCCTCGGCGTTCTCGACCAGGTTCGCGATGACTCGTTCAAGCCGCCGCTTGTCCGCCTGCAAGGTCAGGCCCTCGGCCTCCGGCGCGACCGTGGTCACGTCTCGTCCGGCGGTCGCGTCCGCGGCGGCACGGACGAGATCGGCGATCCGGACGATCTCCCGGCTGCCCTGGTCACCGCCGTCGTCCCGGGAGATCTCCAGCAGGTCGATCACCAGCCGGCGGAATCGATCGAGATCGTCGCCGAGCAGTTCGACTGGTTCGCGCACCGGTCCGGGGAGCTCGGCGCGATGGTTCTGGATCAGCTGCATCGAGTTCAGCATCGTCATCAACGGCGTACGCAGCTCATGGCTCACGTCCCCCGCGAATCGCGCGTCTGCCGCCACCCGTCGTTCGAGGTTCGCCGCGGTCTGGTTGAAGGACCGCGCCAACCCACCCAGGTCCCGGTCGTTCTCCACCTGCAGTCGTGCATCCAACTGTCCGCGCGCCACCGCATCTGCCACCCGCGTCAGCGCGGCGAGCGGTCGCAGCGCCAGGGTGCTCGCGAGCCGTCCGACGGCCAGACCGATCAACGCGGCCACGAGCGCCGCCGCGACCAGCGTGAACTTCAACGTCCGCAGCGTGTTGTCCAGGCTTTCCAGCGGATGCCACTCGAAGAACGCCTCGCCGCGACGACTCATCGGTACGCCGACCGCCAGCACCTGCTGACCACCGACGGTGATGCGGCGATGCGATGTACTGCCACTGCGAACCCCGTCGATCAGGTCGGCGGGTAGGTCGGAGGGCTTCCCGGTCAGGGAGTACCACTGGTCGTCGTAGTACACCATCGAGGCGGCCGAGTCCGTGGACGGCAGGCTGTTCAGCAGCTCGATGATGCTGACGTTCGGGTTGGGGGTCGGGCTGCCGCACTCGGCCCGTTCGCGAGCCGGCCGACAGGGCTGTGGTGCGCCGAACAGGCCGTAGTGGAAGGCCGCCGCGTTGTCGGCCGTCTCCACCATCGCGGAGGACTGGCGCTGCTCGGTGAGGTACTCCGAGACCACGGTCCAGGTGACGAGCGCCAGCACCGACGACAGTCCGAGCGCGAGCAGGCCGTAGGCCATCATGACCCGCCCGCGCAGGCTGAACCGTCCTCGCACGGCTCAGCTCACCAGTCGGTAGCCCAGGCCGCGGGCCGTGACCAGATGCTTCGGGCTGGCCGGGTCGTGCTCGATCTTCAGCCGCAGCCGGCGGATGTGGACGTCGACGATCCGGCTGTCACCGAAGTACCCGTAGCCCCACACCTTGGACAGCAACTGCTCCCGGCTCAGCACCTTGCCCTCGGCGCCGGCCAGTTCGGCCAGCAGCTTGAACTCGGTCCGGGTCAACGGCAGCACCGTGTCGCCGCGCGAAACCTCGGCGCCGGCCACGTCGATCCGAAGGTCACCGACCACCAGCAGGTCCAGCTGGCGGGCGTTGGCCGGCTCGACCCGCCGCAGCAGCGCCCGGATCCGGGCCGACAACTCCTTGGCCACCAGCGGCTTGGTGACGTAGTCGTCCGCGCCTGCCTCCAGCCCGGCGACCACATCGTGACTGTCGGTCCGCGCGGTCACCATGATGACCGGTACGTCACTGGTACGGCGGATCTCGCGGCAGACCGTGAAGCCGTCGCGATCCGGCAGCATCAGGTCCAGCAGCACCACGTCCGGCGGCTCCCGGCGCAGCGCGGCGAGAGCGTCGTACCCGTTGGCAGCCTCGGCGACCTGGTACCCCTCGTCCTCCAGGGCGAGCCGCAGCACCCGCCGGATGCGCGGTTCGTCATCGACCAACAGCAGGCTGTGTGCCACCGGTCCAGTGTGGACTACCGGAGGCCCAAACGACGGTGACTTCTGTCATGACTTCGTCATCTTGGCGCGGGTGCCGGGTGACAAGGCCTTGACGGTTCTGTGACCGCGCTTCCAGGCGGCGCCGCGAGTCCTAACTTCGGCGCTATCGAGTCCTGGAGGAGGACCAATGGCCAGAAGAAGGCTGGCGGCAGTATCCCTTGCCGCCGTGGCGACGCTCATGCTCGCCGCCTGCAACAGTGGCAGCGGATCACCGTCCGGATCCGGCAGTACCGAGGCCACGCCGGTCACCGGCGGCACCCTGAACATGCTCGGGGCCGGCGATGTCGACTACATGGATCCGAACATCAGCTACTACTCGGTCGGCTACCTCAACCTGCGGATGTGGAGCAGGCAGCTGTTCACGTACCCGGCCGATCCCGGTGGCAAGAACACCAGCCCGGTCGCGGACCTCGCCACCGAGATCCCGACCGCCGCGAACGGCGGGATCAGTGCGGACGGCAAGACCTACACGATCAAGATCCGGCCCGGGGCGAAGTGGAACACCAGTCCGGCCCGCCAGGTGACGGCCGCCGACATGGTCCGCGGTGTCAAGCGGACCGCGAACCCGGTGCAGCCCTTCGGTGGCATCCCGGACTTCGCCGACCTGATCGTCGGGTACAAGGCGTTCGCGGACGGCTTCACCAAGGTGGCCAAGACCCCGGCTGCGATCCAGGCCTATATCGACACAACACCGCTGCCCGGAGTGGTCGCCAAGGACGACACCACCGTCGTCTTCACGCTGAACCAGCCGGCGTCGTACTTCGTCGACATGCTGACCCTGCCGGCGTTCTCCCCGGCCCCGGTCGAGGCGCTCAAGTACCTCCCCGGCAGCACCGAGCTGGGCAACAACTACCCGTCCGACGGCCCGTACAAGGTCGACTCGTGGGTGCCGACCAAGTCGATCACCTACTCCCGCAACGCCGACTGGGACCCGGCCACCGATCCGGTCCGCAAGGCGTACGTCGACAAGGTCGTGGTGAACGAGACGGTCACCCAGGACTCCGTCCAGCAGCAGCTGCAAACCGGCACACCGAGCGCCGACATGGAGTTCGACGTCGCGCCACCGCCGTCCCAGCTGCCCGCGCTGCAGGCCAAGAAGGACCCGAACCTGACGATCGGTGACACCGCGGGCTCCAACCCGTACGTCATCTACAACACCGTCTCGCCGAACAACAACAAGGCGCTGGAGAACCCGACGGTGCGGCAGGCGATCAGCTACGCGATCAACCGCGACCACATCCTGCAGGTGCTCGGCGGCAAGACCCTGAATCCGCCGCTGACCCACGTCCTGCCGGACGTGATCGTCGGCTCCAAGCCCAACGATCCGTACCCGTACAACCCGGACAAGGCCAAGCAGTTGCTCGCCGAGGCCGGCTTTCCCAACCTGACGCTGAAGTTCCTCTACCGGAACGCGACCGAGGGCAGCAGCAAGACCTTCCAGACGATCCAGCAGGACCTGTCCAAGGCCGGCATCACCGTCACCGGCGTACCCTCGCCGAACGCGGACTTCTACGTGAAGTACCTGCAGGTGCCGAGTGTCGCCAAGCGTGGTGTCTGGGACCTGTCACTGGCCGGCTGGGGTGCGGACTGGTACGGCAACGCGGCGCTGTCGTTCTTCAACCCACTGTTCTCCGGTGAGCCGTCGTTCCCGCCGATCGGCAGCAACTTCGGTCTCTACAACGACCCGGAGACCAACACGCTGATCAAGCAGGCGGCCGCCGCGCCGACGCAGGACGCGGCCGCCGCGCTCTGGGCAAAGGCCGACGCCAGGGTGATGGACCAAGCCGCCTTCTACCCGCTGACCAACAACAAGCAGGCGAACTACCACGCCGCACATGTCCACAACGCCGTCTACGTCCCGTCGCTGCAGAACTACGACCCGACCAATGTCTGGCTCGCCAAGGACAAGCAGGGCGGCTGAGAGGCACATGACACTGCTTGAAGTGAGGGACCTCCGGGTCTCCTTCGACACCCCGGACGGCATCGTCCGCGCTGTCCGGGGGCTGTCGTTCGACGTCGAGGCCGGGCAGACCCTGGCGGTGGTGGGCGAGTCCGGCTCGGGCAAGAGCGTCGCCACCCAGACCATCACCGGTCTGACCCGCGGCGCCCAGGTCTCCGGTACGGCGTTCTTCGACGGAACCGACCTGATCAGTGCCGATCAGGCGACACTGCGACGGTTGCGCGGGGACCAGATCGGGATGATCTTCCAGGACCCGCTGTCCAGCCTGCATCCGCACTACCGGATCGGCTGGCAGATTGTGGAGATGATCCGTGCGCATGACCGGATCATCAGCAAGTCGGCGGCCCGGCAACGGGCCGCCGACCTGCTCACCCTGGTCGGTATCCCGCGGGCGGTCGAGCGGATCGACGACTACCCGCACCAGTTCTCCGGTGGGATGCGGCAACGGGTGATGATCGCGATGGCGATGGCCCTCGACCCGGCGCTGCTGATCGCCGACGAGCCGACCACCGCGCTGGACGTGACCGTGCAGGCCCAGGTGCTGAACGTGATGCGCCGGCTGCAGGAGCAGTTCGGTACGGCGATCATCCTGATCACCCACGACCTCGGCGTGGTGGCCGAGATGGCCGACGAGGTGGTGGTGATGTACGCCGGCTCGGTGATGGAACGGGCGCCGCGTCGCGACATCTTCTACCGCAACCATCACCCTTATACCCAAGGGTTGCTGGCCTCCCTGCCGGCGCGTAGCGGTGACCGGCTGACCCCGATCCCGGGCAGTCCGCCGAGCCTGATCAGCCTGCCGGCCGGGTGCCCGTTCGCGGCCCGCTGCCCGCACGTGTTCGACAAGTGCCGCACCGAGGCGCCGCCGTTGACCGACGTCGGCGGCGACCCGCGACACCAGTCGGCCTGCTGGCTACCCCACGACGTAAGCGAGGCGATTGCGTCTTGACGTCCTCCTCGCCGTGAACGGCGAGGATTCCAGCCCAGCTACGTGGAGGTAGTGAGTTGAGGTTCACGCTTCACAGACATCCGTACAGGCTTGTCTCGGCGCGCGCTGACCGCCCGTCCGGCGGCGATGTTGATAGCGGCGTTCAGGTCGGCGTGGTCGCTGTGGCCGCAGGACTGACACCGGAACGCTTGGTTCTCGCGGTTCCCGGGTGCACAGTGCCCGCAGCGCGAACACGTCTGGCTCGTGTACGCCGCCGTGATCTTCTCGACTCGTCCGGCGGCTTTGTGTTCGAGCCGCTGGACCAGCAGTCCCCAGCCGTTGTTGAGGATGCCCCGGTTCAGGCCGGCCTTGGCGCGTCGCCGGTTCGGCAGGTAGCTGCCTGCCTTGGCGGGATCGGGCTTGGGTTTCGGCCGCCTGGTCATCTGCGGTACCCGGAGGTCTTCGACGCGGATCACGTCGAAGCGGCGCGCGAAATCGGTCGAGGTCTTCTCGACCCAGTCCTTACGTCGATCCGCGGCCCGGGCGTGCAGTTTCGCGATCGCGGCCTTGACGCGTTTCCTGCGGTTCGAGCCGCGCTGGGCTCGGGCGAGTCGCCGTTGAAGGTGCACCAGTCGCCGCCGCTCGGACTCGGACAGCCTTGGGCAGTTGAGCAGTTCCCCGGTGGACAGGGCGGCGGATACGGTCACGCCGCGGTCAACGCCGACGACCGCGCCGTTGCCGGGTGCCGGGATCGGGTCCGGTACGGCGGCGAACGCGATGTGCCAGCGCCCGACGCGGTCACGGGTGATCCGGTACGACCTGGACTCCGGCAGCGCCCGGCTCACCCGGAACCGTACCCAGCCGACCTTCGGAACCAGCACCCTCGCCCACTTGCGGCTGACCTGCTCAACCCGGCCGGCCTGAGGACCGACGATACGGAACCCTTCACGCCGTCCGGCTTTGCGCCAGGTGGGGCGGTGATGGCTGCCGGCGAAGAAGTTCCTGCGGGCTTGGTCGAAGTCCCGCAGCGCTTGCTGCTGGACGGTTTGCGACCCATCACGCAACCAGCCGAACACGGCACGCGCCTCGGTCAGTTGCCGCGCCTGCTCAACGAATCCCGGCGTCGGGCCTTTGTCGCGTGTCCACATCGACCATCGCTCAACGGCCAGGTTCCACACATATCGCGCTTGCCCACACTGAGCCAGCAGCCCAGCAGTCTGCGCCGGCGTGGGACACAGGCGGTAGCGAGACATGCCCCCGATCCAACCAGCCACCGCCGACACTTCTCCGAGCACACCGAGAGGAGGGAGTCGCGGCTCCACCCCGCCATCAATGACGGGGCCTCCCCGCGACCTATCTGATGAACGACGTGTTGCTGAAGGTGGAGGACGTCCGCAAGGTGTTCCCCACTCATTCCCGGGAGGTGGTCCGGGCGGTCGACGGCGTCTCTCTCGAGGTCCGCAAGGGCGAGACACTCGGGCTGGTCGGCGAGACCGGCTGCGGCAAATCGACCCTGGCCCGCTGCATGGCCCACCTGTACGACGTGACGTCCGGCTCGGTGTGGTTCGACGGTACCGAGATCAGCACGTTGTCCCGGAAGGCGATGCGGCCGATCCGCCGTGAGGTCCAGGTGATCTTCCAGGACCCGTACGGCTCGCTGAACCCGCGCCGGCGGGTCGGCTCGATCATCGGCGACCCGTTCAGCATCCACGGCATCGCGTCGGGCGCGGAGCGGAAGAAGAAGGTCCAGGAGCTGATGGAGCTGGTCGGGCTGAATCCCGAGCACTACAACAGGTTCCCGGCCGAGTTCTCCGGCGGGCAGCGGCAGCGGATCGGGGTCGCCCGGGCGCTGGCGCTGCGGCCGAAGCTGGTGATCTGCGACGAACCGGTGTCGGCGCTGGACGTATCGATCCAGGCGCAGATCATCAACCTGCTGGCGGATCTGCAGCGCGAGTTCGATCTGACCTACGTGTTCATCTCGCACGACCTGTCCGTGGTCCGGCACGTCAGCGACCGGATCGCGGTGATGTACCTGGGCAAGATCGCCGAGCTCGCACCGACCAGCGAGTTGTTCGGCCAGACCCGGCATCCGTACACCCGGGCGTTGCTGTCCGCGCTGCCGGTGGCGGATCCGGACACGGCCGACAGTCGCGAGCAGATCATCCTCGGTGGCGACATCCCAGCCGCGACGAACCCGCCGGAGGGGTGCAGGTTCCACACGCGGTGCCCGAAATCCCGGGCCGACTGTGCCGCGACCGAGCCGCCGCTGGCCGCCGTACTGGATGACGGCGGCGAACATCGGACGGCGTGCATCCATCCGTTGACCATCGGCGAGGACCTGTCCACCGCCGTACCCGATCTGAAGGCATCATGACTGTGCTTTTGGCCGGGCCTTCGGCGCCGGGATGGTCATGGGGCTGTGGCTCCCGACCTTCCCTCGTCGCTCCGCTCCTCAGTCCAGGTCGGGAGGCCCCATGACCGCAGCAATCGAGATGGTCGACGTCGTCGATGAGCCGAAGGCGATCGAGGGGCGTAGTCCGTTCGTGCTGGCGTTGCGGCGGTTGCGCCGCGACAAGGTGGCGATGATCTCGCTCGTCGTGATCGTGCTGATCGTGCTGATGGCGATCTTCGCGCCGGTGTTCGCCTCCATCACCGGGCATCCGCCGAACGAGCAGTACCGCGACATCGGGCTGACGCCGGACGGGTTGCCGCGCGGGCCGAACGGGACGTTCTGGCTGGGGACCGACGACCTGGGCCGCGACATCCTGGTGCGGATCGCGTACGGCGCTCGCGTGTCACTGCTGGTCGGGGTGGCCGCGACCGCGATCACGGTGGTGGTCGGCGTAGTCCTCGGTCTGGCGGCGGGGTTCCTCGGTGGACTCGTCGACACCGTGCTCGCGCGGCTGATCGACGTCGTGCTGTCGGTGCCGTTCCTGCTGGTGGCGATCGCGTTGGTGTCGGTCACCGGCCCGAGCCTGACGGTGACGGTGATGGTGATTGGGTTCTTCAGTTGGGCGTCGGTGGCCCGGATCGTGCGCGGTCAGGTGCTGTCGCTGCGGGAGCGGGAGTTCGTCGAGGCGGCCCGATCGCTGGGGGCGGGGGACTCCCGGATCATGTTCGTCGACATCCTGCCGAACGTGCTGGCACCGGTGATCGTCTACACCACGCTGCTGATCCCGGTGGTGATCGTGACCCAGGCGACGCTGTCGTTCCTCGGGCTCGGGCTGCCGCCGCCGACCGCGGACTGGGGCGGGATGATCAGCGCGTCGCAGAACTACTACACGACCGCGTGGTGGTTCATCCTCTTCCCCGGTCTGGCGCTGCTGATCACCACGCTGGCCTTCAACCTGTTCGGCGACGGGGTCCGGGACGCCTTCGACCCGCGCGCGGATCGGAGCTAGTGATGGCGCTGTTCGGCTGGGGCAACTACTGGATCGACACCTCCAACGGTGCTGCGAGGAGGCGGCGATGGTTCTTTTTCTGATCCGCCGGATCGGCCACGGGATCCTGGTTCTCTGGCTCATCACGGTGGCCGTGTTCGGGCTGTTCTTCGTTGCTCCGAGCAACGTTGCACAGACCCTGGCCGGCCGACAGGCGACGCCGGAGACGATCGCACTGGTCAAACACCGGCTCGGCCTGGACCTGCCGGTCTGGAAGCAGTACCTGCATTTCATCGAGAACGCGCTGCAGGGCAATCTCGGGTACGACTACTACCACCAGGTGCCGGTGACCACGATCATCGGGCAGGCGTTGCCGATCACGGTGTCGCTCGCGCTCGGCGCCGCCGTACTGTGGTTGCTGCTCGGGGTCTTCAACGGGGTGATCTCGGCGGTGCATCCGCGGTCGCTGGCCGATCGCGGGCTGACGCTGTTCTCGTTGTTCTTCTACTCGTTCCCGTCGTTCCTGCTCGGGTTGCTGCTGCTGTACTTCCTGTACTTCCGGCTCACGCTGGCAGGGTTCCACTGGTTCCCGGCCGGCGGGTACTCGGCGCTGAGTGCGGGGATCGGGCCGTGGGTCCAGCACCTGTTCCTGCCGTGGATCGCGCTGGCTTTGTTGCTGGCGGCCACTTACACCCGGTTGACCCGCGGTTCGATGCTCGACGTACTGAGTGAGGACTACATCCGGACGGCGCGATCGAAGGGTATCCGCGAGCGCCGCGTGATCGTCCGCCACGGTCTGCGCAGCGCGATGACGCCGGTCGTCACCCAGTTCGGTATCGACCTCGGCCAGCTGGTCGGTGGTGTCGTGGTGATCGAGACGGTCTTCAGCCTCCCCGGCTTGGGGCAGACCGCCATCACCGCCATCAACCAGCAAGACCTCCCGGTCATCATCGGCATCGTCCTGTTCGCCTCAGCTGCCGTAGTAGTCGCCAACATCCTGGTGGACATCGCCTACGCCGCCCTCGACCCCAGAGTCCGTCTGCACTGATCGCCACCTTGATTCCCGGGGGGAGGGACGCCCCGGAGCAGCACCTCCGGGGGTGGTGCTGCTCCGGGGACGGTTAATCAGTTGGCGGCTCTCCGGGGTCGTCCTACTCTGGGCGTATGGCTACTTGCCTCTGTGTCTAGCTGCGGACCCGCTTCCACACCAGAAGTGCGTCCATCTGCTATCACGGAGAGTAACCATGATCACCGTTCGCGGTGTAGATATTCGCGTCGGCGCCCACCTGCTGCTGTCCGACCTCTCGTTCCACCTCAGCCCCGGCGACCGCGTCGGGCTCGTCGGCCGTAACGGCGCCGGCAAGACCACCTTGATGAAGACCCTGGCAGGCGAGGACCGTCCGGCTTCGGGTTCCGTCACCGTGTCCGGCTCCGTCGGCTACCTGCCGCAGGACCCGCGTGCCGCCGACCCGAACCTCACCGTCACCACCCGGATCCTGTCGGCCCGCGGGCTGGACGTCGCCGTCCGCAGCCTCCGCAAGGCCGAGGCCGCGATGAGCAGTGCGGTCGGCGACGCCCAGGAGCGCGCGATGGCGGCGTACGCCCGGGCCGAGGCGCAGTTCCAGGCCGGCGGCGGTTATGCCGCCGAGGCGGAAGCGGCCCGGCTCGCGGCCGGCGTCGGTCTGCCCACCCGCGCGCTCGAGCAGCCGGTCGGCGAACTGTCCGGTGGTCAGCGGCGCCGGGTCGAGCTGGCCCGGATCCTGTTCGCGCAGCACGACACCTTGCTGCTCGACGAGCCGACCAACCACCTGGACGCCGACTCGGTGCTGTGGCTGCGTCAGTTCCTGCTCGGCTACCCGGGCGGCCTGGTGGTCATCAGCCACGACCGTGAGTTGCTCGCGGCAACGGTCAACCGGGTGTTCCACCTGGATCCGCAGCGGACCACGATCGACGTCCACAACACCGGCTGGGCGAAGTACCTCGAACAGCTGGAGCTCGACGAGCGCCGCCGTACCCGCGAACGCAACACGGCGGAGCGCAAGGCGGCGGTTCTGCATGCCCAGGCGGCGAAGATGCAAGCCGGAGCGAACACGGCCGTTGCCGCGCGCAACATGGCGCGGCGGGCGAACAAGCTGCTCGACGATCTCGAGCCCGTACGACGTGCCGCCCGGGTGGCCCGGATCCGGCTGCCCGAACCGGCGCCGTCCGGGAAGACACCGCTCAGCGCGACCGGTCTGAAGAAGGCGTACGGCGGCCTCCAGGTGCTGGACGGGGTCGACCTGGCCGTGGACCGGGGCAGTCGGGTCGTCATCCTCGGGCTGAACGGCGCCGGTAAGACCACGCTGCTCCGGCTGCTCGCCGGTCGTGAGGAGCCGGACGCCGGCAAGGTCGTGCACGGTCACGGGTTGCGGCTCGGGTACTTCGCCCAGGAGCACGACACCCTGGATCTCGCCGGCACCGTCCGGCAGAACCTGGCGTCGGTCGCGCCCGGTCTGACCGACGGCGAGGTCCGGAACGTGCTCGGCTCGTTCCTGTTCAGCGGCGACGACGCCGAGAAACCGGCCCACGTCCTGTCCGGCGGCGAGAAGACCCGCCTGGCACTCGCCGGGCTGGTCCACTCCGGCGCGAACGTCCTGCTGCTGGACGAGCCGACCAACAACCTGGACCCGGCCTCCCGCGACGAGGTTCTCGGCGCGGTCGGCAGCTACCCTGGCGCGATCGTCATGGTCACTCACGACGAGGGCGCCATCGAGGCCCTGCGCCCCGACCGGGTGCTGATCCTCCCGGACGCCACCGAGGACCTCTGGACCGACGACTACCTGGACCTCGTCTCCCTGGCCTGACCGCCCGTCCCCCTCTGGTTGGCCCACCTCCGCGCTGGTGGGTCGGCCCACCAGAGGGGTGAGGTCAACCCGCGGGTTGAGGAGCGGTTCCACCTGGGGCCGAACTGGGGGCCGACGTACCCGGGTCCGATTCCGAGGAGCGTTGAGGGCAACGAACCTCATCGGGAAGGAATCGGAATGTCGAGCGAGTTGGTCCTGGGGATCTTGGTCGGGCTGTTTGTGCTGGTGCGGGTGGTCGGGCGGCAGGTGACCGGGTCGCTGGTGACGCAGAAGTCGCTGCTGGTGATGCCGGTGATCCTGCTGATGGTCGGGCTGTTGCCGTTGCCGTCCGCGCTGCAGACCGCGTCGAACGGCGAGATCGCCTTCCTCGTGCTGGACTGCGTCGTACTGATCGGGATCGGGCTCGCCCGCGGTGCCAGCCTCCGGCTCACCCAGCGCGAGGACGGTCTGTTCCAGAAGGGCACTTCGGCGACGCTCTCGCTCTGGCTGCTCACGCTCGCGATCCGGGTCGGTGCCGCGTTCGCCGCGCCCGCGATCTGGCCGAACGGCAACCTGACCCACTCGACCGTGGCGCTGACCATCGGCCTCACCATCGCAGCGCAGAACGTGATGGTCTACCACCGGGCGGTCAGCCTGCGGATCCCGTTCGCCGTCGAGCGGGCATGATGACGGTATGACGCGTGCGCCCTGGGAACCGGTGATGCGATCGCCGGTCCCAGGTATGGCCCTCCGGCTGGTCCCCGGCCTCATCGCGGTCATCGTCTTGCTGACGGCCGGCCGGATGCCGGAGCAGCGGCGCTTCCCGTTCCCCGTCCTCGCGGCCCTCGTCGCACTCGTTGTCCTGAGCAACCTGTTCCTGTTGCGCCGGCGGCCGGCGGAGTCGATGCGCCGGGCCGCCACCATCGCGCTGCTGGTCTTCGTGGTGGCCGGCGGGCTGGCGTGGTTCGGGTTGCCGGGCAGCGCGCTGATCGTGCTCCCGTTCTGGGCCGCGCGGGTCGCGGTCCGGTACAACTTGCCCGGACGGGCCGAGTTGGCCGTTGTAGTCATGGGGATCGTCGGGGCGAGTGTGCCGATCTACCTCAACACCGACTCGATCACGGCGGCGATCGGTACGGCGTTCGGCGTGACAGCGCTCGTCCTGGCCTCGATCAACCGCCGCAACCGCGAAGAACAGCTCGAGGAGTTGGAGGTCTCGCTGGCCCGCAAGCAGGCCGCGATCGAGGAACACAGTCGCGCCGCCGCCCTGGCCGAACGCGCCCGGATCGCTCGTGACGTTCACGACGTACTCGCGCATTCCCTGGCCGGACTGTCGTTGAGTCTGCAGGGTGCGCGGCTGATGCTGGTGCGGGACGGCGCGTCGCCGGAGGCGATCGAGCAGGTGAACCGGGCGCGAGGGTTGGCGGCGGAGGGGTTGGCCGAGGCCCGGCGGGCGGTGGCCGCGTTGCGCGATGACGCGGTGCCCGACGTACGGGCGCTGGGTGATCTGGTCACGGCGTACCGGCTGGAGAGTGGTGCGCTGGCGGACTTCGAGGTGACAGGGACGGCACGGGAGTTGCCGTCGGAGGTGATGAACACGCTGTATCGCACCGTGCAGGAGGCGTTGGCGAACACCCGGAAGCACGCGCCGGGCGCACCTGTCTCGGTGTCCCTCGCCTATCGGACGGACGACGTCACGCTGACGGTCGAGGACCGGCCGGGGAGGCCGCCGGCTCGGGCCGCGGCGGGTGGTTATGGTCTTCTCGGGATGCGCGAACGGGCGGATCTCGTCGGTGGTGTGGTGGAGGCCGGGCCGACGGCTGAGGGCTGGAAGGTGCGGTTGGTGGTCGCATGAACGACGTACGCGTGGTCGTCGCGGACGATCAGACGGTCGTGCGCGACGGGCTGGTGACGCTGCTGCGGTTGCTGCCCGGGATCGACGTGGTCGCGGCGGCCTCCGACGGCGAGGAAGCCGTCCGATTGGTTGCCGAGCACAACCCGGATGTCCTGCTGGTGGATCTTCGGATGCCGCACTGCGATGGGGTGGAGGCGACTCGCCGGGTCCGCGCGGATCACCCTGACACCGAGGTCGTCGTACTCACGACGTACAGCGATGACGACTCTGTCTTGTCCGCCCTGCGCGCCGGTGCACGCGGTTATCTCACGAAGGATGCCGACGCGGAGTCGATCGGGCGGGCTCTGCAGGCGGCCGCCGCCGGGCAGTCGATCATGGACGCCGAGGTCCAACGCCGGCTCGTCGAAGCCTCCGCCAAACCTGTCGACGCCGCCCCGGCCGGTCTGACGCCGCGCGAGATCGAGGTCCTCCGCCTGATCGCCGACGGCCTCTCCAACACCGAGATCGCCCGCCGCCTGGTGGTCAGTGAAGCGACGGTCAAGACCCACATCAACCACCTCTTCGCCAAGGCCGACCTGCGCGACCGGGCCCAGGCCGTCGCCTACGCCTACCGCCTCGGCCTGGCCTGACGAATCCCGTCCAGCAACAGATCCAGGTGCCCGCGATGCTGCGCGGTCTCCTCGATCATGTGCAGGTAGATCCACCGCAGACTCACCAGCTTCGCTCCGAACGAAGCCCGAGCAGCTAGTACGTCGAGCGACTCGAGCCGCGCCACGATTGCTCGGCTGGCCGCGCACGAGCTGAGATAGAGCTCCCGCAGTTCGTCCACCGAGTTCTTCGCCGCCGAGTGGAACTCCCAGTCCGGATCCTCGGCGAACGGCGCCGACCGCCACGGCTCCGCACTCGGCGCGTCGAGCAACTTGTGGCTGAACCACAAGTCCTCCATCGCCGCCAGGTGTTTCACGATGCCGCCGATCGTCAGGTCCGTTGCCGGGAGCACACGCTCAGCCGCCTCGGTGTCCGTGAGTCCGTCGAGTGTGCGCACCACACCGGCACGGTGGAAGTCCAGGAACTGCTCGAGCATCTGTCGCTCATCGACCGCGACTTCGGGATAGCCGTCCACTCGCACAGTCTGCCGTAGACCCTGCCGAGATCGACGTGTGGAAGTACAACGGCTATGACCCTGGTGGTCAGGTCCAGCGGATGAACCGGCTCCGCTGGCTCGCCACGATCCTCTAGACACGCCCGGCTGCGACCCGTCGTTGCCAGTCGGTGAGGCGATGGCCTACCGTGGACGTATGAACAGTTCTGCAGATGTGCAGAGTGCGGCGGCGGTCGACGCTTGCAACGTGCGCCTGGTGGATCCGGAGCGCGTGGCGAGCGTCAACGCCAGGATGCCCGTCGAGGACGACATCGTCGACACCGCTGACGTGTTCAGCCTGCTCGGCGATCCGCGCCGGCTGAAGCTGCTGGTCGCGCTGCTCGACGGGGAGCTCTGCGTCTGCGATCTCGCGGCCGTCACCGGGATGAGCGAGTCGGCGACGTCACATGCACTGCGGCTGCTGCGCGCGCACCGGGTGGTCGCCGTACGGCGTGATGGCCGGATGGCGTACTACCGTCTGGACGACGCGCACGTCCGGATGCTCGTCGACCTCGCCGTGGCACACACGGAGCACACCGACGCCATTCACCCCGAGCGGGCGGACGCGTGACAGCCGAAGCGGGCCACGGACATGGCCATGGGCACGGGGTCAGCGCCGAGGCGGACCGCAAGCTGCTGAGCGGAGCGCTCGCGCTGATCGTCGGCTTCATGGCGGCCGAGGTTGTCGTCGGTATCGCGGCCGGCTCGCTGGCGTTGATCACCGATGCGGCGCACATGCTCACCGACGCGATCGCGATCGTGCTCGCCCTGATCGCGATCCGGCTGGCGGCCCGTCCGCCGGCCGGCGGGTTCACCTACGGCCTCAAGCGGGTCGAGATCCTCTCCGCGCAGGCCAACGGCATCACGTTGCTGCTGCTCGCGGTGTACTTCGTCTACGAGGCGATCGCCCGGATGATCGACCCGCCCGAGGTGAAGGGCGCGCTGGTGCTGATCACCGGTGTGGTCGGCATTGTGGTGAACCTGCTCGCCACCTGGATGATCAGCAAGGCGAACCGCAGCAGCCTGAACGTCGAGGGCGCGTACCAGCACATCCTGAACGACCTGTTCGCGTTCATCGCCACCGCGATCGCGGGTCTCGTCGTCCTGGTCACCGGCTTCGCCCGCGCCGACGCGATCGCCGCGCTCATCGTCGCCGCGCTGATGCTCAAGGCCGGCGTCTCCCTGGTCCGCGACTCCGGCCGGATCTTCCTCGAGGCCGCACCGGTCAACCTCGACCCGCAGGCCCTCGGTGCCGAGCTGTGCGCTGTCGAAGGTGTGGTCGAGGTCCACGACCTGCACGTCTGGGAGATCACCTCCGGCGAGCCGGCCGCCTCCGCCCACATCCTGGTCGCGGAAGGACTCGACTGCCACCAGATCCGGATCGAGATCGAGGCGCTACTGGCCGACCGGCACCAGCTGACCCACTCGACCCTGCAGGTCGATCACGCCACCGGTGACGAGGTCGACGCCCACTGCAGCGATGCCCACGGCACCGTGCACCGTTCCGTCACAGCCGCTGGACGAGAATCTGACCCGGCCATTCCGAATCATTGACCGGTACGGCGAACTCCGCCTCCCGGGTGAAGCCCTGCTTCTCGTAGTACCGGACCAGCGCACCGTCACCACCCGCGAAGCAGTCCACTCGCAGCAGCCCGACACCGCCGGCGCGTGCCAGCTCCCGGGCATGATCCAGCAACAGCCCGCCGATGCCCTGACCGGCCGACGCCCGATCCGTCACCAGCAGACGCACGTACAACTCCGGCTCGTCCGCGGCCGGCACGTACGGCAACGCCGTACCCACGGCGAGGGCACCCACCACTCGCCCGTCGGCCTCGGCCAGCCACAACCCGCCGTCGTCGGCGAAGCCGGTGATCTGTGCGATCCGCCGCGGATTCGTCGAATGCGGCTCGGTACCCCACTGATCGGTCCGCCCCTGAGCCACCAGCCACTCGGTCGCCCCGTCCAGCAGAGCCAGGACGTCGGGTACGGCGGAGTGGCCTGCCTGGCGGATCGTGATCACCGGTCAACAATAGATGTCGAAAACCGGTGATCGGTCTCTACCTAGTTGGTGAAGGCACCATCCGAGAGGAGCTCACCATGACCAAGAAGACCGGAAAGCTGGACAAGACGTTCACCGCACCGCTGCTCAAGAGCGACGCGAAGGGCGGCTGGACCTACCTGCAGATGCCGGGCTCGGCCGAGTACTTCGGCACCCGCGGCCTGGTCAAGGTCCGCGGCACCATGGACGGCCACCCGTTCGAGAGCTCGTTCATGGCCCTCGGCGACGGCACCCACAAGCTGCCGGTGAAGGGCGACCTCCGCACCCGGATCGGCAAGGAACCGGGTGAGGAGATCACCGTCCACCTGCAGGAGCGCCTCAGCTGAAATCAAGCCTGGCCCGCAGGTACGGGTCGGCGCCGGGCACCGGGGCTGCGCAGGGGGTGCGTGATCGGGGCCACATCGCGCTTTGAGACGATCGTCACGATCGGTCATGTCCTGAGTAAGGACTCTGTGAAGAATCAGTGCTGACGACCCGCTCGGGTGTGGAGGACTCGGCGCCGGAACGTAAGTTCGATCAGGGTGCTCAGTCGAGGTCAGGAGTGAACGAAGTGCAACGGGGCTCACGGGGCGTGCCGTCGGCATGCCCACGATCAGCGGCACCGGGATCGCCGTGACGACGCTGAACAAGATTCTCGCCATCGCCGGAGTGGTTCTGCTGCTCGGCGGGGTGCTGCTCGGCTTCCGGTCGGTCACGGCCGGCGGCACTGTCTGCGGTTCCGCTTTCCGGCCGGCCGCGGGCATCACACCGATGGCGTGCGACAGCGCGCTGAACGGGGCCGTCACGCTGGTGACCATCGTGATCAGTGCGGGCGTGCTCTGCCTGATCGCCGCGGCGGCCGTGAAGGTGGTCCGCGACAAGGTCAGCGCCTGAATTCGGGTGCGGTACGCCGGCTGCCACGTCACGCTGCTGAAGTGAGTATCGAACCGTTCCGGCTGGACGTGCCGGAGAGCGACCTGGCGGACCTGCATGCACGACTGGACCTCACCCGATGGCCGGACGAGTTGCCCGGCGTCGGCTGGGCGTACGGCGTACCGAAGGACCATCTCCAGGAACTCGTCGCGTACTGGCGTCACGACTACGACTGGCGCAAGGCCGAACAGCGGTTGAACGAGTGGCCGCAGTACACGACCACCATCGACGGCGCGAACGTGCACTTCGCCCACGTCCGTTCGCCCGAGCCGGACGCGACACCGCTGATCCTCACCCACGGCTGGCCGGGGTCGATCGTCGAGTTCACCGACGTCGCCGGACCGCTGTCCGACCCGCGCGCGTACGGCGGCGACCCGTCAGACGCCTTCCACCTGGTGATCCCGAGCATCCCGGGTTTCGCCCTGTCCGGGCCGACCCGCGAGACCGGCTGGGAGTTCATGCGCGTCGCCCGGGCCTGGTCTGAGCTGATGACCCGCTTGGGCTACGACCGGTACGGCGTACAGGGTGGCGACTGGGGTGCCGGGATCTCTCGGGAAGTCGGGCGGATCGACCCCACGCGGGTGATCGGCGCACACCTCAATCTCTTCCCCGGTGGTGGTGCAACCTCCGAGCCGACGCCGGAAGAGTTGGAGCCCCTCGACCCGGCCGAGCGGGAACGCACCTGGGCGTCGTGGCGGCGGCAGTCGGAGTGGTTGAAGGAGCGGCAGGGGTACGCCGACCTGCAGTCGACGCGACCGCAGACCGTGGCCTACGCACTCACCGATTCACCGGTCGGCCAGTTGGCGTGGATCGCCGAGAAGTTCAAGGAATGGACGGATCCCGCGAGCACCGTCGACCGCGACCTGCTGCTCACCAACGTGATGCTCTACTGGCTGACCCGAACGGCGGGATCCGCGGGACGCATCTACTACGAACGAGCGCACGCGCCGTACTGGGGCCAACCGCCCGAGCCGTCGAGCACCCCGACCGCGCTCCTGGATCTGGCTCACGACAACTTCATCCCACTGCGCCACCGCGTCGCCGAAACCGACAACATCGTCCGCTGGACCAGCCACCCGCACGGCGGCCACTTCGCCGCCCTCGAACAACCTCAGCTCCTGATCGAGGACGTCCAAGCGTTCTTCCGCAGCTTGCAGTAGGGCGGTGCGCCGGCATGCGCCAGGTTGTTGCCGGCGCACCTGCTCTGTCGGCAGACCTCAACCGGTACCCCAACGAGCCGTGACGCAATCAGGCCGAACTATCGTGGGTGGCGTGAAGGAGCGAAGCGAGTTCACCATCAAGCACAGCGTGATTCGTGCCTCATCCGCGCCCGGAGCAGAGCGAGGACGTGGATGAGCTTCACCGGCTTTCCGGCCGCGGCGCTGGATTTCTACGACGACCTCGAGATGGACAACACCAAGTCGTTCTGGACGGCCAACAAGCACATCTACGAGGAGTCGGTCCGCACCCCGATGGCCGCGTTGCTGGCGGAGCTCGAGCAGGAGTTCGGTACGGCGAAGCTGTTCCGGCCGTACCGCGATGTCCGGTTCGCCCGGGACAAGACGCCGTACAAGACGCACCAGGGTGCGTTCATCGACGTCGCGCCGTCGACCGGGTGGTACGTCCAGGTCTCCGCGCCGGGCGTCCGGGTCGCGGCCGGCTTCTACGAGGCGAGCTCGGAGCGGCTCGGCCGGGTGCGGACGGCGATCGACGACGACCGTCGCGGCAAACAGCTCGAGCGACTGCTGGCCGACCTCACCGCGGCCGGCTGGGAAGTCGGCGGCGACCGGCTGAAGACGAGCCCGCGCGGCTACGACCCTGACCATCCGCGAATCGAGCTGCTCCGGCACAAGTCCCTGACAGTCGCCAAGTCCTACGGCTTCGAGCCCGTGATCCACACCCCGGAGCTCGCCAACCTGGTCCGCGCCGACTGGCAGGCGACCAAGCCCCTAATCATCTGGCTCACCGACAACAGTTGACGTCAGTCGTCGTAGTCGCGCAGGATCCGGGAGAGGATGTCGCGCGTCTTGTTCGGCGGCGGGGCCGCGACGCACAGGGCTTCCATGGTGGCCGTGTACCGGTCGAGGTCCTCGAGCTTGTCCAGGTACAGCGCACTGGTCAGGTGCTCGATGTAGACGATGTCCGGCAGGTCCTGCTCCGGGAAACGCAGAATGCTGTACGCACCGCCGGTCGCGGCGTGACCGCCGCCGTCGAACTCCATCACCTGAAGCGTCAGGTTCGGCAGGTGGGTGGCCTCGAGCAGGTGCTCCAACTGGAGGCGCATCGCCTTCACCCCGCCAATAGGCCGGCGCAGCACCGACTCGTCGACGACGGCCCACAGCCGCACCGGGTCGGGTCGGCGGAGGATCTCCTGCCGGTTCACCCGCAGCGCGACGCGACGCTCGACCTCTTCGGCCGGGATCAGGCCACGACCAAGCTGTACGACGGCGCGCACGTACTCCGGCGTCTGCAGCAGACCCGGGACGAACTGCAGCTCATAGGTACGGATCAGCTGGGCGGCGGACTCGAGGTCCAGATAAGAGTGGAACCAGCTGGGCAGTACGTCGCCGAAGCGGTGCCACCAGCCGGGGTTGTTCGCGTCGCGGGCCAGCGCCAGCAGCCGGTCGCGCTCCTCGCCGTCGTCGAGACCGTAGAGAGTGAGGAGGTCGCTGACGTCGCGCTCCTTGAAGCCGACACGGCCGAGTTCCATCCGGCTGACCTTGGACTCCGACGAACGGATCTCCCAGCCTGCGTCGGAGCGGCTGATCCCCGCCGCGTCCCGCATCCTCCGCAGGTGCGCTCCGAGGATGATCCGAAGCGCAGTCGGCCCGCTCTGCGCGCCCGACTCAGTCACACCCACCTCCCACGGCCCCCAGCAGCTCAGATCAGCGGAGACATCGCCCGCAGGGAGACATCATCGCATGAACGAGCGGCAATCTGCCGAAGTTCTTACATTAGGCGCGCACAGCCAGATCGCCGGTGACGGAGTGTAGTGCCGAACGCGTCACGGACAGTGGTTTTGTCAAGACAAAGTTGCCGCCAAGATCGCCGCCGAACACCGTTCGACAGGCCGCGAGGAGGCCGTCCGCAGGCGGAAAACGAGGTTTTCGGGTCACGAACTGAAAAACGTGCGGATGCACGTGCATCGGGCGCTTGCATTCGCAGCGTGCCGACGCCATGATTGATTCATGCACAGAAGGTGAGCTGAATCTCGCGAATCGTGACATCGCGTGATCCGGCAGGCCGGTCCTACAGACCGCTGGTGGCGCAACCGCCGGCATGACTGGTTGGGGAACCCGAGTCGATGAAAGACCACGACAGTGAGGCAGCCGAGCACCCCGCCTACGTGAGCGGACGCGCGCCCGACGAGCTGACCGAGCGGGAGATCCAGGAACTGGTTGCGCGTTGCCCTGAGCAACAGCGCTGGGCCTTCGAGGGCTGGTTGCGTGGCGTCCGTCACCTCGACGGCGACCCGATCGTGAGCTTGGCCCCATGACCACCGACAGAGCAGCAGGAGGCCGAAAAATGGTGCGGATCTGGCTGGGAGACCACCTGATCGCCGAGTATGTTGCCGAGCCCGACCGTGCCTCGCGGTACCAGCGGGTGATGACCCCGAAGTTCACCGGATTGCGAATCACCGTTGACAATTCGGCCGGCGGCACGGCGTCGGAGCTGCCGAGTGAACAGCTCTGGCCGCTCACCGTCCAGTAGTCCGCGCCCGCCCCGAGTAACACCAAGGCCGACCCTCGCCGGAGGGTCGGCCTTCGTCGTTCTCGTGCACCCGGTACGGCGCTCGATCGGTCGCGTCGGCGACCGCGGCTGAGCCCGCGGCGTATCGCAGTACAAAGCGGCGTAGCGCCGTACCGAAGCGCCGCAGACAGGAAGAGGCCCCTTCGTCACTCGCCTGGCGAAGGGGCCTCTTGCTTTCCGGTTTTGGTCAGACGAGGTACTCGAACTCCCCGTCGTGAACGCCGCCGAGGAACGCCTCGATCTCGGCCTTGGTGAACACCAGGGCTGGGCCGTCGGTGTGACGCGAGTTCCGCATCGCCACGCCGCCGCCCGGAAGCTTCGCTACCTCTACGCAGTTGCCGTTCGGCCCACTCCGCTGACTCTTCCGCCAGATCAGCCCGCTCATCGCGTCGCCGGGCATGCCGTTGTAGACAGCAGTCATCAGCTGCACCTTCCGTACGTCTTTGGCATATGCACGTGCATTTGGCCTTGCATTTGCATCGTACACGGTTGGCGCCGATGTGTCCGCCCCGTTACGCCGCGTGGCCGAACACGCCGTGTAGGCCCCTCCGTGGTCGCCGCTCGTGACCGTTTTCGGCCGGTACGGCGGCCAAAGCCGCCGATCGGCCGTCGGGAGGCAGCACGCGGTGGCAGGAGGGAGGCGGCGGCCAGGTAGTAGAGAGGCAGGGTGAGGCGGTAGAGAGGCAAGGGAGAGGCAGCGCCGAGGCTGTACTACTAGGGCGCCGGCAGGACTGGTGGTGATTGGGCGGCCGGCCGCTAGGGAAGGGTGTCGGTGGAGTTCCTGCAAGCGACTGATTTGTCAGAACCTTCGGGTGATCCGAAAAGGCTTCTCTGCTTGACGAATCAGGCAATCCGGCCGAGTTTGGGACCAACACACGCGCCGGTGCGAACCAGTGCTCCAACAGGTCCACAACTGCCCTAGTCTTACTTCCAAGATTCCCCGACACGAAGGCTGCGCCGATGGCGACTTCCGACGCTCCGGATCCCAATCCGGAGTTCGACACTTCCCAACCGACCATCGCTCGCGTCTACGACGCCCTGCTTGGTGGCAAGGACAACTTCGCCGCCGATCGGGAAGGCGCGGCGCTCTACCTGAAGTACGTCCCGGATGCCGGTCGCTGCGCGATCGAGAACCGGGAGGCCCTGGTCAAGGGTGTGCACTACCTGGCCCGCAGGGCCGGGATCGACCAGTTCCTCGACATCGGCAGCGGTCTGCCGACGCAGAAGAACACCCACGAGGCGGCGCAGGAGATCAACCCGAACGCCAAGGTCGCGTACGTCGACAACGACCCGATCGTGCTGGCGCACGGCCGGGCGCTGCTGGCGACCAACAACAGCACCATCGTGGTGACGTCGGACCTGCGCCGGCCGCAGGAGATCCTCGACAACGAGGAGATCAAGAACCACCTGGACTTCAGCCGTCCGATCGCGTTGATGATCGTCGGGATCCACATGCACTTCCACGACGACGAGAAGCCGGACGAGTGGGTCCGGACGCTGATGGACGCGCTCGTCCCCGGCAGCTACCTGTTCATCACCGACTTCGTCGACACCGGTGAGCCGCTGCAGAAGGGGATGGAGCGGGCCGGTCTGGAGAGCCTCGGCAACGGGTGGATCCGGACCCCGGAGCGGATCGAGCAGCACTTCCTCGGCATGCCGCTCGTCCCGCCCGGCCTGGACTTCCTGGCCCGCTGGTTCCCGGAGGACCCCGACGCCGACATCCCGGCGGTCGAGGACCTGCAGCCGTACCAGCGGATCCTGATGGCGGGTCTCGCCAAGAAGGTCTGACCGCGATCTCGAAGGCGCGCGTCCCACTCCGGGGCGCGCGCCTTTCGCATGTCAGCGCGGGGTGTCGAGTGGTTTCGTGGTCGGGCCGTCGAGGACCGCGCCGGTGGAGGTGAAGCGGGAGCCGTGGCAGTTGCAGTCCCAGGTGGTGTCGGCCTGGTTCCACTGCAGCGGACAGCCGAGATGGGTGCAGACCGGGCGGACGGTGTGGAGTTCGCCGTCGTGGTCGCGGTAGCCGCCGACGGTCCTGCCGTCGTCGAGGGTGAGCAGGCCGCCTTGCCCGATCTCGAGGTGGTCGAGTCCGCCCTTCAGCCGGTCCAGATGACCGGTCGCGAACTCCTTGCCGACGTGGAGGTTGTCCTTCACCAGTTTCGCCACGGCGTGGACGTCGCCGATGCGGCCGGCGTCGTACAGGCCGGTCGAGGGGTTGCCGCGGTCGAGGATCAGGTCCCGGAGGATGCCGGCGGCGACCGTTCCGTTGGTCAGTCCCCACTTGTGCATTCCGGTGGCGACCAGCATCGGCGTCCCCGGCGCCTTGCCGACGAAGGGGAGCAGGTCGGGCGTGCCGTAGTCGTGGGCAGACCAGCGGTACTCCGGTACGGCGTCGAAGCCCCACGCGGATCCGACCCAGTCGACCAGACCCTGGTACGTCGACTCGGCGTCGCTCTCATCGTTGCTGCCGACAACGATCAGCCCGTTCGGGCCGCCGCCGGGCCACGGACGGGTGGACCGCACCGGTGAGTCGACGGAGATCGCCATACCGGGCGGTGCTTCGACCGGCAGCCGGACGGCGATCCCGGAAGATCGGCTCGGCCGGGTCCGGGCGAAGTACCCGCCGGTGAGTCCGATCGGTAGCAGGGTGGCGATGACGGCGTGGTTGGCGCGGACCAGTGGGCCTTGGGTGGTGACTGCCTGGATGTCGTGGTCGGTGTTGAGCTCGTCCACCCGGCTGTTCTCGAAGATCCGGCCGCCGGCCTGGGCGAACGCGGTCGCGAGGCCGGCGAGGTAGCGGGCCGGATGCAGTTGGAGCTGATCGTCGAAGCGAACGGCCTCGGCGACCTTCACCGGCAGGCCGAGTTCTTCCGGGTCCACGAAGTGGGCCGGGAGTCCGAAGGCGGCCGCGACATCGGCTTCGCGACGCAGCGGTGAGTCGGGTACGGCCGAGTAGAGGAAAGCCGGCGTACGGGCGAGTTCGCAGTCGATGCCGAGGCGGTTCACCAGGTCGGCGACCTCCTCGACAGCGGCCTGGTTCGCGGTCGCGTACTGGCCGGCCTTGCCGGGACCGTGCCGATCGAGCAGGTTCGCGTAGATCGCGCTGTGCTGCGAGGTGACCTTGCCGGTGGTGTTGCCGCTCGTCCGACGACCGACGCGACCGGCTTCCAGCAGTACGACGCTCGCCCCCTCCTGCTGGAGGTACAGCGCGGTGGTCAGTCCGATCACGCCACCGCCGACCACTACCACGTCGGCGTGCTTGTCAGCGCGGATCCCGTCGTACTCCGGGATCGTCGCGGTCGCCAGCCACACGGAACCTTGCGTCGTCATGCGAATCCGGTACCCGCGCAGCCCGATCTCAGTGGTGCCGTTCCAGTCTCAGTGATGCCGTTCGGCCAGCAGAGCCAGGCGCCGGAGGGTCTCGTGGTTGCGGACCCGCAGGATCGGGTCGATCAGGCTGTGCGGGATGGCGGCCGCGGGTCCCTTGACGGCCTCCTCCCGCATCACCAGGTGGCAGTCGCCGTCGCGGTCGGTAGCGACGAACTCGACCTGACCCTCGCCGGTCGGCCAGGCGCGGACGCGGAGTTGCAGGAAACGCAACGGTTCGTACTGCAGGACCGTCGTGCTGTCGTCGATGACCAGGGGCCAGATTCCGACCGAGTGGTGCAGGCTGTGCCCCGGCTGCGGGAACCCCTCCTCGACATCGCGCACCCGGGATGCCCCGGCCACCCAGGCGCCGTAGGTCCAGCCATCCGTCAGGATCGCGAAGACGTCGGCCACCGGGGCCCGGATCAACCACTCGTTTTCCGCCATGTCCTGCCAGTACCCAGGCGCGATGCCCTGTCAACGAGGTGATGACGTACCTCTTGTCAACGGACCGATGACATGCTATTTCTAGGAGTGCGTGTTGACAGCGAACGACGAACCTGGAGGTGGGAAACGATGTTGATGCGCACTGACCCGTTCCGGGAGCTCGACCGGCTGGCCCAGCAGTTGACCGGCGCGGTGACGCCGGGAACGTGGTCGCGGCCGAGCCCGATGCCGATGGACGCCTACCGGTCGGGTGACGAGTACGTGATCGTGTTCGATCTGCCCGGGGTGAGCCCGGACGCGATCGACCTCGACATCGAGCGCAATGTGCTGACCGTGAAAGCGGAGCGCCGGCCGGCGGCGCTGGGCGAGGGCGTCGAGATGCAGGTGGCGGAACGGCCGCTCGGGGTGTTCTCGCGGCAACTGTTCCTCGGTGACACTCTCGACGCCGAGCGGATCGGCGCGTCGTACGAGAACGGCGTCCTGACCCTGAAGATCCCGGTCGCCGCGCAGGCCAAGCCGCGCAAGATCGCCATCGCCGAGGGTGAGTCCGGCAGCCGGACGGTAGCCGGTGAGACGGTCGGCGACAGCAAACAGATCGACGCCTGACACCAGGAGGTCAGATGCCGCAGCCCGATGTCGCTGGTCGCACTCCGGCGGCGGCTCTCGAACACCTGGTGGATGTGCTGGGGAGGTTGCCCTCCGCTCCGAACGTGCCCGGGGCGGAGGACCCTCCCCTCGAGGGCGAAGTCACCGGCGAGCAAGTGCTGGAAGCGCTGGTTCTGGTGCGCGAGTTGCGGGAGCGACTGAGCGGCTGGGAGCCGCGGTTGATCGAGGCGGCCCGGGCGGCGGGTATCAGCTGGATCCAACTGGCACCTGCGCTCGGAGTCACCAGTCGACAGGCAGCTGAGCGCCGCTACCTCCGGCTCAGCCCGCACGCGTCCCAACCGGAGCTGAACGGCGAGCAACGCGTGCAGGCCGCGCGAGACCAGCGGGCCGGTGACCGTGCGGTCGCCGTCTGGGCCCGGGACAACGCGGCCGACCTTCGCCGGCTGGCCGGGCAGGTCGCGGCGCTGGACGGACTGGCCGGTCAGGCCCAGGCCAGTGTCGACGCCGTACACGATGCCCTCGGCAACAACGACTCGGCCGCACTGCTCGGGCCACTCGCCGCGGCGGGCGAGCAGCTGACCGAGAATCACCCCGCCCTGGCCGACCGGATCTCCGAGGTCGGCGCCCGCACCGATGCGGCGCGCCGATCCGGCCAGGACCGCCATCACCGCTGATTGGGGAGGCTGACTGATGAAACTGCTGTTCGAACTTCGCCCGGTCGACCACCTGGACGCGAGCGTGGACTACTACCGCGAGCTCGGGCTGGAGCCGATCGCCTGGCCGAGTGACGACACCGCGTTGCTCGGGGCGCGCGGTCACGGCCCGACCATCGCCCTGGTCCGGGATCCCGCCGAGGGTGCCCTCGGGACCGGCGGCGTGTACGACGTCGGCGACATCGACACCTTCTTCGAGGACCATCGCGAGCTCGACTGGCTGCTGAGTCCGGCGGACAGTCCGCTCGGCCGGTACGCCGTCTTCGCCGACCGCACCGGAACCGCGATCCGGCTCCTCGACCCCGCGCCCGGCGACGCGGTCGAGCCGGCCGGAACCGTAGAACGCACGTTGGCTCGCGCCTAGCGCATGATTACCGCTGCGTTGGGTACTGACTCGACGCAGGCATGACCGTGGTCCAGATACGTGCCACGCCGTGACGGACAGTCGCGAGGTCATACCATGGTTACCAGCACGATCGAGCAGGTTCCTGTTCATTGTTCGACCGCGGCCGATCGGGCCGCGAGGGAAGCAGCCACCCGCAGGTTGATGGAGCGCCGGGCTGCCAGCACCGACGAAGCCGAGCGGCAACAGCTGCTCGAAGAGGTGGTCGAGCTCAACATCGAGATGGCCAGGGGGATCGCGCGCCGGTTTCGCGGCCGCGGCGCCGAGGCCGACGACCTCGAGCAGGTCGCGTATCTGGGGCTGCTGAAGGCCGCTCACCACTACCGGCTCGACGCCGAAACGCCGTTCATCGGCTTCGCCATCCCGACCATCCGGGGCGAGGTGAAACGCTACTTCCGCGACTGCGCGTGGACCGTCCGGATCCCTCGCCGGCTGCAGGAGATGCAGGGCACCATCGCCACCAAGCTGCCGCTGCTCGAGCAGCAGCTGAACCGCGAGCCGACCCCGGCCGAGATCGCCGAGCATCTGGGCGTCGAGGTCGCCGAGGTCGAGCAGGCGCTGGCCGCGAAGGGCTGCTTCAACGTGCTGTCCCTCGACCGGCCGTCGGATGCCGACGCCGAGCTGACGCTGGCCGATGTCGTCGCCGACGTCGAGGACGGCAGCATCGACCAACTGGAGACGGTGGAGATGCTGCAGCCGGTGCTCGAGGAGCTCGGCCCGCGCGAGCGGCGCATCCTGGAGCTACGGTTCGTCGAGGGCTGGACCCAGTCCGAGATCGGCCGTGACATCGGCGTCAGCCAGATGCAGGTCTCCCGCGTCCTCCGCAAGATCCTGGACGATCTCCGCGCCAAACTCGCTCCTCTCCCCACCGCCGCCTAGGGCCCGCGGCCCGGGTGGCCACCACCCCACCCGGGCCCGGCTGGCTCTCGTTGCCCGGTCAACCCGCGACTCGCGCACGACCGGTTGTCACTCTCGGTGCGGGGTACCTGCACAATTGGGGGAGAGCGAGGGGATGAGTTCGGTGGTTCTGGCGTTCCGGATGATCAGGACGGTACCCGCGGACGCGGTTGCCATCGTGCGGTCGTATCCGCCGATGGTGGTGTGTTTCGCGGCCGCGTTGACCGGGACCGCCCTTGTCTTCGACGTGTTCTACCTGGCGGCCAGCCCCGGACTCACGCTGGCGCTCGTGTACACCGTGCCGGTGCTGGCCGGTCTGATCGCCGGCTTGGTCGCAGCGGCCGACGACGTCGGGTTGGAGCGCGCGGTGCTGCTCCGCACGGTCGGCGTGGCAGTTGCCTTCGGCATCACCAATGCGGTGGTGGTCGCGATGATCGCCGCGATGCGCCGGACCGATCCGTCGAACTGGTCGGCCGGCGGTCAGGCGGTCCTGTTCGCCGGTTTCACGGTCTTGGCGGTCGCGGTGGGGATCGTTGCCTGTCGCAAGCTGATCGACGCGCTCGGCCTCGAGCTCCGGACCAAGCTTCCGCGTCGGCGGGTCCATGTCCCGGTCGCCGCGGCGGCGGTGGCGGCACCCGCGCTGCGGGTGAGCAAGGAGTCGGCCGCCCGCGCCAAGCCCGCTCCGGTCCAGGCGCCACCGCCACCACCACCGGACGACGAGGAGACGATCCACATCTTCGTTCCGCCGCCGCCGAAGATCGTGGATCTCGACGAGGCTCGTCCGGTCACCGCGTGGTCCGAGTCCACCGGCCATGCCGACCGGCTGGCTCCCCGTCCGCGCCGTACGACGTCTCGTCGTGCGAACAAGCCGGGGAAGCGTCCGGGCACCTAGCAGGTCAGGTCGGTGGCAGGAAGCCGGCCGCTCACCAGGTAGGACACCACTCGGTTGTCGACGCAGTCGTTGCCGTACTCACCGAAGATGCCGTGTTTGCGGGCGTTCTGCAGCGTCAGCAGGCGGGCCTTGGTCAAGCCCTTCTGCAGTTGCGCCGCATTCGCGTAGATCGCCCGGGGGTCGCCGTCGGCGGCGACGATGAGAGCGGGTTGCGCGTTCGCGATCCGGGTCAGCGGTTCCTGCGGCCGCACCGGCCAGAAGGCGCAGGGCGAGAGCATCCGGGTGAGCGAACCGAAGTACGGCTCCTCGCGCCGGTGCTGCTGGATGTCGCGCCAGTACACGTGCGGATCGCGCGGCACCGCACGGTCGCCGCATGCGATCGCCGTCATCCCACTCACCTGTTGCGACAGCGCCGGCGTCAGCAAGCCGTCGAGGAACCCGCCGAGCTCGGGGCCCGGCTCGACCGGCCCGTTGGTGGCCTTCAGCAACGTCTGCACGAAGCCTGTGTAGACAGCCCGGGCCGGATCACGGTCGTCCGCCAGTGGTCCGAACAACACGATCGGCAGCGACGCGTCGTCGACTGTGTGCTCGCCGATCCGCAGTCCCTGGCCCGCCGCCACCTGATAGATCCGCTGTACCTTCGCGAGCACCTGCGAGGTCGTCGTACCCAACTGGTATGTCGAGTTCCGCGTGGCCGCCCAGGACGCCCAGTCGCGGAGCGCGGCCTCGTTCGCCGGCCCCATTGCCCGGAGGAGTTGCGGCCCGTACGTCGCCGGATCCATCGGCCCGTCCAGGACCACTCGGTCTGTGCGGCCCGGGAACATCTGGAGGTAGACGGCGCCGAGATAGGTGCCGTAGGAGTAGCCGAGGTACGAGATCTTGTGCTCGCCGAGTGCGATCCGGACCTGATCGATGTCCCGGGCGGTGTTCCGCGTGTTGACGTACTGCAGCACCGATCCCGCGTTGTCCCGACACCGAGCGGCGATATCGGCCTGCAACCGAGTGGCACGCAGGAACGACGCCCTGTCGCTGCCGCCGGACCATGGCCAGCCCGCGACCGGCAGCTTGCAGTCCACCGGCGTACTGCGGCCGACGAACCGTGGATCCAGCCCGATCAGGTCGTACCGCGACCCGGCCTCCTTCATCGCGACCCGCAGCCGCAACGGCATGCTCAGCCCAGGCCCGCCCGGTCCGCCGTCGTTGAGCACCATCGTGCCGATCCGATCCCCGGTCGCCTTCAGCCGCGACATCGCGATGGTGATCTTCGGCCCGTCCGGACGGCTGTAGTCCAGCGGCACCTTCAGCTCACCGCACTCCGCCCCGGCACGATCCAGCTCGGCACCCTCGGCGTCGGCCGCGTTGAGCTGACAGTGGTGCCATCGAATGGTGGGCGGCTCTTCCGTGGCAGCCGTCGTACCTGACAGCAGCGCCAACACCAGTAGCAGTTTCATCGATCCTCCTCGAAGTCACTGCTGACGCTATGGATTCGCACGCCCGGCCACCCTGCCCCTGGCGCCCGGCCTGAGGTCGCGTGCGCGCTACCGCCGTCTCGACGACACTGGACGTTGTGTGGGATCTGGTGGTGATCGGGGCCGGGCCGGCTGGAGCTTCCGCGGCGCTCGGCGCGCTGGCGGTGGACCCCACCCTGTCGGTGCTGCTGCTGGATCGGCACGGCTTCCCCCGGGACAAGGCGTGCGGGGACGGGATCGCACCGCATGTGTTCGATCTGCTGGCCGAGGTCGGCGTCACCGGGATTGTCGACGATTGGACACCGGTACGACGATTCGCGCTGACCCGCGGTGAGGTCGGGGTCGACCGCGACATGGCCCGCCCGAACTGGGTGGTGCCGCGGACCGTTTTCGACCAGCGCCTCGCCGAGGCCGCTCAGGCAGCCGGTGCCGACCTCGTCCGCCGACGTGTCCGCGGCATCCAGGTCGCGGACAGGTCCATCACCGTGGACGGCGAGCTCGAGGCCCGGTTCGTCGTCGGCGCGGATGGCGCGCATTCCGTCGTACGGCGGGATCTCGGGGTGAAGGCGGGTCCGGTGGCGCTCGCGATCCGTGGATATGCGCCGACACCGCCAGGGCGGGCCGCGAGTCAGGTGATCGCGTACGGCCCGGGGCGGCAGCCGTCGTACGCGTGGTCCTTCGATCGCGGCGACGGCTGGTCGAACGTCGGGTACGGCGAACAGCTCACGACCGGCCGCCCGACGAGGGCGGATCTGCTGGCGAACCTCGAGGCGCTGCTGCCGGGAGCGACCGATGGCGGGACGTCCTGGTGGGGTCATCACCTGCCGTTGTCGAGCTGGTTCTGGCGTCCGCAGCCGGGTCCGGTGATGCTGGCCGGTGACGCGGCCGGGCTGATCAACCCGATGACCGGTGAGGGCATCTACTACGCCGTCGCGACGGGTCTACTAGCCGGCCGCGCGGTCGCCGCCGCTCTGCACAAGGACAGTGCTGACGCCGGTACGTCGTACCGCCGTCAGACCAACCGGCTGCTCGGCCAGCACCTCCGGCACACCGCGCTCACCGCACAGCTCACCCGCTCCGGCCCCGTCCTCGACGCCGGCATCCGCGCGGCCGCGGCTGACCAGGCGATCTTCGACGATCTGGTCGAGCTGGGCCTGGCCGACGGTCTGATCACCCGGCGCCTCCTCCGAGGCCTGGTGAACTCGTAGAAAAGTTCTCCGGACGATGTCGAAACGGTCCCAGGAGCTTCGAGGTAGCGGTGCAAGCAGGTGAAACCGACTACTGAAGGGACCGGAACGATGAGCGACGAACTGAAGGAACTGGACCGTCTGGTGGGGGATTGGGAGATCTCCGGCGGTGCGACCGGTACGACGACCTACGAGTGGATGGACGGTGGTTACTTCCTGCTCCAGCGCGGGCTGCTCGAACAGCACGGGCACCAGGTGCGCTTCACCGAGATCATCGGCCGTGAGCACAAGTTCGGTGAGGAGCCGGGCGCCGACCTCATCTCCCGGGTGTACGACGCGGAGGGCAACACGCTCGACTACGTCTACGAGATCGAGGGCGACGTGCTGACGATCTGGGGCGGGTTCAAGGGCGCGCCGGCGTACTTCCGCGGCACGTTCAGCGCGGACGGCGACCGGTTGGACGGCGACTGGGTCTACCCTGGCGGCGGCGGTTACCAGGCAACAATGGTGCGGAGGGCCTCATGAAGTATCTGCTGCTCGCCTACACCGGCCAGGACGGTTGGGACGCGGTCGACGTGACGAGCGAGGAGTTCCTCGCCGCGTGCAAGTTCTACGAGGACCTGGCCACCGAGCTCACCACGTCCGGTGAGCTGCTGACCACCGAAGGACTGGCCCATCCGGCCTTGTCCCGCACGGTCCGCAGGGGACCGGACGGTCCGGTAGCCAGTGAGGGACCGTTCGCGGAGTCCAAAGAGGTACTGGCCAGCTTCGCGATCGTGGATGTCGACAGTCACGACCGGGCGATGTCCATCGCCACCCGCATCACCGACGCGGTCGGCGACCCGGTCGAGATCCGCCCGATCATGGAAGGTCCGCCCGAGCAGTCATGACGGAGCGCCTCTGGCGGGATCTCACCCCTCAGGTGCTGGGTGCGCTGGTCCGGCGGTACGGGCACTTCGAGTTGTGTGAGGACGCGGTGCAGGAGGCGCTGCTGGTCGCCGCGGAGCAGTGGCCGAAGGACGGCATCCCGGTCGAGCCGAGGAGTTGGCTCATCCGGGTTGCCTCCCGGCGGCTGATCGACATCCTCCGGAACGAGGAGGCGCGCCGGCACCGGGAGGACGCCGTACGGACTCCGGATGTGGCTCCGGAGCCGGCGACGGCCGCGGACGATTCGCTCACCCTGCTGTTCCTCTGCTGTCACCCCGAGCTGTCCACGGCCTCGCAGATCGCGCTCACGCTGCGCGCGGTCGGCGGTCTGACCACGACCGAGATCGCCGGTGCGTTGCTGACGCCCGAGCCGACCATGGGCCAGCGCATCAGCCGGGCCAAGCAGAAGGTTCGCGGTACGCCGTTCCGGCTGCCGGCGGAGTACGACGAGCGGCTGGCCGCCGTACTGCAGGTGCTGTACCTGATCTTCAACGAGGGCTACACCGGTACGGCGGGGGAGCGGCTCGAGCGGGTCGAGCTTGCGGACGAGGCGATCAGGCTGACCCGGATGCTGCACGCACTGCTGCCGGACGACGGTGAGGTCGCCGGCCTGCTCGCGCTGATGCTGCTCACGGACGCGCGGCGCGCGGCACGGACGACCGTGGACGGTCGACTCGTGCCGCTCGACGAGCAGGACCGCACCCAATGGGATCAGGCCGCCATCGCCGAAGGGACCGAGCTGATCACCCGGGCGATGTCGACGACCAAGCTGGGCCCGTACCAGCTCCAGGCGGCGATCGCCGCCGTCCACAGCGAGGCGACCACGGCGGCGGACACCGACTGGCGGCAGATCCTCGGCCTCTACAACCTGCTCGAAGCCCACCTCGACAGCCCGGTCGTCACCCTCAACCGCGCAGTCGCGACCGCCAAGGTCCATGGTCCGTCCGCCGGTCTGGCCTTGCTCGACACCTTGCGGGACGACGAACGCGTCACCCGGTCGCATCGCTATCCAGCCGTACGGGCGCACCTCCTGGAACTCCAAGGGGACGTCGCCGCAGCCGCGGAGCTCTACCTCGAGGCGGCCAAGCTCACCACCAACACCCCTGAGCAGCGCTACCTCAGGAATCGCGCGCGCCGCCTGTGACATCGTGGGTGGGTGGAGCTTCCGAAGACGGCATGGCAAGGGGTTGAGCTCGAGCAGCGGCTTGCTTGGGCGCGGCGGTGGATGCAACGGACCGCCGCGGCTGCCGAGCGACTGCCGGACCTTTCAGCCGTGCGGCTGGCCGTCACCGCGCACATCGACCTGAAGTCGGCGCTGTTCCTCCAGGCGTACCGGGAGGCCGGGGCTGCGGTCATCCTGCATCCGGCCGACCAGGCGACGACGCGGGACGACGTACGTCGACTGGTCGAGACTTGGGGGATCGAGGTCACCACGCCGGCCGCCTGTGTCGAGTGGGGTCCGACGCACACCGTCGAGATGGGTGGCGACGTGGTGGTCGAGGCGGCAGCGCGTGGGTACGGCGGCGTGGTCGCGGGTATCGAGATGACGCGGACCGGGATCAACCGGGTCGCCGGGCTGGCGTTGACCCATCCGGTGTTCGACCTGGACGGCGTACCGGTGAAGAACCAGCTGCACAACCGGTTCACGGTCGGCTCGAGTACCTGGCACACAGTCCTCGCCCGCACCCAGCTCTCCTTGCACGGCCTCGCCGTATTGGTCGTCGGGTACGGCGAAGTCGGCGGAGGCCTGGCCCGTACGGCGCGCAGCCTCGGCGCGATCGTGCAGGTCGCCGAGCTGGATCCGGGTCGCGCGCTGATCGCGTCGTACGACGGGTTCGAGGTGGTGGACCGGATCGGCGACCGGGCCGATATCGTCGTCACCGCGACCGGCCGGACCGGGACCGTCTCGGCTGAGGTGATCGCCGGTTTGAAGGACGGGTGCCTGCTGGTCAACGCCGGTCACTCGGCCGAGGAGATCGACCTCGATGCCCTGGGCAATGGTCAGGACGTGGTGCCGGCGGTGACGAGTCATCGGGTCGGTGGACGCGAGATCCTGCTGTTCGCCGGTGGACATGTGGCCAACCTGGCGGCGGGCGACGGCGACAGTCTGAACGCCTTCGACATCACCGCCGCACTGATCGTCGACTCGGCCGGCTGGCTGGTAGCCCACGGCAACGAGTTTCCGCCCGGCATGCATCCGTACCCGGGGCCTAGCTGAGTCTGGCGAGTTGGTCTGGGGTGAGACGGGTCGGCGTCGGGATCGCGGTGTAGGTGTCAGACGTCGGCTGATGGAGGACGACCGGGTCGGTGTACTCGACGTACTTCGTCGCGTTGGCGAGGGCGTCCGTGATGCGGGCGGGCGGCCAGTCGAGGGCGGTGGCGAGCTCGTCGGCGGTGAGCGGGCGGGCCGCATGCAGGAGCGCGGCGAGGGTGGTGAAGGCGTCGTCGATGACCTCGAAGGCGGGACCGCCGGCCATGTCCTCGCCGAGGCGGTGGAAGAAGTCGGCCATCGTGGTCAGGCGCGCCCCCGCCGGGGTGTCCGGGCCGAGCAGGGCCGCGCCTTCGGTCGCGGTCTCGGCCCAGTTGAGGTTGGTGCGGGCGCTCACCTTCCACGCCTGCGTCCAGACGTCCTCGGCGACGATGTAGTGCTGCAGCCGGCGACGCGGATCGGGTTCGCGGTAGACCATGCCGACGTTTTCGAGGTAGCCGACGGCCTTGGAGACAGATGCCGGGGAGACGCGGAGCTCGCGGACGAGATCGGCCGCGGTGAGGCTGCGGGCGTCTGCCGTGTACAGCAAGGCTAGAACTCGCGACGCCATCCGGGGCAGGCCACCGTCGACCATCATCGTCGCGAACCGCTCGACGAACTCCCGGATCTGCTCGTCGAGTCCTGACATCGGTTCCGGGCCACCGGTTCGCCGGCGCCGGGCCCGCGAGGTGGTCGCGTAGTGCGCGTGGTCGGCCCGGTAGCCGTGCGCGCCGCCGTTGCGGGCGATCTCGCGACTGATGGTCGAGGTCGGTCGATCCAGTTGCCGGGCGATCTCGGCGTACCCGAGCCCGGCCGCCAGCCCGGTCGCGATCTCGCGCCGGTCGTCGTGGGTCAGCCTGCCTCCCGGCATCGATTCCTCCTAGGTGCTTTCATCGGCAGCTCATTGCAACGACCGTCAAGCCTCGGTTGCGTTCAACCTCATCGTCATTGCACAGATTGCCATACATTCGCCAGAAATACAGGGCTCCGACTCCTGGAGCTGATTGCCGGTTGACTGAACGCAACGTAGCTTTCAGGCATTCGTGAACGACAGAAGAAGGGAGCCGCCCATGGTGCTGGCGGTCGACGGCCTGCGGATGCGCTACGGCAGCACGGAGGTCCTGCACGACGTCTCGTTCCAGGCCCGGCACGGCGAGGTCGTCGCCCTGCTCGGCCCGAACGGTGCGGGTAAGAGCACGACCATCGAGATCCTCGAGGGGTTCCGGCTGCGCTCGGCCGGGACGGTCGAGGTGCTCGGGGTCGACCCGGCCCGCGGTGACGAGCGATGGCGAGCACGGCTCGGCATCGTGCTGCAGTCGTGGCGCGACCACGGCAACTGGCGAGTGCGTGAGCTGTTGCACCACCTCGGCACGTACTACGCGCCGTACTCGACAAGCACCATCGACCGGCCCTGGGAGACCGGCGAACTGCTGGCCGCAGCCGGCCTCACCGAGCACGCGGAAAAGAAGGTCAAGACGCTGTCCGGCGGTCAGCGGCGCCGCCTGGACGTTGCGATCGGGATCGTCGGCCGGCCCGAGTTGCTGTTCCTGGACGAGCCGACCACCGGCTTCGATCCGCAGGCCCGGCATGAGTTCCACGACCTGGTACGCCGCCTCGCCGCCGAGTACGAGACCACGATCCTGCTCACCACCCACGACCTCGACGAGGCCGGCAAACTCGCCGATCGCATCCTGATCCTCACCGGCGGCCGGATCGTCGCGGCCGGTTCGCCCGCCGAGCTCACCACGCTGATCGCCGGCGAGGACGAGGTCCGCTGGAGCATCGACGGTCAGACCTACCGCAAGTCCACCGCCGACTCGACCGAGTTCGTCCGCGGTCTGTTCTCGCAGTACGGCGCAGCGGTCCGCGAGCTCGAAGTACGACGTGCCTCCCTGGAAGACACCTACCTCGCGCTGGTGCGCGACGGCCTTGCTGGTGGAAGGGAGCCGGCAGCATGAGAACCGTTGCGATCCGGGCCGGCTGGCGGCGCGGCCTGATCGAACTGCGCCAGTCCTTCACCAACGGGCCGGAGCTGACCAGCCACTTCCTCTGGCCGGTGCTGATGCTGGTCGCGCTGTTCTTCCTGCGGGACCGGGACTTCGGCTCGACCGGGTTCCTGCTCGGCGCGCTCGCGTTGCCGAGCATCCTGGGGATGAACGCGGCGATGGGCATGGTCAGCATGAGCCAGCAGTTGACCGCGGACCGCGAGGACGGCACGTTGCTGCGGGCCAAGGCGACCCCGAACGGGATGCCCGGCTTCCTCGTCGGCAAGGTCGTCTCGGTGGCCGGCGGGCTGCTCGCCGACCTGGCCATCCTGCTGATTCCCGGCCTGCTCATCGTGGAAGGGCTCGCAGTCGGCTCGGCCACCGGCTGGCTCACGCTGGTCTGGGTGCTGCTGCTCGGGATGGTCGCGACACTGCCGATCGGCGCGGTCCTGGGCTCGGTCTTCACCAGTGCCCGGTCGCAGGGGCTGATCCAGTTGCCCGTGCTCGGCTTGATCGCGATCTCCGGCATCTTCTACCCGATCACGGCGTTGCCGGACTGGCTGGAGTGGATCGGCCAGCTGAGCCCGATCTACTGGTTGGGCCTCGGCATGCGCTCGGCGTTACTGCCCGACAGCGCGGTCGTGGTCGAGATCGATGCCACCTGGCGGCACCTGGAGACGGCCGCCGTCCTCGGGGTCTGGGCCTTGATCGGGCTCGCGGTCGCACCCGTCGTACTGCGCCGGATGGCTCGGCGGGAGTCCGGCTCCAAGGTCGCCGAGCGGCGGGAGCGGGCGCTGCAGCGGGTCGCGTGACGGTGAAAGCGTTTTGAAAGAGCTCTTGAGCCCGTCCCCTCCTACCTTCGAGGAAAGGAGTCGAAGGGGAGGGACGGCCGATGGACTGCGACGACTCGGGCGAAGCGCCCGACCTCGATGAGATCACGCTCCTGCGGCTGCCGCCGCCGGATACCGCGCAGCGCATCCCGGACGACCGCGCGCAGCACCTCCCCACCCCTGACGACCCGGAGCAGGAAGAAGAGGACCCATGGTGGCGACGGGACACCGGCGGATGAACGAGCAACGACCCGGACTGACACCGCCCGGGGGTTCTGAGATGGTCGAGGAATGAGCGACCAGATGGACGTCTGGGCGGTGGACCGGCCGGGACCGATCGATGACGGGCCGTTGCAGCACGTACGTCGTACGGTGCCGGAACCGGGGCCGGGAGAAGTGTTGGTCAAGGTGGAGGCCTGTGGGATCTGCCGGACCGACCTGCATCTGTGCGAGGGCGATCTGGAGCCGCGACGGCCGGGCGTCGTTCCCGGCCATCAAGTCGTCGGGTTGGTCGTCGGTGGCGGGGCCGAGCGGTTCGCGCCGGGGGATCGGGTCGGGATCGCGTGGCTTCGGGGGACGTGTGGGGTGTGCGAGTTCTGTCGCGCGGGGTCCGAGAACCTGTGCCCGCGGTCGTCGTACACCGGTTGGGACGCGGACGGCGGTTTCGCCGAGTACGCCGTGGTGCCGCAGGACTATGCGTATGCACTGCCGACCGATCGCTCGGCCGTGGAGCTGGCGCCGTTCCTGTGCGCCGGGATCATCGGCTACCGGTCGTTGCTGCGGGCGAATCTGCCGCCAGGCGGACGGCTGGGGATCTACGGCTTCGGCTCGAGCGCCCACCTCACGGCGCAATTGGCGACCGCGCAAGGTGCCGAGCTGTTCGTGATGACCCGCGGCGAGCGGAACCGGGAGCTGGCCCGCTCGCTCGGCGCCGGGTACGTCGGTGAGACAGCAGACCGGCCGCCCGTCCCGCTGGACTCGGCCATCGTGTTCGCCCCGGCCGGCGACGTCGTGCCGTATGCCCTGGAGGCGGTCAAACCCGGTGGCACTGTTGCGGTGGCGGGGATCCACTTGAGCGACGTACCGGTGCTCAATTACGAGCGGCACCTGTTCCATGAGCGGGATCTGCGCAGCGTCACCGCCAACACCCGCCGCGACGGCGAGGAGCTGTTCCGTCTCGTCGAGCGGCTGCCGGTCAGTGCTCACACGACCGTGGTCCCGTTCGCCGAGGTGGACCGGGCGCTCTCAGACGTGGCGCATGGACGTGCGGCCGGCTCGCTGGTGGCCGTCTGAATCCCGCCCCACCACCGCGGTCAGGCCACGCTTGAACGCTTCCGGCCACTTAATCGTTAGAACTGGGTGAAGATTCAAACCGCGGTCGGGTCCGGACTTCAGGGGTGAGGACTAGCTACGTTAGATTTGATCAAATCCTACCGACCTGCCAGGGAGTGTGAACGCCATATGCGAGGTCTGACCAGGCACGAGTGGTCGGTCCTTGCGACTGCCGTTCCCGAGGCCCTGCGGCCCGCTGCCCTGACCGGGGCGGTGGGGCGGGAAAAGTACTCTGCACAGCGAGACGGGCAGTGCTGAGCAAGGTTCTCGGCGCGGTGGGTGTGGTCCTGCTGATCGCCGGGGTGGTGTTCGCCATCCGCCCGGTCATGGTCGACGGCCGGGACTGTGGTTCGGTCTTCCAGCCGGAGAAGGGCATCACGCCGATGCAGTGCGACCCGCGCCTGGAGGCCCGCGGCAACCTGGTCGTCGGTCTCGGCACCAGCGGATTCGCCCTGGTCCTCACCGGCTTCGCCGTCGCCGCGGTCCGCGACCGGCGCACCCGCGTTCCGTCCTGACCCGCTCCGCGGCACAGTGTTGACCTTCACACTGTGTCAAGCCGGAAGGTGGTCGCATGTTCACCATCGGAGACTTCGCGGCGTTCGGGCAGGTGTCTGCCCGGATGCTCCGGCACTATGACGCGATCGGCCTGCTCCGGCCGGCGGTCGTCGACGAGGCGACCGGGTACCGCTACTACTCGGCGGACCAGTTCAGCCGGCTGAACCGGATCATCGCGCTGAAGGATCTCGGCTTCAGCCTGCAGCAGGTGCACGAGATCGTCGACGCCAAGCTGAGCGCCGAGGAACTGCGCGGCATGCTGCGGCTACGGCGGGCCCAGCTCGAGGACGAGCTGGCCCGGAGCGCGTCCCGGTTGGTCAGTGTCGAGGCGAGGCTCCGGCTGATCGAGAAGGAAGGTCACATGCCCACCGAAGACGTCGTTGTGAAGCGCATCGCCACGACCAAGGTCGCCGAACTGAGCGCGATCTCCAAGAGTTACGACGGCGAGGACATCGGCCCGGTCATCCAGCCGCTGTTCGGCCAGTTGTTCGAGCGCCTCGGCGCGGCCGGGGTGATGCCGGCCGGCTCGCCGGTCGCGTACTACGAGGATGCGGCCGACGAGCAGATCCTCGTCCACGCCGCCGTACCCGTCGACGCCGACAAGGTCGCCGACCTCGAGGTCAAGGACCTGCCGGAGATCCTGGAGGCCGCGACGATCGTGCACCAGGGCGACATGGACGAGGCCGATCGCAGTATGCAGACGCTCGCCCGCTGGATCGAGGACAACGGCTACCGCAGCCAGGGATATGCCCGCGAGGTCACGCTCCAGTTCGACCCGGACAATCCCGCCAACTGGGTGCACGAGTTCCAGATCCCCGTCACCCGCTGAGCCGACAGGCCCCCGCTCCAGAACGGGAGCGGGGGCCTTCGGCGAGTCAGACGTCGAGGCTGATGGTGGCAAACGAGTGCGGCGGCAGCGTCACCCGCAGCCCCCGCGGGTCAGCTTCCAGTCCGGTCAGCGTCACCGGTGCCACCGCGGTATCGGTGGTCGTGTTGTAGGACTGCGGCTTCGATGCCGTCAGCAACCGTCCGGCCGGGTTGCGGATCTCCGCACCCCGCAGATCCAGGACGACGTCGGCCGACGAGCCCGGGTCCAGGTTGCTGACCGAGATCAGCGCCTTGCCGTCCTTCACACTGGCCGACGCGGACAGCAGGTCCATCGTCTTCCCGTCCAGTTCGTACGGCTCCGGCTGCTCGACCAGGTGCACCGGAACCGCCGTCGCCTCGTGGTGCCCCTTGTTCATCTCGAACACGTGGTACGTCGGGGTGAGTACGAGACCACCGTCGTCATCGGTGAGCAGCATCGCCTGCAGCACGTTGACGGTCTGTGCGATGTTCGCCATCACCAGCCGGTCCGCGTGCCGGTGGAACACGTCGAAGTGCAGGCTCGCGACCAGCGCGTCGCGCATCGCGTTCTGCTGGAACAGGAATCCGGGGTTCGTGCCCGGCTCGACGTCCCACCAGGTGCCCCACTCGTCCAGCACCAGGCCGACCTTGCGCTCCGGGTCGTAGGCGTCCATCACCGCTGAGTGACCGCGGATCACCCGCTCGATGTCCTGCGCCTTGATCATGGTCCGGTAGTAGTCGTCCAGGTCGAACTCGGTCGCCCGGCCCTTGTTCGCCCAGGTCCCGGCGACCGTGTAGTAGTGGAACGAGATCGCCTGGAAGATGTTCTTCGGGTCGCGGCCGCAGCCGAGGCAGCTGATCGCCTTCATCAGTGCCTCGGTCCAGTTCAGGTCGTCGTCCGACGCACCCGCTGCGATCCGGTAGAGCTTGTTGTCCCCGTGGTCCCGGCAGAAGGTGGCGTAGCGCCGGGCCAGGTCGGCGTACGCCTCGGCCCGCATGTTGCCGCCGCAGCCCCAGGTCTCGTTGCCGACACCCCAGAACGGCACCTTCCACGGCTCGTCCCGGCCGTTCGCTTTGCGCTGCCGGACCATCGGGCTGTCGCCGTCACGGGTCAGGTACTCGACCCACTCACTCATCTCCTGGACGGTCCCACTGCCGACGTTGCCGTTGATGTACGGGTCGGCGCCGAGCAGCTCGCACAGCGCCATGAACTCGTGGGTGCCGAAGTGGTTGTTCTCCTCGACGTTGCCCCAGTGGGTGTTGATCATCGACGGGCGCTCGGCCTTCGGACCGATCCCGTCCTTCCAGTGGTACTCGTCCGCGAAGCAGCCACCCGGCCAGCGCAGGTTGGGGATGTTCAGCGCCTTCAGCGCCTCGACCACGTCGAGCCGGATACCGCCCTCGTTCGGCAGGTCGGAGTCCTCGCCGACGTAGAAACCGCCGTAGATGCACCGCCCGAGGTGCTCGGCGAAATGGCCGTACAGGTGCCGGCTGATGGTCGGACCGGGTACGTCCAGATCGATCACGACCCGTGATGCCTTGGACAACTGGTTCTCCTTGTGTGCTTGGTATTTCAGACTGTACGACGCAGGTCCAATGCGACCGGTGCGTCGCGGTCACAGCTGAGCCGATCACCGTCGGCACGCAGTACGGCGACGTGGACGTCGGTCAGCCGGTGCGGGTCGACCACGTTGTCGACACGGTTCTTGTTGAGATTGGCCAGCGTTCGGTGCGTGAAGTAGAAGATCCAGCCCAGCTCGAGGCCGTTCTCGTCCCGGCCCACCACGACGTCCGCGTGGTGACCGACACCCCGGTCGAGCGACCGCTCGTCCAGGATCTGGCCGGCCTGCTCCCAGGTGGTCAGGTCGCGCGATCGGTACACGGCCTGACCGCGCCACTCGTCGGTGATCATCCAGTAGAAGTCGCCGAGCCGGAACACGTTCGGCCCTTCGTGCGGAGCGCCACCGATCACCTGGATCGGGGCCGACCACTCACTGAGGTCCGGCGAGTCCACCGACCAGGTGGTCGACCCGTGCGCCTCGTCCTTGTACCAGAGTCGCCAACCACCACCCGGCAGCTCATGGGCGCACGCGTCGATGACCCGGTCCGACGACAGCGGCAGCACACCGTCGTACCGCCAGTCGATCAGGTCGGTCGACGTGTGGTGCAGGATCGATCGCGGATGCCCTTCCCAGCGGTCCGGTACGCCGGGGATGTAGCTGGTGAACATGTGATAGCGATCCCCGGCACGGATCACCTCCGGCGCCCACAGCGTGTTACGGCCCGGATGGGGATCGAGGCCGGCCGCGACCCCGTCGTACGTCCAGGTCAGACCGCCGTCGACGGAGCGGGCCACGCCGATGTCGGTGCCGTGCACCCAGCGGTTGCCGCCGTCGGGTTCGCGGGCGCGGCGCTGGGTGTAGAACATCCACCACGATCCGTCCGGGCCCGCGATCACGGTCGGATCGGTCGGCGCCAGGTGGACCGGGTCGGAGTACAGCGGTGAGGAAGCAAGGGTCACGACTTCACGCTTCCCGCCAGCAGACCGTCGACGATGTGGCGCTGGGTGAGGATGAAGAACACCACCATCGGGACCAGGACCAGCACGCTCATGGTCATGAACCCCGGCCAGTCCGTCGAGAACTCGCCGACCGATCGGTAGACCTGCAGTACCAGGGTGGCCTTCTCCGGTGAGCTGAGGAACACACTCGGCGTGATGAAGTCGTTCCAGATCCACATCGTCTGGAACACGCCGACGGTGGCCAGGATCGGCCGGATCAGCGGCAGCACGATCCGCCAGTAGATCTGGAACGGGCCGGCGCCGTCGATCCGGGCCGCCTCGATGATCTCGAACGGCAGCCGGCTGATGTACCCCTGGATCAGGAAGTAGCAGAAGATCGCGCCGCCGGTGTAGATCACCACCAGCCCGCGCAGTGTGTCGACCAGTTCGACGTCGACCAGCATCCGGTAGAGCGGGATCAGCGTCGACTGCCCCGGCACGATGAACCCGAGCAGCAGCAGCGCGCCGAAGAACCGGTTGAACCTGCTCGCCCGCATCGCCATCGCGTACGCCGCGGTCGAGCCGACGAACAGCATCACCAGGATCGCGACCACCGTGACGATCAGCGTGTTCACGAAACTCCGCCCGAGCGGCACTGTCTCGAAGATCTGCTGGTAGTTGCCCAGGAACAGCTTGCTCGGCAGCGCCAACGGCGACTGCGTCATCTCCTCCTGCGTCTTCAGCGTGTTGACGACGATGTAGTACAGCGGTACGCCGACCAGGCATGCCAACCCGATCATCACCACACTGGTGATCGGAGACCGTCGTTGCTTCACAGGACCCTCCGTTCGATTCGGCGGGAGACCCACAACTGCGCGACGGCGACCAGGCCGACCGCGATTGTGAACAGCACCGCCAGTGCCGAGGCCAGCCCGTACCGCCCCTGCGCGACACCGCTGGTGATGATCGACTGCGTGATCGTGTACGTCGCATAGCCCGGACCGCCCTTGGTCAGGGTGTACGGCAGGTCGTAGACCTTGAGCCCGCCGGTCATCAGCAGAAAGTTGCTGATGACAATGGCCGGGGTGAGCAGCGGCAGCGTGATGTGGAAGAACTGCTGCCGGGCCGACGCGCCGTCGATGGTGGCGACCTCGTAGTAGTCCGACGGAATCGACTGCAGATAGGCGAGATAGAGCACCGCGTGCCAGCCGGCGCCGCCCCAGACCGCGACCACGATCACCGACACCCGGGCCAGCGTCGCGTCCGACAGGAACGGGTACGGCCCGGCGCTGAACAGGCTGTCCAGCACCGAGTTCAGCACGCCGGAACCCAGCGGCGACAGGATGTAGCCCCAGACCAGGCCGAGGATCGCGATACTCGGGATCGCCGGGAAGAAGAACACCGACCGGACGAGGTTGCGGGCGAAGAACTTCTTGTTCAGTACGACGGCCAGCGGGATCGCGACCACCGTGATCAGGACCGCCGTACCGATGGTGAAGGCCAGGGTGAAGCCGAGACCGGCCAGCATGGACGGATCGGTCAGCACCTTGCCGTAGTTCGAGAACCCGACGAACTTCACGTCGGCCGAGTAGCCGGTGAAGTCGGTGAAACTCCAGTAGAACGTCTGCGTCAGTGGCACCACCAGGAGCACCACGAAGACGAGCGCGACCGGAACCAGGAACAGCTGGTTCGCGGAGGTCTCGCGCGCCCGCGACCAACTGAACCGTGGCGGCCGGTCGGCCCCGGCCGGGACCTCGGTGGAGGTCTCGGCCGGAGCGATCAGACCAGCGGTCACGACGTACTCGCAAGCTTCGTGTCGAGGGCGTTCGCGACCTGCTCAGCCGACGCCTTGCCCTGGACCAGCAGCTGCAGTTGCGCGGTCGCCTCGACGTTGAGGATGTCCTCGGCCCGCTTCCAGGCGATCTGCGGCAGGTACACGTTGCCGGCCCGGACGTCCTTCACGATCGGGGTCAGCGCGGGGTCGAGTTTCGGCTCGAAGTCGGTGGTGACGGTGATCGCCCCGGTCGCCTTCTGGTACAGCGCCATCGCCTCGGGCGAGTCCAGGAAGGTGAGGAACTTCTCCGCCAGCTCAGGGTTCTTCGCCTTGGCGTTGATCGCGTAGCCCGGGCTGGCCGCGCCGGCCAGGTACGGCTTCCCGCCGCTGATGCCGGGGATCGGCGCCATCTCGATGTTCAGCTTCGGCGCCGCCTTGCGCACGCCGGGCACGTCCCACGGACCGGCGATCATCATCGCGGCCTTGCCGGTGGCGAACTCGGTGCGGACCTGATCACCAGTCAGGCCGACCACACCACGAGTGACGAGCCCTTCGGTCCACAGCCGGGACCACTGCGTCAGCGGCTCGACCCAGTAGTCCTTGAACTTCGCGGAGCCGTCGAAGATCTTCGCGTCCATGGTGTTGTCGGTGGTCGCGTTCTGCGCGCCGAGGAAGGCCGACAGCGGCGTCGACATGGCCTGCACGGACTCCAGGTACGGCGTGACGCCGGCGTCCTTCAGTTTGTGGCACAGGGCAAGGAACTCGTCCCAGGTCTGCGGGACCGTGGTCGCTCCGGCCTTCGCCAGCAGGTCCTTGTTGTAGAGCACCCCGGCACCCCAGGAGGCGACCGACATCCCGTACACCGCGCCGTCCGGACCGGAGTACGTGGCCTGGTTGAACTTCGGCACGTTCTTCAGGAACGGCTTGTCCTTCAGGTCGACGACATGCTTGCCGTTGATCAGGTTGGTCTTGTTCTCGGCCGCGATGGCGAACACGTCGGACGCCGTACCGGCGAGGATGCGCGACTGCAGGGTGGAGATGTACTCCGCGACCGGCGGGGCGTTGGAGAACTCGACCTTCACGCCGGGGTTGTCCTGCTCGAACTTGGTGATCAGCGGCTTCATCGTCTCCTCTCCGTCCCAGGAGAAGAAGGTCAGCTTCTTGTCATCACCGCCGCTCCCCGGCGTCCCGCCACAGGCGGCGAGCGGAAGAGCGAGTGCGACGGCCGCCAGGGCGGCCAGTGTGCGGCGTTTTCTCATCGCAACTCCAGAAGGTGTTTAAGGTATGGACCATGAAGCGATCGGGGCGGTGGGGCGGGGAAGGCGACAAGCGAGCGTCCACCGTGGTGACGATGGCCGATGTGGCGCGGTCCGCGGGGGTGTCCACGATGACCGTGTCGAACGTGATCAACGGCCGGCCGCGGGTTGGCGCGGCGACCCGGGAACGGGTGCTGGCGGCGATCAGCGACCTCGGGTACCAGGTCAACCTGGCCGCCCGGCACCTGCGCGCGGGCCGGACCGGAGTGATCGGACTCGCGGTTCCGGAACTCGAACGCCCGTACTTCGCCCAGTTGGCCGGCCGGCTCGCCGACCGGTTCGAGACGCACGGACTGCGGATCGTGATGGAGCGCACCGGCGCCAGCCGCGAGGGCGAGCTGGACGCGGTCGCCTTCTCCCGGCTGCGGATGTACGACGGACTGATCCTCAGCGTGGTCGACATCGACCCGGCCGAGCTGACCCAGATCCGCACCGACGCACCGGTGGTGATGATCGGTGAGCGGGCCCTGCCGTCGCGGTTCGACCACGTGATGATGGACAACGTCGACGGTGCCCGGCAGGCGACCGCGCACCTGCTCGCCACCGGCGCCCGGCGGGTCGCGATACTCGGCGGCAACCCCGACATCACCGCGAGCATGCCGTCCCTGCGGGCCGAGGGCTACGCGGTCGCGCACCGTGAGGCCGGCGTACCGGTGGATCCGGAGCTGGTCGTCCGGTGCAGCTTCCGGCTGCAGGACGGGTCCGACGCGATCCGGTCGCTGCTCGATCGCGGGATCGGCTTCGACGCCGTGTTCGCGCTGACCGATGTGGTTGCCATCGGCGCCCTGCGCGCGCTGGCCGATGCCGGGCTGCGGATACCGGACGACGTCCAGGTGGTCGGCTTCGACGATATCGACGAGGCGTCGTACCTGGTCCCGTCGCTGTCCTCGGTCAACCCCGGCCACGAGGAGATGGCCGACACGATCACGTCGCTGCTCATCGCGCAGATCAATGGCGGGCCGACCGGTGATCCGAAGGAACTGATCGTGCCCGCCCAACTGGTCCAGCGCGGCACGACCAGACCGGCCGGCTGACCGCACAACAGACCTCATCAGGACTCCCGGGGGTGGGTGTTCCTCAGAGGTATATCGATAAACCTAATCAGTCGGCAAGAGGTCGACGGCAGCGAATTGTGGATCCGAACGTGGCGCAGCCCGGCGCCGCCGCCAGTGGGCGAGAGCGCCGGGCTGGTCCTTGGGGGGTGCTGTCAGCTGGTCATGGTGGGGTCGCCCGACCGGCCGGAGATCCGGTCCCGGGCGGCCGTTGCCATGCCGCGACCGCGGTTCGACATGTCACGGGACATGCCGTTCATGCCCTGTGCCGCATGGGTCGACCTGTCCCGCAGTTTGGCTCGTCGTTCGCGGCCTCGCTCCGGGTCCATCAAGTACTCGGTCACCATTCCGGCGCAGACGCCGGCAACGGTCACCCCGGCGGTCTTGAGGAACGGATGCCCGTGATCCTGCACCGCGATACCGCGGCGCCGGGTCCTGCGGTCGACGATCAGTCGCATCGTGTCTCACCCTCTCGATGGTCAGTCATCGTTCGGGTACCCATTCCGCCGCAGGGGATTCGTCACCGCCCGAGCAGCGTGGCGATCTCCGCCATCTGGTCGTCGCGCAGCGGCCCGAACTCCATCGCCCGCGCGTTCTCCTCGGCCTGGGCGACAGTGCGGAAGCCCGGGATCGGGACCGTTCGCGGACTGCGAGCCCACAGCCACGCGAGCGCACCCTGCGCCAACGTCCGGCCGTCACTCTCGAGTACGTCGCGGATCGCGGAGACCTTGTCCCACCACTCCGGTGTGGGTACGCCGCCCTTGCCGAAGTACCGGAGCCAGGACGGCGGCAGGGTGCGGATGTCCGCACCGGTGGCCGGCCGGCTCGCATCGCGGCGACCGAGAAGGCCCATACCCAAAGGCGTTCTGTTGATGCTGGCGAGGTCGGCGCGCTCGCACAGTGCGAAGAACTCCGGCGCGTCGTGCAGGACGCTGGCCTCGTGCTGCACTGCCGAGCAGTGCTCGCCCTCGGCAAAGAACTCCGCGCTGGTCACGGTGTCCGTGCTCCAGGCGTAGCTGCGGATCAGACCTTCCCGCACGAGCTCCTCGCACGCCTCACGCAACGGCTGCGCCACCTCGTTGGACGTGTCGAAGTGCAACTGATACAGGTCGATGTAGTCGGTCCCGAGCCGCTCGAGTGACGCCCGTACCGCCTTGTGCACATACGCCGCGGAATCGTCCTGGTCGTGCATGGTCGCAGTCGACTCGTCGAAGGTGTTACCCCACTTGGTCGCGATGACCACCTGGTCCCGCATTCCCTCGAGGGCCTTGCCCAGCACCCTTTCGCTGTGCCCCGCGCCGTACACATCGGCCGTGTCGAAGAACGTCACGCCGAGTTCGACGGCCCGGCGGATCGCCCGCACCGACTCGTCGTCGTCGACCTCACCCCACCCCAGCGGATCGCCGTCCGGCCTCGAGAACGGCCCGCCGATGGCCCAGCACCCGAACCCGACCGGGCTGACCTCGATTCCCACTCGTCCCAATACACGTTTCTCCATACTTCAACCCAACCAGCGCGTTCCTCATCCGTCCAATGCATCTTTCTTACACAGTTGATGCATGAGACACATCAACTCGGCTCGACTCCCGTGACCGAGCCCTGGGCGTCGGTGACGTACAGGCCCTTCGACAGATCCAGCAGGACCAACGGGTTGCCGAAAGGGTCTTCGGCGATGGCGCAGCGGCCGACCGGGATGTCGAAGGGTGCCTTGATGAGGCGGCCGCCGCGAGTCGTGAGCTGCTCGGCGGCGTCGTCGGCCGAGTTCACCAGCCAGGTCGGGGCGTAGTCGAGGGCAGTGGTCAGGACGATCTCGGTGTCGGCGTCCGGCAGGCGGAGGCCGGCCTGGCCGATGTCGTCGTTCCGCCAGAGCAATTCATGTCCGAGTTGGTCGCGGTAGAACTCCAGTCCGGTGTCCAGGTCCGGTACCCGGATCGTCACGGCGTCGACTTTGCGCAGCAGTCCCGTCATGACTGCCAACCTGCCGTGAATGACCTCCGGCTGTCGAGCGGACTTGTCGTCAGCGGCCGGTGGCGCGGGCGGCCAGGGCGTTGTTCATGGCGACGAACTGCGGCTCGATCGTCGTCGTCAGCATGGACCTGGTGAACGGGATCGCCGCGCCGCGGAACGTCTCTTCCTGGATCAGCCGGGTGCGGCCGCCCGGCAGTTCCTCCAGCCGGAACGCGTGCTCCCCGTCGAAGATCCCACCGAACGCGATCTTGCCGATCCAGCGCAGCTCCTTGTTCGGCTCGACCGCGAGGAGTTCGGGGGAGAACGTGGTCTCCTTGCCCTCGGTGTCGCGCAGTACGTTGGTGATCGTGGCTCCGGCCGTCAGCTCACCGGTCGAGGAGATGATGAAGGGGTTCCACTCCGGGTATGCCTGCCGGTCGGTGAGCACCTTCCAGACCTGTTCCGGACTCGCGTCCACCTCGACCTCGGTGTGCAGGACGTACGGCCGGACGATCGTGTAAACGGTGTAGCCGGCAACCAGTACGACGATGGCGCCGAGGGCAACCAGTAGCTTCTTCATGACTGCTCCAGATCGGGTCCGAGGGTGCTGAGCACCAGCTCCCTCACGTAGGCGGAAGAGATCGGCTCCCCGGTGATGAGGAGCCGGTAGTACAGCGGCCCGACGAGCTGGTCGACCAGTACGGCGGGGGAGGCGTGCCCGGGGACGAGCTCGTCCTCCTGTGCTTGCGCGACGACCGCGGTGACGGCGGCGTGCCGCTCGCCCCACAGCGCGCGGACGCTCTCGCTGACCCGCGGTTCGCGAGCGGCCGCCGCGGCCAGATCGGCGATCAGAGTCGTCGGTACGGCGGTCAGCGTCGAAGCGATCGTGGTGACGAGGTCGGTGAGGTCGCGCCGTGGATCGCCACTCGGCTCGAACGGCACGGCAGCGCGCAGACCGGCGATCATCGCGATCACCAGCTCGGCCTTGCTCGGCCAGCGCCGGTAGATCGTGGTCTTGGCGACGGCGGCCCGATCCGCGACCCGGTCGACCGACATCCCGTCGTACCCGCGCAGTCGCATCTCGGCCATGGCGGCGTCCAGCACCCGCCCCTCCACCCCGGCATCCCGAGGCCGCCCGCGTCCCACCATCGCCACCCTCATTTCGCTACGGCAGTGTCGAAAAGAAGGTAACCCGGCCGGACCGATTTATGCAACTACGGTAGCGAAATGCGCCGTCAAAAGACTGACATGACTTGGCAGTGATTGTTGGGAGGGTGGTTGGGTGCTCAGATCTCATCGGCTGCTGTTGCCGGCTGCCTTCATCACGTCCCTCGGTAACAACATCCAGTTGATCGGGGCCGCGCTGCTGCTCGTGCAGGCGCGTGGCTCGATGCTGGATGTCGGCTGGCTTTTCATCGCGGTGGCCGTGCCGCAAGCGGTGCTGTCGCCGTACTTCGGCCGCATCGCGGACCGGTTCGATCGGCGCCGGCTGTGGGTGGGGTGCGATGTGGTGAGCGCCGCCGCCGCGCTTTGCCTGCCGATCGGGCTGGCGGTCGGTGTGCCGCAGCAGACCCTCGTCTACGCCAGCAACTTCGCGCTGGCGGTCGTCGCGGCATTGTTCGTGCCGGCGAGCGCCGCTTTGGTGCGGGAGCGGGTGCCGGCTCCCGAGCTACGTCGGTTCAACGCGCACTACGAGATCGCCTTACAGTGCGGCATGTTGCTGTCGGCATCGGTCGGCGGATTCGCCTTGCAGTACTTCGGTTCCACGCCGCTGTTCGTGTTCAACGCGATCACGTTCGTTGCCTCGGGCCTGCTCGTGCTCGCGGTCGGGCGTGGTGCTCGCCGTACCACTGCTGCCGTCGAGGAGTTGCGTCCGGCGACCACGCCGAGCCGCCGGAGGTTGCCCCTTGGCGCTCTCGCGTTGCTCTACGGTCAAGGGCTCGTGGTGGTGACGGTCTTCAACGCGTTGTTGCCGGTGCTGGTCGTCGGTGAATGGCGTCGCGGTCCGGCGGTCGTCGGGGTCGTCGATGCGCTGGGTGGTGCCGGGTTCCTGCTGGCCGCGATGGTCTATCGGCGGACCGGCGTACGGTTCGGCGATCTGCGAGTGGCGCTCTTCGGGTTCGTCGCCTGCAATGCCTTGCTGGTGGTGCAGCCGCTGTTCGGGGTCAGCGTGTTGATGGGGCTCGTCCTGGTCGGTGCGTTCGTCTTCGGGCAGGCGCGGATCGCGACCCGGTCGTTGCTGATGACGTCGGTCGAGGAGTCCCGGGTCGGCCGTGCGTTCGGCGTCGCCAACGGGTACGGGCTCGCGGCCACCGTCGTGGTCATGCTGATCGCTTCGGTCGTCACCGGTCGCACCGACACCCGCTACGGCTTCGCGACCCTGGTCGCGATCAGCCTCGCTGCCGCCGTACTGGCCGCCGTCTGGATCCGCCGGTCAACCTTTCCCCGTCGTCCGGCATCTCACGATCATGAGGCGGGAACAGTCGTTCGATCATCTGGCCGAGCAGTACGACCGGCTGGGGGAGTTGACTGACGACGCTGTGGCCGACTGGCTGCCGACCGTCCTGCCGGAACGCCGGCGCCGCGCCATCGACCTCGGCTGCGGCGCCGGCCGGCATGCGGTGATCCTGGCCGACTACTTCGACCAGGTCGACGCGATCGATCTGTCCGGCCCGATGATCCGGCTGGCCCGCCGTAAGCGCTCGCGGCCGAACGTCAGCTATCTCGAGTCCGACATCCTCGACGTCGCGGGGCAGTACGACTTCGTCACGAGCTCGGCGACGCTGCATCACGTCGCCGAGCCGGCCCTCGTGCTGATGCATATCAGGACCCTCGTCGCGGTCGGCGGTCGCGCGGCCCTGGCTGACACGGTGTCGCCGCGGCCGGCCAATCCGAAATGGTGGCTGTACGGCGGTGAGGTCCGGAAGCTGGCCCGGAATCTGGTCCGACGCGGTGCCGGGGACGCCTGGGAGATCTTCCGCTTGTCGACCGGTGAATGGCTCGACCACCGGGCCAGCGACCGGTACTTGAGCCGGGACGGCTTCGAACGTCTCTACGGCGCCGCCTTCCCGGGCGGGAGCTTCGTCCGCGTCGGCGGTCAGCACTGCGTGATCTGGGATCGGCCGGAAGTGACAGGACTTATATAAGTGCTGTTATGATGCGGTCATGGACGATCCGAGTGAGCAGAGTCAGTGGCGGGGGCTGCATCAGTTGCTGGCGCGGATGGACGCGGAGATCGCGAGCATCTACACCGAGCGGCAGGTCAAAGGGCTGAAGCCGAGCTTCGTGATGGAGCTGCTCCGGCTGCACGCCAAGGGCCCGATGACGATCACCGAGTTGGCCGAGTCGGTCGGGCGCACCCATTCGGCGCTGAGTCAGAAGGTCTCCGCGATGCGCACCGCCGGGCTGGTCCGGACCGTGCCGGGCGCGGATGCTCGCAGCAAGAAGGTCGCCCTGACCGCCAAGGCCAAGGGAATTGTCGAGCTGCTGGCGGCCGAGTGGCGAGCAACCGAGGCCGCGATCACCGAACTCGAGGCTGAAATCCCGTACCCGATGACCAAGGTGGTCCGCGACGTCGAGGAAGCCCTGGCCCGTAAGAGCTTCCACGACCGCATCGCCGAGAAGCTCGACCAGCAGCAATGAGAGGCCGGCATGCGCTGATCGATCTGGAGCCGTTGCGGGCTTCGCGGCCGTTCCGGCGGCTGTGGGCGGGTCAGGTGTTGTCGACGTTCGGTGGGCAGCTTGCCTTCGTCGCGGTGATGTTCCAGGTGTGGGATCAGACGTCGAGTGCGGCGTGGACCGGTGCGGTCGGGTTGTCGCAGGCGTTGCCGTTGATCGTGCTCGGGTTGTTCGCGGGCGCGGCGGTCGATCGGGTCGAGCGGCGGCGGTTCTACCTGCTCACGATCAGCGGGCAGGTGGTCGTTTCGGCGCTGATGGCGAGCCAGTTGGTGATCGGCTCGGTGCCGGTCGGCGTACTGCTGGGACTCGTCGCGGCGCAGGCGGCGTTCGGCGCCGCTGGTGGGCCGGTGGCGCGGACCGTGCTTCCGCAGTTGCTGCCTCGCGAACTGCTTGCCGGCGGGATCGCGCTCAATAGGATCGCCTTCCAGGGCGCTATGTTGATCGGCCCGGCCCTTGGCGGACTGATCGTGAACGCGTGGGGTGTCGGTGTCTGCTACCTGATCGACTGTCTGAGCTTCCTTGCCGCCTTGTACGGCGTACTCGGGCTGCCGAAGATGCGGGTCGAGGCCGTTGGACGCCCGGGCCTGGGCGGGATCCGGGACGGGCTGGCGTTCGTGGTGTCGACGCCGGTGATCCGGGGTGCGCTGATCACGGATCTCGCGGCGATGGTGTTGTCGATGCCGATCAGCCTGTTCCCGGTGATCAACGCCGAGCGGTTCGGCAACGATCCGCGGACATTGGGTCTGTTCCTGACCGCGATCGCGGTCGGCGGCGTGACGGCGTCCATCCTGTCCGGCATGTTCACCCGGCTTCCGCGACCGGGCGTGGTGATGCTGGTCGGCTCCATGGGGTGGGGGATCGCGCTTGCGTTGTTCGCCTTCTCGCCCACGCCCTGGGTCGCGCTGGCCTTCCTCGCGCTGGCCGGCGCCGCGGACACCGTCTCGGTCGTCTCGCGCAGCACGATCGTCCAGCTTCACACTCCCAACGAACTCCTCGGCCGCGTCAGCGCCGCCGAACAGATCGTCGGTCAGGCCGGCCCCGACCTCGGCAACCTCCGCGGCGGCCTCGTCGCCCAGGTGACCTCACCATTCATCGCCCTGACCTCGGGCGCCGTCCTCTGCATCGCCGCCGTCGCCGCCGTAGCAGTCACCACTCCCGGCCTCCGGACCCCAACGACCCTGGTACCGAACGACAGGAGGTAGTCCACCGCGACGTTTCCCTCCCCACTGGAACATGCCGGCCGAAGGCAGTTCGGGCCGACTACCTCCTGTCGTTAGGTACCGACAGTCCGGAAGCCGGCGTTGCCCATCGAGGACTCCGGGGTGTTCGACGAGCGGGCGGCGTTGCGGTAGCGGTTGCAGTACGAGTCGTGGCACAGGTACGAGCCGCCGCGCATCACCCGGGCCGCGCCGAGGGACGGGCCGCGTGGGTCTTCGTCCGGGGAGAACTTGTAGTACCGCGGCCCGAACCAGTCGCCACACCACTCCCACACGTTGCCGACCGTCTGCCACAGTCCGTAGCCGTTCGGCTCGAAGGTCCGCACCGGTGCGGTGGTGAGAAAGCCGTCGTCCAAGTCGTTGCGCTGCGGGAACACGCCTTGCCAGATGTTGCAGCGCCACTCGCCGTCGTCGCCGATCAACTCGTCACCCCACGGATACCGCGCGCCTTCGAGCCCACCTCGGGACGCGTACTCCCACTCGGCCTCCGTCGGCAGGCGCCGGCCCGCCCACGAGCAGTAGGCGACCGTGTCGTTCCAGCTCACATGGACGACGGGATGGTCGTCGAGCCCATCGAGATCGGACCGCCCGCCACCCGGATGCCGCCAGTCCGCACCGTGCACTCCGGCCCACCACGGCGTCCCGGCCGCGGGACCCATCAGGTCGCCCGGATCTGCCTGCAGCGCCAGATGGAACACCGCGGAGAAGCCGTAGATCTCAGCCTCGGTCCGATACCCCGTGTCGTCGACGAAGCGCGCGAAGTCGCGGTTCGTCACCGACGTCGCGTCGATGCTGAACGGCTGCAGCCGCACCTGGTGGATCGGCACCTCGCCATCGCCGGGGTTGCCGTCTCCGTAGCCGTCACCCATCGCGAACACGCCACCGTCCAGCACGATCTGCTCGATATCGTGCTTCCCGGTCGCGGCGGCCGGAGCCGGCGGCGGGCTGGAACCGATCCCCACCACAGGCCGCGCCGGCGCGCAGCAGGACGGCTGTTCTTCGGTCATGCCCCCAGCATCTCAAGTCCTCACATCGGAAGTCCCCCACCCAGGGGGCTCAGATGCTGGGCGGGCCCTGTTCGATCCGGCGGAGGACGGGGTCGAGGCGGTAGAAGTCGTTGCCTCGGATGAGTTGGCGTTCGTCCCACCAGGTGGCGCCGGCTTCGGCCAGCGGCTCGATGACGGAGCGATAGTCGGCAGGGTCGGTGATGCCGCCGACGATGACGTCGTACGGCGTGTCAGCGGCTTCGTCACCGCGCAGCTCGCGCAGGTAGCTCATCAGGTCGCGGAGCTCGTCGACCGGCGGGGCGACGCCGTGGTTGGCGCTGAGGAACAGCGGTACGGCGCCGTCCCAGCGCGCGGCGCGTCGCATCGGGGTCTTGCGCGGCCAGTAGCCTGCGATCCAGACCGGCGGACGCGGGCGTTGGACTGTTGCCGGCAGCATTGTCACGTCGTCGACGCGGTAATGGCGACCGTCATGGTTCACCGTCTCGCCGGACCAGTACTGCGCGAGCAGTTCGAGCCCTTCGTCGAGTCGCTCGGCCAGCACCTTCGGATCGGTCTCGTCGCCGAAGCTGCCGAACTCGTCGTCGATCGGGCCGCCCAGGCCCGCACCGAAGATGACCCGTCCGCCGCTCATCCCGTCCAGCGTCGCGACCTGCCGGGCGAGCTGCTCCGGCCGCCGCCGAGCCACTGGCGTCACCAGCGGTCCGAGCATGATCCGCGACGTCGCCAGCGCAGCCGCCGTCAGCAGCATCCACGGATCCCCGAAGGCCTGTCCCTGCCGCTGCCTCTTGCTGTGGACGACGTGGTCCCAGACGAACAGTCCGTCCCACCCCGCCTCCTCAGCCGCCTGGGCAACCCGCGCAACGGTCCGAGCATCCGCGAAGTCCCCGAAGTTGGGGATATTGATCGAGAAGCGCACCCTCGCATCCTCTCTCCTCCCGCCGACACCAGCAATCGGGTCAGTCGGGTTGGGGCTCTAAGCGCAACTCGATGAAAGGGATGGTGTCGCCCGGCAGCAGGTAGGACTCGACCTCGACGAAGCCGTGGGACTTGGCGAACCGCAGTCCGTCCTCGTTGGTCGCCAGGATGTGCGTCTCGATACCTTTGCTGCTGAGTTCGCGGCCGCGGGCGAGACTGCGCTCGTAGATCGCCGTACCGTAGCCCTGCCGTCGGTGTTCCGGCAGCACGCGGGCGATGACGGTCGCCGCCGCGGTCTCCTCCGACGGCGGGCGCACGGTCGAGCATCCGATCAGGACATCACCGGCGTACGCGACCTCGAGCACGTTGCGCTCGGCGCGCTCCCGGATGTCGTCGACAGACAACGGCGCCGTCGGAATGATCTCGTTGTGCACCCGCTGCCAGTCCAGCAGTGTTACGTCATCGCCCACCGGCACAATCCGAAGCTCACTCACCGCTCGAGTCTAGTAGCGTCCGTGTCGTGCGGATCTTGTTTGTGGGGAACAGCTTCACGGCCCGGAACAACCTGCCCGGGCTGCTCACCGCGCTGGCCGGAGCGCGCGGGATCGATCTCGAGCACAAGCTGATCCAGGCCGGCGGTGCGTCACTCCGGCAGCACCTCAATGCCGGGAAGGCGCTCGACGCGATCGCGACCGGCGGCTTCGACGTCGTCGTACTGCAGGAACAGAGCACGTTGCCGGTCAAGAGCCCGGCGCGGATGCGGGAGAGCGTGCGCGACTTCGACGCCGCGATCAAGGAGGCCGGCGCGCGGACCGCGCTCTACCTGACGTGGGCCCGGCGGAACGCGCCCGAATCCCAGCAAGCGCTGACTTCCGCGTACGCCGGTAGCGCTGCCGAGCTCGGTGCGACACTCGTCCCGGTCGGCGTGGTCTGGGAACGCTTCCTGAGCATGCACGACCAGCCGGTGCTGCACGACAAGGACAACAGCCACCCGGCGCTCGCGGGCAGCTATCTCGCTGCGTGTGTCTTCCTCATCGCGCTACTCGAGCACGATCCGGTCGGCATCGACGTACCGGTGAAGGGCCTCGATGCGGACACCGCCGCCCTTCTCCGTCAGTCCGCCTGGGACATCTGCGAGTCCTTAGCGACCACCGAGTAGACCACCGCGGACACGCGCTCTCCGCTCGGAGGAAACGCGGAAACATGTTGCCTAAGCGGTACTACACCGACCAGGAGGACATCGACGTCTGGACGAAGAACGACGCGCATCCGCCGGAGTACAAGACCGCGGCCATCGACTACACGGTCAACAACTCGGCGCCGTACTTCTACCAGAAGCTACGCAACATCGACGCGATCGACAAGGTGCTGACACCGGCGATCCAGGTCATCCAGCAGGGCAAGACCCCGGCCGCCGAGGTGCTCAAGCCACTGGCCGCCAAGCTGAACGGCGGTCTGCTGCAAGGTACGTACCCCACCGACGGCAACTGATGAGAGCCGAACAACGCTGGGGATGGTTGCTGGCGGCACCAGCGATCCTGGGGTTCGGGATCTTCACTATCGGGCCGATGATCGCGTCGCTGGTCTTCAGCCTGACCGACTGGCGGATCGGTGGGCCGGCCCGGTTCATCGGCCTCGGCAACTACGACCCGCTGGCGGGCGACCCGCTGTTCTGGAAGTCCTTGAGCGTGACCAGTTACTACACCATCGGCGTCGTACCGCTGACACTGCTGGTCGGCTTCGTGGTGGCGATCCTGGTCAACCAGGGGGTGCGCGGGCGGTCGTTCTGGCGAACGACCTACTACCTGCCGACGCTGGTGCCCGCGGTCGCGAGTTCGGTGTTGTGGATCTGGATCTTCAACCCCGACTTCGGGTTGCTCAACAGCATGTTGCGCGGGGCCGGGCTGCCGACCTCGAACTGGATCTACGCCGAGCAGTCCGCCGTACCGTCGCTGATCCTGATGAGCGTCTGGGGATTCGGCAACACGATGGTGATCTTCCTGGCCGGGTTGCAGGGGGTGCCGCGGCATCTGTACGAGGCGGTCGCGATCGACGGCGGCGGGACGTGGGCGCGGTTCCGGCACGTGACGCTGCCCTTCATGACACCGGTGATCTTCTACAACCTCGTGACCGGGGTGATCGGCACGTTCCAGGTGTTCAACCAGGCGTACATCATGACGCAGGGCGGGCCGAACAACGCGACCCAGTTCTACATCTACTACCTGTACACGAAGGCCTTCACCGACAGCGAGATCGGGTACGCCAGCGCGCTCGCGTGGGTGCTGTTCGTCGTCGTCCTGGTGATCACCATCCTGCTGTTCCGCAATGCCCGCCGGTGGGTCCACTACGAGATGGGAGCAGCCAGGTGATCCGTCGTACCTCGGTATGGGTGGTGCTCACCGTCGGCGCCGCACTGATGTTCTTTCCGTTCGTCTGGCTGGTCCGCAGCGCACTGATGGACGACAACCAGATCTTCATCTCGCCGCCGGAGTGGATCCCGCAGCCGTTCGCGTGGTCGAACTTCAGCGATGCGCTGAGTTCGCAGCCGTTCGCGCGCTACTTCCTGAACACGATGATCATCGAGGTGCTGGTCGTCACCGGCACCGTGCTCACCTGCGCGCTCGCGGCCTTCAGCTTCTCCCGGCTGCGCTGGCGGGGCCGCAACCTGATCTTCGGGCTGCTGCTCACCGGCGTGATGCTGCCGTACGCCGTGACGCTCATTCCCACTTTCGTCATGTGGGGGTCGGTGGGCGCACTGGACACGTTCGTGCCGCTGACGGTTCCCGCATGGTTTGCCGGGGCCGGTGGCGGGGTGTAAACCGGTGATCGTGGTCGTCGTCATTTTCACCTTCATCGGCGTCTGGAACGACTTCCTCGGGCCGCTGCTCTACCTGACCTCGGACGACAAGTTCACCCTCGCACTGGGCCTGGCCGGCTTCCAGAGCACCTACACCGCCCAGTGGGGCTACCTGATGGCCGCCTCCCTGGTCGTCATCCTCCCCATCATCCTCATCTTCTTCGTCCTCCAGCGCTACTTCGTCGAAGGCGTAACCCTCACCGGCGTCAAGGGCTGAGTACCGTCAATGCGCGTCCCGGTGCGGCGATACCGCCGGGGCCAGGAGGTCGATCGCGTGGTCGGTCCAGCCGTCGCGTGGGGCTCCGAACCTGAGGATCTCTGCGAGGTAGGCGTCTACCAGCAGGCCGGCCAGCGTGTCGGTGTCCACGCTCGGATCGAGTACGCCGACCTGCACGTCGACGTCCATCAGGTCCGTGACTGCGTTCAGCCGGCAGTCAGTCGTGCGCGTAGCGCTGAGGTGAAATCGGGTCACTGTCGGCGATCACGGCGGCGGTGGCGCCGCGGCCGAAGTAGTGGTGCGATGAGGAGGAGCGCGTGAGACAGCTGCGGTCGCCTCGGGTGCAGAATCGGACGGGAACACGCGGCCTGCGGCAGGCTGGGTTTCAGCGTGATTCGCGGGCCGGTCGGGAGCCGTTGTGATGGACGTGCCGTTGTGGGTATGGGGTCTCACGATCCTGGGGATCGTCGGGCTCCTGGTGTTCGACTTCTTCTTCCACGTCCGTAAGGCCCATGTCCCGACGCTGAGAGAAGCCGCTGTCTGGTCGTCGGTGTATGTGGGACTGGCGCTCGCGTTCGGGGTCGGCGTCCTGATCTTCGGCGGAACGGCGATGGGAGCGGAGTACTTCGCCGGCTACGTGACCGAGAAGGCGTTGTCGGTCGACAACCTGTTCGTCTTCCTGGTCATCTTCACCAGTTTCCGGGTTCCTCGCGAGGACCAGCAGAAGGCATTGCTGTTCGGGATCACCTTCTCGCTGCTCGCGCGCACCGGCCTGATCTTCCTCGGGTCCGCGGCGATCAACGCCTTCTCCTGGGTGTTCTACGCCTTCGGCCTGATCCTGCTGATCACTGCCGGCAACATGCTGAAACCTCGAGGTGGCGAGGACGAGTCGGCCGACAACATCATGGTGCGAGCCGCCAGGAAGGTCGTCCACACGACGGACCGGTACGACGGCGACAAGTTGTTCACCGTCCAGAACGGCAAACGGGCGATGACGCCGATGCTGCTCGTCATGGTCGCGATCACAGGCACAGACCTGTTGTTCGCCCTGGACTCGATCCCGGCGATCTTCGGTCTCACGCAGAACGTGTATCTGGTGTTCACCGCGATCGCGTTCTCGCTGCTCGGCCTGCGCCAGCTGTACTTCCTGATCGACGGCCTGCTGGACCGGCTGATCTACCTCGCCTACGGCCTGGCGGCCGTCTTGGCCTTCATCGGCGTCAAGCTGATCCTGCATGCCCTGCACGAGAACAACCTGCCGTTCGTCAACGACGGCCAACCGGTCGATGTCGTCGAGATCAGTACCGGGCTGTCGTTGACCGTGATCCTGGGAGTCCTGGTCGTCACCGTCGTCGCCTCGCTGGTCAGCCGCAAGGGCAAGGCGCAGACCGCGATCGCCAACGCACGGCGGCACGCGACGGCGTACCTGGATTCGGAGTACACCGCCGACCCGGCCGAACGCGAGCGAATCTACGGGCGCCTGCTCGACGAGCGCGATCAGATCATCCGGCTCGGTCCGAAGTACCGGTTGATGGCCAGGAGTGAACAAGACCTGATGGACCTGGTCGATCGCGCCCGCGCCAGCCATGACGCGGCCGTCGGGCGCGGCGAGGCAACCGCCGACTCCTGGCCGCCGCCACCCGCACCGACCAGCTGACTACCTGCCCACGAACTGGCCGGCCTGAGAATCAGGCTGCAAGAACACCGAGTCTTCCGGCAGAACCAACTGCGTGATCTCGCGGACCCGGCCGACCCAGTGGCCGACCACGGCCCTGTGAGCCACTCAATGGACTGCGGTCGGCGTCAGCGATCCGTGTCGTAGCGGTGGTAGAGGGCGGCCATGGTGCCGTCGGGATCCAAGGTGCTCAGGATCGAGTCGGCGATCGCGGTGAGCTGGGTGATCTGCTCGGGTGTCAGAGCGTCGATGACGTGCTGTCTGACCGTGGCCACGTGGCCTGGCGCCGTTTCGCGCACTGTGTCCCAGCCCTCCGGAGTCAGCCGCGCGTTGGTGGCGCGGGCGTCCTCTGGACAGGGGAAGCGCTCGACCAGGCCCCGGTCCTCGAGTCTTCTGACGACGTGGGACAGCCGGGGGAGCGTGGCGTTCGTCTGCAGTGCCAGGGACGTCATCCGCAAGGTGCGGTCCGGGGCTTCCGACAGCATCGCGAGCACGTAGTACTCGAAGTGTGTCAGCCCGGCGTCCCGCCGCAGTTGTGAATCGAGGACCCCGGGCAGGAGTTCGAGTACGGCGGCCAGTCGCACCCAAGCACCCAGTTCTGTCTTGTCGAGCCAATGTGTCGTCGTCACGAGGATCATTCTTGCAGTGATTAGTTGTCGCTACAACCATCTCATGCTATCGTCATAGTTGTAGCGACAACTATTCAACGTTCATCCAGGAGGAGTCATGGCACACGTCAGCATCATCGGCACCGGAAACATGGGACAGGCGATCGCGAGCGTCGTCTCCAAGGGCGGCAACACGGTCGAGCTGTTCGGCTCCGCCGACAAAGCTCAGCGGATCACCGGCGAGATCGTCGTGCTGGCCGTGCCGTACCCGGCCGTGGCACAGGTCATCGCCGAGCGCGGTGACCAGCTCGCCGGCAAGATCGTCGTCGACATCACCAACCCGCTGAACTTCGAGACCTTCGACTCGCTCGTCGTCCCTGCGGACGGCTCCGCAGCCGCGGAGGTTGCCGCGGCGCTGCCCCAGTCGCGGGTCCTCAAGGCCTTCAACACGAACTTCGCCGCGACCCTGGCCTCCGGTGCGGTCGGCGAGGCTCCGACGACCGTGTCGATCGCCGGTGACGACGCTGACGCCAAGGCATTGCTGGCCGGTGTCGTCTCCGCGGGCGGTCTGCGCGCCGTCGACGCGGGATCGCTCAGCCGGGCCCGTGAACTCGAGGCGCTCGGCTTCCTCCAGCTCACCCTCGCGGTCGGCGAGAAGATCTCCTGGACCGGCGGCTTCGCCCTCGTCTGACAGACCCAGCGCAGTGTCGACTCTCGACGACACTGCGTTCCGAGTCCGCTCGCGGCCGAAGAGTCGACCGCAGGCGGTGTCCGTCTACTTCGCGTCGTGGAAGACCAGGCCGAGGGTGTGGCGGTGGCCGGTGTGGATGGTGGAGACGCCGTGGCGGACGGGGGAGGCGGACCAGCCGCGGGCTGACTTGACCGGGCGGTCGCGGGTGGTGAAGACCAGACCGTGGCCGTGCGGGATCAAGGTCGACGTACCGCGCGACTGGGCCCTCGGTCGCTGTTCGACCAGGAGGAACTCGCCGCCGGTGTGGTCGACTCCGGGCTCGTTGAGGTTGATGACGACCTGGAGCGGGAAAACCTTGTCGCCGTACAGATCCCGGTGCAGGGCGTTCCAGTCGCCGGCGCCGTAGCGCAACAGGATCGGCGTCGGCCGCGTCTGCCCGGCGCGGTGACAGATCTCCAGCCACTCGTCCAACGTGTCCGGCCATTCGGCTTCGCGGCCGAGCTTCTCGTACCAATCCCGTGCTATCGGCAACAACCGCGGATACAGCGCCTGCCGCAGCGACTCCACCGCCTCCGGGAACGGTGCGTCGAAGTACCGGTACTCACCCTCGCCGAACCGATGCCGGGCCATGGTGATCGTCGCGCGGAACCGCTCGGCCTCGTCGTACAGGCCGGCGATGTTCGCTGCCTCGGCCGGCGTCAGCAACTGCGGCAGCAACGCACGCCCCAGGTCGTTCACCTCGGCCGTCACCTGGTCCCAGTCCGCCTTCGCCACCCGTCGCGCAAATCTGTCCATACCTATGGAACGGCGTGGAGTCCAGGTGTGTGAGATTGGCCAGGTGGACGTACTGCGATGGGTCGGCGAAGCGGCAACAGGTGGCGGTGTGAGCGAGCGCCAGTTCCACGTCGTACGCGACGAAGGCGACGTACCGGGGGTCATGTGGTTTCCCGAAGGGGTCGACGGTCCGCTGCCGGTGGTGCTGCTCGGGCATGGTGGGAGTGGGCACAAGCGGGGTGGTCGGCAGGAGATGCTCGGTCGGTGGTTTGCCGCCGAGGCCGGGATCGGGGCAGTCGCGATCGACGGGCCCTATCACGGTGAGCGAGTGGCCGGGCAGATGTCCGCTACCGAGTACCAGAGCCGGATCGCGGAGCTCGGAGTCGACAAGGTCACCGACGGGATGGTCGGCGACTGGGATGCGACCGTGGACGCGCTGGTTGCGGATGGATGGATCGACGGAGAGCGCGTCGGCTACCTCGGGTTGTCGATGGGGACGCGGTTCGGGGTGCCGTTGGTGGCGGGTGGTCGGGTGCGGTGCGCCGTACTGGGGAAGTGCGGGATGGTCCAGCCGGCGGCGATGCCGGTCGGGGTCGACATGGCGCCGCGGTTCGCGGTCGATGCGCCGAGGGTAACCGTGCCGTTGCTGTTCCACGTGCAGTGGGACGACGAGCTCTTTCCCCGGTCCGGTCAGCTCGAGTTGTTCGACCTGCTGGGGTCGCCGGACAAGCAGTTGATCGCTTTCCCTGGGCCGCATCGGGGTGCGGTTCCGGCGGCCGTCGCGGCGTGGTGCTCCTTCCTGGTCGAACGGCTCGGTCTGGTCGACCGGCTCGGCGCGGAGCGGCGTACGTCTTGACGTGAAGAGGGGTGGGGAGCGACGGTTGGGGGAGAAGTGGGTGGGAACTTGACGGGTATGGCTGAGAGCGGTTGGGGACTGTATCGGCGCGGCTGGCGGACGGCTGTGGTGATACTGGCGGCGCTCGGCCTCCTGACGGCCGTCGTGTTCGTCGGGTGGTCGACGAATGTGGTCGCGTTCCTGATGGGTGGGACGCTGGTGGCCTCGGTTCATCTGAGTATCGGGCTGGCGCAGGAGAAACAGCCTTCCGAGCTGATTCGGGTCGTACTGCAATGGGCTGCCCGGGCGGGTGCCTGTGTGGTGGCGATCGTCGGGTACGCGACCGCGATCGGGATGGGCACGCTGTGGCTGCTCCTACTCATCGTCCTCACCTCACCGGCCCTGGTGAGCCGGCTCTGGCCACAGGCAGCAGCATCCGGACGGCGACCTGAAGCCGCTCCCAAACCCCCTGCCGACCTGACCCCGAAGAACGACCTGACTCCAAAGATCGAGCTGCCCCCAAAGATCGAAAGGGCAAAGCCAAAGCCTGAGCGGAAGCCAAAGCCGGACCGGAAGCCACGGCCCGAGCGGAAGGCGAAGAAGGTGCCGACGCCCGAGCCGCCACCGCCCCAGGAGCCGGTCGCGCCGAAGGCACCCGAGCCGGTCGACGTCACCGACCTCAGCGACGACGACCTCTGCCTGGCCTGGCGACGCAGCTTCACCGAACTCCAGAGCTGTACGACGGACGAGCAGCGCCTCGCCGTGATCACCGCGCGCAATGCCTACCTCGACGAACTCGAACGCCGAGCCCCGGTCGCCTTCGCCCAATGGCTCGACTCCGGACCCCGCGCCGCCGGCAACCCCAGCAGGTTCTTCAGCCCTCGCGCCAATCACGGCGACCCGGACTGAGCTGTGTGAGCAGTTCGGCCATGCTGCGGGCGACAGGAACGTCGAACGCGTCAGCTGGGTGAGCCGCAGTGTCTTCACTCTGGAACAGCCAAGGCCGGAACCCGGCCGACCGTGCCGCGACGAGGTTGGTCGGGCGATCGTCGACCAGAACGGTGTGAGACGCCTCGAGCCCAGGATGCTCCAGTACGGCGTGATAGGCCATCGGGTCGGGCTTCCGCGCACCGATCTCGGAGCTGACAAACCATCGGTCGACGTACTGATCGAGGCCGAAGCGGGCGCGGAGACGTGCAGACCACGGCTCAGCGTCGTTCGTCAGCACCAGCGGGGTGAAGCCGGCTTCACGCAATCCCCGCAGAGTGTCGAGTGTCCCGGGGGTGAGCTCGTGGCGGCTGCAGTAGTCGGCATCGGACGCCCTGTCCGCAACCTCCAGCTCCGTCCACAGTTCGTCGGTCGACAGCAATCGCAGCGTGCACCGTCGATACACGGCGCGGATGTCGGTCTCGCCGAGAGTGCACCCGAGATCGCGAAGGTACGGCACCAACACTCCACCGACCACGTTTCCGTGCCGGTACAAAACACCCATGGCGTCGAGGACGACGAATCGCACTACGTGACCACCTCCAGCCCGCAGCCTGCCGTGCCGGGGTCACATGCGTCCAACGCCTTTATCGGCGCGAACGCATAGATACCATCGATCCATGCTCGATCTTGTCCGGCTTCGGGTGCTCGCCGCGGTCGCCGCCCACGGTTCCGTGACCGGCGCGGCGCAGGCGTTGCACTACACCCAGCCCACGGTCAGCCATCACCTCGCGCGGTTGGAGGCGGCGACCGGCGCACGGCTGGTGCAGAAGGTGGGCCGTGGCATCCGGCTCACCCCCGAAGGCCAGGTGCTCGCGCGCCGTGCGGCCGAGATCATCGGCCGGGTCGATGCCGCGGACGCCGAGTTGGCCGCGCTGATCGGTCTGGAGGTCGGCCGGGTCCGCCTCGGCGCCTTCACCTCGGCGCTGACGGTGCTCGTCCCGCCGGCTGCCGCCGAGCTCCGCCGGCAGCATCCCAACATCGAGTTGGAGCTCACCGACGTCCATCCCGTCGTCGCGCAGCAGCAACTCCGGGACGGGATTCTCGATCTGGCGATCATTTTCCGGTACGACGACGAGCCGCCGAGCGACGGCATTCGGTACACGTACCTGCTCGACGACCCGGTGTATCTGCTCAGTCGTCGTACCGGAGAGACACTGACCGATCACCGGGAGTCCGACTGGATCGCGGGCTGTGTGCACTGCCGGCAGGAGTTCGTCGATCTCTGCGCGGAGGCCGGCTTCACGCCGCGGATCGCGTACACGAGCGACGACATCATGGTGAAGCAGGCCTTCGTCGCGAACGGGCTCGGCGTCACCACCTCGCCGGGACTGGCGCTGCGCTCGCACCGGGCCGAAGGCATCAAGGCGACCAAGGTCGGCGCCGCACGCCACATCTATCTCGCGACGTACGGCGAACCACCCGACCCTCCCGCGACTGCCGCCTTCATCGAAGCGCTCACACAGGCGCCTGGAAAGCCTCGCGGAGATCGGAAGCGATCAGCTCGATCGCGTGCCGCCCCGCGGACAGCACCGCCGGGAAGTTGAGGAACGCGTGCATGGTGTCGGCGTATTCGACCAGTCGCACCGGTACGTCGTCCGCCTCGAGCCGAGCCGCGTAGTTGCGAGCATCGTCGCGGAGCGGATCGCGACCGGCGGCGAGAATCAGCGCCGGCGGAAGCCCCTTGAGCGTCTCGGCCCGCAGCGGTATGGCGGTCGCCGGGAACTCCCCGACCGGGAAGTACTGCGCTGACGACCAGCCACCTGGGGCGATGCTGAGGAACGTGCCGTCGAAGAGTCGGTACGACTCGGTGTCGCGGTCGACGTCGAGGCTGGGATAGCAGAGGATCTGGCGGTCGGGGAGTGGTCGTCCTTCGTCCCGCGCGAGCAGACAGGCACCGGCAGCCAGCGCAGCCCCCGCGCTCTGGCCACCCACCGCGATCCGGCCGTCGCCATTGAGCTCAGCCTGATGATCTCGGATCCAGTCGAGGGTGTCGCGTACGTCGTGCAACCCTGCCGGATAAGGGTGTTCGGGCGCGAGCCGATAGTTGAGCGAGACAACGATGACGTTGCCTGCGGCAGCGATCCCGGACGTCGCGCACTCGATGTCCCGCAGATCACCGCCGATGAACCCACCACCGTGCAGCCACAACAGGACCGGCCTCGGCTCATCGGTTGCGGGGTGGTAGATCCGTGCTTGGAGGCGACCGCCGATCGTGAGGTCCTTGGGGCGGGTGTTCGGATCGCACACGCCGGCGAGCTCCGGGTCAGGGAGTTCCTCCCGGTCGAGGAGCAGCGCCTGGTAGGGATCGAGCTCCGGTCCTGCAGGCTCGGCGGCGAATCGGGCGAGCAGGGCTTCGGTCTCGGCCTTCAAGGCCGGCAGGTTGATGATGGTCATGCCGGGACCTGCGCCGGGTTGAGGTGGCGGGCTGCGTGGCCGAACAGTGCGCCGTCGGGTGGCGTCGCGGCGTATTCGGCCAGCGCTCCGATGCCACCGTCGTACCCACCGCCGGTCGATGGGTCGTTCCACGACGCGTCGTCGTACTGCTGGATCTCGGCGACGAGTGCGTCGGCGACGCTGTGGAAGCGGTGCAGGAGCAGTCCGGACGGGATGTGCCGGCCGGCCTCGACGCCGCCGACGTTGAGCGCGCTGCCCGCGTCCGCCGTCTCCCAGCGTGGATCCAGGCTCCAGTGCAACCGCCCGGCGGCGGCATCACGTAGTACGGCGAGGGTGATCTCGTCCCACGTCAGAATGTGCGCGGTCAGGTCGTGCAACGAGTCGCAGAAGTGCCTGAGCGGCCCGGACACCACTCGGTATGGCGCCCGGAGCTCAGCCTCACTCAACCCGTCGATCCGATCCAGCAACAGCTGGTGATCCGCCCGCACCAGCCGAGCTGCCTCAGCCGGGGAAGTAGTCGATATACACATGCCCCGAGCCAACCAGCCCGCGCACTACCCCCGGCCCGAATTGACGGAAGTCCTCAATCCATCGCGGTAATGGCTCATCTTCGCGCGCGCACCACACGTGTTCATCGAGCACCAGCGCCGACGCCCGGCCCGGCTCTCGTCGACGAAGAGTAGCGAGCAGTCGTCGGCGGCGCAGGTGTGGATCCGGTCCCCGAGTGGACTGGCGAGCAGCTCGACCGCGTCGCGGGCGAGAACGGTCAGCAGACCGTTCGCAGCTGTCGCTGGACGCTCGAGGGTGAGGTCGGGAGTCAGGCGAGGGCCGGGGAGTGGGCGGCTGCTCCAGCGGTTGACGACGTCCACGTCGAGCGCCGTACCGGTGAAGAGGCGGTAGAGGGCTTCGCGCAGGTCGATGGCTTGGCTGTAGGTGCGCGGGGAGACGTCGACGAGGTCGTCGGACAGGCCGGCGTCGCGGAACCAGCGGGACAGGTCCTCGGGCGCCGGGATGCGCTCGAACGGGTCCTGCAGGCGTTTGCCGAGGGTCGCGGTGAAGTTCACCGACGGGCGGCCGCCGACCCAGGTGAAGCTCTTCATGCCGATCAGGCTACCATCGCTGTTACCAGATAAACCGGTAACAGTGGAGTGGGCAGATGACGACGGTGGCGGTGGTCGGAGCGGGTGGGGTCGGCGGATACTTCGGTGGCCGGCTGGCCCGGGCCGGGTACGAGGTCAGCTTCGTTGCGCGGGGCAAGCACCTGGAGGCGGTCCGGGCCGCTGGGTTGGCGGTGCGGAGTGTGGCCGGTGACTTCGACGTCACGCCGGTGCGGGCGACGGCGGATGCGGCCGAGATCGGGCCGGTGGACTACGTCCTCGTGTGTGTGAAGACCTGGCAGCTTGCCGACGCGATCACCGCGATCCGGCCGTTGGTCGGCAACCGGACCGCGATCGTGACTGTGCAGAACGGCGTCGAGGCGCCGGATCAGGTGGCGGCGGAATACGGCCGCGAGGCGGTCCTGCCAGGTGCCGCCGAGGTGATCGCGTACGTCGAAAGCCCGGGGACCATCCGCCATCTCGGCGGACCGGGCCGATTGACCTTCGCCGAGTGGGACAACCAGCCGACGCCGCGCACCGAATGGTTGCGCACAGCATTCACCGATGCCGGCCTACAGGCCGTCATCTCGGCTGACATCTGGGCCGGCCTGTGGACCAAGTTCCTGTCCGTCGTCCCGAGCGGCGGCCTGGGTACGGCGACCGGCGCCGGATACGGCGTACTCCGCTCCCGGCCGGGCACCCGGCAACTACTCACCGACGCGACCACCGAGATCCGCGACGTCGCGCTGGCGCTCGACATCAAGCTTCCGGCGGACGTCGTACCCAAGACCCTCGCCTGGATCGACAACCTGCCCGCCGACGGGACCACGTCGCTCCAGCGGGACATCCTGGCCGGCCGCCCCAACGAACTGGATGCGTGGACCGGCGCGGTCGTCCGCCTGGGCAACCGCGCCGGTGTTCCCACCCCTGTCAACAGCTTCCTCTACGAGATCGCGGCCGCCCGTGCGATCTGACTAGTGATCGATCCTGGCTCGGAGGCGGGCAGTGTGCTCGGCCGGTGCCTCATCGGTCGGCAGGGTGTACACGGCCAGGTAGAGGATGCAGAGGCTGATTCCGTAGATGGCGACGCCTGCGGCCAGCGCGCCGGTGACACTGATGCCGATCATCACGAGGGACCAGAGGCCGGCGCCGAGCGGGACGTAGCGACGCCACCCGGGCCATCCACCTGAGCGCAGTACCGAGATGCCGGCGACGATCAGCCCGACCGCGGTGAGGGTGACGCCGAGACCGAACGCGGCGCCGACGATCTGCGGCCCGGTCTCGTCCAGCCGCTGGTCGGCGAACGGGATCGTCGCGAACTCCGCCACGAAGAGGACGAACGTCCCCACCAAGGCGAGTGCGCTGCCAACCCGTGCGCCCCGGCTGCTGACGCTGCGGGCGAACGCGACCATGCCCAGGAACACCAGCAGGTGGAAGGCGGCGAACAGGACGGAGACCGGGACCAGCGCGTCACTGCTCCACGGGTAGCTCCACATCTCGTCGGAGACGTCGGACGCCGGCTGGACCACCGCCGCGACGAAGAGACCGGACACGGCCGTCAACGTGCCGCCCGCCAGTCCGATGGCGGCAAGCTTGCGAATGTCGTTCATGGTTTCCCCACCTCTCGAAGGTTTCTTCGACGGTAGGAATGCGTGGCCTCCGCGCACATCGGCGTCAGCACGAGACCTCCAGCAGCGAGATCGCGCGCCTGGGATAAGTACCAGCACTGTTGGCGGGACCGTCCGGCGCTGCCACGATGGTGGCGTGGGTGGGAGGAGCCGGTGGCCGGTCCCGGCCGTGCTGTTCGGAGCGACGGTGGTCGCGGAGATCGCGGCGATCGGCCTGTCCTGGCGCCTCGAACCGGTGTACGACACACTCCTGTACGCCGTCTTCAGCATCGTCAGCGTCGGCGCCGGGGCGCTGATCGCGCAGCGGCACCCGGGGAATCCGATCGGCTGGCTGTTCTGCGGTTTCGGTCTGCTCAACGCGCTGACCGCGGATCTCGCCCAAGGCTGGGGGCTCCGGGCCGCCGCCGAGGGCTGGGCGGCAGGCACGTTCGCCGAGTGGATCGTCACGATGAGTTGGCTCGTGAGCGGCTTCGGCTGGACGCTCACCTTCCTGCTCTTCCCGACCGGCAGCCTGCCAGGCCCGAACTGGCGGCCGCTGCCTTGGATCGGTGCGGTCGGCCTCGTCCTGAGCACGGTCGGCTGGTCGCTGAGCCCTGATCGCGGCCAGGACTTCGTGGGTGGTCGCAACCCGTGGGCGGTCGAGTCGCTGCCGACCGGCGTGCTGGTCGCGGTCGGGCTGCCACTGTTCCTCGGCTCGCTCATGGCTGCCGTTGTCTCGCTCGCCGTCCGCTTCCGACGGTCGCGCGGTGTCGAACGCCAGCAGCTCAAGTGGTTCGTGCTCGCGGCGTCGATCGCGGGTGTGGTTCTTCCGACGGTCTTCCCGCTGTGGTACGTCACTCCAGCCGCCGGTGTCCTGGCCGCGCTCGCGCTGTGCGGTCTGCCGCTCGCGGCGGCGGCGGCGATCCTGCGCTACCGCCTCTACGACATCGACCTGTTCATCAGCCGCACGGTCGCGTACTTTTCGCTCACGCTGCTGCTCGGCGCGGCGTACGTCGTACTGATCATTGCTCTCGGCACCTTGTTCGGCCGGGGCTCGGCCTGGGCCACAGCCGCGGCGACGGTGGTGTGCGCGATCCTGTTCCGCCCGTTGCGCGGCCGGATCCAGGACGGGGTCGACCGCCGGTTCAACCGGTCCCGGTACGACGCCCTGCACCGGATGGCCGCCTTTCTCGACGACGTCCGGTCCGGTCGGCGCCCACCCGAGGACGTGCAGACGGTCCTCCGCGAGATCCTCGCCGACCCTCGTTTGGAGCTGCTCGTCTTCCTGCCGGAGAGCCAGCGGTACGTCGACCTCGCGGGCAACACCCGGACAGACGACGACCGGCACCGGATCGCGATCGAACGCGGCGACCAGCCGATCGGCGTGGTCGTGCATGACAGCACGGCCGAGCTCAGCCCGGAGCTGGTCCGGCGCGTGGTCGAGGACGGCGGCCTGGCGATCGAGATCGCCCGGCTGCGCGCGGAACTGCGGCTGCAACTGAACGAGGTCAAGGCGTCCCGGGCCCGGATCGTTGCCGCCGGCCACGCCGAGCGCCGGCGGATCGAACGCGATCTGCACGACGGCGCCCAGCAGCGGCTGGTGTCCATCGGTCTGGCGCTGCGGCACGCCCAGCACCAGCTGGGATCAGCACCCGAAGCCGCTGGCACAACGCTGGACAGTGCGGTGGCAGAGGTGAGTGTCGCGATCGGCGAGCTTCGAGTGCTGGCTCGCGGTCTGCCGCCGACTCAGCTGGATGCCGGTCTCGGACCGGCCTTCCATGACCTTGCTCGCCGGGCTCCGTTGCCGGTGTCGGTCGACGTACCCGAGGAGCGATTCGACTTGGGTGTCGAGGCCGCGGCGTACTTCATCTGCTGTGAAGGGCTGACCAACGCGGTCAAGCACGCCAACGCCACGCGCGTCGATCTCGCCGCCCGCTGCCAGAACCACAGCCTGCTGGTGACAGTGGCGGACGACGGCGTCGGCGGTGCGTCCGCCGGGAACAGCACGGGTCTGACCGGGCTCGCCGATCGGGTCGCAGCGCTCGGCGGGAGCTTCCGCATCGACAGCGAACCAGGTCGCGGTACGACGCTCACCGCGGAGCTGCCATGCGGATCGTGATCGCGGAGGACCAGGTACTGCTGCGCGAGGGGTTGAAGATGCTCTTCGTCGACGGCGGACACGAGGTGGTTGCCACGCTCGGCGACGCGGATGGGTTGCTCGCGGCCGTGGCGTCGTACCGGCCGGACCTTGTCGTGGCGGACATCCGGATGCCGCCGACGTTCAGCGACGAAGGGGCGCGTGCGGCGGCGGCGGTGAAGAATGCGCATCCGGACGTCGGCGTACTGCTGCTGTCCCAGCACATCGAGACGACGCACGTGGTGGGTCTCGTGTCACTGGGCGGATTCGGTTATCTGCTGAAGGATCGGGTGCTGGACGTCGGCGAGTTCCTGGCGTCGGCGGAGCGCGTCGCCCGGGGCGGGTCGGCCCTGGATCCGCAGGTTGTGGCTGGTCTGGTGGCGCGGCGAGCGGACAACGATCCGCTGGCCGCGTTGACCGATCGGGAACGGCATGTGCTCGAGTTGATGGCCGAGGGACTCACGAACAGCGGGATCGCGAGGCGGTTGTTCCTCAGCGAGCGCACGGTGGAAGCGCACGTCCGGCACGTGTTCACCAAGCTCGCGCTTCCCGAGTCCGAGGACGGTCATCGCCGCGTCCTCGCCGTACTGACTCATCTCAGCGCGGCTGGGTAGGGCTCACTCCAGGCCGAGATCTTCCAGGATGTCTGCCACCGGTCGTCCGGGCGGTGCCGCGCTGGTGAGGCCGCGGATGCAGCCGGTCATGACCATGCGGAAGTACGCCTCGCTGCTGATCTGAGGGAGCTCGGCTTGAGCGGCGGCGAGTACCCGCGCGAGCCGGGCGGCCACGAGATCCGCGGGCCGAAGTTCGCCGAGGACATCGACGGCATCGTCGCCCACCTCCGCAAAGCGGGCTGACCCGAGGCGGCGCCGCGCCCTCAGTGGCGCGGCGCCCGCTTGCGCCTGGCCTGGTCGACCACGATCAGAACGGTGCCGAGGGCGCCGAACAGTGCAAAGGAGCCGAGAGCGGCGAAGGCCGGGCCGAGGAAGGTCGCGGCGGTGTGGCGGCGGCCGGCGAAGTAGGTCGCGCTCTGGTCGGTGCAGCTGACCTCGACCGCCTGCGCGGGCACCTTCTCGACGGAGTGTGCGACCACGTAGTAGACGTCACCGGCGTCGTCGAACTGCTCGGACCGCGATGGTTCCGTCAACGCGATCGGGGCGCCGCTCGCGTCCTTCGCCGTACAGCTCTGACCGGCGCCCCGCTCGGAGGCGAAGATGGTCAGCCCGACACCGTCGAGCTGCACCGGCCCCTGGTCGACCGGGGCCGGTGTGCCTGGAATGGTGCGCAGCAGTTGCACGAGGAAGAACCCACTCACCACGAACGCCACCACGAAACAACCGATCCCGATCCAGCTCAGTCTCCGCATCCGCGAAGAATAATGGCTACAACGCCCGCCCGAGCGGACAGGAGCTTCCATGCCACGCATCACGTCGGTGGAGGTCATCGACGTCCGGTTCCCGACCTCGCTGACCCAGGACGGCTCCCGGTGGGGAAACTGAATTCCTGCAGCGGCTGCCGGTGCATGACAATGGCTGAATGAGTAGTCCAGCGGGTGGTTCGCAGACCGATGTGGTCGTCCAGGGCATCAAACAGATGATCGTGGACGGCACCCTCAAGCCCGGCGCCAAACTGCCGATCGAGAAGGATCTCGGCGAGTCGCTCGGTGTCTCCCGCGGCCCGTTGCGTGAGGCCGTCCGGGCCCTGTCGATCATGGGTGTGCTGGAGACCAGGCAGGGCGACGGTACGTACGTCACCACGCTCGACTCCTCGTTGCTGCTGGCCCCGATGGGCTTCGTCGTCGACCTGCAGAACCACGGCGGCGCTCACCATCTGCACGCCGTACGACGGATGCTCGAGACCGAGGCGGCCGCGCTGGCTGCCAGTCGCATCACCCCGGAGGCACTGCAGGCGGCCGGGGCGGCACTCGACCGGGCCGAGGCCGAGCTGGCGAGCGGCGGCGAACCGGACCACGAGGCGATCATCGACAGCGATATCGCCTTCCACCGGCTGATCGCCGAAGCATCCGGCAACCCGGTGCTCGAGGCTCTGATCGAGGCGCTCAGCGGCCGGACCGTCCGCGGCCGGCTCTGGCGCTCGATCAGCCAGACGGGCGCCGACGAGACCACCCACGCCGAACACCGCGCCATCCTGGACGCCCTCGCCGCCCGTGACGCCGACCGCGCGCGCGCCCGGATGGCCGCCCATCTCTTCGCCGTCGAGGACTACCTGCGCGACGTCCCACCCGCGTAGCAGCGGAGGTCACGGTTTGGATTTCTCAGGGTCGAGGTCTTGTCAGGGGTTATTCCAATGGTTAGTTTAACCGCCACTTGAACCCGAGGGTGCCGTCAGAGTCGCCCTGCCGCCGGGTTCGCAAGGCTTGGAGGAACACGATGGACGGGACGCAGCTTTCGCGTCGGGGTTTTCTCGGGATGGGTCTGGCCGCGGGCGTCATCACGCTCACCGCGTGCGGATCCGACAGTGACGACAAGAGTTCTTCGTCGGGTAACGCCACCGCCGCCAACCTGGTGATGACGGTGTGGGGCGGGGAGAACGACAAGACGACGTACCAGAAGCGGATCGATCTGCTGGTCAAGAAGTTCCCCGAGCTGAAGGTGACGCTGCAGCTGATCCCGAACGACGGGTACGCGCAGAAGGTCCAGACGATGATTGCCGGTGGCAAGGGACCGGACATCATGCAGGTGGCCGAGAGTGTCAACGTCTACTCGAGCAAGAACCAGATCCAGCCGCTGGACGAGCTGGCCTCGAAGGCCGGGATCGACCTGGAGAAGCGGTTCGGCTCGATCGGCAAGCTGTACTCCTACCAGGACAAGGTCTACGCGATCCCGGACCGCTCGGGCGCGATGATCGTCTTCTACAACAAGACGCTGTTCGATGCCAAGGGCATCAAGGCGCCGACTGCGGACTGGACCTGGGACGACGCACTCGGCGCGTTCAAGGAGCTCACCGTCCCCGGCAAGCAGTGGGGTTACGCCGGCTCCGGCTGGTGGGCGCAGTGGTGGAGCTTCGTGTACCAGAACGGCGGCAAGATCATCGACGACAGCGGCAAGCCCGCGGTCGCCACCGACGAGGTGATCGAGGCGCTCCAGTGGTCCGGTGACCTGATCTTCAAGCACGGCGTGGTCCCGACCCAGAAGCAGTACGCCGACATGGGTGCTGACGTCGGTGGCGACGCGGCGTTCGCCAACGGCAAGGTGGCGGTCAACACCACTGGGTTCTGGGGGATCAGCGGCCTGACCAAGAGCAAGATCGAGTGGGATATCGCCCCGCTGTGGAAGGGCAAGCAGCAGGCGGTGACCGCGTTCGGCAGCGGCCTGGCCATCTCCCGGACGGCGAAGAACCCCGAGGCCGCGCTCAAGGCGATCGACTTCCTCACCTCGCCGGACGCTCAGCAGCAGATCATCGCCACCGGCCAGGACGTGCCGGCCAACATCGAGGTGCAGAAGAGCGAGGCGTTCCTGAAGCCGGCCTGGATGACCAAGCCGGTGAACATGGACGTGTTCGGCGAGTCCAGCGGCTTCGTCTACCGGGCCCCGTTCATCCCGGCCTGGAACGAGATGCAGAAGGCGTTCGACGACGGGCTGGCCGACTTCTGGCTGGGCAAGCAGGACGCGCGGGCCGCGCTGACCGCCATCCAGAAGCGGCTCGAGACCATCGTCAAGCCGGGCTGATGTCGAAGCTGCGCCGCCGCGAGGCGTTGTGGTTCTACCTGTTCGCGTCCCCGTGGATCATCGGGTTCGTCGTGTTCCTGCTCGGGCCGATGATCGCGTCGATCTACTTCTCGCTGACCGACTGGGACTCGTTCACCCCGCCGGAGTTCGTCGGGCTGGAGAACTACACCCGGCTGCTGACCGAGGATCCGGTGTTCTGGAAGGCGTTGTGGAACACCTTCTACTACGCCGCCGTCTCGGTGCCGCTCGGTCTGGTGATCGGCTTGTGGCTGGCGAACCTGCTGAACAAGCAGGTTCGCCTCCGCAAGGTGTTCCGGACGCTGATCTATCTGCCGACGCTGGTACCGCTGGTCGCGACGGCGATGATCTTCAAGATGGTGCTCGCACCGTCCGGCCCGCTGAACGACGTGCTCGGGGTGTTCGGCATCCCGGGCCCGTCGTGGCTGCTGGAAGCGATCTGGGTGAAACCCGCGTTGATCCTGCTGTCCGTCTGGGGTGCCGGCGGCGCGACCGTACTGTTGCTCGCGGCCATGAAGGGCATCCCGCGGGAGCTCTACGAAGCGGCCGAGGTGGACGGCGCCGGACCGTTCCGGCAGTTCTGGAGCATCACCTTCCCGCAGTTGACCCCGATCATCTTCTTCAACCTGATCATGGGGTTGATCGGGGCGTTCCAGGTGTTCTCCCAGGTGTACATCCTGACCAAGGGCGGGCCGAACAACGCCAGCCAGATGATGGTCCCGATGCTGTTCGACGAGGCGTTCTCCTTCTACCACATGGGATATGCGTCGGCGCTGTCGTGGCTGCTGTTCGCCGTCATCCTGGTGTTCACGCTGCTCGCCTTCCGCACCGCCCGGCGCTGGGTGTTCTACGAGACCGAGGTGAAGTGATGGCCACCGTCATCTCCGCTGCCGCACCACCGCAGCAGCAGGAACCGGAGCCGGGGCAGGAGCGGGCGCAGAGCAAGGACCGGATCCTCCGGGTGTTCCGCGCGACGCCGTTCACCTATGCCACGTTGATCATCGCGTCGGCGGTGCTGTGCGTGCCGCTGGTGTTCGTGGTGTCGATCGCCTTGGCCAGTGACCAGACGGTGAACGCGAACACCTTCACGATCCTCCCGCGCGAGTTCCACTGGGAGAACTTCACCCGGGTGTTCAGCACCGACCTGCCGATGCAGCGGTTCCTGCTGAACTCGGTCATCATCTCGACCGGCGCGGTGATCGGGCAGGTGCTGTCCAGCGGGCTGGTCGGCTACGCGTTCGCGCGGCTGCGGGCACCGGGCAAGAACGCGCTGTTCATCATCGTGCTGGCAACCATGATGATCCCGGCGCAGATCACGATGATCCCGCAGTTCATCCTGTTCAAGGAGCTCGGCTGGGTGAACACCTACCTGCCGCTGATCGTGCCGAACTTCTTCTCCAACGCGTTCAACGTCTTCCTGGTCCGGCAGTTCGTGTCCCGGCTGCCGAGCGAGATCGACGAGGCCGCGATGGTGGACGGCCTCGGCTTCTTCGGCATCTACCGCCGGATCATGTTGCCGATGCTCAGCCCGGTGCTGATTGCGATCGGCATCTTCACGCTGACCGCGACCTGGGGCGACTTCATGGGTCCGTTGATCTACCTCAACGACGAGACCAAGATGCCGCTCGCGCTGGGCGTGCAGTACATCACCAGTACGTCGGCAGCACTGCAGGCACCACCGTGGAACCTGGTCATGGTCGGGTCGATCCTGCTCACCTTGCCGATGATCCTGGTCTACTACCTGGGACAGCGGTACCTGTACGAGATGGACATCAGCGGCGGCAGTGCGGGGGTCAAGTGAACGCAGTGACAATGGATGCGCGTGGCATCCGGATCGACGGTCAGCCGCAGGTCGTGCTGTGTGCGTCATTGTTCTACTTCCGGTTGCCCCGGGAGCAGTGGCGGGCACGGCTCGACCAGGTCAAGGCGTCGGGCTACACCTGTGTGGACGTGTACCTGCCGTGGAACTTTCACGAGCTCGCGCCCGGCCGCTGGTCGTTCGACGGCCGGCGCGACGTGGCCGCCTTCCTCGATCTCGCGCATGAGGTGGGTCTGCACGTCATCGCCCGGCCCGGTCCGTACATCTGTTCGGAGTGGGACGGCGGTGCGCTGCCGGCCTGGCTCGGTCTCGATCCCTCGCTGCAGGTGCGCCAGAACGAGCCGCGCTTCCTCGGCTGGGTGTCGGAGTGGTTCGACCAGGTGCTGCCGATCCTGGCCGCCCGCCAGTTCGGAGCCGGTGGCGCGGTCATCATGGTCCAGCTGGAGAACGAACTCGACTTCTTCGACTGCGAGGACCGCACCGGCTACATCACCGCGCTGCACGACCAGGCAGTTGCCCACGGCATCACCGTGCCGTTGGTCGCGTGCGCCGGTCAGGGTGACCTGTTCGGTGCCACCGGCAACGTGCAGGACGTCGTGCCCGCGTGCAACTTCTACCCGAACGACGACTCCCCGCACATCGAGGCAGAGGTACGGCGGTACGCCGATCTGCTCGCGGATCGTGGACTGCCGTTGCTGATCACCGAGACGAATCGGCGGCACCGGACCCTGCGACGGTTGCTGGCCAGTGGTGCGTCGCTGATCGCACCGTATCTGCAGGCGTCGGGGTGGAACTTCGGCTACACGCCCTCGAGTGGCAACTGGGGTAAGCCCGGCAACTTCATGAGCCACGGGTACGACTTCGGTGGTTACGTGTCGTCGACGGGGATCGAGCGGCCAGAGTACGCCGAGGCGCAGGTCCTCGGGCGCGTCCTGGACGCACTGGGATCGCGGGTGGCGCTCGCTATCTCGGGAGGGTCCGCCGAGGTCGTGGCCGACTTCCCGACCAGCTCGTCTCCGTCGGTGCTCGACCTCGACGGTGGTGGACAGTTGGTCGCCGTACCGAACCTCGGTACGACGGATGGCCGGGCGGTCGTCAACGGTGTCTCCGTCGCGGTAGCGGCGGACTCGTGCCCGTTGATGCTGATCGACCTGCCGCTGCGGGACAAGACGTTGACATTGGCATCGGCCGACCTGGTCGAGCTGTCGGACGATGGATTGACCTTCTCCTCCAAGGTTCCGGTGACTGTTGTCATCGGCAACACCCCGGTGGAGATCGCGGTTGGCGCCAGCCTCGTTGTGGACGGTGTGCCGGTCAGCGTGCAGGCGCCGGCGGACGTCGTACGTCCTGAGCAGGCGGCTCCGCGGGACGTGACTGCTGTGCGGCGACGGGAGGCCGAGGCTCCGGGCAAGCCAGCCGGTACGCATGAGCTTCCGCCGACCTTGGAGTCGCTCGGCGTCTATCGAGGCCGTGGGACCTACACGACGACGGCCGACCTGACCGGTGTCGACGAGCTGCTGCTCGTCGGTGCGTCCGACATCGTGGATCTGTCGATCGGTGGACGGGTTCAAACGCTTGCTGGTTTCGGGGCCACCCAGCGGATCGACGTCCGTGGGCTCACCGGGGACATTCACGCGACGGTGGAGATCTGGGGCCACGCGAACTTCGACGACGCGCGGCTGCCGTCGCTCAAGCTCGGAGCCCTGCGGGGTCTCGGCTCGCTGTGGACGGTCGTCGACACCGAGGACTTCTCCGCGTTGTGGACGGTGGAGGGTCACTGGGCGGGCGAGCCGGCACCGCTGCGCGGCCTCACCGGCTGGAGCAGCACCCGCGTCGGTACGCCGATCACGTACACGCGTCGCGTCGACGCATCGGAGACCACGGCGCTGCACCTGAAAGGGGTCCGCGAGCCGGTCAGTGTGACGGTCGGCGATGGTGAACCGACCACGGTCCACGCCGAGAATCCATGGGTGCTGTTGTCCGCCGGGACCAAGCAGGTCTCGGTGACCGTGCCTCACCACCCGAGTGGAGGCGGTCTCCGCGCCGAGCTGCTCACGTTGCAGCCGGTGACCGACTGGACGTGCGCCGTACAGGATGACGAGCTGCTGACCGCCTTCGCGCAGCAGGACAGGCCCGGGTTTGAGATCGAACTGCCGCTGACGCTCGAGCCGGGGGAGGAAGCCTGGCTCGACGTACAGCTTCCAACGTTGCAGAATGGATCGGTTGTCCGGCCCGTTGGCACGCAGGTGCGGGTCACCGGCTGGGCTTCCGGGGAGTGCATCGGGCGGGTCTGGATCGGCGAGCGTCCTGCCTTCTCCGGCGGTGATCCCGACGTACTGTGGACTCCGCCGGGGTGGTCCGGGCTGGCGCTGCTGGTCCGGGGCGTCGACGGTCCGGGTACTCCGGAGCTACGCACGCTGAGAGTTGATTGAGGGGGCAAGGTTGCCGAGGCAGACGTCTCGTGATCTGCGCAACGAGAGCCGGTTCGAAGTCCTACATGCGTTGTTCTCGCTGGGTCCCTCGACCCGGCAGGAGATCGCGAAACACACGGGGCTGAGTACGGCGACCGTCGCCACGCTGGTGACCCAGTTCCTGGCCGAGGGCGTACTGCGGATCGCGACGGTCGAGCAGAACACGGTCGGCCGCCCGTACGAGCGGCTCAGTATCGACCCCGACCGCGGCCGGATCATCGGTATCGACGTGGCCGAGACGTACGTCGACGCCACCGTCTACGACGTCACCCTCGGTCCGCTCGGCCAGTCCGAGGTCGCCCTGGACGAGCACGAGAACGACCCGGCGTACGTCGTCGACGGCATCGTCCGCGCGATCAAGGCGGCGGTCGAGGCCAGCGACACTCGGCGCGACCACATCATCGGCGCCGGCGTGAGCATGCCCGGCCAGGTCCGCCCGGATGCCGGGGTCTCGGTGTTCGCACCGAACTGGGACTGGCATGACGTCAAGATCGAGGAATTGCTCGAGGAACGCCTCGGCATACCGGTGTACGTCGACAACCCGCTGAAGGCGGTCGCGCTGTCGGAGATGTGGTTCGGGGTCGGCCGGGAGACGAAGACCATGGCCGTGGTCAACCTCGGCACCGGTGTCGGTGCGGGGATCGCGATCGACGGTTCACTGCTACGCGGCGCGGCCAACAACGCGGGCGAGTGGGGTCACACGCTGCTGCAGTTGGATGGCCGGCAGTGCCGGTGCGGTCGGCGCGGGTGCGTTGAGGCCTATCTCGGGGTGCACGGGCTGGAGATGTCGCTCGCGGAGATCGATCCGGATCACCCGGCGCTCCGGCAACCGTTGCAGCGCGGGTTCGTCGATGCGGTGGCCGAGGGACTTGCCAAGGACGATCCGGCTTTGCTGGAGCTTGCCCGTCGTACGTCGCACTACCTGGCGGCGTCGCTTGGTGATCTGGTCAATCTGCTGAACATCTCGCATGTCACCCTCACCGGGTGGACCACGAAGGCGCTGGCTCAGTGGCTGCTTCCCGCCGTACGGGATGAGCTGCCTGAGCACGTGTTGCCGGGGTCGCTGCCGGGGTTGACCGTGGAGGCGTCGCGCGTCCCGGGCAATGCGGTGGCGCTCGGGATGGCGACGTTCACGTTGGAGCAGTTCCTGGGTGCGCTGGGTCTGGCTAGTCCGGCGAGCGCGCCGGGCACCCGTCGCCGACTGCGCTCACCCGCCAAGGCCAAGGCTTAGGCAGCCTTCTCGAACTGGGTGGTGTAGAGCTCGGCGTACAGGCCGCCGGCGGCCAGCAGTTCGTCATGGGTGCCGCGTTCGCGGATCCGGCCGTCGTCCAGGACGAGGATCGTGTCCGCGTTGCGGATTGTCGACAATCGGTGCGCGATGACGAGCGACGTACGCCCGGCCAGTGCGTTCGCGAGTGCGGCCTGAACGGCGGCCTCCGACTCCGAGTCCAAGTGCGCGGTGGCTTCGTCGAGGATCACGATCGACGGCGCCTTGAGCAGCAGCCGGGCGATCGCGAGCCGCTGCCGTTCGCCGCCGGACAACCGGTAGCCGCGGTCGCCGACCACCGTGTCGAGCCCGTCGGGCAGGCTGTTGATCAGCGGCGCGATCTGGGCCGCTTCGAGGGCTGCGTGAAGGTCGGCCTCGGTCGCGTCCGGACGGGCCAGCAGCAGGTTGGAGCGGATCGTGTCGTGGTACATGTGCGAGTCCTGCGTCACCACACCGATCACGTCTCGCAGTGAGCGCTGGGTGACCTCGCGGACGTCGCGGCCGCCGACCAGCAACGCTCCGCCGGTGACGTCGTACATCCGGGAGACCAGCGATGCGAGGGTCGTCTTGCCGGCGCCGGACGGGCCGACGACGGCGACCATCTGGCCAGGCTGGACGCTGAAGCTGACGTCCTTGAGGACTTCCTCGCCGGTCTCGGCGGACAGGGTCGCGACGGACTCGAGCGAGGCGAGCGATACGTCCGCCGCCGACGGGTAGTGGAAGGACACGTGCTCGAACTCAATCGACGGCTCGACCGTTGCCGGGAGCTCCTTCGCATCCTTGTTGTCGGCAACCATCGGCGGGAGGTCGAGCACCTCGAGCACCCGCTCGAAGCTGACCAGCGTCGTCATCACGTCGACCTGGATGTTGGACAGCGCGGTGAGCGGTCCGTACAGCCGGTTGAGATAGGCGGTCAGCGCGACGACCGTACCGATCCCGAGTGCGCCTTGGACGGCGAAGACGCCGCCAACGCCGTACACGAGAGCTACAGCGAGCGCGGCGACGAGGGTCAGCGAGACGCGGAAGATGCCGGCGTACATCGCGGTGGTGACGCCGATGTCGCGGACCCGCGCGGCCTTGCCGGCGAAGTCCTTCGACGAGTCCTCGGTCCGTCCGAACACCTTGGCCAGTACGGCGCCTGCGACGTTGAACCGCTCGGTCATCGTCTGGGCCATCGTCGCGTTCAGGCGGTAGGTCTCGGCGGTTGCCTCGCGCAACCGGCCGGCGATCAGCCGGGCTGGCAGGATGAACAGTGGCAGCAGGACCAGCGCGAGCAGAGTGATCTGCCAGGACATCACGAACATCGCGGCGAGGACGAGCGCGACGCTGAGCAGGTTGCTGACCACGTTCGACAGGGTCGAGGTGAAGGCCTGCTGCGCGCCGAGGACGTCGCCGTTCAGGCGCTGGATCAGCGCCCCGGTCTGGGTCCGGCTGAAGAACGCGACCGGCAACTGCTGGACGTGGTCGAACACGGCGGTGCGCAGGTCGTAGACCAGGCCTTCGCCGATGCGGGCCGAGAACCAGCGCTGGGCCAGGGTGATCGTGCTGGAGAAGATCGCGAGCAGCGCGACCACGAGGGACAGCAAGACCACCAGTTGTTTGTCACCGGGAACGATGCCGCGGTCGATGATCTCGCGGAACAGCAGTGGGGTGACGGCGCCGCTGGCCGCGTCGATCGCGACCAGGACGAGGAAGACGGCCAGATAGCGGCGGTAGGGGACGGCGAACGTGAGGATCCGGCGCAAGGTGCCGGCGGCCAGTTTGTGGTTGCGGACCGAGGAGTCCTTGAGCAGCGATCGCATCGCGCGACCACCGCCGCCTCCTCCGCCCGGGAGCCCTGAGATCTGTGACATAGGGGCCTTTCGCTCGGCAGCAGATATACTGAGGTTAGCTCACTATGAGCTAAACTCACAAGTCCGCTACCGACTAGGCTCTGCTCGTGCCCGCACCGGAAGACACCGCTGAACAGATCGCAGCGCTCCTCGACGGCCTCGTCCGCCGCCAGCGCCGCGCGTCGAAGGCGGACCTCGACGTCACGCACGGTCAGCTGCGTGTCCTGCGCACCCTCGACAACGCCGACCGTGCACTCCGCCTGAGCGAACTCGCCAACCAGCTCGGCATCGTCCCGCGCTCGGCGACCTCAGTGGTCGACGACCTCGAAGCGGCCGGCCTGGTCGCCCGCAAGCCCGACCCCGACGACCGCCGCGCCACCTTGGTCAACCTCACGCCGGCCGGCACCAAGGTCCTCGCCACCATCCGCCGCCTCCGCCGCGACGCCATGGTCTCCCTGGTCGAGCGCCTCGAGCCTTCCGAGCAGGCAGAGCTCTTACGCCTGCTGACCCGACTCTCCGACGACTAGCGACCGCTCAACCACCGGATCGGATCACCACTTCACTCTCGTCCAGTGCCCCGGCAAGTACGCCGAGCACCTCCTCAGCGGACAGCGGCAGGTCTAGAGTCACGAGAGTGACTGCGACATCGACCCCGCTGCCGATCCTGCCGACCTCGCTGGTGGGCAGCTACGCCCAGCCGGACTGGCTGATCGACCGGGCCAAGCTCGCTGGCCGCTTCCCGCCGAGGGTGCGGGCGAAAGAGCTGTGGCGGGTCAAGGCGGAGTACCTCGAGCAGGCGCAGGACGACGCCACGTTGCTGGCGATCCGTGCCCAGGAGGAGGCGGGACTCGACATCATCACCGACGGTGAGATGCGGCGCGAGTCGTACAGCAACCACTTCGCCACCGCGCTCGAGGGCGTCGACATCGACAACCCTGGGACGGCCCTCGATCGCAGCGGGCACCCTAACCCGGTGCCGCGGATCGCCGGCCCGATCGTGCGGCCGCACCCCGTCGGCGTCCGCGACGTGAAGTTCCTGAAGGCGAACACCGATCACACGGTCAAGATGACCGTGCCCGGCCCGTTCACGATGTCGCAGCAGGCACAGAACGACCACTACCCCGACCTCGCGTCGGCGGCTCTGGCGTACGCTGCCGCGGTCAACGCCGAGATCAGGGACCTGCACGCCGCCGGCGCCGACCTGGTCCAGATCGACGAGCCGTACATGCAGGCACGGCCCGAGGCGGCCCGCGAGTACGGTCTCACCGCGCTGAACGCCGCGCTCGACGGCATCACCGGCACCACCGCCGTCCACATCTGCTTCGGGTACGCCGCGATCATCCACGAACGGCCCGAGGGGTACTCGTTCCTCCCCGAGCTGGCCGGCTGCTCGGCAGACCAGATCTCGATCGAGACCGCCCAGTCGGGTCTCGATCTCGGCGTCCTGAAGGATCTCAGCGAGAAGACCATCATCCTGGGCGTCATCGACCTGTCCGACCGCGAGGTCGAGTCCGCCGAGCTGGTCGCCGATCGGGTACGCCGAGCCTTCTCCTACATCTCACCGGACCGGATCACCATCGCCACCGACTGCGGGATGAAGTACCTCCCTCGCGCGAGTGCGGAGGGAAAGATGCGTGCCATGGCCGGCGCCGCGTCGATCCTGCGCGCCGAGCTCTAACGGGAGCCGTGCAGCCCGCCGCCTAGGATCCAACTCCGACCTGTCCGCGGTATGAGAGGGCGTCTCGCCCACTCGCGTTGGCGTCGGCAGCTAGTAGGGAAAGTGCTTCCAGTGCCCTTCGGACACGACCTCGACGGTGCCATCGACTACCTTGATGGCCGTCTCGTCGTCCATCGCGTACGCCGGACCCGAGATGCCGGCCGCCCATTGTTCCGCCTCGGCCATGGAGTTGCCCGGCATGCCCTCCTGAGCCAGGTGTGGACAGATCGAGAAGTCGACGATGCCCAACGTGCTGTCGTCACCTGCCGGCGGTCTCCACTGGACGAAGTCCTCCCCGATCCTGGGGGTCATCACCATGCCCCCGGCGCTCAGTCCCACCCAGACCGTCTCGCTCAGGGACGGGAGCAGGTCTGCCAGTCCGGACTGCCGCATCCAGTGGCACAGGTAGAGGGCATCGCCGCCCGCCACCAGCAGGACGTCTGTTTCCCGGACCATGGGCACCCAGCGCTCTTCATCGATGCTAGGCAGCGCGGTGAGCTCCAGTACGCCGACGGACTTCCAGCCCAGGTCGACCATCGGATTTTCGGAATTCCCACTGATGAACTGCCAGGCCCTGACACCGGGGCCGACCATGGGGTGCCCATACTGCGCGGTGGGGATGCACAGAGCGCTCGAGTCGGCGATCGGCTTGCCCAGGAGCTCGACCAACGCGCGGTGGATGCTGGCGTTCTTGACGCCCGCGGACGTGAGCAGAAGTCTCAAGATGCCTCCCGATTCGAAGGTGATGGAGCGGTCCGAGGTAGAGACCTGGGACACCTCATCGCTGCTGAACCAGGCAAATCTACCTGCACAGGCAGCCACTGCGCAGATCAGGATTGATTGCACGCAGCACCCAACCCACCGCGGCATATCAGTGCGTTTCTTGGTTGCACCCAGGGCGAAGAGCTGCCGTGCTTGCCCCCACTGCTGCCGGGCTGGAGGCTGGCTGCATGAATTACGTCATCGGAGTGGACATCGGCACGGGCAGTACCAAGGCTGTCCTGACGACGCTCGACGGCACGGTGAAGGCTGCCGCGCGTCGCGACCACGCGCCCAGCCTCCCGCGACCGGGCTGGGCAGAGATGGACGCCGAGCGCGATTGGTGGGGTGACGTCGCCGACGTACTCAAGGAACTGACCTCGGCGGGTGACCGGATCCTGGCCGTCTGCGTCTCAGGTCTCGGGCCGTGCGTCGTACAGACCGATGAAGACCTGCGGCCGCGACGACCGGCCATCCTGTACGGCGTCGACACCCGGGCGACCCGGGAGATCACCGAGATCACCGAGCAACTCGGGGCCGACGCGATCCTCGAGCGGTGTGGGAAAGACCTGTCCAGCCAGGCGATCGGGCCAAAGCTGGCCTGGCTGCGCCGTGAGGCCGGGCATGCGTGGCGACCGCAGGATCGGTGGTTCAGTGCGCACACATACGTCGTCGCGCGGCTGACCGGTGAGTGGGTGCTGGACCACCACACGGCCAGTCAGTGCGACCCCTTCTACGACATCCGCAAGCAGGAGTGGGCGACGGACTGGATCGAGGAGGTGCTCCCCGGTCTGGCGTTGCCGCGACTGGTGTGGCCATCGCAGCAGGTCGGGGTCGTGCAAGGTGCAGCAGCCGCAGCGACCGGTTTGGCTGAGGGCACGCCGGTCGTGGCCGGAACGGTCGACGCATGGGCCGAGGCATTCAGCGTCGGCGTACGACGTCCTGGCGACCTGATGCTGATGTACGGCTCCACCATGTTCTTCGTACAGGTGCTGACCGCGCAGACCAGTGTGCGCGGACTGTGGACCACGTCAGGCGTCGAGCCGTCGTCGCACACGTTGGCTGCTGGCATGGCGACGTCCGGCTCCATCACCACCTGGCTGCAGGACCTGACCGGTGGTGTGCCGTTCGAGACGCTCGTCGATGAGGCTGCTGCGGTTCCCGCGGGTAGCGAAGGGCTGGTGATGCTGCCGTACTTCAGTGGCGAGCGGACACCGATCTACGATCCGCTGGCGCGTGGCGTCATCGCCGGACTGACTCTGCGGCATCGACGCGGACATCTACTGCGAGCGGCGTACGAGGGAATCGCCTGTGGGGTAAGGCAGATCGTCGGTGCGTTCGAGGAGACGGCCGGGCAGCCGGCGCGGATCGTCGCGGTCGGCGGCGGTACGCAGGGTGGGTTGTGGACGCAGATCGTGAGTGACGTATGCGGGCTGGAGCAGCAGGTGCCCGCGCAGACGATCGGAGCGTCGTACGGCGATGCGTTGCTCGCGGCGATCGGGATCGGGCTGGTCCCGCCGGAGACGGATTGGGCTCGGCTGGATCACACGGTCCGGCCGGATCCGTCGACGGCGACCGCTTACGCGACACTGTTCCGGACGTTCACCGAGTTGTACCCGGCGACGCGTCGCCAGGTACACCGGCTGGCGCGTTCGGTGCGATCCACGGAAGACATGAGGTGATTCGTGTACACGCCGACTGCGGGAGTGATCGCGGCCGCGTTCGATCTCGGGGAGCCGGCTGGTGAGCTCGTGTTTGTTCGCCGTGGGGACACAGACACCTGGCGACTCGAGGCGGAGTCCGGCAGCTATTTCGTGAAGGGTTATTGGCCGGAGACCGGAGGTCAGTTCACGTCCGGTGGGCTGCTCGACCAGTTAGCGGTGGCGATGCCGTTCGAGGAGCGTGCGCTGGCGAGCGGAATCGCCGTGGCGGAGCCGATGCCGCCGGTCGATCCGGTGCTCGGCTGGGTGACGCGGATCGAGGATCGGCTGTTCCGCGTGCATCGGTGGATCGAGAGTCGGGCGGTCCGGCCCGAGGACGACATCGCCGAGTGGCTCGGGCGGACGATGGCGATGGTCCATCAGTTGCAGCCGCTCGATCAGGTCGGTCTGCCGGATTGGTGGCGTGCCGCGATCAGGCCGCGATCCGACTGGGAGGAGTGGTTCACCGAGGCGCGGCAGCGGGGCGAACCGTGGGCGGACCGGGCGTGGGAACGGTTGCCGCGGATCCTCGAGCTGACCGCGCGGATCGAGGAGGTGTGCGAGACCGCACCGGACCTCGTGATGACGCATGGCGATTTCAAGTCGCACAACCTGCTGATGACGGCAAGTGGCCCGGTGCTGATCGACTGGGACAGTGTGCGTTCCGACAGTGCTGCGCTGGAGGCGGGTCGGATGGCCCACATGTTCGGCGCCAAGACGCTCGACGCGTACGTCGCGGCCGGCGGCGACATCACCTGGGCCGGAAACGACCTGAACCTCAGCGTCGTCCGGAACCAACTCCAAGGCATCTTCGAACGCGTCCTGGTCCTGCTCGACCGCATCCCGGCACCACGCTGGATGGCCGACCGGGCCGAGATAGCCCAGCAGCTCATCAAGTCATTCTGAGGTGTTGGTGGAGGAAGGCTAGTTCGCGGTGGAGGAGGTTCTCGATGGTGCGGGGGTTGGTGAGGCCGTGACCTTCGCCTGGTAGCAGGACCAGCTCGTGGGGCTTGCCGAGGGCGTTGAGTGCGCCGGAGAAGCGGATCGCGTGCGTGGCCCAGACATTGGTGTCGGCCAGGCCTTGGATCATGAGGAGCGGGCGGTCGAGGTTGGCGGCGTAGGGGAGGAGTGAGGTACGGCGGTACGCCTCGGTGTCGGTGTCCGGGTGGCCGAGGTACCGCTCCTTCCAGTAGGTGTCGTAGCCGCGCTGGTCGGTGAGGGCGGCTCCGCCGATCGCGGCATGGAAGACGTCTGGCCGATGCAGGAGCGCGGCGATCGACAGATACCCGCCGTAGCTCCAGCCGCGAATAGCGACTCGGTCGAGGTCCAAGTCGCCGTACCTCTCGGCGATCAAGTGCAGAGCCTCGATCTGGTCCTCGAGCACCGGCTCGAGGATGTCACCGACCGTCGCCCGGTCGAAGGCCGGACCGCGTCCCGGGGTGCCGCGGCCATCGGTGCTGAGGACGGTGAACCCGTGCTCGGCGAACCACCGGGAGACCAGGTGCTGCGGCGCACGGTGCTTCAGCGCCATCTGCGCTCCCGGACCCGCGTACGGCGTCAGCAGGACCGGAAGCTTCGACGATCCAGGCGCGTGCCACGACGGCCGGAACACTGCGGTCCGCAACTCCTTCGGCCCCGAGCTGACGAACTCGACCCGCAGGTCCAGCACCGGCTCTTCCTCGAAGGAATCCAGCGCCTGCCCGTTGACCGTGATCCGCCGACCGGTCAGCGTCCGCGAATCGATCACAATGGTGCCGTCGGCAACCAATCCGCTGTGGACGCCGGGTTCCTCGGTGAGCCGCCGTACGGCGCCGTCCCAGACATACAGGTGGACCTCGGTCGGATCGGTCTGCGCCAGGAACGTCACCACCTCGCCGCTGACACAGCAGACCTGGTCGACCTGCAGACCGGGTGGCGTCACCACCTCGTCGCCGATCACCAATCGGTACGTGTCACAGGCCTGATCCCGGTCGATCCACACCAGCCGGCCGGACGCGGTCTGCGCCGGCGTCCGCTCCGGTACGCCGACGAACTGCGGATCGGTCACCTCGCGCACCAGCGTGGTCCGGCCTGTTCCAGGATCCACCTCGAGCACCTGCAGACACTGCTGATCCCTTGTCTGTACGACGATCAGCGGCCGCTCGACCGTCCACCCGGCCCGGACGACGTACTCGAACCGTTGCCGATCCCACTGCACCTCACGCTGTTCACCGTCGAGGTCGAGCACGAACAACCGCACGTCCGCATTCGCCGTCCCGGCGGCCGGGTAGCGGAACGCTCGCGGCTCCGACGTCGGATCGGCCGGATCGGAGAGATACCGCAACTGAACCTGGCTCTCGTCCACCCGTGCTGCCAGGATTCGCTGCCCGTCAGGGGACCACCACAGACCCTCGCCGCGTCCCATCGACATCCAGGCACTGAACTCGGCCAGCCCCCAGAACACGTTCTCGTCGTTGTCCTCGGCAAGAACCTGCTCGCCGCTCCCGTCGACACCGATCACCCGCAGAGCCCGGTCCCGGACGAAGGCGACGGTCTTCCCGGTCGGATCGACCTGAGCCGCCGCCACTTCCTTGATCGGCAACTGATCGGACAGCTCACCGACGAGATCCGCCACGAACACGTCCCGCTCCCGCAACACGACCAGGACCGACTCACTCGCGTGGTACGACGTGGCCGGGCCGACTCGCCGCTCACGCTTCGACTGAACGTCGTACGCCCAGAGTGCGTCGTCGCGCAGGAACACGACGAACCGTCCTGCCCCGACGACCTTCAGGTGACTGGGCGCGCCGGCCCTGAACCGCTTCGTCCGGACAAGTTGCCCCGGCAGATCCGCAACCACCCCAGCACCTCCAACGCGACGGGCGCCCAGTCTGCCAGACCTAGACGCGCTCTGGGGTGAAGATCTCGCCGTAGTGGGAGGGAGTTGCTGCGGAGCCGGCTGCCTGCAGCAGTCCCCAGAGGAGCGAGGAGTTGGCGGTGAGGACCGGGCGGCGGAGATCCTGTTCCAGGGCCGAGATGATGCCGACGCTGCGGAAACCGTTGCCGCCGATGAAGACGGCGTCGGCCTCGTCGGGCGTGTGTTTGATGATCCAGGCAAACAACTCGGACGGATTGATGCTGCGCTGGTTGCTCGGCAGACCGCATGGCCCGTGCGCGACCACGTCCAGCCCTTGAGCGGTGAAGTACTCGGCTCCGAGGCGATCGAGCTCGGCGTCGAACCAGGGCGGATCGACGAGTGCGATCCGGCGGACGTTCAGCTGCCTGAGCCCTGCCACTGCGGACGCACACGTCCCGATCACCGGGATGCCCGCACTGTGCTGCATCAGCCGATCGAGCACCTTCTGCTCGCCGTCGGGGCCGAGGACGTACGACGAACTCGTGAACCCGATGCCGATCGCACCGAGTGGCGCGGCGGCCAGCAACGACACCGCTTCGTCGATGTATGGCGGCTCGACGAACGCCTGGACCGGGGCCAGCGGGATGGTCGGATCCATCACCCCGCCGGTCGTGATCGCCCCGAACGGAACCCGGGTCGCATGCACACAGACCCCCTCCGGAGCCATCGCCTGCAACTCCGACTCCGGCCCGACATCACCGTGCGGCGTCAGCACCCCGAGCCGTAGCCGAACATCCCACCCATCTGGCTGCCACATGACGTGCTCCTTCCCCCGCCGTCGATTGTGCCCTGGAACCCCGGCGGACAGTAGGCTGAGGTGTGCATCGTGGTGACTTGATCGCTGGGCGTTACGAGCTGGTCGCGAGGCTCGGCCGGGGCGGTATGGGCGAGGTCTGGACCTGCCGGGACCGTGAGCTCCGCCGGGACGTGGCCGTCAAGTTCCTGGCCCTGGACGACGCTGTCACCCCCGACCTCGCACAACGCTTCGACCGCGAGGCCGTTGCCGCCGCGCAGATCAACCATCCGAACGTGGTCGCCCTGCACGACCGCGGCCTCGACAAGGACCATCTCTACCTGGTGATGGAGCGAGTCGAAGGTACGACGCTCGCCGCGCACCTCCGCTCGACCGGCCCGCTGGCGCCCGGACGTGCGTTGGAGATCGCGCAGGAGATCTGTGCCGCGCTGGTCGCCGCGCACAAGGCTCACGTCATCCACTACGACATCAAGCCGCTCAATGTGATGCTCACCGCGGACGAGCGGGTAAAGGTCGTCGACTTCGGCATCGCCGGGTTCGTACAGACCACGTTCACGGTCGCGCGCTCTGCCGACCTCCCGACCGCGGGCACACCGGAGTACGGCGCTCCCGAGCAGTTCGGCACCGAGCGCGGCGACGAACGCTCCGACCTCTACGCGTTGGGCGGTGTGCTGTTCACCTTGCTCACCGCCCAGCCGCCGTTCACCGGCCCGAATGGCTTCGCCGTCGTCCAGCGCAAACTCTCTGAGCCGGCTCTCTCAGTCGCCTCACTACGTCCGGACCTCCCGCCCGCGGTGGTGCACCTGGTCGACGACCTGCTGCGTCGAGATCCGGACCAGCGTCCCCAGAAGGCCGCCGAGGTCCAGGAGCGCATCGCCCGGCTCCGCGCCGCCCTCGACGTGCTCGATCTCTCGAACGCGGCGACTGTCGTTGCCAAGGGCCTCGACTTCGTTCAGCCCACCAGGCGCTTGTCGGGGAACGACAGTTCGTTCGAGATCGGGTGGGCCGACCATGAGCGCTCCGGTGGCCGCGGGGTGTGGCTGACCGTGGCTCTCTGGTTCTGCTGGCTCCTCTTCCTGGCTTTCGTGATCATGTCGTACGTGATGCCGTCGATCTACGGCAGTGTCGACTGGCAGCCGGCTGCCTGGATCGACTTCCTGCTGCATTCGCCCGCCCCCGGACGACACTTCTCGGTCATCGGCATCATCGGCAGCCTGATCCTCGCCGTGGTGGTGACGAGGCGTGCCCGCCGGCCGCAGGCTGCCCGGCCGTGGTCGCTCCGGATCGGCCCGGACGGCATCACCACGACCGACGCGAGCGGTGCGACCGCCGCGACCGGGCCGTCCGGCCGCCGTACGTTCGCCTGGAACCACATCAAGATGGTCACGCTGGAGGAGATCCGGGCGAAGATGCTGAACCGGGATTCCGGTCTGCACATCCGCTTCGCCCACGACGCGCCGTACAACGGCCGTTTCCGCCCGGCCGGCTGGATCCATTCCCAAGCCACCGCCGTTCGCCAGGACGGCAGCATCCCTCTCTGCGTCCTCGGCCCACTCACGGAGCAAGAACACGCCGACCTGGTCGCCGCCCTCAACCACCACGCCGGCCCCCGCTGGCACCCCGAAATCGGCTACCTCGACGGCGCTGTCTAGTCCTCGGCCCGGTGCGTGAATCGGCCCGCTACCAGAGTTGCCAGGACTGGCAAGGTGCGGAGGTCGGGGTTGGAGAGGTGGATCGGGTCGTCGGGGAGTAGGACGAGATCGGCTGGGTCGCCGACCGTGATCGTCGTACGGCCGGCGGTGGCTGCTTCGAGGGCGGCATTCAGCGGGATCGCTTGTTCGACATGCCAGGGTGCGCGGTCGTTGTCGGTGCGGTGGACGGCGTCGGCGATGGCATGCCAGGGGTCCGGTTCGGAGACCGGAGCGTCGGAGCCGAACTCCAGGGTCGCTCCGGCACGGAGGAGTGAGCCGTAAGGGAAGGCGGTCGCGGTCCGGCCGGGCCAGTGCCGGTCGGCGACGTCGCGGTCGCTCATCGCGTGCTGGGGCTGGACCGAGGTGATCAGACCCGGTCGGGCGAACCGAGGTGCGTCCTCGGGCCGGACGAGTTGGGCGTGTTCGATCCGGCCGGTGCAGCCGACGCGTTCGAAGGCATTCAGGGTGATCGTGTTGGCGTGGTCGCCGATCGCGTGCACGGCCGGCGCCAGTCCGTTGCGAGAGGCAACGGTCATCAGCTGGACGAGTTCCTCCTCGTCGATCAGCAGCAACCCGTGCTTCTCACCGGCAACGGCCTCCGGATAAGGGTCGTGACAGTACGCCGTCCGCGTGTTCAGCGAACCGTCCGCCACCAGCTTGAACGGCCCGACCTCGATCAAACCGTTCAACACATCGCCGGTCCGCAGACCGCGCTCGATGGTCTCGTCCAGCCAGGGTTTCCACACCGACGCCTTCACCCGCAGCGGTACGGCGCCTTGCTCGGCGCGACGCAGCCAGTCGGTCCGATTGTCGGCGTACTCGAAATCGACGATCGAGGTGATCCCGCGCGCCGCCGCGGCTGCGGTTGCCTCGAGCACCCATCGGTCCACCAGTTCGGGCGGGACGTCGCGGGAGAGTTCGTAGTTGACGTCGATGCAGTCCTGTTCCCGCAGTACGCCGGTCTCATGGTCGCGACCGATCCGGGACAACAACGCGGGGCTGAGCCAGATCGCATGCAGATCCTGGCTGACCACCGCCACCTGGACTCCCGGCAGGGCGGATTCCAGCAGGTCTTTGTGCGGCGGCGTACTCCACAACCCGTCCCGGAACCCATGGGCCATCACGACCTCACCGTTCACCGGTGCCGGCCGCTGCCGGAGGGCAGCCGCGATCAGCTCGACCGTCTCGGCCGGAGAGTGCGCACGCTGTACGTCGATCCGTCGCCGGCGCTCGGCCCACTGCGCGCTGTGCACGTGGCCGTCGACCAGACCGGGCATGAGGGTGGCGCCCGGGTGGTGAAGGACGTCATCGCCGGATCCCGGTCGAAGATCGCCGATCTCGACCACGCGACCGCCCTCGATGCGGACGTCGGTGATCGGTCCACCGCTGCCGAGGCGAACCTGCTGGAAGGTGATGGGCTGCATGCCGAGAACGGTAGGCAGCCCGCGCGGCCCGGACATCGTCGTCAGCCAACGAAACGGCACGGCCTGTTGTGGTCCTCGACAGTCAGCCCAGGAGACGCAGGAGCCGGAGCTGGAGCCAGATCGCGAGGACCTGATCGCCGTCGTCGAGCGACAGGTCGAAGAGCGCCTCCACCCGGCGGATTCGGTACCGCATCGTGTTCTCGTGGATGTTGAGCTTCTCGGCGGCCCGGACGACATCGCCGAACGAGCTCAGATAGACCAGCAGGCTCTCGCCATACACCGTCCCGTGCGTCGCGTCGTGCTCCAGGATCGCCCGTACGGGACCGAGCAGCTGACCCTGGTCCGCAGCCCCCTGCTCAGCCACGGTCCGCAATACGACCTCGGTCCGGACCTGCTCGACACTCGCCACTCGCGTCGACGGATCGGCTCGCCCGGTCAGTACGGCCAGCACCCGATCCGCCATCGCCCGGGACTCGGCGACCTCGGCCAGCCCGGCTGCACATGAGCCGATCCCGACCAGCACGTTGAGCCGCCCGGACCGTTCGATCGTCGCCGCCAGATCCTCGGCCAGCTTGAGTAACCGGGGTGACGGCTCGTCCGTCGTACGCGTGGGAAGGAAGGCATAGACGACGCCGGAGTCCGTCACGCACAACGCACTCGAGTGCCACGCCTCGCAATACAGCGTGACCAGGTCGACGATCCTCGCTGCCGCCAGGATCGGCTCGACGTCGTCGCCGGTGGGTGCGATGACCAGTACGACGCTCGGCGTCTCGGCCTTCACGCCCAGCTGAGCCGCGGCACTCCGGGGCGCGATCGCGCCATCGAGCAGTAGGCGTAGTGCTTCGGTGCGCTGGGCCCGTTCAGGATCGCGTTGACCGCGGGCGCGGAGCAGGTGCAGCGCGGTCGCCTTGGCCGCATCGGCGAGGACGAGCTCGGCCCGGGCCACGATCGGGGGGCGGTCGGTCAGCACCCAGATCAGGCCGAGCGCCTCGGTGCCGGCCCGGACCGCGATCGCCAGCCGGCTCGCGTACTCGGGCGTCGGGCTCTCGAAGTACACCGGGCTCTCGGAGCGCAGTACCGCCTGATACTCCTCGTAGTTAGTCGGCCGGTCCGGTGTCTGCCGGCCGAGGATGCCGAGCCGGCGGATCTCGTCGATCTCCTGGTGCGGGAGGTTCGAGTACGCGATTACGCGGCCGGTCGGGTCCTCGATCGTGATCGCGCCGCCGACCGATGAGGCGATCGCATTCGCGAGCGCGAACAGGTCGCCGACCCCGATCGAGGTGAACCGGTCGGTGTCGTCGGAGAACGCGGGCGCCTTGCTCGACGTGATCAGCGCATCCAGGTGCCGCCAGGCCATCTCGTCCGGCGTACTCAGCAACGCGACCCCGGACTCCTCGGCCACATGGGCCAGCCCGATCAGGTCGTCACCGAACGCCTTCACGACCACCGCGCGATAACCCGTCGTACCAGCGCTGCGGATGGTGTCGAGGGTCTGCGGGTGGGCGGCGCGGCTTCCGGTCAGCAGCAGTACGCCGTCGTCCGCGGGTGGCACGGGTTCGCCAGGGCCGTGGACGACGACCTCGCCGAGCTGCTCGTCCATTCGCCCGGCATCGGCGACCAGGTGCAGGGCGTGCCGGCCGAGCGTGTCCAGGATTCCGCCCAGCGTCCGGTCGGCGGCGTCTGCGGGCGGTTCGACGGGAACCACAAAGGTCGCCGACGGAACCGACTCAGCGGGGCTTACCGAACCGTGCATGTACCGAGAATAGGCCCGTCCCGGTGAGATGCTTTGTCGAATCCGACAAAGAGGCCGGTTCGGCTGGTGGTTCCCACCGAGGCCGCTTGTGGTCGCCCCGGCGACGATGAGAACCCCGTCCGGACGATCTGAGGAGTCGACAACGTGCTGCCCGCGTGGCTGGAAGCCGAACTGGAATCGGTACCCGAGATCGAGGTGTTCAGCACCGCCGACGAGCTGGTCGAAGGGCTCCGCGCGCTGGCCGAGCGCCACCCCGACGTCGCGTCCCTGCGCCGGGTCGGGACCTCGCGGCTCGGCGACCCGCTGCTCTGCCTGACCATCGGCTCCTTCGAGGACAACGCCCTGGTCTTCGGCTTGCCGCACCCGAACGAGCCGATCGGCGGCCTGAGTGCGCTCCACCTGGCCCGCCGGTTGTGCGAGGACGCCGAGCTGCGGCAGCGACTCGGGCATCGCTGGCACGTGATCGCGTGTATCGACCCGGACGGGCTCCGGCTGAACGAGGGCTGGCTCAAGGGGCCGTTCACCCGCGAGCACTATGCGCGGAACTTCTACCGCCCGGCCGGTGACGAGCAGATCGAATGGACGTTCCCGCTCGACTACAAGACGGCGTACTTCGACGACGTCCTGCCGGAGACGGCGGCACTGATGCGGCTGATCGATCAGCTGCGACCGACGTTGATGTGCTCGTTGCACAACACCGAACTGGGCGGTGTGTACTACTACCTGTCCAGGCCGGAGCCGGGGCTGCATGGCGTACTGCAGGAGATCCCGTCGCGGCTCGGGCTGAGCCTGGATCGCGGCGAGCCGGAGTCGCCGTCGATCGCGCAGTTCGCCGACGGGATCTTCAAGATGCCGGACATCGAGACGATCTACGACTACTACGTCGAGCACGGTGATCCGTTGCCGGCGTCGTTCGGCGGGAACAGCAGTCATACGTACGCTCGGCCGTACGGGACGCTCACGCTGCTCAGCGAATTGCCGTACTGGGATGACGCCAGGGTGAGTGACGCGTCGCCGTCGAGCACGTCGTACGCCGATGCGTTGCGCGAGCAGGCGGCCGGGTTCCGGGAACTGGTCGGGTGGATGGATGACATCCTCGCGGCGACCGATGAGGACTTGAGCAGCGGGTCGCCGTTCGTACGGGCGAGCCGGTACTTCGCGCGGATCATGGCGACCTCGCCGGACAGCATGGAGAAGCGGGCCGCGGAGCCGTCGTCCCAACGCCCGGCCACCGTCGCCGAGCTCGCGTCGCTGCAGGATTCCGTGCACATGTTCCGCCTGCGGTACGCCGGCATGCTGCTGCGAGCGCTTGACGCCGAGGTCGGCATCGGCAATGCGACACCGGCGATCCGGACTGCGCGGACCCGGCTGGCGGCGCAGTACGACGCGTGGGTCGCCGAGGACAAGGCCGCGGGCTGCGCCGAACCGATCCCGATCCGTTCCCTGGTCGCCACGCAGTACGCCGCCCTGATCGCAAGCGCCGAGTTCCTGCGGCGATGAGGATCCAGCAACTCCGTGAGGACCTCGCCGCCGGTCCCGTGAACGGTGTCCTGGCTCGCTTCTGGACCGAGGTCGCTCTGGTCGGAACTCCGCTGGTCGAGCCATACAACGCGGAGCACCGCCTGGTCACCTTCCTGTGGAAGGAGGAGGCGCCGATCGACACCGTCGTGGTCATCGGCGGCCCGGCGTTGTGGTGGGAGATTCCTGACAACCAGTTGGAGCACATCCCTGGCACCGACGTCTGGTTCCGCAGCTACGTCGCTCGCGCCGACCTTCGCGGCCGCTACGTCCTGTCGCCGAACGATTCCCTCAAACCCCTGGAAACGGCAGGTACGCCGGCCGCCGTCGAACGCGCCGCCACCTTCGTCCCGGACCCGTTCAACCGCGCCCCCTTCACGCTCCCCGGCGTCCCCGGCGACCCGGTCAGCCCACCCCAGCATTTCTCCACCTTCGCACTGGACCAGGCCACCCCGCGCCCGTGGGCCGAGCCTCGTCCCGGCGTACCGCGGGGGACGGTCACCGAGACAACGCTCGGCGACAGACGCATCTGGTTGTGGCAGTCGGTCCCGCGGGCGGAGAACCCCGCACTCCTGATCCTCCTGGACGGGCGCGACTGGACGGAAGCCCTGCCGATCTTCCCCACGCTCGACAACCTGGTGGCCGAGGGGATGCTGCCGCCATTGGTCGCGGTCCTGCCGGACAGTGTGGACTTTGCGACTCGTGCTCGGGAACTGCCTTGCAATGAAAGGTTTGCGGAGTACCTGGCGGACGAGTTGGTGCCGTGGGCAAGGAAGCTGACGGGCGCGACGGACGACCCGCGGCGGACCGTGGTTGCAGGGAAGAGTTATGGCGGACTGGCCTCGGTGTTCGCCGGTCTGCGCCGGCCGGATGTGTTCGGGAATGTGATCGCGCAATCCGGCTCGTTCTGGTGGGCCCCGCCGGGTGAGGAGCCGGAGTGGTTGTTGCGTCAGGTCGACGGCAGTCCGCCCGTGCGGTTCTGCCTGGATGTCGGTTTGCAGGAAGGCGACTGGATGATCCCGCAGACCAAGCGGTTAGCTGCCGCGCTCACGCCGTACGCAGATGAGGTGCTCTACCGCGAGTACAACGGCGGCCATGACCTCACCTGCTGGCTCGCGGAACTTCCCGCCGAACTCCAGTGGGCCTACAGCGCTGGGCGTTGAACCTCATCGGGCACTTCCCCGTTCAGATTATGTGAGGGACCTCTGCGCCGTCGCCCACCGAAGGAGCGTCACCGATGCGTATCACCTCGCGCATGGTCGTAGCATTCGCCACCTGTCTGGTCGCCGGCGTGGTCTCGGCGCCCGCGGCTACGGCCGCCGATACAGTGCCGCCCACTTCACCTTCGAACGTTCGGGTGCTCGCCACCGGCCCTAGTACCGTGACGATCTCGTTCACCGGCTCGACCGATGACGTCGGGCTGAAGTGGTACGTCGTGCGGGTCGGCGACCGCCAACAGGCCACGACCTCACCGAGCTCGACCCAGGTCGGCGGGCTCCTGTCGAACACGAGCTACTCCCTCACCGTGGTCGCGGTCGACAAGGCAGGCAACGTGTCGGTGCCGAGCCAGCCGGTCACGTTCACCACCACGGCGTGGCCCTCGCCGACCGGGCTTCGGGTGACGAGCAGCGCCGGCGGCACCGTCAGCCTCGCCTGGAGTCGGCCGGTGAACATGGACCCGTATCGGTACCTGATCTACGACTCCGGCCGCCCCGAGTCAGCTGCGAAGACAGAAACGATGACGATGCAGCGCCTCGCCGGAGGCACCCACACGTTCACCGTCAAGGCGATGCACTCGAACCAGGATGTCTCGCCTGCGAGCGGCTCGGTGACGGTGACGGTGCCACCCAGAAGTGCCGATGTGACCGCGCCGAGCGCTCCGGGCAACCCGACGATCTTCCTCCCCGAGGAGGGCGATGAGCTGACGACGTGGATCGCGTCCACGGACCAGACCGATCCGTCGTCGAACCTCGCCTACGACATGCTCCAGAGCTGGGCCGGCGATCTGTTCGCGGTGCGCTACGGCGTCACGGGGACGCAGGTCTCCGGCTTCTTCGTGGCCGCGGTCAGGGCAGTCGATCCGGCCGGCAACCGCTCCGCGCCCGCGTTGACGACTGTGCTCTGGTAGGCCGTTCTCCACGTAGGCTCGCTCGCTGTGGAGCACAGACAGCGAGTACTGCTCGGTGGACATCCGCAAGAGGTGCTGATCCAAGGCGCCGACGCCCGCAATCCGTTGCTGCTCATCCTGCACGGCGGCCCAGGCTTCGCCGAGATGCCGCTGTTCACGACGTACAACGCCGACCTGGAGCAATACTTCCTGGTGGTGCACTGGGACCAGCGCGGCGCCGGCCGCTCGTACGCCGCGGACATCCCGGCCGAGTCGATGACGCTGCGCCAGCTCGTTGCCGACGCGCTCGAGTTGATCGACTGGCTGACCTCTCGCTTTGCGCAGGACAAGGTCTACCTGCTTGGGCATTCGTGGGGGAGCTTGCTCGGCGCGACGGTTGCCGCCGAACGGCCGGAGAAGTTCCATGCGTACGTCGGTGTTGGTCAGCTCGTGGCCGGGTTGCGCAATGAGCAGGCGTCGTACGCGTTCACGCTGCGGAAGGCGGTCGAGCGCGGTGACACCGAGGCCGTCAGCGCGCTACGGGCGATCGAGGACCGATATGCGCCGGGCGGTGGGCTGACGTTCGCCGACGTGGTGGTGCAGCGGGGGTGGCTCGATCGGTTCGGTGGGACGGTGCACGGGGACATCGCGGCGGTGTTCGAGCGGGTTCCGTCGGCGTTGCGGCAGGAATACTTCGGGGAACTGTTGGGGATCGCGCAGGAGTTCTCGTTCGGCTACCTGATGCCCGAGATCCTCGAGTCCGACCTGCACCAGACGGCCAGGGCGTTCGACATCCCGGTCCATCTGTTCGTCGGACGGCACGACCAGACCACACCCGCCGAGCTGGCCGTGGAGTACTTCGACGCGATCGAGGCGCCGAGCAAGCAGTTCCACTGGTTCGAACACTCGGCGCACATGCCGCCGTTCGAGGAGCCGGCCAGGTTCAACACCTTGCTGACCGACGCCCTGCTGGGCGGCTGATCGGGTTAAGGCGGGTCGGGCGTGCGGCCCGGAGGTGGTACTCGGTGGGTGCCGGTTGGGGTGACCTGGAAGGTGAAGCCGTGGGGTGTGGTCCACTCCAGGGTCTTGTAGTTGAGGCGGTGGACGTTCCAGCCGCGGGCGTGGGTTTTGACCCTGTGGGTGAAGCGTCCCAGGGGAGCGAGGTTTTGGGTGTTGGTCTGGCCTGGCGGGCCGAGCGGGTCATAGGGCTGGATGTGGTCGATATCCATGGTGCGGTGGGTTTCGCGGCTGCCGTAGGGGAAGAGCTCGACCGGGTGAACCAGCTTCACACGTTCCCGGATCCGGTCGGGGATCTCGTAGGCGTCGACACTGATGGCTTCGTTGAGGTCGATGACCGGTTTCACCACGTAGGGGCCGTGGCCGACGAGTTCGGTCAGTTGCGAGGCGAGGAGTGGGCCGAGGGTTTCGGCGCGCAGCACGCCGTCGCCGGTGGCGAGGGTGTGGTCGGTGAGGTGGACGTAGATCTCGGTCTTGCCCGGGCGTAGTCGCCTGCCGGGCCGGTCGGCGCCGGCTCGGGTGGTCGGGTTGGTGTGGGCTTTGTGCTTGATCTCGGCCAGCCGTGTGTGAAGGGCGCGGCGGGCGTCGGGGTCAAGGGGTTCGCCGGGCTCGGTGGGGACATGCGGTTCGGGCCAGGCGGGATCGAGTGGCGCGGTCAAAGGCGTGTCGAGGGGGTCGTGGAGATCGGTGTCGCTGGGGTGGGGTGCGTCGCGGTCGGCCTCGTCGTCCCAGGCAGGCTCGACTGGATCGGTCAGCAGATCCCCTGCGGAGGGTGCGGTGGGCGGTTCGGTGTCGGCAGGCGACGCCGTTGGCGTGTTGGCCGGAAGCTCGCGGGCCTGGAGGAGGAGTTCTGCGGTGTAGGCGGGGTCGGCGATGATGCCGAGTGCGTCGGCGCGGCGGGTGTTCAGGTCGCGGGTGTCACCGAGGATCTTCAGTGCGTCGGCGATGCTCGCGATGGTGGCGTCGAATCGGATCACGGCACCGCTGGCTGCGCGCGCATAGATCGTCTTGGAGCCGTGCTCGTCCGAGTGCGCGACGAACACCCCGCGCTCGCGGGCCTTCTCCTCGGCCTCTGCGCGGGCGCCTTCGGGGTCGGCGTGGAACTTGGCGGCTTTGATGATCTTGTCGAGGCGGTACGGGGTGATCGTGTCGAGGATCGGTGCAACGCGTTGGTCGACGTAGCGGGCGGCTTCTTCGCTGAGTTTGATGCAGGTGGTGGTGAGGAGGCGGGCTCGCCAGGGTGTTGCCTCACCAGCCTGGACGCGAGCCCAGGTGAAGGGGAAGCGGTGGCGCAGGGCCAGGGCTTGGCCGAGGTAGTCGGCAGCCACGCGCGGGGAGATGCCGAGCATGACACCGAACTCGGCCGGGGCGAACTCGGCGATCTCGGGGCAGCCGTCACCGCCGAGCACCACGGACCGTTCGCGGCCTTCCCAGGAGCGGCGGCCTGGCCGGGGTGAGCATGCGGACGGGTGGTGGCGGTCGGCGAAGATCTGGGCGTGTTCGATGAGCCGAGCCGCGGAACGGTTCTCCTCGGCGTGGTGTTCGGCGGCCGACTCCAGCAGGTCGGGCGTCGAGAGCGTAGCCAGGTCTCCTTCGAACATGCGTTCTAGTTTATGTGGCTTTGATAGGTCGTGCAAACCGAGGCGACCTCGAAACCCCTTATCCACAAGGGGAAACATCACATCGAATCGCCCCGCTGGAAGGGTATGCAGATCATTCCGAGGGGCGAGGGGCGAGGGGCGAGGGGCGAGGGGCGAGGGGCGAGGGGCAAGGGGCGACCGACGGCAACGGCGGCGACGGTTGGGTGTTCGAGGGGAAGGCGAGGGCGGTGTGAAGGCGCAGGCGGGTGCAAGCGAGGTGGGCGTGGGTGAGGGGGCACGTGGGCGAGGTGGGCAGGGGTGAGGGGTGAAGGCGGTCGGGCGAAACCGGGCGAAGGCGGCGGTGGGTGACGGGGACTGCGGTGGGCGTGGGGACTGGGGTTGGGGTGGGGACTGGGGTTGGGGTGGTCAGGGGTGGGGATGTGTGGGCGGCTTCGTCGTTGGCTAGGCGAACCAGTTTTGGCCGTTGATGGTTCCGGTTTGTTGGGTGTTGTCCCAGCGGAAGACTTCTTGGCCGCGGAGGTAGGCGGCTTCTACTCGTTGCATGGGGTCCAGGGGGTCGCCGGACCAGATGCAGAGGTCGGCGTCTTTGCCGGGGACCAGTGAGCCGATGCGGTCCACTACGCCTAGAACGCGGGCTGGGTTGAGGGTGATCGCGCGCAACGCGACGTCACGGTCCAGGCCTTCGCGGACGGCGTACGCGGCCTGGACGTGCAGGAGGTTGGCGGGGATAACCGGGTGGTCGGTGACGAGGGACAGTTCGATGCCGGCCTCGGCCAGGAGGCGGGCGTTGCGGAAGGCGCGGTTGCGGAGCTCGACCTTGCCGCGGCCGACGATCAGCGGGCCGAGCAGCACGGGGATCCCGCGCTCGACGAGTACGTCGGCCACGAGGTGTGCCTCGGTGCCGTGATCCACCACCAGGTCGTACCCGAACTCGTCGGCCAGCCGCACCGCCGTGAGAATGTCGTCCGCCCGATGGCAGTGCTGCCGCCACGGGATCTCCCGCCGCAACACCCGCGCCAGCGCCTCCTTGCCCAGATCGACTCCCGGGCGAGACGTCGTACGGCGCGCCTCGTCGTACTCACGCGCTTCGGCCAGCGCCTGCCGGATCACCGCCGCGATACCCATCCGGGTCGAAGGCATCCGGCCCGCGTCGCCGTAATGCTTCTTGGGGTTCTCGCCAAGCGCCGACTTCATCCCGGCCGGCGACCGCAGCACCATCTCGTCGACGGACCGCCCGGCGCACCGGACAGCGACTGTCTCACCCGCGATCGGATTGCACGAGCCGGGATTCACTCCGACAGCCAGCACTCCACCGCCGATAGCGTCCCGAAACCCGTTGTCCAGATGGTTGATCGCGTCGAGCGCCCGCAGTTGAGCCGTGACCGGCGCGGTCGCCTCGTCGTGGTCGTCGCCCGCCCAGCCCTCGCCCTCCTCGAGCGTGCCCATATGTGTGTGCGCATCGACAAACCCCGGCACCACCCACCGCCCACGCGCGTCGACGACCTCCGCGTCATCAGGTACGGCGACGTCCATGCCGACCTCGACGATCCGACCGTCCCGGATCAGCACCGTGCCGCCGACCAGAGGCGAACCCTCGATCGGCACGACTGTCCCACCTGTCACCGCCAGTTCCATGCGACCGCATCCTGTCCGAGTCGGGGCCGCAGTGGGCTGTCGATGCCGACAACATCGGCGAAGCCTTTCTGATCTCTCCGATAAGGCTGCTTGTTCCCGGCCGCGCGGAGGATGTTGCCGACCGAGCCATGGAGGCAACCACACATGAAGACACCACACCGACGCCTGACGGCCGCCCTCGCCGTGCTCGGCCTGTTGCTGGCGGGATGCGCGGGCCAGAGTTCCGCCACCGACGACAGTGGGACGTTCTCGGTCGGCGTACCGACGTTCTTCGTCCAGAACCTGACGCCGGGCAGCTCCGGCAGCAGCTACGTCGACTACGCGATCTGGTCGCCGCTGACCCGGGTCGACGGTCAGAGCGGCAAGCTGGAGATGCTCGTGGCCGATTCGATCGAGTCGACCGACAACGTCACCTGGACGGTGAAGCTGAAGAGCGGCTGGACCTTCCACGACGGCAGCCCGGTCACCGCCAAGTCGTTCGCCGACTCCTGGAACGCGACCGCGCTCGGCGCGAACGCCCTCACCGGCAACGCGAGTATGGCGATCTTCCAGGGCTACACCGCGATGAACCCGGCGAAGGGCACAACGCCTGCGAAGACGCTGTCCGGCGTACAGGTCGTCGATGACTCGACGCTCAAGGTCACGCTGAACAAGCCAAACGCGCTCCTCCCGTACGTCCTGTCCGCGACCGCGTTCGCGCCGCTGCCAGAGAGCGCAGCCAAGGACCTGAAGGCCTTCGGCATGCACCCGATCGGGAACGGTCCGTTCAAGACCAGTGGCTGGGAGGCCGGTGCCCAGGAGATCAAGCTCGAGCGGTACGACGCTTACGCCGGAACGAAGGCAGCCGCGGCCGGCGTCGACGTGCGCGTGTATCAGCAGACCGGCGCGATCTACACCGACTTCCAGGCCGGCACGATCGACCTCGCCCTGCTCGACGGCGCGGACCTGTCCAAGGCCAAGAAGGACACCCCGGAGCAGGTCGTCGACGTCCAGTACCCGGCGATCGTCTACCTGAGTTTCCCCTTGTACGACAGCCGGTTCGCCAACCCCGAGCTCCGCAAGGCGATCTCGATGGCGATCGACCGCGAGGCGATCGTGAAGTCGCTACTGGCCGGCAATGCCAAGGCCGCGACCGGACTCGCACCGTCCACGCTGACCGGTGGTGGTGAGGCGAAGTGTGAGAGTTGCACCTACGATCCGCAGAAGGCCAAGGCGACGCTGCAGGCGGCCGGCGGCTGGAACGGCCCGATGGTGCTCTACACCTACCAGGACCCGACGAACGAGAAGGTGCTGCAGGCGATCGCCAACCAGCTCAGGACCAACCTCGGTATCGCCAACGTCACCTTCGAGGCCCAGCCGATCGCGCAGCTGTACGAAGGCTTTGCCGGCAAGGCGGTCAAGGGCCCGAGCCTGCTGTACTCCGGTTCGCCGTACCCGCACATCTATGCGATGGCCGACCAGATGTTCTCCACCGGCGCGCCGCTGAACGTGACCGGCTACGACTCTAAGGCGTTCACCGGACTACTCGGTCAGGCTGCGTCGGGCAAGGACACCGATGCGGTGGCCAAACAGGCAGCGGAGCAGGCGCTGACCGACGTACCGGTGGCTCCGCTCTACTGGCCGATGGGTGGTCTGGTCCACTCCGACCGGCTGAGCGACGTGGTGCCGGAGGTCCTCGGCGGCGCCCGGCTGGCGGTCGTCAAGGCGGGCTGACGATGACCGCCTACGTGCTCCGGCGGCTGGTCGGAATGGTCCCGGTCGTGATCGGTACGACGCTGCTCATCTTCGCCGCGGTCTACGCCTTGCCGGGTGATCCGATCAAGGCGCTGGCCGGCCCGGGACGGGTGCTGTCGCCATCGGTCGAGGATGCGTTGCGGGAGCGGTTCCACCTCGATCAGCCGCTCTGGGCGCAGTACGGGCACTATCTGAGCGGTCTGGTCCGCGGCGACCTCGGTATCGACCTGCAGGGTCACGAGGTCTCCGCACTGGTCGCCCGGGCCTGGCCCTACACGCTGCAACTGGGGCTGACGGCCTGGGCGATCATGGCGATCGTCGGCATCTCGCTCGGCACGTACGCCGGGATGCGGCACGGCGGCGCGGTCGACTGGGTGGTGCTCACCGCGACCACCGTGGTCGTCGGGCTGCCGTACTTCGTGATCGCGTACGTCGCCCAGATCGTGTTCGGCGTCAACCTCGGCTGGTTCCCGACGTCCGGCGTACGGGAAGGATGGCCGGCGAGTTACTTGATGCCGGCAACGGTTCTGGCGCTGTTCGGCATCCCGGAGTTGGTCCGGCTGACCCGGGCAAGCATCGTCGAGAACCGGTACGCCGACTACGTCGACACAGCGATCGCGAAAGGTCTGCCGCACCGGATGATCGTGGTCCGGCATATCCTGCGGAACTCGCTGGTCCCGGTGGTGTCGGTGCTCGGGCTGAGCCTCGGCTACATGGTCAGCGGCACCGTGCTGATCGAGGGCATCTTCAACATTCCCGGCCTCGGGTACGTCGTCTTCAACGGCATCTCGCAGCAGAACGGGCCGGTCGTGGTCGGCGTCTGCAGCCTGCTGGTGCTCGTCTACCTGTTCATCAACCTGCTCGTGGACATCGTCTACGGGCTACTCGACCCGAGGATCAGCCTTGCCGGCCGCCGTTGAGACCCCGACCGTCGCCGCCGTCCCACTACGCCGGCGACGGTTGCTGCGCCAACCGAGGATCGCGATTCCGGCGGGCGTGGTGCTGCTGGTCCTGCTGGTGGCCGCTGTACCTGGGCTGTTCACCCAGACCGATCCGCGGGCCTGCGATCTCAACAACAGTGGGCTCGGGCCGGTTGCCGGACACCCGTTCGGCTTCGATATCCAGGGCTGTGACCTGTACAGCAATGTTGTCTATGGCACCCGTTCGTCAGTGACGATCGGGTTCACCGTGACGGCAGGTTGTGTGCTGATCGCGTTGGTGCTCGGGTGCCTGGCGGCGTACTACCGGGGCTTCGTGGACACGGTGGTGAGCCGCACGATGGACATCTTCTTCGGGTTCCCGGCGCTGGTCGGGCAGGTGGTCATCCTCAACACGTTGCATCAGCGCAACGTCGTGGTGGTGTCCGCGGTGCTGATCCTGTTCGCGTGGCCGGCGATGACACGGCTGATGCGATCGGCCGCGCTCGCGACCGTCGACCTGGACTTCGTGAAGGCGGCTCGCGGTCTCGGGGCCGGGCCGGTTCGGGTGATCGTGCGGCATGTCCTGCCGAACTCGTTCGCGCCGATCCTGGCGGTTGCCAGTCTCGGCATCGGCGGGATGATCACCGCGGAGTCGGCGCTGACGTTCCTCGGCGTCGGGTTGCGGGCGCCGTCGATCTCGTGGGGTGTGCAGCTCAACCAGGCGCAGGACTCGTTCGCCGAGCACCCACACCTGCTGCTGTTCCCGTCGTTGTTCCTGTCCGTCACCGTGCTGGCGTTCGTGATGCTGGGCGACGCCCTGCGGGACGCCTTCGATCCGAGGTCGCGATGAAGACAATGGACTCCGTGCCTGACGCACAGCCCACCGGTCAGTTGCTCGAGGTGTCTGATCTCAGCGTCGAGTTCCGGACTGCTCGCGGCTGGGGCGTCGCGGTCGATGGCGTCGATCTCTCCTTGCGCCCTGGCCGCACGCTGGCCGTCCTCGGTGAGTCCGGGTCGGGGAAGAGCGCGACCGCACGAGCGATCATGGGCGTGCTGCCGGCCAGGGTCGGGCGGGTCAGTCGCGGGCAGGTCGTTCTGCACGGTCGCGACATCCTGCAGTTGCCGGTGGAGGAACGTCGTACCGTCCGTGGCGCCCAGGTGGGCATGGTCTTCCAGGACGCCTTGTCCGCGCTGAACCCGGTGCTGCCGGTCGGCTACCAGATCGGCGAGGGCTGCCGGGTGCACCTCGGGATGTCGCGCCGGGCGGCGCGGGAGCGGGCGATCGAGTTGCTCGAGCTGGTCGGGATTCCGGATGCGCGGCGGCGGGTCGACGACTACCCGCACCAGTTCTCCGGCGGGATGCGGCAACGGGTGATGATCGCGACCGCGCTGGCTGCCGACCCGGAGATCCTGATCGCTGACGAGCCGACGACCGCGCTCGACGTCACGGTGCAGGCGCAGATCCTGCAACTGCTGGCGAAACTGCAGGCCGACCGGCAGATGAGCCTCATGCTGATCACCCACGACATGGGCGTGGTCGCGGGGATGGCCGACGACATCCTGGTCATGTACGCCGGCCGCGTCGTCGAACAAGGCCCCGCGGACAAGGTGTTCGACAAGCCGGCGCACCCGTACACCCGGGCGTTGCTGGACTCGATCTGCACGCCTGAGCAGAAGGGCAAACCGCTCCGCGTGATCAGCGGCCAGCCGCCGGACCTCGGCAACCTGCCGTCCGGCTGTGCGTTCCGCACCCGCTGTCCGAAGGCGGTCGAACTTTGTCAGACAAGTCCACCCGTCATGCAGGTGTCACACGATCACTTCGGTAGCTGTCACTTCGCGGGAGGTGCCTGATGACCGTCGTCCTACGTGCTTCCGGCGTACGACGTACCTATCGCATCGGCGGACTGATGAGCAGGGGTCTGGTGCGTGCCGTCGATGGGGTGGACCTGGAGTTGCAGGCGGGGGAGACCCTCGGGATCGTCGGCGAGTCCGGCTCGGGAAAGTCCACTCTGGCGCAGTTGCTCGTCGGGATGGAACGGCCGACCGACGGCACGATCGACCTGCTCGGGGAGCCGCTGCACCTGATGCGCGGTCGTCGGCTACGGCGAGCGCGACGGGACATCCAGTTGGTCCACCAGGATCCGTACACGTCGCTGAATCCGCGGATGACGATCGGTGCGATCGTTCGTGAACCGCTGGAGATTCATCCGGATGTGGTGCCGCGCGCGCAGCGTCATGCCGCAGTGGCCGAGCTGCTCGAGATGGTGGGCCTGAACCCGGATTACATGGAGCGGTTGCCGCATCAGTTCTCTGGTGGCCAACGGCAACGAGTCGGGATCGCCCGGGCGTTGGCCTTGCGGCCGAAGGTGCTCGTGTGTGACGAGCCGGTGTCGGCGCTCGACGTGTCGGTGCAGGCGCAGATCATCAACTTGCTGGAGCGGCTGCAGCGTGAGCTGGGCCTGTCGTACGTCTTCATCGCGCACGATCTCGCGGTGGTGCAGCACATCGCCGACCGAGTTGCGGTGATGTACCTCGGCCGGTTCGTGGAGGAGGGCGGCCACGAGCAGGTGTACGAGCAGCCGCGTCATCCGTACACCAAGGCGTTGCTGGCCGCCGTACCGCAGCCGGATCGGTCTGCACGGCACCGACCGCTCGAACTGGTCCTGCAGGGTGAGCCGCCAAGCCCGTTGAATCCACCGTCCGGTTGTCATTTCCGGACCCGCTGCTGGCAGGCGCAGGACCGTTGCTCGGTTGACGATCCGGCTCTGCAGCGTGGTGTGGCCTGTCACTATCCATTGGGGGTGGAGATCCATGCTGGCCGATCCTGAGACCACTACCGGCGGCCTGACCGCGGCGGAGGCGGCAGCGCGATCCGCTGTCGTCTCGGTGCGGGCCTATCAGGTGTCACTGGACCTGACCGAGCTCCTCGAGACTGATGCCTTCGACTCGCGCACGGTGATCGAGTTCGAGTACGACGGAGTCGGTGGGCCGGGGATGACGTGGGTCGACCTCGTCGCCGGGCATGTCGCCTCGGTCGTGCTGGACGGGACGCTCCTGGACCCGGAAGAGGTTGTCCGGGGCAACCGGATTCGCATCGGTCCGCTGGGTGGACGGCATCGGCTGGAAGTGGTCGCGCGGCAGCGGACCGACGTCCCCGGACGCGGGTTGTCGCGGACTGTCGACAATCAGGATGTCTACGTGTGGACGCAGTTCCAGCCGTTCGACGCGCGGCGGGTGTTCGCGTGTTTCGATCAGCCGGATCTGAAGGCGACGTTCGCGTTCACGGTCCGGGCGCCGTTGGAGTGGTCCTGTGTGAGCAACCGGCTCGAGTCGTCGGTGATCGAGGACGGCGACGCGGCGATCTGGACGTTCCCGCCGACGGTCCCGCTGCCGACGTACGCGACGGCCGTTTGCGCCGGGCCGTTCCACGTCGTCCGGTCGGCCGGAATGGCCTTGTACGCAAGGCGATCGCTGGCCGCGCCGCTCGAGCGGAACGCGGCCGAGTTGTTCGCGTTGAGCCGACGTGGACTCGAGCTGTTCGAGGAGACCTTCGGCCTGGCGTACGACGGTGATTCCTACGACCACGTGTTCCTGCCGGACCAGGCCGGTGCGATGGAGAACCACGGGTGCGTGACCTGGAACGACCAGGTGATCTACCGGTCCGAGCCGACCGCCGAGCAGCGGCGCCGGCGGGCACTGGTGTTGCTGCACGAGATGGCGCACATGTGGTTCGGGAACCTGGTCACACCGCGATGGTGGGACGGGTTGTGGCTCAGCGAGTCCTTCGCGGACTGGGCCGCAGTCTGGGCGAGTGCTGAGCTCGGTGTGCTCGACAGTCGCTGGTCGGTGGCGATGGCGCTGGAGAAGGAACGGGCCGCTGACGCGGACCAGTTGTCGTCGACGCATCCGGTCAGCCGATCGGTGCCAGACCTGGCCGCGGCGGAGGCGAACTTCGACGCGATCACCTATGCCAAGGGCGCCTGCATGCTGCGCCAGTTGGTCGATCAGGTCGGCGAGGATGCCTTCCTGACCGGGTTGCGGGAGTACTTCAGATTGCATGCCGGAGGCAACGGCAGCCTCGCCGCACTGCTCGCCGCGCTGCAGCCGTTCGCCGCGATCGACCTGGCCGCGTGGTCCCGGGAGTGGCTGGAATCGAGCGGTATCAACACGCTCTCCCTTGAAACCACCAGCGAGGACGGCCGCTACACGTCCGCGGTCCTGGTGCAGTCGAACCCACCGCGGCGTCACAAGGTCTCGATCGGCGATCACCTGGTCGAGTTCACCGGAACGCAGACCGACGTACCAGCGCTGGTTGGAACGCCGACGGCGGACTTGCTGCTCCTTGATGCCGCCGACACGACGTACGCCCTATTACGTCCGGACGATGTGCACGCCTTGGTCAAGACAGCCCCAACACTGACGGATCTCGTCGCGCGCACGGTGGCCCGTCGTACCGTTCGAGGGCTATTGCGCGACGGAGCTCTCTCGGCTGCGGACGCGGTCGAGTACGTCGCCCGGTCGCTCGTCACCGAGAACGACGTGACTCATCTGAAGGCGCTCACTACGTTGGGCGCGGAGGCGGTAGGTCCCGCACACAGTGAGTCGCTCGAACGTCGACTCGCCGGCGCCTGCCTCGAAGCACTGGAGGTGGCGAAGGGCGACCACTGGCTGGTTCTCGTCGACGCTCTCGCCGACTTCGCCGACGAGTTGCCGTTGCTGGACTCGCTCCTCGCCGACGATCTGCCGCAGACGATCCGGTGGCGGCTCATCACTCGGCGGGTCGCCCTCGGGCTCGCCGATGACACCGCCGCTGAGTTGGCCCGCGACCACGACCCCGACGCGCGTTGGTACGCCGCCGCGGCGCGCGCAGCGGCTCCAACGCCGGAAGCGAAGAGCGCTGCGCTCGACCTGATGCTCACTGCGCCAGGTGTTCCGGTGGCGGCGTTGCGGACCTTCGGCCAGGCGTTCTGGCAACCGCGTCAGAGCGCCGTACTGGCGGAGTTCCCGATGCGGTTCCTGGATCGGTTGCCGGGCTTCGGTGAGCAGGCCGGTTGGCCGGCGGCTCAGCGGGTGGCGCTGTACGCGTTCCCGACCGTCGGCATCACCGACGCGTTCCTGGCCCGCGCTCTGGACCTCGACGTACCGCTGCTACTACGCCGGGCCCTGAGCGACCAGGCCGAGCAGGCGGCCCGGCGGCGGGTTGGTTCGCTGTCTTGATGGTCTTGCCGGAGCCGTCGCAGCCAGGCCCGCGGATGCCCGCGTGCAGGCCTGGGAAACCGTGATCGACACCACCACGTTCGCCAGTTACAGCGCATTGCAGGCCAGCTGGAACTACCTCTATCCGTGGGGCTCGGACCACAACGGGACCGCGCGGATGTATGCCAGCTCGTCCGACCACAACCACGTCTACCTGGAGTCCGGCGGCGTGCTGGTGCTCAAGGCGTCCCGGATCACCTGGGACGAAGGCAACAGTTCGTCCGACCCGTTCCTGCCGATCCACTACCACTCGGGGGCGATCCACGCGAAGCCTCAGGTGCTGGTCAACGACCAGTTCCCGGAGTGGGAGGTGAAGGGTGAGCGCGGAACTGGTTCAACACCTACGACGGTGGCTGGGAGAACACCATTGTCGGCGTCTCCAGCCCGGTCTCGTGGCACAACTACCGTGCCTGGATCACGAAGGTGAACGCGACCGACGTGGACATCCACTACTACCTGGACGGCAACTGGGTCGGGCAGCACCGCGGCTCGAACTTCGTCGGCAAGCCGATGAACATCATCATCAACCTGCAGATGGAGGGCGCGTCCAGCTCACCCGGCCCGACCACCGACACCTACTACCGGGCCCGCAACGTGTACGTCGGCCGCACTAGGGCTCGAGGGCTGCGACCTGCTCGAGGATGCGCCAGTCCTCTTCCGCGGTACGGCGTACGTCCGGGCTGATGTAGGTGTCCAGTACGACGTACTCGGCGCCCAGCTCGGCGAGGCCGGTCAGGTCCGACCGGATCTGGTCGAGAGACCCCTCGCCGAGCACCCGGTCGTCGTCGGCCAGCTTTCCCGTGGGATGGGCCCGGATCCGCGGACAAAGGGTCGGTGCCGCAACGCCCGCCTCGGCCGCAGCAGTTCGCAACATCGGCATCCCCTTGTCCCGCAGCCAGTGTGGATGCGGGTTGATCGGATGCCAGGCGTCACCGTGCCGGATCGCTCGCCGGATCGCAGCTCGGCCGGCCCCGCCGACCCACACCGGCGGGCGTCGGTCCGGCCGCGGTCCGGTGTGGATCTCGTCGTACGGCGCGTAGGGTCCGGGCGACGAGGTGATGTCGTTGCTCCAGGCATCCACGATCGCGGCCAGGTACTCGTCGGTGATGGCTCCGCGGCGGTCGAACGGTACGCCGAGTGCGGCGTACTCCTGCTCGGACCAGCCCGACCCGACGCCGAGCACGAACCGGCCGTTGCTGAAGTGGGCGAGGTTCGCGCCGACGCGGGCGGTCTGCAACGGGTGGCGGTAGGGGAGGACCAGGACCGAGGTGGCGAACTCGAGTCGCGTGGTGTGCGCGGCGAGCCAGGTGATCGTGGTGAACGGGTCGTAGAACGGGACCGGGTACAACGCCTGCACCTCGGGGGTCATGGCGAGGTGATCGGAGATTGTCGCCAGCGCGAACCCGGACCCCTCGGCGAACCGTGCCCAGCTGAGTAACGACTCCGGCGTGGTGCCGGGACCGTAATTGAGCAGGTTCAGCCCGAGTTTCACCGTTGGCTCTCCAGGAAGGCGGTGAACGGCTCGCGTGCCTCGGGCAGCTCGACCTGCTCGATCCGGCCAGGATCGAGTTGGCGGGCCGCTGCCTGGATGTCGAACAGCACGGGTGCGAACGGCGTACCGAGATCCGGCACCCATTCCTTCGGTGCCGCGTAGACGATCCGGTCGATCTCGGCCGCGATCGCGACCGTGTGGCAGATCGGGCACGGCTCGCAGCTCGTGTAGAGCGTCGTACCGGCCAGCGTGATCGTCCCGAGCTCCCGGCAAGCGGCCCGTACGGCGACCACCTCGCCATGTGCTGTGGGGTCGTTGTCCGCCAGTGACGTGTTCACTCCGGTCGCGACGACGTCGTCACCGTTCGCGATGACCGCGCCGAACGGCAACTGGCCCTCGGCTCCGTTCGCCCGCGCCAACTCGACCGCCTGTCGTAACAACGCAACGTCCATGGGCAGACGCTACCCGGCCGAAGGTCGTGAAGGACGACCGCGGAGGATGTCATAGACGACGGAGTCGTCTTTGCGGCCGAGACCCTTGCGGCGACCGGTGAGGTAGAGCTGTTCGGCTGTGGCGGCGAGGGGTGTGGGTTGCGCGACCGACTTCGCGGTGGCGGTGACGATACCCATGTCCTTGACGAAGATGTCGAGGGCGCTGCGAACGTCGTCGAAGGCGCCGGTGACCATCCGGCCACCACGGTCGCTGAACATGAAGGAGCCGGCGGCCCCGGACTTCAGCGCCTCCCAGGTCGCTTCGACGTCGAGGCCCATCGAGTCGGCCAGTGCCAGGGCCTCGCCGGCCGCGGCGATGTGGACGCCGCAGAGTAGCTGGTTGACGACCTTGACCTTCTGACCGTCGCCCGGGTCCGGGCCGACCACCGGGGCGGTCGAGGCCATCGCGTCGATGATCGGCCGGGATACCGCCAGGTCCTCTACGGAGCCCGAGACCATCACCAGCAGGTCACCCTTGGCAGCCCTGGCCACACCACCGGAAACCGGTGCGTCGACGAGGCCGACCCCGAGCTCGCCGAGGCGCCGGGCCCAGCCCTCGACCGGGCCCGGACCGACGGTCGCCATCACGATCACGACTGCTCCGGTCTCGAGCTGAGCGGCCGCGCCATCCGCGCCGAAGAGGACCGCCTCGACCTGGTCCGGGGTCGCCACCATCAGGACGAGGACGTCCGCCCCCTTCGCCGTCGCCCCGATCGAATCGACCGCGGTCAGGCCTCCGCCGGCCAGCGATCGGGCTCGGTCGAGTGAAACGTCGTACGCCGTGACAGCGTGGCCGGCCGCCGCGACGCACTGGGCCATCGGGCCACCCATGGCGCCCAATCCGATCCATCCGATGCTGGTCATATCAATGGCTCCTTGCGGGAGAGGGAAGTGATCTTCTCGGTGGCGACGGCCGCCATCGCCGCGACCGCGGCGCGCTGGATCCTCAGCAGGTCGTCGCCGTCCTGTGCGGTGCCCACGGCCTGTTCGGCCGCGAGCAGATCGGTGCCATGGGCAAGCATTACCGGACTCCTTCCGTCGCGGACCGGAGTCGGTCGAGGACCAGGGCGAGGGCGTCGACTCCACCGACGTTGCCGGGGAAGACGACGAAGGCGCAGCCGAGTACGTCGGCCGGGGCCTCGTCCGGGGTGAACAGGGAGATCTGGCCGGGCAGGAACTGGCCGGCGACGGTGGCGCGCCGGATCCCTAGACCACGGACGGCCAGGTCGTGCGAGGTGATGCCGCCCTTGGCGATGACCCAGGCGGGCCGGGCGGCGCGGGCCTTCTCGACGACGGTGACGAGTGCTGTCGACACCGAGCGGGCGATGTCCAGGCTCGCGTCCGGGTCGTCGTCCACGGCCACCAGATCACGGCTGGTGCAGACCAGGACGTCCGAGTGCGGCAGGGCCGCGACGATCCGGGCCGCCGTCTTGTCGATGTGGCTCGCGGCGGTCGACGGGTCGAGCAGGGCGGGAACGTGGAGCTCGATCTCGACGAGACCGCCGCGCTGCCGTGCTTCCCGCACCTGCCGGGTGGTCAGACCGACGTGGCTGCCGACGGCGATCAGGCCGTGTGGGGTGCGGGAGCTGTCGATGGCGATGTCGGCCAGTTCCTTCGCCTCGATCCCGGCCAGTGCCCGGACGAAGGAGGGCCCGGATCGGGTCAGGAAGGTTTTACCGGCGTCCTGGGTCAGTTGCAGTCCCAGGGCGACCACCTCGAGATCGGCGTACGACGTGCAGTTGACGACCACCCAGCCGAGCCCGGACACCTCGGTGAGGATCTCGGCGACCCGCTCAGGGCCGCCGATCCGGATGTCGTCGAGGGAGAGACTTCGGACGTCCGCCGCGGCGACCGTTCCGCCGGACCGCTCCGCGATGAAGTCCCGCAGGTCCGACGAGGTGTAGCCGAAGGTCTTGTCCCTGGCGAACTCGGTGTCGGCGGCCGGCGTCGGCACCCCGTCGACGACAGCGAAGTGGACGTCGTCGACGGTGAACCGGCCTGCCTCGATCATGGCCGGGCAGAACAGCACACCGTCCACCGGACGGCCGATGACGGCCAGGTGCTCGGCCGCGATCGCCTCGATCTCGGCGTGCACGTGGCCGCGCAGGGTGCTGTCGCTGCGGGAGACCACCTCGACGGTCGCCCCGGTGTCGGCGGCGAGGGTGTAGAGGTCGTACGCCGCGGCCCGGTTCACGTCGACGGCCTGGCTCTCGTCGAGCGCCCGGGTGTTGGTGAGGACGAAGCAGGTGTCTGCGGGAGCGGCGAGCCCAGCGGCGTACTCGGACCGTTCGAGCACCGTCACGACCGAGACACCGTGCACCGCCTGCGACCCGGTCGGGTCGTCGTCCAGAACGGCCAGTCGCCGGCCGGTACGCCGGTTGTGCTCGCGAATCCGGGTGGCTGCGCCCGGGACCTCGAGCACAGCCGGCAGCGTCCCGGAGGCGGTCATGCCAGGGCCTTCTCGGTCGAGGTGGCGGTGGAACCAGAGGTGACCTTCAGCTTGCGGCCGACCGGCTCGATCTTGCCCTGATAGCCGACGAAGGTGATGCAGGCGAACAGGATCATGCCGATCACCCCCACCCCGGCGATGGTGTACGTCGCCATGTCCTGGGCGTGAGCGTTGACGGCCAGTTGGGCGGCGTCGAGGGTGCCGGTCTTCGGCGGCGAGACGTAGCCGTAGGCGTTCAGGACGGCAGCGCGGATGTTCGGGGCGAAGAAGCCGCCGAGATTGCCCAGAGAGTTGATCAGGCCGATGCCGGCCGCCGCGGCGGCGCCGGTCAGGATCGACGCGGGGAAGGTCCACATGATCGGCTGGACCGAGACCAGCGAGCCCGCGACCAGGCAGAGGAAGGCGATCGCGACGACCGGCTCGGCCTTGAACAGCACCGACCCGGTCAGGCCGATCACGGCCAGCGAGTAGGCGAAAACGGCCGTCCACCGGCGCTGGCCGGTCTTGTCGGAGAACAGGGTGGTGTAGCGGGTGATCACCAGCGCGACGATCCAGGGGATGGCGGTGATGACGCCGACGAGGAAGCCGACCTTCTGACCGGTCAGCGCCTGGACCTGACTGGGCAGGTAGAAGGTGAAACCGTACATGCAGATCTGGACGGAGAAGGAGCAGAGCGCGATGTACACCAGGCGGGGATTGGTCAACGGCTTGTACCAGGGCTCGTGGTGGCCGCGGCCGGCCGCGGCCCGCTCCTCGTTGTCCAGCGCGATGGCGGCGTTGAGGACCTTCTTCTCCCCGGCGGTCAGCCACTTCGCGTCGTCCGGCTTGGAGTCCAGGTAGAAGTACACCCAGAACCCGAAGACCACAGTGAGCAGACCCTCGAGTCCGAACATCCACTGCCAGCCGGCCAGACCGAGTACGCCGTGCATGTCGAGGAAGGCACCGGACACCGGTCCACCGAGTACGTACGCCAGCGGGATACCCATCATGAACAGCCCGGTGAACCGCGAGCGATACTCGGCGACCGCCCAGTAGGTGATGTACAAGATGACGCCTGGGAAGAGGCCGGCTTCCGCGACCCCCAGCAGCACGCGGACGCCGTAGAAGATCCACTCGTTGTGCGCGAACGCCATCAGCGCGGAAATGACGCCCCAGGTCACCATGATCCGGGCCAGCCAGAACTTGGCGCCGACCCGGTGCAGCAGCAGGTTCGACGGCACCTCGAAGAAGGCGTAGGCGACGAAGAAGATGCCGGCCCCGAGGGCGTACGCGGTCTCGGTCAGGCCGGTGTCGGCCATGTATTCGGTCTTGGCGAAACCGATGTTCACCCGATCCAGGAAGGCCAGGGTGTACATCAGCAGCAAGACCGGCACCAGGCGCCACTGCACCTTGCGCATGATCGAGCCCAGCGTCGCCTCCGCGGCGCTGCCAGTACGTGGGGATGGCATGGTCGGACCTCGATTCGTCGGAGCCCTGGGGCGTCGGGCCGCGGAGGGGTGCGGGTAACCGGAGCGTTGCGTGGAGATGACGGCTCACCGTGCCACGAAAATCTATATAAAATAGATTTTGAGGTCCAGAGGTGGTCCTGTGTGACCTGCGTCACAGGTACAGGCGTCAGCGGGGTTGGGCGGCCAGGTCCTTCAGGGACCGCCGGCGGATCTGGTTCATGTGGCTGCGCATGGCCTCGATGGCACCCGGCAGATCGCCCTGCTGGAAGGCGGTCAGGATCGCCGCGTGCTCACGGACCGCGAACTGCGAGTCGTTCACACCGACCACGACACCTTGGCGTCGCCGGTGCAGGTGTCCGCCCAGTCCCTCAGCCATCTGTACGACGTACCGGTTGCTGGACCGGTGCAGGATCGCCAGGTGGAAGGACCAGTCGGCCTCGAAGTACTCCCGCTGCCGAGCCGTCACCGACGGATCGCCGGCCGGGAGCTCGGCGAGGCGCCGAGCAGCTGCCTCGTGCTTGTCCTGCGCCGTCTCGAGCTGGCGAACCAGGCTGTCCAGCTCGCCGGAGATCAACTCCATCGCGCCGAGTTCCAGCAGCTCCCGGGCGTCGACGAGCTCCGACATCTGGGCTTCGGCCAGCAGCGGGGCGACCCGGTAGCCCTTCTGCGCGACACGGGTCACCAGGCCGGTCGTCTCGATCCTGGCCAGTGCCTCCCGGACTGGCGTGGGGGACACGTTGAGCAAGGTGGCGAGGTGCTCGATCCGCAGCGCCTGCCCCGGCTCGACGCGGCCGCTGATCAGCAGGTCGATGAGCGCCTCGTAGACCCGGTCGCTGAGGACGAGCCGGTCGCTCTCGTCCAGCGGGCTCACCGGCAAGGACACGGCTGCCCCCTTCCGCGAAATGTCGCCCGATACTCGATCCGTAGCCTAACCCGTGGCCGTCACCCGTTGGCGACGGTCACCACCAGGTCCGCTGCGCGGTTGGTGAGCTCGCGCCGACCGGTGGTGCCGGCGTGGATCTGCAGCGCGACGCCGTCGAGGACGGAGGTGATCAGGCGTGCCCGGGCGGAGATCTCCGCGTCCCGCAACCCGGGGGAGACCCGGCGGAGCAGGACGCCGAGCTCGCGGTAGAAGGTCTCGTAGATCTCGCGGTTGAGCTCGCGGAAGCGCTCGTGGTGGTAGGCGAGCAGGGACATCGTTCCGAAGATGCTGCCTGCGCCGGTGGTCCAGTTCCGGACGAGTGCGCGGGCGGCCGTCTTCAGGCCTTCGGCCGACTCGACGGTCGTCGCCAGCCGCACGGCCTCGAGGTCGCGGTCGAACTCGGCCCTGATGACTGCCTCGAGCAGATCGTCGCGGGTGGCGAAGTAGTACTGCAGGTTGCCGAGCTTCATCTCCGCCTTGGCCGCGACCCGGCGCAGCACGAACTGGTCGAACCCCTCCTCGACCAGCAATTCACGCGCCGTCGCCAGCAACGCGTCGCGCCGGGCCTGGCCACGGTGGCTCAGCGAGGTGCTCATGGACAGGCAGTCTACCGCTCTAGGTCAATGACCTATTATGGGTCACTGACCTAGAACTAAACCGATGAAGGGAACTTCCATGCCAGACCGCCTGACCGTCGCAGCGCGCGAAGCGTTCCTGTCCGACGTCCGGATCGGCGTCCTCAGCGTCGCGTCGGACCGGCCCGACCGGGCACCGATCAGTGCGCCCGTGTGGTACGACTACAGCCCCGAGACCGGCATCGTCACGATCATGATGAACGCGAAGTCGCGCAAAGGTGTGGCGCTCGAGGCTGCCCAGCGTTTCGTCCTCGTCGTCCAGTCCGAGGCGCTCCCGTACCGCTATGTGACCGTCGAGGGCCCGCTGACCGAGGTACGGCGTCCCGACACCGAGAAGGACCTGCTCCCGCTGGCTGTCCGCTACCTCGGCGAGGAAGGCGGCCGGGCCTACGCGAAGGGTTGGGAGGAGGCAGGTGCCGCGGACACCGACCTCGTCTATGTCATGAAGCCGACCCACTGGAACACAGCCGACTTCAGCAACGACCTCGCCTGATGGCGTTCCGCTCGCTCCCCGCTCCGAGGGAAGGGAGGGTCGGGCTTCTCAGCCGTGTTTGTCTTTGTACCGCTGGCGGGCGGTATTGACGAGCTCTAGGTAGCGCTTGGAGCCCTTGGCTTCCAGCTCCTGCTGGAAAGCGTCCCACTCGGTGAGTGGCTTGCGGCCGAGGATGAATTCGAGCGTACGGCGGTCGACGGTGTCCTTGAGTGGGGTCGTGAGCAGCGTGACCTGTTCGCGTTCGGCGTCCGAGAGCCGAGCGGGTGGACTCTCGGGCGCCGGCTTGCGGGTGGCCAGAGTGGCCTTCTGGAACGCCACTTCCTCGTCCGACTGCATCGAGCGTTCCAGCTCCGTCGTCAGCCCGTCCTGCAGCGCGTTCAGGGCAAAGCCGTAGTCGCGCTCCAGGTCCTTCTTGGCGCCCGGGTTGAGGCTCAGGTAGCCGATCCCGTCCGCGAGCTTTCGCTTGCCTGCGGCATCCTTGTGCTGCGGTGTGGCCGGCCCGTAGACGAAGCACGTCGGCGAGGAAAGCTCGCGGTATAGCGTCACGAGATCGCTGTGAAGAGCGGCGCGGAATTCCGATAGTTTCGACGCTCAGTACGTCGAGATTCCCGTCGTACTCTCGCGGACCACCAGGTCGTAGTCGGCCGGGACTTCGGCCGGTGCGGACTGGTCGCCGTCGAGCCGGTTGAGCAGGAGCTGGACGGCATGCTTGGCGATCTGGGTCTTGTCCGGCCGGATGGTGGTGAGGCTGGGGGTGCTGTAGCGACCGTCCTCGATGTCGTCGAAGCCGACGAGGGCGATGTCCTCGGGCACGCGGAGGCCGCGGCTGAGGATTGTGCGCAGGGCGCCCAACGCGAGCAGGTCGTTGTAGCAGAAGACGGCGTCCGGGGGATCGGGCAACGCCAGCAGGTCGGCCATCGCGGCGGCGCCGTCGGCGCGGTGGAAGAACTCGGTGGGGCGGATCAGCTCCGGGACGACCTCCACGCCGGCTGCACGCAGAGCATTCTGGTACCCCTGGGTTCGCAGCCGGCCGGTCTGGCGACTCTCGTCGGACTGGTCGCCGATCGCGGCGATCCGCTGCCGGCCGAGCGCGATCAGGTGCCGGGTGGCGAGCTCCGCGGCTCCGACGTTGTCGACCATGATGTGGTCGAGCCCGCCCTGGACCACGCGCTCACCCAGCAGCACCACTGGCGTGGACGACGGTCGGTCACGCAGATCGGCGTCGCCCAGCGCGAGCGGGTTGAAGATCAGCCCGTCGAACATGGCCGCCCGGCTGCCGCGCATCACCAGCTCCCGCTCGCGGACCGGGTCGCCGTCGGTCTGGTCCACGACCACCGTGTAGCCGGCAGCCGCCGCCTGCTCGATGACCGCCCGGGTCAGCTCGGCGAAATACGGTACGTCGAGCTCAGGCAGGACCAGTGCGATCAGCCCGGATCGCCCGCGCCGCAGCGTCCGGGCGACCGCGTTCGGCTGGTACCCGAGCTCGTCGAGCGCTCGCTGCACCTTTGCCCGGGTGTCCGGCGCGACCTGAGGGAAGTCGTTGACGACGTTCGACACGGTCCGGACCGAGACGCCGGCTCGCTCGGCGACTTCACGCAGTGTGGCGGGCACTGGGTACCTCTTCCCGGTCGACGAAGTCTTGACACTTGCAACGTTGCAAGTTTAGCGTTCCCAGCATCGTTTGCAACGTTGCAAGCCCCAGCAAAGTCATGAGGACGCGACATGACCCATTCCCTTTCAGTCCCGGTTTCCCGGCGTACAGTGCTCCGGGGTGCTGGTGCCGCCCTGGTGGCCGGCGGCCTCGGCGCCTGCGCTCCGGGTAACACCACCGGCAGCAGTCCGCTGCCCACCAGCAGCGCGACCACGCCGCCGTCCGGTGAGATCACCATCTGGGACCGCACCGGCGACCTGTTCAAGGTGTTCGACAAGGCGATCGCGACGTTCACCGCGAAGTACCCGCAGGTGAAGGTCAACCACCTCGCCGTCGACATCAACGCCAAGCTCCCGGCCACGCTGATCAGCGGTGCCGGTGTCCCCGACGGTGCCTTCTACGACGACGCGCTGCTCACCGGCGTCGCACCGCACCTGCACGACCTCAGTCAGCTGATCGACCAGTACAAGCCGGACATCGCGCCGTACAAGCTCGGTGTGGTCACCGTCGACGGCAAGGTCGTCGCGGTGCCGTGGGACCTCGACCCGGCCTGCTGTTCTACCGCGAGGACATCGTCACCCAGGCCGGCGTCGATCCGGCGAGTCTGACCACGTACGACGCCCTGCTCGGCGCGGCCAGGACGGTCCGGGACAAGTTCCCGAAGGCCAGGCCGATCCATCTGGAGAACGACCAGTTCCTGGCCCAGTTGTGGGTCGACATGTTCGCCAACCAGCAGGGCGGCGCGATGGTCGATGCCCAGGGCAAGCTCACGATCGACTCCGACCCCTACCGCACAACGCTCACCTGGCTGGACGCGGTCCGCTCCGAAGGGCTGGGGACGCTGGCGAAGTACACCCAGCCGACCGACCTGCAGACCCAGGACAACGGCACCCAGGTGTTCGTTCCGTGGGCGCAGTGGTTCGTGTTCGCGCCGCAGCAGTTGCTGAAGGCAAGCAAGGGCAAGTGGCGGGCGATGGCCCTGCCCGCCTGGCAGGCCGGTGGTCCGCGGGCGGGTGTGATGGGCGGCTCGTCGTTCGTCATCCCGGCCAAGTCGAAGAACCCGGAGCTGGCCTGGCGGCTGTACGAGCACCTCGTCTTCAGCAAGGAGGGGTACACCGCGGTCTACGGGCCGAACGACGTGTACCCGGGTGGGTTGAACACGTCGATCCCGTCGTACCTGCCGGCGCTCGATCCGGACACTCCGCTGTTCAAGCCGATCGACGCGCTCGGCGGTCAGGACCTGTGGAAGGTGGCGGTCGAGGCCGGTCAGCAGGTCCCGGGTGGCTACACGATCCCGACCTGGTGGGGCAAGGCGGTCGACTACTTCGGCGTCAACGTGCAGAAGTTGCTCGCCGGACAGATGAGCCCGGACGAGGTGCTCAAGACGTCGGCGACCCAGATCCAGAAGAACCTGATGGGGCCTAGTTGATGGTGACCGTCACCGAAGCGGCCGGCACCCGGCGGGAGGCGCGTCCAGTACGACGCCGCCGTCGGGTCAAAGCCGCACCCTACCTGTTCGTCGCACCGTTCGTCCTGGTCTTCGCGGCGTTCAGTGCCTATCCGATCTTCTTCGCACTCCAGCTGAGTTTCACCAACTGGCATGGCGCCGGGGTGCTGGAGTTCATCGGGTTCGCGAACTACCGGTTCCTGTTGGCCAGTCCGGACTTCTGGCAGTCGATGGCGACGTCGGGTGCACTGTGGCTGCTCGTCGTACCTGCGCAGGTTCTGCTGGCGTTGACGATTGCGGTTGCGTTGCGCAAGGCAAGGTTTCGTGGGTTGTTCAGTGCCGCGCTGATCGCGCCGTTCGTGACGCCGCTGGTGGCGATGGCGCAGGTCTGGATCATCTTGTTCGACAAGGATTTCGGCGCGGTCAACCACGGTCTGACCTCGCTGGGATTGCCTGCGATCGGATGGTTGACCACGTCGGTGTGGGCGAAGGTGACCATCGCGCTGTTGGTGCTGTGGCGAACGACGGGGTACGCCGTCATCTTGTTGATGGCAGGATTGTCGACAATCCCAGCGGATGTCTACGAGGCGGCTCGGATCGACGGAGCCAACGCGTGGCATCAGTTCTGGTCGATCACGGTTCCGTTGGTGACCCGGACGTTGAGCTTCGTCGTGGTGATCGGGACGCTGACCGTCTTCCAGTTGTTCGCCGAGCCGTACGTCGTGACCGGCGGCGGACCGTTCAACGGCACCCGGACCGCGGGGCTCTATCTCTACAAGCACATCACCAACTCCGACCTCGGACTCGGTGCCGCGAACTCGATGCTGCTCGTGGTGATGGTGCTCGCCCTGTCGCTCGCCTCCATCCGGCTACTGCGTTCGAGGGAGGACCGATGAAGCTCGGTGTGATCGGCCGCTATGGCCTCCTGACCGTGGCTGGTCTCATCAGCCTGGCGCCGCTGCTGTGGATGATGGTCTCGTCGCTGAAACCTGGCGGGGATATCATCGCCCGGCCGTTCAGCTTCGATCCGGGTCAGCTGACGCTGCACAACTTCCGGGCGATGCTGGACACGATCCCGATCGAGACCGGCTTCCGGAACACCGCGATCGTCGTCCTGCTCAAGGGCGCGCTGACGATGATCTTCTGTCCGATGGCCGGGTTCGCGTTCGCGAAGTACGACTTTCCGGGCAAGCGGCTGCTGTTCGGCACCGTGCTGGCCACGCTGATGCTGCCGACCCTGGTGCTGCTGATCCCGCTGTTGCTGGAGATGAGTCAGCTCGGCTGGGTCAGCACGTTCCAGGCGCTCATCCTGCCCGGCGCGATCGACGCCTTCGGGGTGTTCTGGATGCGTCAGGTGATCATGTCCATCCCGGACGAACTGCTCGACGCCGCCCGGGTCGACGGAGCCGGTGAGCTGCGGATCTTCGCGAGCATCGTGCTGCCGGTGATCCGGCCGGGTCTGGCGGCCCTCGGCGTACTGACCTTCATCAACATCTACAACGACTTCGTCTGGCCGGTCGTGGCGGTGAACGACGAGCAGCACCAGACCCTGCAGGTGATGCTGTCCGCCCTGGCGCAGAACATCCGCTCGGGTCAGCTCGGCGCCGACTGGACCAGCGTCTGGGGCCAACTGCTCGCCGCCAGCACCATCGCCGCGATCCCGGTGCTCATCGTCTTCATCGTCCTGCAACGTCACCTGATCAAGGGCGTCATGGCCGGCAGCCTCAAAGGCTGACGCACCCTACTTGGAGAATCCATCGTGAACACACCACGTCCCGAATACCCCCGCCCACACTTCGACCGCTCGGACCGGTGGCTGAACCTGAACGGGGAGTGGGACTTCGCTCGGGACCCGGACGATCTGGGTCGCGGTGCCGCTGGCAGCGGCCTGACCACTGGCCGTCCGACACCACTCCATCGACCATCGTCGTCCCGTTCCCGTGGGAGCACCCCGGCTCGGGTGTGCTCACGCATTGGCTCCCGATCGCCTGGTATCGCCGGGGGATCGAGCGGCCGGCGGAGTGGGCTGGGCAGCGGACGGTTCTGCACTTCGGCGCCGTACATCATCAGGCGAGTGTCTGGGTCAACGGCGCGTTGGCGGTCGAGCATGAAGGTGGCTATCTGCCGTTCGAGGCCGACATCACCGATCTGCTCGACTCCGATGGCACCGGGACGCTCGTGGTCCGTGTGCATGCGCCGGTGGACAAGCGGTTCATCCCGCACGGCAAGCAGCGGAGTATGCCGGCCGATGACTACGACGGCTGCGCGTTCACCCCGTCCAGCGGGATCTGGCAGACCGTGTGGCTCGAGCCGCGCCCGGCGGCGTCCATCTCCCAACTGTCGCTCCGGCCCACGCCCGAGCTCGACGGTATCGAGGTGTCGCTCGTTGGCCCTTCGCCGGTCAGGATCGAGATCCCGGGCGTCGTCGTGCGCGAGTATGACCAGCTGACGGGTCCGGTCACACTGCCGATACCGGAGCCGCGGCTGTGGACCCCCCAGGATCCTCACCTGTACGACGTCGTGGTCACCGCCGGCGAGGACACGGTGCGTGGATACACCGGATTGCGCCGGATCGAGTGGCAGGGCAACAACCTGCTGCTGAACGGCGTACCGACGTATGTGCGTGGTGTGCTGGACCAGGGCTTCTGGCCGACGGGCGGTCACACTGCGCCGACCGATGATGCGTTGAAGCGGGACATCGTGCTGGCACGCGAGGCTGGGTTCAACGTGGTCCGGAAGCATCTGAAGCTCGAGGACCCGCGCTGGCTGTACTGGGCCGACAAGCTCGGCATGCTGGTGTGGGCCGAGCCGCCGTCCACCGGGCGCTTCAGTCCTGAAGCCGTTGCTGCGTTCGAAGAGGTGACGGCCGGGATGGTCGTACGCGACGGCAACCATCCGTGCATCGTGATCTGGGGTGCGTACAACGAGGAGTGGGGACTCGACTGGGACGTCCCCGGTGATCCGGCGAAACAGGACGCCGTACGGCGTGCCTACCGGATCATCCGTGACTCGGACCCGACGCGACCGGTCGTGGACAACTCGGGCTGGGCGCACGTCGAGACCGACCTGGTCGACTGGCACTACTACGACGACAACGTCGCGTCGTGGGCCGCGGCTGTCGATCGATTGGTGAACACCGACGACGGGAGTTTCCCGGTGCGGCTCGGGCCGGACTTCGTGGTGGACAAGGCGATCGCGGCTCCTGGATTCGACGGTTCGGAACTGATCCAGCTCAACGGTGAGTACGGCGGTGGGTCGACCAGTGTGGAGCGCGGGTGGCATCTGCGCTGGCAGACACAGGAGTTACGCCGGCACGCGCGGAACGCGGGCTACATCTTCACCGAGCTGTACGACATCGAGCACGAGACCGTCGGGATCTACACCTACGACCGGCGTACCAAGGATCTCGGTGGCACGCGGCAGTCCGACGTCCACGCCGAGACCACGCTCGTCATCGACCTGACGCCGGAGGCGCCCGGGCGCGATCTGGTCGTGACCGGCTCGGGGACTGTGCCGGTTCGGGTCTCGCATCACGGCCGGGATCCGTTGCTCGGCACGTTGCACTGGGCAACGGGATCCGCGCCCGTCGATGCCAAACCTTTCGTCGTCACCGACCCGATCGAGGTCGTGGCGACACCGGGTCGGTTGCAGTTGTGGGTCACCGACTCCGACGGTGCTGTCGTCGCGAGGAGTTTTGTCGACATCGCCTGAGTTCACGGGGACCTTCGCTCGATCCGCCTATCAGAGGAGGTTTCATGTCCATCCGTCGACTGTCCAGGGTGCTGGCTGCGCGCGGCCGGGAAGTGCGTCGACGTGGACACCAACACAGCGGTGAACGGGAATCTCGTGCAGTTGTGGACGTGTAGCGGCGTACCAGGTCAGCAGTGGACGAGGATGGCCGACGGCAGGATCCAGTCGTTCGGCAAGTGTCTGGACATCGTCGGCAACGGTACGGCGAACTTCACCATGGTCCAGCTGTGGGACTGCGGACCCGCCGGCGGATCTGGCAGCCACAGGCCAACGGGTCGTTGCTGAAGCCTCAATCGGGGCGCTGCCTGGACAGCCCCGGCGGCGCCACGGCAGACGGGACCGACCTGCAGATCTACGACTGCAACGGTCTTGATCCGCAGAAATGGAACGTGCCGGGGTGAAACGAGCGAGCGGCCGCGGGCGTGACCGCCTGCGGCCGCTCGGCGTCGTCAGCTCGAAGGTCGACTACTGAATGTCGTCGTCCTGGCCGTCGAGTCCGTCCAGCCGGTCCTTGGCGAAGTCGGTGCCCTGGTCGATCTTGTCGCCGTGCTCGCCGCCGGTCTTCTCGTTCGCGAACTCACCGGCCTTGTCCACGCCCTCGCTCACCTTGTCGCCGTGCTCGTCGACGGCGTCGGTCGCCTTGTCGCGCAGGTTGTCGAACATGCCCATCGTCTTTCCCCGTTCTTTCGATGGTTGCTTGGACTACCTATCCGTTAGTACCCGATCTCCCTGTCCCCACACAAGGGTTCCGCGCCGGTGTTGTCCACCCGTTCATGCACAACTTTGTGTTGAGATTGAAGGAATTCGGGGGTCAGACTGTGAAGGGGTTCTCGCCGGACCTGATCGCCGGGAGGATGCCTCCGGCAAGCTTGGTGTAGGTGTGGCGCTGGAGCATGGGGCCGAAGGTGATGCGGGCGACGCCGAGGTCGGTGAGCTCGCTGAGGGAGCGATCGCCCGGGCCGAAACCGACGTTCACCGGGCCGGGGATCTCCTTTACCAGGGTCTGGATGACGTCGGGATCGCTGGTGCCGATGGGATAGACGCAGTCCGCACCGGCCGCGAGGTAATGAGCGGCCCGGTCGATCGCGGCCCGGAGCTGTTCCTCGGGTGTGCCGGCGCGGCGGATGAAGGTGTCGATCCGGGCGTTGATCACCAGGTCGGAGCCCGCGGCGGCCCGGACCGCGGCCAGGAAATCCGCCTGTTCGGACGGATCGACCATGGCGCCGGTCGACGGCTCCGAATCCTCGAGATTGAGACCGACGGCGCCGGTCGCGGTGAAGCGCTCGACCAGCTCGGCGGGAGGAAGCCGGAAGCCGCGTTCGAAGTCGATGGTGACCGGCACGGACACCGAGCGTGCGATCCGCGTGGCCGCGGCCAGTACCTCGTCGACCGGTGCCTGTTCGCCGTCGCCGTACCCGAGGATCGTGGCGGTGCCGAAGCTGCTGGTCGCGACGGCCGGAAAGCCTGCTTCTTCGACCATCCGCGCCGAGGCGGCGTCCCACGCGTTGGGGATGACCACGGGTGTGCCGGGAACGTGTAGAGCTCGGAGGGTGGCTGCCAGTGTCATGGTGTCTCCTTGGATCGACGGCTGATCGGTAGTCCGAAAGCCGGGAAGAGTGCTGGTTGGTGGAAGGCCAGAACGGCTGCGATGCCGGCCTTGGTCAAGGTCAGGACCTTGATCGAATGGGCGTGGTACTGCTCGTCCTTGCCACGGTTGTACAAGGCGAACGCAGGCTGTCCGTTGGCCGACGTCTCGACCAGGACCCGTCGATCCGGGCCAGGGCCGAGCTTGGCGTCCAGCAGTCGCAGTACGTCGGCCCGTCCGCTGAACCAGGTCGGGATCGGTGGCATCTCCCACCGGGTGTCCGCGGTCAGCAGTCCTTCCAGGGCGGCGAGATCCTTGCTCTCGAAGGCCGTCGAGAATTGATCCAGGAGGTGCCGTCGTACCGGCTCGTCCGGCTCGCTGAGGTCCTCTTCGGCCGGTCGTAGCCGCGCCAGCTCGGCACGGGCGCGCTGCAGCGAACTGTTGACGGCGGCTGTTGTGGTGTCGAGCAGAGTGGCGACCTCAGCGGCCGGCCAGGTCAGCACCTCACGCAGGATCAGTACGGCGCGCTGCCGCGGCGGGAGGTGCTGCATCGCGGCGACCACCGCCAGGCGCAGGCTCTGCCGGTCGCCGACGACAGTGGCGGGGTCGGTGCCGAGCAAGTGGTCCGGGAAAGGTTCCAGCCAGGTCACCTCGAGCGCCTGCGGATGGAGGTCGTCCGGATCGTTGCCGGGGGCACCGAGCGCGGACGGGACCACCCGGCGACTGCTGTGTTGCAGGAACGTCAGGCACACGTTCGTGGCGATCCGGTACAGCCAGGTCTTGATCGATGAGCGCTGCTCGAAGCCCGCCTGTCCGCGCCAGGCCCGCAGGTACGTGTCCTGTACCGCGTCCTCGGCGTCGTGCAGCGACCCCAGCATCCGGTAGCAGTGAGCGACCAGCCCGGCCCGATGCTGCGCGAACTCCTCCTCCAGGTTCATCGCACCTCCTCCATGGCCGTGGGGACGACTAGTCCGCTGGTACGGCGTCGTGCCGTGATGCCGAGGCCCGCCAGCGCACCGAGTAACGACAGTACGCCGCAACCCGCAAGCGCCCGGGTGAAACCATCGCCCCCGTACCCACCGGCGGAGACGAAGACAGTCCCGAGTACGGCGACACCGGCGGCTCCACCGAGCTGGCGGGTCATGCTGTAGATGCCCGAGGCGATTCCCACTGCCTCCCGCGGCAACGCACCGACGCTCGCGCTCTGCGTGGCCGGCAGCGCCAGGGAGATGCCGCAGCCCGTGACCACGAGCGGTGCGACGAGTTCGTAGTACTGGACGGAACCCTTGCTGAGCTCACCGATCCAGAACATGCCGATGGTTTGCAGAGCCATGCCGACCACGACCGGCGGGCGCTCGCCGAACCGGTCGACCAGCCGCCCCGCGAAGGGGGCGACGATGAACAGGGTGGCTGTCCAGGGGAGGAGTTGCAGGCCCGCCTTGAACGGAGCCGAGCCCAGGACGACCTGCATGTACTGGGACAGGAAGAACACGGCGCTGAACAGCGCGGCGCTGAGGAAGAACCCAGACGCGTTCGCCGCGCTGAACGTCCGGTTGCGGAAGAAGCTGAGCGGCACCATCGGGTCGGTCGTCCGCCCTTCCCAGACTCCGAACGCGGCGAGGAAGACACCACCGATCGCGAACGAGCCGAGGACCTCCGTGCTCGTCCAGCCGGCGCTCTCACCGCGGACCACACCCCAGACCAGGCCGAGGACCGCCAAGCTGATCAGTACGGCACCGATCAGGTCGAGCCGCCGGGCCGGGCCGGTGCTCTCGGGGATCTTCCGCAGGACCAGCGGAATCGCGATCGCGCCGACCGGGATGTTGATCCAGAAGATCCACTGCCAGGCCAGTCCTTCGGTCACCGCGCCGCCGATCACCGGACCGCCCAGCACCGCGAGCCCGGTCAGGCCGCTGAACACGCCGATCGCCCAGCCGCGCCGCTCCGCAGGGAAGGCGGCGCCCAGCAGGGCCATCGCCAGCGGCATCACCATCGCCGCGCCGACTCCCTGCACGGCCCGGGCCGCGATCAACCACGGCAGCGACGTCGCCAGCGCGCACGCCACCGACGCGACCGAGAACAACACCAACCCACTGACATAGGTACGCCGCCGGCCCCAGCGGTCACCGATCGCGGCCGCGGTCATCAGCAACATCGCGAAACTCAGCCCGTAGGCGTTGACCGTCCACTCCAGTTGCTCGGCCGACGCTCCGAGATCGGCCCGGATCGTGGTGAGCGCGGCCGCCACCACCAGAACGTCCAGCGCCACCATGACCGACCCCAGCGAGGCCAGTCCCAACACCCACCGCTGCTCACTCGTCGTACGCACACACCCTCCAGAAACTCGCTGTCATCTGTACAGACCGCGAGCACGGGCAAAACTCATCGCCGCGATGAGTTTTGCCGCTGGAGACCGAGCTACCAGAGTGAGACGAGGACCTTGCCGGAGGCGTCGGAGTCCTTGGCGACGGCGAAGGCCTCGACGGCCTGGTCCGCGGGGAACTCGTGGGTGATGACCTGCTCGAGCAGCGGGTTGGTGTCCAGCAGCTCGACCGCGTGGTCGATCTCGTCGTTGAAGCGCATCGTGCCGCGGAGCTGGAGTTCCCGGGAGACGAGTGGCGAGAGGTTCACCGGGCGGGCCTCGTTGAGAGGGATGCCCACGAGTACGACGACACCTGCGCGCCGGGCGGCGTCGAGCGCTCCGGTGATGGCGGCCGGGACGCCGGTGCACTCCAGTACAACGTCGAAATGCGCGGACGGGACGTCTTGTGTGCCGATCTGGACCGTGTCATGGACGCCGAGCTCCCGGGCTCGCCGAAGCGGTCCCGGGAGGACATCGGTCGACACGACTTCGGTGGCACCGAGGGCCAATGCGCCCGCGGCGGTCAGCAGGCCGATGGCGCCGGAGCCGGACACCAGCACCCGCTTGTCCTTGACCCCGCCGGCGATGGCGATGCCGTGCAACCCGACGGCGAGGGGCTCGGCGAGGGCTGCGCGGCGGAGCGGCAGGGTGGCGGGCAGGACCCGGAGCATGTTCTTGCGCACAACCAGGAACTCGCTCATCCCGCCCTGGGTGTGCGGCCAGGTGGAGGCACTGCCGAGGTAGGCGCCGTTGGGCCAGAGGTGCGGGCGGTCCTCGATGCCCGGCTCGGATGTGCCGAAAGTGGCGGGGTGGATGGTCACCGGTGTCCCGGGCGCGAGCTGACCGGACGGGTCGAGGTCGACCGTACCGGAGAGCTCGTGCCCGGGAACGAGCGGTTCGCGGACGACGAACTCACCGTTCGCGCCCTCGTTGTAGTAGTGCAGGTCGGAGCCGCAGATGCCGCCGTACGCCATCCGGAGGCGCACCTGGTCCGGCTCCGGGGCAGGAGTGGGGAGCTCGGTCTCGACGAGCTCGAGCTTGCCCTGGATGACGATGGCCCTCATGGGCTCTCCTCTGCGGTGGAACGGGTCAGGCGGCGGTTGGTGCCAGTGTGCGGTCGGTCGCGTTCTCCGGTGCGAGCAGGTCCCGGTCCCGGGTCTCCGGTGCCTTCAGCGCGGCGCCGAACGTCACCGCCATCGCGACCGTCATGTAGATCGCGACCGGTACCCACGAGTCGAAGGCGCCCAGCAGTGCGACCGCGATGAGCGGGGCGAAACCGCCGCCGAGGACGGCGGCGAACTCACGGCCGAGGGTGACACCGGCGTACCGGTAGCGGCTGCCGAACATCTCCGGGAAGTAGCTCATCGTCACCGCCACCCCGCCCTGGCAGGCGAAGACGAAGCCGATGATCATGGCCAGATAGATGACGGTGAGATTTCCGGTGCTCAGGGCAACGAAGGTCGGGAACGGCAGCACCAGCAGCAATCCGGCGATGGCGAGGAACACGGTCCGCCGGCCGAACAGGTCGGACAGGTACCCGAGCACAATCGCGCCGAGACCACCGAAGAGCGCGCCGACCAGGAGGATCTCCGGCACGGTCTGGGCGTCGATCTTCACCGTGCCCTTGAGGTAGGAGGCCATGAACACCTGGTACGTGTACGACTGCACGCTCAGCCCGACCGTCATCAGGGTGACCAGCGCGACCGCCTTCTTCCCGTTGCGGAACACCTCCCGCACCGGCGCCGCAGCGGCCACCCGCTCGGCCTTGATCTCGGTGAAGACGGGGGTCTCCTTCAGCTTCCGCCGCAGGATGTACGCCGCCACCGTGACGAACGCGCTGCTCAGGAAGACCAGCCGCCAACCCCAGGACATCAGTTGTTCCTCAGGCAGGAGCTGGACGAGCGCCCACGCCCCGGCGCCGAGGGCGGTCCCCGCCGCCGCGCCGGTCATGATCAGGGCAGCCAGTCGGCCGCGACGACCCACCGCCGCGGTCTCGGTCAGCAGTGTGGCGCCGCCGGACTGCTCGGCACCCGCGCCGAAGCCCTGCAGGAACCGGCTGAGCACCAGCAGGATCGGCGCCCAGACACCCACGGTCTCGTACGTCGGCAGGACGCCGATCGCCATGGTCGAAATGCCCATCAGGGTCAACGTGGCCACCAGGATCCACTTGCGCCCGAGGCGATCGCCGTACCGCGAGAAGAAGAAGCCGCCGAGCGGGCGGGCACAGAAGCCGACCGCGTACGCGCTGAAGCTGGCCAGTAGACCGGCCGTCGGCGAGATGTTCGGGAAGAACAAGTGGCTGAAGACCAATGCCGACGCAGTGCCGTAGATGACGAAGTCGTACTGTTCGAGGGCAGTGCCGATGAGACCGGCGAGGGCGGCCCGGCGGACCTCCTGGCGGGGTGGTTCCTGCTGAACCGTCGTGGGGGCTGTGGTGACTGATTCCATGGCGGATCCTCTGGGATACGTCAGGCCGCGGGCGATGCCTGCGGCTGGTGAGGGGTGCGGGAGCGTGCGGCCTTGCGGGCGGCGGCTCGGACGCCGTCGGTGCAGATGACGGCGACGTACTCGGCGATGCGCTGGACGAATTCGTTGCTCTCAGCAAGCTCAGTGGGGAAGACCTCGGCGCACGCTTTCCGGACGAGGTCCACGCGTGACCCGGCTGTTGCGGCGAGTTCGCCGAGCCGCGAGCGGGCGGGGTCGACCATCGCGTGGGCGTGCGGGCCGGGATCGAAGCCTGGCAGCGGTACGACGCAGCACAGCCAGGCGGCGATCGTCAGGGCGAGGTGTTCGGGCATGACGCCTTGGTCCAGCAGCCGGAGCGCCGGCTGTGGAACACGTTGTGGGAGCTTGACGGACCCATCGGTGCCGACTTGCTGAGTCCGATGGCCGAGGGCGCCGTTCGACCACCGCTGGAAGAGTGATTCGACGTACGCCTCGACGTCGAAGCCGTGCGGCAGGGCGATGCTGGGCAGGTATTCGTCCTCGAGTACGGCGCGTGCGGCGTACTCGATGAAGTCCTGGGCACGCGACTCGGGAATGGTCGCGCGACCGTCCAGTGCACCGAGGTAGGCGATCAGCGAGTGGGTGCCGTTGAGCAGCCGCAGCTTGATCAGTTCGTACGCCTCGACCTCGTCGGAGAAGACCGCACCGGCCCGCTCCCACGCCGGACGCCCGGCGGCGAAGCGGTCCTCCATCACCCACATCGTGAACGGCTCGGCCGGGACCGGGCTGCGGTCGTCGATGCCAAGAAGCTCGTACGCCGTCGCGCGGTAGGCCTCCGTGGTCGCTGGCACGATCCGGTCGACCATCGAGTTCGGGAAGGTGACGTGCTCGGCGACCCAGTCGACGGCCCGGCTGTTCGCCGCCTGGAGAAACTCCAGGATCAGGCCGCGGGTCTGTGTCCCGTTCGACTGCATGTTGTCGCAGCTGAGCACGGTGATCGGGCGGCGATGCGTGGTGGCCCGGTGTTCGAGCGCGCGGGCGATCTGGCCGATGACGGTGACAGGCGTGCTGCTTTCAAGGTCGCCAACGATGCCCGGGTGGTTGAGGGCGAGTCGGTGGCTGCTCGGGTCCATGCAGTACCCGTGCTCGGTCACCGTCAGGGACACGATGCGGGTGTCCTCGGCTGCGATCGCGGCGACGACGGCCGCGGGATCGTGGGCGGCGACGATGGCGCCGGTGTGGACGCCGGGAACGCTGATGGACGAACCGTCGGGTGATAGTTCCAGTACGGAGTAGAGACCGTCCTGATCATTCAGAGCATCAGCAACCGATGCCGACCGGCTGGCAACGCCGAGGATTCCCCAGTCGCCGGCTCGGGCCGTGTAGACCGCTTGGTGCGCGCGGTGGAAGTTGCCGAGTCCCAGATGGACGATGCCGGTGGTGGACGGCTTGTGGTCGAGGGTGAGCAGGTGCCGCGGAACGGAACGGCGGCTCAGGGTCGGAGGCAAGTCGATCACCAGTCGGTCATGGCGCCGTCGAGAGTGCGCGCAACGGGCAGGTAGGCGGGCTCGTAGGGGAACTTGGCGGCCAGTTGCTCGTCGACCTCGACGCCCAGGCCCGGTGCTTCGCCCGGGTGGAGGTAGCCGTCGCTGAAGGACCAGGAGTGCGGAAACACCTCGTGGGCCAGTGGGTCGTAGCCCATGTACTCCTGGATGGCGAAGTTGTGCGTCGACAGACCGAGGTGGACGCTCGCACCGAAGGAGACCGGCGAGACGTCGGACGGCCCGTGCGGTGCCGCCCGGACCTGGTACACATCGGCCAGCGCGAAGATCTTGCGCAGGTGGCTGATGCCGCCCGCGTGCGCGGCCGCGACCCGGATGAAGTCGATCAACTGCTCGGTGATCAGATCCTTGCAGTCGTAGATGGTGTTGAAGACCTCGCCGATCGCCAGCGGTGTGGTCGTGTGCTGACGGACGAGGCGCAAGGCATCCTGGTTCTCCGCCGGCGTGACGTCCTCGAGCCAGAAGAGGTCCGCCGGCTCGAGTTCCTTCCCGAGCCGTGCTGCCTGCTGCGGGGTGAGCCGGTGATGAGCATCGTGCAACAGCGCCAGCTCAGGACCGACGTGCTCGCGGACCGCGGTCAGCACGGACGGGGCGTGACGCAGATACGCGTCGGTGTCCCATGATTCGACGACCGGAGCCGTGCCGCGGCTGGCCGGCTCGTAGTCATGGGCGTCGCGATGAACGCCGTACACGGTCTCCAGACCTGGTACGCCGGATTGCGCCCGGACTGCCCGGAATCCGTCCTGGCGGCGGGCATCCACGGTGTCGAGCAGCTCGGGGAGCTCCCAGGCCGATGCGTGGGTGTAGGCGAGAATTCGGTCGCGTACTGCACCGCCGAGCAACTGGTACACGGGCATGCCGGCAGCCTTGCCCTTGATGTCCCACACGGCGAGGTCGACGGCGCTGATGGCAGCCATCGTGATCGGCCCGCGGCGCCAGTACGCCCCGCGGTACAGGTACTGCCAGGTGTCCTCGATCTGAGCCGGGTCGATGCCGACCAGCAACGGGTTGATGTGGTCGCGCAGGTAGGACGCGACGGCGAGCTCACGGCCGTTGACGGTGGCGTCGCCGTACCCGACGAGGCCGTCGGCGGTCTGGAGTTTGAGGGTGACGTAGTTGCGGCCGGGGCTGGTGACGATGACCTCGGCCCCGATGATGCGATCGGTCATAAGAGAACCTTCAGAGTTGTACGACGTTGCGCAGTTCGTTGCCCTGGGCAAGAGCAGTGATGTTGGCCGCGATGTCCTGGACACGGCCGAGGAAGGTCTGCCGGGTGATCCCGGACACGTGCGGAGTCAGCAGGACGTTGTCGAGCTCGCCGAAGGGTGCGGTGGCGGGCTTGCCCTGGCCGTCGGGGCTTGGGTAGGAGTACCAGACGTCGAGGGCGGCGCCGCGGATGGTCCTGTCGCGCAGAGCGTCGTACAGGGCCTGTTCCTGGACGAGCGGACCGCGGGCCACGTTGACCAGTACGCCGTCGCGGCCGAGCGTCTTGAGTTCGGCGGCGCCGACGATGCCGCGGGTGGCGTCGGTCAGTGGGGCGGAGACGACGACAGCGTCGGATTCGTTCAGCAGGCGGGAGAGTTGGGAGGTGTCTCCGGCCCAGTTGAGGCCGTCGGCGTCGGCTCGGCCTGATCCTGTCACCGCTTGGCCTTCAGCGCCGAAGGCACGCAGGACGCGCCAGGCTGCGCGGCCGATGTGGCCGAGACCGACGAAGCCGATCGATGCACTTGCCAGCGAATGCGGTTGGGGGAGGGCGGCGTCGTACACCGGGGAGAGCCAGCGGCCCTGGCGGAGGGCGGCGTCGGCCTGCGGAAGCTGGCGGCGGAGCGCGATCAGGGCCCAGACGATGTACTCGGCGATCGAGTTCTCGTGGTTGTAGGTGTTCGCGAGGATGATGCCATCGAGGGCTTTCGCGTCGATACGGTCCGTGCCGGCGCCCGCGACCTGGACGAGCCGGATGCCCGGCGCGATCTCCGCCATCTCCTGGGTGAACGCCGGACCGACGAGGACATCGGCGTCAACGAGGGCCTCGAGAACTGCATCCGATGTTGTTGCCCAGACTGTCTCGGTGCCTACGGGCAGCAGTGACTCGAGCTCATCGCTGAGCGGCCGGAGGTTCGGGTCGGTGATGACGACTCTCATGCGTCGCTCCGTCCGCGACGGGCCGGAGTCCAGCCGGAGACAGGGCCGGTGCTCTGGCGGACCACGAGCTGCGTGGGCAGCGTTACCGATCGTGGGGCTATCGGTGCCTCGGCGGTCAGGTTCTGGTGCAGCATGTCGACGCTCATCACGCCGGCGCGCGACATCGGGGTCTGGATGCTCGTCAGCGTGGGCCGGCTCACTTCGGCCAACGGGGTGTCGTCGATGCCGACGATGCTGAGGTCGGTGGGGACTTCCACGCCGAGCGCTGCCGCTCCGGACATGATGCCGAGTGCCATCAGGTCGTTGTGGGCGATCACGGCGGTGGCCCCGGAGGCGACCACGCTGGCGGCCGCGGCCTGACCGCCGGCCATCGTTTCGGCCTGCCAGCCGAGAAGTTCGAGGTCGATGTCCGCTTCGTCCGCGAGTCGCTGGAGGGCTTCGACCCGGTTCTGGTTCGACCAGGACAGCGGCGAACCCTGGGCATAGGCGACGTGCTCGTGACCGAGGACGCGCAGGTATTCGAGGGCCTGCCGCAGGCCGTCGGCCGCATCGGGGACGACGCTGTTGGTCTCGTCCGAGGTGCGGTTGACCAGGACGAGTGGCGTGTCGCCGCACAGCTCGACGATGTCGTGGGCCGGCAGTCGGGGCGAGCAGACGATGAAGCCGTCGACCCGCTCCTGCAGTTCGCCGAGGATCTCGCGCTCGCGGTCCGGGCTGCCGTCGGTGTCGGTCAGCACGATGGTCTGCCGCCGGTTCCACCCGTGCGCCTGGGCGGCCTTGACGAAGCTGGCGAACACCGGGTTGCCGATGTCCGGGACGATCATCGCCACCGTGGCCGAGCGGGTCGGCAGCGTCGCGGACCGCGACCGGCGGCCGGACGAGGCGACGTACCCGATCTCCTCCGCGGCGGTGATGATCCGGCGCAGGGTGTCCCGGCCGATCCGGTCCGGGTCGCTGAAGGCGCGTGACGCGGTCGACAGCGAGACACCCGCGCGCTGCGCGACGTCGGTCAGGGTTGGGTTCACGGATCGGCTCCCGGGTGGATGTCCAAGGTTTCGGCAATGTTGCGGCAAGTTGCGCAAACATGTCAAGCCCTTGTCCTGGGTTGGGCGATCCCGCTCTCTGAGACGTAATCTCCAGTCGACCGGTAGACATTACTGTCGTCGCATGACCTACGAGAGCACTTACCGGGCGGCGGAGGAGCGGTACGAGCGGCTCGAGTACCGGCGGGCCGGTGACTCGGGGCTCGACCTGCCGGCGCTGTCGCTGGGGTTGTGGCAGAAGTTCGGCACCGACTACCCGTTCGGGACGCAGCGCGAGATCGTGCTGCACGCGTTCGACCTGGGCATCACCCACTTCGACAACGCGAACCGGTACGGACCGCCGCATCGGGGCGCGGAGAAGGTGTTCGGGCAGGTGCTGCGGGCTGTACGTCGGTGTGTCCAACTACCCGGCTGAGCGCGCGCACGAGGTGGCCGAGTTGCTGCGGCAGGCCGGCGTACCGCTGCTCGTGCACCAGCCGCGCTACTCCATCTTCGACCGTACGCCGGAGACCAGCGGACTGCTGAAGCTGGCGGCCGAGGACGGGTTCGGACTCGTTGCCTACAGCCCGTTGGCGCAGGGACTGCTGACCGACAAGTACCTCGACGGCACCATCCCGGCGGGTGCCCGAGCTGCGGCGAGCGCCTTTCTGAAACCCGACCAGCTCGATGAGCATTACCGCGAGCGGGCCGCCGCACTCAACGAGATCGCCAAGCAGCGTGGGCAATCGCTCGCCCAGCTGGCTCTGCAGTGGGTACTGCGGCAACCCGAGATCACCACCGCGTTGATCGGCGCGAGCTCGACCGCACAACTCGACCACAACGTCGCCGCTCTCGATTTCCCGCCGCTGACCGAGGAAGAGTTGTCCCGCATCGACCAGCACGGCATCCACGGCACCGGCCAACGCCAGCCCACAGGAGCATCGCGATGACTTTGTCCCCGGAAGTGTGATCAGCAGTTCGTCGTCGGCCACCCGGATCGCTTCGACGAGACAGCCGTCAAACCGCGCTTGCCGCAGCAGGTGGTGCTGCATCACGAGACCTACGAGCTACAAGCCGCCCACCTGAAGGGGTACGACGAGGTCCTCAACACCTTCTACTCCCAGGCCGGCCTGCCCGAGAGCTGGTTTCAGCGAGTTGCCACCCGCTTCGGAACCGTCGGCGGCTTGAAGGGCCGCGAACACCTTCGCGACGCCCTTCACCGCCTCGGCTTCGAGCTTCGCTGACTCAGGCCGTCGGGAGCAACGCGGCAGCCGGGAGGGTTGGCTCGGGCGATCCGCCGGTGGGTTCGACGGTGAGACCGAAGGCGACCGAGCCGGTCACGGAGCCCTCGACGACCGTGGTGAGGTCGCCGGACGCCAGGCCGACGGAGTGAGCAGTGCGGTTCGGGTCGATCATCCAGAGCTGCCAGGTGCGGTTGGCCGGGAGTCTCGGCAGGTCGCGGAGTACGACGACTGCGGCGTCGGCTTCGGCCGACGTCACGACCGTGGCCTGACCACCGCCCTTCACCGCGCCGTGGACAGTGCGGGCATCGGGTTCCGCGAGTACGGCGGCCATGCGCTCGTTGGCCTGGATGACTTCCTGCTTGTCGCGGTACTGGTCGATCGCGATGCCGCCACTGGCCGCGACCCCGAGAGCCGCGGCGGCGAGCGTGAGGACGGAACGACGGCTGAAGCGGCGGCGGGCCACCTCGTCCGTGGCGCCGGGGACGAGCGGAGGCAGCTGGCGGATCTGCTCGATCGCGGACATCACGTCCGCCTTGAGGGCCGGCGGTGGTGGGGTCGCCACCTGGGTGGCGAGTTTGACCGCTGCACCGCGGAGCTCGGCGACCTCGTTGGTGCAGAAACCGCACTCGGTGAGGTGCTGCTCGAAGCGTGCGCGTTCGTCCTCCGGCAGCGCGTCGAGGACGTAGGGGCCGGTGAGGGTGTGCACGTCGGGTTCGGTCATGCCGTTGCCCCCTTGGTGGTTCCGAGGCAATCGCGGAGCCGGATCAGGCCGTCGCGCATTCTCGCCTTGACGGTCGGCAGTTTCGCATCGAGTCGCTGGGCGACCTCTGGGTAGGTGTACCCCTCGTAGTAGGCCAGCGCGATCGACTCCCGTTGTAAATCGGTCAGCGTGTCGAGGCACCGGCGTACCTGCTCGACCTCGAGCCGGGTGGTGACGGTGTCGGAGACCTGGTCGAAGTCGATCTCGGTGGATCGGGCGCCGACGAGGTCGGTGCGATCCGCGGCGGCCTGTTCGGAGCGGACCCGGTCGACGGCCCGGCGGTGGGCGATCGTAAGGATCCACGAGTGCGCCGAACCGCGGGCGGCGTCGTACCGGGTCGCGGTCCGCCAGACGTCGAGCATGACCTCCTGGGTCACCTCTTCCGACTGCGCCGGGTTGCGCAAGATCCGTCGTACCAGGCCGAACACCCACGGCGTGACACGGTCGTACAGCGTGCTGAACGCTGCCGTGTCACCGCGGGCGGTCCGGACCAGGAGATCGCCGTCACTGACCTCGCCCGGCTGGGTACTGGACCCGCCGGGCCAAGGCAGTGGGGTGGGTGCGGGCATGATCAGGCAGCCGGCGGCATCAGGACGGAGTCGATCAGGTAGACGGTGGCGTTGGCTGTCTTGACGCCGCCGCAGATGACTGTCGCGTCGTTCACCTTGAGGCTGTCGCCCGAACCGGTGATGGTGACCTCCTGCTTCTCCACAGTCACATGCTTGCCCACAACGGCCGCTGGGTCGAGCTGTCCGGGAACCACGTGGTAGGTGAGGATCTTGCTCAGCAGGGCGTCGTCGGTCTTCAAGGTGTTGATGGTGGCCGCCGGGATCTTCGCGAACGCCGTGTCGACCGGGGCGAAGACGGTGAACTCACCGCCGTTCAGCGTGGACACCAGGTCGACCTTCGGGTTCAGCTTGCCTGATACCGCCGAGACGAGGGTCGTCAGCAGTGGGTTGCCGGAGGCGGCGGTGGCCAGCGGCGCGGCGGCCATGCCGTCGATGGAGCCGGCGCCGCTGGGGTTGGCCTTCGCGTAGTCGGCGCAGCCGGGACCGACGAGCCCGGAGGCGCCGGCCATCGACGGCGCCGTGCTCGGGGTCTGGGCGGCGGCCGTACCGGCTGCGCCGGAGTCGTCGTCGCTGCCGCAGGCGGTCGCTGCGAAGACGAGGCCCAGGGCGGACAGGGCGATACCGATGTGCTTACGCATGACGGTTTCTCTTTCTCAAGGGGTGTGACAGGAGTACTTCGGAACCGCACCGCCACCGGATGGGTGGACTTTTCAATCGACCATGACGACGGTGTTGTGCAGGCCACTGGAGCCATCGGGGCGGGGCGGGGTCGACCGGGAGGTCTGAACAAAGCCGTCGGCATCGGTGGCCCGGACGGTGAGTTTGTGGGTGCCAGGGGTGGCTGTCCATCGGAATCTCCATTGCCGCCAGGTGTCGATGGTGTCTTCGGTGGCCAGGACGGCGGGTCGCCAGGGACCGTCGTCGACCTGGACCTCGACCTTGGCGATGCCGCGGTGCTGGGCCCAGGCGACGCCGGCCGCGATCGCCGGGCCGGCCTTGATGGTCGCGAACCCTTTGGGTACGTCGATCCGCGACGCTGTCTTGATCGGTGCCTCGACCGCCCAGCCGCGATCGGTCCAGTACGCGCTGAAGTCCTGGAACCGGGTCACCTCGAAGTCGACGATCCACTTCGTCGCCGACACGTAGCCGTAGAGACCCGGGACGACCATCCGCACCGGGAAACCGTGCTCGAACGGCAGCGGTTCGCCGTTCATCGCCACCGCGAAGATCGCGTCGCGGCCGTCGGTGAGTGCGCTCAGCGGAGTGCCGATGGTGAGCCCGTCGATGCTGGTGGACTTCACCGCGTCCGCTCCGGCGCGTACGCCGGCTTCGGCGAGGACATCGGCGATCGGTACGCCGATCCAGCGGGCATTGCCGACGTACGGACCGCCGACCTCGTTCGACACGCAGGTCAGGGTGATGTCTCGCTCGATGAGCCGCCGGTCCAGCAGATCCGGGAGCGACAGCCGAAGCTCCTTGTTGACCATGCCGCGAATGCGCAACTCCCAGTCGGCCGGGTCGATCCGTGGCACTTCCAGCAACGTGTCGACCCGGTAGAACTTGGGATTCGGCGTGACGAACCGGCTCACTCCCGGTACGTCGACCTGCACGCCGGACGGGAGTGGTCGCGCGGCCTCGGTCGGTCGCGGGATGCGGATCTTGGCACGCACCGCTTCACCGGGTCCGAAGGACGCCACCCGGGTGGTCGCGAAGGCGCCGGTCCCGACGACAGCCAAGGCTGACACGGTGAGCATGAAGCGGCGCCGGTCGAACCCATCCGGCTGCGTGGCCTTCGGGCCGCCGGGTGAGCGGACGACCAGGGCCATTGCTGCAACGGCTGTGATCAGGGTGACGATGGCCGGTAGCAGCCGTTCGGCGACCCCCGTAGCCGCCGAACGGCTGACGATGGCGAACACCAGCCCGACCAGCCCGAGCGCCGCCGCGATGCCGACAGCGACCAACTGCCGGCGGCCGGTTCTCGGTCGCGTCACCCCGATCACACCGGCGACCGCAGCCACGATCGCCAGCACCGCGCAGATGCCCACCCGGAGGAGTGGGCGATCCGCCGTACCCAACTCGCGGACGGCGAAATCCTTCACCGGCCCCGGCGCCCAGTCGATGACCTGCACGCCGACCGCGTCGACCGGCCACGGGCCACCGGTCACTGCCGCGACCAGATAGCCGACGGCCAGCGCCGTACCCGCCGCGACAACGCCGCCGGCGGCTGCTGCAAGTCTCGAACTGATGCGCATGAAAGGGATTCGGACTCGGCGGCCGCATAGATGGGTGCCGGACCCCATTTAGAGTGCGGACCTTCCGGCCAGTGGAAGTTGACGATCTGCGACGGGTGGTGTGGCTCTTAGCCTGAACAGGTGACAGCCGAACCCGACGACCTGCCCAGCCAGCACGCCATCAGCGAAGAGATCGAGAAGTTCCACGCCGACCGACGGGCCGGCGACGACCAGCCGCGGCTCGGCTTCGCGCCGTACCGGAGCACCTTGTTGCGGCATCCGACCAAGGAGTTGCGGCGTGCCGATCCCGAGGGGGCGGAGCTGGTCGCGCCGGTGTTCGGTCACTCGGATGTAGGTGCGCTGGAGTCCGATCTGACGATCCAGCGCGGTGGCGAACCGATCGGCGAGCGCATCCTGCTGCGCGGCCGGATCGTCGACGGCGACGGCCGTCCGGTACGGCGTCAACTGGTCGAGATCTGGCAGGCCAACGCGGCCGGCCGGTACATCCACAAGGACGATCAGCACCCGGCACCGGTGGACCCGCATTTCACTGGTGTGGGGCGTTGCCTCACTGATGACGACGGGTGCTACTCGTTCACGACGATCAAGCCTGGGCCCTATCCGTGGCGCAATCACCGGAACGCCTGGCGGCCGGCGCACATCCATTTCTCGCTGTTCGGCACGGACTTCACCCAGCGCATGGTCACCCAGATGTACTTCCCGAGCGACCCGCTGTTCGCGCTGGATCCGATCTTGCAGTCGATCCCCGATCAGAGCGCTCGCGACCGGCTGATCGCGACGTACGAGCACGATCTCTCCCAGCACGAGTGGTTGATGGGGTATCGCTGGGACATCGTGCTGACGGGCAGTCACACGACGCCGATGGAGCAGGAGGACGACCATGGCTGACCTCGTCGCGACCCCCGGTCAGACCGTCGGTCCCTTCTTCCACTACGCCCTGCCCTACCCCGGCGATCGGGAGTTGGTACGACGGGGAAGCCCGGGCTCGGTGTGGTTGCACGGCTACGTGTACGACGGTGACGGCAGCGGGATGCCCGATGCGCTGCTCGAGATCCGGCAGGCTGACGCCTCAGGAGTGGTCCCTCTGGTCGAAGGGTCGCTCCGTCGGGACGGCGCGGGGTTCACCGGCTGGGGACGCAGCAACACAGACCCGAACGGGCAGTACTGGTTCAGCACGGTCGAGCCGGGACCGACGCGGCCGGGTGCACCTGCCTTCTTCGCGGTGACGGTCTTCGCTCGTGGTCTGCTGAATCGGCTGTTCACGCGGATCTACCTGCCGGGGGATCTCACCGGCGATCCGTTGCTGTCCGGGCTGGACGAGGCGGATCGGACGACGCTGGTCGCCGTACGCGAGGAGGACGGGAGTCTGCGGTTCGACGTCCATCTGCAAGGGCCGCGCGAGACGGTCTTTCTGACGTATCCGGGGCGTTCCTGATGGCATCGCTGCTCGAGCCCGGATCACATCGCGCGGCCGGTGTGGTCGACGACGATGCGCTGGTGGCGGGGATGGTCCGGGTCGAGGAGGCGTGGCTGCGGGTCCTCGGTGGGTCCGGCACCGTCGAGAAGCCGGTTGTCCTGGATGTGGCCGAGGTCGAGTCGGGCGGCAATCCGGTGCTGCCGTTGGTGCGGGCGCTGCGGGCTGAGTTGGGGGAGGACGTTCATCGCGGGCTGACCAGTCAGGACGTGCTCGATACGGCGATGATGCTGCTGGCGCGTGACGTGGTAACTCGTATGACAAGTGATCTTGGCAAACTTGCTGACTCGCTTGCCGGGTTGGCAGCTGCGCATCGTCAGTCACTAATGGTCGGTCGGACGTTGACGCAGTACGCGGTGCCGGTGACGTTCGGGCTGAAGGCTGCTCAGTGGCTGACTGGTGTGCTGGATGCGCGGGCGGCGGTGGGTGCTGTAGTGCTTCCGGTGCAGTGTGGTGGTGCGGCTGGGACGTTGGCGCTGGCGGGGGAGTTGGTGGCTGATCCCTTGGCCGCAGCGCGTGCGTTGGCTGACGATTTGGGGTTGGTTGCGCCTGGGATCGGTTGGCATACGCGGCGTACGCCGGTGACGCGGCTCGGCGACGCGCTGGTGGAGACGTGTGATGCGCTCGGGCATATCGCGGGTGACGTGTTGTTGCTCGGGCGGCCGGAGATTGCGGAGGTGCGGGAGGCGCCGTCGGCTGGTCGGGGTGGATCGTCGACGATGCCGCAGAAGCAGAACCCGGTGCTGAGTGTGCTGGTCCGGAGCGCTGCCTTGCAGGCGCCACAGTTAGGTGCGCAGTTACATGTGTGTGCTGCTGACAGTCAGGACGAGCGGTCGCCTGGAGCATGGCACGCCGAGTGGCCGGCGCTGCGTCGGCTCCTCGAACTCGCCCTGACGGCATCCAGCCAGTCCGCCGAACTGGTCGCCGGCCTCGAGGTCGACACAGCCGCAATGCGCCGCCGCGCCGAGTCGGCTGCTGATCAGTTATTGAGTGAAAGGGGTTCCGTCGCGAGCGAGCGGGAGTCCGAAGCCGCCGCTCCCGACCCTGCGTCCTACCTCGGCTCATCTGACGCGCTGATCGATGTTGCGCTCGCCCGTTGGAAGTCTCGTGGTTGAGCTTGTCGCGACCCGGCTCGCCGGTGAGCCGGGTGTCGGCGAGTTGCTTGTGGTCGGGCCGTCGCTCGGTACGTCGGTCGAGGCGTTGTGGGGTGAATGCGCGCGACGACTCGGCGACTTCGAGGTGGTCGGGTGGGATCTGCCGGGACACGGCCGGAGCCGTTCTGCGTCGGAGCCGTTCACGATCGCTGACTTGGCGTCCGCCGTACGTGAGATTCCAGATGGCCGGGACGCCTGGTATGCCGGCATCTCCGTCGGCGGGGCCGTGGGTTTGCAGCTCGCCCTCGACCCCGGACCGTTCGGTGCGGTCGCCGCGCTGGCGACGGCGCCCAAGATCGGCGACGCGCAGGCCTGGCGGGAACGGGCCGAGTTGGTCCGCCGTGCCGGGACCGGCGTCATGGTGTCCGGCTCGGCCGAGCGGTGGTTCGCACCCGGCTTCACGGACCGGCGGCCCGAGATCGCCGGCGCGCTGCTCACGTCATTGCTCGACGCCGACCCAGGCTCCTACGCACTCGTCTGCGACGCCCTCGCCGAGTTCGACGTACGTGACCACGACGCAAAGGTGCCGGTGCTGGTCGCCGTCGGCGAGCACGACTCGGTCGTGAGCAGCGCCGGCATCGAGCTGGCCGGCTGCGGACACCTGCCGGCGGCCGAGGATCCGCACGCCGTGGCGACCCTGCTCAGGGCGTTCTTCACAACCCAACGAGGTGCGCGATGACGTACGACGAGGGCATGACGGTACGACGGGAAGTCCTCGGCGACCCCCATGTCGACCGCGCCGAAGCAGCGAAGACCGACCTCACGACCGACTTCCAGGATTTCATCACCCGCTACGCCTGGGGTGAGATCTGGACCCGGCCAGGGCTCGAGCGGCGCGACCGCAGCTTCATCACGCTCACCGCATTGATTGCCCACGGCCACTGGTCGGAGCTCGAACTCCACCTCCGGGCCGCGCTCCGCAACGGCCTGACCCGCGACGAGATCGCCGAGATCATCCTGCAGACCGCCGTGTACTGCGGCGTCCCGGCAGCGAACCACGCCTTCGCGGTCGCGAACGCCGTACTCGAGGAGAGCTCATGAAGCACGGGCGTACCTCGGTTGGCATTGTCGGCGGTGGGCCGGCCGGTCTGATGTTGTCCCACCTGCTGCAGGTCTCCGGCATCGACTCGGTGGTGATCGAGACGCGCAGCCGGGACGAGATCGAGCACACCCATCGCGCGGGAATCCTGGAGCGTGACAGCGTCCGGCTACTGGTGGAGTCGGGCGTCTCCGATCGGGTGCTGCACGATGGTCACGAGCATCGCGGGATCGAGTTGCGTTTCGGCGGAGTGAGTCACCGGATCGACTTCCAGGCGCTGGTCGGCGCATCCACCTGGCTCTATCCGCAGACCGACGTCTTCATCGACCTCGCGAACGCCCGCGTGCGAGACGGCGGCGACGTGCGGTACGGCGTCACCGACACCGCCGTCGTGGACGTGACCAGTGACCAGCCGGGGATGCTGTTCACCGATGTCGACGGTGTCGAGCACGAGGTGCGCTGCGACGTACTGGTCGGTGCCGACGGCTCGCGGAGTATGACCCGGTCGGCGGTGGAGAACCGCCAGGAGTACTTCCGGCAGTACCCGTTCGCCTGGTTCGGCATCCTGTGCGAGGCGCCGCCGAGCGCACCCGAACTGATCTACACCCGCTCCGACCGCGGCTTCGCCCTGATCAGTCAACGGACCGACTCGGTGCAGCGGATGTATTTCCAATGCTCACCGGAGGAGTCGGTCGACGACTGGTCCGAAGACCGGATCTGGGCCGAACTGCAGGCCCGCCTGGCCGGCGAGGACGGCTTCACGCTGAAGGAGGGCCGCATCTTCAGCAAGACCGTGCTGCCGTTCCGTTCCTACGTGTGCGAGCCGATCCGCCACGGGAACCTGCTGCTGGCCGGGGACGCCGCACACACCGTTCCGCCGACAGGTGCGAAGGGGCTCAACCTCGCGCTCGCCGACGTACGCGTCCTGGCCGAGGTGCTGGAGCGCGCCGTACTCAAGAACGACAAGTCAGCCCTCGACGCCTACACCCCACGCGCGCTGTCGCGGGTGTGGAAGGCGCAGTACTTCTCGGCCTGGATGACGACGCTGCTGCACGCGGTCCCGGACGCGACCGAGTTCGACGTACGACGCCAACTCGGCGAACTGTCGGCCGTCGTCGACTCCGACCACGGCCGCAGCTTCCTCGCCGAGTCCTACACGGGCTGGCCGAGTTAGCGCTCCGGCCGCTTGTCCACGCAGATCAACGTCTGCTGACCTGACGCGACCAGCGACCTCTCCGCAGCCCGAACACCAAAGACTTCCAGGCGGCACACGGTCAGGGTGCGTCCAGACCTCAGCACAGTCCCCACTGCTTCGAGGTGATCGCCTTCGGCAGGGGCCAGAAGGTTGATCTTGTACTCGACCGTGAGCACCGAGCTGTCCTCGGGGAACAGCGTGTACGCCGCATAGCCACCGGCGCTGTCCGCGATCGCGCTGGTGGCACCCGCGTGGAAGTACCCGTGCTGCTGCGTCACCTCGGGCCGGCTGGGAAGCACGATGTGCACCCGACCGGGCGCGATCTCCGAGAGCCGGGCGCCCAGATGATGCATCAGCCCCTGGCGCTCGAAACTGTCCCTGACCCGCTCCTGCACCTCAGGTGCCGCCTCCTCCATGCGACGGGACTGTACTCGCGCCGGGGCTATCAGCGTTGGAGCGCCAGCCGGACGCCGAGCCCGATGAAGATGCCTCCGGTCGCGGTGTCGATGCGCCGGCGAGCTGCGCGGCGGGTTCGCAGCCAGCCGCCGATGCGACCGGCCAGCACACCGACGGTGCCGTCCACAAGGAACTCCAGGGCGATCAGAATGCTGCCGAGGATCGTGAACTGCAGCCACACCCGGCCCAGGTCCGGATTGATGAACTGCGGCAGGAAAGCGATCGTGAACGTGACCATCTTCGGGTTCAGCAGGTTGGTCGTCAGCCCGCTGAGATAGGCACGACGCCCGGAGACGCCGACGTCGGTCGCCGGCCCCTCCTTCTCGCTGTCCTTGCGGTGGCGGATCAGCTGCACGCCGAGATAGATGAGGTAGGCGGCGCCGATGATCCGAACGGCGGTGAACGCGACCGGCGCCGCGTGGAACAGGGCAGCCAGCCCTGCGGCCGCCACGGCGACGTGGACCGCCTCGCTCGTCGCGACGCCCGCGGTTGCGAGGAGGCCCGCCCGGGGCCCACCGCGCATCCCACAGCCGAGCACGAACAACATGTCCGGTCCGGGCGTGATCATCGCGATCACGGTGGTCACGAAGAACGCCAGGAGAAGCTGCTGGTCGATCGGCATAGCGGCAGTGTCACACACCGATTCTTGGCCACCGGCGACAAATCTCGGCCCGCTCACCATCCGGACCGACCCGCGTCACCAGGCGCTCACATACTGGTCGATGGTCTCCCGCATGTACGTCGATGAGCCGCGGGCGCGGTCCTCCCAGGCAAAGACGCAGGACGTCATGATTGTGTCGTCGCGGTCGCCGAAGCCGAGTTTGCCCAGCGTGGTGAAGAAGGTGTCCCAGTCGACCTCGCCCTGGCCGATGTCGAGGTGCTGGTGGATCCGGGCGGTCGATCCGGGTGGGTTGACGATGTAGCGCAGCCCGGACGAGGCCCGATGGTCGAAGGAGTCCGCCAGGTGTAGTTGGGTCAGCAGTTGGCCGGCGTACTGCATGATCTCGACCATGTTGCCGCCCATGTGGAATGTGTGCGGGGCGCAGTAGAGGAAGGACACCAGCGGGCTGTTGATGCCGCGGATCATGTCGACGGCGACGAGGCCGTCTTCGATGAAGTCGTCAGGGTGCGGTTCGAGGCGCAACTCCACGCCTTCGCGTTCGAAGACCGGGAGGAGTTCGGCCATCGACTTCCAGAACATCCCCTCACTTCGGCTGGCCTGTTCGGGCCGGCCGTTGAACTCGGAGTTCATCACCCGGCAGTCGAGGTCGACGGTGAGTTGGATGGCGCGTTTCCAGTACCGGACCGCGGCCTGGCGCTCGTCCTCGTCGGGCCCGGACCAGCGGTACAACGGCAGGTGGGAGGCGATCTTCACCCCGGCCGCGTCGAGGGCCTTCTTGAACGCCTTCACCGTCGCGTCGTCCGCGCGGGGGTGCAGGAAGAACGGGGTGAAGTCCTCGCGGGGTGACAGCTCGATGTACTCGTAGCCCAGGTCGGCGACGAGCCCGGGCAGCTCGAGCAGTGGCGTCGTACGGAACATGTAGGGGTCGAGCGCAATCTTCATTCAAGGACCCCGGCCTTCTCCGCGGCCGTGATCAGGTTGTCGGCGGCGAACTTCAGGCCCTCGATCTGGCCGAACGAGGCGTCCTCGTGCTCGATGTTCACCGGCAGTTGCGGGTTGACCTTGTGCAGCGCGGTCAGGAATCGGGCCCAGAAGTCGACGTCGTGGCCGCGACCGACGGCGACGAACGACCAGCCCGGGACGGCAGGCCAGCGGGTGACGGTGTAGCGACCGCCGAGGCCGAGCGGCTTCTCCTCGGCCGGGATCCATTCGAACCGGTCGTCCAGTACGCCGTTGATCGCGGCGGTGTCGTGGATGAGCGTGTCCTTCGCGGCGGCGAAGAAGACGAGGTCGCCCAGGTCCTCGATCGCCTGCACCGGATCGATGTGCTGCCAGAACAGGTGACTCGGGTCCAGCTCCGCGCCGATGTGGGTGGCGTTGGTCCGCTCGACGAGTCGCTTCAAGGTGGCCGGGTTGAAGACGAGGTTGTGCGGGTGCATTTCGATCGCGACGCGCACGTCGTGCTCCGCGGCGAGCGCCTCGATCTCGGTCCAGAACGGTACGGCGACCTCGTCCCACTGGTAGTCCAGGGTCTCCTTGTAGACGCTGTCCCAGGGGATGACGGTCCAGGACGGCCGGGTACCGCCGGGCTCGGCCGCGGGGAGCCCGGACATGGTGATGACGGTCTTGATGCCGAGCAGGCCGGCCAGTTCGATGCTGCGTTTGAGGTCGTCGCCGTGGGTGATCTCGGGGTCGGGGTGAAGCGGGTTGCCGTTGCAGTTCAGGGCGGTGAGTTCGATGCCGTACTTCTCGAAGACGGCCAGGTATTCCTCGCGTGCCGACGCGCTCTCCAGGAGTTGCCCGACCGGCAGGTGCGGCGTACCGATGAAACCGCCGGCGTTGATCTCGACGCTGGTCAGGCCGAGGTCGCGGAGGATCGCCAGCGCCTCGTCGAGGGACTTGTCGTGCAGGCAGGCGGTGTAGGCGCCGAGCTTCATGAAGGGTCCTTTCAGATCAGGGAGACGGCCTGGCCGTGGTTGAGCGCGGACTGGGTGACGGCGGCGAGGATCTCGAGGTTGTGCAGACCGTCGGCCAGGGACGGCACCGGCGGGAGCTTGCCGGTCCCCGCGACCTGGTCCAGGAACGCGCGGGCCTGCCAGGCGAACAGCTCGTTCTGGCCGTGGCCGACCGAGGGGAAGTCCATCGGGATGCCCTTGTCGATCCCCGGGTGCTGCGGACCGATGAGCACGGAACGAAAGCCGTTGGTCTTGCCGTCGGGACCGTGGTCGGCGAAGGTGAACTCGCCCGGCCGGTTCAGGTCGAAGGCCGCGGCGCCGTCGGCGGCGAAGATCTCGAACCCGAGCCCGTTCGGCAGGCCGTGCGAGATCCGGCTGATCGAGAACGTACCGACCGCGCCGCTGGCGAAGGTGGCCGTGAAGGTGGCGATGTCTTCGTTCTCGACCGGCTCCAACGTGTCGCCGACAGCGCCTGCCGCGTGCCCGACGGTGGCGCCCAGCGGTACCGGACGCTCGGTCGTGAACGTCTGGAAGACAGCACCGCTGACACTGGCGATTGGGCCACACAAGTACTCGCCAAGATCGACCATATGACTGCCGATATCCGCGAGAGCGCCCGAACCGGGACCGCCCTTGTAGCGCCAACTCATCGGGTTGCCGGGGTTCTGGGCGTAGTCGCACCAGTAGTGGCCGTTGAAGTGGCGCACCGGCCCGATCGCTCCGAGCTGTTCACGGATGGCGTTGATTCCCGGCGTACGACGGAACGAGAAGCCGACGGCCGACACGGTGTCTGCAGCCTCGGCCGCGGTGACCATGGCCTTGGCGTCGTCGACCGAGGGTGCGAGTGGCTTCTCGCAGAGCACATGTTTGCCCGCAGCAAGCAATGCTTCGACCACCGGTCGGTGCAACTCGTTGGCGATGGCAACGGAAACCACGTCGATGTCCGGCGCGTCGACGATCGCCTGCCAGGAGGTCTCCGCCCGCTGGTAGCCGAACCGCTTGGCGCCATCGACGGCGAACGGTTCGTGCGCGTCGGCGACCGCGACCAGGCGGATCTCGGGCATGTCGAGGTCGTAGAGCTGGGACGCGGCGCGGTAGCCCGCGGCATGCGCACGGCCGACCATGCCCGCACCGATCACCGCCACGCCGAGGGAGTTCTGGGTCACAGCTGTCCTGCCTTCGCTTCGGTGGTCGTGAATGCTTCGATCTCGGCCTCGAGTTCGGCCATCGCCTCGCCACCGGCCATCAGGTCGGTGATCTCTTCCCGGGTCCGTTCGCCCTTGCGGAAGTCCGCGGCCAGCGAGCCCCGGATCAGTACGGCGAAGTGGTCGCCGACCGTCATCGCGTGGGTGACGTGGTGCGTGACCAGCACGACCGCGATGCCCTTCTGGCGCGCCTGCATGATGATCCGCAGGACGTGGGCGGCCTCCTTCACCCCGAGTGCCGCAGTGGGCTCGTCGAGGATGAGCAGTTTCGCGCCGAAGTACACGGCCCGGGCGATCGCCAGCGCCTGCCGCTCGCCACCGGACAGCCCGCCGACCAGGCGGTCTCCGTCGGTCACCCGGGTGATGCCGAGACCCTGCATCTCGCGGACGGCGACCCCGCCGGCGAACCTCCGGTCGTAGCGACGGAACGGTCCACGCCACTTGGTCGGCTCGGAACCGACGAAGAACGAGCGCCCGATCGACATCAGCGGGAACGTGCCGCCGAACTGGTGGACGGTCGCGATGCCGTGCCCACTCGCATCCCGCGGGCTCCGGAAGACGACCGCCTCGCCATTGGCCCGGATCGCCCCCGAGCTCGGCTGGTGAACACCGGACAGGATCTTGATCAGGGTCGACTTGCCGGCGCCGTTGTCACCGAGCAGACAGAGCACTTCACCCGGTTGCACGCGCAGCGAGATATCGGTCAGTACGTCGGTCGCGCCGAACGACTTACAGACGTCACTCAGCTCGAGCAGTGGTGCCGCCATGATCAGCCCTTCCTCTTCGTGCGAGGCGCAGTGGACAGCGCCATCCGCCGGAATGTGTTGTTCATCAGTACGGCGGCCAGGATCAGCACACCGAGGATCAGCGCGGCCCAGTCGGAGTTCCAGCCGGTGTAGTAGATGCCCTGGCTGACGATCGCGAAGGTGAGGGTGCCGAGCACGATGCCGAGGACCGAGCCGTAGCCACCGGTCAGCAGCACACCGCCGATGACGACCGCGATGATCGAGTTGAAGACGAAGGACTGGCCGTTCGCCACCTGGGCGCTGTTGTAGAGCATGGTCTGGATGACACCGACCGACGCGGCTCCGAGCCCCGAGGCCATGAAGAGCGTGATCTTCACCCCCTGGACCGGGATGCCGGTGGCGCGGGCGCTCTCCTTGTCGCCGCCGACGGCGAAGACCCAGTTGCCGTACGGGCTGACGTGCAGCAGCCAGCCGACCACGAGCACCGCGGCGATCCACCAGAAGATCGCGACCTCGAACTTGCCGCCCACCAGCGTGCCCAGCAGTTGCTTGGCCGGCTGGCCGGGGTCGATGGCGACGCTCGTCGTACCGGTGATGACCCGGGACAGGCCGAGGGTGAGGCCGGAGAGTCCGGACAGCGTCGCGAGGGTGACGATGAACGACGGGACGTTCGTCCGGGTCACCAGCAGGCCGTTCAGGAAGCCGACGGCCAGGCCGAGCGCGAGCGCGGCCACGATGCCGACGATCACCGGTGCTCCCCAGTAGCCGGAGATGATCGCCACTGTCATCGAACTCGACGCCAGGACCGAGCCGACGGACAGATCCAGCTCACCCGCGACCATCAGCAGGCCGACCGGGATCGCGATGATGCCGAGTTCGGCGGCGACGTTGAGCCAGCTCGCGGCACCGCCGGCGGACAGGAACTGTCCGCCGCCGAAGATCGCGAAGAAGACGAAGACACTGATCGTGCCGATCAGGGCGCCGGTCTCCGGCCGGCGGGCCAGGTCGCCGACCGACGCCCCGGAGCGGGCGCCGGACCCGGCCTGCGATTTCGCAGGCGACGGTTCGGCCAATTGGACTGTCATGTGGGATACCACCTTCGAATGGGTCCGTCCGGGTGAGAGGAAGGGCGAGTGGTGGGGCGAGGGGAGCGAGAGGGAGGCGACGGGGCCGGTGGCAGAGTGGCCCCGTCGCCGGTCAGGGGGTCAGCGGACGCCGGCCTTCGCGCCGGCGATCGCCGAGTCGACGTTGTCCGCGCTGATGATGGCCGGGCCGGTGAGCAGCGGGCGCTGCGGTAGTTCGAGGCCGTACTTGAGGTAGCCGTTGGCCATCGACACCGCCAGGTAGCCCTGCATGTACGGCTGCTGATCGATCGAGAACAGCTGCTTGCCGTCCTTGATCCGGCTGAGCTGCGACTCGTCCATGTCGAACGTGCCGAGCTTGACCTTGTCGCCGACACCGGCCTGCTGGATGCCGCTGGCGGCGCTGTCGGCGTCCGGGGTGCTGATGGTCACGACGCCGTCGATGGTGTCGTCCTTCAGCAGGGCCGCCTTGATGCCCTGTGCGACCGCGGTCGGGTTGCCGAAGTTGGACGACGGCATCGGCAGCTGCTTCGAGTTCCCGCCGCCGGCCTTGACACCGTCCGCGACACCGCGGCAGCGCGACTCGGTGTTCGCCGCGCCCGGGAGCGTGTTGACGCAGAGCACGTTCTTGGCGCCCTGTTTGCCCAGGAACTCACCGCCCGCCTTACCCGCGGTGTATTCGTCGCTGCCGATGTAGTTGAGGGCGCCCAGGCGGTCCGCCGCCTCGATACCACCCGCGTTGTAGAGAATCAGCGGGACGCCTTTGCCGACGACGCGTTTGAAGGCGGCGTCCTCGGCCTCGGGCACCCAGTCGGGCCCGATCACCGCGGTCGCGCCCTGGCTGAGTGCCGAGTCGATCAGCTTGGCCGCGTCCGGGCCGAGGTTGTCGTAGTTCTGCGGCCCGAGGAAGGTCACCGAGCCGCCCTGGGCCTGGACCACCTTGGCCGCGTCGTCGACGCCGCGTTTCACCTTCGACCAGAACGGGTCGTCCGACTTGCCGCCGATGACGAAGATCGCGGTCTTGCCGGTGTCCGCGGCCGCCTTGGCGGTGGTGCCGGCGTCGGCATCGGCAGCATCCGAGGTGCTGCCGGAGGGTTTGCCGCTGTTGCAGGCGCTGGTGAGGAGCAAGGCCGCCACCGCGACCGCGCCGAGAGCCGTGCGGGCCCATCTGGTGCGCATGAGTGATCCCTTCCTGGAGTCCGGCCTCGGCACTTCGGCAGCGGCGGCCGGATCTGTTGCTGGGGTGTGGCGCCAGTCACCAGGGAACCGACACATTTCGGCCTTGTCAATACTTTGTTATGACATTTTAGAGCGCTCTAGAAGTTCCTTCGTTGTAATCTTCTATAGCGCTCTAGAGTCGTTGACCTAGAGCGCTATAGGCCGCATGCTCGGGTAGTACTGCCGTGGGTGCGCTACGGTGAGCCGACGCGGGTGACCGGGAGGTGGTGGGACGTGGCGGACGACCAGCCGTGGCCGCGCCGGCGGGTCACGCTCGCGGACGTGGCCCAGCGTGCGGGGGTCTCACCGGCGCTGGTCTCGATCGTCATGCGGGATGCCCCGGGCGCGAGTCAGCAGAGCCGGCAACGGATCCTCGCGGTCGCGGACCAACTCGGTTACCGCCCGGATGTTCGGGCTCGCGCGCTGGCGAGTCTCAAGGCGCACACCATCGGGGTTCTGTTCGGGCGCGCGGGCCGGTTCCACCTGGAGCTCATCGACGGCCTCTACACGGCCGCCGAGGAGCGCGGCTGGGATCTCGTCCTCAGCGCTCTCACCACCAGCCGGGACGAGAAGCGCGCGCTGGCCTCACTCCACGACTTCCGGTTCGACGCCCTGATCATGCTGGGCCCGCCGGTCGCCGAGCCGATGCTGGCAGGAAACGTGCCGCTGGTGGTGATGGGCTGGCACGTCGACCATCCCGACGTCGACATCGTGCGTACGTCGGACGAGCACGGGATGGCGTTGGCGGTGCAGCATCTCGTCGAGCTGGGTCACCGCCGGATCGCCCATCTCCAAGGCGGAGACGGACTTGTCGCGGTCTCCCGACGCGACGCGTATGTGAAAGCCATGCGCGCACACCGCCTGACCAAGGAGATTCGCGTCGTCAGGTGTGACGGTGAGGACCAGCTGGACGGGCAGCGCGCGGCCCGGGCGATGCTCGACGACGACGCCGGGCTGCCGACCGCCGTCATCGCCTTCAACGACGACATCGCCGCCGCCGCGATGAGCGTGCTCGGGCAGCAGGGGATCGACGTCCCCGGAGAGATCTCGATCATCGGCTTCGACGACAGTGCCCTGGCCCGCGGCCCCGGCATCGACCTCACCAGCGTGCAACAACTACCCCAGGAAATGGCCCGCCTGGCGGTCGATCGCATCATCGCAAGGACGGCGGCCGGCGCCGTACTCGACCGCGAACTCGTCCTCGAGCCCGAGCTCGTCATCCGCTCGACCACCGGCCCCGCGCCCGGCTGAGTGCGGGCGCGGGGCGTGCGTGGCCTCGAAGTCAGCCGATGGAGATGCGGTCGAGGTCAGGGGCGGAGTCTTCGGTGTTGAAGATCCTGATGGTGTTGGCGCCGGCCTGAAGGTTCACCGGCACGGTGACGGTTTGGACGGTCGAGTTGCCAATGCCGGTGACCGAAGCCTCGACCGGTGTCCCGCCGTTGACGGAGACGAAGTACGAGCGGGTCCCGTTCACGGTGTACTCGAGGTAGAGCGTGTACTGGCCGGCCTGGTCCACGGTGACATCCGGGAAGACCACGTGGGCGTCATCCGAACCACCGAGGTTGCGGACCTTCTGGCTGCCCGAGCAGGCCGAGCAGCTCGTGATGCCGGCGCTGCCGATCTGGTTGAGCGAGCTCTCGGCCTCGCGCATGAACAGCCGGTCCGCCGGACGCACCTGGATCGGGACCACCTTCGACACCTTCTTCGGCATCCCGACGGTCTCGAACGTGACCTCGACCGGCACTTGCACCGGACCGGTCTGACCACCGGACGGACCGGTGAGCTGCCAGGAACCGGCAATTGTCTGACCAGTACGCAATCCAGCCTTGGTCACCGGACTGCCAGTCACCGTCCAGCCCGACGGTGCGACCGGGGTCATCCGCACGTTGTCGACCGAGTCCTCGTCCAGCCGCAGCTCGGCCGAGATGTCCACCGACTGCTGCCCTGGACCGACCCAGACCACACCCGACGGCTTCACCGTCATGGTCGTCTTTGGCACGTACGACGCCGGCGGCATCGGACCCACCGCGATCCGGTCGAGCGCCGCCGTTCCCGACACCTGGATCGTGTTCGAACCAGCCTTCAGAGGTACGGCGATCGCCGTACTGCCGGGGACATCGGAGTTGCCGGCGTCCAGCGATGCCGTGATCGGCGCACCGCCATTGACGCTGACCGAGAACGAGCCGGCGGCTGACGTCGTACCGTTGAGCTGGAGGCGGTAGATGCCGTCGGTGGGAGCCTCGACGCCTCGATAGGTGACGCTGCCGCGGTCGAGGCCGGTGACCTGGGCGGAGCCGGAGCAGGCTGCGCAGAGATCGATGCGGGCCTTGCCGCTGAGGGTGTTGTCCCGGGACTCGGCCTCGAGAGGCAGTGGGTTCGAGAGATTCGTCGGGTAGGCGTAGCCGACCTTGATCTCGTCGATCCGGAGCTGCTTGTAGAAGGGCGGCGCCTGCGGACCTGACCAGGTGTTCAGCACGTCCAGCTTGATGTAGCGGGCGAGCTGGTTGCCGATATCAACGAACTGCACGCCACGCCGACTCGGCATCGCGCTGGTTCGTACGGACTTCCAGTCCTTGCCGTCGACGCTCACCGACACCCGGTAGTCCTTGATCCGCGCGGAGTCTTCCGGACGGCCGAAGGACTCACGCGCGTGGGTCGGCGACCATTCCGTCTGGTTCACCGCCAGGTACGTCGCCTTGCGCGCACGGCCGAGGTCGAGCGTCACCGAGACCGGGAGTTGACCCTTGGCATCCCAGTAGCTCGAGTAACTGCCGTCGACCAGGTTGGACGCGGAGTCGCCTGCGGTGGCCGTCGCCTTCAGAATCGATTGCGGGTAGAGGCCCTCCTGCCCGGCCGTGGTCACCTTGAAGACGGTGTCGTAGGTGTCCCAATCGGTGATGCCCAGGATGCTGAGGTAGCCGCCGGACTGGTTGAAGCGGAACTGCTTGCCGGTCCGGACGTCCGTGACCCCGGTGACCCGGTAGCCGTTGTCCCGAAGCCTCACCAGGTCCTGCGACTTCGGCTTGGTCAGCACGTGCACGTACTGCGTGCGCGCGTTGTCGGCGAGGGTGATCACGCCGTGCGCGCCGTCGTTCCAGAAGCCCGGCTGCAGGCCGCCGTACATGTACCCGCCGCCGTTGGTCTTCTCCAGCGACGACCAGATCGGTGGCAGCCACTGGGCCATGAAGTTGTTGAAGTTCTCCTGTTGTGCCGGGAATTTGCCGTTCACCATCGCGGTCTCGGCCATCAGCGACTTGATCGAGGAGCCCGCGTTGGCGACGTACCGGCCGACGCTCAGGCCGTAGTCGACCGCGCTGTCGTTGCCGTCGTACCACCACTGGCCGACGGTCGGCAGTTTGTAGTCCGCCTCGACCAGCCGCGGCATCGGGGTGAAGGTCGCCTGTGGATAGTCGTACGCCGGCGTGATGCCCGTCTTCTGCTCGTTGCTGACGGTGTCCATGATCGGCGTGTCTTCGTTGTTGTTGCTGAGCAACCAGGTCGGGCGTTTCTCCCGGATCTGCTCGTAGAGTCCGTTGCGTTCCCAGTAGGCGTTGTCGTTGTCGATCCAGAAGCCGGACAGGTCGGGATAGTTGTCCATCACCTCGTGGAACAGGTCGTAGCTGTACATGCCGAACCCGTCCCGCGTGGTCAGATCCACCTGCTGTCCCTTGTACGTCGAGTAGGCCGCCGAATCGAGCGTCTGAACCCCCGGCACCTCGTTGTGCCACTGCGGATCGTCGGTCATGTAGAGCAGAACGTGGACGCCCTTGGCCTTGCCGGCGGCGACCAGTTCGCCGAGGAAGTCTCGTTGCGTGGAGCAACTGCCGGGGATGGCCGACGGCCACGGCTTGGCGTAGCCGAGGCGGCTGTGGAAGGTGGCCAGCACGATGTACGACGCGTGCAGCTTGCGCGCCTCGTCGACCCAGTAGTCGGCGCTCCAGCCGCCGGCGGTGACATCGCGCTCCCAGGAGGCGCAGTCGGTGTGCCGGGGCGCGGTGAACATGCCCCAGTGCAGGAACAGTCCGGCGGTGGAGTCGCGCAGCCACTGCTGGCGCGGATGCTCGACCTCCGCCCGGGCGGGGGTGGTGCTGAGCAGTGCGGCGAGCACGGCCAGCGCTAGGGCGCCGACGGCGAAGCCCCGCCGGCGTCGGGCAAGTCGGAAGACCATCGGGTGATCTCACTTCCGGGAATAATGGCAACTAGATTGCCTATTCGGGAGAGATCCGATCTTTTCAACGGTCCGGCGCGCGGTCAAGACCCAGTGTTCAGCTGCCAGGCACCGCCAGCAGGTCGGCGATCACCGTGTCCAGTGCCATCCGGGCAGCTCCGAGGGCGACCGAGTCGGCGCCCATCGTCGAGGTGATCACCTCCAGCGGGACCAGCGTCAGCCTGGCCAGCTCGCGCCGGAACGGCTCGGCGATGATCGCGCCGCCGCGGGACATACCGCCGCCGAGCACGATCACCTCGGGGTCGACCGCCAGCGCGAGCACGGCCGCGCCGCGGGCGAGCGCCTCGGCGAACTCGATCAGCACCGCCAGACTCTCCGGGTCCTGCCGGGCCGCCGAGGTGATCACCAGTTCGCCCTCGCTGCCGGGGCCGACGCCTTGCTCGTCGGCCAGTACGGCGCCCTGCGCGTGCAGGCGAGCCATCGCCGCTTCCCAGCCCAGCATCGGGAACACGCCGATCTCACCGGCCGCACCATGTCGGCCTTGGTGCACCTGTCCGTCGATCAGTACTCCGGCGCCCGCACGGTGACCGGCGAACATGTAGACGATGTCCCGGTACTCGCGAGCCGCACCCTTCCAGTGCTCGGCCAACGCCGCGAGCTTCACGTCGTTCGCCACGGCCACGGGCTTTCCCAGCCCGGCCGACAGCTCTCCGGCCACGTCGATCTCGGTGAAACCGGGCAGTGAGTACGGCGCCAGCCCCGAGCCGAACGGACCTTCGCGTACGTCGTGCACACCCTCGGCGGCCCGGAGTGCACCGGTCACCCCGCAGGCGATGCCGGTGATGTCGGCCGGTCCGAGATTGGCCTGGGCCCAGCTGCTGTGGGCGGCCTCCACCGCAGCCCGCACGCGATCGGATGCAGGCAGCTCGGGGTCGAGTTCTACGCGATGGGTCGCGAGCGTTCTGCCGCGCAGGTCGGTGACCACGGCCATCGCCTTGTGTGCCCCGATGTCCAGGCCGCTCACGTAGCCGGACTCGGCGCGGAACCGGAAGTAGCGGGCCGGCCGCCCGGCGCCCCGGGCCTCCGACGGCTGGCGGGGCGGGGTGGTCTCCTCGACCCGTCCCTCGGCGAGCAGTTCGGCGAGCAGGTCCTCGGCGGTCGGCCGGGAGACGCCGACGACAGCGCGCAGTTCGCGCAGTGTCAGTGTCTCCGCCTCGAGGAAGGCGCCCAGGGCGGCGGCGAGGTTCAGCCTGCGCAGCAGCGACGAATCGCCCGTCCGTCCGCCGACGGCTCTGTCCTGACTCATCCGATGTCTCGCCCCAACGTTCGGCCAATTTGCTAAATGGCCTGCACATTACCACCGGAGAGCGCTAGGTCAGTTCCCTTCGAGCAGCTTCTTGAGGGTCTGTAGATCAGCCTGTACGGCGTTGGCGTCGCGAGCGAAGTCGTCATCGGTCATGTCCGGCCGCTGGCGGATGGTGAAGACGACCTCGCAGCCGTCGCCGTCCGGGATGACGCGCATCGGGTTGTAGACGGTCTCGCCCGACGGCAGCGCCACTTCGTGGTCCACGACGCCGTACTCGTTGCTCTCGGCAAACTTGACGACGACTCGTCCCATCGGTGAGTCGGCGACCCAGTCGCCGTCGACCTGTTCGATCGATCCGCCCAGTCCGGCCGCCCACTCGGGTACGTTCGCCGGGTTGGACGCGTAGGTGTACACGTCTTGGGTGGGTCGATCGATGTGTGTGCTGAGGTGTCGTGAGGTGCTCATGACCCCGACGTTAGCGAGCTACCGCCGGGGTCGTCTTGAACAAATCGGCCATGTAAGGGCCAGCTGGTCAGGCGCCGGCGTTGTCCAGGCGGTCGAGCTGGTCCTCGGTGAGCTTGATGTCACTTGCGGCGAGGGCCGTCTCGAGTTGCTCGGGGGTGCGCGGGCCCATCAGCGTGATCAGTTCGGGGTCGGTCTGGTGGAGCAGCCAGCTGATGACGAGCTGGTTCGGGGTGACGTCCAACTCGGCGGCCACCTCGGTGAGTGCGGCGAGCCTCGCGTCGGCGTCCGGACCGGCGTACAACGACATGATCGGATGACCCTCGCGTTTCGCCGGGTCGTCGTAGATGCCCTTCAGGATCGGCGAGTACGCCACCAGGGTCAGGTCGTCGTTGGCACGCAGATAGTCGACTTGCTCGTCGTCGACAATCGACTCAACATTCGACAGGGAGTCGAGGCCTGCCTTCGGGCGTAAGTACGAATGCTGCTGCTGTACGGCGACCGGCGCCGGCCAGCCGTTCTTCTCGGCCAGCGCACGGATGCGCTCCAGCCGCCAGGTCCGGACGTTCGACCAGCCGATGTACCGGGCTTTGCCTGCGGCAACGATCTCGGCGAGGGCCTCGAGTGTCTCCTCCAGCGGCGTGGACCGATCGTCGACATGGACGTAGTACAGATCGACATGGTCCGTGCCCAGCCGGCGCAGGCTGCCGTCGATCGCCTGCCGCAACGTGTCGCCGCCGGCGCCGACCCACTGAGCGGCCATCGTTTCGTAGCTGCCGTCCCCGGACCGGATCGCCTCGGCGTCCCGCACCCACGCGCTGCCCTTGGTGGCCAGGAAGATCTCGTCGCGCTTCCCGCTCTTCGCGAGCCAGCGCCCGAGGAGCTCCTCGCTCTCGCCGCCGGTGAGGCCCGGCCCGGGCCACCAGGCGTAGCAGTCAGCGGTGTCGATGAACGTCCCGCCAGCCTCCAGGTACCGCTCGAGCATCCCGACCGACGTCGCCTCATCGGTCGACGTACCCATCAGCATCGCTCCCAGCGCCAGCTGACTGACCTGCTCTCCGGTCCGCCCCAACCTGACACTCCGCATACACATCCTCCTCGCGATCTGACTCTTACCGCGAGGCTATGTACGGCGCCAATCATTCGTCCAATGCCAATAACCGGCGTACTTCATGCGTACGACGTATCAACTCGGCAACGTGCCCCTGACGATGCTGTCGCGGGAGTGCACCGGGTTGCCGTCGTTCGGTTCGAGCGAGACGTCGATGATGCGATAGCCCTGGCTGGTCATGTTGTCCGGGATCCGGTACGTGCCGGACTGGCCGGGGTCGAGGACGCCGAGTGACACCATCCGCTGGCCGTCGGAGTTGATCAGCCAGAGTTCGTAGTACCCGGTCCGTGCGTCGAGGCCGGTGACGGAGACCTGCAGTTCTTGGCCGGACTGGATCAGGTCGGCGGTGCCGCCGCCGGACTTGCCGGGCAACGGGTCGAGCTGCACCGTGGCGACTGGTGGGGATTGCTCGTCGGCGCTGAGGAGACCTGCGGTGCCGAGGCCGATCCCGAGGCCCAGGATCGCGGCCACACTCGCGGCCAGCGTCAGGATGCCGCGACCGTACGAACGTCGCCGCTCGACCCCGGCGTCACCGGCGCTGCTCCCGACCCCGGCGTCACCGGCGGTGCTTCCGGCCCAGGCGTCACCTGCAGCGGTGATCTCGCGCTGCGTAGCGGTGGCGGTGGCCGGAGCGAGATCGAGTTCGGCGGTGATGCGATCCCAGACCTGTCCCGGTGGGGTGGCCAGTTCGGGGGTTGCGCGCAGTCCCACGGACAGCTCGCGCAGTTCCGTGAGAGCCGCCTGGCATTGCGGGCAGGTCGCGAGGTGGTCAGCCGCGTCCGGCTCGGGTTCGGATCCGTCCAGGGCCCACTGAGCCAGGACTTCCTCGTCAAGATGCGTCACTGTTCACCTCCTTCAACCTCTCCCGCAGATACAGCAAACCTCGTCGCGCGTGACTCTTCACTGTGCCGAGTGGAAGGTTCAGCCGCGCCGCGATCTGCGGGTAGGTCTGGTCATCGTAGAAAGCCAGCCGGAGGATGGTCCGGCGCGGTTCGTCGATCCGGTCGAGTTCGTCGGCCAGCAGCACCCGGTCCACGAGTTGGTCATCGGCCACCGGCTGCGGCGCCAGGCTCTCGCCGACCGCGGCGGCATTGCGCCGGTCGCGGCTCCTGGCCTCGAGTCTGTCCGCGATCCGGTGCCGAGTGATCCCGGTCAGCCAGGAGCCCAGGCTCCCCGACGCCGGGTCGAATGTCTGCCGGCTCCGCCAGGCCGAGACGAACACCTGCTGGGTGACGTCCTCGGCGTCGTGCTGGTCACCCAGCGCGCGGATCGCCAGCGTGTAGACCAGGCGCGACCAGCGCCGGTAGGCGGCAGCGAGGCTTTCCTCGCGCCCCTCGGCGAAGCCCTTGGCGATCTCGGCCGGCGAGGGTTCGCCGGCGATGGTGGTCACGGCTCGGACTCTAGCCCGAGCGGTCGCCGAGACGTCAGATCCGCGTCGCACTGACGACCAGGTTCTGCTGATATCCACCGTTGTCCGGCTCGTAGCGTCCGCCGCAGGTGATGATCACAAGCCGGGGAGTTCCGGCCCGATCGAAGAGGTCCGCGAGTACCAGCCGTCGTTTGGGGATCTCGCGGACGTGATCGACGCGGTACGTCGTGGTGCGTCCGTCGTACGACGAGATCCGGACCACCTGACCGGTCCGGACCTTACGCAGCCGGACCAGCGGCCCGACGCCGTACTGCTTGCTGTCGAGGTGGCCGCCGAGGACCACCGCGCCCTGGTCGGCGGCGGGACCGGGACCGAAGCGGTACCAGCCGATCGCCGCCGGATCAGGCGGTAGCTCCATCTGCCCGTCAGTGGCGACACCGACGGGCAGTACGGGTACGTCGATCCCGACGGACTTCACCGCCAGGCGCACCGGCACGGGGGTCGGGACGACCGTTGGTACCACCGTTGGTACGGCGGCGTCGTGCGTGCGGACCATGGTCGGGAGGTACCTGCAGCCGGCGCTCGCGAGGAGTGTGGCCGCCACGAGGACGGCCACACCGCCTGTATGGCTCACGAGCGGACCCGGATGGCGGCTGCACCGCCACCCACCAGCGCTAGGGCGAGTACGGCGGCAGCGATGGCCGGCCAGACCGGTGGCTGCTGCGTGGCGGCCTGGCCTCCGGTGCCACCCGGAACGCCGGACGGACTGCCGTGCAGGCCGGAGATGGACTGGACCGCGAGCTTCAGGTTCTTGGCCTGTGCACTGCCCCACGCGTAGATGATGGTGTTCGTTCCCTCCTTCAGGTTCACGTCGGCGGGGCCGAGGGCGACCGTCGTCGTACCGGCGAGGACCACATCGGCGTTGACCGCCCCGGCCGGCAGATCGGCCTTCGCCTCCTTGGGATTCGTCAGGCCGGTGAAGACAGGCTTCCCGCCGGCCCGGACGTCGACGGCGGGTGCGGCCGCCGTGTGCCGGACCGTCAGCCGCGCCTGACCCGCGGCGAGCTTCGACGTGTCGTTGACGAACGGCGTCAGCACCGGCTTGCCACCGGCATCGAGATGCGCGACCACGGTCACGTTGGCGCCACCGGGTACGGCGACGTCGTTCGCCTGGATGAGTGCGGCGCTCTTACCGGCCGCCGTGACCTTGAGGTCGTAGTCACCCTCGGGCAGCTCCAGCGGGTCGGTGAGGGTTCCGGGCGTGAAGTTGGTGAGCAGTTTCTCGCCGTTGGCGTAGACGTCGACGGTCGCGCCGGGTACGCCGTGCAGTACCGAAACGGTCGCGGTAGCGGCCGGGGCCGCCTGGGCGCTTGCCATCGGTACACCGGCGAGCAGCAGACCCCCGCCGATCAGTGCGGCGATTTCGCGAACAGACATCGAACCCTCCTTGGAGTCGGGGTGTGTGTCTGTCTCTTCCGCCGGGACCCCTCCCGCGGATGCATCGGTTCCAGGTGCATCCGCTGGGCGGCTTGCCACGGAAGTAGGGGTACCAAGCGTGAGGAGCTCAGGTATGGAAGGACACCGGCCGTCCGTTGCCGTCATCGGCGCGGGTGTATCCGGGCTGACCGCGGCCTACTTGCTGCGGCATACCCACCAGGTCACCGTGTTCGAGGCCGGCAACCGGCCCGGCGGACATGCGCATACGCACGAGGTCGCCGATCGGGCCGGCCGGACGCATCGGATCGACTCCGGATTCATCGTCCACAACGAGCGGACGTATCCGCACCTGCGCAGGCTCTTCGGCGAGCTCGACATCGCGACGCGATCGACGGAGATGTCCATGAGCGTCCACTGCGACGGCTGCGGTCTCGAGTACGCCGGGGGCCGGGGCGCCAAGGCGATCGTCGGCGGCCGGCAGATTGTCGACAATCGGTTCGTCCGGATGCTGACCGAGGTACGACGCTTCCACCGCGAGGCGCGCCGGGTGCTCGCCACCGGTGACGACGGCTGCACCTGGGCCGGGTTCCTCCGGGCGAACAACTTCTCGCCGTACTTCGTCCGGCATTTCGCGATCCCGCTGGTCTCCTGCGTGTGGTCCTGTGGTTCGGGTCCGGCCGGTCGCTATCCCGCGCTGTACCTGTTCCGCTTCCTCGACCATCACGGGATGTTGCGCGTCGGCGATTCGCCGTCCTGGCGGACGGTCGTCGGCGGGTCCCAGACGTACGTCGACGAGATCGTCGCCCGGATCGGCGACGTACGGACGAGTTCACCGGCGCTCGCCGTACTCCGGCATGACGACGGCGTCTCGGTGTTCACCACGAACCGCTGTCTCGAATTCGATCGCGTGGTCATGGCGACGCACGCCGACACCGCGCTCGACCTGCTCGCCGACCCGACTCCGGCGGAGAAGTCGCTGCTCGGGGCGTTCAGCTACTCGGTGAACCCGGCGTGGTTGCACACCGATCCGGCCGTGCTGCCGTCGAAGAATCGGATGCGGGCTTCGTGGAACTACCGGATGCGTGACTGCCAGGCCGATGAGCCGCAGGTGCTGGTGAGCTACTGGATGAACCGCCTCCAAGGCCTCGATGCGGCCGACCAGTATTTGGTCACGCTCAATCCCGACGGCTGGGTGGATCCCGCGACAGTGGTGAGCCGGATGACGTACGCGCATCCGGTCTTCACCCCGGGATCGGTGGCGGCCGGTCGCTTCCTCCGGGACGAAGGCGGACCGAGGCTGGCATTCGCCGGAGCCCATCTCGGCTGGGGATTCCACGAGGACGGTTGCCGTTCGGGGGTCGAGGCCGCGGCACGGTTCGGTGTCCGGTGGTGAGCATTCCGCGCGTCCCGGCGATCGTGCCGGGACACGTGAGCCACAGCCGGCGGGGCGCGAAGCGGCATCGGTTCCGCCACCGGACCTACCAGTGGCTGGTCGACCTCGACGACCTGCCGGACCACCGGCCGCTCGCGTCGTTCCGGGTGGGCGATCACCTGGGCGATTCGTCCCGCTCGCTGCGGGAGAACGTGGCAGCCTTCGCGACCGCTCACGGCGAAGTGCTCGAGTCGGAGGACCGCGTGCTGATGCTGGCGAACGCACGCAGTCTCGGGTATGTCTTCAATCCACTCACGGTGTTCTGGTGCCTCGGTCCGGCGGATGAGCCGCGCTGGGTGGTCCTCGAGGTGCACAACACGTACGGCGAACGCCACGCCTACCTGGCTCGCCCGGACCGGTTCTCGCTACGCAAAGAGTTCTACGTCTCGCCGTTCTTCGCAGTGAACGGCCGGTACGACGTGACGCTCCGGCTCGACCGCGATCGGATCAACGTCGTGATCGATCTGTGCCAAGACGGACTGCGCGTCTTCAGCGCCGCCTTCGCCGGCCGCCCGCGTCCAGTCCGCTTCGCGACTCTCGCCGCCGCCGCACTGGTGCCGTATCAGGTGTGGGCCCTGATCCGTGCCCATGGCGTCTGGCTCTGGTTGCGTCGGCTGCCCGTTGTTCGCCGTACCCCTGTCGAGGGACTCCAATGACTGCGCTGCACCTCGTCGACGTGGATCGCTGGCCCGGAATCGCCCGAGTGCCGAACAGCCCCGTCCGGGCCGCCGTCGCCCGGCAGATCCTGCGCCGGGCGGTCCGGGACCTCCCGGTCACGGTTCGGCTGCCGGACGGTACGAGGCTCGGAGGCGATGGCCCGGAGTTGGAGATCCGGTCCGACGCGTTCTTCCACCGGATCGGCGCCGACCTGAAGATCGGCTTCGGCGAGGCGTACATGGCGGGGGACTGGCGGCCGGGGAGTGGTTCCGACCTGGCCGACGTACTGACGGTGTTCGCCCACCGGCTGCCCACGCTGGTCCCACCGGTGCTGCAGCGATTCCGCCGCTGGGTGGAGCGGCCCATTGCGCAGGGCAACGATCGGGCCGGCGCACAGGCGAATGTCGCGCACCACTACGACCTGTCGAACGACTTGTTCGCAACGTTCCTCGACCCGACGCTGACGTATTCGTCGGCGTTGTTCGCCGACGGAGACACGCTGGCCGAGGCCCAGCGGCGCAAGATCGACAGTGTCCTCGACCTCGCCGGCGTCCGGTCCGGTACGCGGGTGCTGGAGATCGGCACCGGATGGGGTGAGCTCGCCATCCAGGCGGCGTCGCGGGGAGCCGTGGTCCGGTCGATCACGTTGTCTGCCGAGCAGCGCGACCTCGCCCGGAAGCGGATCGCGCAGGCCGGCGTCCCTGCCGAGGTCGAGTTGTGCGACTACCGCGACGTCCGGGGGCAGTACGACGCGATCGTCAGCGTGGAGATGATCGAGGCGGTGGGCGAACGCTACTGGCCGGCGTACTTCGCGGCTGTGGACAGGTTGCTCGCACCGGGCGGGCGGTTCGGCCTGCAGTCGATCACGATGCCGCACGACCGGCTGCTCGCGACCCGGCACGCGCAGGGGTGGATCCATCAATACATCTTTCCCGGTGGGCTGATCCCGTCGGTCGAGGCGATCGGCACGATCGCCGCCGGCTCGGCCGGCTTGGAGATCGTCGGTCGGCGTGACTTCGGGCCCGACTACGCTCGCACGCTCCGGCTCTGGCGGGAGCAGTTCACCGCGCGGCCGGACGTGATCGCCGGGCTCGGGTTCGACGCGGTATTCCGGCGGATGTGGGAGTTCTATCTGGCGTACTCGGAGGCGGGTTTCCGCTCGGGGTACCTGGGGGTCTCTCAGTTCGCGTTGGTTCGGCAGTGCTGAGGAGGAATCGGCCGTGGAGCTGAGTGGGCGCCGTATCTGGGTCGTCGGGGCGTCGTCGGGGATTGGCGCGGCGCTGGCGCGGGAGCTCGCGGATCGCGGTGCGCGGGTTGCTGTGTCGGCGCGTCGCGTGTCCGCGCTGCAGGACGTGGCGGCCGGGCGGATGGCCGTGGTTCCGGTCGACATCACCGATGCCGAGGCTGTGCGGCAGGCGGCGGATCGTGTCGTCGAGGAGCTCGGCGGCCTGGACATCGTCGTCCTGAGTGCCGGCTACTGGAAGCAGTTGAAGGACTTCGACGCCGAGTCGTTCCAGCGTCATCTCGACGTCAACCTGTCCGGTATGGCGCACTGCCTCGACGCCGTGATCCCTCGGCTCCGGGCCGCCGGCGCCGGCGTCATCGTCGGGATCGCCTCGGTCGCCGGCTACCGCGGGTTGCCCGGCGCAGAGGCCTATGGTGCGACCAAGGCCGCGCAGATCAACCTCCTCGAAGCCCTCAGAGTCCGCCTCCGGCCCGACGGCATCCACGTCGTCACCGTCTGCCCCGGCTTCGTCGACACCGAGATGACCGACTCGAACACTTTCCCGATGCCCTTCATCATCTCCGCTCCGCGCGCCGCGCAGGAGATCGCCAACGGCATCGAACGCCGCGCGACCCGCGTTGCCTTCCCCTGGCAGATGTCGTGGCTGGCCAGGTTGGCGAAGCTCGTCCCGGACAACCTCTGGACCCGCCTGCTCTCGCGAAGCTAGCTGTCGGCTCAGGGGGCGACGGCAGGATGTCGGCGCGGCTGCGACCGAGCAGATTTGGTTGCTTACAGCAATGGAGATGGGGTTCGCGAAAAAATCTGGCACCCGTTGAACCGATCCTTCGGAGTGGACGTGTCCCGGTTCAAGACAACGAGATCACGCGTTCCAGACCACGGAGGATCTGATGAGGAAGTCCCTTGCTGCGACGTTCACCGCCCTTGCCGCCGCACTGACGCTGACAGGATGCGGTGCGGCCTTCGCCGACAAGCCCGCCGGCGGCAGCACTCCAGCGGGGAATAGTACGCCGACCACGCAGCCGGTCACCGAGGAGAACAACGCTCCGGCGAACGGTGCGCAGGCGGGCACCGACGAGGAGGAGCCGAAGGTGCTGAAGGTTCAGCAGGTTCCCGGCCTGAGCCCCATCGTGACCAGCGCGAGTGGGCGCACCGTCTACCGGTTCGACAACGACTCGGCGAACCCGTCGAAGTCGACCTGTTTCGACGAATGCGCCAAGTTGTGGGAGCCGGTTCTGGCCGGATCCGGCGTCGAGATCGACGGCGGTGGCATCGACGAGCGCCAGATCGACACGATCGACCGCCCGGAGGGTGAGCAGGTCACGTTGAAGGGCTGGCCGCTGTACTACTTCAAGGACGACCTCAAGCTCGGCGAACTCGCCGGTCAGGGCCGCGGTGGACTGTGGTTCGCGGTCAACCCGAAGGGTGGCAAGGCCAAGTCGACTCAGCAGACCGAGACGACGGCGCCGGTCCAGAAGGACGTGCAGACGCTGACCGTCAACGTGGTCGACGGATTCATGCCCTTCGTCACCAACCAGGCGGGCCGGACCATCTACCGCTTCGACAACGACTCCGCCAACCCGTCGCGCACCTCCTGCACCGGCGAGTGCACGAAGAAGTGGGAACCGGTCCTGGCCGGCAAGAACGGGGTCAAGATCCTGAGCAACAAGATCAACCGCGGATCCGTCGGCACGATCGACCGCGCGGAAGGCAAGCAGCTCACCCTGAACGGCTGGCCGCTCTACTACTTCCACAAGGACAAGAAGCTCGGCCAGACCGCCGGCTACGGCGTCGGCAACGCCTGGTTCGCCATCGCCCCCGACGGCAAGAAGGCCCCTCGCTGCCCCTGATCCAAACCCCCCACCAGTGGCCGGGCGCCCCCAAGGCGCCCGGCCATGCTGCTGTTCGGTTGCTCGGTGATCCAGGTCGTAGGTCACGCCAGGATCAGCCAGGGGTTCTCCAACAGGTCGGTGAGGTCAGCCAGGAAGCGCGCGCCGGCGGCGCCGTCGAGGATGCGGTGATCGGCCGAGAGTGTGTAGCGCATCCGTGTGCGCGCGGCGATCGATCCGTCGTCGAGGACCACGGCTTCGCGGCGTGAGGCTCCTACTGCGAGGATCGCCGCCTCCGGGGGATTGATGATCGCGGTGAATTGCTCGACGCCGTACATGCCGAGGTTGCTCACGGTGAAGGTTCCACCGGTCATCTCGTCGGCACTCAGCTGTCGCTGTCTCGCACGTTCAGCCAGCTCGGTGGCCTCCTGGGCGATCACTCCGATCGACTTGCGATCGACGTTGCGCAGCACGGGAACGAGGAGACCGTTGTCCACGGCAACGGCCAGGCCGATGTGGATCTCCTGGTGCCGGCGGAGCGCATCGCCGGCCAGCGAGGCGTTCAGATCGGGATGCGTCCGCAAGGTGAGCGCGCAGGCGCGCACGATCAGGTCGTTGAGGCTGATCTTGGGGCGTCCCGCTGCGGTCAATCGGCTGTTGAGGTCTGCCCGGAGCTCGACGAGTTGCTGCACATCCGAAACCGCCGTGAGATAGAAGTGCGGAGCGGTGCGGGCGCTCTCGGCCAGCCGCTTGCCGCTGGTCCTGCGCAGCATTCCGAGCGGCACCTCCTCGGCCGGGCTCGAACTCTGCCCGGCGTACGGCGCCGGCGCTGTCACCGTCTCCGGTGTCGTGATCGCCTCGGCGGCCGCCCGGACGTCCGCGCGGATGATCCTTCCGCCGGGCCCGGTGCCGGTCAGCGTGGCGAGATCGACGCCCAGTTCGTGCGCGTCCCGTCGGGCCAACGGGGACGCCGGCAGCCGCTCGGTGGGTGGCGGGGCTGCGGGTGCGGCACTGCCGGCGGTGCTCGGCGCCGCAGGAACCGGCGGTGGGGACTCGGCCGGCGGGATGGGCTCGGCCGTTGGGGTGGGCTCGGCCGCAGTGTCGTCGTTTTCGCCGACGATCGCGATCGGCTGGCCGATGGCGACTTCTTCGCCCTCGGCAACGATGATGCGGCTCAGGACGCCGGATTCGTAGGCCTCGTACTCCATCACCGCCTTGTCGGTCTCGATGTCGGCCAGAATCTCGCCGGCGGTGACGGTGTCGCCCGGCTGTTTGCGCCAGCCGGCGATGATGCCGGACTCCATCGTGTCCGACAGTCGGGGCATCAGGATCTTGCCCATGGTCGTGTCCTCTCAGTGGAGCCGGCCGACGGCCGCGAGGGTCTGCCTGATCGCCGTCTCGACGTCGTCCGACGAGGGGAGTGCGGCGGTCTCGAGGCTCTTGGCGTACGGAAGCGGTACTTCGGCCATCGCGACTCGGCGGACCGGAGCGTCGAGCTGGTCGAACGCACCGTCGGAGATCGTCGCCGCGATCTCGGCACCGATTCCGTAGGTCAGCCAGTCGTCCTCGAGGACGACGGCGGCGTGGGTCTTGCGGACCGACCGGACCAGCGTTTCGCGGTCCAGGGGACGCAGGCTCCGCAGGTCGATGACCTCGGCGTCGATCCCGCCCTTCGCCAGCTGCTCGGCAACCTGGAGTCCGAGTGCGGCCATCCGCGAATAGCCGATCACGGTGATGCTGCTTCCGGATCTGATCACCGCGGCGCGGCCGATCTCGGCCGGTACGTCATCGTCCGGTACGTCGCCCTTCGCGTTGTAGAGAGCGAGATTCTCGAGGAACAGCACCGGATCGTCATCCCGCATCGCCGCCAGCAACAGCGCCTTCGCATCCGCCGGGCTGCTCGGGGCGACCACCTTCAGCCCAGGGACGAAGGCGTAGTACAGCTCGACGTTCTGCGAGTGGGTGGCACCGAGTTGCTGGCCGCCCCCGCCCGGCGTACGGATGACCATCGGGACGCTGCTCTGCCCGCCGAACATGCCGTGAATCTTGGCCGCATGGTTGACGATCTGGTCGAGCGCGAGCAGGGAGAAGTTGATGGTCATGAGCTCGACGACCGGCCGGAGACCGAGCATCGCCGCCCCGATCGCCGCGCCGGTGAACCCCTCCTCGGAGATCGGGGTGTCGCGGACGCGCTGCTCGCCGAACTCGGACAGCAGGCCGGCGGTGATCTTGTACGACCCCTCGAAGATGCCGATCTCTTCGCCGATCAGGAAGACCCGGTCGTCGCGGAGCATCTCGGCTCGCAGCGTGTCGTGGATCGCCTGGCGATAGGACATCACGGTCATGCGCCGACCGCCGCGAACAAGGGCTGAGCCGGCAGGCGCTTCAGGTCGTTCGGCACCGGCGTCGCGTAGTTGTAGTCGAACAGCGTCTTCACGTCCGGTGCCGGGCTCGCGTCGGCGAAGCTCACCGCCGCGGCGACCTCTGCAGCGACCGAGTCCTCGAGCCGGTCCAGATCTGCGGCAGTCATCATGCCGTCGTTCAATAGCCGATCGGCCAGCGCGAGCAGGGGATCTGCGGCTCGGAGCGCGGCCGTCTCCTCCTTGCTCCGATACGTCGCTGGGTCGACGACAGAGTGGCCGCGGAGCCGGGTGCTGACGGTCTCCAGCAGGGTCGGGTGGCCCTCACGTGCCGCGGCGATGGCACGATCGGCCGCATCCCGGACCGCCGGCACATCGTTGCCGTCGACACGTTCCCCGTGCATCCGGTACGCCGCAGCGCGTTTGTACAACTCGGGTTCGGCCGACGACAGCTCCACGCTGGTGCCCATCCCGAGCTGGTTGTTGATCACGACGTACACGATGGGGAGCTTCCACAGGGCGGCCAGGTTCAGCGACTCGTGGAAGGCGCCGATGTTCGTCGTACCGTCACCCATGTGACACATGACCACCTCGTCGCCGCCCCGATAGGCGATCGCCAGCGCGGCACCGGTTGCGAGTGGCAACTGACCGCCGACGATCCCGTAGCCGCCGAGCAGCCTCGCCTGGGCATCGAAGAGGTGCATCGAGCCACCCCAGCCCTTGGACACGCCGTCGCTGCGGCCGTAGAGCTCGGCGAGGACCCGGCCGGGATCGATGCCCCGGGCCAGGGCATAGCCGTGTTCGCGGTAGTTGGTGAACAGGTAGTCGGTCGAACGGAGTGCGCCCATGAGGCCCACCACGGTGGCTTCCTCGCCGAGGTTCAGGTGGCAGTAGCCGCCGATCTTGGCCTCGGTATAGGCACGGGCGGCCCGTTCCTCGAACCGTCGGATCAGCAGCATCTGACGGTAGTAGCCGACCAACTCGGACATGTTCGGATCTCCTCACCACGGGATGGGCCACGGATCGCGGTGTGTCGGGCCCAGCATAATGATACTAGACCGTATCATTTGAACCGAGTGAAGCGGAGGACGGATGGACGACGTCGTGGGTGACGGACAGCGCAAGCGCGGCCGGCCGACCCGGTCGGAGCGTGAGCAGCGGCGAGAGCAGATCCTCGACGCCGCCGTGCGCTTGTTCCTCGAGCACGGCTACGGGGGCGTGTCGCTCGACCGCCTCGCCGCTGATGCGAAGGTCACCAAGCGGACGATCTACGTGTACGTCGGCGACAAGACCGCCGTGTTCACCGCGGTGGTCAGCCGGCTCAACCGCGACGTACTGCCGGAGGGTCAGGTCGCAGACCTCGAAGCCCTGGCTGTCCGCCTCGTGATGACCTTGCACTCCGACGTTGCGATCGGCTTGCACAGGATGGTGATCGCGGAGGCGAAGCAGTTTCCTGAGCTTGCCAGCGGCTTCTACGCGGCCGGCCCGCAGCGGTACATCGAGGCGTTGGCGGAGTTGCTCGGACCCGCGGGGACGAAGGCCGAGCAGCTGTTTGCCCTGCTCCTGGGTGAGCGACACCGACGACGGTTGCTCTGCCTCGATGCGGCTCCTTCGCGAGCGGAAGCCGACGCTTATGCCCAAGCAGCCTTGGACTCGCTGGCCTTGCGCAATCTGTGAACTTCAGCGATCAGCAGCTGGATCGCGAGCACGGTGACGGTTGTTTCGGCTCTCGACCGGGGCGAGGTGCGGACGTAAGCTGCGGGTGGCTGCTAGGGGAGACTGCGATGAATCAAGGCTTGCTGAACTCATTGACAGATGCTGAGCGCATGCTGGTGGCTGAGACTGAACGGGATGCGTTGAAGGGCCTCGACGAAGATGAACTGCTGGACTTGCACCAGCGGATCCGGCGGGTCCGGACGAAGTACGTGAAGAACTACCGACGTGGCGCGAGTGCAGCCGTCGCGCAGGCGGGCGGGCGAGGCAAGTCCTACCCCAGGAATCAACGCGATCGGGACAAGGCGGAGTTGTTCGAGTCGGTGCTGGCGCGGGTGAGCCGGGCAGTCGCGACGGCCGCCAAGCGAGCGTCGATGGACCTTCGCAGCGAACGGATCGCAGCGGCGCGATCGACCGGCGGAGGCGTTGCGGCTCCGGTCCCCGTCGGCGGTCCCGCGCCGCAGACCAGCCGGCGTCCGCGGGCGACCAAGACCACGGGCGGACTGAAGAAGGACGCGTCGTCGCAGGCCGCCGGCGCCCGTCGCCAGGCCAAACGCGACGCGCGCTGACGACGTCGGCCCTCACCCGATTCGGGTGATCGGTTTGCTCGAGCTGCGGGGGACGACGAAGAGTCACCCCCTGCCGCGATCGGCGTGCACCAGTTAGTCTCGATATTTCGGACGCAGGATCGGGTAAGCGCAGAGCAGGGCACGTCGGCCAGGGGAGGGGCGGCGAGGGTGACCCCGACGCCAGACCAAGCGCGTGAGCGCCAGGCCGGAGGGAGTGTCCCGCGGCCGCCGCTGACGCTGGTCACTCGTGAGCGGTTGCACACCGCTCTCGACCTCGGCGTGCGGGCTCCGCTGACGTTGGTGATCGCGCCGGCCGGCACCGGCAAGACCGTCCTGCTGGCGGACTGGGTAGCGCGCCGGCGACGGTCGGGTGAGTCCGTGGCCTGGGTGCCCGGGCAGTCGCCGGGCTCGCTGGGGCAAACCCTCCACGAGGCGGTCGGCACCGACCTGACGAGTCCGCCGGATCCGATCGTGGTCGACGACGCCCACCTGCTGCCGGCAGCGACGGTCGCCGACGTGTCCCAGGTTCTGAAGGAGTCGCCGCACGCGGTCCGGCTCGTGCTGGCCACCCGGTACGACCTCCCACTGCCGGTGCCCGAGCTCGAGTTGAGTGGTATGGCCCTGACGTTGCGGTCGGGGGATCTGCGCTTCAACGACGCAGAGGCTGCCGCGCTCGTGCAGGCGCATGCCGACAAGGCCACCCCGGAAGACATCCTGCTGTTCCAGGAACAGACGGCCGGCTGGGCGGCAGCGCTGGTGCTCGCGGCCCGGACCCTCGCTGCTTCCGGAGCCGCCGTGTGGCCCGTCGTCAACCAGCGGCCGGTGCTCGACGTGCTGCTCGGTGAAAGCTTGAGCACCCTCGGCGACCGGGTGCAGGCGATGCTGCTGAGCACCTTCGGGGCCACCGCCGTGACCGGACCCCTGGCCGTGATGCTCAGCGGCGACGCAGACGCCGGTGCGATGCTTGCGGATCTCGCCGGCAACGGGCTGCTGGTGACGGCCTACGCCGACGGATCCGGCGGCGAACCGCTGTATCAGTACCACCCACTGCTCGTCGAACTGCTCCGGCGACGAGCCACCGGCAGTACCGAGGACGCGCGGATCGTCGTCGGGGCGCACCGCCGGTCGGCGCTGTACTACGAGAACCGCGGCGACGGCGGAACCGCGCTGCGGAGCGCACTGGGTGCCGACGACCCGGCACTGGTGGCCCGGATCCTGCTTGCGCACGGGCCGGAGATCCTCGCCGCCGGCGATCCCGGTCTCGTCACGGCGGGATTCGAAGCCCTCCCGGACGGCTATCTCACGACCCATCCACACCTGATCGGCGTTCGCGGCCTGCTGCGGCGCGTGTCCGGGGACGTCGCCGGCGCGGTCATGGACGCGGCGTCGGCCGACGACCTGGCCGGCACGACGGATCGGCCGGTGACACCGGACGACGACGCGCTGGCGGCAGACGCCGTACTGCTGCGGCTGTGGGAATCCCGCTACGGCTGGTACGACGTCCAGACCGCGATCGGACGGGCGAGATCCCTGCTGAGGCTGGATCAGGCGGATGGTGACGATCGGCGAGGCGCCGTACTCGCCCCCGAGCGGTTGGCCTGGTTGCTGATCGAGCTTGCGGCGGCGGAGATCTGGGCCGACGAACTCGATGCTGCCCTCGGCCATCTGGACGAGGCGCTCGTCACGGCACGGATGGTGGGCCATACGCGGCTGGTCGCCGGTGGCCTCGCACACCGTGCCGTCGTGCAGTATGTGCGCGGCCAGGTGCAGAGCGCGGCCCAGTCCGCGCGGGCCGCTCTCGACGTGGTCGGAGAGCAGGGGCTACCGCTGGAGTACGCCGTCCGGGCCCACGTCGTGATGGGATTCGCGGCCGTGAGCCAGCTGGATCTGGACACTGCGCGGCACTGGCATCAGCTCGTGGTCGCGACCGACGTGGCCGACTCGGACACGGTGGTCACCGCGTTGCGCGCGATCCTGCGATCCGTGCTCCTGGTCGAGGACGGTCGGCTCGACGAGGCGTTGACGGAACTCACCAGCGATCCCGCGGCGGCCGGGCGGCTACCGTCGTTCCTGTCCCGGGACCTGGCTCTGTTGCGGCTCCGGCTGGCAGTTCTGGTCGGGGACCAGCCCGGCATCGATGCGCAGCTCAGGGAGCTCGACCGGACCGGCAACGAGACCGAGGCCGAGCTGGCCCGGGCCATGCTCTCGATCGGCGGGCGTGACCTGCAAGCGACCGCGGCGATGATCGACCAGTTGCTCGACCGACCGGATCTGTACCCTCCGATCGCGTCCACGGCAGCCTCCTTCCGTACCGTCCTGCTGGCCCGCCTGGGCGATGTGCCCGGTGCCGATACCTCGCTGGTCGACACCCTGAACCGGGTGGCTCCACAGCGAATCCTGCACGCCCTCATCCCGGCCGGTGGCGAACCGGCGTTCCTCGACCAGCTGCGCAGGCATCTCGCGAGTCCGAACCCGCATCCGTTCGCCGCCGTCGCGCTCGACAAGCTGTCGGGTTACCGGAGCGCATCGAGTGAGTCCGGCGGGATGACGCTGCTGGCGCGGACCAGGCCGGATGCGCACGCTTCGCCACCGCATCGCCTCGATGCCGTCGTCAACGGTGCGCGGATCCGGTTGACGGCCCGTGAGGCGGACGTGCTCGAGCAGCTCGCGCTCGGCAGCTCGTACACCGAGATCGCCCAGGCGCTGTACATCACCGAGAACACCGTCAAGACACACCTGATGTCGCTCTATCGCAAGCTCGGGGTGGAGAAGCGGTCCGCGGCCCTCCGCGTGGCCCGCACCGTCGGGCTGACCTAGGGTTTATCCCCCGCCCCGGGTGATTCGCAGCGTCAGGGACGACGTACGACCTGTGACGGCGCGCTGGGTAGGCGTTCGCAGGTCACCCTAATCGGAGGAGGACGGCGGCCCGGCCGATTGGTGGGATGGGGTTTCCAGCGCGGAACGGTGGCGCACTCCTGTCCGCCGAGCTGAGGATGCCACGCTCCGGCGAGAGGAGATCTCGTGAACACGACTCCCGACGACTTCGATCCGATTCCTTCGACCCGGCACCGGGTCACGGTCGGCGTCGCTTCGTTGAAGCAGGCGGAGGCAGAGGTGGACGCGCTCGCCGTACCGGTTGCCCTCGGGGCTGAGCCTCGCGAGGAACTCGGGACGAACGCGGCCGGCTTGGCGTCCGCGGGATTCACCGGAGAGCGTGGCCAGACGCTCGTTCAGGCGCGATCGGAGGGCCCGGTCCGCGTCGCCGTGGGGACCGGTGCGCCCGATCAGATCGACGCCACGCTCGCGCGCGATCTGGCGGCGGAGTTCGCCCGTGCCGTCCCGTGGCACAAGCGCCTTGCGATCGAGGTCCCTACCCGCGACCTGGGCATCTCCCGGGCCGATTTCGCCCAGGCGGTGACCGAAGGGGTGCTACTGGCCCGCTGGCGGTACTTCGTCGGCAAGGACGCTGACCGTGCTCCGCTCGAATCGCTGCTGGTGGTGGCCGACGAGGATTCCGAAGAGGTCGGAATCGGGGTCGAACGCGGTCGTGTCATTGCCGCGGCGTACAGCCTGGGCCGGGATCTGGCCAACTGCCCGGCCACCACACTGTCGGCGGTCCGGATGGCCGAGGTCGCCCTCGAGGTCGGTCCGCCGGCGGGTCTCGAGGTCGAGGTCTTCGACAAGGACCAGCTGATCGAGATGGGCTGCGGGGGTCTGCTCGGCGTCAACCGCGGGAGTGTGGAGCCGCCCCGGATGATCCGGCTGCGCTACCAGCCTGAGGAGCCCACCGGCCGGATCGCTCTGATCGGCAAGGGCGTCATGTACGACTCGGGTGGGATCAGCCTCAAGCCGAGCGACGAGTCGCACGCGCAGATGAAGAACGACATGACCGGTGCCGCGGCCGTCCTCGCTTCGATGACGGCCTTGCAGGCGTTGGGATGTACGTCGGCTGTCACCGGCTATCTGATGTGCACCGACAACATGCCGTCGGGGTCGGCCATGAAGCTCGGTGACGTGTTGCGGATGCGCAACGGCACGACGGTCGAGGTGCTGAACACCGATGCCGAAGGGCGTCTCGTGATGGCCGACGGACTGGCGCTGGCCACGGAGGAGCCGGTCGATGCGATCGTCGACATCGCGACGCTGACCGGTGCCTGCCTGCGAACGTTCGGCGTCGACATCGCCGGCGTGATGGGGAACAACCCGGCCGTGGTGGAGCAGTTGCGGCGCGCGGGTGACGTCGTCGACGAGCCCGTCTGGGAACTGCCGCTGCACCGGCCGTACCGATCGCAGCTCGACTCGTCGATCGCCGACCTCACCAACATGGGCGGCGTGAACGCGGGATCCATCACCGCCGCGCTGTTCCTCGAGGAATTCGTCGACGGCCACCCGTGGGCCCATGTGGACATCGCGGGCACGGCTCAGCTGCCGGCGCCCAGGGCGTGGCGCAACAAGGGCGCGACCGGCTTCGGCACCAAGTTGCTGATCGAGTTCGCCCTCGAGTTCGCTCGCCCCACGGAGACCAGTTCTGGTACGGCGCGGCCATGAACGCCAAGGCGGTGCCGGAGAAGCCCGTCAAGAAAGGCGGAATGCAACGGGTTCTCGACGGTATCGAGCGGGTCGGCAACAAGGTTCCGCACCCGGCCCTGATCTTCCTGGGGCTCATCGTCATCGTCATCCTGGCGTCCCAGATCCTGTCCTGGGCCGGGACGAGTGTGACCACCGAGGTGGCCGAGCCGGCGACGGCCGAGGTCGGTCCCGAGTACCCCGGGGGAACGAGTGTCGCCGGCAACGACGCGCCCCCGGCGCCCGCCGTACCGGATTACGAGCTGCGCGAAGAGACGATCACCGCCGAGAGCCTGCTGGACGGCGACGGCATCCGGTTCATGTTCACCACGGCCGTCCAGAACTTCAACGACTTCGGTGTCGTCGCCGTCATCCTGGTGGCGATGATCGGGGTCGGTGTCGCCGAGGAAGCCGGCCTGATCGCGGCCCTGATCCGCAAGATGGTGAAAGTGGCGCCCAGGGGTGCGATCACCTTCATCATCGTCCTGCTCGGCGGCATCTCCAGTGTCGCGTCCGACGCCGGCTATCTCGTCCTGATCCCGTTGGGGGCGGCCGCGTTCGCCTCGCTCGGGCGGCATCCGCTGGCCGGTATCGCGGCGGCGTACGCCGGGGTCAGCGCGGCCTTCTTCGTGAACATCCTGATCACACCGGCCGACGGCATCATCGCGGAGGTGACGAACGAGACGGTGGCGCTGGTCGCCCCCGACGTCCACCTCAATGTCACCAGCAACTACTACTTCAGCGCCGCCGCGACGCTGTTCTGCGCAGTCGTCATGACGGTGATCACCGAGCGCCTTCTCGAACCCAGACTCGGCAAGTACGACCCGGCCGAGGCCCCGTCCGACGCGCCGGTCGATCATCAGCCCACCGACGAGGAGATGGAGCTGGAGTCACGCGGGCTGAGGTGGTCGGTCTACTACCTGCTGATCGCCGTCGCCATCGTCTCGGCGCTGACCTTCATCCCCGGCGCTCCGCTGCGCAACCCCGAGACCGGCGAGATCTTCGGGTCCTCGCCGTTCATGAGCAGTCTGCTCTTCATCATCTCGATGCTGTTCCTCGCGGCCGGCCTCGGGTACGGCCGGGGCGCGAAGTCGTTGACCGGCAGCACGAACGTCATCAACGCCATCGTGAAGACGTTCAACGGCCTGGGCGGGCTGATCTTCCTGATGTTGCTGATCGCCCAGTTCATCGCTTACTTCAACTACACGAACATGTCGACGCTGGCCGCGACCGGTCTGGCGGACCTGCTCGAGCGGGCCGACATCGGCGCCCTGCCGTTGCTGATCGGCTTCATCCTGCTCGTCGCGATCATCGACCTGATCATGCCCGGGGTGATCCCGAAATGGGCCATCCTGGCACCGATCTTCATCCCGTTGTTCTACCGGCTCGGCATCGCGCCGCAGACCGTCATCGCCGCCTACCGGGTCGGCGACGGTCCGGTCAACGTGATCACGCCGCTGATGGTCTACCTGCCGTTCATCGTGCTGGTCTGCCAGAAGTACCGGAAGAAGGCCGGGATGGGCACCGTGGTCTCGATGATGCTGCCGTACACCTTCATCGTGCTGATCACCTGGACGCTCTTCTACATCGCGTGGTATCTGATCGGGATTCCGTGGGGTCCGTCCGCACCAGTGCATCTGAGCCATGGATGACGGCACGCTGAGCCTGATCATCCTGGGGCTCGCCGTTGCTTTGTTCGTCTGGAACAGACTGCCCGTCGATGTCGTCGCGGTGCTGGTCGCCCTGTCCCTGTGGGCGACTGGCGTGCTGGACTTCACCGCCGTACTCGCGGGCTTCGGCGACCCGGTAGTGATCTTCATCGCCACGCTGTTCGTGGTGAGCGAGGGCGTCGACTCCACCGGGGTGACTGCCTGGGCGGGCCAGACAATCGTCCGGTACGCCGGAACCACCCGGGCCCGGCTGTTGATCGCCATCACGGGGCTGTGTGCTGTGTTGTCGGCCCTGATCACGCTCAACGGCGCAGTCGCGGCTCTGCTTCCGCTCGTGGTCATGCTCGCCGTCCGCGCCGGCCAACCGCCATCACGGATGCTGATGCCGCTGACCTTCGCCGGGAGCGCCGGATCCCTGTTGATGCTGACCGGTACGCCGGTCAACATCATCGTCTCCGACGCGGCCAGCGATGCCGGTGCGGGCGCGTTTCCGTTCTTCTCCTTCGCCGTGGTCGGAGTCCCGCTCGTCCTCGGCACCATCGGCATCTCGGTGCTCCTCGGTCCCAGACTGCTGCCCGCCGCCCGGCCGGCGCATCCGAGCGCCGATCTTTCCTTGCACGCTCAGACGCTCGACATTCACTACGCGCTGCCGAACGGCTTCTACCGGCTGCGCGTGCGAGAGCGGTCGCCGTTGCTCGGGCTCGAGGTGCACGACCTCGACCTCTCGCCGTACCCGGGTGTGGGGATCGTCGGCGTCCAGGACGGACGGGGACGGATCCGCGAGGACGCGGCTATCGATGTCGGTGACGTGTTGGTGGTGACCGGCCCGTCGGATCAGGTGAGCAGCCTGACCTCCGACTCCTTGCTCGCGGTCAGCATGGAACCGATGCCGGTCGACAACCTCATGACCCGGGAAACCGGTGTGGTCGAGGTCGTCATCCCGCCACGGTCGTCACTCGTCGGCGAGACCGTCTTCCCGGGAATGCACCGAGGACGTGACCTGGTCATCATCGCCGTACAGCGGATGGGCAAGGACCGTGGCAACAGGCACACGGAGTTGCACGAGGGCGATGCGATCCTCGTGCACGGCCCGTGGCCGGCTCTCGACGAGCTCACCCGGGACCGGGACGTCCTGCTCGTGGACTCGCCTGAACTCGTACGGCGCCAGGCCGTGCCCTGGGGGCCGAAGGCGTCGATCGCCGTCACCATCCTCGCTGCGATGATCGTCCTGCTCGCGACCGGCGCCGTCCCGCCCGCAATGGCGGGTCTGCTCGCCGCGACAGCGATGGTGTTGTCGAAGGTGGTCGGACCGCGACAGGCCTATCGCGCCATCTCCTGGGAGATCGTCGTACTGATCGGGGCCCTGATTCCGTTGTCGGTCGCGATCCGGAACAGCGGTGGCGCGGAGCGGATCGCCGATCTGATCATCGACGCGGTCGGCCCGGGCCGGCCGTACTTGTTGCTGCTGGCACTCTTCGTCCTCACCGCCGCGCTGGGACAAATGGTCAGTAACACCGCAACGGTGCTGATCGTCACGCCGATCGCGGTGGCGGCCGCCCAGGGGACCGGTACCTCCGTGCGCCCGGTCCTGATGCTGATCGCCGTCGCCGGGGCGGCAGCGCTGCTGACTCCGATCTCCACACCCGCGAACATGATGATCATGAGCCCGGCGGGATACCGCTTCGGCGACTACTGGAAGCTCGGCCTCGTCGTGATGGCGTGGTGGCTGCTCACGGCGCTGGTGATCGTCCCACTGGTCTGGCCGTTCTGACATGCCGACCGTCGACAGGTACGTCTCCACCGGCGGCCTGCCGGTGGACGCTACCGTCGCCGAGCTGGTCCAAGCGGCGTACGAGCGTTTTCGCGGCAGCGACGATGGTGCGGTGACGGACGTGTATCCCGCGCTGGCGCAGGTCGATCCGGATGCCTTCGGGGTCTGCGTCGCGGCCACGGACGGCCGCTTGTTCGAGGCGGGTGACTCCCGTCGGTCGTTCACGATCATGAGCGTCGCCAAACCGTTCGTTTTCGCGTTGACGTGTCAGGCGGTGGGCGTCGATGCCATCCGCACCCTGGTGGGCGTGAATGCGACCGGGTTGCCCTTCAACTCTGTGCAGGCGGTCGAACAATCGGCGGCGGGGCGGACCAATCCGATGGTGAATCCCGGTGCGATCGCGACGACCAGCCTGACGCCGGGGAAGTCGCTGGACGACCGCTGGCAGTTCATCGTCGACGGGCTGTCCCGCTTCGCCGGCCGTGAGCTCCGCCTGGACCCGGACGTTCTCGCGTCGGCGCTGGCCACCAACCATCGCAACCGCGCCCTGGCTGCTCTCCTCAGGAGTGTTGCCGGACTGGCCGGTGATCCCGACGAAGCGACCGAGCTCTACACCCGGCAGAGCTGCCTGAGTGTCGCCGCGACGGACCTCGCGGTGATGGGAGCAACGCTGGCGGATGGCGGTGTCTGTCCAGTGACGCAGGAGCGGGTGATCGACCCGGACGTCGCGCGGGTGACCCTCGCGGTGATGACGATCGCGGGTCTGTACGAAACCTCCGGTGACTGGCTGCTCGACGTCGGGGTCCCGGGCAAGAGCGGGATCGGTGGCGGCATCGTGACGGTCTCGCCCGGCAAGGGTGCGCTGGGTACGTTCGGGCCACGGCTCGATCAGGCCGGCAACAGCGTCAAAGGCCAACTGGCGGCCCAGTTTCTCGCCCGCCGGCTCGGCCTCGACCTGCTCGCCTCGCAGCCGGCGCCGCCGGCCGTCGGCGCTACGGTGCCGCCAGCGTGAGGGTCGTGGTGGCCGACGTACCTGCCCGCAGGTAGGTCAGCTCAAGGGTGTCGCCGACCTCGCGGGTCAGGGTCGCGACCACGATCTGCTCGCTGCTCACGGCCGGCTCGTCGCCGACCTTGGTGATGATGTCACCTGCCTTCAGCCCGGCCTTGGCAGCAGGGCCCCCGGCGTCGACCGCGAGCACGAAGAGTCCGGTCGGCGTACCCGCCGACTTGGCGACCGCAGGCGGTATCTCCTGGACCTGGAGTCCGGTCGTCGGGTGACCCGGCTTCCCGGTGCGGACGAGTTCGTCGGCGATCGGCTTCGCCAGGTCCACCGGGATCGCGAAGCCGAGGCCGACGCTTCCGCCGCCGCTGACGCCGGAGGCGTTCGGCACGGTGGCAATCGCGGCGTTGACTCCGACCAGATGTCCCGCGCAGTCCACCAGCGCGCCTCCGCTGTTGCCCGGATTGATGGACGCATCGGTCTGGATGGCGCCGATCAGATGGTGGGTCACTCCGTCACCGGGGACCGGCACATACCGATCCAGTGCGCTGACGATGCCGGAGGTGACCGTACTGGCGAGTCCGAGCGGCGCGCCGAGGGCGACGACGGGCTGGCCGACCCGGAGCGATCCCGACGACCCGAGGCCGATCAGGGGATAGTTCGCGGCGGCATCCGCGGCCTTGAGTACCGCCAGGTCGGTGCTCGGATCCCGGCCGACGATCACGGCGTCGGAGCTGTGGCCGTCGCTGTACTGGACCGATACGGTGCCCCCACCGGCGGCGACCGAGATGACGTGGTCGTTGGTGAGGATGTAGCCGCCCTCCTTGAAGATCTGGCCCGATCCGGTCCCGGCCTGGGCGCCGCGGCGCGCCGCGATCGTCACGATCGAGGGCAGAACCTGGTCCGCCACCGGGGTCGCCGCGCACATCGCCGTACCTGAGTCCGCCTGGCTTGTCGACAACGATGCGCCGGCCGTGCTTCCGTCGCGCTGCACTACGACGAAGATCAGTGCGGTGATGAGCGCACCGACGATCGCGCCGGCTGCGATCGCGACCGGCAGGCGGCGGGCAGACCCGAAGCGGCCCTGGTCCGCCGGGGGCGTGGGTTCCGGTGTCGGCGGTTCGCCGTCGGGCTGGACCATCTCGACCTCCTCTGGTCCGCTCAGGAGTCGGAGCGCACCGATGGCAGGTCCTGCTCGACGCGCCCGTCGCCATCCCGAGAATAGGTTCGGCCTGCGTCCGGCATCTCACCCGATCCAGGTGACTCCGGCATCGATGCGGCGCGGTCGAAGTACAGGTACGCAACGGCCGCGGCGGCGACCGGCATCGCCAGGGCGAAGAGCAGCGACGACACCACGTTGATCAGCGTGGGAGACAGGTCCGTGCCGAGTAGCAACGAGATCCCGGCGACCGGCCCTGCCGCCAGGCCTAGCCCGATGATGATCGCGAGCGGGACAGCGGTCCGCCACCATCGACCCCTGACCAGCATCCGGCTGCGCCTCAGCGCAGGACCTCCCGAGCAGCGCTCCGCCACCACGATCGGTACGGCGAACGCACGGCTGACCGCGTAGTAGACAGCCAACGGGATCGTCGCGACGAAGATCGTGAGGGCGGCGATCACGACGACGTACTGCACGGCTGCTCGGGTCAGCGGCCTCCAGTCCGACACCACCTGGCGCACCATGAGCGCGGCTGTCACCGGGACACCGCGGTCCAGTTGGTCGAGAGTCGCCGTGACGGCTGCGAGGAGCGCGAAGTACGTCGCAATGGTGAGGAGCGTAACTGCCAGCGCGACCAGAGAGGCCCAGAAACCGGGCGCACTTTCGGTTGGAGCAGCAAGGTCGGCAGGAGCGTCACGTCTGGCCATCTGCACCCTGGCGAGCACGATCGTCACCAGGCTCAGCACGACGAACGCCGCCGCGAAGCCTGCGAACAGGCCCGGTCGAGCCCGGAACAACCGCAGCGCGGCACTGACCGCTTGGCCCCAGGCCCGCCGCTTCCGGGCGGGCAGCGGATCAGCATCGCTCCATCGTGTACGGCTTGCCGCGAACCAGATCAGTACGACGAGGGCAGCGAGCAGCAGGCCGAGCAGCCAGATCCGGTCGAGGGTCTCGCGGACAAGGTTCGATCCGGTCGCGACCGCCGTACAGAATGCGTCGGTACTGCTCGGGCCCAGCAGCGTGCCGGCCGGCACGGTGGTGCTGTCATCCCGCCAGGTCGTCTCGGCGTCCTGGATGGGCGTGGTCCACGAGTCCTTCATGTTCGGCCCGGTCGGTCCGTCGAAGAAGGACCGTTGCCGTTCGCCCCATCGTCCTTCGAAAGCCAGCCACGGATACTGCTGCACGTAGTCAGCCATCGGCACGTAGGCGACGCGCGGTCTCAGCTCGGGTCCTGGATTCGTCGTGTCGTCACAGCCGAGTCCCTCCGAGCCACGACCGAGGTACAGGCGGCGGCCGAACTTGTTGGCATGCGAACCCGCCGCCGGGTAGACGACCGGATGAGTTCCGTCGACGATCTCCAGCTTGGCGTCGTCCCAGCGCGCTCGCTCGGCTCCGCCGTGCTGGCTGAACCCGACGGCGGTCGGGCTCGTGGTCAGGGCAGCCGCGGGGGTTGCCGCCTCGAAGACGAGCCGAATCGACTCCCAGTCGCCTTCGTGGGTGTTGTTGTAGTCGTTGAAAACGTAGAAGAACCAGTACTCCAGGGTGAGCTTTCCGGGGAACCCGGGGTCCGAGGCGACGTGGGCGTAGACGGTCGCCGGATGGGTGGCGTTGATGCGCGCCGACCACTCGGCATAGTCGCAGCCGGGACGCAGTGGATCGCCGGGAAAGTCCAGGAAATGGCCGGGGAACCCGAGGCCCAGATCCTTGCCTTCCGGCTGGGGTTTGACCAGGTCCGGCGGCCGCCAAGGTCCACGGAGCGCCACCTGCTGGTCCCCTAGGACGGCTTCGACATCGGTGGGCTGGAACTGCTCACTGTCCGCGCAGCTCGACGAATCCTCCTGCAGCCTGACCACGGGGGCGTAGCGTTCGGCCAGCCTGTGCGCGGCGGGATCCTCCGGGGAGCCCGCGGCCACAGCCTGATCGGACCGGCCGAGGAGCAGCACCGTGATCAGGGCGGCCATCACCAACGGCAGAACTCGTCTCCCAGCGGACGCCGTCATGCCGACAGCATGGGCACGTCGAACTGATCCGCACACCATCCGACCTCGGCCCGACGACGTCGGGCAGGTCACCCGATCCAGGTGATGCGTCCCGTCCTGACCGCTTGGGACCGTGGCCGTCTCCTGGATTGGTCTGCGCACGGTAGCCGGCCGGCCCGTCGCCCGAGAAGGGTGATGTTTCCCGGCGACGGGCGCAGCAGAGTCGTGTCGACGGGCCGTGAAAGGGGCGTTCCCATGGGCCATTACGTCATCCGGGTGAAGGGCAACCTGTCGCGCGACCTGACGGACGCTTTCCCTTCACTGGCGGCCGATCCGGAGCCTGCGCAGACGGTTCTGCACGGCTACCTCGCCGACCAGGCGGCGCTGGCCGGCATCCTCAACCACCTCGACATGTTGGGAGTGGACATCCTCGAGGTCATGCAGGTCCCGCCGACCCGGCCGCCGAAGGATCCCTGAGCATTGCGCCGCCTCCGTTGTCCGTGGACTCTTAGACGACGTCCGCTCGACGAGGGAGAGTGGTCAGGTTGTGGCCCGTCGTTGGTGCTGTCCTTCCGCAGGCGATGGCGATCGCCTTGAGTCCGGTGCCGATGGTCTGCATCGTGCTGGTGCTGATGTCCACCCGACCGGTCCGAGCCGGGCTGTGCTTCGCCGTCGGCTGGGTCGGTGCCTTGGCGATCGCGACCGGACTCGTCGCAGGGTTCACGGACGCGGTCGCCGAGGACAACGGAGAGGCAGCGCGTGACGGCGTCGACCTCGTCCAACTGGCAGTCGGCGTACTGTTCGCGATTCTCGCGGTCAGGTACTGGCGCAAACGTCCGGAGCCTGGTGCTCCTCCACCTCGGCCGGCAATCGTCGATCGCATCGTGACGCTCTCCGCACCCGCCCTGGTGCTGACGGGTGCCGCCGCGGTTCTGGCGAACGTCAAGAACCTTCCGCTGGTGCTGAGCGCCGGGAGCTACATCGGCGGGGCAGGGCTTCGTCCTGGGCCCGTGATCGGTGCGGTGGCCGTCTTCGTCACCGTGGCCTCGCTGACAGTTCTCCTTCCGCTGCTGGCGGTCGCCGTCATCGGAGCAGAGAGGTCCGCGCGGACCCTGAAATCCCTCGAGACCTGGCTCCTGACCAACCTGAACACGATCACCATCGTGCTCCTGACCGTGCTGGCTGCCGTCATGATCGGCAACGGCCTCGACCTCTTCCGCTGAACCTCGCAGGGCCGTTGGCTAGCCGGCGAACATCTCGCGCAGCGCCTCCTCCTGCTCGTTCGACAGGTTCGACTGGATAAGCTGTGGCTTCCGCAGCCCGGTCGCCTCGAAGGTGGCCTTGATCTTGTCCTGTACGGCGTCGCTGGTCATCAGGAACAGCGCCGACGTGCCGGGAGTGACCTGCTCGCGGACGGCTTTGATGAAATCGTCGTCGATGCCCACATCGGTCAGCGATCCAGCGATGGCCCCTGAAGCGGCACCGATGGCAGCACCGGCGAGCGGCATCAGAAAGATCATCCCGAAGAGCATCCCCCAGAACATGCCGCCGATCGCGCCGACCCCGGTCAGACTGCGCAGCTGCCGGGTCTTGGGCCGGCGCTTCTCCGGCTGCCACGACACCGACGCGGCGTCGTGGATCTTGATCAGGTCCTGCTTGGCCAGCGCCTCCAAGGTGGCGATCGCTTGATTCGCCCCGTCCCAGCTCGCGAACTTCCAGACCGTCAGAGTCGACATCGCGCTACTCCCCTCGAGGCGGACCCGATCCCTCCACCCTGTAGCCACCGCACCCGACCCACCTCACCCCACCCGGGTGACGCTGCCTTCACGAGTCCTGCGAGTAGATGAGCACGGTGTAGGGCGGTAGGCCGGTGCTGGCGCTCCACGCCATCTCATCGCGTGGCCAGTCGTTGGTGGCCGTGTCGAAGGTGGCGTGCGCGCCGAAGTCGGGGCTGTAGCCCTGCCAGTCCGTGTTGCAGCGCAGGCGCCAGGTCCCGGGCCTTGGAAACCCGACGCGGTAGTCGGAGTAGCCGTGATCAGCAAGGTTGGCGATGACGACGACGTCGTCTCGTGGGCCGCCCGCGTCCCAGCGGTGAAAGGCGAGTACTTTGCCGGACTCGTTGACATGGTGGACGTTGACGGAGGCGCCGCGGAGGCCGCGGGTCGTTTGGCGTCGATCACGGCGGAGGGCAATGAGATCGCGGTACATGCTGAGGATGCCGGCGTAGGTATCCGCTTTCGTCCAGTCGATGGGGTCGTCGTCGCGGAACCACTCGTCCTCGAGGAGTTCCTGGCCTTGGAAGATCATCGGGATACCAGGCGAGGTGAAGACGAGCGCAGCGCCGAGTGTCGATCGCTTGCGTGCGTGCCAACTGCCGGGATCGCCAGGAGTGATGTCCTGCGGCAGGCGGGCTTTGCCGTTGGCGACTTCGTCGTGTGATTCGGTGTAGATCACACGGCGAAGCCAACCTCCCGGATAGGCATGGCTGACTGCGTCGCCAACCGCTTGTACGCTGCGGTTCGCGTCTTCAGCCTCGGTCAGTGCGCGGCGGACGGGGTGCACGAAGGCTGCGTCCCATTGGCTACCGAACCCCGCCCCACCATCCTCGGCGTCGCGGGTCAGCCAACCGTTGTTCTGCAGATCCTCGGCGATGTGGAGTTTCCACGGCTGCCGCGCGATCGTCTCATTGGTGACGCGCTGCATCAGTCGCCAGCCGTCGGGGATGTCCGCCGCCGGATCGTTGCCACCCAGCTGATTACGGATGAGTGCGGTCATGTCCCACCGCAGCCCGTCGATCCGGAATTCCTCCAGCCACATGCGAGCGTTGTCGGCGAGAAACTGACGGACCTCCGGACGGCCGTAGTCCGGCCTGGTCTCGCCGTAGGGAGTGAACCTGCGGTCGTCGTTGTAGAAGTAAACGCCGCCGCCGTCACCCTCGTGCCAGCCGTCGAATCGCCAAAGATCGAGGTCTTGCGGCCCGAGGTGGTTGTAGACGACATCAAAGATCACCGCAAGGCCGTGCTCGTGTGCGGCGCGAATGAGTTCCTTGAGTCGACGCGGGCCGCCGTACGTGCGTTCGATCGCGAACAGATGTGCCGGGTTGTATCCCCAGGAGAAATCGCCCATGAATTCCATCGACGGCATGAGTTCGATTGCGCTGACGCCAAGGCCGGCCAGGTGGTCGAGCCGGGCCTCGACACTGTCAAAGCTGCCCGGCGGACCGCCGACGGTGTCGTTGTAGGTGCCGACGTGCAATTCATAAATCACCAAGTCGTCCCACGACGGCGTGCGGTAGTTGTCCGGTCCCCAGTCGAAGTCGGTCGCGGAGACCACCGAACTGCCGGCGGAGTGGGTGAGCTCGCGGGCGTAGGGATCGTTGCGTCGCGGCGGATCCGCGCCACCCACGTGAAACTCGTAGAGGGCCCCCGCGACGACACCTTCGACATCGGCTGACCAGAGGCCCGCGGGCTCCGCGGCGAGCGGCATGACCACCTCGATGCCGTCCGACCCGAGCGAGCCCGTCACGGCGACGTCCGTTGCATGCGGCGCCCATACCCGGAACGTCACGCCGCCGTCGTACACAGTGGCGCCCATTCCGGCTCTGATCGACGGCGCGCGGCCGACGCGGATCCCGTTCATCGCTGCTGCCTCCTTGTCGAGCACCCTACGTCCTGCCGGTCGCTCCATGGGGTTGACAGAGGTACCCCTCGGGAGCACGGTGGCGAGAGGGGCGCGGACTGCCGAGTTGTCTCCGGTAAATGAAGCTCGAATCACATCCTTTGAATCGTTTGCTTTCGTGAGCCATGTGCTCGGCAGCAGCCTGTGAATGTTTTTCTATTTTTGGGGGAGAAGTCTCATGCCGGCAATTGAAGGCGAATTGACCTTCGGTCGATTGAGGTCGATGATCGCGGAACAGCAGCTGGGGTGGCTGCCACCGCACGATCGAGCCGACGACGAGGTGGTGGAGCACTACGGTCTCGGCGCCGATCCGGACAGCGTCGTACCGACCGAAGAGGTCGACGAGCTCGAGCTCGCGTCGCTGGGGATCTCGCCGAACCCGTTCCTCGCCCTCCGCCAGGCTGAGCGTGGGATCGTCTCGCGGTACGAGCTCACGGACCTGTTCTCCGAGCGACTGCTGCGCAGGCTCGGGCTCGATGAGGCGGTCGAGGCCGGCGAGACGCCGCCCGACGGAGGCGTGCCGAGCAGCGTGGACTGGCGGTCCCGATGGGGGCAGAACTGGATCACCAGCACCAGGGACCAGAACGGCTGCCAGGCCTGCTGGGCGTTCGCGGGCGTCGCGCTGGTCGAGTCGATGGTGCGGATCGAGCACGCGACCTGGACGCACTTGTCCGAGGGCGATCCACACCGTGGCGTGGGCAAGACCTGTCCGGACCTGGGCAACATGGGCGAGGTCTCGACCTTCTTCGCCGGCAAGGGGTTCTGCGATCCGGGCTCCTGGCCGTGGCGAACCGACTCGCCGCCGTACGCGCCGACGCCCGACCGCAACGGGAGATCGGTGCGTGGTCCCGGGTTCGACGTGGTGACGGTGGCGAACTCGAAGAACTGGCTCGACACCGTCGGTCCGCTGGTCACGTGGGTCGATATCTACGACGACTTCTACGGTGTGGGCACGGGCGTGTACCGGCGCTCCACCGATCCGGCCAACGTGTTCCGCGGCGGTCACTTCTTCCTCATCATCGGGTACGACGACAGCCTCGGCGCGTGGTTGTGCAAGAACTCGTGGGGAACGAACTGGGGCATGAACGGGGTCGGCTGGATCGGGTACGGCGAGAACCGGATCGACAACTTCGGCCGGTTCGGCGTACGCAACGTCAACCCCGATCCGTGGACGAAGCGCCGCCTGCACAACGGCAACCTGTACGAGAGTGGCAACGGCACACTGCATCGCAACCTGGAGGTCGTCGGCTCGAACGGCTCCCGGGTCCAGCACGTGTGGCGTGAGGGCGGACCCACCTGGAAGTGGGGTACGTCGGCCTCGTTCGCGACGGACGCCGCCGTGAGCCCGACTCTGACCGGGACGACGTTCAACCGCAACATGGAGGTCGTCTACCTGACCACGGGAGGGCGCCTCCACCACTGGTGGACCGGCGGTGGCGGTGGCGGACCATGGAACGACGGAGGCGTGTTCGGGCCGTCCGGCTGCAACGGCGTACCGGGCTTCGTCCAGGGCGACTATGGTGCCCCCGGCAACTTCGAGGTGGTCGTGTCGCAACGCGGGCAGCTCAGGCACCTGTGGCGTGACGGCGGCGGTTGGCACGAGGGTCCGTTGTTCGGCGCCGACATCAAATCGTCCGGACCGACCCTCGTCCAGGGGACCTACGGCGCTCCGCACGGCAACCTCGAGTGCGTCGCGGTCCGCAACGACGGCACGATGCAGCACTTCTGGCGTCACGAGCCGACGTTCACCTGGCACGAGGACGGCATCTTCGGAGCCGGGGTCAGCAGCCCGCCGGTGATGATTCAGGGGCAGTACGGGATGGCCGACGAGCAGGGGCCGAACGGCAACTTCGAACTGTGCGTCGCGGTCAACGGCGTGGTCCAGCACTGGTGGCGCTGGAACTCCGGCGGCGGAGACCTGCAGTGGCGGCACAGTACCGATTTCGGTCACGACGTCGCGGCCGTCACCGGCTTGTGTGAAGGGTCCTGGGGGATGAACCTCGAGGTCATCGTCCTGCGCTTGGACGGCCAGTTGCAGCACTACTGGCGCGACGGCGCCGGCTGGCACGAAGGGGCGGTGATCGGGCCGGCGTGAGCTTCCCCTCGCCAGACCTGCCGGACGAGATCACCGTCCAGGCAGGTCGATCGGTCGACCTCGAACTGCCGTCGTACGCCGGTAGCGGCTACTCGTGGTCTGTCGAAGCTCCCACCGGCACCGCGATCGCCGACGCAGTACTCCGGCCACTCGGCAACGCTCCTGCGGGCCCACCTCCGCAGGAGCCCGGCGTCACCGAACCTCCGGACCTGGTCCTCGTCCCGGACCAGCTCACGATCACCGGCCGCTCGCCCGGCGTGACCCGCTGTCGCCTGACCCTCCGTCGCCGCTTCGATCCAGACCCACCCGCCGCACAGCACGACGTACGCGTCACTGTGGTGCCTTAGACGTCTTGTTGGGTATTTGAGCGCGGCGTACGTTGGCTTGCAAGGTGGGATAACGGGGGCGCGCGTTCTGCCGGACGATCGCGTCGTGGGGGAGGCGATCGCAGATGATTCTCGTGACTGGCGCGACCGGGATGCTGGGACGGCTTGTTGTCGATCGTCTGCTCGATCGGGTTGCGGCGACCGACGTAGCCGTCGTCGTTCGCGATCCCGACGCGGCGGTTGAGTTGGCTGCTCGAGGAGTCGACGTACGCCGCGGCGACTACGACGACCCGGATGGTCTCCGCGCGGCCTTCGCCGGAGTCGCGACCGTGCTGTTCATCTCGGCGCCGGTGACGGACTCAGGACGCCTGGAGCACCACCGGAACGTGGTCCGTGCGGCCGCAGCCGCGGAGGTCGGTCGGATCGCGTACACCAGTGGGCTCGGCGCCGACTTTGTCGACGAAGGCGTGCTGGGTGAACACCATCAGACCGAGGAATGGATCGCGGAGAGTGGGCTGCCTGCCGTGATCTTGCGTCACCCCATCTACTCCGAGCTGTACATCAACCCCGGTCTGCAAGCCGCGATCGATCCAGGCGAACTGACCAGCGCCACCGGTGGCCGCGGGCTGAACACAGCAACTCGTGCGGACCTTGCGGAGGCTGCTGCCGCCGCTGTGACAGCGTCGGATGCTTCCGCCACCTACAACTTCACCGGCCCGGTGTGGACCTACCCGGAGTTGGCAAAGGTGCTCGGCGAGGTGAGCGGACGCCCTGTCGCCTACCGGGAAGTCGAGGCCGAGGAGGGTTTCCTGGGTGCGCTGGCCGAAGTGATCCGCTCTGGTGGATTCGAGATCCAGACCGGCGACCTTGAACGTGTCCTCGGCCGCCCTCCCATGACCCTGCGGGAAACCGTCCTCGCAGCCCTTCCCGCCCTCCAGCGTCCCTGAGTTCTCCTCTGCCGCCGCGGCGAGGCCCCGGCTACGGACGTGCAGGCTGTGTGGCGGTTGTGGCTTGGGCCTCGAGGAGGTGGAATCCGCAGGATGTGGCGATCGACGCGGCCTGCTCGGCGGCGTTGGTCGCGGCCGTTGTGTCGCCGGTGCGGTGTCGCGCGGTGGCCAAGGCGAGCAGTGCCTCTGCTTCGACGTACGGGTAGGCGCCGCGCGCGATCGTGAGGCAGTCTTCGATCCAGTCGATGGCGGCGGGCGCATCGCCGAGTGTGAGGTGGGCCTGTGCCACGGTCGAGGCGGTTTGGGCCTGGGCCTTTCGGTCGCGGACGATGATCGCGAGGTGCTGTGCTCGCAGTGCCGCCTGCAGCGCGGCTGCCCCGTCTCCGCGCTGGCTGTGCAACCGTGACCACTCGTCCAGCGTGGACACTTCGCCGCGGAGGTGCGAGCGGCGCTGGTAGGCATCCAGTACGTCGCTGAGCAGGGCGGCCGCCTGGTCGGTCGCACCCAACTGCCGCAAGGCGCTCGCCAGGTTGCCGCGGATGGCGAGAGTCGACGTCTCCTGGCCGGTCTCGTTGAGCTGCAGGGCGGAACCGAACAGGTCGGCTGCCTCCTGCAGTTCGCCCTGGTACAGGCGCGTCATCCCGAGGCTGTTGAGCACGATGGCACGAACGTGGCCGTGGTGATCGTCTTCGGCCAGCTCCAGGGCGCGGCGCATCCACAGGTCGGCGTCGTCGAGCTTGCCCCGCTCCAGTTGAAGCCACCCGAGCTGGTGGGCCAGATAGGCAGCACCTCTGGTCCAGCCGACGGCGACCGCGAGGGCGTGGCCGGCGAGACAGTCGGACAGCGCGTCCTCGTCCCGCCCGACCGCCCCCAACGCCTGGCCGCGGTTGATCAGCATCGCGGCCCGCGCGATGTCGTCACCGGCCGCGGTGGCGGCAGCCAGTCCGGCCTGTGCCGCCGGTAGCCAGCCGTCGGCATCCCTGCGAATCAGGAAGTATCCCCGGAGCTGGTCGGCGATTCGCCAGGACAGTGAGGGATCGCCGGACTGCGCCGTATCCGTCACGACCGCCAGCAAGGCGGGGAGCTCGTCGTCGAGCCAGTCGAGTGCGGCGGTTTCCGAGCTGAAGAATCTGACCGGTTCGGGGTGGGCGCTGAGCCGCACGAGTTGCGGGTACGCCAAGTCCATCGCGGCCGTCACTGCCTCGGCGTACCAGGAATACAGCCGGGTCCGTGCGGTCTCACCCTCGGCGTCGTCGGCGAGAAGCCGACTGGAGTAGAGGCCGAGCAGATCGTGGAACCGATAGCGGTTCTTCGCGTGCTGCAAGAGCATGTTCGCCTCGAGGAGGTCTTCCAGGACTCGATCGGCCGCGGCCGTCGGCATCCCGAGCAGAATCCCCGTGCTGTCGGCGCTGAAGTCGTCGCCAGGGTGCAGGCTGCACAGTCGGAAGGCGCGCTGGGCATCGGAGCTCAGGTCGGCGTAGCTGAGTTGGAAGCTGTTGAGCACGCTGGACTCGCCAAGGCTGAGCTCGGTGAGCCGCCGGTTGCCGTCCTCCAAACGGCGGGTCAGGTCGGCGACCGTCCACTCCCGCCGAGTGGCGAGCCGCGCACTGGCGATGCGCAGTGCGAGCGGGAGCCGGGCGCACGCCTCGGCGAGCGCGCTCACACCTTCGGGGTCGGCGTCGAGCCGATGCGTTCTCGCGGTGGAGGTGATCAGCTGGACCGCGTCGTCTCGGGGGAGAGGCTCGAGGTTCACGACGCCGGCGGTGGCCAGGTCCGGCAGTCGCCGTCGGCTGGTCACGATCACGTCGCTGCGCCCTGCGCCCGGCAGCAGCGGCTGAATCTGGGCCGTGTCCTGTGCGTTGTCGAGCAGTACGAGCATGCGTCGGTCGGCGAGCTCGCTGCGGAGGAGTGCGGCTGCCTCGGTCTCGTCGGTGCCGATCCGTCGGCCAGGTACGCCGAGCGCGCGAAGAAAGCGGCCGAGCACATGGAGCGGTGCAGGTGTCGTCGCGTCACTGCCGCGCAGGTCGGCGTACAGCTGTCCGTCCGGGTACTCCGCACGGAGGTGGTGTGCGGCGGTCAGGGCCAAGGCGGTCTTGCCGACTCCCGCGATGCCGTTGATCAGGACGACTCGCGAGGAGAGCGCGCCAGGCCGGACGAGCGCCATATGGATCGTCGCCAGCTCGTCCGTGCGGCCGACGAAGTCCGGCGGTGCGGCCGGAGCTTGCTGGATGACCACCCGCTCGGCCGGCTCCCGTGGGGCCCCGCTCTGCTGCCGGAGCACCTCCAGATGAACGGCGCGGAGCCGCTCGCCTGGGTCGATGCCGAGTTGTTCGGCGAGCGCCGACCGAATTCGGTCGTACGCCGCGAGGGCCTCGGCCTGCCGGTCGGCCGTCGCCAGGGTCTTGATCAGCTCGACATGCAGCGGCTCGTCGAGTTCGTGCCGCGTGGTGAGGTTTTGCAGTGGTTCCAGCGCCTGTTCCGGCTCGCCGAGGTCGCGCGCCAGCGTGGCGAAGGCCCGGACGGCGGCCGTGTACTCGTTGGAGACCGCTATGTAGAGCGGGTTGGCCGCCATCGACTCCACATCTGTCTCGCCGCGCCACAGCGCGACCGCGTCCGAGAGCTTGGCCAATGCGGCCTCCGGGTCGGCGCGCGCTGATTGGTCAATGAGATCGCGGAATGTCAGAAGATCGAGGTCGCCTTCGCTCACAGCCAGCCGGTAGCCGGTGCCCCCGCCGACGACCACGGGGTTGGCCGGCTTGCCGGCCTCCAGCAGCCGTCGCAGCCGGGCGACACGGGTGTGCAGCAGGTTCGCGACGTTTCGGGGTACGCCGCGCGGCCAGAGGAGATCGATGAGCTCGTCCTGGCTGACCGTCGTACCCGCACCAAGGGCGAGCCGGGCCAGCAAGGTGCGCTGCGGAGCGGAGTTGACGGGCACGGGGACGTCTCCGTGCCAGACCTCGATCGGGCCGAGGACGCCGATGCGCAGCGGCCCGCCTGCGCCAGGGATCGAGGCGGTGGCGGATCGGTGCACCTTGGCGGCGGCGCGGAGTTTCCCGGCATCGTGCCTACTCAGCGCGAGGGCGGCGGTGATCGCCTCGATCGAGTCCCGCTTCGGGCTTCGGGTCCTGCCCTGTTCCAGGTCGCGGATCGCCCCCGCACTGAGGCCGGCCTGGTCTGCGAGTTCCCGTTGCGTCATTCCGCCGTCCTGGCGGAGTGTCCGCAGCAACTCACCGAAGCGGCCGGCTGGTTCCTGGGCATGCGAGGGGCGGGGTGGGTCCGTCTGCGGCCTTCCGGGCACGGAGAGCATCCTACGTATTCCGACCAGTGACGGAGAATGTGCCCTGTCGAACGGTGCGCCGTCAGAGAGTTGCCACAGGCAACGGATGCTGGACTGCAGCCGAAGGAAGCTCCGCCGGCGGTGAACGTTGGTGTGGGGTGGCGGTTCAGCGGGGTGTGATGCCGTAGTGCGCGCGCACCTGGCCGACAGTCGGCACTGCGCCGAAGCCCAGGGCGTTCGCAGCGACGACGACCGTCCTGTTCTGGTTTGCGTACTCCTGCGGGGTCGACCAGCTGTCCTTGAGGTCGGGAGCTGCGGCGATCGCCCGGAGTACCGCCTCCATCACTGCGATGGCCTCGGCCTTGGTGGCCGCCTCGACCACCACCTGACTACGCACCCAGCCGCCGCCGAAACTGAAGTTGCAATCCCATTCCGCGGAGGCCACGCCGGAGACCGATGTCGCCGCCGCGGTGAACGCCTCCTCGCACTTCGAGGCTTTCGCGGACGAGCACGCCGTGACGGACAGCACCACGACCACCGACGTCAGGACGATCGCCAACCACCGCATTTGTTCAGTCACACCCTCGTCCGCTCCAGAAGAATCGGTGAGCAGGCTAGGCGTCGTCGCGGGCATCGGCCTGCCCGTACTCCACCCGTACTCCGGCACCCGGCGTGCCCAGGCGGTGCGAGGCGCCCGCTCTCTTTTACTCGACGTTGCTCGACCCCGGAAATCTGTACGGTCCCAGCCGTGAATCGACATGTGGATCCGGTGAGCGTCCTTGGAGTGCAGGTTGCCAAGCGAGTCGAGCCGTTCGGCGACGGGCGTCGGTACGTGGCCGCAGGCGAGTGGATGCGGCTGCTGGCGTGGCTGGTGGACTTCGTGGTGGTCGTGTTCGGTCTGGGGATCGGGATAGTTGCCTTGGCGCTCGTGGACCTTCAGATGGACCTCGGCAACGGGGTGTTAGCGCTGGCCCTGCTCGGGCTGGTGTTCGGGGTTCCCCTGGTGTACGGGCTGTTCTACGGCAACGGCCGGGTCCTGGGTGCCGTGCTGACCGGTACGCAGCTCGTCCGGTTGAAGGACGGTGGCCGGCTGGGCTTCTGGGCGCCGTGGGCGATGCTTGTCCGGATCCTGCTGCTACCGCTCCTGATCATCGGCGTGCTGGTGGGCTCATTCGGCGGAGGTGGAGGATCGCCGCCCGGGTCGTTCGTCAGGGTCAGTCTGGACGTCGACGCCTCCCACCGCCTCTGGGCAGCGGAATCAGCCGCAGGGAACGCAACCGGCCCTTCGTGGTAGGTGTTCCGGGATTCTGCCTGGCCGGTCGGTACGGGCGGAGTACGGGCAGCGTCGTGTCGATCGTCGTTCATAGAGTTCGGGCCGTCGTTCGGGCAACAGCCCCAAGCGGGTTGCTGAAGGCAACGGTCCGGTGCCGTGCCCGGCCCTTCCCTACTCGACCTCCGTGGAGGAACTCCCCTGATGCGCAAATCCATCCTGGCCGCCGCGGCGGCGCTGGCCGTTGCCGCGACCGGAGTCGTCGTGGTGGCGCGGCCGACGGCTGCGGCTCTCAGTGATGTGCCCGCGGACTGCAGTGTCTCCACAGCGGCGTACCGCTCCGATGGGCAGCGTCTCACCTACGTGTACTCCGGCCAGACAACCAGCACGAAGGCCTACGCCAACGACAATCTTGGCTGGGTGCCGACGGCGCATCAGCAGATCGGCGCCTCCGGTGACGACACCAGCTTCCGCAGCACCGAGTACGCCGCCCGTGCAGGCCAGGATCGCCTCTTCAAGGTGATCCGTGAGGGCGAGTTGGTCGACGGCGCCTGGAGAATCAGGTCGATGAGCGCCAGCCACATCGGGATCGGGTTCGCCGGTGCCCGCATTCTCGCGTCGGCGTCGCCGTACCTCTATCACGTGGCGGGCAGTTCGCTCTACCGCTCCACGGAGACCTACGTGGACGGCGTGTTCACGCTTTCGAAGCCGGTGAAGCTGGCCGGCACTGGCTGGGACACGGTCAACACACTGACCTACGAGCGCAGCGGCGGAACGGGCAGCGCCGCCGTGGATGTGCTGATCGGCACCAAGGTCAACGGGGAACTCAAGGAGTGGCGGATCAACCGGGGCACCCCGACATCGATCACCTCGAAGGTACTGCGGGCGAGCGGCTGGGGACCGTTCACCAGCCTCAGCACCGGCTACTGCGACGCGCACCCCAACGGCCGCCCACTGCTCGGCATCACGGCTGCTGGTAGGGCATCCGTGCACTTCGACGCCAAGAAGACGGACGGAGTCGGCACGGACATCAAGGGCGGCTCCCTGGGCTCGCTCGGCTGGACCGCGAAGGCCTACGGCCAGTAGTTCGTCCGGGCCTAAGCGAAGGCCCCAGGGACTTCGGCGTCGCGCCCGCAGAAACCTACTGGGTTAAGGCGTCTGGGACAGGTTGCGGCGGATCCAGTTCTCGATGCCGGCGACGTGGGACAGCGACAGCGCGGCGGCGACGCTGGGCTGGCGATCGCCGATGGCGAGGGCGATCGCCCGGTGCTCGCGCTGTGTCTGCTCGAAGGAGTCCTCCTGGGTGACCCCGCGCCAGATCCGGGCCTGCTGGGTCCGGCCGGCCACGCTGTCGACGAACGAGCACAGCACCGGATTGCCCGCGGCCGCCGCGATCCGGTGGTGGAACTCCAGGTCGTTCGCGACGACGTCGCCGACCGGGCTGTCGGCGTCGACCGCGTCGGTCAGCGCGAGCAACTGAGCTACGTCCTCGTCACTCATCAGCAGTGCGGCTTTCTCCGCCGCCATGGGCTCGAGGGCACGGCGCAGCTCGAACAGGTCGAGGATGCCCGAGTCCTGGTGGAAGTCGATGATGAAACCGATCGTCTCCAGCAGCAGGTCGGGCGACAGACTGGTCACGTAGGTTCCGTCGCCCCTGCGGACGTCGAGGATGCGCAGCATCGACAGGACGCTGACCGCCTCGCGCAACGGACTGCGCGAGATCCCGAGCTGCTCGGCGAGGTCCGCCTCGCGCGGCAGGCGATCGCCGGGCTTGAGGCGGCCGTCGAGGATCATCGCCTTGATCTTCTCGATCGCGACGTCGGTCAGGGCCATCCGGCTCCTCCTGGCGGTCTCAGTTCGGCGCGGGGGGACGCATCCGCAGGGTAGCCATCCCGCCATCGACGGCCAGCGCCGTCCCCGCGGTCGAACCGGACGTCGGCCCGGCCAGGTAGACGACGGCGAGCGCCACTTCCTCGGCGGTGACCAGCCGGCCGTGCGGCTGTCGCGCGTCGAGAGCGACTCGCTCGGCCTCGGGATCCGGAGCGGCGTCGAGCAGGCGCTGGACCCAGGGAGTGGCGGCCGTGCCGGGGTTGACGCAGTTGACCCGGATGCCTTCGCGCAGATGGTCGGCGGCCATCGCCATGGTCAGCGACTGCACAGCGCCTTTCGTGGTCGAGTACAGCGCCCGCTGGGGGATGCCGGTGGTCGCGGCGACCGACGCGACATTCACGATCGCCGCGGCCGGTGAATGCCGGAGATAGGGCAGAGCGGCTCGGGTGACCCGGACCGCGCCCATCACGTTGACGTCGAAGACCTGGTGCCACTGGTCGTCGGAGTTGTCCTCGACGGTGCCTTGGGCACCGATGCCCGCGTTGTTCACCACCACGTCGATCCGGCCGTAGGCCTCGGCGACCTGCTGGATCGCCGCACGCACGCTCGCGTCGTCGGTCACGTCGGTCTTGATCCCCAGCACGTCCGCCGGAACGCCCGACGGATCGAGGTCGAACGCCGCCACCCGCGCACCGCGTGCGGTGAGTTCGTGGGCGACCGCCGCGCCGATGCCCGACCCACCACCGGTGACGATCGCGACCAGGCCGGCGTACTCCGGTACGGCCCTCATCGGTCGGCCTCGAACGCGACGTACTCCTGGCGCTGGCGGCCCAGGCCGTCGATCTCCACCTCGACCACGTCACCGGCACGCAGGTACGCGAACCGTCCGGACAGCGCGACGCCCTCCGGCGTCCCGGTCATGATGAGGTCGCCGGGGTCGAGCACCATGTACTGGCTCAGGTGGTGGATCACCGTGGCGACATCGAAGATCTGGTCGCCGGTGCTGGAGTCCTGACGCGGTTCGCCGTTGACGAAGCTGCGCAAGGCGAGCTTCTGGTGCTCGACCTCGTCGGGGGTGACGAGCCAGGGACCGACCGGGCTGAACCCGGCGGCGATCTTGCCTTTGCTCCACTGGCCGCCGGAGACCTCGAGTTGGAACGCCCGCTCGGACAGGTCGTTGGCCACCACGAATCCGGCGACGTGGTCCAGGCTGTCCGTAGGGGAGTCGAGGTACGACGCCCGCTTGCCGATGACCACTCCGAGCTCGACCTCCCAGTCGGTCTTCGTACTGCCGCGAGGGATGGTCACCGTGTCGTTCGGACCGGCGAGCGTGTTCGGCGCCTTGAGGAAGATGACCGGGCTGGTCGGCGGCTGAGCGCCCGACTCGGCGGCGTGGGCGGCGTAGTTCATCCCGATGCAGACGATCGCGCCGGGCCTGGCGATCGGAGCACCGATCCGCAGGCTGCCGGCGTCGTCGACAGGCGGCAGGTCACCCGCCGCGAGCGCTGCTGCCACCCGGGCCGGGCCGTCCGACTCCCAGAACCGGGCGTCGATGTCCTCGGTCAGCCCGGCAAGGCTGCGTACGCCGTCGTCGCCCACGACGACGGGCAGCTCTGCGCCAACGGGACCCAGACGGGCGAACTTCATCGACTACCTCCACAGAGATCGTATCTTTGAATGCCTTTTGCGCTGTTTGGTGGCATTCGGACCAGATTGACACCTCAAACATGTGATGTCTAGCCTCGTGTCCGCCTATCAGACTCTGGAACAGGAGCGGTTCGACACCGCGCCGCACTCCGGACTGGGGTTGTCCGAACGGCAGCCCGCGCCGTGGTCGACCGTCACGACGGCAGACGATCGCCGCGGCGTATCTTCAAGGAGACCAAGCCTCAGTCGACCCGGGACCATGAATGACCGAGACACCGAATGAGATGGACAGCATCGATGCGATCGCTCGTGCCCTGACCTCCGGGTTGCCCGCCAACTGGTCTGAGGTCACCGCGACGTATCGCGCGACGGCGCCGTACGCGGAGCTCGATGCAGAGGTGATCGGACCCTCTGGTGAGTCAGGGCAGGTCGATCCGCTGCCCGAAGGGCTGGAGAGTTACTTCGAGACGCTGCGGCTTCAGATGTATCAGCCAGGCAAGGGGGCCTGGCTGACCGCTCGCGTCACGATTACTCCCGAGGGTCGCTTCTCGACGGACTTCGACTACGAGACCGAGCCGGCGTGGTCGATACCGGTCAACGTCGAGATCTACGTCGCGGACCTGGCCGAGTTCCCGCGCGAGGACAAGTACATCCCCGACTGGCTCCGCGAGAAGACCGGCTGACCGCTACGACCTCTCAGCTCACCGTGCTGGTTTTGGGCCGGCCTCGACCGGCCCGCTGAGGCTCGAGCACCGGCGGGCGGTTTCGAGGAATGCGTGCAGGGCGGGGTTGGTGTTGTTTGCGGACCAGGCGAACTGGAGGGTGAGCTCGTACCCGGTGACGGGAACGAAGCGGACGCCGGCCATCGACACCGCTTCGTAGGAGGAGGCGACGACGGTGACACCGAGACCCGCCGCGACGAGGCCCAGCGCGGAGATGCCGCTGGCCTCTTGGACGATGTCCGGGCTGAAGCCGGCGGCGCGGCAGGCCGCGATGAACTCGTCGTACGCGAACACGGACCGGTGTCGCGGGAAGAACACGAACGGCTCGCCGGCGAGGTCGGACAGGGCGATCCGGTCACGGAGTGCCAGCGGGTGATCGGCGGGTAGCCCGGCCACCAGCGGCTCGGTGAGCAGGGTCTCCAGGTGAACGCCCGTCGGCGCCGCGGAGGTCCGAACGAAGCCGGCATCGAGACGGCCGGCGGTCAGCGCCGCCAGTTGCTCGTCATCGAAGCTCTCGCTGATCCGGAAGCCGATCTCGGGGTAGGCGTCTCGGTGGGCCCGGATGATCGCGGGCAGCAGCCCTAGTGCGACTGCTGGAAGGACCGCGACCGCCAGCTCGCCCCAGTCGCCCTGGGCGGTGAGCCGGGCGAGTCTCACCGCGCGATCGGACTCGGTCAGCGCGCGCCGCGCCTGCTCGAGCACGGCTTGACCGGCCTGACTGAGTGCCACCCGCCGGCTGGTCCGGTCGAACAGTCTGACACCCAGGATCCGTTCCAGGTCGCGGATCTGCCGTGACAGCGCCGGCTGGGTGATGCGCAGGCGTTCGCTGGCGCGGCCGTAGTGGAGTTCGTCGGCTACCGCGGCGAAAGACCGCCACAACCGCGCATCGACATCCATGCAGTCACGTTATCAATCGCGAACCGATCGGCCTTGGACATCATCGACGCCTCCGGGGTTGGGTGGAACTGACGAAAGGATCCGATCCATGACCCAACCCATCAGACCGCTGGCGAGCGGAGTGATTGCCGGTCAGGACGCCCAGGCGGCCGTCTGGTTCCTGGGCGTCCTGTCCCAGGTGCGTGTGAGCGGCGAGCAGACCGGTGGAGCGTTCTCGCTGACCGACAACCTTGCCCGGCGCGGCGACGCCAGTCCGGTCCATGTCCACGATCGTGACGACGAGACGTTCCTCGTGCTCGACGGTGAACTGCGGGTCTTGGTCGGCGATGAGGAACACGCCGCGGGTCCGGGCACCGCAGCGGTGCTACCGAGGCGTCTTCGGCACGCGTACGTCGTCACCTCCGCGACGGCACGGTTTCTGTCCCTCCACGTCCCCGCCGGTTTCGAGCAGTTCGCCACCGAGGTTGGCCGGCCCGCTCCAACGCGCACGCTGCCGCCTGAGCCCGTCGAGCCGCCGGACGTCGCCGTACTCGCGGAGACAGCCGCTCGCCACGGGATCACCATCCTGGCTCCACCACCTCAGCCCTAGATGGTCGGTTCCGAGGAACGTGCACAGACTGCGGGAACGCGGACTCTGCTGAGAGCCGTCGCGGAGCCCAGGGCGACGCGGGCGGCGTACTGGAACGAAGTCGTGGCCGCGAGTCTCGGTGGGCTGGACCTCCGGCTGGACGACGGACCGGACGGCCGGGACGAACTCCTGATCGGGACGGTCGGTCCGTTGCAGGTGGCCGTGTCCAGGTCCGGGCCGGGTGAGGCGTTCCGGACCGCGGCGCACATCCGCAGGCACGATCCCGAGCATTTCGTGGTGTTCGTGCAGGCGGAGGGTGTCACGCTCAGCGAGCAGGACGGACGGCGTTGCCGGTTCGAACCAGGGGACATCGGGATCAGCGATCTCTCCCGGCCACTGCACTGTGCCTACTCCGAGCGGCGCGCGATCATGCTCTCGTACCCGAAGGCGCTGAGCCCACTGCCGGAGCATCGGGTGACGGGCTTGACCGGGGTCGCCGTCCCGGGCACGGACGGGACCGCAGCGCTGGTGTCGGGCCTGGTCCGCCAGTTGCCTGAGCACCTCGATGCCGACGACGGCGCGGATGGTGCGCGGATCGGCTCGGCCATCCTCGACCTGGTCAACGTCGGACTGGCGGCACGACTGGACCAAGAGCAGGCAGTGCCCGTCGAGACCCGATCCCGTGCGCTGCTGCACCGATGCCGCGGGTTCATCGAGGTCCATCTTGCCGATGCCGGACTCACTCCGGCCGTGGTCGCGGCGGCTCACCACATCTCGCTCCGGTACCTGCACCGATTGTTCCAACCGACCGGCGAGAGTGTGGCCACGCTGATCCGGTCGCGGCGGCTGGACCGATGCCGGCGCGACCTCCTCGATCCCGGCCTGCGCCAACGGCCGGTCGCCGCCATCGGCGCACGCTGGGGTCTGACCAACCCGGCGCATTTCAACCGGGCCTTCAAAGACCGCTTCGGCCTGCCGCCGGCCGAATACCGTGCGGTCCACGGTGCGTGGGCAGGCAACAGCCCGACGTCATCGCAAAGCATCTGATCGGAGGAACTGTCGCATGAGCGACAACGCCGGCATCCTGCGCCAGCATCTCGCCGCGGAGAACAACCATGACCTGGCAGGGACACTCGCAACCGTGCTGCCGTTCGTGGTCTTCGTCGACTTCCGGGACGGGTTGCTGGCCGGCGAGCGGTTCCAGTACGACCTCAACGGGCTAATCCGAAAATGGACCGGGTCGGGCGTGCGGCAAGATGCCGGTGGAGCGCAGGGGAGCCGGTTGTGGTTCAGGCGGCGGGTTCGAGGGTGAC
>NZ_SLWN01000006.1 GCF_004342025.1 Kribbella steppae | reverse complement strand
CTGTTCCTCGACAGCTCAGAAACCTAGACAGGGAACGGCGTGCGCCACTCAAGGCGCGCTCAAATCACCCACACATGCGTCAGGAGAGCCGGTTATCCGCTGAAATGCGTCAGCCGAGGTAGCCCTCGACGGTGTCGGTGGAGCGGGCCTTGGCGTCCTCGGGGTTCTCGCCGAACTCGCGCTTGGCGCGGCGCTGCCGGAGCAGGTCCCAGCACTGGTCGAGCTCGACCTCGAGGGCCTGCAGGCGGGTCCGCTCGTCCTGATCGTCGATCTGCCCGGCGGCGTGCTTGGTGCGCAGCTCGTGCTCCTCGGCCACCAGCTCGTCGATCCGGCTGAAGAGGCTCTTGTCATCGGTCATGAGGAAACGGTACGCCCGTCTGGGAGGGCTGAGCGGGCCAGTAGCTCGGTGATGGTGAGGATCGCCAGCGACTCGGCTGCAACCAGTCCGATCAGGACCACCAGTTGGAGCGCGGCGGCCTCGGTCGGCGATGCCCCGCCGAGCACCATCCCGACGAACGCTCCGGGTAGCGAGACGAGCCCGACGGTCCGGGTCTGATCCAGCGCGGGCAGGAGCGCGTCACCCGCGACCGGCCCGACCACGAGCTTGAACGCGTCGGGCGGCAGCAGCCCGACCGACAGCCCGGCCTCGAACTCGCCGTACCGGGTGCCGTACTCACTCAGCACCCGGCGGCCGGCCAGCGTGGTGGCGGTCATCGTGCCGCCGATGATGATGCCGCCCATCGGCAGGATCGTGGCCGGGTTCCGCGGCACCACACCGGGCAGGATGAGCAGCAGCAGTACGACGAACGCACCGCAGCCGATCGCGGTCGCGCAGTAGGCCCACTGCCGCGGAATCGCGACCGTCGAGTGGATCCGCCGGGTGCTGGTGAAGGTGGCGACGACGAACATCACCAGGACGAAGGCGATCGCGCCCAGCGTGTGCTGGAGGGCGACGCCGACGACGAGACCGACCGCGCTGAGCTGCACGACGGCCCGCAGCGCCGCGGTCACGATGCCCTTGTCGTGCCGGAGCCCGGCGTATCGGGACGCGCCGACGCCGATCGCGATCAGCAGCGGCAGGACGACAACCGCCGCAAGCCCCAGCCCGGTGTCAAAAGACATCCGCCCATTCCAGCACGCCTACCCATGGCGGACGGCCTTTGACTCACCCCTCCTTGAAGTCCGCCTCGTCGTAGGCGTGCTGGGTGGTTTGTCCGCTGTCGACCTTGGCTGCCTCGTCCTCGCGGAGCTCGACTCGGCGGATCTTGCCGGAGATGGTCTTGGGCAGGTCGGCGAACTCGATCCGCCGGATCCGCTTGTACGGCGCCAGGTGGTCCCGGCAGAACTGCAGGATCTCGCCGGCCAGCTCACGCGACGGCTCATGCCCGGCGGCCAGTACGACGTACGCCTTCGGCACCGCGAGCCGGACCGGATCCGGCGACGGTACGACGGCCGCCTCCGCGACCGCCGGATGCTCGATCAGCACCGACTCCAGCTCGAACGGGGAGATGCGGTAGTCGCTGGCCTTGAACACGTCGTCGGAGCGGCCGACGTACGTGATGTAGCCGTCCTCGTCCCGGCTCGCGACGTCGCCGGTGTGGTAGTGACCACCGCGCATCACGTCGTCGGTCAGCTCCCGGGCGTCGCGGTAGCCGCGCATCAGCGGGACCGGGGCCGGCGCCAGTTCGATGCTGATCTCGCCGTCGTCGCTGATCTCGTCGGTCGACGGGTCGATCAGCGCGATCGTGTAGCCGGGCAGCGGTCGGCCCATCGAGCCGAGCTTCACCTCCTGGCCGGGGGTGTTGCCGATCTGGGCGGTCGTCTCGGTCTGGCCGTACCCGTCCCGGATGGTGATGCCCCAGGCGTTGCGGACCTGCTCGATCACCTCGGGGTTGAGCGGCTCACCGGCCGAGATGCATTCGCGGATCTGCACCTTCACCGCGGACAGATCCGCCTGGATGAGCATCCGCCAGACCGTCGGCGGTGCGCAGAAGGTGGTCACGCCGTACGTCTGCAGCACCCGCAGCATCTTCTCGGCGTCGAAGCGCGTGTAGTTGTAGAGGAAGACGGTCGCGCCCGCGTTCCACGGGGCGAAGACGTTGCTCCACGAGTGCTTCGCCCAGCCGGGGGAGGAGACGTTGAGGTGGACGTCGCCGGGCTGCAGACCGATCCAGTACATGGTCGACAGGTGGCCGACCGGGTAGCTGACCTGCGTGTGCTCGACGAGCTTCGGCTGGCTCGTCGTACCGGAGGTGAAGTAGAGGAGCAGCGAGTCGTTCGCGGCCGTGTCCACCTCGGGCACGGGACCTTCGTACTGCGCCGAGTCGTCATACACGAGCCAGTTGGGCACCGGTTCGCCGACGGCGACGCGGATGCAGTGGTCAGCGATACCGGCGTAGCGGCCGGTGTCCGCGCTGCTGGTGACGACCGCCCGTACGCCGCCGCGCTCGATCCGGTCCGCGAGGTCGGCGTCGGTGAGCAGCGTCGTCGCCGGGATCATCACCGCGCCGGCCCGGATACAGCCGAGCATGGTCTCCCACAGCGGGACCGTGTTGCCGAGCACGACCAGGACCCGGTCGCCCGGTTGCAGACCGGCCTGGGTGAGCCAGCCGGCCACTTGACGGGACCGCTCGGCCATCTCGGCGTACGTCCGGGAGTTGACCTCACCGTCCTCCTCGACGATGGTCAGCGCCGCGACCTCGGGCTGCTCGACCGCGAGCGCGTCGAACCAGTCCCGCGCCCAGTTGAACCGGTCGAAGTGCGGCCACCTGAAATCCCGGTACGCCGTCTCGTAGTCCTCCCGATGCGCCACCAGAAAGTCCCGCGCCTCCCGGAACTCCCGGGTGACGTCCGTGGTGCTCTGTTCGGTGCTGTCCGCTGGGCTCATGCCCGCACTATTGCCCAGCCACTACCAATCAGTAAACGCAGGCCGGCCTCAACCGAGAGCCAGGACGGCGCCGGTGACCACGAGCGGGGTCAGGATCAGCCCGCGCCAGAGGAACGACCACCAGGAGATGTCGACGCGGGCGGCGTCGCAGCGGTCTCGCCACAGGAGGGTGGCGAGAGAGCCCCAGAGGGTGAGCAGGCAGCCGCAGTTGACGCCGATCAGGAGCGCCATCATCCGGTGTGGGCTGTCAGCGGCCACCGGTTCCATCGCCAGGTAGGCCGGGAGGTTGTCGGCCAGGTTCGCGCCGAGTGCCGCGGTCGCACTCAACCGAAGCTCGGACGTGCCACCCGCGATCCGGCTCAGTACGGTGTTCAGCCCGTGGTCGGTGAGGAAGCCGACGACGAGGAACAGGCCCACCACGGTGGCGACCAGCTTCGCCGGGACCAGCGACCACCTGAGCGCGGCCCGTCGCCGTACGGCGAACAATCCCACCAGCAGGATCGCCCCGATGCTGGCCGGCCAGGCGACCTCGATTCCGGACACGAAGGCCGGTCCGAGCAGCAGACACACGCCTGCCGACCCGCAGAACAGCACCTTGTCGTCCACATGCGGCGTCGGCGGTACGACGTACTTCCGGCGCAGATCGCGATGGAACAGCACCGCCAGCACACCCACCGTGATCAAGATCGCAGCGATCGCCGGCCGCCAACTCACGGCGACGAAATCAGCGTCGAGACGGCGGAACTGGTGCAGTGCGAGCAGGTTCGTGAGGTTCGAGACCGGCAGCAGCAGTGAGGCGGTCGCGGCCAGCCAGACGGTCGTGAACGCGAACAGTTTCGGCGGGATGTCGAGCTGACGCGCCATCGCGAGCACGACCGGCGTGAGCAGAACTGCGCAGGTGTCCAGGGACAGGACGATCGTCAGCCCGGTCGCGAGCGCGACCACGAGCAGCCAGAGCCGCCAGACCCGACCACGGGCCAGGTGGGCGGCCTCACGCGCCGCGACGTCGAAAACCTTCGCCTCGTCGGCCAGTTCGGCGATGACGGTCACTGCGACGAGAAACACCAGGACCGGCGCGATCCGCTCGACCAAATTCACGACCTCCCATCAGGCTGTTTGAGTAGGCTGGCCGGGTGACCCAGCAACCGGCCCAGTATGGCCCGCACCACCCCGCCGGTTACCCGGCGGAGTTGGAGGCGGACGTCGTACTGCGCGACGGTGCCACCGCTCATCTGCGGCCGATCACCCCGGACGACGCCGACCTGCTGGTCGCGTTCTACGCGCGGGTGTCGGAACAGTCGAAGTACTACCGCTTCTTCGCCCCGTACCCACAGCTGTCCGACCGGGATGTGGCGAGGTTCACGCAGGTGGACTACCACGACCGGTCGGCACTGATCGTCACCGTCGGCAACGAGATGATCGGCGTCGGGCGGTACGAGCGGACCGGACCCCGGACCGCGGAGGTCGCGTTCCTGATCGAGGACGCACACCAGGGCCGCGGGCTCGGGCAGTTGCTGCTCGAGCACCTCGCCCAGGCGGCCCGGGAGAACGGCATCACCCGGTTCGTCGCCGAGGTGCTGCCGGACAACCGGAAGATGATCACCGTCTTCACCGAGGCCGGCTACAAGGTCATGCGCGAGTTCGAGGACGGCGTGATCATGGTCGAGTTCGACATCGCGCCGACCGACACCTCGTTCGGCGTGATGCAGGCGCGGGAGCAGCGGTCGGAGGCGCTGTCGATCGCCCGGCTGCTGGCCCCGTCGAGTGTCGCGGTGATCGGGGCGAGCCGGCGGGAGGGGACGATCGGCAACGCGTTGGTGCGCAACCTGCGCGACGGCGGTTTCACCGGTCGTCTGTACGCCGTGAACACCGATACCGAGGCGGACGAGATCGAGGGCGTCCCGGCGTACCCGACGATCAGCGATGTGGACGACACGGTCGATCTGGCCGTGGTCGCCGTCCGGGCCGAGATGGTCGCCGACGTGGTCCTGGACTGCGCCGCCAAGGGCGTCCGCGGGCTGGTCGTGGTGTCGAGCGGGTTCGCGGAGATCGGTGACGAGGGCCGGAAGCGGCAGCGGTACCTGGCCGGGCTGGCCCGGTCGTACGGGATGCGGGTGATCGGGCCGAACGCGCTCGGGGTGATCAACACCGCGCCCGAGGTATCGCTGAACGCGACGCTCTCGCCGTTGATGCCGAGCAGGGGCCGGGTGGCGTTCTTCTGCCAGTCCGGTGCGCTCGGGGTGCCGATCCTGGCCGACATGGTCCGGCGTGGTCTGGGCCTGTCGAGTTTCGTGTCGGCGGGTAACCGGGCCGATGTCTCCGGCAACGACCTGATGCAGTTCTGGTACTCCGACGAGTCGACCGAGGTCGTGCTGCTGTACCTGGAGTCGCTGGGCAATCCGCGCAAGTTCAGCCGGGTGTCGCGTCGGCTGGCCGGTCGCAAGCCGGTGGTCGCGCTGAAGTCCGGCCGCTCGACGCAGGGTGTGCCGCTCGGTCAGATGGTCCGGCGCAGTCAGTTGCCGCCTGCAACCATCGACTCGATGTTCCGGCAGAGCGGGCTGATCGGCGTCGACACCACCGGTGAGCTGTTCGACGTCGCCCAGCTGCTCGCGCACCAGCCGTTGCCGAAGGGACGCAGGGTCGCGATCGTCAGCAACTCCGACGCGCTGACGCTGCTCGCGCTCGACACGATGGCCGGCTGCGGACTGGATGTCGCGGGGGAGCCGCGCAACCTGAGCCCGGACGCGACCGCCGAGGACTTCGGTGCGGCGCTGTCGGAGGTGTTCGCCGACGATCGGGCCCACTCGGTCGTGGTGATCTACACGCCACCGGTCCAGTCGAATGGTGCCGAGGTCGCGCAGGTCGTGGCCGCGGCGGCCGCGGGATCGGACAAGCCGGTGCTGTCGACGTTCCTGGCGTCGCGCAGCGTGCCGGAGGAGCTTCGGGTGCCGGACGCCGAAGGCGGTGCTGCCCGCGGCTCGATTCCGTCCTTCCTGAACCCGCAGTACGCCGTTGGCGCGCTGGCCAAGGCGACCTACTACGCCGAGTGGCGGCGCCGGTCGGACAGCCGGATCCCCGACCTGCCGGACGTCGACACCCGGGCGGCGGAGGACTTCGTCGCGGAGTACCTGCAGCGGCATCCGAACGGCGCCGACCTGAACGACGCGGACCGGCAGATGCTGCTCAGCTTCTACGGGATCTCGGTGCTGCCGGCGTTCCCGGTGCAGAGCGCCGACGAGGCGGTGCAGCGAGCCGCGGATCTCGGCTTCGAGGTGATCCTGAAGGCGACCGCCGAGCAGTGGCGGATGCGGCCGGACCTGGCCGACATCTGGCGGCACATCCACGACGAGGACGACATGCGTGGGGCTTGGGCCGAGATGACCCAGACCTTCGGGGTCGCGTCCGACCCGAGTCGCGCGCAGTTCGTCGTACAGAAGATGGCGCCGCCGGGAGTGCCGGTGGTGGTCTCGGCGTTGGAGGACGTGTCGTTCGGGCCGGTGGTGACGTTCGGCCTGTCCGGTGTCGCCACCGACCTTCTGGGCGACCGCTCGTACCGGATGCCGCCGCTGACCACGCGCGACGCCGCCGAGATGGTCCGCGAGGTCCGGGCGGCGCCGCTGCTCTACGGCTACCGCGGCACCGACCCGGTCGACATCTCCGCGATCGAGAACCTCCTGCACCGCGTCTCCCGGCTGACCCTCGACCTCGAGGAGGTCGTCAAGCTCGACCTCCGCTCGGTCCTGGTCGGCGCCCAGGGCGCGACGGTCCTCGACACCGCCATCCGCATCGCCCCGAACGAGAAGCCCCGTCAGGACACCCCGGCCCGCCGCCTCACCTGACGTAGATGCTGTCCGAGCGGCTCAGCAGGCGGGCGTCGACCAGCTCGCGGCGGAGTGCCGCGTGGTCGGGATGCCAGCGGTTGAGGATCTCGTTGACCTCGGACTCGGGGTAGCTGCGACCAGGTTCGAAGCTGTTGACGATGTACTCCAGCACGATCCGGAACTTCGCCGGCACGGTCGGGAAGATCGTCAGCCGGCCGTCCCGGATGAACGACTTGAGCACAGCGTCGCGGTCCGGGTCCGGATCAAGCGGCTCGCGTTCCGGCCGCGCTTCCCGCACAGCATCCTTGAAGGCCGCCTCGTCGGCTTGCAGACCGGCCGGCGAGTCAGTGATCAGCCCGCCCTTGGCCAGTCGCTGCAGGGCCTTGTGGACGACGGGCGCCGTCAGTCCGGTGCTTCCGGCAACCTGCTCGGGAGTGGTGGCGCCGAGGACGACCGCGGAGTACGTCCGCAACCTCGACGGTTCAGCCAGCAGACCACAGAGCAGATCAGTGTTCATCCTTCCAAATTAGTGTCCGCCGCAACCGGATTTCGGCGGGATGCTAAACAGTGCGCATGACGATGACGCCGGGTCCGCACAACGCGATCACCGATGTTCCTGGGGTGTTGGTCGGTCAAGTCGAGCGGGTCGATACGCCGTACCTGACGGGGACGACGGTGGTGCATGTGCCAGGTGCGGCGGTGGCCGCAGTGGATGTCCGTGGAGGTGCGCCGGGCACGCGGGAGACGGACCTGCTGGAGCCGGTGAACTCGAACCCTGGCGCGAATGCGGTCGTGCTGACCGGTGGCAGTGCGTACGGCCTGGACACCGCGGGGAGTGTGATGCGGTGGCTCGAGGAACGCGGTGAAGGCGTGCGGGTCGGGCCGGGGGAGCGGGACGTCGTACCGATTGTGCCGACCGCGGTGATCTTCGACCTTGGCCGCGGCGGTGACTTCACCGCACGACCCGAGCCGTCCTGGGGCGCGGACGCGATCGATGCCGCCACGGACGGTCCTGTTGCCCTCGGCAACCACGGCGCCGGCGCCGGCGCCCGGGCCCGATCGCTCAAGGGCGGCGTCGGCTCGGCCAGCGTCCAGCTCGAGGACGGTACGACGGTCGGCGCGCTGGTGATCGTGAACGCGGCCGGATCGGCGGTGGACACCGAGGGCCGGTTGTACGGCGCCCGGTTCGGCCTCGGTGACGAGTTCACCCACCTGCGGACACCGACCGACCAGCCGGCCCTCCTCACGCCCGGCCGGAACCTGATCCCCGGCCCGAGTTCCGGGATGAACACCGTGATCGCGGTGCTGGCGACCGACGTACCGCTGGACAAGGCGGCGACGAAGCGGATGGCGATGATCGCGCACGACGGGCTGGCCCGGGCGATCGACCCGATCCACACGCTGGTCGACGGCGACAGCATCTTCGCGCTCTCGACCCGCGTCGCCGACGACGACCGTCCCCGGCTGAGCGTGACCGACCCAGTCGCACTCGGCCAGCTGGAAACGGTCTACACCGCCGGAGCCCGCACGCTGTCCCGCGCGGTCGTGCACGCGATGCTCAACGCTGAGACCGTCGAGACCCCGACCGGCCCGATCATGAGCTACCGCGACGCCTATCCGTCAGCCTTCCGGACCGACTGACGTACGACCCCAGTACTACGACGACCCGACGAAGGACTCCGGAAGACGACAGCAGGACCGGTCCGCGGGCCGACGATCCCAGCGCCCGTCCGCGACAGGCTCTGGTCATGAGCTTCCAGAGTCCCCAACAGCAGGTCGTCCTCAGCGGTCATGGCCTGGTCAAGTACTACGGCGACGTCGTCGGGCTGGCCGGCGTGGATGTCGCCGTACGGTCAGGCGAAGCACTCGCCGTCATGGGCCCGAGCGGCAACGGCAAGACCACGCTCCTTCATGTCCTGGCCGGCATCCTCACCCCGGACCAGGGCGAGGTCTGGCTGGGCGGTGAGCGGGTTGATCACCTGAACGACGCAGCCCGGACCGTCCTGCGGCGCCGCCGGCTCGGCTTCGTCTTCCAGGACAACCAACTGCTCGCCGAACTGCCCGCCGACGAGAACGTTGCCCTGCCCTTGATGGTCGACGGTGTCAGCCGACGTGACGCGGTCGGTCGCGCCCGGATGACGCTCGCCCAGGTCGGCCTGACCGCGGAGGTCGGTCGTCGTCCGGGTGAGCTCTCCGGTGGTCAGGCGCAGCGCGTCGCGATCGCGCGAGCGCTGGTCGGTGAGCCGCAGGTCGTCTTCGCCGACGAACCCACCGGTGCTCTCGATGCGGCGACCGGTGCCCAGGTCATCGATCTGCTCGTCGGCGCGGCCACGCATCGCGGTGCCGCCGTGGTGGTCGTCACCCACGACAACGCCGTCGCCGCCCGCTGCCATCGGGTGCTGCGGATTGTCGACGGCCGCGTGAGCGAGTCGTTGGGAGCCGACCGATGAACCCGATGACGGTACTGATGCCACGCCTCCGGCGCCGCCGGTCATGGGGCTGCAACTCCCGGCCTTCCCTCGTCACTCCAGTCGCTGCGCTCCCTCCGCTCGTCAGTCCAGGCCGGGAGGCCCCATGACCGGCCTCGGTCTGCGATTCGTCCGCCGGCCAGGCCCTGGCGGACGCGCGGCCAACCTCGCGGCTCTCGGCGCGACCGCCGTCGTTTCACTCCTCGTCACCTTCCTGATCGCCGGATCCCTCGGCCTGGTCCATCGCTCGGACCGGATCGGCTGGCGCAGCGCCGACAAGGCCGACCCGGCGACCGCGATCGGTGCGATCAACCAGGACGACGACCAGTTGGTCGACGGCCTCCCGATGCTCCGCCTCGACCTCGCGACGCTGCGAACCAACGAGCTCCCGCCACCGCCAGGTCTCGACCGCACTCCGAGGCCGGGCGAGGTCTTCGTCTCACCCGAGCTGGCCAAACGCTGGTCCAGCCTCAGCAAGCAGTACGGCGTGGAGCAGCCGACCGGAGTGATCAGCGACAAGGGTCTGTCGTCCCCGGAAGAGCTGATCCTCATTCGCGGTGTCGCACCCAGCGCCGTGGGAGAACACCCGCAGTACGTCGCCAGTTGGCGCGAGAACGTGATGGACAGCCGCATGGTCGGCCTGCGGATCGCAGTTTCCTTCGGCATCGCTCTGGTGCTGTTCCCACTGCTCAGCCTTGTCGGTCAGGCCGCAGGTGTCGCCGCCAAACGCCGTGAGCACCGCCTCGCCGCGTTACGCCTCGCCGGAGCCACCAGGACCCAGGTGCTCAGGTTGAGCGCCGTGGAACAGGCAGTGCTCGGCCTGGGCGGTGCAGTCGTCGGTCTGATTGGCTACACGGTCCTGACTCCACTTATCGCGCGCATCCCGCTGGGCGGCGGCCGCTGGTTCGTCCACGACATCACGGTCAGCTGGTGGAACGTGCTCGTCGTCCTGGCCGCCGTACCCGTCCTGTCCGTCATCAGCGCGCTGATCGGGCTTGGCCGCGTCAGCATCACCCCGCTGGGCGTCGTCCGTGGTCAGACTCGCAAGGCGACCAGTGCGCTGCGGCTGGGGTTGCTGGTGATTGGACCAATCGTGCTGGCGTACTACGGCATGCAGGCAGCCGTCGTTCCGTTGCTGATCGGGATTGGTATGGCTGCACTCGCAGTACGGGTGATCGGGCCGTGGGCGGTGCAGGTGATCGGCAAGACGCTGGCGAACCTGGCGAACGGTCCCGTTGCGCTGCTGGCGGGGCGACGACTGGCTGACGATCCGAAGGGTGCCTTCCGGCCCGTGGCCGCGTTGGTTCTGAGTGGCTTCGTCACCGGCTTCATCTCGGTGTTTATGCCGGGTGAGAACGAGGATCCGTCGTACCAGGACATGCGCATCGGGGTGGCACTGCTCCTGGCGCTGGTGTTCCTGACCGTGGCTGCTTCGACCGCGGCCGGAGCGGTTGGTACGGCGCTGGACCAGGCGGGCCCTGCACGCGCGCTGCGGCGCTCGGGGGTGCCGCTGTCGGTCATCGAGCGGTCAGCTCGGCTGTCAGCCGTCGTACCGGTGATCGGCGTCGGGCTGCCCGTTGTGGGGTTCGGTGCCCTGTGTGGGCTGGCGTTGAGCGGCGGCAAGATCCTCACGCAGGGGAGTTCCGGCGCTTTCCTCCTGCTGGGACAGATCGTGGTGGGGCTGGTGCTGGTCGCCGTCGCGGGTGCCGCCGGGGCGCCGGTGTTGCGGAAGGCAAGTGCGAACTGATCGCGGTTGTCCACAAGGGGAAATCGCGCTGGGACCGCCACGTGCGAGGATGAGGGCATGCGTGACCTCAATCTGCCGGAACTCGCAGATGTCTCCTCCGCGCTCCGCGAGGCGATCGATCGGTGTGGCTACTACCCGGACGTGGTGACGGATTCGCTCGCGGTGGCGATCGCGGGCGAACCGATCACCGCGTTCGTGCTACAGCACGAGCCGACGTTCGACCGCGACGAGGTCCGGCGGCACATCACCATCCTTGCGCTGACCCCGACCCGGCTGATCGTCGGGCACACCGACGAGCACGCGGCCGACGAGCTGATCCGGGCGCCGTACGCGTCGACCTCGACCGAGGCGATCCCGCTGCAGCGGGTGAACGCAGTGGTGGTGAACCGAGTGGTGCCGAACCCGGCCGGCTACGCCTCGGGCAAGTCCGACCCGGCGGTGTCCGGCGGCGGCGAGGTCGTGCTGACGATCGGCTGGGGGATGGTGAACCGGATCGACCTCGAGCCGGCCGTCTGCGCGGACCCGAACTGCGAGGCCGACCACGGCTACACCGGCTCCGTCGCGGCCGACGACATCTCGCTGCGCATCAGCGCCGCCGCCGACGGCCCGGCCGGGATCCAGCAGGTGCTCGACTTCGCGCAGGCGCTGTCGTTCGCCACCAGCAGGTAGTGCCGATGTCTGCGGTGGTCAGCCCGCAGTACGGCGGTGGGGCGCTCGCCGACGTCCTGCCATCAGTGGCTGGTGCTCTCTCGGTTCCACACGAGCAGAACGTTCTCGGCCTACCGCCTGCGCCCAGGTACGCCGTACTGCTGCTCGACGGCCTGGGGTGGAAGCTGCTGCAGCGGCACGCGGACGTCGCGCCGTACCTCGCGTCGCTGCTGCCGACCGGTCGCAGCCTAACCGCCGGAGTGCCGTCGACCACCGCGGTCAGCCTGACCAGCCTCGGGACCGGTCTCCCGCCGGGTGCACACGGCATCGTCGGCTACACGTCGATCGTGCCCGAGTCCGGTGCGCTGCTGAACGCACTGCAGTGGGATGCACCGGTGGACCCGCGGAAGTGGCAGCCGCATGGGACCGTGTTCGAGCGGATCGCCGCGGCCGGCGTGGCCACTCGCAATGTCAGCAAGGCCCGCTTCGACACGTCCGGGCTCACCGCGGCGGCGTTCCGGGGGAGTAAGCATCGCGGTGCGGACACCGTGGAGGACCGGCTGGACGCGACCCGCTTCGCCAGTCGCGAGGGGACGTCGTCGCTGGTCTACGTGTACGACTCCCAGCTGGACTACACCGGCCACAACCAGGGCTCCGAGTCCTGGCAGTGGCGCAAGGAGCTGGCAGCGGCGGACGCGTTCGCCCTCCAGGTCCGGTCGGCGCTGCCGCGCGACGCCGTACTGGTCGTCGTCGCCGACCACGGGATGATCGACGTCGCGCCGGAGAACCGGGTCGACGTCGACGCCGAGCCGGCCCTGACCGACGGCGTTCGGCTCGTGGGTGGCGAGTCGCGCTTCCGGCACTTGTATTGCATCGAGGGCGCGGAGGCCGACGTACTCGCGACCTACCGGGAACGGCTGGGCGACAAGGCGCTGGTGCTCAGCCGCGACGAGGCCGTTGGACTCGGCTGGTTCGGCAGCGTCGAGGATCGGGTCGCGCCGCGGCTAGGTGATGTCGTGGTCGCTTCGCTCGGGCCGGTCGCGCTGGTGGCGAGCCGGCGCTACCCGCAGGAGTCCGGTCTGATCGGCCTGCACGGGTCGCTGACCGACGACGAGATGGCGATTCCGCTGCTCGTCGATCCAGGGGTCTAGAAGCTCCAGACGTTCCAGAAGAAGCTCGCCTGCGAGGTCTTCGCCTCACCGTCGCGTGCCGTGACGGTCACCTTGTACCGACCGGAGCCGGGCGTGAGTACGCCGGTGATCCAGCCGCGCTCGGCGTCGATGCTCAGGCCCGGCGGCAGTCCGGACGCCGAGTAGCTGATCTCACCCGTTCCGCCGGTGGCCTTCAGCAGCAGCGGAATCGCCGGTGCGCCGCCGAACCCGAGCTGGTCGGACGGCTTGGTGATCGACACCGCACCCTGCGGTTGCGCGGCCGCCGCACCGACCGCCTCGGCCGCGTCGACCATGCCTTCGCCGTAGTACGAGTTGTTCGCCTGGTTGCCGATGCACTCGCCGGACGCGCCGGGTGGGCAGGCCAGGTCATTCGCCTGCTGGGACAGCTTGGCGCGGACCTGCGCTGTCGTCAGCTTGGGGTCCATGCTGCGGAGCAGTGCGGCCACACCCGCGACGTGCGGCGACGCCATCGACGTACCGCTCATCGACTCGTAGCCGCCGCCCGGGACGGTCGAGTAGACGCCCTCACCAGGAGCGGCGACGTTGATCTTGTTCTCGCCGAAGTTGGAGAACCGCGACTTCGCGCCCGCTGCGTCGACCGACGCGACCACGACCATGCTCGGCAGCTCGGTCGGCAGGCTGATGCAGTCGTTCGTCACCGTGCGCAACGCCGGGGTCGAGTCGTTCGGGCTTGAGTCGTCGTCGGTCTTGGCAGCCAGGTTGTAGTCCTCGTTACCGGCCGCGGCGACGTTCACGACACCCTTCGAGTCCGAGTACGCGACGGACCGTCGGACCGCTTCCGCGATCGCGTCCTGGTCCGGGTCCGACGGGCAGAGGAACAGCCACGGGTCGACGTAGTAGCTGTTGTTGGTGATCGAGACGCCCTTGTCGGCGGCGAACATGAACGCGCAGACCGTGTTCTCCGGGAAGAACAACTGGCTGTCCGCCTCGGCGACGCGGATCGACGACACCTTCACACCCGGCGCGACACCGATCATGCCGGCTCCGTTGCGGGCCGCCGCGATCGTGCCGGCCACGTGCGTACCGTGCTCGCCGACCGGCCGCCAGGCACCGGGACGGGTGTCGGCCTTGCCGTAGGCGCAGGAGGCGGACTTGGTGGCGTCGAAGTTCGCCTTCAGGTCCGGGTGCTGGTCGTCCACCCCGGTGTCGAGGACACCGACGGTGACGGTCTTGGCGCCCGGGTTCTTGTCCCAGGCCCGGTTCGCACCGATCTGGGCCATATCGGGCCGGTCGGTCTCCGGCGTACTGCTCGGAACTTCCGGCACCTGCGCCGGGACGGCCGGTGCGCCGACGTCGGCGGGCAGATCGGAGGTGCGGGTGGCGCCGGCCTTCTGGACACCGTCGACCCCACGGATCTTGGCGACGAAGTCGGTCGCGGTCGAGTGCGCCACGATCACGCCGATCGCGTCGTACGTCGCGTAGACGGTGCCGCCGTTGGAGGCGATCGCGCCGGTGACCTTCCCGGTCTGGTTCGGCTCGGTGATGACGAGATACGCCCGCAGTCCCGCCTGCGCCTGGACCGGTACAGCGGCCTGGACCGGTACGGCGACCGCCGGAAGGGTGGCGGAGGCGGTCATCAGGCAGGCCGCGAGGAGCAGGACCAAAGCTTTGCGCACGATCCATTCAAACCGCACGGAGGCTCAGAACCCAAGCCGACCCCCGAGAACGGTACTGACCTGGTACGACGCGCCACCCCGAGGTGCGGTGTGATCCGCTGACTTGGCAGGATGATCGCCCGTGGCTGAGCTGCTCTACTTCACCGGGACCATGGACTGCGGCAAGTCCACCCTCGCCCTGCAGATGGATCACAACCACAAGGCCCGTGGCCGGCTCGGCCGGATCTTCACCAGCCACGACCGGGCCGGCGAGTCGGTGCTGTCGTCGCGGCTCGGGCTGGCGGCCACGGCGATCGAGGTACGGCCGGAGTTCGACTTCTGGGACTTCGTCGTCGGCGAACTGACCCAGGGCGGCCGGATCGACTACGTGGTCTGTGACGAGGCCCAGTTCTACAGCGCGCTGCAGGTCGAGCAGCTGGCCCGGCTGGTCGACGAGCTGCAGATCGACGTGTTCTGCTTCGGCATCCTGACCGACTTCCGCGCCACCCTGTTCCCGGGTTCGGCACGGCTGGTAGAGCTCGCCGACCGGATGGAACTGCTCCAGGTCGAAGCGTTGTGCTGGTGCGGTGAACGGGCCACGCACAACGCCCGTACGATCGGTGGGGAGATGGTGACGGAGGGCGAGCAGTTGGTGGTCGGTGACATCGTGTCGCACGACCACGAGGTCGCGTACGAGGTGCTGTGCCGCCGGCACCACCGGCGCCGCCTAACCCAGGCCCGCGCCCGCGCCACCCTGTCACCAGAAGTCCTGCCGTTCGGAGGAGCCGCGTCATGAGCGCATTGATCACTGTTGACGAACTGCAGGCCGCTGCCGAGCGTCCGGTGCTGATCGACGTCACCTGGAATCTGGCCGGCCCGCCCGGCCGGGAGGCGTACGACGCCGGCCACCTCCCGGGCGCACACTTCGTCGACCTGGAAACTGAGCTCGCCGGACCGCCCGGTCCCGGCCGTCATCCATTGCCGGCAGCAACTACCGTGACCGCGGCACTGCGTCGGGCCGGGGTCGACCCGAGTACGCCGGTGGTCGTCTACGACGCGGCCAACTCGACGGCGGCCGCGCGGGCGTGGTGGATCTTCCGGTACTTCGGCGTCGGCGACGTACGCGTGCTCGACGGCGGACTCGCCGCCTGGCAGGCGGCCGGGGGAGAGGTGACCACCGACGTTCCGGCCGACGGGGACGGCTCCTTCACCGCGACGGCAGGCCACATCCCACTGCTGGACGCCGACGGTGCGGCCGACGTCGCCGCGGCCGGGGTGCTGTTGGACGCCCGGGCGCCGGAGCGGTTCGCCGGCGAGGTCGAGCCGATGGACCCGGTCGCCGGGCACATCCCCGGCGCCGTCAACGCACCCACCACCGCCAACGTGGACGAGACCGGTCGCTTCCTGCCGGCCGACGAGCTCCGCGAACGCTTCGAGAAGCTCGGCGTGGACGGCACGACCCAGGTAGGCGTCTACTGCGGCTCCGGCGTCACGGCCGCCCATGAGGTCCTGGCCCTGGAAGTCACCGGCATCCCTGCCACCCTGTACGTCGGCTCGTGGTCGGAGTGGATCACCGACCCCACCCGCCCAGTAGCCACCGGCAAGGCCTAGGGCAGTACGACGACCTTTCCGGTGGCCTGGTTGGTTTCCATGTAGTGGTGGGCCTTGACGATGTCGTCCAGGGGGAAGACACGGTCGATGTTGGGTCGGTAGGTACCGGCCTCTACCTCGTGGACAATTCGCTGCAGCACGGGGGTGCCCGCAGTGCCCTTGAGGGAGTCGCTGTGGAAGGCCGTGAGCTTGGTACCGGGCGGGATCATCGCGATGGCCTCGAAGTTCGGGATGGTCCATCCGCTGAGCGAGCCTGCCACGCAGACTGTCCCGCCACGACGGACCAGGTGCAGCGAATCCACCGTCGTCCTCGCGCCGACGAGTTCCAGGACATAGTCGGGACCCTCGGGCCAGATCGAGTGCATGCTTCGCGCCAGTGGATCGCCGGTGTCCAGGAGTACGTGGTCGACGCCGGCCGCGGTCAACGCGGCGATCTTGTCGTGCCGCCGGGTCGTGGCCGCGGTCTCGAGGCCGTAGCCGGAGGCAATCGACGCGGCCGCCATCCCCACCGACGAGGTTCCTCCACGGATCAGCAATCGCGCCGGGCCGCCCGGCACGACGCCCAACGCGTCCAGCGAGCCGTGTGCGGTCAAGTAGGTCTCGGGTAGTGCGGCCAAGACGTCCCAGGACAGCGTGGTGCTGATCGGCATCAGCAGCGAGTTCGGCAACAGGGCGTACTCCGCATAACCGCCGTCGAACTCCCGGCCCATCTCACCCATCACCGCGGCAACGGTCGTCCCTTCGGGCAACCTGGGATCGGTCGAGGCGGCCACGACTCCGACACATTCGATCCCGAGCACCCGCGGGAAACTCACGGCCGGCGAATGGCCCTGACGGGTCCTGAGCTCCGACCGGTTCAAGCCCGCGGCCTTCACCTCCACCAGGCTCCAGCCCGCCCGAACCGCCGGCACCGGCACCTCACTGATCTCGAGTACCTCCGGGCCACCCGGCCTGCGACAAACCGCCGCTCGCATCATCATGCCTGCAGTGTTGCCAGCAGCCGCCGTGACCGGCCACCGGTAAAATGCCAACTTATGCCCGTTGGCCGCCAAGTTCCCCAGTCGCAGCTGTGGCCGTCCGCAGGGATGCATCTCTGGCCGTCGGGCGGAACAAGCTCAGTGCACTCCCATCCACGGGGACACCTGGTGTACGCAGCCCGCGGCGTCCTGTCGGTTCACACCGAACGCGGGACCTCGATCGTCCCGGCCAATCGAGTCACCTGGATCCCAGGCGGGTTCACGCACTACCACCGGGCGCACGGCAGCACGGATATGCGGATCCTGTTCCTGCCGGAATCCCTGGCCCGGCTCGTACCAGGCAAGCCGGCCGTGTTCATGGTCTCCGACCTCGCCCGCGACATCCTGCTCATCCTCACCGGCCCACCCGACCGTGACCAGGCCGCCCGCGCGCGCCTGCGTCGCGTCCTCGTTGACGAACTCCACGAGGCACACGAGCCGCCTCTGCAGCTGCCAGAACCACGCGACGATCGATTGCGAGCCGTCGCGCAGTTGCTGTACGAGAAGCCCGGCGACAACACCTCATTGGCCGAACTCGGGCAGACGATCGGAGCCAGTGGCCGCACTCTCAGCCGGCTGTTCCACGATGAACTCGGCATGACTTTCTACCAGTGGCGCACCCAGCTACGCATCTACCACGCGCTGGTGCTTCTCGCCGACGGGCACGACACCACCCACGTCGCCCACGCCTGCGGCTGGTCGAACCCCAGCAGCTTCATCGCAGCCTTCTCCAACCTCGTCGGTACTACGCCGGGTCGCTACCGGACAGCGAGGTCTTGACTTCGGAGGGTGAGTGCGGGATCGTCCTGAGAAATCGATTTCCAATCCGCCCCTGGGAGTCAACTGATGAAGCGATCCACGTTCCTTCGTGCTGTTCTCGGTGCCGGTGTGGTGGCCGCCGTACCCGGTCTGCCGGCCGTCGCCAGGAGCCAGGCCGTCCTGACGAACAAGGTGGCCGATCTGACCGGGCCGGGGTTGACGGACCGGTTCCGGATGGCGGCCACGGACCTGGGCGTTCCCGCGCGGACGCCGGACGGGCGGATGCTGTTCGTGTTCGGCGACACCTTCGAGCAGCCGGTGGTCGGCGGCGGCTGGTGGCGATCGCCGGTCGCGCTGTGGTCGACCACGACCGACCTGAACAGCGGGGTGCAGTGGTCCGGGGCGGTTGGGGGAGCGGCCGCGCAGCAGTTGTGGGAGTACGAGCACGACAACCCGGTGTTCTCGACCGTGCTGCCGTCGGACGTGATCACCATCGGCGGGTCGATGTACCTGCACGTGATGGTGAACAAGGGTCTCGGCAACGTGGTCTGGACAGAGATCTGGCGCAGCGACAACTCGGGCGCGAGCTGGTACCACACCGGCGCGAAGTTCGACCCGAACATCGACGGTGGACTGTTCCAGTGCCTGACCTGGGGTGAGGGCAACGACGGGTATGTGTACGTCTACTCGACCGGGTTCCAGCGCAACAAGCCGATCATCCTCAAGCGCGTCCGCAGCGACCAGATCGCCAACCCGGCGGCGTACGAACCCTGGGGCTATCGCGACGGTGTCTGGGCCTGGGGCAATCCGGCGACGCCCATCCTGAACGGCAGCTTCGGCGAGCTTTGCCTGCGGCCGCTCGGCGGCAAGTGGGTGCTCACCTGGTTCAACGCCGGTGACTACCGGATCGACGGCATCATCATGGACACCCCGACCTCGAACCTCTACACGGCGTACCGGCAGACGCTGATCTACGGCGGCGCGTGGGGCTCCGAGGACGGCAACCACGTCGCCCAGCTGTACGGCGGCTACATCATCCCCGGCTCCACGCTCAGCGACCTGCACCTGGCCGTCAGCCAATGGAAGACCGACGCCGGCTGGCCCTACCGCGTCATGCAATTCCGCGTCCAGGGCTTCGGGTAAAGCGCGCCGTGGCTAAAGCTCGAGGACCATCGTTTCCGAGGTCTCGACGGTGCCCACCGTCTCGAACCCGAGTGAGCGGTAGAGCTTCGCAGCGTTGTTCGCCGGATCGACGCTGAGGCTCAGCCGGGTGTACGGCGTACTGCTGCGCGCGACCGCGATGAGCTCGGTCATCACCGCGCGGGCGATGCCTTGGCGGCGGAACGCGGGGGAGACGCCGAGCGACAACTCCGGGACATCGTCGGCGATGTAGCCGTAGCCGGGTCGATCGGCGGTGAGAAGGCGGGCCCAGGCGGCTCCCGCCGGCGTGCCGTCGACCTCGGCGATCACTCCGAAGTCGGTCGAGCGTGGCCAGCCGGCCACGTACCGCCAGGCCTTGTCCTCAGCGCGCAGCTTGTCGAGGGTGAACCAGGACGTCCCGTCCCAGTTGTATGCCTCCAGCAACATCTCGGTCAGGAACGTGAAGTCGTCGGCGGTCGCGGGTCGGAGCTGCATGGCGTCATCCTCTCCGACCGGCGACCGCGCCTCCACTCGATTAGAGCTGGATGCGGACCAGGTTGCGGGCCTTCACCGCGAACAGGGCGGCACCACGCGGATCCACCCCGAGCTTCGGCTCTCCGCCGAACCACTCGCCGGCCAGATCGCTGACGAGCGCCGTCACCGTGAAGCTCTCCAGGTCGATCGCGTAGACCGAGTTCCCGTCGGTCGAGTAGGCGATCCCGTCGACGACATGCATATCCGAGCCCTTCGTGCCCGCCCTGACCGTCCGCGTCACGCGTCGGCGACCCGCGTCGTACTGGAAGACCCAGCCGCTGCTGGTGATGCCGTACAGGCTGCCGCAGAAGAAGGCGAGGCCAGGGATCACGACCGCGCCGGCAACGGGCTCGATCTGCCAGAGGAGCTTGCGCCGCCGCAGATCGAACGCGGCCAGCCGAGCGGTCGTCGTGGCCGGCGGCAGGCCGAGGCCCTCCTGGATGTTGGTGCCGAGGTAGGCCACACCGGCATGACACACGACGGCGTACGGGCTCTGTCGCGGCACGACACCTCGGTACGTCGTCCATTCGCCGGTGCGCGGCGAGTGCAGGGTCAGTGCGCCGTTGAGCTGGCCGGGCTCGGGTTGCGTCGACATGGCGATGAGCTCGGTCGCGTGGTCGTAGGCGAGGTCGCGTGGCCGGTCCTGCTGGTTGCCGGTCTTGCCGAGCAGCTTCGCCGACTCCTCGCCCGGTCGGTGCGCGTACAGCAGACCCTGAGTGTAGACGCCGAGGTAGGTCGTGTCCTTGACCGTCAACGCCGTCTTCGGCTCGCCTGGGATGCCGAGGCGGGACCTGGTGCCGGCGGCCAGATCGTGGATGTCCGCGCCACCCTTGCCGCCGACGTACACACGCTTGCCGTCGGAGTGCACCGACATCGGCTGCTCGGGAGCCGCCTTGAATCCGCGCTGGACCAGGTTGACGAAGTCCAGCGTGTGCGTGGCTGGATCGAAGACGAACACGGCTCCGTCCTGGACGCCGTACACCTTGCCGTCATGGGAGAGCAGCCGATGGGTGGCCGCCTCCGGCTGGGGCACGCCGAGCGGCTCCACGTCACCACCCGCGATCGGGGTCCGGTAGAGCATGCCGCTCGGCCGACCCGCGAAGTAGAGATGGTCCTCGTGCAGAAGGACCGAGGTGATGTACTTCTCGCCCGCTGCCGCGATCACCCGATGCTCGGCCGGCGTGGCCTTGGACAGCAGCAGCGCCTCGCCGTTGGAGGAGATGCCCGCGGCCAGATGAGTGTCCGAGATGTGCATGCTGGCGACGAAGTCCCGGGCAGCCAACTCGGCCGGCAGGATCTCGGTCTTCGCGCCGGTCGCCCGGTCGATCGCGATCAGGTGCGCGCGCGGCCCGATCCCGACGTACACCGTGGTCTCGTCGGCCGCGACGCTGCGCGCGTAGGCCTCGCCCGGCACGATCTCGCCGAGGTCGCGGCTGGTTCCGGTAGCCGGGTCGTACTCGACCACGCGGCCCGGGTCGGAGATGGCGAGGTAGACCTTGCCGTCCGGGGAGGAGGCGATGTTCCAGATGTACGGCCACGGGTAGCTGCCGACCTTCGTCACCTGACTGGTGACCGTGTCCAGCCGGTAGAGGTCCGACTGGCCGTGGGCGGCGATGTAGATGTCGGTCCCGACCGCGCACATCGCCCAGATCCCGATCCCGGTCGGAATGTCGAAGTGCGCGGTCACTTCGTCCTGGGCGAGGTCGTACGACCCCACCACATTCGGGGCCAGTCCGCGTGTCCCGGCGTAGAGCACGGACCCGGCGAAGTCGGCGTTCCCGAGCGGCGTGGTGACGCTGGCCGGACCGAGATCGGTGACGGTCCCACGTGGTGCCGTCGGTGCGGCGTGGGCGGCGGCGGGCGGTAGCAAGGTGGCGGCAGCGGCGAGCTGCAGCACTCTTCGGCGCGGGATCACACGTACCCCTTGCGGTCAGGACCGTAATTGCATCCCAACAGGCTAGAGCATCAATCGGTTTCGGTCATGGCCCAAATTCACAGTTGTTCCGCGGGCGGATGATGAGGGCATGGGCGAGTACATCGATGCCGGGGGAGTGCGGACGTACTACGAGGTCGTGGGCGACGGGGATGCCATCGTCCTGATCCACGGTGGCGCGACGACGGGTGAGAGCTGGGCGGCGCAGGTGCCGGCGCTGGCCGAGCACTATCAGGTGATCGTCCCCGACCGGCGCGGGCACGGGCGGAGTCCGGACGTCGAGGGGCCGGCGACGATGGACGGCTTCGCCGCGGACCTGGTCGCGTTCATGACGGCGCTGGGACTCGGGTCGGCACACATCGTCGGCTGGAGCGACGGCGGCAAGGTCGCGGTCCGGGCGGCGTTGAGCCGTCCGGACCTGGTCCGGAAGCTGGTGATGATCGGCACCGAACTCACCAGGGCCGGGGGAACGCCTGCCAACGACCGCCTGATGACGACACCCGAGGGCCTCGATCAGCTCTCGACGATCGCCCTTGCGGACTATGAGCGGTTGTCTCCGGATGGTCCTGAGCACTTCGGTGTGGTCTTCGCCAAGTGGACCCAGATGTGGACGTCGATCCCGGACATCGAACCCAGCGACCTGAAGCACTTGCCGATGCCGGTCCTGCTCATGCAAGGCGACGACGACTGTGTGCGCATCGAGCACAATGCCGCGGTCGCGAGGGCGATCCCGGACGCGCAACTGGCCATCGTCCCGGGCGCCTCGCACGCGGTACCGCTGGAGAAGCCCGACCTGGTGAACCGCCTCCTCCTCGAGTTCCTCGCCGACGCCCAGTCGCCCAAGTACATGCCGCTGGGCGACCTGAACAGCTGATCGGAAGTACTGCCGAAATCGGTCCGGCTCTACCCATTGAGAAAGTAACACGCTTGGTTTAACTTACTCGGGACTTAGTCGATGTGTAGCTCAGAGCACGTCGGCGGCATCCGGAAACCTGAGGAGTTCCGATGACGAGAGTGAGCAGGTGGGGCGCCGGACTGGGGCTGGCAGGGCTGGTGCTCGCGGTCGCCGGTTGTGCGGACGGTACGACGCCGGCCGCCGATGCCGGCGGGGCGATCGACGAGAACGCGCCGGTCACGATCACGATCGGGGACCGCCCGACCCCGGACAAGCCGAACGACATCGCCGCGTTCGAGCGCAATATCAAGAAGTTCACCGACGCCCACCCGAACATCACGGTGAAGTCCACCGAGACGAAGTGGGACGCGCAGACCTTCCAGGCGCAGGTGGCCGGCGGATCGCTGCCGACGGTGATGAACATCAGCTTCACCGAGCCGGCCAACATGATCCCGAACAAGCAGCTGCCGGACATCACCGACGAGCTGAAGCTGGTCGACCTGACCAAGGACCTCAACCCGGACGTGCTCAAGATCGTCCAGGACGACAACGGCCGCATCTACGGCGTACCGATCGATGTGTTCTCCGTCGGGCTGGCCTACAACCGGGCGCTGTTCAAGCAGGCCGGACTGGACCCGGACAAGCCGCCGACGACCTGGGACGAGGTCCGCCAGTACGCCAAGCAGATCACCGAGAAGACCGGCAAGGCCGGCTACGCGCAGCTGACCAAGGACAACACCGGCGGCTGGATGCTCACCACCATGACGTACAGCATGGGCGGCTCGGTGGAGAGCGAGGACGGCAAGAAGGCCACCTTCAACGACGCGCCGACCAAGAAGGCGCTGCAGTTGCTGAAAGACATGCGCTGGACCGACAACGCGATGGGCAGCAACTTCCTCTACAACCAGGAGGAGATCCGGCAGGACTTCGCGGCCGGCAAGATCGGCATGGTCCTGCAGGCGCCGGACGCCTACGACATGTGCGTGAAGAACTTCGGCATGAAACCGGCCGACTACGGTCACGCCGCGCTGCCGCAGGACGGCGGCCCGCACGGCACGCTGACCGGTGGCTCGCTGAAGATGATCAATCCGAAGGCGAGCAAGAACGAGATCGTCGCGGCGCTGAAGTGGATCAAGTCGCAGGAGTTCGACAAGTACACCACCGAGAGCCTCGCGGTGCAGAACGCCAAGGACACGATCGCCGACAAGGGCTTCGTCGGCAGGCCAGGCATCACGCCGCTGAGCCAGGCGACCTACGACCAGTACAACAAGTGGCGTGAGCCCTACGTCAACGTCCCGGTGAAGCAGTTCCAGGGCTACATCGACTCGACCAAGTCGCTGAAGCTGCTGCCCGAGCCGCCGAACAAGGGGCAGGAGGTCTACGCCTTGCTCGACCCGGTCGTCCAGCAGGTGCTGACCAAGAAGGACGCGGATATCGACAAGCTACTGGCCGACGCCGCATCGAAGATCGACGCCCGCCTGGCCCGGTAGCCGAATGTCCCTCCTCCGTACGCCGAAGTCCGGCCGGAGCGTTGCCACCTGGTACCGCTCCGGCGGACTCAGCGCCATCATCTTCGCCCTGCCCCTGGTGCTGACCTTCCTGTACTTCTCCTGGGGCCCGATCGTCCGCGGCCTGGTGCTCAGCTTCCAGAAGAACAACCTGGTCACCACCCCGGAGTGGGTCGGGATGGCGAACTTCAGCTATGTGCTGACCGATCCGCAGCTCCCGCAGGCGGCGGTCAACACGCTGTACTTCGCCCTCCTCGCCCTGATCTTCGGCTTCCCGGTCCCGCTGTTCCTGGCCGTGTTCATCAGCGAACTGCGCAGTACCGGCTGGCTCTACAACGTGATCTCCTACCTGCCGGCCGTGGTTCCGCCGGTGGCGGCGATCCTGCTGTGGAAGTTCTTCTACGACCCCAGCGGTTCCGGCGTGTTCAACGCCATCCTCGGCTGGTTCGGCATCGGGCCGTTCGCCTGGCTGAACTCGCCGGACCTGGCGATGCCGGCCATCGTGCTGGAGGCGACCTGGGCCGGCGCCGGCGCCACGGCGATCATCTACCTGGCCGCGCTGACCGGCGTACGGACCGAACTGTACGAAGCGGCCGAACTGGACGGAGCCGGGATCTGGAAGCGCGTCTGGCACGTCACGCTGCCGCAGATCCGCGGAATCATCCTGATCATGATGCTGCTGCAGCTGATCGGGACGTTCCAGGTGTTCACCGAGCCGTTCCTGTTCACCGGCGGCGGTCCGGACAACGCGACCACCACGATCCTGCTGCTGATCTACCGGTACGCGTTCATCAACGGCGACTTCGGTGCCGCGACCGCGCTCAGCGTCCTGCTGGCCGGGGTCCTGTGCGTGCTGTCCGTCGTCTACCACTTCCTCACCCGGCGCTGGAGCATCACATGAGCGACGAGCGCGGCATCATCTCCGTGGCCGACCGGAAGCGGTCGCTAATCCGGTACGGCCTGCCCGCGATCCAGGTGCTGCTGTTCATCGGCGTCGTCATCGCCGGTATCGGACCGCTGCTCTGGCTGCTGAAGTCGGGCCTGTCCACCAGCCAGGACATCCTGCGCGGCCCGATGCAGCTGTGGCCGTCCGGGATCCAGTGGCACAACATCCCCGAGGCCTGGACCCGGGTGCAGATCGGCTCGTACCTCGGCAACACCGCGATCATCGCGATCGGCTCGTTGCTGTCGACCTTGTTCGTGTGTACGACGGGCGCCTTCGTGCTGAGCGTGTTGCGGCCGAAGTGGGGACCGATCGTGACCGGCGCCGTACTGGCGACGCTGTTCCTGCCGGGTGTCATCTCGCTGGTCCCGCTGTACCTGACCATCCTCAAGATGCCGGTGCTCGGGGTGAACCTGCAGAACACCTTCTGGGCGGTCTGGCTGCCGCAGGCGGCCGGCGCGTTCAACATCCTGGTGATGAAGCGGTACTTCGACTCGATCCCGCGGGAGCTGATCGAGGCGGCCAGGATCGACGGCGCGAGCAATCTGCGACTGTTCACCTCCCTGGTGCTGCCGCTGTCGAAGCCGATCGTCGGGGTGGTCGCCCTGCTGACCGTGATCGGTTCCTGGAAGGATTACCTCTGGCCGTTGCTGGTGCTGCCGGATCCTCGGCTGCAGCCGATCTCGGTGGCGCTGCCGCGGGTGGCCGAGACCACGGAGATCTCACTGCAGATGAGTGCCCTGTTCCTGGCGGTACTGATACCTGTGGTCTTGTTCTTGGTGTTCCAGAAGCAGTTCCTGAAAGGTGTGGGGATGTCGGGAGGAATCAAAGAGTGACAGCACTCAACGGCCGGCGGGTGCTGGTCACGGGGGCGGCGGGGCGGATCGGGCTGGTCACGGTTCAGCACCTGACCGAGCTCGGGGCGCTGGTGACCACGCTGTCGAACGTCGAGCACCCGGATCTCAAGGCCGACCGGGTCCTGATCGGCGACACCCGGTCCGAGGCCGACGTCGCCGAGGCGCTCACCGACGTCGAGTACGTGGTCCATCTGGCCGCCCTGGCTCACCCTTCGGCCGGTACGCCGTACGACGTCTACACCATCAACGTGGTGTCGACGTTCAACGTACTGGCCCAGGCCGGTGCGCTCGGCATCGACCGGGCGGTGATCGCCAGCAGCATCAATGCGACCGGCATCCCGTTCAACCCGCACGAGATCCTGCCTGCCTACTTCCCGCTGGACGAGAAGATCCCGGCCGATGTCGGCGACGCCTATTCGCTGTCCAAGCAGAACGACGAGAACGCTGCCCGGATGGCCTGGCGGACGTGGGGGATCGACGTGGTCGCGTTCCGATTCCCCCACGTCAACGCGGTCGACGTACTGCAGAAGCAGGCCGACGGGGCCCGTCGTGATCCGCGTGGCGGACTGCGGGAGGCCTGGAGCTACCTGGATTCGCGGGACGCGGCGTACGCGATCGAGCTGGGGCTGACGGCATCGTTGTCCGGAGCCCACACCTTCTTCGTGGCCGCCGACACCACGAATGCGCCGTACGAGACCGAAGCTCTGCTGGACGCCTTCGCGCCGGACGTGCCGCGGCTGCGGCGGTTCATCGGACGCGAGGTGCCGATCGACCTGACCGCGGCCCGGACCGTGCTCGGCTTCCAGGCCCGGCACGAGCTCGACCTGCCGACTCTTCCCTTGGAGATCTGAATGCCCTCGAACTTCGACCAGCCCTGGCCGGTGCGGGACGACGTACGGATCCGGGAGGTGAAGGCGATCGTCACCGCGCCGCAGGGCATCCCGCTGGTCGTGGTGAAGATCGAGACCACCGAGCCGGGGCTGTACGGCCTCGGCTGCGCGACCTTCACCCAGCGGTGGAAGGCGGTGCAGACGTTCGTCGACGAGCACCTGGCCCGGCTGCTGGTCGGACGCTACCCGGGTGACATCGGCGACCTGACGCGGCTGGCCGGTTTCTCCGGGTACTGGCGCGGCGGGCCGGTGACGAACAACGCGATCTCGGGTATCGACCAGGCGCTGTGGGACATCGCCGGCAAGCGCGCCGGTATGCCGGTGTACGAGCTGCTCGGCGGCAAGGTCCGCGCCGCCGCCGACACCTACATCCACGCCAGCGGCCGCACGATCGAGGAGACGCTCGAGCAGGCGCACAAGTTCGTCGCACAGGGCTGGCGGCACATCCGGCTGCAGATGTCGACGCCAGGCGGCGGTGGGTACGGCGCCCCGCAGCTGGCGACTCTCTATCCAGATTCGCCGTACCACAACGGCTGGTCGGCGCGGGACTACCTGCGGACGACTCCGGACCTGTTCGCCGAGGCCCGCCAGGCACTGCCGGACAACATCGAGCTGCTGCACGACGTGCACTCGCGGCTCACGCCGAAGGAGGCCGTGCTGCTGGCCCGGTCGCTCGAGCCGTACGGGCTGTTCTTCCTCGAGGATGTGCTTCCGCCCGAGCACTGGGACCGGCTCCCCGAGGTCCGGGCTGCCTCACCAGTGCCGCTGGCGGTCGGTGAGCTGACCACGTCGATGGGCGACGCGGTCCGCCTGATCCGCGACCTCGGCGTCGACTTCATCCGGTCGCACGTGTCCGACATCGGCGGCCTGACCCCGGCCCGCAAGCTCGCCGACCTGGCCGAGCTGTGCGGCGTGCGTACGGCGTGGCACGGCCCGGGCGACACGTCACCGATCGGCGCCGCCGCGAACGTCGCGCTCGACGTCAGTTCCGTTGCCTTCGGCATCCAGGAGGGCCACCTCTACAACGAGGCGACGCACGAGGTGTTCCCCGGCACGCTGCGGATCGAGGACGGCTGGCTGAGGCCGAACGAGGCGCCCGGCTGGGGGATCGACGTCGATCTCGAGGCGGCCGCACGTTATCCCGCGCAACTGTCCGGACACGACGAGTGGGCAGCCGGCGTACGACGCATCGACGGAGCCCTGGAAGCGCCGTGACAACGATGGTCGCGCAGTACGATCTCGGCTAGTCACGGACGGCAACAGGTCAAGGAACGGGGAGGTGGACTGAGGTGCCGGAGAACGAAGAGTTACGGCGGGCCGGCGCGAACCAGTACGACCTCGGCTCCTTCAACGAGGCCGTGATCATCGAGACGATCCGGCTGGCCGGCACCATCAGCCGGACCGAGATCGCCCGCCGGACCGGCCTCACCCAGCAGTCGGTGTCGCGGATCCTGCGCATCCTGCTCCAGCAAGGCCTGCTGGTCGAGGAGGCGCAGGAGCGGGCCGAGCGACTGGGCAAACCGCGGACACCGGTGCGGATGCGGCCGAACGCGGCCCACGCGGTCGGCATCCACATCGACCCCGAGCTGCTCACGGTCGCGGTCGTGGACCTCGACGGCACGATCGTGCGCCGGGAGACCGTCGATCTGGCCGACGATCTGAGCGCTGACAAGCTCGTCGACCTGACCGCCGCGACCGTGACCGCGGCGCTCAGCATCAGCCAGGTCGGGCTCGATTCCATGCTCGGTGTCGGCGTCGCCGTACCCGGGCCGATCAACGCCGATGGCACCCTGCTCGCGCTCCCGCTGCAGCCCGCCTGGCGCGGCCTGAAGATCCGGCAGCTGCTCCAGGAGAAGCTCAACCACCCGGTCCTGGTCGAGAAGGACGGTACGGCGGCCGCCCTCGGTGAGTGGTGGATCGGCCGCTCCGCCCGGGCCCGCGACTTCGCCTACCTCTACCTCGGCACCGGTGTCGGCAGCGGCCTGATCCTGAACGGCTCGATCTACCGCGGCGGTACGGCGAACGCCGGGGAGTTCGGCCAGATCGCGGCGCTGCGGATGGGGGAGTGGGACACCGACGACGGGCCGCGGATGCTGCCCGAATGCAACCCGACCGCCTCGCTGCCGGTGATCGCGGCGGAGTACGGGTACGTCGAGACAGACCCGAGCGCGACCGACGAGGCCAAGCGGTACAAGGCGGTCTGCAAAGCGGCGGCCGACGGTGACGAGGCGGCCGTCAAGGCGGTCACCCAGGTCGCCCGGGTGATCGGTCAGGGCGCGGTCGGCCTGGTCGACCTGCTCGATATCGACCTCGTCGTCCTCGGCGGGCCGGCGTTCGGCAAGGAGATCTCGGAGATCTTCCTGACCGAGATCGGCCGGGCGGTGAACGCGCATCCGGTCGCCCGGGAGACGCGCCCGGTCGCGGTGGAGGAGTCGATGCTCCAGACCGACGCGGCGGCCGTCGGAGCCGCATCGACGATCTTCCACGACGCGTTCACGCCACGGGTCAGTGGATCGAGTCAGGCGCGTAGGCTGCCCAAGTGATTTCTTCCCACCCGCTGACCCCGGACGTTCAGCTCCGCATCGCCACCCTTGACGACGCCGCCGGTCTGGCCGACGCCTACATCCGCAGCTGGGACCACCTCAAGCCGTGGGAGCCGGATCGCCCCGAGACATGGTTCACGCCGGCCGGTCAGCGCGAAAAGCTGACCGGGTCGTTGGAGAGGTACAAGGACGGTCGGACCGTCCCTTGGGTGCTGACCGAGGGCGACCGGATCGTCGGCGCGATCACGCTGAACGACGTCGTCCCCGGTCCGTTCCGCAGCGCGAGCCTGGGCTACTGGCTCGCGATTGACGCGGTGGGTCGCGGTCTGGCGACGCGCGCGGTCGAGACGGTCGCCGAGATCGCCGACGCCGAACTCAAGCTGCACCGGATCGAAGCCAGCACGCTGACGAACAACGTCGCATCGCAACGGGTTCTTCAGCGCACCGGCTTCGCCCAGATCGGCCACGCCCCGACGTACCTGCACATCGCCGGAGCCTGGCAGGACTGCAACCTCTACCAGCGCATCCTCAACGACAGGGCGCCCGGAGCCTAGTCCGGCGGCAGCCGGACACCACGAGAGACGTCGACATCGTCGTAGCGGCCTTCCAGTACGTCGATGAACTTCACCGGGCGCTGGAGAGTCGAGGCGATGTAGACGGCGCGGACCGTGGCGAGTGCGTCGATCGCGTCCTGGACCGTGATGCCCGGCTGCCCGCCGTTCGCGATCGCGCCGAGGATGTCGTCGTACTGCGCCGTGTGGCGGCCGGGCTCACCCGGTTCGACGTCGACGTCATCGGTCGAGCCGTCGGCGTTGAACCGGCGGAGCCGATCGTTCTCCACCTCGGCGCCGCCTTCGGTCCCGTGCACCGACACCCGCGTCCGGCCACCAGGGAACGCCGCGGTCGTCGCATGCAGGGTGGCGACGGCCCCGGACTCGAAGGTCAGCGTGGCGACGACAGTGTCCTCGACCTCGATCGCGTGGTGTGCCGCACGGAGAGCCTGCGCCTGGATGTTCACCGGGCGGCCCATGAACCACAGCAGCAGATCAACGGTGTGCACGCCCTGGTTCATCAGCGCGCCACCGCCGTCTTGCGCCCAGGTGCCACGCCAGCCGGCCGAGGCGTAGTACTCGTCGCTGCGCCACCAGGCAACCGTCGCGACGGCGGACGTCATCTGACCGAACCGGCCGGCCTGGATCGCCTCGTGGACGACCGCGCTGCCGGCGTCGAACCGGTGCTGGCTGATCACGGACGACACCAAACCGTGGCTCGCCGCCCGGGCCGCGGCCGCGCCGAGGCGCCGCGCCCGGGTCAGTTCGACATCGAGCGGCTTCTCGATGACGACGTGCTTCTTCTCGTTGAGTGCCTCCTCGGCCAGCGCGGCGTGGGTGCCGCTGGGCGTGCAGATCGCGACGAGCGAGATGTCCGACCCGCTCAGCGCCGCGGTCAGGTCGTCGTACACCGTGGGCTCCGGCTGCCCGGCCTCCTTCAGCCGGGCGGCCAGCGCCTCACGGGCGGCGGCGTCACTGTCGACGAGTGCGGTCACGGTCGCGTCGGGCCGCTCCGCGATGGTGTCGGCGTGGGTGCGGCCGATGATGCCGCAGCCCACGATCGCGACCTGGTGCTGTGTCGGGTCAGCCATCTCGCTCCTACTTGGCAGTGAAGTTCGCGGTCAGGACCTGGTCCGTTGCGACGGTGAAGGTGTACGACGCCTCGGTCGAAACCACCGCACCATCGACGGTCCAGCTCTGGAAAACGCTATCCGATGTTGGCGTCGCCGTCACGGTCACCTGCGCGCCGACCTCGTATGTCCCCGGTTCGGACTCGTTGCCGGCGATCGTCGCAGTGCCCGGGCCGCTGGTGGCGACCTGGATGCTGCGCTGGACGACGTTGATCACCATCACGTTGCGCAGCGTGACCGGACCGGTGCTGGTGGCGCCGTTGTAGCGGGCGAGGTTGGTCGCCTCGACGTCACCGCCGACGACCTTCACGGTGTAGCCGTCGGCGCCGAGGTTGTCGGTGCCGAGGTTGAAGGCGTCCACCTGGCCGCTGTTCACCACCAGTCCGTCGTGGAAGCCATACGCGAACACGTTGAGCAACGTCAGCCCGGTGGCGCCGTCGACGGTGACGATCTTGGCGGTTTTGCGCATGTACTTGTCGATGACGAGTTCGAAGATGTTGCCCTCGTTCATCCAGTACGGCTGCTGGTAGCCGACCCGGGTGACTGCGTTCCCGTTCGACAGCACCCCCTCGATCCGGCCGTTGCGGCCCGGGCCGAGCTTGATCGCGTGGTCGAAGAACGCGCCGGCGAGCTTGCGGACGACGATGTCGTCGCCCTGCAGATCGAGTCCGTTCCAGGTGTTGGGGAAGCCGGCGTTGATGACGTAGTTGCCGCCGGCATGACCGCGGACAGCGAACGGGTAGGGCACGACACCTTCCGGCTTACCCGGGTTGTTGTCCGGGTAGAAGACGCGCAGTCCGCGCAGGCCCGCACGCGCTTGGAGGGTGAGCAGCGCTGTGGCGGTGTCTTTCTCGAAGGCGTGTAAGACCGTGCCGCCGCTCGCGCCGGACTGATCCCGGTTCGGTACGGCGGACGCCCCGCGCAACTCCACCTTCGCCGGCACCGTCAGATGCGTCGCGATCCGGTACCACCCGGCCGGCAGGTAGACGATCCCGCCGCCGTCCCGTCCCGCCTTGTCCAGCACCTTCTGTACGGCGGTCGTCGCGTCCGCGGCCGGTAGATACCCGAGTCCGTGCGGCGCGTTGGCGACGTACAAGGTCTGCTTCGGTGTGGGAAGCGGCTTCTGCTGGTACGTCGGCGCTGTACCGGACATTCGGTGGACGATCCCGTCGACCGCGCCGGTGAGTGTGGTGCCATTGACCTTCACGTACCCGCGGGAGTTGTTCTGGATCGCGTGGTCGCTGCCCTCGATCCGTCCGGCGGCCAGTGTCATTCCCCAGCGGTCGTCGATCACGTCCACGAGGATGCCGATATCGGTACGTCGTACGTCGGGCTGCAGGAAGCTGCCGGTGAACTGGGCGCGCTGACCGGCGACGACGTGGATGCCGACGCGGTAGTCGGTCAGCGTGATCCGGTGGAACTGGTCCCACTCGAGGTCGCCGAGGACGAGGCCGGTGCCGTGTGCCCGGGTCCAGGCGTCCAAAGCCTGGCGGGCCGGTGGGTTGTAGGCGGCCGGCGCGTCCGCCCAGTAGGAGTTGCTGAAAGCAACGTTCTCCCAGGTGCCGACATCGGCACCGTTGTAGGCGCGGGCGCCTTCGAAGAGCGCGGTGCCGCGGATGTTGCGGATTGTCGACGATTCGTGCACCTGGCCGGAGCTGGGTGCGTTGCCGCGATCGTTGGGCATCGTGCTGATGCCGATCCCGCGATAGGAGTTGAGCATGGTGACGTCGGCGACGGTGGCCATCATGTAGTTCTCGTTGCCGATCCAGGCGCCGCCGGGGATCTCGAAGGTGTAGTTGTACGGGACCGGGTCGGTGGCGTTCTGGTTCGGGTAGTAGGTGGTGACACCGAGGACGCCGGCGCTGCCGCCGATCCGGAACAGGCTCGGGCCGTCGTCGCCGGTCGTCAGGTTTGCGATGACGACGGTGCCGTAGTTGGGCGCCTGGCCGTGATCGCCGCGCAGGGTGCAGAAGGCGTGCACCTCGATCGTGTCGGACACCGTGTACCGCCCGGCCGGCAGCCAGATCGTGCCGCCGCCCGCGTCCTGGCAGGCGTAGATCGCCTGCTGGATCGCCTTGGTCGAGTCACGCCGGCCACTGCGATCGGCGCCGTACTCGGTGGCGTCGAAGTCCGCGATCACGCCGTCCTCGGTGGGGTGGACCGTCTTGACCAGCCGGGGCTTCGGGGCGACGACGGGGGACTCGCGGAGCTGGAGCTCTTTGACGATGAAGGATTCGGCGCCGGTCATCGCGACCCGGACGTACCGCGCGCTGGTCGTCGCGAAGCGAGTCTTGCTGAACTGGTTGGCGCCGGGCGATCCCGTGCGACCAACGGTGGTGAAGTTGGTCCCGTCGTTCGAGACCTGGACGGTGTAGTCGGGGGAGTAGGCCTGCGACCATTCGACGCGTACGTCGTTGACCGGTCGCCGCTCGCCGAGGTCGAGCTGCAGCCACGAGTCGCCTGGGCCGCTGGTCCAGGCAGTGCTGTGGTCGCCGTCGTTCACGTTGGTCGCGCCGGTGCCGCTGCTGGCGGTCGCCGTACCTTCCGGTGCGAAGTTCGTGTCTATGGGTGTGAACGCATCCAGCTTTCCCTGCAGGGTCTGCAGCGCTTCCTTCACCTGTACGTCGGTGACGCCTGGGGTGGCCGCGATCGCACGGGCGTCGTCGATCGCCGTACGAAGGATGGCTCGGCTGCCGGCCGGGTACTGGCCGTCGCGGGTGCCTTCGCGGGCAGCCTTCTCGGTCCGGGCCGCCTCTTCGATCAGGTCGACCAGGCCTTCGGTGACGTCGAGAGTGCTGGCGACCTTGGCGACGCGGACCGCGGCGACCTTGAGATCGACCGAACCGTCACCGTTGTGGATGCGGAAGTCGGCGCCGTTCGAGCGGTTCGTCATCACGGCGTCGGGGAGCGCGAAGGTGTGCGTCTTCCAGGTCTTGGTGTCGCCGTAGCTGACCAGTTCGGAGTTCTTGAACCGCTCCGGGATCGTCTCGCCGGGGGAGTCGTAGTGCAGGCCGAACTGACCGTTGCCCTCGTCGAAGTAGTCGACACTGATCAGAGTCAGACCGGTGCGATTGTCATACAAGTACGTGTCGCTGACATTCATGTAGAAGAAGTTCGTGCCGGGTGCCGGCGCGGTGCGGTCGGTCTGCCAGTACGGGCGGCCGTCCTGCACGCCGGTGATCAGGTTCTCCGGCCGGTCGCCCGCGCGTGGGCTGATGCCGTCCTGGATCGGCGACGCGCCCAGTTGGGTCGAGGCGCCCGCCGTACTGATCCGCAGACTCGCGACGGTGATGTCGGCGCTGCCGAAGAGTCTGAGGTCGGCGTCGCCGAGGCGGTTGGTGAAGCCGATGTCGGTGAGCGCGAAGGTGCCGGTCTGCCATCCGCCGGTGTTGCCGAGGCGGACATCTTCCGCGTCCGCCTGTGGATCGGTGGCGGCGTCGTACTGGAGTTCGAGGGTGCCGGTGCCGATGTCGAGATAGGTCACCGTCACCAGGACGTCGTCGGTGCCGATCTCGTCGACGTAGTCGCGGTCGACGTCGAACTCCAGGTAGCTGGTGTTCGCTGCCTGGTTGGTCCGCCAGTAGCTGCGGCCCTGCTCGGTGCCGGTCTGCAGCCCGGCTGGGTCGTCGCCGGCGGCGGGTTGCACGCCGAGTGTGGTCGGGGTGGGTCCGAGGTCGGCGCCGACGCCGCTCGGGTACATGGTGGCGGCCTGAGCCGGCGGCGTGGCGAGCACACCGGCCAGCAGTAGGGCAGGGAGAACCCCCGCGAGCAGGCGTCTGGTCATGCTGAAACCTCCAGGTGGCGGGCCGGAGTACACGCTGAGGCAGCTGCTGCGCGGATAAGTTAAACCAAGCGTGTTACTAATTCAAGAGCCTGTGCGTTCGCTGTCGAAACGGGTAGACCTCAGCGGTGGGCATGGCCAGGAAGAAGCACTGAATGCCTGCTCGAAGCGGCGGGAGTCAGCGCGGTTCTTGGATGGAGTTCCGGATGGCTTCGATCAGGGCGATGGTGGCGGGCGGGTCGGGCGGTGCGCCGTAGGTGACTGCGTAGATCCGGCGGTGGTAGCCGGTGATCTCGGTGGCGTGGACGTCGGGGCGGCGGTGGGCTTGGAGCGCCAGGCCGGGCAGGGTCGTGACGCCCACGCCGGCGGCGACGAGGGACTGCACGACGACCATGTCGTCGCTGAGTGATCCGATCCGCGGAGTGAAGCCTTCTTGCCGGCAGACGGCGGTCAGCTCGTCCTGACACCGCTCACAACCGCCGATCCACGCGGAGTGGCGATGGTTCGCGATGCTGTCGTCGGGTCGCCGGCTGATGAGGTAGATCTGGTCGTCGCCGACGTGGTCGAGGCGGAATCCCTCCTCCTCGGCCGCGGCGTCGGCGTACCGGAAGACGAGCGCGACGTCGATCTCGCCGTGGCGCAGCATCTGGAGCGCCTCGACCGGATGACGGTCGATCAGGATCAGCTCGAGTCCTGGGTGCGCCGCGGTCAAGATGGGGGCTGCCTTCGCCACGATCGTGCTGAGTACCGACGCATTGGCGGCCAAGCGCACCCGGCCGGACTGCAGGCCGACCTGGGCCGCCAGCTCGTTGGTCGCCGCGTCGACGCGTCCGATGATCTCAGCGGCCCGATTGGCCAGCAGTTGGCCTTCCGGCGTCAACCGGATCCCGCGACTGACGCGCTGAACGAGCTTGACGCCGGTGGCCGCTTCGAGGCGGGACAGGTGATGACTCACCGACGGTTGCGAGTAGTGCAGCTCTCGTGCCGCCTCGGTCACGGACTCGTGTCGCGCCACTGCGGCCAGAACCTTGAGGTGAACCAGATTGAGCATAGATCAAAGATATCAATACGTTGCCCAAGGAATTGGCATTAGACGTCATCTAGCGACTGACTCATGCTGGATCAAACGCGCGGCCGCCGCGGCCGCCCACTGAGGAGGCAGACGATGAGCAAGCTCAGGTGTCACATCTCGATCTCGCTGGACGGGTTCGTCGCCGGCCCGAACCAAAGCGTGGAGAACCCGCTCGGCGAGGGTGGCGAGCGGCTCCACGACTGGGTGGTTCCGCTGGCCACTTGGCGCGAGGGCCACGGCAAGTCCGGCGGCGAGGTGAACGAGAGCGCGCGGATCGTCGAGGAGGTGCGGGAGAACATCGGCGCCGCGGTGATGGGCCGGGGCATGTTCGGCCCGATCGGCGGTGGTGACTGGGGCGACGAGCAGTGGACCGGATGGTGGGGCGACAACCCGCCGTACCACTACCCCGTCTTCGTCGTCACGCACCACCCGCGTGAGTCCGTGGAGATGGAGGGCGGGACCACCTACCACTTCGTCACCGACGGAATCGAGTCGGCCCTCGAACAGGCGAAGATTGCCGCCGGCGGCAAGGACGTCATGCTGTGGGGCGGCGGCAACATCACTCAGCAGTACCTGGCAGCGGGACTGCTGGACGAGCTCGAGCTTCACGTCGTTCCCCTGTTGCTTGGCGACGGTGCTCGCATCTTCGGCGACCTCGGGGACAACAAGGTGCGGCTCGAGCAGATCCGGGCCGTCGAGGCACCCGGCGTTACGCATCTGAAGTACCGCGTGGTGACCTGACATGTCCGCACCCGCCGCAACAACCGAGCCGCAGGTCCAGAGTCCCGACGACGGTCGCGCGTCACTGAATCGAGGCCTGCTGTTCGGTGCCTCGACCTACGGGATCTGGGGGCTGCTGCCGCTGTACTGGCGGCTGCTCGATGGCGCCGGCGCGGTCGAGGTACTCGCCCACCGGTTCGTCTGGACGCTCGGGTTCATCGCGTTGCTGCTGCTGTTCCGTCCGCGGTCCGACTGCTGGCGCGCACTGAGGGAGCGGCCCGCCAAGCTGTGGATCCTCGGCGGGGCCGCGGTGGTCATCGCGTTCAACTGGTACCTCTACATCTGGGGCGTCAACCACGAGCGGGTGGTGGAGACGTCGCTCGGGTACTTCATGAGCCCGCTGATCACGGTCGTGATCGGGGTGGTGCTGTTCCGCGAACGGCTGCGGCGGCCACAATGGCTCGCGCTCGGCCTGGCCGTGGTGGCGGTGGCGTGGCTGACGTTCGACTACGGCCGAGTGCCGTGGGTGGCGGTCGGGCTGGCGCTCAGCTTCGCGACGTACGGCTTGCTGAAGAAGAAGGCGGCGACCGGGGCGTTGGAAGGCCTCGCCGTCGAGGCGACGTTCATCCTGCCGGCCGTGCTCGGCTATCTGGTGTGGCTGGAGATCGCAGGCCGGGCGACATTCGGGCACGACGGTTGGTCGACGACCATGCTCCTCATCGCCGCCGGCCCGGCCACGGCGGTTCCGCTCCTGTTCTTCGCCGGGGCGGTACGGCGGATTCCGCTGACGTACCTCGGCTTGTTGCAGTACCTGACGCCGACGGTGCAGTTCGTCCTCGGTGTGTTCGTGTTCGGCGAGCAGATGCCGCCCGAGCGCCTCGCCGGGTTCGCGCTCATCTGGGCCGCGCTGGCGATCTTCACCGGCGAGAACCTTCGCCACCTGCGCAAGCTCCGCCGCGAGACCCTCAGCGCTCAGCCATCCGGGACACGGTGAGCTACTTGAAGGCAGCGACGTTCCGGGCGGCCCAGTCCGCGAAGGTCCGGGCTGGGCGGCCGAGGACGCGCTCGACATCCGGATTGACGGCTTGCTCGTCGGCGGACGGCGTACCGAGGACAGCGAGGGTGGCGTCCACGACCGGCTCGGGCATGTAGCCCACCATCCGGCCGCGAGCCTCATCGCGACTCGACTCGACAAAACGTACTTGCTCGCCGATGGCCTGTGCGATCGCAGCAGCCTGTTGCCGCGGTGAGATCGGCTCCGGTCCGGTCAGCGTGTAGATGTTGCCGCCATGGCCGGGCTCGCGCAGCACCGCGGCCGCGACATCGGCGATGTCGGCCGGATCGACAGCCGGCAGTGCGACGTCACCGAACGGCGCCTCGAGCACCCGGCGAGAACGGACCGACTCGGCCCACTGGAAGGCGTTCGAGTTGAAGTTGCCCGGTCGCAGCATGGTCCATTCCAGGCCCGACTCCGTGACGACATCCTCCAGCGCCGAGGGGTGGCGTTGAGTGCCCACCCCCTGGGAGGACAGCAACACGACCCGCTGCACGCCGGCCGCCCGTACGACGTTCACAACATCAGCGAGATTGCCGTTCGCCAGGAAGTCTGGCGAGGTCAGCAGGAACACCGCCTCGGCTTCCTCGAGCGCCGGCTTCAGGCTCTCCGGTTCGGACATATCGGCCTGCTGGGACCGCACGCCGGCGGGGAGATCCCGCTGAGGAGTCCGTCGCGACACCGCCGTCACCTGCTCGCCGGCTGCTGCGAGCGCCTCCACCAGCGGCCGTCCGACGTTCCCCGTCGCACCAGTCACCACGATCATGGTCGCTCCTGTGTCTCAGTTCGTTTTGGTTGACTGACGAGGACGCTACTTGCGCTGGCATAGTAGGTACCTAGAGGAAAGTATTGGCAGAAGGGGTTGTTGTGACCGACGGCACAGTGGCTGAGTGGCGGGCTCGCGGTGGGGACGTCGATCCGGTGCAGGCGTGTCCGATCGCGCCGGTGGTCGACGTGGTGTTCAGCCGCTGGACGACGCCGATCCTGTGGACGCTGAACGAGTTCGGCCGGCAGCGGTTCGTGGAGCTCGAGCGGCGGATCGGGGTGATCACGCCGAAGGTGCTGACGCAGCGGCTGCGGCAACTGGAGCGGGACGGGCTGATCGGGCGGACGTACTACCCGGAGGTGCCGCCGCGGGTCGAGTACGAGATCAGCGACCTGGGTCGCAGCCTCGCGCCCCTGTTCCAGTCACTGGTCGAGTGGTCGCCCAACCTGGCGAAGGTCGAGGAAGCCCGCCGCCGCTACGACACCCACGAACCACCCCACCGCCGCCCCTGACCCTCAGCGACTTTCTGCACGGTTCGAGTACGCCGAGGCGCCCGGCGTACTCGAGTGGTGCACAAAGTGGTGCTTCAGGCGACGCCGACGAGGACTCGGTCGGGGGTCTGGACCTGGTCGAGCAGGGTGAAGAAGTGGGTGGCCGCGTCGGGGAGGCGGAGCAGGCCGGCCTCGTGGGCCTGCCAGCCGAACAGGAGCTCGCCGTCGATGGTGCGTTCGTCGAGCGGTACGGCGTACCGGCTGAGGGTGACCCGGGTCGGGCCGGTCTGCGGGTGGTGGTCACCGCAACCGCACTCGGCGGCGATGGTGATCGCGGTCAGCGCGTCGGGGGAGAAGCGGCTCATCCGCAGCGTCGTACCGCGCGCGGTGAACCGGGCGATTGTTGCGTCGGGCAACTGAACGAGCAGCTCCACCGGTACGGCGTGGGAGCCGGGCAGCAGGCGGAGGCCGCGGGACGCGAGCAGATCGGCAAAGGCCGGGAGATTCATGCGGAAGATCCTGTGAGTGCTGGTGTCGGCGGGCGGGCCACGGAAAGGGGCAGGGCCTCGTGCGCCGGGAGACGGCGCGCGTCAGCGACGACAACAACAACAGCAGCACAGAATCTGCATGCCGAAGATCATGACAGTTCGCTCCGTGGATGCCAAACACCGTCCGCCATCCGGGACAACTGTCCGTGATGTGTCAACAAGGCCGCCACCGAGTCGCGGATTTCTGCTCCGGATCCGGTCGTTCGACGACCGAAATCCACGACTCGACGAGGATCAGTCGGCCTTCTTGCCGAACATGATTTCGTCCCAGCTGGGGACGCTGGCGCGCTTGGCGTTGCGGCGGGCCGGCTTCTTCTTGGGCTCGGCGGGAGTCTCTTCGGTGGCCGGCTCAGCGCTGGCGGCGGGCTCACCAGCCGAGCTTGCCGCCGGCGAGGGTGCAGGCTCGGACGCGGGCTTGGATGCGGGCTTGGCCTGGACAGGCTCCGGCTCCGGAGTCGGCTGCGCGGGCGCTTCGACCGGCGCGGCCGGGGTGGCACGCTCTTCGGGCGCGCGCCGTGCCGGAGCACTGCGGTCGGGCGCCGGAGTCCGGTCGGGTGCGGCGCGGCGCTCGGTGAACGGGTTCTCCGGGGCGGCTCTTTCCTCCGGAGGAGCGAAGGTGGCAGCTTCCGCCGGAAGCTCACTGGGACGCTCCACGGCGCGGACCGCCGGACGCAGGGCCGGCGGCTGCTCGACCGGTACGTCGATCAGCGTCGGCTCGGTGTCCGGGTCGGGGACCGAGTGCACCCGGCGCGGGCCGCGCTCGGGCTCTCGGGGCGTGTCGCGGGCGGCGAACCCCTCGCGCTCACGCCCGGCATCGCGGGAAGGATCACGCCCGGTGTCGCGGGCGGCAGGGTTGTTTCTGCGGGGCAGGCTGACGGTGTCCTCGAAGCCGGCCTCGTAGCTGTCGGCGCCGTGGTCCGGCGCGACGGACAGGTCGATGTCGGCAACCGCGGACAGTCGGCGCTCACCAGGCTGATGGGTCGGCTGCACCGGCGGCGCCAACACCTGGGCCTGCTCGCCGACCAGCCAGCGAGCCTCGTCGTCGTCCGGGACCGCGTACCGACCGGGAGCGTCGTACGCGAACATCGCGATCTTTTCTTCCTTCTGCTCCGCCTCGTCGACGCTCTCGACGAAGTAGGAGACACGCACCGCCCAGCGGCCGTCGTCACGCCGCCACGCGTCCCACTCGGCCGACGCCGGGTCGACCTGGCGGGTGCGGAGCCGATCGGTGACCCAGGCACCGAGGTTGCGGGTCGGAGCGTCGGCACCGCCACGACGACGGACGGAGGCGCGCTGCGCGAGGCTGGCGATGTGGTCGCGCTCGGCCAGGACCGGGCCGGCGAACGCCATCACGCGTTCCATCGGCATCTGGGCGACGGCTGCGACCGCCTCGGGACTTTCGCCGGCGCGGATACGAGCCTGGATGTCTCGTGGGCGCAGCGCGCTCTCCATTTGAATCTCCAGCTGGCCGAGTCGGGCACGGTCGCCGCGGAGGGCCGCACGCAACCGGTCGTCGACCGGGATGGCGAACTCCTCACCCGTCTCTGCCAGCGCCAGGATGAGTTGCTTGCCATCCTGGCTCAGACCGACGAGCCTCGCCTCGCGCATTGCCTTTGTTCTCCTGTGCGGTTCTCGACAGTCTCTCCCGGGACGTGCTGCCTGACCAAGACCGGCGCGCCGTGCCGCCCGGTCATTGTGGAGGTTACGTCACGAAATCACATCTTGCCTGGTCACCAGGGTCCTCCTGATCACACCAGTCACAGTAGTCACAACACGGTGTGACCGCGACTCACTTGTCAGCTGCCGAACGCCGAACGCACCGCAAGAGCACGCTTCAGGTCGTCCACACTGTCGCCGACCGACCGCCGGATGCCGGCCGCGACCGACTCGTCCGCGACCAGGTCCGCGGCCCGCGAGACGGTCGGCTGCTCGACGGCGTACCGGGGGAAGGCGAGCTTCGCGCTTTGGGCGACCACCCAGCCGGATCGCAGCTTCTCGGTGCCGGCGATCTCGGCGAAGTACCGGTCCACGTACGGCGCGCTGAGCTCGACCTGACCGGGGTGCCAGAAGCCTTCGCACGCGGCGTAGAGCTCGTAGTTCGCGACGTCGGCGTCGGTCGTGATCAGCGTCCAGGCCCGCTCCTTGGCCTCCGGCGTCGGCAGCGCGGCACGGCAGCGGACCGCGTGGACGACGCCCTCGGACGACGTGTCGCGCTTGAGTTCGGCGTCGATCTCCGCGTCGCCGACGGCACCGAGCCGGGCGAGCTGGAGCAGAACCGTCCACCGCAGGTCCACGTCCATCGCGAGCCCGACCGGCACACCTTCACCGTTGAGCCAGCCCGTCAGCACGCCGACGTCGTCGGCGAACCGCACGTACCCACGGGCCACCGCCAGCTGCAGGCTGCTCCCGGCCGGCGCGGTCTGCAGCCGGGCACCGAGCGCCTCGGCCAGCTGACCGCGGTACGGCTCGTAGGGGAGGTAGACGCCGAGCAGGTGCGAGTTCGCCCAGCCGACCATCGTGCCGACTGCGATGTCGCTGGTCTCCTGCGGCAGCATCCCGATCAGGACGTCGAACCCGAGCTTCGGGTCGAGCTCGGCGTCGGCGACGGCGTCGCGGATGCTGTTGAGTACGACGGCCCGCGTCACGCCGTCCGAGATCTTCGGCAGCACCGACGCCAGGTTCGCCAGACTGTCCGCGTCGAGCCGGATCTTGGCCCAGGTGTCGTCACCCGCGTCCGGGATCACCACCGCGGCGGACGGGTCGAGGGGGACCTCCACCTCGTCCGCGTCCAGCAGTACGTCGACCGTCGTACCGCGGCCGTCCGCGTCGTACCCGCCGACCGTCAGCTTGTGCGGACGCTGAGCCGGGAAGGCGGCCGGGGCGACCCGGCGCAGCGTGATCCCGGTGTCGGTGCGCGACGCGCTGATCGTGTCGAGGCCCGGGGTGCGGAGCCAGTGCTGCGCCCAGTTGTCGAGGTCGACCGCGCCGGCCTCGGTCCACTTGGCGACCAGGTCACCGAACGTCGCATTGCCGAACTCGTTCGACTGGATGTGCGCCCGGACGCCTGCCAGGAAGACGTCGTCGCCGAGGTAGGCGGCGAGCTGCTTGAGGACCGCGGCGCCCTTGGCATAGGAGATGCCGTCGAAGTCGTCGAGTGAGGCGAGCGCGTCCTTGACCGGGTCGGCCGCGACCGGGTGAGTGGACGACCGCTGGTCGGCCTGCAGACCCCACCACTTCCGGATGAAGGCGAAGTCGATCCAGTTGTCGGTGTACCGCGTCGCATCGGTCGAGACCCGGTGGGCCATGTACTCGGCGAACGACTCGTTCAGCCAGAGGTCGTTCCACCACTCCATCGTGACGATGTCGCCGAACCACTGGTGCGCCATCTCGTGGACGACGGTCCGGGCCCGGCTGCTGCGCTCGCCATCGGTCACGGCCGACCGGAACACCATCGGGTCGCGGAAGGTCACGCAGCCCGGGTTCTCCATCGCGCCGGCGTTGAACTCGGGCACGAAGGCCTGGTGGTACTCACCGAACGGGTACCGGTAGCCGAACATCCGGTGGTACTCGTCGAACGACTGCTTGGACACCGTGAAGATGTCCTCGGCCTCCCGCTCCAGCGCCTCCTTCAGAGACTGCCGCGCCACCACGCTCAGCGGGATCCCGTCGTGCTCGTCGCTGATCTGGTGGTACGGCCCGGCCACGACAGTGACGAAGTACGTCGACAGCGGCGGCGTTTCGGCCAGCTCCCAACGACCGGGGGAGACCTGGGTAGCCGCGCCGTTCCCGAGCACCAGCCACTCCGGCGGCGCGGTGACCTTCATCCGGTACGGCGCCTTGAGGTCGGGCTGGTCGAAACACGCGAAGATCCGCGGCGCCGCGTCCAGGAACGACATCGCGTAGGTGTAGACGAGACCGTCGGCGGCGTCGACCGCTCGGTGCAGTCCCTCACCGTCGTGTGAGTAGAGCATCGACGCGACCACGACCAGTTCGTTGTCCGGCTGCAGGTCGGTCAGCTCGAGCCGGCCGTCGTTCAGCCCGGCGACGTCGACCGCCGTGCCGTTCAGGGTCACGGAGACGAGCTCGTCCGGTTTCACGTCCAGCCAGGTGGTCGTACTGGCGGCGGTGAACCTGATCGTGGTGGTGGATCCGAACGTTCGCTCGCCCTGGGTCAGGTCGAGGTCGACGTCGTAGGAGTGGACGGAGAGCGCGGCGGCCCGGGTACGGGCGCCGTCGACGGTGAGACTCGGCATGCTGGCAACTCTATGCCGTCACTAGGCTGTACACATGACGGATATGGAGTACCGGCAGCTGGGTGACTCCGGCCTCACGGTCAGCGTGGTGGGACTGGGCTGCAACAACTTCGGGCGGCGCCTCGACGCGACCCGGACGGACGCGGTGGTGAACGCCGCGGTGGACGCGGGGATCACGCTGTTCGACACCGCCGACATCTACCGCGGTGAGCACGGGTACAGCGAGGAGCTGCTCGGCAAGGCACTCGGCAGCCGCCGCGACGAGGTGATCGTCGCGACCAAGTTCGGCGGTGACATGCAGGGGGCGAACGGCCCGGACTGGGGTGTCCGCGGTTCCCGCCGGTACATCCGCAAGGCGGTCGAGTCGAGCCTGCAGCGGCTCGGCACGGACTGGATCGACCTCTACCAGCTGCACTTCCCGGACCAGGTCACCCCGATCGAGGAAACTCTCGCGGCCCTCACCGAACTGGTTGCCGAGGGCAAGGTCCGGTACATCGGCAGCTCCCAGTTCGCCGGCTGGCAGGTGATCGACGCCGACTGGGCCGCCCGGACCGCCGGTCTGGAGCACTTCATCAGCGCGCAGAACCAGTACTCCTTGCTCGATCGCGACGTCGAGGACGAACTGGTCCCGGCCTGTGAGCACCTCGGCATCGGTATCCTGCCGTTCTTCCCGCTCGCCTCCGGTCTGCTCACCGGTAAGTACAAGCGCGGCGAGGAGGCTCCCGAAGGCAGCCGGTTGGCGACTCAGCCGGAGCGGCTGGCGCGGGCGGACTTCGACAAGATCGAAGCGCTCGAGACGTTCGCGGCCGAGCGGGACCTTAGCCTGATCGACGTCGCCATCGGCGGTCTCGCGGCGCAGCCGGCGGTCGCGTCGGTGATCGCCGGCGCGACCAAGCCGGAGCAGATCGCGCAGAACGTCGCCGCCGGCCTGTGGGACCCGACCGCCGCCGACCTGGCCACTCTGGACGAGCTCACGTGACTGTGTTGAACGCCGCACCTCCGGCAGGGGTGTCATGGGGCTTCAACTCCCAGCCTTCCCTCGTCCCTCCGGTCGCTGCGCTCCCTCCGCTCCTCAGTCCAGGCAGGGAGGCCCCGTGACCCTAATCCTGCTGCCGCCGTCCGAGGGCAAGACCGGACGATCCCGCGGACGCGCCGTCGACCACGCGTCGCTGTCGTTCCCGGAACTGACTCCCGTCCGCGAGCAGGTCCTCGACACGTTGGCGAAGGTCTCGGCTTCCTCCGACGCGTACGACGTACTGGGGGTCGGCGCTTCGCTCCAGCATGAGGTCGACCGGAACACCCGCTGGCGCACCGAGCCGGCCGTTCCGGTGTCGGAGCTGTACTCGGGAGTGCTGTACGACGCTCTCGGCTACTCCACCTTGTCGGCCGGTAGCAAGCGCCGGGCCGGCAATCGTCTGCTCGTTGTGTCCGCCGCCTGGGGCGCATTGCGGATGGCCGATCGCGTCCCGCCGTACCGGCTCTCCATGGGTACGACGTTGCCCGGCCTCGGACCGCTCGCGTCGGTGTGGCGCGACCCGCTGGCCGCCGTGCTGGCTGAGACCGACGGGGTGATCGTCGACTGCCGCTCGTCCACCTATGTCTCCGCTTGGCGTCCGAGCGGCGTCCAGGCCGCCAAGTGGGTCTCGGTGAACGTCGTCCGCGAACGCGGCGGGGTGCGCTCAGTTGTCTCACACAACGCAAAGCACACCCGCGGCCTGGTCGCCCGCCAACTCCTTGAATCAGGCAAGGATCCGGGTACGCCGAAGTCGCTGCACAAACTGGTGAGCGAACGCTGGAACGCAGAGCTCGACCGTACCGGCGCCGGCTGGACCTTGACCGTGGTCGAACACGACTAGGACAGCTGTGGTCACGTCGTCAGACGACGAACGTGGTGGGCTGCTCGAGTGGGGCGCTGCTCCGGGCTGCTTGATCGTGCTGATCGCCGGAGGCTTGGACAGGTAACGGTGGGCCGGGACCTGCTATTTCTTGTCCCAGCCCACGACAGGGTGTCCCCACCCCCAAGTCCAGGCCCTCTCACCAACACCTACCCCCATCCGCGACCCGCTCACGGTGGTCACCCAGATCCACGATCTGTTCACCGTGATTGCTCAGGTGGGTGTGACCATTCGGGTGAGCTGCACCACGACTGGCACGATCGGGCAGCCCGGAACAGCGCCACCACAATTCGTGTTGCCGAACCACCCGCCCACATTTGTCGGGGGTAACCCACGCCCGGTCTGAAGGAGGCGACTAGTTGAAGTCGGACTTGCGGATGACGGCGTGGACGCCGGTGGTTCGGTCGACGACCTGGGAGACCTCGAAGTCGGCCGCAGCTGAGAGATAGGCGTACGCGGTTGCCCGGTCCATGCCCTGGTCGGTTTCGAGGAAGTCGAGGGCGTTCACGACCGCGCGACGCATGGCGATGTTCAGGTCGTTGCCTTGACCGTTCTGGCTGCCGTCGGGGTCAGACAGGCCGATCGGGACCCAAGCGTCCGGCGTCTCCGCGAACGGGTACCCGAATGCCACCGACGGCGCGTCACCCGAGCCCTTCTTGCAGACTGTCAGCCGGAAGGTAGCCCGCAGAGAACCCTCCAGCGCGGTGAGCGCGACCTCGCCGTTCCCCATCGCGAAGTGCGGGTCGCCGACGTGGAACAGCGCGCCCTCGGCGAACACTGGCAGATAGAACGCGGACCGGACGCCCAGCAGATTGATGTCGATGTTCCCGCCGCCGAGCGTCGGCGGGATCGAGTTCAGCTCCGGCGCTGTCGGCGACGCCGAGCCGGCGAAGGCGACACCCATCAGCCCCATGAACGGGTTCAGCGGGAAGGTCACCTCGCGCCGCTTGCCGCGCGCCATCACCCCGCGCCCGCCACGGACCGGCGTGAACACCGACACGTTGCCGTAGCGGGTCGGGTCGCCGGTCTCTCGGCCATCCGTCTCCACCGGCGGCATGATCTCGTCGATCGTGATCCCAGCTGGGACAGCGCCGCCGGCCAACCGGGGGAGTGCTCCCTTCCCGTGCCGGCTGGATACCACGCCGTACGGGACGCGCGGGAGCATCGACAGCATCTCTACCTTGAGTACGTCGCCAGGTTTCGCGTCCGTGACGAAGATCGGGCCGGTGACGACGTGCGGCCCGTCGACGTCGAAGTTCCGCGTGGTCCGGTCGTAGTCGCGGGCGATGGCGACGGCGTCGTCCAGCACCGACGACCGGGTGACACCGTGCTGGGCGAAGTACTCGACCGGGTCACGGCCTTGGTCCTCGAGGATGCCTTCGTGGGAGACGGTGTCGACGGTGACGGTCTCGCCTGACCTCACGCGCAGTACCGGGGCGCTGTCGATCGACGGGACATAGCCCCACCGGACCTGGTCGGGCGTCGACCGCAGGTAGTGACGGCCGTGGATCGGTCCCTTGCCCGGTTGCAACACCTCCCGCGGTACGGCGGCTTGCGCGGAGCTCGCCGTAGTTGTCGAAGCAGCGACACCGGCGGCGCCCACAGCGGCGGTTGCGCGCAGGAAGTCCCGGCGGCCGAGGCCGGAACGCAGCAGGGCAGCGGCATGCTCACCAATGGTTGCCATCGGCATCTCCTCACTGGATGGTGTCGCCTGTATACCGGAACGGCGTTTCGGCACCATGAAGCCTTGTAAACAGGGGATGTCGGCAGGTTCTTGACAGCGCGCGGCCCGCGGCGGACGCTCCGAAGAGCAGCGGTTTCGCCTTCTCGCCGTGGGTGACGGCGGGACTTCAACGGGGAGTCATCATGCGGATCAACCGTGTCGGCGCTGACATCAGCGTGCTGAGTGACCAACTGCCGGTGCCCGGAATCGGCTTCCTGCCGATCAACGCGTTCGTGTTGCTCGGGGCCGAACCGCTGGTCGTGGACACCGGCTTGAGTCTGCCGGACCGGGGCTTCATGGACGCGCTCGGTTCGGTGGTCGATCCGCAGGACGTCCGGTGGATCTGGCTGACCCACCCGGACCGGGACCACACCGGCTCGCTGTTCGACCTGCTCGAAGCGGCACCGCAGGCGCGCCTGATCACGACTTTCATCGGCGCCGGGATCATGTCGACCGAGCGGCCGCTGCCGATGGACCGGCTCTATCTGCTGAATCCCGGCCAGTCGCTCTCGCTGGGGGACCGGACAGTCACCGCCTTCCGGCCGCCGTTGTACGACAGCCCGGCGACCGTCGGCTTCTACGACGATCGCTCGCGCGCGTGCTTCAGTTCCGACTGTTTCGGCTCGCCGATGCCGACGTCGGAGCTCGCCGACTGCGGTGATGTCAGCGATGCTCCGCGCGACGCGCTCCGCGGTGGACAGCTTCTGTGGGCAACGCTCGACAGCCCCTGGGTGCACAACGTCGACCAGGACGCGTTCCGGCGTACCATCCAGCCGCTGAGGGAGATGGATCCAGACGTCATTCTCAGCACCCACCTGCCGCCCGCGCCGGGACACACGACGGAATTCCTGGATCTGCTCGAGACGGCACCGCAGTCCGATCCGTTCGTCGGACCGGACCAGCACGCCTTGGAGGAGATGCTGGCCGGCTTCGAGCCGGCGGCACCGACACCGGCCTGAGCGGGAGCGTTCACACGGCTTTCATCGGTGAGTGGTTTCTTACGGCGCGTGATCGGGGAAGGCTGAGGGCAGCACGTCAGGGGGGACCGCCCGACCCTTCGGAGGCCTGACTGATGCGACGTTTCACCACTTTGATGATCACTGCCGTCGCCATGGTGACGGCGTGGGCGCTGAGCGCCGGACCGGCGCTGGCCTACCCACCGACCCCGCCGTCGGCCAGTACGGCGGCCACTCAGTTGGCGGGGCTCACGGTCAAAGCCGAGGGCTCCACCACCGGCTACAGCCGGGACCTGTTCCCACACTGGATCACCCAGTCCGGCACCTGTGACACCCGCGACGAGGTGCTCAAGCGTGACGGCACCGGCGTCACGGTCGACAGCCAGTGCGAGCCGACGGCCGGCCGCTGGTACAGCGTGTACGACGCCACCTGGGTCGAGGACGACTCGTCGATCGACATCGACCACATCGTTCCGCTCGCCGAGGCATGGAAGTCCGGTGCGAACGCCTGGAGCACCTCCCACCGTCAGCAGTTCGCCAACGACCTGACCATCTCGCAGCTGATCGCGGTCACCGCGTCGAGCAACCGTTCGAAGAGTGACAGCGACCCGTCCGAGTGGAAGCCGACGAACGCCTCGGTGCACTGCATCTACGCACGCGAATGGATCTGGGTGAAGCACACCTACGGCCTCTCGCTGCAGTCGGCGGAGAAGACCGCCCTCCAGCAGATGCTCGGCACCTGCTGAGTCAGTCGTCGAGGTCTTCGAGCAGATGGCGGCGCTGGGCGTGGATCCCGGCCTGGAACCGGGTCCGCGCACCCAGCGTCTCCATCAGCTCAGCGACCCGGCGCCCGACCGTGCGGCTGCTGAGCGCGAGCTGCCGTGCGATCGCGTCGTCCTTGAACCCGGCGGCGAGCAACGTCATCAACCGCGCGTCCAGCGGATCCGTCTTGGCCGGCGGCACCACCGGCACGGCCTGACCCCACAGCAGCGTGAACATCTCGATCAGCGCGTCCAGCAGCGCACACGGATGGACGACGAGCGCACTGTCGACCAACTGGTCGACCGCCAATGGCAGCAGCGCCACCCTGCGGTCGAACACGGCCAGCTTCATCGGCACCTGTGGATGCACCCGTGACGTCTCGCCGGCATCGGCCGCGCTGAACGCCTCGTCCACACCGCCCGGCACGTCGAGGGAGTCGGGGGAGTAGATGCCCTGGACAACCACACCTTCGCTGAGCAGCCCACGGACCCGAGGGTCGGACTCGCCCGGCCGCGACGCGTACGGCGGCCGGTCCAGCACCAGCAACTGCTCACGCGTCCCGTTCAGCAACTGCGCGAACCGGGCCGCGATCGCCTCCTGCCCGACGATCACCTCGACCAGGTTCTCCGGCCGATGCTGTTCCTGCGCCCGCAGTTCGGAGAGCATCACCCGTGCCTCGGCGCGAACCCGGTCCAGCTCGGCACGCCGTACGGCGACCAACGCGTCGACCGCGACATCAGGGCGGGTCGGCAACAGGCGTGGCGGGAAGTCGGCGGTGGTCGTCAGCAACCCGAGCTCCTCGAGTCGCTCGACCGTCGCGAGGACCTCTTTCTCGTCCCGATCGAGACGCTTGGCGAACTCGGTCAGGTCGCACCCCGGAGCGGCAAGCAGCGCGCGGTAGGCCTGTTCGTCCGCCGGTTCCACCCCCAGCGACTCCAGCATCCATCCCTCCAGTACGACCGGATCCCGGACAGGCTATCTCGTCTCCCGAGCGACCGGGCATTCGTTTTCCCGGGTGTGGCGACTTCGCGCCATGTCCGACATACGTCAATCGAACTCGTGGTGCGGAGGGCCCCCGAATGGGGTACGACTAGCTGAGCAGGGCGCGCGCGGACCGGACAGGGGACGCCCGGTCAAGCCTCAACGCGCGCGCCCGCGCCTTACTTGCTCTTCACCCGCAGGTACATCCGCCAGATGCGCCGCTGCACCAGCAGCGTCGCCACGCCGGCCGCGGTCATCCCGGCGAGGTTGATCCCGAGCTGCGCCGCGGCGCCCCCGATATGCTGCGGCGCCCACAACGCGAGCGACAACGCCAGGTCCCCGGCGGCAGGCACCGTGGTCACCGAGATGAACACGCCGACCAGTGCGTTCGACCGCCCGGCCGTCTGCGACAGCACGCCCGCACATCCGGCCAGTACGGCGACCACGGCCGACCACTTGTCCGGCCGCCAGATGAACCCGGTCAACGGGCGCGCGCCCGTCACGTCACCGATATCGATCCAGCCGACCGCGCGGGCGAGCAGCGCCGCGAGGGTGGTGAGCAGGATCGCCAGCAGGAACCCCTGCGCCAGCAGCCGCGCCGATCGCCAGGTCAGACCGGCATTCCGCAGCGCGATGCCGACGGCCAGCGCCGCGACCACTCCGAACTCGGGGCCGACGACCATCGCGCCGACGACCAGGATCGCCGAATCGGTGACCACGGCAACGGCCGCGATCATCGTCGCGAGCGTGAGGAAGGCGTAGTACACCCACGAGCCCTTGGCCTCGTTGTAGGCGTTGTCGACGACCGCGTCCCAGATGACCGCGTCGTCCGGTGCGCCCGGCGCCGCTTTCTCGGTCTCGCGGGCGTTCCGGGAGGGGGCGGCGTCGACCAGCGCCATCGCGACCGAGCCTTCGTCGTACAGGCCCTGGTCCTTGAGCCAGCCGAGGATCTCCGAGGTCGCCTCCCGGGTGACGTCGCACTCGATCACGTCGCCCTTGGGCCGTTGTGCCGCCCCGGGGAGCCGGACGATGCTGGTCACCCGTGGGTCGTCGACGAGCGTGTCCAGGACGCGCTCGGTGCGATCCGGTGGGACGATGAGACGAAGGTGCATCACGGGCCACATGGTCGCAGGCCGCCGGTCACCTTCCGGTTACAGGCTGGCCGAGGTCACAGAAAGTGCTGGCTGATGCACCCCGGGTGTGGTCGACTATCGGACCGATCCAGGGAGGCAGCATGAGTGAGAGTACGAGCGCAAGCGCCGCCGCACCGAAGGCAGGTGAGCGCCCTGAACTGAAACGGGTGATGGGCCCGGGACTGTTGCTGCTGTTCGTGGTCGGCGACATCCTCGGCACCGGCGTGTACGCACTGACCGGAAAGGTGGCCGGCGAGGTCGGCGGCGCGGTTTGGCTGCCGTTCCTGTGCGCCTTCATCGTGGCGCTGCTGACCGCCACCAGCTATCTGGAACTCGTCACCAAGTACCCGCGGGCCGGCGGTGCCGCGGTCTACACGCACAAGGCGTTCGGGATCCACTTCCTCACCTTCCTGCTCACCTTCGCGGTGATGTGCTCCGGCCTCACCTCGGCGTCGAGCGCGTCGAAGGCGTTCGCGGCGAACTTCTTCTCCGCCGCGGACATCGACGCCGAGCGCGGCTCGCTGCTGATGATCACCTCGCTCAGCTTCATGGCGCTGATCGCGCTGGTGAACCTGCGCGGTGTCGGCGAGAGCGTGAAGGCGAACGTCGTGCTGACCTGTGTCGAGCTCAGCGGCCTGCTGATCGTGATCGCGATCGGTGTCTGGGCGATCGGCAGCGGCGACGGCGATACGTCGCGGCTGACCGAGTTCAACACCCCGTCGGGTGAATCCGCCTTCGGCTCCGTCACCGCGGCGACCGCGCTGGCGTTCTTCGCGATGGTCGGCTTCGAGGACTCGGTGAACATGGCCGAGGAGACCAAGGACCCGGTCCGGATCTTCCCGAAGGTCATGCTCATCGGTCTGTGCGCCACCGGCCTCATCTACGTCCTGGTCGCGATCTCGGCAGTCGCCTTGGTCTCGCCCGAGGATCTGAACGAGGGATCCACACCGCTGCTGAAGGTGGTCTCGGCCGGCGCCCCGGGCTTCCCGCTCGAGGTCTTCGCCTGGATCACCATGTTCGCGGTCGCCAACTCGGCGCTGATCAACATGCTGATGGCGAGCCGGCTGCTGTACGGCATGTCGCACGAGCAGGTCCTGCCCGGTCCGCTCGGCCGGGTGCTGCGCAAGCGTCGTACGCCGTGGATCGCGATCCTGTTCACCACGCTGCTCGCGTTCTTCCTGATCGGGTACGCCGACCTGGCCGCGCTCGGTGGCACGACGGCGCTCCTGCTGCTGTGCGTGTTCGCGATCGTGAACGTCGCCGTCCTGGTGCTGCGCAAGGACCGGATGGAGCACAAGCACTTCCGCGCACCGACCGCGCTGCCGGTGCTGGGCGCCATACTGTGCGCCTACCTGGCCAGCCCGCTGTCCGGGCGGGCGTCGGCCGACTACAAGATCGCCGGCTGGCTGATGCTGATCGGTGTTGGGCTGTGGGCGGTCACCTGGCTGCTGAACAAGTACGTGTTCAAGCGGCACGCCGAGTTCGACCCGAGCCATATCGACCCGAGTGGTCCGGTGAACTGACCGGCAGGAGGGCTGCCACGACGACGGTGCCGAGGGCCGTGAGCCCGGTGGGGACGGCGATCCAGCCGAGTGCGGAGTAATCCGCACCGGCGGCGATCGCCAGACCGCCGAGCCACGGCCCGGCCGTGATTCCGACGTTGAACGCGGAGAAGTTGATCGCCGTCGCCAGAGTAGGGGCGTCGCCGGCCAGGCTGAAGACGCGCGCGTTGAGGGCCGGGTTGGTCGCGAAGCCGAAGCCGCCGAGCAGGACGATGACCGTGATGGCGATGATCGGGTTGCTCGCGGTCAGGGCGAGGATCGTGGACAGCATGGTCAGGCCGGCGATGCCGGCGAAGAGCGTGTGAAAGGGCAGCGCGTCCGCTGTCCGGCCGCCGAGGGTGATGCCGATGAACGAGCCGAGGCCGTAGAGGGCCAGCACGCCCGGCACCGCGGCAGGTGTCAGCCCGGTCGTCTGGATCAGCAGAGGAGCGAGGTAGCTGAAGACCACCAGGATGGTCGTGGTGACCAGTGCGGTGGTGCAGAACGCCAGCCAGAGTCGCGAGTTGGCGAGAGCACGGACCTCGTTACGGAGTCGTGGCGTCTGCTCCGGGTCGGGACGCCCGCCCGGAATGGTTGCCAGGACTCCGGCCATCGCGAGGACGCAGAGTCCGGCGACGGTCCAGAACGCCGTACGCCAGCCGAGGTGCTGGCCCATCATCGTGCCGGCCGGGAGACCGACGATGGTGGCGATGGTGAGTCCGCCGGTAACGACGCTCATCGCCCGAGCACGGCTGTTCGCCGGCACCAGCGCGACCACCGTGACGGCGGCGACGGACCAGAAGCCCGCGTAGACGAAGGCGCCGACGATGCGGGTGGAGAGCAGTACGGCGTAGTTCGGCGTGAGCGCACCGGCGACGTGCGTGAGGGCGAAGATGGCGAGAAAGAGCAGCAGCGCCGTACGACGGGACCAGGTGAGCGTGACGACCGCCAGGACCGGTGCGCCGACCAGCATGCCGACGGCGAACGCGGAGATCAGCAGACCGGCCGCGGGGATCGAGACGTCCAGATCCGCTGACAGCTCAGGCAGCAGCCCGGCGAGCATCAACTCCGACGTTCCCTGAGCGAAGATGCTCAGGCCAAGCACATAGACGGCTACTGGCATCGCGGTTCCCCCACACCTCACTCGGCCTCTCGACTACGGCCCGCCCCATCACCCCGCTCAGGCACGGTGAGTATCCCAAAGATCACCCTGCGCTGTCGCCGCGCCTGCCACAGGTTGAGATTTGAGCGGATACGGCATCGTTGGGGGTATGAACGAGCGGAGCGAGTTCATCATCAAGCAGAGTGCTTGTCGTGCCTCATCCGCGCCCGCAGCGAAGCGAGGACGTGGATGAGTTTTCAGACCCCGGCGAAGCGGACGGGACGGACCGTTGATACGGCCCGGATCGGTAGTGGGCTGAAGTTGCTCGCCCTGCTGGTCGGGCTGATGTGGCTGAGCGAGATCGTCGATACGGCGATGAACGGGGCGCTCGATCAGTACGGGATCCTCTCGCGCGACCCGGAAGGGTTGATCGGCGTCGTCACCGCGCCGTTCCTGCACCTCGGCTTCGGCCACCTGATCTCGAACACGCTGCCGCTGGTCACCCTCGGCGCGTTGATCGCCGTCGGTGGTGCGGCCCGGCTGTTCGCGGTCACCGCGATGGTTACCGTCATCGGCGGCTTCGGCACCTGGCTGATCTCGCCGCCGAACACGATCACGATCGGCGCGAGCGGTCTCGTCTTCGGGTTCGCGTCGTACTTGATCGCGCGTGGGATCTTCAACCGCCGGCTCAGTCAGGTGCTGGTCGGCGTACTCGTGGTGCTGGTGTGGGGGAGTGCTCTGCTCGGCGGTCTCCTGCCGCAGGACGGCATCTCCTGGCAGGGCCACCTGTTCGGCGCGATCGCCGGTGTCGTGGCCGCGTGGGTCCTCGCCGACGACCGGCCGAAACGCAAACCTGTCGTCTGACCGCCCCGGTCAGCTCAGCGTCGACGGGTCTGTGTTGGCCCCACAGACCACGACGACCACCCTTTCACCACCGGCGGGTTGGTAGACGCCCGACGCCAGCGCGGCGTACGCGACCGCCGCTCCGTGCTCGACGGCCAGGTGGTACTGGTGCCAGAGCTCATTGCGAGCGGCAACGATCGCATCCTCGTCGACGAGCAGCGACGGTACGGCGTACTCCCGCGCGGCCGCGAAGGCCAGGTCGCCGAGGCGACGCGCGCCCAGTGAGTCCGCCGCGATGCCACCGACCGGGCCGTCGATCGGTTGACCGGCCGCGAGTGCGCGGTGGAGTGTGGGCGCCAGCTCGGGCTCCACGCCGACGACCTGGGCGTTGTCACCGAGTGCCGTCGCGATACCGGCGATCAGTCCGCCGCCGCCGACCGCAACGAGCACGGTGTCGAACATGCCGGCCTGCTCGAGCAGTTCCAGCCCGAGGGTGCCTTGACCGGCGACGACCTCCGGCTGGTCGTAGGCGTGCAGTAACAGCGCGCCGCTGGCGTCCCGTGCCTCCAGGGCGACTTGGTAGGCCTCGGCGTACTCGTTCCCCACCTGGATCACCTCGGCATCGAGCAGGTGCAGCTTGGCGACCTTCGGGGCCGGTGTAGTCACCGGCACGAAGATCCGTGCGGGCACGCCGAGCTCCCGTGCCGCGTAGGCCGCGGCCAGTCCGGCATTGCCGCCCGAGGCCGCGACGATGCCCTGACCGGTGAGCTCGCCCTTCTCCTTTGCGCTGAGCAACCGGTTGAACGCACCGCGCGGTTTGAACGAGCCGGTGTGCTGCAACAGTTCCAGCTTCAACGTCAGGCCCGGCGCCACCTGGATCACCGGCGTACGCCGTACCCGACCAGCGATCCGCTCCGCCGCTGCCCGCACCTCGTCGCCACTTACCGTCATGCCTCAACCCTGCCACGATGAGTGGAGCCGTCGATGAGGAGGCCAGGCAGATGGGTGCGTACAACGAAAGCTATCGCCGGAGTGTCGATGACCCGGAAGGGTTCTGGCTCGAAGCGGCAGGAGCGATCTCCTGGACGCAAGCGCCGACGCGTGCGCTCGACTCCGTCAACGCACCGTTGTATCGCTGGTTCCCCGACGCTGAGCTGAATACGTCGCACAACGCTCTCGATCGGCATATCGAGGCGGGCCACGGCGACCGGGCCGCATTGATCTACGACTCACCGGTCACCGCGACCAAGCGGACCCTGACGTATCGGCAGTTGCGCGACGAGGTCGCGGTGTTCGCCGGCGCGCTGAGGTCACTCGGTGTCGGCAAGGGCGATCGCGTCATCGTCTACATGCCGATGGTGCCGGAAGCCGCCATCACCATGCTGGCGTGCGCTCGGCTCGGCGCGATCCACTCCGTGGTCTTCGGCGGCTTCGCGCCGAAGGAGCTCGCGGCCCGGATCGACGACGCCACGCCGCGCGTCATCGTGGCCGCGTCCTGCGGTATCGAGCCGACCCGCGTGGTCGAGTACAAGCCGATCATCGACGCCGCCCTCGAGCTCTCCCAGCACCAGCCCGACCACACGATCGTGCTCCAGCGCGAGGCAGCTCTTGCGAAGCTCGGCGACCGCGACCTGGACTGGGCCGAGCTCACGGCCGGCGCGGAACCCGCCGACCCGGTCCCGGTGGTGGCGACCGACCCGCTCTACATCCTGTACACCTCGGGTACGACGGGGAAGCCGAAGGGTGTGGTCCGCGACAACGGCGGTCACGCGGTCGCACTGGCCTGGTCGATGCGCTCGGTCTACGACGTCGGTCCGGGTGACGTGTGGTGGACGGCCTCGGACGTCGGCTGGGTCGTCGGCCACTCCTACATCGTCTACGCACCCCTGCTGGTCGGCGCGACTTCCGTGCTTTATGAGGGGAAGCCGGTCGGTACGCCGGATGCTGGAGCATTCTGGCGGGTCATCTCCGACCACGGCGCGAAGGCGTTGTTCACCGCGCCGACGGCGTTGCGGGCGATCAAGAAGGTGGACCCCTCCGCGGCGGAGTTGGCGAAGTACGACCTCGGCAGCTTCCGCACGCTCTTCCTGGCCGGTGAGCGGCTGGACCCGGAGACCTACCACTGGGCACACGAGCACCTCGGCGTACCGGTGGTGGATCACTGGTGGCAGACCGAGACCGGCTGGCCGATCGCGGCCAACCCGCGCGGCCTCGAACCGTTGCCGACCAAACCCGGCTCAGCCACCGTCCCGATGCCCGGCTGGAACCTGCAGATCCTCGACGCCGCGGGCACCCAACTGCCGCCGGGCGAGGAAGGCGCGATCGCGATCAAGCTGCCGCTGCCGCCGGGCGCGTTGCCGACGCTGTGGGGTGACGACCAGCGCTACATCGACAACTACCTGAGCCGGTACGACGGCTACTACCTGACCGGCGACTCCGGCTACCTCGACGAGGACGGGTACATCTTCGTGATGGGCCGCACCGACGACGTGATCAACGTGGCCGGGCACCGGTTGTCGACCGGCAGCATGGAGGCCGTACTGGCGGCCCATCCCGCTGTGGCCGAGTGTGCGGTGATCGGCGTACACGACCCGTTGAAGGGTCAGCTCCCGCGCGGCCTCGTCGTACTGAAGGCCGGTGCCGACATCGCCGAGGACGTGCTGCGGGAGGAATTGGTGGCTGCGGTACGGCGGGACATCGGGCCGGTGGCCGCATTCCGGGACGTGTCGGTGGTGGAGGCGCTGCCGAAGACGCGGTCGGGGAAGATCCTGCGCAAGACGATGCGTGGGATCGCGGACGGCCGGGACGAGCCGGTGCCGTCGACCATCGAGGATCCCGCCGTACTCGAGGCGCTCCGCCCGATCCTGCGTCAGCCCGACTGACCTGCGTCAGTCCGACTGAGCGAGGAACTCCAGTGCGATCGGTCCGGCGGTGGTGTGGAACTCGTGGAAGTAGGCGTGCCGAGCGCCCGGGATGAGCTCGGCCCGGGCGCCGGGGATGCGATCGGCGAGCAGTGGCGCGTTCGCGGCCGGGCTGAAGACGTCGTCCGTCCCGTGCAGGACGAGCGTGGGAGCTGTGATCCTCGGCAGGTCGTCCCACGCGTCGTGCTTGTTGCTCGCGACCAGGTGCCGGGCCTTCGCGTACGACGGCATGTTCGGGTCACCCAGGACCGGGTGCGGGCCGGGATTCGCCGCTAGCCAGTCAGGCGTGTACATGAGGTCGAGCAGCACCCGGCCCGTCCGCTTGGGGTCGGCGAGCGCGCGGCGGAGCTCCCGGCTTCGCTCGTAGCCGTGTGCCGCGCCGGGTGAGGTGCACCCGAGCACGAGAGCGTTCACGCGGTCGGGGTGGTTGATCGCGACCCACTGCGCGACCCGGCCGCCCATCGACGCTCCATAGATGTGTGCAGTGGCCAGACCGAGGTCGTCCATTACGGCGATGACGTCGTCGGCGAACCCGGGCGTGCTGTAGACCTCGTCCGGCTTGTCGCTGTGCCCGGTGCCGCGCCAGTCGAGGGTGATGGTCCGGTACGACGCCTCGAAGTCGGGACGGACCGGGTTCCACCAGGCGTGGCTATTGGACTGGCCGGCCAGCAGAACGAGCGGTGGCCCGTCGCCCCGGACCTGGTAGGCGATGCGTTGGCCGTCGGCGGTTGTTGCGTGAGGCACGGGAGCAGTCTGCCTGATTCCGCGGCGGGTTAGGCTCGGGGTATGCGAGTCGTGATAGCGGGTGGACACGGGCAGATCGCGCTGCGGCTGACCAAGCTGCTGGCCGACGACGGGCACGAGGTGGTCGGGATGGTCCGCAACCCCGACCATGAGGGCGACATCACCGCCGCCGGCGGGCAGGCCGCCGTACTCGATCTCGAACAGGCTGATGCCGCGGCTGTCGCCGACGTACTGGCCGGAGCCGACGTGGCGATCTTCGCCGCAGGCGCCGGGCCGGGCAGCGGGAAGGCGCGCAAGGACACCGTCGACCGCGGAGCCGCCACACTGTTCGCGGACGCGTCCGAGCAGGCCGGCGTACGGCGGCACATCCAGGTCGGCTCGATGGGCGCCGACCGGGCCGACTCGTTGACCGACGACGAGGTGTTCACCGTCTACCTCAAGGCGAAGTGGGCCGCCGAGGAGGACCTGAGACGGCGCGACCTGGACTGGACCATCCTGCGACCCGGTGGGCTCACCAACGACCCCGGCACCGGCCAGGTCCGGCTCGAAGACAAGACCGGCAACGGCAAGATCAGCCGCGATGACGTGGCACTCGTGCTGGCCGGCCTCTGCGACACCCCGGCCGCGATCGGCCGGACCCTCGAACTCGTCGCCGGCGTGACCCCGGTGACCGAGGCTCTGAAGAATCTCTGACGTTGCCACAAGCAACAGAATGTGACGGTTATGGGCGACTCTCTCCGGCAGGTGCAGTTCGAGCGCCTCGCCAACAGCAGCTACGAGGTCCGCAACGCACGCGGCGGCACGATCCGGGTCGGCTCCGGCGGTGACGACACCGATTTCACCCCGGTCGAGCTGCTGCTGGCCGCGATCGGGACCTGCTCGGCGATCGACGTCGACGTCGTGGTCAGCCGCCGGGCCGAGCCGACCGAGTTCCGGGCGGTCGTCCGCGGCGACAAGCTGCGCGACCCCGAGGAGGGCAACCGGATGGAGAACCTCGCCGTCGAGTTCACCATCCGCTTCCCCGAGGGCGAGGCCGGCGACAAGGCTCGTGAGGCCCTCCCGCGCGCGGTGAAGATGTCCCACGACCGCCTCTGCACCGTCAGTCGCACCGTCGAACTCGGCACCCCAGTCACCACCACCGTCGACGAAACAGCCTGAGTCAGGCCAGCTGAGTCCCGCATCACGCGGCTAGGAACTCGTGCACACCTCGTAGTCGGGTGCGGAGCAGGGTCTGTGTTCTGGTGCTGTCGAGGCGGACGTCTGAGGGCGGGCCGGGTGTGAAAGGCAGGGCGTGCGGGTCCAGGCCGTCGCGGGTGGCGATCAGGCGGCCGAGGTCGAGGCGGGTGACCGCTTGAGGGCCGGCCACATGCGCGGGGCCTTTGGCGTCGGAGTCCAGGAGTTCGAGTAGCGCCGACGCCAGGTCGGTCACGTGGACCGGGCAGCGGATGTTTCCGCTGTACAGGGCTCCTGGCTCCCCGGCGGCCAACGCGTGCACGAATCGCTCGGACTGCGATTGGCCGTCGTACCCGATGATGAGCGACGTACGGGCGATGACGGCTGATGGGTCGATGGCCCGGATCGCCGTTTCGGCGGCTGCCTTCGCCGCACCGTACGGCGTGACCGGGCACGGGCTCGCGTCCTCGTCGTACGGCTCCGAGCGACCGCCGAAGACCACGTCGGTCGACACGAAGACCAACCGCGTGCCGCGGGCGGCGAGCGCGACGTTCGCCGGACCGTCCGCCGTCGTCGCCCAGTCGGACTGCTGGAAGGCCGCGTGGATGATGCCGTCCGGGCGCACCTTGCGAATGACGTCGTCGACCTCGCCCCGGTCCCGGACATCCATCCGGACGCCACCCGGAACTGGCTGGCTGTAGTAGGTCGGTACCACCTCGTGCTCGGCCAGGCGCACCACTTCGCTCCCCAGGAACCCACTGGCTCCAGTGACGAGCAGCCTCACCGGACCAGGCTACGCCGATGCAGCCGCCAGCCTGCAGTTCGAGTGGCGCGTCGCACCTCGGCGACCGTGCGGATCTTGCGCGGCGTCATCCAGGACTGCGAAGGCTTGTGCAGCATCCACCCGGTACCGATGGTGATCGCAGCATGCTGGACGGCGTGTGCCGTATCGCGCCAGACGAAGACGGTGCCTGGTACGTCGTCCCGTCCGCCGGCAATCGTGGCGTCCGCAAGCCAACGCTCGAATGGCTCGCGCAGCATCCAGATCTCGTCCGCCCCGTCGACACCGGCCGCGGCCATCACCGTGCCGAAGCAGTTGGGGCCGCTGCCGGATGGGAAGGTGCCGGCCAGTCGGCGTACAGGTTCGGACGGCCAGTCGACGACCTCTGCATGGCGGCTCGGGCCCAGGTCCTCGCTGACGATCCTTGGCAGCACAATCTCGGCCGAGTCGTGAAGCAGCGACTTCCACCAGACGAAGCGGTGACCGTCTGCTTGACGGCGGAGCTCCGGCCCGAGGACGGACTGCCAGCGGCGGACAGTCGGGACGGCGGCTCGGTTGTGGTTCACCTGGGCGCGGACCAATCGCGCTCTGATCGCCTTGGGCAGACTCAGGTACGCCGGTTCGTCGAGCCAGCTGACCAGCACAGCGCTGCTGTCGACGCCGTACGTCCGGTAGGTGTCGCGCTGCTCAGCCGTTGGTTGACGGTCGTCGACAGGCAGATCCCACTCGGTTGCCTGCTGGCGAGTGACGAAGAACGGCTGGACGTCGGGCGCCAGCCAGTCGATCCAGTTCTTGAGCAGGGCGGGGGAGACGTCGATGCCAAGAGCCTTCACCGGGGCAACGTTCCCACGGTCAGAGTGTGGACGTCGCCGGGTCTTGCTGCGGGCCGCGGTAGGGCTGGGTCTGGGAGTAGACCAGGTTCGTGGTGGTGCTGCCGAACTCGGTGAGCTCGTTGACCAGCTCCTCCAGATGCGGCATCGAGGCGGCGGCGACCTTGATGGTGTAGCAGTCGTCGCCGGTGGTGCGCAGGCATTCGAGGATCTCGAGGCGTTCCTTCAGCAGCCGATGCAGCGGCTCATGCTTGTTGCCCGGGTACTTCAGCCGTACGACGGCCAGCACCGGATAACCCACCTTGGTCAGATCCACCTCGGCGCGATACGCGGTGATGATCCCGGTCGACTCCAGCCGGCGGACCCGCTCGGTGGTCGCCGACGCGCTGAGGTTCACCCGGCGGCCCAGTTCGGTCAGCGACATCCGGGCGTCGTTCTGCAGCTCGACCAGGATGGCCCAGTCGGTCTGATCGAGACTCTCGGTCATATCGCGAATATACCGGCGATTCCACGGCGGAACCCATCGGACGCCGGGAGCATTCCCTTCAGAATCCACCATCGGGATGGATAGCCTGAATGGCGTGGAACTCGGTGTGAACGTCCCCAACTTCGGCCCCGGCACGGACCCGGGCCGGCTCCGCGACTGGGCCCGCACGGTCGAAGGCCTCGGCTACGACCTGCTGATGGTCTCCGATCACGTAGCCATCACCCCCGATGTCGCGGAGCAGTACCCGGCGCCCTTCTACGAGCCGTTCACCACGCTGAGCTGGCTGGCCGGCATCACCGATCGGGTCCGCCTCGGCACCACCGTGCTGATCGCGCCGTACCGCCACCCGTTGCTGGTGGCAAGGATGGCCGCGAACCTCGACCAGCTGAGCGGCGGCCGGCTCGTCCTCGGGGTCGGTGTCGGCTGGGCCCGGCAGGAGTTCGAGGCCCTGGGTGCCGACTTCGACCGGCGCGGTCGCGTGACCGACCAGACGCTGATCGAGATCCGTCGCGCCTGGGCGAACGACAAGGACTACGGCGGCGGTCACATCCCGCTCTGGGTCGGCGGCCGCAGTACGGCGGGACTCCGTCGGGCCGTCCGCCTCGGCGACGCGTGGCACCCACTCCGGGAACGCGTCGACTGGTTGCGAACGGCAATGGATCGGCTGCGGGTGATCGCGGCCGAGGAAGAACGCCCGGTGCCCGAGTTCGCGCCCCGCATCCTGCTCCGGCTGACCCCTTCGGCGCTGCCCGACGACGAGCGGGTCGCGGGTGAGGGCTCGCTCGACCAGGTGCTGGCCGATATCGACGCACTCCGTGATCTCGGCGCGCGGAGCGTCGTACTGGATCCCTTCGTAGGTGATCCCGCCGAGACCGAGCGGCCCGAGGTGGCCTGGCAGGCGCTGGCGACGATCGCGGCGCACCGACGATGGGAGAAGGACACGTGACCCCCGAAGCAGAAGGCTTCCTCCGCCGCGCGATCGAGCTGGCCGCGGCCGCGCGCCGATCCGGCAACCCGCCGTTCGGCTCGCTGCTGGTCGGCCCGGACGGGACGGTACTCGTCGAGGAGCAGAACTCGACCATCACCGACGCGAACATCAGCTTCCACCCGGAGTTGAAGCTCGCGGTGTGGGCGGCCAGTCAGCTGGACGCGGAGACGGCTGCGGCGACGACGATGTACACGAGCTGCCAGCCGTGTGAGATGTGCTCGGGCGCACTGGCCCGGTCCGGTCTTGGCCGGGTGGTCTACGCGCTGTCGGGTGAGCAGCTCAACGGCCTCAAGACCGGAGGCAGCTTCCCGGCCGTACCGCAGGAAGGCCCTGCTCTGTACGACGAGGCAAAGGTGCCGGTCTACGGGTACTACCCGTAGACCGGCACCCCCTGGAGCCTCAGACCGGGGCGAGGCAGAGGGTGTACTTCTGCGAGCCCACCTCGGAGGTGTACGCCGCCTCGTAGCCGGCGAACTGCTGACACTTCGCGTCGTCGACGGTGTCGTCGAGCTTGCCGACGACCTTGTACTCCGCGTCGGACGAAGCGCAGTCGACGATCTTGACCCTCGGGCTGGCCGCGGTGCCCTCGTTCACCACACAGGATCCGACCTCGGCTTCGGACGTCGTGGTGATGTTCAGGTTGATCACCACGATCGCTGCGATCAGTGCGATCGGGAGCAGCAGCATGGCCATCGCCGGGCGCTGGACCAGCGGCTTGCCCGGGTTCATCGGCCGGCCGGGCGCACCTGGAGCCGGCTCGGGCAGCTTGCGGAACTTCGCCCAGGGCTCGATGTTCATCAGCATCGTGATCGGGTTGACGATCATCGATCCGATACCCCACCAGCCCTGCCACAGGCTCTTCGCGGTCATGTCCCGGACGGTCGCGATCCCGCAGGTGCGGCAGAACGGCCCCTGCAGCTTGAGGAACCGCATCACCACGATCATGCCCTGGTGACCGCGCACGGTCGCCTGCTCCGCCGGGACGGCACCGCAGAAGCGGCACTGCAGCGCACCCTGCGGCATCGGCTGCCCCTGCTGCTGCGGGAACTGGCCCTGGTGCTGTGGGTGCTGACCCTGCTGCGGGTGCTGGCTTTGCTGAGGGAACGACTGCCCCTGCTGCGGGAACTGCTGACCTTGCTGGTGCGGCGCCTGCTGCTGAAACGGCTGCTGGGCGTACGGCGCCTGCTGCGGCTGGCCCTGATGCTGCGGCTGACCCTGGGGCTGACCGTGCGGCTGGCCCTGTTGGGTGTACTGCGGGAACTGCTCCGGCGGCGGTCCGTAACCACCCGGCTGACCGGGGTACGGGTTCTGCGGGGGCTGGGGAGGAGATGTGGTCACGGACGCTTCCTGAAAGACGTTGACGGAACAAAACGAACCACCGCACCTTACTCACCCCAGTGGTCCATTCGGCCCTCCCGGTGTGAAACCGTGCTGCCCATGCTCACCATCGGCCCGCTGGAACCGTCGGATCGCGACACCTGGCAGCAACTGTTTGCCGGGTACAACGAGTTCTACGGCCGGACGATGCCGGCCGAGTTCTACGATCAGGCCTGGACCAGATTCGAGCAGGGCCACGAGATCCACGCCCTCGGCGCCCGCCTCGACGGCCAACTGGTGGGCATTGCGCACTTCCTCACCCACGCCAGTACGACGGCACCCGACTCCTGCTACCTGCAAGATCTCTTCACCGCTCCCGAAGCCCGCGGCCAGGGCGCTGCCCGAGCGTTGATCGCCGCCGTCACCGACTGGGCGAAGGAGCGCGGTTGCGGCCGCGTCTACTGGTCCACGCACGAGTCCAACGAGACCGCCCGGCGCCTCTACGACCAGGTCGCCGAGAACCGCGGCTTCATCCTCTACACGATCCCGCTGTAACGAGCCGCCAGCTCACGCCCGAGGCGGGCCAGCTCGGCCTGCACCGACGGCGGATCGATCACCTCGATCGACCCACCCCACCCCGCGAGGTGCTGCGCGATCATCAACGGTGTCGGCGCCGTCACCTTGATCCGCACCCGGTCGCCCTCCATCCCGTCGACCTCGCAGTGCCGGCCGAGCCGGTCCTGCATCACCCACAGGTGCCGTTCGTCCATCAACACGGTCGCGGTCAGGCCGGAGCGCCGTACCTCCATCTGTTCGACGATCTCGTTCCACGCCGCGGACAGGTCGAAGTCGGCCGGCCGCTCGAACGCCTCGTCGGTCAGCTCGGCCGACACCACCCGCTCGACCCGGAACGTGCGCTGCCCTTTCGGGGTCCACGCGATCAGATACCAGATGTCGTCCTTGTCCACGAGCCCGAGCGGATCGACCAACCGCTCCGACCGCTCCCGCCCGCGTCCCGCGTAGACCAATCGGACCTTCAGACGTCGTACGACGGCATCCTGCAACCGACGCACCAGCTCCGGACGCTCCTTGGTGTGTTCCCCCCAGCGGGCCGGGTCGATCACGACCGCCTCGGCCGCCGCCTCCGCGTGCTCGCGGAACGTCTGGGGGAGTGCGCGCACCAGCTTCCGCAATGCGGCCTTCGCGTCCGGCGCGATCAACGCCGCCGGGCCGACCAGCAGGAACAGCGCCTGCGCCTCCGGAGCGCTGAGCCCAGTGAGATCGGTCCGCGCACCACCGATCAGCTGCCAACCGCCGTTGCGCCCCGGCTGTGGATAGACAGGGATGCCGGCCGTCGACAACGCCTCGAGATCGCGCCGTGCCGTCGCCACCGAGATCTCCAGCTCGGCCGCCACGTCGGCCGCGGTCACCCGGCCGCGCGACTGCAACAGCAGCAACACCGCCACCAATCGATCCGCGCGCACCCGACCATGCTCGCAGACAAACCGCTCACCCGCTGAGCACTTATCCGACCACGCAATCTGATGTCGTACGCGTGTTCTCCTACCTGGCCGACGACGACTGGCCGACCAGCCGGGCCTAGCCGCCCTTGCTGGTGATCAGCTTGGTGGTGCGCCCTCGCCGACGAGGCCGTCGATGGACTCGCGGATCAGGTCGGCGTGGCCGGTGTGCCGGGCGTACTCCTCGATCAGGTCGACGAGGATGTACCGCAGACTCGCCGACCGGCCGTTGCGCGAACGCTTCGCGAGTTGGTCGATGCCGCCGGTCGCCAGCGCCTCTGCGACCGCCTTGCGTGAGCGCTCGACAGAGGCCTGCCACAGCGCCATCAGTTCCTCGGGGGAGTCGTCGGCTGCTGAGCTCCATTCCCAGTCGGGGTCCGCGTTCCAGTCGACGGCGTCCCACGGCGCAGGGAGCTCCCGGTCGTGCAGCCGGCCGGTGAAGTATTCGTCCTCGACCAGCGCGAGGTGCTTGAGCAGCCCACCCAACGTCACCGTCGACGGCGGATGCTTGGCGGCGAGGCCGTCCGCGTCAAGGCCGCCGCACTTCCACGCGAAGGTCCGGCGATTGCGCTCGAGCGCGCCCACGAGCGTGTCGACCTCGCTACCGGCAAAGGGGGGCTCTTGTAGTTCCGTGTCCATGGGCATCAGGTTAGTGTCGGTTCCGGACGATTCACTTCCGGAATGGTGAGTTATGGCGTACGACGTGAGTCCGACGGCCCGGACGTTGATGGTGCTCGAGCTGATCCAGAACAGCCCGGGCATCACGGCCGAGCAACTGGGGGAGAAGCTCGGGGTCTCCGAGCGGGCGGCCCGACGGTACGTCGCGATCCTGCGCGAGGCCGACATACCGATCGAGTCGGTCCGCGGCCCGTACGGCGGCTACCGGGTCGGCCGTGGATTGCGGCTGCCACCGTTGATGTTCAGCACCACGGAAGCACTCGGTCTGGTGATGGCGATCCTCGAGGGGCCGCGTGGTGCGGACGATCCGGTCGACGATGCCCTCGGCAAGATCATCCGCGTGCTGCCGGAATCGATCGCCCGTGCGACAGACGCCGTACGACGAGTGAGTGCGCGCGGACCCGATCCGGGTGCTCGTACTCCCGATCCCGAGATCACGGCTCAACTGGTCTCCCACAGCACCGCCCAGCGCCGCGTGCTGCTGGACTACGAACGCTGCCCGGGTGAGGGCTGGACCATGGACGTCGATCCGTGGGCGGTCGTCGTACGCCGGGGTCGGTGGTACCTCCTGTGCTGGTCGCATTCCAAGTCGGCCAAGCGGGTGCTGCGCGTCGACAAGATCAAACGGGTCGACCCTTCTCTTGACGCGACCTTCACGCCGCCTGACGATCTGGACCCGCTGGCGGCGCTCGAGGAGCACCTGGCGCTGGGCTGGAAGTACAAGATCGAGGTCGTGATCGACGCATCGGTCGCCGACTCGGCCTGCTGGATCCCACGGAGCATGGGCCGGCTGGAGGAGATCGACACCAACCACACCCGCCTCGTCGCCAGCACCGACGAGCCGGACTGGTACGCCGCCCAGCTCACCGCGATCAAGGCGCCGTACCGGATCCTCGGCGCCCCCGAAGTACAGGAAGCCGGCCGCGCACTCGGCCGACGGTTGCTGGAGGCAAGTGCCTGTGACTGAGATCGAGTTCGCCGGGGAGATCTGGTTCTGGCGCGGGCCGGCGCCGTGGTACTTCATCACCGTGCCGGAGGACGAGAGCACGTACTTCGAGGCCGAGGCGAACTTCGTCACCTACGGCTGGGGGATGATCCCGGTCCAGGCCGAGATCGGGGACAGCGTCTGGGACACCTCGATGTTCCCCAAGGACGGGCGGTACATCCTGCCGGTGAAGGCGGCGGTGCGGCGGGCAGAGGAGCTCGACGACGGCGACGTACCGACCGTGCGACTGCGACTTCGGAGCTGGAAAGTCTCCTGATGGAGAAAACTGTCGGTGGGTGCATCTAGTGTCCGTCCTGCAACCCCGGCAGAGGGAGGGAACGAGATGTCCACGTTGTCAGATCGGCCGAACACGGCACTCGTGGTGATCGACGTCCAGCAGGGCGTCGTGTCGGAGGGGTACGAGCGGGACCAGGTGGTGGCGAACATCAGCACCCTGGTCGGCAAGGCACGCGCCGGTGGAGTACCGGTCGTCTGGGTGCAGCACAACAGCGAGCACCTGCCGAAGGACAGCGACAACTGGCAACTCGTCCCCGAGCTGAAGCGGGACGAGTCGGAGCCGCTCGTCCACAAGACGTTCGCCGACTCCTTCGAGGAGACCGACCTCGAGGACGTGTTGGCGACAGCCGGGATCGGCCGGATCTTCGTCAGCGGGGCGCAGACCGACGAGTGCATCCGCTCGACGATCCACGGCGCTTTCGTCCGCGGGTACGACGTGACACTCGTCGGCGACGCCCATACCACCGAAGACCTCACCGAGTACGGCGCCCCGCCGCCGGACAAGGTGATCTCCCACACCAACATGTACTGGGAGTCCCACCGAGCCCCCGGCCGCACTGCCGCGGTGGAGAAGACCGCAGAGGTCACCTTCAAGGAAGGCTAGCCTCGGGCTCCGTCAGCCGTTGACCCAGGCGGGGAAGCCGTCGCGCCAGCTCGGGTACCTCGGTTCCCACTCGAGCTTCGTGCGTGCCTTCTCGTTCGAGGCGCCACGGGCGGTGGTCATCTGGGCGAGGACGAATTCACCGGCCAGCAGTTTGCCGAGCCAGGCGGGCATATGCAGCGGGGGCTTCGCGCCCGCGATCTCGGCGAGGTACGGCAGCCACTCAGCGACCGGTGCCGGGTCATTGTCCACCACGTTGTAGACGCCGGGCGCACCGCGCTCGACCGCTGCGAGCGTGGCTGCTGCCGCGTCGGTGGTCTCGATGAAGGACCAGACTCCGGTGCCACCAGCCACGATCGGCATCTGCCGCTTCCGGACCATCTCCACCATCGGATCCGAGGCGCCCGGCCCGTAGAAGGTGCCGTACCGCAGCACGATTCCCTCGGGTGCCTTGAGCGGAACGGTCTGGTCGACGTACTTCATCGCCGCCATCGTCTGCACGCCGGACGAGACGGGCTTCGAGATGAGCGGATCGGTCTCGGTCTTCACCGGGCCGCCGGACTGCTCGTAGACGAAGTTGTGGCCTTGGGCAACGACCCGGCGGGTGCCGGCCCGCTCGGCGGCCGCCAGGAGGTTGTCCGTGCCGCGGGTCCGGAGCGCGTTGGTGGCTGCGAACACCTTGTCCATCTTGCGGAGGCTTTTCATCTCGGCCAGCGCGGTCATCTGGTGCACGATCACTTCGGGCTCGGCGGCGCAGACCGCAGCGATCACTCCCTCGCGATCCAGCCCGTCGACGACGACCGGCTCTGCACCGGCCGCACGCAACTGCGCGACCTTGCCGGGGGACCTGGTGGTGGCCGTGACCTGGTGACCCGCCGCGACCAGCCCGGGGACCAGGTGCCGGCCCAGTACTCCGGTCGCTCCTGTCACGAAGACCTTCATGTTCGTTCCTTTCGTATCTGCCGTCGCGGTGTAGACACGTCCCGGCTCGAGGCTGTGACATCGGCGGCCGGTCTCTTCGGAAACACGACGAAACGGGATTCGAACGATCCATCGAACCGCTTCGACCTACGAAGGTGACGAACAACGTGAAGCTCCTCAACAATTGGCTCGCCAACTCCGGTACGCCGGCCCCGTCCGGCCGGGGCACCGGTAGGCTGGCCGGACACGACTGGCGAGGGTGGGCGCGAACCACCGGGGAGTGACAGCAGGGCATCGACCGCCTGGGTGCCCGAGGCAACGAAGTCGAGGAGCCTGTCGTGCATCGTGTTCTGCAGCTGTCCGACACCCATGTCAGCCGCACCGGCCCGGACGAGGACAGCGTCGACGGTCTCGCCGCGTTGCAACAACTGCTGTACGACGTACGCCATGTGCCGGCGTTGGACCTCGTCGTGGTCAGCGGCGACATCGCCGACGACGGCTCCAAGGAGGGCTGCCTCGCTGTTCGCTCGGCCGTCGGCTCGTTTGCTGCGGAGCGAGGGATCCCGCACATCTACAGCACCGGAAACCACGACCGCCGAGAGGGCTTCGAGGCCGCGCTCAGCTGGGGCCACCTCGGCCCGGACGGCTCACCGATCGGGCGGCGTGCACAGGTCGACGGCGTGATCGCAGCGGTGAGCGAGATCAACGGGCTGCGCGTGATCACCCTCGACAGCCTGGTCCCCGGCGAGACCCACGGAGTGCTGGGCCGCGAACAGTTGGACTGGCTGGCCGCCGAGTTGGCTACACCGGCGCCGGACGGATCCATCGTCGTACTGCACCATCCGCCGATCTCCGTGGACGCCATCCTGTACATGAAGTCCGTCGTACTGCAAGAACCTGCGGCGCTGGGTGATGCGCTCGCGGGGACCGACGTACATGCCGTCCTCTGCGGCCATCTGCATCACCAGCTGTCCGGCATGGTGGGGGAGAAGCCGGTGTGGGTTACTCCAGGTGTTGTCACTCGCATCGACCTCACCGCACCGAGCGCTCTCGCCCGCGGCGTGCTAGGCGCCGGAGCAACCGTCATCGACCTGGGCGGCCCCTCCTCGCCGATGTTCCACATCCTCCACGCCCGCGACCCGCGCGCCGGCTCAGAGGTCTACGTCTACGACCCACTGACCGGCGAAGACACCACCGAGAGCTCATGAAGGGATCGGATCCGACGGACCCCGGCTTCAGCATGCGCGTCGTACCGATCGACCAGAACGGCGTCGATCCCGACAGCCAAGGCGCCGCGAACGTCCTTCTCGAGTGAGTCGCCAACCATCAGTACGTCGGACGGCGTAAGCCCGAGCCGGTCGACTGTCTGGAGGAACGCGCGCGGATCTGGTTTGCCGGCCGGCAACGTCTCGGACGAGATCAGTACGTCGACCTCGTCCGCGAGCCCGAGCCGATCGATCTTGTAACGCTGGTGATCCTCGTTGCCGTTGGTGAACACCACAGCGGCCAACCCCGCTGCTCGGACCTGCCGCAGTGCCGGCACGGCATCCTCGAACAGTGTCCAGCCGGCTTCGTAGCGACGCAGGTAACCCAGGAACAGCTCGTCGGCCTTGTCATCGCTGACCGTGACGTCGAGGAAGGCCCGCACGCGCTGGCGTCGCTGCTCCGGGAAGGTCAGCTCGCGGCGCTGGTAGCGCATGTAGTGCTGCTCCGACAGTTCGGCCCACCTGTCGGCCACGGCTGAGTCGGTGATGCCGTGCTCGGCGGCCCACTCGACAACTGCGGCGGCCGCAGCGGACTGCTGGTCTACGAGGGTTCCGTCCAGGTCGAAGAGGACGGCTTGAAGCGTCGTGTCAGGCAACGCTGAACTCATTGACTACCGAGCCAATTCTCGAGGGACGGGAGTACGGCGCGCAGGTCGCGGCCGGTGACTTCGACATCGGCGAGGGCGCGGGCCCGCTCCGTCGCGTTGAACGCAACCGCGAGGCCGACCTCAGCGAACAACGGGAGATCGGAAAGGCTGTCACCCACGGCCACGCAGCGGTCCAGCGTCAAACCGCGCTCTTTGGCAAAGCGCACAGCGAAATCGCGCTTCGCCTCGGAGTCGTAACTGCTGAGAGGAATGCCGGTGTAGATCCCGTCCCGCACTTCCAGCCTGGGGCCGCAGGTGTCGACAAAGCCGAACGTTTCACACAAATACACACCCACTGGATGCCAAGCGAGGGTCGCCAAGGCGGGAATCACGTCATGATCCACGCACCACTCGACGACCTCGGCGATGCCGTCCACGAGCGGGAGCACCCCAAGCCATTCCCGGATCTGCGTCTCGCTCGTCCCGGCCCAGCCGCGCGCGTCCAGTTCCTCGACGTACCGCGCCGAAACCAGTCCCGCATCCCACGCGGCCTCCGCTTCGGCCACAGCGTCCGCCCGCCCGAGGTGGCCGGCCAGATGGACCGCCGACGAGATACCGGGGACGAGCGTTCCATCGACGTCGAAGAAGGCAACAGCTTTCAACACACGGTCCTTGTCGTCGGGTTCAATCGAGCTTCGCCGCGTCGGCGAGGGCTGCCAGGAGGGCCGCGGTGGCGGGTGGGTCGGGTGGTTCGCCGTACGTCGCTGCGTAGACGTGCCGGCGCGACCCCGGCAACTCGCTCGCGACGATCCCGTCCGTCCGGTGGGCGCGTAGGGCCAGTCCTGGCATCGTCGTGACGCCCAGTCCGGCGGCGACCAGCGTCTGCATCACGACCATGTCGTCGGATATGTAGCCGATCTTCGGCTCGTAGCCCTCCTCGGCGCAGAGCGACAGCAGGTGACTGCGGCACCGGTCGCAGCCCGCGATCCAGGTCGCGTCCCGCAGGTCGGCGATTCGTTGCCCTTGGCCCGATGACAGGAGGTAGAGCGGGTCGTCGAGCAGGTGATGCAGGCGTACGCCGGCCGGCTCGGGCTCAGTCTCGTCGTACCGGAAGACGACCGCGACGTCGATCTTGCCGGTGCGCAGAAGCTCGAGCGCCTCGGGTGGGTGCATGTCGGTCAGGCCGATCTGCAGCCCTGGATGAGTACTGGCCAGTGCGGCGACGGCGCCTGGGATGAGGGACCCGATGGCGGACGAGAATCCGGCCAGGCGGACTCGGCCGGCGGTCAGGCCGACATGGGCGGCGAGCTCGGCATCGACGGCGTCGATCCGTCCGAGGATCTCGGCGGCGCGGACGGCGAGGAGCTGCCCGGCCTGCGTGAGCCGGATGCCCCGGCCGACGCGTTGAAGTAGTTGCGCGCCGGTCTCAGCCTCGAGCCGGGCCAGGTGGTGCGTGACGGACGGCTGGGAGTAGTGCAGCTCCTTCGCCGCCGCGGTGACGGACCCGTGGCGGGCGACGGCCTCGATCACGCGCAGGCGGGTGACATCCAGCATGCATCAACTCTATCTATCAATGACCATGAAAGTTGGCATTAGACGTATACGTCCAGCGCGCGCACCCTCGAATCATGACCATCACACTGACTCACCCCATCACCGCACTGGCCGCCGGTGTGCGCACCGCCGTCAACAAGCACGCGGACTGGTCCGGCACCGCCGAGCTCGTCGCGGAGCAGCTCCGCCTTCACCTGCCGGGCCCCGACGTACTCACTGCGGAGCAGCGCGACGGTTCGCCGGACAGCTACCGCAGCCACACGCTGCACGTCGAGCCCGACGGATCGTTCTCGATCATCGGCATCGTCTGGCGGCCCGGTCAGATCACCCGCATCCACGACCACGTGACCTGGTGCGTCTTCGGCGTCATCCAGGGCACCGAACACGAGGAGCTGTACGACGCCGACCTCCGGCTGGTCGGCACGAACGACAACCGCGTCGGCGACGTCAGCGGCTTCGCCCCACCCGGCGACATCCACCGCGTCCACAACACCACCGACGCCACCGCCATCTCCCTCCACATCTACGGCACCGACGTCACCCGCATCGGCTCCACCGTCCGCCGCTACTACGACTGACCGACGTGTCGAATGCTCGTGGGCGTGTTCGACGGACAGGTGAGCGGTCGGACGAGCTGACCGCGTCGCTTCCAAGGAGACGACCATGTCATCGACGGTGTTGTACATGTCCATGTCCCTCGACGGGTTCGTCGCCGGGCCCAACGAGACGCGCGAGCACGGGCTCGGGGACGGCGGCGTGCGACTGCACGAATGGACGACCGGGCTCGACGATCCGGCCAACGAGGACGGGGACCGGCAGATGCTCGAGGACTTCCTGTCCACCGGGGCGGTGGTCGCCGGCCGCGGGACCTTCGAACCGGCCGAAGGCTGGGGCGGCGACCACCATGACGGCGTACCGATCTTCATCTACAGCCGCCACCAGCCCGAACCGGAGTTCGCGAACTGGCCCTTGGTGACGTACCTCAGCAACCTGGAGTCCGCCGTACGTCAGGCCAAGGAAGCCGCCGGCGACAGGAACGTGCTGGTCCACGGCGTGACCGTGGCTTCAGAGTGCCTGAACGCTGGTCTCCTCGACGAGATCCAGATCCACCTCGTCCCGGTCGTCTTCGGCCAGGGCCGCCGACTGCTCGAACACCTTGACGCCGAGCAGATCGAGCTGGAGACCATCGACGTTCTCCGCGGCCGCGACGCGACCCACCTGCGCTACCGCGTCCTCAGTCGTCCTTGAGATTGTCGAGTACGGCGACCTGCTCGGGGGAGAGGCGTAGGTCGCCGGCGGCCACGTTCTCCGCCAGGTGGTCAAGGCTGCCCGTGCCGGGAATCGCGAGAACGTGGTCGCCGCGGCTCAACGTCCAAGCGATGCGGATCTGAGCGGGTGTCGCGTCGTGCTCACGGGCAATCGCGAGCACCGCATCGTCCGTGGCGACACCACCCGTCTCGCGACCGGCTGCGGTGACTGCGAAGAACGGCACGAATGCCATCCCCTGCTCACCGCAGAGATCCAGCACCTCGTCGTTGACGCGGCCGAACCCAACGCCGTACCTGTTCTGCACCGCGACGACCGGCGCGATCGCTTGCGCCTGCGCGATGTGGTGCATCCGGACGTTGGACAGGGCGAGATGCCGGATCAGGCCCTTGTCCCGCAGCTCGGCCAAGGCCCCGAAGTGCTCAGCGACGGAGTCGAGGCCGTGCTGGCGGAGGTAAACGACGTCGAGGACGTCCCGCCCGAGGTTGCGCAGGTCCTTTTCGACGAGCGCCCGCAACTGGTCCGGCGACGCCAGACCGGCCTCGGTCGGCCCGATCTTCGTCGCGATCACCAGTTCCTCCGGGTACGGCGCCAGCGCACGGCGAACCACGTCGTTCGCCCAGCCGAGACTGGTGAACTCCAACGACCGCTCGGGCCCGCCGTACGACGGGTAGAAGTCGGCGGTGTCGAGGTGGTTGACGCCCAACTCGACGGCGTGACGCAACAGCGCGATCGCCTGCTCCTGGGTGTGTTGGCCGTCGCCGCCGGCGAGACGCTTCGTCCCGAAGCCGATGCGCTCGACCGGAAGGTCGCCGATCAACGACTTGCGCCACGCATTTTCTGGTGATAAGTTAATTGGTAAGGGTGCATTTTTCTGTGAATTCTGCATTCGGCCAGGATAAGCTCAGCTGTGAATTCCGTCCAGCTTTTGTGGCAACTTTTTCTCCACTATGATTCGCCTCGTGATCGACGAGCGTCAGCGGCTTCTGCTGCAGGACTGGCTGCCGGGAGCCGAGGTCGTGAAGGACCACAGCTGGGGCCTCGTCGGCACGACCGTGCTCGAGCTGCGGCACGACGGCACGCAGTACGTCGCGAAGGCCGGCGACCCGGATGACCATCACATCGCGCGGGAGTTGCGCGCACACCGCGAGTGGCTCGAGCCTTGGACGTCGCGGGGGAGGGCACCACAGCTCGTGCAGGCCGATGCCGAGGCGAAGCTGCTCCTGACGCGTTATCTACCGGGGGAGTTGGTGGAGGGAAGCGAATACGAACAGCTTCCCGACGTATATCTCCAGGCTGGTGAATTACTGGCGCAGTTTCACCAGCAACTCGCAGTAGAGGATTTCGAATTCGAGGCCAACGAGAAGAAGAAGTCACTCGCAGCGCTCGGCAAACCTCACCGCATCGCACCTGAGTTGACCGACCGACTGCGTGCGGAAGTCGAGTCCTGGCCGACGCCTGGAACGACGTTGGTGCCGACGCATGGGGACTGGCAGCCACGGAACTGGCTTGTCCACAGCGGAGTGGTGAGCGTGATCGACTTCGGTCGCGCCGGTCTCCGGCCGGCCCTGACAGATTTCGCCCGCCTTGCTGTTCAGCAGTTTCAGACGGACCCAGCGCTCGAGTCTGCATTCCTGCACGGCTACGGCTCAGACCCGCGCGACCCCGAAGCCTGGCGCCCCAACCGCCTCCGCGAGGCAATCGGCACCGCAGTCTGGGCCTACCAGGTCAACGACACCGGCTTCGAAGAACAAGGCCACCGAATGATCGCCGAAGCATTGGCCGACTCGGTCGACTAGCAGCTCTCCGGTTGAGGTCGCGGGGGAGCAGCCACGCCGGCGATCGCATACTGGGGGTGGGGCGACGACTGGTGGGAGGGTGGAGTGGACCTCGGCGTTCATCTGCCATTGATGGAGTTCGAAGGCGAGGGGCAGTCCCTCGCCCGGCTCCAGGCGACCGTGGATGCGGCGCGCGAGGGTGGTTTCGCCGCGGTGTCGGCGAACGACCACTTCGTGTTCTCCACACCCTGGCTCGACGGGCCGACAGCTCTCGCCGCGGTGCTGGGGCGTTCTGGAGAGCTCACCTTGGCCACGACGATCTCCCTGGTCGCCTTGCGTGGGCCCGCACCGCTGGCCAAGACCCTCGTCGCCCTTGACGTTCTGTCCGGCGGACGGCTCATCGCCGGCGTCGGCCCGGGCTCGTCCCGACGCGACTACGACGCCGTCGGAATACCGTTCGAGGATCGATGGAGCCGCTTCGAGGAGGCGGTGACGATTCTTCGCGCACTCCTGGGCCGAGCGCCGGCGCCGGAGCAGACGCGCTTCTACGCATTACCCGACGGCGAACTGCTGCCCTCGCCGGTGCGGGACGGCGGCGTTCCGGTGTGGATCGGAAGCTGGGGATCGGCGGCCGGGCTGCGCAGGGTCGCGCGTCTGGCGGATGGTTGGCTCGCTTCGGCGTACAACACGACCCCTGAGCAGTTCACCGCCGGGCGCGAGCGCCTGGCCGGTGAGCTCGATCGGCAAGGCCGTCCGACCGACGCGTTCCCGAATGCGCTCGTGACCATGTGGACCTACGTGACCGAGGACCGCACCGAACGCGATCGCGTCCTTCACCACGTCCTCGCCCCGTTGCTCAACCGCGATCCCGACGCCCTCCGCGAGCGAGTATGCATCGGGTCTGCCGGCCACTGCGTCGAACTGCTGTCTCGGTACGCCGAGTCTGGCTGCCAACGCGTCGACATCTGGCCCATGGGGGAGTCGGCTCATCAAGTCGAGACGTTCGCCACCCACGTCGCTCCACACATCAGCAGAGGTTGATTGTCGTAGGCCCAGAACTCCCGAAGCTGACCCGAAGTGCAAAGTAACGTCGGCTACCCGGCCTTCAACGGCACTTCGAGGCTCGTTGCAGGCTGCGGTGCACCGTTGCTCGGCACGCCATCCAGCGCCAGGGCGCTCTACCAGACGACATCGTCGAGCGCCGGCCATGGCGGACCCTCCCGCAGAACGCGAAGGAACGCCACTCCCGATTCTCTGCCGCTCGGGTGTTGGTCGTTGAGACTCCAGCGATGCGCTGCGACGATCGCGAGTACGACCCCCCTGCACTCGCCGACCAAATCTTTGTCAGCGTCGGGATAGTGCCGGCTGACCTCGCTGGGCACCCAAGCCAGGTCGTACTCGACAGGCCCGCGGGCGGTGTTTTCGAAGTCGATGAAGAGCGGCCCGTTCTTCGTGTTGAGGATGTTCCCCGGGTGCGGCTCGCCGTGCAGCAGCTGTTCGGCGCCGCGCCGGTTGACGATTGATCGCCCCAGATCGCGCAGCGTATTGGCGAGCAGCGCCCGGTCCGTATCCGCGAGATCGGGAGTGACGTCACGGCTGGCAACGTCTCGTTGAGTAGCAGCCACTCGATCCATGAAGTGTGGCGTCGTGACCTCGATCCGCCGCAGGCCGGCATGAAGACGTGCGAGCGCCTGCGCGTACTCGGCCGGCGGAAGCATTCGAGACTGCACAGGTTCGAAGTAGGCCCACAGGGCGATCTTGAACCCGTCATGCACGAAGACGCGTGGTTCGACCCGAGCCTCGAGCGCGGCGACCGGGCTGTCCAACTGCGCTAGCCGTCTCACGAGTTCAACTTCTCGCTCTGCGCTTGCGAAATGCGTCATGGGCGTGACTCGGGCGACGATGTCGCATGGCGTCATGCGGATGACGAGTCGGTTGGAGTCGCTGAGAACGATCGCGTCGTCGACGGCCAAGTCGAGTTCTGAGGCGGTCGACATCGCCGCAGCCACCGCACGCCGCGCCTCAGTTGCTTCCATCTCCGTGTCCCCTCCCCGCGACGTCGACTGACCCGTCGAGGAATTCCCTGATCGCCCGTTTGGACTTGAGCACGTGCCGGGTCGCGTGTTGCCCGTGTCGGGCAATGATCGCTTGCTCGCGTTCGAGTTTCGCGCGCCGGTTCCGCCAGATGACCGGGATGAGGCGCCATTCATCGCGCAACCGTTGCCAGGCCGAGTACTCACATCCTTCAGGCAGCGTGTCCGGCATTCGGCAGCCGCGCAGCAACGCGCGTCCCGCGCACCGCCACCACGGCGTGGCCAGGACCACGACGGTGTCGGCGCGTTCGAGCCGGAGATCGAGCGTCTCGGTGTAGTTGCCATCGGCGATCCACGCGTCACCGGCCAGGAGGCCGCGTTGTTTCTCGCGCCACTCGGCCTCCGACGGTTCGGTCCAGCCCGCCTTCCAGAACTGGAGGTCCAGATGAATGAGCGGCAGGCCGGACTTGACCGCAAGTGCCCGGGAGAACGTGGATTTCCCGGATCCAGCCATCCCGGTGATGACGATGCGGCGTTGAGCTTCGTGGGGGTACATGACACCTTCGCAGGGTCGCAGCGGTGCCAGGTTCGACTACATGAAGGCTGTCTGCGCCGTGGTGTCGAAGCTGGCAAATGACCTTCTGCGACACGGCAGGATCAAGGATGCCCGGCGGAGCTGGCAGCGTTCTCACGACTGCCATGCCCGCCAATTGGCCACAGGGCAAGGCTCCCCGCGATCAGGAAGCTCCCGGCAGCATCGCATTGCTGCAGACCTGCGCAGCACGCGACGACACGTCCGTACCTACCGTGTCAGCGCGTGCCCCGCCGGCCGGGTAGGTCGCGATGCACCCGACCCCAGACGCCATCCGCCATGAGCAGCCTCTCCAACGAAAATTCAAGGAACCGGCCCGCGAACGCCAGCCGTCCATTCAGAGCGATTCTAACCGTCACGCGGACTCGGGGCAGCTACTTTGCCTCCGGGGTCACCATCAGCAGTTCTGGGCCGTCGTACCGACGACACGCATCGATGCTGTCTATGAATCAGCGGAGAGATTGGCATTGGACCGCATGCGTCGGGGGAGTGCACGCTGTGGTGCAGGGACAACCTCGGGAGGCCGTGATGGGCAAGCTGATCTACTCGATGATCACCTCACTGGACGGCTATGTCAGTGACCGGGAAGGAAACTTCGGGTGGGGAGCGCCGGAGGAGGAGTCACACGAGTTCGTCAGCGAACTGAGCCGGGGGATCGGCACGTATCTGTACGGCCGGCGGATGTACGAGACGATGGTCTACTGGGAAACCGCACACACCGTGCCGGACCAGCCGCAGTACATCAAGGACTACGCGAGGATCTGGCAGGCGACCGAGAAGATCGTCTATTCCACGACACTGCGTCAGGTTGCCAGCGAGCGAACCCGGATCGAACGGACCTTCGACCCGGACGCCGTACGCGCGCTGAAAGCTGAGTCGGAGCTGGACATCACGGTCGACGGTCCGCATCTGGCAGCACAGGCGATCCGGGCCGGACTTGTCGACGAGTACCAGCTGTACGTCGGTCCGGCGATCGTTGGCGGCGGCAACAGGTTCTTCCCGGACGGTGTGACCGTGGATCTCGAGCTCCTCGACGAACGCCACTTCACCAACGGCGTCCTCTACCTCCGCTACGCGGTCTCCCGGTAGCGGGTCGCGGAAGGGATCATTGGGAGTACCAACGATTGTGCTATCGTTGGGGGAGCCAACGTTGGTCGTCCAAACATTTGGGCGCCGCATGAATCCCCTGGAGTTCACGACCATGATCACGCCGTTCCGCATCGACATCCCCCAGGCCGACCTCGACGACCTGACCGACCGGCTCGCCCGCACCCGTTGGCCCAACGAGGTGGCCGACGCCGGCTGGGACTACGGATTCCCGCTGGCGCGGCTCAAGGAACTGGCCGAGTTCTGGCGCACCGGCTACGACTGGCGCGAGCACGAGGCCAAGCTCAACGAGCTACCGCATTTCACCACCGAGATCGAGGGCCAGAACATCCACTTCGTCCACGTCCGGTCGTCGAACCCGGACGCGCTGGCGCTGATCCTCACGCACGGCTGGCCTGGTTCGTTCCTGGAGTTCCTCGACATGATCGAGCCGCTGTCGCGCGACTTCCACCTGGTGATCCCGTCCATCCCGGGGTACGGCTTCTCCGGGCCGACCCACGAGCGCGGCTGGGATATCGTCCGGGTCGCGCGCGCCTGGGCCGAGCTGATGCGCCGGCTCGGGTACGAGCGCTACGGCGCACAGGGTGGCGACTTCGGCTCGGGCATCTCGATGGCGCTCGGCGCAGTGGCACCCGGGCAGGTCGTCGGGGTGCACGTCAACTACCTGCCGTCCCGGCCGGTCCCGGACGCCGACATCGAACTGTCCGCGACAGATGAGGCCCGACTGGACAAAGTCAGGCAGCTGATGGCGAATCGTCCGCCGTACCAGGCTCTGCTGGCCGCCACACCACAGACCATCGGCTGCGCACTGACCGACTCGCCGGTCGGCCAGCTGGCCTGGATCGCCGAGCGCTTCGCACAGTGGACGGACCCCAGCTCGCAGATCAGTGACGACCGGATGCTCACCGACATCTCGCTGTACTGGCTGACGGCCACCGCGGCATCCTCGGCCCGGCTGCACCACGATGCTCCACGAGGCATCGAGCCGTGCCCAGTTCCGGTGGGCGTCGCGGTGCTCCCGCATGACATCACCCAGTCGGTGCGACCGCTGGCCGAACGTCTGTTCGACATCAGGCACTGGTCGGAGTTCGAGCGCGGCGGCCACTTCGCCGCAATGGAGGTGCCGGACCTACTCGCCGAGGACATCCGCGACTTCTTCCTCAACCACATCCAGACACCCAGGGGAGCGCTGGAAGCCCCTGCTGAGGCACCCGCGCCGGCGTAAGTTGACATAATGTCGCTTATCGGCGCAGAACTCACGGGAGTCGCAGTAGATGCAAGAACTCCCGCCTGAGCGCGATTGAGAGCTGTTCGTGCAGGTCAGGAGCCGATCGTTGTGAGCTTTCTCAGGTCGGGCGGTTGGGCACGTTCAGGCCGGCTGGATCGTGCGGCGCATGACGGTGTTCTTCATCCCCTTGGAGCGGACGAACCCGAAGCCGGCTTGCTCGTACATCGTGCGTGTGCCGTTGTAGACGAAGGAGTTGCTCATCCTCTTCTCACCGGTCTCGTGCGGGTATCCCTCGACCACACCGCCACCTTGCGCTGCAATCAGATCGAGCGCACCGGCCAGAGCCACCTTGGCGTAGCCCTGTCCGCGGTGGCGCTTGTCGACGAAGATGCAGGTGATGCGGTAGTCGGGAATGACATCGGCCTCGGCGAGGTACTGCTTGCGGTGATGGATGGTCGGCAGCTCATCCGGAGTGCCGTACTCCGCCCACGCGATCGCCTCATCGCCAACCATGACCAGCGCCGCATGAGCCTGTCCGGCCTCGACCAGCCGTTTCTTCAGCGCGCGGTTGCCGTCGTAACCCTGCCCCCGCTCGGCACAGTCGGGGTGGAAGTAGATGCACCAGCACCCACCGAAGATCCCGTTGTGTCGCTCTACCAGGCCGGCGAACGCGTCCCACGTGTGAGCAGCCAACGGCTGAATCGAGTAGCCACTCGTCATCATGCCGCCGATCGTAAGCACGTCGTGCGGACGAATCTACGTCCGCATAGTCGGACCGAACCATGCCGTCGCAACGCCATCGACCATCCGCCAATCCGTTGCGATCTCTGTGTCATACCCGGCACTGTAGAGCCCATTCCGGACGATCTCCTTCCGGATAGTGATCATGTCCCGGCCGGGGGCATTGATGGACGTCGTGACCAATCCCCGCTGAGCGCGTCTCGCGCAACAGTCTTGTGCTGGTCAGGGATCGCAGAATGGTCGGGCGAGCGCGAGGTCGGCGTCGACTCGACGCAACCCGTCGAAGCCCCACGTGTTGACGCCCTCCAGGTCGACCTCGTTGAAGATGCGTACTGCGAGGTCGCGCAGCGAACGGGCGAGCCGGGCGTACTCGAGGTGGGTGAGGTCGAGTCGCTCCGCGCCGTAGGCACGCAGGAAGCGCACAGGGTCAGGCCCGCACAAGGCGGCGAACAAATCGTGCTCGCGCGGCGCCAGCCTCGTGTGACCCCAGTCGAGCAGCGTCGCGACGCGACCGTCCTCGACGAGGACGTTGTGAGGGAACAGGTCGTGGTGGCACACGACGTACGGCACGTCGATCGCGCGGGCCCGGTCGATCACCGCTTCGAGCCGGTCGACGTTGGCCATGAGCTCGCCACGGCGGTCGACAATCCAAGGGTGGTCGTGCCGGTCGCGCAGTACCTCGATGCACCACTCGTCTATCTCGGTGCGGGGCAGGACGAGGTCTGCGATCTCGTGAACGGCGCTCATCGCCCGCGCGATGGCGTCGGCGTCGTTCCACGTTGCCTGGCGGCCATCGACGAACGGGAACAGCGCGTAGCGCCGACCATGGTGCTCAGAGGTGTACGAGCCGTCGAGCGCTCGCTGCGCCGCAGGAACGGGGATGCCCCGAGCCGCCAGCTCAGCGGTCAGCGCCAATGCCGCGTCGCTGTCGGGCTGCTGACGCCAAAGCTTCACGAACCAGCGCCCGTCGGTGAACGCATCCGCTTCGAACCCGCCCGGATGCGGCCGCAGCTCGCCCACCTCGATACCGAAGGCGTCGTGGACGTGAGTCGCCGTCGGCGGGCGTACTTCGCTCCACATAGACCCAGGACACTACAGCCTTGGTGCGCGGCTAACGCCCTCATTTTCCCGCGATCCAGTCGGCTACTCCCCCGCAGCTACTCCCTGTTCTGCTAGCTCAAACCATTCGGGATCTGCCCGTGTGATAGGCAATTCGCCGTGCCTGAACGTACGACGGACGTGCGCGTGGTGGCCGAGATCAACCAATCTGCGCTGGCGCGTGCACTGCCGGCCCGCGAGAATTCCCGCGATGATCCCCGCCCTTCTGCACCTCGCCAACGACCTCGAACGAAGGTGCGCATAGGGACCCGGCTGGTGTGGATGGCGCTACTACCGCCTCGGATTGCTGGCGGTCATGGTTGCGGCTACCCCGTGCTTCGAGAAGAGTTCGAGCAGCAGGTCGTGGCCCTGCGTGAAGTCCCATTGCTCGGCGAGCATCCCGGCCGCCCGGGCACCATCGACGTTGCGTGCGTTGTCATCGATGAACAGGATCGTCTCGATGTCGGCACCGATCCGGCGCGCCGCCTGGGAGAAGAACGCCGGGTCGGGTTTCGCAACACCGAGGTCGTAGGAATAACAACTCACGTCGAACAGATCGTCGTACCCAAGGGCTGTCCGCATGTGAGCGCCACGGTAGCGTTCCTGGTTCGTTCCCAGGTGGACGCCGTATCCGTTCTGCTTGAGTGCTCGCACGATCCCGATCGATTCCTCGATGATCGCGATGTTCTTCCAGACCGCGGCGTACACGTCGGCCACCGGTGTGACCACGCCGTAGTTCTGGAGTGTCGCCGCGAGAACCGGCATGTAGTCGCCGCGGCCGGCGAGCATCGGTAGCTCGTCAGACCAGGTCTTGTGGAGGAACTCACGGGCCCTGTCGCCGAGATACGGCTCCATGGCCGCGTACCAGCCGCCGGGCAGGTCTTGCAGGACGCCGTCGGCATCCAAGAGCACGTGGCGAACGCTGGACTCGGCGACCGCCCGCTTGGAACCCGCCGTCGTCGGCGCCAGCGTGATCCCTGTCGCCAGTGGCGTCGGCTCGCCACGCACGTGTGGGACCACGCCGACTTGGAACTCGTCTTCGTAGATGACTGTGCCGGGTTCGTCCGAGGTCACCCGGTGGTAGGCAACGCCGTGGGCCGTCAGAATCCCACACAGTTCGTTGATGAGCTCCTGCATGTCGGGCCGGATCGGCGGCCTGAACCAGGTCACTGCACCGACACTGTTCCCGTCGGCGTAGAAGTCCGGGTTGGGTAGGTTCTCGTTGAACCAGTCGTCGATGTCGAAGTAGCGCGTCTCTTCGGCCGGAGACAGTCGACCCGCTCGCCGGAGATGATCGACCGCGACAAAGACACCCACTTCGACGCCCAGGCGTCCCCGATACTCGACCTGCATCCGAACGTAGGGGCCATCACTCATGCCGCCGATGATGCCGCACCCGTCCCCGCAAGCGCAGGTCTATTTGCGGCTGGCCTCGAGTCCATCGAGTCGACGCCACTCCCCCGTCAACTCCCGGCGCTGCCGGTTCAAGCGGGCGAGTTGCATCAGCACTTCCAAGGACCCGGTCCAGCGACAGCCCGCACAACGTCCAAATAGCGACGAACCGCATCAGAAGCTGCCTGGTGTCCTTCAACCCGCGAGAGTACGACGGACAGCCCGGCACCGACTCCGACGTCGGAGGGCGCATTCAGCATCGACGCCATCGCCGCGGCCTTCGCCAGATCGCCTCGAGCGACGTGCTTCGCCGCCAACGGAAGCATGGCAAGGGCGAACACGTCGGGGTCCGGTGCAGGCCCCGGCAGACCTCGGCCCACCAGCTCGAGCGTCTCCGACAGGTCGAGGCTCCCAGCTGTGCCGGCACCGGCCAGTAGCCGAGATTCTCGGGGTAGCGGCGCGCCCGACGGCCACCAATACCAGTCGACCCACAGCGGCAGAGGCCCAACGTCGTACATCGCCCCGACATACCCACCGTCGACCGGTCCGTTGTCCGGCATCTCGAGGGTCAGCAGCGTCTCGCCGAGCACACGCTCTCCGCCGACAACGACGATGTCCACATCACTCCACTCATCGTCCCTTCCGGACCCGAGTGAACCAACCAGCCAGACTCCCTCGGCCTGCAACGCCGGCACGGTCTCCGCTAACCATCGTGCCCGCCCACTAGCCAACGCCGCCACCATGCTCCGTGCCTCATCCCGCCTCACGCGACGGCACGCTATCCGGCCTGCTGGCCGAGACACGATTGGTTGCCGCTCACCGTGCGCGCGATGTCGGCCACCTCGCGATATGCCGTGCGGACGTCAGCCACAACCTCGCTGACGCTGCGGTGGAGGTACTCGCCTTTCTCAGCTGCGGCGTCGAAGTCGAATGACTCGAGCTGCGGATGATCCTCGTCGAGGACGCGCCTGATGCGACCGGCATACCATCCCACGGCCTCCCCCACGTGCGCGGCGTACTCGATAGGTGCCCAGACCTCGGCCGCCGGACGTCGTCGTACGCAGTCCGCATCCGCCGCCAGCATGTTCTTCAACACCACCGGGAAGCCGTCACACCTCGCCACGAGCTTCGTCCGATTCCATTCGAAGTTGTAGCCGCACTCGGAGCATCCATCGGAAGCCACACGACAACTTAACCGTCGACGACCTCAGCTGCACTCGTCGACAATGCGGCGAGCGCCACGAGCGCTGGATAGTCCTGCATCGCTGGAAAGTCGCGTCGGTAGTACTCAGACCAGTAGCTGCGGGCACGCTCCCGTGTGAGCGTGATGAACTGGGGATTCTCCCGACCGAATGAGACGAGCAGGGCGAGCAACTCGGCGCCGGCAAGTTCATCGATGGCATCCGCGACGTCGAGAGCGATCTGTACGACGTACTCCCCCAGCAATTGAACGATGTACGGCGCGACGAACGACTCGCGGCAGCTGAGGAGAACCCGTGCAGCCGTCTGTCGAACTCGACCGTCGGAGTGGCGCGAGTACATGCAAGCCAGGACCGGCCGAGCGGCTTCAGGTAGCGCAGCCAGGGCCTGCGTCGTGAGTGTCGGGTTGTACATCCGGTACGGAACTTGGACCGTCTGTCCCTCGACGACGACCGCCGGCCAGTGACGTGAATGGCTCGCATTCACCAACCCCGAATTCTCGAAGTCCGCCGGCGGCAGTTGGATCGCTGCATCCGCGACGCGGTCGGCAACTGCGGCCGGGAACGCATGCGTCCAGTCGAGAGCCATGACGAGATCCTACGGATGTCCAAGCCGCCGTACGTCGCCTACCAGGTTGGTCGTCGGCCAGGTTGAACAGCTGGCACAGAGTCCAACGGGGCCTGCAACACCGGCAACATCGCCTCGGCAGTAGACGGACCGAATGGACAAGCCGAGTGCAAGTATGCGAACAACTGACGACTGTTGATTAGGGCAACTAGCCGATCCAGTCCGGATCTTGCTTGTCTCGCTTCGTTGCGTGAGACAAGCCCGTCGGCTACAGCCTGGTCGAACTCGTCCAGGTCGACGACCTCGTGACGAACCCCGTCCTCCCGAACCAGGACATCCACGAACAGATCAGTCGCATAGACAGCTCCAGGGCCTACCTGCATCGGCGTCGCGATGTCGCAGTTGTAAGCAAAGGATCTGACGATCGTCGGCGAGAGTTCGGGCTCCACGACCGCCCCTGCGCGATCGATGGTCACGTTGACCTTGAACCATTCGTCGCGAAACGCATAGTGACGAAGAACGATCCCGCCCGACTCGGCTTCACTGACGAATACCTCCTCGTCGAAGCGCAACACACCTGCCGGTGGGATCTGAAACTGGCGCACATGTTGTTCGTCGGGATGGAAGTCGAAGTCACTGACGAGACCTGACGGGGGCTCCATCATGTTGCTCCGATCACCTCGTCCTTCGCCGTCCGCGAGTGTCGCACGCAGTCTCCACCACTGATCGACGGTCGGCTGCTGATGGTGCGGTGCGACTCAGCTACCGCTAGAGCATCGCGTATCGAGTTAATCGCGTTGCGTCGCGGGCTCTGGGCGGCTTACGTTGCAGTCGTCGTGGGCCGGACGTGCCCTGATCGGAGATGTGGAGCGGATGACTTCTCAGCTTTTTGCGCTCTCGTTTGATGCGCACGACCCGGTCGGGCTGGCGCGGTTCTGGGGTGGTGTTCTGGGGTGGGAGTTGGCCGACGGTCCGCACGACGACATCGCGCTTCTGCCGAGTGATGACACTGGCTTCCGGCTGCGGTTTCTCCCGAGTCAGGAGGAGAAGACCGGTCAGAATCAGATGCACTTCGATCTGACGAGTCAGTCCCTCGAGGAGCAGCAGCAGACGGTCGCGCGGGCGCTCGAACTCGGCGGCAAGCACATCGACATCGGTCAGCTGCCGGAAGAGCTTCATGTGGTGCTCGCCGACCCTGAAGGCAATGAGTTCTGCGTCATTGAGCCGGGCAACAACTTCCTGGCCGACTGCGGGTTCATCGGGGCGCTCGCGTCCGACGGTTCGCAGGAGGTCGGGTACTTCTGGAGCAAGGCTCTGGACTGGCCGCTGGTCTGGGACCAGGACGAGGAGACCGCGATCCGCTCGCCGCACGGCGGTCCGAAGATTACCTGGGGCGGTCCGCCGGTGGACCCGAAGACAGGGAAGAACCGGCTGCATTTCGACCTCGCGCCACCTGCCGACGGTGATCAGCAAGCGGAGGTCGAGCGTCTCATCTCCCTCGGAGCGACTCGACTCGACATCGGCCAGGGCGATGTCAGCTGGGTGGTCATGGCCGATCCCGACGGTAACGAGTTCTGTGTACTGACTCCCCGCTAGAGCGCCGGCAATCCCACGCCGCGCTACGCAGGTGTGGGCTCTGGGTCGCCCGCCCCTCAACTCCCCCGTTTCCGGAGCCGCGCGACAGCTGTGAGGTCAGGCGTCGCTGGGGCCGGGTTCCCAGCCGGTCCGCTGCGCCCATTCATCCGCTTCCCTGATCATTTCCCAGATGAACGGACCCTTGGCATCCACGTAGGCGGAGCGATCCGTGACGAGCAGATGGGCGACGGAGCGTTTGACCGCCGCGTACGCAGTTGCTCGCTCATGGTGCGCCCGCAGGTAGTCGCGAAAGAGCAGCGCGAACTGCTCATCGAAACTCCCACCGCGCCGGACATGCAGGTGGGTGCGCTTCCGCGGTGGCACCTCCCGGAAGTAGCGCTTGGTCAGCTCCGGGTTGTCCGCTTGCCATTCGAATCCGCAGGACTCGATGGCGGGCCGATAGCCATCAACGGGCTCCAGGCTGGGGACGGAGATCTGGACGTCAACGATCGGCTTGGCGGCCAGCCCGGGAACAGCCGTCGATCCGATGTGGTCGATTCTCAGTGCTGCCGTGCCCAACGCCCGCCGGAGCTCGTTGCCCAACTCCAGGAACTCGGACCTCCAGACCGGGTCGTAGTCCAGGACGAGTTCCTCTGCCGCAGTCACACCGCTGATCATCCCACCCAACTTATTCCTTGACGCGAATATTCTGTGCAGTGAATACTTCTGTCCATGGACGAATTGCTCAGCGCGTTGGCGGATCCGGCTCGGTGGCGGCTGGTGGGGCTGTTGGCAGAGCGGCCTCGGTCGGTCGGCGTACTCGCGCAGCTTGCGGATGCGCGGCAGCCGCAGACGACCAAGCACCTGCAGACCCTCGAGCGGGCAGGCATCGTGACCTCCCAGCGCACCGGACAGCGCCGAATCTATGCGCTTGAGCCCGCTCCCCTACGGGACCTGGCGGCTGCGCTCGCCCAGCTCGCCGACACCGTGGAGCAGGGCGGCGGCTCACGCGAGACCTACGACCGGTACGGGCTCAGCCTCCACGCGGAGCGCCTCGCTGCGGAGGAGTCGGGGTGGGCTGACGGACGCACGTTCGGGTTCCGTCGGTCGCTGGACGCGGACCGCGAGTTGGTTTGGCGGCACCTGACCGAAGGATCGCTGCTCGAGCGATGGTGGACGCCCGACGACCTTCGCGTCTCCGAGCTCGTCTTCGAGGCGCGACCGGGTGGGCGGATCGTCCTCGAGTACCGCGATGCCGAGGATGCCGACGACTCTGATCTGGTGGCCGGACGCGGGGACGGCTCTGTTGACGACGTACGCCCCGGTGAACACCTCTCGTATCACCTCTCCCCCGGACTGCCGGACGGCGGCGTCGCGTTTACCGCGTGCGTCGACTTCGACCTGCGGCCCGCCGACACCGGTACGGACCTCGACGTCCAGTTCCGGATTACCAACAGCACAGTCGACTCCGCGGACGCCGTCGCGGGCATCGAGATCGGCTTCGGCCAGAGCCTCGACAAGCTCGCAGCGGCCCTAGCCGCGGACACCGCCGAGCGCGACACCGAGCACGACACCGATATGAGGAGCCCGAAGTGAGCGAGCAGACCGACGGCCGCAGAGTCGTCACCAACATGAGCCTGTCCATCGACGGCCACTACGCCAAGCCGGACCCGCTGGACATGAGTTGGGTGATGCCGTACGCCGTCACCGACGTCGCCCGCGACCACCTGACCAGCCTCTGGGAACCGGCCACGACCGCGCTGCTCGGGCGGGTGAACGCCGAAGGATTCCTTGGTTTCTGGCCCACCGTCATCGGCATGGACGGCGCCGACCCGCGTGACGAGAGATTCGCGCAGTGGCTCGTCGACACCGACAAAGTGGTCCTGTCCTCCACCCTCGACGAAGCGCCGTGGGAGCGTACGTCGATTGTCGACAATCCAACTGCCGACGTGGTCGCGGACCTCAAGGCGACCGGGAGCGGCGACATCCTCGTCCTCTCCAGCGCAAGCGTCATCAAGGCCCTGCTCGCGGCCGACCTGGTCGACCGCCTGGCCCTGACGATCTTCCCGATCTTCCTCGGCGCCGGTCCCCGCCTCTTCGACGACGGCCTCCCCACCGCCCAATGGAGCCTCACCACCCAGACCGCAGGCGAGCACGGAACGCTGTCCCTCATCTACGACCGAGTCCGCTGACGTGGCTGGCCGTATGCACACCGTGGAGCAGTTGTTCGCGCTGCTCGACGAGCTGGTGGAAGGCAGTGAGCGTGGGGATCGGACGGCCGGAGCGGCAGCCGAGTTCTGGGCTGAGTTGCTGACGAGGCCGGGGCATCCGCTGGCTACTCAGTTGCCGGATGAGGCGCTGGTTGATTGGTACGAGCGTGGCCTTCTGGGGAGCCTGGACGGAGCCCGAGTGCTGGATATCGGGTGTGGTGCCGGACGCAACAGCAGGTGGTTCGCGGAGCAGGGCGCCACGGTGGAGGGCATCGACCTGGCGGCAGGCTTGCTGGAGCAGGTGCGGGCGACCATGCCGGAGTCGGTGACGCTGACTGCGGCCGACGTACTGCGTGACCCTCTGCCGGCCGGGCAGTTCGACCTGGTCTACGACTCCGGCTGCTTCCACCACATCGCTCCGCACCGTCGCGTCACCTATCTCGAACGGGTGTTGCCGATGATCGGTCAGCGGTTCGCGATCGTCACGTTCGCGGCCGAGCGGATGGAGACGCCGGGCGACGACCAGATCGTCAGGACCGGCGATACGGAAGGCGGTATGGCGTTCTCACTCGACGACCTCGCCGAGATCTTCGCCCCGCTCGACCTCATCGAACTCCGCGCGGTTCGCTCTGATCGCGAAGACGCTTTCGGGCCCGACTTCCTGAACGCCGGCCTGTTCGCCCGGCGAGTCGGTTAGTCCAGGCAGAACTCGTTGCCCTCGGGGTCGGTCATCGTGATGGTGCCGAAGGCCATGGGTGGGGCGGGATCGAAGCGGCGTACGCGCTTCGCTCCCAGCGCGACGAGTCGATCGCACTCGGCCTCGAGCGCCGCCATCCGCTCGTCTCCCTGTAGTCCGGGGGCCGCACGGACATCGAGGTGGACGCGGTTCTTGGCGACCTTGTCTTCCGGCACCTGCTGGAAGAACACCCGCGGGCCCTCCCCGTCCGGGTCCTCGATGGCTGATCTCGAGTTGCGCTCCTCCTCCGGTGCGCCGATCTGCTCGAGGAACTCGTCCCACGCGTCCAGCGGGTCGGTGCCCTCCGGCACCTCGACGCCGGGCGGGCCGGGGTGGACGTAGCCCAGCACGTCGCGCCAGAAGTACGACAGCGCTCGCGGGTCGTGGGCGTCGAAGGTGACCTGGATCTGCCGGCTCATCGGAGTGCTCCATTCGTCCTCGGGTTCGTTACGACCACTCTCGCACCCCTAGCGGACAGACTCGGTCCGCTATCTCTGGCAGGCTGGTCGCATGGGCGGTGATGAGCGGGGTACGACGGAGCGGGTCCTCACCCTGCTCGGCCTCCTGCAGCAGCGCCAGGTCTGGACCGGCCCCGAACTCGCCGACCGGCTCGGCGTCACGCCACGCACGGTACGGCGGGACGTCGAGCGTCTTCGCACACTCGGCTACCCGGTGCACGCCAGCCAGGGCGTCGGCGGCGGGTACCAACTCGGCCCGGGTCAGGATCTGCCGCCGCTGCTTCTCGACGACGAAGAGGCGATCGCCACGGCGGTCTCGCTGCTCGCCGGCGCAGGTGGCGCGGTGGCCGGGGCCGGCGATGCCGCGGTGCGGGCGCTGACCAAGCTCGACCGGGTGCTGCCCATCCGGCTGCGGAGCTTGGTGCGCGCGCTCTCCGGCTCGGTGGAGTCCATGAGCGGAAGCCGTACGACGATCGACCCCGACGTACTCATGACGCTGGTCAGAGCCTGCCGCGACGAGGTAGAAGCTGACTTCGACTACCCGTCCGGGAGCGAGGTACGACGGCGCCGGGTCGAGCCGTATCGCCTGGTCGCCTCGGACCGGCGCTGGTACCTCTTCTCCTACGACCTTGATCGCGACGACTGGCGGAGCTTCCGCGTCGACCGAATGAGCGAGGTAGCTGCCCGGACCTGGCGCTTCCGGCCGCGCGAGGCGCCCGATGCGGCGACGTTCGTGCAGGAGGGTGTGGCGAGTCGGGTATACCCGCACCAGGCACGCTTCCTCGTGCAAGCCCCGGCCGAGACGGTGCGTGCGCAGATTCCGGCGTCGGCGGCCGTCGTACAGCCGCGTGGGAGTGAGCACTGCGAGGTGCTGAGCGGGGCCGGCAGTCTCGACTTCGCGCTCATGCATGTGCTCCTGCTGGGGCACGACTTCGAGGTGCTCGACCCTCCGGAACTCAGGAGTCGCTGTCGAGTGCTGGCGGATCGACTGCTGTCGGCCGGTGCAACGGACTCACCGGACCCGGCCCGGAAGGAGTCATGAGGGGAAGACGACCTGCGTCAATCGCTGGGACGCGAGTTGCTGTCGGTCAGAGTCGCCAGATGCGAATTCGGCGAGCTGATACTCCCGATACAGCTCGAGGAAGTGGTTCTGGAAGTCCAGTGTGCGGTGGCACAGGTCGCGGAGGGTCTGCCTGTCGGCAGCGCGCGACGGAAGCTGGTAGTGCCAGCGGTTGCGACACAGGTCGTGCACCTGGGTGACCAGGTCGGTCCATTGGTCGGCGACGTGCTTCTGGTAGAGCTCGACGCATGCTGCTTTGTCCCTGACGTACTGGCCGCTGTGGAGCGCGATGATCGCCGTGGCTGTCCAGCCGACCGTTGCGATGAGCAACTTGGTGCTGGGCTGATCGGCGCCGTCCGTGCACTGGTCGAAGCCGAAGAACGGGCCGTCAGGATCGATGTGGTCGAGTGGATAGACGAGTGGGCCGTTGTGACGCTGGACCGGAAAGGTGTAGCTCAGGTACGGCGTGTGTACGACGGAGCGGACGTAGGTGTCGGCGTCGAACGACGGGAGGTCCGGGCGGATGTCCTCGCCGTACAGGAGTCGCGTGGCGAGCTTGAGGTTCAGGGCAGCGCCGACGCCGTCGGGTTGGCGAAGACCACGTTCGCCGACCAGGATCACCTCCAGCAGCATCGGTGTGAGCCGGGCACAGTGGTTGCTCAGGGCCCGGGCTCGGTCAAACTCGGCGCCGTCGGTGAAGCGGTCTTTGAACACGATGAACAGGTCGAGGTCACTGCCGTCAATGCTGGTGCCGCTGGCATGACTGCCACGCAGATAGAAGCCGCGCACCCTGCCGGGAAAGGCCGTCTCGAAGATGCCGATCACGCCCTGAGCGATCCGGTCGCACTCTCGATCCCCCGTCGACTCGATCAGCTCAGGCTCAGCCACTCGTCAACCTTACGTTTCAAGGTGTGTACGTGAGGACTACGACGCCGTTACCGACCTTGGTTACTTCGGCCAGGTTGAGGTGGGTTGTCGGGAGCTCGGGGAGCAGAGTGTCGCCGGAGCCGGCGATGAAGGGGAAGAGCCAGAGGTGGAGTTCGTCGAGGTGGCCGGCTTCCAGGAGCGCACGGCTGAAAGAGCCGGTGCCGTACTTGAGTAGCGTGCCTTCGCGAGAGGCTTTGAGTTCGGCAACCGCGTCCACGGCGTCGCCGGGCAGGATCTCGGCGTTCCAGGTCGCGTCGGTCAGCGTGCGTGAGGCGACGTACTTCGGCAGCGGGTTGAGCTTCTCGGCCAGTACGCCGGTCCGGCTCGGCCAGGAGCCGGCAAAGGCCTCGTAGGTTGCCCGTCCGAGCAGCAGTGCATCGGCGGAGTCGAGCAGCTTCCCGGCGTACTCGACGTGGTTGTCATCCTGGAAGCTCATCTGAGCGCCCCAGAAACTCTCGCCGGAAACCATCCCGTCAAGGGAGATGTACGTCGATTCGATCAGCTTCATGGCGGGGAACGTACCGACCGTGGTCAGCGCCTGTCTTGTACCGAAACGCAGGTCACAAGCCCAGGACCACGCTCCCCCGCGCTACCTCTGCCGGGGTGTGACCGATCAACCGGCGCAACTGCCGGGTCAGGTGCGCCTGGTCGTAGTACCCCGCATCTGAGACAACGTCCGCGATCGCCGCACCCGCGCGCAACAGCTGCACCGCGTGCCTCGCTCGCTCGATCAGTTGCAGCGTTCGCCGCGGTACGCCGACCGCGCGCACGAACCGGCTCTGCGCCGTTCGTTCCGGCAGACCGCGTACGGCGACATCGTGCCGCAACTCGTCGATCAGCGGATCGAAGACCAGCAGACCGGCGCGCTCGAGACGGTCGACGAAGACGTCGAGGTTCTGCGGGGTCGGCATCTCCCAGGCCAGTCCGTCCAGCAGAATCCGGCCGTCCGGCAGGGACGGCAGCACCGCGTCCTGGAAATCGATCAGCCGGCTGGGCAGGAACATCGGCAGGTACGCCCCCAGGCGGAAGTCAGCACCGAAGTACTCCGAGTCAGCCGAGCAGATCGCTGGAGTCGCCTTCGTCGCCGGCCCGCGAAGGTGCACCGCCCAGCGCCCGCCGATCCGCGCACACCCGATCCCCGGACCGACCGCGGCGAGCGAACTGAAGGCGGTCGGACTGTCGCATTCCGCAGTCCAGATCCGAGCCAGCGGCCCGTCCGGCACGCTGACGATCCGACTGCTTAGCCCCATGCCCGCCAGTGAACCAGAAACCCAGCCCGGTAGTCGGCTGGAAGCGTGCTGTGGAGCTGCCAGCTCAGGTCGGCGCCGATCGCATTGGTTGTTGTGGTCATGCCGACCATGCTGGGAGGTTGACCCTGCGTCAGGGTCAACCTCTTACGCGACGTACGACGCCAGGTGTTCGCCAGTGAGGGTGGACTTGGCGGCGACGAGGTCGGCCGGGGTGCCTTCGAAGACGACGTGGCCGCCGTCGTGCCCGGCGCCCGGGCCGAGGTCGATGATCCAGTCGGCGTGCGCCATGACGGCCTGGTGGTGCTCGATGACGATGACCGACTTGCCGGAATCGACCAACCGGTCGAGCAGACCGAGCAGTTGCTCGACGTCGGCGAGGTGGAGGCCGGTGGTCGGCTCGTCGAGGATGTAGGTGTCACCCTTCTCGGCCATCTGAGTGGCCAGCTTCAACCGCTGCCGCTCACCACCGGACAGCGTGGTCAAGGGCTGGCCGAGCGTGAGGTAACCGAGCCCGACGTCAGCCATCCGGTCGAGGATCTTGTGGGCGGCCGGCGTACGAGCCTCGCCGTCCTCGAAGAACTCCTCGGCCTCGCTCACGGACATCGCGAGTACTTCGGCGATGTTCCGGCCGCCGAACGTGTACTCGAGCACCGACGCCTGGAACCGCCTGCCTTCGCACTCCTCACAGGTCGACTCGACGGTCGCCATCACACCCAGGTCGGTGTAGATGATGCCAGCGCCGTTGCAGGTCGGGCAGGCACCCTCGGAGTTGGAGCTGAACAGGGCCGGCTTCACGCCGTTGGCCTTGGCGAACGCCTTACGGATCGGGTCGAGCAGTCCGGTGTACGTCGCTGGGTTGCTTCGACGCGAGCCACGAATCGCAGCCTGGTCGATCACCACGACGCCTTCGCGGTCGGCCACCGAGCCGTGGATCAGCGAGCTCTTGCCGGAGCCGGCGACACCCGTGATGACGCAGAGCATTCCGAGCGGGATGTCGACGTTCACGTTCTGCAGGTTGTTCGTCGACGCGCCGCGGACCTCGAGCTGGCCGTCGGACGAACGGACCGATTCCTTGAGCTTCGCGCGGTCGTCGATGTGGCGGCCGGTGGTGGTGTCACTCTTCCGCAGTCCGTCGACGGTGCCCTCGAAGCAGACCGTGCCGCCGGCCGCGCCGGCGCCCGGGCCGAGGTCGACGACGTGGTCGCCGATCGCGATCGTCTCCGGCTTGTGCTCGACGACCAGCACGGTGTTGCCCTTGTCGCGCAGCTGCAGCAGCAGCTTGTTCATCCGCTCGATGTCGTGCGGGTGCAGGCCGATCGTCGGCTCGTCGAAGACATAGGTGACGTCGGTGAGCGACGAGCCGAGATGACGGATCATCTTGGTGCGCTGCGCCTCTCCCCCGGACAGCGTGCCGGCCGGCCGGTCGAGCGAGAGGTAGCCGAGGCCGATCTCCGCGAACGAGTCGAGCAGGTGCTGCAGGCCGGCGAGCAGCGGGGCCACCGACGGCTCGTCGAGATCGCGGATCCATTCGGCGAGGTCGCTGATCTGCAGCTTGCTGAGATCGGCGATGTTCTTGCCCTTGATCTTCGACGCGAGCGCTTCCTTGCTGAGCCGGGTGCCGTCACAGTCCGGGCAGGTCTGGAACGTCACTGCCCGCTCGACGAAGGCGCGGATGTGCGGCTGCATCGCGTCGACGTCCTTGGACAGGAACGACTTCTGGATCTGCGGGATCAGGCCCGAGTAGGTCAGGTTGATGCCCTCGACCTTGATCTTGGTCGGCTCCCGGTAGAGCAGGTCGTGCAGTTCCTTCTTGGTGTACTTCTTGATCGGCTTGTCCGGGTTGAAGTATCCGCAGCCACGGAAGATCCGGCCGTACCAGCCCTCCATGCTGTAGCCGGGGATCGTCAGCGCGCCCTCGTTCAGCGACTTGCTGTCGTCGTACAGCGCGGTCAGGTCGAAGTCGGTGACCGCACCCATGCCCTCACACCGCGGGCACATACCGCCGTGGTAGACCGCGTTGCGCACCACGGTCTTCTCGCCGTGGCCCTTGTCGGCGACCATCGAGCCGGTCGCCGTACGCTTCGGGACGTTGAACGAGTAGGCCGTCGGCGGGCCGATGTGCGGCTTGGCGAGCCGGCTGAACAGGATCCGCAGCATCGCGCTGGCGTCGGTGGCGGTGCCCACGGTCGAGCGGGGGTTCGCGCCCATCCGCTCCTGGTCCACGATGATGGCCGTGGTCAGACCGTCCAGCATGTCGACCTCGGGGCGCGACAGATTCGGCATGAAGCCCTGCAGGAACGCGCTGTAGGTCTCGTTGATCATCCGCTGCGACTCCGCGGCGATCGTGCCGAACACCAGCGAGCTCTTCCCCGAGCCGGACACCCCGGTGAACACCGTCAGCCGGCGCTTGGGGATCTCGATGCTGATGTCCTTGAGGTTGTTCTCGCGCGCACCCTGGACGCGGATCAGGTCGTGGCTGTCGGCGGCGTGCGGCGCAGGCGACGATGCCGTCTTCCTCGTGGCCTTGGTCGTCATCGTGGGTCTCCATCTGTGGGGCGGGGACCGCGTGTCTGGCCCCCCATCGGCGCGTGGCTCGATTTAACCAGCTTCGCGGCGTTCTTCCGGCTCGCCGAGGTCGGTTCCGGTTCTGCTGTCGGCGATCGCGGCGCGCCCGGCTGAGGCGCGGGGTTCTCGCGCCTCAACTCGGGGAAGCTGCGGTCAGCCGGCCTTCTGAGCGATGCGGATCATGTTGCCCGAGGGGTCACGGAACGCGCAGTCCCGGACACCGTACGGCTGGTCGGTCGGCTCCTGAACCACCTCGGCGTCGGTCGCCTCGATCTTCGCGAACGTGGCGTCGAGATCGGGGGTTCCCAGGTTGATGCTGGCGTAGGTGCCCTTGGCCATCATCTCGACGACCGTGCGGAGCTCGTCGTCGGTGAGACCCGGGGTGGCGTCCGGCGGGTAGAGCACGATCGACACGGGCTGGCCGACCGGGCCGACGGTGATCCAGCGCTTCCCCTCGTACCCGACGTCCATACGGACCTCGAAGCCGAGGACGTCGCGGTAGAAGGCCACGGCGGCGTCCGGATCGTTGTGCGGTAAGTAGGTCTGCTGAATGGTGATGTCCATGTCGCTCACGCTAGTTGTCGCTCGGTGGGCGGCGCTTCTCGATTCCTGATCGGTCTGGTGACCTGTTTCGCCAGGCACGCCGGGATGCCCTCCGTCGAGCGCGCCTCCTCCTGCTCCCGGTACACGCTGGGCGGTACGCCGACGAGCTCGGTGAACCGGGTGCTGAAGGTCCCGAGCGATGAGCAGCCGACCGCGAAGCAGATGTCGGTCACACTCAGCTCGCCGATCCGCAGCAGCGCCATCGCGCGCTCGATCCGCCGCGTCATCAGATAGCTGTACGGCGCCTCGCCGTACGCAAGCTTGAACTGCCGGCTCAGGTGTCCCGCCGACATGTTCACCCCACGCGCCAGCGCCTCGACGTCCAACGGCTGCGCGTACTCCCGATCGATCCGGTCCTTCACCCGCCGCAACAACGCAAGGTCCCGCAGATCCTTCACCCCAGCCACCCCAAGATCATGCCACGCCCACCCCCGATCAACCCCTCCCGTCACTTTCCGTAGCTGTGTCGGGTCGGCTGAGTCAACCAGGAATGGCGTGAGGCGGTTCTAGGTGACGGGGAGGGTGCGGCGCGGGGCGGTGGAGGTGGTCATGCCGGCTGAATGGTAGAGGCGGAGGGCGTGGGTGGGGGTATTGGTGTCGACGTGGACGATCGTGCCGGTTCGGCCGGCGGCTGCGTCGAGGGCGAAGGCGTCGTGCAGGAGGAACGTGGCCAGTCCACGGCCTCGGAACCTCTCCACCACGCCGAGCATGTCGATGTAGCCGCAGTTCTCGGTTTCGACGTACTCGTCGCTGCAGGCGCGGATCGCGACCGCGCGCCGGTTGACCTCGAGCACCGTGAGCTGGGACCAGTCGAACGTCGCGCGGGCCTCGCGTTCCTCGATCCACACCTCGTGCGGGCGGGGGACGAAGCCGAACTGACCGCGGAAGCTGGCGATCAGGACGCCATGAGCTGCGCGGCGGCTGGCGTCATCGAAGGCGCCTCGACGTACCACGATGTCCGCCGGCACCTTCGCGGCGGCGACCGGTCCGGTGTGATCGATGCGCATCCGGTGGTACGTCGTACCGGTGGCGAAACCAAGGCCCGTCACGACTCACCGCGTAGCCGGACCCGACAGGAAAGAGTCGACCGATGCAGAGTCGGCGCCCCTGACCGCCGAGACATCAACCGCTCCCACCGGAACTGCGGCCGAGAGACCTGCGAGCACGCGGTCCGGATCGGCAGACGGAAATGGCCGGTACTGGTGATGTGAAAAGCCTTCACGATGCCCCCCTTGGACACTTAGTAGATGCGCCCGCGGGGACCAAAGTTGCCGATCAGACCACGCGTGAATGGTGGCGCGCCCAGACCAGCGGGCGCTCGTCGTCGGGGACCTGGTGGAGTTCACGGACCAGGGCGTCGATGTTGGGCGTCATCGTCACCAGCACCGACGTCGGCAGATCGCCGATCGTCGCGAAGGTGTGTGCTGTCCCAGCGGGTACGACGACGAACTCTCCGGGACCGAGTTGCCGTACCTCGGGCCCGAGCGTGACCGCGAGCGCGCCGGACAGTACGACGAACCCCTCGTCGCCACGGTCATGGACATGCAGCGGAGCCATAGGTTCTGGATGCGGGGTCAGATCCCAACGCCGCATGACAAAGTCAGCCACCCACCCGACCCTACTCGCGCGTGAGGTCGTAGATGAGGCAAGGCGAGTTGGCCTCGTCGCGCAGTGTCAGTGCTATCGGGCGTACTTCGCGCCCCAGTTCAGGTAGGCGACGTTGGCCAGGAGCCAGCCGAAGCCGATGGCTTGTTGGCCGTCTACTTCGGGGGTCGGCTGGTAGCGGTTGTAGAGCGCGAGGCTGTGCTGGTGCACGCCTGGATCCCACGGCGTTGCCTGCATCCAGCGGGGTGCTTGGTGAGCGACCGACGCGGCCCCGATCGCCGTACCTGCGACGGTGGTGTGGATTGCGGGCAACCCGTCGGCATCGGTGGTTGCGACGTTCTGGGTGTAGGTCCTGGCGAGCCGGGCCATGTCCTGGCCGGTGAACCCGAGCCGAGCCCGGAAGGCGCGCACCGCGAACTCGACATCGATCGCACCATGGCTGATGTCCTCGAACTGCCGAGCCGGCCCACCGGAAGGCGTGAAGATCGAGACGTCCGTCTCCGGCGACCCAGTCTTCGCGAAACCCTCGTAAACGCGCCCGCCCATCGGCCAGTAGCGCCATTGGTACGCGTCACCCGCATCGACCGTCAGCTGCCCGGCGAACATCTTCGACATGGCGGCGACCTTCCGCCGATACCCGCGATCGCCGGTGGCCAGCGCTAGCTCGACCAGGGTCTGGCCGAGTCCGACTGATTGGTTGATCGGCTGCTCGCATCCGTCGTACGCGAGCGGCTGTTCCTTCGGCCAGATCAGATGTCCCTCGCCTGCCGGCGTCTCGCGGTATTCCCAGTCGTGTACGGCGACCGCCTCGCGGCACGCGGTGAGGTACTCGGCCGCCTTCGTCCGGTACCGTCCCTGCAGGACTGGCGAACCACCTACGATCCGGACGAAGCTGGCGATCGGGTACGTGATCATGCCGGTGTGTACGGCGAAGATCACCGGCTTCGTGAGCATCGGGAACTCACCTGTCGCCGGGACCAGCCCCGCACCACCTGAAACATCTCGCGCAGTCAGCTGCAACGGTCCCGGCGCCGCCGTGTAGATCCGGCTCACCGCGTAGTCCGGACTCGCCGGATCCATGGTGAGATCGGTCAGCGTGACGGTGCGATTCACCTGGGTGTTCACCAACTGGACCGTGAAGGCATCCGCACGGGAACCGGCGGTGACGGTCACTTTGGTGTCCTCGGCGTACGGCAGCGCCTGCCGCAGCTCCAGCACCGCATGACCGTTGCTATCGGCAAGAGTCGTGTAGCCGGTGGTGTACGGGTGATCGGCACGCCAGGCCGGCAGCGAGAGCCCGCGGTAGTCGGTGACGCCGCGCTCGCTGTCGCGGACCGAGAGGACCTGGTCGACGTTGTCGATCAGCCGGTCGAGGTAATACGTGTCGCGGTACGTCTCGTACATCCGGATCAGCCCGAGCAGCACATACGACTGACTCCAGGCCAGCATGCCGGACCGGCCGTCGGCGTTGGTGTTGTCGTTCGGCTGGTCCGGCTGACCCGGTCCGCCCTGCTGGAACAGCCGGTCCCAGTCGTCGAACGTCGTACGGGCGGTGTAGTCGATCTCCGCGGCGAACGCGGGAGCTGCGGAGAGAGCTGATCCGGCGACGGCTCCGGCCGCGGCCACACCGCCCATCCGGAGAAAGTCGCGACGGTTGAGATTCATGGTGGGCGGCCTCCGGCTGGACGTGGGCGGACGTGCTGCGGGGAGACTCACATCCTCTCGCAGGTATGGCGTTATGGCAGCTCGACCGAGAGGTGCGGCGCCAGCGACCGCAGGAAATCGGCCGCGTCGAACATGGCTCCGGCCGAGGCCACCCCCGTTGTTCGCGTTTGTCCGGCGAGCAACCGCCGTACCGCTTCGACCGCCAAGGGCGCGGTGACCGCGTAGATGTCTCCACCCCGGGCGATCGCCCGACGTTCGACGCCGTCGGCGCGGACCAGGACGTCGACAACGAACGTCTGGTCGGCATCCCCGTGCGCCGGGGGCGCCGGCGTGTCCGGGTTCGCCAGGTCTGTTGCCGCCTCGATTGTCATACACGTCCGCACGTCTGGTACGTCGACATGACTGGGAACTGTCACGACATCAGCCATGGTGAAGTCAGCGATCACCGTGCGCCGGCCGAGCGGCTCCGGGAACAGCCAGTCCTGCTGCGTCGGCTTGTCGTCGTGGTACTCCAGCGCACCGTTCCGGAAGCGCACCCGCCGACCCGCCCGCCGATCGTGCGACACCTGACCCGCCATCCGAGTGCCCGGCGTGGGATGCCAACTGTTCAAGCCATACGCGACGCGCACCTCATCCGCTGTGGTCCACTCCCCCAGCGCCGCGGTCACGAGCAGGTCACCCAGTCCGCCGTAGAACGCCATCGCCGGAACCACTGGTGTCTCGGCCTTGGCGTAGTCGGCGAACGTCGACACGTTCGCCTCGATCTCGGCCGCGACATCGACGTACGGGATCCCGGCACGCAGGGCCGCCTCGATCACCGGGCCGGCGGTCGTGGCGAACGGGCCGGCGCAGTTGATGACCGCTGCCGCACCGTCGAGCGCACGGTCCAGCGCACCCGCGTCGTCCACCGTCGCCGGGCGTACGTCGTCTCCGCTCAGCCGGGCCGCGTCACGACCGGAGACGATCGGCGTGAAGCCGCGCTCGGCCAGTTCGGCGACGACGAAGCGGCCGGTGTGCCCGGTCGCTCCATAGACCACTACTGCAGACATCCGTGTTCCTCCACTCGTTGGTGCGACGAGTCTCGCCGTCCGACGGGCACGAGCGTGAGAGTCCGGAACGCCACCATGCGTACACTTTCGGACATGCACACCGTCGCGCTGGCGACCGCCGGCCACCTGCTCCATTTCGAGCTCGGCGTCGCCTACGAGATCTTCGGCAATCCCCCGCTCGAGGCATCGGGGAGCTGGTACGACGTACTGCTCTGCGGACCGGGTCCGGTCCAGGTCGGCCCGTTCTCGGTCGAGCCCGACCACGGGCTCGACCGCCTGGTGAGCGCCGACACCGTGATCGTGCCGGCGTGCGCCGATGTCGACGAACCACCGCCGCCCGAGCTGGTCGACGCCGTACGTGCTGCCCATGAGGCGGGTGCGCGGGTGGCGTCGCTGTGCACGGGCGCGTTCGTACTCGGCGCTGCGGGACTGCTCGACGGTCGGCGCGCGACCACGCACTGGGGGCACACTGCGGAGCTGAGTGCGCGGTATCCGCTGGCCGAGGTTGATCCGGACGTGCTCTACACGGACAACGGCAGCGTGCTCACTTCAGCCGGCAAGGCCGCCGCGGTGGACCTCAGTCTCCACCTGATCCACCTCGATCACGGGGCCGCGATCGCCAACAGCGTTGCCAGGCGTCTCGTCGTACCGCCGCACCGGTCTGGCGGCCAGGCGCAGTTCGTGGCGACGCCGGTCGAGGTGAACGGCGACCACAGGCTTGCCCAGTTGCTCGCGTGGGTGCTCGAGCGGCTGGACGAGCCGTTGACCGTGACTGACATGGCTCGGCGGGCGAACACGAGTCCTCGCCACCTTGGTCGGCAGTTCCGATCGGTGACCGGGCAGACGCCGCTGCAGTGGCTGCTGACCCAGCGGGTACGGCGCGCTCAGGAGCTGCTGGAGACGACGGATCAGAGTGTCGAGTCGATCGCTGTGGCGACTGGGATGGGTACGGCCACCACACTGCGGCGCCAGTTCAAGCGGGTCGTCGCGGTGCCGCCGGACACCTACCGGCGCGCCTTTCGTGATCCATCGGCGGGCGACGTACCGGGCCGGCGGCGTTAGGAAGGGTCTCGCGGGTGCCAGCCGTGCGGCGTAATGTCAGCCTATGGTGCCGTTCGGCCGGAAGACTCCGGTCCAGTTGACCGTCGAGCCGTCGACGGTTGCCGCCGGCGAGGAGATCATCTGCCGCGTTGACGTCGGGAAGATCGACGCCAAGGTTCAAGGTGGCCGGATCGAGCTCGGCTATCTGAACTCCTACTGTCGGGTCAGCCGGGACAGCGCCGGGGAGGACTCGGAGGGCTGGACCACCGAGTGGGTGCCGGTCCAGACGGTCCCACTGTTCGCCGGTACCCCGGAGCCCGGTCAGCGGGTCTTCAGCTTGTGCCTCCCACAGGAGGCACCCCCGAGCGTCGACGCCGCCGTCGCTTGGGAGGTCCGGGCCATCGTGGACCGTCGTCGAGGCTTCGACGCTTGGGACGAGGCGCCGCTGGTCGTCCAAGGCGCCCCCGGCATGCTGGCACATCGCACGCAGACTCCGACGGAGTATGCGACCGAGATACCGATGACCGTCGAGCTCACGACCCGAGAGCTTCGGCCTGGTGGCAATCTGGCCGGCACTGTGACCGCGAACCCGACCGTCGAACAGCACACGCGGGGCTTGCGTGTTCAACTGGTCAGCGAGCGCCACGAGCAGGACGGCATCGTCGAGCGCGACGTCGAGGCCGTCGTGACGCTTTCCGGCGAAGCTGAGCTGCGGCCCGGCGTATCGATCTCTTCCCCCTTCCAGATCGCCGTCCCCGCGGACCCCGCCCCGTGCTGGGACGCGAAGTACAACTCACAGCACTGGTACCTGGAGGTCGTCGCCGACCTGCCGATGATGCGGGACGAGGTCACTCGCATCGAGCTGCTGGTCGCCCACGGACGGAAAGAGCCGAGGGGCTGACGGCTAAGGATGGGTGACGGCGGCTCGTCGCGCAGCAGGATCAACGAGTACGGCGACGTTGTCCGTCCGCTGCTCAACGCTCCCCCGGCCTCGGGGCAGGTCAGGAGCGTCGGCCAGCAGCGTGGCGATGATCGCGTCGTTCGCGTGCAGGTACGGACGATCGAAGAAGTCCACCGTCGCCGGCCCCGGAGCGGGCAACCCGACCGCGCGCTGCCGGTTCAGCAGATGCTCCAGGGCCCTGCCGAGCTGCTGCTGCCGGTAGCGCCAATGGTCAGCCTTCAAAGTCTTCCGCAGCGCGTCACCCACCTCGCGCGCACAAGGCAGTTCAGCGAACAGCGTCCCGCGCCATTTCGGGTACGGCGGCCAACGCCGCTCGATCATGAACGCCAGGTGCACCGCGACGTCGACGAGCCGCGCCGCGATCACCCGTGAACCGATGTCGTCGCCGAGATCCCCGGCGCGGCTCATCAACGGCATCTCCTCCTGCAGCCGGAGCCAGTCGCACGCCAGGACGTATCGCCAGACGTCATCCGGGTACCACTGCAGCCGATCCCGGACGGCGGAGATGTCGCCGACCTGATCGACGAACACCGGCCCGCCGACCACCTCCAGGACAGCTTGGCCGGTCACGGTCAGCCAGTCGATTGTCGACAATTCGTCCCGAGGGTCGAAGCCGAGCCGCCCGCGGACAAATCCCTCCGCCGACGCGACCTCGACGTGGTGGATGCTCTCGGTCTGTCCGGTGAACGGGAAGTGCGTCGGCAGACCGGCGTACGTCTTGGGCAACTCCGCGGCGAGATACGCGTCCACCTCGTCGCGGCTCGCCTCGTCGACGAGGAGCGTGAGGCGCAGACCCCAGTCGTGGTCCCGGGAGGTCGCATCGTCGAGACCCAGTACGTCGGAGCCACCGCCGAGCCGACCGGCAGCGTGCTGGAGCTCCGGCCACTTTGCCGCGAGCAACGGTCCGACCACGTCGTCGTAGTACGCGCGAGCCAACCCCCGTCCATCCACACCTCGATACTGCCGGACCTGCCTGCATCACACGAGGGGATTTCCGATACCGTGACCGCGTGTCGGGCGAACCTGTTGAGCGCCAACGCGCCTCCGGTTGGCCGCCGGGAGACGCGTTGGCCGTCGTCGCGATCGTGCTCGCACTGGGCGCGCCGGCCCTGCTCGGCCTCTCGCGCACCGTGCAGACCCCGCTCATGGAGACCGCGCCCGCCAGCATCACGGTCGCCCTCGCGATGAGCGCCGCGGTCGCGATCCTCCGCCTGATCGAGCCTCGCCGCGCCGCCCTCCGCCTCGCCCGCGACGGAACCCTGGGCCCCAGGCTCTATCTGTTCATCGCCTGTCTCTGGCTCCTCTGCCCGATCATCTCGACCGTCCGCCTCACCGCGGACCCGTCCACCCTCACCGCGGCGGCCATCCTCGCTCAGTTGGCCGCCATCGCCGTGATGTTCCACCACGCCCGGAGCTCAGCCGCCTAGCTGGGATGGTCGGGGTGGGTGATAGTCAGTGGGTAGTTCGTGGGCTGCGGTGGTTGAGGAGACGGTTGTTGTGGCGGGATATCCGAGGAAGATGCACACGGCGCTGGACACGACGGATGTGCGTGGGTTGGCGGAGTTCTACCGGAAACTGCTCGGTTTGCGGTACCGGCCTGGGGATGAGCGGCCGGCCGACGGGTCTGTCGACGATGCCGACTGGCTGGTTCTGGTAGATGACGACGGGAATCGTCAGTTGGCGTTTCAGCAGGTCAGCGTCCTGCCGCGATCGACCTGGCCGTCGCATGACGTGCCGATGCAGTTGCACGTCGACTACGCCGTGCCGTCGCTCGAAGAACTGCAGCACCACAAACAGCGTGCGGTGGACCTCGGCGCCGAGGTGCTCCTCGACCGCACGACCGAAGGCGGCGAGCCCCTGTACGTCCTGGCCGACCCAGCCGGTCACCCGTTCTGCCTTCTCGTCGGGCGGCCCTGACGTCTGCCTAGACTCCGTGGATGGTCAGACACTTCAATCCAGCGGGTGTTTGGGCACCTGACGGGCGAGCGTTCAACCAGGGCGTGATCCAGCCCGAAGGGCGCGTCATCCATGTGACCGGGCAGGTCGCCTGGGATCCGAACAGCGTGGTGGTCGGAGTCGGCGACGCCGCGACCCAGCTCCGCAAGAGCTTCGAGAACGTGCAGGCGATCCTCGCCGAGGTCGTCATCCCCGAACTCCTCGTCGAGGTACTCCCCATCGCGGTAGTCCCGCCGAACCGCTTCCACGACTCCACCCCATGACCGCCCTGCACCTACCCCAACGACTCACAGCCTTCACGTGCACCCTCAACTCAGCAGGCCACGTCTTGATGGTTCGCCATGAGCGCCTCGGCGTAGTCCGCTGGGAACTGCCCGGCGGACACGTGGAGCCCGGCGAAACTCCTGCCGAAGCAGCAACCCGCGAGACCTTCGAGGAAACCGGCCTCCAAGTCGACGTCACCCACCTTGTCGCCGAATGCCGCCACCACTGGCGCCACCGCGCGGTCGGCATCCTCTACTTCTTGGCGACGCCAGCAGCCGACCACCGCCCCCGTCTCGTCGAACCAGGCATCCAAGCCATCGACTGGCTCGATCCGAACGAGCTCGATCCCGACGACACCTCCGCGCTCGCGCTCCCCGTCGTACGCCACCTCGCAACGAGCCGTCCCGCCCACCCTCTCCTCTTCGAAGCAACCCACCTTCAGACCCAGTCCGGTTGGGAACCTCGCCTCACTCGAAGCTGGCTTCGGCTCGGCCGATGTTGGTAGCTGCACCTTTGTGACATCTGCAGGCGGTGGTGTTCGTCACCTGGCGACACCGTCACAGCGGCTCGGTCGTCGGCATCTTGTGTTCGTTCAGTGCGCACAGAGGACGAAGTGAGGACGAAGGCATGAGCAAGATCGCGCTAGTGACAGGGGCGAACAAGGGCATCGGCCGTGGAGCTGCCGAGCAACTCGCTGCGCTGGGTATGTCGGTCCTGATCGGCGCCAGGGACCCGCGGCGCGGCGAGGAGGCTGCTGAGGCACTGCGAGCGGAAGGCGGTGACGTGCACGCGGTCACCCTGGATGTCACCGATCCGACCACCGTCCGGGAGGCGGCGAAGCAGATCGAGGAGCAGTTCGGACACCTCGACGTACTGATCAACAACGCCGGCATCACCGGTTCCGGACAGGTATCGCCCCAGGACGCCTTCGATCAGGTCCCCAGCACCGTCGAGCTGGAGATGGTCCGGGCGGTGTTCGACACCAACGTCTTCGGGGTGATCGCGGTGACCAACGCGATGCTGCCATTGCTGCGGCGGTCACCGGCACCGCGCATCGTCAACGTCAGCAGTCACGGCGGGTCGCTGACCCTCACCAGTGATCCGGACGGCCCGTTCGCAGCACTCCTGCCGTCGGCGGCGTACGTGCCGTCCAAGGCTGCGCTCAACGCGCTGACGGTCCAGTACGCCAACGAACTGCGCAAGGACGGCTTCCTCGTCAACGCCGTCGCCCCTGGCTTCGTCGACACCGACAGCAACAACCACACCGGTTTTCTCACGGTCGCGGAGGGCGCCGCGGTCCTGGTCCGCCTGGCCACGCTCGACGCCGATAGTCCGACCGCCGGCTTCTTCAGCGAAGATGGCCCTGTGCCCTGGTGACCCATAGGCTTCAGCCCATGTTTCGCGAGGCTGGGGCCAACGACTTCGAGGCCGTCATGCGGTTGTATCGGCAGCTGCATCCCGGGGATCCCGTACGGCGGGACGGCGCCGACGCGGAGGTGTTCGCGCAGATCCTGAGGGCTCCGGGTCTGCGGCTGTTCGTGCTCGAGGTCGACGGCAAAGTCGTCGCGACGACGTACCTGAACCTCATCCCGAATCTCACCCGCGGTGCGGCCCCGTACGCCGTCATCGAGAACGTCGTCGTCGATGCCGAGGTGCGGGGATCCGGGCTCGGGAAGCGGATCATGGCGGGCACCTTGCAGGCGGCGCAGGATGCCGGTTGCTACAAGGTGATGCTGATGACGGGATCACGAAGAGAGTCCACGCACGGGTTCTACAAGGCCTGTGGATTCGATGGTGATGCGAAGACCGCGTACGTCGTCCGGCCGGGGCGGGAGTCACGGCAAGGAGTCGAGGGCGACCTGCAGGTCTAGGTGCCGGCCGGCCGCCAGCATCCGTTGGTACGTCGGGTCGCCGGCCTCGGCCGCCTGGGTCATTAGACCCAGCTGCAATGTGAGCCGTTCGGCGATCAGGTCGATGATGTCCGCGGTCGTGCCTTGCCACTTGTTCTCCCGGAGGAAGAGCTCGAGGCGGGGCAGGCGAGAAGCGAGGTCTGTGAAGCCTTCGGCGGCAACGACATGCGGGGCATGGAGCGGGGTCCACGAGAAGGCGACCCAGGCGACATCCAGTTCAACCGTCACCGGCCCGGCCATGTCCCAATCGACGAAGCCGACCAGACCGTCCGGGTTCCAGACGGCGTTGTACGGCGCTGGGTCGTTGTGCGCGATGATCAGGCCCGGTCGCCACGTCTCGCCCTCGCGCCAGCGCGCGTCCGTCGGCGGGACAAAGTCGGCGACAGCCGCGTGGTAGCGACGCAGCCATCGGGCCACGTCCACCAGCGCCGACCCGCTGTGCGTCCACGACGGCCAGGGCCTTGCGTTCCCCACGGTCTGCCCGGGCAGGAAGCTGACCATCTCCCGCCCCTCGGCATCCACCCCCAACGGCCGAGGCGCACCCTCGAACCCGGCCGCGTCCAAATGGGCGAGCAACGCATGCACCGAAGCGGTCCATGGGCCCGCGGTACGGCGGACGATGCCGTCAACCAACGAGGCACCCTCGTCGAACCCACCGTCCAAACGCCCATCAGTCATGCGCCACATGCTGCCAAAGCATCCGGCGCAGCGCCCACCGATTAGACCGACACCAGCCCCGTCACGCCGAGCTCGAGCCACCGCGCCTCAAGACCACCGGCAGCGAACGCCCCCGCAACCCCCGACCGCCCCTGCGAGAAGTGACTCCACCCCTCGTAATGCACCGGGATCACCGTCTGCGGCCGTAGCAACGAGCACAGCTCAACCCCGTCCCGCCCAGTCATCGAGTAGCGCAACGGCCCGGTCACACCGAACCGCACCGCCCCGAGGTGAAGCAGCACCGTCCCCACATCGAATCGACCGCCGACCTGACGCATCCCGTCGTACAGGACGCTGTCGCCCGACACCCACAGCGCCCCGTGCTCCTGCCCTGGCCACTCCACCGCGAACCCGATCACGTCACCCGTGATCGACCGGCTCAGTGGCGGCCCGTGTCGACAAGGTGTCGCCGTGATCGACAGCGGCGGCCGTCCCGGCCGGTTCAGCGTATGGACAGCCCATGGCGCCAACCCGACAGCCCCGCCACCAAGCCGGGCAGCACCAGTCACCGTCGTCACCACGGCACCCACCCGGGGCAGCAGCGCGCGTCCCAAGTCGTCGAGGTTGTCGGCATGCTGATCGTGCGTCAGCAGTACTGCGTCGATCTCCGGCAACTCGTCGACACCGAGCGCCGGCCCGACCAGCTTGACCGAGGACGAACCCCACCCGAAGCTGTACCGGCGACCGGGCGGGTCGAACGTCGGATCAGTGAGCAGCCGCCAACCGTCGACCTCGATCAGCGTCGTCGGGCCGCCGATGTGGGTGATCCGGGCGAGACTCACGAGTGGGCCAGCGCCCAGTCCAGTACCTCATCGGCGATCCGCTCCCAGCCTTCCTGCGCGGGCAGCAAGTGCGCGTAACCGTCGTACTCCCGGATCTCCGTGACCGACTTGGACTTGTAGTGCTTGGCGTTCGAGCGCTGCACCTCCGGCGGCATGATGTGGTCCTCGGAACCGGATACGAACAGCAGCGGCGCGCGCGAGTCGTTGTGGTAGTCGACCCAGGTGTCCTGGTGACCCGGCTGGAAATTCGCCAGCACGCTTCCCCACAGGATCCCGCCGTTCGCCGGGATCGCGTACCGCTCGTACAGCGCGCGGGCCTCGTCCTCGGCGAACGTGTTCGTGAAGGCGTAGTTCCACTGCTCGAAGGTCAGCGGGACCGCCTTGTGCCGGTTCGCGGGGCTCTTCAGCACCGGGAACGTCGACTTGACCTGCGACACCGGTACGACGCGCACGCCCTCGGTCGGTGCGGAGTTCATCGCCACCCCGGCCACACCGAGACCGTGGTCGAGCAGGATCTGCGTGAACGCCCCGCCGGCCGAGTGCCCGATGATGATCGGCGGTGCGTCGAGGGCGCGGATCACCGACTCCAGGTGGTCGATGATGGCCGGCACGGTGACTTTCAGTACCGGCGTCGGGTCCGCGTTCAGAGACTCCACCTCGACCTCGAACCCGGGGTAGCCCGGCGCGAGGACCTTGAAGCCGCGCGCCTCGTAGTGCGTGATCCAGTGCTCCCAGCTCCTCGGCGTCACCCAGAAACCGTGAACCAGCACGATGGTGTCAGCAGGCATGATCGTGTGTCCTTCCCTCCGGGAGGTTTGCCGGAAACGTAGCTGTCCGGACGGCGTCCTTCGTAGGATGTGCGTGCACGGATCTGGGCTGTGTCTGCACAGTTCGCCCCCCAGGTTCCAGGGGTGGAGGGGGTTGTGGATGGCCGTGCTGCTCGATACCGCCGTACTGCCGAAACAGGACCGGGCCGAGGCGTTCTATGCGGCGATGATGTCGGCGAGTGTGCCGTCCCGGGTCGAGCACGAGGATCCGTCCGGCGACGTGCACGCCCGGATGGATTTCTGGCGCCTCGGTACGCCGGATCTGTTCCGTAACGAGGGGTCCGGGATCCGGCTGGTCCGTACGCCGAAGCACGTCCGGATCGGCGGTCCGGAGCGGCTCGCACTGGCCGTGCAAGTGATCGGGTCGGGTGTGTTCAGTCAGGGCGGCGTGGATCAGCGGGTCCGCACCGGGGAGTTGATGCTGGTCGATCTGACCGCGCCGTACGACTTCGCCTGGAGCGGTCGCGGCGCGTCACTGGCGTTCCAGATCGACTACGACGACCTCGAGCTGAGTGTCGAGACGATCCGCACAGCCGCGCGCCGGTTGCCCAGCAGTCCGCTGTACGACCTGATGCTGCACCATCTGACCGTGCTGCCCGGGATCATCAGCTCGCTGCAAGGCACCGAGTCGGCCGACCTGGTCGGTACGGCGACGACGCAACTCGTCCGGGCACTGCTGACATCCGCTGCGGACAACGACGTGCAGCACCCGCATGCGATGGCCGACGTACTGTTCACCCGCATCACCTGGTACGCGCGTCAGCACCTGGCCGACCCCGATCTGACACCGACCCGCATCGCGGCGGCGCACAACATCTCGCTCCGCTATCTCTACAAGCTGTTCGCCGAGCAGCACCTCAGCCTTGAGCAGTGGCTGATCACCGAGCGCCTCAAAGGCGCCGCCCGCCAGCTCGCCGACCCCGCGTACCGCCATCGTTCCATCGCGGCCATCGCCGCCGGTTGGGGTTTCCTGGACCCCGGCCACTTCACCCGCCGCTTCCGCAAAGCGCACGGCATGACACCGCAGGAATGGCGACGGACTACGCACCGACCCTGAACACCAGCCCCGGTGGCAGCATCGATCTCCAGTACACCTTCACCCTCGACAACGACCTGATCATCCGCCTCGTCATCGCACCCTGAGGTAGACGGTTTGCGTAGCCTGAACCTGTCATGGACACAGCGATGGCGGAGTTGCGTTCGTTGATCGCCGCCGCGGCCCGCCGCGAGCCGCCGATCGACGGGTTGCTGCTGTCCGTCGTCGAGGCACCGACTCCCCCGATGGCATCGCTGGCGACGCCGGTGTTCGCGCTCGTCGCACAGGGCAGGAAGCGGCTCGCGGTCGGCGACCAGGTCTTCGAGTACGGCGCCGGCGACTACCTCGTGGTGTCAGTGGATCTGCCCGTGACCGGCCATCTCACCGAGGCGCCGTTCCTGGGCGTCGGGCTGACCTTGCGATCCGACGCCATCGCCTCGCTGCTCCTGGAGCACCGACCGGTCGGCGCGACGGCCGGCTTCTCCGTCACCAAGGCGCCGGCCGACTTGATCGACGCGGTGGTCCGGCTGCTGCGGCTCGCCGGCGATCCCGAGGACGCGCGGGTGCTCGCGCCTATGGTCGAGCGGGAGATCCTCTGGCGACTGTTGCGCGGTCCGAACGGCGCCGCCGTCCGGCAGATCGGTCTGGCCGACAGCAGCCTGTCGCACATCGGGCGGGCGATCCGGTGGATCCGAGACCACTACACCGAACCGTTCCGGATCGAGGAACTCGCCGCGATGGTCGGGATGAGCGCGTCAGCGTTCCATCGGCATTTCCGGACGGTGACCGCGATGACCCCGATCCAGTTCCAGAAGAAGATCCGGCTGCAGGAGGCGCGGCTGCGGCTGGTCGGTCTCGGCGAGGACGTCACCAGTGCCGGGTATGCCGTGGGCTACGACAGCCCGTCGCAGTTCAGCCGCGAGTACCGTCGCGAGTTCGGCACGCCGCCGAGCCGCGACGCCGTTCAGCTCCGCGCGGCACCGTCGTACCAGATGCCTACCTTTCCCTGAATCAGGCAGGATCGTGCAAGTCATCACGAGCAATGGTCTACGGGAACTCCTTGCCTGCAGCGTCTACTGATCGTGTACCCATTCACAACTCAGTAGGAGATTGGCACGATCATGCAGGTAGCCATAGTCACCGGTGGGAGCTCCGGTATCGGGCAGAGCGCGGCCTTCGAGCTGACGAAGCGCGGTGTCGGAGTGATCCTGACCTACCACGGCAACGCGGCCGGCGGTCTGGAAACGGCCGAACGCATCGAGAAGGACGGCGGTACGGCGGTCGCTTTGCGGCTGGACGTGAGTCGTAGCGACACCTTCGACGACTTCAAGACTGCCGTAGCGCAGAGCCTGGCCGAGCGGTGGAACCGGACCTCCTTCGACTTCCTCGTCAACAACGCCGGCGTCGGGCAGCAGCCGGTGCCGTTCGAGGAGACGACCGAGGAACTGTTCGACCAGATGCTGCGGATCCACCTCAAGGGGCCGTACTTCCTGACCCAGACCCTCTTGCCTCTGCTCGAGGACGGTGGAGCGATCGTGAACACCAGCAGCAGTTCCGCTCTCGACAACACCAAGCCCGAGCCGGGCTACTCGGTCTACGCGAGCATGAAGGGCGCCCAACTGGTGCTCACCCGCTACCTGGCCAAGGAGTTCAGCGGTCGCGGCATCCGGGTGAACGCGGTCGCGCCGGGCGTGACCCGGACACGCCTCGGCGACGACGCGTTCTCGAAGTACCCCGAACTGATCCCGCCGCTCGCCGCCCGGACCGCGCTCGGCCGGATCGGCGAATCCGACGACATCGGCAAGGTGATCGCCTTCCTCCTCTCCCCCGACGCCGCCTGGATCACCGCTCAAACCCTCGAAGCCTCCGGCGGCTACGACCTCTGACGGGGTACCGAAGGACAGGAGGTGTCCGCCCATGCCGGGCCCGATCGTGGCGACACGCCGGACGGCCCCTCGGCCAACTCGACTACCTCCTGTCGTTCGGTACCCACACATCCCCCCACGAGGCCGAGCGGGCCTTCCGGTACTCCTCTTTTGAAGCTTTACGGACAGTCAGTCGCTGACGAGTGCCGGTGGCGACACAGAGGTCCAGCACGACCTGGCCCTTCGGGCTGCTCGGTCGCGTGATGATGCGGGCCTCGGCTGGATGGACGGGCGCGCGGGTGGCGACGAGGTAGGTGAACTTCTCGTCCTCGTAGTTACGGATGCCGTTCTTCAGAAGCCGGTGGAGTTCACTCCGGGGAAGTCGTACGGCGAAGTGGCACCAGTCGCTCGTGGCCAACGGACAGGCGTGCTGGTGTGGACAGGGCGCGGCGATCGTCAAGCCGTGCTGGATGAGTTGCTGCCGTACCTCGAGGATCCGGTGGAAGCCGCGTGGTGTGCCGGGTTCGACGATCACCACCGTGTCCGCAGTCTCGGCCGCGGTGGTGATCAGTCGGTGGCGCGTGGCTTCGGAGAGCTCGTTGAGGACGTAGGCGATCGTGATCAGGTCGACGCGGCGGTCCGGGGTCCAGCGTCGGAGATCGGCAGTGGTCCAGCGTTGGTTGCTGCTGGCAAGGGTTGCGATCAGGCGGCGACCGAGCCTGATGGCCGCTGGTTGTCGCTCGACGATCTCGGTTGTGATGGTTGGCCAGAGGCCGGCGGCGGCCCAGGCGGCGGCTCCGGTGCCGCCGCCGAGGTCCAGGTGCGTGGCTACGTCGGTGTCCACGGCGAGTAGGGCGGCGCGGATCGCGTGGTAGGTGGCCGGCATGCGGAAGACGGCGTACGCGAGGCAGTCGAGGTCGTCCGCCATGCCGAGGGTGGTGTCGTCGACTTCCTCGGCGCGGTAGCGGGCTGACATGGCGGCGACGCGAGCGCGCAAGGCGTCGTGCTTCACGCCGTCGAGGGCCTGGGTGAGGGCAGCATTCAGTTGTGTGTCCACGATGGACAGCTCCGGTTCGGTCGGTACGGGGTGCGCGCGGGCGCACAGGACCCGCGGCCTACGCCGCGACGTACCAACCGGTCCGGAGAGTTACTGAGCAGATTTACCGATCAGACAAGGAGGGGTCGGTACGGAACCGGATAGCCATGCAAGCCATGACGCACCTCCTCGATCGGACTGTTTGGCCGACTGTAGCCAACAGACGGCGCGGAATGCTCCTGGTTTATCAGCGGTCGAGGCAGGTGCAGATACAGACCTTGTTGCCCTCGGGGTCAGCCAGCACCGTGAACGCGGGCGCTTCCTTGTCGTAGGTGATCCGGCCGCCTGCCGCGACGCCGGCGGCGATGCGTTCCTCCGCGACGTCGTAGGGCACCCAGAGATCGAGATGGAAGCGCTGCTGTGGAGTCTCGTGGGCGTCCGTGCCCTGGAACCACAGGTTCGGCACGCGTCCCGTCGGATCGACGACATTGCCCGACTCGTACGACTCGGTGCTTCCGGTGAGGACGGCGGCCCAGAACGGACCGACCGCCGCGAGGTCCGCGGTGTCCAGCGCAAGCTCGAGCTGCCGCACCGCCGAGGGCTCAGCAGCGATCCCCATCGACTGCGCGATCGAGCTGATCCGCCGCGCCAGCTCGATATCGCGCTGAGTCACCCACGCGAACACGTGCTCGGCGCCGTCGTCATCCCGGTAGACGGCATCCTGACTGATCAGCTTCACGTCGACGAACGTGTCGGCCAGCCTGACCTCCGCGCAGCCCTCGCCGACGGCCTCCGCAAAGCGAACGCCGTCGGCGAAGGACCCGGTCAGGAATCGTCCATGCAGGCCCTGGGCAAGTTTGCGCCAGTCGTCCAGGCCGGCATCCAGGATCCCCTGCGTCATCACTGCGTCCATGTCCGCTCCCCAATCACCCAGTGCATCGAGGCTAGGACACAGCACCGACAAACGTCAGATCAGGACCTCCTTGCCGTCCTCGACCACGATGTCGCCGGTGCCGACCGAACCGAAGCCGTCCTGCCGCAGCGTCAGCGACACCACGCCGTTCTGCACCTCCCCGGAGGTGATCTTGTACGTCGACGGTACGGCGCCGTCCTCGAACAGCCGCTTGCCCGTGCCGATCACGACCGGGAACTGGATCAGCCGGTAGGTGTCGACCAGGCCGGCGTCGTGCAGCGTCCGCGCGAGCTGCCAACTCCCGTGGACCTGCAGCTCCCGGCCGGGCTGTTCCTTCAAGCGCCGTACTTGGTCGATGATGTCGTCGCCGCGCAGTACGGTCGTGTCGCCCCAGGCGGCGTCCTCGTCGGAGAGGGTGTTGCTGACGACGTACTTCTTCCACGTGTTCAGCGCGGTCGAGACGATGTTGTCCGGCTCGACCGTCACCTGCGACCAGAAGGTGCGCATCATCTCGAACGTCGACCGCCCGAGCAGGAACGCGTCCGCCTCGCGAAACCACCCGTCGACCGGGTCCAGCTGCCCCTCGCCCGCGTGCGGTACGAGCCAGCCGCCGTGCTCGAATCCGTTGCTCCGGTCCTCGTCCGGCCCGCCCGGGCCCTGCATGACGCCGTCCAGGCTGACGAAGGTGTTGACGCTGAGCTCCATGATGTCTCCCGAAGGTTGTCGGTGTCTTCTCGGCTACGCGTCGAACCGCCTGGACCGAACTCGACACCTCACTTCTGAGAATTTCCGGACTCGAGGACGGCGAGGTCACGCTCGGCGTACATCCGGTGCTCCCACTCCTCACCCAGGATGCAGCTGAGACACTCGCTGACCTGGTAACTCTCCGACGCCGGGTACCCGGGTTCTGTCACCGGCTCGGTCATCTCGGTGAGCCGCTCGTCGGTGAGCTCGGCGAAGACGGTACGGACCGTCGCCATCCGGTCGGCCCGCAGGGCGAGCACCTCGTCGAGTGACGGTTGGACGGCGCGATCACGCGGAATCGGCGGCGTGTCGCGCATCTCGTCGTGCGGCAGGTCCAGCGGATCCCACGGCGCCGGATCGCCGAGGACGGCACGCCGTACCCAGGCATCCGTGGCGAAGACCAGGTGACGCTGCGTCTGGATGAACGACCACTCTCCGTCGACGGATTCGTGCAGCATCGCCGGCGGCAGCTTCCGGGCCCGCTCGACCGTCTCACCCCACAGCCGCTCGAGCAGCTCCCACGCCTCCCGGTAGCCGTCGGCGTCGGCCGGGCTCATCTTCTCCCGACCGGGGTGACGACGGTTGAGCTCGGCATCGATCAGCGGTACGACGTCCACACCCCACACCGTGAGATTCCGAATGTCACCGTCGATCGACACGTCCCGCACCACCGCACGGATCGTCGCCCCATCCAGATTGACATTGTCGAACCGCGCGCCGCGCAGATCGACGTCGTGGAACACCGCGCCCCGCAGCGACAGCTCCTCGAAGCGAGCCCCGGCGAGATCCTCCTGCTTGAACTCGGTCATCTGGTCAGCGTGCCGCGCACCCGCCCGCCCGTCCAGAGCCGTGCCGGTCGAATCCGTGGTAGACCTGCTGCCGCGAGTGTCCCCGGCGAAGGAGCAGCATGTACCGCAGGCTCGTCCTCAAGCTGTCCGGTCAGGCGATCGCCGGCTCGAGTGAATTCGGGTTCAGCAGCGACCGGCTCACCCACCTCGCCAACGAGGTGATCGCGCTGCGTGCGACCGGTGTCCAGCGTGCGGTCGAGCTGGATGCCGACGCCCTGCTCGTCGCCAAGAACGGCGCCGACGGTGTGTACGACGCCGACCCGAACACGTCCCCGACCGCCACCCGTTTCGACCACCTGACCTATCAGGAGGTCATCGACCGCGGCCTCGGCGTGATGGACCAGTCCGCGTTCATCCTGGCCCGCGACCATCGCCTCCCGCTCCACGTCTTCGACATCGACCAGACCGGCGCAGCCAGCACCATCGCCACCGGCAACCACCTCGGCACCCTCATCAACTGAGGCGATACGCACGGGCCTGGATGTCGTAGAGCTCGGCGTATTGGCCGCCTGCCGCGACCAGCTCGTCATGTGTACCGACCTCCGCGATGCGGCCTGAATCCATCACCACGATGAGGTCAGCGACACGGACCGTCGTGAATCTGTGAGTGACGAGGAGGGTTATGGCGTTGGTGGTTCGGGCTTGGTGAGCGGCGTTGGCGTAGCGGTGGAAGAGTTCGTGTTCGGTCGTTGGGTCGAGTGCGGACGTCGGCTCGTCCAGGACGAGTAGCAGTGGTTGGTGGCGCATCAGGCCGCGGGCAATCGCGAGGCGTTGGCGCTGGCCGCCGGAGAGTTCGACGCCGTCGTCCCAGGTGGTCCCGAGCTGGGTGGACAGTCCGTTCGGTAGCGCGTGCAGGACGTCCTCGGCGGCGGCGTCGCGGAGCGCCTGGTGCACACGGGGCTCGTCGTCGACCGCAGCCAGGTCGCCGAGTCCGACTGCCTCGCGGGCGATCAGTTCGAAGTCGGCGAAGTCCTGGAATGCGCCCGACAGCCGTGACCGCCACGCCGCCGGGTCGAACTCGGCGAGATCCTTGCCGTCGACCAGGATCCGGCCGTCGCTCGGGCGATACAAACCGGTCAGCAGCTTGACCAGAGTCGACTTCCCGGCGCCGTTCTCGCCGACCAGGGCAACCACCGAACCGGCCGGCAGGTCGAGATCCACCGAAGCCACCGCGTCGGAGTCCGAGCCCAGATGACGAAACCGGACCGCCTCCAACCGGATCCCGGACTCCAGTTGTTCCGGCGGTTCCGAAGTACCGCCTCCGGCTGTCTGTACGACGTAGTCCTGCAGCCACACGAAGCGCGATACGTTCCGCATCAGCCTGGCGGTGTCCTGGACGGCGTTCGTCAAGATGCCGCTCACGTTCTCCAGCCCGCGCACCGCGGTGACCGCAACCACGAGCGCCGCCACTGAGACAGCACCGCGCAGAGCGTCGTACGTCATCCAACCGAGGACACCGATCGCGGCACCGAAGAAGACGCCGGAGATCCCGGCCGACAACAGCGCGCCCTTCCGCGCGCCGCGGACCAACGGTCGTTGCCAGGCGGTCGCGCTGTCCCGAACCCGGTGGCGCAGTTCCTGCCGCAGTCCGAACACTCGTGCCTCGGCTCCTCCGTACGGCGAGGTGACCAGATCGACCAGGTGTTGCGTCAACCGCGAGGGCGCGGCGCTCTCTTCCTCGGCCGCGCGACCCCAGCGAGTGGTCCAGCGGCCCGTCAGCAGCCGCGGAAATCCGAGGGCCGCGAGGATCAGTAGCCGCCAGTCCGCGGTTGCCGCGACGACGAGGATGCCGGTGGCGAAGGCCAGGTTGTTCAGGATGTTGAGCAGCATGTTGAGCGCGCCGCCGAGCGTCCCCTGGCCGTCCCGCAGGGTCTGGGTCCGATCGAGATAGTCGGGAGACTCGAGGTGCTCGAGCGTCGGGACCCGAGCGATCAACTCCGCGATCTTGGCGTCGAAGTCGAAGCCGACCCGCTCCATCAGCGCGATCCGCGCATTCGTGCCGACGATGCCCAGCAGGTTCTGCACACCGGACACGGCCACCAGGGCGGTGACCGCGACCAGCATCTGCCCGCGATCGGCCGCGATCGCGCCGGCCACGAACAGCCCGAGGAACCATGGAGTCGCCGCGCGCAGCAGGCGCCCGATGGTCTCGGCCAGACACGAGAACGCGAGGCCGGGGCTCACCCGGAACGCGGCCGTCAGCACCATCCACACGCCGCGCCTCATCGGAACCGCCCCGCCTGCAACCGGAACAACGCAGCGAACTGACCATCCGCGGCCATGAGTGCGTCGTAGCTGCCGTCCTCGACGATCCCTCGCTCCGGATCGAGTACGACGATGCGCTCGGCGTGCCGCACGCTCGACAGTCGGTGCGTCACCAGGATGGTCGTGACGCCGGCCGTCATGTCCAGGAACCGGTCGAAGAGAGCAGCCTCGGTCCGCACATCCAGCGCCGCAGTCGGCTCGTCCAGGATCAGTACGCCGGCGCCACCCGCAACAGCCGTCAACGCGCGAGCCAACGCGACTCGTTGCCACTGACCACCGGACAGTTCGGTGCCACCGTCGTAGTCAGGCGAGAGGACCGTCTCCCACCCGACGCGCTTCAGCAGTACGCCGCCTGCCGCGTCCATCAGCGCCTTGTCGAGCAGCGGCTGCTCGTTGCGGATGGCAACAGCTCCGAGGCCGACGTTGTCACGCAACGGAAGGTGGTAGCGGACGAAGTCCTGGAAGATCGCAGCCACCCGCGGATTCCCGGTGATCTCGTCGGCCGGATCGTTGCCGTCGACCGTGATCGTGCCGGTGTCGGGCCGGTAGAGCCCGCACAGCAGCTTGATCAACGTCGACTTACCGGCACCGTTCGCGCCGACGACTGCGATCGACTGACCGGCCGGGATCTCCAAGCTCAGTCGCGACAAGGTCGGCTCGGTGCGCGTCGGATAGGTGAAGGTGACGTCCTTCAGCTCCACTGCCAGGGCACCGTTGGCTTCACGCGGCGTCAACGCAGGCGGCGGTGCGAGATCAGTTGACGGCAGACCGGCCTCGCGACGGAGCCCGACCAGCCCGGCGACAGTCGCGGCGTACTGGCCAAGTGCCCGCTGCCCATCCCCGAGGATGCCGAACGCATCCATCGCCAGCACAGCCTGCAGCAGCGTCACCACAGCCGCCACTCCGACCTGCCGATCGGCCACGTCATCCGCCAGCAGTGTCAGCACCCCAGCGATAACCACCGCCGTCACCACACAACTGAGGTACACCGGCCTGAGACCGCGCTGACGCGACGTCCACAGCTCGGCCATCGCGGACAGCCACGTGAACCGGTACCGCTCCAGCAACCAGTCCGCCAACCCGAACAGCCGTACCTCCTTCGCCCACGCCGACTGCGTCAACAGCCCACGCAGGTACGCCGCCCGGCGCCGAGGCCCGGCCGACGTCTGCATCACCCGGTCGAACGAGGCGTCCACCCACCGCGTGAACGTCCACGCCATCACCACGAACGAGCCGGCCAGCACGAACGGCACCCACCACCGCCACGTCAGCAGTACGACGAACGCCCCCACACCAGCGAGTCGCGCGCTGAGCACCTGCCAGGTGCTGTTCAACCCGAACATGAACGTCCAGTCGCGGGTCGCTTCCACAACAGCCTGCAGCCGACCCGAGAACCCCGGCGAGTCGAGCAGTTCGAGACCCTGTGGACGCAGACTTGTCTCAGCGAGCAATTCCAGCACGTACGCCGCCGTCGCAGCCGTCGTCCTCGCGGTCAACCAGGCCATCAACGACGACAGCAACGGACCGCCGATCATCAGGCCGCCCATGACTCCGAACCACGGCCAGACCGACCCGTCGCCCGACAACGCGGCGATGAATTGGCCGATGGCAACCATCAGCCCTGTCCCGACAGCTGCCTCGAGAATCACCACGATGACGGCCGCGAGCATCCAGCCGGGGCAGGCGCGCCACATCACCCTGGCCTGCAGCCAGTACCGGCTCATGCGGTGAGCTCGTTGGTCATGGTGGTGACGTGGGCGGCGAACCAGTCGCCGCCGGCGCGGTGCTCGGCGTGCAAGGCCATCAGGCACCACAGGACTCGGTACATCGACAGCGTCTTCTCGAGACCCGCCGTACTGAGGCCGTAGCCGGCCAGGAGCGCCTTGGTTGGTACGTCGCCGGACATCGAGAAGCGGGCTATGTCAAAGAGTGGGTCGCCGTACATGGTGTCGCCCCAGTCGATGACGCCGGTGAGTTCGTTGCCGACGGCGTACAGATGGCGAGGGTGCAGGTCGCAGTGCAGCAGCACCGGTTCGACGTCGGCCACGGTGGCGACGAAGGGTGGGATGATCACGCGGAGGCGCTGGGCGAGGTCGTCGGGCATGATGCCGGCGAGGACGTCGAGCCGCTCGATCAGCTGCAGCAGCCGCTCGGCCCAACTGCCGTCGTCCCCACGGATCTCGTGCAGGCGGCGGAGCCCACGGCCGAGCTCGGTGATGACCGCTTCGGCACTGGACGCGCTGCCAGGGACCTCGGCACAGATCAGGTACGTCGGCTCGACAACCAGGATCTGTGGAGCCGGCACACCGACGGATCGGGCCCGCTCACAGGCGCGGGCCTCGGCCTCGACCGTGTCGCCGGATTTCAGGTAGACCGTCTCCCCGGACACGGTCTGCAGGCGGAAGGTCTGGTTGCCGGCGAAGCCCTGGACGGATTCCACCTGAGCGATCGGGCCGACGACAGCGGCAGCGAGAGCGCGGGCGTCGAGAAGGGGCGGCGTCACCACGTCAGAGTAAGCGACTGTGAAGCCCCCAGCTAAAAGGTTTGCCGACCACCACCGCGGCTGCTGTACTCGTGTCGTTCACAGCAGGTGCCGAGTCAAAGGAGTGCAGCGATGCGACCTCGCTTCATGTCAATCGCGGACCGTACTCACACCTGTTCAAGGGACATGAAGTTTTGTGAAATTGCTGAACCTAGGGATCCTGGCGCATGTCGACGCCGGTAAGACGAGCCTGACCGAGCGGCTGCTCTACGCCGCCGGGGTCATCGACGAGATCGGCAGTGTCGACGACGGCAGCACCCAGACCGATTCCCTCGCGCTGGAACGCCAGCGCGGTATCACCATCAAGTCCGCGGTCGTGTCGTTCGCGATCGGCGACGTCACGGTCAACCTGATCGACACCCCCGGCCACCCGGATTTCATCGCCGAGGTGGAGCGGGCGCTCAGCGTGCTCGACGGCGCCGTCCTGGTCATCTCGGCGGTCGAGGGCGTCCAGGCGCAGACCCGCGTGCTGATGCGGACGCTGCAGCGACTCCGGATTCCGACGCTGATCTTCGTCAACAAGGCCGACCGCGCCGGTGCGCAGTACGAGTCGGTGCTGAAGTCGATCGCGGACAAGCTCTCGGCCGCGATCGTGCCGATGGGTTCGGCGAGCGGTCTCGGCACACGCAATGCGGCCTTCACACCGTACGGGCCGAGTGATCCGTACGGCGACCTGCTCGAAGTCCTCGCCGAGCACGACGACCAGCTGCTCGCGACGTTCGTGGAGGACGAGAAGGCGCTCACGTACGACACACTGCGCTGCAAGCTCGCCGTACAGACGAAGCAGGCGCTCGTGCACCCGGTGTACCTCGGCTCCGCGATCACCGGCGCCGGCACGGAAGCCCTGACCGAGGGTATCCGGGACCTCCTCCCCCTCGCCTCAGGCTCTCCGACCGACCCGGTCGACGGCTCAGTCTTCAAGGTCGAGCGCGGCCCGGCCGGCGAGAAGGTCGCCTACGCAAGGATGTTCTCCGGTACGGCGCATGTCCGCGAACGGCTGCGATTCGGCCACAACGGCGAGGCGAAGCTGACCGCGCTCGAGGTCTTCGGCTCCCCGCCGACGGCCGAGGTACGAGCCGGTCAGATCGGCAAGCTGTGGGGTTTGGCCGACATCCAGATCGGCGACCGGATCACCTCGACCACGCACGAATCGGCCCCGGCAACCGGCGGATTCTTCGCGCCGCCGACGCTGGAGACGGTGATCTCGCCGGTCCAGCGGTCCGACAAGGGCAATCTGCAGGTCGCGCTCACCCAGTTGGCCGAGCAGGACCCGCTGATCAACCTGCGCCAGGACGACCTGCGCCAGGAGACGTACGTGTCCCTGTACGGCGAGGTGCAGAAGGAGGTCATCCAGACGACACTGGCGACCGAGTTCGGCATCGACGTCGAGTTCCGGGAGACCACCACGATCTGCATCGAGCGGATCGACGGTGTCGGGCAGGCGGTCGAGTTCAACAAGAAGGACCAGAACCCGTTCCTGGCCACGGTCGGGCTGCGGGTGGAGGCGGCGCCGGTGAACGCCGGGGTGACGTTCGAACTCGAGGTCGAGCTCGGGTCGATGCCGTACGCGTTCATCAAGGCGGTCGAGGAGACCGTCCGCGAGACGCTCGAGCAAGGCGTCCACGGCTGGCAGATCCCGGACGCACGCGTCGTGATGACGCACTCGGGCTACTCGGCACGGCAGAGTCACGCCCACGCCGTCTTCGACAAGAGCATGTCGAGCACGGCCGGCGACTTCCGCTTCCTCACGCCGCTCGTCCTGATCACCGCGCTCCAGCAGGCCGGTACGACGGTCCACGAGCCGATGCACCGCTTCCAATTGGAGATCCCGACCGACACGACCCGCGCCGTACTGGCCGCCCTCGCCCGGCTCCGCGCCATCCCGCAGGTGCCGGCCCTGGCCGCCGAAACCTCAACCCTGGAAGGAGAAATCCCGGCGGCCGCCGTCTACCAACTCGAACAGCAACTCCCCGCCCTCACTCGTGGTGAAGGCGTGCTGGAATCCGCGTTCGAGCGCTACCAGCCGGTGACCGGCCCGATCCCGGAGCGCCCGCGCACCGACCACGACCCGCTCAACCGACGGGAGTACCTGCTGCACGTTCAGCGCCGGGTCTGATGCCGTGGACAACGGTTGCGCCGAGTTCGTCGTCGGAGGTGATGTCGGCGGCGAGGCCGTGCTCGCGCAGCACGGCCCTCGCCAACGGCGCCTGGTGCTCACTCATTTCGACGAACAGGTGACCACCGGGGGCGAGCCAGTCAGGCGCAGCCGCGGCGACTCGACGCAAGGTAGCCAGGCCGTCGGGGCCGCCGTCGAGGGTGACATGCGGTTCGTAGAGACGAGCCTCCGGAGGCAACAACCGGATCTCGTTGGTCGGCACGTACGGCACGTTCGCCAGGAGTACGTCGATCCGGCCACACAGCTCGTCCGGCAAAGCAGCGAACAGGTCGCCCTGGTACACCGACCCCTGCCACGGCACCAGATTGCGCCGCGCACAAGCGACCGCGGCCAGTTCGATGTCGGCGGCGTACAGGCAGACTGACCGCTCGGCGGCGACCGCGGCGCCGAGCGCGCCGGAACCACAGCCCAGGTCGACGACCACAGCTCCTGGTCGGGTGACCCGCAAGGCCTCCTCGACCAGGAACTCGGTACGGCGACGTGGGATGAAGACACCAGGATCGACAGCGATCCGCACGCCGCGGAACGACGCCCAGCCGAGCACGTGCTCGAGTGGCAACCCGGCCACCCGCCGGTCGACCATCGCGGCCAGCTCAGAGTCGTCGCGGGCGGTCGAGGCGATCAGGGCGGCCTCGTCCTCGGCGAAGACGCATCCGGCCGCACGCAGCCGGCCCACGACGTGGGAGAGCTCAAAGGAAGGAACAGAAGAGACAGACACGGAAACCCTTCGACTACGAGGCTCCCGCGGTCAGCGGACGACGCCGACTACTCGAGGCGGGAGCAACCAACCTGCCCTATCGGTGATCGGTCCCACCTCCTCAGTCCGTTGTTGAGCCAACCTTACCCCCAAGCGTTCACCCCGGGTGACCAATTATCCGAAAGCGTTCACACCGGTGAGCTCGGCCGACACCGTCCACAGCCGGTCCGCGGACGCGGGGTCGATCGCGTACGGCCGGACGCCCGGGTTGTCGTCGGTGGAGACCTCCGCGATCTCGCAGTCCTCGCAGAACACCCCGCCGAGCCCGTCCAGTTGCGGCGAGGTCGCGGCCCACACCTGAGTGGCGGCGCCCTGCTCCGGGGTCTTGAACCCCGGGTTCAACGGGTTGCCGTCCTCGTCGATCCATCCGTAACCGACCATCTCATCGCGGGCCAGGTGGCGCTGCAGCGGTGTCAGGATGCCACCCGGGTGCAGTGCGAACGCACGCACACCCGAATCCTTGCCCAAGGCATCAAGCTGCACGGCGAACAGAACGTTGGCCGTCTTCGCCTGCCCGTACGCCTCCCATTTGTCGTACCCCAGCCTGAACTCGAGGTCGTCCCAGCGGATGTCCGAGCGCCGGTGCCCGGTCGACGACACCGACACCACCCGCGCGCCACCATCGGCGACCAGAGCCGGCCACAGCCGGTTCACCAGCGCGAAATGCCCCAGGTGATTCGTCGCGAACTGTGCCTCCCACCCCGGCCCGACCCGCGTCTCCGGGCAGGCCATGATCGCCGCGTTGTCGATCAGGATGTCGATTGACCGCCCCGAGGCGAGGAACCGATCGGCGAACGCTCGCACACTGTCCAGATCCCCGAGATCCAGCGCGTCGACGGACACCCCGTCGATCCCCGCCAACGCCTCCTCGGCCACCTGCGGGCGCCGCGCCGGGACGACGACCTGCGCACCGGCCTTCGCCAATGCCCGCGTGGTCTCCAGCCCGAGTCCGGAGTACCCACCGGTGACGACCGCGAGCTTCCCGCTCAGGTCGAGCCCCCGCAGCACGTCATCCGCCGTACTGTCGTGCCCGAACGCCGACCCGATCTTGTGCTGTCCAGTCATGCCTCGGAGCCTACGAACTAGAGCGCGCTCTAGGTCAACTCACGTGTCGAGATGTGGGTTCTCCCGGAGCGACTCCACCAGGCGTTGCAGGGCAGGGTTGGGGCTGTCGGGGCTCCAGCAGGCGTGGAGCGTGACCGAATGGGCGTCGGCTGCGTCCAGTTCGCGGTAGCGGACACCTTCCACGCCCATCGCCATGATCGACCGCGGGATCAAGGCGCAGCCGAGGCCGGCTCGCACCAAGGCGAGCATCGTCGGCACCTGCGAGGCCAACTGGCTCACCGCGTAGCGATCCATCCCGATCATCGCCGCGCAGATGTCATGCAGGTACTGCGACCCTTCCGGGCTGTACCCGATGTAGTCGTCGGTGACGTCCACCAACGCGACCGGCCCTTCCCCGACCGCCAGCGGATGATCCGCCGGTACGGCGAGCACCAGGTCCTCGGAATGCACCAGCACGGACTCGAACCCGGCCGGGATCGGCGGCCGCACCAACCCGATGTCGATCTCCATGTTCGCCAGCGCCTCGAACTGATCCGGGCTGACCAGTTCGGTCAGTTCCGACGTGACCGCCGGCGTCCGCTTCCCGACCATGGTGAGGAAGTCGGCCAGGACGGCGTACGCCCCGATCGCGGTGAACGCGATCCGCAGCGTCCCGGTCTGCCCGTCCGCCGCGCGCCGCGTCGCCTCCGGAGCCACCTCGAGCAGGGCGAGCACCCGCCGGGCGTGCTCGAGGAAGACGTCGCCGGCGGCGGTCAGCCGTACTCCCCTGCCGGTCCGGTCGAACAGCCGCACCCCCAGCGTCCGCTCCAGTCCTTGGATCTGGCGAGTCAGCGGCGGCTGGGTGATGTTCAGCCGCTGCGCCGCCTTGCCGTAGTGCAACTCCTCGGCGACGGCGACGAAACCACGGAGTTGCTGGAGCGAGAGGTCCATAGGCGGCACCGTACCCATACCCCTGCGGTATCGGTCAATACGAAATCGGGCTTGGACCTGCATAACGGAAAGCGCCTACCTTCGAGGCAACGCCCTACCGAAGGAGCCCACAAGGTGCCCAGACTCGCTGCCCTGTTCACCCCCGAACGCGCCGACGACGTGGTCGACCTGCAGACCCGCCGACTGCTCGAGGACCGCTTCGAGGTGGTCTGGGCTGGGGCCGAGCACGCCGCCGGCCCGGGGTCGCCCGGCAAACCGCCGGCGCTCGACCCGGCAGCGCTTCCCGGACTGGTCGCCGGCGCCGATGTCCTGCTGACCAGCTGGGGTACGCCGCACCTCCCGAAGTCACTGTGGTCCGACGGCAAGGGTCCCAACGTGGTCGCGCACGCGGCCGGATCGGTCAAGAACCTCATCGACCCGGTCGTCCTCGAGCAAGGCGTCGCCGTCTTCTCCGCCGGACCACGGATCGCCTGGTCGGTCGGCGAGTACTGCCTGGCCGCCATGCTCACCCTGGCCCGTCGTCTCCCCCGCTTCGACCAGGCGATCCGGCAGAGTGGCTGGAAGCAGACCACCTTCCGCGGTCACGAACTGGCCGGCGCCAAGGTCGGCATCATCGGCGCCAGCTCGACCGCCCGCGCGCTGATCACCCTGCTCAAGCCCTTCGGCTGCGACCTCGTCGTCTACGACCCGTACCTCACCGCCGAGCGCGCGGACCAACTCGGCGTCCGCACCACCACCCTCGAAGACGTGCTGCAGAGCACCTTCGTCAGCATCCACGTCCCGAACGTCCCCGAGACCAAGGGCATGATCACCCGCAAGCTGATCGAGCAGCTGCCCGACGACGCGATCGTGGTCAACTCGTCCCGCGGCCCGGCGATCGACCAGCAGGCCTTGCTCGAGCACGTCCTCGACGGACGCCTGTACGCCGCTCTCGACGTCTACGACCCCGAGCCGCCGACATTCGACGCCGCCGTCCTGGAAGCGCCGAACCTCCTGCTCAGCCCGCACATCGCCGGTGACACCGCCGAAGGTCACCTCGCGCTCGCCGGTTACGTGCTGACCGACGTACTGAAGTGGCTCGAGGACGGTACCCGCGGACCGAGCTTCGTCGATCCGGCCGCCTGGTCGATCGCAGCCTGAGCGGCCTGGGAGGACGAAACTCATGTCGCGGATCAGTCAGGTCGAGGTGTTCCCGGTCGCGGTCCCGTTCGCGCGCCGGTTCGTCCTCGGCAGCGGCGCGGTCGGCTCGCCCGGTGAACGACCGGACCAGGCCACCGCCGTCATCTTCGTGAAGCTGACCACCGAGGACGGTGTGGTGGGCTGGGGGGAGCAGCGGGCGCTGCCGACCTGGAGCTACGAGACCGCCGAAACGATGGCCGTGGTGATCAAACGGCACCTCGCGCCCATCCTGCTCGAACTCACCCCGTTCGACGTCGAGCTCTTCCACCAGCGCGCAGCTAAGCGCCTCAGCCCCGCGGTCTCGAACGGTTTCCCGTTCGCCCGCGCCGCCGTGGACGTCGCGATGCACGATGCGGCCGGCAAGCTGGCCGGCGTACCGGTGCACGCGTTGCTCGGCGGCAAGGTGTACGACGAGATCCCGCTCTGCTCCGCGATCGGGGTCGGCGATCCGGAGTCGGTTCGCGAACATGCGCTGCAGTCGTCGGACTATTCGGCGTACAAGGTCAAGATCGGTGGCGATCTGGACGCGGACACCGCGGCGATCGAGACCGTGGCCGAGGTGGCCGGCGACAAACCGCTGTGGCTGGACGCGAACCAGTCCTACCGGCCGAGCCTGCTGAAACAACTCAGAGACCGGACGGCGGGAATCCGCACGATCCACTGTGTCGAGCAGCCGGTGCCGAGCACCGACACCCTCGCGATGCAGCGGTTGCGCGGACTGATCGACCTGCCGATCGCGATCGACGAGGGCAGCTTCTCCGCCCAGGATCTGGCCCGCGTGATCCGGCTGGATGCCGCCGACCTGGTCGTCGTCAAAGTGTGCAAGTCCGGCGGCCTGCGCAACGCCCTGAAAACCGCCCAGACCGCTCAGGCCGGCGGTCTCGAGATCCTGGCCAGCGGCCTCACCGACTGCGGTGTCGCCTTCGCGGCCGCGCTGCACGTGTTCAGCCAGCTCGACCTCGCCCTGCCCGCCGAGCTGAACGGGCCGGAGTTGCTCTCCGACCTGTACGTCGAGGGGCTGACCATCACCAAGGCCGTCGCGACGGTCCCCACCGCCCCCGGGTTGGGCGTCCAGGTCGACGAGGAGCGGATTCGCGCCGAGTCGATCGCCCTTGACTACAGCTGAGGAGTGCCATGCATCAGAGGCTGTCCCGCCGCAGCTTCCTCGAACTCACCGGCCTGGCCGGACTGGGCGCGGCTGTCGCCGGCTGCTCGTCCGGACCACCGGCCGGCGCCGCCACCTGGGCGATGTGGTCGAGCAGTGCCGCGGAGAAGAAGGTCTGGGAGGACTTCAGCAAGTACGTCGAACAACAGCTGAAGGTGAAGTCCGTCCCGACCCTGACACCGTCCAACGGGTATCCGACCAAACTCGACCTGCAGCTTGTCAGTGGTACCGCCGGCCTGGTGACGGCGATCAACGGCACGCTGATCCCGACGTACGCCGCTCGTGGTGCGCATCGGCCGTTGGACGACCTGATCGAGGCTGATCCCGACTTCGATCTGGACGACTTCTACCAGCCGAGCCGCCGGATCTCGAGCTTCAACCAGAAGACGTACGCGATCGGCTTCGACGTCGCGCCGACGGTGATGTACTACAACAAGACCCTGCTGCAGAAGGCGGGGATCGACCTGCCGTCCCGGACCGAACCGATGTCGTGGGCAACGTTCCGCGATCTCGCGATCGAGCTGACCAAACCGCCGGACCAGTACGGCTTCACCTGCGCGCCGGCCATCGACGACCTGGTGTCGTGGATCTACTGTGCCGGCGGCAACGTGATGAACGACCAGGCGACCCGCAGCACCCTCGGCGACCCGGAGGCGATGGAGGCACTGCAGTTCGTCATCGACCTGTTCGTCAAGGACAAGGTGACGCCACCGATCAAGAACCTCGTCAGCGAGAGCTCATCGTCGAACTTCATGCAGGGCAACGTCGCCTTCATGCAGAACGGACCCTGGCAGGTGGTGAACATCCGCAAGGCCAAGTTCGACTGGGACGTCATCCCGTTCCCGGCCGGCGCGGTCGGGAGCACACCGCGGGTGTCGGGCTCCAGCTTCGCGATTCCATCGGGGGTGCGCGAAGGTGCCGATCTCGACCTGGCCTGGAAGCTGCTGAAGACGCTGACCAGCACCGGTGCGCTCGACATCTACGCCAAGGCCGGCCGCAACAACCCGGCCCGGCTCAGTGCGGGCAGCGCGTTCCAGCCGCCGCCGGACAACCTCGGGATCGTCCAGCAGATCCTGGCCGGCAAGATCGCCGGCGGTCACGCGTTCGACGTCACCACGAACTGGAACCAGGTCAAGCAACTGCTCGGCCAGGACCTGCCCAGGACGTTTCTCGGCCAGGTCACCGTCGCCGACGCGATCGCCGGGCTGACCCCGCGTCTCGACGTACTGATGCGGCAGCACCAGGACAACATCCGCCAAGCCACCGCCAGGAAGGGGTGATCTCGATGGCAGTCGATACAGTTCCCGCGCCGACCGCCACGGCACCGCCACGTCCCGCCTCGAAACCGACGCCGCGCTGGCGCAATCGTGAGTCGATGACCGCCTGGCTGTTCATCCTGCCCAGCCTGATCGGCTTCCTCGCCTTCACCGCCGGACCGGTCGTGGCGGCCGGTGTGATCTCGCTGCTCGACTGGAACCTGTTCAGCTCACCGACCTGGGCCGGGCTGAGCAACTTCGCCCGCCTGGGCCCTGACCCGACGTTCTGGTCGGCGCTGGGCAACACGGCGTACTTCACCTTCCTGAGCGTGCCGCTGACGATCCTGGTCAGCCTCCTGCTGGCGCTGCTGCTGAACCAGGGGCTGCACCGGATCGCGGTCTTCCGTTCGCTCCTGCTGTTGCCGTACGCAACGATCACGGTGGCGGTCGCGTTCGTCTGGATCTGGCTCTACATCCCGCACGACGGCCTGGTGAACGCCGTGCTCGGGGTGTTCGGGATCACCGGTCCGGCCTGGCTGATCTCGGACAACTGGGCGATGCCGGCGCTGGTCGTGATGAGCGTGTGGAAGAGCTTCGGGTTCGGCATGGTGGTGTTCCTGGCCGGGTTGCAGGCGATTCCGCAGCAGCTGTACGAAGCCGCCCGGGTGGACGGCAGTTCGGCGTGGCAGAGCTTCCGCAACGTGACGATGCCGATGCTGTCGCCGGCGCTCTTCTTCGTCATCGTGACCTCGATCATCGGGTCGTTCCAGGTGTTCGACCAGGCGCTCATCATGACCAACGGCGGGCCGGGTACGCGCACCACGACGCTCGTCATGTACATCTACCGGACCGGGTTCGAGAACTACGACCAGGGCTATGCGGCGGCGCAGTCGCTGGTGCTGTTCGCTTTCATCGTGGTGATCACCGCGGCCCAGTTCCTGATGCAGCGGAGGCTGGTGCACTATGACAACTGAAGCGCTCCCCCTGGTCGCCAACAAGGTTGCCGTCCGCAAGCTCATCGTCTTCGCGTGCTTCCTGGTCACCGCGGTCACCCTGATCCCGGTCGTCATGATGGTGCTGGTCGCGTTCCAGTCCGACGCCGAGTCGATGGCGGCGAAGCCGTCGTTCTGGCCGAGCAGCTGGCACCCGGAGAACCTCACCCGCGCGTTCGACCTGGTGCCGCTCGGGAAGTACCTGCTCAACACCGTGTACTTCGCGGGCGGCACGACCCTGCTGGAGACGGTCACGGCTGCGCTCGCGGCGTACGCGTTCGCCCGGCTGGACTTCCCCGGCCGGAGCTGGCTGTTCGGCCTCTACCTCGCCACCTTGATGATCCCGTCGCAGGTGACGCTGATCCCACAGTTCGTGCTGGTCGCGAAGCTGCACGGCATCGACACCTGGCCCGGCATGATCCTGCCGCACGCCTTCACGGCGATCGGGGTGTTCCTGCTCCGTCAGTTCTTCCTGGGCATCCCGCGCGACTACGAGGAAGCGGCCCGCCTCGACGGCGCCAACCGCTGGCAGGCATTCATCCGGATCATCGTTCCGCTGGCGGTGCCGGCGATCGCGACGCTCGCGGTGTTCAAGTTCATCGGTCAGTGGAACAACCTGCTCTGGCCACTCATCATCTCCAACAGCGACGCGACCCGTACGGCGTCCGTCGGGCTGCAGGTGTTCCAGGACACCAACGGCACCCAGTGGAACCTGTTGCTGATGGCAGCCACCGTCACCACCGTTCCGCTGATCATCATCTTCTTCCTCACCCAACGCTGGTTCGTCCGAGGCATCACCATGAGCGGTCTTGGAGGCCGCTGACACATGACCTATCTCTGGTCCGTCTTCACCAAACCTTGGTCCGGCCTGCCCGGTGACGAGCTCGGCCGACTGGTCGCCGGGCTCGGCTTCACCGGAGCCGAGATCCCGGTCCGCGACACCGCCTACGTCACTACGGCTACGGCCGAGGCCGAGCTGCCGAAGTTCACTGAGCAGTTACGGGCCGAAGGCATCGAACCGATCAGCATCGCGAGTGACCTGTCCGAGCGTGTCTTCGCTGCTTGTGCGCAGGCCGGCGTGCCGATGATCCGGATCATGGCCGAGCTCGGCCCGGACGGCTACGCGGCATCGGTACGGCGTACGCGTGGACTGCTCGAGGAGGCGGCCGTCCTTGCTGTGCAGTACGACGTACAGGTGGGGATCCAGCCGCATCACGGGCGGTTCGTGCCGTCGACGCTCGGCGTACTGCAACTGCTCGACGGACTGCCCGACCACTTCAAACTGGTGTGGGACGCGGCCCACGACGCACTCGCCGGTGACGATCCCGCAGTGACGCTCGAGCTCGGCGTCGACCGGCTCGGCATCGTCAACCTCAAGAACGCGAAGTACATCGAGACCGACAGCGGCTGGAAGACGTACTTCGTCCAAGGCGACGAAGGGATGTCCGACTGGTCGGCCGTGTTCGCCACGCTGCAACGACTCGGGTGGACCGGGCCGATCTGCCTGACCGGGCAGTACTCCGATCCCGCCGTACCGGTGGAGGAACGACTCGAGAAAGATCTGTTGACCGCTCGTGTCACATCTTCCGGCCAGGCTCCGTCAGGGGAGTGAAGACAACAACACAGACCTGATGGAGACCTCCCATGACTGCTCGGATGAAGAACCCCGCGATGCTGTTGCCGGACGCCACCAAGGGCGTGCAGAACATCTACAAGGCTGTCCACCAAGGCGGTGTGCCGGCCGCAACGCTCGAGCTCGTGCACTTGCGCGCCAGCCAGATCAACGGCTGCGGGCCGTGTGTGTTCGGCGGAGTGAAGGCGGCGCAGAAGAACGGTGAGAGCGACGAGCGACTGTTCCAGGTCGTCGCCTGGCGCGAGTGCGACCTGTTCACCGACGCGGAGCGGGCGGCACTCGCGCTGACCGAGGCCGCCACCCGGATCGCCGACCGGCCGGACGCGGTGACGGACGAGATCTGGGCGGAGGCGGCCGAGCACTTCGACGAGAACCAGCTCGCCGCGATCATCTTGATGATCGGCCTCACCAACCTGTTCAACCGGATCAACACCACCACGCGGGAGCCTGCCGGCGCGACCTGGTAGCTCGGTAGCGTGAGGAACGCCGATGTCGAGGACGGCATCGGCGTTCCGACGTACCAGGTAACCGGAACCGGAGGCAGTGATGAAGTACATGCTCTTGATCTACGGGAACACCGACACCTGGGACGCCCTCGGCGCGGAGGGGATGGATGCGGTCTACGAGGCGCATCGAACGCTTTTCGAGGAGATGAAGGCGAACGGCGAGTACGTCGCGTCCGACGGGCTGACCACCGCGAACGCACGAGTGGTCCAGGTCAAGGACGGCGTACCTGCGGTGACCGACGGGCCGTTCACCGAGGCGAAAGAGGTGCTGGCCGGGTACTACCTGGTCGACTGCAGTCTGGAGCGGGCGGTCGAGCTGGCGGCCAAACTGCCGGAAGCGCGCTTCTCCCCGATCGAGGTGCGCGCTCTCACCGATCCGATGCCGGAATAGCGGTGTGGAACAGAGCTGGGGCTGCTCCAGGGACTTGCCGGCCTCAGCTGGGCGTTGACACCTGAGACCGGCGAGTCACTGACTCAGCCCATCAATGGGCCCCTACGCGTTCAACTAGGGTCGCTCGACGCGAGGATGACCCCACCTGAGGCGGGCTGATCACCCATGCCCCGGCCACCCTGGACGAACACCGTGGCGCCCTGCTCTGGCGCCGGAGCGCCCTCGCCGAGTCGCAGCGTGGTGGTCAGTCCGTTGCTCAACACCAGCACCGCCACGCGTCGCGGCCGCACCGACGGGATCGACGAGTTCACCTCGTGGATGCCGGTGCAGACCGCCGGTTGGATCGAAGCCCGCCCGAGTCCTGCCTTGCCGTGACTCCTCACATCACGGCACTGCTCGGCGAGCCTTGTCATCGCTGACACACTTCCCCCTTCTCTCGTTGTTTCCCCGAGTGGCGGATTCGCGCGACTGCCGTGACACGACCGTGACACGACGCAGTACGACGCAGCAGTCGCACACTCCCCCGTCCTTCCCGCACCCGGAAACGACGCGGAAGTGATCAGCAGAGCCTTGCTGAGAGTGACGGCGTTTTCAAGGGATCGTGACAGGAATCCCGCGTACCGGAACCGATGTCCAGCTTTTACAGTCCGCCGAAACTTCCGATGGTAAGCGCCCACTTAAAGCACTGGTCTTACTGTCCGTCGAACCCCTGTTCTTACTGCCACCGAACCCACTACCAACCCCCCGCCTTCGTTCTTACTGACCGCCGAAGCCGGTGGTTGCGATTCCCTTGATGATCTGGCGCTGGAAGAAAAGGAACACCAGCACGAGCGGTAATGCGGCCAGGATCGCCGAGGCCATGTTCTGCGCGTACTGCAGGCCGTACGCGCTCTTCACCGTCTGCAGACCGACCGGCAGTGTCATCAGGTCCGCGTCGGTGGTGACGATGAAAGGCCAGAGGAAGTTGTTCCAGGCACCGATGAACACGAAGATCGCCACCGCTGCGAGGATCGGCCGCGACAACGGCAGCACGATCGACCAGAACACCCGCAGCCGGTTCGCGCCGTCCACCCGGGCGGCATCCTCCAACTCCACCGGGATCTGGTCGAAAAAGCGTTTGAGAATCAGCACCATCGCCGGCGCGAACGCCTGCGGCAGGATGATGCCCCAGTAGGTGTCGACCAGGTCGAACGCGAGCATCTGCCGGAACAGCGGGACGATCAGCAACTGCGGCGGGATGATGATGGCCGCGATGATCGCCGCGTACAACCAGCGCCGGCCGCGGAACTCGATCCGCGAGAACGCGTACCCGGCCAGCGCCGACGTCGCCACCGTGATGAAAGTGATTGCGACAGATGTGAGCAGGCTGTTCCACGCCCAGGCCGGGATGTCGCCGGCCGACAGGACTTTCCGGTAGGCGTCGAAGCTGAATCCGTCCGGCGGATTCAGGCTGATCGTCGACGCACCCGCGTCCGCTTCGCTTTTCAGCGACGTCAGCACGGCCCACACGAACGGCACCAGCCAGGTCGCGGCGAGGAACGCCAGCACCAGTAGCGCGACCATTCTGGACACGCTCCAGGGATTTTCGCCAGGCTTGTGACCTTGTTTAACGTTGCGACTCAGGACATATGTGGTCATGGGGCCTCCCGGCCTGGACTGAGGAGCGGAGGGAGCGAAGCGACGGGAGCGACGAGGGAAGGCCGGGAGGCAAAGCCCCATGACCCGCCGGCGCCGAAGGCCCGGCCATCAATACCGGCTCCGGCGGTTGATCAGCTTGTACTGCGCGATCGAGACGAGCACGATGATCGCGAAGAACAGGTAGGAGATGGCCGACGAGTAGCCGAACCGGTAGCCGGTGAAGCCGGACTCGTAGATGTACTGCACGATCGACCGGGTCGAGCCGGCCGGACCGCCGTTGGTCAGCATGTAGATCTGGTCGAAGACCTTCAGCGACGCGAGGATCTGCAGCGTCAGGATCAGCGCGGTCGTCGGCGCCAGTTGCGGGATCACGATCGAGAACAGCTGCCGCCACTTCCCGGCGCCGTCGATCGCGGCCGCCTCGAACTGCTGCTCCGGGATGTTCTGCAACGCGGCCAGGTAGAGCAGGAAGTTGAACCCGATCGTCCACCACAGCGTGGTGACCACGACCGAGATCATCGCCACGTTCGGATCCTGCAACCACGCCACCGGCGCGATCCCGAACTCGGCCAGTACGCCGTTGACCAGCCCGAGCTTCGGGTTGTACATCCAGCTCCAGAACATCACCACGACGGTCGAGGCGAGCAGGTACGGCAGGAAGAACGACAACCGCCACAGCCAGCGTCCCGGCAACCCGAGGTTCACCAGCAGCGCGAAGGCGAACGAGAGGACGACGAGCGGAATCGTGCTGAGCAGCGTGAACCACACGGTGTTGCCCAGCGAACGCCACATGTCCGGGTCCTGCAGAGCCTCGGCGTAGTTGGCGAACCCGATCAGCTTCCCACCCGACCCGGTCAACGTCTGACCGGTGAAACTCAGGACGAGGCCGTACACGGCCGGCACGACCAGGAAGAGCACGAACAGTACGGCGAACGGCGCCGCGAACGCCCATCCGGTCGCCGACTCCCCACGCCGGGCCCGGGCCCGGCCAGAATCCGGGCCCTCGGCAACGACCGGCGTACTGGTCGTGGGGCTGTCGATGGCAGTCGACATCAGTGGCTCTCCTCTCACACCGGCTGCGGACGGTCGAGCAGCACGTTCAGCCGCTTCACGAAACCCTCGAACCCGGCGGCCGGATCCCCGCTGCCGAGGTACACGTTCTGCACGTTCTCCGCGAAGTACTTGTGGAAGTCGCTGCCCGCACCGCCGAACCACACGTCCGGGTCGTAGTTCACGTACGCCGGGATGCCCGCGTAGTTCGACTGCGGCTTCAACTCCTGGTACTCCGCACCCCGCACCACCGGCTGGTACGCCGGGATGTGGCCAGCACCGGCCCACTTCACCGACCGCTTCAGGATCTCCGCGACCATCTGGTACACGTGCCGGCGGCGTTCCGGCGATACCTTCGACTGCCGTGGCAGCACGAACGTGTGCGAGTCGGCGTATGCGGCGTCGGTGCCGAACAGGGTCGGGATCGGGCGGGCGTCGAACGGCAGCTTCGCGTCCTTCAGCACCGGCAGCTCCCACACACCGCCGAAGAACATGCCGCTCTCACCGTGCAGGAACTCGCTGGTCGCCGTACCGCCGTCGCCGCTGCGGGTCGCGATGGTGTCGTCGAGCAGGGAGCGGACGAAGGTGAGCGTCTTCACCGCCGCGGCCTCGTCCACCTGCGCCGGCTGACCCGGCACCAGCAACATATCGGCGCCCATCTGCCGGTAGAGCGTGTAGAACAGCCGCCACATCTGTGAGCCGTCGCCCAGGTAGCCGTAGGAAAGGCCGTGCTTGCCGGTCACCTTCTGCAGCTTGGACGCGACCTCGGTGAACTCCTCCGGGCTCTTCATCGTCTGCAGCGCGTCCGTCACACCGGCCTTCGTCGCGTGGTCGGTGTTGTAGTAGAGGACGAACGGGTGGGTGTCGAGCGCGATCGAGTAGACCTTCCCGTCGTACAAGCCCTTCTGCCAGACCAGCGGCGGGAAGTCGCTCTCGCGGATCCCGACCTCGGCAAGCAGGTCGAGGTCCCACGGCTCCAGCAGGCCGCCGGGTGCGTAGCCGGCGATCCGGGACGCGTGCATGATCGCCAGGTCCGGAGCGCGTCCGCCGGCTGAGGCCATCGCCAGTTTGGTGTAGTACGGCGGCCCCCAGGCGAGCACGGTCTGAGTAGCGGAGAATCCCAGGTTCTGGCCGTTCACGGCGTCCACCAGGCCCGCCATCACGATGCCGTCACCGCCGGTCATCAGGTGCCAGTAGCTGAGGTCGGCGGCTGATCGGGAGGCGCTCGGCGCACAGCCGAGGAGCATCCCGCCACCGGCCAGCGCGGCCGCTCCGGAGAGCAGACGGCGCCGGGAGATTTGTCCTGTCATTCGGTCTCCTTGGAAGGGCGGGACCGATCATTACATCGTTAGAACGTGGCGACAAGACTCCGCAATGTAGTTTTTTGAGGAAAGTTGTCGGTTAGCGTGCGGTGCTGGCGCGCTCGACGAGGCGGTGCGGGATCATCACCCGGCGCGGCGCCGCGTCCCGGTCGGCCATCCGCTCGGCGAGCAGATCCAGCGCCGACCGGACGAACTCGCGCCGGTCGAAATCGACCGTCGTCAGCGGCGGGATCATGAACTGGCTCTCGAGGATGTTGTCGAACCCGGCCACCAGCGTCTGCTCCGGCACGCCGATCCCCGCCGTCCACAACGCCGCCAGCGTGCCGGACGCCACCGTGTCGGTGAAGCAGAAGAACGCATCCGGCAACTCGTGCTCGGTCAGGTACTTCCCGACCACGGTCGCCGCGCCTTCAGGCTGCCACCGGTCCAGGTTGATCTCGAGCGCCGGATCATGCGGTACGCCGGCCGCCTCGAGCGCCTGCCGATAGCCCGCCGTGCGCAGCCTGGACGCCGCCGTTCCAGGTGCGTCCGCAGTGCCCCCGAGAACACCGGCACCACTCGATCCGCGAGGGATTTCCGGCGTACCCACGGCTGCGATCCGCCGGCAGCCCTGTGCCAGCAGGTGGTTCGTCATGTCCCGTGCCGCCGCGACGTTGTCGATCGCGACCTGGCTGACCAGATCCTGGTCGACATCACCGATCAGGACGACGGGCGGCAGCGGACCGGCCGTCATCACCGCACTGTCGTCCAGGTTCACCGGGTTGAGGATCAGTCCGTCGACGAGGTGCGCACGGCCCTTGGACAGCAGTTCGAACTCGCGGTTCGGCTCGGCCGCGGTCTGCTCGATCTGCACACCCCAGCCACGCTCGTGCGCCAACTCGACGACGAGGTAGGTGATCTCGGCGGAGTACGGCCGGAGCAGGTCGGGCAGGGCGAGCGCGATCATCCCGGACCGGCCGTTGCGCAGCCCGCGGGCGCTCATGTTCGGCACGTAGTCCAGCTCGTTCAGGGCCTGCTCGACCCGGGCCTTGGTCTCCGGACGGACGAAAACGACACCGTTGATGACGTTCGACACCGTCTTCGGAGACACCCCGGCCAGCTTGGCGACGTCTTTGACGGTGGCACGCATGCGGCCATTGTCACACTTGCCTACGTTGTCATGAATTCAGCGCGTTGTGAGGGCCCCGCCGTTCACGTGCAGCACCTGGCCGGTGAGGTGCCGGCCGCCGGCCGAGGCGAGGAAGTGAATCGTCTCGGCGATGTCGGTCACGGTGCCCTCGCGTTTCGTCATCGTTGCCTCAAGCAACCGCGCGCGCCGTTCGCCGGTCAGCCGCCCCTGGAAGTACTCGGTGTCCGCGGTGAAACCGGGCGCGACCACGTTCGAGGTGATGCCGCGCGGTCCGAGTTCGGCCGCGACATCGAGATTCCAGGTCGTCAGCGCAGCCTTGGCCGCACCGTACGATCCGGCCCCACGAGCGCCCGCGATCGAGCCGATGTGGACGACGGCGGTCGTCAATCGCGACTCGAGCGCGGTGGTGGTGAGGACGGCCGACAGCAGGTTGGCGTCGAGGTTGGCCAGCCAATTCGCCTTCAATTGCGCGAGTCCGCCCTGCTCACGACCGAAGTCGGTGTTGCCACCAGCGTTGTTCACCAGTACGTCGACCTGCTCCGGCAACTCGTCGAGCAGGCGCTGGACCTGTGCGGGGTCGGTCGCATCGCACACCACTCCCCTGGCTCCGAGGTCGGCAGCCGTTTTCGCCAGTACGTCTTCGCGACGACCGGTGATCACCACGTCGTCGCCGTCCGCGCGGAACCGCTCGGCGGTCGCCCGCCCGATTCCGGTCGCTCCTCCGGTCACCACGATGGTCCGGGTCACGGCACTCCTCACGTTTAGGTCTAAATGTTTAGGCCTAAACGTAGCATGGTGACCATGGCTTCCCAACGCGACGGCTACCCCTTCGACGGGCCGAGCCCCTACCCCGCCGCGGAGATCGCCCGCGCCTGGGAGCGGGAGCGACCCGGTACGCCGACCGACTCGATCGAGATCGTCACTCCCCTGTGGCGACTGGCGAAACTGTTCGCCGACGACCGCCGCCGGCTGCTCGCCGATCTCGGGGTCGACCCCGCGACTCTCGATCTGCTCAGCGTGCTGCGCCGGGCCGGATCGCCGTACGAGGTGAGTACGCGCGAGTTGAGCCGCCGTACCCTCGTCACCGCCGGAGCGATCTCGCAGCGGGTCGCCCGCGCCGAGGACGCCGGACTGGTCACCCGTCGTACCGCGGATGACGGCACGCGAGCCGTGCTCGTCACGCTCACCGAGGCCGGCCACGACCTGATCGAGCGAACCGTCGACCAGGTGCTCACCCGCGAGTCCGAACTCGTCGCCTCCATCCCGCCCGCGAACCGCGAGCAACTGGCCGGCCAACTGCAGGATCTGCTCGACCAGGTCGGTCAGATTGCTCGCAAACCTTCGTCGGGCGTATAAGGTTTTCGCAGCGTCCTCAGCGGTAGCTCGCACGCCAAGTGCCAACGACTGGTTCAATGTCACAATTGAAGGATGCCTGCTTCCGAATCGACCGCCTCCGCCGGTCACACGGCCGCCGACAGCCACGACGTCATCCAGGTGCGGGGCGCCCGCGAGAACAACCTCAGCGGTGTCTCGCTGGACATCCCCAAGCGCCGGCTCACCGTCTTCACCGGAGTCTCCGGCTCCGGCAAGTCGTCCCTCGTCTTCGACACCATCGCCGCCGAATCACAGCGGCTGATCAACGAGACCTACACCGCCTTCATCCAGAACTTCATGCCCAGCCGCAGCCGGCCCGACGTCGACTCGCTGCGCAACCTGTCCGCCGCGATCATCGTCGACCAGGAGCGGATCGGCGCCAACTCCCGCTCCACGGTCGGTACGGCGACCGATGCCCACACCATGCTGCGCGTCCTGTTCAGCCGGGCCGGGACGCCGTACGTCGGCGGGCCCGGAGCGTTCAGCTTCAACCTTGCCGACGGGATGTGCCCTGTCTGCGAAGGGCTCGGCCGGACCACCGAGTTCGAAGTGGACGAGCTGGTCGATCGGGAGAAGAGCCTCAACCAGGGCGCGATCAAGGCGCCCGGCTACGCGGTCGACAGCTGGCACTGGCAGCTGATGGCGACGACGGGTCTGTTCGATCCGGATCTGCCACTCAAGGACTATCCGGCCGAGAGCTGGGAGCAGTTCCTCTACCAGGAGCCCACCAAGATCCGGCTCGGCAAGAGCAATCTGACCTTCGAGGGTCTCGTCTCGAAGCTCAAGCGCGGCTTTCTGGGCAAGGATCGCGAGTCGATGCAGAGCCACCTGCGCGCGTTCGCCGACCGGGCCATCCGGCAGACGACCTGTGCGGCCTGCGGCGGCGCCCGGCTGAACGAGGCGGCCCGCTCGGTCACTGTCGACGGCTGGACGATCGCCGAGTGCTCGGCGATGCAGATCAGCGACCTCGCCAAGTTCGTTGCCACGATCAACCACCCGGCCGTCGGGCCGATGATCGAAGGACTGCGGGAGAGCCTGGACTCGATGGTCACGATCGGGCTCGGGTACCTGAGTCTCGATCGCGAGTCGTCGACGTTGTCGGGCGGTGAGGCACAGCGGGTGAAGCTGGTCCGGCATCTCGGGTCGAGCCTCGCCGATGTCACCTATGTGTTCGACGAGCCGACCGTCGGGCTGCACCCGCACGACATCCAGCGGATGAACGACCTGCTGCTGCAATTGCGGGACAAGGGCAACACCGTGCTGGTGGTCGAGCACAAGCCGGAGACGATCCGGATCGCCGATCACATCGTCGACCTCGGCCCGGGGGCCGGCCTGGCCGGTGGACGGCTTTGTTTCGCCGGCAATCTCGACGAGTTGAAGAAGTCGGGCACCTTGACCGGGCGGTACCTGGACCACCGGGTCACCGTGCGGGACGACGTACGGCGTCCGACCGGCAAGTTGTCCATCGAGGGTGCGACCCTGCACAACCTGCGGAACGTCAGCGTCGACATCCCGCTCGGAGTGCTGACCGTCGTCACCGGCGTTGCGGGATCCGGGAAGAGCTCACTGATCCATGGATCGCTGGCCGGGCGGGATGGCGTGATCATCGCCGGCCAGGAGCCGATCCGTGGGTCCAGGCGGAGCAATCCGGCGACGTACACCGGTCTGCTCGATCCGATCCGGGCCGAGTTCGCGAAGGCGAACAAGGTGAAGCCGGGGCTGTTCAGTGCCAACTCGGTGGGTGCCTGCAAGACGTGCAAGGGCATCGGTCTGGTCTACACCGATCTGGCCATGATGGCCGAGGTCGCGTCGGTCTGCGACGACTGCAACGGTGCGCGGTTCACGCCCGAGGTCCTGGCCTACAAACTGCGGGGCAAGAACATCAGCGAGGTTCTCCGGATGACCGTGACGGAGGCGCGTGACTTCTTCGCTCGCGGCCCGGCCCGGAGCATCCTCGACCGGTTGTCGACGGTCGGCCTCGGGTACATCGGTCTCGGGCAGCCGCTCACCACGTTGTCCGGCGGCGAGCGTCAGCGGCTGAAGCTGGCGATCAACATGGGCAAGACCGGATCCGTCTACATCCTCGACGAGCCCACCACCGGTCTGCACCTGGCCGACGTGGACCAACTGCTGGCGATGCTCGACACCCTCGTCGACGACGGCAACACCGTCATCGTCATCGAGCACCACCAAGCCGTCATGGCCCACGCCGACTGGCTGATCGACGTCGGGCCGGGCGCCGGCCACGACGGCGGGCAGGTCGTGTTCACCGGCACACCCGCCGACCTGGTCGAGAGCAGCCCGACCCTGACCGCGGAACACCTACGGCTGTACGTCTCCGGTAACTAACTCGGCGGCCAGCGACTCGATCAGGTCATGCCATGCATCGAGGTAGTCGGCGGCGGGGCCGGTCTGGGCAAGTACCAGGCGGGCTCCGCCGTTCCCGTCCCGGAAGGTCCAGGTGACCTCCCCCTGCGACCAGGTGTAGGTCAGCCGCTCCGGCTCGGCGATGTCGGTGACCGGACCAGCGTCGATGCCCTTGGCAACGAACCCGGCCGGCGGCAGGCTTCCGACGGACCCGGTCGCCGCGCCGGCCAGGAGTTGCCAGACGAACTCCTTCGGCCGGACGAGTTGCCGCTCGAACCGGACACCACCGTCGTCGAGCACGACGCCCCGGTCCAGGCCGTACACCTTGACGAAGTGCTCGTGCAGTACGGCGTAGTCCTTCGCCGGCACCGCCGATCCGCCGAGCACCTTCTCCATCGCGTCGAAGCACATGATCCAGCCGCTGGTGAAGCTCGCCGACCCTGGCCGGTCGTCGTGCGTCGCCGTCAGGTGCAACGTGCACCCGTCGGCCGACGGGACCAGCTCCCACCGCAGCACCTCGTCGCCCCAGGTGTACTCGATCAGCCGCGGCGGTTCGTACGCGCGGATCACGCCACGGCTCTGCTCGTCGATCGGCGCGCCGGGGTCCTCCTCGAAGGTGAACGTGATCGGCCCGTCCAGCCGCAGGTCCAACTCGACCGCAGCCGGGAACCACCCCGCCAACTGGCCCGGTTCGGTGATCGCCCGCCAGACCTTCTCCACCGGATGCCGCAGTTCGCGCTGCATCCGCAGGACGGTCCGGCCGTTCTCCGTGTTCAGGGTCTCGGTCATGAGCCCATATATACCGGATGAGGCATATACGATCAACCGCGGAAGCGTGCCACGTCCTCGAGTTCCGCCGCCAGCTTGTCGGGATCCGGCGCGTGGTCGCCGAAGAGCTCGTACGACCGGTCGGAGTGCTTCCAGGACCCGACAACCCGGCCTCCCGCGACCACCGCCGGGCGCAACATGCCGCCACCAGGGTGGATGTGTTTGCGGTACTCGTCGGCCAGCGCGTGCCGCCGGTCGTCGTACCCGAGTAGGTACGGGTCGAACTCCCCCAGCAGTCGCAGGTCCGCGCAACCCGGCAGGTCCTCGACTGCCGAGAACTCGACTCCATCGACGTCGAACGACATCGTCGCGGCGGCCTGCAATCCCTTGCGCGCGACCGGCACCGCCAGGCCCGACCAGGTCGCGAAGTCTCGCGCTGTCGCCGGGCCGTACGCCGTCAGGTAGCGCCCCGCCAGGTCCTCGAGCGAGCCGTCGAGGGCTAGCGGCTTGCCGAGCCAGTCGCGGACGGCGACCCACGACTCGTTCTTGTCATAGCCCGGTCCGTAACACAGCCGCCCGAGCAACCCGGTGTGGCGGATGAGGGCGTACACCTGCTGCCCCTTCGGCTCGGCGATGAGCCCGGCTTTCACCAGTACGTCGGCCAAGCCCGAGCGACTCGTCGGTCCGTTGGCGAGCAACTGCTCTTCGATCAGGTCGGCCGCTTCGGACCGAATCGCCTCGGTCAGGCCCAGTTCGCCGTACCGGCGCTCGGAATCCTTGATGAGTTTTGGGCCGAGCAGTCCGAGCAACGGCCCGGCGTGTTCGGTCGCGACGAGTTGGAGGGTGCCGCGCATGAACCAGCCGCGGACGACTGACCGGTCGATCTCCTGAGCACGGGACACGTCGGCGAAGGTGGTCGCGGTGGAGCGGGCGCGGACGGCGTACGCGGCGCCGCGCCAGCTCTGCGCCTGCAGTCCCCCCGTCCGGCACACGACGTCGGCCACCCCTCCGGGGCCGGCCTCGTCCACCGGACGCGCCAAACAGTTCGCCTGGAACCGAACCGCTAACAGCCAGTCACCAGACCTCTGCACCACCCCAGCATGACACCACGAACCGACACTTCGCGCAGCCCCAAACCCCACCCCATTTGGCTGGCTGACCCACGCGGTGATGGGTTTGCCACCCTGAATCAGGGTGGCAAACCCACAACGTGGATGGTCAGCCAGCCAAACGCGCGTCCGTCAGGCCAGCGCGTCGTCGACCAGGTTGGCGTAGGCGGTCTGGCCGGTGACGTTGGGGTGGTAGGACTCGCTGACCGGGTTGGAGAGGCCGTTGATCCACTCCGGGCTGCCGCAGACGGCGTGGCCGATGAAGACCGAGGTCGGGTTGACGAAGGTGAAGCCGGCTGCGCTCGCCGAGGCCGCGACCTTCGAGTTGAGCAGGTCGGCGGTCTGGTTCAGCCGGGTCATCTCGGTCGGGCTGAAGAACGTGCCCGCGTTGCAGTCGGTGCCGTTGAACAAGCGCGGGTAACCGACCACGACGACCCGCGCGGACGGCGCCTTGGTCTTGATCGACCCGTAGAGGCCGTTCAGCCGGCCGGGCAGCGTGTTGTTGATGATCGACTGGGCGTTGTTGACCGCTGCGGTGCAGTCAGCGAGCCAGGACGGCTTGGCGCACTCGGTGATCACGGACGAGAACCCGGCATCGTTGCCGCCGACCTGGACGGAGACGAGATTGGCGGACGCCGTCACCGAGCTCAACTGGTTGGCGGTGACGTCGGCGACCCGGGCACCGGAGCAGGCGACGAAGGTGAGGTCGGCACCGATCCGGGCGGCGTCGATGTACGGGTAGGCCTTCGTCGAGCGCTGGCAGGAGCCACTGTCGGCGATGTAGCTGCGGGTGCCGACACCCGAGGCGTACGAATCACCGAGCGCGACGTAGTTGGGCGCGGCCGCTTGCGCGATTCCGGGACTGAGGAGCATCGCGGCGCCAAGGGCCGCGGCGGACAGCAGACTGGCGATGGACTTCATGGGGCGGACCGCCTTTGCATGTGCGAGGGGTGGCGACAGAAGTACTCAAAGTCACGATCGCCGACTCGCGAGTAACACACAAGGGTCTGGTAAGAAATTCACCGCCAGTTGCCGATCCTGGTAGGCCGCGTTTCCGGTCAGTCGTTCCAGGACGACAGACCAGGGCCGAGCGGCAACGGGTAGCAGCCGTCCGCCAGCTCGACCCGGCCGTCCGCGGGCAGCAGTCCACTCTCCACATAGATCGTGTTCGGTAGCGCGGCCAGCACGTGGATGTGTGCGCCTCCCCCGTGCGAGGCGTACGGCACGCCGAACCCAGCCGCCATCAGCCCGATCTCCAAGCAGTCGGTGAGCCCACCGGCCCGCCGCAGATCCGGCTGTACGACGCCCACCCCGCCGCGGGCGATCAGGTCACGGAAGGCGGCCTGCCCGTAGCGGTTCTCGCCGGTCGCGATCGGGATGTCCAGCTTCTCGGCCAGCCGGACGTGGCCGTCGGTGTCGGCAGCGGGCAACGGCTCCTCGAACCACCTGCAGTCGAGCTCCTCGTACACCCGGCCCCGCCGCAGTGCCTCGGAGTACTCGAAGGCCTGGTTGGCGTCGACCATCAGCGGTGCGTCCGGTCCGATCACCGCACGCACCGCCTTGATTCGCCGGACGTCCTCACTGAGCGGACCGCCCCCCACCTTCATCTTCACGCCCCGGAAGCCCTGCTCCATCGCCTTGGCCGACACGGCCTCCAGGCCCGTGACGTCCAGCTCGAGCCAGCCCACCATCGCGTACGTCGGGATCGCGGTTCGCTGCGCGCCGAGCAGCTTCCAGACCGGCACGTCCAGCGACTTGCCGAGGAGATCCCACAACGCCAGATCGATCGCCGAGATCCCGTACGACGACAGCCCGGCCGTCCCCTGGTAGTCGGTCAGCGTCTGCAGCTTCTGCCGGATCCCGCGGATCAGCGTCGGGTCCTCGCCGACGATCGCGGGCGCCAGCTGCTCGGTGACGATCTGCGCCAGCACCGCCGGCGAGCTCGCCACCCGGCCGAAGTAGGTGTTGCTGACGCCGCTCACGCCCTCGTCGGTGTCGATCCGCACCCGGGTGTGCCCGTCGCGGTCGAGCAGCTGGATCGCGTCCCGGACGGCGTGCGCCTTGGGTTTCGACACCACCTGGACGCTGACCTGGGTGATCTTCATCGTCACCCCTTGCCCGCGAGTACGTCTTCGACCTTCTGTTTGACGCTGCCGAGCGCGGCAGCCGCGGTCCGTTTGCCGCTCCAGACGTCGTCGAGCACCGGGCGGTAGATGGTCCGGGCGCGTTCGATGTAACGGCTGAAGTTCTCGTTCACGGCATTGTCCAGCGCCAGCGTGACCAGGGCGAGGTTGGCCGGGCCCTTGTCGTCGGGCACGAACAGCGCCGACGAGCTCTTGCTGACCGGCATGAATCCCCGGGACTCGGCGAGCAGCTTCGCCGCGTCCGCGCCGGCGCAGTACTTGAGGAAGTCCCAGGCCGCATCGGGGTCCTTCGAGGCCTTCGGGATCGCCAGCACCGTCATCGTGTTCACCGTCTTGCGAGCGACCTTCATCGGAGGCGGGAAGATGTCCCACTTCACCTTCGCGTTCTTGCGCAGGTACGGGATGCCGCTGGTCAGCGCGAGCAGCATCGCGACCTTGCCGGTCCCGAGCTGGGACAGCGCCCAGTTCGGCGTCTGCCGGCCGGCGGTGACGGTGGCGAAGTCGGGGTGCACCTTGTGCACGAGGGCGAGATCGGCGATCCACTGGACCGCCTCGGCCGCCGGCGGCTCGGCCAGGGTGAAGCGGGTGGCGTCCTTGGAGTAGATGCCGTCGCTGCCGTTGTTGACCGGCCACACCGTCTCCAGCGAGGTGTCGGGGAAGATCAGTGCACCCCACCGCTCGCCGTTGGGTTTGGTCAGCTTCTTCGCGGCGTCGAGGAAGTCGTCCCAGGTCCAGCCGCTGGCGGCCCAGTCCTTCGGCGGCAGTTCGACGCCGGCCTCGGCGAACGCGTCGACGTTGCAGTAGATGACGCCCGGGTTCGTCATGATCGGCCAGGCCGCGTGCGCACCGTCGGACTGCTTCGGGAAGTTGAAGGCGACCGGGAAGTACTCGTCCGGCTTGATGCCGTCCTTCTCCAGGTAGGGCCGCAGATCGAGCAGGGATCCCTCGGCGTAGTACCCGGCGACGTAGTCGTCGTTGATCCGGATCGCCGTCGGCGCCGCACCGGACGACAGCACGGTCCGCAGCTTCGTGTCGTAGTCGTCGCCCGGCACGGACTGGATGTCGAGCGTCTTGCCGGCGCCCTTGGCCCAGTTCTCCGCGACCGTGTACAGCGGAGTTCCGCTGGTGGTGTCCCAGGTCAGAAAGGACGCGTTACCACCGCCCCCTCCCCCGGAACTGTTGCCGCCGCAGGCGGACAGCGGTACGCCGACCGCGATCGCTCCGGTCGTCAGGCCGACGGCTCTGAGCACCGACCGTCGAGAAATCTGTTGTGCCGTCATGGTCGTTCCTCTTCTGTCAGGGGTGGACTTCAGTTGGTGCGCAGCTTGGCGATCGCGTCCTCGTCCAGCTCGATCCCGAGCCCGGGCAGCTCCCACGGGGTGATCTCCCCGTCCACCGGGACGAGCGGGTTCTGCCAGATCGGCACGTCGTCGAGGATCGGGTTGTGCTCGATGTTGTATTCCTGCGGGTAGACGCAGGACGGCGTGCTGACCCAGAGGTGGGCGTGCGCCGACGTACCGATCGTCTGCTGGGTGTTGTGGACCGTGATCGGCTTGGTGAAGGTGTCGGCGAGTACGGCGATCTTCTTGAACTCCGTGATCCCGCCGCACTTGATGACGTCGGGCTGCAGGATGTCGACCCGGCCCTGCAGGATCAGTTCGCGGAACTGCCAGCTGGTGTACTCCTGCTCCCCGACCGCGATCGGGATGTCGACCGCGTCGGCCAGCCGCCCGTACGCCGCATAGTCGTGCGCGGCCAGCGGCTCCTCGAAGTGCCAGACGCCGAGATCCTCCAGCGCGTGTGCGAGCTTGATCGCGGTGTGCTCGTAGTACGCGTTGTTGACGTCGACCAGGATCGGGAAGTCGTCCCCGACCAGTTCCCGGACGGCCGTCACGGTCGCGATGGTCTGGTCGAAGCCGTCGTCGTGCATCCACGGCGTCGACGAGTGGATCTTGTAGCCGTGGAAGCCCTTCTCCTGGAAGGACTGCGCGCGTTCGGCCTCCTCCTGCGGGCTCATCCCGCGCGCCATCGAGCTCGCGTAGACCTTCGCACTCTGGCGGTACTTCCCGCCGAGGAGCTTGTAGGTGGGCAACCCGGCGGCCTTGCCGAGCAGGTCCCACAGCGCGATGTCGATCCCGGCGATCGCGTTCAGCTGGGCGCCGCCGGGGCCGAGCTTGTACGGCTTCGTGTACAGCCGGCGCCACAGTCGCTCGATGTCGGTGGCCTCCTCGCCGATCAGCAGCGGGGCGAGCGCCTGTTCGACCACGCTGTGAGTGACGTGGGCGTTCATCGGGCTGACTTCGCCGACGCCCACCAGACCCTCGTCGGTGTGGACTTTCAGGATGTGCAACTTGTCGATCAGGATGATCGATTCGATCCGGGTGATCCGCATGGTCAACCTTTCAGGCCGGACATCGTGATGCCCTGGACGAAGTACTTCTGGGCCAGCAGGAAGAGCAGGAGCGGCGGCAGGATCGTCAGCGTCGCGGCCGCCATCATCAGGTTCGTCTGGGTGAAGTACTCACCCTTGAACAGCGCGAGCGCGATCGGCATCGTCTGCAACCGCGTCGAGTTGAGGAAGATCAGCGGCCCGAACAGGTCGTTCCACGACCCCATGAAGGTGAGCGCGCCGACCGCCGCCAGCGCCGGTTTCACCTGCGGCAGCATGATCCGCCAGAAGGTGCCGAAGGTGGACGCGCCGTCGAGCTTGGCCGCCTCCTCCAGTTCCATCGGTACGCCGCGGAACGCCTGTCTGAGCAGGAACGTGCCGAAGACCGGTGTCAGTACGTTCGGGATCCACAGCGGGTAGTGGGTGTCGATCCAGCCCATCTCGCGGAACAGCATGTACTGCGGAACGAGATAGACCATGCTCGGGATCATTGCCGTCGACAACAACAGGGCGAAGGCCAGGTTCTTGAAGGCGAAGTTCAGCCGGGCGAAGCCGTAGCCGGCCAGCGAGGCGAACAGCAACAGGAAACCGACGTTCAGCGCGGCGAGCTTCACGCTGTTCAGGAAGAACGGCAGCAAGCCGTCGCCGGCTTGGGAGTAGTTGACCCACTGGTACGTCGACGGAATGAAGGTCGGCGGCGTCTGCAGGACCTCGTTCTCCGGCTTGAGCGACGCGCTCACCATCCACAGCAGCGGCATCGCGAACACCACCGCGAAGAACAGCAGGGTGGCGAAGACGACGATCCGGCGCGGGAGGTGCCTTGGCGGCCTGTTCAGCGGAACGCGGAGCGTTTCAGTTGTCATAATGTACCCACCGCTTCTCCATCTTCCACTGGATCGCGGTGACTACACCGACGATGACGAACAGCACCCAGCCCATCGCCGAGGCATAGCCCAGCCGGCCGTGCCCGAAGGCCGCCTCGTAGATGTGGAAGATGAACACCGAGGTGGCGTTGTTCGGTCCGCCCGACGTCATCACGTAGATGATCCCGAACACCTGGAACGACGTGATGAACTGCGTGATGGTGAGGAAGAACAGGCTCGGTGTCAGCAGCGGGAAGACCACTGCCCAGAACCGCCGCCAGGCCGTCGCGCCGTCGACCGTGGCTGCCTCGGTCAGTGACGGGTCGATGTTTTGCAGGCCGGCCAGCAGGATCACCATCGGGTAGCCGACGCCTTGCCAGATCGCGACCACGATGACCGCGATCAGCGCCGTCTTGGTGTCCGACAACCAGGCCGGCCCGTCGATCCCGATCGTCTTCAGCGTCGAGTTGAACAACCCGTTGTCCGGGTCGTAGAGCCAGAACCAGACGAAGCCGATCGCGACCACGTTCGTCACCACGGGCGAGTAGTACAGGGTCCGGAAGATGCCGATGCCCTTGACCTTCTGGTTGCACAGGACCGCCAGGCCGAGCCCGATCAGGATGGTCAGCACAACCACGACGACGGTGAAGATCACCGTGTTCCGCAGTGAGGAGTAGAACGTGTCGTCGGCGGTGAACAGCTCGCGGTAGTTGCCCAGGCCGAGGAACTCGGGTTTGTTCAACCCGGACCAGTTGGTCAGCGACACCACCAGGGACGCAGCGACCGGAGCCAGCTGGAAGAACAGCACCCCGAAGATCACCGGACCGACGAACAGCCAGCCGGCCAGGTTCTGCCGTTTCGGTTTCACCCTCGGCCGTTGGCGGACCGGCGGTCCACCGTCGACGTCCGGGGGTTTGAGAGTCGGGAGTACGGCGTTGGCCATGCGTTACACCTCGATCCCGATGTACTTCTCCTCGAGGAACTCGAGGATGCCTTCGGAACTGCCTTCGCGGCCGAGCCCGGACTGTTTCGTGCCCCCGAACGGAGCCGCGGGATCGCTCAGCACACCCCGGTTGACCGCGACCATGCCTGCGTCGATCCGCTGCGCGACCGCCAATGCCTGGCCGGGATCGCCGTACAAGTAGGCGATCAGGCCGTAGATGGTGTCGTTGGCCATCGCGACCGCGTCGTCGACCGCGCTGAAGGAGACGATCGCGGTGACGGGGCCGAAGATCTCGGTCCGGTTGATCTCGCTGCCGTGCCGTACGTCGGTCAGCACCGTCGGCGGGTAGAAGGCACCGATCGCCGGCGGTTCGCCGCCCAGGGCCACAGTGGCGCCCTCGGCCACCGCCTGCTCGACGAGCCGGGATACCTTGTCGCGTTCCTCCGGCGACACCAGGGCGCCGACATCGTTCGACCGGTCGGCGCCCGGACCCATCGTGAGCCCCTTCATCGCCACGGTGATCCGGGTGGTGAACTCCTCGACGAGCGAGTCGTGCACGTAGAACCGGTTGGCCGCCGTACACGCACACCCGCCGTTGCGCATCTTCGCGACCATCGCGCCCTCGACGGCGGCGTCCAGGTCGGCACCGGGCAGGACCACGAATGGCGCGTTCCCGCCGAGCTCCATCGACGAGCTGACCACCTGGTCGGCGGCCTCCCGCAGCAGCAGGCGGCCGACCTCGGTTGAGCCGGTGAAGGACAGCTTGCGTACGGCGGGATGGTGCAGCATCGCGCTCACCGCCGGACCGGTGGGCACCGGCGTCACCAGGTTCACCACCCCCGCCGGAACACCGGCCCGGCGGAGTACCTCGACGATGTAGGCGGCGGTGAGCGGAGTCTGGGTGGCCGGCTTCAGCACGACCGAGCAGCCGGCCGCCAGCGCGGGCGCGATCTTGCGGGTCGCCATCGCCGCCGGGAAGTTCCACGGCGTGATCAGGACCGACACCCCGATCGGATCGCGCCTGACCACGATCGTCTTGTCGCCCGACGGCGACAGCCTGAAGTCGCCACCGATGCGGACCGCCTCCTCGGCGAACCAGCGGAAGAACTCGGCGGCATAAGCGGCCTCACCGAGTGCGTCGGCGTACGCCTTGCCGTTCTCGGCGACGATGATGGCGGCCAGTTGCTCGCGTTCCGCGGTCAGGATGTCGAAGCAGTCGCGGAGGATCTCCGAGCGCTGCCTCGGTGGGGTCGCGGACCAGCCGGCCAGCGCATCCGCCGCGGCGTCCACGGCCGTCAGACAGTCGGCCTCGGTGGCCGCCGCGAACTTGGCCAGCTCGGACCCGTCGGCCGGATCGTGGACTGCGAAACGCCGGCCGTCGGCGCCCGGCCGCCACTGGCCGTCGATGAACAGATCGTGCGGAGAGATCATCTGGTGGGCTCCAAACGCCTGGTCAGAACGGGTTGCTTCGATCGCCGGCGTACGCGGCACGAGTGATCTCGTACAGCGCATCGGCGTCCAGCGGACGGGGGTTGTTGTCGACCAGCCGGGCCGACTTCAGCCCCATCGCCGCGATGTAGGACAGCTGGTCCTCGGTCAGGCCGAGTTCCTTCAGCGTGGGCGGGATGCCGATCCGGTCCAGCAGACCCTCGACGGCCTCGATTCCCGCCAGCGCGCGTACCTCGTCGGCACCGGACCCCTCGACACCGAGCATGTCCGCGATCTCGGCGAACTCGCGGACTCGGGCGGGTGCGTTGTAACGCATCACGTACGGGAGAAGGACGCCGACTCCGACACCGTGCGCGGTATGGGTGAGCGCACCGATCGGGTACTGCAGGGCATGCGCGGCGGCCGTCCCAGCCACTCCCAGCGCATAGCCGCCGGCATTCGCGGCCAGCATCACGTCGGAGCGCGCCTGCCGATCGTCCGGATGCTCCAAGGCCGTCGGCAGCGCCCGGGCCAGTAGCCCGAGACCCCAGCGTGCATAGGAGTCGCTGATCACGTTCTTGCCGATGAAGACCCTGCCTTCGCCCACCGCCGCGGGCGGCCGCTGGATCGCGGTGAACGACTCCACCAGATGCGACACCGCGTCGGCGCCGGCGCTGGCGGTCAATCCGGGCGGACAGCTGTAGGTCAGTTCTGGATCGCAGATGGCCACCGAAGGAATCAGGTAAGCCGACGAGATGCCTGCCTTCAGCTCGCGCCGGCTGTCGCTGAGCACGCACACCGGTGTCACCTCGGACCCGGTCCCACCGGTCGTGGGTACGGCGATGATCGGCAGGACGGGTCCAGGTACGGCGTTCTCCCCGTAGTACCGATCGATCGGGCCGCCATGGCTGAGCAACAACGCGACAGCCTTGCCGAGGTCGAGGCAGCTGCCGCCGCCGATCCCGATCACCACCTCGATCCCGGCGTCCTTCATCGCGCCGTAGCAGGCGTCGATGTCTGCGACCGGCAACTCGGCAGCGGTGTCGGACCACACGCTCACCTCGGCACCGTGATCCTCGAGGTCGCTGATCAGCGCGGCGAACTCGGCCGAGGCCGCCAGCCGCCGGTCCGTGCAGACGAGCGCCTTACGCCCGTACTCCGCGGCCTGACTGCCGAGCACCGAGCGCTGGCCGGCTCCGAAGACAACCGTGCGAGGTGCTCGCTGTACGCCGAACGAGGCAGTGGTGATCGTCATCGTGGCTGGTCCTTGTCCGGTCGTGGGCGGGTCATTCGGCCAGAGCTGCTTCGGGCTGGACGCCCTGAAACGCGGTCAGCTCGCGCCACAGGTCGTCGGCGATGTCGATGCCGTTGGCAACCGACTGCTGGTAGCGAGCCCGGGCGCGGTCACCGGGAACCGCGACCGGCGTGGCCGGATCGGCCCGCCGGCTGCCGCGGACCTGGTCGAGGTAATCGGTGGCGGAGTACCGGGCACCGCTCAGCAGGATGAACAGGTCGCCCTTGTTGCTCGGACGGTCGTCGTCCAGCGTTCCGCCGACGGCCGTGCCGTACGCGGCTCCGGTCAGGAAGGTGACCATGGCCTCCAGACCCAGCCCGAGCCCGTACCCCTTCGCTCCCCCGAACGGCGCGATCGATCCGGACTTGGCCGCCACCGGGTCGACCGTTGGGTTGCCGGCGGCATCCAACGCCCAGCCCGGCTCGAGCGGTACGCCGCGGAGAGCGTGGTCGTGGACCTTGCCCATCGAGATCTGCGAGGTCGCCATGTCCAGCACCAGCGGGTGTGGCCGCGCGGGGACGCCGAGCGCCAGAGGGTTCGTGCCGAGCATTGCCTCGGTGCCGCCCCACGGGTGAACCAGAGCCTCGCTGGTCGTCATCCCCAGGCAGACCAGGCCGCGCTCGGCCATCCGACCCGCGTAGTAGCCGAGCATGCCGAGGTGGTTGTTGTTCGTGATCGAGCAGGCCGCGACGCCGTGCCGCTCGGCCGCCTGCACCACTGCCTCCAGAGCTCTGACCGCGACGACCGGCCCGAGACCCTGCTCGCCGTCGACGGACAGGTAGCACGGGCTGAGCCATTCGTGCTTGCCCGTGTTCGTCGGGCTCGCGGTGCCGTTCGCGATCCTGCGCAGTAGCCGCGGCAGCCGGAGCAGGCCGTGGGACGGCATGCCCTTCGCCTCGGCGATCAGGAGCAGTTCGGCTTGCTGGGCGGCCGCCGGGCTCGGCACACCCGCGGTGACGAGGAGACGTTCGGCCAAGGACTGAGCTGTTGCGAGATCTGTGTGCACGTCGACCATCCCAGGGGTGGATCGGTGGAGCGTGTCGATTTTTGGCAGGCTAGATCAGATCAGATATGATTTGCAATGGTTCGTGAATACGAATTCACAGTTGTGACCAAGGAGCCGTCGACCGGACCGGGGAAGGCCTATGAGCGAACGCGGTGCCGAGCGTCCCGAGCGCGCCCGGATGAGCGACGTCGTGTACGAGCAGCTGCAGACATTGCTGCTGGACGGCGTGATTCAGCCCGGTGAGCGGATCCGGGTCGATGTGATCAGCCGTCAGCTCGGCGTCTCCCAGACGCCGGTGCGGGAGTCGTTGAACCGGCTCGAGGCCGAGGATCTGGTGACCAAGACACATCTGATCGGATATTCCGCGAGCCCCAAACTGACCCCGGAGCGGTTCGAGGATCTCTTCGAGGCGCGGTTCCTGATCGAGCCGTACTGCTCAGGGCTTGCGGCCGGCCGGCACCAGCGCGTCGAGATCGAGCGGATCGCCGGCATCGCCGCCGAGATGCGGGCCCGCTACCAGGCCGGCACGATGTCGTACGGCGCCTTCGCGCGCAAGGACGCCGAGTTCCACCAGGCCATCATCGGTGCCACCGGGAACAGCTACTTCGCGGAGATCTTCGCCAAGCTGCATTGCCATCTCCAGCTGTTCCGATTGCTGCGCGACTCCCGGGTCGCCGAGAAGGCGCTCGACGAGCACGATCTGCTCGTCACCGCGATCCGGCGACGCGACGCCGAGGCGGCGGACGCCGCCATGCACGCCCACCTGACCGCATCCCGCGGCCGACTCAGGTCGGCGTTCGAGACACCGCCCGAGATGGTCGCTGCCGGGGCAGCCGCCGAGGAGGCCGGCCCGACTTCCTGATCAGCGTTCCGGCCCGGGGACCGAGAGGGGGTCGAAGCCGTACGGCAGTTCCAACCGGTGGGCCGCCATCAGGTCCGCGTCGCCGAGCAGGTCGCGGGTATTGCCGTCGGCAACGATCCGGCCGTCGTCCATCAGCAGGCTGCGCTCACACAACTGCAAGGCGTACGGCAGGTCGTGCGTGATCATCAGCAGGGTCACGTCGAGATCGGCCAGGATGTCCGCGAGCTCTCGCCGCGCGGCCGGGTCGAGGTTGCTCGACGGCTCGTCCAGCACCAGCACCTCGGGTCGCATCGCCAGAACCGTCGCCACCGCCACTCGCCGCCGTTGACCGAACGAGAGGTGATGCGGCGCCAGGTCCGCGTGATCCTGCATCCCGACCTGCACCAGCGCTTCGTGCACCCGATCGTCCAGCTCGGACCCGCGCAGACCGAGGTTCGCCGGTCCGAAGGCCACGTCGTCCCGCACGGTCGGCATGAACAACTGGTCGTCCGGGTCCTGGAACACCAGTCCGACCTTCCGCCGTACCTCAGGAAGGTGCTCGCGATGCAGGCCCGTCCCGCCGATCTGGATCCGGCCGCTCCCCGTCCCGCCGGCCACCGAGCCGAGGATCCCGTTCAGGTGGAGCACGAGCGTGGTCTTGCCGGCGCCGTTCGGGCCCAGCAGGGCGACCCGCTCACCGCGCTGGACAGTGAAGTCGACACCGAACAACGCTTGACGGCCGTCCGGGTAGGCGAAGACGAGACGCTCGACGTGGATCGCAGGACCGCTCACAAGCCGATCACCCTAACGGTGACCGCGATGACCACCGCGGTCAGGGAGATCGCCAGCCCCTGAAGCCACTGCGCAGACGTCGCACCGGACGCGCTCAGCAACGGCATCCGGCCGGTGTAGCCGCGCGACCGCATCGCCAGATGCACTCGCTCGCCCCGCTCGAAACTGCGCACAAACAGCGCGCCCACTCCCCCGGCCACCGCCTTCAGATGACCAGCACGGCCGCCGTTGTACCCGCGCGACTCACGCGCGATCCGCATCCGGTGCAGATCGTCGGACACCACGCTCATGTACCGGACCATGAACGACAGGATCGCTACCAGCGTCGACGGCAGCCGGAGTCGTTCGAGCCCGGACAGCAGGTCCCGCGGCCCGGTCGTCGCCGACAACAGGATCGCCGCGATCACGCCGAGCGTGCCCTTCGCCAGCACATTCCACGCCCCGAGTACGCCGGACTGCGACAACTCCAGTCCGAGTACGTCGACCCGCGGCCCGGTCGCCACGAACGGCAGCAGTAGCGCGAACACGATGAACGGCGTCTCCACCGTCAGCCGCCGCGACACCACCAGCGCCGGCAACTTCGCGACCACCACAGCGGCCACGAGCATCGCGGCGTACAGGCCGAACGCCCAGAAGGCCGATGCGGGCGTGGACACGACGGCGAGGACGAAGACGAACAGCGCGACGATCTTCACCTGCGCCGGGATGCGGTGAACCCGGCTGTCCACCGCTACGAGAAGACCGTCACCACTCATGAAGCCCTGTTTGCGCGCAGCGAGGCCAGCTTGGCGATCGCCAGCCCGACGACGATGGTGACCAGTACGCCGATGATGCCGGCCAGCGCACCGGAGACCTCGGCGTTGCCGATCCCGCTGACGCCGTAGTCGGCGAGCGGGCTGCCCGCGACCGCGGAGTCCTTGGCCGCGCCCTCGAAGCCGAGGGTGGCGCCGACGAACTCGAGACCGTCCGGATGCGCGCTCGCGAACAGGCTGAGGCCGCCGGCGACCAGGAAGGTGACCGCGATCCCGACGCCGAGCGTCCGGCCGGTCGGCTTGGATGCGATCGGTTTGTCCGGCGACACGGTCGAGGTGTTGCCGTCGGCATCGACCAGGACCAGGTCCCGCTGCAGGTGGCGAGCGGCGTACACCAGATCGGGCCGGGTCGCGACGACCGCGCTCAGGACGGCGGCCGTGATGACCGCCTCACCGATGCCGACCAGGATGTGCCAGCCGACCATCGCGGTCGCGAGCTTCCCGAGTGGGATGTCCACCGCTCCGCCGATCGCGTACAGCCCGGTGAAGGCGAGCGCGGCGACCGGCACCGACACCAACGCGCCGACAATGGCCGCCGGTACGACGCTGCCCACCTTCCGCGGCAGCACCTGCAGGAGCGCACGGGTCAGGACGTAGCCGACCAGCACAGTGATGACGCCCATCAGCGTGATGTTCGTGCCGAGCGCGGTCAGGCCGCCGTCGGCGAACAGCAACCCCTGGACCAGCAGCACGGTCGACATCACCAGCACGGCGGTCCACGGCCCGACAAGGGCCGCGGCCAGCGCGCCACCGAGCAGGTGCCCGCTGGTCCCCGCGCCGACCGGGAAGTTCACCATCTGTACCGCGAACACGAACGCCGCGGTCAGGCCGGCCAGCGCCGGACCCGTCTCGCGGATCTCCCGGTTCGCCCGCTGCAGACTGACCCCGACCGCGCCGGCCGCGATCAGGCCGGTCGCGACGGACGTCGGTGCGTCGAAGAAGCCATCAGGAACATGCACGAGCACATTCTTGAGCTTGTTGCGACCGGATCGCAACAAGGGATCTCACAATTGCTTGAGCGCATCCCCGATCGCACGGTGGAATGTCGGGTACGCGTAAATGAGCTGTTGCAGAGTGTGAACGGGAACGGCCGCGTGGACGGCGACCGCGAGCGCACCGAGCACCTCGCCGCCGGTCGGGCCGGCGCTGGTCGCGCCGACCAGTACGCCGCGCTCGTTGTCGACCACCAGTTTGATGAAGCCCTCGTTCCCCGCCTTGTGGATCCAGCCGCGGGTCGACGACGGGATCTGGCTGGAGCCGATCTTCACGTCGAGGCCGGCCTCCCGCGCCTGCTTCTCGGTCATCCCGACCGCACCGATCTCCGGGTCGGTGAAGGTCACCCGCGGCATCGCGTGGTAGCTCGCCACCGGTGCGCCCTCGCTGCCGAGGATGTCGAACACCGCGACGTTCGCCTGGTACATCGCGTTGTGCGTGAACGCGCCGACGCCGGTCACGTCGCCGACCGCCCAGACTCCGTCCGCGGCCCGGACGTGCTCGTCCACCTCGATCCGCCGGACGCCGGGGTCGATGCCGACCTGGTCGAGGCCGAGCGCCTTCACGTCCACCCGGCGGCCCGTTGCCACCAGCAACTTCTCGCCAGTGACCGTGCTGCCGTCCTCGAGCGCGACGGTGAAGGTGCTGCCGTCGTACCCGACCTTCTGGGCGTGGACGCCGGTGTGGAAGGTGACGCCGTCGCGCTCGAGCGCCTCACGGGCCAGCTGGCCTGACTCGGGTTCCTCCATCGACAACACCTGGCCGGCGCCCTCGATGACCGTCACGTCGACGCCGAACCGGGCGAACACCTGGGTGAGCTCGAGGCCGATCGCGCCACCGCCGAGCACGAGGATCGAGGCCGGCAGCGTGTCCGCCTCGATCGCCTCGTGGTTTGTCCAGTACGGCGTGCCGGCCAGACCGTCGATCGGTGGGATCACCGCGACGGTGCCGGTCGCGAGCACGATGCCGCGGGACGCCTCGAACTCCCGGTCGCCGGCCTTGACCGTGCGCGGACCGGTGATGGTGCCGCGCTCGCGCAGGAACGTGACGCCCTTCTTCACCAGGCGGTCGACCGCGACCTGGTCGTTCCAGCTGTCGGTCGCCTCCTCGCGGATGCGCTTGGCGACCGGTGCCCAGTCCGGCTGCACGGTCGCCGTACCGGCCATGCCGTCGACCCGGCGGGTCTCGGCGATCAGGTTGGCGGCCCGGATCATCATCTTGCTCGGGACACAGCCCCAGTAAGGGCACTCACCGCCGACCAGCCGTGGGTCCAAGCCGACCACGTTCAGCCCGGCTTCCGCCAGCCGCCCCGCCGTCTCCTCGCCGCCCACACCGAGTCCGATCACGACCACGTCAACCTGTTCAGCCATGCCGACCAATCTCGCAGAACGACCGGACCCGGCCAAGCCCACACCCCGCACGTCATCGCACGGTAAGCACTCGTTCACCGGGCCTGGATAGCGTTTTCGCAGGAGGGGACAGTGGATTTCTCTGGTCTGGGCGATATCAACCTCGAAACGATCATCGCCGCCATCGCTCTGATCGCTTCGGTCGTCGCCTGGCTGATCGACCGGTACATCCTGCGCCGCAAACGACTCGTCTACCGGGTCCAGGTGGATGCCCCGATGGGGGTCTATCCGAGTGCGGACAAGACGCAGCGGATGGTCGACGTCGAGGTGCGTCACCAAGGCGCCGTGGTGGAGAACCCGAGCATCGTGCTGCTCCGGCTGGACAACGCCGGCGGGATGGACATCGATCCGCAGGACATGCACGAGAAGGTCTCGTTCGCCTTTCCGGACCGCAAGATCGTCGGGCTGAAGGTCACCGAGGCGCACCCGAACTCGCTCGGGGAGATGCTGCAGCGCCGGCTGGTCCCGGCGAACTACGTCGACACCAGCAAGCTGGTGCTGCCCCGGATCGCGATCAATCGCGGCGACCACTTCAAGTTTCTGCTCGTGCTGTCCGGGACGGGCAAGGGCGTGACCCACGCCGGCTATCTGGCCGGCGGATCGACCGGTGGTGGGGTCTATCACGAACCGCGGCCGCGCGGGCCAGGACGTCGTTCGCTGATGTTCGGTGCGCTGTCGTTGCTGCTGGTCGGCGCGCTGGTCGCGTTGTTCACGGTCGACGTACTGCAGCCGCCGGACAACTGCGCCTCCGGGCAGGTGCGGATCATCGGGTCGACCGCGGTCGAGTCGACCATGCGTGAGGTGCGGACCGCCTACGCGGCCGACTGCACCGACGCCGACATCACCATCGCGGCGAACGGCAGCCGCAGCGGTATCCGCACCCTCGAGGAGACCGGTGCGCAGGACGCCGGCGCGGCCGAGAGGCTGATCGCGATGTCGGACGGTACGGCGGAAGACGCGCCCGACCTGTGGGGTGAGCCGGTCGCGGTGGCCGTGTTCGCAGTCGCGGTGAACCGGTCGTCCGACGTGACCGGGCTGACCCGCGCGCAACTGCGCGACATCTACGGCGGCCGGATCACGAACTGGAAGCAGCTCGGTGGACGAGACCTACCGATCCGGATGGTCAGCCGGGTCGGGCCGGACTCGGGTTCGAGGCGGGTGTTCCGGGACAAGGTGCTGTCCGGCGACCAGGAGCTCGGCATCTCCTCCGACGACTGCCGGCGCGACGACCCGGTCGCCAAACACCACCGCTGCGAGGTCGGTACGACGGAGGAGCTGCTGACCCGGGTGAACGAGATCGACGGCGCGATCGGGTACGCCGAGCTCGGCAGCGCGCGGAAGTACCCGGAGATCACGGTCGCCTCGATCGACAGCGTCGTACCGGATCCGGCGAAGGTGGCGGACGGGTCGTACAAGTTCTGGGAAGTCGAGCACGCGTACACCTACAAGACACCCGCGGCGGACTCGCTCACGGCAGCGTTCCTCGACTACCTCCGGTCGGCGCAGGCGCGGCCGGTGCTGGCCCGCGGCGGGCTGGTTCCCTGCAACGATCTGCCGGGCGGTTTCTGCGGTTAAGGTGCAGACATGTACGTGATCGCGCACCTCAGTGACCCGCATCTCGACGGCTCGGAGGAGGCGCGCTCCCGGCTGCGACGGATCACGGCGTACCTGCGCGACTTCAGCCGACCGGTGGACGTCATCCTGGTCACCGGCGACCTGGCCGACCACGGCCTGGATGCGGAGTACGCCGAACTCGCGGCCGAACTGGAGTCGGACGTGCCGGTCCTGATGCTGCCGGGCAACCACGACGTGAGCGCACCGCTGCGAGCCGGAATGACCTCGTACGTCGACTCAGCGGGCGAGGGCCATCCGGTCCACCAGGTGCGCGACGTCGGCGGAGCGCGCTTCGTGCTCGTCGACAGCACTGTGCCGGGCGAGGATCACGGCTTGCTGTCCGCGGATTCCCTGACCTGGCTGGACGGCGTCCTGGGTGAGACCTTCGACGGGCCGCTGTTCGTGGCCTTCCACCACCCGCCGCTGGACCTGCATCACCCGGTGATGGACCAGTGGATGCTGCGATCCAGGGAGGCCTTCGAGGCCGTCCTGACCGGCAAGCCGATCACGGCATTGCTCACCGGGCACGTTCACAACGCCATCGTCACCACCTTCGCCGGCCACCCCGTCCTCGGGGCCCCGGGCATCCGTTCAACCGTCCCGCTCCCCTTCGAACCCCCGTTCCCCGCCGGCGGCGTTGTCGACACCGCCGCTTACCCCGGCTGCGCCCTGCATGTCCACACCCCTGGCGAGCCCTTGCAGACCTTCTACCGGTTCCCCGCCTGATGACGCGCCAGTTCGTGGTCCGGCCGATCGGCCGGGTGGAGTCTGTGCTGAGGACTCGCGACGAAGCCCCGCGCCAACCCGACGAGGGTGCTCCCAGCGCCTGGCTGGCGTTCGACGAATCGGTCCGCGACGCGCTGCGCGACCTCGCCGTGGGCGATGAGATCCTGGTCATCACCTGGTTCGATCGTGCCGACCGCGACGTGCTCACGGTTCATCCCCGCGGCGACCGGACCCGGCCCGAGACCGGAGTGTTCAGCACCCGCTCCCCCGACCGGCCCAATCCGCTCGGTCTGCATCGCGTCACCATCATCGGGTCCGCTGACCTGCGCCTGCAGGTCGATCATCTCGAAGCCCTCGACGAGACTCCGGTGGTCGACGTCAAACCGGTCCTCGGCGACATCGCCGAACGGTAGTTGACCTCAACTTAAGTTGAGGTTCCAGACTTGCCCGCGTGACCTCAACCAAGGATGAGATTTCCCGGGCGGGCCGTCGGGATTGGGTCGGGCTCGCGGTGCTCGCCCTGCCCGCGTTGCTGGCCTCGCTCGAGCTGACGGTGACGCATCTGGCGTTGCCGTCGATCGCCGCCGACCTGCGGCCGAGTGGCTCCGAACTGCTGTGGATCGTGGACATCTACGCGTTCCTGCTGGCCGGATCGCTGGTTACGATGGGCGCGCTCGGCGACCGGATCGGGCGACGGCGGTTGCTGCTGGGCGGTGCGGCCTTGTACGGCGTGGCTTCGGTGCTGGCGGCGTACTCGGTCAATCCCGCGATGCTGATCGGCACCCGGGCGCTGATGGGCATCGCCGGATCGACGCTGATGCCGTCGGTGGTCGCGCTGGTCGCGTGGATGTTCAAGGACACCAGGCAACGCGGTATCGCGATCGGCATCGTCGTCGCGAGCGTGTCCGGCGGTACGGCGATCGGTCCGCTGGTCGGAGGCTGGTTGCTGGACAACTTCTGGTGGGGCTCGGTGTTCCTGGTCGGCGTACCAGTGATGGCGGCGTTGCTGATCGCCGGGCCGCGGCTGCTGCCTGAGTACCGCGCCCCGGGGAGCAAGCGGCTCGATCCGGTGAGTGCGGTGCTGTCGATGGCGGCGATCCTGCCGGTGGTCTACGGCCTGAAGCACATCGCCGCGGACGGGTTCGCCTGGCGGTGGGTCGGGGTGATCGCAGCCGGGCTGGTGCTCGGCGTCGTCTTCGTCCACCGGCAGCGGCGGCTGGCCGACCCGATGGTCGATCTCAAGCTCTTCGCCAGTCGTGCGTTCAGCGCCTCGGCGATCGCGCTGGCGCTGGCCATCTTCGTGCTGTGGGGTGTCAACTACGCGATCGCCCAGTACCTCCAACTCGCACACGGCCTGGACCCGCTCGAGGCGGGTCTGTGGACCGCACCTTCGGCCGCCGGCACCATCGCGGGCTCACTGCTCGCGCCACGCCTCGCGCAACGGTTCAGTTCCGGCCGGGTGATCGCCGGCGGCCTGGTGCTGGCCGTGGCCGGCTTCCTCGCGCTGACCCAGGTCGGCCCGCTCGGTCTCCTGGTCACCGGCTCGATCATCATCTCCGCCGGTCTCGCCCCGACCATGGCGCTGGCCACCAACCTCATGATCGGCGCTGCTCCCGCGGAGCGTGCCGGTGGTGCGGCGGCAATCTCCTCGACGGCACCCCAGCTCGGCGGCGCGTTGGGCATCGCGCTGCTCGGCAGTCTGATCACCGCCGTCTACCGCAACGAGCTCGGCCACGACGCCGACGTGACCCGCGAAGCCCTCGCCTCCCCCGCCGCCCGCGACGCCTTCACCACCGGCTTCCACGTCTCGGTCACGGTCAGCGCCGTACTCCTGCTCCTCACCGCCACCCTCGCTGCGAAGTTCCTCTACGAAAGCCGGCCGCGGACGTAGAGCAACTGCGGGACCTCGCGCCAGACCGGGGTGTCGTGTTGTGGCTCGCGGAGGCGGTCGATGACGAAGCCGGCGTCGGCCAAGGTGTTCACGTAGGTGCTGAGCGTGCGGTGGTAGGCGCCGACCGGCAGCGCGTTCCGATGGATGCCGGGACCGTCCCAGTAGCCCTCGGCGTAGTACTTGCCGACCGTACGCCGGACGCTCTTGTCGACGTGGTCGACGATCTCGCCGGTGGCGGGCGTCTTGAAGCAGGGATGCGTGATCGACAGCACGAACCAGCCTCCGGGCTTCACGACGCGGGCCATGGAGTGCACGGCCTCGTCCAGGTTCGGGATGTCCATCAACGCCATGTGGCAGACAACCCCGTCGAACGAGTCGTCGGCGAGCCCTTCCAGCGTGTGCGCATCCCCGTGCCGATAGGTGATGCCGAGGGGTTCGGCTTCCTCGTGCAGCCGGGCCTTCTCGATCAGCTTCTCGGACAGGTCGACACCGGTGACGACTGCGCCCTGCTTGGAGAGGTAGCGGGCCTCACGACCCTGGCCGCACGCGACCACACAGATCTCCTGGCCGGTCACCTCCCCGGTCAACTCGGTGAAGGTGGCATCGTCCAGGGCTGAGCCGGCTCCGACCCACTCGTCGTAGTCGGCGGCTACATCGTCGTACGTGGATTCCATGCTGTTGCCACGAACGAGCACGCCGAGCGGTTCCGCCGTCTGCTGTCAGGAGACCGCAGGCTTGCCGAACTCCCAGTGCCAGGGCTCTTCGCGGGAGCCGCCCTGGTCGGCCCAGGACGGGTGGACCCAGCCGAACTGGGCAGCGTGGGCCTTCATCCACTGGTACTGCGCGGTGCCGAAGCGATCCACGCCGCCGCACATGTCCACGGCCACGCCCCACCCGTGGTTGGACGTACCGGGCAGCGCAGCGAGGGACGGCTTGCGGGCGTACAGGCTGACCTGGGCCGAGTAGGAGCGGTACGAGTCGGTGATGCACAGCGTCTTGCCGAACTGGGCACGGTAGGCACGCGCCAACTGCAGATAGGCAGCCGCCGCGTCGCAGCGGAGCCTGTGGCCGGACCCGAGCGCGCAGAGCTTGCTTGCCGGGATCATGCCGTTGCTGTAACCGCCCCAGCCCACAGTCGCGCTACCGGTCGCAAGGAACGGCATCGGGTTCACCGCGTCGCCGCCGAGGCGGACCTCGAAGTGCAGGTGCGGACCGGTCGAGTTCCCCTCGGTGCCGACTGCCCCGATGCGCTGCCCAGCGGTGACCTGCGCGCCGTCAGCTACGTCGACCGAGCTCAGGTGCCCGTACAGCGTCTCCAACCCGTTGCCGTGGTCGATGCGCACCAGGTTCCCTGCCCAGGCCGGATGCTCGACCCGGACGACTCCGGATGTCACCGCGCGAACCGGCGTACCGACGGCGGCCGGGAAGTCCTGGCCGGTGTGGACCCCGGTCGCCCACATCGCGCCGGCCTGCCCGAACGACGTACCGATCTCGTAGGTGCCCTCGGCCAACGGCCACATCCAGGAACCGGTCCCGACGTTGTACGACGTCGCCGTGTTGCCACACCGGAACGCATAGGCGTCCGACGTTGCCACCGGCGCGACCTGGGCCCTGACCGGCTTGCCGAGCGTCGGGCGAAGGGCGGCGTACAGATTGTCCGGGACCCTGGTGACGACGACCGAGCCCTTGGCCTCGTCCGCGGCGATCATCTCGCCGCTGTCGAGGGCGACGCCGATGTGGAACAGGCCGAGCGACTTGCTGCCCATCAGGAGCAGATCGCCGGGCTGGATCTGGGAGGGCCGCACCGCCTGGTAGTTCGGGTAGACCTTGCCGACCAGGTTCGGGAGCGTGGTGTACGGCTGCCACGCGACTCGGGCCGCACCAAGACAGCCGTAGCTGTCCGGGCCGGTCGCGGCGACGCCGTACGGCTTCCCGAGCAGACTGAACGCCTGGTTCACCGCCCGGATCGTCTCCGCCGACAGGACCCGGATCGTCCGACCGCCCTGGGCCACGGAAGCCGCACCGGCGACGGGCGCACCCGCGTCGATGAACGGCAGCAGCCCGGTGGGGAGCTTCGCCGGGTTCTTCAGTACGGCGGCCGCCGGCGGCTTGACCTTGGCGGTCGCGAGCTCGGTGAGGTACGTCTGCCAGCGCGCCAGCGCCTGCTGGTTGCGAGCGAGCTGCAGCTGCTTGGAGACTGCGGACGCGCCGTCGAGGTCGGCGACCTGGCTCTCCATCATCAGCGCCGCGTCGGCTGCCTTCTGTTGCACTTCTGCGCTGAGCTGCTTGGCCTTACCCGCGGCTTCGTTCGCCGCGGCACGCTTGGTCGTGGCCTCCGACTTCGCCTTGCCGGCCGCGTTCTCGGCGCTCATCGCGGTCTGGTACTGCGAGACCTGCGTGCTGCCGAGCTGCTGGATGGCGGTCTGCCGGTCCGCGATCTCCTGCAGGCTCTCCGCGATCGGGGCCAGCGACCAGAGCATCGACTCGGCGCCCATCACGGTCGGGATGCCGGTTTGGTACGCCTGCACGGTCAGCAACCCGAGCCGCTTGCGCTCCGCGTCGGCCTTACCCTTCGACGCCGCCGCCGCGGTCTCCGCCTTCTTCGCCGCCGCTTCGGCGGTCTGCGCGGCCTTCAGCGCGTTCGTGTAGGTGATCGTCGCCTTCGCGAAATCGGCCTGTACGGCGGCCGCCTCGGCCTGGAGCTGTTCCAGCGTCTTGTTCACGTCCGTCACGGAAGCCGGCGGCGGTGGGGTGGGATCGTCGGCGTAGGCGGGCAGCGCGAACACCGCCAGCACTGTGCCGAGTGCTGCGAACCGCAGCCCTCGACGGCTCCCCACGCCCATCAGGTCCCCATCCTCGATCGCCTCACGCGAGCGCAGGAGGTGACGGCCCCCGCGCGTGCCCCAGCGTAGGCTGCGAACGGTCCTGACGAAACCCCACGTCACGGACCGTGACCTCAGCGTGGTGGAGATCGCCTGTCCGTGACCGCGGGACCGGCTGTTCGGTGACCCCGGTCACGCTCGCGGCCAAGCGTCGTACCACTGGTCCGGATCGCTGGTGCGACCCACTAAAGTTCACTTCATGGCCTCGCACTTTGACGTTGTTGTCCTCGGCGCAGGTCCGGGTGGGTACGTCGCGGCGATCCGCGCCGCCCAGCTCGGGCTGAAGACCGCCATCATCGAGAAGAAGTACTGGGGCGGTGTCTGCCTGAACGTGGGCTGTATCCCGTCCAAGGCGCTGCTGCGCAACGCCGAACTGGCGCACATCTTCCGCGCCGACGCGAAGACGTTCGGGATCAGCGGCGAGGTCAGCTTCGACTTCTCGACCGCGGTGCAGCGCAGCCGGAAGGTCGCCGACGGCCGGGTCAAGGGCGTCCACTTCCTGATGAAGAAGAACAACATCACCGAGTTCGACGGCTGGGGCTCGTTCACCGACGCCAACACCCTCGACGTCACTCTCAACGGAGACGGCTCGGCTGAGAACTCTGTGACGGTCACGTTCGACAACTGCATCATCGCCACCGGCGCGACCACCAAGCTGCTGCCGGGCACCCAGCTGAGCGAGCGCGTGGTGACGTATGAGGAGCAGATCCTCACCGAGGAACTGCCGGGCTCGATCATCATCGCCGGTGCCGGCGCGATCGGCGTCGAGTTCGCCTACGTACTGACCAACTACGGCGTGAAGGTCACCATCGTCGAGTTCCTGGACCGGATGGTGCCGCTCGAGGACGCCGAGGTGTCCAAGGAGCTGGCCAAGGCCTACAAGAAGCTCGGCGTCGACGTGCTCACCTCCACCCGGGTCGACGCGATCGACGACTCCGGCGACACGGTGAAGGTCACCGTCACCGGCAAGGACGGCAACCAGCAGACGCTGGAGGCCGACAAGGTGCTGCAGGCGATCGGCTTCCAGCCCCGCGTCGACGGCTACGGCCTGGACAAGATCGGCGTCAAGCTGACCGAGCGCGGCGCGATCGAGGCCGACGGCTTCCTGCGCACCAACGTGCCGAACATCTTCGCCATCGGCGACGTGAACGCGAAGCTGATGCTCGCGCACGCGGCCGAGGCACAGGGCGTGATCGCGGCCGAGACCATCGCCGGCGTCGAGACGATGGAGCTCGACCACGTGATGATCCCGCGGGCGACCTTCTGCCAGCCGCAGGTGGCCAGCTTCGGCTACACCGAGGAGCAGGCCAAGGAGAAGGGGTACGACGTCAAGGTCGCGAAGTTCCCCTTCACCGCGAACGGCAAGGCGCACGGCCTCGGCGACCCGACCGGCTTCGTCAAGGTGATCAGCGACGCCAAGTACGGCGAGCTCCTCGGCGCGCACCTGATCGGCCCCGAGGTCACCGAGTTGCTGCCCGAGCTGACCCTGGCGCAGAAGTGGGATCTGACCACCAAGGAGCTGGCCCGCAACGTGCACGCCCACCCGACCCTGAGCGAGGCGCTGCAGGAAGCCTTCCACGGCCTCGAAGGCCACATGATCAACTTCTGAACCACCTGTTCGAGAGGCGGCAGGCGGCGGGTTCCCGAAACCCGTTGCCTGCCGTCATTTCGTTACGGCGCGGGACGTGGGATTGCCTGAACGAGCACGTACTCTTGGGGCGTGGCCGAGAAGAGGGGTGGTCCCGACCGCACTGATCACAACATCACACTGGACGCTCAGGACGACCGGTGGGAGTGGCGGCGGCGGATACGGGCGGATCCGAAGAAGCATCTGATCTATCGGGTCGGTGTGGGTGTGGTGGGCGGGATATTGATCATTGCCGCGCCGTTGACCGGGTGGCTGCCCGGCCCTGGCGGCATTCCCTTGTTCATCGCGGGTCTCGCCGTGCTGGCAAGCGAGTTCGAGTGGGCCCAGCGGGTGCTCTACAAGGTGAAGGACTGGGTCCAGGAGCTCACCGCCTGGACCGGCAAACAGCCGGCCTGGCTGAAAGTGCTCGGCACGGTCGCTCTCTTCCTCTGCGTGCTCGTCGCGATCTGGCTGTACCTCGCCGTGCTCGGCGTACCCGGATGGTTCCCTGACTCCTGGGAGTCATTCCTGCACAGGCTGCCGCTGCTCGGCTAAGTAGTTGTTCAGCACAACCAGATTGCTCACCTTCTCCCCCAGCTTGAGCATCTGGTGCAGGAAGAACGGTTGCGAGAGCACCCGGTTCCGCGCGGCGATGCCGAAACGGGTGCCCGGGGCAAGGAACTTCCCGGTCCGGTTGCCGCCGCTCTGCGTCTTCGACACCGGCTTGCGCAACTGCGCCTCGTAACGCTCGAACGCCGCCCGGTAATCATCGCCCGACGTGGCCAGCTCCCCGGCCAGGATGTACGCCGCGACGACCGCGGTACTCGTGCCCATGCCGCCGACGGTGGCGCCGTACCCGGCGTCGCCGAGGAGCACGACCCGCCCGGTCGACCAGCGGTCCACGTCGACGCGGCTGATCGAGTCGAAGTACAACTCCGTTGCCGCTGGCAACCCTTCGAGCAACTGCGGGACGTGCCACCCCAGATCTGAGAACCGTGCCGCGATGATCGCCTTCTGCTGCTCGTCATCCCGCCGGTCGTAAGCCAACTCCGGCGACTTGAACAGGACCATCGTCCCCGCCATCGCCGGGTCGCGCCGGTCGGCTCCCACACTCACCAGCCGCCCAGGCACGTTGTACATCAGCGCATCGCCGGAGATCCCGAGCGTGTTCGGCGCGTCCCAGCCGGCGATGTAGTAGCCGAGATGGCGCACGTAGTCCTTCTCCGGCCCGAACGCCAACCGCCGCACCATGGAGTGCAGCCCGTCCGCCCCGATCACCAGGTCGTACGTCTCCTCGATCCCGCTCTCGAACGACACGTCGACCCCACCCGCATGCTCGGTCAGACTCGCGATCGAGTCCCCGAACCGGTACGACGCCTGGTCGCAGGAGTGCTCGTACAAAACCCGGGACAGATCCGATCGCAGGACCTCCAGCTCTCCCCCGGCGAACTCACCAGGCAACCGCATCAACTGCCGGCCGGCCGAGTCTACGAACCGCATCGGGCTGCCACCCGTCTGCCGAGCCTTCAGGTCCTCGAGCACGCCCATCCGGGACAGGACTTCCCGATTCACCGGTCCGCGGAAGTCCACCGCGTAGCCGCCCTCGCGGAGCGCCGGTTGGATCTCGACCACCGTCACGTCGTACCCGTACCGCCCGAGCCAGTGCGCCACCGCCGGACCGGCCACGCTCGCCCCCGACACCAGAACCTTCATCGTCGCCTCCAGAGCTAATTGTGTCCGTCGGACACAGTAGTGTGTATGGTAGACACAGTTCAAGCTCATGCGGAAGGGACGTCATGACAGAACTGCTCTGGGGCCGGCAGCAGCAGCCGAGCCGTGGCCCGAAGCCGGCCGTCACGCTGGCCGGTATCGCCGAGGCCGCGATCCGGATCGCCGACGCGGAAGGTCTGGACGCGGTCTCGATGCAGCGGGTCGCCGACGACCTGCCGGTCACCAAGATGGCGCTCTACCGCTACGTCCCGGGCAAGACCGAGCTGGTCGCCGTGATGAGCGATCTGGCCGTCGGCGCACCACCTGACCACGACGATCTCCCGTGGCGCGAGGCGCTGAAGACCTGGGCGCTCGACCTCTACGCGACCTTCACCGAACACCCCTGGCTACTGCAGTCCACCATCGGCCGCCGCCTGCTCGGCCCGAACGAACTCGCGTGGATGGAGCGTGGGGTCGAGAAACTGAGCGACTCCGGCCTGAACGGCGGCGAACAACTCGACTCGATCCTCGTCCTCACCAGCCACGTCCGGAACATCGCCCAGCAGGCCATGACGCTGCCGGGATCCACCACCGGCCTGACCGAGGAAGACATCGGTCAGGCCCTGGCCGAGATCCTCAGCACCGAGGCGTCCCGGTTCCCCAGCCTGACCGCGGCGATGCAGACCGCCGCGCTCAACCAGAACCAGGGCCTGGAGTTCGGTCTCGACCGCATCCTCGACGGCCTGGAACTGCTGATCAGCGCGCGGAAGGACTGAGCTTCCGAGCGTTGAAACGTTGCCGATAGGCCGACGCGCTCAGCCCGTAGTGCGACTTGAACCGCCGGGCGAAGTAGTTCTGGTCCGGCCACCCCACCGACTCGCCGATCCGGTTGATCGGCAGGTCCGTGTGCAGCAACTGGTCGGCCGCGAGCTCCACCCGATGCCGGGACAGATACGCCATCGGCGGCAACCCGGTCGCCGACTTGAACAGCCGGACCAGATACCCCGGCGCCAGATGCAGCGCGTGGGCCAGATCGGTCAGCATCCACTGCCGCGCCGGGTCCGCCTCCATCATCCGCATCGCATCCAGTACGGCGGGATGCGTCTGCTCACCGCGATCGCCATGTTCGGCGACGGTCCGCGCCAGGCAACTCAGATACAACGACAGCCAGCCGACGACGTCCCCGCGATGCCGACTCAAGGACTGGTTGCGCAGCCGCCTGAGCTCTTCGAGATGCTGGAGACCTTCCTTCATCGTTCCCGGCTCGAGGTGGGCAGTGAGCATGCCGCGCCGCTGCGCCGAAAACGGTCCGGTCCACAGCAGATAACCCAGTAGGGGATCCTCGCGCGTCCACGCCAGCTCACGCTGCACCAGGTCGGCCGAGAAGCAGCAGTTGTAGACCTGCAGCCCGCGGCACTCGTCGTACTGATGCCAGACGCCCGGCCGGAGCAGGATCAGGTCGCCGGGCTCGAGTTGCTGCCGGCCGGCCAGACTGTGATGGACGCCCTCGCCGCCGGTGATGAGGGCGATCTCGAAGAAGCTGTGGGTGTGCAGCGGATGGCTGTTCTCGTGCACGTGCGGACCCGCGTGCACCAGCGTGCCCTCGACGAAGTGCAGCAGCGTCCCGGTATGTGTCACCGGCTCCTCGGCCATGCTTCACGATAGGGCCGAGGTGCATTTTGTGCTACCACGAGTGCACATCGGGCTAGCCCCTGACGATTGGCGGCTTCAGGATCGGGGGACAGGCGAAACGTCCTCGCCATCAATCCGTAACAGACCGAGCCGCTTTGTCAGATCACCTAATGAATCGTTTCACTCGCCGGTTGGAGTCACATGTCGAACCTCGCCGCACCCACCTCTCTCCGCTTCGAGCACCGCACCGACGCCGGGCCCGTGCTGGGCATCGGCACCGCGACGCCCCGGCTGTCGTGGCAGATCCCGACCGCTGACGCCGGGTACACGCAGGCGGCGTACGAGGTCGAGATCAGCACGGGCACGGCTCAGGTGTACACGGTCCAGTCCCCCGACCAGATCCTCGTGCCGTGGCCGGGCGACCCGCTGAAGTCACGCGAATCGGCCTCCGTCCGCGTCCGCGTCCGCGGCAACGAGGACTGGAGCGAGTGGAGTGAGCCGGCGGTCGTCGAGGCTGGTCTGCTCAGCGTCGACGACTGGACCGCACGCTTCGTGAGCCCGCGCGACAACGCCTACGGCTCCCCCGCTCCCCTGGTTGCCGGAGCTGGCGAACTGCCCGCCGACATCGTGAAGGCCCGCCTCTACGCCACGGCGCACGGTGTCTACCTGCCGGAACTCAACGGCGAGCGAGTCGGCGACGACGAGCTCGCGCCGGGCTGGACGGCGTACCAGCAGCGGCTTCGCTACCAGACGTACGACGTGACCGGTCTGGTCCGGTCCGGCGAGAACCGGCTCGAGTTCCTGGTCGGCAACGGCTGGTACCGCGGCCGGCTCGGCTTCCACGGCAAGAACTCCCTGTACGGCGACCGCGTCGCCGTCCTCGCCCAGCTCGAAGTCACCACCGCCGACGGCCAGGTCCACACCTTCGCCAGCGACGACACCTGGACCTCACGCGAGAGCGCGATCACCGCCGACGACCTGTACGACGGCCAGCGCACGGACCTGCGGCGGACCCCCGGCGAAGCCACGCCGGTCGACGTACTCGACGCGGACCTGAGCCTGCTCGTCGCGCCCGACGGACCGCCGGTGCGTATCACCGACGTCGTGCCCGCCGTCGAGATCAGCACCTCGCCGTCCGGCAAGACCCTGGTCGATTTCGGCCAGAACGTCGTCGGCCGGATCCGGCTGAAGGTCCGCGGCGGCGCCGAGGGCGACGAGGTCGTCCTGCGTCACGCCGAGGTGCTCGAGAACGGCGAGCTCGGCGTTCGTCCGCTGCGCACCGCCAAGGCGACCGACTCCTACGTGCTCGCCGGACCCGACGAGGTCACGCTCGACTCGCCGCTCACCTTCCACGGCTTCCGGTACGCCGAGGTGACCGGTGTCAACGATCTCCAGCTCGCGGATCTCGAAGCCGTCGTCATCGGGTCGGACCTGCGCCGGTCCGGTTGGTTCGAGTCGTCGCACGAGCTGCTCAACCGCTTCCACGAGAACGTCGTGTGGGGTATGCGGGGCAACTTCGTCGACGTACCGACCGACTGCCCGCAGCGCGACGAGCGGCTCGGGTGGACCGGTGACATCCAGGTCTTCTCCCCCACCGCCAGCTTCCTGTTCGACACGGCCGGGTTCCTCACCAACTGGCTGGCCGACCTGGCGGCCGAGCAGCAGAAGGACGGCTCGGTGCCGTTCGTCGTACCGGACGTGCTCAAGCACACCGGGCCGGCCACGGCAGCATGGGGTGACGCGGCAACGATCGTTCCGTGGGTGATCTACGAGCGCACCGGTGACGCCGCCCTGCTCGCTCGGCAGCTGCCGAGCATGCGCGCCTGGGTGGACAAGATGGCCGAGCTGGCCGGCGACAATCTGCTGTGGTCCGGCGGCTTCCAGTTCGGCGACTGGCTCGACCCGACCGCGCCGCCGGACAACCCGTTCCGCGCGAAGGCCGACCCGGACGTCCTCGCCACCGCGCACCTGGCCCGCTCGGCCGAGGTCGTCGCCAAGGCCGCCGAGGTCGTCGGCGACGCCGACCTGGCGCGCGAGTACGCCGACCTGGCCGCACGGGTCCGGCAGGCGTTCGCGGCCGAGTACACCACTGAGGGCGGCCGCGTACTGAGCGACGCGGCAACGAACTACGCCCTCGCCCTGCAGTGGGCCCTGCTGCCGACCGAGGCGCAGCGCAAGCGCGCCGCCGACCGCCTCGCCGATCTGGTCCGGACGGCCGGCTTCCGGATCAGCACCGGATTCGTCGGTACGCCGCTGATGGCGGACGCACTGGCCGATTCCGGACATCCAGCCCTGGCTTATCGCCTCCTGCTAGAGACAGGCTGCCCCTCTTGGCTGTACGCAGTGACCATGGGCGCGACGACTGTCTGGGAACGCTGGGACAGCATGCTGCCCGACGGCAGCATCAACCCCGGCCAGATGACGTCCTTCAACCACTACGCCCTCGGTGCCGTCGCCGACTGGATGCACCGTCGCGTCGCGGGCCTGGCCGCGGGCGACCCCGGCTACCGCACGATCGTCGTCCGCCCGCTCTACACCTCGCATCTCACCAGCGCGTCGGCCAAGCACCTCACCCCGTACGGCGAGGCGGCGGTGTCGTGGACGCGGTCGGGCGGACAGGTCCGGCTCAGCGTCACCGTGCCGGTGGGTTCGCGAGCGCAGGTCGACGTACCGAGTGAAAGCGCGCCGGTCGAGGTCGGTCACGGTACCCACGAGTGGACCGCAGCCGACCCCGCCGCGGAGACCCCGGCCCTGCCCGCAGGTGCGAGCATCCGGCAACTGATGGATCACGAACCGAGCTGGAACACGATCGTTGCCGCCGCCAAGGAAACGGAGATCGTCACCGACGACGCCGAGCTCGCGGCGCGGCTCGAGCGGTACCTCGACCAACCCGCCGGCCAACTGGTCGAGGCGATCAGCCCGCGAGGCTTCTCGCCCAGCGCCGAAGCCCTGCAGGCCAAGCTCGACGCCGTGCTCGACACCAACTGACCCCGACCCTACCGACCCCCGCCCCGATGCAGATGCCCTGAAGAAACATCCCTTGGAGGTCATGATGACGTTCCGCCCAGGTACGAGAGGACTGGCCGTCCTCGCGGTCGGCTCACTCGCCTTGACCGCGTGCAGCGCGGGCAGTCTCGGTTCCAGTGACGATGCGGGTGGCAGCTCGGTCGAGATCACCTACTTGATCGGCAACCAGGAGCAGGACCTCAAGGAGGCCCAGCAACTGAGCAAGGACTTCACCGCCAAGAACCCGAACATCACCATCAAGATCGAGACCCGGCCGGCCGGATCCGAGGGTGACAACATCGTCAAGACCCGGTTGTCGACCGGCGACATGTCGGACGTGTTCGGGTACAACACCGGGTCGCTGTTCCAGGCGATCGCGCCGGACAAGAACCTCGTCGCGATCACCGACGAGCCCTACATCGGCGACCTGGACGAGAACTTCACCCGGACGGTGAAGTCCGGCGACAAGATCTACGGGGTGCCGTCGGGCGGGTTCATGGGCGGTGCGGTGCTCTACAGCATCCCGGTCTACACCAAGCTCGGGCTGAAGGTGCCGACGACCTGGGCCGAGTTCATGGCCAACAACGCCAAGATCAAGGCCGAGGGCGGCGGGGTCGCGCCGGTGATCCAGACCTACGGTGAGACCTGGACCTCGCAGCTGTTCGTCCTCGGCGACTTTCACAACGTGGCGGCCAGTGAGCCGGACTTCGCCGACAAGTACACCAAGAACCAGGCGAAGTACGCGTCGTCGCCGGCCGCGGTGAAGGGGTTCGAGCACACCCAGCAGGTGCACGACCTCGGCTACCAGAACAAGGACTTCGCCTCGGCGAAGCTGCCCGACGGTCTCAAGATGCTTGCCACCGGCAAGGGTGCGCACTACCCGATCCTGTCCGGTGTGGTCAACGACATGGTCGCCACCAACCCGAACGCCGCCAAGGACGTCGGTCTGTTCGCACTGCCTGGTGACGACGCGAGCAAGAACGGTCTGACCGTGTGGACGCCGGGCGGTATCTACATCCCGAACACCACGAAGGACGACAAGCTGGAGGCGTCGAAGAAGTTCCTCGCGTTCGTGGCCAGCCCCGACGGCTGCAAGTCCCTGGCCACCGCGGGTGTCCCGACCGGCCCGTACGCCGTCAAGGGCTGCGAGCTGCCGGCCGACGTACCGCAGTCGATCAAGGACATGCAGCCGTACCTCGACAAGGACGGCGGGTCAAGCCTGGCGCTGGAGTTCGTGTCGCCGGTGAAGGGCCCCTCGCTGGAGCAGATCACCGTCGAGGTCGGATCCGGGATCCGCAAGGGCAAGGACGGCGCGGCGCGGTACGACGAGGATGTGAAGAAGCAGGCGCAGCAACTCGGACTGGCGGGTTGGTGAGGTCGATGACCGTATCGATGCCATGCCGGGAGGCCCCATGACCACCACCTCGGTCAAGCCCCACGCGCGCAGCGAAGCGAACCGGGCCGCACCCGCGGCCAGGAGGAAGTCCTTCACGCCGTACTCGTACTGGTTCTATCTGCCCACCGCGGTGATCTACGCCGTGCTGTTCCTGATCCCGACGTTCGCGTCCTTCTACTACAGCCTGACCAGGTGGACGCTGTTCGACTCGAACTTCATCGGGTTCGACAACTTCGTCATGTTCTTCCAGGAGCCCGCCCTTGTCAAAGGCTTCACCAACACGTTGATCTTCGCGGTGGTGACGTCGGGGTCGAAGGTGGTGCTCGGGCTGCTGCTCGCCGTACTGCTGACGTCGCGGATCGTCGGCCGCGGCTATCTCCGGTCGGTCGTCTTCTTCCCGGTGCTGGTCAGCACCATCGGTGTCGGTCTGACCTTCCAGGTGCTGATGAACCCCGAACGCGGGCTGATCAACGGCGCCCTGGGCGTGATCGGCATCGACGGACCGGGGTGGCTGACCGACCCGTCCTGGGCGTTGATGTCGATCGCCCTGGTCGACGTGTGGAAGGGCGTCGGGCTGGCGACCCTCATCTACATCGCCGGGATCGTGTCGATCCCGCGGGAGTACATGGAGGCCGCGCGGGTCGACGGGGCCGGGGCGTGGGAGTCGTTCTGGCGGATCGTGCTGCCGCTGTCGCGGCCGGCCACCGTCACCGTCATCATCTTGTCCCTGATCGGCGGCCTGCGGTCGTTCGAGCTGATCTGGGCGATGACGCGGGGCGGGCCCGGGTTCACCTCGGACGTGATCTCGTCGGTGATCTACAAGCAGTACCAGGCCGGGTTCTACGGCCTGTCGACGGCCGGCAACGTGATCCTCTTCCTGGTGGTCACGCTGATCGTGCTGCCACTGTCGTGGTTCCTGAACCGTAAGGAGGTGGACATGTGAGCACCTCCGAACTCGTCAACCACCGGCCGGGCCGGAGCTACCTGCTCAGCGCGGTCGCGATCGTGTCGTCGATCGTGGTGTTCGTCATCCCGTTCGCCTTCATCGCCTTGACCGCGGTGAAGGACCGGCAGCAGTCCGCTGACCTCGACTTCGGCTGGCCGGGCCAGTTCCAGATCGTGCAGAACTTCGTCGACGTGGTCAAGGCCCGCGACTACATGCTGGTGATCGCCTTCATCAACAGCACGGTCCTGACCGTGGCCAGTGTGGCCGGCATGGTGGTGCTGGCGGCGATGGCCGGGTTCGTGCTGCAACGGCGCAAGAGCCGGTGGAACCCGTTCATCAACTTCCTGGTGCTGTCCGGGCTGATCATCCCGCCGGCCGTCGTACCGACGATCTGGGTGCTGCAGCAGCTCGGGCTGTTCCGGACCATGCCGGGACTGATCCTGATCGAGATCGCGTTCGGGTTGTCGTTCTGCATCCTGTTGTTCCGGGCGTTCGTCTCGACCATCCCGCGGGAACTCGACGAGGCCGCGATCATCGACGGCGCCGGGCCGTTGCGGCTGTTCTTCGGGGTCATCTTCCCGCTGCTCAGATCCGTCATCATCACCGTGATCGTGGTGCAGTCCGTCGCCGTGTTCAACGACTTCGTGAACCCGCTGTACTTCCTGCCCGGCGATCAGAACGCAACCGTCCAGCTGACGCTGTACAACTTCCAGAGTCAGTTCAGCACCCAGTACAACCTGCTGTTCATGAACATCCTGCTGATCACGATCCCGCCGCTGATCATGTTCCTGTTCTTCAACCGCAAGATCGTCGCCGGTATGACCTCGGGCGCGATCAAGGGCTGAGGGAGCGGCCGCGGGGCTCGAACACCCCCTGGGGTCCTGGGACAGGGAATAACCTGTGCCAGGACCCCAGAAGGTGTTCACGGCTCCGCGTTCTGGTGGCTCAGACGCTGGCGTAGTACTCCTCGACTGCTTCGTGGTCGACCGAGCTGTCCGGCGTGATGCCGAGCGCCTCGTAGTGCTTGCGACGCGCGCGCATGTCGGCCAGCAGGATCGCCCGGGCGTGCACCGCGACCTCGTCGGCGACCTCCGCGGGAACCACGATCACGCCGTCGTCGTCGCAGCCGACCATGTCGCCGGGGTTCACCTGGGTGCCGCCGCAGGAGATCGTGGTCTGGGTCTCCACCACCTTGATCCGGCCCGGAATGATGGTGCGGCCGCGGGCCCGCGAACAGATCGGCGTGCGCTGGGCGACGATCTCAGCGGTGTCGCGGCAGTACCCGTCGGTGATGATGCCGGCCGCGCCGGACTTGACCGCGCCCATCCCGTTCTCCGAGCCCCAGAAGCCGACCTCCTTACCGCCGCCGGCGTCCATCACCACCACGTGACCGGGCTCCAGGCCGGGCGGCAGCTTCACATTGCCGGTCTCCTCGAACCAGATCCGGTGCGCCTCGACGATGTCCTGGGTGCTGTCCAGCTTCCACATCGGACGGTTCGACGGTACGGCGCGGATGGTGGCCGCCCGGCCCCAGAACTTCATCCCGAGCCACAACGGCCGGACGTCGGGCGACATCAACCCGATGTCGAAGTACCCGATGCCGTCGAGTGCGTCGGCCACGTCCACGACGCGCAGGTGTTGGTACAGGCTGGACAGATCGTTCGGGTTGGCAGTTTCTGTCATCAGGGCTGACCCTTCGTTCGGTAGTAGTTAGCGGCGGTGCCTCCGAGCACCGCCGCGAGTTCGTCGCCGGACGGCACGGCTCGCTCGACCGCCGAGCGCAACGCCGACCACGCGTCGTCGTACGACGCCCGGAGCAACACCACAGGCCAGTTGCTCGCGAGCATCAGGCGGTTCGCGCCGAAGCACTGCACCGCCCAGGTGAGATAGCGATCCAGGTCCTGCGGCCAGGCGGGGAGTGTGGTGAGCAGGTCGATCCCGAGTGAGACCTTCAGCCCGAGGCGCGGGCACTCGGCGAGCCGACCGAGCTGACTCCCCCACGGCTCCCAGCCGCCGGTGTCGATCGGCGGCCGACCGAGGTGGTCCACCACGATGCGCAACTCCGGCACCGCCGTGGCGAGCGCGATGACCGCATCGGTCTGCTGAGCTGTCACGGGTACGACGTCCCAGCTCACACCTGCGGCGGCAAGCTCGGTGAACAACTCGACCGAGTCCGGCTTGTTCAACCACTCGAGCGGATCCCGGCCGACCAGGCAACGCACGCCGTTGAAGCCGGAGCCGCTGCGCTCCCACTCCGCTCTGGCCGCAGCGGGGTCCGCCAGCGGCAGCCAGCCGACGACCGCGCCGACGTACGGCGCCTCGGCGGCATACCCGCGCAGTCGGTCGTTCTCCGCCGGCTCGTCCACGGACTGCACGAGAACGGTCTGATCCACTCCGGCGGCGGCGAGTTCGGTGGCGAGGTCGTCCGGCGAGTAGTCGCGCGCGATGGCGCCGTGCCGCTCGTCCCGCCACGGCTGGTCCTGAGCATCCACCCGCCAGAAATGGTGGTGAGCGTCGATGACCGTCATCGCCCCTCCCACTCGACCGGCCGATGCTCGAGGAACGCGGCCACCCCGGCCCGGAAGTCGTGACTCCCGTAAACCGATGCCAGTACGTCGTCAGCCTCGGCCGCGGCGCCGTCGCGCAGCACCCGCCGCTCGATCTCCTTCAGCGAGGCCAGGGTGAGCGGCGCGTTCGCGCAGATCCGGTCCAGCAGTTCTGCGACCTGCTTGTCCAGCGCGTCCCGCTCGACCACGTCCGCGACGAAACCTGCGTTCGCCGCTTCTGTTGCCGAGAGCAACCGGGCGGTGAGTAGCATCGCCATCGTCCGGCCGCTGCCCAGCCGTTGGTGCAGCCGGGCGACGACCGCGGGCGGCAACGTGTTGCCCAGGGTCCGCGCGACCGGCGCGCCGAACACGGCGTCCGGCGTGGCGACGACGAGATCGCTGCACGCCGCGATCGCCAGGCCCGCGCCGACGGCGGGGCCTTCGACCACCGCGACGACCGGCACCCGGATCCGCAACAGGGACGCGATCACCCGCCCCACCCGGTGCTCGTACTCGACGCCCTGCGCACCGGTGGTGAAGTCGGTGAACTGCCGGATGTCGGTGCCCGCCGCGAACGCCTCGCCACCGGCTCCCCGGATCACCACGACGCGGATCCCCGGATCGTCGGCGACCGCGGTCTCGATCTGCTCCAGGGCGTCGTACATCGGCCAGGTGATCGCGTTCCGCCGACCCGGGTTGGACAGCGTCGCCCGCAGCACCGGGCCGTCACGTTCGACCTCCAGCGAACTCATTCGCCGAGGACCTCCTCAGTGTGCTCGCCGAGTAGCGGTGGATGTCGCCTGATCCGCGCCGGTGTCCCGCTCATCCGCACCGGCGATCCGAGCACCCGGACCCGGCCCTCGACCGGGTGGTCGACCTCCTGCACCATGCCGCGGGCCCGGACATGCGGATCCTCGTCCAGCACGTACTGGTAGTCGCGGATCGGTCCGGCCGGCACTCCGGCATTGAGCAACAACGCGACCCATTCGTCCGTTGTCGCTGTCGCCAGCCGCGCCTCCAGCTCGGCGGCCAACTCGTCGCGGTGTGTCATCCGGTCGGTGTTCGTGACGAAGCGCGGATCCGTCAGCAAGCCGGTGACCTCCAGTGCTGCGCACAGTCGTTGCCACAGGCGCTCGTTGTTCGCCCCCAGGGTCAGGTACCCGTCCTTGGTTCGCAGCGCCTGGTACGGCGCTGACATCCGGTTGGCCGAGCCCAACGGCTGTGGGACGTTGCCGGTCGCCCAGTACTCCGTGGACTCCCATACCGACATCGCCAGCGCCGCCTCGAACAGCGACGTCTCGACGTACTGCCCCTCACCGGTCCTCGACCGGGCGTGGACCGCGGAGACGATGCCGAGGGCACAGAACATCCCTGCTCCGAGGTCGCCGACCGGCAGGCCACACTTCACCGGGGTGCCGTCCGGCGTGCCGGTGATGCTCATGACGCCGGACATGGCCTGCGCGATCAGGTCGTAGCCGGGGCGATCGGCGTACGGTCCGGTCTGCCCGAAGCCGGAGACGCTGGCGTAGATCAGCCGGGGGTTGCGGGCGGCGAGGGTGTCGTAATCGACGCCGAGTCGCTTCGTCACCCCGGGCCGGAAGTTCTCCACCACGATGTCGGCCGTCTCGGCCAGCCGGAGGAACGCGGCCAGGTCCTCCGGCTGCTTCAGGTCCAGGCAGACGCTGCGTTTGTTCCGGTTGAGCGCGAGGAAGGCGCGGCTGTCCTCGCCGTGGACGGCGTACCCCCAGGATCGTCGCGTCTGGTCCCCGGCGCTCGGGTTCTCGATCTTGATCACGTCCGCGCCCAGGTCGGCCAGCAGCATGGTGCAGAACGGGCCTGCCATCACCTGGGTGAGATCCAGCACCCGCAGTCCGTCCAACGCGCCCGCCGTGTCCGTCATCAGCCGCCCAGCCCCGCGTTCGCCTCGGTGAAGAACGAGTCGGCCGCCTGCTGCACCGTCTTCTTGCCGAACGCGATCTCCTCGTAGGAACGGGTGAAGGTCGACTCGAAGGTCGCCTGGTAGCCCGGCGGGTAGAGGATCGTCGGCGGCTTCTTCGCCACGATCTCCTTGTACAGCTCCAGCTCATGCTTCTTCAGGGCCGGCAGTTGCGGATCGTCGAGCTGGGCCTGCAGCACTTTCTGGTTGGTGGCCGCGCCGTTGTCGGACTTGAACACCTTGCCGGCCTCCAGGTCGTTGGTGAAGAAGTCGATGAAGGCAGCCGCCGTCGGCACGTTGTCGCAGTTCGTCGGGATCGCGAAGCCCGAGGTGAACATCGCGTTCCCACCACCGGACGGACCTGACGGCATTGGCAGCGTCGTGAGCTTCTGACCGCCTCCCTTGGTGGCCAGCGTCCCGGAGGCGGGCGTCAGCGCATTGCCGGGGATGCTGTCTGTGAGCAGCTTGCCCTGCGCGATGAAGCCTTGCTCGGCACCTTCCGGCTCGTCCGCCTGGGCGTCGGCGCCCATGGTGATGCCCGCTGTGCGCAGCTTCTCCCACATCGTCCAGTACTCCACCAGTGACTCCTTGGTGAAGCCGAGCTTGCCGTCATCGGTGAACAGCTGCTTGCCGTTGGCCAGTTGGTAGGCGATGAAGAAGTTCGGCAGCCCACCGCGCGATCCGGCGGCGAACGTTCCCTTCGGCAGCTTGGCCGAGGCACGGGTCATCCAGTCCGTGTACTGCGCCCAGTCGTAGCCGTCCGGCGGTAGCCCGACACCGGCCGCCTGGGACTGCGTCTCGTTCACGCCGACGGCGTCGTACGCGGCGCCGTACGGCAGGAAGTAGAGCTTGCCGTCCGGGCCGCGCCCGGTGTCGACGACCTCCTTCGGGATGTCGTCGACCTTGATCGCACCGGACTCGATCATCGGGTCCAGCGGCACCAGCACCTTGCGCTTGGTGTAGTCGTTGAGCTGGCGGCCCTGCAGCTGCATCACACAGGGCAGCGTCTTGCTCGACGCCTGGATGTTCAGCTTGTTGAAGTAGTTGCCGAAGTCCGCGTTCTGCCGGTCGATGGTGACGCCCGGGTGTGCCTTCACGAACATGTCGGCGACCGCGTTCGTCTTCGCGGCGCGGTTCGCACCACCCCAGAAGGTCAGCTGCAGCTTGCCGGTGACCTCGCCCTTGCCGTCCTGGCCGTCACCGCCGCCGGCATTGTCGTCGGTCACCGAGGTGCCGTTGCATCCGGCAATCATCAGGAGTGCTGCGCAGGCCAGGGCCGTCGTACGGATTCTTGTTCTCATCAGGATCTCCACAGGATTACTTGAGGCCGGTGGTCGCGACGCCCTCGATCAGCAGCTTCTGGGCAACCAGGAAGAAGCCGACGATCGGTGCCAGCGCGAGGGTGGACATGGCGAACAGCGAGCCGTACGCCGACTCCCCGGTCACGTCCAGGAAGGAGTTCAGACCGAGCGAGACGGTCCACAGCTCGGGGCGGTTCAGGTAGAGCAGCGGTCCGAGGAAGTCGTTCCAGCTGGCGATGAAGGTGAACAGCGCGGTGGTGCCGATCGCGGGCAGCGACAGCGGGATGATGATCCGGCTGAACGTCCGCCAGTGCCCACAACCGTCGATCCGGGCGGCGTCGTCCAGCTCACGGGGCAGGGTGCGGATGAACTGGACCATCAGGAAGATGAAGAACGCCTCCGCGCCGAGCCACTTCGGCACCACCAGCGGAAGGTAGGTGTTCATCCAGGCCAGCTCGTTGAACAAGATGTACTGCGGCACGAGCGTGACGTGGTACGGGAGCAGCATGGTGCCGAGCAGCAGGCCGAACAGGACCCGCTTGAGCGGGAACTCCAGCCGGGCGAACGCATAGGCGGTGAGCGAGCAGGCGAACAGGTTCCCGGCGATCGACAAGGCAGTGATCGCGATCGAGTTCAGGAAGTACCGGGAGAAGTCGAGCTGCCCCGCACTCCATCCGTTGCGATAGTTGTCCAGCGTGTAGTTCCGGCTCAGCAGTCCGAGGCTGTTCATCACCTCGGCCGTGGGACGGAACGATGCCGACACCATCCACACCACCGGGTACAGCATCACCACCAGGACGGCGATCAGCACCGTGTGCCGGACGATGCCGATGACAAGCGGATTGCGGGTACGTCGCCGGCCGAGCAGCGGGCGCGCGGTGATCGACACGGTCGTCATCGTTCGTCTCCGTAGTAGACCCAGCGTTTCGCGGTCAGGAAGAGGAAGCCGGTGAAGGCGGCGAGCACGATCACCAGGGCCCAGGCCATGGCGGAGGCGTAACCCATCTTCAGCTCGGCGAATCCCTGCTGGTACAGGTAGAGCGTGTAGAACAACGTCGAGTCGGCCGGACCACCCGAGCCGCGACTGACCACGAAGGCGCCGGTGAACGCCTGGAACGCGTGGATCGTGTCCAGCAGCAGATTGAAGAAGATCAGCGGGGTCATCAGCGGCAGTGTGACGCTGAAGAACCGGCGGATCGGGCCGGCGCCGTCGACCGCGGCCGCTTCGTGCAGCTCGGCCGGCACCTGCCGGAGCCCGGCGAGGAAAATGATCATCGTCGCGCCGAACGCCCAGAGGTTCAGCGTCACGATCGTCCACAACGCGGTGCCCGGGTTGCCGACCCAGCTACCGCGCTCGATCCCGAACACTCCGAGCACCTGATTGACCAACCCGGTGCCGCCGAAGATCTGCCGCCACAGGACGGCGATCGCGACACTCGCGCCCATCAGCGACGGCAGGTAGAACAGCGCGCGGTAGCCGGACAGGAACCGGATGCCCTTGTTGAGCAGAAGTGCCAGTGCCATCGACACGATCAGCAGCAGCGGCACGGACACCAGGACGTACACCAAGGTCACCCGGACCGACGACAGGTAGCGCGGATCCGCGGTGAACATCCGCCGGAAGTTGTCCAGACCGATCCAGCGCGGTGCGCTCAGCAGGTCGTAGCTGGTGAACGCGAGGTAGGCGGAGTACAGCATCGGACCGAGCGTCAGCAGCACGATCCCGATCAACCACGGGCTCAGGAACACGTAGGCGGTCAGGCCTTCGCGGCCGGTGCGGGAGGCCTTCACGACACCTCCCCCTTCCGCGCGTGCGCCTCCACCCTCTCCGCGAGGTGCTGGGCGAGCAGGCCGGCCACCGGGACCTGCACGTCACAGTCGCGGGCAGCGGCGACGACGTCCCACAGGTCCTTGCTCCACGGCCGGTCCCTCACCGGTGTGCCGGCCGACTCGTACGCCGCCGCGACCCGGTCGAAGAAGCCCCAGTTCCGGGTGATCCACGACTCGCCTGTGCTCGTCGACACCGCGTCCAGCACCGTTTGCTCGGGTACGTCGTACGCCGCCGCCAACTCGAGCGCCTCCTGAGCACCGGCGAGCGCGGCGAACATCATCAACTGATTCGCCAGCTTCACCGCGGCACCGGCTCCGGACGGACCCACATGCAGGACCGTCTCCGCGACCGAGTCGAGCACCGGCCGGGCTCGGTCGAGTACGTCGGCCCGGCCGCCGGCCATCACAGTCAGGGAGCCGGTCAACGCCCGCTCCGCTCCCCCACTGACAGGTACGTCGAGGAGCGCGAGTCCCTGTGATTCCGCCTGCTGGGCAAGGCGTTTCGCGGTCCCCGGAAGGATCGTGCTGTGGACCAGGAAGACCGAGTCCGGGGCCAGGAGCGGGGTCAGTTCGTCCACCCATTCAGCCACCGCCTGGTCGTCTGGCACGGCCAGAGCAACCACCCGGCAGTCAGCCAGTTCCCCGGGGCCGGCCACGACGTCGGCCTCGAGCCCATCGGCCCGGCCGGGATCCCGGTCGTAGACCTTGAGTGGCCAGCCGTCACGGTGCAGGGCTTGCGCCATCGGATGACCCAGATTGCCGAGGCCGACGAAGCCCACCGGCGACAAACGTTCGATCTCATCGGCCACGGACTCCTCCAGTTCGCCGATTCTCCCGTCTATGAACTATTGTCTACAATAGATAATCGACGCTGACAAGATCGCGGGTGAGAATAAGCCATGACAGATCAGCAGTTGCGGTCGCCGAGCCTGGTCCAGCTCGCGGTCGACGCGATCCGGCGGATGATCCTGGCCGGCGAGCTGGCCGAGGGTGAGCGACTGATCGAGGACCGGCTGACCGAGCAGCTCGGCATCAGCCGCCCTCCCCTGCGGGAGGCGTTACGCGTCCTCGAGCAGGAGGGCCTCATCGTCACGCGGCCGCGTCGCGGCTCGATGGTCGCCACCTTGACCGACCAGGACGTATTCGAGATCCTCACGCTGCGCACCGCACTCGAACGGCTCGCGATAGAGCTCGGCGTTCCCGTCCGGGATCCCGGACGCTTCAAGGACGCTCAGGACGCGCTTCTCGAGATGGAGCAGTGCGCCGCGGCCGAGGACCGGGGCAGCCTGGTCCAGGCCGGGTACCGCTTCCACTCCGCACTCGTCGCATTGGCCGGACACCGACGGCTCCTCGAGGCGTACGCGTCAGCCCAGCAGCAACTGCTCCTCTGCATGGCCCGCAACCTCTACGCCCGCGAGCACTACTACGAAGACCTCCACGAGCATGTCGCACGGCACCGCAAGCTGCTCGACCTGGTGGAGGCCGGCGACCCGGCCGCCGTACTGGCCGAGCTGGCGGTGCACGGCGAGCGGTCGTTCAGCGAGCTTCAGAGCAACGCCGGCAACCGCTCCGCCAGCGACTCGTAGTCGGCCAGACTGTTGTAGGCGTGGGCCGACAGGCGGATGAAGATCCGCTCGTCGAAACCGGTGAGGGTGATCTCCGCCTTCTGCTCACGGGAGACCCTCATCTTGAAGGCCTCGACGTGCGTCAGATCGACGGACCTCGGCAGTTCCACCAGCCGCATCGTTGCCGCCGGGCGCACTACCTCGGCGATCCCGGTCCCGAGCGCCTTCGCCACCACCCGGGCTCCCTCGTCGACGAGGTCGCTCAACTGCGACCGGCGTACCGGCCAGTCGAGTTCTTCCAGCACCCGCAGTGACTCGGGGGCCGCGATCCAGGGCACGTAGTCGAACGTCCCCTGCATGTCGAACCGCTCCGGCAGCCGCTCGTCGTACTCCGACCACGACACGATCAGCGGCAGCGTCGCCGTACGCCATTTCTCCGCCACCACGAGACCGGCCGTCGCCCGCGGCGAGGCCGGCCACTTGTGGAAGTTCCCGGTCCAGAAGTCGGCTCCGTCGGCCGCCGGCGCGTCGATCAGCCCGGGCGCGTGGGCGCCGTCCACCACGATCGCGACACCCCGATCCCGGCAGGCGTCGACCAGCGCCGCGATCGGGAACACCATCGCGGTCGCCGAGCTGATCTGGTCCACGATCAGGATCGACGCCTCATCCAGCGCGGCCGCGATCAGCGACACCACGGTCTCGTCGTCGGCCTCCAGCGGTACGTCGACCACGACCACCTCGGCCTGGGTCGCCCGGGCGAACCGCTCGGCGGCGTAGCGCACCGCGCCGTACGCGTGGTTCGTCAGCACGATCCGGCTGCCCGCCGGGATCGGCAGAGTCGCCAGCGCGGCAGTGACTCCGGCGCTGGCGTTCGGCACCAGTGCGAAGCCTTCCGGGTCGGTCTGGAGGTACGACGCCAGGTCGAGGCGGCTCGCGGCCAGCCGGGCGGCGACCGAGCGGAACCACAGCATCGGGTTCGCGTCGGTTTCGGCGCGCAGGGCGGCCATCAGGTCCTGGGTCCGCCGCGGCACAGCGCCGTACGAACCATGGTTCAGGTGCAGGACATCGGGGTCGAGGGTCCACAGGTCGGGGCGGGGGCTGAGTACCGTCACCACCCAAACGGTACATACTTTCCGACGTGTATCCCTACCTCGACCACGACAGGCCGCTCGCGATGGCCCACCGTGGCGGCGCGCTGCACCCGGAAAACCTCGGCTACGAGAACTCCCTGCGCGCCTTCGAGCACGCGGTGGACCTCGGCTACCGGTACCTCGAGACCGACCTGCACGCGACGAGTGACGGTGTCGTCATCGCGTTCCACGACAGCCGGCTGGACCGGGTCACTGACCGGACCGGTGTGGTCGCCGAGCTGCCCTGGTCCGAGGTCAGCAAGGCCAAGATCAACGGCCACGAACCGATCCCCCGGCTGGACGACCTGCTCGAGCACTTCCCGCAGACCAAGTTCAACCTCGACATCAAGGCCGAGAACGGGCTCAAGCCGGCCGCCGACGTCCTGCGCGCAGCCAACGCCATCGACCGGGTCTGCGTCTCCTCGTTCTCCCAGTCGCGAGTACGACGCATCCGCCGCGAGCTCGGGCCAGGCCTGTGTACCGGGTACGGCGATTGGGAGACCGCACTCATCCGGTTCCTCCCGTTCGCCCTGAAGTCGAAAGGCGCCTGCCTGCAGATCCCCGAGCGCTACGGGCCACTGCGGGTCCTGACGCCGGGACTGATCGAGCGGGCGCATGCCCGAGGCAAGCAGGTGCACGTCTGGACCGTCGACGACCCGGCCACGATGCGGCACCTGCTGGACGCCGGCGTCGACGGCCTCATCACCGACCGGACCGACCTCCTCCGCGACGTCCTCATCGAACGAGGCCAGTGGCACTAGTCGGGAGCATCTCGCTCGCCTTCGGCAACACCGGCGACATCCCCGTCATCGGCGACTGGGACGGCGACTACCGCGACGACCTCGGCGTCTACCGGCCCTGGAACCGGAGCTTCTACCCCTGGTGACCGGGAGCTGAAGTGTTATCCGCGGGTACGCCGTTTCGTACCTGCGACCTGACACACTTCCGCGCATGGGACTTCTCTCCGCCCCGGCGGCGGTCGACAAGCGTGAGTACTGGGGTTTCAGCCTCTACGACTGGGCCAACTCCGGCTATGTCACCACCGTCGGGACGGTGTTGTTCGCGCCGTACCTGACGTCGGTCGCCGAGACCGCCGCCTGCGGATACGTCGGTACGACGGACAAGCCCTGCCACACCAATCTCGACGTCCTCGGCCTGGGCATCTCCCCCGGTTCGCTCGCCTTCTACGTGGTCACCGTCGCGACCCTGGTGTCGGCGCTGTTCCTGCCCGTGGTCGGTGCGATCGCCGACCGGCTGGAGCGCAAGAAGCTGCTGATGTGTGGCTTCGCCTGGGCGGGCGCGCTCGCGGCGTGCTGCATGGTGTTCGTCGGCGGCGGTCGCTGGGAGCTCGGCGCGCTGCTGCTGTTCATCGGCAACCTGTGCCTCGGTTCGTCGCTGGTGGTCTACGACTCGATCCTGATCGACATCACCGGACCGGACGACCGCGACGACGTCTCGTCCCGCGCCTGGGCGTTCGGTTACCTGGGCGGTTTCATCCTGCTCACGATCAACCTGGGCGTGGTCACCGCGCACGACGCGCTCGGCCTCAGCCAAGGTACGGCGGTCCGCCTCAGCCTGCTGTCCGCCGGGCTCTGGTGGGGCTTGTTCACGTTCATCCCGTACGTGAAGCTGCGCAACCGGCCGCCGACGCACGTCGTACCGGTGCGCAGCGGCAACCTGGTCCGGCAGAGCTTCGGTCAGCTGGCCGCGACGATCAGGCACATGCGGACCTATCCGATGACGTTGCTGTTCCTGGTCGCCTACCTGTTCTTCAACGACGGCATCCAGACCGTCATCTCGGTCTCGTCGACGTACGGCGAGAAGCAGCTCGGGTTCGAGACCCAGGTGCTGATCGCGACCATCCTGCTGGTGCAGTTCGTCGCGTTCTTCGGGGCGCTGGCGTTCGGACGGTTCGCGAAGCGGTTCGGCACCAAGCGGACCATCATGGGCGGGCTGGTGTTCTGGATGCTGATCGTGATCGCCGGCTTCATGCTTCCGGCGGAGCAGATCGTGCCGTTCCTCGCGATGGGCGTGGCGATCGGCGTCGTCCTGGGTGGCACCCAGGCGTTGTCCCGGTCAGCCTTCAGTCAGCTGATCCCGGAGGGCCGGGAGGCCGAGTACTTCTCGCTCTACCAGGCCGGCGAGCGCGGCACCTCCTGGCTCGGCACGCTCGTCTTCGGTCTGGTCCACCAGATCACCGGCTCCTACCGCCCGGCGATCGTTGCCCTCGGCCTGTTCTTCGTCGTCGGTCTGGCCCTGCTGTCCCGGGTCGACATGCGCCGAGGCATCACCGAAGCCGGCAACACTCAGCCGACGCTCATCTGACCCGGGCCAGGACGCGGGTTTGACCGAGGAGTTTCCCACCGTCTGCCCGCAGCATCGCCTCGTCCGGCGCGGAGCCGCGCCCTACCAGGTTGCAGGCCTCGAGCCAGCGCAGCCAGTCCTCCCAACCGGTGGGAACCATGTCGGCGACCTGCACGGTGACCAGGCCGGTCCGCTCCCAGTGGTGGCGCCACCAGGTCGGACCGAACCAGGTGGCGAAGTCGGGCACCCAGTGCTCGGCGAGGTAGGACGGAAGGGTCGCACCGGGGTCCAGCTGCAAGCCAGGACCGACGATGCCGATGGAACCACCTGGCTTGACGACTTCGGCCAAGTCGGCCATGTAGCGGGCATCGGTCCCGAAGTAGTGGTACGAGCCGATGCTCACGACAGCATCGAAGAAGTCGGCGGCGAACGGGAGGTCGCGAGCGTCCACGTGGATCGGATGCACGCGGCCTTCCAGTCCCGCTGCCTTGATGCGTTCCCAGTTCTCGGTCGGCTTCACCCAGAGGTCGGCGGCGAAGACCTCCACGTCGTACTCACGGGCGAGGAAGATCGACGACAGCGCCGTACCGCAGCCAAGGTCGAGCACCCGTATTCCGGGCTTCAGCGACATCACCTGCATCAGAGCCTCGACCTGCCACAGCGGATGCGGTCCCATCAGATTGTCGACGACCCACTGCGGGTCGTACGCCGACGACCGCGGAAAGCGGTCCACGGTCAACGCTCTTTGTAGCTCGGTCTGCGCCATGGCCTCGCACGATGCCAGCCGCTCGGACCACCCACAACGGAATTACCGGGAGGGGGTCGCGCCCGGAGTGCGGAAGCCGCCGGGGAAGGCGCCTTGGCGGACGGTCGTGGCCGTGATGGAGCCGTCGGTGCTCTGGCCGCTGACGACGACCTGCTCACCGGTCTTCAGGTCGGCGGCAGTGCCCTTCGAGGTGATCTCGTACGTCGTGTCGCCGGTGAGCTTCACCGTCACGTCGCCGTTCTGCGTCTTCACCACCAGCTGTGAACTGCTCGCCGACACCACCGTGCCGATCGCCGCGTTGCCCTGACCGCCTTGCCCACCGCCCGGTCCCTGCCCGGTGCCGTTCTGCCCGCGGAAGCCGCCGTACCCGCCGCCGAGACCACGGCCGGCTTGCTGTTGAGGCGTCGTACTGTCCGACGCAAAGGCAGCGTGCAGGCCCGCGCCGCCGGCCAGGCCGACAGCGAGTACGACGATGCCGGCCAGGATCGCGGTGACCAGTGGCAGGTTGAGAGTCTTCTTCGGCTTCAATGCCTCGTCGACCTCCTCATCGGACCCGATCTGGGCGAACTCATCGGGCGCTTGGTTACTCATCGGAGAGCCTCTCTCACTCGTGACGTAGTGCGTCGATGGGACGAAGACCGGCAGCTCGGTGAGCCGGCATGCTGCCGAAGAACAGGCCGACGGCCGCGGACACGCCGAGGGCGAGCGCGATCGACGACGGCACCAGCACCGGCTCCACCCCGGCGAGCTGGAACTGGGTGATGATCAGCGCGGCCGCCACTCCGACCGCGCCGCCGATCAGGCTCAGCAGCGTCGCCTCGATCAGGAACTGACCGAGGATCGTCCGCCGCCGCGCACCGAGCGCCTTGCGGATACCGATCTCGCGGGTCCGCTCGGTGACCGTGACGAGCATGATGTTGGTGACCCCGATCCCGCCGACGACCAGGCTGATCGCGGCCACGGTCGCCAGCAGCGCGGTGAACGTCGCGGCGGTGTCCTGGCTGGTCTGCAGGATCTGCGCCGAGTTGGTGATCCGGAACGGCGATGTCTGGCTGGCCGGCACCTCGTGCCGCGCGGTCAGCAACTGCGTTACCTCGGCCTGCGCGACATCCACCCGGTCCTTGTCCGCCGCCTGGACGACGATCTGGTTCAGCGCGCCGTACCCGGCCTGGGTCGCCCGCAGCGTGCTGATCGGCACGATCGCGGTCGCGTTCGGATCCGAGAACCCGGTGCTGTCCTTGCTCGCCAGCACACCCAGTACGACGAAGTCGACCGCGCCGAGCTTGATCTTCTGACCGACCGCGGTCCCGGGTCGCCCGAACAGCTCGGTGGCGGCCGTCTGCCCGAGCAGGATGACCCGCTGCGAGGTGTCCACATCCTGCTGGGTGAAGGACCGGCCGAGCTCGACCGGTGTGTTGGTGGCCGGCATGTAGTCGGGCGTCGTACCGATGACCTGGTTGACCGTGTAGCTGGTGTCGCCGTTGGTCGCCGTACCCGTGCTGGTCATGACCGGGGCAACCGAGGCAACGTCGGGCGCCAGGTTCTTGTCGTCGAGCGCCGCCGCGTCGTCGAGCGTGAGGCTGTACTGCTGGGCCGACGGACCAGCCTGACCTCGCTGGAAGCCGCCACCACCGCCGGTGGTGGAGACGGTGAGCAGGTTGGTGCCCATTGCCTCCAACCGGTCCTGGACGGCCTTGCCGGAGCCGTTGCCGACCGCAACGAGCACGATGACCGCGCCGACGCCGATGGAGACGCCGAGGACGGTCAGCAGCGACCGGAGCTTGTTCGCGCTGAGGCCGCGCAGGGCTGCCCCGAAGAGATCGCGAGGTGACATCAGCGGGTCACCTCGTCGGCGACGATCCGGCCGTCGGACACCTGGATGAGTCGCCGCGCCCGGGCCGCCACGTCATTCTCGTGCGTGATCACCACGACGGTTCGGCCGTCCGCGTTGAGCTGGTCGAACATGCCGAGCACCTCGTCGGTCGAGTGCGCGTCCAGGTTGCCGGTCGGCTCGTCGGCGAGCAGGATCCGCGGGCCGGTGGCGAGCGCGCGGGCGATCGCGACGCGCTGCTGCTGACCGCCGGACAGCTGGTTCGGCTGGTGGTCGGCGCGGTCCGCCAGCCCGACCAACTCCAGCGCCCTGGCCGCTCGACGGCGTCGCTCCGAGCGGCGCAGCTGGGCGTAGGTGAGCGGCAGTTCGACGTTCGCGAGCGCCGTGGTGCGCGGGATCAGGTTGAAGGACTGGAAGATGAAGCCGATCTTGCGGCCGCGGACGAGCGCCTGCTGGTCCTCGGTCAGCCGGGCCACGTTGCTGCCGTCGAGCCAGTACTCGCCCCGGCTCGGGACGTCGAGGCAGCCGAGGATGTTCATCAGCGTCGACTTGCCGGATCCGGACGAGCCCATCACGGCGACGTACTCACCGGCCTCGACCCGCAGCGACACCCCCTGGAGGGCGTGTACGGCGGTCTCCCCCGCGCCATACGTCTTGGTGACGTCCCGGATCTCGATCAGGGCGTCAGCGGCCACGGTTGCCCCCGACTCCGGTGCCCGCTCCGGGGAGCTGGCCGCCACCGGGCAGCTGACCCTGACCTTGGCCTTGGCCGAACTGACCGGTGCGGCCTTGGCCGTTCTGGTTGGTCGTCGTACCGATCGAGCCCTGGAGCAGCTCGATCCGGTCGCCCTCGGCCAGACCGGAGGTGATCTGGGTGTAGCTGTCACCCCGAACGCCGATCTGCACCTCCCGGGTCCCCGCGCCGTCCGCCATCGTCACCGTGTACGTCGTACCGCTGGTGGCGATCGCGGTGCTCGGGACATACAGGGCGTTCGCCGCCTTGGCGGTCTGGACCGTGACGTTCGCGGTCTGGCCGATCCGGGCGTTGGCCGGAATCTTCGTCAGCGAGAAGGTGGCCGAGTACGAAACCACGCCGTTGGTGGTCGTCGGTGTCGGCGAGACCGAGGCGAGCGAGGCGGTCAGCGTCGTACCCGGTTCGGCGTTGAGTGTGACGGTGGCCGACTGGCCGGCCTTGATCTTGATCGCATCCGCCTCGGCGAAGGCCGCGACCACCTGGAGCGACTTCAGGTCGGCCAGGTCGACGAACCCTGAACCTGAGGTTGTCGTCGTACTCGAGGTGGTGCCGGAGGCTGAACCTTGACCTGAGGTCGAGCCAGTGCTGCCTGTACCACTGCCTGAGGTGGAGCCGCCGGTGACGGAGCCGACGGAGCCGTTGATCGCGGTGACCGTGCCGGCAATGGGCGCCTTGAGCGTGGTCGCGTCGACGGCGGCCTGGGCCGCCTCGACGTCCTGGTCGGCCTGCTCCTTGTCCGCCTTGGCACGGGCCAGGCCGGCCTCCGCGTTGCTGACGGCGACCTCGGGGCTCTGGCCCTGGGTGCTCTGGTTCTGAGAGCTCTGGTTCTGGGTGCTCTGGGTCTGCTGACCGTTGGTGGGCGTCGGGGAGGGCGAGGCGGATGCCTCTTCGGCGGCCTCGGCGGCGTCCTGGGCGTCGCTCAGCGACTCCTCCGCGGCATCGACCGAGTTGGCCGAGGCGATCTGATTCTGCTCGGCGATCCGGAGCTGCCGCTCGGCCGCGGCCGGGTCGACCTTGGCGATCGCCGTCCCTTTGGCGACCACCTGGCCGACTTTCACCATGATCTGCGTCACGGTCCCGGACGTCTCGAACTGCGGTGAGGCCGTCTGGGAGCTCTGCAGGGTGCCGCTCGAACTGACACTCGCAGTCACCTCGCCCCGGGCGACGGTCACGCTCGGACGGGTCGCGCTCGCGGCCGGTTGATCCGTGCGGAAGAAGAGGAAGTACGCCGTGATGGCGATGGCCAGGACGATGGCCACCAGGGCCACGTTGAGCACGCTGAGGCCACGGAGCTTGTGGCGGGGTAGCACCATGGAGGCAGACGCTAGGCAGGTTTGCTGAGGAACTGATCCTCGAAAGCTGGCAACTCGCTGTGAACTTGGCGCGTCGTATGCCAGGCAACGGTGTCGGTCATTGGCGACACACCGTGATGTGTGAACGCTCGATGACAGCCGGTCACGACGGTGCGGTCAGGTGCGTACATATGGCTCGGGCATGCCAAAATGGGAATGATCCGGGCCGGCCGACCGTTGGCACGGATGACGATCTCGGAGGTTTGACATGTCTAATCGCGTACTGCGTGGTTCGGGGCTGGGTGGGGTCAGCTTCGAGGATGACCGTGGTGTTGAGTTCGCTCCGCGCCAGATGATCACGTACGACTGCCCCCGCGGCCACGTGGTCGAGGTCACCATGGCGCACGACGCCGAGGTGCCCGCGATCTGGGAGTGCCCGCACTGCGGCAGCGAGGCCGCCCGGTCGACCGGTGAGAAGCCGGAGCCGAAGCAGGAGAAGCCGGCCCGTACGCACTGGGACATGCTGCGCGAGCGCCGCAGCATCTCTGAACTCGAGGAGCTTCTCGCCGAGCGGGTCGAACTCCTCCGCAAGGGCGAAATCGGCCCCGCGCACCTGCACCGCACCAAGCGCACCGCCTGACAAAGCCGACCGAGCCCTCACCGCAATGGCGCGGTGGGGGCTCGTTTTGTGCGTCAGCGCCGTCATAGCGAGCCTGGAAGCGGAGCAGGTAACCGTCGGGGTCGGCGACGAGGAACTGCTCGAGCATCACGTGGGCGCTGCCCTGGACGACGTACGCGAAGCCTTCCTCCGGCCGGTCGTACAGCACCTCGAAACCACAGAGTCCGCACCAGAACTCGATGCTCGCGGCAACAGACTCGACGAGCAACTCGGGGACGAGCGCGGGGTCTTGGTCCATCCGACGATACTGGGGCAATGCAGAGCTGGATGACGACGCCTGTCTCGGCCGACCTGCTGCGGGGTGCGCTCGATCTGGAGCGGACCGAGGTGGGCGTGTTGCCGCATCGGTTGCCAGGATGGGCCCGGAGGCAGTACGACGATCCGCAGTTGGAGATGGTGGAGGCGCAGCCGTCGGGGGTGCGGTTGGCGTTCAGGACTCGTGCGACGGCGATCGAGCTGGACACGAGGCCGACCAAGCGGGTGTACACGGGCGCTCCGCATCCACCGGACGGTGTGTACGACGTACTCGTCGACGGACGGCTGATCGACCAGGCGAGCGTTCCGGGCGGCAATGTGCTGACCATCGACCTCACCACCGGAGCCACCTCGCACCAGGCCGGCGAGATCGGCACGGTACGGGTCGCCGGGTTGTCGGCCGAGGAGAAGACGGTCGAGGTCTGGCTGCCGCACACCGAGACCACCGAGCTCGTTGCCGTCCGCACCGATGCACCGGTCGAGCCGGCGGCTGACCCCGGCCGGCGGATCTGGCTGCACCACGGGAGCTCGATCAGCCACGGTTCGAACGCGACCAGCCCGACCGGCACCTGGGTCGTCCACGCCGCCTCGCTGGCCGGCGTGGAGCCGATCAACCTCGGCTTCGGCGGTAGCGCGCTGCTGCAGCCGTTCGTTGCCCGGACGATGCGAGACACTCCCGCCGACCTGATCAGCGTCAAGCTCGGCATCAACGTGGTGAACGCGGACGTGATGCGCCGGCGCGCCTTCTCCCCCGCGGTGCACGGCTTCCTCGACACCATCCGCGAAGGCCACCCCACTACCCCGTTGCTGGTCGTCTCCCCCGTCCTCTGCCCGATGCACGAGGACACCCCAGGCCCGACGATGTGGGACCTGGAAGCCCTCAGCAAAGGCGAGCTGCGCTTCCAGGCAACCGGCGACCCGGCCGATATCCCGGCCGGCAAGCTGACGCTCACCGTGATCCGCGACGAGCTGGCCCGGATCGTGGCGCAGCGGGCCGCCGAGGACCCGAACCTGCACTACCTCGACGGCCGCGAGCTCTACGGTGTGGCCAACAACGCCGAGTTCCCACTGCCCGACGACCTCCACCCCGACGGGCCGTCGCACCAGCGGATGGCCGAACGCTTCGCCAAGCTGGTGTTCAACGGCCCGTTCGGCGCCTGAGCCTTACGGCTTCTTCTGGTCGGGGTCGATGACCTCGCCCTGAATCACGTCGCCCGACGACGAGGACGAGGGCGGCCGCGGCGCGCCCGGGCCGGTGCCGGGGCCGCCGCCGGGGATGAAGCCGGTGAGGTTGACGCCGCCCAGCTGCGTGGCCAGCCGCCGGCCGAGGAACGCCGACAGCCCGCGCCGGGCCAGTGGCCGGGTGAACGGCAGGATGAAGAAGAAGCCGACGATGTCCGTGACGAAGCCGGGCGTGAGCAGCAGCGTGCCGCCGATCAGGACCAGGGCGGCGTCGGCCAGCTCGCGACCGGGCATCTTCGCGGTCTGCAGCGAGCCTTGCAGGGCGTTCCACGCCCGCCGGCCCTCGCGCTTGATCAGCCAGGCGCCGAGCGCGCTCTCCACCAGCAGCAGCCCGACCGTCGGCCAGCCGCCGATCACCTGACCGACCTGGATGATCACGTAGATCTCCAGGATCGGCACCACCAGCAGCGCGAGTGCCACCAACCACGGCATGTACTACCCCTTTCTGACCAGGCCCCGGAGCTGACGTGCCCGATGGCCCAGGCCCCACTTGCCGACCCGGGCCATCGCCTCGATCACGATCGCCCGCGACATCTTGGACTGGCCGCGTTCCCGCTCCACGAAGGTGATCGGCACCTCCACCACCCGGAACCCGGCCTTGACCGCCCGCCACGCCAGATCGACTTGGAAGCAGTAGCCCGCGGAGGCGACCGCGTCCAGCCCGATCCCCTCCAGTGTTGCTCGCCGGAACGCCCGATACCCGCCGGTGGCGTCCTTGAGCGGTACGCCGAGCGCCAGCCGGGTGTAGATGTTGCCGCCGCGGCTGAGGATCTCCCGCGACTTCGGCCAGTTCTGCACAGCGCCGCCCTTGACGTAGCGCGACCCCAGCACGAGGTCCGCGTCGCGCAGCGCGGTCAGCAGCCGAGGCAGCTGCTCCGGCTGGTGCGACCCGTCCGCGTCGTGCTCGACCAGGACGTCGTACTCACGCTCGATCCCCCAGCGGAAGCCCGCGATGTACGCCGCGCCGAGGCCCTCCTTGCCCTTGCGGTGCAAGACGTGGACATGGTCATCGTTCGCGGCCAGCTTGTCGGCCAGGTCACCAGTGCCGTCGGGTGAGTTGTCGTCGGCGACCAGGATGTCGGCCTCCGGTACGGCGTCGCGCAGCCGCCGCACGATCGGCTCGATGTTCTCGGCCTCGTTGTACGTCGGGATGATCACCAGGATCTTGCCAAGATCCGCGAAGGGGGTGCTCACGCTAGAACTGCTCCTGCCTCCGGTGACGGCATTGTCACCGGGTCCGACCGGCCTGAGGGGTCAGGCCGGGATCTTTTCGCGGCTGCGGGTGGGTGCCGGCGGGGTCTCCGGTCCGCCGGTCGCCCGCCTACGGCGAGCCACCAACGCGAGGACCACTCCCAGGATCCCCAGGCCGGACAAGATCCACTGCGGCCAGCCGCCGAGTGTGGTGGCCAGCGTATGGGTATCGCGGACCGGAACCGAGGCGACATACACGTCCGGCACGAACTGTGACGACTTGTGCTCGACGGTGCCGTCCGGCTGGATCACGCCGGAGATGCCGCTGGTGGACGCGATCAGCACGGTCCGGCCGGTCTCGATCGCGCGCATCCGGGTGATCGCGAACTGCTGCTCGGGCTGCCCGGTGCCGCCGTACGTCGCGTTGTTCGTCTGCACGACCAGGACCTGGGCGCCGCCCTTCATCACGTCCTGGATCACGTTGTCGTACGCCAACTCGAAGCAGATCACGTCGCCATAGGTGACACCGCGGATCGGCATCACGCCAGGGACCGTGCCGGGCGCGGTCTGCCGGCCGATCATCTCGAGCCGCTTGATATAGGGCAGCAGCTGATCGCGGAACGGGATGTACTCACCGAACGGCACCGGGTGCCGCTTCGCATACCGCTGACCGGGGCCGGTGACCGGGTCCCACACGATGCCGGTGGTCTGCCGCTCGTCCGGCCCGGGCCCCTCGGTGACGGCACCGACCAGGATCGGTACGTCGACGGCCTTGACCGCCTGCTCGATGTCAGCCCGGGTCTCGGCGTCCTTGTACGGGTCGATGTCGGTCGAGTTCTCCGGCCAGATGACGATGTCCGGCTTGTCCTCGGACCCCTCCTGGACCCGCTTCTGCAGGTCGAGGGTCGCGTTCAGGTGGTTGCGGGTCACGGTCCGGGCGCGGCCGAGGAACTCCAGCCCCTTGCCGGGCACGTTGCCCTGCACCATCGCGGCCTTCACGACCTTGCCGTCACCCTCGGTCGACAGATTGATCAGCGCGCTGCCGCCGACGATCGCCACTCCGGCGACCAGTGCGACGACCCGAAGCTTGAGAGCGCTCTTCGGCCGCAGGACGGCGTACACGAGGACCCCGAGCAACGCGATCGCGAAGCTGAGTCCGGGGTTGCCGACCAGCGACGCCAGCTTGCCCAGCGGCGAATCGGCGAAAGCCCACGCCAGTCGGCCCCACGGGAACCCGCCGAACGGGATCGACGCGGCCGCGAACTCGGTCGCCACCCACAGACAGGCGATCCACAGCGGCCACAGCTTCAGCTTGAGCACCTGCGTGGCGAACGCCCCGAAGACCGCGTAGAAGAGGCCCTCCAGGATCGCCAGCGCGATCGCCGCGTCGCCGCCGATGATGCTCAGCCACGGCACCAGGACGAGGTAGTAGGTGATGCCGAACCCGGCACCGATCAGGAATCCGCCCTTGGCCGAGGCGCCGTTCAGCGCGGCCAGGAAGAGTGGGATGGCGAGGATGGTCAGCCACGGGTGGTCGTGCGGTTCGAAGGCGAAGCCGAGCATGGCACCCGCGGCCACCGCCACGACGACCCTCGGCAGGACGCGTCCCAGAGCCTTCAACCGGTCCACGCGGTACCCCTTGTCCTCACTGTCCCGGCGGACGCCGGTCGCACGACCGTACAACGTCCCGCACCCGCAAATGTATCCGGTCAGTAGCCATTGGGCAGCGATTGCGGAAAGTGAAGGAGTATCAGCAGAGCGCGAAGAACTGACCGACCCTCAGATAACGGCCCGCAGCAGACCAGCAGGAAGGGGAGCAAAGGAAAGAGGCTCGGCGACCCTTCGGACCAACCGTCGATCCACTGGCTGCGAACCGTACGGCTGTTGTCTACTGGGCGCCGAGCCTCTTCCACCTCTGCCCCGCGGGGGGCTAACCACCGGCGATCTCAGCCCCCGTCGACTCAGGCCTGGCACTGGCCTGGTCAGCGTCGCGGGATCATCCGGTGGCCGAACTTCGTGTGACCGTTGATAAAACGGGATATGACGACTCCCAAAACGATGCTCGCTGACGGCGACCGTGTCAACCTCTCCACCGGCTCCTTGAGGCCGTTGTAACACTTTCGCCTTGCGCTACCTGGAAAAACGAGGATGACTCACCGGCGTCACGTTACAGAGCCGTCTCGGCACTCCACGTGATCGTTACCCACGGCAACGATTCGTCACCCAACCGGTACGACGACCGTCCCGGTTGCGCGTGTGATCACAAGCGGCTCGGCCAGCACCTCGGCGGCCGACGCGGACACCTCCGGCCGGCCCCGGCAGACGACGGACGCACTGAAATCGAGCTCCCGGCTGCGGTTGCCGACCCGGGTGATCGTTGCCGTCACCTCCACCACGTCACCGGCCCGCAACGGCTGCAGGAACTGCACGTCGGAGTACGAAGCGAACAGCCCTTCGTCGCCGTCGGCCTGGATGCACACCTCGGTCGCGACGTCGCCGAACAGTCCGAGGACGTAGGCACCGTCGACCAGGTTCCCGGCGTAGTGCGCATGGCTGTACGGCACATAGCGCCGATGCGTCACGGACAGGCCGATAGTTGCCTTTGACACCTATGCGCTCCTCTTGCTCGGCGTGCTGTGCTTGCGTCTGGTGACGAGTGCGTCGACCAGGTAGCTGGCCACCTCGCCAGGTGTGGTTCCCCGGCCGAACACCCGGTCCACACCGAGCTCACCGGCCATCTGCTCGGTGAAACGGGGGCCGCCGGCAACCAGAATCGGCCGCGCGTCCTCGGCGTACGCCTCCCGGAACGCGGCCGACATCTCCTTGGTGTTCAGCACATGCGCCTCCCGCTGGGTGACCACCTGCGACACCAGGATCGCGTCCGCCTTCTCCACCTTGGCCCGCCGGACCAGCTCCGGTACGGCGACCTGCGCGCCCAGGTTCACCACCTTCAGCTCGCGGTAGTACTCCAGGCCCTTCTCCCCCGCGAACCCCTTGATGTTCATGATCGCGTCGATACCGACCGTGTGCGCGTCTGTGCCGATACACGCGCCGACGATGGTCAGCCGGCGGCGGAGCGTCTTGCGGATCGCGAGGTTGACCTCTTTCGGCGACAGCAGCGGGTAGTCGCGCTCGATCACCTCGACCTTGCTGGTGTCAACCAGGTGGTTCACCGGCCCGTAGACCACGAAGAAGGTGAAGTCGGGTCCGATCGGCTTGGAGTGGACGACCAGCGCCGGATCCATGCCCATCTTGTTCGCGAGTTGTGCGGCGGCACCCTCGGCCCGCTTGTCGTGCGGGATCGGCAGCGTGAACGACAGCTGCACCATGCCGTCACCGGTCGTGTCGCCGTACGGCCTGATGATGCTCACTGTGCCTCCTCGAGCAGCTCTGTCGCCGGGTTGTAGTACTCGGAGGACCTACGAGCCACGCCGTCGAGGCCGCGGCCGGCGTCCTGGGGGCGCTTCATCAGGCCGAAGGTTCCGTCGCCGATCGCGTTCAGCAGACCGTCGTCGACGATCTCCTCGAGCAGCTCGACCGACTCCCCCAGCACCTGCCGGGCGCGCTGGGCGATGAATCCGTCCGGGGCCGGCCGGAAGTCCTCGTGAAGGTTGCCTGCAGCACCTAAAACGTAGCGGACGTTCTGCAGGGCCAGGTCGCGGTCGGAGATCCACGGCGTCACCACGGCCTCGGTCATCATGCCGACCAGCAGGATGCCCTGGCCGGTCATCGCGCCGACCAGGTTGAAGAATCCGTCCAGCAGGTAGCCGCGGAACACGTCGCCGGTCATGTGCCGGGTCGGCGGCATCCACTTCAGCGGCGCCTCGGGGAACAGTTGCCGGGCCAGCATCGCGTGCGCCAGCTCCATCCGGAACGAGTCGGGCAGGTCCGGGTTGATCTCGAACGCGTGCCCGAGGCCGAGCTGCCAGTCCTCGAGCCCGGCCTCCTTGGCGAAGTACTCGTTCAGCAACTGCGACACCGTCACCGTGTGCGCGGCCTCGACCGCGTCCGCGGTGGTCAGGTAGTTGTCCTCGCCGGTGTTGATGATGATCCCGGCACGGGCGTGGATCTGCCGGCTGAACCGCTGATCGACGAAGGTGCGGATCGGGTTGATGTCGCGGAACAGGATTCCGTACATCGAGTCGTTCAGCATCATGTCCAGCCGCTCGAGCCCGGCCAGCGTCGCGATCTCCGGCATACACAACCCGGATGCGTAGTTCGTCAGCCGGACGTAGCGACCCAGCTCGCGCGACGACTCGTCCAGCGCCGCCCGCATCAGCCGGAAGTTCTCCTGTGTCGCGTAGGTCCCCGCGAACCCTTCCCGGGTCGCACCCTCCGGCACGTAGTCGAGCAGCGACTGCCCGGTCGACCGGATCACCGCGATGATGTCCGCGCCCTCCCGCGCCGCCGCCTGCGCCTGCGGGATGTCCTCGTAGATGTCGCCGGTGGCAACGATCAGGTAGATCCACGGCCGCTGCTCCGGCTCACCGTGCCGCTTGATCAGCCGGTCCCGCTCACGCCGTCGCCCGTCGATCCGCTTCATCCCGGCCGCCGCCGCCTTCCGCGACGCAGCCCGCGCCCGTACGGCGTCCCGCCCTTCAGGCAACCGGAACGTCACCGACCCCGACGCAGCCTTCTGCGCCAGGACACCGAGATCCTCGGCCTCGCCCCGCACCAGCGCATCCCACACCGGCAGAGCGAGTCCGTGCTCCAGCCCGACATCCGCACGGACCGTGTCCGCGAGCCGGTTCACCCACGGAATGCCCTCACTGTCCGCGCCGGTCAGTCCGGCCAACCGCAGTACCGCGCGCTCGACCGACACCGTCGTGTGCTGCCGCGCCAGGTTGACGATCGGCCGCCCGGCCTTGCGCGCCAGGCTCCGCGCCTTCCGCACAGTGACCGGATCAAGGTCAAGCTTCTTCACCGCACGCGTCACTGCGACCATCCCTCTGATTCATACACAACGCGGCCGCCAACGGCGGTCCGCTGACAAGTGGGCACCGGCGCGTTGTCGCTGAGATCCGGCAGCACCGGAACCCCGGCGCATGGATCCGTCGACCACGCCGCGACCCGCGAGTCCGGCGTCTGTACGACGAGGTCGGCATCGCTCTGCCAGATCGCGTACGTCGCCGCCGTACCCGGAGCGAGGACACCGGCGTCGTCGATCCCGGCCGCTCGCCAGCCACCTCGGGTGTGCGCCTGGAACGCGGCGCGCACGGTGATCCGCTCGCCCTGCTCGTGATGGAACGCGGCCGCCCGCACGGCCTCCCAGCCGCCGAGCTCGGTCACCGGCGAGTCCGAACCGAACGCCAGCACGACGCCCGCACGGGCCAGCGAACCGAACGGGTTCATGCCCTGCCACCGGTCGCCGACACGCTCGGCGTACATGCCGTCCGCGCCGCCCCAGAGCGCGTCGAAAATCGGCTGGACGCTGGCGACAACCCCGCAGCGGGCCAGCGTCGCGATCGCTTCCTCGGTGGGCATCTCGACGTGCTCAAGCCGGTGCCGCGCGGCGACGAGCGCCTGGATGCCGACCTTCTCGGCGGCCAGTTCGAAGCCGCGCGTGATGTTGTCGAGCGCCTGGTCGCCGATGCAGTGGAAGCCCGCCTGGACGTTCCGCTCGGTACACGCGATGACGTGCTCGGCGATCTCCTCGGCCGTCAGGTACGCATGGCCACGGTGGTCCGTGCGATCGGCGTACGCCTCCCGCAGAGCCGCCGTACGCGATCCCAACGCACCGTCCGCGTTCAGGTCACCGGCGAGGCCGGCCAGCCCGTAGGTCTCGACGTGCTCGAAGACGCCCGGCTGACCCCAGTACAGCGTCGCCGCCAGGCCAAGCTCCTCGGCCATCTCCCGCACGATCGGAAGCTCCCAGAGCGGTCCGATGTGCGGCGCCGCCATCTCGTGGAACGCCCCGATGCCGCGCGACGCCATCACCTGCAGAGCCGCTTTCACATCGGCACGCCGCTGTTCCGGCCCGATCAGCTCGCTGAGGGCGTCACGGACGGCGTGGTGCGCATCCCGCTCCACGCGTCCGCTCGGGTCGTAGCCGTCACCCTGCGCCGCCGGCACCAGAGCCGAACTGATCACTCCTGAGTGCCCGTCGACACGGGACAGGTACACCCTGCGGCCACCCCCGGCATGATCCAGCTCGTCCGCGGTCGGCGGGCGACCCTCCGGCCACTTCGTCTCGTCCCAGCCGGCGCCGTCGATCACCGCGTCAGCCGGCAGCTGCACCGCGAACGCCGAGAGCTTGTCGAGCGCCTCGGTCAGCGACGTCGTACCGGCGAGGTCGAGCCCGGTCAGCAGCGCGCCGGTCTGCGCGGTGTGGACGTGGGCGTCGACGAAGGCCGGCGTGACCAGCTTGCCGCCGAGATCGACCACCTCGTCCGCGCCATCGGCGTACGACGCAGCGCCGGTGTCGTCACCGAGCCAGGTGACCACACCGTCGTCGAACGCGATCGCGGTCGCGTGCGGGTCGGCGGGAGAGTAGACGGAACCGTTCGTCAGAAGTGTGCGCACGGCTCAATCCTCCGCCAGCCTGCTCTCGAACAGTCCGCGGACACCCGACTCGTTGCGCAACAGCTGCATCGCATAGTCCGCATGCCCGGGCACATACCCGTTGCCGACCAGCATGGTCACGTCCGCGGCCAGCCCTTCCGCACCGAGTGCTGCGGCCGAGAACGACGTCGCCATCGAGAAGAAGATCACCGTGCCGCCGGCAGCGGTCGCGAGGACGGCGCCATGCTCGCACCCCGGTACGTCGACGCACACGACCGTGATGTCCGCCGGTCCCCCAGCCTGCTCGACCGCCTCGGCCAGAGCCACCGGATCACGGGCATCGGCCAGCGCGACAGTATCCGCCAGGCCAGCAGCTTCGAGGCGGTCGACCTCGGCCTGCACCGGCACGATCCCGATGGTCCGGGCGGCGCCGGCGTGCCGGGCGGCAGCCAGTGACAGCGACCCGCTTTTACCTGCGCCGCCAATTACTGACACGACAGGTTTTGTGCCTTTGTCGACATACTCGCGGACCACGCGAGCGGTCAGCGCGGGTGCGCCGCACACGTCCATGACGGCCAGCGACAGCTCCGGCTTCAGGTCGTCCGGCAGCTTCGCCACGATCGACCGGGCGAACAGGATCGCGTGGCCTTGCGCCGGCACCTGCTCACTCTTGCCGTCCCAATCGGCGAGGCCGTCGGTGATCTGCAGCGGCGTGAGCGTGAGAGAGACCAGCGTCGCCACGCGATCACCCGGCGCGACACCGAGCGGCGACTCCGGGCCGACCTCGTCGACCACACCGACGAGCATGCCGCCGGACCCGGTGACCGGGTTCTGCATCTTGCCGCGCGCCTGGACGATGTCGAGGACGGCTTGGCGGACCGCCGTACCGTCCCCGCCGTGCGCCTCGGCGAGCTGGCGGTAGGACGCGGCGTCCAGGTTGAGCCGCTCGACCGCGATCCGGACCTCGTCCGGCCAGATCTCGGCCCGCGCATCCAGTCTCTCCGCCGCCTGCGGCAACACGCCGGACGGGGCGATCACGCGGTGCAGTCCTACCGGGCTAGACGACACGGGGCCTCCTTCTGAGTCAGGCAAAATACTACTCAGATCGTGTTCAGACGAGAATTCTTGCGGCGTACTGTTGGATCTGAGGGAAGTTCTATCGCTATCCTCACATGAGACCGCATCACCCCTGAAGACCCCGGAGGACTCGTGACCGACCTGATCAGCCCCGATCTGGCCGTACCGGAGCCCAGCGACGACGACCTCGCCGGCCAGCCGTACGCGTACCAGCGGGTGGAGCTGGTGGAGCCGGACTGGACCCGGATCCCCGGCTGGAAGGACGTCACGGCCGAGGAGTGGCGGTCGGTGCAGTGGCAACGCTCGCACTGCGTGAAGAACGTCAAGCAGTTGCGCGACGTGATGGGCGACCTGCTCGACGAGCGGCTCTACGAGGACCTCACCCGGGACCAGGCCGAGCGGGCGACGATGTCGATGCTGCTGCCGCCGCAGATGCTGAACACGATCGTCCCGAACGGCGCCTCCGATTACACCGAGGCCTTCTACGCGGACCCGGTCCGCCGCTACATGCTGCCGGTGTTCACCGACCGGCGCAGCGACTGGCCGTCGCACCCGCACGCGACTCGGGACTCGTTGCATGAGCACGAGATGTGGGCCACGGAGGGGTTGACCCACCGCTACCCGACGAAGGTGCTGGCCGAGGTTCTGCCGACCTGTCCGCAGTACTGCGGTCACTGCACCCGGATGGATCTGGTCGGCAACTCGACGCCGGTGATCGAGAAGCTGAAGTTCGTCGCCAAGCCGCAGACCCGGCTCGACGACATGCTCGACTACCTGCGTCGTACGCCGGGAGTCCGGGACGTGGTCGTGTCGGGTGGCGACGTGGCGAACATGCCGTGGCCGCGGCTGGAGACGTTCCTCACCAACCTGCTCGAGATCGAGAACATCCGCGACATCCGGCTCGCCACCAAGGCCCTGATGGGGATGCCGCAGCACTGGTTGTCGGACGACGTCCGGGCCGGGGTCGAGCGCGTTGCTCAGCTTGGCCGGAAGCGTGGCGTGATGATCGCGATGCACACCCACGTGAACGCAGCCCAGTCGGTCACGCCACTGGTGGCCGAGGCGACCAAGGCGATGTTCGAGGCCGGTCTGCGCGACGTACGCAACCAGGGTGTACTGATGCGCGGGGTGAACGACTCGGTCCCGCAGTTGCTCGACCTCTGCTTCGCGCTGCTCGACGGCGCGACCATCACGCCGTACTACTTCTACATGTGCGACATGATCCCGTTCTCGGAGCACTGGCGGGTGTCGGTACGCGACGCGCAGCACCTGCAGCACGGCATCCTCGGGTACCTGCCCGGTTTCGCCACCCCGCGCATCGTCTGCGACGTCCCGTACGTCGGCAAGCGGTGGGTGCACCAGTTGTCCGAGTACGACGAGGTCCGCGGGATCTCGTACTGGAAGAAGAACTACCGGACCGGTATCGAGCAGCAGGACCCGGAAGCGCTGAACCGGACCTACGAGTACTACGACCCGATCGACTCCCTGCCGGCCGAGGGCCAGGAGTGGTGGAAGCAACACGCCGGCACGTCGCTGGCAGAGGCCGAGAAGCGCGCCGCAGCCTCCCGCGAGGCCGCCGAGGCCCAGAAGCTGCTGCAGATCAACTAACCCCGATCCGCCTTCGGTGCCGCCAATGCAGGGGGCGGCATCGGAGGCGTTGCAACTTCCTGCACACGGGACCCGGACCTGCTCCGGTGCCCTGGACAACCGCTAGCATCGCGCCTGGTCAATCGTCCGGCAGGCCAGGGGCTTGCCGCGATCTCGGGAGTTCGTGTGCGGGTCGTCCGCTCTGTTTTCGGTGTCTTGCTTGCCCTGCTCGGCCTGATCATCGGTGCCGCCGGAGCCGTTGCAGCCTTCTGGCTGGTCGGTCCGGACGACACGGTCTACTCCGGTGAACAGCACCTGACCAGCAAGGGCCTGGCGATCGCCAGCAGTCCGACCATGCTGGATCGGCATGGTCCGACGTTGCACGTGAAGGTTCGCTCGACCGCCCGCACACCGGTCTTCGCCGGTGTCGCCCGCAACTTCGATGCCGAGAGCTACCTCAAGGGCATCGCCTACACCGAACTGGTGAAGGTGGAGTACCCGATCGCCCTGAGCACCCAGGACGTCAAGGGCGAGCGCGGTCCGCTCGCTGCGCCCGACAGTCTCGACTGGTGGGTGGCGAAGACAACCGGTACCGGCACCCAGGAGCTGTCCTGGCCGATCGCCGACGGCCCGTACTCCGTGGTGATCATGAGTGCTGACGGGAAGACCGCGCCCGATGTCCAGGCCGACCTGGGGATCGAGATCCCGAATGCGTTCCTGGCCAGCCTGCTCGTGTTCGTGATCGGCCTGGTGCTGCTTGCCCTGGGCATCTTCATGATCCTGTTCCGCGGCCGCCGTACCTCCACCCCGGACCCGGTCTTCGCGGCGCCGGGTGGATACGGCCCACCGCAGTACGGCCCACCGCATTACGGCCCGCCGCACTACGGACCGCCGCACTACGGACCGCAGCAGCCCGGTCCTCAGGGACCCGGTCCTCAGGGACCCGGTCCTCAGCCGCCGCATCAGCAGTCGCCGGCTGGTCCCCTCCGCCGGGGTGTGGCGGTGACGGCGATGTTCGCCCTGGTCAGTGGTTGCTCGGCGATTCCGGAGCCGAACACCGTCGAGACGCTGACCCGGCCTGCGGTCAGCAACGAGGCGGCGGCTGCCGCGATCAAGCACTACAACGAGGTCAACAACACGGCCAATCGCAAGCGCGACGACAAGCTCATCGCGACCGTGGAGGGCGGCAACCTGCTCCGCCAGAGCCAGGCCGGCTACACGATCAGCCGGACCCTCGACAAGTCCGGCAAGAAGCTGACCAAGCCGTACACCTACAACAAGCCGGTGATCGGTGCGCCGTCCTTCGGCAGCTACCCGATGCGGTTCCTCTCCTCGGCCGAGATCTCCGGGACCAAGGAGTACAAGCATCTGGGCGTCTGGGAACGCAAGACCGCCGGCAGCCCGTGGCTGCTCACGTTCGCCGCCGGCCCGAAGAGCACCGTCAAGCTACCGGATCTCACCGACGTCCGGATGGCAACGAAGTCCGACGATGCCAAACTCGTTGCCGCTCCACAAGCTGCCGCAGCGGCTCTCGCCGAGTACCTGACCGCCGGCGCCAAGTCCCCCCGCGCCGTGTCGTTCGCACCGTCCACGGAGGTCACCGCATTCCTCAAGAACATCGCGGCTGAAAAGGCTGAAGCGCTCGACGAGCCGCGGTACTTCCGCACCGCCACCGTGACCGTCGGCGTCAGCGAACCGCCGGCGGCCTTCGTGACCAAGTCCGGTACGGCCCTGATCTTCGTCAATCTCACCAAGGACTTCCTCGCCACTGCTCAACCGAACTCCTGGCTGAGGTGGGTGAGCGGGCCTGTGGTCGCCTTCAGCCCGAGCACGGTGAGGCACGACAACGCCTTGACCAAGAAGTCCCTCGTCGACGCCGCGCTGCTGATCCCGCCGAAGGGCGGCGGCAAGATCCAGCTCGTCTCCCTCGAGTCCCAACTGGTCGACGCCGGCGGCTACTGACGTCCGCCCTGTGGGAATCGGCTGGTGCCGGTTCCCACAGGTCCGGACAATGGCTGTATGGGTCCTTCGGTGGTTGCCGTCAGCGCGGATTCGCAGCACCGCTTCAGCAAGCCGAACGTCGGCTCGATCCGGGTGATCGCGGGCCTCGGGATCGAAGGTGACTCGCACGCCGGAGCGACGATTCAGCACCTGGGGCCGATGCGCCGCGACCCGACCCAGCCGAACCTCCGGCAGGTGCACCTGATCCACTCCGAGCTGCACGACGAGCTTCGTGAGCTAGGGTACGACGTGAAGCCCGGCGGGCTGGGTGAGAACATCACCACCCGCGGGATCGACCTGCTCGGACTCCCCCAAGGCACCCGGCTACGGATCGGCCCCGAGGCGATCCTCGAGGTCACCGGCTTGCGCAGCCCGTGTCACCAGATCAACACCTTCACCCCCGGCCTGCTCAAAGAGGTCATCCAGACCGACGCCGACGGCACCGTCGTACGCAAGACCGGCATCATGTCCGTCGTTCACAGCAGCGGCCTGATCCACCCGGACGACCCGATCGTGGTGGAGCTGCCGGACGGCCCGCACGTGCCACTCGAGGTGGTCTAGTCGGACCAGCGGCTCAAGCAGGTACGCCGATCAGGTCGGGGAGCTCGGTGAAGGAGCTGACCGTGGGGCCAGTCCAGGTCGGGTCGCTGTCGGAGTGTTCGATGGTGCGGATGGCGTACATGCCGAGGGCTGCGGCTGCGGGGAGCTCCTTGTCGTTGCCGTCGCCGATGTAGACGCAGTCGGCCGGCGCGACGCCGAGGGCGTTGCAGGCGGCCAGGTAGATCTCGGGTTCGGGCTTGGCGGCACCAACCTCCGCTGAGAAGGCAGTGGTCTCGAAGTACGGCGGGAGCGGGCTGTCCGCCCATTGGAGCTGGGTCTCCGACGTGATGTTGCTGACCAGACCGATCCGCCAGCCGGCTGACCGCAACCCGGCCAACGCACTCAGCGTCCCGGCCGGGGCGGCGTTCAGGAGCCGGCGGGACAGCTTCCGGCGCAGGCTTGTTGCCTCACGCACCTGTTCGTCCGTCGGGTCGGCGCCGGTGCGCTGCGCGATCACCCGCAACGTGCTGGGCAGGTCGCCGTACGCGCCGGTGAAGCGCTCGTACGACGTCGCGGCGAACTCCCGGCTGAACGCTGCAGCGTCGACACCGAGTACCGCGGACATCTTCTGATGGATCACGTCACGCTCGGCGTTACCGCCGGGCACAAGAGTGCTGAACAGATCGACCAACAAAGCTCGCCGCACGCTGCCGACCCTATCCGGTACCGAAGGACAGGAGGTGTTCGATCCCGCGCGCCGAGCCGGCTCGAGCGTGAGCGTGCCAGGTGGGCTCGGCCGCCGATACGTCCTGTCCTTCGGTCCCCTACAGGGCTGGTGGACGGCGCTCGTACGGGGTGCTGAGGACGATGGTGGTCGTGGTGGAGACGTTGGCGCGGGCGCGGATGACGGCCAGCAGGTTCTCCAGGGCAGCCGGAGAGGCGACGCGGACGACCAGGATGTAGCTGGAGTCGCCCGCGACCGAGTAGCAGGACTCGATCTCTCGGACCTCGCGGAGTCGCTCGGGCGAGTCGTCCGGCTGGGACGGGTCGATCGGCCGGATCGAGATCAGCGCGGTGAGCGGCAGATCGAGAGCGGTGTGGTCGACGGTGGCCGCGTACCCCTGGATGATGCCGCGTTGCTCCAGCCGCTTGACCCGCTGGTGCACCGCCGACGTGGACAGGCCGGTGGCCTTGCCCAGGTCGGTGAAACTCATCCTGCCATCGGTCGCCAGTAACTCAACGATCTTGCGGTCAAGGTCCTCCACCCTGGTGACCTTACTGGAGCGAGGCGTCCGCCCGCATACGTTCTCACCGGGACAGCGTCAGCACCACCCCGGCGTGATCCGACGGCCATAACCCGGTGACCGGATCCTTGGCCGCACTGGTGGCTCCGGTGACGTCCCCGGCGACGACCCGGACCTGTTCGCCGGGCGCCGGGCGGGCGAAGATCATGTCGATCCGGTGGTCGAAGGACGGCGGCGCCGGCTCGTCGACGGTCTCGTTCAGCCCGGACGTCCACCCCTGCTCAGCAGGTCGCCAGGTCAGCCACAGATCGGTGAACCCGCCCGGTCCGGTGATGAAGTTGTACGGCCCGTTGTGCGGCGTCCGGAGCGGGTCGGTCGGTTTGACGGTGTTGTTCAGCGGATCGGAGTTGCAGTCGCAGCCGATGATCGTGGTCCGGCCGCGATCGCCCGCCGGACCGGTCAGCAACTCCATCGCCTGGGCCAGTGCCAAGTCCGAACTGAAGGCCTCGAGATGGGTGTTGACGAACCGGAACGATCGGCCCGATCCCTGGGTGACGTCGACCCAGTTGAAGCCACGCACGAACGAGGCCGGCAGACCCGCCACACTGAGCACGAGCCTCGCGTCGTACTGTCCGCTGCCCGAGTTGAGGACCCGCAGGTTGCTGCTGGCCCGGAGCAGGATGACGTCACGTACGGTCAGTCGTACGTCGCGGCCCTGAGTCGCCGTACCGGTGAACGGGTTGCCGACGAAGGCGGGTGCCTCCACGTCGGACTCCTGCTGAACGACGACAGCCTTGTACGGAACGCCGGCCTGGCGGAGGTCCTGGAGCAGGATCGCCAGGAAGTCGTAGTCGACCGTGGTGGCGTTGAGCGCCCCGGGGCTGCCCGCACCCGGCAGTTCGAGCGGCCCGTGCCGCCACAACGCGACCTCCTGGACGCCGATCAGGTCCGGCTTCGCCCCGGCGATCTCCGCCGCGAGCAACTCGCTGCGGCGCGGGAAGTTCGTCCGGTCGACGATTTCTCGGGTCACGTGGTTCGCGTTGCCGAGCGCGACGAACGCCGCGGCACCGGTGAGCCCGGCGGTGGCCCGGATAGGGCGCTGGATGTCCGCACCCAGGTAGAGGTTGCGGGTCATCACGGTGACCGGCTTGTTCGGCTCGGCCAGGGCCGGCGCCGAGTGCAGTGGCACGGCGAGCAGTGCCAGCGCTGCCGCTAGGCCGATCCATCTGGACGACGATGACCTGTGCATGCAATCCCTCCCCGGACGACGCTGAGCTGATCCTTGGCCTGTCGCGGCGGTCTGGCAAGGGTTCGCGGCCGGTGATCGCTGTCTGTCGGACGACTGTGAAAGCATCTGCCCATGGCTGACTCACCGCAGCGGCTGATGCTGCTCGATACCGCGTCGCTGTACTTCCGTGCGTTCTTCGGGGTGCCGGACACGATGAAGGCCGCCGACGGTACGCCGACCAACGCCGTCCGCGGGCTGCTCGACTTCATCGCCCGGCTGACCGAGAACCACCGGCCGACTCATATGGTCGCCTGCTGGGACGACAACTGGCGGCCGTCCTGGCGGGTCGCGCTGATCCCGTCGTACAAGGCGCAGCGGGTCGAGTTCGTCACCCCGAAGGGCGAGCAGGTCGAGGACGTGCCGGACCGGCTCGAGGCCCAGGTGCCGTACATCCGCGCCTGCCTGGAGGCCCTCGGAATCGCGGTCGTCGGTGCTGCGGATCACGAGGCGGACGACGTGATCGGCACGCTGTCGCACCAGGCGACGATGCCGGTCGACGTGGTCACCGGTGACCGTGACCTGTTCCAGCTGATCGACGACAGCCGCGGTATCCGCGTCGTCTACACCGCCGCGCGGGGCGTCGGCCGGGCCGACGTTTACGACGAGAAGGCGCTGCTCGCGAAGTACGAGATCCCGGCGAACCGGTACGCCGACTTCGCCACGCTCCGCGGTGATGCGTCCGACGGCCTGCCCGGCGTGAAGGGTGTCGGCGAGAAGACGGCCGCTTCACTGGTCACGGCGTACGGCGATCTGGACAGCATCCGGAAGGCGGCCGCCGACCCGGGTACGCCGATGTCGCCGTCGGTGAAGCGGAAGATCCTGGACGCCAGTGACTATCTCGACGTCGCCCCGAAGGTGGTCGCGGTGGCCAAGGATGCTCCGGTCGGCACGTTCGACGCGACCATCCCGCACGAGGTCAAGGACCCCGAACGCTGGCTCGACCTGGTCGAACTCCTCGAGCTCGGCGGCAGCGCCCAGCGCGTGATGACCGCGCTCAAGCTGGGTTCGAAGGCGTGAGCCGGACCGTCGAGCTCGCCGCGCAGTTCCGCGACGAGATCATCAGGCTCCGGCGCGCGCTGCACCAGGTTCCGGAGTACGACCTCGAGCTGCCCAAGACCCAGCGCCTGGTCCTCGACGCGCTGGAGGGGCTGCCCTTGGAGATCACCCTCGGCAAGGAGCTGTCCTCGGTGACCGCCGTACTGCGCGGTGGTCGCGGACCGGGTCCCGTCGTCCTGCTGCGTGGCGACATGGACGCGCTGCCGGTGACCGAGCGGACCGACGTACCGTTCGTGTCCCAGCACACCGGGATGATGCATGCCTGCGGCCACGATCTCCACGTCGCGGGTCTCGTCGGCGCGGCCAAGATCCTGTCGGCGATGCAGGCCGAGCTCGCCGGTGATGTCGTGTTCATGTTCCAGCCCGGCGAGGAGACCAGCGGCGGGGCGCCGATCATGATTCGCGAGGGTGTCCTCGACGCCGCCGGTCGCCGGGCGGATGCCGCCTACGGTCTGCACGTCGGGTCTGCCGGCCAGCCGGTGGGGATGTGGAGCAGCAAGCCCGGCTCGTTCATGGCCGCGGCCGACCAGTTGCACGTGCGCGTCGTCGGAGCCGGGACGCACGGATCGATCCCGTACCGCGGCAAGGACCCGATCCCGGTGATCTGCGAGATGGTCGGGGCGTTGCAGACCATGGTGACACGGCAGTTCGACGTGTTCGACCCGGTCGTCCTCACCGTCGGGCGGATCGCGGGTGGGACGAAAGAGAACATCATCCCGGACGACGCGTTCTTCGACGCGACCGTCCGGACGTTCTCCGCCGAGGCTCGCGCCAAGGTGCAGCAGGCGTCTACGCAACTGGTCGAGGCCATGGCGGCCGCGCACGGTCTCACCGCGGACGTGGACTACCGCATCGGCTACCCGGTGACGGTCAACGATGCCGCGGAGTACGAGTTCGCCCGGGAGACGATCGTCGACCTCTTCGGCCCCGACCGGTTCCGCGAACGCCGCAATCCGAGGTGCGGCGCCGAGGACATGTCCTACGTCCTGCAGGAGGTCCCGGGCGTCTACCTCAACCTCAGCGCCTGCCGCTCCGCCGACCCGGAGGCCGCGGCCGACAACCACTCCCCCTTGGCCGACTTCGACGACTCCGTCCTCCCCGACGGCGCCGCCCTCCTCGCCGAGCTCGCCGTACGCCGCCTCACCCGCGGTGCGGACTAGGAGTTCACCGGTACGACGCTCCGCTCGCGAAGCCAGGCCACTGTGCTCAGCCCGATCCCGAGGACCGTCGTGAGCGCGGCGGCCAGGTAGATCGTACGGAGCCCAGGACCAGCGATCACGCGACCGCCGAGCCACCCAGCGAACGCGGCCGCGACCTGGTACGCCGACGCGTTCACAGCGATCGCGAGCGTCGGAGCCTGTGCGGCCGTGGTCATCACCCGTGCCTGCATTCCGGGGATCACGGAGAAACCGACGGCACCGGTGGCGAACACCAGGACTGCCGTGAGCGTGGTGCCGCTGCTCAGCCACCAAGCCAGGAAGAGCGCGACCAGCAGGGTCAGGGCACCGAGTTGCGTGGCGAGCAGGGCGCGGTCCGCGAGCCAGCCGCCGGCCAGGTTGCCGACGGTCGCACCGAGACCGTAGACGAGCAGCATCGGGGCGACGGCCTCGGCCGTGAATGAACCGACGTCGGTGAGCAGTGGCGCCAAATAGGTGAACACCATCAGCAGCCCGACATTCGCGACCGCCGTGATCCCGATCGCCAACTGCACCTCCCGCCCGCGCAACACGCGCAACTCCGCCAACGCGCTGCCACGGGCCCTCATCGAGTCGTAAATTTCGGCTCTCGACACGCCGGGGCCGACAGCCGAAATCCACGACTCGGCGGGCACCAGGCGTGCGACGAGGAGGAGTCCGGCGGTGCAGGTGAGGGTGATGGCTAGGAAGGTGGCGCGCCAGCCGAAGGCATCGCCGATCCACGTGCCCAAGGGCGCGCCCAGGATCATCGCCAGGTTCATGCCGAAGGCAAGCTTCGCGACGGTGGATGCCTGCCTTCCCGCGGGTGCGGCCGAGATCGCGATCACGATGGCGTTGGCGAAGAAGGTTGCGGTGACGAGTGCGGTCACGATCCGGGCCGCGAACAGGACGCCGTACCCGGGAGCCAGGGCGGAGATCAGGTTGCCGGCGATCGCGACCAGCAGCAGCGCGAGGACCAGCGGTTTCCGTGGCCGGCCGGCGGTGATTGCGGTCAGCAACGGTCCGCCGACGATCATGCCGAGCGCGTACGCCGTCACCAGCAGGCCCGCAGCCGGGATCGACACGTCCAGATCGGCCGCGACCCCGGGCAGGATGCCGGCCAGCACGAACTCGCCCGTGGTGACGCCGAAGACGCACACCATCAGCGCCGGAAGAGTGCCCTTCATCGATCTCCTCGGTTCTTTATCGTGCAGTACAAACCACAGGCAAAGGACAACGATCACCAGGCGCTCGGATTGTCAGAGCGCGGCGATGGTCCCGTCGACCACGTCAAGCAGCGCCTGCCGGTCGTCGGTGACCTTGGCCAGCACCCGCAGGCCGTAGTACGCGCTCTGGAACATCCGGGCCGCTTGCACCGGCGACCTGGACGTCGACAACTCCCCCGTATGCTGACCGACAGCGATCAGCACCGCGAGCGCTTCCTCGAGATCCTTGAACTGCCGCTGCACCAACGACGCGACCTCGCCCGTCCGGCCGCTGACCTCGCCGGCCGCATTCAGCGCGAGACACCCACGCCGCCCCGGATCCTTCAGGTCGAGGTCGATCATCGCGACCATCAGATCCCGGAGCCGATCCCGCACCGAACCGCCGGCCGGCGCAAGCTCCTGCAACTGCAGGGCCGCGCGTGTCTCGGCGTACCGCTTGATCGCCTCCTCATACAAGGCGTGCTTGCTGCCGAAGGCGTTGTAGAGACTCCCCCGGCCAAGCCCGGTGCGCTCACAGAGGTCCTGCGTCGTGGTCGCCTCGTACCCCTTGTCCCAGAACAACTCCATCGCCGCATCCAGTACGGCGCTGTCGCTGAACTCCCGGGGCCTGGCCACCACCCCACGCTAACCCGTTCTTTATCGCTCAGTCAAAAACCTACCGACCAAGGCCGGCGTCGCGGGCGCGGATGATGGCTTCGGCGCGGTCGGCGACGTGCAGATTGGTGAAGATGTTCGAGACGTTGTTCCGCACCGTCTTGGGCGACAGGAAGAGCTCGGACGCGATCTGCGCGTTGGACCGGCCGGCTGCGACCAGCGCGAGGATCTCGTGCTCGCGTGCGGTGAGCTGCGGGAACGGACTCCCCGGGCTGGCAGCCGGAGCGGCGGAGAAGAACTCGGCCACCCGCCGCGCGATCGCCGGCCCGAAGATCGCCTCGCCCTGAGCGACCGCGGTGATCGCCCGCACGATCTCGGCCTGGTTCGCGCCCTTGAGCAGATACCCACGCGCCCCGGCCCGCATCGCGGCGAACAGGGTCTGGTCCTCCTCGGCCATCGTGAGGACGACGACCCCGATGTGCGGACTGTCCGCGGTGATCGCCCGGGTCGCCTCGATCCCGTCCAGTCGCGGCATCTGCACGTCCATCACCACGACATCCGGCTGCAACTCCCGGGCGCCGTCCACCGCCTCCACCCCGTCGGCCGCCGTACCGACGACCTCGACGCCGTCCAGCGATCCGAGCAGCGCGGCCAGCCCGTCGCGGTAGACGGGGTGGTCGTCGGCCAGCAGCACCCGCACGGGCTCACCCATGAACAACCTCCGGTACGGCGTCCAGCGGCAACTTCACTCGTACGACGGTGCCACCACTCGCCGGGCACGTGACACTGCAGACTCCCCCGAGCTCGGCGGCCCGTTCCCGCACCGACAGCATCCCCACGCCCGCCGTCACCTCCTCGCCGATCCCGATTCCGTCATCGCTCACCGACAACTCCAGCGCCGTCCCGTTCACCCGCAGACTGATGTCACACCGGCTGGCTTCAGCATGCCGGGCGACGTTCGTGAGCGCCTCCGACGCGATCCGGTACGCCGCCACCTCGACGCCGGCCGGCAACGGCCCGAGCGCACCGGCGTCCACCGACACCGACAACCCGCCGAGCCGGAAACGCTCCGCTTGCTGCTCGATCGCCCGTACCAGTCCGAGCTCGTCCAACGCCGGCGGTCGCAGATCATGAACCAGTCTCCGTACGTCGGCCAGCGCCGCAGCCACCTCGGTCGTCGCCTGCTCGAGCATCCGGTCCGACTCGGCCGGAGCGGACGTCGCCAGATTCCGGGCGGTCTCGATCCGCAGCGCGACCGCGCCGAGGCTCGGGCCCAGACTGTCGTGCAGATCCCGCCGAATCCGTCGTCGCTCCTCCTCGCGGGCGGCGATCAGGCGACTCCGGCCCTGCTGCAACTCAGCGCTCAGCTCACTGGCCCGCGCCGCCGCGGCAGCCTGCCTGACCAGGTCTCCCAGCAACCGTTGGTCCCGCTCGGATAACGCCGTACCGTCGCCTGGACAGAACACGAGCCGCCCGACCGACTCACCGCGATACCCCACCGGCAGTGCGTGTGTCGGGCCCGATTCCCGGCCGTGCTCGACGATCGCCAGTTGGCCGCCGGGCCGCTCGATCTCGACCCGCACGTACGGCAGCCGGAACGCCTCGGCCAGCGTGCGGGCGACCGCGCGGAGTTGTTCGTCCGGGTCCGCGGCCGACTCGAGCCGCTCGGCCAGGGTGGACATCGTCGCGTACGGGTCATCGCGTGAACCGCGGACGAGACGCCGTACCCACCGCCAGAGCCGACTCCGCAGCGGCGCGTAGACCACGGCGACGACCGCGATCGCGACCAGCGCCGCATCACGCTCGCCGAGGACTCCACCGGCGATCGCGAACACGGCCAGGTCGACGCCGACCACGAGAACCGCGAGGACGCCGTACAGGAAGGTGGCCGAGAGCAACCGATCGACGTCGTACAGGCGATGTTTGGTGACGGCGACGACGATCGCGGCCGAGGTCAGGGCGATGGCGAGGCCGAACATGATCGCCGGTACCGCGGGCGGGTTCTCGAACGGGATGATCAGCACGATCATGTCGATCAGTGCGGCCCACATCAACCAGCGGATCTGCGCCCGCCGCTCCCGCTCCGCCGCCCGGTAGCGGTGCACGGTCACGGCGAACGGTACGACGAGGCTGACGAGCACAGCAGTGTATGCGACGCGCAGCAGCGGTTCCCACACGCCGTACGACAGGTCGATGCTGAACGGATCCAGCGACAACCGGATGATCTCGGGCGGCAGTGATGCGTTGTGGTAGCGCTGCATCACGTCGATCGGCGCGACGACAAGGAGGAGTGGGAGCAACACAGTCAGTGCAAGGCTGACGATCGACAGCCAGCGCCACAGCCTCGCACTGGCCAGTTTCCCGTCCGGGAAGAGCAGGATCAGCAGCGGCAACCCGAGCAGCAGGAACGCGCCGAAGCGGGAGTAGAACCAGTACGCCGCCGACGCGCCGGGCAGCCCCGGAGACGTGTAGATCGCGTACGTCGCCCAGCTCGACGCGAACCCGTCGAGGATCCACAACAGCCCGGATCCGGTCAGGATCCAGGCGATCGGATGACGCGGGAGGCGCTGGAGGAGCAGCAGGCCGGGCACCAGTTGCGCGAGCCCTGAGAGGGCGGCCGGCCATCCCGCCTCCAGCTCGGCCGCAGGCGGGATGTCGGTGCCGTTGCGGAGGTCGAGGACCACGGTCGCGGCAACCAGCAGCAGCGCGGCTGCCCCGAGTGCAGCCGGCCCCCAGCCCTTCCATGTGTCCTCCCCCACCGCTGCATTGTCACCCAGAGTGTGTCCCGGCGTCGCGGGTCAACTGTCCCTTCTCGACTCGGGACACAGCTCAGGACCGCGGCACCTGCCGCCCGGGTCGCCGTGCCCCGGAGAGTTCTGGTCAGGAGGTACGCCGTACCCCAGGGGAGGAAGGAAACATCATGACGGAGACACCAGCGCGAGTCCGGACCGACGTCCAGTACGGCGGTACGACGGTTTCGCGGTCAGGTGTGGAGTTGCGCAAGATCCAGCGACTGGGTCTGGGACTGACCGCGGGGACGCTGACCTGGGCGGCGAGCATCTTCGCGTTCAGCACCGTGAACGACGGGGTGCCCGAGCGGATCGGAGACCTGACCGGGCTCGCGTTCCAGCTCGGCGTGTTCTGCCTGCTGGCGATCCAGTTCCGGACCCGGGCGACCGGGTTGAGCCGCGGTTCCGTCGTACTGCTGAAGGTGGAGGCGGTGATCCTGGGGATCGCGAGCGTCTGGTCACTGCTGCACGGGGTGTTGCCGTCGCCGCACCAGGACGCAGCGTGGCTGGTGCCGCTGGACATCTGCTGGCCGCTGTCGATGCTCGGGATGGCAGTGATCTCGGTGAAGATCGCCTTCGCCGGCCGCTGGCGAGGCGTCCTGCGCTGGTGGCCCCTGATCGCCGAGAGCTGGGCCGTCGTCACGGTCCCGTCGATGATCGTCTTCGGCGACCAGGCGTCCCGCTGGGTCGGTGGCACGCACCTCCTGATCGGCTACGCGACCCTCGGCGTCCTGCTCGCCGTACGACCACACCTGGTGATCCCGAAGGACTGACCACGACACCAGAGGGCGCCACCCACCGCGGGTGGCGCCCTCTCACTTCTGGCAGCTCAGGCTGGAGTATCCACAGGACTCGCGGGTGGTGGGAGGGGACGCTGGGTGGGCGTCCCCTCCGTTGGGGTTAGGTGCGGGCCGCTGGGGCTCCGGCCGGGGCGGTGAGGGCTGCCGGGTCCTCGTCGATGTCGACTACCGCGCCGCTGAACTGGGCGTTGTAGAGGCGGGCGTAGGCGCCGTCGACCGCGAGCAGTTCCTGGTGGTTGCCCTGCTCAACGATCGAGCCGTTCTCCATCACCAGGATCAGGTCCGCGTCGCGGATCGTGGACAACCGGTGCGCGATCACGAAGCTGGTCCGGTCCGAACGCAGCGCCGCCATCGCCCGCTGCACCAGGACCTCGGTGCGGGTGTCGACCGAACTGGTCGCCTCGTCCAGGATCAGCAGCTGCGGGTCGGCCAGGAACGCCCGGGCGATGGTCAGCAGCTGCTTCTCACCGGCGCTGACGTTGCTGCCCTCCTCGTCGATCACCGTGTCGTACCCGTCCGGCAGGCTGTGCACGAACCGGTCGACGTACGTCGCCTTGGACGCGGCGAGCATGTCCTCCTCGGTCGCGTTCAGGTTGCCGTACAGGATGTTGTCCCGGATCGTGCCGCCGAACAGCCAGGTGTCCTGCAGCACCATGCCGATCCGCGACCGCAGATCGTGCCGGGTCAGCTCGGTGATGTCGACCCCGTCGAGGGTGATCCGCCCGCCGTTCAGCTCGTAGAACCGCATGATCAGGTTGACCAGCGTGGTCTTGCCGGCGCCGGTCGGGCCGACGATCGCGACCGTCTGACCGGGTTCGGCGATCAGGCTCAGGTCGGTGATCAGCGGCTTGTCCGGGTCGTACGAGAACGACACGTGCTCGAACTCGACCCGCCCGCGGGCGTCCGTCACCTTCTCCGGTGTCGTGTCGTCCGGCACCTGCTGCTTGGCGTCCAGCACCTCGAACACCCGCTCGGCCGAGGCCACACCGGACTGCAGCAGGTTCGCCATCGACGCGACCTGGGTCAGCGGCTGGGTGAACTGGCGCGAGTACTGGATGAACGCCTGCACGTCACCGAGCGACATCGTGCCGGAGGCGACCCGCAGACCGCCGATCACCGCGATCACCACGTAGTTGAGGTTCCCGATGAACATCATCAGCGGCATGATCAGGCCGGAGATGAACTGCGCCCCGAAGGCGGCCTGGTACAGCTCCTCGTTCTTCTTGGCGAAGCTCGCCTCGATCTCCTTCTGCCGGCCGAAGACCTTCACCAGCTCGTGCCCGGTGAACGCCTCCTCGATCTGGCCGTTCAGCGCGCCGGTATGGCGCCACTGCGCGACGAACCGGGTCTGCGACCGTTTCGCGATCGCCGCCGTCACGATCATCGAGATCGGGATGGTGACCAGGGCGATCAGGGCCAGCAGCGGTGAGACCACGAACATCATCGTGACCACGCCGACCACCGTCAGCAGCGAGGTGAGCAGCTGGCTCAGCGTCTGCTGCAGGCTGGTCGAGATGTTGTCGATGTCGTTCGTCACCCGGCTGAGCAGCTCACCGCGCGGCGCACCGTCGAAGTAGCTGAGCGGCAGCCGGTTGAGCTTGTCCTCCACCTCGGACCGCAGGTCGAAGATGGTCTGCTGCACGATGCCGTTCAGGATGTAGCCCTGCATCCAGGACAGCAGGAACGCACCGACGTACAGGCCCAGGACCAGCAGCAGGACGTTGCGCAGGGCATCGAAGTCGATGCCGACGCCCGGGATCAGGTCGATCCCCCGCAGCAGGTCGGCGAGCTGGCTGTTGCCGCCGGCCCGGGTCGCCTCGATCACCTGTTCCTTGGTCTGACCGCTGGGCAGACTCTTGCCCATCGCGCCGGCGAAGATGATGTCGGTCGCCCTACCCAGGATCTTCGGCCCGAGCACCGACAGGCTGACGCTGAAGACCGCGAGCAGGATGACGCCGAACACCTGGGTCCGGTGCGGGCGCAGCCGGCCGAGCAGCCGCTTCGCGGACGGGCCGAAGTTCATCGACTTGTCCCCCGGGATTCCGCCGGGTGGCCCGAACGCCCGTCCGGTGGTCGGCCGCTCGGTCGCCTTCACGGTCGCCGCGGCACCTTCCTCCGACGGCGCTTGTCCGTTGGGAGACACAGGCGGTGTCTGCTTCTCGTCGCTCATGCCGCCTCCTCCGCGGAACGCTGGGACTCGACGATCTCGACGTACGTCGGGCAGCTGTCGAGCAACTCCTGATGGGTGCCCTTGCCGACGATCGCGCCGTCCTCGATCACCACGATCTGGTGGGCGTCCACGATGGTCGACACCCGCTGCGCGACGATCACCACACACGCGTCCGCCGTGACCGGTCGCAGCGCCGCCCGCAATCGGGCGTCGGTGGACAGGTCGAGCGCGGAGAACGAGTCGTCGAACAGGTAGATCTCCGGTTTGCGGACCAGCGCCCGGGCGATCGCGAGCCGTTGCCGCTGACCGCCGGACACGTTCGTGCCGCCCTGCGCGATCGGCGAGTTCAGTCCCTCCGGCATCCCCTCGACGAAGTCCTTGCCCTGGGCAATCTCAAGCGCATGCCAGAGTTCGTCGTCGGTGGCGTCCGGATTGCCGTACCGCAGGTTGCTGGCGACCGTCCCGGAGAACAGGTACGGGCGCTGTGGCACCAGGCCGATGCGCTCCCAGAGCGCCTCCGGCTCGATCTCCCGGACGTCGATCCCGTCGACGAGCACCCGGCCCGCGGTGGCGTCGAACAACCGGGGAACCAGAGACAGCAGGGTCGTCTTACCTGCGCCGGTACTGCCGATGATCGCCGTCGTCTGCCCGGGCGACGCGACGAAGCTGATATCCCGCAGGACCGGCTCGGCCGCACCCGGGTACTGGAACGAGGCGTTCTCGAACACCAGTTGACCGCGGCCGGTGAAGGCCCGGATCGGGGTGACCGGCGGCCGGACCGAGGACTCGGTGTCGAGCACCTCGGAGATCCGGTCCGCGCAGACCGAGGCCCGCGGCACCATGATCATCACGAACGTCGCCATCATCACCGCGAACAGGATCTGGATCAGGTAGCTGAGGAAGGCGGTCAGCGCACCGACCTCCATCGTCCCGCTGTCCACCCGGGAGGCGCCGAACCACAGCACCGCCACGCTGGACATGTTCAGGATCAGCATCACCACCGGGAAGACCAGCGCCATCAGCCGGCCGGCCCGGACCGCGGTGTCGGTCAGGTCCTGGTTGGCGTCGCCGAAGCGTTCCACCTCGTGTGGTTCGCGGACGAAGGCCCGGACCACCCGGATCCCGGTGATCTGCTCGCGCAGCACCCGGTTCACCCCGTCGATGTTCTTCTGCATCTTGCGGAACTGCGGGACCATCCGGCTGGCGATGAGGCCGATCGATGCCGCGAGCAACGGTACGGCGACGGCCACCAGCCAGGACAGGCCGACATCCTCGCGGACCGCCATCACCACACCGCCGACCATGGTGATCGGAGCGGCCACCAGCATCGTGCAGGTGGTGACCACCAGCATCTGGATCTGGGTGACGTCGTTGGTGCTGCGGGAGATCAGCGTCGGTGCGCCGAACTGGTTCACCTCCCGGGCGGAGAACTCCCCGACCCGGTGGAAGACCGCGGCCCGGACGTCCCGGCCGAACAGTGCGGCGGTCTTGGCGCCGAAGTAGACGGCCACGATCGTGCAGATGATCTGCACCAGGCTGACGCCGAGCATCCAGCCGCCGGTGCGCATGATGTAGCCGGTGTCACCCTTGGACACGCCGTTGTCGATGATGTCGGCGTTCAGGCTGGGCAGGTAGAGGGAGGCGATCGTCCCGATCAGTTGCAGGACGACCACCACGGACAGGTTTCCCGCGTACGGCCGCAAATGCGTACGCAAGATTTTCAGTAGCATCAGACATCCCCGGAGTCGTTGGAGCGAGGACCGTCGAGGGCGAACTCGGCGATCTCCTCGGCGGTCGGTTGCTGACCTGTGCGGTGGTTGCGGACACCGTCGAAGGCGAAGTCGACAATCTCCTCGGCGGTCAGCACCTGGCCGCCGGAAATCATGGGGTGGGTGGCCGAGAAGGTGATCAGCCCGATCCGGCGGACCACCTCCTCGGGCGGGAAGCGCAACTGGCCGGCGTCCGGCCGGAGCAGGTCCGCGAAGGCGGCGTTGGCCAGATCGGACTGCCGCTTGCGGTGCGCTTCCTCCATCGGAGTGGACTTCAGCTCGGGCGGCCGGCGCATCCGCAGCGCGAACATCAGCTTGAAGACACCCTTCAGCCGCTTCTGGCCGATCTCGACCGCGGCGATCGTCCGCTCCCGCAGCGGGAGCGAACGGTCGACCTGCTCGAGTGCCCGGATCAGCTCGGTGGCGTCGAAGGCGGTGGCCAGAGCCGCGTCGACCAGGGCGTCCTTGCTGCCGAAGGCACGGAAGATGGTGCCCTCGGCGATCCCAGCCGCCTCCGCGATCTGCTTGGTGCTCACCTCGTTGCCGAACTCCTCCAGCAACGGCAGGGCGGCCTTGACGATGGCCGCGCGTCGCTCGTCGGGAGGCAGTGGGGTCGCTCGTGGAGTCACTCGTCGAGATTAACTGAGTGAGTACTCACTCACAAACACATTTACCGTTTCGGTCTCGACCGTTTCTCCACCAGCGCGGATACGCCGTCGAGCAGCCGCTCCAGACCGTATTCGAACGCATGATCGGAGTCGTAGGGCGCATCGAACTCATTCCCGACCGCGGTCCCGACCCGGGACGCCAGCGGGAAGTTCTTCGTGTCGCCGATCTGATCCAGATGCGGGACGTGAGCCAGCCACCACTCCTTGTCGGTCATCCCCGACCGCTGGATCACCTGCCGCGCCTCCACCGCGGTGCGTACGGCGCCGTGCACGTAACCGTTCACCAGCGCGACGGTGTCGTCCATCTCGATGTCGGTCAGGCCGATCCCCTCGACGGCGGCCAGCTCGTACTCGTACTTGGCCATCACGTGCGGGCCGAGCGGCGGTCGGCTGATCGCGACCTGGAGCAGCCACGGGTGGCGCAGGTAGAGCTCGCGGTTCTCCCGGGCGACCTCGTCGAGCCTGGCCCGCCAGTCCCCATCCAAGTCGCGCCGCGGCAGTTCGCCGTACACGGTGTCGAGCATGACGTCGAGGAGCTCGGCCTTCCCGGGGAAATAGCGGTACAGCGTCATCGCCCCGGCGCCGAGCTCGTCGGCCACCCGGCGCATGGACATGCCGGCGATCCCCTCCGCGTCGGCGATCCCCACCGCGGCCTCGACGATCCGCTCGACGGTGAGGGCCGGCTTCGGTCCACGCGTCGGCTGCGGCCGCCGGCGCCAGAGCAGTTCCAGGCTCCTTGCCGGGTCCCCGCTACCGCTGTACTCCTGATTCATGTGCGCAATTCTGTCGGAGTGGCTACACTCGTCCGGTTACTTCGTACAGTGTACTCAGTTCTCTCGGGCGGGGGTGTGGGTTGACCTCAAGGATTGTTGAGGTCCTACCGTCGGAAACTGTCGGTGATCCGCGGGATCATCGGTACTTCCTGAACAACCGAGCTGCCGGAGTCTCGCCGTGAGTATGGAAATGACCGCGTGGACGTCGATGTACCACGCGATGCACAGACAGGACGAGAAGAGACCGTTCTCGCGCGCGACGCTGAAACGGATCCTGGCCTTCGCGCGACCACACCGGCGGGCGCTGATCGCGTTCCTGGCGCTCAGCGTCGGAGCCGCCGTCCTCGCGGTGGCGACTCCCGTGCTGGCCGGGCGGGTGGTCAACGCGATCGTCGGGGGTGAGCCGTTCAGCACGGTGCTGCAGTTCGCCGTACTGATCGCCATCATCGCCGTCGCGGAGGCCGGGCTCGGGTTGCTCACTCGCTGGTTGTCGGCGGGGATCGGCGAGGGGCTGATCCTCGATCTGCGGACCGCGGTGTTCGACCACATCCAGAAGATGCCGATCGCCTTCTTCACCCGGACCAGGACCGGTGCGCTGGTCTCTCGGCTGAACAACGACGTGATCGGTGCGCAGCGGGCCTTCAGCGACACGCTCTCGGGCGTGGTCAGCAACCTGGTGATGCTGGTGCTGACGCTCGTGGTGATGCTGCGGGTGTCGTGGCAGATCACTCTGCTCGCGCTGGTGATCCTGCCGATCTTCGTCATCCCGGCACGCCGGATCGGGAACCGGCTGGCCGCGCTGGAGCGCGAGGCGGCGGACTACAACGCAACGATGAGCACGCAGATGACCGAGCGCTTCTCGGCGCCCGGCGCGACGTTGGTGAAGCTGTTCGGCCGGCCGACGCGGGAGTCCAGGGAGTTCGCGATCCGGGCGAGCCGGGTGCGGGACATCGGCGTACGGACGGCGATGGTGCAGTGGGTGTTCGTCACCTCGCTGACGCTGGTGTCGGCGCTGGCGCTGGCCGTGGTCTACGGACTGGGCGGGTTCTACGCGCTGCGGGACCAGCTCGACGCGGGTGCCGTCGTCTCGATGGCGCTGCTGCTCACCCGGCTGTACTCGCCACTGACCGCGCTGGCGAGTGCGCGGCTCGAGGTGATGACGGCGCTGGTCAGCTTCGAGCGTGTCTTCGAGGTGCTCGATCTGGAGCCGCTGATCAAGGACAAGCCGGACGCGGGAAGGGTCCCGGACGGGCCGGTGTCGGTCGAGTTCTCGCACGTGCACTTCGCGTACCCGTCGGCGGACAAGGTCTCGCTGGCCTCGCTGGAGGAGGTCGCGAAACTCGACACCCGGGGTGGCGTCGAGGTGCTGCACGACATGTCGTTCCGCGCTGAGCCTGGTCAGATGGTCGCGCTGGTCGGGTCGTCCGGTGCCGGCAAGTCGACGATCGCCCAGCTCATCCCCCGGCTGTACGACGTCGACTCGGGGTCGGTGAAGTTGGCCGGCGTCGACGTACGAGACGTGAGCGCGGAGTCGTTGCGGGACGCCCTTGGCATGGTCACTCAGGACGGACACCTCTTCCACGACAGCATCCGGGAGAACCTGCTGCTGGCCCGGCCGGAAGCGAGCGAGGACGACCTGTGGGATGCGCTGACACGGGCGCGGCTGGGTGAGCTGATCAGGTCGCTGCCGGATCAGCTGGACACCGTCGTCGGTGAGCGCGGGTATCGGCTGTCCGGCGGTGAGCGTCAGCGGCTGACGATCGCACGGTTGCTGCTGGCTCAGCCTCGGGTCGTCATCCTCGACGAGGCGACGGCGGCGTTGGACTCGACCAACGAGGCTGCGGTCCAAGCGGCTCTCACCGAGGCGCTGGAAGGCCGTACGGCGGTCGTCATCGCGCACCGGTTGTCGACCATTCGGGCCGCTGACCAGATCCTCGTGATCGAGGAGGGCCAGATCGTCGAGCAGGGCACGCACACGGAACTGTTGGCTGCCGGCGGTCGCTACGAGGAGCTCTACCGGACCCAGTTCGACCAGCCGGGCGCCGGCCCGACCGACGCGGAGGTGCTCACGGTCTGAGGGTCTGCGGGATCTCGTCGGTGTGATGGTTGGTGGCTAGGAGGGCGTTGGGTTGGCGGGTACGGGGCAGCAAGAGCTGGCTGGTTGTGCGGTGGTGTTCAGGCCGGCTGATCCACCACGTGAAGGTCGGGTGTGCTTCTGGGAGCCGGACGATGGTGAACTACCGCTCGGCGCGGGCGAACAGTCGCGGCTCGAGCTGGTCGTCGACTCCGAGCTGGTAACCGTCCGCGCGGTCGAGCTTCCGGTCGCCGAAGCAGTCCCCTTGCTCGGCCGTGCTCGCCAGACACCTGGTGCGCACTCCTCGGCCGCCTTCTGGGGTGCCGCTTCTCTGGCTGCCCTCCAGTTGGTTGCCCGGGGCAAGCTGCTGCCCGGCGTCTCCCCCGACGGCCATGACGCCTGGCGGGTAGGTCCACTTGACGCCACGGATGTGAACCGCCTGCTCGCGCTGGCCGAGTCCATGCCACCTGCTGCCCGAGCACTCCCCCTGTCCGCCCTCCCACCGGAAGCGTCCGGGGCTGGTGTGCGGCTGCCGGTGGCGGAGGACCTCGTCCGGGCGTTTGTGGATGCGGTGGCGGATGGGATGCCTCGGTCCCCAGCGGCCGCCAAGGCGCACAAGACTCAACTGTTTGCAGCCGCCAGACCTCAGCGCGCCGAGCGGTTGCGGTCGTGGGCCGATGAGGTGTCCGTGGGGCTCGACAGCGGGGTGCGGATCTCGTTACGGATCGAGTTGCCGGAGTCGATGGCCTTCCGGGCGGTGGTCCAGCTCCACAGCCTGCAGGATCCGACGCTGGTTCGGGACGCGGATGACGTGTGGGCCGAGGACATCGCCGGGTTCGGGCCGCGGGCCCGGATCGACGCGACGTTGGCGATTCGGCGGGCCGGGCGGGTGTGGGCGCCGTTGAGCCGGCTGCTGGACTCCGCCGTACCGGATCGGATCGAGCTGTCCGACGAAGAGCTCGCAGAGTTGCTGGCCGGTGGGGCGCAACGGCTGGCCGCGGCCGGCGTGGAGCTGCATTGGCCACGCAGTCTCGGGCGGGCGCTCACGGCGCGGGCGGCGATCACCTCGTCGGACGGGCCGCCGAGCGATCTGCCCAGCTTCTTCGGTGGGAACGCGACGCTCGACTTCAGCTGGCAGGTTGCGCTGGGCAACGATCCGCTCACCGAGGCGGAGATGGACCAGTTGGCCGAGGCGACCCGTCCGGTGGTCCGGTTGCGCGATCAGTGGATGCTGATCGATCCCGATCTGGCCCGCAAGGCGCGCGAGCGGATCCTCAAGCCGGTGACGGCGATCGATGCGCTCAGTGCGGCGCTCACCGGCACCACTGAGATCGACGGCCGCCAGATCGCGGTGAAGCCGACGCAATGGCTCGAAGAGCTTCGCGCCAGGATCGCCGACCCCGACCGCGCCGACGATCCGATCGACGCGCCCGCCGACCTGCAGGCGACCCTGCGCGACTACCAACTCCGCGGCCTCCGCTGGCTGGCCCGGATGACGTCGCTCGGCCTCGGCGGCTGCCTCGCCGACGACATGGGCCTCGGCAAGACGATCACCCTCATCTCGCTTCACCTGCACCGCCAGACGTCTTCCGACACCGCCGGCCCGACACTTGTCGTCTGTCCGGCCTCGTTGCTCGGCAACTGGGAGCGGGAGGTCCAGCGCTTCGCACCAGGTACGCCGGTCCGCCGCTTCCACGGCTCGGCGCGATCGCTCGACGGTGCCGAGGACGGGTTCGTGCTGACGACGTACGGCACGTTGCGGCGCGACGCCGTACGGCTGGCTGAGCATCGGTGGGCGCTGGTCGTCGCGGATGAGGCGCAGCATGTGAAGAACCCGTCGTCCAGTACGGCGAAGGCGTTGCGGACCGTGCCGTCGCAGGCACGGGTGGCGTTGACCGGTACGCCGGTGGAGAACAACCTGTCCGAGCTGTGGGCAATCCTCGACTGGACCACTCCCGGGCTCCTCGGCCGGCTCGGGAACTTCCGGAACCAGTGGGCCGCGCCGATCGAGGCCGACAAGGACGAAGAGGTCGCGCAACGATTGGCGAAACTCGTTCGGCCTTTCCTGCTCCGGCGACGCAAGTCGGATCCGGGGATCGCGCCGGAGTTGCCGCCGAAGACCGAGACGGATCAGCCGGTGTCGCTCACTCGCGAGCAGGCCGTGCTCTACGAGGCAACCGTCCGCGAGCTGATGACCGAGGTGCAGGCCAGCAACCAGATGACCCGGCGTGGGCTGATCGTGAAGCTGCTGACCGGACTCAAGCAGATCTGCAACCACCCGGCGCAGTACCTGAAGGAGGGCGAGGCCGCGCGGCTGACCGGACGGTCCGGCAAGCTCGAGCTGCTCGACGAGTTGCTGGAGACGATCGTCGCGGAGGACGGCGCCGTCCTCGTCTTCACGCAGTACGTCGCCATGGCCCGGCTGCTCGAGCGTCACCTGGCCGAGCGCGGCATCGGCACGCAGTTGCTGCACGGTGGTACGCCGGTGCCCAAGCGTGAGGAGATGGTCGAGCGGTTCCAGGCGGGCGACGTACCGGTGTTCCTGCTGTCGCTGAAGGCAGCCGGGACGGGGCTCAACCTGACCCGGGCGGATCATGTCGTGCACTACGACCGGTGGTGGAATCCGGCGGTCGAGGATCAGGCGACGGACCGGGCGTACCGGATCGGCCAGACCAAGCCGGTCCAGGTGCACCGATTGATTGCCGAGGGCACCATCGAGGACCGCATCGCAGCCATGCTCAGCAGCAAACGCCAACTCGCCGACGCCGTCCTCACCGGCGGTGAAGCGGCCCTCACCGAGCTGTCCGACGCCGAGCTGGCCGACCTGGTCGAGCTGCGAGGTGGGTTGCGATGACTGAGGCGCAAGGATTCCCGGCGTTCGAGGCTCAGCGGCGCAGTACGCGCGGGCGGTCGTGGTGGGCGCGTGCCTGGGTGCAGGCATTGGAGGACACGTCGCTGGACTCCGACCAGCTGCGGAAGGGGCGACGGTACGCGAACTCCGGGCAGGTCGGGACGATCACGGTCAGCCCCGGGCGGATCGCGGCGACGGTCTACTCCCCCGAGGACACCTACGAATCCGTCGTACAGGTCGATGAGCTGAGCGAGGACGAGTGGAGCCGCTTCCTCGATCAGGTCGCGGCGCGCGCCGGCCACATCGCGGCGCTGCTCGATGGCGAGATGCCACACGACCTGGTCGAGGCCGCGTCCGACGGGGGTGTTCTGCTGCTCCCCGGCATCGGCGACCTCGATCCCGCCTGCACTTGTGATGCGTGGGAACTCCCCTGCCAGCACGCCGCCGGCCTCTGCTACCAGGTCGCCTGGCTGCTCGACTCCGACCCGTTCGTCCTGCTGCTCCTGCGCGGTCGCTCCCGTGAGGATCTTCTCGACCAGCTCCAAAGCCGGAGCGCGACTGAGCCGGCCGATGCGCCTCCGGCCGGGGTGTCGGCCTCAGACGTTCTGAGCGAGCCGGTCGGTGCGTTGCCCGACGTACCCGACCTGCCGGGAAAGGTGACGCTCGACGAGTTGGCAGTCAGCGGCATCGAGCCGCCCCGCGGCTTCGCCCCGGCCACGCTGCCGCTGCTCGTCCTCGACGCATCCCGCCGAGCCCGCGCGCTGCTGAACGCGTTGCTCCACGGCACGCCAGAGCCGCAACCACTTGACGAGTGGCAGGACGCCGTACGCCTCGCCGCCGATTTCCCCGAGCTCACCGAGTCGCTCACGGAAGGCTCACCCGAAGCCTTTGCCCTCGGCATCCAAGCCTGGAGGTACGGCGGTGCGCCCGGACTCGACGTCCTCGAACACACCTGGACTCCGGCCCCCGCGGAGCTGGCCCGCGCCCGCACCGAACTCGTCGCCGCCGAGTTCACCGTCGAGATCCTCGACAACCAGCTCACCGTGGGAGCAGATACCCAGCTCCGCCTGGACCGCCAGGGCCACTGGCACCCGTACCGGCTCGTCGGCGAGACCTGGACGCCGATTGCACAGGCGACCACGGATCCGCTCAGCGCGCTGGCGACGGACTGGTAAAAGGCAATGCGGTGAGCCACAGAGCCCGATAAGGTGACGACGACTTCGGAGTGTCAGGGAGGTGAGTTGATGACCGCGTCAGCGGGTGCTGTCGCCTGTGCGGCAGCACGTTCCGGTCATCCGTACTCACCTGGGTTCCGCGTGCGCTGAGAGCCGCGGAACCCCTTGCCCGAAAGGGATTCCTCCGTTGTCCAACACCTGGAAGACCCGCGCCGAGACGAGCGCGGACCTCGAGACGATCCGTGACCTCACCCGGCAGGCGTTCGGCCGGCAGTTCGAGGTCGACTACCTCGACGCACTGCGCGCCGACCCGGTCGCCTGGATCGACGGCCTGTCGTTCGTCGCGACCGTGGACGATCAGCCCGTTGCACATGCTCTGCTCACACGTTGCCATGTCGGCGACACCCCGGTCCTGTCACTCGGGCCGGTCGCCGTCCTGCCGTCGTACCAGCGTCAGGGTGTGGGGAGTGCGGCCGTCATCGCGGCCCTCGACACGGCGCGTGATCGTGGTGAGCAATCCGTGATCGTGCTCGGGCATGCCGAGTACTACCCACGGTTCGGATTCCGGCAGGCTACTGAGTTCGGTATCCACCATCCGGAGTTCGACGGACCGAGCATGATGGCCCTCTCGCTCACGGGTGACCCGCTGCCCACGGGCACCATCCGGTATCCGGTGAACGTCTGAGCCGCGGGCCGCCGGAGACGTGAGGCAGTCTCCGGCGGCCCCGAGGCGGTCGGCTCTTGAACGTTCAATACGAAGTACGGCGGGCAGTCGTAAAAGGTTCACACAAACTCGCCGATTCACTTGCGCGCCTGCCTTGTATACATGAAACAGTCGACACGACCCCGCCTACTCAGGAGGACGTGATGACTCCGTCGTTGCTGAACCGCTCCAGCTGGGCCCGCCGTACGACGGCGGGCCGGCCCCTGCTTACCCGCCGTACGGCCTTCGGAGCGGCTGTCGGGGTGGTCGCGCTGGCCCTGATCGGGACGGCCTGCTCCCCCGTCGAGCCGGCCGGCGACGACTCGGGCGGCAGTGCGCAGCCCGCGACCGGGCAGGACGTGTTCGGTGATCCGGCGGACCCGGCGCAGGTGAAGGCCGGCGGCACGCTGACCGTTGCCCTGTCCGCCGATCCGGACAAGCTGGACCCGACGCTGTCCCGCAGCCTGTACTCGCGGTACGTCTTCCACACCATGTGCGAGAAGCTGTACGACCTCGGCCCGGACGCCAAGGTCGTGCCGCAGCTCGCGACCGCGCTGCCGACCATCACCCCCGACGGCCTCAGCCTGACCATCCCGCTGAAGCAGGGCGTGAAGTTCGCCGACGGCGGCACCCTCGACTCGAACGCGGTGAAGGTCTCGATCGAGCGCGGTCTGACCCTGGCCGGCTCCGGCCGCAAGAGTGAGCTCGGCCCGATCAGCGCGGTCGAGACGCCGGACCCGAACACCGTGGTGATCAAGCTGTCGAGGCCGTTCGCGCCGCTGACCGCCGCGCTGGCCGACCGGGCCGGCATGGTGCTCAGCCCGGCCGCGGTGAGCAAGCTCGGCGCGAACTTCTCCACCGCGCCGGTCTGTGTCGGCCCGTTCAAGTTCGCCAACCGGGTCGCCCAGAACTCGATCAAGGTGGTCAAGGATCCGCTGTACTACGACGCCGCGAAGGTGCACCTGGACGCGATCGAATACCGGATCATCACCGACTCGAGTATCCGCTCGGCCAACCTGAAGTCCGGTGACGCGCAGGTCGCCGACTCGCTGTCGACCCAGGACGCGCCGTCGCTGCAGAAGGACAGCACCATGACGGTGTTGCAGTCGCAGTCGCTCGGGTACCAGGGCCTGACGGTCAACATCGCGAACGCCAACGGTATCGGCAACCCGCTCAAGCCGTTGGAGTCCCCGATCGCCAAGGATCCGAAGGTCCGGCAGGCGCTCGCGCTGTCGATCGACCGTGAGGCGCTGGTGAAGTCGATCTTCAACGGGCTGAACACAGTCGCGTGCTCGCCGATCTCACCGAAGAGCGAGTTCACCTCGGATGCCGCACAGGTGTGTCCGCCGCACGACCCGGCCCAGGCGAAGCAGTTGCTGTCCGAGGCCGGCGCCACGACGCCGTACAAGGTCACGATGATCACCTCGAACAACCCCGACAGCCTCCGGCTCGCGCAGGCGCTGCAGGCGATGGTCAAGGAGGGTGGTTTCGACCTGGTGATCAAGCCGGTCGAGTACGCCTCGCTGCTCGACCAGCAGGACCGCGGTGACTTCGAGCTGCTCCAGCTCGGCTGGTCCGGCCGGGTCGACCCGGACGCGAACATCTACAACTTTGTCGGTTCGACGGGCAGCCAGAACGTGGCCGGCTACAGCAGCCCCGAGGTGGACAAGCTGCTCACCGACGCGCGGCAGTCGACCGACAAGGCCGAGCGGATCAAGCTGTACGGCGACGTGGTCACCAAGCTGCAGCAGGACGACCCGCTCATCTACATGTACCGCCAGCGCAACCTGACCGGCGTCAGCAAGAAGGTCCTCGGTATCCAGGTGTACCCGGACGGCGTCCTGCGAGCGGCCTTCGCCGGGTTCGCGAAGTGAGGCGGTATCTCTTCGGCCGGGCCTGGCAGTCGATCGTCACGTTGATCCTGGCAACGATCGTCGTCTTCATCGGTGTGCGCGCGCTGCCGGGTGATCCGGCGCTCGCGCTCGCCGGCGAGGATCGGGATCCGGAGTCGCTGCGGGCGATCCGGGAGCAGTACGGCCTGGACGACTCGTTGCTGGTGCAGTTCTGGCAGTTCGTGAGTCATGCTGCCCGCGGTGACCTCGGGGTGTCGATCCGGACCGGCGAATCGGTCACCACGATGATCGCGAACGCCTTGCCGGTGACGATCGAACTGTCGATCCTGGCCATCCTGATCGCCAGTGTGATCGGGGTCGGTACGGGCGTCATCGCCGCCGTACGAAGGGGAGGTCCGGCTGAGTGGGCCGCCAACGGGCTCGCCCTGCTCGGTCTGTCGGTGCCGAACTTCTGGCTCGGCCTGATGGCGATCCTCTACCTGTCCGTCGCCCTCGGCCTGTTCCCCGCTTCCGGGTTCGTCCCGTTCCTCACCAACCCGATCGACAACCTGCACCACCTGATCCTTCCCGCACTGATCCTCGGCACCGGCCTCGCGGCGGTCATCATGCGGCAGACCCGATCGTCGATGCTGGACGCCCTGAGTGCCGACTACATCCGTACGGCGGAAGCCAAAGGCCTCTCGCCGCGCGAGGTGATCGGCCGGCACGCACTCCGCAACAGCCTGATCGTGGTGATCACGATCGTCGGCCTGCAACTCGGAGCGCTCATCTCCGGCGCCGTCGTGACCGAGCGGATCTTCGCGCTCCCGGGATTCGGCAAGCTGACCGTCGACGCCGTCTTCCAGCGCGACTACCCGGTGATCCAGGCCGTCGTCCTGATCACCGCGGCGGCGTACATCCTGATCAACCTGCTCGTCGACCTGCTGTACTCGGTCATCGATCCGCGCATCCGGGTGCGAGGTGATGCCTGATGGCGATCACTGACGTCACCGTCACCGCGGGTACGCCGTTGCGGAGCAATCGCCGCAAGGTGGTACGACGAATGCTCCGCAACCCGCTCGCGATCTCCGGCCTCGTCGTCCTCGGCATCGCGGTGATCCTCGCGGTGTTCGCGCCCTGGCTCGCGCCACACGACCCGACGGAGACCCATCTGGATCACGCCTTCGCACCACCCGGGACAGCCGGCTATCTCCTCGGCACCGACGACCTCGGTCGTGATGTGCTCGCGCGGATCATGTACGGCTTGCGGGCTTCGCTGCACGTCGGTGTGCTCGCGGTGGCCACGTCGCTCGTGATCGGCGTACCGCTCGGGCTGATGGCCGGGTACTTCCGGGCGATCGACGCGCTGATCTCGCGGTTCACCGATCTGGTGCTGGCGTTCCCGTTCCTGATCCTCGCGGTCGGGCTGGCCGCGATCCGCGGTGCCAGCCTGGGCAACGCGGCGATCGCGATCGGGATCGCGCAGATCCCCGGCGTGATCCGGATCGTCCGGTCCGATACCTTGCGGCTGAAGTCGCTCGACTTCGTCGCGGCCGCGATCGTCGAGGGCGCCAGTGACGCCTGGGTGCTGGGCCGGCACATCCTGCCGAACGCCGCGTCGGTGATCATCGTCCAGGCGACGGTCGCGATCCCGGCCGCCATCCTCGGTGAGGCGGTGCTGTCGTTCCTCGGCCTCGGCATCCAGCCGCCGGCGCCGAGCCTGGGCACGATGCTGTCCGACGCCCAGCAGTTCGCCGCCCGCGCACCGTGGGCCGCGGTGATGCCCGGCGTGGCGATCATGCTGCTGACGCTGGCGTTCAACATCGTCGGTGACAGCCTGCGCGATGCGCTCGACCCGAAAGCGAGCCGCCGATGACTCCATCGACGAGTAGGCAAGTGCTCGAGGTGAACGACCTCTCCGTCACCTTCCGGACCGAGGACGGCACGCTGTCCGCGGTCGACCAGGTGAGCTTCGAGGTCGGCGAGAGCGAGGTGCTCGCAGTGGTCGGCGAGTCCGGCTGCGGCAAGAGCGTCACCGCGATGAGCCTCGCAGGTCTGCTCCCCCGCACCGCCACGGTCGAGGGTTCGGTGAAGCTGGACGGCGTCGAACTGATCGGCGCCGACAAGCGCACCCTGCGCTCGATCCGGGGCCGCGAGGTGGCCTACATCTTCCAGGAGCCGATGACGTCGCTGAACCCGGTCTTCACCGTCGGCCACCAGATCGGCGAAGTCCTGCGGACTCATATCGGTCTCAACCGGCAGGCCGCTCGGGAACGGTCGATCGAATTGCTCAAGCTGGTCGGCATCCCGTCGGCCGAGCGTCGCGTCGGCGACTATCCGCACCAGTTGTCCGGCGGGATGCGGCAGCGCGTGATGATCGCGATGGCCGTTGCCTGTGACCCCAAAGTCCTGATCGCCGACGAGCCGACCACCGCGCTCGACGTCACGATCCAGGCGGGCATCCTCGACGTACTGCGTGAGCTGCGAGAACGACTCGGCACCAGCATCGTCCTGATCACCCACGACCTCGGCGTCGTCGCCGACCTGGCTGACCGGGTAGCGGTGATGTACGCCGGACGGGTCGTCGAGACCGCTGGCGTCCACGAGCTGTTCGCCTATCCGCAGCACCCGTACACAGCGGGCCTCCTCGGCGCGTCGCCGGCTGCCGGCCGTCACGCCGAGACACACCGCCTCAACGAGATCCCAGGTCTCGTGCCCGTCCTGTCCGAACAGCCGGACGCCTGCACCTTCGCCGACCGCTGCCCAAGAGCAGTCGACACCTGTACGACGTCCCAACCGCAGCTGACACCTGGTCTGCACCGAGTCGCCTGCTGGAATCCAGTCAGAGAACCCGTGGAGGTCCTCAGTCCAGGCCGGGAGGCCCCATGACCGGCTTAGCTCTGGAGGTCGAAGACCTCGTTATGCACTTCGGACCAGTCCGCGCCGTCGATGGTGTGACACTGCGGATCCGGCAAGGATCTGTGGTCGCATTGGTCGGTGAGAGCGGCTCTGGCAAGTCCACAGTGGGACGCTGCATCGTGCGGTTGCTGGAGCCGACCGGAGGGACCATTCGGCTCGCCGATGCCGACATCACTCACCTCAACCGTCGGCAGCTGCGACCGCACCGTCGCGACGTGTCCATCGTCTTCCAGGACCCTGCAGGCTCACTGGACCCACGGCTGTCGGTCGGAGACATCGTCGGCGAGCCACTGCGCCTCATGCGCCGCAAGGACATCCCAGCAAAGGTCTCCGAGTCGCTGCGCCGAGTAGGACTCCGTCCTGAGGTCGCGCAGCGCTCACCACACGAGCTGTCCGGTGGTCAGCGCCAGCGGGTGAGCATTGCCCGTGCACTGATCTCTGAGCCGCGTCTACTCGTTGCAGACGAGCCGACGAGCGCACTGGACGTGTCTGTGCAGGCAGCGGTGCTCAACCTACTGGCGGACCTGCAGCGGGACCTGGGCTTCGCCTGCCTGTTCATCACGCACGACCTGTCAGCGGTCGAGTACCTGGCCGACGAGGTCGCGGTGATGTACCTGGGCCAACTGGTCGAACAAGGCCCGCGTGCGCGCATCTTCGGCGCACCTTCGCACCCCTACACCCAGGCGCTGCTCTCGGCAGCGCCCGTACCCGACCCGACCGAGCAGCGAGCGCGGAAGCCGGTGCTGCTCGGTGATGACCTGCCGTCGGCCATCGACCCGCCACCAGGCTGCCGGTTCCACACCAGGTGCCCGGTGGCGATCGACACATGCCGGACCGTCGTACCGGAGCAGCGGGTGATCGGAGAAGGTGGACACCTGGTCGCCTGTCATCTGGTCGAGGACGACGGCACCGGTCCCGATGTAAGAACAGTCGAAGGAGTTGGCCGATGACAGTATTGATGCCGCTCCTCAGTCCAGGCCGGGAGGCCCCATGACTTTCACCACCCGTCCCACCCTGCGCGGCACGTTCGGGATGGTCTCGTCCACGCACTGGCTGGCCTCCCAGTCGGCCATGAGGATCCTGGAGCTCGGCGGCAACGCGTTCGACGCCGGAGCCGCTGCAGGGTTCGTGCTGCACGTGGTGGAGCCGCACCTCAACGGGCCGGGCGGTGAGGTGCCGGCGATCATCGCCACCGCCGACGACCCCACACCGCGCGTGCTGTGCGGTCAGGGCGTCGCACCGGCCGGTGCGACGATCGAGCACTTCCGCTCGCTCGGCCTGTCGCTCATCCCCGGCTCTGGACCGCTTGCGGCGACTGTGCCGGGTGCTGTCGACGCATGGCTGCTCCTGCTGCGTGACCACGGCAGCATGCCGCCGCGCGTCGTACTGGAGCCTGCTATCGACTACGCGCGGAACGGACACCCGCTGGTACCCAGGGTCGGTGACACGGTCGGCACGGTGCAGGAGCTGTTCCAGGAGCACTGGCCGACGTCGGCGGCGCTGTGGTTGCAGGACGGGCGTCCGCCGAGCGGGATGTTCCGCAACGAGGCGTACGCCGCCACACTCGAGCGACTGGTCTCGGAAGGCGAAGCTGCCGGCGCGGACCGTCAGGCTCAGGTGGAGCGGGCTCGGAAGGCCTGGCGTGAGGGCTTCATCGCGGAGGCGATCGACAAGTTCTCCCGGCTGCCGCACCGGGACTCCAGTGGCTCAGACCACGGTGGGCTGATCACCGGCGATGACGTGGCCAACTTCGAGGCGAGCTGGGAGGAGCCGGCGACGCTCGACTGGAACGGGTACACGGTCGCCAAGACCGGGCCATGGGGCCAGGGGCCGGCGCTGTTGCAGTCACTCGCTGTGCTGGCCGAACTGGGCGATGTCGACCTGGACAGCGCCGAGGGTGTGCACACGACGGTCGAGGTGATGAAGCTGTCGTACGCCGACCGTGAGGCCTGGTACGGCGACGGAGCCGACGTACCCCTGAAGACGCTCCTCTCCCCCGCGTACGCCGCCGAGCGCGCCAAGCTCGTCGGCCCGGACGCGTCCAAGGAACTCCGCCCAGGTCGGCCCGACGGCCGCGAGCCGAGGCTGCCGTCGATCGCCGTGAGCCCGGATCTCGGCGACGCGACGACCGGTGAACCGACCGTCTCGTCCGAGGGCGTCACGCGTGGCGACACCTGCCATGTCGACGTGATCGACCGGTGGGGCAACGTCATCTCCGCGACACCGAGCGGTGGGTGGCTGCAGTCGTCGCCGACCATTCCGGAGCTCGGGTTCTGCCTCGGCAGCCGGCTGCAGATGTTCTGGCTGGAGGAAGGGCTGGCGTCGTCGCTCGCGCCGGGCCTGCGGCCGCGGACCACGCTCACTCCGACCCTCGTGCTGCGTGACGGTGAGCCGGTGCTGGCCTGCGGTTCGCCGGGTGGGGACCAGCAGGACCAGTGGCAGTTGCTCTTCCTGCTGCGTCACCTGGGCAGCGGGATGGATCTGCAGGAGGCGATCGACGCGCCGGCGTGGCACACCACTGGCTTCCCCTCGTCGTTCTACCCGCGTGCGACCGAGCCGGGTGGTCTGGTGATGGAGAACCGCCTGGGCGCCGCCGTCCGCGACGAGTTGGTTCGACGTGGGCACGTCGTGACCGAAGGCGACGCGTGGAGTCTTGGCCGCTTGTGCGCCGTACGTAAGGAGGCTGACGGCGTACTGGCGGCGGCCGCGAACCCGCGAGGTATGCAGGGCTACGCCGTCGGGCGCTGAACCCTTCCGTTGAGGGCCGCCTGCGCGGCGGCCTCAACGTGCAGGCGGGCAGCGGTCGTGGCGGCCTCGCGGTCGCCGGCTGCAATGGTGTCGACCAGGCGGATGTGTTCCTCCCACGAGTGCGGTGCGCGCTGGGCGGCGCCGACGCGGAAGACCCAGTGGACGTGGTGGTACATCGCGGCCGACATCGACAGCAGCCAGCGGTTGCCACTGACGTCGATCACCGCGCGATGGAAGGCGCTGTTCAGCTCGGCGACCCGGTCGAAGTCCTTGGCGTCGGTCGCAGCGCTGGCGTCCTCGAGCAGCCTGCGCAGCCGGTCGACGTCCTTCTGCGTGGCCCGCTCGGCCGCCAGCCCGGCAGCCAGCGTCTCCAGTTGCTCGCGTACGGCGAACAGGTCGCGGACCGCGGTCTCGTCGAGCGTCGCCACCACCGCACCACGACGCGGCAGGATGTGGACGAAGCCCTCCGCCTCGACGACGCGCAGCGCCTCGCGGACGGGATTGCGGGAGACCCCGAAGTCGTCTGCGAGCCGAGTCTCGGTCAGCCGCTCGCCCTGGGCATAGTCGCCGTCCACGATCCGTCGGCGGAGCTCCTCGAGGACCTGCTCGCGCAACGCGACATGATCGGCACCGATCGTCCGCACCTCACCCGTAGGGTCCACCCGACCGTCTCCTCTCCCCCGCGCGCATTGTTCGCAGCACGCTAGCCGATCCGCCGTTGCAGCGGCACGTGATCCCGGGGCGGCGTTATCTTGGCGGCTTGAGCATCAGACTGACTCCCCTGACGGATCCCGACTTCCGGCCGTTCAGCCGCCGGATCGCCTGGCTCGCCGCGGACGACGACGGCAACCCAGTCGGGTCGGCGTTCCTCCGGCTGAACAGCCGCACGTCCCACGCCCATCTGGCCGAGTTGGAGCTGAACGTCCATCCCGCCGAGCGCCGGCGCGGTATCGGGTCGCAACTCCTCGGCGCGGTCGTCGCGGCCGCTCGCGACCACGACGTACGCACGATGCTGGCCGACGCCCGGGTCGACTCGCCCGCTGACCGCTTCCTGGCGCACCACGGGTTCACTGTCGGCCTCACGCTCATCTACGCGCGACTACGGCTCGCCGACACTGACACCGCCGTGCTGCAGTCCGGGCCGCCCGGCTATCGGTTGGTGTCGTGGGCGGGCGTCGTACCGGATGAGTGGGCGCAGACGTTCACGGACGCGCGCGCCGGGATGGATGACGCGCCGACGGGCGGGATCGCGTACGGCGATGATGCGTGGGACGTCGAGCGGACCCGGTACGCCGCCCGGGTGATCGAGGAACGCGGCGAGCACTTGGGCACGGTCGCCGCCGTCGACGAGTCCACCGGCGCAATCGTCGGCTTCACCGAACTCGTCGTACCGGGCGACGGCAAGGGCGACGCCCAGCACTACGGCACCGCCGTACTACCGGCACACCGCGGCCACGGTCTGGCACTGTGGATGAAGGCCGAGCAGATCCGGCAGGTCCGCTCCAGCTTTCCTGACCTCGACGGGCTCCTGACCGACACGGTGAGCACCAACGCGCCGATGCAGCTCATCAACCAGCGGCTCGGCTACCACTCCACCCACACCGATCACCGCCGCACCCTCGAGGTCTGTACCTACTAGTATGTCGGCATGCCACTTGTCCGCATCGATGCCCTCCGAGCCGACCCCGGCCGCCTCGCCGCCCTCGGCCGCGCGGTCCACGACGCCCTCGTCCAGACGATCGACATCCCGCCCGACGACCTGTTCCAGGTGCTGACCAGCCACGACGGCTCGGCCGGCACCCTGCGGTACGCCGACTTCCTCGGGGTGCAGCGCGACGACGGGGTCGTGTTCATCGCGATCACGATGCGCGCCGGCCGACCGCCGGAGGTGAAGCAGGCGATGTACCGCAGGATCGCCGAACTGGTCGAGGAGTACGCCGGGACCGATCCGAAGAATGTGCTGGTCACGGTGACCGAGAACGCGTCGCCGGACTGGTCGTTCGGCCACGGTCTCGCCCAGTACCTCTAACGCAGTACCTCTAGAGCAGCCCCGACAGCCGGTAGAGCACAAGCGAGCCGGCCACCGCGACGTTGAGGCTGGCGCCGGTTCCGATCATCGGGATCTCGACGACCAGGTCCAGCTGGTCGAGCGCCTCGGCTGGGATGCCGGTCCGTTCGTGGCCGAGGACGGCGATCGTGCGGCCGCGGGCCGCGGGCAGGTCGGCCAGCCGGATCGACTCGTCGGCGAGTTCGACACCGACGACCGTGGTCTCACCGCGAGCCTTCTGGTCGATCAGCCAGCGGACCGGGTCGTGGCCGGTCCAGTGCACGCACGTACGTCGTTTCAGCGTGTTGCCGCGCGCAAGAGCGTCCGGCACCCACGGCAGCTTGGGTACGGCGAGACAGGCTCCGACCGCATCGCACGTGCGCAGCAGGGTGCCGAGGTTGACGTTGTGCATCGGCCAGAGCGGTGCGATCAGCAGGTGGTCCCAGCAGGAGTGGGACCGGCGGCGGCGTTGGTGTCTGAGGTCCTTCGGGCTCCGCACCCGGACCTGCGGGCCGCTCATCGAGCGGCCGGAACAACCCTCCCGGCAGGAATCTCGTTCATCTGCGAAGGCGCTTCGCGGCGCGCCCGGGCCATCGTCGAGGACTCGAGTGACCAGGGTACGTGATCACTGGCCGAGGATCTTCTGCACCGCCGCCGTCGTGATCGGGTGGTAGCCCGGCCGCGCCTTCGCGAACACCTCCGCGGCGAATGCACGGTCCGTCCCCGCCAGCGCTCGGTAGACCGGCAGCACGAGCTTCATGCGGCCGACGCGGGTGAGGAACGAGGCCAGGTCGGCATACGCCACCTCATAGCTGCTGGCGGCAACGATCTGGTACCAGCGCCGGGCGATCTCGCCGTTCGCCGTACCGGTCAGACCGAACGCGCGGTCGAGCTGCTGCAGTTGCGTGGCACCCAGCACGTCCGGGGCCGCGTCGAGGAACCGCAGCCACTCCTGAGTGGTCCACTCGGCCGCACCGGCCGGCAGGTCACCGCTCGCCAGCCAGGTGTCCCGCGCCCGGTCGACCACCTGGAAGCGCTCCGACACCGCCCGGCGCGCGAACGCCGGAATCCCCGGCTCGTCCAGCCATGCCGCCAGCTCGGCGCCCGTCACCACATCGGGGTGCTGGGACAGCAGGTGTTCCTCGAGGTGCGCGACGAAGTCCCCGGAGTTGATACTGCGGAACGCGAACCGGTCGAAGTACCCGCGCAGGAACGGGTCGAACACCTCCCGCGAGAACCGCTCCTCCAGCCAGGACAGAAACCACGACCCCTTGAGCGGCCCCATCGCCGTCGTCCCGTGGTACTCCGACCGGTGATTCAGCCCGGGCAGCTCGACTGCCAGCTCGGCCGGGGTCAGCGGGTCCAGCTTGACCACCGTCGAGTGCTGCTTGATCGCCGTCTCCATCAGCGCGAACTCGGTGCCGTAGACCGCCTCGACGATCCGGTTCTCGACGTACGACGTGAAGCCCTCGTTCAGCCAGATGTCGTCCCAGCTGTCCTGCGTGACCAGGTTGCCCGACCAGCTGTGCGCCAGCTCGTGCGCGACCACGCTGACCAGCGACTTGTCCCCGATCACCACGGTCGGCGTCGCGAACGTCATCCGCGGGTTCTCCATCCCGCCGTACGGGAACGACGGCGGCAGCACGAGCAAGTCGTAGCGACCCCAGCGGTACGGGCCGAACAGCGCCTCGGTGACCCGCATCATCTCCTCGGTGTCGGCGAACTCGGTCGCCGCCCGCCGGGCCATCTCCGGCTCGGCCCACACCCCGGTCCGGTCGCCGATCGGCTCGAACACCAAGTCTCCGGCCGCGATCGCCAGCAGGTACGACGGGATCGGCTCGGGCATCACCACGTCGTACGAGCCGGTCCGGCGCGACGTCGTACCGTTGTCGGCACTCATCAGCACCATCAGCTCCGGCGGAGCGGTGACGTGTGCGGCGTAGCTGAACCGCACGCCCGGGGTGTCCTGCACCGGCACCCAGCTGCGGGCGTGGATCGCCTGCGACTGGCTGAACATGAACGGCATCACGCCACCCGCCGTCATGGACGGCTCCAGCCACTGCAGACCGGTTGCGGTCGGCGCAGTGCGGTAGCTGACCCGGACCCGCTCGTGCCGCGCGGTCCGGATCTGCAGGGCGGAGCCGAGCTCAGGGTCGGGTACGCCGAGGCTGTACTCGAGCGGCGCCCAGCCGTCCGCCGTGGCACCCTCCACCGCGAGCACGCTCAGGTCACGAGTGTCGAGCACGAGCCGGTCACCCGCACCGGTCCAGGCAAGCGTGTGGGTGGCACTGCCGGCCAGCACCTTCTCGCTGAAGTCCAGCTCGAGGTCCAGCTCCAGGTGGGTGGTCCGAACCAGGGCAGGTTCGGCGTACGAGTGGCGATCGTGCGTCAAGGAAAGCTCCCCGAGTCAGGTGTCCGACGAACAGTACCCACGGCGGAGCCGGATAGGGCGGCCAATCTGAGCCATCCGCACCACCGTGCCAAAAGGCCTAGGTTTGATCAGACCCGGCACCATGGACACATGTGGGCCGCCACCAGACCGCTGGCCGCCGTCCTCACCCTGCTGGCCACCGTCGCGTGTACCAGCACAGGCTCTACTCGCGCTCCGACGCCCACCGCCGCGCCACCTCCTGTCACCACCACTGCGCCGTCCGCGCCTGGGCCGACCACGCCTGCCCCGTCCATGCCTGCGCCGTCCACGCCTCGGCCGACCGCTTTCGACAGTGCTGCCGCCATGGCCACCGTGCGCCACCTGGCTGGCCTCGGGCCTCGTGAGGCGACCAGTACGACGTACGTGCAGGCGCTGACCTGGTTGGAGCAGCGTTTCCGCGCCGCCGGCTACCAGACGCGTCGTCAGGCGCTCCGAGTCCCGGCAGGCGTCTCCTGGGGCGTCCCGGTCCGTGCAGGCACGACCTGGAACCTGATAGCCACCAAACCCGGCTTCAAGACCGCAGCGCCGCACCGCATCGTCGGAGCCCACCTCGACACCGTCCCGCAGGCTCCCGGGGCCGAGGACAACGCCTCAGGCATCTCCGTCCTGCTCGGCACCGCCCAACTCCCCCAGCGCCTGCCCACCGTGTTCGTTGCCTTCGGCGCCGAAGAGCCCCGCGGAGACGGCGACAACCGGCACCACTACGGTTCCCGCGCGTACGTCGCTTCGCTGCCGACAGCACAACGCAATGCGCTGCGTGGCATGGTCTCCCTCGATCGTGTGGGCGTCGGAACCGTCGTACCGATCTGCTCTGCCCAAGCGAACGATCTGACGCTGCGCAACGAGCTCCGGGCGGTTGCGGCTCGTGCGGGCGTGCAGAGCAGGGCCTGTGTGAACAGGTCGAGTGATCACTGGTCCTTCGTCCGCTCCGGCCTCCCAGGAGTCCGTCTAGGCAGTACGCCGTACGCCGAGTACCACAGCGCACGCGACCTGCCCCGAGTCGTGTCACCGGCTCAGCTCGGCCGGATGGGGCGCGTGGTCGGCGCTTGGCTCGCCAGTTAGCGGATGTCGGCCAGGATCTGCTCGGCCCTCGTGCCCGTCACCACGCGCGGGCTGAAGTCGCTACCGATCACGTACGGCGTGAGACGGGCAGCCTTCAAAGTCTTGTCCCAGTACGTGAGTTCCAGCAGCACGCCTTCCTGGGTCTGCTGGGAGAAGTCCATGTCGAACACCAGATTCCCCAGTGAATGCGCGACCACCTTGCCCCGTGGGAACTCCACGCTCTGCACCCAGTGCGGATGGCCACCGATCACCAGGTCGGCTCCAGCCTCGGTGAGTGCAGTCGCAACGGTGCGTTGCGCCGACACCGGCGTATGGGTGTACTGCTGACCCCAGTGCGGCAGTACGACGACCACGTCGACCGCTGACTTCAGCGTCTGGATCGCACGGGTGACTGCGGCCAGGTCTGCCTCGTTGAGCGGTCCCGTCCGTGGTGGCATTCGCAGGCTGAACGCGCCCGGGCTGGTGGCTGTCGCGCGCGGTGTCTCGCCGATCGCGTTGAAGGCCAGGAAGCCGAAGCGCACGCCGGCGCGTGTCTCGATCACCGGCTGGGCAGCCTCGGTGAGGTTGCCGCCGGCCCCTACCGGTTGAATGCCGCCGGCTCGCACCAGGCGGACCGTGTCGAGCAGAGCGCGCTGCTGGAAGTCGCCGACATGGTTGTTGGCCAGCGAGAGTACGTCGACGCCGGCGTCACGCAGTCCGGCGACGACACCAGGTGGGGCGGCGAAGGAGTCGCCGCCTTGCTGGGGCGTGCCCGCCTGGGACAGCGTGCTCTCGAGGTTGACCACGGTCAGGTCCGCGGACGCCAACTGCGGTCCGATCGCGCGCAGGGGTCTGGAGACGTCGCCGGTCCTGGCTGCCGCGGTCGCCACCCGGCGGCCGAGCATGACGTCACCGCCGACGGTCAGGTCGATGACGTCAGCGGCGGCTTGCGGTCCGGCGGTTCGCAGCGGGTAAGCCGCTGGGTCCTTGAATGGGTCGATGCCGGCGACGGTGAGCGGGCGAATGGACGGGCCGGCCGCAGAGGCGGGCACCAGGGCGAGAGTGTTCGTCGAATTCTGCGCCCGGCGGAGTGAGCCGACCTGGAAGCCGCGCCAGGACTTGAGGGTTCCCCGGACGATCGAGCGGGCCGTGGTGATGTCGATGTCCTGGGCGGCGCGGGTGGGGTGGATCGCCAGGACCAGCGGCTGGGTCCTGGCCGGCGTCGTCCGGGTCGGTGCCGGCGTGTCGACCGGTGGGGTGGTCGGTGAGGTGGCCGCGGGTGCCGGGCTGGACGTGGTGGGCGAGGGCTGGGGAGCGGCGCCGTCGTCGGAGCAGGCGACCAGGACGGCCGCCGCGAGAGCAGCCAGCGAGACCTGCCACCCCACGGACATATCACCTACGGTAGCGACCTCGTTCAATTCCTCCGCGCGGCAAGGCGGTTGCGGAATCGGGGGTGCCTACCAGCAGACTGTGACCATGATGTCCCAGGGAAGTCCGGAGCTGGTGCTGGAGCGGCGTCCGTTCGGATCCTGGCTGCTCGGACCGGTCGACCAGAGCCCGCGGGTGCTCCGGCTCCGGCTGCGGGTCCTGATGATGACGTTCTCGATCGGGAGCAATCTGATCGGCGCGGCGGTCGTGTTCGTGCTCGCGGTGTTCGTGCTGCCGGGTCCGCCGCTGGTCGATCAGCTGCAGATGCTCGAGGCAATCATCATCCCGGCGTACTTCCTGGTCGCGGTGGTGATCGGCTGTTTCTGGAGCACGCGGATGACCCGCCGGGTGACCAGGTGGGTGGACGAGGATCGGCCGGCCACCCGGAAGGACCAGATCGCCACGCTGCGGCTGCCGCTCCGGCTCACTCTGATCGAGGTCTTCCTGTGGCTGCTGGCTTGCGTGATCTTCACCGTGATGACGCTGGTGCTGCAGCCGGAGAACGCGCTGCGGATCGCGGTCACCATCGTCGACGGCGCGATCGTCACGTGTGCGGTGTCGTACTTGCTGACCGAGTTCGCGCTCCGGCCAGTCGCTGCACGGGCGCTGGTCGATTCGCCGCCTCCCCGGCGGCTGCTCTCGGCCGGGCTCAAGGCGCGGACCGTGTTCTTCTGGGCCGTTGGATCTGGTGTCCCGGTTGCCGGGTTGATGCTGGCCGCCGTGCTCGCGCTGATCGAGGGCGAGGTCTCCCCCACCCGGCTCTCGGTGATGATCCTTGCCTTAGGCATGGTCGTGCTGCTGAACGGCTGGCTGCTGACCATGTTGGCCGCCAAGTCGGTGGTCGCGCCGGTCCGGTCGGTGCGGAACGCGCTGACGCTGATCGGTGACGGACAGCTGGACGTTCGCATCCCGGTGTTCGACGGTACGGAGCTCGGGTCGTTGCAGGCCGGGTTCAACAAGATGGCCGAGGGGTTGCGTGAGCGCGAGCGGATCCGAGACCTCTTCGGGCGGTACGTCGGTCCTGAAGTGGTCCGGGAGGCCTTGACCAGTGACCGGCTCGGCGGGGAGGAGCGGTTCGCCGCCGTACTGTTCGTCGACCTGGTCGGTTCCACCGAGCTCGCGGCGGAACGGGCGCCCACCGAGGTGGTCCAGCTGCTCAACCGGTTCTTCACGATCGTGGTCGACGAGGTGGTCCGGCAGGGCGGGTTCGTGAACAAGTTCGCCGGCGACGCCGCGCTGGCGGTCTTCGGCGCACCGGCCGAGCTGCCGGACGCGGCCGGGAGTGCGCTGCGGGCCGGACGCACGCTGGCCCGCAGGCTGGCCGAGGAGTTGCCCGAGGCAACAGCCGGCATCGGGGTGACGGCAGGCATCGTGGTCGCCGGCACGGTGGGCGACGTGCGGCGCCACGAGTACACCGTGATCGGAGACCCGGTCAACGAGGCCGCCCGCCTGACCGAGCTCGCCAAATCCACCCCGGCACGCCTCATCGCCTCCATGACCGCAGTGGACGAAGCCGCTCCCGCCGAGGCCGCCCACTGGCATCCGGGCGACCAGGTCACCGTCCGCGGCCGCTCAGAACCGACTCACCTAGCCGTCCCGCAGTAGCCGCTTCTCCTCGATCAACTGGTGCAGGAGGGCGGCGCCGTACAGCATCGACTTGGTGCGCTGGTCGTGCGCGGCACGGCGTTCGGCGATCGCGTCCCGCAACGCCTCCGTGCTTCCGGTACGACGCAATCCCTCGATCACCGGCTTGATCTGCTCGAAGTAGTACCGCCCCTGCCGCAGCATGTGGATGATCCGGGCGTCCCGCACCTGCTCCGGCCCGTACCGCCGGTACTTCGTCCCCGGCTCCCGCGTCGGTGCCAGCAGACCGGCCGCTTCCCAGACACGCAGGGCCGACGTACGTACGCCCAACTGGTGTGCCAACTCCCCCACCAGCAACGAGGGTCCCGACGCTGGCGGCTCGTCAAGGAACTCGGCTGCCGCGGCCCCCAGCGCCTCACTGGCCGCATCCGTCGCCAACCTCTGCTGATGTAGCCCGGCATGCGACGCATCCACCAGCCGATAGGCCAACGCCTCATTACCTGTGTGCACGGCCTGCATGATCTCGGTCGCGACCTCAGCCCCGAACCCCGGCGCGAGGGCGCGATAGGTCAGCAGAGCCGACAGGTGCTCATCGCCGTACTGCCGATAACCGCTCTCGGTCCGCGGCGCCGGCGGCAGGATCCCGGCCGCCTCGTAGTTGCGCACCAACTGCGTCGAGATCCCGGCCCGCCGGGCCAGATCCACCGGCCGCAATCCCACGCCGTACCTCCATCTCGAGACGCTGACTCCGGTAAGCCTCCCATTCAAACGGGCAGGAGGCCGAGAGCCTTGGCGCGGGTCGCGGCGTCGCGGCGGGTCTTGGCGTCGAGTTTGTCCAGGATCGCGGCGACGTGGGTGTCCACCGTGCGTACGGACAGCACCAGCCGGGCCGCGATCTCGGCGTTCGTCAGCCCTTCGGCGAGCAACCGAACGACGTCGGTCTGCCGCTCGGTGAGTCCGGCGGGGTTGTCTCTCGTCGTCTGGACGCGACCGCGCGGAATGCGGGCGACTCCGAGCTCGCGCAGCCTCAGTCGTACGCGACGTGCCAGTGGTTCCGCGCCCAGTTCGTCGAGCATGCCGAGTGCGGACAGCAGGTCACCCGGGTCGTCGCTCTGCGCCAGCGCGAGCGCATGTTCGTACGGACAGCCGGCCCGCTGCCACGCCTCAGCCGCCTGCCGCCACTGTCCCGCGGCCAGGAGTGCATAAGGCTGGTCGGAGTCGCCGAGCGACACGTCCTGACCGGCGACGCGCAGCCAGTACCCGAACGCCGCCGCCGGTGTCGCGCGACCGAAACGCCTCACGTCCTCGTACGCCGGCGCCACGCCGGCTGCTACCCACGCGAGATCTCCCTGCAACCACGCCGCCTCGAGGAGGGCGGCCGCGGACGGACCGGTACGTTGCGCCTCACCGAGTTGCTGAGCGAGTTCCCATGCCTCGTCGAGCCGTTGACGGCCGCCTTCCTGACCGCGCCTGGACCGCACCGTCCCGGCCACGACCAGGGCCGGGCAGCGCGTGATCATCTCGGCGTCATCGCTCGACGTCGCCCCCCATTCGGCCTCGTCCCACCGGCCGAGCGCGAGGTACACAGTCGCGCGGGTGACCTCCATGTACCGGCGAAACCCGTGGAACTCGGCCTCGTCGGCCAGGTCGATGGCGTCCTCGAGCAAGCGTTCCGCCTCGGCGAACCGGGACAGGTCGGCCAACTGCCAGCTGATGTTCACATACGCGCGGCAGGCATGTTCGACCTCACCCGCTTCGAGGGCGACCGCGAGGCTTTCCTCCAGCAGGGACTGACCTTCCGGGTAGCCTTCCTCCCAGAGCGCCACGCCGACGTTGTTCAACGCGTGCGACAACAGGCCGGGGTCGTCGAGGTCGCGGGCCATCGCGACCGCCCGCCGGCCGACGGTGACACACTCCGGCTGCCGGCCGGCCAGCATGCACAGCTGCGATTGGTTGCTCAGCGCAAGAGCCAGCGCACGTTCGTCGCCGGCGCGCTCGAGCACCTCGATCGCCTCCGTACCGCTCGCCTCCGCCTTCGGCCGGGAGCCCGCCCACCAGTTCATCCGCGACAGCCAGCGCAGGCTGAGGCCGAGCGCCCGCAGATCCCCGAGGGACCGGCGCAGCTTGACGGCCTCTTCCTGCGCACGGACGGCGAGCGCCGCGGATCCGATGGTGTAGCACTCCACCGCGTAGCCGTCGAACAGATCGGCCTGCTCCGCCGGTGAGAACAGCTCCCGGTGGTCGAGCACCAGCCGGTAATGCGCCACGGCCTCGCGGTGGGACCCGGCAGCCGAGGCCTCGCGAGCCGCCACCGGGCCGTGCCCGACGATCACCTCGACGGCGCCGGCCTGCGTCGCGTGGTGCACGATCCGGGACAGATCGACCCGGTCGGGATGATCGAGGAGCGCCGTGAGCACGGCCTGGTCGCAGGCCACCCGGCGAGCTGCCGGCATCGAGTCCACGACGGCGCGGCGGGCGAGCTCGTGGGTGAACGACACACCGGTCGGGGAAACCACGAGCACGCCGCGACGTTCGGCCTCGGCGAGCGACGCCAGCCCACTCGGCACCACCGCCTCGACCAGCCACCTCTCCACGGCTGACGGCACGACGGCCAGCTGTTCCAGTGCGTCCCGCGTGGACGCGTCGAGGTCTGCCAGCCTGGCTGCGACCGCCTCGGTCACCGTGGGCGGTACGTGGTCCAGGTCGCCGGACGCGAAGATCTCGGCAACGAAGAACGGATTACCCGACGTGACCGCGAAGACGCGGTCGGCGTCGACCCCAGTGTCCACCGCCAATCGGCGTACCGCGGCAGCGGACAACCGGGCCGGGCGCAGCCGCCGGAGCCGCGGAGTGCCGGACGCGAGACCGAGCAGGTGCTGCAGAGGGTGATCCCGGGTGAGCTCCACGTCCCGGTACGACAGCACGAGTACGGCGGGCAGGCTGGCGATCCGCCGTACCAGGAAGCGCAGTACGTCGAGAGTCGCCTCGTCGGCCCAGTGGATGTCCTCCACGACGAGGACGGCCGGATCCTCGGGCCGGTCCAGCTCGGCTCTGAGGGCGTCGCTCACACCGTTCCGGTCGCCGGAGTCGAGTGCTTTGGTGAGCGTTCCTCCCACGCCGCCCACCAGATCCCGGAGCGGCCCGAGTACGCGCGGCGTCGCGAGGTCGTCGCAGTAGCCGACCAGCAGGCGCGTCCCGTCCGGCAGCACCGAGGGCAGCGCACCGATCAGACTCGACTTGCCGATCCCGGCCTCCCCCGTGATCAGAACGACCGAGCCGTCGCCCGCCTTGGCCTCCTCAGCGGCCGCAGCGAGCTCCGCCAACTCCCGCTCACGCTCGAGCATTCATCCCACCCCCACCCGATTGTGCACCCGACCTCGGTAGTGCCGAGCCCCGATCTAGGTAGTCGCGACGGATTCGGCGGGGTACGGCGCGGGCCTACAAACGATGCATGCACTCTTTGAACCGCCGCCACGACGTGGTCGTCGTAGGCGCCCGAGCCGCCGGAGCAGCCACCGCACTGCTGCTCGCCAGGCAGGGACACGATGTCGTCCTGGTCGATCGGGACGAGTTCCCGTCCGACACGCTGTCGACGCATCAACTCGCCCGGTCCGGTGTCGTGCAGTTGCAGCGCTGGGGATTGCTCGACGCTGTCCTGGACAGCGGAGCGCCGGCCATCCGGCAGGTCACCTTCACGGCCGAGGGTCAGTCGATCACCCGGCCGGTGAAGGACAGCGCCGGGGTCGATCTGCTGATCGCACCGCGTCGGCACATCCTCGACACGCTCGTGGCCGAGGCCGCGGTTGACGCCGGAGCTCAGTTGTGGCTCGGCGTCACGATCGACGGCGTCCACGTTGACCACGCCGGCCGCGCGACTGGTGTGCACGGGCACGATCGCGCAGGTACGCCGGTAGACCTGACGGCTCGATTCGTCGTCGGCGCGGACGGACTCGGCTCCCGGGTCGCTCGCGCAGTGGGTGCGGAGATCATCGAAGACCGTGGCGCCTGGGGCGCGGCGCAGTATGCGTACTACGACCAGCTGCCATGGGACGGCATCGAACTGATCGTCGCCGACCGGGCACTCACTGGAGTCTTCCCGACTCATCACGGCGAGGCGTGTGTCTGGATCTGCAGTCCGATCGAAGATGCGCACCGTGCACGCCGTCGCTCGGAGTCTCGGGAGGACGCGTTCACGTCGTACCTGGAGCTGGTCGCCCCTGCGCTGGCTGAGCGCCTTCGCGCTGGGCGACGTACGTCGCCGGTCGCCGGCATGTTCCGCGCTCCGAACTTCATCCGCCGGGCGCACGGGCCGGGCTGGGCGCTGGTCGGCGATGCCGGGTACCACCGGGATCCGGTCACCGGGCACGGGATGTCGGACGCCTACCGGGACGCCGAACTGCTGGCCGCCGCGCTCCATCGCGCGCTTCGCGGTGATCTCGACGCGCTGTCCGACTACCAGCGTCAGCGGGATCGCGCCCTCCGGCCGGTCTTCGAGCTGACCGTCGCCCTGGCCACCTATCCGCCGGTGCCCGAGTTCGTCACACTGCAGAAAGAGCTCGGACGCGCACTCGACGCCGAAGCATCCGAACTGGCCGCTTGGCCACCACTGTCCAGCGGCTATCTGGCCGCTGTCTGACCACCCCAGAAGGAGATTCATCATGACCACCACCGACGACTCGATGATCCGCAACGGCGTCGACACTGCGACCCTGTTCGCCACCCTCGACGCGGTCAAGGGCGCTCCCGAGGCCGCCCGGTTCCAGTTCCGGGCCGGCAACCAGTGGCTGAGCGGCACCCACAACCGCAGCACCATCCACGGGTACTTCGGCGTCGGCGAGGAACGCACGCATGAGCGCACGTTCCACTTCGACGCCGACCACCCCGCCGTACTGGTCGGACGCGACAACGGTCCGACGCCGGTCGAGTACCTACTGCACGCGCTGGCTGCCTGCCTGACCGCCGGCCTCGCCAACATCGCCGCTGCCCGCGGCATCCGGCTGACCGAGGTGCACTCGACCGTTGCCGGTGACATCGACCTCAACGGCATCCTCGGCCTCGACCCGGACGTCCGCAACGGCTACGAGCAGATCACCGTCCGGTTCACCGTCAAGGGCGACGCCCCGGCGGACAAGCTGCGCGAACTGGTCGCCCAGTCCCAGGCCCGGTCGGCCGTCTTCGACGTCATCACCAATCAAGTGCCGGTCACGATCGAGGTCGAGACCGAATGACCGTGCCAGAGGAGAGAACGCGCCCGGTCACCGAGGAGCTCGGAACCGTCCTGGGTGTCTGGGCCCATCCCGACGACGAGGCGTACCTGTCGGCCGGGCTGATGGGCGCCCTGCGCGACGCCGGACACCGGGTCGTCGTGGCGACAGCGACGTACGGCGAACAGGGCTCGGCGGAGGTGCCGCCGGACGAGCTCGCCGCGGTTCGGGAGGACGAAATGCGCGCCAGCCTCACGATGGTCGGCGTGCTCGAGCATTGCTGGCTGGGCTACCGCGACGGGGCGTGCGCCGACGCAGACGGAGGGGTTGCGTCGGTCGCACAGTTGATCGCGGAGATCGAGCCGGACACGATCCTGACCTTCGGGCCGGACGGGATGACCGGTCATCCCGATCATTGCGCCGTGTCCGCGTGGACGACCGCGGCGTGGCGGGCCTCCGGTGCGCGAGCACGGCTGCTGTACGCCACGCTCACGCCGGGGTTCCACGCGGAGTGGGGCACTCTCAACGAGCGCATCGGGCTGTGGGTGTATGGCAGCCCACCGGTGACACCGGACGACGAGCTTGCCCTGTACGTCGCACTCGCCGGCGCGGACCTCGATCGCAAGATCGGTGCGGTGTTGGCGCATGTCTCGCAGACCACCGGCCTGGTCACCGCGGTCGGGCCGGACACGTTCCGGCGCTGGTGGTCCGCAGAGGCCTTCGTCGCCGCCAATCCATTGCCTGACACAACGGACCGGACAGAGTCGGCGCCGGTGACCGGTGGTGCCGAATGACGCCGGCAGTCGGTAGCGTCGCTCGGCGTACGCGGACCGTCTCCCGGCGCGATATCGAGCTCTTCACGGAGCTGACAGGTGATCGCAATCCCCTGCATTACAACGAGGAACTCGCCGCCACGACCCGGTTCGGCGGGTTGATCGTGCAGGGCGGCGTGACGTCCGGCCTGCTCAACGCCGTCGTCGCCGAGGACCTGCCCGGCCCCGGCAGCGTCTTCCTCCGGGTGGCCTGGGAGTTCCTGGCTCCGGTCCGGCCCGGTGACGAGATCACCGCCGAGGTCGAGGTCCTCGAAGTCCACGCCACCAAACCGGTTTTCCGGATCCGTACGACGATCACCAACGGCGACGGCGTCATCGTTCTCGACGGTGATGCGCACGTGTACCAGGTACCAATCGACACCGGATCCGGCCACGACTTCGATGCGACCGCACCGAAGAACCATCGAGAGACAGGAGTTGTCCGGTGAGGACATTCCCAGGTATCACCCACGTGGCCGTGACTGTGGCGGACCTCAAGCTCAGCGTACCGTGGTACTCACAGCTGTTCGCCGCCGACCCCGTCCTGGACGAGGACACCGGACCGTTCCGGCATGTGGTTTACGCGATCGACGGCGGCCAGTTGTTCGGGTTGCACACGTTCCCGGACGGCGAATGGTCCAGCGAGTTCAGCCCGCGCCGCCCAGGTCTCGACCACGTCTCCTTCACCTGTGCGGACCGCGCCGAACTCGTCGGTTGGCAGCAGCGGCTCGACGAGCTCGGCATCAAACACGGCGACATCGTCGACGCCCACTACGGCTCAGGCCTGTCCTTCAAGGACCCCGACGGCATAGCGCTCGAGTTCTTCGCCCCACCCGCCACGTGACCCACGCCGGGCCGCCCCACCCGGTACCTGCAGCACCCCACCACCCCGGGCCCCCACAGCCCGGCTTCCCCCCAACCCGGGCTCCCCACAGCCCGGTCCCCCCAGGCACTTCCCCGGCTCGGCACGCGCGTTGGTTAGCCGCTCCTACCGACCACCTGCGACATCTACGGTCGAGCCAGTCATGTACGACGAGCCGTCGGAGGCCAGGAAGGCGATGACCTCCGCTACCTCCTCCGCTTTGCCGGGGCGACCGAGCGGAGGTGTGGTCCCGATGCGTTCCAGCCGGCCTTCCTCATGGATCTCGGTCTCGATCAGGCCCGGACGGACACCGAGGACCCGGACACCCTCTTTCGACACCTCGTTCGCCAGGCCCACGGTGAGCGCATCGACAGCGGCCTTGCTCGCCGCGTAGTCGACGTACTCACCGGCTGACCCGAGCACGGCAGCCCGCGACGACACGTTGACGAGCACTCCACCGGATCCGCCGTACGCCGTCGACATCCGCCGTACCGCGGCACCTGCGACGAGGATGGCGCTGATCGAGTTGATCCGGAAGACCCGCTCCAGCCGTTCGGCGTCGTACTCGGCGACGCGGCCGGACGGCGAGACGATGCCGGCGTTGTTGATCACGGCACGGATCGGCCCGAGCTCGGCGGTGACCGTGTCGAAGAGCCGCTCGATCTGGTCCGCCTCGGTCACGTCGGCCTGGACCGCGATCGCCCGCCGCCCGAGCTCCTCGCATGCCTTCACGACGCGCGCCGCCTCATCCGTGCGCGTCCGGTAGTTCACGCCGACATCCCACCCGTCAGCGGCCAGTGCGACGGCCGCGGCGGCCCCGATCCCACGACTCCCACCGGTGATCAGAACGACCCCACGCCGTACGTCAGTCTCAGTCATGTTCCTACCCTGCCACGCCCCGCCGAGCCGTCAGGACGGCGGCAGGGAGAGCTGCAACTGGGTCTCCGTGTCATGGAATCCGAGGGCCCGGTAGAGCCGGATCGCGAGATACTCCGGATCCGCCACCATCACCAGCGTCTTCGCGCCGCCTTCGGTGAGCCCGTACGTCGACGCGCGGTGGATCAAGGTGCTCGCGATCCCCTTGTTGCGATCGTCCGGATGCGTCTGCACGTTCTGGAACCGGGCCAGCCCCTGACCGTCGAACATCAGCCCGAGCGAACTCTGCAGCCGCTCGCCCTCGAACGCGCCGAACCACATCCCGTGACCCGCCTCCACCAGCGCTCGCCTCGACGCAAGCTTGCGCCGGGAGAACTCGAGGTAGCCCTCGTCGACCTCCATCGGAGCGGTCGCCAGACCGAGCTGCAGCAGCTGCTCCCAGTCGTCGTCACTGCTCAGGTACCGGTACGTCGACTCGTCGTTCGGACGACTCGGCGGGACGACCTCACTCGTGGTCATCACCACGTCCCGGCCCACCTCGATCCCGGCGGCGACCAACTCGTCCTCGGCACCGACCACGCCGTCCGCACTGTCGATGCCCAAGGCAACATGCTTTGCGGCCGGAAACTCGGCGTGGAACGCAGCCAGCCGCGACTGGAGGTCGCCCGGTGCGAACGGTGTCCGGAACAACAGGAAGTTCCCCCACCAGAACCCCGGGTTGTCCGGCGTGCGCACCACGACGTAGTCACCGGCGTCCGTGAACTCGCTCCCGCTGAGCTTCAGCAACAGCAGGTCGGTCCGGAATCCGAGGCTTACGATCTCCACCCCTTCATCCTCCGATCTGCGTCAACCGGATTCCGCACCTGCGCACGCTGCCTTGACATGCAGCCGAGCGGCTGCCTATTGTGGTCATGCAGCTAAACGGCTGCATAACAGCCGATCGGAGGGCGATGGACGACGAGGTGTTCCGTGCACTGGCCGACCCGAGCCGACGGCAACTGCTCGACACGCTGAACGCGCACAACGGCCAGACCCTGCGTGAGCTGTGCGCCGGCCTGGACATGGCCCGGCAGTCGGTGAGCAAGCATCTCGCCGTACTGGAGAGCGCCAACCTGGTCACCACCGTGTGGCACGGCCGGGAGAAGCTGCACTACCTCAACGCCGAGCCGATCAACGCCATCGCCGACCGCTGGATCAACCAGTACGACCGTCGGCGGGTGCAACTGTTCGCCGATCTCAAGACGGTTCTGGAGGCCGAGAACATGAGTGAGAACGACTTCGTCTACACCACATACATCAGGACCACGCCGGAACGGCTCTGGCAGGCGCTGACCGACCCGAAGTTCACCGAGCAGTACTGGGGCGAGCGGTTCGAGACCGACTGGAAGGTCGGCTCCGAGATGATCTGGCACCACGGTGACGTCGCGATGGCCGGGCCGGGTCAGGTCGTCCTGGAGCACGACCCCTACCGGCGGCTTGCCTTCGCCTGGCACCACATCACACCCGACTTCGCGAAGGCCGTCGGGATGGACGACGAGCTGTTCGAGAAGACCAGTCGCGAGCCGCTGTCGAGGGCGACCTTCGAGCTGGAACCCGTCGGCGACCAGGTCAAGCTCACCGTCGTCCACAGCGGTTTCGAACCGGGCAGCGCCATCCGCGAGATGGTCAGCGAAGGCTGGGTCCAGCTGCTCTCCGACCTCAAGTCCTTCGTCGAGTCCACCCCCGAACTCGCTGGCACCAAGTAGCCCGCTACCGGCGCGTGATCGGGGCGTCGGTCAGGGGCGCTTGTGGATCAGTAGTGGGAGGACTGCTGCGGCGCCGGATTCGCGGAGCTTGGCGGCGGCCACGGTGATCGGCCACTGGGAGGATGATGCGTCGGCCAGCAGGAGAACTGTGTGGCCGGCGACTGCGGCCGGGTCCGCCACGGTGATGCCGTCGCGCCAGACTCTGGCCTCCTCGGCTGAGGAGAGGTCGTCGGTGAAGCCCGCCCGGTCCACGGTGAGCTCGGCTCGGTCGAGTCGGCCGACGGTGGCGACGTGGTCTGCGATCTCGCCGGTCAAGCGCCCGTACCCCGCAGCCGCCAGCGGTACGACGACGTCCGGGCGACTCGACCAGGAACCACGCCACCGTGAGAGGGCCGCCACCGCGCCCGCCTTCAGCGCCTCGAGTGAGTCGGGATCCGGTGCCGCGTCGGTGAAGGTGCCACGCAGCACCTCTCGCCACTCGGGTGCGTCGGCATAGATGACCGTCCGCCCGGGCTCCGCGCCGAGCTCGGCCGGGATACGACCCTTCGCGCCGAACGCGCCACCCGGCCACATCTTCCGCGGCTCCAGAATGTGCACTTCGCCGCGCAGCAACCGGATGATCGCCTGCACGGTCTCGGCCTCGGGCTTGGCCCGGAGCGGGTCGGGCAGCTCACCGAGGCAGACCGAGCAGCGGCCGCACGGCTCGGCCGACGGGTCGTCCAGCGACTCCTGGAGAAGTTGCATCAGGCAACGGTCGCCGCGGGTGTACGCCCGCATGATGTCCGCCTCGCGCCGGCGTACCCCGACGATCCCGTCGTAGTGCGCCGCATCGAACGTCCAGTCCTTGCCGGTCCGGACCCAGCCACGTTCGACCCGGTCGACAACCCCGTCGACCGCGAGTTGTTTCAGCATCAGTTCGACCCGCGTACGACGCAGACCGGTCTCCGCCTCCAACGCCGGAACGGTCGCCGGCTGGTCCGGCCCGTACCCGTCCAGCCCAGTCAACAGCCGGTTCACGTTCTCCGGCACCGGGATCGTCGCGGTAGCGAAGTAGTCCCACACCCCTGCGTCCGCATCCGACGGCAGCAACGCCACCATGGCGTGGTCGATCCCGCGGCCGGCACGACCGACCTGTTGGTAGTACGACACCGGCGACGGCGGTGAACCGACATGCACGACGAACCCGAGATCCGGCTTGTCGTAGCCCATCCCGAGCGCCGAGGTCGCGACCAGCGCCTTCAACTCGTTGCCCCGCAGCGCGTCCTCGAGCCTCTCCCGCTCGCCCGCTTCCAAGCCGCCCGTGTACGCCGCCACCGGCACGTCCCGACCGTGCACCTCCTGGATCGCGGCCGCCAACCGTTGCGCATCGGACACCGTCAACGTGTAGACGATCCCCGACCCCGGCAACTTCGGCAGGTGGTCGACCACCCAGGCGAACCGATCCAACGGCGACAACGCATCGACAACAGCAAGCTGCAAACTCGATCGTGCCAGCGGACCACGCAGTACAAGCGTGGACTCCCCCAGTTGATGCGCGACGTCGTCGGTCACTCGCGCATTGGCGGTGGCGGTCGTCGCGAGCACAGGTGTCTTGGGGTTGAGCTGCTGCAGTACGTCGGACACGCGGCGATAGTCCGGCCGGAAGTCGTGCCCCCAGTCCGACACCGCATGCGCTTCGTCGATGACCAGCAGGCCGACCTGTCCGGCCAGACCGTCGAGCACCCGCCGACCGAACCCTGGATTCGCCAACCGCTCAGGCGATACCAGCAGTACGTCGATCGCACCGGAGCGCAGGTCGTGCTCGATGCTGGACCACTCGTCGATGTTGTTCGAGTTCAGCGTCGCCGCACGCAGACCCGCTCGGCTCGCGGCGGCGACCTGGTCGCGCATCAACGACAGCAGCGGTGACACCACCAGCGTCGGCCCGGCGCCCTCAGCCCGGCGGATCGCGGTGGCCGCCCAATACACAGCCGACTTCCCCCAACCTGTCGCCTGCACGACCAGCACCCGCGCGCTCGCCTCGCACAGGGCGGCGACCGCGGTCTCCTGATCCGCCCGCAATCGCGCGCTCTCCCCCGCGATTGCCCGGATCACGCCGTCGGCGATCCCCGCGCGCGCCTCGGTCAGAGTGCTGGTGGTCGAACTGGTGTCAGCCATGCCACGACACTAGACGCCCGCACCCCCAGTTCGCTGCGAGCGACCACCGCCTTGTGGATAACCCCGGTTCGGACGGGCGCGCGAGATGTAGGTCACGCTCCGGGTGGCTCACACCGCACCGCGCGATCTCGTCGGTTGGGTGTAGCGCCGAACCGAACAGGAGATCACTATGGACGTCCGTTTCGACCACCTCAGCAACCCGGTCGGGGCCAAGGTCTTGAAGTACGTCACCTCTGCCAGCAAGGTCGTGTGGGACTCGACCCTGCCCGAAGCGACGCGGCACCTGGTGGAGATCCGCGCCAGCCAGATCAACGGCTGTGGTTACTGCATCGACATGCACACCAAGGACGCCACCCACGCCGGGGAGTCCTCGGTACGCCTCAACCTGGTCGCGGCCTGGCGGGAGGCGACGGTCTTCACCGAGGCCGAGCGCGCGGCACTCGAGCTCACCGAGGAGGGCACCCGCATCGCCGACGCGGCCGGTGGTGTCTCCGACGAGGTCTGGGCCAACGCGGCCAAGCACTACGACGAGGACCAGCTCGCCGCCCTGTTGTCCCTCATCGCCCTCATCAACACCTGGAACCGCTTGAACGTCATCACCCAGCAGCCGGCCGGCGACTACCAGCCCGGCCAGTGGGGCTGACGCATCAGGCCCAGCGGGCATCGGCGGCGGCCGATGCCCGCGGGCTGCTCAGGCGCACTTTCCGGGATGGCATGGCTCGCCGCCGGCGGTGACCAGTCGTTGCGGACCCGGGCCCTTGGCGGCCAAAGCGTCGTACGGATTGGCCAAGGCGCAGCGGTCGAGGGAGAGGCAACCGCAGCCGACGCAGTCCTTGAAGTCGTCGCGAAGTTGTTCCAGGTGCAGGATGCGCTTGTCGAGCTCGGCCTGCCAGCACTCGGAGATGCGTTCCCAGTCCTGACGGGTGGGCGTCCGGTTCTCCGGCAGCAGCGCCAGGATCGCAGCCACCTCCGCGAGCGGGATGCCGACCCGTTGGGCGATCCGGATCAGCGCGACCCGGCGGAGCGTGTCGCGCTTGTACCGTCGCTGGTTGCCCGACGTACGACGGCTGATGATCAGGTTCTGCCGCTCGTAGAAATGCAGGGCCGAGATCGCCACGCCGCTGCGTTGCGCCAACTGCCCGACCGTCAACTCACCCGGCTCGATGTCCACCCGCTCATCCCTCCGACCTGAACCTAGGTCGAGGCTAGCCGACGGGATCAGGCGGTCACGAGGCGGCGTCCGATGCTCGCGGACATCAGCGCAGCCGCCGCGCAGAGCCCGCCGGCCAGGTACCAGGCGAGGTTGTAACTGCCCTGCACGTCCCGGATCGCGCCTGCACCGGTAGCAGCCACTGCGGCACCGATCTGGTGCGATGCGAACACCCAGCCGAACACGATCGGCCCGTCCACCCCGAACCACTCCCGGCACAGCGCAACGGTCGGCGGCACAGTCGCAACCCAGTCGAGGCCGTAGAAGATGATGAACACCCAGATGCTCGGCTGAGCCGACGGACCGAGCAGAGACGGCAGCACGAGCAGCGACAGCCCGCGCAGCGAGTAGTACCCGATCAGCAGGTACCGCGGATCCCACCGGTCCGTCAGCCAGCCCGACACGATCGTGCCGCCGACGTCGAACACTCCCACCAGCGCCAGCAACGACGCAGCTGTCGTCACAGGCATGCCGTGATCGTGCGCGGCCGTCACGAAGTGCGTGCCGATCAACCCGTTCGTCGACGCGCCGCAGATGGCAAAGCCACCCGCAAGCATCCAGAACGCAGGTCGGCGCATCGCAGACCGCAACGCGGTCAACGCCCGCAGCGCACTGCTGCCGGTCGTCTCGACCCGCTGACCCGCAGTACTTCCCTCTGGAGCGCCGTACGCCCTCAAGCCCACGTCACTCGGGTAGTCCCGCAGGAACAGCAGCACCAGCGGTACGACGGCCAGCGCCGTACCGGCCGCCACGAGCGCCGGGACGCGCCACCCGTACGCACTGGCCAGATTCGCGATGAGCGGGAGGAAGATGAGCTGCCCGGTGGCGCCGGCCGCAGTCAGGATGCCGGTGACCAGTCCACGGCGATGGACGAACCAGCGACCGGTGATCGTCGCGACGAACGTCATCGACATCGAGCCGGTACCGACGCCGACCAGCAGCCCCCAGCACAGCAGGAGCTGCCAGGACGAGGTCATGAAGACGGTCAGCCCACTGCCCAGCGCGATGAGCACCAGGGCACCGCTGACCACCTGACGCAGACCCAGCCGATCCATCAGCGCCGCGGCGAACGGCGAGATCAGGCCGTAGAGCAGCAGGTTGATCGACACCGAGGCCGAGATCGTCGCGTGCGACCACCCGAACTCGTCGTGCAACGGGTCGAGCAGCACCCCCGGCACCGAGCGGAACCCGGCCGCACCGATCAGCGTTACGAACCCCACCGCGGCGACTGCCCAGGCGAGGTGCACCCGGGCAGTCTTCTTCTCCACAATCTGCGTCACCCGGACAGATTGCCGTCTGTCCCACCCGCAAACCAGTGGCCAGAACGACAGCATGTGTCAAGATATGGCCATGGGTACCTCCAGCACCGGCCGGGCCAAGCTGAGAGCAGTCGGGCCGCACGTGGTCGCCGTCCTGGCCTTGGAGCCGGTGGTCGGGTTCGACCTGACCATTCCGCCGACGGTGTTCGGCGCGGCGACGAAGGCCGACGGGACGGCGCTGTACGACGTACGCATCTGCGGACTCGAGATCGCGCCGATCCGGGCCGGCGCAGGGTTCAGCCTGATCCCGGACTACGGGCCGGAGGTGCTGGCCGAGGCGGACACGGTGATCATCCCGGGGACGTACATCGCCCAGCCGCGCTACGAAGGCACGCTGCCGGACGACCTCGCGAAGGCGCTCGACACCATCCGGCCGGGCACCCGGATCGCATCGATCTGCACCGGCGCGTTCGTGCTCGGCGCAGCCGGGCTTCTCGACGGACGCCCGGCGACCACGCACTGGCTGCGGGCCGAGATGTTCCGAGCCCTCTACCCGCAGGTGAAGCTCGACGAGGAGCTGCTGTTCATCGACGACGGCGACATCATCACGTCAGCGGGTCTCGCCGCGGGAGTGGACCTCTGCCTGCATCTGATCCGTCGCGACTTCGGCAGCGAGATCGCGAACCGGGCCGCACGGCACTGCGTCGTACCGCCGTGGCGGGATGGTGGGCAGTCACAGTTCATCGAACGCGTCGTACCGGACGAGGGCAGTGAAGGTACGGCGCCGACTCGCGCGTGGGCGTTGGAGCGGCTCGACGAGGAGTTGAGTCTCACCGCGATGGCGGCCCACGCCCAGATGAGCGTGCGCACCTTCAGCCGGCGCTTCAAGGCCGAGACGGGTCAGTCTCCGGGTACCTGGCTCCTGCAGCAACGCGTGCGACACGCATGCCACTTGCTGGAAACCACGGACCTGTCCGTCGACCGCGTGGCCGACTCGGCCGGGCTGGGAACTGCCGCGTCGCTGCGTCATCACCTGCGCTCAGAACTTGGTGTCTCTCCCCTCGCCTACCGCAAGACCTTCCGGGCCGGCTGAGTCAAAGCACCACCAGGTCGTGTGGGCGACGGTTCATCGGCTCGACGCCGTCCTCGGTGACCACGACGATGTCCTCGATCCGGGCACCCCACCGGCCCGGTTGGTAGAGACCGGGCTCGACGCTGAACGCCATCCCTGGTTCGAGAAGCAGCCCGTTCCCGCTGACGATGTACGGCTCTTCGTGCACGTCGAGGCCGATCCCATGTCCCGTCCTGTGGATGAAGTACTCACCGAACCCGGCGGCTGCGATCACGTCCCGCGCCGCCGCGTCGATCGACTCCGCGGACACCCCCGGCCGCACCGCGTCCACAGCCGCCTGCTGCGCATCCCGCAGTACGGCGTACGTCGCGGCGACATCCGCATCACGCGGCTCACCCACGGCGTACGTCCGGGTGGAGTCGGAGTTGTAGCCCTCGGCAACCGGTCCGCCGATGTCGACCACCACCACGTCGCCGGATTCGATCACCCGGTCGGACACTCCGTGGTGCGGACTCGCGCCGTTCGGCCCGCTGCCGACGATGACGAAGTCGGCCAGGACGTGACCTTCCTCGACGATCGCGGCCGCGATGTCAGCACCGACCTCCGCCTCGGTCCGGCCCGGTCGCAACCACTCGCCGACCCGCGCGTGTACCCGGTCGATCGCCGCACCTGCCTTCCGCAGCGCCTCGATCTCGGCCGCGTCCTTGCGCATCCGGAACTCGCGCACGATCGGCCCGGCCAGGACCTGTTCGGCCTTCGGCAACGCCTCGCGCAGGGCCAGCACATGCAACGCCGGGGTGAAGTCGCTGACGGCCACTCGCTCCGATCCGCGCAGGCGATCCGCGGCAACGCCGTACGGATCGTCACCGTCGACCCAGGTGACGACCTCGACCCCGAGCTCCGCCAACGGGAGGTCGGCGAACCCAGGCGCTTCGAGCTTCGGTACGACGAGCGCCGGCGAACCGTCGGCCGGAATGACCAGCGTGGTCAGCCGCTCGAGTGAACCACCCGCCTGCCCGAGCAGATACCGCAGATCCGACCCGGGCGCGATCAGCAGGCCGGTCCCTGCGGCGGCTTCGCGGGCGCGCTCCAACCGGGCACGCAGTACGGCGGAATCGGGGACGGGACCGTGCGGAGTTCGACTCGACATGAGGCGACTTTAGCTCGCGGCGACCGCGTGCATGAGCTGGATCGAGACCTGCCGGGCGGACAGCAAACGGCCGAGGCGCTCGGTCTGGCGCGCGGCCAGTCCGTAGGCCTCGTCGCCCTCATGCTTCGCCGCGACAGCCGCTGCGACCTGTTCGACGCGGCGAGACCAGGACAACGGAGCAGCGCTGGGACGTGGGATCTGTTCGAGAAGCCGGAACCCGGCATTCGCCAGCAACCCGGCGACCTCGCGCTGAGTCGGGAAGTGATTGCCTTCCGGCGCCGGTAGACGCTGCAGCGCCCGGGAGACGACTACCAGCAGGCCCAGCGAGGCTCCAGGCTTCAGCACGCGGTGCATCTCGTCGAGCAGAGCCGCCTTGTCCTCGACGGTGCACAGCACACCCAGGCACCAGCCGACGTCGACCGAGCCTGACCGCAACGGAAGACGTCCGCCGTCCGCGGTGACGACCGGTAGCCCGAAGAGCCGGGCCGCAGCTCGGCACGCCGGCAGCATCGGCTCCACCAGGATCGGGCGCACCCCGAACCGCTCCGCCGCCCACGCCGCCGGTCCACCTACCCCTGCGCCGACATCCAGCAAGGTGTTGCCCGGCGCCAGTTCACAGGCCTCGGCCAACCAGGCGAGCGCGCCCGGACTCGAGCTGCCCCGGCAGGCAGCAGGTATGGCATGCCCCGTGCCGAGCTGCTCTACCGCATCGGCGGTCCAGTCGGCGAAGTCCCCGAACTCGGCAACCATGGCAGCTGTCGTCATGGCAGAACCCCCTTCCCCGTCACCGCCCGATCACGCACCACGAATCGGACAGTTCCCTCAGACAGATGTAGCACCGATCGACCGGATCCGCTCGCACTCGGGCGCTTACCAGGCTGTGACACTGTGCCCTGTGCCCGGCCGGAAACTGTCCGCGCGGGTTGATACAACTTGGGGCGGCTCGATCGGGAACTGCGAAAGGCGACTGCGATGGCACTGCACCATGTGTCCTTCGGCGAGGGTGTTCCGGTGCTCTCGCTGCACGGCTGGACTCCAGACCACCGGCTGATGTCGGGCTGTCTGGAGCCGGTGTTCGCCGACGTGCCTGGATACCGGCGGCTCTATCCCGACCTGCCCGGGATGGGTCAGACACCGGCCGGTGCGATCGACAGCTCGGACGGGATCATGGCGGAGGTACGAGCGTTCGTCGACGAACAGATCAGGGACGAGCCGTTCCTGCTGATCGGAGAGTCGTACGGCGGTTACCTCGCGCGCGGCCTGATCGCGGAGCGGTCCGAGCAGATCCTCGGACTCGCGCTGGTCTGCCCGATCGGCACCGCGCTGATGCACGCCGACCGGACCGTCCCCGAGCACGCCGTCCTGCGGACCGAACCAGGCGTACTCGAATCGCTGACCGAGGGCGAGGACTTCACCGACCTCGCCGTAGTCCAGACCGCTGCCGCACTCGAGGCGTACCGCTCTGACGTCGCGACCGGGCTCGCTGCGGCCGACATCGAGGCGCTCGACCGGATCCAGAAGAACTGGGCGCTGTCGATCGCGCCGGAGAGCGGTCCTGCCTACGCGCGGCCGACGCTGATCGTCTGCGGTAGGCAGGACTCGGTGACGGGCTTCGAGGACCAGTACGCGCTACTCCCCCACTATCCGCGCGCGACGTACGCCGTGCTGGATGTTGCCGGGCACAACCTCCAGCTCGAGCAACCCGAGCTCTTCGCCGCCCTGATCCGCGAGTGGCTCCAACGCGCCTCGGAGGCGTGAGGCCACCTGCTACTCGCGCATCGCCTGGAGGACTACGGCGGCCAGCAGTACGGCGGCGCCGATGAGGCTGAGGGTGGTCAGGTGCTCGTGGAATGCGAGTACGCCGATCGCCGCGGCCAGGAGGGGTTCGATGAGGGCGATGACGGCTGCAGTGGAGGCTCGGATCGCTCGCAGGCCGGTGTAGAACAGCGCGTAGGCGAGGGCGGTCGGGACCAGGCCGAAGTACGCGAGGAGAGGCCAGCTGACCGGTGCCGGGGTGAGGCCGCCGGTCATTGCCAAGGGCAACAGGATGATCGCACCGGCGGTGAAGCCGAGGAAGGCGCTGGTGATGGGGTCCTGCTGGTCGCGGTTGAGGAGCGTGGTGAGGGCGTAGCCGGCGGCTGACAGGAGCGACAAGGCGATGCCGGGGAGCGATCCGTGGCCGGTGCCTCCGCCGCCGGAGATGAGGAGAGCCAGACCCAGTACGGCGACCAGCAAGGTGCTGGTGATGCGCTCGCGGGCGCCCAACGCGATGAACACGGGGCCGGCGCCGAGGGAGATGACTGTGGCGACGGCGACGCCGACTCTTGGGATGGCGGCGAAGTAGCCCAGTTGGCAGACGGCCAGGCCGAGGCCACTCAGGAGGTAGCGCATCGGGGCGGCGGCGAACTGCTGGATGATCGGGTCGCGGGCGAGGACGCCGCAGGCGATGGCGAGCCAGACGGCGCCGCCGAGTAGGCGCCAGAACGAGATTGCTGTCGAGTTCAGGCCGCTGTACTGGAAGAGGAGGGCGCCGGTCGGGCCGCCCGTGCCCCAGGCGACTCCGGCCAGGGCGACGTACAGGAGACCGCGCGCCGTCGAGGGCGCGAGACGGTGATGCATCAGACACTCCGGGTGTTCGCAAGAAGAAGGGTGCGGCGTCTGCGAACAGCCCGAAGGAGCTCAGGTCAGAGCCTGAGCGTTGTGACGTCGGCCGTCCGCTAAGCGGCGGCCGGCGGGGTGATGATTCGATGCACGGCCGCGACCCTAGCAACTCGAACACCCCACCGCCGACCGGTTTTAGGGCGCCTGCCCAGGTGCCGGCGCGAGCAGTGGATGCCAGGTACTGACCGGAGTACCGTCGAAAGATGTTGTGGCTATTGGCCGCACTAGGGTGCGGTGGGGTGGTGCTTGCGGGTCGGTATGGATGGGACCGGCGAGCTGCGCGGCGCGGTGATGCGGAGGAGTTGGAGCAGATCCGCAAGCTTGCCGACGAGGATGTGACGCTGCTCGGGGAGGAACTCCAGCGGCTGGACGCTCACGCGCCGGGGCAGGCACTCGACGCCGATGGGCGGGCGGACTATCAGGTGGCGCTCGACGCGTACGAAGCGGCGCAAAAGGCGGTCAAGGGCATCCGGAAGTCCGCAGACATCACTGCGGTGACCGACACGCTGGCGACCGGCCGGTACGCGATCGTCTGTGTGCATGCGCGGGTGCGGGGCGAGCCGGTGCCTGTGCGCAGGGTGCCCTGCTTCTTCAATCCACAGCACGGTCCGTCGACGACTGACGTGGTCTGGACGCAGCCGAAGGTCGGCACACGGACGGTCCCGGCGTGTGCACAGGATGCCGCGCGGATTCGGGCCGGCGATGAACCTGAGGTCAGGTTCGTCCAGTTCCACAGCCGACGAGTGCCGTACTGGGAGGCCGGCACTGCGGTCGCGCCGTACGGCATGGGGTACTTCGGGGCGGGCGCGGGCGCGAGCTACGTCGCCCTGTCGAGCTTCGAGGGTCAGGGTGGTGGTGCAGTCGCAGGCTGGGGCGACCCCGGCACCCAGAGCGGCGGGTTCGACGCCGGCGGAATGGACGGTGGCTGGGGCGACGGTGGCGGAGGCGGCGACGGCTGAACGCTCCTACATCCGGAGGTGCGAGCCGCCGTTGAAGTCGAGGACGGTGCCGGTGGCGAACTCGGCCTCGGGCGAGGCGAGGTAGAGGATGGCTGCGGCGACCTCCGACGGGTCGGCGACGCGTTCGAGCGGACTCTCCAGCCGGCGGCGGTCGTAGCCTTCGCCGACAAGGTGAACCGACGCCATGTCGGTGGTCGTCCAGCCGGGTGCGATCGCGGTCACCGCGATCCCTTCCGGACCAAGGGCGCGGGCCAGTGATTGGGTGAACGACACGATGCCGGCCTTCGAGGCGCCGTACGCAGGCTGATTCGGCTCGCCCCGGAACGCACCGCGCGACGACACGTTCACGATCCGTCCGCCACGGCCCATGTGCCGGACCGCGCACCACGCCGCGTTCGCCGGGCCGACCAGGTTCACCGCGAGCGTGTCCGCCCACGCCTGCTGCCATTCGGCGTACGTCGCCTCACGGATCCGATGCGGGTGGTACACGCCGGCGTTGTTCACCAGTACGTCGATGCCGCCCAGAGCCGCCGCGGCGTCGTCGACCATCGTCTGAATCGCCGCCGGATCGGCAAGATCAGCCTGTGTGAGTACGTGCCCCGACCCGGGCAGCTCCTTCAGCACCATCGCCGCAGCCTCGGCGGACGAGCTGTAATGCACAGCCACCCGGTCCCCCGCGGCCGCGAACGCCCGCGCCGTCGCCGCACCAATCCCCCGAGAAGCCCCAGTCACCAGCACCGCTCGATCCATACCCCGATCCTTTCACTACGGAAGAAACGGGCGTTACGGGCGTGGGTTGATGTCTCGGCGGTAGGACTTCGAGGCGCGGGCCCACTGCTTCTTGGCCTCGGCGCGGAGGCGGAGGTCGTTGCGGCGGGCCATGAAGGCTGCTTCGCGCTGGAGCTTCGTCCAACTCTCGTAGCGGCGGTGCGGCAGAGTTCCGTCCTCCAGGGCGGCCCGCACGGCACAGTCGGGCTCTGTCACGTGAGCGCAGTCCTTGAACTTGCACTGCTCGGCCAACGCCGTGATGTCCGGGAACGCAGCCGCCAGGCCTTCACCCGACTCCTGCAGCCCAATCCCCCGCAGCCCTGGGGTGTCGATGACGACCCCACCACCGGGCAGCACGATCAGCTCGCGCCGCACCGACGTGTGCCGCCCCTTGCCGTCGTCACGGATGTCCTGCACGTCCAGCAACTCCACACCGGCCAGTGCGTTCACCAGCGACGACTTGCCCGCACCACTCGACCCCAGCAGCGCCACAGTCGCGTCACCCGCTAGCAACGCCCGCACTGAGGACAGACCTTCACCGGTAGTCGCACTGCACACCAGTACGTCGGCACCCGGCGCAGCACGCGCCACGTCGTCCGCAACGGAGTCCGCGTCGCCGACGAGGTCTGACTTGGTCAGTACGACGACAGGCCGCGCACCGCTCTCCCACGCCAGCGCGAGGAAGCGTTCGATCCGGCCGATGTTCGGCTCCGGATGCAGGCCGACCACGATCGCGATCACGTCGACATTGGCGGCCAGCACCTGGCCCTTCGACGTACCGCTGACTTCTGCCCGCACGATCGCCGTACGGCGTGGGGCCAGGCACTCGAGGGTGATCCGGTCGTCCGGCCAGTAGCGCAGTACGGCCCAGTCCCCTGTACATGGGCCGGCATGGGCGTCACTGGCGATCGCGGCGAGGAGCGCGCCGGACCACGTCGCGCGAACCGGACCGTCCTCGGTCAGAACCGTCGCCAGGCCCTTGTCGACCCGGGCGACGCGCCCCGGCACGAGCTCGTCCGGGACGGATGCGAAGTATTCGGCCGTGGTGCTGTCGAGTCCCAGGGCCTGGAGTGTGCCTGACATGCGGCGAACCTTTCAGAGGGTCCGGCCGCGGGATCAGCTCAGCGGACGGACAGTACGGGAAGCGTCGGCCCAGTGGGCCCCGCCAACAAGCAATACGGTGAAGGTCATGGTGGGCGCCTCCCTTCGAAGTCCTGCGGTCCTGATCAAGAACCGGCTGATGTCGTCAGCGTAGGTCGTCGGATTCAGTTTGCGCACCGGGTTTTCCGACCGGCTCCGGCTTGCGGTCCGCCCGCGGCGCACCGTCCGCGGGCCGGGGTGCGTCACCTGTGGGCGCAGGGGCGGGATTCGGGTCCTCCGGGGTCGACTGCGAGCCATCGGTCGGTACGACGGGCGCCGGCGGCTCGAGCGGGGTCAGCGGGTGATGGTGGTGCGGCTCCGGCTCGGCCTTCATCACCGGCTCCACCTCGTCCTCGGCGTCCTTGCGCGCCTGAACCTCAGCCGCCTCGATCGCCCGCGACTTGTGCGGCCACAACCGGTCCACCACCGCATTCAGCGCCGCACCGATCAGCACCGCGATCGCCGTCATGTAGAGCCACATCAGGACGGCGATCGGCGCCGCCAGCGGACCGTAGATCGACGTACCGCCGACCGTGCTCTGCAGGATCCAGCGCAGCACGAAGCTGCCCAGGATCCAGATCGACAGCGCCAGGAACGACCCCGGCAGGTCGGACACCCACGGCGTCCGCACCGGCACCGACAGGTGGTACAGGGTGTTCAAGAAGCCCGCCGACAGGATCGTGACGACCGGCCAGTACAGCTGGTTCAGGAAGTCCAGCCGGTGCGGAAGCACCGCGGCCACCGCGTCCGGACCGGCCAGCACCAGCGGGAGCACGATCACGCCGATGACGAGGGCGGCGCAGTACAGGGAGAAGGACAGTGCGCGCGTCCGGACGATGCCGCGCTTGCCGCCCATCCCGTACATGATCGTGATGGTGTCGACGAAGACGTTCAGCGCGCGGCTGCCGGACCACAGCGCGAGGACGAAACCGATCGAGATGACATCGGGCCGGCCGCCGTTCAGGACCTGGTTCAGGGTCGGCACGATCACGCCCTGGACCGAGTCGTCGGTCAGCGCCCGGGCCGCCAGCACGGCGATCTGCTGCTTGATCTCGTCGATCGTCTCGACCTCGAAGTACCGGCTCGCGATGTACCCGAGGCTTCCGGCCAGCCCGAAGATCAGCGGCGGCAGCGAGAGGATGGCGAAGAACGCCCCCTCGGCCGCGAGTCCGGTGACCCGGTAGCGCAGGCAGACACCGACGGTCTGGGTCACAAGCTTCCAGGTCGTCGCCGGGATTCTGCGGACCCATGCCAATGAGAGGGAGCTCCCACCAGTGGGTCCTGCCCCAGAACGTGCCATACCGCTTACCGTACTGACATGGCGGACCCTTTTGCGGTAACGAATCAGGCTCCCCCACTGCGGGGGGTGAACTTCTTCACCCGGGACGCGGCACTCGGTGACGCTCTGCGTCCGTACGGCGGCCTCGCGGACGATCCCGGTCTGCACCGGATCGGCGAGCTGGCCGGGTCCGAGGAGGCTCTCTCCCAGGCTCTCCCGGCGAACCAGAATCCACCGGTCCTGCGCACGCACGACCGCTACGGACACCGCATCGACGAGGTCGAGTTCCACCCGTCGTGGCACTGGCTGATGGAGCAGGCCGTCGGCTTCGGCCTCCAGGCCGCGCCCTGGACCAACGACCGGCCGTCGCCGCACCTGACCCGCGCCGCCGGCTTCTACCTCTGGTCCCAGGTCGAGCCGGGGCACGGCTGCCCGATCTCGATGACGTACGCCGCAGTCCCCGCGCTGAAGGCCGACGAGCGACTCGCCAAGGAGTGGATCCCACAGCTCGCTTCCACCCAGTACGACGTACGCCGGCTGCCCGCGGCCGAGAAGACCGGCGTTCTCGCGGGGATGGGGATGACCGAGAAGCAAGGTGGGTCCGACGTACGGGCGAACCTCACCACCGCGACGCCGACCGGGAGCGACGGCGAGTACCAGCTGAACGGACACAAGTGGTTCTGCTCGGCGCCGCAGGTCGATGTGTTCCTGGTGCTCGCCCAGGCGCCGGAAGGGCTGAGTTGCTTCGTCGTTCCGCGGGTCCTTGCCGATGGCAACCGGAACACGTTTGCCCTGCAGCGGCTGAAGGACAAGCTCGGCAACCGGTCGAACGCGTCCAGCGAGGTCGAGTTCCACGGCACCGTCGGGTACCGGCTCGGCGACGAGGGCGCCGGCGTCCGCACCATCATCGAGATGGTCGCCGCGACCCGGCTCGACTGCGTCCTCGGATCGGCCGCTCTCCAGCGCCGCGCGTTGGTCGAGGCTCTGTGGCACACCCGCCATCGCTCGGCCTTCGGCGGGCTGCTCGCGGACAAGCCGGCGATGCAGAACGTGCTCGCTGACCTGGCGCTGGAGAGCGAGGCGGCGACCGCGTTGGGGATGCGTCTGGCCGCCGCGGTGGACGCCTCCGTCACGGGTGACGCTCAGGCGACCGCGTTCCGCCGGATCGCGTTGCCGTTGGCGAAGTTCTGGGTGTGTAAGCGGACGCCGTTCATGGTGGCCGAAGCGCTTGAGTGTCTCGGCGGGAACGGGTTCGTCGAGGAATCCGGCCTGCCTTTGCTGTTCCGGGAGTCGCCGCTGAACTCGATCTGGGAAGGGTCGGGCAACGTCAACGCGCTGGACGTGCTGCGGGCACTCCGCCGGCCGGAGTCGCTCGAGGCCTGGCTGACTGAGATGGCCGCGTGTCAGGGAGCGGATCAGCGACTGGATGGCGCGGTGAACGACGTACTGCAAGCGCTTGCTGACATCGAAGGCGCCGAGGCGGGAGCGCGGCGCCTAGCGGCTCGAATGGCGTTGTGTCTGCAGGCATCGCTGCTGGTCAGGCATTCGACACCCGAGGTGGCGGAGGCGTTCGTCGCGTCGCGGTTGGCCAATGACTGGGGCGGTGTCTTCGGCACACTTCCGCGGACCACACCGTTCCAGGAGATCGTCGATCGCACGATAGGGTGAGACGTCGCGACTGGCGCGCTGAGGTGGAGAACCACCGGGGAGCGAAATCCGTCGGCACCGTGCGCCTGGGTGCCTTCGACCCACTGCAACCGCAGGAGAGACAACGATGACTCAACCCTTCGATGCCGCCGCCGCATCGGCCGCGTACCGCAACGCGCTCGAGGTGATCGGCGCGGTGGAACCCACGATCGCCGGCGCGATCAAGGCCGAACTGGCCGACCAGCGCTCCTCGCTGAAGCTGATCGCGAGCGAGAACTACGCCTCTCCCGCCACCTTGCTGACGATGGGCAACTGGCTGTCCGACAAGTACGCCGAGGGCACCATCGGCCACCGCTTCTACGCCGGCTGCCAGAACGTCGACACGGTCGAGCAGACCGCGGCCGACCACGCGAAGGCGCTGTTCGACGCACCGCACGCCTACGTCCAGCCGCACTCCGGCATCGACGCGAACCTGGTTGCCTTCTGGGCGATCCTGGCCCAGCGGATCGAGTTGCCGGCGCTGGCCGAGGCCGGCGCGAAGCATGTCAACGACCTGTCCGACGAGGACTGGGCCAAGCTTCGCAAGGCGCTCGGCGACCAGAAGATGCTCGGCATGTCGCTGGACGCCGGCGGTCACCTGACCCACGGTTTCCGGCCGAACATCTCCGGCAAGATGTTCAACCAGCACTCGTACGGCACCGACCCGGAGACGGGGCTGCTCGACTACGACGAGGTCGCCCGGGCCGCGCGTGCGTTCAAGCCGCTGATCCTGATCGCGGGCTACTCGGCGTACCCGCGGAAGATCGACTTCGCGAAGATGCGCGAGATCGCGGACGAGGTCGGCGCCACCCTGATGGTCGACATGGCGCACTTCGCCGGCCTGGTCGCGGGCAAGGTCTTCACTGGCGACTTCGACCCGGTGCCGCACGCACACGTCACCACGACGACCACGCACAAGTCGCTCCGCGGCCCGCGCGGCGGCATGGTGCTGTGCCAGCCCGAGTACGCCGACTCGGTCGACCGTGGTTGCCCGATGGTGCTCGGCGGCCCGCTCAGCCAGACGATGGCGGCCAAGGCGGTCGCGCTGGCCGAGGCCCGGCAGCCTTCGTTCCAGGAGTACGCGCAGGCGATCGCGGACAATGCGGTCGCGCTGGCCGAGGGTCTGATGAAGCGTGGCGTCAAGCTCGTCACCGATGGCACCGAGAACCACCTCGCGCTGCTCGACGTGTCGTCGTACGGGATCACCGGGCGTCAGGCCGAGTCGGCGCTGCTCGATGCAGGCATCGTGACGAACCGGAACGCCGTACCGCGGGACCCAAACGGTGCCTGGTACACCTCGGGTGTCCGGATCGGTACGCCGGCGCTGACCACGCGCGGCTTCGGGGCCGACGAGTTCGACCGGGTCGCCGAGCTGATCGTCGACGTACTGTCCTCCACCACGCCGACCACGACGTCGGCCGGTGCGCCGTCGAAGGCGAAGTACGTGCTGGCCGACGGTGTCGCGGACAAGACCAAGGCCGCCTCGGCCGAGCTGCTCGACAAGCACCCGCTGTACCCGGGTCTCGAGCTCAGCTGAGCGTTTCGAGCGCCCGCTCCCTGAGTCTTCAGGGAGCGGGCGCTTCAACTATCAGAAACTTCTGATAGTTGAGGTAGGGTGCGGCCATGCCGACTGAACCCACGCCGGAGGAGATCAGCCAGTTCGTCGAGCGGTTCGCCGGGGCGCTGGCGAACAGCGGCGTACCGACGATGTCTGCCCGGGTGATCGGGCGGATGCTGGTCAGTCCGACCGGCACTATGACGTCGGCCGAGCTGGCCGAGTCGCTGCGGATCAGCCAGCCGGCCGTGTCGGGCGCCGTACGCCAACTGCTGCAGGTGTCGTTCATCTCCCGGGAGCGGATCCCCGGTTCACGCAAGGACCACTACCGGATCCGGGACGACGTGTTCTCCGCGATCCTCGAACGCCGCAACAGCGCGCTCGCCGAGTGGGAGTCGACCAGCCGCTCCGGCGTCGACCTGTTCGGAGCAGACACCCCGGTCGGCCGCCGCCTGTCCGAGGCCGCCGACTTCTTCGCCTTCATCCACCAAGACCTCGAGGAACTGATCAAGGGCTGGCGGGCAACCCACCCTCGATGAATCGTCAGACGTGAATCGGAGGTCGAGGCAGCCCAACCTGGAGTCGCCTCTCAGTCGGCGCGTTGGCGGCGCTTCTTTTGAGGGACGAGGCTGTCGAGATGCATTGCCAGGATCGCCTGCAGCCTGTCGGCGGTGGCGATGTCCGGCCGGGTCGCGGCGTGGACGGCGAGGCCGTCGAGTACGGCGTGGAGCCGGTCGGCCTCCCACTCGACGTCGACCTGGTCACCGGCGATCTCGGTCACCCAGCGGCGGCAGCCGGCGCGCAGCGCGTCGTAGCTCCTCTCGGCGCACTCGCGCAGTTCCGGGTCAACCAATGCGCGCGCAGTGAACGCCAGCCAGACGGCGTTCTCCTCCTGGCGTTCCTCGTCGAGGGGCAGTAGCTCGACCAGGAACCGCTCCGCCGTCGTGCGTGGGTCGCCGGCCGGGTCGAGAGAGCCGAGGCGGCGCTCGATCCGCTCGACCACTTGGTTCATCGCGAAGACGAGAAGTTCGGCCTGCGTACTGAAGATGTGGCGCAACGAGCCGTTGGACAACCCCGCTTCGCGGGCAACGTTGCGGACCGACGCGTGCTCGAGCCCGTCGCGGAGGATCACCCGCCACGCCGCCTCCGCGAGGTGCTGACGTCGTTCAGAGGGATCGACGATCTTCGGCATGGCTTTTTATAGCACAACTGTGCTACGTTGCTTGCCGCTAGTACAACTGTACTAAAAAGGAGCGTTATGCCGACCACGGCTGCCCCACCACTCGCCTTGACCTCGCTTCGCCGCTTGGCGCGCCAGCGAAGTGTCCGGATCACCGCCGCCGTCTGGCTTGCGGCCAACGTCGTGGTTCTGCTCGTCGCGGGTGAGGCGCTGCCGTTCGGCTGGCCGGGCGTGCCCGGTTCCACGGTCGACCACGTGGTGAACACCAACATCGGGATGCTGGGGATCTTCGGACTGATGGCCGTGACGTGCCTGCTGACCAGACACCGCGTCCGGCCCGACCTCGCCGACAGGGCCCCCGACCTGGCGACCACGCGTCGGGAGACCCTGCTGCTGCTCGCCTATGGCGCACTCGGCCTCGTTGTCGGATTCGTCCTCGCCCGGCTGTTCGGCTGGCATCCCTTCGGGCTGCACCTGGCCGGCTCGATCTTCGGTACCCACGACCACGTCGGGCCGGTCGAGGCGATGACGTGGGCGGGCTACAACGTCGTTGTCTATGCAGTGCTGCCGTTGGCGTACTTTCGCCGCAAGTACTCAGCGGAGCAACTGAACCTCGTGTCCAGCGACCGGCGCGGTGACGCCCGGGTGATCGTCGTCGTGCTGCTCATCGAGTCGGCGGTCCAGTTCGCCACACTGACGACGGCCTTCGGGCAACTCACCACCGGGCAGTACCTCGTCGGTCTGCCCCTCACGTTCGTGCTCTACCTGGCCGGGGCCGTACTGCCGGCGATGATCTTCGTCTACTGCATCCTCGTGCCTCGGTTCCTGAAGCTGACCGGTTCGACCGCGACGACGGTCATTCTCGGCGGCATCACCTACACAGTCCTGCACCTGTGGGACGCGTGGACGGTTCTCACCTCGCCGGCCAACTGGCTCCTCTCGATCATCTTCTTGTTCTTCACCTATTTCGGCCCCGGAATGATGAAGACGGTGCTGACCGTGCGTACCGGCAATGCGTGGACGCACGTGTGGGCCTATCACGCCGTTGCACCGCACACCCTCATCGATGCGCCACATGTCGTGGAGATCTTCCGGGTGAGATGACAACACCCCACTCACACCACAACCAAGGAGACAATCACCGTGCGCAAGATCATCGCCTCGACCTACGCGACCCTCGACGGCTTCATCGACAACCCCCACGAATGGTCGCTGCAGTACTCCAACGAGCAGGCCCAGCACTACGCCTACACCCTCACGCTCGGCGCGGACGCTCTGCTGCTGGGCAGGGTCACCTACGAGGGCATGGCCCAGGCTTGGCCGACCATGGGCGGCAACCCGTACGCCGACCACGTCAACGCCATGACCAAGTACGTGGTCGCCTCCGAGTCCGTCGACACCACCAAGTGGAACCCCACCGTCGTCGTTCCCGGGGCAGATCTGGTCACTCAGATCACCAAGCTCAAGGATCAGGATGGCGGCAACATTCTCGTCTGGGGTAACGGCCGCCTTACCGACGCGCTCGCCGAGGCCGGTCTGCTCGACGAGTACCGGATCTGGATCTGTCCCGTGATCAAGGGCGACGGCCAGCGACTCTTCCGGCCGGACAGTGTCACCACGCTGAACCTGACCGATTCCACCACCTTCGACACCGGCACGGTCGTCCTCACCTACAGCCCTGTTGCGGAGCGCTGACCATGCACAACGGCGTGACCAGGTACATCGACAAGGGACTCCCGTGGCAGATCGAGGTCTGCGAAAAGCTACGGGAGCTCGTGCGCCAGACCATTCCCGACGTCGAGGAGAAGCTGGAGTACGGCAAGCCGCATTTCCTGAAGAACGACCAGCACGCTGCCGTTCTCCACGTGGCCAGGAACAAGGTCTCCTTCATGGTGTTCAACGCCGCAGACGTCGACCCCGTCAAAGGTGTGCTGAGATCCCTGGGCAATGGCGATCGCAAGACTGTGGATATCAGTGAGGACCAAGACGTCGACTACGGACTGGTCGCTGACATCCTCGCCAGGACGAGCAGCACTCTGTAGGTGCCGAAGCCGAGTCGGTGGGTGGGCTTTACGGCGCAGCGATCCCGTGCCCGACCGGCGAGGGATCGCTGCGCACGCGGGCAGCTGACCAGATCATCAGCGCGCCGAACGCCGTACCGATCGCGGCACACGCGAGCGGGATGCTGGTCAGGCTGATGAAGGCGCCGAACGCCGTCATGGCGACCGGCATCATGGCCTCGTCGGAGAGGTTGACGATGCTGAAGCTCCGGCCCAGGTACGACGGGTCGACGGTCTGCTGGAACGCGGCGGACAACTGCGCCGACGCGATCCCGGCGGTCGCACCGATCATCGCCATCGCGACGAACATCCCGAGCTGTGGCACCAGGCCGATCAGCACACAGCCGGCCGCCTGAACCACCAGAGCAAGCAGGCCACTGCGGGCCAGGTTGGCCGGCTTCCACCGCATCGCCACCAACGCGCCGACCGCAGCGAAGATGCCCGAGCATGCCTCGAACAGCCCCAGCGCGCCCGGTCCCCAACCCGCGGCGTGGGTGCGCTGGACCAGACCGACCGCGAGCACCGGACCCACGCAGAGATTCAGACCCGAGAAGGCAATCACCAAAGTGCGCGCTCGCGTGTCCCGGCGCAGGTAGGCGAAGCCGGCCCGGAGATCAGCCCGGATCGATCCGCTCGTCGACACCGGCTGCGGCAGCCGCGGCTTCACCACGAAGGCCAGCGCCAGCGCGATCACGACGTACGAGACCGCGTCGACGATCATCACCGTGGCCAGACCACCAGATGCCACCAGCAGACCACCCAGCGGTGCGCCGACGAACACCGCCAGCCGATGGGCCAGCTGCGATCCGGCCGACAGCTTCACCAGATCGTCGGACCGCACCATCCGGCGCGGCAGCGTCCCGGAGGCCGGCGTGTACAGCGCGTCCACCGCTCCGAAGACCACCGCGACCGTGAGCAACAGCGCCAGCGACAGACCCCACGCGAGCAGGACAACGGCTGCGATGGTCAGGACGACGATGCGCCCGAGATTCGCCAGGATCATCGTGCGCCGGCCGTCGAACCGGTCCGCGAGCGCACCGCCGTACAACAAGACCAGTGCCTTCGGCAGGGCGCCGATGCCCATCACCAGGCCGGCGCCCGCCGGCGTGGTCACCTGGGCCGCGCTCCAGGCCAAACCGACGTACCAGGCCATGTCGCCGGCCTGCGAGATCGCCGTCGACAGGATCCAGCCTTGCACCCGACGGTCCCTCCGGAGCGGCGGAAAGACGTCGACACTCATGGCCGGGCAGGGATCGCGTGGGCGAAGAAGAAGACCTTGTGCGCGTCGTCGCCCTCCGAGGGCTCGTCGGCGTACTCGCGGACCAGTTCCTCGATCCGTTCGCTCAACTCATCGAGCCGCGACGGCGTCAATGTGAGCCATCTCTCGGTCGCGTACGCCGCCCGCACCCAGGGCTCCTCGAATTCGTACCGCATGTCGAACCATTGCCGGACTTTGCCGACGTGATGAGCCAGGTTCGCGTCCTCGGCCGTGGCCGCGACCAACTCGGCCGCGGGATCGCCCTTGGCGTCGGCGATGGACCACGAGTACGACGAGGTGTCGGCGACCCTCCACCATCGTTCGCGCCGGTTCTTGGCCAGCTCGGGAGCCTCCTCGATCACCCCGGCCGCGCTCAGAACCTTGAGGTGATGACTGATGTTGCCGACCAGCTCGCCGGTGGCCTCGGCCAGCCGGGACGCGGTCGCGGGGCCGTCGATGTAGATCAGATCGAGCAGCCGGCGGCGGAGCGGATGGTGGATCGCAGCCAGCACGGAGGGCTCGGCGCGACGGCGGTTGGCGGGCGTCATGGCAGCACGATAGAACGTACAAGAGTTCTTGCACAAGAGTTCTTGTGAAGCATTTCCGGCGCCCGGAACAATCTCCACCAGGCTGGTAGAGATAGCCGTATCGTGAGACTGGGTCTCACGATGCAGGATTGGGAGTTGATTTGTCAGGCGTTGGCGCTGACGCTTATCAGCATGCTCGCTGCCCGCTCCACTCATCTCGTAGGTCGGATTCATGTCGACCTCGGGCGGATGCGCAGCGCCATCTGTTGTCCTTCGATGTTCTGACAGCGACCCCGCCGGGCCAATGACGGCCCCTGATCACCCCCGATCACCGCTGGGTGCGCACCGCGCGGAACGCATCGAACCGACGACGCTTCGAGCCCACCGCCAGCGGACGCACCTGTCACGAGGACAAGGACACGTTCCCGATGACTGGCGTCACCTCTCCTCCCCGCAAGCCGGCCCGCCCTCGCAAGGGCAAGGGCGAAGGCCAATGGGCGCTCGGCTATCGCGAGCCGCTGAACAAGAACGAGGAGAACAAGAAGAACGACGACGGACTCAACGTCCGGGCCCGGATCGAGAACGTCTACGCGCACCGCGGCTTCGACTCGATCGACCCGGCCGACCTGCGCGGCCGCTTCCGCTGGTGGGGTCTGTACACCCAGCGCAAGCCCGGGATCGACGGCGGTAAGACGGCGACGCTGGAGCCGGAGGAGCTGGACGACAAGTACTTCATGCTCCGGGTCCGGATCGAGGGCGGCCAACTCAGCACCGAGCAGCTGCGGGTGATCGCCGAGGTGTCCAGCACCTACGCGCGCGACACCGCCGACATCACCGACCGGCAGAACATCCAGCTGCACTGGATCCGGGTCGAGGACGTGCCGGCCATCTGGCAGAAGCTCGAGGCCGTCGGGCTGTACACCACCGAGGCCTGCGGTGACGTGCCGCGGGTCGTGATCGCCAGCCCGGTCGCCGGAATCGCCGCGGACGAGATCATCGACCCGACACCGGCCATCGACGAGATCGTCGAGAAGTACATCGGCTCCACCGAGTTCTCGAACCTCCCCCGCAAGTTCAAGACCGCGCTCACCGGTCACCCGTCGCACGACGTCGTACCCGAGGTGAACGACATCGCGTTCGTCGGGGTCGTCCACCCCGAGCACGGACCGGGCTTCGACCTGTGGGTCGGCGGCGGTCTGTCCACCAACCCGATGCTCGCGCAGCGGCTCGGCACCTGGATCCCGATCGACGAGGTGCACGAGGCCTGGTGGGGCGTCACCAGCATCTTCCGCGACTACGGGTACCGGCGGCTGCGGACCCGCGCCCGGCTGAAGTTCCTGGTCGCGGACTGGGGTGTCGAGAAGTTCCGCGAGGTTCTCGAGGAGAAATACCTCAAGCGGAAGCTGATCGACGGCCCGGCGCCGGAGATCCCCGCGGTCCAGGGCGACCATGTCGGCGTCTACAAGCAGAAGGACGGCCGGTACTTCGTGGGCGTCGCGCCGGTGGTCGGCCGGGTGTCCGGCAGCTCCCTGGCGAAGGTGGCCGACGTGGTCGCCGCACACGGGTCGGACCGGATCCGGACCACCGCCCAGCAGAAGCTGATCGTGCTCGACGTCGAGGAGTCCAAGGTCGAGTCGCTGGTCCAGCAGCTCGGCGACCTCGGCTACCAGGCCCGGCCGTCGGCCTGGCGGCGCAACACGATGGCGTGCACCGGGATCGAGTTCTGCAAGCTGGCGATCGTCGAGACCAAGGCCCGGGCGGCCGAGCTGATCGGCGAGCTCGAACAGCGGATCCCCGAGCTGGACGTGCCGATCACGGTCAACGTCAACGGCTGCCCGAACTCCTGCGCCCGGATCCAGGTCGCCGACATCGGCCTCAAGGGCCAACTGGTCCGCGATGCCGACGGCAACCAGGTCCCGGGGTACCAGGTCCATCTCGGCGGCGGCCTCGGGCTGGACGCCGGCTTCGGCCGCAAGCTGCGCGGCCACAAGGTCACCTCGGCCGGTCTGGCCGACTACGTCGAGCGCATCACCCAGAACTACCTGAAGGAGCGCAACGAGGGCGAGCGCTTCGCCCAGTGGGTCACCCGAGCGGATGAGGAGGCTTTGCAGTGAACGAACGAAGTGAGTTCACAGTTCAGCGCAGCAGCGTTTCGCTCACCATCGCCGCCGCAGCGAAGCGAGGACGGCGATGAGTGAGCGAGCGGCACCTCTTTATTGCCCGTACTGCGGGGACGAGGACCTTCGTCCTTCCGAGGAAGGCCATGGCGCGTGGGAGTGCCGGCCGTGTGCACGGGTGTTCCAGCTGAAGATGATCGGACTGCGGGTGACGGTGGAATGAGCACGGATCTGAAGACGCTGGCCGAGGAGGCCAACGAACGACTAGCCGACGCCTCGGCGCAGGAAGTGCTGGCGTGGGCGCGGGAGACCTTCGGTGACGAACTGGTGGTGACCGCCTCGATGGCAGACGGGGCACTCCCCCACCTCGCGGCCGAGGCGGCCCCCGGTGTCGACGTGCTGTTCCTCGACACGGGCTACCACTTCGCCGAGACCATCGGCACCCGCGACGCGGTGGCGGCGACGCTGCCGATCAACCTGATCAACGCCACTCCGAAGCAGACCGTCGAGGAGCAGGACGCCGAGTACGGCAAGGATCTGTTCGCCCGCGAACCCGACAAGTGCTGCGCGCTCCGCAAGGTCGAGCCGCTCAACCGCGTGCTGTCCGGTTACAAGGCCTGGGTGACCGGCGTACGGCGGGAAGAGGCGCCGACCCGGGCCAACACCCAGGTCATCGAGTACGACGCCAAGCGCGACATGGTGAAGCTGAACCCGATCGCCCCCTGGACCCAGGACGACCTGGACTCCTACATCACGGACAACGGCGTACTGGTGAACCTGCTCCAGTACGACGGCTATCCGTCGATCGGCTGCGCGCCGTGCACCCAGCGCGTAGCCCCCGGCGAGGACCCCCGCAGCGGCCGCTGGTCAGGCCAGGGCAAAACCGAATGCGGACTCCACACATGACGGCCACCATCGACGCCCCGGAGGCGACCCTGAGCACGACGAGCGCTCCCCAGACGGTGACCGAGTTGGACGCTTTGGAAAGCGAGTCCATCTTCGTGTTCCGGGAGGTGGCGGCGGAGTTCGAGCGGCCGGTGATCCTGTTCTCGGGCGGCAAGGACTCGATCGTCATGCTGCACCTGGCCCGGAAGGCGTTCGCGCCGGCCGGTGTCCCGTTCTCGCTGCTGCACGTCGACACCGGGCACAACTTCCAGGAAGTACTGGACTACCGCGACGCGACCGTGAACGCGCTCGGCCTGCGGCTCGAGGTCGCCAGTGTCGAGGACTACATCGCCGACGGCCGGCTGCGGGAGCGGTCGGACGGGACCCGGAACCCGCTGCAGACCGTTCCGTTGCTGGACGCAATCAACGGGCACCGGTTCGATGCCGTGTTCGGCGGCGGGCGCCGGGACGAGGAGCGGGCCCGGGCGAAGGAGCGGATCTTCAGCCTGCGCGACGAGTTCGGTCAGTGGGACCCGCGCAACCAGCGGCCGGAGCTGTGGTCGCTGTACAACGGCAAGCACCGGCCGGGTGAGCACGTGCGGGTGTTCCCGCTGTCCAACTGGACCGAGCTGGACGTGTGGAACTACATCGAGCGCGAGCAGATCCCGCTGCCGAGCATCTACTACGCCCACGAGCGGGACGTGTTCGAGCGCGACGGCATGTTGCTTGCCGTCGGCCCCTACTCGCAGCCACGCGACGGCGAGACCGTCTCCCAGCGCGTGGTGCGCTACCGGACGGTCGGCGACATGTCGTGCACCGGCGCGGTCGCCTCGACCGCGACGTCCCCGGCCGAGGTGGTCGTCGAGGTCGCGGCCAGCGAACTGACCGAGCGCGGCGCCACTCGCGCCGACGACCGGGTCAGCGAAGCGGCGATGGAAGACCGCAAGCGAGAGGGGTACTTCTGATGAGCACGCTCCTCCGGCTTGCCACCGCGGGTTCGGTCGACGACGGGAAGTCCACCCTGGTCGGGCGGCTGCTGCACGACTGCAAGGCGATCCTGGCCGACCAGATCGCGCACGTACAGACCGTCTCCGAAGCCCGCGGCGGCGACTTCGACTTCGCGCTCCTCACCGACGGCCTCCGGGCCGAACGTGAGCAGGGCATCACGATCGACGTCGCCTACAGGTACTTCGCCACCGACAAGCGCTCCTTCATCCTGGCCGACTGCCCCGGGCACGTGCAGTACACCCGCAACACCGTGACCGGCGCGTCAACCGCGGATGTGGTGATCATCCTGGTCGACGCACGGCACGGTGTTCTCGAGCAGACCCGCCGGCACCTGGCCGTCGCCGGTCTGCTCCGGGTGCCGCACGTCGTACTCGCGGTGAACAAGATCGACCTGGTCGGGTACGACGAGGCCGTCTTCACCGGGATCGCGAAGGACGTCACGCAGCTCGCCGACCAGCTCGGGATCGCCGACGTCCACGCCATCCCGGTGTCCGCACTGGTCGGGGACAACGTGGTCGAGCGCTCGGCCGAGACGCCCTGGTACGACGGGCCGACACTCCTGCAGTACCTGGAGAACGCCAACGGGCGGACCGACACCTCCCGCGAGGCGCTGCGGTTCCCGGTGCAGTACGTGATCCGGCCGCAGACCGACGACGAGTACCGCGACTACCGCGGCTACACCGGCACTGTTGCCTCCGGCACCGTCTCCGTCGGTGACCAGGTGGTCGTGCTGCCGGCCGGCCGCCGTACGTCGGTCGCCGGGATCGACAAGGCGGTCGTCACCGCCACCTCGACCGCGGTCGCCGAGCGGCCGTCCGCGGTCGCCGGCGAGGCCGTCACCGTCCGGCTCGCCGACGACCTCGACGTCGCCCGCGGCTCGGTGATCGTCGCGGCCGAGTCCTCCCCCGGCACCCGCCGGGAGCTGGCCGCCACTGTGTGCTGGCTGTCGGACCGCCCGCTGACCGTGGGCGCCCGGCTGCTGATCAAGCACACCACCACAACTGCCCAGGCCATCGTGACCAAGATCAACGGCGCGCTGGACCTGGACACGCTCGGAGTCATCGACGCCGCCGGGCTCGACCTGAACGACATCGGCAAGGTGCAGCTCAAGGTCGCCGCACCGCTGGCCGCCGACCCGTACTCCAGCAACGCCATCACCGGATCGTTCCTGCTCATCGACGCCCACGACGGGTGGACGCTCGCGGCCGGCATGATCGACGACGAAGAAGGGGAACTGCTGTGACTGCTCCAGCGCTCGTGATCCTCGCCCACGGCAGCCGCGACCCGCGTTCGGCCGCCACCGTCCACGCCCTCGTCAAGTGCCTGCGCGACCTGCGTGACGACCTGCGGATCGAAGCCTCCTTCCTCGACCACTGCCCGCCCACGCCGTACCAGGTGATCGGCAAGCTCGCCGCCGAGGGCGTGGAAGAAGTCGTCGTCCTGCCGCTGCTGCTGTCGTCGGCGTACCACGCCCGGATCGACGTACCGGCCGTCGTCGACGAGGCCCGCAGCCGCTTCCCGGCGCTGCGGATCATCGCCTCGGACGTCCTCGGGTACGACGAGTCGCTGCTCGACGTACTCGATCGCCGGATGCGCGCCGAGCTCAAGGACGGCCGGGTGCGGGAGCTGGACGCATTGGTGCTGGCGTGCGCCGGTTCGAGCGACTCGCAGGCGAACGCGAGCGTGACCCGGCTCGCGCGGCTGTGGGGTCAGCGGCACAAGCTGCCGGTGACCGCGGCGTTCACCTGCGCTGCCACGCCGTCGCCGGCCGAGGCTGTGCTGAAGTGGCGGCTGGAGGGTCGTCGGCACGTGGCTGTCGGCTCGCTGTTCCTCGCACCGGGTGTGCTGCCGGACCGCGCGGAGTCGACTGCCCGCCGTGCCGGTGCAGTCGCCGTTTCGCGGCCGCTGGGTGTGAGCGCTGAGGTGGCACGGCTCGTGCTGCTGCGGTACGGCGTTGCCGGGCTCGACCTGCTCACTCTGGCGCCGGCCCCGCGGCCGACCGTCGTACGCCCGGAGCTCGTCCGCACGGCTTAGTAACGCAAGGGATCGATGAAGGAGACGTCGGTGTACGGCGTCTCCTTCGTCGTGAGCTGGGCCAGTAGCTCACCGACGCCAGCGCAATGCTTGAAGCCGTGGCCGCTGTCGCCGCCGGCGATCACGAGCCGCTCGTCACGTCGCCCGACCAGGAACTGGCCGTCAGGTGAGTCCGTCACCATGCACGGGGTCACCTTCACCGGCTCCGGATCGAGGTCCGGGAACGAGGCCGTGATCGCTGCCGCCAGCTCGGAGATGTCCTCGCGCGGATGGATGTAGCGGTCGAGCTCGTCGGGATCGAAGTCTCGGGCGCGCTTTGCGCCGTCGAGACCGACCTTGACCAGGAAGTCCTCGTCGGACCCGTGACCCCACAGGCCGCGGCCGTCCGGGAACTCCCAGATGAACGCCGGGAAGTTCTTCAGCTGGAACGCGTCGGACGCAGGATCCTTGGGCTGGAACCAGAAGAGCGGCGTACGGCGCGGCGACAGCGGTAGACCGGGCACGAGCTTGCCCAGCCAGGCACCCGCGCACACGACGACCTGATCCGTGTGGATGCTGATGGTCGGCGTCCGCACCTCGACGTGGTCCGGCTCGAGGTCGATCGCGGTCACCATCGTGTGCGGGTAGACCGTTGCACCCAGCCGCTGAGCCTCCGCGACATGCGCTCGGAGGGTCGGCTCGGCATAACAGATTCCGGCGCCTGGGTCCCAGACGGCCACGTCTTCCGGGCGTACGTCGTACTGCGGGAAGCGGGCTGTGAGCTCGTCGTGGCTCAGGTCCGTTGTCGGAGCGCCGGCCCCGGCCGCGGCTCGTCGTGCGCCGCTGACCGGACGGCTGCCCGGTGCACCCACATTGAGCGAACCCGTCTGGCGGACGTAGACCTCGCCGGTCCGCTCCCCCAGCTCGGTCCACAGCTCCAGCGACTTCTGCGCGATCGGCGTCAGCCCTGGATGCTCCATACACGCGACCCGGAAGAGCCGCGTACTCCCATGCGACGACCCGAACGGATGACCGATCCCCTGCCGCTCGATCCCGACGACCTTCACACCGCGCTGAGCCAACCGCCACAACGCCGCCGACCCGAACGCGCCCAACCCGACCACCACGACATCCGCCCGCACAGTCTCCATCCTCCAACCCTGGCCGATGCCCGAGCTCAGTGGGTGGTGGGGCTCACCAACTGGACCAGCTGGATCGGGTTGCCGTCGGGGTCGGCGATCCAGGCGATGCGGAGGTTGCCGAGCCAATCGTGCGGCTCGGACAGCGACTTGGAGCCGGCGGCGGTCAGCCGGGCGTACTCCCCGTCCGTGTCGTCGCACCACAGCACCAGCTCGGCTGCCCGGCCGGCGAGGTTCGGCGAGAGCCCGTGGTCCTTGCGGGCCGACTCGACGTCGGCGATGCCCAGGTTGAACCCGTCGAGGGTCAGCTCGACATGGATCGGCGGCCCCTCCGGCGGGTGCTGGAACCGCTGCTCGAACCCGAGGCCGAGATAGAAGGCCCGAAGGCTCGCGAGGTCATCGGAGTAGAACGTGATCTGCGGAGCTCTGAACTTGCGCACTATTTTTCACCCGCCCCAGGTGCAGCTAGCGTGATATCTTTCTATCTATGGCGAAGGAATCGACGAAGAACATCCTGTTGCGGCTGGATCCGGAGTTGGCGGAGCGGCTGCAGACGGTTGCGTCGGTCGAGGGCCGCTCGGTGTCGGACGTCGCGCGGGAGGCGATCGCAGCGCTGGTGGATCAGCGCCGGCAGGACCGCCGCTTCAGCCGCCTGCTCGACGAGAACCTGGTCCGCCACGAGGAGTCGCTGCGACGCCTCCGCGGAGACGACTGATGCAGTTCCTCGACGCGTACGACGTACTCGCGGTGGCGGCTCGTGTGCTGCGTTGCTCATCGGACGACGCGGTACGGCGGACGAACCTCGACGCGGTCGATCAGGTCCTGGCCGACGTACGCCGTACCAGCGGACTGGTCGAGGCGGCGGCGGTGTTGCTGAGCGGGTTGATCCGGGCGCGGCCGTTCGAGGGCGCCAACCGGGTGGTGACGGTCGCGGTCGTGCTGCAGTTCGTCGCGGTGAATCAGGCGGATCTGCGGCTCGAGCCGGTCGAGGAATGGGACGAACTGCTGGATCGGCTGACGGCGGACAGCGCCACGCCGGTTGAGGTCGCCGACTTCATCCGCGCGCGGCTGAGTCCGGACCGGGTGACCGCCGAGGACCTGCAGGAACATCTCCGGGTCGAACTGCTGCTCGAGGACGAGGTCGCAAACCTCCGCGCGAGCCAGGCGCCCGGCGGCGAAGAGTTGTGGAGGGGTGAGGGAATGTTCGAGAAGTTCAGCGACCGGGCCCGGCGGGTCGTCGTCCTGGCGCAGGTCGAGGCCCGCCAGTTGCAGCACAACTTCATCGGGACCGAGCACCTGCTGCTCGGGCTGATCGAGGAAGGACAGGGCCTGGCCGCGAAGGTGCTCTCCGGAGATCCCGCCACCGGCTGGCGGCCGGCCGGTCTGGGAATCACCGCACCGGCCGTCCGTGATCTCGTCGTGGAGATCATCGGCCGGGGTGCGCATCCCACCTCGAGCACGGTCCCGTTCACTCCGCGCGCGAAGAGCATCCTCGAACACGCCTACCAGGAGGCCCGCGACCTGGGCGACGACGTCCTGGACACCGAACATCTCCTGCTCGGCCTGCTGCGTGACGGAGAAGGCGTGGCCGCGCAGATCCTGATGAAACTCGGCGCGGATCTCGACGAGGTCCGACGCAAGGTGACCGAGTGGCGAGGTCACAAGCAGCGCGTCGAGTCAGCCGTGACGGGCTTCCTCGCCGACGACGCCGGCACCGCCTGGACCACCTTCGGCCGCCGTCATCACCTGCTCACCGAGCTCAGCGCCGTACTCGAGGAGAACGAACGTCTGCACGAGCAGGTCGCCGAGCTCCGCGCCCTCCTCCGCCGCCACGACATCGACCCCGACGCCTGACGGTGCTCAGTTCGTCGGCTGGAAGAGCTCGATCGGGTTGCCGGAGGGGTCGTCCAGGAGGATCTGGAGGCCGCCGCGGCCGGTGACGATGTCGTTCCGGAAGGCCGCACCGTCCGCGCGCAATGCGCCGACCGTCGACTCGAGGTCGTCGACTTCCAGTTGGATGCGGTTCCAGCCACCCGGCTCGGGCCGGCGGCCGTCAGGCATCGTCTGGGCTGCACCGCCCGGCCCGGTCGGCTCGGACAGCAGCAGCCGCAGGTCGCCGCGGGTGATCCCGGCGAACCCTGGACCCGGCCGCATCTGCACGTCGAACCCGAGGTGCTTGGTGTAGAAGTCGACCGCCGCGTCGACGTCGTTCACGATGTACCGAACCGAAACCGTAGCCATCACTCCACTCCTCTCGGCCCCGTCACCTCCTGCTCGCTCTTGCCCGTACCCACCTGTCGTTTCGTCATCCCGCGTGATCAGGTGGCGGCGAGGCGTTGCTTTTCGGTCTCTACGTCGAAGTCGGCCTTCGGCCACTCGGGATTGAGGGTCTTCAGGGTCTCGAGGAGGATCGCGGTGACGGCCCAGTTGCGGTACCACTTGCGGTCGCTCGGGATCACCAGCCACGGCGCCTCGGGGGTGTTGCAGCGCTCAAGGGCCGCCTCGTACGCCTCCATGTACGCCGGCCAGTGTGCACGCTCGTCGACGTCGCCCGGGTTGTACTTCCAGTGCTTCGTCGGGTCGTCCAGGCGCGCCTCCAGCCGCGCCTTCTGCTCCTCGGCCGAGATGTGCAGGAAGCACTTCAGCACCGTCACCCCGCTGGCGGCCAGTTCGGCCTCGAAATCATTGATCTGCCCGTAGCGCCGGTTCCACACCGGCGGCGCGACCAGGCTGCGAACCCGTGCGATCAGCACATCCTCGTAGTGCGACCGGTCGAAGATCCCGATGATCCCGGGGTCGGGGAGCGCCTGCTTGATCCGCCACAGGAACCCGCGCCGCTTCTCGGCCGCCGTCGGCGCCTTGAACGAGGTGATCTTCAGACCCTGCGGATCCATCAGCCCGGCACCGTGCCGGATCACACCGCCCTTGCCGGCCGTGTCCATCCCCTGCAGGACCAGCAGGATGCTGCGCTCTGCGCCCTTGCGACCTTCGGCGAACAGACGCTCCTGCCAGTCGGACAGCTCGTCACCGAGACTCGCCAGCGCGACCTTGCCCTCGTCCTTGGTCCCGCTGAACCCGGGCGTCGCGCGTGTGTCGTACTTGCTCAGATCCACCGGCCCCGACGGCACCCGCAACTGCTCGAGCAGCCCACCCTGATCCGCCGCCTGACCCTTCTTCTGCTTCGCCATTCGCCCATCCTGCCTCATCGACACCGCAGTTGAGCGCAGCTCGTCAGCTTCGGTTCTCCAGCGCCGTCTCGCCGGACTCCGCTCGCCGCCGCTTCCGGCCGCGCTGCAGAACCACTTCGATCACAACAATCGCCACCGCGGCGACCGGGAGCGAGAAGACGCCCCAGGCCATGCCACCCAGCAGCGAGAGGCAGTCGGGGTCGGCGTTCTCGCAGTCGGTCGCGTTGTAGTACGCCGTACCAGCCACGACCGCGACGAGCACCAAGACCGCGCAGCCGCACAGGTAGATCGCAGCCCGCACCAGCCATCTGCCGGCAGCCGGCTCGCTCTTCGACTGAACACCGGTAGCGACGAGGACTGCCGCGACCAGCACAACCACGACCGTCAGCTGGGCCAGTTCGCCTTCATCCTGATGCCAGATGAACCGGAACCCATCGTTCGCGATCTTCTGCCACAGCAGGAACCCGAACAGCACCCCGAGCGCCACACCCAACCACACCCGAGCCTTGGCGTCCTTCCAGGCAACCAGTACGGCGCCGATCGGGCCGACCACCGCGATCGCGCCCAACGGTAGGTTCCACTCGTTGCTGCCGTCGCCCGAGAAGTCGTCGAACTGCACGAACCCGCCGACGGCCAGCAGTACCAGGCTCATCGCGAGCAGCCCGACATACAGCACCGCAGTACGCAGGTCGCCTAGCACCACCCAAGCGAAGCACGACCAGGGGCTATAGGCCCGCGGCGCAACGCACTCGCAACAACTATGGGACGACTGTGCTGGTCTCGGGGACCATGCCCGCGTTCGCGAGGGCAATGAGGCGCGAGAGGGCTCTGAGGTACTTCTTGCGGTAGCCACCCTTGAGCATGTCGGCGGAGAAGAGCTGATCCAGCGGGACGCCGCCGGCCAGGAGCGGAAGGTTCCGGTCGTACATGCGGTCGGCCAGCACGACCAGGCGCAGGGCAACGTTCTCGTCAGTCAGTGGGCGGATGTCGGTGATGGCCACGGTGTCCACGCCGTCGAGGAGGGCGCCGTACTTGCTCGGATGTAGCTCAGCAAGATGGCGGTGCAGGTCGACGAAGTGGTCGCAGGATGCATTGGCTCGCTCGGCGGCGACCGTCTCCACCTGCGCGTCGGGCCACGGTTCGGGCGCTACGGGGAGGCCACGATGGCGGTAGTCCGGACCGTCGATGCGGCGTACGTCGAAGTGCCCGGACAGGGCCTGGATCTCGCGGAGGAAGTCGATCGCCTGGAAGCGGCCCTCACCGAGCTTGTCGGGCAGCGTGTTCGAGGTGGCTGCCAGCTCGACGCCGGCAGCGACCAACTGGCCGAGCAGGCGGGAGATCAGCATCGTGTCGCCGGGATCGTCCAGCTCGAACTCGTCGATGCAGATCAGCCGGTACGACGACAGTGCCTCGACAGCTGTGCGCAGGCCGAGCGCACCGACGAGGTTGGTCAGCTCGACGAAGGTGCAGTACATCTTCGGCCCGGCCGCCTCATGCCACAGTGACGCGAGCAGGTGGGTCTTACCGACGCCGAACCCGCCGTCGAGGTAGACGCCGGGTTTGCCGGGGTCCTCGGTGCGACCGCGGAGACGCGACCACAGACTCGGTGCCTGCCGCGGCTTCGCCAGCCCCACAGCCCGCGACGTCAGCACGGCCAGGGCGTCAGCCTGTGAAGGTTCGTCCGGGGCCGGGCGATATGTGGAGAAACGTACGTCGGCAAAGCGCGGCGGGGGTACGCACTCGGACAGCAGCCGATCCGAGCTCACCTCCGGCCACCGCTCACTCAACCGAATCACCATGCGCCCAACCCTAAGCTCGCGCCACTCGGCGCGCGTCGCCCAGCCCCTCGACCTGAGACGCCGCGGGAAAGTCGGGAAACTTCGCGACGGCCTTGACGTGACCTTGACCGCTTTCTTACTTTCAGTTAGGAAGTTGAGTGCGAGGTTCGTGAGGTGACTGACTGAGGAGTCGGTATGGGCGAACGACGGGTAGCCGCGACGGTGGGGCGGCGGACGGTTCTCAAGGGCGCATTGGGTGGGGCGGCGGCGCTCGGACTGGGTTCGGCGCTGACCGGCTGCGGCGGTAGTGACAGCAGCGGCGGCACCACGAGCGGCGGGAAGGCCGTCGTGCGGATGTGGTCCTGGTACAACGACCAGGAGGCGCAGTTCCCGAAGCTGATCGAGAAATTCGAGGCGGCACACAGCAACATCAAGATCGAGAACAGGATCTTCGGCACCCCGGACCAGTACCTGCCCGCACTGCAGGCGGCAGTGGCCGGCGGCGACGTCCCGGAGATCTTCGCGCCGCACACGCGGGCGCTCACCTACGGCACCGGCGGCATCTCCGCCGACCTGAAGAAGGACCTCGGCGACGACTTCCTGAAGGACTTCTTCGACTCCGCCAACCAGGAGTACACGCTGGACGGCAAGCAGTACGCCGTCGGCTGGATGGCGCAGACCTTCGGCCTGTTCTACAACCCGGACCTGCTGAAGAAGGCCGGTGTCGGCGAGGACGAGATCGAGACTTGGGACGACCTGATCGCGGCCGCGGCGAAGATCCGCGCCACCGGCAAGCACCCGGTGGCACTCAGCTGCAACCCGACCACGAGCTCGCTGGACTTCTTCCTGCCGCTCATCACCCAGGTCGCCGACGATCCGACCTTCTACCTCAAACTCGATCAGCTGAAGGACGGCGCGACGTACGAGGACCCGAAGGTCGTCGACGCGATCAAGCTCCAGCAGAAGATCGTCAAGGGCGGCGTCTTCCAGCCCGGGACGACCGGCACCAGCGGCGACCAGGCGCCGCAGCTGTTCTACACCGAGAAGTCCGCGATGCTGTTCAACGGATCGTGGACCCCGCAGGGTCTCGTCCAGGACGCCACCCCGGCCTTCGTCAAGAAGTACAAGGTGATGAAGACCCCGGCCCTCGCGTCCGGCAAACGGCACTGGACCGCCAACCAGGCCGGCGCCGGCTGGGCCGTCTCGGAGACCAGCAAGAACAAGGACGCCGCGCTGGAGTTCCTCAAGTTCCTGTACTCCGCGGACGAGTACTCCCCCACCATGAACGACTCCAACTCGATGCCGGCCACCAAGAGCGCGGCACAGCGGATCGAGCTTCCGATCATGAAGCAGATGACGTCCTGGCTGCTGGACGGCGACGGCTGCCCGCACATCCCGTTCGGTCCCGGCTCGGTCGCGGCCGGCGATCCCCTCGCCAAGATCTTCGACGGCAAGGGCGATCCGGCGGCTGTCGCGAAGGAGATGCAGCAGGCCGTGCTGAACGCCAAGGGCGGCTGATCGGATGGTGACAACCCTGTCCCGTTCGGAAACCAGAGCACGTGCACTCCCCCGCCGTACGTCGTACCGGTTCGGATCGCCGCTGCGGAAGTCGCAGCGGGTCGCCGGCTACCTGTTCATGCTGCCGACGTTCGCGTTGTTCCTGGCGTTCGTGCTCTGGCCGATCCTCTACACGGCGTACCTGAGCCTCACCTCGTGGGGAGGCTTCGGTACGCCGAGGTTCGTCAACTTCGACAACTACAGCCGGATGCTGTCCGATCCGGTCGCCCGCCGGGCGATGATCATCACGCTGGTGCTGACCGGTGTCACCACGGCGCTGCTCACCTTCCTCGGACTCGTCAGCGCCGTGCTCGTGAACGCCGTCTGGCCGAGGGTCGGCGTCCTGGTCCGGACGATCCTGTTCATCCCGGGCATCGTCTCGTTCGTGGTGTCCGCGGTGCTGTGGAAACTGATCTACGACCCGAACATCGGCACGCTGAACAGGTTGCTGGGGGCAATCGGTCTCGACAGCCTGCAACATCCGTGGCTGGCCGACCAGAAGACGGTGCTGCCGGCCATCATCGTGGTGACGGTCTGGGGCGGGATCGGCTTCACCATGCTGATCTTCTATGCCGGTCTGCAGGGCATCGATCCGAGTCTGTACGAAGCGGCCGCGGTGGACGGCGCGAACACCGTCCAGCAGTTCCGCCACATCACCGTCCCGAGCCTGCGCGTCGTCACCGGTCTCGTCGTCAGCCTCGGGCTGCTCAACGGGTTCAAGGCCTTCGACATCATTTTCGTGATGACCGGTGGCGGTCCGAACCACGCCAGTGAGGTTCTCGGCACGTATCTGTACTCGCTCGCGTTCGGTTCGACGTCCGGGTCGATCCCGCAGCTCGGTTACGCCAGCGCGTTCAGCGTCGTGACCATGGTCCTGTGCACGCTGGCCGTCATCGCCCAGCTCTGGTTGACCCGGAGGGCGGATCGATGAACCGCAAACCTTGGCTCGGGAAGTCGTTCGCGACCTTCGTCCTCGCGCCGTTCTGCGTGCTGATGGCGTTCCCGTTCGTCTGGATGCTGCTTACCTCGTTGCGAGAGCAGAACACCATCTTCAACGGGCCGTTCTTCCCGCGGAGCGTCACCGGCACGGCCTACAAGGAAGCCTGGACGTCGATCGAGTTCCCGCTGCACTTCTGGAACAGCGTCTGGATCACCTCGGTCACCGTCATCGGCGTCCTCGTCTTCGCGACGCTGAGCGGCTACGCCTTCGCCAAACTCGACTTCCCGTTCCGCAACACCCTGTTCGTCCTATTGTTGACAACCCTGATGATGCCGTCGACGGCGCTCATCATCCCGCTCTACCTCGAGCTGAAATCGCTCGGCCTGCTCGACAGCCAGACCGGGTTGCTGGTGCTCTACATCTCCGGATCGGCGCCGTTCGCGATGTTCCTGATGCGGGCGTTCTTCCAGACGCTGCCGGACGAGTTGATCGAGGCCGCCCGGGTCGACGGCGGCAGCGAGTTCACCATCTTCCGGCGGGTGATCCTGCCCCTGACCCGGCCCGGGATCGCGACCGTGGTGATCTTCCAGTTCCTCTCCACCTGGAACGAGTTCCTGATCGCCAACACGGTCCTGCGCAACACCGACTCGCTGCCGCTGCAGCCGGTGCTGTTCACGCTGATGGGCCAGTACTCCACCAACTGGCCGGCGCTCACCGCCGGTCTCACCCTGTCCGTCGTACCGGTCGTGATCGTCTATGTCCGGATGCAGCGGCAGTTCGTCGCCGGGATGATGCTCGGCGCCGTCAAGAACTAGAGCTGAAAGAGGTCCTATGCCGATCAAGAACGTCGTGGTCAACTGCACCGACGTGCAGCGTTCCATCGAGTACTACACCAAGTTCCTCGAGCTCCGGCTCGTCGGCGAGCCGACACCCGAGCGCGCCGTGCTGGACGCGGTGACCGCGACGATCGAGTTACGGGCCGTCGGCAACGGCCGGGAGCTCAGCACCTGGGTCGGCGACGATCTGCAGAAGGGCTTCCGGCACATCGGGTTCAAGGTCGACCGGCTCGACGAGCGGGCCGCCGTACTGAAGGCCGCCGGGGTCGAGTTCACGCTCGATCCGCTCGATGCCGAGGGCGCGGTCCGGATCTGCTTCTTCTACGACCCGGACGGCACGCTGCTCGAGATGATCCAGGGTGACCTGCAGTACGCCGCCGTACTCGACGAACACGGGGTCGCACGAGAGCGGGCTCTCGGCGTACCGCAGCGGCCGCGATTCGACCATATCGCCATCACGATCGACGACCGCGAGCGGACCAGCGCGTACTACGCCGAGCATCACGGCTTCTCGTTCATCGGCACGATCGAGCAGCCGCACGACAACCGCGGGTTCAGCATCGGCTATCTCAAGGGCGGTGACACTGTCCTCGAGGTGTTCACCTACGACGTCGACAAGACCTCCCGCGCGCCGCAACTCGACGTCGCCGGCTTCGCGTACGCCGAGCTCGACGGCAACCCACCGACCGGCCTCGGCCAACTCGTCTCACCGAATGGCACGACCGTCTACGTCGACCCTGACGGCTTCGCGTTCGCCGTAGGGGATCACCGGACATCCCCTAAGGTCTGAGGCATGAACAAGGACTGGCTTCGGCCCCTCGGATCCACCGGCCTCACCGTCTCCGCCGTCTGCGCCGGCGGCAGCGGGATCGCCGGCATGCCCGCGGTCTTCGGGTACGACGTGACGCGGCAGGAGGCCGTCGACCTCGTACTGCGCGTGTTCGACAGCCCGCTGACCTGGATCGACACCTCCAACGGGTACGGCGACGGCGAGAGCGAACTGCGCATCGGCCAGGCCATCAAGGAGTACGGCGGCCTGCCAGAAGGCTTTCTGGTCGCGACGAAGGTGGACGCGCGCGATGGGGACTACTCGGGTGCGCGGGTCCGGGCCAGCGTGGCGGAGAGCAAGGAGCGGCTCGGGCTGGACGAGTTGCCGCTGGTCCACCTGCACGATCCCGAGGCCCACGACTTCGACACCATGCGTGACGCTGTCGACACCCTGATGCAACTGCGCGCGGACGGCGAGATCGGGCACGTCGGCCTGGCCGGGGGCGACACCCGCGAACTCGCCCGCTACCTCGACCTCGGCGGTTTCGAGGTGCTGCTCGTCCACAACCGCTGGAGCCTGGTCGACCACTCCGCCGGCGACATCTTCCGGCGGGCGGTCGCCGACGGGCTCGGCGTGATCAATGCGGCGATCTACGGCGGCGGCATCCTCGCGAACCCGCAGGGCAGCACGAAGTACGCCTACCGCGAGGCGCAGCCCGCCGTGCTGGAGGCTGTCGCGGAGATGGACAAGGCCTGCCGCGAGTACGGCACGGACCTCGCCACCGCCGCGCTGCGTCACTCCACGGACAACCCGGACATCGCGGGAACCGTCGTCGGGATCAGCAAGCCGGCCCGGGTCGACGCGCTGCTCACCGCCCTGGAAACCGACCTCCCTGGCGAGCTCCTTAACCGGTTAGGTAACCTCCTCCCGGAACAGCAGTACTGGGTCGAGGGCACTAAGGAGACATCGTGACGAACGGCTTCCCGCCCGGATTCACCTGGGGCGCGGCGACAGCGTCGTACCAGGTGGAGGGCGCTGTCTCCACGGACGGGCGCGGTCCGAGCATCTGGGACACCTTCGCGCACACGCCCGGCCGGATCGCCGATGGCACCACCGGCGATGTCGCCGACGACCACTATCAGCGCTTCGCCGAGGACATCCGGCTGCTCGCAGACCTCGGCCTGAAGGCGTACCGGTTCTCGATCGCCTGGCCACGGATCATCCCCTCCGGCTCCGGCCTCACCAACCCGGCCGGCCTCGCGTTCTACCGCCGGCTCGCCGAGACCTGCCTCGAGCACGGCGTCACGCCGTACGCGACGCTCTACCACTGGGACCTGCCGCAGCCGCTCGAGGATGCGGGCGGCTGGCTGGTCCGCGACACGGCCGAGCGGTTCCGCGACTATGCGGCCGTCACCCACGCGGTGCTGTCGGACGTGATCAAGCACTGGATGACGCTGAACGAGCCGTGGTGCTCGGCCTTCCTCGGCTACGGGAACGGCGAGCACGCACCGGGACGAGTTGTCGGCACCGACTCTTTGAAGGCGGTCCATCACCTGCTGCTCGGGCACGGGCTGGCACTCGAAGCGATCCGCTGCCCGGAGGGCTCCTACGGCATCGCGCTCAACCCGGCGCCGATCCATGCCGCGTCGGACTCGGCCGCCGATCGCGACGCCGCGCGGCGGGTCGACGGGTTGCGGAACCGGCTGTTCCTGGAGCCGTTGCTGGCCGGCAAGTACCCGGCCGACGTCCTCGAGGACACCGGCATGAGTGACTGGTTCGCGCAGTTCGAAGGCGATCTGCCGGTGATCGGCGCACCGCTCGACTTCATGGGCGTGAACTACTACTGCCCGACGACCGTTGCCGCGCCGGACGGGCCGATCTCGTCGCCGGGTGGCCCGACCACGCAGCCCGGCAGCGAGAATGTCGTTGCCGTTGACACCGGTCTCCCGACGACGCAGATGGGCTGGCCGATCCAGGCGAGCGGGTTGCGCGACATCCTGGTCACGATCAACAAGCTCGCACCTGACCTGCCGTTGTACGTGACGGAGAACGGCGCGGCGTACCCGGACGAACTGACCGCGGACGGGACCGTCGAGGATCACGAGCGGCAGACGTACCTGGAGCAGCACATCGCGGTGTGCCGCGAACTGGCGTCGGAAGGCCTGCCGCTGAAGGGGTACTTCGCCTGGTCGCTGATGGACAACTTCGAGTGGGCGTACGGCTTCAGCCGCCGCTTCGGCATCGTGTACGTCGACTACGCGACGCAGCAGCGGACGGTGAAGAACAGCGGCCTCTGGCTGAAGAAGTTCCTCACCGACTAGGGAGACGCGCCCTAGCTGGTCAGGGCGCGGGTCGACTTCTGGTGTGGGGTGAGCTGGCTGTGCAGCACGAGCGACGCGGCACCTAGCGCGGCGGCGCTCGGGCCCAGCTTCGACTGCTCGACCCGGGTCGGATGCATCGCGCGGACGAACGACAACCGATTGATCTCGGTCCCCGCGATCCGGACGTAGATGTCGCCGGCCTCGCTGAAGCCCGGGCCGGCCAGGATGATCTGGTCCAGGTCGAGAAGGTTGGTGATCGACAGCAACGCCTTGGCCAGATAGGTCGCCGACTCCTCGATCAGCCGCACGCACCGGGGATCACCGGCCGCGGCCAGCCGGGCGATCTTCGCGAAGTCCGATCGGACCGCGGTCCGACGACCGCGCAGAGCCAGCTCATTCACCAGCGAGGTGTCCTGCTCGGCCCGCTTCACCACCGCGGCCGGCGCGGCCAGGCTCTCGAGGCAGCCCTGACCACCGCACCAGCAGTGCGGGCCGTTGACGTCCAGGATCATGTGGCCGATCTCGCCGACGTTCGAGGACGAGCCGCGGTATACGTCGCCGTTCGTGACTAGGCCGAGGCCGAAACCGGCGGCCATGTAGACGGTGGCGAAGTCGTTCGCGGACGGGATGCGACCGGCCCAGAACTCGCCGATCGCGGCACAGGTCGAGTCGTTCTCGACCACGATCGGGTGGTCGATCGCGGCGCTCAGCGTGTCTCGGACCGCGAACGGCTCCCACGCGTACTTCGACGCGTCGGTCCGCAGCAGCCGCATGCCTCCCCCGCCCTGGCGTCCGGCCAGTGCGACACCGACGCCGATCAGGGTGGCCGGCTCGATGTTCGCCTTGACGATCAGGTCCTCGAGCTCGGCGGTGATCCGCTTGACCGCGGTGGCCGGCGCGTCCCGGCCGATCCCGCGGGACGACACCTGCTCGATCACCCGGCCGCTCATGTCGGTGACGACGTACGACGTACTGGGCGTGTCGATCGAGATGCCGACGGCGTGCCGGGCACGCGGGTTGAACTGCAGCAGGGTGGCGCGCTTGCCGCCGGTCGGGTCGCCGAGACCGGTCTCGATGATCAGGCCGTCGGCGAGCAACTGCTTCACCACCCGCGAGATGGACGCTCCGGTCAGGCCGGATCGCTCGGCCAGGTCGACCCGGGTGACCGTGCCGCTGGACCGGATCAGGTCCAGGATCGCGCTGTGTGTGTCCTGCGCGGTCGCGCCCTTCAGAATCTTCCCCACGTCACCGTCCCTCCCTCGGCCCTGACCGCACTTTAATACACAAGGTAAGAAAGTGGGATATCTTGACCTCAAGCAATCTTGAGGTTCTAGCGTTCCGGCTGTGAAGACGATCAGATTGCACGCGTTCGGTCCGGCCGAGAATCTGCGCTACGAGGAGGCACCGGATCCAGTCCCCGGCGAGGGGCAAGTGCTGATCCGGGTCGAGGCGGCCGGAGTCCACCTGGTCGACACCATGCTGCGCTCCGGCGCCGCGGGTGGTGGACCGATCCCCGTGCCCGAGCTCCCCACCATCCCCGGCCGCGAGGTCGCCGGCCGCGTCGAGGCAGTGGGGCCCGAGGGCGACACGGCGTGGATCGGCAAGCGGGTCGTGGTGCACCTTGGCCCAGTGCCTGGCGGGTACGCCGAACTCGCCGTCGCGAAGGTGGAGTCGCTGTACGAGCTTCCGGACCACGTCGATGCGGCCCAGGCGGTCGCCGCGATCGGGACCGGACGGACGACGGCCGGCATCCTCTCGCAGGCTCAGTTGACGGCGGATGACGTCATATTGGTCACCGCTGCCGCCGGTGGGATCGGCAGCTACCTGGTCCAGGCGGCACGTAACGTCGGCGCGACCGTGATCGGCCTGGCCGGCGGACCGGACAAGGTGCAACTGGTCCGCGACCTCGGCGCACACCACGCGGTCGACTACAGGGACCCGGACTGGGCGACCGTGCTGAAGAACGAGCTTGGCGACCGTTCCATCACCGTCCTGCTGGACGGCGTGGGCGGGGAGAACGGCCAGCAGGCCTTCGAGCTACTCGGCATCGGCGGCCGGGTCCTGATGTTCGGGTGGTCCGGCGGCGGGCCGATCCAGCTCACCACCGACGATCTGATGGCCCGCGGCCTGACCGCCAACTGGTCGATCGGGCCGAAGATGATGCCGAGGCTGCGCGAGCTCGAGAGGACGGCCCTGGAGGAGACGTTCTCGGGTCGCTGGGAAGCCCTCGTGACGAGTTTCCCGCTCTCGGAGGCTGCGGCCGCGCATCAGGCCCTCGAAGACCGCGCCACCACCGGCAAGGTCGTCCTCATCCCCTGACAAGGAGCGCCGGAGCGTGGCTCAGGAGGTGCGGGGGTCGTGGGCAGGGCGGGTGTCTTCCGCGGCGCGGGTCGGGATGTCGTAGTCGAGGTCGGGGAAGGTACTTGTCACGTCGATCACCCGGCCCTCGGCGGCGGAGCGCTTGGCGGCGAGCATCACCTCGAGTGCGTGGAAGGCGTGCTCGGGCCGGGTGACGGTCGGCGTACCGTTCTCGACGCAGTCGACGAGATGGCGCAGGCCGTCGGTCCACGGCCAGTGCGGGTCACGTTCGCCGAACAACTCCCACGACCCACGGTCGTTCGACCACTGCTCGAACCCGTCCGGCGCCCAGTCGTCGCCGAGCAGCTGCAGTACGCCGGTGGCGCCGTACAGCTCGATCGCCGGCGACCGGTACTGCTGCATCGTGAACCCGGTCGCGATCGAGGCGAAGCGGGCCTGGCCGAAGTCGAGCACGATGTGGGCGTTGTCGTCCGCGCGGACCGTCACGAGCTCCCCGTTGACCTCACGCTTCGGAACGGCGGTGCCGACCATGGCGGTGACGCGCCTGACCGGGCCGAAGAACCCGCACAGACTGGTCAGGTTGTACACGCCGAGGTCGAACAGCGCTCCACCGCCGGACTCGTAGAACCAGCGGCCCCACCAGGGCCCCGACCAGCCGTACCGGGCCCGGGCCAGGTGGAGGTCGCCGATCTCGCCGTCGCGAACCCGCCGGTGCATCTCCCGGTACGTCGGCGACAGCACGACGTGCGGAGCACACACCAACTGTCCCGGCGCGGCCGCGGCGGCCTCGAGCAGCGCGCGACCCTCCTCCAGCGAGGTGGACATCGGCTTCTCGACGAGCACGTGCTTGCCGGCCGCGAGGGCCACACGGGCCAGTGAGCCGTGCTGGTTCATGCTGGTCAGGACCAGCACGATGTCGAGGTCGTCGCGGCCGATCAGGTCCTCCGGCCGGCCGGAGGACGTGTCGATACCGAACCGGTCCGCGGCCGCGGACCGCTTGTCCGGATCGGGATCGTAGCCCGCAGTCAGCCGCACGCGCCCTTCCTGTTCGAGCTTGCTGATCAGGGCGGCGTACGGGCCGGCGAACACACTTCCGAGTCCGAGCACACCGATCGACAGGGTCATCGTCGCGAGTTCCTTCCTAGGAGAGGCGCACTGTCAGCCGGTCACCAGCCCGGCCGGCGGGCCAGGTGACGAGCCAGCCCTGCTCGGTCCGGCTCGCGGCGGCATCGCCGTCGGCCGTGACATCCCGAGCGGTCTCGATCAACGCGCGGCCCGGGCCGGCGGCACGTCGCAGCACCAAGGTCGACCCGTCGCCGGGCCCGTCCAACTCGGCGGTGGACCAGCACAGCACCGCGTCATCGAGCCGTACGCCGATTGGCAGCACAAGCCCCTCGCGAGCACCGAGATGGAGCTCGAGCGATACGCCGTCCACGGTCAGCGTGAACGTCTGAGGTACCGGCGCGACGTTGATCAGGTGCACCAGTCGCTGACCGGTGCCGTCGGCCGTGCTCGTGGTCACCAGACCGGGAGTGTTGCCCTCGGCAATGATCCGGCGGCGGACACCGATCCGCTCCAGCAGAGAACGCCAGAAGCCGAGGTGGCACGGGTAGTCGCACCCGAGCACGACGGCGCGCCCGCCGCCGGGCACCGTCACCTCGACGGCGACCGGCGAGCCGTCGGCGATGTCGACAGCGAGCGTTTCGCCTTCGCCGATCAGGTGCTCGAGCATGCCGACCCGCACCTCCGGCTGCTCACCTGCCCACGCGGTCGCGCGCACCGACGGAAACTGATCCGGGGTGCCCTCGACGGTCCTCGCGGTACGCAGGCCGAGCGAGTCGGCGAGCACGGTGCAGGGCGAGCCGTCGTCGTCGACGACGGGCATCCGGCCGTGCAGCAGCAGGCGCCCACCGGCGCGGACGAACGCGGCCAGCCGCTCCTGGATCGAGTGGCCGAGCACCGGCGGAGTTGCCAGAGCGACCGCGGGACCCGCCGGATCCAGCTCTGCCGACGACAGGTCGACGGCGCCGAAGGAGTAGCCGCCCAGCAGCAGGGCCCGGGCGAGGATGTCGCGCGGACCCATCCCGCGGTACCGCTCCAGTTCGCCGACCTGGCTACGGCGTACGGCCGAGTCCGGGTGGTGGTACTCGGTCAGGTAGTGGTCCGGCACGTAGCCGAGAACGACGTCGTCGTACTCCTCGTCCATGCCGGCCAGCAGGTGCTCGGAACCACGGACCGCCCGCACCGCACTCACCGTGCCCGGGTACGTCTCGCTCAGCCGGCCCTCGGGGTCGACCGGCGCCGCGAAGCCGTGCCGCTCGCCGGTGAACGCGATCCGGTCGTTGCCGTCGCCGACCGGTTCGTCCAGCGGCGGGTTGTGCCCGCCGGCGAACAAGTAGTAGTTGATCAACCGGTTGCCCTGGGCAACACACAGCCGGGTCTTCAGCTCGGTGGTCTCCGGGCTGGTCAGCCAGCTCATGTCCTCGCCGTAGTCGCCCGTCCCGGCCTCGAACTCCAGCGACGTGATCGGCTGGTCGGCGTCGTGTACGGCGGCCATGAAGGCGTTCATCACATACAGGTCCGGCAGGTTCTCGACCGTCAGGTCGCGCATGTAGTGGTCGGAGCCGGACGTCATCTGCGGCACCCCGGCGTACGCCTTCGAGAGCTGGCTGATGCCGATCGGGAACGTCCGCCCGCGGCCGGCGTACGTGCCGTGCAGGTTGACCAGGAACGGTACGCCGTCGACACCGTGCTGCACGGCGACATCGCGCAGCCGCAACAGGTATCGCGCATAACGGTCGCGGTGGTGCGCGCCGAGGTCGTGGTGCAGCGCGAGTTGTTGTACCTCTGTGCCGGCGTCGGTGCCTCCGGCGCGCCACCACTCCGCCCAACGCTCGGTGTCGTCCGGGTCCGCGCCGTACCGGTCGATGCTGCCCTTGCGACCCCAGGTCCGTTCGGCCCAGCCGGCGAGGTCGGCCAGCGTACGGTCTGTCAGCTCCGGGGTGTTCGTGACCCACGAGAGCATGCCGACCTCGTTGTCCAGCTGAACCGCGGCTACCGGTCCGCCCACAGTGGCCAGGCGTTCGGCCAGCACCGGCATGATCGCGGCGTACCACCGCTCGGCCTCCGCGAGATACCCGGGTTCGAGGTAGTCCAGGGTGGCCGAGCTGGCCGGCTTGCCGTCCCATCCCAGCGGTACGGCGTCCGGATGGTCGCGGTAGATCCGGAACGGTACGCCCTCGTTTTTCAGCTCGGCCATCACGAACGGGCCGGGGCGGGCGACGACCAGCAGGTCCCGCTCTGCGGCCAGGTCGAGGAACCCGGTCAGGTCGCGATACTCACTCGTGGCGCCGGTGAGGTCGACGTCACCGGACGCGGTCTCGTGCACGATCCACGGCATGTAGCTGGCCACCACGTCACAGCCGGCAGCGGCCAGCTTGTCGAGCCGGTCGGCCACGTCCTCGCGGTGCAGCCGGAAGTAGTGCACCTCGCCGGCCATCAGGATCCTCGGTACGCCGTCCACCAGGATCCGGCGCCGTTCCAGTCGTATCGATCGGGGCTTCGCAGGTGTCGTCACAGTCACGTCCTCGCCGGTCTGGAGAGTTCCGGGCCGCCGCGCCGAGATGTTGCCTACCGGGGCGGTCGTGGTTATGGTCGTGAAACCGGTCTCATGAAACCGGTTTCAACCGTATCGGGAGTTCAGCCGATGGGCAACAGCCGTGTGAACGTACGCCGGGTCGCCGAGATGGCCGGCGTCTCCCCGGCGACCGTGTCGCGGGTCACGCGCGGCACTGTCCCGGTGTCCCCCGAGCTCCGCGACCGGGTGTTGCGGGTGATCGAGGAACACGGTTACAAGCCCAGCCACTTCGGGCGTGCGCTGGCCGAGCGTCGGCACGGCGCCCTCGGCCTGGTGTTCCCGGGCCTGTCCGGGCCGTACTTCTCCGAGCTGATCCAGGGCTTCGAGGCCGAGGCGCTGGAGACCGGCGACAGCGTGCTGGTGCTGGCCTCGCACTCGCGCGCCGACACCGACGCCACCGTGATCGACCTGGCCGACCGGGTGGACGGGATGGCGATCCACGGCGGCACGGTGTCGACCGAGGCGATCGCCAAGGTGGCCGACCAGATCCGCGTCGTGGTGATGGCCAGCGAGTCCGGGCCCGCGCAGGCTTCGGTCAGCGTTGCCAACGACAACATGAAGGCACTCACCCGGCACCTGCTGGTCGACCACGGCTACCGCCGGCTGGCCTTCGTCGGCACGCCGGACGGTTCGCCCGACGTGACCGCACGCTGGCAGGCGTTCCTCGCCGCGCACAAGTCGGCCCGCCGTAAGCCGCCGGCCGAGCCGGTCCGGGTCGGGCTGCAGCAGTCCGACGGCGCCATCGCGGCGGAGTACCTGCTCGACAGCGGCGACCGCCCCGACGCCGTGGTCTGCGCGAACGACGAGACGGCGCTCGGCCTGCTGCTGAGCGCACTCGGCCGAGGGCTGCGGGTGCCGCAGGACGTCGCGATCACCGGCTTCGACGACATGCCGATGGCGGCCCTGGTGCGGCCGGCGCTGACGACGATCCGGCAGCCGATCCGCGAGCTGGCCGCGACCGCAGCCCGGCTGCTGACCGACCCGCTCGGCCAGCCGGCCGGCGACATCGTCCTGCCCACCGAGCTGGTCCTGCGCGGCTCCTGCGGCTGCGGGGGTTCGCCCTGATCCTGCTGACCTGAGGGGGGTCGAAGCCGGGGGGATCGATCGGGGGGAACCGCCAATGTCCGGCCGCGGCCGGACCCGCCCTGAGGAGGACCCCGTATGACGAGACGACCACGGCCCAGGACACTGACAGCGGTAGTGGCGAGTGTGGCGCTGCTGCTCGCCGGATGCACCGGCACCGAGGGTGCCCAGACATCATCCGGCGGCGGCGGGATGATCGACTTCCTCAACTACGGCGACTTCGGTGGCGGCACCACGCCGAAGCCCAACTACAACCCGTACCTCGACGCCACCAAGCTCAGCGCGACCGACTACATCTACGAGAGCCTGATGTTCGTCGAGACCTACAGCTGCAAGCCGTTGCCGTGGCTGGCCACGTCGTTCCAGTGGTCCGATCCCAAGACGCTGGTGTACGAGCTCCGCGGCGGAGTCAAGTGGAACGACGGCAAGCCGTTCACCGCGGCCGACGTCGAGTTCACGTTCACCATGCTCAAGAAGTACGACGTCCTGGACGTCCAGGGCGTGTGGGCGTTCCTGTCGTCGGTCAAGGCGACCGGTGACAACAAGGTCACCTTCTCCTTCAAGCAGCCCGGTGCCTCGGTGTTCACCCAGGTGAGCGGCGTCAAGATCGTGCCGGAGCACATCTGGTCGAAGGTCGCCGATCCGACCACGTTCGTGAACGCGACCGCTCCGGTGGGCACCGGCCCGATGAAACTGAAGGCGTTCAACCCGCGCCAGTTGGTCGTCGAGCGCAACCCGGACTACTGGCAGGCCGACAAGATCAAGGTGAACGAGATCCGGTTCAACAAGGCCGATGCCGGCGGGCAGGTCGAGCAGCTCAAGATGAGCCGCGGCGAGTACGACACCAACGGGATGTTCGTGCAGGACATCAAGAAGGCGTACGTCGACCGCGACCCCGAGCACCACCACTACTGGTACGCGCCTGGTGGCGTCATCAGCGTCTACATGAACCTGACCAAGGCTCCGTTCGACGACGTCGCGTTCCGCAAGGCGCTGACCACGGCGTTCGACGACCAGCAGGTGATCGACAAGGCCCAACTCGGGTACGTGACACAGGCCAGCCAGAGCGGACTGGTGGTACCGGGCCAGAAGGACTGGCTGCCGTCGGGTATCGCGGACGAAGGCCGGATCGGGTACGACGCCGCCGCGGCCGACAAGGCGCTGACCGATGCCGGCTACGCCAAGGACGGCAAGGGCCGCAGGCTCGGCAAGGACGGCAAGCCGATCTCGTTCGCCTTCAAGGTCCCCGGCTCGTACGTCGACTGGGCGGCGGCCGCCGACATCCTGATCAAGAACCTGAAGGCACTCGGCTTCGCCGTCGACAAGGAGACGCCGACGCCGGACGCACACAACCAGGACCGGGCCACCGGCAACTACGACATGATCTTCGGCGTCCACGGCGGCGGTTGCAACATGTACGCCAACTTCGCCGATCCGCTGAACAGCGCCCGGACCGCGCCGATCGGCAAGAAGGCGGCCAGCAACGAGATCCGCTGGCAGGACCCGAAGACCGACGAGCTGCTCGGTACGCTGCAGGTCTCGCCGGACGACAAGGCCCAGAAGGAGGCCGTCGCCGGACTCGTCGACATCATGATGAACCAGGTGCCGATGATCCCGATCTGGTACGGCGCCAAGTGGTTCCAGTACGACACCACCAAGGCCAAGGGCTGGCCGAACGAGAAGGACCCGTACGCCGACGGCGGCAACGGACTGGTCGTGCTGACGCACCTCGTCCCGGCCGGGAGCTGACCGATGCTGTACTTCGTCCGGCGGGTCGGCTTCTTCGTCGCCACCTTGTGGGCGGCGGTGACGCTGAACTTCCTGATCCCGCGGCTGCAGCCGGGTGATCCCGCGCAGGCGCTGCTGGCGCGGCTGCAGGGCAACACGCAGGCGGTCAACCCGGTGCAACTGGCGGCCATCCGGAAGATGCTCGGCACGCAGGACGGGAACCTGCTGTCGCAGTACTGGGACTATCTCGGCGCGATCTGCCGTGGGGAGTTCGGGGTGTCGTACTCGTACTACCCGTACACGGTGACCGACATGATCAGCACCGCGCTGCCGTGGACGCTGGTACTCGTCGGCGTCACCCAGCTGGTGTCCTTCGTGGCCGGGACGCTGCTGGGTGCCTGGGCGGCGTACCGGCGGAACTCACAGGTCGACTCGGTGGTCACGCTCGGGTCGACGTTCCTCGGCACGCTGCCGTTCTTCTGGATCGCGCTGCTGCTGATCTTCGTGTTCGCCATCACGCTGAACTGGTTCCCCGAAGGTGGCGGGTACGGCGGTGGCAGCAGTCCGGGCTGGTCGTGGCTGTTCTTCTCCGACGCGTTCCAGCACAGCGTGCTGCCGGCGGTGGCCCTGCTCATCACCGGACCGGTCGGCTGGATCATCGGCATGCGCAACAACATGGTCCAGACGCTCGGCGAGGACTACGCCCGGCTGGCCCGGGCCAGGGGTCTGCCGCGGCGCCGGATCGCGCTGACCTACGGCGCGCGGATCGCCATCCTGCCGAACGTCACCGGCTTCGCGATCGCGCTCGGCGGGCTGCTCGGCGGCACCGTTCTGGTCGAGACCATCTTCAACTACCCCGGGCTCGGCCGGCTGCTCCTGGAGGCGGTATCGAACAAGGACTACCCGCTGATGCAGGCGTTGTTCCTGTTCACCACGGTCGGCGTCCTGATCGCGAACTTCCTCGCCGACGTGACGTACGGGTTCCTGGATCCCCGAGTCCGACGGTCGGAGGCAGTATGACTGTGTTGAATGCCGCGCCTCCGGCGCGGGGGTCATGGGGCTTTGACTCCCGGCCTTCCCTCGTCGCTCCAGTCGCTTCGCTCCCTCCACTCCTCAGTCCAGGCCGGGAGGCCCCATGACCGCGACATCGGCGAACATCGACACCGAGGGTGTGCGGGTCACCGCACTGGCCGCCGGTAGGTCCAGCAGGCTTCCCGGCTGGTTCGTCATCCTGTGGCGCAACGGCAAGTGCCGGGTGGGCATGCTGATGCTGGCGGCGTTCATCGTGGTCGCCGTACTCGCTCCGGTGATCGCGCCGTACGGACCGCGGGTCGACGAGTTCGCGGGGTCCAGTGGGCCGTCGGCCGCGCACTGGCTGGGAACCACCGCACGTGGTGAGGACGTGTTCTCCCAGCTCGTGTACGGCGCTCGCACCTCGCTCGTGGTCGGGCTGGTGGCCGGCCTCCTGACCACGGTGATCGCGGTGGCCGTCGGCCTCACCGCGGGCTACCTGCAGGGCGTGGTCGACGAGGTGCTGTCGTTCTTCATCAACCTCGCCTTGGTGATCCCGGTGCTGCCGCTGATGATCGTGCTGGCCGGGTACGCGCCGGTGAAGGGCCTCGGGCTGATCATCATCGTGATCACCGTGACCGGGTGGGCGTTCGGCGCCCGGATCAAACGCGCGCAGATCATCACATTGCGGACCAGGGACTACATCACCGCGGCGAAGTTCGCCGGCGACAGTACGGCGCGGATCATCGCCTTCGAGATCGTGCCGAACATGATCTCGCTGATCGTCGTCGGCTTCATGGGCGCCGCGCTCGGCGCGATCGGCGCGGAGGCGGGACTGGCCTTCCTCGGCCTGGGCGACCCACAGACCACCAGTTGGGGCACCATGCTCAACCAGGCCAGCCTCGGCGGAGCGCTGACCACCGGCCAGTGGGCCTGGCTGGTGGCTCCCGGGCTCGTGCTCGCGTTGCTGATCACCTCGTTCACGCTGATCAACTTCGGCATCGACGCACTGAGCAACCCGCATCTGAGGGAGGACTGATATGGCGCTGCTCGAGGTCCGCGACCTGAGTGTCACGTACAGCCCGCGCGACTCCGCCGCCGTCCGGGCGGTGAACCAGGTCAGCTTCGACGTGCACGACGGCGAGTTCGTCGGCCTGCTCGGCGAGTCCGGCTGCGGTAAGTCGACGCTCGGCACCGCCGTACTGCGGCTGCTGGACAAGCCGGCCGCGATCACCGGCGGGACGATCAGGTTCGACGGGCGGGACGTGACGACGACGACCGAGGACGAGCTGCGGTCGCTGCGCTGGGTCGACCTGTCCACCGTCTTCCAGTCGAGTATGAACTCGCTCAACCCGGTGATCACCGTCCGGCGCCAGTTCGCCGACACGTTCGAGGCCCATCCCGATGCCCTGGGCAACGACCTGGACGTCGACGCACGCGCCGCCGAGCTGCTCGAGATGGTGTCGCTCGACCGCTCGGTACTGGGCCGGTTCGCGCACGAGCTCTCGGGCGGTATGAAGCAGCGGGTAGCGCTCGCCCTGGCGCTGGCCCTCGAGCCGCGGTTCGTCCTGCTCGACGAACCGACCACCGGGCTGGACGTCGTGGTGCAACGCGACATCCTCGACCGGCTGCGCGAGTTGCAGGCACGGCTCGGGTTCGCCGTGCTGTTCATCAGCCACGACCTCGGCACGGTGATGGAGCTGGCCGACCGGGTGATGGTGATGTACGCCGGGGAGATCGTCGAGGACCAGCCGGCCGCGCAGATGGTCACGGGCCACCTGCACCCGTACAGTGCCGGCCTGCTCGGCTCGTACGCCGACCCGCGGGACGAGGTCGTCAAGGTCGAGTTCATCCCGGGCCGGCCACCGGACCTGTCGCAGTCGCACGGCGGTTGCCTGTTCCAGCCGCGCTGCCCGGTGGCGGTGGACACCTGCCGGACCGTGCACCCCGAGCTACTCCCCGCGGAGCTCGGCCAGGTCCGGTGCCTGCTCGTCGAGCAGACCGGCGATGCCCGGGCCGTGCTGGAGAAGGCGGCGGAGCTGCGTCACCGCGACCAGGTGTTCGCCGCCGGTCCGTCAATGCGGATCGATGCGGAGCCGGTGCTCGTGGTGGACGGCGTCAGCAAGATCTACAAGACCAGGCGCGGACTGAGCACGACGGTGACCAAGGCGGTGGACGACGTGTCGTTCGCGCTCCGACCAGGTCACGTCACCGCACTGGTCGGCCAGAGCGGTTCCGGCAAGACCACCATCGCTCGCATCCTCACCGGCGTAGAGCGTCCGACATCCGGATCGGTCCGGTTCAAGGACGCGCCGGTCGACCACCTGCGACGCCGGGCGCTGCGGAAGTACCGGCGGCACGTCCAGCTGGTCTTCCAGGACCCGTTCGCCGCCCTCAACCCGACCCGGACTGTGGCGTACGCGCTCAGCCGACCGCTGCAGAACCACGTCGATCTGGACCGCGCCCAGGCCCGGGCACGGGCTGCCGAACTGCTCGAGACCGTCGGGATGAGCCCCGCCGAGCAGTACCTGGACAAGCTGCCGCACCAGCTGTCCGGCGGACAGCGTCAGCGCGTGGTCATCGCGCGGGCGCTGGCCCCCGAGCCCGAGGTGCTCATCGCCGACGAGCCGATCTCGATGCTTGACGTGTCCATCCGCGCCGAGATCATCGCGCTGCTCGACCAACTGGTCCGCGACCGCGGCATCGCCATGCTGTACATCACCCACGACTTGCTCAGCGCGCGGCTGCTCGCCGGCGAGGTGATGGTGCTCAACCAGGGCGTGATGGTGGAGCGGGGCGCGACGCTCGATGTCATCGGCGAGGCCAAGGACCCCTACACACGCAAACTGCTGGCGGCCATCCCCCGCCCGGGCGCCCGGCAGCTCACCTGAACCAGGAGGATCTCAGGACCGGCGGTAGTCGCGCGGCGCTACGCCGAAGTAGGCGCGGAACCGGCGCGACAGGTGGAACTCGTCGGCGAATCCGAGAGTCCGCGCGATCTCCCGGTGGGTCAGGTCAGTCAGCCGCAGCAGCGTGGCCGCCGCCTGCAGCCGACGTACGCTCCGGAACGCGGCCGGGGTCTGGCCGACCTCCGCCGCGAACCGGCGCCGGAACGTGTCGTAGCTCAGCCCCGAGTCGGCGGCCACGGCAGCCAGGTCCGTGCTCGCGGTGAGGTCGTCGGCCAGTCGGCTCATCGCGTCCACAATCTCCATGCTCACCTCGGGATTGTCCGCGGTGTCGTCGGTGTCGATCAGCCAGTCGGCCAGCGCCAGCAACTGATGCTCGGCGACCCGGCGAGTCCGCGGCGGCGAACGCAGTACGGTGCGGAGTGCCTCGATGGAAGGCAGCGGCACCGGGTACCGCGGGCCGGGATCGGCCAGGTGGGCGAGCGAGTCGAACAGCGGTCCGGTGAAGACGACGAACAGCTCGGTCCACCGCTCCCCCGGATCGGTGCCGTACGTGTGTGGGAAGCCGGGTGGCACGATCGTGTGCGCGCCCGGCGTGATCCGCTCTTCCCGCCCGTCGGCGTCGCGATAGTTGCCCTCACCGTCGATCAGTACCGACAGCACGTACGCGTCCATCACCCGCAGCGTCGACGACATGATCGGCTCGTCGTCGAGCACCTCGCCCGCGAGCACCAGCTGACCGAGCCTCGTCACCGGCCCGTCGGCCATCGCTACGACCGTCCGCTCACCCATGCCGGTGACAGTACCCAGCGGACCGCCAAAACGTTCATGTCCGGGTCGCGCGGAGACATTCTCTGCCCGTGGCTGCCGCCCTAGCGTTTCGGTGGAAGGGACAAGCCGATCGACCGGAGGACCGCACGATGACATCGACCACCAACCTGGTCACGCGCGCGCACCTGGACCAGTTCCGCGACGAGGGCTACTTCGTTCTGAACCGAGTGCTCACCGACGAGCAGCTCGAGCTGCTGCGCGGCGGAGCGCAGTACTCGATCGACAAGCTCGACGCCGCGATGGACGCGGCCGGCACCGACATGCTCGGCATCAACCACCGGGGCAAGCGGTACTTCAGCAGCATGATCTACCAGGACCGGCCCGAACTGCGGCAGTTCCTGTTCAGTGACACGATGGCCGAGATCTGCCGGGCGACGCTGGGCGACGACGCGTACTTGTTCTGGGAGCAGTACGTCATCAAGGCCGGCGACCCGGACACGGCGTTCGCCTGGCACCAGGACTCCGGCTACGTCCACGAGGACCACGAGCCCTACCTGACTTGCTGGATCGCCCTCGACGACGTCACCGAGGAGAACGGCTCGGTCTACCTGCTCCCGTACTCGCGGTCCGGCATCAGGTCGTACATCAAGCACATCCGGGACCCCGAGCTCAACGACATGGTCTGCTACTTCGGCTCCGATCCCGGCATCCCGATGACCGCGTCGGCGGGCTCAATCGTGGTCTTCTCCAGCGTCGTCATCCACCGCAGCGGGCCCAACCTCACCGACCGGAACCGGCGCGTGTACATCGCGCAGTACTCCAAGGAGGTCATCCCGGCCAAGGACGGGACGACGGCCCACGGGTCGTTCGACCACTTCCTCGACGGCGGCCGCATCATCGCCGATCGCTGAGCGGTGCAGGCAGTTGGCCCCGGATCGCCTGGTGGGTCGATCCGGGGCCCGGCCGCGACTGCTACCAGATCGTGTAGCCGAAGGTGGTGCTTCCTGACGCCCGCCGCTGTCAGTCGCAGTCACCGTGACCTGATACGAGCCGCGGGTGCTCGGCGTACCCGTAATGACGCCTGCCGAGCTGATCGAGAGACCGGGCGGCAGTCCAGTCGCGCGGAAGGTGATCGGGCGCCCGGTGCTAGAGGTCGCCCGCACCTGGACCGGGAAGCCCTCCCAGCCGACGAACCCGTACTGACTACCCGGGTTCTGCGCTCGTCTGGCGGCGCGCACTGCGGTGGCGGGTCGACAACGTCGGACAGGAAGTCGTCGACGTCATCCATCAAACCTTTGTGGAGTCGACGTCATCCATCAAACCTTTGTGGATGTGTATCGCCAGACCCTCATCGACAATGCGTCGGTCCGGCCCTGGTGGAGCGCGCACCCGGACGCGCATCCGACGGTGCTCGACCCTGGCTAGTCCCTGGGCGCGTACATGATCACGGCGACGCCGACGAGACAGATGGCGGCGCCGAGGAAGTCCCAACGGTCCGGACGGAACTTGTCGACGAGCATGCCCCAGGCGAGCGAGCCGGCCACGAAGATCCCGCCGTACGCGGCCAGGATCCGGCCGAAGTTCGGGTCCGGCTGGAAGGTCGCGACGAAGCCGTAGGCCCCGAGCGCGATCACACCGCCCGCGATCCACCAGATCCCCCGATGCTCCCGCCAACCCTGCCACACCAACCAGGCACCACCGATCTCCGCCAATGCCGCCAACACGAACAGCAGCACCGAACGCAGCACCGTCACAGGCGACCGGCCAGATCGGTAAACGGCAGCGGGCACTCCGGGTCGCCGGCGCAGGCCTCGAGGTCATCGCAGCCGGCGGCGATACCGGCGCGCAGACTCTCGGCAATCACGGTCAGGTCAGCGATCTTGGCTTCCACATCCGCCAGCTTCTCGCGGGCGCGCGCTTGCATTCCGGCTCCCTCGCCGACCCCGTGGCGATGCCTGGCGGCGTCCAGCAGGTTCGACACCTCGGTGAGCGTGAAGCCAAGGCGCTGGGCGGCCTTGATCACGCGCAACGTGGTCACCGCCTCCTCCGGATAGAGCCGATGCCCGCCGAGGCTTCGGTCCGGCTCCTCGATCAGGCCGCGGCGTTCGTAGTACCGGAGAGTCTGGAGGTTGACGCCCGCGGCGGCCGCGACCTGGCCGGAGCGCAGGCGGTCAGCCATGGTCCGCTCGGGCGCTCAGTGCATCCAGTACGGCGGAATGCGCGGGAGGCACGCTGATGCGGAGCCGCACTCGGTCGTCGTCCATCGGTGTGAGCTCGAAGTGGAAGAAGGAGCAGCACTCGGTCTCGCGGGCTGTCAGGTCGGCCGTGATTGCCTCTGCCTCGGCTGCGAGGGTCAGGTCGAGTGTGGTCGGATCGACGCGGGTGACGCTCTTCAGGTGCGCTGCGAACAGCGCGTCGAACTCCGCCACACGCAGCGGCTGCTCGACGGTCGGCAGGATGCAGGCTTCCGGAGCCCAGTTCGTCGTACTCATAGTCCGACGGTAAACCTGTACCCAAGTACAGGATGCAACTATTGGTCGGCCCAGGTGAGCAGGTAGGCGACGGCACCGAAGCGGACGTGGTCGCCGGCGCGGACGCGGACCGGGGTGGTGATGCGCAGGCCGTTCAGGAAGGTGCCGTTCATCGACCCGAGGTCTCGCAGCATCCAGCCGTCGCCGACATGCCGCAGCTCGGCGTGAAACCGGGACACGGAGACATCAGCCATCCGCAGCGTCGCACCCGGGCCACGACCGATCCGGACCGTCGGTGAGCCGTCCGGCGGGAGCGCGAGACCGGGCAGCTGCACCGGTGGCGGTACGACGGCGATCCGCGGCATCCGGGCCAGGATCTCGCGGAACCAACCGGCCACCCGCGGTTCGGGCCGGGGCAGATCGCGGGTCGCGGCGGCGAGCTCACCCCGGCTCTGCGCCCGCAGGACGAAGGTCATCCGCCGGATGAAGGTGTCGTGTGACAACCGGCCCGATCCGGCGCCGTCCCGCAGGATCGCCAGCGCCCGGTCGCGTTCGGCGTCCGACGGACGCGCCCCCTGCACCGGCACCGATGTCATCTCCGCATTGTCAGCGCCACGCCGGGCCACTGTCCACTGGGTCCCGGGGTGGCGGGTTGCGGTCCTGGTCGACGGCCGGTCGGTGGGTGAGAATGACGGGATGCGACTGCCGATCATGCCGCCGGTGAAGCCCATGCTGGCCAAACCCGTCAAGGAGATCCCGCGCGGCGAGCTGAGCTACGAGCCGAAGTGGGACGGATTCCGCTCCATCATCTTCCGGGACGGGGACGAGGTGGAGATCGGCAGCCGGAACGAGAAGCCGATGACCCGGTACTTCCCGGAACTGGTCGAGGCGGTGAAGGCGAACCTGCCCGAGCGCTGCGCGATCGACGGCGAGATCATCGTCATCGGCGAGTCCGGCGACCGGCTCGACTTCGAGGTGCTGCAGCAGCGGATCCACCCCGCCGCGAGCCGGGTGAACATGCTGTCGGAGAAGACGCCGGCCCGGTTCGTCGCGTTCGACCTGCTGGCCCTCGGCGACGACGACTACACGGAGCGCCCGTTCAGCGAACGTCGTACCGCCCTGATCGAAGCCCTCGCCGACGTGCAGGCGCCGATCCACCTCACTCCCGCGACGACCGACCACGCGACCGCCGGGCAGTGGTTCGAGCAGTTCGAAGGCGCCGGCCTCGACGGGCTGATCGCGAAACCGCTCGACGGCATCTACCAGCCGGACAAGCGGGTCATGTTCAAGGTGAAGCCGGAGCGCACCGCAGACTGCGTCGTCGCCGGCTACCGCGTGCACAAGAGCGGGCCGGACCGGATCGGCTCACTCCTGCTCGGGCTCTACAACGAGGAAGGCACGCTGGCCAGCGTCGGCGTGATCGGCGCCTTCCCGCTTGAACGGCGCAAGGAGCTCTTCCAGGACATGCAGCCGCTCGTCACCACCTTCGACGACCACCCGTGGGCGTGGGCGAAGCAGGAGGAGGGCGTGCGTACGCCGCGCAACGCGGAAGGCAGCCGGTGGCAGGCGGGCAAGGACCTGTCGTTCACGCCGCTGCGGCCCGAGTTGGTGGTCGAGGTCCGCTACGACCACATGGAGGGCATCCGGTTCCGGCACACCGCGCAGTTCGTCCGCTGGCGTCCTGACCGTACGCCGGAGTCATGCACCTACGAGCAGCTCGAGGAACCGGTGAAGTTCGACCTGGCCGACGTACTCACCAGCGCCACGAGCTGATGCGGCCGCTCTACCGGCTCTACACCGGGGTACTGCGGCGGCAGTTGGCCGGACTGCCGATGCCGCAGCACGTCGCGATCGTGATGGACGGCAACCGGCGGTGGGCCCGGCAGGCCGGGTACGACGACGTACGCGTGGGACACCGGTTCGGTGCCGAGCACCTGGATCAGTTCCTGGGCTGGTGCGGTGACGTCGGGATCCGATGTGTCACGGCGTGGGTGGCGTCGGCGGACAACATGCGGCGGCGTGACTCGGCCGAGGTCGACTACCTGATGCAGCTCACGGAAACGGTGCTCGCCGACCAGGTACGACGCGATCACCGCTGGCGACTGCATGTCGCCGGGCAGCTGGATCTGTTGCCCTCGTCAACGGCCAATGCACTGAAGGACGCTGTCGAGGCAACCCGGGATCGAGCAGATGCGGGCGATCTGACCATCGCGATCGGGTACAGCGGGCGCGGCGAGGTCGTGGACGCCGTCCGCGGAATGCTGGACGAGGCGGCCATGTCGGGGCAGTCGCTGGCGGACGTCGCGGCAGGGCTGAGCGAGGACGACATCCGGCAGCATCTGTACCTGCCGGACCTGCCTGATCCGGAGCTGGTCATCAGGACCAGTGGTGAGCTGCGGATGTCGGACTTCCTGCTCTGGCAGACGACGCGGTCGGACATCGCGTTCTGTGACCTCTACTGGCCGGCGTTCCGCGAGATCGACCTGCTCCGGGCTCTGCGCACCTACGGACACCGCCGGCTCGACCGCAATCAGTAATCATCAACCCGTTTGACTCGCACCTTGTGTGGATACGTCAACTATTGATGCGAAGAGTTCACCGAACCGAGTTCTCAGGAGGGCGCCAACCGGGGCCGGTGGGGGCATCATGGGGATATACCGACTGGTACGAACCGGAGGTTGCGACATGTACGACGTCGTCCTGCTCGTCGAACAGGAACTGAACGAGCCCGACGCGAAGCGCGTCGTCGAACTGCACCAGGACATGCCCGAGCCGGTCACGTACCACGTGCTCGTGCCGTGCCACAACGCCGAGGCCGGAGTGGAGGCATCCATCAGCGCGCTCGGCACCGCCGACCTCTACGGACCGGGGCTGGCCACCCAGCGCCAGGACCTCGCCGAGGCGCAGAAGGCGATCGACACCGAGGCGAAGGGCTGCACCGGGCGAAGCGTCCAACGGCTGCGCGACCTCGGCCAGAACGCTGAGGGAGGGATCTCCCACGACCGGCCGATCGACGCCCTGATAGCCACCGTCGACATGGTCGACGGCCAGGAGGTCATCATCCTCACCCGACCGCACGTGGTGGCCGAGTTCTTCCACCTCGACTGGACCAACTCCGCTCGCCGCCACCTCGGCGTACCGGTCCTGCACCTGCTGGAGCACGACCCGCAGAAGGCGTCCGCTTCCTGAGCGGCTAGTGCGAGAGCAGTGCGGCGTAGGTGACGCCTGCGACGAGGGAGGCGATCAGCAGCGAGAGGCTGGTTCGCAGGGTGTTGTCGCCCACCTTGCCGTAGTGGCGGCCGTCCTCGGAGTGGTAGGCGAGCTTGTAGCCCGCGAAGCCGGCGGCGAGGACCAAGGCCAGCTTGATCATGGTTCCCTCCCCTGATGCATCACGACCAAAGTACCCCTAGACGCCTGCGGCAGTACCCGACTCGGTGAACTGGGTGTGGTACAGGTCCGCGTACTCACCGTTACGGGCCAGCAGCTGCTCGTGCGTGCCGCGTTCGACGATGTTGCCGTGGTCAACGACCAGGATCAGATCGGCGTTGCGGACCGTGGACAACCGGTGCGCGATCACCAACGACGTACGCCCCTCCAGCGCCGTGTCCAGCGCCCGCTGTACGGCGACCTCCGACTCCGAGTCGAGATGCGCGGTGGCTTCGTCCAGTACGACGATGCGCGGCGCCTTCAGCAACAACCGGGCGATCGCGAGCCGCTGGCGTTCACCGCCGGACAAGCGGTGACCGCGATCACCGACCACCGTGTCGAGACCGTCGGGCAGGGACGACACCAGCTCCCAGATCTGCGCGGACTTGAGCGCCTCGATCATCTCGTCGTCGCCGGCCTCCGGCTTCGCGTAGGCGAGATTCGCCCGGATCGAATCGTGGAACATGTGCGCGTCCTGGGTCACGTACCCGATTGCGTCGTGCAGCGACCGCAACGTCACGTCGCGAACGTCGCTCCCGCCGATCCGGACCGCACCACCGGTGACGTCGTAGAGCCTGGCGACCAAGTTGGTGATGGTGGTCTTGCCCGCGCCGGACGGCCCGACCAGGGCAACCATCTGACCGGGGCGGACGACGAAACTGATGTCCTCGAGCACCTGCGAGGACACTCGCTTGTCCAGCACCGCCACGGACTCCAGGCTCGCCAGCGACACCTGGTCGGCAGTCGGGTAGGCGAACGCCACGTGGTCGAACTCGACACTCGCGGCATCGTCCGGCGCCGGCTGGGCCTCGGGCGCGTCCTTGATCATCGGCTCCAGGTCAAGCACCTCGAAGACCCGCTCGAACGACACCAGCGCGGTCATCACATCGACCCGCACATTCGACAGCGCGGTCAGTGGACCGTAGAGCCGGCCGAGCAGCGCGACCAAGGCCAGCAGCGTCCCGACGGTCAGCACCTCCTCGACGGCCAGGTTGCCGCCCACGCCGTACACGAGCGCCGTTGCCAGCGCGGCGACCAGGGTCAGTGCGGTGAAGAACACCCGGCCGAGCATCGCGATCCGGATGCCGAGGTCGCGTACCCGTCCGGCCCGCTCACCGAAGCCCTCGTTCTCCACCTCGGGCTTGCCGAACAGCGTCACCAGCAGCGCTCCCCCGACACTGAACCGCTCGGTCATCGCGGTCGACATGTCGGCGTTGAGCTGCATCTGCTCCCGCGTCAACGCGGCTAGCCGGCGGCCCAGGATGCGCGCCGGAATCAGGAACACCGGCAGGAGCAGGATCGCCACCAACGTCAACTGCCAGCTCAGCAGGAGCATGGCACCGACCACGAGAATCAGGCTGATGATGTTCGACACCACGCCGGACAGGGTCGAGGTGAACGCCTGCTGCGCACCGATCACGTCGTTGTTCAGCCGGGACACCAGGGCGCCGGTCTGGGTCCGGGTGAAGAACGCGACCGGCATCTGCTGAACGTGCTCGAACACCTTGGTCCGCAGGTCGAAGATCAGCCCTTCTCCGATCCGGGCCGAGAACCAGCGCTGCATCAGGCCGAGTGCGGCCTCGATCACCGCGAGCAGGGCGACCACCAGGGCCAGCGCGGTCACCAGATCGCCGTTCTTCTTCATGATGCCGTCGTCGACGATCTTCTTGAACAGCAGTGGCGAGGCGATCACGAGGAAGGCCGAGACGATCACCAGCAGCAGGAACAGGGTGATGTGCCACCGGAACGGTTTGGCGAACCGGACGATGCGGCGCAACGTGCCCTTCGCCAGCTTCTGCCCGGCGACGGACGCGTCCTGCCGGCGCCAGCCATAGGCGCCCATGCCCATGCCGCCGCCCATCGGCCTCATGCCTGACATCCGGTTCCTCCCCAGCTCTTTCGCGTCAACGTTGACAACACTGTGCCTCGTTCCGAACTTCCCAGCACCAGTGTTGAGCAACCAATGGTTGCATATCGGGCGGGACTGCCGTACTGTCATATGCAACCAAAGGTTGCGGATGACAGGAGATCTGGGATGGGACAGCGGAGCATCGACCGGGAGATCAAGATCGACGCCGCGCCTGAGGTGGTCTACGAGGTCATCAGCACGCCGGAGCACCTGCGCGAGTGGTGGCCGGACGACGCGGAGTTGGAGCCGACGGCGGGTGCCACCGGCACCGTCTCGTTCGGCGAGGCGAAGGTCGTCCCGCTCACGGTGGTCGAGGCGGATCCGCCCAGGCGGTTCTCCTTCCGGTGGACGCACGACGAAGGCGACGTCGCGACGGCGGCCAACTCGCTGCTGGTGACGTTCGACCTGATCCCGTCCGGAGCGGGCACGGTGCTGCGGTTCTCCGAGATCGGCTTCGACGAGTCGGCCCGCAGCGACGAGGAGTACCGCGATCACGTCACCGGCTGGGACTACTTCCTCCCCCGTCTCGTCCCGTACGTCGACCGGCTGGTGTCGACGCCATGAGCGACACCATCGACGACGAACTCTGGTCGGCGGTGGGAGATCCAACCCGGCGGCGGATGCTCGACCTGCTCCTGGCCGACAGCGGTGGTACGGCGACCACCTTGAGCGACCAGTTGCCGGTCACGCGGCAGGCGGTCGCCAAGCACCTCGCCGTACTCGAGAAGGTCGGCCTGGTCCACGTCACGCCCTCGGGGCGGGAACGCCTGTACACCGTGGACGAAGCACAGCTTGCTCGTGCGGTCGCGCAACTGTCGTCGGTCCGGGACGCCTGGGACGGCCGGCTGCAGCGGATCAAGCGGATGGCCGAGGCGATCCAGCAGCGTCGGCAGAGCTGACCCGATAACGAACAACCAACCGTCGGCACACGGATGTGCCGACGCGATCACCCCTGCCCGCTTGCGGGCGCTCGAATCAGAAAGAGGTACAGACCATGAACGACATCCTGCACAGGGTCGGAATCACGGCGTCGCCCGAGGACGTCTACGCAGCGTTGACCACGATCGACGGGCTGGCGGGGTGGTGGACCGAGGACACCCGCGGCGACAGCGCGGTCGGCGGAGTGACCGAGTTCCGCTTCGCCGGCGCACCTGACCCGGCTGGGTTCGACATGTTGGTGCTGGACGCACAGCCGGGCGAACTCGTGCGCTGGGAGGTCGTCGGCGGCCCCGAGGAATGGATCGGCACCAAGATCCGCTTCGAGCTCTTCCGGGCCGACGAGTACACGATCGTCCTGTTCCGGCACGAGGGCTGGAAGGAACCGGTCGAGTTCATGTACCACTGCAGCACCAAGTGGGCGACCTTCCTGATGAGCCTCAAGCGGCTCGTCGAGACCGGCAAGGGCGAGCCCGCTCCGAACGACGTCCGCGTCAGCAACTGGCACTAGGCCGGCGGCCGCCAGCCGGCGGCGACCTGGAGCAAGGCGTCCTCGTCAGCGGGGCTGGAAGGCGCGGCGGTAGGCCAGCGGGGACATGTGCACCCGCCGCGTGAAGTGCTGGCGCAGATTGATCGCGGTGCCGAAACCACAGTGTCTGGCGATGTCCTCGACCGACAGCACTGTGGTTTCCAGCAGCTCCTGGGCGTGACGCACCCGCTGTGTCAGGAGCCATTGCAAGGGCGTCAACCCGGTCTGTTCCCGGAAGCGGCGGTTGAGGGTGCGCGGGCTGATGGCCGCGTGTTGGGCGATGTCGGACAGCGTCAACGGCTCGCCGACGCGGTCACGCAGCCAGCGCATCGTCGGCTCGAGCGAGCCACTGTCGGCGGTGGGCTCCCGGTGAACGATGAACTGCGCCTGGTCCCCGTCTCGCTGCGGCGGGATCACGATATGGCGGGCGGTTTCGGCAGCGACCGCCGCCCCGAAGTCGTTGCGCACCATGTGGATGCACAGGTCGAGGCCGGTCGCCGCCCCGGCCGACGTGAGCACATCGCCGTGATCGACGAACAGCACGGTCGGGTCGACCTCGACCCGGGGGAACCGCCGCGCGAAGTCCCCGGCAGAGGTCCAGTGGGTCGTGGCTCGCCGTCCGTCGAGCAACCCCGCGGCGGCCAGGACGTAAGCGCCGCAGCAGATCGAGGCGATCCTGGCGCCGCGGCCGTGCGCCTGCCGAATGACGTCGACCACTTCAGCTGACGGCACGATGTCCGTACGGGTCCCCGGGACGACCACTGTGTCGGCGGTCAGGGCCTCCGTCAGGTCGTGCGGCGCGGTCAGCCGGAACAGCTCCACGCCGCCGCGGCCGCACACCACGAGGTCAGGTCGCTCCCCACACATGAGCACCTCGTAGAGCGGGGCGCCGAAGACCGCCCCGGCGGGCTTGTCCTGTGAGTGCGCCGTCCCGAACACCTGGCCGGGGATCGCGAGCTCCAACGTCTTCACCCGATCGGCAACAACGACAGCCACACGATGCATGACCAGAATCTACCGACATAGTCATTCTTGCCACGAGCGTCGCGGTTCCGCCAACCCCGCACAGCGCGCGTAGTGCCGGTGTGGGATGAGTGGCCAGAATCTATCGGAGAGCGGCATCCTTGCCACTGTCGGGGAGCGCAGTGCCTGGCGACGATGAAGCGTGCTTGTCCGACTCGTAGTTTCCGTGATCGCCGTCTTGCTGCTCGTCCTCCTCGGCTGGCTCGCCGATCAGCTCACCCGAAGCTCGCCAGCAACTCCTTCAACCGACGCTCCTGAGCCTCCCGCTCGGCCTTCAACTGCTCCTCGTACGGGCGATCCGCGGCACCCAGCAGCAGCGCCTTCGTCTCCCGGATCGCCCCCGGCAGCGGCGCCAGCAACGCCTCGGACAGATCCTTCACCGTGTCGGCCAACTCCTCAGCCGGTACGACGATGTTCGCCAGACCAAGCTCTTTAGCCTCATCCGCCTCGACCCACCGTGAGGTCGCACAGATCTCGAGTGCGCGGGAGTAGCCGACGAGTTGGACGAGCGGTTGGGTTCCGCCCAGATCCGGGACCAAGCCAAGAGCCGGTTCGCGCATGCTGAACCGGGCGTCCGGCGTCACGACCCGCAGGTCACAGGCCAGCGCCAGCTGGAATCCTGCACCGACCGCATGCCCTTGCACCGCGGCGATGCTGACGATTTCCGGGCGTCGCAGCCAGGAGAAGCCGGCCTGGAACGCGGCGATCGTCTCGTGGACCTCGGCAGCAGGTTTGGCCCCGAGCGTGAGCAGCGGCTCCTCGCCGTCGGCGTTCTCACCCATGATGAGCCGCCGGTCGAGTCCGGCCGAGAACGACGGCCCCTCCCCCGACACGACGACCACGCGGACCTCGGGTGGCAGCGTCGTACCGAAGCCCGCCAAGGCCAGCCACATCGCCGGAGTCTGTGCGTTGCGCACCTCCGGCCGGTCCAGCACGACTCGCGCCACCGGACCGTCCACCGTCAACCGCAATCCGAGTTCCTTCATGCCCAGGAACATACGCGAAACGGACCCCGTTTCGACGCGGTCTACATCACCTGTGGAGAAACCCACTCAGGCCAGCGACACCAGGTCGGCGTAGTCGTTGGACCAGAGGTCCTCGACGCCGTCCGGGAGCAGCAGGACCCGCTCCGGCTCGAGCGCCTCGACGGCGCCCTCGTCGTGGGTCACCAGCACGATCGCACCGGTGTACGAGCGAATCGCGTTCAGCACCTCGGCCCGCGAAGCCGGATCCAGGTTGTTCGTCGGCTCGTCCAGCAGCAACACGTTGGCCGCCGATACCACCAGGGTCGCCAGCGCGAGCCGCGTCTTCTCGCCACCGGACAACACCCGGGCCGGCTTGTCCGCGTCGTCCCCGGTGAACAGGAACGAACCGAGCACGCTCCGCGCCTGCGTCTCGTTGAGATCCGGCGCCGCGGTCTTCATGTTCTCCAGGACGGTCCGGTTCACGTCCAGGGTCTCGTGCTCCTGCGCGTAGTACCCGAGCTTGAGCCCGTGCCCGTCGATCACGTCGCCGGTGTCGGACTTCTCGATCCCGGACAGCACCCGCAGCAGCGTGGTCTTCCCGGCACCGTTCAGTCCGAGTACGACGACCCGCGAGCCCCGGTCGATGGCCAGGTCGACGTCGGTGAAGATCTCCAGCGAGCCGTACGACTTGGACAGTTCGCGGGCCATCAGCGGCGTCTTGCCGCACGGCGCCGGCGTCGGGAACGCGATCTTCGCGACGCGATCGGTCTTGCGCTCGCCCTCGAGCTCGGACATCAGCCGCTCGGCCCGCCGCAACATCTGCTGGGCCGCGGCCGCCTTGGTCGCCTTGGCGCGCATCTTGTTCGCCTGGTCGACCAGCTGGCCGGCCTTCTTCTCCGCGTTCGCCCGCTCCCGCTTGCGGCGCCGCTCGTCGGTCTCCCGCTGGGTCAGGTACGCCTTCCAGCCGACGTTGTAGACGTCGATCTCGGCCCTGTTCGCGTCCAGGTGGAAGACCCGGGTGACGGTCTCCTCGAGCAGGTTCACGTCGTGGCTGATCATGATCACGCCACCGCCGTACGACTTGAGGAAGTCGCGCAGCCAGACGATCGAGTCGGCATCGAGGTGGTTGGTCGGCTCGTCCAGCAGCAGCGTCTCCGCCTGCGAGAACAGGATCCGGGCCAGCTCGACGCGGCGGCGCTGACCACCGGACAGCGTGTTCAGTGGTTGCCCCAGCACCCGGTCCGGCAGTCCGAGGTTCGCCGCGATCCGGGCCGCCTCCGCCTCGGCCGCGTAGCCCCCGGCGGCGTGCAGATCCGCCTCGGCCCGCTCATACCGCCGCATACCCTTCGCGCGGGTCTTCTCGTCCGCGCTGGCCATCGACTTCTCGGCGCTGCGCATCCGCCGGACGACCTCGTCCAGACCGCGGGCGGACAGGATCCGATCCCGTGCCAGTACTTCGAGGTCGCCCGTGCGCGGGTCCTGCGGGAGATAGCCGATGTCGCCGGAGGAGTTGACCGAGCCGCTCGCCGGCAGGCCCTCGCCGGCCAGGATCTTGGTCAGCGTGGTCTTGCCGGCGCCGTTCCGGCCGACCAGACCCACCTTGTCGCCCGGCCCGACCCGGAACGAAGCAGGTGCGAGCAACTGACGGGCGCCCACACGGACCTCGAGGTTGGAGACAGTGATCATCGCGGGGCAGGCGTCCTAAGGCTCGAGGGGCGGTCGGGGTCGGTCTGTGGCGGGTCGGCAGCACTGCGTCACGACACGGCAGGAATCCCCGCACCGAGGTCTAGTCTATGTGCTCCGATGTCCTGCCCGTCCCGAAGGATGGGGATTCCGACGACTCCGCGGAGGCAGCGTGTTGAGGTCGACGCTACGACGAGACCCGTACGGGCGTCTCTCGGCGTGCGCTGACGGCCCGTCCGCAGACGTATCGACTACGCCCACGCTGTTCCAGCAACGTGGCCCGCTGCATGAGGGTCGGGTACCTGCGGAACTGAGACATGCCGCCTACCCAATCACTCGGGACCGACAGTCCCCAGTCTCCGAAGGGAGGGAGTCGCGGTTCCTCCCCACCCTGAACAACGGGGCTACCCCGCGACAACTCAGGTGAAATTCAATCCGGATGCGGATCTCGACACCAGTGGGGTCGAGGACACCCGCGGTAGTGGCGGCGGCGGATTGCGGCCTGGCGGCATGATCCCGATCGGTGGCGGGATCGGCGGCATCATCCTGCTCGTGGTGATCCTGCTGCTGAACGGCGTACCCGGCGGTGACGGGGGCAGCGAGGAGCCGACGGTACGCAACACCGCGGCCGGCAACCTGGACTCGTGCAAGAAGGGCACAGACCTGCAGAACAACCCGGACTGCCGGTTCGTCTTCTACCAGAACTCGATCGAGGGGTTCTGGGCCGCCGAGCTGCCGCGCCGGGGCAAGAAGTACACCCGGGCACCGATGCGGGTCTTCGACGGCTCGGTCAACACCGCCTGCGGACCGGCGACCAGCGCGGTCGGGCCGTTCTACTGCCCGGGCGACAAGCGCGTGTACCTGGACATCGGGTTCTTCCAGACGCTGCAGACCGAGCTGGGCGCCAAGGGCGGCAACTTCGCCGAGGCGTACGTCGTGGCGCACGAGTACGGCCACCACATCCAGAACCTCTACGGCATCCTCGGCCGGATCAAGACCCGCAACGGGCCGACATCAGACGCGGTCCGCTCCGAACTCCAGGCCGACTGTCTGGCCGGGATCTGGACCAACCACGCCACCACCGTCCCGGACAAGGACGGCGACACCTTCATCAGCGGCCTCACCGAGGACGACATCGCCCGCGGTCTCGACGCCGCCGCGGCGGTCGGTGACGACCGCATCCAGGAGAAGACCCAGGGCCAGGTCAACCCGGAAAGCTTCAGCCACGGCACCGCCGAGCAACGCATGAGGTGGTTCAAGACCGGCATGGACTCCGGCGACATGACCGCCTGCGACACCTGGTCCGCCGACGCTCTCTAGTCAGTACGACGAACCGCCCTGTACTCCGGTGATCCGGCGTTCAGGGCGGTTTCGTTCGGCGGGTCAGGCGACTGCCGCCGGGCGGTGGTAGCCCGGCAGGAGTTCGTCGACCAGGGCGTCCGTCTCGGCTTCGGGGCCGCGGGGGCCGCCGTGGCGGGTCAGGGCGGCGTACATCTGGCTGGCCACGTTCGTGACGTCGGCCGACGTACCGAAGTGGGAGGCCAGGCGGAGGGTGGCTCGCCACAGTTCCTCCGAGGCCGGCGAGAAGCTGAGGCCGGTCTGGAGAGCCGTGCGGGCCAGGCCGCCGTCGTTGTGGCTGAGCGAAGCCTCCGCCAGCTTGAGCGCGGCGTCGACGACCGCCTCCGCCATCCGGCGCTCGATACCCGAGGCGGCGAGCCACGAGTACCGGCCGGCCGGCAGGTTCGACCAGGCGGGGCCGTGCACCAGGCTCAGCGCCGTCGACAGCGGCCCGCGCGGGTCGTCCATCATCGTCGCCTGCTTGGCCAGCGTCCGGAACACGTCCCAGTCGACCCGGACCACGCTGCGGTTCAGCATCCAGCGGCCGGACTCGTCGGCGTACATCGCGTCGACACCGACCCAGCGGCGGGTGTGCTCGAGCGCCGAGTCCCGCAGCTCCTCGCTGATACCGCGCGGCCAGATCGCACCTGCGAGCACGTTCGGGTGGACGCCGTAGTCCTGGCTGGCCAGGAACGCGATGATCTCGGTCGACAGCTGGATCCGGCCGTCGTCGATGCCGCCGCGGGCGTCCACCTCGACCGGCCCGAGCAGGTCCACCTCGACCGGCGCGGGCAGGCTGAGATCCGTGGTGGAGAACTCGTACGCCGGCATGTCCTGCTCGGCCCGGCGCTTGTCCAGCGAGTCGGACTCGGCCGCCTCGAACAGCGCGACCAGGTCGGCGAACTGTGCCGGATTGATGCTGTGGGCATCGACCTCGAGCCCGAGCAGCCGGCAGACGGCCTGGTTCTTCTCGTCCACCACGAACCGCCACGGCGAGCTGATCACGTCGCCGACCACGACCACGGCGATGGTGCGCCGGTGGTCCGCGGCCAGCCGGTTCAGCTGGTCCTGCTCCTCCGGCGACGGCGGCGCGGACATGAAGATGATCTCCGCACCCCACAACGCCGCGTCCGGGTAGGCCATCCGGGCCTCGGCCACCGAGCCCACGTTGCGCCGCCCACAGGCTTGCACCTGCGCCTCGGTACGACGAGTGACCTGGGCGATCGCGTCGTCGAGCCGGACCCAGTAGCTCAACCGGGACGGCGCCAGCGAGGACAGGTCGTCGCCGAACCCGACCATGCTGACGTGCGCACCCTCCGACCACAGGTTGGTCGCCAGCTCGACCGCGAGCGAACCGACCACGTCACGGGACGGGTTGTTCACACCGCCGAAGCTGACGATCCCGTTCGCGGTGTCCAGGTCGACCAGGACGGTCGCGCCGTCGGCGTTCCGCCCGAGGGTGACCAGGGTCGGGTACGGCGCCGGCGCGGTGACCTCACCAGTGGGCGCGTACGCCCGGCGGAGCGTCCAACGGGTGCCGTCAGCAATGATCTGCCACGGCGCGGGCGGCGGGGTCTGCGCCTCGTACGGGTCGAGCACGAGGGTGAGCGCGCGGTCCGTCACCAGCGCGGCGACGACCTTCGGCATCGGCCGGTTCGCCTGAGTCATGTCGGCACCGAGCTGCCGCAGCGCGTTATCGACGAACTGAGCGGTCGGGACGTCCGACGCGAGCCGCAGACCGATCTCGGTCTGCCGGTGCCCGGCCGCCTTCGGACCGGGGCCCTGCGCCCAACCGCGGCGCCGCTTCAGCGCCAGCGCGAGACCGGCCGCGAGCAGGGTGGCACCGAAGCCGTAGATCCCGGCCTGGGTCGCGTCGAAGCCGTCATCGACCGCGACCTGCACCGGCTCAGGCACCTTGGTGCCGCCGGCTGCCGGGTCGCCCGGCTCGGACTGCGTCGTACCAGGAACGTGCGGAGCGACCGAGATGCCCGGCTCGCCCGGCTTCACGGTTTTCGCCCCCGGGTCCTTGGTCGCGCTGCCGATGCTGATCGACGAACCCGCCTCGGTGCCCTGCTCGGACCAGCGGCTGCCCGGACCCGGCTGGGTCTTGGTGCCGGACGTCGTACCCGTGCCGGTGGTGGTCTTGGTACCCGTCGAGGTCGAGGTCTTGGTACCGGTCGACGTCGTCGATTTGGTGCCCTGGCTGACCGTCGTACCGGTGGTGGTGTGGTCGATCTTCACCCGGACCGTGTGCACCCCGGCGCCCTTGGCGTCGGCGGGCAGGCGGACCTGCCAGCCCGGCAGGATGAGGTCCGGGTTGGTCAGCCGGCGGCCGTCGGGCTGCAGCTTGTTCTTGTTGAGCTCGTAGATCTCCTTGTAGCGGCGACCCTCACCCAGGTAGCGCTCGGCGATGTCCCACAGGCAGTCGTAGTTGCGGCCCTGCGGCGGGCGGACCTCGGTGTACTTGATCACCTGGCCCTTGTCGTCGCTGTTGGTCCGTACGCCGGTGTGCGTGGTCTTGGCCTGGTTGCCGCTGAGAACCGAACTGCGCGCCTCCGTCTGCCGGAAGGTGTCGCGCGAGCCCTGGTCACCGTCCTGCGTCGCCGTCGCGACCGTCGGAGTGCCGGTGTGCGTGGTGGTCACCGCGTTCGCGACCGGCAGGCTGACACTCGCGGCCGCACCGATCAGGACGACGGTGGAGATCAACCGGCGGGCGAGGCTCTGCGAGCCGCCGCCGAGTGGGATGCGTGGCGACAGACCATGGCCGCGGATCTCGGCCACCGCCTCCGCGATCAGGCAGATGACGAAGTGCAGCCACGCGATCCAGATGACGACCGCGATGATGCCGAGAACGGTCTCGACGCTCAGCTCGCTGAACAGTACGTCGCGACTCGGCATCTGCTCCGGCCACGGCGTACCGAAGAACCGCAGCAGCACGTACGGAACACCGCCGACGATCGCCAGGACCGCGAGCAGCGCGACAAAGCCCTTCAGCCGGTCCGCGCCCGGACTCCCCGACCGCCGCTGCGGCAACCGCGCCGCCCGCACCGGCTCATTCGTCTTCACCATCGTGGTCCCTCCAGGTCCCCACCGTTACCCACCGATCGCCTGCGCTTCCTGCACAGGCAACCGCTGTACCGCATGGACGTTGGCCTTGCCGATCGGCTCCCAACCGCCCTGCTGTCCGACCCAGTACGAGACTTCCCAGGTGATCGTCAGCTTCACCGTGTACATACCGTCCGGCTGGTTGGCACTGGACCGCTCGTACGTGTGCTTGCAGGTGCTCATCTGGTTGAACGGGTCCTTCGTCTCGTCGTACCCGTCCGCATCGTCGACCGGCGTCGCGCCCATCAGGCAGGTGAACGGCTTCGTCCCGTCACCTGGATCGACCTTCATCTCCACGACCATGCCTCGCATGGTCAGGTTGTGGGTGGGGTCGTAGAACCCGCTGTCCAGCTCACCCTTCGTCGGGTCGTTCTGCAGCACCATCGAACTCTCGGCGGTGAGCGAGAAGAAGGCAGGCACGTTGACCCGCGGCGTGAACGTCGGCTTGACCTGCAGCGCCGGCGGCGGGTAGTTGCTCTCGAAGCGCCACCAGAACTGCTCCATGTAGTCCGGGAACGGGCACTGGTTGCGCTCGGCCTCGTTCACCGGGATGTACGCGCGCTCGAGGTGCGCGGCGGCGCCACCGTTGTAGGTGTTCAGGTTGTAGTCCGTGATCGTGATCCGGAGCACCCAGGTCTTGCCCTCCGGCGCCTGGGGCAGGTGGATCCCCTTCGGGATCTCGAAGTCGCGACACGGGATGAAGGGCCGGCCGTTGAGCTTCTGCCGCCAGGTCTGCGGAGGCGGCCCGTCACCCGGGATGTAGTACTTGCCCGAGCTGCAGTAGGCACCGAAGCCGATCGAGTTGACGTACATGCTGCAGACCCTGTTGCCGCTGTGGATCGTGTCGGCGGCGGCCGTCGTGGCGGGGACGGCCATCAGCAGTGCGAGTACGGCGCCCAGGACCACCAGTCCACGGCCCACTCGGTTGCGCATCCTCACTCCCCAGACTCGTCTAGGCGCAGATTATCTTCGACCAGGGGCATCATGCCCGTTGCTCTCTGCCTCGTCACCTTTTCGGAATGTGCAAAATCCAGTTTTGATCTAGGCCGGATAGCGCACCCGCGCGCACGTGACCCCCTTCGACGACGCCAGCTTGTACGGCAGCCACCCGACGCCGGTCTTGATCATGTCGATGACCTGCGGTGAGCCGCTCGGCGCCGGCACTGTCCAGGCCTTCGCCTTCGGATCCCAGTACTGCGTGGTCTGCGAGCGGCAGGTCTTGACCCGGACCGTTCCGTTCGACTGGCTCTGGACCCCGAGGACGACCACGCTGCCCGGCGGGCGCATGACCCAGCCGTTGCGCTGGGCATCCTTGATCGCCTGTGACGTGTCCGCGTAGAAGAACGACGGGAACGACTTCTTCAGGATGCTGTCGTCGCGGGCAACCAAGGCCTGGAAGTACAGCGGGTAGCTCTGCACGAGGCCTTGGACGGCCGGGTTCGAGCTGTAGTTCCCAGGAACGACGACGACCTGCGCTTTGGGCGGAGCTGCCGTGGTGGTGTTCGTCGGCTCGGACGGCGCTGCTGTCGGTGTGGTGGCCCCGGCGGTCGGAGTGCTGGACGTGCTGGTGCTCGTGCTGGGGTCGCCGGAGCCGTCGACCGGAACCGGACGGCCGCCGTCGGTGGAGTTGCCGCCACCGCAGCCGGTCAGCAGGAGAGCACCGGCCAGCACGGCTGCGGGGAGGGCGAGGCTTCGCACGGGTGACATTCCTTCGTGGCTCTAGCGGCTGGGCGGGGCGGAGTTCTGCGGGGGCTGGACGCCGGCCGGTGCTCCCCCGCCGGGAGGCGCGGTGGTGGTGTTCGGCGGCCCCGTCGGGTTGCTCGGATTCGTTGGGTCGGTGGGGCTCGGCGTGATACTCGGCGTGCAGGTCGCCGGGAAGGGCAGCGGCTCCAACGTCCACGTCGGCGTCGGTGAGCCGATGGTCCACTCCGGGCACGGGAGATCGAGCGTCGGTGGTACGGCGGTGCTGATCGGCGCGCCGGGGTCGTCGGGCGTGCTCTCCACCACGATCGGGGGGATGGTGGGGCTGTCGTCGGCCTTCTTGATGCCTTGTTCGGGGTGGGCGGTGCCGATGCCGGCGGCTTTGAGGTTGGTCTTGCCGATCAGGCCGAGGAATGTCGTCTTGTTGTCGATGGCGACCCGGATGTCGACCTGTTCCTCGGTGAGTTTGGTCGGGGCGCAGGAGGTGACGGCCGGGTCGTTGGACGAGACCTGGGCGCAGAAGCCGGCGATCGCGGTGGCCGCCTTGGCGGTGTCGATCTTGGCCTCGGCGGAGTTCAGCTGGATGGTGGCCGCGCCCACCCGGGCCGCCTCCTGGGCGTAGCCGACCGCGCGGGACCGAGCGCCGAGTTGCCGTCCGCCGTCGATCACCAGGCCGGCCAGGGTGAAGATCATCACCGCCAGGATCGCCACCGCGGGGCTGAGCGCACCGCGGCCGACCGTCAGCCGGTGGTTGCCGGGGGCATCGATCCGGACGAACTCGACGACCCGGGAGCGGCGGTCACGAGCCATCGCGAACACCTCGGTACGGGTCGACCGACGAACTGAAGCGCTTGGTGATCTTGGTGTCGCCGCCGATCCCGAGCAGGCCGAGATCGCGGTAGTCGATCGTGCAGGTGACCTCGACGGACAGCGGCGTACCGGCGGCGAAGTCGGTGGTGATGGTGCCGCTCGCGGTTTCCTTGCAGGACTTGAACGCCTGGCTCATCGTCCGGTTCACCGCATCGTCGACGCGACCCTGCGCCTCCCCGAGCGACCGCGCCTGGCTGGCCGAGCGCGCGCCGTCGCGAGCGGCACTCTCCAGCAGCGACGAGGTCTGGAAGTACCGGCCACACGCCAGCAGGAACATGAACAGGATCAGCAGGATCGGCGCCAGCACAGCCAGTTCCAGGGCCATCGTGCCCTGCTCGGTCGGCTTGCGGTGCCGCCCCGCGGAGCGGACGTACCGCACCACCGGCCGGGCATGCCGAGGTGGGCGACGGGTCCCCAGGCTCCGCGTCATGTCCTCACTCACTTGTCATCGGCCTCGAACTGCTCGATCGGCCCGGTCGCGGTGCGCTCCACGTGCAGCGTCAGGCCGGGAACGAGCGAGACGGTGTCACCGGTCACGGTGAACGAGACCATGCCTTCGGGATTGTTGTACGACGGCGTCTTCACGTCGGCGTTCTGTAGCGTCGTACCGCCGAGCTGCTGCGCGTACGCCTGGATGTCGGCCCGGACCTGCTCGCCGACCCCGGTCGTGTAGACCGGCGGCTGGACCAGGCGCAGGCGCGAAACCCCTTCCTGTGCGGCGTTCAGCGCGACCGACCGCCCGTACAGCCACAGTGCGGTCTGGATCGACATGAAGATCAGCGCCAGGATCAGTGGCGCCAGGATCGCCAGCTCGAGTGAGGTCGCACCCCGCTCGGACCGCCGCCGGTGCTTCCGGCGCGGGGACGGACGGAGTACGCCGTACCGACGCGAAGGTGAACGCGACGGTACGGCGCGAGCGTGGCGGGGCGGCACCAGGGATCAGCCGTTCTCGATCTCGCCGGTGCGCTTGTCGATGACGCGGCGGACCACCAGGCCGATCGCCAGTGCGGCGGCGACCAGGATGGCCGAGATGATGGCCCATTCCAGCGCGGAAGCGCCGAGCTGGGTCCGTCCCTGCCGAGCCCGGGCCCGTTGGGTGTGGGCCCGCGCCACCGCGTAGCCGGCCATCGCGCGCCAGAACTGCAGTTCCGAGTTCATCCGAATGCCTTCCCAGTCATGAGGCCCGATGCGGGCCTCAGTATGCCCTGTACGACGGACAGAATCGTCCGCTGGATCCCTTATCCACTTCAGTTCCCCAGGATCGCGATCCCGGCGGGGAAGCCGAGGAACAACATGAACGCGGCACACATGACGAGCTGCGCGACCAGCATCGACTGGGACCGCTCCCCCGCCTTGCCCTCCACGTCCGCGAGCTCCTTGCGCCGCAACGACGCCGCCCGGGCGAGCAGCGACGCACGGATCTTCGCGCCCTCGTCACCGGCCAGTGCCAGCGCCGAAGCCAGGTCGCGCAGTTCCTCGACGCCGAGGTCCTCGCCGAGGCGGGCCATCGCGTCCCACGGCGTGATGCCGATCAGCCGCGCGTTCGCCAGCGCCTGCCGGATCCTGGCCATCGCCCAGTGGTCGCCGATGGTGGACGCCGTCATCAGTGCCTCCGGCAGACCGCGACCGCCGGCCAGGTTCATCGCGACCAGGTCGAGGAAGCTGCCGACCACGTGCCGGAAGTCGCGCCGCCGTGCCTCCGCCTCCTGCCGCAACGCCAGGTCGGGCAGGAAGAACGCGAACGCCATCGCGGCCAGCGTCACGATCGCCGGTGTCGCGCCGGGTGCGCCGAGCCCGAGCATCGAGAACAGGAACAGCACGATCGGGATGAAGATCATCGCGCCGAGGGCGAAGAACACCTTGGTCGCGAGCATCGCGGCGAACGGCTGGTTCATCACCGCGAGATCGCGGCGCAGCCTGCCGAACGCCCACCCGCGCGCGTTCGCCTCGAACTCGAGCCGCCGGCCGAGCGATGCCCGCGCCTTGTCGAGACCGCCGAGCACCCGTTCACCGGCCGCACTCGCGGTCGCGGCGTTGGCGTAGCCGGTCCGCCCGGCGTCGATCCGGGCGATCGTGGACAACACGTTCGCCGACGGCTTGATGAACATCCGCACCAGCAGGTACACGCCGAGGCCGACCAGAGCACCGGTGATGAAAGCCCACGTCATCCGCCCACCACCTCCATCCGGTCGTCGCCGGCCCGCTTGGCCCGCTTGTCGTTACTGTGAATCAGGAACCGCTCCGGGACCTCGATCTTGGCCAACTTCCGCAGCCAGACCAGCCCGAGCGCGTACAGCGCGATCACGATGAACAGCACGAACTGCCCGATGAAACTCGTGTACGGCGCGACGTACGTCGGGTTGAACAGGACCAGCGCCGCCGCCACCAGCAGCGTGATCGCTACGACCACCTGGACCGACCGCCTGGTCGACCGCCGTTCGGCCGCGACCTTCCGGCGTACGTCGAGTTCCTCGCGAGCGGAGTCGGCGAGCGCGCTGAGGACCTCACGCAGACCTGGACCGCGCAGCCGGGCGTTCAGCACCAGGGCCGCGATGATCAGGTCGGCGGACGGGTCGTTCAGGTCGTCGGCGAACCGCATCAGTGCCGAGGGCAACGGTTCGCGGATGCGCAGCCGGTCGACGAGCAGGTTCAGGCCGGGCTTGATCGCCGGGGCCGCGTTCACCGCGGTGGCCGGGATCGCCTGCTCCAGACCGACCGCGCCGGCGATGGTGTCGCGCAGCGCCTCGGTCCAGGTGGCCAGGGCCTCCAGGCGTTCGATCGCGCGGCGTTCCTCACCGGTGCCGCCGAAGAAGCGGTCGGCGAGCGCGGCCAGCAGGCCGAGGGCGGCAGCGAGGACGAGCCAACGCGTCACGACCAGGACGAGGAGACCGACGCCGATACCGGTGCCCAGGCGGACGAGGTTCTTCCGGCCTTCGACGTTGCTCCGGCGGAACAGCGACGGCGACTCCTGCCGGGGCGCGGTGCCGCGGATGGCGACGACCAGCAGCAGGAGCGCGCCGCCGACCACCGCTCCGCAGAGCAGTGCGAGCAGGGTCCGGTCGTTCATCGCAGCCTCACCTCACGCCCAGGTTCCGTGCACGAGCGGCTGGTACCCGAAGTGCTCGAGCTCGTCCATACAGGCGATCGGCGCGTGTGCGGCCGCCCGGCCGTCGACGCCCGGGGCGAACACCTCGCCGGACAGCACCCGGCCGTCCCAGCCGGTCACCTCGCGGATGCTCTCGACGTACCGGCTCAGGCCACCGCCGTGCTGGTAGTCGTTCTGCTTGCGGACGAAGACGACGAAGTCGAGCGCACCGGCGATCAGCATCTGGGTGGCGTCCATCGGCAGCCGTTCCATCGCCTGGATCGCGTAGGTGCTGATCCGGTTGAACACCTCCATCGAGCTGTTCGAGTGGATCGTCGACAGCGAGCCGTCGTTGCCCTGGCTCATCGCGTTCAGCATGGTGACGATCTCGTCGCCGAGGACCTCACCGACGATCACCCGGCTGGGGTTCATCCGGAGCGAGCGGCGGACCAGGTCAGCCATGCTGACCTCGCCGACGCCCTCGGAGTTCGGCAGGCGTTCCTCGAACGCGACCACGTTCGGGTGCAGGTCCTTGAACTCGCCGAGGCCGAGCTCGAGGGAGCGCTCCACGGTGATCAGCCGCTCATGCCGCGGGATCTCGTTCGCCAGCGCCCGCAGCAGGGTCGTCTTCCCGGAGTTCGTCGCGCCCGCGATCATGATGTTCTTCCGCGCCGCGACCGCCGACCGCAGGAACGACCCGACGTCGTCGGAGATGGTGCCGTTGGCAACCAGGTCGCGGAGGAACACCCGGCCCAGGCGCGCCCGCCGGATCGACACCGCCGGGCGCGCGGTGACGCCCATGACGGCGGACAACCGGGACCCGTCCGGCAGCCGGAGGTCGAGCTGCGGGTTCGCCGAGTCGAACGGACGGCTGGTCAGACCCGCGTGGGCGGCCAGTACCTGGATCAGCTCGACCAGTTCGTCATCGCTCTCGGCGACCGGACCCGGGTTCTCCTCGCGGCCGTCGCCGTACTGGACGAAGACCTGGTCGTAGCCGTTGATGTCGATGTTCTCGACCTCGGGGTCGTCGATCAGCGGCTGCAGCCGGCCGACACCGAACAGGGCCGAGTGGATCGCGCCGGCGATCTGCGCGTCGTCGTCCGGGGTGGGCGGCGTCCGGCCCTCGGCCAGCTCGTAGCGGGCATGGTCCTCCAGCACCTGCACGATCAGCGAGCGGGCGTACTCACGCTCGTCCTCGGCACTCATCGGCGGTACGCCGTTCACCTGGTCCCGGCGACGCTGTTCGTTCAGTCGCTCGGCGACCTGCACGCGCAGCTTGCGGACCAGTTCCTGATCGGCGGTCATCCGCCCCACTCCCCCTGCGGTGGGAACGCCGCCTCCGCCATGTCGAACTCGTGCTGCGGAGGTGCCGCCACGAGCGCGGCCATCTCCGCGGTGATGTCGGTGGCGGACCGGATCAGCTGGGTCTTGTCCAGCCGGCCGTGACCGCGCCCGTCGAAGAACGCCGCACCGACCGGGTCGTAGGCCAGGTGCCACCGGTGCCTCACCGGCACGGACATCGCGTCCAGCACGGACCACACCTGCTTGACCCCGTCACGCCGCTTCGGGTCCGCCACCACGACCACACCGAGCTGTGCGTCGACGTGGTGCACCAGTGACGACAGTCGCTCACGCAGATGGGCGACCGACGAGCCGGTCGCCGTACAGACGAGGACGACGAGGCGGGCGGACTGGATGACGGGCAGTTGGGGGGACGAGGCGCCGATGCGGCCGCAGTCGGCCAGTACGTCGCCGTTCTGCATCTGGTTGAACGAGATGCCGAGCGGATGCCACAGACCGCCCATACCGCCGACCTGCTCGGGTGAACGGACCCCCAGCATGACGTCGAGTCCACCGTCGAGCTGCTGGCTGTGCGCGAGGATCACCTCGTCGCTCAGGCCCTTACGGCTCGCGGCAGCCAGGCTGACCAGGCCCCGGTCCGAGTTCAACGGTGCTCCGCCCGGTGCGGTCATCCGGATCGCCACGTCGCTCCCGGCCGGGTCGCACTCGGCCAGCAGCACCTGCCGCGGCCAGAGCGCGCCGAAGACGAGACTGGCAGTCGTCACCCCGGGCGAGCCCTTTGCGCTCGCCAGTGCCACCAGAGCCATCAACCGTCTCCGTCGGTGCGGGAGACCTCGGGCTTGGTGGCCGGGTTCAGCTTCGTCAGGACCAGAGTCTTCGCCGCCGCGGCCGCCGCGACGGCGGTCGCCTTCTCGGTCGGAACCAGGACGGTCACGTTCAGGGTGGTGTTCGCGTTGGTCCTCGCGTCCGCGATGGCCCCCGAGCTGGCGGTGACCTCGGCCGCCGTGACCAGCGGGGTGGCCGGCGAGGAGTCCTGGTTGGCGGCGGGGACGCGGATCACCGAGACGATGTCGCCGACACTGATCCCGTCCGACGGCGCGCGGCCGCCTTCCAAGCTCAGGCCGACCAGCGCACCACCGGCCGGAATGGGCTTGTCCGCGGTGAAGTTGTCCGGCGTGACGAACTGGTCCTTGTAGAGCTTGGTCGTCGTGTACTGGCCGAGGTACTTCTCGGCCTCCGACCACGGGATCAGGCTGCCGGTCGCGCCGGCGAGGTCACCTCGGGACAGGTCCTTGCGGTCCAGCTTGTGGCCGGGCCCCAGGTCGTTGGCGATCGCGACATAGTCCGACCGGTTGCCGCTGTTCACCGCGATCAGCGCGGAGCCGGCCGCGCCGAGCAGGATCAGGATCACAGCGAGGGCGGCCAAGGCGGGTCGGCGTTCCCGGCCACTCGGCAGGCGGTTTGTACCACTGCCTGCCGATCTGCCCGCTCCGCGGGTGCCTTGGGAGGAAGTACGCGTGGAGGACGAGAGACTCACGCGCCCTACCGTAATGGCAGGGAGGTGCCATCCGGCACACGAGGCCAGCCCCGTTATCGGCTCGCTACCCGCTCCCGCTCCGCCGACGTCAACAGCTCGGTGAATGCCCCCGGGCCGCCGTACAACTGGTCTAGATAAGTAAAGAGCCCCTTCAGGGCCAGACCAAGCTCACGCTGCCATCCGTCGGCGCTCTCCAGCTGAGCCGCGAGCACCCGTCCCTGGGCGAGCGTGACGGCCGCGTTGACCGGCTGCACGAGTCGCTCACCGTCCGCATCCGGTACGGCGGACCGACCGCGAACCCGCCGTACGACCTGGATCAGCGCGGACCGCTCCGCTTCGGGCAGGATCCGGTCGAATCCGAGGGAACCGTGGAGCTGGTCGAGGTAGTCACACAGAGCGAGAAACAACTCGACAGCGTCGTACTCCGGGCCGGTCGTGGCCACGTGCCGCAGCTGGGCAACCACGCTCCGCGCCTCGGAGACACTCCACGCGGACGATCCCAGCCGGTCGGTCATGTGACGATCGTAGGAGCCGGAGCAGGCGTAAATCGTTAACAGGCTGGGTGATCTGAGTGGCTGGCTGGTAACCGAAAGTTTGCTAACGTCCAGACCTTGAGGTCTCGGTGACAACTGGTGATCACCGAGGCACGTTAGGGAGGGGGTGGGTCGGCTGACGACCCCTGTTGTCACCGCCCCGGATTCGGTGTCGCGCGCCCGCGCGACGATCGGGATCGCGTTGGGGATCGTCTCGCCGTCGGCCGTACCTCTGCGTGACGGCAGGGTCTGGTTGACCAGCCGGCAGGACGTGCTGCCCGCCCACATCGTCCGGGCGATGGAAGAGCAGCTCAGTCGCCGGGCCGCGGACCGGGCCAGTGACGAGCGGATGCTCGCCGAAGCCGTCGCCGTGCTGGGTGCGGAGATCGCCCGTGCCCGGGGCGAGTCCCCGGAGGCCGGCGCGACCGACGCACTCGATCGGCTGCTGAACACGCCTGGACTGGACCAATCGCGCCGTACCGAGGGCCAGGCGATGCTCCGCCTCGCCCTTCGGCTGGCGGCGCAGGAGTCCGAGGATGCGGCCGCCCGGCTGCGGTCCTTACCGGGCGAGACGAGGGTGCCAGTCGCCACCGAGATCGTGTCGGCCTCCCAGCGGATCAGCCAGGACGCTGGTCTGCTCAGCACGAGCCCCCAGTCCGGCCCGACGACCAGCCGCACTGGGCGCCACCGCGCACAGGTCGGTGTGAGGCACCGCCGCCAGACCCTCACCCGAGAGGTCCCCGGAACCAGTCTGTCCGCTAGCCAGTCCGGTCTCGACGCCCGCCAGAGCGAGCTGGCCGCACTCGCGGCGCTGACCCGCCTGGGCGAGGACGATCTCGGCTCGTCCGTCACCAGCCGCCCGGCCGTCGACAACCAGTCCGGCCTGGCCGCCATCGCGCTGTCCTCTGGCGACAGACCGCAGTACTTCCGGGTCGAGGTCACGCCGACTGTCCGTGGCCTGGCCGCCCAGGGAAAGCTCAACTCGGGTACGGCGACCGACCCGCACGTACTGCGGATCAAACCCGGACTTCCCCCGCACCAGTACGGCCAGGTTTGGATCCATCAGCTCAGCCTGATGGCCCAGGAACAGCAGGCGGCACGGGCCGGCCAGTCGACGGGGATCCTCCGCAGGCTGCGTTCCGCCCTGAGCCACGAGCGGCTCAACCGGCGGACGAACGCCGACCTGGCGGTCTACCGGAAGCTGTCGACCGACTGGCAGGCCGCCCGCGAGGGTCATCCGACGGGGCCGCTCGGCGTCGCGGAGCTCGAACGCGACATCGACGGCCTGGCTGTCGCGATCGCGCGCCGCAGCGGCACCGAACCCGAACGGCCCTGGGCCAACGATTCGACGTACTCCCCCGCCGCGGCCGTCGAAGGCCTGGCCGCCGAGCGTGCCATCGCCGCGGCCAACCCCGAACCGAACAGCCCCGGTCACCTTCGCCGGCAGGTCGTCGAGCAGATCGCGTCCCTCGAAGCCGCCGTCAAGGACCTCAAGGACAAGTCCGACGGCAAGACGACCACTGCCGCGGCCGCCGTCGACCTGGCGACCAGCAAGGAAGACCTCGCCGCGGCTGAGGACCAGCTCCAGGACCGCGGTGCGCCGGAGCGAGCCCGCCGGCTGCGCGTGGAGGCAGTTGGAGCCTTCGGCAAGGCTCGCCGCCACACCGAGATGGCGGACGCGTACCAGCAGGCGGCGAACGACGCCGGCCAGGCGCTCGCCGGCTACCGGACCTTGCTGAGCCAGCTCGACGACCCGAACTACCAGCCGGCGCAGATCGCCGACCTGGCCCGGGAGGCGGCTGAGAAGACCGACGCCTACCAGGCGAGCCTCCGCCAGGCCTTACCGGTCGACCACCTGGAGACGGGTGTGCCGACCGATCAGCAGCTGAACCTGCCGGTCGACGAGATCAACACCATGCTGGCCGACAACCGCAGCGGCCGGCAGATCGCCAACCGGGACCCGGTCCCCGTGCCGGGTGCGCAGTACCGCCGGCTGTTCTCCGACGGCATGGTCTTCACCGTCGGCGGCGACCCCGACGACGACGTCTCCAAGGTCACCCAGGTCCGCCTCCGGATGAAGGTCCGCGACCTGACCGAGGTGACCGGCCTCGACTACACCGTCGCCGAGCAGATGTCCGGAACCCTCGGTGAAGGCGGCCAGAGCAACTCCATCACCAGCAACCACTCGTCGAGTGTCAGCTACGGCGTCGACCTCCAGCCCTTCATGACGCTCGCCCCGGAAGGCAGCGCCGTCCGGGCGGCATCGCAGGTGGTCTCACCGCGCGTCGACGTGACCACGGGCCAGACCCTGAGTACGACCGCGGGCGCGACCGCGCACGGTCAGCTCGGCTGGGTCGACGTGTTCAAGGGCGAGTCGGTGCCGTACAGCTGGACGGGCGAGTTCGAGATCGAGGTGCGGAACTCCCCCACCGCGCCGTGGTCACCGGCCCGGACCGTCGCGGCCGGCGAGCAGCTGACCTGGGTGCCGAGCCCGTACACAGTCAAGGCACCGACCGAGACGGTCACGCTGGAGCAGCTCGGCCGGGGCGACGAGTGCACCGACGAGTTCCCCCGGCACACGGTCACCCGGATCAGCGGTCTGCACAGCATCAGCGACGACATCGTCACCCAGGTTCAGGAGAAGAAGTTCGGCCGGCTTGACCGGGTCGGGTACGACCACATCAGCGAGCTCATCACCCAGGACCCCTACCGGTTGCTGGGCGAGGCGGCCAAGCCGGGCGGCCTCAGCCGGACCATCCCGGTCGGCGGCGAGTCGGAGTACGAACTCACCCTGGAGGTCGAGCCGGACTGGAGCACCGCCAGGCTCACCGGTGCGTGCACGCCGGAGATGGGTCAAGAGAAGGTCCAGGTCGACTTCGCCGGCTTCAACGCCAGCCGGGTCTCCGGTACGTCGCTGTCCGGTTCGGCGACGCTGGCCTACCCAGGACGACCACTCGACCCACCGCAGCCGGTGCCGGGCTACATGCCCAGCCCGACAGCGCTGGACGACGTCGGTTCGTTCACCGCGGACCTGTCGCCCAACGTCTCGGCCGGGCGGAACGTCTCCCGCCAGGGCGGGCAGAACCTCAGTACGACGGCGATCACGCCGGTGGTCGATCGCGACATGGCCCCGACCCAGGGTGTCGAGGTCGACCTCAAGGTGACCGCGACGCTGCGCAAGCTCCGCGATCCCGAGGCGGAGACCATCGTCGTCACGGACACCTGTCAGGCGAAGCTGCGACTGACGGCGAACCGGTTGCTGCGCGCGGGTGCGCCGGCCGGCAAGGACGTCGTACTGCGTGATGACGACAACGACATCCGGCTCGACCAGCGAGGGCGGGCGCTGCTGCTCGGCGACGCTGAGCCGCCGACCGGACCGCAGACTCTGCCGCCTTGGCACGGCACCGGCGAGAACCAACTGCGCGGTCCGGGCAAGTCCCTGCCCGAGGAGCTGGAGGGTGCCGACGAGGCCCGCCAGCAGGCGCTGACCAACCTCAGCAAGATGGGCCTGGTGCCGCCGCTGGACGCGGACTTCCAGCCCCGCTGGGACGACAAGCTCCCCCCGGATCCGCTCCGACGTGCCGGGGAGCTGCGCCGACGTGCCGGGCAACTGGCGAACTACGACCGGGTGATCCAGGACGTCACCGACTACCGGATCGTCGCCGGGATGAACACGGCCTGCCAGTCCGGTCTGGTGGTCCCACTGGTCGACCACCGCGCCGGCCACGCGCCGAAGACCCGCTTGTTCCGGTTGTCCACCACGCAGGACTTCGACGACGTCACTCCCGCCGGCACCACGCCGTGGCGGTTCATCGCCCGGCTCGGCATCAGCTCCCGGGCCAGCCAGCAGACGTCCGGCCGGTCGAAGTCCGTGCCGGTCTCCGGCGGTCTCGGGCTGAGCAACGGCCCCGGGGAGGGACAGCAGGGTCTGGCCGGCCGGTTGGGCCTCAAGCTCAGCCGGAGCGCGATCGGGCGAAGCTTCAACTGGAGCCTCGGCCGCCGGATCAACCGGGTCACGCTGAACGAGAGCACCGGCGAGGTCGACAACCTCAAGCAGGGCATCCGGATTACCTTCGCCGAGATGACCGACCAGGGCGACTCCGAGCCGCTGGCCGACGTCCGCGGCAGCGTCGTACTGCCGTACGACAGCTCGCTGACCAGGGCCGAGGCTCCGGTGTTCGAGGCCGACCCGAAAACGCCGCACCCGGATGCGGTCAGCCAGTCGATCCCGGTCGCGGTGGACGCCGGCGACCCGGCCGACCGGCTGTTCAAGGCTGTGGACGCGATCCGCGCGGACACCACCGGCTTCCTGCAACTGCACACCGCGCTGTCGCCGGAGAGCCTGGTCTCCAACACGGAGTGGCTGAGCGGCAGGTACGAGCTGCCGCTGGTCATCACGCCGGCACCGGGGAGCCCGGCGCAGGCATTGGCGGACGGGACGCTGCTGCCGCAGGAGTTCAAGGTCGTGCTCCGAACCAAGGTCGTCAGCCAGACCTTCGTCGCGATCAACGACCAGAACACCGCCAACATCAACTTCACCATGAACGACGCCGGCCACTCCTCCGGCACCTCGGCCTCGGGCGGGGTCGGCGCCGAAGTCGGCGGTGGGTCGGTCGACGCGGACAAGTCCGCGCTCAGCGGCAAGCTGGGCGTCGGCCGGATCGGCGGTACGTCGCAGTCGACCAGCACCTACCAGACGACCGGCGAGGAGCGCCTGCGGGTCAACGACGGTGTCCACTACGAGCTGATCGAGCGGCACGAACTCGTCGCCGACGTCATGCAGGGTGACCAGGTCGTCCAGACCGTCCCGCTGCAGGACGCGCTGGTCCAGAAGGCGATGCCCGAGTTCTCGGCGCTCGAGCTGTACGGGCGGGATCAGTTCGATCTGCCGTTGCCGATCGCGGCGGACGTCGCCGAGCGGTACCTGACCGGCAAGGTCGACCTCAATCCGCGGACGGCGGCCGGCTTCGTCCGGCGCTACAAGCAGGAGAAGGCCGGCGTCTCCACTGGTCTCGCGGCCGAGCACACCGACGAGCGCCTGAACGCGAAGGTGCAGGACCGGGCCGGCCTGCCGGCATCCACCGCGCCGACCCCCGAGGAGCGCCTCGAGGACACCCTGGTCCGGACCCAACAGCTGGTCGAAACCCGGCGCGTTGTCGGCCTGGCGGAGCAGTACGACGCCAGCCTGGCGTCGAGTCAGCTCTACATGCTCAGGGTGGAGGGACAGGACGAGGACGTCGACCTGATCCCCCAGATCCACCGGCAGCTCGACGAAGTGGCGCCCGGACTGGTGGCCGCCGACCCGTTGCTCGCACCGATCCTGGAGGTCGATCTTTCCAAGGACAGCTACCAGGGACAGCTGGAGAACATGCTCGGCCCGCGCGGGTACACCACCCCGATCGAGGTCCCGGTCGAGGGCCAGGCCCAGTCCGACGTCCTGCTCGTGACGGTCAAGGCCCGCTTCGAGGGCGACGCCACCGTCGACGGCGGCCCGGGCCTCAGCAAGGCGGCGGCGATCGGTCTGGTCCAGAAGTACAACTACGTCGGGCGGGACCGGTCGACCAGCCACACCACGACGTACTCCGGCAGCGCGGAGATCAAGCACGAGGACGGGACCGGCGGCTCACTGTCGGGCGGAGCCGGCACCGACCGGATCCGCTCCGTCACGGCGGGCAGCGGCGAGCAGAACACCAGGCTCGACCGGACCGGCGACTTCGACCTGACGCCGGTGTACCGGACGATCGTCTTCACCACCGAGGTCCAGCGCATCCACAACGCGGGCACGGCCGCGATGGCGGGCGTGAAATGGCGGCTGAACCAGACCGTCCCGGCGGCGCAGACCACCGCCGCCCAGCCGGTGGAACTGCGCGCCGAGCTGACCGCCTTCGTACCCCGAAGCGTGGTCAGTGATCCGCCGGTCGCCCAGGCTGCCGAAGAGTTCCACCCCGACCATCGCGCCGCTGACATGCCCGTCAGCGCCCCGGTCGAGGCCATGCTTCCGCACCGCAAGGGCGCGACGCGCGCCGACGATCTGTACAACCGGCTCACCGGCCATCTGGCGCAGCGTCGCGGCTTCGGTCCCCGCGGCGTGGCGCAGTTCCAGACGTCCATCGGGACCCAGCTGCAGCCGACCGCGATGCAGGCCAAGTTCAGCGAGCTGATCAGCGAACGCGGACTCAGGCTGGAGCCGATGGCGGGCACCGGCAACGGCCGGACGACGTTCGACGTCCAGGTCAACGCCCGGCGGCTCGGCTGGCAGCTCATCGGAAAGGCCGGGCCCGGCCAGACCGGCCTGGTCCAGCGTGATCAGACGCAGACCAAGACCTCCACGGTCGGGAATCAGCTGATGCCGGCCACCGTGACCGGTGGCGCCGGCGGCGGCATCGTCTCGGTGAGCGGCTCGGTCGGCGAGCAGGTCAAGATGCAGTCCAACGACGCCTGGGGTACCCGGTTCGAGACCAGCGCTTTCCGCAACAGCGACATCGTCGTCGTTCGGATCCCGGTGCTCTATGACGTCACCATCGACGAGGTGACGGACCGGGGTCGTGGCACTCCGGACACGAAGGACACGACGGTCCTCGAGGACATCGCGCCCGCCGAGTTCTACGTGAAGATGCAGTACCACGAGTTCCTCGAGGGCCTGCGGCAGATGGAGACCGGCGGCGACGTCTCGCTGGACGGCGGCCGGCTGCAGGCGATGCCGGAGAAGCTCGGCAAGCCGAGCCTGCGGATGACGGAGTACGCGCCGGACGGGTCGTATCAGCCGTACCGGCCGTTGCTGGCCGCGCTCGAGAAGGCGAAGGCCGAGCGGACCACGGTGATCCTGGCGGTTCAGGACCGCGACGGCAAGGTGAAGCAGCTCTACCGGGCGTTCAAGGACGGACGCATGCAGGGCGTTTACGACGGCGGCTTCGCCACCGCGTTCGCCACCCTGGACCGGAACCTGGTCCTGATGGCCGAGGACCGGGTGAATCTGGAGGAGCTGTACAACACCTCGGAGCCGGGCGGCAACTTCAGCACGAAGGTCGCGGCCGCGCTCGAGCAGAAGGGCGTACCGACCGCGATGCTGAAGGGCCTCACCCACTCCACGTCGCAACGCGAGCCGAACCCGGTGCCCAGCCACGCCGCGAAAGCGACGCCCGGCGGTGCGGCGGCCGGCCGGACCATCAGCCCGACCGCGAGCGGCCCGTCCTTGACGGGTCCGTGACCGCGCAACACGACGAGAGGGACGGTATGGCGTTCGCGGTGGCGCGCACCAGGGACGAGGCGCACCTCTACCTGGAACTGCATCCCTGCCCCAACTGCGGTTCGATCGATACCCCGTGGGAGCACGGCCTGGCCGACGTGGAGGGCGAATTCGCGATCAGCTACGCCGGGATCTGTCCCGGTTGCGACGTCGAACGGCAGTACCTCTTCGGGGTGCCGGCCCGCGAGACCAAGGTGGTCGGCTGGCCGACCTTCGGCGGACCGGAACCGTCGGAGCTGCTCGATCCCGGCCAGTGGATGGACGTAGCCGACCGGGCCGCCACCGAGGTCCCCACCGATCCCGTCGGGGCCGGTAAGGTGCTGGCCGTCGCGGTGGCCGCGGTCGACGAGGTGATCAAGTTCGTGCCGGCCGGGCAGGACGCCGTACCGGAGGAGGAGTTCTGGACGCCGGAGGGTCAGGCGGTCCGGGACGTCGATCCGGGCCGGTTCCGGCTGGACCGGTTGCTGGTGGTCCGCGACACCTACCGCGAGCTGGGCGCACAGACAGGAGCGAAGTAACCGATGCTGACCGCAAGGACGCTGGCCGAGGCACAGGTCTACGTGAGCCTGACGACGGCTGCCGACCAGGCCGCGCCGGCCGTCGAGCCCGCGCCGATCGAGCCCGGTGCGAACCTGACCGAGGGTGCGGACGCCTGGACCCTCGCGTCGCCGGCCGGTGACATCGCGATCGCGTACGCCTCCGAGGACGCGGCCCGCACGGTCGGTGCGCGGTTCGGGCTGGGGGTGTCGCAGCTCGTCGACGCCGTCCAGTGGGCCGTGGTGGCGGCGACCTACGCACGCCGCGCGCTCGCGGCCGACATGGCCTACACCGGCGGTCCGGATCAGGATCGGGACAGTGTCGAGCTCAACTGGGAGTTCGCCGCGGAAGCGGTCGGCGAGGCGCTCAAGTTCCTGCCGGACGGCGCCGACGCGGTGCCGGACGAGGGCGTCTGGTCCGAGTTCGGCCGCCAGTCGCGCGCGCAGAACCCGGAGCTGGTGACGCGCGCGAAGCTGACCGACGACCTGGAGTACTACCGCGGCACGCTGGCGGACTTCCGCGCGCTCTACGGCTCCTGAGGGTCAGTCAGCTCGATCCGGATCGCGCGGGCGTCGACACCGGCCTGCTCGAGCACCTTCTGCTTGGGATCCGGTACGCCGAGGAACGGCGGCCGGACCAATCCCACCAGATCCCGCAACCGCGGGTCGTCGAGCACGGTGTCGACGGCCCGACGGTCTCCCCCGCACACGAGCGCGTCCAGCCGCGCCGGAGCCAGGATCCGTACGGCGACCTCGGTGGCCGCCGCGAACGCCTCGCGGGCCTGGTTGTCACGCCGCCGCGCATACCGCTGCTGCGACCACCCACCGGCCTTGGTCGTCCCCTGCACATGGCGTGAGCCGACCTTCGAGTCGATGAGCTTGCCCCCGGCAAACACCCCGGCGCCGTAGCCACCCCGCCGTACCAGCAGAACACCGAGACGATGGTCAGCGAGCACGTGCGCGACCAGTCCTTCCCGGCTGAGGTCGGGCAGCGGTGGGTACGGTACGTCGACGACGGCCAGCGATCCGTCTTCTGCTGTCAGCCGCACGCGGGCCGGCGTCACGTCGTACGACACCGAGCCATGCCGTTCCGCAAAGCCGGTCAGCCAGCGGTCGAGCCTTTCGGGCGCCACAGCGACGACGCGCGTCACGCGTCGGCTCCCTCGGACAGGGCCGCGCGGACGATGGCCCGCGCCGAGGACACCATCAGCTCCGCGGCGTCCGCACGGGTGAGTCCCGCGACGTCGACGAGCCAGACCAGCGCCTCGATGCCGACCGCGCTGCGGACGGCGATCGCGAGCCGGTGGACGGCGGCCTCGGACAACCTGTCCCGGGCCGGCGCGAGTGCATCCTCGAACCAGCCGATCGCACGTCCTTGCCGCAGCGGCAGTTGATCAGGCTGCGTGGACGGCTCGAGCGACAGGCGGAGCATCGTGCGTTGCTGCGGCTCGAATTCCAGCAGGCTCGCGATGAACGCCCGGACGACCACGAGCAGCCGCGTCTCGGGATCGTCGCCGCTGTCGGCCGGCAGCAGCGAGGTCAGCTCGACCTCCGGGTGGGCGGCCGCGAGCAGCTCCGCCTGACTGCGGAAGTACCGGTACGCCGTCGTCCGCGAGATCGACGCGGCCGCCGCGGCCGCTTCGACGGTCGGCGCCGAGCCACCCTGCCTGATCAGCTCACGCGCGGCGGTGATCAGGTCGTTTCGCGTGCGCTGCTTCTGCCGGGTCCGGCCGGACTGCTCGTACGCCGTTGACATGGCATACACGGTACCGTACTTTCGTAATGGGACTCCAGTCCCATGAACGGGGAGGGGTGCTCGATATGACGACACTGGCTGCGACGGTCAGGGACCAAGGCGAAGGCGAACGGCGCTGGTTCAGCGGGGGCGGTCTGCACACCTGGCTGGCCACCTCGGACGAGACCGGGGGCGCCTTCCTCCTCTTCGAGTTCACCGGCGAGCAGGGCAAGGTGACACCGGTTCACATTCACCCCGCGTCGGACGAGACGTTCTACCTGCTCGACGGCGAGATCCAGCTCGATCTCGACGGAAAGCGGCGCAACCTCTCCGCCGGCGGCGTCGTGGTGATCCCCCGCGGCGTGCCGCACGCCTTCATGGTCGTCTCGCCGACGACCCGGTTCCTGACGATCCAGACTCCGGGCACGGACGAGGCGTTCTACCGGCTCGCCAGCGAACCGGCGCCCGAAGGAAGCCGGCCGACCCCGGTCGACTTCGACCGGATCCGGGACGCCGCCGAGAAGACCGGCGCCATCCAGATCCTCGGCCCACCACCGTTCTGAGCAGATGCGAAAGCCCGGGCCACCTGACCCGGGCTTTCACCTGCCGGAACGCTCAGACGTTGAAGCGCTAGACGTTGAAGCCGAGCGCGCGCAGCTGCTCGCGGCCGTCGTCGGTGATCTTCTCCGGGCCCCACGGCGGCATCCAGACCCAGTTGATCCGGAAGTCGTTGACCAGGCCGTCGAGTGCCATCCGGGTCTGGTCCTCGATCACGTCGGTCAGCGGGCAGGCCGCCGACGTCAGCGTCATGTCGATGATCGCGGTGCTGGTGTCGTCCACGGTGACGGCGTAGATCAGGCCCAGGTCGACCACGTTGATCCCCAGCTCGGGGTCGACGACGTCCTTGAGTGCCTCGGTGACGTCCTCCACCTGGGCAGGGCTGGTCCCGGTCTGCGCGGCGGCCTCCAGGTCGACCTCGGGCAGCTCGATCTTCTCGTCGGTCTGGTCAGGCATTGCTCACTCCTTCTTTCCGCGCGAGTGCCTGGGCGGTCGCGTCCCGCCAGGCCGACCAGCCCAGCAGTGCGCATTTCACCCGGGCCGGGAACTGCGCGACGCCGGCAAACGCGACGCCGTCCTCCAGAACCTCTTCATCCGGTTCGACATTCCCCCGGCCCTGCATCAGCTCGAGGAACTTCTCGTACGTCGCCATGCCCTCGGTGACCGGTTTGCCGATCACCAGGTCTGTCATCACCGACGTCGCGGCCTGGCTGATCGAGCAGCCGACGCTCGCGTGGGTCACGCCGGTCACCGTGTCGCCGTCGAGCTCGACCCGGAGGGTGACCTCGTCCCCGCAGGACGGGTTCACGTGGTGCACCTCCACGTCGTACGGCTCCGCCAGACCCGAGTGATGTGGGCTGCGGTAGTGGTCCAGGATGATCTCCTGGTACAGCGAGTCGAGCTGCATCAAGCCACCTTGAAGAAAGTACGGACGAAGCCGAGGCCGTCCACCAGCGCCTCGACCTCTTCCGGGGTCGTGTAGAGGTAGAAGGACGCCCGTGTCGAGGACTGTACGCCGAACCGCTCGTGCACCGGCCGCGCACAGTGGTGCCCGGCCCGTACCGCGATCCCGCGGGTGTCCAGCACGGTCGCCACGTCGTGCGGGTGTACGCCGTCCAGCTCGAAGCTGATCGCGCCACCGTGATCGGTCGCGTCGGTCGGGCCGAGGATGGTCAGCCCCGGAACGGTCTTCAGTCCCTCGAGGGCGTACTCGACGATCGCGTGCTCGTGGGCGGCGATCTTGTCCATCCCGATCCCGGACAGGTAGTCGATGGCCGCACCGAGACCGACCGCCTGGGCGATCGGCGGCGTACCGGCCTCGAACCGGGCCGGCGGCGCGGCGTACGTCGAACCGGTCATCCGCACGACCTCGATCATCTCGCCGCCACCCAGGAAGGGCGGCAACGAGGCGAGCAGGTCGTAGCGACCCCAGAGCACGCCGATACCGGTCGGGCCGACCACCTTGTGACCGGTGAAGACCAGCAGGTCCGCCCCGAGCGTCGACACGTCGACCGGGAACTGCGGCACCGCCTGCGACGCGTCCACGACGACGGTCGCGCCGACCGCGTGCGCCTTGGCGGCGATGTCGGTGATCGGGTTGATCGTGCCGAGCGCGTTCGAGACCCAGGTCAGCGAGACGACCTTGGTGTTCTCGGTGATCAGCTCGTCGAGGTTACTCAGGTCGAGCCGGCCCTCGTCGGTCACGCCGAACCACTTCAGCGTCGCGCCGGTCCGCTCACAGGCCAGCTGCCACGGGACGATGTTGCTGTGGTGCTCCATCTCGGAGATCACCACCTCGTCGCCCGGCTTCAGTGACGCGCCGAGGGTGTGCGCGGCCAGGTTGAGCGCCTCGGAGGCGTTCTTGGTGAAGACGATCTCGTTCCGCGACGGAGCGCCGAGGAAGGCCGCGACCTTGTCCCGGCCGCCCTCGTACGCCGCGGTCGCCTCGGCACCGAGCTGGTGCATGGCCCGGGCGACGTTGGCGTTGTGCTTCAGGTAGTGGTCCTCGATCGCCTGGACCACCTGGCGCGGCTTCTGCGACGAGTTCGCCGAGTCCAGGTAGACCAGCGGGAACCCGTTCGCCAGCTCGCGGGAAAGGATGGGGAAGTCCGCCCGGACCGACTGCAGGTCCAGGGGACTGCTGAACGTCCGGGCGTTGGTCACTTCGCGCCTGCCTTCAGGAACCTCTCGTAGCCGTTGGCCTCGAGCTCTTCGGCCAGCTCCGCGCCGCCCTCTTCGGCCACCCGGCCGTCGACGAACACATGCACGAAGTCCGGCTTGATGTAGCGCAGGATCCGGGTGTAGTGGGTGATCAGCAGAACACCCTTGTCACCCTGCTCCGCGAACCGGTTGACGCCGGTGGAGACGATCTTCAGCGCGTCGATGTCGAGGCCGGAGTCGGTCTCGTCGAGGATCGCGATCTTCGGGTTCAGCAGCTCCAGCTGGACGATCTCGTGCCGCTTCTTCTCGCCACCGGAGAAGCCCTCGTTGACGTTGCGCTGGGCGAAGTCGGGGTCCATGTCCAGGTCCGACAGCGCCTTGTTGACGTCCTTCACCCAGGTACGCAGCTTCGGGGCCTCGCCGTCGATCGCGGTCTTCGCGGTCCGGAGGAAGTTCGCCACCGACACACCGGGCACCTCGACCGGGTACTGCATCGCCAGGAACAGGCCGGCCCGGGCGCGCTCGTCGACGGCCATGTCCAGCACGTCCTCGCCGTCGAGGGTGACGGTGCCGCGGGTGATGTTGTACTTCGGGTGGCCGGCGATCGAGTACGCCAGCGTGGACTTGCCGGAACCGTTCGGGCCCATGATCGCGTGCGTCTGACCAGCAGCGATGGTCAGGTCGACGCCGCGCAGGATCTCCTTCGGGCCGTTCTCGGTGTCGACCGACACGTACAGGTCGCGGATCTCGAGTGTCGCCATGAGGTTTTCTATCTCCGTCGCTTTACAGGGATGCCTGATTCAGGGGGTTCTTGACGTCGACCATCAGATCGTCGCCGTCCAGCCGGACCGGATACACCGGCACCGGGTCGTACGCGGGCAGGCTGGTCGGCTCACCGGTGCGCAGGTCGAAACGGGATCCGTGCAGCCAGCACTCGATCTCGCACTCGCCGACCTCACCCTCGGACAGCTGGATCTGCGCGTGCGAGCACTCGTCCCGCACCGCGAAGAACTGCCCCCCGCTCTTCACGACCGCGACCTCGACACCGCCGACCTCCACCGGGACGACTCCTTCGTCCGGTACGTCGGTGACGGCGCAGGCGCGCTCGAAGCTGTCGCTCACTGACCCGCGACCGCCGTGCTCTGCCCGGTGGCCTTCGCCGCCGCAGCACTCAACTCGGCCGTCCGGGCCAGCTTCTCCTCGATCACGTCGTGCAGGTGTTCGGCCACCTCGGGGACGCCGATCTTGCCGATGATGTCGTTGAAGAAGCCGGACACGACCAGCCGCCGGGCCGCATCCTCGGGGATACCGCGGGCCTGCAGGTAGAACAGCTGCTCGTCGTCGAACCGGCCGGTCGCCGAAGCATGCCCGGCGCCCTCGATCTCGCCGGTCTCGATCTCCAGGTTCGGCACCGAGTCGGCGCGGGCGCCGTCGGTGAGCACCAGGTTCCGGTTCAGCTCGAAGGTGTCGGTGCCCTCGGCCGCGGCCCGGATCAGCACATCGCCGATCCACACCGAGCGGGCGTGGTCACCGGCCAGCGCACCCTTGTAGAGCACGTTGCTCTTGCACTGCGTCGCCTCGTGGTCGACGAACAGCCGGTTCTCGTGGTGCTGACCGGTCTCGGCGAAGTAGACCCCGACCAGCTCGGCGTCGCCGCCGGGACCGGCGTACCGGACGTTGGTCGAGACGCGGACGACCTTGCCGCCGAGGGTGACCACGACGTGGTGCAGCCGGGCGTCCCGGCCGACCAGCGCGTCGTGCTGGGCCAGGTGGATCGACTCGTGGTCGGCCTGCTGGATCGAGACGACCCGCAGGTCGGCGCCGTCACCGACGACGATCTCGACGTTGCTGCCCAGCTCGCCGGCGCCGGTGTGATCGATGATCACGATCGAGCGGCTGTGCCGGGCGGCGTCCACGATCAGGTGGGTGAAGCCGCGGGCGCCGAGGCTGGCGACGTTCACGTGCACCGGCTCGGTCAGCTCGGCCTCGACCGGGATCCGCACCGCGAGCGCCTCGGCCGCGTGGGTCCAGGCGACGGCGGCGGCGCGGTCCTGCGGCGTGCCCACCTTCAGCGAGTCGGCCGCGACAGTCTCGAACACGACACCGTCCGGGCCGGACGCGTCGATCTTCGGGGTCTCGGTGCCGGCCTCGTCGGCGAACAGCGCCTTGAGCGCCTTGACCGGGGTGAAGCGCCACTCCTCCTCGCGACCGTGCGGCACCGCGAAGTCGGCCACGTCGTACGACGTCGGCCGCTCACTGCGGGCCTGCAGCGGTACCGGGGACCCCGGCCCGTGGGAGTGCGCCTTGTTACCGGTGGCAACAAGGGTTTCAGTGGCGGACATCAGCCGACGGCCCCTTCCATCTGCAGCTCGATCAGTCGGTTCAGTTCCAGCGCGTACTCCATCGGGAGCTCGCGGGCGATCGGCTCGATGAAGCCGCGGACGATCATCGCCATCGCCTCGTCCTCGGCCATGCCCCGGCTCATCAGGTAGAAGAGCTGGTCGTCACTGACCTTGGACACGGTCGCCTCGTGCCCCATCGCCACGTCGTCCTCGCGGACGTCGACGTACGGGTAGGTGTCCGAACGGCTGATGGTGTCGACCAGCAGCGCGTCACAGCGCACCGTGGACTTGCTGTGGTGCGACCCCGGCGCCACCTCGACCAGGCCCCGGTACGACGTCCGGCCGCCACCGCGGGCCACGGACTTCGACACGATCGAGCTGGAGGTGTACGGCGCGTTGTGCACCATCTTCGAGCCGGCGTCCTGGTGCTGGCCCTCGCCCGCGAACGCGACCGACAGGGTCTCGCCCTTGGCGTGCTCACCCATCAGGTAGACGGCCGGGTACTTCATCGTCACCTTGGAACCGATGTTGCCGTCGATCCACTCCATCGTCGCGCCGGCCTCACAGGTGGCGCGCTTGGTGACCAGGTTGTAGACGTTGTTCGACCAGTTCTGGATCGTCGTGTAGCGGCAGCGGGCGCCCTTCTTCACGATGATCTCGACCACCGCGGAGTGCAGCGAGTCCGACTTGTAGATCGGCGCCGTACAGCCCTCGACGTAGTGCACGTAGGCGTCCTCGTCGACGATGATCAGGGTCCGCTCGAACTGGCCCATGTTCTCGGTGTTGATCCGGAAGTAGGCCTGCAGCGGGATGTCCACCTTGACGCCCTTGGGCACGTAGATGAACGATCCGCCGGACCAGACCGAGGTGTTCAGCGAGGCGAACTTGTTGTCGCCAACCGGGATGACGGAGCCGAAGTACTCCTTGAAGAGCTCCGGGTGCTCGCGCAGACCGGTGTCGGTGTCCAGGAAGATGACGCCCTGGGCCTCCAGGTCCTCGCGGATCTGGTGGTAGACGACCTCGGATTCGTACTGCGCCGCGACACCGGCGACCAGGCGCTGCTTCTCCGCCTCCGGGATGCCGAGCTTGTCGTAGGTGTTCTTGATGTCCTCGGGCAGCTCTTCCCAGCTGGTCGCCTGCTTCTCGGTCGACCGGACGAAGTACTTGATGTTGTCGAAGTCGATCCCGGACAGGTCCGCACCCCATGACGGCATCGGCTTGCGGTCGAAGAGCTTCAGACCCTTCAGCCGCAGGTCGAGCATCCACTCCGGCTCGTTCTTGAGGGCGGAGATCCCCCGCACCACGTCGGCGCTGAGGCCGCGCTGAGCGACCGCGCCGGCGGCGTCGGAGTCGGCCCAGCCGTACTGGTAGTTGCCGAGGCCTTCCAGTTCGGGGTGAGCGGTTTGCGTCATCGTGCAGTCCTCGCAGATTCGCCGTCGGATACAGGGGCAGTAACCGGTTGGGGGCCGGGGATGTGTGTCGTGCAGACACCGTCGCCGTGGGCGATGGTGGCCAGTCTCTGGACGTGCTTGCCGAGCAACCGGGCGAACACCTCGGTCTCGGCCTCGCACAGTTGGGGGAACTGCTCGGCCACGTGCGCGACCGGGCAGTGGTGCTGGCAGAGCTGCTCTCCGTGCGCGGCCTTCGCCGTGGAGGCGGCATAGCCGTCCGTGGTGAGGGCCTGGGCGAGCGCCTCCGCCTTGTCACTCTCGGGGGCCGCGTCGACCAGCCCCCGGTACCGCTGCTCCACCTCGGCGACCCGGCGCCGGGCGAACTCCGCGACCGCCTCGTCACCGCCGGCTTCGGCGATGAACCGCAGTGCGGTGGCCGCCAGGTCGTCGTACGCCTGGTGGAAAGCGTGCCGGCCGGTGTCGGTCAGCACGAAGACCTTTGCGGGGCGGCCGCGGCCACGGGGACCGTAGACCCGCTCCTCGCGGGCCTCGACCAGGCCCTCGTCGAGCAGATGGTCGAGGTGCCGACGGACCGCTGCCGGGGTCAGCTCCAAGCGCTCCGCGAGCACCGCGGCGCTGGACGGACCGTTGGTCAGGATCGATCGGGCAACCCGGTCCCGGGTCGACTCGTCCCGCATGATTCCAGCAACAGCGGAGGCGCCCGCGGGCACCGGTCCGTTCGTCGCAGGAGTTTTCACAACATCAGTGTCGCGTAATTCACCAGACCCTTCAAATAAGGGTCCCCTAACCGGTTCGGGCGGTCACGCGGGCTGTGAAGACCGGGCGTGAGCGACGTCACGTTCACCCGTTCTCTATGCTGCCGTTGTGCCAGTCGCGGTGGAGATCGACAACCTCGTCGTGCGGTACGGCGAGAAAGCCGCGGTCGACGGTCTCAGTCTCACCGTAACCGGCGGCACGGTGACGTCCGTGCTCGGCCCCAACGGGGCGGGCAAGACCACCACCGTGGAGAGCTGTGAGGGCTTCCGCCGGCCGGAATCCGGACGGGTCCGGGTGCTCGGACTGGACCCGATCGCCGACCACGACGAACTGATGCCGCGGATCGGCGTGATGCTGCAGGAAGGCGGCGCCTGGTCCGGCGTCCGGGCCCTCGAGATGCTCCGGTACGTCGCCAGCCTGCACACCCACCCCTTGGACATCCCGGCCCTGGCCGAGCGTCTCGACCTCGGGACCTGCGGCCGGACGCCGTACCGGCGGCTGTCCGGCGGCCAGAAGCAGCGGCTCTCGTTCGCGCTGGCGATCGTGGGCCGGCCGGAGATCGCGTTCCTGGACGAGCCGACGACGGGGCTGGACCCGCACGGCCGGCGCGAGATCTGGCAACTGATCCGCGATCTGCGGGACGACGGAGTGACCGTCGTACTCACCACCCACGCGATGGACGAAGCCGAGCAACTGTCGGATCAGGTCCACGTGGTGTCCGCCGGCAAGGTGATCGCCTCCGGCACCCCGGACACCCTGACCGAGCACGGCACCAAGTCGCTCGAGGATGTCTACCTGGCCTTGACCGCACCTCCGCGTCGGGAGCACAAGTGAACGAGCGGAGCGAGTTCATCATCAGGCACAGCGTATTTAGTGCCTCATCCGCGCCCGGAGCGAAGCGAGGACGTGGATGAGTTCGACGTACGCCCCGCGGCCGGGCAGTGCGCCCTGGCCACGGAAAGTGTTGGCGCATGCGCGGATGGAGTTCAGGCTGCTGATCCGCAACGGTGAGCAACTGTTGCTGGCCCTCGTGATCCCGCTGGGTCTCCTCCTCCTGCTGGGCGGCACTGGGCTCGGCAACCGGCTGCCGCTGGGCGATGGGGCCGCCATCGACGACGCGGTGCCTCGTGTGCTCGCGCTGGCCGTGTTGTCATCGTCGTTCACGTCATTAGCGATCGCGACCGGCTTCGAGCGGCGGTACGGCGTGATCAAACGGCTGGGCGCTTCTCCCCTGTCTCGGACCGGACTGCTGGCCGGGAAGATCGGTGCGGTGCTGGTGGTGCAGGTGATCCAGCTCGCCGTACTGATCGGGACTGGCTTCGCGCTCGGTTGGAACCCGACCGGCGGGTTCGATGCCGTGTTCGGTGTGATGCTGATGGTGCTGTGTGGGACGGCTGCCTTCGCTTCGCTCGGTCTGCTGATGGCCGGCGTACTGCGGGCAGAGGCGACGCTGGCCGCGGCGAACCTGTTGTATCTGCTGCTTTTGGTCGGCGGTGCTGTGCTCACGCCGGTCGACGAATACCCCGAGGGCATCCAGGGCGTTGTCCGCGTCCTGCCGAGTGCTGCGCTGGCCAACGGCCTGGCGAACTCGACCATCGAGGGTGTCATCCCCTGGGCCGCAGCGCTGTCGCTGGCGTTGTGGGCGGGGGTCCTCGGATACCTGGTCTCCCGGACCTTCCGGTGGGACTGAGCGAGCGCTTCTTTAGAGTGTGCCGGTGATGAGCACCGAGACCCCACCTCAAGAGACCGCACCAGTCACCGGATTCTGGCGACTGGTGCCGGAGCCGAGCCTGGACGTCGTACGGCGCTGGGGCTGGGCGTCGGTGGTGGCGAACATCGGCATCGTGGTGACCGGTGGACTGGTCCGGCTGACCGGCTCCGGCCTCGGCTGCCCGACCTGGCCGCAGTGCACCGACGAGTCGTACGTGCCGCACAGTGCGCTCGGCATGCACGGCGCGATCGAGTTCGGCAACCGCACGCTCGGCTTCGTGGTCGCGGTGATCGCGATCGGCACCTGGCTGGCGGTGATGCGGTACCGCCCGGTGCGCAAGGACCTGCGCCGGCTGGCGACGGCTGCCGCGCTCGGTGTCCCGCTGCAGGCGGTGATCGGCGGTGTCAGCGTGCTGACCGGGCTGAACCCGTGGATCGTCTCGGCACACTTCCTGGTCTCGCCGGTGATCATCACCTTGACCGTCTCGATGATGCGGCGGTCCCGGACGAGTCCCTACCCGCACACTCCCCCGGTGGTTCGCGCCCTCGCGACCGCGTGTGTGGTGGCGGTCTGGCTGGCCGTTGCCCTCGGCACGTTGGTGACCGGCGCCGGGCCGCATTCCGGTGATCCGGACACCGGGCGGAACGGGTTCGACGAGACGCTGATCAGCCAGCTCCACGCGGACGTCGTGTTCGGCCTCCTGGGGATCACGATCGCGTTGGTGATCGCGACCCGGGTGACGGCGACCTCACGGACGCTGCGGAAGTTGGCCGCGTGGTTGCTGGCGATGGAGCTACTGCAGGGCGTTGTGGGCTTCACGCAGTACTTCACCGGACTCCCGTGGGTCCTGGTGCTCATCCACATGTTCTTCGCCGCGGTGCTGATCGCCCTCGTGACCGCTGTGTACGGCGAACGCGGGACGCCGGCCACCTAGCCGAAGACCCAGGGCGCCAGGCCCGGTGAGTAGACCTGACGCCCCGGGTTGCTCTCAGCGTTTCGCCACTACCTGGTACACAGCTCCTGGGCCGAAGAGCGGCGACGAGACGTAGACCTTGCCTCGACTGCTGATCGCCGTACCGCCCGGAAGGATCAGCTTGCCTGGGGCAAGCTCCTTCTTGTACCCGGCCTTGTGCCACTTGCCCGGGTACTGGAGGTAGAGCGAACCAACTGCCGAGCCGCCCAGCTCCCACTGGAACCAGCTGACCTTCGCCAGCTCGACGACCGCGAGGGTGCGCTTCGGGCCACCGGCCAGGTCGACGATCGACGTGTAGCCGTCGGCGTACCGGGTGCACTTGCCCTTGTACGGCTTGGCCGGGTCACAGACCGCGTTGTACGAGCCGGGCTTGATCCGCCAGATCTGCGACGTTCCTGGCGTCGCCGGGAAGCCGCGGAGCTCACCGACGTACCAGTAGCCGTCCGAGCCGACCGTCACCGATGTGGCGACAGCCTCGGCCAGCATCTTGGTTCCGGCCGGAGGTGCTTCCGGTCCCAGCCCCGAGGGAACCTTGACCGTGCGCGGCTTCAGCCGGGCGACCGTCTTGATGTGGCCGTTCGGCCAGACCCGGAGCAGGTCGTTGCCGGCCGCGTCGGCCACCAGGACCGTGCCGTCCTTGAGCGCGGCGACACCGAACGGGTTGGACTCCGTCGGCGGGCCGTCCTGCTGGTTGTCCGGATCCGGATCCTTCAGCTGGTACTTGCCGATGTCCGCGATCGCCAGCGGCGCCTTGCCCGGGCGCAGCTTGTAGAGCGTCGCGCTGCCCGGTGGCAGCGGCTGGCCCGGCTCGCCACCGGCGCCGGTCAGGGCGTAGGTGACGCCCCACTTGTTGGTGTCGATCGCCGGTGCGAATCCACCCGGCACCTGGCCGAGTTTGCGGATGACCTTGCCGTTGTGCGCCCACGCCTCGTAGACCGAGCCGTCGCCGACGCTGTAGATGATCTTGCCGCCGAACGTGGCGACACCGCGTGGACTGACCAGGCCGGAAACCACTGGTTTGACCGTGGTGCCGTACTTCTTGCTCCCCGCGTCGGCCGGTGCTGCCACCAGCACGGATCCGGCGAGTGCCAGCGCTGCGACCGCGGCTATACGTGTTCGTACCCCCACTGCGAACCCCCTGCATCTGTGCCTCCCCAGGCGTGGAACCCCCTCCACAGACCCTGTCATCGGACCATCAGATCACGGTTAGGTCAACGGGTGAACTCACCGCCACGACGCCACCACAGACGGCAAACCCCATTGCCCGATCAGCAGAACCTGAACAGACTGGCGAAAAGCGGACCGTGCTGAAGGCCGTCGCGGAACCGGTACGCACGCGGACGGCCTACTGGAACGATGTCGTGGCGGACGGACCGCGCCGCCGGGATCTCCTCGACCCGGCCCTCGCCGACAGGCCGGTCGCCGCCATCGGCGTCCGCTGGGGTCTGACCAACCCGGCCCACTTCAACCGAGCCTTCAAGGGTGCCTACGGCCTGCCCCCAGCCGAGTTCCGGGCCGCCTACAGTGCGCTGGGAGTCAACAGCCCGGCACGCTGAGGCAATGCGTCCGGTGCGGTGGCGACGCGAAGCTGACCGCATGAAGGTCGCATTCCTTGCCCATGGCACCCGTGGTGACATCCAGCCGGCGCTGGCGATCGGCGCCGTACTGGACCGGCGCGGTCACTCTGTCAACCTCTGCGTGAACGCCGACCTGGCCGACTGGGCCACGCGGTCCGGCCTGAAGGTGACCGCGTCGGACCTCGACGTCGGCCGCTTCCTGCAGTCGGACGAGGCCCGCGAGATTCTGGCCAAGGGCCGGATCTCCACCCTGGTACGACGGGTGACGGCCGACGAACGGCGGGCCGACGAATCCATCGCCAAGGCGGTCGTCGAGACCACGACGGATGCCGATGTGATCGTCTCGACGCTGGGGATGGCACTGCGCGGAGCCGCAGTGCACGAGACCATCGGGACGCCGGCGATGAATCTGTACTGCGCGCCGCTGACCCCGACCGGTCAGTGGGCAAGCCTGGCCAGTCCGGTCCGTGACTTGCGCGCCGGATGGGCGAACCGCCTGAGTTTCAAGGTCTTCCACGACCTGCTGTGGCGGCAGAGCAGGCCCAGCGTCGACCACCTCTGTGACCAGCTCGGTGCCGAACGGCTGAGCAGCCGTCCCGCCCTCGAGGCGATCCCGTCGTTGCACGTCGTCAGTCCACAGCTCGTCCCTCGCCCTGACGATTGGGGCTCGGGGCAACATCTCGTCGGTCCCGCCCTGCCGGATGCGGACCTGCGTGCCCGGCTCGGCGAGACGATCGTCCCGGCCGGGCTGGAGGACTGGCTGGATTCCGGATCGCCGCCGGTGTACTTCGGGTTCGGCAGCATGCCGGTCCTGAACCCCCGAGCGCTGGTCGATGACCTGATCGCAGTCACCCAGGAGCTCGGCGTACGGGGCCTGATCGGGGCGGGCTGGACTCGGTACGGCGTACGCCGCGAGGAACTGCCGGAGACGCTGTACCTGGTGGATGAGCACCTCGACCACCAGCAGGTCCTGCCCCGCTGTGCGGCGGCCGTCCATCACGGCGGCTCCGGAACCACCGCCGCCGTCACCCGGGCCGGGATCCCGTCGGTTGTGGTCAGCGTGTTCCTCGACCAGCCCTTCTGGGGCTGGCGCCTGACCCAGACCGGCCTGGGTACGACGTTCCCCTATCGCTCCCTTACCCGCGGCCGCCTGACCCGCGCGCTGGCCGAGGTCCTGGCCGAGGGCTACCTCACCCGGGCCCGGACCTTCGCCGCGATCGTCGAGCCCGAGGACGGCGCCACCCGAGCGGCCGACCTGATCGAGCATCAGGCCTTGGCGTAGTCCGACGGGAGCATCCCGGGAGGGCCGAGGACGACGTCGCCCAGCTCGGTCGTCACCGCCATGAAGAGCTCCATGTCGAGCTCCGTCTCCGGGGTGGCCAACTGGACCGGCGTACCGGTGCGGGCGATCAGTTCGGCGAAACCCGCAGGCGTGGAAATGTGCAGGGCGTGGCAGCCTTCCGCGCCGCTGCGGACCGCTTGCGGAACAGGTGTGCACGCCGAGCAAATGCTCAGCGCAGGAGTGGGTCGATGGCTGCGGCGATGAACAGCAGCGCCAAGTAGATGTTGGAGAAGTGGAACAGGCGCATCGGCCGCAGTGCCGCACCCTCGGCGCCGGTGTGGGCCCGGAGCAGCAACGCGCGGGCCTCGCGCAGGAAGACGATGCCCAGGGCGATCGCGGCCAGCGGGTAGACGAAGCCGGTGTCGGCGACCGGCCAGAGCGCGATCGAGGTGATCACCATGACCACGGAGTACGCCATGATCTGCCGGGCAGTGGCCACCGGAGTCGCGACCACAGGTAGCATCGGTACGTCGACCGACGCGTAGTCCTCGCGGTAGCGCATCGCCAGCGCCCACGTGTGCGGCGGCGTCCAGAAGAAGACGACCAGGAACAGCACGAACGGCGTCCAGGCCAGCTCGTTGGTCACCGCGGTCCAGCCGATCAGCGTCGGGAAACAGCCCGCGATCCCGCCCCAGACGATGTTCTGCACGGTCCGGCGCTTCAGCACCATCGTGTAGCCGAACACGTAGAAGGCGTTCGCCGCGAGCGCCAGGATCGACGACAGCCAGTTCACCAGCAGGCCGAGCTCGATCGTGGCCAGGATGCCGAGGACGATGCCGAAGATGGTCGCCGACTTCGGGCTGACCGCGTGCCGCGGCAACGGGCGGCGGCGGGTGCGACGCATCTGCTCGTCGATGTCGCGGTCGAGCACACAGTTGATCGTGTTCGCGCTGCCTGCGGCGAGAATTCCACCGACCAGTGTGGCGGCGACGACTCCCAGGGCAGGCACTCCCCCGGCGGCCAGGAACATCACCGGCACCGTGGTGATCAGCAGCAGCTCGATGATGCGTGGCTTGGTCAGACCGACGTACGCCTTCACCACGTCGCGCACCGACGGACTCAGAACAGCTTCGCCGTCCGGCAGCGGCGTCGGGTACGACGTCGTCGCGGCTGGACGCGGGTCGACGGCCGTCACGAACACCTCGAACTCAGTGGGTTGACGCCGGAGTCCCGGCGCTGACGGTTCGACAGTCTACGACGCCTCGTAGGAGGGTCTTGCCACCCCCCTGGGCGAGTCATCGGTGTGACCTGGGAGACGTCGGGAACAAGCACCATGGCGTCCGGGTTCCGACTCTATGGAAGGCGCCGACGCCCGGGCGAGTAGGCTCGCTCACGGTGACGCGCGGGGGCGCGATCGTGACCGGCCGGTAGGTCGCGGAGCGATCCCCTCGACGCTGACCAGACGGAGTTTTCGCAGCCATCGAGAGGAGCGCCGCCGGCGTGACGGAGAAGACCAGCCCCAAGCTTGAATGGACCGAGCTCGACCAGCGCGCGGTCGACACCGTGCGGGTGCTCGCGATGGACGCGGTCGAGAAGGTCGGCAACGGCCACCCCGGTACGGCGATGAGCCTGGCGCCGGCGGCGTACCTGCTGTTCCAGAAGGTGATGCGGCACAACCCCGCCGACCCGACCTGGGCCGGACGCGACCGGTTCGTGCTGTCGGCCGGTCACTCCAGCCTCACCCTGTACATCCAGCTGTACCTGGCCGGTTTCGGCCTGGAGCTGGACGACCTGAAGGCGCTGCGCACCTGGGGCAGCCTGACCCCGGGCCACCCGGAGCACGGTCACACCAAGGGTGTCGAGACCACCACCGGCCCCCTCGGCCAGGGTGTTGGCAACGCGGTCGGCATGGCGATGGCGGCCCGCCGTGAGCGCGGTCTGTTCGACCCGGAGACGGCGAAGGGCGAGAGCCTGTTCGACCACCAGATCTACGTGATCGCCTCCGACGGCGACCTGGAGGAAGGCGTCTCGGCCGAGGCGTCCTCGTTGGCCGGCCACCAGAAGCTCGGCAACCTCACGCTGCTCTACGACGCCAACAAGATCTCGATCGAGGACGACACCGACATCGCCTTCTCCGAGGACGTGGCAGCCCGCTACGAGGCGTACGGCTGGCACGTCCAGGACGTCGACTGGACCAACGGCGGCACCGGCTACGAGGAGGACGTCCAGGCCCTGTACGACGCCCTCGAGGCAGCCAAGGCGGTCACCGACAAGCCGAGCTTCATCCGGCTGCACACGATCATCGGCTGGCCGGCCCCCAACAAGCAGAACACCGGCAAGATCCACGGCTCCGCGCTCGGCGCCGAGGAGGTGGCCGCGACCAAGAAGGTGCTCGGCTGGGACCCGGAGCAGTCGTTCCAGGTCGCCGACGACGTGATCGCGCACACCCGCCAGGCGCTGGAGCGCGGCAAGGCACTCGAGGACGAGTGGACCACCGGGTTCGAGGCCTGGAAGGCCGCATCGCCCGAGCGGGCCGCACTGTTCGCGCGGCTGGCCGAGCGTGACCTGCCGGCCGGCTGGGCGGATGTGCTGCCGAGCTGGGACGCGGATGCCAAGGGCGTCGCGACCCGGGCGGCCTCCGGCGAGGTGCTGACCAAGCTCGCGCCCGAGCTGCCCGAGCTCTGGGGCGGTTCGGCCGACCTCGCCGGTTCGAACAACACCACCCCGAAGGGCCAGCCGTCCTTCATCCCGGCCGAGTTCTCCACCAAGGAGTTCCAGGGCGACGAGTACGGCCGCGTCCTGCACTTCGGCATCCGCGAGCACGCCATGGGCTCGGTCCTCAACGGCATCGCGCTGCACGGCGGCACCCGCCCGTACGGCGGCACGTTCCTGGTCTTCAGCGACTACATGCGCCCGGCGGTCCGGCTGGCCGCGCTGATGAAGCTGCCGGTCACCTACGTGTGGACGCACGACTCGATCGGCCTCGGCGAGGACGGTCCGACCCACCAGCCGATCGAGCACCTGGCGGCACTGCGGGCCATCCCGGGCCTGGACGTCGTACGGCCTGGTGACGCGAACGAGACGGCGGCCGCGTGGGCCGCGATCCTCGAGCACACCGACCGCCCGGCCGGTCTGGCGCTGACCCGGCAGAACGTGCCGGTCTTCCCACGCGGGACCGACGGCTTCGCCGGCACGGAGAACGTGAAGAAGGGCGGCTACACGCTGCTCGACACCGACGGCACGCCGGACGTTGTGCTGATCGGCACCGGCTCCGAGCTGCAACTGGCCGTCGAGGCCCGCAACACCCTGGCGGACGAGGGCATCAAGGCCCGGGTCGTGTCGATGGTGTCGCGCGAGTGGTTCGACGAGCAGGACGACGCCTACCGCGACTCGGTGATTCCGCCGCAGCTCCGGGCGCGGGTCTCGGTCGAGGCCGGGATCGCGTTGGGCTGGCGCGAGATCGTCGGTGACGCCGGTCGCAGTGTGAGCCTCGAGCACTACGGCGCCTCCGCCGACTACAAGGTCCTGTACGACGAGTTCGGCATCACCGCGGCCGCCGTCGTCCAGGCCGCCAAAGACAGCATCGCCGCCGCCGCGGAACTCGGCGGATCCGGGGTACCGGCAGGGCGTCGCCCGGCCGGCGGTATCGGCCCCGGCGACGACCCGGCGGTGAGCGCCGACCCGAACGCCGACGCCACCAACGAGCGCAACTGACACCACCACAACAGAACATCGGAAGGCTTCGGACATGAACGATCGCTTGAAAGCACTCGTCGACGCGGGTGTCTCCATCTGGCTCGACGACCTCTCCCGGCAGCGGCTGACCAGCGGCGGCCTGGAGACGCTGATCCACGACTCCTACATCAGCGGGGTGACCACCAACCCGACGATCTTCGCCAAGGCGATCTCCGACGCCGACGCGTACGCCGAGCAGGTGTCCCGGCTGGCCGCCGAGGGGGTCTCCACCGACGAGGCCATCCGGGTCATCACCACCGATGACGTCCGGGACGCCGCGGATCTGTTCAAGCCGGTGTACGACGACACCGAGACCGTCGACGGCCGGGTCTCGATCGAGGTCGAGCCCGGCCTGGCCCGGGAGACCGAGAAGACGATCGCCCAGGCCAAGGAGCTGTGGGAGACCGTCGGCCGGGACAACGTGTTCGTGAAGATCCCGGCCACCAAGGAGGGGCTGCCGGCGATCACCGAGACGCTGGCCGCGGGCATCAGCGTGAACGTGACGCTGATCTTCTCCCTGGACCGTTACAAGGCCGTCGCGGACGCGTTCCTGACCGGTCTGGAGAAGGCGATCGAGAACGGCCACGACGTGACCAAGCTGGCCAGCGTCGCGTCCTTCTTCGTCAGCCGGGTGGACACCGAGGTCGACAAGCGACTCGATGCCATCGGCACGGATGAGGCGAAGGCTCTGAAGGGCAAGGCGGCGATCGCCAACGCGCGGCTCGCGTTCGAGGCGTACGAGGAGATCTTCTCCTCCGACCGCTGGCGCGAGATCGAGACCGCCGGCGCCAAGCCGCAGCGGCCGCTGTGGGCCTCCACCGGCGTGAAGGACCCGTCGTACTCGCCGACCCTGTACGTCGACAACCTGGTCACCCGCGGCGTGGTCAACACGATGCCCGAGGCAACCATCAAGGCGGCCGCGGAGCACAGCGAGTTCACCGGTGACACGGTCCGCGGCCACTACGCCGCCGACCGTAAGGTGATCGACGACCTGGAGAAGCTGGGCATCTCGTACGACGAGGTCGTGCAGGTGCTCGAGGACGAGGGCGTGGCCAAGTTCGAGGCATCCTGGTCGGAGTTGCAGGACACCGTCACGGCAGCCCTCAAGGGAGCACAACAGGGGGCGGCCAAGTGACGATTCCCACCGTCAGCACGCAGAACGGCGACTGGGCCGAGGTCGTCGACAAGTTGGTCGCCGAGAAGATCGCCTCCCGGATCGCAGCCAAGGACGCCACCATCTGGGGTCCGGAGGCCGAGCCCGAGGCGTCGATCCGGCTCGGCTGGGTCGACCTGCACGACACCTCGCGGCCGTTGCTGGCCGAGATCGAGGCACTGCAGGCCGATCTCCGGTCGGAGGGTCTCGACCGGATCGTCCTGTCCGGGATGGGCGGCTCCTCACTGGCTCCCGAGGTGATCACCCGGACGGCCGGCGTCGAGCTCGTCGTACTGGACTCGACCGACCCGAGCGTGGTCGCGCGGGCACTGGGCGGCGACCTGCAGAAGACGGTCATCGTGGTGTCCAGCAAGTCGGGCGGCACGGTCGAGACCGACAGCCACCGGCGGGTGTTCGTCAAGGCGTTCACGGACGCCGGGATCGACGCCGCGTCGCGGGTGATCGTGGTGACCGACCCAGGTTCGCCGTTCGAGAAGCTCTCGGCCGACGAGGGCTACCGCAAGACGTTCCTGGCCGACCCCAATGTCGGCGGCCGCTACAGCGCGCTGACTGCCTTCGGATTGGTTCCGTCGGCCCTGGCCGGTGCTGACATCGCCGAGCTGCTGGACCAGGCGGCTGAGGCCGCTCCGGCGCTGCAGGCCGACTCCACCGACAACCCTGCGTTGTGGCTGGGCGCCGTACTGGCTGCCAGTGCCGGGCGGGACAAGGCGATCGTCGCGGCGGACGGCTCGGACATCGTTGGCTTCCCCGACTGGGCCGAGCAGTTGATCGCGGAGAGCACAGGCAAGAACGGGACCGGTGTGCTGCCGGTCGCGGTCGAGCCCAATGCACCGGAGCTGCGGAGCGAGGCCTCCGATCTCACCAACGCTCTGCTGGCCGAGAAGGCGACGAGCGGCGTACCGACTGCTCTGACCTCTGGCTCGCTCGGTGGTCAGTTCCTGCTCTGGGAGGTCGCGACTGCGGTCGCGGGATACCTGCTGGGGATCGACCCGTTCAACCAGCCGGACGTCGAGAGTGCGAAGAAGGCCGCTCGCGGTCTGCTCGACGCGCAGCCCGAGCCGGAGGCGGCGGCGTTCACCGACGGTGTGGTCGAGGTTCGTGGCTCGGAAGGGCTGCTGGACGGTGTGGACTCGCTGAAGGGCGCTGTCGACGTACTGCTCGGCAAGCTCGACTCCGATGGCTACCTGGCGGTCATGGCTTACCTGGACTCCGAGCGGGACGCTGCTCTGGCAGGGGTTCGTCCGGCGCTGGCGACCCGGACGGGCCGGCCGGTGACCTTCGGCTGGGGTCCGCGATTCCTGCACTCCACCGGCCAGTACCACAAGGGTGGCCACCCGCAGGGCGTGTTCCTGCAGATCACCGCGGCACACCCGACGGACGTGGAGATCCCCGATCGCCCGTTCACCTTCGGCACACTGATCTCGGCCCAGGCGGCCGGTGACGCGAACGTCCTGGCCGAACGCGGCCGTCCGGTACTGCGACTCCACCTGACCGACCCGGCGAGCGGCGTACAGCAACTCAGCGCCCTCTTTGCCCACTAGTCCTGTTCGGCAACTAGACAACCTCGGAGGGAAGCGGCTGATGACCGCTGAGCTCGACGAAGAGCTGACCGGCCCGGTCAACCCGCTGCGGGATCCGCAGGACCGGCGGCTGCCGCGGATCGCCGGGCCTTCCAGCCTGGTGATCTTCGGTGTCACCGGTGACCTGGCCCGCAAGAAGCTGATGCCGGCGGTCTACGACCTCGCGAACCGGGGGCTGCTGCCACCCGGTTTCGCCCTGGTCGGGTTCGCCCGGCGCGACTACACGAACCAGGACTTCGCGCAGGTCGTGCACGACTCCGTCAAGGAGCACGCCCGGACCCCCTTCCGCGAGGAGGTGTGGCAGCAGCTGGCCGAGGGCTTCCGGTTCGTGCCGGGCGATCTGACCGACGACGAGGCGTTCAAGCGGCTGCGGGAGACCGTGGACGAGCTGGACATCACCCGCGGGACCGGTGGCAACCACGCGTTCTACCTGTCCATCCCGCCCGGCCTGTTCCCGCAGGTCGTGCAGCAGCTGTCCGAGCACGGTCTGACCGACGAGGTCCCCGGCTCGTGGCGGCGGGTGGTGATCGAGAAGCCGTTCGGCCACGACCTGAAGAGCGCCCGTGAGCTGAACCAGGTGGTCGAGTCGGTGTTCCCGCCGGAGGCGGTGTTCCGGATCGACCACTACCTCGGCAAAGAGACCGTGCAGAACATGCTGGCGCTGCGGTTCGCGAACGCGATGTTCGAGCCGGTCTGGAACAGCCACTACGTCGACCACGTCCAGATCACCATGGCCGAGGACATCGGCATCGGCGGCCGGGCCGGGTACTACGACGGCATCGGCGCGGCCCGGGACGTGATCCAGAACCACCTGCTCCAACTGCTCGCGCTGGTCGCGATGGAGGAGCCGGTCAGCTTCGACGCCTGGTCGCTGCGGCAGGAGAAAAAGAAGGTGCTGGCTGCCGTGAAGCTGCCGGACCGCCTCGACCTGCACACCGCACGCGGTCAGTACGCCCCGGGCTGGGCCGGCGGCGTGAAGGTGAAGGGCTACCTGCAGGAGGACGCCATCCCGCCGGACTCCGCGACGGAGACCTTCGCCGCACTGCGGCTGGATGTGGACACGCGCCGCTGGGCGGGCGTCCCGTTCTACCTGCGCACCGGCAAGCGCCTCGGCCGTCGGGTCACCGAGGTCGCGGTGATGTTCAAGCGGGCACCGCACCTGCCGTTCAGCAAGACGGAGACCGAGGAGCTCGGCCAGAACGCACTGGTGCTGCGGATCCAGCCGGACGAGGGCATCACCATGCGCTTCGGCGCCAAGGTGCCGGGCACGGCGATGGAGATCCGCGACGTGAACATGGACTTCGCGTACGGCGGTTCCTTCACCGAGTCCTCCCCCGAGGCGTACGAGCGGCTGATCCTCGACGTACTGCTGGGCGACCCGCCGCTGTTCCCGCAGCACACCGAGGTCGAACTGAGCTGGAAGATCCTCGATCCGGTGATCAACTACTGGGCCAAGCACGGCAGGCCGGAGCAGTACGCGTCCGGCGGCTGGGGCCCGGACTCCGCCCACGAGATGCTCGCCCGCGACGGACGCGCCTGGAGACGGCCGTGACATTGATCTGGGGGACGACCCCCAGACCCCCGAAAGGACTCCAGTGATCATCGACCTCACCGACACGACGTCGAGCGAGATCGCGTCGGCGCTGCTCCGGGCCCGCCGGAACGCGGGCTCACCGGCCATGGGCATGGTCGGCACCATCGTGGTGGTCGTCGACGAGGCGTCCCACCACGACGCGATGAAGGCCGCGAACGAGGCCGGCCGCGAACACCCGTCCCGGGTCCTGGTCGCGATCCTGCGACCGGGCCGGGGTGCGCCGAGCCTGGACGCCGAAGTGCGTGTAGGCGAAGGCATTCCGGGTGAGGCGGTGCTACTGCGGCTGCACGGCGAGCTGGCCAAGGTGCCGGAATCCGTGGTCACACCGCTGCTGTTGCCGGACTCTCCCGTCATCGTGTGGTGGCCGGGTGGCGGGCCGAAGGTCCCGGCGGATGACCCGCTGGGCCGCCTGGGTCGTCGCAAGGTCACCGACGCGGCCGCGACCCGGCGCGCATCGGTCGACTTCTCGGCGCGGGCCGAGGGCTACCAGCCCGGCGACACGGACTTCGCCTGGACCAGGCTGACGCCGTGGCGGGCGCTGATGGCCGCGGCCCTCGACCAGTACCCGACCAAGGTGACCGGCGCCGAGGTGGTGTCGGCCAAGGGCAACCCGAGCGCCGACCTGATGGCGGCCTGGTTGCAGGAGCGGCTCGGTGTCGCGGTCGAGCAGAAGACTTCGCGTGGCCCAGGCGTCACCGCCGTCCGGATGTTCACGCCGACCGGGCCGATCTCGCTGACGCGACCGGACGGCGCGGTGGCAACGTTCAGCATTCCGGGCCAGCCGGACCGGCCGGTGGCCTTGAAGCGCCGTACGACGTCCGAGCTGCTGAGCGAGGAGCTGCGGCGGCTCGACCCGGACGAGGTGTACGCGCGGACGCTGGCGTGCATGGTCGAGCGGGAGGCGATGCCTGCCGATGCGAAGAAGGTGAGCGCGGTCGACCGCCGGTCGGCGCAGTCGGCGGCGTCGAAGGCAGCCTCGCGAACGGCGGCCCCGGACGTGCCGGCGCCGAAGGAGACCGCGGCCAAGAAGACCGCGGCCAAGAAGACCGGGGCCAAGAAGTCCGCCACCAAGTCTGCTGCGAAGTCTTCTGCCCGGACGTCCGCTGCCCGGAAGTCCGTTGCGAAGAAGGCGGTTGCGGCGAAGACCGCGGCCACGAAGACCGCGAGTAAGAAGACGGCGGCGAAGAAGAGCACGGGCAAGAGGGTGGCGGGGCGGTCATGAGCTCCCCGTCGATCCTGGTCAACCGCGACGCCGAGGGCCTGGCCCACGCCGTCGCGGCCCGGCTCATCACCCGGCTGGTCGACGTACAGAGCAGCGGCAAGGTGGCTCAGGTCGTCCTGACCGGCGGCCGGGTCGCCTCGGCCGTCTACCGGGCTGTCGCCGAGTCGCCGGCCAGGAGCGCGATCGACTGGCGGCGGGTCGAGTTCTGGTGGGGTGACGAGCGGTTCCTGCCGGACGGCGACCCCGAACGGAACGAGACGCAGGCCCGCGAAGCCTTGCTCGACCACGTGGATGTGGACCCGGGCCGGGTCCACCCGATGGCGGCTGACACCGGCCAAGGTGCCGAGGCCGCTGCGGCTGCGTACGCATCCGAGTTGGCCAAGGCGGTGAGTGCCGGCGATCGGGACGGCGTACCGACGTTCGACGTACTGCTGCTCGGCGTTGGTCCCGACGGGCACGTCGCATCGCTCTTCCCGGAGCACCCGGGGCTGCACTCCGAGGACGTCTCGTCCATCGCCGTGCACGGCGCCCCCAAGCCGCCGCCGACCCGGATCTCGCTGACCTTCCCAGCGCTGAACCGGTCGCACGAAGTCTGGTTCGTCGTCTCCGGCGAGGACAAGGCGAAGGCGGTCCGGCTGGCGCTGTCCGGGACCGGCCGGCTGCAGATCCCGGCGGCCGGCGTGCAGGGCCTCAACCGCACGCTGTGGTTGCTCGACGAGGCGTCGGCAAGGGAAATCCCCAGCAGCATTCGGGCACCACGCACCTGATCTCGAGGCCCGGTTCTGATCCGCGTACGTCGCGGGGGCTTGGACAGCAACTGGTGGGTTGGGAGCCGTTATTTCCTGTTCAGGCCCACCAGAAGGTGTCTTCACCCCCGATCCACGACCCCCTCCGGCGGCTGATCCTTCGGCCGGCGCCGAACGGTCCGGCTGCGAGGATGAGCGGTATGACGTTTCGCGAGTTGCACAACGGATTCTTCGTCATGCCGAACGCCTGGGACGCCGGGAGCGCGGTAGTACTCGCCGATGCCGGGTTCCCGGCGATCGCGACCACCAGCGCCGGGATCGCGTTCTCACTCGGCAAGGGCGACCACACACTGCCGGACGGTGCTCCGGCGGTGTCGCGGGAGGACATGTTCGCGCGGGTCCAGGAGATCACCGCGGCGAGTGCCGTACCGGTGAACGGCGATCTCGAGGACGGCTACGGGTCGGCGCCCGAGCAGGTCGCGGAGACGATCGCGCTGGCGCGTGAAGCGGGCCTGGCCGGCGGGAACATCGAGGACTACGACGGGCGGGAGTTGTACGACGTCGAACTGTCGGTCGAGCGGATCGTCGCAGCCCGGGAGGCTGCCGGTCCTGACTTCGTCCTCACCGCCCGCACCGACGGCCAACTCCTGCGTACGCCGACATCCCTCGCGGACTCCATCGACCGTGCGAACCGCTTCCGCGAAGCCGGCGCCGACTGCCTCTACGTCCCCGGCGTGAACGACCTCGACGCGATCGGCACGCTCGTCCGCGAGCTCGCCGGCCCACTCAACGTCGTACTCGGACTGGGCACGTCGACCCTCACCGTCAGCGACCTGCAGTCCGTCGGCGTCACCCGGATCAGCCTCGGCGGCAGCATCGCCCGGGCCGCGCTCGGCCTGGTACGACGTGCCGCGCAGGAGCTCCTCACCACCGGCACGATCGACTTCGCCGCCGGCCAGATCCCCCAGGCCGAACTCAACGAACTCTTCGCCCGTAAGCCCTAGGCGTCGCGCAGCCGAAACAACACCAAACCTGCGACGACCGCACCAACGGCGTACAGGGCAAGGACACCGAGGCCCGACCATGGTGAGATGGGCAGCGCGTCGAGGCGCAGGGTGGACTGGATCGAGAGGCCGGCAGTCATCGGCGACACCTTCTCGATCCACTCCTTCCAGCGCGGATCGGTGACGGCGAGCGACACGATCGGCGACACGTACAGCAGGACGAGCAGGATCGTCACCGTGCCGCCGGTGTGACGGACCACGAAGGCGATGCCGAGGCTGAGCAACGCGACCAGGCCGAAATACAGCACGGTTCCGCCGTACGCGCGCAAGGTCGGCCCGTCTCCGAGCGAGAGCGGCCGGTAGCCCGCGACCGTGCTGAATCCGTTGCCCGCCAGGAGTTCCCGGCCGGCCAGCAGCGAAGCGAGCATGCTGATGGTGGCGGCCCCGATGACCGCCGTGGTGACCACGACCGCCTTCGCGGCCAGTACGACGAGCCGGCGCGGGCAGGCCGCCAACGTGGTCCGGATCATCGCGGTCTCGTACTCGGCGGTGACGGCGAGCGTAGCCACGACGATGACCGCCGCCTGTCCGAGATAGACCCCGGACAAGCTGAGCTCGGTCAGGTCGAAGTCGCAGGCCGGGTCCGAACGCTCGCAGTGCGGCGGCATGAGATCCCACGTCACCAGGGCGCCGGTGGCCGTCGTCGACAGGACAACCGCCATCAGCGTCCAACCGGTGCTCGGCACCGTGCGCAGCTTCGTCCACTCGGCCCGCAGCGCCCGCCCGGCCGGCATCAGGCGTCCCGGCGGCCGAGCTGCCAGCGAGCCAGGCCGAGTGCGACGACGGCGTACCCGCAGAGCACACCGAGCCCTGCCCACGGACCGATCACCTGGCCGGCGCGATCGACGGTCTGCTGGATGGCCAGCCCGGCGATCGGCGTCAGCCGGCTCATCCAGACGTCGGCCTCGGGTGAGATCACCGGCGCGACGATCTGCGGCACCACGATGAGCGCGATCACGAACACGATCGCTCCGACCGTACGACGGCGGAGCACCGCGACGCCGAGACTGAACAGCGCGACCAGGGCGAGGAACGCAGCGGTGCCGACGACCGCGCGCAGGCTCTCGCTGTCCAGCAACGACACGTGCGGGTACGCCGGTGGGTTGTATCCGCCCGAGTGCAGCCCCGGTTGGGCGAGCAGGAACGAGGCGACGCAGGCGACCAGCCCGGTCACGAACACCGCGCCGCCGAGCACCACCGCCTTCGCCGCGAGCACCTGGCCGCGCCGCGGCCCGGTAGCGAACGTGGTCCGGATCAGCCCGGTCCGGTACTCGGCGGTCATCGACAGCACGCCGAGCGCAATCACCGCGATCATCCCGACCCGTACGCCGAACAGGCTGAGCAGCACCACGTCGTCATCGCCGGGCGAGTGCCAACTCGCGATGCCGTACCCGGAGATGTCACCCGATCCGGTCACCGTGAAGGTGTCATCAGTCCGCTTGAGGTCGCCGGTCGGAATCCCCCCGGTCTGCTTCGACGGCAGCGCCGAGATGTTCTCACCGATCCAGTCCCGCGCCGGCTGTGCCCCGGTCACCCCGACGTTGTCGAAGATCGCCGCCCCGACGGTGTTCCTGATGCCGACCGACGTACCGCTGCCCGTCCGGGTCGACACGTACAACGGCGGCGACGCGACGAACAGGCCGACCTCGACGCTCTGCGGCAACGCCACGGTCACCGTGCCGACCTCGCGCCAGTCGGCACCGTCGGCGGACTCGTACCCGGTGATCGAACTGCCGGTCCGGGTCAGCTTCAGCCAGCGCGGCGCGCCGTCCGCCGGTCCGGACAGTTCGGTGTCGAACATCGCCTCCATCCGCACGCCGTGCTCAGGCGTGACCATCACTGCGGCGTACGGCGTTCCCGGCGCGACCCCGGCCTTGACCAGCAGGCCCGCCTTCGCCCACTCGTGGCTGCTCTGCTGGCTCACGACCTGGGCAACCACCGACCCGTCACCGGCCAGCGGCGTATGCACGAAGTAGGCCTGGTCGGAGTACCGCGGCTGCTCGTTGGCATCTGTCGAGCCGGCCTGTGAGCCCAGTAGTTCCAGCAGGACGCTGACACCAACCGCGGCCAGCAGGCACAACGTGGTGCTCCGTACGGAGCGGAACTTCGTCCACTCCCCCTGCAGCACGTGGAGGAAGCCCTTCATCGCTCACGCCTCCAGTGGTCGCGTGTAAGTGGCGAACTCGACCGCGTCCCGGGTCAGCTCCATGTAGGCCTCCTCCAGCGACGCCCGGTGCGCGGCGACCTCCGTGAACGGGAGAGCGTGCTGGTTCAGCACCTTGATGACGTACTCCGACGTCAGCCCGGTCACGGTCAGCCGATCGTGGTCGGTGGCGGCGACCGTGGCGCCGGCATTCGCCAGCGCCGTCATCGCCTGGGTCCGGTGCGCGGTGCGCACGACGACCCGATCGGCCGAAGCGGCAGCGACCAGCTCACGCACCGTGGTATCGGCGACCAGCCGGCCGCGGCCGATCACGATCAGATGGTCCGCGGTGTCTTCGAGCTCACCCATCAGGTGGCTGGACACCAGCACCGCCCGGCCCTCGGCGGCCAGCGACCGCAGCAGGCCGCGGATCCAGACGATGCCTTCGGGGTCCAGCCCGTTCACCGGCTCGTCGAACAGCAGCACCGGCGGATCCCCGAGCAATGCACCGGCGATGCCGAGCCGCTGCCGCATACCCAGCGAGAACCCACCGGCCCGGCGCCGCGCCACCTGGGTCAGGCCGACCTGCTCGAGCACCTCGTCCACCCGCCGGGCCGGCAATCCGTTGTACTGCGCCATCCACAACAGGTGGTCACGTGCCCTCCGGCCAGGATGGATCGCCCCCGCGTCGAGCAGTGCACCGACCTCGCGCAGCGGCGTACCGAGATCCCGGTAGCGGCGGCCGCCGACCAGCGCGCTGCCGCCGTCCGGCGCGTCCAGCCCGAGGATCACCCGCATCGTCGTCGACTTGCCGGCCCCGTTCGGACCGACGAAGCCGGTTACCTGACCCGGCCCGACGGTGAAGGACAGGTCGTCCACCGCGACGGTGGCGCCGTACGTCTTGTGCAGTTCGCGGACCTCGACGGTGTTGGCCTCCATACCAGCTGACGCTACGGTCCGGTCCGGCAGGCTGTCGTCACGCCGCCGAGCGGATCTGCCGTCCCTCGCGTGGGGGACGCCGCGGTGGCGTGGCGGGCGGACAATGACGACGTGAGCCAGGTCCGTGAGCTGGGCGACCGGGCGCTTGCTGCCGTCCGCAGCATCGCCGGCACCCGCGATGCGTTCGTCGTCGTGGCGGCCGTCCTCGGTCTGCTCGCCGTCGTGGAGGCCGGTGGTCGCGGTGACGGGACAAGTATGGATCTGGGTACGGCGTTCCTGCTCGGACTGTTGTCGACGGTGCCGCTGGTGTTCCTGCCGACCCATCCGGTGCCGGCGACACTGGCCGTCACGCTCGCGAACTCCGTGCTGCTCGCCAGTCCCGACCCGCCGTACGCCGCAGGGTTGCTGGCCGGATCCATCGCTCTGTACTGGCTGGCGCGGCGCCGATCCCGCCGGGTCGTGTTCCCCTTCCTGCTGCCGTTCGTGCTGTTCGCACTCGGGGCGCCGCGACCGGAGTCGAGCGTGGCGCTGGTGCTGATGACCGCTGCGGTCCTGCTCGGCACCGCCGTCCGCGAACGCGGCGCCGAGGCCGCGTCGGCCGCAGCCGGCCAGGCGACCGCCGACACCCTGCTCGAGTACGCCGCTCGCGGCGAGCGGGCCCGGATCGCACGGGAGCTGCACGACGTGGTCGCGCATCACATCTCGCTCATCGCCGTACAGGCAGAGACCGCGCGGCTGACAACGCCGGGCCTGCCGGCCGAGGGAACGCAACGGCTGCTCGATATCGGTGACACCGCGCGCTCCGCCCTCACCGAGATGCGTCGCCTGCTCGGCGTACTGCGCGAGGACGTCGACACCGACACTCGCCCTGTTCGGGCACCGCAACCCGGTCTGGAACAGCTCAACGCCCTCGTCGACGAAGCCCGGGCGTCCTCGGGCGCCAGCACTCGGCTGATCGTGCGCGGCTGCGTCGTACCGCTGGACCCGGGGGTCCAGCTGACGGCGTACCGGATTGTCCAGGAGGCACTGACCAACGTGCGCCGGCACGCACCCGGTGCGGCCGCGGACGTCGAGCTGGACTTCACCGCCGAGGCCCTACGCGTGCGGATCCGCGACAACGGCCCGGGCCATGACTTCGACCATGACTTCGATCTGGACGGCGCCGGTGGGCACGGGCTGGTCGGCATGCGCGAGCGCGCCGCGATGGTGAGCGGGACACTGACCGTCGGCCGGTCGGCGAGCGGCGGTCTGGTGGTCGAGGCTGTCGTGCCGATCCCGCCGGACGTGCCATGACCGCCCCGATCCGGATCGCCGTCGTCGACGATCAAGAGGTTGTCCGGGCGGGGTTCGGCGCCCTCCTCGGCACCCAGCCGGACTTCGTCGTCGCCGGTACGGCGGCCAACGGTTCCGAGGCGGTCCGGCTGTGCCGCGAGCAGCCCCTGGACCTTGTCCTGATGGATGTGCGGATGCCGGTCCTGGACGGCATCGAGGCGACCCGGCTGATCGTCGCCGACGCGGGCCGCGCACCAGGCCCACGGATTCTGATGCTGACCACGTTCGACCTGGACGAGTACGTGTACGACGCACTGGCGGCCGGAGCCAGCGGCTTCCTGCTGAAGGACGTGACCGCCGAGCACCTCTTCGACGCGGTCCGGGTGATCGCGTCCGGCGGCGGTCTGCTCGCGCCGTCGGTGACCCGCCGGCTGATCGCGGAGTTCGCACGACTCCGGCCCGCGCGTGATCCCGCCAGGACCGTGGTCCTCGACAACCTGACCCCGCGCGAGATCGAGGTGCTCGGCCTGATCGCCGAGGGGCTGTCCAACCCTGAGATCGCGACCCGGCTGGTGGTCGGCGAGGAGACCGTCAAGACGCACGTCAGCCGCCTGCTCGGCAAGCTTGCCCTGCGTGACCGCACGCAGGCCGTGATCGCGGCCTACGAGTCCGGGCTGGTCGTCCCCGGCAGCACCCACAGGCCCTGAGACACCAACAGCCCGGACCGATCACGATCGGTCCGGGCTGTTGCGACGTACCTAGAAGATGACCTCGCCGCGGGCGCGCCGGGCGCGGAGCTTCTCCAAGGCCTCCTCGAGGATCTCGGCCGCCTCCTGCTCGCTGCGCCGCTCCTTCACGTAGGCCAGGTGGGTCTTGTAGGGCTCGATCTTCGGGGGCGGGGGCGGGTTGTTCACATCGGTGCTGGTCGGCAGACCGCACCGCGGACAGTCCCACGCCTCCGGGATGGACGCCTCGACCGCGAACACCGTCGCGGTCTCGTGGCCGTTCGCACAGAAGAACACGATGCGCTGCCGGGGCGCGGTGTCGCCGCGCTCCGCCTCGCCCATCGGGCCTGCACCGACCCGGCTGCCACGAATCGCACTGCCACCACCAGCCACGGGAACCTACTCCCCTTCAGCCGAGCTTGTAGAGCAGGCCGAGCGCCACGATGGCAGCGAACCAGATCAGACCGACACCGATCGTGATCCGGTCCAGGTTCCGCTCGGCGACCGAGGAGCCGCCCAGGCTGGACGACACACCGCCACCGAAGAGGTCCGACAGACCACCACCGCGGCCTTTGTGCAGCAGCACGAGCAGCGTGAGGATGAGGCTGCAGACGATCACAACGATCGAGAAAGCGAGAATCACGAGGAGTAGCCTAACTGAAGGTCCAGGTAACGGCAGATACCGGCGAACTCGTCCACCTGGAGGCTCGCACCTCCGACCAGGCAGCCGTCGACATCCGGTTGGGCCATGATGCCACTTGCGCTGTTCATCTTCACCGACCCCCCGTAAAGAATCCGTACCGAGTCGGCCACCGACGGTGAGATCGTCTCCTCCAGCCGGCCCCGGATCGCGGCGCAGACCTCCTGTGCGTCCTCCGGAGTGGCCACCTCGCCGGTGCCGATCGCCCAGACCGGCTCGTAGGCGATGACGATCTTGCGCACGTCGTCCTGCTTCAGCCCGGCCAGTGCGCCGTCGACCTGGGCCAGCGTGTACTCCACGTGTTCGCCGGCCTTGCGGATGTCGAGCCCCTCGCCGACGCAGACGATCGGGACGAGTCCGTTCTCCAGCGCCTTGGTCGCCTTCGCGTTGACCAGTGCGTCGCTCTCGTTGTGGTACTGCCTGCGCTCGGAGTGACCGGCCAGCACGTAGGTGCAGCCGAGCTTGGCCAGCATCGACGCCGAGATCTCACCGGTGTACGCGCCCGCGTCGTGCTTCGACACGTCCTGGGCGCCGTACTTGATCTTCATCCGGTCGCCGTCGACCAGCGTCTGCACGCTGCGGATGTCGGTGAACGGCGGCAGCACCGCCACCTCGACCCGCTCGAAGTCGTGTTTCTTGTCCTGCAGCGTCCACGACAGCTTCTGCACCAGGTGCACAGCCTCGACGTGGTTGATGTTCATCTTCCAGTTGCCCGCCATCAACGGCGTACGGGCAGCTGCAGTGTCAGCCATCGGAGTCAGTCCTCTTCCAGTACGGCAAGTCCCGGGAGCTCCTTGCCCTCCAGGTATTCGAGCGACGCCCCACCACCGGTGGAGATGTGCCCGAACTGGTCGTCGGCGAAGCCTAGCTGGCGGACCGCCGCGGCCGAGTCACCGCCACCGACCACGCTGAGGCCGTCAACCTCCGTCAACGCCTGCGCGACCGCCTTGGTTCCGCCGGCGAACGCCGCCATCTCGAAGACACCCATCGGACCGTTCCAGAACACCGTCTTCGCGCCGGCGATCTCGGCGGCGAACGCCTTGGCGGAGTCCGGGCCGATGTCCAGGCCGAGCTCGTCGGCCGGGATCGCGTCCGCGGCGACGACCGTGGCCGGTGCGTCGGCCTTGAACTCGGGCGCGACCACGATGTCGGTCGGCAGCACGATCTCGACACCCTTGGACTTCGCGGTCTCCAGGTAGCCCTTGACCGTGTCCAGCTGGTCTTCCTCGAGCAGGCTCTTGCCGACCTCGTGGCCCTGCGCCTTCAGGAAGGTGAAGACCATGCCGCCGCCGATCAGCAGCTTGTCGGCCTTGGCCAGCAGGTTGTCGATCACCGCCAGCTTGTCCGACACCTTGGCGCCGCCGAGCACGACGACGTACGGACGCTCCGGGCTCTCGGTCAGCTTTTTCAGGACGTCGACCTCGGCGAGCACGAGGTCGCCCGCGGCATGCGGGAGCTTCTTCGCGACGTCGTACACACTGGCCTGCTTGCGGTGCACGACGCCGAAGCCGTCGCTGACGAACACGTCGGCCAGGGCGGCGAGCTCCTCGGCCAGCGCACCCCGCTCGGTCTCGTCCTTGCTCTCCTCGCGCGGGTCGTACCGCACGTTCTCGAGCAGCAGGACCTCACCCTCGTCCAGCTCCTGTACGGCGGACTGCGCGCTGTCACCGGTGACGTCGGCGGCGAAATGCACGTTGATGCCCTCGGGCTGCAGCAGCTCGCCGAGCCGCTTGGCCACCGGGGCCAGGGTGAACTCGGGATTCGGCGTGCCCTTGGGGCGGCCGAGGTGTGCGATGACGATCACCTTCGCGCCGGCCTTGGCCAGCTTCACCAACGTCGGCAGGCTGGCGCGGATACGGCCGTCGTCGCCGATCGTCGCGTCCTTGATCGGCACGTTCAGGTCGGAGCGCACCAGCACCCGCAGGCCGGCCACGTCTCCGAGGTCTTCGATGGTCTTCACAGTCCAACTTCCTTCGGTGGAACCGCCAACGTCCGAAGAACCGGGGGCGCGACAGCCCACAGTTCTCCGGACGCGACTAGTGAACGGGAGACGTCAGAGGGACGCGCCGACGTGGTTGACCAGGTCGACGAGGCGGTTGGAGTAGCCCCACTCGTTGTCGTACCAGCCGACGACCTTGACCTGGTTGCCGATCACCTTGGTCAGGCCCGCGTCGAAGATGCAGGAGGCCGGGTCGGTGACGATGTCGGTGGAGACGATCTCGTCGTCGGTGTAGGTCAGGTAGCCCTTCAGCGAGCCCTCGGCGGCGGCCGCCCTGTAGGCGTCCTTGACCTCGTCGACGGTGACCTCGCGGCCGACGGTGACGGTCAGGTCGGTGGCCGAACCGGTCGGGACCGGGACCCGCAGCGCGTAGCCGTCCAGCTTGCCCTTCAGCTCCGGCAGCACCAGGCCGATCGCCTTCGCGGCACCGGTCGACGTCGGCACGATGTTCAGCGCGGCGGCCCGGGCGCGGCGCAGGTCCTTGTGCGGGGCGTCCTGCAGGTTCTGGTCCTGGGTGTACGCGTGGATCGTGGTCATCAGACCCCGCTCGATCGTGAACGCGTCGTGCAGGACCTTGGCCAGCGGGGCGATGCAGTTCGTGGTGCAGGACGCGTTCGAGATCACGGTGTGCTTCTCGGCGTCGTACAGCTCGTGGTTCACGCCCATCACCACGGTCAGGTCCTCGTTCTTCGCCGGGGCGGAGATGATGACCTTCTTGGCGCCGTTGTCGGCGTGCGTCTTGGCCTTGGTGGCGTCGGTGAAGAAGCCGGTCGACTCGATCACCACGTCGGCGCCGACGTCGGACCACTTCAGGTTGGCCGGGTCGCGCTCGGCGAACGCCTTGATGCTCTGGCCGGCGACGGTGATGTCGTCGTCGGTCGCGGAGACCTCACCGGGGAAGCGGCCCAGGATCGAGTCGTACTTCAGCAGGTGAGCGAGGGTCTGGTTGTCGGTCAAGTCGTTGACGGCGACGACCTCGATGTCGGCACCGGACGCCTGCACGGCGCGGAAGAAGTTACGGCCGATCCGGCCGAAGCCGTTGATACCTACGCGTACGGTCACGGGACTGCGTCTCCTCAGAACTAGCTTTCGAGCACTGCCGCTACAGCCCGAAGACTAGCCCAACAGCCCACTCGACCAACTGGTACCGTCCACATCAGACCACCGGTGTCTCACGGGGTGTTCCAGACCAGACCACCTGCTGGTACACGCAACTCCCGCGTCCACTCCCCCACGAGTCCGCGTTCCGGACTCCCCAGACACGCGTACGGGCGGCCTCCGAACGCGTGCCGGAGACCGCCGCACTGTGAGACAGCGTGCGCTATCCGAGCCCGAGGGCCGGCTTCGCGGCGGGCGAGCCGGCGCTGCCTTCCGGTCAGGCCGGGTCGAGCATGTCTGGGGTGAGGTTGGCCTCGGTGTTGGGGATGCCGAGGTCGGCGGCGCGCTTGTCGGCCATCGCGAGCAGGCGACGGATCCGGCCGGCGACAGCGTCCTTGGTCAGTGCCGGCTCGTGCAGCTGACCGAGCTCCTCGAGGCTGGCCTGTTTGTGCTCCAGCCGCAGCTTGCCGGCCACCTGCAGGTGGTCCGGTACGTCGTCGCCGAGGATCTCCAGCGCCCGCTCGACCCGTGCACCCGCGGCCACTGCGGCCCGGGCCGAACGACGCAGGTTCGCGTCGTCGAAGTTGGCCAGCCGGTTCGCGGTCGCGCGCACCTCGCGGCGCATCCGCCGCTCTTCCCAAGCGAGCACAGACTCGTGTGCACCAAGCCGGGTCAGCAGCGCGCCGATCGCGTCGCCGTCGCGGATCACCACGCGGTCCACGTTGCGCACCTCGCGCGCCTTCGATCCGATGCCGAGCCGTCGGGCTGCACCCACCAGCGCCAGCGCCGCCTCAGGACCAGGGCACGTCACCTCGAGCGAGGACGACCGGCCAGGCTCGGTCAGCGAGCCGTGCGCCAGGAACGCACCACGCCACGCCGCCACCGCGTCACACGAAGCACCCGACACCACAGCGGGCGGCAGGCCCCGGACAGGACGTCCACGGTTGTCGACCAGGCCGGTCTGCCGGGCCAGCGCGTCACCGTCGCGGACGACGCGAACGACGTACTTGGTCTGCTTACGGATACCGGACGGGGAGATGACCACCACGTCCGACGGGTGACCGAAGATCTCGGCGATGTCCTTGCGCAGCCGCCGCGCCGCGGCCCCGCTGTCGAGTTCGGCTTCGACGACGATCCGCCCGGAGACGAGGTGCAGACCGCCCGCGAACCGCAGTACGGATGACACCTCGGCCTTGCGGCAACAGGGTTTTGTGACCTGAATGCTGGTCAACTCGGACTTCACCTGTGCTGTCATCGCCATGAAGGCATCCTCCCACCGCTGTCAAAGACCCTCTGGCTCGTCCCAGCTTCAGCAGGGACGGGAGGGCCACATCAGTCCAACGGAACGGATGGTGCCCTGTTACGGGTCGTGCAACCTCTGGGTGGTGTGGTTCCGTTCCATCGGCGAGAAAGCTGATGGGAGGGGTATGAGAGCACGGGACGAAACCGAGTTCACCGAGTTCGCGGCCGTCACGGTGCGCCGCCTGCGTCGGACGGCGTACCTGATGTGCGGCGACTGGCATCGCGCCGAGGACGCCGCCCAGGACGCCCTTGTGAAGGTCTACCGGCGCTGGAACCGCATCGACCGCGGCGACAGCCTGGTCGGCTATGCCCACAAGGCGGTGGTCACCGCGGTCCTGGACCAGGCGCGCCGTCCATGGCGGCGGGAACACCTGGACGTCCTCGGCGAAGTGGTCGAGAAGGTCCCGGCTGTGCCCGACGGTGCCGACGCGATCCACGACCGCGCCGTAGTCGTGGAAGCCCTTGCCGCGTTGCCACCGGGCCAGCGGGCCTGCGTGGTATTGCGCCACTACGCGGACCTCAGCGTCGAACAAACCGCCGCCGTCCTCAACGTCGGCACCGGCGCGGTGAAGAGCCAGACATCCCGGGGACTGACGCGGTTGCGCGACCTCCTCGCCTTACCCGAGAGGACCTCATCGTGAGCGACATCGAGAAGCTGCTCGCCGCCGCGTCCGACGATGCCGGGCAGCCGATGCAGCACTCCGTCGACGACATCGTCCGCCGCGGCCGCCGCTCGGTACGCCGTCGCCGCATCGCCACCGCGAGCACTGTCGCCCTCACCGCAGCTGCAATCGTCGGCGGCGTAACCACCTGGTCGGCCACGCGTCCCGGGAGCGTGGCCCCGGCAGGCTCGTCGGCGAGTCCGGTCGCCGCTGTCGACGCCGAGACCCGCAAGGCCATCGCCCCCGCACCGCCTGTGAGTCCGCTGGACGACAGCGCGATCATCGAGAAGTGCATGGTGTACGACAAGATGCGAACCTGGGACCCCAAGCCGTGGAACAAGCCAGGCATCCTCACCTCCCGATGGCACGTGGCAGTCAAGACAGGCGGCGCGCACACGGTCAAAGCGATCCTGGTTGCTCCCGACCGCAGGATCGGGGCCTACTGCCAGTTCAAGAACGATTCCAAGGCTCCGAGCGGCTCCTACGGACGATTCCCCGTCACTGACGCGTCGCGCAACGGAACCATTTTCCAGGCCGGCTATGCCGACGGGCTGAATGTCCCCGGCGATGTCCGCAAGATCCTGGTGGAGGTGCCCGGCGAAGCGGTGGTCCGGCAGGCCCTGATGGGCACCGACGGCTTCTACACGCTCGGTACGCAGGACCGCAGCACCGGCGTGAAGCCGAGCGGCGCAACAGGGAAGCCCCGGATCCGCGGGTACGCCGCGGACGGCAGCAAGATCCTCGACCGCGAACTGCCCTTCGTCGTCGGCCTTCCACCGATCCCTGAGCGCTGACGAGGATCAGGCGAAGATCTCGCGGAAGACCTTGGCGAGTTTGTCCGGGGCGTGGTGGAGGTGGCGGTCGTCGTCGGCGATGTCGGCGATGACCAGCTCCGCACCGAGGGATTCCGCCGTACGGTGCAAGGACTTCGGATCGGGGACGTGGCCCTCGTCGGCGAGGACCACGTCGATCCGCAGGTCGGGGGCGTGCGCGGCCAGCACCTCGAGGTGGGTTTCCGGCGAGAAGCCGTCGGTCTCGCCCTTCTGCTCCCCCAGGTTCAGCGTCAGCACCCGGCGGGCGCTGGTCTGCTCGAGGCCGCGGCACAACGCCGGAACCAGCAAGTTCGGAATCACCGAGGTGAACCACGAACCCGGACCGACGACGACCCAGTCGGCTTCCGCGATGGCGACCAGCGCCTCGGGACAAGCCGGCGGATCGGCCGGGTCGAGCGCGACATCGACGACATGCCCTTCGGTGGTCGCCACCTCGGCCTGACCACGAATCTCCGTGATCACCTCCGGGTGGTCCGGATCCAGACCGAGCACCCGAGCAGTGATATCCAGCGGTACGGCGGACATTGGCAAAACCCGGCCTTGTGCACCAAGCAGTCGCGCGACCCAGTCGAGCCCGTCCACGGCCTCGCCAAGCAACTCCCACAACGCGACGATCAGCAGGTTGCCGACCGCGTGATCATGGAGCGCGCCATCACTGCGGAACCGATGCTGCAGTACGTCGGCCCACGTCCGGCCCCACTCGTCGTCGCGACACAGCGCGGCCAGCGCCATCCGCAGATCACCGGGCGGCAGGACGCCGAGCTCACGGCGCAAGCGGCCGGACGAACCGCCGTTGTCGGCGACCGTGACGACCGCGGTCAGCTGATCGGTGACATGGCGAAGCGCGGACAGGGAGGCGGCCAGTCCATGCCCCCCGCCCAGTGCGACGACCCTGGGCGCCGAGCGGGGGTCTGGGGGTGGTCCCCCAGACGACACGCCCGAGGCCCCCGGTCCGTGCTCTCCGCGGGCAGGGCTGTCCCAGGGGCTCTGGCTCACTCCCGCCCCAGATCCCGGTGTACGACCAAGGTCGGTGACCCTTTCTCGCGCAGCCTCCGGGCGATCTCCTCGGCCATCGCGACGCTGCGGTGCTTACCCCCGGTGCAGCCGATCGCGACGGTGACGAAGCGCTTGCCCTCGTTCAGGTAGCCGGTCCGCAGGGTGTCCAGCACGTCCACGTAGTTCTGCAGGAACTGCTGGGCCAGCGGATGGCCGAGGACGAAGTCTGACACAGGACGGTCCTGCCCGGTCATCGGGCGCAGGTCGGGCTGCCAGTACGGGTTCGGGATGAACCGCATGTCGGCCACCACGTCGGCGTCGACCGGGATCCCGTACTTGAACCCGAACGACACCACGGTCGCCCGCAGCTCGGCGTTCTCCTCGTCACCGAAGGCGTTCACGATCTTCGCGGCGAGCTGGTGGATGTTCATGTTCGACGTGTCGATGACCAGGTCCGCGCCGGCCCGGATGTCGCCGAGCAGCTCGCGCTCGCGCTGGATTCCGGTCAGCAGCCGGCCCTCGCCCTGCAGCGGGTGCGGCCGGCGGACACTCTCCTGCCGGCGCACGATCACGTCGTCCGAGGCCTCGAGGAACAGCGTCAGCGGCCGGTACCCCTTCAGCCGCAGGTCGTGGATCGCCGAGCTCAGCTCCTCGAAGAAGAGACCGGTCCGGACGTCCACGACCACCGCGAGCCGCGGTGACGCGCCGGTGCCGACGACCTGCTCGACAATGGTGGTCAGGAACATCGGCGGCAGGTTGTCCACCACGAACCAGCCGAGGTCCTCCAGTACGTCCGCGACCGAGCTCCGTCCCGCGCCGGACATGCCGGACACGATGATGAGGTTGCCGCCCTGGTCGTCGTCCATCAGCTCTCAGTTCTCCCTGGATCCCCGTCGGGCGCCCCGGCCGGCGCCGGGACGTCGTCATCCAGTATCTCGCCCGTGGCCATATTGACGGCGGGCGCCCGGCCGGTGTCGGCCTTCGTTGCGGCAAGGTTCACCGCCAGTACGACGGATTCCGCCGTACGACGGCCGAATCCGGGCAGCTCGGCCACCTCGTCGACGGTCGCCTGGCGCAGCTTCTTCAGCGACCCGAAATGCTTCAGCAGCGTCTTGCGCCGTACCTCGCCCAGCCCGGGGACCTCGTCGAGGACGGACTCCACCATCGACTTCGACCGCCGGCTGCGGTGGTGGGTGATGGCGAACCGGTGGGCCTCGTCGCGCAGCCGCTGGAGCAGGTAGAGGCCCTCCGACGTGCGGGAGAAGATCACCGGGTCCTCCTCGTCCGGCAGCCACACCTCCTCGAGCCGCTTGGCCAGGCCGCAGATCGGGATGTCGCCGAGGCCGAGCTCGTCCAGCGCCTGCCGCGCGGCCGCGACCTGCGGCGGCCCGCCGTCGACCACGACCAGCCCAGGCGCGTAGGAGAACTTGCGAGCCCGGCCGGTCTCCGGGTCGATCAGGCTCGCCGTCGGGTCCTCGTCGTCCTGCAGGGTCGCCCGCTCGTCGAGGAGTCGCTTGAACCGCCGGGTCAGCACCTCGGCGATCGAGGCGACGTCGTTCTGCCCGTCGACGCCCTTGATCACGAACCGCCGGTACTCGCTCTTACGCGGCAGGCCGTCCTCGAACACGACCATCGAGGCCACGACCTCGGTGCCCTGCAGGTTGGAGACGTCGTAGCACTCCAGCCGCAGCGGCGCCTCGGGCAGGTCGAGCCCGGCCTGGATCTCCTCCAGCGCCTGGTTGCGGGTGGTCAGATCGCTGGCCCGCTTGGTCTTGTGCATGGTCAGCGTCTGCAGCGCGTTCCGCCCGACGGTCTCCATCAGAGCCTTCTTGTCACCGCGTTGCGGGACCCGGATGAACACCTTCGAGCCGCGCAGCTCGGACAGCCACTCGGTCAGCGCCGGCGCGTCCTCCGGCTCGGTCGGGACCAGGATCTCGCGCGGGATCGCCTCGCCCGAATCAGCGGCGTACGTCTGCTGGATGAACCGCGACACCAGATCGCCGGTGGTCGCCGTCCCGTCGGCCTTGTCCGCGATGAAGCCGCGCTCACCGCGGATCCGGCCGCCGCGGACGTAGAAGATCTGCACCGCGACCTCGAGCGGGTCCTCGCTGAGCGCGATCACGTCGGTGTCGGTGCCGTCGCCGAGGACGACCGCGTTCTTGGCCAGCGCCTTCTCCAGCGCGGCCAGGTCGTCCCGGATCTTCGCGGCCCGCTCGTACTCGAGCTCGGCCGCGGCTGCCTTCATCTCCTTCTCCAGCCGGCGGACGTACGTCGCGGTCTGGCCGGACAGGAACGCGGCGAAGTCCTCGACGATCTTGCGGTGCTCGTCCTGGCTCACCTGACCGGTGCAGGGTGCGGCGCACTTGCCGATGTAGCCGAGCAGGCACGGCCGGCCGATTTGGCGGTGCCGGTTGAACACGCCCTTGCTGCACGAGCGCATCGGGAACACGCGCAGCAGCAGGTCGACGGTCTCGCGGATCGCCCAGGCGTGGCTGTACGGGCCGAAGTACCGGATGCCCTTCTTCTTCTGGCCCCGGCCGACCATCACCCGCGGGTAGTCCTCGTTGAGGGTGATCGCGAGCCAGGGGTACGACTTGTCGTCGCGGTACTTCACGTTGAAGCGCGGGTCGTACTCCTTGATCCAGGAGTACTCCAGCTGCAGCGACTCGACCTCGCTGCCGACCACGGTCCACTCGACCTTCGCCGCGGTCGTCACCATCGCCTGGGTGCGAGGGTGCAGGTTGACCAGATCCTGGAAGTACGACGACAACCGGGCGCGCAGGTTCTTCGCCTTGCCGACGTAGATCACCCGCCCGGCGGCATCGCTGAAGCGGTACACACCAGGCGAGTCGGGAATCGACCCGGGAGCTGGACGATAGGAGGACGGATCAGCCACTCATCCACCCTAGTTCGCCGCACGGACAAAGACGGAATTCCGCCAAAGTCTCAATTACTAGTTCAATGACACACTTGAAGGCATGACTGTTGACGAGATGGACCTCCTGATCCGGAGGTACGACGGGATCCGGCTGCTCGAGGCACAGGGCGATCTGTTCTACCTGTACGACCCGGCGGCGGACCTGCCGCCGGAGCGGCAGCAGCCGTTCGCCACGATCGTGACCGGGGACCACTACGAGAAGGTCTCCCGACTCGACGAGCCAGGTGCCTGGCGGCTGAACGTCGGCCTGACCAAAGCGACGTACAGCAAACTGTTCGGTCCCGTGCCGACCGAGCGGGACGCGGACTGGGTGCTGGACTCCGGCCACAACTACGCCGAGCGCGACAAGTTGATGCCGCATCCGTTCTACGCATCCCAGCACTGGGTCTGCATCATCTCCCCCACCGACCTCGCCCCACTCCAGGACCTCCTCACCGAGGCCTACGAGTTCGCCGTTCGCAAGTACGCCAACCACCAAGCCCGCCAAACCAGCTGAACCTTGCAGTCATGTTGCGGCTTGGCACATAAGGCCGGTCTGACCCCCGGTTGGGATGAGCGCGGAACCTAGCCTGTCACGCAGGGTAGGTCGGCAGGACCTTTGCGTGAGGCAACTGGGCCTTGCGCTGACTTGAGGGAGTTCCGCCCATGTCCCCCAATAACGGAAAGCTGCACAGCATTCGTAGGCCGCGTGCCGTGCTAGGAGCGGTCGCAGCCTCTGCGCTGGCCGTCACCGGCATCGTGGCCACCGCGGCCGGTAGCGACGCGGCGCCGGAGGCCGGTGTCAGCATTCGCGGTGCCGGCAGCGCAACCGCGATCCCCGACAGCTACATCGTCGTCCTGGCCGGCCAGCGAAGCCAGGCCCAGACCCGGGCCACCAACCAGAGCCTGGCCAGCACGTACGACGTGAAGGTGCGCTCCCAGTACGACGCATCGGTCAAGGGCTTCTCGGCCAGCATGAGTGCGGACCAGGCCAAGAAACTGGCCGGCGACTCGCGGGTCGCGTTCGTCCAGCAGAACCAGAAAATCACCGTCAGCCAGGACGACCCGCCGTGGGGACTGGACCGCAGCGACCAGCGTGATCTGCCGCTGGACAAGAAGTACGAGGCCGCCACCACCGCCGAGAACGTGAACGTCTACGTGATCGACACCGGTATCTACGCCGCGCACAAGGACTTCGGCGACCGCGCGTCCGTCGGTACCGACACCGTCGGCGACGGCCAGAACGGCGTCGACTGCATGGGGCACGGCAGCCACGTGGCCGGCACCATCGCCGGGACGACGTACGGCCTGGCCAAGGGCGCCAAGGTCTTCGGCGTCCGGGTGCTCGACTGCAAGGGCTCCGGCTCGACCGAGTCCGTCATCGCCGGGATCGACTGGGTGACCAAGAACGCGAAGAAGCCCGCGGTCGCCAACATGAGCCTCGGCGGTGGCGCCGACGACGCGCTGGACGCAGCGGTGAAGGCGTCGGTCGACTCCGGCATCACCTACGCGGTTGCCGCCGGCAACGAGAGCTCGGACGCCTGCGGCGGGTCGCCGGCCAAGGAGCCGTCCGCGATCACGGTCGGTGCGACCGACGACCAGGACCAGAAGGCGTCGTTCTCGAACTGGGGCTCGTGCGTGGACCTGTTCGCGCCCGGCGTCGACACGCTCTCGGTCGGCATCACCGACCCCGACTCGACGGCCGAGATGAGCGGTACGTCGATGGCCACGCCGCATGTGGCCGGTGGGATCGCGCTCTACCTGGCCGACCACCCGGAGGCCACACCGGCCGATGTGACGACCGCTCTGGTCGGCGCGTCCACGCCGGACAAGGTGGGCGACCCGGGCACCGGCTCGCCGAACAAGCTGCTGTACGTCGGAAAGGTCGACCCGGCGCAGCGTTGATCGCCTGACGAGGCAGCGCTGATCGCCTGACGAGGCAGCGCTGATCGCCTGACGAGGCAGCGCTGATCGCCCGACGAGAAAGGGCCCGGCCCCCGAAGGTCGGGCCCTGTCTCGCTCCCCCTGTGTCAGGCCGACTGGACGATGTTCGTGCCCTGGACGGCGACGTTGACGGCCGGGAGCGGGGTCTGGGCCGGGCCGCTGACCGGACTTCCGTCGGTGATGCTGAAGTGGCTGTTGTGGAACGGGCAGACGATCTGACCGCCTTCCACGGAACCGACCGGGTTGCCCTGGTGGGTGCAGACGGCCGAGAAGCCCTTGTACTGACCCGCACTCGGCTGGGTCACCACGACCTTCGCGTCGGTGAACACCTTCCCGCCGCCCACCGGTACGTCAGAGGTCGGGCCGAGCACCGTGCCGCTCGCTGTGGTGGCCGGAGCGCTCGACGACGGCGCCGAACTGGCGGCCGAGGTCGGCGCGCTGCTGGTCGGGGCCGAGCTGGTCCCGGTGGTACCGGTCGAGCCCGCGTCGTCTCCCCCGCCGCAGGCGGCGAGGATCGGCGCGCCGGCGCCGGCCAGCGCGACCATCGCCGCGCACCGGAGCACCGACCTCCGGTCACGCAGCTCGCCGGCCGCCTCCGCCGCGGGTGGTGTGGTGGGTGGGGCCATGGTGTCATCGCTCATGAATCTGGACCTCCAAGAGCTTCCGGTCAAAGTAGTTGAACGCTTTGCTTCTTTGATGTCTACCCGACCCGTTCAAATAAGGGGCGGATACCGTGTCAAACGACCAGATCAGCAGAACGGTTCAGCGTTCGAGGAAGTTTGTCGGATTCAACCGAGGTTTGAGGCTTTCTGGGAACCGGCTGTGGGTCAGCCGGCAGCGCGGGTGACGGTTTCGACCACGCGGGCCGCCAGGTCGAGGACGGCCCGGCGGGTGTCGGACTGAAACTGCTCGGTGTGCAGCGGCCACGACTGGGCGATGTGCAGGTCGAACGGCAGCACGACCGGCTCCATACCCCGCTGGCGGAACGCCTCGACCAGCCAGCCGACCGAGGCGGGATCGACGTTCTGGACCACGCTGATGACCACGACACCTCGGGTGAGCAGCACGTCCTGGCCGTCAGGTGTCAGCTGGTCGAGCTGCGACAGGCAGTACTCCGCCACGTGCTGCACCGACGGCACCACCACGACAGCACAGTGCCCGGTCCCCGCCATCTCGGCGCTGACCTCGTCGAACAGGCCGCCCGGGCAGTCGACCACGGCCAGCCCGACGTCACGCGCTCCCTGGCCCTGCGCTTCCGCGAGCGTCGTACGGACTGCGCCCGCGGTGCCCTCACTGCGGAGCAGGGTGACGGGCTCGATCGGACCGGTGCCGACTGACAGCTCCAGCCGCCGGGACAGCTCGGCACCGCCTGGATCCGCATCGACCGCGACCACCCGGTCGGAGCGTTGCGACGCGAGCATGGTGGACAGCAGTGCGGTGACTGTCGACGTACCGCCGTTGGTGACCGGGCTCAGGACACCGACGCGACGCATGATCGCGATCGGCCGGCGGATGGTCGCGATGTTGTCCACGTCGCGCTGCATCCGGCCCGAGGCGCCGACCAGGTAGGCCGCTTCGGAGGCGATCTTGCGGAACCGGTCGAAGACCGAGTCACCGGCCGGCGCCTGCATCGGCGTACCGATCTGGTCCGCCTGCGGAGTAGGCGGTGCCGGTGCGCCCCAGCCGTCATCCTGCGTCGGCGGAGGTCCCTGCTGCGGCGGCTGCTCGTAGTAGTCCTGATGCGGCACCTGCCCCGGGTGCTGCTGACCCTGAGGCGGGTACTGCTCCTCGTACTGCGGCTGCGGGCTGGGCTGATACCCCTGCTGCTGCTCGTACGGCGGGTACTGCTGGTATGGCTGCTGCGGCGGGTACTGCTCGTAGGGCGCAGGCTGGTACGGCGCCACCTGCCCCGGCGGAGGTGGGGGCGGCGGGTAGCCCTGCTGAGGTGGGTACGGATGCTGCTCGTACGGCGGCGCGGGTGGAGGCGGGGCGTACTGCTGCTGCTCGTAAGGCCCCGGCTGGTACGGCGGCGGCTGTTGGTAGCCCTGCTCCTGGTAGCCCTGGTCCGGCGGATAGGGCGGCTGCTGCGGGTACGGCGGCTGAGGCGCGTACTGCTCCGGCGGATAAGGAGGCTGCTGCGCTGGGTACTGCTGCGGCGGGTACTGCTCGGCCGGGTACGGCGGCTGCTGGGGGTACTGCTCCGGTGGGTACTGCTCCTGCGGGTACGGCGGCTGCGGGTAAGGCTGCTGCTGGTACTCGGCAGGCGGTGGCACCTGCTGGCCGTACTGCTGCTGATACGGCCCCTGCTGCGGCGGCGGAACACCCTGCTGCTGCGGGACGCCCTGCTGTGGTGGCACACCTTGCTGTGGTGGCACGCCCTGCTGAGGTGCTGGAGGCACAGCGGGACCGCCCTGCCCGGCGGGGGCCGCGGGTGGTGCGGCGGGGGCCGATGCGGGCGGCTTGTCCGGGCGGGCCGGGTCTTCGGCCGGTGACTGCTCCGCCATCTGGCGCAGCATGTCACCCTGCCAGTTCGATTCAGTCATTCCATCCGGTCGTCAGAATGCGTTCAGCAGGTTGGAGTAGACGCCGAACACTCCCAGCGCCAGGGGGACCGTCACGATGATCGCCCCGACTTCAAGATAGTCGAGCAGCTGGGTGAGCCGCGCACGGACATGCTCCGCCGGTGCGAAACTGAGACCGAACGCGCAGAACATCGCCACCAGCACCAGCAGGCCGAGTGCGATGAACGCACCGCCCTGACCGTTCACCGCCGCGATCAGCACACACCCGGACACGATCGTGAAAGCGGCCGCGAACAGTACGGCGACCTCGCTCACCAACGGGTACAACCGCGACCGCGACGCGAGCAGGAACGCGAGGACCAGCGCCAGCGCAACCGACCACGCACCGCCCTGGCGCAGCAGCATGATCCCGGCCAGCGCCGACGACAGCGCGATCGGTACGACGGCCAGCGCCAAGCCGAGATGCGCCGCGTTCAGCGCGCTCTGCACGTCGCCACGCATGATCTCCTGACCCGCGGCACGACGGTCGTCCAGACCAGACAGGCCGGACAACGCCAGCGCCAGGCGCGGCAACAGTCCGAGCAGCAACACGGCCAGCAACGCCGCGAGCGCACCCACGCGGTCTGCAGCAAGCCCCGTACCGGTGCCGATCATCCACACCGCGACGAACAACACCGACGTCGCACCTGCGACGACACCACCACCGGCCACACCGGCAGCGGCGTAGAACATCGGGCCGAAGGCCAGGCACAGCGCCCCGACGGTGATCGCCAGCCCGAGCTCCCAGCCCGCGTCCAATGCCCAGAACGCAGCCGTCAGTGCGAGTACGACGGTCGCCACTGTGACCAGCGGGATCGCGACCACGTTGTTGCCGGACCGGCCGAGGGCGATGCCGATGAACGCACAGATCGTCGCGAGGACGAGCAGGATCACACCGGTCAGCACGGTCGGCGCCGCGACCAGCAGCGAGATCGCGCCGGCGATGATCGAGAACACCAGCCCGGCCCCGGCCAGGATCCGCCGGTGTGCGGGCTTGAACGTCGTACCGCGGCGCTTGAGGTCCTCGACTGCTTCCTCGGTCACGTCGTACACGGTCGGGGGCGGCGGCAACTCCCCCTCGGCCGCCAGTCGCAGGACCGTGCCGTCGATGATCTGAGCCGACGCGAGCGTCCCTTCCGGCGGCACCAGCGTGCCGGCGGCGGTGGTCAGGAAGCGCCGCTGCGGGGTCTGCTGCATCGGCTCGTCCAGCAGCCGGAGCAGGTCCGGGAGCAATACACCGAGCGGCTCGTCGGCGGGCAGCACGGCATCCATCCGCTTGCGCTGCCCGATCACCGTGACCCGGCTGTACGTGCTCATCCACGTCCTCGCTTCGCTCCGGGCGCGGATGAGACACGTGGTGCCCTGTGCCTTCTGATGAGCTCGCTCCGCTCCCTCATTGCGTCAATGCTCCTGTTCTGGTGGTTCGTCACGCCTTGCCCGCCGCCGCGTCGGCCGGGACGAGCTTCTTCATCAGCGTCGCGTACTTCTGCCAGTCCCGCGGGTTGCGGCCGTCCCCGATCGGATACCAGATCGCCGGTGCGTGTGCCGGCCCGATCGCCATCGCCCGGCTGATGCCCTCGACCTTCACCATCTCGGCGACGCTCGACGCGCGGACCGCCTCGTTCCCGGCGGCGACCCCGATCGGGCTGGTCATTCCGGCGAACCGCGGCTGGTACGTGCCGTCAGCGGCGCCGTACGACCCCATCACCATCGCGTTGATCAGCTCGAAGTTGTCGGCGATCTCGTCGATCCACACACCGACCTTGTTCACGTCCGGGAACTCCAGCCCGGACTGTGCGACCGCCAGCGTCACGGTCTCGTCCAGCCCCGACTGCACCCGGCGCGACTCGAGCGTCCCGACCGCGGGCTTGAACTCCGCGCCCGGCTGTCCGGAGACAACCAGCCAGGTCGGAGACGGCGCCCGGTCCCGGCAGTACTCGGTCAGTGCCTCCGGGCTCCACGGCTGCGTCACCGGCTCGGACGTCGCCCAGCCGGCCGGCCCGCTGCCGGTGGCCGCGGTGAACAGCCGCTCGGCGACCCGGCCGAGCACCAGGCTGTCGACCGGCTTGTGCCGGACCCGCACGGTCAGCTGCAGCTGGGCGAACGGCTTCTCCTCCACCACGAAGTCCGGATGGATATCCGAGTTCTGCTCCCCCGGCCTGGCGGTCGCCCGGGCGATGAACATGTCACCGTTCCAGTGCAGCCGGATGCCGTTCAAGCCATCGAAGTACTCACCGTCCTCGCCGGTGACGACCCACTTGGAATAGGTGCCCTTGAACAGCATCGACCGGACCGGCCAGGTCAGCTTGGAGGTCTTCGGCGTGACCAGCTGCACGTCGCGGGCGGCGGCCATCTTGGCCGACGTCAGCGCGTCACTGAGCCAGGCCGACATGCCGATCACCGGTCGGTCCTGCATGACGACGGCGACCTTCTCGGTGATCAGGTCGACGCCCGGGCTGAAGATCAGGTCGTTCGGCATCTCAGTCGGTTCCCTCGCTCGCGCTCTGCGGTGTTTCGTTCCGGGGTGTCTCGACCCCTGCCGACGTCCAGACCTTGCCGCCCAGCCGGTTGATCAGCGTGTTCGCGTACTGCTCCGCGACCTCTCGAGCGCCGTCGCGAGCCGTCGCCCGGATCTCCACCCACCAGGCCGGCGTCTGCACCGTGCCGACCGACGTACCGAGCATCCGCTCCACCTCTCCCGGGACCTGGATCAGCAGCGGCAGCTCAATCGATACCAGTGGCAGATGGTCCTCGCCGCAGAGCTGGATGACGGCGCCGCCGCTCACCGCGCGAACGCCCATCTCCTCCCCCGCCGCCGCCAGTCCCGCCAGGACGTCGTCACTCGACGGACGTCCGTCCACGAGCGCCACCAGGTCGTACGTCATGTCGTGCCTCCGCTGTTCTCGGTGACGGCCTGCACCGCGTCGGCCAGCGCCGTCTGGACGAGCTGTGGCCCGTCGCCCCGTCGTACGAACAATCCGCGGCCGGGCGGGTAGTCGCCCGGGCGCGCACCGGTGAAGAGTTGTCCCTCGCTGCGGTCGCCGGACAGCACCAGACCGGCGGCGCCGGACTCGAGGACCGCGGACAGGAACGGCTCGTACATCTGCCGCGAGGCACCCGAGGCGCGCCGGGTCACGATGAAGTGCAGCTTGATGTCCCGGCCGGAGGCGACGTACGGCAGGAACGGGTCCATCGGCGACTGCCCACCCGACGTCAGCAGGTCGTAGTCATCCGCCAGTACGACGATCCTCGGTCCACCCTGGCCGGCCTCCGGAATGGCGCCGGTGTCGTCCGGCATCCGCTTCGCCAGCTCCTGCGACACCCCGGCGGCCAGCCCGGCAGCGACCCGGCCGGTCGGTGCGTAGCCACCGACGTACTCCTCCGGCACGTACTCGCGCAGACCGCGCCGCGGATCCATCACCGCGAACACGAGCTGGTCGGACTTGTGGCGCTCGAGTAGCTGCTGCACGATCAGCCGGACGATGTTGGTCTTGCCGGAGCCGCTGTCGCCGAACACGACCAGGTTGCTGTCCCGGCCGGAAAGGTCCAGGTACACCGGCGCCAGCGCGCGCTCGTCCACGCCGATCGGCACCACGGCCGGCTCCCGGATCTCGTCGCCCAGCTCGGCCCGCGGCAGCTTGAGCGGCAGGATCCGGATCTGCGGCGCCCGCGGCCCCTGCCAGGTCGACCGGGAGGACACGGCCTGGGCCTCGAGCACCTCGGCCAGGTTCTCGTCCGAGGTGACGCCGTCAACGCGCGGCAGCGCGAAGTGGGCGAACAACTTGGTGGACCCCGGCACCAGCATCCGGCCCGGGCCCGCCTTGCGCAGCACTTCCTGCAGGCGCCGGTCGATGTTGGAGTCCGACGGGTCGTTCAGCCGCAGCTCGAGCATCGTTCCGAACATCGCCTGGTTCTGCATCCGGACGTCGTTCCAGCGCATCATCGACGCGACCACGTGGATGCCGTAGTTGCTGCCGCGCGACAGGAGGTCGGTGATCGGCTCGTCCAGCTCGTCGAACGTGGTCCGGATCGCGCCGTAGTTGTCGATCACCAGGACGACGTCCGCCGTCGGCAGCTCCGGGATCGCGCCGGCCGCGTGGTCCTTGCGGAGCGCTTCCATGGTGTCGATCGCGTGGTTGCGGAACACCCGCTCGCGGTGGTCGATCATCCCGCGGATCTCCTCGACCGTCCGCCGTACCTTCTCCCGGTCGGTACGCAGCGCGACGCCACCGACGTGCGGGAACTGCTCCAGCGCCTGCATGCCGCCGCCGGCCAGGTCGAGCGCGTAGATCGCGACTTCCTGCGGGGTGTGGGTGTGGGCCAGCGAGGTGACCAGGGTCCGCAGCGCGGTCGTCTTGCCGGACTGCGGACCGCCGACGAGCGCGACATGGCCACCGGCACGGGTCAGGTCAAGCCGGTAGACCTCCTGGCGCTGGTTGCCCGGGTCGTCGATCACACCGACCGGCGGCTTCATCTGCGGCGACTTCACCGCCAGCTGCAGACCACGGCCGTCGACGAAGTCGGCGCGGCCGCCCAGACCGTCCAGCGTGCAGGCGGCCGGTAGCGGCGGCAGCCAGATCTTCAGCACCGACTTGGCGGCGCGGGACACCTGGTCGACGAACACGGTCAGCACCGTCGGCCCCGTCGTACGCTCGGTCGCCTTGGCCTCGACCGGCTTCTGCGCCTCCAGCTCTTCCACGGACTGCTGGTACGGCGCCAGCGCCTGCGGGCGGACGTCCGTGCCTTCGTCCTCGACGACCTCGTTCGTCGGTGGAACGTACGGGCCGGAGATGTACGCCGCCCGGAAGCGCTGGTAGACGCTCGTGTCGACCTTGAGGAACCCGAACCCGGGCAGCGGCGGCAGATGGAACGCGTCGGTGGTGTCCAGCACCGTCCGGCTCTCCTCTTCGGAGAACGTCCGCAGACCCAGCCGGTAGGACAGGTACGTCTCCAGACCCCGCAGCTTGCCCGACTCGACCCGCTGGCTGGACAGCAGCAGGTGGACACCGATCGACCGGCCGATCCGACCGATCGAGAGGAACAGGTCGATGAAGTCCGGCCGCTCGTTCAGCAACTCGCCGAACTCGTCGATGATGACGAACAGATGCGGCAGTGGCGGCATGTCCGGGTTCTGCTCCCGAGCCAGCCGGTAGTCGGTGATGTTGGCTTTGTTGCCGGCGTCCTTCAGCACCTGCTGACGGCGCTGCACCTCGCCTTCGAGGCTCTTGTACGCGCGCTCGATCAGGCTCGCGTCGTCCCGCAGGTTGGTGATGATGCCGGCCACGTGCGGCACCCCGGCGAACGGCGCGAACGAGGCGCCACCCTTGAAGTCCACCAGGACCAGCGCGAGGTCGTCCGGGCTGTGCGTGGCCAGCAGCGCCATCACCATGGTCCGCAGTACTTCGGACTTACCCGAACCGGTCGCTCCGATGCAGAGGCCGTGCGGACCCATACCGAGCTGGGCCGATTCCTTCAGGTCGACGAGTACGACGTCGCCGCGGTCGTCGACGCCGAGCGGGACCCGCAGGAACGCGCGATCCGGACGCGGCTGCCAGAGCTGCCTGAAGTCCAGTTGGCCCACGTCGCTGATGCCGATCAGACCCATGAAGTCGACGTTGTCGCGCTGCGCGTCCTCATCCAGCGACTCCGCGGACAGCCGCAGCGGAGCCAGCTCACGGGCGATCCCTTCGGCGACCGCGGCTTCCATCCGGTCCACCTGGCCGCTGGCGACCATCGGGTACTGCCCACGTAGGTCCTCGACCCGGACCTCGTCGCCGTACACGGTGATCCGCATCGTCACCGAGCTCGGCTCCTGCACCCGGTCGGCGACCAGGTGCAGGACGGTGACGCCGAGCTCCCCGGGGACGAGCGAGTCGTCGGCCTGCGGACGGACCTCGGCGGCGACATCGCCGTACGTGTCGTGCAGCACGAGCAGGCGCTGGGTCAGCCGGCGGCGGTCCTCGAAGTTCACCGACCCGCGGCGTGACTCGGTCGCCCACTGGACGCGCTCACCCAGATCGTCCGAGAGCAACCGCGCCAACGCGTCCGGGGTCTCGGCGATCCGGCGGAACGGTACCGGGCCCTGCTTGAGCTCCGGATCCTGGACATGCGGCAACCAGTTCATCCACTGCCAGTCAGGCAGCGCGCTCCGCGGGAAGGACGCGGCCAGCTTGACGTCCTCCGGCGCGTGGAAGACCGCCGTCTGCACGAGCAGCGACCGGGCCACCCGGACGACGCCCTCGCGGTCGCCGATGATGCTGACGTTGCCGACGTGGTCCAGGGGCACGGTCAGCGGCATGTCCGGGTTCAGCGTGAAGCGCCGTACCAGGGCGTTCGCCTCGGCCATCATGAACTGGTCCGGAGGCTCCATCGCGGAACCGCCCTGACCGACCATCGCCGGGACCGCCGGCACCCGGCCACTGCCACACCGCGGTTGCAGGAAGTCACTGTCGGTACGACGCCGCTCCCACAGCCGGGACACGTCCGCGACGCAGTCCAGCAGCGCGTCCGGCGGAGGGTTCAGCTCCAGCGCCTGCGTCCGGGCCTTGCGCTCCTGGATCGAGAAGTCGTCCCGCATCCGCTCGAGGTAGTCGAGGTAGCGGCGGCGCTGGTTCTTGCGATCCTTGCCGCCCTTGCCGCGGGACGCGAGCATGCCGCCGACGGAGCCGACCATGGTGAGTCCCAGCAGGCCGATGCCGACCATCACCATCGGTCCCGACCGGCCCATCGTCATCATCGCCACCGAGCCGATGCTGCCGACCATCGGCAACAGCATCTGCAGCGCGCCGCCGCCCCCGCCCCCACCACCGCCGAGAGACGGGGCAGGCTCGATCACACGCTGCTGCTGCACCCCGGGGGCAGGTGTGCGCCGCGCCGGGCGGTGCACGATCCGGCTTGCCACTAAGGTTTTCCTCCGCTGGACCAGCCCGCGGTTGCGCGGGGGACTTTCGTACTTCTTACCGACGGACGTGCGAGACACTCTAGTGGTGGGTGAGGTCACGGAATGACAGGTACGAACGATTCCACGGTCGTGGAAATGATTGCGGAGCTGGCTCCGATCTGGTTGCCGGGCTGCGTGGTGGACGCCGAGCAGCGCACGGTCGAGGTCGGCTGGGGCCGCGGCGCGCTGCAGATGTCCGCGGTCGTCGGTGTCGGCGAGATCGTCGATCGTTGCCTTCAGCTACCACAGCAGCGGTGGCCGGAGCAGATCGAGGCGTGGTTACGGGCCGTCGTCGCCGAGGGTGAGCTCGCCACCCAGGAGCACCGGTTCGGTGACGTCGCCGAACGCCAGCGCGCGTTGCTCGTGCAGCGCGGCTGGTCCGCGCGGACCGCCGGCCCGGTCGCCGACGCCCTGCTGCCGTTCGGTGATCACTTCGAGGTGGTCGTGTTCATCCGGACCGGCAGCGAGCTGCGGCGGCTGACCGTCGTACGGCGGTCGATGCTGGGACTCGGCGACCCCGACGTGCCGTCGCCGGTGCGGCTCACCCTGGAGGAGATCGCGGACCTCGAACCGCAGCAGCACAACGGGATCTCGGTGCTCAGCCGCGATGACGATCCGCTGGTGTCGATGGCGATCGTCGACCGGGACAACTTGTTGCCGCAGGCATCTTTGGGTGCGGGCGTGCTGATCGGCGTACCGCGGCTGAGCACCGTCGCCTACTGCCCCGCCGACGCCGGCCAGGCCCACGCCGACTCCCTGGCCCGCTGGGTCGCCGACAGCTACCGCGGCGCCCCGGACCAATGCTCCCCCGACCTCTACTGGCTGCAGGGTGACCAGATGGTCCAGGTCCCAGTCACGCTGGCGACCCCGCCAACCGCCGTACTCCCAGCCGCCCTGAAACCCCAACCCCGCCGCACCTGGCTACGCCATCTCTTCGGCCGGTAGCCGTACTGCGTGGGTCACTGGCCGGCGTCGGTCACGGGCTTGCGCTGGGTGACGGGCCTGCGCGGGGGCAGCAGGTCTACTTCGAGGGCGACGGACTGACCGGACCGGAGGTGGTCTGGGTCGGCGTCGGCTGCTGCTTCTCCTTCTCCTTAGCCTGCGCCGACTGGAAATAGGACACCCCGGCACACCCCGCACACGCGACCGCACCGATCATCACGCTGGCGAGCACCTTCCCGGTCTGCTCGTTCAACGTGTTCTTGGCCCGCTCAGCCCCAAACAGCCAGGCCTCCCGCAACCGCCGCCGCCGAACCGCCACCGACTCGATGACCTGAGTCCCATAACTCCCCGACATCCGCGCTCAGCTCTCCCGGTCCAGCCCGTCGAGCGTCGCCTCGTCGATCGGCAACGGCTCCAGCGAAGCCCGCTCCGTCACCGACCGGATCGGGACTGAAATGAACGCCAGCTCGATGAATCCGTTCGCCACCGCGTATCCGCCGCCCCGTTCGAACAGCGCGAGCAACGGCTCGTACGGATCCTCCAGCCCCGGGAACTGCTGCCGGGGCAGATCACCGAGCGCCGCCCACCGCACGATCACCGCGGCCATCTGCGGCGGGACCGGAAACGGATCGTCGGACGACGGGTCGAGTTCCAGTCTGGCCAGTAGCGCTGGGTCGACGACGACCTTCGGGTCGACTGCGCTCGCCAGATCGCTGAACGGCCAGCCCTCCTCTGCTCCGACTGCCAGCGCCCACTGCGCCGTACGTCGGAGGAACTCACGGGCCAGCCGTGCGCGTGACCGCCTGTGCGCGCGCGCCGTACCGTCCCAATGCACGGCGACGAGGCGCTCGACCACGCGCTCCGCGGCGGCTGTGTCGGTCACCACTTCATTCTCTCCTTCACGATCCGGATGATCTCATCCAGGTTGGCCTTGGTCAGATCCTTCGTGGTGAAACCCTCAGGGAACGGTGACGTCAGGCCGTAGTCAGGCCAGAGTTTCAGCAGATCGAGCTCATCGCTGCCTCGCAGTGACATCGGCGCCAGCTCATGGGGCCCTACGATCTCGGGTTCGTAGGCATCCTCGTCGGGCCAAGCATCCGGGTCGGCAGAGTTGTACGGCTGGCCCGTTTCGAGCAGCTTGGCCTCCACATACTCATGGGCGATCAGGGACCGCAACTGGTTGCGCTCGATGCGGTCCAGGGGCCGCCCCTGCATGACCTTCTGCCAGATATCTGCGATCCCTTGCAGGGGCGTGAAGTTGCCGTCCCGGAGGTAGCCCTTGCCGACCGCGACTTCATGCCTGGCCACGAAGACGTTGCGCTTGGCCACATCGACCACTTCCTCCAACTCGGCCAGCATGGCCGGGTCGTCGTCGTGCAGGTCGAGTTCGTCGGCGATCTTCGGTACGTCGTCGGTCGCCTCCCGGATCCGCTCATACGCCTTCTCCAGCTTCCGCCCCTCGTCGGTGATGAACCCGTTGCTCTTCGGCCCGTAGACGGGGTACTTGGCGTTGTGCCCAGATCCCATCCTGATCGGCACCTCCCCGGCCAGTTCGGCCGGAAGCTCGGCCGAGCCTTGTGGATCGGCTGGATCTGTCGAGCCAGGCGGGTCCGCCGAACCATACGGGTCCGCTGAGCCGTACGGATCCGCTGAGCCGTACGGATCCGGCTGGCGATACGACGGCTGCTCGCCGTGCGGTTGTGCCGGCGGCTGGTCGCCGTACTGGTTCGGGGTGTGGGGCGTGTCCGGTGTGGTCGGTTTGAGGTGGCCCAGGCCGTAGTGGTCCAGGTCGTCGACGTCGACCATGTGGACGACGATCTTGTCCACGGTCGGGCCGCCGTCGGTGCCCGGCTTCATCGAGTCGAAGTTGACCTTCTCGCTGATCGCGACCGGCACGAACTTCTCGTTGTCGGGCAGCGCGTACTCGCCTTCGGACCCCTCACGCGAGCTCACCCTGCCCAGCGGCGCGCCCTTGCGAGTGTGCATCTCGAACACGACACCGATCCGATCCGAAACGGTCGTGAACGCCGCCGCCATCCTCGGGTGGATCGAGGTGTGCTGGAAGCCGCCGAAGTGCATCGGCTGATTGAGCTTGAACTTCTCCCGCGCCCAGGCGAGCAGATCGGCCGGCTTCATTCCCTTCGGTGCACGGACACCCCGGAAGAGGGTGCGCGGCGCGTCGGCGAGCGGAGCCTTGCGGATCAGTGCCTGGAAGTGCCGGGCAGCCTCGATCGCCTCGCGGGTGATCCCGCTGTTGCCGTCGTTGAGCAGCTTTGGCAGGTCCTCGAGCTTGTGGCCGCGGTGCATGGCCCGGTTGACGAACGTGTACGTGCTGCCGGTGATCACGTCGGCCGCGTCGGCCTCCTCGCGGGTCGCCCGGCGAGCGAGGTCCTCCGACTCCACGTCGAACCGGCGCTCCGCCTCCGGATCCGTGTCGCGCTTCCGCTGCGCCGGCTTGAACCCGAAGTCCTCCGGCGCAACATCCAGCCCACCCGGCGTCGGGTCCGCCGCGGGCGTCTCCTGCCGCGGTCCGGCGTGCTCCGGTTGCTGCGGCTGCTGTGGCGCGTCCTGCCGTGGCTGATCCGGCCCGTGCGGTTGATGCGGCTCCGGCGTGTGCCGCGCGTACGGGCTGTGCTCGTCCGGCCGGTACGTCGGCCGCTGCGGCTGCTGCCCCGGGTAGTGCCCCGGCTGCTGCGGCGGTCCGTACGGATCCGGCTGACGCGGCGGCGCATACGGATCCGGCTGACCCGGACCATACGGCGGCTGCTGCTCCGGATACCGAGCAGGTTGTCCTGGCTGGTGCGGTTGCCCCGGCTGGTGCGGCTGCTGCGGCGGCCCGTACGGATCCGGCTGACGCGGAGGCGCATACGGGTCCTGTCGTCCCGGACCGTACGGCGGCTGCTGCTCGGGATACCGGCCAGGCTGATGCGGCTGCCCAGGTTGCCCCGGCTGATGGGGCTGACCCGGCTGGTGCGGCGGTCCGTACGGATCTGGCTGACGCGGCGGCGCATACGGATCCGGCTGACCCGGACCGTACGGCGGCTGCTGCTCGGGATACCGGCCAGGCTGATGCGGCTGCCCAGGCTGCCCCGGCTGGTGCGGATGCTGCTCGGGGTACCGCCCGGGCTGGTACGGCTGACCCGGCTGGTTCGGGTATGGCTGACCCGGCTGGTGCGGGTGCGGCTGACCCGGCTGGTGCGGGTGCGGCTGACCCGGCTGGTGCGGGTGCGGCTGACCCGGCTGGTGCGGGTGCGGCTGACCCGGCTGATTCGGGTATGGCTGACCCGGCTGATTCGGGTGCGGCTGACCCGGCTGGTGCGGGTATGGCTGCTGCTCCGGATAGCGACCCGGCTGGTGTGGCTGGCCGGGTTGTCCCGGCTGGTGCGACGGGTACGGCTGGTGTCCGGGCTGGCCGGGTTGCCCAGGCTGATGCGGCGGCTGACCCGGCTGGGGTGGCGGGTAGCCCGGCTGACCCGGCTGATGCGACGGGTAGGACGGCTGACCCGGATGTCCCGGCTGGTGTGGCGGGAGCGACTGCTGCGGCCCGGCGGGCTGCTGCCCGGGGTGGTGCCCAGGCTGCTGGCCCGGGTGGTGACTCGGCGGCTGCGGCTGCTGGCCCTGCTGATAGCCGGGCTGCTGCGGCTGCTGCCCCGGGTGATAACCAGGCTGCTGGCCCGTCGGGTTGAACTGGCTCGGCGACTGCTGGCCCGGCTGGTGGCCGGGCTGATAGCCGGGTTGCTGCGGCTGCTGGCCGGGGCCGAAGGACTGCTGCGGCTGGCCGTCGTCGAACGGGTTGATCGGCTGCTGCGATGCAGGTTCCTGCCCCGGGTGGTGCGGCGGCTGCTGCGGGGCGTGCGGCTGCTGGCCCGGCTGGAGGTAGCCCGGAGGCGGCTCGTACGACGGCGCCTCAGGCTGACCGGGACCGTACTGCTGATGCGACTGCCCCGGCCCGAACGACTGCTGCTGTGGGGGCTGCCCCGACTGGAGGTAGCCCGGGGGCGGATCGTACGACACTGGCTCCGGCTGCCGCGGGGCGACCGGCTGCTGCGGAGTCGGATAGCGCGACTCCGCCTGCTGTGCCCAGTACGAGCTCCTGGTGTCGGGCTCCACCACGATCGGCGACGGTGTTTCTCCAGGGGTTACGTCTACCGGCCCACTGTGGTCACGGACATGCACATGCCACGTGTTGGTCTCCTCGTCGAACTCCCTCTTGGTCGGATAGAAGGTGGTGTGCGGCGGGTGCATGACTTCGTCGACACCGACGTACCCGTCACGCAGGAACGACATGTCCTTGCCATGCCGAGCATCGATGTGCAGTACCACCTTGCCCGGGGTGTACTTACCGCCGGTGAAGATCTTGGCGCCGTCCGGATCCTTGTCCGAGTGGGTGAACGCCGGCTCCGTCACGCTGCGGCCGGGCTCGTACCGGTTCAGGAACGCCTGCAACTGCTCCGGCGTGTCGAAGGCGATGCCGCGGTCGATCGGCCCTTCGAAATCGGGCAGCTTGTTCATCGCCGACGTCGCGACGCGGACGAGCGGGTTGTTCTCGACGCTCAGGTCACCGGCCCGGTAGGCATTGTTGATGTCCTGGTGGTCGGTTCCCAGCATCCGTTCCATGGCGGTGAGCTCGAGATCCGACAGATCGTCGATGTGATCGGGAAGCTGCTCCTGGCCGCGTCGCCGGTGCTCTGCGATCTTCCCCGGGTCGATCGACCTCAAGGTGTCGCGGAACCGCGCCAGGTCCTGCGCCGACGCCCGGAAGTTGGGGCCGGCCAGGTCAGATCCCTCGAACGGTCCAAGATCCCGGTGCCCAGGCGCCCCCGCCGACCCGTACTGGTCAGGAGCATGCGACGCCGGTGCACCCGTCTCCGGCGTCCGGGAATCGGGTGCATTCGTCTCGGGCGCACGGGACTCCGGCGCGTGAGACTCCGGAGTGCGCCCCGGCGTCTGCGACTCCGGCGTACGCGAGTCTGGAGTGTGCGACTCCGGTGTGCGCCCCGGCGTCTGCGACTCCGGCGTTTGTGTCTGCGGCGTACGTGAGTCCGGCGTCTCCGGCGTGCGCGAGCCCGGCGTCTCCGGGGTGTGCGTCTCCGGGGTGTGGCCTGGTGTGGGCGAGCCCGGGGTCTCTGGGGTGCGAGCTGACGGGGGTACGGTCTCAGTCAGGTCCCACTCGCTGCGACGGATCCCCTCGCCGTCTGGCACATCCGGCTCGCGCGGGTTCTCCGGGGCGCGGGACTCCGGCGTACGCGTGTCCGGCGTGTGCGACTCGGGAGCGCGGGACTCCGGTGCATGCGTTTCCGGGGTGTGCGATTCCGGCGCGACTGTCTCTGGGGTGTTCGAGGCGTGGCGGCCGGTGGAGGGTTCGTCGAGGCCCGCAAGGCGGTCTGCGATCGACGGTTCGTCTGGGTTGAGCCGGGACGGGCTCGGCGCGTCCGGCGTGTTCGGGGTCGGCGTGTGGGTCCCGGGGCTGTTGACGTCCGGGGTGTGGCTCGCGCCGAGCGGGGTCTGGGGGCGGAGGTACTGGAGTTGCGAGGCCGGCGGGGTGTTGGGACTGCGCGGGGGACCTTCCCACCGGCCGCCTGGCTGACGGACGGCGAACTGGATCGACGTGATGTCGCCGTTGTACGGGTTCTGCGGGTGCGGGCCCTGGTGACCGTCCGGGAACGCATCCACGATCCTGCCGCCGGGCGGCTGCGCGTCCAGGAACTTGACCCGGCCCGACGCGTCAACGAATGCGTTGAGGACGTGCCCACCGCCAGGGATCCCGGGCATCGTGGACCGCCAAGTGACGAAGATGTTCGCGTGCGTGCCCGGCGGACGGCCGCTCAGCGCGTCGTACACCCTGCGGTAGGCGGCGTTGGTGAAGTCGGCCGGGTCGGCGTTCCAGTCCCTCACCGCCATCCTGTTGTCCGGCGGGAAGTCGTCCAGATCCATCCACTCGAGGGTGGCTTCCGGGTTCTCGCCGTTGGCGAACTGTCGCCCGGCGGCCAGGTCCGGCGTGTCGCCGTTCAGGATGTCCGCGACCTTGCGCGAGACGTCCGCGCAGTTCATCTGGTACTGCCGGCTCAGCCCGTGGTCCGGGTTGATGTTGCCCACCCAGTTCTCGGGATTCTCGTGCGGCGGGCGACCGACCGAGTCGCGCAGGTCGCCCCGACGGGGGTCCATCGGGTGCGGCTCGATGTACTGGTTCGGGTCGATCTGTGACCGGGGCTTGCCCGGCTCCGGACGTAGGTGGTCCGGCCTCATGTTGTCGATCTCGATCTGACGCGCGAGCGGGCTGTCCATCGCCGGGTCGTTGCCGGCGTCGTGCGGCCGCTGCGGCGTGTGCCGTGCCGGCGGTCCGGGGAACTGGTTCTGCGCCAACGGGCCGAACGGCCGCGCCGGCGGCTGGTACGGCCTGGGCCCGTTCGGCGTGTTCGGGGTGTTGGGCGTGGCCGGGGTGTTCGGAGTGTTGGGCGTGTTCGGAGTGTTGGGCGTGTTCGGGGTGTTGGGCGTGCGGCCCTGCGGCGTGTTGGGCACGTTCGGCGAGTGCGGCGCATTGGCGTGACCGGGTACGCCGGGGTGCATCGGGATGACCGGGGTGACGGCCGGGTCCACGTTCCGTGCTGCGACCGGGTCCGGCGTGTGCGGCGTGCCAGGCGTGTTCGTCTCCGGCGTCCGTGTCGTGCCCGGCGTGTGCGTTTCGGGGGTGATCGTCTCCGGCGTCCGCGTGGAACCCGGCGTGTGGGTCTCTGGGGTGTTCGTCTCCGGCGTTCGCGTAGAGCCTGGCGTATTCGTCTCGGGCGTCCGTGTGCTGCCCGGAGTCGACGTTTCCGGCGTCCGGGTGGTCTCGGGTGTGTGCGTGGACTCAGGCGTCCGCGACGTTTCCGGCGTGTGCGTCGACTCAGGCGTCCGCGAGGTCTCCGGCGTGTGCGTCGACTCAGGCGTCCGCGAGGTCTCCGGCGTGTGCGTCGACTCAGGCGTCCGCGAGGTCTCCGGCGTCCGCGTCGACTCAGGCGTCCGCGAGGTCTCCGGCGTCCGCGACGAGTCCGGGGTCCGGGAGGTGTCCGGCGTGGTCGAGTCGGGGGTGCGCGTGCCCGGGGTGGTCTGCGAGTCCGGCGTACGCGTACCAGGCGACGTGGTCGAGTCAGGCGTACGCGTCCCCGGCGACGTGGTCGAATCGGGCGTCCGCGTACCAGGAGTCGTGGTCGAGTCCGGCGTGCGCGTGCCAGGTGACGTCGTGTCGGAGGCGCGGTTGGTTGGTGTAGTCGTACCCGGCGTCGTCGTGCCGGGTGTCGTCGTACCCGGTGTCGTCGTACCCGGTGTCGTCGTACCCGGTGTCGTCGTACCCGGTGTCGTCGTACCCGGTGTCGTCGTACCCGGTGTCGTGGTGCCCGGTGTCGTGGTGCCCGGTGTCGTGGTGCCCGGTGTCGTGGTGCCCGGTGTCGTGGTGCCCGGTGTCGTGGTGCCCGGTGTCGTGGTGATCGGCGTTGTCGTACCCGGCGGTGTCGTACCTGGGTCCGCATGGGCGACCGGGGTCGTGGACGGCGAGTCGGCGCTCGGAGTGTGGGGCGTCTCGACCGAAGGGGTGTCCACCGAAGGCGTGTCCACCGAAGGGGTGTCGATCGACGGCGTGTCTACCGACGGGGTGTCGACGGAGGTGTTTCCGGGGACGTCGACGTCCGGGACGTCCACCGTCACGTTGGCCGGCGTGACGCCCTGCATCTTGAAGGTGTCGCCGACGATCGGGATCTTCGACAGGCCGTTGACCACGTCGCCGACCTTCGGGATCTTCGTCACAGCACCGAGAGCGATATCGTGCAGGCCCACCCGCGCGCCCTGCAACTTCGCGGCCACGCCGGCGACTCTCGCCACCGCCGTACTCGCGGCGCCGAACTTGCCGGCCAGCGCCGCGGTCTTGACCGCACCGGCCGAGCCGCCCGACGCGACCGTGGCGACGATGTTGGTGAGCGCCATCCCGAAGGCCTTGCCCGGGTTCTCCGACCATTCATCCCAGGCGACGAAGCCCTTCAGCATCTGCTCGCCCATGTTGACGCCCATCTCGGACCAGTCCTTGAGCCACTGGGGCCGCTCCACGCCGAAGAGTTCTTCGGCGCCCCAGGCCATGAGTTGGCTCGGAAGGGTCGCGATCTGTCCCACGAAGACGCCCAGGCCCACCCAGGCGTTACCCGCGTCCTCCCAGGTCGGGACGTCCCAGTTGAACCAGTCCTTCATGGTGTCCGAGAAGCCGGGGATCATGTCCAGCAGCGGCAGCACCGGCACCAGCGTCAGGATGCTCTCGACCGTCTCGCCGATGACCGTGACCACGCCGAGCAGCATGTTCGGCACGAACTCCAGGGTGTCCTGCCACCAAGGCTTGTCCCGCTCCTCCTCGGTCCCCCACGCCGGCGGTTCGGGCTCTTCGTCCTCGTCCGGCGGTGGCGGCGGCTCCTCGCCGTCACGCACGCCGGTCTCCGGGTCCCAGGTCTTCCCGCCGTGCAGCTTGACGATCTCGTTGGCGGCGGTGAAGCAGAGCTCCGGCATCTCCTCCGTCATGATCCGGCTGACGTCTTTGACCATCCGGTTGTTATCGTCGATCATGTCCTGATCGTTTTGCCAGTCCGGATTGCCATCCTTACGGCGGTGCCACGAGTAGGCCTCGTCCCGGATGTCTTCCAGCGTGCCCAGCCGGCTGCGCACCTCGTCGGCGAGGGTGGTCAGGTGCCCCGACATCGCCGGCAGACTCGGACCGAACTCGCTGAGGTTGTCCTGGATCTTCTTCGTCGAACTGACCAGCAGCTCCCGCTCGGGCGCGTGGTAGACCCCGTTCAGGCCCTGGAACGTGTTGTGGACACCGTCGCCCACGTCGCTGAACTTCTCCCCGAGGCCACTCAGCTCCGACACGTTCTCGTCGAGCGCCGTGACGACCTTCTTCACTTCCGTGATCGGGATGCCTTCGGGTTTGATCATGTCAGTTCAGTCCTCGGTCACACGGTGGTCAACGATTACTTCGAGTACGGCGAGGGTGTACGTCGTGCGTGGTCACGGCCCACGCACGACGGAGTTGTGCGGCAGGTGGCTGCCGTCACAGCTGGGGTCACGACTGGGGTCGGGCCGCCGCCATCGCTTCCTCGAGCGACTGCTGGCTCGGAGCGAAGGAGCTGATGCCGTGGTCGGCCACGAGGAACAGCAGGTTGGCGTACCCGGGCGGGACGAACACGAGGTACTCCTCCACCTGGTGCGCCGTCCAGTCCGCCAGTTCCTCGGGCGTCGCGCCCAGCTCGGGCGTCGGCGCCTCGGCGGTCAGCCACTCAGCCAGCCGCACTCGCCCCGCCTCGGCAACCTCGGCCGGTACCTCCACCGGATCCTGATCGGTCATACCGCGATGTTCTCCCCGGTCGGCTTGGACTTGTCCGGCGTGCCCGGCGGGTCCGGGATCACCCCGTCCGCCGCGTTCTGTTGCGCGGTCAGGGCCATCTCCTCCTGCCCTTCCATGTAGGCCGTGACGGCGTCGTGCGCACCGGTCAGCGAGGCGCCGACCTGCTTCGCCGCGGCCTCCAGCTTCGGGGCCCAGTGCTCGGAGTACTCACCGATGGCCACGGCAACGATCGTGAAGATGTCGTAGTCCAGACCCTTCATGATGGCGCCCAGGTTCTCGCCGTACGTCGTCACCAAACCGTCGAACGGCTCCACCTCGGTCACCGTGTCGGTGAGGACCTTGTTGACGCCCTCGATGTCGATGTCCCAGTCCACTGTCACCCCTCAGGTCGATCCGGCCGTGTCCACCAAGGCCACACACGGCATGGACGCACCCGTCAGCGGGTGACGTCCCGGGCCGTGCGGCTGTCTGCGCGGCCGGTCAGCCGCCGATGCCGTCGACGGCGGCCGAGGCCTTCTTCAGCGTCGCGGCGGCGGTCGCGTCGTTCTGCGCCAGCGTTTCCTTCAGCGAACTGATGATCGCCAGGGTCTGGTCGGCCGCCTTGTTGAAGCGGTCCTCGACGCCACGGTAGTTCTCGGTCACGCCGCTGGCCGAGGCATCCGACAGGGCCGCCGTCACGTTCTGCTTGTGCGTGGCGATCAAGCTCGAGATCTGCCCGGAAAGGCTGTTGATGGTCGACTGCACCTCGCCGGAGGCGGCGGTGTCGTAGCTGTTGCGGTTTGCCATCGTCAGTTCCTCTCTCAGCGCTTGCCGAATTTGGCGGCGTTGAAGTCGGCCGCGCCCTGGTTCTTCTTCGCGGTGTCGGCCATCTCGGTGTCACCACCGCGGAAGGCCGTGTCCATGCCGGACTGGCCCTCGTTGATCGCCGCGAGCCCGGCGTTCAGGTCGGCGGCGATACCGTCAACGTTCGCCTTGAATCCGTCGAACATCGCCTTGCCGGCGCCGCTCATCTTGCCTTCCAGCGGTTGCGCCGCGGCGACCAACTGCTTGACCAGGGCGCCGAGGTCCTGTGTCCCTGTCCCGGTCTTCTTGGCCAGTTGGCTCAGGGTGTCCTGGCCCATGTCCCATCGTCCGGTCACTGTCTCTCCTTCGAAGTGTGGTCACGCCGCAGCGCAACGATAATCGCCACACCGGGTCAACGAGGGCGGCCCCGATGCCTGCCCGGACGTTTCGACCAGGATCGAAAGGTGCCTGTAACGGACCGACCCAATCCACTCTCCGGATCGTTGCCTAAGGCAACTACCGATGCGTGAGCAGGCAACAACAAAGCGCCCCCGAACCGGGCGGAAGCCAGGCCGGGAGCGCTGTGTGCTGGTCGGGGAAGACAGAACCGGGATCAGCCGGCCGCGCGCTTCCTCGCCGGCGTTGCTTTCTTGGCTGCGGTCTTCGTCGCCGCGGCCTTGGTCGCCGCTGTCTTCCTGGCCGGGGCCTTCTTAGCCGCCGGAGCCTTCTTCGCCGCCGGGGCCTTCTTCACGGCTGTCTTCGCTGCGGCGGCCTGCTGCTTGGCGCTCGGCTTGGCGGCGCGGCCGTCCAGGATCTCGGCCAGGAAGGCACCCGTGTACGACGCAGCGTTGGCCGCGACGTCCTCCGGCGTACCCTCGGCCACCAGCGTGCCACCGCGACGGCCGCCGTCCGGGCCGAGGTCGATGATCCAGTCGGCGGTCTTGATCACGTCGAGGTTGTGCTCGATCACCAGCACCGAGTTGCCCTTGTCCACCAGACCGCCGAGAACGCCGAGCAGCTTGCGGATGTCCTCGAAGTGCAGGCCGGTGGTCGGCTCGTCCAGCACGTACACCGTCCGGCCGGTCGACCGCTTCTGCAGCTCCGACGCCAGCTTCACCCGCTGCGCCTCACCACCGGACAGCGTCGGCGCGGGCTGGCCCAGCCGGACGTAACCCAGACCCACCTCGACCAGGGTCGTCAGGTGCCGCGAGATCGCCGGGATGGCGGCGAAGAACTCCGACGCCTCCTCGATCGGCATGTCCAGGATGTCCGCGACCGTCTTGCCCTTGTAGTGCACCTCGAGCGTCTCCCGGTTGTACCGGGCGCCGTGACACACCTCGCACGGGACGTAGACGTCCGGCAGGAAGTTCATCTCGATCTTCAGTGTGCCGTCACCCGAGCAGGCCTCGCACCGGCCGCCCTTGACGTTGAACGAGAACCGGCCCTGCTGGTACCCGCGGACCTTCGCCTCCGGGGTGTCCGCGAACAGCTTGCGGACGTGGTCCCACACCCCGGTGTAGGTGGCCGGGTTCGACCGGGGCGTCCGGCCGATCGGCGACTGGTCGACGTGGATGACCTTGTCGACCAGCTCCATCCCGGAGATCTTCGTGTGCCGGCCGGGCACCGTACGGGCGCCGTAGATCTGCCGGGCCAGCGAGGTGTAGAGGATGTCGTTGACCAGCGTCGACTTACCCGAGCCGGACACCCCGGTGACGGCGACGAACACCCCGAGCGGGATGGTCACGTCGATGTCCTGCAGGTTGTTCTGCCGGGCGCCGTACACGGTCAGCTCCCGGCCCTCGGTGAGCGGCCGCCGGACCGGCGGGATCGGGATCTCCCGGCGGCCGGACACGTATGCGCCGGTGATCGAGTCCGGATGGTTCTTCAGGTCCTCGACGGTGCCGGACACGACCACCTGGCCGCCGTGCTCACCCGCGCCGGGGCCGATGTCGACGACCCAGTCGGCGTGGTCGATGGTGTCCTCGTCGTGCTCGACCACGATCAGCGTGTTGCCGAGGTCCTTCAGCCGGACCAGGGTCTCGATCAGCCGCCGGTTGTCCCGCTGGTGCAGACCGATCGACGGCTCGTCGAGCACGTACAGTACGCCGACCAGCCCCGAGCCGATCTGGGTCGCCAGCCGGATCCGCTGCGCCTCACCGCCGGACAGCGAACCCGCCGGCCGGCTCAGCGCCAGGTAGTCCAGCCCGACGTCGAGCAGGAACCGCAGCCGCTCGCCGATCTCCTTGACCACCCGCTCCGCGATCTGCTTCTCCCGCGGGGACAGGTCCATCTGCTTGAGGAAGTCGTGCACCTCGTCGATCGACATCGCGCTGATCTCGGCGATGTTCTTCCCACCCAGCGTGACCGCGAGCGAGATCGGCTTCAGCCGCGCGCCGTTGCAGGCCAGGCACGGCACCTCGCGCATGTACTCCTCGAAGCGGTCCCGGCTGGTGTCGCTCGACGCCTCCGCATGCCGTCGCTCGACGTACGGGATCACACCCTCGAAGGTGGTGTAGTACGACCGCTCGCGGCCGTAGCGGTTCTTGTACGAGACGTGCACCTGCCGGTCGTGCCCGGTGAGCAACGACTTCTTCGCCTTCGCCGGCAGCTCGCCGAACGGCGTGCTGGTCTTGATCTTCAGGTCCTTGGCCAACGCCGCCAGCAGCCGCTCGAAGTACTGCGTCACGTTCGCGCCCGACCACGGCTGGATCGCACCGTCCTCCAGCGACCTGGACGGGTCCGGGACCAGCAGCTCCGGGTCGACCTCCATCCGCGTGCCGAGACCGGTGCACACCGGGCAGGCGCCGTACGGCGAGTTGAACGAGAACGACCGTGGCTCGAGCTCGTCGATGGCGAGCGGGTGATCGTTCGGGCAGGCGAGCTTCTCGGAGAACCGGCGCTCGCGGTGCGGGTCGTCCTCCGGCAGGTCGACGAAGTCCAGGATGACCAGTCCGCCGGCCAGGCCGAGCGCGGTCTCGATCGAGTCGGTCAGCCGCTGCTTCGCGGAGCGCTTCACCGCGAGCCGGTCGACAACGACCTCGATGGTGTGCTTCTTCTGCTTGTCCAGCTTCGGCGGCTCGAGCAGCTGGATCGTCTCGCCGTCCACCCGGGCCCGGGACAGGCCCTGACCGCTCAGCTGGCGGAAGAGGTCGACGTACTCCCCCTTGCGGCCGCGGACGACCGGCGCGAGCACCTGGAACCGGATTCCCTCGTCCAGCTCGAGCACCCGGTCGACGATCTGCTGCGGGGTCTGCCGCGCGATCGGCTCACCGCACTCCGGGCAGTGCGGGCGACCGGCCCGGGCGAACAGCAACCGGAGGTAGTCGTAGACCTCGGTGATCGTGCCGACGGTCGAGCGCGGGTTGCGGGAGGTGGACTTCTGGTCGATCGAGACGGCCGGTGACAGGCCCTCGATGAAGTCGACGTCCGGCTTGTCCATCTGACCGAGGAACTGGCGCGCGTACGCCGACAGGGACTCGACGTACCGGCGTTGGCCCTCGGCGAAGATCGTGTCGAACGCCAGGCTGGACTTACCGGACCCGGACAGGCCGGTGAAGACGATCATGGCGTCCCGCGGCAGGTCGACCGAGACGTCCTTCAGGTTGTGCTCACGCGCTCCGCGCACGATCAGACGGTCAGACACAAGCTCACTCTCAGCCGTTCTCGAGGGGTTCCATGGCATGCCCGGTCATGCTAACGAGGCCCACCGACAAAAACTTCCGCCGCCGGTTCGGGGACCCCGATCGAGCACGCTTCGAAAGTATATTCGATCGAGAAGGGTGGTTCTGGCAACTCGGCCGACATGACCGCGCGACCGGATTGATGCAAGGATCGGCGGTGTTACCGACTTCCCCGGGAGGGCGCATGCCGGAGTACCACGGAAACGTCAAGGTCGGCGGACCCGTGCAGACCCACGAGCTGGCCGAGCTGATGATCACCAAGGTCGCGGTCGGGCCGATGGACAACAACGCCTATCTGCTCCGCTGCCGCCGGACCGACGAGCAGGTACTGATCGACGCGGCCAACGACGCGCAGACGCTGCTCACGCTGATCGGCGACGGCGGGCTCGAGCGGATCGTCACCACGCACCGCCACCAGGACCACTGGCAGGCACTCGCCGAGGTGGTGGCCCGGACCAGCGCGACGACGGTCGCCGGCCGGTACGACGCCGAGGGCATCGACGTACCCACCGACGAACTCGTCGACGAGGGCGCGAGCATCCCGGTGGGCCAGTGCACGCTCAAGGTCATCCACCTGGTCGGCCACACCCCGGGCTCGATCGCGCTGCTGTACGACGACCCGGCCGGCGCACCCCACCTGTTCACCGGCGACTCGCTGTTCCCAGGCGGCGTCGGCAACACCCAGGGGGACGCCGAGCGGTTCACCTCACTGATCAACGACGTCGAGGCCAAGCTCTTCAACGAGCTCCCCGACGAGACCTGGGTCTACCCAGGCCACGGCTCCGACACCACCCTCGGCAAGGAGCGCCCGAACGTCCAGGAGTGGCGAGCGCGCGGCTGGTAGGACGTCGCGTGTTCGAATACCACGGCTGGGCCACGGTTCGGGACTCCCAGGAGGCGTTCGGCGGGAAGGCTGACGACCTGAGCCACGGCGCGTACGACGCCGTGATCAGAGAGCTCACGGAGGTGCAGAACGACCTGCAGACGGCAGATCTGCGGATCGTCAACGGTTCAGCTCAGCTGTGAATGGCCGGGCTGCGAAATCACCGCCAAGATGCTGTGGTCGAGGCGTTCCGACGACTCGCCCATGCGGCTCCGTGGTCGTACGGCGTGCTTCATGTCTACGACGACGAAGCGCAGGGCGAGGACCAGAACCGCTGGGTCGTGTGGGTCATGAAGCGCGGGTCCATAGTTCCAGAGCCAGACCCGTACCTCTCGCCACATATTGGCGTCGTGGAGGACGATCTCGATGGTCCTTGAACTGTTCTGCTCCGGCGACTCGTTGTTCCCGGGCGGGGTTGGCAACACCCAGGGTGATGCCGAGCGGTTCACCTCACTGATCATCGACGTCGAGGCCAAGCTCTTCAACGAGCTCCCCGACGAGACCTGGGTCTACCCAGGCCACGGCTCCGACACCGCCCTCGGCAAGGAGCGCCCGAACGTCTCCGAGTGGCGGGCCCGCGGCTGGTAAGAACGCGGGCCGGTCAGGGAAGGCGTCAGCGGGTCAGGTGGACGATGGCGTAGCGCCAGGTGCCGTCCGGGGTGCGCCGTACGACGTTGATGGCCGAGCGACTGATGATCAGGGCGGTCCCCCGCAACTGGAGGACCGTCCTCGGATCGGCGACGTACCTGAGCTGGTGGTCCCAGAGGTCGTCCATGAGGCGCTCGATCTCGGCCCGGCCGCGGGCGGGGTCGGGCCACCCGGCCGGGTGCAGCATCGCCTCCGGTTCGAAGAGCTGCGCGAGCGCCTCGTGATCGTGCAGGACGAACGCGTCCTCGAGCATCGACTCGAGCTCCTCCGGCGCCATAACGACGCCTAGAAGATCAGCTGGTGACGCTCGGCGATCGGCATGGTCGCCGCGAAGTCGAGCTCGCACCCGTACTGCGCGGCCAGCGCCGGCAGCGTCTCCTCGTCGTACTCCCCACCCGGCTCGGCGAGCTTGCGGAACAGCTCCTCCAGGCCGCCGGGTGCGATGATCGCGAGCACACGGAGCTGCGTGTCACCGGCGTTCCAGTACGTGTGCCACTGGTGTCGTGGCATGTAGACGAGCGTGCCGGCGTCCGCGAAGACCTCCTCGTCGCCCAGCACCACTCCCATCCGTCCTTCGAGCACGAAGTTGTACTCGTCCTCCCGGCTGTGCCGGTGCAGGGGCGCGGCCAGCACACGGGCGTCGATGACCTGTTCCACGAGTGCGAACCCGCCACCGGAGGCTGCGCTGTCGATCAGGTACCGGTCAGCCCGGATCCCTGCCATGTCCTTCGTCGTCTGGCCGTCGGACGGCCCTACCACCTGTACTTGTGTCATGGCTCGACGCTACGAGCGCGATCTCCGGCCGGCCATTCCAGAAATGTGGTATCTGCAAACCGGCCGAGCCGCCGTACCTTGAGTGGTGTGAGCGGGTACGCGAAGGAGCGTGCGAGCGACCGGATCGCGACTCTGACGCGACAGGGGCTCGACCTCGTTACGCTCTGGCGGGAGTCGTCCGAGATCCTCCGCGACGCGGTCCCGTACTACCAGGCGCCGTGCTGGTACACGCTGGATCCGGCTTCTCTGCTGGTGACCAGTCACTTCAACGAGGGCATGCCGGAGCTCCCGCAGGAATGGCTCGCCCAGGAGTACTACGGGGACGACGTCAACAATCTCGCCGATGTCGCGCGCTCGACGCGAGGTATCTCGACCCTGCACGATGCCACCGGCGGCAACCCGGCCAGCAGTCCGCGCTGGCACGAGAACATGACGATGGGTGGCGACCAGGAGTTGATCGCGTGCCTGCGCACGAGGTCAGGCGAGGTTTGGGGAGCAGTCGGCCTCTACCGGGAATCAGGGCAACCTCTCTTCGGCGACGAGGACCAGGCGTTCCTGCGGAGCATCGCGCCCGTCCTCGCGGCCGGCGCGCGCAACTCCCTGCTCCTCGGTGCGGCCACCGATCCGGAGGGTTCCGACGCGCCCGGCCTGATCGTTGTCACCGGCAACTGGGAGATCGAGTCGGCGACACCCGGCGTCGAGCACTGGCTGCGCGACCTCCCTGATGGTGACTGGGAGACGGGCCGGCTGCCGTCGGCCGTCCTCGCGGTCGCCGGCCAGGCTCTGCGTACGGCGACCTACCCGGACGCCGGTGAAGTGGCCGTGTCCCGGGTGATGTCGCGGTCCGGTCGCTGGGTGGTGCTGCACGGCACCTCGCTGGTCTCATCGAGTTCCCGCCGGGTCGCAGTCATCGTCGAGCCGGCTCATCCCGGCCGCATCGCGCCGCTGCTCATGTCGGCGTATGGGCTGACCGAACGCGAGCAGGAGATCACCCGACTGGTCCTGCAGGGCAACTCCACCACCGACATCGCGGAGCAACTCGTCGTCTCCACGCACACGGTGCAACAACACTTGAAGAGCGTCTTCGACAAGACCGGCGTACGCAGTCGGCGCGACCTGGTCGGCAAGATCTTCTTCGCCCACTACGAGCCCCGTGTCCGCGACAACGAGCGCCGGGCGATTGACGGCCAACCCCTGCGGGGCGGTCCGTCAGAGGCGTGACCGCGCTTCTTCGATCTGTGCGCTGATGGCCGTCGCGCCGACCGAGGCCGCAAGCTCGGCCGCCTCGTCGGCCACGGCGTTGTAGAGCGCCAGCGCCCGCTCGAACAGCTCAAGCTCGCGCGGATCCTCCACCCTGTCTTCCAAGAACCGCCCGTGCAGCACCTTGCCCCGAGCGAGCATCAGGTCGGCTTCGGCCGCGTCCGGCTCCCGGTCGGCAGTGGAAAGTCTATCGGCCTCCCCGTTGAAGATCGCCCGCTCGTACAACTCCCCCGCCAACCGCACTCGCTCGTCCAGCCGGCCGATCCTAAGCTGATCCGGGTGAGCGGGTTCGCGGATTATCAGCCGGACGTCGATCGTCAGTCGGCTGACGCTACGATCACCGTCCGGCCGGCAGAACTCGCGGATCTGGAAGCCTGCGCGGGCCTGATCGTGTCCCGGACCGGTGGTTCCGTCGAAGCACGCACCCACCGCCTGATGGCCGACCTCCGCGAGCCGGAACGGTACGCGGCGGTCGCCTGTGCCGGCGACGAGGTGATCGGGTACGGCGGCGTGATCCACCATGAGGTCTCCCCCGGCGATCCACCGGATATGGCGCCGACCGGGTACTACCTCGTCGGCCTGATCGTCGCACCGGACTGGCGACGACACGGGATCGGCGAACTCCTCACCGCCGACCGCATGCGCTGGACCGCCGAGCGTGCTGATTCCATCTACTACTTCGCCAACCTCGCCAACGGCGCAACCCTCGACCTCCACCACAGCCTTGGCTTCACCGAGGTCACCCGCGACTTCACCTTCCCCGGCGACCCGCTGCAACCCGGTACCGGCGTCTTGCTCCGAGCGGACCTCACTACCGGTCAGTGAGTTCGGCAGGGAGCGCGACGACGTCGACCAGCGCGCCGTTGCGGATGGCGGTGATCTCGGTGCGGCGGCTGATCGCGTCTTCGAAGAGCAGGCGCTGGAGAGACTGGGCGTCGCGGAGCGGTGCGCCGTCGACAGCCAGGACGAGATCACCTTGGCGGAGGCCGGCCTGGGCGGCGGGACTCCCGGCGATCACCTCGACGACACGGAGCGCGGTGCGCTGGTCGAAGCGTTCGGCGAGTTGTGGGCGCAGCGGTGCCGGCGTGGTGACCAGCCCGAGGTAGGCACGTCGTACCCGGCCGTCGTGGAGCAGCGAGTAGATGATCCGGCGGGTGGTCTGGTTCATCGGCACCGCTAGGCCGAGGCCGATGCCGGCCACCGCGGTGTTGATGCCGATCACCCGGCCGTTGCCGTCGGCAAGCGCTCCGCCGGAGTTGCCCGGGTTCAGCGCCGCGTCGGTCTGGATCACGTCCTCGATCATCCGGGTCGCGTTCGGAGTCCGCACCGGCAGCGACCGGCCGAGTGCGCTGATCACGCCCGCCGTCACGCTCCCGGCCAGTCCCAGCGGGTTGCCGACCGCAACCACCAGGTTCCCGACCTTCAACTGGTCGGCATCCCCGTACTCCGGTGGATCGGGGATCTCCCGGTCGGACCGCAGTACGGCGAGATCGGACAGCCGGTCGACGCCGATCACCCGCGCCTGTGCCGCCGTACCGTCCGCGAACTCCGCCGTGGCCTGCTCGCCGCCGCCGACCACGTGCGCGTTCGTCAGCAGGTGGCCGTCGTCGGTCAGCACCACCGCCGACCCCGACGAGTCACCGCGCCGGCTCGCGATCCGCAGGCTGGCCACCCGCGGGATCAAATGCTCCGCCACACCCGAGACCACTCGGGAGTAGGCGTCCAGTACGTCGTCACCAGCAGTCTCTTCGGCCATCTCCGCCTCCCGATTACAGCATTACACCGCAAGCAAGTCGGCGTCAGCAGGTGAGGCGGACCACAAAACTGACCGATCGGTTGAAAACTGGCCGATCGGTCAGGACTATGGCTGACATGGCAGTCACCACCCCCGTCCGGGAGCGGACCAGGCACGAGATCGTGCGGCAGGCGATGGACCTGTTCCAGGCCAAGGGCTACAACGCGACGTCACTGCAGGACATCGCCACCGCGGCCGGCTGCTCGAAGGCGACGGTGCTCTACCACTTCAACGGCAAGCCCGCGGTGCTGGCCGCCGTGCTCGAACCAGCCGCGGCCGACCTCGCCGCGCTGATCAGGACCGTCGACGGGCTGCCCCGGGCGGTCGTCCAAGAGATCGCGATCCGCCAGTTCACCGACCTCGCCGTCGTGCACCGCGGCGTCATCGACGTCATCCAGGACGTCATCCCGGTGATCGAGGACATGCCCGAGACCGCCGGTCTGGTCGCCGACGGCATGAAGCTGACCAGGTACATGGCCGGGTCCGACGATCCGCTCGAGCACGACCTGGCCCGGTTCGCCGTCAACGGGCTACTCGGCGAGTGCCGCCATCCGGGCGGACGCACCGACGACGAACTCCGAAGACTCTGCGACATCGCCCTGCGGCGACTGCTCAGACGCCCCTGATCCCGACCGCCCATCACAACTGCTTCGTCACAACCGCCTGATCCAACCGCCTGATTCAGCTGCCTGATCCAGCTGCCCGGTGCCCGCGGGTGCCCGGTCTCCCTGCACACGAACGGACGCATCTCTCGATGGCCAATCTGCTGTACCGGCTCGGCCGGTTCTCCTACCAGCGCCGGCGCCTCGTCGCCGCCGTCTGGGCGGTCTTCCTCGTCCTGCTGGGCGTCGGCGCACTGACTCTCGGCGGCAAGACGACGAACACCTTCTCGATCCCGGGCACCGAGTCGCAGCGCGCGCTCGACGCCCTGAAGACCGAGTTGCCCGCGGCGAGCGGCGCCTCCGCGACCGTGGTGGTCAAAGCACCCGAGGGCAAGACTCTCGCCGACCCGGCCGTGAAGGCCGCCGTCGGTACGACGGTCGCGCAGGTGGCGAAGGTCCCCGCGGTGATCGCCGCGATCGACCCCTTCACCAGCAAGGCGATCAGCCCGGACGGCGCCACCGGCCTGATCAGCGTGCAGTTCGACAAGCCGGCCGACGAGCTCGCGAAGGAGAGCACCGAGGCGTACGACGGTCTGAGCGGCCTCAGCTCCGGGGATCTTCAGGTGGTCCCGGGCGGCCAGATCGTCGGCGGCGTACCGGAGGTCGGGGCGACCGAGGTGATCGGTGTCGCGGTCGCGGCCGTCGTACTGATCGTCACCTTCGGCTCGCTGGTCGCCGCGGGGATGACGCTGCTCACCGCGCTGCTCGGCGTACTCGCGGGAATGGCCGGGCTGTTCCTGGTCACCGCGTTCGCCGATGTCTCGTCGACCGCGCCGATCCTGGCATTGATGCTGGGGCTGGCGGTCGGCATCGACTACGCGTTGTTCATCAGCTCGCGGCACCGGACGCAGCTCGCCGAGGGCATGGACGAGGAGGAGTCGGTCGGCCGCGCCACCGCGACCGCGGGTTCGGCGGTGTTGTTCGCCGGCGCGACCGTCGTGATCGCGCTGGCCGGGCTCAGTGTGGTCGGGGTTCCGTTCCTCACCGCGATGGGCTTTGCGGCTGCGGCGACCGTACTCACCGCCGTACTGGTCGCGTTGACGCTGCTGCCGGCGTTGCTCGGATTCGTTGGCAAGCGGATCCTCCCCCGCAAGCTTCGGAAGGCCCCGACGGCGGCGCCGGTCGAAGGCTTCGGGTTCCGCTGGGGCCGGTTCACCACCCGGTTCCGTGTTCCCATCGTTGCCCTCGGCATCATCGGGCTCGGCCTGCTGGCGATTCCGGTCAAGGACATGCAGCTCGCGTTGCCGGATGGCGCGTCGGCGGCGGCCGGGACGAATCAGCGCGTCGCCTATGACCTGACCTCGGCCGCGTTCGGTCCGGGTGCCAACGGTCCGCTGGTCGTCGTTGTGAAGAGCAACACCCCGGCGACCTCCGGCGCAGTGGTCGAGCAGGTGCTGGCCAAGACCCAAGGGCTGAAGGATGTCGTGGCCGCACAGCCCGGTCCGGCGAGTGCGGACGGGGCGACGCGGCTGCTGCAGGTGATCCCGGCCAGTGGTCCGGCCACGGAGCAGACCGCGGACCTGGTGAAGAACCTGCGCGCCGCTGTACAACCGCTCGCCACTGGTGACGCGACGATCTCGGTGACCGGCAACACGGCTGTCGGGGTCGATGTGTCCAACAAGCTGTCCGACGCGTTACCGACGTACCTGCTGATCGTCATCGGGTTGTCGTTCCTGCTGTTGCTGCTGGCGTTCCGGTCGCTGCTCGTCCCGCTGAAGGCGACGCTCGGGTTCGTGTTGACCATCGGCGCCACGTTCGGGATCACGGTCGCGGTGTTCCAGCAGGGGTGGGGTGCGGAACTCCTCGGGGTGGACTCACCCGGGCCGCTGGTCAGCTTCCTGCCGATCATCATGATGGGCGTGCTGTTCGGGCTGGCGATGGACTACGAGGTGTTCATCGTGTCCCGGGTCCGGGAGGAGTTCGTGCACGGCAAGCACGCGACCGAGGCGACCGTCGAGGGTCTCGGTCACGGCGCCCGGGTGGTGACCGCGGCGGCCCTCATCATGGCGTCGGTGTTCGCCGGCTTCATCATGGTGCACGACCCGATCATCAAGGCGATCGGCTTCGGCCTGACCATCGGTGTCCTGATCGACGCCTTCGTCGTCCGGATGACGCTGGTCCCGGCCGTCCTCAGCCTGCTCGGCGACCGCGCCTGGTGGTTCCCGAAGTGGCTCGACCGGATCACCCCCAAGGTCGACATCGAAGGCGAAACCCTCCGCGCCCCCGACGAACCGGACCGCAAAGAACTCGTCACCGTCGACTAGACAGCAAGAGGGGCACCGGCGGTGTGCCGATGCCCCTCTTGTCGCGTCGGGCTGCCGAGATTTGAACTCGGGATCTCTTGTCCCCCAGACAAGCGCCTTACCTGACTAGGCCACAGCCCGGAACCGGCTCCAACCAGCGAGCCGGGGAATACCTTACCCCATCCGCGCGGCCGTTCTGACCAGCACCCGTTAGCGCTTCTTGTTCTTCTGGCGGGCCCGGATCTGGACGTGGACGGGGCTGCCGACGAAGCCGAAGTCCTCGCGCAGGCGGCGTTCGATGAAGCGCTGGTACGACGGCTCGATCTGCCCGGAGGTGAAGATCGCGAACGTCGGCGGCATCGTGGTCGCCTGGGTGCCGAACAGGATCTTCGGCTGCTTGCCGGACCGGACCGGGTGCGGATGTGCCGCCACCAGCCGGCCGAGGAACGCATTCAGCTGGCCGGTCGGGACGCGGGTCTGCCAGCCGTCCAGCGCCGCCTCGATGGCCGGCACCAGCTTCTCCATGTGACGGCCGGTCAGCGCGCTGATGTTCACCCGCGGCGCCCACCGGAACTGGACCAGGTCGCGGTCGATCTCACGCTCGAGGTAGTAACGCCGGTCCTCGTCGACCAGGTCCCACTTGTTGTACGCGATCACCAGCGCCTTGCCGGCCTCCTCGACCGCGTTCATGATCCGCAGGTCCTGCTCCGACATCGTCTCGGAGGAGTCGATCACGACCACGACGACCTCGGCCCGCTCGATCGCCGCGTTGGTCCGCAGGGAGGCGTAGTACTCGTGCCCCTGGACGTTCTTCACCTTCCGCCGGATGCCGGCCGTGTCGATGAACCGCCACTCCTTGCCGCCGAGCGTGATCAGCTCGTCCACCGGGTCGACCGTCGTACCGGCGACGTCGCTGACGACGACGCGGTCCTCCTTGGCGACCTTGTTCAGCAGCGAGGACTTGCCCACGTTCGGCTTGCCGACGATCGCGACCCGGCGCGGTCCGCCGGCCTCGGGGTCGCGCTCCGGCGGCGCCTCGGGCAGCGCGGCCAGGACGGCGTCCAGCATGTCGCCGGTACCGCGGCCGTGCATCCCCGAGACCGGGAACGGCTCGCCGATGCCGAGGCTCCACAGGTTCATCGCCTCGGACTCGACCCGCTGGTCGTCGACCTTGTTCGCGGCCAGCACGACGGGCTTGCCGGACTTGCGCAGTACCCGGACGACGGCCTCGTCCGCGTCGGTGATCCCGACCGTCGCGTCGACCACGAACAGCACCGCGTCGGCGGCGTTGATGGCGACCTCGGCCTGGGCGGCGACCAGCGCGGCCATCCCGACCGCGTCCGGGTCCCAGCCGCCGGTGTCGACCACGGTGAAGCCGCGGCCGGCCCAGTTGGCGTCGTACGAGACCCGGTCCCGGGTGACGCCCGGGGTGTCCTCGACGACGGCCTCGCGGCGGCCGATGATGCGGTTCACGAGCGTGGATTTGCCCACATTCGGACGACCGACGATCGCGAGCACGGGCAGCGGACCGCTGTCTTCACGGTCGTGCGTGGGCTCGGCAAAGTCGTAGCCGGTGGGCAGGTCACTCATCAGGATCCTTCTTGTCTGGCGCACCCGGGAGCGGGTGGCCGGTCGCTTCGACGGCCGCCCTGACATGGGCGCGCAGCACATCGCCGATCTGGTCGGCAACCGCCCGTACGTCGGAATGCCTCCTGGGAAAGGGTACGCGGTCGATCGTGAAGGCCTCGCCATAGACCACGTCCACCCGGCTCCCGGCCGGTGGAAAACCCTCCACGTCACCGTGCGGCAGCCTGGTCCCGAGCAGCGCCACCGGCAGGATCGGCGCCCCGGTCACCATGGCCAGATACGCCACCCCGGTCCGGATCCGGCTGAAATCACCCGCGCCGCGGGTCCCCTCCGGGTAGATGTTCAGCACCCGGCCGTCCCGGAGCACCTTGATGGACTGCCGGACGGCCCGTACGTCGTACGTCGACCGATCGACCGGGATCTGGCCGAACCGCCGCAGCGTCCGGCCCTGCAGACCGCCGAAGGCCTCGATCTTGCCGAGCTGGTGCAGCATCCGGGGCGCGATCGCACCCAGCAGCGGCCCGTCGAGCAGACTCAGGTGGTTCGGGGTCATCAGCACCGGACCGGTCCGCGGGAACCGGTCCTCGTGGTGGATGGTGAGCCTGTACTTGCGCCGGAAGTAGGGCCTGGCGATCCTGCGGGCCGGCAGCGCGAGCCGATAGGGCAACGAGGCCAGGTCATCAGTACGCGGCAGCTCCCGATGCCCGGTCAGTTCTGCGGTCACGGGGCCTCCCAGCCTGGACTGAGGAGCGCAGGGAGCACGGTCATGGGGCCTCCCAGCCTGGACTGAGGAGCGCAGGGAGCGAAGCGACTGAAGTGACGAGGGAAGGCCGGGAGCCAAGGCCCCATGACCCGCCGCGCCGGAGGCGCGGCCAAAAGCACAGCGACTGAAGTGACGAGGGAAGGCCGGGAGTCAAAGCCCCATGACCACGCCGGTGCCGGAGGCCCGGCCAAAAGCACTGTCATGACTCCCGGTCGCGCGGGGCGGCCTCGGCCTCCTTCGCCAGTCTGCTGATCACGTCGACGACCTCCTCCAGAGACAGGTGCGTCGAGTCGACGGTGACCGCGCCGTCCGAGGCCACCAGGAACTGCGAGACGGTGGCGTCGTCGGCGTCCCGGCGGACGATCTGGTCGCGCAACTGCTCGGCCGTCACCGCCCCGGCCGTCAGCTCCGCGCCGCGCCGGGCCAGCCGGGCGTCCTGGTCGGCGGTGAGGTGCACCTTCAGCTCCGCGTCGGTCGCGACCACGGTGGCGATGTCGCGGCCCTCGACCACGATCCCGCCGGTCGGCTGGGCGTCGTCGATGATCTCGCGCTGCCGCCGGACCAGCTCCTTGCGGACGTCCAGGTTGGTGGCGATCTTGCTGACGCTCTCGCTGATCCGCGGCTCCCGGATCGCGCTGGTCACGTCGACGCCGTCGGCGATCACGAACTGCTTCCCGGGGTCGGTGCTGACCTCCAGCCGCAGTTCGCGCGACCGCTGGGCCACCGCTTCCGTGTCGTCCAGGTCGAGACCGTGCTCGAGCGCCGACCACGTCACGGCGCGGTACGTCGCACCGGTGTCGAGGTAGCGCAGCCCCAGTCTGGTGGCGACGCCTCGGGCCGTGCTCGACTTACCCGAGCCACTCGGCCCGTCCACAGCGATGATCATGCCCAGAGGTTACCCGTGGGCGGGGACAATCCCCCGATCAGGACCGGCTGCGGGTGACTCCTGTACGGCGACTAGCGGTGGACGACCCAACCACGCTCGGTCAGGACGTCGACCAACTGGTCGACCGAGCCGGGTTTGACGGCCAGCTCGACCTCACCGACCGGGCGGCCCGGGCTGTGGTCGATCCGCAGGTCCTCGACGTTGGCGCCGGACTCGGCGGCGTCGGCGAACAGCCGGGCCAGCTGCCCCGGCCGGTCGGGGATGGTCACCAGGACAGTGACGAGATCGATGTGCGGCGCACCGTGCTTACCCGGCACCCGGACCGCACCCGACACGCCCTGCCCGAGGATCGTCGTCAGCTCCTCGGCCGCCTCCTCCTTGCCCAGGGCAACAAGAACGCGGTCCAGTTCGCCGCGGATCTGCTCCAGCAGACCGGTCAGCGCGGTCGAGTTCGCGGACACGATCTGGGTCCACAGCTTCGGGTCGCCGGCCGCGATCCGGGTCACGTCCCGCACCCCCTGGCCGGACAGCTGGAGATGTGAGTTCGGCGCGTCCACCAACGTCCCGGCGGCCAGGGCCGACATCAGGTGCGGCAGGTGCGAGACCCGCGCCACCGCGAGGTCGTGGTCCTCGACCGACAGCTCGACCGTCCGCGCGCCGGACGCCTCGGCCAGCCGCCGGACGAGCTCGACCGCTTCAGGTGCGCTGGTCTCGTGCGGGGTGATGGCCCAGGTCGCTCCGTCGAACAGGTCTGCTCGCGCAGCGAGGGGCCCGTTCCGCTCCGACCCCGCCATCGGGTGACTGCCGACGTACCGGCTGAGATCGCCGGTCAACCGGGCTGCGTCGGCGAGCGGCTTCGACTTGACGCTCGCGGCGTCGGTGACGATCGCGTCGGTTTGCTCGAGCTGCTCGGCGACCACCTGACCGACGTGGTCCGGCGGTACGGCGACCACCACGAGCTGCGGCTCGATCTGGACCAGCCGTGAACCGGCCCCGATCCGCTCGGCCATCAGCGCGGTGTCCGGGTCGGCGTCGACCAGTTCCACCACCACGCCCAACCGGGCCAGCGCGAGGCCGATCGACGTACCGATCAGTCCGGCGCCGACGACCCGGACCGGGCCGCGCAGCTCGGTCACCATGCCCTCACTGTTGCCATTACTGGTGCCATTACTGGGCGCCCGTCAGATCCGGACGCAGCGCGACCGCACCATGCAGGTAGACGTGCTGGATCTTCTCCCGGGACCGCGAGGACTCGGCGTGCACCATCATCCGGACCACCCGCGGCAGCGCGTGCGGGACGTCGATCTCCTGCATGCACATCAGCGGTACGTCGGTCAGCCCGATCTGCCGGCCCGCCACGGCGGGAAACTCCGAGTGCAGGTCGGGTGTGACGGTGAACAGGATGCTGATCAGGTCCTCGTGGCCCAGATCATTCGCTTCCAGGACCGCCTTCACCAGCTCGGCGGACCGCTCGAGCAGATGCTCGCGCTCGTCCACCTCCAGCTGGGTAGCGCCCCGGATCGCCCGTACCGCCACGTGTCTGCCTCCTTGGTCGTCTCCCCCAAGCCTAGGTCAGAGTAGCCACGGAGTGGACAGCCGTCTCGGATTGGGCCTCGGCGGCGTCGACGGTCTGCTCCAGCAGGAGGGCGATCGTCATCGGTCCGACCCCGCCCGGGACCGGTGTGATCAGGCCGGCCACCGCGGCCGCCTCGTCGAAGTGGACGTCCCCGACGTTGCCCTCGTTGTACCCGGCGTCGACCACCACCGCGCCCGGCTTCAGCCAGTCGCCGCGGACGAAGTTCGCCTTGCCGACCGCCGCCACCACGATGTCCGCGGTCCGGACGATGTCGGGCAGGTTCGTGGTCCGCGAGTGGGTGTAGGTGACGGTCGCGTTCGATGCCAGCAGCAACATCCCGGCCGGCTTGCCGAGGATCGGGCTGCGGCCGATGACGACCGCGTGCGCGCCGGCGATCGGTACGTCGTACGCCTCGAGCAGCCGCAGGATGCCGCCCGGTGTGCAGGACCGGAACCCGGGCTCGCCGAACGCCATCGCGGCGAACGCGTGCATGGTCACGCCGTCGACGTCCTTGGCCGGGTCGATCGCCTCGAACGCGGCCCGCTCGTCGATCTGCGCCGGCACCGGGTGCTGCAGCAGGATCCCGTGCACCTCCGGGTCGGCGGACAGCTTGTGCAGCTCAGCGACCAGCTCCTCGGTCGTGGTCTCCGCGGGCAGGACGACGCTCCGTGACCCGATGCCGGCCTTCTTGCTCCGGTTCTGCTTCATCCGCACGTACGTCGCCGACGCGGGGTCGTCGCCCACCAGCACGGTCGCCAGACACGGCTGCACGCCGGTCTTCTCCTGCAGCACCCGGGCTCGGTCAGCCGCGTTCGCCACCATTTCGGCGGCCAGGTCGGTACCGATCATCAACTTGGTCATACGCGCACTCCTTCGGGCATCGAGAGGGTGCCCAGGCGCGCGGCGAAGCCGGATCTACCAGCAGACCGTTCCCCGGTGGTCCTCCACCTCAACGCCAGTCGCGGTCCGCGAACAAGCCTACGCGACGAACCAGGAGCGGCATTCCTCCAGCCCTTCGACTCGGACCGATGCGCCGGACCAGTCCTCGCGGGTGAGGCGAAGCCGGTCCGAGATCACCGGCTGACCGTGCAGAACGTCCCGGGAGATGCCGTCCGGGCGGTAGCCGAGCTTCCGGGACACACCCTGCGAGCCGGCGTTGTCCTGGAACACCTCGGTCAACGCCGCGACGGCGTCCAGCCCCTCGAAGGCAAGGTGCAGCAAAGCGACGCGTGCCTCGGTGCCGAATCCTTGGCCGTGGTGCGGCAGGCCGAGCCAGGACCACGTCTTCACCTCACGGAGAACGGCGAAGTCCTGAGCTCTCAACGCGACGATGCCGAGCGGCGTCCCATCCCGGAACACGCCGAGTTGCAACTCCCAGTCCTGCGGGGTCCACGAGGCCAGAGAACTCCAGTGACCCTGCAGCACGCTCCGGGCCCGTTCGGCCGGTGGCAGGTCTGTCCACGGGGTCAGGAACGGTCGCTCCCCCGGCTTGTGGACGCCGCTCGCGGCGACGTCGGCAAGCGCGGCGAGTTCCTCCTCGTCAGGCAGCCGGAGGACGAGGCGTTCGGTGGTCAGCCGGAGGCGGCGCAGTGGCCAGTGGTCGGTCAGCACGCCGCCATCCTGGGCTGCTGTCAGCTTCGTGGCAACTTAGTTCTCGGGCCGGTGCAGGATCACCTCATGGACCTGCGGCGGTACGGCGCCGGACGCCCAACTGATCCGGACCGCCTCGATGGTGGTGACCGGGAGCGTCACCGCACTGTAGGCAGCCCCTACCCTTCCTGCCTCCTGCCAGCCCGCACTGGTCCGAACCTCCAGCCGGCCGACGGCGGTCGCATCGCCGGACTGCAGCACCGTGATCCGGTCGACCGCGGTGGCTGAGGACAGAGCGACCGTCAGCGCGTCATCCGTCGTCGGGGTCGTTGCCGCGACGTACGCCGTACGCACGTCACCATCAACCGCGTCGGCGAGTGACGAGCCCTCCGCCGGAGCCGGCGTACCTGTTGCCGTGAGCACCAACTCGGAACCGTCGGTGACCTGGACCGAGAACTCCCGGACCACGAGCCAGAACGACGGGTTGTCGGCCAGCGCTCGGTAGCGGACATACCGGGCCGTGGTGTCGGCGGTGAAGCGAACCTCAGCCGTGGTGGCCCGGGTGAGCTCGGTCCAACTGGAGCCGTCGACGGAGTACTCGAGGGCGCCGGAGTGGATGTAGTCCTCCGGGCTGCCCGACTTCCCCATCAGTACGGCGATGTCGCCGATCGCCCGTGGTGCGCCGAGGTCGACTCGGATCTCGTCGCCGGTCACCGGCGCGCCGTTGCTCCAGAAGTACGTCGACTCGTCGCCGTCGATCATCCGGTCGGGGACGTTCTCGGCGTACGTGCCCTGCGAACTGGACGCCGTACGCCCCGGCTCGATGCCCATCCACTGGTAGTGCACCCGGCCGGCCTCGGTGAGGAACGCGTCGGCGACGCCCTCGCCGATGCGCGGGTAGGTGTTGGAGTGCGGCAGCCGGGTGTCGCGGATCGCCTTGGCCTGGGTGACCAGCGCGTCGATGCGTTGCCGGCTCGTCCACGCGGCCGCACCGTTGCCCTCGGCTACTTCATCGAGCAGTCGCAGTGACCGGTCCAGCGCCTGACCCCACAGCACGGTCGCGTCGAGCCAGGCCTTCGCCTCGTCGGCGAACGCAGGGTCCTTCACACCCTGGCGGATCTGCGCCGGAGCGTTCTCGATGGCGGTGAAGTAGGGCTTGATCGCCGCGATCGCTTCGTCCCTGCCGCCGGCCTGCCAGGTCTTCCAGAACTCGGCCGTGCGAGCAGCCAGCACCGGCGCACTCTCCGGGTGCAGCGTCGAGTCGTAGGTGTTCAGGTCGGCGAACACCTCCAGCGCCGCGATCGTCTTGCGGTCTCCCCCGGCGCGTTCGGCGATCGCCCGGTGCCAGGACGCTTGTTCGTCGTACGTCGCCGGGTTCCAGCCGAGCTCGGCGAACGAGTAGAGGGCCAGCTTGCTGACCGCGGCCTGGTTCATCGGGTTCGAGATCACGCCGGCGATGTGCTCGGCGATCCCGGGCTCACGGCCGCTGTAGTCGGCGAGCAGGATCCGTCCGGCCGCGTAGTCGTTGACCGGATAGTTGTCCCAGATCAGAATGTCGTGCCCGAACACAGCCTTGGCCTGAGCAGCTTGTGCGGTCGTGATCGTGCGCGGAACGACGCCGATCCCGGTCCAGTGCACGACCACCGCTGCGTCGAGCTGCTCCCGCAGCGCCTTCTTGTACGGCGTCTCGGACACGTTGTAGTACTCGGTCGGGACCATCTGCAGCGGGGCGAGATCCGGCTTGCTCGCGACCCACTCGCGCTGGATCCGGTTCAGCAGCTCGCTCTGTGCCTGACCGGCCGCGCCGCCGCCGGTGCCGTACTTCTCCCGGTCCTCCGGGCAGTGCCAGGTGTTGTAGTCGATGTCGTCCAGCGGCACGTTGAACGCCCGCGCGCCCAACGCGTAGAGCGACTCGAACTTCGCGATCAGCGCCTGGTAGTCGCTGTCGGAGGTGTAGCAGATCGACAGGCCGGGCGAGAGTGCGAAGGTGAAGTCGACCTTGTTGCGCTGGGCGCGCTCGATCAGTTCGCCGAGCTCGGCCAGCTTGTCGGCCGGGTACGGGTCGCGCCACTGCTCACGGTGGTACGGGTCGTCCTTGGGCGCGTACTCGTAGGTGTTCATCCGGTGCGCGCCGAGGTAGTCGAGATGATCGAGCCGGTCGGCGTGCGACCACGGCGTACCGTAGAAGCCCTCGATCGAGCCGCGGTACCGCATCGTCGGCCAGTCGCGGATCTCGACGCCGTCCACCTGGTTGCCCTGGACAACCTGTGCGAACGTGCGCGCGGCGTAGTACGTCCCGTCGGTGTCGACGCCGTCGAGCACGACGTTCTTGCCGCCGATGGCGAGGACGTAACCCTCAGCCGCCAGCCCCTCGGCGGGCTCGACGTTCAACTGCCGCAGCGCCTGCTCGCTCCCACCCAACCAGATGGTCACGTCGGCCGGCTGATCACGAACAGTCCGTACGCCGGCCTGCTCGAGCGTCTCGCGGACGACGCGCTCGGCGTCGGGGTCGGTCGTCGGGCCATGGACCAGGCCGACGGTCCGGCCGAGGTGGAACCCATCCTGGCGCGTGATGGTCTGCTGAGGCTCAGGCGTCACCGGCGGCGCCCCTTTCGTGGTCCCGGCCAGAGCAACAGCAGCCGGGACGGTCAAGGTCTGAACGACAAGTGCGAGCAACAAGGGAAGAGCGAGACGGCGCATGAGCAACTCCTCGGGCGGAAGGCGTGTGCTCCTACCATCCACTCAGTGCGCAGACCTGCTCGTCAAGGGCCTGTCGTGACCAGTTCCAGTCAGAGAAGACCGGCGTGGTCCAGCGCGAGGTAGGCGGCGTCGATCCCGGTCATGGCGCCGGGCGTCCGCAGCTGGGCGCGGAGTTCTTCCACGGTGAGCTCAACCGGGACGCAGTCCTCGAACTCGTCCAGCGCCTGACGACCGTCCGGCCGGCAGCCGCGGGCGATGCCGATGTACTTGCGAAAGACCGAGGACGCCCCCGCCCAGGTCCAGGTCACGACCTCGAACGACTCGCAGGTGTAGCCGGTCTCCTCCTCGAGCTCGCGGGGGCCGGCCACGGCCGGGTCCTCGTCGACCTCGACCAGGCCACCCGGCAGATTCGTGACGACCTGATCCGGCCCCGGCCGGAAGATCCGGATCGTGACGATCCTGCCCTCCGGCGTCAGCGGCAGGACGGTGATCCCGGACGTGATCCCGGAGGCGGTCTTCGGACCGAAGACGTCCCAGTCGGCCTCCCGGCCGTCCGGCAGCCGGTACCGCCGCTGGTTCACGGTCAGGAACCCGCTGAACCCCGGCTGCTCGTCCAGCAGCTCCCACGGCGCCGGATCCTGGGGTTTACGCGACTCAGCCGCCACGCCAGAGTCATCCGAGACTGTCGCGGCGGCTGAGCCCATCACCGAGTCGTTCACAGCGGCCGGTCGTCGCCGCCCGGCTCCTCCGGCGGAGCAACCGGTACGTCGTCATCGCCCGGAGCAACCGGGGTGTCGCCGCCGGCCGTCTCCGCGCTCTCGTCGGTCTCCTCCGGCTTGTCCGCCGACGATTCCGACGGCGTGGTGTCCGGGCTGGACTCGGACAGGATCCGCCCCAGCGTCTCCTCCGAGATCCGCTTGAACTTACGGACCTGGGTCCGGGTCCGGTCCAGGACCGCGACCTCGATCTGGTCCGGGGTCAGCTCGCGGACCTCGTTGCTGTCGTGCCCGAGCGCGTCCACAGCCAGCCGGAGCGCCCCGGCCAGCGAGATGCCCTCCTGGTAGTGCTCGCCGACGTAGTCCGCGACCTGCTCGGCCGGCCCGCCCATCACGGCGTAGCCGCGGACGTCCGCGATCGAGCCGTCGTAGGTGAGCCGGTAGATCTGGTCCTCGGCCGTGCTGGTGCCGATCTCGGCGACCAGGATCTCTACCTCGAGCGGCTTCTCACCGCCGGAGGAGAAGATCGCGCCCAGCGTCTGCGCGTAGGCGTTGGCGAGCGCCCGGCCGGTCACGTCGCGCCGGTCGTAGGAGTACCCGCGCATGTCGGCCAGCCGGACGCCGGCGATCCGCAGGTTCTCGAACTCGTTGTACCGGCCGACCGCGGCGAACGCCATCCGGTCGTAGATCTCGGCCACCTTGTGCAACGCCGGCGACCGGTTCTCCGCGACGAACAGGATGCCGTCGGCGTACTGCAACGCGATCGCGCTGCGGCCCTTGGCGATGCCCTTGCGGGCGAAGTCGGCCCGGTCCCGCATCAGCTGTTCGGGCGAGACGTAGAACGGAACGCTCATCGAAGGTGTCGTCCTCTAATCAGTCGATGGGGATCAGGTCAGGTGAGGGTTGCCGAGGCCGGCCCGTCGGGGCGCCGGTGCCGCTCGGCCCAGACCCGGTCGACGATGTCGGCCACCTCGTCCTCCGGCAGCCGAAGGTAACCGTCCGCGGTGACCACGCCGACCACCGGGAAGATCCGCCGCAGCATGTCCGGCCCGCCGGTCGCCGAGTCGTCGTCGGCGGCGTCGATCAGGGACTGGATCGCCACCGTGACGCAGTCGGTCGCGGACAGGTCCTCGCGGTAGAGCTTCTTCAGCGCACCCCGGGCGAACAGCGAACCCGAGCCGACACTGTGGAAGTGGGTCTCCTCGTACCGCCCGCCGGTCGGGTCGTAGGAGAAGATCCGGCCGCCCTTCAGGTCCTCGTCGTAGCCCGCGAACAGCGGCACCACGGCCAGGCCCTGCATCGCCATCGCCAGGTTGCCCCGGATCAGCGCGCTCAGCCGGTTGGCCTTGCCGTCCAGACTGAGTGTGGCGCCCTCGAGCTTCTCGTAGTGCTCCAACTCGACCTGGAACAGCCGGACCATCTCGATCCCGAAACCGGCCGAGCCCGCGAACGCGACCGCGGAGTACTCGTCGGCGGGGAACACCTTCTCGATGTCACGCTGGGCGATGATGTTGCCCATCGTGGCCCGCCGGTCGCCTGCCATCACCACGCCACCGGGGAAGGTGGCCGCGACGATCGTGGTCCCGTGCGGGACGTCGGCGGAGAAATCGGCCGACCCCAGGCTGCGCCGTCCCGGCAACAGGTCGGGCGCGTGCCCGGCCAGAAAGTCCATGAACGACGAGCCACCTGGAGTCAGGAAGGCTTCCGGCAACCGGCCGGAGGCATCAAAAGTCATCGAGCGGTTCACTCCCCACCCTTTTGCACGAACCCGCGGACGAACTCCTCGGCGTTCTCCTCGAGCACCTCGTCGATCTCGTCCAGGATCGAGTCGACGTCCTCGTCGAGCCGCTCCTTGCGCTCGGCGACGTCCTCGGACGTCTCGACCTGCTCGACCTCTTCCTCGGTCGTCGAACGCTTCGGCTGCTTATGCTGCTGCCCGCCGTCCTTCGCCATGGCACACACCTCCTAGAACCGCTGGAGAGGCCGCCCAACCGACCCCTCTACAGCGACCCTACCCGGCGGCACCCCCAGTGATGGTGCGAACCAGGTCACTCGCGGTGTCGCACTGGTCCAAAAGTGCTCCGACATGGGCTTTCGTGCCCCGCAACGGGTCCAAAGTCGGGATCCGCTGCAGCGATTCCTTACCCGGCAGATCGAAGATCACCGAGTCCCATGACGCGGCCGCCACCTGCGGCGCGTACTGCTGCATACAGCGGCCGCGGAAGTACGCCCTGGTGTCGGTCGGCGGGTGCGAGACCGCCATCCGGATCTCCTCGTCGGAGACCAGCCGCTGCATCCGGCCGGCCTTGACCAATTTGTAGTAAAGCCCCTTGTCCGGACGCAGGTCGGCGTACTGCAGGTCGACCAGGTGCAGCTTGGGGTCGTCCCACTCGAGGCCGTCGCGGTCGCGGTACGACTGGAGCAGTTTCAGCTTGGCGACCCAGTCGAGCTGGTCGGCCAGTTTCATCGGGTCGATGGCCAACTGGTCGAGGATCTGCTCCCAGCGGTACAACACGTCCTTGGTCTGCCGGTCCGCGTCGTCGCCGTACTTGTCCTCGACGTACTTGCGGGCCTGCTCCAGGTACTCCGTCTGCAGCTGTACGGCGGTCAGCTTGCGACCGTCCTTGAGCGTCATCAGGTGCGTGCAGGCCGGGTCGTGACTGACCTCGTGCAACGCGGTGACCGGGCGGTCCACACTCAGGTCGTCGGTCAGCCAGCCGTCCTCGATCATCGACAGCACCAGACTCGTCGTCCCGACCTTGAGGTACGTCGAGATCTCGGACAGGTTCGCGTCGCCGATGATGACGTGCAGGCGGCGATAGCGGTCCGGGTTGGCGTGCGGCTCGTCGCGGGTGTTGATGATCGGCCGTTTCAGCGTCGTCTCCAGGCCGACCTCGACCTCGAAGTAGTCGGCGCGCTGGCTGATCTGGAAACCGTGCTGGGTGCCGTCCTGGCCGATCCCGACGCGGCCGGCGCCGGTCACTACCTGACGGCTCACGAAGAACGGGGTGAGATGCCGCACGATCGACGCGAACGGGGTCGAGCGGCGCATCAGATAGTTCTCGTGCGAACCGTACGACGCGCCCTTGTTGTCGGTGTTGTTCTTGTACAGGTTCAGCGGCGGCGCGCCGGGGATCTGCCGGGCCTGCCGGGCGCCCTCCATGATCACCAGCTCACCGGCCTTGTCCCACACCACCACGTCCCGCGGGTTGGTGGTCTCGGGCGCCGAGTACTCCGGGTGGGCGTGGTCGACGTACAGCCGGGCGCCGTTGGTGAGGATCACGTTGGCCAGGCCGGTCTCCTCGTCGGTGAGTTGACTGGAATCGGCCACCTCCCGGCTCAGGTCGAAGCCGCGCGCGTCCCGCAGCGGGTGCTCCTCGTCGAAGTCCCATCGGGTCTTGCGCGCGAGCGGCTGCGTCTGCGCGTAGCCGTTCACCACCTGGCTCGAGGTCAGCATCGGGTTGGCCCCAGGCTGTCCTGGAACCGAGATGCCGAACTCGGTCTCGGTTCCCATGATCCGCCGAACACTCATGCGAACGAGCCTACGCGGTGGAGGCGACTAAAGCCGTTGCTGTGTCCACAGGGTTACGTGTGAAACTTCGCGGGTGGACGAAATCGTTGCGATCCTGAACGAAGACAACCATGTCACCGGATCGGCACCGCGATCGGTGATGCGCCGGGAGAATCTGCGGCACTCGGCGACCGGCGTACTCGTCCGGAATCCGGCCGGCGACATCTACGTGCATCGCCGGACGCCGACCAAGGACGTCTTCCCGTCGTGTTACGACTTCTCGGCAGGTGGTGTCATAGCCGCCGGCGAGGATCCGTACGAGGCCGTCGTACGGGAGTTGGCCGAGGAGCTCGGCATCAGCGGGGTGAACCTGGTCAAGCTGCCGGAAGGCGACTACGCCGACGAGTCCACGAACTACCACGCGTACCTCTACACCTGCGTCTGGGACGGCCCGGTGACCCACCAGCCCGAAGAGGTGTCCTGGGGCGCCTGGATGTCCCCTGCAGAGCTCGTACGACGCCTTGACGAGTGGCCGTTCGTCCCCGACACCACCGCCCTGCTCGGTCCGTACATCAGGAGCCTGGTGTAACGATCACGCCTCAGCGGGGTGCTGATGCGGCTCTGACGGCCGATCAGCGGGTGGTGCGGCGGGCGGCGGTGCGGGCGAGGTTGATGCCGACCAGGCCCGCCCAGCAGACGATGAGGCCTTGCAGGCCGAGCATGTCCGCGCTGATGGCGGTGATCGGGATGGCCGCGACGACCGAGATGATCGCCAGGGCGAGGCCGCCCGGATCGGTTTCCCGGGGCTTCAGACCGGCCATCTCCAGGGCCCGGTCCTGCTGCCGGAACTCGAGATCCTGCCCCCGGCGCGCGGCGTCCCGCGCGTCGAGCTTCTCGAGGAAGCTGTCGATGATCTCTTCCTCGTACTCCGGCCCCAACTCCTGCCGCGCGGCCGCCGCCGCCCGCAGGTCCTTGCGCACCTCGTCCGTCGCCATAGCAGCACGGTACGTCGACGGGTGCCGCCGAGGAATCCGGGGAAACCCCGGCCAGTCCCCTGCAGCACCCGAGAGCACCGAACAGCTGTCCTGCCACGACAGCGACTGCCCCTGGACAGTGGATGTCCAGGGGCAGCCGGTACGACGGACTTACAGGTACTGACCCGTGTTCGTGGCCGTGTCGATGGAGCGACCCGGCTCCGTGCCCTGCTTGCCGGAGATGAGCGTACGGATGTAGACGATCCGCTCGCCCTTCTTGCCGGAGATGCGGGCCCAGTCGTCCGGGTTGGTCGTGTTCGGAAGGTCCTCGTTCTCCTTGAACTCGTCCACGCACGCCTGCAGCAGGTGCTGCACCCGCAGACCCTTCTGGTTGTCGTCCAGGAAGGCCTTGATCGCCATCTTCTTGGCCCGGTCGACGATGTTCTGGATCATCGCGCCCGAGTTGAAGTCCTTGAAGTACAGGACCTCCTTGTCACCGTTGGCGTAGGTGACCTCGAGGAACCGGTTCTCGTCGGCCTCGGTGTACATCCGCTCGACGGTGCGCTGGATCATCCCGTTCACGCACTCGCGCTTGTCGCCGCCGAACTCGTTCAGGTCGTCGGCGTGCAACGGCAGGGTGGTGGTCAGGTACTTCGAGAAGATGTCCCGGGCCGCCTCGGCGTCCGGCCGCTCGATCTTGATCTTCACGTCCAGCCGGCCGGGTCGCAGGATGGCCGGGTCGATCATGTCCTCACGGTTCGAGGCACCGATGACGAGCACGTTCTCCAGGCCCTCGACGCCGTCGATCTCGCTCAGCAACTGCGGGACGATGGTGTTCTCGACGTCGGAGGAGACACCGGATCCGCGGGTGCGGAACAGCGAGTCCATCTCGTCGAAGAACACGATCACCGGCATACCCTCGGAGGCCTTCTCCCGGGCCCGCTGGAAGACCAGCCGGATGTGCCGCTCGGTCTCGCCGACGTACTTGTTCAGCAGCTCCGGACCCTTGATGTTGAGGAAGAACGACTTCTGCCCCTCCACCCCGGTCCGCTCGGCCACCTTCTTGGCCAGCGAGTTCGCCACCGCCTTGGCGATCAGCGTCTTGCCGCAGCCGGGTGGGCCGTACAGCAGCACACCCTTCGGTGGCTTGAGCTCGTGCTCGAGGAACAGGTCCTTGTGCAGGTACGGCAGCTCGACCGCGTCCCGGATCTGCTCGATCTGGCCCGTCAGGCCACCGATCTGGGTGTAGTCGATGTCCGGGACCTCTTCGAGGATCAGCTCCTCGACCTCGGACTTCGGGATCTTCTCGTAGACGTACCCGGACCGGGCTTCCAGCAGCAGCGAGTCACCGGCGCGCAGGGGGATGTCGAGCAACGGCGACGCGAGCCGCACGACCCGCTCCTCGTCCGCCTGCGCGATCACCAGCGCCCGCTCGCCGTCGGCCAGCAGTTCCTTCAGCATCACCACGTCGCCGACGACCTCGAAATCGCAGGCCTCGACCACGTTGAGTGCTTCGTTCAGCATCAGTTCCTGGCCGAGCTTCAGCGCGTCCAGGTCGATCGACGGGCTCGCCGCGACCCGAAGCTTGCGGCCACCGGTGAACACGTCCAGCGTGTCGTCGTCATTGCGTCCGAGGAAGGTGCCGAAACCGGACGGCGGTTGCGCCAGCCGGTCGACCTCCTCCTTCAGGGCGATGATCTTCTCTCGCGCCTCCCGCAGCGTTTCGGCCAGCCGCTCGTTCTGAGCGGTGACACTCGCCAGGGAGGCCTGGGTTTCGGACAGTCTGCTCTCGAGCGACCGGCTGTCTGCCGGGTGCTCGAGCAGCCGACGCCGCAACGCTGCGACCTCGGCTTCCAGGTACCGGACCTGGTTACGCAGCTCTGCCGCGGTAGGGCTCTCGTCTCCAGCCACGATCATCACCTCACCATGTGGGGCTCGACCCTATGGACCTTACCCAGAAAACCTCACCGGGCAAGCTGAATCCCATCACGTGTCGGTTGCGGATCAATCCGTTGCTGTCGGCATGTCTTCGGAGGTTTCAGGACGATCCGAAGCGCGGCCCGTGACACGACGCGGTCCGCTGTAGTCGTCGCCGTAGGCACCAGGGGCCGGACGGCGCTTCTTGCGCGGCGCCTGAACACCGTGCGCCATCCTGCGCGCAGTGACCAGGAACGCGGTATGACCCTGCATCCGATGCCCCGGCCGGACGGCCAGTCCCTCGACGTGCCAGTCCCGGACCAGCGACTCCCAGGCCCGCGGCTCGGTGAACTCGCCATGGGCCCTCAGCGTCTCCACAAAGCGGCTCAGCTGCGTCGTGGTAGCGACATAGGCACAGAGCACCCCACCGGGTGACAGGGCCTCTGCTGCCGCGTCAACGCACTCCCAGGGCGCCAGCATGTCCAGCACGATGCGGTCCACGTCCTGCTCGTTCAGCTTCTCGACCAGATCGCCGACCTCGAGCCGCCAGGCGGGGTGCTCACCGCCGAAGAAACCGGTCACGTTCTTCCGCGCGACCTCGGCGAAGTCCTCCCGCCGCTCGAACGAGATGACCTGCCCGTGGATCCCGACCGCGCGCAGCAGCGCGGTGGTCAGCGCACCGGAGCCGGCACCCGCTTCGACCACCTTCGCCCCGGGGAAGATGTCGGCCATGGTGACGATCTGGGCCGTGTCCTTCGGGTAGATCACCGCGGCACCACGCGGCATGGAAACGGAGTAGTCAGCCATCAGGGGACGGAGTGCGAGGTACTCCACGCCGCCCTTGGACTTGATCACCACAGCGTCGGGACCGTCGATCAGGTCGTCGTGCGCGATCCCGCCCTTGGTGGTGTGGAAGATCTTCCCGCGCTCCAGGAACACCGAGTGCCGGCGGCCCTTGGAGTCCTGCAGGGTGATCCACTCCCCCGCTTGCAACGGGCCGTGGTGGACCCCGGAATACGCCTGGTCGGGAAAGTCGCGCAAGTCAGCCATAAGGCGCTCACCTTAACTCTGCTTTTGGCCGGGCCTTCGGCGCCGGCATGGTCATGGGGCCTTGGCTCCCGCTACCGTCAGCGACCGCGGAACGCCCGCTCGATGTCGGCGGTGGTCAGCACGCCGTAGACAGAGCCGGTGGCATCCAGGACGAGGTACTCCGACGCCGGGTGCTCGCGGATGGTCTTCAGGATCTCCTCACCGGTGTCGTTGACTCCGATGATGTGGCCCGCGCCGATCCGGGTCGCAACCTCGCTGACGTTGGTCCACGGCCGCTGGTTCGGCGCCACCGCGGCGACCGCGGTCTCCGAGACCAGCGCGTGCGGCTTGCCCTCGCCGTCGATCACCACCACCGCCCCGGCCTGCCCCTCGGCGGCCAGCCGGACGGCCTCGGAGATCGGCGTCCCGGAATGTACGGCGATCGCGCGCCGCGCCAGCGTCCGGACCTGGAGCGCGGGTAGCTTGCGCTTCAGCCGGGCCTGCATCAGCGACGCCGTCGACCCCATCCAGAGGAAGAACCCGACCGCGAGCGCGATGATGAAGTCGATCATCGACGGTTGGCGGCCCCAGATCTCCTCCAGCAGGACGGGCGCCGCCAACACCGCGATGGCGAGCAGCCGGCCGCCCCACGCCGCCACGATGGTGCCGGTGTGCATGTTGCCGGTGAGCTTCCAGACCAGCGCCCGCAGCACCCAGCCGCCGTCCAGCGGGAGGCCGGGCAGCAGGTTGGTCACGCCGACGATGAGGTTGGCCACTCCGAGTTCCCACAGGGCGACGTACCCGACGCCCTCGTCGAAGGCACGGGAGCCCAGGTATGCCAGCCCGCCGACCACCAGCGAGGCGATCGGGCCAACCACCGAGACGGCGAATTCCTCGAACGGTGACTTCCGCTCGCCCTCGATATGCGTACCGGCCGCGAAGAAGCCGAGGTTGATCTCCGACACCCCGATACCGAACCGCAGCGCCATCAGCGCGTGCGCCAGCTCGTGCACCAGGATCGACACCGTGAACGCGACCACGAACGCGAACGCGGCCAGGTAGCGCCAGTTGCCCAGGTCGGGGAACTGCTGCCCGATGATCGTGGCGAACCCGATCGCCAGCAGCATCGCCACCGGCAGCCAGGTGAACCGCATGGTCAACCGGATTCCGCGGATACGACCGAGGACCCAGGTACCGGGCGGCGGCGGGCCGGCCGGCTGGGCGGGGCTCTGGGGTTCACGCGGATCTGGCATCGACCCAACGCTACTTCCCCGGCGGTAACTCCGTGCTACCTACCCATGCAATTCCGCCTCAGACCCCGACGTTCAGTTTGGCGACGTACCCGCTGCTGACGTCCCCGGTGACGGTGGCGAGCTGGTGTACGCCGTCGTCGTCGCCGAACACGTTGTCGTCCTCGAGCGACGTCTGCTGCATGTTCTGCGCGCTGCCGTCGTACCCCTCGGTGGCGTACACGGTGTTGCAAACGTCCTCCGGGAAGGCCAGCTGTGAGGTCGCGCTGATCTTTCCGGCGGCGGTCGCCTCGGACAGACTCGAGTACACCTCGAAGTGGATGTGCGGCCAGCGGCCCATGTACGCGGCCGGGAAGATCGAGGTGAAGGAGACCTTGCCGTTCGCGTCGGCCGCCTGGACGCCGCGGAGGTAGTTCTCGTTGGTGACGCCGTCGGAGTAGAGGGAGTAGCGGCCCTCCGCGTCGCAGTGCCACAGATAGACGGCAGCGCCGGCCAGCGGCGTGTCTTTGTCGGCATCCAAAATCGTGAGTTCGACGGTCAGCGGTACGCCGGCCGCGACGCCCGAGGCGGAGCCGAAGGACTTGGTGATGTCCTTGCGGACGATGCCGGACTCGGTCAGCACGTTCGGGCCGTTGGAGCCGTCACCCGGGTACGGGCCGGCCGTCTCCTGCGGGATCTCGTCCACGTCGGTGGTCGTGCCGGTCGTCGTACTGGTGGTCGCGCTCGGGGTGCTCGAGGTCGTGGTCGTCGTACCGCTGGTGGCCGAGTCCGTGGCGTTGTCGGTCGAGCAACCCGCCACGACGGCGAGGCCGGCGCCGGCGAACAGGCCGAGGAACCGCCGTCGCTGCAGCGTGCCGAGGTCGTACTCCAGGCCCAGGTCGTGTTCGCGGGGCGGTTTCTGCGGAGGGGTCATCAGAGGCTCCTTGCCGGTGTTTGTTGGCACCAGCCTGGCAACCCGAGCCGATGGTTTGCCGAAAGTCCGCTGTGAGTTTCCTGGGAGCGTCGGACCGGTTTTCCACAGGCTCGGGGTGGGTGCACGCGAAGTGTCGGTTGGCTCGCCTAGGGTGCAGGCATGAGCGAGCGAAGCGAGTTCATCATCAAGCACAGGGTGTCTCGTGCCTCAGCCGCGCCCGGAGCGAAGCGAGGACGTGGATGAGTCTTGCAGCCGAAGCCGATGTGCACGGCCATCCGCGTGGGGCGTTGTCGCCGTCCCGGGCCGCGGATTTCATGAGCTGCCCGCTCAAGTACCGGTTCCGCGTGATCGACCGGCTGCCGGAGAAGCCGTCGGCCGCCGCGGTCCGGGGCACTGTCGTGCACGGTGTGCTCGAGCGCTTGTTCGACCTGCCGCGGGGTCAGCGGACGCTGGAGCACGCAGCCGAGATGCTGGAGCCGCAGTGGCAGCAGGTGCTGGCCGCGGAGCCCGAGGTGGCGGCGCTGTTCGCCGAGGACGCGAGTGGCGAGGAGCTGGCCAAGTGGCTGGCCGAGGCACACCAACTGCTCGGCAAGTACTTCACTTTGGAGGACCCGAACGCGCTGGAGCCGGCCGAGCGGGAGCTCTACGTCGAGACCGAGCTCGACTCAGGTCTGGTACTGCGGGGCTACGTGGACCGGCTCGATGTCGCACCGACCGGCGAGATCCGGGTGGTCGATTACAAGACGGGTCGCTCGCCCTCGGAGTTCTTCGAGGCGAAGGCGCTGTTCCAGATGAAGTTCTATGCGCTGGTCCTGTGGCGGCTGCGCGGCGTCGTGCCGGCGATGCTGCAACTGGTCTACCTCGGCAACGGCGAGATCGTCCGCTACATCCCCGACGAAGCCGATCTGCGCGCTTGTGAACGCAAGGTGTCGGCGCTGTGGATGGCGATCACCCGGGCGCTCGAGTCCGGCGACTGGCGCCCGAGCCCGGGGCCGCTGTGCGAGTGGTGCGACCACAAACCCCTCTGCCCGGCCTGGGGTGGCACACCACCGCCCCTCCCGACCCGCTCGGTCGAAGAGGTCGCCGCCGAGTCCGCCGGAGTAGACCTCGTAGGCGTCGACGGCTGAGGAACCCCGTCCCGATACGGTTCGTCGCATGAGTGTGGCGGTGCGGGCTGTGGGGTTGTGGAAGCGGTACGGCGGTGGGCAGACGCAGGTGGATGCGTTGGCCGATGTGAGCGCCGAGTTCGGTCAAGGCCGGTTCACCGCGATCATGGGCCCTTCGGGCTCCGGGAAGTCGACGCTGTTGCACTGTCTGGCCGGGCTGGACAAGCCCAGTGACGGACAGGTGTTCATCGGTGACGTGGACATCACCCGGCTGCCGGAGAAGCTGCTGACCCACCTGCGCCGTGACCGGATCGGGTTCGTGTTCCAGGCATTCAATCTGGTCCCGACTCTGACCGCGCTGGAGAACATCACGCTCCCGCTGGACCTGGCCGGCCGCAAACCGGACCAGGAGTGGCTCGACACCGTCATCGACACGATCGGCCTGAAGGATCGCCTCGACCACAAGCCCTCCGAGCTCTCCGGCGGTCAGCAACAGCGCGTCGCGTCCGCCCGCGCCCTCGTCTCCCGGCCCGACGTGGTGTTCGCCGACGAACCCACCGGCAACCTCGACTCGCGATCGTCCGCCGACGTACTCGCCTTCCTGCACCGCTCCGTCCGCGACTTCGGCCAGACCGTCGTGATGGTCACCCACGACCCGACCGCCGCGTCGTACGCCGACCGCGTTCTCTTCCTCGCCGACGGCGAACTGCGGTCCGAGCTGCTCGACCCGACGGCCGAGACCGTGCTCGACACGATGAAGCAGCTCGACCCGACTGCGGCAGCGGCCGGCTGATGCTCAAGCTCGGCCTCCGGTCGGTCCTCGCACACCGATTGCGGTTCGTGCTGTGCACGGTCGCGGTGCTGCTCGGGATCGCGTTCGTCGGCGGCGCGTTGGTCTTCACCAACACCCTCTCGGCCGCGTTGAAGAAGAACTTCTCCAGCAGTACGGCGGACATCACGGTCACCCCCGTCGACCCGGTCGGTGTCCGATCCGGCCGGCCCGCGACGTTCACCTCCGACGTGGTCGAGCGCATCGCCGCCGTACCAGGTGTGGCCGGTGCCAACCCGGAGTTGCTGGTCAGCGACGTACAGATCCTGGCGCCGGATGGGAAGCCGACCGAGACCTACGGGCTGTCGACGTACGGCGGCGCGTGGCCGCGGGACGTCCGCACGGCACCGTTCCGGCTCCTCGACGGGAAACCGCCGTGGGGTGAGTCCCAGCTCGCCGTCGACCAGTCGACCGCGACGCGCGAGGGGTACGTCGTCGGCGACCAGGTCCGCGTCGTCACCGCGACCAAGGCCATCACCGCCGAACTCACCGCGATCACCACCCCGACCGTCTCGGGTGTGGCGGCCGGCGCGCCGCTGGTCACCTTCGACCCGGCGACCGCCCAGCGACTCCTCCTCGGCCAGCCCGGCTGGACCTCGGTCGGTGTCGCCCTCACGGCCGGATCCGACCCGGACACCGTCAGCAAGGCGATCGCCAAGACCATCGGTGACACCGTGACGGTCCGCACGGCCACGCAGGTCGCCGCCGACGGCGAGAACGCACTCGACGACGCGTTCGGCGGCTACAGCACCGTGCTGATGTTGTTCGCCGGGCTCGCGCTGTTCGTCGGCGCGTTCCTGATCGTCAACACGTTCTCGATGCTCGTCGCGCAGCGATCCCGTGAGCTGGCCATGCTCCGCGCGATCGGCGCCTCGCGCGGGCAGGTCACTGCCACCGTTCTCATCGAGGCGCTGGTGATCGGCGCGGTCGGCTCCACCCTCGGTCTCCTGCTCGGCATCGGTGTCGCCGCAGGTATCCGATTCCTCTACCAGTGGGTCGACCTCGCCATCCCCAATGCGTCGCTGCAGATCGGCGCCGGCCCGGTCATCGCCTGCTACCTGATCGGCATCGGCGTCACGGTCGCCGCGGCGTACCCGGCGGCCCGCCGCGCGGGGAAGCTCCCGCCGATGGCCGCGCTGCGCGACGACGTCGCGCTGCCCGAGCGGTCCATGCTGATCCGGCTGCTCCTCGGCGGGTTCATGCTGCTGATGGCGGTCGTGCTGTACCTGATCGGTCTGCGGGCCCATGGCCTGCCCGGTGCGGTCCTCCTGGTGTTCGCCGCCGCGATCACGCTGCTCGGCGTCGTCATGACCAGTCCATTGGTCAGCCGGTACGCCGTCCGCGCCCTGATGTCGCCGTTCGGTCGTCAGGCCCCGGTGACACTGGGCCGCCGGAACGCCGAGCGCAATCCACGGCGTACGTCGGCCACCGCGTCGGCGCTGATGATCTCGGTCGCCCTGATCAGCGGCCTGATCGTGATCGCCGCCTCGGCCAAGGCATCCATCGAGCAGAACATCACCGACGCGATCGGTACGTCAGAACTCGTCGTCAGCTCGGACGACCCCACCTCCTTCAGCCCGCAGGTCGCCGACCGGGTCGCCAAGGTCTCCGGCGTCGAGTCCGTGCACCGGGTCCGCCAGCAGCAGGCCAAGGTCGGCGACACCACGGTCCAGGTCAGCGGGGTCAGCGACGGAACGCTCGACGGCCCGATCACGGCGAAGCTCGAGTCCGGCTCCCTCGATGGACTCGGCGCAGGTCAGGCGCTGCTCCCCCGCACGATGGCCAAGACCCTCAACCTGTCGGCCGGTGCGACGTTCGACCTGACCACAACCACCGGGAAGCACCGCCTCACCGTCGCCGGCATCCTCGCGCCGAACCGCCAGCTCAACGCGATCGTCATCTCGCTGCCGACGTACGACGCGATCGGCGGCGCCCCGACCGACTCGCTGCTGTACGTCGAGCTCGCCCAGAGCACCGGTGCGGCGCAGGCCGGGCAGGCGATCCTCGGTGAGCTGAAGGACTACCCGACGATCCGGGTCCGCGACCAGGAGGCGTACGTCGCCGATGCCCGCGGGCCGGTCAACGTCGCGCTCGGCGTGATCGGGATGCTGCTCGCGCTGGCGATCCTGATCGCGATCCTGGGCATCGTGAACACTCTCGCCCTCGCTGTGGTCGAACGGACCCGCGAGATCGGTCTGCTCCGTGCGATCGGGATGGACCGGCCGCAGCTGAGCCGGATGCTGCGGGTGGAGTCGATCGCGATCACACTGCTCGGTGCGTTGCTCGGGCTGGTGATCGGTGTCGTGTTCGCGGCGTCCGTGCAGCGGGTGATGGTCGACAACGGTCTGAGTGTGCTCGACATCCCCGTGCTGCAGTTGCTGGCCGCCGTACTGCTTGCCGGTGTTGTCGGCGTACTGGCGGCGGTCTGGCCGTCACGCCGGGCCGCACGCCTCGATGTCCTGCAAGCAATCGCCACGGAGTAGCCCTCCTCCCCTCTGCATTCTTTGTTTCTCTTCTCAGCAATAGCAATCCCTCAACGCTGAAGGGAAGAAATGAGGGGGGATGACAGATAGCCTGCCGGTGTGCCGGGCACTGTGCAGTCCATCGAGCGGGCTGCCGCCGTGCTGCGATTGCTGGCGGCCGCCCCGAACGGGCTGGGAGTCGCCGATCTCAGCAACGCGCTCGGCCTGGCGAAGGCGACCGTGCACGGAATCCTGCGGACCTTGCACCAGGTCGGGTTCGTCGAACAGGACCACAGCGGCGCGCACTATCACCTGAGTGACGCCTTCGGCCGGCTCGGTGAGACCTACCTCGATCCGAACGAACTGCGCAGCCGCGCGATCAACTGGGCCGACTCACTCGCCTCCCGCAGCGGCGAGGTCGTTCGCGTCGGCCGCCTCGTCGAGGGCAAGGTCGTGGTCGTCCACCACGTCTTCCGCCCCGACGACAGCGACCAGGACCTCGACGTGGGTACGACGCTGCCGGCGCACGCGTGTGCACTCGGCAAGGCCGTGCTGGCGTTCGACACCAGTGGCGCCGCGCGGCCGCAGAAGCTGGAGGCGTACACGACCAGGACGATCATCGACCCGGTCCGGCTGGCCGACGAACTCGCGGCGGTCCGGGCCAAGGGCTGGGCCGGAGAGTTCGAGGAGTACACCGTCGAGATCGCCAGTATCGCGGCTCCGATCCGGGGGCTCGGCGGACTCGTCGTCGGTGCGGTCGCGATGACCGGCCGGATCGAACGCATCTGCGACAGCCGGATGCGCCATCGCACGGACCTGGTCAGCATGGTCCGAGCCACTGCCGAAGCCATCGGTCGCGACCTACGGGAGGACAGCTGATGCTTCGACGGGGGTGGAGACATGGCTGAGCAGTACGTCGCGGCAGTGGACCAGGGGACGAACTCGACGCGGTGCATTCTGTTCGACCGGCGCGGACGGTTGGTCTCGGTGGCGCAGCGGGAGCATCCGCAGTTGTTCCCGCGGCCGGGCTGGGTCGAGCACGACGCGACCGAGATCTGGCGGAACGTGACCCGGGTGGTGCCGGCCGCGGTCCGGCAGATCGGGGCCGATCCGTCCCAGGTCGTTGCCATCGGCATCGCCAACCAGCGGGAGACCAGCCTGCTCTGGGACCGCCGGACCGGCCGGCCGATCGGCCACGCGGTGGTCTGGCAGGACACCCGGACCGACCGCCTGGTGACCGAACTGGCCGGTGACCAGGGCCCGGACCGGTTCGCGGATCTGTGTGGTCTGCCGCTGACGACGTACTTCTCCGCGCCGAGGGTCCGCTGGATGCTCGACCACACCCCGGGCCTGCGGGCGCGCGCCGAACGCGGCGAGGTGATGTTCGGCACGATGGAGACCTGGCTGATCTGGAACTTCACCGGCGGCACGAACGGTGGTCTGCACGTCACCGACGTGACGAACGCCAGCCGGACGATGCTGATGAACATCGAGACCCTGGAGTGGGACGACACGCTGCTCGAGGCGTTCGACGTACCGCGGGTGATCCTGCCGGAGATCCGCCCGTCGTCCGGCGTGTTCGGGACCGCCACCGAGGTGCTGCCCGGCGTACGGATCGGGGCCGCGCTCGGGGATCAGCAGGCCGCATTGTTCGGGCAGACCTGTTTCAGTGCGGGCGAGGCGAAGTGCACCTATGGCACCGGCTCGTTCCTGCTGCTGCACACCGGTCAGGAGATCGTCCGGTCGAAGCACGGCATGCTCACCACCGTCGCGTACCAGATCGGCGATGAGCCGGCGTCGTACGCGCTGGAAGGCTCGATGGCGGTGACCGGGTCGCTGGTGCAGTGGTTCCGCGACGGGCTCGGGCTGATCCACACCGCGGCCGAGATCGAGACCCTCGCGCGGACCGTCGACGACAACGGCGGCGCGTACATCGTGCCCGCGTTCTCGGGACTGTTCGCACCGCATTGGCGCAGTGAGGCCCGCGGTGTCATCGCGGGACTGACCGGCTACATCACCAAGGGCCATCTGGCCCGGGCAGTGCTGGAAGCGACCGGCTTCCAGACGCTCGAGGTGGTCGACGCGATGAATGCCGACTCGGGAATCGCATTGACCGCGTTGAAAGTCGACGGCGGAATGACGGCGAACAATCTGCTGATGCAATTCCTCGCCGATCTGCTCGACGTCCGTGTGGTCCGCCCGATGGTGACCGAGACGGTGTCGCTGGGCGCCGCCTACGCGGCCGGCCTGGCGGTCGGCTACTGGCCGGACCTGGAGGGACTGCGCAGCAACTGGCACCGGGCCGGCCAATGGCTGCCGCACATGGACCCGGACCGGCGTGCCACCGAGTACGAGAACTGGAAATCCGCCGTCCAGCGGACGTTCAACTGGATCCGTCCGGAGGATTAGCGCAAGCCTTAACCGTGGCGGGAGGACCGGTTCACGCCGGTCCTCCCGCATCTACACTGCACCCCATGGGACGACGGCCGACTGTGTACGACGTTGCCGCACGCGCCGGCGTCTCGACCGCAACCGTGTCCTTCTCGTTCACCCAACCGGACCGGGTGAAGAAGTCCACCCGCGAACTCGTCCTCGCCACGGCTGCCGCGATCGGCTACGTACCGAGCGCGAGCGCCCGCGGCCTGGCCACCGGCTCAGCCGGCGCGCTCGGCCTGTACTCCTTCGACTACCAACTGGATACCTCAGCCGAGGAGACCGACCTCCGGCACTTCCCGATGTACGTCGACGAGGTCCAACGCGGCGTACAACTCGAGTGCCGTCGCCGCGGCTACGCATTGATGCTTGGAGCCGGCCACCAGGAAGGGCAATTGCCCGCCGACGCAGGGAATTGAGAGACGTGCCCTAGTCCGTGATGGGTGCGGCGTGGGCTTCCTCGAAGCCGGCGGCGGCCAGACGGTCGAGCGTTTGCTGGAGTACGGCGGTGTCCTCCAACGTGCGGACCTCGGTGATCTTGCCCCACTTCATCCGCAGGAACTGGTGGACGACGTTCTGGTAGCGGGAGCCGTCCGCGACACCGACGTCGACAGTGACCGCGGTGGCGACCCGGGTGTCCCACGGCCAGCCCGCGACCAGCACGTCCTGCACGTCGAACCTGGTGTTGGGTAGCAGCCGGAAGCACCGCTCCCACCACCGCCGCAACGCGTCATGCGTGTGCCTCTCGCCGGACAACGCGTGGTCGCCGTAGAACCGGTAGGTGAAGGACGGTGCCATCCCCGCCACCATCGCCTCCCAGTTGCCGGCAGTGATCTCGGCGAACGCCTTCCGCACCTGCGTCGCGACGAACCGGTGGTACATGCCTCGCTCCCCTCTGCTCAGTGGAATTCCACCCTAGGGATAGTGAGTTCAATGACGCAACTGACTAGGATGGTGACATGCGGAACACCAGCTTCGCCTCGATGCACTGCTCGCTCGCCCAGTCGCTGGAGATCATCGGCGACTGGTGGACCCCGCTCGTCCTGCGCGACCTGTATCTCGGCCTCGATCGGTTCGACCAGCTCGTGACCGATCTCGGGATCTCCCGCAATCTGCTGACCGACCGGCTCGGCACGCTGATGGACGGTGGGCTCGTCGCGCGGACGCCGTACCAGGAGAATCCGGTCCGCTATGCCTACGAGCTGACCGAGGCCGGCCGCGAGTTCGTGCCGATCCTGCTCGCCCTCACCGCCTGGGGCGACCGGCACGCGACCCCGCCGGCCGGTCAGCCGATCCGGTTCACCCACGACACCTGCGGAAAGGTGACCACGGCAACTGTCTGCTGCTCGGAGTGCGGCGAACCACTCGAGGCCACCGACGTCACTCCATCCCCCGGCCCAGGCGGTCGAACGGCCCCTGGGACGGCTCTGATCGCCACCGTCCTCGCAGGAGCTGAACACAGACCACGATGACCCACACCCAGAAGAGGGCGTACGGGATCAGCCAGATCGAGGTTGTCCACAGCGCGCGGCCGACCAGGAAGCCGACAGCCGCGGCGACCGCCCACCAGCCGAGCCATCCCGGCAGCGCACGCGACGCGAGGATGATCCAGGCCGCGGCTGCCATGAAACTCGCCAGGCCGAGCCACGCGTTGGCGAAGCCGAGGTTGCCTTGGTCGAAGGCGAGGCGGGCGAGTTGCGCATCCACACCGTCATCCACGCGGAAGCCGGCGAGATCCCAGCCTGGACTCATCACCGGGACCACGACCACGATCCCGGACGCGAGCGCGACCACCGAGCGCCAGCCAGGTTCACCCTCGGCGGCCCGCAGGACCGCCCAGAATCCGGCGAAGAACCAGAGCAGAGCCAGCGCGGCGATCAAGCCGAGGAAGGAGCCGGCGGCGTAGAGCGTGTCGTTGCGCGCCTCGAAGAAACTCAGGATCTCATCGGCCGGTGCGTCGAAAGCCGGCTCGCTACCGCCGACCTGCACCAGCGCCTGGCTGCCGGCCACCAGAGCGATGCTGGCCAGGCCGGCGATCCCGGTGCTGACGGACATCGTCCGCCATTGCCCACTTGTTGCGTCCGCCCCCATCTGTCCTCCCCTGGCTCACCCACTTTCGAGTAAGCCACGGGAGGACCGGAGCGTCCAGAGGTCAGGCGGGCGACACGATGTCCGGGGCAGCCAGCCGGACCTTGTCGGCGGACTCGTCGTCCGGCTGGTCCTGCGAGTCGCGCTCGGACTGGACCCGGCGGATGTAGAACGACACCTCGCGCTCGATCGTCGCCTCGTTCCAGCCGAGGATCGGGGCCACCAGGCGCGCCGCGGCCTCGGCGGCGCCGACACCGCGGTCCCAGGCCTCGATCGAGATCCGGGTCCGCCGGGCCAGGATGTCGTCGAGGTGGCGAGCACCTTCGGCCTTGGCGCCGTACACGATCTCGGCCTTCAGGTAGTCCTGCGTGCCGGGCAGTTGCTCGCCGAGCGACGGGTCGTCCGCGACGAGCTGCAGTACCTCGTCGATCAGAGCGCCGTACCGGTTGAGCAGGTGCTCGATCCGGGCGACGTGCAGGCCGGAGCGTTGGGCGATCAGGTGCCGCTGGTTCCAGAGCGCGTGGTAGCCGTCGGCGCCGATCAGCGGGATGTTCTTGGTGGTGCACTTCGGCACCCGGCCGTCGAGGGCGTTGGCGACCGCGTCGATCGCGTCCTTGGCCATCACCCGGTACGTCGTGTACTTGCCACCGGCAACCACCACGAGACCCGGCGCCGTGTGCGCGACGACGTGCTCACGGGACAGCTTCGACGTACTCTCCGACTCACCGGCGAGCAGCGGGCGCAGTCCGGCGAACACTCCCTCGACGTCCTCCCGGGTCAGTGGGGTCGTGAGGACCGCGTTGACGTGGTCGAGCAGGTACTCGATGTCCTTGCTGGTCGCGGCAGGATGCGCCTTGTCCAGGTCCCAGTCGGTATCCGTGGTGCCGATCAACCAGTGCCGGCCCCACGGGATGATGAACAGCACGGACTTCTCGGTCCGCAGGATCATCCCGGTGCTGGACTGGATCCGGTCCTTCGGTACGACGAGGTGGATCCCCTTCGACGCGCGGACGTGGTACTGACCGCGCTCGCCGACCATCGCCTGGGTGTCGTCGGTCCACACCCCGGTCGCGTTCACGACCTGCTTGGCCCGGACCTCGAACTCACGGCCGCTCTCCAGGTCCTTCGCCTGCACCCCGGTCACCCGCTCGCCCTGCCGCAGGAAACCGGTGACCTTGACCCGGTTCGCGACATGAGCGCCGTACGACGCCGCCGTACGGGCGAGCTCCATCGTGTGCCGGGCGTCGTCGACCTGGGCGTCGTAGTACTGGATCGCGCCGACCAGGGCCGACTTCTTCAGGCTCGGCACCAGCCGCATCGCGCCGCGCCGGGTCAGGTGCCGGTGGATCGGCAGTCCGGCGCCAAGCCCCGAGCTGACGGCCATGCCGTCGTACAGGGCGACACCGGCGCCGGCGTAGAACCGCTCCCACCCGCGGTGCTGGAGCGGGTAGAGGAACGGCACCGGCTTCACCAGGTGTGGGGCCAGGCGTTGCAGGAGCAGCCCGCGCTCCTGCAACGCCTCGTGCACCAGTCGGAAGTCGAGCATCTCCAGGTAGCGCAGACCACCGTGCATCAACTTGCTGGACCGGCTGGAGGTGCCGCTCGCGAAGTCACGCGCCTCCAGCAGTCCGGTGGTCAGGCCCCGGGTCGCGGCGTCGAGGGCCGAGCCGGTGCCGACCACCCCGCCACCGATCACCAGGACGTCCAGTTCCCGTCCCTCGGCCATCGCGTCGATGGCCTCGGTCCTCGCTTGCGGTGACAGAGCCACTGCGCCCACTGTGTCTTTCCTTCCGATTTCGTTACTCGTCGTACCCGAGGGTGGTCAGTCGACGTCGACCCAGTCGAGCGTGCGCTGGACGGCCTTCTGCCACCCGGCGTACCCCTGGGCCCGCTGCTCGTCGTCCCACTGCGGCTCCCACCGCTTGGCCTCGTTCCAGTTCTGCACCAGCTCGTCCTTGTTCTTCCAGAAGCCGACGGCCAGACCGGCCGCGTACGCCGCCCCCAGCGCGGTGGTCTCCGCGACGACCGGCTTGCTCACCGAGACGCCGAGGATGTCGGCCTGCATCTGCATGCAGAGCTCGTTCGCAGTGACACCACCATCCACCTTGAGGACCTCGAGCTTGACCCCGGAGTCCTTCTCCATCGCGTCGGCGACGTCCTTGCTCTGGTAGCAGATCGCTTCCAGTGTTGCGCGGGCCAGGTGAGCGTTGGTGTTGAACCGCGACAACCCGACGATCGCGCCGCGGGCGTCGGAACGCCAGTACGGCGCGAACAGGCCGGAGAACGCGGGCACGAAGTACACGCCGCCGTTGTCCGCGACCTGCCGGGCCAGCGTCTCGGTCTCGCTCGCACCGGAGATGATGCCGAGCTGGTCCCGTAGCCACTGGACCGCCGAACCCGTCACCGCGATCGAACCCTCGAGGGCGTAGACCGGCGCCTCGTCGCCGAACTTGTAGCACATGGTGCTGAGCAGGCCGGCCTTCGACCGGACCAGCTCGGTGCCGGTGTTCAGCAGCATGAAGTTGCCGGTGCCGTAGGTGTTCTTGGCCTCGCCCGGGTTGAAGCAGACCTGACCGACGGTCGCGGCCTGCTGGTCGCCGAGGTCACCGGTCAACGGCACCACACCACCCACCGGACCGTTCGCCAGCGTCTCGCCGTACTTGTTCGGGTCCGACGAGGGCCGGATCTCCGGCAGCATCTGCCGCGGGATGTTGAAGAACGAGATCAGCTCGTCGTCCCAGTCGAGCGTCTCCAGGTTCATCAGCATCGTCCGGCTGGCGTTCGTCACGTCGGTGATGTGCACACCGCCGTCGACGCCGCCGGTCAGGTTCCACAGCAGCCAGGTGTCGGTGTTGCCGAACACGGCGTCACCGGCCTCGGCCGCCGCCCGGACCCCGTCGACGTTCTCCAGGATCCACTGCACCTTGCCGGCCGAGAAGTACGTCGCCGGCGGCAGGCCGGCCTTCTGCCGGATCACGTCGCCCTTGCCCTCGCGTTCCAGAGCGGACGCGATCCGGTCGGTCCGGGTGTCCTGCCAGACGATCGCGTTGTAATACGGCCGTCCGGTCCTGCGGTTCCAGACCACCGCCGTCTCGCGCTGGTTGGTGATGCCGAGCGCCGCCAGGTCGCTGGCCTGCAGGCCCTTCGAGTTCATCGCGGTCCGGATCACCGAACTGGTCCGCTCCCAGATCTCCACCGGGTTGTGCTCGACCCAGCCGGCCTGCGGCAGGATCTGCTCGTGCTCCAACTGGTGGATTCCCACCTCGTTGCCCGAGTGGTCGAAGATCATGAAACGGGTGCTCGTGGTGCCCTGGTCGACGGCACCGACGAAGTCAGCCATGGAAAGTCCTCTCCTCACACTGCGCTGTGGTGCGGTGGATCATGCTGTCGTCTCCTCCTCGGGTACCCGGCCCGGCTCCTCGTCCTCGTCACTGACCGGCAGGTTCCGGCCGACCAGCAGGTCGTAGAGGAGCGCGCCGATGAGCGCCCCGATGATCGGTCCCACGATCGGGACCCAGAAATAGGGATCACCGAACTGGTCCTTGAATGCTCCCCCGTAGCCGGTCAGGTAGGACGCGAGCCGCGGCCCGAAGTCACGCGCCGGGTTGATCGCGTACCCCGCCAGAGTTCCCCAGGCCATCCCGATCCCGACGACCAGCAGGCCGATGATGAACGGGCCGAGGTTCGCCATGGGAGCGGTGTTGCGCAGGTCGACGATGGCCAGGATGACCATCATGAGGATCGCCGTACCGATGATCTGGTCCAGGAATCCACCCCACATGCCGACCCCGAGCTCCACCGAGCCGTTGCCCGGCAGGGTGGAGAACACGCCCTGGCTCTTGATGGTCAGGCCGGGGTCGAACTTCTGCAGGACCTCGGAGTAGTTCCAGCGGACCACCAGAGCCGCCGCGAACGCGCCGAGGAACTGTGCACCGATGTACGGCAGCACCTTTCGCCAGGCGAACCCGCGGAAGGCCGCCAGGGCGATCGTCACCGCGGGATTGATGTGAGCGCCGCTGACCCGGGCCGAGACGTACACGCCCATCGTCACACCGATACCCCAGGCCCATGCGATCGAGTCGTGATCCCCGATCCCGCCGGCCACCACTTGTGCCACCACACCCACGCCGAACAGGATCAGGATGAACGTTCCGGCGAACTCGGCGGAACACTCCCCCAGGAGGGTTCTTGCTTTGACCGCTTCGGTCGTAGCCATGCCTAGCCTCCCTTCCACGCCGTGACGACCACGGCTGGCTGGAATCTAAGAGCGATCGGGAGGCGGCACAACGCTCGTCGTTCGACATTGTCGAACGCCATGTGCCCGCCTCCCGGCTGCGACACTCTGTGACCTCAAGACAGCGAGTAGGTACCGCCCGGCCCACCGACTGTGGCCTTCAATCCAGGCGCACCAGAAACCACCGGCAAGGCGACTTCCAGCGCCTCCAGTACGGCGGAAACCTCGTCAGGCCGCGGATGCGTTGCCCCGAACTCGAGCAGCTCGACCGACGGCAGTCCCGACCCGGCCGGATGCCGGCTCGTCCCCCAATCGATCAGGAACGGCACGATCCCGTCGTACGGCGCCGGATGCTTCGCCGCCAGCCGCCAGCTCAGCACCTCGCCGGTCGGCGTCGTCCGGCTCATCGGCAGGATCGGGCCCAGATCCGCCCCGGCCTCCTTGGCCACTGCTGCCGCGGCCTCGATGTTGTCCGGCCGAACCGCCCAGGTGACCAACCGGTCCCCTTCGAGCTCATCGATCCCGAACGGCGCCGGCTGCGACCCCGGCCTCTCCACATCCGGCCCAATGATCTCGAGGTACGACGAGGCCCCCAGCCCGACCAGATAGTTCCGAGTCCCCCGCCCCTCATGCCGTCCACCCTCAGCCGGCTCTACCCCGGTAGCGGCCGCAAACCGCTCCACAGCGCCCGCCAGGTCACGCGTGGCGAACACCAAGTGGTCAAGCATCGCTTCCATACCCCGACCCTAGAACCTCACCAACCGGTCCCGTCCAGGACCTGTTCAGCTGCGGGGCTCAGCGGACGGGGCTCAGCTGGGGTCGGTGTCCGGGCTGGGGGCCGGGGCGACCGGCTTGTCCGAGGGCTGGTTCTCCGGGAAGTGGCAGGCGGTCTGGTGGCGGGGAGCCAACTGCAGGAGCGGTGGCTCTGTCGTCTTGCAGATCTCCTGGGCCTTCCAGCAGCGGGTGTGGAAGCGGCAGGCGGGCGGCGGGTTGATCGGGCTGGGGACGTCGCCCTGCAGCCGGATGCGATCCTGCTTGGCCTTGCGCGTGGTGTCCGGGATCGGGACAGCCGAGAGCAGCGCCACCGTGTAGGGGTGCATCGGGTTCTCGTACAGGTCGACCCGGTCGGCCAGCTCGACGATCTTGCCCAGGTACATCACAGCGACCCGGTCCGAGACGTGCCGTACGACGGACAGGTCGTGGGCGATCATCACGTACGTCAGGTCGAACTCGTTCTGCAGGTCCTCGAGCAGGTTGACCACCTGCGCCTGGATCGACACGTCCAGCGCGGACACCGGCTCGTCGGCGACGATCAGCTTCGGGCGGAGGGCGAGCGTCCGGGCGATACCGATGCGCTGCCGCTGGCCGCCGGAGAACTCGTGCGGGTAGCGGTTGTAGTGCTCCGGGCTCAGGCCGACCAGCTCGAGCAGTTCCTGCACGGACTTCTTCGTACCCTGCTCGGTCTTCACGTTCTGCAGCTTGTACGGCGCCCCGACGATCTTGCCGACCGTGTGCCGCGGGTTCAGCGAGCCGTACGGGTCCTGGAAGATCATCTGCACGTCGCGACGCAGCGGACGCATCTTTCCTTCGGACAGGTGGCTGATGTCGCGGCCCTCGAGGATGATCTGGCCCTCGGTCGGCTCCAGCAGCCGGGTCAGCAGCCGGCCGGTGGTCGTCTTGCCACAGCCGGACTCCCCCACCAGTGACAACGTCTCGCCACGGGTCACGTTGAAGGTCAGACCGTCAACGGCCTGGACGGCGCCGGTCTGGCGCTGCAGCAGGCCCTTACGGATCGGGAAGTGCTTCACCAGGCCGGTGACCGAGAGCAGTTCCTCACCGAGCTTGGGCTCGGTGACACCCGGGACGGCGGTGGGTTCGGTGTTCGCAGTCGTCACAGTCGTCGTCCCGTCACAGCTTCGGCTTGATGTCGGTCTCCCACGCTTTCTTGCGCTCTTCCGGGGAGAGGTGGCACGCGACCAGGTGGCCGTCGCCGATGTCCAGCAGCTCGGGCCGCTCGGTCTCGCTGGCGCCGCCGTTCAGGTGGGCGTAGTTGCAGCGCGGGTTGAACGCGCAGCCCTGCGGCACGTGGATCAGGCTCGGCGGGGTGCCCTTGATCGGGATCAGCCGCTCGCTGCGCTCCCGGTCGATCCGCGGCATCGAACCGAGCAGACCCCAGGTGTACGGGTGCTGCGGCCGGTCGAAGATGCCCTCCGCGGAGCTGTACTCGATCGCCCGACCGGCGTACATCACCTGGATCTCGTCGGCCAGCTCGGCGACCACGCCGAGGTCGTGGGTGATGATGATGACGGCGGAGTTGAACTCGCGCTGCAGGTCCCGGATCAGGTCCAGGATCTGCGCCTGCACGGTCACGTCGAGCGCGGTGGTCGGCTCGTCCGCGATCAGCAGGTCCGGGTCGCAGGACAGCGCCATCGCGATCATCGCGCGCTGCCGCATACCGCCGGAGAACTGGTGCGGGTAGGAGTCCACGCGCTTGTCCGGCTGCGGGATGCCGACCCGGTCGAGCATCTCGACCGCGTGCTTGCGCGCGACCTGCTTGCTCACCTTGTTGTGCACCCGGTACGCCTCGATGATCTGGTGACCGACGGTGTAGAACGGGTGCATCGCGGACAGCGGATCCTGGAAGATCATCGACATCCGCTTGCCGCGCAGTCGGCGGACCTCTTCCCGGCTGGACGAGATCAGGTCCTGCCCGTCGAGGAAGATCTGACCGCTGATCTTGGCGACACCCGGCGGGTGCAGGCCCATGATCGACAGACTGGTCACGCTCTTGCCGGAGCCGGACTCGCCCACGATGCCGAGGGTCTGGCCACGCTCGAGCTTGAACGAGATCCCGTCGACCGACTTCACCACACCGTCGTCGGTCGGGAAGTGCACCTTGAGGTCGCGGACGTCGAGAAAGGCTTCGCCGCGTTCGATCCGCTGGACGGTGTCCTGCCGCTGCGAGAGGTCTTGAGGTTCGGTCACGAGATTCGCACCCTCGGGTCGACGACGGCGTACAGGACATCGACGATCAGGTTCGCCAGCACGATGAAGAACGCGGCGATGAGCGTCACGCCGAGCACCTTGGGCAGGTCGTTCGCCCGCAGTGCGATGACGGCGTACTGACCGATCCCCGGCAGCGAGAACGTCGTCTCGGTCAGGATCGCACCGCCCAGCAACAGCCCCAGGTCGAGACCGAAGATCGTCAGGATCGGCGTGAGCGCGGACCGCAGGCCGTGCTTCATCACCACGTCCCGCTCGGTCAGGCCCTTGGACCGGGCGGTGCGGACGAAGTCCTCGTTCATCGTCTCGAGCATGCCGGCCCGGGTGAGCCGTGCGTACGCTGCGGCGTACAGGAACGCGAGAGTGACCCACGGGAGGATCAGGTCGTAGGCCCACTCGAAGACGTTCGACGCGTCCATCGGGTTCGTACCGCCCTGCGCGGTCCACCCGAGGGCGTAGCTGAAGATCGAAAGCGACAGCAGGCCGGTGAAGAAGATCGGTAGCGACACCCCGGCGAGTGCCACCCCCATGAGTGATCGGTCCAGCACCGAGCCGCGTTTGAGCGCCGAGACGATACCGGTGCCAACCCCGGTGACGAGCCAGATGACGGCCGCGCCGAGGGCCAGCGACGCGGTCACCGGTAGTCGGTCGACCAGATCCGGCCAGACCGGCTGCTGGTTCAGGAACGAGTAGCCGAAGCAGGGCGCCGGGCAGTGCTCGGTCGCCGGACCGTAGTTGTACTCCTGTCCGACGAACAGGCCCTTCACGAAGCGGCCGTACTGCACGTAGAGGGGGTCGGTGAAGCCGAGCCTGACTGCGGTCTCGTGGATCTGCTCCGCGCCTGCACTCTTGCCGACGTAGCGGGAGGCCAGGTCGTCGGCGGACGCACCGGCGAGCTTGGGGACCATGAAGAAGATCGAGAACGTGACGGCCGTGACGATGAAGAGCAGGACCACTGCTCCGATCACCCGGCGGACCAGATATGCGAACACCGTGCTCGGCGTGGTGGCCGGTGATCCTGCGGATCACCGGCCACCCTCAGCCTTCACCTACCTCTGCTGGCGAATCAGGATTGGTCAGGGCAGCTCAGATCAGCTGTCGACTACTTCAGTCCGATACCTGCGTAGTCGTACATGTTCTGGCTGTCGCTCACGTACACGTTGGCCAGCGTGTCCGGACGGTACAGCAGGCCCTTGGCCCAGATGCCCGGCAGTACGGCGGCCTGCTCCATGACCTTCTTGTCGACGTCGACCCACAGCTTCTCGCGGGCCGCCTTGTCGGTCTCCTTCAGCGCCTGGTCGATCAGCTGGTCGACCTCGGGGATCCGGACACCCAGGTTGGTGTTACCACCGGTGGCCCGGATGACGCGGCTGTCCACGATCTGGCTCAGGAAGCCGAAGCCGTCCGGCCAGTCCGCACCCCAGCTGTAGACGATCATGCCCAGGCCGTTGGCCTTCGCGTAGTCCGGCTTGCCGGCGTACAGCTTGGTGTAGTCACCGGTCGGGAAGCCCTTCGGGGTCAGGTTGATGCCGACCCGCTTCAGCGACTGCTGCAGCGACTCCGCGACCGCCTTCTCCTTCGGCCGGTCCGCCCGGTAGGCGATGTTGGTGCTGAAGCCGGTCGGCATACCGCACGCCGTCAGGGCTTCCTTGGCCTTGTCCACGTTGCCGTTCTTGTCCTGCTCGAAGCCGTAGTCGTCGAACTTCTGCGCGCCGGTGACGAGCGGCGGCATCAGGTTCGTGGCGATGTCGCCACCGATCGGTCCGCCGTACGCGCGCTGGTAACCCTCGTGGTCGGCGGCGTACAGGATCGCCTTGCGGCAGTCGACGTTGTCCAGCGGCTTGACCTCGCTGTTGAACACGGTGAAGTTCAGTCGCGGGGCCGGAACGTTGTCGGCGTGGGACTTCAGCTGCGGGTTCGCCAGGATCTTGGCCTGGGTCTCCGCGAGCACACCGGTGCCGGCGATGTCGACGTCGAGGTCACCGGCCTGCAGCCGGTTGTCGATGTCGGGGCCGTTCACGTTGAACGCGACGGTGATCTTGTCCGGCAGCGCCTTGCGGCCCGAGTTCGGGTCGGTGGCCGGGTCGTACTGATCGTTGCGGATCAGCGCCATGCCCTTGTTCGGGTCGTTGCTCTCGAACTTGTAGGGGCCGGTCGAGATCGGGTGCAGCTTGTACTTCGCACCGTTGTCCTTGGCCTGCGGCACCGGCGCGGTGGCCGGCAGCTGGGCGAAGTAGTCGAAGCCGGAGAACGGCTGGTTCAGGTTGAAGACGATGGTGTAGTCGTCCGGGGTCTGGATCGCCTTGGCGACACCGGCCAGCGTCGGGTCTTTGTAGACGCTGTAGCCCTTCGGCACGTCCAGCAGGAAGTCGTTGAAGTACGTCGGACCGCTCGGCAGGGTCGCCTTGTCCAGGGAGCGGGCGACGGCGTACTTGACGTCCTTGGCCTTGACCTCGGTGCCGTCCTCGAACTTGACGCCCTTGCGGATCTTGTAGGTCCACGTCTTGGCGTCGTTGCTCGGCACACCGGCGGCCTCGGCGAGGTCCGGAACGACCTCCGCACCCTCCTTGCCGGGAGCAGACTTGAACACCATCAGCGGCCGGACGTAGTTGCGCACCAGGTTCCAGGACAGGCCGTAGTAGGTGTCACCGGGATCCTGGGAGTCCCAGTTCTCGGTGATGGCCATCCGGAGCGTGCCACCCTTTTTGTCGCTCGGGTTGTAGATGCCCTTGACGGCCGCGTCGTACTCGGCCGTCGTCGCGTTTGTGCCGCCGCCCGAATCTTCGGAGCCGCCGTCACCGCCCCCACAAGCCACCAGGCTCAAGGCGACGGCCGCACTGACGGCTGTTGCCGTCGTGATGCGATTCCATCTCATCTGTTGTTGCACCCCTTTTTTTGTGAGAGCCAGGCTCCCTGGTTGGAGAGAAGACCTATCGCGAGCGGGGATCGAGGGCGTCCCGTAGCCCGTCGCCGAACAGGTTGAAGGCCAGCACCGTGACGAAGATGGCCAATCCGGGCGGAACCATGTAGAGCGGCTCGACCTGGTACCAGTTCGCCGCGATCGACAGCATGTCGCCCCAGCTGGCCGCCGGCGGCCGGACGCCGACGCCCAGGTACGACAGACCCGCCTCGAACAGCACGTTGGTCGGGATCAGCAGGGTCGCGTACACCAGGATCGGCGCGATCAGGTTCGGCAGCAGCTCGGTGAACAGGATGTACGGGCGCCGCGCGCCGAGGCTGCGGGCCGCGTCGACGAATTCCCGCTCCCGCAGCGACAGCGTCTGGCCGCGGATGATCCGGCCGATGTAGGGCCAGCTGAAGAAGCCGATGATGAAGACGATCAGCGCCACCCGCAGCGGGTTACCGGTCAGCCCGAGCATCCTGTCCGGCAGCGCGCCGACCAGCGCCAGCGCGAACAGCACCAGCGGGAAGGCCAGGAAGATGTCCATCAGGCGGCTGATCAGCGTGTCCACCCAGCCGCCGAAGTAACCGGCGACGATCCCCGCCACGGTGCCGATCACGACCGACAGCAGGGTGGCCAGGAACGCGATCAGCAGCGAGATCCGGGCGCCGTACACGATCCGGGCGAAGATGTCGCGGCCGTTCACCGGCTCGACCCCGAACGGGTGGTCCCAGCTGATTCCGTTCCACTTCCCGATCGGCGTCTGCAGCGACGGGTCGACCAGGTCCTGGTGGAAGTCGTTCGGCGTGACGCCGACGAGCTTGCAGATCAGCGGCGCGAAGATCGCGACCAGGATGAGGAAGACGACGAAGAAGCCGCCGGCGATGGCGACCTTGTCCCGCTTCAGCCGGATCCAGGAGATCTGCCACAGCGACCGGCCTTCGATCTTGCCGACGCCTGCGACTACGGCCTCCGGCTCAGCTGCCGACGATCCCGGCTCGACATCGAGTGGAACTGTCACGCGGTGGGTTCCCCCTGCCTCATTCTGTTGAACCGGAACGAAATCCGGTACGGCTGCCGCCTTAACCTGCCGCCATTACACGCCGGAGTCAAACGCGGAAAGTGCTGCGTTGCCCGATCGTGACCGGGAGGAAATCGTCCCGTATCGTGGACATTCGGCAGTAAACCACGCCGCAGTACCCAGGGTCGCCAGCGCTTCGCCAACCGTTACTGTCATGGCATATTTGTGTCACGCCGGTAACTACAGACGGAGTCCGGACAGGTACAGGAACGACAGCGGATTCAGCGCCGTCGCGACGTTCTCCAGGTTCTTCCCGGCGACCACTGTGAAGCGTCCCTGCCAGCTCGGGATCACCGGGGCGTCGGTGGCGATCACTCCCTGTAGCTGACCCAGCAGTTCGTCGCGTTCCAGCCCGTTCTGCTCGGTCGTCTCCTGGTCCAGCAACGCGGCGGCAGCCGCCGACCGGTAGCCGTTGTTGAACACGGCACCGGTCCGGACGAACGGCGCCAGGTAGTCGTCCGCGTCCGGGTACTCCGGGATCCAGCCCCCGTGGTAGAGGTCGTACGCCCCGGCCCGGGTGGCCTGCTGGTACTGCGGCCACTCGGCGCTCCGCAGGGTCACCTTGAACAAGCCCGACGCCTCCAGCTGCCGCTTGAGCTCGAGCACCTCGTTTTTCGCGCCGGTGCCGTACTCCACCGGCGTCCAGCCGACGGTCAGCGGCACCGGTACGGCGATACCCGCCTGCTTGAGGATCGCGGCGGCCGCGACCTTGCTGGGCTCCTGGTACTCCGTCTTGAACGCGTCGGCCTGCCCGCCGAACCCGGGTGGGACGACCGAGTACAGCGGTGTCACGTGGTCGCCGTACGCCTTCTTCACGATCGCCGGGCGGTCGATCAGCTGCGCGACGGCCCGGCGGACGGCGGGTTTGCGCGCGGTCAGCGACTTCATCTGGAACGCGAAGAACCGGATCGCGGCGTAGTCGGACTCGACCACCTGCACCTGATCGGACTTCCGCAGCTTGTCCAGCATGCTCGGGCCGAAGCCGTGGAACGCCAGGTCCGCCTTGCCGGTGGTGATCGCCTGGTAGAGCGCGGTCGAGTCCTTCAGCAGGGTGATCTCGATCCCGTCGTTCCGCGACCCGCGCGGCCCCTTGTACCCGTCGAAGCGGGCCAGCGTGATCGCGTTACCCGGCTTGTACGCCGACAACTGGTAAGGGCCGCTGCCCATCGCCTTGGTATCGAGCAGCTTGTTCGGCGGGTAGAACTCCTGGTCGACGATCGAGCCGGCGGTCGTGGTCAGCAGGTACGGCAGCCGGGCGTCCGGGCGCCTCAGATTGAACACGGCGGTGAGGTCGTCCGGCGTACTCACCGAGGTCACCGAGGTGAACAGCGCGGCCGGCCCGTTCGGGGTCCTCAGCCGCAGCATCCGCTCGAAGCTGAACTTCACGTCCGACGACGTCAACTCGTGCCCGTTCGGGAACGTCAGCCCTTCCTTCAGGCTGCAGGTGTACGTCGTCGGCGAGTCGAACTGGCAGTCCGCGGCGTCCGGCACCGGGGTGGGTTTGCCGGGCATGATCGTGAGCAGCGTCTGGTACAGGTTCGCCTGGACCGTCCGCGAGCCGGCGTCGTACGGCCCGGCCGGGTCCAGCGAGCTGATCGTGTCGGTCGTCACGACCCGCACCGTCATCGCCTTCGGCGTCTCGCTGCCCTGGTGCGGCGCGTTGTCGTCCGGCTCGCCACAAGCGGCCAACGCCAGCACGAGCGCGGCCGTCACCGCCACCCGGCCCCACGACACGATCACCATCTCACCCTTCCCCAGCCCGATACCCAAACAACGCCCCAAGTGTCCCGTGGTGACGATTGCTTGAATGCTGGCGGTGTCCAGGTGCGTGCATCGCAAGCGTGAGAAGTGTCCTCGATGCGGGTTTCATCGTGGACGCTTCTCACGCGCCGCGAGGTGCGTGCCTGGGTGCCGCCAGCGTCAAGCAATCGTCGCCACGGGACACTCCGGCATCAAGTGACGGTACTGCTTCAGCGGAGCAAGTCGCTCAGTGACTCCGGAGTGAGCGGCTCGAGTGAGTCGACCACAAGCCGGCGGGGCGCCTCCGGGATCGTCACCCATTGCGGTACGGCGACTACGTAGGCGCCCGCCGCCGTACCGGCGTCGGTTCCGGTGTTCGAGTCCTCGATGACCACGCACTGCGTCGGGTCCACACCCAGCTTCGCCGCGGCGGTCAGGTACGGCTCGGGATGCGGCTTGCCGTGCGTCACCTCGTCGCCGGCGACGATCACGTCGAACGGGTCCGGCGGCAGATGCGTGAGCACCGCGTCGATCATCACCCGGTACGACGCCGAGACCAGAGCGCAGGGCACTTCGGCCTTGCGCAACGCCTGCAGCAGCTCGACCGCACCCGGCCGGAACTCGACCTCACGCCGCAGCGCGTCGACCACGGCGCCGAACATCCGGTCGGCCAGCTCCTCGCCGGTGATCACGCCGTCGGGGATCCGCGCCATCCAGACCTTCACCGCGTCCCGCAGATCGCTGCCGACCAACAGCATGCAGTCGTCGAGCGTCCAGGTGACACCGAGCGACGCGAGCAGCTCGATCTGCACCTCTGCCCAGACCTTCTCGGAGTCGACCAACGTCCCATCCATGTCCCACAACACCGCTTGAAGGTTCCTCATGAGGCGTTGAAGTACTTGGCTTCGGGGTGGTGAACCACCAAGGCGTCGGTGGATTGTTCCGGGTGCAACTGCAGCTCCTCCGATAGGTGTACGCCGATCCGTTCCGGCTTCAGCAACCGCACCAGTTTCTCGCGGTCCTCCAAGTCCGGACATGCCGGGTACCCGAACGAGTACCGCGAGCCCCGGTACGCCTGGTCCCGGAGCATCCCGTCCAGGTCGCCGTCGTCACCGCCGAAACCGAGCTCGTCGCGGACCCTCGCATGCCAGTACTCCGCCAACGCCTCGGTCAGCTGGACCGACAACCCGTGCAGCTCCAGGTAGTCGCGGTACGCGTTCCGCGCGAACAGCTCACCGGTCACCTCGGCCACCTTCGGCCCCATCGTGACCAGGTGGAACGCGACCACGTCGAGCTCACCGGACTCCTTCGGCCGGAAGAAGTCCGCCAGGCAGAGGAACCGGTCGCGCCGCTGTCGCGGGAACTCGAACCGGTGCAGCTCGGCGTGATCGGACGGATCCAGTACGACGAGCGCGTTCCCCTCCGAGTAGCACGGCCAGTACCCGTAGACGACGGCCGCCTCCATGATCCCCTCGGTCAGGATCCGGTCCATCCACAGCCGCAGCCGCGGCCGTCCCTCGGTCTCGACGAGTTCGTCGTACGACGGACCGTCGGCTCCCCGCGTGCCACGCAGCCCCCACTGGCCGAGGAAGGTGGCGCGCTCGTCCAGGTAGCCGGCGTAGTCGCCGAGCGGGATGCCCTTGACGATCCGGTCACCCCAGAAGGGCGGCGTCGGCACTCGGTTGTCCACGGCAACATCCGACCGGGCCGGCACCTCGTCGAGCGGCCGGTCCAGCACCCGGGTCGCGGACCGCACCCGGCGCTCGCGACGCTCGGGCAGTGCGGCACCCGGCACCCCTCGCTTCACGGCCATCGCGGCGTCCATCAACCGCAGTCCTTCGAAGGCGTCCCGTGCGTACCGGACCTCGCCCTCGAACAGATTGCCGAGGTCCTGTTCGACGTACGCGCGGGTGAGTGCGGCACCACCGAGCAAGACGGGCCAGCGCTTGGCCAGGCCGCGCTGGTTCAGCTCCTCGAGGTTCTCCTTCATCACCACGGTCGACTTCACCAGCAGGCCGGACATACCGATCACGTCGGCCCGATGCTCCTCGGCCGCTTCGAGGATCGCGTTCACCGGCTGCTTGATGCCGAGGTTGACCACGCTGTAGCCGTTGTTCGTCAGGATGATGTCGACCAGGTTCTTGCCGATGTCGTGCACGTCGCCCTTGACCGTGGCCAGCACGATCGTGCCCTTGCCTTCGTCATCCGTTTTCTCGATGTGCGGTTCGAGGTACGCGACACACGTCTTCATCACCTCGGCCGACTGCAGCACGAACGGCAACTGCATCTGGCCGGAGCCGAACAGTTCGCCGACCACCTTCATCCCGGCGAGCAGATCGTCGTTGATGATCTCCAGCGCGGTCTTGGCACCCAGGGCCTCATCCAGATCGCCCTCGACCCCATTGCGCTCGCCGTCGATGATCCGCTGCTTCAGTCGCTCGGTCACCGGCAGCGCGGCCAGCTCCTCCAGTTTGCTCGCCTTCAGATCCGAGGCCTTCACGTCCGCGAACAACTCGAGCAGCCGCTGCAACGGGTCGTACCCGTCCCGCCGCCGGTCGTAGATCAGGTCGAGCGCCGCCTCGCGCTGGTCGTCCGGGATCTTCGCGACCGGCATGATCCGGCTCGCGTGCACGATCGCCGAGTCCAGCCCGGCCTGCACACACTCGTGCAGGAAGACCGAGTTCAGCACATGCCGCGCGGCCGGATTCAGACCGAACGAGATGTTCGACAAGCCGAGCACCGTCTGAACGTCGGGCCGGCGCTTCTTCAACTCGCGGATCGCCTCGATCGTCTCGATCCCGTCCCGCCGCGACTCCTCCTGCCCGGTCGCCAGCGTGAACGTCAGGCAGTCGATCAGTACGTCGTGCGGCGATCCCGTAATCGCGTTCCAACGTCTCCAGCAACCGCTCCGCGATCGCCACCTTGTTGTCGGCGGTACGCGCCTGCCCTTCCTCGTCGATGGTCAGCGCGACGACGGCAGCGCCGTACTCCTGAGCGAGTCCTGCGATCCGCGCGAAGCGGGAGTCCGGTGCCTCGCCGTCCTCGAAGTTCACCGAGTTCAGCGCACACCGCCCGCCGAGCATGTCCAGCCCGGCCTGCAGTACGGCGGGCTCGGTCGAGTCGAGCACGATCGGCAGCGTCGATGCGGTGGCGAGTCGGCCGGCGATCTCCTTCATGTCGGCGACACCATCGCGGCCGACATAGTCGACACACAGGTCGAGCAGGTGCGCGCCGTCCCGGATCTGCGCTCGTGCGATCTCGACGCAGCCCTCCCAGTCCTCGGCCAGCATCGCCTCGCGAAACGCCTTCGACCCGTTCGCGTTCGTCCGCTCCCCGATCGAGAGGTACGACGTGTCCTGCCGGAACGGGACGTGTTGGTACAGGCTCGACACGCCCGCCTCGGGTTGCGGTTCGCGGTGTCGCACCGGGCGGCCACCGACTCGCTCGACCACCTGACGCAGGTGCTCGGGCGTCGTACCGCAGCAGCCGCCGACCAGGGACAGGCCGTAGCTGTCGACGAAGGTTTCGTGCGCGTCGGCCAACTCCTCGGGAGTCAGCGGGTAGAAGGCGCCGTCGGCGGTCAACTGCGGGAGGCCGGCGTTCGGCATGCAGGTGAGCGGGATGGTCGAGTGCTTGGAGAGGTAGCGCAGGTGCTCGCTCATCTCCTTCGGGCCGGTTGCGCAGTTCAGCCCGATCAGGTCGATGCCGAGTGGTTCGAGTGCCGTCAGGGCCGCGCCGATCTCGGAGCCGAGCAGCATCGTCCCGGTGGTCTCGACCGTCACCGAGACGATCACCGGGATGGTCGAGCCGGCGGCTTCGAGCGCCTTGCGGGCGCCGATCACGCTGGCCTTGGTCTGCAGCAGGTCCTGGGTGGTCTCGACCAGGATCGCGTCCGCTCCCCCGTCGATCAGTCCGCGTGCGGTTTCGGCGTACGCGTCCCGCAAGGTCGTGAACGTGGTGTGACCGAGGGTCGGGAGCTTGGTGCCGGGGCCGACGCTGCCGAGCACGAAGCGCGGGTGGTCGGGCGTCGACGCAGCCTCGGCCGCCTCGCGGGCCAGCCGGGCGCCGGCCTCGCTCAGCTCGTAGATCCGGTCGGCAATGCCGTACTCCCCCAGGTTGGCGAAGTTGGCTCCGAAGGTGTTCGTCTCGACGCAGTCGACTCCGACGTCGAAGTACGCCTTGTGGATCTCGCGGACCACATCCGGACGGGTCAGGTTGAGGATCTCGTTGCAGCCCTCGTGCCCCTCGAACTCGTCCAGCGACAGGTCGTAGGACTGCAGCATCGTGCCCATCGCCCCGTCGGCCACCACCACGCGTTCGGCCAGCACACGGCGCAGATCGGGTCGGCCGGCTCTGGACACGGAACCTCCAGCGATCGGGGATGGACACCGATCTCACATCGTAGTCGGGCCGAAAGGCCGGGCCACGACACTTTCCGCTGGCCGTGAAACCCGGCGCACGGAGGCGTCCGACCACGTAGGCTGGCAGTCCGGTTTCCGGCGACCCCGCCGGATGGCACAGAAGACGACAGGGGGCCTGCGAGTGGTTGACCTCGCGAACCTGAGGGACCCGGTCGTGATCGCCGCGTTCGAGGGCTGGAACGACGCGGCCGAGGCGGCCACCGGAGCGGTCGACCACCTGATCGACGAGTGGGACGCCGAGCTCGTCACCGCGATCGACCCCGAGGACTACTACGACTTCCAGGTGAACCGGCCGCAGGTCGGTTTCGACGAGGACGGCGTACGACGGCTCACCTGGCCGACCACCCGGATCTACCTGGCCCGTCCCGACGACACCGACCGGGACGTGCTGCTGATCCGCGGCTACGAGCCGAACATGCGCTGGCGGGGGTTCTGCCAGGAGCTGCTCGAGCTGGTCGACGAGTCCAACGCACAGCTTGTCGTCGTCTTCGGCGCGCTGCTCGCCGACTCCCCGCACACCCGGCCGATCCCGGTCTCGGCCACCTCGTCCGACCCGGAGCTGTCCGCCTCGTGGAGCCTGGAGCCGTCGACGTACGAAGGCCCGACCGGCATCACCGGCGTCTTCGCCGACCTCTGCGGCACCCTCGGCGTACCGGCAGTGTCGATCTGGTCCGCGATCCCGCACTACATCGCCGGCTCGCCGTGCCCGAAGGCGTCACTCGCGCTGCTGAGCAAGGTCGAGGCGCTACTGGACCTGCAGATCCCCGAGGGTGACCTGCCCGAGCTGGCCCGGGCCTGGCAGCGCGGCGCCGACGAGCTCAGCGAGGAGGACCCGGAGGTCGCCGAGTACGTGCACTCCCTGGAGGAGCAGCGCGACACCGCCGACCTGCCCGAGGCTTCCGGCGACGCCATCGCCGCCGAGTTCGAGCGCTACCTGAAGCGGCGGAACAAGAACCACCCGGACTGACCCCCGGCGGTCACTCTACCGTGGCGTAACTTCACCGAACGTCCTATTCTCCTCGGACGACAGCGGCCGCCTGGCAGCACGGACAGCCGGGTGGGGATCCACGGGGAGCGGGCTATGCGCAGGTCACGTGCCGACGATCGGGGCAGCAGTTCGGTCCCGGGCGCTGGCCGTGCTGGTGGTGCTCGGCGCCGTGCCGCCGATGGCTCCGATCCCGACCCCCGTCGAGACCCACCACCCGGTCACCGGCTGAGTGCCTACAGCTCCCGGGCGGCGGTGCTGATGACGTCGTCGAGGACCGCCCGGGAGTTGGTCAGGTCCGCGATCATCCGGTCGATCCGGTCGCGTTCGGCGGTCAGGTCGGTGACGAGTCGCGGGGTCGCCCGTTCGTTCGGGCCGCCGTCTGGGTCGCGCATGCAGGGCAGCAACTCGGCGATCTTCTTGCTGTGCAGGCCGGCGGCGTACAACTCCTGGATCAGGATCACCCGGTCGACGGCTCGCTCGGCGTACTCGCGCTGGCCGCCCGGGGTCCGCTCCGACACCAGCAGGCCCTGCTGCTCGTAGTACCGCAGCGACCGCTCGCTCACCCCGGTCCGCCGGGCCAGTTCACCGATCCGCACGATCGATCCTCCGAAGGGCTTGAACCTGACACTGATGTCAGATTCTACCGTGCCGGTATGACGCTCTTCGACTACAGCCCGATCACCGAACGCCCGCGACTCACCTGGCCCGACGGCAAGCGCGTCGCCTTCTACGTCGGCCTCAACATCGAGCACTTCCTGCCCGACCAGCCGTCCACCAGCATCTGGCCGATCGACCTGGCCCCCGACCCGCTCAACCACGGCTGGCGCGACTACGGCGCCCGGGTCGGCATCTGGCGAACCATGGAGATCCTCGACCGGCACGGCATCCGCGCCAGCGTGCTGCTGAACTCGATGGTCGCCGAGCACAACCCGCAGATCATCAAGGCCGGTGTCGAACGCGACTGGGCCTGGCTCGCCCACGGCAAGACCAACTCCATCCTGCACACCGGCTTCGAGCCGGACGAGGAACGCAAGATCCTCACCGAGATCGTCGACACCATCGAGACCGCCACCGGCAGCCGGCCGCGGGGCTGGATGGGCCCGGGCCTGACCGAGACCCACAACACCCCGGAACTGCTCGCCGAGCTCGGCCTGAGCTACGTGCTCGACTGGACCAACGACGACCAGCCCTATCGGCTCAACATCCCCGGCATGCTCAGCGTCCCGTACACGGTCGAGCTCAACGACCTGCTGATCTTCCCGCGCGGCATCACCGGCCCGGAGTTCGTCCAGATGATCAAGGACCAGTACGACGTACTGCGCAGGGAGTCCGACCACGGCGGCCGGGTCATGCCGCTGGCCCTGCACCCCTTCGTCATCGGTCAGGCGTTCCGCGCCAAGTACCTCGACCAGGCACTCGACTTCCTCGCGTCACAGACCGACGTCTGGCTGACCACGAGCGACGAGATCGCCGCCCACTACACCGCCAGCTTGACCCCGAGCAACGCGTCAACGGCCTGAGACACCAGCGCCGGAGCCTCCGTGTCGTCGCCGTTCGTCTCAGCCCAGGTGTCGATCGCCGACAGCGCCGCGACGGTGTCCAGGTCATTGGTGAGCGCAGCACGTACGGCGTCGACCGCGGCCGCACCGTCGGGACCCGAACCGCGGGTGACGCCGCCTCGCCAGACGTCCAGGCGTTCCTGCGCATCGAGCAGCTCGGACGACGTCCAGTACCAGTCCGTCCGGTAGTGGTGGGCGAGGAGCGCCAGCCGGATCGCCATCGGGTCGGATCCGGCCAGGCGTTCCTTCGACACCAGCACCAGGTTGCCCTTGGACTTCGACATCTTCTCGCCGTCCAGGCCGACCATCGCCTGGTGGACGTAGGCCCGGGCGAACGGGTACTCCCCGGTCGCCACCTGCGCTCCGCTGGCCGACATCTCGTGGTGCGGGAAGATCAGGTCCGACCCACCGCCCTGGACGTCGAACGTCATCCCGAGGTGTTCCAACGCGATCGCCGAGCACTCGACGTGCCAGCCCGGCCGGCCGCGACCGAGCGACGAGTCCCAGGCAGGTTCACCCGGCCGCTCGTGCCGCCACACCAGGCTGTCCAGCGGGTCCTGCTTGCCCGGGCGATCCGGGTCCCCTCCGCGCTCGGCGAACAGCTCGCGCATGGTGTCGCGGTCGTACCCGGACACATTTCCGAAGGACGGATCCGCCTTCACCGCGAAGTACAGATCGCCGTCCACCGAGTAGACGGCGCCCACACGCTGCAGGTCCTCGACCGAGCTTGCCACCAGGTCGATCGACTCGACCACGCCGACGTAGTTCTGCGGCGGGATCACCCGCAGCGCGGTCATGTCGTCGCGGAACAGCTGGATTTCCTCCTCGGCCAGGTCGGTCCAGTCGACCCCGGTCGCGGTGGCCCGCTCGAGCAGCGGGTCGTCGACGTCGGTGATGTTCTGCGTGTAGTCGACGTCGTACCCGGCGTCCCGCCAGAGCCGGTTGATCAGGTCGAACGTGACGTACGTCGCCGCATGGCCCATGTGCGTCGCGTCGTACGGCGTGATGCCGCACACATACATCCGCGCCGGGCCGCCGTCGGCCGGCGGAACCTCCACCGGGCCGCCCGAGGCGGTGTCGTAGAGGCGCAGTCGCCGGGCCGGACCCGGCACGACCGGGATGTCTGGTTTCGTCCACGCCTGCATGTCCAGGAGCTTATGTCAGCCCGGATTTCCCCGGCGCGACACGGCTGGCATCCCGCTTCCCGAGACGGCTTGACGACGGCTAGAAAGCGGGCCAGGGAATGGCCGGCCAGTCGTCACTGGGCAACGGATACGACCCGGTCTTCAGCAGCGTCGCACACCGCTCGCGGGTCGCCGTCAGCTCCACCGCGGTGATCAGCTCACACAGTTGCTGGCCGAGGCCGCCGGCGAGTTGGTCGGCGAGTTTGCGTACGTCGTCCAGCAGCTCAGCCGGGATCGGTTCGCCGGCCCAACCCCACAGGACGGTCCGCAGCTTGTCGTCGGCGTTGAAGGTGACACCGTGGTCGACGCCGAACACCCGCCCGTCGCCCGGGTTGAGGACGTGCCCGCCCTTGCGGTCGGCATTGTTGACCACGGCATCGAATACGGCCATCCGCCGCAAGTCCACGGTGTCCGCGTGCACCAGCGTCACCGGGTTGTGCCGGCCGTCGAGCGCATCGAGTACGCCGATCCACCCGGCCGGCACCCGTCCCTGCGGAACGATGTCGACCAGCTCGGTGTCCCCCGGCCCGAGCTCGGCCTCGTCGATCCACAGCTGCACCATGCCCTCGCCGAGCGGCCCGTCCCGCAGCAACGTCGGCGGCACCAGCGACCACCCGAGCGCCTCGGACACGACGTACGCCGCGTACTCGCGCTGGGCCAGCGTGCCGTCGGGGAAGTCCCACAGCGGGCGCTCCCCCTGGACCGGTTTGTAGACCACCGTCGCGGACTCGCCGTCGCGGCTCACCGAGCCCTGGAACGTGCCGTTCGACGCGGCCACCAGCCGGCCGTGCAGGGACAGCTCTCCCTGGGCGAGCAGGTCGTTCATTCCGGCAGGTGCCTGCGGTAGCCGTTGGCGCGCGGGCAGATGTGTCCTTCCGCGTCGATCGGCCGGCCGCAGAACGGGCAGCTCGGGCGGCCGGACGCGACCAGCGCGACGGCCCGGCGGGCGAACGCGCGGGCCTGCTCCTCGCTGATCCGGACGATGAACACCTCGGCGTCGTCGGACTCCATCGCGGCCGTGACCGGGTCGGTCTCCTCCAGCTCGGCCTGCTCGCCGGTGACGACCGCGAACACCTCGATCACTACCCGCTCGGCGTCGGCCTCCCAGGCCAGCGTCATGGTGCCGGCCCGGAACTCCTCCTCGATCGGCTGCTCCAGCGGATCGGTGTCGTCGACCCCCGCCGGCGTCACCGGATCCCGGTCGAACCGCCGGGCCACCTCGTCCAGCATCACGTCCAGCCGCTCTGCGAGCGCCATCACCTGTTCCTTCTCACAGGCCACTGAGGTCAAGCGGGCGCCGGCCCGCGCCTGCAGGAAGAACGTCCTCGCACCGGGTTCCCCCACGGTGCCGGCGACGAACCGATCCGGGTCGTCGTAGGAATGCACAACTCGCGCCATGGCTAGACCCTATTACCGTCCGCCGACCACTGCGTCCGAGGACTGCTTCTTGGTCCTTCTGGTCTTCGGCTGGGGCTTCGGGATCAAGGAGGCTAGCTCGCTGCCGGAGTCGTTCAGCCGGACCAGGAACGGGCGGGTCGCGGTGTAGGTGATGATCGTGGTCGACGCGGTGTCCACCACGATCCGCTGGAACGTGTCCAGGTGCTGTGCGAGCGCATCCGCGACGATCGCCTTGATCACGTCGCCGTGCGACACCGCCACCCACAGCGCGCCGTCCCCGTGGCTCTTCGCCAGCGCGGCGTCATGCGCGCGGACCGCGTCCACCGCGCGTTGCTGCATCGCCCGCATCGACTCCCCGTTCGGGAACGTCACGGCCGACGGGTGCTGTTGGACCACCGCCCAGAGCGGGTCCTTGGCCAGGGTGGCGATCTTCTGCCCGGTCCAGTCGCCGTATCCGCACTCGGTCAGGCGCCGATCCGTTGCCGGACGCAACGCTTCGTGGTGCTTCGCGATCGCGGCGGCGGTCTGCTTGCAGCGCTCCAGCGGCGAGGTGACGATCGCGGCCAGCGGCAACTCGGCCAGCCGTTGCGCGACCGCCTCGGCCTGGTGCACGCCGGTCTCGTCCAGCTTCACCCCCGGGGTGCGGCCGGCCAAGGTGCCGGACGTGTTCGCGGCGCTGCGGCCGTGGCGGACCAGAATCACCGTGGGCATGCCCTGCACGTTATCCGGTCGGGGCAAGTCCTGCCTGCCATGATGGAGTGGTGATCGTGGACTGCGGCGTGTACGCCGAGGGCGAGCGGCAGGACCTGCCCAGGGATCCCGAGACCGTTGCCCAGGCCATCGACGACGACGGCCGCTGCTTCGGCTGGGTCGGCCTGCACGAGCCGTCGGACGCCGAGATGCGCCGGGTCCAGCGGCTGTTCGGTCTGCACGAGCTCGCCGTCGAGGACGCCCTCAAGGCCCACCAGCGCCCCAAGGTCGAGCGCTTCGGCGATGCGATCGTCGTCGTACTGCGCACCCTCTGGTACGTCGACGAGGGCGACGCCGTGGAGACCGGCCAGCTGAGCGTCTTCGTCGGTCCCCGGTACGTCGTCACCGTCCGGCACGGCGAAGGCGGTGAACTGGCCACCGCCCGGCAGGAGCTCGAGGAGCGGGCCTCGATACTCGGTCACGGGCCGGCCGCCGTCCTGTGGGCGATCTGCGACTCGGTGGTCGACGCGTACGAGGACGTCGCCGAGCAGGTCGAGATCGACGTCGACGAGGTCGAGTCGTCGGTGTTCTCCCCCGAGCGCACCAGCGACGCCGAGCGGATCTACAAGCTCAAGCGCGAGGTACTCGAGATGCGCCGCGCGATCGCACCGCTGCGCGAACCGATGGAGCAGTTCGCGCACGGCGTACCGGGGATCAGCCCGACGGCCGCGCCGTTCTTCCGCGACGTCGCCGACCACGTCAGCCGCGTCTCGGACCAGACCGAGTCCCTCGACACGCTGCTCAGCTCGGCCCTGGGCGCACACCTGGCCCGCGTCTCGGTGCAGCAGAACGACGACATGCGCCGGATCTCGGCCTGGGTCGCCATCGCCGCGGTCCCGACCATGGTGGCCGGGATCTACGGGATGAACTTCGACAACATGCCAGAGCTGCGCTGGCACTTCGGGTACTACGCCATCCTGCTCGTGATGGCGGTCGCCTGCGTCACCATGTACCGCTTCTTCCGGAAGGTCGGCTGGCTCTAGGTCGCGGTGATCGTGCTGGTGGCCAGCAGGATGATGATGACGATGCCGACCAGGATCCGGTAGAACGCGAACACCTCGATGGTGTGCTTGGCGACGAACTTCAGCAGCCAGGCCACCGACGCGTAGGCGACCACGAAGCTGACCACGGTCCCGACCAGCACCGGCACCAGCCCGACGTCACCGTCGAGGGCGTGCGGGAGCTCGAACACCGCGGCCCCGACCAGCGCCGGAATGCCGAGCAGGAAGGCCATCTTCGTCGCCGCGACCCGGTCGAGTCCGCAGAACAGGCCGCCCGAGATGGTCGCACCCGAGCGCGAGACCCCGGGGATCAGCGCCAGGCACTGGACGATGCCCATGACGATCGCGTCGATCAGGGTGATCCTGGTCAGCGGCCGGCTCTTGCTGCCCAGCCGCTCCGCCCCGATCATCACGAACGACCAGCCGATCAGCGACGCGGCGACCCACCACATGCTGCGCAGCGGACCGGAGATGATGTCCCGGCCGAGGTATCCGACGATGCAGATCGGCAGCGAGCCGACGATCACGAACCAGCCCATCCGGTGATCGAACTCACCCCGGTACTCGGGGTGCCGGATCCCCTTGAACCAGGCGACGGCGTACCGGCTGATGTCCTTCCACATGAACAGCACCACGGCCGCGATCGCGCCGAACTGGATCACCGCGGTGAACGCGGTGATGCTCGGCTCGTCGATCTGGTAGCCGAGCATCTTCGACGCGATGGTGAGGTGCCCGGTGCTGGACACCGGGAGGAATTCGGTGAGCCCCTCGACGATGCCGAGGATGATGGCGTCCCAGATGGTCATGGAGGTTCAGTCACCGACCCCGGCGAGCTCGAGCGCCTCGGCGACGGTGTGCAGGTCGGCGATCCGCTGCTCCACCGTCGACGCGAACGGGGTCAGTGCGACCGTGGTCGCCCCGGCCTCGGCGTACGCGGTGAGCTTCTCGGCCATCCGCTCCTTGCCGCCGAGCAGCGAGATCGAGTCGATGAACCCGTGCGGTACGGCGGCCATCGCGTCGCGGTGCTGCTTGCCCAGGTACAGGTCCTGGATCCGCTTGGCCTCCTCGGCGAACCCCATCCGGACGGCCAGGGCGTTGTAGAAGTTCTTCTCCCGGCTGCCCATACCGCCGATGTAGAGCGCGGCGTACCCGCGGATCGGGTCGGCCGCGGCCTGCAGGTCGTCGCCGGTCATCACCGGCACGGACGCGACGACGTCGAAGCCGTCGAGTCCCTCCTGACGGGCTTGTGCCGATTTCTGGCGGCCCGTCGCGATGTGTTTCAACTGCTCTCCCAGATAGGCGGGGTCGTTCAGGATGCCGAGCCAGCCATCGGCGATCTCGCCGGCCAGCTCGAGGTTCTTCGGGCCGACCGCGGCCAGGTACACCGGTACATGGTCGCGGAGCGGGTGGATGGACAGCTTCAGCGGCTTGCCCGGGCCGTCGGGCAGCGGCAGCGTGAAGTGCTCGCCCTCGAAGACCACCGTCTCACGTCGCATCGCCGCGTTCACGATGGCGACGTACTCCCGGGTGCGGGCCAGCGGTTTGTCGAACCGTACGCCGTGCCAGCCCTCGGACACCTGCGGTCCGGACACGCCGAGGCCGAGCCGGAACCGGCCGCCGGACAGTTGGTCGATGGTCGCCGCGGTCATCGCGGTCATCGCCGGGGTCCGGGCCGGGATCTGGAACACCGCGGCACCGACGTCGATGGTCGAGGTCTGGGCGGCGATCCAGGTCAGCAGCGTGGCGGCGTCCGAGCCGTACGCCTCCGCGGCCCAGGTGACCGAGAAACCGAGTGCTTCGGCCTCCTTCACCAGCCTCAGATGATTCAAGTGGTCGTCGCCACCGAAGACGAAGCCGATGTTGAGTCCGAGTCGCATGACAGGCGAGCCTAACGAGCCGTTGTCGGTGGCGGCCAATAGGCTCGGCTCATGCAGCAGCGCTATCTCGGTCACAGTGGACTGGCGGTGAGCCGTCTCGGCCTCGGCACCATGTCCTGGGGGCGTGACACCGACGAGCACGAGGCGCGCGAGCAGCTCGCCGCGTTCGTGGCCGCCGGTGGCACGCTGATCGACACTGCGGCGGCGTACGGCGATGGTGACAGCGAGCGATTGATCGGCTCGCTCCTCGGTGACGTGGTGGACCGCGACGACCTGGTGATCGCGACCAAGGCGGGCTTCAGCGTCCGCCGGGGCGAGCGGATCACCGACACCTCCCGCGGTGCCCTGCTGCGCGATCTGGAGGGCTCGCTGCGCCGGCTGAACGTCGACTACATCGACCTGTGGCAGCTGCACACCTGGTCGGACGACGTACCGCTGGAAGAGACGCTGTCAGCGCTCGACCACGCGGTGAACTCGGGCAAGGTCCGGTATGTCGGTGTCTCGAACTACGCGGGCTGGAAGTCGGCCCGGGCCGTCACCTGGCAGCAGGCGTGGCCCGGTCGTGCGGTCCCGGTGTCGAACCAGGTGGAGTACTCGCTGCTCGCCCGGGACGCCGAGGCGGACGCGATCCGGGCGGCCGGCGGGCTGGGGATCGGGGTGCTGGCGTGGTCGCCGCTTGGCCGCGGTGTGTTGACTGGGAAGTACCGCACCGGTATCCCGGCGGACTCCCGGGCGGCATCTCAGCATCTGTCCAGATTCGTCGACCCCTACCTCGACGGCCGCGGTTCGGGCATCGTGGAGGCAGTCGCACGAGCCGCCGACGGGCTCGGCTGGACACCGCTCGAGGTGGCGCTCACCTGGGTGCGGGACCGGCCGGGGGTGTCGGCGGCGATCGTCGGAGCCCGGACGGCGATGCAGCTCAAGTCGGTCCTGGGTGTGGAGGAGCTCACTCTCCCGCCCGCGATCGTCGCAGCGCTGGAGGACGTGTCGTAGAGCGGTACTGGAGGTGCGGATGGCCGAATACGAACTGCAACAGTTCGAGGTGTCCAGGACGGAGTCGCGCGGCGCCGTCCGCCGGTTGCTGACGGAGCACGCCGAGTACGGCGGCTGGGAACTGGCCCGGCTCCGTCGCTACCCGGACGGGACGCGACGGGTCTGGCTCCGGCGCCGGATCATCCGGGTGATGCGGACCCTGTGAGCAAGGCCGTCACCAGTTCACGACGACTGCCGACGCCCACCTTGTCGAAGGCCGCCCGGACGTGTTCCTGCACCGTGTGCGGGGACAGGCACAACCGGTCGACGATCTGCCGGGTCGAGTAGCCCTTCAGCAGGAGCTCGGTGACGCGCTGCTGAGCCGCTGTCAGCCCGTGTAGGTCAAGCAGGAACGACCCGAGCTGCGCCGCCGTGGCCGGCTCGATGACAACCGCCGTCCGCTGCCCTTCGGCTCCTCGCAGTGTCGACGCATGGAGCGCGAGCCACCGACCGTGTGGCGTCCGCACCTTCAGCACCGGAGCTGTCGGCAGCTCGTGGACGCGGGTGAGCTGCGCCGCCACCGCTCTGATGGCAACCGGCAACTCAGTCCGCCGCTCCGGCTCCAGCTCGGCCATCCAGTGCTCGGCTTCGGCACTCACCGTCACGACCTGCTGTGCTTTGTCGAGGACCACGACTCCTGGGCCGACATCAACAGGCGCTATCGAGCCGCCGAGCAGGCCTCGTCGTAGCCCCTCCGCGAGATGCGGTCCAAGCCGTCGTACCAGCTGAAGCTCCTGCTCCGAGAAGCCAGTCGTGGCGTTCTCCCGGTGCAGGCAGATGACGCCCCAGCAGCGGCCGTTCGACAGCAGGGCGGCCCGGAGCTCGTCGCCAAGGCCGAGTGGCCGCATCACTTCGACGTACCGGGCGCTGCTCGGCCACTCCCCCTTCGTCGCGTGGCCGAGCGAGTTCACTGGGTCGGGTGCGGCGGCGAGAGTGGCGAACTTGTTCACGTCGTCCGCACCGAACTCGTTGTGGAGGAACTGCTCAGTCACGTCACCGAGCGGATCGTCCGCACTCGCGGAGGTGAACAGGATCGTGGCCGGATCCACCGTCGCGAAGAACGCCGCGTCGACGGTCATCAGCTTCTTCAGCCGGGTCAGCGTCTCGGACCGCAGCTGATCGGCGTCCAGCCCCGCGTAGCACCGCTGGATCAGCACTTCCAGGCGATCCGCCGCCCCCATGATCGCGATGCTACGGCTGATCCGGTACGCGGCCTAGCTGCCGGAGGAACCCGAGCTCGTCCAGCCGGCCCCAGCGTTCCACCACCAGACCGTCCCGCAGCCGGAAGATGTTGATCCCGGGCAGACTCACCGTCTTCCCGGTCGGCGCGACCCCCATCACCTCACCGCGCTGCGTCCCACTGGCGGTGAACCGCTCGACCACGATGTCGCCCTCGGCAACCAACTCGTGCAGCTCGCTGTGCCAGTCCGGGAACGCCGCCCGCATCATCGCCCCGGCAGCACGCATCCCTTCGCGATCCGCCGCAACCCCGAACGGCGGATCATGATTGACGAAGTCCTCGGCGAAGTAGGTGTCGACCGCGCCGAGGTCCCCTTTCGTGAACAGCCCGTCGATCAGGTCGCGGACAGTGGCCTTGTTGCTTTCCGTAGTACTCATGCCACTGATACTCCGAGCTGTACGCCCTCCCCGGCACCCCAACTAGTTGGGGTTTCAGAGGTCGTGCTGGATCCAGACGTTGGGCTCGGCGTAGATCGCTCGGTCGTGGTCGACGTCGGCGAGGACGGGGACCAGGGCCTTGGGGACGATGACCTCGCCGGTGCGGTCGAACGGGAGGCCGGTCCAGGTGCGCCATTCGGCCAGGGAGCCGGCGATCAGCATCGAGGTCGTGGCGACCTTCAGGATCTTGCCGCCGGCCTTCACGTGGACGCGCAACCACGGGTCGGTCGGCAGACCGTCCTCGCGGACCTGTTCGACGTACTGCGTCATCGGCATCCGGGCGTCGGTCTTCCCGTTCGGCCGGACCGGGGCGTAGAGGGTGGTGTGGCCCTTCGCCTTCACCGCGTCGCGCATCGCCTGCAGCATCCGGTAGGACAGTCCGCGGCCGAGGTGCGTCGGCTTGATCACGATCTCCAGGGCGCTGGACACGTTCGTCTCCCGCTCGAAGCGGAGATCCTCGAACCCCCACTGCAGCACCTGGTCCCAGCCGCGCGACGGCAGTTCGGTCCGGTCCTCGAGCGGGAACGCGAACGGGATGCTGCGCGAGTGGGCGACCAGTTCGCCGTCCTCGGTCGCGATCAGGCACTGGTCCGCGAACTCCTGCGCCACCTGGCCGATCAGCGCGTCGGCGACCAGGTCCTGCAACATGAACTGCGGCCAGACGTTCCAGAAGTCACCCAGCCAGCCGGTGACCTCAGGCCGCTCGGCCAGTGTGGTGATCACGATCTCGGACATGATCCGCAGTGTCGCACTGCAGCGGTCTGGCTTTCACCAGGATTACCAGCGCGACGAGCGTGGTGAGCAACCCGGCGCCGACCAGGGCGTGCTCGGCTCCGGCCGCCGCGATGATGGGTCCACCGGCCAGCATTCCGGCGGAACTCCCCGCGTTGACGACCACGGTCTGCCCGGACAGCAGCGCCCGCCGCTCGGCGCCGGCTGAGGATCGCGTGATCAGGACAGAGATCGCGGCGATCCCGAGGACGACGGTCGTGCCCGAAAGACCGCCCATCAGCGCGATGAACGCCGGGTGCGTCCACAACCCCATGGCGGTCCAGCACAAACCCATGAAGGCCCAGGCCATCGCGGCCAGCGGTACTGGCGGAAGACGACGTACGACGGCCAACGAGATCGCCGTACCGATGACGGAACCGACGCCGTACCCAGTCATGCCGGCAGCCAGGTAGACACCGGGCTCACCGCGCTGCGCACCGATCACCGACAGGCCGAGCGTGAAGGCGAACCAGGTCACGCAGCCGGTCCCACGGACTATCCAGCCGTAGAGCACGTCGGGACGGCCTCTCAGGCTGGCACGGATCGAAGGGGTCGCTGCGCCTGCAGGAGCGCGCTCTGCCTTCACACTGCAAGCCAGGAGCCCTGCTGCCACAACAGCGACCGCCTCCACCCACAGCAGGCCGTTGGTCAATCCTGTCGACACCGCAAAGGCTCCGATGAACGGTCCGACCATCATCCCGATCCTGCGGAGTCCGTCCTGCCAGGTGAGCAGTACGACGGCCTTGCCCTCACCCCACCGGTCTCCGGTGTCAGCCAAGAGCGCTGACCGTCCTGGTGTGGACAGAGCTTCGCCACACCCGAGCAGTAGACCGCTGACGACGAGCAACTCGGGTGTGAGGAGTCCTAGCGTGGCTGCGACCGGCACGGCGGCCAGGGCCAGTGCCTGGATGGCTGCAACCACAGCGAGCCGTGGACCCGAGTCCACCCACTGCCGCGCCCTCCTGGCCCACCACGGCGACAGCAGCACCGGTACGCCGGACGCACCGCCGACCAGCCCGGTAGCAGCGATGGAACCGGTCTCGTGGAGGATCACCAGCGGCAACGCTACCTGCGTCATCCGGAGGGCCAGGTCCGCCACACCGCTACCCGCCAGCAGTGCGAGCGCTTCGCTCCGGGCTCTCATGCCTTTGATTCTTAGAGTTATCAAGCAGTCCGGGTACCCGGCCGATGCTTGGTGGTTGCCATAGGCTGGACCTATGGCCTCATTACCATCGGTCGACGACCTGCGGCTGGTACAGGCGATCACCCGGACCGGCGCGGTCGGCACCGCGGCCCGTGAACTACGCATCTCGCAACCGTCGGCATCACAGCGACTGGCCCGGCTCGAGCGGATGTGCGGCACCAAGCTGTTCGAACGCGACACCCGCGGCGCCCGCCCCACCCCGGCCGGCGCTGAGCTCGGCCGCCGCGCCGACCACATCCTCGGCCACCTCGAGGACGTGTACGCCGCCACCCGCGAGGCCGCCGCGGGTCACCGGTTGGTGATCGGCACCTTCGCCAGCCTGGCGCCCATCCTGTTCCCGGTCCTCGACGCGGACCTACCGGACCTGGACATCCAGCAGCAGGTCGACCACGGCCACTTCCTGGTCGAACGGATCGCCGAGGGCACGATGGACGCCGCGTTCATCGCCATCGCCGACCAGATGACACTGCCCCGCGGCACCATCGCCCGCCGGGTCGGCCGCGACGAACTCGTCCTGTTCGTCCCACCCGGCGCGACCCCACCCGGCCGCGGCAAACAGCCGTTGAAGGATCGCCCGATCCCGTTCTCCACCTACGACCGCGGCGCCGAGGAGATCCACGCCCGCCTGGTCGCCCTCGGCGCCGTCCCCCGCCGCGGCGTGACCCTGAGCACCACGATCGCCATGGCCCGCCGCCGTACCCAACTCGCCCTGATCCCCCGCAGCGCCCTCGCCGCCGAGCTCCGCCCGGGCGAGCGCCTCACCCCCGCCCCCTTCCGCTACCGCCTCACGCTCTCCCTCGTCACCACCGCTACGCCGCCCAAACCCCTCATCCACCACCTCCCCAACCTCCGCACCACCCTCAACCTCTTGTGAGTCAGCGCTTCCGGTACGACGCTCGACATTAGAGGTGCAACCAGATGGGGTGAGTGCGATGACGGTGCGCCAATGGACGGTCGACATCATGATCGACGAGGTCGAGGACGAGCGGACCACGCATGCCGAGGCCCGGCTGCGGACCGACGGAGAACAGATTGCCGGCCGCGGTACGGCGTACCGGCACCCGAACGATGTCGAGGTGCCACAGATCGGCGACGAACTCGCCGCCGCGCGGGCACTGTCAGAGCTGTCCCACCGCCTGGTGCTCGCTGCGGCTCAGGACATCGAGGAGACCACCCACCGACCGTCCCGGTTGCGCGGCTGACCGCATCGTCAGACCGCGAAGACCTGCGCGTCGTCGGCGAAGGCCTTGAACTCCATCGCGTTCCCGGCCGGGTCGAGCAGGAACATTGTCCACTGCTCGCCGGTCTGACCCTCGAACCGGACGTACGGCTCGATCACGAACTCGGTCTTCGCCGCCCGCAGCCGATCGGCCAGCTTCTGGAACTCGGGCACGGACAGGATCAGGCCGAAGTGCGGCACCGGTACGTCGTGCCCGTCGACCGGGTTGTGGATCCGCTCGACCCGCTCCGGCGCGACGTGGGTGACGAACTGGTGACCCTGCAGGTTCCAGTCGATCCAGGTGTCGGCGCTGCGGCCCTGCTCCAGGCCGAGCACCTCGCCGTAGAACTGCCGTGCGGCGGCCAGATCGTCGACCGGCACAGCCAGATGGAACCGCGGGATATCCATGGATGATCCTTCCTCACCGAACAATGTCTGAATGTTAACATTCGGACATGAGCTCTCCGAACCGGCTGGTTCCAGCAAGGCGTCGAGGACTGGCCGACGAGGTCGCGGACCGGATCCGGGCGGCGATCTTCGACGGCAGCTACCCACCCGGCGCGCAACTGCGGGAGCTCGAATTGTCCGCCGCGCTCGACGTCAGCCGCGGTCCGGTGCGCGAGGCGCTGCTACGACTCGAGCGCGAGGGACTCGTCCGCAGCGCCTGGCACCGCGGCGCCACCGTGACGACTCTCACCGAGCAGGATCTGACCGAGCTGGACAGCCTCCGCGCGGCGCTCGAGCAGCTCGCCGTGACCGAGGTGGTCGCCCACGCGACCGACGAGGAGCTGGCACTGATCGACGATGCGGTCGACCAGATGACCCAGGCCGGCGACGCGCACGAGATGGCGAGCAGCGACATCGCCTTCCACGACGCCATCTACGCCGCAGCCGGACACCGCCGGCTGGAAGAGGCGTGGCAGGCGATCCGCTCCCAGGTGCACCTGTTCCTGCTGACCCGGATCCGGACCAGCACCGACGGCTACCTGGCCCACATCCCGGCCGAGCATCGCGAGCTGGTCGCCGCACTCCGCGCCCGCGACGCGGACCGCGCCAACACCTTGTTCACCGAGCACCGGCGCCACGCCTTCGACATTCTTCGGACGACGTAACGCCGTACCGAATCAGGCGTCGTCGAGACCGGATCGGGAGTCGTCGAGACCGATCAGGCCTCGTCGAGACTGATCAGGCCTCGTCGAGGAAGCGGTCCAGCACCCGCGAGCCGAACTCCAGCGCGCTGGTCGGGACGCGCTCGTCGATGCCGTGGAACATGCCCATGAAGTCCAGGTCCGGCGGCAGCTGCAACGGCACGAACCCGAAGCAGCGAATCCCGAGCTTGCTCCACGACTTGGCGTCCGTACCGCCCGACATGAGCAGCGGCGCGGTCCGGCTCTGCGGGTCCTCTGCGGCCAGGCATGCCTTCATCGCCTCGACCAGGCCGCCGCTGAACTCGGTCTCCAGCGCGATGTCCTCGACCACGGTCTCACGCCGTACCTTGTCGCCGATCAACTCGTCGATGGTGGCGAAGAACTCGTCCTCGTACCCGGGCAGGAACCGGCCGTCGATGTGCGCCTCGGCGTCCCCCGGGATCACGTTGACCTTGTAGCCGGCGTTCAGCATCGTCGGGTTGGCCGTGTTCCGGATGGTGGCGCCGAACATCCGGCTGAAGCTGCCGAGCTTCGACAGCGTCTCGGTCATGTCCTCCGGGTCGAGCTCGACCTCGAGCACGTCCTCCAGCGTCTTCAGGAACTCCCGGACCGTCGGGGTGAGCCGCAGCGGCCACTCGTGCCCGCCGATCCGGGTCACCGCCTCAACCAGGTTGGTAACCGCGTTGTCGTTGTTCACCATCGACCCGTGGCCCGCCGTACCGCGAGCCTTGAGCCGCATCCAGCTCATGCCCTTCTCGGCGGTCTCGATCAGGTACAGCCGCAGGTCGTCCTTCACCGTGACCGAGAACCCGCCGACCTCGCCGATCCCTTCGGTGCAGTCGGCAACAGTGTCCGGGTGGTTGTTGATCAGCCACTGGGCGCCGTACACGCCGCCAGCTTCCTCGTCCGCGGTGAACACCAGCCGAACCGGCCGCCGCGGCTTCACTCCCGCCCGCTGCCGCGCCCGGACCACCGACAGCACCATCGCGTCGAAGTCCTTCATGTCGACCGCGCCGCGGCCCCACACGCACCCGTCGAAGATCTCCCCGGCGAACGGGTCCACCTTCCAGTCCTTCGGATCGGCCGGTACGACGTCCAGGTGGCCGTGCACCAGCAGCGGGTCGGCCGACTGGTCCTCACCCTCCCAGTGCGCGACCAACGTCGCCCGGCCCGGCTCCGACTCGTAGATGGTGGACTCGATCCCGACCTCGTCCAGCTTCGCCGCGACGTACTCCGCGGCGACCCGCTCACCGTTGCTCTTGCCGTTGCCGTAGTTCGTGGTGTCGATCCGGATCAGCTCACTACAGAGCTCCACCACCTCGGCGTCGGGCGTGTACGACGGACGGTCGCTAGGCGTCGGAGTAGTCATGGGCCCCATCCTCCCTCACTCCCGAATGACATCGGATCAGCCGGGTATTTGAAAGGTGTGAAAGGCGACCGGGTAGAGATCGTCGTCGACACGGGCAGTGGCGTGTCGACGTACGAGATCACCGCGACCAAAGCCGGCCGCCGGGTCGAGATCAACACCACCCGTAACCTGACCGAGGTCGTCGAGGTCACCCGCAGCGGCACTCCGGTCCGCACCGCCCGCTTCATCACCACCCGAGTGATCGCACTGGTCGAACATCCGGCCGGCTCATCGGACGGATCGGCACCGGGCTGATGCCCGAGCACGTCACGATCGAATCCGGCGGGGTGACCCTGCCCGGTGACCTGACGGTGCCCGCACCGGCGAACGGTCTGGTGATCTTCGCCCACGGCAGCGACAGCAGCCGGCACAGCCCTCGGAACCAGTACGTCGCCCACGTCCTCAACGACGCGGGTCTCGCCACCTTGTTGTTCGATCTCCTCTCGCCCGAGGAGGCCGCGGATCGCCGGAACGTCTTCGACATCCCGCTGCTGGCCGATCGACTGGCAGCCGCCCATCGCTGGATGGCTGATCGTCACGGTGACCTGCCGATCGGGTACTTCGGCGCGAGTACCGGCGGGGCCGCTGCGTTATGGACCGCGGGCAGCGGCACGGACGAGGTGCGGGCGGTGGTGTCCCGCGGAGGACGGGTCGACCTGGCCGGAGAACGGCTGCCGCACGTGACTGCGCCGACCCTGCTGATCGTGGGCGAACTGGACGCCGACGTCCTCGAGTTCAATCGTCAGGCCCGCCGCCGGATGCAGTGCGCCACCGACCTCCAGGTCGTCGCCGGCGCGACCCACCTCTTCTCCGAACCGGGCACGCTCGAGCAGGTCGCCGTACTAGCTCGGGACTGGTTCACCGCTCGGCTCGCGTCAGAGGACCTTTAGGCCGTACATCTCCCCCAGTGGGTCGGCGATCAGCTCCACCCTCGTGCCATCTGGGTCGCGGAAGTAGATCGACGTACCGCTCTCCTCCAGGTACTCCACGCCGGCCTCGTCCAGGTTCTTCTTCAGCCGGTCCCACTTCTCCGGCTCGACCGAGATCGCCATGTGATGCAGTCCGCCGAGCACCTCGGCGTACGGACCGAGATCCAGGCCGGGGAAGTCGAAGAAGGCCAGCAGGTTGCCGTTGCCGATGTCGAAGAAGAAGTGGTTCGAGCCCTCGTAGTCGCGGTTGCCGACGATCTCGGTGAGCGGGAACTCGAGCACGCCCTGGTAGAAGCTGACCGTCCGCTCGACGTCCGCGCACAGCACCGCGACATGGTGCAGCCCCCGCGCGGACGAGGCCTTGCCAGGTTGCAGGTACGTCGTTCTGATCCGGTCCCGCTCGGCTTCGATCGCGGGCAGGTCGATATCGGTCATGCGGGTCCCCTCAGATACGGAAGAACAGGTTGAGATAGCGGTCCGCGACGGCGCGTTCGCCGCGGATCGTGCCGGAGTTGCTGCGCCCGAACGCGGTCAGCACGAAGCTGCCGGGATCGAACTCGATCACAGTGTCGCCGGGATCGCCCGACTCATACGTCATCCCCTCCGGACCGACCCGGACCCGGGTGTCGCCGGCGTTCGGGCCGCTGGTGATCCGGATGCCGAGGTCGCAGGGCTCCTGCACCTTGGTCGTGTACTGCCACAGCACGAACATGAACGGGACCAGCAGGTCGGCCGCCTCGCCGGTCAGCCCGTGCGCCCGGCCGGTCCCCTGCCGGACGTCCCAGGAGTGGACGCCGTAGTCCATCAACTGGAAGGCCGGGAAGAAGAACGCCGGCAACGGACCCATGTAGAAGTGCGGGACGTTCAGCCCGGTCCAGTCCTCCGGACCCAGCGCGTCAAAGATCTCCATGATCTTGTCGAAGTCGCCGCGCAACCGCTCGACCAGCTCGGTTCTCGGCACATCACGCAGCGCCAGCGCCTGCCGGTCGACCCGCTCCGCCATCCCCGGCAGCCCGTACGCCGGCGGCACCTCGGTGTGCGACCGGGCCGCGTCGAACGCGACGAAGTACGCCTCGGTCGTGTCCGCGATATGCGCGACCACGTCGCGCACCTGCCAGTGCCCGGCCCCGGTCGGCGCCTCCCACACCTCGTCGCTGTCGACCAGCTCGAAGAACTCCCCCGCCTCCCGCCGGACCACCCCCAGGATGGCGTCCTTACCCTCGAACGACATCGCGTTCCACCTGTTCATCCCGGCCTCCTCCCAGGCACCGCTTGAATTTCAAACTACGCCCCAGAGCTCCCCAAGTCAGCCCGCCGGCACCCCTCCGCGCCCCGATGTGAATTCCACCTGTGGAGTTTGCTAAGGTTCTCCGGTCAGCGTCGCTACGGCGACCAGACCACTCGTCCGGGTGGCGGAATAGGCAGACGCGCTAGCTTGAGGTGCTAGTGCCCTTTACGGGGCGTGGGGGTTCAAGTCCCCCCTCGGACACACACACTATCCACACGCGGGGCAGGTGTGACTGAGACTTCAGCCACCCGCGTTCGATGGTCGTACTCGACTCTCAGTCGCAGCGCCTCGTACAACTCGGCCAGGTCGTCGCGGTTCGCCCGATCGAGCGCACGAGCGACATCGGTCAGTTGGTCAACCACCGCTCGGATCTCCTTCGGCGTCAGCCGTTTCGGGGCCTCGATGGACGCCAAGCCCGCCTCCGCCGCACGCTTCTCAGCCGCTGCAGCGTTGTACTGACTGGTCAGCTCGGCCGGATCCCAGCCCGCGTCCAACGCGCGGCGAAGCCGCACCATCGCTGCCTCTGCTGCGGCGAATCTCCGCCGGAACTCCGCCTCGGCACGCTCCTCAGGGCTGCCTTCGTTGGCCGCACTCGCTAGCGCGTCGACGGTGGCATCGACGCGCTCAGGACTGAAGAGCGTCGCGATCCAATCGTTAACCTTGCTGCTCAGTTGATCTTCCCGCAGATACACCGTCGGCGGATGGCTCGGGGCGGCGCTCGATCCCGGGGCAAGGGTCCGTGCGGCACAGCGACAGAACGCGGTGTTCCGGCGTATCGCGCCCTCCATCTTGCGACCGCAGATGGCGCATCGAACGCGGCCTCTGAACAGGTAGGTGTGGGGCGTGAGAACCCGCGTCCGCTGGCGCGAGGTCTGCTCGCGTCGGTCGGCTCCGCGTCGAGCGCGGATCTCCAACTGGACTCGGGTGAAGTCGTTCACCGACACGATCGCCGGATGGGCCGGCTCGCGGGATCGAACGACCTTCGATGTCGGCGACCTGCGGAACCGCACTATGTGTCCCGCGGCCACGTCGTCAGGGTCGAGCAGTTCCTCAACCTTCTGCCACCGCCCATAGATCGCGAAGCCCGTGTAGCGGGGATTCTCGAGGATCGCGCGAACGGTGGATCCCTGCCACCCATCGGCTCGGCGATGGGGGTTCTGGCCTGGGGAATGCGCCGACGGACACAGGACCTGCTCCGAGTTGAGCTTCTCTGCGATCGCCCTGAATCCGAGCCCATCGAGGTAGAGGACGAAGATCCGCTCAACAATCGGCGCCGCGAGATCGTCGACGGCGAGCACTCGCAATCGGTAGCCCTCTTGGGCCTTCCGCGGGTTCGGATGTGGGCCCGCGTCAACAACGCGGTAACCGTACGGTGGCCGGCCGCCTTGGTGCTTGCCATCGGCCAGCACCTGCGCGGCCATCGCTGCCCGCACGCGCCGCTGCACGTGCTGACGTTCCGACTTCGACAAGCCGCCGGTGATTGTCATCGCCATGTCGTGAACGGTGTTCTCGGGATCGAAGGCCCCTCCCAAGCTCGGTATCCACAGGGAGACGCCGTACCGATCGAACTTCGGCCACGTCAAGCTGAACTGATTGCTGTACCAGCAGCGCGTCGCCTCCCCCACCACCAATCCGCCCCAGCCGCGATTGGGATCCTTCAATGCCTGCAACACCCGGCTGGCCTCGCCTCGCCGCTCCCAAGGTAACGACCGCGACTGCCCGATATCGAAGAACTGCTCCACGATCTCGCCACCAAGCGGCTCCACAAACCGCGAAGCCTCCCCCATCTGCCATCCCAGCGACGTCTTCGGATCCTGGTTGTCCTCGGTCGAGCACCTGCCGTAGAACGCCAGCCTCCCGATTCCCCCACCGTCCAGGGGCTTGTCGGCTAGCGCCTCCAACCCCAGCAGCTCGTCGAGAACCGTCCACTCACCCAGCTCGTCGCCGCTCAAGCTCCTGACCCTCCGCCCGGGAGCCGGCCTCGGATCCGCGCTCCACCTGCGCCAGTCCTACAACAATCCGACACAGCACACGAGCCGCCTGTGGATAAACAACCGGCACCCCTTCGGGAACCACGACTGTTATCCACATGGCCTCGCCGTGCGGTTCTGCCTCCATTTCGTCGCCCCTCATACACACTCAACGCCGAGCCCCTCGTCTACTGCCCGACGCTTCGCGTCAGTCACCAGCACGACTCTCAGCGCACCAGGCACGCGACTAGAACATCTGTTCGACTATCGCTATCCTTCAGGCATGCTTGGGCGGTTCACGGTGCGACCTGCCGACGACGGATCGAACAGATTCGGCGTCTGGGACGGCGCGGTCAACGGGTGGCGGGCAACAGACATCGACGACGAAACGGAGGCCCACCGGATAGCCAGCGATCTCGACGTCCAGTACGACGCGCACGGCCCCAGGCCGGCCGACGCCATCCGCAAGGTGGACCCGGCCCAGCCGGTCCAGCGCGCCCAGTGGCAGAACGGCGAACTCGACGTCTGGATCCGCGACAACGGTGAATGGCTCGGCCGCGTCCGCGACAAGGACGGCCGCGTCAGCTGGATCCCCGGCACCGAACTCCGCCCGCTCTAGCCCAAAGCGTCCATAGGCCTGCAGCGACCGGCAAGCCAACGCCACCCCGTCGGGAGTCACAGTTGCGGTCGGCACTCAAATCGAGCCCGGCCGGCCTGAACTGCCCCCACCGTCCCGCAAACGAGTCCCGCAGACTTCTCTGTCCTGCTCGCGCCGCCGCTGAGGTAGTGCGGATGCCCGCGTGCACAACTGCGCCGATAGCCGGCGTTATGTAAGGTGCAACGCGTCCTGATGGCCCCTTACTGCATCCCCATGAACAGCGGCCATTCGAAGTCGTCCTGTCTCAGTTGAGTTGGCGCAGTCTCATTCAAACTGACGCATTCGACGTTTCGTCTCCACCGATCCTGCATTGACGATCCTGACCTCGACCGGTGGGCACGTCCAGTCCGCCGAGCGCTTCACCATCATCGGCGTCCGCTGACCGCCGATCGGAGCGCGGGTCAACCGAGCGGTAGTCGCGCGGTGATCACAGCGCCGCCAAGCGGCTCGCCGTTGCGTGCCTCGACAGTGCCACCATGCGCGGCAACCACCGCGCGCACGATCGCCAGACCCAGACCCGCCCCGGACGACCCCGGCGTCCGGGCGTTGTCGCCGCGGACGAACCGTTCGAAGGCTGAGTCGATGACGGCGGGTGGGAACCCGGGTCCGTCGTCGGAGATCTCCAGTGCCGTGGCCGTCGCATCGCTGGTCGCCCGCACGTGGACGGTCCTGGCTCCGGCAGCGGCGCTGTTGTGCAGCAGGTTGGTCAGCACCTGCCGGAGCCGATCGGGGTCCCCGTCGACGACCACGGTCTCGCCAAGAACCTCGATCCGCGGTCCGAGCACCGGGCCAAGGCGCCGCGCCTCGCCGGCGGCCAGGTCCAGCAGGTCGACCGGCTCACGGCGGATGACGAGAGAGCCGGCTCGCTCGCGTGCGAGGAGCAGCAGGTCCTCGGCGAGCCGGGTCAGTCGTTCGGTCTCGCCGAGCGCCGCGACGAGCGAGCGCTCGACCTCTGCCGGTTCGCCGAGTGCGGACAAGGCGAGCTCGATCTCCCCCCGGAGCACCGCGATCGGAGTCCGCAACTCGTGGCTGGCGTCGTCGACGAACGCGCGCTCCCGCTCGAAGGCGACCCGGAGCCGGCCGAGCATTCCGTCGAGGGTCCGTGCGAGCCGGGCGATTTCGTCATTGCCGGGTACGGCGGGCAGCCGGCGATCGGTTTCGACCGACGAGATCGCGGCCGCCTCGCGGGTCAGGATGTCGACCGGCCGTAGTGCGGCTCGGACGACCAGCCATCCGGCGAGGCCGAGAAGGCCGATGAGCAGCGGCGCGGCCACGAGCAGGACGGCCACCAAGCGCTCGCGGGCGGCCTGCAAGGGTTCCGCGGAGACGCCGACCACCAGGACCTCACCCGATCCCAGCCGCCGCGGCAGGATCCGCACCTTCGACCGATCGTCCTCGCCGCCGATCGAAAGCGATCGCGTCTCAGCGACCTCGCGCTGAAGGTCCCTGCCGTCCGCCGCGCTGAGCAGTCTGCCCTCGCCCAGGGATGGTGAGCCGGCCAGCTGGCCGCCATCGGATGCGTACAGCTGCGCCATCGGGTCACGGGCGACCGCCCCGCTGTCTCCCGCCCGCAAGGCGGCCGAGATGTCGGAGCTGCGCGACGACAGGTCCTCGTCGAGAGCGGACGTCAGTTGGTTGTCCAGGGCGACGTACAACATAGCCAGGCACAGACTGAGCACGACGGCCGCGCCGACCGTGAACACGAAGGTCACCCGACCCCGCAACGAGCGCGGCAGCAGTCGCATCCCTTTCACCGTCCTCTCATCCTCTCGGCCCGATCCTGGCACCGTGACCCCGGACATCACCCACTCGCCTCGCCCAGCCCGACTGCGCGGCCGCAAACCGACCTGGAGTCTGCACCCCGGGATCCGGTCGCACGACGGGCTGACCCGGCGTGAACGGGCCGCGGACCTGGCGCGCGGGCTGCTCGGATCATGGACCGCCGCCACGGTAGGCGCGGGTCTGGTCGGGGCGGGGACAGTGCTCACCGTACGACGCGACGCCGCCACCGGCATGACCGTCGTCCTGTCCGGTCTCATGGTGGTGGCGCTGTCCATCGTGCTGATGACCTCAAGCCGCCTCGACGACACCGCAGCCGAAGTCGCGCTGTACGCCCTGGAGTCGGACCGCCGGGCGGCTGTTGCCATCGAGGAGCTCCGGGACGAGGTCGAGCGACTGCGTGGTGACCTCGCGCGGCTCACCGCCCGGGTGCAGACCTCGGTGCGGCCGCTCGACGAGGCGGGTGAGCCGCAGCCATGAGGCAACCGAGTTCTACGCTGACAGGTATGCGGCTGCTCGTGGTGGAGGATGATCCCGGCATGGCCGCTTTGCTGGTCCGCAGCCTGCAGCGGGAGGGGTACGCCGTCGATGCCGCGGCCAACGGGGCGGACGCACTGTGGAATGCGCTCGAGAACGACTACGACGCGGTGGTGCTCGACGCCATGATCCCCGCTCCGGACGGCTTCGAGGTCTGCCGCCGGATCCGGGCCGAAGGCCGGTGGGCGCCCGTACTCATGCTGACCGCGCGGGACGCCGTAGCGGACCGTGTCCGTGGCCTGGACTCCGGTGCCGACGACTACCTCACGAAGCCGTTCGCACTGGCGGAGCTGTTCGCCCGGGTTCGGTCGCTCACCCGGCGAGGACCGCTGGAACGTCCCGTCGTCCTGCGGGCCGGCGATCTGACCCTGGATCCGGTGTCTCGGATCGTCCGGCGAGGTGACGTCGAGGTCGCACTGTCCCCGAAGGAGTTCGCGCTCCTCCAGGAACTGATGCGCAGACCCGGCGAGGCACTCAGCCGGACCTACCTGATCGACCATGTCTGGGACTTCGCGTACGACGGCGGATCGAACGTGGTCGACGTCTACATCCGCTACCTCCGCGACAAGGTGGACCGCCCGTTCGGTCGCGACACCATCCACACCGTCCGCGGCGCGGGCTACCGACTAGATCCCGACGCCGAATGAGCAGCCTGCTCCGCGAGCTGGCGAGAGTACCGCCCTGGGCCCTGCTCCTCGTGGTGTTCGCATTGCCCGCGCTCGAGGCCTCGACCCTGCTGGGTGTCGTGATACCGGCGGAGATCGCCGTACTGCTCGGCGGAGTCTTCGCACACGAAAGCCGAGTACCACTGCTCGCCGTGATGGCGGCCGCGGCGCTCGGCGCGGTCCTGGGCGACAGCATCGGATATGCCGTCGGCACGAAGCTGGGACCGCGCCTGTTCTCTCGTGCGACCGGCGCGCCGAAGCAGCGTCTGGACCGTGCGCAGGCGTTCGTCCAGAGGTACGGCGGTCCCGCCGTCCTGCTCGGTCGTTCAGTGGCGCTACTGAGGGCGCTGGTCCCCTCAGTCGCCGGCGCGAGCGGGTTGCCCTACCGGCGCTTCGTCGCATACAACGTGGCCGGCGGGACACTGTGGGCCGTCACCGTAGCCAGCGTCGGATTCCTCGCCGGTGCGGCCTACGCGCGAGCCGAACGCTACCTCAGCTGGTCCGGCGTACTGATCGCGATGGTCCTCGTGACCGTTGCCCTGATCATCAGACGCCGGCACCGCCGATGAGGTAGCCGCCCTACGCGGTCCTGGGTGGGATGACAACGACTGGGCAGGGCACCCGGAACACCAGTTGGGGCGCGAGCAGGCTGGCCTTGGCGCGGGTGATGTCGGTCGGGCGAGGTGGGTCGAGCACGAGCAGGTCGGCATCGTGAGCGGCGGTCAGCAAGACCGGCAGCGTCGCTCCGTGCACCGCGAGGCAGCAGGCTGCGTTCCCGGGGCCGAGCGCGTCGGCCACCATCCTGGCGAGCTTCGCATCGGCAGCGGCCTGGGCGTCCGTGGGACTGAGGCTCAGAGCCACCGGAGGCCGGGCAGCGGGAGCAGCCGGTGGCCGCGCGGCTCGCCACGCCATCACGGCGCGCAGGCGTGCCTGACGGAGCCTGGCCTCGTCGGCGGCCCATCTCAGCGCCTCCTTCGAGCCTGTCGCCGGATCGACCGCTACGACGATGAATCCACTCATGACGTGACCTCCCGATGGTTGGTGGTTGCCGACAAGGGGCTGGCGATGTCCTCGAGCGACCGACGCTCGGCATCGACGCCGAAGAACCACGCGATGACCCCACCCGCGATCATGATCACGGCTCCGATCACGTATCCCCACGTCAGCGGATTCCGGTCCGGAACCGCGCTGTCGCCGGTACCGATCAGATGCCCGAACAGGAACGGCGCGACCACTCCGCCGGCGCCCTGCGAGATGGCGAAGAAGAACGAGATCGCCTGGCCACGCAGCTCCAGCGGGAAGATCTCGCTCACGGTCAGGTACGCCGACGAGGCGCCGGCCGAGGCGAGGAAGAAGATCACGCACCACAAGGCGGTCTGCGTGGTGGCGTTGAGCAGTCCCGCCTGGAACAAGTACGCCGAGGCCAGCAGCAACAATCCCGAGACGCCATAGGTGAACAGGATCATCCGGCGCCGGCCGATCGTGTCGAACAGGTGCCCGATCAGCAGCGGCCCGAGAAGGTTGCCAAGGGCAAATGGGAAGAAGTAGTAGCTGGTGTGTGCCTTCGGTACGCCGTAGAAGTGCTGCAGGACCAGGGCGTAGGTGAAGAAGATCGCGTTGTACAGGAAGGCCTGCGTCACCATCATCGAGAAGCCGAGGAAGGATCGCGAGGGATAGTCGCGGAAGAACACCTTCGCGATCTTCAGGTAGGAGACCCGGTCGACGGGCGTGATCTCCAGCGCCAGCCGTTCCGGAACCGGCGGGAGCTCGGCGCCCCGGGACGTTGCCCGGCGTTCGATCTCCGCCACCGTGCGCTCCGCCGCCTCCTGCCGTCCGTGGGTCATCAGCCAGCGCGGGCTCTCCGGGAGGGTCCGGCGCAGGAAGATGACGACCAGGCCGATCACCGGTCCCAGGAAGAAGCCGATCCGCCAGCCCAGGTTCGTGGGAAGATGGTCCGACAGCAGGTACAGGTTGGCCACCGCACCGAGCGCCGCGCCACCCCAATACGTGCCGTTCACCGCGATGTCGACCCGGCCGCGGTAACGCGACGGGATCAGTTCGTCGATCGCGGAGTTGATCGCCGTGTACTCACCGCCGATCCCCATCCCGGCGATGAACCGGAAGACCAACAGGAACCACAGACTGAACGACAGCCCGCCGATCCCGCTCGCGACCAGATAGACGCCCAGCGTGATCATGAACAACTTCCGGCGGCCGAGCCGGTCGGTGATCCGCCCGAAGAACAGCGCGCCCAGTACCTGTCCCGCCAGATAGACCGAGCCGACGGCGCCCACCGCGCCGGCGGAGAGGCCGAGCGTGGTCTGGTAACCCGCCTGCGACACGATCTGGATCTCCAGCCCGTCGAGGATCCAGGAGACGCCCAGGCCGATGACCACCAGCCAGTGGAACTTCGACCATGGCAACCGATCCAGCCGGGCCGGCACCAGACTGCGCACCGGGCCGGTGGCTGTCGTTTCCGCGATACTCATCTCGCTCCTCTCTACGGCCAGGTCAGGCCGAGGTGGAAGGGTTCTGCGGCTCGGGTACGGCGAGCGGTCCGACGGCTGCCCGCACGGTCACCGGGGCTGCGTGCGCGAACCGCAGGGTCACCGGGACATACGTGCCGGGGATGAGCGACGTACGCAGACCCTCGAGCTCGACACCGGTCCGCCACTCGAGGTCGACGAAACCCGATGCCGGCAGGGCGATGCCCGCCACCGGGTGGCCGTTCTGCTCGAGCACGGCTCGGCCGGCGAGCGGGGTCGAGACACCGACCAGGGTGTCGGCGGTCGGGGACGCGTTGGTGATCGCCAACCGCAACGGCGTGCTGCCCCCGGCGGTGATACCGTGTGGGCCGTCGACCCAGATGTCGTCGATGACGACCCGGCCCGACTCGGCGTCGACGCCGCCTCCGGGAAGGTCCTGGACCGGTGGCCACCCACCGCATCCGGCCACCGTGAGCATCGCCAGTAGAACCGGCAGCCAGCGGATCGCCCTTCGGCCGCGCTTGATGATCGTCATGGTTCCTCCTTCAGGCGACCCGTGTCGGTGGGTTGCGGACGATGTCGTAGACGACCGCACCGTCGACTGTCTCGTCCTGCAGCAGCCGCTCGCTCAATCGGTCGAGTGATGCGCGATGGCGTTCGAGCAAGAGATCGGCCTGCTCGTCAGCGGCCCGGAGTACGCGTGCCACCTCCAGATCGACGTGCCGCTGGGTCGCCTCGGCGTACGGCCTGTCCCCACCCTCGGCACTGTCAGCGGACGAACGCGCGGTGGGATAAGCGACCGGCCCGAGATCCTTCGAGAAGCCGTAGTCCCGGACCATGCGCAGCGCGAGGTCGGTAGCCCCTGCGAGGTCGTCCGCCGCTCCGGTCGAAGGTTCCCCGAACACGAGGACTTCGGCCGCGCGGCCGGCCAGCCGAACCGCCAGCGACTCCCGCAGATACTGCTCGGTGTACAGCCGGCGCTCGTCGGTCGGAAGCTGATGCGTCGCGCCCAGCGCCAGACCGGTCGGGAGGATCGTGATCTTCGAGACCGGGTCCGCGGTCGGCGACAAGGCCGCCACCAACGCATGGCCGGCCTCGTGCACAGCAACCCGCAACCGCTCCTCCGGAAGCAGCGCAGCACCGTCACGACGACCGAGGATCAGCCGTTCCCGCGCGTCCTCGAAGTCGGCCGGCCGCAGTTCACCGCGACCGTCCCGGGCGGCCCGCAGCGCCGCCTCGTTCACCAGGTTCGCCAGGTCGGCGCCGCTGAAGCCCGGCGTACCCCGCGCCACGTCCATCAGGTCGACGTGCCCGGTGAGCACCTTGTCGCGAGTATGGACGCCGAGGATCTGGGCCCGCTCCGCCAGCACGGGCAACGGAACCTGCACCTGCCGGTCGAACCGGCCGGCGCGCAGCAGCGCGGGATCGAGGATCTCCGGCCGGTTGGTGTTCGCCAGGACGACGACCGCACCGCCCTGGGTGAAGCCGTCCATCTCCGCGAGCAACTGGTTGAGGGTCTGCTCCCGTTCGTCGTGCCCGCCGAAGCCGCTCACCCCCCGACGGCCACCGATGGCGTCGATCTCGTCGATGAAGATGATGGCCGGACCATTGCGCCGCGCATCGGCGAACAAGTCCCGGACCCGGGACGCGCCGAGACCGACGAACATCTCCACAAAACTGCTGCCGGTGACCGCGTAGAACGGGACCTCCGCCTCGCCGGCCACAGCCCGGGCGAGCAGCGTCTTACCCGTACCGGGCGGACCGACCAGCAGCACCCCGCGCGGACCTCTCGCGCCCACTCGCCGGTACCGCTCCGGATGCTGCAGGAAGTCGACGACCTCCCGCACCTCCTCCTTCACCCCGTCGTAGCCGGCGACGTCGCCGAACCGCGTGCTCGGCCGCTCGGCCTCAGTCACCCTGGCCGGCTTACCCCGCAAGAGGCCACCCAGCCCGCCACCCGAACCAAGGCTCCGCTCGGCCCGGCTGCTGAACCAGACGAAGGCACCGATGAGCAGCAGCGTGGGCAGCAGCGAATCGATCAGTTGCCGCAGAGTGTCGGTCGCCGCCTCGGCCGACACCTGCACGCCGGCGGTCTCCAGGCGATTGGCCAGATCGTCAGTGGTCAGAGCCCATGTCGGCGCCTGGGTGGCGAAACGCGGGCCACCGGTGAGCGTCCCGGTGATCTGCCCGTCGGCGCCGACGGCCACCGCGGACACCTTGTGGGCCTGGACATCCGCCAGAAACGCACTGTAGGACAGCGATTCCGTCTGTGCCGCGGTGATCACACCACGCCCGAAGAACAGCAGCGCGAAGATGCCCAGGGCAATGATGAAGTGCCACGGCCGCCAGCGCCGGCCAGGCGGTGGCGGGGGCGTCGAGGACCGCCGCTGACCATCGGGAGTCGAAGAGGCCGGCGCGTCGCTCACCGGGTGCCGTTCGGTCGTGGAATCGGCTGTTGGCATGGTCTGCTCCTTCGGGTCGACGCCGGGTACGGCGTCGCCAACAACGCTGCCGACGAGTTCATGAGAACTCGGTGAAAGCACCAGACCGAACCATGCAACTTCCAGCGCGAGACCTTCCTTCTCTGCCAGCACGACCGGCGTCAGACCGTGCTCGACCAAACTCGCCCCGCTGTCCCACGTCGCGCTCGCGGTGATGGGCGAGGGCAAGGTCCGTGATGCCGAGGGCAACCTTCTGGACGCGCAGTGGCGCACCAGTCATTCACCTTGCCGACCGCCGATCAAGGCGAAGCCGCATGACGAAGCGCGCCCTGGCTGTTCTCATCGCCACGCTCTTCAATGCCCAACGGACAGGCCGAACTCCGGGCGCAGCCCGACGAGATCGCGGACGCGTTTGGCCGGAACGCTCGACGAACTGCGGGAGATCCCGCGGCAGTTCACCCGAGAACCCTCTCCGGAGGTGCTATCGCCCCAGCCTCCGAATGCTCGCCCGGCGGCCCGCGATCCCTGTCGACCCGGCAGGCAGCGGCCCTGCCTCGCCTTCGCGTGGCGTTTGAGATCTCGACAACCGGACCTATAGGCGTACTTCGGTGCTGAGGATGACGGTGCGGTCGTCGGGCAGGTGGAAGAACTCCTGCTGAGTCGCGCCGTTGCGCCACAGCACGAGGAACAGTTGCTTCCGCCAGCCGGCGAGTCCGGGGGCACGGGTACGGCGGAGTGCGAGGCGAGACACGAAGTACGAGGCGGCGTCCGGATCGAAGTCCGTCTCGGGAGCGGTGCCGGCGACACGCCGCACGACCTCAGGAAGGTCGGTGTCATCGTGGAACCCGAACCTCGCCGCGACGTACACGATGCCGTCGTTCGGGTCGCGCAGCTGGTCGACGCTGAGGCGGCGGTCCCATGGCACATGAGGAACTGGCGCGGTCCGGCTCGAGATGATCACGATCCGCTCGTGCCGCACGTGATTGTGCGCGACGTTGAGCCGCAGGGCCAAAGGCGTGGTTGCCTTGTCCGCGTGCGGGAACACGGCAAGTCCCGGGACCCGCTTCACGTGGGCAGTCTTCATTTCGCCGATGAAGTCGGGCAGCGGGCCTTCCAGCTCCGCGCGGCGCGAGCTGACGATCTGGTGTCCGCGCCGCCAGGTGACCATCACGGTGAACACCACAGCCGCGATCAGCAGGGTCAGCCACCCGCCGTGTGTCACCTTAGTGAGGTTGGCGGCAAAGTAGCTGAGCTCCAGGCCGCCGAGGACCAGCCCGACGAGCACGCACTGCCACGTCGCCCAGTGCCATCGGGCCCGCGCAACCACCCAGGAACAGCGTCGTGGTGATCAAGAACGTGCCGGTGACGGCGACGCCGTAGGCGGTCGCAAGCCGCGCCGAGGAACCGAAGGTGAGCACCACGATCAGGACCGCCGCGAACAGCAGCCAGTTCACACTCGGAATATAGATCTGGCCGTACTCGCGGCCGGAGGTCTGCCGGATGCGGAGTCGTGGGAGAAGACCGAGCCCCAGTGCCTGCCGGGACACGGAGAACGCGCCGGAGATGACGGCCTGCGAAGCGATCACCGTCGCCGCGGTGGCGAGGAGGACCATGGGCAGCCGCGCCCACGCCGGCAGCAGCAGGAAGAACGGGTTCTCCCGCGTGCCCGGGTCGTGCAGGATCAGGGCGCCCTGGGCGAGGTAGTTCAGCGTCAGCGCTGGGAAGACGATGACGAACCATGCCCGGCGGATAGGGTTCCGGCCGAAGTGCCCCATGTCGGCGTACAGCGCCTCGGCGCCGGTTATCGCCAGTACGACGGCGCCCATCGCGACGAACGCGGTAGACGGGCGATCGACGACGAAGGCGACCGCGTACGTCGGAGACAGTGCCCACAGAACACCCGGATGCGGCACGATTCCCGCCACGCCGGCCGCACCGATCGACACGAACCACACGGTCATGACCGGGCCGAAAAGGTTGCCGATCCGCTCGGTTCCCCCGCGCTGCACCGCAAACAGCAACGTCAGCACGACGGCAGTGACTGGCAGAACCAGGTGCGACAGACCGGGCGAGACGACTTCGAGTCCTTCGACCGCCGAAAGCACCGAGATGGCCGGGGTGATGATGCTGTCGCCGAAGAACAAGGCCGCGCCCAGGATGCCGAGCCCCAGAATCAAGGTCAGGCCGCGACGCCCAGTACCGCCGAGCAGGCCTCGGAGGAACGCGGCCAGCGCCATCACACCGCCTTCACCGTCGTTGTCGGCGCGCATGACGAAGACGACGTACTTGACCGACACAATCAACGTGATCGACCAGAAGATGAGCGACACGATGCCGAAGACATCACCCGCTGTCGGGGCTACCGCTCCCCCGCCGATCGAGAAGACGGTCTGCACCGCGTACAGCGGACTGGTCCCGATGTCACCGAAGACGACGCCGACCACACCCAGGATCACGCCGACCCCGGCCGGCCGGAATCTGTTGCCCTTGTCAAGCATGCGGTCGCCTGTTCATCGTCAGGTACGTGCGGGACTGTTGTGTCGTCACGGCCAGCGCCGATCTCCGCACCCTGCCAGTGGGAAGTCGCCGTACCTGCTGGCGGTAATCAGCGCCGTCGCCAGGATGCGGCGGGAGCGGTCGTGCTCAGGATGGCGGGCCAGGCCCGCAGGTCTTGCTCGGCCAGCCCCACAGCTGCAACACCGCTGGCGGCAAGGTGATCGGGCAACCTGTGCCGCCGACACCGGCCAGCCCTACGTCGTACGCCGTCCACGATCCTCCGAGCGTTCGGCGAAAGACGTTGTAGGAGCCGTTGTCTTGTACCGAGACCGCCGCGGCGGAGGAATCGTCGCGGGGAAGAAGCGAAGCTGCTGCCCAGTACGTCTCTGTCGCGGGGTCATACGCATAGTGGCTTCCTTGCGGCTCCAGCCCCTTGAACTCCGACACCGGCACATTGCCATTGATTTTGGCCGCTGCTGCGATCAGCTGGTTCCGCACACCGTTCGTCATCACGAGGTTGGTTGCACTCGTGGATGGCGGCGGCTTGGCCGACTGAGCCGACGCTCCGGACTCTGACGGAGACCGGTGCGCTGCCCGGGCACGTGATGCCCGGAGCGAATGAGCGGCAGCTCCGAAACCTGCCAGGGCCAGAGCGGCCACGAAAAGAATCACAACGAGTCTGCGCACGTTTTTGACAGTACAACCCCTTATCCAGCGGGGTTGTTCGCGTAGCTGAACCGTCGAGTCGCTCTCATCTCGCTCTCATCGGACGTGCCCGAGGCTGGACGAGTACACGACCCGCAAGCTCGGACAAGGAGTGCCCGGTGCGCGACCTCAGAAACGAATCGTTGACTGAACTCGACCGCTCGCCGTCGGCGGGCGGAGTGACTCCGCACGAGGGTGCCCACGTTGCACCGAGGCGTCGGGAGACGATGCTGGCACTGACGGTTCGGCCTGGTCAGCAGGGCTCGTCGAGCTTGAGGGAGATGGCTGAGCCGCACCCTGACGAAGGCTCGGTGCTGGTCCAGTCACTGGTGGTCGGCCTGTGCGGCACTGACTCGGAGATCATCAACGGCGAGTACGGCGAGGCGCCGCCAGGCGAGGATTTCCTGGTGCTCGGTCATGAGAATCTGGGGCGCGTCCTGGAGGCTCCGTCGGGCAGCCGCCTGTCGGTGGGTGACCTCGTTGTGGGCATCGTGCGTCGTCCCGATCCTGAGCCGTGCCCGGCCTGCGCCGTCGGCGAGTGGGACATGTGCCGCAACGGCCGCTACACCGAGCACGGGATCCGTGGCCTGCACGGATTCGCCCGCGAACGGTGGCGGACCGAGCCGGACGCCGTCGTACGGCTGAGCCCCTCGCTTGGACGCCTCGGGGTCCTGCTCGAACCGGTGACCGTCGCGGCGAAGGCCTGGGAGCAGGTAGAGCGGATCGGGAAGCGAGCCTTCTGGCAGCCCGGAGTCGTCGCCGTCACCGGCGCCGGACCGGTCGGTCTACTCGCAGCGCTGCTTGGTGTCCAGTGCGGTCTAAGCGTGCACGTCATCGACCGCGTCACCGCAGGACCCAAACCGGATCTCGTCCGCTCGCTGGGCGCCACCTACCACCACGAGTCGCTGCCCGATTCCGGTGTGCGAGCCGATGTGCTGATCGAGTGCACGGGCGCGCCGGAGGTCGTCGTCGATGTGATGAGGAACTGCGTACCGGACGCAATCGTCTGTCTGACCGGGGTGTCCGGAGTCGGCAGGCGACTACCGCTCGATGTCGGGGCCCTCAACCGTGAGGCGGTGCTCGGCAACAAGGTCATCTTCGGGAGCGTCAACGCCAACCGGCGGCACTACGAACAGGCCACCCGTGCGCTGGCGGCTGCCGACCGCGACTGGTTGAGCCGGCTGATCACCCGTACGGTTCCGCTGCATCGTTTTCCAGAGGCGTTCGCTCGGCAGCCTGACGACGTCAAGGTGGTCATCGACCTCGAGGCAGCCGGGCAATGACGAACATCGAGGACTACGCCCTGCTGGGAGATCTCCACACCGCGGCACTGGTCAGCCGGGAGGGCTCCGTCGATTGGCTGTGCCTGCCTCGGTTCGACTCCGGTGCCTGCTTCGCGGCGCTGCTGGACACGTCTGAAGCCGGCCGGTGGCTGCTCGCTCCAGCGGCCGGCGGGTCCTGTACGCGAAGGCGCTACCGCGGCGACACCCTGGTGCTGGAGTCGGAGTGGGACACGGCCGAGGGCACCGTCCGGATCATCGACTTCATGCCTCCGCGCGGCCAGGCGCCCGACGTCGTCCGGATTGTGCAGGGTGTCAGCGGAGCCGTACCGATGGTCGGCGAGCTGCGCCTGCGATTCGACTACGGGCAGATCATCCCGTGGGTCCGCAACGTGGGCGGCACCATCGAGGCCGTAGCCGGGCCCGATTCGGCGTGGTTGCGTACGCCGGCACCCCTGGAAGGCCGGGACAATCGCACCATCTCCGAGTTCACGGTCCGAGCCGGGGACACGGTGCCATTCGTCCTCACCTGGGCGCCGAGCCACCTCAGCAGACCAAAGCCGGTCGACGCCGTCCGCGCATTGGCCGACACGATCGACTTCTGGGAGCGCTGGTCGGAACGCTCAACAGTCACCGGCCGCTGGCGCGACGACATACAGCGTTCGCTGATCGTGCTCAAGGCGCTCACCTACAGGCCTACCGGTGGCATCGTCGCAGCGGCCACCACGTCGCTGCCGGAACAGCTCGGCGGCCCCCGCAACTGGGACTACCGTTACTGCTGGCTGCGCGACGCGACCTTCACCCTGCAGGCACTCCTCGCAGCCGGATACGGCGACGAGGCAACGGCCTGGCGCGAATGGCTGCTCCGGGCGGTAGCCGGCGATCCCAGCAAGCTACAGATCATGTACGGCCTCGACGGTACCCGCCGGTTGCCTGAAACCAGCCTCCCCTGGCTGGCCGGCTACGAGGGATCCACCCCCGTTCGAACGGGCAACGCAGCAGCCGGTCAATTGCAGCTCGATGTCTGGGGTGAGGTCCTGGACGGCCTCCACCTCGCCCGCCAGGCCGACATCAGCAAGCCGGACGACGCGTGGGACCTCCAGGTCGCCTTGATGGACTACCTCGAAGGCCACTGGAAAGACACCGACAACGGGTTGTGGGAGATGCGCGGACCACGGCGCCACTTCACGCACTCCAAAGTGATGGCCTGGGTCGCCGCCGATCGCATGGCCCGCGCCACCCATGACAGCGGGCTTCCCGGTCCTGTCCGCCGATGGGAATACCTGCGCGGTGCGATCCACACCGACGTACTAACCAACGGATACGACGCCAGGCGCGGCACCTTCGTCCGGTCCTATGGCAGCACAGAGCTCGACGCCAGCCTGCTGCTCATCCCCCGGGTCGGATTCCTTTCCGGCACAGACCCCCGGGTCATCGCGACTGTCGAAGCGATCCAGCGGGAACTCACCCAGGACGGGCTCGTGCTGAGGTACCGCACCGAGTCCAGCGAGGACGGCCTTCCCGCCGGCGAAGGCGCCTTCCTCGCTTGTTCCTTCTGGCTCGTAGACGCGCTGAACCACGCCGGACGGACCACGGAAGCAAACATCCTCTTCGAGCGATTACTTGCCCTACGCAACGATGTCGGGCTGCTCAGCGAAGAGTGGGATCCCGTGACGCGACGCCAGCTGGGAAACACGCCCCAGGCCTTCAGCCACTTCGCCCTCGTGGTCAGCGCACTCCAGCTGGGCCGCGAGCACCCGCAGCGCAGCGACCAGCCGATCCACCCCGCCGCCACGCACCGCAGCCGTGCTCCCCGCTGAGGCCGTCAACTGAGGTGCCGCCAAGAGTGGGGTGTCGGTAAGGCTGGTCCGCAACCAGGGAGAACTGGCCGATTCACGTGGACGCGCGGACCGCCGTCGGGCAGGCAACTGGGGCAGGGGCGTCGGCGCGCATCTCGACCGGTTCCACGTAGTCGTCGCGGGAAGCCCCGGCTCAGGACCATCGACGAGCGCTGCTGCTTGATCCCGATCCCCTCGGCGTCATCGGCGGCGGGATGCTTATCGGGTGCGCCCGAGTGTCTACCAGGTAACAGAACCTGGGCCGCCGCTCGACGACGCCCTGACCGGGGCAGGATGCAGCCGGACCTTCCGAGAGAAGCTCAGCGGCAAGAACGCCGAACGACCCGAGCTGTGGAAGTGCCTTGAGTTCGCACGACCCAACGACACCATCACCGTCACCGAGCTATGGCGACTAGGCCGCAACCTCCAGGACCTCAACTCGATCATCGGTGACCTGCGATGGCGAGAGATCGGCTTCAGGTCGCTGCACGAAGCGCTGGACACCACCACCCCTGGCGGCCGGCTGGTCTTCCACGTCTTCGCCGCCCTGGGCGAGTTCATCCGCGAGATGATCGTCCAAGGCACCCGCGAAGGCCTCGACGCCGCCCGCGCCCGCGGTGCCCGACTCGGCCGGCCACCGGCAACGACCTCCGAGCAGGTTCAGCACGCCCGCGACCTGCTCGGTAACCCGGACACCACGGTGTCCTCGATCGCGCGGCTGCTCGGCGTCAGCCGAGCCACCATCTACAAGTACGTGTCCCAGAACTCCGCTCCCCGGCGCTGCCCAGCACAGCCACTCCACTCGAGCTGCCCGCAACCACTAGCGGCGACCGTGTCACGGCCAGTAGGTCACTCGGGCCCTGCACCACCCCAGTCGCCGAGTAGCACGAGATTCCCGTCATCCTGGACGAGCAGGCGGGGGTTGTTCTGGAGAAGCTGATTCGAGTCTGGCTTGACCCAGATCAGCTTCATCCCTGGGCCGAAGAGCGAAACCCCCGTACGGCCGCCGTCGATGACCAGCTTGCACAGACCCGCTGGCTGCCCTCCGGTCCCGGACGCCCAGAGGACAGAGCCCGCCGGGCCGTACACGACAAGGTTTCCGTCGCCCTGATAGATAAGCGTGTACTTCCCGTTGGGCGACACCAGGGAATCGCCAGGGTAGAGAGCCTGCCCGATCCCCATCTCGCTGCCCCGTGCCGCAGGAAGCTGCTCGATCCAGCTGTGTGTGTGCCAACGAACCGAGTTGGACATGATCTTCCCTTCGCCCTCGATGACCAGCGCGAGTTATCAGTTCGCGCTGCCGGTTCAGGAGCCGAGGACCCCCAGCCCGCCCCAGGCTGCTCCCTCATCTGTCAGATGCGAAAACCACGCGGAAGATACGCGCTCGAGTGAGAAAGTGGTCAGCTCGAGAGCAGACCCGGTTGCTCGGCAACCGCCCCGGGCCGACCGTGGTGTCCTTGGCCCAAACGGCAGCAGCTTGGTGATCGGACTACCTAGCGACACGCAGGCTCCTCACGTCAGTCCAAAACATCGATTGCCTGAACCTTCACACACGTCGAGCTGGGCGCACCCACGTAACGCGGCAGATCAGTCCGCTGTAGCACTGGGCATGACTAACCCGTCTCTACAGAACGCTCCTGAGAGATTCGACCACGCGCGATAACCACCGCGACACCGATCGCGCCGAGGCCAAGAACCGCTGCTCCACGCTCGTCCCCCATGAACAGGCCCACCGCAAGCGTCACAACCGGCAGAAACAACCACGTTGTGATCACCTCTGAGCTCAGAACCACGAGGCTCGTGATCAACGTGGCCAGGATGAAGACGAACTGCCCACCTCGCCACATCAAGTCGGTCAGAAATGGTCCAAGCCGACTCTCAAAAACCGCACCGACCACTGCCGCGAGAGCGGCCGCGGCGGCAACCCAGAGGACCGCGACGCCGCTCCAGGGCAATCCCGCCCTCCGCAGCAGGAAGCCCAGGAGCACGAGGCCAACAGTCAGCAAGACCAGGGCCGTGCCGAACAGCTCCTCTTGGACAGGCTGGTTGCCGCGGGGGACGATAACCGCCACGAACGTGAGTGCACCCGAGACCGAGAACGACACAGCTGCTATCGGGCGAAGTGGTGTCGACCGACTTCTTGCATCGTCCGCCACAGCAACCACCCCCTGAGCTGTCCAGTCTGCGCTCCGAACGCCGCGTCGACAACGGAGCAAGAATCTTCTGCCTGGCCGCCCATCGGAAAGTCCGGCAAACCCCCAGCGGAACGCCCGGAGCTCCCGCACCGGCTCAGCCGACCGGGGTGCTCCGGCCGCCGCGTGGTGTTCCGAAAACGACCGTTTGCGGCACAGCCGGCGGCCGCAGTGTCGAAGGATGGTCGTGGACTCATTGCTGTTCGATCCACTCGTGTCCGTAGTTGCGCCCGACGTCGTCTCCATGCGTTTCCGCGGCTACGCGACGGTGCCACAGTTCAATGTGGAGCTCGGCAGCTGGGGCTGGGCACAGGGTGGCTATTCGTTGAAGGCCGCCAGGCGCTCTTCCTGAGTGTCACGCCGCCGTCTGGCGACTGCGGCAGTTCGTTCGGCGCGAGAGAGGGCGCGTTCCAGTTTCCTGGTTTGGCTTTGGGCTGTGCGGAGCTCGCGGCGGGCTTGGTCGAGTTCGTTGATGAGTCGTTCGATCGCGGTGTGCATGTCGGCGATGTGGTGTTCGTTGGCGTCGAGCTCTGCCTCGGCGGTCTGGCGCTGGTTCTCGGCTTCGACGTACTCGGCCTCGACCTCCCGTAGTCGATCCTGCAGCTCGGCTCGCTGCCGCTGGATTGTCCACTTCTGCACATCCGCTCGCGCGGCCGCAGGCTTGGCCGGAGCCGCCTTCTTGGCCAGCGTCTTGGCCCGTGGCGGAGGCGGAGCCTTCGCCACCTTGAGCGGCCGGACGGTCACAGGTTCGCCGCGCTCGTCCACTACGCCGAAGCCGATATGACGCAGCGCACTGGTCAACTGTCCGGTGCGGAGCAGTTTCCCCGCTCCGGGGTCGACCAGTGCAGCGTCCAGAGTTTCTGCCAGCCGCTCGGAGACGGCGGGCGTGACGACCCGTCCCATCGTTGCCACATCAGTCCTCGCGGTCGCGACCAAGCGCTGGACCAGATCGTGGCGGCGGGGAGTGAGCCTCCGTAAGCGAGGACCGTCCCCGGCGGCAACGACTGCTCGCAGTTCGTCGCCGAACTCGGTCAGTTCGGCGATCTGATCCGGGGCGACCCGGACCAGATGGTTCGCCAACCAGGCCGCCATGGTCGGTTTCCGCAGAGCTTTGACCGCGGCGCCTCCGTCGGCGTCGCCGGCCTCCTTCAGCGCTGTGGCCAGCCGGTTGCGGGCCGTAGTGAATTGGTCCGGGTGCAACCCGTACAGCTCCACAACCGCGTCGACGTCCACTACATCAGAGTGAACCCGGTCAGTTGCCTTGGGCAACTCGATGGTGCCTTCCTGTGGTGTCATTCAGTGGAGCCCGGCTGCGACGTCTCGCAGCAATGGCGAATTCTGAGTTGTGGGAGGGCTGATGATCGGGCTATGGGTCAGGGTGGCCGACAGACGGTCAGGCTGTCCGGAGGTCCCGGTCACGGCCAGGTCTTCTACGTCGAGGACTGGGAAGAGCGTCGTCGCGCCGCACAGCGGATGGGCCGGACCGCGGACGACGTTCGCGGCTGGGCGCTCGCCTACCATCCCTCCGCCGACAACTCCGACGTCTGGGTCTGGGTCTGGGTCGACCCACACTCCCCGGACAGCGGGTATGAGGACCTTCCGCCGTCAGCTGTTGAAGGTCAGCAGGGGCACGTCGTAGAGGGACGGGTTGCGTGGTCGCGACCAGGTTGGGTCGGCGACTTCGACGACGTACATCTCGGTGAGGAACTGGACGGTTGCTCCGAGCAGGTGGCTGGTGTAGCCGGAGGCCGAGTGAGTTTTGAGGCCGACCGAGACGTGGATGTGGGGACGGAGTTCCGAGGTTTCCTCGTCGTACGCCAAGGTGCCGCCGCCGAGGGCCTCGACGTACTCGAGGTGGACCGAGCTCCAGACAGGAGCCTCCGGGTCTTCGATCCGCTCACAACTGCCAACCAGTTCCACGTTGCGCAGGCCGGCGATGAACATCGGGATGAAGGCCTGGCGGATGTCGTGTGTGCGGCAGAAGTCGTTGAGGGCGGTGTAGAAGTCCTCGTCGTGGTCGAAGCGAGCGGCGAATGTCCGACCTGGGGTGACTTCGGCTGCTTGCACTGAATGCTCCTTCAGGAATTCTGCGGTTGGTTGAGATAGGCAACGTAACGGACAGCGGTCATGAGACCGTCGGTGGACAGTAGCCGGCTGCGCGGATGAACTAGTCCATCGACTCCTTCTGCGGCGAGCTCACGGCAGCGTGTAGCGAGCCAGGCCCAAGGCACGTCGAGGTACGCAGCCAATGCTTCAATCCGACCGGCTGAGGTCGGCTGATCGATGACAGACTTCGAGGCCGTGTGATTCGAGACATCGCGATAGGTGGCCCAGCGCGACGACGGCGCGTCCGTGTCGACGTACCAGAGGCCCGCCCCTCGCAACCAATTCGCCACGATCAGATCGTCCGCGAGGACGAAGCCTTCGATCTCACCAAGATCTGCCTCGGAGACGACCTGCGCCTCGATACCACAAGCCTCCATCAGCGCGACGGCGAGCAGGAGGAGCACACGTTCATACCGAGCCGACGAGCGGACCTCGTGCTCCGGGATGCAGAAGCCGCGACGCATCTTCGGATAACGGGTCGAGGTGTGTCGTAGGTAGCTCAGTTTGTGGCTCCACAAGAGCCACGCTGCGGCTTCCTCACCCCGTTGCTCGCGACTCCAGAAGAACGGTTCGGTCGTGAGCCGAGAGAGATGGCGGATGATGTGGCGCGCGCAGAATTCAGATCCGAGCCATTGCCTCGCCACATTGTTCAGCTTGGGCACCTCGCTCAGCGTCGCCGACGATGCAGAGCTCTCCTCGTATTGCGACAGCGACTGCTGGTAGGAATGCAGGCGGCTGTCATCGGCGAGGATCGCCGAGTCGATGTTCGCAACCGCCCAGACGATTGCGATCGTCAGATCGTCCAAGCGGTATGCGGTCGGCACCCGATGAGCCTCCGCACGCCGTACGGCGCCGGCAGCGAACTCCCGTCCATCGGCAATGTGAGTGACCGGACCATCCTCGGAAAGTGTCCGCGTGATCAGTATCGATCGACGATGAGGTCGCTCCAGGCTGCCCAGCAGGTCAGGCGATGGATCGAGTACGACGCCGCCGTCGACCGGCACTGAGGTAGCGATCACCGCTGCCAACTCCGCCCCATGGAACGATCGCCCCCCGGGCACGTCGACAACGCCTACCGGGGATGTTGCCTCCGGACGGGCCAGATCAAGCAAGGACATACTCTGGTGGCCGACTCCCCCGCCGTCAGGCTCCGAGGCACGACTCCGCCGATTCTCGAAGCCGAGGTCCGCGTCGGCCGACGCTCCGAGCACCTCACGCAAGGCTGCACGTACAGGTGCGATCGGCCACGAGTACCAGCCGCGCTCCCAATCAGAAACCGACTTTGCCGTGACAGCGCCCGGACGACCTGATCCGAAGAGACTTGTATGTCGTAGTCGGCAGCCAACTGCAGCGTACTTCAGTGCCTTTGGCTTCGGTCGCCCTAGACTCCCGCAGACCCTGCTAGACGTGAGTTCGTGCCCAAAACCATGCCCACGGCCCGGCGCATCGCGGGGGCCATTCTCCGTGCCGCGTTGGCGTTCGGCGCAGGCGAGCGGCTCGAGATTCCGTTGGCAGCTGCGGCGCCGGCCGAGCCTTCGAGCAGTGCCCAGACTTGGCTCGAACGCTCGGGTTCGACCCCTCGGATGGAGTCTGCGGGCTTGGCAATCGATCCACTCTAGTCCACTCTTGTCCGCGGGTGCCGTCAGCAAGAAGCCGGGGAACCATCGCTAATAGTTGAGCCACGCTCAGTCGGACGAATGCATACACACAGCGATGTAACGTCGGTAGCTCGGGGTCCGATCATCAGTTGCAGAGGTACACAGAGGTGGGGAACACAATCTGCGGGGACGCAGCAAGTGTCGGCTTCATCAGCGCTGTGAGCGTCCGACAGGCCTAGTGACCAGGTCTCAATGATTGCAGGCGGATCTTGCATGGACTTTGATCGAGGGCTGGGCATAGCGATCGGGAACGGTGGGGAATATGGCCAAGCCTCGGCGCAATGGTAAGCGGTTCGAGCGCGGGCAGCCGTTGGTGATTGCAGGCATTGCTGCCATTGCGACGATCGGCGCGGCCTTGATTGGTTTGGTAGGTGGCGACGGCCACTCAGGGGACAAGTCGACGACTGCCACACCCAGCTCGACCAGCTTCGCGTCGACCTCGCTCCCAACCAGTTCTATGCCGCCAACCAATTCCAGTTCGGAACAGTCAGGCGGGCCATCGATCGCTATCACTTCCTGGTCCGAGCGGCCAATACCGCCGCCGCCCGGGCGACGTTACCGCTTCACCGGCACCGCCCAGGGGCCGCTGTTTTCTGGCTCGGCGATCTTTGTGGTTGCCCGGCCAAATCCGCAGACAGGTGCGGAGTCCGCCACGAGGACGGCACGTGCCGTCGGGAAGTGGCTGGTCTCGCCCGAGGCCAGGGTCGAGCAAGACGGCCGCTGGACAGTCGAGTGGGACTTGCCGAATCCGCCCGCTGAGGCGGAGTGGATCGCGGTGGTTTGGTGGCCTGCGCCGCGTGAGTGCCCGAGCGGAGTTTCCACGTGTGAGCCGGATGCCCGTCAAGAGCTCAGCGCTCGGGGGCCGCGCTCCACGGACGTGCAGGCTTTCGCTACAGCTCCACCGGGCATGCGCAGAACCGAGTAACGCGGACGGGGCGATGCCCTCCGCATGACTGCTGGCCCGGCTTCGGTGGGAGCTCCCGCAGCCAGGACTTGTACGGTTGTCCGTCGGGCCTGGCTTGACGTCTTCAGCCGAGGGAGAGCAGCCGTTCCTCCAGGAGTGGGCCGACCTGGTCGATGGTTTCGCCCAGATCGAGCCAGGACTGCTCATGCACCTCCGGCTCGTCCATCCTGGTCACGGCCAGACTGAACACACCCGTCAGAACGTCCCGCCGCCATTCGGCCGCTCCACCGACAGCCCGAACTCGGCAAGACCGGTCCGCACCACCTGCGCCTTGACCAGATCATCCGCCAGCGGCTTGCCACCGGTGAGGAACTTCGGCTCGTCGGTGATCTTCAAACACTCGACCTTGGCCCCGTCGACCTGCTGCGCCAACAACTCCTCGATCCTGTCGCGCACCGCTCGCCCGGGCCGATCTCCCAGCCAGTCGAGTTGTTGGGAACGAACTCACCGGTGATCTGCCCCGCCTCGTCGACCCGCCAACCCCCACGAACGCTGGCAAGGCCGCGGGCTCAATGACGGCCAGCTCACCCCCGGCGATCTGGGGTTGACCAAACCGAAGCGTGGTGAGCTGGTCACGGCCGCCCGGATCCTGTTCTGCCTGCGGATCGTGAGGCCCAGCTTCCGCGCCGGTCGCTATCCCGCCTACCCGCGTCACTTCCGGCTGGCTTCTGGCGATCCTCTGCTTGACAAGTTCTTCGACCACGTTGCCGCGTCGCCGGCCTTGGAGTTCATGCAGCGCGCCGCGCTGGTCGACGTGACCGGCGCGTTGACCGTCTTCGGCATCACGTTGCGCGATCTCACTCCTGAAGGCCTGCTGCATTGCGCGCTGGAGGCCAGGAAGCTGCATCACGGGGGAAGGACGAGTGCGCAGCAACTCCGGCACCGCCGCCTGGCAACTTCTGCACTCGATGGGGCACTTCCCGGCCAACGCCCCTCACACACTGCGAGCCGCCCGAACCAGGGGGCAGCTAACGGTCGAGGAGCTCGTCGACCGCCACCGGCCCAGCGATCCCGGCATCCGTGACCTGTTCGTGGAGTACATCCGCCGCCGCGGCGCTGGCATGGACTACAACTCGGTCAATGGCATCGCCCACATCCTGATGGAGACGTTTTGGCGCACCGTCGAAAGGTCAACCCCGCCCGGAGCGATCTGCGGCTCACCGAAGAGACCTACCAGCAGTGGAAAGAAGCCGTGATGGTGCTGCCGGGCGGCCGGCGGCGGCTCAGCCTCGACGCGATCCTCATCAAGATCCGGTCGTTCTACGTCGACCTTCAAAGCTGGGCGCACGCCGAACCCGAGCGCTGGGGGCCGTGGGTCGCGCCTTGCCCGGTCCGGGAAGCCGAAGTGCGCTGGAGCCACGTCAACCGACGCAGACTGAACGAACGCACCGCCGAACGGACACGCGTCCGGCAACCGCTGCTGCCAACGCTGGTCGAGCACGTCAGCGTGCGATGGCTGGAGCTCCGCGAGCTGCTCACAGCCACACAACCGCCGCGCCAGGCGAACATTTCATCCACAGCGGCACCCGCTGGCAACGCGTCGCCACCCAAGCCGACCAGCGCGACAACGGGCCGCTGCGAGTCCTCAACCGCGACACCGGCCAACTCGTGCACGTCACGGTCGACGAAGACGGCGCCTTTCTCGACTGGGCCGTCGTCGAGATCCTGCGGCACGCCGGCCTGCGCATCGAGGAGCTCTTGGAGCTGTCCCACCTGAGCATCCGCAACTACCAGCGCACCAACGGCGAAGCATCGCGTTGCTGGTCATCGCGCCGTCCAAGGCCGATCGCGAACGCGTCATCCCCATGTCGGCCGAGCTGTTCCATGCCGTCGCCCAGGTCATCAAACGCCACCGCAGCCAGCACGGCACTGTCCCTCTCGCGCACAGCTACGACCCTCACGAGCGGATCTGGAAGATTTCGCTCCCGTTCTTGTTCCAGCGCCGCAACGGACTGACCCGATCCGCGATTAATCCGGCCACCGTCCGGCGCCGGCTCAACGAGCGCTGCGAAGCGCTCGCCGTCACCCATCCCGAGTTCGAAGGTGTCCGGTTCGCCCCACACGACTTCCGGCGTCTCTTCGCGACTGACCTGGTCAACTCTGGCCTGCCCATCCACATCGGAGCAGCTCTCCTCGGGCACCTCAGCATCGAGACCACCCGCGGCTACGTCGCGGTCTTCGACGACGACATTGTCCGCCACTACCAGGAGTTCCTCGACCGGCGACGCGACCAACGACCTACCGAGGAATACCGTGACCCGACCAGCACCGAGTGGTCCGAGTTCGAAGAACACTTCGACAAACGCGAAGTCGAGCTAGGGTCCTGCGGACGCCCCTACGCGACACCGTGCGCTCACGAACACGCCTGCATTCGCTGCCCGATGCTCACTCTCAAGCCAGGCATGCTGCCCCGGCTGGACGAGATCGAAGAAGACCTCGTCCAACGCCGCCAGCAGGCCAACGCCCAAGGCTGGCACGGCGAAATCGAAGGCATCGACCTCACCCTCACCTTCCTCCGCAGCAATCGAGGACAGACCCAACGCGCCATCAGCCTCGGAATGCCCTCCACGGCACCGGCCAGGCAGAAAGCCTAGAACGGGCGCGGCCAGGCCGCGCGTTAATGGAGAGGATCAAACGAAGCAGCCCGTCGTACTGTGATCCAGCTGCAGAGAACCAAGCCCAACACACAAGCCGCGGCAAGAGGGCGAAGGGATACGGCACAAGAATGAGCACCGCTGCTGAGGAGTACCCAGAGCTGCCGGCCGAGGTTCTGGACGACGTGGCCAGCGTGGTCGGGGCAGAGGTCACTCTTCTCAGTCGCCTACCCGGAGGCTTGGATGTGGGTGCCATGCGCATCCAGTTGGCCGGAAGGGCAAATGCAGTGCTCAAAGCATGGCCCCGGGCACGCCCCAACCAGCTGGACGAGTCGTTGCGAGCCCAGAGAGTGGTCGAGCACATGCGTAGGCGCGGCTGTCCCACCCCGCCCTGGCTCGGAGTGGGGGCCACATCCACTCATGTATGGCACCTGATGGACTTCGTTGACGCGGCTCCCGCGCCAGAGCTGACCCCGTCCCTCGTTGAGCAGCTGATGGAGATCATCGAACTCCAGGCTGGCCAAGCCTCCGAGCCCTACGACCACTGGTCGTACGCCTGGCGGCTCGCCACCGGTCAGGAATCCGGTCAAGACTTAGCTCCGAGTCTGTCGAGGGCTGTCGCCGAGCTCTCGGGGTATTCCTCGGTGGTGTCGGCCTTGGTCGAGCGCCTGCGGCTCGTGTGTGGCGACGTCCCACCACCACGAGAGGCACCTGACATGGTCCATGCCGATCTCAAGCCCGACAATGTCCTGGTCCGTGACGGAGCGGTGGTGGCGGTCGTGGATATCGGGAACGCCGGTAGCGGCACACGGGCGACTGATCTCACCACCCTCCAGTGGTACACCTTCCAGGATCCGCTGGACGGTGTCCGAAGGCGGCTGCGGACGAGAATCCTCGACCTGGTCGACTGGGAGGGGGCGGCGGTGCTCGCAGCGACACAGATCCTCGTGATGCTCGAGTTCCCCATCCGTCACGGGCGCCACGATGTCGTTCCAGGGGTGGTCGAGCGCGGCCATCGCGCCCTTGACGAGCTGAACGCGCTTCGCTAACTGTCGCCGGTGGAGATCGTGTGCGAAATGGGGACCTCCGACTGCTATCAGCCGGCATAACGCGCAACATCCACCTTGCGGCCGAGAATGGCGCACTCCGTGAGTTCGTCGAGCAGCTCCAGTCCCGGCTCGGCGAGCTGCAGGAGCTTGCGGCTCCAGAAGTTCCAGTCCAGTACCACGCGAAGAAGATCGACATCTCCTTCGACGAGTAGAACGTCTGGTACGGCGCCCGCTCGCGCCGGACCGATGAGGACCCGGACGGATGGGCGGTGGCGCCGCGGCGGATCGAGGACGAGTACAACGTCACCAATGCCGTTGTCGTCGGCAACCTGCTGATCTCGCTGCTGCGCCACAGCGACCGGGTCGGCGTCGCCTGCATCGCGCAGCTGGCGAACGTGATCGCGCCGATCATGACCGAGCGCGGCGGCCCGGCCTGGCGGCAGCCCACCTTCCATCCGTTCGCGATCACCTCCCGGCTCGCAGCCGGCCAGGTACTGCGACTGGAGACCGACTCGCCGACCGTCAGCACGGCCAACTACGGCGACATCACGGCGGTCGACGCGGTGGCGACGTACGACCAGGGCAAGCTCGCGGTGTTCCTGGTCAACCGATCCACCGAGGGCCCGATCGAGGTCACGGTCGACGTCAGCCGCGCGGGCGTGACCACCATCGCCGAAGCCGTCACAGTGCACGACGACGACCGGCTGGCGAACAACTCCGCGGAGCAGCCCGACCGGATCACTCCGCAACCGAACGAGTCGGTCCGGCTCGAAGACGGCAAGCTGATCGTCACCCTCCCGGCGATCAGCTGGACCGCGCTCAGCTGTCGCCCGACTGATTGAAGCGGTGTCAGACTGGGTGACCGTGGCCACCCAGTCTGACCTCGCCGACACCTCGCGCATCGAGACGTTCAGTGACGGGGTCTTCGCGATCGCGATCACGCTGCTCGTCCTCGAACTGCACATCCCCGAGCTCGAGCCCGACGAGCGGCTCTGGCCGGCCCTGGTGGACGAGTGGCCGCACTTCGGCGCCTATCTGACCAGCTTCGCGATCCTCGGCATCATGTGGGTCAACCACCACTCGATGTTCCGGCAGATCCAGCGAGCGGACCGCGGGCTGATGTTCCTCAACCTGTTCTTGCTGCTGTGGGCGGCGTTGCTCCCGTTCCCGACGAACCTGTTCGCCGAGTACCTGCTGGACGACACGATCGACGCGAATGTCGCGGCCGCGGTCTACAGCACCAACCTCACCCTCGCCGCGATCTCGTTCAGCCTGATCTGGTGGCACGTGCTGCGCCGCCATCTGGTCGACCACGACATGACACCTGCCCAGCAGCGCGCCTCCGTACTGCGCTACTCCATCGGTACGGCGTTCTACGCGGCCTGCATCGGACTGTCGTTCATCTCCGCGCCCCTCACCCTGCTCGTCCAGTTCCTGCTGGCTGTGTACTACGGCTTCGAGCAGCTCAGGACCCGCGCCCGACCAGGGGTCTGATCACGCGCGCCAGGCACCACGAACTGCACCATGAACCAGGGCGTGCCGGCCACCGGCTGAGCATGGCCACACCGGTGGCCGGCACGTGCCCGGCCGGGGTTCGCGGTTGTGCTCGTTGGCGAGGAGGAGGGCGTGCGGAGCCTTTGAGCTCGCGGACGCCCTCGGCCTGGTGGTCAGATCTCGTGGTCTGGCCCGTCGGCACCGACCTGATCGGTGGCCTGGGTGCGGGTGGTCTTGGTGATCCGGGTGGTGGCCCAGCGTGCCGGCCACCGGCGGGACGGGACTGGCTGGCCGGACGATCGGGCGGCAAGGGGACGGGACTCATCGGCCGGGCAGTCGGCAACACGTCGGATGCTCAGGCTTGTTGCCCCGCGGGCCGTGCCGCCTACTGTGGCATGGAGGTGGCGATGCCCGCACTCGATGCGTGATCATCCCGGGTCGAACGACAAGAGCTTCGACCCGACCCGGATCGGTCTGGATCACGTCGCGTTCCTGGTGCCGTCGCGGGCGGAGCTGGAGGCCTGGCACAACAGCCTGGCCGCCGCCGGAGTCGTCTGCTCGGCCATCGAGGCAAGTCCGCGCGGGTTCCACCTCAACCTGAAAGACCCTGACGACATCGCCGTCGAGCTCTTCGTCTCTGAACCGACCTGAACCGAACGCACCAGCCGGCCGGAGCAGGACAGCTCCGGCCGGCTTGTTCTGGGGCGGACTCAGCGAGCGGCTCGTTCGATCACCTGGGTCACCGTCGACGGCTGGGACACTATGACCAGGTGGGAGGCACCATCAACCTCGACGATCTTCGCGCCGGCCCGGGTGGCCATGAAGCGCTCGGCGGCCGGGCGATGGCGTGGTCACCGGTGGGGATGACGGCGTACTTCGGGAGTGCCGCCGGGGCGGTCTTCTGTACCGGCTCGCTGAAGGCCGAGGCCGCGACCGGGCGTTGCGCCGCAAGGAGGACGGCTCCCTGCCGGGCCGGGATGTCCGCAGCCAGACCGTTCTGGAGGGACGTCGTGCAACAACTCCACCGGCAACAGACGACCGCTCCCACCCTCGACCTCGCTCTTGCGGCCGCTTTTCGCTCGGCGGCCCTAGCTGCCCTGGCCTGGTGAGCTTGCCCAGGAATGCGTCGAGGTACTGCACTAGCTGCAGGATGCTGGTCCGCCGAGAGGTGAGAAGGCTCGCTAGGGCTGTCCCTCAGATGGTGGCCGCGGCGATCAACCAACTGAATCTTGCTCAGACTCCCGTCCGGTTGCACAGACGCATCCGTCGGGGCATGACCTTCATGTGCGCCTAAGCGGGGGTGCGTCAACCGGATCGCTACCTTCCACATCCTGGCCGAGCGTGCTGTCAGTCTTCAGCCTGCGATGCATCCACGACAACCTACTGGGGAGTGTTTCCTGCCGCCAGGTCACGCAACTCGCGAGCAGGACCCGCCACGCGCCGTCGAACGCCGGCGGCACAGCAGCCATCGCGGAAAAGCTCCTCCAGTCCCACGGTGATGAGCTCGACTACTCCCCGCACTCCCGGCAACCTGGCCCAACGGCTCCGTCCGAGAACTCCGCGCTCGCGGCGGCTTCACCGTGGACATCACCTGGCAGAACGGCTGCCTCGACCACGCCACCATCCACCCGGCCAAGTCCACCACGCATCGCATCCGGTACGACGACCACACCACCGAACTGACCTTCACCCACCACGAGCCGACCACCCTCCGCGCACCGACGCGGTGAGCACACGCGTTCGGCCCGACCCGGTGACTGCTTAGCAGCCCCCGGATCTGTCAGCCCGGCTACTGCCGTCAGCAGCTACCGATGTCGTGAGTGTGCAACTGGACGAGGTGCCCCTCACCGTCGAAGTCGGCGTAGACCTCCGTGAGGACGTGATTGTGGCAAACGTCGCCGAGATGCACGCCCCCGATCCCACCCTGATCGTTCGCCATCATCGGAAACCGCAACTTCGGCCGTTCCTGCTTCACCGCGAGCCCCTCAGTGTCCGTGCTGTCCATGGCCTTCCCCCTCCCCTGTAGTACCGGACACCACCAGGATGCGCCACGACCTTCAGACAGCCTCAAATCCTCAGGTACTCCGAGCTGAAGCCGACCGGCTGGCTCCCGCGGATCCGCTCAATCTCCCGCAGGGGACCTGCCGGTCGAGCCACGGCGTCACGGGCGGCTCGGCGACAGGTCGCGAACTCTCGCAGCGGCTGCCGTGCGTCGTTCCCGTCGGCACTTTGTCCAGCCGTTGCGTTCGACCCGCTGCCGCCGGAGGGCCGGTTCCCGAGCCGCGGGAACGCCATGGGATGTCGGAGGCAGTTCCTCCGTTCAGCGTGGCGACACATCTGCGGGCGTGGGCAGCACAACTTCCTTGTCCGCGACCACGTCGCCATTGTCTTTGCTGATGACCAGACGACGCGCCTGGACGCATTGGCCATCCGGAACGATGATGATCTCAACGTCTGAATCGGTTGAACTCAGAGGAAGTACCGGGATGCCACCGGCGGCAGCTGCCGCGGCGGCACAGGCCTTGCCAAGCCGCGGCTCAAGTGCCTCTTGACCCTTCGCATTGAGGACCAGATGCGCACCGACGATGCGCTGGGCCGCCGCGGTATGACCTGGCTCTGATCGCCGCCGCACGTGGCGACGACCAAACTGTGACAGCCCTGACGGACGAGCTGATTCAGTGGGCGGCACCCAGCCGGATCGGCTACGTCCTCAACCATGCATCGCACGCCAAGGCACTCGCCGCCCTCGGTCGAGGTGACTTCGAAGCCGCCTACCAGCACGCCACCGACGTCCTCCCGGGACGAACGATCCCCTCCCATGCACCGCGCGCGTTGTGGGTGAAATCCTGGACCTGGTCGATGCGGCTGTCCGCGCCGGGCGCCGGACCGATGCGGCAGCGTACGTCGACGCGATCACCAGCACCGGTCTTGCGGCGATATCACCGCGGCTCGCGCTCGTGGCCGGCGGTGCAGCGGCGATGGTCGCCTCCGACGAGATCTGCCGCGCGTCATCAGCCGGCAGGAACTACCTTAGTTGCTTCGGGCATCGACGGCTTCGCGCCTTACGCAGGACGAGTACAGAGTGCCATCCAGCCCCCCAAACTTGAGGTTGTGGTGCCGGATTCAAAGGATGCCGAGCTGGCTAGCTCGTGAGAGAGCCTCGACGCGGTTGCGCGCCCCGAGCTTCTCCAGCGTGCGTTGAAGATAGGTCTTGACCGTGTTGCGGGTGAGCCCCAGCGCGACCGCGATCTCGGGGTTCGTCTCGCCCATCGCGACACGCCGCAGGATGTCGTACTCACGCCGCGTCAGACCGTGCTCGCGGAGCTTGCGGCTCAGAGCCGCGCCGCTGCTGCCGGCGGCGTTGATGCAGAGGACCCGTTCGCCGGCCATGACGCGTCTGATGGCGTCGACCAGGTCGTCGCGTTCGGTGTCCTTGACAACGGCGCCGTGCGCGCCGGCCGCGAGAGCCGCGTCCAGGGCCGCGTGATCGGGATAGGCGGTGAACAGGATGATCTTGACCGCGGAGTCCTGGGCGCGCAGCGCTTGCACGACTTCGGGGCCGAGCATGTCGGGCAACCGCAGGTCGAGGAGGACCACGTCCGGTTTGAGCCGCTCGACAGCGGTGATCGCCTCACGCCCGCTGCGCGCGTAGCCGGCCACCTGAAGCCACGGTGTGTTCTGGAGGGCGAGCGTCACCCCGTCGAGCACGATCGGGTGGTCATCGGTGACCAGCACCCGGACGATGCGCGTCTTCATCTCGGCACCCAGGCCTGGAAGGTCACACCGGCGTCGTCGTTACGTCCGATGGTGACCGTCCCGCCGACCCGGGCGACCTGTTCCGACATCGCCGCCAGGCCCAGGCCCCCGGCGGAGTGTGGGTCGGACTCCAGTCCGACGCCATCGTCCGAGACGGTCATCGCCACGCCCTCACGGAGGGCGAAGACGCTGACCACCACGGACTGCGCCCTGGCGTGCTTCTCCACGTTCAGGAGAGCCTCCCGCGCGGCGTTCGCCAGTGTGCCGATCCGGGACCGCGGCAGATTTGGCAGCTCGGTCAGCGTGATCACCCGGGTGTTGACGCCCGTGCGGTCCTGGAATGCCCGGCAGTGCTCGCGCAACGCGACGCAGAGGGCCACCTGCTCCGGCGGGGCACTCAGCACCTGCAGTGAGCCGCGCAACGCCGCGCTTGCCTCTGTCGCGTGCTGGTCCAGGACGGTCAGCCGTGTGCGGACCGCCTCGTCGAGCGCAGGCTCGTCGCAGAGCCTCTGGAGGCCGGCGCGGAGAGTGAAGAGCATGGCGCCCACCGAGTCGTGGAGCTCGAGGGCGACGCGGCGGCGTTCCTCATGCACGGCGACCTCGGCTGCGTGCCGGGCACGTTCGGCGACGACCTGCGCGGCGGCGGTCCGGGTCGCCAGCTGCTCGAGAGCGCCGGCAGTGCGGTCGCCGAAGTCGGTCATCCGGCGATTCGCGCCGTACAGCACGCCGAGCAGGCCGCCGTCGTGGAGGATCGGGACGGCGATCATCGCAATGACGCCCTCGGCCTCGGCCTGTGCCCTGAAGTGATGGGTGATGTCGGGCGCTGAGCCGTAGTCCCTGACCCACAGCGGGCGGCGCTGGGCGAACACTTGACCCCCTAGCCCGGTGCCGATGGGAACAACGAGGCCGTCGACGCCCTCCGTCACGATGTTGACTGTGTGTTGCAACACCAGCCGGTCCGCCCCGTCCGGTCGACCCACCCACGCCACGTCGACGCCGGTCAGCTGCGGCACCCTCGTCACGATTCGTTGCATAGCGGCGGCTCGATCGAGCAGCGCGAGGATGCTGGCGTACTCCTCGTCGAGACGGAGAAGTACGTCGGGAGACACAGCCTCGCGTGGGCGGTTCCCCATGTTGATCACCTAGATCCAGCTCCCGGCGCCTGAGGGCGGCTCGCGAAGTCGCGGCACCTCGACGCCTCGTTCGACATCCTCCCTCGGCCAGCAGGACGAGCGCCATCTCCAGATGGAGATGTCCGTACGGCGATCTCCACCTGCGGCTACACGTGGTCGGTCACGACGCCGCACTCTGTTCGGTCATACGCCGCCGAACAGAGGAGGACTCTGATGCCGACTCTCACCGTTCGCGAGCTCCAGGTGAGCTACGGACGAGCGATCACCGCGTTGCGGAACGTCTCGCTGGAGGTGCCGGCTGGTGCCGTGGTCGCCGTCCTGGGCAGCAACGGCGCGGGCAAGACGACATTGCTGCGGGCCATATCCGGCGTCCTCGCCGAGCACGGGGCGGCCGCCGACCGCGGCGAGATCGTGTTCGACGGTCGCCCTATCACCAGGCGTTCGGCTGCGGCGATCGTCGCAGTCGGCATCGTCCAGGCGCCCGAGGGTCGGCGGATCTTCGAACGACTCACCGTCGGAGAGAACCTGCGCATCGGCAGTTTCGGCGTGCACGACGCCGCGGCGAATCGGCGGGCCCGGCGGTTCGTCTGCGAGCTGTTCCCCATCCTGCATGACCGCCGCGACGAGCGGGCCGGACTGCTGTCCGGCGGCCAGCAGCAGATGCTGGCCATCGGGCGAGCGCTGATGGCTGACCCCCGGCTGTTGCTGCTCGACGAGCCGTCGCTGGGACTGGCCCCGCAGGTCGTCGGCCAGATCGCGCAGGTGATCACGGAGATCAACGCGCGTGGCACGACCATCCTGGTGGTCGAGCAGAACGCCGCGATGGCGCTGTCCGTGGCCGCTCACGCCTTCGTACTGACTACCGGTGAGGTGTCCCTGTCCGGGCCGGCGGGCGTGCTCGCCGCCGACGACACCGTCCGCGACCTGTATCTGGGACGTGACACCGAGGCGGCGGTCGACCAGGAGCTGACCGCGGCTGGTCCGCGGGAGCAGCTGCGGCGGTGGGTGCGATGAGCCAGGTTCCCGTGTCCGCGACTGATGCCCCGGCGCTGACCGTGGACGGCGTCACCGTACGGTTCGCGGGCGTGACCGCCCTCGACTGCGTGTCGTTCGCCGTGGCACCGATGGCGGTCCACGCGGTCATCGGCCCGAACGGCGCCGGAAAGTCGACCCTGTTCAACGTGGTGTCGGGCGCCTACCAGCCGGAGAACGGCACGGTCTGGTTCCGCGGCACCGACTTGACCAAGCTGCAGCCGCACGACGTTGCAGGACTCGGGGTGGCCCGCACGTTCCAGAACATCGCATTGCTGGCGTCTGAAACGGTCGAGGAGAACCTGATGCTCGGCCGCCACCACCTCACCCGCGCGGGAATCATCGGATCCGCACTGGGGCTGCCGGCCGCCCGGCGAGAGGACCGGCACCACCGGGCCCGCGCCCGGGAGATCGGCGCATTCGTCGGTCTCGGCGACAAGCTCGGCGCAACGGCCGGTGCGCTGTCGTACGGCGACCAGAAGCGGGTCGAGATCGCCCGGGCGCTCTGCGTGGAACCCGACCTGCTGCTGCTGGATGAGCCGGTCGCCGGCATGAACGCACACGAGACGTCGGTCATCGCACAGCTGGTCCGCGACATCCGCGACGCTCTGCTGATCCCGATCCTGCTCGTCGAGCACGACATGGGGATGGTCATGGCCATCGCCGACCGGGTCACCGTGCTCGACTTCGGCCGGCGCATCGCCGACGGCGTACCAGACGACGTGCAGAGCGATCCCGACGTACAGCGCGCGTATCTCGGCACGGGAGAGGAATGACCATGGCACAACTACTCCAGCTACTCGTCAGCGGGGTCTCGCTCGGCGCGGTGTACGCGCTGCTCGCGCTCGGCTTCGTCGTTGTTTACAAGGCCAGCGGCGTGGTCAACTTCGCCCACCCCGCGTTGCTGATGGTGGGCGCGTACGTCACCGCGCGGTTGAGCGCTGCGGGCGACGTGCCGTTCTGGGCGGCCGTGCTGGCCGGGATCGGCGGCGGCGCCGCCGTCTCACTCGTCATCCAGTTGCTGCTGGTGAGTCCGGTCGCCCGCCGGTCCGTCGTCGCGGCGAGCATCATGACGATCGGCGTGGACGTCGTCGTCCAGACCGAGATCAACCGGCGGATCGGCGCGGACATCCTGCCCATGGGGGATCCCTGGCAGAACAGCGTGATCACGGTCGCCGGCCTGACCATTCCGCAGACCCGCATCGTCGCCCTCGTTGTCGGTCTCATGCTCATCACCGCGTTCTTCGCCTGGTTCAAGCTCTCGACCTGGGGAATCGCGATGCGTGCGGTGGCCGAGGACCCCGAGACGGCTGCGCTGATGGGCGTACGGCGCTCGCGGGTGTCGGCCCTGGCCTGGGGGCTCGCCGGGCTCCTTGCGGCGGTGGCCGGCCTGTTCGTCACGGTGTTCCCGGCGCCCGGCCTCGAGCCTGTCACGGCAACGGTCGCGCTGCGTGCCTTCCCTGCCGCGATCATCGGCGGTCTCGACTCGACCGGTGGCGCGGTGGTCGGCGGCCTCGTGGTCGGCATGGCCGAGGTGCTGACGCAGGGCTATGCGAGCGAGCTGTCGTTCCTGGGGCTCGGCTTCCACTCAGCGATGCCCTACGTGGTCATGGTCCTGGTGCTGCTGGCCCGCCCATCCGGTCTGTTCGGTACAAGGGAGCTGCATCGTGTCTGATCCACGATTTGACCACGGCCCGGAGCTAGCGGTTGCGGAGCGGGTGGCTGTGCCAGCCGGCGATGTCGACCTACGGGGCATCGGCAGACGACGCTCTCGCGCAAAAGTCGTGGCCACGGTGGTTGCTCTTGTCGTGGCCATGGCCGTCCCGCTGTACGTCGATGCCTTCTGGCTCCGCCTCGGCATGTTCGCCTTCGCCGGAGCCGTCGCAGCGCTCGGCCTGGGCCTGCTTCTCGGCCAGGCCGGCCAGCTCTCGCTCGGCCACTCGTTCTTCGTCGCGGTCGGTGCCTACGGCTACACGTTCCTTGCCGCCGAGGAACGCACCGTCGGTGTGAGCCACCAGGCCGGCCTGGCTCTGCCGCCGGTCGTCGCCGTCGTGCTCGCGGTGCTGCTGGCCGGGGCCGCCGGGCTGGTGTTCAGCCCGATCGCGGCCAGGCTCCGCGGCATCTATCTCGGCATCGCGTCGCTCGGCCTGGTCTTCGTCGGGCAGCACGTGCTGTTCAACGTGGAGGCGCTCACCGGGGGCTTCAACGGCCGCAACGTACCCGGTTTCACCCTGCTGGGCTGGCGATTCGACAGTATCCCCGGCGAGACGCTGTACGTGCTCGGTGTGCCGTTCGGCCGCGAGGAGAAGCTCTGGTACCTCGGCCTGACCGTCACCGCCGTCGCCTATCTGTCGTGCCGGAACCTGGTCCGCGGCCGGCCCGGCCGGGCCCTGCGTGCGATCCGCGATCGCGAGCTCATGGCAGGGATCATGGGCGTGCCCGTGACCCGCTACAAGGCGCACGCGTTCCTGATCTCTTCGATGTACGCCGGCCTCGGCGGTGTTCTGCTCGCGCTAGCGTTCGGCCGGATCGTCCCGGAGACCTTCGGGATGGCCCTGGCAGTCGAATACCTCGCGATGGTGGTGATCGGCGGGCTGGCCTCGCCGGCCGGGGCGGTCGCCGGCGCCGCCTTCGTTTCCTGCCTGCCCGCCGTGCTCGAACGTTATGCGGCCGTGCTGCCCGGACTTGCTCCGGCGGGTGCCGAGGGCATCAGCCCCGCGGTTGCGGCCAAGTTCGCTTTCGGTGCGGCGATCGTCGCGCTACTGCTGTTCGAACCCGGCGGTGCCGCCGCCATCGGTGGCCGCCTGCGAAGCAGATCCGGCCGAGCCCTGCACAGGTTTCGTCGTCGTTGAGCCGAAGTGATCCACCCATCCCACCAAGGAGATCCTCATGTCGTGGTTGTCCCCACCGCCCAACACCCTGCCGCGCCCCCGCGCCCTACTGGTCGCCGCGCTCGCCGTCGTACTGATGGCCGCCGGATGCTCGACGAAGACCGACGACACAACCCAGGCCGCCGCCGGAGAGCCGGCAACCGGCCCGGGCGTCACCGACCAGGTGATCAAGCTCGGTGTGCTGACCGATCGGACCGGGCCTTTCGCCGCTGCAGGCAAGTCCGCGGAACAGGGACGTCAGCTCTTCTGGGACAAGAAGAACGCCCAGGGTGGTGTCTGTAATCGGAAGGTCGAGTTCGTCGTCAAGGACCACGGCTACAACGCCCAGAACGCGGTCACCGCCTACGCGCAGATCAAGGACGACGTGCTCGCGCTCGACGAGCTGCTCGGCTCACCGATGATCGCCGGCCTGCTGCCCGACCTCGAGACCGACCAGATGCTGACGATGGCGGCATCGTGGTCGTCGAACCTGCTCACCAACCCGTACGTCGTGATCACCGGCAGCACGTACGACATCGAGATGATCAACGGCATCCACTGGCTGATCGAGAACAAGGGCCTGGCCAAGGGCGACAAGATCGGCCACATCTTCCTCGAGGGCGACTACGGCGAGAACGCCGCGGCGGGCAGCAGCGCAGCCGCCAAGGAGTTCGGTCTGCAACTCATCGAGCAGAAGATCAAGCCGACCGACGCCGACCTCACCGGTCAGGTCACCGCACTGCGAGGCGCGGGAGCCGACTTCGTCCTCCTGACCACGACCCCCGCGCAGACGGCCTCCGCCGTCGGTGTCGCGGCGGCGTCCGGGTACGGCGCCACCTTCCTCGGCTCCAACCCCGCCTTCAGCCCTGCGCTCCTCCGCAGCCCGGCCAAGTCCGCACTGGAGCAGCGGCTGCTCGTGACCACCTCGATCGCGCCGTTCTCATCCACTGCTCCCGGCCCCTCGGAGGTCCGCAACGCCTTCCTGGCGAAGTATCCGGACCAGCTCAAGACCGGGTTCGTGATGTACGGCTACGCCCAAGGCGAGATCATGGCGAACATCCTGGCCAAGGCCTGCCAGAACAATGCGCTGACGAGGACCGGCCTGCTGCAGGCGTTCCAGAGCCTTCAGGACGTCCAGACCAACGGGCTGGTCCCGGCGCTGGACTACAGCAAGCCGGGTCAGATCCCATCGCGGCAGGTCTACCTGGTCCGTCCCGACGCCAAGGCCGCCGGTGGGCTCACCCAGGTCGAGGCAATGTTCGCCGCTCCATTTGCCACCACCTACCAACAGTCCCGCTGACCCTCGAGGTGACGAACATGCGCAGCACGATGCTCGACGTACCACTCCAGCTCCGACGGATCCTGGAGCATGCCACGTCCTTCGGCGGGGCCGGCCGGCTCGTCACCGCCGTACCCGGCGGGCACAGGCAGGCGACGTACGCCCAGGTTGGCCAAAACGCGGCCCGGCTGGCGCACGCGTTGAACGCCCTCGGCGTACATGAAGGCGACCGGGTGGCCACCTTCATGTGGAACAACCAGGAGCACGTCGAGGCGTACTTCGCGGTGCCGTGCATGGGCGCTGTTGTCCACCCGCTGAACATCCGCCTCGGTGGGGCGCAGGTCTGCTACATCGCCAACCACGCCGAGGACCGGGTGGTCATCGTCGACGCCTCACTGCTGCCGGCCTTCGCACAACTGCTGCCCGCGATGCGGACCGTCGAGCACGTCGTGGTCAACGGATCCGCCGACCACGACCTGCTCGACGGGTCCGGGGTTGCGGTCCACGACTATGCACAGCTCATCTCGGCCCAGCCGGACAGCTACCCGTGGCCCGACACCGACGAGCGGCAAGCCGCCGCGATGTGCTACACATCGGGAACGACCGGTGACCCCAAGGGCGTGGTCTACAGCCACCGATCGATCTACCTGCACGCGACAGGCATCGCGCTACCCGACTCGTTCGACCTGTCAGCGCGCGACCACATCCTCGCGATCGTGCCACAATTCCACGTGCTTGCGTGGGGGCTGCCATACGCCGCGTTCCTGACCGGCGCCTCCCTCGCCATGCCGAACCAGTTCCTCGCACCCGAACCGCTTGCCGCTTTCATCGCAGCAGTGCGGCCGAACAAGGCCGCCGGCGTGCCCACCGTGTGGCAGGCGCTGCTCACGTACGTCGACGCTCATCCGACCACCGACATCTCCTCCCTCGAGGAGGCGATCGTCGGCGGCTCGGCCTGCCCGCCGGCCCTCATGCAGGCCTTCGAACAACGCCATGGCGTCACCCTGCTGCACGCCTGGGGCATGACCGAGATGTCGCCGCTCGGCACCTTGGCCCGCCCACCTGCGGGTGCCGATCCGGAGGCGTCGTGGCGCTACCGCCTCAGTCAGGGCCGGTTCCCCGCACCGGTCGAGGCGCGACTCGTCGGACCGGACGGATCGGTCGTGCCAACCGACGGGAAGTCCACCGGCGAGCTCGAGGTGCGCGGCCCGTGGATCACCGGCGGCTACTACGCCGACGACGACCCGGACAAGTTCCACGACGGCTGGCTGCGGACCGGCGACATCGGCGTGATCAGCCCCGATGGCTACCTCGCGCTCACCGACCGCTCCAAGGACGTCATCAAGTCCGGCGGTGAGTGGATCTCCTCCGTCGATCTGGAGAACCACCTGATGGCTCACCCAGCCGTGCGCGAGGCCGCCGTCATCGGTGCGGTCGACGAGCGGTGGGGGGAGCGTCCGCTGGCCACTGTGGTCGTCACCGACGGCGAGCAGGTGTCGTTCGCCCAGCTGCGGGACTTCCTGGCCGACAGGGTGCCCAAGTGGCAGCTGCCCGAGCGGTGGGCGCTCATCGCCGAGGTGCCGAAGACTTCCGTCGGCAAGTTCGACAAGAAGGCGCTCAGGCAACGACACGCACTCGGCGAACTCGACGTCCACCTGCTGCAGTAAGCAACCGGGCCCCGCCGACGTCAAGATGGCAGGTCGTCTCCGGGGAAGCTGAGACCAGGGAGAACGTCGACCGCGAATACGCCGGCCTTGACACCCGGGTCGTCTGCCATCAGCTCCTTGGTCGTCTCGACATCTACATCGCTCGACCGAGTGATGTGTTCAAGATGTCCCGGGTTTCAATTCCGCCACACTGGACGATCTGCCGGCGGTCAGCCGAGGTGGCGGGATGCTTCGAGGGCGAGGAGGAGCTCGGCGAGGGAGCGTGGGTCGCTCAAAGATCGGCCAGTGCGTTCCTCGATGCGGCGCAGGCGGTGGCGGACGGTGTTGGGGTGGCAGTAGAGGTACTCGCCGGTCTCGGTGGCGGAGCCGTGGTGGGTCGACCAGGCTGCCAAGGTGTCGAGCAGCACCTCGCGGTCGTCGGGCGGGAAGTCGTCGAGTCCACCGAGCACTTTCCGAACGACGTACTGCATCACGTCCGGTGCCGCCACCGCCGCCATGGTCAGCGGTGACTCGTCGAACAGCGCCACCGGGGCGTCGGCGGTCGAACCTGACAGCGCGACCCGTGCGAAGCGCACCGCCTGCCCGGTCCCGTCGAGATCGTCGTACGGCGGGCTCACCCCGACGCGACCGGTCGCGGACCGGCGCAGCAGATCGACCAGTGCGGCGAGACGCCCAGGCGGCACGCCGACCACGCCGACCTGCAACTCCGGGAGCAGCCGCCACGCGGACGCGAGACCGACCGACCGCAACCGCTCCTCCACCGCGGGCAACGCCTGCCGACCCACCTCGGGCACCTCCGCGGTGACCACCACGAATGGTCCCTGGTGCGGCAGCCGCAGCAGCTCGACCGCCTCCCACAGGGTGCCACCGCCGCTCACCCGGCCCTCGAGCAGCGCTTCGACCAGCGCCGAGCGTTGCTGGTCCTGCTCCAGTAGCCGACGCGATTGCACATCCCGGTACGAGTCCGTCATCGCAGCGGTGTACGACGACTGCATCTGCCACAGCCGACTCGAGGCGAGTACCAGGACCTGATCGGCGATCCGAGCCGAAGCGGCTTCGGCGAGGACCGCGTCCCACAGGGAGCGTGTCCCGACCCGGTACGCCGCCATCACATCGGCCAGCGGCGCACCCTGCTCGGCCCGCAGCCGCCCGGTCTCGCGGGCCGACACCGGGTCGGAGCCGTCGCTGACCAATGACTCGAGCATGAACTCGAGGTTCGCGCGGCACGACGCCCGCAACGCGTCCGGCCGTACCAGCCCACCCGAGCGGTAGAAGTCGATCTCGTGCTCGATCCGGGCCGCCATGGCCTCGATCAGCTCGTCGGCGCGAGCCCGGAGCCGGCCGACGAGATCCTCGATCTCCGGCCCGGAAGCCGACCTGACGCGCTCCGTGCTCACCCTCGGAGCATAAGCGCCGGGCCGTTGTTCGCGGTCACACTCGCGGGCCGTCCACGTTGGCCGGCACGCCATCGACGCTCGCCGGACCCGGACGGATCGTGGAGGCAGATCCCCGAACCACCCCGGAGCGACACCATGACGAACCTCAGCCTGAACCTGTCCGAGTCCGCGGCCATGTACCCGGACCACCCTGCGATCCAGCTGGACAACGACGTCCTGCGGTACGACGAACTCGATGACTTCGCATCCCGGGTTGTCAGCCTGCTCCGCGAGTACGGCGTCCGGCCCGGTGACCGGGTCGGCCTGATGCTGCCGAACGTGCCCGAATTCGCCATGGTGTTCTACGGCGTGCTCCGGGCCGGCGGCATCGCCGTACCGATGAATCCGTTGCTCAAGCGACGTGAGGTCGAGTACTACCTCGCCGACTCCAGGACCCGGGTGCTGTTCGCCTGGCACGAGGTGGCGGGCGAAGCCGAAGCCGGTGCCAAGACCGCGGGAGCTCAGCTCGTGCCGGTCGCACCGGGCGAGTTCCGCACGCTGATCTCGGCACGCCCGCCGATGACCGATTCGGTCAGCAGGAGTGGATCCGAAACGGCCGTGATCCTCTACACGTCGGGCACCACCGGCCGGCCCAAGGGCGCTGAACTGACGCACGCCGGCCTCAACACCAACCAGGCGGTCACCGCGAGGACACTGATCAAGATCGGCCCGGACGACGTCGTGATGGGCTGCCTGCCGCTGTTCCACGTGTTCGGACTCACCTGCGGTCTCAACACCGCGATCGCCAACGGCGCGACCCTGACACTCATCCCACGCTACGCCCCGGCGAAGGCGCTCGAGGTGATCGCCCGCGACGGCGTCACGGTCTACGAGGGTGTGCCGACGATGTACGCCGCAATGCTCGGCGTGCCCGAACGCGAGAAGTACGACGTGAGCACCCTGCGCACCTGCGTATCCGGTGGAGCCGCACTTCCGGTCGAGGTCCTGCGCGGCTTCGAGGATGCCTTCGGCTGCGTCATCCTCGAGGGCTACGGGCTGTCCGAGACATCGCCGGTCGCGTCCTTCAACCACCCGGACGCGGTCCGCAAGCCCGGCTCGATCGGTACGCCGATCGAGGGAGTGCGGATGCGAGTCGTGGACGAGGCACAACGGCCGGTGCCGAACGGTGAGATCGGCGAGATCCAGATCGGCGGCCACAACGTGATGAAGTCCTACTGGAACAAGCCCGACGAGACTGCGGCGACGATCGACGCCGACGGCTGGCTGAGCACCGGTGACATGGCACGGCAGGACGACGACGGCTACTTCTTCATCGTCGACCGGAAGAAGGACCTGCTCATCCGCGGCGGCTACAACGTCTATCCCCGCGAGGTCGAGGAAGTCCTCTACGAACACCCGGCGGTCGCCGAGGCGGCCGTCATCGGCATCCCGCACCCGGCTCTCGGCGAGGAGATCGGCGCCGCCGTCGCCCTCAAGTCCGATACGACGGCAACAAATGAGGAACTGCGTGACTTCGTCAAGGCCCGGATCGCGGCGTACAAGTATCCCCGCGTGGTGTGGATTGTCGACAACCTGCCGAAGGGACCGACTGGCAAGATCCAGCGTCGCGAGGTCGAGGTACCGGACGGAGTGCTCCCATGAGCACGCCCGCCGACGAACTCGCCGCACCGCTCGACCTGCTGCTCACCAGTGCTGCCGTCGGCCCGCTGCGCCGGTTCCTGCCGAACGCCTCCTGGGCTCGGATGACAACCGGGCTGGCCACCCGGCCGCGTACGGTGGGCGGGCGCGCCGCCGGCCTGGCCGGCGAACTCGGCCGGATCGCGATCGGTCACTCCGACCGCGTACCGTCCCGCCGCGACCGGCGGTTCGCCGACCCGGCGTGGACCCGCAACCCCGTGCTGCGCCGTATCGTCCAGGCCTACCTGGCCGCGGCCGAGACCGCGAGCGCGCTGACCGCGGATGCGCAACTGGATTGGCGGGACCGCCAACGGATGTCCTTCGTCGTCGACAACCTCGTCGAAGCATTTGCCCCCAGCAACAACCCGCTGCTCAACCCGGTGGCCTGGAAGGCGCTGATCGACACTGCCGGCCTGAGCCCAGTCACGGGCGCACGCAATCTTGTCCGCGATCTCGCCACCGCACCACGCGTGCCGAGCATGGTCGATCCGACCGCTTTCGAGCTCGGCACGACGGTTGCGGCGACGCCCGGTGCGGTCGTCTTCCGCAACGAGATCCTGGAGCTGATCCAGTACACCCCGCAGACTCCGAAGGTGCGCACTGTGCCGCTGCTGATGGTGCCACCGGTCATCAACAAGTACTACGTTGTCGACCTCGCACCGGGGCGGAGCATGGTCGAATACTTCGTCCAGCAGGGCCAGCAGGTGTTCACGATCTCGTGGCGGAACCCCGACGCCAGGCACCGCGACTGGGACCTCGACACCTACGGCCAAGCGATCCTCGACGCGATGGACGCCGTCCAGCGGATCTGCCGCACCGACAGCACCCATCTGTTCGCGACCTGCTCCGGCGGCATCCTGGCCTCGATGCTGCTCGGTCACCTCGCCGATCGCGGCGAACTCGACCGCGTCGCCGGGTTCACGCTCGCCGTCTCGGTGCTCGACCAGAGCCGGGCGGGACTCGCGTCGGCCGCCATGGACGAGCGAATGGCCGCGGCGGCCGTCGCCTCGTCGGCAGCCAAGGGATACCTGGACGGCCGGGCCCTCGCGGAGGTCTTCGCCTGGCTGCGCCCGACCGATCTGATCTGGAACTACTGGGTCAACAACTATCTGCAGGGACGATCACCGGCCGCCTTCGACGTCTTGTTCTGGAACGCCGACACCACCCGGATGACCGCCGCGCTGCACCGCGGGTTCGTCGAGCTGGCGATGGCGAACGCGCTGACCCAGCCAGGTACGGCGACCATGCTCGGGTCCCCGATCGACCTGGGGAAGGTCACGACGCCGTCGTACGTGATCGCCGGGATCGCCGACCACATCTGCCCCTGGCAGTCGTGTTACCGCAGTACCCAGCTGCTCGGTGGGGAGAGCCGGTTCGTGTTGTCCGCGGCCGGGCACATCGCCTCGATGGTGAATCCGCCCGGCAACCCGAAGGCGACGTACCAGCTCAACGACGGCAACCCACCCGACCCGGACGAGTGGTTGCGCACGGCAACGGCAGAGCAGGGCTCGTGGTGGCCGGACTACGCTGCCTGGCTGGGCAAGCGCAGCGGCCGGATGAAGGCTGCGTGGCAGACACTCGGCGGTGGCGGACTGGAGCCGCTCGAGGCAGCCCCCGGTAGCTACGTCCGGGAAAACTGACGTGGACACCTTGACCGCCGCCGGCCGCCGGATCCGGTACGACGTGACTCCTGGAGATCCGCTCCGTACGCCACTGCTGCTCTGCTGCGGAATCGGCGCCGGCTTCGAGGTTCTGCAGCCGGTCGTCGATGCGCTGGACCGCACGGTGATCCGGTTCGACGTACCCGGGGTCGGCGGGTCCCGGAGCGGGCTGCTCCCGGACGGGATCCCCCGGCTGGCGTGGATGGTCGACCGGATGCTGACGCAGCTCGGGTACGACGAGGTCGACGTACTGGGGTTCTCGTGGGGCGGAGCGCTCGCCCAGCAGCTCGCGGTCCAGCATCGGCGGCGCGTTCGTCGACTGGTGCTGGTGAGCACGGGGACCGGAGTCCTGATGGTGCCCGGGCGGCCGGCCACGCTGCTGCGGATGATCACGCCGCGGCGCTTCCGTGACCCCGAATACGCCGCCGGCGTCGCCGGTCTCCTGTACGGCGGCAGCGCACGGCGGCACGCGCGGGACATTCTCGCTGTCCTCCGTCATCAGGCGCGCGGCGGATCGCGGCGAGGCTATTTCTACCAACTGCTCGCCGGCGCCTGCTGGACCAGCCTGCCGTTCCTCGGCCTGATCCGGCAGCCGGCGCTCATCCTGACCGGCGACGACGACCCGATCATCCCGGTGGTCAACGGCCGGATCCTCGCCCGCCTGATCCCGGACGCCGAACTCCACATCTACCACGGCGGGCACGTCGAGCTCGTCACCGAGGCACCCACGTTGGTGCCCGTCATCACCCGCTTCCTGTCCCGCTGAGGGGCCATCTGCTGAGGAGTAAGGCATGACCACCGACCCGATCGACTTCTACGGCCTCGAACTGTTGCTGGACGACAGCGATCGCGAGCTCCTGCACGCCGTCCGCGAGTTCGGCGACAAGCGGGTGACGCCGATCATCAACGACTACTGGACACGAGCCGCGTTCCCGTTCGAACTCGTCCCGGCGCTGCGGGACCTGCGCATCGTCGGTACGCCGTACACCGGCTACGGCTGCCCGGGCCGGAGCTTCCTGCTCGACGGCCTGATCGCGATGGAACTCAGTACCGCGGACCCGTCGATCGCCACCTTCTTCGGCGTACACAGCGGACTCTCGATGGGATCGATCTACCTGTGCGGATCCGAGGAACAGAAGGAACGCTGGCTGCCGGCGATGGCTCGCCTGGAGAAGATCGGTGCGTTCGGCCTCACCGAGCCCGGAGTCGGTTCCGGCGCGTCGCGCGGTCTGCAGACGACGGCCCGGCGCGACGGCGACACCTGGGTGCTGGACGGCCAGAAGAAGTGGATCGGCAACGCCACCTTCGCCGACCTCACAGTCATCTGGGCCCGTGACGTCGAGGACGGACAGGTGAAGGGCTTCGTCGTCGAGAAGGACACGCCAGGCTTCACGACCACCAAACTCGAGGACAAGATGGCGCTGCGCGTCGTACAGAACGCTCTCATCACCCTGAACGGCGTCCGAGTCCCAGAGGCAAACCGGCTGCCCGGCGCTCGATCCTTCCGCGACACCGCGAAGGTGCTGCTGATGACGCGCGCCGGCGTCGCCTGGATGGCCGTCGGGTGTGCCCGCGGCGCGTACCGCCACGCCCTCGCCTACGCCAATGAGCGGGAGCAGTTCGGCCGGCCGATCGCGTCGTTCCAGCTCGTCCAGGACCTGCTGGTACGCATGCTCGCCAACACCACCGCCTCCGCCACCCTCTGCGCCCGGCTCTCCCAGCTTCAGGACGCGGGAACGGCCTACGACGAACACGCCTCCCTCGCCAAAGCCTTCTGCACCGTGCGCATGCGCGAAACCGTCGGCTACGCCCGCGAACTCCTTGGCGGGAACGGCATCCTCCTCGAACACAACGTCGCCCGGTACGTCGCCGACGCCGAAGCCATCTACTCCTACGAGGGTACCCGCGAGATGAACACCCTCATTGTCGGCAGGTCCATCACTGGTCACTCAGCGTTCGTCTGACCTCGGCACCGAAGCCGGACCGTCGTCAGGTGACATGACCTCCAGTCTCGAAGCCGACAACCGTGACGGCCGGGCAAGCATGACGACCAACTGGCACCACGGCGTACTCCGCGGTGTTCGACAACCTCAACCAGTACGCCGCCCCCCACGTCAACGGCCAGAGCACAGTCGTTGTCGACGGCCATCAAGCACGCGGCGAGTGGTACACCATCGCCTCGCGATGTGACCATCGGCGACGATGGCCGACGCACACTGATGGTCGCCTCGGTCCGCTACCTCGACCAGTACGTCAACAAGACGGCACCTGGTACTTCGCCGAACGCAAACTTCTCGTCGACTGGACCGAAACCCGCCCGATGCACGACTGAAGCCAACGGGCCGGGTAAGGCCCGGAGCTGGTGGTGGCCGGCGATGCCGATCTCATTCGACCGAACCTTCAAGGCCGTGAATGAGAGTGGAGCCTAGCTCGTAGTCGCGGCGGTGCCCATGGAGTCCTCAGACGTTGAGCTGTAGTCGCCCATCTCGTTACCGGCTGCCCAGCGCCGGAGACGTCTCGAGAGGTGGGTACGGCGTGTCCGGGAAGCCGAGATTCCGCCAGACGTGGTGGGGGCTGGCGGTCAGTGCATCACGTAGCCGCCGTTGGGCGACAAGGTCTGGCCGGTGAAGAAGGCCGACTCGTCGCTGGCCAGGAAGAGAATCGTGTTCGCGATCTCGGCTGGGGAGGCTGACCTGCGTTGTACTCCGAGCTCGACGACGGCACGTCGTACGTCTGGGTCGCTGGGGAGCATCGGCGTGTCGGTTGCCCCCGGTGCCACGGCGTTGACGCGGATCCCATCGGACGCTACGAGCGCGGCCACCGCTCTTGTCATTCCCAGCACGCCGGCCTTGGACGCGGGGTACATGGCCGGCAGTGGAAAGTTCGCCAGTGCTCCCACGCTCGATACGTTGATGATGGAGCCGCCGGTGGGACGGTTGCCTCGCATCGCGCGGACGGCTGCTCGCACCGAGTAGAAGGTGCCCGTGAGGTTGACCGCGACGACCTCGGCGAAGTCCTCATCGGTGAGGTCGGCGATGTCGGCCTGGGCTCCCGAGATACCGGCGGCGTTGACCACGACGTCGAGCCCGTCGAACTCGGCGAGAGCGCGCTCGTACGCGGCGTCCACCTGAAAGCTCTCGCGTACGTCGGCAGCAACCGGAAGCACGCGGTCATTCCCGTTCGTCCGCTCCGCGCCGAGGTCCACCGCCACCACAAGGGCGCCCTCGGCAACGAAGCGGAGGACCGTGGCGAGGCCGATGCCCGAGGCGGCACCAGTGATGAGCGCGACCTTGCCAGCCAGGCGGCCGCCGACATGGCGGCCGCCGTTCGATGACGCACTCATGCCGACCTCGATCCCGGGCCGGCCGTCACGCGGTCGACTTGGCGAAGAACTTGGCGAGGTACTCCGCCGGCATCCAAGGCTCGCCGTCCTTGACCTCGCCGAGATCGCTCGGGGTCGCGCCCGCCGGCAGGTAGTCGGCCAGGTTCGCCTTCGTGATCACCGACGGCTCGCGGGTGATCGTGCCGACCTTGGGGCCTCCACCCTGGAGCACCATCATCCCGACGGTGAACCAGGCCTTCGCCTCCTGCGTTCCGTTGCCGCCCGTGCCGGCGGTCTCGTAACCGTTGGTCTCCAGCTTCTTCCAGGACGCCAGTGACGAGGCCGACGCACCGACATCGACCACCTTGGGCGTGTCCCGCCCGGTCGACTCGAACGCGGCGTGGGCGCCCGACCCCATCACGCCGAGCTGCGCCAGCATGTCGATCTTCTGCGGATGGCTGGACAGGAACTTCAGCAGCTCCGCCTTGGCCACCGGCGGCACGAAGGCGCCGTTGACCTCGCCGATCAGCTTCAGGTCCGGGCAGGCGGCGAGGACGTCCTTGACCGCCTTGTAGCCGATCGTCTCCGACGACAGTCCCTGGAAACCACGGACAACCACGACGTTGCCGTTGCCATCAAGCTGCTCGGCCACCAGGGCCGTCGGCTCGGCGACGTTCAGGTAGGCGTTCTCGGCCACGTTGACGGCGTACTTGGAGCGGATGGTCGCGGACAGGGAGACGGTCACAACGCCCTTCTTGCCTGCGGCATCGACCGCGGCGACCATGGCGTCGCCGGACAGCGGGGTGGTGTAGATGATGTCGACCCCGGAGTTGACCAGCTCGTTGTAGCCGCGGATCTGCTCGGCCGGCGTCATCGTCGCAGGATCGGTCATGATCCGCTTGACCAGCTCGCCCTGAACCAGCCCGTTGGCCTTCGCCTCGGCGAAGCTCGCCTCCGTCTGCTTGACGACCGCCGCGGCGAAGGCGTTGGACACAGGCAGGTACGAGAAGCCCACCTTGGCAGGACGGTCCAGCGCTTGCTTGTCCCGCCAGGCGCTCGCGAAGACCTCCTCGCCGTACGCGTTGTAGGCCTTTTGGAGGTCCGCGGGCAGCGCCTTGATGGCACCGTCGGGATCCTTGGGCGCGATGGTCGGCACCTGGCCGCAGGCGCCCGACGCATTCCCCTCAACGGTGTCCGTGCCGCCGCTGACCGTGCCGCTCGCTCCGCCGCAGCCGGCGAGCAGGACCGTGAGAACGATCCCGATGGATGACGCCGCAGCGCGCGTGCGGGCGCGACGGCAGGTGGACCTGTTCATGGGACTGCCTTTCTGGGTTGGTGCTGACGCAGGTGAAGGTCCCCGAGTTGCAGTTTCAGACTTGGTCGCGCAGCCGCCGCTCCCGGCCGTAGACGGCCATCGCGGCGACGATGACGACGCCGTTGAGGATTTGCTGGTCCGCCTCTCCGAAGCCCAGCCCGACGAGCACGGTGGAGACGACGGTGAGCAGCAGTACGCCGGCAGTGGTGCGTGTGTAGCTCCCCGGCCCACCGAACGCGGTCCCACCGAGGACCACGGCGGCGATGCTCTGGAACAGATAGGGGTTGCCCAGCCGGCTGTCGACGTTGCCCGCGAAGCCGGCCAGTACGACGCCGGCCAGCACCGCGAGCGCCGCCGAGATCGCGTACACGGTGATCCAGACCTTCCGCGTGCTGATGTGCGCGAGGTCCGCGGCCACCGGACTGGCACCCGTGGCCAGCAGTCGACGCCCGGGCAGGGTCCGGTGCAGCAGGACGGAGACCACGGCGATCGCGACCGCCCAGACGATGACGACCGGCGGCACCGGGATCCCGAGGGTCGACGACATCGGGGAGCTCAAGCGGGTCACCCAGCCGGGCGCGCCGCCGCCGTAGCCCCCTCCGCTCAGGACCGCGCTCGCGCCGACGGCGATCGAGCCCGCGGCGAGGGTGACGATAATCGGGTGGATGCCGAAGCGGTGACAGGCGTACCCGACGAGGCCACCCATCGTGGCACCGCAGGCGACAGCTATGGTCAGCGTGACGAGGACCGGTACGCCGGGGACGTCGCTGAACCTGGTCACGGCGACGGCACCGACGACGATGAACCCGGCGAGCGACAGATCGATTCCCCGGATCAGCACGACCAATGTCTGCCCGATCGACGCCAGGCCGGTCAGCGCGCAGAGGACCAGGATCGACCGGATGCTGGTCGGCTCGAGGAAGCCCGGCATGGATGCCGCACCCCAGCCGAACACGGCCACGGTGAGCAGGATCTGGACCAGCGGAAACCGACGCTGCAGGGAGAGAAGCCGCTGAGCGGCGGAAGGGGTCACGCGGGCGGTCCGCGTCGCCGCGTCGACGCCCGCCGTTGCGAGCGAACCTTGCTGGGTGGTCATCATCGCCGCTCCTCCTTGAGGTCTCGGGCCGCGATCGCCCCGAAGAGCACCGCGCCGATGAGCACCGCGCCGTAGATCACCTGCAGCCAGGTCTGCGAGACCTGGAACACCCCGAGCAGGCTCTGCAGCAGATAGATCGCGGCGGCACCGGCGAGCGCGTTGGCGATCCCACCGCCCCCGCCCTGGAGCGGGAGCCCGCCAAGCGCGACCGCCGCAACCGCGATGAGGGTGTACGCCGCACTCGTGCCGGACTCGGCCGTCGACACCAGACCGATGAGCACCAGGCCGCCCACAGCTGCCATCGCGCCTCCCAACGCATAGGCGAGCACCCGGACGGGGCCGACGAGCACACCGCTGGTGTACGCCGTGACGTCGTTGCCGCCGACCGACCGCAGCAGGCTGCCGTACGACGTCAGCCTGGTGACCAGCAACCAGCCGGCCGCCGGGATGGCCAGCGCCACCAGCCCACCCGGGACAGGTCCGATTGACCCCGCGAAACTCACCATCCAGGTGCCGGACACGGTGATCGGGCTGGGTGCGAGCTTGAGATCGAGCCCGGTCAGCACGAAGAACATCGCCAGCGTGACGACGATCGGCTGGAGCCGGACGACGACGATGAGCAGACCGGTGAGGGTTCCGATCAGTGCGCCGACGATCATCAGGACCGGCACCGCAACGTAGCCACCGACGCCGTTCGGCTGGAGTTGGGTCGCGTAGAGCAGGCCGCTCAACGTCATCAGCGGGCTGATCGACAGGTCGATACCCCCGCGTCCGCTCATGATCGACGGCACACTCGCCATCGCGGCGATGCCGAGCGGGGCGAGAGCGGCCAACTGGGAGGTGGCCCCGAAGCTGGGCTGCTTCACCAGGTTGGCCACCAGCAGCACGACCGCCAGGACGACCGCGAACAGGTAGGTGTGCCGAGCGAACAGGAACCGGACGCCGCGCGAGCGCGTCGTGACCGGCTCGGGACCGAGGTCCGGCGCGGAAGCCTCGACGGTAGTGCTCATACGCTCACCGCCGCGCCGCCGAAGAAGGCATCGACGAGTCGTTCCCGGTCGAGTTCCGCACGGGACAACTCCGCGGCGAGGGAGCCTTCCCGGAACACTAGGACGCGGTCCATCAGCTCGACGTGCTCGTCGACCTCCGAGGAGAGCATGACGACGGTCAACCCGAGTTGGGACAGCTCGCGGAGCAGCCGGTAGAGGTCTCGCTTCGCGCCGACGTCGATGCCCCTGGTCGGATCGTTCAGGAGCAGGACCTTGGGGTTGGCGGCCAGCCAGCGGGCGATGACGACCTTCTGCTGGTTGCCGCCGCTCAGCGTGGTGATCGGGTCCGAAGTGCGGCCGAACTTGATGTTGAGCCGCGTGACGTACTGACCGAACCGCTGCTCGGCCGAGCGTCCGGACAGCAGCCCCACTCGTGCGTCCTGATCGGCGGTTGCGATCGCGAAGTTCTCCAGGATGGACATCCACGGCAGGATCGACTCCCCGCGCCGGTCCCGAGCGACGTACGCGATGCCGAGCTGCCGCGCGCGCCGGGGGTCGCTCACTCGGTGCTCCTCGCCACCCTCGACCCGTACGACGCCCTCGGTGTCGCCGTGCCCGAGGAGAAGCCGGAGGAACTCGTCCTGGCCGTGCCCCTCGAGCCCGGCCAGCCCGACGATCTCGCCCTGGCGGAACACCGCGTCACACGGGGCTGAGTTCGGTCGCAGGCGAGAACCTCGCACGCGCTGGACGACGGGACCCGCGCAATTGACGTCCGCCGTCGCGCGGACCTCCTCCTGCACGAGGTGCGCGCCGCCCGTCATCAGCCGGATCAGCTCATCATGGTCCCAGTCCGCACCCAGCGTGCCGACCGTCTCTCCCGACCGCAGGACGGTGACGCGGTCGCCGATCTCGCGGATCTCGTCCATCCGGTGCGTGATCAGCACGATGCTCATGCCCTGCGCCGCACGTTCCTTCACCAGACCGAACAGGCGGGTCCGGGTGTCGTAGTCGAGCGCCGACGTGGCCTCGTCGAGGATCAGCACCTTGGGATCGCGCAGCAGCGACCGGGCGATGCAGCAGGCCTGGCGGTCGCTCAACTCCAAGGCACCGAAGGGGACGTCGAGCGGCGGCGGTGTACCGAGTAGCGCCGCGAGGACCTCCGCCGCCCGCTCGCGCCGCCCGACGTCCCGTCGGCGGAGCAGCCTGTCCGCGCCCAGCCACAGGTTGTCGAGCACCGACCTGCTCTCGACGCCGAGCACTTCCTGGAACACCGTGTCGATGCCCGCCCGAAGTGCCTGGGCCGGCGTCCGCGGCGCGAATGGCCGGCCGCCGACCTCGATGGCACCGGCGTCCGGCCGGTGCACACCGCTGAGGATCTTGACCAGCGTGCTCTTCCCGGAACCGTTCTCCCCCACCAGTGCATGCACCTCACCCGGGAGCAGGCGAAGCTTCGCGTCCTGGAGAGCGACTGTCGGACCGAAGTGCTTGCGCAGGCCGTCGACCACCAGGACGTCGCCGAGCTCTGTCATGCGCAGCTCCTGACTTTTCGTATGATTCTCAGACGGTGTGATTGTCGTCTCGTCATACAAAAGGTAGCGTTTGGCTAAACCGCCGTCCATAGGGCGGAACCAACATCCGGAAAGTTCTACGGACGTCACACTGGCCGGCAGGGCCAGGTGCCCAGCGAGGAAGAAGGAGTGCGGCGTGTACCTCATCACCGGTGCCAGCGGAGGGCTGGCCAAGACCGCGGCGGAGATGCTGCTCGAGTCGGTTCCCGCGGATCAGGTCGTCCTGACGACTCGGTCACCCGGCAAGCTTCAGTCCTTCGCCGACCGTGGCGCCCACGTGCGGTACGCCGACTTCGCCGTACCGGACAGCCTCGAGGCGGCCTTCGCAGGGGCGGAGCGGATGCTGCTCGTGTCCACCGCTCAGGTCGGCTCGCGGATCGGCTTCCACCGCAACGCGATCGAGGGCGCCCGGCGTACCGGGGTCGAGTACCTCGCCTACACCTCGATCGTCGGTGCCGGTATCGACGCGAACGACGCCATCGTCTGCACCGAGCACCGCGCGACCGAGGCGATGCTCCGCGAATCTGGGCTGCGGTGGAATGTACTGCGTGACTCCCAGTACGCCGAGGCGGTGGCCTACTTCATCGCTCCGGGTGCTGTCGCCAGGCGAGAGATGGTCGGCGCCTGGGGTGAGGGCACCGTCGGGTTCGTCGCTCGCGAGGACTGCGCAGCGGCCGCCGTCGGTGCGCTGCTCGGCCGGGGCGAGGACAACCGTGCCTACGAGGTCACCGGGCCCGAGGAGCTCACCTACCGGCAGGTCTGCACCATGATCGCCGAGATCAGCGGCGTCGGCATCGAATACGCCCCGATCAGTGACGACGAGCAGTACGCGATCTTCGACGCCATTGGTGTGCCCCGGGAGTATCAGGAAGACATGTCCTCTTCGCCGATCCCGTGGAACAGTGACGACATGGTGTCGTTCAGCCGAGCGATTCGGGTGGGCAACATGTCGTCCCTGAGCGACGCGGTCCAGACGCTGGGGCGGCGGTCGCCACGCTCGATGCGCGCGGTGCTCGAGGAGGCCGCCTCCACCTGGCCGCCTGCGGGCGCCGCCCTGCAGCCGGCACCGGCCGACAGAGTCGAGGAGGCCGCCAGATGAGCGGGACGCCTACCGTCGAGGACACGACGTACCTCAGTGACAAGGCACTGCGGCGCTTTGCCGACGTGCTCGGCGAGGACGGGGTCGTTCTCGGTGAGGGCCGCTTCCACGAGCAGTACCGCGACAAGTACTGGCACCGCGACGACGACAGCTACGACCCGGCAGCGGTGCTTCTCCCCCGCAACACCGAGGAAGTGCAGGCGGTCGTCCGGATTGCCAACGAATTCCAGGTGCCGATCTGGACGTCGTCGCAGGGCCGCAACTACGGGTACGGCGGCTCCTCGCCCCGCGTCAAGGCCACCGTCGTGGTCAGTCTGACGAGGATGAACCGCGTCCTCGAGATCAACCGCGACCTGGCCTACGCCGTGGTCGAGCCCGGCGTGCGGTGGCTCGACCTGTACGACGCCCTGAAGGCGTCCGGCAACGAGGACCTGATGGTGACCGTCCCCGACATCGGCTGGGGAAGCGTCATCGGCAACTCCCTCGACAGCGGGATCACCTACCAGCCGTATGGCGCGGACTTCATGGCGCCCTGCGGGATGGAGGTCGTGCTGGCCAACGGGGAGTTGCTGCGCACCGGGATGGGCGCGATCGAGGACAACAAGTCCTGGCACACCTACAAGCGCGGCCTCGGCCCGGTCCTCGACGGATTGTTTGTCCAGAGCAACTACGGCATCGTCACCAGGATGGGCTATTGGCTGATGCCGCGGCCGGAGGCGTACGCGCCGTTCTTCCTCACGGTGCCGCGGGACCAGCACCTCGGGCAGGCGGTCGACGTCATCCGCAAACTTCGCCTCGACGGCACCCTGCGCGGCGTACCGAGCATGTACAACACCGTGACGCTCGCGGCCCAGTTCCCCGAGGTGGTGGGCCGGTTTGCCGGCGCCGAGGGCGCGTTCAGCGAGGCGACGCTCGACGAGATGGCCGACGCGACCGGCCTGGGCCGATGGGCGTTACGTGGGGCACTCTGGGGCGACAGTGTCATCGTGCATCACCAACTCGACAAGATCCGCACGGCATGGAGTGCGATACCGGGTGGCAAGGTGCTGTTCGAGCGGACGTACGGGCCGGACGAGTACGACCAGCTCCGCACCATCCCCGACAAGTGCCAGGCAGGTCTTCCGGGCCTCGAACTGATCGAGGCCATCCCCGAAGGGGTCGCCCACATCGGCTTCTCCCCCGCGGTCCCACTGGTGGGGACCGACGTGCGCGAGGTCGTGGACCTCTTCGACCGGATCGTCCGCGAGAAGGTCGGCGTCAACGTCGCCGGCGGGCTGCTGATCATCAACGAGCGGACCGCGCTGTACGTCACCGGCCTCAACTACGACTACCGCGACGCGGAACAGTGCCGCAGGGCCTACGACGCGGTGAAGGTACTCGTGGCCGAGGCGGGGAAGCGAGGGTACGGCGAGTACCGCGCGCACCTGGATTTCATGGACCTCGCGGCGGCGCAGTACTCGTTCAACGACCACGCCTACCGGCGATTCGCCGAGACGATCAAGGATGCCGTCGACCCGAACGGCATCCTGTCACCCGGTCGTCACGGCATCTGGCCGCAGCACCTCCGCCACCTCGCCGACCGCTGACCTGCCTGCCGTCGCGTCCGAAGAACCTTGGGTCATATCCCAAGGTTCTTCGGACGCAAGACGACGCCGACAGTCGCGCGGGGTCAGACGGGTGTGGTCGGTGAGGTGGGAGCCGCGGCTCGGTTGAAGGCCGCCTCGATCGCGGTGTTGCGCTCGGCAACCATCGGGTACCACTCCGGATGAGTGACGATGTGGGTCTCGCCACGGGCAAGGGCCGCCAGCACGATGTCACCCACCGCGGTCGGGTCCAGCCAGCGCAGCTTGGCGAGCTCCTCGTTCCTGGAGATGTCGTTCTGCACGAAGCTGCCGCTGTTCGCCTCGGCGGGTCTGGTGCGCAGGCTGTTGGCGATATTGCTCCGGACCGTCCCAGGCGCGAGGACCGCCGCGCCCACGGTGGAGCCCTCCCGCTCCAGCTCGCAGGCCAGCGCCTCGGTGAGTGCCGTGATGGCGAACTTGGTGGTGGCGTACGCCCCCAGCCCCGGCATGTCGGCCACGAAGCCGCCCATCGAGGACGTGTTGACGATGTACGCCGGTTCGCCGTGCTTCTTCAGCAGCGGAAGAAACGTGTGCACGCCGTGGATGACGCCGTAGAGGTTGACGTCGAGGATCCACTTCCAGTCCGCCAGGGTCATGTCCGCGATCGACGACTCCGGGCCCACGCCGGCGTTGTTGAATACCAGGTGCACCTTGCGGAACCGGTCGACGACCTGGTCGGCGAGCGCCTGGACACTGGCGGCATCCGAGACGTCGGTACGCACCCCCAGGGCGCCCATCTCCGTGGCCGCCGCGCTGAGCGGATCCTGCTCGACGTCGGCGATCACCACGTGGGCGCCGCGCTCCACTAGGCGTTGCGCGATGCCTTTGCCGATGCCCGATGCGCCGCCGGTGACGACGGCGACCAGGCCGCTCACATCTGCGATCGCGCTCACAGGTCAGCCTCCCCGTTTCGGTGGGCGCTGGGCCAGACGCCGTGCCGGCCGGGCGAGAGGATCCCGTTCGGGTCCACGGCGTCCTTGATCCGCTCGACGAAGCGCCGGTAGGCGTGATCGTTGAAGGAGTATTGGTCGGCAGCCAGGTCCATGAAGTCCACGTGCGCGCGGTATTCGCCGTACCCGAGCGCACCCACCTCGCGGACCAGCATTTTCGCGGTGTCCACCGCCGCACTGACCTGCTCCTCGGCGCGGGTGTCGAAGCTCAGGCTGCTGACCACGATGGCGCTGCGGTCGTTGATCGGGAAGATCGCGCAGACGAAGTTCGTGCCGGCCCGCTCGGTCACCAGCCGCTCGATCACATCGACGACGCGACGTACCTCGCCGCCGGTCAGCGGTACGACCGGAGAGAAGCCGATGTGACCGACGAAATCCGGGACGACCTCCATTAGGTCCATGCTCGGGATCCCGGCTTGGACCTTCTGCATGAACGTGCTCAGCTCGCCCCACTCGTCGCGCCGGAACGTGCGCTCGTGATCGACCCGAGAGCCTTCGATGCACGCCCACGCCTCCCGGACGCGTCGCAACTGGTGCTCGACGACAGGCCGGTCTCCCCACAGCGCGGTGCGCAGCCCCCATCGCCCGATACCTGTACGCGCGGCGAGCTCATCGAGGGCCTGGTCACTCGCCGGGCCCTCCGCACCCATGAACTCGCCGAGGAGCTCGGGAAACTGGGCAGCCATGGTGATCGTGTTCTGCAGGTTGGGCACGCCGCGGATCACGCCGTCAAGCCGGAGCTCGCGGATGATGTCGACGGCCTGCGCCAGCTGGTCGTCCCGGGGAATGGTCAGGTAGATCGGCGCGTACGCTTCCGGCCGGCGCTGGAGCCAGACCCCCGCGCGCGTCACGATGCCGTAGTTGGACTGCATGAACAGCTGATCGAGCACCGGCCCGAGACCCCGCGGGTAGACGTGCCACGACGGGTTGTCCGGTACTGCGCCCATGCCGGTCCGCAGCAGGTCGCCGTCGGCGAGGACGACCTCCATCCCGCAGAGCTTCTGGAAATCCGAACCGTTGGGGCCGTAGGTGACCCCGTTGTCGAGAGAGTTGCCGATCACGCTTCCCCAGCCGAGGTCGGGGATGGAGCACCACAGATCGCCGTTGCCGCAGGCCTCGAGTGCGTCGTACAGGTCGAACCACCGGACCCCGGGCTCGACGACGGCGTACGCCAGCTCGCGGTTGATCTCCAGCACCCGGTTCATCCGGCGGAAACTGATCAGCAGAGACCCCCGAACCCGGGGCGACGGACCGCCGTAACCGTTGTTGCGTCCCTGCGAGCTGGTCCAGATCGGGATGCCGTCCGCGCTCGCAACCCGCACGATCTCCTGCACCTGTTCGGTCGAACTGGGGAACACCACGGCGGAGGAGTCGTAGGTGCGGTCGCCCTGGAACCAGTACGGATCGCGGTAGGTGTCCCGCTCGGCGTCGGACAGCAAGACAGCGTCGGCGCCGACGATCGCGACCAGGCGGCGTACCGCGCCATCGGGTAGACCGCGGGTGGTCAGATGCGGGTCTGCCCCTGCGGTGCTCGTCATTCTGGACCGTCCAGCTGCTCCAGCCACGCGATGATCGGCTTGACCGTGTCGGATGAGTTGGCCTCCAGGATCAGCCCGTGGCCGTTGCCGACGATGCCGTCGTCCGCGAGGGCCAGCAGTTCCGCGTTGCCGCCGACGGCGAGGAGGAATTCGACCACCGGCGGGGACTGGGCCGCGCTGCTGGACGCGCTGCCTGTCACGACGACGACCGGGGTGCCGGTGAGACCGGGGACGCGGTACCGGGAGGGATCCGCCTTCAGCTGGTCCGGCGACTCGATCGCCGGTTCGGTCGTCAGCTCGGCGTACGTCAGGCCGTAGACGATCTCGCCCAGCCCTGGGATCTCGGCGTACGGCGGTCCCATCGGCTCGATCGTGACGATCCCACGGACCAGCTCGGGTCGCCGGTTCGCGGCCAGCCAGCCACCCGGGCTGCCGGCGGAGTGTGTGATCAGTACGGCCGGGCCGATCAGGTCCAGCAGTGCGGCGAGGCGCTCGCCGTCCAGCCGCTGGCCCTCCGCGAAGTCCGTCAGGAAGAAGCCCATCGCGGAGGTGAGTTGCTTGAACTCCGGCCCGTCGAGCGTGCGGTCCCACGGCCACTGGGTCTGCGTCTCGGCGTCATCAGGGCTCGCGAACAGGAAGCTCGCGAACTCCAGCGGCAACGGCGGCGCGACGGGTCCCAGTACGTCGGGGTGGTGCGGCGAGCGCCCGTGGCCGGGACGGTCGACGACATACACGGCGTACCCGGCGCGGACGAGGTCGTACGCCCAGCCCTGCCGGCCGTCCGGCGTACCGAGCCAGTCGGTGCCCTGTCCGCCGCCGCCGTGGACGAGGACGAGCGGGTAGGGGCGGGTGACCTCGACCGGCGCCATCCACTCGACGTAGAGGGGTCCGCGCGGAAGCGTGCCGTACGGTGTGGATACCTGCTCCCCGGGGACCCAGAAGAAGCCCGTGCGGATCGTGATCGGCTCGACGCTGTCATCGAGGTGCGGCGGTGTGGTGCTCATGGTCGGTCCTGTCTGGCGACGGCAGGTCGGGTTCGGGAGGGATCAACGGGCCTCGGGCGGCGGGATCTCCAGCAGCAGGTTGGCGGTGTTGCGGAAGGCCTGTTCGCGCAGCATCGGATTCCGGTGGGTGACCAGCGAGGTCATATCCCGGAAGATCCGGTCGAACCTCTCGCCCTGCCGCATGGACCCCGAACCGACCACCCGGAGCAGGTCGTGCTCGAGCGTTTCCCAGAGCTGGACGATGAGCTCGCGGACCACGCAGGCCAGGCTCCAGTCGTCGAGGAACGTGTACTCGCGGCTGCCGTCGACGGTGCCCTGGCAGTACTCCGCGTGCTTGGCGATCACCCCGTCGAGGGTCAGCTCGGCAGTCCTGATCTTCGTCCAGGCCGAACCGTAGTGCCGCTGGTAGTCCACGTCGTACAGCCGCAACTGCACGGGCGGCAGCGGTGTCTTGCGGGTGCGCATCAGCCGCTCGAACTCGTCGAGGGCGTGGTAGAGCCCGCCCACCGCAAGGCTGGCCAGGGACAACGTGAAGGTGAGCAGTCCGCGGCCGGCGTACATGGGGTTTCCGTGCAACTGCGAGCCGACCGTGCCGTCCTTCACGCCGATGTCGATCATGTTGGCGTCCTCGATGACGAGATCGGCCTCCACGAAGGCGTCGGTGAACCGGATGCTCTCCGAACCCGTGGACTTGAGACCGATCGAGTCGCCCCAGTTGTGCAGCCGCTCGAAGGTCTTCTCCGGAGCCAGGAACATGCCCATCACCGGAGCCGAGTCGTCCTCCTGCTGGACCATGCACTGACCGAGGTACCACGTCGAGTACGGGATGCCGGAGCAGTAGTCCACGACACCGTTGAGGACGTAGCCGCCCTCGGTCCGCTGCGCCTTCACAGTCGGAGCGGACACCGACGCCGCCCGGAAGTCGCCGTTGCCGAACGCCCGGTCCTGAACGTCCTTGGGGTACCAGGAGGCAACGTGGAGGGCATGGTTGGCGGCCAGCGCGAAGCACCACGCGCTGCCCATGTCACCGCGGGCGAGCTCTTTGCAGACCTCGAAGAACGTCTTGGGCGCGACCTCGAGCCCGCCGTACAGCTTCGGCACGAACATGTCGTAGAAGCGGTTCGCGAGGAACTTCTCGTGGACGTCCGCGGGGATGTGGGTGAGGCGCTCCGCCTCCTCCTGACGGGCGAGCAGCTCGTCCCGCATCGCCCTCGCTCGCTCGACGAGCTCCTCCTCCGAGGGCACGGTCAGGTCGCGCTGCGCGGCGGGTGCTGTGGTCATCGCATCTCCTCAGTGCACACGTGCACGTCATCATCGCTGCCGTCGCAGCGGCAGACATCGGGCAGTTCACGGATCTCGGTACTGCTCATCGGGTCGGCTGAGCCGTCAGAGCGGCGTTCGCGGGTTCGCCACGGAGCAGGTGGTCCTGGTGACGCATCTCCAGCGGACGCTGCGCGTGCTGACGGAGTACGGCGGCCACCCGCGCCAGGTCACCCGCCTCGTAGCCCTCGACCAGCTCGCGGTGGTCGTCGAGCAGCGACCGGGACGCATAGCTGCCCCGGTCGAGCGCGCGCAGGTTGAGTCCCGGCAGACCGAGGCGGCGGTAGGTGTCCAGCAGGATCGCCGACCCTGCGAGCCCGACCATGTACTCGTGGAACCGCTCGTTAGCCTGCACCCAGCCCTCGGGATCGGTGAACCTGCCGTCCTGGACGAAACCGAGGGTGTCCTCCATCAGCTCGCGCAGCCGCGCCAGCTGGTCGGACGTCGCGTGGGCGACCGTCGACTCCGCGACGCCGAGCTCGATGGCGAGCTTGGCCTTGTACACCTCGTCGATGATCGAGTCCGGGACGGGCGTGATGAGATACCTGCCGCCCTCCCGCCGGATGAGTCCCTCGTCGGCCAGTGCCACCAGGGCACGGTGGATGAGGTTCGCGTCCACCCCGAGCTCGCCGGCCCACCGGGCGGTGTCGATGACCTCCTCGACGTCGCTGCCGGCGTCGAGCACGCCGGCCCGGACCTCTCGCAGGACGGAGGCCTCCGGTGCCGTCTGCATCCGCCCGAAGCGGCCGCGGAAATAGGCCAGCGGATGGCCGGGGTACGACGTCGCCTCCTCGACATGCGCGACGAACACGTAGTGGGTGCCGGCCTCGACCTGCTCGGCGACGCGGCAGATCAGGTGGGCGATCGCGCCGACCAGCAACGGTGAACCGTTCGACGCGGTCTCGGTCGGGACCCCGTCGTACTTGTCCGGGACCCGCGAGGCGAAGCGAGTGGCCAGATCCACGTGGTCCTCGGCGAGGACGTTCACCGCGAAGGTCCCGCTGTCGCGCACCGCGGCGGCCGTGGCCGAGCTCCGGTTAAGGCAGACGAGCAGCATTGGCGGGTCGTCTGTCAGCGAGCTGACCGCGCTCGCGGTGCTGCCGAACCGGGCGCCGTTGTTCGCCGTCGTGATCACGGTGACGCCGGTGGCGAACCGGCCGATGACGTCCCGGAACTCCCGGGCGGTGACCAAGGACTGGCCGGCCGGCGCGATGGGTGACGGCGTGGGCATCGAATCAACTCCTTCGGCAGGCCCGCTGGGCCAGCCGCGTGAAAACCCTGTGAACTTCGGTGAGAAGACTGTATGACAGTCGTACGATCGCGTAAAGAGGGCGACATGCCCTGCATGAGCGAGGAGCCGCCTCGACTGGTGCACAGCAGTACATACTTGTAGTATCGTCATACAAAGCAGTTGAGAGGAGAGCTCGATGACCGCGAGCCTGTATGCCTGCGAGTCCGAACCCGACCATCCCGCGGCGGAGGGCGACCTTGGCGCCGGGGCGGGGAAGGATTTGAGCACCGTCGACCACCTGCTCGAGGTGGCGGCCAGGTTGCGCCCGACGCTGCTGGCCGCGCAGGCGGAGCACGAGGCCCTTGGCGGCTATGCGGAGGCGATCCACAAACAGCTCCTCGACGCCGGCTTCTACCGGATGCTTCAGCCCAAGCGGTACGGCGGCCTGGAGTTCTCGCTCGAGGACTTCCTCCGGGTCGGTATCGAGATCTCTCGCGGCGATCCCGGCGTGGGCTGGTCGTTCATCCTCGGCGCCGGACACACGTGGCACGTCGCGTCCTTCTTCCCCGAACAGGCCCAGCGCGAACTCTTCGCAAGCGACCTCATCGCCCCCGGTCGCACCATCCCCCGCGGCCGGGCGGTCCGCACCGCCGACGGCTACCAGCTGGCCGGCACCTGGGACTACTGCTCGGGTTCGATGTGGAGCACCCACGCGATGCTCGTCGCCCCGACCTTCACCGCCGACGACCAGGCGCTCGGGCTCCGGGTGTTCATCGTGCCCCGGTGCGACTACGAGATCCTCGACGACTGGGGCGGCGACCGCACGATCGGGATGCGCGCCTCCAGCTCGAACTCCCTCCGGGTCGAGGCGGCCCTGATCCCAGAGCACCTCAGCGTCGTCTACGACTTCAAGGACCACACGCTCGGCGAGCACGGCACGATCGGCTACCAGCTGCACGGCAACCCGATGTACCTGGGCCGGACCATCGCCTTCTTCAACTGCGAACTGGTCGCCACTCAGGTCGGCGCGGCCTGGGCGGCCTTCGACGTGTTCGACCAGCTGATGGCCGGGCGCCCGGCGAGCTTCCCGCCGGTCATCCCGCGGACAGAGTCGGCGGAGTACCACCGCTGGTACGGCAAGCTGCTGGCCCAGATCGACGCCGCTGAGACCCTGCTGCTCGCCGCGATGCGCCAGTACACCGAGCTGGGCCGGCGCTGGGAGCGCACTCGCCAGGAGTTCACCCCGGAGGAGGACGCCCGACTGCGTGGCGTGATCCTGCAGGGCGCTCAGCTGGCCAACGAGGCGGTCGATCTGGCGTTCGCGACAGCCGGGTCCAGCGCTGCGCGGCTCGGCTCACCGATGGAGAAGTACTACCGCGACGTGGCGATGTTCAAGACGCACATCGCCGCCAAGTGGGACGTCACGTACGGGTCGGTGTCGCGCTACCACTTCGGGCAGCCGCTGACGTTCTGAGACCCGGTTCATCGACCACGGGCAGGAGCTATTCGGCCTGCATTTCCTTGAGGCCCTCGAGGGCGTTGGCGGCGGCGCGCTGCATCTGTTTGACGTAGATCTCGGCCGCCGTGTCCGCGTCCCGTTCCCGGATGGCGGCGACGATGGCGCGCAACTCCTGGACGGCCTCGGCGTGTCCGATCGACAGACCCTTGATGCGCAGCACCCTTACCTTGGCCTGGACGCTCTCCACGAGGTGCCGTAGTACCTCACTGCCGGCGCCCTCCAGCAGGATCTCGTTGAAGTGGTCGCGCGCCTTGAGGATTTTGCGCGGGTCGACGGACTCCTCGGACGCGACCTCGGCGAACCGCTCCGTCGCCGCCTCGAGTGCGTGTACCTGCGAGCGAGGCGCGTTCTCGACGAACCGCCGGACCACCAGACTCTCCAGCGCGGCCCTGACCTCGTACAGATCGCGCGCCTCCTCCGGGGTCGGCGCCGCGACAACGGCCCCCTTCTGCGGCAGCACCTTGATCAGGCCTTCAGAGGTGAGCTCCCGGAGCGCCTCGCGAACAGTCGTACGCGACACGTTGAGCTGCTCGATCAGCTCTCGCTCGACCAGCCGCTGGCCCGGCTCGAGGCGGAAGTCCAGGATCGCCTCGCGGAGGGCCGTGATGACCTGCTCACGCAAAGGTGCGGCGACCCGGCCGACCGGACTCGTGGTCCAGGCCGATGCGAGCGAGTTCGGAGTCATGGCCATGGTCATCCCATTTTGAATGGCGGTATGAATGTCCTACAAACATACCGGCTCGGACCCGGGATTCCACGGTATCCGGCGAGCCGCCACGCCGCGTGGTCAGAAGACGAGGACGCCCGAGAGATCCTCGAGCTGTTCGGAGCGCTCGAGCGCGGTGTTGATGTCGTCGAGCCGGTAGGTGGAGGTGATGATCGGCGTCGGATCCAGTGCGCCGCGTTCGAGCAGGCGGACGTAGGCAGCCAGGTCGCGCCGCATCCGGACGTTGCCGTTCTGCGTGCTGAGGATCTGCCGGCCGTGGATCGCGAGTGGGATCTGCGGGAACGTGACCTCCCCCGCCGCATCCTTCAGGCCGGACAGCACGACGGTGCCGGCCCGCCGGGAGATCTCCAGCGCCAGTCGTTGCGCCGAGGGGGGACCGGCCGCTTCGATGACCTTGTCCGCTCCCCTCCCCTCGGTGACGCCACGCACGGCCGCCAACGCGTCCTCGGGGGTGACCGCCTGCGTGGCCCCGACCTTCATCGCCACGCCGCGGCGCTCCTCCGTCGGGTCGACCGCGACCACGTCGCGGGCCCCGGCCAGGCGCGCCGCCTGGATCGCCCAGAGTCCCAGGTGCCCCGCACCGACGACGGCGACCACGTCGTCCGGCTGTACACGTGCGACGTTGAGCACGGCGCCGACACCGGTGGTGATGCCGCAGCCGAGGAGCGAGAGCACCTCCCACGGCAGATCGGTATCGACTCCGAACACCTGGTTCTGCGAGACGTTCATGAGCTCGGCGTACCCGCCCACACATCCTGCGGCGTTCACCACGAGGCCGTCCGAGGTCGTCGCCACGTCCGGATAGACGCCGCCGAGGTCAAACAGCTCTGAGCACTGGTCGGGCCGGCCGATGCCGCAATAGAAGCAGTGGCCGCATTCAGGCGTGCCCGGTACGACGACGCGTTGCCCCACCTCGATGCCGCGGACCAGCTCACCGACCTCGACGACCTCGCCGGTCGCAGCATGACCCAGGATCGTCGGAGGGACTTTCCCGAGCCGGCCGTGGAAGCTGGTCACGTCGGTCGAGCAGAACGGCGCCGCCTTCGTGCGGACCAGCACCCGCGTCGGCGCGAGGTCGAGCAGTTCCACGTCCTCGACGGTGAAGGGGCGCTCGAAGCCTCGCAGCAGGGCGGCGCGCATCGCTGTCATCGGGCGGCCTGCTGAGATGTCTCCTGGAAGGCGTCCAGCCGATGCCGATCAAGTATCGCCCCATCCGTCACCGAGACGTCCCACAGGCCCGCTCCCCCGCCACGGCGGTTGGTGTTCTGCACACTCGCGCCGCCGTCGACGGAGAAGATCTCGCCGGTAACGTAGCTGGACTCGTCGCTGAGCAGGAACGCCACCGTCGCGGCCACCTCGTCCGGGCGGCCGGCGCGCCGCAGCGGCGAGGTGCTCGCGCGCCGGCGCATGTCGGCCATCCCGGCCTCGCCGAAGATCGGCGTGGGAACGATGCCCGGAGCAACGGCATTCACGCGAACTCCGATCGGTCCCCCGTAGACCGCGGCACCGTGGACGAGCCCCACCGTGCCGTGCTTCGAGGTCGTGTACGCCAGCAGGTCATCGCTCCCCCGCAGACCGGCGATGGAGGAGGTGACGACGATGGATCCGACGCTGCCGCGCTCCAGGTAGTGGCGGAAGGCCGCCCGTACGCCGAGGAACGGGCCTCGCAGGTTGACGGCCATCACCTTCTCCCACTCGTCGACCGTCACGTCCACGAGGTCGGCCAGAGAGCCCGCGATCCCTGCATTGAGGTGGTGCAGGTCCACCCGGCCGAACGCGCCGACGGCAGCCCGCATGTACGCGTCCACGCCGTCCTCGGTGCTCACGTCCGCGCCTACTCCGATCGCCCTGCCTGGCGCCGCCGCGGCGACCTCCTTGGCCGCACTCTCGGCGAGGTCCACGGCCACGACGTTCACACCCTCCTCGGCAAGCCGGTGCACCGTCGCACCTCCGAGACCGCCTGCGGCGCCCGTGACGATGGCGACCTTTCCGGCCAATCCGCGCAATGTCATCTCTGTTCGCCTCGCGTCCGTGCTGGGGGTTCGGTACTCATGCTCTGCTGGAGGTGGCGCAGCGCCGTGAGAGACGCCGCCCTGATGTGGTCTCGGTAAAGCGACGCGGCGGTCTGGGCATCCTTCGCCTGAATGGCCGCGGTGATCGCGCGCAGTTCGTCGACGGAGCTGTCGGCCCGGCCGTCGGCGGACATGGAGGTTGCCCGGAGCATCCGTACCCGGGCCTGGATGCCGTCGACGATCTGCTTCAGGGCCGTCGAACCGGCGCCTTCGACGAGCACCTCGTAGATCCGGTCCTTCGTCGCGAGGACACCGCGGATCTCCTGCCGCGCGGCGACGGCCTCGGCGAACCCCTCGACCGCCGCACCGAGGCGGAGGACCTGCGACCGGGTGGCCCGCTCGCAGAACCGCTCGACGATCAGTGACTCGAGCGACGCCCGTACGTCGTACAGGTCGCGGGCATCCTCCAGGGACGGGGCAGTGACCACCGCACCTCGCTGCGGTACGACGGTGACCAACCCTTCGACGGTCAACTCACGCAGGGCCTCACGGACGGTGGTCCGCGAGACACCGAGCTGGTCGATCAACTCGCGTTCCACCAGCCGCTGTCCGGGCACGAGGCGGAGGTCGAGGATCGCGTCGCGCAGGAGGGCGACCACCTGCTCGCGCAGCGGCGCTGCCACCCGTCCGACAGGCTTGTAGTTCCAAGCCGGCGGGGTCGCCGGCGAGGTGGTCATCGGCCCACCGGAGCCGTCCTCGCGAGCAGCTCCTCCTGCAGCACGGGGAGCGCCTGGAGCGCGCTCTGCATGCCCATCACGCTGGCGATCTCCATCACTTCCAGCAGCTCGCCAACGGTGGCGCCATAGCCGAGCGCGTTGTCCATGTGCGCCTTCCATCCCTTCACGTAGAGGTGGGTGGAGGCGCAGTCGAAGGCCGTGTAGATGAACTCCTTCACCTTGGGCTCCAGGCAACCGTGCCGCCACGACACCGACGAGAAGTCGGTGTACGCCTCGAACAGCTCGGGGTCGAGTTCGAGGATCTCGTCCCAGAACTCGTGCCAGTAGCCGCGGTTGGCGACGAACCGCGCCTTGAGCCCGCTCTGGTACTCGTCGAGCTCACCCGGCCCGTCGCGCAGGCCGCGTTCTCGGAGGAGTTCCGCGAGCAGAGGTACGCCGATATTCATCGCGTGGATGCCGACGGTCGTGGTGAGCTCGATCACCTCGACGATCTCGCCGGGCGTCGCACCGAGTTCGAGCGCTTGGCGGATGTGCCGCCGTACGCCAGGCGAGTAGAGGTGGGTGGCTGCCGCGTCGACCGCCAGGTAGACGAGCTCGCGGGTCTTCGGGTCGAGGTGGCCCTTGCGCTGCGGCACGGCGGCCAACTGCACGTACGCCGCCAGGAGCTGCGGCGCGAGGTCGAGCACCGCCTGCCATTGCTCGTCCCACTCCCCGTGCAACTCGACAACGGATTCCCTGAGCTCTTGTGCCGACGGCGCGCTCATCCGGTCACCAGCTGTCGGTCGGCCGACTGCAGAGCCGCCCACCGGGCGATCTCGGTGTGGTCGGCGGTGTCCGGCAGCTCCTCGAGGGCGCGCGCCCAGATGGCGACAGCACTGTCCGCGAGCGGGCTGGCGGCGCCGAGTTGGTGGGCAAGGCCGACGGCGATACGCATGTCCTTGAGCATCAGGTTCATGCCGAACCCGGAGTCGTAGCTGCCAGGCAGCACGAAGTTCGGGAACTTGTTGTCGGTCGATCCGCTGCGACCGCTGGAGGAGTTGATCAGCTCAACCATGACCGCGGGGTCGAGTCCGAACCGCTCGCCGGCCAGCACGCCCTCGGCCGTGGCCAGCAGGTGCGTCGCGGACAGCAGGTTGTTGATGGCCTTGAGCGCATGCCCGGCGCCTACCCCGCCGGCGCGACGAACAGTACCCATGTTCTGCAGCAGGGGAGCCAGCCGCCCCACGTCGACTTCGGCGCCACCGACCATGATCGTCAGCGTGCCGTTCTCGGCGCCCTTGACCCCTCCGGAAACCGGCGCGTCGACGAGCCTGACGCTACGGCTCTCGAGCTCGGTTGCGAGACGCCTGGTGGAGAGCGGGTCCGAGGAACTCATGTCCACGACCGTGCTTCCGTCGGCCAGCGCCGCCGCGACCGCCGGATCACCGAGCACCGCCTCGACGACCGAACTGCTAGGCAGCATCAGGATCATGATGTCCGTACCTCGAACGGCGTCGGCCGCGGTCTCCGCCGTGCGGACGCCCGCGAAGGCCACCGCGGCGCGGGCGTCGGCGCTCAGGTCGAACCCGGTCACGGCGTACCCGGCGCGGAGCAGGCGCACCGACATCGGCGCACCCATGTTGCCGAGGCCAACGAAAGAGACCGAGGGAAGCTCAGGACGGTCAGACATCGCCGGTGACCTCACCGATCACTCGCTCGGCGACGCGGAAGGACTCCAGCGCTGCCGGGACGCCGACGTAGATCGCGGCCTGCAGTAGTGCCTCTTGGATCTCCTCGACGGTCACGCCGTTCGTGAGGGCTCCCTTCACGTGGACGCCGAGCTCGTGGTTGCGGTTGAGCGCGGTCAGCATGGCGAGGTTGAGCAGGCTGCGCGCACGCCGATCGAGGCCGGGGCGGTTCCACACCGCGCCCCAGCAGTACTCGGTGACCAGCTCCTGGATCGGACGCGAGAACTCGCTGACCTGGGCGAGGGATCGCTCGACGTGCTCAGCGCCCAGCACGGCCTTCCGCGTCTCCAGACCGGCCTCGTAGGTATCGCCGGGGGTGATGTCAGTTGTCATGTGCTCAGTCCTCTTCGGTGACGGGCGCGGTGTACTGCTCCTCAGTGACCTCCTCGGCCCAGGAGGTCGTCCCGAGCGAGATGGCCGTGTGGGTCATGAAGGAGTCGGCGGCGGCGCCGTGCCAGTGCCGCTCGCCTGGCGGGCACCACACGGTGTCGCCGGCGCGCAACCGGCGGAGGCCGTCCTGCTCTGTCGCGACGTAGCCGCTGCCGCCGAGCACCTGAAGGATCTGGCCGTGCTCATGGACATGCCAGTACGTGCGGGCGCCAGGCGTGAAGTTGACAGTGTTGATGGTCACTCCGTCGGTGGCGGGCATGGTGAGGTAAGGGTGGACCGCTCCGGTGAACTTCGAGCCGGTCTTGCCGCCGACGCCGTGCTGGGTGGTTCCGTGGATGAGCTTCACGACCTGTCCTTCCCGGCGTCGTACGCGCCGTCGTGGATGCGGACGCGCCCCGAGACGTCGCCGATCGCGTCGACCACGGTGTTGCTGATGTCGTCGGCGTAGCCCAGCTGGAGGGCGAGACCGAAGGAGGCCAGCGGGGCGGCGGAGTTCGGGCTCGCGAGGCCAAGGCCCGCCACGAGGTCGACGTAGGCGAGGACGTCCTTCATCATCAGCGCGTTGGTCAGGCCGCCCCGCAGATAGTCGCCGTGGATGATTTTCGGGAACCTGTTCTGGGTCGCGAAGTTCACCCCGGAGCTCGTGTTGAGTACGTCGAGCAGTACCTGCAGATCGAGTCCCGCCTTACGCCCGGCCACCATCACCTCGGCGGTCGCGGACAACGCGATCGCGTTGAGGAAGTTGTTGAGCAGCTTGGCGGTGTGCCCGGCCCCGACCCGCCCGCAGTGGAAGATGTCGGCGGAGAACACCGAGAGTACCGGACGCACCTGCTCCAGCGTCGTCGGCTCCCCGCCAACCATCAGGGTGAGCATCCCCTTCTCGGCAGCCGCCGCGCCGCCCGAGATCCCGGCGTCGACCAGAGTGGCGCCCACTTCGGCCAGGTGCTCGTGCAAGCGCACGGTGGAGGCCGGGGCCGAGGTGCTCAGGTCGACCACCACCTGCCCCTCACGGGCGTTGGCGAGCACGCCGTCCTCATCCAGGATGACCGCCTCGACGACCTTGCTCTCCGGCAGCGAGAGGAGTACGACGTCGCAGGTCCGCGTGACCTCAGCGACCGAGGCCGCCGCCGTCACGCCGCAAGCGGTGACGTTTTGGGGGCGGGTGTCGTAGCCGAGTACGTCGTAGCCGGCGGACACCAGGCAGCGGGCCATCCGCCCGCCCATGTTCCCGAGACCGATGAAACCGACCGTGCTCGTCACGCTGCTCCTTCACCTTGGCGGCCGCCGATCACCGCGACGAACTCACCGAGCGGACCGTCGAGGCGGCGGTGGCGATCGAGTACGGCGGGGTCGTGGCCGGGGACGAGAATCGCGTCACGATCCGCGATGAGTTGGTTCATGCGATCGAAGCCCCGGTACATCGCCTCGAGGTCGGCGACGACGAGGAACGGCAGGTCGCGCTCGAGCTCCTCGTAGTAGTGCGTCGCGTCGGAGGCCAGGAGCACCAGGCCCTCGTTCGTGTTGACGGTGAGGATCGCCTGACCCGGCGAGTGCCCGCCGATCTCGATCAGCTCCACCCCCGGCGCGATCTCCTCCTGGCCGCGGTGAAACACCATCCGGTCCTCCTTGTGGACCGTGCGCAAGTGGTCGATCTCGCTCTCCTCGATGGTGTGGTGGAACTGGAATCGCCGGGCGCAGTCGCCGGTCCAGAAGTCGTACTCCGTCCGCGGCACGATCACCGTCGAGTCCGGGAACAGGTCCACGTTGCCCGCATGGTCGTAGTGGCCGTGGGTCAGGACCACCGTGGCCTCCGCCGGCTCGACCCCCAGGCCGCGGAACGCCTCCCGTGGATGGATGAGGTGACCCCGTTGCCGGTTGCGCCCGCCGAGCTCGCTGTAGCCGGTGTCGACCACGATTGTGCGCCGTTCGTTCCGCAACACCCAGACGTAGTAGTCCATGCCGATCGGAGCGTCCGGCTCGCCGTACAGGTGGTGGTTGAGGAAGACGGCGCTCCGGGTCGTCATACGGGACGCGTAGCGCACGATCAGCACCTCGTACGTCTCGTCAGCAGCGGAGTGATGGCTCACGGTCCCTCGTATGATCGTCAGACAAACTTGATGCAGGACACGTTAACGCAGACCAGCGATGCGATGCAATGTATGACAATCCTTCGCACGACCCCGTCGAAGACCGACCCTCGCGGCCGCCTCCACCGCCGTCAGCGCCGGGACCAGTTATTGACACTACCGTCGGATCGTATGACGATCATACCCTCGCCGGGCCGTCGTTCCGGCACGACCAGAGAAGGAGAACCCCGGATGACGTACCTCGTCGGCTCCCACCACGTGACGCTGTCGGTGGCTGGCGCGCAGGAGGACGTGGACTTCCACACCAAGGTCCTCGGCATGCGCTTCATCAAGAAGACCGTCCTGTACGACGGCTCCGTGCCGATCTACCACTTCTACTACTCCAACGCGAACGGCGACCCGTCGTCGGTGGTGACCACGTTCCCGTTCGCCCAGGCCGGGGTGTACGGCAAGCGGGGCACCAACCAGGCCCGTGAGGTGATGCTCTCCGTCCCGGACGGCTCGCTCGACTACTGGGTGAAGCGGCTCGGCGAGCACGGCATCGAGGCCAAGCGCTCCGAGGCCTTCGGCCGCGGCCGGATCGCCTTCCACCACCCATCCGGCCTGGAGTACGTCCTGGTCGGGAATGAGACCGATCCGCGCGAGGGCTTCACCGGTAACGGCGTGTCGGCCGAGGCCGCAATCCACGGCATCCACGGCGTCGGCCTGCACGTGTACGACCAGGACCGGATGGTCGACTTCGCCAACGACGCCTTCTTCTCCCAGGGCAACGTGATGGAAGAGGGCGACGTCGCCTGCTTCCAGGTCGGCAAGCAGGAGTACGGCAACTTCATCGAGCTACGCGGGAACCGGACCGACGGCCAGGGCACGTGGACGTTCGGTGCGGGCACTTACCACCACTTCGCCTGGAACCTCGACACCCTGGAGAACCAGGCCGCGGTCAGGTTCGACATCGAGGGTGTCGGCTACACCGACATCTCGGAGCTGAAGAACCGCACCTACTTCAAGTCCCACTACGTGCGGACCCCGGGTGGCGCCCTGTTCGAGCTGGCGGTCACCGACGACGAGGGCGGCTGGGACTGCGACGAACCGGCCGAGGAGCTCGGCAAGAACTTCATGCTCCCGCCGCAGTTCGAGAGCGAGCGGGAGAGCATCCTCTCCCGGCTGGAGCCGGTCACGTCCGACTGACCCGGCTCACGATGATTCAGGGCCGGGCGCCGTCAGCGCCCGGCCCCGGAGGGAACTGACATGGCCTTCCTCACTACGCCCGAGAACCCCCACCTGGCCAGCACGCCAGTGCTGTACGGCGCACCGCTGGCCGAGGCGGCACTGGTCGTCTACGCGGTACACGGCCGGGGCCAAGGCCCCGGGTTCATGGCGGAGCAGGCCGACCGCGTCGATCTGCCCGGAGTGGCCTGGCTGGCACCGCAGGCCGACGCCGACACCTGGTACCCGCAGAGCTTCCTCGCACCACTCGAGCAGAACCAGCCGCGCCTCGACCATGCGCTGAGCATGGTCAGGAGCCACCTCGCCGATCTCGGCCGGCTGGGCTGGCCGCAGCGAGACGTCGTCCTCTTCGGCTTCTCCCAGGGAGCCTGCCTGCTGTCGGAGTACCTCTTGCGGGACCAGCCGCCGTGCGCCGGCGCGTTCATCCACACGGGCGGCTACCTCGGGCCGGAGGACCGGCCGCGGGCAGCTGTACAGGGAAGCGGCCTGCCGGGCACCGAGATCGTGCTCCTGTGCGCTGAGGACGACGAGTTCGTCCCGCTGACCCGGGTCGAGAAGACCGCAGGCGCCTTCGCGTCACTCGGCGCACGGATCGAGCTGACGACGTACGACGACCCGGTGCACCACCTGAACGACGACTCGATCGCGCGCTTGCGCCGGATGCTCCGCTCACGCTTGCTCGAGCGGGTCGAGGTCATCACTGACCCCGACCACGACAACTGACGACAGGTCAGAGCGGCATTCCGGTCAGGATCATGACGCGCGGCTCGGTCAGGTCCTCCATTGCGGCGGCGACGCCCTCCCTTCCGACCCCGGACTCCTTCCATCCTCCGTACGGCGTCTGGTCGGCCCGGTAGCTGGGCACGTCCCCGATCACGACACCTCCGACCTCGAGCTCACGGTGCGCCGTGAACGCCGTCTCCATGGACTGGGTGAACACCCCGACCTGCAGGCCGTAACGCGAGTCGTTGACCTGGCTGAATGCGTCCTCGACAGACGACGCGGTCGTCACGGTGAGCACGGGTCCGAAGACCTCCTCGGAACCGAGAGCGGTGTGCCGGGGCACGTCCCTCAGCAGCGTTGGCTGCACCAGACGCCCGCGTCTCGGCCCACCGACGAGCAGGTCCGCGCCCTCCGCGACGGCCTCGGCCACCCAAGACTCGATGCGTTCGGCGGCAGCGTCGTTGATCACCGGGCCGACGACGTCGCGTTCGGGATCCATGGTGCGCGAGGCGATCTCACGGACGGCCGCTTGCAGCGCCGGAATGAACGCCTCGGCGACGTCTCGATGGACAATGACGCGCTGGACGGAGATACAGGACTGGCCGGCTTGGTAGGTCGCGAAGAGCGCGATCCGCCGCGCGGCGGTGTCGAGGTCGGCCCAGTCGCGATCCACGACGACTGCCGCGTTGCCACCCAACTCGAGGGAGACGTGCTTGCGCGGCGTGCGATCACGAATCGACCAGCCCACCGGCCCGGATCCGGTGAACGACACCACCGGCAGGCGTGGGTCCGCTACCAGCTCCGGCATCCGCTCGTTCGGCACGGTGAGCACGCTCAAAGCACGCGCCGGCCAGTCGGTCTCCGCGATGATCTCCGCGAGGAGCAGGGCGGTCAACGGTGTCGCGGGAGCGGGCTTGACCAGAACAGGGGCCCCCACCGCGATCGCGGGCGCCAGCTTGTGGGCGACCAGGTTCAACGGGAAGTTGAACGGCGTGATGGCGAGCACCGGACCGCGCGGGAACCGCCGTACCAGCGCGATCCGGCCGTTCCCGCCGGGCTCGGTGTCCAGGCGCTGGACCTCGCCGGAGAACCGGCGAGCTTCCTCCGCCGCCCATCGGAACGTCGACGCGCCCCGATCCACCTCGGCCAGCGCCCATTGCCGGGGCTTGCCGTTCTCGAGGGCGATCAGGTGAGCAACCTCGTCCCGCCTACGGCCCAGTTCCCGCGACACGTGGTCCAGGACGCTCGCCCGCTCGCCGGCCGAGGTCCGTTGCAACTCCCCGCGAACGCTGTCGAGATCCGTAACAGCCTGCTCCACCTGCTCAGCAGTAGGCACCGAGACCGTCGCCACGAGCTCGCCGTGGCGGGGAGACCGCACATCGAAGGACTCCAGGCCAAAGGTCTGCGCACCGGAGGCGTAGAAGGGTGTCACGCTGCCCATGAAGGTCTCCCCTTCGGATCGGCTGTTGACCGTCCGTAAGACGGACTGATTGTATGACGAGCATACAGCTTTCCGGGATCAGGAGGGCCAGATGTTCCAGCAGAAGGTCACCTGGCGGGTCCTGCTGTTCGGCCTGCCGCTTCTCACCGGGGCCGTGATCACCAGGGGCCGGGATCCCGTCATCGATGGCAGGTGATTTGCGACTAGCACGCTTACCGTCGTTGCGCGAGAATGCAGTGGATGGTGTCGGAGCTGTCGGGTCCTGGCCGGCGGTCCTCGGATCCCCCGCAACGGCCGGTGTTGTTTGTCAACCCGAGATCGGGCGGGGGCACGGCCGCACGCGCTGAGGTTGCGGAGCGGGCGCGCGACCGAGGGATTGAGACCGTCATCTTTGCGCCAGGCCAGAGCCTCGAAGCGCTAGCCCGGGAAGCCGTTGCCAATGGTGCGGACGCGCTGGGGGTTGCCGGTGGCGACGGGTCGCTGGCGGTCGTGGCCGCGGCGGCCGCCACGCATGGGCTTCCGTTCGTGTGCGTGCCGGCCGGGACGCGCAACCACTTCGCTCGCGACCTCGGGGTGGATCCGCACGATGTGCTCGGCGCGCTCGACGCGTTCACAGGGGGGATCGAGCGCCTGATCGACGTGGCGGACGTGAATGGCCGCCTGTTTCTCAACAACGTCTCGCTCGGTATCTACGGCGACGCCGTCCGCAGTCCCGGCTACCGCGATGCCAAGATGCGGACGCTCCTGGAGACCGCCGAGAAAGTGCTGGGCCCGGGCGCAGAGGTGCCGGCATTGCGCCTGGTTGACGAAATGGGGCGCGAGCACCAGCATCTCGCGGTTGTGCTCGTGTCGAACAACCCCTACACGCTCGATCGCCCGCTGACGCCCGGTGCCCGACCGGCCCTCGACAGCGGCCGACTCGGGATCATCGTTCTCGACGCACCCAGCGCTGCCCCGCACCCCCCGCGGGCTGGCCCCCACACTCCAGGGCGAGCGTGGAGCGCGCCACGTCTGGACGTCAGCGCGCTGCCACCGGTACACGCCGGGATCGATGGCGAGGCGATCGATCTAAGCCCGCCGCTGCAGTTCACCATCCGGCCCAGGGCTCTGCGAGTCCGAATCTCGCCCCGCCATCAAGGCAGGCCACCATCTGCGCCGTTATCGCCTCCCAGACAAACGCGTCCGCTGCCAGAGGGCTGATACGCCGAGAAGGTGCGGGCCCGTCAGGTCTGCCGGTTACACACGTTCGCGGTTCGCGTCCTGCAGTCGGTAGATGCGGTCGCATCCTGCAGCGACTGTCGCTGCGGTTCCGGCCCCCACGATGGAACCGATGATCACGTCACCCGGATAGTGCACGCCAGTGTGGACTCGCGAGTAGGCGACGCCGCCCGCCAGCAACCGGATCGGCACGGCCAGCCCTGGCAGGTGCCGGCCGACCGCGTAGGCGAACGCGAACGCCGACGCGGCGTGGCCGGACGGGAATGAGTCGGATTCCGGCATCGACACACGGCGAGCCGCATACAGGTCGTGGCCAGCGCGATCCGGGCGCCGCCGCTGGGCAAGCGGCTTCATGCCGAGATTGACGGTCGCCGAGGTCACCCCGATCGCCAGCACGCCCTCCAGCGCCGCGCGGCGTCCACGCCTGCCACCGAACACGGCGATCACGGCGGCGAGACCAAGCCACAGCCGCGAGTAGTTCGCCGCGTTCGAGAGCCGGCGAACGGGGCTGTCCAGCTCCGGGGTGGGGGTATCCGCCACAACCTCATACACCGCCCGGTCCACCGCCCCCAGCTCACGCAACCTCTCGACCCACACGGATTCGGCGCCCCGCCGCGCCTCGACCCGCTGCGCCAGCGCGTCCGCGACGCTCTGTTGCTGTGTGCCAGCACTGGAGGACATGGGGAGGATCCTTCGATTCAATGGTGTTCGGACGTGAGGTGTGAGCGCAGCACCCAGCTAGACCAAGGCTAGACCGAACCTGGCGGTCAGCGCCTACGGCCACCCCAGCAGCGGCGGCGCCGCCGAACGCTAGCCGCAGGCGCGACACCCCGCCGCTCAGGTCGGCGACAGGCGCCGATCCTCGATCAGCTCGAGCCCGAGCCTCTCGACCAGACCGAGGAACCCCGTGCAAGTGCAGCCCGGTCGAGGAGGTCGCCTCGCAGCAGTGTGGAGGCCGACCATCCTCCGATCGCGTCGCGGCTCGGAAACCGGGGCGGGATCGTACCGCCGAGACGCCCCATCACCCGGATCTGGTCGCGGAGTACTGATGAGCGCGGGCAAATGAGCCGGGGACCTATGCCCTGCTCGCTGGCCAGTGGCTGGGCGCGACCGTCCTGGACCGGATAGAAGCGCACCGGCGATGACGGAGCCAGGCTGCCGCCGAACACGTCGCTATGGCTGTCTCAGCTGTACCGGGGCTGGCCTGCGAGGCGTCGGTGTCGGCAAGCGCGGCAGCAGCGCGGGTGGGGTGGATCGTGTCCCTGTCCGCTCGCCGCTGAGAACCCTGGCGGCGTTGATCAGGGCCCGTGCGGTCACCGCCTGGTTGCGGTTCAGGCGACCGTGCGTGAGCTCGGCGCGCTTCGGCTTGCCGGTGGCGCCGGAGGTGTAGAGGATTACCGCGATGTCGTCGTCGGACCGGTTGACTGGGTCGGTCGCGGGCGGTGTCGCCGCCAGCGCGGCTTGGAAGTCCCAGTCCCCGGGCGCGACCGCCAGGCAGTCGGGGCCTGCGGCCTTCGCACCTGCCTCCGCCTCGGCGGCACAGTCATGCCAGGCCAGCAGCAGTTTGGCGCCGGAGTCGCGGAGGTAGTACTCCACCTCGCGCTCCTTGAGCAGCGGGTTCATCGGCACGACGACCCCGCCGGCCCGGATGACGCCGTAGTACGAGATCGCGAACTGTACGTTCGGAAGCATCAGCCCGACACGGTCGCCAGGCTCCAACCCGCTGCCCCGCAGCAGTGTGACCATCCGGGACGCGGCGTCGTCCAGGGCCGCGTACGTCAGCACGTGGTCATCCATCCGGACGGCCGGGTGGTGCGGATACATCGAAGCGGACTCGGTCAGGTTCTGGCTGAGGTTGGTCATGTCGGCCTCTTCATCAGATCTCGCCGAAGGCGAGCCACAGATAGGCCACGAGAAGCAGCAAACCCGCCGCGGCGAGCAGGCCGAGCGGGGGCATCGCGAGGCCGAGCATCACTCCTGCGGCACCCGCGACCTCCAGGACCCCGATGCGCTGGTAGGCACCGACACTGAAACCGACCTGCGCGGCCCGGGCCTGCATCGATGGAACGGCTCGGATCTTGCTTGTGCCCAGCACCGCAAAGGGGACAGCGATGAGCGCGGCCGAGGAAACGACGAGCGGGGTAGTCATGGCTGGATCTCCGACTTCCAGGGAATGGTGAATGCGTCGACAACAGCCTTGCCTGCTGCTTGGTCGACCTCGTCCCGGTCCAGACCCGGCTTCTCGAACTCCAGCCAGGCGAGGTCGTGCACCTTGACCGCCGACGCGTCCTGGGCGCCGGCCCGGAGCGTGTCGGGCAGCGGGTCCGGGGTCTTCAGATCATTAGTCATTGCAAACTTCCTTCCGCGTGATGCCGCCGCCGGGCAGGCCGTTGACCATTCCTGCCCGCGGCGGCGCGAGTGCTGTAAGGAGAACTAGGGCTTCCTGACCACCAGTCCCACTGGTGAACTACGAGTTGTCTGCGGCCTTGGCAAGCTTGTCGGCGTAGGCGCGGGCGTGGATGGCGTCGAGGATGGCCAGCTGCGCGTTCTCGACCGCCCAGTCGGCGAAGTCGAGGGCTTCGGCCGCGTCAGCTTCTGCCCAGTTCGCGTCTTTCGCGGCGACCTTGGCGTCCACCTGGTGAGTCCGCTTGTCCATGTTCGCCTTGACGTCGCTCATCTTGGCCGCGGCATCAGCCCTTACCTGCGCCCACTTCGCCCGAGCGCCCTCGGCGGTCTGCGAGACCTCCTGCCGTGCGTTCTGAACTGACTGGTCCAGGTGGGACTGGGCCTGATCGATCCGCTCCTTGAGTTGCGCGTCGGACTCAGTCGCGGCCGTCTGCACCGCCGACCTGGCCGTCACAACCCGCTTCTGCAGGTCGTCCAGCCGCGTGGAGAAATTCGTGTGCTGCGTCATGAGCTACCACCTTTGGTTTCCGGCCCGATGAGGGCACTTGTAATGTATCTGCAGTAGTGACGATATCGTCAGTACTGCAGCCGGTCAACCCGCTAGCGCGAAGACATGACGAAATCCTCAGTTAACTATGGTCGGGAACAGCCCAGGTGGACTGCGAGATGCTCGCCCTGGTGTTATGCGGGCGTCCATCCGAGCTTCGTCCAGCACGCCGAGCGGGCCTAGGCGGCGTACGGCGTGAACGTGCGCTCGATCCTGCAGGAGGTCTGCCGCCGCAGCCTGGGTCGGCGGCCACAACGACATGATCGTGGACATCGCGCTCGACCGCTGCGCAACGGGCCGGCGAGCGTCAGCTTCTCGACGTGGCTCGCTCGCCTCTCGGGGACGTCAGGAAGCGCGAGACGAGCGGGCCGAGCTCGTCGGCGGAGGTGAGGAGCCCGAGGTGGCCGTCGTCGAAGACGTGAAGAGACCCGTTGGGCAGCAACGAATGCATGATCCGCGCGTTGACCAGCGGAATCATGGGGTCGTCGTTCCCGGCGAGGATCAAGGTGGGTTGCCGGATGAGTGGCAGGGCCGGGAGGCTCGTCCAGCCGACGCCGGCGAGGAGTTGCAGGTAGTAGCCGGCTCTGGCTCCGAAGCGCTCCGGCTCGTACAGCACGCGCCTCACCTCGTCGGGCTGCCGGCGCATCCGCCCTCCATAGAGCTCGGACGCGATGGCTTTGGCATATTCCGGGTCGCGGTAGCGCCGCAGTGTGAGCATCTTGCTCAGCACGCTGAGGCGGGCGGGCACCATGAGCATGCCGGTTCCGGTGCTGACAAGTACCAGCCTTCGGCAACGACGCGGATTCTGGAAGGCCAGTTGCTGGGCGAGGCCGCCGCCCCAGGAGATCCCGAGGGCATCGAACCTGTCGTGGCCGAGCTCATCGAGGAGCCGCCCGACGAAGCATGCCAGCAGTGCGAAGTTGTAGGGGGACTTGGGTGTCGGGGATCCACCGACGCCAGGGACGTCGAACCGGACCACCTCGATGCGGGGGTCGACCCGGTCGACGAACGGCTGGAGCAGGTCGAGGCTGGCCCCGATTCCGTTGCAGACCAACAATGGCGGGCCGGCTCCGATGCCCGGCCGCACCGCCACCCGCACCCCGTGGCCGAGCACACGGATTCGCCGGAACTCGGTCATCGGCGTGGTGTCACTTGTCGAAGACGTAGCTACCTGGGGCCTCTGCGAGCATGGCCAGGCTCGGGGAGCCCAGCTCCTCGGGAGCCGGCTTCCGGTCACCCGAGCGGTCGTTCAGCCACAGGCCGAGGTCGGTCCACCAGGTGCCTTGGTGGACGTCTGAGCCCTTGAGCCAGCTCTTGGCGTCGGACGTCAGGTCGTCGCCTCTGTGGTAGGACGCCTTCGGGTTGCCCGGGGGGTTGACCAGGGCAGCGATGTGTCCACTGGTGGACAGCACGAAGCGCGTGGTCCCGCCGAACAGTTGTGCGCTGCGGTAGCAGTTCTCCCACGGGGTGATGTGGTCAGTGATGCCGGCCACCACGTAGGAGTCGACGGTGATCTTCCCGAGGTCGATCGGCACGCCGAGGACCGTGAGGGCTCCGGGTCTGGTCAGGAAGTTCTGCATCGCAAGGTCGATGAAGTCGGCGTGCAGTGCGGCGGTCATCCGAGTCGTGTCGGAGTTCCAGAACAGGATGTCGAACGCCGGTGGCCGCTTCCCGAACAGGTAGTTGTTCACCCAGTAGTTCCACACCAGGTCGCCGGGGCGCAGCCACGCGAACACCTCGGCCAAGTCGCGTCCGTCGAGGTACCCCTTGCGTGCCGACTTGGCTTTGGCCAGGCTCGCCAACCGCTCGTCGACAAGGGCCGACGCCGTCCCGGCATCGTGGTTGTCGATGACGGTCACCGCCAAGCAGAGCGCCGCGAGTCGGTCCTGCCGGCCGATCCCGGCCAGGTACGCCGCCGCAATACTTGCCAAGAGGCCGCCGGAACAGACGCCGCCGAGCACCGTCCGCGCGCTGCCCGTGATCTCCTCGACGGCCTCGAGCGCGTCGAGGACCGCACGAACGTAGGTATCGAAGTTCCAGGAAGCATGCCGCGAGTCCGGGTTCCGCCAGGAGATGACGAACATCTGCCGTCCCTGGCGCACGCCGTGCTCGACGAGGCTCCGCTCCGGCGCGAGGTCGACGGCATAGAACTTGTTGATCGTCGGGGGAACCACCAGCACCGGCACCTCGTAGACCTCGTCCGTCTGCGGCGCGTACTGGATCAGCTCCAGCACCTCGGTGCGGAACACGACCCCACCGGGCGTCGCGGCGATGTTCTCGCCCAGCGCGAAGCCGCTGCCGTCGACCATCTCCGGCACGCGGGGGGCCGTGGCCAGGTCCTGCACGAGCTGCCTCCCCCCGCGCACCAGGCTGAGCCCCGCGGTGTCGATCACCGCCTTGGCGGAGCCCGGGTTCACCAACGGGACGTTGCTCGGAGCAAGCGCCTCGACGAGGTTCTCCAGGAAGAACTGCACGCGCTTGCGGTCGCGCGGCTCGAGGTCGGCCTCCGTCACCAACTGCCCGGCGGTCCAACTCCCGGCGAGGTACAGCTGGACCAGCCGCCTCAGCAGCGGGTTCTCGGTCCAGGCGACATCGGTGAACCGGCGGTCCCCGCGCTGGGGCGCCAAGGTCGAGGTCCCGCTGAGCACGCGGCCGGCCTCGATACCCAGCTCGCGCAGCCGCCGCGCGGTGGTCCTCGGCTTGCGGGCGAGCGAGGCCGCCCACTTCGCCGTGGAAATATCGGGGGCGAATCGGCGGACCGGGCCCAGCGCGGCACCGACCAGAAGAGCGTCGGGCGGAGCGGCGGTCTCGGCGAGCCTGGAGGTAGTGGCGCTGCTCATCGGAAGATCTCCTCGCGGTCACACGTGACGACGGTGCTGGGATGCCCATTGGTGGGACCACCCACAGGTGAACAATACCGCCGGTACTGACGATTTCGTCATGTGATCTGTCACTCTTGTGGGGTCCCAAGCGTGTCAGGGCATCAGACGACGCCAGAAGGTCTAGCGTCAGGACCAGAGGATCCTGCCCACAAGTAGTCAGGCCGCTGAGCCGTCGTCCCCGGCTGCGTCGACCTCGGGAAGTGGCAGTGAGCAGATCTGTCGCGCCTGCCGGCGCGGGACACCGAACATCCGCAGCAGGTCCTCGGTGACCCGATCGGTCGTCTCGTCGACGTCGCGCTCGGGCTGGTCGTGCAGTAGCTGCCCGAGGGCGATGAGGGCGCCCGCAGCCATGGTGACCGCAAGATCGAGGTCTGTGACGTCGAAACGACCGGACTTGGTCGCGGCCTCGATGTCGCGACGCGCCCGCGGGGCCAGGCCGTTGGCTGCAGTCAGCAGTTGCAGCGCGTTGTTGAGCAGCACCTTGCTCAGCTCGGGCTCGCGACGGTGGAGCCGTCCAGTGAGCCGGAAGCTCGCGGCGAACACCTCCGCAGGATCCTCGATCCGCCCGGTGACCCGGTCGAGAAGCTGGCCGTAGGCATCCATCACCGCCTCTACGGCCGCGTCGAACAGCTGCTCCTTGGTCTCGAAGTGGTTGCAGAAGGAGCCCATCCCTACGTCGGCCGCCTTGGTGATCTCCAGGATCGGGACGTTGGTCCGGCCTTCGGCGATGAGCGTCTGGGCCGCCCGGATGAGAGCCGCGCGGGTCCGGGCCTTGCGCCGATCGAGTCGGTTGCCCGGTTGCGTGGATGCGGTCGTCATGGTCGTTCCTCGGCGTCGTCATCGGTTGGTGAGCTCGTCCTATCGTAGCGCCGCGCGGTCAGAAGTGACGATTTCTTCAGAAAAGCCTTGACTGAGTGTAGACTCGAAAGTGACGATATCGTCAATCACATACCTAGGAGCAACTGGAGCACCGATGGCCACTCATCAGGGAACACGCAACGACCGCCGGCGAGCAGGGGCGCTGTCCGGTGAACACCGCGGACGCGCGAAGAACCTCACCGACCCGAGTGGAGTGCCGGTGCGCGTCGTGGCCGACACCGATGAGCTGGCCACCCTCACCGCCAAGATCGCCGATCAGGTGGCGATGCGCTCCATCGGCTACTCCGCGGCCCACGCCGCCGTCCTGCGAGGTCGGCTGTGACCACCTCCGCACCGGACCGCGCGCTCACCCGCGCACAACTGACCGACGATTTGCAGGCGGTGGCCGTCACGCCGCAGGACCCGTTCTACCGCGACCACGCGCCGACGTTCTTCCGAGGCGGGGCGCCGGCGATCATCCTGCAGGCCCGGCACGCCGAGCACGTGCGCTCGGCCGTCCTGCTCGCCGCGAAGCACCCGGACCTGCCCTTCTCCATCCGCAGCGGCGGCCACGGCGTCTCCGGCCGGTCGACGAACCACGGCGGGATCGTCCTCGACCTGGCCGCCATGAACGACATCGCGCTTCCCGACCCCGGCACTGGCGTGGTGCGCGTCGAACCAGGCGCGCAGTGGCTCGACGTCGCACGCGCGCTGCAGCCGCACGGGCTGGGCATCAGCAGCGGCGACTACGGCGGCGTCGGGGTCGGGGGGCTCGCCACCGCAGGCGGCGCGGGCTGGCTGGTCCGCGAGCACGGCCTCACCATCGACCGCGTCCGAGCTGTCGAGATGGTGCTCGCCGACGGCTCGTCGGTGCGCGCCGACGCAATCACCCTGCCCGACCTGTTCTGGGCAGTCCGCGGGGCCGGGTCCAACTTCGGAGTCGTGACTGCGTTCGAGATCGCCGCGTCGCCCGTCTCGGCGGTGGGGTACGCGCAGTTCGTGCTGGCGGCCGACGACGCCGCCCAGTTGCTCGTCGACTGGGGGACAGCGCTCGAGTCCGCGCCTCGCCAGGTCACCAGCTCGCTGATCCTCGGGCCCACACCCCCCGGCCAACCGGTTGTGGCGCAGGTCAACACCGTCGTGCACAGCGAGCAGCCCGAGGAGATCCGCGAGTTGCTGGCGCCCTTCGCGTCCGCAGGGCAGTTGGTCCAGCAGTCCGCACAGGTGGTGCCCTACTCGCACGTGATCGACAACGTCTACCCGGGACCGCACCGGGGGGTGGGCGAGCCACACGCCCGGGCTGCCGTGGTCCGGCACATCACCCCCGACCTCGCGCGTGGCTTCGCCGAACTGTTGGCCAATGGTGAGGCGCACTACTTCCAGATCCGAGCCCTCGGCGGCGCGGTCGCCGACGTCCCCGCCGAGGCCACGGCGTACGCCCACCGGGACGCCAACTTCCTCCCGGGGGCACTTGGCCGCAGCCGGGACGGCATGAACCGCGAGTGGGACCGCCTGCGTCCGAACTTCGACGGCCTCTATCCCAGCTTCGAGACCGACGACCGGCCGGATCGACTGGCCGAGGCCTTCCCTCCGGCGACCCTGGCCCGGCTCCGCGGTCTCAAGCGCAGCTACGACCCCCACAACGTCTTCCGCGACAACTTCAACATCGACCCCGCAGGGGTCGACGAAAGCGAGCACACGTCATGAACGAACCAATCACCGCCGACCTGGCCGGGCAGACCACCGTCATCCTCGGCGGCACCGGCAACATCGGGGAGGGCATCGTCCGGGCCCACATCGCCGCCGGCGCCACCGTCGTCGTCCCCAGCCGCGACGCGGGTCGCATCGAGGTCGTCCGCCAGGCCCTCGACGGAGGCGCCGACCGACTCGTCGGGATCGAAGGCGACACCCAGACCTTCGACGGCATGACCAAGATCGCGGAGGAGACCGTCGACCGCGCCGGCCCGCCGACGCACGTCGTGGCCAGCATCGGCGGCTGGTACGGGGGCCAGCCGGTCTGGCAGACCGACGAACAGGACTGGAACACCTACTTCGTCGACCCCAGCCGGGCCCACTTCGCAGCCGCCCGCGCCTTCATCCCGAGGATGACCGACGGTGGCAGTTACACCATGATCCTCGGCCTGTCCGCCTACCTCGCCATGCCCGCGACCAGCCCCAGAGCCATGCACGGCGGCGCCCTCCGGATGCTGCGCCGGACCCTCTCCACCGAGGTCGGCCGGCAGCGGCGGGTCAACAGCCTCGCCTTCGCCCCGCTGCTCAGCCGCGCACGACCGCACGGAGACCCCACCTGGCTCAGCTCCGACCACGTCGGTCGCCTCACTCTGGGCCTTGCTACCACCCCGGCGGTGACCGGCCAGGACTTCCAGGTGCCCGACCTGGCCGACTACACCGCGCTGATGACCAGCGGGTTCCCAGCGGAGACGGACCACGACCGACTCGGCAACCCGGTTGCCGGGGCAAGCAGGCCCGACGGGACAAGACGAGCCGGATAACCCTGCCCGCGCCGCGAGCTCGAGGATCCCGGTCACTCGGTTGACCAAGCGGCGCGGGCCCGCACGCCAGAACGCGCTGACCCGCAGACGATCTACCCGCTCAGGCGTTCCTACGAGCCCCGAGTCGGTTGAGTTGGGTTCACGGATGCGAACAGACCCATTGGTCCGGGGACGTGCTGAGGGTCCTGGTTGACGAACTGGGTCGCGACCTCGCCGAGTGCGCGGCTGAGTTCCGGGTCGTCGACGCCCCAGTCGGCGAGCTCGCCGGCCAACCACGCCTTGAGCGCGGTGACCAGCTTCTCCACCTCGAGTGCGCCGGCTTCGGTGATGGCGAGCTGGCCATTGTGGCTGGTGAGGTATCCGCTGGCGGCAGCCGCTTCGAACGCCGGCGCGAGGACCTCAGGTGGCAGGTGGTACAGCGTGGAGATCTCCTCGACCGTAGTGGTCCTGCCGAGCCTGGATCGCAAGTAGACCTGACCGACGCTCCAGCCGTCAGACGCGCCGAACGATGCCCCTGAACGCTCTCTCACCTTGGGCAGCTCGGTGCGCCCCTTGTTTCGGACGAGGCGCGCGATCGCGGCCTGCAGCTGTTGGTTGGCGTCTGCTGCCTCGGGCACGCCAAAGCCTTCGCCGACGTCGGGTGCTGTGTCGCGGGCCGTGCCGCGCAGCGGTACCTGCTTGAGGAAGAGCGCGACCACGAAGGCGACGAAGGCCACCGGTATCGCAGCCAGGAACACGGTATGGATGGCATGGGCGTACGCATCGACGATTGGCGCGATCTGCGCGTCCGGGTAGGCGTGCAGGGCTTGCGGGCTGGTCACCGCGGCTGGGTCGACTCCTGGTGAAGCGGCAACCGCTGCGGGCAGCCTGTCGTTGAGGACATTCGCGTAGACCGCTCCGAACACGGCGGCGCCGAATGAGCTGCCCAGCGTGCGGAAGAACGTGACTCCGGAGGTGGCGACGCCGAGGTCTTGGTAGGCGACGGTGCTCTGCACCACGATGGTCAGGATCTGCATGCTCATGCCGATGCCGAGACCGAGCACCAGCATGGCGACGGCCAGCTGCCAGTACGGAGTACCCGCACCGATCCGGGACAGCAGGAACATGCCGAGGGTAATGACGGCCGTGCCGACGACCGGGAAGATCTTGTACTGACCGGTCCTGCCCACCACACTGCCGGAGACTATGGACATCACCAGCAAACCGGCGACCAATGGCAGGGTCTGAAGGCCGGAGGCGGTGGCAGACGCGCCATTGACGTACTGCAGGTAGGTCGGCAAGAACGTGATCGCGCCGAGCATGGCGAATCCGACGATGAAGGACAGGATGACGCAGACGACGAAGACGGAGGATCGGAACAGCCGCATCGGCAGGATCGGATCGGCTGCTCGGCGCTCCACGAGCACGAAGATCGCCAACGAGACCAGGGAGCCGATGATCATGGCGATGATGGTCAGCGAGCTCCACGCGTACTCGGTGCCACCCCACGACAGAGCGAGGGTCAGGCCGGCTGCGCCGATGGACACGAACACGATGCCGAGGTAGTCGATCACCGGATGCAGACCCGGACGGATACTCGGCATGGTGAACGCGGCCAGGACAATGACGACGATGCCGACCGGCACATTGACGTAGAACGCCCACCGCCAGGACAGGTGATCTGTGAACAGGCCGCCGAGCAGCGGGCCGATCACCGTCGTGACTGCGAACACGGCGCCCAGTGCGCCCTGGTATTTGCCACGTTCACGCAGTGGGATGACGTCGGCGATGACCGCCATCGAGGTGACCATCAACAACCCGGCAGCGAAGCCTTGCACGGCACGCCAGGCGATCAGCCACTGCATGCCCTGCGCGAGCCCGCAGAGTGCTGAAGCGACGACGAATGTCGCGGCAGCGACCTGGAACACCCGCTTGCGGCCGAACTGGTCGCCGAACTTGCCGGCCAGCACGGCCGCGATGGTGTCGGCGAGCAGGTAGGAGGAGACCACCCAGGACAGGTGCCCGGCCCCACCGAGGTCGCCCACGATCGACGGCAGTGCGGTCGACACGATCGTTTGGTCGAGCGCCGCCAGCAGCATCCCGAGCGCCACCGTGATGAAGACCGAGAGCATCGTCCGCCGGTCGACCGTCCCCGGCCCTGCCGCCGACTGCGTCTGCTCGACCGCCATGCGCACTCCAGGAGGGTGGCTCCGCCGCGGAGATCGCCGCACAGAAGACTCTATGGTTGCCTCAGACCACCGGCAAGGGTCGCCCGGGCGTGCTGTCGACGAGTTCGCTCATGAGTTCGGCGCCAGGTGGCCCAAGGGCGTCGCCAGGATCGTCGACGACATCGAGCCGCTGCTCGCGTTCTACCGCTGGCGGGCCGTCAACGGCGCCAGCACGCGCATCAGATGACCGCCCCACCGAGCCCGATCGGTGGATCCGGGTCTATACGTCACGACGGGTGATCGCCAGGATGGAGGCGCCGAGGGTGAGGACGACCCAGGCGGCGAGGACCAGGGCTCCGGCGGTGGCGCCGAGGACGCTGTCTCCGGCCCCCGTCACGGTGGTGAACGCGGCCCCGGCGGAGCTCGGCAGGAACTGCAGGACCGAGTCCAGGCTGGCGGGCAGTAGGGCCCCGGCGATGGTCGGCAGCACCATGACGCCGCCGAGCAGGACGCCGATGCTGCTGGCCACGCTGCGCAGCAGGATCCCCAGTCCGAGGCCCATCAGCGCGATCGCGGTGAGGTAGCCGGCCATCCCGAGCACCGAGCGCAGGATGCCGTCGTCGGTGAGCGCCACGGTCGCGCTGTCACCGGCCGAGAGGATGCCCATGCCCACGCCGAAGGTGGCCAGGGCAGCGATCAGTGCGGTGGGAAGCACGACGCCGGTGAGCACGACGGCCTTGGAGACAACGACCTGCCAGCGCCGCGGGACGGCCGCGATGGTGGCCGAGATCATGCGCGAGCCGTACTCGCGGGCGCCGGCGAGGGCGCCCAGGACCCCGACCAGGAGAACCGCCGCGAAGTCGCCGGTCATGACGGTCTTGAGCGGGTCGGCGTTGCCGATCCCGCCCCCGTCCTCGGAGGTCGTGACCGAGCCGGTGGACACGGCGGCCGCGATCGCGCCCAGGCTGACCAGCAGGAGGACGAGGGCGCCCATGCCGATCCAGGTGCTGCGCAGGGTGCGGACCTTGATCCATTCCGAGCGGATCGCCCGGCCCAGGGTCTGACGGTGGGTGGTTGTCGTGGGCGCGGTGCGGCGAGACGTCGATTCGAGCGCGGTGGTGGCGGTGGCGGTAGCAGTGGTCATGCGGCTGTCCTTTTGGGATTCGTTGGTGGGTGAGAAGTCGGGTTGCTAGGCGGCGGCGTACTCGACGCTGTCGCGAGTGAGCTCGAGATAGGCGGACTCGAGCGAGGCCGCGACCGGGGCCAGCTCGTGGAGGCGGAGCCCGTGTCCAGCGGCGATGTCGCCGATCGTGTCCGCCGTGAGGCCGCGGACCTCGAACCGGCCGGCTTGCCTGGACGTCAAGGTCACGCCGTCTGCGGCCAGTAGGGGCGCCAGCGCGCCGGCGTCCGGAGACGCCACGACGACGCCGCCGCTGGTGGAGTGCTCGATGAAGTCGTCCATCGAAATATCGGCAAGGATGCGGCCCTGGCCGATGATCAGCAGGTGATCGGCGACCAGTTGCATCTCGCTCATCAGGTGCGAGGACAGCAGCACCGTGCGTCCCTGCTGGGCCAGTTCGGTGAGCAGAGCACGGATCCACTGGATGCCGTCAAGGTCGAGGCCGTTGACGGGCTCGTCGAGGATCAGCACGGCCGGGTCGGCCAGCAGTGCCGCGGCGATGCCCAGGCGCTGGCCCATGCCCAGCGAGAACGAGCCGGCGGACTTGTGGGCTACCTCGGTCAGGCCGACCGATGCGAGCACCTCGTCCACCCGCCGCGGCCCGATGCCGACGGTGGCACCGAGGGCGAGCAGGTGATTGCGGGCGCTGCGGCCGCCGTCAACGGCCTTGGCGTCGAGCAGCGCGCCGATCTCGGCCAGCGGTACTGGTGCCTCGACGTACGGCCGGCCGTTGACCAGCGCGGCTCCGGAAGTCAGCCGGTCCAGGCCGATGATCATCCGCATCGTTGTCGACTTGCCTGCCCCGTTGGGACCGAGGAAGCCGGTGACGACACCCGGCCGGATGGTGGCGCTGATGGCGTCGACGGCGAGCTTGTCGCCGTATCTCTTGGTGAGCTGCTGCAGTTCGATCATTGGATCGGCTCCCTGAGCTGTGTGTCGGACTCGGCCGCGGCAGCCCGCACCGCCGACCTGGCCGTCGAGACCCGCTGCCGCAGATCATCCAGCCGCGGAGAGAAATCCCTGTGCTGCTTCATGGGGTACACCTTCGTTAGATTCCGGGGCCCATCGAGGGCTCTTGTAAATTCTGTGCAGTACTGACGATATCGTCAGAAGAGAGGATTGGTCAACTGTCGCGGCCAAGAAATGACGAAATCCTCAGTCGACTTCGTCGTCCGCGATGGCACCCTGATGGAGAGGACCACCCGTTTCACTCGGCTGCACCTGCCCCGAATGGACGGTTACGACAGCCTGCCCCGGGTCAAGCACTGGCCACCGCCGGCCGGACTCGGTGGCGGGGTCGGGAACTGCCCGATCGAGCGGTTCGTTGCCGTGGCCAGGCTGCAGGGCTGGGACCACAGGGCAGAGCTGTTCGCGCTCCAGGGCGCCGCCGAGGAGCTGGTCCGGCCGCTGATGGACCGACCGGTTCAGGTGGAACGCGAGACGCTCACCTGGGCTACGCCGTCGTCTGTTCCAGCTTCCTGCGACACGCCGAGCGGGCCGCGGCGACGTACGGCGTGGATGTCAGGTCGTGGCTCCCGGGTGAGCTGCCAATGTGACTGAAAGCGCCCCGAGGTGAAGGCAGTGGGACCGTGGGTGGCCCAGCCGGGTCCGACTGCTTGCGTGCGGCCGCGGTGGGCGGCTGCGCTGGTAGCCGGTTGGCCGCGGGTCGCTGGGCAGGAGCGAAGGAGCGGACCGTCAGGCCGCCGAGCCGTCGCCTCGCACCGCGTCGATGTCCGGCAGTGGTAGCGAGCAGATCCGGTGCGCCTGTCGCCGCTGTACGCCGAACATGCGCAGCAGGTCCTCGGTCACCCGGTCGGTGGTCTCCTCGACATCGCGCTCCGGCTGGTTATGCAGCAGCTGGCCGAGGGCCAGCAGGGCTCCGGCGGTCATCGTGACCGCGACGTCGAGGTCCTCGACGGTGAAGCGGCCGGCGTCCACGGCGGCCGCGATGTCCCGTCGGGCGCGTGGCGCCAGGCCGTTGTCGGCGCTGAGCAGCCGGAGCACGTTGTTGAGGAGGACCAGGCTCAGCTCCGGCTCCCTGCGGTAGAGCCGTCCGGTGAGCCGGAAGCTGCAGGCGAACACCTCCGCGGGGTCCTCGATGTCGGCGGTCAGGGCGTCGAGCAGCTGACCGTAGCCGTCCATCACTGCCTCGAGAGCAGCCTCGAACAGCTGTTCCTTGGTCTCGAAGTGGTTGTAGAAGGAGCCCATCCCGACGTCGGCGGCCTGGGTGATCTCCAGGATCGGCACGTTCGTCCTGCCCTCGGCGATGAGCGTCTGCGCAGCCCGGATCAGGGCTGCCCGGGTCCGGGCCTTGCGGCGGTCCAGTCGGTTGGCCTGCTCCGTTGGTGCGTTGCTCATGATCGCTCCTCGGCATCTCCTCGGCGTGTTGTGCGCCCATCCTAGCGCGGTCCAGTCAGGAATGACGATTTCCTCAGACGCTCTTGACTGAGGATATACTCGTGAGTGACGATTACGTCAGCTTATCGTCTAAGGAGCAGTAATGAGCGGTCACCATGGGACTCACAACGACCTGCACAGCGAGCAGGGCGCG
>NZ_SLWN01000005.1 GCF_004342025.1 Kribbella steppae | reverse complement strand
TTCCTGTTCCTCGACAGCTCAGAAACCTAGACAGGGAACGGCGTGCGCCACTCAAGGCGCGCTCAAATCACCCACACATGCGTCAGGAGAGCCGGATAACCCTTCGAATGCACGGTTCTCCGGTCGCATACCAAGGGGAGAACCGTGCACTTGAGGGGATATCCGGCTCGTATCCGGCTACAGCGGGAGGCGGAGTCCGTCGTACGCGATCTTCCAGTCGGTGAGGTTGGCTGCGAGGGCGGTGGGGGACAGGTGGGTGAGGACTAGGTCGCGGCAGGTGAAGCGGTCGCGGTGTTGGGTGAGCGTCTCGAGGTCCAGGTGCCAGCGGATGGGTGTCGGGCTGTAGCCCTCGCAGAGGAAGAGGTCTACGTCGTCGGCTGCATCGAGGAGCGCCTCGGTCCACTCGGTGTCGCCTGAGTACGCCAGCGATCCAGCGGGTGTTTGCAGTTGCACGGCGTACGCCGGGGCGCCGGACGCGTGTCGGACCTCGTACGGCGTGACGCGGAGCTCACCGAGCTCACGCGATTGGCCGTCCGCATGCTCGAGCACGTGCACCTCGAAGCGGCGCTGCACTTGAGACGAGCCGGGGTAGAGCGTCTCCATCGCGGCGGTCAGGCGGTCACGCGTCCCCGGTGGACCGACAACCGTCAGATCACGCGTCCGCCGACGGAACTGCCCGTCAAGGATGAGAAACGGCAGCCCACCGAAGTGATCACCGTGCAGATGCGTGATGACGATCGTCTCGATCTCGTTGGGATCGAACTGTTGCCCACGCAACGCGGTCAGGCTCGTCGCACCGCAGTCGACCAGCACGCGCGGCACCTCGTCCACCGCAACCGCGATACACGTCTGAAACCGCCCACCCGACCCAAACGCATCCCCACTCCCCACCACCGTCACATCCACCCAACCACCGTCCCACACCGCTAGGCCCAGACTCCGCCCGAGAAGCAGACCCGCGGCGCCCCGGCACCCGCGCACCGCCCGCACACTTGCGCGCCGCTCCGCACCTGGGCGCCTGCCCAGCCTCTGCACACCGGCCCAGCCTCTGCACCCGCCCGCACGCTTGCGGCCCGCGCCGCCCTTGCCTGCGCGCCGCCCTTGCCTGCGCGCCGGCCCGCGGTTGCGCACCGACCCCGTGCGCGCGCCAGCCTCCACCCGCAAGCCGGCCCCACCTGCGCGCGCCCGCGCCGCCGCTGCCCGCACCTCCGCGTCGGCCCCTGTGCCTGCGTGCTGCACCAGCACCTGCTCGGCGGTCGGCCGCATGCTCGGGCGGTGGTCACCTGTGCTCGGTGTGGCGGGCCTGGTAGAGGATCAGGCCGGCGAGGAGGGCGCCTAGGGTGCCTAGGCCGAGGTCGCCGAGGGTGTCGGTGTATGCCGTTTGGAGCTCGGATGAGCTGCGGATAAAGGCGAAGTACTCACCGATCTCCCACACCACCGCGGCAGTTGCGCCGAACCCGAGTGCGACGAAGGCAGTCAGCCCACGCGACAGAGTTGGGGATGCGAACGCGATCAAGACGCCGGCGGTGAGCAGCCCCCAGAGGATGAAGTGCATGGCGTCGTCCCACCAGGTCACCGTGTCGAAGAGGTTGAGGCGGTTGCCGATCAGGTCGATCAGCCAGGGCAGCGTCATCAGCAGATCGGCGTGCCAGGGGAAGCTGTTGTGCAGCTTGCTGCGTGCCCGGCCGTACGCCCACCACCACAACGGCAGCACCATCGCACCGAGCGGGTAGACGACCAGCCGGGCGGTCGTCGCCTTGCCCTTGATTCCGCTCAGGTCCGGCCAGATCAGTGCCGACAGCAACAAACCGAAGAGGAGGACCTTCGCGGCCAGGGCGGCGTACCGCACCCAGTTCACCCGTGCGGCGGGAACCGTAGTGGCAACCATCGTCGTCATGCCTCCCAGTCAAACCGGCCGCTGGGCGAGGCGGATGAGTACAACTACGGGAAGGACCCCCGCGATGTTCGCCATTGTGGCGGATCGCGGGGGTCCCGGGACAGATACCCGCCGCGGCTCCGGCTGAGCAGATCGATGGTGCGCTCAGCGGGAGCCGTGCGGTCGAGCAGTACTGCGGTCAGCTGACGCTGACGAGGTCGACGACGAAGATCAGGGTCTCGCCGGGCTTGATCGCACCGCCCGCACCGCGGTCGCCGTACCCGAGGTGCGGCGGGATGACCAGCTTGCGCCGGCCGCCGACCTTCATCCCCTGGACACCGGTGTCCCAGCCCTGGATGACCTGGCCGACGCCGAGCTGGAAGGCCAGCGGCGCGCCCCGGTTGTACGACGCGTCGAACTCCTCGCCGGTCGAGTGGGCGACACCCACGTAGTGCACGTTCACCCGCGACCCGGCCTTGGCCTCATCGCCGTCACCGACGGTGATGTCCGTGATTTCCAGCTCCGCCGGCGGCGGTCCGTCCGGAAAGTCAATCTCTGGCTTGTCAGTCATGCCCCCAGCTAATCAGACGCCCCACCCGACGTCCTGCCAGGGCCGTCCGACCGCGCCGGGTCGCGTCCGATTGCCGGAGGGTTGAACAGGAACCGGTGCGCCGAGACAGGTTATTTCGTGTCCAAGGTCCCCAGTAGGTGTTCTAGGTCCCCACGCCGGCGATGCTCGCGGGCGCCGTACTCGGTGGAGTTGGGTACGGCGCACCGCGGCCAGCTGGCGGTGTAACGGGCTAGCGGGACAGGACCTCGCGGAGTTTGGTCGCGAACTCTTCTGGTTTGCCTGGCATGCCGTACTCGTCGCCGAGGAAGCCGCCGTGGTTGCTGGGAAAGGCGACCGGGGTGAGGCCCAGGCGGGTGGCGACTGCGACGCCGGCTCGACCGGCGAGTTGGTTGGCGGACTCTTCGCCGACGGCGAGGACGATGTGGCCCTTTGCCTTGTCGAGGGCGTCGAAGTCGGGTTGGTACGACGTACAGCCGCGGATGTTCTGACCGAGCAGGGCGTCGTCGCGGGAGCCGTCGTCCTCGGTGGGCAGGCCGAACATCGCCGGGTCCGGCGCCGGCTGCTTGGTGTAGTCGGCCGGGATCTCGCCCTCGAAACTGACGATCGCGATGAACTTCGCCATACCCGCGCCCATGCCGTCGCGCTGATACGTCTGGTACAGGTCCTCGCACGCGGCCAGTGCGGCCTCGCTGTCCGGCAGGAGCCCGGCGAGTGGTGGCTCGTGCGCGACCAGGGTGTTGATCAGGTCGGGCCGTTTGGCGGCCAGCGCCAGTGCGTTCACCGCGCCGCCGCTGCTGGCGAAGAGGTCGACCGGTCCGGCGTCGAGCGTCTCGATCAGCGCGACCAGATCGGCGGCGTGGTCGTCCGGCGACAGTTCGCCGGCGCCGTCGCTGCGGACGCTTCGCTCCACCCCGCGCGGGTCGTAGGTGACGATCGTCCGATCGGTGAAGTGCGACGCCAGGGTCGGGAAGCCGCTCGCCCCCATCGGTGACCCGATCAGCAACAGCACCGGCTGATTGCTGAGCTCACCGCGTACGTCGTACGTCAGTGTCGCTCCGGGTACGTCGATCGTGCTGGTGACTGGCTCCGGCATGACAGCTCCTCGTTGAGCGTCCCATCCCCCTGGGCGGGACTCGTGACCGTGAGCCTAGACCGGCCCGCGCGGTACGGACCAGGACCTCAACCTGCACCCAGTCGGCATTAATCTCGAACTCCATGCGGACGAAACCGGCGTTGCTCACGGCAACCCTCGCCGCGGTCCTGACCGTGGCCGGCCTCGGGACTGCCGCCTCTGCCGACACCTCCGGCGCGAAGGCTGACGCGGACTGCGCCAACATGAAGGACATCCCGTCAGCCAACGGCCGGCAGCACTACGTCCAGTGGAACATCCCCACCACCGGCTACTGTCTCGACGCCACCGGCACCATCAAGCCGCCGAACGGCTCCACCACCGTCAAGTTCCGCCACCTCCAGAAGTGGCTCCCGCCGCACCCCTGCTCCAACCCCTACCTCACCGGCCAGACCTGCATCACCCAGTTCGAGCAGTGGTGGGACGACAACCAGCACCCGTACTCCCTCCAGCTCTCCCGCACCATCGAGCTAGCCCGCGGCCTAGGCATGGCCTTCACCAACCGCACCACAGTCCCCGTCCCTTCGAACGCGGACGCCCGCTACTACTGGCACTACTGATCAGAGTGAGCCTGCGCCGGGGGCTTGAATGCGGAGCGTGACGGGCGGCAGACTGTCCAGCGACACCTTGGGAGGTGCGTCTCCGCAAAGCTGCGAATGACTGAGTAGCGAGCAGGCGTACCGATCAACCAGAGGGGCCGCGCGGAAGTGGTTGTGCAGGGGGACGCATCGGGATCGCAGGTCGACGATGCGGCGATTGAACGAGCCAGGTCGAATGTTGGCCGAACAGCGCGCGACCTGCTCTCGAAGATCGAGGGTATACGCCTTCGCGCGGAGACTCTCCTGGCTCAGCCCGAGGCGCTCCGCGCCAGCGCGCGCGACCAGACTGCGGCGCTGACCCGACGTCAGCTCCAGGCTGAATTGGAAAACCTTCCCACCACCGCATTGCAAGAGGTGATGGGGAAGAGCGGCAAACACACCGCGTTGCAGGGTGCGGGCTACCTGACTGTCGCACAGCTGGTAGCAGCGTCGGCCGACGAGCTCACAGCGATTCCCGGGATCGGTCCGAAGACGGCCGAGCGCATCACCACCGCCGTCAGGACAATCGCGGATCGGACTGGGCAAGCAACGAGGTTCAGCTTTCGGCCGGACAGTCCCGACGCTCAACAGCGGGATCTGCTGGCGACCGTGATCGCCATCCGGCACGCGGACAACGCGGCCAGCGAAGTGGCCCCCTTGTTGGACGAGTTCGCCGCCGCGACCAGCGACCTGTTGAGTGCTGCCGCGCCGACCGGCCGACGCCTGTCCATGCTCGTGTCTGGAAGAGCAAGGAAACGCGCTGCGTTGGCGGCGCTCGTACAACTCGAGGCGGTCAGCAACCATCCACGGACGGCCTGGCTCGAGCAAGAACTCGCTCGGCACGAGCGAGCGGTCGGGCTGGTCGGCTACACCGATGAACGCCTGTGGGGCGAGTACTCCGCCGATGCCGCGACTGTCAACGCCACACTGTCCACGGTCGGCGGTGCTGGAGCCACTGTCGATGCGGAGGCGGCACAGGGGTTTATCCCCGAAGAACTTCGGCAGCGGATCACCGCCGTTCCGCTGGATGTCCGCTTGGTCAAGTCGACGCTGCGTGGCTACCAGGTGTTCGGGGCGCAGTACGCCATCCACCAAGAGCGGGCGATGCTCGGCGACGAAATGGGCTTGGGAAAAACGATCCAGGCTTTGGCGGCCGCAGCGCACCTGGCGGCGAATGGGCAGCAACGGTTCCTGGTGGTGTGCCCGGCCAGCGTGCAGATGAACTGGCTGAACGAGATCGCGAAGCACACCAGGCTCAGTCCACATAATCTCCATGGCGCCACCCGAGATGCGGCGGCTCGCAAATGGCTGCGGGAGGGCGGCGTCGCTGTCACCACGTTCGGTACGTTGGCACGGCTCGAGGAAGTGAAACAACACGACACGGCGATGCTGATCGTGGACGAGGCGCACTACGTCAAGAACCCGAAAGCGGTCCGCTCCCAGACTGTCGACGATGCGGCGGCCAGGGCCCAGCGCGTGCTGTTTCTGACCGGTACGCCGATGGAGAACCGGGTCGAGGAGTTTCGCAATCTGGTGGGATACCTGCAGCCGCAGCTCGCCCGGCGGGTGGACGCGACTGACGTCGTCGCCGGCGCGAATCGGTTTCGGCGAGCAGTGGCACCGGTCTACCTGCGTCGCAACCAGGAGGACGTGCTCACTGAGTTGCCGGACAAGATCGAGGTCGACGACTGGGTATTGCTGACGCCGCAGGACGAAGCGGCGTACCGAGAGGCTGTTCGATCGCGAAATCTCATGGCAATGCGCCAGGCTGCGTTTCAGACGGCCTCGCCGGCGAAGCTGGACAGGATTCGGGAGATCGTGGATGAGGCACGCGAAGACGGCCGTAAGGTGATCGTCTTCTCGTTCTTCCTGGGAGTGCTGGGACGAATCGCTGCTGCGATCGGTCCGGATGCGGCCGGCCCGATCTGTGGTTCCGTCCCGCCACGGGAACGGCAGCGGTTGGTCGACGAGTTCAGTGCCGCTCGGGGACATGCGGTCCTTCTCAGCCAGATCGATGCCGGTGGTGTGGGCCTGAATGTCCAGGCGGCGTCGGTAGTGGTGCTGGCTGAGCCGCAATGGAAGCCGAGCACTGAGGAACAGGCGATCGCTAGGGCTCACCGGATGGGCCAGATCCGAACTGTCCAGGTGCATCGCCTGCTGGCGAAGGACAGTGTGGATGAGCGCATGCGAGAGGTTCAGGAGCGGAAGCGACTCCTCTTCGACGAGTACGCCCGCAAGAGCGATGCGAAGGAGATGGACAGCCGCGCCGTAGACACCAACGATCACCGTCCTGACGACCTGGACAACGAGGCGATCCCCGTCGAGTGGCGGATCGTACTAGCCGAGCAGCATCGCCTCGGGCTGGACTGAGCTGTACCGACGTATAGACGTCACGGCCAGCCGGCCTTGGGTATGTGGACGTCGTGGGTCAACACGCGGCCGGTGGCGGTGGAGAGGAGGCGGTCGAGGTTGGCGTCGAAGGACTCCTGCATGTGCCAGTCGGCTGTAAGCATGTAGAGGGTGCCGTCGCCCAGGGTGCAGGCGAAGCCGGCGTGTTCCAACGGGACTGTCTCGAGGATCTCGCCGCCTTCGGCGATACGGAGGCAGGCTGACTCGCCCTGTTCGGTCCAGCCAGGGGTCCAGATGGCGCCCGATTCGTCCATGCACATGCCGTCGCCGGGGTGCGGTGCCCACACGCGGCGGTTGGACAGGCTGCCGTCGCCGGCGATGTCGTACGCCGTCAGTACGCCGCCGAACGACTCCGCGATGATCAGGATCGAGTTGTCCGGCGTGATCACCATGCCGTTCGGGAAGGCCAATTCGTCGGCCACCCGTCGTACCGAACCGTCGGGAGTGAGCAGCAGGATGAACCCGGGCCGCTCGCCCTCACCCGGCTGGAAGTCGCAGCCGCCGTTGACGTAGACGTTGCCGCGGCCGTCGACGACGATCTCGTTCAGACCGCCGTACGACGACATGTCCGCATGCGTGACCAGGTCGCCAGAGGCCTCCTGCCGAAGCAGCAGCCCTTCCGGCCCGGAGACCACCAGCAGACGGCCGTCCGGGAGCCAGTCGATCGAGAACGGGAGAGTGGTCGGCACGCGGGCCATCACCTCGCGCTTGCCGGACGCATCGACGGCGAGAATCTCCTGCGCACCCCAGTTCGAGCACCACAAGCGTCCGTCGTGCCACCGCGCCGACTCCCCGATCACGAGCCCTTCGAGCAGAATCTCAGCCATCTGACAGCTCCTCTCTTCTACCTCCTACACGAACAGAACCACCCAGATCGACAGCAGCCGCCCGGAGAATTTCTCCGGGCGGCTGCCAACTACAGAGAGCTGCTACTTCTTGACTGTTTTGTTGTACTGGTCGATCTGGGGCTTGATGGATTCGGCGGCGGCCTTCATGGCCTGGGCCGGGTCGGTGCCCAGGACTGACTTCTCCAGGCCGTCCTCGGCGGCCTTGCGGGCCTGCGGCATGACGCCCAGGATGCAGCCGGAGGAGGGGTTGGTCGGCTTGGTGTTGTGGAGCTGAGTGATCGCGGTGGTGAACTGCGGGTACTGCGCCACCCACGCCTTGTCCACCGGGAGATCGAGCGCCTTCTTGTTGATCGGGAAGTAGCCGGTCCCGGTGTGCCACAACGCCTGCTGCTCCGGCGACGAGGCGAACTTCACGAACTCCCAGGAGGCGCGCTTCTCGGCGTCCGAGTGACCCGGGCCGTCGATCCACAGCGACGCGCCACCGATGATCGGGCCGCCGGCGTCGGCCGCGGTCAGCTTCGGGAACGGCGCGGTCATCACGGTGAACTTGCCCTTCGCCGCCTCCAGGTAGCCGCGCAGCGACCCGGTCGACTCCAGGTGCATGGCCGACGTACCGGACTTGAATACCGCCTGGGCGTCGTCGGTCTTCTTGCCGGTATTCGGCATCAGGCCCTGCTTGACCATCTGCTGGTACCAGGTCGCCACCTTGACCCCGGGGTCACCGTCGAACTCGACCTTGGTGGCCAGATCCTTGCGCCCGTTCTCGTTGTCGCAGTACGTCGTCCCGGACTGGGCGATCAGCTGCTCGACGAACCATCCGTAGATCGCCGCGTTGAAGCCGTACTGGACGGTCTTCCCGCCCTGCTTGATGGTCAGCTTCTTCGCCGCCGCCATGATCTCGTCGAGATTCGTCGGCGGCTTGTTCGGATCGAGACCGGCCTTCACGAAGGCCTCTTTGTTGATGTAGAGCAACGGCATCGACGTGTTGAACGGCATCGAGTTCAGCGCGCCGTCGATCGAGTAGTAGTTCGCGATGTTCGGCTCGATCGAGTCCAGCGTGTAGCCGTCCTTGTCGGCGAACTTCTGCACCTGCACGGTCTGCTTGGAGTCGATCATGAACCGCGAGCCGATGTCGTAGATCTGGACGACGGACGGAGTGTTGCCCTGCTGCACGGAGGTCTTGTACTTCGTGATCGTGTCGTCGTAGTCACCCTGGTAGACCGCGGTGACCTCGATCTTGCCGGTGTTGGCGGCGTTGAACGCCTTCACCAGTTTGTCGACGGCCTCGCCGTTGGCGCCCTTCATCCCGTGCCAGAAGGTGACCTTCGTGACGCCCGTCGCCTTCTCCAGCGCGTCCGCGCCGGGCGCATCGAGTGCGCCGCTCGCGGAGTCCGAGCCGGAGTCGCTGCTGCCACAACCGGCTGCGAGCAAGGCGACGACGGCCAGCAGAGACGCCGCCGTACGACGTTGTATGGAGCGCATGACAACCACCTTTCTGTTCAACGAATCGCGCCCGCGGTGAGACCGCGGACGATGAAGCGCTGGCCGAAGATCACGATGGCCAGGGTGGGAAGGATGGACAGAGTGACGCCGGCCAGGATCAGCCCCGGGTCGGCGGCCTCGGCGTCGTTCAGCTGGCTGATGCCGATCTGCAAGGTGCGGCGGGAAGCCGAGTCACCGATCAGCAGCGGCCAGAAGAACTGGTTCCAGGCGGACAGGAAGACGTACAGCCCGACCGCCATCAGGGCCGGCTTGTTCAGCGGCAGCAGGATCTGGCGCAGGAACCGCCAGTGCCCGCAGCCGTCGATCGTCGCCGCGTCCCGGAGCTCGGTCGGGAACTGCAGGAACGACTGCCGCAGCAGAAACACGCCGAACGCGTTGGCCAGGAACGGCAGCACCAGCGCGATCATCGTCCCGGCGTACGACGCGGTGAGCCGCTGACCACCGAGTTCCCAGCCGGTGATGGTCAGGTAGTTCGGCAGCACGATCGACTCCCACGGCACCATCAAGGTGGCCAGGAACAGGCCGAACAGCAGCGTCCGTCCCCACATCCGCATGAAGGCGAACGCGTACGCCGCCAGCACGCTGGTGATCAACTGCGACAGCGTGATGACGGACGTCTGGAGGATCGAGTTGACGTACTGCTGCCCGATCGGCGTACCGGACGACGAGGCACCCTCGTAGTTGCCGGTGAAGATCCCGTGCGGGAACAGATCCGGCGGGTACGACGAGATCTGCCCGGGCGACATGATCGAGCCGGCGATGACGTAGTACACGGGGAACACGACGGTGAGCGCAGCCAGGATCAGTACGACGTACGTCGCCAAGCGACCCAAGCTCACGGGACGACGCGGACTCACGGGGCGACGCAGACTGACAGAACGACGCAGACCCACAGAACGACGCAGCCTCATTTGTAGTGCACCCGCCTCTCCAGCAAGCCGAACTGGACCGCCGTACAGGCGAGCAGGATGACCAGCAGCACGATCGCCTGGGCCGACGCGGCGCCGAAGTCACTGGCGTTGTTCGCGAAGGCGGTGTGGTAGATCGAGTAGACGAGCGTCTTGGTCGACTGCTCCGGACCGCCCTCGGGGGTGAGGATCTTGATCTGGCCGAAGCCCTGCAGCGACTGGATCGTCGAGATCACGATCAGGAAGAAGAGTTGTGGGCCGAGCATCGGGACGGTGATGTGCCATGACGCCCGCCAGCCGCCGGCGCCGTCCAGGGTCGCCGCCTCGTTGATCTCGGCCGGGATCGCGCCGATCCCCGCGGACAGGACCAGCACGTTGTAGCCGATGCTCATCCAGACCGTGGTGATGGAGACGCTGATGAGTGCCCAGGAGGGGTCGGTCAGCCAGCCGATCGGTTCGATGCCGACGCGGCCGAGCAGGCCGTTCGCGAGCCCGATCGCCGGGTTGTAGATGGTGGCGAAGATGACGGACGCGCTGGCGACCGAGAACGCGAACGGCAAGGCGAACGCGGTCCGGAAGACCCGGATGCCCTTGATGTGCTGCTCGAGCAGCAGCACGATCGCCAGCCCGCCGAGGACGCCGGGGATCACCGTCAGCAGCACGAACCCGAACGTCACCGCCAGCGTGTGCCGGAAGTCCGCCGACCCGAGCATGTCGCGGTAGTGCTGCAGCCCGACGAACGCGTCCGGCCGGCCGAACAGGTCGGAGCCGTGCAGCGACAGTGAGACGGATTTGCCGAGCGGCCAGACGATGAACAGTGCGAACACCAGCAGGCACGGCACGAGCATCAGCCAGGACAGCAACGACGCAGGTGTGGGGCGGCGGCCGTTGGCGGCCGAAACCGTACGTGTAGTCAATCACTTACCTCCAGTCAGTCCGCAGTCATACCACTGCGCAGGGCCGCGCGGACCGAAGCACGCGCCAGGTGCACTAGGCTGATGGCCCGTGAAGGTCTTGGTGATCGGCTCGGGTGGCCGCGAACACGCATTGGTCTGGGCGCTGGCCCAGGACCCTGAGGTCCGGGACATCGTGGCGGCCCCGGGTAACCCTGGCATCGCCGTTTTGCAGCCGGGGCACGACGGGCAAACGATCGTTTGCCGTTCGGTGGACATCGCCGACCACGATGCGGTCGTGGCGCTGGCGACAGAGTTCGGCGCCGACCTGGTCGTGGTGGGGCCGGAGGCGCCGCTGGTGGCCGGACTGGCCGACCCGCTGCGCGAGGCCGGGATCGCCGTCTTCGGTCCGTCCAAGGACTCCGCCCAGATCGAGGGGTCGAAGGCGTTCGCCAAGGACGTGATGGCCGCGGCGAGTGTGCCGACCGGCCGGGCCTACGTGTGTACGACGCCCGAGGAGGCCGCCGAGGCGATCGACGCGTTCGGGCCGCCGTACGTGGTCAAGGACGACGGTCTGGCCGCCGGCAAGGGTGTCGTCGTCACCTCGGACCGGGACGAGGCGCTGGCGCACGCGGCCGGGTGCGAGCAGGTGCTGATCGAGGAGTTCCTGGACGGCCCGGAGGTGTCGCTGTTCGCGATCACCGACGGTACGACGGTGCTCCCGATGCAGCCCGCCCAGGACTTCAAGCGGCTGGCCGACAACGACGAAGGCCCGAACACCGGTGGCATGGGCGCCTACACACCGTTGCCCTGGGCACCGGAAAAGCTGGTCGAGGAGATCACCGAGAAGGTGCTCCAGCCGACCGTGGACGAACTGCGCCGCCGCGGCATGCCGTTCAGCGGCCTGCTGTACGCCGGTCTCGCCCTGACGTCGCGCGGTCTTCGGGTGATCGAGTTCAACTGCCGCTTCGGTGACCCGGAGACGCAGGCGCTGCTGCCGCTCCTCAAGACCCCGCTGGGCGGTCTCCTGTACGCCGCCGCGACGGGCAAGCTGACCGACCACGGGCCGCTCAGCTGGAGGAGTGCCGCCGCCGTGACGGTCGTGGTCGCGGCGAAGAAGTACCCGGCCAACCCGCGCAAGGGTGACGTGATCACCGGCATCGACCAGGCCGAGGTGGACGATGTCCGCGTCTTCCACGCCGGTACGGCGCTCGAGGACGACGAACTCGTCACGTCCGGCGGCCGCGTCCTCGCGGTCAGCGCGACCGGCAAGGACCTCGACGAGGCCCGGCAGCGCGCGTACGCCGCCATCGGCCAGATCCGGATCAAGGGCTCCCAGCACCGCACCGACATCGCCCTCAAGGCAGCCCGCGGAGAGATCACCGTCTGAGAGGGACCGAACGACAGGAGGTAGTCGGCGCTGGCTGCCTTGTCAGCGGCGCCGCGAGCCTCGGCGGCCGGCAGCCGGCGTCCGTTCTGACGGACACCTCCTGTCCTTCCGCACCGGTCTGGGAGAATGGGGCCGTGCCCAGCTCGAGTAAGCCCCGGATTCCTAACGTTCTCGCGTCGCGTTACGCCAGCCTGTCGATGGCTCAGCTGTGGTCGCCGGAGCACAAGATCGTGCTCGAGCGGCGGCTGTGGGTGGCGGTGCTGAAGGCGCAGAAGGACCTGGGCGTCGCCGTACCGGACGGCGTGGTCGAGGACTACGAGCGGGTGCTGGAGCAGGTCGACCTGGAGTCGATCGCGGCCCGGGAGCGGGTCACCCGGCACGACGTGAAGGCGCGGATCGAGGAGTTCAGCGCACTCGCCGGGCACGAGCACATCCACAAGGGCATGACGAGCCGGGACCTGACCGAGAACGTCGAGCAGCTGCAGATCCGGGCCGGGCTCGAGCTCGTCCGCGATCGCGCGGTGGCCGCCGCCGTACGGCTGGGACAGAAGGCGGCCGACCATGCGGCGCTGGTGCTGACCGGGCGTTCGCACAACGTCGCCGCGCAGGCGACCACGCTGGGCAAGCGGTTCGCGTCGGCCGCGGACGAGCTGCTGGTGGCGATCGCCCGGATCGAGGAGCTGATCGAGCGGTACCCGCTGCGCGGGATCAAGGGCCCGGTCGGTACGTCGCAAGACATGCTGGACCTGTTCGGCGGCGACTCGGCCAAGCTGGCGCAGCTGGAGTCCGGCATCGCCGAGCACCTCGGGTTCAGCCGGACGCTGACGAGTGTCGGTCAGGTGTATCCGCGATCCCTCGACTACGACGTCGTTTCGGCGCTGGTCCAGCTGGCAGCGGGGCCGTCGAGCCTCGCGACCACGATCCGGCTGATGGCCGGGCACGAGCTGGTCACCGAGGGGTTCAAGGAGGGCCAGGTCGGGTCCTCGGCGATGCCGCACAAGATGAACACCCGGTCGTGCGAGCGGGTGAACGGCCTGGCGGTGATCCTGCGCGGGTATGCCTCGATGGCGGGCGAGCTGGCCGGCAACCAGTGGAACGAGGGTGACGTCTTCTGTTCCGTCGTACGGCGGGTGGCTCTGCCGGACGCGTTCTTCGCCCTGGACGGGTTGTTCGAGACGTTCCTGACCGTGCTGGACGAGTTCGGGGTGTACCCGGCCGTGGTCAGCCGGGAGCTGGAGCGGTACCTGCCGTTCCTGACCACGACCAAGGTGCTGATGGCCGCGGTGAAGAACGGCGTCGGCCGGGAGACCGCGCACGAGGTGATCAAGGAGCACGCGGTCGCGACCGCCCTCGACCTGCGCAAGGGGCTGGCGGAGAACGACCTGTTCCACCGCCTCGGCGCAGATGGCCGGCTGGGCCTCAGCGAGGAGCAGATCGTCGGCATCGTCGGGGAGCCGCTGTCCTTCACCGGCGCGGCCGTCGACCAGGTGAACACCGTCGTCGCCGCGATCGACGAACTCGCCAAGCGCCACCCCGAAGCCGCCGCCTACAGCCCGGGTGACATCCTCTAGTCCGTGTTCGAACCGCTCACCTGGGCGCTGGTCGCCCTCTCGCTGGCCGCGATGGTGTTCGCCATCGTGCTGGCCGTGCTGGACAAGCGGATCAACTGGACCCTGCTGGCGATCCTCGCCGTGGTCGAGGTCGGGCTGCTGGCGCAGCTCGTCATCGGCATCGTCCAGTTGGCCGGCACCGACCGCGACGTCTCGGGAGTGTTCTTCGTCGGCTACCTGATCGGAGGGCTGATCGTGCTGCCCCTCGGTGCGCTGTGGGCGCTCGCGGAGAGCAGCCGGTGGGGTGCCGGCGCACTGGCGTTCGCCTGTCTGGTGATCCCGGTCGTCGAGCAGCGCCTGCACGTGATCTGGACCACCTGAGATGACCGATCCGGCGGCGACCAGGCACGGCCCTGGCCGGATCCTGATTCTGGTGTACGGCGTCTTCGCGCTGTCCGCGACCGCCCGGGCCGGGGTCCAGATCGCCACCCAGTTCGATGAGGCGCCGATCGCCTACGTCCTGTCGGCCGTTGCCGCGGTCATCTACATTGCGGCGACCTTTGCGTTGGCCAGGGCAACTAAACTCTCGCGTCGGGTGGCTACCGTCGCGATCGCGGTCGAGTTGGTCGGCGTCATCGCCATCGGGGCGTTCAGTTACGCCGTACCGGATGACTTTCCGGACGCCACAGTGTGGTCGCATTTCGGCCAGGGGTACGGGTTCGTGCCGCTGGTGTTGCCGGTGCTCGGCCTGCTCTGGCTGCGCCGTACCAGCTGATCCAGACTCCCAGGAAACTGCCAGCCGAGCGCAGGGGATGGCTCAGGTTCACCGGCCAGCATCGGTGGCATGCAGATTTCAGGTCATCCTCGGGTCGAGATCGTCGTACCCGTCAAGAACGAGGAAAACGACCTCGGTCCGAACATCAGGCGGCTGCGTGAGTTCCTGGACACCGCCTTCCCGTTTCCGGCCGAGGTCTGCATCGCGGACAACGGAAGCACGGACGCGACCTATGAGATCGGCGCCCTGCTGGCCATCGAGCTGCCCGGGGTCCGGATCGTCCGGCTCGAGCAGTCCGGCCGCGGCCGTGCGCTGAAGAAGGTCTGGTCCGAGAGCGCCGCCGACGTGCTCGCCTACATGGACGTCGACCTGTCCACCAACCTGAACGCGTTGCTGCCATTGGTGGCACCGCTGTTCGCCGGCCACAGTGACGTTGCCATCGGCACCCGGTTGTCGAACGGGTCGCGGGTGGTCCGGCGGCCGATCCGGGAGTTCATCTCGCGCTCGTACAACCTGTTGCTGCGGGCAACCTTGAGTGCGCACTTCTCCGACGCGCAGTGCGGGTTCAAGGCGATCCGTGCCGACGTCGCGCACCAGCTGTTGCCGCTGGTCGAGGACAACAGCTGGTTCTTCGACACCGAGCTGCTGGTACTGGCCGAGAAGGCCGGGTTGCGGATCCACGAGGTGCCGGTGGACTGGGTCGACGATCTCGACTCGCGGGTCGCGATCGCCAAGACGGTCGGCGAGGACCTGAGTGGGATCGCCCGGCTGACCCGCAACCTCGGCCGCGGCCGGATCGACCTCGAGCCGGTACGCCAGGCCTTCGGTCGGCCCCGGATCCTCGATCCCCGGACTGCACTGGCCGCGCGGGTACTGCGGTTCTGCGCGATCGGGGTGCTGAGCACAGCGGCGTACGCACTGCTCTATCTCGTCCTTCGGCAGGGCATGCCGGCCCAGATCGCGAACGTGCTCGCCCTGCTCATCACAGCGGTCGGCAACACGGCTCTCAACCGGCGGATCACCTTCGGTGTGCGTGGCGTGGACAACCGCTGGAAGCACCAGCTGCGCGGACTCGTCGCCTTCGGCATCGGCTGGAGTCTGACCGCCTCGTCCCTGTGGCTCCTGCACACCGCGGTGGCGGTGCCGCACCAGGTCGTGGAGATCACTGTTCTCACCCTCGCGAACCTGGCCGCGACCGTGGTCCGGTTCAGCCTCTTCCAGGCGTGGGTCTTCGACGACGACGCACCCACCTTGCCCACCTTCGAACCCCCGGCGGTTCTCGACCAGACCCGGAGCAACTGATATGGCCACCATTTCTGATCCCGTCGAGGCGACGCCGCGCCGGGCCGGACCACGGGCAATCGCCACCTCGTACACGATCGGCCGCGACAAGGTCCTGTACGGCGGCTTGCTGGCACTGACCGCGATCGCGTACCTGTGGGGCCTGTCCAAGAACGGGTACGCCAACGAGTACTACGCGGCCGCCGTACAGGCCGGGTCGACGAGCTGGAAGGCCTGGTTCTTCGGCTCCCTCGACGCGTCCAGCTTCATCACCGTGGACAAGACGCCGGCCGCGCTGTGGGTGATGGGCCTGTCCGGGAGGATCTTCGGCTTCAACGTTTGGAGCATGCTGGTCCCCGAGGCGCTGATGGGCGTCGCGAGCGTCGGCTTCGTCTACGTGTCGGTCCGCCGGTGGTTCTCCGCGAACGCCGGTATGCTGGCCGGTGCGATCCTCGCGCTGACGCCGGTCGCCGTACTGATGTTCCGGTTCAACAACCCGGACGCGCTGCTGGTCATGCTGCTCTGCGCCGGTGCGTGGGCGGTGACCCGGGCGATCGACTCGGAGAAGCACGCGGCCCGGTGGATGATGCTGGCCGGGGCCTTCGTCGGTTTCGGGTTCCTCACCAAGATGCTGCAGGCGTTCCTGATCCTGCCGGCCTTCGGGCTGGCGTACCTGATCGCCGGGAAGCCGGCGCTCGGGAAGCGGATCGTGCACAGTGTGCTGGCGCTGGTCTCGCTGATCGTCAGCGCGGGCTGGTGGATCGCGATCGTGGAGCTGATGCCGGCGTCGGCGCGGCCCTACATCGGCGGTTCGCAGAACAACAGCATTCTCGAGCTGACGCTCGGCTACAACGGTCTCGGCCGGTTGAACGGCAACGAGACCGGGTCCGTCGGCGGCGGTGGTGGCATGGGCTGGGGCGGTGCGGCCGGTCTGCAGCGCCTGTTCGGCGGTGAGTTCGGCAGCCAGATCGCGTGGTTGCTACCGGCCGCGTTGCTGGCGACGATCGTCCTGATCGTTGCCGCAGGCAAAGCCGCGCGGACGGACAAGACGCGTGCGTTCGCGGTGCTGTGGGGCGGCTGGCTGCTCGGCACCGGGCTGACCTTCAGCTACATGCAGGGCATCATCCACAGCTACTACATGGTCGCGCTGGCGCCTGCGATCGGTGCGCTGGTCGGTGCCGCGATGTCGGTGTTGTGGCGACGCCGGTCCGAGTGGTTGCCGCGGGCGACCCTGGCCGGTGGGGCGCTACTGACCGGCGGCTGGGGCTTCGCACTGCTGAACGCGACGCCGACCTGGCACCCGTGGCTGCGGTGGGTCGTGCTGCTGACCGGCGTACTAGGGGCCGGGGCCGTGATGATCCTGCCGGAGCTGAAGCTGAACCGTACGGCGGCTCGTCGGGCCGGCGTGTTCGCCGGGGTGCTGCTCGCGGTGAGTGCGCTGACCGGACCGGCGGCGTACTCCGTCTCGACGATCAACTCGGCACACGCCGGGGCGCTGCCGTCGGCCGGGCCTTCGGGCGCCGGTGGAATGGGCGGGCCTGGCGGTGGCGGCGGGATGGGCCGGATGGGCACACCGCCTGGGCTCGGCAACGGTACGACGGGTGGTCCGGCGACTGGGGACGGTACGACGGGCAACGGTACGAACGGTGTGCCGGGGACTACCGGGACTGGTCGTGGCGGTGGCAACGGTGGGGTCGGCGGGTTCCTCGGTGGGGGCGGGATCAGCGGAGTGTCGAGTGAGCTGATCACGCTGCTGCAGAACGGCGCCAAGGGCTACACCTGGGCGGCTGCTTCGGTCACCGCGAACGGGGCCGCGCCACTGCAGATCGCATCCGGCGAACCGGTCATGGCGATCGGCGGCTTCAACGGCACCGACCCGGCGCCTTCCCTTGCCGAGTTCAAGGAGCTGGTTGCCCAGGGCAAGATCCACTACTTCATCGGTGGCGGTGGCGGTGGTATGGGCGGCGGCCGGAGCGGCACGTCGAGCGAGATCGCCACCTGGGTCGCGGAGAACTTCCAGGCCCAGACCGTCGGCAGCACCACCGTCTACGACCTCACTACCAGCACCACCAGCTGAGAAACCGGAGTACATAGCATGACTCAGAACACCAACCCCCCGATCCCGGAAGGGCCCGCCCACCGCTTCGCCAACCACCCGGGCGCCGCTTCCCCCAGCTCCCACCCGGCCACTCCCGGCCCGCAGTTGGCAGGCCCTGCACTCCCAGGCGCTGCAGCGTCCGGAGCGCAGGCAGGAGGCAACGAGGCCCAATGGCAGGCCGCCCGCGCCGGCAACGCAAGCACGCCCGACGACACCGCCGTCACGCCAACTACCCCCACGGCATCCGCTGAGGCTGCCCCCATCCCGGGTGCCGCCGCTTCGTCCGCGGAAGCAGGCGCCGCTCCAAGCGCTGCGGCGGCGGGTGCTGGGCAGCAGGCGGAGGTCGGGAAGGGGAAGGGCGACGGGCGGCCGAGCAACCTGGTGCTGGCCGGTGCTGGGTCTCTGCTGGCAGTGCTGGCGTTCCTGGGTGGAACCGCAGTCGGTCATGCGTGGGACGGCTCGAGCACCCAGCAGAACCAGTTCGGCGGCCCCGGCGGCGGCCGCCAGTTCCCCGGCCAGCAAGGCCAACAGGGCCAGCAAGGTCAGCAGCAGGGCCAGGTCCCAGGCCAGGGCACGCTCCCCGGCCAGGGTCAGGGCACAGTCCCAGGCCAAGGCAACCAGCCCAGCACCGGCACCGGCCAAACCCAAACCAGCTAACCCAGCAAACCGCACCCCGGTCGGCCTTGAAGGTGGGTGGCTCGCCGGGCCTGGCCACCTGCCTTTGGCAGGCGTCGGGTGGGTCATCTCTAGGGGTGGTAGGGCGGCCCAAGTGGGGTGGACTTCCGGTTGGGGTGGGCTTTCGTTGGAGCGGTGACTGTGGGTCGCGACACGCGGGGACGGTTCGGGGTGGTCCTTGGTGGGGTAAGGATCGGGGGGTGGAATGGTCGAACGTCACCTGGTTCCTGACCGCCCTCGGTGCGGTCGTCGTACTACTGACGCGCGTCCGGCTCGGCAGCACCGTGGTGGACGGCACCGGTAAGAGCAGTGGTGTGTTCGGATATTCCGTTGTCCTGCTGCGGATTCACACCACTGTCGGCGTACTGACGCTGCTCGCCTGGATCGTTGCCCTCGTCACCGGTCACCGCGAGATCGCACTGTTGGTGCTCGCCGGTTGGTGGCTGCTGGCAATCGTCGGACTGTTGCTGTTGGCCCGTTGGCTGCCCAGTCACGCCAAACACTCGGAGGACAGGAAGGGCGATGCGTGGGGCTCCGGCGCCGGCCTGTCCCTCCTCGGCCACGTCGGCATGGTCATCGGCGTCTGCTACTTCACCTTCATCACTTGGACCGACAGGCTCTAGCCGGCCAGACCGTCCAGCAGCGCGGTAACAGAACGCCGTACGCCGGCCTCGAACTCCTCCTGGGAGAGCGTGACCCCGACTCCGGCGACCCGGTCGTACATCAGCCCGTCCAGCATCGCCGCCACCGGCCAGGCCGCCTCCGATGGATTCGGGACCCCGAGGCCGCCCAGGACGTGAGCCAGCATGGCCCGCAGTTGCCGCCCACCCTCGTCGATCGCGGCCCGCAGTTCAGGCTGCCGGCTCGCCTCCAGCGACAACTCGTACCGCGCGATCAGATCGTCCGGCCGGTCCCGCGCCAGGTTGACCGCCATCTCGATCAGCAGGTCCAACGGCGGCCCCACGCTCATCGGCGGCGAGGCGCTCAGGTCGCGGGCGAGCATGCGGTTCACGCAGGCGGTGAGCAGCGCGCTCCGGGTCCGGAGGTAGTACGACGTCGAGCCCGGCGGCAGACCGGCTTCCGCGTCGACCGCGCGGTGGGTCAGCCCGCGCAGTCCGCGGGTCGCGACCAGATGGATCGCGGCATCGGCGATGGCGTCCCGGCGATCCGCACCCAGCGGAACCTGCTTCGTCACGGCGGTCAGTCTCCCACTGTTCAACTGGACTCTACAGATGTAGAGTCTAGGGCATGAGTACGGCGATCGTGGTGGGAGCGGGAATCGGCGGGGTCACGGCGGCCGTCGCGCTGCAACGGTGCGGATGGCAGGTCACGGTGCTGGAACGGGCAGCTGAGCTGGGCGAGGTGGGGGCCGGGATCTCCGTCTGGCCGTCGGCGGTCGCCGTACTGGAAGAGCTCGGGGTGAAGGGCGTCGAGAAGGCGGCCGCGATCTCCAAGCCGGCCGGGATGCGCAAGCCCAACGGCCGTTGGGTGGTGAAGGCGGCGGACCTCGGGGTCGAGCTCCCGGTGATGATCCACCGGGCGCAGTTGCACGACCTCATCACTGACGAGTTCGGTCCGGGGATCACGGTCCGGACCGGCTACGCCGTCACGAAGATCACTCAGGACGACACCGGCGTGACGATCAACGACGACCTGCGTGCCGATCTGGTGGTTGCGGCCGACGGCATCCGCAGTGTGATCCGCCAGACGCTCTACCCGGAGTACAAGGGCCCGCGGTACTCCGGCTACACGGCGTACCGAGGGATTGCCGACGTGCAGATTGACGACGGTGGCGGCGAGACTTGGGGCCGTGGGCAACGGTTCGGGTTCGCGCGGCTGATCGACGGGCGGATCTACTGGTACGCGACAGCCAACCAGTCCGCAGGTCAGGGTGGCGATCACGCGACGGTGACCAAGGAGCTCGGCGAGTGGCACGAGCCGATCCCGACGATCCTCGCGGGGACGCCGCCGGAAGCCGTTCTGCAGAACGACATCCACGACCTGTCGGTGCCGCTGGTCCCGTTCGTCCAAGGTCGCGTGCTGCTGCTCGGTGACGCCGCCCACGCGATGACACCGAACCTCGGCCGCGGAGCCTGCTCGGCGATCGAGGACGCCGGCGCTCTCGCCAGGCACCTGGCCGGCGCCACCGACTTGGGTACGGCGTTGGCGGCGTACGACCGGGAGCGGCGGAAGGCGACGACCCAGCTGGTACGGCGGTCGCGTGGGATCGGCCGGGTCGGTCAGGTGGAGAACCGGGTGGTGTGTGCGATCCGGGACGGACTGTTCGCGTTCGGTGGCAAGCTGGTGTCGCTGCGGAGGCGGAAGTAGCCGTCCCGGCGGCGGATGGAAGAATCGCGGTGTGACCACACCTCCTGAGATTCCTGGTGCCAAGCACATCCACTCCGGCAAGGTCCGGGACCTGTACGAGCTGGCGTCCGGCGAACTGCTGATGGTCGCCAGTGATCGGCAGAGCGCGTTCGACTGGGTCCTGGAGACGCCGATCCCGGACAAGGGCAAGGTGCTCACGGCGATGAGCCTGTGGTGGTTCGAGGTGCTGGACGTGCCGAACCACATTCTGTCCACCGACGTGCCTGCCGAGGTGGCCGGCCGCGCGGTGATCTGCGAGAAGCTCGCGATGTTCCCGGTCGAGTGCGTCGCCCGCGGCTACCTGAGCGGCTCCGGCCTGCTCGACTACAACGCCACCGGCAGCGTCTGCGGCATCCCGCTGAAGCCCGGACTGGTGGAGGGTTCCCGCCTGGAAGAGCCGATCTTCACCCCGGCGACCAAGGCCGAGTTCGGCGAGCACGACGAGAACGTCTCGTACGACGCTGTGGTCGCAACGGTCGGCGCGGAGACGGCAGCGGCGCTGCGGGACACGACGCTGGACATCTACGCGCGGGCGCACGGGATGGCGGCGGACCGCGGGATCATCCTGGCCGACACGAAGTTCGAGTTCGGGGCGCGGGCGGACGGGACGATCGTGCTGGCGGACGAGGTGCTGACGCCGGATTCGAGCCGCTTCTGGCCGGCCGAGCAGTGGGAGCCGGGGAAGCCGCAGCCGTCGTTGGACAAGCAGATCATCCGTGACTGGCTGCAGTTCGAGTCCGGCTGGGACCGCAAGTCGGGTGAGGCGCCGCCGCCGCTCTCTGACGAGGTGGTCGAGCGCACCCGCGCCGCCTACATCAACGCGTACGAGCAGTTGACCGGGCGCACCTTTACTGCGTGAGGCGGACCGCCAGGCCATCGCAACGGGACCGTGAGGCCGGTCCCTCGCGGGAAGCGTCGTCCGACGCGCGATTGTGATGGCCTGGCGGTCCGCGACTCAGAACAGGCTGACTCCGAGGGCCAGGAGGACGAAGCGGGCGGTGCGGCCGGCAAGAACCGAGAGGGTGAAGGTGACGACGCCCATCCGGGAGGCGCCGCCGATGATGGCGACGCCGTACAACGGTGGGATGCCGACTGACGCGCTCAGCAGGGTGACCGGGATGCCCCAGCGGCGGTCGCTCATCGCGTCGAGGAGCCGCTTGCTGAGATCGCGGTTCCACTGGACGAACCGGCCCCACCGGGTCTCGAGGTCGACCGGCTTGGGCTCCTTGGACTTACGGGCGGCGTATCCGGGCCGGTACCGGACGGCGAGGAACATGGCGACCTTGCCGATCGTCTGCCCGACCGACACCCCGATCGCCGCCACCACCGGGTCCAGCGCGCCGGAGACGCCGACGCCGAGGACGTACGCCTCGGCATTCATCACCGGTATGACGGCGGACCCGATCCCGAATCCCACTGCCAGCAGCAGTTGCCACACCCACATGACGTCGAGGCTATGCGCTACCAGCACGGTTGCCACGCAGGTCACCTCCACTCCAGGGCAGAACCAGGGCCCCACCCCATGCACTGCTTCCCACCCTTGACAGCACCCCTCAAGCCGCGAGAGCAGGTACGGCGGGCCGACGGCCGCGGAGGATGGTCAGCAGGCGATAGGTGGACGCGACCTTCACGACCAGCGCGCCGATCGCAATGCCGTACGGAAACCAGTGGGCGCCGGTGTGGTGGGCGACGATCAGCGAGATCACCACGGCGGCCGTGTTGACGGCCTTGGCGGGCTTCGACCAGTTCCAGAGCCAGATTGGCCGGTCGACCTTGTAGAAGTAGTTGGGGCTGAGCGTGCCGGGCCAGAGCAGGAAGGCCAGCGAGAGCATCTTGTCCAGTACGCCGAACTGGACCAGGAAGATCGCCAACGGCCCGATCGTCGCCGGGAACGTGGCCATGAACGCGGCCGCCAGCAGGAACGAGCAGGCCCGGTCGCAGACGATGTCGAACACCGCACCGGCCACCGACTCCTCGTTCCGGTAGCGGGCGACCGCTCCGTCGGCCATGTCACCGATCCAGTAGGCGGCGTACCCGATCACCAGCCAGCTCAAGGCGCCGGTGCGGAACGCGATCGCGGCAATCACCATCGCGACGACGGTACGCACCAAGGTGATGCGGTTCGGGACGCCCAGCAGCAGTGCCGGCCGCACACCCAGGGGGATCGCGCTCATCAAGCTGCCCTCAGGTTCTCGGGATCTAGGGCGTCCCGGAGTTGGTTGCGAAGCAGGAAGCCGGCGGTGACACCGCCGAGCAGGCCGAGCAGCCAGCCCGCGACCGTCAGTCCGGCGACGATGGGCACCGTGCTCGGCTCCAAGCCGTCGGCGTCCCCGCCGGTGATCCGGCCGAGGCCGAGGAGCGCGCCGAGGAACAGACCGCTAGCCAGTGCCGGTGCGGCGACCGCGGTCAACTGCCGCCGGATGATGCGGCGCAGGAAGCGTGCGTCGACCCCCAGTGCGGTGAGGCAGGCGAGCTGGCGGCGCTGATCCACCAGCTGGTCGGCCACGCCGACGACCAGTGCGGCGATACCGGTCAGGACGATCAGCAGTACGCCGACCGACCCGAGCACGTAACCCGTCACGTAGAAGCCGGTCCGATCGATCAGGTCGTCGGTCTCCGTCACGGCGCTGATCGTGCCGTCGGCCAGCGTGCCGACCAGGAAACCGCAGCACGCGAGCAGAGTCGCCATCCGGCTGGCGGGACGTGCGTCGGCGACGAGGCGGACGCCGGTCAGCAGATTGGCCGGGTCGCCGGACCGCTTGAACCGGCGGGCGATGACCCGGATCCACAGTGGTGCGAGGCTCAGGAAGAGCAGTGCCAGTCCGATCACGAACACGGTCGAGGCGATGTATCCGAACCAGCGGACCGTGGCCACCCCGAGGACGATCATGACCGGTCCCGCGATGATGCCGGTGCGGACCTGCGCCGGCCCTTCCACGCCCGGCACGAGCTGATCGCGGTGCAGCAGCCCACCGATCAGTGCGCCGCCCGCGGTCGTCATCACGACGACCGGAACCCAGATGAGCAGATCCACCAGCTCAGCACCCGGGAGGACCTGGGCCATCCGCGGCAGTACGCCCAGCAGCAGGCTGAGCACCAGATAGATCGGTCCCGCGAGCAGTCCGCCGGCCAGCCCCGCCATGGCAGCGTCTGTCACGGACAACTGCCGCACTTGCTTCCGCGAGGCTCCGGCCAGTCGTAGCGCAGCCAGTCGCCGTTCGCGAGCCGCCGTACCGAGTCTCAAGGCCTGCACGGCAAGGCCTGCGGTGAGCAGGGCAAGGATGATGAGGATCGCGACCAGACCGGAGCGGAGTCCGCTTTCGGCGACGTAGTTGCTGTAGATGTTGACATTCAGCTCGCCTTTGCCCAGCCGGGCGATCCGCAGGGCGCCGAGCAGCAGCGCTCCGCTGAGCCCCAGCGCTGCTGTGGCCAGCTGGATGCGGCTGCGGTCGGCGGGCGTGCGGGACCGAGCCAGCTGGACCAGCGTCTCGAGCGTCATCAGAGTGCGACCTCGTGCTGGATCACGCCGTCGCGCAGCCTGATCTCCCGGTCTGCCGAGGCTGCGATGAGGTTGTCGTGCGTCACCATCACCAGAGCCGAACCGCGGTACCGGGATGCCCTGAGTAACACCTCGAGCAGCTCCTGCCCGGCCTTGCTGTCCAGGCTGCCTGTCGGCTCGTCTGCCAGTACGACGGACGGTCCGGTGATGAGAGCACGAGCTACGGCTGCCCGCTGGGTCTGGCCGCCGGACAGCTCGGCCGGCACCGCGTCGGCCTCGTCGGCGACGCCTACCTGCTTGAGCCAGTCCAGTGCGGACTCGTGCGCCTCTCCCCGCTCATGACCGTCCAGAAGTAGTGGCAGCGCGACGTTGTCGATCAGTGGGAGGTCCGGCACGAGCTGACCGAACTGCAACACGATGCCGACCTTCGTACGACGCAGACGAGCGCGCTGGTCCTCCGGCAATGCAGCCAGATCCTGTCCGGCCACTCGGACCGTGCCGGCGTCCGGACTGAGGATGCCTGCGGCGCAGTGCAGCAGGGTGGACTTGCCGCAGCCGCTGGCACCGGTGACCGCGACCACCTCGCCGGGGCTGACTTGGAGCGTCACACCCCTGAGCGCCGCGTTCTGGCGGTACGAGTACTCGACGCCGCTCAGCTCCAGCGCGGGCTGCAGCACACTCATGGGCGCGCCTCCTTCTGTTCGGAGATGTGTTCGAGAGCGGTGTCCAGCCAGCGCAGGTCGGCGTCCAGGTGGGCCACGATGTACTCGCGGACCAGTGGTGACGTCGGGTCGTCCTCGGCCGGTGTCTCCCGCAACTCCCGGATCCGGCGTAGGTGGCTCGCACGCTGCCGGGCCAGGAACGCGGCCGGGTCACCACCCGTCCGGATCGCCGCGACCAACTTCCGCAGTACCTCGTCTGCACTGCCCCAGGCAGGCGGCACTGGATCGTTCAGCCAGCCCGCGAGATGTTCCCGGCCCTTGTCGGTCAGTGCGTAGACCGTCCGGTCCGGACCACCGCCGGAGGTCTTGTCGACCACCTCGACGAGTCCGTCCCGCTCCAGCCGCCCGAGCGTTGTGTAGACCTGCCCGAACGCCAGCGGGCGACTGTCCGGGAACCAGGCGTCGTGGCCACGCTTCACGTCGTACCCGTGGGCAGGGCCGCGTGACAGCAGTCCCAGCACCAGCTCCGCAGTGGCCATGACCCGACTATACACCGAGTGTATGTACTGAGTGAATAGTCCGGTATTCCGGCCGATGCGGGGGAACCTGGGATCGGTCGGTAGGATTCAGGGCGTCACCCCGGAACGAGACCTGGAGTAGTCAGTGGCTCGCGTTGTCGTCGATGTCATGCTCAAGCCCGAGATCCTCGACCCGCAGGGCAAGGCGGTGCACGGCGCATTCGGCCGGCTCGGCTTCGACGGCGTGGCCGATGTCCGCCAGGGCAAGCGGTTCGAGATCACCCTGGACGGCGAGGCGACCGAGGAGCGGGTCGCCGAGATCCGCAAGGCTGCCGACACGCTGCTGGCCAACCCCGTGATCGAGGACTACGCGCTCCACGTGGAGACCGACCAGTGAAGATCGGGGTCGTCACCTTCCCGGGCTCGCTGGACGACGCCGACGCCCGTCGCGCGGCCGCGGTCGCCGGCGCCGAGCCGGTCGCCCTCTGGCACGCCGACGCCGACCTGCACGGTGTGGACGCGGTCATCCTGCCGGGCGGGTTCTCGTACGGCGACTACCTCCGCGCCGGTGCCATCTCCCGGTTCGCGCCGGTGATGGAGACCATCATCACAAAGGCCGGTCAGGGGTTACCGGTGTTGGGTATCTGCAACGGCTTCCAGGTGCTGTGCGAGTCGCACCTGCTGCCCGGCGCGCTGATCAAGAACCACCACCGCAAGTTCCTCTGCAAGGACCAGCCGCTGCGGATCGAGAACAACCGCACCGCGTGGACGTCCGACTACGACGCCAACCACGAGATCACCATCGTGGTGAAGAACCAGGACGGCTCGTTCGTCGCCGACGAGGCCACCCTGGACCGGCTGGAGGGCGAGGGCCGGGTCGTCGCCCGCTACCTGGATGAGAACCCGAACGGTTCCTACCGCGACATCGCGGGGATCACCAACGAGCGCGGGAACGTGGTCGGCCTGATGCCGCACCCGGAGCACTGCGTCGAGACCCTGACCGGCCCGAGCACCGACGGCCTGGGCTTCTTCACCTCGGTGCTGAAGGCCGTCGTCGCCTCCTGATGAAGCTGTGGGGTCCGAAGAACTGGGGACACTTCTCCGTGCTTCTTCGGACGGTGGCGATCGCCATCGCGGCTGCGGCAGCAGTTTTGGGCTCGGCGGGTACGGCGAGTGCGCAGCCGGTGACGGATCAGAGCCTGCTGGCCAAGGTCGTGGTGATCGGCGTACCGGGCCTGACCTGGAACGACGTGAAGGCGTCGCCGGAGCTCACCGCACTGGTGAACCAGTCCCACGTCGGCTCGATCACCGTGAAGACAGCCGGCCCGCACACCTGCCCGGTCGACGGTTGGCTCACCGTCAGCGCCGGCACCCGGGCGTGGGGCAGCGTCGCCGACCAGCCCTGCGGTGACCTGCCCGCTGTGACCGACGGCAAGATCGCAGGCTGGCAGACGTACGTCGACCGCCAGGCAGAGCACCACACCGGCGCACCCATCGGACGCCTCGGCCAGACCGGCTACCCCATCTGCGGCTTCGGCCCGGGTGCAGCGGTCGCACTGGCCCGCACGGATGGTTCAGTGACCAACTGGCAGCCGGAGTTCGACGCAGCCAGGCTGGCGAGCCCGGACTGTGGCGACGCGGTTGTCGACGCAGGCGCACTTCCGCTGAGAGAAGGCCGCGAAGAGGCCCGCAAGAGGGTCGCTGACCTCGTCGCACAGGCCAGAGCGGCCGACGGCTGGGTGCTGCTCGTCGGCGTCAGCCAGGAGACGGCCAACGCGCACCAGGAGCCGCTGGTCGCTATGCAGCTGCCGCCGGACACCGGACCGCGCTGGCTGACGAGCGACAGCACCCGCCGCCCTGGCCTGATCCAGCTGACCGACGTCACCGCGACCATCCTGAAGGAACGAGACGTCGCGGAGGTCGACCCGGCTGGTGCCGCGAAGGCCGGTCCGCTGGACGGTAACGAGATCCACTACACCGGTGACGTCCACACCGACGCCGATGCGGTGATCGAGAATCGGCTCGACACCAACGAGCGGTTCGAGCAACCACGGCCGATGCTGGTCGCGGTCTCGATGACGATCCTGGCCGCGGAACTGATCGCGCTCGCCTGGTTCGTGATCACGCGCAGCCCGCGGTCCCGTCGTACCTTCGTCTTCACGTTGCTGACGCAGGGCGGGTTCTTCATCGCCGTCTTCCTGTCCACGGCGACCGTGTGGTGGCGCTGGCCGGCGCCGGGAATCTCCTTGTACTGCGTGGTCCTCGGAATCAGCGCGGTGTTCGCTGCCGTGGCGCAGCTCGCCTTGAAGCGCTATGCGTTCCTGGGGATCGCCGTGGCGGCGTACGTGATCCTGCTGGTGGACGGCGTACTGGGGACACCTCTGCAGTTCGGCAGCATGTTCACCGACGGGCCCGTGATCGGTGGGCGGTTCTACGGCTTCGGCAACTCCACGTTCGCCACGCTGGCGGTCGCCGCGCTCGTCACGGCGGGCTGGGCAGCGCAGAGGCTGATCGACAAGAGCCGGAAGCAGGCAGCACTCGCAGTGCTCGCGATCGGTGGTGCGGCCATCGTGGTCGACGGCAGACCCGGCTGGGGGACTGACTTCGGCGGCATCATCGCGCTGACCCCCGCTGTACTGCTCATGGCCTGGTTGACCTGGCGTGGCAGCATCTCCTGGCGCGCACTGCTCGGTGTGGGCGTGGCAGGTGTGCTGGCGGTGTCTGCGGTCGCCTTCCTCGACTACCTGCGGCCGGAGGACGAGCGGAGTCACTTCGGTACGTTCGTGGCCAGGCTGCTGGACGGCGACGTGAGCGACGTACTGATCCGCAAGCTCGAGATGGCCGTGCAGTTCTTCGACGGCCCGTCCGGCTGGGCGATGCTGGTCGGTGTGGTGCTGGCGATGCTTGCCACTGTGCTGCCGGATCGGGTGCCGTCCCCGGCGTACCAGGCCTTCTACACCAGTCTGCCGATGGTCCGGCCGACTCTGCTCGCACTGTCGACCTGCGGCCTGGTCGGCATGTTGCTGAACGACGCCGGGGTCGCACTGCCCGCGATCATGGCCGGCTTCGCCGTTCCACTGCTGGTGGCCCGCCTCGTGGCCTCCGAGCAGCCCGCTACCGTTTCACCTGAGTCCCACCTAGTGCAGGAGTCCTAACGTGTCTACCGACACCGTCAGCAACGCAAGCAGCACCCCTGACGTCGAGCAGCCGTGGGCCGAGCTCGGCCTGAAGCCGGACGAGTACCAGCGGATCCGCGATATCCTGGACCGGCGGCCGACCAGCTGCGAGCTGGCGATGTACTCCGTGATGTGGAGCGAGCACTGCTCGTACAAGTCGTCCAAGGTGCACCTGCGCAAGTTCGGCGAGATCCCCCAGGAGACACCGGCCGGGAAGATGCTGGCGGGGATCGGTGAGAACGCCGGTGTGATCGACATCGGCGAGGGCTACGCGGTCACCTTCAAGGTGGAGTCGCACAACCACCCGTCGTACGTCGAGCCGTACCAGGGCGCGGCGACCGGGGTCGGCGGCATCGTCCGCGACATCCTGGCGATGGGCGCGCGCCCGGTCGCGGTGATGGACCCGCTGCGGTTCGGCCCGCTGGACGCGCCGGACACCAAGCGCGTGCTGCCCGGGATCGTGTCCGGTGTCGGTGGTTACGGGAACAGCCTCGGTCTGCCCAACGTCGGCGGTGAGGTCGTCTTCGACTCGACGTACCTGGGCAACCCGCTGGTCAACGCGCTGTGTGTCGGCGTTATGCGGCACGAGGACCTACACCTGGCGAACGCGACCGGTATCGGCAACCAGATCATCCTGTACGGCGCCAAGACCGGTGGCGACGGGATCGGCGGGGTGTCGGTGCTGGCCAGCGAGACGTTCGCGGAAGGCGGTCCGACCAAGCGGCCGGCGGTCCAGGTCGGCGACCCGTTCATGGAGAAGCTGCTGATCGAGTGCACGCTCGAGCTGTTCGCCGCGAACGTGGTCGAGGGCATCCAGGACCTCGGCGGTGCCGGGCTGTCCTGTGCGACGTCCGAGCTGGCCAGCGCGGGTGAGGGCGGGATGTACGTCTCGCTCGACAAGGTGCCGCTGCGGGACGCGTCGCTCGCGCCGGAAGAGATCCTGATGAGCGAGTCGCAGGAACGCATGATGGCGGTCGTCACGCCGGACAACGTCGAGGCGTTCCTGAAGATCTGCGCCAAGTGGGACGTCCAGGCCGACGTGATCGGCGAGGTCACCGGCACCGGCCGGCTGGAGATCGACTGGCACGGTGAGCGGGTGGTCGATGTACCGCCGCGGACCGTCGCGCACGAGGGGCCTGTCTACGAGCGGCCCTTTGCCAGGCCGGACTGGCAGGACGAGCTGCAGGCCGACGGCGCGGAGAAGTTGCCGCGGGCCACCACCGGCGCGGAGCTGCGGGACACCTTGCTTCGGTTGGTCGCTTCGCCCAACCTCTGTGACAAGTCCTGGGTGACGGATCAGTACGACCGGTACGTGCTGGGGAACTCGGTGCTCGCGCAGCCCGAGGACTGCGGGATGATCCGGGTCGACGAGACCAGCGGTCTCGGTGTCGCGGTGTCGACCGACTGCAACGGCCGATTCGCCAAGCTGGACCCGTACACCGGTGCCAAGCTGGCGCTGGCCGAGTCGTACCGGAACGTGGCGACCACGGGTGCCCGGCCGGCCGCGGTGACGGACTGCCTCAACTTCGGCTCGCCTGAGGACCCGTCGGTGATGTGGCAGTTCGCGGAGGCGATCCGCGGGCTGGTCGACGGCTGCATCGAACTGGGCATCCCGGTCACCGGTGGCAACGTGTCGTTCTACAACCAGACCGGCGACACCCCGATCCTGCCGACGCCAGTGGTCGGCGTACTCGGTGTCATCGACGACGTCACCCGTCGTACGCCGATCGGCTTCACGGCTGAGATGGAAGGCCACCAGCTGTACCTGCTCGGTGAGACCGAGGAGGAGCTGTCCGGCTCGGAGTGGGCGCACGTCGTCCACGGTCACCTGGGTGGCCGCCCGCCGGCGGTCGACCTGGCCGCGGAGCAGCAGTTGGCCGACATCCTGATCAACGCGTCCCGGGACGGCCTGATCGACGCCGCGCACGACGTCAGCGACGGCGGGGTCGCTCAGACCCTGGTCGAGTCGGCGCTTCGTGGCGGGGTCGGTGCCCGCGTCTGGGCGCCGGACGGGCTGGACCCGTTCCTGTTCCTGTTCGCGGAGTCGGCAGGCCGGGCAGTGGTCGCCGTACCGCGCACCGAAGAGGTCCGGTTCACCGACATGTGCACCGCGCGCCGCTTCCCGCACGCCAAGATCGGCGTCATCACCGGCGAGACCCTGGACGTCCAGGACCAGTTCGAGCTGCCGCTGCCCGAGCTCCGCACCGCCTGGACCGCGACTCTCCCGGCCGCCCTGAGCTAACTCTTGGCGAGCTGGACCCGGTCCGAGCAGATCTCGACCACGGAGTACTTGGTCGCCTTCACCGTGACCGTTCCGCCCACGCTGACGTCGGCCGCGGTGGTCTCCCCCGCGTCGGTGCCGAGCAGCGACAGGCGGGCGGTCGGCGGGTTGGCGTCCAGATGCGTCTCCTGGAGGACGGCGCGACCGCCGGACGGCAGGTTGACCGGGCCGGACGACAGCACGTGAGTGCTGTCCGGGGTGTCCTTGCCTACGCAGCTGGGCGGTGCCGGCGTGGTCTCGGCCTTGTCGTCACCGCCCGAGCAGGCGGTGACGGTCGCGACAACCAGGCCGGCGGTGACGAGGACACTTGTGACTCTCACGGCTGCTCCTGCAGTTCGACATACCGCCGGGGTGCTCCGGCGATCAAGTTGACCCTCCACCGCTTGCCGCCGATCTCGCACTCGGCGCCGGTCGTGAGGTCGTAACCTGCCACCCACTCGCCGTCGCTGTGCACGGTCAGCCGCGCCTGGTCGGCGTCGATGTCCGCGAGGCCGATCAGGAGCTCGTGGCCGTCGTCGGTGATCCGATAGGGCACGCCTTGCCGGATCCGCCAGGTCTCCATCGTCACTTCCCCTTGATCTGCAGCGACTGGGCGTCGTCGAACATGTCCTCGAACTCGTCCTGGGTGACCGTGACCGTGGGTGAGTCAGGACCCCACGGGTTGCCCAGCACGATCTTGCCATCCGGGGTGAACTCCTTGACGAAGTACACGTGCCGGGTGACGTAGGCGTCCTTCTGCTCCTGGGACCAGTTGTCCGGTACGCCGTCCTTGTCGCTGTTGGAGGCGACGATCACCGGGTGGCCCGAGTCGTAGGCCTCCTTGACGTCGTCGTAGTTCGTGCCGATGCCTTCGGAGTCCTGGCCGGTCACATACGGCGGCGCCTGGTCGGTGTAGTCCCACTCGGTCGCGCCATAGGTGCCCTGCTCCGAGCGGTCGTAGGCGTCGTTGCCTTCCTTGCCGTCCGGCGCACCGCCCTCGTCGCCCTCGTAGGCGATCGCGAAGGCCTTCTCGTAGTACGCCGCCCACGTCGAGCCGTCGCCGTGCGCGCCGACCGGGTCGCCGTTCTCGTCCAGCGGCAGCTCGCGGTTCATCGTCACCCACCGCTGGTTGCCGTCGGCGTCCCAGACGCGCACCGAGATCGTCCCGTTCGGGTTCTCCTTGATGCCCTCGCGGATGAAGTCCGGGTCGCGCTGCGCGGTCGCCGTCAGCGAAGCGATGTACCAGCAGTCGCCCAGCTGGCCCTGGTAGACGTCCTCACCCAGCGGCTTGTTCGTGAACAGCGGGTCGGACGGCAGACCGTAGTGCATGCCGTTGGTGGCCTTGCCGGTCTGGTCGTTGAACTTGTCCAGGTACACGTCGGTCGACTCGAAACCGGGCTGCAACCAGGGGAAGGCCGCCAGCAGCTTCTCCTGGTTCTCGGGGGAGGCCTTCGCCAGCAGCGCGCTGGCGAACTCGATGCGCTCGCCGACCGGCAGTCCGTTGTCGCCCATCCACAGGAAGCCGGCGGAGCCGGTGGTCTCCATCTGCTTGCGCAGGCTCTCCAGTTCCTCGGGCTTCGCCGCGTTCAGGAACATGTCGAGCTCGGCCGACGTCAGCCCCTTCAGCTTGTCCGCGACCGACTGCAGGTCATCGCGGTTGCCGTTCATGCCGGTGTCCTTGTCCTGCATGTCACGCAGCGCCTCGAGCGCCTCGTTGACCTTCTCCGGGTCCGGCGGCGGCTCGTCGACGAACACCAGCGACGGGTCGACGGTGCCCTTGCAGTTGTCCTGGAGCTCCTTGCACTTCTCCAGGTGGTTCGCCCGGCGGTCGATGCTGCCGGCCATGTCGTCGAGCGGCCCGGCCAGGTTCCCCGGCGGCGCGAAGGTGATCCCGCCGAACAGACCGATGCTGCCCAGCTGGACCGCGGCCAGCTGGTCGCTGTTCGTCACCGGCTTGCCGTTCAGGTGGCTCGCGGCGTCGTCGAGCACCTTCTTCACGTCGCTGTGCAGCGTGGAGGAGGCGCCGGCGACCTTGCGCAGGTCTTTGGCCAGCCCGCGCACCCGGGTCAGGTCGAACCCAACGTATGTCGTCATCTCGTCCTTACTTCGGGGCCGAGGCGGCTTCGGATTCGAGGCGCTCGGCCTCACGGATCCAAGCGTCAGCAGTCGCGTTCAGGTCCGCGGCGAGGCCGCGGACGGTCTTCTGGTCCTTCTGCAGTCGCGCCGTCGACTCCTGCGCGTACGGACCATGCCACACGTCGTCGGCGGTGGCGGACTTCACCGGCAGGTCCATATGGGTGCCGAGTGGACCGGCCAGGGTCCTCGCCCGGCCTGCTGCCTCCCGCAGCGCGGCAGCGCGCTTCTTCATCGCCTCCGGGCTCTCCACACCGGGCTCGTCGGGTCGTGCCACAGTCCGTGACTCCTCTCGCTCGCGCAGAACGCTATCCCGCCAAAGGGCCTACCCGGGGGCGGTCTGGCACACTCGAAGGGGACGAGTGAGGTGAGGCCATGGCGGAGCGGGGATCGGGTAAGCCTGCGGTGGGGGAGTTGATGGGGCTGGCTGCTGCTGCCGGGCAGGAGGCTCGAGTCGCGGCGGCTCGGCGGCGGGCGGCGAGTATTCGGCTGACCGATGAGGAGCGCCGGATCTGCACCGACGACCTGGCCGAGCAGTTCGCCGTCGGGCGGCTGGACGAGGACGAGTTGCATACCCGGGTCGACCGGCTGAACGAAGCTGTCACGCATGCGGACCTGCAGCCGATCTTCGCCGGGCTGCCGGCGCCTTCGCTGTACAAGCCGGAGCCGCGCAAGCCGGGTCGATGGCGGTGGGCCGCGTTCGCCGGTGCGGTCTGGCTGGCCGCGCCGTTCTTCCTGACCGGTCTGGTCCTCCTGGTCTTCGGCCGTGAGGTCGCTGCGGTGATCTTCGGTCTGCCTGCCCTGGTCTGGACGTTCGTCGCGTATCGCTGGGCGGCCGGCAAAACCAGACGCTCCCGCCGGCCCTGAGGCCGACGGGAGCTGGGCGGACCTACTTCTCCGGCTTGGCGCCGACGAAGAGGATGACCTCGCCAGGGGCGTGCGACATGGCGTCGTGCACGTACCAGTTGCCGGGAGCCGTCTGACTGCCCGGGCCGCTGGGGTGTCGTCCGGTAACGCAGTGTCGGTCGTGTCCAGATCGGTGAGTTCCTGGCGGAGCTTCGTGGCCAGTGCGTGCCGGCGGCCCTCACCCCTGCGGTGATTGGCCAGCACTCTGCGTGCCACGCCGTACAGCCATGGTCTGGTCTGGTTGCCGGGTGGTACGTCGTCCAGCCGCCGCCAAGCCACCAGGAACGTGTCCGCCAGCAGGTCGGCGGCGTCGTGACCGCTGTCGGTCCGGCGGCGCAGGTAGCCGAGGACGGCCTCCCGGTGCGCGCCGAACACGTCTTCGAACCGCTCACGGCGTCCGTCTGGTGGTGGGTGGTCGTGCACGACTCCCTCACTCACCGGCCCCGGCCGGGCCTCGATCGGTGTCTGCGTCATACCCGATAGATGTCCGGCACCGGGCCTCCCCATTTCACCGCGCGGATGTTGCGGAACTAGCCTGTGGGGCGTGGAGGCTGTGTTGCGGGTCGCGGTGCGGGCGGACGGGCCGGCGATTGCCGAATTGGCTCGGAGGTCGGTGCGGGAGCTGTTCCCGGCGTACTACGACGCCGCTCAGACAGCGAGTGCGGCGGAGCACATCACCACGCTGGACCACGCCCTGATCGACGACGGCACGTACTACGTCCACGAGGCGGGTGGAGAGGTCGTCGCCTGCGGTGGCTGGAGCCGGCGCAACAAGCTTTTCAACGCCAGTACGGCGGGCGCCGACGGGCGACTGCTGGACCCGGCGACCGAGCCGGCCCGGATCCGGGCGATGTTCGTACGCAGCGACTGGACCAGGCGTGGACTCGGCCGGGCGATCCTCACCGCCTGTGTCGACGCGGCCAGGGCTGAGGGCTTCACCCAACTCGCGCTGATGGCGACACTGCCCGGCGTACCGCTGTACAAGGCCTTCGGGTTCACTGAGGTCGAGACCGTCGAGCTGACCATGCCGGACGGCGTGCTGCTCGGTGGTGTAGCTATGGAACGCCCCATCGACGAGGAGAAGGTTTTATGACCGCAGGCACCACCGTCGCCGCGCCGGACGGGACCGAGGTCGTCCTCGGCGAGATCGGTACGCGCGTTCTGCTGAAGAACTCACGGGTTCGCGTATGGGAGGTCTCTCTCGCTCCCGGTGAGGCGCAGGGCTGGCACTTGCACCACAACCCGTACGTCGTGCTGTGCCTGTCGACGTCCCCGTGTCACATGGACTGGCTGGACGGCAGTCCGGCGCGGCAGCTCAACGAGACGGTGGGCGGTTCGGTCTATCGGCCGGTGTCGCCGGTGCACATGCTCACCAACGACGGGGAGTCGCTGTACCTCAACCGGCTGATCGAGGTGCTCGACCTCGGCGAGGAGGCGTCCGGCGACCCGTACTTCGTGATCGAGGGTGTGCCGACCGACGCCGGGTTCGAGCAGGTCGGTGAGGTCCCAGCCAAGGTGGTCGTCGACGAAGACGACGTACGCATCCAGCACGTCACACCGGACGCGGGGGAGTCCTACACGTGGCACACCGGTGCGTACCCGGCGCTGGTGGTCGACCTCGACCTGGACAGCCCGGACGTGACGTACTTGGAGCCTGGTGAGAGCTACACGCTCCCGGCCAAGCTCACACGCACGTCCGGCTTCAACCTGGTCGAGCTGCTGTACTACCGCCGTACCAGCTGACGCACCTCGGCTGCGTCGCGGGCGCTAAGCACTTCAGCTGTTGGCACCTGCGTGAGGTCCGTCTGCCGGAGTAGTGCCTTGACCAGTGGCACCTGCGGACCGACGGCGCTGAGCTCGTGCACACCAAGGGCTGCCAGCAGTACGGCGCTCTGCGGGTCGCTGGCCAGGTCACCACAGACGGCGACACGGACACCGGCGTTGCGGACGACGTGGTCGATCAGCTGCAGTACGGCGGGGTCCAGACCGTCGGCCAGTGGGGCCACAGCGGAGTTGGTGCGGTCGGCGGCGGTCGTGTACTGCGTGAGGTCGTTCGTACCAATGCTGACGAAGTCGAGGCCGGCGGCAAGAGTTTCGATACGGAGCGCGGCGGCCGGGACCTCGACCATGATGCCGACCTCCAGCCCGTCCGGCCGTGGCCCGAGCTCGTCGAGCGCCCACGCCACCTCGTCGGCCGTCGTCACCATCGGGAACATCACGTGGACCGGGGTTTCCACCGCGATCTGGCGGATCGCTTCGAGCTGGTCGCGGAGTAGTTGCGGGCGCCGGCGGAAGACGCGGATACCGCGCTCGCCCAGGAACGGGTTCGCCTCGCGGTCCTGCGGCAGGAACGGCAGTGGCTTGTCGCCGCCGATGTCCCAGGTGCGGATGGTGATCGGCTTCCCGTCGAGTGCTGCCGCGATCGCCCGGAACCGCTCGACCTGCTCGGCCACAGTCGGGGCCGTACGCCGATCGCCGAAGAGCACCTCGGTCCGGACGAGGCCCGAGCCGTCCGCTCCGTGCGCATCGACCGCGTCCTGCACGGAGCCGACGTTGACGAGCACCTCGACCGTGCGCCCATCGAGTGTCATGGCGGGCTGGTCCGCCTCGGCCACGGCCTGCTCTCGTTGCGCCAGCCGATCCGCGATCGTCGTACGGAATGCCGCTTCATCGGGCGAGACCTCGAAGGAGCCGGTCCGGGCGTCGAAGGCGACGGTCGCACCGGTTGGTACGGCGACGTCGCCGATGCCGGTGATCAGCGGGATCCCGCGGGAGCGGGCGACGATCACGCCGTGGCCGGTGGTCCCGGCCGCGCGGACCGCGATACCGCCGATCTGCGCGGCGTCGAGGGTCGCGGCGGTGGCCGCATCCAGCTCGGGTACGACGAGGATGCTGCCGGCCGGCGTTTCGTCGTTGGACGTGCTGCCAGTGAGGGCACGCAGTACGCGATCACGCACGCTGCGGACGTCCTGCGCGCGCTCTCGCTGGTAGGCGTCGTCCAACCCTTCGAACCGCGCCGCCAGTTCGTCGTACGTCTGCTTCCACGCGTCCGGGGCGGACGAACCCGCAGAGATCGCACGGTGGATGGCGTCGAGCGGGGTGCGGTCAGTCAGCAGCGCGAGGTGTGCGTCGAAGAATCCGCCGTGATCCGTGCTGGTGTCTCGGAGGTGTTCGAGCTCGACGGATGCTGACGACAAGGCGGCGTCGAGTCGGCCTCGTTCGTCGTCCCCTGGTGTATAGCCGCTCAGGTCTACCCCGGCCTCAACGACGACCGCGGGTCCGATCGCCACGTCCAGTCCTGAACCGCTGGCAGGCTGGGACGTCTCGGCTGCCGGTGCGTCGTCGCCGAAGTTCTGCGTGGCCAGATCGTTGATCGCGGCAAGCGCCTCGGCCGCCTGCGGACCGCTTGCGCCGACCTGGAGGCGGTGACCCTGCTGGGCGTTGAGCGTGGCTACCATGCTGAGGCTGCCCGCGTCGACCGGGCCGCGACCGGTGTCCAGATCGGTCAGCGTGACGGCGGCGTCGAAGGAGTTGACCAAGGCAACGAGCCGCGCGGCCGGGCGGGCGTGCAGTCCGTGCTCGTTGCTCAGCGCAAGTTCAATGACCTGATCAGCCGCCGCCAGCTCTGCTTGCTGCACAGGGCTTGTCTCGCCGAGATGGTCCTGCTTGGCAACCAATCCACGGTTGGCCTCGGCGATGACCGCGTCGAGGGAAGCGCCGGTCGACGCGGTGACCACGGCCGCGACCAGCCCTTCGACCAACGGCGCGCTGGACAACTTCACCCGCTCGGCGATGTCGGGATCCACGAACTCCAAGGCCAGCTCGGCGCTCAGCACCGCACTGCCCAGGTCGAGCAGCACGAGTACGCCGTCCGGGCTGTCGACCGCCGTGATCGCCTCGGAGACCGCCATCGCGTCGGTGCCGAAGGTCTTATCGTCCAGCCCGGCCGCCACTGCGATCGCCGGGCGCTTGTCCTCGGCAACCATCTCGGCGGCGAGCCCGACCGCGGCGGTCGCCAGCGCATGGCTGTGCGACACCACCACGATCCCGATCATGCGAGTGTGCGCGCGGCCGACTCCAGCAGCAGGGTGGTGCTCGTCGCCCCGGGATCCTGGTGCCCGGCGCTGCGCTCGCCCAGGTAGCTTGCGCGCCCCTTCCGGGCGACCAGCGGAACTGTCGCGTCCCGGCCCTTCGCGGCCGCCTCCGCTGCCGCGTTCAGGGCACCGGCGAGATCCGATCCGCCCGCGACGGCAGCGTCGTACGCGTCCAGCGCCGGCGCCCAGGCGTCGTACATGGTCTTGTCGCCGAGCTCCGCCTTGCCGCGCTGGAGGATGCCGCCGACGCCGGCCTTGAAAGCCTCGCCGATCACCTCGGGGGTGATCGACGAGGTGCCGGCGAGGACGGTTCCGAAGCGCAGGAAGAACGTTCCGTACAGCGGCCCGCTCGCCCCGCCGACCTTGCTGACCAGCGTCATCCCGGCCTTCTTCATCAGCTCGTCGGCCGATGCGAAGGTGGACTCGTCCAGCACCGCGACGATCGCCTGGAATCCTCGGTCCATGTTGGCGCCGTGATCCGCGTCCCCGATCGCCGAGTCCAGCTCGGTCAGGTACGCCGCATTGTCGTGCAAGGTACTCGCGGCGTCGCGAAGCCAGTTGACGAAATTGTCGACTCCCATGCTCACGCGCCCCAGCGTAGGCCGGGGGTGTTGACCGGTGCGTCCCAGAGGCGTACCAGTTCGTCGTCCACCTTGAGCAGGGTGACCGAGCAGCCGGCCATCTCCAGCGAGGTGATGTAGTTGCCGACCAGGTTGCGGGCGATGGTGATGCCGGCCCGGTCGAGCAGTTGGGCGACCTCGTTGTACATCAGGTACAGCTCGATCAGCGGCGTACCGCCCATACCGTTCACGAACGCGATCACCGAGTCGCCCTGCTGGTAGGGCAGATCGCTGACGACCGGGTCGACCAGCATCGCGGCGACGTCCTTGGCCGGTGCCAGCGGCAACCGTTGCCGGCCGGGCTCGCCGTGGATGCCGATCCCGACCTCCATCTCGTTCTCGGCCAGCTCGAAGGTCGGCTTGCCTGCCGCCGGCACGGTGCACGAGGTGAGCGCCATCCCCATACTGCGGCCGTTGTCGTTGACCTTCTTCGCCAGGTCGGCGACCTCCTGCAGCGAGCGGCCCTCCTCGGCCGCGGCGCCGACGATCTTCTCCAGCAGCACGGTGACGCCGACACCGCGGCGACCGGCCGTGTACAGGCTGTCCTGGACGGCGACATCGTCGTTCGTCACCACCGACAGCACCTCGGTCCCGGCGTCGGCCGCGGCCAGTTCGGCGGCCATCTCGAAGTTCATCACATCGCCGGTGTAGTTCTTCACGATGTGCAGTACGCCGGCCCCGGCGTCGACCTCCTTGGTCGCCGCCATCATCTGGTCCGGCACCGGCGAGGTGAACACCTCACCCGCACACGCGGCGTCGAGCATCCCGAGCCCGACGAACCCGCCGTGCATCGGCTCGTGCCCCGACCCGCCTCCGGAGATCAGCCCCACCTTCCCCGGCGTCGGTGCGTCCTTGCGGTACACGATCCGGTTCTCGTGATCCACCCGCAACCGATCCGGATGCGCTGCCGCCATCCCCCGCAGCGCCTCACTCACAACATCACCAGGTTCGTTGATGAGCTTCTTCATGCCCCCCATCTGAGCACACCCCGGGCGTCTCCGGGAGCCCCCAACCACCCCGCCTCATTTCGCTGGTTGGCCACCGAGGTGGTGGGTTCGGCACCCGTATCAAGGGTGGAGAACCCACAATTTCGCTGGCCAACCAGCGAAATCGGGAGGGGAGGGAGGGTTAGTCCTTGGGACGGAGGAGGGGGCGGACGACCTCGCGGGCGTCGTGGATCCGGGACTTCACGGTGCCGAGCGGGGCGCCGACCAGGGCGGCGATCTCCTCGTACGACAGGCCGTACACGTCGCGCAGGACGAGCGGCGTGACCATCTGGGGGCGGTCGCGCTCGAGGATCTCGAGGGCCTCGAGCAGGTCCAGGCGGGTGCCGGCGATGACGCTGGTGGTGCGCGGGTCGGGCCGCTCCATCGTCTCCGGGTTGTGCGCGGCCTGGGCGGTGCGCTTGAGCTTGCGGTACGTCGAGCGAGCCGAGTTGGCCGCGACCGAGTGGACCCAGGTGGAGAAGCTGCTGCGACCGGAGTACGAGTTGATCTTGGTGGCGATGTTCAGCAGGGCTTCCTGGGCCGCGTCCTCGGCGTCGGCGGAGTACGGCAGCACGCTGCGGCAGATTCGCAGCACCCGCGGATGAACCTGCCGCAGCAGGTCGTCCATCGCGTGTTTGTCCCCGCCCTGGGCACGCTCCGCCAGGGCCCCGAGGTCGTCGGTCGGGCTGCTGCTCTCGCTCATCTGCGCCTTTGCTGTCATCAGGCCCCCGGCATGGGACTCCCAGTGATCCATAATGCCCTGTATGGGGGTCCCAAGCAGGCTAGGCCGTTACGTCGTGCGACGACGCCTGGGCTCGGGCGGGTTCGCTACGGTATGGCTTGCTCACGATGAGCAACTGGATGCCGAGGTCGCGATCAAGGTCCTCGCGGACAACTGGGGGCATGACGACACGGTCCGTCGCCGGTTCCTCGAGGAGGGCCGGTTCCTGCGCCGGGTCGAGTCCGAGCACGTGGTCCAGGTCCACGATGTCGGCGAACTCGAGGACGGGCGGCCGTTTCTCGTGCTCACGTACGCCGATCGCGGCACGCTGGCCGATCGGCTGAAGAAGGAACCGCTGGCGCTCCCGGATGCGGTCGACGTCGTCGTCCAGGTCGGCCGCGGCCTGCAGGCGCTGCACCGGCGCGGTCTGCTGCACCGTGACGTGAAACCGGCGAACGTTCTGTTCCGTAGTACGGACGAGGGTGAGCGGGCAGTTCTGTCCGACCTCGGCCTGGGCAAGTCGCTCGACGAAGTGTCGCGGATCACAATGCCCGGCGGCACCCCGTCGTACGTCGCCCCCGAACAGGCGATGGGTGAGCGGCTGGACCAGCGCGCAGACCAGTACTCTCTCGGAGCCGTCGCGTACGCCGCTCTGACCGGGCGCTCACCGCATCAGGTCGACGGGCTGGGCGCGGCCTCTCGGGTGACCGCGGCGCCACCGCCGAGCACCCTCGGGTTCGACCTGCCGGACAAGATCGACAGCGCGATCGTCCGCGCCCTCGACCCGGACCGGGAGAAGCGCTGGCCGGACGTCCAGTCGTTCACCCGGGAACTCGTCGGCGCCCTCGACGAGACCACCCACAACTTCGTCCCGTCGACCGTCTCCGCCCGCGAGACCGTCGTCGTCTCCGCCTCCACGTCCACCTCCACGTCCGACGTCGGCGAGAACACGGCCCTTAGTGACGCCAACAAGCCGACGATCGTGAAGACGCCTGCGCCGGCAGAGACTGTGGACGCACCTACCGAGCCGCCGGCCGCCGCGGAGTCGGTCGCGCCACCGAAGCGCCGGCGAGGTCGATGGGTCGTCGCCGCGGTCCTCGCTCTGATCGTGGGCGGGGGAGCCGGGTTCGTGGGCCAGCGGTATCTGGCCGACCGCGAGTCGATCACGGTCTCGCAGGGTGGGTTCTCCGTGGACCTTCCGCGCGGCTGGGCGAAGTCCGTGGCGCAATCGGACTGGCAGCCGCCCGGTGGCAGCGGGTCCTATCCGGCGCTCCGGGTGAGCCGGGATGCCGACTGGTCGTCGACCGGCACTCCCGGCATCTTCGTCGGACTGGCGGATGCGAAGCTGACGCTGCCGGACAGTGCCCAGTTCGGATGCAGCCAGGACGAGGATCAGCCGAACGGGAACCTGGACGGCCAGAACACGACGGGCCGGGTCTCCAGCGGCTGCGGGGATGCCGGTATGGTGCTCCTCCAGCGAGTCGTGGAGCGGGGGGACGCCCGCTCGCTGCTCGTCCAGGTCATGGTGCCGCAGTCGGACCTTGTTCGCGCAGTCGAGATGGCCGATTCGGTGAAGTACTCCGGTTGAGGAAGTCCCTCATGCATTTTCCGAGCGAACGGCTCCGGCCGTCGCCTGCCTTCATCCACTCGGCCCGGCGCCGCTTCTACCGCCTCCGCTCCACCATCTTCCGCACCATCTGGCCGATCGACTGAAGATCCTGTGCGGTGGGTACGTCGGACTGCGTGATCGACGGTTGTGCGGAGTTCGACGTACCGGTTTCCGGGGCAACGATTCACGGGCGGCCCAGCAGCTATCGGACGGGCCCTATGAACTGGGTCCTGCCGCGGCTGACGTCTTCCCCGAGCTAGGCGTCGACCTGTCGCCCGGCAAGTCCAGCCGGCGCCTACTCCGCTTCTGCGTGGACTGGAGCGAACAACGCCACCACCTGGCCGGCCGCATGGGTGCATCCCTGGCGGATTCCTTGCTGGAGCGTGACTGGGTACGCCGTCGCCCGCGTCAACGGGCCGTGTACCTCACTGACTCCGGTCGCCGAGCCCTAGCTGGGCTTCTCTGACGAGTCGAGCGGGCTGTCGCGTCGTACGACGCTAGAGGCGGCCTTGTCGATCACCGTCATCAGGGCCTTCTTGTCCTGCGGCAGGCCGGTGGAGCTCATCTCGACGGCGCAGAGGCCGCTCTCGTCCGCGACCCAGCGGACGATCACGTAGCGGACCGTTGCCACCGGTGCCAGCGACGCGGGCGGCACGTAGGTGTAGACCAAGGTCGCGTAGTTGCCCTCGACCGTGCTGGAGATGTACTTCAGCATCTGGTCCTTCGGCAGCCGGTTGAGTTCCAGGATCCGCGCCTCCATCGACGCGGCCGGCGGGCGCTGGATGGTGAAGCCGGCCTCGACCCGGATCCAGCGTTTCCCGGTCGGGTCAGTGAACCGGGCGGTGCGCGGCGGGTCCGGCCGGGTCATGTTCCAGTTGGCGGGCACGCGGGCCGAGACCTGTGACTTGTAGACGTACTCCACGTCGAACGAGCGGGTCTTGTAGCGCAGCTCGGACGCGTCGAGCGGGGGTGAGTTGTCGGGCTGGATCACGCGCGGTGTGGACGTCGGCGACGGAGTGGTCGAGGGCGTCGACGTCGACGTCCGGATGGCCCCCAGCGGAGCCGCCGTACCGGCAGCCGCGGCCGAGCGATCGACCGCGGTCAGCAGGCCGACTCCATATCCACCCGCTCCGCCGAGTGCGGTGATCGCCACCAGTCCAGAACCCAGCAGAGCGCCTACAGTCCCCCGACGAGCCACGCCTGCCTCACCTCCCCAGTTCCCCTACTCCAAAGACACCGTAGCCCGCCGCGAGGTTGCGGCGGCCGGGTAACAATTCCGTGAAAACCCTTTCGGGCACCGCTCAATGCCTCAGTCCTCGGGCGTTGCCGACTTGGCCGCCTGGTCCGCGATGAGGTTCAGCGCCTTCATGTCCTGCGGTAGTCCAGTGATCGACATCTCCACCGTCGCCAGGGAGTCGCCGGCGGTGGCCACCCAGCGGACCAGGACGTACCGCAGCGTCTTACCGGGGATGAAGGTGTAGGCGACGGTGGACGTCATCCGCGGCCGGCCGTCGGTGCCGGTGATCGTGTCGTCGGTCTTGGCGACGATCTGGAGGTTGTTCTCGTACGGCTGGCTCGACTCGAGGCCCTGGATCAGCTTGTCCCGCATCTGCGTCGTGGTCAGGCCGGGCCGGAATCCGGCTTCCACCCGCGCGCCGCGCTCGCGCAGCGAGTCGAGGAACTTCACCTCGCCGGGCGTCTCCTTGTTGATCGTCTTCTCCCAACCGTCCGGCACCCGCACCGACAGTCGCACCGAGGGCTGCGAATCCTGCTGGACCGTGAACTTCTGCGTGCGGAAGTCCAACTCGCCCGGCTGTAGGGCCGCCAGGTTGTTCGGTTCCGGGGTCTTCCGGGTCAGCTCCGACTGTGTCGGGGAGACCTCGCCGAGAGGGACGGCCGCGCCGGCCGCGGTGGGGACCGGGAGCGCGGTGCGGTCGCCGGCGTAGTAGCCGGCGGCGGCGCCGAGGAGGGTGATCAGGAGGATGGCCGTGACCAGAATCGGACGTTTCACGCGTGCACCGGTCCGGGCGTCACGTGGTGCCGGCCGATCCCGTCGTACGGCATGACGGAGCGCAGCACGTCGTACGGCGTGCTGGCCGGCAGGGCGCAGGCGGTCGCGGGCACGGCGACATCTTCTCAGGCGACCCGGGCAGCGACCCAAACGGTTTCGGAGCGCCGGACCGGACTGAATCCTTTCAACGAGGTCTTGACACCCCCTCGGGCCGTCCGTAGCGTCCCGCGTGAAGAAAGTAACACGCCATCGCGGTTACTTCACATCACTCGGCGGTAATTCAGGGGCGGGCTCTCGCCCCGCGGCTCAGGAGGAACCATGGCACTCGATCAGTCCGTCAGTCGGAGGCGTCTCCTGCAGCTGATGGGTGGCGCCGCCGCCGTCGGCACGCTGGCGGCCTGTGGCGGCAACGGCGGCGGCTCGTCGTCGTCCGGCGGCCAGGTGAAGGTGATCGGCGCCGGCAGCCAGGAGGCCGGTCTGCGCAAGGCGCTGGACGACTACAAGAAGGCGCACTCCGACTTCGACTTCAACCTGTCGTTCTCACCCGCCGACCAGCTGCAGACCGCGCTCCGCGCGCAGCTCGCGGCCGGTAACGCACCCGACCTGCACGCGGTGTACCCGGGTAACGGCAGCGCGATGTCGATGGTCCAGCTGAGCAAGGCGAACCTGCTCGCCGACCTCAGCGACCAGTCCTGGACGCAGAAGATCCCGACCGGGTTCAAGGGCGCGTTCCAGAACGACGGCAAGACCTTCATCTTCTCGCCCGGCACCAGCGTGCTCGGCGCGATCTACAACAAGAAGGCGTTCGCCAGCGCCGGTGTCGAGGTGCCGAAGACCTGGTCGGAGCTGCTCGCCGTCTGCGACAAGCTGAAGAAGAAGGGCATCGTCCCGATCGCCCTCGGCGCGCAGACCCCGTGGGTGACCCAGCTGATCGACTACGCGCTGGTACCCGGCACGGTCTACGCCAAGACGCCCGACTTCGACGACAAGATGACCGCCGGCAACGCGTCGTTCGCCGACTCCGGCTGGGCCGACGCGATGGACAAGTACCTGGAGCTGCAGAAGAAGGGCTACTTCAACGACAACCCGAATGGGACGACGTACGAGCAGGCCACCTCGATGGTCGGCACCGGCAAGGCCGCGATGGCCGTGCAGGTGTCCGCCGTCCTGCAGGCCTTCCGCGAGGCGGCGCCGTCACCGGACGACCTCGGCATGTTCCCGTTCCCGGCCACCGACGTCGAAGCGGACAACTGGATCCCCGGCGGGGTCGTGGTCGGTATCGCGGTCAGCGCGAAGAGCAAGAAGGCCGACCAGGCGAAGAAGTTCATCGAGTACTGCGGCCAGCCGGAGGTTGTGAACGCCTGGGCCGAGGCGGTCGCCTGTGTCCCGCTGTACTCCGACGGTGACGCGAAGGTCGACCCGGTCCTGAAGCCCTTCCTGCCCTACCTGAAGGACAACAAGGCCGTCCCCTTCATGGACCAACGCTGGCCGAACGCCGAGGTCCAGCCCACCCACTTCGCCGTGGTCCAAGAACTCCTCGGCGGCAAAAGCACGGTCCCGGGTGCCCTGAAGAAGATGGACGAGGCCTACCGGAAGACCGCATGACGGCTATCACTACAGCGGTACGGCGGGATGCCGCGAAGGCACCGCGGCGTCGCGGGGGCGGGATTGCGCCGCCGTGGTTCTTCGCGGTGCCGGCGCTGGTCGTGTACGCGCTGGTGATGCTCTATCCGAGCATTGTCGGGGCGGGGTCGGCGTTCACCGACTGGTCCGGGGTTGGGGAGCAGCGGTCGTTCGTGGGGCTGGAGAACTTCAAGCAGTTGGTTCATGACGACCAGGCCCTGGGGGCCATGCGCAACACGTTGCTGCTGACGATTGCGATCGTCGTCGTACAGAACGGGATCGGGCTGCTGCTGGCACTCGGCGTACACACGGGGATCAAGAGCCGGATGGCGTTGCGGGTGATCTTCTTCGCGCCGGTCGTGGTCAGCCCGGTGATGGTGTCGTTCCTGTGGAAGTACGTCTACAACCCGGCGCCGGACGCCGGGCTCAACGCCGCGCTGAACGCGATCGGTCTCGGGGCGTTGCGGCAGGACTGGCTCGGTGATCCCTCGCTGGCGATCTGGTCGGTCGCGTTCACGGTGATCTGGCAGTGCGCCGGCTACTCGATGGTGATCTTCCTGGCCGGGCTGGAAGGCGTGCCGCAGGAGTTGCAGGAGTCCGCGATGGTGGACGGCGCCGGCCTGTTCGCGCGGTTCCGGCACATCACCTGGCCGCTGCTCGCGCCGGCGACGACGATCAACGTGATGCTGTCGACGGTCGGCGGCCTGACGCTGTTCACCCAGATCATCGCGATGACGAACGGCGGTCCGGGCTACGCGACGGACACGCTGTCGACGGTGCTCTACAAGCAGGCCTTCGTGTTCGGGAAGTTCGGCTACAGCACCGCGGTCGCACTGGTGCTGGCGATCTTCGTCGCGGCGGTCTCCTTCATCCAGATCGGCTATCTGCGTTCGAGGGAGACGACGGCATGAGGACCGGCTACCGCCCACGCACCCTGGTGCGCGAGGTCGTCATGATCGCGGTCGCGATCATGTTCCTGTTCCCGGTCTACGCCCTGGTGACGTTGGCCTTCAAGGATCCGGAGCAGATCGCGAACAAGCCGCTGTCGCTCCCCGATCCGCCGTCGGTCGGCAGCTTCGGCGAGGCCTGGCAGTCGGCCTCACTCGGCTCGGCGCTGCTCAACAGCACGCTCATCACGGTGAGCAGCGTCGTCGTGTTGATCGTGCTCGGGTCGCTGGCGGCGTACTTCCTGGCCCGTACGGCATCCAGGCTCAGCTACAGCCTCTACATCCTGTTCCTGGTCGGCATCATCCTGCCGTTCCAGCTCGGGATGATCCCGCTGTATCAAATGGTCAACAACATGGGCCTGCTCGGCACCTACCAGGGGATGATCCTGTTCTACACCGGGATCCAGTTGCCGTTCACGGTGTTCCTCTACACCGGGTTCATCAGGTCGTTGCCGGCCGACTACACCAACGCGGCGCTGATCGACGGCGCCTCGCACCTGCAGGCGTTCGGGTACGTGATCTTCCCGCTGCTGCGGCCGATCACCGGCACCGTGCTGATCCTCAACGCGGTCCACATCTGGAACGACTTCTTCACGCCGTTGCTCTACCTCGGCGGCTCCGGCCGGGAGACCGTCCCGGTCCGGGTGTTTGCCTTCGTCAACGAATACACCTCGGACTACGGACTCGTCGCAGCCGGCCTGGTGCTGGCCGCGCTGCCCATTCTGCTGGTCTTCCTGGTCCTCCAGCGGTACGTGATTCGCGGCTTCTCCAGCGGCCTGAAGGGATAACCGTGGCACTTCCCCCTCGCCTGGCGTCGGTTCTGACCGATCCGCCCAGGGCCTACTCACCTGCGCCCATCTGGTGGTGGAGCGGCGAACCGCTCGACCCGGCTCGGCTGCGCTGGCAGCTCGAGCGGTTCGTCGAGGGTGGGGTGTACCAACTCGTCGTACTGAATCTGGCCCCGGCTGGGTCCGACCACGGGTGCGATGCGGACGATCCGCCGTTCTTCTCGGAGCGGTGGTGGGAGATCTTCCTCGGGGTCTGCGACGACGCTGCCGAGTTGGGTGTCTCGTTGTGGTTCTACGACCAACTCGGGTTCTCCGGGGCGGACATCCAGGCGCGGTTGGTGGCTCGGCAGCCCGTGTACGCCGGTCGTCGTCTGCAGCGGCTGACGGTGAGTGGGACTGGGCGGCTGACGGTGCGGTGTCCGGCGGGTGGTCGGGTGATCTCTGCGGCGGTGGAGCCTGCGGCTGAGGTGGTTGCTGATGCGGCCGGGGCGTCGTGTGAGGTGCTCGTCGAGTCCCAGCTGTCGTTGTTCTACGAGACGGACCATGGGTTCGACTACCTGAGTCCTTCCGCCTGTACGGCGTTGCTCGATCAGGTGCACGGTGAGTTCGAGCGGCGGCTGGGGGACCGACTTGGTCGGGTCGTGGTCGGGTCGTTCCAGGACGAGTTGCCGTCGGTGCCCACGTGGTCCGCTGACTTCGCAGAGCGATTCCTGGCGCGTTATGGGTACGACCTCCGCGACCGACTCAGTGCGCTGTGGGATTCCGCCGTACCGGATGGGGATCGGGTACGGCGGGACTACCACGCGCTGAGGGCGTCGTTGGCGGAGGAGGCGTTCTTCCGGCCGTTGCACGAGTGGCACGAGAAGCATGGGCTCGTGGTCGGGTGCGACCAGCAGGATCCGGCGCGAGCCGGGCTGCCGGTCGAGGGTGTCGAGTTGTACGCCGACTATGCGCGGACGCATCGGTGGTTCAGTGCGCCGGGGTCGGACCACCATGGTGATGCGCGGATCCACTCGTCATTGGCCCATCTGTACGAGCGGCCGCGGACGTGGATCGAGGCGTTTCACTCCACCGGATGGGGTGGGACGTTGGAGGAGACGTTCGACTGGTTGCTGCCGTGGTTGCGGACCGGGGCGACGCTGTACAACCCGCATGCCGTCTACTACACGACGCGGGCCGGGTGGTGGGAATGGGCACCGCCGTCAACTGACTGGCGTCAGCCGTACTGGCGGCATCACAAGGCGTTCGCGGATGCGGTGACACGGCTGTGCGCGGCGTTGTCGTTGGGGCGGCACGTGTGTGAGGTCGCCGTACTGTTCCCGAATGCGACGGCTCAGGCCGATCTGACCATGGACGGGCCTGGTCCTGCGGCGCTGCTTGCTCAGGAGGTGTACCGGGAGCTGGTCGGGGATGCGACCTGGTTCGCACCAGTGCTCGGGGTGCTGGATCGGGCGCGGATCGACGCGGATGTGATCGACGACGAGTCGCTGGCCGGCGCCCAGGTGGCGGACGGGCCGCAGCTGTCGATCGCGGACGAGCGGTACTCGGCCATTGTGTTGCCTGCGGCAACCGTGCTCGAGGATGCCGTGATCGAGCGGCTCTCCGAGTTCACCGCCGCGGGCGGGTTGGTAGTTGCCGTAGGCGCCGTTCCTGACGGGCTGTCCGGTGAGGTTGTGGTGGTGGCCGAGGCCGCTGATGTGCCTTCGTCGCTGGCGCGGTTGCCGCGGCGGGTGGAGGCGGACGTGCCGGTGCTGACTCGGGAGGTCGACGACGCGCTGGTCGTGTTCGTCACGCCGACCGAGTGGAGCGCGACGCAGATCGACGGCCAGCCTGTGGGGCGGGGGATCAGTCACGAGTGGGCGAGTGTTGGGTACTCCTTCGATCCTTCGCGGTATCTGGACGAGGTGAGGTTGCGGGTCCGCGACATGCCAGGCCCGCCGCTGCTGGTGAATCCGTTCGACGGTTCCTCGAAACCTCTTGCCTGCAAGGACGGTGAGGTCGTCGTTCCGTTCGATCACGGCCCTGCCGCGCTGGTGGTGTTTGCCGAGGGCAACCCGTCTGCGGTGGCTGAGGAGCCGGGCGTGCGGGTGGAGTCGACGCTCGAGGGTGACTGGGACGTCGAGCTGATTCCGACCCTGGACAACACGTGGGGCGACTTCGCTTGGCCGGCCAAGGCTCCCTCAGGTGATGTCGTGGTCGAGCGCTGGGCGCTGGAGCATCGCGTCGAGGGTTCGGACGACTGGCGACCGGCGCACGCGACCTTCGGGCCGCACGGTCTCATCAACGGCGAGCCCGTCGAGTACTCAGAGTCATTGGGGATCCGCAAGGACCACATCCATCACCACGCGCTCGGCCCGAAGGGTCACGTCCCGGAGGACTTCCTCGACTTCGGCACTGTCGACGCCGGCCAGACAGTGACGTTCGCCGCGGCCTTCGAGCTAGCGTCGACCTTGAGTTCGACGGTGGTCGTTGGGGCGCCGGCGGCCAAGGAGTTGCTGATCGACGGTCAGCCGCTGCCGATCTCCGACGACGGCGGCTACTTCGGCTCGGTCGAGGTGGCTCTCCAGGCCGGCACGCATCAGCTCGAGCTGCGGTTGACGCCGTCCGAGCGGCTGGACCTCCGGGCGAATGTGGCTTTCGTTCGCGACGTGGCGTCGTACCGTCGGCCCGAGTGGATCGCGGTCGACTCGCCGGGGTCTGGTACGGCGATCCGCTACAGCACGACCGTCGTACCCGGTGATTGCACCGAGCTCACGTTGACCGCGTGGGGATCGGCGCGGCTGTACGTGAACGATCTCGAAGTGGGTCGTCAGGGTGGCTTCATGCCGTACGAGCGGCCGACCCCTCGGGTACGGCGGTACGACGCGGCCGCCGTACTGCGACCGGGGGTCGAGAACACGATCGTGGTGGAGGTGACCCGGCCGACCCCAATCCTGGTCGACGGTCTGGTGATCCCCGACCACGACTGGAAGGCAACCGTCGACGGATCGACTGTGCCGACGGGACGACGGCGCCCGTGGCACCGTGCGCTGGCCGACCTGCACCTCACCCGCCGACCTCATCCGCTCCCGGCCGCCGCCTGGCTCGACGGTACGGATACCACCGTGGTCGAGCCCGTCACGTTCGCCGTCCCCCGGCCATCACCCGACCGGATCGAACACCTGCGCTTCGACCTCCCGCCAGGCACAACCCGCCTCGAGGTCGACCTGGTCGGTGAGGCCGTCCTCAGCGTCGACGGCGAGCAACTCGCCACTGGCACAGGCAGGGTTGTCGCCGACATACCTGCAGGTGGGAAGACCGGCTGGCTCACCCTGATGACCACCCCCGGCCACGAAGCCGGCGCCGCTCTCACCGCACCGATCAGGGCGACCGTTGGCCCCGGCCGAATGCCGTTGGGCAACTGGGAGACTCACGGTCTGTCCGAGTACAGCGGCGGCGTCCGCTACACCCGCCGCCTCGTCCTCCCGGAAGCCGCGACCCTGGACCTCGGCCGAGTCCGAGGAACGGCCGAAGTACTGATCGACGGCGTCAGCATCGGCTCCCGCTTCTGCTCGCCGTACACCTTCGACCTCACCGGCGTCGCGCCAGGAGAACACACCCTCACGGTCGAAGTCTTCAACACCGCAGCCCCCCACCTCGACGCCATCAGCCCGACCCACTTCATCTTCCCCGGCCAAAACACCTCAGGCCTCTTCGGCCCAGTCCGCGTCGCGGGATCGGGACCGAAGGACAGGAGGTAGTCCCGCCGAGCGCTGCCGGTGGCGTGCCCGCACGCGGGGGACCGCCGGCCGCGGCGCACTACCTCCTGTCCTTAGGTCCCGCGCTGACCTCAGTAGACCTCGATGCGGTCGAGGCTGATGACGGTGCTGCCGGAGGCGGGGTTCTTGTCGCCGGTGACGCGGACCTTCAGGGTGTGGGGGCCTGCTGGGAGGTTTGGGCTGACGTAGATGAGTTGTTCGCCGACTCGGATCGAGCTGTAGTAGTCGATGCGTTGTTCAGCGCCGCCGTCGATGGAGATGCCGGCGATGCCGTTGCCAACGTCGACAACGCTCAGCAAGGCGACCTTGGTGCCGGTGAAGCGGATGGTGGCCGACGCGTTGGTCTCGCCGCTCCAGTGGTCGTTGCCCCAGAAACACTGTGTGCCGCAGCCGGAGCCGGAGTTCCAGTTGCCGGCGTACTCGACCTGGTTGAGGCCGGTGCCGGTGTCGAAGTCGTTGATCCAGTAGTTCGCCGTGCCGGGGTCACCGGAAGGCAAGCTCTGGGTGGCACCGGCGGCCAACGGCCTGCCCAAGTTGGGAGTGCCGTCGGTGTTCCAGCTGATCTTCTGCACGCGGCTGGTGCGGAAGGAGTACGTGTACGTGCTGGTGTTCTTGCCGTGGTACGCGATCCAGTCCTCGGTGCCGTCAGGGGACTTGAAGAACGAGTGGTGCCCCGGTCCCCAGACGCCGGTCGCGTCGTTGCGGGAGAAGATCGGCCCGGGGTGCTGCACCCAGTTCGATGCGACCATCGGGTCGGCGCCGTTCCCGATGCTCTTCATCCACAGCTGGTAGTCCGGCTTCCCGGTGTCGCACGAGGAGTAGGTCAGGAACACCCGCCCGTTGCCGTAGATCGGCGTCGGTCCCTCCCGTACCTCGGTGCATCCGCCGTCCGCCGGGATCGCGACCCGGCCGCCGGTGACGGTCCACGGGTTGCTCATCCGCGCGATGTACAGCTGCGCGGGCCCGCCCTGACCACGGCCGGGTCCGGTCCAGACGAAGTACTGCTGCCCGTTCACCGTGATCGGCTCGCCGTCGATCGCGTACTCGCCGAAGTCCGCGATCTTCGCCTTGAAGTGGTACGGCCCGAGCGGGTTGTCGCCCTCGGACTCGATCACGTACATCCGGTGGTTCGCGTCCACGCCGTCCGAGGCGGTGTAGTAGATGTACCAACGGCCGTCCACCTTGCGGAACGCCGGCGCCCACATCTGCGTGTTGCGGCTCGGATCCGAGTCCCGCCACACCACCTGCTCGGGCTCGACCAGCAGCGTCGCCAGACTCGGCGACGACCAGATCCCGATCCGGTCGCCGCGGGTGGTCGCGACGTAGTACCGGCCGTTGTCGAACATCAGCGACGGGTCGGCCGACGGGTTCACCGGGTTGCGGAAGGTCTGCGACTGCACCGCGTTCTCCTGTCCAGGTCTTTCAGCAGCTGGAGCGGGACCTGCCAGTACGCCGGTGAGCAGAATCGCGATGGTGACGCCGAGGACGGGGCGGAAGAACCTCATGGCAGAACCTCTCGAGCCGGAGGGGCGGACCGGTCCCGTCGTTTGTACTGCGACTTTGCCATCGTTGTAAACCCTTCACACCAGGATCGAAGGGCTGGAACCGGGGATCCAGGACCGGCGTCCTATCGCGCATGAAGCTCAAGGTTCGGGTCGTGCACTACCGCTGTCACGGGCGTGACTGCTGGTACGCCGACATCGACGACGCCGAGGATCGCCAGCCCGACGATCCGTACTGGTACGCCGACGGCTGCCACTCGCAGGCCGAAGCGATCGCGCTCGCCTGCACCCAGTTGGCCGCCCTCGAGCAGACCGACCGCCCGCTCCTGCGCATCAGCGAGTCTCAGTTGGCTGCCTGAACCGCGCGACCGGCATCATAGGGCGATGCTCGGGGAATCGGACGGCACCAAAGGCGACGCCACGATCGAGCAGATCGGCCGGCGTCGGACGCTCACCAAGACCCTTCAACTCGCTGTCGTCCTCGCCGTCGTCCAGTGGCCGATGCGCGACGCGGTCCACGATGCATCCGGTTCGGCGTTCGACTGTGAGGTGCCCGGCCGGCTGTCGTTGCTGCTCGACGCGACGTTCATCATGGCCTACGTCTATGCGGCGTTCCGTGCCTACAAGTACATCAAGTTCCTGAATCGCCAGTCGTGGAAGCAGATCGCCGCGGTCGGGTCGTGGCTGGTCTTCACCGCCGCGGTGCTCGACGTGATCGAGGACGTCTGGCTGTGGACCGAGTTCGGCGCGTCGACCGGTCCCTGCGCCGATCTGTCGACGGGCTGGTTCAGCTGGCTGATGCGCGGCATCGGCCTCGTCGGCGTACTCATCCTCGCCGTCGCCTACTTCGCGTCCAGCCGCTTCGGGCAGCGGAAGTTGTACGGCGTCCTGCTCGATCCGCCGGCGACGTTCCGGCGGATCAGGGACGACGGCAAGGACGACGGCCGGCTGGTGATCGCCTGTTCCGGTGGCGGCATCCGATCGGCCTCGTTCTGCCTCGGTGCGCTGCAACTCCTGCGGGAGAAGGGCTTCTACGACAAGGCGTCGACCGTGATCGGCGTCAGCGGCGGTGGCTATATGGCCGCCGCTTTCCATGTACTCCGGCGGACCTGCGCCGATCCGTTCTCGCCGGGATCGCCGGAGCTCGCGCGGTTGCGGCGGCAGACCCGCTACCTGTTGCAGGGCGGCCGGGCGATGTTCCGGGCCGCGTTGTCGGTGTTGTTCGGGCTGGTCGTCAACCTGTTGCTGATCGGGATCACGCTGCGCGCGATCGCGTGGGTGCTCGGCTGGTTCCTGGCCGACCAGAAGGTGATCACGTCGGAGGGCACCACCATCCACGTGGACTGGCGGCCGAACGACTCGTGGCACTTCCTCGCGCTGTCGTTGTTCCCGCTCGCCCTCAGTGCGGCGATGTTCGTCCTGGAGAAGGTGTGGGACCGTTGGGCCCGGATGCCCGATGTGGTCCGGATGCTGCTGACGACGATCGGCAACGTCTCGCTCCGGTACGGCGTACCGGTCGCCGTATTGTTGCTCGGCGTACCGGGAGGCCTTTATCTGCTGGGACAACTGCCGGGTGGGTCCGCCGATCAGCCGAGTCTCCCGTCGGCGTTGCTGGCGTTGGTCGACCCCACGAAACAGGGGCTCGCATCGTTCACCGCGCTGGTCGTCGTCCTGATCGGTCTCGGTAAGTCGGTGTGGAACGGGCTCGCGGTCGAGGGCAAGGAGGCGGCCGGGATGCGGGCCCGGTTGCTCGCGTTCGCCCGGACCAAGCTCGCGCCGTGGGCCGGCACCACGATCATCGTGGTCGCGGCGGTCATCGCGCTGCTGCGCTGGACCGGCGGGTACGCGATCGACCCTGCGTACCAGGACGACTGGAACGTCGCGCTGGTGCTGGCCGCGATCGCGGTCGCGATCAAGGTGCTCACCGACGCGAACCGGACGTCGCTGCACTCGTTCTACCGCGAGCGGCTGTCGCGCGCGTTCCTGGTGACGCGCAAGGACAACGGTGCCGCGGTCGCCCTCGACTACCACCTGCGGCTGCGGTACTCCGAATGGGCGAAGCCGGTCGACGGCGGACCGCAACTCGTCATCGCGGGTGTCGCGAACGTGTCCGACGCGGACTTCGTGCCGAGCCAGCGCGACTGCGTGCCGTTCGTCTTCGACGCCGAGCAGATCGGGATCGTGGGCGACCGCTCGCTGCCGGACGGCGGCCGGCGGACGACCGACGACTACGAGCGTGAGGCCGACATGCTCAAGCGCGAGGTGACCGTGCCGGCCGCGATGGCGATCAGCGGTGCCGCTGTCAGCCCGCTCACCGGCCGGGTGAACGCGCGGACCCGGCCGGTCCGGCTGCTGCTCGCCGTACTGAACGCGCGGCTCGGGGTGTGGCTGCCGAACCCGTACTGGAACAACCGGCCCGAGCCCGCGTTCCCCGACGTCCGTGGGGTCGTCCCGAAGGTACGGCGGTACGTCGGCAGCGTGATCGACAAGCCCGGGCCGTACCGGCTGCTGCTGGAGGGGATCGGTCAGCCGTCGATGTACGACCGGCGGATCTATGTCACCGACGGTGGACACTACGACAACCTCGGCCTGGTCGAGGCGCTCCGCCGGGAGCCGGCCCAGGTGATCGTGATCGACGCGTCGAACGACGCCGAGGACCGGTTCACCGCGCTGGCCGAGGCGATCGCGACCGCCCGGATGGACCACGGGATCCAGATCGACATCGACCCGTCGCCGATGATCCGCGGGTCCAAGCCGCGGGCCGATCGGGCGTGGGCCTACGGCATCGCGACCCATCCGTTGAAGGACGGCCAGGAGAAGCCGTACAAGACCGAGATCTTCTTCGTGAAGGCGGTGCTGGCCGGTCACCTCGGCTGGGACATCGAGCAGTACGCCGCCGGTCACCCCGACTTCCCGCCGCGTACCACCGGTGACCAGTTCTACGACGAGTGGGACTTCGAGGCGTACCGCTCCCTCGGGTATGCGCTGGCCGAGTCGCTCACCGAGCACCATCGGGTCCGGGACCGGCTGGAGGACTGTAACCCTCCGTCAGGGGCCGCAGGCAAGCAATCCGGTGACGGAGTGGGGTGCCGAGGCAACTAGATGCAGGTGCCCAGGCAACCAAAAGGCACCGTCAAGGCCCCTAGATGACGGTGCGGATGCACGTGCAGTCCGCCTGGTGAGCGGATGGTTGCCTACTCCCTGGCCCGGTGGTGTGATTGGTGGCCGTGCGCCGGAAAAACTTTACGAAACCTTTGCCGTGACATTCGACGCACTAGGTCGTTGATCTGTCAGACAGTTCGCGGACCGCGGATTGCTGGGGCAGATTCTGCTGGGGAATCTGGGAAGGACCGCCCGTGCATCGATTCAATTCGCCACCTGACTGGCCCGAGCCGCCCAGTGACACCTGGCGTCCGCCGCCAGGCTGGGAGCCCGACCCCGACTGGCCGGATGCGCCGGCGGGCTGGGGGTTCTGGGTCAACCGCAGCGGTCGCCCGGCTCTGGGGCCCATTGGCGCCTACGGAGCTGTCGACGCGGGCCGCGTCGAGTTCGCCGCCATCGACCCGTCCTTGGTTCTGATGCACTCCTGACCAGCAAACACTTGACCGTCCCGCCGGTACAGGCGCAACCGGCCGGACCGCCCGGCTCCCGCAGGCTTCCCAGCTGTGGGAGCCGTGTCATGTCCGGGTTCGGACGCGGACTGGCGTGTTCTTATCGTCTTCTGATGTTATGTTATCAGCGTAGATAACACTGGATCGGGAGGGTGTGACGTGGGCTGGATCGGCGTTGACCTCGGCACGCAAAGTGTGCGCGCCGTACTCGCCGATGCCGACGGCACCGTCCTTGCCCGTGCGGCCCGGCCGCTGGTCAGCCATCGCGACGGTCCGCGCCATGAGCAGGATCCGCAGAGCTGGCTCGACGCCGTCGATGCCGTCCTGGCTGACGTTGCCGGCGCTGAAATCGACGGGATCGCGATCTGCTCGACCTCCGGCACTTTCCTGCTGACCGACGAGCAGGGCCGCCCCGTCACCCCGGCGCTCATGTACGACGACGCCCGTGCAGCCGACCAACGTGACCGCATCGTGGACGCCGACCCGGATCGCTGGGCGACCGCGATGCAGCCGACCTGGGCCCTCCCGAAGCTCCTCTGGTTGAACGCGACGGAAAGTCACCGGATCGTCCACAGCGCGGACTTCGTCGCGGCTCACCTCGTCGGCCATCCAGTCGCCAGCGACACCAGCCACGCCCTCAAGACGGGCTACGACCTCGTCGCCGACGCCTGGCCGCAAGCCGCCTTCGACAAACTCGGCCTACCGGCAAGCATCTTTCCCGACGTCGTCCTCCCCGGCACCGAGCTCGGCCGCACCCCGGCCGGCGTCCCCGTCTACGCCGGCATGACCGACGGCTGCGCCGCCCAGATCGCCGCCGGCGCCCTCGCCCCCGGCTCCTGGAACTCCGTCCTCGGTACGACGCTCGTCCTCAAAGGCGTCAGCAAAGACCTGCTCGACGACCCCACCGGCGCCGTCTACAGCCACCGCCACCCCGACGGCGGCTGGCTCCCGGGTGGCGCATCCAGCACCGGTGCCGGCGTACTCACCGAACTGCTCCCCAATGCGGATCTCGACGCCCTGGACAAAGCAGCCGGCCCGATCGACGCCGTCGTCTACCCGCTCACCAAGACCGGCGAACGCTTCCCCTTCGTCGCTCCCCAAGCCGGGCGTTTCACCCTCGGCAACCCGGCCGGTGACTTGGCGACGTACGTCGCGGTACTACAAGGTGTGGCCTTCATCGAGCGACTCGCCTTCGAGCACCTGGTCAGCCTCGGCGCCGACCCGCTCCGATCCGTCTCCCTCACCGGCGGCGCCGTCCGCAGCGGCTACTGGAACCAGCTCCGCGCCGACGTCCTCGGCGTACCCGTCGAGCTCCCGGCCACTCCGGACCCGGCGTACGGAATGGCCATCCTGGCCGCGTCGTCGGGAGGGTCACTCACCGAGACCGCGCGCCGGATGGTCAAGACAGACCGCATCCTCGAGCCAGGGCCACAACGGCTCGAGGAGCTGTACGGCGAGTTCGTCGCCGAACTGGATCGCCGGGGGTACCGCGGATGAGGACCACGATCGTGTTGGCCCGGCACGGCCGGACCGAATGGCACCACGGCAACCGCTACACCGGTTCGACCGACCTCCCGATCGACGAGGTCGGCGTACAGCAGGCGCAGCAGCTCAAGCTGTGGGCCACCGACTACGCGCCGGACGCGCTGTGGGCGTCACCGATGCTGCGGGCCCGCCAGACCATCACACCGACCGCCGAAGCACTCGGCCTGACGCCGACCCTCGACGCCAGGTTGCGCGAGGTCGACTTCGGCTCGGCCGAGGGGAAGATGCTCGGCGAACTCCCGCCGGCGGTGGCCAAGGCCTTCGAGCTGGACCCGGTCCGCGACCACTTCCCGGGCGGTGAGGATCCGGCCGAGGCAGCCGATCGTGTTCACGAGGTCTTTCAGGAAATCGGGCGTGCGCATCAGGGTCAGAAGGTGCTCGTCGTCGCTCACAACACCCTCATCCGGCTGCTGACCTGCCGGGTGCTCGGACTGCGGCTCAACGACTACAGGAGACTGCTACCTGCTCTCGGTCCCGCGGCGTTGGTGCGTTTCCGCTGGCAGGACGGCACAGTGGGTCTCGAGGCGTACAACGTTCCCGCAGTCCGAATGGAGACCCTGGCATGACATCCGACGTCGACGGTGACACCACCGAACTGAGTCGTCCCGCCCGCCGGCAGGCCGAGATCGCGGCCTACGTGGTCGAGCACGGCTCGGTCTCGGCCAACGATCTGGTCGAGGCGTTCGGGGTGAGCGTGATGACGGTGCACCGCGACCTCGACGAGCTCGAGCGGCAGGGCGTGGTGCGCAAGTACCGCGGCGGGGTCAGCGCGCAGCCGACCAGCGTGTTCGAGAGCAACGTCGCGTACCGGCTGAACACCGCGCAGACCGAGAAGGCCGCGCTGGCCCGGCACGCCCGCGCGATGATCGAGCCCGGGATGTCGGTGATGCTCGACGACTCGACCAGCGCGCTGGCCCTGGTCGACCTGTTCGAGGACATCACACCTTTGACGGTGGCAACGAACTTCCTGCCCGCGATCACCAAGCTGGCCGCGCTGCGCGACGTCACCCTGCTCGCCCTCGGCGGGATCTACTCCGCGACGCACGACTCGTTCGGCGGGATGCCGTGCGCTGAGGCGGTCGAGGCGCTGCACACCGACCTGCTGTTCTGCTCCGTCTCCGCGGTGTCACCGACGCACGCCTTCCACCAGGAGGAGGAGATCGTGCTGGTGAAACGCGCGATGCTGCGGTCCGCGAAGACCAAGGTGCTGCTGGTAGACCACGCCAAGCTGCAGCGCACCGCCCTGCACCGGCTCGCCCCGCTGACCGACTTCGACGTCGTCGTCGTGGACGAGAAGACCCCGAAGGACCTCATCCAGCCGCTTCGCGACCACGGCGCCACCGTGGAGGTCGCAAAACTATGAACGCTCCAGCCCAGACCTTTCCCTTGGTCCGATGAACCAAGGGACAGCTGAGCTGGAGCAGTAGAGGAGGGGGTTATGGACGTCGGAGTCGATGTCGGCACCACCGTCACCAAGGCCGTCGCGTTCGACGACGACGGCCGGCCGGTGGCCGAGGCATCCCGGCCGACCAGACTTGCCAGGCCCGCGATCGGGCGGTTCGAGCACGAGACCGCCGAGATCGTTGCCTCAGTCAACGAGGTGGTCGGCGAGCTGGCCGACACGGTGGGGGACCGCCCCGGCGTCCTGGCGATCACCGCCCAGGGCGACGGCCTCTGGCTGGTCGACCCGGACGGTACGGCGTCCCGCCCGGCGATCTCCTGGCTGGACGCGCGCAGCAGCGCGATCCTCGACCGCTGGACCGCCGACGGGGTCGCCGAACGCGTCTTCCGGCGATCCGGCAACCGGATGTTCCCCGGTGCCTCCGGTCCGCTGCTGGCCGCCGTACTCGCGGAGGAGCCTGACGTCATCGCTCGCGCGGGGACGGCGGCGTACTGCAAGGACGTCGTGATGCAGCAGCTCACCGGCGTCCGCGCGACGGACGTGTCGGATGCGTCCGCGCCATTCCTCGATCCGCGGACCAATCAGTACGACGACGAAGCGTTGAAGGCAACCGGTCTCACGGAGCTGCAGCACCTGCTGGCGCCGGTGGAGCCCGCCGGACCCGTCGGCGAGCTGCGCGACGACTCGACCGGAATGGCCCGCGGCACCAGGGTTTCCGCCGGACCGTACGACCTGCCAGCCGCAGCCGCCGGAGCCGGTGTGGTTGAGCGCGGCGACGCCCTACTCACCGTCGGTACGACGCTCGCCTGCCAAGTGGTGACCCGCGAGCTGCCCGTGGACGGCGAGCCGGCGGGGTTGTTCCTCGGCACGTGGACACCGGGCGTCTGGCTTCGGGCCATGCCCGCGATGGTCGGCACGGCCGCGCTCGACCGGGTACTCGCATTGGTCGGCGTCGGAACGGACAAGTTGCCCGAGTTGCTGGCCGAAAGCCCGGTCGGCGCACAAGGCGTGACCGTTCTTCCTTATCTGTCCGAAGCCGGCGAGCGCGCACCGTTCGTCGACACCCGCGCTCGCGGAACGATCGACGGGATCTCGCTGTCGACCACCACCGCCGACCTGGTCCGCGCGACCTGTGAAGGCATCGCGTACGCCGCTCGCCACTGCCTGGACGCGGCCGGTTGGAGCGGACGCGTGACGGTCTGCGGCGGTGGTGCGCGCAGTACGGAGTGGACGCAGATCCTCGCGGACGTGCTGAACGCGCCGCTGCACACGGCCGAGGCGGAGCAGGTCGCCGCGCGCGGTGCCGTGATCTGCGCGCGGCGCGCGGTCGATCCGGACAGCGCCGGGCCTGAGTGGATCGCGGAGACCAGGCAGGTCGATCCCGATCCGGCCCGCGCCGCCTTCTACGCCGAGGGCTACGCCCATTATCTGCGCCGGATCGAGTCGGCCCGCCCACGCTGGTCCGACCCAGCACCTACCTTCACATCAGGAGCTCGATGAGAACCGTCAAGACATTGCTCGCCGGCGACCACTTCGTCAGGAACGAACTGCTCGCCGGCGCCTTGTCCTCCCTCGACGATGTCAGCTTCGACTTCCGCGAAGTCACGCTGCCGTGGCCGCTGACGCCGTACGGGCGGGTGGCCGAAGTGGACGAGGCGAGCGACGCCGAGGACCAGTTGATCGAGGCGCTGTCCGGGGTCGAGATCGCGATCACCCAGATGGGGCCGTTCACCGAACGCGTCCTCGCCGCCGCACCGGACCTGCGGCTCCTGGTCGTCTGCCGCGGTGGGCCGGTCAACGTGAACGTGCCCGCGGCAATCAACCGCGGCATCGTCGTCGCCTCCACTCCTGGCCGCAACGCGGTCGCCGCGGCCGAACATGCGGTCGCCCTGATGATGGGGGCGCTGCGCAACCTTCCGCGCCTGCAACGCACGCTGGAGCAGGGCGAGTGGCGGAGCGACCTCTACGCGTACGACGAATGCGGCCTGGAGCTCGACGGGTCGACGGTCGGCCTGGTCGGGTACGGCGCGATCGGGCAACGCGTCGCGCGAGTGATGCTCGCGTTCGGTGCGCACGTCCTGGTCGCCGACCCCTTCATCGACATAGCTCCTGAAGGCATTGAACTGGTCGAGCTGGACGATCTGTTGCGGCGGTCCGACGTGGTCAGCCTGCATGCTCGGCTGACCGACCAGACCCGCGGGATGATCGGCGCCGACCAGATTGCGCTGATGCCACGAGGCGCCGTACTGGTGAACACCGCCCGCGGCGGTCTGCTCGACTACGACGCGACCGTCGACGCTCTCGAGTCCGGTCAGCTCGGTGCGGCCGCCTTCGATGTGTTCCCGGCCGAGCCGGTGCCCGCCGGAGCGCGGTTGCTGACGGCCCCTAATGTCGTGATGACGCCGCACCTGGCCGGTGCGACCCGGCAGACCGCGCATCGGGCCGGCTCGATCGCCGCCGAGGCGGTCGCCGCCTACCTGGCCGGGAAGGACCCGGTGGGACTGGTCTCCGCCTGACCATGCAAATTCTGACCCCCAGCACGTGGACCGAGCTCCTCCTGCTCCTGATCGCGTTCGTGTTGTCGATGATCATCGGCATCGAACGCCAGTTGCAGCAGAAGAGCGCGGGGATGCGGACCCATACCCTGGTCGGCACCGGCGCCGCCCTCTTCACCCTCGTGTCCGGGTTCGGCTTCAACGCCGTCCTGGGTACGGACGTCAACCTCGACCCCTCCAGGATCGCGGCCCAGATCGTCTCCGGCGTCGGCTTCCTCGGCGCCGGGGTGATCTTCATGCGCCGCGACGTGGTGCGCGGCCTGACCACCGCGGCGACGATCTGGATGACGGCAGCGATCGGAATGGCCTGTGGCGCGGGAATGCCGCTGCTCGCCACGGCCGCGACCGTCCTGCATCTGGTTGCTGTCGGCCCCTTCGGCCGGCTGGCACGGTTCCTGCCGTCGCCGGACCGGCGCCGGATCCTGACCGTGCGGTACCGCGACGGTTCCGGTGTGCTGCGCTCGATCCTGGCGACCGCGACGTCGATGGGATTCGAGGCGTCGGTGCTCGGGACCGACGTACTTCGCGACGGCGGTCATCCCCAGGTCCGGGCGTCGATGCGGTTCCGCGGCCGCCCGCCACTGCAGAACCTGGTGCTCGCCCTCGACGAACTGGACGGCGTCACCGGTGTCCGGCTGCGCAACGATGACGACGACTGAGGTTGACCGGATCGTTGTGAAGTCAGTGAGAAAATCACATAGATTCTCTATACGTCACCATGAAACGGTGATAATTTCACGCCGTGCTTAACACTCCGCCCTCCGCCGAACTGCGCGACCTGGCCCACCGGCTGGCCGTCGCGGCCGGCGAGGAGTTGCTGGCACGCCAACCAGGTCTATCCATCGACGCCGCCGATGTCGAGACCAAGACCTCGTCCAGTGACCCGGTCAGCGCGGCCGACCGGGCATCGGAGAAGCTGATCGCCGATGGTCTCACCGAGGCTCGCCCCGGTGACGGTCTGCTCGGCGAGGAGGGCGCGGCCCGGCCGTCGACCACCGGGTTCACCTGGGTGATCGACCCGCTCGACGGGACCGTGAACTACCTCTACGGGCGGCTCGACTGGTGTGTCTCCATCGCGGTCGAGGATGAAGCTGGTGCACTGGTCGGCGTGGTGCACCAGCCTCGCACCGGGATCACCTGGTCGGCGATCCGCGGTGAAGGCGCCTGGCGCGACGATGTCGTGCTCGGTCTGCCGCGTGAAGTGGAGCTCGCCGCGGCCTTGGTGAGCACCGGTTTCTCCTACCTACCCGAGCGTCGCACCGAACAGGCGGACCACCTCCGCCGCGTGCTGCCCGCCGTACGGGATCTTCGTCGCGGCGGCTCGGCCGCCCTCGACCTGTGCTCGGTCGCCGACGGTACGGCGGACGCGTATTACGAGCATGTGATCCAGCCCTGGGACATCGCCGCCGGGGCCCTGATCGCCCGCGAGGCCGGGGCACAGACCATCAGTGGACCCGGCACCGCACTGCCGAACGGCGTCCTGGCGGCTGCGCCGTCCCTGGCCGCCGCTCTTGTCGAACTACTCGCCCCATCAAACCCGAGGAGGCCGGTGTGACCGCACTGGACCTGCCGGTCCGGACCCATCCGGACGAACGTCGGACAGCCGAAGACTCCGGCAATCAGCAACGCCGCAGGCGACGCCGTGAGTACGGGCTGTTCGCGTTGCTGGTGGCACCCAATCTGCTGGTGATCGCCGTCTTCGCGTACTGGCCGATCATCTACAACGCGTTCCTCAGCCTGACCGACTGGAACATGATCGCGGCTCGCCCGACCTTCGTCGGCCTGGCCAACTACGGCCGGACGCTGTCCGACCCGGCGTTCCACAAGACCCTGTGGATCACCGTCGTGTTCACCGGCTTCATCGTGGCCGGCAGCCTGGTCGTCGGGCTGGCGCTCGCGTTCCTGTTCAACCTGCCGCTGAAGGGGCGTGGTGCGGTCCGGACGATCGCGTTCGCACCGCACATCCTGTCCGGTGCCGCGGTCGCCACCATCTGGCTGTTCATCTTCGACCCCGGCTACGGCCTGATGCGGGCGCTGATCGATCCGTTCGGCGCCGAACCGCCGGACTGGATGAACAACTCGGACTGGGCGCTGCCCGGCCTGATCATCGTCTACCTGTGGAAGAACATCGGCTTTGCCGCACTGATCTACCTGGCCGGCCTGCAAGGGCTGCCGAAGGATCTCGACGAGGCAGCAGCGATCGATGGTGCGAGCACGTGGACCAGGTTCCGAGCGATCAAGCTGCCGTTGCTGGCCCCGATCACCTTCTTCCTGCTGATCACCACGGTGATCGGCACGTTCCAAGCCTTCGACGTGATCGCGGTGATGACCGGTGGTGGCCCTGGTGATGCCACCACGACGCTGAGCTGGTCGATCTACAACGAGGGTTTCCAGGCGTTCAACGCGGGCCGGGCGGCGACCTTGTCGATCATCATGTTCGTCATCCTGCTGGTCGTCACCACGGTGCAGGCCCGAGTGATGGAGAGGCGGGTGCACTACCGATGAAGGTGCGTGCGATCCAGTAGGTCGTACTGATCGGAGTGGCGGCCGTCTTCCTCGGGCCGCTGTACTGGCTGGTGTCGACGGCGTTCAAGCAGCCGACCCAGATCTACCAGTGGCCGCCCGCGTGGTGGCCGGACCTGACCTGGGAGAACTTCAGCCTGGCCTGGAAGGCCGCGCCGTTCGACCGGTTCTTCCTGAACTCCACTGTCATCACCGTGGCGGGGACGCTGTTGAAGGTGATCAACGCGGTGCTGACGGCGTACGCGTTCGCCTATCTGCGGTTCCCGTTCAAGAAGGTGCTGTTCTTCCTGGTGCTCGGCGCGATGATGGTGCCCGGCCACGTGACGCTGTTGCCGAACTACTTGACCGTGGCAACACTCGGCTGGATCAACACCTACGCGGGCTTGATCATCCCGGGCATCGGCTCGGCGTTCGCAACCTTCCTGATGCGGCAGCACTTCCTCACCCTGCCGACCGAGGTGACGGATGCCGCGGCCGTCGACGGCGCCGGACATCTGCGCACGCTGTGGCGCGTCGTACTCCCGATGTCGCGGCCGATGCTGATCACGGTCGTGGTGATCACCGCGGTGGAGGAGTGGAACAACTTCGTCTGGCCGCTGATCGTGACGAACTCCGCGTCGATGCGGACACTGCCGGTCGGTCTGCTGATCCTCAAGGACGAGGAGGGGCTGGCGAACTGGGGCACGATCATGGCCGGCACGCTGCTCGTCCTCGCGCCGATGCTGCTGATCTTCCTGATCGCCCAGCGCTACATCGTCGGCGGTATTACCCAGGGAGCGTTGAAGGGATGACCATGCACAGTTCCTTCCCCACCCCACCGCCCCGGTCGCTGAGGCGCAGGCTGTTCCTCGGACTGGCGGCCGGAGCGACGCTGGCCGGCTGCGGCTACCGCTCGGTCGACGCGGAGTACTCACAGCCCGCCGGGTCCGTGCCCAAGGAGTATGCGAACCGCGTCCGGGTGGTGTTCTGGTCGTCGTACGGCGGCGTGAACGGCAAGGCCGTCGACAAGCTCGTTGCCAAGTTCAACGATTCCCAGGAGGACGTCTACGTCGAGGTGCAGTTCCAGGGCAGCTACGACGACGTGGCCCAGAAGGTCGCGGCCGCCCTCGTCGCCAAGCAGGCGCCGGACCTCGCCATCCTGTCCGACGTCACCTGGGAACGGTTCTTCCTCAACGACGCGCTCGAACCACTGAACGGCTACTTCACCGACGGATTCGGCCCGACCGTCTTCCAGGAGAAGCTCTTCGGCGAGTACGTCGTGAAGGGGCAGAGCTGGTGTGTTCCGTTCGCCCGGAGTACGCCGATCCTCTACTACAACCGTGAAGCCTTCGCGAAGGCCGGACTGCCGGATCGGGCGCCGCGGACCTGGAGTGAACTGCGGTCCTGGGGGCCGGAGCTCGCCAAGGTGCAGTCGGGCGGACGGTCGCTGCGGACGATCGCGTTCGCGAAGATCGACGGCGACTGGCAGTTCCAGGGGAACGTGTGGCAGTTCGGCGGCGCGTACTCCAAGGGCCTGGACGTCACCATCGACCAGGACGGCGCGGTCGCCGCGGGTGAGTGGCAGCGGGAGATGGTCCACGACAAAGGGCTGGCCTACATGGCCAGCAGCCCGAGCACCGACTTCGCCAACGGGCTGGTGGCGGTCGTGCAGGAGTCCACCGGCGGCCTGAAGAGCATCACCGGGAAGGCGAAGTTCGACGTCGGTGCCGGGTACATCCCGTCGGAGGTCGCGGCCGGGATCGCCACCGGTGGCGGCGGGATCGGGATGCTGCGCAACATCTCCACCGAACGGAAGCAGGCCGCGGCCGCGTTCCTGGCCTTCCTCGCCCAGCCGGAGAACTCGGCCTGGTGGACCACCGAGACCGGCTACCTGCCGGTGGTGAACGCGGCCCGGGAGGATCCCGCGCTGAAGAAGCTGATCGCGGAGAAGCCGAACTACGGTGTCGCGATCGCCCAGCTCGCCAACGCGCGGCAGCAGGACCCGATCCGGCTCTACGGCCGGAACGCGAATGTCAACATCTACACCGGTCTGCAGCAGATCTACGCCGACAACGCGGCACCGAAGAATGTGTTCGGGTCGGTCGCGCGCCGGCTCGAGGTGATCGGCGACGAAGTCCAGCGACTCTACGAGGAGAAAGTCCTGTGATCATCACCGGCCACCGAGGCGCACTCGGGACCGAACCGGAGAACACGCTGCGGTCGTTCCGCCGCGCGGTCGACGACGGCTGCGACGAGATCGAGCTGGATCTCCGCGTCACCGCCGACGACCAGCTCGTCGTACTGCACGACGCGACCGTCGACCGGACCACGTCCGGCTCGGGGGAGGTCGCGTCGCTGTCGTACGACGAGCTGCGGTCGCTGGACGCCGGGCTCGGCGAGTTCGTCCCGACCTGGGCCGAGACGGTGGCCGCGATCGACGTGCGCTTCCAGGCCGAGGTGAAGGCGCCGCGCGCCGTACCGCTGCTGGTCGAGTCCCTCCAGGCCGATCCGGAGCTGGCCGCCCGGACGATGATCACGTCGTCCCACGCCGACATCCTCCTCGCCGTGCGGCGTGCCATGCCGTCGGCGAACACCGGCCTGATCTTCGGCCGGACACCCGCGATCGCCGACGTACTCGCCCTCACCCGTGCCGCCGAAGCAGGCACGGCCCTCTGCGGCATCGCCGGCCTGACCGCCGAGGGCGTCCGAGAACTCCACGCAGCCGGCCTGGACGTCACAGCGTGGCCAGTCCCGGACCCGGCCACCCTGGATCGGGCTGTGGCTCTGAACGTAGACGGCATCACCACAGACAACCCGCACCTCCTCCAGCCAGTGAGGTAGCGGACCTCCAGGCCATCACAAATGCCCCGCCCGCCGCCTGCCCCGCGGGCCGCCCGCCGCCCACCCCATCCGTGATGGCCTGGCGGTCCGGGGATCACAGCAGTCACAACCGCCGAATCGCCGGTGTCTTTAAGGCTGCACCTTGAACCGAAGGAGTTGCCATGACTGAGAACACCGACGTCATCGTGGTCGGCGGCGGATACGCCGGCGTGATGGCGGCCAACCGCCTGACCCGGCGCGACGGCGTGAACGTGACGCTGATCAACCCTCGTCCGCACTTTGTCGAGCGGATCCGCCTGCACCAGCTCGTCACCGGGTCGGACGACGCGGTGGTGGACTACCAGACGATTCTGGCCGGCGGCGTCGGGCTGGTGGTCGACACCGTGACCCGGATCGACGCGGCCGAGCGTCGCGTGACCTTGGCGAGCGGCGGCAGCCTCGACTACGACTACCTGATCTACGCCGTCGGCAGCGGCAGCGGCGTACCCAACGTGCCCGGCGCCGCGGAGCACGCCTACCGGATCTCCACCCTGGAACAAACACAACGGCTGCAGCCGGTCATCGACGCCGCGCACGCATCGGCCGCGCTGACAGTGGTGGGAGCCGGGCCGACCGGCCTCGAGACGGCTTCCGAGCTGGCGGAGCAGGGCCGGAAGGTGACGCTGGTGTGCGGAGAGGTCCTCGGGCCGTACCTGCATCCGCGGGCTCGGCGCGCGGTGGCCAAGCGGTTCGCCAAGCTCGGAGTGACCGTACTCGAAGGCCCCGGCGCGACGGTGACGGGCGTGACAGGTGATGCGGTCCAGCTCGCCGACGGCCGCGAGTTCCCCAGCGACGTGACCATCTGGACCGCCGGATTCGGCGTGCCGGACCTGGCCGCCCGGAGCGGGCTGAGCACTGATGCCTTGGGGCGGCTGCTCACCGACGAAACGCTCACGAGCGTCGACGACGCACGCATCATCGCGACCGGTGACTCCGTGTCGCCATCGGACTTGCCGGTGCGGATGAGTTGCCAGTCCGCGATGCAGCTAGGCCCGCAGGCCGGCGAGACCGTGCTGAGCCGGATCGCCGGCAAGCAGCCGAAGAACTTCAGCGTCGGATTCTTCGGCGAGTGCATCAGCTTGGGCCGCCACGCCGGAATCGTCCAGGTCGCCCGGAAGGACGACACCGTGTCCAGGGCGTACTACGAGGGCGGCCGGTCCATGGCGATGCTCAAGGAGGGTGTCTGCTGGAGCACCGTCTGGCAGTTGCGGCAGGAGGCCCGCCACCCCGGCCAGCTCGATCTATGGTTCAAAGATCGACGACGCCGGCAGGTGCTGGGCGCCAAGGCCGGCACGACGTCGGCGGACGCCGGCCGGATGGCCTGAGGAGAAATGCCGAGATGAGCGACCACGCCGGGGACCCGGCGACCGAGGCCTTCGTCGCCCACCGGAACCTGCTCTTCACCGTCGCCTACGAGATCCTCGGATCGGCGGCCGACGCGGAGGACGTGCTGCAGGAGACCTGGCTGCGGTGGGTCAAGGTCGATCTGGATCAGGTGCGCGATCAGCGCGCCTACCTGATCCGGATCACCACCCGCCAGTCACTCAACCGCCTGCGCACCCTGCAGCGGCGCAAGGAGGCGTATGTCGGTCCCTGGCTGCCCGAGCCGCTGCTCACCACACCGGACGCGGCCGAGGACGTCGAGCTGGCCGAGAGTGTGTCGATGGCGATGATGCTCGTCCTCGAGACGCTCTCGCCGACCGAGCGCGCCGTCTTCGTGCTGCGCGAGGCGTTCGAGCTCGGCTACGACGAGATCGCGGCGGCCGTCGACAAGAGTCCGGCGGCCGTGCGCCAGATCGCACACCGCGCCCGGCAGCACGTCGATGCCCGCCGCCCCCGCACGGTGGTCTCCCGGAGCGAAGGACAGGCGGTGCTGGAGGCTTTCCAGCGCGCGGTCGAGGCCAGCGATCTGCAGGGTCTGATGGACGTGCTCGCGCCCGACGTGGTCGCGGTCAGCGACGGCGGCGGACTCAAACTGACCGCGCTGCAGCCGATCATCGGTGTGGAGAAGGTGATCCGCATGTTCGTCGGAAGCATGCAGAAGATCGGCGGCACGCTCACCACCGAACCGACGGTGATCAACGGAAGCCCGGCGCTGCTGTTCAGCTTCGACGGAGAGCTCGACGGCGTAGTCGCGCTGCGGATCGAGGACAACCGCGTCACCGGCATCTACTACGTCCGCAACCCGGAGAAGCTCTCCCGCCTCGAGTCCGAAACCCCGCTCACCCTCCACTGAGCCGAGCACCAGGCTCTCGGCCCGTCGCGATCGCCCACCTGGCCAACGCGCGGCACCAGGACCGACACAACCGCACTCCTCCAGCCGGTGAGGTAGCGGACCTCCAGGCCATCACAACTGCCCTGCCCACCGCCGCCCCGCGGGCCGCCCGCCGCCCACCCCATCCGTGATGGCCTGGCGCTCCGCCAACCACGCCGCCCTTCTCCCTCCCTTCGACCGCAGTGGCACTAGTCACACGTTCCAACGTCTGAATTTGTTCTTCCATGGAACATAAATGTGTGATTGCCTTGCTCCATGGGAATCAGCATCGGTGTGGTCGGAGCCGGCCAGTTCGCCCCTTCGTTCCTGCGGCTGTGGTCCGCGCACCCGGACGTGTCCGACGTGCGGCTGACCGACGTCGTACCGGAGCGGACCGCGGAGATGGCGGCCAAGCAGGGGATCACCCTCACGTACCAGTCGTTCGAGGAGATGCTTGCGTCCGATGTGGACGCGGTGGCGATCTTCACGCAGCGCTGGCTGCACGGTGAGATGGCGATCCGCGCGCTGGAGGCCGGCAAGCACGTGTACTCGACCGTCCCGATGGCGATCGAGGCGGACCAGATCGCCCGGATCATCGAGCTGGTCAAGGAGACCGGCCTGACCTACATGATGGGTGAGACCAGCCACTACTATCCGTCGTCGGTGTACTGCCGGCAGAAGCTGGCCAACGGAGAGTTCGGCCGGGTGTTCTACGCCGAGGGCGACTACGTCCACGACATGGACCTCGGGTTCTACGCGGCGTATCAGTACAGCGGCGGTGAGGAGTGGAAGAAGACCGCCTCGTTCCCGCCCATGCTCTACCCGACGCATGCCGTCGGCAACGTTCTCTCGGTGACCGGTCAGCATGCCACGCATGTGTCCTGCATCGGCGTCCAGGACGACCGCGGCGACGGCGTCTTCGACAAGGAGATCAGCCAGTTCGACAACGACTTCAGCAACGCGACCGCGCTGTTCAAGCTGGCCGACGGCGGGGTGATGCGGACGAATGAGATGCGCCGCGTCGGCTACCCGTCGCACATCCGTGAGTCCCGGCTGCGCGTGTTCGGGACCGAGGGCAGCTTCGAGCAGCTCGCCACGACCACGGTCTGGCAGACCAAGGAAGGCGTGGAGGACATCAGCCAGCTGATGGAGACCAAGCCGAGCAGCTCGATGGACGACGCCGACCTCGCAAACGTCGACCCGGCACTCCGCGACGCGTTCCGCTCCGGCCTCTCCCCGGTCCACGACCGCAGCCGCCTTCCCGCCGAGTTCGACGGCCTGCACAACGGACACGAGGGCTCGCACCACTTCCTCGCCGACGACTTCGTCCGCGCCGTCGCCGACAAGACCCTCCCACCCGTCAACGCCTGGGTCGCCGCCCGCTACACGCTCCCGGGTATCTACGCCCACCAGTCCGCCCTGCAAGGCGGCGTCCAGCTGGAGATCCCCGACCACGGAGACGCTCCCGCCTGAGCCCGACGGCAGTTGCGGGCTGCCGCCCGCGGGTGAGTGCGTGCCGTGGTGGGTGGGACGGACTGTGGCAGTGGTGGGCCGACGCGACGTGGGACGGTGGCCCGACCAACCCCGACGGGCTGAACCGTTACTCGACCGGGGGGCCGCCGTAGGAGATTTCGTTGCCGTCGGGGTCGTAGTAGGTGGCGTGGCGGACGCCGTTGTCGTAGGTCTCGCGGACGGCGGGCTCCAGGCCGCGGTCGGCGATGGCGCCGAGGGTTCCTTCGAAGTCTTCGACGAAGAGGGTGTGTTGAGCATGCCCGGCGTGCTCGGGGACGACTTCGATGTAGATGAACTGGTGCTCGCCCAGTTCCCACACCGCTTCGATGTCGTTGGGCAGGAAGCTCGGAGGCGCGCCGAACAACTTCGTGTACCAGGCGACGGCCGTGTCGTAGTCGCTGACCGAGACACCGGCAAACAGATCAAGAGCCATACGGGATCTTAGCCAGTACGTCGGACCGCGCTGCCGGTCGACGCATGGCCACAGGCGCGACGGAGGAGCGACCGCGGGAGCACGCGTGGGCAGGAGCACGGCACCTAAGGCTCGTGGTCGGAGCGGTAGCGGAAGAGGTCGGGGAGGAAGTTCTCCAGGTTGCCGATCTCCTCGATGTGGTGACGGATCCAGGCGGTGAGCTTGGCCGGTGGGAACGCTCGCTTGTGGGCGATGCGGTTGAGAACGAGTCGGCCTGCGGCGGTGGTGTCGCCGATGGTCATCCGGGTGACGTACCGGGTCCCGCCGCGGGCCGCGGTGAACTCGTTCTCCAGGCGGACGAGCGCCGTACCCAGCATGCGGGAGGAGATGATCGCCGCCTGGCTGTCGATCTGCTCGACGCCGACATGGATATCGATCAACTGCTCGAGGTCGCGGCCGGGTGCTTCGGTGATGTGGAGCCGGGCACCCGCTCCAACTGCACCGTTGCTGTCCGGACTGGTCACGTCGTACGCGATGTGGTCCAGCGGATGCCAGACGAGGTATCGAGGCCGAACCTTCCCGGCGTACCGCATCGTGCCGGAGACGTGGCCGTACCACCACGACAGCATCTCGGGTGTGACGTCGTCGAGCAGGGCATGACGGATGGTGACCACGGTCCGGCCATCGTTCGAGGTGGTTGTGACCGCGGCAGAGCCGAGCGGACGAAGTGGCCACAGGACCGGGCGCGGCGCCGGCAGGTTCGGTGCCTTCATCTTCTGCGCGTGCCCGCGACCGGCGGTCCGAAACGGATTACTCGTAGATCTTGCGCAACCGCAGCGACATCGAGTTGTCGATGTGCTGGTTCATCGCGGCCTCGGCGGCCTCGGGGTCACCCGAGCTGATCGCGGCGACCAGGGCGCGGTGCTCGGTGAGGACCTCGGGGCCGATGTCGCGGTCGTAGTGGAGCCGGAAGATGTGCAGATGGCAGTGGGTCCGCTCGAACGCGAGCCGGACCTGGTCGCTGCCCGAGAGTGCCGCGATCAGCAGGTGAAACCGGTTGTCGTGGGTGGTCAGTGACTTGTAGCCGGCGTAGTCCTCCGATGTCGGCTCGACCGCGGTCGCCAGCTCCGCCTTCAGCCGGTCGCGACCGTCGTCGTCGATCAGCTCGGCCGCCCGCCGCGCCGCCCACGGCTCGAGCAACCGGCGGAACCGGTACAGGTCGTCGAACTCCGCGAGCGAGAGCAACGGCGTCGCGCGATACCCCTTCAGCGGCTCCTTGTCCGCGAGTCCTACCGACTCCAGCCGCGCCAGCGCCTCCCGCACCGGGGTCGACGACACCTGGAACTCGCGCGCCAGCCCGTCGATCGAGATCCGCGCACCGGGCCGGATGACGTGGTCCATCAGCATCGTCTTGATCGCCTCGTACACGTCGTCGGCGAGCATCTGCCGCCGGAGCAGCCGTCGATTGTGCGGCTCCACGATCTCCGTCATCGCTCTCTCCGGATCCTGGTCGCGGCCTTGACCCGGCCGGTCGTCTTCGGCAGGGTGGCACTGTAATCATGCATCATGCATGATTTGAGGTCCGAGAGCCAGAGAGTCACACAATCGGTGACCAGGCGATCGCACTCGGTGTTGATCCAGAGAGGCGACACATGCTGAGGTTCGACGAGGTCGGCGTACTGCCCGAAGCCGAGGACAACGCGGCGATCTGTTCCCGACGGCTCGACGCCGGTACGCCGATCGACTTCGACGGCACCGTGGTGACGCTGCCGCACACGATCCTCGAAGGGCACCGATTCATCGTCCGCCCGGTCCGCACCGGCGAGGCGATCACGTCGTGGAACACCCCGTTCGCCCGCGCCTCGCGTGACCTCGAGATCGGCGACTACGTGTGTACGCCGACCAGCCTCGCCGCGGTCACCGCCCGCGGGGTCGAAGGTCTCCCGGCCGAGCCGTCGGCCACCAATGAGCCGCTCGACCCGTACGAGATGGACGAGTCCGCGCTGAACTTCGGCGCCCAGGTGACGAGCGTCGAGCAGCCCGGCACATTCCTCGGTTATCCCCGCGCGCAGGGTGCGGCCGGCACCCGCAACCACGTGGTGATCATGGCGACCAGCTCGCGCAGCAGCGGGTTCGTGACCGAGCTCGCCCGGCGCTTCGACGGCGCGGCCGCCGGGGACGGCGTCGTACCGGTAGCTCACACCGAGGGCGGCGAGGACGAGGTCCCGAACAACCTGCACTTCCTGCTCGCCACCCTGGCCGGCTTCACCCTGAACCCGAACGTCGGCGCTGTGTTGATCGTCGACACCGAGGACGACGTGGTGTCCGGCCAGGCGATCAAGGACTTCATGGCCGAGCACGGCTACCCGTCGATCAAGGTGCCGCACGCGTACTTCACCCGCCAGGCCGGCTTCGAGCACGACCTCACCGAGGCCGGTGCGCTGATCGAGCCCTGGCTGCCGGTCGTGGATTCCCAGCAGCGGGTGGAAGTCCCGCTCACCGATCTGAAGATCGCCTTGCAGTGCGGCGGGTCCGACGCGTTCTCCGGGATCTCGGCCAACCCGCTGGCCGGTCTGGTCGGTGCCGAGGTGATCAAGCACGGTGGCGCCGCCGTACTCGCGGAGACCGACGAGCTGATCGGTGCCGAGGGCTACGTGCTGAAGAACGTCCGCGACCTGCACACCGCTCGTCGCTTCCTCGCGACCGTCCGGTCGTTCAAGGAACGCGTCGGCTGGCACGGTCACACCGCTGAGGGCAACCCGTCCGGCGGCAACGTGTACCGCGGTCTCTACAACATCGTGCTCAAGTCGATCGGCGCCGCCCGCAAGCTGCCGCGCGAGGTCCGGCTCGACCACGTGATCGACTACGGCGAACCGCTGCCGGGTAACGGCTACATCTTCATGGACAGCCCCGGCAACGACCTCGAGTCCGTGGCCGGCCAGATCGGCAGCGGCTGCAACCTGATCTTCTTCACCACCGGGAACGGCTCGATCACCAACTTCCCGTTCGTCCCGACGCTGAAGTTCGTCACGACATCGACCAGGTACGAGCGCTTGCACGCCGAGATGGATGTGGACGCGGGCAAGTACCTCACCGGTACGCCGATGACCGAGCTGACCGCGGAGACCTTCGACCTCACCGTCCGGGTCGCGTCGGGCGAGCTGAGTGCGGGGGAGATGGCCGGCCACAGCCAGGTGTCGATCTGGCGGAACTGGCGGCAGAGCGGACCGCGCGAGGGTATCTCGATCACCACCGACGGCCGGATGAGCCGCAAGCTCGCCGACCTCCCTGCCGAGGACCGCGACGCCCCGCTCGACGGACTCCCGCTGACGGGCCTCGGTACGAACGCGCGGACCGCCGTACGACTGCTGAAGGTCGACGACCGGCTGGTGCCCGAGTCGGTCGGACTGATCCTGCCGACCAGCCTGTGTTCGGGACAGATCGCGCTGAGGCTCGCAGCCCAAGCGGAGTTGGAGAAATGGGCCGGCGACGCGGTTACGCGGATGGTCGCGCTGCCGCACACCGAGGGATGCGGCAGCAGCGGCGGCGCCTCCGAGGAGACGTTCGCGCGCACGATGCTCGGCTACCTGCTGCACCCGAACACGCGGATGGCGCTGCTCCTCGAGCACGGCTGCGAGAAGACCCACAACGACTACTTCCGGTCCCGCCTGGTCGAGGCCGGCGCGGATCCGGCCCGGTTCGGTTGGGCCAGCATCCAGGCCGACGGCGGACTCGAGGCCGTCGGGACCCGGGTCAAGGACTGGTTCAGCAGCTTCGACCTCGCGGCCCCGATCGAGTACGACGGAACGGTCGGTGACCTGACCGTCGGTCTCGAAGCGCGCGGACCGTTGTCCGACGAGACGGCCGAGGCGATGGCCTTGATCGGTCGCGAGATCGTCGGCTCGGGCGGGTCCGTCGTCCTGTCCTCACGCGGAAACCTTCTTGCGCATGGGGGATTCCGCACCGTCGCCTTCGGATCGGTCGGCGAGGTCGCCTCGACGATCGCGCACGGGCAGCGGTTCGCCGAGCCAGGCTGGCACGTGATGCGGATGCCCGGCACCGACTGGATGGAGACCGCGACCGGGTTCGGGGCCGGCGGGGTCCAGCAGATTCTCGCGCATGTTGCCGGCGGCACCTTGTCCGCGCAGCGATTCGTGCCGGTCGTCGAGTTCAGCAACGACCCGGAGACGGTCGTGAAGTACGGCGACGACCTCGATGCGGTGGCCACCGGTGACGCGGCGGACCAGGCCCGGGCCGGCCTGGACACGATCGCGGCGGTGGCGAGCCGGAGGATGGTTCCCAAAGCGGTTGCTTCCGGCAACGTTGGTTTCCAGATCACCCGTGGCTTGCTCGGTACCTCAATGTGAAAGGTAGTCATATGCACTTGGTCCGTTACCAGTCCCCGGACGGGCGGCCTGTCGTCGGCGTGCAGACCGGCGACACGGTCGCGCCGGTCGAAGGCGTCGGCAGTTTCGCCGAGCTGCTCCGGCTGACCGTCGACGAACTGCAAACCGCGGTCGCCAAGGTCGGCGAGTCCGTGCCGGCCGACGGCGTACGGTTCCTGCCGCCGCTCGACGGGCGTGGCGAGGTCTGGTGCGCGGGTGTCACCTATGAGCGGTCGCGTGGTGCGCGGATGGAGGAGAGCGCCGAACAGTCCGTGTACGACAAGGTCTACACGGCCGATCGGCCCGAGCTGTTCCAGAAGGCGCCGGCCTGGCGGGTGGTCGCGGACGGTGAGCCGGTGGGGATCCGGGTGGACTCCGGTCACGACGTACCTGAGCCGGAGCTCGCCGTCGTCGCCAACAGCCACGGCGAGATCGTCGGCTTCACCGTGTGCAACGACATGAGCTCGCGCTCGATCGAAGGCGTGAACCCGCTCTACGTCCCGCAGGCCAAGCTGTTCGCGGGCGGCTGCGCGCTGGCCGCCGGGATCCGCCCCGCCTGGGAGGTGGCGAACCCGAAGGATCTGACCATCGACCTGGTGATCCGCCGCGGCGACGACGAGGTCTTCAGTGGTACGACGTCCACCTCGAAGCTGGTCCGCGAGCTGCAGGTCCTGATCGATGCCCTGTTCCTGCCCAACGACTTCCCGGACGGCGTGATCCTGGCGACCGGCACCGGGATCGTGCCCGAACTGGACTTCGCGCTGGCCGAGGGTGACGTCATCACGATCACTATCGCCGAGGTCGGAACGCTGACGAATACGGTGGCAGTAGGCCGGGGACCCTTCGCGTTCCTGGCAACCGAGAACCTGGAGGAGAAGCGATGATCCCGGACACCACGCCCGCCGAGCTCGAGCAAGCCCTGGCCGACGCGGCGGCGGCCGCACCGGCACTCGGCGCCTCGGAGCCCGCCGTGCGGGCCGGGTGGATCCGCGCCGTGGCGGACGCGCTGGACGCGGCCGCCGACGAACTCGTGCCGATCGCGATGCGGGAGTCGTCGCTGCCCGAGCCGCGGCTGCGCGGTGAGGTCGCGCGGAGCAGCGGTCAGCTGCGGATGTTCGCGGAGGTGCTCGAAGAGGGCTCGCTGCTGGAAGTCGTCATCGACACGGCTGACGCCGAGGCGAAGCCGGTGCCACGGCCGGATCTGCGCCGGGTGCTGGTCCCGCTCGGGCCGGTGCTGGTGTTCGCGGCCAGCAACTTCCCGTTCGCGTTCAGTGTCTGCGGCGGCGACACGGCGTCCGCACTGGCCGCCGGTTGCCCGGTGATCGTTAAAGCACACCCAGGCCACCCCGAGCTGTCGGTGAAGACGGCTGAGGTCATGATCGAGGCGCTGCGGGTCGCCGGTTCTCCTGCCGGCACGCTGGGGCTGATCCAGGGCTTCGACGTCGGCGTCACCGCGCTGAAGGACCCGCGGATCACCGCGGCCGGCTTCACCGGTTCGGTCCCTGCCGGGAAGGCGCTGCACGAGATCGCGGTCACGCGACCCGAACCGATCCCGTTCTACGGCGAGCTCGGCAGCCTGAACCCGGTCTTCGTCACCCAGGCCGCGGTCGATGCCCGGGGCAAGGACATCGCGACCGGGTACGTCGGCTCGTTCACGCTCGGCGTCGGTCAGTTCTGCACCAAGCCCGGCCTGCTCTTCCTGCCCGCGGGCCATGGCCTGCAGGAGCAGCTGACCGAGGCCGCCGGTGGAGTCGCCGAAGCGCCGATGCTGAACGACCGGATCAAGGAGGGCTTCTCCTCCGGTCTCGACCGGTTGCAGAAGGTCGAAGGCGTTCGCGTCTGGGCATCCGCCGGCGCGACGTTGCTACAGACAACGGTCACCGAGTTGCTGGCCCGCCGCGACGAGATCCTCGAAGAGTGCTTCGGCCCGGTCTCGATCGTCGTCGAGTACGACGGTCTTGACGAACTGCGGTCCGCGGTCGATGCGTTCGAGGGCAACCTGACCGCGACCCTGCACGCCGAGTCCTCGGATACCGAGCTTGCGGGCGAGCTGCTTCCGTTGCTGACGGCAAGGGCTGGACGCGTGCTCTGGAATGGCTGGCCGACCGGTGTGGCCGTCTCCTGGGCACAGCACCACGGTGGCCCGTTCCCCTCGACCGTCGGCTCGATCCACACCAGCGTCGGGGTGACCGCGGCCCGCCGGTTCCAGCGTCCGGTGGCCTACCAGGACACGCCGGATGCGGTGCTGCCCGCCGTACTGAAGGACTCCAACCCGGCTGGGATCAGCCGCCGGGTGAACGGCTCTGTGACAACAGGTGAGGTGTCTCGATGAGCGATCTTCCCCCGACCAACGACCCGGTCGACGCCGAACTCCCGGGCGACGTACCCGGTGCACCGACACCGGAGAAGACCGGTGGCTTCGGTGGTGAAAGGCCGCAGGCGCCGATCGGCCGGCGTAGCTTCGACCACTGGTTCGGCGAGGACGGCCGCAACGGGTTCATCCACCGGTCCTGGATGCGCGCGCAGGGCTTCTCCGACGAGGTGTTCGACGGCCGCCCGGTGATCGGCATCTGCAACACGTGGTCCGAGCTGACCCCGTGCAACGCGCACCTGCGCCGGCTCGCCGACTCGGTGAAGCGCGGCGTCTGGCAGGCCGGCGGGTTCCCGCTGGAGTTCCCGGTGATGTCGCTCGGCGAGACGATGCTCCGTCCGACCGCCATGCTGTTCCGCAACCTGCTCAGCATGGACGTCGAGGAGTCGCTGCGCGGCAACCCGATCGACGGCGCCGTCCTGCTGACCGGGTGCGACAAGACCACGCCCGGCTCGATCATGGGCGCCGCCAGCGTCGACCTGCCGACGATGGTGGTGACCGGCGGCCCGATGCTGAACGGCAAGTTCCGCGGCTGCGACATCGGCTCGGGGACGGCCGTCTGGCGGTTCACCCAGGACCGCAACGCCGGGCGGATGTCCGAGGAGGACTATGCCGCGGCCGAGTCCGGTATGTCCCGCAGCAACGGACACTGCATGACCATGGGCACGGCGTCGACGATGGCCTGCATGGCCGAGGCGCTCGGCCTGCAGATGACCGGTGGCGCGGCCATTCCCGCGGTCGACTCGCGGCGCTACTCGATCGCCCAGCAGACCGGTCAGCGGATCGTCCAGATGGTGCACGAGGACCTCAAGCCGAGCGACATCCTGACCCGGGACGCCTTCGCGAACGCGGTCCGCGCGAACGCGGCGATCGGCGGCTCGACCAACTTCGTCATCCATCTGCTCGCGATCGCCGGCCGGGTCGGCGTCAACGTGACCTTGGACGACCTCGACGAGTGGGCCCGCGGGGTGCCGTGGCTGGTGGACCTGCAGCCGTCGGGCAAGTACCTGATGGAGGACTTCTACTACGCCGGCGGGCTGCCCGCGGTGATGAAGGAGATCCTTCCGCTGCTGAAGACCGACGCGATCACGGTGACCGGCAAGACCATCGGCGAGAACGTCGCGAACGCCGAGCGGACCGTCGACACCGACGTCATCCGTGCGGTCGGCAACCCCCTGGGTAGCGGCGCCGGGACCGCCGTACTGAAGGGGAACCTGGCGCCGGACGGTGCCGTCATCAAGCAGTCGGCGGCGTCGGAGCGGTTGCTGCGGCACCGCGGCAAGGCGCTGGTGTTCACGGCCATCGAGGACTACGACAAGGCCGTCGACGATCCGGATCTCGACGTCGACGCGGACACCGTGCTGGTGCTCCAGAACGCGGGCCCGCGTGGGTACCCGGGCATGCCGGAGGTCGGCAACATGACGATCCCGCGCAAGCTCGCCGAGCAGGGCATCGACGACATGGTGCGGATCTCGGACGCGCGCATGAGCGGTACGGCGTACGGCACCGTCGTACTGCATGTCACGCCGGAAGCGGCCGTGGGTGGTCCGTTGGCATTGGTGCGGACGGGTGACTGGATCGAGCTGGACGTGACGGCGCGGCGGTTGCACCTCGACGTACCGGAGGAGGAGCTGGAGAAGCGGCGGGCCGACTGGCAGCCGCCGACAGCACCGAGCGATCGCGGTTGGGCCCGGCTGTACGTCGACCACGTCACCCAGGCGAACCAGGGCTGCGACCTCGACTTCCTGGTCGGCCGAACCGGCTCGGCCGTGGCCCGGCAGAGTCACTGATGAACTGGGGCCCGTTCGAAGCCATCCGGGGGTTGCGGCCGACTGGTGTGATCCCGCAGGTCACGCCGATCCGCCGGCTGCTCCCGGACGTCCTCGGCTCGGCTGACCCGTACGCCGACGCCCAGGCAGCCCTCGAGCCGCTGCGGGAGCGGATCCTGCCGGGCGCGCGGATCGCGGTGACTGCGGGCAGCCGGGGGATCCACGATCTCGTGCCGGTGGTGAAGGCGGCGGTGGACTGGCTGTCATCGGTCGGTGCCGCGCCGTTCGTCGTACCTGCGATGGGTTCGCACGGCGGGGCGACGGCCGAAGGTCAGCTGGAGATGCTGGCCTTGCTCGGGATCACACCGGAGTCGGTCGGTTGCCCGGTCGAGGCAACGATGGAGACCGTTGTCGTCGGCACCTTGTCCGACGGTACGCCGGTTCATCACGACGCGCTGGTCGCCAAGGCGGACGGCGTACTGCTGGTGAACCGGGTCAAGCCGCACACGGACTTCCGTGGTCCGATCGAGAGCGGCCTGGCGAAGATCCTGGCGATCGGTCTGGGGAATCACTCCGGCGCGGCTTCCCTGCACGCCGGTGGGATTCCCTCCCTGGGTGGTGCGATCGAGGCCGCGGCCCGGATGGTCATTGCCCAGGGCAAGATTCTCGGTGGTCTGGCGATCCTCGAGAACGCACTGGAGCGCACCGCCGCGGTCGAGTTCGTCGACGCCGACGGGATCGCCGGGCCGGCCGAGAACGCGTTGCTGCAACGAGCGGGCAGCCTGCTCGGGCGGCTGCCGTTCGACGAACTGGATGTCCTGGTCGTGGACGAGATGGGCAAGGACAAGTCCGGGGCCGGGATGGACACGAACGTGATCGGCCGGTGCTGGGTGCACGGGATCCCCGAGTTCGAGTCGCCGTCGATCGCGGCGATCAGCGTGCACTCACTCTCGGCGGCGTCGCACGGGAACGCGTCCGGCCTCGGCCTGGCCGACGTGATCCCGGCCCGGATGCTGGAGCAGATCGACCTGCAGGTGAGCTACGTGAACGCGTTGACGTCCGGCGCCGGCGGAGCCCGCCGGTCCCGGCTGCCGATGGTGATGGAGGACGACGAGGCCGCCGTCCTCGCCGCCGCGACGATGTGCGGCCGGCGCGACTGGTCCGAGCTCCGGCTGGCCCGGATCAAGGACACCCTTTCCCCGAACGAGTTGATGGTGACGCCGGCACTGCTGACCGAGGCGGGTGACCGTTTCGATCTGGAGATCACCGGGACGGCGCGGAACCTGACGTCGGCCGGCCGGCTCGGACCCTGGAGTGACGCATGAACCTTCGCGAGGCACACGCGCTGCTGGCCGATCGTGGTTTCCGCCCGGGCGAGACGTCCGCGGCCACGTTCGGTGACGGATCGCCGTACAAGGTGGAGATTCCTTCCTGTGAAGGGCCGCGGGTGATGGCGGCCGTGCTGGAGGAGGCCAAGACCCGTGGGGTGACCATCCACCGGGTGTCGCAGGGCAGCGGTGTGATGATGCTGACCGACGCCGAGATCGAGGAGATGCTCTCGCTCGGTGCGTCGTCCGGCGTCGAGGTCTGCCTGTTCCTCGGGCCGCGCGGTGCCTGGGACATCGGCGGCCAGGCCAAGGTGTCGGCCGCTGTCGGTGGTGTTGCCCGGGGCAATGAGATGGTTGCCGCGTCGCTGTGTGATGCCTTCCGGGCGGTTGAGCTCGGAGTGCGCAGCCTGCTCGTCGGGGATCTCGGCGTACTGGAAATCCTTGGTGAGTTGAAGATTGACGGGTCGTTGCCTTCGGACCTGGTACTGAAGACTTCGGTGCTGATGCCGTTGGCGAACGCTCCGACGGCCCGGTTGTACGAGCGGTTGGGTGCGACCAGCCTGAACGTGTCGACCGACCTGCCGGTGCCGGTGCTGGCGGAGATCCGGTCGGTGACGTCGGTGCCGATCGACATGTACATCGAGGTCCCGGACGACCAGGGCGGGCACGTGCGGTTCTACGACGTACCGGAGATCGTGCGCGTCGCAGCGCCGGTGTACCTGAAGATGGGGCTGCGGAACGCGCCGAACATCTACCCGGTCGGCGCCCACCTGTCCGGTACGGCGGAAGCCCTCGGCCGCGAGCGAGTCCGCCGAGCAGAGTTGATCCTGCGGCTATTGGCCGAACAGGATGAGGGATGACAGTGCTTTTGGCCGGGCCTTCGGCGCCGGCAGGGTCATGGGGCCTTGGCTCCCGGCCTTCCCTCGTCACTCCAGTCGCTGCGCTCCCTCCGCTCCTCAGTCCAGGCCGGGAGGCCCCATGACCTCCTCCGATCCACTTGTCGCCCGGCTGCGTTCGGCGCTGGGTGACAAGGCTGTTCTGGACGATCCCGACGTACTGGACACTCATCGCAACGACCACGCGACCTTCTGCACGGCCGGCGTACCTCGGGTGCTGGTGCGGCCGTCGTCGACGGCCGAGGTGGTCGAGGTGGTGAAGGCTGCCGGTGCGTTCGGCGTTCCGGTGGTTCCTCAGGGCGCGCGCACCGGGCTGTCGGGGGCGGCGAATGCGATCGACGGGTGCCTGCTCCTGTCGACCTCGCGGATGACGGAGATCCTGGAGGTCTCGGTCGAGGATCAGGTCGCGGTGGTGCAGCCCGGTGTGGTGAACGCTTCGCTGTCCAGAGCTGTGCTGGAGAAGGGGTTGTTCTATCCGCCGGATCCGTCGTCGTGGGAAATGTCCACGGTGGGTGGCAACATCGCGACCAACGCCGGTGGATTGTGTTGTGTGAAGTACGGCGTGACGTCGGACTTCGTGCGTGGCCTGGAGGTGGTGCTGGCGTCGGGTGAGGTCGTCCGGACCGGCCGCCGGTCGGCGAAGGGCGTCGCGGGGTACGACCTGACGCGGTTGATCGTGGGATCCGAGGGGACGCTCGGTGTCGTCACGGAGGCGACGCTGGCGCTGCGTCCTGCACCTGAGGCCGCGTTGACCGCGGCGGCCACGTTCCTGTCCATCGAGGACGGGATCGCTGCTGCTGCCGCGGTGATGGCTTCTGGGCTGCGGCCGTCGTTGCTGGAGTTCCTGGACGGGCCGACGGCCCGGGCGATCCAGGACTACCGGGACATGGGACTGCCGGCCGATGTCGGTTCGCTGCTGATCGCGCAGTCGGATCGCGGGCCGCGGGCGGCGGAGGACGTCGCGCTGATCGCCGCGATCTGTTCCGAGCACGGCGCGGTCGAGGTCGCGGAGGCGTCGGATGCCGAAGAATCGCGGATGCTGCTCGAGGCCCGCCGGTTGGTGAACCCTGCCATCGAGCCGCTCGGCGTCACGCTGGTCGACGATGTCGCCGTACCGCGGTCGAAGCTGGTTGCGTTGCTGCGCGGGATCGCCGAGATCGGCACGAAGTACGACGTACTGATCCTTTGCCCAGGGCACGTAGGTGACGGCAACATGCACCCGACCGTCGTCTTCGACCGCGACGACCCGGCCGCCGAAGCGCGTGCCCTGGAAGCCTTCGGCGCGGTGATGGAACTCGGTCTGGCGCTGGGCGGCACCATCACCGGCGAACACGGCATCGGCAAGCTCAAGCGCCACTGGCTGGCGCAGGAGCTCGGGCCGGTCGGCCTGCGCCTGCAACGGGAGATCAAGGCCGTCTTCGACCCCGACAACCTCCTCAACCCGGACAAACTCTTCCTCTGAAGTCCCCCTGCCTGGAGTCGAACCAGGGACCCGGCCTTCGGAGAGCCAGGCGTGCATCCGTCACCAGAGGGTCCTTTGGTACGCCGCCTCGCCCGCCGGCTGGGCGGCGTACCTGAGTGTTACTCCTCGACCGAGACGACGCGGACCCAGTCGGAGCAGTCGGCTTCACACCAGACGTGATCGCCGGCGTGGGCGATCCGATCACGCTGCACGTGCCCGCAGGCAAGCTGCACTCGACGCATCGCGTGACCCTGCTTCACTGGAGCACCGGTCCTACCGCCGGGCACTCGCTTTCTGTTCCTGAGGTCGGCCATGGCCGGTCCTCCTCTCTTTCGCATTGCTTTTGATTGCCCAGGGCACCTTTGCCCTGGGTCCGTGCAGGAGGCAGGATTCGAACCTGCTCAGCCTCGCGGCGACGGGGTTACAGCCCGCCCCACCTCTCCCACGGTGGCGCTCCTGCTCATCGCTGGGGGAGGTAGCGACCAGTGGTCGCGCAGTATTGCCAGTACTCATCCCCGAACTTCTCGCTGAGCCGTCGTTCCTCGCTCAGAACTCCCCGGTGGACAGCCGCGCCGACGAACGGCAACGTCGCCAAAACCCACCCGGACCCGGCGGCCACTCCGATCCCCAGTTGGAGCAGGGCCCATCCGACGTACATGGGATTGCGGCTGACGGCGTACGGCCCGCTCGTCACGAGGCTTTGCGGCCGGCTCAGCTCCGTGCTCCCCGCTGCCTTCAACGACTGGGCGATAATGAGGCTGCCCGCCCCGACGATCGACCACCCGGTGGATCGCCGGCGCTTCAACCTCCACGGGCTCAGTTGCTCGAGCGCGAACCCGGCTGCGATCCCGGCCAGACTGGCCTCGGGGATCGGCACATTCCGCAGTACGGCGGTCAGCTTCGCGTTCGTGTGATGACCTCGAGAAAGGCGTCGGGTTGTTCGATGTGCGGCACGTGGCCGGCATCGTCGATCACCTGCAACGGCCAGCCAAGCCTCGCGCTCGCCGCCTTGGCAAGATCCACCGGCACAATCCGATCCTGCGCACCCCACACCATCGTCGTCGGCACGTCGATCCGCTCGCGGACCTGCTTGGTGCCGGTCGCTACCAGTTGGCGCATCGTCCGCTTGACGTGCGGAACGCGTGCACGGCCCCGCGTGTAGGTGGTGAAGGCGTCGATCCAGTCCGGGTTCTGCCGTCGTACCCGATCGAGGTCGGCGAACGCCCAGCGTTCGAACCGCTCCATGTTCGGCTCGGAAGGATGCACCGCGACCCTGATCGCCACGACCCGAAGCCCGATCGGCATCCGGTACGGCCCGACCCCTGGCGCTGCGTAGATCACCAACTGTCGCAACAGCTCGCCGTGGCTGCCCGCAAACCTTGCTGCCAGAGTCCCGAGCAACGAGTGCGCGACCAGAATCGGCGGCTCCTCGCAGGTCAACCGCAGCAGCGCGGTCATCCAATCGCTGAAGGTCGCGAGATCCAGCTGCTCAACCGGATCGGACTCGCCCAAGCCCGGTGCGTCGGGGACGATGAGCTGGTGGTGCTGCCCGAGGCGGGAGATGACCGGCGCCCAATAGATGCCGCCGCACTCGATGCCGCCATGCAGCAACACCAACGGCGGACCATCCCCAGCCTCGAGCACAGTCGTGCCGACGCCGCCGACCTCGAGCCGGCGCTCCTCGACGGCAAGCCCCTGCAACAACCGCGCCCTGTGGTCCATGCTCAGCTCACCCCGCCACTCACACTAGGCAGTGCTCACCATCTCCGCTTCCGAAGAACCACGCAGCCCGGGCGGACCCGGAGATGCGCAGAACCACGTACCCCGTACCGGATTCGAACCGGTGATCTTCCGGCTGAGAACCGGACGTCCTGACCAACTAGACCAACGGGGCCCTGCGTGCCACGCGGTGAGAGCGAGATTCGAACTCGCGGACCGGCCGAACCGGCCGACGGTTTAGCAAACCGCTGCCCCTGCCTACAGGCGGACCTCACCCCGACCCGGCGGCCGCCGTCTCCCCTGACGACGGCGGCCGCCGTACTGCTATCCCTTCACACAGATGACCTGCTTGAGGTGGGCGACGACCTCGACCAGGTCGGACTGGGCGGCGATGACCGACTCGATGTCCTTGTACGCCGCCGGCAGTTCGTCCAGCACACCGGCGTCCTTGCGGGACTCGACCCCGGCGGTCTGGGCGATCAGGTCCTCGACCGTGAACCGGCGCTTCGCCTCGTTGCGGCTCATCCGCCGGCCTGCCCCGTGCGAGGCCGAGTAGAAGGACCGCTCCGAGCCGAGCCCGCGCACGACGTACGACCCGGTGCCCATCGACCCCGGGATCAGCCCGAGGTCCCCGCGCCCCGCCCGGATCGCGCCCTTGCGGGTGACCAGCAGGTCGAGGCCGTCGATGTGCTCCTCGGCCACGTAGTTGTGGTGGCACGAGATCGGCTGCTCGAACCGGACCTCCTCCGCGAACGACTCCCGCACCGCCTGCATCACCAGCGCCAGCATGACCGCACGGTTGCGCGACGCGTACTCCTGCGCCCACGTGAGGTCCCGCCGGTACGCGTCCATCTCCGCCGTACCCGACAGGAACACCGCCAGATCGCGGTCCGGCAGGTCGGCGTTGTGCGGCAGGGTCCGCGCGATCCGCATGTGCCGCTCGGCGAGTTCCTTGCCGATGTTGCGGCTGCCCGAGTGCAGCATCAGCCAGACGCGGTCCTCGTCGTCGAGGCAGACCTCGATGAAGTGGTTGCCACCACCCAGCGAACCCATCTGCTGCTGCGCCTTCTTCTCCCGGTCCTGCACCCCGTCGTGCAAACTCGAGAACGAACCCCAGAACCGGTCCCAACCGCGATCCAACCCGAGCTTGCGCAGGCTGACCGGGTACTCGTGCGCCCTGAACCCGACCGGTACGGCGGCCTCGATCCGCGACCGGATTGCCGACAGGTCGTCCGGCAGGTCCGCGGCCGTCAGCGAGGTCAGGACGCCTTCCATCCCGCACCCGATGTCGACTCCGACCGCGGCCGGCGACACCGCCTGCTTCATCGCGATCACCGACCCGACGGTCGCACCCTTGCCGAGGTGTACGTCGGGCATCACCCGGACCCCGTGCACCCACGGCAGCGCCGCGATGTTCCGCAGCTGCTGCAGCGCCTGCGCCCCCACCTCATGCTCCTGAGCCCACATGAGCGTAGAGCTCTTGGCCCCGCTCAGCTCCACCGGAAACTCCACGTTCATCTCCCCACTCTCCTTCTTGCTGTGTCTGCGGCGGAAGCAGGTCTCGAACCTGCACGCCCGCTGAAGGGCTGACCGTTTTCGAAACGGCTGCCGTTAGGCCGAAGCTCGGCTTATTCCGCCTTGTTGCGTGGAGATCCCGGGTGTCGAACCCGGTGAGGCGACTGTGCAAGAGTCGCCCGCGTGCCGACGCGATCCCCTCGGGCTGCGCGATGAACGCAGTACCAGCTGCCAGGGCAGGGCTCGAACCTGCGGGACCTCGGGTCAGAACCGAGGGTGGGACACCGTCGCCCACCTGGCATCGCGCTGACGCGGCACCGGGTGGGTACCGCGTCAGATCGCCAGCTCAGCACGCGAGGGGATCCACGGCTGCCACAGCAGTGGCATACCGGCCTCCTCGGGCGTGCGAGAGCCCTTCTTCTCGTTGCAGGACGCGTGTGCGGCGACAGCGTTCAGCCACTCGCCACGCCCACCACGGGATCGCGGCACCACGTGGTCCATGGTGGTCGCGCCCGGCTTACCGCAGTACGCACAGGTGTGTTTGTCCCGCTTCAGTACGCCGGCCCGCGTGTACTGCAGCCGTCCAGAGGCGTACCGCCACTTGGTCACGACGTACCGCACCAGCCGTAGCACGCGGGGGAGAGGGAACGGTCCGATGCTCGCGCCGTCATGCGCTTCCTCGACGACGGCGACCTCCCGGACGAGCATCCGGATGGCGTGCTGGATCGACACGACATGCAGTTGCTCGTACGAGGCGTTGAGCACGATCACACCGCTCATGTGGTTCCTCCTCCCCTCCAGTGTGCCCGACAGCGCGCCGCCGGGTCGGTGATCTCGGTGTCGGTCGTGTGGTGCGGCCCCGGGGACTCGAACCCCGAACCTCCTGGTTCTGAACCAGATGCCTCTACCAATTGGGCGAGGGCCGCAGGTACTTGTTGTCTCCCTGTACGACGCGTTGCCGCACACGCCTTACTGGTACGGCGACCGCCGTACGAGGTGATGTGGTTGCGGTGTGGTCGTCGTACAGGGCGGTAGTGGTTGGTCGTAGTACTTGGGGTGTCCGGCGGGGCTCGAACCCGCTTCCTCCAGGGCCACAGCGCATCGCCTTCTTCTATTTGGGACACAGCACGCCCGGCAGGACTCGAACCTGCACTCCCCGGCTTCGTAGACCGGTGCTCTCTCCTGTTGAGCCACGGGCGTGGAGCGCCCTGCGCCGGATGTGGTGCGGATTTCCGTCGCAGGGCACGTTTGGGGCGCCCGCTCGGCCGGTAGCTGAGCATCCTGCGGGCGCCTGGTCCAGCTGGAGGGACTCGAACCCCCGTCGCCCTCAACCCAAATGAGGTGGCCTGGCCGCTGGCCCACAGCTGGTCGCGTCCCCGGGACGTGCGGTCCCGGGGACGGTTGCCCGGGACGCGCCCGGGCGTCTTCCCCGACGCACGCACGGCGCCGCAGGAAGGTCCGCCGCGGCCTCGGCGGCCCGGCGGAAAATGCGATGAATGTCCAGTTGTCAATTGTTCGAGTCGGCATTCGTAAATGCCGAACAAAGCATCGGTGGAAGGAATCGAACCCTCGCGACGCGGGTTTGGAATCCGGTCAGCAGCCATTGCTCACCGACGTGGTCAGAAGTGCGGGCGTGCGGCAAAAGAAAAGAGCCGCCTGGCGCCGGATACCCGGCTCAGACGGCTCCTGGGATGATCTCCCGCTGGAGATCACACAGGTAGGCCGCCCGGACTCGGGCCCAGCTCGCTGGCGAGCTGGTGATAGAAGGCGTCTTCGCAGACGGATCGGTCGTCGCGCACCGGTCGGGGGTACGCCGACAAGGCGATGGCTGCTTGCCACGCCTGCCTCGCGTTCGCTTTCCCGTACACGGTGATCTCCTTGGTCTGTAGTTCCTTGCGGGCATTAGTCTGACCCAAGCCTCACAAAGAAGTCAACGCATTTCCTCGATCAATTGTTCCCATTGCCATTTCCCGCCTCCTCCGACGCGACCCGGCCGCGACGGGTTCCGTTGTCGACGCGATCTGCTGTGATGGGTTCATGACTGTTCTTGTGCTCGGCGCGACAGGCTCGACCGGCCGGCGGGTCACGCGACTCCTCCGCGAGCGGGACGTCGTCGTAGGAGCCGCCTCCAGACGTGGAGAGGTGGTGTTCGATTGGACCGACCCACAGACCTGGGGCCCGGCGCTGGAGGGCGTGACAGGGATCTACGTGATGGCGCCGGACGGCGTACCGGTCGAGCCGGCCTTCATCGAGCAGGCCGTCGAAGCCGGCGTACGACGACTCGTGCTGCTGTCGACCCTGCATGCCGAGGAGATCGACGACCGTCTGTTCGCCGCTGAAGGACTGGTCCGCGAGTCCGGCGTCGAGTGGACCGTGGTCCGCGCCAACTGGTTCAACCAGAACTTCGACGAGGGGTTCTTCCTCCCGGCGATCCAGGCCGGCGAGCTCGTCCTCCCGCTCGGCGACATCCGCCATTCCTTCGTCGACGCCGAAGACATCGCCGCGGTCGCCGTCGAGGCGCTCACCGGCACCGGCCACATCGGCCAGACCTACGAAGTCACGGGCCCCGAAGCCCTGACCTTCGCCGAAGCCGTCGCCCAGATCTCCGAAGCCACCGGCCGCCCCATCCACTACAAAGGGACACCAGACGACTACCGGCAGGCATCCACCGCGCCGGCGGACCAGGTCGAAGCCGAGATCGCCTACTTCGCCACCCAACAATCCCTCGGCGACTCCCTCCCAACCCCCACCGTCGATGCCCTCACCGGCCGCCCACCCATCCCCTTCCGCACCTACACCCGCACAGCCACCTGGCCCACCCCGTGACGGCGCTCCCCGCTCCGACCAGCACCACACAGCCCCACCCGTCGGCCTCACCTCGTCAGCACGCAAGAGCACCCGTGGACGCCGCCGATCCCGCCTGTTCGCCTATCCGATTCGGAAACACCCCCACCCTCCCGCTACACTCTTGCCTCGGCCCCCGGGCCACGCCGCCTTAGCTCAGTCGGCAGAGCGTCTCACTCGTAATGAGAAGGTCGTCGGTTCGATTCCGACAGGCGGCTCCACCAGACCCCCCAGGTCAGAGGCCCGTTTCCTTGCCCGGGGTTTTTCCCTCCTAGTCGCGTGGCATGGTTCGTGGCACGAAGCTGCTTACCATGCGCGGCATGACTAAGGGTGATGGCAAGAATTGCTGCCAGTAGTTCCGCAGTCAGCAGCAGCGGGACTGTGGGTTGTGCTCGTTGTGGTCGGCCCGGTGACGCTCGAACTCCCGACGAGACAAGGGTACGACGCCCTGGCGCCGGCACCGGTCGGCATACTCGTGCCATTTCGCCTCGCCGGTTGCCTCGCGGAGGTACCAGAGGATCCCGCGACCCGCCCGGATGACAGCGGACCTCATCGCTCGTCTCCCGCCCGGGTGAGCTCCTCGTTCCGACGCACAGCTTCCTTCTCTTCCTTGGTGGCGAAGAAGGAGGAGGGCGCGACGAGGCGCGAGGGCTGGTGCGGCACCTCGGTCGTCGGCAGTCCGCCCGCCCTCACGGCCTTGAACCAGATGACGAACGCGTTGACAACGACGACGATCACCAGCAGCGCGAAGATCAACTGCAGCACGCCGTTGACAGTGGAGTTGGTGACGATCTGTTGCATCTGGTCCATGTCCTTTGCAGGCGCGCGAAGCGCGCCGTTGTCGATGGAGTCCTGGTACACCGAGCGCTGCTTGAAGTACCCGATGCTCGGGTTGTCGGAGAAGACCTTCTGCCAGCTCGCGGTCATGGTGACGATCAGGTCCCAGGCGAGACCTATCCCCGGAACCCAGGCCCATTTCGCCTTGCCGTGCTTGATCAGCAGCGTCACGCAGAGTGTGAGGGCGATGGCGGCGAGCAGCTGGTTGGAGATTCCGAACAACGGGAACAGTTGGTTGATGCCGCCGAGGGGGTCAGTGACACCGACGTACAGCATGTAGCCCCACAGCGCGACGACGATCGCACTGGCGGACCAGGAGGCCGGCTTCCAGGAAATGTCGTCGTACTTTCGCCACAGGTTCCCGATCGTGTCCTGCAGCATGAACCGGCCTACGCGGGTCCCGGCGTCGACGGCGGTGAGGATGAACAGGGCCTCGAACATGATCGCGAAGTGGTACCAGAACGCGGCAAGCCCGCCACCGAACGCCTCGGTGAAGATCAGTGAGATACCGAACGCCAGGGTCGGCGCACCGCCGGTGCGCGAGATCAGCGACTGCTCCTCGATCGACTGCGCCGCGTTGGTGAGATCGGCGGGGCTGATCGTGAAGCCCAGTGTGCGCACGAACTCCGCCGCCGCCTCGGGAGTCCCGCCGGTGGCACCGGCAGGACTGTTGATGGCGAAGTACAGCCCCTGGTCGATCACCGACGCCGCGATCAGGGCGCTGATCGCGACGAACGACTCCATCAGCATGCTGCCGTAACCGATCATGCGGACGTGGCTTTCCTTGGCGATCATCTTCGGAGTCGTGCCGGAGGCGATCAGCGAGTGGAATCCGGACAGGGCGCCACAGGCGATCGTGATGAACACGAACGGGAACAGCTTGCCGGCGAACACGGGACCGGTGCCTTCGCGCCCGAACTCAGTGACTGCCTCGTTCTCGAGCAGAGGGTTGGCCAGGACCAGGCCGACCGCGAGCAGCACGATCACGCCGATCTTCATGAACGTGGACAGGTAGTCACGCGGGGTGAGCAGCATCCAGACGGGGAGGATCGAGGCGAAGAAGCCGTACAGGACCAGGCAGAGCGTCAGCGTCTCCTTGGAAAGCGTCAATGAGCTCGCAAGCCCCCAATCATCGACGAACCCACCGCCGATGATCGCGAGGAGCAACAGCGCGACCCCGATCGCCGTGACCTCCATGACTCGGCCCGGCCGGATGAAGCGAAGGTAGAAGCCCATGAACAGGGCGATCGGGATGGTGAGCGCGATCGAGAAGACGCCCCAAGGCGACTCCGCCAGCGCGTTGACAACCACGAGCGCCAGCACCGCCAGAATGATGATCATGATCGCGAACACCGCGATCAGTGCCGCGGTGCCGCCCACGACACCGATCTCCTCGCGCACCATCTGGCCCAGGCTCTTGCCGTCGCGGCGCATGGAGAAGAACATCACCATCAGGTCCTGGACGGCGCCGGCCAGGATCACCCCGACGATGATCCAGGCTGTGCCGGGGAGGTACCCCATCTGCGCGGCGAGCACCGGCCCGACGAGCGGACCGGCTCCGGCGATCGCGGCGAAGTGGTGACCGAACAGCACGCGCCGGTCCGTGACGTCGAAGTCCACTCCGTTCTCGAGCCGCTCGGCCGGTGTCGCCCTGGTGTCGTCGACCTTGAGCACTCGGTACGTGATGAAGCGGGCGTAGAACCGGTAGGCGATGAAGTACGACGCCAGCGCTGCGAACAGGATCCACAGCGCAGAGATCTGCTCGCCGCGGACCAACGCCAGTACCGCCCAGCAGACGGCGCCGACCACCGCAATCGCACCCCAGATCAGCAGCGACCTCAGCGACATCCGCTCAGATCCGCCGGTCGGCCCGTGACGTTCTTCGGTGTTGGTAGACATGGATACTCCTCGTCGAACGCGCTTCGCGTCGGCCGAAAAGGGGCCCGCACTGATGTACTTACCAATCTGGCACGGAACTTCCGCGTCCAACAGGCTTGGGATCTGGCATACCCAAGTCGGGAGTTACCGGCAGTGAATTGGTGACGCAACACACCTGACGTTCGACACCTGGGTGCTCGGAAGATGATCAGCCCGGCGAGGAGTGCGCCGAGGGTGTCGGTGTATGCCGTCTGCAGTTCGACCGAAGGGCGTCATCCCACCAGCTGACCGTGTCGAACAGATTGGACCGGTTGCCGATCAGGTCGATCGGCCACGGCAGCGTGATCAGCAGATCCGCTTGCCAGGGGAACCTTCCGTGCAGGCGGGTCTTCATCCGCCCGTCCGCGAACCACAGCGGCAGCGCCGTCACGCCGAGCGGGTAGACGATCAGCCGGGCGGACGACGCTGTGCCATTGATCCCGCTCAAGCCCGGCCAGATCATTGCCGAGATCAACAACAGGAACCGCACCAGCGGGTCCCCGGTCAGCCAACCCTGCTGGGCCAGTACGCGCACGCCGAGCCGGTGCCGGCCAGCCGCGCGTTGAACGTCCGCGGCGCCGCGCCAGCGAGCCCCGGGCGGGCCACGTCAGGCCCGCGAAGCGGCGGGCGTTGGGCGGTTGGCGATTTGGTTGCTATCGGCCCCGTTCATTCCACGCAGGGTAGCCACAGGCCGAGCAGTCGGCCAGCGATTTGCATCTTGTTCCGCCCGATACTCCTGGAGCTGCGCTGAGCGCACCCGGAGCCTGCGCATTGCCTCTTCCACCCGCGCCTTGGCTCGGTCGCGCTCTGCGGTGCCGGGCTCAGTCACTCGCATTTCGGCGGCCCGCTTCTCGACCAGCGCTTTGGCTTCGGCGAGCTGCTTCTCGTGATCGAATAGCCAGTCCGGGACGGCCGCGGGCGCCCGGAGTTCCTGCGTTGTCATCAGTCACGAACTCAGTGTGATCGGCGTGACCGACGCTTTCCAGCCGAACCCGAGTGCGCCGCGGCGTCAGAACCGGGAGGCCGGCCGCCTCGGCAGGTGCTGGCGTAGTCCTCGCAGCTTTGACGACGGCGGCGGTGTGCGCGGCGCCGAGCGGCCGGCATGGCCGGCACCTTCACGCGACAGGCTGTAGAGGGTGCCGCCGCATCGTACGAAGTGTCGCGGGTTGAACTCCCGCCGCGGATGGGGCCGGGGTTGACCCAGGCAGCGACCCGGCTTGATCAGAGGCACCAGGCCCATCTGTTGCGCGGTGCCGCTGAGCAGCTGCGCTAGCTGCGTGCTGCTGACGTTGGCGAACCGCGAATAGATCTGGCTGATTGCCAGAGCCACCGGCATGAAGCAACGCGGGACTGGACACTCGCCAATGGCGGTGGGCAGCTTCGATGCTGCCCGATCAGGACCGGCGGTCTGTCAATGGCTCTGTCAATGAAACCCAGTCACCCCAGGGCAGATCTGGCAGCGGAGACAGCCGCCTTGCCACGGTTCCGCCTACAGACAACACCGTGTGAGGCGACCCCTCGCACTTGTAGAGCGATGGCTACAGTTCGGATCCAGTGCCAGTTCCGTTCAGCCGAGCGAAGTGTCACGACGTTCGGTCGTAGGCCTCCGGCACGATCGCCCACGGTTGTTCGGATGGCACGTTTGAGGTGATCGTGCTGTGCCGTCCCCTACGGGTTGGGTCGGCTGCTGCGGCTGATGAGTCCTGTCTCGTAGGCGTAGATGACGGCCTGCACTCGGTCGCGCAGGCCGAGCTTCATCAACACGCGCCCGACGTGTGTCTTGACCGTCGTCTCCGAGACGTAGAGCTTGGTCGCGATCTCGGAGTTCGTCAGCCCGCGCGCTAGGAGTCGCAGCGTTTCATGTTCACGTGCGGTGAGCGCATCGAGCCGAGTGCGCGCCGCAGTGTCAACCATTCTCGGTGTCTGGAGGAATGACTCGATTAGCCGACGGGTCACGGACGGTGCGAGTAAGGACTCACCCGAGTGGACGGCGCGTATCCCCGCGACCAGCAGTTCGGGCTGCACGTCCTTGAGCAGGAATCCACTCGCTCCGGCTTGAAGGGCCTCGAACACGTATTCGTCCATGTCGAACGTGGTCAGCATGACGACTCGGGACTGAGCGGGGCGGTCGGCCTGCAGTCGCCGGGTCGCCTCGATGCCGTCCATGCCCGGCATCCGTACGTCCATCAGCACGATGTCGGGTCGCAGCTGCGCGGCCAGTTCCAGCGCCTGAGCGCCATTCGCGGCCTCGCCCGCAACGGTGATGTCCGGCTCGATCTCGAGGATCATTCGGAATCCGGCCCGCACCAGCGCCTGGTCGTCGACGATGAGTACGCCGATGGGGCTGGCTGCCTTGGATCCTGCGGCGGGAGGCGTTGGCCGGCTCATGTCGGCTCCAAGGGCAACGAGGCCGTCAGCTCGAAGCCGCCCTCCGGCCGCGTCCGCGCGACGAGTGAGCCGCCGTAGACCGCAACCCGCTCGCGCATGCCGAGCAGGCCGTTGCTGGGCTTGATCAGCTGGGCATGACCTGGCCTTGGTGTCTGGCCGTCGTCCCTAACGGCCAACTGGAGCCGCTCCGGTCCGTAGTCGATGACCACCTCCGCCCGGCGCGGGCTCCGTGCATGGCGGAACGTGTTGGTGAGGCCCTCCTGAACTAGCCGGTACGCCGTGAGGTCCAGACCCGGTGCGAGGCTGCGAGCCGTCCCGGTCACCGTGAGCTCCACCGGCAGACCGGCGGCGCGGAAGTCCCCGACCAGCCGGTCCAGCTGGTCCAGTCCGGGTATCGGCTCGCGCTCCTCGGCTGCGGATGCGTCGCCGTCCTGACGTAGCACCCCCACCATCCGTCGCATCTCCGCGAGCGCTTCCCGTCCAACGGCCTCAACGGTTTCCAGCGCCTCGCGCTCGGCCGCCTGCTGGTCGGTGAGCCGGCGCCGCACCGCCGAGGCCTGAACGGTCATGACGGTGACGCTGTGGCCGATGACATCGTGCAGTTCGCGCGCGATCCGGTTGCGCTCCTCGACCACGGCCCGGGACGTGTACTGCTCGCGAGTCACCCGCCGTTGCTCGCGGTAGAGCATGGTCATCCGCACAAGCGCCCCGACCAGCCAGCCGATGACCCACGGCGCGAGCCAGACGATTGCGGCGAGGCGGTCGGAGAGGCCATGGTTCATGGGGTCGAAGCCCGCCCAGCCGGCCCAGAGGACGACGCCCAGCGCGAGTCCGAGCACCGCCCGCGCCGGCTCGACGTATCGCCCGACACTGTAGATCGCGACAAGCGGGGCGAGCGCAACGCCGTAACCCTCGGGCGAGCCGTACACCGCGAACTCCACGATGTACACCGCCACCACTGCCACGAGGACGGCAAGCGGGCGCACCCGGCGACCCACGAGAAGGAGCGCCGTCACCGCATAAAGGAGGGACTGGGCCCAGAGCGGCCCCTGCCGGTGCGTGGCCCCGATGCCCCACCACGCCTCAAGCTGCCCGAGCATGCCGACCACCATCGCCACAGCGATGTCGAAGGCCCAGTTTCGGCGGCTCACGACTGAGACGGTACGCCCCGAGACGTTGCCTTACGTCCTACCTGCGGAGGACTCGAAGATCCTGCTCCGGTCCACCGGGAGTCCTGCGCACGCACGACGACTGCGAGCGGCCCTGGTCCGTACGTTCGCAAGTGAGGTCGGGCGAACCGGCCAACAGAGGGAGGACGAACATGCACCACACAGCAACCAACATCGCTCCGACCATGGCGCGCCGGATCAGCCTCGCCGCCTGGGCGATGGCCGCCTTCGGCACAGTCGCCGGTCAGCTGCACGCGCTGGCCCGGATCAACAGCCACCCCGAGGACCTCGAGTATCCGCTCACCCGTGCCTGGGCCATGCCCGCGATGGACGCGCTGCGGCCGCTGCTCGACTGGTCAGACCCGTACTTCGTCTACTGGACCTACGGCAAGATCTGGCTGCCGGTCTGCGTCGCCTTCGCCGCCGCGGCCTACCTGGTCTACCGGCGCCGCCAACCAAAGGGCGCCGAGAAGTGGGCCTGGAGGATCCAACTCGCGGCCTACGCGATCCTGACGCTCTCGGTCGCCGGCGACTACTACACGCCATGGACAGCGCAGTTCTTCGGGGCCGGACTGGTGGCCCTGGCGCTCATCGCGCTCGGCGGCGCCGTACTGGGAATCATGCTGGTCCGCAGCGGATTCCGGCCGCGAACGACGGCCTGGCTGCTGATCCTGTTCCTGCCATTGTTCTTCGCGATCACGGAGGTGACGTCAATGGGCAACGCGCTCCTGCCGCTCATGTGGGGCTGGGCGCTAGCCGCCCACCAGGTCGCCGGTGTCGGGGAGCGTGAACCGCATCCGATGTCCGCGCCGACGATGCCCACGCGCGGGTGACGCAGGGCCGGGCAGTCCGGTGGTCACCACCCCGACGTCCTCAGACCGCGCCCCGGAACGTCAGACCTAGCGTCCGCCGAGGAAGCCCGAGGGGGAATGGGTCTGCGCTCATGAGCGCGTGCCACCCTGCCCAGACCAGAGGAGAGAGGTCGAGCGGGGAGTTCGTCGCCCAAGTACGTGCCCAGCGGCATCCGCGCACGGATGCGACCGTGCAGCAACTGATCAACCAGCACCTCGACGACGCCAAGTTTGGGTTCAAGACCCGCAAGAACTACCGCAGTCAGGCGGAGAAGCACATCATTCCGTGCATCGGTCGGCAGACTGCGCGCTGTGGACGCTCGCGTCACAGATTCCTTCTACTCGGAGCTGCGACGGTGCCGTGACCATTGCAACGGTCGACCCCAGGTCCAGCACCGGACGACTCAACGGCACGACTGCGATGAGCGCTGTAGGCCGCACGTCTGCAAGCCGCTAAGCGAGTCGACCGGCCGCCTGATCGGTGAACTTCTCTTGGACGCGAGCGGCGAACGGCACGACAAGCGGCGCGAGGAAGGGCCCCTTACGCCGGAGCTCGCGAGCAGATTCACTGTGATTCGACGATCGGGCGGACGGGTTCGTAGTGGCTAATCGGTTGCGACCTGGACGGCGCTCAGGATGCTCGACAGGCTCTCCGGGTGGGCCATCTTCAAGTCCGCGAGATCACTGGGCCGGAACCAGCGAAGATCGTCATGCTCCTCGGGTGCGGCGTTGACAGGTTCTCCGTCCCAGCGCGTCATGAGGAACGCGTGTATGTCGAGGGTCGGGTCGCTGACCGTCATCGGGATGGGTAGGGGGTCGTGGACGTGGACACCGAGTTCTTCGAGGCATTCCCGACTGACGGCCTGGTGAGGCAACTCGCCCGACTCGACATGTCCGCCGGCGGAGAAGCTCCAGCAGTCGGGATACCACCGACGCGATGGATGGCGATGCACAAGGAGCACGAGACCGTCGCGCACAAGTACAGCGACTGAGATCGGAATCTGGGCGACCATGGCGGCACACTAGACGCGAATGCACTCTCATGCCGCCGAGAGGGAAGCGCGGTCATGCCGATGACAGCGCGTTGGCGTCGACCGAGGCTCGCCGGGCGCCGTGCTGCGCAGGCCTACGCGTTCAGCACGAAGATGAACTCCTCGATACCGTCGTCGGATGCTGGCGCCTTCGCCTCCTGTACGCGATCGCGCCGAAAGACCGACCACCGCCAGGCACCCACCACCTCGACGGCCCGACTATTTCACCGACCACCGACAACATGGTTCCCGCAAACGTCGTGATCTGCCGCGACGCGCGGTCAGGCATACGTTGAGGTGCGCGGCATCGCTAGATGCAAGGGTGTCCGGTAGGACTTGCAACACAGCCGCTGCTGGCTATCCGACAGGTCCAGAAGCGAAGGAGTGATGCGATGGATCCGCAAAGCTCGCCGACTGTGGACGTCATCGACCTCGCGCCGGGTCTTTGGATCTGGCGACTCGAGCATCCGAACTGGAGCGAGGGCCACGACTGGCAGGAAGTGGTGACGAGCGTCTGCGTGGACGCGGGCGCCGAGAGGTGGGTACTCGACCCGCTGCTCCCACCGGAGCAGGCGACCCAGGTGTGGGATCGCTTCGCCGACAGACCGCCCACCGCGGTCGCGGTACTGATTGGCGATCACCTGCGCGAGAGCTGGGGCGATCGGACGACCTGGAGCGTCGATGCGCTGGTTCAGCGCTATGGATGCCGCGCCTTCGGCCCGAACGCCTTCGATCCGGAGATGATCGAGAAAGGTGGCCCGCCCGAGACCGACGTACAGAAGATCCAGCCCGGTCAGGAGCTGCCGGGAGGCCTGATGCCTTTCCGGGATCCACGCGGGTGGCACGAGACGCCGCTGTACCTTCCCGAACACAAGACTCTGGTGTTCGGCGACAGCATGACGGAGCGAGCTGGATCGTTGCGGGTGTGGATGTCACCCACTCACGAGGAGCGTGCCCTGCCTGACCTGCGGGCGATGCTGGACCTTCCGTTCGAGCGTGTGATCATCTCCCACGGCGAACCCGTCCACACTCGCGAGGCGTTTGAGCAGGCGCTGGAGCGTCCACCGTGGCCGGCTACGTCGCTTCACATTTCTGCATGGCGCGGAGACCTCGAACAGGTTCGCAAGCTGGTGGAGAGGGGCGCTGATCTGACGGCGCGATCTGACACTGCTGGCGAGACTCCTCTGGAATGGGCCGTCAAAGCCTCGCGCTCGGAGTGGTCAAGGACGCCCACACACGACGGCGTTATCGCCTATCTCAAGTCGGCCATGAAGGCGGATGGACTTGGTCCCTGATCCGCTCGCGGCAGTTGCGTACGGCTGCAGATCGGTCGCCGCGTAGTCGACTGACAGTTCCGCGGCGGGTGACGCCTGGGGCGCTCACACCATGGCAGGTTTGGGTGCACTGTGGGGCGTGCTGCGTGGCAGCACTCGTGGCACGAATTGGCGGATACGCATGGGGAATCTCGCGCCCGCTGAGAGCGGCAGTTGCTGATCAAACCGCTGGTAGAGAGCGGATGTGACGCTGTCGTTCCTCCTCGTAACGAGAAGGTCGTCAGTTCGATTCCGACAGGCGGCTCCACCCAAACCCCCAGATCAGGACCCAGTTTCCTCGCCCGGGGTTCTTCGTTCCCGCCTCGATCGCCTTCGGTGCCCCCTGAACGACCTTCGGGTCGGAGCCGAGCCACGCCGAGGCGGCTGTTGAGGCTCGACGGTAAACTCCGGGTTCGATCTGTGCAGGGTCAAACTGGAACGGAAGGAGTTGGTAGACGTGCGCGAAGCGGATGCCGACGTTCCGGTCGTGTCGCTATCGGATGGCGTGGTCACTCTCCGGCCTTGGTCGAGAGATGACGCCGGGTTCATGGCGGAAGCATTCGCCGATCCAGCGATCCGACGCTACAACGGGGCCCACGACCGACTCGGACGACCGGCTCCGCCGCTCTCGATCGAAGACGCTGAAGCGACCATCGACGAGTTCGCGTCGAGCTGGCGGGCGTTCGTCGCGGCGGAGCCACCATCTGGTGTTGCATTCGCCATCACGGAGGCAGCCTCTGGTGGCCTGGTCGGCTGCTGCGGCGTCGATGACTGGTCGAAGGCAGACGTAGCGCAGTTCGGCTACTGGATCGGGCCGAACGCGCGAGGGCGCGGGTACGCGACTCGGGCGGTGGTTCTGCTCACACGGTGGTTGTTCGAGCTCGGCGCAGCTCGCGCCTTCCTGACGGTCGAGGCGGACAATGAAGCGTCAGCTGCGGTGGCCCGCCGAGCGGGGTTCGTGCACGAGGGAACGATGCGCGCACACAGCGTATGGCAGGGCGAGCGCTGCGACGTGATGTGGTTCGCGGCGCTGCCGCTCGAATGGACGATGCGCAAGCCGGACGAACCAACGTGATGTGCAAGGCGATCGGAGCCGGGCTTGCCGAGGCGGACTCCGGGCCAGATCGAGACCTTGCCGTCCGGCTCAATTGATCTTGGCTCAGGCCAGCCATGAGGCATAGAAGATCCCGAGCCCGGTCGCGACGAAGATCCCGGCGACGATCCAGAAGCGGATCACGACGGTGACCTCGTCCCATCCCAGGTGTTCGAAGTGATGGTGAATGGGAGCGATTCGGAAGATGCGACGCCCCGTGCCCGTCAGTCGCTTGGTCAGCTTGAAGCCGATCATCTGCAGTAGCACGGACATGGTCTCGAGCACGAACAGTCCGGCGACGACGGCCATCAGGAGCTCGGTACGAGACATGATCGCCAGCCCGGCCAACGCGCCACCGATGGCGAGGGAGCCGACATCGCCCATGATGATCCGTGCGGGCTTGGCGTTCCACCAAAGGAAGCCGATACAGGCGGCAGCGATGGCGGCTGCGAAGACCGCGAGGTCGAGAGGGTCGCGTACCTGGTAGCACTGTGACTCCACCACAGTGGGCCGCGAGGAGTCGCACAGCTGGTTGTTCTGCCAGATATTCACGATGGTGTACGCGCCGAAGATCAACGCCGAGGCGCCAGCGAGCAGCCCGTCGGCACCATCAGTGAGGTTGGCGCCATTGGAGGTCGCGGTGACGAGGAACCAGATCACCAGCAGGACCACGATCAGGGGCAGCTTGATCCCCCAGTCATGAGTGGTGGAGATGTACTGCGACGCCGGCTTGACACCGCGCTCGTCGGCGAAGAATTGCGTGGACAGGACCCCGAAGACAAGCGCGACCAGCGTCTGACCCGCCATCTTGGCCCGACTACTCAGACCCTGGTTGTTCTGGGTGTAGACCTTGATGAAGTCGTCGAGGAACCCCACTACCCCGCAGCCGAAGAACAGCAACATCAGGAGCCAAGCGCTGGCACTCGGCCACCCGCCGGTCAAGATCGTTGCCGTCAGATATGCCGCAGTGGCACTCAGCAGGATCACGAGACCGCCCATGGTCGGCGTACCTCGCTTGACATGATGTGTCGTCGGTCCGTCGTGCCTGATCGGCTGGCCGAAGCCGTGACGGGCGAACCATCCGATTGCGATCCGGGTCCCCAGCAGCGAGCAGACCGTCGCCAGCGCGCCGCTCAGGAGTAGTGCCCGCATACCATTCAGCCCTCTCGGCCATTCGCGTGGTCGATCCCTTCGAGGCAAGAGGGAGTCGTCTCGCCGATTCTGGGGTGCGAGAATCGGCAAGTCGGTCAAACATATCGAAGTTGCAGGTCCCAGCAGGCCGCGACGTGGATCGTACTAGGCCAGAGGCCGGCCTTCGAGTAGCGGACGATCAGTCGGAGGAGGGTCTCGCTCTACGCCGGCAGTGACCCGATCACCAAAGATCGGATGTACCTGCGTGAGACCGTGCCGGCCGGCCCGAAGGCCGAATTTTGGGATTCGGGTCCTGTCGATCGAGGCTGTAGCCGTAGCGAGGCCGTGGGACGAGGCATCAGTGGATCCGGTCGTAGGTCAAGCCGACCACGCCCTGGTCCTCGGTTTCGTGGCTGACGAGTTTCCACTTCGATCCCGGCAGTCCCTCGTCGAACAGCCGGTATGGGCCGCCGACGATCTCGGGGGTGACGATGAGGTTGAGCCGGTCAACGGCCTCCGCCGAAAGAAGCGCCTTGATCACGCTGGCGCTGTGGCTGATCAGGATGTCGCCCTCGCCGCTGGCCTTGAGGTCAGCGATCACGTCGGCGGCCGGGGCGTTGACGACCCGACTGCCGTCCCACGGAAACTCCGAGAGCGTGGAGGACAGCACTACCTTCTCCACTGAGACGAGCCATCTGGCGTACGCCTCATCGCGTGGGTCGGCGCCTTGCATGCCGATCACGGGGGGCCATACCTCAAAGAAGTGCTCGGCGTTGACACGGCCAAGCACGACGGCGGTCGCCGTCTGGATGCTCTGCACCATCTGGTCGCCGGCGACGTCGGAATCCCTCGCGTACGAGGCGATCGCCCCGTGGTCCCAGCGACCTCCGGGCCCTTGATAGCAACCGTCCAGGGTGAGGCCGATGTTGGCGACCACCCGGCGGCCGTGGGTGCTGTTCTCGGTCATGGTGCTCCTTGAGAGGAGTGTTTCGGTGCAGGCAGGGCGAGCAGAGGACGTCGATCGCTGCCGCGCGAAGCTCTGCCGACATGGGTACCTCTGTGCTCGAAGGGCGCCTAGCGCCAGACCGGTAGCCCATGTGATCCGCCAACAGATCCGCGACACCTGTCCGCCAACTGATCCGCAACAGCCTAGGAGCCTGGCGACCACCTGAGGAGTCTGGGCCAACGCACGGAGCAGCCGATGACCAGGCGAGGCGTTGGCCGCCGATCAAACTGTCCAGAAGGATCGAGTTCCGAGCATTCCGCGACCTCATCGTGGAACGGCTGCAGCTCCACGATGAGGTCGCGGTCGACCATTAGGCGTCAGGTGGTAAGAGAGCCGCGCCGATGTTCCTCACCGTCTGGACGAGCACGGCGATGGAGTCACTCGGCCCGAGGCTGCGGCTTGAAGCGGCGAACCTCGTGCGGCCAACCGCATGCCTCCGCGACCTTGCCCGCCCACATCTTGGCGGCCTCGTCATCGGCTACGTCCACCAGACCGAACCCGCCCAGAAACTCCTTGGTCTCGACGTATGGTCCGTCGGTGATCACTACGTCGCCACTGGTGGGGTCGGCGCTGTAGACCGGGCCATCCTCCTCTTCCAGCCCTCCGGCAAAGACGTACACGCCGGCAGCCTTCATCTCGTCCACGACCGCCCTGGCGAGTGGCCCGCGCCCGCGGAACCACTCCTCGGTGTGGTCACCCACCCACTGTTGGTTGAAGTAGATGAGGTACTCGGGCATGTCTGCTCCTTCGGCTCGAGCGGACCCGCTGTCCGCCTCTACCTACGCTACGAACGGCGTCCGTTCGATCCGACAGGCTATCGGCAGAAGTTTCACGGGACCTCCGCCGTTCGGCCCCGACGCAGATGGCATGCATCCCCTGTTCGCGGAGTTCATCGCCCCTGCCACCGGCTCGGAGTAGCCCAGCGGACCAGGTTCACCAACTATCCGACCTGGCCGGGAACACACGCGTAGGCGTTATGAGCCTGACGACCACATCCGACCGCTCCACACCCTTCTCCGTGACACCGCGTAGAGCGGCTGCAACTCGTCACGCGCGGTCAACTGAAGGACTCGGGGCCGAAGCGGCCGATCGCCACAAAGACCGCGAGGGCCAAGTACGCGAGGTTCAGCACCGCGTGCGCGCGCTCGTGACGACGGGAGGTGACGATCGCCGCGCCCACCATGATCGTCGCCAGTCCGACGGCGGCCAGCGGTGCGAGGACCGGAACGATGTCGAGGGCGGCCGGTACGATCAGGCCGATGGCGCCCAGGATCTCGACGGTTCCGAGTGCCTTGACGAAGCCGGGGCTGAAGTTGTTGACCCAGCCTCCACCGGGAGCCTTGGCCAGCTTCTCGTACGGGATGAACAGCTTGTTGGCGCCCGCGAAGACAAAGACGGCAGCCAGCAGGCCGGCGACGATCCACAGAGCGAGATTCATGCGTTTCTCCTTGTTGGTTACCTTGGCCCTTCCGGGCCCGTCATCACCCATGACGGAACTTGTCGGTGGGAGGTAACAGATGACTGGATCGGACCGGGAGAACGCCGTCGCGGAAGCGTTCATGGAGGAGCGCGAGCGACTGGTGGCGATGGCCTACCGGATGCTCGGCTCGCGGGCGGACGCCGAGGACGCCGTACAGGAGGCGTGGCTGCGGCTCGCGCGCCAGGACGCGGCCTCGATCGACAACCTGGCCGGCTGGCTGACCACCGTGGTCGGCCGGGTGTGCATCGACATGCTGCGCTCACGCAAGGCCCGGCCGGTGGCGTCACACGACGACGGGTTGCCCGAGTTCGTCGTGACCGAGGACAACGTCTCGGCGCCTGAGGACGACGCGCTGCTTGCTGATTCGGTCGGGCTGGCACTGCTCGTTGTGCTCGACAGCCTCAGTCCCGCCGAGCGGCTCGCCCTCGTGCTGCACGATATGTTCGCGGTGCCGTTCGAGGAGGTCGGTCAGATCATCGGCAAGTCCACCGACGCCACCAAGATGCTTGCCAGCCGCGCCCGTCGGAAGGTCCAGGGCACACCTCGCCCGGACGGCGAACGGCAGCAGCGGCGGGCGGTGCTGGATGCGTTTCTCGCGGCGGCCCGTGAAGGAGACTTCGAAGGGCTGCTGCGGATACTCGACCCGCACGTGCAGTGGCGCAGCCATACCGCGCACGGCGTGGTGGTCAAGCTGGGAGCGACCGAGGTGGCGACAAATGCTCAGCGCGGGGCTTACGTCAGGGCAACGGTGCAGCCGGTCCTCGTCAACGGCGAGCCGGGAATCGTGGCCTGGGGCGCGAACGGCAAGCCCCTGGGCGTACTGGCGTGCACGGTCGTCGATGGGCGGATCGTCGAGATCACCTCTCTACGTGACCCACGCCAGCTTGCTGCGATGGACCTCCCCGGACGCCCCGACTAGGTCGTGTCTCGAAGTCAGCTTTCCCTACTGCATGGCGAACATCCGGCGAACCGGTCACCTACGCCAACATCGCCGCAGCCGCCGGCGTCAGCCGCTCCTGGCTCACACCCAGCCCGACGTGCGCGCAGGCAAGTCGCGGTTGCAGGCCGCGCGCGGATGGGCGGGTACTCCCCGGCGGTTCCGTCACGAACTCAACTGGACCGCGTGACCGGGGACCGCAGGCCGAGCCACTGCTCGGCGTCCCAGGCCTGGAATCGCTCTACCTCGGTGAACCCCAGCTTCGCCGCGAGGCGCATCGAGCCGACGTTGGCGGTCTGAGTGGTGAGCACCACCGGCTCGCCGGGAAGGACGCCGTCGAACCAGTCGAGTGCGGCCGCGCACGCCTCGGCGGCGTACCCGAATCCCCACGCTCGCGGCAGGAACAGGTAGCCGAGATCGGCCGTCCCCGCGGCAGCCGGGCGATGGTTCTCCGTTGCTCTCCTGAGCAGGATCTGGCCGATCATCGCCCCGTCGAGATCAACGACGAAACTCCCGGGCCACCGCTCGGGCGTCCCGGGCGTCTCGCGCTCAAGCTCGTCACGCGGGCGGGGGCCGCCGAGGTAGGTGTGCACCTCTGGCGACGCCAGCAGCTCGATGAACGTCGCACGGTCCCGGGCCTCGGGCTCACGGAGCACGAGCCGCTCGGTCCTGATCGGCTCAGGCGGCCAAGCCACGAGTCCCAGATCTTCCATCCGCGCACGCTAACAGGTGGTGGTCACACCAACCGGCCGCATCGTTCTTTCCTAGTGGCCGGCAGGGTGAGCCGGTAAGGAGCAGCGACGCAGCGGGATAGCGGATCCTGAGGGATTCGCGGGGATGGGGTGCATCGAATTACTCGTGCATGCCGGAGACATCGCAGCTGGCCTTGGGCTGCCGTTCGATCCGCCGCCCGGACGTATGTTAGTGAGTCGTGGTCCGGCTGTTCCCCGGTCGCCCGCCCCGCCTCCCCGAGGTCGACCCCTGGACCTTGCCCAATGGGCAACGGGTCGCGCAACCATCACGGACCTCCCTGCCGTCATCGACTGGGCTTGGCGCAGAGCCCCAGTCGCCATCTAGAAATCCGGCAGCGGGCCGCGGATCTCTCCCTCGCCCGACTGGACTAGGTGAGCGATCTTCTGCAGCGTTTCCAGCGGGGTGAGGGTCGAGTTGTCGACGGGTGCGGACCAAGGAGAGCGCTTGGCTCGCAGGAGGTGGAGGTCGTTCATGAGGTGGGCCGGTGATCGGTCCGGGTCGTCGGCCGTCCGCCGGAGTACTGCTTCTTTGGAGGGATCCAAGGAGAGGTGGAAGACCCGGCCGAGTCGCAGGAGGTCTGGGATGACCGGGTTCAGGTCGATGGAGTCGTGAATAGTGTTGCCCGCGATGAGGACGTTGTCGTAGTCCGCCCCGAAGAACGATTCCGCGAGCGACACACACTGGCGCAGTACGAGTGCGGTGCGGGCGTCGTCGTACGGGAGGTCCCAGTGGGGGTCGACCATGAGGAACAGTTGGTCGGTGTCGATCGCTGCGGTCCGGCCCCAGGTGGTGAGCTTCTCGTCGTGGCTCAATCGGAGAATGGTCGTCTTGCCGGAGCCGGCCGGTCCGGAGAGGAAGACGGTTCTAGGCATCCGCATCAGACTGTCGTGCCGGACGATCGCTCATGTCTGTCAGGATAGTTCGCGCCGCGGCCCGGATTTGTCGTCGTGCATGGTGATCACACGACTTGGTTGCTGCCGGCCCCGTTCAGTCCACGCAGGGTAGCCACAGGCCGAGCAGTCGACCAGAGATTTGCATCTTGTTGCCACGCGGGACGCGCCACACGACGGGCTGCAACACACGGAGCTGCCGATGTGTGCTCGGCTCTGATTGAATCCTGGCATGATGGAGTGGGCATCATTGCGAGACGCGTATGGATCCGCCGAGCATGTGCCTGCTCTCCTTGCGACGGCCGCGGCAGCGGGTGCTGACGACGGCGGACCCTGGGATGAACTATGGGGGCGGCTGTGCCACCAGGGCACGGTCTACAGTGCGAGTTACGCCGCGCTCCCCACGCTGGCGCAGATGAGCGAGCAGCACGACCCGAGTGGGTACGTGGCCGCCTTGCACCTGGCCGCTTCAATCATCGCCTCGAACGACGGGCCAGAGGAAAGAGCTGTAGTTCGCCAGCGCTACGCGCATGAGCTGGCCGACCTACGCACCGTCGCCACCCGGAACCTGCGGCATGCATCGGACGACACCGACTTTGTGTACGGACTGCAAGCACTCATGGCCTTCGAGGATGGAGGCATATGGCAGCGAACCCTCGATTGCCTCGCGAACGGCGAGGCTTTGCTTGAGTGCCCGTCTTGCGGTGAAGACCTGCTGCTGAACCTCGACAGCCCGATGCCCCGGGTGGCCAGCTTTGCCGACGCCTCGCTCGCACCCACGGCGGTCACGCCACTCGAGCCCTCCGCACCGACGGTTGAAGGCCGACTGCTCGCGCTCGCACAGACCAACCAGCGAACTGCCATCGCCGCCAAATTGCCTTATCTCTTCGGCGGTTCCAACTGCCCACGCTGCCACGCGTCATTCCAGGTTCCGCAGGCGTTCGCCTGACACCGACCCGGCACTACTGAGGCGATCCGCACGACCTAGACGGTGTAGAACCGGGCCATGGGAGATGCACCAAGGTTCACACTCGACCACTGACCTGGCCGTTAGATATCGACGTCGTGCAGCACAGGCTCGGAATGTGGGTTGGGCGACCGACGTACGAGCGCGCGATCGCGGTGGTGAGCGGATTCGACATGGCCCAAGCAGAGAGCATCGAGCAACGCATGCAGTCGCGAGTATCGCAGCGTCGCGATACGGGATCGATCTCCTGGCCGTGGGCACTGCTCGTCGAGGCGATCGGCGACTGCCGCAGATAGTAAGGCTCGCTCACGCCGAGGAGAGCGCGGGCCGTGGCGCCTTCTGGTTGCACGCAGTGGATGGTGAGGCTGTCGCGGAGGTGTGGGTCGGACACCAGCCCGACGAAATGGTGTGTGTCTACGACGATGAGTTCGTCACCACCAGTGGTGCGGTCATCTTGTCGGACGCGGGCTACGACGAGGAACTTCCTGCTGAGATCGGGGAAGGCGCACACCGGCTCAGGGTCCTCGTCGATGAGCTCGGCGTTCCGAAACGGGTCGTGTATGAGTTCACCGACGGAGCCACTCATTGACGACGCCGGAGCGGCAGACCTAAGCGGGCATCGGGAGCCGCTTCAGCGTGGGGCGGTTGGTTGGGCTGCGCGGATATGCCGCGATGCGAGCGTTGCCGGTCATGACGGCATATCGGGGTGATCTCCCCACTCGTCGAGCACCTGCTGACGGATGAGCAAGTCACTGAAACTGACGGCACGCCAGGGGACGTTGAACTCGGGGCATGGGGCCCACACGTCATCCCACGATCGAGCCCTCAGCGCCAGACCGTCCGGCATGCGCAAAAGTCGGAACGAGCCGTCGGACGACCGCGGACCAATCACGAATCGGTTCTCCGTCACCGGAGCATCCTGACATGCCGCAGATAGGATGGCGCGGTCATGCCGATGACAACCATCAGCTGGCACACGACTGTCAAGCATCAGCCGTCACAGGACAGGACACCTCTACGGGTCTCTGCCGAGTTTGGCTTTATGGATCAAGGCGCGCCTTCGGCGCGCGGCCCGGCCGTGCGCATACGGCCTCCGGCCGTTCACCGGCCGGGCCCGCCCTTCGAGTTCTTCACCAGAGCCAACGACATTGCCTCCGGTCGGGGCCTCACGACTCCGGGATGACGGGGTTGAATCGGCCGGCATAGGTCGGAGGGGGGTGCGGAGATGCGCTGCGACATCGGGCGTTAGCGGGTAAACAGCTTCCAGTGCCCCTCGGAGACGACTTCGACGTTTCCATCGATCACTTTGAGGGCGGTCTGATCGTCTGTCGCGTACGCCCGCACCGGCATGGTGGCGGCCCATTTCTCGGCGCTGGCCATGGTGTTGTCCAGGAAACCCGGGTAGTCCAGGTGCGGAAACATCGAGAAATCGACTATGCCCAGCGTTTTGTCGCCACCACCGGGCGGGCTCCAGCGAACGAACCTCTCCCCGATGCTGGGGGTCATCACCATGCTCCCGGCGCTCAATCCCACGTAGACTGCGCGCAGCGACGGCAAGAGGTCTGCCAGTCCGGATTGCCGCATCCAGTAGCACAGGTACATGGGATCGCCGCCTCCCACCAGCAGGGCGTCAGTCTCCTGAACCAGGGGAACCCAGACCTCTTCATCGATGCTGGGCAGCGCGGTGAGCTCCAGCACTCCCAGGGACTTCCAACCCAGTTCGGTCATGGGGCAGAGGGGTTGTTGTCCGCTGATCAGCTTCCATGCCTGGCCAGCGCCGCCGGGCTGGGCGTACAACGCGGTGGGAATGCAGAGAGCGTTGCACTCGGCAATCGGTTTGCCCAGCAGGTCGACCAACGCGTCGTGGATGCTCGGGTTCTTGATGCCTGAGTCCGTGAGGAGAAGCTTCATAATGCCTTTCCCTGGCTAAATCGTCGACCGCTCGATGAGACTAGTATTTCACCTGAAACTGACCCACGACCGTTGTGACGGCGTCCTTGGCGACGAGTGTGGTCGAAGGATCGTACAGCCGGCGGCGCAGGTCCTGTAAGCACCGATTGCGCACGACGGATCCACTCAGGACACCGACCGGCAACCTCACGTAACTTCGATGAGCCGGTAAATCGGGGTGAACAGGGCAGGGGCAACTTTGAATCTCGCGGACAGCGAGGCCCCCGAGAGGCCCCGGACGGCCCTGAACAGCCGTCAACGACCCTCGACCACTGGGCACAATTGGCGCTCAGGATCGGGGGTCGTCGGCGAGTGGACGCTCACGGAAGCGGACTCGTAATGAGAAGGTCGCCGGTTCGATTCCGACAGGTGACTCCACCCAAACCCCCAGCTGCCGGGGGAAAGTCCTTGGCCACGCTTGGGGGAGCGCAACTATCGTCGGCGCAATGTTGATCCGGCCCGTTCGTGAGAGCGACATTGAGAGCCTTCACCGAAACCGGCTGTGCGGGCTCACCATTGAGGAGACCGCCGAACTGGTCATGTCGGCAACCGACGAGGAGCACGGCGACGAGTCGCGCTTTCTCGTCGCCGTCGCGCAGGGCGGAGGAGTTGTCGGCATGACCACGGTGAAGCGGCTGAAGCATCGGATGTGCAGGCATCGGGCTGAACTGGGCGGCTTTGTCATTCTTCCCGTCGCTCGTGGGACCGGGCTCGCTCGAAGGATCGTGGACGCTGCAAGCAGGCATGCCGGCGACTGGGGTTGCTCGATCCTTGAGGTCAGCTGTCGCGGCGGCACTCATGCCGAGAAGGCGTACGTCGGTCTCGGGTTCCAGGTGTGGGGGCAGCTGCCCGGCGGCTTCCACGATCACGATGGTCTCGTCTTCGATGAGGTCCGATTGTGGATGTCACTTCCAACGAAGACACCGTGACTGGTCCCCTGAGTTCGAACGACCGGGGCGTGCATCGTGCCCTCACCGGCCGTCGGTGGTCACTCAGGGGGTGTTGTGGACATCGGTTTCAGGTGTGGAGATCACGCTAGGCGGCCGGCCGCACTTCCAAAACTGGCGAACCTGCTAACAAGGTGCTGGACCGCCGTGGACAACGGTGGACCGACAGGCTGGACGTGCCGCCTGATCGCTGGCCCCGAGCAGGTCGGCTACTCCTCTGGGGCGCCCGAAAACACTCGGAGCACGTGGCCGTCTGGGTCGGCGACGCGGAACTCGCCACCGTCGGCCGCGTAGGGCATCAGGATCTTGGCGTCATTGATGACGAGGTGCTCGTACAGCGCGGCAGGCTCGCTGACGAACAGCGCAAGCCACGTACCGGGTTGTCCCTGGCCGTTCTCGCAGAGATAGATCTCCTCTTGGTCCCAGCGGATGATGGCGAAGTCGGCTGGATCTCCGAAGGTGTCCAGGAGTTCGAAGTCGAGGACCTCTGTGTAGAACGTGATGCTGGCCTGGAGGTCGGAGACGTTCAGGATCGGGTTGATGTGGACGAGGACGCCGCCTGTCGAACCCGGCATGAATCTCTCCTTAGGTGGACGTTTGCTCACGGAACCTGTGGATCGATGTGCACGACTATGTACCAGACGAACCGCCAGGAACGTATCTGCTCGGCCTGCGGGTGCATATCTGTGGTTGGGCTTCCTTGGATGGGTGTCGTGTTCAGCGGTACGCCGATCGTCGTATACATGAGGGTAGAAGCCCAGACTGCGAAGGAGGGTGCCGTGGCGGACGAGGACAAGAAGCGGGCAGCGCACCTGGCCCTGGTAGATCGCGTGCTGAACGGGGAGGGCAGAGCGTCTGCGGAGGATCGAGCGCGGGCCTTCAGCAACGACGGTCTCTCCCCGCCGTTGGACGCGCTGATCGGCAAGGTCGCCGACAGGCCGGCGCAGGTCACCGCCGAGGACTTGGCTGCGGCGAAGGCGTCGGGCTGCACGGAGGATCAGCTTTTCGAGCTGGTGGTCTGCGCCGCGGTCGGCCAGTCCGCCCGGCTGTATGAGGCGGGGCTGGCCGCCCTGGCCGAAGCGACCGCCGAGGGGAGGCCGGATCGTGCGACTTGACATCCTCAACAACGGGTACGGCGCAGGGACCAAACTGCTGTTCGGGCTCATCCGGCTGTTCTCCCGGCACCCGGTACCGGACGCCGCCAAGCTGGTCTTCTACCGGCCCGATTTCTACGGCACCCGGGCCAAGGAGTTCACCCACGAGGCGATGCGCGGGCCGTCCGCCTGGTCGGTGGGCGACCGGGAGCTGATGGCGGCGTACGTCTCCACGGTGAACGAGTCCGCGTTCTGCGTCAGCGCGCACACCGCGACCGCAAGTCAGGCGTACCAGGACGGGCCACAGGTAACGGCGGCGCTGGCCGACCTGGACTCGGCCCCCGTAGCAGAGCCGCTGCGGGCAACTCTGCGGATGCTCGGCAAGCTGACCCGGGAGGGGAAGGTCGGCGCCGAGGACATGCGGGACGTGCTGGCCACCGGCGTCTCACCCGAGCAGGTCCAGGACGCGCTGGCGGTCTGCGCCGCCTTCAACACGACCAACCGGCTCGCCGACGCCTTCGGGTTCGAAATGCTCAGTCCCGAGGACTTCGAGGCAGGAGCCAACTACCTGCTCAAACGCGGCTACCGGTAGGTCGTGTAGCGGACTGCCGGCCAGTTGTCATCCAGGGCAGGCCGCGGTTCGCTTGTGTACGACGGCCTGCCGAGGGCAACGGGTGGGTGGCCGAAGCGGGTCGGCCACCCAGTCAGGAGCGTCTATGGCGACGGGACGTGGCCGGGTGCGGTCTGCACCGGTTGGCGGTCCTTGCGCCGGGTTGAAACGGTGACAATGATGATCGCGATTCCGATCATCAGTAGTACGCCGCCCACGACCAACGCGGCGATGGCGATGGGCTGGATGATCGGAAGTTCGCCGCCGACGCTGACGTCGGCGTCGACACCCGGTGATCCGTCGGCGTTCATGACGACGACCGACCAGTTGCCGTCGGCAACGTCCCAGCCGAGGGTACGTGGGCCGGTTCCGGTGTCCGAGGCAACCCAGAAGGTTTGCGCGGCGGGATCGGCTGTTGGCTGACCGCCCGGCCGTGGCACGTAGGTGACCTTGAACGGGTCGACGTCGAGGTCCGCGATCTCGGTGTGGCCCACGCCGTCGAGATACCTGGCTACGTCGGCGGACGGGCCGACGCCGATGAACAGCGGTGTCTGCGGGTTCCTCGACTCGATCCTGATCCGGACGTCGCCGAGCAGGTCATTGGCAAAGATCGCATCGGGGCCGGCGATGTTGACGTCGAGTGCCGGAGCGGACAAAGCGAAGGTGTCGGTGGTGATGCGTTCGGGGCCGGCGGTGTGATAGCCGTCGGCGTCGCGTTGCTCGTGGGCCCACAGTCCGATCCCGCCGCCGATCATCAGGCTGCCGCCGAGCATGACGAACATGGAGCCGATGATGACCAGCACCGTGCGCCAGGCGCTCCAAGAGCGGCGTACCGGTGCAGTGGGAGGAGCGGGGATCGGGGTAGCCGGGGTCGTGGTCATGAGACGGCCTCCGTGACATCGGCCGGTGCGGGTGTCCTGATCATCCAGACGCCCAGCCAGATCATCGCCAATCCGAGCGGGATACCGAACGGCGGCAGCAACGCCTGGAAGCCGAGCAGTCCGCCGATCACGATGGCTACGCAGATGGCGCGTGGGAAGACACCGGCCCGAAGGCTCGAGATGCCGAACAAGGCCCAGCCGATCGCGAACAGCAGGTAGCTCGAAACGGCGCCGATCACGATCAGACCTGACGGATCGGCGTCGAGAACCTCAGGTGCGATGTCGGCGACGTAGGTGACGTAGAACGTCTCGAACCACAGATCACCGGCGAGGAACATCGTGCCCACCATCGCGGCGATCACGCCCACGACGCCGAACCGGCCTGCCTTGCGAGCCTGCCATCCGTACGCCGCGACCACGGCGAGCAGCAGCAGACAGAAGGCGACGAAGTACACCACGCCGCTGACCCGGTACACGGTGTTGGTCGACGTACCCACATGATCGTCGCGATCGACGATCGGGAAGATCACCAGTTCGACCAGGACCATCAGGGATCCGGCGGCCAAGGCGAGCGGACCTGCCAGCCGGGCAAGTGGTGCGCGGGAAGCGGTGAGGTCGGTGCTTGATTGGTGCGTCTGTGATGCATCCAGTTTTGTCATGCTGGACAGTCCCCTCAGCGAGCGGGACCGGCGTTTTCCCCCACCAGGTCCCCAGGACGATCGGACCCTCGGTGGTCCTGCCCCGTCCCCGACTGCCAAAGGTGAGACCCGGTGACCGGGCCTTTTTGTACTCCGTACATAATATGGACGGTGTACAGAAACAGTCAAGGGGCGGAGGTCCTCGTCGATGGCGATACCGATAGGCCGGCGAACCGGTCGGCCGCGGGCGGTCACAGAGCACGCGATTCTCGATGCCGCCCTGTCGCAGCTGGACGCCGGCGGAGCGACCGCGGTCTCGATCCGGGGCATCGCCGCTCAGGTCGGGATCGCACCCAATGCCGTGTACACCTACTTCCCCAGCAAGGCCGCGGTGCTCCGGGCGCTGGTCGAGCGATTCCTCGGCGACGTCAACCACGACCGGTTCGTCGACCGTCGGCTGCCATGGCGTCAGCGCGTTGAGGCGCTCGGGCTCGAGCTCCGAACGCACCTCGTCGCACACCCCGGCGCCGTACATCTCATCCTCGGCGGACCCATGGACGGACCCAACGCCCTGGCCTTGCGCGAGTCCCTCAGCGAGGTCCTCGCCGACGCCGGCTCCACACCCGATGACGCCGCTCGTGCCTCGTACGTGCTGCTGGTCTACATCTTCGGCGCCATCGCCCTCGAAGTCGCCGAACTCGACCACCACACTGCACCGACAGAAGCCGACCGCGTCACCGACCGGCGCGCCGCCCTCGACATCATCTCCGCCAAGACCTACCCGCGCACGACAGAAGCGGTCGGTACCATGGCGAAGGACCTCACCACCGAACAGTTCCTCTGGGGCCTCACCCGCATCCTCAACGGCCTCCAACCCCAACCCTGATCCGCGGTGACCGTCAGCTCGCGGTGGCATATTGCGTTGGCGGGAGTGGCAGGTGGCCGGGATGATCTCAGCATGACGATGCGTGGGGGACAGGATGCCGCCGTCGACGCCGCACTGGTGCGGTTGGCCGACGTACTGGACGGTGTCACGGCTGATCTGAATGACTACTGCGGCTACTGCTACAGCGAGCAGGACGCGGCTGCGCTCGCCGGCCCGGTTGCGGCGATACCGTCAGACTTGGTGCCCGGGGTCGCGGCCGAGGTGCCGGACCATTTCGGTGACTTCGCCAACCTGTACAGGAAGTTGACGCCTCGGATCATGGCGCTGATGGTGCATGACGACCTGCACGTCGACGAGGAGCTGATCGCGGCGCGTCTCGCCGAAGCGGGGTGCTGGAGTACGTGGGCCGAGGATGAGCGTACGGCGATGCTTGCGGTGGGCAACGTTTGGTGGGAGGCGACGCTCGCGTCGTACCCACGTAAGCCGGAGGCTCGCGTCGTACTCAGCTTCCTCGCGACGACGCCCGTACCGCTCGTCCATTGGCTCGAGGTGTGGAACGCACAGCCGTCAGGTCCCGCGGACCTGCACGCCGCGGACCTCTGTCTTTGGTGGGCGGGCGAGCTGCTCGGCGGCGAGCTGAAGGTCGGCTGGTCCGAAACGATCGACATCACGACGGACATCAAGCACTGGATCCTCGAAGACGCGCAGCCACGGCTCGCACGTGTCCCGGTCGAACCCCGTCTGGCCGAGTACCTCGAGATGCTGGCGGATCAGACGCAGACCTAGCAATCTGCCCGTGCCCCTCGAACGCAGCGACCTCCGGCAGCACAATGACTCATGGATGCCTTTCGAGAGTTGCATCGCCTGATCACCGGATATCAGGTCTCGCAGGCGGTGCATGTTGCCGCGACGCTGGGGCTGAGCGATCTGCTCGCTGATGGCCCGAGGAGCGTGGCTGAGCTCGCCGACGCCACGCGAACGGATGCACGTTCTCTGCGCCGCCTGATGCGGGGCCTGGTCGCTGTCGGCCTGTACGTCGACACCGGCGACGACAGGTTCGCGAACACCGAGCTCGGTGACGCCTTCCGGAACGATGCGCCGCGTTCGGTGGCCGGCTGGGCGCGCTTCGTCGGGCGGCCGTTCCACTGGCAGGCGTATGCCTCGCTGGAGCACAGCGTTCGCACGGGCGAGACCGGGTTCGCGGCTGTGCACGGAATGTCGCTCTGGGGCTACCTGGCCGAGCATCCCGACGAGCAGAACGTCTTCGACGACGCGATGACGGCATTGTCCCGGGCGGTGGCCGACGCAGTTGTCGATGCCTACGACTTCGGCCGGTTCGGCACGGTCGTGGACGTCGGCGGCGGTCGAGGACTGCTGCTGTCGGCCGTTCTGTCGCGGTACCCCTCGGTCGAAGGGGTGTTGTTCGACCGCCCTGACGTCGCGGCCGGCGCGCACCAGTTGCTGGCGGCGGCCGGGGTGGCGCAGCGCTGCAAGGTCATCGGTGGCAGTTTCTTCGAAGCTGTTCCAGCCGGCGGTGACGTCTACGTCCTCAAGGCCGTGATCCACGACTGGTCGGACGCGGAGTCGGTCGAGATCCTGCGCACCTGCCGCCGCGCGATGTCGGCGAGCGGGCGCCTGCTGTTGGTGGAACAACTGCTCGACCTGTCTCCAGATCCTGTTCGTACGGCGCTCTCCGACCTCACCATGCTCGTGGTCGCGGGCGGCCAGGAACGCACGACCGACGAGTACCGCTCGCTGCTGTCGGCCTCCGGATTCGACCTCACCCGCACATTCGCAACCGCCAGCGACGTCTTTGTGATCGAGGCGGCGCCTACTCAGTAGGGGCCGCGTCGCCCCAGCCTGGTCCGAGGACCTGCTCTTCGAACTGCTGGCGGTAGCCGACATGCGCGGAGCCAAACTTTTGACCGGTTGGGCCTTCGAACTCCCCGGCTGGAACAACGGCGCGCGATGCACGCCTGTGCACGTTTAGCGGAGCGGGTCTGACAGCCAGGTCCAGTCAGTGGTGCCCGACAGGGTGAAGGTCCAGGTGGCGTGGGCTGCTGTGTGTAGGTAGGCGAGGGCGGGGACCGCGATGGGTGGGTAGGGCATCTGATGGAGGAGTCGTACGGCGTCCTGTGGTGAGAACCAGGCCGCGTCAGTCACGGTGCCATCGGGATCGTCTATCTGGAGCGTCGGATCCGTCACTGCGGCTACGTAGTTCCAGGACTGGGACAGGGTCTCGCCGGTCCTGGTGACTGTGGTCGTCCAGACGAGGCGGAGAGCTTCGTTTGTGGTGTGCAGGCCGGTCTCTTCGCGGAGTTCACGGATCGCGCCGGCTGGGGGTGACTCGCCTGGTTCGACACCACCACTCGGCAAGTTCCAGTACGGCTGGTCCCAGGCTTCGTAGTGGTCTCGGATCAAGGCGATCTTGCCGTCGTACTGCGCGATCACTCCGGCGTACTCCTGCATCCGCCGAGCATAGAGGCTCATTGTCCGGGCTTGGGTTCGACGATTCGGAAGCCGCGGGACTGGTAGTTGGGGAGGGTGTGGGGGTGCTCGTGGGGGTTGGTGTGGAGGTAGACGCGAGTCGTGGGGGTGTTGAGGTGCCAGGCGGTTTGGGTGGCGAGGGTGAGGAGCGCGCCGCCGAAACCTTTGGATTGGTACTCGGGGACCAGACCGAAGACGACGATGCCGACGTCGCCGGATGGTTCGGCTGAGAGTTCGACGAAGCCCGCTACCTCGTCGGTCACCACGGCCAGCCAGGTATGGATTCCTGGCAACGTCAGCTCTGCAGTCCATTGTGCTTCGGTCCAGGTGCTTCGGCCGCTTGGGCCGATCGGGTCCCAGATGCGGTTGTAGAGGGTGCGGATCAGGGGCGCGGCGTCCGCGCGTACCGCATCGAGAGCCAGTGGGGCGGGTGGCGGGCTGCCGGGGACGAGTTGGGTCGGCGACGTCAACTCGAGGCAGAGCATCATGATTGTCGACAATAGTTCCGGAAGGGGATCGTCCGGAATCGGGTTTAGCGTGGCGCTATGACTGACACTCCGTGGGAACCTCCGCTCGCCGGCAGCGAGGTCGAGCACTTGGTCGGTGCGCTGGAGAGGTTGCGTACGACGTTCCGGTGGAAGGCCGACGACCTGGACGCGGCCGGGCTGCAGACCCGGATCGGTGCATCGTCGTTGACGCTCGGCGCGCTGCTGAAACACCTGGCAGCGAACGAGGACTACCTGTTCAACGTCAAGCTCCGCGGCGAGCCGATCGGCGGGCCGTGGGAGAACAACGGGTGGAACGACGACAACGACTGGGAACTCAACTCCGCGGCCGACGACAAGCCCGAAGAGCTCTACGCACTCTGGGACGGCGCCGTCGAACGCTCCCGCGCATCCTTGGCCGCCGCCATCGCCGACGGCGGACTCGACCAACTCGCGCACATCTCCTGGCCCGACGGAAGCCATCCCAGCCTCCGCCGCCTGGTCTGCGACCTCATCGAGGAGTACGGCCGCCACACCGGCCACGCCGACCTCCTCCGCGAAGCCGTCGACGGCCGAGTAGGCGAAGACCCGCCCGCCGGCTGGCGCCCCGTCGGCGCGCACGCGGCCTGACTTCAGGAATCCACAGCCTCGCGGACTGCCTGGTCGTACTGGGTACGGCGGAACGTGAAAGGACCGAAGTCCAAGTAGTCGCGGTCGGGTCGGTGGGGTTGGGTAAAGGCGCTCCAAGTCACCGACTCGTCGTCGACTCGGATCTGGGCCTCGAGGGGCCAGCAGCCGACCTCGCCGCAGTTGCAGCCGAGCAGGGCGACGGCGTCGCGCCAGTACGGCGAGTCGGCCTCGCCGTGCAGGTAGTTGCCGAGGTCACCGAAGTTGAAGTGGTCGAGGACGAGGCCGGCGTACCCTCCCGCGGGTTGGTAGCCGGCCGCGTGCTCGAATCCACTGACCAGGTCCGCCAGGCTCACCCCGTCGACGAGCGGGACGAGCTCGCGGCCGGACTCCTCCCAGCGACGAATCTGGAAGCGGATCTGATGGCGCACACCGCGACTATTTCACGCGTTGCAAAGTGCCGTCGGGTGCGACCGCGATCGTGGTCTTGACTTTGTCGACAATCAGATTGATGAGCATCCGGCCGCCTTGCTGGGTGGTCGTGTAGGTGACGGCAGCGTTCGTGCGGACCGGGACGATGAGCGACAGGATCGACGCCGACCGGCCGGAGCGGGTGAACTTGACGACCGGCGAGGGCTTGCGGGTGTTGATGTTCTCGTAGTGCCAGCCCTGGATCGGATCGGTCGCCCCGGTCGCCACCTGGATCGGTGTGGTCTCCTGCTGGAACGGAACCTGCAGCAACACGGTCTTCACCCGATCGCCCGGCCGCGCAGCCGCCGCAGATCCATTGCCTTGGACACTCACCTTCTGATCCGACGGCAAGTGCCACAGTGTCTGGTATTCCTCATTCGACACCGACGTACCGCGGTCCAGCACGACCATCAGGTCAGGGTCCTTCAGCACCAGCACCCCGCGGGTCCGGTTGATCCCGTTGCCCAGCGAGTCGCTCAACTCGTAGAACTCCGAGGTTGCGTTGATCGACGACCGGTTCAGCTTGGTGACCGGGTGGTCGGCTGCCGTGGACAGCACCGTCATCTGGTTGTGCGAGAACTGGCTCTTCGCCCAGCTCCGCCAGTCGTCCCACTTGTAGCCGGAGTGACCGCCGTCGATCAGGATGTCGCGACCGCGCGAGGTGTAGGTGACCGACGTGTGGTCCTCGTGCCCGTGCAGCTTCCGCGCCGGCCCGAATCGGATGCTGTACGTCGACTCCTGCGTGAACGGCCGGGTCTCACCCCACCCGGTCCGGCCGAAGATGTACCCGGCGTCGAAGATCCCGATCCGCTGGGTCGGCCGGATCCCGCGCTGGCCGAGCGTTCCGGCGTACTCGAGAACCGTCCCCTCGACCGGAGACGTCTTCACCACCTGGGAGTCGCCGATCTGGTGCAGGTTGCCGAGCGAGTTGGTCGCGAGCGTGAGCCACTTGGCGAGTTCGCGCCGGCGCGCCTTGATCGTCGTACCGGGGTCGACACCACACTTCTGCAGGACGTCGATCGCCCGTCCCCACAGCGAGTAGTTGAACTGCGCGTACGCCGTCGACTGCTCGTTCGTCGAGCCCTGGGTGTCGATCGACGTCTTGATCGCGTTGGACAGCCGATCGGCGGCGACCTTCTTCAGGTCGTTCCGGCCGAGCGTGCAGCCGATGCCGAACAGGGCCAGGCTCTCGTCGGTGCCGTGGTTCCAGTCACCGCTGTAGTTCTTCTGCAGGAACCACGCATGCTCCTGCAGCGCCTTGTCCAGCCAGGTGTACGAGAGCGGCAACTTCGCCACCTTCAGCCCGCTCAACGTTGCCTGCCGCAAGCAGATCAGTACGTTCGTACGGTGCATGGTCGACTCGTACGCGCCGACATTCGACTTCCAGGTGTACGGGTTGTCCTTCACCCAGTCGCGGGCGATCGCGCTGACCCGGGCCAGTGCGCGCTTGTCGCCCTTGTCGGCCGCGGCGATTCCTTGTCCGAGCCAACGAAGTGAGTGGAACCACATGTACCAGCTGGGGTTCTCGTACGGGTTCAGGCTCCAGTCGACATCACCGTTGCCATTGCCGACCTTGTACGGCGCCGACGTTCCCCAGGCGAAGGTGTCGCGGTAGAGATTGGCGAGCGGGTTCGCACGATCGATCCCGCTGTACGCCGGGCAGGTGTAGACGTCCTGCTTCGGCGCCTGGGTGATGGTCGGGGTGGGCGGTTCGGGAGTGCGGGCAACCGTCGGATCCGGTGCGGCCTCGGGCGTGGAGTTATCCCAGGGAATCACCAAGGACGTCACGACGACGATCGCGCTCAGCAGCAGGGCGATGCTCAGTCGCAGGGTCGTTCCGGCCTTGCGAAGGCGTTTCGCGGGCATGGTTGGTTCCTCACTGCAGCCCCCCAAGGGCATGCCTAATTCTGGCCTAGACCTGAATTTGGGCCGGACGGGGCCCGAGGACTGGTCAGGTGGTTTCTCGCGATGCCCGAGGTGGCGGCGCTCAGGGCTGTTGCTCCAACAGGTGTTGCTCTACTAACGCTCGGCGGCTGCTCGGACGTTGCATCGCCGCGGCCGAAACGTCGTACCGCTGGTCACTCCAGCATGGTGCTCGCCGTCATCGGATCCCCCAGAGTCGAAATGCTTCCCTCTGCATGTATTGATGTCTCCACACACAACAAAGTTGTCCGGACCCCCTACTCCGGTTCCCTCGTTGCCCGTCCGGGCACGGTCAGTAGTCCAGAATCGCCTGCAGAATCAGGCCGTTTCGCGCTGTTCTTCGCATGGGCGCTCGGCGTCTCCAGATGGATCAGCGTCAGCAGAGTGACGAGCAGCACCGCGATGATGACCGCGGATGTCACCGTGCCGCGAGCGGCGAGCGCAGGGTTTCGAGGCACACCTTGATGAGGCACACCTTGGTAACGCGGGAAGCGGTGAGGAGGTTGCCAAGCTCACCGAGAGCCTGCGAGAACCCCGACGATCAACTCGTTGCGAGCGTTCCGGCCGAACGGCTCAGAGGTGTGGATGCCGTCCCGCAGGTACTTCGCCGGCCCACCGGGCTGGGTCGCGAGATACTCAGCCCAGTCGATGATCCGCAGGTTCGGGTGGCGTACGGCGGCCTGCCCGAGCTGCTGGTTGATCCACGCGCTGTTGGCCTGATCGGCCGCCCGGACATCGGCCGGCTGACGGTCCCGGTCGACGTGCACGTTCACCCAGTAGACCGTCCGCGAGGGCCCGGCGATGTGCATGGCCCGCTCGACCTGCGCGGCGAACGCCGACGGATCGAAGATGTCGTTCGAGCCGACTGCCATCACGATCCGGCTGGGCAGTCCGAACCGTCGTTCCCAGTCCTCCAAGGCGTCGACCGCCGCCGAGGTCGGCTGACCCGACCAGTCGTGGACGGCGATGGAGTCACCGGTTCGGTTCCTGAGCAGCTCTTCCAGAGCCGCGCCGTCCTGGACGGCGATCGAGTCGCCGAACATGAACACCCCGTTGAACATCAGCGCGTCCTGGATGTCGTCGTCGGACGAGATGCGCTTGGCCAGGTCCTGCCACGGACCGAGCGTCCCCGAGCCGAAGGCCCCCGGACTCACCGATCGCGCCCCGGTGCCGGACACACTGCTGACCGGCGCTGACAGGGGCGGCTTGCCGGGCTCGAGCAGCACCATCACACCACCCAGCAGCGCCAGGACGAGCAGCGTCACCGTCATGGCGACGAGCGGGCCTCCGACGTGCTCGCGGAAGCCGCGTCGAAGTCTCAAGGGCCCCACCCCCAGGTTCAAGTCTTACCCCTCTATATGTCTCGACGCGTTGAGCGGTTCCATTCGTTGCATCACGGAGGGCCCGCCGCGTGGCAGGCCCTCCGTAGACACCGATTCAAGCAAGGCGGACGAGCGACCCGCCAGCGGCAATTCCGATAGATGTCCGTACGCCGGCCACGCTCATGTCGACGACGTACGTCGTACCGGACCAGCGGGTGCTGTAGGTGACCGCGCCAGTCGCCCGCACCGGTGCGATGAACGACAGGATCGACGCCGTGGTGCCGGCCCGCGCGAACATCAGCGTGGGCGCCGAACGCCGGGTGGTGATCGTCGGGTAGTGCCAACCCTGGATCGGCTGGGTCTGCGCCTGCTTGAGCAGGATGGCCCCGCGTGGGAGCGCCTGCCGGTACGGCACCTGGAACAGGATCGTCCGGGTGTCCTCACCCGGCCGCATCGCCAGTGCGGTCGTTCGCGAGTACACCGTCGCCTGCTGGTCCGACGGCAGATGCCACAGCGTCTGGAACTGCTGGGCGGTCTTGGCCGACCCGCGATCGAGCGTCACGACCAGGTCCGGATTCCTGACCACGAGTGTGGCGCGGACACGGCTGATCCCGGTCCCGGGTGTGTCGGAGAACTCGTAGAAATCAGACGTCGAGTTGAGCGCGTACCGGGTCAGCTTGGTGGCCGGATACCCGTCGGCCGACAGCGGCGTCGTCATCGCGCTGTGCGCGAACGGGCTCTTGGCCCAGGTCCGCCAGGTGTCGTTCTGGTAGCCGGTGTGCCCGCCGTCGATCACGATGTCTCTTCCGCGAGCGGTGTACGTGAGCGACATGTGGTCGCTGTGCCCGTGCAGTTGGCGCCCCGGTCCGTACCTGATGCTGTACGACGTTTGGTCCGCGAACGTGGCGCTCGTGCCCCAACCAGAGCGGCCGAAGACGTAACCGGCTGAGTACAACCCGACACGTTGGGTCGGTGCGATTCCGGTCGCCCCGAGGCTTCCGGCGTACTCGAGTGGGGTGCCGGCGATGGGCGCCGTACGCACGACCTCGGAGTCGCCGATCTGGTGGAGATTGCCCAGTGAGTTCGTGGCCAGGGCCAGCCAATTCGCCATCAGGGCGCGTCTCGTGGTGATCGTCGTACCGGGGTCGGCGCCGCAGGCCCGCAGTACGTCGACCGCACGGCCCCAGAGGGAATAGTTGAACTGCGCGTATGCCGTCGACTGCTCGTTGGTCGACCCCTGAGAGTCGATCGCGGTCGTGATGCCGGAGGCGAGGCGTTGCTGCGCGAGTGTCTTGTAGTCCGCGCGGTTGAGCGTGCAGCCGACACCGAACAGCGCGATGCTCTCGTCGGTGCCGTGATTCCAGGCGCCGCTCCAGTTGTAGACCAGGAACGCGGCGTGGTCGAGCAAGGCCTTGTCGAGCCATTGGTACCGCGCCGGCAGGGTGGTGACCTTCAGGCCGGTCAGCACTGCTTGTCGTGTGCAGATGATCACGTTGGTGCGATGCATCGTCGATTCCCAGGCGCCGACATTTCCCTTCCAGGAATAGGGATTGTCGATCACCCAGTCACTCACGATCGTGGTCACGCGGGCGATCGCGTTCGCGTCGCCCTGGCTGGCCGCGACGATTCCCTGCCCCAGCCAACGCAGTGAGTGGAACCACATGTACCAGCTCGGATTGCCGTACGGGTTGAGCTTCCAGTTGATGTTGCCGCTGCCGTTGCCGACCTTGTACGCCTTGAACCCACCCCAGGCGTAGTAGTCCTGCATGATGTACGACAACGGCGTCGCGTCGTCGACCGAGCTGAACCCGGGACACGTGTACGTGCCGGCAACTGCCGCCTCCGCCTCCGCCGTCGTTCTGGCCTCGGTCTTCGCCTTGATGTCGCTCGCCGGCGCAGCGGTCGCCGGAACCACATTCGTTGCCCCCGGCACGAACTGCGCACCCGGCGGCTCGGGCAGGTCCCTCGCCACCGCAATCCCCGGGTTGTCCTCCGCTACCGCTTCGTTGCTGTACGTCGCCCCCGCGACCACCAGCCCAAAGACCAGGACCCACCTGACCATGTCTTTCCCCCAACCCACTAACCCGCGCCCCCCGCCGGCGGTGAGCAACTCCTACACGCCGCACGATGGTCAGTAATCAGGAAAAGTTGCGCCCGGCCCCAGTAATTTCAGAGCGTGCCCACCCGCTAGCTCTCAGTACCCGCCCAGCCGAGTCCTCACCCTGACCGACTAGTCGTGGACGGTAGGTTTGGCGTGTGGATGCGGATGGGTTGAGGGAGCTCGAGCGGGAGCGGCTGAGCTGTCTGGTGGAGGGCAGGGGCGCCGAGGCGGATGCCGTGCACGCGGACGACTTCGTCCTCGTCACGCCGAGCGGGCACCCGTGGTCCAAGGCTGAGTACCTGGGCGGGATCGAGTCCGGTGAGATCGACTACCGGCGGTTCGAGCCGATCTCCGCGATCGACGTGATGCTCGACGGCGATGTCGCCGTACTGCGCTACAAGTCCGCGATACAGATTTCCGTCGGCGGCCGCGAACCCGACGAACTGGAGGCCTGGCATCTCGACTGCTACCGCCGTACGGCGACCGGCTGGCAGATCCGCTGGTCCCAGGCAACGGCGATCCTCTGACGATCGCTGAGTCCTTGGCGGCCGCCGGGCGGGCCGTGGAGGGTCAGGCGGTGCGTTCTGCCTCACTGCGTTCGATGCAGAATTCGTTGTACTCGGGGTCGTGCATGGTGACCCAGCCGCGGCCGTCGGGTTGGCGGTGGTCGTCGTGGATGGTGGCGCCGAGCGTGACGAGGCGGTCGACCTCTTCGTCGCGGGTGCGCTGGTCCGGAACCCAGTCGAGGTGGACGCGGTTCTTGACCGACTTGGACTCGGGTACGGCGATGAACAGCAGGCTGGGGACGGGTGCCGGCGCGACCACGAGCACCTCGTCGTCGCCGTGGTCGTCGCCGTCCGCGATCGGCCAGCCGGTGGCCGTGCTCCAGAACTGCGCGAGCTCGTACGGGTTGCCGGCGTCGATCGTGATGTGTCGCGGGATCATGCCGAGACCCTAACCGCGAGTGCGGGCGGTGGACGGCTGATTTCGGCCGCCGCTCCGGTCAACCGTCGTACGCCGGTGGCGGGTGGGGGCACGATCGGCGTACGGGTGGTGACCGCTCGGGGTCGGGCAGGCGAGGGCTCGCGGACTGTCGGTGGCCGGGTCTACTGTGCGGGCAAGAGCGTTTCCACAGAGGGGGAAGGCAGTCAAATGGCGTCTCGGCTCAATCCGTACATCCAGTTCGACGGCAACGCGCGGGAGGCGATGGAGTTCTATCAGGGCGTCTTCGGCGGGGAGTTGGCCACCAATACCTTCGCCGAATTCGGCGCGAGCAGCGGCCCGGACGACGAGAACAAGCTGATGCACAGCCAGCTCGAGACGCCGAGCGGCTTCACCCTGATGGCGTCGGACACACCGCAGGGCATGACGTACAACCCGGGCGACAACATCGCGATCAGCCTGAGTGGCGACGGCGACGAACTGCGCGGGTACTACGAGAAGCTGTCCGACGGCGGGAAGGTGACGGTCCCGCTGGAGAAGCAGATGTGGGGTGACGAGTTCGGCATGGTGACCGACAAGTTCGGCATCAACTGGATGGTGAACATCTCCGCCCAGAGCTGAGCACTGAACTGACCACGGGGTTGTCGCGCCTGCCGGACGGACGGCTGGCGCAGTACTGGCACGGTGGTGCGACCGACGGGGTGCCGGTGTTCTTCCTTCACGGGTGCCCTGACACGCGGCATGCGGCGTACGCCGGTGACGCGGCAGCTCGGCGCGCCGGCGTACGACTCATCGCGGTCAATCGGCCGGGGTACGGGCTGTCCGATGTCTGTGCGTCGACGCACCTGTCCGTGGCGGATGACGTTGCGGCGGTGGCGGATCTGCTGGGAATCGAGCGGTACGCCGTGCTCGGCATGTCGATCGGTGGTCCGTATGCGTTGGCGTGCGCGGTTCGTCATCCGGGCCGGGTGACCGCGGTCGGCGTGGTGGCGAGTCCGGCGGTCGTTCCTGAGCTGGATCCGCCGTACCTCCGTGACGACCTCGGGCCCGACCAGCAGGGATTCTTCACCCGCCTGGCCGGTCTCACGCCGGACGAGGCGGTCGAGCTGATGCGGCCCGACTTCGAGTCGTACGTCGATCAGCTCAACCCCGGTGATCCGGACGACGCGGCTCTGGCACGACGCTTTCTCGCTCAGCTCGACCCACGTGATGCGGAGCTGACCACCCGCGGCGGACCCACGATCGACGGACGGATCCTCGGCTCGGACAGTGCGATCGCGGCCGCCGTACGCGAAGCTCTCGCGAACTCAGACGGCTACCTTCGCGATGCCGCGATCTCCTTCCGTGGTTGGGATTTCCGGCCCGAGCAGATCGAGTGCCGAACGTTCCTCTGGTACGGCGCGTTGGACGCGAATGCCTCCATCCGCAACGGCCGGTGGCTCGCCGAACGGATCCCGCACGCGACCCTGGTGATCCGCGAGCAGACCACGCATCTGGCCGTACTGCACGATCACTGGGACGACATTCTCACCGCGCTGACGGCCGGAAATTGAGTGCGGCGATCGATAGCTGCAGGTTTACCGTGAACAGCATGGGACTCAACGACCTGCTGTATGACCCGATCCGGCACAACAACTGGGCGACGAAGAGCTTGATCAAGTTCTGTCGCAATCAGAACCTCACTGCCGAACAGCTGGAAGTCACCGGCGTCGGCACATACGGCGGGATCCTCGCCACCCTTGATCACATCGTCCGGTGCGACGGCAGCTACCTGCGCCGGATCGCGGACACCCCGCTCGACTGGGTGGACAGCGAGCAGACGACCGACTTCGACACCCTCGAACGCTGGAACGACGAGTTGGGTGCGCTCTGGGAGGAGTTCCTGGCCAAGCCGATCGACGTCGAACAGGTGTTGATCGTCGACAACAACACCCGCGGGACCCGGGTCGGCATCTTCATCGCCCAGGCGATCAACCACGCCAACCACCACCGCGAACAGGTCTGTGCCGTCCTCACCGGCTTCGGCATCGAACCTCCCGACATCCAGGCCTGGGAATACGCCTGGACCCACAACCGCATCTGGGACCTCCCCGAATCCGAACGCCCCACCGCGTGATCCCGTCCCAGCCCAGCCGGCAGTCCGAGCACATCCAACAGCCTGAGGCCGCCGGCGCTGCCGGTTCGAGCCTCGTCACCAGCTCTGTTGCTCAGCCGTCCTGGCGTTTCACCAGCTCGGCCGACTCGGGGACCGGCGTCAACGGCGTGCCGTAGTTGAACCAGTTCAGGATGTTCTCCACGACCAGGTTGCCCATGGCGTTGCGGGTCGGGATGGTGGCGGAGCCCACGTGGGGGAGGAGGACGGCGTTGGGGAGGTCGAGGAGACCGGGGTGGACGGTGGGCTCGGCTTCGTAGACGTCCAGGCCGGCGCTGAGGATGGTGCCGCTGCTGAGCGCCTCGACCAGGGCTGCCTCGTCGACCACGGTGCCGCGGGCCACGTTGATGAGGATGCCGTCGGGTCCCAGTGCTCCGAGGACCTCGGCGTTGACCAGGTGGCGGGTGTTGTCGCCGCCGGGGATGACGATCATCAGGATGTCCACGTCGCGGGCCATCTCGACCAGGGACGGGTAGTAGCGGTAGTCGACGTCCTTGCGCCGTCGGTTGTGGTAGGCAACGGAAACGCCGAACGGGGTGACCCGATCGGCGATCGCCTGGCCGATCCGGCCCAGACCGAGGATGCCCATCCGGCGGCCGTGCAAGGTTGCCTTGGTCAACGGATACGGTCCGCCCTGCCACTTGCCGTCGCGCAGGTACCGCTCGGCCTGGGGTAGCTCGCGGACCGTCATCAGCAGCAGACCGAGGGCCGTGTCGGCAACCTCGTCGTCCAGCACGCCAGGCGTATTCGTCACCACGACACCGCGCTCGGCGGCGGCCGTCGCATCGATCTGGTCGTAGCCGACGCCGAAGCTCGCCACGATCCGCACGTTGGGCAACCGGTCCAGGAACGCACCGTCGATCCGTGTCCCACCGGCCGCGACGGCAACGATCTCGTCCCGCCGATCGGCGAGGACCGCGTCAGGATCCGTCTCTTCCCACAGCCGGATCAGCTCGACCTTCCCGTCCAGACCTTCCGCGACCACCGGGTTCATCCGGCCCGGCATCAGCACCACTGGCAGTCCCATAGTTCCTCCTCGCCAAACATCCTCACCGAACCACACCGACCTCACCAGGAACCCAACCAGCACTCTTGAGGCACTCACCGCGCACCGAAGTTCACCGTGGCTTCGCCGCTCAACCCTATTTCCTGTCGCCGATAGGGCAGACGATCGGGTGAGGAGGACACGGCGACCTGCTCGTCCCGTGCGCCGCTCGGGACGATCACCACCCCTACCGCCAAGGGCTGGCAGATCCGTGGCCGGGGCGCGCCGCTGAGCAAAACAAGCTGAGTAGCGGACATAAGCTGTCCGCTACTCAGGCAATCCTGGATATATGACCGAGTACAGCAGCAGCACAGCCACCTTCCACGCGTACTTCGGCTACCGCGACGCGGTCGGCGCCCTGCGCTGGCTCGAGAAGGCGTTCGGGTTCGAGACCACGATGGAGGTGCCGGACGACAAGGGCGGCATCATGCACGCGGAGATGCGGTACGGCGGTGTGGCCTTCACCCTCTTCACCGACGAGGAAGGCTACGACAAGCCGATCCGCAAGGGTGAGACCGTCGGTCACGGCAGCTACGTCGCGTTCGACAGCCAGGCCGAGGTCGACGCCGTCCACCAGTCCGCGGTCGCGGCCGGTGCCGAGTCGGTCTGGGAGCCGGCCGGCACCGCGTGGGGCAACTATCGCTGCCGCGTCGCCGACCCCGAGGGCTACGAGTGGACCTTCGGCACCCACCGCCCCGGCCTCCCCGCGTCCTGGTAAACCGCCGCGGCTGTACTGTCCGACCGGTGGAGCCAACGCTGATCGTCCTCCGAGGAAACTCCGGGTCAGGTAAGACCTCCATCGTCGAAGCCATCCGCCAGGCGCACGGCCACGGCGTCGCCTGGATCGAGCAGGACTACATCCGCCGGATCATCTTCCAGGAACTGGACCAGCCCGACGGCGCCAACATCCAGGCCATCCGGCAGCTCGCGCAGCAGGCCCTCGACCGCGGCTACCACGCCGTGGTCGAGGGCATCATGCCGAAAATCCGGTACGGCGACATGCTCTTGCAACTGCGCAACGACCACGCCGGCCCGTCGTACTTCTACTACCTGGACATCCCGCTGGAGGAGACAGTCCGGCGGCACGCGACCCGGCCGAAGGCGACCGCCTTCACGGCCGAGGAGATGGCCACCTGGTATCACGGGACCGACCTGCTCGGCGAGCCGCGCGAGACGGTCATCGACCAGACCAGCTCACTGGAGATGACCGTCAAGCGCATCCTCACCGAGACGGGATTAGGCCCAGCCGCCCAGTTCCAGGTCGGCGACCACGACGGGCTGGCCTGACACCAGCGACTGGTTGGCGGCGATGCCGACGGCAACCGCCCGGACGCCGTCGTGGACGTCGGCCGCGCGGCCGAGCGGGTCGTTGCCGGGACCCTTGAAGAGGTCGGAATAGATCAGTCGGTCGCCGCCGCCGTGACCGCCGACGCCGCGCGGGATCTCGACCTCGACCGCCGGTGCCCAGTGCTTCTGCAACACCAGTCGCTCGCCGTCCGACCGCACCTCGCCCGCGACGACGCGCTCGGCCGGGTAGCTCGGGTCGATCCGGTCGTCGATCACCGCAGCCCGCTCGACGACCTCGAGCTCGGCGCGACCCTCGGTGCCGTTCACGCAGACCCGGTAGCCCTCCCACGGCGAGTGCGCGTTGAGCGAGTAGCTCAGCCGGGCGCCGTTCGCGTACTCCGCGATCACGGCCATGTTGTCCTCGATCGTGATCCCCGGACCGAACACGTCCTGGTCACGGATGTACCCGTCGTACTGCTCACTCTCCAGGTACAGCTGCCGGTTGGTGTCGTCGTTGCGCAGATCGAGCAACCAGGGATCCTCCGCCGAACCATCGACGGTACCGCGAGCAGGTCGTTGCCCAAGGCCACGAGTGGCTGCGTTGTCCGAGCCGTAGAAGGACAGGCCGCCCGAGGCGAACACGCGCACCGGGGTGGAGGCGATCCACCAGTTCACCAGGTCGAAGTGGTGGGACGCCTTGTGCACCAGCAGACCGCCGGAGAACTGCTTCTCCCGGTGCCAGCGGCGGAAGTAGTCCGCGCCGTGCCGGGTGTCGAGCACCCACTGGAACTCGACGCTCGTGACGGTGCCGATCTCGCCGTCGGCGATCAATTGCCGCAGCGCGCTGTTACGTGGCGAGTAGCGGTAGTTGAAGGTGACCACGACCGACTTGCCGGACTCGTTCATCGCGTCGACGATCTGCCGGGTGCCGTCGGCGTCGATGGTCAGCGGCTTCTCGACGATCACGTCCGCACCGGCCCGCAGGATCCGGGAGACGACGGACGCGTGGGTGTAGTCCGGACTCGTCACGATCGCCCGGTCGACGGACTGCTCCTTGATCATCCGTTCCAGGTCGTCGGCGCCGTACTGCGGCAGCTCGGGACCGCCGAGCTCTTTCACCCGCCGGTCGTGGAACGCGAGCCGGCCCGCGTTCGGGTCGAGCAACGCGACCAGCTCGGCCTCCTCGGGGTGCTCCTGGAGGATTGCGCGGATGTACGCCTGCGCTCGCGAACCGGTACCTGCCACTGCATAGCGTCTGGGCACGACTGGACCCTTTCTACTCGTGTAGCTGCTCACGCTAGCAACCGCTTTCCAGAACGGTCAACGCCCGTATCATCGGCTCATGACGAAGGCCCCTGTCACCCGGAACGATGTTGCGGAGTACGCCGGGGTCAGCACGGCCGTGGTCAGTTACGTGGTGAACGAGGGCCCCCGGAGGGTGTCGCCGGAGACGCGGGAGCGGGTGCTGGAGGCGATCCGGGTGCTCGGCTACCGGCCGAACGCGACCGCCCGCGCACTGCGGATGGGCACCACCCGCACGTTAGGCCTGATCACGCCGGACGGCGGCAACCCGTTGTTCGCCGAGCTCGCCAAGGCAATCGACAAGGAAGCCGGGGCTCGCGGGTACGTCGTCCTGCAGACCAGCGCGGACGGCGATCCTGACACCGAGCACGCGAAGATCGCGGAGCTCCTCACCCGTCAGGTGAGCGGCCTGGTCCTGGTCGCGCCGACCGAGGATCCGGACCTCAGCGACGTCGACGTCCCGATCGTCGCCATCAACCGCGAGCTGCCAGCGGCCTCAAGTGTCAGATCGCAGTACCGCGAAGGTGCGCGCCAGGGTGTTGACCACCTCATCGGGCACGGTCATCGCAGCGTCGGCCTGGTCATCGGTCACAGCCGCGACGGACGCCCGCCGGAACGCGAGCTCGGCTGGCGTGATGCGCTCGAGCATGCCGGACTCGAGGCCGGCCCGATCGCACGCACGACCTTCAGCCGGCGCGGCGGGTACGACGCCGGCCGAGAGTTGCTCGCAGCAACGAACCGGCCGACCGCGATCTTCGCCAGCTCGGATCTCCAGGCGGTCGGCGTACTGCGGGCGATCCACGAGGCCGGGCTGAACGTCCCGGACGACATTGCAGTGCTGGCCTTCGACGGTACGGCGGAAACCGAGTACAGCTGGCCACCGCTGAGCGTCGTACGCCAGCCGCTGGAACAGTTGGCGCACCAAGCGGTCACGCGACTGATCGACGGTCAGGACGCCGTCGAAGCGTTGACTTGCCCGACGGACCTGATCATCCGACGTTCCTGCGGCTGTTAGAGCGTGCCGAGGTCCTCGAAGATGAGGGCGGTGCGGGTGGCGAGGACTTCGGGGATGGCCTGCAGCTTCTCCAGGACCACGCGGCGCAGGCCCTCGTTGTCGGCCGCGCGGACCAGCAGGATGGCGTCGAAGTCACCGCCGACCAGGGCCATGTGCTTGACCTCGGGGATCGCCTGTAGCTGCTCCCGCAACGTCCGCCAGGAGCTCTGCCGGAGACTGAGAGTGACGTACGCCGAGGTGGCAAGACCGAGTTTCAACGGGTCGACGGTGGCGGTGAAACCGGTGATCACACCGGTCGTGGTGAGCCGTTCGACCCGTGCGTAGGCGTTCGCCCGGGAGATGTGCACCTGGTCGGCGAGGGCCCGGATCGAGAGCCGTCCGTCCCGGCCCAAGGCCTCGACGATCTGCCGATCCACTTCGTCCAGCGCCGGAGCGACGACCAATTGTCCAGGTGGGGCCGGGCTGATCATCACGTCGTCGGACATGCTGCTCCTCGATCTGCGGTGGTCGGAACCAAACGTCTCGTGATTTTCCCAGGTCTGGATCCGATTGGCCAGAAGTATGACGATGAGGCCACCGTCCGTCTCCTGCGCAGGAGGGTCCATGAACGAGCGAAGCGAGTTCATCATCAAGCACAGTCCACTCCGCGCCTCATCGGCGCCCGGAGCGAAGCGAGGACGTCGATGAGCTCCGTCGAGGAGCAGTTGCTCCCCTCTGCGGAACCCGTCCGGTTGATCGACCAGGACGGCGTACCGCACGACCATCCGTCGTACCGGCTGCCCACCAAGGAAGCCCTGCTCGACGGCTACGCACAGCTGATCAAGGGGCGCCGGATCAACGACCAGGCCAGTGCGCTCGTCCGGCAGGGCCGGCTCGCCGTCTACCCGTCGTCGCACGGGCAGGAGGCGTGCCAGGTCGCCGCCACGATGGTGATGCGCGAGGGTGACTGGCTGTTCCCGACGTACCGCGACACGGTCTCGATCGTCGGCCGCGGCGTCGACCCGATCGAGACGCTCACCCTGCTCCGTGGTGACTGGCACTCCGGCTACGACCCGTACGCGCGCAAGGTCGCGCCGCAGTCCACGCCGCTCGCGACCCAGCTCACCCACGCGGTCGGCGTCGCACACGCCGCGCGGCTGAAAGGTGAGGACACCGTGGTGATGGCGCTCTGTGGTGACGGCGCCACCAGCGAGGGTGACTTCCACGAGGCGCTGAACTTCGCCGCCGTTTTCCACGCGCCGGTCGTCTTCTTCATCCAGAACAACGAGTACGCGATCTCCGTGCCGCTCGCCCGGCAGACCGTCGCGCCTTCCCTGGCCCACAAAGGCATCGGGTACGGCGTTCCCGGCGAACGGGCCGATGGCAACGATCTGGCGGGACTGCTCGCCGTACTCGGGCAAGCCGTGGACAAGGCGCGCGCCGGTGAAGGTCCGCAGCTCGTCGAGGCGCACACGTACCGCGTGCAGGCGCACACGAACGCCGACGACGCGACCCGGTACCGCGACGACGACGAGGTCACGCCGTGGCTGGAGCGCGACCCGATCAAGCGGCTGGAGACGTACCTGATGCAAGAGGGGTTGCTCGACGACTCAGTCAGGCAGCGTGCGGACGCAGCCGCCGAGAAGGTTGCCGCAGAGCTCAGGGATGGCCTGATGCCGGAACCCTCGGTGGATCCGGCGGACCTGTTCGCACACCTCTACAGCGAGCAGACGCAGCAGTTGAAGGAGCAGGCCGCGTTCCTGCGGGACGAGCTCGCGCGAGAGGAGGCCTGAGCCATGACGCACGTGAAAATCACCATGGCGCAGGCGCTGAACCAGGCGCTCCGGGACGCGATGAAGGCCGACGACACCGTGTTGATGTTCGGTGAGGACGTCGGTGCCCTGGGCGGGGTCTTCCGGATCACCGACGGGCTGACCGCGGAGTTCGGCGAGGACCGTTGCTTCGACACCCCATTGGCCGAGTCCGGCATCGTCGGGATGGCGGTCGGCCTGGCGATGAACGGGATGCGGCCGGTGGTCGAGATGCAGTTCGACGCGTTCGGGTACCCAGCGTTCGAGCAGATCGTCTCCCACGTCGCCAAGATGCGGAACCGGACCCGCGGCCGGGTCACGCTGCCGATGGTGATCCGGATGCCGTACGCCGGTGGGATCGGCGGCGTCGAGCACCACTGCGACTCGTCGGAGAGCTACTACGCGCACACCCCTGGTCTGACCGTGGTCGCGCCGGCTACCGTCGCGGACGCGTACACCTTGTTGCGCAAGGCCATCGAGTTCCCGGACCCGGTGGTGTTCATGGAGCCGAAGAAGCTCTACTGGGCCAAGGAGGAAGTCGACCTCACCGAGGACCAGCCCGGGATCGGCACGGCCGTCGTACGGCGGGAAGGCGCGGACGCGACGTTGATCGCGTACGGGCCGTCGGTGCCGGTCGCGCTGGAGGCGGCGGAGGTCGCTGCCGCCGAGGGCCGGCAGCTGACCGTGGTGGACCTGCGGTCGATCGTGCCGTTCGACGACGAGACGGTCTGCGCGGCGGTACGTCGTACCGGCCGGGCCGTCGTGGTCGCGGAGGCGAGCGGGTTCGCCAGTGTGTCGTCGGAGATCGTTGCCCGGGTCACCGAACGGTGCTTCCACTCGTTGGCCGCTCCGATCCGGCGGGTGACCGGGTTCGACATCCCGTACCCGCCGCCGAAGCTGGAGAAGTACCAGCTGCCCGGCGTGGACCGGATCCTCGACGCGGTGGACGACCTGCAGTGGGAGGACTCGTGAACACGTTCCTGCTGCCTGACCTCGGTGAAGGCCTGACCGAGGCGGAGATCGTCCGCTGGCTGGTGAAGGTCGGCGACGTCGTCACCGTCGACGCCCCGGTCGCGGAGGTCGAGACCGCCAAGTCGGTCGTCGAGTTGCCCTCGCCGTACGCCGGCGTCGTCGAAGAGCTCCACGGCGAGCCCGGCACGGTGATCCCGGTCGGCAAGCCGCTGATCACGATCGCGGAGGTCGATGCGGGAACGACGTACCGCGAGGAGGAGAAGGCGGGATCGGGCAACGTCCTCATCGGCTACGGCACGGGTGACGGCGCCGCGTCCGGTCGCCGCCGCAAGCCCCGACCGCACACACCGGCGGTTTCCGGAAGATCAGTGCCACCCAGTGCCACTTTTGTTCCGGAAAGCAGCGCGCCGCGGGTGCCGCTGGTGATCTCGCCGTTGGTACGGCGGATTGCTCGGGATGCGGACGTGGATCTGAAGAGCTTGGTCGGGTCCGGACCGGACGGGCTGATCGTCCGGCGGGACGTGGAGCAGGCGATCGCGCAGCGGTTCGAGACGCCACGGGTCGAGGAGGCTGCGGACACGCGCACCGGGTTGGCGGAGTTGCGGCGCACCCCGATGAGTGGGTTCCGGAAGGCGGTCGCGGCGACGTTGAGCCGCAGCCGTGCGGAGATTCCGGAGGCCACGACGTGGGTGGACGTGGACGCGACCGCACTGGTGGAGTTGCGGGAGTCGTTGCGGTCGGCAAAGGATTCCGGGCCGGGGCTGCTCGCGTTGATGGTGCGGTTCGTGGTGGCCGGGTTGCAGAAGTACCCGGAGCTGAACGGGTTCGTCGACACCGAGCGGGAGGAGCTGGTCCAGTACGACGGGATCAACCTCGGCCTGGCGGCGCAGACCGACCGTGGTCTCGTCGTACCGGCAGTGCCGAACGCGCACCGGCTGACCACGCGCGCCCTGGACGCTGAGATCAGGCGATTAACCGAGTCCGCGCGGGCCGGGCGACTGACGCCGTACGAGCTGGCTTGTGGGACGTTCACGCTGAACAACTACGGCAGCTTCGGTGTGGACGGCAGCGCGGCGATCATCAACCACCCGCAGGTCGCGATCCTCGGCGTCGGCCGGATCATCGACCGCCCGTGGGTGGTCGACGGCGAAGTCGCGATCCGCAAGCTGACCCAGCTGTCACTCGTCTTCGACCACCGCGTCTGCGACGGCGGGACGGCGGCCGCCTTCCTCCGCTTCGTCGCCGACGCCTTCGAGAACCCGGCCTCGGTCTTCGCCGACCTCTGACGCTCGACCTTGTGCACCGGCTTTCCACGCCGAGCGCGCTGGAATGCTCCAGCGGTGCACAAAGTGAGTCTTAGGACAGCTGCCGCGGTCGGAGCCCGATCAGGACAGCCCGGAGCCCGCTGGTGAAGCGGGCCTCCGGGCCGGCCAGGTTCTCCCGGCTCAGGTACGCCGCGAGGCTGGCCGCACCGACACCGAGCTGGTCGCCGGCCGCGGTGGCCCATTCGTGCTCGGTCAGGCCACTTCGCCGTACCGTCGCCGTCCACGCCGCGTCAGTCACGGCCGCGCCGATCAGATAGTGGAAGATCGCCGACACAGCAGCGTCCAGATGCACGCCTTTGAACCCGGCTGAGCTCAGCACGTTCAGGATTCGCTCGGCCAGGCCCTGATAGTTCGGGCCTAGCCCGGCATGCGACGCCAGCAACTGCGTCGCCCACGGATGCGCCCACAGAGCCTCGTACGCCGCTGTCGCCAGGAGCGTCACCTGGTCGCGCCAGTCACCATTCCCGGTCGGTACGAGCGCCTCGCCCAGGACCTCGTCGACAGCGAGCTCGAGCAGGTCGTTCTTGTTCGCGATCCGCCAGTACAGCGCGGAGGTCGCGGCGGTGCCGAGCTCGGCCGCCATCCGCCGCATCGAGAACGTGTCCAGCCCGTCGCGGTCCAGCATCTTGATGGCCGTCCGGACGATGTCGCCCCGGCTCAGCGGCGCCCGCGTCGCGGCCGGATCGGCCCGCAACCACACCGATCCGAGCACAGTCTTCTCGTCCGCCTCGCGCGCCACCCGCCAGAGCATAGCGAATACGGTGTTTTGCGAGCAAAAACACCGTTTTAGTGGCGAAAGGCAACTACTCTCCGTCCAGGAGTGGAAACGGTTCGGTTGCAAAACGTAAGGAACACGGCGAGTCGGGCCCCGATTACTTGCACGTGACGACTCCTGGACCCCAGAATGCCGGGGGTCGAGGTTCCCGCGGGGTGGGCCGGAGTACGTGAAGCTGTGGCTGGCCTGGGGATTCGGCAGACACCGGCGCACGCCGGTTTCGACGGAAGGGCATAACCGCCTGGTCCGTCCGGGGGGATCGCTCCCCCCGGGGGCCACCGACGACATTGCCGGTTGTTACCGACCGGCCTCAACCAATGGGTGGGAAGACTTGTGAACGACACATCGGTGGACGCGGGCATGCGACCGAAGCGCTCCCGCGCGGTTGCGCTCCTCAGCAGCGCCGGCGCACTGGCGCTCGTGCTGGGCGGCGTCACCCTCGCGATGGCTCCGTCCGCCTCGGCGAGCGGCGAGATCATCACTGGAAACCCGAGCTGCGAGGACGTGATCCCGGGTTCGACCGAGATCAAGTTCGACCCGCCGAATCCTGGTTCGGACACCGAGGACGGCGTGACGGTGACCTGGACCCAGACCATCCTGGCGGTCGACGACCCGGATCACCCCGGTGACCAGACCGGCGGCCAGCAGATCAGCTTCACCGCCACGGGCGGTGTCGTCCTCGGCGTACTGGTGAAGGCCAGCCCGGCGGCGAACTTCTACAACTACCAGCCGGCCGGGACGACCGCCGGCTCCGGTCTGCACTCGCCGGTGAACGAGAAGAACGACAAGTACCACGACATCAGCCACGTGACCTTCTGCGTGAAGAAGGTGACCACCACGCCGACGCCGACCCCGACGCCGACCGTGACGCCGACCGTGACGCCGACCGAGACGCCGACCGTGACGCCGACCGTGACGCCGACCGAGACGCCGACCGAGACGCCGTCGGAGACGCCTTCGGAGACCCCGAGCGAGACGCCTTCGGAAACGCCGAGCGAGACTCCCTCCGAGACCCCGAGCGAGACGCCTTCGGAGACTCCGTCCGAGACGCCGAGCGAGACGCCGTCGGAGACGCCCAGCGAGACTCCGAGTGAGTCCCCGAGTGAGTCGCCGACGGCTGCGCCGTCGGACAGCCCGAGCAGCCCGATCGCGGTCCCGACCGAGGTCGACGCGGGTCAGTCCGGCGGGCTCAAGAACATGTCCAGCGGCCAGAGCCTTTGGGGTATCGCCCTGCTCATGCTCGGTGGTGGGCTCGTGTTCGCCGGCGTCATGAAGTCCCGGCAGACGCGCGGTCAGCACGCTGCCTGACATGTCCGCGAAGCGTCGCCGTCCGGGTCGCGCTCGTTCATCGTGGTGGACGATCGGGGCCCTGGCGGCCGGCGCAGCACTTCTCCTGACCGGCGGTTATCTCCAGTTCAGGACAAGCGACGCTGATGAGGCCCGGCAGCAGACCACCGCTGCCGGGCCCTCGTCGGCCTCCAGCTCCTCGGCCCGCCGCCCGACGTCCGCCGTACCGACACAGCCGACGCAGCCGTCGTCGAAGGCCACCACGACACCGCGAACCAGCTTCCCGCCCGAGACCCTGAGCACCGCGCCGGCCCGGCCGGGGAACCCGGTCAAGGTCTCGGTGCCCAGCTTGGGCATCTCAGCCCGCGTGCTCGGTATCCATGCTCGCGGCGGCACTCTCATCCCGCCATCCAACCCGCGCCTCGTCGGCTGGTGGTCCGATGGTGCTCAACCCGGTGCCGCCAACGGTTCGGCCATCATTACCGGCCATACCGTGCACGACGGTGGCGGGGCGTTCGACGATCTGGATGAGCTGACCGCCGGTGACGCCGTCACGGTGACCACCGGGCGCGGCACGCTCAACTACGTGGTCTCGTCGGTGACCACCTACCGCAAGAAGGCGCTGGCCAAGCAGGCCGCGCAGCTCTTCGACCAGAGCGTCCCGGGACGATTGGTCCTGGTCACCTGCGAGGACTGGGACGGTACGGCGTACCTCAGCAACGCCGTCGTCGTCGCCGTACCGAAGAAGACGTAGAACAGCCGACCAAAGTCGCGGCTCGGGGGACCTCGGTAGGACGATCGGGCCGGAGCGTCGCCGTACCGCTGGGAGCCGAAGAAGTCTTTCCAGTCAGTCTCGCGCTTCTACCTGACGCACTACACCGCGTTGAGGACGGGGTGTTGCTCGACTAGCGCGGTACGCCGGCGGTCCAGTAGCCCGGAGATCAGTGCGACGGCCAGGCCTGAGGCAGCCAGTGCGGCGCCGACCCAGTTGGGGGCGGTGTAGCCGAGGCCGTGCTCGATGGTCAGCCCACCGAGGTACGCACCGACCGCGTTGCCCAGATTGAAGGCGGCAATGTTGGCGGCGGAGGCCAGCGCCGGCGCACCTTTCGCCTTGTCCATCACCCGCTTCTGCAGCGGCGCCACGGTGGCGAACCCGGCCGCTCCGAACACCGCGATCGTCACCGCTGACGTCACGCGCCCATGTGCGGTGAAGACAAACGCCGCCAGTACGACGGCCAGCAGCGCGAGGATCACGTACAGACTCGGCATCAGCGACCGGTCGGCCGCCTTGCCGCCGAGCAGGTTGCCGACCACGAGCCCGCCGCCGAACAGCACCAGCAGCCAGGTGACCGCACCGGCCGAGAAGCCGGCGACCTCGGTCATCATCGGCGCGATGTAGGTGAACGACGCGAACACCCCGGCGAATCCGAGCGCGGTCATCGCCAGTGCGAGCCAGACCTGCAGGTTCTTGAAGACGGCCAACTCACTCCGCAGGCCAGGCCCATCGGAGGTGCTCTGTCGCGGCACGAGGAAGACGATGCCGAGCAGGCCGACGACGCCGAGCGCGGTGACGGCCCAGAAGGTCGATCGCCAGCCGAACTGCTGGCCGAGCGCCGTACCGCCCGGGACGCCGAACACGTTGGCCACGGTCAGGCCGGTGAACATCAGCGCGATCGCGCTCGCCTGTTTGGCCTTCGGCACCAGCGACGCGGCGACCACCGAGCCGACCCCGAAGAACGCGCCGTGGGACAGCGCGGCCACGATCCGCCCGGTCATCAGGACGCCGTACGACGGAGCCAGCGCGGACACCAGGTTGCCGGCGATGAACACACCCATCAGCGCGACCAGCACGGTCTTGCGGGACACCTTGGACCCGATCGCGGTGAGCAGCGGGGCGCCGACCACGACGCCCAGCGCGTAGCCGGAGATGAGCAGACCGGCGGACGGGATGCTGACGCCGAAGTCGGTCGCGACCTCGGGCAGCAGGCCCATGATGACGAACTCGGTGGTCCCGATCCCGAACGCACCGATCGCCAGGGCGAGCAGGGCTGCAGGCATGACTGGAGGTCTCCTCGAATGTAGTCTGGTGACTATTACAGGCGTCCGCGATAGTTGCAGACGCGGGCTATTGCATAAGCGCTATGATGGCTCACGCAACGGCGAAAGATCAAGTCGCCGGTGGGTGTGAGCTGAGGCACGGGCTCGAGGAGGAGCTGTGGGACTACCGGACGACGCCGCGGAAGCGCGGGCGCAGGGGTGGCGGACCCTGGCGGCTCTGCATGCCCGGATCGAGGACGAGCTGGAGCGTGCGCTGCAGAAGCAGCACGGGTTGTCGGTGAGTGAGTACAGCGTGCTCGACGTACTCGCGCGGCAGGACGACTACCACCTGCGGATGAACCAGCTGTCGAACGCGGTTGTGCTGAGCCAGTCCGCGACGACCCGGCTGGTGAACCGGCTGGAGGATCGCAAGCTGCTGCAGCGGTACCTGTGCCCGACCGACCGTCGCGGCATCTACACCGAGGTCACCGAGGCCGGCCGCGACCTGCTCGACCAGGCCCAGCCCACACACGACGCAGTACTGACGTCCGCCCTGGGCAAGGCCGCCGACCTGCCCGAGCTGGCTCCTCTGGTCGATGCCCTGGGCAAGCTGTCACTGAAGGTGTGAGATGGCCCGGCGGTACGACAACCGCAAGCTCTACTACTGGCTGATGGGGAGCTGCCTGGTCCTGATCGGCCTGGCCTGGTTCGTCGTACGACTGTTCTCCGTGCCGGTAGCGATCGGGATGAGCGCGGTCGCGGCGGTGCTGCCGCCGATCGCGGTGATCGTGGCCAACTGGGGTCAGGACTGAAGGACGTCGATGAATGCCCCGGCGAGCGGATCTGGCTCACCGCGGGTGTACGCCGTGAGCGTCCGGCAGACCGGAGGATCGGGGCGTAGGACATGGCCCTCGAAGCCTGGGGGCAGGATGTTGTCGGGGACCAGCGCCGGTCCGAGTCCGGCGGTGGCGAGGGCCGGCGCCGCAGCGGTTTGCTCGGTGCGTACGGCGACGCGCGGCTCGAAACCTGCTTGTGCACAAGCGCGATCGAGTACGTCGGCCAGCCCGTGACCAGGGGTGTAGTGCACCCACGAGCGGTCGGCCAGATCCTTCAGCGAGATGGTGTCTCCAACTGCGGCTGGATCGTCGGCGGCCACCACGACGACCAACTCCTCGGTGCCGAGCGTGTAGGTCTTGCCCTGCCAGCCGGCCGGCTCCGGGCCGACGGCCAGATCCGCCTGGCCTGCATTCATCGCCTCGATCAGTTCGTCGGTGTGGCGATGCTCGAACAGTCGGATGCCGACCTCTGGATAGGCCTGCCGCCATCTGCGCAGAGCGGCAGGCAGTACGCCAAGGGTGATCGAGTAGAGGGTCGCGATCTGTAGCTCGCCGACCTCGAGTCCCGCGGCCTGACGGGCCGCGCAGCGAGCGCGTTCGGCGTCCGCGAGTGCGGCCCGCGCGTGCGGCATCATCGCGCGGCCTGTCGGGGTCAGCCGGACGTTGCGCGGCAGCCGTTCGAGCAGCGGCCCGCCGGCGGATCGCTCCAGCGCGCGGATCTGATGGGACAACGCCGGCTGCGTCACGTGCAGCAACTCGGCCGCCTTCGTGAACGACCCGTGGTCGACCACGGTCACCAGGTACTCGAGCTGTCTGAGCGTCGTCATGAACTCAGCTTATGGCTTCGGTGAAAACTATGCCTTGGCTTTATCCGCGCAGGTCAGCCAGGCTGTTGAGTATGGACAAAGTTGCTGTGGTGGTCGGTGCGCGCGGTGTGATCGGGACGAATCTGGTCGAGCACCTGGCGTCGCTGGGTGATTGGCGGGTGATCGGCCTGTCCCGCCGTGGCGGCGTCGACGTACCGGGCCGGGTCCGGCACGTGGCCGTCGACCTGCTCGATCCGGATGACACCCGGACGAAGCTGGCCGACCTCACCGACGTGACGCACGTGTTCTACGTCGCCTACCAGGACCGCCCGACCTGGGCCGAACTGGTGCCGCCGAACCTCGCCATGCTGGTCAACGTGGTCGACGCGATCGAGCCGGTCGCGCGTGGATTGCAGCACGTCAGCCTGATGCAGGGCTACAAGGTGTATGGCGCCCACCTCGGGCCGTTCAAGACGCCGGCCCGCGAGGACGACCCGCCGCACCTGCCGCCCGAGTTCAACGTGGACCAGCAGCAGTTCCTGGAGCAGCGGCAACACGGCAAGTCGTGGACCTGGTCGGCGCTCCGCCCGTCCGTCGTCGGCGGTGTGGCCTTGGGCAATCCGATGAACCTCGCGGTGGCGATCGCGGTCTATGCGTCGATGTCGAAGGAACTCGGCGTACCGCTGCGCTTCCCCGGCAAGCCCGGCGCGTACGACGCCCTGCTCGAGCTGACCGATGCCGGGTTGTTGGCCAAGGCAACGGTCTGGGCGGCGACGGCGCCGGCCGCGGCGAACCAGGCGTTCAACATCACGAACGGCGACCTGTTCCGCTGGAACGAGCTGTGGCCGAAGCTGGCCGGCTGGTTCGGCCTCGATGTCGCGCCGCCGTTGCAGATGTCCTTGCAGGACGTGATGTCCGACAAGGAGCCGCTGTGGAAGGAGCTGCAGGCGACCTACGGCCTGGCGGAGACGTCGTACGCCGAGGTGTCGTCCTGGCCGTTCGCCGACTTCGTCTTCGGCTGGGACTACGACTTCTTCGCCGACTCCTCCAAGGCCCGCCGGGCCGGCTTCCACGAGTACGTCGCCACCGACGAGATGTTCTACGGCATCTTCGCGGAGTTGCGGCGGCGCCGCGTCATTCCCTGACCGGGCAATCCACGCCGGTCACGGGGCCCCCGTCCTGGACTGAGGAGCGGAGGGAGCGAAGCGACTGGAGCGACGAGGGAAGGACGGGAGCCAGGGCCCCATGACCACGCCGTGCCGGAGGCGCGGCCATCAATATGGCATGCTCCGGGCTGTGACGGTGATGGGTGCGGGAAGGCTGCTCGGGGCGAATCTGCGGGCGCGGCGCGACGAGCAGGGAATCTCGTTGTCCGAGCTGGCGCGGCGGTCCGGGATCGCCAAGGGCACGCTGTCGCAACTGGAGTCCGGGGCGGGGAACCCGACGATCGAGACGGTGTTCAGTCTGTCGAACGCTCTCGGCGTACCAGTATCGGCGCTGCTGAGCGAGGCGCCGAGCGCGGATCTGGTCCTGGTGCGGTCCGCGGATATCGACATCCTGTCCGGTGAGGCGATCGATCTGCGGATGCTGCGCCGGCTGGAGCACCCGGGCGGACTGTTCGAGATCTACAACCAGGAGGTCCGGGCCGGTGCCGTTCAGCATTCGGACGGACATCCCGGGACCGAGCACCACATCGTGCTGAGCGGGCGATTGCGGGTGACCTCGCGGGGGCGGACCGAGGAGTTGGGCGAGGGTGACTACCTCGCCTTCCGGGCCGGCGGACCGCACGAGTACGAGGCGCTGGACGGCCCGGTCCGGTCGGTCCTGCTGCTCGAGTACCCGCCGGACGCGCACCCGATCACCCCCGGCAGCCCACATCTGCCCGGCTGACTGCGTTGACCTGAGCCGGGCTAGCGCCGTACGCTCGATATCGTTCATTTTAGTGAACGACGAGCGGAGACTGCGATGCCTGGAGGTGCGACGGCCGACGTGGTTGTCGTGGGCGCCGGCATTGTCGGGGCGGCCTGCGCGGAGGCGCTGACCGCGGCCGGGGTGAAGGTCGTCGTGGTCGATCGCGGGGCTGCCGCCTCTGGTACGACGGCATCCGGCGAAGGCAACGTGCTCGTCTCCGACAAGGAGCCCGGGCCTGAACTCGAGCTGGCCATCGCGTCGCGTGCCGAGTGGGGCGCCGTACTGGCTCGACTGCCTGAGCGGGTCGCCGATGTGGAGTGGGAGTCCAAGGGTGGGGTCGTCGTGGCGACGACCGATCCTGGACCGCTGAAGGCGTTCGCGGCCAAGCAGCAGGCGGCCGGTGTTGACGCGCGGGTGATCACGCCGGCGGAGGCGTTCGAGCTCGAGCCGCTGCTCACACGCAACGTCACGATCGGGGTCCACTATCCCGCCGACGCGCAGCTCCAACCGGTCCTTGCGGCAACTGCTCTGCTGACCGCCGTACGGGATCGCGGGGGTTCCGTGCGGCCCGGTGTGGATGCACTGTCGGTCCGTACTGCCGCGGGCCGTGTTGTTGGTCTGGAGACTTCAGCCGGCGAGATCGCGTGTGGTGCGGTGCTGAATGCGTGCGGGCCGTGGGCCGGGGCGTTCGGTGCGGCCGCGGGTGCGCCGATCCAGGTGCTGCCGCGGCGCGGGATGATCCTCGTGACCGCGCCGCTGCCGGAATGCGTACGGCACAAGGTGTACGACGCGGACTACGTCGGCGCGGTCGGGAGCGGGGACGCGGACCTGCAGACGTCGACGGTGGTCGAGTCGACGCGGGCCGGGACCGTCCTGATCGGATCGAGCCGCGAGCGGATCGGGTTCGACGACTCGGTCCGGGTGAAGGTCCTGCGAGAGCTCGCGCGGAAGGCGGTCGGGCTGTTCCCGTTCCTGGGTGACGTGCCGGTGATGCGCGCGTACGGCGGCTTCCGGCCGTACGCCCCGGATCACCTGCCGGTCATCGGACCGGACCCGCGCGTCGAAGGACTCTGGCACGCAACCGGCCACGAAGGCGCCGGCATCGGCCTGGCCCCGTCCACCGGCCGCCTCATCACCGAGCTCTTCCTGGGCCTCACACCCCACATCGCCCCGGACCCGTTCCGCGTCGACCGCCCGGCGGTGCTGGCCGCATGAAACCAGATCTCGGTACGCCGGAAGCCGTCCACATCACCGTGGACGGCGAGCCGGTGAACGCCTCGGCCGGCCAGACAGTCGCAGCCGTGATGCTGACCAACGGCCGCGACTCTTGGCGCACGACCCGCAACGCCGGTCGCCCCCGCGGGGTCTTCTGCGGCATCGGCGCCTGCTACGACTGCCTGGTCGTGGTGAACGGCATCCCAGACATCCGAGCCTGCCAACGAACCATCCACCCAGGCGACGCAATCACCACCCAACAAGGCGCTGTACTGCCCGATCCGGATGGTGTGCACCTCACCTCCACCTCCAAACCCTCCACCTCACCCCGCGTGGTTGATGTTGCGGTGGTTGGTGGCGGGCCTGCTGGGATCGCCGCGGCGCTTGCGGCGGCGGATGGTGGGGCTGAGGTTCTGCTGATCGACAGTGGGCGGGCTGTGGGTGGGCAGTTCAATCGGCAGGTGGCTGAAGAGCTTCGGGTGCGGCGGCCTGAGCGGTTGCAGCATGGGTGGAAGGCCTTTGCTGGCAAGCGGGATCGGCTCGCGGCCCATGAGCGGATCACGCATCTTGCCGAGACGTCCGTGTGGGCGTTCGAGCAGGGCAATCGCTTGTGGGTGCAGCGAGGGCCGGCTGATGGCGTAGGGCGGGAGGTGTTTGCGGTCGAGGCCAAGGCTGTTGTGTTGGCGACCGGTGCATACGACCGCGTGCTTCCCTTCCCAGGTTGGGATCTGCCTGGGGTCTATAGCGCGGGCGCCGCGCAGGCCCTGGCGAAGGGCCAGCGGATTGGGGTCGGGAAGCGGGTGCTCGTAGCGGGGACCGGACCGTTCCTGTTGCCGGTTGCGGAGTCCCTGGTCGGTGTCGGCGCAGAGGTTGTCGGACTGCTCGAAGCCAACACGCTGAAGACCGTCCGCAAAGGTTGGACCACGGATCCATTGGTTGCTTCGGGCAAGGTTGGGGAGGGACTCGGGTACGGCGCGCTGCTCGCGAGGCACCGGATTCCGCTCAAACATGGATGGACCGTGATCGCCGCGCACGGCGAGCAGCACGTCGAGGCCCTCACTGTCGCACGCCTCGACGACACCTGGCGCCCGATCAAGGGATCCGAGCGCCGCGTCGACGTCGACGCTGTCTGCCTGGGCTTCGGGTTCACGGCTCAACTAGAGCTGGCGGTATCGGCGAGATGCGAGCTGACCACCGGACCGGACGGCGGCCCGGCGGTCGTCGTCGATGCGAACCAGCAGACCACCACACCAGGTGTGTTCGCGGCCGGTGAGCTCACTGGCATCGGAGGCGCGGACCTCGCCGCCGCCGAGGGGCGAGTCGCCGGAGCCGCAGCAGCTGGACTGGCCGTGACAAGCAAAGACCAAGAGACAGTGAAGAAGGGCCGGCGGTTCGCGGTCGCCCTGGCGAAGGCGTACCCGATGCGGGACGGGTGGCGGAGCTGGAGCGGCCCGGAGACCGTGGTGTGCCGGTGTGAGGAAGTGACGCGGGGCGACATCGAAGGGGCTGTCGTCGAGCGGGGTGTGGCCGACGGGCGGGCGCTGAAACTCACCAGCCGCGCCGGCCTCGGGCTGTGCCAGGGCCGGGTCTGCGCCCGGACCGTGGCCGAGCTGGCCGAACAGAACGACGTACCCGAACCATCAATGAAACGACCGATCGCCGTACCCGTCAGGCTGCGCGATCTGGCCGCACAGGAGGAGCTGTGAGCGAGAAGTTGGACGGCGTCATCGTCGCCACCGCACTGCCGTACGCCGAGGACGCGACCGCGCCGGCCGGGTTGCGGCCCGATCTGGACAAGTTCGCCGAGCACTGCCGCTGGTTGGTCGACAACGGCTGCCGCGGTGTCGGACCGAATGGCTCGCTGGGGGAGTACTCGTCGCTGACCGACGACGAGCGCCGAGCCGTTGCCCGGACCGCGATCGAGGCCGTCGGCGACGACGGTGTGGTGGTCGTCGGCGTCCACGGAGTCGGCGCGCACCAGGCCCGCGCGTGGGCCGAGAAGGCGGCCGAGGATGGTGCCGACGGCGTACTCTGCCTGCCGCCGACCATGTACCGGGCGAACCGCGGTGAGGTGCTCCACCACTTCAGCGAGGTCGCCAAGGTCGGGCTGCCGGTCATGGTCTACAACAACCCGATCGACACCAAGGTCGACCTGACCCCGGACCTGCTCGCCGAGATCGCGCAGATCGAGAACATCGTCGCGGTGAAGGAGTTCTCCGGTGACGTCCGCCGGATCCTGGAGATCCGCGAGCTCGCCCCGGACCTGGCCGTCATCGCCGGTGCGGACGACCTCACCCTCGAGGCGCTGCTGATGGGCGCGACCGGCTGGTTCGCCGGCTTCCCGAACGTGTTCCCGAAGGAGTCGGTCCGTTTGTACGACCTCGCCGTACAGGGCAAGCTGGAAGAGGCGCGGGCGCTCTACGAGCCGCTCGTCGCCGCGTTCCGGTGGGACTCGCGGGTCGAGTTCGTCCAGGCGATCAAGTACGGCATGGACTACGTCGGCCGGTACGGCGGCCCGTGCCGCCCGCCGCGTGGACCGCTGGTGCCGGAGCACCTCGCCCAGTTGGAGCAGGACATGAAGAAGGCAGTGGAGAGCTTGCGATGAGGTCCGTCCGGACGATCACCGCGATCGACTCGCACACCGAGGGGATGCCGACCCGCGTCGTCACCGGCGGCGTCGGCGTCATCCCCGGTACGACGATGGCCGAGCGGCGCGAGTACTTCGTCAAGCATATGGACGACCTGCGGCTGTTCCTGATGAACGAGCCGCGCGGGCACTCCGCGATGAGCGGCGCGATCCTGCAGCCGCCGACCCGTTCCGACGCCGACTGGGGTGTGCTGTACGTCGAGGTGTCCGGCTGCCTGCCGATGTGCGGTCACGGCACCATCGGCGTCGCCACCGTGCTGGTCGAGTCGGGCATGGTCGAGGTGACCGAGCCGATCACGAAGGTCCGGTTGGACACCCCGGCCGGCCTGGTCGTGGTGGACGTCGCCGTGAACAACGGTCGCGCCGAGCACGTCACGCTGCAGAACGTCCCGGCGTACAGTCACGCCCTCGACGCGACCGTGGACGTGCCCGGTCTCGGCACCCTCACCTATGACATGGCGTACGGCGGCAACTTCTACGCGATCCTGCCGCTGGAGCAGCTCGGCATCCCGTTCGACCGGGCCGAGAAGGACCGGATCCTCAAGGCCGGCCTGGACATCATGGCCGCGATCAACGCCACCGACCGGCCGGTGCACCCGCTGGACCCGGGGATCCACAGCTGCAAGCACGTCCAGTTCACCGCACCGGGTCAGAACGGCAGCCACTCCCGCAACGCGATGGCGATCCACCCCGGCTGGTTCGACCGCTCCCCGTGCGGCACCGGGACCTGCGCCCGGATGGCTCAGCTGCACGCCCGTGGCGAGCTCGCGCTCGGGGTGGACTACGTCAACGAGTCCTTCATCGGTACGTCGTTCACCGGCCGGCTGCTCGAGGAAACCACAGTCGGCGACCGGCCCGCCGTCGTACCGACCGTGCGTGGACGGGCCTGGATCACCGGCATGGGCCAGTACCTACTCGACCCGGACGACCCGTTCCCGGCCGGCTTCGTGCTCTGATCAGCGGTTGAGCTTGGACTTCCAGTCGTCGGGGACGTTGCCACCGGGGACTGGCTGGTTCTCGGGACGGGAATCCGGCGGGGCGAGCGCCGGGCCGTCGTAGTACTGCGACTCGCCGTAGTGCCAGAACCAGTCCTCACCCGGCTCGAAGCTCTGCACGATCGGGTGGCCGCTCTCCCGGGCGTGCGCGGAGGCGTGCTGAGCCGGCGACGAGTCACAGCACCCGACATGTCCGCACTGCGCACACCGCCGAAGGTGGAACCACCACCCGCCGACCCCCAGACAATCCCCACACCCGGCCCCGCTCGGCGGAACCGTACTGTCAATCCCCGGTGTCCCAGAATTCTCCGCTGCCATGCCCGCCATCCTCGCCTGCCCACGCGCGCCGGACAAGCAACCGCACAGACACCCACTCGTCCGCGACGCCCGCTCCACATCGCGTGCACGGTTGTGCCCCTACGGCCTACTACTCGCCGGTGAGGCCGTCCACCGACTCCCGGATGAGGTCGGCGTGTCCGTTGTGCCGGGCGAACTCCTCGATCGTGTCGTCCGGGTTCTGACAGCCTCAGTCGGGTGACGGGTAGCCGAGCCTGCTGGCCAGTGCGGCCACATCGCGTCTGGACGACGTACCGGTCTTGCGAAGCAGGTTCGAGACGTGCGCGCTGACGGTCTTTTCGCTGATGAACAGGGCAGCTGCGGTCTCGGCGTACGTCCGGCCGGCGACCAGATGGGCGAGGACCTCGCGCTCCCGTCGAGTCAGGGAACCGAAGGCTTCCGGGGCATCGTCGAGCGTGTCGGCCGACGAGGGGTGCGGCTCATCGAGGGGGATCCTGGCAACCGTCGCCAGCTTCTCCACCTCGTGTCGGAGCGGGCCGGCAGACATCTCGCCGGCGAGTCGGTACGCCGATCGCAGTGGCACCGCGACGGTGGCTTTGCTCGCACCCTCACTGAGCAGGGCCTGTGCCCAACGGCGGGAGGCGATCGCCTCGTCCCAGCGCAGCTCGGCGGTGGCACAGCGACGTACCGCCTCCGCCCAGAGAGTCGAGGTCTCTGACTCAGCCAGGCATCGTGCAGTCTCCGCGGCGTGGAGCGCCTCGACGGCCGGAGTGATCAGATCATCGCTCGTGATACGAGCGAACGCGGGCGGTTGGAGCTCCCGGCGCCGCTCGACGATGTCGTCGAGCGATCGTCGAGCGCGGGTGACGCCGTCGCTGTCTCGACGGTCGCGCGCCTGGTCGGCGAGGTCGGCGGCCGCGCGTGCGCTCAACATGAGCATCTCGTCGGCAACTCGTGGGCGGACGATCTGGACGGCAATCGTGTGCGCGAGCAGCTCAAGGGCTTGATCCGGCCGGTTCTCGGCGAGCAGGTGTTCCGCGAGGGTCGGGGGCGCCCACAACCCCGGGCGGTGCTCGAGGTCCGGTATCAGCTCATGGAGACGCTGTACATGCAAGCGAGCCTGGTCGAGGTCACCTCGGCGTGCGGCCAGCAGGGCTGCGGCCAGCCGGACGACTGCACGCATGGTCGCGGCCCTGGCGAGAGTCAGTCCGGTACGGACGGCTTGGTCGGCCTCTGTATGGCGTCCGAGCATGAGGAGAAACCGGGCGAGGTCGCCGGCGTGGAAGGCCGCCACATTGGTGGCCCCTTCGTCGAGCGTCTCGCGCAGCCCGTCGGCATCCAGTTGCGCGATGTCGGCAAGGCGGCGGCGCGGCGCGAGGTAGGCCATTCTGGCCCACCGCGCGTGCAGCATGCGGCCTGGGTGGCCCGTGAGCCGTGCGTGGTGAAGGGCTTCAGCGGAGGCGGCATCAGCGCGCTCGTCCCTTTCGTACGCTTCGGCCAGAGCGCGGTAGGCCCGTGCCAACGCGTCATGCGACCCTGAGCGGTGGGCCGCCCGGACGGCTTCGTCGGCGTACAGCTGCGCAGACTCGAACGACGCAGCAGTCCAGTTGTGGGCAACACTGAGCTCAGCAAGCACGGCGGCATACTCCGCGCTGTCCGGGAACGGCTCAGAAAGTCTGACGGCATGCTCGAGGGCCGCGAACGATTGGCTGCTGCGCCGACCCGTCCAGAACTCCGCGAAGGCCGCTTCTCGTACGATCCGGCTGGCCCGAAGAGGATCTCGGCGTTCGTCGACGAGCTGCCGCGAGCGACTCCAGGCAGCCAGCGTCTCCTCGTCGTCTCCGACCAGATCCGACACGGAGGCCAGGCGCTCGAGCAGATCGAGCTCACCATCCGGCGGTCGCGCATCTGCTGCCTGGACGGTTGGCCACAGGCGCGCTGCCCGGCGCAGATGAACCGCCTCCTCGGGCAGGGCTTTCAGCTGTCTGGCGAGGTCCGCCGCGCGCAGCGACGCCTCCAGACTCGCTGCTCGATCGTGGGCACCCTCGTAGTGACCCGCGAGCTCGCCGACCCGGCGCAGTTCATCGATGGCTGTGCCGGTTCGGCTCTCCAGCGCCTCGGCCCATGCGGCATGGACTGGCACCGCCTCGCCCGGCACGAACGTGGCGTTCAGGACGTCGGCGAGCAGCGGGTGGCGGAACCAGCACAGCTCAGCACCATGTGCCATGCAGATCCCGTTCTTCGTTGCTTCGACCAGCGCAACGGTCACCTTCTCGGCGTCGATGCCGCGTGCCGCGGCCACCTCGACCAGATCGTCCACCGACGCCGGGCGACCGCAGACCGCCAGTAGTCTCACCACCTCGCGGGACGGGTCATCCAATCGGTGCCAAGCGGCCAGCAGCGCGCCGGTCAGCTCCGCGGGCAGATCGGCCGGCAGGTTCTGGTCCGTGGCCGTCAGCCCATGGACGAGCAGCTCCGTGAAATAGGGGTTGCCGTCGGAGCGCTGTACCACCGCGGACACGAGGTCCGGATCGGCCTGACCGCCGAGCAAGAGCGACAGCTGCTGCTCGGTCTCGTCGCGGCTCATTCTGGCCAGACGCAATGACGACACCGAGGGCAGCCGGATCAGGTCGGCCAGCCAGACATTCAGCGGATCTCCGGCCGCAATTTCCTCGTCGCGGTACGTCGTCAACACAGCCAGCCTCTGGCTGCGGAACCCGGCCACCAGATAGGTGATCGCGTCCCGCGAGGCCAGGTCGGCCCACTGGACGTCATCCACGACCAGCACCGCCGGCCGCTGCGAAACCAGCGCCTGCAGCAGTCCATCGATCACTGGAAGCAGCCGGACCGTGCTTCGCATCGGCTGCCCGCCCAATGAGGGCAGAAGCTCGGCGGCGGCCGGAACTGCTGCCAGCGCACTGGCGCGCTCCGATGGCTCCGCCGACTCCAGCCAGCCCTCCAACGCAGCGATCAGCGCCACGTACGGCGCGTCCACCGCACCAAATCGAACACCACGACCCCATAAGATCGCTGCGCCACCTGCCGCCGCGTTGTCACACACAGCGCGTACCAGCCGTGTCTTACCCACGCCCGCCTCCCCGTGCACGAACATCGCACACGGTCGGCGCCCGACGGCAGCGCTGATCGCCCCCGCGAGGACCTTCCCCTCCTCGACGCGGCCTGCGATACCCGGCAGCGGCGGGACTGCAACCCCACCCATTTCAGCAGTCTCCGCCGAAACGAATCAGATGTCTGCACCACCGCGGGCCGGTGGTGCCGCGAATCTAAGGGTTCGCCCGCCACTTCTAAGGACTCGTACCCGATGTGGCCGTTGCGGCACAGAGCGGAATCTGAAGCCAGAGCGGCGATCCCGCCGCTACCACCCATAGGGGGAGTCATGAACCGCACGCTCACAACTCTGGCCGTATCGGCACTCGCGCTTGGCGCCACCGGACTGACCGCGACCGAAGCACCGGCCCGGGTTCCCGACGACGTACCGCGGAACACCACGGTCACGCCGCACGACCCGAAACCGCCGAACTACCCGAACTACGACCCTCGGTACGAGGTGCGTCCTGTCCAGGCCCCGACGGTCAGCAGTACACCAGACGACAACGGTGTCGAGGTTCTGCAGGCCGGCGCGTCCGCGGTCGGCGGCGCGGCCATCGCATTCAGTGCGATCTGGCTATACCGGCGTCGCCAGGTGCCCGCCACCTAGGCACCACCCCCATCGACTACCGCCGGCGGTTCCGCGCCGCCGGCTAACCCGGGCCGCCGAGGCGTTGCTGGATGCTCCTGGCTTCGCCGTCCGAGGTTTACGCGGCGACTGAGGCATCGCTTGCCGTGGCTGCGACCGGCAGATTTACCGCCGGCTCCGGCTCGGCGTCTTGCGGTTCGGCTGCGTTGTCCAGCAGTCGCATGAACGGCATGAAGGCCAATGCGGCTGTGATGCCACCCATGATCAAGGCGCAGACCAGCAGGGCGGTCGGAGCGGAGACGGTGTGCATGAGCCATCCGAATCCCAGCGAAGCCAGCGCGCCCATGAGGGATCCGTGTGCGGCTCCAAGACTGCCCACTCGTCCCAGCAGTTCTTGCGGCGTACGGCTGTAGAAGGCCGTAAAGGGAACCGCGAACATCACGCTCAGCATGAGGCCGGCCACGAAGCTTACGCCGACTGCCAGTACTGAGCCGGGCTGCAAGAAGTACAGGCCCAGCAGAGCCACGGCGTAGAAGGCAGTCGCGCTGACAAGCCACGTCCGTTGAGCCAGCTTCTGTCCCAGTGCGGCGAACAGAACGCCTCCGACCATGCCGCCGATCGCGCCGGCGCCCAGGAAGATGCCGAGGGCCCGGGAATCCTGCTTGGCGAAAATGAACCAGGCCGGAAAGACCAGCGCCGAGATAGGCACGATGACAGCGCCCATGAGCGGTCCGACCAACTGCATCTTGCCGAGAAACGGCTCTTTGACGAGAAAGTCCACCGCCTCACGCAGGTCGCGGTAAGTCTGCTGTGCCGACATGGGGTGCTCGTGAGTCAGAACCTTCTTGCGCAGGCGTGACGCCAGGACGATGCTCGTGAGGAAAAGTACGGTGGTGACGAACAGCGTGTTCGCTTCGCCGAAAGCGGCGATCAGGAGGCCGGCGGTGATCGGTCCGACGAACATCGCTACACCTTGAAGCGTCTGCGTCAGGCCCATTGCGCGGGTGATGGGAACATCTTCTTCTTTGGCAGCCTCGGGAACCGTGCTGACCTTGGCGATCTGCCCCGGTCCGTCGAAGAAGACGCCGAGCACCTGTGTGACTGCGACGAGCCAGAGTGCGAAGAAGTCGAACGACAGCGTCACTGCCAGCGTCAGTGCAGTGATCATGCTCAAGCTGTCGGCCAGGATGGAGACGCGGCGACCGCCGATTCTGTCGGTCACGAGCCCTCCGACCAACGTGCCTGCCAGTGCGGCGATTCCCATGGCGAAGGCGACGGCACCAGCGCTCGCGGCGCTGCCTGTGCGGGTCAGGATCAGCCAGGGGATCACCAGTGCGATCACCTGGTTGGCATACGTGGACGCGGACTGGGCCGACAGAATGGTCAGCAACTGCCTGGCCCTGGAGAGTTTGTGCATTTCCTGTTTCATATCGAGCTCCTACCTTTCAGTTGCATCTCGTGAAGGCTGGTCCGGGTGACACGCTGCGCTCGACTCCGGGCGCCAGCTGCCTTCTCACCCCCTCTACGAAGACGTCAGGCAAGATCCGACATCGCACCAGAAACTTTCTGGTACGCCGGTAGTGAGCGCGTACTGAACCCGCGGCCGGCAGAGCGCGCACGGGAGCGCGCGGGGGAGAAGTGGCTGGGTGGGAGCGGTGCGAGCACGCGACGAAGGGGCGCGCGTGGTGCCGCGTGGCCCGATTACCCCGTGAAGCGGAGGGGTTGGCCGGGGCGGAGTTGGGCGCAGGCGGGGAGGTCTGGGGTGGTGACGTAGGCGATGACCGGATAGCCGCCGGTGACTGGGTGGTCGGCCAGGAAGATGACAGGCAGGCCGGAGGGCGGGATCTGGATGGCGCCGAGGGCCATGCCCTCGCTGGCGAGTTCGTCTTCGCGGGCGCGTTCGAGTGGTTCGCCTTCGAGGCGTACGCCGACCCGGTTGCTGTTGCTGCTGACGACGTACGACTGCGTGGTGAACGACTCCCAGCCGGCATCCGTGAACCAGTCCCGCCGCGGTCCAGGAGTCACGCGTACGACGACCTCACCGCCAGGCGGATCGGCGACGGGGGCGAGGTCGACACCGGGCATCGGCCCGTACTCGCGCCCGATGGCCACGGTCTGACCGGAGCTCAAAGCCGCCGGGCCGAGCCCTGACAGGAGGTCGGTCGAGCGCGATCCGAGCACTGCCGGGACAGCCAGCCCGCCGCGCACAGCGACGTACGTACGAAGGCCCGTCCGTGGCGGCCCGAATCGCAACACTGTGCCGGACTTCACGATCGTGGGGGCGTTGAGCGGGACGCCCTCGCAGGGCGCGCCGGTGATGGCGATGACCAGGTCGTTGTCGGCGTGCAGGACGAGTCCGCCGAACGTCACCTCGATCGCCGCGGCTCTGGGACTGTTGCCGACCAGGCGGTTGGCCAACGCATACGACGTACGGTCGCAGGCGCCGGACGCGGGGATGCCGAGAGACGCCTGGCCGATCCTGCCGCCGTCCTGGATTGTTGCCAAGGGCCCCGATTCGAGGATGGTGAGGCTGCTCATCCACGACCCGCGTCGACGAACCGGACCCGGCGACCGGGGTGGAACAGTGCGGGCGGCTCCCGCTCCTGGTCGAAGATCTTCAGGTCGGTCCGCCCGATCAACTGCCAGCCCCCGGGCGACTCACGCGGGTACACCCCGCTGAACTCACCCGCGAGCGCGACGGCCCCGGCCGGGACCCGCGTCCGCGGGGACTTCCGCCGGGGAATGCTCCACCCAGCCTGACCGGTGAGGTAGCCGAAACCTGGCGCGAAGCCGCAGAAGGCGACGGTCCACTCGTCGCCGGTGTGGCGTTCGATCGCCTCGGCGACGGTGCAGCCCAGCAGGTCGGCGACGTCCTGGAGGTCCTCGCCGTCGTAGACCACCGGGATCTCGATCAGATCGCCGATCGCCTGACTCCCGGTAGACGGCTCGACTGCACGCAGGGCTCGGGCCAACGCGTCCACGCTGCCCCCGGTGGTGACCATGACCGTGCGGGCGGCGGGGACGATGTCCACGACATCCGCGGGCGGATCGGCGGTGAGGGCGGTGTAGTAGCCGAGGACCTCGTCGAGGTCGTCGAGTTCGACCAGGAGCGCGTGGTCGCCGGAGGGCAGGATCCGCATCACCGGCTGAACGGGCTCAGTGTCACGCCCGCCCCCTCCAGCGCGGACCGGACCCGTCGCGCGATGTCGACCGCGCCCGGCGTATCCCCGTGCACGCAGATCGACGCCGGCTCGACCTTCAGGGCCCCACCCGCACTGTCCTGGATCGGCTGACCGGTCGCCATCGCCGTACACCTGCCGGCGATCTCGTCCGCGTCGTGCAGCACCGACCCAGCCTCACGACGGGACACCAAGGTCCCTGACGGTGTGTACGCACGGTCGGCAAAGGCCTCATGGACGACGGTCAGCCCGGCGTCAGCGGCGAGTCGAAGCCACGCCGATCCCGGTAGGCCGAGCACCGGGAGCGTGCGGTCGTAGTCGACGACCGCGCCGACCACAGCCGCGGCCTGTTCCTCGTGGTGCCCGATCGTGTTGTAGAGCGCGCCATGCGGCTTCACGTACCGGACCCGATCGCCCGCGACCCGGGCGAACGCGTCCAGTGCACCGATCTGGTAGACGACCTCGTCGCGGAGGGCGGCCGGCTCGATGTCGACGAACCGGCGGCCGAAGCCGGCCTTGTCGGCGTACCCGACGTGCGCCCCGATCGCCACCCCGCGCTCGACCGCCTCGCCGGTCACCCGGCGCATGATCGACGGGTCACCGGCGTGGAAACCGCAGGCCACGTTGGCACTGGTGACGACGCTCAGCAGCGCGCTGTCGTCACCCATCGGCCAGGATCCGTATCCCTCGCCCAGATCCGCGTTGAGGTCCATGAACACTCCTACAACCTAGAACAATTCGAACACAGGTTTGACGGAACGGACGGCCAGATAGATGGTCAGCAGCCAGGCCGAGCCGCCCAGGACGAGCAGCGGCCGCGGATAGCGGTAGCCGCGCAGCAGATCGGCCCGCTGCCACGCCACCCACAGAATCACACCGATTCCGAGCGGTAGCAGCAGTCCGTTGAAGGCGCCCGCGAACACGAGCAGCTTCGCAGGCGCCGTACCGACGGACAGATAGATCACGGTGCTGACCGCGATGAACAGCACGACCAGCACTGTCCTGGTCCGGTCCGAGGTCGTCGTCCGCGAGGTGACGAAGGTGACGGTCGTGTACGCCGCTGCGATCACACAGGCGATCCCGGCCGCCCAGAGCAGCACGCCGAAGGCCCGCAGACCGAACTCACCGGCCGCGTGCTGGAACGCGGACGCGGTCGGGTTCGCGGGGTCGAGGCTCGCGCCACCCGCGACGACGCCGAGGATCGCAAGGAACAGTACGGCGCGCAGCAGCCCGGCGATCAGGATGCCGGCGACCGAGGCACGGCTGATCTCCCGGACGTACTGCGGCCCGCTCGCCCCCGAGTCGAGCAGCCGGTGCGCACCGGCGTACATGACGTAACCGCCGATCGTGCCGCCGATCAACGTGGTGATGACGAGGAAGTCGGCCTGCTCGGGCAGTACGACGTTCTGCAGCGCCCGGCCGACCGGTGGGCCCGAGGTGACCGCGAGCCAGCCCGCGATCAGCAGCATCACCGCGCCGAGGACCAGCACCGCCCGGTCCATCGCCAGGCCGGCCCGCTTGGCCAAGAAGATGCCGATGGCAACTACTGCGGAAATTGCGCCACCGAGCCGGGGGTCCAGGCCGAACATCGCATCCGTGCCGAGCCCGGCGCCGGACACGTTGCCGATGGTGAACACCAGCCCGCCGGCGAACAGCAGCGCGGCCATCGCCGTACCGAGTCTCGGTGCGACCAGGTTGCCCAGCTCCTGCGCCCGGCGTCCGGAGATGCCGATCACCCGCCACACGTTCAACTGCACCGCGAGATCGACCAGGACCGAGGCGACGATCGCGAACGCGAACGCCGCACCGAGTGACACCGTGAACAGCGTGGTCTGGGTGATGACCCCGGGCCCGATCGCGGCGGTCGCCATCAGGAACACGGCGCCGATCAGCGTCGACCGGGTCCCGGCCTTCATCGCGCTGTCCGGCGTCTTCCGCCCGGCCGCGGGGGTGAGGCGGCGGGCATAGGGATTGGTACGGCGGGCGACCGGTTTGCTCGTGGCTCGCCGGGTCGGGGGTTTACGCGGTCTGGCGGTGCGGAGGGACATGACGGCGGCTCCTGGATAGCTGTCGGAATGGGCTCCATGGCTGTGAGTGACGGTTGATGACACGAGCGTAGAGATTGTTCAACAATCCTGCAAGAGTCTTGTTCCACTAAACTTTCGCTGAACGCCTCGGGTGAGCGATGATGCGGGGATGAGCACGGGTGAGGTCGACGAGGGCCGGCAGGCGTGGTTGCGCACTGTCGCTGCCGATGTCGCACGGCTGGACCGGAGCAGTTCGGCCGAGCGGGCCGCCGACATCCTGCGCCGCAGCATCACCGAGGGTGCGCTGCCGCCGGGTGCCCAGCTCTCCGAGGTCGAGCTGACCGAGGTGCTCGAGGTCAGCCGGAACACGCTGCGGGAGGCGTTCCGGCTGCTCACCCACGAGGGGTTGCTGGTCTACAAGCTGCACCGCGGGGTGTTCGTGCCCGAGTTGGACGAGCACGACGTGGTGGACCTGTACCGGCTCCGCCGGGTGCTCGAGGTGGACGTCGTCCGCGGTCTGGCCGAGCGTGACCCGGAGTTGCCGGCCGCCCGGATCGAACCGCTGCAGGACGACGTCGAGGCGGCCGAGGCAGCCGCGCTCGCGGACCGCTGGCCGGCTGTCGGTACGGCGAACATGCGCTTTCACCAGCACCTCATCGGTCTGGCCGACAGCGCCCGGATGGACGCGATCACCGGCCGGCTGCTGGCGGAGTTGCGGCTGCTCTTCCACGTGATCGCGACACCGCGGGAGCTGCACGAGCCCTACATCGCGCGCAACCGGGGCCTGTTCGAACTGCTCGAGGCCCGCAAGTACGAGCAGGCCGCGACCGACCTGCATCAGTACCTGCTCGACTCCGAGCAGGGTCTCCTCGAGGCCTTCCGCGCCAGGTGATCCGCGAGTTTCGATAAGGGCTTGCGCGGCCCTCCTCTCACCTGAGTTGATGAGTGGTAACCGTCAGCTGTAAAGGGGAGCTCAGCACATGACCGATGACCGGACCGAAGAGACGCCGAAGTCCTACCGACCGATCGATGCCCAGGGGTTCCGGGAGTTCATCTCGCGTGGCTGGGGAGCGGTGGACCGGACGGTCACAGTCCCGGAAGGGCTGGCGGAGGCGGCAGCCGAGCACCGGCGGAAGCTGTCCGCGGCGCTGCCGGGACGGCGGATCGCGGTCGCGGCCGGTCGGGCGCCGGTCCGGTCGAACGACACCGACTACCTGTTCCGTGCCGACAGCGACTTCGTCTGGCTGACCGGTTGCCAGGCAGAAGGCGCCGTACTGGTGCTGTCGGCCGACGGTGACGCGACCCTGTACCTGCGCGAGACGGCCGGGCCGGAAGAGGCCGACTTCTTCGCGAACGCGCGCGACGGTGAGCTGTGGGTCGGCCCGGTGCCGGGGCTGAAGGACTGGTCGGACGCGTTGCAGATCGCCTGCCGCCCGATCGAGGAACTGCCGGCCGCGGTGCGCGGCGCCGTACCGTTCATGCTGTCGACACCGGGTGTCGAGCCGATGCTGGACGCACTGGTCCGGACCTCGCCGACGGACGGGAACTCGCTGCGGCAGACGCTGGCCGAGCTGCGCCGGATCAAGGACGACTGGGAGCTGGACCAGCTTCGCGAGGCCGTCGCGGCCAGCGTGCTCGCGTTCGGTGACGTCGCGCGCGAGCTGCCGGAGGCCATTCGCGGTGGCGGTGAGCGGTGGTTGCAAGGCACCTTCGACCGGCGGGCGCGGACCGCGGGCAACGGCGTCGGGTACGCCTCGATCGTTGCCGCTGGCAAGCATGCCCCGGTGCTGCACTGGGTCCGCAACGACGGACCGGTGAACGAGGGCGACGTCATCCTGCTCGACGCGGGTGTCGAGACGCGGACGCTCTACACCGCCGACGTCACCCGGACCTTCCCGGCCACGGGTGAGTTCACCGACGCCCAGCGGCAGGTGTACGACCTGGTCCACAAGGCACAGCTGGCGTCGCTCGACGCGGTCAAGGTCGGAGCGCCGTACCGGGCCTTCCAGTACGCCGCGATGCGCACACTGGCCGAAGGGCTGCGGGACTGGGGCCTGCTCGACGTGTCGCTCGACGAGCTCCTCGGCCCGGACGGGCAGCAGCACCGCCGGTACATCGTCTGCGGCACCGGGCACTACATCGGCCTGGATGTGCACGACTGCGACGCGTCCCGGCCGGAGGCGTACTTCGCCGGTGAGGTCGAGGCCGGGATGGCGCTGGCGGTCGAGCCGGGGCTGTACTTCCACCCGAACGACGAGACCGTGCCGCCGGAGCTGCGCGGGATCGGCATCCGGATCGAGGACAACGTGGTGGTGCATTCCGACCGGCTCGAGATCCTCACCGAGGACCTGCCGATCACCGCCGCCGGCCTGGAGCAGTGGACCCAGTCGCACCTGACTGCACGGTAGTCGGGTGACTACTCAAAATTAGTCGTCACAAACTGTAACACCGAGGCCCTCGGCAACGATGAACGGAGCGGGGGAGGGTCGAACTCGGCCCGGCGTGTGGAGTGGGGGGCCGCGTCCACGCGCCGGGGCCGAGGCGGCGCCGACTGGGGCCCGGGGGGGACCCAGGGAACCCCGGGCACGGGGAGTAATAGCCATGAACCTGCGGGTGCGAGTGATGTACTGCGGTGACCAGCACTGGTACGCCGACATCGACGACGCCGACGATCCGCAGCCCGACGATCCTTTCTGGTACGTCGACAACTGCCGATCCCAGCTGCAGGCGCTCGAGACCGCCTGCGCCGAACTTCGCCTGCTGGCGGGCCGGATGGTCCGCGGCGACCACCTCAATCGCGTGCTCGAGGTGACCGGCGTACCGGTCTGAGTGCGCGGCAGAACGCCCGGGCGGGCGCTTTGTTGGGAGGCGCCCGCCCGGGGCTCAGCTGACCGGTGGTACGGCGGGACAGGCCGTGCCGCGCTTGGGTACGTCGAGTGAGACCAGGTAGGCGTCGATCGTGTTCTCCATGCACGGTCCGCCGTCGTAGCTGCCGTGTCCCCAGCCTTCGTACGTCAGCAGGACGCCGTGCCGGCCGAGTTGGCGTTCCACACTCTGCGCCCAGTTGTAGCCGGTGGCCGGGTCGTGGATCGCGTTGGCCAGCAGGATCGGCTCATCCAGACCGTGCACCTTCAGCCGGTGCTGCGGGTTGTTCGCCGTCGGCATGCCGAGGCACATCGAGACGGCGATCAGCTGACCGGGGTAGCGCATGTCCGGGTTGTTCCGGGCCAGTCGGCTGAGCAGGCCGGCGTACTCCTGGTAATTGCGGACCGGAAGGTTCCAGTCCTGGCAGAACACCGCGAGGGTGTTCGAGGCCAGGCCGGTCGGGACCGGCGGCTGCCCGGTCGGCGGTGCGCTCGTATCGAGCTTCTTCAAGGTATCCGCCAACGCCGGCCACTGCGGTCCGTAGAGCGCCCGGAAGACGTTGAAGCTCAGCCAGTACGGCGTGATCGGCAGCTCCGGCTTCTGCGGATCGGGCACCTCACCTCGGTCGGCCCGGGCCAGCAGGTCGGCCCACAAGGCATGGATGTCGCGACCGTGCAGTGAGCAGGTCGTTGCCGCGTCGCACCATTTCACGAACTCGTCGAACGAGTCCTGTGCCGCGGACGCCTGAGCATCGAGGAACGACTTCGCCGACGGCGCGCTGTGGTCGACCACGCTCTCCAGGACCATCGCGCGGACCCGGTCCGGGTAGGTCTCGGCGTACTGACCGCCGAGCAGCGTCCCGTACGAGCTGCCGTGGAACGAGATCGTCGACTCACCGAGCGCGGCCCGGATCGCGTCCACGTCCCGCACGGTCTGCCAGGTGTCGATGTGGTCGAAGACCGGCCCGGTGTTCTTTCGGCAGTCGGCGACCAGCTCGCGGTTGTAGCGGATCGTCGCGGTGAAGTCAGCCTGACTCTTCAGGACCGGCGACGGCTGCTTGGCCAGCAGGGCGGCCGAGCACTTCACCGGGTTGCTGCGAGCGATACCGCGTGGATCGAAGCTGACGACGTCGAACCGGTTCTGCAGGTTCTGGCTGAACCGGCTCATCCCGGTCTTGACCCGGTCGACGCCGGAGTCACCAGGACCACCCGGGCCCCACATCAGCACGCCGACACGGTCGCTCGGCTCCTTCGCCGTACGTCGGGCGATGGCAAGGCCGAAGGTGGGACCGTTCGGGCTCCGCCAGTCGACCGGAACCTGCAGCGTCGCGCACTGCGAACCTTTGACGACTTTCGGGTCGTCGTTGCCCTCGGGTTTGCAGTCGGACCACTGCACCTGTGTCGTCGCGGTCTCGGACGCCGACACCGGGAGAGTTGCGAGTCCGGCGGTCGCGACCCCCATCGCCACACCGCAGGCGAGTGCGCGTTGTCTGAACTTCATACCGAAGATCTCCTGTCTGAGAAACTCCCTCGATCCTGGGCAACCGTTTGCTCGGCCACATCGGGGACGAGCCCCCAGCCGACCCCGGGTGGTCCTTGGGGGACTTGTTAGGGTCGCGCTGATGACTACCAAGCACGCGGTGTGGTTCCGGTGGGTGGCGATCGCCGAAGCGATCTCCTGGACCGGATTGCTGATCGGCATGTTGTTCAAGTACGTGCTGTCCGACAACGAGATCGGGGTCAAGATCTTCGGCCCGATCCACGGCGGCATCTTCATCGCCTACGTGCTCACCGTGCTGGTGGTGCGTGGGCCGCTGCGGTGGTCCTGGCCGGTCACGCTGGCCGCACTGGCGGCCAGTGTTCCGCCGCTGTTCACCTGGTTCTTCGAGATCTGGGCGGTGCGGACGGGCCGGATTGACGGCGGCCGGGACACCGCCGTACCGTCACCGAGGTCAGTCAACTCAACAGCCGCATGAACCCGTGCGGGAGAGACCCGGGCACGACCCGGGCGCCGTAGGAGCAACTCTCCCCAAGAATCTCTCAGGCACCTTCACCGCGCGGGCGAGGCACCTCTGGAAGGCCAGACAGGACCTTGGTCTGACAGAGCGGGGAGGACACCAAACGGTCAACGACGACCGGAAGGAGCCTCCGCACGATGGCGATCAGCGTCTTCGACCTGTTCAGTATCGGGATCGGCCCCTCGAGCTCCCACACAGTGGGACCGATGCGTGCCGCCCGCACCTTCGCTCTCGGCCTCTCCGCCGACGGCCTGCTCGGCCGGACGGCAACGGTTCAGGCGCAACTCTTCGGCTCGCTCGGCGCGACCGGTCACGGGCACGGCAGTAACAAGGCGGTCCTGCTCGGGCTCGAGGGTGAAGACCCCGAGACCGTCGTCACCCATTCCGTCGACGCGCGGGTCGAGACGATCCGGGAGCGCGGTCGGCTGCTGCTGGCCGGTAGTCACGAGATCTCCTTCGACGAGAACTCGGACCTGGTGATGCACCGGCGCAAGGCCTTGCCGTACCACCCGAACGGGATGACGTTCGCGGCCCGTACGGCGGATGGCGACGTACTGCGGGAGCGCACGTACTACTCGGTCGGCGGCGGATTCGTGGTCGACGAGAACGCCGCAGCGGGCGACCGGATCGTTCCGGACACGACGCCGTTGAAGTACCCGTTCACGACCGGCGCGGAGTTGCTGGACCGGTGCCGGGAGTCGCAGCTGTCGATCAGCGAGGTGATGCTCGCGAACGAGCTGGCCTGGCGGGCCGAGGACGAGATCCACGACGGTCTGCTGCGGATCTGGCAGGTCATGCAGGACTGTGTGCACGAGGGTTGCGAGACCGAGGGGATCCTGCCCGGCGGGCTGAAGGTGCCGCGACGGGCGCACGCGTTGCACCGTCGGCTCAGTGGTGATCCGTGGTCGGTCGATCCGCTGAAGGTGATGGACTGGGTCAACCTGTTCGCTCTCGCGGTGAACGAGCAGAACGCGTCCGGCGGCCGGATCGTCACCGCGCCGACGAATGGTGCCGCGGGCATCATTCCCGCCGTCCTGCATTACTACCGGCGGTTCGTGCCGGGGGCAACGGATGACGGTGTGGTCCGCTTCCTGCTGACGGCCGGCGCGATCGGCGTGCTGTACAAGGAGAACGCGTCGATCTCCGGCGCCGAGGTCGGCTGTCAGGGCGAGGTCGGTTCGGCCTGCTCGATGGCCGCGGCCGGCCTGTGCGAGGTCCTCGGCGGTACGCCGCTCCAGGTCGAGAACGCGGCCGAGATCGCGATGGAGCACAACCTCGGCCTGACCTGCGACCCGGTCGGCGGGCTGGTCCAGATCCCGTGTATCGAACGCAACGCGATGGCGTCGGTGAAGGCGATCAACGCGGCCCGGATGGCGATGCACGGCGACGGCGTCCACGTCGTCACCCTGGACAAGGTGATCAAGACGATGCGCGAGACCGGCGCCGACATGAAGATCAAGTACAAGGAGACGTCCCGCGGCGGCCTGGCCGTCAACGTCATCGAATGCTGAGCGCGCCAGGGTCTTCGACGTGGGCGTTGTGGCCGAGACCGGGCAGCGTCACGACCTGATCGTGCAGCTCGTGCAGTTCGTCGTCGGTGTTCATCGGGTCCCGTTCGCCACGGGCCAGGATCACCTCGGCCTTGCTGGCCGCGATGAGCTTCGCCATGTCCGGTGCGCCGACGCCGAAGGCACCCGGGTCCATGGCCAGTCGCCAGCGACCGTCCGCCTCGGTCAGGCCATGGTCGACCACCGGATGGTTCGGGTCGACGAGTCCTTGCAGCCCGGAGACCTTGAGGAACCGCGCGGCCGCGTCCTCCCGGGTGTCGAACCACGCGACCGGCTTCTGCGCCAAGGCGCCGGCCCGGACCAGGTCGTCCGTTGACCAATTGACCTTCACGCCGAGCGCGATCACCCGTTCCACCTCGATGCCGTAGCGGCCGCCGGCCAGTTCGAGCGCGACCACGCCGCCGAGTGAATGGCCGACGATTACGACATTTCGCCGTACCGGAATTGTTTCGGCGACGGCGGCCGCCATCGAGCCGAAGGTGTACGCCGGGAATGCGGCGGCCGAGCCGTGTCCGGCGAGGTCGGGGGCGAACCGCGGTTGCGGCCAGGCGTCCCAGACCCGGCCGTTGGCACCGAGTCCGTGCAGCAGCACCAAAGAAGACATGAGAGCAGGCTGGCACAGGAATTGACGCGCCGCCCGGCCGATTGGCGCGTCATCAGCTAACTCACTGCGATTCTACGAATGCGTACCGGAACTGAATTGCCCAATTATTGCGATCTAGTGTGGAATTTCTTCCAAGGACTGTTTGAAGCGCTGGCTTGCCGATACTCTGCGAGTCTTGTGAACCCGATCTCTGGCGCATCCGCGGCAGACCGCCGCCCGCCCTGGCTGACCCGCCAGCGGCTGCGTCAGGCCGCCCGAGCGGCCGGCGCACTCCTCGGCCTGTACGCCGTCCTGGTCGGCATCGCCCTGTTCGGCGGTCCCCGGATCGGCGACTCGTTCCTGCCGCTGCCCGGCGGCGGCCCGGACCCGGCCACCCCGGTCGCCGGGCTCGAACCCAGCCGGATCCCGACCAGTGGCCCGACCATTCCGCGCGGCTCCGAGACTCCGGTGCCGACGGTGCCGCCGACCCCTGGCCGCACCACAACGTTGCCTCCAGCAACGACAGTCGGGCCGGTGACTGCTCAGCCCACCGACGGCCGTCAGCCCACTTCTCGCCCGACCACCGCGCCGGTCCCACAACTGGTCGAGCATGACGAGCCGACCGTGCCGCCGGCCACCAAGGTCCCGCCGAAGCCCACTGTCACGGCCTCGGACCTGACCAGGCCGCCGGCGACCACCACCAAGCCCCCGGCGACCACGCAGCCCCCGGTGACCACCAACCCACCGCCGCCTACCACGAACCCACCGCCCCCTCCGGATGAGCCCGAGGAGCCGGATGAGCCCGGCCTGGTCGGCGGCCTCCTGGACACCATCCTCGACACCATCGGCCTCTAGCCTCAGCACCGATTAGGCCGCCGTGTATGTGTTAGGGTTGGTACATGTCGATGAAGCGTACGAACGTCTACGCCGATCCTGAGGATCTGGCGCTGATCAAGGACGCGGCGCGACGGCGTGGGATTCCGGAAGCCGAGATCATTCGCGAGGGTATCCACCTGGCCGCGATGGCGAACCGGGTGTGGGACGAGCCGCTCGACTGGCCGACTTTCGAGGGAAGCGGTGAGCCGGTGACCAAGGACGAGATTCGGTCCGAGGTCGTGCGGCGTGCTGGCCGGTGATCGTCGTCGCGGACACCTCGGGCATCATCGCGGCGTTCGACCGCAACGCACCCGAGGGGCCTACGTGCCGCAAACTACTTCAGGAAGCTGGGACGGTGATTCTGTCGCCGTTGGTGCTCGCCGAAGTGGATCACCTGGCCCGGGCTCGGCTGGGTAGCGCCGCCCGAACCACAATCCTCAACCTGATGCTGACGCAGGTACGGCGGATGCGCTTTCAGGTCCCGGAGATCGGAGCCGAGACACTGGCAACCGCGGTAGCCGTGATCAGCAGGTATGCCGATCTGGACCTCGACCTGGCCGACGCGGTCAGCGTTGCACTCGCAGCGGACTACCGAACAGACGCCGTGCTCACACTGGACCGGCGCGACTTCCGAGCGGTTCGTCCGCTCACGCCGCATGCGGCTTTCCGCCTGCTGCCTGACGATCTCTGATCGTCAGCCGGCGTGTTGCGGGGGCAGGTGTTCAGTAGGCTTCCACTTCGCTGGTGCTGGCGTTGCCCGCGATGGTCGGCTGGAGGTCGATCTGCCAGCCCTCGTTCCGGCCGAACGACTGGTCGAACTTCTGGAACGAGCAGTCGGCGCTGAACTGCCGCCGCTTGGGGTTCCAGTCGCTGCCGCTCTTGAAGTAGAGGGTGTAGGCGCCGCCGATCCGGCTGATGGTGGCGGTCTTGCGTGCCTGGATGTACATCATCACCTGCGGCTTGCTGGGCGGCTGCCCGGTGCTGACGACCGAGACCGCGACGTCCTTCGACGTACCGTTCGTGACCCGGAGCCGGCCGATGCCGGTGGCGCCGCTGCGGACCAGGACGTCGCCGTTCGACGGGCGCATGTCCTCCGGCTCCGGTCCGGGGTCGGGCAACGTGCTGCCGAATCGGAGCTTGAGCTTGCGCAGCGCAACGATCGCACTGTTCAGATCCGCGAGCAGTTGACGCTGGACCTTCTCGGACGTGTAGGCGACTCCGCCGCACCGCGCATTCAGCTCGACGCTGTGGGACTTCGATCCGGACATCGACGTCGCGGCAACCCGCAGCCGTGCCTGAAGCACCTGGTGTACGCCGGTCAACGGGCTCGTCACCGTGGTCTCGCCCAGCTGCGACGATGCCGTGTTCAGCGACGACGCGAGGCCGTCCATCGCCTCGATCAGACCCTCGGTGGTCCGCACCCGCGTCAGCGCGCGCAGACCACCCGCCATGCTCCGCTCGATCTTCGTCAGTTCCGCCTGGTACGCCGCTGAGCCGAGTGGCCCGGGTGGTGTCACCGACTCCGCCGGAGCTGGTGCGGACACAGGTGTCGTACTGGGTGGCGACGTATTGCTGGAAGGCACGGCTGTTCCCCCACAACCGGCCGTGACAGCCAGCGTCACGAAACCCGCGCAGAGCACGGCAAACGTCCTCATGTACTTCCCCCCAGGTCGCCCCACAACCCCTGTGCCGCAAAGGGTAAGCGGGCACAGGGGTTCTGAGCGAGGGGTCAATCGAAGTTGTGATCCGCGCAACCGATCAGGCGAACGGTGAGCGGTCCGTCCGTCGTCACGTTCAGGTCCGCGGCACAGGTCACCTTGGCCTGCTGCGGGTCGATCGTCAGGGTGCGGACGTTCGTCGCGGTGATGTCCAGCCGGTTCGCGACCGGCGCGCTGACCGGCGCCGGCTTGGTCCGGTGAAGTACACATGTACGCCGCTCGCCAAGAATCTGACACAGGACAACGTTGTGCAGCGGTCTGGAGGGGTGTTTGCCTGACGGGTCAGGCGACCCGGTCGGTGGCCGAGAGGTCCAGGAAGAAGCGGGTCGCCGGGTCCTCGAGGGCCTCGTGGGCCTGGAGGAAGAGCTCGTGGGCCTCGCGGCCGTGCCAGCCGGCCGGGAGGAGTTCCTCGGGCAGGTCGGGGTCGCGGAAGGGGAACATCCGGTAGTCGTGGATGAGTTCCATCCGCTCGACGAGCGCCTGACGAGGTGACACGGTGCCGCCGCGGAACGCCTTCATCCGTGGCCGGTAGGTGCGCAGCAGCTCGGCGTAGTCCTCGTCGAGGGCGTCCAGATCCCAGCAGCGCGCGGCCATCTCTCGATCACGCGACAGTCCCGACGACGTGCATTGCAGCAGATCGAGCCGTACCGACGGCTGGTCCGCGAAGTGTTCCTGGACCTCGGTGAGCCGGTTGTGCGGACTCACCCAGGTCGACGATGCCAGCGGCCCGAATCCGAGCCAGGCGAGCTCCTTCCGCAGCTCCTCACGCAGGCCGCGGTCGCTCTCCGGGACCGAGTAGATGACCATCGACCACTGCCGATCCCATGGCTCACGGGATCTTTCGAAGATTCGGGTCCGGCCCTCGTCGAGCAGTCGCCAGCTCTTGTCGTTCAGCGCGTAGACCGTCTCGCGGCCGTCCCGCCGGGTGTCGAACCAGCCTTCGCGCCGCAGTCGCGCCATCACTACGCGCACCGTGCTCTCGCCGACGTCAAAGCACTCCAGCAGCGCGGTGAGCGTGCGCAGCCGCACCTCGCCGCCGTGATAGCGGATGTAGTCGCCGAAGAGGTCGAAGACGATCGACCGTGGCTTCATGACGTCTCCTCGGAGCCGGCCGGTGGTGTTCGCTGCGCTCATCGTCTCATGATGCCAGTTAATGCGTGTCAAAGTCTTGACGGTCGTCTGTGATTAGTCCTACTTTCGTCCTATCCCCCGTCAGCCCGGTACGAATCGAGGGCCGTCAATGACCAGTCCCACCGCCACCACCACCGCCCGGTCCCGCGCCGGTCTCTGGGTGGTCGCCATCTGCTTCGTCACGATCGTCTTCGACGGTTACGACCTGATCGTGTACGGCGCCGTCGTACCGTCCCTGCTGAAGAATCCCGACTGGCAACTGACCGCGGGTCAGGCCGGTGCGATCGGCAGCTACGCCCTGACAGGCATGGTGATCGGGACGCTCTGCGTCGGTGCACTCACCGATATCGTCGGCCGGCGCCGGATCATGTTCGCCAGCATCATCTGGTTCTCCCTCGCGATGGGGGCGACCGCCCTGGCGCCCAATCCCGAGGTGTTCGGCATCCTGCGGTTCATCACCGGTCTCGGCCTCGGCGGTGTGGTGCCGACCGCGATCGCGCTGACCGTCGAGTACGCGCCGCCGCACCGCCGGAACTTCAACAACGCGTTGATGTTCTCCGGCTTCTCCCTCGGTGGGGTGCTGGCGGCGGTGCTCGCGATCAACCTCGTTCCCACGCACGGCTTCCGGATCATGTTCCTGATCGGTATGGCTCCGCTTGTCCTGGTGCTGCCGCTGGCCTGGAAGTACCTGCCCGAGTCGGTCAGCTTCCTGCAGGCCCGCGGTCGTCACGACGAAGCAGCGGCCCTTGCGGCCAAGTACGGCGTACAACCCGAACCGGTGGCGGCCGAGAACAGCAGTAAGTGGAGTGCGCTCGCCGTACTCTTCGGACGCAGGTACCTCGCTGCGACGGTGCTGTTCGGACTGGCCAGCTTCTTCGGTCTGCTGCTCGTATACGGCCTGAACACCTGGCTCCCGCAGATCATGCGGCAGGCCGGCTACCCGCTCGGCTCCTCGCTGCGGTTCCTCCTGGTGATGAACCTCGGTGCGATCGTCGGTGCTCTGGTGGCGTCGACGCTGGCCGACCGGCTCGGATCGAAGGTCGTGACCACGGTCGCCTTCGCGCTCGCCGCGTTCTCGATCTACGCCCTCAGCGTCAACCCGACGTCCTTCGCGCTCTACCTGCTGATCGCGATCGCCGGACTGGGGACGGTCGGCACACAGATCCTGGTCAACGGGTATGTCGCCACCTATTACCCGGCCGGGAGTCGCGCGACCGCGCTCGGCTGGTCCCTCGGTGTCGGCCGGCTCGGTGCGATCGTCGGCCCGCTGTTCGGTGGCTGGGTGCTCGACTCCGGGCTTAGCCTCGATTGGAACTTCTACGGTTTCGCCGTCCCCGCTGTCCTCGGTGCGGTGGTGATCGCCGCCGTACCGCGGATCGGCCGGGAGCGGCGCCCTGAGCCCGCGCTCAGTACGACGCCCCAGACGACCCAGGCCTGACGGTTTCGAGAGGAATGACAATGCGGATCGCATGTGTCGGTGGTGGGCCCGGCGGGCTGTTCCTCGCCACCTTGGTGAAGGCGAACGACCCGACGGCCGAGGTGACCGTGTTCGAGCGCAACCGCGCGGACGACACGTTCGGCTTCGGGGTGGTGTTCTCCGACGCCACGCTGGCTGCCATTCACGCCGCCGACCCGGTGATCCGTGACGCACTGACGCAGTACGGCGTGCACTGGGACGCGATCGAGGTCCGGCTGAAGGGCGAGCGGTTCCGCTGCGGCGGGATGGGGATGGCCGCGATCGCCCGGAAGACGTTGCTCGCCGTACTGCAGCAGCGTGCGGTGGAGGTCGGCGTGACGCTGCGGTTCGAGACCGAGGTGGATCTCGACGACCTGTCCGGCTTCGACCTGGTGGTAGCGGCCGACGGTGCCAACTCACGGATCCGGGAGCGGCTGGCGGCCGTTCTCGAGCCGATGGTGGAGACGGCGTCGGCGAAGTTCATCTGGTTCGGTACGACGTACGCCTTCGAGGGACTCACCTTCGTCCACGAGCGGGGCGACGACGGGGTGTTCGCGGTGCACGGGTACCCGATCAGTCCGGAGGTGAGCACGTTCATCGTCGAGACCGACCGGGAGTCGTGGCTGCGGGCCGGGCTGGACGAGTTCGACGTGTCCCAGCCGCCGGGGCCGAGCGACCTGAAGACGAAGGTGTACCTGGAGAAGCTCTTCGCCGAGCAGATCGACGGTCATCCGCTGCTCGTGAACAACTCACGCTGGGGTAGCTTCCGGACCCGGCGTACGGGTCGCTGGCAGCACGGCAACGTCGTACTGCTGGGCGACGCCGCGCACACCGCGCACTTCTCGGTCGGCTCGGGTACGAAGATGGCGATGGAGGACGCGGTCGCGCTGGCGGCGGCACTGGCCGCCCATGACGACCTTCCGGCGGCGCTGGTGGCGTACGAGGAATCGGCGCGGCCGTCGGTGGAGAAGATCCAGGGGTCGGCGCGGCCGAGCCTGTCCTGGTGGGAACACTTCGGCCGCTACCACGACACGCTGGAGCCTTGGCAGTTCGCCTTCCACTTCCTCACTCGCAGTATCAGCGCTGGGAAGTTGGCGCGGCGCGATCCGGCGTTCGTCGCGGCGACCCGCACGTCGTGGCACGCGATGCATGGCCCGGCGCCCCTGCAGACCCCGTTCCGCTCGCGCGGATTGTCCCTGCCTGGTCGGTGGGTGGACGTCGCGGATGTCCGCGACCGGGCGCTGTGGATCGAGGCTCCTGACACTGAGCATGGCCTGCCAGCTGCGCTGGCTTCATTGCATTCCGGCGTACTGGCTGGGCCGGCGCTGGTGGCTGTGCACGGTGGTTCGCGGTTGACGCGGACGTTGCTGGCGGAGGAGTCGCGGCTGGTGGCCGGGACCCCTGCGCTGGTGGTTGATGACGAGCTGACCCCGGACGACGCGGAGACCCTCCTCCTCTCCGGGCGTGCCGACCTGGTGGGCCGGACCAGTGGCCCTGCCCGGGACCGCGTCGCCGGGGTCAGCCGCAGTGTGGGAGGGAGCGCGTGAACGGGCTGGACGGGCTGTTCGCGCCTCGCGGGGTCGCAGTGATCGGCGCCTCGCGCAACCCGGCCAAGCTCGGTGCGGTGATGGCGCGGTCCCTCTCCACGTACGACGGACCACTCGCACTGGTGAACTCGCGCGACTCTGCCTTGCACGGTTCTGTTGCTGAGGCTGTCGACTTCTTCGGTGCACCTATCGACCTCGCTGTGGTGTGCGTACCCGCACCGGCTAGTGCGGCCGCGGTGACCGAAGCTGCCAAGGCAGGTGCGACTGCCGCTCTGGTGTGTGCGGGTGGGTTCGCCGAGGCCGGGCACCCTGAGTACCAAGAGGCGCTGGCAGAGGTGGTCGATCGCTACGGCATCCGGCTGCTCGGTCCGAACACGTCCGGGTTCCTGGTGCCGTCGCTCAAGCTGACCGCCAGCTTCGTGCCGAGTGCTGCCGAGGTGCCGGCCGGTGGAGTGGCCGTGGTCGCCGCCAGCGGTGGTGTGAACCACGCCGTGTCGTTCCTGCTGGCTGAGGCCGGGTACGGCGTCAGCGTCGCGGTCGGCCTGGGTAACAGCGCCGACCTCGACGCGTCCGACGTACTCGAGTACCTGCTGGACGACCGTCGTACGACGGCTGTTGCTCTGCACATCGAGTCGGTCGCGAATGGTCCACGGCTCGCGCAGGCGGTGGCGCGGTTGTCGGCGGTGAAGCCGGTCGTCGCCTTGGTTGTCGGGCGCAACGATGTCGGCGAGTTCGCGCAGTCGCATACGGGTGCGCTGGCCACCTCCTGGCGTACGACACGGGGCGTACTCCGGCAGGCCGGTGCGGTGCTGGTCGACGACGAACGGCAACTGGTGGACGCGGTGGGTGCGTTGTCGCTGACGCGGTTGGCTCCCGCTTCGGACCCTGGCGTTGGAGTGGTGACTGCTCAGGCGGGTCCTGGACTGCTGTTGCTGGATCGTCTGCGCGGCTCTGAGGTGCGGGTGCCTGCGCTGAGTCCGGCGACTCAGCAGCGGCTGGGGGAGTTGTTGCCGCCGATGACCTACCAGGCGAACCCTGTCGACACCGGTCGGCCTGGTCCGGGGTTCGGTGAGGTCGTGTCCGTGGTCGGCGATGACTCGGCCGTGGACCTCGTGGCGGTGTACGCCTTGTCGGAGCCGGACAGCCTTGATCTGGTGTCCGAGCTCTCCCGGCTGGACGGTGGCAGTCCTACTGTGGTCGGCGTGGGCGGTTCCAGCGTGGACGTCGGTGTGGTGCGGTCAGGGCTGCACGAGCGCGGGTTCGCGGTCGGCACGAGTCCGGGTGCGCTCGCTCATGCCGTCCGGGCACTGGTCGACGATGCGCGCCTGGCGCACCGGCGTGGTGTGGCTGACGAGTCTCTGCCTTCTCTTGAGGTGCCAGCTGGGCCGTGGGACGAGGACCAGGCGAAGGCGGTGCTGGAGGCGCTTGGCATCCGCACACCTGCGCGGGTCGCTTGTGAGTCCGCGGAGGAGGCGTACGCCGCTCTGGACCGGTTGGGCGGCCCGGTGGCGGTGAAGATCCTGGATGCGGCTGTGTTGCACAAGACCGAGATCGGTGGAGTGCACCTCGGCATCCGCACCCGCGCTGAGCTGACCGGAGCGCTGGAGCAGCTCGAGCGAGCCGGCGTCGCGGGATCGCTCCGCCCACGCCGGGTGCTGGTGGAGGCTATGGCGCCGTCCGGCGTTGACCTGATCGTCGGTGCTCGGCGCGACCCGGTCTTCGGACCCGTTGTGCTCGTGGGCCTCGGCGGCACGACAGCAGAAGCTTTCGCGGATGTCGCCGTACGTGCTGCGCCGCTGTCCATGGCGGAGGCCGAGTCGATGCCGGACGAACTGCTGGGCCGCGCGCTGCTCGACGGCTGGCGTGGTGGGCCGGTGCTGAACCGGTCGGAGCTTGCCCGAGTGGTGCGGGCGCTCGGCGCAGTGTTGCTAGCGGCACCGAGTGTCGACGAGATCGAGATCAATCCCCTCCGGCTGACGCGCGACGGCCTGGTCGCGCTCGACGCCGTGATCACTGGCAAGGAGCAGTAATGGTCAGTCCGATCGCCGATGGTGTTGTGCCGTGGCCTGCCGAGGATGTCGCCCGCTACGTGGCGGCCGGCTACTGGGAGGGGCGCAGTCTGCCGTTCCACATCTGGCAGCAGGCGGAGCGTACGCCGGACCGGGTCGCACTGGTGGATGGCGACGTCCGGCTCACGTACTCCGAGCTCACCGGCCGTGCCGACGCTGCCGCTACCCGGCTGCTGGAGCTCGGACTCCGCGCTGACGACCGGATCGTCGTACAGCTGCCGAATGGGTGGGAGTTCGTCGTACTCATCCTCGCCTGTCTGCGGGCGGGCGTCGTACCGGTGATGGCCCTGCCGGGTCACCGGTATCACGAGCTGTCGTACCTGGCCGCACACGCTGAGGCCGCGGCTATCGCCGTACCGGATGTACTGCGGGACTTCGACCACCAGGAGCTGGGTCACCGGCTCGTGGACGAGGTGGACTCGCTGCAGCACGTGCTGGTCGCTGGTGACGACCTGCACCCGGGCAGCGTGGACCTGCGGGCGCTGTGCTCTGGTGCCGGAGTGTGGGACGGTCCTGAGCCGGACAGCCGGAGTGTGGCGGTGTTCCTCTTGTCTGGAGGTACGACGGGTCTGCCGAAGCTGATCGCTCGTACGCACGACGACTACACGTACAACGCCAAGCGCAGCGGTGAGGTGTCCGGCATGGATGCCTCCACGGTCTATCTGGTCGCTCTACCGGCCGGACACAACTTCCCGCTCGCTTGCCCGGGGTTGCTCGGCGCACTGCTCGTCGGCGGGACTGTGGTGATGCTGCCGAGCCCCGAGCCTCGACGAGTCTTTGCGGCGATCGCTGCAGAGGGCGTCACGCACACAGCCGTGGTGCCGGCGGTCGCGCAGCGCTGGCTGGAGGAGTACAAGGGCGAGGACTTGTCGACGCTGCGGGTGTTGCAGGTCGGGGGAGCGCGGTTGGCCGACGAGGTGGCCCGCAAGATCAAGCCTGTGCTCGGCTGCACGTTGCAGCAGGTGTTCGGTATGGCAGAAGGCCTGCTCAACTACACCCGGCTGGACGATCCCGAAGACGTCATCTGCACAACCCAAGGCCGCCCGATGTGCCCGGACGACGAAGTCCAGGTCGTCGATCCCCTCGACCGCCCCGTCCCACCCGGCGAGCCCGGCTCCCTGCTGACCCGCGGCCCGTACACGCCGCGCGGCTACTACAAGGCCGAACAGCAGAACGCCCGCGCCTTCACCCCCGACGGCTGGTACCGCAGCGGCGACATCTGCCGCATCGTTGCTGGCGGCAACCTGATAGTCGAGGGCCGCGACAAGGACATGATCAACCGGGGCGGCGAGAAGATCTCCGCCGAGGAAGTCGAGAACCTCACCTACACCCTCGACCAGGTCCAACAGGTCGCCGCCGTCGCCATGCCCGACCCCCGCCTGGGCGAACGCGTCTGCGTCTACGTCGTACCGCGCCCCGGCACCGACGTCACCTTGGCGGATGTCCGGCAATCAATGGAGGGCCTGGGCGTAGCGGCGTACAAGCTCCCCGAACGCCTGGTCCTCATCGAAGAACTCCCCACCACCAAAGTAGGCAAGATCGACAAGGTCGCCCTACGCGCCGACATCGCAAACCGCTTGGAAGCCGTCCGCCTCGCGGAGTCGGAGTCGGAGTCGAGACAACCTGTCGTGGGTTGGGACAGGAAATAACCTGTCTCAGCCCACCGTTTCCTGTCTCAGCCTCCGGGAACCACAGGTCCTAATCCCGGGGAGTTGGGCGGACGAAGGGGAAGGCCAGGGTGGCTCGGATGTTTTGGCCGGTGAGGAGCATCATGACTCGGTCTACGCCGATGCCCAGGCCGCCGGTGGGGGGCATGGCATATTCCAGAGCGGTGAGGAAGTCCTCGTCCAGCGACATGGCTTCGAGGTCGCCGGCGGCTGCTTTGAGGGACTGGTCGGTGAGGCGGCGGCGTTGTTCGACCGGGTCGATGAGTTCGGAGTAGGCGGTGCCGATTTCGGCGCCGAAGGCGACCAGGTCCCAGCGTTCGGCCAGGCGGGGTTCGGTGCGGTGGGAGCGGGTCAGGGGTGAGGTTTCGAGCGGGAAGTCGGTGTAGAAGGTCGGCAGTGTGGTGGTTGGTTCGACCAGTTCGTCGTACAGCTCGAGGACGAGCTCCCCGGCGGTGAGTTCGAAGGTCGTGTGTACGCCGTGCGCTGCGCACAGCTCGCGGAGTTGCTCGGCCGGGGTGTCTGCGGAGAGCGGCGTACCGGTGGCGCGGCTGACCGCTTCGTGGACGGTGATGACGGGCCAGTCGCCGGAGATGTCGATCTCGCCGTCCGGGCGCTGCACCACCGGCTTGCCGAAGACCGCGGTCGCCGCCTCGATCAGCAGTTCCCGGGTGAGTTCACGCATCACGTGGTAGTCGGCGTACGGCTGGTACGCCTCGACCGAGGTGAACTCCGGGTTGTGCGTCGCGTCCGCGCCCTCGTTGCGGAAGTTCCGGTTCAGCTCGAACACCTTGCCGAGCCCGCCGACGCTCAGCCGCTTCAGGAACAGCTCCGGCGCGATCCGCAGAAACAGTTCGGTGTCGTAGGCGTTGATGTGGGTCGCGAACGGCCGCGCGTTCGCCCCGCCGTGCACCGCCTGCAGCATCGGCGTCTCCACCTCGATGAACCCGCGCGCCTCGAAACCGTTGCGCAGGGCCCGTACGGCGGTACTGCGGTGCTGCATCATCCGCAGCGAGTCCGGGTTCATCACCAGGTCGAGATGCCGCTGCCGGACCCGGGCCTCCGGATCGGTGAGCCCCTTCCGCTTGTCCGGCAACGGGTGCAGGCACTTCGCCGCCATCAGCCAACTCGTGGCCGCGATCGACAACTCACCCCGGCGACTCGTGACGATCTCGCCGGTCACGCTCACGTGATCACCGATGTCCACGAGCCGTCGCCAGTGATCCAGAGCCACCTCGCCACACGCATCGGCTGTCAGCATGGCCTGCAACTGCGACAGACCGTCCTGGAGCTGAGCGAAGGCCAGCCCGCCGTGGTTCCGCATCCGCGTCACCCGCCCGGTCACGGAGACGGTGACGCCGGTGTGATGGTCAGCCGGCAGGTTCGGATGCAGCTCCCGTATGCGTTCCAGCGTCTCCGTCCGGGGCACACTCACCGGATACGGATCGATGCCAGCAGCAACAAGTTCGTCGAGTTTCGTCCGCCGGATCAGCTCCTGCTCGGTCAGCTTCCGATCCGGCAACGCCGGCCGCAGCAGTTCTTCCTCCTGCGCCCGTACGGCGGTCGCGAACGCACCACCGTCCGCCGCCATGATCGCGTGCCGCTCGGCCGTCTCCACACTGTCGACCCGGGTCCACGGCCGTGGCGCCGGCAGGAACCCTTCCGCGGTCCCGGCCGCCAGCAGGACCTGGGCCAGCGACGCACCACGCGAGTAGCAGATCAACCGTGGCGACCAGCGCGGCAGGTACTTCTCGTTCGACTGGTACAGACTCTCCAACTGCCAGAACCGCGAGGCCGCGGTCAGCAAGGCGTTGGTCAACCGCAGCACCGGCCCGGCCCCGACGCGCTCGGCATCACTGAAGATCTCCCGGAACATCGCGAAGTTCAGCGAGATCCGGTGCAGCCCGAGATCTCCGCACGCATCCACCAGCGACGTGACCATGAACTCCATCAACCCGTTCACGGACTCGGGATCCCGGCGCATCAGGTCGAGCGAGACACCCCGCACACCCCACGGCGCGAACGACAGCAACCCGCGCACCGTCCCCTCGGCATCCCGCGCGATCACCATCACGCACCGCGCGTCGGCCGGATCGCCTAGCCGCCCGAGCGCCATCGAGAACCCACGCTCGGTCTGCGCACCACGCCACTGCTCGGCCAGATGCACATATTCCGACAAGATTTCGGGCGAAAGGTCTCCGTGCCGGACAACCTCCGCGTGGTACCCGGTCCGCTGGACCCGGGTCACCGCCTGCCGGACCGGCCGCATCGTCCGGCCCTCCAGGGTGAAGTCGGCGACGTCGATGATCGCCTCGTCACCCATCGACAGTGCGCGCAGGCCGGCATCGACGTACGCGTGTGCCGCCTCTTCGCTTGCCGAGAGTACGGCCGGGGACCAGCCGTACGTGCGTGCCTCGGCCAGCCAGACCTTGATCGCGCCCGGCCACGCAGCCGGATCGCCCAGTGGATCGCCGCTGGCCAGGCTGACCCCGTTGACCACGCGATACGCGATCGCGGCGTCCTTGGCGGGGGAGAAGATGACCGCCTTGTCCCGGCGGGTGGCGAAGTACCCGAGCGAGTCCCGTTCACCGTGCAGCAGGAGCAGGCGCCGTACGTCGAACTCCTCGGACTGGGTCAGGTAGCGGACCCGGCGGACCGAGCGGAGGAAGATGGCGAACGCGATCACCAGCGAGGCGGCCGAGATCGCGCCGACCGACAGGCCGATCCAGCCGTGTCCCTCGTGACCGCCCATCCTGCTGCGCGACTGGCCGAGGGCCGCGATGACCGCCCAGCCGATCTTCTCCCGTTGACCGGTGAGCGACTTCGGGAAGATCTGGGTCAGCGTGATGCTGACCGCGGCCGAGATGAAGAGGCCGAGCAGCAGGGCACTGACCGCCAGCCGCCGGGTACCGGGTGCCAGCCGGGCCGGGAACGCGCCGCGGATCGTCCACAGCAGCACGATGATCGCGGCAACCACGATGACCTGGACGATGCCGAGTTCGAGGTCCTTGACGGTCGCGGGACCGAGGTCGGAGAGGAGTTCGGCGTCGTTCGGGTTGGCCAGCCGGACGCTGGTGAAGGCGACGGCCGCGGTCTGCGCGATCAGCCAGAGGGCCTGGAAGACCCAGAGCACCCAGAGCAGCGCGGCTCGCTTGCCGCGCAGCAGCGCGCTGCCGACAACGGCCAGGTAGACCGCGGAGAAGAACGTGTGCCCGGCCGGGATGCCGAAGAAGTCGAAGGCTTGATCAACCCGTTTCACGTACGCCGGGGCGAACAGATGCAGCGGGATCGCGATGAACGACCAGACCGAGGCGGCGACCACGATGCGGCCGACCCAGACGGCAGCACGATGCTTCCACTGCGGGACCACCACCTCTGCCTGTTCCGACCGCACCCAGCGATCATGCCACTAGTTCACCGCCGCGTCGGTGACGCTAGCACTACCCGGACGGTGTAGCTGACGGGACAGTCAAGGGCTTGGTCGGTGTGCGAGGCTGACGGGCATGGTGGCCGTCCCGTATCGCCTGATGCGCAACGTGATGATCGCCGCCGGCGTGCTCTACTGCAGCCTGCCCAGCGTTGCCATGGGCATCTTCGCCGTCCTGGTCCTGCGCCGCTCCGGCTGGGGTGGTGTGTGGGGCCGCATGGTCGCCGTACTGGCCGCCGGCGTCGCGGTGACCCAAGCCTGGCTCGGCCTCGAGACCGGCCTCGAGGTGCTCACCGGCAGCGACCTGCATCCGCCGGGCATCCTGCAACGCGTCTCGGTCCTGCTCGTGTGCCTAATGCTGGCGACATTGCTACCAGGCCTGAGGCAGGCTTTCCTTCGATGACAACAACCTGGGTCGTGCTGCCCGGCCTGGCTGAGACTCCGGAGGAGTTCGGCCGGGTCGTCGAGCTGTTGCCGGGGCTGGACCTCCGGGTGATCGATCCCTGGTGTACGCCGATCACGTCGGACGTCGACGAGCTGCGCAGGGCGGCCGGCCTACCGGCGGACCGGGAGATCGGGCTGGTCGGGCACTCCATCGGCGGTCTCGCTGTACTGCGCTGGGCGCTGACCCGGCCGCTGGAGGTGAGCCGGGTCGTGCTCGTCGACACCAGCCTCACGTCCGAGACCGGCTGGCGCTGGCTCTATCCGGGCACGCGCGGTGATCGGGCGGTGCGCGCGTTCCTGCGGTTCCTCGGGCGGATCGGCGTACCGCAGCTCCTGGGGCCGGCGGTACGACGGCTGATCGTCCGGATCGGCAGCACCACGAACCGCGATCTGTTGTCCAAGGCAACCGCGCGGAAGCGGTACGGCGCCGCGCTGTCGTGGCTGCTGTTCTGGGGCGAACTGGCGAGCAGCTGGGAGCTGGCCGTCGAGGTCGGCAAGCTGGTCGCCGGTCCGGTCGGAGAGGTCCCGCCGACGACTCTGCTGGTCGCCACCGGCGGCAGCTCGCGGTTCACCGCCGATCGCTGGCTCGCGGGTCAGCGCCGGCTGGCCGACGTACTGGACGGCACTGTCGAGGTGCTGCCCGATTCCGCCCATCTCGTCCACCTCGATCGCCCCGACGCGATCGCCGCCGCCGTCCGCAGCTGAACGTGACCGGCGCGGGTTAGGCCGTGCTGGTCAGGGCCGGGGTCGGGAGCTTGCGCTGCCAGACCTCGTCCAGGGCCATGCGCATCGCACCGGTGACGACCGCGTCCTCGGCCAGAGCGGACAGCTCCAGCTTCGGGTGGTTCAGCGTGAGCAGCCGCAGCTGGTCGGAGATGGCGTCGAGCAGTACGGCGCCCGCGCGGGCGACACCGCCACCGATCACCACGGCAGTCGGGTCCAGCACGAGTACGGAGGGGGCAAGTGCCCGGGCGAAGTCGCGGGCGACCTGCTGTACGACGGCCTGGGCCACCGGGTCACGCTCTGCCGCAGCCGCGAACACATCGGCCGTGTCCAGCTGCTCGCCACCCAGCTCAGCCAGTCGGGAGCTGGGGTTGTCGAGTGCTGCCTGGCGGCCGAGTGCTGCGATGGCCTCAGAGCCGACCGCACGCTCCAACGGTCCGCGACTGTCCTCAGGGTTGATGACGTCGTCCGGGCCGGTAGCGATGAAGCCGATCTCACCAGCCGCGCCGGTGCCTCGGTGCAGCCGTCCGTCGATCACGATGCCGGCACCGAGCCGCTCACCCCACTGCACGGCCAGCAGCGTGCCGGTGCCACCGCGAGCGGCGGCAATGGCCAGCGCGGCCAGGTTGGCGTCGTTGTCGAGCATCACCGGGCAGTCGAGCAGGCTGCGGACATGCTTGGTCAGGTCAACCGCGGACCAGCCCGGCACGCTCGGGACCAGCTGGACCCGACCGGTGTGCTCGTCGACGATGCCAGGGCTGGCGGCAACCGCGGCCGCGATGTCCTCGGCCGGCACTTCGGCCTCCGCCAGCGCCTCGGTGATCACCTCGCTGATGACTCCGAGCAGCTCCTGGGCGGTCCAGCCGGGGCCAGAGCGTCGTACCAGGGAGAGCTTGCGTCCGGCCAGGTCGGAGACGCCCACGGTCACCCGGTGCGGGCCGACATCCAGGCCGAGCACCGGCGCCGCACGGCCGCGCAGCGAGACGCGGATGGCCGGGCGGCCGAGCGAGCGGTCCGCGGAGTCCGGCCCGTGCTGCTGCAGCCAGCCGGCGTCCAGCAGCTCGTCGACGGCCTGGGCCACGGTCGGTCTGGCCAGACCGGTCCGTTCGACCAGTTCGGCGACGCGCAGCGGCGCGGGCGCGGAGCGGCGCACCGCATCCAGCACCGCGGCGACGTTGATCCGCCGCAGCATCGTCGTACCGCCGCCGCCGACCGTTCCCTTGCTCATGTCCGACCCCTTGCCTGCCACTCGCCCATCCTAATAGAAAGCGAGTGTTCATAAATTACCGTGTCATACCGCGTCGACGGGCGGTCGCCGAATCCGTGAGTCGACAACTACCACCCTCCGGCCGTCCCACGTCCCAGCACACGCATCAGTGCCGGAATCGGACCACCTTTGGTCTGGAGCGGCACCGTCAGTCCTGGACGACGGTCCGGGCGAAACTGCTCAGTGCCTCCCGATCCGGTTGCTGTGTCTTGGTCATCAGGCTGGCCACATGCTTCTCCACGGTCCGTGGCGAGATGTGCAGCCGGGACGCGATCGACTTGTTCCCGATCCGGTCCACCAGCAGCCGGCAGACCTCGTACTCGCGGCTGGTGATCCCGAGCTGCCGCAGATGCGCCGGCACCTGCTCGATCCCGCTCCGGCGTTGGGAGACGGTCGCGCCGAGCTGACGCAGCAGACTACGGCACGAACTGGCCACCACCGGGATTTCCGCGTTGTGGAAGTAGTCCTCGGCCTGCCGCAGCCACGCGACCGGCTCACCCCAGCCGTCGGCGTACGCCGGCTCGGCAACCATCCGCAGACCCAGGTAGCGCGCCATCGGGTAGAGCGACGCAGTCTCCTGCGCCTCGACCATCTTGGCGTTGGCCGCGGCCAGCCGACCGTCCCGGCCGAGCAGTACGGCGTGCGCCAGCTGAACGAACTGCTTGTTCCACCGCATCCCACTGGCCGCGGCAGCCGTGATCGCCTCGAAGTGTGCCCAGCCGTTGCGGCCGGACAGTACGCCGAGGAGCAGCCCCAGCCCGTACTTCCCCGAGGTGTGCAGGGTGGTCGGGTTCTGAGCGTCGTACGCGAGGGCCTGGGCCATCTCGGAGTCGGCCAGCTCGCGGTTCTCCTCCAGCAGCGCGCAGAACGTCCGCGCGAGTCCGTAGGAGTAGGGCAGCTCGTACGACGCCCGCTCGCCACCCCAGTTGGCGGCCTCGGCCAGCGTCTCCTCCATCGCCGTACGACGTCCCCGGTGTGCCTCGAGGATCGCTTTGGTGGACAGGAAGTACGTCGCCGAGCGGCCGAGCCGGAGCCGCCGGGTGATCTCCAGGCACTCGTCAATGATGACCGCGGCCTTGTCGTACTCGGACCGCAGGATCGCCTGCTGGCCGAGGATCCCGTCCACCTCGTAGGCCAGCGGGATGGCGCCGATCCGCAACGCCTGCTGCCGGGCGCGTTCGAGCTCGACGATGCTGCCGTTGGCCAGGCAGATCGTGCCGGCCTGGAAGATGTGCGAGCAGACCCGCTGGAAGGTCATGTTGTGCTCTTCGGCCACCAGCCTGGCCCGGTGGAAGAAGTCGATCGATCGGTCCAGGTCGTGCTCACGCGACAGGATGCCGAGCAGTTGCAGGGCGTCGCAGGCGACGGCGGGCAGCTTGGCGCGTTCGGCGGCTTCGGCCGCGCGGGTGGCCAGCTCGGTCGCGGCCTTGAGCCGGCCGGGACTCGGCCGGGCCAGCTCGAGGTGCGCGGCGATCGCGTCGACCGGCGCGAGGTCCGCGTCGCCGGCGTCGATACCCAGCAGCGTCCGGGCCGTCGCGACCTGGGTCAGGGCCGCCGACCAACGGCCGGCCATGTGCTCGAGATTCGCCAGCTGCACGTGCAGTGCGGCGACCTTGCGGCTGTCCAGGTTGCGGTCGGCCATCTCCTCGATGGTGCCGGCGTGGGCCGTGCTGTTCTCGAACTGGCCGGTCTCACTCAGTGCGATGAGCAACGACCCGAGCACCTCGGCCCGGTAGCTGGTGTCGGAATCGCTTGCCAGTAAGGCGGTCGCGCGCTCCAGCAGCTTCACTGCCGATGCCATCGACCCCTCGTCGAAGGACCGTCGCCCAGCCGTTGCGAACAGCCGGCCGGCTCGTGCCATGTCTCCACCGGTCTCCGCGAGCTCGGCCACCATCTGGCACCACTCACCCGGCAGCCCTGGGTGGAGCTCTTCGATCGCGTCGGCACACCGTCTGGCAAGTGTGGACCGTTCAGTCGGCGTCAGCCCGGCGAGCAACGCGTCAGCGGTCAGCGGATGCCGGAACGCGTACCAGTCCGGCACCGGCTCGTCCGGCCCGACCAACTGCGCGGCAAGCCCAGCACGCAACGTGGCGAGCAGCAATCGCTCGTCAGTCCCAGTGGCCTTACGTACGACGCTCAACGGGAAGCGGTGGCCGATCACCGCAGCCAGCACCAACAGGTCGCGTGACTCTGGTCCGAGCTGGTCGGTCCGGCTACTGATGCTCCTGACAACGGCTGCTGGAACGTTTGTCTGCAGGCCGTCCACCACCTGCACACTGCCGTCAGCCTTCGACAGCAGCTGCCCGGACCTACTCGCCTCCTGCAGCAGTTCCTCAACGATAAAAGGGACTCCAGCACTGTCCCGCCACAGTTGGTCGACCAGTGCATCGGGTACGCCGTCCGGCGGTACCTCAAGGCAGCCGGAAGCCAGCTCACCAACTTCAGCCCGGTCCAACGGCTGCAGCTCGACCAGAGCGGCCGAGCCGCGTTGTGCGGACAACCTGGCGAGCTCGAGCGCCGCACAGGTCTCCGAGCGCAGTGTGGCGACCAGCGCGATCGGCTGGTCCTCCAGGTTGTCGAGCAGATACTCGATCACTGCCAGTGTCTCGGGGTCCGACCCGTGCAGGTCCTCCAGCACCAGGAGGCAACCACGGTCCTTGCCGACCAGTGTGAGCAACCGCAGGACGGCTTCACCGAGTACGACGGTCGACGTGGCGGTGCTGTGCGCCGTACCGTCGTCCCAGTCCGGGACCAGGCGGCCGAGCACCTGCCGGTAGGGACCGAGCCCGTCGGCGGCCGGCATCTCGCCCCGGCGGATGAGTGACAGTAGTGCCTCGGTGAACGGGCGGAACGCAACCATCGTGCCGATGGCTCCGACCCGGCCGCGCAACGTCGCCATACTGTCGTCGAGCGCCCGTGTGGTGCCGACCCCGGCCAGCCGGCTCTTGCCGATCCCGGGCTCGCCGACGAGGAAGACCGCACCCCCGTATCCGCCTCGGGCCGCGGCCAGCAGGCGGTGGAGCTGATCGATCTCCCGGTCTCTGCCGACCACTCTGGGCGCACGGGTCTGCATGCTTGCCAACTCTAACGACGTATCGCTGCCACCGCAGCGAATGAGCAAGGTCGACCGGCCACCCCCCAGCGAGCCGGTCGACCTTCGGCTGTCAAGCGCTTGCTCAGCTCTCGATGGTCGGCCAGGTGCTGCCGAGATCGCTGGCGGCGACGGCGGCGGCGAACGCGCTCAGGCCGACGGTGCCGACCAGGGCCATGGCCCGGGCGCCGATCTTGGATCGCGTCGGCAACGTGATCGGACCGAGCGGGTCGGTGCTCTCCGGTGCCTGCTGGACGTCGGGCTGCTCTTCGTTGTGCTGGGCGGTCATGCTGTCTCCCCAATCGGTTGGTGGGCGTCAGCGCTGTGGTGCGCGCTTCGGCCCGGCGGATGGTTCGAGCAGCAGGACGGACGGAACGCGTTCGGAGAACGCCAGCCGGAGCAGGCCGTAGCCGATTCCCGCCAGGCCGGTCAGCAAGCCTGGTGACGGAACCGCTCGCGGTGTCCCGCACTGAGGTCCGTACTGCTGTACTGCCGCGAGCACCAGCCCGGCCCGGCGACGCCGGACCGCCTCAACAGCTGTGTGATCGCGTTCGGCGAGCCACACCAGTGGCTCCACCGCGCCGAGCTCGCCGTGACACAGACTCAGGTCGGCGAGCACCGGACGTTCTGCTGCGGCCCTCAGGTAGGCGTCGAGGTCCGCGGGTACTCCGGCACTCAGCCGGGCCAACGCGGTCCCGGCGTCACCAGAGCACCAACCATGGCTACCAGGGCGCTCTGGCCGGTCCAGATCAGACGCCGCCCGTGCAGCGTCCGTGTACCTGTCACCAGGTACGCCGTACCGGCCGAGAGCCCAGGCAATTCCCTGATAGCCCCGGGCGAAGCCGTGATCCGCTGCTACTCGGCCACGACGGAGCCCGAGCTCCACTGTGCTGACCAGCTCGTCGGCGTACCGCTCGGCGAGCCGGGTGGCGATCGCATTGCCTTGGATCGCTTGCATGGCGGTGAGACCGCCGGCTGCGCCTTCGGCGTACGTGGGGAACTCGTCGGGCTTGAGCTGCTCGATGAGTTCGAGGGAGGCGGTCAGCCAGGTGGCGAGGTCGGAGTCGCCGAGAAGGGAGTGGAGGCGGTCGAGGCCGTAGCTGATGCCGCCTAGTCCGTGCAGGCCCGGGCCGACGAGCTGGGCGGACTCCGGGTCCGCTGCCAGGCTCTGCAGCAGGGCAGGGAGCGGCCGGATCGCGTCACGCGCCAGCTCGCAGTACTTCTGGGCTCCGGTCAGCACACCGACCTGTGCGAGGAAGAGCGCCGTACCGGTGTAGCCGTTGGAAAGCCCTGCTCCCATTGGCCTTACAGCCCAGTGGTGGTCGTCGATGAGTTCCAGACCGAGCCAGTTCGCCGCACCGCCGCGTTCGCTCTGGACCTGCGCCATGATCTCGTCGGCGATGTCTGTGGCGGCGGCCAGCAGGTGATCGGGGTCTGCCTCAGTGGCACCCAGGCCAGGCCTGCCGGCGGTGCTGGAGTGCACGATCGACTCCGGCCTGGTCGCGAGCGTCGCGGAGATCAGCCACTTCTGCCGATGCTCGTCGATGTCGCTGAGAGCCGCGATCTTCGCCTCGACAGCACTGAGGCCTTCAGTGGCCAGCACGTTCGGGATGTGAGTGCCGTCGGATGCCCAGACGTCACGGCTGTCCGGACGGGTAGTGAAGAGCGGTACGTCGCCTGCCCACAGATCTGCCAGCTCGTACGGCACCACGGCGTGCAGGGCCTCGTCGGCGTCCCACAACAGGTCGAGTAGTTGGCTGCGACCAGCTGCGTCGCGGAGCGCATCCGGGTGCGTCGACTCGTCCAGGAGACCTGTGTAGAGGCTGGTGCTCCGCGGCACGAAGCGGATCTGGTCCGTCGCGCAACGGGCCAGCAGGCCGTCCGCGCCGATCAGCTCCTCACGGTGCCAGGCAATCGCCTCGTACGCGGCCCGGAACCCGGTGAGCAAGGCGATCTCGTGGTCCCGCGGTTCGATGTCGGCACCGTCGAGTCGCGGCCGGTTCCTGGCGCCGTGAGTCTTGCCAGGGCGCCTGACGAGGTGCATCGAGTCCAGACCGGCGTCAGCCCAGTCGACCACGCTGGTAGGTGCCGTCGCATCGGCGTCGCCACCCAGTCCGGACATGTCTGCCACACCGTGCTCGCCGCTGACCACCAGTGGCAGCAACGCAGTGCGATAGACCGAGCTCAGCAGTGCCCGGTACGCCGGGTCACGGCTGAGTGCACCTGCTGGTGCGTGACTCGGGTGGAACAGCGTCTCGATGTCGACGAGGACAGGCTGCTCGCCGACGGCGATCAGGTTCTCGTAGTGCATGTCCGTGCCGTCCAGCACGTACAGCAGTGCCAGCAGAGCGCCTTGCCTGTGGTAGAAGCGACGTACCTCGGCCAGGTCGTCGCAAGGCTGAGGTACGACGTACTCCGACCAGCCGTACCCATCGCGGGGGAGTATGCCGACTGTGCGGATGTCCAGGCCGGTCTTGTCGTTCAGCCAGTCGACCAGCTCGTTGAAGTGGCTGTGCAGGTCGAGCGATCGCGGTTTGTAGACCAGCCGTCGCCCGTCCGCGAAGGTGAGGGTTGCCGTGGACCGGCCGCCCCGGTGGGGATCGCCGGCGGGGTCGATGGCGGTCAACGCGCCGGGATCACGGCCGTCGAGCAGTCCGGCGACGAGTGACTCCCGATCCTCGGCGAGTCGTGCCAGGAGTTCGAGGTGACCCTCGACGCCCTGTCGGCACGACTCGCCCAGGACCCGGGCCAGCACCGGGTAGGTGGCCAGGAACTCCGCCAGCTCGCTCCCTCCGACGAGCCGGTGGGTGAAGTCCAGAAAACGGGCGGCCGAGGTGGCACCGGCCAGCTCGCCGCGGTCACGTGCGCGGGCTAGCTCCAGCACCAGCGTCCGCGACGCCAGCTTCACCATCCGCAGTCCGAGCCGTTGCAGTAAGTGCTCTGCCAGTACGCCGCTGTGCCCGGCGGCCGCGAGGTCGCGGCGAGCCGACGAGAGGAGCGGGTCGAGGCAGCGCATAAGCGCCTGCCGCCAGTCGCGGTGCCCACCCGAAGCCTCGTCAGCCCCACCTGATGTGTGGCCACCGACGACATCGGTCCCTGCGGGGCTGCGACCAGCGGCAGGCGCGGTCTGATTGGTGCTTCGTTCGACGTACTCGGCCCAGGCCGGCGCCGAGGTCGTCAACTCGTGCGGGCGCATCCCGGCGGACCACCAGGCGTTGCGCTGGTCGGTCCGGGCAGGCCCGGCGGTCGCTGAGTTGAGCACGCGGACAGGCTGCCATCGGGGACCCGCCCCAGACATGGGTATCGAGCCCCCATATTTCGCCGGACGGCCGGAAAGTGCGCAGCCGACACCTGCCGCGGGGTGACGACTGGGGGTTGACCACCCCGCGGCAGCAGCGCCCGGCCGGGGGCGGCCTCTGGTGGAAGGCCGGCCCGGCTCAGGACGGGAGCGCTACGGCTCCCAGCTCTGTGTCTGCACTCGTCTTCGGCCTCCTCTGTCCGCGAAAGTGGTGCCTCTTCGAGAAACGTTCGGCACCTCTAGCGGCGCCCCAGACGCCCGCTGGCGGCGTTGTCGTCGTCGCGCAATGCTCCGCATTGCTCTCCTCCTCCGCCTTGCCAGCGAACGACTGGGCCACCGCTAGAGGCACCAACGTTCCTCGAAGAGGCACTGGAAGGAACGCCGGGAACGATGCCCGACCGATCAGCGGTCCGGCAAGACCTCCGCACCCCCATTTTCGAGACTCGGCGCTCCGGCCGGAGGGTGGGTGTTCGCGGGCCGGAACATGGGTGCCGAACACCCATGCGCGAACTGCTCGGACACTGCGACGGTTGGCAGGTGCTCGCCCCTGTGACTCCTGGATTGCCCGTCTCAGCGCATTCGGTGCTCGACGTAGTACCGCAGCTGCCCGGTCAGTCGGCTGCGGCCGCACTCCGGGAGACCGCGGAGGTGGCACAAGCTGCCGATGACCTCGGATATCGCCGGTTCTGGTTGGGGGAGCAGCACGGCGTCCGGGGTGTCGGCAGCGCGACACCTGCTGTGCTCGCGGCTGTCCTGGCCGCGCGAACAGACCGGATCCGCTTGGGCTCGGGCGGCGCACTGCTGACGACCCACCAGCCTCTCGTCATCGCGGAACAGTTCGCCGCGCTGGCAGCGGCGTACCCGAGTCGGATCGACCTTGGCGTGGGTCAGCAGAACGGTTTCGTGCCCAGTACGGCGGCCGCACTCGGCGGTGCCGCCCATGACACGTTCCCGCGTCGGCTGGACGAGCTGTGTGGGTTCCTTCGCGACGGACTACCCGGCCGGGCGCCAGTGGGCGACGTACGGCTGTCGCTGGCCGGCCTGCCACCACCTGTGTTCGTTCTGGCCGATCACCCCGGTGCTGCGGCGACTGCCGCCGTACGAGGGTTGCCTGTCTTTCTGGCGCATCACTGTGCTGCTGCCACGACGCTTGCGGCTGTGGCGGCGTACAAGGAGCACTTCGAGGCGAGCGGACCGACGGTGAAGCCGTATCTCGGAGTGACGGTCGGTGTGGTGGCGGCGGACTCCGAGGAAGAGGCAATCATCCGCTTCGCTGAGTACGTGCGGGTGAAGACGCGTCTTGCTGTCGCGTCGCCACGGGCCACTCCGGCCGAGCTGATGGAGCTGCTGGAGCCGCCGCTGACCGGCCGCGAGCGCGGCCGGGCGGAGCGGTTGCTGGACGACCCCGGCCACATCGTCGGCTCACGGACCACAGTGGTATCCGGACTGGGCTCGCTGGTCGCCAGCACTGCTGCCAACGAGATCATGCTGGTCCCACTGGCCTTCGACGGCCTGATCAGATCGGCCATCCTCCGCACCATCGCAGCCGGTCTAACCCGCACGATCCGCACCGTCCCGCGTCACGCACCACCGCTCATCGCCACAGCCTGAACGGGTACCTATCGTGGGTACTGCCGGACGCAACAGAAAGGCAGGCTCATGGAGCGGGAAGTCGTTGAGGCATGTCCGAACGAGCTGTTCATCGGCGGCAAGTGGCAGGCGGCCGCAGGCGGGAAGACCCTGGCCGTCGAGGACCCGGCCACCGGTACGACGCTGTGCGAAGTTGCTGATGCGAGTCCTGCCGACGGCGTGGCCGCCCTGGACGCTGCTGTTGCGGCGCAGGCGGACTGGGCCGCAACGGCACCACGCGAGCGTGGCGAGATCCTTCGCCGGACCTATGAGCTGATGACCGAGCGCGCCGACGAACTGGCGCTGCTGATGACGCTGGAGATGGGCAAGCCGGTCGCCGAGTCCAAGGGCGAGATCGCCTACGCGGCCGAGTTCTTCCGCTGGTTCGCCGAGGAGGCGGTCCGGATCGACGGCGGCTACCAGGTCGCACCGAACGGCCAGGGCCGCTTCCTGGTGATGCGGCAGCCGGTCGGCCCGTGCCTGCTGATCACGCCGTGGAACTTCCCGGCCGCGATGGGTGCCCGCAAGATCGGCCCGGCGGTCGCGGCCGGCTGCACGATGGTGATGAAACCGGCCTCCCAGACTCCGTTGTCGATGCTCAAGCTGGCCGAGTTGATGACCGAGGCCGGGCTGCCGGCCGGCGTGCTGAACGTGATCACGACCAGCGACTCCGGCGGCGTGATGGAGCCGCTGATCCGCGACGGACGCGCCCGCAAGCTGTCCTTCACCGGCTCGACCCAGGTCGGCCGGAAGCTGATCGAGCAGTCCGCCGAACAGGTGCTGCGGACCAGCATGGAACTCGGCGGGAACGCGCCGCTGCTGGTGTTCGCCGACGCCGACCTGGACAAGGCCGTCGACGGCGCGATGCTGGCGAAGATGCGCAACGGCGGCGAGGCTTGTACGGCGGCCAACCGGATCTACGTGCAGACGCCGTTGATGGACGAGTTCGCGACCAGACTCGCCGAGCGGATGGCCGCGCTCACGGTCGGCCGCGGGACCGAGGAGGGAGTCGACGTCGGCCCCCTGATCGACGCCGCCCAGCGGGACAAGGTGAAGGACCTCGTCGACGACGCGATCACCCAGGGCGCCCGGGTGCTGACCGGTGCCTCGGTTGCTGAAGGCAACGGGTACTTCTACCCGCCGACGGTGCTGGCCGACGTACCGAGGACGGCCCGGTTGCAGAAGGAGGAGATCTTCGGCCCGGTCGCCCCGCTGACCGCCTTCGAGACCGAGGAGGAGGCGGTCCGGATGGCCAACGACACCGAGTACGGCCTGGTCTCCTACCTGTTCACCAACGACCTGACCCGCGCCCTCCGCGTCTCCGAACGCCTGGAAACCGGGATGATCGGCCTCAACCAGGGCATCGTCTCCAACCCCGCGGCACCCTTCGGCGGCGTCAAACAGTCCGGCCTCGGCCGCGAAGGTGGCAGCACCGGCATCGACGAGTACCTGGAGCTCAAGTACGTCGCCATCAACGTGGACTGATCACTCCGCCAGCCACTGCTGGATCGTCTCCTGGTCGGGCCGCGGACTGGTCCCGATCGCGTGCGGGACGAAGCGCGCGTAGTAGTCGGTGATGGGTCCGTCGGACTCGCGGACCATCATGCCGGCCGCGACACCGTCGACGATCCAGCTTCCGATGACGGCGCGATTCCCGTCGTACGACGGCAGCGGGTGCCACTCCTGGTAGACCATCGTCGCGGTGTCGTACGGGCCGTCGTGGATGTGGTCCTCGGCGCCGGCCACGGTGTGGATCCGGATGTTGCTGCCCTCCCGGCCGTGCAGCGGCTTGGCCACCCACTCGAGCAGGTCGCCGGGATCATCGAAGTACGCCGGCAGCAGGTTCGGGTGGTCCGGGTACAGCTCCCACAGCACCGGCAGGATCGCTTTGGTCGACAGCATCGTCTTCCAGATCGGCTCGATCCACCGCACCGGCTCGGGTTCCAGGCCGGCGAGCACGTAGCGGCCGAACTCGTCGTCGAGCATGTCCTCCCACGGGTAGAGCTTGAACGCGGTCCGGATCGGCCGCCCGCCCCAGTCCACGAAGGCCCGTCGCCCCGAGTCCCAGCCCAGATCCTCGATCTCGTGCCCGTACGTCGCCAGTCCGGCCATCGCGGCGGTGTCACGCAGGTAGGCGACCGTCATCGCCTCCTCGCCGGAGGTCTCCGCACCGGAGTTGAAGAAATGCGCCTCGTTCCCCGGGAAGTGGCCGGCCGCGAGGTGCTCGGCCCACCACTTGACCAGGCGGTCGTGCACCGAGTTCCACTGATCCGCATCCGGGAACACGTCCTCCAGCCAGTTCCACTGGATCACCGCCGACTCGACCAGCCCGGTCGGGGTGTCGCCGTTGATCTCCAGCATCTTCGGCTCGGCCCCGCTCCAGGCCAGGTCGAACCGCGCGTAGACCGACAGGTCGTCGCGCTTCAGCGACTCGCGGACCAGCGGCAGCGTGCCGGGTGCGAGCCCGAGCTGCGTGTCGGAGAACCGGTCACCCGCCGCCATCACCGACGCCGCGTGCCGGCACATCTCGTACAGCTCCTCGGTGACGCGCTCGAGGTGCAGCACCTCGTCCATCGTCACCTCGTACCAGGCGCTCTCGTTCCAGTACGGCGTCTCGGTGCCGTCCGGCAGGTCGGTCATCGGAAACACCAGGCCCTGCTCCACGACGGTGTCCTTCCACCGCGGCCGCGGCTTGATCGCGTGCCGCCACATCAGCCGCCAGAGCTCCCCTTGCCGGCCTTGCCGAACCCGCCGCGGGTGATGGTGCCGATATCGCCGCCGCCCTTGTCCAGACCACCCCGCTTGACGGTCGGCGACCCTGTCCTCGGGACCGTGTAGGTGCCGTTGGCAGCGTTGTAGCGGCCGCCGATCGGTGGCACGAACGCGTTGCCCCGGGTGGCCATGTAGAACCAGAAGAACCCGGCACCGGAGCCGTGGTACTCGCGCTCGTCGGTGCAGTTGTCGTCGTCGGCGCGGGTCTGGGTCTGCGGGTCGACGCAGATCGCGGCGTAGTCCGGCTGTTCCTCGCCGGCGCACCCGGTCAGCGACGCGGCCATCAAGGTCGTGAGCCCGAGCGTGACTGTCGCACTACGCATCCGTCGTCGTGTCACGCCCTGCCCTCTCCCTCGGCCGGCGGCTTCATCGAGAACATGATCGCCGCCCCGACCACCATCGTTACACCCACCACAACCAGCGGCCCGGTGCCCACATCCGCCACCGCGAGCACCAGCACCACCGCGAACGACAAGCTCGCCAGCAAAGGCACCACCAGGCGCAGCACCAGCCGCTCGCGCAGCGCGCCTTTGAAGTAGACCGGTACGGCGGCCGCCGTCGCCAGGTAGTACAGCGACACCAGCACCGACACAGCCGCCACCGAGTCGGCCAGTACGGCGTCCGAGGTCAGCACGAGCACGACGTACACCCCTACGCTCACCCCGGCGAACACCCAGGTGGACACGGTCGGTGTCTGGTAGCGGGCGGAGATCCGCGCGAACTGCCCCGGGAACGCGTCCCGCCGGGCCATCGACAGCATCGTCCGGGCCGTCGGCAGGATCGTGGTCTGCGTCGATGCCAGCGCCGACACCAGCACCGCGCCGACGAGGAACTTCCCGCCGGCCGTGCCGAGCAGGTCGTTCGACAGAACGGCGAAGAAGTCGTCGTCGGCGGTGTCCGCGAGCGGATCCACCCCGGCGTACGCGACCGCGGCCCAGGCGACCACGACGTACAGGACGACCAGGAAGCCGTTCGCGATCAGCGCGGCGATCGCCGGTGTACGTCTCGGGTTGCGCGTCTCCTCGTTGACGCTGAAGGACGAGTCCCAGCCCCAGTAGAGGAACACCGCGACCAAGATGCCGGCCGCCCACGCGCCGTCACCGGTCTCCGAGAACGCCTGGATGCTCAGGGACCCGGCCTCGCGGAAGGCGTTGATCGCGAACCACAACAGCGCGACCACCTCGACGGTCAGCAGCACGAACTGCGTGGTCGCGGCGACCCGGATCCCGCGATAGGCGAGCAGGGCCATCACCAGGATGAAGGCCGTGCCGAGCCCGGCCTGCGCGAGCCGGGAGTCGGCGGCAGTGTCCAGGCCGAACAGGAGGTAGGTGTAGACGGCGGCGACCTGCGCGAGGTTGCTCATCACCAGCACACACGCCATCACCGTGGTCCAGCCGACCATCCGGCCGGTGCCCATACCGAACGCCTTCTCGGTCCACGGGAACGTCGTACCGCAGTCCGGCTCCGCCCGGTTCAGCTCACGGAAACACAGCGCGACCAGGATCACCGGGATCGCACTCGCCGCCAGCACGAGCGGAGCTGCCGCACCGGTGTACCCGGCGAGTAGTCCCACCGAGACAGCCAGCGAGTACGCCGGTGCCGTCGAAGCAATCCCGATCGCGGTCGACGAGCCCACTCCCAGCGCATCGCGCCGCAGACTCCGCCCCCGCGACCGCGAACCAGTAGTCGTCATACCATCCATTCGCTCGGTCGTTCCCCCAGCGTGCCACCTCCCCGGGTCTCGGACCGTGCAACCCCCTCAGCTCACCAGGTCGTTGGCCGATCGCAGGACGGGTACGCCGACGCTTGTCGGCGCGGTGGCTGCGGTGACGTGGAAGGTGTGCGACTCGCCAGCTGACAGGGTGACGAGGCCCGAGTCGACCCGGGCGGCCGGGTCGAGGCGATCGGGGAACAGCGCCAGGTCCTTGGCCAACGCGGTCGCGGTGACGGTCACGTCGTACCCCTCGTCCGTCGCGACGACCGACGCTGCGTAGGCGTTGCCGGACAGACGCAGCGCGGTGTCCTCGACGAAGTACCAGTACGTCGTGGTGCCGTCGGCGCCGCGGACCTCGAGGTACTCACGCGTCGGGTCGGTCGGCTTGGTGACGGACTCGGGTAGCGAGCTGAGGGTCGCCGAGCGCGGCTCGACCTCAGGCGCGAAGGTCTCCCTGGCAAAACTGTCGGAGCCGATGGATCGGCGGGTGACGGTGATCTCGGTCGACCAGGTCGTATCGGTGTCGTTGTGCGCGGCAACCACCAGCTCGTTCTCCCGCGGCTGGACAGTCAGCAGGCGCTCGACGTACACGCGCTTCAACGCGAACCACAGCGGCTTCCGGATCCCATGACCGTCGACGGCGGCCCAGGAGACCACAGGCCAGTTGTCGTTCAGCTGCCAGACGACCGCGCCGGTGTTCAGCGGGTACAGACTGCGGAAGTGCTCGATGCCGAAGGCGATCGCCCGCGCCTGGTTCAGCTGCGTGGTCCAGTGCCAGTCGTCGATGTCCTTCCACTTCGGCAGGTGCTCACCCAGTCCACGCTCCAGCTTGAGGTTGCCCTCGAACGCCTTCTGGTGCACGAGCATCTGCTCGCCGTACGGATCCAGCGGCTCGTCGTGCACCACCGAGGTCAGCGTCGACCAGGCCGGCGGCCCCTGGAACCCGAACTCCGACACGAACCGCGGCTTGTACTTGCGGTACGTCGTGTAGTCCACCTGGTTCCACACGTCCCAGATGTGCATGGTGCCGTGGCGCTCGTCGTTCGGGTGGATGAACTGGTCGAACGAGTACGGACTGCCCTGCGAGTACGGCGTCCGCGGGTCGAGCTCGGCCACGATCCGCGGGAGCAGGTCGAAGTAGTACCCCGCACCCCACGGCCGGCCGGCGAGCGGCACCCGCCAGCCCCACTCGACGTACCCCCAGATGTTCTCGTTGTTGCCGTTCCACACCGCGAGGCTGGCGTGCTGGCTCAGCCGGGTGACCGCCTCCCGCGCCTCGGCCTCCACCTCGGCGGCCAGCGCCTCATCCTCCGAGTACGCCGCGCACGCGAACAGGAAGTCCTGCCAGACCAGGATCCCCTGCTCGTCGCAGATGTCGTAGAAGTCTTCGCTCTCGTAGATCCCGCCACCCCAGACACGGAGCAGGTTCATCCCCGCGTCGAGCGCGTCCTGGATGCTGGTCTCGTACGTCGCCCGGTTCAGCCGGGTCACGAACGCGTCGTCCGGGATCCAGTTCGCCCCGCGCACATAGATCGGCTTGTCGTTGACCGACAGGACGAACTGGGTGCCGTTGTTGTCCGGGTCGACGTTCAGCGAGACGGTCCGGAACCCGACCCGGCCCTGCCAACGGTCCTCGTGCACCGCGACCGTGACGTCGTACAAAGGCTGCTCGCCGTGGCCGCGCGGCCACCAGCGATCGACCGCGTCGACGGTCGACGTGACCGAGGCCGTCTCGGTGCCGGCGGCAACAGTCAGTTCGGTCTTCGTCCCGCCGACCTCGACCGTGACGGTCACGTCCTCGCTGAAGCCGTCCGCCCAGGCCAGCGTGAGCTCGGTGTTCAGTACGCCGCTGTCCCCGTCGAGACCGGCGAGTGGCCGGACCGAATCGATCCGGACGCCGGACCATGACTCGACCCGGATCGGCCGCCAGATCCCGACGGTCGCCACATCCGGTCCCCAGTCCCAGCCGAAGTTGCTGGCCATCTTCCGCAACGCGTTGTAGGGATGGAGATTCGTGTGCGGCCAGGTCCCGTACCCGGCCGACACCGCCTCGGCCGCGGTCACCGCGCCGGCGAACTCGATCACCAACTCGTTGCCCTCGGCCACCAGCAGGTCGGTGACGTCGAAGCGGTAGGAGCGGTGCTGGTTCGCGGTCCGGCCGAGCTCCCGGCCGTTCAGGGTGATCGTCGCGACCGTGTCGAGCCCGTCGGCCACCAGTTCCTGGACGGCGTTGCCATCGGCGGTCCAGTCGAACGACGTCTGGTAGCTCCAGTTGGTCCGCCCGATCCAGGCCAGCGCGGACTCGTTGTCCCCGTCGAACGGATCGGGGATCTCCCCGGCCGCGAGCAGGTCGGTGTGTACCTCACCCGGAACGGTGGCGGCGATCGTTGTGCCGAACTGCCCGTCGAGCGCGCGCACGGTCCAGGCGGCGCCGCCCTCGGTGGTCAGCGGGACTGTCTTCACGGATGTCACAGGAGCTCTCCAGAGTGAACCGGTTTAGTTGGCGCACACCCCTCCCCGGGCCGGGAGCGGTGCCCTTCAGTCTTCCAGAACGACCTGTCGCCACAGGTCGGCGATCGCGCGATGCCCCGCGGCGGTCGGATGCACTCCGTCGCCGGCCAGCGCTGCGGCTCCGAGGCTCGACGCCTGCCGGTTCAGCTCGACATCGGCCGGCACCAGGATGGCGCCGTACTCGACAGCGAGTTTGCGGACCACGTCGAGCTTGGGATCGAGGTCTTCCCGCCAGGCCTCCTGCCCGTCCTTCACCGGCAGCAGGAACGGCTCGACCAGTACGACGGGACAGGTGAGCGGATCCAGCAGTGCCCGGTACGACGCCTCGAACGACTCGGCCGTGGTCGGGTCGTCCTCGTCGTACCGGCGCCAGGTGTCATTGATACCGATCAGCACCGACACCAGCGACGGCTCGTGCGCGAGGACGTCGGTGGACCAGCGACTGACCAGGTCGACAGCCCGGTTGCCGCTGATGCCGGCGTTGACGATCCGCGGCCGGCGCGCACCGAGATCGTCGTACAGGTTCCGGACGTACCCGTTGCCGAGGGCTTCGGGGTCGGTCCGGCGACCGCAGTCGGTGACGGAATCCCCGGCGAACACGAGGGTTCGCCGGGGATCCAGCAGTAGTGATCTCACAGCGTGGCCGCGTGGACGTCCCAGTCGTCTGGCAGGATCGGTGCGACCTCGACCGTGCTGGTCACGTCGACGAACGCGCCGGTGTCGATCGACTCGGTGATGGAGGCCATCACGTCGACGATGTGGAACGCCAGTGCGCCGGTGGCCCGGTGCGGCCGGTTCTCCCGGATCGCCCGCGCCATGTCCAGCACGCCGGTGCCCCGCTCCGCCGACGCCTCGGTGTTGGCGATGGTCTCCCAGTCGTCCGCATCGCGGCGGCGGATCTTGATCTCCCCGTCGAACCGGTTCGGGTCCGGTACGGCGAGGGTCGCCTCGGAGCCGGTGATCTCGACGAACCCGGCCCGTGACAGCGGCGAGTCGAAGCTGAAGATGCTCTGCGCCGACTGCCCCGACTCGAACCGCGCGATCGCGCTGACGTGGGTCGGCACGGTCACGTCGAAATCGGTCCCCGCGAGCGGACCCGATCCGATCGTGCGCTTCTCCCGCGACTTCGAGCCGAGCCCGGCCACCGCCGCGACCGGCCCGAACAACTGGACCAGCGTGGTCAGGTAGTACGGACCGATGTCCCACAGCGGGCCTGCGCCCTCCTGGAACAGGAACGCCGGGTTCGGGTGCCAGGACTCCGGGCCGGGGGACTGCATCAGGCTCAGCGCGGTCAGCGGCTGGCCGATCTCACCGCGCTCGATGATCCGGCGCGACTCCTGCAGGCCCGGACCCAGGATGGTGTCCGGTGCGCAACCCAGCCGCAGACCCGCGTCCTTGGCGGTCGACAGCAGCTTCAGGCCGCTGTCCTGGTCGAGCGAGAACGGCTTCTCGCTCCACACATGCTTGCCTGCGGCAACCGCTGCCAGCGCGACCTCGACGTGCGCGATCGGGATGGTCAGGTTGACCACGATCTCCACGCCCGGGTGGTTCAGCACCACGTCGGGACCCCCGTGGGTCTCGATGCCGTACTGCTCCGCCTTCTCCTTGGCCGCCTCCGGCCGAAGGTCGCCGATGGCGAACACCTTCAGGTCGGGGAAACTCTGCATGCTCTTGATATAGGCGTCGGAGATGGTCCCCGCGCCAATCACACCTACTCCAACGGCACTCACCGACGTCCTCGCTTCGCTCCGGGCGCCGATGAGGCACGAGGCCCACTGCGCTGGATGATGAACTCGCTTCGCTCGTTCATGCAGGCGCACCCTCTCCGGTCAGGAAGGTGTAGCTGCCCTCGACGGCGTCGAAGATCTCGCCGCTGAAGTCGTCCAGCTCGACCACCCGCAGCGCGTTCGGGACCGCGGCCAGGATGTCCGCGACCGCGATGGTGCCGGCGCCGACCGCCACCTGGGCCTTGTTGTCCAGCGTCCCATCGCCGTCCTTGACGTGGATCGCCTTCACCCGGTCGCCGAACTTGCCGAGCAGCGCCGGTACGTCGGCACCGCCGACGGCGGCCCAGTAGGTGTCCACCTCGAGGATCACCTCGTCGGACAGGTTGTCGACCAGGATCTCGAGCGCGTGCACGCCGTCCACCTTCGACTCGAGCTCGAAGTGGTGGTTGTGGTACCCGACCGTGATGCCGTGATCGGCGGCCTCGACGGCGGCCTTGTTCAGCGCCTCCGCGGTGGCCTTGATGTCGTCGGCGGCCTGCCAGCGGGCCGGGTCGACGAACGGGTCGATCACGGTGGTGATGCCGAGCCGCTTCGCGGCGGCGTAGATCGGGCCGCTGTCCTCGCGGAGCAGACCGGCGTGCGTGGTGGGCGCCGAGAGGCCGTACTTGGGCAGCGCCTCGGCCAGGCGGTCCGCGAAGGCAGTGACACCGAAGGGCTCGACCTTGGTGTAGCCGATCTCCGCGATACGCGCAAGGGTGGCGTCGAAGTCCTCCTCGAGCTTGCCTCGGACCGTGTACAACTGGAGGGACAGGTTGTCCACTGCGACCATGGTTTCTCCTCGTCGCCGACGCCTCGCCCGCTGCCCTGGGCTCCGCGCCGACTTAATTGCCGAACCGGTTAAGTAACGACGGCAACCGTATCCCAATCGCGCCGCTCCACACCACCCTCGGCCCAACCACTGGGCGGTCACCTGTGAGCGTGGATTTGATCAAATCATTACTCTCTGCGCTTGCCCAATGACACGGCGTAGAAACCGGCGCACACTGAAGGATTCCGGACCGTCCGTCAGCGGTCCGGGCGCCCGTTCGAAGGAGGCCGTCGTGCCCCGAGTCACCATCAAGGAGATCGCCCGTCGGGCAGGCGTCTCCAAAGGCGCGGTGTCGTACGCGCTGAACAACCAGCCGGGGGTCTCCGAGGCCACCCGGGCGCGGGTCCTGAAGGTCGCCGAGGAGCTGGAGTGGGTGCCCAACCGGGCTGCCCGGCAGTTGTCCGCGGCGCGCAGCGAGACGTTCGGGCTCGTCCTCGCCAGGACCGCGAAGACCTTGAGTGAGGAACCGTTCTACATGGGCTTCGTCGGCGGCGTGGAGTCCGTACTGGCCAGGAAGTCGTACGCGCTCGCCCTCCAGGTGGTGGCGGATCTGCCCGCGGAGTTGGCGACGTACCGGAAATGGGCTGCGGAGCGCCGGGTCGACGGCGTGATCGTTGTGGACCTGCGGGTCGGCGACCCGCGGATCCCGTTGCTGCGCAAGCTCGGCGTACCGGCCGTACTGGTCGGTGACCCGTCACTGGCCGACGGGATGGCCTGCGTCTGGACCGACGGCGCGTCGGCGATGAACGCCGCGGTCGAGCATGTCGCGTCCCTCGGTCATCGCGCGATCGCCCGCGTCGCCGGTATGTCGGAACACGGCCACGTGTGGGTCCGGGACCAGGCGTTCACGGCGGCGAGCCGACGGCTGGGCCTGGACGTCAGGGTGGTGCACACCGACTTCTCCGCCGACGAAGGTGCCGCCGCGACGCGTGCGCTGATGACCGCCGACGCTCGGCCGACCGCGATCATCTACGACAACGACCTGATGGCGGTGGCCGGTCTGGCCGTCGTACAGGAGCTGGGGCTGCGGTCGCCGGATGACGTCACGTTGGTCGCCTGGGACGACTCGACGCTGTGCCGGCACACGCATCCGACGCTGACCGCGATGAGCCACAACGTCGTCGCGTACGGCGCCGAGGTCACCTGCCGACTCTTCGATCTCCTCGAAGGTGCGCGCCCGCAGGCACACCTCTACTCGACACCGCTGCTGATCATCCGCGACAGCTCAGGCCCACCGCCTAGCAGGCAGTGACGGTGACCGGTACGCCGTTGACCGCGGAAGTACCGGCCACGGTGTCGGTGAACTCGGCGTCCGTGACGTCGTTGGCGCTCGGTCCGGCGACCTGATTCGCGACCGACAACCGAGAGCCCGGCCGGCCGTGGCCGAAACCGTGCGGCAGGCTGACCACGCCGGGCATCATGTCGTTGCTTGAGGCAACCTCAACCGCGACAGTGCCGGCCGCCGAGCTGACGTTGACCAACTGGCCGTCCGACAGGTCGTGCTTGGCCAGGTCGTCCGGGTTCATCAGCAGCTGGTGCCGCGGCTTGCCCTTCACCAGCCGGGCCGAGTTGTGCATCCACGAGTTGTTGTTGCGCAGGTGCCGGCGGCCGATCAGCAGCAGTTCGCCGTCGTTCCCGGTGGCCAGCGCTGCCAGCCGGGGGAGGTCGTCCAGGATCATCCGCTGGGCGAGGTCGATCCGCTTGGTCTTGTGGTGGAGCGCCCCCGGGAGCGCGGGCTGCAGCGGTCCGAGGTCGATCCCGCCCGGCGAGTTCCGCAGCTTGCGGAGTGAGAGCCGGTACGGCCCGATCCGCAGTCCGAGGTCGACGATCCGCCGCGGCGACATCCGCAGCCGCGCCGACGCCAGCACCTTCCGGCGGCTCATCGGCGTACGACTCAGCAGTCGCAAGGCGAGATCGCGGAAGATCTCCCAGTCGTGCCGCGCCTGCTCAGGCTTCGGCAGTACGGCGTCGTTCCAGCGGGACGTGTTGCGGACGGCGAGCTGGTGAAAGATCACGTCGTAGTGGTCGCGCTCGAGCGGTGGTGCGGGCGGCAGGATCACGTCGGCGTGCCGGGTGGTCTCGTTGATGTAGGGATCGACGGCGACCATGAAGTCCAGTGTGTCCAGGGCCTCGTCGAGTTTGCGGCCGTTCGGCGTGGACAGCACCGGGTTGCCGGCGATCGTCACCATCGCGTGGATCCGGCCGTCACCCGGCGTCAGGATCTCCTCGGCCATCGTCGACACCGGCAGCTCACCGCCGAACTCGGGCAGTCCGCGGACCCGGCTCCTCCAGACGCCGACGTGCCCGCGTCCGAGCCCGAGCAGCGCGTTCACCGCCGGCCGCGGGAACATCGTCCCGCCGGGCCGGTCGAGGTTGCCGGTGATGATGTTGAGCACCTGGATCGCCCACTGACACAGCGCCCCGAACTGCTGCGTCGACACCCCGACGCGTCCGTAGCAGGCGGCCCGGTCGGCCGTCGCGAACTCGTCCGCGATCCGCCGGATCACGTCGGCGTCGATGCCGGTGATGCCGGCCGCGCGTTCCGGGGTCCAGGGCTCGACCGCTTGCTCGACCGCCTCGAGGCCGTCGACGTACGACGCCGTCGTTGCCTGGCCGTTGGCGATCACCTGGTGGATGAGCGCGAGCAGGAAGGCCGCGTCGGTACCGGGCCGGACGAAGTGGTGCTCGTCGGCGACCGCGGCGGTCTCGGTCCGGCGGGGGTCGATGACGACGACCCTGCCGCCGCGCTTCTGCAAGTCCTTGAGCCGCCGGCCGAAACCGGGTGCGGTCATCATGCTGCCGTTCGAGGCGAGCGGGTTGGCACCGAGCATCAGCAGGTACGACGTCCGGTCGATGTCCGGGACCGCGATCATCAGCTGATGCCCGTAGAGCAGGTACGACGCGAGCATGTGCGGGAGCTGGTCGATCGACGTCGCGCTGAACCGGTTCCTGGTCTTGAGCTGTCGCACCATCGTCGGCAGGTGCGTCAGGGCGCCGAGGCTGTGCACGTTCGGGTTGCCGAGGTAGACGCCGACCGCGTTCCGGCCGTGCTCGCGCTGGACCTCGGTGAGGTTGGAGACGACCAGGTCGTACGCCGCGTCCCAGCCGATCTCCTGCCAGCCGTCGGCGGTACGTCGTACGGGCGTGGTCAACCGGTCCGGGTCGTCCTGAAGGTCACGGAGTGCCACCGCCTTCGGGCAGATGTGACCGCGGGAGAGCGGGTCCGACTCGTCGCCGCGGATGTCGGTCACCCGGCCGTCCTCGACCGTCACGAGCACACCGCAGATCGCTTCACACAGGTTGCACGAGGTCCGCCGTACTGTGGTCGCCATCCAGCCAAACTACCCTTGGGTAGCCTCTCTGGTCATCACTCGAAGCGTGCCTCGTCGAGGCGGCCCAGGATCGCGTCGACGGTTTCGCCGGCGGACAGGTCGGAGTTGTCGAGCCAGAGGCCGCGGCGCGGGGTGAATGCGTGCAGTTCGTAGTCGAGCTCGTCGACCAGGTGATGCGCTCCACCGAGCCGGCTCGAGATGACCTCGGGGCGCGGCGTGAGGACGACGAGGTAGCGCGGTCTGGTCCGGATTCCGTCGAGGAACTCGCGCAGCAGTTCGCCGATCACGACGTCCTGCAGGATCACGGTGAAACCGGCATCGGCATACCCGTCGGCGGCCTGACAGGCGAGCCGGTAGCGCAACTGGAGTTGCCGTTGGGCCGCGGCGCTGTCGTCGGCCATCGAGGCCTGTCCGCTGACGATCATCCGGCGGAACACATCGCCGCGGAGGTGGACGCCGTACTGGAATCTCTCGGCCAGTAATTGCGAGACCGTCGACTTCCCGGCCGCCCTGATTCCACTGACGACGATCACCCCCTCGGATTCCATGCTGGTGATCGTGCCACGCCTGGCGAGGTTTTAGTCCGGTCTCGGTGAAACTTGTCGTTCCCCGGACCGAAAAGCTCCGTTTGTAAGGGGTTTCAGGCCAGCAGGGTCTCGATGTGATGGCGCAGGATCTGCCGGACCCGGGCCGGGGTGGAGCGGTCCGGCTGGATCGCCGCGTGCAGGGCGAGGCCGTCGATCAGGGCATGTAAACGTTCGATTTCCCGGGGGAGTTCGAGATCCTTCCCCAGAACGCCGGAATCGGACAATGCCCGCATCAGGGATTCGCACAGAGAACGCAGTCCGTCGTGCACCTTGTCGACGTGTTCGTGCAGGCTGCCGGCGTCCGACTCGGCCTGGGCCTGGGCCATGAAGGCCATCCAGACGTCGAACTCGGCGCGGCGCTCCTCGTCGAGCGGCAGCGCCTCCTCGAGATAGCGCAGTGCGACCGCGGTCGCGCTGCCCTTCGGGCTCAGCGCACTGATCCGCTCGGTCACCCGGCGGAAGACCAGGTCCATCGCGAAGCTGAGCAGGCCCGCCTGGTCCGGGAAGTAGTAGCGGACCGCGCCCGCGGACCAGCCGGCCTCGGCGGCGATGGTCCGGACCGAGGCGGCCCGGATCCCGTCCCGACGGACCACCCGCCAGAGCGCTTCGGCGATCTCCTCGCGGCGGGTCTCGTGGTCGACGATCTTCGGCACGTGTCCTTTTTAGCACAGCCGTGTTAGAGTCGGTTGTAACACGGTCGTGCTGAATAAATCTCGGGAGGGTGAACCGCTGTGTTGCTCGCTGTCATCGCTGCGTGTGAGATCGGGTTCTGGGTCCTGCTCGCCGCCGGCCTGGCGACGCGCTATCTGCTCCGGCTGCCGAAGGCGGGGATGGTGCTGCTGGCCGGCGTACCGCTGGTCGATGTGGTGATGCTGGTTGCCAGCGTGATCGACATCCAGCGCGGCGGCGAGCCGTCGTTCAAGCACTCACTGGCCGCGATCTTCATCGGCGTCAGTGTCGGCTTCGGGCACCAGACGCTGAAATGGGCGGACAAGTGGGCCGCGCACTTCATGGCCGGTGCGCCGCGTCCGGTGAAGCCGCCGAAGGGTGGTCCGGAGCGGGCCCGCCGCGAGCGTGCCGGCTGGTTCCGCCACCTGCTCGCGTACGCCGTCGGCACCGGCATCATGCTCGGCCTCGGCGTCCTCTCCGGTCAGGGGTACGACGCTCTGCTCGGCCCGGCCTGGACGTGGACCATCGTGCTGGTGATCGACGCCATCGTCTCCTTCAGCTACACCTTCGACGGCGCCGAGGCTCGCGAGAAGGAGAAGGAGTCCGTCTGAGGTCCCAGTGTCCAGTGTCTCGTCGTCGTACATTGCGTTCATGACGACGACGGGGCGTAGTTGGGCGGGGTTGACCGCGCTGATCGTGGCGGTGGGCATCGTGGTGCAGGTGAGCGTGACGGCGAACGGGAACGATGGGTTCTTCCGGGACAACCCGGACCGGGTGTTCAACGTGTTCGCGTACTTCACCATCCAGTCGAACCTGTTGCTCGGTGGTACGGCGCTGATGCTCGCACTGCAGCCGGATCGGCCGCAGGGCCTGGTGTTCCGGGTCTTGCGGCTGAACGGGGTCCTGTGCATCGCAGTGACCGGGATCGTCTACCACGTGGCGCTCGCGTCGCTGGATGAGTTGTCCGGGTGGGCGGCGGTCGCGAACTTCCTGCTGCACACGGCCGCGCCGGTGGTCGGCGTACTGGGCTGGCTGCTGTTCGGGCCGCGCGGGCGGACCGATCCGCGTGTCGTTGCCTGGTCGCTGGTGTTTCCGCTGCTGTGGCTGGTGTTCACGCTGGTCCGCGGCGAGTTCGTCGGGTTCTATCCGTACCCGTTCGTCGACGTCACCGAGCACGGTTATCCACGGGTGCTGCTGAACTGTCTGCTGGTCGCGATACTGTTCCTGGTTCTGGCGGCCGGGGCCACCTCCCTCGATCGCCGGTTGTACCGGAAGACAACCGTCGAAAGGTAAGACCCGTGCTGGTGACCTCTCGCTCGTACGCCGAGTACGAAGCGATGTTCGACCTGACCGAACTCCCTGAGTCCATCCTCGACTGCTGTGCGGGTGGTGCGGGCTTCACCGCCGAAGCCGCCGCCCGTGGTGTCGACGCGATCGCCGCCGATCCGGCGTACGAGCTCGAGCCCGCCGAACTGGTGGACACGGTCCGGCGGAGCCTGCCCGCAACCGCCGGGATCGTCGACGAGCACTCGGGAAGCTTCGTCTGGCACTGGTACGGGTCGCCGGAGCGGAAGGACCAGTTCAGGATCGAGGCGGCCGACACCTTCCTGCAGGACGTGTCGGTGGCGCCCGAGCGTTATGTCGCGGCCGGGCTGCCGGAACTGCCCTTCGGGGACAGGCGCTTCGAGCTGGTGCTGTGCTCGCACCTGTTGTTCACCTGGGCCGACAAGTACGACCGGGACTGGCACCTCGCGCCGCTGCGCGAGTTGATCCGCGTCAGCAACCGCGAGGTCCGCATCTTCCCGTTGGTGATGCAGGGTGCCGGTGAGCCGGTGCCCTATCTGCCGGAGTTGCTGGCGGCGCTGGACGGCATCACCTGGGAGGTCCGCAAGGTGCCGTACGAGTTCCAGGTGGGCGCCAACGAGATGCTCGTGCTCACCCGCAGCTGACGTCTGGTGCCCCCCACCCATCGCGATCACGGATGAGTTGCGCACTAACCCGCCACGAGGGGTGGGAGGCGCCAAACGGCAGCTGACTACTCGCCGCCACGGCTTGCCGTGGTGGCTGTTGGTGCTGAGGCCGGTCGGTACGACGGGAGGACGGTCTACCGCCGCACCGACCGGTTGGACTGTGTCAGCGCAGGAAGCGGCCGCACACCGGCCACGGCTGGGCGCCGCGCTGGGAGTACAGCTTCTTCGCGCGCATCAGCTGCTCGGCCGCCGACGCCTTCGCCGGGTTGCCGGAGCCGCCGACGCTGCGCCAGGTCTGCAGGTCGAACTGGAACAGCCCGTAGTAGCCGGCCGGGTTCACCGCCCGCGGGTTACCACCGGACTCGCACTGCGCGACCTTCCTCCAGGCGGCACTCATGTTCACGCTCGTCGCGGGGCGGTCGTCGGAGCGGTTGGTGCGCACCTTGCGCTCGGTCTTGCGGACCTTCCTGGTCTCGACCTTCTTCGCGGTCGCCTTGCGCGGGGCGGTGGCCTTCTTCACACCGTCCAGCGACAGGGTCTGCCCGATCAGGATCAGATCGGGGTCCTTGAGGTTGTTGAGCTCTGCCAGCTCATGCCAGTCGGCACCGTTGGCCTGAGCGATCTCGGAGAGGGTGTCGCCGGGCTTGACCGTGTAGTCGGTCGCGAAGGCCGCGCCCGCGCCGGCGGCGGTGATACCGGCCCCGAGGCCGGCGATCGTGAGGGTCCGGGCCACCCGGCGGGTACTTCGCCGGGGGCGCGCATGTCGTGCTTTGGACATCAGAAGTGCGCTCCTCGTGAGCTAGGGCATGGTGGTAACTCACCAGACCCCCCGTGCAGGGGAGGGGGCATTCGGGCAGGTCACAGGACAGCGTCCGAATGGTCACGCCACGGTAACGACGCGACCTGAGTCATCCTGTGCGACCTCGGCCGGTAGCGCAAGACCATTCACCGAATCTGCCCCGGTTTTTTTGTCGCCTTGACGAACCGAAACCCCAACAACAGAACGGTTTCCCGCTCCGCAGTGGCTCGTTTGAGGGTGGCCCGACACGGGTAGTCACACGTCCGAAACAGCCCGGTTTCCACCCTCCGACCCCCGTCGGGCGTGTCATCTGGGCGATTGACTCGTTGATGAAACACGGGCACCGCCGTCCGGATGTCGGATTCGTGGCGGCGGCCGGCGGATGAGGCGACGGATGTGATGGGGGCATGGCGGTGATCCGAGTAGCTCTCGCCCATCGCGGCACGTTGGTGCGTGGTGCACTGGCCGCGGTGCTGGCAAGGGAGAACGATCTGGACGTGGTGGCCGAGCTCGACCGCTCGGAGGACGTCCTGCACGTGGCCGGGCGACGGCCGCACGTCGTACTGCTCGACCCACAACTGCCTGGGCGGATCCGAATCGAGGACCTGTGCCGGAAGCTGACCGGCCCCGGCGTACTCGTCCTGATCGATCACGAGGCGATCGCCGCGACCAGCCTGGCCCTGGTGAAGCAGGCTCCGCGGATCGGCCTGATCGCGACGGATGCGACGACGGACCAGCTGGTGCAGGCGGTTCGCGATGTGGCGAAGGGCTTGCCGGTGGTCGACGTACGCCTTGCAGTGGCCGCGTTGAAGGCGGGCGACAATCCGTTGACGGATCGCGAGTGCGAGGTGCTGCGGCAAGTCACCACTGGTGCCACCGCGCAGGAGATTGCCCGCACCCTCAGCCTGAGCGCCGGCACGGTGCGCAACTATCTGTCCCGCATCCTCGCCAAGACCGGCGCGCGCAGCCGCATCGAAGCGATCCGGAAGGCTCAGGACGCCGGCTGGATCTGACGCCGCTGATCGGTCGTCGGGGTCCAGTGACCGTGGAGTTCGCGGTATTGGCGGGACGTTCGCATGAGCATGGCGTGCGTACCGATGGTCGCCTTGTTGCCGTCCAGGACCAGGATGCGCCGCGCACGCAGGGCTGAGCTGATCCGGTGTGCGATCACGATCAGCGTGCCGCCCCGCTTGGCGAAGGCTTCCTCGGCCCGTCGTTCCGCCTCCGGATCCAGGAAGCAAGTCGCCTCATCGAGTACGACGAGGGGCGCCGGCGACAGGTACGCGCGGACGAGTGCGATCAACTGGCGCTCGCCGGCCGACAACTCACCCGGCTTCACGTCCGCGGCCAATCCGCCGATCCGCTCGATCAACCCGCCCGCGCCGATCGCCTCGACGGCCTCTTCGACTTCCAGTATCGTTGCATCAGGCAACAAGTAGATCAGGTTGTCCAGCACGGACCCGCTGAACACGTACGCCTCCTGCGGGATCAGCACCCGCGTCGCCGCCAACCGCTCCGTCGTCAGGTCAATCGGCGGTACGTCGCCCAGCAGCAACCGACCGCGGGTCGGTTTGAGCATCCCGCAGACCAGCCCGGCCAAGGTCGACTTGCCGATCCCGCTCGGCCCGACCACCGCGAGGTGCTCGCCCTCGGCCACCGTCAGCTCGAGGTTGTCGAGCACCGGCTCGGCGTTGGGCCCGTACGCGAAGGTCAACGCGCGCATCCGCACCTGATACCCCTGCACCACGTCGATCCGCCGCGGTCGCTCGACCGGCGCCGACGTGTCCAGGATCCGCCCGAGCGTGATCACGTACCGCAGACCGCTGTCGCCCAACGCACTCAGCACCGTGTTGAGCGCAGGCTGCAAACCGATCAGCACATACGTCAGCCCGCCGAGCAGCGTGCCGGTGCTCACCCCACGCCCGACCAGCCACGGCCCGATCGCCAGCAGGATCAGTAGCGGCAACCAGCCACCGACCGCGAAACACAGTGTCCTGAGGGCGGCCACCTTGGCCAGTGCGCGCTCCGCCGTCGCGTGCGCCTCGATCGGCTCGCCGACCAGCTGCTCGGCGTACTCCTGGGTGCCGCTCGCCGTGATGTCCCGTACGCCGCCGAACACCATCCCCGCCGAGGACGCCAGATCCTCGTCGGCCTTCAACGACGCCCGGACCCGATCCGCAGCCATCCCCAAGACCGCCAGGGACAACGCGAACCCGATCAGGAACGGCGGTACGACGAACGCCGCGACCACCGGCGCCAGCGACAACAGGCCGGCCAGTACGCCGAACAATGTGACCGCGAAACTGCGGATCACCAGGACGAGGCCGGCGAACGTGTCCCGGACGATCTCGACCTGCCGGTTCAGCCGGGCCACGGCACTGTCGTCACCCGTGCGCAGTGCGCCGGCGACAACCCGTCGTACCAGATCATCCCGAACCGGCTCGACCAGATCGCCGAGCCGGCCGTAGACCTGCTTCGCGCCGGCTGATCCCAGGCCGGCGGCCGCGACCAGACCGCCGAGCCACGCGATCCCTTGCCAGGCGTGGCCGGCGAGGAAGTTGTCCGTCGCCCGCGCGACCGCGATGCCGTACACCGCGGTCGGCAGAATCTCCGGAATCGACCACGCGAGCAGTTTCAGGCTCGACCGGTTCCGGAGTGCGCTGGCGCCGTACGAGAGTTCGCGTCTCAACCGAAGACCTCGCGGTAGGAGGAGTTCTGCCAGAGGTCTGCGTGCTGTGCGACAGCGCGGACCTGACCGTGGTCGAGCCAGACGACGAGGTCGGCCCGGGCCGCGGTTGCGGGACGGTGGGTGATGATGAGCCGGGTGCGGTGGTGCCGGTCCTCGGTCAGCGTGCGGCTGATCTGCAGTTCGGTCGCCGTGTCGAGGCTCGAGGTCGCGTCGTCCAGCACCAGCAGTCGGTTCGCCGACCAGGCCCGCGCCAGCCCGAGCCGTTGCCGCTCACCACCGGACATCGGTGCCTTGCGCAACGACGTGAAGTACCCGTCCGGCAGCCGGCTGACGAAGTCGTGCGCATGCGTCGCACGCGCGGCCGCCAACGTACGCACCGGGCTGACGGCCCTCGGCTCGATCGCCTCTCCGATCGTCCGTCCGACCAGTTGTGGGCGCTCGAATGCGCACCCGACCGCACTGCGCAACGCCCGCCGGCTGACAGCCTGCAGTGGTACGCCGTCCAGCGAGACCTGACCGATCGACGGGTCACGCAGCCGCGCGGCAACCGCAGCAAATATCGACTTGCCAGCGCCGGTCGGACCGACGACAGCCACCGTCGCACCACCGGGCAGGTCGAGAGTCACGTTGTCCAGCAGGACATTCCCGCCCGCGACCACGCTGACACTGTCGAACGTGAGCTGCCCGGGGCCGGTCGGGATCGGCAAGGTCCCGTACCCGATGGTCTCCGTCGACAACACGTCGGCCGCCCTGTGCACACCGGCGCGCGCTCGGGCGATCTCTCCGATCACGCCGGTCAGATTGCCCAGGCCGGCGCCGAGTACCGCGTACTGGGAAGCGGCGAACAGCTCGCCGGCAGTGATCTGACCGGCCACGAGTTGGAGACCGCCGACGGCCAGTACGGCGACCAGCACGAGCGGACCCACGACCGCCGCCTGCGCGCCGGAGCGGGCCAGGATGCGCCAGGTCACGACACCCTGCTTGTGGAGCTCGGGCAGCAGACGGAGGATGCGTCGTTCCTCGCGGGACGTCGTACCGGCGGCTGCAATGGTCCGGATGCCGGTGAGCGACTCGGACAGGAGCGAGGCGATACGGCCCTGGGTCTCCTGGTACGCGAGGCTGACGTCGGCAGTACGCCGGGCGAAAGTCCAGAGGACCGCGATCACCAGCAGCACGCCGCCGAAGAAGGCGGCGGCGAGCCAGGGATCGATCACGGCCAGCAGGACGAGGCTTCCGGCGGGCGGTGCGACGGCGGCGATCGCGGTGACGGTTGCCGGGCCGGCTTGCGCGGCGTCCGTGGCGTTCGCGGAGACGCGGGTGACGAGGTCGCCGGTCTCGAAGCCGCGAGTGCCTTCCGGCCCACCGTGGACGATCTGCTTGACCAGGCGGTGCCGCAGCCAGGCGGTGGTCTCGGCGACGCAGGCGGCGCCGGCGAAGGCGTCGATCAGGCTGGCGACGACACCTAGCGCGATGAGGCCTGCGGCGGCCATCAGCCATTGCGTGTAGCCGGTGCCGGCGACGATCGAGTCGACCGAATGGCCGAGGATCGTTGGCAGCGCGAGTGTTACCCCGCTGCCGATCAGGGCGTTGAACCCGATGAGCGGCAACCAGCCCCGGCCGTGCTTGACCACCGATCCGAAGGTGGTCATGAGTCCAGCCCGGTCTGCTCGGCGACGAAGGCCAGCATGTCGGCCGCCAAGCTGATGCCCTTGCCGGCTGAGGCGGTCGCGTGACCTGAATCCGGGTCGAATCTAAGGAGCACCGGGCGCTGACTGGCGGTCGCGTGCTGAAGCGAGGCGGCGAGTTTCCTTGCATGCAAGGGATCTACGCGGGTGTCGTTGCCGAACAGCGTGAACAGAACGGCCGGATACTTCACGCCTTCGGTCACCCGGTGGTACGGCGAGTACGACAGCAGGTTCTCGAACTGCTGGGGATCCTTCGCGGACCCGAACTCCGGCACCCAGCGCTCGCCCAGCCCGGACAACTCGTAGCGGACCATGTCTGTCAACGGCGCTGAGCAGACGGCGGCGGCGAACAGCTCGGGGCGTTGGGTCAGTGCGGCAGCGACGAGCAGGCCGCCGTTCGACTCGCCACACAACGCAAGCTGCTCGGCGGTGGTCCAGCCCTCCGCGATCAGGTGCTCGGCCGCGGCGATGAAGTCGTCGAAGACCTTCTGCTTCCGGTCGAGGATGCCGGCTCGGTGGGCCGCGCCGTCGCCTCGGACGTTTGCCGTCACGAAGACGCCGCCGGCCTCGACCCACGCGAGGGTGAAGGCCGAGTACGTCGGGGACAGCGACTGGCCGAAACCGCCGTACCCGTAGAGAATCGTCGGCCGCGGACCGTGGTGACCCGGCTTCATGATCGCTTGCAGTTCGAGTTCGGTGCCGTCCGGCGCCGTGCACGTGAGTCGGTGGGACTCGGCCTCCGCTTTCGCGCCCGGTGCTTGCGACCAGAGCGTCGTACGGCCGATCGTGTCGTCGTAGCAGTAGACGGCCGACGGAGTGATGCTGTCGGTGTAACTGAACCAGGCTTGATGTCCGCCGCCCGGGCGAGCGGTCAAGGAGCCGATCGAGCCGACGCCGGGCAGGTCGACGTCGCCGATCCGATTGCCGGTGGCGCGGTCGTGGACGGCGATCTCGCTGGTCGTGCTGACGAGCATTACGTCGTCGAGGATCGCGAGGCCGGTCAGCGGGGCGTCCGGGCTGATGAACTCGTGCCAGACAAGTGGATTAGCGGGATCGCCGATGCAGATCCGGCCGGTCGGGGCGTCCTTTGTGGTGACGACGTACAGGCGGCCATCCGGGCCGACCGACATCACGGTGAGCGCGTCGACGTCTCGCTGGATCGCGGTGGGCGGCTCGTCGGTGCTGAGATCGGCCAGCCAAAGGTCGTTCGCCGTACCGCGGACGGCTGAGATCGTGAGCCAGCGCCCGTCGTTGCTGATCTCCAGCCCGTACGACGCTTCGTCGGCGAGGACCGTGGCGTCCGGCTCGCCGAGGGTGTGGCGTCGTACCTGGCGGAAACGCACGTAGTAGAAGGACTTTCCGTCCGGGAGCCAGGCGATGGGCGAGTAGCGGCAGCCGTCGATCGGGCCGTCCACGAGTCGGCCGGTGGCGACCTCGAGGACCTGAAGGACGGACTGCTCGTCGCCGCCTCGGGAGACCTGGAACGCCACGAGGGCGCCGTCGGGCGATGGTTGCCAGCTGTCCAGGGTGGTGAGGCCGGACGGGTCGAGCTGCATCGGGTCGACGAGGACCGCTTCGTCGACGTACAGGATTGGATGTTGTTGACCGGGGTCGCGGCGGGTGGTGAAGCAGCGGCTGCCGCGCCAGGTTGGGGTCGAGAGGGTGCCGACGTTCGAGAGGGACTTCACCCGGGTGCGGAACCGGAACCGGCCGGACAGAGTGGCGGCGTGGTGCAGCCAGAACTCGTCCTGGCTCGCCTGCCACCGCCGCGTCTGTGCGGACGTCGCGTCCTCGAGCCAGCGGTACGGGTCCGCGACGGGGTGGCCGTGCACCTGCTCCACGAGCGGGAGCCGCTCGGCGCATGGATAGGACTGCACGGAGTTCGACAAGTGCGGTGCTCCTTCCGTCAGAAGAACACGGGCCGCCGGGGACGGCCGGTGACCTGGAGCGCACGGGCCGAGCGGGCGAGCGCTGCGGCCCGATTGCCCGACTGCTCTGCTGTTCGGCGGACCGGGCTGAATGCAGGTTCGGCCCTGGGTGGGTATTGCCGCCCACCCAGGGCCTTCAGAACCTGGTTGCCCAGGGACCGATCAGTGGCAGAGCAGAAGGCTCAGGTTGCTCGGGCGCTGCGAAGCGCAGCCCAGCACGGTCAGCGTGGAACCACCGTGGTGGTGGCCGCCGCCGTAGCCCGGGGTCTCCAGACCCTGAAGGTCGAGAAGTGCCATGTTCTTTTACACCTCCTTCGGTGCAGATCGTCGGGACACAGACTCGGACCACTGGGGAGGTCCGAGGAACGGGAGGGACACCGGCGCGTCGTGCAGCGCGGTTCCCAGGGCCAGCAGCACGCCGGCCGATCCGGTCGCCAGGTCCATCGACAGACGGAGCAACTGGTTGCCGGGGAACGCGAGGCCGCCTTCGTACGGCATCGCGTGCCAACCGAGCCCGTACACCACGTCGTCGACCGTCGCCTGCTCCTCGCCGAGTGAGGCGGCGGTCAGGAGCAGACCGGCGCGACCCATGAACAGGCCGGGCTGGACGTAGTAGGAGCAGTGCGTCACGCGTTGGAGCTCGCTGAGGATGGTCGCGAGCTCTTCGGACGGACGGTGGCGCAGGTACCGCTCGAGGACGAGCGCGACACCGGCCGAACCTTCTTCGAGATAAGGCAGCGTCCGCCAACCCTGGTTCACCTGAAGCATTCCGTCGGGCGTTGTCGTGCATCTCTTGAGGTCTTGCCTGATGGCGATCTCCGCCAGATCCAGCAACCCGGTGTCGCCCAGTTGCTCGAACGCTTCCAGGAACAACAGCGCCGGTCCCGACGAGCCATACATCAGTCCGGCCCGCGCGTGCTGACCGCCACTGATCTCCGGTACGTCGGTGACGTCGCCGAGCCGGTCAGCGACCAGATCGAGCACCCGCACTGCCTTGGCTCGAAGGGCCGGCTCGGTGTCGAAGTGCAGGAGGTTCAGGCCGATGCCGGCGAGTCCGGAATGCAGGCCGAGCTCGCGGGAGCTCCAATCGTCGGCGAGAGTGCGGTCGACCAGGTCCAACGCGTCCTGGCGGTAGCCGAGCTCGTCGAGGACATGCGCTACACCGGCCAGGCCGTCGTACAGGCCAGGCCCGGTCTCGGTGTCCAGGATCCGCTTACGCAACCAGTCGTCGTACTCCGGGAAACGGCCGGCACCGGTCTTCGCGAGTGCGTACAGGACCCCCGCGGCCCCGGTCGCGATGTCGATGCCGCCGCCGGCGCGGAACTGGGCGATGTCGCCGGGGAACAGTCGGTCGGTCCGCTCGGGCGTCGCGCTGGCAACGATGGCTCTCGTGAGTGCCGCGCGTACGTCGGTCCACGCGGCCTTGCCGGGTAGCGCGACATTCTTGAAGTCGTCCGTCGGGTCAGGACAGATGGTCCTGACCGCTTCGTCGATCGTTGCCCTAGGCACCGGGAAGGTCTCGGTGATCATGTCGGCGAGCTGGAATGCCTTACCCGGACGGAGATTGAGCAGGATCGTTGCCTGCGGCGCGAAGACACCGAGCGCGACGCACGCCAGCGCGTACCGGTCGACGTCGACGCCCTGACGATCCGGCGGCGCCGCATAGCCCGGGTGAGCGAGCGTCGACCGCGCCTTGTCCTCGGCGCGGGTCGCGACCTCGAAGTCGATCAGGGTCAGCCGGCCGTTGCCGTCGAGCAGGACGTTGTCCGGATGCAGATCGCAGAACACGACTCCGCGACCGTGCAGCTGCCCGACCGCGTCCTCGACCTTGGCGACCATCTCGGTGGCCCAGGCGGCGTACTCGGCCTTCTCGGCGTCGGTCGCATCCGGGTGGGTCAAGGGATAGCGCCGTACCAGCTCTCGCTGCAAGGACACCGAATCGATGTGCTCCTGCACGAGGAAGTGGTGCTCACCGAGCTGCAGATAGTCATGCGTCCTCGGCACGACGTCCAGGCCGTCGAGCTGCTCGAGGATGTCGCGTTCGTGGCTGACCCGGGCGACCGCATCACGGCCGGCCATGTCGAGACCGGCGTGCGGACGGCCCTCCTTGAGGACAACGCGTTCGCCGGTCTCGTTGTGGTGGCCGAGGTACACCCCGCCGCCGTTGGAGAACTGGATGACGCCGTCGATCGTGTACGCGAGCTCGTTGGTGGTGACCGCGTTGCGAGCCTCTAGATGCGGCTGGAGGAACGCCGGCAGCGTGACCCACGGCGGCACCGAGAACGTCGGACTGCGATGGTCCGGGACCAGCCGGCCCTGGTCGTCCTGGACGGCGAGCACGCGCTCGCCGGTGGGCGACAGGCAGTACCTGCTGACGAAGGCGCCGTACCGCACGAACAGCGGTCCCTCTGAATAGCGGAGGTCGCTGAGAATGTAGGGCCCTTCGACGCCCTGCAGGATGTCGTCGAGCTCCTTGAGGACCAGCTCCAGCTGCGCCTCGACCGCCGGGTAGATCGTCACCAGCTTGCCGCTCGAACCACGCGGCGCGGACTTCGAGTTGACCATCACCAGCACGGGCTCGTTGCGCAGGAACTTGAACGCGATCCCGCGCGGGACGCAGTACTCCCACACCGCCTCGAGCGTCCGCTCGACATCGGCGAGCCGGGCACTGACATGGATCTTCCAGCCCTGCGGCGGTAGGTGGAGGTCGGCCGGCGCGTAGTGCATCCACGTCTCGCCGGGCACATGCTGCCAGCCGGCTGGCACCTCCCGCGCACACAGCGCGAAGTCAGGGTGCTGGGCACCACGATTGGCCGGCGTCTCGTAGAACGTCCGATCCGCCAGGCAATAGAACTCGTAACTCTCCTGCGCTCCGTCACGCATAACTGTCCGACCCCCCTTCGTGGTGCCCCGCACATCTTGGGCACCCCACCAGGGGTCGTCGTAGTGCACGATGTCATCACTCTGATGTGAAGAACGCACACACTACGAGTGAGTAACTAAACACTCTTCGTAACCTGGATGCCGTTTCTGAGCGTGAGTCAGGCCGTTACAACATGTCAATCCGTCCCGAAGCCATCACAGCCCGTAACTTCCGTCGCGATGGCTCGTGCCGAGGTTTGGCTAGTGTCGGCATGTGACCGCTGACGGCAAGGCAACGCTCTGGAAGATCCACGGCGAGCGGGTCATCGACGACACCCGCCACGTACAACTCAGCATCGCCTCCGTCGAACTCCCCGACGGCGTGCAGTTCGAGCAGTACGTCCTGCGAATGAAAGCCGCGATGATGGTCGTCCTCGATGACACGCGAGAGCACGTTCTGATGATGTGGCGGCACCGCTTCATCATCGATCGCTGGGTCTGGGAACTACCCGGCGGCTACGTCGATCCCAACGAAGACCCGGCGGCCACAGCAGCCCGTGAGGTCGAGGAAGAGACCGGCTGGCGCCCGAGGCGTGTGGAGCCGCTGGTCTCGCTGCAGCCTTCTGTCGGTACGACGGACGCCGAGAACCTCCTCTTCGTCTCGCGCGGCGCCGACCACATCGGTGAGCCCGCGGACATCAACGAAGCAGAACGCATCGAGTGGATCCGCCTCGACTCCATCCGCGACCGGATCACCGCCGGCGAAATCATCGGCGCGGCCTCCTTGGTGGGACTACTTCATGTCCTCGCCTTCCGCTGAGAGCCGCCGTACCTGGCTGGAGGTACGCCGACAGTTGGTCGACAACCGCCATCGCCTTGGGATGGAAGCCGCCGGCGAGTACTCCACCGATCGTCGAGTCGCCGGGACTCCACTGCTGGCTCCGACGCATTGGATCCCGGCAGCGCCTCTTGCGCTGACGTCTGTGCGGTTGGAATTCGATCCCGATGTGGCCTTCACCAGGTCCGCCGCTCGTCCTTCCCTGCCGCTTCGTCCGGACGGCAGCCACTACGCGTCGTACGCAGAGACCATCGCGGACCTCGCGCGACCCACTGTCTTCGAGGACCGTCCGACCTATCGCCTGCTCGCCGCGGACCTGGCCGGCCCGCAGCCAGTACTGCGCTTCGGCCGCGGCACCTACTTCGACAGCATCAACACCGGCGAGGCGGCCGCCCACGAGTACACCGCAGGACGTCACGACCTGCGCGCGGCCATCGGCGATCCCTGGGATCCGGCCCGGCGGCCGATCAATGTCGCGATCAGTACCTTGACCATCCGCAGCGACAAGGAGTCGCATTTCTACCTGCACTGGCGTGATCCGGCCAAGGTCGGCCACGCCGGCGGCCTCTACCAGGTGGCGCCGTCCGGCATCTTCCAGCCGAGCGGGGAGGGCAATGAGGCACACGACTTCTCGCTCTGGCGAAACATCGTCCGCGAACTGGCCGAGGAACTACTCGGACAGTCGGAGGATTACGAAACGCGGATCGACTACGACAAGTGGCCGTTCGCCGCGCGCCTTTCAGCAGGTCTGGCCGAAGGATCAGTACGGGCCTACTGCGTCGGACTCGGTGTCGATCCGTTGACCTTCGCGACCGACCTGCTGACGGTCCTGTCGATCGACGCCGACGTCTTCGACGCGCTCTTCGGACAAGTTGTCGATGGCAACGACGAGGGGCGAGTGCTCGCGCCTGAGCCGTTCACCGCCGAGGTGGTCGACGAGTACGTCCACCGAAAGCCGATGCAAGCCGCCGGCGCAGCAATCCTCCAACTCGCGTGGAATCACCAGCTGGGTTGAGCCTGCTCCACGTTCTCGCGTGTCCCACCTGGCGTTTGTTAGTGCTGCGTCAAGGAAGGTTGAGGTCGCAACCCGCCGCCAAGCCGCCGGGGTTCAGCCGGCTGGCGGGGCATCCTGCGTGGCGCCGGGACGGGGTCGCGTACAGATGGACAGGTAGTGTCTGGTAGCCGGTAGTGCAGCTAAACGTGCCTGCGCCCGTGCGTACTGCGTCTCGCAGGTGAACTACCTGTCTATCTGCGCATCGTCGGATGCGTGGCCGCCGCGAGTGGCGACCACAGCAGCCGCCAGGGCGTCCCGTCCGTGCCGGCCGGACCACTGTGTGACCGTTCACGTGCTGCACAGCGGCCCCACATCAGCCAGAAGAGCGGACATCCGTTCCTGGTATTGCGACCGGGGAACAGGGCGGGCTACGACCGCAACGTTTCTTGGAGAGGTACTAGCTCGGGTAGGTGTGGATTTCGGTGGCTTTCAGGGTGGCGTGGAGGGGTTGGCCGGGGGATAGGTGGAGGTCGGCTACCGCGGCGGGGGTGATGTCGGCCAGGAGGGTTTCTGGGCCGGTGGGGGTGGCGGTCAGGCGGACTCGGACTGTGTGGGCGTGTTGCTCTATGCCGGTGACCACAGCGGGCCACGTGTTGCGGGGGCTGCCTGATGGGGGTTCGACGTACAGGCTCACCGCGGTGGGTGGGAAGGCGACGTGGACTGGGCCGAATGCTGGTTCGGCGAGGGTGATGGTGCCGCCTTCGGTCAGGCTGACTGTGGTGCCTGCGGCGGTGCCTCGGTAGAGGTTGAGGCCGACCAGTTGGGCCACGTAGTCCGTCCGGGGGCGTCGGGCTATCTCAGTCGGGCGGCCTTCTTGGACGACGCGGCCGTTCTCCACAATGACCAGGCGGTCTGCGAGGACCATGGCGTCGAGTGGGTCGTGGGTGACGAGCAGTGTGCGACCAGGAAAGCGTTGCAGGTGCTGGCCGAGTTCTGCACGCACGTGGAGCGTCGTACTGGCGTCCAATGCGGCAAGCGGCTCGTCCAGCAGCAACACGTCAGGGCTGGTCGCCAATGCCCGGACCAGGGCTACTCGTTGGGCTTGGCCGCCTGAGAGCGCGCGAGGGCGAGCGCGTGCGTACGACGCCAGTCCGACGGCATCCAGCCACTGCAGCGCGTCGGCACGGGCCGCGTGCTTGTCCACGCCCCGGGCGCGGAGTCCGAAGGCGACGTTCTCCAGTGCGCTGAGGTGGTTGAACAGCAGGTAGTCCTGGAAGACCACGCCGATCGGCCGGCGATCCGGCGTACGGAAGATGCGGGGAGGCTCGTCCCACACCTCCTTGTCCAGTGCGACGCGTCCAGCGCCTACAGGGAGCAGTCCGGCAATCGCACGAAGGGCGGTGGTCTTGCCGGCGCCGTTGGGGCCTAGCAACGCGACGACCTCACCCGGCTCGATGGTCAGGTCCAGTGCGAGGTCGAAGGCTCCGCGAGTCACCCGCACGTCGGCGTACAGAGTCATCGCAGCCCACTGATCCAGCGCTCGCGTAGAGACGCCAGTACGAGGACCGACACGAGCAGCAGCACCAGACTCAGTACGACGGCCACGTCAGGGTCGGTCTCCAACGCCAGGTACACCGCTAGCGGCATGGTCGTCGTACGGCCGGGAAAGTTGCCTGCGAAGGTGATGGTGGCGCCGAACTCACCGAGTGCACGAGCCCAGCACAGTACGGCGCCTGCCACGACACCTGGCGCGATGGACGGCAGGGTGACGCGGCGGAACGTCAGCCAGCGGCCTGCACCGAGTGTCGCGGCGGCTTCCTCGTACCGAGGGTCGGCTGCACGTAATGCACCCTCCACGGAGATCACCAGGAAAGGCATGGCGACGAACGCTTCGGCAACGACCACACCGGCCGTTGTGAAGGGCAGGGAGATGCCGAACCAGAGGTCCAGGTGCTCACCGATCAGTCCGCGTCGTCCGAGGACCAGGAGCAAGGCAACACCGCCGACCACCGGTGGCAGCACCAACGGGACTGTCACAAGGGCCCGGATGAGGCCGCGGCCCGGCACCGACCCCCTAGCGAGCAGCCACGCCAGTGGAATGCCCAACACGATGCAAATGAGAGTCGCGAGCGTTGCGCACAGGAGAGACAGCCGCAACGCCTGCCACACGTCCGCGCTGAACAGGCGGCTCGGCAGCGTTGCCCAAGGTGCCCTGGCCAGCAGACCGATCAGTGGGATGAGCAGGAACGCCAGACCGAGCAGCGCAGGCAGCAGGAGCACGAGGGGCAGTCGCCCGCTCGTGTTCCTGCGCCTACGGCTCACGGTGCGTCGAACCCGGCAGCGGTGAGGACGGCCTTGCCCTGCTCGGAGAGGACGTAGTCGACGAAGGCCTTGGCGCCGTCCGGGTTCGGGGCCTTGGTCAGCGTGGCGATCGGGTACTCGTTGATCGCCTTGTCGGCCTCGGGAAACTCGATGCCCTCCACCTTGTCCTTGGCGGAGAGCACGTCGGTCTTGTAGACCAGCGCCGCGTCGACCTCACCGAGGCTGACCTTCGTCAGCGCGGCCTTGACGTCCTGCTCCAGGCTGTCCGGCTGCGGCGTGATCCCGACCGCCTTGAACACCTTGTCCGCCGCGGCTCCGCACGGGACCTGGGCGGCGCACAGCGCGATCTTCTTGTTCTTGTCCGCGAAGTCCTTCAGCCCGGTGATCCTGCCCGGGTTGCCGGTCGGTACGGCGATCTCCAGCGTGTTCTGCACGAACGTCGTCGGAGTGTTCTTGTCGGTCACCTGGTCCATGTTCTTCGGTGCCGCCGAGGCGAACACATCCGCCGGCGCGCCCTGGTTGATCTGCTGCGCCAGGGCCGAGCTGCCGACGAAGTTGAACACCACCTCCACACCCGGGTTGGCCTTCTCGAAATCCTTGCCCAGTTGAGTGAAGGACCCGGTCAGCGACGCAGCCGCGAACACATTGACAGTCCCGGACACAGACGCCGTACCGGAGTTGCCCGAAGGCGAGGACGCGGCCGGGCTGTCGCCACCGCAGCCGGCGAAGGTGAGTGCGGCAACCGCGGCGAGTGCCGCGAGCGCAGTACGGCGGAGCATCAGGCCTCCGGGATTTCGACGACGACATGGGTGGACTTGATCGAGGCGACGGCGACCACACCTGGCTCCAGACCGAGCTCATCGGCGGCCTCGCGACTCATCAGCGACACGACGCGGAACGGCCCGGCCTGCATCTCGACCTGGGCCATCACGCCGTCCTTGAGGACGCGGGTGACGATCCCCCGCATCCGGTTGCGGGCCGAGGCCGCGGTGGTGGCGCCCGGCTCGGGCGACTCCGCCAGCTGCTGGGCGAACGAGGCGAGCTCGCGCCCGTCGATCGCCATCCGTCCACCGCCCTGAACCGACGGCAGCCGGCCCTGCTCGACCCAGCGTCGCACGGTGTCATCGCTGACCCCGAGCAGCGCGGCCGCCTCACTGATCCGCAAATTCGGCACGATCGACAGTCTAGTGCCGCAGATGCGGATCGTGCCGCGCGTTGTCCACAGTCACACAGTGGTGACGGAAAGTGGCCGGGAAGACGCATAAGTTAAGGGCATGAGGACATCGGGGTTGCGGGACTACCTGGACGGGCCGCACAAGGCGGCGCGGGACGTCGTGCGCGCAGGGCTGGCCGCCGACGCGGAGTTGTTCGACCTGGCGGTCAACCTGCCGCGCGACGAGTACCGCGACAAGGTGCTCGAGCTGCTACAGCGGATCACCGCGGAGGGCCACCCAGCGCGCGGTTTTCCGAAGGAGTACGGCGGTGAGGGCGACCTCGGCGGGTTCATCGCCGGGTTCGAGATGCTCGCCTTCGGGGACCTGTCGCTGATGGTGAAGGCCGGGGTGCAGTTCGGGCTGTTCGCCGGCGCGATCATGCACCTGGGGACAGAGCGGCATCACGAGCGGTACCTCGCTGACGCGATCGGCGGACGGCTGCTCGGGTGCTTCGCGATGACCGAGACCGGGCACGGTTCGAACGTCCAGGCTCTCGACACGACGGCGACGTACGACGCCTCGACCGGGGAGTTCGTCGTCCACACGCCGACCGCTGCCGCGCGCAAGGATTACATCGGCAACGCGGCGCGGCACGGGCGGATGGCGGCGGTGTTCGCGCAACTCGTGGTCGGCGGTGAGACGCACGGCGTGCACTGTCTGCTCGTCCCGATCCGATCGGAGGACGGTACGCCGATGCCCGGCGTGACGTTGTCCGACTGCGGACCGAAGCTCGGGTTGAACGGGGTGGACAACGGGCGGATCGTGTTCGATCAGGTCCGGGTGCCACGGGAGGCGCTGCTCGACAAGTATGCCCAGGTCGATGCGAAGGGCAACTACACCAGCGAGATCGAGAACCCGGACCGCCGGTTCTTCACCATGCTCGGCACGCTGGTGCAGGGCCGGGTGTCGGTCGGTGGTGCCGCGATCAACGCGAGCAAGGTCGCGCTCACGATCGCCATCAAGTACGGCGCTCAGCGGCGGCAGTTCGGTGCTCCGGGGAGTGCCGAGGAGGCGCTGCTGCTCGACTATCGGATGCATCAACGGCGATTGCTGCCGTTGCTCGCCCGGACCTACGCGCTGCACTTCGCACAGGGCGAGTTGGTGGACGAGTTCGTGCGGATCTTCGATGACAGCAGCAACGAGCACGACCGGCGGGCTTTGGAGGCGCAGGCCGCCGGGACGAAGGCGCTCGGGACGTGGCACGCGACCGAGACGATCCAGACGTGTCGCGAGGCGTGTGGCGGAGCCGGTTACCTGGCGGAGAACCGGCTGGCGACGCTGAAGGCCGACACCGATGTGTTCACCACCTTCGAGGGGGACAACACCGTCCTGTTGCAGCTGGTCGCGAAAGGTCTGCTGACGGACTACCGGGAGTCGTTCGGGAAGCTCGATCCGCTCGGGACGGCTCGCTTCATCGCGGCCCAGGCAGTGGAGGTCGCGGTCGAGAAGGCCGCCCTGCGACCGCTGATCGAGCGGCTGCGGGACGTCGTACCGAATCGAAATGACTCGGCCGACCCGGATGCCGGATTGCGGGACGACGCGTACCACTCGGGGCTGCTGCGGTTCCGAGAGGAGCACATGCTGTCGGGGGTCGCGCGGCGGTTGAAGGCCGGGATCGATGCGGGTGACGAACCGTTCGAGGTGTTCAACCGGTGCCAGGACCACGTCATCGCGGCCGGGCGGGCGCATGTGGACCGCATCGTGCTCGAGGCGTTCCAGACCGCTGTACAGAATGCACCGGAGGAGATCGGCGAGAAGTTGAAGGACGTCTACGACCTGCATGCGCTGGCGACGATCGAGGCGGAGCGGGCGTGGTACCTCGAGCACGGGCGGTTGTCGCCGGGACGGTCGAAGGCGATCACGGCGCTGGTGAACGAGTTGTGTGCCGCGGTCCGGCCGGTCGCGGTGGAGCTCGTGGACGCGTTCGGCGTACCGGGCGCGGCGGTCGATGTGCCGATGGTTGTACCGTCGCAGCATGAGTGAGCCGATCGAACCCGCGTCGGCCGCCGAGGCCGCCCGCGAACTGGCCCGGGTGTTGCTGGAGCAGGCCGACGCTCTGGACCTGCACGACCTGCGGGCCACCGGCGCGATCGAGAACGTCCGGGTCCAGGCCCGGGCGCTCGCGGACGCCGTACACGAACGAGGCTGGGGTGACATCTTCCTCGGGATCGACTCCTACGACCCCGACGAGCTGGACGACCTGCCGCTCGGACCGGACGACTTCGACGACCCCGAGGACTACCGGGAGATGGTCGAGGGCAGCAGCCTGGACGATCTCGACGAACTGGAGGAGCCGCTGCTGCCCCAGGACGGCGTGCGGCTCAGCTACCAGGCGCGGTACGACTTCGTGGTCACTGATCCGGAAGCGTTCGTGCAGTACGTCCGGAGCCGGGCGGACGAGGCGCAGAACGACGAGGTGATCGACGACATCGAGGATGCGCAGTCGGCGTTCGAGCTGCTCTGCTACCTCGACGGCCTCGGCTCCAAGGACTACGACAACGCCGGCCTCACCCCGGCCGGCGGCGAAGAGTCGCACAAGGTCGTCGAGTTCTCCCTCTGGGACCTCGACCCCACCCGCCGCGACGACACCTACCCGTACTGACCCGAACCTCCAGCGGCCTGCCCGAGAACACCTCGGGTCAGGCCGCTGCTGCGTTCGAGCGGCCTGAGGCCTCCACGTCGCGCGGTGCGGCATCAGAGGTCTATGCCGGAATCCCTGGAATTCGGGCGATTACCGTCTGCCGTGCGTCACTTTCGTGCGTCAGCTCATGTGAGGTGGCCGACACTTCTGTTGTTGCGGAAGGCAACGTCCGCACGGAAAGTGAGGATTTATATACGGAGTGTTGTCTTGTTCAAAGGCAATGCAAATGTTTGATCCCGGGGATGGTCCGGGACTGTGGCCGCGTGACAACGTTCTGCTGTCGGCGACGGACGGGTCGCTGACACTGGCTCTAGGTGTTCCCGACCTGCTCCCGTCCGCGACCGGACTGTACCTCCCCTGCCGGTCACGGAATGAGCCGCCGGGCCCACCCTCCTTCGGGCCGACTGCCCTCTCGGGGCAACAGCAGGACGCCGGCCGCGCCGACAGCGTGCCGGTCGCCAGTGAGGTGGCGACCGACATCAGGTGCGGCCGGCGTTTCCCTGTAGTGCAAGGGAATGCCGCCTGGTTGGTGTCTGGTGCTGCTGGGGACCAGACACCAACCAGGCGAGCGTCTCAGGCGAGTTCGAGTGACGGCCGCGACGGGACGTCGCCGTACGTCGTGGTGCGTTGGCGAGCCGGGCGACCGGCGGCCGTGGCCATCGCGGTGAGCTCCGCGATCGACTTCCGGGAGCCGTGCTTCGAGCCGGCCATCCGGCTGATCGTCTCCTCCATCAGTGTCCCGCCGATGTCGTTGACACCGCCGTTGAGGACTGCGACGCAGCCGTCGACACCGAGTTTCACCCACGAGCACTGGATGTTGTCGATCCGGCCGTGCAGCATGATCCGCGCCATCGCGTGTACCGCGCGGTTCTCGTCGTACGTCGGTCCCGGTCGCGCCACGCCGGCCAGGTAGATCGGCGAGTTCTGATGGATGAACGGCAGCAGCACGAACTCGGTGAACCCACCGGTCTGGTCCTGCACGGCGGCGATCGTGCGCAGGTGCTGGACCCAGTGGTGCGGCGCGTCGACGTGGCCGTACATCATCGTCGAGCTGGACGGCAGGCCGACCTTGTGCGCGGTGCTGATCACCTCGATCCAGCTTGCCGTCGGCAACTTTCCTTTGGTGAGGATCCAGCGGACGTCGTCGTCGAGGATCTCGGCCGCGGTCCCGGGGATGCTGTCGAGCCCGGCCTCCTTCACCGAGATCAGGAAGTCCTCGATCGACAGCCCGGTGCGGACCGAGCCGTTGACGATCTCCATCGGCGAGTACGCGTGCACGTGCATGTCCGGGACCCGGTCCTTCACCGCGCGGACCAGGTCGGCGTACGCCGTACCCGGGAGGTCGGGGTGGATGCCGCCCTGCATGCAGACCTCGGTGGCGCCGATCACCCAGGCTTCCTCGGCGCGCTGGCCGACCTCGTCCATCGACAGCGAGTACGCGTCCGCGTCGGTCCGCCGCTGGGCGAAGGCGCAGAACCGGCAGCCGGTGTAGCAGACGTTGGTGAAGTTGATGTTGCGGTTGACGACGTACGTCACGTCGTCGCCGACCGTTGCCTTGCGCAAGTCATCCGCCAACGAGGCCAGGGCGTCCAGCGCCGGACCCGTTGCCGTCATCAACGTCAGCGCCTGGGCGTCCGACAGGCCGGCGGGATCACGTTCGGCCGCGGCGAGAGCGGCCTTGGTCTCCGCCTCGATCCGCTCCGGTGCGCCAGTGCGATCAAGCGAGTCCCCGGCGGCCCGACGCGCGGCCACGTCCTCGCGCAGTACGTCCCAGTCGCCGTACGCCGCGTCGAAGTCCGAGCGGGTCTCGGTACGACGTCCCTCGGTGTCGATCGCGGTGTGCAGATCGGTCCGCCCGACGCTGTCCCAGCCGCCGTCCGGCTCCTGCCAAGGCAGCCCGGCCGGCATCGCATCCTCGTTGGCCAGCCCGGTGGCGGGATCGACCAGCGCCTCGACGTGCGAGATCAGTCGCGGGTCGAGCCACGGCTCGCGCAGGTACTCCGGATGCGCGGTCAGCCTTTCCCGCAAGGTGAATCCGGCATCCGCGGTCACCTTCGCGAGGTCGTCGATCTGCGGCCACGGACGCTCCGGGTTCACGTGATCCGGCGTCAGCGGCGAGACCCCGCCGAAGTCGTCGACACCGGCGTCGAGCAGCGCGCGGCACTCGGTCAGGTCGACCAGGTTCGGTGGCGCCTGCACCCGAACCCGCGGGCCGAGCACGATCCGGGTGACCGCGATCGCGGCCAGCCATTCCTCCAGCGGTACGTCGTCGTCGTTGCGCATCGCCGTGTCGGGCTTCACCCGGAATCCCTGGATGATGACTTCCTGGATCCCGTTGTACTGCCGCGCGATCTTGCGCAGCGCGAAGATCGAGTCGGCCCGCTCGGCCAGCGTCTCGCCGATGCCGATCAGCAGGCCGGTGGTGAACGGCACGTTCGACCGGCCGGCGTCCTCGAGCACCCGCAGCCGGATGGCCGGGTCCTTGTCCGGGGAACCGAAGTGCGGCTGGCCCTTCTCCTCGAACAGCCGGCGCGACGTGGTCTCCAGCATCATGCCCATGCTCGGCGCGACCGGCTTCAACCGCTGCAGGTCCTGCCACTTCATCACGCCCGGGTTCAGGTGCGGCAGCAGCCCGGTCTCCTCGAGCACCCGGATCGACATCGCCCGCACGTAGTCGAGCGTGCTGTCGTACCCGGCCTCTTCGAGCCACGTGCGCGCCGCGTCCCACCGCTCCTCGGGGGCGTCGCCGAGGGTGAAGAGCGCCTCCTTGCAGCCGAGCGCCGCACCCTGCCGGGCGATCTCCAGCACTTCATCCGGCGAGAGGTACGGCGAATGCACGCGACCCGGTGTGGTCGCGAACGTGCAGTAGTGGCACCGATCGCGGCACAACCGGGTCAGTGGGATGAACACCTTCTTGGAGAAGGTGATGATCCCGGCCCGGCCGGCGTCCTCCAACCCTTGGTCGCGGACCCGCGCCGCGGTCGCCATCAAGGCGGTCAGCGCATCACCCGTAGCGGTGAGCAGAACCTCCGCCTCGACCGGGTCGAGTGTCTTTCCGTCGTCGGCGCGCTTGAGGGCGCGACGCATCGCCGTACTGATGTCGTTGGTGGCCACGGAATCCGAGCCTAGGCGCCGGAAACCGAGCGTTCCCGCGATTTCTGGGACGAAAAACAATCCGTACAACTGTCCTGATAGTTTGCTGTTCGTGCAGGTCAACAGGGTTGTCGACGGGCGCCGGATGCGGGGTGAGCAGCGGCGGAGCGAGCTGCTGCGGGCGACGCTGACGGTGATCGAGCGCGACGGAGTCGCAGGTGTGAGCCATCGGGCGGTGGCCGCGGCGGCGGATGTGTCGGTCGCCTCGATCACGTACCACTTCCCGACGCTGGACGATCTGCTGGTCGCGGCGCTGACGTGGGCGGCGGAGGATCTCGCGGCCGAACTCCACGGGCGGGGGAGTGAGCTGGGTGCACGGCCGGCGGACGAGCTGGCCAGGCTGATCGAGCACAGCCTGGTCCGCCGACGCGGCCGGACGCTCGCCCTCTACGAGCTCTACCTGTACGCCGCCCGCCGCCCGGACCTCCGCGTGGTCGCCGGAGCCTGGCTGGAACCCCTCACCGAAATCGCCCGAGCCTTCACCGCCGACCCCCAGAAGGCCGGTCTCCTCGTAGCCGCCCTCGACGGCCTCCTCATGCAGGCCCTGATCGGAGCCCGAGAAATAGACACCCAAGACTTCGCCGCCCTACTCGAGGTCCTGAGGTAACGGGCGCTCGCGTGGGGTAGCGCGGGGGATACCTCGGGTGGGGTTTGTAGGCCCGGGCGACGCGGCTCTCTGCGCGGTTGGGTGGGGGCATGCTGAGGTTGTCGTTGGGGGCGCTGCGGGGTCGGTGGCAGTTGTTTGCGGGGGCGGTTGTTGCTGTCGCGCTTGGGGTTGGGTTGGTGCAGTCGGGGCTGCAGGTGCTGGCGGCGACGGATCGCCCGGTGTTGCCGGCCGGTCTCTCCGCCTACGACCGCGCCAGGGTTCGCGAGGGGTACGTCGGAGCTGCGACGTTGCTCGGGATGTCCGTGATGTTGGCGGTGTTTCTGACCGTATTCATCGTCAGCACGACGTTCGGGTTCACGGTTGTGCAGCGACGGCGTGAGCTCGGGTTGCTCCGGTTGGTGGGAGCGCAACGGGGATACGTCTGCTTGATGCTGGTGTGTGAGGCCGGGCTGCTCGGGGTGTTGGGTACGGCGATCGGCGTACCGGTCGGGCTACTCGGCACCTGGGCGCAGTCGGCGTTGCTGATCAAGCTCGGCATGCTGCCACCGTGGTTCGACGCATCCTGGGATCAAGGTGCGATGTGGGCCGCGATGATCGTCGGAGTCAGCACCGCGCTGGTCGGCGTACTCACGGCCGCTTGGCGAGCATCCCGAGTCAGCGCACTCGAAGCCCTCACAGAGTCTCCCAAGGCGATGCGCGTAATGACCGCATGGCGTTGGTTCTGGGGACTCTCGGCCGCAGCATGCACCGTATTGCTGGTGATCGCCGCACAGGCCGCCCGCGATCTCGTCGCCGGACTGATGATCGGCCTGATCGTGATGATCAGCGGTTCGATCGCACTGAGTCAGCTCAGCCCGATCGTCGTACCGCTGGCCGGTCGCCTTCCCGCCGCAGTGCTCCGCGGCAACCTCATCGCCGACCTCGCTCGAGCCGGCGTTCTTCATGCCGTACGACGAAGTGCGGCCACAGCAGCCCCGTTGATCGTGCTGGTGGGACTCGTGGTCGGGTTGTGGGGAACGTTCGGATCACTCGCCAAAGCGGTCGGCGTCGAACAGGAGAGGCTGATCACGGCCGACTTCGTGGTGAGTTCCGAGGTGCCAAAAGGCCCGGCCATCGCGGTCGCGTCGCCGCAGACCGCCGTACCTGTCGCCGTCATCCGCGGAAAGCGAACTGTGTACTCCGAGGCGATCGGGATCGACCCGGCGGCCTATCAGCAGACGCACAAACTCCGCCCGCGCAAGGGATCACTGGACCGGCTGTCCGGCCGGACGATTGCCATCGGCCCTGGAATGGCGGCCGAGGGCTACAAACTCGGCTCGACCCTGACCATTGCGCTCGGCAACAGGAAGATCCCGGTCAAGGTGGTCGCGATCATGCCGGAGACCCTCGACATCAGCGAGAACTTCTTCATCCCACGTACGTTACTGCCGGCCGGCGGCCGAACCGAAACACTCGTCAAGGTTGCACCAGGCAACAGCCTGCGAACAGGGATGTCGGTCAAGGAATGGGCCGAAGCGAAAGGAGAAGCCCAGCAACGCAGCAATTCCGGCCTCTTCGCCGCCCTCATGGGACTCGCCGGAATCTACACAGCCGTTGCCGTCGTCAACGCCGTGGTGATGTCCACAGCCGATCGCCGCCGCGAGTTCGCATTGGCCCGAATGGCAGGACTCACCCGGATCCAGGTCGTCGCCGTCGCGCTGGTCGAATCGACCACCGTCGTCATCATCGGCGTACTCCTCGGATCCCTGGTCGCCGGCGCCGCGCTGGCAGGCATCGCCGCCGGCCCTTACGGCCTTGCCGCATTGGCGATTCCCTGGCGACTACTAAGCCTGATCTTCGCCGCAGCGATGGTCGTCGTCGGTGCCGCGGCTGCATTCACCGCGCACCGCGCGACCAGCCCGCAACCGATCTCCCTGCTAGCGGGACGCGAATGACCTGACACCCGCCTGGGCCATGCTGCGCACCACGAGGTGATGGAACGGCTCGATCAGCTTGTAGTAGAACCGTCCCGCTGATCGCAGGTACTGCACCAGCGTGACGACCTTGAACTCGCTGACGGGCTGCGCGTTGTCGGTGATGATCGCCAGGTACGCGATCAGGTGGTTGTCGGTGACCTTGAGCAGCAGATAGTGATCTTCCGCTCCGCGTTCGACGGTGAAGAACGACGCCGGATCGCCGGGCGTGAAGCTCACGATCTCCGGTCGAAGCCGCCGCGAGTTCGGGACGCCGGTCGTCTCGAGGCGGAGCACCTGCGCCACCACCATCCGAACGGCGAACAATCCCTTGACCCACAGCGGCGAATAGCCAAGCGCACCCGCGGTGAACTCGCGCAGCGACACCGCGCCGCGAACGGTCTTCACATCGACGACGTCGACGACAGGGAGCAGGTCGTCGATCTCGGGCAGATCGGTACGGGGCGGCACGGCGGTCTCCTAGTCGATCAACGTCTCGCCGGTCGCGAGGCGCAGTGTCATCGCGTAGATCTCGCGCAGGTCGCTCTTCGGCACGGATGGCAGCACCTGCTCGGCGCCGATGAGGATCAGGTAGAGGAGCTGAGCGAAGCGGTCGGGGTCGATGTCGGCCTTGAGTCCTCGACAGAGTTCGCGAAGGTACGCCGTCCGCGCGCGATCCACCCGCTCCTGCGCCGCCCGTACTTCGGCATCCTGCAAAGCCCACGCCCGTACGGCGATCTCCAACCCAGCGCTGTCGGGATCGGACAGCACCAACTTCAGCAAGCGCTGCAACTTCGCCGCCGGCTCGGCATCGGGCTCACGCTCGACCGTGTCGATCAGCCGTGTCGTGAACTGCGCCTCGAAGTACTCCAAGAGCGCCGTACGGAATCCCGCGGCGCCCTTGAAGTGGTGGTAGTACGACCCCTTGGTGACCCCGAGCTTCCCGGTGAGCCGCTCGATCGTGACCGCCGGCGCCCCCTCGTCCGCCAGCAACTCGAGCCCCGCCTCCAACCACTCCATCCGCGTCACCATGCCAGGACCATACCATACCGTTTGGTATGGTCGAGCTGTCAGGCGTCTGCGGCGGTGAGGGCTTCGGCTTCGACCTTGGAGTGGGCGGCGGGGGTGCGCAGGTGGGACAGGGGCTTCCAGCCGGTGGCGAGGACGCCGACTGCGAGGAGGACGGCGAAGGCGCCGACGTAGAAGGGGAGTTGGATGTTGATCTCCTCGCCGAGCTTGCCGGCCAGCCACGGTGCGACCGCGCCGCCGGAGAAGCGGACGAAGGAGTACGCCGCCGACGCCGTACCGCGCTCGACCGGAGCGGCCGCCATCACGGCCTCGGTGATCAGCGTGTTGTTGATGCCGAGGAACAGACCGGCCACGATCACCCCGATCGCGAGCACTTCCCGGTGGTGTGCGTAGACACCCATCACCGCCAAGTCCGCGCCGAACAGCAGCAGTGACGTCATCACCACCGGCAGCGTGCCGAACCACCGCTGCAGCCGCGGCGCCACGAACACCGAGGTGATCGCCAGCCCGATCCCCCAGCCGAAGAAGATCAGCCCGATCTGCCGAGCCGACATCGCCAGTGGGAACGGCGTGAACGCGAGCAACGTGAAGAACCCGAAGTTGTACAGCAACGCTGTGATTGCCACAGTCGCCAGCGACCGGTGCCGCAACGCCTTCAGCGGTTCGAGGATCGACGTACGACGTGCTGCCGGGGGTGAAGCGGGAAGCAGGAAGGCCGTCGCGGCGAGCGCGATCGTCATCAGTACGGCGACGCCGAAGAACGGGCCGCGCCACGAGATCGTGCCGAGCTCACCGCCGACGAGTGGGCCGGCCGCGATGCCGACACCGAGAGCGGCTTCGTACAGGATGATCGCTTCCGCGACCGAACCGCTGGCGGAGTTCACGATGGTGGCCAGTGCGGTCGCGATGAACAGGGCGTTGCCGAGACCCCAGCCGGCGCGGAAGGCGACGATCGCGCCGATGGAGTTCGACAGGCCGGCCAGGGCGCTGAACACGACGATGATGGCCAGGCCGATGAGCAGGGTGCGCTTGGCGCCGATCCGGCTGGAGACCGCGCCGGTGATCAGCATCGCGACGCCGATCACCGCCATGTAACTGGTGAACAGCAGTGATACCTGCGACGGGCTGGCGTCCAGTTGCTCGGCGATCGGCTTCAGGATCGGGTCGACCAGGCCGATGCCCATGAAGGCGATCACGCAGGCGAAGGCGACCGCCCAGACGGACTTGGGTTGTTTCAGGAACGAGTTGCTCACCGCGGGCTGTCCTCCAATGGTTCGAGGGTGAGGATCTTGCGCATGACGGCGACCGCGGCCTCGAGGGTGGTGAGGTCGGTCGCGGGGAGTTGACGGAGCCGGGTCGCGACTGCGGCGCCGGCTTCCTGGCGGGCGCGTTGCAGTTCGGCGTACCCGGCGTCCGTGAGGCTGATCAGGCTGGCGCGCGAGTCGGTCGGATCGGCTTCGCGTCGTACCCAGCCCTGCTCCTCCTGGCGTTGCACCAGGTTGGACATCGTCGGCTGCGAACAGCGGTCGGCCTTGGCGAGCTCGCTGATCCGGGTCGGGCCGAGCTCGTCGAGCCGCCCGAGCAGTCGCATCGCCGCGTGCGGTAGCGCGCTCACGTCCCGGCTCGCCATCCGCGTCACCCGCGCCGAGGCGACCACCATGTCCACGCCCAGCTGGGTCAGCTCAGTGGCAATCACATTCCATGAATATACATAGGAATGCTATGCATCTCCAGGAGCTGCCCTGGTGACCCCAATCACTGCCAGTGGCTGTGCGCAGACCACGGCCAGGAACGCGAATTGGATGGCTGTCGCGGCCACCAGGCGCACGCTGAGACTGTCGGGGTCCGGCCAGCCTGCGACGACCAGGGCCAGCACGATCGTCGCGATCGTCGGCCACCGAGACAGACCTGCAGCGCGCTTCGCCACCGTGATGGCGGCCGCGATCCACGCGAGTTGTACGACGCCGAAGCCGACCTCATGCAGGAGGCCGTGCCAGCTCAGGTCGCCCCGGCCTTCGGGTGCTCCGGCGGGGAAGCCGGCGCCTGGGTCGGTGACGAAGACGCCGGCCAGGATCAGTCCGATCCCGAGTGCGCCGACGAAGCGCGGTAACCACCGCCCCTGGTCCCGTAGTCCGGCCGCGGCGGCGATGACCAGGCCGCCGGTCACGACGAAGTTCGCGATCTGGATCCAGCCGGCGCTGCCGAGAGCGAGCAGGCTGAGCGGATGCCGGCCCGGGTCGAATCCGTCCCGGGTGAAGGCTTGTGCGACCCACACTGTCAGGAAGAACGGTCCGGCGGCGATGCCGCAGGCGCGCAGCCGATGCGTGGTGACGTCCATGATCTCTGTCCTCTCTGCTGGGGAGCTTCAGCAGAGACGTCGAAGGATCCTGGTCGATCCGGACACCTGCGAGTCAGAGTTGCTGGGCGATCACCTTGGCGGCTTCGGTCGGGCCGTCGACGGCGGCGTACAGCTTCTGGATTCTCTCGGCGGCTTCCAGATGGCTGGGGTTGTCGAGCATCCGGGTGGCGAGGTCGGCGAGGTTGTCGGTGCGGCCGAGGTGGCGGGCTGCGCCGAGACGCTCGACCAGGGCGACGTTCAGGTCCTGTTCGATGTGCAGTGGGATGCCGAGGAGCGGCGTACCGCAGGCCATTGCCGTCTGCACGCTGCCCTGGCCGCCGGTCGTGACCGCGAGCTCGACCTGCGGCATGACCAGGTGGCTCGGCAGTACGCCCTCTACCATGATTCGGTCGGTGGCCAGGTCGCCGAGGTCGTGGATCGTGCCGGCGACCAGGATCCGTACGTCGAGGCGGCTGAGCTCGGCGATCGCCGTACGGACCTGGGCGGGCGGTGTCGACGTCATCGCGAGGTAGATCGTCGGGCCCGGCCGGTCGAGGAACCTCTGCACCTCAGCGGGCAACGGGAGGTCGAGATGGGCGTACAGCGGCCCGACTGTCGTGAGCTGCGAGCTGGCGCGATAGCCCTTGCCGGGCCTCCAGGCGGCGATCTCGGCGGAGGAGATTCCGAGTACTTCGGGGATCTCCGGGACCAACGAGAGATCGCCGAGCAGAAGCGCGGCCAGGCTGGGAACTCCTTCTACACCGAGTGTTTCGGCCACGCGGTTGAAGCCACTGCAGTACGCCGTGGTCCGGTTGCACGTCCTGTTGATGAGGAATCGGGTCAGCCAGTCGGGTGCGCGCTTCAGTCGTGGATCCACCGGTCGGGTTGGAGCCGGAAGCAGGCGGCGTTCGAAGATCGGTGGCACGAAGCTGCCCGCGTGTTCAGTGATCAGTCGTACGCCGGCCAGTCGCGAGGACAGCAACGTGGTCACGGTGAACCCGGTGACGACGACGGTGATCCCGTTGGCACGGAAGTACTCCGCCTCCGCCGCGACGTAGGTCCGGATCTCGGCGTCGTCGTACATGCTCTGCCGGGGATCGCCGAGCCCGACCGCCGAGCCGACGAAGCGGGCCGCTCGGGCCGGTGTCATGCCTGGGCCGAGGACGTCGTACTGGATGCCGGCCTCGGCCAGTAGACGCTCGTGCGGGCCGCCGTGGGTGGCGACGCGGACCTCGAGGCCGAGCTCGGTGAGGGCGCGGTGCAGCTCGAGCATCCGGGATGTCTCGGACAAGTAGGCGCAATGCGGTAGCAGGCAGATCACGGTTGCCCCCTTCGACCGTGATAGGTAATATATTGCCTATGTCGTCCAGGAACAAGACCGAAGAGCTGCTCGGGATCGGTGCGGGCTCGGAGTTGGCGCCGTCGATCCGGGCGTTCCGGACGACGCTGATGCTTGCCCAGAAGCTCCGCTACGCGATGGACGAGCGGCTGCGGACCGAGGGGCTGACCACTCAGCAGGCGGCCTTGATCACGGTGGTGGCGGCGATGGGCAAGCCGTCGCTGGCCGAGGCGGCCGCGGCCTTGGGGAGCACGCATCAGAACGTCGCGCAGATCGTCGCCGCCCTGGTTCGCAAGGAGTTGTTGCAGGTCGAGCCTGATCCCGCCGACCGGCGCCGTAAGTTGCTGTCAGCAACGAACCACAGTGCGGCATTCTGGCGTGAGCGTGACGCCGGCGACTTCGCCGCGGTCGCCGACTGGTTCGGCAAGCTGAGCCCGGCCGAGCTCGAAACCTTCTGTGAGTTCTCGGATCGCGTGATCGCGAGGCTGGACGATGCTTAAGGCCGTTCTGGGCAGTACGGCGTTCTTCTTCGCCGCGCCGTGCGTGGTGGGTGGCGTGATCCCCTGGTGGATCAGTGGCTGGGCTGGACCTCGCTTCTGGCCGGGGCTCGTGCTGGTGGCGGTCGGGATGTACGTCGTACTGCGCGCGTTCGTGCGCTTCGTCCGGGAGGGACGCGGTACGCCGGCGCCCGTCGCCCCGACCGAGGAACTCGTGGTCGGCGGCGACTACCGCTACGTCCGCAACCCCATGTACGTCGGAGTCGTCACGGCGATCCTCGGCCAGGCCCTCACCTTCCTGGACGTCTGGATCCTCGGGTACGGCGTACTCGCGTGGGCCGTGATGGCGGCGTTCGTCCGGTGGTACGAGGAACCCGTGCTGCTTCAGCGGTACGGCGCGCAGTACGACGACTACCGCAGGACGGTCCCGGCCTGGCTCCCGCGACTCAAGGGCTGACGGCTCGGCCGTCGGCGTCCCGGAAGAGGCTCACCGCGATCGGGCCGCGATAGAGAATGTGCGGGATATCGGCCCAGGGGAGCAGTGGCTCGGTGGCGTTGAGGTTCCGTAGCCGATCGAGCGCTTTCGCTGATGGGGTGGACAAGGTGGCGACGGTCGCCGCGCTGTAGGGGAGGTAGTCGGTGGCGGGCTGCGGTCGGAACAGTGGATCGTGGCGCTTGAGCAGAATGCAGGTACGGGCGGGGTCGAGCAGATCGGCGTCGATGGTCCAGTAGGCGAGAGTGGTCGGTCCGACCCGGCCCGCCTCGCGGAGTGCGCCGAAGATCGGTGCCGGATGGACCGGGGACAGGAAGACCACATCGCTCCAGCGGCACTCGAGCGGGTGCACCGCGTTGTCCATCGTCTGGGGCCGGTACGAGTACTTCGCGGCCTCACGTTCGTAGATGTCGGGGTGGCGTTCCCGGAGGTGGTTGAGCGGCAGGATCTCGCTGCCACGCAGGTCACGGATAGCGGCTCGATAGAGAAGTGTCGGCATACAAAAAGCCTCCGAACGGGGGAACCCGCACCGGAGGCTGCGTAGTAATTCTATCAGCCCCAGCGGTCCAGGCGTGGCCGTTCGGGCAGATTTGTGCGTGGGTGCAAAGTTTCAGGATTAATAGTTTGCAGTGAGTGCAAGTTTGCTCTTAGCCTGGTCGGGTGAATCAGGCAGTGGGTGGGTTGCGGGAGCGGAAGAAGCGGGAGACGCGGACGGCGCTGGCCGAGGCCGCGTTGCGGCTGGCGCTGGAGAAGGGGCCGGACAATGTCACGGTCGAGGAGATCGCCGAGGCGGCCGACGTCTCGGTGCGCACCTTCTTCAACTACTTCCCGCACAAGGAGCACGCGATCCTCGGGCGCAATCCCGAGCACATGGAGCGGGCCCTGGAGCGGATGCGGACCGCGCCCGCGGAGGAGTCGCCGCTGACGACGATGTGGCACATCGTTCGCGAGGTGCTGGCGGATCTGGAGAGCGACGGCGAGTTGTCCCGCCGCGGCGAGCTGATCATGCAGTCGCCGAACCTGGTCTACCAGCTGATGACGGCCAGCTTCGACGACGAACGGCAGCTCACCGCCGCGCTGGCCGAGCGGATGGGCGAGCCGGCCACCTCGGTGCGCCCGGCGCTGGTCGTCAGTGCCGCCGGCGCCGCCTGCCGGGTCGCGATGGAGCTGCACAAGGCCGCTCCGGACCGCCCCGTCCGCGAACTCGTCCACGAAGGGTTCCAACTACTTGCCGAGGGCATCGATCCCGCCTTCGGCATCAGCAGCACACCAAGGAAGGGTCACTCATGACAACGACCTCGTCACCCTCCCCGTCGCCGGAGAACGTCTCCGACGGCGCCGCGGGTGAGGTCACCGAAACCGTCACAACACTCACCCCGCGGCAGACCACGCAGGCCATCTCCGGCCTGATGATGGGCATGCTGGTCGCCGTGCTGGCCGGCACCGTCGTGTCGACCGCGCTGCCGCGGATCATCGCGGACCTGGAGGCCAGCCAGTCCGTCTACACCTGGGTGGTCACCGTCGAGCTGCTCGCGATGACGGCCACCGTGCCGTTGTGGGGCAAGCTCGCCGACCTCTACAACAACAAGCTGCTGGTCCAGCTGTCGCTCGCGTTCTTCGTGGTCGGCTCGCTGGTGGCCGGCTTCACCCCGAACGTCGAACTGCTGCTGACCAGCCGGGTCGTGCAGGGCATCGGCGCCGGCGGTCTGACCGCGCTGGTGCAGATCGTGATGGCGGCGATCATCCCGCCACGCGAACTCGGCCGGTACTCCGGCATCTTCGGCGCGATCTTCGCCTCCGCGACCGTCGGCGGGCCGCTGCTCGGCGGCTTCCTGGTCGACTCGCCGCTCGGCTGGCGGGCCTGCTTCCTGGTCGGGGTGCCGTTCTGTCTGGTCGCCATCTTCCTGCTGCAGCGGACACTGAAGCTGCCGACGATCCGCCGGGACGTGAAGATCGACTGGTGGGGCGCCCTGCTGATCACGAGCGGGGTGAGCATCGTCCTGGTCTGGTCGACATTCGCCGGCAACAAGTTCGACTGGGTCTCCGGCTGGAGCCTCGCGCTCGTCGGCGTCGCGGTGGTCGCGCTCGCGATCGCCGGCGTGGTCGAGGCGCGGCACCCGGAGCCGATCATCCCGCTGGACCTGTTCCGCAACCGCACCGTCGCGCTGTCCGTGGTCGCCAGCATGCTGGTCGGCCTGGCGTTGTTCGGTGGTTCGGTGTTCCTGTCGCAGTACTTCCAGATCGCCCAGGGGCACTCGCCGACGTCGGCCGGCCTGATGAGCCTGCCGATGATCCTCGGGATGCTCGTGTCGTCGACCATCGCCGGTGGGCTGATCACGAAGTACGGGAAGTGGAAGATCTACCTGGTCGCGGGTGGCGTGTTGCTGCCGATCGGGCTCACACTGCTCGGCACGATCGACGCGCACACCGGAACGTTCCGGATGTCGGTCTTCATGGTCGTGCTCGGTGTCGGCGTCGGCCTGGTGATGCAGAACCTGGTGCTCGCCGCGCAGAACGACGTACCGGCGCGGGAGCTCGGTGCGGCGACCTCGGTGGTGAGCTTCTTCCGCAGCATGGGCGGCACGATCGGCGTCAGCGCGCTGGGCGCCGTCCTCGCGAACAAGGTCGCGACCTCGCTCGGGATGGACGGGTCGCAGGGCGGTGGCGCCGTACCGGATATCAACACCTTGCCGGACGAGGTGCGGGTCGCGGTCCAGGAGGCCTACGGGAACGCGACCGCGGACCTGTTCCTGATCTCCGCGCCGATCGCCGTCCTCGCCCTGGTCGCGATCGTCTTCATCAAGGAGAAGTCCCTGCTGACGACGTCCGCATCCGAGCGCCGTGCGGTCGAGGAGGAAGAAGCGGGACACTAGCTGCATGATCGTTGCATTCAGCATCAGCCCTTCCGGTGGTGACGAGACCGGAGGCGTGAGCCAGGCGGTGGCCGAGGCCGTTCGCGTGGTGCGCGCCTCTGGGCTGCCGAACGAGACGAACGCGATGTTCACCAACATCGAGGGGGAGTGGGACGAGGTGATGGCGGTGGTCAAGCAGGCTGTTGAGGTGGTGGCCGCCGTCTCGCCCCGGGTCGGTCTGGTCCTCAAGGCGGACATCCGCCCCGGCTACACCGGCCAGCTCACCGCCAAGGTCGAACGCATCGAGGACGCGCTTGGCTAGTACGACGGATTGAGCGCGGCGATCACGGCGTCATACCGGTTCTCCCGCTCCGCGTCGCGCAGGAACCGGACCCGGTCGACCAGGATCTCCTCGGCATCCGGCTGCTGCTGGAGCAGCTCGACCGTCTCGGTCAGGTAGTCGTCCAACGGCATCGCCCGCTCGTCGTTCTCCTGGTTCAGCAACGCGGTCTGAACGGCGGGCGGGATCACCTCGATCACCTGGAGCGGGGTGTCCGCGAGCTGTCGTCGCAGGCTCTGCGTGTAGCTGTGGATCGCGGCCTTGGTGGCGTTGTACGTCGGGGTGATCACCAGCGGCACGAACGCCAGGCCGGACGAGACCGTGAGGATGGCCGGGTCCGGCTGCTTCAGCAGGTACGGCGTGAAGGCGGTGATGGTGCGGATCGTGCCGAGCAGGTTGATGGCGATGATCTCCTCGCTCGTCGCCAGGTGAGCGGGGTCGTGCAGGTCCTCGGCGCGCATGACGCCGGCCATCGTGACGACTACGTTGAGGTCGGGGTACGTCGTGGTGACGGTCTCGACGGCGGCGGTGATGGACTCCGGGTCGGCGACGTCGAGGGCGATCCCCTCGATGCCGTCCTCGGCGGCGATCCGGTCGAGCAGATCCTTGCGGCGGCCGCTGATGATCACGGTGTTGCCGAGGTCGCGGAGCTTCCGGGCCAGGCCGAGGCCGATCCCGGAGGTGCCGCCGGTCATGAAGATCGTGTTGCCAGTCGTTTTCATGTCTCCAGGGTTCGCCGGCCGATCCGGCGTAACCAGGCTCGGCCTATCCAGGGCTCGGCAAGCCCTGGATAACGGCACCGGGTCCGGGAGACTGGAGTCATGGAGTACGGCGACCTGTCCGATTTTCTGCGCAAGCGACGCGAGGCCCTGCAACCCGAGGATGTCGGGATGCCGCGCGGCCGCCGCCGTCGTACGCCCGGCCTTCGTCGCGAGGAGGTCGCCGTCCTGGCGTCGATGTCGACCGACTACTACAGCCGGCTCGAGGGCGGGCGCGGGCCGCAGCCGTCGGTGGAGATGCTGACATCGATCGCCCGCGCACTCCGGCTGACGCTGGAGGAACGCGACCATCTCTTCGTGCTGGCCGGCCACGGTACGCCGCCGCGGATGACCCGGAACTGTCACGTCGACCCGGGGATGCTGCGGATTCTCGACCGGCTGCAGGACACGCCCGCGATGCTTCTCAACCGGTGCGGCGAGACGCTCGCGCAGACGCCGGCCCATGTCGCGTTCGCCGGCGAGCAGACCAACTACGAAGGCATGGCGCGCAGCGAGATCTACCGCTGGTTCGCCGATCCGGACTCACGCAGTTTGTATCGCGAACCGGAGTTGTCGACGCACGGCCGGATGCTGGCGTCGTGGCTGCGCTCGGTCGCGACGGCCGATGGACCCAAGTCGTACGCCGCCTCGATGGTCCGCGCACTGCAGAAGCTCAGTCCGGAGTTCGCCGAGATCTGGGACGCGCACGAGATCGGTGTCGCCCACAGCCGGACCAAGCGGTTCAACCATCCGGCCGTCGGCGAGCTCGAGCTGTACTGCGAGGTCATCGACAACCGCGATCAGCAGCAGACGCTGGTGATCTTCACCGCCGCCCCGGGCAGTGAGAGCGCCGAGAAGCTGCAACTGCTGTCGGTGCTGGGCAGTCAGACACTCGATCCGGCGCGCTGAACCGTCGTCCGACGGCTGAGGTAGTAGGCGAAGATGCCGGTCGGGAAGAACATGACGATGCCGTAGACGGCGACCGGGATGGACATCTCGCTGCTGTCGAGCAGGGTCGGGCTGAGTGCGATGGTGAGGGCCAGCGTTGCGTTGTGGATGCCGATCTCCATCGAGCAGGCGATCGACTGCCGCTCACCCAGTTTGGCCAGCCGCGGTACGACGTACCCGAGGGCGAGGCTGATGACGTTCAGCAGTAGGGCGACCACGCCCACGGCCGCGATGTAGTCGAGCACGTTGTCGCGCTCGCTGTAGATCGCGGCGAAGATCACCAGGGCTAGGACGAGGATCGAGCCGATCTTCACCGGCCGGACCATCCGCTCCGCGAAGGCCGGCAGCTTGTTCCGTAACAGCATGCCGAGTGCGACCGGGACCAGCACGATCGCGAACACCTGCAGCATCTTGGCCGGCTGCAGGCCGATCTGGCCGTCGCCGAGGAAATAGTCGAGGGACAGGTTGACCACGATCGGCAGGGTGATCACGGCGAGGACTGAGTTCACCGCGGTCAGGGTGACGTTGAGGGCGACGTCACCGCCGGCCAGGTGGCTGAACAGGTTGGCCGTCGTACCGCCCGGGGAGGCCGCCAGCAGCATCATGCCGACGGCGAGTGCCGGAGCCAGGCCGAACAGCTTCACCAGTCCGAAGCAGATCACCGGCAGCAGGATCACCTGGACGCCGAGCGCGACCAGAACCGCTCGGGGCATCCGTAGTACCCGGCTGAAGTCCGCGACGGTCAGCGTCAGGCCGAGGCCGAGCATGATGATCGCCAGTGCGATCGGCAGCAGCACCGAGGTGAGCACGGAGTCGTCCATCTGCGGGCCCCTTCGAATGTCGGTGGCTCAGGGTGACAGCGGCGCGCGTCGGCGGCAAGAGTTCCGGGACCGGTGGAGTCTTTACCGCACTTAGGCCATGAGTTAATTTAAGTTCTGAAATCTCATTGCGTAACTCCCGATGACAGAGGGGAGCGGTTCCCGCAGTTCGGGGCGCAGAACGGGTTCAGCTACACGGCCACGAACAACTGGGACCAACTCAACAATCTGAGTGCGTCGCAGTACCAGGTGGTGATGTTCCTCGACGACTCGCCGCACAGCGGACCGGGTTCCAGCGGTACATGAACAACGGTGGTGCGTTCTTCGGTCTCCACGTGACGGCGTACAACGATTCGAGCGGCGGCTGGCCGTGGTTCAACAACACCTTCCTCGGGACCGGGCGATTCCAGTCGAACACCTGGGGGCCGGTCGCCGACCACGTGGCGACCAAGGCGATCGACGTGACCGGAGGATCCTCGGTCGACGATGCCGGCCTTCAGCTCTGGACCTACGGCGGTGGCACCAACCAGCAATGGAAAGCGGTCCCGGAAGGCGATGGCCACTTCCATTTCGTCAGCCGTCTGAGCAACAAATGCCTGACTGTTCCCAACGCATCGACCGCCGACAGCACCCAACTCGTCCAACTGACCTGCAACGGCAATTCTGCTCAATCTTTCCGGCTGACCGCGATGTGATTCATGGGCTAGGTTGCCCGGCATGAGAATCCTGCGTGTGGCCGCGATTGCGGCAGGAGGTCTGCTGTTGATGTCTCAGCTCGTCCCCGCCCAGGCGAGCGGCCGGCCGTCGTACCAGTGGGAACTGACGCCGACCGGGAGTACGGCGCAGTTCCGCGGGCTGGCCGCGGTCAGCAAGGACGTCGCCTGGGTGGGCGGATCTGCTGGGACGGTGCTGCGGACCGTCGACGGTGGGAAGAGCTGGCAGAACGTCAGCCCGGCCGGGCCCGAGACGGTGCAGTTCCGCGACGTCGAGGCGTTCGATGCGCAGCGCGCGGTGGTGCTGTCGATCGGGAACGGTGAGGACTCGCGGGTCTACCGGACTGTGGATGGTGGCAAGTCCTGGACCGAGACGTTCCGCAACACCGACCCGAACGCGTTCTACGACTGCTTTGACTTCTACGACAACAAGCGTGGGCTGGCGTTGAGCGACCCGGTGGACGGGAAGTTCCGGATCCTGGCGACGGCGGACGGTGGCAAGTCGTGGAAGGTGCAGCCGACGGCGGGGATGCCGGCCGCGCTGCCGGGTGAGTTCGCGTTCGCGGCCAGCGGGACCTGCCTGGTCGCCGGACCTGGCCGTACGGCGTGGTTCGCGACCGGCGGCGGGGACCGGCCTCGGGTGTTCCGGACCGTTGACGGCGGCAAGCACTGGACCGTTGCCGACTCGCCGATGGCCAGTGGTGAGGCGGCCGGGATCTTCAGCCTCGCGTTCCGCGGCTCCCTGTTCGGAGTTGCGGTCGGCGGCGACTTCCTGAAGCCGACCGAGGCGGTGAAGGCCGCATCCGTCACGTACGACGGTGGCCGCAGCTGGAAGCTGGTTCCGGCCGACAAGGCACCGAAGGGGTATCGGAGTGGTTCCGCGTTCGTCCCGAACTCGCCCGCTACGGTGATCGCGGTGGGCCCGTCGGGGAGCGATGTGAGCTACGACGGCGGGCGCAGCTGGAAGCAGTTCTACGACGGCAGCTTCGACAGCGTCGAGTGCGCCGGGCACGGGGTCAACGCGGGCTGCTGGGCCTCCGGTGCCAAGGGCGCGGTCGCGCGGCTGACACGCTGATGTTCAGGTGGGCGACACTCGTACGCCGTGCGAGAGTCGCCCATCTCCCGACAGGATGAGGGCATGCGCAAACTGTTGCTGGGAACGATTGCGGGACTGTTGATGCTCCTACCTACGGCGGCAGCCGCCGAGCCACTGAGCCAGGCTGATCTGCCGGGTCGTCCGCTGACGGTGATGACCTACAACATCCACCACGGTGCCGGCATCGACGGCGTACTCGATCTGGAGCGGATCGCCGTCCTGATCGAGAAGTCCGGGGCGGACGTGGTCGGGCTGCAGGAGGTGGACCGGCACTGGAGCGAGCGGAGCAACTGGGTCGACCAGCCGGCCTGGTTCGCCAAGCGGCTGAAGATGCACTACGGGTACGCCGCCAACCTCGACCTGCCGCCGTTGAACCCGGGAGAGCCGAACCGGCAGTACGGTACGGCGATCCTGTCGCGGTACCCGATCAAGGACTTCACCAACACGCTGCTGCCGAAGTACCCGGCCGGTGAGCAGCGCGGACTGGCGGTCGCGACGGTCAAGGTGCGCGGCGCCGACCTGCGGTTCGCGAACACCCACCTGACCCACAACAACAACGCCGAGCGGCTGGAGCAGGCGCAGAAGGTGGTCGAGGTGCTGGGTACCTCGAAGACGCCGACGTTCCTGGTGGGCGATCTGAACGCCCGGCCGGACACCCCCGAGATCAAGACGCTGACCGCGCTGCTGACCGACACCTGGCCGGAGGTCGGGGTCGGGCCTGGGTACACGATCGAGGCGGACAACCCGACGGCCCGGATCGACTACCTGCTGCACAGCTCCAAGCTGAGCCCGACGAAGGCATCGGTGCCGGTGTCGCTCGCTTCCGACCACCTTCCGGTGGTCGCCTCCTACATCCTCGGCTGACCTCACCTGAAGCGCCGAACGGCGCCCTCCGGCTCAGGCCGGGTGGGCGCCGTTTGTGTGCTCCCCGCAGCTCCGCCATGACCGTCCGTGCGGAATTACAAGCTTGTAGTTTGTCAAGCCGACACGCAGGTGAAACAAAGTTACTTGTGTGAAAGGTGTTCCCAATGGGGCTGCAGGCAACTAGTGTCGCGTATGAGGTCCAGGAGGACCAAAAGTTCACGAACCTTTGGGAAGGGGTTCGTGACCGGCGGAAGGAACGACCCGATGCGGACGCCCTCGAGGGCCACGTCCGGTCGGCGGCTCGCGAGCACGGGGAAGGCCGGCAGAGCGCTGCTCTCCGGTGTGCTCGCGGTCTGTCTGGCCGGCTCGATGGCCGTGATTCCGGTCCCGGCGCAGGCCAAACCGAAGCCGCCGGTCATTCCGTCCAAGGCCGCGGTCGAGCGGGCCAAGCAGGCCGCCACCGCGAAGGCCGGCCAGGTGGCCGCGATCGAGAACCAGCTGGCCGCCGCGAACGCGAGGCTCGAGCAGCTCGGCGTCGCGTCGGGGATCGCCGACGAGGCCTACAACGGTGCCGTCTACAAGCTGCAGTTGGCCAAGACCGAGGCTGCCCAGGCGGCGGCCCGGGCGGCCAAGGCGCAGAAGACGCTGGCGACCCAGCGACAGCAGATCGGCCGGTTCGCCGCGGCGTCGTACCAGGGTGGTGGCGATGTGGCGAAACTCGCGCCGCTGTTCACCGCGGAGGGTCCGCAGGAGCTGCTCGACTCGGCCGGTGCGTCTCGCTCGGTGTCGGCCGCGATGCAGGGCGCGTACCTGCGCTACACCGCGACCCAGGTGATGACGAACCTGTTCAAGGTGCAGGCTGACCAGGCCGTCACCAGGGTGAAGCACGCGACCGACGAGGCGGCCAAGGCCAAGAAGGCGGCCGAGGCCGCAGAGCAGGCACAGGCGTCGGCGGTCACCGCGGTGGGAGTCCAGCGCAAACAGGCGATCACCCAGCTCGCCGTACTGCAGAACACGTCGATCCAGGTGGCCGCCCAGCGGCAGCGGGGACTCGAGGAGCTTGCGCGCCAGCGAGCCGCCGCACTCGCCGCGAGGAAGGCGGCCGAGCTGAAGCGCCGGATCGCTGCCCGGGAGGCCGCCGAGCGGGCCCGGGAAGCGGCCGAGCGGGCCCGGGATGCGGCCGAGAAGGCCCGCGAGGAGCGGGAGCGGCGCGAGGAGCAGAAGAAGAACCCCGGGAAGAAGCCGCCGAAGAAGCAGCCGGACCGGCCGCGGGACGACGACCGCCCGTCCCGAAAGGGTGCCGGCGCTGCGATCGACTTCGCGCTGGATCAGATCGGCGACATGTACCTGTGGGGCGGGACAGGCCCGAGCCGGTGGGACTGCTCCGGCCTGACCCAGGCTGCCTGGGCGAAGGCCGGCGTCTACCTGCCGCACTACAGCGTCGCGCAGTACGAGCAGGTCCGGCACATCGACGAGGACGAGCTGCGGCCCGGCGACCTGATCTTCTGGTCGACGGACCCGGACAATCCGGGCACGATCCACCACGTCGCCATGTACCTCGGTGACGGCCGGATGGTGCATGCGCCGCGTACCGGCCAGCCGGTGCAGATCGCCAGCGTGTACTACTGGGAGCCGCCGGACTTCTTCGGCCGCCCCTGAGTCATTGCCTCCGGCAACGGATGCTCGAGTGGAACGGTGTCAGCGATGAAACCCTTGCGCGGCCGGGCGATGATCGCGTCCGCGATGTCCCGGGTCAGACCGGCCGGCCGGCGTACGGCCGGGGCCGAGGAGGTACGCGTGGAGTCGACTGTTCCCAGCGCGCCGTCGAGTGCCGACGGCGCGCGCAACGGGGCACCGAACGCGCCCTACTCGCTGATCGGCTGGTAGGCGCGCCCGAACGGTCCGGGGGTCAGTGGCCCTCGGTCTTGAGGCGCTCGAAGGAGGCGCTGATCTCGGTCTCGGCGTCGGTCCGGCCGACCCAGGTGGCGCCCTCGACGGACTTGCCCGGCTCGAGGTCCTTGTAGACCTCGAAGAAGTGCTGGATCTCCAGCCGGTCGAACTCCGGCACGTGGTGGATGTCGCGGAGGTGCTCCTGCCGCGGGTCACCGGCCGGGACGCAGAGGACCTTGTCGTCCGGGCCCTTCTCGTCGGTCATCCGGAACATGCCGATCGCTCGGGCGCGGATCAGGCAGCCCGGAAAGGTCGGCTCCGTCAGCAGGACGAGAGCGTCCAGCGGGTCGCCGTCCTGGCCCAGGGTGTCCTCGATGAACCCGTAGTCGGACGGGTACTGAGTGGCCGTGAACAGGGTGCGGTCGAGCCTCAGCCGGTTCGTCTTGTGGTCCAGCTCGTACTTGTTGCGGGTGCCCTTGGGGATCTCGATGAAGACGTCGAACTCCATACGGCAGATACTGTCACGGTTCCGACCGACCGAATGACAGGAGCAGCCCGGTGGTCCGTCCTCCTCGTGCGGTGTTCGTCACGCTGCTCGCCACAGCGCTCTGCGTGAGCCTGGTGAGCGGGGCAGACGCCGTACCCGGATCCCTGCAGGCCGCACAGGTCCAGGCGCCGGCAGTGCTGGCCCCGGCAAAGGCCGAGGGCGTCGCACCGACGGCAGCCGGCGTACAGAAGGTGCTGGCACCGATCATCAGCGACCCGGCGCTCGGCAAGCACCGCGGCATCTACGTGTACGACGCCTCGCGCGGCAAGCCGGTGTTCTCGGTCGGTGCCTCGACGCCGTACGTGCCTGCGTCCACGCTGAAGCTGCTGACGACGGTGTCGGCGCTGGAGACGCTCGGAGCGGACCACACGTTCAGCACGAAGGTGGTCAGTGCCGCAAAGGGCGCCATCATCCTGGTCGGTGGCGGCGACCCCCTGCTCACCGTCAAGCGGCAGACCGATCCCACCGACTACCCGACGCGGGCGTCGCTGCAGGTCCTCGCAGCCAGTACTGCGAAGGCCCTGAAGGCGCAGGGCATCAGCAGCGTCACTCTCGGGTACGACGCCTCGCTGTTCAGCGGGCCGGCGATCAACGCGGACTGGGAGTCGAAGTACGTCCCCGAGGGCATCGCGGCGCCGACCTCCGCGCTGTGGGTGAATGAGGGACGCCTGGCTCCGGGCATGGCCAAGCGGGCACCCTCGCCCGCGCAGGCGGCGGCCGCCGCGTTCGTGTTGCAACTGAAGGCTGCCGGGATCAAAGTGACGGGCATTCCCAAGCCGGCAGTCGCGCCCACTGCCGCCAAGGCCGTCGCGCAGGTGGCGTCGCCGAGCGTCGGCGAGATCGTCGAGTACGTGAACCTGCACAGCGACAACGACGGTGCCGAGGTCATGCTGCGGCACGTCGGCCTGGCGACCAAGAACGGCGGCTCGTACGTCGGTGGGGTCAAGGGAGTGAAGGCGACACTCACCAAGCTCGGTCTGGATGTCAGCAAGGCCACGATCGAGGACGGGAGTGGGCTGTCTCGGACGAACCGCGTTCCGCTCGACGTGCTGGCCGGTGCGGTCCGGGTAGCCGCGTCTGACGACCACCCTGAGTTGCGGCACCTGCTCACCGGTCTGCCGGTCGCTGGGTTCACAGGCAGCCTCGAGGACCGCTTCGCCAGTCCTGGAACTGGTGGGGGTACCGGACTGGTCCGTGCGAAGACCGGCACGCTCACCGGGGTCCACAGCCTGGCCGGGCTGGTCCGTGACCGCACTGGCACGCTCCTGGTATTCGCGGTGGCGACTGACAGCGTGCCGGTTCCCAAGACGCTGGCTGCCCGTGCAGCCCTCGACAGAGCCGCCGCGGCGCTGGCCAATTGCGGCTGCGCGGTATGAACGGCAGGCGCATGTTGGGACATGCGACTAGGGTCGACTCATGAGTACGGCGGAAGGCCCGACAGCGGCGGAGATGGTCGACTGGCAGTTGGCGACCGGAGTGGCTCGCAAGTTGCTCCGGCCCGGCCCGGCGGTCAGCCGCGCCGAGGCGGATCAGGTGGTCGCCGAGCTGCGTCAGTTCGCGGCCGACTCCGAGCACCACGTGCGGGAGTTCACCGGGCTGCAGGCCACTTCGGCCACCGCTCCGGTGGTGATCGTGGACCGGCCCGGCTGGGTGCAGGCGAACGCGGACGGCTTCCGGACTGTTCTGCAGCCGCTGGCGGACAAGCTGCGTGAGAAGGCCGAGCGGACCGGCGGCCTGTCGTCCGCAGTCGGCTCCCGGGTGACGGCCATCGAGGCGGGTGCGCTGCTCGCGTTCCTGTCCTCCCGGGTGCTGGGTCAGTTCGACCCGTTCTATCCGTCCGAGCCGGATCCGGACCGTCCTGGTCTGACCGGCCGGCTCCTGCTGGTCGCGCCCAATGTGATGCACGTGGAGTCCGAGCTGGGCGTCGTACCGCGGGACTTCAGGTTGTGGGTGTGTCTGCACGAGGAGACGCACCGGGTGCAGTTCACCGCCGTGCCGTGGTTGCGGGACCACTTGCGGTCGGAGATCGCGCTGTTCCTCGACCAGGCCGAGCTGGACGCATCGGCGTACGCGGCGATGTTCCGGGAGGCCGTGCAGCGGCTGGGACGGTCGGTGCGGGGTGAGGCCGAGCTGAGCCTGGTCGACCTGATGCAGTCCCCTGAGCAGCGGGCCGTGCTGGACCGGCTGACGGCGGTCATGTCGTTGCTGGAGGGGCACGCGGACTTCGTGATGGACGGGGTCGGGCCGTCGGTGATCCCGACCGTGGACACCATCCGGTCCAAATTCACGTCGCGCCGGCAGAGTGGCAACCCGGTCGACCAGTTGCTGAAGCGACTGCTCGGTCTGGACGCCAAGCTGCGGCAGTACAAGGACGGCGCCGCGTTCGTCCGCCGAGTGGTCGACCAGGTCGGCATGGACGGCTTCAACCGGGTGTGGACCGGGCCGAACACCCTGCCCACCAAGCACGAGATCGCGAACCCGGATGCCTGGGTCTCCCGACTCCACGGCTAAGCCACCGGCCAGGTGGGCGGCCGAGGAGTTGGTGGAACACCGGCGGGGGAAGCTGCATCCCGCCGTGGCGCGCACGCGGGAAGCAGTGCGCAGCACGCTGTCCGAGTTGCCCCAGGGGACGACCGTTCTGGTTGCTTGTTCCGGCGGCACGGACTCCCTGGCCCTGGCCGCCGCGACCGCGTTCGAGGCGCCGAAGCTCAAGCTGCGTTCCGGTGCCATCATCGTCGACCACGGACTCCAGGCTGACTCCACCCAGACTGCAGAGATCGCTGCCGAGCAGTGCCGGTCGCTGGGCCTCGACCCGGTGCAGGTGCGGGCGGTGGAGGTCGGCAACGAGGGCGGTCCTGAGGGAGCCGCCCGGGCGGCCCGGTACGACGCTCTGCGCGACGCGGCCGATGAGTTCGGGGCGGACGTCGTACTGGTGGCTCACACTCGGGACGACCAGGCCGAGACTGTATTGCTAGGGCTTGCCCGGGGCTCAGGCGCCCGCTCGCTCGCTGGGATGGCTGCCGTCGCCGGACTGCTGCGTCGACCGTTCCTGGAGCTGCCACGCGCCACGACAGCCGCCGCTTGTGTGGCGTCAGGGCTGCGGCCCTGGCACGACCCGCACAACGACGATCCGCAGTTCATGCGGGTCCGGGTACGTCATGAGGTGCTCCCGGTGCTCGAGGAGGCGCTCGGGCCCGGTGTGCTCGAAGCATTGGCCCGTACGGCGGGACTGCTCAGGGCTGATGCGGATGCGCTCGACATGCTCGCGGCTGACCTCGCGGAGACCGCAGTACGTCGTGCTGACAATGAGGTGCACTGCGACGTGGCCACGCTCGCGGTCGAGCCTGACGCCGTACGGACCAGGGTGCTCCGGCAGGCCGCGTTGGAAGCCGGGTGCCGGGCCACGGACCTCACCGCCGGGCACATCGCGGCCGTCGACACACTGGTGACCGCTTGGCGCGGGCAGCGATGGATCGACCTGCCGCAAGGCGTCCGGGCGGCCCGGCGGGGTGGATTCATCGTCCTAGGCCCGGATGTGACAGGCTGATGCGCGTGGATGCGTCGGACATCGAGAAGGACCTGAGCAAGATCCATTACACCGAGGACCAGATCCTGGCGAAACTGCGGGAGCTGGCCGGCCGGATCGAGCAGGACTACGAGGGCAAGGACCTCCTCATCGTCGGCGTCCTGCGCGGCGCGGTGATGGTGATGGCCGATCTGGCCCGCTCGTTCAGCCGGCACATCGAGATGGACTGGATGGCCATCTCGTCGTACGGATCGGGCACCAAGTCGTCCGGTGTGGTCCGGATCCAGAAGGACCTGGACACCGACATCACCAACCGGCACGTGCTGATCGTCGAGGACATCATCGACACCGGTCTGACGCTGAGCTGGCTGGTCAGCAACCTGGAGTCACGCAAACCCGCCTCGCTGGAGCTGTGCACCGCGTTCGTGAAGCCGGACGCGGCCAAGATGGCGGTCCCGGTGAAGTACGTCGGCCTCGAGCTGCCGGACGAGTTCGTCGTCGGGTACGGGCTCGACTACGCGGAGAAGTACCGGAACCTGCGCTGCGTCGCCACCCTCGCACCGCACGTGTACTCCTGAGCCTCGCTATTGCCCGGATCCGGGCAATCGGGACCGGGCCGGCCGGGCCAATTCCGGCTGGAGGGGTGCTTGGGCGCCGTCCCCGGGGCAGACTTGGTGACAGCCTGTACAACTGGCTCTACCGTCCCTTGGGTGACCCTCGTGGTGGGCAGGCTTGCCCGGCACGAGACACTTGGACTGGTGTTACCGTCTCAAGCCCGCATACCCGGGCCTGCCGAGCTAGGAGGGACGGGGCGTAGGCCTCGATCATGGACGTGAAGCGCATCTTCCGCGGACCCCTGTTCTGGATCGTCGTCGCCTTCCTGGGCGTTCTGGTGATCGGACAGCTCCTGACCGGCTCGACCGGGTACAAGACCGAGCCGACCGGGCAGGTCGTGCAGCTGATCCAGCAGGCCACCAGCTCGTCGGACAAGACGATCAAGTCGGTGACGCTGATCGACCCCGACCAGGAGATCCGGGTCGAGAAGACCGACGGCACCAAGGTCCGGGCGCACTGGGTCGACGGCCAGGCCAACACCCTCGGCCAGTCGATCCAGAAACTGTTCGACGACAAGAAGATCGAGCGGTACGACGTCGAGAACCCGAAGCCGAGCTTCATCGGTCAGGTGTTCTCCACGCTGATCCCGTTCCTGCTGATCGCGGTCGTCTTCATCTTCTTGATGAACTCGATGCAGGGCGGCGGCTCGCGGGTGATGAGCTTCGCCAAGTCGAAGGCCAAGCTGATCACCAAGGACACCCCGAAGACCACCTTCGCGGACGTGGCCGGCTGTGACGAGGCGATCGAGGAGCTCGGCGAGATCAAGGAGTTCCTGCAGGAGCCGGGCAAGTTCCAGGCGGTCGGGGCGAAGATCCCCAAGGGCGTGCTGCTCTACGGCCAGCCCGGTACCGGCAAGACCCTGCTGGCCCGTGCGGTCGCCGGTGAGGCCGGCGTGCCGTTCTACTCGATCTCCGGTTCGGACTTCGTCGAGATGTTCGTCGGTGTCGGCGCCTCCCGGGTCCGCGACCTGTTCGAGCAGGCCAAGACGAACGCCCCGGCGATCGTGTTCATCGACGAGATCGACGCCGTCGGCCGGCACCGTGGTGCGGGCCTCGGCGGTGGCCACGACGAGCGCGAGCAGACCCTGAACCAGTTGCTGGTCGAGATGGACGGCTTCGACGTCCGCGGCGGTGTGATCCTGATCGCGGCCACCAACCGGCCCGACGTCCTCGACCCGGCGCTGCTGCGGCCCGGCCGGTTCGACCGGCAGATCGCCGTCGACGCGCCGGACCTGCCCGGTCGCGAGCAGATCCTGAGGGTGCACGCGCGCGGCAAGCCGATGGCGCCGGACGTGGACCTGACCGCGGTCGCCCGCCGTACGCCGGGCTTCACCGGTGCGGACCTGGCCAACGTGCTGAACGAGGCCGCCCTGCTCACCGCGCGGAACAACCAGCAGGTGATCGACAACCGCGGGCTGGACGAGGCGATCGACCGGGTCATCGCCGGTCCGCAGCGCCGCAGCCGGCTGATGTCGGACAAGGAGAAGGTGCTGACGGCGTACCACGAGGGCGGGCACGCCCTGGTCGCCGCCGCGCTGCCGCACTCCGACCCGGTGCAGAAGGTGACGATCCTGCCGCGTGGCCGGGCGCTCGGCTACACGATGGTGATGCCGGACGAGGACAAGTACTCGACCACCCGGTCCGAGATGCTGGACAAGCTCGCCTACATGCTCGGTGGCCGTGCGGCCGAGGAGATGGTCTTCCACGACCCGACCACCGGCGCCAGCAACGACATCGAGAAGGCGACCGCGCTGGCCCGTGCGATGGTCACGCAGTACGGCATGACCGAGCGGCTCGGCGCGATCAAGTTCGGCCAGGACAGCAGTGAGCCGTTCCTGGGCCGCGACATCGGCAGCCAGCGGAACTACTCCGAGGAGATCGCCGCCGCGGTCGACGAGGAGGTCGGCAAGCTGATCCTGAACGCGCACCAGGAGGCGTTCGACATCCTGGTCGAGAACCGCGCAGTGCTGGACCACCTGGTCGAGGAGCTGCTGGAGAAGGAGACCCTCGACAAGCACGAGATCGCCCGGGTCTTCGCTCCGGTGGAGAAGCGGGAGCGGCGGCCGGCCTGGACCGGCTCGTCCACCCGGGTGCCGTCGGACCAGCCGCCTGTGATGCCGGTGCCGACGCGCGCGGAGCAGAACGGCTCGCTGTCCGACGTCCTGCCCGGCGGTTCGGTCGGCCCGGACGAGGCCATCAACCCGCCGACCTACGGCAGCGGCCCGACCCCGCCGTCGCCGAAGGACTGAGCCCCAGACATCAGCTCAGCGAACGCCGTCGCCCACCAGGGCGGCGGCGTTCGCCGTTGCCGGTGCGGGGTGCTGTCTAGAGTGGCCGGATGACGTCGCCGAAGTTCGACCATGCCCGGGCGGAGCGGGCGGTCCGCGAGCTGCTGATCGCGATCGGGGAGGATCCCGACCGCGACGGGCTCAAGGACACTCCGGCCCGGGTGGCGCGCTCGTACGCCGAGATGACCGGCGGACTGGGCCAGCGAGCCGAGGACGTGCTCACCACCACGTTCGACATCGGTCATGACGAGATGGTCCTGGTGAAGGACATCGAGGTCTGGAGCCTGTGCGAACACCATCTGGTGCCGTTCACCGGCGTCGCCCACGTCGGCTACATCCCGAGCCGCGAGGGCCGGATCACGGGCCTCTCGAAGCTCGCCCGGCTGGTGGACGTGTACGCGAAGCGCCCGCAGGTGCAGGAACGCCTCACCACCCAGGTCGCGGACTCGCTGCTCGAGCTGCTGGAGCCGCGCGGCGTGATCGTGGTGATCGAATGCGAGCACCTGTGCATGACCATGCGCGGCGTCCGCAAACCCGGCGCCAAGACCATCACCTCCGCCGTCCGCGGCCAGCTCCGCAACCCGGTCACCCGGGCCGAGGCGATGAGCCTGATCGTCGGCTGACCGTAGCCTCGGCGCCGTCGATTCGTTGACGTTTGAGAGCCGATGTCTGTGGACATTCTGTCGCTGAGCGTTTACGTTCCGTAGTGGTGCGTGGTCGACGGGGACCTGGCACCGGCGTGAGGAGGACAGATGTCAGCGCGTTACCGGGTCGGCGCCGCATTCGCCGGAGTCGTCGTCCTGACGGCGGCCGGGTTGGTCGCGGCGAACTGGGCCAACGCCGAGTCGCGCAGCGAGCGAAAGACCGCTCAAGCGGGCCCGGTCGACCAGGTGACGGACAAGTCGTCGCTGGTGGCGGACGGACTCGAGTCGGAGCTCGGATCGAAAGCGGTCGGCAGCTACTACGACGACGCCGGGAAACTGGTGGTCGCGGTGTCCGACCTGTCCACCGCCCAGTTGGTCCGCCAGGCCGGCGCGATCCCGAAGCTCGTCCGCTTCACCGCCGACCAGCTGAACGCCGTACAGGCCGAGCTGAACCGCCTGGCCGCCGGCTCGAGCGCGGGCAAGGTCCGGTCCTGGTACGTCGACCCCATCTCCGGCACCGTGGTCGTCACCGTGCCGAAGGGCGCGCGGGACGCGATCACCGAGCGGTTCCTCGAGCGGGCCAAGGCGAACGGCGACCAGGTGACGATCCGGACCGTGGCCGGCCGGGTGACCACCACCGCCGACGACTTCAGCCTGCGCGGCGGGGTCCAGGTGGACAAGAACACCGGGTACGTGTGCTCGCTCGGGTTCAACGCCCGGACGACCAAGGGCACCCGGATCTTCCTCACCGCCGGCCACTGCACGGCCGGCAAGCCGTCGTTCTCCCGGAACGGGTACGTCCTCGGCAACACCCGGACGTCGAGTTTCCCGGGCAACGACTTCGGCACGGTCGGCGTGATTGAGGGCTGGGACCAGCAGGGGTACATCGAGGGCTGGGGTGCCGGGAACGTCGCGGTGAAGGGGATCGCGAACGCCACCGTCGGGTCGACGCTGTGCAAGTCGGGGAAGAGCACCGGCTGGACCTGCGGGAGGATCGTCGCGCGGAATGTGACCGTGAACTACGGCAGCAACAAGGTCGTCCGCGGGTTGTTCCAGCACTCCGCCTGTGTCGAGGCCGGTGACTCCGGCGGCGCGAACATGACCGGCAACTACGCCCAGGGCATCACCAGCGGGGCCGCGTTGATCAACGGCCAGTGCCTGGAGAAGTACGGCCAGACCAACGAGTCCTACGCCCAACCGGTCGCCGAAGCCCTCAAATCCACCAAGTCCCGGCTGGTCCTCAGCAACTAACCGCTGCGGGTGGCTCCCGGTGTGTAGGTGGGGGCTACTACGGTGTGTGGGTGGGAACTGAGGCTTGGCGTCACGTCGACGGGCTGCCGGTGGTGGACCGGTGTCTCGTGATGGGTGTCGTCAACGTGACGCCGGACTCGTTCTCGGACGGTGGCGAGTGGTTCGAGCCGGCCGCGGCGATCAAGCACGGGCGGGAGCTGCTGGCCGAAGGGGCCGACCTCCTGGACGTCGGCGGGGAGTCGACCCGGCCCGGGGCTGAGCGACCCGCACCCGAGGAGGAGACCCGCCGGGTGCTGCCGGTGATCGAGGCGCTCGCGGCCGACGGTGCGCTGATCTCGGTCGACACCATGCGCGCCGGAGTCGCGGCCCTCGCCCTCGACGCCGGTGCGGTGATGATCAACGACGTCTCCGGTGGCCAGGCCGATCCCGACATGCATGCGCTGGTGGCCGAGCGTCGTACGCCTTATGTCTGCATGCACTGGCGCGGGCATTCGATCGACATGCAGAACAAGGCCGAGTACGACGACGTGGTCGCCGAAGTGATCGCCGAACTGGGCGAACGGATCGAGGCGATGCGGTCGGCCGGCATCGACCTGAGCCGGGTCGCACTCGACCCGGGACTCGGTTTCGCGAAGAACGCGGACCACAACTGGGAGATCCTGCGCCGGTTGCGGGAATTCGCCGTACTGGAAAGACCGTTACTGATCGGTGCGTCCCGCAAGGCGTTCCTCGGTAGGCTGCTCGCCGACGAGCAGACCGGCGAACCCAGACCGGCCGTACGACGAGACGAAGCGAGCGCGGCTGTTTCCGCCCTGGCCGCCGCCGCGGGAGCCTGGTGTGTCCGGGCCCATGCGGTGGCACCGAGCGCGGACGCGGTCCGGGTGGCGAAGAGATGGGGAACGGTATGACGGACGGACCCGGCGGTCCGCGGCAGGGCACCGGAGGTGAGGGTGCTGCGCGCGGTGCCACGGTGGAGGACGTCGTGCTGACCGCCAACACCGCGTTCTACAACGCGTTCGAGGCCGGCGACCTGGACCTGATGGCAGCGGTCTGGCTGCCGGACCCGGACCCGGTCTGCATCCATCCGGGGAACGCCGCGATCTACGGGTACCCGGAGATGATGCGGGCCTGGGCGATGATCTTCGCCAACACGCCGTACATCCAGTTCTTCCTGACCGATGTCCAGGTCCGCGTGGATGAAGACGTGGCATACGTCACGTGTACGGAGAATGTCCTGTCCTCCGGCGAGGGTGCTCCCGAGGAGGGATTCGCCGGTGGCAAGGCACTGGCCACGAACGTCTTCCGCAGAACTTCCTCCGGCTGGCGGTTGTGGATCCACCATGCCTCCCCGGTACTGTCGTCTGGGGGCCAACAGGAGGAGGCGGAATGAGTGGTCCCGTGCTTTCTCCTGACGTGATCGAGATCCGTGGCATCCGCGGCTTCGGGCGCCACGGGGTGTTCGAGCACGAGCGGGCCGACGGACAGGAGTTCGTCGTGGACGTCCGGCTGGAGCTGGACACCCGGCCCGCCGCGGCCTCCGACGACCTGGCCGACACCGTGAACTACGGGGTGGTGGCCGAGCGGGTGCACCAGGCGATCGAGAACGACCCGGTGGACCTGATCGAGACCCTCGCCCAGCGCATCGCCGACCTGTGCCTCGCCGACCGGCGGGTGACAGCGACCGCGGTGACCATCCACAAACCTTCGGCACCGATCACGGTGCCGTTCGACGACGTTGTCCTGACCGTGCAGCGCAGAGCCGGAGAATCCTCGTGACTGAGACCCCTAGTCCCCACGTCATCGACGCGGACACCCTGAGCGGCGGTCTGAAACCGATCCGCCAGGTGATCCTGTCGCTCGGCAGCAATCTCGGCGATCGTGAGGCCAATCTGCAGGGCGCGGTCGATGCGCTGCGGGATACGCCGGACGTCGTGGTGGTCGAGGTCTCGCCGGTCTACGAGACCGACCCGGTGGGCGGTCCGGACGAGTCCGGCCCGTACCTGAACATCGTGCTGCTGGCCGACTCCACCCTGCCGGTCGACATGCTGCTGGATCGGGCGCACGCGGTCGAGCAGGCGTTCGGCCGGGAGCGCAGCGTGCCGGGCGCGCCGCGGACGCTGGACGTCGACCTGATCACTTACGGGCAGAAGACGATCGAGTCCGATGAGCTGACCGTTCCGCACCCGCGGGCGCACGAGCGTGCGTTCGTGCTGGCGCCCTGGCTCGACATCGAGCCGGACGCGGTGCTGCCCGGGCGCGGTCCGGTGGCCGAGTTGCTGGCGAAGGTCGGCTCGGCCGGTGTGACCAAGCTCGACATCGAGTTGCAGTAGTGGTGTCCGGCGGTCCCGAGCCCGGCCGGGCGCCCGGCAACGAGCACGGTAAGAAGCCGCCGCGCCCGGGGTCGGTCCGGCCGACCTCGCGCTGGCTACTGGTGGCGATCGGCGTCCTCGGGGCGGCGGTCGGCCTGACCATGGTGCAGGCGATCGAGTCCGGCGGCGGGGTCGCGCCCGCGGTGTCCTGGCTGACGCTGGTCGCCTGGACGTTCCTGGCCGCGCTGCTGTTCGCCGCGGCCCGCAATACCCATCAGCGGATCCAGGTACGGCGGGAACGGGTCGAGCCGGCGCGGGCGGTGTTCCTGCTGCTGATCGGGAAGGCCAGTGCGTTCGTCGGCGCGTTGTGCGCCGGTGTTTACGCAGGGTTCGCGTTATCCTTCCTGGAAGCGGTGAGCTCGTCCGGGCCCCGCAACCGTGTGATCATGGCCGGTGCCGCGGCGGTGGTCTCTGTGCTGGTCGTCACGGCCGGATTGTTGCTCGAACGCGCGTGTCGTATTCCCGAGGACCCCGACGAGACCCCCTAACATGTCGGTCCATGGGCTCAAGGGGTAACCGCCGTCGTACCAGGGCCACAGTTCTCGCCGTCGCCAATTCTCTGCTGGTCATCGTCTGCCTGGGCGTGTCCATCGCCCTGTTCTCGCAGAACGCATGGATCCTGCGTGCGGCCGCCGTCGCCGCCGTACTGGTCGCCGTCGGTGCCTCGCTGCTGGTCCGCCACCAGTTGCTGGTCGAACGCCTCGCCCATTCCGAGGAACGGGCCCAGGTGGCCCAGGAGTACTCCCGGATCACCAGCGCCCGCGTGGTCGAGAACGCCGAGTTCGTCGACCTGATGCAGCGCCGGCTGGACAAGATCGACCAGCGGCTGGACAAGATCGACGAGGAGGTCGCCACGGTCGTTGCCGCCGGCGACAAACACTCCCAGGCCGACGCCCCCACCGTCGTCGACCTCAAGCTGCGAGGTCTGGCCGCTTCCTGAGTCCACGTCCATACTGCGGTGTGGGAGGGGATACACATGGGGCTGGACGCGAATTTCCCGGCCGTGACGATGAACGACCCGAACGGGCATGTCACGGTCTACAACCAGGATCATCTGCCGATCGGGCAGCTCGGGCCGACACCGTTCGAGTCACCCTCGGTGAACGTGACGTGCCGGCTGAAGGCCTGGGAGGACGCGTACTGGTACAGACTGCTGAACCCCGACGGCTGGGACTTCCCGGCGACCACCGCCTACGTGTCGGCCGATGAGACGCACGAGCTGAATCCCGGCCAGCCGTACCCGGTTCCCGAGTGCAAGAACGTCGGCTGCCGCCGCAAGGTCGGCCAGGCCGCCGCCGCGGGCGTCCTCGCCGCCGGTGCCGTCACGGCGATCCGATCCTGGCGCCGCCGGCCGGGCACACCCGACACGGCTTGAGCCGCGTCGCGTAAGTTCGGACCTGTGGATATCGCCGAACTGCTGAAAGTCGCCGAAGCCGCTGTCGATCAGGGGAGGACGGTGACCGACACCCGGGCGCCGGGGGTGCTGACGTCCAAGGGCGATCGGGACATGGCATCCGAGGTGGACTTCGCGGTGGAGCGTGAGGTCCGGGCGTTCCTGGAGCGGGAGACCCCTGACATCGGCGTGCTGGGCGAGGAGGAGGGCGGCGCGACCGACGGGACCCGGTGGGTGCTCGACCCGATCGACGGGACGGTGAACTTCGTCCACGGAGTGCCGCTGTGGGGGATCTCGCTCGGGCTGATCCATGAAGGACGGGCGGTGGCCGGTGTCATCGACCACCCCGCGCTCGGGACGAGGTACGCCGCCGCGGAAGGCCTCGGCGCGACCTGCAACGGGCAGCCGATCCGGGGCAGCGAATGCACGGACCTGACCGACGCGTTGGTTGCCGTGGGCGACTATGCGGTCGGCCCGGAGGCAGCCGCCCAGAACGCGGTCCGGCTGCGGCTGACCGAGCTGCTCTACCCGCGGGTGCAACGCATCCGGATGATCGGTACGGCGGCCACCGCGCTGACCTGGACCGCGGCGGGCCACTTCGACGCGATGGTGATGTTCTCGAACAAGCCGTGGGACACGATGGCCGGGGTGGCGATCGCCCGCGAGGCCGGCGTCGTCGTCCTGGACCTCGACGGCTCGGAGCACGCGCCCGAGTCGCGCGGCACCTTTGCCGTCTCGGCCGGAATCCGCGAGCCCCTGCTGGACCTGATCGGCCAGGCGACCGGCTGAGCCGCTACTTGTCGATGTCGCCGACGACGAAGAACATGCTGCCGAGGATGGCGATCATGTCGGGGATGACGGTGCCGGGGAGCAATGCGGGCAGCGCGGAGATGTTGTTGAAGCTGGCCGAGCGGAGCTTGAGCCGCCACGGGGTCTTGTCGCCGCGGGAGACCAGGTAGTAGCCGTTGATGCCGAGGGGGTTCTCGGTCCAGGCGTAGGTCTGCCCCTCCGGGACCTTGAGGATCTTCGGCAGCCGCACGTTCACCGGCCCGGCCGGCATCGCGGACAGCTTGTCGATACAGGCGTCGACCAGGTCGAGTGAGACCTTCACCTGCTCGAGCAGCACCCAGAACCGGGCGAAGCAGTCGCCCTCCGGCCGGGTGATGACCCGGAGTACGCCGTCGCGCTGCAACTCGTCGTACGCGAGGTAGGGCTCGTCGCGGCGGAGGTCGGCGTCCACGCCGGAGGCCCGGGCGATCGGGCCGGAGACGCCGTACTGCGCGATCAGCTCGGGGGACAGCCTGCCGACGCCGACGGTGCGGGCCCGGAAGATCTCGTTGCCGATGACAAGGTCTTCGACATCCGGCAGTCGCTTGCGGACCGCGGCCGAGGCGGCCGACGCGCGACCGAGCCAGCCGTACGGCAGGTCCTCCTTGAGGCCGCCGACGCGGTTGAACATGTAGTGCATCCGGCCGCCGGACAGCTCCTCCATCACCGCCTGGAGGGTCTCGCGCTCGCGGAAGGCGTAGAAGACCGGCGTGATCGCGCCGAGCTCGAGCGGGTAGGACCCGAGGAACATCAGGTGGTTCAGCATCCGGTTCAGCTCGGCCAGCAGGGTCCGCAACCAGATCGCGCGGACCGGGACCTCCAGGCCCATCATCCGCTCGACCGCGAGGACCACGCCGAGCTCGTTGCTGAACGCGGACAGCCAGTCGTGCCGGTTCGCCAGCACGATGATCTGCCGGTAGTCGCGGACCTCGAACAGCTTCTCCGCGCCGCGGTGCATGTAGCCGACGATCGGCTCGCAGCCGATGATCCGCTCGCCGTCCAGGGTCAGCCGCAGCCGGAGCACGCCGTGGGTGGCCGGGTGCTGCGGGCCGATGTTGAGCACCATGTCGGTGGTCGCCAGCTCCGAGCCGCTCCCGGTCCCGCCCCGCTCGTACAGCGGGTCGAACCCGGCGGCCCCGGCGCCGATTCCCACCACTCGTTCCGTGCTCATACCGTCAGTCTCCCGCACACTGGGCACTTCCGGCACACTACCGTGACAGCGGAGATGACCACTGGCGTGACAGGCTTGGTCTGTGGACGACCTCTTCGCACCTTCGGATGTCAACTGGACGCCGGTCTCGCCGAAGCTGGCATCGGTCCGCCGGCTGAACGCGGGGATCATGTTCGGTGTGCTCGGCCTGGTGGCCCTGCTGATCCTGGGCCTGACGCTGAGCTGGGTGTACGGCGCGCTCGCGCTGCTCGTGTTCGCGGCCGGATTCGGCTGGTCGTGGCTGCTGATCGGGCGGAACCAGCGGTCCTGGAAGTACGCCGAGCGCGAGGACGAGCTGCTGGTCAGCCACGGGATCATGTTCCGTGAACTGGTGGTGGTTCCGTACGGCCGCATGCAGTTCGTCGATGTGGCGGCCGGCCCGCTGGAGCGGGCGTTCGGGATCGCGACGGTGGAACTGCACACCGCGACCCCGGCGACCGACGCGAAGATTCCCGGTCTGCACCCGGACGAGGCGAGCCGCCTGCGGGACCGCCTCTCCGCTCTCGGCCAGGCCCAGGCGTGGGGCCTGTGACTGAGCCGACGCCCGGACCGTCCGACGCCGGGCAGCAGACCGCGCAGCAGACCCCACCTGTCCAGTCGCCCGTGGAACAGGCGGGGGCGCGGCTGCACCCGCTGACGCCGTTCGTGAAGGGCTGGGGGTACTTCGTCGTCGCGGCGATCGCGATGGTGAACAACGAGAGCCTGCGCAGCAACCTGACCCTGGCCGGGCTCGGGCTGATCGCCGTTCTCGTCGGTGGGATCCTGCTCGGCGCGCTGTCCTGGTGGTTCACCAAGTGGCAGCTGACCGACGACGCGATCCGGGTGGACAGCGGGTTCCTGTTCCGCCGGACACGGATCATCCGGTTCGACCGGATCCAGGCGATCGACGTCGCCCAGCCGTTCGTCGCTCGCCTGTTCGGGATGGCTGAGCTGCGGATGGACGTGGCCGGCGGTGGCAAGAGCGACGGCAAGCTGAGCTATTTCAACTACGACGAAGCCGTCAAGCTCCGCACCATCCTGCTGGTGCGGGCCAAGGGCGAGCAGGCCGTCGAGCACGCCGCTCAGCAGCCCGCGCCGGAGCCGATCCTGGTGGTTGCGACGACCCGCCTGCTCGGTGCGACCCTGCTGTCCTCCACAGTGCTCGCCAGCGCCGGTGCTCTCATCTGGCTGATCGCAGCTGCCACCGTGCTCGAGTTCCACATCGGTCTGTTCGCCGCTGTACCGCTGCTGCTCGGTGTGGTGCAGCCGATCTGGAAGCAGGTCGTCGGCAACCACGGCTTCACCCTGTCGGAGACCGACCACGGGCTCCGGACCAAGCGCGGCCTGTTCGACGTCCAGCGGCAGACTGTGCCGCCTGGTCGCGTGCAGGGCCTGCTGATCACCGAGCCGATCATCTGGCGGCTGATCGGCTGGGCCCGTGTCGAGCTGGACATCGCCGGTGTGGCGGGCAATCCGTCCGAGGGGGAGGACGACCGCGAGGGTGCGCAGCTCCTGCCGGTCGGAGACCGCGGCGAGGTGGCCTTCGTGCTGGCCCGCATCCTGCAGGGGCTGGACCTCTCCCGCATCGAGATGCACCGGGCACCGGAGCGGGCCAAGCGGCTGCGCCCGATCGGCTGGCGCTACCTCTCGTACGGCCACGACGAGCAGGTACTCGTCACCACGCGAGGCTGGGTCAGCCGTCGTACGTCGATCGTCCTGCACCACAAGACCCAGTCGGTGCGACTGGAGCAGGGACCGCTCCAGCGGCGTCTGGGCCTGGCCAACGTGCACGTGGACACACCACTCGGTCCGACCGACGCCATCGCCTTGCACCGCGATCAGTTCGAGGCCGCACAGCTCCTGGAGGCTCAGTCGGTCAGAGCACGCGAAGCACGTCGTACGGCCGCTTCGCCGGCTGCTGTCCACACCCAGCCGAATCCGCCAAGCCCAGAAGGGTCCAGCAGCTCCGCAGCCTCACCGGCCGACGACAGCTCGGCCACGTAGCGCAGAGGTTCCGTCTGAGCCAGCTCGAGGCTCGGACGGGCCGCACTCACTCCCAGCGCCCGCAAGGCGTCCCGCTGCAGCACGAGGGAGCCACCGAGCGAGTCCAGCGCTACGTGCGCAGTGACGTCGCAAGAACCGTCCAGCACCGGGTCACACTCGCGGCCGGCCCGGAAGCCGGTCACAGTCCCGTACGGCGGCCGACCAGCACGCACATGCCCGTAGTCGATCGCCACTGCCACTCCACCCTCGGCAAGCCGCTCGACAACCGAGGCCCAGGCCAGATCGCGTGCCCTGCCGATCTCCGCCCGATCACCCGGCTCCTGCAAAGGCCACCACTCCTCGAGCCAGCGCAGATCGTTGCCCGAGACAACTTCACCGAGGGACAGGTCGGCCAGCAGATACCGCGGTACGCCGTCCTCGTCGAGCTCGGCGACGTCACACGGCACGTTGTCCAGCCACTCGTTGGCGATTGCCAGTCCCGCGATCGACGACGGCAACTCGTCGTCCAACTCCACCTCGACGACCGCCAAGCCCTCAGCCCGCAGAATGTCGCCCAGTTCGCCCGAACCCGCCCCGATGTCCACAACCTCCGAGGTGCCCACCGCACGAGCCAGTCGCGCCACCGCCCGTCCGAACAACGCGGAAGCGTGCACAGAGGTCCGGAAGTGTGCAGCCGGCCGCTCCCGCCGGTAGAACCCGTCAGGCCCGTAGAGCGCCGTCTCCCAGCCCTCGCGAAAGGTGGTCACAGCTGAACGGCGTCGAACTGCCGCCAGACCCCGTCCCCACCCTCACGCCACAGCCCCAACTCGGTCAGCTGGACCGTGGGAGCCGGTGTGGCAGCAAGAGCCTCGGTCGCCTCGGCAACAACGGCCGGAGCGCCCTCCGTGGCCGAAGAGATGGTCAGGTGCGGATGCGGGTCCGGGAACTCGCCACCGTACGGCGGGCACTCCGGGAACGCCTCGTAGACCGAGACCAGTAGCGAACACACAGCGTCGAACGGTTCCGGCTTCAGCCACGCCGTACCGTTCGGGAACTGACCAATTGTCTGGAAGCTCAGCTCGAACGGCTCGTGCGACGCCACAGCCTCTTTCAGCCGTCGTACGTCGTCCGACGTCGGCTCGCCGACCCAAGGGACCAGCACCGTGATGTGTGGCGGGATCAACTCGGTCAATGGGACGTGGGGACGCGCCGTCGACCGGGATACCGATCGCCAACGGTGGGTGAAGTCCGCCAACTCAGGCACTGTGATCAGAATCGCGGTCAAACCGGTACGCGCAGCCCATGCATCGCTCACCACGGCATGCTCTCATCACCTAGGCTGACTAGTAGATCGTCTGGTACCCCGTGCGGGACTGGAACGAAGAGAGTGAGCATGGAACGGATCGGCTTGATCGGAGCCGGCCGGGCCGGAACCGCCCTGGGAGCAGCCTTGGCGGCCGCCGGACATCCCCTGGTCGGAGTCACCGCCCGGTCGAGCGCGTCACGCGAACGCGCCGCCCGGCTCCTTCCGCATGTACCGGTGCTGACCGTCGACGAGGTCACCACCCGCGCCGACGTGGTCCTGGTCGCCGTACCGGACGACCTGATCCAGCAGGTCGCTCAAGCTCTCCCACTCACCAGCGGCCAGTACGTCGTGCACCTGTCCGGAGCGCACGGACTCAAGCCACTGGCAGCCACAGAAGCCACCCCAGTCGCTCTGCACCCGGCGATGACGTTCCCTGGCGGTGCGGTGAGCCTGGAGGGCGTCATGTTCACGGCGACCGCGCCGGACGAGGCCAGGGAGATGGTCGAGCGGCTGGTGAAGACGCTCGGCGCACAGGTGCAGTGGGTCGACGAGGAGCAGCGTGCGCACTACCACGCAGGTCTCGTGCACGGCGCGAATCACCTGACAACGTTGCTTACGCAGGCACTCGCCGTACTGCGGGAGGCCGGTGTGGCGGATCCGGCCGCGACACTCGGGCCACTCGTGACCGCAACCCTCGACAACACGCTGCGATCCGGTCATCATGCGCTCACCGGGCCGATTGCCCGGGGGGATGTCGACACGGTGGCAGCACACCTGGCCGGACTGCGGGACCGGACGGCGAGCACGTACGCCGAACTGGCCCGGGCGACGGTGGAGTTGGCCGCGGCGGACGGACGGCTGGACCCGGACACCGTGGCCCGATTCGACCAGGTGCTGGACGGGGAACCAGGCGAGCGGTATCGGACAGGGGAGGCACCGCGATGAGACTCACCCAGACGAAGGCCGAACTGCGGGCGGCGGCGGCGATCCGGCCGCGAGCGGTCGTGATGACGATGGGTGCCCTGCACGACGGGCACGCGGCCCTGCTCGCCGAGGCCCGGGAACGCGTCGGTCCGGACGGCAGCGTCGTCCTGACCATCTTCGTGAACCCGCTGCAGTTCGGGCCGGCCGAGGACTTCGACCGCTATCCGCGCACGCTGGCCAGCGACCTGGCGATCGCCAAGAACGAAGGCGTCGATCTGGTCTTCAACCCGTCCCGCGACGAGCTGTACCCGAACGAGCCGTCCATCACCGTGCATCCCGGCCCGCTGGCCGACGAGCTGGAAGGCATGGTCCGGCCGGGCCATTTCGCCGGCGTGCTGACCGTGGTCGCGAAGATGCTGCATCTGACGGCGCCGGACCTGGCGCTGTTCGGCGAGAAGGATTACCAGCAGCTCACGCTGATCCGCGAGATGGTGTGCGATCTGGACTGGGACGTCGACATCGTGCCGGTGCCGACCGTGCGTGAAGCGGACGGTCTCGCGTTGTCCTCACGCAACCGGTACCTCGACGAGACCGAGCGTGACGAAGCCTTGGTGCTCTACCGGGCGCTGACCGCCGGTGCGAAGGCCGGGATGAACGGTCCGGACGCCGTGATGGCCGCTGCCCACGCGGAACTCGAGGCGGTGCCGTCGGTGAAGATCGACTATCTCGCCCTGCGAGCACCGGATCTCGGCCCGGTGATCGGCCCCGGCGAGGCCCGGATGCTGATCGCCGCCCGCGTCGGGACCACCCGTCTCATTGACAACATTTCCATCACGCTGCGGTGAAATCGGTTGATACGGTCACCGAATGACCGCACCTGCTGTCCCGCAGCGGCTGGCCGCGCCTGAACCCGGCTGGACCGACACCGTCGACGTGGTGGTGATCGGATCCGGGATCGCCGGGCTGACCGCCGCACTCAAGGCCCGTGAACTCGGCTCCGTGCTGGTGGTGACGAAGGACGTCGTCGCCTCCGGCTCGACCCAATGGGCCCAGGGCGGGATCGCCGCCGCTCTCAGCCCGGAGGACTCGCCCGAGGACCACTTGCAGGACACGCTCGTCGCGGGCGCCGGGCTTTGCAATCCGGACGCCGTACGGGCGCTGGTGACGGAAGGGCCGGACGCCGTCCGGGATCTGATCGACCTGGGTACGCGGTTCGACACCGTCGACGGAGATCTGTCCCTGACGCGAGAAGGCGGGCATCACCGCAACCGCATCGCGCACGCGGGCGGGGACGCGACCGGTGCTGAGATCGAGCGGGCGCTGGTCGCCGCGGTGAAGCGGGCCCCCGACATCCGGCTGATCGAGCACGCCCTGGTCATCGACCTGCTGACCGCCGAGGACGGTGCCGTCGCCGGAGTCACCCTGCACGTAATGGGCGAGGGCCAGCTGGACGGTGTCGGTGCGATCCGCAGTCGCGCGGTGATCCTCGCCTCCGGCGGAATCGGCCAGTTGTACGCCGCGACCACCAATCCGAGTGTGTCGACGGGGGACGGGATGGCGCTGGCGTTGCGGGCCGGGGCGAAGGTGCGCGACCTGGAGTTCGTGCAGTTCCACCCGACCGTGCTGTGGCTGGGCAAGAGCGCGAAAGGCCAGCAGCCGTTGGTGTCCGAGGCTGTTCGGGGTGAGGGCGCGTTCCTGGTCGACCACGAGGGCACCCGGTTCATGCTGGGTCAGCACGAGCTGGCCGACCTGGCGCCGCGAGACATCGTGGCGAAGGCGATCATGCGGCAGATGCTTGCCACCGGCAAGGATCACGTCTACCTCGACGCCCGGCACTTCGGCGACGAGAAGTGGCGGGTCCGGTTCCCCACCATCCTGGCGTCCTGCCGTTCGCACGGTATCGACCCGGTTCGGGAGCTGATCCCGGTCGCGCCCGCCTGCCACTACTCGTCCGGCGGTGTGTGGACCGACCTGCACGGCCAGACATCCATACCTGGGCTCTTCGCCTGCGGTGAGGTCGCCTGCACCGGTGTGCACGGCGCCAACCGGCTCGCGTCGAACTCCCTGCTCGAAGGCCTCGTCTTCGCCGGTCGCATCGCCGCCCACCTGGCCAACGGGCTGCCTGAGTTGCGCGAGCCGGCCCACGACGTCCGCGTCCCCGGGCTGGTCGACGCGGACGTCGTACCGGAGCTGCAGCGGGTCATGACGGTCGGGGCCGGTGTGATCCGGAGTGCGACCGGGCTGTCCGAGGCGGGTGCGGCACTCGGCAAGCTGATCGAGCAGCCGGCCGGTGAGCCGGGTACGCCGGGATGGGAGGCGACCAACCTGGTCACGGTGGCGTCCGCGCTCATCGCCGCGGCTACCGCACGCGAGGAGAGCCGCGGCTCGCACTGGCGTGAGGACCACCCCGATCGCGACGACGCGCAGTGGTCAGGCAATCTGGACCTCACGTTGCCGGCAGACGGCGATCTGGCCGTTCCGCGGACGACGTTCGTTCCGCACCGAACCGAGGAGAATGCCCAGCATGGATGAGACTGTCGACCGGCAATGGGTCGCTGACCTCGTGCGGGCCACGATCGAGGAGGATCTGGCCGGCGGCGTGGACGTCACCACCACAGCCACCGTCGACGCGGACCAGATCTCGGTCGCGGAGCTGGTGGCCCGGGCCGACGGTGTGGTCGCGGGCCTGGAGATCGCCGAGCTGGTGGTCCGGCTGGTCGCGGCTCCGGACGAGGTCGAGCTCGAGTACTCCGTCACCGACGGTGCGACCGTCGGTAAGGGCGACGTACTGATGACGATCCGTGGCAAGACGCGGCAGCTGCTGACGGCCGAGCGCACGACGCTCAACCTGCTGTGCCACCTCTCCGGCGTGGCCACGCTGACCCGTCGCTGGGTGGACGCGGTCGAGGGCACCGGCGCGGTCATTCGGGACACCCGCAAGACGATGCCGTTGCTGCGGTCGTTGGAGAAGTACGCGGTCCGCTGCGGCGGCGGCAAGAACCACCGGATGGGCCTGTCCGACGCGGCGCTGATCAAGGACAACCACGTGATCGCGGCCGGCGGGGTCGCCGACGCGTTCCGGCTGGTCCGCAAGGCGTATCCGGACCTCGCGGTCGAGGTCGAGGTGGATTCGGTCGACGACGCGCTGATCGCGGTCGAGTCCGGCGCCGAGCTGATCCTGCTGGACAACATGGACATTCCGCTGCTGCGCGAGGCGGTCGAGAAGGTGGCCGGCCGCGCGAAGCTGGAAGCGTCCGGCGGACTGACCCTGGATCAGGCCCGGGCCGTGGCCGAGACCGGTGTCGACTACCTCGCGGTCGGTGCGTTGACTCACTCGGCGCCGGTGCTCGACATCGCCCTGGATCTGCAGACTGCGTTGAATCTCAAGGACGCCTGATGCTGCTCGCCGTCGCCGTCGAGAACACCCGGACCTTGGTCGGCCTGGTGTTCGAGGGGACGGTCAAGCGGCATTGGTGGGTCGGCACGGATCCCCGGCGTACGGCGGACGAGTGGGCGGTGCTGCTCCAAGGACTGCTGGCCGGGGAGTCGCCGGTGTCCGGGATCGCGGTGTGCTCCGCCGTACCGCACGTATTGCACGAGCTACGCGACGTGGTCGCGCGGTACTACCACGACGTACCGAGTGTGGTGGTCGAGCCGGGCGTGAAGACCGGCCTGCCGGTGCTGGTGGACAACCCGCGTGAGGTCGGCACCGACCGGATCGCCAACGCCCTCGCGGCGGTCCACCTGTACGGCGCTCCGTGCCTCGTCGTCGATGTCGGTACGGCGGTCACCATCGACGTGGTCAATCCGGCCGGCGCCTTCATCGGCGGAGTGATTGCCCCTGGCATCGAGACGGCGACCGATGCGCTCGGCAACGCGGCGGCCCAGTTGCGCCGGGTCGAGTTGGTCCGGCCACGCTCGGTGGTCGCGAAGAACACCGTCGAAGCCCTGCAGTCCGGGGCGATCCACGGTTTCGCGGCCCTGGTCGACGGACTCGTCACCCGGATCCGCGCGGAGCAGTCCCTGGACGACGCCACCGCGGTCGTCCTCACCGGTGCGCTCGCACCCTTGCTGGCCGAGCAGCTGTCGACGCCGGTTCGCAACGAACCGCTACTGACCTTGCACGGTCTGTACCGGGCGTTTGCCCGCAACAACTAGACCCGCCAGTGTCAGATTTGCCCCATCGGGCAGAACCTCTTGTGCACTGATGTGGCCAGGATCACTATGAGGTGAACGACTTCCGGGGTGGGGGGAAAGCATGAGGTCTGTTTATCGCGCACTGGCCGGTCTGATCGCGATCGGCGTGGTGGTCCAGGCGATGTCGGTCGCACTCGGCTGGTTCACCGCCATCAAGGACATGGACGACGGTCAGGTGATCGACAAGAACACCGATTTCAACCTGGGCCAGAGTCTGCACGGAATGATCGGAATGATGATCATCCCGCTGCTCGCACTGCTGTTGCTGATCGTGTCGTTCTTCGCCCGGGTGGAAGGCGGGGTCAAGTGGGCCCTGCTCGTGGTCGGGTTGGTCGCGCTGCAGATTGCGCTGGCCTTCGTCGCATTCTTCGGCGCACCCGCGGTGGGAGCGCTGCACGGTCTGAATGCCTTCGCGCTGCTCTGGGCGGCGGGCATGGCCGCTCGGAAGGCCGCCGCCAGCCCACCGGCAGCGGCCCCGACGGAGTCGCCGGCGGAACCGACGGAAGCGGCCAGATAGATGCCATTGGCAATTGACTCGCGCGTGACCGCCGGCTGATGGCCCGGCGGCCACGTCGCCGTACCGTGATCGCGGTGCTGGCGACGATCGCCGTGCTCGCGCCGATCGCGTGGTTCTGGCAGGGCAGCCTGGTGCCCGGCGACCTGTCCCCGATGGAGATGGGGTACGCCGACTACGGCGGCGGTCCCGCGACGCACTCCCACGACGGTCCGGACGTCAGCACACTCAAGGGTCCGTCCGGCACGCCGGATGTGACCGTGGATCTCGTTGCGCGCAAGGAGAAGTTCGAGATCCCCGGCCGTGGGTCGATGGACGGCTTCACGCTGAACCACACCTCGCCAGGGCCCGAGATCGTCGCACAACAAGGCGATCTGATCCAGGTGACGCTGCACAACGAGTCCGTGCCCGACGGAATCACGTTGCACTGGCACGGTGTCGACGTACCCGCGGCCGAGGACGGCGTCGCCGGTGTCACGCAGGACGCGGTCCAGCGCGGGCAGTCGCATGTCTACCGCTTCGTCGCCGAGGACGTCGGCACGTACTGGTACCACTCCCACCAGGTCTCCCACGAACAGGTGAAGAAGGGCCTGTACGGCGTACTGATCGTGGAACCGACCGCGGCCGACGTGGTCGCCGCCGTACACACCTACGACAAGGTGCGGACGGTCAACGGCGGGTACGGCGAACGGCGCGTGGCTGCCCCTGGATCGACGGTCCGGGTCCGGCTGATCAACACCGACAACGGCCCGTGGTTCGCCTGGGTCGACGGGGCGTCGTACCGGATCGTGGCCGTGGACGGGACCGAGGTGAACGCGCCACCGGACGTGAGCAACAAGTCCGTGCTCGTCACCGCGGGCGGCCGGATCGACCTGCAACTGACCATGCCGCAGGGGTCTGCGGTGCGGATCGGCCTGGGCGGTGGGCCGACGACCCTGGTGATCGGTGAGGGCGATGCCCCGACCGGTGCTGAACCACGTGACCGGGTCGACCTGCTGACCTACGGGAAGCCGGCTGATCTCGGCCTCGACCTGGCCAAGGCGACCCGGGTGTTCCAGTACAACATCGGCCGGCGGCCCGGGTTCTTCGACGGGCGCCCGGGGCTGTGGTGGACGATCAACGGAGACCAGTTCCCCGACGTACCGATGTTCATGGTGACCGAGGGCGACGTCGTTCGGATGACGATCAAGAACAACTCCGGCCAGGTCCACCCGATGCACCTGCACGGTCACCATGTCGTCGTCCTGAGCCGCAACGGTGTCGCCGCCACCGGGAGCCAGTGGTGGACCGATTCACTCAACGTCGAGGACAACGAGGCCTATGAGGTCGCGTTCGTCGCGGACAACCCCGGGATCTGGATGGACCACTGCCACAACCTGCCGCACGCCGCCCAGGGCCTGGTCACCCACCTCATGTACAGCGGTGTCACCACCAAGTTCCACCTCGGCGGCCCGGCCGAGAACCAGCCTGAGTGATACCGATCCCGCAACTCTTGTACAGGATGGGTACCAGGTAATGGGTATGGTTCACCCGGTCGGTTGTGAGGCAGCTGAGACGAGGTGGTCGGAGTGCGGCGCATGCTCGCCGTGGGGCTGGCGGTGCTGTTCGGCACTACTGCCCTGACTGCCTGCCAGACGGACCCGATGCCCGCCGACGTGACGGTCGCGTGGGCCGGTGACGGCCAGCCGGCGGTCCAGGTGAGCTGGAAGGACGACAACGCCCCCAACCGGATCACCATCGAGGGGGTGCTCAGCAGCAGTCCGTCGTACGTGAAGTACGTCGGTGCCGGCGAGCCGAACACGTGGGAGATCCCGACCTCGGCGTTCCCACCCGACGGCAACTACCGGGTGGCGGTGGCCAAGGGGACGTCGCAGGGCGGCGTGACCAGCAAGCTCGCGCGCTCGGAGGTGTTCGACACCGACGGCCCGGTCCGCCCGGGTGCGGCCAGCGCGACCCCGATGGGCCGGGGTGTGCTGATGACGTGGTCGGTGCCGGTGGCGCCGCAGGACTTCACCCCGAACGACCCGATGGACGTGAAGGGGCCGAAGACCCAGCGCTACGTCCCGATGGTCGGGCGCCCCGGCGGCATGATGGGCCCGATCGGTCCGGGGACGACGTCGACGCGGCAGCTGATCAAGAGCCTCCAGCCGCCGTACCTGTTCCAGCTCCAGGCGCAGAACGAGTGGAGCGCCCGGATCGGCGGCGAGGTGCTCGGCCTGACCAGCTCGATCAACGCGGCGGTGCCCGCGCTGGCCCAGTTCAGTGTGCCGGTCCACATCCGTGGTCGCGTCGTCATGCAGGAGGTCGTCTGTGAGGCGGAGACCCCGTGCGTTCAGCGGCGGGCCACCCCGGCCGGCGTACCGGTCGTGGTGCTGACCCAGGTCACGCCGGGTGCCCGCTGGACGCCGGCGGCCCGCGGTTCGACGACGGCCGGCGGGCACTACGACATCCCGATGGTCAACGGCCCGAGCCGGCCGTACAAGATCAGCGTGCCGGCCTACAGCCGCGTCGGCGTCCTCACCGGTACCTCGAGCAGCCGGCCGGCGTACACGAAGAGCGTGGTCCGGGTCGCGACCGCCGGGTTCGTCGGCGGACCGGCGAAGAGGCGCGGCGACAACACGCTGGTCTACACGACGGTCAAGCCGGCGATGAACACGACCGCGATCCTGCAGTCGTGGAACCGGCAGACCAAGAAGTGGGTGAACCTGAAGGCGGTGCCGCTGCGCAACGGGCAGGCCTCACTGCTGTTCAAGGCGTCCCAGGCGGGTGCCTTCGCCTACCGGTTCGTCATCCCCGGCGCGATGATGTTCGGCCGGCCGATGGGCGGCACCACCACCCCGCTGTTGCCGCTAAACGTCCGCTGACTCCGGCTGAGCGACCGGCTCGGGGACGGCGCGGTGCTTGCGGCGGATCTTGTAGTAGGTGTACGCCGCGACGGCCGCCAGCACGAGCACGACCAGGGCCCAGATGGACAGCTGGCCGAAGATCTTGTCCGCGTTGTCGCCGATGTTGTACGCGACGATCCCGATCGTGGTCGCCCAGGCGATCCCGCCGCCCGCGTTCGCGGCCAGGAACTGCGGATAGGGCATCCGCAGCATGCCGGCCATCGGGCCCGCGAAGATCCGCAGCAGGGCGACGAACCGGCCGAAGAAGACAGTCCAGACGCCGTACCGCTGGAAGTACTTCTCCGCGCGCAGGATCCGGTCCTCGGAGAAGTGGTGGAACCGGCGGCCGAGCCGCTCGAACAGCCCGCGGCCGGCCTTGCGGCCGATGTAGTAGCCGATCGAGTCGCCGATGATCGCACCGGCCGCGGCCGCACCGATCACGAACTCCAGGTGCAGGTGACCCTGGGAGGCCAGCAGCGCGGCCGCGATCAGCGTCGTCTCACCCGGTAACGGCACCCCCATGCTTTCGATCCCGATGACCAGCCCGACGACCAGATAGGCGACGATCGCCATCCCACCGGTCGGAACGACGATCGCCAGCGCGTGCCCCAGTACCCCCATGTCTCCATGGTGGCATCCGGGGACAACTGTTTTAGGGGCTCAGGGCATCAGTCCGGGGTAATTTCAGGGTTCTTGCCGTTGGCGACTTCTGGGGTGGTGATGCCGTTGAACGCCTTGGTCACGTTCTGCAGTGCCGAGGTGACTTCGGACGGGATCACCCAGAACGTGTTGCCGGGGCCCTTGGCCAGCTCGGGCAGCATCTGCAGGTACTGGTACGCGAGCAGCTTCGGGTCCGGGTCGTTGCGGTGGATCGCCTCGAACACCGTGTCGATCGCCTTCGCCTGGCCCTCGGCCCGCAGGATCGCGGCCTGCCGGTCGCCCTCGGCGGTCAGGATCCGGGACTGCCGCAGCCCCTCGGCGGTCAGGATCGCGGCCCGCTTCTCCCGGTCCGCCCGCATCTGCTTCTCCATCGACTCCTTGATCGACGGCGGCGGGTCGATCGCCTTCAGCTCGACCCGGTTCACCCGGATGCCCCACTTGCCGGACGCCTCGTCCAGGACCCCGCGGAGCTGGGAGTTGATGTGCTCGCGCGACGTCAGCACCTTCTCCAGGTCCAGGCTGCCGATGACGTTGCGCAACGTGGTGACGGTGAGTTGCTCGATCGCCTGGATGTAGTCACGGATCTCGTACGCCGCGGCGCGGGGATCCGTGACCTGGACGTACAGCACCGTGTCGATGTCGACGACCAGGTTGTCCTCGGTGATCACCGAACGCGGCTCGAACGAGATCACCTGCTCGCGCAGGTCGATCAACGCCCGCGGCCGGTCGATGAACGGGATGACGATGTTCAGCCCGGGCTCGAGGGTGCGCAGGTACCGGCCGAGGCGCTCGACGTTGCTGGCTCGCGCCTGCGGCACGATCCGGACGGTTCGGAGCACCAGTGCGACGGCCAGTAGCGCGATCACCAGCCCGAAGATCAGTTCGGCCATGGATCCTCCCGGGGATGAACGAGGGCGGTAGCCCCTTCGATAGCGAAGACGTCGACGGTGGTGCCTTCGGGGATGACGATGTCGGGGTCGTAGGACCGCGCGCTCCACTCCTCGCCGCCGATCCGGACCCGGCCGGGTTCGCGGCCGACCTGGCGCAGCACCACGGCCTCGCGCCCGATCAGCGCGGCCACGCCGGTGCGCAACTGCGGGTGGGAGTTCAGATGACGGCGGGCCACCGGCCGGACGAGCGTGATCATCGCGGCGGCGGTGACGGCGAACGCGAGCAGTTGCAGCCCGATCCCGAGCCCCAGGCCGGCCACTCCGGCCGCGGCCAGCGCGGCGACGGCGAGCAGGAGCAGATCAAGGGTCGCCGTCATCAACTCGGCGGTGCCGAGGGCGGCGGCGAGGATCAACCACAGGAACCAGGACTGCATGACGACCACCCGGTGGCGGAAAGTACCTCTCTTTCGAAGGTACCCCGGGATCCGTGGTTCGGTAGCTAACAGTTCAGCTTTCTTGTGGCGGCTTCCCCATCGGTACGACGGCCAGCAGCGTGCTGATCTGGCGGGTACCGGCCGGATGCGAGGCCGGTGTCCGGCCCTTCTTGTAGCGGTCGACCAGGTCGATCAACTCCTGGCCGAACTGCTTCGCCTCCTCGTGGGTCAACCACAGCCGGGACCGGCTCAGCGAGCTGATGTCGTCCCAGGGGTCGTCGCCGGCCATCTGCTCGAACTGCTCCAGCACCCGGTCCACCGACGACCGGATGATCGCCTGGCTGGCCAGCCGGCCGGCTTCGTTCGACTGGGACGAGATCATCAGGCTGCCGGCCGCCGCCCGCCACGGCCGCTCCCGGCCGTCGGCCGACTCCTCGGCCCGCTCGACGATGCCCCAGCGTTCCAGCGCGCGCAGGTGGTAGCTCATCGCGGACGGCGTCAGGCCGGCCAGCTCCGCACACTCGGTCGCGGTCAGCACCTTGCCGTTGAAGAGCTCGTCGATCACCCGCTGCCGGGCCGGATGCGCCAGGGCGCGGATCGCCCGCGGGTCGTCGATCACCACGCGCTTCTTCTTGGCCACGACGTCAGCGTAGCGAATCCCTTGACGCCGGTAAACGTGAAGCATTAGCTTCATAACTATGAAGCAACCACTTCAGACTTCGATCTGGTCGTTCCGCGACATCCGGCTGGTGCTGCCGGCCCGTGCGCTCTCCTACGCGGGCGACTCGGTCGCCCTCATCGCCCTGATGCTGCGCGTTTCCGAGTACGGCGGTCCCGGCGCGATGACCGCGCTACTACTGGCCTTCGCCGTACCGACGGTCGTGATGATCCCGTTCGCCGGCCGGATCGTGGACAGCTACGACTCGCGCACCGTCCTGGTCTGCGCGTCGTTGCTGCAGGCGGTCTCCGGGGTCGGGCTGGCCTTCAGTCACGGCCTGGCCGAGACCCTGGCGCTGGTGTGTGTGCTTCAACTGGGTACGGCGGTCGCCGGGCCCGCCTGGGGTGCTCTGATTCCACGGATCGTGGGGGAGGAGCTTGTCGGCCGTACGACTGGGACCAGTCAGGCCCTGATCGGTGTGGCGACACTGGCCGGCTCGGCGGTGGGCGGCGTACTGGTCGGCTGGTCGGGCGACCGCGGCGCCCTCCTGGTGGACGCCACGACCTTCCTGGTCCTGGCCGGCGTCGCCCGGGTCGTCGCGACGCGCCGTCGTCCCGAGCCCGGCGCCGTCCGCGAGCGAGGCGGGATGATGGCCGGTCTGCGCAGCATCTTCGGTGACTCGCTGCTCCGGATCCTGGTGCCGTGCCTGTGGGTGTTCATCCTCGCCGGTGAGGCCGTCAACGTGGTCGAGGTCTTCCTGGTCACCGACGAGCTCGGGCTCAACGCGGCGGGGTACGGCTGGGTGGTGGCGGTCCAGGGGGCCGGGGCGATCGTGGGGGCCTGGCTCACCGGACGGCTGGTGCGGACCATGGCCCGGTCCCGGGCCGTGCTGATCGGGATGGCCGCTATCGGGATCGCCTGTGTGCTGATGGGCATCGCTGACGGGGTCGTCCTGCTGGTGATCGGGTCCGCCGTGGTCGGGTTCGGGAGCGGGGTGCTGAACGCCGCGGTGAGCACGCTCATGGTCACCCGCTCCGCGGAGAGGGTCCGGGGCCGCGTGGTGGCGGCACTCAATGGGACAGCCCGGGCCTGCACTCTGTTCGCCCTCATGCTCGGCGGCTTCCTGGGCGCCGTACTCGGGACCCGGATGACCTTCGTCGCGTGTGGTGCGGCCTGTGTCGTCGCGGCGGCGGCGGTCGCCGTACCGGTACTGCGTGTCAAGGGCCTGGAGACAAAGGATTCGGCTGAGAAGGTGCTCAGTCACTAGCCTTGAGCCATGACTGACGCACACGTGAACCCGGCGAACCCCGACAACGGGCAGGACGACCTGCCCGAGCAGATGCGGGTCCGCCGGGAGAAGCGTGACCGCCTGCTGGCGGAGGGAGTGCAGCCGTACCCGATCTCGGTGCCCCGGACGCACCTGCTGAAGGACCTGCGGGCCAAGTACGACGGGCAGGAGCTGGAGCCCGACACGCGGACCGGCGAGCAGGTCTCGGTGGCCGGCCGGGTGATCTTCCTGCGCAACACCGGCAAGCTGTGCTTCGTCCGGCTCCGTGAGGGCGACGGGACCGAGCTGCAGGTGATGCTGTCGCTGGCGGACCTCGGTGAGGAGGAGCTGGCCCGGTTCAAGGCGCTGGTGGACATCGGCGACCTGCTGGCCGTCCAGGGCGAGGTGATCACCAGCCGCCGCGGTGAGCTGTCCGTGCAGGCGACGAGCTGGCAGATGGCCGCCAAGACGCTGCGCCCGCTCCCGAACGAGCACAAGCCGCTGAACGAGGAGGCCCGGGTCCGGCTCCGGTACGTCGACCTGATCGTCCGCGCCGAGGCACGGGAAATGGTCCGGACCAAGGCCGCCGTACTGAAGTCGCTGCGGCAGACCTTCGACACCGACGGTTACATCGAGGTCGAGACGCCGGTGCTGCAGCTGACCAACGGCGGCGCCGCCGCACGGCCGTTCTCGACCCACCTGAACGCGTTCGACCAGGAGATGAAGCTGCGGATCGCGCTCGAGCTCGATCTGAAGCGGGCCATGATCGGCGGCGTCGACCGGGTCTACGAGATCGGCCGGACGTTCCGCAACGAGGGACTCGACTCGACCCACGCGGCGGAATTCTCGATGATCGAGGCCTATCAGGCGTACGGCGATTACGACTCGATGGCCGAACTCACCGAGCAGCTGATCCGGAACGCGGCCCGGGCGGTCGGTCGCACCGTCGTCACCGCGCGCGACGGTTCGACGATCGATCTGGACCAGCCGTTCCGGCATGCGACCCTTTTCGAACTCGTCTCCGAAGCCGTCGGTACGCCGGTCGACCAGAGCACCGACGCGGCCACGCTGACCAAGCTGGCCGAGCAGCACGATGTCGACCTGCAGCCCGGCTGGAATGCCGGCGAGATCGCACTGGAGTTGTACGAGAAGCTGGTCGAGCACACCCTCATCCAGCCCACCTATGTACGTGACTATCCGGAGTCGGTACGGCCGTTGTCGAAGCCGCACCGGGAAATTCCGGGCCTGGTCGAAGCCTGGGACCTGATCATCAACGGGGTCGAGCTCGGGGTGGCCTACTCGGAGCTGAACGACCCGGTGATCCAGCGGGAACGCCTGGTGGCACAGTCGATGCTGGCCGCCGCCGGCGACCCGGAGGCGATGGAGCTGGACGAGGACTTCCTCCGGGCGATGGAGTTCGGGATGCCCCCGGCGGGTGGTATGGGGATGGGCCTGGACCGGCTGGTGATGTTGTTCACCGGGGCCGGTATCCGGGAGACGATTCTGTTCCCGTTGCTGCGGCCCGAGTGATTCCGCGAATCGGTCGCAGGATCGTTGCATAGCACAACGGACGGTCACTGCAAATGGCGGGGTCCCCTTTATTCTCCGGGATCGGCGCGGTCATTCTGGTCCAGCCGGTTTCGGACCGTCTGAATACTCAAGGTCACGGCCACTGCACAGCGTCGATCGGTACCGCACCGGCCGGAGCGTTTAGTCACATCTTTCCCGTTCATTGTGGGATGTGAATGACACGAACCCGGTTTGTGCGGTACAAATCAGGTGCAAACAAACGGCAGGGGGATTGCGGCCCGGTGACGGGCGCGGAAAGGACTGTCATCGATGGCGCAAAGGGTGCAGGTAGTTCTCGAGGACGATCTTGACGGCGGTAAGGCCGACGAGACCGTGACCTTTGGTCTGGACGGCACGACGTACGAGATCGACCTGTCCAAGAAGAACGCCGCCAAACTGCGCGACGCGCTGGCCGGCTATGTCGGCGCGGGGCGCCGGGTGTCCGGTCGCCGCGGTGGCGCGGGCCGGGCGCGGGGCCGTGGCCGGTCGGCGTCGGACTCCGCCGACATCCGGGCCTGGGCCAAGGAGAACGGGTACGACGTGAGCGAGCGGGGCCGGATCTCCGCCGAGGTGCGCGCGGCGTACAACGAAGCCAAGTAAACTTTTCCGAAGGACTGCCGGTCCCGGTGCCGCAAGGTGCCGGGACCGTCCGCATTCCGGTTGTTTCACAGTGTGGACAGTTGAGTGCCTGCTGTCTGGCCGTGGGTGACTGACTCGGCAGGCAGCCCGAGGAATTCGCTGGTGGCGAACAGGCTGTCCGATCGGTCCCGAGCGGGAACACCCTGGAGATCCGTGGGGTTGTTCCCTTGTGATGCCTCCTGGGCAGCCGGCTGAGCGGTGAGCATTTGTTCGCCGAGAGCGAGCCTGTCGGCACCGGGGACTAGCATGCATGTACGGGGGTCGGCCAACACGGCACGTCCGACTCCTCTGAGGCAAGGAGCGCTTTGGCGATGTTTGAACGATTTACGGACCGCGCCCGTCGGGTAGTCGTCCTGGCTCAAGAAGAGGCCAGGATGCTCAGCCACAACTACATCGGGACCGAGCACATCCTGCTCGGCCTGATCCACGAGGGTGAGGGTGTCGCCGCCAAGGCTCTCGAGAGCCTGGGTATCTCGCTCGAGGCCGTCCGCTCCCAGGTCGAAGAGATCATCGGCCAGGGGCAGCAGGCACCGAGCGGGCACATCCCGTTCACCCCACGCGCCAAGAAGGTGCTGGAGCTCTCCCTGCGCGAGGCCCTGCAACTGGGCCACAACTACATCGGCACCGAGCACATCCTGCTCGGCCTCATCCGCGAGGGTGAGGGAGTCGCCGCGCAGGTCCTGGTCAAGCTCGGCGCGGACCTGAACAAGGTCCGTCAGCAGGTCATCCAGCTGCTGAGCGGATACCAGGGCAAGGAGACGGCCACGGCCGGCTCCGGAGCTACCGAAGGTGCTCCCAGCAGCTCTCTGGTGCTCGACCAGTTCGGCCGGAACTACACCCAGTCCGCCCGCGAATCGAAACTCGACCCGGTGATCGGGCGCGAGATGGAGATCGAGCGGGTCATGCAGGTGCTGTCCCGGCGGACCAAGAACAACCCTGTCCTGATCGGTGAGCCGGGTGTCGGCAAGACCGCGATCGTGGAGGGTCTGGCCCAGCAGATCGTCCGCGGTGACGTCCCGGAGACACTGAAGGACAAGCAGATCTACTCCCTCGACCTGGGTGCCCTGGTGGCCGGTTCGCGCTACCGCGGTGACTTCGAGGAACGCCTGAAGAAGGTGCTCAAGGAGATCCGCACCCGCGGGGACATCGTGCTGTTCATCGACGAGATCCACACCCTCGTCGGGGCCGGTGCGGCCGAGGGCGCGATCGACGCCGCGAGCATCCTGAAGCCGATGCTGGCCCGTGGTGAGCTGCAGACCATCGGTGCGACCACCCTCGACGAGTACCGCAAGTACGTCGAGAAGGACGCCGCGCTGGAGCGCCGGTTCCAGCCGATCCAGGTGGCCGAGCCGTCGATCGCACACACCATCGAGATCCTCAAGGGTCTGCGGGACCGGTACGAGGCACACCACCGGGTGACCATCACCGACCCGGCCCTGGTGCAGGCCGCGCAGCTGGCCGACCGCTACATCTCCGACCGGTTCCTGCCGGACAAGGCGATCGACCTGATCGACGAGGCCGGTGCCCGGCTGCGGATCCGCCGGATGACGGCTCCGCCGGACCTGCGCGAGTTCGACGAGAAGATCGCGAACGTGCGCCGGGAGAAGGAGTCGGCGATCGACGCGCAGGACTTCGAGCGCGCCGCGAGCCTTCGCGACGACGAGAAGAAGCTGATCAACGCGAAGGCCGAGCGGGAGAAGCAGTGGAAGGCCGGCGACATGGACGTCGTCGCCGAGGTGGACGAGGAGCTGATCGCCGAGGTGCTGAGCACCGCGACCGGTATCCCCGTCTTCAAGCTGACCGAGGAGGAGTCGTCCCGGCTGCTCGACATGGAGAAGGAGCTGGCCAAGCGCTACATCGGCCAGACCGACGCGGTCAGGGCGCTGTCCCGCTCGATCCGGCGTACCCGCGCCGGCCTGAAGGACCCGCGCCGCCCGAGCGGCTCGTTCATCTTCGCCGGCCCGTCCGGTGTCGGTAAGACCGAGCTGTCGAAGGCGCTGACCGAGTTCCTGTTCGGCGACGAGAACGCGCTGATCAGCCTCGACATGTCGGAGTACTCGGAGAAGCACACCGCGTCCCGGCTGTTCGGTTCGCCTCCCGGTTACGTCGGCTACGAAGAGGGTGGCCAGCTGACCGAGAAGGTGCGCCGCAAGCCGTTCAGCGTGGTGCTGTTCGACGAGGTCGAGAAGGCCCACCCGGACATCTTCAACTCGCTGCTGCAGATCCTGGACGAGGGTCGTCTGACCGACGCCCAGGGCCGCGTGGTCGACTTCAAGAACACCGTGATCATCATGACCACGAACCTGGGGACCAAGGACATCGCCAAGGCGGTCTCCCTGGGCTTCTCGCAGGCCAGCGACGTCGGTGGCTCGTACGAGAAGATGAAGGCGAAGGTCACCGAGGAGCTCAAGCAGCACTTCCGGCCGGAGTTCCTGAACCGGGTCGACGAGATCGTGGTGTTCCACCAGCACGGCAAGGAAGAGATCGTCAAGATCGTCGACCTGATGGTCGCGCAGGTGGAGGAGCGGCTGAAGGACAAGGACATGGGCATCGAGCTCACCCCGGCGGCGAAGGCTTTGGTCGCCGAGCGTGGCTTCGACCCGGTCCTGGGCGCCCGCCCGCTGCGTCGCGCACTGCAGCGCGACGTGGAGGACGTGCTGGCCGAGAAGATCCTGTTCGGGGAACTGCGTCCCGGCCAGATCGTCCTGGTCGACGTGGCTCCCGAGGGCACGGTCAGCGAGGACGGCCTGCCGGAGTACTTCGTCTTCAAGGGCACTCCGAAGTCCACCTCGCCTGAGCTGGAGCTGACCGAGATCGCCGGCGGTTCGTCCGGCCTCCAGGACACCTGAGCCGGTAGCAGGCAGCAGGGCCCCGCGGATTCCCATCCGCGGGGCCCTTTGCCGTTCCGGTTGGCCGCGGAATGCAACCGGATGCTCGCCCCACCCAGTAATCAACGGTGAGGAAGCGCCCAACCGACCGGAGGACGTGTGGCGAACCACCGCGATCAGGAGTTCACCGACTATGTGAGTGCGCACCGCGGGCGGATGGTGCGCATCGCGCGGCTGCTCACCAGCGGCGACGCGCACTGGGCCGAGGACCTGGTGCAAACCGCCCTGACCAGGCTCTACCTGAAATGGGGTGCGATCAGCCCCGCAACCGGGGCCACCTGGTACGCCGACAAGATCCTGATGAACGTGTTTCTCGACGAGAAGCGCCGGTTCTGGCGTCATCGCGAGACGCTGACCGACGACGTGTCCGAGCCCAGGCCGTCGGCCGCGGCCGGACCCGAGGACCGGTTGACCGTCCTGGCCGCGCTGGAGCGGTTGCCCAAGCGTCAACGGGCCGCCGTCGTCCTGCGGTACTTCTGCGACCTGGACGTCGCCGCTGCCGCCGAACTGATGGGCAGCAGCTCCGGCACGGTGAAGAGCCAGACAGCCCGCGGTCTGGACAAGCTGCGCGACCTCATCGTCGAACCCCTTGACTCAGTGGAGCATGTGCGATGACTGATCTGAAGAACCTTCTCGACGAGGCCGCCGGGAGTGCGCCCGTCGTCACGGATGCCGAGGTCGCGGCCGACCTCGACCGTGCCCGCCAGGCCGCGCGGCGTCGCCGGTTCACCGGTGTCGGCCTGACGGCTGTCGCCGCGGCGGTCGCGATCGGCGCCCTCGCGGTACCGCTGGTGCTGTCGCCCGACCCGGACTCCGCCGCCTCGGCGCCTCCGGCGCCCGGGTCGGCAGCCGGGCCGGTGGCCGAGATGTCGGCAGGGCAGGTGCTGCTGGTCGCCGCGACCCACGAGGAGAAGGCCGAGGCGACAACCGGGACGTACTTCCGGGTCAGGAAGGTCCAGAGCAAGGAGTGGACCGTCATGCCCGGCAAGATCGTGTGTTGCGGGTCGCAGCCGGCCGGGCCGGGCGGCTACAAACTGCGCGAACTGGTGGTGACAGAGACCTGGACCGGGCTGAAGGGCGGTACCGGCTGGCTCGGTGTCCGTTCGCTGGGGGCGTCCCCTGCCACCCCTGCCGACGAAGCCGCCTGGCGCCGTGCGGGCTCGCCGTCGAGCTGGAACACCGGACCGGCCGACACCCGGGAAGGGGAGGACCGGATCCTCTCGTCCAAGCCGGGCAAGGCCACCTTCTTCGAGGTGCGAGACGGCGCGGACAGGTACACCGCCCTGGGCCTGAACGGCACGCTGGAGGACGTCCTGGCTCTGCCCTCCACGCCGGAAGAGTTGCGCGCCCGACTCCTCAAGGTCGCGTCGGGGACAGCTCCCGACGCCTCCCAGGTCTCGGCCCTGGCCCAGATCTCGTCCGGCCTGCTCAGCGACACCCCCGCCCTGCCCAAGGTCCGTGCGGCCGCGTACCGGCTGCTGGCCGGTCTGCCGGGTGCCACGGTCAAGCACAACATCGTCGACCTCGCCGGCCGGACCGGAACCGCGGTCGGGTTCTCCTTCCCGGCGTACCAACTGAAGCTGCAGCTGATCATCGACCCGAAGACGGGCAGGCTGCTGAGCAGCAGCCACACCGGCGGGAAGAACGGCGACAGCACGGTCCTGCTCTCGGGGTGGACCGACGACACCCCGCAGGCGCCGTCGGCGACCGTCAAGTGATCAGGTGAGCTGAGGTTCCCGGCAGGCGGTGCATTGGCCGCGGCGGCGGTAGTAGTACGCCGCCGTGGCCAGTCCGACGGAGGCTCCCCAGAGGGGGAACGGGAGGATCAGCAGGAACAGGATGTTCTCAGCTGTCGCGGCGTCGGGGGACCAGAGCAGGCCGATCAGCGAGGCGCTGCTGACCAGGAGCAGGGTGGCGGCGACCGCGCCTGGGATGACCGCCGCCTTGATCGGCACCGGCCGTCCGGCGACGAACGGGATCCAGCGCGGCCACACCTCACCCCACGGCCGGATCAGCCCGAGTGTGACGATGCCCGACGCCAGCGCGATCAACCCGAGCCCCAGACCGAACAGCTTGATCCCCGGCTCGGCATTCAGCTCGTCGGCGTCGAAACCGATCGGGTTCGGCAGCAACCACGTCATCCGCAGCAAGGCGTACGGCATCGGGCAGAGCACCGCCACGATCGTCGCCCAGAACCCCCACCGCCGGGCCGACTCCGGCCGCGTCCAGCTCGCGCCCGGCCGTCCACACCGGAGACACCGCCCACGAGCACTCCGCAGCCCGCGGACGCCGAGCAGCGCCCACCCACAACCCAGCAGGAACGCCCCGGACACGAACAGCGGTGTGGTCCCGACCTTCGCGGGTACGCCGGCGATGCCCCCTGCCACGTCGCGGAACGCAGCCCAGTCGAACAGCCCGGTGGTCAGCTCCACTGCGACCACGACCACCGCCACAGCGAGCAGCAACACCCGCGTCGCCGGCTGCCGCCACGCGCCGACGACCAACCAGACGATCCCGGCCGGCAGACCGACCAGGACGAGCAGATACCCGGCCAGGATCACCACCGTGACACTCGGCGCCAGCAACCCGAACACCACCACCTGCAACGCCGTGAACACCAGCAGCGGCCGGTACGCCGACGCACTCCACTCCGTCCGCGTATGCCCGATCGCCGCCGGCACCCCCAGAATCCCCAGTACTGCGATCAGCCCGGCGCCGACCTCCTTCGGCACCTGAGCCAGCAACGACAGCCGCTCCCCATCCGGCGGCACCGGCCCGAACGCGTAACCACCGGCCCCCAGCAACCAGGCCAGCCCCGCAATCGCGTAGACCAAGGACAACGCCGCCACCAGAACCGGCAGCGTGGTCCCGGTTCGCTCCCGGACCCCAACAATGCTCATCGCTTCCTCCAGCCGTCAGTGCCTTCACTGTCCAGTCGGAGCGCGCCCGCCCACCTCAGCCGCGAGAGTGTTCCACCTCCCTCCCGGGAGTGAACTCAGCGGGTACGACGCAGTTGGTCGACCGCCCGGGAGACGTCCGCCGGGTCGGGGTCGACCTGGTTGTTGTGCTGGGCAACTAGTTGGGCCGTGGCGGTGAGGAGCCAGAGAATCGAGGTGGCGATGGTGAAGGCCGGGCCTGGGCCGGGCCAGGTGTCGGTGAGGGTGTCGCCGGTGGTGGCTTGCCAGGCGGTGGCGAGGCAGACGATCGAGATGATGGCGGTGACACCTGCCGCTGCTTGTGCGCGGGTGCCGGGCCGCAGTGCCAAGCCGAGTGCTGAGGTGATCACGCCGGCCAGGCAGGTGAAGGCGAGTGCGGGTTGGGTTTCCAGGCCTAGTTGCCAGACCGACAGGCCGAAGCGCCTGGTGTAGGTCCAGGGCAGCAGGAGCGTGAAGCTTGTGGCCACGGCGGCAAGGAGGGTTGCCCGAGCGAACCAGCGGTGCTCGGAGCGGGCCAGCTCGGCTTCGGCGGCGTCCAGTCGGCGAGGCAGCTCCTCGTCCGGGAGGTCGGTCATCCGGCAGCCTCCAAGCGGATGAGGTCGTTGCCCAGCTGGAAGTAGAGCGCCTGTCCGATCACGGTCACCTGTTCGGCGGCCTGTGGCACACCCTGCCGAGGTCCTGCGATCACGGCGACCCGGCCTGGCGCATCCACGCGCACCAGGTGGCTTCCGTCGTACCCCCAGAGCTTGCCGTCGGGGCCGGCGAACCAGCTGCCGTCAGCGGTCCGTTGCGATGCCGGTACGCCGGTAGCCGAGATCGGCCAGCCTGAAGTCGATCCACCGAGCAAGACCGTCGTCCGGCCGTCGCCGGCAACGAGGACGAGCTGCTCACCCAGGACCATCGCCACCTGCCCGGACGCGAGCTGCACGAGCCCACCCGGCCGCAGCTCGCCCTTGACCTGCACGCGTCGCACTCCCCCGTCAGGCCCGTAGAAGTTGTAGAGATCCGGACCGACCGCAGTCACCAGCCGATCCTCAGCGGCCGCCGCGAACTCACCCTTCTGGTTCGCCGGAACCGGCTGCAGGTCCCGCACCACCGTCGCCTGGCCGCGCACCAGATGTACGGCGCTCTCCGTCGAACGATGACCGACCACCGTCCACCACACGCCGCCCTGGCCGTCCGGACCGAAGGCGCGAGCCGCCACTGGAACCCGTACCCGCACCAACCGCCCAGCCGCGTCCAGGGCCAGCTGTGTACTCACCCCAGCAGCACCGACCACCGGCACGGATGACACCACAGTGGCCCGGAACGTCGTCGTACCGTCGACAGGCTTCCGTCGATCGCACCGCGGCTCCGGCGCAGGAGCAGCCGGGTACGACGCGGCAGCGCTCGCTGCATCCGGTATCTGCAGAACCTGATCCCCGCCACCCGGTGAAGTCCCCAGCAGCACGGATCCGTCCGGCCGGGCCTCGATGCTGTCGACACCCTCGGCGCCACCGGGCAGCTTCCGCAGTACGCCGTCCGGCGTGATGACGGAGGTTGGAGCACCACCGCCCAGCCACAGATTGCCTCGCACATCCACTGCGAAGGCGTCGACCGTCATGGACGAGCTGGCGGCATCACTGCTCAGTACACAACCAGCCGGCGCCACTCCGGTCAGCTGTTGCGGCACTCCGCCCGGCCGGAGCATGGCCAACCCCGTCTCGCTCGTCCGCCAGGCCGTCGTACCGTCCGGACCGCTGGAGACCGCGTTGCCCGGGGCACCCGGCCCGGGGTCGATGACGAAGTCGGTGAGGCGCATTCCCTCGCGCAGTTGGTTTGCTGGGATCTGCCAGGTCGTCGTCGCACCCCAGACGACGATCGACCGGTCCGCGTTGCGGTGGCTGAGTGCGGGGCCGATACCGGTCGCGAGGATGTCCACGCCCGGCGTCACGTAGTAGGACCCGTCCTGGTTCTTGTGGGTCAGACTGATGTCGGCACTCACCAGATCGAGTGGTACCGAGAGGATCGCCCACGGCTGTCCGAGTGCTCCACCGGCCAGCAGGACCATGTGGTTGTCGGTGACACCCCACAGTGCGGGCGGAGTGGCGCCATGGTTCAGCGTGACCTGCGGTAGCGCGACACCGTCGTTGTACGCGAACACTGTCGAGCTCTCTGAGCCGGTCCGGCCAAGCAGCCACTGCCCAGGCGACCCGTCGAGTGGCCCGGCCAGCGAGTCCAGCGGGTCCGACGTACCGATGGCGACTCGCATGCCGAGGCGATCGACCAGCTGCCCACCCTGCAGATCCAGCAGCCGGTGTGGAACCCCAGCAACGACAGACGGCTGGTACGGCGCCCCAACAGCCGACGGAACCAGCACACCAAGCAGCACGCCCACCACTGCGGCTCCAGCGACAACCAGCCGACGCGCTAGACCTGCCGCGCACAAGAGCAACCCGAGACCGAGTGCAGTCCAGGCCCCGATCGCCGGGCGATAGCCAACACCCGAGGCCAACCCGGCCGGCAGCCACAACAGCTGAGACGCCAGCCCGGCTACCACCACCGACCCGGTGGCGACGGCGGCTGCTCGTCGTACCAGGCCGGACGAGACGAGCGTCGCCACTGCCAACCCGCAAACGATGACGGCCCAGAGCCGAGCAGACGGGATCTCCCACAGCTGAGACCGGGCTAGACCGGCTTCGGAGGCAGTCGGTCCGAGTGCGACCGGATCAAGGAGCTCGCGCCACGGCAGGACGGTTGAGAGCACCAGCAGTACGGCGAGGATGCCCGACATGAACGGGAACAGCCGGAAGCGAAAAGGCGTCCACGCGTCGACCTGAGTCACGAGTTGGACAAAGACTGCCCGCAATTCGGACTGGTTGAGGGGCTCAACGGACACCGCCCCGGACTCGTCGTCAGGCACGGTCCACGGGGCTGTCGAACGGGTCGCCCAGTGCGCGGCGACGGTTGTTGCGAGGGTTCCGAGGACGATCGTCCCGATCACAGCCGGTGAAGTCGCACAGCTCGGTCGGCCCTGCGCGGCATATCCGGTCCACGCCGCTACGGTGACCACTCCGATCGCCGCCGTACCGACGGACCGGACCTGTCGGCGAAGCCGGAATCCGTCGGCAGACAAGCGATCCACGAGCACCAGCAGCACGATCACGACCGGCAACGCGAGGGCCGCACCACGGCCACTGACCGGTTGGGTGGTCGCCCGCCAGAGGTAACAGCCTGTGCCCGCCGGGCCCGGGACGAGCACCGCGAACGCCGTACCAGCAGCGAGACACGCGAGGACGGCACCATGCCGTCCGGAACGTCGTATGGTCCTGCGGTGGGTAATCAGATCGGTACGGAGAAGGGCCGCCGCGGCCTTCGATTCGGTGGGAAGATCGCGCAGCGGCATGAAAAAGAAGTTACCTGCCACCCATGTTCCGCGTTGTAACGCTGTGACCACGCTGATGGGACCCGGACTGTCGGAAAGGGGGCCGGGGATGGAATCATCTCGTCGCATGGACGCACCGCGTCTGCCCCTGACCCAGGAACCGGTCGCTGACACCGGTTCCTTTGGCGTGCGGCAAGCGGGTGGTGTGCTCGAGCGGGCCCAGCGGATCGCCGACACCCTGCGGGAACAGGCGGAGTACGAGAACGATCTGGCCCGCGACGAGGCGGAGCGGGTCCGCGCCGAGAGCGACCGGCTGAAGACCGAGGCCGAGGCCGAGGCGCGGAAGATGCGGGCCGACGCGACGGCCGCCGCGCAACGACTGCTCGACGATGCCGAGCGCGCCGCCGAACAACTCCGGACCGAATCCGAGAACGAGGCCGACCGGGTACGCACCGAGGCCGAGACGACGGCCGAGCGACTCAGGGCCGAGTCCACCGCCGAGGCCGACCGGGTACGACGCGATGCCGCGGCCGCAGCGCAGAAGCTGCAGCTGGAATCGACCGCGGAGGCCGAGCGGGTCCGGGCCGAGGCGACCGCGATCGCCGAGCGGCTGAAGGCCGACTCGGAATCCGCGGCCGAGCAGCTCCGGGCCGCCGTCGCCGACGAAGTAGCCAGGCGCCGGACCGAGTCGGAGGCCGCGGCGGAGCAGCTGCGGTACGAGACTCAGATCGCCGCCGACCGGTTGCGGGCGGAGTCGCAGGCCGCGGCCGACCGGCGGATCGCGGCGGCCGAGGCCGAGGCGGCCCGGCTGAAGGAAGAGGCCGACGAGCTGTTCGAGGACGCCGGGCTGGCTCGGCAGTCCGCGCAGCAGACGGTCGACCGGGCCGGGCGCGAGGCGCAGCAGTTGGTCAAGGACGCCGGCGAGCAGGCCGCGCTGGTGTCGCAGGCCGCGGTCCGCAACGAGGCCGAGCTGATCGCCCGGGCCGAGACCGAGGCCGCCGACCTGCGGGCCGCGGTGGAGCGCGAGGCCGAAGCGGCCCGGGAGAAGTCCCGCGCCCAGATCGCCGCGGCTCATGCCGAGATCGAGCGGCTGCGCGGCGAGAACCGGGCCGAGCTGGAGCGCCGGACCGCCGAGCTGGAGGAGACCGAGCGGGCCAAGCTGGCCGCGATCTCGCTGGAGATCGACAAGCTGCGGGCCGAAGCGGTCGCCGAGATCGCCGAACGCAAAGCCGAGGCCGAGGCCGGTAACGAGCGGCTGATGGCCGACGCCCGGGCGCAGGCCAAGCTGGTTGTCGACAGCATCGAGGCCGACCGCCGGACCGCGACCGCCGAGGCGCAGCGGATCGTCGAGGAGGCGAACAAGGCGGCCGAGGCGGCGCTCGCGGAGGCCGAGAAGCAGACCATCTGGAGCAAGAAGACGGTCGACGACCTGATCGGTGCGGCCGAGTCCGAAGCACAGTCGATCCGGGCGCAGGCCGGCGCCGACGCGACCGAGCTGATGCGGCAGAAGCGGGCCCACCTGCGCCGCGTGGTCGGCCGGACGACCAGCCGGCTCAAGCAGACCAAGGACGCGATCGCCCGGGAGAACGCCGAGCTGACCGCCCTGGCCGAGACCACGCTGTCGACCTCCACACAGCAGGCCGAGGCCACCTTGGCCGCAGCTAAGCAGGAGGCGGAGAAGGTCACCGCCCAGGCGCAGTCCCGGGCCGACCGGCTGCGGGGATCCGCCGCGGCGGACGCCCAGGAGATCGTCGAGCGGGCGAACCGCCGCGAGGCCGAGGCGGAGGCCAGCACCCAGGTGCTGCGCGAGCGCGCCGCCAACCACCTCGCCGACGCCCAGCGGCAGTCGCACGAGCTGATCCGCAAATCCCGCGCCGAGGCTCAGCAGATCGAGGCGCAGGCCCGCGAGCACGCCGACGACCTGCGTGCCCAGGCCCGAAAACTTCTCGCCGACGCCGAGGCGAGGGTCGCGGCGCTGAACCAGCGCCGTGATGAGATCACCAAGGAGCTCACCCAGCTTTCGGGTGTGATCGAGGCACTCGCTGTACCGGGATTCCGTCCAGGTGGTGGAATGTCCTCCAGCGAGGGTTCCACGGGGGAATCAGGATGAGGACGTGACAGTCAGATCCTTGTCAGTGACAATGTGTGATCCACCCACCCACCGAAGTGAGCATCAGAAGACATGAGCAGTGAAAGCCCAACCCCGTTCCGCACCGTTCTGCGTGGCTACGAGCCTGCCCAGGTGGACCAGCACATCCGTGAGCTGACCACTTCGCTGACCGCGCTGCAGCAGCAGTCCGAGCAGCTGCAGCGGCACGTGCAGGAGCTGCAGAGCCGGACGGACGCCGCTGAGTCGGCCGTCATCTCTGCGCAGGAGGAGAACAAGGACCGCACCCCGACCTTCACCGAGTTCGGTGAGCGGGTGGCCAAGATCCTGTCGCTGGCCGACGACGAGGCCCGTGACCTGGTCACCCGTGCCCGCACCGACGCCGAGGCGATCGTCGCCGACGCCGAGGCGCACGCGAAGAAGGTCCGCAAGGAGGCCGAGCAGTACTCCCTGGACTGGAAGAGCGAGGTCGACGCCGAGGCCGCCCGCATCCTGGAGGAGGCGCGCACCCAGGCCGACGACATGCGTGACGAGGCCGAGCGCGACGCCACCGCGCGCCGCAGCGAGGCGCAGGCGCTGTACGAGCAGGAGCGGGCCAAGTCCGCCCAGGCCGCGGCCGCCTTCGAGACCACCCTGGCCGAGCGCCGGGGCAAGGTCGAGCAGGAGTTCGCCGCCCGGACCGCGCTGGCCGAGCAGCAGCTGGCCGCCGTCACCGACCGCGCCGCCCAGGTGCAGCGCGAGGCCGACCGCTCCCGCTCCGAGGCGGAGCGGCTGGCCCAGCAGCAGCTGGCCGACGCGAACCGGCAGGCTCAGGAGATCGTCGCCGCCGCGAAGGACAAGGCGGAGCGGATCCGGGCCGAGTCCGAGCGCGAGCTCGCCGCCGCGACGCAACGCCGCGACAGCATCAACGCGCAGCTGACCAACGTCCGCCAGATGCTGGCGACGCTGTCCGGCAGCCCGGCGATGCCGCTCGACCTGCTGACCGACGACGACGCAGACGCCACCACCGGTAGCAAGAAGAACTGAAGGCGCTGAGGCCGGTCCGGAATCCCGGACCGGCCGCTCAGCTTGGTAGGCGGTAGCGGGCGCGCGGGAGAGGTTCGACCAGGCCGTCGGCTACCAGTCCGTCCAGGGCGCGTTCTCGCTGCGCCTTGTCGTGCCAGCAGGCATCCAGGGTCTTCTTGGGTACGGCGCCTGTCGTGGCGCGGAGCACGGCCAGTAGACGACCGCGGACCTGGCGGTCGGTCCCTTCGTATGTCTGCCCCCGGCGCGGCGGACCGTCGTACGGCGGACTGCCGGCGAGGACCCACGCACACCTGCTGCGGATCGGGCAGTCGCCGCACCTCGGCGTACGCGCGGTGCAGACCAGTGCACCGAGCTCCATCGATGCCACCGCCCAGCGGGCCGCTGTCGGCTCGTCAGCAGGCAGTGCGGTCACCGCGAGCCGCTGGTCGGCCGCAGTGGGGGAGATTGTCGGCTGTGCGACGCCGGTGAGGGCTCTCGCGAGCACCCGGCGCACATTGGTGTCCACGACCACGTGCCGCTGGCCGAACGCGAAGGACGCGATCGCAGCCGCCGTGTACGTCCCCACCCCGGGCAGAGCGAGTAGAGCGTTGTGGTCGTCCGGCACTTCGCCGCCGTGACGCTCCACGATCGCCTGAGCCGCCGCGTGCAGCCTCAGAGCACGTCTGGGGTACCCGAGCCGGTCCCAGGCCCGGACAGCCTCTCCTGGCGGCTCTGCAGCCAGGTCCACCGGCTTAGGCCACCGCTCCAGCCAGACCTGGTACGCCGGCAGCACCCGATTGACCGGTGTCTGCTGCAGCATGAACTCACTCACCATCACTGCCCAGGCGCCGGCTCCTGGTTCACGCCACGGCAGCACTCGCGCGTTGGCGTCGTACCAGTGCAGCACGGGCTCGTGCAGGGCCTGTGCAGGCGTGGACCCTGCTGTGACCTGGGCGGATGCGGGTGGAAGCGGCGAGCCTGACATGGTGAGGACAATCCTGACATTAAGGTGCAGGCCATGAGCAGCCTGCTCCGTCCGGTCGGGCATCTGCCCGCCAGCGTGTACTGGTTCCGCCGGGGACTGGTGCTTGCTGCCCTGGCGTTGCTGCTCTTCCTGATCCTCCGGCTGTTCGGAGGCGGCGAGGACCCGCAGAACACGGCGGCCAGCGGCCCCCAGCAGGACCCGACGACAACCCCGTCGGTCGCACCCACCACGACACCGACGGCGTCCGAGAAGAAGACCGAGAAGACCGAGAAACCGGTCAAGACGTCGGAGACGCCCCGGGACACCAAGTGTGAAGGCAACGATCTCCGGATCGAGGCGCTGCCGGCCAACCGGAAGATCGTGGCCGGCTCCGTGCTGAACTTCGTGATCCGGTTCGACGCCGTCGCGGACGAGTGCAAGGCCTCGATCGACTCCGGCGAGCTGACCGTGACGGTGATGTCCGGCAACGACCTGATCTGGACCACAACCCATTGTGGGCAAGCGATTCAGCGCACCACGCTGGTGGTTGCCAAGGGCAAGCAGGCGGCCACCACGGTGCCGTGGAACGGTCGCCGGTCCGGGCCTGGCTGCCTACCCGGCCAGCCGGCCGCCAAGCCCGGAACCTATGTCGTCAAGGCCGTCTTCGATGACCGCGAGTCAACTGTGCAGGCCTTCCAGGTCGTCTGAGTCTGCTGCCGATGCCGGTTGCATGTGCTTCGGCTTGACGAAAAACAGCGCCGCCGCCACACCGAGCAGCAGGACAGCGGCCGGCAGCATCAGTGACTGCGCCATCGAGTCGCTGAAGCCTTGGCGCAGCATCTCGGGCAGCGTCCCGCCTGCGAAAGCACCCTCGCCGGCCGGCGCTCCGCCTGGTGCCGCCGGAAGGTTGTGCGCCAGCCGCGACTCAATCAGTACGGCGATACCCGCGCTACCGAGGACGGCGCCGACCTGCCGCGTCGTGTTGTAGACACCGGCGCCGGCTCCGGCCTGGTGCATCGGAAGGTTCCTGGTCGCCGTACTGCCGATCGGACCCCACATGAACGCGTTCGCGACACCGAGCAGCGCGATCGGCAGCAACAGCTCCCAGATTGGTACGTCGGGCTCCATCACCTGGCTCAGCCAGAACAGTGCGGCCGAGCAGCACCCCAGGCCGAAGGTGGCCAGGTACCGCGGATGCGCCCGATCGGTCAGTCGCCCGGTGAACGGCGACAGGACGCCGGTGATGACGGCCATCGGGACGAGCAGCAGTGCGGACTTCGTCGGGCTCAGGCCGCGGACCGACTGGGCGTAGAGCATCAGCGGGAACGTCATCGCGGTGATCGCGAACCCGACCGTGGTGATCGCGGTGTTCGCCAGCGAGAAGTTCCGATCCTTGAACAGCCCGAGCGGCAGCAGTGGCTCGCCGCGGTTGCGGGCCTGCCACAGCACGAAGATCACCAGCACCACCAGGCCGGTGATGATCAGCGACCAGACCGTGATCGGTCCGGTGATCGTGCCCCAGTCGTATTTCTGCCCCTCCTGGATGCCGAACACCAGGCAGAACAGGCCGATCGAGCTCAGCGCCACACCGATCAGGTCGAACTTGTGGTCGTGCGTCGGCAGGTCCGGCACCAGCCGCATCGCCAGCACGAACGCGACCACGCCGATCGGCGCGTTCAGGAAGAAGATCCACTCCCAGCCGAGTCCGTCGACCAGCACACCGCCGAGGATCGGCCCGACCAGGGTCGCCACACCGGCGGTCGCACCCCACAGGCTCATCGCCCGGCCGCGCTGATCCGGCGGGAAGACCCGGGTGATCACGGCCATCGTCTGCGGCGTCATCATCGAGGCGCCGAGACCCTGGAAGACGCGCGCCACGATCAGCATCTCGACCGTGGTGGTGAGACCGCACCAGACCGACGCCGCGGTGAACACAGCCAGGCCGGTCAGATAGACCTTCTTCGGCCCCACCTTGTCGCCGAGGCGCCCGGTCACCAGCAGCGGTACGGCGTACGCCAGCAGGTAGGCGCTGGTCACCCAGATCACGTTGCCGACGTCGGTGTGCAGGTCGGTGAGGATCGCCGGGGTCGCGACCGACACGATGGTCGAGTCGACCAGGATCATGAAGAAGCCGATCACCAGCGCCCAGAGCGCCGGCCACGGCCGCACCTCCGGCCTCACTTGTTGCGGGGTAGCCATGGCAAGTCCTTGTTCTCGATCCGTTCGATGGTGGTGGCCAGCCAGTCGCGTTCCGCGGCGATCTGGCTGCGGATGTAGGCGCCGCCGATCCAGAACTGCTCGGGGGTGTCCGCGGCGCGGGCGGCGGCGATGCCTTCGTCGAGGTCGGCCAGCCAGCTGTCCAGGTCGGCGACCCGGCGGCGGAACCGGAGCAGCGCGTCCTCGAGGTCGAGGTTGTGCGCCTCGCTCAGGACCACGGGGAACAGCGGGTACTCGTAGACGTACTTCTCCAGCCCACTCTCCACCCGGCGTTTCAGCGCGTCATCGCCTTCGGGAGTGATCTCGTACGTCGTCCGTTCGGGGCGGTTGCCGGCTCGGTCGGTGCCGATCGCGCGGACGTAGTTCTGCCCGGCCAGCCGCTCGACCGTGTGGTACAGGGAGCCGGGGCGGACCTTGACGACCCGGTCGTTCTGCCGGCTGATCAGCAGTTGGTACATCTCGTACGCGTGCATCGGCCGCTCGTTGAGCAGCGCCAGCACCGAGATCGCCAGCGGGGTCAGCTCAGCCATCATCCTCCGTCCGGAGTGTTCCACGCGAAATGTTCCACGTGGAGTATTACTCGGACGCCGGCCCGAACGCAAGCCACCCCCGGTTCGGCAGGCGAACCGGGGGTGGCTGGTGGCTGGTGGTCAGACGTAGCGCTCGAGGATGCTGGACTCGGCCAGCCGGGAGAGACCTTCGCGGACCGTGCGGGCCCGGTTCTCGCCGACGCCCTCGACCGTCTGCAGGTCGTCGATGCTTGCCGCGAGCAACTTCTGCAGGTGGCCGAAGTGGTCGATCAGCCGGTCGATCACAGCCCCCGGCAGGCGCGGCACCTTGGCCAATAGGCGGTAGCCGCGCGGCGTCACGGCCGCATCCAGCTGCTCGGCACCGCCGAGTTGCAACGCCCGCGCGACCTGCCCGATGTCCAGCAGATCGGTTGGGCTGACCGCGTCCAGCTCGAGCAGTACGTCGTCCGCGGTCTTCGCCTTGCGGCCTGTGGCCGGCGGCAGATAGTCCCGGACGACGAGCTCGCGCTCACCGGCGACACCGGCGACGAGCTCGTTGAGCTGCAGGGTGAGCAGCCGGCCGTCGGTCCCGAGCTCGACGACGTACCCGTCGATCTCGGTGGCGATCCGCCGGACCATCTCCAGCCGCTGGGCGACGGCGGCCACGTCGCGAACGGTGACCAGGTCCTCGATCTCCAGCGCGGACAGGGTGCCCGACACCTCGTCGAGGCGCAGTTTGTAGCGCTCCAGGGTGGCGAGGGCCTGGTTGGCGCGGGCCAGGATCGCGCCGGAGTCCTCCAGCACGTACCGCTGGTCGTCGACGTACAGCGCGATGATGTGCATCGACTGCGACACCGAGATCACCGGGAACCCGGTCTGCCGGGCAACCCGGTCGGCGGTCCGGTGCCGGGTGCCGGTCTCGTCGGTGAAGATCGACGGGTCCGGCATCAGGTGTACGGCGGCCCGGATCAGCCGGCTGACGTCACGATCGAGGATGATCGCGCCGTCCATCTTGCTGAGCTCACGCAACCCGGTCGCGGAGAACTCGACGTCGATCTCGAAGCCGCCGGTCGAGATCGAGTCGACCGTCTTGTCGTGACCCACGACGAGCAGGGCGCCGGTACGCCCGCGCAGGATCCGTTCCAGGCCTTCGCGCAGTTCGGTACCGGGTGCCACCGCCGCGAGGGTCGCGCGCATCCGGGCGCCGGTGCTGTTCTTGTCGGAATTGGGGGCCACGGTCACTGAGTCTATGCGGTTGTCCGGACCCGGTGGGGCCGAAGTCCCCCACTAGCCGTCAGTCGAGGTCCGGTGAATCAGGCGCGCTTGCACGTGCGCGTGCAAACGCCCGTGCACGTACACGTGCAGTCCGATCTCCCGCGTGAATCGGCCGGATCCGGTCGGGACCGCTGAGCCGTCACGGACAGCGAATGACCTGGCCGGCGTAGGACAGACCGCCGCCGAATCCGAACAACAACACCGGCGCGCCGCTGGGGATCTCGCGCCGTTCGATCAGCTTCGACAGCGCGATCGGGATGCTCGCGGCCGAGGTGTTGCCGGACTCGACGACGTCCTTGGCGATCACCGCGTTGACCGCGCCGAGGCGCTTGGCCAGCGGCTCGATGATGCGCAGGTTGGCCTGGTGCAGGACGACGCCGCCGAGGTCCTCGGGGGCGATACCGCTCTTCTCGCAGACCTGCTGGGCGATCACCGGGAGCTGCGTCGTGGTCCAGCGGAAGACGCTCTGGCCCTCCTGTGCGAACTTCGCGTCGTGACCCTCGATCCGGACCGCGTCCGACATCTCCGGCACCGAACCCCAGACCACCGGGCCGATCTCCGGCTCGTCACTGGCGACCACGACGGCCGCGCCGGCGCCGTCGCCGATCAGCACGCAGGTGGTGCGGTCGGTCCAGTCGGTGAAGTCGCTCAGCTTCTCGACGCCGATGACGAGGGCCTTCGACGCGGCGCCGGCCCGGATCGCGTGATCGGCGGTCGCCATCGCGTGCGCGAACCCCGAGCACGCGGTGTTCACGTCCAGGGCGGCCGGGCTGCCGAGGCCGAGTCGCGCGGCGACCCGGGCGGCGATGTTCGGGGAGCGGTCGATCGCCGTACAGGTCGCGACCACGACGAAGTCGATCTCGGCCTTGTCAATACCGGCGTTCGCGACGGCCTTCTCGGCGGCCCGCCAGGCCATCTCGTCGACCTGCTCGTCCGGTGCGGCGATCCGGCGTTCGCGGATGCCGACCCGGCTCTGGATCCACTCGTCACTGGTTTCCACGATGGTGGCGAGCTCGGCGTTGGTGAGCACCCGTTCGGGCTGGTAGTGGCCGAGCGCGACAACTCTGGAACCGGTCATCTGAGTGCTCCTGCGGTCAACCCGGCAACGCCGGTGCGGTCCCAGGTTCCACGCTGAACCCGGCGGGGGCGTCCCCAGAGTACGTTCCCCACTGCACGCCCGTGGATCCTCGTCTCACCCCAGCCGTCCGGTGTGGTCCGGAACACAAGGTCCTGCTGCGGCCCGGCTCAGGCTAGACCCGCAGCCAGCAGGGCGGACGGGAGATCGGCGGCGGCGAAGACCCGCAGGCCGTACTTCGCCTGCATGTCCAGAGGTTTCAGCTCTTTGCCGCGGTTCGGTACATCGGCAGGAACGATCGCCTTCGTGAAGCCCAGCCGTGCCGCTTCCGCCAGGCGCTTCTCCAGGCCGCCGACGCGTCGCACCTCGCCGGCCAGGCCGACCTCGCCGATCGCAATCAGGCCGGGGTGGATCGGCCGGTCCATCACCGAGGAGGCGACCGCGATCGCGACCGAGAGGTCCGCGACCGGTTCGGCGATCTTCACGCCGCCGACGGTGGCGACGTATACCTCCTGGTCGCTCAGTTTCAGGCCGACCCGGTTCCCGAGTACGGCGAGGACCATCGAGACCCGGGACGTCTCCAGTCCGGACGTGGTCCGGCGCGGCTGTGGTGTCGCCGACGGCCCGACCAAGGCCTGGACCTCGGCCAGCAAGGGACGGCGGCCCTCCATCATCACCGTCACGCATGTGCCCGCGACCGGTTCGGCGTGCTCGGAGACGAACAGGCCGCTCGGGTCCGTCACCTCGACGATGCCGGTGTCGACCATGTCGAAGCACCCGACCTCGTCCGACGGCCCGAACCGGTTCTTCGTCGCTCGCACCATCCGGAACCCGGAATGCCGGTCGCCGTCGAACGCGAGCACGACGTCGACCAGGTGCTCGAGCATCCGTGGACCCGCGATCGCCCCGTCCTTGGTGACGTGCCCGACCAGCACGACCGCGATGTGCCGCTCCTTCGCCAGTCGCACCAGCGCTCCGGTGACCTCGCGGACCTGGGTCACGCCACCTGGCGCACCGTCCACCTCGGGATGCGCCATCGTCTGCACCGAGTCGATGACCAGGAACGACGGCTCGACCGCGTCGACCTGGCCGACCACCGTGGACAGATCGGTCTCGGCCGCGAGGTACAACTCGTCGACCAGCGCATCGGTCCGCCCGGCCCGCAGTCGCACCTGGGCCGCAGACTCCTCACCCGAGACGTACAGCGTCCGTTGACCGCGTCGAGCCGATTGCGCCGCAACCTCCAGTAACAGCGTCGACTTGCCCACACCGGGCTCACCGGCGAGCAGGATCACCGCACCCGGTACGACGCCGCCGCCGAGCACGCGGTCCAGCTCGCCGATCCCGGTCGGGCGGGACTCGGCCTCGATCGCGGACACCTTGGCGATCGGCATCGCGGGGGACGACACCGGGCCGGCCGTGATCCGGGCGGCCTTGGGCGCACCGACCTCGGCGACCGTGCCCCACGCCTGGCACTCGCCACAGCGTCCGATCCACCGCGCCGCCGTCCACCCGCACTCCGAGCACGCGAACGCCGGTTTCCCCTTCGTGCTCCCCGCTGCCTTCGCCATGCCGAACAACTTAGGCGAAGCTGCCGACAAATCCTGAACGCCTGTCCACAGGCTCAGCCGAAGTATTCCCGCAGCTGGGTGAGGCGGCGGCGCAGCCAGCCGCCGGTGCGGTTGGGATCGGGGTCGGGGTTGATCTCCGGGACCTTCCCGGTCTGACGGGCGGCCTCGAGGTACGTCGTCAGCAGTTCGCTCTCGGACTGACGCAGCAGAGCACTCCGCTTGAGCAGCTTCAGGGCTTCTTCGAAGTCCCCGGCAACGACCTCCGCCGACCCCAGATGCTGCAGGCAACGCGCGCGGCCCTCGCGTTCGTCGATCTCGGCGTACAGGTGTTCGGCGTGCTCCCACCAGCCCTTGGCCTCGTGCGGGCTGCGTTGCATCCAGGCGGCGACACCCTGCAGTTCAAGCGCATGTGCATGGCCACTGATGTCTCCTGCCGCGGTCGCACGGGCAGCCGCTGTTCGGAGGTGGTCGAGCGCGTTCTCGGGGTCCTGCTGATACAGGTGCACGATCGCGAGGTTGATGGAGATCGCCACCTCGGCAGCGAGGTCAGGACCCGGTCGATTGAGCCGCGCATCGTCCAACCGGTCACGCGCGTTCAGCACGGCCTCATCCCGATCGTTGCCCGATGGCGCCTGCTCCGCCCGCTCCAGATGGAGCAACGCTCGCTCTACCTGGCGACGAGTCGTCAACGCGGCCGCAGTACGGCTGTGTGTCGCCACGTTGTTCGAGATGCCCAGCCGCGTGCTCGCACCCTCCAGGTCACCCATCAGCCGGTACGCCGTTGCTGTCCGGGCTGCAGCGAGTTCCGCAAGGTCACGCCGCCCGGTCGCCTCCGCAACAGCAGCCAGGAACTCACCCAGCTCCAACAGCACACCGGGCTCGCACCGGCGGAGGTACCAGACCTCCAACGCGTCGCAGATCCGGGCGAGATCGTCAGCGGTGTCGTCCCGCGCCTTCTCCGTCAGCAGCAACTCCCGCAGCCGCGACTCGTTCAGTGCGAACCACTCCGCCGCGGCCATCCCGCCGGCACCCGAGCCGAGCGAGACCATCCAGGTCTCGGCCTCTTCCGCTGCCCTGTGGAGCTCCGGAGCCGGTACGGCGACCACGCCGCCACGCCGCCATCGCCGGTACGCGCGCAACGCCGTCGGCAGGTTGTAGATCACCCAGACCAGCGCGAAGCCGATGGTGAGGGTGAGTCCGACCGCCCGCACCCAGCCACCACTGTCGAGGCTCTGCGACAACCGCTCGGACGCAAGGCCCGACAGTAGACCTGACGCAAGTGCACTGATCCCGAAGAAGTAGCCGCGCAGCCGACTCGGACGTGGCTTGTCCTCCGGCTTTCGCTCGTCGCCACTCATGGTCTGCTCCCCGCAGTCAGTCCACGCACCACTGTTCGCCAGAACGTCAGCAGCAGCACCACGGGTACGACGGAAGCAACCACACCAGCAGCAGCGACGCTCCCGGCCGAGGCGGAGAACTGCCGAGCCTCACCCCACAACACCAGCGACAACGGCGTCGTACCCGGGCCGCTGATCAGGAAGCCGACGATGAAGTCGTTCCACACCAGTGCGAACTCCAACACCGCGACAGCAACTAGTGCGGGCCGATACGTCCGCTGGACAGTCGCCAGTACGGCGCTCTGTCGCGCAGGACCCTGCAAGGCCTCGGACACCAACGCAGGTGGCGCCGACGCGAACGCAGACCGCAACAGCAGGACGGCGAACGGCAGACCAGCAGCCGCGTGTACCAAGGCCAATGCGATCCGCGACCCGGCCAACCCCGCCGCACCGATCGCATCTCGCAACGGAGCGGCGTACATCTGCACAGGCGTCACTGCCAGCACGACGAACACAGACGTCACCACACGCCCCAACCACTGCGGCAGCCCACCCCACGCGACCAGATAGGCAGTCGGTACGGCGATTACCAGCAACACGGCTGTTGCCGCGCCGGCGATCAGCACCGTCGACAGCAACGCCCGGAACAGCCCGACATTCGCAGCGGCAGCGAATGACGAGAACCCAAGGCCCGACAACGACCACCAGCCTCGCAGTCCTGCCTCGCGTGGAGAGTGCAGCGCGGTGGCAACCAACACCACAGCCGGCAGGATCCACACCAGGCTGACCGCGAAGCCGACAGTCCACCCGATACGCCGTACTCGCTTGCTGGGCTTCGGACGACCCAGTGTCGGGTCGGGTGTCACCACAGTCACCGGCATCGCCCACCGGCGCCGACGCAGACCCCGTACGCCGACCACGCCGACCGCAGCCACGATCGCGAACAGCACCACACCGAGAGCCGCAGTACGACCCGAGTCGTCGCCCGTCGTCGTGGCACGCCACCAGTTCAGACCGAGTACGTCGGCAGAGCGCTGCATGGGCCCAGGTACGACGATCAGCACCAGGTCGAAGACCCGGACTGCTGCGATCACGAGGGTCAGCGTCACCACACCGGTGATCGGCCGGAGCAGCGGGATCTCCAACGCGAACAGCCGCCGCCACCCGGTGACACCTTCCGCGGCGATCGTGCGGCTCACGTCGTCGGGTATCGCGTCCAGACCGGCACGGAACAACGAGACGACGTACCCGAGCCAGGTCCAGCCGAAGGCGGACACCAGGACGAGCCAGACCAGGCCGGGACCGAGCCAGACCGGGCTCTCCCCGAACAGGGACGTCCAGACCGCCGTCACGGTGCCGCGTTCGGGTGCCGGGTCGAAGATCAGCCGGAAGGTCGCACCCGACACCAGCACCGACACCGCGAACGGGATCACCAGCGCCGGCTGCAGGAACGACGTGAGTCCGGGCAGCCGATAACTCAACAGGGCCAGGAAGAACCCGACCACCACCAGTCCGAACGCGACCGCGACCCAGATCAGACTGTTGCCCACGGCCCGTAATGCGTCCGGATCGCCCATCACCGCGAAGTTCCCGAACCCGAAACCGCTCGGTGTCCGAAATGCCGCGACCACCGTCACCCCGATCGGGATCAACAGCAGACAGCTCAACAGCAACGCCGGCAGGCCGAGCAGATAGGGGCCCGACGGCCGGCGTGGCTTGCCGGGCACCGGGCGACCGCTCACCTCGCGGCCGACGACCTCGAGCGACAGGCCGTTGCTCTGCAAGCCCATCAGCCCTCCACCGCCCGCAGTTCGGTCATCGCCGCGTCCACAGCGTCCGGTACGACGTGACTGCCGCGGTCGCCGATACGGACGAGGAAGTCGGTGAGGACTCGCCACAGCCCATTGATGTCTCCGAGTCGTCCCAGTCGGTCGGACAGGTCGAACTGCAGCAGTCCGCCCGGCCCGGACAACTGCTCGGCAAGCCTGGTGAGCTCGGGGGAGTAGCCGGACACGCGTCCGTCGACCAGGAACCCGCCCTCCTTGATCCACGGATCCACAGCTGTTGGTGCGGCAAGTCGTCGTACCAGATCGAGGGCGTCGTCAGACGTAGGTTTCGGCAGCACCATCACGTCACCGGCCACGACGACAGGCGCTGCCGCACCCGGCGCGAGTGGTGGGAAGGTGAAGAGGCCGACGTCGTCAGGGTCGGCGGCGAACGACCGCACCACAGGCTCTGCGAAGTCGGAAGCCAGCACCATGGCTGCTCTGCGGTGTCCGAAGACCTCGACGACTGCATCAGGGAACTGCTGCACGAGCGACCGATCCACACCACCTGCCAGTGCTTCCGGCGCCGACCACATCGTCCCCAGCAACCGAAGCGCGGCAGCGATCTGCGGCTCGCGTGACGGCCGTGGGTCGTCGGCTGTCGCGAGTGCTGAATAGACAGCAGGCGCTATGCCGAGCAGAACGTTCTCGAAGAAGTCGGTGAGCACCCAGCCATCCCCGGCAGCCAATGACAGCGGCCGGACGCCGGCAAGAGACAGCGATCGGTTGACTTCAAGCCACTCCGACCAGAGCCGTGGCGGCTGTACGCCGACCTCCTGAAACACCGAAGGGCGGTACCAGACCGCAGACTTGTGTGCCGTCTTGAACGGCACCCCGTACGTCGTCCCGTCGTGAACCAAGAGTTCAGCCCACAGATGGGCTCGTCCACGATCAGCAAGGTCATTCGGGATGGGCTCGAGGTTGTGGAGGTGCCGGGGGACCAGTCCGGGCTGCGGCAGCATCACGATGTCCGGCCGGCGAGTAGAGCGCGCGCCGAAGGCCGTGGAGATGTCGTCGCCGAGTGGTACGACCTCCACCGGGTAGTCCAGCTTGCCGAGGCCGTCGAGGACGTCGTGGAACGCCCGCAACTCCTGGCCGCTCCAGCTCACCGCAACGCGCACACTGCGACGCAGGCCGAGGACATCACTCGAACACCCCGCGACCAAGAGCGTCGTTGCTGCCCCCAGGAACGCCCGACGACTACTCGTCATCGCCGAAGCCCGTCGTACGCCCAGCGTCGGTTGTGATGAGCAACAGTGCGGCTCTCTTGAGTTCGGGATTGGACTGGAGGCTCAAGAGAGATCCCCAGGTCGGCAGGCCGCCGGCGTCTTCCAGCACGATCACCCGCGGGTCTGCACGGAGTGCTCTGGCCACACCGGCCAGTCGACGACGGCCCGGCGTGATCTCGTGCGGGTAGCGGGCCTGTACGTCCTCCAAGCCGCACCACTTCGCTGTCTGGGTGCTGAGCTCCTTGGCGGCCTGACGGGTCACGCGGTGAGCCACGGTGTGCCCGTGGATCACATTGCCGAGCACAGTCAGGTGTGGAAGCAGTCCGCCTTCGGCAGGCACCAGCCGAACCGCACCGCCGGTCTTGACCACTGCACCGTCCGGCGGATCCTCCACGCCGATCACCAGGTCGGCCAGGTGGCGGGCCGCGGCGGCGGTGGGCATCACCAGGGCTCGCTGCTCACCTACCTCGATCAGAACTTTCTCCGGCAGACCAGGTATTCCTTCGAGCAGCAGTCCGTCCATCCGTGGCTGGCGCCTCCCCAGTGGCCCCGTCGAGTGGTCCGTCAACCCTATGGGGGCCGAGGTCCGCTCGCAGCCGTCGCCGCGCGCCGTTTCAGAAGATGTTCAGAAGGTTCGGCTCCACAGGTTGATCGCGTAGTCGACCTCGGCACCGGGATGGGAGGCGATGATCCGCTCGGCGTCGGCCGGGGTGAACTCGATCCGGACCACCGCCTCGAAGTCCGCCCGGCTCTCGAACCGCCAGCCCATGTCCAGTTGCGTCCGGTGCCAGCCGCGCGCGGTCCAGAACCGTTCCACCACGGGCGGTTGGATCATCGGGTACGCCGCACTGAACCAGCGACCGAATGTCGACCGGCTGCCGTCGTTGTCGATCACGAACGCGGTTCCGCCGCGCCGCATCACCCGGTCCAGCTCGGCCAGACCCGGTTCACAGCCCGGCCCGAAGAAGTACGCCCACCGCGCGTGCATCACGTCGATCGACGCATCCGGCACCGGCAACCGCTGCGCCGTACCCTGCCGCACCTCGACATTGCCCAGACGTCCAGTACGACGCCGCGCCGCCTCGGCCAGCGCGCCATGGGGTTCGACGCCGATCACCCGGGTCGCGGTCGCGGCGAACATCGGCAGGTGGAACCCGGTCCCGCACCCGATGTCGAGCACCGTCGTCCCGGCCCAGTCCCGGATCGCCCGCATGGCCGGTTCGATCACCCCGTCCGGGTCCACCGCCCGGTTCTCGACCTCGTACACCTTCGGGTGCTGCCAGATATTGGGACTCGGGATCCCACCGTCCGCGATGCTCACATCGCTAGACCATAGCTGCCGGCCCGACCGGGCCATGGCCGTACAGTCTGCGGGATGCGGCGACGTGACTACGCGGGTCCCGAGGACCTGCGGGCAATGCAGGAGTTGGTCCAGCGGACCTGGAGTGAGCGGTCCCGCCTGCACATCGGCGACCTCGCCTGGGAGCGCACCTCGATGCTCGGCCGGGAGGACACCTGGCGGACGGCGCTGTGGGAGGACGACGGCCAGGTCGTGGCCTGGGGCTGGATCGAGCTCTCCGAGCACCTGTCGCTGGTGGTCGACCCAGCCCGGCGCCCGGTCCGTCACTTATGTTGTCTGAGGCAAGCGTTGGGGTGTGACCGCGGCGAGGATCGCGACCGGGACGAGGAGCAGGCCGCAGCCGACCGCGAGCCAGTGGAAGCCGAAGTAGGCGAGGACCGGGCCGGAGGCGATGCCGGCGATCGAGGCGAGCGCGCCCATGGTGAGGTCGGAGAGACCCTGCGCTGACGTGCGGATGTCCTCGGGGACCGAACGGGACAGCAGGGTGGATCCGGCGACCAGGCAGGCGGACCAGCCGAGGCCCAGCAGGAACAGGGCCAACCCGGTCAGGCTGTGCGCGTCGTCGGGTGCGAGTGCCGCGAGGGTCATCGCGATGGCCAGTACTCCGAGGCCGATGCCGATGGTGGGGATGCGGCCGAGGCGATCGGCCATCCAGCCCGTCAGCGGGGACAGGGCGAACATGCCGGCGACGTGACCGCTCAGGACGAAGCCGACGATCGTCAACGAGGCGCCGTGGTGTGTCAGGTGAACCGACGTCATCGACATCACTCCGACCATCACCGCGTGAGCAGTTGCGATGGACAGCAGGCCGAGCCGGGCGTGTGGGATGGCCATGACCAGACGGAAGGTGGCCGCGAGTGGCTGCCTCTCCAGCTTCACCCTGGGCGTGACCTGGTGCAGTCGGCGCAGGCCGAACCACACTGTGGCCACGCTGATGCCGAACGCGAACACGGAGAAGATGTACGGGCCGGCGAGCGCCAAGAGGCCGAGCGACGTACCGAGCGTGCCGCCGATTCCGGTCAGGTTCGGGCCGATGACCACACCGACGGTGGTGGCCCAGACGACGATGGCGAGGGAGCGGGCGACGCGGTCCGGTTCGGCAGCGTCGGTCGCGGCGTACCGGGACTGCAGGTTGGACGCCGAGCCGCTACCGAAGAGACACCCGGCGAACAGCAGCAGGGCGAGTGAACCAACCTGGGCCGCGACGATGGTGAGAAGTGCACCGGCGAAGGCGATCAAGTAGCCGGTCGACAACGACACGCGACGACCATGCGACCGTGCCATCCGAGCCAGCGGTACGGCGAGCAGCGCAGCACCCAGAGTGGTCGACGTGGCTACCAGTCCGGCCAGCGAGGTCGACCCCGAGACGTTCTCCGCCAGCAGACCGGCCACCGCGAACCCACTGGCCGTCGCCACCCCGCCCATTGCGTTGCTGGCCACCAGGACCTGCAGTGTCGTCCGCTGTAGATCGGCAGGTCGCTGGTCGGTGGCCACGGGCACACCCTCTCATCAACCTGACCGGGAAGGCAGGTTGATTCTGGATGTTCGGCAACGTTCTCAGCAATCGAGTTGTACGCACTTCCGAACATAGACGTCGGTCGATTCCCGCTTATAGGATCGTTCTGACGTAATTCGATCCTTCCTTGGAGTCCGGATGCCCGACATCGCGATCGTCCCTGCCCCGCGCGAACTCACCGTCACCGAAGGTCAGTGGATCAGTGAGGATCCGGCGGCCGACGCGGTCCGGACGGTGGTGGAGAACCTCGGTGAGACCGAGTACCGCATCGACGTGACTCCGGACGGTGCTCGGCTCTCGGCCGGTTCCGAGGATGCGCTCCGGCACGCCGAGACGACCTACGAGCAGCTGCTGGATGCCGCCGTACCGGCCGAGGACGGCAAGGTCGCGGTGCCGGCCGTCCGGATCGCGGACGCGCCGCGGTTCGGCTGGCGCGGGATGATGCTCGACGTCGCCCGGCACTTCATGCCGAAGGACTTCGTCCTCAAGGTGCTCGACGTGATCGCCCTGCACCGGCTGAACGTGCTGCACCTGCACCTCACCGACGACCAGGGCTGGCGGGTCCAGATCGACGCGTACCCGAGGCTCACCGAGATCGGCGCCTGGCGGGACCAGTCGATGGTCGGCAAGATGACCCACCACCAGACCGAGTTCGAGTACGACGGCCAGCGGCACGGCGGGTTCTACACCAAGGACGACCTGCGCGAGATCGTCGCGTACGCCGCCGAGCGGGGGATCACCGTGGTCCCGGAGATCGACCTGCCGGGTCACATGCAGGCCGCGATCGCGGCGTACCCGGAGCTCGGCAACTTCCCGGACACCCAGCTCGGGGTCCGGCAGATCTGGGGTATCAGCGACGACGTCCTGAACGTCAACGACGAGACGGTCGAGTTCGTCCGGACCGTGCTGCGTGAGGTGCTGGAGATCTTCCCCAGCCCGTACATCCACCTCGGCGGCGACGAGTGCCCGTCGGTCCAGTGGACCGAGGCGGACGCAGCGCAGAAGCGGCAGGCCGAGCTCGGGCTGACCGAGGCCGGGCAGCTGCAGGGCTGGTTCACCGCGCAGGTCGCGGAGGTGCTCGCCGAGGAGGGTCGCCGGCTGGTCGGCTGGGACGAGATGGTCGAGACCGACTGCCCGAAGGACGCGGTCATCATGGCCTGGCGGAGCGCCGAGCGTGGCGAGATCGCCGTGAAGGCCGGCCACGAGACCGTGATGGCGCCGTGCGAGTCGGTGTACTTCGACTACTACCAGGGCGACCCGAAGACCGAGCCGCTCGCGATCGGCAACTTCATCCCGCTGGAGAAGGTCTACGACTTCGAGGTGATCCCGGCCGGTCTCTCCGCCGAGGAGGAGGCCCGCATCGTCGGCACCCAGTGCCAGATCTGGACCGAGTACATGGAGGGCCCGGAGCAGGTCGGCTACATGCTGCTGCCGCGGCTGTCCGCCTTCGCCGAACGCGCCTGGGGCTCGCCCAAGACGTCGTACGACGAGTTCCTCACCCGGCTCCGCCCGCACCTGGCCCGGATCGAGGCCATCGGCGTCAACTACCGCCCCCTCGACTGACCCGCGGCACCCGACGTCCGACAGTTGTCGCTTCAGTTGCTGAGGCGGTCACCAAATCTGGGTGAAGGGTGTTGGGGAGGTGTAGACGACCTCGATCCCGGCGGCGACGATGAAGTGCCGGGACCTGGTCGGGAGCGGGAGGACGAATGACCGTATTGATGCCACGCCTCCGGCGCGGCGGGTCATGGGGCTTTGACTCCCGGCCTTCCCTCGTCGCTCCGGTCGCTGCGCTCCCTCCACTCCTCAGTCCAGGCCGGGAGGCCCCATGACCGCGGTGGGGCCGCTGGATGCGATGTTCTTGCTCGGCGAGACGCGCGAACAGGCGATGCATGTCGGCGGGCTGATGCTGTTCGAGCTGCCCGAGGGGGCCGGCCGGGACCACGTGTTCCCCGAAGGCTCCCGGGACTACCTGTCACGGCTCTACCACGAGATGGTCGCGGCGCCTTCGGTCAATCCGTTGTTCGGCCGCCGGGTCCGGAACCGGGCGCTCGACTTCGGGTACTGGTCCTGGGAGCAGGACGACGAGATCGATCTCGAGTACCACGTGCGGTTGTCGGCGCTGCCGCGGCCGGGGCGGTTCAGGGAGTTGTTCGAGCTCACCAGCCGGCTGCACGGCACGCAGCTGGACCGGCGCCGGCCGCTGTGGGAGATGCAGCTGATCGAGGGTGTGGAGGGTCGCCGGTTCGCGCTCTACAGCAAGGTCCACCACTCGATGATCGACGGCGTGACCGCACTGCGCTGGATGCAGGACACTCTGACCACCGACCCGGCCCGCACCGGGATGCCCGCGACCTTCGCCCTGCCGGCGGCTGCCGAGTCGTCCGGGACTGCCGACGGGTTGCTGACGACGGTCGCCCGCATGCCGGGGACTGCGGGCCGGCTGCTGGCCGATCTGGCCGGCCTCACGCCGGTCGGGTTGAAGAGCCTGCTGCATTCGACGGTGCCGTTCCAGGCACCGCGGACGATCTTCAACCAATCGATCACCGGGGCCCGCCGGTTCGCCGCGCAGTCGTGGCCGATCGAGCGGCTGGAGAAGGTTCGCGCGATCACCGGCGCGACCCTCAACGACGTGATGCTGGCGATGTGTTCAGGTGCCCTGCGCAACTATCTGCTCGAGCTGAACGCCCTGCCGGACAAGGCGTTGACGGCAATGGTCCCGGTCTCGCTGCGCGGAAGCTCCGAAGCACCCGGTGGTGGGAACTCGCTGAGCACCTTGATCGCCGACCTCGCCACCGACGAGGCGGACCCGGACCGCCGGATCCGCCGCATCATGACGTCGACCAGCTACAGCAAGGGTGTGTTGTCCGCACTCAGCCCGCTGCAGAACCTGATGATCGGCGCCCTCGGCTTCGGTGTCGCCGGCCCCGCGGCCATCCTGCCCGGAGTCGCCGGCCGTACGACGCCGCCGTACAACCTGGTCATCTCCAACGTGCCTGGCCCGGCCGAGAGTCCGCTGTACTGGAACCGGTCGCGCCTGCTCGGCATGTACCCGGCGTCGATCGTGCTGAACGGGCAGGCGCTGAACATCAGCGTGACCAGCTACGACCACCAGTTGCACTTCGGCCTGGTCGGCTGCCGCCGGACGGTCCCGCATCTGCAGCGGCTGCTCGGCCACCTCGAGACCTCACTCGCCGATCTCGAGAACATCCACTAGGCGAGGAGTGCGTCGATCTGGCCGACGGCTCTCCAGGCCCTCGACCGGGTTTACAGCCGAACTGCGCCGTTCGGGGTCTCGAACACGGCGGAGACGAGGCCGGGCTGGCCGTTGGGGCGCCAGTCGACGTCCAGGTCGTCGAGCAGGTGGTCGGCCGGGTGGCCGATCCAGTCGGTGACCCGGTGTGGGTCGCCGGCGATCTCCAGGGCGGTCAGCTTGACGCCGTTGCCGCCGACCGACGGGTGCTCGCCGAGGTCGTCCCAGTGCACGAAGAACGGCAGTTGCGGGTCGGCCATCAGGCCCTTCACGCCGATCTGCCGCCAGGTCAGGTTCACCCCGTCCGGCCGGTGCCGGTTGCCGGGCACCGCCTCCCGGCCGAGGCGCTTCTCCATCCGCTCCATGTCGCGGACGGCCACCACCCAGCCGAGCCAGCCGCCGCCGAGTTCCTTGCGGGCGCGCACCGCCTGACCGAACGGCGCCTTGTCGGAGGCCGGGTGGTCGAGGACGTCGACGACCTCGATGTAGCGGTCGTTCTCCAGCGGCAGGATGTGGTTCACCGTGCCGAAGCGCGGGTGCACCCCGCCGTCGACGAACTCGGCACCCAGTAGCGCGGACAACCGCTCGAGCGTTGCACGGCAACCATCGGGCCCGCACGCGTACGACAGATGATCCAGACGCATGGCAGTCATTCTGGCCCCCGTCACCGACAGTCGCGGACCCGGGGGTGTCGCGTCGCCGCGCCGCTTAGGATCGAGGCATGTCCCTCCCGGTGAGCGATGTCGACCTGTTCGAGGCCTCCAGGCCCCGCCTCGAGGCCATCGCTTACCGCCTGCTCGGCTCCGCGGTCGAGGCCGAGGACGCAGTGCAGGAGACGTTCCTGCGCTGGCAGGCCACCGACGCCGACCGGATCGAGGTCCCTGCGGCCTGGCTGACGAAGGTGCTCACCAACCTGTGCCTGAACCAGCTCACCTCCGCGCGGGCACGGCGCGAGACCTACGTGGGTCAATGGCTTCCCGAGCCGCTGCTCGCCGGGGACCCGATGCTCGGCCCGGCCGACACCGCCGAGCAGCGTGAGTCGGTGTCCTACGCGGTCCTCACGCTGATGGAACGCCTCTCCCCGAACGAACGCGCGGTCTACGTACTGCGGGAGGCCTTCGACTACTCGCACCGGGAGATCGCCGGGATCCTCGACCTCACCGAGGCCGCCAGCCAGCAGACCTTCCACCGGGCCAGGAAACACGTCGCGGCCGGCAAGGCCCGCACCGAGGTCGACGAGGCCGCCGCCCGGAGGATCGTCGAGGAGTTCCTCGCGGCCGCCACCAGCGGGCGGGTCGAGCCGCTGGTGGGCCTGCTCACCGCGGACGCCCTCTCGATCGGCGACGGCGGCGGGAAGGTTCCGGCCCGCGCCACGGCGTTCGAGGGCGCTGTCACGGTGGCGAAGTTCCTGTGGCGCCTGTTCAAACCCAGCACGGCCAAGCTGGACGCGATCGGCGGCGCTCCCGAGATCTACGCCTGGACCGCCAACGGCGACCCCGCCGTCGTGGCGGTCGTGGACGGCCGGGTCGTCGGCATCATGTGCCTGGAGGTCACCGGCGACGGCATCGCCGCGTTCCGCAACCAGGTCAACCCCGACAAGCTCGAACGGGCGACCGCGCTGTGGGCGGCCACCGATCACGGGGAACCTGTCTTCCGCGCTTTCCTGTGAGCTGCTTCACAGCGCATTCCTGTCAGGAATCGCCCGGCCATCCGGTTCAAGGGGCGAAACCATGGGAGACAGGAGTACAGATATGAAGCACCGCATCATCGTCCTCGGGGCCGGCTACAGCGGAGCCATCGCGGCCGGGCGGCTCGCCCGGCGACTGCGCACCGAGGACGTCGCCATCACTCTCGTGAACGCCGAGCCGGACTTCGTCGAGCGGGTCCGGATGCACCAGCTCGCCACCGGACAGGACCTCACGCCGCGCCCGCTCGCCGCGATGTTCGCGGGCACCGGCGTCGAGATCCGGATCGCCCGCGTGACCGCAGTCGACGCCGACCGCAAGACCGTCGCCGTCGTCGACGATGAAGGCGCCGAGGAGCTGGCGTACGACACCCTCGTGTACGCGCTCGGCAGCCGCTGGAACGACAACGGCGTCCCCGGCGTAGCTGAGCACGCGCACCAGATCGCGAGTCGCCCCGGCGCCCTGAGACTCCGCGAACGGCTGGCGGAACTGGGCAACGGTGAGACCGTGACCGTCGTCGGTGGCGGCCTCACCGGGCTGGAAGCGTCGACCGAGATCGCCGAGGCCCGCCCGGACCTCAAGGTGGCACTCGTCGACCGGGGCGGTTTCGGCGGCTGGCTCGCGCCGAAGGCGCAGGCCCACCTCCGGAAGGTCGCCGCGCGACTCGGGATCACGGTCCACGAGAACGCCACCGTGACCGGTGTCGAGGCCGACGCCGTACTCACCGCCGAAGGGTCGATCACCTCGTCGGTCACCGTCTGGACCACCGGTTTCGCGGTGCACCCGATCGCGGCCGCGACCACCCTGGAGTTGACCGACACCGGGCGGATCGTCGTGGACGGGACGATGCGCTCGGTCTCGCACCCGGACGTCTATGCGATCGGCGATGCAGCATTCGCGATGGGGGCGAAGGACAAGCCGCTGCGGATGTCCTGCGCTTCGGGTACGCCGATGGCGTGGCAGGCCGCCGACACGATTGCGGCGCGGCTGACCGGTGGGAAGCTCCCGCACGCGCCGCTGGCCTACTTCAACCAGTGCATCTCGCTGGGCCGAAAGGACGGCGTGGTCCAGTACGTCACCACCGACGACCGCGCCGTCCGGGCGGCCCTGACCGGGCGGATCGCAGCCGTCTACAAGGAGCTGGTCTGCAAGGGCGCTGCCTGGGGCGTCGTCAACCCGCTGCTCAAGATCCCGACCCGGCGCCGCCGTGTCATCGCGCAGCGCGTCTCGATGAGTGTCGTGACGCCGCACTAGGCTGAGTAGCCATGCGCACAGTTGTCGTCGGTGGCACCGGTCATATCGGTACGTACCTCGTTCCCGAGCTGGTCCGGCTCGGGCACGAGGTCGTCGTCCTCAGTCGTGGCGAGCGGTCGCCGTACCAGTCGAACGGTGCCTGGAGCCGGGTGCGGATGATCCAGGTCGATCGCGCCGCGGAGGATGCCGAGGGCACCTTTGGTACGCGCGTCGCCGACCTGCAGCCCGATGTCGTCATCGACCTGATCTGTTTCACCGAGGACAGCGCCCGCCAGCTCGCCGAGGCGGTGCGCGGGAAGATCCAGCACCTGCTGCACTGCGGCACCATCTGGGTGCACGGTCCGAGTGCGACCGTGCCGACCCGCGAAGACGCGCCGCGCCGGCCCTTCGGCGACTACGGCATCAACAAGGCTGCGATCGAGACCTATCTGCTGGACCGCGCCCGTCGCGACGGGCTCCCAGCCACGCTGATCCATCCCGGGCACATCAGTGGTCCCGGCTGGACGCCGATCAACCCGGCGGCCAACCTCGACCTCGGCGTGTTCGAGAAGCTTGCTCGCGGCGACGAGTTGACCCTGCCGAACCTCGGCCTGGAGACGATCCAGCACGTGCACGCCGCTGACGTAGCAGGCATGTTCCTCGCCGCGCTACGGAACCGCTCGGTCGCGATCGGCGAGAGCTTCCACGCCGTCGCCGAAGGCGCGATGACACTGCGTGGGTACGCCGAGGGCGTCGCCGGATCGTTCGGACAGGAGGCGCGGCTGGCCTTCCTGCCCTGGGAGGAGTGGCGACAGACCGTGTCCGAGGGCGATGCGGCTGCCACGTACGACCACATCGCACACAGCCCGCATTGCTCGATGGAGAAAGCGGCGCGACTGCTCGGTTTCCGTCCGCGTTACTCGCCGCTCGAGGCCACCCTGGAAGCGATCGGCTGGCTCGTCGACAACGGGAAGATCACTTAGAGGCTGGGTGCGGCAGAAGCCGGCCGGCTTCCAGGTACTCACGGCAGTACGCGGCGAGTACGTCGTACCCCTTGTGGCCCATCAGGGTCTGCAGCTCGACCTTGCTGGACTCGAAGACGGCCTCGACGGCGATGTGGGCCTCGGTGTTACCGGTGCAGTACCAGTCCAGGTCGTGTCCACCCGGACCCCAGCCGCGCCGGTCGTACTCGCCGATCCCGACTTCCGTGTACGTCGTACCGTCCGGGCGCTCGACCTCGCGGAAGGTACGGCGGATCGGGAGCTGCCAGCACACGTCGGGCTTGGTCTCGACGAAGTGCACGCCCTTCTTCAGGGCCAGCCCGTGCAGCGCGCAGCCGCCACCGCCGGGGAAGTCCGTCCGGTTCAGGAAGATGCAGGCGCCCTCCCAGACCCGGGTCTTGCGATCACCGTCGTCGTCGGTCTCGACCCAGCCGTTCTTCCGGCCCTCCTTGCGGAACTGCCAGTCCTCCTTGGTCAGCTCCTTGACGTACGTCTTCACCCGCTTCTCGTCGTCATCGTCGGAGAAGTGTGCCCCGAGGGTGCAGCAGCCGTCGTTCGGCCGGCCCTTGTAGATGCCGCGGCAGCCACCGCCGAAGATGCAGCTCCAGTTGGACGTCAGCCAGGTCAGGTCGCAACGGAACACCTGATCGGGGTCTTCCGGGTCGATGAACTCGACCCAGGCGCGGGGAAAGTCGAGAGAAACCTCAGGCACCTGGAAAGCGTACGCGCCTTCACCGCCCAAACGTGAACGAAGACTCCGGAACGCGCTGGCGTTACGCCTGTCCAGTAGCGTGAGGGTATGCGGCTCGGCGTACTCGACGTGGGATCCAACACCGTCCACCTGCTCGTGGTGGACGCACATCGCGGTGCCGCGCCACTGCCGGCGTACTCGCACAAGACCGAGTTGCGGCTGGCCGAGCACCTGGACAAGGACGGCAAGATCGCCGAGTCCGGGGCCGACGAGCTGGTCTCGTTCATCACCGAAGCCGCCGAGCTGGCCGAGGACAAGGGGTGCCAGTCGGTGCTGGCGTTCGCCACCTCCGCGCTGCGCGAGGCTCCGAACGGTGAGAAGGTGCTCGACCGGGTCCGCAAGCAGACCGAGGTCGATCTGCAGGTGCTGACCGGTGAGGACGAGGCGCGGCTGACCTTCCTCGCCGTACGACGCTGGTTCGGCTGGTCCTCGGGCCGGCTGGCGGTGTTCGACATCGGCGGCGGCTCGCTGGAGATCGCCGCCGGATCCGACGAGGAGCCGACCGTCGCGGTGTCGGTCCCGCTCGGCGCCGGCCGGCTGACCCGCGAGGGGCTGACCACCGACCCGCCGGACAAGGACGAGGTCCGGGCACTGCGGAAGCGGATCCGGATCGAGATGGCCGACGTGGCCGGCACCGTGTTGCGGGCCGGTAAGCCGCAGCGCGCGGTCGCCACCAGCAAGACGTTCCGGTCGCTGGCCCGGATCTGCGGCGCGGCACCGTCCGACGACGGTCCGTACGTGCCGCGCGGACTGGACCGGGACGACCTGGCCGACTGGATGCCGAAGCTGACCAAGATGTCCGCCGCCGAGCGGGCCGAGCTGCCCGGGGTGTCGGCCGGGCGGTCGTCACAGCTGCTCGCCGGCGCGATGGTCGCGGACGCGGTGATGGACCTGTTCGACCTGCCCGGACTGGAGGTCTGTCCGTGGGCGTTGCGGGAAGGTGTCATCCTGTCCCGGCTCGACCAGTTGGAACCCCGATGAAGCACCACCCCTGACGAACCACCGCGAAGGCAGCAGATGAACACCAGCAAGACCGCCCGGATCGGCCTGTCGACCGCTTCTGTCTACCCCGAGTCGACGGCGAGCGGGTTCGAGCTGGCTGCCCGGCTCGGGTACGACGGGGTCGAGGTGATGGTCGGCATCGACCCGCTGAGCACCCAGATCGACGCGATCGAGCGACTGATCGACTACCACCAGCTGCCGGTGCTGGCGATCCACGCGCCGTGTCTGCTGATCACGCAGCGAGTCTGGGGTACTGATCCGTGGGACAAGCTCGAGCGCAGTGCCGAGGCCGCGAAGCAGCTCGGTGCCGACGTGGTCGTCGTCCACCCGCCGTTCCGCTGGCAGCGGGACTACGCCCGCGGCTTCGTCGAGGGGATCGCGCGACTGGAGGAAGAGACCGGGGTGATCTTCGCGGTCGAGAACATGTACCCGTGGCGTGCGCCGGGCAGGGGATTGCAGGCGTACGCACCGAGCTGGGACCCGACCGAGCAGGACTACGCGCACACCACCCTGGACCTGTCGCACTCGTCGACGGCCGAGCAGGACTGTGTCGAGCTCGCGGCGACGATGGGTAAGAGCCTCACCCACATCCACCTGACCGACGGCACCGGCTCGGCCAAGGACGAGCACCTGGTGCCGGGACGCGGCACCCAGCGGGCCGCGGATCTGCTGAACGGCCTGGCGAACCAGAACTTCCGCGGTCACATCATCATCGAGATCAACACCCGCCGCACGACCAGCCGGTCCGAACGCGAGGTCGACCTGGTCGAGTCGCTCGAGTTCACCCGTAAACACTTCGTCCGCACCTCCCGGAGGTCCTCCTTCGCCGTCACCCCCGAAGGAGAGATCTCGGAGCTCACCACATGACGCGATCGGCCTCCGGAGGTACGGCGAAGCCGGATGCCGGTCGTCCGGCGGGGAACGGACGGCCCGGTCGTCGTCCTGGTGGACCTGACACCCGTGGCGAGATCCTGCGTGCGGCCCGGGAATCCTTTGCGGACAAGGGTTTCGCCGCCACCTCGATCCGCGCGATCGCCCGCGAGGCCGGCGTGGACGCTGCGCTCGTGCACCACTACTTCGACAGCAAGGACTCGCTGTTCATCGAGGCGATGGCACTCCCGATCGATCCCCGGCAAGTGGCGGCGGGCATCCTCGACGGACCGCGCGACGAACTCGGCCGGCGCATCGTCACGATCTTCCTCGGTGTCTGGGAGTCGGACGAGGGACAGCAGCGGATGAAAGCCATGCTGCGCAGTGTCGTCACCAGCGACGAGGTCGCCCGGTTGATGCGCGAGGGCATCACCAAGATGATCCTCGAACCCGTCTCCCAGGTTCTCGGCGTGCCCGATGCCAAGCTCCGCGTCACCCTGATCGCGACGCAACTCATCGGCCTGGCGCTGGTGCGCTACGTGGTCGAACTCGAGCCCGTCGCCTCCACCGACGTCGCCACGCTCGTCGACCGCATCACGCCGGCGATCGAGCAGTACCTCAGTTGATGCGCATCCCCACCGATCGCGAGATCCGTGCCCTGCATCGCGATCACGCCCCCACCCGCGAAGCCTTTGAGTCCGTCCACTCCCACTGCGAACTCGTCTGCCGGATCGCCGAACAGTTTCTTGGGCGTTGGGATCTCGATGGCGACCTGGTGCGCGCCGGTGCCCTCCTGCACGACGTCGGTGTCTATCGGCTCTACACCCCAGACGGCGAACTCGACACGCTCGGCTACGTCCGGCACGGCGTACTCGGGCACGAACTCCTGCGGGACCTCGGCTTTCCGGATGAGATCAGCCGGTTCTGCTCCCGGCACACCGGCGTCGGCATCACGCGTGACGACGTACGGCGGCAGTCGCTGCCCATCCCGATCGACGACTACATCCCCGGCTCGCCCGAGGAGGAACTCGTCATGTACGCCGACAAGTTCCATAGCAAGCGGACACCGCCGGTGTTCGTGTCCGGCGACACGTATGCCGACGCGGTCGGCCGCTGGGGCGTGGACAAGGTCATCGCGTTCGGCGCTCTCCGGCAGCGGTACGGCGACCCGGACCTGGAGTCACTGAGTTCGGTCGCCGGTCACGGCGTGACCTGAACCCCTTCGCTCTTGCCAAGGCGATTCTGCTCTTGCCAAGGCGATGCGTTGCGAGCTAAATTCATCACATGATGAAAAACGCGGTGAGTTGCCGGGATGTCGTGGTGGAGCGCGGCGACCGCGAGGTCCTGCACGGGGTCGGGTTCGATCTCCGGGCCGGGACCGTAACGGGGCTGCTCGGGCCGTCCGGCTGCGGCAAGACGACGCTGATCCGGGCGATCGTCGGTCTCCAGGCCAAGGTGACCGGCGACGTCGTCGTACTCGATCTGCCCGCCGGGGCACCCAAACTGCGCGGCCGGATCGGGTATGTCACCCAGGAGCCCAGCGTGTACGGGGATCTGAGTGTCACCGAGAACCTGCGCTTCTTCGCCGCCGTACTCGGTGTGCCGGCCGAGGACGTGGATCGGGTCATCGACGCGGTGGATCTGCATTCGCATGCCGACGTACGCGTGGACCGGTTGTCCGGCGGCCAGCGATCCCGGGCCTCGCTCGCCGCGGCGCTGCTCGGCAGTCCGGAGTTGCTCGTCCTCGACGAACCGACCGTCGGTCTGGACCCGGTGCTGCGGCGCGATCTGTGGAACCTCTTCCACGAGCTCGCCGACGCCGGCGCGACACTGCTCGTCTCCAGTCACGTGATGGACGAGGCGAGCCGCTGCGACCGGCTGCTGTTGATGCGCGACGGCGACCTGCTCGCGGACGACACCCCACAAGCCCTGCTCGACTCGGTCGGCACGGACGACATCGAGCAAGTGTTCCTCACCCTGATCGAGCGGAAGGCAGGTGCGCGATGACGCTCCGAGTCACCTTCGCGGTCGCTGCGCGGGTCCTCGCCCAGTTGCGCCGCGACCACCGCACCGTAGCGATGTTGATCGTGCTGCCGGCGTTGCTGGTCAGCTTGATGTGGTGGATGTTCACGGACTCGCCCGACACCTTCGACCGGGTCGGCGGGCCGCTGCTCGCGGTGTTCCCGTCCATCATCATGTTCGTCGTCACCTCGGTCGCGACGCTGCGGGAACGCTCCACCGGCACGCTCTCACGACTGTTCACGATGCCGATGGGCAAGCTCGACTTCCTGCTCGGGTATGCGTTGGCCTTCGCGCTGATCGCCGTCGTCCAAGCCGTTGTGGTCGTGTCGATCGCGCTCTACGCACTGGACCTGGACATCCAGGGCGCTGCCTGGCAGCTCGGCGTGGTCGCGGTCCTCGACGGCGTCCTCGGTACGGCGCTCGGCCTGTTCGCCAGCGCGTTCGCGGCGACCGAGTTCCAGGCGGTCCAGATGATGCCGGCCGTGATGATCCCGCAGATCCTGCTCTGCGGCCTACTCGTACCCCGCGACCAGCTCCCCGGCGTCCTGCACGCGATCAGCGACGTGCTCCCCCTGTCCTACGCCGTCGACGCCGTCACAAGCGTTGCCCAAGGCAATGGCTTCGGCTCCGGGGCGGGCGCTGACGCCTTGATTGTGCTCGCCTTCATCCTGGCTGCGTTGGGACTCGGTGCAGCAACCCTCCGCCGCCGCACGGCGTAAGCCCCACGCGCCCGGTCAGGTGTGGAAGTTGCCTGCGGCATTGGCGGCTGCTCGCTGGCGTCCTACGCCGGGCGCTCCCACCCACTCCCTTGCGGCGCGGCTGTCGCCGCTCAGTCACCCGCGAGGTGACAACCGTGATCACTCCACGCCGCCGCTACACATGAACGCCTCCAGGGCGGGTTTCCGTGCGCGAGCTCCTTCGTTGTTTGTTGCAAGGTGCGGCGGTGCGGCGGTGCGGCGGTGCGGCGGTGCGGCGGTGCGGGGGCGCGGAGGTGCGGTCGGCCTGGCGCGCCGCAAGATCGTCTGGCGCGCGCCGTCTTGAGGGGGACAGGCGCGCGCCAGACCAGGCGACATTCGCTGAACAGTCAGTCCGACTTCGTCGACGCCTCGATGCTGACCCGGTTTCCGCAACTTGCAAGCTGTGACGTTTCTCCTTGTGGATAAGGGATCCCGAGCCCTCTGGAGTTTGCCCAGCCACCAACCGATGGCGTAGAATCAAGCACATGTTCGAAGGAGACCTGGCTACGCTGTCGACGCCCGACCTGCTGGAGTCGGCCGCCGAACACCGCGCCGAGGCCAACCGCCTCGACGCCCGGCTCCTCGAACACGCCCAGACCTACGCCGACCGCCACCACCCCGACACCTACCCCACGCGCCCCGAACACCGCCCCGGCCGCTCCACCGGTGACGGTCGTGAACGTGCCATCGTCCTGGGCGGTGACGGCTGTCCCGAGATCGCCGAGTTCGCGCCGGCCGAGTTCGGCGTCATGCTCGGCATCTCGGCCGGTGCGGCCGCCGACTTCATCGGCCAGGCACTCGCGCTGCGCCACCGCCTCCCGCTCACCTGGGCCCGCGTCCAGGCCGGGCAGGCGACCCCGTGGAAGGCGCGCAAGATCGCCACCGCCTGCCTCGACCTGTCCGAAGACGCCGCCCGGTCCGTCGACCGGCGAGTCTGCCGGGTGGTCGATACGCTGACCCCGATCCGGCTGGACAAGATCGTCGACGCCGCCAAGCACCACGCCGACCCTGAGGCCGCCCGCAAGAAGGCCGCCGAGAAGGCCCGCGAACGTGGCGTCTACCTGGCCCGCTCCGACGAGCACGGCACGAAGCGGATCCACATCCGCACCGGCTCCGGTCATGCGATCCGGTTCAACGCCCGCATCGGCAGCATCGCCGAAGCGTTGAAGGTTCTTGGCGACACCAACCCGCTGCAGTCCCGTCGCGCGGACGCGGTCGGCATCATCGCCGACCCCCGCTACACCGAAGAGCTCCTCCACCAAGCCCACAAACTCCTCAACACCCGGCCGGCCCCTCCCGGACCGCCAGCAGACACAGGCAGCGGCGGCACCCAAACGACCGACACAGCCGCCGAAGCAACCACCGATGACGGCGCCACGCGAGCAGCCCCAACAGCCTCCGGCCGAGACGCCGCCCCAGGTACGGGCATGACCAACGACCAGAGCGCCGCCTCGAGCACGGCCTCGGCCACCGATCAAGGCTCCGCCTCCACTGCCGGCTGTGGCGGTGCGCCAGCCTCTGCCCGGGCGTCCGACGGCGGTGCCTACTCGGGTGACGAGGGTCTGCTGGAGGACTGGGCAGAACCAGGCCTGGACGACGAAGCCGACCGCGACGCGCCCCACCCCAGCCACAGCGATCTCCCCGACCCGCTCGACACCCCGGTCAAGGACGCGGTCGAGCCGTTCGACCCCGGCCTGCGGCTCGACCGCGACGACGACGGCGAGGCCCTCGACACCGCGACCGTCGATGCCGCGGCGCGCAGGGCGCTGGATGCCCGGCTGGCCCAGATCAGGCACGACGCTCACACCCACCCGACCACCCGCGGCCGCGCAAACGATGCAGGCGGCGCGGCTGGCCGGCTGCACCCGGGCAAGACCGAGATCTACGTGCACCTCACCGACCACACCCTGGCCACCGGCACCGGCGTACTCCGGGTTGAGAACCTCGGCCCTCTGCTGGCCGGCCAGTTGAGCGAGCTCGTCGGCCATGGGCCGTACGCCGTGAAGCCGGTCATCGATCTCAACGACGCGGTCAGTGTCGATGCCTACGAGATCCCCGACCGGATCCGCGAACGGGTCAAGCTGATCCACCCGGTGGAGCTGTTTCCGTACGGCACTCGCGAAACCCACGCGGCGATGGACCTGGACCACATCGAGCCCTACGACCCGCTCGGGCCACCAGGTCAAACCACCCCGGCTAACCTCGCACCCCTGCGCCGGTTCCCGCACAGGGTCAAGACCCACGGCCGCTGGACCGTACGCCGCCTCGACCCCAAGACCTTGGAATGGACCACGCCCAACGGGTTCACCTTCCACGTCGACCCCACCGGCACCCACCGAGCCCCCAACCCGCTACCGGACACCTGAACAGATCAAGGTGCGCCCGTCAGCATGTCGACGATGTGAGCTCGCGGTTCAGTCGGAGTGCGCGAGCGGGGGCGTGGGGGACTTGCCCAGCCGGCGAGAGACGTTGTCCCAGGCAACGGCTTTGGCCCCGACCCCGACCCCGACCCCGACCCCGGAGTCGGCGCCGACGCCTCAATCGTGCTCGCCTTCATCCTTGCGGCTCTTGGACTCGGCGCAGCAACCCTCCGCCGGTTGCGTACCGCTCGGCTTCGCCGCCTCGATGATCACCTCGGTGGGATGAACACCTTCGCTGTCTACACGAGCGAGATGGCCGCGACAGAGCGCCTGATCAAGTCCGCGAGCTACAGCGACACTACCGCCCTTGACCGGCCTACTCGCAGAGCAAGAACAGGTGGCCGGTTGGGCCGCATCCGACGCGGGCCGTTTCACCGACTCCCGCCGCCACTACCGCCGCGCTTTCGCGGCGGCGCAGGAGTCCGGAGACGCCGGGCTGGAGGGCAACTCGCTCGCCCAACGGCAAGCAGCTGTTCACCGACGAGAGCAAGCTCTTCATCGCGTACGAGAAGGGCCGACAGCGCAACGGCCGAGGAATCCACTCCCGTGGCGGGACCCGCGCTACCCCTCGCGTCCGTAGGATTCTGCATGAGCGCCTTGCCTTGGCTCACGCTGTATCCGGTCAGGCACTCGCGGCAGCGAGCCCTGGAGGCGGCCGAAGCGGCGGTGAGCCAGCCGACGGACCTTGAGCCGGACTTCGTGTTTGGGTCGACCCGCTGGAGATCGAGATCGTGACCGGCAGGTGCTTCGCCGAGTTGCGCCCGTCACGCGCTATCCCGGTGCTCGAAAGCGCGCTCACCCGGTACGACGACACCCACTTGCGCGACAAGGTGCTTGTACCTGACCCGGCTCGCTCACGCGTACTTGGACGCCGGCGCACCCGAGAAGGCCGCTGCGTGACCGGCCACGCGCTGGACTTGGCCGCTGGTGTTGAGTCGGTCCGACCCGGCGATCGTCTCCGTGGTGTGCGGCGGCGGCTGTCGCGCGCTTCGGTGGTGCCGAGGTGTCTGCAGTGTTGGAGCGAGCCCGCAGCTAGTTCTTCCCGGTGGACTTGTCGAGCCACCCGAGGTAGGCCACTGACCCCCGCGTGATCGGCACGGCGCCGACCTCCGGGTTGGCCCAAGGGTGCCGGTCGAGTAGGTGCGCCTCCAGTTCGGAGTACCTGGCCGCCGTGGTCTTCAGGAGCACCTGCCACTCCTCGCCCTCGACGTACCGGCCCTCGTGCCAGAAGACCGACACCACCGGCCCGATGACTTGTGCACCGGCCGCGAGACCAGCCTCAACGGACGAGCCGGCAAGCCGCACCGCATCCTCACGGGTCGGTGTCGCTGTCGAGACCTGCAGGTAGTCAGACACGTGACGAGTCTAGGAACCCGACAACACACAGCGCGCGGAGCGCCGGTGGGCCGCCACCGCTCTATTGCGGGCGTCGCCCGGCCGATTCACCGCCTGCTTACTCAGACCAACCACCACAAAGAGGAGCCGCTGGACCGTACGCTGCCTCGACCCCAAGACCCTGGAATTGACCACCCCCCAACGGCTTCACCATCCACGTCGACCCCATCGGCCCCCACCGAGCCCCCAACCCGCTACCCGACGCATGAACAGATCAAGGTGCGCCCGTCAGCAAGTCGGCGCTGTGAGCTCGCGGTTCAGCCGAAGTCCGCGGAGCGGGGGGCGTGTGTGACTTACCCGGCCAGCCGGGAAACGTCGCCTCAGGCAACGGCTTCGCCGAAGGTGCCGGCTTGGACGCCTACATCGTGCTCGCCTTCATTCTGGCGGCTCTTGGACTCGGTGCGGCAACGTTGATACGCCGTCCGGCGTGCGGAGTACGAAAAGGTGGCCCCGGGCAACGAGCCTGGGACCACCTTCAGTTGTGGAGGTTGTCAGTTTGCGAGTACGCCGCCTGCGGTGAACTTGTAGGTGGTGCTGTTGATGGTCAGGGAGCGTACGGCGCCGTGGAACTCGAAGTCGCGGCCCTTGCCGATGCCCGCGCTGATGAACTTGGCGTTGGAGCCGAGCACCGCCAGTGCCTCGGTCAGCGTGCACCGGGCACCGTTCAGACCGCAGCGCGCCGGGTCGGCGTTGAAGTAGGTGCCGGTGAAGCCCCAGTGCTTGCCGGTGTCCGCGCCCGCGTTGATCGAGGTCCAGGTGTTCGACGTGGAGTTGTCCGGAGCGTAGACCAGGGTGGTGTACGTCGCGCCGCCCACGTCAGGGTTCATTTCGAACTTGATCGACGGCATGTTGTTCGGGCCTTTGGCAGCGTTCTCGCCGGTCGTGAAGACGTCGTACTTGACCGTGGTCAGGGCCACAGGCTTGCCCGCGAAGTCGGCCTCGTTGCCGAAGTGCACCGCGTCGGTCGCGGTCGGGGTGGTGAGGTTCAGTCCCTCACCGGCGCTCGACTGACCGAGCTGGGCGCGGCCGTTGCCGATCGTGTTCCGGAAGATCTCACCCCAGTTCGCCAGGTACGACGGCCCGCCCGCGTTGATCTTCGCCTGGAGCGCGTCGGACAGCTTGTCCTCGGTGACGGCCTTCGGTGCGATCTTGGACGTGGTCACCGCGCCGTCCTTCACCGTCGCGGTCTGGGCCGCACGGATCTCGGCACGCAGGTCAGAGCCCAGCTTCAGCCACGGGATGGTGTTGTTGGCCATGTCCCAGCCGTACACCTGGCCGTCCTTGATCTGCGGCGATCCGACCGTGTTCGGCCCCGGCTGCACGACGGCGGCTGTCGCGTTCGAGCTGTCCTGTACGGCGTTGGCCGACCCGGACAGACCGACGACGGTGGCGGCTACGGCCAGCGTCACGACCGCAGCGCGGCTCGTGGAGATGTACTTCATCGTGTAACGGTCCTCCCCAATGTGCCCGACCCCCATGGACCGGATCTTGGGTGCCCCAGTAACCCTGCGTAAGAGCATCCGGCTGGATATCGGCCTGAGAACACGGAGCGTTACACAAGACGCAGAACGGCCAGGTCAGCGGGCGTGTCGGGGGCGCCTCAGCCGGCCAGGTGGGAGACGTTGTCCCAAGCGGGATCAGGGGCTACCGCGACGGTGACCTTGCCGTGGGGCCAGCCGGTGATCGCCGCCTTGAGTTGTTCGCCCGCCGGTGTGGTGCCGTCGACGTAGTAGTGCAGGACGCGGGTGCCGGCCGAGGTCTCGTGGGCGAGCAGATTGCCGGAGCCGCCGAGCCGGTCGGTGAGGTGGTCTTCGAACTGCCGGAGTTCGTCCAGCATGTCCGCCTCCGGCAGGCCGTCCTCACGCCGTACCGGATAGCCGATCGAGATCGCCGCGTGCGTGTCCAGGTGCGGGCGGCGGATCGAGCGGAGCGGGTACTCCGCGGTGGCGATGAGCCGGTGTCCGTCGCGGACGCCCTCGAGCATTTTCCAGGCGGGGCTGCCATCCTCCAGGGTGTGCTCGGCCGCGAACGCCGCGACCGCGGGCAGAAGGGTCTCGATCGGCTTCACGTCGGCGGGTACGTCGGTGAGCGTGTCGATTGCGCCGACCCAGGTCTCCACCATTTCCTCACCGAGGACGAGGTCGAGCATCAGGAACGTCACCCGCCGCTGCACGTCGATCGGCAGTTCGGGAAAGGTCGGGTGATGTACGCCGACATGGATCGCGGCCGCATCGGGTTCGACCGTCACCAGGGCCTCGTCGATCGCGATCGGAGGTAGCCCGTCGAACCGGATGGTGAAGGCCGGACCGGGCCGGCGCAGGTCGGCGTACTCCCAGGTCTGGTCGGACGGCGGCGCCGCGCGCAACCAGCGCCGGGCGGTCGCCCGGAGGCCCGGGTCGCCGGCTGCGGTGACGATCAGGACGTGGTTGGCGTGCAGGCCCGGTCCGAGCTCCCATTCGAGATCGTTGTGGATCCGGCCGAGGTACTCGGTCAGTTCGGCGCTCGTCTCGGTCGGCTGCTGACGAGCGACCGCGTCGGCGACGATCGCGGCTCCGGACTCGGTCCACCAGGACCAGAACGCGCCGATCGGGTCGGCCTCCCCGGAGCTCCGCCTGCGACGCTTGAAGATGGGCATACCTCATCCTCTCCCGGTGGGGGTGCGAACACACGCCGTGACCGAACCAGTGGACCTGCTGGTGTGGTCCCGGACACACGATTAGCGAGCGTCCAGTTCAGGCACGTAACCTGCTGACACCACTGGCATATGGGGCCGGGTGGGTTGATGAGGAGGAACACGTAGTGCTTCGGCGAGTCCTGCTGGGCATGTCCCGCAGCCCCCAGATCAAGAAGGCCGTTTCGTCGCTCCCGGTGTCCAGTGGCATCGTCGCGCGGTTCGTGGCCGGCGAGTCCGCTTCGGAGGCCGTGCTGGCCACCGAGAAGCTGGTCAGCAACGGCCTGTACGTCACCCTCGACCACCTCGGTGAGGACGTCACCGACCTGGCCGCCGCGACCGCCACCGCGGACGCGTACCTCGAGCTGCTCCGGCAGCTGGCCGGCGCCGGTCTGACCAAGAACGCCGAGGTCTCGGTGAAGCTGTCCGCGGTCGGCCAGGCGCTGCCCGGCGACGGCGAGAAGATCGCGCTGGAGAACGCGCGGACCATCTGCCACGCGGCCCGCAACGCCGGTACGACGGTCACCCTCGACATGGAGGACCACACCACCACCGACTCCACCCTGGGCATCCTGCGCGAGCTCCGCCAGGACTTCCCGGAGACAGGTGCGGTGCTGCAGGCGTACCTGCGCCGGACCGAGGCGGACTGCCGCGACCTGGCCCACGCGGGCTCCCGGGTCCGTCTCTGCAAGGGGGCGTACAAGGAGCCGGAGTCGGTCGCGTTCCAGGAGAAGCGGGCCGTCGACAAGGCGTACGTCCGGGCGATGAAGGTGCTGATGAACGGCGCCGGCTACCCGATGATCGCCTCCCACGACCCGCGGCTGATCGCGATCGCCGGCTCGCTCGCCGACCGCGCCAACCGCCGGCCGGGCAGCTTCGAGTACCAGATGCTCTTCGGCATCCGCCCGGAGGAGCAGCTCCGACTGGCCTCGCAGGGTCACACCATGCGCGTCTACATCCCGTACGGCGAGGACTGGTACGGCTACCTGGTACGCCGCCTTGCCGAGCGACCGGCCAACCTGCAGTTCTTCGCCCGGTCCCTGATCAGCAAGAAGTAGCCAAAGAAGCAGCCCAGGGCGTCCTTCGGAGCCCACGTCCCGCCTGCTGGGCGGGCGCGGATATTCGATCGACCTCGATCAGTACTCTGAGGTCATGACTAGTCAGGTGGCCATTCTCGGGGCCGGTGTGATGGGGGAGACGTTGCTGTCCGGGCTGATTCGGGCCGGACGGCGACCGGAGGAGCTCCTGATCACCGAGCGCCGGGAGGAGCGCGCCACCGAGCTCCGCGAGCGGTACGGCGTCGACGTCGTGTCCAACGTGGACGCGGCGGCGAAGGCGGACACGTTGGTCCTGGTGGTGAAGCCGCAGGACATGCCTGATCTGCTTGCTGAGATCGCTCCGGCGGTGCGGCCGTCGCAGACAGTGGTCTCGCTGGCTGCGGGCATCACTACCGGCTTCATCGAGTCGCGGCTGCCTGAGGGCGTCGCAGTGGTCCGGGTGATGCCGAACACGCCCGCACTGGTGGACGAGGGAATGGCGGCGATCTCCCGTGGCGCGCATTGCGACGAGAGCCACCTGGAGCTGGCGGAGAGCCTGCTCGCGGCGACGGGTCGGGTGATCCGGGTGCCGGAGAAGCAGCAGGACGCGGTGACCGCGATCTCCGGGTCCGGTCCGGCGTACCTGTTCTTCGTCGTCGAGGCGATGATCGAGGCCGGCGTCCACATGGGCCTGCCGCGGAGCACCGCGACGGAGCTCGTCGTACAGACCGTGGTCGGGTCCGCGAAGCTGCTGCGCGAGACCGGCGAGCATCCGACCGTGCTGCGCGAGCGGGTGACGTCCCCGGGCGGTACGACGGCAGCCGCCGTACGCGAGCTGGAGGACCACAAGGTCCGTGCGGCGTTCTTGTCGGCCATCGAAGCGGCCCGCAACCGCTCGCGAGCCCTCGCCGCCGAGTAAGGACCCTTCGAGTAACACCTGAGCCGGGGCGGCCGTTATTGTTAGCGCCGCAGTCTCCTGCCGTGTTCAAGGGATGTGTCGACTATGGTCCCGCCCATGGGTAATCGTTCGGTGGATCCGGCCGCCACGCCTGCGCCCGAAGCCGCCGTACCGGTGCCGGAGTTGCCGTGGCGGGTGCCGCTGGATCCCGCGCCGTGGTGGGCCTGGGCGTTGTTCGTCACGCCGTTCATCGCCGTACCGGCACTCAACTCTTGGCTCTGGATGGGCGCCCGCGACATGCTCGCGGTCGGCCTGCTGATCGTCATCGGTGCGTCCGTTGTCCGAGTCGCCGGTGGCGTCGTGCTCTACCGGGTCGTGCTGACTCCGACCGCCCTCAAAGCCCGCACCAGCATGCTCATCCGCAGCCTCGCCTGGCAGGACGTGGACCGCGTCGAGGTCGGCGACGACAACGTCGTACTGGTCCGCGGCCAGGACGAGAGCGAGATCAACGGCATCCCCAAGGACCAAACGGCGTATGTCGGCGCCGTCATGCAATCCCTCCGCCACCAGGCCGCCGCCCACCCCACCCGCCGACACCGCCCCCGCCCCGGCATCGGCACCCTTCTGGTCCTCACCTACCTCGTCCTCTCAGTAGGCGCCTTCCTGATCCGCTGGCACATCGTCTAACCCGCCCACGGCCCTTCACCCGTCACCCGTCACCCGGTCGATGGTGATGCGGGCCGCGGGGGCTGGGGCGGTCGTCCTGGACGACCAGGGTGACGCGTGGGTCGCGGCGAAGCGGTGCTGGCGGCCCAGGAGAGCGTCACCACGAGAACGTAGGGTCGCACCATGGACTTTTCTTTGTGGCCCGCCGCCTCCCGGACCTGGCAGGAAGTCCTCGAAGGAGCCGAGTACGCCGAGCGCACCGGATGGCATGGCGTGTGGAGGCCTGCCAGGTCATCAAGGGCTTGCTGACCGAGGAGCGGACAACCTTCGACGGCACCTACTACCAGCTCGAGAACGCGCCGCTGGAGCCGAAGCCGGCCAAGCTGCCGATCATGATCGGGGCGGCCGGTGAAAAGGTTGCCTTGGGCATCGTTGCGAAGTACGCCGACGAGTGGAACCACTGGGGCCGGCCCGAGCTCGCCGCGCACAAGGGCACGGTCTTCGCCGAGCACTGCGCGAAGATCGGCAGGGATCCGAAGACGGTACGGCGATCCGCGCAGACCATGCTGGAGGTCGTCGTACCCGGAGACACCGAGGCGATCGAGCGCAAGGAGCGGCTCGAGGCGCGTGGCGGGCACGTGATCATGGGGTCGGCGCAGGAAGTGCTCGACGTGGTCGCGCAGTACCCGGCCGCCGGGATCGACGAGCTGCTCGTGCCGGACGCGTTCCTCGGCTCCGGCAACCGCCGCTTCGACGCTCTCGAACGTCTGCGGGAAGAAGTGCTAGCCAAGATCTAGCGTCGCGACGACCGGCCAGTGATCGCTCGGCAACCGTCCGCCCGGGCGAAAGTGGGACACGGCCGCGTCGACCACTTTCCAGTTCTCGGTAATCAGGATGTGGTCGATGCGGTCGTCGTCCTCCGCGCCGGTGAAGTCGTGCCAGCTGCCGCCGGCCTCGACCGGTACGGCGTTCCGCAGACCGGCCGAGGTCAATGCCTTCAGCGGTGGCGAGTCCGGTGTCGCATTCAGGTCGCCCATCACGATCCAGGGCAGCCCGCCGCCGACCCAGCGGGCGATCAGCCGCGACGACTGCAGTTGCGCGACTTCCCCGGCGTGGTCGTAGTGCGTGTTTGCAATGCCGATCGTCGTACCGTTCAGGTGCCGCAACCAGACCAGCGTCGCGATCCGGGTGAGGTCCGCATCCCAGCCCACCGATCCCGGCGTCCCCGGGTCGTCGGACAGCCAGCGCGTCTCGTGCGTCTCCACCTTCCAGTCGCCCGGCCGGACCAGGACGACCGAGTGCTCACCGGCGCTCATCCCGTCGTCCCGGCCGACGCCGACGATCTCGTACCGCGAGAACCGCCAGCGCAGGTACTCGAGCTGGTCGGGCAGCACTTCCTGCAGCCCGACCACGTCCGCGTCGAGTTCCTCGATCGCCGCCACGGTCGCATTCCGCCGCACCGGCCACGCGTTGTCGCCGTCCGGTGCCGAGGAGTTGCGGATGTTGAACGTGGCGACGCGAATCTTCATGGCGCCGATCCTGCCAAACCGTCCGCAGTCGACCCCGACCCGGTCGCACTCGAACCTGCCAGCCCCATCGCCCGGACCGCCGCCTCGAACCGCGGCCGGCTCGCCTCGATCGCCCGGTCCCGGCCCTGCGCCAGCAGGTCGTCGATCGCACCGGGGTCGGTCGCCAGGCGCGCGTACTCCTTCTGCAGCGGCTCGATCACGGCCAGCACGGCGTCCGCGACGTCCTGCTTCAACGAGCCGTACGACGAGTACGCCTTCGCCAGCTGGATAGGATCGCCGTCGGTGCAAGCGGCCAGGATCTCCAGCAGATTGGTGACCCCGGGCTTGGCGGCCTCGTCGTGGCGGACCTCGTTCTCGGAGTCCGTCACGGCCCGCATGATCTGCCGCCGGATCACGTCCGGCGGGTCGAGCAGCCGGATCGTGCCGACTGCGTTGTCGACATCGGACTTGCTCATCTTGGTGGTCGGATTGGCCAGGTCCTTGACCCTGGTCGCCAGCACTGCCTTCGCCAGCTGCGGTACGACGAAGGTCTCGCCGTACTCGCGGTTGAACCGGATCGCGATGTCCCGCGCCAGCTCGACGTGCTGGTCCTGGTCACCGCCGACCGGGACCTGTTCCGCGCCGTACAACAGGATGTCGGCGGCCATCAGGCACGGATAGGTGAACAGCGAGGCCCGGGTCATCGGCCGGCCGTTGCCCTTCTCCTTGTACTGGATCATCCGGGACAGCTCCCCGACGTACGACGTGCACTCCAGCAGGTAGGCGAGCTGGGCGTGCGCGGGGACGTCGGACTGGATGAACACTGTGCCGTCGGGGACTCCGGCCGCGAGCATCAGGGTCGCGAACTCCCGGGTCAGCGCGGCGAGTCTTCGTGGATCGTGTTTGGTCGTCATCGCGTGCAGGTTCGCGACGAAGTAGAACCCGTCGGGGTCCGTGAACCGGCGCAAGGCGCCGAGGTGGTTGCCCAGCGTCAGGCGGCCGGACGGCGTGATGCCGGATAGCGATGTCATCTCTCAATGCCCTTCGGTGTGTGGAAGCCCCACCGAGGACATGGAAAAGGCCGCCTCGGCGAGGCGGCCTCTCGGATGCACGTGAACAGGGAGCCGCCCTAGACGGCCCACCACAGCTGCAAGTTCGTGTTCACCCGACCAGAGTAGCCGGAGCGCGGGAGCCCGCGCCAGCCCGATTCACCGCTGGGTGAGGGCCTGGACGATCAGCTCGTTGCGGGCGTCCTGGCCGAGCGGGATCGAGGTGTGCACGCCGTCGCGGAGGTAGTTGGTCAGGCGGTACGGCTTGACCCACAACCACTCGGCCCAGCGGATGATCCGCAGGTTCGGGTACTTCTCCTGCGCGTCGTACAGCTGCATGTTGATCCAGGAACTGTTGCGCTGGTCGGCGAGTTGCACGGTCGCGGTCTGGGCCTTGCGGACGACCTGGAGGTTGGTCCAGAACAGGGTCCGGGTCGGGCCGACGATTCTCATCGCTCGGTCGACCTGGGCCGCGAACTTCGGCGGGTCGAAGATGTCGTTCGACCCGGACGCCATCAGGATCCGGCGCGGCAGCCCGTACGTCGACGCCCACTGCTGCAGTGCGTCGACCGCGCCGGACGTCGGTCGGCTCGCCCAGTTGTGCACGGCCATCTGACTGCCGTCGCGGCTCAGCAGCCGGGTCGCCAGTGACTTCCCGTCCTGGATGGCGATGCTGTCGCCGAACATGAACACCCCGTTGGTCTCGCGGGTGCGCTGGATCTGCGCCGCGGTCGAGATGGCTCGGGTCGTGTTGGTCCAGGAACCGAGTACGCCGGAACCGTAGGGCCCGCCGGGCGTCGCGGCGGACGCTTCGGTCGCGGTTGCAGTGGCGGCCACGGTCGAGGCAGCCACAGCGGCCCCCGCCGTGAAGATTTGCCGTCGATTGGGTCTCATTGAGCTCACAGGCTTCCTCACGGGACGGAACTGTGATGCCTGACGGCTACTCAGCGCAAGTCCGATGCTCAACGTTGCATGAAGTTGCCGCCGCCTGAGCGGGCCGCGCAGAGTACAGGACTAGACCGCCCTTGGTAACCCTCCGCAACCGAACGCGTCCGGATTTGCAGGTTCCTGCAAATTCTGTAACGCCTTGCAGTCCTGGCCCGATAGACCGGCTACAGGGCCACGTGTGACTCCCAGTAGCCATTCGATCGAACCGGTCGACCCGCCTGTGGGGGACGGTGCTCGACCAGCTCAGCAACCACGTGGGCGGTCCCTGCGGAAGCGGCCGGCGCGGCCTTGGAGGGGTGTCGCGCCGCCCGCTCCCACTCCTCCGTAAATCCGTTGCCGTCAGACCGGCTACGGCCCAGGGTGTTCCTCATGTGGCGGCTGGAGGTCGGAGTCGACCTGGCGCGGGAAGAGGAGCTCACCGATCGGCTGGTGGAGTTCAACAAGGCGCAGTCGGCGGTCGTGGCGGAGCGGTTCAGGCCGGCGAACCTGAAGTCCGAGCCGGTGCACGTGTTCGCCGTGGACGAGGCCGGTGCGCTGGTAGGCGGTTGCGCGGGCCGGGTCGAGCGAATCTGGTACTGGCTGACGGTCGACACGATGTGGGTGGATCCGGGATCTCGGCGGCGAGGTGTCGGGTCGGCGCTGCTTGCCGCCATCGAGGACGAGGGTCGGCGGCGCGGCTGCCGGTGGTCCGACGTGACGACGTTCGACTTCCAGGCGCCCGGCTTCTACCTGAATGCCGGCTACGTCGAGTACGGCGTGAAGCGCGACTACCCGCCGGGACACTCGAATCATCTGCTGCGTAAGGACTTGTGAGGATGGCCGTATGACGGTGAGTGTGCGGAGGCTGGGTGAGGACGACTGGGCCGCGTTGCGGGAGGTGCGCCTGCGGGCCTTGCTGGACGCGCCGGAGTCGTTCTACACCACCTACCAGGACTCGGTTGCGTTGATGGAGGCCGACTGGCGCGCCCGGCTCCGCGCGACTGACAAGGTCACTCTGCTGGCCGAGGTCGACGACCACGCGGCGGGCATGGTCAGCGGCGTACCGGCCGGCGAAGAGGAACGCGATCCCGATGCCGCTCTGATGCTCGCGATGTGGGTATCCCCGGAGTCCCGCGGTCACGGCGTCGCGGACGCGCTCACCACCGAGCTCCTCACCTGGTCCCGCGAGCAGTCCTTCAAACGCCTGCTCCTCTGGGTGTACGACGCCGCGCCACGAGCAGCTGGCTTCTATCGCCGAGCCGGCTTCCTCCCCACCGGCCGCACCGAAACCTTCAACGACCCCAACCGACGACTCACCCTGATGTCCCAGACGCTGTAGGCACGAGACGCAATCCCTTTCGACTCACCCCGAACCCTCGGTCAGCCGCGCGATCATCGGCCCGGCGACCTCGAGCAACGCCTCCGGCGACGCGTCGAGCCCGTCCAGCTTCACCAGATGCCGCCCGACCACCATCCCCAGGATCAACGCGCCGGTCACACCGGAACGCAGTACGGCGTCCTCGCCCGGCAACTGCGCGGCCACCTGCCGCTGCTGCGCCGACATCGCCGCCCGCACCTCCGCCGCGGCATCCGGATGACTGAACATCGCACGCATCGCCGCCAGCGCTGCCGCCGGCTCCTCGGCCAGCTTCGCTGACAGCCCCGCCGTCAGCTGTACGGCGATCTCCTCCGGCGAGCCCTCGATCGGCCCGTCCGGCGGAATGGATGCTGCCTGGGCGAACAGCTTCTCCTTGGAACCGAAGTACCGCATCACCAGCCCGGCGTCGCTGCCAGCCGCCTCGGCGATCGCACGGATGGTGGTCCGGTCGTACCCGTGCTCCCCGAACAGCTGCCGCGCCGCCGCCAGGATCCGCTCTTCTGTCCGCCGCCGCTGCTCCACCCGAGTCGTCACGCCGTTCAGTCTACGCATGTTGACTCACTCCAGGTCGAAGCGTAGCTTCAGTCAACATACGTAGACTGAAAAGGAGTGGAGCATGACGCAAGCGCTGCTGCTGAGCTTCCTGGCGGGGCTGATGGGCACGAACGGGATCCCGCATTTCGTCCTCGGCATCACCGCCCGGGAGTACCCGAACCTGACCGGCAACTCGCCGGTCCGCAATGCGGTCGGCGGTGTGGGAGCGTTCGTCATCGCCGGACTGCTGGCGTTCTGGGCGCACATCGGCGACCACCCGCGGGCGGCCGCGATCGCTGCCCTGGTAGGCATCCTGGTGATGACGGTCTTCCATGCGCGGGGTGGTGCTTACCGGCTGAACGTCAGGTTCGGGAAACCCGTGCCGGAGCGGTGACGGCTAAGGTCGGGGGCATGAGTGGTGAGGCGATGCTGGTCTTCGACGACGGTTTGACGGCGTACGACTTCGGCCATGGCCACCCGATGAGTCCGATCCGGGTGGATCTGACGGTGCGGCTGGCCCGGGCGCTCGGCGTACTCGACCAACTGAAGGTCGTGCCGGCCCCGATCGCCGACGACGCGCTGATCGGGACCGTGCACACCGCCGAGTACATCGCCGCGGTCAGACGTGCGGGCGAGGATCCCGACCGGCCGGACCAGGTGCACGGCCTCGGCACCGAGGACACGTACTGCTTCCCGAACATGCACGAGGCGTCCGCGCACGTGGTCGGCGCCTCCGTCGAGGCGGCCCGGGCGGTGTGGGAGGGCGACGTACTGCACGCCGCCAACATCAGCGGCGGCCTGCACCACGCGATGCCTGCCGCAGCAAGCGGTTTCTGCGTCTACAACGATCCCGCCATCGCGATCCAGTGGCTGCTCGACCACGGCGCCGAGCGAGTCGCGTACGTCGACGTCGACGTGCACCACGGGGACGGCGTACAGACGGTGTTCTACGACGACCCGCGCGTGCTGACCGTGAGCCTGCACGAGTCGCCCACCACGCTGTTCCCCGGCACCGGGAGCGCGGGGGAGACCGGTGGACCGGGCGCGGAGGGTACGGCGGTCAACATTCCGCTGCCACCGGGGACGGGCGACGCCGGCTGGCTCCGGGCTTTCCATGCGATCGTGCCGGACGTGGTGAAGGCGTTCCGGCCGTCGGTTCTCGTCACCCAGCACGGGTGTGACTCGCATGTCGAGGATCCGCTGGCCCACTTGACGAAATCGGTCGACGGGCAGCGGGCGGCGTACCTGGCCCTGCACGACCTGGCACACGAGGTCGCCGGCGGCAAGTGGGTCGCGACCGGTGGCGGTGGGTACGCGATCATCGACGTCGTACCGCGGGCCTGGAGTCACCTGCTCGCGATCGTGGCGGGCGACCCGATCGACCCGCTGACGCCGGTGCCGGAGTCGTGGCGCGAGGACGTCCGGATCCGGTACGGGCGGACCGCGCCGCTGCGGATGACGGACGGCCGGGACGCCGCGTACGAGGACTGGTCGACCGGTTACAACCCGGACACCTGGCTGGATCGCTCGATCAAGGCCACCCGTGACATCAGCTTCCCCCTGCTTGGCCTGGACCCTTCCTACTAGTCACAGGAGTCCCCCTCTTTCCCATTCGTACCAACAGCCACTACGCTCAATACATGCACGGACGGAGGTGCCGGAGGGGAAGCCGGCGCACGATCCGTGCTGGAAGTGCGGTGCGCAATGGCATCAAAGAAGTCCGGTGGTGAGCAGCCGCTCGCCGAGGTGAAGTTCCTGACCGTGGCGGAGGTCGCCACGGCCATGCGCGTGTCCAAGATGACGGTGTACCGGTTGGTGCACTCCGGTGAGCTGCCCGCGGTGCGGGTGGGTCGTTCGTTCCGGGTCTCCGAGGACGCCGTGCATGACTACCTCAAGGGCGCATACTTTCAAGCCGGATAACCACGAGACGCGAGGCGGCCGGATCCCACGGGACCGGCCGCTTCGCTACGTCCGGAACAGTTCGCGCAGCGCGGCGCTGGCCTGCTTGACGGTCTCGTCCGGGATGCCTGCCCACAGCTCGTGGTGAGCGGCCGCGCTGGCCTGGACCGCGCGCTCGGCGAGCGTCTTGCCCTCGTCGGTGAGGCGGATCTGGGTACCGCGACCGTCGTCGGGATCGGGTTCGCGGACGACGAGACCGCGCCGGACCAGCTGGTTCGTCACGTTGCTGGTGCCGCCGGAGGACAGCAGCAGGCTGCGGCTCAGATCTGACGGCTTCTGCCGGTACGGCGCTCCGGACCGGCGCAGCGAGACGATGACGTCGAACTCCGCGGTGGTGAGCCCGAGATCGCGCAGCACCCGCCGGGTCGCCTCGTTCAGCTCGGCCGCGAGGATCATGACCCGCTTGGCCAGCTCACTCGTCGGGTAGAGCACCTCCGGCAACTCGCGTTGCCACGAAGCGATCAACCGATCCACCAGATCGCCGCTCTCGCCCACCGGACCTCCTTCCGTCCGTTGACAGTCTAGGTGTCTTTGGTGATAGCTTTCTATAAAGCTTTCTAATGAGGAGAACTGCATGCGGACGTTGCTGCGCGGTGGATTGGTGATCGACACCGAGCCGGAGGTGGTCGCTCGGCGGGAGACCGACGTACTGATCGAGGACGGGCGGATCGCGGCGGTCGGGCCGGGATTGATCGCGGATGTCGAGGCGGCCGGCGTCGAGGTGATCGACGCGACGGGGCGGATCGTGCTGCCGGGGTTCGTGGACACGCATCGGCATCTGTGGCAGACGGCGTTGCGCGGGGTGGCCGCCGACGGGAACCTCGGTCTGTACTTCGAGCGGGTGCTCGGCGGGTACGGTGTGCACTTCCGTGCGGAGGATGTTGCTGCAGGCAACCTCGTGGGTGCCCTGGAGTGCCTGAACGCCGGGATCACCACGGTGCAGGACTATTCACATGTGCAGTCGTCGGACGCGCACGCGGACGCCGCGCTGGATGCCTTGCAGGACAGTGGAATCCGGGCCGTCTTCGGCTATGGGCCGTCTCCGTTGAGCGGTGGCGCGGTGAGTCCGGACGGGATGCGGCGGATCATGGATCGGGCGTCGGAGCGGATCAGTCTCGCGGTGGCCGCGATCGGGCCGTCGTTCGCGCCGTTCGAGACCGTCCGCGCCGACTGGGAGTTGGCCGACTCGCTCGGGGTGCCGGTCGTGGTCCACATCAGCAGCAGTTCGCTCGCGGTGGACCCGATCGCCCGGCTGCGCGATGCCGGTCTGTTGCGGTCGAACACGCTGTACGTGCACGGCAACAACCTGCCGGACTCGGAGCTGAAACTGATCGCGGAGTCCGGCGCGGCGGTCTCGGTGACGCCGTCCGTCGAGGCACGGATGGAGATCGGCGAACCACTGGCCGGCCGGTTGCGCGCCGCCGGAGTGAATCTCAGCCTGGGGATCGACGTCGTGACCACCGCGGCCGGCGACATGTTCGCCGCGATGCGCGAACTCCTCGCCCTCGGCTACCAGACCTTCACGGCGGCCGACGTCCTGCGAATCGCCACCCTGGAAGGCGCTCGCGCCCTCGGCCTGACCGACGTCGGTTCGCTTGCTGTGGGCAACCAGGCCGATCTGGTGCTGTTGCGCCGTACGGATCTCAACCTGGTCGCGCACCTCGGCGACCCGATCGCGATCGTCGTCACCTCGGCTCATCCCGGCAACGTGGACTCAGTGTTCGTCGCGGGTACGGCGGTCAAGCGCGACGGCAACCTGGTCACCCCGGCGCTGCCTGGTGCGCTCGACGCTCTGGCCGAGTCCGCCGCCTATCTCGGCTCAGCGCTTCAGTAGGGCGCGAATGGCTGTCGTGATCTCCGCCGGGGACTCCTCGGCCATGAAGTGGCCTGCGGAAGTTGTCTCGTGGTGGAGATCGGTCGCCCAGGAGCGCCACAGGGCCTGAGCATCGAAGCCGAGGGCCGCGCCCCAATCTTGCTGGATCACGCTCGTCGGCATCCGCAGTTTGTTGCCTGCAGCAAGATCCTCCTGGTCGTGGGTGACGTCGATCGTCGCCGATGCGCGGTAGTCCGCCACGATCGAGGGGACGGCGGCCCGGCAGGCGTCCAGGTAGGTGGCGCGCACGTCGGCCGGGATCGCCTCGCTGTCTTTCGCCCAGAGAGTCAGGAAGTGGTCGAAGAAGGTGTCCGCGCTGGCGGCGATCATGATCTCGGCCAGGCCCGGTGGTTGCGCCATCAGGAACAGGTGGAAGCCGACGGCGGCGCTGGTTCCGTGCATCACGTCCCACATGTCGAGGGTCGGCAGTACGTCGAGGCACATGAGGTGCGTGATCACGTCCGGATGGTCGAGACCGGCCCGGAAGGCGACGAGTGCGCCGCGGTCGTGCCCGGCCAGGGCGAAGGTGGTGTGGCCGAGTTCCCGCGCCACCGCCACGATGTCGGCGGCCATCGTCCGCTTCGAGTAGTCGTCGGCGGGCTTGTCGCTCTCGCCGTAACCCCGCAGGTCGGGGCAGATGACGGTGTGGTCGGCGGCCAGGTCGGTAGCGACGTGGCGCCACATCAGGTGCGTCTGCGGGAACCCGTGCAGCAGGACGATCGGCGTACCGGAGCCGCCGACCGCGACGTTCAGCGAGACACCGCCCACGCCGGAGACGCGCTGGTAGTCGAATCCGTTGATCTTCATGGTTGTCAGCCTTCCGGACGCGGATGAGCAGTGGATGAGCGCTACGGTGGCCGGGTGGAATTCGGGGTGCTCGGGCCGGTGGTGGCCTGGGATGACGCCGGGCGGCCTGTCGCCCTGAAGGGTCCGCGGCATCGGGCGGTGCTGGCCCGGCTGATCGTTGCCCGAGGTCGCGTCGTACCGGCGACCCGGCTGGGCGACGATCTGTGGCTCGACCCACCTGATGGTGCGCTGGGCGCCGTACGGACCTTTGTGGCGTCGCTGCGGCGCGCGCTGGAACCAGACCGCGCGCCGCGTACGCCGGCCCGCCTGCTGGTGACCGAGGGCCCTGGCTATGCCTTGCGCACGGAGGCTGTTGACGCTTGGCGGTTCGAGAAGGCGGTAGCGGCCGCTTTGCCGGCGGGGGAGTTGTTGGCTGAGCTGTCGAAGGGGCTGGCGCTGTGGCGCGGTCCGGCGTACGCCGACTTCGCGGAGGAGGGCTGGGCGCAGGCAGAGCGGTCACGGCTCACTGAGCTGCGACTGCGAGCCGTGGAGCGGCAGGCCGAGGCTCAACTCGCGCTGGGCCTTGCAGCTGAGGCTGTGCCCGAGTTGGACGCGCATGTGACCGAGCATCCGTGGCGTGAGGAGGCTTGGCGGTTGCTGGCGCTCGCGCTCTACCGGACTGGTCGTCAGGGCGATGCTCTGGCGGTACTGCGTCGTGCCCGCTCGATGCTGGTCGAACAACTCGGTGTGGACCCGGGTACTGCGTTGAGTCGCTTGGAGACCGACATACTCAACCAGGCCGATCACTTGGAACCTGTCTCGGCAGGACGAGTGTGGGAGGAGGCGGCCGCGGCGTACGACCGGACTGTTGGGGCAGGCGCTCGTGCGCGGCTGGAGTCGACGGTGGGCTTGCTGCGCAACCTCGCGGTGACAGGAGGCGGTGGGCTCGAGGCTGCACGTCGCCACCGACTTGCAGCGGTCCTTGCGGCCGAGGAGCTTGGGGATCCTGATCTGACCGCGAGAGTTATCGGTGCGTACGACGTACCGGCGATCTGGACTCGGTCGGACGACGAGGTGCAGGCTGCTGCGATTGTTGCGGCGGCTGAGCGTGCGCTGCGAACACAGCAGCACCCAGCGACCCGGGCTCGACTGCTGGCAACGATCGCGCTCGAGTCGCGCGGGTCGCGGGAACCGCGTGCGGCGGAGGCGGCGCGTGAGGCGGAGGAGATCGCCCGTGGGTTGGACGATCCGGCGTTGCTCGCGTTCGCGCTGAACGGTGTCTTCATGCAGACCTGCGACCGCGCCGGCCTTGCTCCACAGAGGGATGCGATCGGGGAGGAGTTGGTCGACCTGTCGGAGCGGCACGGGCTCTTCACCTATGAGGTCCTTGGTCATCTGATTCGTCTGCAGGCTCTCAGTGCCCTCGGCGACTTCAGTGCTGCGGACCACCACGCAACGGCGGCAGACGCGCTGGCCGCCCGTCATGAGCTCCCATTGGTTGGTGTCTTCACGCACTGGTACCGGGCAATGCTTGAGGACACAGAACCGGGCTACCGCAAGGCAGCCGTCCTGTTGGAAGGCGCCGGCATGCCGGGGTTGCAACAAGGCCTGCTGCCGCTAGCACTTGCCTGTCACCACGTGCGGCACGGTCTGCCCGTGCCTGACGCCGACTACGGGCCATATGAGCCGTGGACTCGCCCACTCGTGCTGCTGGCACAGAACCGCATGGCTGAGGCAGGCGCCGCTCTGCAGGTCACCCCTGAGCCTCCGCCGGGCCTCATGCTGGAAGCACTCTGGTGCCTGACGGCCCACGCAGCCAGGGCGCTCGACCACCAGCAGTCACTGGCCCGTACCCGAGCCGCGCTGGCACCTGCCGCAACAGAACAAGCCGCCGGCTCAGCCCTCCTCACCCTCGGCCCCATCGCTCCCCACCTGGACGGGCCCCGGCTGCGTTAGAAGTCGTCCGGGGAGCCGGTCTCGGACTTGCGGTCGGCGGCGACGCGTAGCTCGTGGTGGGACTGATGAGCCGTGGTCCGGTAGGCCTCGTCGTGTGCTGCGATCGCGCCGGCCAGCGCCGAGCCGTGACCACGTCCCTTCGCCCAGGTGGCGAACCAGGTCAGCCCAGCCAGCACCGCGACGAGTCCGCCGAGAAACACCAGGTAGGCCATGCGATCAGGCTACCCAGCGACCGAAGTCAACGCTCACAGGAAGCTCCCAGAGTGCTCACAGGGCGGTCGCAGTACGGACCATCAGGATTGAGTCATCGCCGGGGACGAGTCCCGGCCCCAGACTTCCAGGGAGCACCTGATGCGCACGAAGATCGTGAAGACCGTTGCCGCCGGCACCATCGTCAGCCTGGGCCTCGCCGCCGTCGCCTTCACCCCGGCCGCCTACGCGACCACCACGTCCGACCAGACCACTGCCCACGTCACCACTGCCCCACACCTGGCCGTCCTCACCGACCCCATCATCCAAATCCCCACCCGCAAGGCCGCATGACGCCGTACCGGACACTGGGTGCATGACGGTCGAGGTGGTCGGTGACGGGCTGGTGCTGCGCGAGTGGGAGCAGGCTGACGCGCCCGCGATGGTGGAGTTGTTCGACGACCCGGAGGTGGCGTACTGGACGCCGCTGAAGTCGCCCTTCGATCTGGCGGTGGCGCAGGAGTACGTCGAGAACGCGATCGCCGCCGACGGGCGGATCCAGCTCGCGATCACCACGGACGGGACGACGCCGCTCGGCGAGGTCCTGCTGAACCTGAAGAACGGCACGCTCGGGTACGCGATCGGGCCGGCGCATCGCGGGCAGCGCCTTGGGGCGCGGGCACTGACCCTCCTGACCGCCTATGCGCACGAGACGGCCGGCTTGGCGCGGGTGATTCTCGAGATCGAGCCGGACAACGCGGCAAGCTCAGCGGTGGCGCGCGCCGCGGGCTATCGGCTGACGGACCTGCCGCCGACGCCGGTTGTGGACAAGGGACGTGAGCTGACGTTGCTCACCTGGGAGCACCTCGCCTAGCGCGGAAGGCCAGTGAGTGCGGGACGCCGGTGTCGCCCGGTTCCTCGAAGCGGTCGAGGATGAGGCCGGTCGTAAGGAGCGCGTTCAGGTACTCGGCGAGCGGGACGTGGCTCATGCCGACGCGGCGGCGGATGCCGTCGTCGCCCCACCACGGCGACTCCTCGTGCCAGCCCGCCTGGCGATAGCTGGGGTGGATGAGCTTGCTGCCGTCCTCTTCGTAGACGACATGCGGGCCGTTGAAACAGGGATGTACGCCGTACGTCACCAGCACACCGCCCGGACGCAGTACCCGGGCTGCCTCGCGCAGGACCTTGCCGAAGTCGTCGACGTCGGTGGAGATCCACATCACCATCGCGGTGTCGAAGGACGCGTCGGCGAACGGCAGCACGGCGGCGTCGGCGACCATCAACGGGCCGTCGGTGCGGGTACGGGCCACTCGGAGCTGGTCTGCGGAGTAGTCCACGCCGACGACGCTGCGGCCGGTCGCGCGGATGGTCTCGAAGTTGCGCCCGGTACCGCAGCCGATGTCCAGGCAGGGGCCGGATCCGGGGCCGAGAAGGTCGAGAAGCCCGGGCTGATGCGGCTCCGCGCCGGCCACGAACCGTTCCTCGTACCAGTCGGCCAGACCGTCGTACCGAGCCGTCGAACCGGTGGTCATCCATGCCTCCCCAGGTCAGCGCCCAGTCTACCGATCTGCCCGCTTTAGGTCGGGAAGACGACCTGCGGGTAAGCTTTGCCGACGTTCTCTTTAGGTTTGGAAGGTCCACTGTGGGTTCTGTTATCAAGAAGCGCCGTAAGCGTATGGCGAAGAAGAAGCACCGCAAGCTGCTGAAGAAGACGCGGGTGCAGCGCCGCAAGCTCGGCAAGTAAGCAGTTCCCGCCGCGTCGGGGTCCGGCGCGGTGTTCTATGGGGTTGCTGTCTGGCTGGGGGTCTCTCGTGGCACAGGTAGTAATGGTGACCGGCGTCTCCCGGGACGCCGGTGCTCGGTGTGCGCGCAGACTGGCCGACGACCCGTCGATCGGCACGGTGCTCGGCATCGACGTGGTTCCGCCACGTGCCGAGCTGGGCCGGGTCCGGTTCGTCCGGGCCGACATCCGCAACCCCGTGATCGCGAAGGTGATCGCCGCCGAGGACGTCGATACGGTCGTCCACACCGGCGTCGTGGCCACCCCGGGCAGTGCCGGCGGCCGGTCGTCGATGAAGGAGATCAACGTCATCGGCACCATGCAGCTGCTCGCCGCCTGTCAGAAGGCGCCCGGAGTGGCCAAGCTGGTGGTGAAGTCGTCGACCACCGTGTACGGCGCGGGTCCGCGGGACCCGGCCATGTTCACCGAGGAGATGGCGCCGCGGGCGATCCATCAGACCGGGCTGAGCAAGGACGCGGTCGAGGTCGAGGGGTACGTGCGCGGGTTCGCCCGGCGCCGGCCCGACGTCTGCGTGTCCACCCTCCGGATGGCGAACTGGATCGGCCCCAAGACCGACTCCCCGATCACCCGGTACTTCTCCATGCCCGTGATCCCGACGGTCTTCGGGTACGACGCCCGCCTCCAGTTCCTGCACGAGGACGACGGCGTCGAGGCGATCCACCACGCCACCGTCAACGACCTCCCCGGGACCTTCAACCTGGCCGGTGACGGGATCCTCGCGCTGTCCCAGGCGATCCGCCGGCTCGGGCGGCCGGCCCTGCGGCTGCCCCCGTTCACCGCCTCCAGCACGGCGGCCGCCGTACGGCGAGCCCGGCTGGCGGACTTCGCGCCGGACCAGATCACGTTCCTGACCTACGGGCGCGCGGTGGACACGACGCGGATGCGGACCGAGTTCGGGTTCGAGCCGACGTACACGACCGCCGCCGCCTTCGATGCCTTCCGCGACTCGCTCGGGCCGGGCCCCGTGTCCCAGGCTTCCCACCTGCTCAGCGCCGGACTGGGGGCATTGCGTGGCTGACGCTGACGTGATCCCGATCGGTTCTGGCGGTCGCCCGGGTCGCGGCAGCGGCCGTCGTACGACGCCATCCGCTGCTGCGCGCGCACTCGCCGGGCGAGGCGTCGGCCGGTCGGCCACGAAGCGGAAGAAGCCTGCGAGCAGTCAGGCTGCAGAGGTGCCCGTCGAGCCGGTCGTCGACGATATTCCTGCGGTCGAGGCCGCGGCCGGTCTCGACTTCGCCGGGCTCGAGCGGGTGGTGCGGGAGCTGTTCGGCGAGGAGGGGGAGCGGCGGGTCGCGGAGTGGCTCGCGTTCCTGCGGCGGCGGTTGAGCGGGGTGTACGAGGTCGACGAGTTCGGCTACGACTCGGACCTGACCGACCAGGTGTTGCTGCCACTGCTGCGGCCGATGGCGGAGAAGTGGTTCCGGGTCGAGGTTCGCGGGGTGGAGAACATCCCGGACACCGGTGGCGCGCTGATCGTCGCGAACCACTCCGGGACGATGCCGCTGGACGGGCTCGTCACCCAGTTGATCGTCGCGGACCACGCGCACCGACCGTTGCGGACGCTGGCGGCCGACCTGGTGTTCCAGACGCCGTTCGTGGGCGAGCTGGCGCGTAAGGGCGGCGCGACGCTGGCGAGTAACGATGACGCCGAGCGGCTGCTCGGCCGGGGCGACCTGGTCGGCGTGTGGCCGGAGGGGTTCAAGGGGATCGGGAAGCCGTTCAGCGAGCGGTACAAGCTGCAGCGGTTCGGCCGGGGCGGCTTCGTCAGTGCGGCGATGCGGACGGGTGTACCGATCGTTCCGTGCTCGATCGTCGGCGCCGAGGAGATCTATCCGCTGGTCGGGAACATCGCGTCGCTGGCCCGGCTGCTGGGCGTCCCGTACATCCCGATCACACCGTTCTTCCCGCTGCTCGGACCGCTCGGGCTGATCCCGCTGCCGTCCAAGTGGCTGATCGAGTTCGGCGAGCCGATCCGCACCGACGACTTCGCCGACGGTGCCCCGGACGACCCGATGCTCGTCTTCAACGTCACCGACCAGGTCCGCGAAACCATCCAGCAGACCCTGTACGCCCTCCTCATGCAACGCCGCAGCGTCTTCTTCTGACCCGGCGGCAAAAGTGAAGCCCGGCGCGGGTTCGCGCCGGGCTTCGGTGGTGTCAGGGACCTACTTCCAGGGTGGAAGGAGGGTCTGGATGACGCCGGGGAGGTTGATGATCGGGGTGCTCGGCAGAGACAGCGTCGGGAACGGCCATGGCCACGACGTTGTGCCTGGGGTGGGCAGGGTCGGGACGACCGTCGGGGTCGACGTCGAGTTGGAGGTCGACGACGACGGCTTCGGCGGCGTCTTCAGACTCGGTGGAGGAGTGTTGGGCTCCTGCACGATCGTCGTGTTCGGCAGCTGGCTCGGCGACGTACTCGGCTTGACGCTCGCACCCGTGGTCGGCTTGCTGGACGGGGCCGCACTCGGACCACCGTTGACCGGGTCGCTCGGCTCGCTGCCGTTGTACGGCGAGGCGGGCTGGTTGCCGCCCTTGGCCGGCTTCGGCGCATCGCACTTCGGGCAGGCGGCCGAGGTGTGCTGGGCCAGCTGCTCGATGGTGGCGAGCGCCTCGACGGCGGACTTCAGCGATTCCGGCGGCAGTTTCGGTGCGAGCTCACCAAGAGCCTGGCGGGCGCTGGTGATGAACCCCGTGACCGCCGTGATCGAACTGGCGTCGCCATCCTGCTGGTACGACGCGACCAGCCGGGACACACCCTTACGGGACTGTGCCGAGAAGTCGTCGAGGGTGGAGTTGATCGTGCCCACGTTGCCGCCGGACTCGGCCAGCGCGCGGACTTCGGACAGGCGGGTCATCGCGTGCTCGAGATCGCGCCGGCCGCGGGAGTCGTCGCCGACCCCGACATTGGTGGCGACGTTCTCGATGCCTCGCTTCATCCCGTACAAGGTGTCACCGGGCATCGCCTGCTGAGCGGCGGCGGCAGAACCGATGCCACCTCCGAGCAGGACGAGCGCGGCGGTACTGGCCACGAGCCGGATGCGCCGGCCGTGACGATGGCGGATATCTGTCACGGACGCGTCGACGTCCTCGCGGGTCGGCGGGTCGTCCGAATCGTCCGGAGTGCTGCGCACCATTGTCGGAGTCGTCGTTGCCGCCCGGGCCGCCGCCTGCTCCAGCAGGCGATGACGCAGTTCGGCACTGAACTCCGGTCGCGGTGCCACTGCGCCGGCGGTCCTCAGCCGTCCGACCAGTTCCACAGCTTCCATCAGCTCGGGGTCATCGCTCAGTCGCGAAGAGTGACGGGGCCCGTGATCGACGGCGTGCGCGAAAGTCTCCGCGCGCGCTCGAGCCCTGTGTAGGTCACTCATGAGTTCTCGTTCTCCTCAATGGCCAGTCGGGGTCACCGACAGGTCCTCATCAGGCAAACGAGGAAACTCCCTGACGGGTTACGAAAGACATTCGTTGTCATCCGCCTCATCTCAAGTCCTTGGGGATAACCTTCGCCAAGTGCCTTACGGCCCTCAGTTGCAGTTGCTTGACGGCGCCTTCGGACTTCTCCAGCGCCTTGGCCGTTTCCGCGATCGACAGACCGGCGAAGAATCTCATCGTCAGGCAGTCGCGCTGCTCGTCGGGCAAGTTCGCGACGGCGTCCCGCAGCACCTCGGCGGTGGCGGCGGCCAGTACGTCGACCTCCGGCCCCTCGGTCTGCCGGTCGTGCGTCTCGATCTCGTCCGTGACCACTTCCAGCCGGACCCGGCCGGACTTGTAGTGGTCGGTGATCAGGTTCCGGGCGATCGTCACCAGCCAGGCGCCGAAGTCCCGGCCCTGCCAGCGGAACGAGTCCAGCGCCCGTAGCGCCCGGACGAACGTCTCGCTGGTCAGGTCCTCGGCGAGTGCCGAGGACGACACCCGTGCGTAGATGTAGCGATAGACGGTGAGCGAGTACTCGTCGTAGAGCTCACCGAAGGCACCGACGTCCCCGGCCTGGGCGCGATCGACGAGCTCTGCACGTCTCATCCCGTCCGGGCTTGGCTCCGGCGTCGTCAAGATTTCTCCCCGTTCAACTGACACGTCGTCTGACACATCCGCGAATGGCCACAGCGGCTGAGACAGCACCGAGCGTTACGCTTCGGGCACCCGCTGTCAACAGTCCGAGGCGTGCCGCCTTCCGTCCGGTCCGATCGTCACGAAAGCGCCAGCCGACTGCTTCCGCTTGGCGGCGCAGCCTGCTGTCGGGGTTCATCGCGCATGGACTCCCCGCGCGGACGGTTTCTGCAGTGTGAGGTTCAGCAGAAGGTCGCCCACGAGTTCACCTGTATATATCCCGTCACGCTCTGCTGCAACCGTTCCGAGCATGCCGATCTGGCGAATTCACCCACCCCTCCCCGTCCAGCCCCGGCCTCGCGCGCAGATCGCGTGCAGATCCCCCGACCACGGGAGAGCACCTTAGCGGCTCATGGCAGACTCGCCTGGTGAACTTCAATTTCGCGGACATTCTTCGTGACACAGCGCAACGTCACGGTGAACGTCTCGCGCTGGTCGACGGGGACCGGCGGCTGACCTGGAGCGAGCTCGACGCCGCCGTGGACCGGGCTGCCCAGGGGTTCTCCGCGGCCGGTCTGGTGCCGGGCTACCGGGTCATCCTGTTGCTTGCCAACAGCATCGACTTCGTCACGTCCTACCTGGGGATTCTTCGCGCCGGCCTGGTCGCCGTACCGCTGAACACGGGCCTGACGGCGAGCGAGATCAGCACCGTCGTGGCCCATTCCGGCGCCCGCCTGGCGGTCGCCGACGGCGATCTCGCGAGCAAGATCCAGGGCCTCCGGACGGTCCGGGCCGGCGAGCTCGTCGGTGACGCTCCGTTACTTCCGCAGCTCGACCCGGAGACCCTCGCGGTCCTGCTCTACACCTCCGGGACGAGTGGGGATCCGCGCGCCGCGATGCTGTCCCATCGCGCGCTGGCCGCGAACGTGAAGAATCTTTCCGAGCTCGGCGAGGACCGGATGGGCCCCGAGGACATCGTCCTCGGCGTGTTGCCGATGTTCCACGCGTTCGGCCTGAACGCCGTCCTCGGCTGGGCCGTCGCGACCGGCGCCGCGCTCGTCATCGATCAGCGCTTCGACTCCAGCCACACGCTCGATCTGATCAGCAAGCACGGCGTGACGCGGCTGCCACTCGCACCGCCGGCGCTGAACGCACTGCTGGCCCGGTCCGACCTGCGCGACGCGATGCGGACGGTCAAGGTCGTCCTCACCGGCGCGTCGACGCTCGATCGCGCCATGGCCGACCGGTTCGAGCAGGCGACCGGGAAGTTCGTCCACCAGGGCTACGGCCTGACCGAGGCGTCCCCTGGGGTCACCACGACTCTCGGCGAGCACGACCCGAAGCCGGGCTCGGTCGGCCGCCCGCTGCCGAACGTCGAACTGCGGATCGCCGACGAGCAGGGCGAGGACGTCGACGGCGACGACCCCGGCGAGATCGTGATCCGCGGCGGCAACCTGTTCTCCGGCTACTGGCCGGACAGTGTCGACGGCCCGGACGAGGACGGCTGGTACCGCACCGGTGACGTCGGATACCTGGACGCCGACGGCGACCTGTTCCTGGTCGACCGGTTGCGCGAGCTGATCATCGTGTCCGGTTTCAACGTCTTCCCGAGCGAGGTCGAAGAGGTCCTGGTCCGGGCTCCCGGCGTCCGCGAGGCCGCGGTCATCGGCGTACCGTCCGAGGAGACCGGGGAAGCGGTGAAGGCGTTCGTCGTACCGGAGACCGGGGCGAGCGTGGACACAGCCGAGCTCCAGGAGTACGCCGGGACGCGGTTGGCCCGGTTCAAATGCCCGGTCGAGATCGAGGTGGTCGACCACCTGCCGCACTCGGTCACCGGCAAGGTCGCCAAGGGACAGCTGCGGAAATGACGCGCGTCACGCTCTACGGCAAACCCGGCTGCCACCTCTGCGACGACGCCCGGGCGATCATCCAGCAGGTCTGTGCCGAGCTGAGCGTCGACTGGACCGAGGTCGACATCACGCAGGATGACCAGTTGTTCACCGAGTACGGCGAGCAGATCCCGGTCACCTTCGTGGACGGCAAGCAGCACGACTTCTGGCGGGTCGACCCGGCCAGGCTCCGAAAGGCATTGACCGCTTAGTGCTGTCGGTCACCTCGGCAGCCGCCGATTTTGTTCTCACGTTCACAAGCTCCTAGAGTAAGAAGCGCCGTCGGCCGTCAGACCGCGGCTAGAACGAACGTTCCCCAGGAGAATTGTGACGCGTGCCAGCAGCCGTCGCCCCGGCCCGCCGACGAGAACCGAACGCGGCATTCCCGAGGCGACTGTCGCGCGCTTGCCGGTGTACCTGCGGGCCCTGACCGCGCTGTCGGACAGCGGGATCGCCACCGCGTCGAGCGAGGACCTGGCGACCGCGGCCGGCGTGAACTCGGCCAAGCTCCGCAAGGACCTGTCCTACCTGGGCTCCTACGGCACCCGCGGCGTCGGGTACGACGTCGAGTACCTGCGCTACCAGATCGCCCGCGAGATCGGCGTCACCCAGGACTGGGCCGTCGTCATCGTCGGGATCGGAAACCTGGGGCACGCGCTGGCGAACTACTCCGGCTTCGGCACCCGCGGCTTCCGGATCGTGGCCCTGCTGGATGCGGACCCGAAGCTGGTCGGTGAACGGATCGGCGACATGGAGGTCCGCGACTTCGCCGAGCTGGAGGACATCGTCAAGGCCGACCGGGTCTCGATCGGTGTCATCACCACCCCCGCCGGTCCGGCCCAGGAGGTGTGCGACCGGCTGGTCGCCGCCGGGGTGACCAGCATCCTGAACTTCGCGCCGGTGGTGCTGTCCGTGCCCAACGGCGTCGACATCCGCAAGGTGGACCTCTCGATCGAGTTGCAGATCCTGGCGTACCACGAACAACGAAAGTCCGGAGAGGCGGCGCTCCCCGAGGTGCCCGAGCTACCAGCGATGAACGGTCTCACCGATCTGCCGAGCGTGGGCGGAGGTGTTGGCGCATGAGCTACTTGGTCGTCGGGATCAGTCACCGCTCAGCTGACATCAACGTCCTCGAGCGAGTGGCGCTCGACGCGGACGCGGCGACCAAGCTGGCCCTGGCGGTCAAGCACACCCCGGCCGTCGCGGAGTCCGCGGTCCTTGCCACCTGCAACCGCACCGAGGTCTACGCGACCGTCGACCGGTTCCACGCCGGCATGGACGAGGTCACCGCGATCCTGTCCGAGATCACCGGCGTACCGCTGCTGGATCTGGCCGAGCACCTCTACGTGCACTTCGAGGAAGGTGCGGTCGCGCACCTGTTCCAGGTCGCGGTCGGGCTGGACTCGATGATCGTCGGCGAGAGCCAGATCCTCGGCCAGGTGAAGGAATCGCTGCGCGCCGGCCAGGACCTGGAGACCATCGGCACCGGCCTGAACGCCCTTTACCAGCACGCGTTGCGGGTCGGGAAGCGAGCCCGCGCAGAGACCGGGATCGACGCGGCCGGACGCTCTGTCGTCTCGGCCGGACTGGACTCGGTCGGCGGCTTCGAAGGCCGGCGCGCACTGATCGTCGGCGCCGGTTCGATGGCCTCGCTGGCCGCGCAGACCTTGCTCAACGGTGGCGCCGCGAGCGTGACCATTGCCAACCGCAACTACGACCGTGCGGTCGCGCTGACCGACCGGGTCGGCGGTACGGCGATCCAGCTCGCGGCCGTGCCGGACGCGCTGGCCGAAGCGGATCTGGTCGTGTCCTGCACCGGTGCGCGCGGCGTCGTACTGACCGAAGAGATGATCCGGAACGCGACCGACGGGCGGCCGTTGGGCGTCCTGGACGTCGCCCTGCCGCGGGACGTCGCGCCCGAGGCCGCCCGGATCCCCGGCGTCACGCTGGTCACCCTGGCCGATCTCGCCGGTACGGCGGGTGGCAGCGAGGATGACATCGAAGAGGTACGGCGGATCGTCTCGGAGGAGACGGGTTCGTTCGAGGCGACCCGGCGGGCCGCGTCGGTCGCGCCGACCGTGGTCGCGCTGCGGGCAATGGCGTCCGAGCTGGTCGAGTCCGAGCTGGCCCGGCTGGACCGGAAGCTGCCCGGACTGGACGACAACCAGCGGCACGAGGTCGCGCGAACCATCCGCCGGGTGGTCGACAAGGTGCTGCACACGCCGACGGTGCGCGTGAAGGAGTTGGCCGCCGATCCGGGCGGGCCGACGTACGCCGACGCACTCCGCGAACTGTTCGCCCTCGACCCGGCCACCGTCGACGCGGTCACTGCCGCGAAGACGCCGGAAGAGACCAGTCATACCCGCGCCGACGCGACCGGAGGTGACCGCGCATGATCAGGCTTGGTACGCGGCGGTCCGCCCTGGCGACCGCGCAGGCGACCTGGGTGGCCGACCAGCTACGCGCCCTCGGGCACGAGGTGGAGCTCGTCCAGATCGTCACCACCGGCGACGTCAACAAGGCGCCGCTGGAGCAGATCGGCGGCACCGGCGTCTTCGTCAGCGCGCTGCGGGACGCCTTGCTGGCAGGCGAGATCGACATCGCCGTGCACTCGCTCAAGGACCTGCCGACCGCACCGATCGACGGCCTGGCCATCGGCGCCGTTCCGGTGCGGGAGGACCCGCGCGATGTGCTGGTCGCCCGCGACGGGCTGACCCTCGGGGAGCTGCAGCAGGGTGCCCTCGTCGGTACCGGTTCGCCCCGTCGGGTCGCGCAGCTGGACGCGCTCGGGCTCGGGCTCGAATGCACCGGGATCCGCGGCAACGTGGACACCAGGATCGGCTTGGTGGCCGAAGGCAAATTGGACGCGGTGGTGCTCGCAAGGGCAGGGTTGTCCCGGCTGGGACGGCTCGCCGAGGTGACCGAGACGCTGGATCCGATCCAGGTCCTGCCCGCGCCGGGACAAGGTGCCCTGGGCATCGAGTGCCGGGCGGACGACGCCGGAGTGTTGGCTGCCTTGGCGCCGCTGGAGGACCCGGCCACGCGGGCAGCGGTGACGGCCGAGCGGCAGATGCTTGCCACTCTCGAGGCAGGGTGCACGGCTCCGGTCGGTGCCCTCGCCGAGGTGGTCGAAGGTGAGGACGGCCCGGAGCTGTGGCTCCGGGGAGCGCTCGGCCAAGAGGACGGTGTACGGCGGCTGTCGGCGAACGGGCCGGTGGACGACCCGGTGGCACTGGGCAAAGCGCTGGCGAACGAGTTGCTGGAGCGAATATGACACCGGCACAGAGCACGACGGCCAAGAAGACGAGCAGGACGAGGACGAGGGCGAAGGCAGACGTGAGCAGCGCGAAGACAGCGGCCACCGCGGCATCGACGACACCTCAGAAAGTGCCGGCGAAGGCTGCCGCCACCAGTACGGTCAAGCAGACCAGACCACTCGGCCACGTCACATTCGTCGGTGTCGGGCCGGGTGACCCTTCCCTGCTGACGCTGGCCGGGCGCGACGTGCTGGCCAACGCCGACGCCGTGGTGGTCGAGGGACCCGAGCACGACGCCTTCCTGGCGTACTGCCGGCCCGGGGTCGAGGTGATCGACGGGTCCGGCGCCGAGGGCAGCCGGGCGCTGAAGGTCGCTGCCCGGGCGCGGCTCGTGGTGAAGACGGCCAAGTCCGCGGCGAACGTCGTACGCCTGCTGACCGGTGACCCGTTCACCTTCTCCAGCGGTGCCGAGGAGGCGGCCGCGTGCCGCAAGGCGGGGATCTCCTTCAACGTCATCCCCGGTGTCAGCGAGGTCAGCGCCGTCCCGACGTACGCGGGGATCCCGCTGACGATGAAGGGCGACCGCGAGGTCACCGTCCTCGACCTGGCCGAGGCGAAGCTGGACCTGACCCGGCTGCACCCGAAGCAGACGTTGGTGCTGCTCAACGCGACCGACGTCCTGAAGGAGACCGTTGCCGCGCTGATCGAGGCCGGCTTCGACGCGACCACCCCGGTGGCCGCCACGGTCGGCGGTACGACGACCTCGCAGATCAGCGCGGTCGGCACGCTCGAGACGATCGTCGCGGACCTGCGCGCCGCCAAGATGACCGGCGAGGCCGTCATCGTGGTCGGCGCGGTGGTCGAGCAGCGCGAGGCGCTGTCCTGGTTCGAGACCAAGCCGCTGTTCGGCTGGCGGATCCTGGTCCCGCGGACCAAGGACCAGGCCGGCCCGCTGATGGACCGGCTGCGGCGGTACGGCGCGATGCCGGAAGAGGTGCCGACGATCTCGGTCGAGCCGCCGCGCAACCCGCAGCAGATGGACAAGGCGATCCGCGGCCTGGTCGAGGGCCGGTACGAGTGGGTCGCGTTCACCTCGGTCAACGCGGTCAAGGCGGTCCGGGAGAAGTTCGACGAGTACGGGCTGGACGCGCGGGCGTTCTCCGGGCTGAAGATCGCCGCGGTCGGCGACAAGACCTCCGAGGCGATCGGTGCCTGGGGCATCCGTCCGGACCTGGTCCCGTCCGGTGAGCAGTCCGCCGCCGGGCTGGTCGAGGACTGGCCGCCGTTCGACGAGGTGCTCGACCCGATCAACCGGGTGTTCCTGCCGCGGGCCGACATCGCCACCGAGACGCTGGTCGCCGGGCTGACCGATCTCGGCTGGGAGGTCGACGACGTGACGGCGTACCGGACCGTGCGGGCCGCCCCGCCGCCCGCGCCGACCCGCGAGGCGATCAAGTCCGGCAAGTTCGACGCGGTCGTGTTCACCTCGTCCTCGACGGTGCGCAACCTGGTCGGTATCGCCGGCAAGCCGCACGCGTCGACGGTGATCGCGGTGATCGGCCCGGCGACGCTGAAGACGGCCGAGGAGCACGGGCTGCGGGTCGACGCGATGGCCGACTCGCCGTCCGCGGAGGAGCTGGCCGACGCACTCGCTCGATTCGGCGCCGACCGGCGTGACACCATGATCGAAGCCGGTGAACCGGTCACCCGCCCGTCCGAGCGCCGCTCGGGCTCACGCAGGAAGAGCTAGTCCCTTGTCTGGTGGATTCCCGGAGGTCAGGCCGCGGCGGCTTCGGTCGTCGGCGGCGGTGCGCAGGCTGGTCGCGGAGACCACGCTGGAGCCGCGGCAGCTGATCCTGCCGATGTTCATCCGGGAAGGCGCCCGCGAGCCGATCGCGATCAAGTCGATGCCGGGTGTGTACCAGCACACCCGCGACACCGCGCGGAAGGCCGTCGTGGAGGCGGCTCAGCTGGGCCTCGGCGGCGTGATGCTGTTCGGCGTACCTGAATCGAAGGACGAGGTCGGGTCCGGCGCGCTGGATCCCGAGGGCATCCTGAACGTCGCGATCCGGGACGCGGTGCACGAGGCCGGCGACGCGCTGCTGGTGATGTCGGACCTGTGCCTGGACGAGTTCACCTCACACGGGCACTGCGGCGTACTGGATGCCGACGGTCGCGTCGACAACGACGCGACCCTCAAGATCTACGCCGAAATGGGCGTCGCCCAGGCAGAGGCCGGGGCGCACATCGTCGGCCCGTCCGGGATGATGGATGGTCAGGTGAGTGCGGTCCGTACGGCGCTCGACGCGGCTGGGCACCTGGACACGGTGATCCTGGCGTACGCCGTCAAGTACGCATCGGCGTTCTTCGGCCCGTTCCGTGAAGCTGTCGGCTCCTCCCTCCAGGGTGACCGCAAGACCTACCAGCAGGATGGCGCGAACGCTCGCGAGGCGATCCGCGAGGTCGATCTGGACGTGGCCGAAGGCGCCGACATCGTGATGGTGAAGCCGGCCCTGGCCTACCTCGACATCATCCGCCAGGTCCGCGACCACGTGAACGTCCCCGTTGCCGCGTACAACATCTCCGGCGAGTACGCGATGGTCGAGGCCGCCGCGGCCAACGGCTGGATCAATCGCGACCGCGCCATCCTCGAAACCCTCACGTCGATCCGCCGAGCCGGCGCCGACACCATCCTCACCTACTGGGCCTCCGAAGCAGTCCACCTCCTCAAGTAGCCCACGCGCCTGTGGATAACGGGCCGGTGGTGGGCCTGGGTGGGGTTACGCTCGGGGCTGTTGTCGATGGTGAGAGGGAGTGTTTGCCGTGCCGGAGGTGCCAGGGGACGGGGTGCCGGAGGTGTCCGAGGTGCCGGATGAGCAGGCGCCGGATGCGGATCTGCGGGCAGCTCGGAATGAGATCCGGGCGGTAGGGGCGACCCTGAGGGAGGCGCTGGCCGCTGATGATGCTCTTGTCGCCGGGCAGCGGCCCGCCGGCGAGGACGGTCAGTGAGTACGCCGGCGAATGGGATGACACCCGCGCAGGCGGCCGAGCGAGCGGCGGCGTTGGCGGAGATGACGGCCAACGCGTTGAACGCGGCCCGGACGACGCTGGGTGAGGCCGCCGACGTGACCGACATCGTCGACCGGCGGCTGCGCGACGCGGAGCACGGCGTCGGCGTGCTGTCCGATCAGGCCAACCGGGTCCGGTACGCCGAGACCGGGGAAGAGGCCGAGTTCCCGCTGAGGACCGCGCGCTACGCCGCGAATGACGTCCAGGAAGACCTGCGGAAGGCGCAAGGTGGCATCGACGAGGTGCGGGACAGGCTCGAGCAGAGTGCGCGGGCCGTCGCGGCCGGGCGCGACTTTCTGAACGAGCTGGACGAGTTGCCGGGTCAGCGTTCTGAGGCGAATGACCAGCTTCGGTACCGGCTGGCGGCCTTCGATCGGGCGGTGCACGGCGCGATGGCCGGCGCGGAGCGGACCAACTGGCGGCTGAGGGCCGCGCGAGAGAACCTCGAGCCGTTGCTGAACGTGCCCGGTACCGTCCACGACCAGTCCCGGACCGCGGCCGTGATCCAGGAGGCCGGCTCCGACGCGACCCAGGCGGTCGATGGGGCACGCGGTGGTATCCGGACCCTGCGCGATGACTTCGAAGCCACGTGGTCGGAGGCGTCGAACATCTCGCGTGACAGCTCCGAGCTGGCCGACGTGCTGCGGGCCGGCATGAACCCGACGAAGCCCTCCGAGCAAACCAGCCCGGCCGCCTCGGCTGAGGATCCCCGGCGGGCGTGGTCCGACGGGCGGGACCTGAGCAAAGGCCTCAACCTCTAGCCGTACTCGGTCATGAGATTCACCGCTCGAGCGTCGCTGAGATCGTTCAGCTGTCCAGGACGGTTGTGGCGAGGGCTCTTGCGGCACGGGCGGGGTGCTGGTGGTTTTGGGTGGTGCCCATGACCAGTGTTCCTTCGATCAGCAGGTGCAGTTGCTCGGCGGCGTGCTCGGGGCGGGCGTGACCGAGGGCCTCGAGCTCCCGGACCAGTAGGGCGCGGATCCGCTGCCGGTACGCGTCCGTCTCCGCATGCGCCGGATGGTTCTGATCCGCGAAGGCAAGGTCGATCGCAAGGTAGCGGCAGCCGCGGAAGCCCGCGTCCGAGACAAGCTCGTCCAGCCGGTCGAACAGCGCCAGGAGCCGGTCTCGGGGCGAATCGGCGTCGCCCAGAGCGCTCTCGTACCACGCCAGGTCCTCATCGGCGGTACGACGTAGCACAGCGGCCACCAGGCCGTCCTTGCCGCCGAAGTGCTCGTAGAGCGACCGACGGGCGACGTTCGCCTCCTCCAGCAGGGCGCTCACGCCGACCGAGCCGCCACGTGAGTAGAGGAGATTCTCGGCAGCGAGGAGCAGTCGCTCCCGAGGCCCCACGGTCTCGGCCTTCCCATTCATGCTCGGCACTCCTTGCCAGTAGATCGATCGGTCTATATGCTACCGGATAGACCGATCAGTCTACTTCTGGAGGATGCTCGCCATGACTGCACCAGACACTCCGTCGACCAGTGACACCGCCGAGAGCACTGAGACCGCCGAAACCATCCGCCTGTTCAACGACGCTTTCCGGCGCCGCGACACCGAGGCGATGGCCGCACTGGTCCACGACGACTGCCTGATGGTGTCTGCGCAACCAGCACCGGACGGCACCGCGTATGTCGGAAAGAAGGCGTGCGTGGACTTCTGGGCGGAGCTGATGACCGACGAGGCCAGTACCTTCGAGGTCGAACACGTCTTCTCCGCCGGCGACTGGGCAACGGTCCGGTGGCGCTACCGCTTCGGACCTGCGGACGCAGAATCAGTGCTCGGCGTGAACGTCACCCGCGTGAGCAACGGACGCGTCATCGAGCAACTCGGCTACACCAAGGTCCCCGGCGGACTCCCACTCCCGGAGTGAGGCCGGTCCTCCGGGGACGTTTAGCGGTGGATGGTGTAGTCGGATTGGGTGAAGCCGGCTTTGAGGGTTCGGGTGGCGTTGTGGGTCAGGGAGATGTCCTGGTCCAGGTCGCCGAACAGCGGGATGCCGGCGCCGAGGAGGACCGGGGCGGTGGTGATGGTCAGTTCGTTCAGGAGGCCGGCTCGGAGGAAGGTCTGGATGACCCGGCCGCCGTCGGTGTAGATGCGTTTGGCACCGCGGTCGTTGAGGGTCTCGATCAGGCCTTCGAGGGTGCGGTGGACAATGATGCGCTCGTCGGCGTCCGGGGCGAGCGTCGTACTGAGTACCTCGACCTGCTTGCCGTCGTACGGCCAGAAGTCGAAGCTGAGCACCTTCTCGAAGGTGTTGCGCCCCATCACGACGGTGTCGACCGACGTCATGAACTCGTCGTACCCGGTGTTACCGGCCCGCTCACCGCGTGAGGTGAGCCAGTCGATGGAACCGTCCGGTCGGGCGATGTAGCCGTCGAGACTGGTGGCGATGAAGGCAGCTGCATGGAAACTCACCTGACCATTTTTCCACGCGGCCGAAACAGGTCTAGGCAGGAGGCGGCCGCAAGCGAGTCTTATCCCTTCAGACCGGTTTGGGCGAGGCCTTCGACGAACTGGCGTTGGGCCAGCACGAAGATGATCAGGACCGGTAGTGCGGACAGCGTTGCCGCCGCCAGTTGGGTGTTCCACATCGGCCCTCCATAGGCGTCGACGTACTGCGTCAGCGCCTGCGGGATGGTGAACTTCTCCTTGCTGGACAGGAAGACGATCGGCTCCAGGTAGAGATTCCAGCTGTGCAGGAAGGTGAAGATCGACACGGCACCGATCGCCGGCCGGGCCAGGGGGAGGGCGACCCGCCAGAACAGGCCGAACCGGCCGAGACCGTCCACCCGGCCGGCCTCTTCCAGTTCGCCGGGCAAGGTGATGAAGAACTGCCGCATGATGAACGTCGCCAGCACGCTCGGCGCACCGAGCGCCGGGACCAGGATGAGCGGCCAGTGGGTGTCCACCAGGCCGAGCGCGTCGAACATCCGGTACAGCGGGATGATCGTCACCTCGTTCGGCACCAGCAGCCCGGTCAGCACGATCACGAAGACCACGCCCGCACCCCGGAACCGGATCCGCGCGAACGCGTACCCGGCCAGCGCGGACACCGCCAGCGTCAGGATCGTTACCAGGACGGCGATGTAGAGACTGTTCACGTACTGCCGCCCGAACGGCTGTAGCTCGAACACCTGCCGGTACGCGTCCAGCGTCGGCGACCCCGGCAGCAACGACGGCGGGAACGCGAAGATCTCGGTCACCGGCTTCAGCGAGGTCGTCGCCATCCACCAGATCGGGAACACGAACGGCACACAGCACACCAGCAGTACGCCGTACACGAGCACCTTGACTCTATGACTCATGGAACACCCACCGCCTCCGCATCCGCCACTGCACCACGGTGAGCACCAGCACAATCCCGAACAGCAGCAGCGAGAGCGTCGCGCCGTACCCGAAGTGATGGAACTGGAACGCCTGCTGGTACAGGTAGTAGACGAGCACCGTGGTCGAGGTCCCCGGACCGCCCTGGGTCAGTACGGCGATCTGCGCGAACACCTGCAGCGAGCCGACGATCGTCAGGATCATCGTCAGCAGGATGGTCGGACTGATCAACGGCACCGTCACCCGCCGGAACCGCGCCCATGCGGACGCGCCGTCGATCCGGGCGGCTTCGTAGAGCTCAGCCGGAACCCCCTGCAACGCGGCCAGGAACAGCACCATGTTCAGCCCGACGTTCTTGAACAACTGGACCACGATCACCGACGCCATCGCCGTACCGCCCGACCGCAGCCAGTTCGGCCCGTCGATCCCGAACAGGTCGAGGAACCCGTTCACACCGCCGTTGTCCTGCAGCAGGAACCCCCACACGATCGTCCACGCGACCAGCGTCACCACGACCGGCGAGAAGAACAGCGTCCGGAAGACCACCGTGCCGCGCAGCTTCTGGTTCAGCAGTACGGCGAGGAACAGCGCGAGACTCAGGTTCAGCACCACCAGGCCGGCGGAGAACACCGCGGTCGCCCGCAGCGCCGGCCCGAGCCGGGGATCGTCGGTCAGCGCCTGGTAGTTGCTGCCGCCGACGAAGTCGAACGTCCCGGCCAGCACGTTCCACTCGTGCAGGCTGTACCAGACCACCAGCCCGAGCGGAACGATGACGAAGGCAACGATCCCGGCGAGCTGCGGGGCGACCATCAGCCACCCCGCCAGCTCGTCGCGGCGCCGCATCGTCCAGTACGGCGGTCTGTCCGCGGGCGCCAGCGACGAGGCCCGCTTCTCCAAGAGCAGCGTCATTTCGCCAGCAGCGGGTTGACCTTCGCGCACACGTCCGACAGCACGGCCTTGACGTCCGCGCCCGGCTTCCACAGCGGGTCGAGCGCGGCCCGGACGGTCTGCTGCAGTTCGGCGTACCCGGTGTGGCTGGGTTTGATCGTGCCGCGTTCGATGCCCTTGACCACGACGCTGTCCAGTTGGGCGGGCTTCAGCAGCGGGTTCGCCTTGGCCAGGGTCTCGGTGGTGAGCTGCGACTTGCGCGGCGGCGGGAAGAACTGCGCGAGCTTGGCCGAGTTCTCCGCGTTGCTGAAGTAGGTGAGGAACTGCTTGGCCGCGTCGGCGTTCTTACCGCGCTTCAGGACACCGATCCCGGCCTGTCCGACGACCGAGTACTCACCGTCCGGACCGGTCGGCAACGGAACGAGGTCCCACTTGAACTTGGCCTTCTCCAGCAGCGCCGCCCGGCTGATCTGGGTCAGGACCATCGCCGAGTCACCGGCGTAGAAGTCCTTCGTCACGCCGGGACCGGGCATGCCCTTGGTGGTGAAGACGAGCTGATGGATGAAAGTCATCGCCTCCACCATCGCCGGCTGGTCGAACTGGCAGCTCTTGCCGTCCTCGCTCCATGGCCGCGCACCCCAGCCGGCCCAGATCGCGTTCAGCGTGTCCCAGCCCTTGAAGTCGAAGTCGCCGACCACCAGGCCGCCCTTGCCCTTCGCCTGGACGGCGGCCGCGGTCTTCGCAGCCTCCTCCCAGGTCCAGGTCCCGGCCGCGATCTGATGGGCCGGTGTCGGTCGTCCGGCCGCCGTCACCAGGTCGGTGTTGACGAAGACACCCAGCGGCGAGGTGGAGAACGGGTACGCGTACAGCTTGCCGTCCTTCTCCCAGTTGGCCGTCGTACTCGGCAGCAGGTCGGCGTCCTTCTCGATCGGCTCGAGTGCGCCGGAGGTGACGAAGTCGGGGGCGGTGCTCTCGAAGATCCAGGCCAGGTCCGGCACGTTGCCGCCGCCGATCTGGGTGGTGAGCGTGGTGGTGTAGTTCTCGAACGGGATCGCCTCGAAGGTGATCCTGCCGACCTCTGGATGGTCCTTCTTGTAGTCGGCGGCGATCTGGTCGAACAGGGCCAGATGCTTGGCGTTCGCACTCCAGATCGTCATCCGCAGATCAACCGGCCCTTTGGACCCGGAGTCCGAGGAGCCGCCCCCACAGGCGGTCAACAGGGCCGCGGTTGTGACAGCCGCGGTCAGCACACGTAGCTTCATCAGTCCTCCATCAGTAGCCGGTACTCAGTAGCCTTCGATGGCCGGCCAGCCGAGCTCGATGCCCTGGGCAACCAGCTGGGACTGGAAGTCGCCGAGCAGGGCCGGGGTGTTGCGGACCGCGCGCGGGCTGACACCACGGTCCAGGCAGAAGGCCGCGAGTGCCCCGGCGGCCTCGCCGATGTTCCATTCGACCGGGTGCAGGCGGTAGCAGCCGTTGGTGATGTGGGTGGTGCCGAGGTTCTTGTTCGCCGGCAGCAGGTTCTCCACCCGGCGCGGGATCAGTGCCCCGAGCGGGATCCGGAACGGGCTGCTGGCCACGTCGATGTAGTTGTCCCCGCCGGTCGACGGGTGCAGGTCGATGCGGTACATCCCGATGCCGACGCTGTCGTCGTACTCGACCGCGCCCCGATCGCCGCGGACGGCGACCGACAGGTCCTGCTCGACGATCGTGTACTCCGCCTCGATCCGGCGGGACTCCCGGATGTACGGCGCCTGCGCCAGGCCGTCCGTCGAACCGAGCAGATCACCGCGCAGCCGCAACCCTGGGAAGCCCGCGCCGCCGTCGGGACGCGGCGCCTCGGTCTGCAGCCAGTAGAAGACGGCCTGGGACAGTTCCTTCGCCGCGGTCAAGTGCTTGGCCGCGTCCGGTACGTCGATGACCGGGCCCTCGAAGTAGTCGATCATCGGCCAGTTCACCAGGCAGATGTCGCTGTCATACGCACCCGGCTCGAAGTGCCGGCGAGCTGCGATCCGGCGGAAGGTCCACAGGTTCGTGTCGCCACCGGTCCGGCGCTGATCCGCGACGACCGCGAGCGGGTCGTCGTCCGGGTTCGGCGTGAAGGTCCGCTCCGAGGCGGCCAGCGTGCGCGGATTCGGCGCCGTCCAGGACAGCAGCCGGTCACCCCAGAACGAGGGCTGGTAGTTCCGCCAGAACGCGTAGTTGGCCGGTTTGTCCCCGACGTGATCGCCGTCGACGTGATCGATCGCGAAGCAGTACGACACCGCCTGCATGTTGAGCGGCTGCGTCTCGGCCGGCGCGCTCGGCTCACCCGTCGCACTCTGCGCCTCGAAGCCGGTCACGTACTCCGTGCCGGTCAGCGGCAGCAGCTCGCCGGTCTCGGTCGCATCGAGGATGTACGGCGCTGTGATCGTCAACTGCTCGTCCGTGTCGCGGTGCTGCACCGTCACCGCGCTGACCCGATCGCCATCGGTCTCGGCGGCAACGGGCCGGAAGGGCTGGAGAACCTGCAGCCGCCGGTTGGCCCGGTACGGCGCGAGCATGCCCTCCAGCACTGCCAGCGCGACCCGCGGCTCGTGACAGAGCTTGGACACGTATCCGGCACCCGGATTGAGCTGCACCGCCGCCCGCGACGCCGAGGTCAACGGGTAGTAGCGGCGGTAGTAATCGCGGATCCCCTCACGGAGTGCGCGGTACGACGCAGTGATGCCGAACTGCTCGACCCAGCTGTGCTCATCCGGTGGAACGGCCTGGCTCGTCAGCTGCCCGCCGAGCCAGTCGAACTCCTCGGTCAGGATGACCGAACGACCGGCGCGCAGGGCTGACAGAGCCGCGGCGATGCCGCCGAGCCCGCCGCCGACTACGAGTACATCTGTCTGCATTACAAGCCTTTCGGTGCGATCAATGTGGTGCCTTCGGCCAGCTCGCACGGCAGCAGCCGTTGCGTGCCTGCCGCGGCGCGGCCGCTCAGTACGGCCTCGAGTAGCTCGGTGGCCTGGCGGCCCATCTCCTGGCGCGGGACGTGGAAGCCGCTGAAGTCGATGCCGGTCGCGGCCGGCCGGGTCGCGTCACCGAGGGCGATCACAGACAGGTCGGCCGGGATGTCGATACCCCGCTCGGCCGCCGCTTCGGCCAGCGCGACCGCGTCGGCCCGCTCCTCGACGAACGCGGCTGTGATCCGCCCGTCCAGCAGGGCGTCGAGCACCTCGGCCGGCGCCCGGTCGGCGGTCGGCAGATGCGGTGCCCGGTTGCCCGCCGTACGACGGAAGCCGCGCAGGCGATCGGCGGACGACTCCGCGCCCGCGCCCGGGCCGACGAACGCGATCCGACGGTGGCCGAGGGCAAGAGCCTTCTCGATCGTCGTCGACGTCGCCGCGGCGTAGTCGGCGCCGACGTACGGGACCGGACCGCCGGCGTCGTCGCGGCGGCCGACCGAGACGAACGGGTACCCCTCCGCGATCAGCCGGGCAAGCTCGTCGGCCGGGATCCGGCGACCCAGGAGCAGGCAGCCGTCGGCGATCCGGAGCCGGTTGTTCTCGTGGAAGATCTGCCGCCGGCCCGACGCCACCGGCGCGCTGGTGAACAGCAGCAGGTCCCAGCCGAGCCGCTCGGCGCAGTCCTCGATCCCGGCCAGGAACGGGTGGTAGAAGTCGCCGCTCGAACTCGGGAACACCGACTCGTAGGTGAACACACCGAGGATCTGGTTGCGCTGCTTCAGCATCCGCCGGGCCAGCGGATCGGCCTGGTACCCGGTCTCCCGGATCACCTTCAGCACCCGGTCCCGCGTCTCGGCCGGGATCCGCGCGGTCGCGTCGCTCCGGTTGTTCAGCACCAGCGACACGGTCGTCTGGCTCACCTTCGCCAGCCGGGCGATATCGCGCTGGGTGAGTCGGGTGGTGGCCTTGTCCGGCATCGGCTCAATCCTTCGCAGTAATACGCATTGCCGGGAACCGTAGAACAGTCCGTCGAGAGTCGTCAAGAGGTCATAGTCAGTGGTAATGCGGATTAGCAGCGACAAGTTCTTGACGGGCGCAGAGCTGCGTGGACAACATTCACCGCACCAGCACCCCCGCCGCCGAGGAGGCTCCACATGCTGAGTCGACGCCAGTTCACCGGCCTGGCCGCCGGAGCCGTCGCTGGTTCCTTCGTCAGCACGACCACACCGGCCGTCGCAACAGGCGACCGGGATCCGGTTCGGTTCGTATCGACGTACCAGTCGCGGCCGCCGGATCCGGGTGCGGTGCTGCTCGGGTCGCCGGGGTTCGAGGTGCACGGCGACGGGATCGGCGACGACACCGCCGCCGTCCGGGCCGTGGTCGACGAGGCGTCGCGGCGCGGGATCGCGAACAAGCTGGGCGACATCCTCGGCGGGGTGCGCGACTTCCCGCTGGGTGACGGCGGCGGTGTCGTACTGGTGCCGCCCGGCACCTACCGGTTGACCGGGCCGATCGACGTCCACGACTCCGTGCGGATCATCGGGTACGGCGCACGGCGGCCGCGGTTCGTCCTGGCGGACAACAGTCCCGGGTACGCCGGCAGCACCCCACGCGATGTGTTCTCGTTCCGGCGGCGACCTGTCGGTGGTCCGGTGACGTATGCCAACAACGACACCTTCGGCTCCGGACTGATCAACCTGGACATCACGATCGGCCCGGGCAACCCACGAGCGATCGCGGTCCGCTTCGGCGGTGCGCAGTTGTGCGTCCTGCAGGACCTCGACCTCGAGGTCGGCGACGGCTGGGCCGGGGCCGACCACAACGCGAATCTGATCCAGCGGGTCCGGGTCACCGGGGGAGCCGTCGGCCTGAACGCGTTCGCGGCCTCGGCCGGCTGGCAGACGACGGTGCTGGACTGCCGATTCACCGGTCAGCGCGAGACGGCGATCCGGACGAACAACGACGCGAAGCTGGTCCTCGTCCGGACCGTGCTGGCAGACGCGCCGCGGGGTGTCGAGTGTGTGCCGGGTCAGTTCGTGCATCTGTACCTGCAGAACTGCCTGCTCGACGACCTCAGTGACACCGCGCTGCTGTTGAACGACAGCGATCTGTTGCCAGACGCAAGCAATCCGCTGATCCGGAACAGCAACCAGCTGAACCTGGTGGACAGCGCGGTGCGGCGGACCGGGACCTTGCTCACCCTGGCCCAGTCCGGCGGCCGCACGCCGGCCCGCGAGGGTGCTGTCGACCTGACCTACGGTCTGCGGATCGAGCGGGCGTTGTCAGCGGGCGAGACCCGGTCGGACGGGGTCCGCACGTTCTCCCGGCCCTGCGACGACACCACGATCCGCGAGATGTTGAGGTCCGACGTACCGGACCTGCCGCCGGTGTCCAGCTGGGTGAGCATCACCGAGGTCGCGGCCCGGATGGGACGCACGGTCGGCAGCGGTACCGAGGACGATCTCGCGGTGTTCCAAGCCGCGGTCGATCGACACGAGACCGTGTTCGTGCCGATCGGCGAGTACCTCCTGGCCGGGACGCTGCGGCTTCGGCACCGGACAAACCTGGTCGGACTCCACCCGCGCCAGACCTGGCTGCGGACCCCGGACGGTACGTCGTACTTCGGTGATCCGCAGCGGCCGGCGGCCTTGGTGGAGACGCCGCCCGGCGGCCGCAACATCGTCTCCGGGCTCGGCCTCGATACGGCCCGGGACACGGCCGGGTCGGTCAACATCCGCTGGCAGTCGGGTCGCGGCTCCTACCTCGCGGACATCACCACGCAGTTCGTGAAATGGCATCCCGAGGACGTCGCGAGCGGCGATCCGGGCTACACGTACCGAGGACGGCACAAGTACGGCGTCTGGGTCCGCGGTGGTGGCGGTGTCTTGTCGAACATCTGGAGTGCGAACGGCTGGGCGGACAACGGACTGCTGGTCGAGTACTCGACCGTCCCCACGCGTGCCTACGAGGTCTCGGTCGAGCACCACCAGCACCGCGAGGTGGTCCTCCGGCACGTCGCGAACTGGGAGTTCCTCGGCCTCCAGACCGAGGACCACCTCTACGGCTGGCAGTCCCAGGCCGTCGAGCTGGACCACTGCCACGACCTGCTCTTCGGCAACTCGGTCTTCTTCCGCGTCGCCACCGTCCTCGGCCCATCGCCGTACGGCGTGGGCCTGCGAAACTCCCGTGCGATCACCTTCCGCGGCAACCGGGGCTACCGCGACAAAACCCCCGAATTCACCCAATGGGGCGCCTCCGTCGCCGACCTCGGCACCGGCCGAAGCGTCCCCGAACCCGAGTTCACCGTCGTCGAGATCCGGTGAACCCCGACCTCCCGCCATCCCGAAAATGCTCAGTCTTGTCAGGAGTCCAGTCATGCCCGTCAAACGTCGTACTGTCCTGCTCGGTGCCGCCTCTGCCGGACTCGCGCCCGCACTGATGTCCTCGCCCGCGCGTGCCGCTGGAAGTCTCCCCCTGCTTGCGAGTCTTCCGGTGGGGGCGCCGGATCGGCGGGTGTTCGCGGCGGGGGAGCAGCGGTTTGCGGGGTATCTGGTGACTCTGGCGCCGATGACCAACGACATCGTGGACACCGATCCGTACGGGTTCATGGGTGGTGGGTGGTGGCGAACGCCGGCGCAGCCGTTCAACGCGCGGGTGCAGGAGCACGTGTTCACGTTGAGCTGGTTCTACGCCAACCAGCGGGCGTGGAATCCGTACCACCGCGACCCCGCCCTGCTCGGGCGGCTGGATGCCGCGTTGGAGCACTACCTGAAGCTGCAGAACCCGGACGGGTCGTGGCCGGAGTACGCCCCAGGTGAGCGGGGCAAGGCGTCGAGTGGCTTCGGTCTCGGCTACCTGGCCAAGACGCTCGCCAATCTCCGTCAGGCCGGTGCGCTGCCGAGCCGTCGTACCGAGCTGGAAGTTGCCCTGCGCAAGGGAGTCGACTGGTACCTGGATCCGGCCAACACCGTGGTCTGGGACGACCCGTTCCAGTACACCAACCAGGCCGTCGCCGGTGTGGCCGGCTCCGCACTCACCCTCCGGCTGTTGCCCGACCAGGCCCGCTGGCTCCGGCTGCAGGAGCGGATCCGGTACGTCGCCAAGTGGTCGCAGAGCCCGGCCGGGTTCTTCTACGACCCCCGCGGCATGGACATCAACTACAACTTCGAGGTGATGCTGCCGGAGATGGCCGAGCTCTACCTGCACAGCCGGAACCCGCTACTCGTCTCGATGACGCGGAAGTTCACCGACTGGTTCGGCTACAACCTGCTGCGCGAGCCGGACGGCTCCGGCTGGCTGACGTACTACGCCGTGTCCGACCGCACCGCCACCGCGTACTACGACGACGCGATCCCGGATCCCGACCGGAGCATCCTCGGCTCACACTTCGTCCCCGCCGTACCGGAGCTCGGCGCGTTCTTCACCTCCCGCGAGGACAAGGCGGCGCTGCGCGCCGGCTGGGCAGCCGATCCGGCGCCGGTCCCCGTGCTCGCCAAGCAGGACACGTCACCACGCATCATCGCGCACGCGCCGTACGGCGAGACCCTGCCGACCAGCGCCGCGAAGCGTGCTGCGATCGCGCGGATCCCGTACCTTCGCCAGGACCACTTCACCGAGCTGCGCCGCGACGAGGTGGAGAACCAGGACTACCTCTACGTACGGCGTCCGGGCTTCTACCTCGGCGCGTTCTTCGGGACCCGGCCGGGCAGTGTGGTCAAGGCCGGCACCGGCTTCCTCTGGCATCCGGTGGCCGGCACGGTGATCCACGCGCAGCAGACGTCGACCGGGTGCTGGGCAACGGTCCGGAATGGCAAGGCCGATGCCGAGAGCAACCTTGTCGCCGAGTACCCGTCGGAGGATCTGGTCCGCTACCGCACCACCGACGGTTCGGTGTCGACCGACCTGATCCTCGGTTCGAACTCCGTCACCCGGCGGGTCGCGGCGACCGCGGCCGCCACCGAGCAGGTCCCACTGGTCCTCCGGCCAGGTGACGAGGTCACGTTCTCGGACGGCACTGTCGTCCCTTACAACCAGACGCGTACGGCGACCGCCGAGGCCCTCACGATCAAGCGCGGCGCGGCCGTCATCACCATCACCTGGTCCGGGAACCGGCCGGCCTCGCTCACGACCTCCACCCGCACCTACCTCCGCGACCAGAGCCGCCGCATCCACGTGCTCCGCATCCCGCATGACGGCGTACTCGAGACAACAGTCCGGGCAGGGTAGCCAGGGATCGCGTAGGGATCGTCCGGATGGCCCCGGATCACTTCACCGGATAGCGTCGCAGCCACCGAAGGGGAGGATCCGGATGAAGGCGGTTGTGCAGGGGCGGTACGGCGGGCCGGAGGCACTGGAGGTCAAGGAGATCGACCAGCCCGGTGTCGTCGGCAACGAGGTGCTCGTGCGGGTCCGAGCGGCGTCCCTGAACGCCCGTGACTGGCACGTCATGCGTGGAGACCCGTACGTCGCCCGGCTGATGGATCCGGCGACGTTCGGGCTCCGGGCGCCCAAGATGGACCTGGGCACGGACTTCGCCGGAGTAGTGGAAGCCGTCGGGCCGGACGTACGGCGGTTGAAGCCGGGCGATGAGGTGTACGGCGAGGCGGGCGGAGCGTTCGCCGAGTACGTGAAGGCGCCGGACACCGTGGTCGACACGAAACCCGCCAACCTGACGTTCGAGCAGGCGGCCGCGATGCCGCTCGCGGCGAACACCGCCCTGATGGGGTTGCGTGATGTGGCGCAACTGAAGGCCGGACAGCAACTCCTGATCAATGGTGCCTCGGGTGGCGTCGGGACCTTCGCCGTACAGATCGCCAAGGCGCTCGACGCGGAGGTGACCGCTGTCTGCAGCACGAAGAACGTCGACCTGATGCGATCGCTCGGCGCCGATGCAGTCGTCGACTACACGCAGGACGACTTCACCAGCAAGCAGTACGACGTCGTACTCGACCTGGTGGGAAACCGCTCTCTCGCCGACCTGCGCCGCGCGCTGACGCCGACCGGGCTTCTCATCCTGTCCGGTGGCGGAGTGTTCCGCGGCGGCAGCGTGTTCGGCCCGGTCGGCCTGATGATCCGAGGCATGCTGCTGTCCCGCTTCGTCAGCCAGCGGATCGTCACCTTCGACGCGAAGCCGAGTGCGGAGAACCTCGCAACGCTCCGAACGATGGCCGAGGACAGGAAGCTGATCCCGGCCATCGATCGCACCTACCCGCTGGCCGAGATCGCTGAGGCCATTCGGTACGTGGAGACGGAGCACGCTCGCGCGAAGGTGGTCATCACCGCCTAAGAAGTACGCAACTGCAGGCTTTGCCGGCCCGGGGTGCGGCCGGTGATGTACACGCGGAGGCCGTCCGGGGTGAGACTGCCGCCGAGGTAGGTGTAGCGCTCACCCGGGTCCATGGAGACCCGGGTGGCGCCGTTGCCCGGGCCGAACTCGATCCGGTCGGAGCCGACCGTGTAGGAACCGGTGCCGGAGACCAGTTGGTGGTTGCCGGCGGTCCCCAACGTCTCGACCCCGGCCAGCGTGCCGCCGGCGCGGAAGCACAGCTCGATCGCGTACGCCGTTTCGTCACCGTCGAACTCGAAGGTCAGGTCGTACCCGTTGCCGACCTCAACGATCGTGACCTCGGTCCGCAGCGTCCGGTACTGCTTCGGCCGGTGCGGGAAGTCCATCGACGCGTAGAACCGCCCGTCGAGGGTGAGCGCGTAGAGACCGTCCTCCCGCCGGTACCGCTTCGGCAGCGGCAGGTGGTACGGCACCTTCACCTCCTGCGCCAGCTTGTACGTGCGCGGTCCGACAGGGCGCATGCCGTCGCTGCGGAAGTGGCCGGTGCTGAAGAACTGCGGCGACAGCCGGACCGAGTCGAGGATCGCGGCACCGTTGCGTAGCTTGAAGAACGTCGGGTTGGTGGACAGGCCGGAGGCGATCACGGGGATGTCGTGGAAGTCCGTTCCACCGAAGACAGTCGCAGTCCGCGTACCCCGCCGGATCCGTGCCGACGCCTGCGACGGGTAGTGCTGAGCGAAGTCGGTGGGCGCGGGCTTGGCGGCCGGCAGCACCGCCGCGATCTCCGGCCGTTCCAGCACCTCGGCCAGGAAGTCGCCGATCTCACCGGTGCCGCGCTGCTCGATGCTCTTGGCAACAGTTGAGAACCTGCCGTCACCCGAGTGGTGGGCGAGCTCGCGGAACTGGGTCAGGTACCACCAGATCTCGCGGATCCGGTTCTGGTCCTGCCGCCGGGACGCGACCGTGTCGACCTCGCCGTTCGGCTCGAGGAAGTACAGCGTCGCGTCCAGGTTGCGCCGGACGTACTCGAGCAGCTCGGGCTTGTCCCGCAGCCAGGCGACCGTGAGCAGACAGTGGTTCGTGACCTCGGAGGCGTACGTCGAGCTGCGTTCGCTGTAGATCCCGTCCGGGGTCGCGTCGATGCCCTCGTCGAGCCAGTCGTCGATGCGGGCGGCGTACCGGCGGTCCGGGAACAGGTGGTGGGTCCGCGCCAGCGCGGCCGCGATCTCCCAACGGTGGTTGGGCGTGTGCACGCCGCCGCTCGCGAGTGCGGGGCCGGCCTTCCGCAGTACGTTCGCCAGAATCGCCCGGTGTGGCTTGGTCTCCGCCTGGTCGTCGGCGTCGAGCAGCCCGTAGACCATGCAGATGTCCTGGATGGCGAACGAGGTGTCCGGCGGCGAGTGCAGGTTGCCGACGTCGTACAAGCCATCCTCGTGCTGCCGCGCCGCGAGCTGTTCGGCCAGCCAGAGCAACGGCGCCAGCAAGGACGCGTCATGGTGGTACGACGACTTGCCCCACACGTACCCGGAGACGAGCCGACGGGCCTTCCGCGCGACGGCCCGGACACTGTCGGACGGGTTCTGCAGATTGCCCAGTACCAGCGGGATCTGCACCTGGTTGGCGTTGGTCAGTACGGCGAGGAAGTCTTCGTCCACAGCAGCTACTCCAGCATCTGTAGCCCCGGCCGAGGTGGCCGGGTAGAGGGCACCGACCGTCAGCGTGGTCAGTGAGCCGGCGAGGAACGTACGACGCTGCATCGAAGCCTCCAAGGTGACAGGGGACGCACCGCCCATCGGCGCCGGTAAGCGGTTGCCAAATGTCCAGTACTGTCTCCTCGGAGGTTTGTCCTGTCAATACTTCGCACGAGTCCGCTTCTGGTCAGCCGAGGTTGGCTCAAAGTCTTGTGTGAACCGGTTTCCTGGGCTAACTTGACCGGCCAAGGCAAGCGCTTTCCGCGGCCGCGAGGTTTCCGGAGGTAAGAATATGAGTGCGCTGGGCGAGCTCGGCACGCTCCGGCAGAAGAAACCCGCAGGGCAGAAGCCTGACCGGGGCGGCGGGGCGGGAAAGGTCTACAAGCGAGACAATCTGGCTGCGTACCTGTTTCTCGCGCCGTGGCTGCTAGGGCTGTTCCTCATCACCATCGGGCCGATGCTGGCCTCGTTGTACCTGTCCTTCACGGACTACAACCTGATCCAGGCGCCCCAGTGGATCGGGTTCGAGAACTTCACCCGGATGCTGTCCGACGAGCGGCTGCACAACTCGCTGCGCGTCACCTTCACCTACGTGTTCGTCTCGGTGCCGCTGCAGCTCACGGTCGCCCTGCTGCTCGCCGTCGTCCTGGACCGCGGTGTCCGCGGGATGGCGTTCTACCGTTCGGTCTTCTACCTGCCGTCGCTGCTCGGTTCGAGTGTCGCGATCGCGATCCTGTGGCGCCAGGTGTTCGGCACCGAGGGTCTGATGAACCAGGTGCTCGCCCTGGTCGGGATCGACGGCAAGGGCTGGATCTCCGACCCGAGTACGGCGCTGGGCACCCTGGTGGTGCTGAACGTGTGGACGTTCGGCTCGCCGATGGTGATCTTCCTGGCCGGCCTGCGGCAGATCCCGGCGATGTACTACGAGGCCGCGTCGGTGGACGGTGCCGGGACGCTGCGCCGGTTCTTCAGCATCACGCTGCCGCTGCTCACCCCGATCATCTTCTTCAACCTGGTGCTGCAGATCATCCACGCGTTCCAGTCCTTCACCCAGGCGTTCGTCGTCTCCGGGGGAAGCGGTGGGCCGTCGGACTCGACCATGTTCTTCACGCTCTACCTCTACGACCGGGGCTTCGGCAATTTCGACATGGGCTACGCCTCCGCGATGGCGTGGTTCCTGCTCGTGATCATCGGGGTCTTCACCGCGGCGAACTTCTTCGCCTCGAAGTACTGGGTGTTCTATGACGACTGAGACGATCCGAAGCACGCTGGCCGCGCGACGGTCCGGTGCGATCACCTGGGTCCGGATCCGGCCGTTCGTGATCCACCTCGCGCTGGCCGCTGCCGCCCTGGTGATGCTCTACCCGGTGATCTGGATGGTGGTCAGCTCACTGCGGCCGGGCAACGAGATCTTCCGCGAGCCGGGCCTGCTGGTGAAGGACCTGCGGATCGAGAACTACCGGGTCGGCTGGAACGCGCTGACCGAGCCGTTCACCCGCTACCTGCTGAACTCCGCGGCCGTGGTGCTGGGCAGCGTCGTGGGCAACCTGGTGTCGTGCTCGATGGCGGCGTACGCGTTCGCCCGGCTGGAGTTCGTCGGGAAGAAGTTCTGGTTCGCGATCATGCTGCTCAGCATCATGCTGCCGATCCACGTGGTGATCGTGCCGCAGTACATCCTGTTCTCGCAGGCCGGCTGGATCAACACGTTCCTGCCGCTGGTCATCCCGAAGATGCTGGCCACCGACGCCTTCTTCATCTTCCTGATGGTGCAGTTCATCCGCGGTATCCCGCGCGAGCTGGACGAGGCGGCCCGGATCGACGGCTGCGGCCGGGCCGGGACCTTCCTGCGGGTGATCCTGCCGCTGATGGTGCCGGCGCTGGCGACCACCGCGATCTTCACGTTCATCTGGACCTGGAACGACTTCTTCAGCCAGCTGATCTACCTGACCGATCCGAAGATGTACACCGTCCCGGTGGCCCTGCGGTCGTTCGTCGACGCGACCGCGGAATCGTCCTGGGGATCGATGTTCGCCATGTCGGTCGTCTCCCTCGTCCCGATCTTCCTCGCCTTCCTGCTCGGCCAGCGGTTCCTGATCAAGGGCATCGCGACCACCGGCATCAAGTAACACGAAAGGTTCACATCATGAGGCCGCACATCCCACCCACCGCGGGCCGTCGCCTGCGGGCCCTGGCCGCCGCCGCGATCGCCACCACCCTGCTGGCCGCCAGCGCCTGCGGCGGCGACTCCGGCGGCGCCGGCGACGACAGCGGATCCGCCGACGGCCCGGTCACCCTCCGGTTCACCTGGTGGGGTGGCGACACCCGCACCAAGATGACCCAGCAGGCGATCGAGGCGTACCAGAAGGACCACCCGAACGTGACGATCAAGGGTGAGTTCGGCGAGTGGTCCGGGTACTGGGACAAGCTCGCCACCACGGTCGCCGCGAACGACGCACCGGACATCATCCAGATGGACGAGAAGTACCTGCGTGAGTACGCCGACCGCGGCGCGCTGCTCGACCTGAAGAAGGCCGAGGGGCTGGACACCGGCAAGTTCGAGGAGGACACCCTCAAGGCCGGTGAGTTCGACGGCGGTCTGTACGGCCTCAACGCCGGGATCAACTCCTTCGCCATCGTCGCCAACCCGGCGATCTTCAAGGCCGCCGGCGTGGCCCTTCCGGACGACACCACCTGGACCTGGGACGACTACACCAAGCTCGCGGCCGAGCTCAGCACCAAGCTGAACGGCAAGGGCTGGGGGACCGGCGCGCCGGGGACCAACGAGGCCGCGCTGAACCTGTGGGCCCGCCAGCACGGTGAGTCGCTGTGGACCCAGGACGGCAAGCTCGGCGTCTCGCCCGGCCAGGTGACCGCGTTCTACCAGCAGGTGCTGAAGCTGCGCGACGCCAAGGCCATCCCGTCGGCGGAGTTCGTCTCCCAGGACATGAACGCCGCGCTCGACCAGTCCGCGATGGCCACCGGCAAGCTGGCCATGAGCTGGATGTGGAGCAACCAGCTGAACGCGATGAGCAAGGCGGCCGGCCAGGAGCTCAAGCTGCTCCGGATCCCCAGCGTCGAGGGCAAGGCCGACGCGAACGGCTCCTACTACAAGGGATCCATGTTCTGGTCGATCTCGTCGCGGTCGAAGAACCAGAAGGCCGCGTCCGAGTTCGTCAACTACCTGTCCAACAACACGGCGGCCGGCAACATCCTGCTCGCCGAGCGGGGCGTGCCGCCGAACACCGAGATCCGCGCGGCGGTGACGCCGAAGCTGCAGCCGGCCGACGCCGCGTCCGCCAAGTTCATCCAGGACATCGGCAAGGAGCTCGGCGACCCGTCGCCGGCGCCGCCGGTGGGTGGCGGTCAGGTGGAGAAGATCATCCAGCGGTACACCACCGAGGTGCTGTTCGGCCGGCAGACACCGGAGAAGGCCGCGCAGGGATTCGTCGACGAGGTCAACGGGGAGCTCAAGTAAGTGTTGCTGATGGCAACTGATTTCAGATGACCGACGTGCCCAGGGTGGCCGTGGCAGGTGTCCACGGCCACGGGGCATCACATGTCCGGAACGTGGCGCGGCTGGCCGAGGCCGGCCGCGCCCGGCTGGTCGCCGTCGCCGACCCGCGGCCGGCCGAGGACCTGCCCGCCGACGTCCAGGTGTACGGCGGCCTGGACGAGTTGCTCGCGTCGACCGAGGTCGACGTGGTGATCATCAGTACGCCGATCCAGACGCACGTCCCGCTGGCCGAACTGTCGATGCGGGCGGGCGCCGACGTACTGCTGGAGAAGCCGCCGACCGCGTCGCTGGCCGAGTTCGAGCAGTTGTCCGCGGTGGTCGCCGAGACCGGCCGGGCATGCCAGGTCGGCTTTCAGGCGCAGGCCTCCACGGCGACGCTGACGCTGGCGAAGCTGATCGCCGACGGGCGGCTCGGCGAGATCCGCGGGATCAGCGCGGTCGGCAAGTGGGTGCGGAAGGCACAGTACTTCCAGCGCGCGCGGTGGGCCGGTCGCCGTACTCTCGACGGGGTAGCGGTGGTCGACGGCGCGGTGACGAACCCGCTCGCCCACTCGACCGCGGCCGCGTTGCTGCTCGACGGTTCGCCCGGTGCGGACGACGTACGGTCGGTGGAGACCGAGCTGTTCCGGGCCAACCCGATCGAGTCCGACGACACGTCCACGGTCCGGATCGTCACCGGCCGCGGTACGACGATCCTGATCGCGGTGACCTTGTGCGCCGCGGAACATCTCGAGCCGCAGGTGATCGTGCACGGCTCGACCGGTCGCGCCGTACTCAAGTACGCCACGGACACGCTCGAGCTCCACGACGGCTCGGGGGTGACCGTGACGACGTACGCGCGGGACGACTTGCTGGAGAACCTGCTCGCCCATCGCGCGGATCCCGCCGTACCGCTGTACTGCCCGCTCACCGCGACCGGTGGCTTCACCAAGGTCGTCGAGGCGGTGCGGGTGGCGGAGGCGCCGGCCGAGATCCCAGCCGGCCTGGTCCGCTGGGAAGGCGACGGGCTCGAGCGACATCCGATCGTGGTCGATGTGGAGAAGTGGATCGACCGGGCCTCCGACGAGCTGGCGTTGTTCAGCGAACTCGGGGCGCCGTGGACCATCATTCAATCGAAACGGGAGAGTTCATGACGCAGAACCTCGGCTGTAACCATGCTGTCGGCCGGTCTATCCAGGTCACGGCTGGTGACGGCGAGCTGTTCACCTACGTCTACCGGGCGACCGATCCGCAGCTGGAGTCGCCGCGGCCCTTCCTGCACCCGATCCGGACGCTGGACGGCGACCTGGTCAGCGTGTTCCGGCCGCATGACCACGTCTGGCACAAGGGCCTGACCTGGTCGCTGCCGCACTTCGGGCACGAGAACTTCTGGGGCGGGCCGACGTTCTCCAAGGAGGCCGGCTACCAGCAGCTCGACAACAACGGCTCGATGGACCACGACCGGATCGACGCGCTCGACGTGTCCGACGACCTGGTCCGGTTCTCCCACCACCTGTCCTGGCGGACGCAGGCCGGTGCGCATGTCGTCGACGAGTCGCGGTCACTGACCACGCGGTTCGCCGACGACGGCTGGGTGCTGGTCTACGAGACCGCGATGACGAACGTGTCGAGTGAGACCATCCAGATCGGCAGCCCGACCACGGCCGGCCGGGAGAACGCCGGGTACGGCGGCCTGTTCTGGCGTGGACCGCGGTCGTTCACCAACGGCACGGTGCTGGCGCAGCAGGGCAAGGGCGGCGACGAGCTGCGCGGCCATCGAGCCGCGTGGATGGGCTTCAGCGGCAAGCACGACAACAACGACCGCGCCTCGACGATCATCATCGCCGACGCCGCCAACAACGTCCGGCACCCACCGCAGTGGTTCGTCCGCTCGGAAGACTTCGCCGCCGTCTGCCCGGCCCCGTTCTTCTCCGAAGAACTCCCCTTCGAAGCCGGCTCCACCCTCCGCTTCCGCTACGCCGTCCTGGTCGCCGACGGAGGCTCCGACGACCAACGCGCCACCGCCCTCGCCGCCCAGGCTCAGAAGGCCCTGGCGGCCGGCTGATCTGCGGATCGCCAGGCCATCACAATCACCGGCGACGTCCGACCCTGAGCGTGGCCCCACGTGCGGACCGCCGATTGTGATGGCCTGGCGGTTCGGTCACGCCCGGCAGTGTGAGGGTGAAGCAGGTGTTGCCGGGGCGGGAGGTGACGGTGATCGCGCCGCCGTGGGCTTCGGTGATGGACTGAGCCAGGGACAGGCCCAGTCCTGAGCCGCCCGAGTCGCGCGTGCGAGACGTGTCGGCGCGGGTGAATCGCTTGAAGACATTGGGCTGCAGGTCGGCCGGGATTCCGGGGCCGTTGTCGTGGATGGTGAGGACGGCGGAGTGCCGTTCCTCATCGGCGCGGAGGCCGACGGTCACGCTGGTTCCAGCCGGGGTGTGCCGGCGGGCGTTGCTCAGCAGGTTGGTCACGACGTGGTGCAATCGCTGCTCGTCGGCGGTGACGACCACGGGTTCCGCGGGCAGGTTCAGAGTCCACTGGTGGTCGGGACTCACGATCCGCGCATCGGTCACCGAGTCCAGTGCCAGACGGGTCAGGTCGACCGGCCTGAGGTCGAGCGGCCGGCCGGCGTCGAGCCGGGCCAGCAAGAGCAGGTCCTCGACCAGCGACGCCATCCGGGTGGCTTCCACCATCACCTTGCCCATGGCCAGCGGGAGCACTTCCGGGCTGCGGAGGCTGAGCTGCGCATAGCCGTGAATCGTGGTGAGCGGCGTACGCAGCTCATGGGAGGCATCGGCAACGAACTGCCGGACCTGCTGCTCGCTGCGATGCCGGGCATCCAACGCGTTCTCCATGTGACCCAGCAAGGTGTTCAACGCGACCGCGACCTGACCGACCTCGGTCCGCTCGTCGGTGAGTGCTTCCGGCACCCGAGCGGTCACGCCGATCTCGCCCGTGGCCAGGGGTAGACCGGCCACCTCGCGGGCGGTCTGCGCGACCTGGCGCAGCGGCCGCAATTGACGCCGTACGACGATGATCGCGACGCCTCCCGCGGTGACCACGCCGACGCAACCGAACAGGACCTCCCAGCCGATCAGGCTGTTCACCGTGTCGTCGATGTCCTTGGTGGGCAGGCCGGTGATGACCGTCGTACCGCGGATCAGCGACGCATGCACCCGGTACTGACCCAACCCCGGTACGTCGATGGTTTCGTTCGCCCCACCCGTTGGCACCGAAGCGAGCGCGCTGATCGCCTGCGCGGACAGGCCGGCAAGCTCCCCGTCCGAGGTGATGACGTTGGCACTCGCGGCTGCGTCGGTTTGGTAGAGGGTGATCGTGCCCGCGTCCTGGCCGTGTGGGTTGTCGATGTCCGGCGGTTCAGGTCTGTCGTCGCCGCTCTTGTTCAGTACGCCGATCGCCCGGCTGTGCGATGCGCCGACCTTGTCATCCAGCTGCGTGGTCAGGTACGAGCTGATGGCGGCCGTGGTCAACGCACTCATCACCAGGCTGACCGTTGCCATCAGCAAGACGACCGCGAGGGTCACCCGTGCGGTCAGCGAGGTCGGCAGGACGCGGCTCATCTCCCCAGGATGTGCGCCCAAACCTGGTGCTTCCTGGACGCATCCTGGGGGATCGCTGTGAATGGCGATTTACTGACGCGTCAGAGAAGCTCGTCGGCCGCCTGCCGAAGGGCAGTCAGTTCGCGGTCCGCCCAGCCTTCGGTGCGGGACTCGGTGCCGCGGATCAGCGGTTTGTCGACCAGGTGGAACCGGAGGTTGGAGATCCGCCCGGCGACGCCGAGGTAAGGGATGGCGGCCTCGTCCTCCGCCGTGATCGGGCGGTGGGTGCTGTAGCCGGCCTTGAGGGCGTGCCAGTACGGCGTGGACGCGACGCCGGTGAAAGTCGGCGGCGCGATAATCGGCACCGGCGAGGTCGAAGTCGTACAGGGTGAGACAGTTGCCGGCGACCAGGAGATTGTCGAGGGTCACGTCGCCATGGCAGATGCCGCGCTCGGCACTGTACTGCGCGAGGTTGTTCCGTACAGCATCGGCAAGGTCTTGGAGCAGGTTTTCCTCCGCGGGCGCAAGCTGCGGGCGGAGTTCGTCGAGACTGTGTGACAGGTCGGCCGTACGCCGGGGAAATTCGGACACATACGAATCGGCCATTTCGTGGAACTGGGCAACCAGTACGCCGAAGTCTCGATAGAGCTCCTCCGCGTACGGCGGCTTGGTGCCGTCGACGAATTCCTGGAGCACGAACGGGCGGGGTCCCTCGGGTGCGTCGAGCAGCCCGACCGGGTCGCCGTCGGGGAGCGGACGGATCGCCGGCGCCGACAGTCCGTTGGCGATCAGGTGGGCCGAAAGCCCTGTCTCCCAACGGATTCCGTCCAGGTGGCGGCCGCCGTACCGGTAGAGCTTGAGGATGTACCGCGCGTCGGCCGTGGTCACCTCGTAGACGTCGTTCACCAGAGAGCGGAGCAGCGTGCAGCCGGTGAAGTCGATGCCGTAGCGGTCACGCAGGTACGGCGCCAGCGCGGCGGGGTCGGGCAGTGAGCGCAAAGTCGGAAGCACAAAGAAGAGGTTAAAACCTCGGAGGTGTGAACGAGCGGCCGAGTGGGGAGGTTCGAGACGTTTCCGGATTCGCCTCCCCTTTCGGGGCCGGAAACCGGTAGCCTCTTGCAGCGCCCTGTTGGGGGAGGCCGCCGTACCATCACCCGACGAAACTGCCGGAGAGCCCAAACCGGTCAGGAGACCACGTCTTGCAGGAGAACACCACCAGCACCAGTCCTGGCGAACTGGCCAACGTACCCCTCACCGGTGCGGACAAGGTCGCCTACGCCTTCTACGCTACTGCGGCCGCGGCCGCACTTGTCGGCCAGGTCTGGGCCGGCGTGACCCATATCCCCTGGCCCGAGACCGGCTTCTCGCCGTTCCTCAAGATCGCCCTCGTCACGCCCGCGGTGGCCGTGCTCGAGCTCGGTGGTGTCGCCACCGCCGCGCTCGCCGACCTGCGCCGGCGCAAGGGTGAGCAGGCCTACGCCTACCGCGCGATGTCGTTCTTCGCGGCCCTGGTCGCGGTCGTCTTCAACGTGGTCGGCCACTGGCGGCCGGAGGAGCGGTTCCTCGCCTTCGGCTTCGGCGGCCTGTCCGCGTTCGCCTATGTGCTGTGGCTGATCCACAGCTCGGCCCGCCGCCGGGACGCGCTGCGCCGGGCCGGGCAGATGCGCGAGACCGGCCCGGTGTACGGAGTCATCCAGTGGGCCCGCGAGCCCCGGGTCACCTGGCTGGCCCGGTCACTGGCGATCGAGCACGGGTACGGCCTGTACGAGAGCCTGCGCGCGGCCCAGCACCAGATCCGGAACAAGTCCCGACGCGATGCCATCGCCGGAACCGTTGCCGAGTACATCCGTTCCGAGCACCAGGACGAGCGGCTGGCCAAGATCGCCGAGACGACGTACGACCCGGATCGGCTGGCCGGGATGCTCGAGGAGCGGATCAACTACGAGGTCATCACCAACAAGTTGACCAAGGCGATCTCGCCGCCGCCGGAGCCGGCGGAGGACGACGCCGACCGCAACGACCTGCGGGCAGCGGTCTGGGTGGTCGAGGGCCAGCAGACGCGGGCGCGGCAACTGCGTTCGATGACGGACACGGGTGTGTCGCTGCGCGACGAGGACGCCTGGGGTGAGGCGATGACGGGTGAGCTGATGGCCGTCGACTACCTGCCCTACGACCGCAACACCGACGAGTCCGTCGCCGAGGCGGTCGTGGTCGAGGACGAGGACGAGTCGCAGCACGTCGTCAACGGCTCGAAGCAGCCGGCCAAGGCGGAGCCCACCGGTCGACTCAAGCCGACGGCGCCGCAGCCGAAGGCTGAGCCGTTGGTGCAGAAGCCGCAGGGTCCGTCACCGTTCGCGGGACCGACTGACACGCAGCCGCCGGCGCTCATCCAGACGCCCAAGCCTGCCGTCGTCGAGCCGGTGCTGCCGGAGCCCGAGCCGGTGGTCGTCGCGAAGCCGGTGGTCGCGAAGCCGGTGGCCGCGAAGCCGGTGGTGGTGGAGAAGCCGGCCGAGGACGAGCCGGAGCCGACCGCGCTGGAGAAGAAGCGGATGCGTGCCTGGGCGCTGCTGTCCGACTGGCCGGAGGGCCACGAGCGCACGCCGAAGAAGCTGGCCGACGCGATCGCCTCCAGCGAGCCGATGGCCGCCCGCTTCATGGAGCAGTACGACACCGAGCACGGCCTGGTGTCGAGCTCGCAGAACTGATCGGAACCCCGCGCCGGCCGTTCCCCGGCGCGGGGTTCAGTTCCCGAGGTTCACCGGCAGCTCGGCGAGGCCGCTGACCAGTACGCGGCGCCACTCGAGGTCCTCGGCCGGCTTGGCCAGGCTCATCCGCGGGAAGCGTCGAACGAGCGCCAGCAACGACTCCTGGAGCTCGATCCGGGCCAGCTGTGCGCCGAGACAGAAGTGCGGGCCGAAGCCGAACGACAGGTGCTTGTTGTCCTTGCGATCCAGCCGCAGCTCATCGGGGTCGTCGTACGCACGCGGATCCCGGTTGGCCGAGTTCAGCGCCGCCATCACGCCTTCCCCGGCCTTGATCTGTACGCCGTGCAGCTCGACGTCCTCGATCGCGACCCGCAACTGGCCGACCTCGCTGAACCGGTTGAACCGCAGCAACTCCTCGACCGCCGAAGGCACCAGCTCGTGGTTCGCGACGAGCTTCGCCCAGTTGTCCGGCCAGCGCAGCAGAGTCGCCACGCAGCTGGAGATCTGGTTCGCCGAGGTCTCGTGGCCGGCCACGAGCAGGTTCACGCCGAAGGCGATCAGCTCGTCCTGACTGAGCCGGTCACCTTCCTCGCGTGCGCGGACCAGTTCGTCGAGCAGGTCCTCGGCCGGCTGGTCGGAGTTCGCCAGCTTCTTGGTGACGAGGGCCTCGATGTACGCGGTCAGACTCGTCATCGCGTCCTCGACGAGATCCTTCTCCGCCATCCGCATGCTGTACCCGAGCTCGGTCCACTCACGGAACTGCTCGCGGTCCTCGTACGGTACGCCGAGCAACTGGCAGATCACCTGGATCGGGAGTGGCAACGCGACCAACTGCCGGATGTCCGCACCATCGCCGGCCGCGGCCACATCCTCCGCGAGCTGCGCGGACAACTCCGCCACCCACGGCCGGGTCCGCTCGATCCGCCGGTGCGCGAACGTCGACGACACCAGCTTGCGCAACCGGGTGTGCTCCGGCGGATCCGTCGTGGTCAGACTGTTCGGCATCGGCTTCGCCAGCGCGACCCGCGGCGCGCCCTGCTTCACCACCGCCGCGCGCGAGAACCGCGGATCCGCGAGCACCAACCGCACGTCGTCGTACCGGGTCACCAGCCAGACCTCGGCGCCCGCCAACGTCCGCACCCGCGCCACCGGCCGGTTCTCTCGCAACTCGGCGAACGTAGGCGACGGATCGAACCGAAACGCATCATCAAACGGAATCTCGAGCACCGGCTCCGACATACCCCGACCCTAAGCGACTTAGGTAACCCTCACCGACCGATCAGCGTGTTGCGGCGAAGGTGCGGCGGTAGGTGGTGGGGGTGGTGGCGAACGTTTTGGTGAAGTGCTGGCGGAGGAGGAGAGGGGTGGTGAAGCCGGAGCGGGTGGCGATCTGGGTGATCGGGAGGGTGGTGGTCTCGAGGAGTTCCTGGGCGCGGGTCAGGCGCTGGCGGATGAGCCATTGGAGCGGAGTCGTACCGGTCTGGGCGCGGAACTGGCGGGACAGGGTGCGTGGACTCATCGCGGCGTGGGCGGCGATGGTGGTGAGGGTGAGTGGTTCGGCCAGGTGGTCGCGCATCCAGCGCATCACCGGCTCGAGGGAATCGTTGCCTGCGACAACGGGTGTGGTGATGAACTGGGCCTGACCGCCGTCCCGGTGCGGTGCCATCACCAGTCGCCGGGCGACCGCCGCCGCGACGGCCGAACCGTGGTCGCGCCGGACCAGATGCAGGCAGAGGTCGAGCCCTGCCGTGACACCTGCGGACGTCAGTACGTCGCCTTCGTCGAGATAGAGCGCGTCGACCACGACCTCGACCTTCGGGTGCCGGCGGGCAAGCTCTTCCGCATGCGTCCAGTGCGTCGCGGCCCGCCGTCCATCCAGTAGGCCGGCCGCCGCCAGCACGAACGCCCCGGTGCAGATCGACGCGATCCGCACTCCGCGCCGATGCGCCTCCCGCACGAGTTCCACGACCTCGTCGATCGGTTCGAAGGCGGCGGGCACGATCAGGGTGTGCGCACGGAGTGCTTCGGTGAGTGGGTACGGCGCTTCCGCCCGGAGGATGGGCCGGTCATGCGCCATCAGCGTCGTACCCGGTGAGCCGCAGACGCGGACGTCGTACCGGCCCTCGGCGCTGGCGAACACCTGACACGCGCCGGCCAGTTCGAGCCCGATCGCGCCTTCGAGTGCGAGCACGGAGACTCTGGTCATGGCGCGAATCTAGCTGATGATGTCTTTCCAGCCACTCTCATTTCCGGGCTCGACAGCAGCAGGCTGAGGGGTATGCGGATCGACGTACTGATGTTCGAAGGAGTGGCCGAGGTCGACGCGCTGGCGACGTACGCGGTGTTCGCGAACGCGAAGCGGCGCGGGCTGGCGGTGGATCCCCGGCTCGTGACGGCCGACGGGGTGACCGAGGTGACCGGGTGCTACGGGACGACGTTCGCGGGCCTGGAGCCGTGGTCACCTAGTACGGCGCGGGTGCTCGCGGTGTCCGGCGGCTGGATTCTGGAGGAGATCGAGCGCGGTGTGATTCCGAAGCAGCTGGCGGAGGCGAAGCGGGCCGGAGGCAACAACCTGATCCTGGCCGGGATCGACTCGGGCTCGCTGCTGCTCGGCGCCGCCGGTCTCATCGACGGCCGTCCTGCCACGACCCACCGCGCCGACTACGAACGCCTGGCGCAATGGGCCGAGGTCATCGATGCACGGATCGTCGACGACGGCGACCTGGTCACCTGCGGCACCGGCTGGTTCGCCGGCGTCGACCTCGCCTACTGGCTGCTGGAACGCGAACTGGACGCGGCCGCAGACGTCGTCGCTCTAGAACAATGGATCGGCCGCGACCGCCAGGGCACTGTTTGGCGGAGGTAGGCGCGGACCGCCAGGCCATCACAATCGCCGTCACGCCGCGCGGTCAGGCAGGAGTGCCGTTCTGATCCGCGATGTTGATGGCCTGGGCGTCCGGGTTGCTACTTGGTGCCGAAGGTGTAGGTGGTGGTGGAGGTGTAGGTCTCGCCGGGGCGGAGGACGGTGGAGGGGAAGTTGGGGTGGTTGGGGGAGTCGGGGAAGTGCTGGGTCTCGAAGGCGAAGGCGTCGCCCTGGCGGTAGGACTTGTTACCGATGCCCTGGAAGGTGCCGTCGAGGAAGTTGCCGCTGTAGAACTGGGCCCCCGGCTCGCTGGTGTGGACGGTGACGGTGCGGCCCTCCTCCGGCTCCCAGAACCGGGCGGCGTAGCGCAGGCCGTCCTTGCCGGCGTCGGCGCCGAGGACGAAGTTGTGGTCGTACCCGCGCCCGATCACCAGTTGAGGGTGGTCGTCCCGGATCCGCTTGCCGATCGCGGTCGGCTTACTGAAGTCGAACGGCGTACCGGCTGTCGGCGCGATCTCGCCGGTCGGGATCAGCCCGGCATCGACCGGGGTGTACGACGGTGCGTCCATTTGCAGCACGTGGCCGTCGATGGAGCCACTGCCCTCGCCGGCCAGGTTGAAGTACACGTGGTTGGTCAGGTTCACGATGGTCGGCTTGCCCGCGACGGTCGCGTGGTAGTCGATCCGAAGGGTGTCGCGCCGGTCGAGGGTGTAGGTCACGGTCGTGGTCAGCTCACCGGGGAAGCCCATCTCGCCGTCCGGGCTGACGTAGCTGAACGCGACCCCGACCGCCTTGTCGCTGCGGACGACCTTGGCCGTCCACACCTTCTTGTCGAATCCGATGGTGCCGCCGTGCAACGCGTTCTCGCCGTTGTTGATCGGGATCTGGTACGTCGTCCCGTTCAGCGTGAACTGCCCCTTCGCGATCCGGTTGCCGTACCGGCCGATGGTCGAGCCGAAGTACGGACTGAGCGTCGCGTAGTCCGGCAGGTTGTCGAAGCCGAGGCTGATGTTCTCTGTCCGGCCACGCCGGTTCGGGGTCTCGACCCGCTGGATGGTGGCGCCCCAGGTCAGCATCGAGATGGTGACCCGGCCGTTGGTGAACGTATAGACGTCGACCTTCTGGCCGTCAGGAGTCGTGCCGAACGGATCCTTGCGGATCTCGAACCTGCCGTGATGTTCGCCCATGGCGGTCAACTTATCCGGCGTACCAGCGATCGAACTGGCCTGGGTGGCGGCGTCCGCGGTGCTGCTGAGAGCGCCCGCGGCAGCGGCACCCAACCCGAGCGCGCCGGCCGTGCGGAGGACCTGGCGGCGGGGTAGGTGGTCGGGCATCGGATTCCCCTCACTTGAATCGACGGTGTGCGGCGAGAGCCCAAAGAAATCCATGCAGCCACGCCGACCCTTGGCACCATAAGCACGCCAGTCCAGTGTTTGGAATGGTTCGTCACCGTTCGAATTCGTCCGATGACTGCACGATGATCGAAACCCTCCTGGACCGCTGACCGGATCGGTCCGCCAGCGGCCCTGATCGGGCCTTCTCCGGTACGCCGACCGGCCGCGAGCATGGACGGTATGAGCCGAACCGCACTGATCGTGATCGACGTCCAGGAATCCTTCCGGATCCGCCCGAACTGGCAGGCAGTGAACCACCCCGACATCGCCGAGCGGGTCGACCGCCTGGTCCGGGCAGCCCGGGACAAGGGCGACCTGGTGATCTGGGTGCTGCACACCGAGCCTGGTACCGGCGGTGCGTTCGACCCGGTCAACGGCCAGGTCCGGCTGATCGAGGGTCTCGAACCACTGCCCAGCGAGCCTGTGATCACCAAGACGTCCCACAACGCCTTCACCACAACGAATCTGCAGCAGCTCCTCACTCAGCACGGCGTCACCGAGCTGGTGATCAGCGGTATCCGGACCGAGCAGTGCTGCGAGACGACCACGCGGGTCGCCTCCGACTTCGGGTACGACGTCGTGTTCGTCACCGAGGCGACCGCGACCACCCCGCTGCCGCACTGGACGATGCCGGCCGACGCGACTCTCGAGGAGATCCTGGCCGATCCGCGGACGCTCAGTCCTGAGGTCGTCACCGAGCGAACCGAGTACGCCCTGGCCGGCCGGTTCGCCACCATTCGGACGCTCGACGAACTGACCGGCGTACCCGTGCCATCCTGACCAGATGAGCCCTACCCAGGTCGCCTTCCTACTGGTGCCGAAGCTGCACCTGCTGGATCTGGCCGGGCCGGCGCAGGTCTTCTCGACCGCGAACGACCTCGGGTACGGCTACCAGTTGAGCTACGTGGCCGAGACCGACGAGATCCTCACGGCTCAGGGCGTCCCGGTCAAGGCTCGGCTGGACTGGCCCGACCTCGGTCCGAACGACCTGATCGTCGTACCGGGCTGGAGGTCGCCGCGGCTGTCGCCGGTGCCGCCGATCGGGCCGGAGACCAGGCAACGGTTGCGCACTCACCACGCGGCCGGCGGATCGGTGGCGAGTGTGTGCTCGGGAGCTGATGCACTCGGGGCGGCCGGGTTGCTCGACGGCCGGCGGTACACCACGCACCACGACCTGACCGACGAACTGGCGGCGCGGTACCCGAAGGCAACGATCGTGCGGGACGTCCTCTATGTCATGGACGATCGGGTGATCACGTCCGCCGGGATCGCCAGTGGCATCGACCTCGCGCTGCAGCTGGTCGCCGGCGCGCGTGGTGCCGAGGCGGCCGCGCGGGTGGCGCGGGAGATGGTCGTCTACGCGCGGCGCAACGGCGACGAGTTGCAGGAGAGCGCAATGCTGCGGCATCGCAGTCACCTCAGCGATCTCGCCCACCGCGTGCAGGACGTCATCGATGCCCGGTACGCCGACCGCCTGCTGCTCTCCGACCTCGCCCGCCAGGTCGATGTGAGCGAGCGGACCCTGACCCGGATCTTCACCACCGCGACCGGGCTGACCCCGCTGCGCTACCAGCAACTCCTGCGGCTCGAGCGCGCCGAACACCTGATCGGCCACGGTGCGACGGTCGAGGCGGCCGCGCGGGCGGTCGGCTTCGAGGACGCCCGGATGCTCCGCCGCCTCCGCTCCCGCACCGCCGAACCTGTCGCAGGGTAGGCCTAGGTCCACCCCGTCGGGGGGCTCAAGACTCCTGAGTTCCGCTCGTGCTCCGGTCAGGCTCGTCCTGACCGAACCAACGAGAGGTGGCCAGGGTGAGCAGGGGATCAGTAACTGTGCGCGTTGCGCGCTGGAGTGCAACCCATCCATGGCGGGCGATCGGCCTCTGGCTGCTGCTCGTCGTCGTCGCGGTCGGGATGTCGGTGGCCATCCCGAAGCAGCAGACCGAGAGCAAGGACAACTGGGTCGGCCAGTCCGGCCAGGCCGCGGAACTGATCGAGAAGGCAGGACTCGGCGACCGCCCGACCGAGACCGTCCTGCTGACCGATCCGGACGGACCGCTGGACAAGGCGGCCGCGAGTACGGCGATCGCCCAGCTCCAGCAGAAGCTCAAGGCGCTGGACTCGATCCAGGCGGTCGGGCAGCCGGTCTGGTCCGAGAACGGCAAGGCCGCACTCGTCCCGATGGAGCTGAAAGGTTCACCGGACGATGCGTCCGACAACATCGAGGAGATCGTCGCCACCACCGCCGAGGTACAGAAGGCGAACCCCGACCTGAGCATCGCGCAGGCCGGTAGTGCGTCGGTGGATGCTGGTATCTGGAAGCAGGTCGGCTCCGACCTCGCGAAGGCGGAGAAGCTCAGCCTGCCGATCACCTTCGCGTTGATGCTGCTGGCCTTCGGCGCGTTGATCGCGGCCGGAATCCCGGTCCTGCTGGCGTTCTCGGCCGTCGGCGCCGCCCTCGGCTTCTACGCGCCGCTGTCCTACTTGTTCCCGGACGGTGGTTCGGTGGCGAACGTCGTACTGCTGATCGGTATGGCGGTCGGCGTCGACTACTCGCTCTTCTACCTCAAGCGTGAACGCGAGGAACGCCGTAAGGGCCGCACCACTCTGGACGCTGTCGAGATCGCTGCCGCGACGTCCGGGCACTCGGTGGTCGTCTCCGGTCTCGCCGTGATCGTCTCGATGGCCGGCCTGTACGTCTCGCAGGACGCGACCTTCACGTCGATGGCGACGGCAACGATCGTGGTCGTCGCGGTGGCGGTGCTCGGTTCGCTGACCGTGTTGCCCGCCCTGCTCGCGAAGCTGGGTCACCGGGTCGACCGCCCGCGGGTCCCGCTGTTGTGGCGGCTCAACCGGCGCATCGGTCCGGGCGGCATCAGCCGTCGCATCCTGGCTCCGGTACTGCGTTATCCGCGCGCCGCACTGGTGATCTCCGCGGCCGCTGTGGTCGCGCTCGCCGTACCAGCACTCGGGATGAAGACCGAGCCGGCCGATCTGAACACGCTGCCGCAAAGCATCCCCGAGGTACGCACGTTCAAGGAACTGCAGGCGAACTTCCCGTCCCAGGGCGGTCTTTCGTACGACGTGGTTGCACAGGGCGGAGGTGCGGTCGCGGCGTTGACCGGGCTGCAGGAGTCCGCAGTACAGACCGGCAAGTTCGTCGTACCGCCGGGGGAGGCGATCCGGCAGGCGGATGGCACCGCGGTACTGACGTTGGTGTCGGTGCTGCCGGAGAGCAGTGCCAACGGCGAGGCCGCGCTGAGTCAGCTGCGAACGGAGTTGGCGCCGGCTGCGCTGGGGTCGGTGACCTGGGCAGTCGGTGGCGAGTCGGCGGAGTCGGTTGACTATGGCAACAATCAGCGGGACAGGCTGCCCTATGTGATCGCGTTCGTGCTGGCGCTGACGCTGGTGATGATGGCGGTAACGTTCCGGAGCCTGGCGATCGCGTTGGTGACGACGGTGCTGAACCTGGCCTCGGTGGCTGCGTGCTTCGGCGTACTGGCGCTGGTGTTCCAGCACACGTGGGCGGAAGGACTGCTCGGGTTCACGTCGGCCGGGTTCGTGGTGTCGTGGATCCCGCTGTTCCTCTTCGTGATCCTGGTCGGGTTGTCGATGGACTACCACGTGTTCGTGCTCGGCCGGATCCGGGAAGGCGTCGCGGAGGGGTTGACGCCGCGGGAGGCTGTTCGCAAGGGCATCACCGAGTCGGCCGGTGTGGTGACCAGTGCGGCCGCGGTGATGGTCTCGGTCTTCGCGGTCTTCGCCACCCTCGGCATGCTCGAGATGAAGCAGATGGGTGTCGGCCTGGCCGTTGCCGTCCTCATCGACGCGACCCTGGTCCGGATCGTGATGCTGCCCTCGATCATGGTCCTGCTCGGCCGGAAGGCCTGGTGGCCGAACAAGCTGTCGGCCAGGCCCACGCCCGAGGTCCGCGACCGCGAGGTCGTCGCGGTCTAGACCGTTTCGAACCTTTTCGCCGGAACCTGCGTCTACCTGTCGGAACGGCACTGACCTGGGGGGACCACGCGGGGGCGTTGGCGATCAGGGGCGTCGACGTGGGGATGGGCGGGACGGATGAGGGGGGCTCTCCGTCCCGCCCATTGGGCTTACCTCAGCCGGTAGGCCGCGGCCAGCTTGTCGACCGCGGCCTGCAGGTTCCCGGTGAGGAGCAGGTGCTCCGCATCGGAGGTGAGCTTCGAGGTCGGCTCGTCGACGTTCGGCCCGATCCTGTTCTGCGCGATCCAGCGAGCAGCGCTGACGACCGCATCGCCCTCGGCGTAGGAGTCCGCCTTGGTCCGCTCCAGGTACTTCCCGGACTGGGCGAGGGCGGCCAGGGCAATGGTTGCCTGTGGCCCTGACCAGTCCTTGACGTGGAGTGCGACTCCGGCGGCGACACCTGCGGCCAGCGCATACGGATCCTGCTTCTGCAGCAGGACGTTGCGCGCCTCGGCCAACTTCTGCCGGGCCGTCGCCTGCGTGCTCAGACCCCAGCCGTAGGGGTACTGCGGATCGTAGGACGCGTCACCGACATTCAACGGCTGCTGATCTTCCGCCCGGGGCCAGCTGACCGGGAGGCGACCGGTGAAGGGCCGCTTGCCGAAGAGCACGTCGGCGACGCCTGCACCCTCGGTGCCGGGAAGCCACGACGCCACCAGAGCATCGATCGCGCCGAGCTGGTCGGCGATCACCTGCGGCCGGCCGGACACGATCAGCACGACACACTTCATCGCCGCGCACACCTTGTCCACCGCGGCCTTGTCGGCGTCCGACAGCAACAGGTCGTGACCGTTGCCCACGTCACCGATCCCCTCGGCGTACGGGCGTTCGCCGACCACGACCATGCCGACGTCATGACCGTCCAGCGGAGCCGATGCGTCCGCGCTGAACGTTGCCGACGGCGCCACCTGCTTGATCCCGTCCAGGATCGTCGTACCGGTGGTCGTCGTACCCGAACCGCCCTGCCAGCTGATGCTCCAGCCGCCCATCTGGTTGCCCAGGTCGTTCGCGTTGCTCCCGGCAACGTAGACCTTCGCGGTGGCGGCCAGGGGCAGCAGGTTGCCGTCGTTCTTCAACAGGACCTGGGACTTCGCCGCCGCTTCGCGGCCGACCGCGCGATGGGCGGCCGACCCGACCTCGGCGATGCGCGAGGTGTCGGCGTACGGCTGCTCGAAGAGGCCGAGCTTGAACTTCTCGGTCAGGATCCGGCGGACCGCGTCGTCGATCCGGCTCAGCGGGATCCGGCCCGCGGTCACCTCGTCGGTCAGGCCCTGGGTGAAGCCCTGGTAGTTCGTCGGCACCATGATCATGTCGAGGCCGGCGTTGATCGACGTCCGGATGTCACTCGGGTAGTCACCCGGCAGTTGGTCGATCGCCTGCCAGTCGCTGATCACGAACCCGTCGAAGCCCATCCGCTCCTTCAGCACCCCGTTGATCAGCTCACCACTGCCGTGCATCTTCACGGGTGCCTGGCCATCGATGGCGACACTCGAGTACGACGGCATCACGGTGCCGACCCCGAGATCCACCGACGTCTTGAACGGCGCCAGGTGCAGTGTCTCCAACTGCTGACGGGTGACCTCGGTGATGCCCTGGTCGATCGTGTACGAGCCGGTTGTCGACGATCCGTACGTCGTACCGCCGTCACCGACGAAGTGCTTCGCCGTCGCCAGCACGCGGTTGTTCTGCTTGAGCTGGCTGCCGTCGGCCTTGCCCTGCATGCCGGTGATCACGGTCGCCATTGACTGCACCAGGGCCGGGTCCTCGCCGTACCCCTCGTACGCCCGGCCCCACCGGTCGTCGCGCACCACGCACACACACGGTGCGAAGTCCCACGGGATGCCGGTCGCACGGACCTCAGTCGCGGTCACTTCACCGGTACGCCGGGCCAGGTCCGGATCGCGGGTCGCGCCGATGCCGATGTTGTGCGGCAGGATCGTCGCGCCGACCACATTGTTGTGCCCGTGCACCGCGTCGACGCCGTAGATCAACGGGATCTGCAGCCGGGTCGCCTGTGCGTTCAGCTGGAAGTTGTCGATCATCGCGGCCCACGCGGCCGGGGTGTTCGGGGTCGGCACCGAGCCGCCGCCGGACAGCAACGAGCCGAGCGCGTACGACGCGATATCGGTGCGCGACCGGAGTGCGTTGCGTTCGGCCTGGGTCATCTGCCCGACCTTCTCCGCCAGGTTCATCCGCGCGAGCAGGTCCGCGACGCGCTTCGTCAGCGGGAGCTTGCCGTTGAGGTACGGCAGGTCGTGCGCGTTGATCACGACGGTCGGCTGGGTCGACGGCGCCTTTGCTCCGGTGACGGTGAGCTCCAGCGGGATCGTCTCGGCGACCTCGGCGGTGCGGTCCTTGCGGGTCGCGACGTCCACGGTTTGTGTGGTGCCGGACGGCGTACCCGCTGGGAAGGTGAAGGTCCCGGTGACCGGCGTGTAGTCGTCGGAGCCGGCGCTTCCGGTGCCGGTCTGGTAGGCGACGGTGACCGGTTCCTCGAGTGGCGTGCTGCCGGTCGTCGCAACGGAGATCTTGACCTTCGCGGTGCCGCCCTCCTTGACCGGGTAGACGCCGGCGTCGGTGACGACACTCGCCTTCAGTGCCGGGTCGGCCTTGCCGAACACCTCGACCTGGTCGATCGCGAACTCGCCCGGCGACCCGGCCGGCATGGTGAAGGCATAGCCCCACATGTGGGTCAGGTTGAGTACCTGGTCGATCCCGCCGACCGGTTGGTAGTCGGTGCGGTAGACCAGGTCGCTGAACGGGATCTCGACCAGGTGCCAGCCCTGCCAGTCGTCGGTGAAGCTGGTGTTCCACAGCTCGGACGCCTCGGCGTTGGCGCCGCCGTCCTTGATCTCGAAGAAGATCCGTTTCCCCGACCCGGGCGGCAGCGGGGCGGTGTTCTGGCCGTACCACCAGAACCGGATGCCCTTGTGCGCCGACCAGTCACCAGGGTTCTGGTCGAACGTCACGTCGTGGCTGAACCCGCCCCAGCCGCTGATGTTGTAGGTCCCGTGCAACACCTTCTCGCCGGCCGGCGCATCCGCCCGCGCCTGCAGTTCCATCGTCGGCGGGTCGTCACCGTCACTGCCCCACCCGAAGATCCCCGGATTCGGCGGCGACGCGAACGGCTCCGCCCCCTCGAACGCCGCCAGCACGATCGGCGCCGGATCATCGGCCACCGCCGGCAGCGGCAACAGCCCGATCAACAACCCACCTGCGGTGATGAGCGCCGTACGGCGTCTCGACCGGCGAACAACAGGCCACCTGGGCATGGGCGACTCCTAGCCTCGGGCGCGGGCCACACCCGCGTCTCGCGCCCGACTCTCAGCCCTCCCCACCCCCCGGTCAACCCCCCACCGGTTCCGGAACTAGAGCGCTCTCACCCATCCCTTGAGCGAGGCCCGATGAAGAACCTCTGGGCGCATGTGCGGCCGGGGTGGGGTTGGGGTGTGGTGGAAGCGCACGAGGGTGGCGGTGGGGATGGTGGCTTCGCCGAGGTTCAGCGTTCGGTGGGTGGCGACCCAGTCGATCAGCGCCTCCGGGTTGGCGATGTCGGTGGTGAAGTGGATGAGGTTCAGGTACCAGATGTCGCGGCGGCCGTGTGGGGTTTCGAACCAGGCGTCTGGGCCCAGTTCGGTCGTCAGGCGGTCCAGGAACAGGTCGGCCTGGTCGTCTGAGGGGACCGCACAGGCCATCACGCTGCCTGGGGTGAGGGTCAGGCCGGTGACCTCGATGCGAGCTGGTCCGGTGACGGCGGCGGCGCGGTCCATGGCGGCCTGGTAGCGGCGGATTGTGGGCTCGGTGGGGTCCACGGAAGCTCGGTACGTCTCCAGGGCACGGACCGTGAGGTGTGCGGACGATGCTTGGCCTGTGTGCCAGTGACCGGGGCCGGCCAACTCGGCCGCCTCGGCGGTGAGGGTGTCGAGGCGCTTGGCGAGAGCGCTGTCCGGTGGAGGGCCCAGTACGACGCTGACGGGCCAGCGGCCGCCCTCGCGTGGAGGTTCGTCGCGGTGGTGGTTCCCGGCGGCGATGAGTGGGACGGCCGTGGTGAAGAGTTGGTCGAACGTGGTCATGGTCCTCCCGGATCGGTGGTCGCCGGGGATACGACGCCGGGAGGGATTCAGAAGTTGTAGTGGTCCGATTGAGTGCAAATTCAGTAGCCAGAGTGATGGACCCTGGTGGGTGCGGCCGGAAAGGATGTCAGCATGACTACACGTTTCGGCATCTTTGTTCCGCAGGGCTGGAAGATGGATCTGGCGCAGATCGCGGATCCGGTGGAGCAGTGGGAGGCGATGACGGCGGTCGCCAAGCGCGCCGACGACCAGTCGTGGGACTCGATCTGGCTGTTCGACCACTTCCACACCGTGCCGGAGCCCAGTGACAACACCACCTTCGAGTGCTGGAGCGCGACCGCGGCGCTGGCCCGCGACACCCAGCGGGTGAACATCGGCCAGATGGTCGGCTGCAACGGGTACCGCAACCCCGCGCTGTACGCGAAGATCGCGTCCACCGTCGACGTCGCCAGCCACGGTCGCCTGTACGCCGGAATCGGCGCGGGCTGGTACGAGCACGAGTGGAAGGCGTACGGCTACGACTGGACCGAGGTGAAGCCCCGGATGGCCGCCTTCCGCGAGGCGACCGAGATCATCGTCAAGATGTGGACCGAGGACAAGCCGGTCTACAACGGCAAGTACTACTCGATCGACAAGCCGATCAACGAGCCGAAGGGTGTCCGCAAGCCGCACCCGAGCTTCTGGATCGGCGGCGGCGGTCCGCAGGTGACGCTGAAACTGGTCGCGCAGTACGCCGACGCGGCGAACATCGGCGGCGGCAACCCCGAGGTGATCAAGGAGAAGTGCGCGATCCTGCGCGGGCACTGCGAGAAGGTCGGCCGCGACTACGACGAGATCATCAAGTCGACCAACTTCAACATCTTCCCGATCGACAAGGGTGACGACCCGCAGCGGGCCACCGAGAAGGCGCTCGGCCCGATGAACCGGGAGAAGTTCGACAAGGACAACTTCGTCGCCACCGAGGACGAGATCGCGAACAAGGTCGAGGCCGCCCTGGAGGCCGGCGCCGACTACGTGAACTTCTACGTCCCCGGCGTCGCGTACGACCTGGACCTGGTCGACCGCGCCGAGCAGGTCGCCAAGCGCTTCGCCTGATTCAGAGCACGGCCCGTACGCCGGGGAGCCGGCGTACGGGGCCTGCCAGTAGGAAGCAGACCGGGAGCACCACGACTGCGGCGATGACGAACTTCGCCAGCGTCGGCACCTCCAGCACACTCAAGGCGCGCGCCGCCGCGATCACCACGAACGCATGGATCACGTACACCGTGAATGCGTGCCTGGACAGATACCGGCCCAGCGAACCCTGCGTGTTGAACCGGCGGCGGAAGAACGTGACCAGCGCGAGCACGAGGCCGACCGCGAACGTGGAATCCCACAGCGCGTAGAACAGCGAGCTCAGTGTGCCGTGCCCGACCCACGCATCGGCTCCGAGGACCAGCGCGAGCGGCAGGAACACCAGCGTGGCGCCGATCGCCAGCCCGAGCCCGACCCTCCCCATCCGAGGTGTGATGGTCGACAACCAGTCCCGCCGGTACGCCACGATCCCCAGGACGAAGAAGCTCACGTACTGCGGAAGGTAGGTGCTGGTCGGGAAGTCGATGACCGGCACCCAGGTGCCCATCGGCGCCACGATCCGCAGCGCGTAGGTCACCAGCGCCACCACGAACCCGATCACGGCACGATAAGTGAGCGCCCCGGAGCCCCGCAGCCGCCGGTTCCCGGTGAAGTGGCGGAAGGCGACGTACGACCCGTCGAAGACGAGCAGCGCGAGCACGAACCACAACGGCCCCGAGCCGATGGAGTGCAGGTAGCTGGTGTGGGAGCCGACGTACAGGATCGGGTTGAGCATGAAGTAGAAGGCCAGCAACGGGATCCCGAGCCGGATCAGCCGGTCGCGGAGAAACGCGCGCGGGCCCTTGCGGTCGTACGACGCGGGCGTGAAGTAGCCGGAGAGCAGGAAGAAGGCGCCCATGAACCACGCCTGGTTGACCAGCAGGAAGACCGTCAACCAGAGCGCGACCGCTCCACTGGTCGGCTCCTCGGTGTAGTACCAGAGCCCCATCCCGCTGTACGTGACCGCGATGTGGTGGAGGACCACCAGCACGGTCAGCAGCACCCGCAGGTTGTCCACGAACCACAGTCTTTTCTCCATACCGTCGAACCTAGGAAGCGCCCGGCCGCAGCGATATCCGCCTGGACGCACGCCTGGGTGGGGCTGGACCCACTTGACCAGAACCAGCCATGGCGGATGTCCGTCACGAAGACCGGTGGACCGGGGCTGAGGGCAACTGTCAGGCTCCGGAAGATGGCCTCGCGTGGGTCGAGGCATCGGGAGGTATCCGCCTGTGAGTACCCGATCGTCACGTCTCGCGAAGAGCCTGCTCGCGATGGTGGTCGCCAGTTCCCTGACGCTGGCGACCACCTCGGCTCAGGCCGCTGACCCCGGAAACACCAGCACCACCGAACGGCCGACACCGGGTGCGAGTACGCACCGGATCACCCTCGTCACGGGTGATGTCGCCGAACTGACCACCAGCTCGAACGGCCAGGTCTCCGCCCGGCTGACCAGCGACGAGCCGTACTACTTCGGCAACTTCGACGGCGACCTCACCCTGGTCCCGGCGGAGGCGTACCCGCTGCTCACCGAAGGCCGTCTCGACAAGCGACTCTTCAACCTCACCGACCTGGTCGCCCAGGGGTACGACGACGCGAAGAGCGACCGGCTGCCGCTCCTCCTCACTGCGCCGTCGACCCTGCGCAGCACCCCGCCCGCGCCTCAGGCAGCGACCGTCCGCCGGACGCTGCCCAGCGTCGGCAGCACCGCGGTCAACGTGCAGAAGTCGGACGCCAAGACCTTCTGGGACAGCGTCAGCGGCCCGACCACCTTCAAGTCGGGTAGCCAGGTCAGCAAGATCTGGCTCGACGGCCGCACCCGCGCCACCCTCGACCAATCGACGAAACAGATCGGTGCCCCGGCCGCCTGGAAGTCCGGGTACGACGGCCGCGGCGTCAAGGTGGCCGTCCTCGACACCGGGTACGACGCCGGCCACCCCGACCTGGCCAAGCAGGTGATCGCCTCGGAGAGCTTCATCCCCGACCAGGCGGTCCAGGACCTGCACGGCCACGGCACCCACACCGCGTCGATCGTGGCCGGCCTCGGTACGGCGTCCGACGGCAAGCGCAAGGGCGTCGCGCCGGGTGCGGAACTGCTGATCGGCAAGGTGCTCGACAACGGCGGCGGCGGGTACGACTCCGAGGCGATCGCTGGGATGGAGTGGGCCGTCCAGCAGGGCGCCAAGGTGGTCAGCATGAGCCTCGGCGGCTGGCCGACCGACGGCTCCGACCCGATGAGCCAGGCCGTCGACCGGCTCTCCAAGTCCAGCGGCGCCCTGTTCGTCATCGCGGCCGGTAACGCCGGCGCCGAGGAAACCGTTGGTTCTCCCGGCGCGGCGGCCGAGGCGCTGACCGTCGGCGCGGTCGACCGCGACGACCAGCTCGCGTACTTCTCCAGCCGCGGCCCACGCCTCGGCGACGGCGCGCTGAAGCCCGAGGTGACCGCGCCCGGCGTCGAGATCGCGGCCGCCCGCGCGGCCGGCACCGTGCAGGGCCACGTGCTCAGCCAGTACTACACGGCGATGAGCGGCACCTCGATGGCGACGCCGCACGTCGCCGGCGCCGCCGCGATCCTGTCACAGCGGCACCCGGACTGGACCGGCTCGCAACTGAAGGCTGCCCTCGCCGCGACCGCTGTCCCGTCGGCCGCGGCAAGGACCGATCAGCAGGGCCTCGGCCGGATCGACATCCCGAAGGCACTCGACCCGAAGGTCCTGCCGGACACCGCGAACCTGTTCTTCGGCGACCTGTCCTGGAGCGGACCCACCGCACCCGTGCCGGTCACCCGTAAGGTTGCCTACCGCAACAACTCGGACAAGCCGGTCACTCTCGACCTGACCGTCGATGCCCAGTCGCCCGCCAAGGTCAAGGCGGCCATCACGGTCAACCCGGCCCGGCTGACGATCCCGGCCGGCGGTACGGCGTCCGCGACCGTCACCCTCGACCTGGCCAAGACCCAGCCGGCCAAGTACTCCGGCGTCGTCACGGCACGTTCGGGCAGCACGTCGTACCGGACCGGTCTCGCGTTCGCGGCCGGGGGACGGATGCACCAGGTGACGGTGAAGGGGATCGGGCGCGACGGTCAGCCCGCGACCACGAAGACCGGGGCGAGCGGCGTGCAGCTGTGGAACCAGGCCACCGGTGACGTGAACGGGATCGCCTTCGACCAGACCGGCAGCCGGACCCTCGAGGTGCCGACCGGGCGGTACAGCGTGATGGCGTACGCGATGGGCGGCGACGAGGCGAACTGGACGAACTCGGTCACCCTGATGGGCGACCCGGACGAGTGGATCGACCGCGACCGCACCTTCACCTTCGACGCCCGTCAGGCGAACAAGGTCACAGTGAAGACCCCGCTGCGGGCCGACGGGCAGCGGGTCGGCCTCGCCTGGCACCGCAAGATCGGCGACCGCGACGCGGTCTCCGGCTGGGCCTACGACGAGCGGGTCATGAACGGTGTTTACGTGCAGGACTTCGGAAAGGTTGCCAACGGCACCTTCCAGGTCGTGCAGCGCTGGGACCTCGCCCAGCCCAAGCTGACCGTCGACGTCAGCGGCACGGGCAGCAGCTTCCGCCTGCCGACCCCGGACGAAGCGTCGTACCGGACTGTCTTCGTGGGGAACGAGAAACTGCCGCTCTACAACGGCGGCGACGGTACGGCGGCCGAGTTGGCCGGAGCCAAGGACAAGGTGGCGCTGGTCCGCTGGCGCTCCCTCAACCAGGTCGTGCCGCAGGTCAAGGCGGCGAAGGACGCCGGGGCCAAGGCGATCTTCATGTACAAGGAGGCGCCTGGGTTCTGGTCGACCGGGTCCGAGCAGGGCATCCCGTTCTACCTGCTGCGCGCCGAGCAGGGGAAGCAACTGCTCGATCTGCTGGCGAAGGGGCCGGTGACGTTCCAGCTCAACGGTCTGCTCGACAGCACCTACCGCTACGACCTGGCCGTCGGGCCGTCCACAGTGAGTGGGCCGCTGACGTACGACATCGCGAAGATGCGTCCGGCCGCGGTGACCACGAACTACAACCGCAACGACGCGTGGTACCTGCATCTCGACCAGCGGTCCGCCTACCTACCAGGCATCTCCACCGGTCTGTCCTCGTCGCGTCAGGTGACTGGACCGGTCGTCCGCACCGACTACCTGGCCACCGACGTCAAGGGCGTCACGTGGGACGAGCGGACTGTGGCGGGGGAGTGGAACGAGTCCGGGTACGAGTACACGATCGCCCGCGGCTACCGCCCGAACGAGAAGGTCACCCGCGGCTGGTGGGAGTCACTGACGCGGCCGGCGATCCCGTACAACGCCACCGGCAGCGAGTCCGAGGGCCTGCCGGTCGCCCGGTTCGAGAACGCGCTGCGGATCGCGATCCCGCAGTACGTGAGTGGCGACAGCGATACCTACGGTTGGGGCGACCGCGGTGACGTGACGAGCCTCAAGCTCAGCAGCAACGGCGTGGAGCTCGGTCGCAAGGACTGGTCCGTCGCGCAGTTCGCGATCCCGGCGAAGGCGGCCTGGTACGAACTGGTCCTGGACCAGAAGCGCGGGCCGAACAGTTGGGCGACCACCTCGACCGCGACCCACACCGAGTGGCGGTTCGTGTCCAAGCCGGCGCAGGGACGGTCGGTGCTGCCGCTCGTCCAGGTCGACTACAAGGTGGCCAATGGCTGGCTCGACCTGAAGCCCGGGTACCAGCCGGGTGCCCGCGGCCTGGGGTTGTTCCGGACCACCGCCGAGATCTCGTACGACGGCAAGACGTGGCAACGGCTCCACCTCAGCCCGCGTGGACTCGGCGGCACGGTGGGTGCGCGGATCCCGGTCGCGCCGGGGGATGCGTCGTACGCGAACGTCCGGGTGACGGCGACGGATCTGGTCGGCAACAAGATCAGCCAGACGATCGAGAAGGCCTGGGCCGTAGAACGATAAAAAAGGGCGACGCCACGAAGCCGGGGGGAGGTGCTCCGTGGCGTCGCCAGAGGCGCGCCCAGGGAGGGGTGGGGGCAGGCGCGCCGGTCAGTAGGTCAGCTTCCGCCCAGGCCTCCACCGAGGATGCCCAGCAGCCCGAGCAGGGACAGCAGGTTGCGGATGACCTGGTCGACGGCCTTGGTGCCGCCGGTCTGGTAGGCCGTGACGCACTTCTGCAGCTGCTCCTGCGACGGCTTGGTGATGGTCACCTTCGCCATCTCGGCCTGGCAGTACTGCGTCGCCTTGGTCAGCTCGGTCACCGTGCTGCCGACCGTGCCGACGATCAGGCCGGCGGCGGTCTGCAGGGTCGCCAGACCCGGCGCGCTCGGCGTCGTCGGCTTGGGCGGCTTCGGTGTCGGGACGGTCGGGTCGTCCGTCGACGGCTTGGTGGTCGGCTTCGTCGTCGGCTTGGTGGTCGACGGCGGGCTGGTCGGATCCGTGCTCGGCTTGCCGCTGGTCGACGGCGTCGGCTTCACCGTGGACGGGTAGGTCGGGTTGTCCACCGCCTGCGGCAGGTTGTCGTCGGCCGGGGCGTCGATGAGCTCGTCACCGATCTGGTCGCCTGCCCGGTCGATGCCCTGGTCGTCGTCCTCGGTCCCGTTGCCGACCGCGATCCAGCTGCCGCCGGCGTACGCCTTGGCGATGCTCAGCACCAGGTCGGCGTACTGCTGGGAGTGGTTGTAGCGCAGGACGGCCGAGTTCAGATCGCTCGCCTTGGACAGGTCGGTCTTGCCGGAGCACAGGTAGACCGCGGTCGCCATCGCCGCATCGTCGATGTCCTGCGGGTTGCGCACACCGTCGCCGTCGCCGTCCACAGCCATCGACCGCCAGGTGCCCGGGATGAACTGCATCGGGCCGACCGCGCGGTCGAAGGCGCCGTCACCGTCGAACGCACCCGCGTCGGTGTCGGTGATCCGCGCCGTACTGACGCCGTCCAGCCGGGGGCCGAAGATGCCCGGGACGGCGACGCCCTGGGAGTTCAGCGCGTTCCCGCCGAAGCGGCCGTGGTTCGACTCGACCCGGCCGATCGCGGCCACCAGCGTCCACGGCAGGTTGCAGGCCTGGTCGACCTGGGCCATTACCTGCTGGGCCCGGGAGTACGCCTTCAGAGCCAGGGTCGGGATCCCGTTCCGGGACAGGCCGGAGACGACCTGGGTCGGCTGCTCGCCGGGGTCGACACCGTGGCCGACCACACCCGGCACCGGCACGTTGGCCGGCGCGGTGATCGGTTTGGCGGGTACGACGACCGGATCCTTGCCGGACAGTCCCTGCTCCAGCGAGGCGGTGGCAACTGCCGGATCGTCCGTGGCGCTGACGGTGAACGCGCTAGCGAACAACGCCAACGGGATCAACGGCGCCACCTGACGCCATCCGTTACCCGTGGCGCGGCGCTTGCCCTTCGCCATCGATGATCCCCTCCGTGACTCATCGACCTGCCCGGCCCCACGCTGCGGACACGTCATTTCGTCTGATCGGTCGCCGTCGTTATTGGTCTAACGTCCGCCCCGTGCGTGGGTTACGCGCCGGACGAGACCGTGTACGAGCAGTCACCGGGTACCCATACTGGCGCGTAACAACGTACCTGTGAACCCCTGATCGCAAGTCCGTCGGAGCCGGTTGGCCCTGCCCGCCGGTCCGACCGGCTGGCCGGTCGGGGAGAATGGCGGCCGTGCCCGACCACACAGAACAGTCCGCCGCGCTCTTCGACAGGGCCTCCGCAGTCACCCCGGGCGGGGTCAACTCTCCCGTGCGTGCGTTCCGCGCCGTCGGCGGCGTGCCGCGTTTCATGGCATCGGGTGACCGATGTCACATCACCGACGTCGATGGCAATCGCTATCTCGACCTGGTCTGCTCCTGGGGGCCGATGCTGCTCGGCCACGCCCATCCGGAGGTGACCGCCGCCGTCCAGGCCGCGGTCTCCCGCGGTACGTCGTACGGGACTCCGACCGAGACCGAGGTACTGCTCGGTGAGGAGATCGTCGACCGGACACCGGTGGACAAGGTCCGGCTGGTGTCGTCCGGGACCGAGGCGACCATGTCCGCGCTCCGGCTGGCCCGCGGATTCACCGGTCGCGCCAAGATCATCAAGTTCGCCGGCTGCTACCACGGCCACGTGGACGCACTGCTGGCCCAGGCCGGTTCCGGCGTCATCACCCTCGGCATTCCTGGTACGCCGGGCGTCACCGAGGCCACCACGGCCGACACGATCGTGCTGCCGTACAACGACCAGCCCGCCGTCACCGCCGCCTTCGCCGAGTACGGCGACCAGATCGCGGCCGTGATCACCGAGGCGTCGCCGGGCAACATGGGCGTCGTACCGCCGCGGGACAACTTCAACGCCTTCCTGGCCAAGGTGTGTAAGGACAACGGTGCGCTGTTCATCAGCGACGAGGTCATGACCGGCTTCCGGATCACCCGCTCCGGCTGGTACGGCGTGGACGGCGTACAGCCGGATCTGATGACGTTCGGCAAGGTGATGGGCGGTGGTTTCCCGGCGGCTGCGTTCGGCGGGCGGGCCGACGTGATGGCTCACCTGGCACCGGAGGGCTCCGTCTACCAGGCGGGCACGCTGTCCGGGAACCCGGTCGCCACCGCGGCCGGTCTGACCACGTTGCGGCTGGCAACCGACGAGGTCTACGCCAGGCTCGACGAGACCTCGGCGACCATCCAGCGGTTGGTCGCCACCGCGCTGGACAAGGAAGGTGTGCCGCACGTCATCCAGGCGGCCGGGAACCTCTTCAGCGTCTTCTTCGTGGAGTCCTCGGAGGGACCTGCCGAGATCCGGGACTTCGCCGGTGCGAATGCCCAGGTGCTGCCCCGGTTCGCGGCGTTCTTCCATGCCATGCTGGACGCCGGCGTCTACCTGCCGCCAAGTGCGTTCGAGGCCTGGTTCGTCAGTAGCGCCATCGACGACGACGCGCTGGCCGAGCTCGAGTCCGCCCTGGCTCCGGCCGCCCGCGCGGCAGCCGCAGTACAGAACTGAACGACTGTATCGAACTGATGGAAAGGGCAGCGGTGACCGAAACGACGGTCGTGCACCTGATGCGTCACGGCGAGGTGCACAACCCGACCGGGGTGCTCTACGGCCGGATCCCCGACTTCCACCTGTCCGAGCTCGGCCGCACCATGGCGGAACGAGTGGCCGAGCACGTGAAGGGCCGCGACATCGTCCACCTGGTCAGCTCGCCGCTGGAGCGGGCCCAGGAGACGATGGAACCGATCGCCAAGGTGTTCGGGCTGACCCCGGATATCGACGAGCGGGTGATCGAGGCGGCGAACCTGTTCGAGGGCAAGAAGTTCGGCGTCGGCGACGGCGCGCTGAGGAATCCGAGCGCCTGGTGGTTGCTGCGCAACCCGATCAAGCCGTCCTGGGGTGAGCCGTACCAGCAGCTCGTCCGCCGGATGCGGGACGCGATCGAGACCGCCCGGCAGAAGGCGGCCGGGCACGAGGCACTGATCGTGTCGCACCAGCTACCGATCTGGATCGTCCGGTCCGCGATCGAGGGCCGCCGGCTCCCGCACGACCCGCGCAAGCGGCAGTGCAGTCTGGCCAGCCTGACCTCGTTCACCTTCCACGGCGAGTCGATCGTCTCGGTCGGGTACGCCGAGCCGGCCAAGGACCTGTTGCCGGTCAAGAACACGAAGAAGTTCGTCGGCGGCGCGTGATGTCCTTCCGTCGTACGACGTTCGCCGTCGCCGCACTGTTGCTGGCGGCGACGGCCTGCAGCTCGGGCCAGCAGGCGTCGGAGAGCCGGCAGGGGCAGACCGGCTTCGTCAGCGGCAACGGCCGGGTGGCGTCGTTCCCACCGGGTGAGCGCACGGCGGCGCCCGACTTCGGCGGTACGACACTGGACGGCAAGCCGTGGAAGCTGGCCGACGCGGCCGGCAAGGTCGTCGTACTGAACGTGTGGGGATCGTGGTGCGGGCCGTGCCGGGAGGAGGCGCCCGCGTTCGGCGAGGCGGCCACCGAGCTCGGCTCGTCGGTGCAGTTCATCGGGCTGAACACCCGCGACCTGGACACGGCGGCGCCGAAGAGGTTCGTCGAGGTGTTCAAGATCCCGTACCCGAGCGTCTACGACCCGCAGGGCAAGCTGCTGCTGAAGTTCCGCGGTCAGAAGATCTCGGCCAGTTCGATCCCGTCCACGCTGGTGATCGACAAGGACGGCAAGGTCGCGTCCCGGGTCCTCGGGCCCGTGACCAAGCAGACGCTGCTCGGAATGGTGAAGGACGCGGGCTGATAGCCGATGGGTGAGTGGTTCGCGGAGTCGATGACGGGCTCGATGCTGGTGGCACTGCCGATCGCGGTGCTGGCCGGTGCGATCTCGTTCTTCTCGCCGTGCGTCGTACCACTGCTGCCTGGCTATCTGTCCTACGTCACCGGGCTGTCCGCGGCCGAGCTCGGGTCGGAACGGCGTGGGCGGATGCTGGCCGGGACCGCGTTGTTCGTCGCCGGGTTCTCGGCCGTGTTCATCCTCACCGGCGTCGTCTTCGGGGCCGCCGGTGATGCGCTGCTCGAGCACCAGACTGTGATCACCCGGGTGCTCGGTGCGGCGACCGTCGTACTGGGTCTGGTGTTCCTCGGCGGGTTCGGGTTCCTGCAGAAGGATCTGCGGGTGCACCGGGTGCCGGCCGTCGGGATCGCGGCGGCGCCGTTGCTCGGCGTACTGTTCGGGTTCGGCTGGACGCCGTGTATCGGGCCGACGCTCGGGACAGTGATGACCCTGGCCGCGACCGAGGGCAGCACCGGGCGGGGTGCGACGCTGGCCTTGGTGTTCAGCCTCGGGCTGGGTATTCCGTTCATCATCGCGGCGCTGGCGTTCCGGCGGATGCTGGGCGCGGTGGCGTGGGTCCGGGCCCACCAGTTGCTGGTGATCCGGATCGGCGGCGTACTGATGATCGCGGTGGGACTGCTGCTGCTGACGGGAGTGTGGGATTCGATGACCGCCGACCTCAGGCAGTGGGTCAGCAACTTCGGGTCGGCGGTGTGAGATGACCGAGGTCAAGGATCGCGCCGCCGCGCCGCCGGAGCCGCCCAACGAGCCGCCGGCGCTGGGCCTGGTCGGGTGGCTGCGCTGGACCTGGCGTCAGTTGACGTCGATGAAGACGGCCCTGGTGCTGCTCCTTCTGCTGGCGTTGGGCGCCGTCCCGGGATCGCTCATCCCGCAGACCGCGATCGACCCGATCAAGGTGGCGGACTACCTCGAGGCGCACAAGACACTCGGGCCGATCTACGACAAGCTCGGGCTGTTCGACGTCTACAAGTCGGCCTGGTTCTCGGCCATCTACCTGCTGCTGTTCATCTCCCTGATCGGGTGTGTGGTGCCCCGGCTCGGCGTGTACCTGAAGGCCGTCCGGGCCCGGCCGCCGAAGCCGCCGCGCAACCTGAACCGGCTGCCCGGCTACCAGAGCTTCACCGTCGACGAGTCCGGCGACATGCTCGAGCGCGCCACCCGCGAGCTTCGCAAGCGCCGCTTCCGGGTCGAGGCGTACGACGGTGCGATCGGAGCGGAGCGCGGTTACCTGCGTGAGGCCGGCAACCTGCTCTTCCACTTCTCCCTGATCCTGGCGCTGATCGGCGTCGCCTGGGGTTCGCTGTTCGGCTACCGCGGCACCGTACTGGTTGTCGTGGGCAACGGTTTCTCCAACTCGCTGGCGCAGTACGACGACTTCGTGCCGGGCCGGGTGTTCAGTGAGGACAACCTGCCGCCGTTCTCGCTGACGGTGAAGGACTTCCAGGTGAAGTTCCAGGAGGACGGCCCGCAACGCGGCGCGGCCCGCGAGTTCAACGCGCAGCTGACCTACCAGGAGTCGCCGGACGCGCCGGAGGAGTCGTACGACCTGAGGGTGAACCACCCACTCAAGCTGGACGGAAGCAGCGTCTACCTGCTCGGCCACGGCTACGCGCCGAAGGTGACGGTGCGGGACGGGGACGGGAAGATCGCGTTCTCCGGTCCGGCCCCGTTCCTGCCGCAGGACGGCAACTTCTCGTCGTTCGGTGTGATCAAGGCACCGGACGCCCGGCCGGCCCAGCTCGGCTTCGAAGGGTTCTTCCTGCCGACCGCGGTGATCGACCAGCGTGGTCCGGTCTCGGTGTTCCCGGACGACCTGAACCCCGAGCTGGTGATGACGGCGTACTACGGCCGGCCGCAGCCGGAGACCGGGAAGCCGGAGTCGGTGTACCAACTGGACAAGTCGAAGCTGACCCAGTTCGAGAAGGACGGCGACAAGCTGCGGTTCCAGATGGCGCCGGGGCAGACCACCACGTTGCCGGACAAGATGGGCTCGATCACCTTCGACGGGTACAGCCGCTGGGTGAAGCTGCAGGTCAGCCACACCCCGGGCACGGACCTCGCCCTGGCCGGCATTCTGCTCGCGATCCTCGGGCTGATGGGATCACTGTTCGTGCATCCCCGCCGTACCTGGGTGCGCGTCCGGACCGAGGACGGGCGTACCGTGGTCGAGGTCGCGGGCCTGGACCGCGGACCCGAGCGTGGCCTCGGCGACGAACTCCAGGCCATCACCGACAGCCTGAGACCAGTTCCATCGAGTAAGCAGGAGCAGCCATGAGCCCGGAGACCTTCGCGCAAGTCTCCAACCTGTTGGTCCCGACTGCCACTGTCATCTACGCACTGGCGATGGTGTCGCACGCGCTCGAATGGGCCGTGGGCCGGACTGTGTCGACCAAGGCCGCCACTGCTTCAGTCGAGGAGAAGGTCGAGGTGCTGGTCGCGGCCGAGGGCTCCGAGCAGGTCTCGAGTGGGTCTGCCGACAGCGTCGCTGACGATGGTGGCGAGAGCCGGACGGAGCGGATGGAGGCGGCCAGCCGCATCGGGCTGCTGCTGACCTGGCTGGCGTTCGTGCTGCACCTGGGCGGGGTGGTCACTCGTGGTCTCGCGGCCGATCGGGTGCCGTGGGGCAACATGTACGAGTTCTCGATCACGGCGTCGCTCGCGGTCGCCGCGGTCTACCTGCTCTTCGTGCACCGCTACCGCCTGCAGTGGCTGGGTCTCGGCGTCACGCTGGTGGTGGCCGCAGTACTGGGTCTCGCGACTCTCGCGCTCTACACCCCGGCCGGGCCGCTCGTGCCGGCACTGCACTCGTACTGGCTTGTCATCCACGTGTCTGCGGCCGCGATCTCCGGTGGTGCGTTCACGGTTGGTGGACTGGTGTCGGTGCTCTATCTGATCAAGGCTCGGGCCGAGCGGCGGGTGCTGGCCGGTGGGACCATGTCCGCCTCGCTGCGGCGGCTGCCGAGTGCCGAGGCGATGGACGGTACGGCGTACAAGGTGCTGGCGTTCGCCTTCCCACTCTGGACGTTCGGCGTCCTGGTGGCCGGGCCGATCTGGGCCGAGTACGCCTGGGGCCGTTACTGGGGCTGGGACCCGAAGGAAGTCTGGTCGCTGGTCACCTGGGTGGTGTACGCCGCCTACCTGCACGCGCGGGCGACGGCGGGCTGGCGTGGTCGCCGGGCCGCGACGATCGCGATCGTCGGCTGGTTCGTCTTCATCTTCAATTTCGTCGGAGTGAACCTGTTGGTCTCCGGTCTGCACTCCTACGCTGGGGTGTGAGATGAAGGAGTTCGCGATCTACACCGGCCTGCGGGCGGCCCTGTTCGCCGCCTGCTTCGCCGTGCTGTGGTTCGCCCTGAACAACTGGCTGACCGCCTTCCCGTTGTTGCTGCTGGCCCTGATCGTCTCCTCCATCCTGTCGATCTTCGTCCTCCGCGCCGCCCGCGACCGCCTGGCCGGCAAGATCGAGCAGCGCGCGGAGAAGATGTCCCGGCGCATCGAGCAGGCCCGCAGCGCCGAAGACGACGACTGACGCGCGGCAGTCCGCCGACGGGTAGCCGTCGAGGGCTGGAACACCTCCTGGTGGGCTCGGACAGGCAATAACCCGTCCAGGCCCACCAGTTCATGTTCACGGTCCCGTCTGGTGGCGGCGTACCAGTCGTCGACTGGTACGGAGAGTGACCTACGCCACTCGAAGAATCCTGCCAAAATCCTTTGTGCATGCCTTCACATGAGTCGTAGAGTGATCGATGAAACGAAACCGTTTCGTTCTATCGGTGACAACATGTTTACGCAGGGTGATGAGTGGTGGAGTCAGCAAGCGTTCGGCATCGACCTCGGGTCGAGGGTGGTCGCGAGGAGGAGATCCTCGACGCGACCGTGGCTGTGGTGGCCGAGTTGGGGTACGACCGGCTGACCATGGACGCGGTGGCGACGGCTGCCAAGGCCAGCAAGGCGACGCTGTACCGGCGCTGGACCACCAAGGCCGACCTGGTCGTCGACGCGATCAGCCGGGCCAAGGGTTGCCCGGTGCCGGAGGACGTCGACACCGGCAGCCTGCGCGGTGACCTGATCTCGATGTCGTGCGGCGACGGCGGCTTCACCGCCGAGATGCCGATGTCGGTGATCGCCGGCCTGGTCACCGCGTTGCACCGGGATCCGGAGCTGCAGACGGCGTTCCAGGAGCGCTTCCTGGCGCCCCGGCTGGACCTGACCAGGAAGGTCTACCAGCGCGCCGTCGCCCGCGGCGAGATCGCGCCGGACGTCGATGTGGAGCTGCTGTCGGTGACGTTGCCGGCGGTCATCGTGCACCACGCGTACATCCTCGGCGTCCCGGCCACCGACGACCTGGTCCTCCGAGTTATCGACAACGTGATTCTGCCTGCGGCGCGGGGGTCGCAGGCGAGCTGACCGCTGTGAGGGGTCGGTCGGCTCGTAACCAAACGCAGTTACGCCCAAGAGGGGAATATTCATGTCCGAAGACGTCGTCAAGGCCGATCCGCCGGAGCACCGGCCGGTCGACTCGGTGGCCGCTGCATCCGATGCAGGGGCCGGTCACGGCCACCGCAATCTCGGCATCGCGCTCGCGCTGATCAGCATGGCGCAGCTGATGGTGGTGCTGGACGGCACCATCGTCAACATCGCGTTGCCGCACATCCAGACCGATCTCGGCTTCAGCAACGCCACGCTGCCGTGGGTGGTCAACGCCTACGCGCTGGCCTTCGGCGGTCTGCTGCTGCTAGGCGGCCGGATCGGGGACATCCTCGGCCGCCGCAAGGTGTTCGTGTTCGGTGTCGTGCTGTTCGGTGTGGCCTCGTTCATCGGCGGTATCGCCCAGAGCGAGGGCGTGCTGCTGGCCAGCCGGATCCTGCAGGGTGTCGCGGCTGCGGCGGCCTCGCCGAACGCACTCGCGCTGATCACCACCACCTTCCCGGCCGGCAAGGAACGCAACCGCGCCATGGGCGTGTACGCCGCGATGTCCGGCGCCGGTGCGGCTGTCGGCCTGATCCTCGGCGGTGCGCTGACCGAGGCGGACTGGCGCTGGACCTTCTTCATCAACACGCCGATCGGCCTGCTGGTGGCGGTGCTCGCGTTCCGCTTCCTGGGTGAGTCGGAGCGCCAGACCGGCAAGTTCGACCTGCCGGGTGCGATCACCGGAACGTTGGGTCTGACCTCGCTGGTCTACGGCCTGACCCACGCGGCCACCGACGGCTGGAGCGACCCGCTTACTCTGCTGTTCATCCTCGGCGGCCTGGGCCTGCTGGCGGTCTTCCTGGGCATCGAGGCCCGGTCGCGGCACGCGCTGATGCCGTTCCGGATCCTCGCGAACCGGACCCGCGGAGTCAGCTTCTTCGTGATGCTGGTCGTCGGTGCGGCGATGTTCTCGATGTTCTACTTCCTCGGCATCTTCGTGCAGAACATCATGGGTTACAGCGCGCTGAAGACCGGCTTCGCGTTCCTGCCGTTCAGTGTCGGCATCGTGGCCGCGGCGCAGGTCGCCTCGTCGCTGGTGGCGAAGATGGACCCCCGCTGGATCTCCGGTGCCGGTGGCGTGCTGGTGGCCGGTGGCATGTTCGGATTCAGCCGGCTCGCGGTGGACTCGTCGTACCTGACCCACCTGCTACCGTTCATCCTGCTGCTGTCGTTCGGGATGGGCCTGATCTTCGTGCCGCTCACGCTGACCGCGGTCAGCGGGGTCGCGAACGAGGATTCCGGAGTTGGATCAGCGGTGCTGAACACGGTCCAGCAGATCGGTGGTGCGGTCGGCCTGGCACTGCTGGGCACGATCTCCACCAGCGCGATCAAGGACAAGTTCACCGAGCTGGCCCCGGGCCTGCAGAAGGCGGCCGAGTCCGGTTCGTCGCCGGAGCAGCTGAAGCAGCTGGAGGGTCAGTTCACCGCGGTGGCCACCACGCACGGGTTCACCCGCGCGTTCCTCTGGTCCACGTTCCTGATGCTGGGCGCGGCGGTCGTCACCATCGTCGGCCTGTCCATCAAGCACAAGGACCTTGCCTCCGACGGCAAGGCCCCGGTGCACATGGGCTGACCACAAACTCGAAGGGCCCGCTTCCCGGGAGGGGGGAAGCGGGCCCTTCGTTTGTCTGTGTGTGCGTCGGATCAGCGCGGGGGGAACCTGGACGAGACCCAGTCGCGGACGCCGCCGAGGCCGTCGCCCATGTCGCGGATGAGCTTGGCGAGTGGGTCCTGGGAGCGGGCGAAGGCGTCGGAGTAGGACTTGGCCGCGTTCTTCGCCTCCTGCGACATCGAGGCGTTGGCGTCGTCCTCCCGCTTCGGGTAGGTGCCGGAGACGATCTGCATGTACTCGCCGTCGTCCACCCAGCGCCGCAGCTCGTGCGCCCGGATGACGGCCAGCGGGTGCGACTGCGCCTCGAGCAGCAGCAGCTTCAGCACGCTGTCCCGCAGGTCGCCGGCGCTCTCGTACTCCGTGCCCTGCGCCAGGAACGCGGTGGTGTCGAGCTCACCGAGCTGACCACCGCTGGCCAGCTTCATCTGGACCCGCAGCGCGACCGCCGGGTCCTGGACGGCCAGCAGCCCGGCCCGGTCGCCGGAGAGCTCGGCCTTGCGGGACCACTCGTGCAGGGCGGCAATGATCGCGCGGATGCCGAGGGCACCCATCGGCAGCCAGTTCACCGCGCCGGTCAGCCGCATCAGCCAGAACAGCAGGGACTGGTAGAGCGCGTGGCCGCTCTGCGCGTGGCCGAGCTCGTGACCGAGGATGAACCGGAGCTCCTCCTCGTCCAGGCCCTTCAGCAGGGCGCTGTTGACGACGATGAAGGGCTTGTCCATGCCGATGGTGACGGCGTTCCAGATCGGGCTGTTGGTGACGTACAGCTCGGGCAGTTGGCGTACGTCGAGCGTCGTACCGGCCTCGGTGTAGAGGCGGTGCATGGTGGGGAACTGCCGCTCGTCGACCCGGATCGCGGAGCCGAGGAACTGCAGCCGGAAGGCCCGCTCGTTGATCATCCCGGACAGCTTCCGCAGGACGTAGTCGAAGCCCTTCAGCTGCCGCAGCGCGACCAGTGCGCCGCGGTCCGCCGGGTGCTCCCACGCCCGCGAACTGATATCCGTCAACGTGGCCCGGTGCCGCGTCGGCCGCTCTTCGTGCTCGCTCATCGCTCCCCCTGCTGCCCAGACGTCATGTCACTCCAACCTAGCTCGCCGCCGGGTCGCGGATGCCGGGGTTTGAGCAGCCAGGCGATCAGCAGGGTGGGCAGCCAGCTGAGGGGTACGACGGCCCAGCCGAGGCCGGTCTGAATGAGAGCGCCCATGAGCACCACGGTGAGTACCGTGCCGCACAGCCAATACCAGAGCGCGTTCCAGCCGGGGTTCTGCACTCCGCGGCGGTGGCCGACGAGGGCCAGCGGGATCGTGGCGGGCAGGGCGGAGCAGACGCCGACCAGAGCCAGGACGGTGAGGATCATCGCTACTTCGGCGGGTGAGAACTCGATCGGACCCATGGGAACCATGGATCTCATCGTTCCGGCCCGGCGTCCGCTGACCGAGCGTAGGAATACTCAAATCGGGTGCCTACCATCTAGCCTGGCCCGCATGAGTGAGGTTGACGCGGTGTGTCGTGAGGTTGATCGGCGCGACGACAAGGCGCGGGCCTGGGTCTCCGAGGCGATCCGGATCGTGGACGCCGACGCGAACCGGAGCGCGGACACCCACCTGCACGTGTTCCCGATGCCCGAACTCACCGGGGTCGACCTGTACCTGAAGGACGAGTCCGTGCACCCGACCGGCTCGCTCAAGCACCGGCTGGCCCGGTCGCTGTTCCTCTACGCGCTGTGCAACGGCTGGATCCGCGAGGGCACCACCGTGATCGAGGCGTCCAGCGGCTCGACCGCGGTCAGCGAGGCGTACTTCGCCCGCCTGCTCGGCCTGCCGTTCATCGCGGTGATGCCGCGCTCGACCAGCCCGGAGAAGGTCGAGCTGATCGAGTTCTACGGCGGCCGCTGCCATTTCGTCGAGCGGTCCGGTCAGATCTACGGCGAGGCCAAGCGGCTGGCCGAGGAGACCGGCGGCCACTACATGGACCAGTTCACGTACGCCGAACGGGCCACCGACTGGCGTGGTAACAACAACATCGCCGAGTCGATCTTCGGCCAACTGAAGCTCGAGCAGCACCCGATCCCGACCTGGGTCGTGGTCGGCGCCGGCACCGGCGGCACGTCGGCGACCATCGGCCGCTACGTCCGCTACCAGCGCTTCGACACCTCGGTCGCGGTGGTCGACCCGGAGAACTCGGCGTTCTTCCCCGCGTTCGAGGCCGGTGACGACGACTTCTCCACCGGCCGCCCGTCCCGGATCGAGGGAATCGGCCGGCCGCGGGTGGAGCCGTCGTTCGTCCTCGGCGTGGTCGACCGGATGATCGCCGTACCGGACGCCGCCTCGATCGCGGCGATGCGGTTCTGCTCCCGAGTCACCGGTCGCCTGGTCGGCGGCTCCACGGGTACGAACCTGTGGGGCTCCCTGCGGTTGGCCGAGGAGATGCGTCGTACGGGCGTCCGCGGCAGCATCGTCACCCTGCTGTGCGACAGTGGCGAGCGCTACGGCAACACCTACTACGACGACGCCTGGCTCCGCACCAATGGCATCGACATCGCCCCATACCTGGCTACCCTCGAAACCTTCGCCACCACTGGCCGCTGGCGCGAGCCGAACACTTAATCCCCAGCGTGCTACCCAACATGGCGGGCGGATGCCCGATCGCCTGTGTGATGAGCTGACGACGCGCGGGACGGAGCGCAAGCCGCGGGCGATAAGCCCGCAAACACGGGCGACAGGCCCGCGCCGCGGGGTAGAACTAGCCGCCGATCGCCAGGCCCACAGCCAGGCCGATGGCGTAGGTGAGTTCGGTTAGGCCGGTGCCCTTGAGGACGGGGATTAGGGCTGGGCCTACTGCGTCGCTGACGACCACTTTGACTGCCTTGGCGGCCAGGGGGAGGGCGATGAGGGCCAGTAGGGTCCATGGGGTTGCGAGGGCCGAGATGATGGCGAGGATGAAGGCTAGGGCGATCAGGGCGGCGTACAGCTGGCGAGACCGGGCAGCGCCCAGTACGACGGCCAGGGTGCGCTTGCCGGTGACGGTGTCGGTGGGGATGTCGCGCAGGTTGTTGGCCACCAGTAGCGCGCAGGCGATCGAGCCGATGGCTACAGCGCCGGCAACAGCCGTCCAGCTGAGCGTTTCGGCCTGCACGTAGGTAGTGCCCAGTACGGCGACCAGCCCGAAGAAGAGGAAGACGCTGACCTCGCCGAGCGCCCTGTACCCGTACGGCTTCTTGCCGCCGGTGTAGAACCACGCACCGACCAGTGAGGCCGCTCCCGCGATCAGCAGCCACCAGTTGGACGTCGCACACAGGATGATCCCGAGTACGGCGCCCACACCGAAGCAGGTGAAGGCTGCGGTCTTCACCTGTCCCGGAGTGGCGACCTTGGAGCCGACCAGACGCAGTGGACCGACCCGGTTCTCGTCCGTACCGCGGATGCCGTCGCTGTAGTCGTTGGCGTAGTTGACCCCGATCTGCAGGGCCAGGGCGACACCGAGGGCAAGCAGCGCCTTCCACCAGACGAAGCCGTCCAGGTAGGCGGCTGCACCGGTTCCGACGAGGACTGGAGCGATCGCGGCGGGCAGCGTGCGTGGGCGTGCGCCTTCGATCCACTGGGCAGGGGTGGCCATGACTATCGATTGTGTCAGCCGCGGGTCGGACCGCCGCGGCCGGGCCGTACGCTCGTTGCTGACATGTCTACCTTGCGCCTGGTCCCCGGTACGCCGGATGCCGTGCTGTCTGCGCTCTCCGGCGTACTGGATGGCAGCGGTACACCGTTCGCCCCTTTGCCACCCGATCCGGCGGATGCCGCCAGGGTCCGGCAGGCGGCGGCACCGGACGAGCCGCTGGAGGACGGCTGTGCTGTGGTGCTGACCACATCTGGGTCGTCGGGTGAGCCGAAGGGCGTCCTGTTGTCGCGGGACGCGCTGATCGCGTCCGCCACCAGTACGCACGACCGGCTCGGCGGACCGGGGCAGTGGCTGCTGCCGATGAAGCCGTACTTCGTCGGTGGGCTGCAGATCCTCACGCGGTCCGTGCTGGCCGGTCTGGCGCCGGTAGTGATGGGGGAAAGCTTCAGTGCGGCTGCCGCGTCCATGACCGGGCCGCGGCGCTACACAGCGATGGTGCCGACCCAGCTGGCCCGCTACCTGGAGACCGACCTGGACGCGTTGCGCTCCTTCGACGCGATCATCATCGGCGGGGCTGCGACTCCACCAGGATTGAAGGCTCGGGCCGCGGAGGCCGGGGTGACCGCGATACCGGCGTACGGGATGACGGAGACGGGCAGTGGGTGCGTGTACGCCGGTGAGCCGCTGGTGGGGACGTCGATCGACTTCGACGACGGGCGGATCCTGATCAAGGGGCCGACGCTGTTCTCCGGGTACCGGCTGCGGCCGGAGCTGACCGCGGAGGTGCTGCGGGACGGGTGGTTCCGGACCCAGGACCGCGGGCAGTTGGTGGACGGACGGCTGCAGGTGATCGGGCGGCTGGACGACGTGGTGATCTCTGGTGGGGTGAACGTGACGCTGCCGTCGGTTCAGGCGCGACTGCTCGAGCACCCTGCCGTCGCCGATGCGGTCGTGCTCGGTGTGCCGGACGCGGAGTGGGGGAGCCGGGTCGTCGCGTTCGTGGTGGGTGACGCCGGACGGGACGAGTTGCGGGACTTCGTGGCCGAGGTGCTGCCGCGGACCTGGGCGCCGCGTGAGGTGGTCCCCATGAGCGCACTGCCGATGCTTGCCTCAGGCAAGGTGGATCGCCGGCGGCTGCTGGAGGGCGTGCGGTGATCACGTATTCGATCGGCCTGAAGAACAAGTTCCGTGGGATTACCGTGCGCGAGGGCATGCTCTTCGAGGGGCCTGCGGGGTGGGCCGAGTGGAGCCCGTTCCTGGACTACGACGACGCCACCTGTGTCTCCTGGCTGCAGGCTGCGCGGGAGGCGGCTGTCGACGGCTGGCCGGCTCCGGTGCGCACCGCCGTACCGGTGAACTGCACTGTGCCTGCTGTGACGCCGGATCGGGCGGCCGAGATCGTGAGGGCGTCCGGGTGTGGCACTGCCAAGGTGAAGGTGGCTGAGCCGGGTCAGACGTTGGCGGACGACCTGGAACGTGTGGAGGCGGTGCGGGACGCGATTGGCTCCGGCCGCGTGCGGATCGATGCCAACGGCGCGTGGTCCGTCGACGAGGCTGTGCAGGCGCTCCGACAGTTGGCCCGCTTCGACCTGGAGTACGTCGAGCAGCCTTGTGCGGCTGTGGAGGATCTGGCCGCGGTACGGCGCCTGGTCGACGTACCCGTGGCTGCGGACGAGTCGATCCGCCGGGCCGAGGACCCTTTGCTGGTGAGGAAGCTGGAAGCCGCGGATATCGCTGTGCTGAAGGTGCAGCCCATCGGTGGAGTCCGGGCGTGCCTGGAGATCGCCGAGCAGATCGGATTGCCTGTAGTGGTGTCGTCCGCGCTCGAGACCTCGGTAGGGATCGCTGCCGGTGTTGCGTTGGCCGCTGCCCTTCCAGAGCTTCCTTATGCGTGTGGGCTCGCCACTGTCTCCATGTTCACCAGTGAGGTCGTTGCTGAGCCCATGCTGCCGGTGGACGGCTTCCTGCCGGTGAAATCGGTGCAGCCAGATCCTGTGTTGCTGGAAGCGGCTCGGGCGGATGCAGCCAGGACTGCGGTGTGGGAAGAGCGCATGAGCCGAGTGCAGAAGAGGAGTGCCGGATGAACCCGTCCACGGCGTTTGCGACTGTGGTGGTCGACGAGCTGATCCGCTGCGGCGTACGGGAGGCCGTGGTGGCGCCGGGCTCGCGCAGCGCTCCGCTGGCGTTGGCACTGGCTGCTGCTGATCGTGCCGGACGGCTGCGGTTGCACGTCCGGATCGACGAGCGTACGGCGGGGTTCCTGGCGATCGGGTTGATCCGCGGGACCGGATTGCCGGTGCCGGTGGTGACGACGTCCGGTACGGCGGTGGCAAACCTGCACCCGGCCGTGTTGGAGGCGTCGCACAGCGGACTGCCGTTGATCGTGCTGAGCGCGGACCGGCCGCCGGCGTTGCGGGGGAGTGGTGCCAACCAGACGACGGACCAGCTGAAGGTGTTCGGGTCTGCGGTGCGGCTGTTCCACGAGATGGGTACGCCGGTCCGTGAGGTCGGGCAGGTGGCGTACTGGCGTTCGCAGGTCGCACGGGCCGTGGCCAACGCAGTCGGAGCTCGGTCGGCGGATCCTGGGCCGGTGCACCTCAACTGTCCGTTGGCTGAGCCGTTGGTGCCTACAGATGGGTCGGAGTGGCCTGAGTCGCTGGATGGTCGTAGTACTGGGCCTTGGACTGCTGTGCACGCCGCAGCTGGTCAGCCGTCCGCTGTCGCACCTGGGCCGAAGACTGTGGTGGTTGCGGGGGATGGGGCGTCGCAGGCCGCGCGGTTGGCTGCCGAAGCCGGTCAGTGGCCGTTGTTCGCCGAGCCGTCCAGCCGGGCCCGGACCGGTCCTGCGGTCATCTCGGCGTACCGGTTGTTGCTCCAGGCAAACGCTTTGGCCGCCGAGATCGAGCGGGTGCTGGTGTTCGGGCATCCGACGCTGTCGCGGCCGATCGCCAGGCTGCTCGCGCGGCCCGGTGTCGAGGTGATAGTGGTCGCACCGACCGGGCTGTGGCCGGACCCGGCCCGGCGTGCGTCGTCGGTCATCACCGGGCTGGAGGTCACAGGACCCGACACCACCGACTGGCTGGAACGCTGGCAGCACGCGGACCAGTTGGCCCGCCCCGAGATCGACAAGGTGCTCGCCGACGGCCTCAACGGACCGGGGATCGCGGCGATGGTCGGCGAAGCGGTCGGGGCCGACGGCATGCTCGTGGTCGCCTCCTCGAACCCGGTCCGCGACCTCGACCTCGCCCCGGTCGTCCCGATCCGCACCATCGCCAACCGCGGTCTGGCCGGTATCGACGGCACCATCTCCACGGCTGTCGGCGCCGCGTTGGCGAATGCCGGCCCGACGTACGCGTTGATCGGCGACCTGGCCTTCCTGCACGACGCGAACGGCCTGATCATCGGCCCGGACGAGGCCCGCCCTGACCTGCGCATCGTCGTCGTCAACGACAACGGCGGCGGCATCTTCTCCACGCTCGAACAGGGCGACCCCACCCACGCCACCCACTTCGAGCGCATCTTCGGCACCCCCCACAACACCGACCTGTCGGCCCTCTGCGCCGCGACGCACACCCCCTACACCCTCGCCGAAACCCCCGACGCCCTCCGAGCCGCCCTAACCCCCACCGTCGCCGGCCTGTCAGTAGTAGAAGCCCGCATCCCCAGAACCACCCACCGCCCCCTCACCGAGGCCCTGGTAACCGCACTCAGGCAGCTCTAACCCGGGCAGGCTCCTCAATCGGCACCGCAGCCTTGGACTTGCGCACTGGATGGAGCGTGCGCAGGTGGTTGAGGAGGGGGGCGATGGTGGCGATGGCTAGGGCTGTGGTGGTGAGGATGGGGATGGTTGCGCCGCGGAGGGAGGAGTTGAGTGGGGCGGCGATGGTGAAGATGAGGCTGACCGCGGTGATGGTGGTGGTCAGCCGGCGGCCGGGGCGGGCGACGGCCAGGAACGGCAGGCACCACAGGAAGTACCAGTCGTGCGCGCTCGGCCCCAAGACGACCACCGCGAGCAGGGCGATGCCCACAGCCCGCGCGGCGTGATGGACGGACGACCTGAGGCTCAGTACGACGATCAGCGTGACGGCCGCGATCATCCCGACCAGCCGGACGATCTGGAGCGCCTGGTCGGCAGCGGTGTCCTCGCCCAGCCATCCGAGTACGCCGGACGCGGCCATCCCGATCAGGTTCGCGATCGAGAAGGGTGAACGGACCAGCCCGGGTACGTCGAGGGCACCCAGCCACCCTGACCCCACGCCAGTCAGCTCACCGATGGTCACCAGCGTGAGCACCGACACCGCACCGGCGATTGCCAGACTCGCGAAACGAAGAGCCCGCCCAGCCAGCGGGCTCATCACCGCGGCAATGGCGATCACCACCAGCCCACCCGGCAGCTTCACCGCAGCCGCTGCACCAGCTACAACCGCCGCAGTTCCCCACCGACCCATCAGAGCCAAAGCAAACGCACTACAAGCCAGTCCAAGCATCAGTACGTCGTTGTGCGCGGCGCCAATGCCATGCGTGATCAGCACCGGGTTGGCGACCACCAACCACGTCGCGAACACCGGGTCCACCCGGCACGCGGTCGCCAGCCGTGGCACGGCCCAAGCGATCAGCACGATGCCCAGTACGGCGAGCAGCCGGTGCGCCAGCATCAGCACGTACGGGTCCATGGTGAGTCGCGCGACCAGGCCGCCGTACGCGAGAGGTAGTGGTCCGTACGGCGCCGGCGTCTGCAACCACATCGGGTCGACGGCCTCGACGATGTGACCGGACAGGACGCCAGGGCCCACGTCGTACGGGTTGAAGCCCTCGGCAACGAGGGCACCCTGCGCGGCGTAGCTCCACGCGTCCCGGCTGAACAGTGGCGGGATCAGGAGCAGCGGCACACTCCAGCACGCCGCCATGCGCAGTACCGGAGGCCGTAGCCCGGCCATGACCTTCCGCCCCACGGATAGCCAGGCCCAAGCCATCAGCCCGAGCCCGGCCACCATGAACGACAGTCCGACCATCCGGCCGGGCAGAGTGGCCCGCAGGTCGCCGGTGATCGGAAACGACGCCACCCACGAGGAGGGCGGCACCACCGAGGTCACCAGGCTCGCCACGGCGACTACGACGGAGCCGACCACCCCACGGACCATCGGCGAGCGCATGCCCGGACGCTAACCCGGCCCGGCGACTCCCCGATGAACAGCGCCTTACCTAAGCCTCAATCCGTGGATCCTGCCGCACTCCGCCGAGCACCTGCTCGCTGCTGCCAGGATCCACGGATTGAGGCTAAGCGGATTCCTTCCGGAAGGTCCGGGCGCCGACGGTCAGACCGATGATCGTGAGCAGGACGACCCAGAACAGGCCCCACAGCGACGAGCTGTTGCTGATGTCGCCGCGGAAGAGTGCCCGCACCCCGTTCACCACGTGCTTGAGCGGGCTGATGTCGGACAACCGCTGCAGCCACTCCGGGCCGATCTGCATCGGCAGCAGGATGCCGGACAGCAGCAGGAGCGGCATGGCGATCCCGTTCAGCAACGGGGCCAGTGCGTCCTCGCTCTTGGTGATGAGCGCGACCGAGTACGACAGCGAGGCGAACGTGGCGCCGAGCAGGGCGACGATCACCAGCGACAGCAGTACGCCGCCCCACGGCGCCCGCAGACCGAGCGGGACCGCGGCGATCAGCAACACCAGCGTCTGCACGACCAGTACGACGACATCCCGCAGTACGCGCCCTGCCATCAGGGATATCCGGGAGGCCGGGGTCACCCGGTCGGCCTCGATCACGCCGGCCCGGTACTCCGCGATCAGGCCGAAGCCGACGAACATCGCGCCGAACATGCCGAGCTGGACGATCAGGCCGGGGATGAACACCTGGTACGCGTTGGTGGTCGCACCCTGGCTGATCTGCGCGGTGATCGGCTTCAGCAGTGGGCCGAACAGGAACAGATACATCAGCGGCTGGCTGAGCATCAGGATCGCCCACATCGGGTTGCGCAGGGTCAGCCGCATCGAGCGATGGAAGACGATCCAGGTCTCACGAAGGACGGTCATGCCACGGCCTCCTCGGTCTGCGGCTTGGCTGCGGTCTCGTCGTCGCGCAGCGAGCGGCCGGTCATGGTCAGGAACACGTCGTCAAGAGTCGGGCGGTGCACCTCGACACCGGCCAACTCGACGCCCTGGGCATCGATCTGGCGGAGCAGGCCGGGCAGCACCGAACCGCCGCGCGGGATCCGGAAACCGACCACGTCACCGTCGGTCTCGAACTCGGTCGCGCCGTCCAGTTCCTGCACGATCTTGGTCACCGCGGACGCCTGGTCGGCGTCGGCGAGGCTGAGCCGGACCGCGTCGCCGGAGACCTGCTGCTTCAGCGTGTCCGGGGTGCCGGCGGCAACGATCTTGCCGTGGTCGATGACCAGGATCCGGTCGCAGAGCGCGTCCGCCTCGTCCAGGTAGTGGGTGGTGAGGAAGATCGTCGCACCGCGGTCGCGGAGACCGCGGATGTGCTGCCACAGGTTCGCCCGGGCCTGCGGGTCGAGACCGGTGGTCGGCTCGTCCAGGAAGATCAACTTCGGGTCGTGGATCAGCCCCATCACGATGTCGAGCCGGCGCCGCTGGCCGCCGGACAGGGTCTTGCACTGCCGCCGCCACAGGCCGGGCAGGTCGAGTTCCTCGAACAGCCGTTGACCGTCCGCGGCCGCCTTGGCCTTCGGTACGCCGTACAGCCGGGCGTGGTCGACGACCTCGTCGCCGGCGATCGCCTCCGGCAGGGTCGAGCCGCTCTGCGACACGTACCCGATGCCGCGGCGGACCCCGACTGGGTCCTTGGCCAGGTCGCAACCGGCCACGGTCGCGGTCCCGGCGGTCGGCTTGATCAGGGTCGCCAGCATCCGCATCGTGGTGGTCTTGCCGGCCCCGTTCGGCCCGAGGAAGCCGACGATCTCCCCGTCGGCGACATCCAGATCTACCCCCTGCACGGCCTCCACCGGGCCGCGTTTGGTCTTGAAAGTACGCACTAGTCCGCGCGCTTCGATCATCATGCGGGCAAGTCTGACTAATCAACTTTGAATAGTCAACGTTGATTGGTCGCCGCCCGGAGCGGGCTGAGCGCGGTCAGTCGGCGGGCGGGCTGGGGATCTCGCCCCAGAGGGTGATCATGCCCGGGTACGGCGTCCAGTCGGCCGGTTCGCCGGCGAAGGCGTAGCTGCCGTCGGCGATCCGGTCGCGGAAGGACCTGGTCCACTCGAGCTCGCCGCGGTCGCGGGCATCGACGATGCGGAGCATCTCGACCACGTGGTTCGGGGTTGCCGGGTCCTCGAGGATCTGGCGCTCCGAGAACGGCTGAGCCTTGTTGCGCTGCTCGAGCTGGACGATCCGCGCCTCGAGCGCGGCCAGCACCTCGTCGCGGCGCAGCGACCAGAGGAAGCTGAGCGCTGCCTGCATCCGGTCCGGGTGGAAGCCGTCCACGGTCCAGAGCATCTCGCGGAGCAGCGTGAAGTACTCCGTGTCACCGTCGGCCGTCAGCTTGTACGACGTACGCCCGGGCCGCTGACCAGGGCCCTCCTCGAGCTCCTGCAGGTAGCCGTGTTTGGCCAGTGTCCGCAGCCCGGTGTAGATCGAGCCGGGGTTGATGTTCGCCCACTCCTGCACGTTCCAGGTGAGCAGCTCGCGGCGCAGCTGGTACCCGTAGGCCGGCTGGAAGATCCGCACGACCCCGAGCAGGAGCAACCGCGTGGTGGACATAGCCGCAGTGTAAATCCGGGCGACCAGCCCAGGTCCTCAGGCGTAGTCTCCGGAGGCATGGATGTGCGTGTGACGAGTGACGCGGCCGCCTTCGAGCAGACGGTCTTCCCTTTCCTGCAACGGGATCCGGTGCTGCACACCCTCATCATGAGCAACGTCCACCAACGCGCCGCCGGAGCCGGCGCCGTGGTGGACGAGCCGTCGTACTTCGCCTCGGTCCACGACGGAGCCGATGTGGTCGGCGCCGCGATGCGGACCCCGGGGCGGATGGTCTACCTCGGCGCGCTGCGACCTGAGTACGCCGAGGCGGTCGCCGACGCGTATCTCGACGTACTGACCGACCAGATCGGCGTGGCGGGCGATCGACCTGCCGCCCAGCGATTCGCCGACCGCTGGTGCGAGCGGCGCGGCGGTACGGCGACCGAGAGCAAGGCCACCCGCCTGCACAAGCTCGGCACGCTGACGCCACTGTCGGCGGACGGCTCACCGCGGCTGATGAAGGACGACGAGGTCGAGTTGGTCGCGGACTGGGTGAAGGACGGCTTCCCTGAGGAGCTCGGCGCCGACCGCCTGGACTGGGCCAGAGAGCACCTGCGCGACGGGCGACTCTGGATGTGGGAGGCCGGTGGTGAGCCGGTGAGCATGGTCAGCTACCACCATCCGGTCTTCGGGGTCTGCCGGGTCGGGCCGGTCTACACGCCGCCCGAGCACCGCCGGCGTGGGTACGCCGGTGCGCTCACCAGCCACGTGTCCGCCGAGATCCTTGCGCAGGGCAACCAGGCGTGCCTCTACACCGACCTGGCCAACCCGACCTCGAACAAGATCTACCACCAGGCCGGCTACCGCCAGGTCGCGGATTTCGTCGACGTCGAGTTCACCGCATGATCGCGCGGAGCACCAGTGACCCCGCTGTCTTCAAGGACATCGCTTCCCTTTCCTGCAACGCGATCCGGTACTCAACACCGCCCTGCTGACCGGTACCGCGGACCGGATCCGCGGCATCCTGACCGACCCGGAACCGCCGGTGTCCGTGCACGAGGGCGACGAGGCGGTCGGCGCCGTGGTGAGTACGGCGTTGTACGGGATCAACCTGGGGAGCCATGCCGCGAGGACCGGCAGAACCTTCCGCGGGTCGGAGCGGAGCCGCCTGCACAAGCTCCACCAGTTCGTCGAGCGTCGTGATTGGTGCAGTTCGACAGGAGGTGTCTGGCGATCGAGTCGGATACCCGGTGGGCTCAGGCGGGGAGTGGCTGGCAGTGGGCGTATACGTCCTGTCGGTTTGCAGCCAGGCCGGCCGCCGTACCTGCGGGTGAGCCGCCCGCGGCATAGGAGTCCGGAAGCGGTGACAGATGTCAGTTGAGCTCGGTGGACTCGCCTGGGGCCAGGCCGAGGTAGGGGCGGCCGCCCTGTTCGCCCAGCCAGCGCTTCATCATGCCGAGGCCGATCGGGCTGAGCAGGCCGTCGTGGATGCCGATCGTCTGCTCGGACGTGATCGCGCGGGCGTACTCGATCGCCGGCGGCAGCGAGAACCACGGGCCGGAGATCGGGACCAGGTTGGTGTGCACCTGACGGTCGGGCTGGGTGAACGAGTCGCCCGGGTGGTAGACGGCGTCCTCGATCAGGTAGCCGACGTTCTCGCACGGAACACCCAGCTCCGGCAGGATCACCGCGTGGTCCTTGCCATAGGCACGTACCGCGAAGCCGGCCGCCTCGAAGGACTGGCCGTCCGCGACCACGCTGACCCGGTCACCCAGATCCGCGAGCTGCGCGGCGACACCGGCGTTCGTGTAGACCGGCGCATCCAAGAGCTTCAGCCGCTCCACGTCCAGGTGGTCCGGGTGCTCGTGCGTGACCAGGATCGCGTCGGCGCGCTCGAACACGGCGTCCTCGCTGAACGTTCCCGGATCGACGAGCAGGACCTTCCCGTCCTTCTCCAGCCGGACACAGGCATGCGCGAACTTGGTCAGCTTCACCCTCAGTCTCCCAACGCGTCTCTCATCGGAACCAGCTTGGCATTCGTCTCGGCCAGCTCGGCTACCGGATCGGAGCCGGCCACGATGCCCGCGCCGGCGAACAGGCGCATCCGCCGCGGGTCGTCCGGGTCGGCCTGGCCGCAGCGCAGCGCGATACACCACTCGCCGTCGCCGGCCGCGTCCAGCCAGCCGACCGGTCCGCTGAACCGGCCGCGCCGCATCCCCTCGATCTCGCCGATCAGGTCGCGGGCCAGGTCGGTCGGCGTACCGCAGACCGCCGCGGACGGGTGCAGTGCGGCGGCCAGGCCGAGCGCGGAAGCGCCGTTGGCGGCGACTCCGGCGACGTCGGTGGCCAGGTGCATCACGTTCGGCAGGTGCAGGACGAACGGGGTCTCCGGCACGTTCATCGACGTACAGTGCGGCTTCAGTGCGTCGGCGACCGAGCGGACCGCGAACTCGTGCTCCTCCAGGTCCTTGCTCGACCGGGCCAGCGACGCGGCCAGCGCGAGGTCGTGAGCGTCGTCCCCGGTACGGCGGATGGTCCCGGCCAGCACCCGGGACGTGATCAGCCCCTTCTCCCGCCGGACCAGGAGCTCGGGAGTCGCCCCGATCAGGCCGTCGACGGAGAACGTCCAGCAGTTCGGGTACGCCGACGCGAGCTGGCGCAACGGCCAGCGCAGGTCGATCGGCTGCTCGGCGATCGCGATCAGGTCGCGCGCCAGCACCACCTTGTCCAGCTCACCGCCGGTGATCCGCTTGATCGCGTCCGCGACGATGCTCGACCAGTCGGTACCGGATCGCGCGCCGTCCGAGAACGCGATGTCGTGCACCGGTGACGGCTCGTGGGTGACGAGCTCCGGCGGCGCGGCCAGCGAGCTCGCCGGCGAGACCGTGGTCACCCAGGTGGTCCCGCCCCGACGGCCGATGATCACCTCGGGCACGACCAGCTGACTCAGGTCTTCGTCGGTGAACCCGAACGACCCGAAGCACAGCAGCCCGGACCCCGGTACGCCGACCTCGTCGCGGACCACCGCGGCCGCGACCAGTTCCTTCCACCAGGCGATCGCCTCCTGGAAGCGGTTGCCACCGGCAATGTCGAGGCGGGCGGCGACACCCCAGCCGACGTGACCGTCGCCGCGTCGTACCCAGGCCAGCCCGCCCTCGGCGGGTAGATGGTCCATCAGCTGGGCCGACACCCCGTCGACGGGCTGGCTGCGAATCACCAGATGGGGAGCCTGGCTCCCGACCGGCTCAGACAAGCTCACCGCACCACTCCTCGCTGCGGCCCCGGGTCTCGATGGCCTGCCGGCTCCATGGAGATGCACTCACGAGATGCAAGCGTATGCCTGTCCCATGTCCAGCGAGTTTCGGCGCCCGTCGCGGCCGTGATGAACCTCGCGTCCAACACCGCCCTCCGCACACCATCTCCGGCGCCCAGGCGGGCACCTCGCTGCGTTGGAGAAGCAGCCACGATGAACACCACATCGAGGCAGCTCCTCCGCCTTGCGATGCACCCACCTGGACACCGGAGCTGGCACACGGAGGGCGGTGCAGGACACTAGACAGGTGACCCGCGCAGATCTGAGCAAAGAACCGCATGCCGTGGCGGCCATGTTCGACAACGTGGCCGAGGGGTACGACCGGACGAACGCGGTGGCCACGATGGGGCTGGAGAAGCTGCACTGGCGGCCGCAGACGTTCGCGGAGATCGCGCCGCGGAAGGGGATGAAGGTCCTCGATCTGGCCGCCGGGACCGGTGCGTCGAGTATCAAGCTGCGCGAGGCCGGCGCCGAGGTGGTCTCGTGCGACTTCTCGGTCGGCATGCTCCGGGTCGGCAAGCGCCGCTACCCCGAGCTCGACCTGATCGCCGGCGATGCCCTGCAGCTCCCGTTCGCCGACGACACCTTCGACGTGGTGACGATCTCGTGGGCGCTGCGGAACGTGAACGACGTCACCGTCGCGCTGCGGGAGATGCTGCGGGTGACCCGGCCGGGCGGGCGGCTCGTCGTACTGGAGAACTCGCACCCGACCTGGAAGCCGTTCCGGGTCGCGTACCTGGAGTACATGATGCGGGCGGTGCCGGTGGTGGCGAAGGCGGTGTCGACCAACCCGGACGCCTACGAGTACCTGGCCGAGTCGGTCCGCGCCTGGCCGGCGCAGGAGCCGCTCGCGCGCACGATCGAGGCCTCCGGCTGGACCCGGGTGCAGTGGCGCAACCTCACCGGCGGCCTGGTCGCCATCCATCGTGCGGTGAAGCCCTCGAAGTAGACCACCAGGGGCACTGGTCCGCAGTACGGCGGATGCTGAATTACGCAAGGTGAAACGTGCGTAAATCTTTGTCCAGCAAGGGATTCAGGGCCGGTTTCGTGTCCGCGTCAGGCAGTCCTAGACTGTCGGGTGACGAGGCTTCGTGAAGCGATTCACGAGCGCACAGCCCCCAAACTTCCAGGCCGGGAATGAGATGAGCCAGAGCGTGCCGAGCGGGCAGCAGGCGGAGACCGCTGATGTGATCGTCGTCGGCGCCGGACCCGCGGGCTCGGCCGCCGCCTATCACCTGGCCAACGCGGGACTCGACGTCCTACTGCTGGAGAAGACCGCCTTCCCCCGGGAGAAGGTGTGCGGCGACGGGCTCACCCCGCGCGGTACCAAGCAGATCATCAACATGGGGATCGACATCTCCGAAGAGGCCGGCTGGATCCGCAACTACGGTCTGCGCATCCAGGGCGCCGGGCACGTGCTGCAGCTCGACTGGCCGGACCTGTCCAGCCACCCGAACTACGGTCTGACCCGGAACCGGATGGACTTCGACGACATGCTCGCCCGGCAGGCCGTCAAGGCCGGCGCCCGGCTGCGCGAGCGGACCAACGTCTCCGCGCCGATCCTGGACGACCGGGGCCACATCGTCGGCGTCACCGCCAAGCCGGTCGACGACAACGGCCGGCGCGCCGGTGCCGACCTCGAGTTCCGGGCGCCGCTGGTGATGGCTGCCGACGGCAACTCGTCCCGGTTGAGCATCGCGATGGGCCTGCACAAGCGCGACGACCGCCCGATGGGTGTCGCCGTCCGCACCTACTTCACCAGCCCGCGCCACGACGACGACTACCTTGAGTCGTGGCTGGAACTGTGGGCCGACGACCCACAGCACCCGGGACAGCGCAACCTGCTGCCGGGCTACGGCTGGATCTTCGGGATGGGCGACGGCACCGTCAACGTCGGCCTCGGCATCCTGAACACGTCCGACGCGTTCGGCAAGGTCGACTACGCCGATCTGCTGAAGCAGTGGCTGAAGAACACCCCGGAGGAGTGGCAGTTCCGGGACGAGTTCCAGACCATCCCGATCCGTGGCGCGGCCCTGCCGATGGGCTTCAACCGGCAGCCGCACTACACCCGCGGCCTGATGCTGCTCGGCGACGCCGGTGGCATGGTCAACCCGTTCAACGGCGAGGGCATCCCGTACGCGATGGAGTCCGGGGCGTTCGCCGCCGAGGTCGCCGCCCAGGCCCTGCACCGGCAGCCGAACCAGCGAGAGCGCGCGTTGTCGGCGTACCCGAAGGCGCTGAAGCAGGAGTTCGGCGGTTACTACACGCTCGGCCGGATCTTCGTGAAGCTGATCGGAAATCCGGAGGTGATGCGGCTGTGCACGAAGTACGGTCTGCCGCGCACCACGCTGATGAAGTTCACCCTGAAGTTGCTTGCCAACCTCACCGACCCGCGCGACGGCGACGTGATGGACAAGATCATCAACGGCCTCACCAAGGTCGCCCCGGCCGCCTGAAACCGGCGGGGCGAGTGAGATGAGCCACAGCGGTACTGATAACACAGTGCTGTTCGGAAACGCAGACAGACAGACCACCGGCTGAAGGAGGGAGCAGGAACCCGATGCACCCTTACGTACCGATCCTCGTTCTCGGTGTGCTCGCGGCGATCTTCGTGGCGGGCACCTTGGTGACGAGCGCGCTGGTCGGACCCAGGCGCTACAACCGGGCCAAGCTCGACTCCTACGAATGCGGGATCGAGCCGACCCCGCAGCCGGTCGGTGGCGGGCGGTTCCCGGTGAAGTACTACATCACCGCGATGCTCTTCATCGTGTTCGACATCGAGATCATCTTCCTCTACCCGTGGGCGGTCGCCTTCGACCAGATGGCGCTGTTCGGGCTGATCGAGATGGTCATCTTCATCGTCACCGTCTTCGTCGCGTACGCCTACGTGTGGCGCCGCGGCGGACTGGAGTGGGACTGAGCAATGGGTGTTGAGGAACAGCTTCCGGCCGGCGTACTGCTGACCACGATCGAGGGCCTGTCCGGCTACATGCGGAAGGCCTCGTTGTGGCCGGCAACCTTCGGGCTGGCCTGCTGCGCGATCGAGATGATGACCACCGGCGCGCCGCGGTACGACGCCGCCCGGTTCGGCATGGAGGTCTTCCGGGCGTCGCCCCGGCAGGCCGACCTGATGATCGTGGCCGGCCGGGTGAGCCAGAAGATGGCCCCGGTACTGCGCCAGATCTACGACCAGATGCCGAACCCGAAGTGGGTGCTCGCGATGGGTGTCTGCGCGTCGTCGGGCGGCATGTTCAACAACTACGCGATCGTGCAGGGCGTGGACCACGTCGTACCTGTCGACATGTACCTGCCCGGCTGTCCGCCGCGGCCGGAGATGTTGCTGGACGCGTTCCTCAAGCTGCACGAGGACATCCAGAGCGGCAAGCTCGGCGCGAACAAGAAGGCGCTGCAGGCGGAGCAGGAAGCCGCCGCGCTGACCGCGTCGCCGACGCTCGAGATGAAGGGGCTGCTGCGGTGAGCAATACGCAACCCGAGAACCTGCCGGCAACCGCGGCGGCCGGTGACGCTCAGACCCCGGCGGCCGAGGTGGTGGACCAGCGCGAGGGCATGTTCGGTGTCCGTGGCACCGGTGACACCTCCGGCTTCGGCGGCCTGCGCCGCCAGGTCGCGTTGCCCGGCGGTACGCCGAAGCCGTACGGCTCCTGGTTCGACGGCGCGACCGAGCGGCTGGAGAGCCTGGTCGGCGACGGTGCGATCGAGAAGGTCGTGGTCGACCGGAGCGAGCTGACCCTGCACGTCCAGCGCGAGCGGCTGGTCGAGGTGTGTCAGCACCTGCGCGACGACGAGGCGCTCCGGTTCGAGTTCTGCTCCGGCGTCAGCGGCGTGCACTACCCGAACGAGACCGGCCGCGAGCTGCACGCGGTCTACCACCTGATGTCGATGACCCACAACCGGCGGATCCGGCTCGAGGTGTCCGCACCCGACGCCGACCCGCACATCCCGTCGGTCGTCTCGGTCTACCCGGCCAACGACTGGCACGAGCGGGAGACCTGGGACTTCTTCGGCATCATCTTCGACGGTCACCCGGCACTGACCCGGATCCAGATGCCGGACGACTGGCCGGGTCACCCGCAGCGCAAGGACTACCCGCTCGGCGGTATCGACGTCGAGTACAAGGGCGCCGTCATCCCACCGCCCGACACGCGGAGGTCGTACAACTGATGACCCAGACACAATCGACACCCTCAGACCCGTACGCGACTACTCGCGACACCACCGAGGGCAAGGTCTTCACCGTCACCGGTCAGGACTGGGACTCGGTCGTGGCCGGCCTCGGCGAGGAGCCCGAAGAGCGGATCGTCGTCAACATGGGCCCGCAGCACCCGTCCACCCACGGCGTGCTCCGGCTCATCCTCGAGATCGAGGGCGAGACGGTGACCGAGGCCCGCTGCGGCATCGGCTACCTGCACACCGGTATCGAGAAGAACATGGAGTTCCGCTCCTGGACGCAGGGCGTCACGTTCTGCACCCGAATGGACTACTTGGCGCCGTTCTACAACGAGGCGGCCTACTGCCTCGCGATCGAGCGGCTGCTCGGGATCGAGGACCAGATCCCGGAGAAGGCGAACGTGATGCGGGTGCTCCTGATGGAGCTCAACCGGATCAGCAGCCACCTGGTCTGCATCGCCACCGGTGGGATGGAGATCGGCGCGCTCACGGTGATGACGATCGGCTTCCGTGAGCGGGAGATGACGCTCGACCTGTTCGAGCTGATCACCGGCCTGCGGATGAACCACGCGTTCATCCGGCCGGGCGGTGTCGCCCAGGACCTGCCGCCGGGTGCGCTGGACAAGATCCGCGAGTACATCACCTGGATGAACAAGCACCTGCCCGAGTACGCCGAGCTGTGCAACGCGAACCCGATCTTCAAGGCCCGGCTGCAGAACGTCGGCTACCTGGACCTGAGCGGCTGCATGGCGCTGGGCATCACCGGCCCGCCGCTGCGCTCGACCGGGTACGCGATGGACCTGCGCAAGACCCAGCCGTACTGCGGGTACGAGACGTACGACTTCGACGTACCGACCTGGGACACCGCGGACTCCTACGGGCGGTTCCGGGTCCGGCTGCAGGAGATGCACGAGTCGCTGAAGATCGTCGAGCAGTGCGCCGACCGGCTGGCCAAGATGGAGGGCGAGCCGGTGATGGTGGCCGACAAGAAGATCGGCTGGCCGAGCCAGCTGGCCGTCGGCTCCGACGGGATGGGCAACTCGCTCGACCACATCAAGCACATCATGGGCGAGTCGATGGAAGCGCTGATCCATCACTTCAAGCTGGTCACCGAGGGCTTCCGGGTGCCGGCCGGCCAGGCGTACGTGGCGCTGGAGTCGCCGCGCGGCGAGCTGGGCTGCCACTTGGTCTCCGACGGCGGCACCAAGCCGTACCGGGCGCACTTCCGTGACCCGTCCTTCGCAAACCTGCAGGCGATGCCGATCATGTGCGAGGGCGCACAGGTCGCCGACGTGATCGTCGCCGTCGCCAGCCTTGACCCGGTGATGGGTGGAGTGGACCGATAGATGGCCGAGAATCACGCGACAGCGACCGACAAGCCGGTGCCGTACAGCACCGGTGACTCCAACATCACCGAGACCACGATCGCGGAGATGCGCGAGCTGGCCGCCCGCTACCCCGAAGGCCGGTCCGCGCTGCTGCCGATGCTGCACCTGGTGCAGTCGGTCGAGGGCCGGGTCACCCCGGAGGGCATCGAGGCCTGCGCCGACGTGCTCGGGCTGACCGGCGCCGAGGTGTCCGCGGTCGCGACCTTCTACACGATGTACAAGCGCCGCCCGGTCGGCGACTACCACGTCGGGGTCTGCACCAACACGCTGTGCGCCGTCATGGGCGGCGACCTGATCTTCGACCGGCTGAAGCAGCACCTCGACGTCGGCAACGACGAGACCACCGAGGACGGCAAGATCACCCTCGAGCACCTGGAGTGCAACGCCGCCTGCGACTACGCGCCGGTGATGATGGTGAACTGGGAGTTCTTCGACGACATGACGCCGGAGTCGGCCACCCAGTTGGTCGACGACCTGCGCGAGGGCACCGAGGTGAAGTCCCCGCGCGGTGCGACGATCTGCACCTGGCGCGAGGCCGAGCGGGTGCTGGCCGGGTTCCCCGACGGCCGCGCCGACGAGGGCCCGACCGGCGGCAAGGCGACGCTGGCCGGTCTGCGGCTCGCCCGCGAGCGCAACTGGACGGCTCCGGGTGGTCGCGGCGGCTCCCGGGCCCCGATCGACTCCGTTCCCGGCCCGCGTCCCGAGGACCAGCCCGGACGTGAGTCCGGCACAGGGTCCCCGGCCACTCCCGACTCCCGGAAGGAGGACTGACCATGCTGACCCCGGTACTGTCCGACAACTGGGACCAGATCCGTTCCTGGCAGCTGGCGTCGTACCAGCGCTCCGGCGGGTACGACGCACTGCAGACCGCACTGCGGATGCAGCCGGCCGACGTAGTCACCGCGGTCAAGGACTCCGGTCTGCGCGGCCGTGGCGGCGCGGGCTTCCCGACCGGGATGAAGTGGTCGTTCATCCCGCAGGACAACCCGAAGCCGAAGTACCTGGTGGTGAACGCGGACGAGTCCGAGCCGGGTACCTGCAAGGACATCCCGCTGATGCTCGCCTCGCCGCACACGCTGGTCGAGGGCGTCATCATCGCGTCCTACGCGATCCGGGCGAGTACTGCGTTCATTTATGTCCGCGGTGAGGTGCTGCACGTGGTCCGCCGGCTGCAGCAGGCGGTCGAGGAAGCGAGGGCGGCCGGTTTCATCGGCACCAACATCCTCGGCAGCGGCTACGACCTGGACGTGATCGTGCACGCCGGCGCCGGTGCGTACATCTGCGGCGAGGAGACCGCGCTGCTCGACTCGCTCGAGGGCCGTCGCGGCCAGCCCCGGCTGCGTCCTCCGTTCCCGGCTGTGGCCGGTCTGTACGGCTGCCCCACAGTGATCAACAACGTCGAGTCGATCGCGTCAGTTCCCGCCATCATCAAGAACGGCGCGGACTGGTTCTCCTCGATGGGCACCGAGAAGTCCAAGGGCATGACGCTGTACTCGCTGTCCGGGCACGTCACCCGGCCGGGCCAGTACGAGGCGCCGATGGGCATCACGCTGCGGCAGTTGATCGACCTGGCCGGCGGTATCCGCGAGGGCCACGAGATGAAGTTCTGGACGCCGGGCGGGTCCTCGACTCCGCTGCTGACCGCTGAGCACCTCGACGTACCGCTGGACTACGAGGGCGTCGGGTCGGTCGGCTCGATGCTTGGCACGAAGGCGCTGCAGATCTTCGACGAGACCACCTGCGTGGTCCGCTCGGTGCTGCGGTGGACGGAGTTCTACAAGCACGAGTCCTGCGGCAAGTGCACGCCGTGCCGCGAAGGCACGTGGTGGCTGGTGCAGATCCTCGAGCGGCTGGAGCACGGCAAGGGAACCGAGGAGGACCTCGTCACCCTGCTCGATCTGTGCGAGAACATCACCGGCCGGTCGTTCTGTGCGCTGGCCGACGGTGCGACCGCGCCGATCACCAGCTCGATCCAGCACTTCAAGGACGAGTACCTGGCGCACTTCGAGAACGGCGGCTGCCCGTTCGACCCGATGGCAAGCACTGTCTTCGCTACCGCTGGAGCAAGCGCATGACGATCCAAGCGAACCCCCCGGCCGGGTCGGAGGTGGAGCGGACTGACCTGATCACCGTGACCATCGACGACATCGAGGTCAAGGTTCCGAAGAACACCCTGCTGATCCGGGCCGCGGAGCAGATCGGGATCCAGATCCCCCGGTTCTGCGACCACCCGCTGCTCGACCCGGTCGGCGCCTGCCGGCAGTGCCTGGTCGAGATCACCGACGCCGGGAACGGCCGGGGTATGCCGAAGCCGCAGGCCTCCTGCACGATCACCGTCGCCGACGGCATGGTGGTCCGGACCCAGGTGACCTCGCCGGTGGCGGACAAGGCGCAGCACGGGAACATGGAGTTCCTGCTGATCAACCACCCGCTGGACTGCCCGGTCTGCGACAAGGGCGGCGAGTGCCCGCTGCAGAACCAGGCGATGACCAACGGCCGTGGCGAGTCCCGGTTCACCGAGATCAAGCGGACCTACCCGAAGCCGATCAACATCTCGGCCGAGGTGCTGCTGGACCGCGAGCGCTGCGTGCTGTGTGCCCGCTGCACCCGGTTCTCCGAGCAGATCGCCGGTGACCCGTTCATCGCGCTGGTCGAGCGCGGTGCGCTGCAGCAGGTCGGCATCTACGAGAAGGAGCCGTTCGAGAGCTACTTCTCCGGCAACACCATCCAGATCTGCCCGGTGGGTGCGCTGACCAGCGCGGCGTACCGGTTCCGGTCCCGGCCGTTCGACCTGGTTTCGGTTCCGTCGGTGGCGGAGCACGACTCCTCCGGTGCGGCGATCCGGGTCGACTACCGGCGCGGCAAGGTGATGCGCCGGCTGGCCGGTGACGACCCGCAGGTGAACGAGGAGTGGATCTCCGACAAGGACCGGTTCGCGTTCAACTACGCGACCACCGGTGACCGGCTGACCCACCCGCTGATCCGCGAGGACGGCGAGCTGCGGCCGGCGTCCTGGCCGGAGGCGCTGACCTTTGCGGCGGAGAAGCTGACCGCGGCCCGCGGTAACGCGGCGGTGCTGACCGGCGGCCGGCTCACGGTCGAGGACTCCTACGCGTACTCGAAGTTCGCCCGGGTTGCCCTCGGCACCAATGACATCGACTTCCGGGCCCGGCCGCACTCCGCGGAGGAGGCGGACTTCCTCGCCGCCGCGGTGGCCGGCACCGGTTTGGGTACGACGTTCGGCGACCTGGAGAAGGCCGGATCGGTTCTGCTCGTCGGGTTCGAGCCCGAGGAGGAAGCGCCGTCGGTGTTCCTGCGGCTCCGCAAGGGCGTCCGCTCGCACGGCACCAAGGTCTTCACGGTCGCGGCCTACGGTTCGCGCGGTATCGAGAAGCTCGACGGTGTCGTCGTACAGGCGTCGCCGGGGACCGAGGCCGCCGTACTGGCCGATCTCGGCAATGCCGGTGAGACCGGAGCGGCCGCGCTGGCGTCGCTCGGGGCCGACTCGATCATCATCGTCGGCGAGCGGCTGGCCAGTGTGCCGGGCGGGTACTCGACCGCACTGCGGGTCGCGCTCGACACGGGTGCTCAGCTGGCCTGGATCCCGCGTCGTGCGGGTGACCGGGGCGCGCTCGAGGCGGGTTGCCTGCCGGGTCTGCTGCCCGGCGGCCGGCTGGTGTCCGACCCGCAGGCGCGGGTCGACATGCAGGCCGCGTGGGGTGTGGACGGCCTGCCGGCGACCGTCGGCCGGGACCTGACCGAGATCCTCGCCGCAGCCGGTTCGCTGCAGGCACTGGTGGTCGCGGGTGTCGAGATCGACGACCTGCCGGACCCGGCGGCGGCCCTGGCCGCGCTGGAGGCCGCGCCGTTCGTGGTCAGCTTCGAGGTCCGCAACTCCCAGGTCACCGAGCACGCCGATGTCGTCTTCCCGGTGGTTCCGCCGGCGGAGAAGGACGGCACCTTCATCAACTGGGAGGGTCGCGAGCGGCCGTTCCCGGTGGTGCTGAAGGTGCCGACCGCGATGCCCGACGTCCGCGCGCTGGCCGCGCTGGCGCAGGAGATGGACCGCTCGATCGGGTTCAGCACTCCGGCCGGTGCGAAGCGGGAGTTCGACGAGCTCGGCCGCTGGGACGGGGACCGCGCGCAGGAGCCGACGTACCAGGCCGGTCCGTCGCTCGGCGCGTTCGACTCCACCCGGCTGGCGACCTGGCGGATGCTGATCGACGACAGCCGCGCGAACGACGGCGAACCGCACCTGACCGCGACGGCCCGTACGCCGATCGCCCGGATCTCACTCACCACCGCGCGCCGGGTCGGTGTCGCCGATGGTGACGAGCTGGTGGTCAGCACCGACGCCGGGTCGATCCGGCTGCCGGTGGTGATCACGCCGATGGCCGACAACGTGGTGTGGCTGCCGGCCAACTCGGCCGACTCTCACGTCCGCCGGTCGCTGCACGCAGACCATGGCTCGATCGTGACGATCGCCGGAGGGAACGCATGAGTTTGGTGGCAGGTATCCCGCTCGCGACACCAGACGCCGGCGTCGGCAACGACGCCTGGTGGGTGGTCGGCCTCAAGGTGCTGCTGGTCTTCGTCTTCCTGATCGTGCTGACACTGTTCAACATCTGGTGGGAGCGCCGGGTGGTGGCCCGGATGCAGCACCGGATCGGCCCGAACGTGCACGGCCCGGCCGGTCTGCTGCAGTCGCTGGCCGACGGTATGAAGCTGATGTTCAAGGAAGACCTGATGCCCAAGGGCGTCGACAGGTTCGTCTTCGTCGCCGCACCGGTGATCGTGTCGATCCCGGCCTTCCTCACCTTCGCGGTGATCCCGTTCGGGCCGACGGTGAGGATCCCGTTCACCGACACCTACACCCGGCTGCAGATCACCGACCTGCCGGTCTCCGTGCTGTACGTGATGGCGGTCGCCTCGATCGGCATCTACGGCATCGTGCTCGGCGGCTGGTCGTCCAACTCGACGTACTCGCTGCTCGGCGGTCTGCGCTCCAGCGCCCAGATGATCTCCTACGAGGTCGGCATGGGCCTGGCGCTGGTGACGGTGTTCCTGTTCGCCGGGTCGATGTCCACCTCGGAGATCGTCGCGGCGCAGGGCTCGAACCAGTCGATCAACCTGTTCGGCGCGGACATCCCGATCCCGGGCTGGTACGCGTTCTTGTTGTTCCCGTCGTTCGTGATCTACGTGATCTCGATGATCGGCGAGACCAACCGGGCGCCGTTCGACCTGCCGGAGGCCGAGGGCGAGCTGGTGGCCGGCTTCCTGACCGAGTACTCGTCGATGAAGTACGCGATGTTCTTCCTGGCCGAGTACATCAACATGGCGACCGTGTCGGCGCTGGCGACCACGCTGTTCCTGGGCGGCTGGCGGGCTCCCTGGCCGATCTCGATCTGGGACGGCGCGAACTCCGGCTACTGGCCGGTGCTGTGGTTCGTCGGCAAGATGATGTGCTTCATCTTCTTCTACATCTGGCTGCGCGGAACGCTGCCGCGGCTGCGCTACGACCAGTTCATGAAGCTGGGCTGGAAGATCCTGATCCCGGTCTCGCTGGGCTGGATCCTGCTGGTCGCCACCGTCCGCGCGGTCGGCCGGGAGACCACCTTCAGCCGGACGACGCTGCTGGTGGCCGCGGGTGTGGTCCTGCTGATCGCGGTGATCACCATGTTCATCCCGCAGAAGCCCAAGCCAGAGAAGACCACCGAGGACGACCGGGCGAAGGACTTCGACGCCTTCGCCGGCGGCTACCCGGTGCCCCCACCGCTCGTTCACACGCCGAGCCGAAGCGAGACTGACACCCGTAGCAAGGAAGGCAGCCGTGGCTAGTGTCAAGGAATCCCTCTGGGATCCGGTAGCCGGGTTCGGAGTCACCTTCCGGACGATGTTCCGGAAGGTGTTCACCGAGCAGTACCCGTTCGAGAAGAAGCCGACCGCGCCACGCTTCCACGGCCGTCACCAGCTGAACCGCTGGCCGGACGGTCTGGAGAAGTGCATCGGCTGCGAGCTGTGCGCGTGGGCCTGCCCGGCGGACGCGATCTACGTCGAAGGCGCGGACAACGCGGACGACGCGACCGGCCGCTTCTCCCCGGGTGAGCGCTACGGCCGGGTGTACCAGATCAACTACCTGCGCTGCATCCTCTGCGGTCTGTGCATCGAGGCCTGCCCGACCCGGGCGCTCACCATGACCAACGAGTACGAGCTGGCCGACCGCAGCCGCGAGTCCCTCATCTACGAGAAGAAGGACCTGCTGGCGCCGCTGCTGCCGGGGATGCAGGAGCCGCCGCACGAGATGCAGCTCGGCTCCACCGAGAAGGACTACTACCTCGGACTGACCGGTGCCGCCGCACCGGCCGAGGGTGGTGACGGCAAATGATGCCGCTCGTCACCGGCGCCGGCGTGGCGTTCTGGATGCTCGCGCCGATCATGGTGCTGGCCGCGATCGCGATGGTGCTGGTCCGCAAGGCGGTGCACTCCGCACTGCTGCTGGCCACCGTGATGATCTGCCTGGCCATCCAGTACGCCGCTCTGGACGCGCCGTTCCTGTTCGCCGTACAGATCATCGTCTACACCGGCGCGATCCTGATGCTGTTCCTGTTCGTGCTGATGCTGGTCGGTGTGGACGCGAGCGACTCCCTGGTGGAGACGATCCGCGGCCAGCGGCTGCTGGCCGGACTGGCGTTCCTCGGCTTCGCGATCCTGTTGGTCGCGGCCGTCGGCAACGCGGTGTACGGCAACCCGACCGGGCTGGCCGACGCGCAGCCGGACGGCAACCCGCAGGCGATCGCGCAGCTGCTGTTCGGCAAGTATGTGTTCGCCTTCGAGGTGACCTCGGCGCTGCTGATCACCGCGGCACTCGGCGCGATGATGCTGGCCCACCGGGAGCGGCTGACCAAGAAGCGGACCCAGCGCGACCACGCCGAGGACCGGATCCGCAAGTACGCCGAGTCCGGCGTACACCCCGGTCCGCTGCCGACGCCCGGCGTACTGGCCCGGCACAACGCCGTCGACACGCCGGCGCTGCTGCCGGACGGGTCGATCGCACCGACCTCGGTTTCGCGGGTGCTGCAGGCACGTGGCACCGTGTTCCCCGAGAACGAGGAGCGCGACGAGGTCGACAAGGTCCGCGAGATCAGTGAAGGCGATCCCGGTGACCAGGTCCCGTCCGAGCCCGAGAGCACGGATCTTTCCGGGTATGGCGAAGGAGACAAGCTGTGAGCGAGCGGAGCGAGCGAGCCATTCAACACAGCACCCATTGGTCTTGTCTGACCGGAGCGAAGCGAGGTCGGGCATGACCACCGAGCCGTATATCGTGCTCGCGGCGATCTTGTTCAGCATCGGCGCGCTGGGTGTGCTGGTGCGCCGTAACGCCATCGTCGTCTTCATGTGTGTCGAGCTGATGCTGAACGCAACCAACCTCGCGTTCGTCAGTTTCGCCCGCCAGCACGGCAACCTGGACGGTCAGATCGCCGCCTTCTTCGTGATGGTGGTGGCCGCGGCCGAGGTCGTGATCGGGCTGGCGATCATCATGGCCATCTTCCGCACCCGTCGCTCGGCCTCGGTCGACGACGCCAACCTGCTCAAGTACTGAGGTAAGCACCGATGAGTCATGAGCTGACGTGGCTGCTGATCGCGGTCCCGGCCCTGTCCGCGGCGATCCTGCTGCTGGGTGGCAAAGCCACCAACGCGTGGGGTCACCTGCTGGGCACGCTGGCGCCGCTGATCTCCTTCGCCTTCGGCGTCGTGCTGTTCGTCCAGATGCAGGGCCTCGGCAGCGAGGAGCGGTCCGAGACCATCCGGCTGTTCGAGTGGTTCTCGGTCGGCGATGTCACGGTCAACTTCAGCCTGCTGATCGACCCGCTGTCGATCCTGTTCGTGCTGCTGATCACCGGTGTGGGTTCGCTGATCCACATCTACTCGATCGGCTACATGGAGCACGACCCGCGGCGGCGCCGGTTCTTCGGGTACCTGAACCTGTTCATCGCGGCGATGCTGCTGCTGGTCCTCGCCGCCGACTACCTGGTGGTGTTCGTCGGCTGGGAGGGCGTCGGCCTGGCGTCGTACCTGCTGATCGGGTTCTGGCAGCACAAGAACTCCGCCGCGGTCGCCGCGAAGAAGGCGTTCGTGGTGAACCGGGTCGGTGACATCGGCCTCTCGCTCGCGGTGATGAGCATGTGGGCGCTGTTCGGCTCGTCCGCCTTCACCACCGTGGACGCCGGCGCCGAGCAGCTGTCCAGCACCTGGGCCACACTGCTCGGCCTGATGCTGCTGCTGGCGGCCTGCGGCAAGTCCGCGCAGGTGCCGCTGCAGTCCTGGCTGCTGGACGCGATGGAGGGCCCGACCCCGGTGTCGGCGCTGATCCACGCGGCGACCATGGTCACCGCGGGCGTCTACCTGGTGGTCCGCTCGAGCGCGATCTACGAGGTCACCGACGCCGCGTCCACCGCGGTGGTGATCGTCGGTACGGTGACCGCGCTGACCGGTGCGATCATCGGTTGCGCCAAGGACGACATCAAGAAGGCGCTGGCCGGTTCGACGATGAGCCAGATCGGCTACATGATGATCGCCGCGGGTCTCGGCCCGGTGGGTTACGCCTTCGCGATCTTCCACCTGCTCACGCACGGCTTCTTCAAGGCCAACATGTTCCTCGGTGCCGGCTCGGTGATGCACGGCATGAACGACGACGTGAACATGCGGCACTATGGCGGTCTGCGCAAGTACATGAAGGTCACCTTCGTGACGTTCGCCTTCGGTTACCTGGCGATCCTCGGCATCCCGCCGTTCTCCGGCTTCTTCAGCAAGGACCACATCATCGAGGTGGCCTTCGCGGAGAACACCGTGGTCGGTCTGTGTGCGCTGATCGGCGCCGGCATCACCGGGTTCTACATGACCCGGCTGATGATGATGACCTTCTTCGGCGAGAAGCGCTGGGAGAAGGACGTGCACCCGCACGAGTCGCCCAACGTGATGACCGGTCCGCTGATCATCCTGGCGATCCTCTCGCTGGTCGGCGGCGCGCTCTACTTCGTCAACCACTGGATCGTCACCTGGCTGGAGCCGGTGACCGGTTTCGAGGAAGCCCATCCGCCGCTCAGCGCGCTGGCGATGACGCTGATCATCCTCGCGACCGTGATCGTCGGCGCTGCCATCGGTGTCGTGCAGTTCCGCCGGGACATCCCGCGCGAGGCGCCCGTCCGGGTTTCGCCGGTCACCACCTTCGCCCGCCGTGACCTGTACGGCGACGCGCTGAACGAGGCGGTCCTGATGCGCCCGGGCCAGTACCTCACCCGGACCCTGGTCTGGCTGGACAACCGCGGTGTGGACGGCCTGGTGAACGGGCTGGCCGCGCTGTTCGGCGGTCTGTCCGGCCGGCTCCGCCGGTTCCAGACGGGCTTCGTCCGTTCCTACGCACTCAGCATGGTCTTCGGCGCCGCATTCGTGGTCGTCGCCCTCCTCGCGGTGAGGTTGTCGTGAACATCGGTTGGCTGACCCTGTTACTGCTCCTGCCGTTCGTCGGGGCACTGGCGACGATGCTGGTGCCCAAAGCGAAGGTGCTGCTGGCCAAGCAGGTCGCCCTCGGCTTCTCGCTCGTCACCCTGGTGCTGATGGCGATCATCGCGATCGGCTACCAGCAAAACGGTGCCGCGGACTACGCCGAGACGCACACCTGGATCCAGCCGTTCGGTGCGTACTTCGCACTCGGTCTCGACGGCGTCGGCGTCGTACTGCTGGTGCTGACCGCGCTGCTCACCCCGATCGTGCTGATCGCGTCCTGGAACGACGCGCAGGACGGCCGCTGGTCGGAGAAGTCCTTCTTCGCCTGGATCCTGGGCCTGGAGGCGCTGTCGCTCGGCGTGTTCGCCGCCACCGACGTGTTCCTGTTCTACGTGCTGTTCGAGGCCACGCTGATCCCGATGTACTTCCTGATCGGTGGCTTCGGCGGTGCACAGCGCTCGTACGCCGCGGTGAAGTTCCTGCTCTACTCGCTGCTCGGCGGTCTGCTGATGCTGGCGTCGGTGGTCGGGCTGTACGTGCTGTCGTCCCAGGCCGGTGACCCGTCGTACCTGCTCACCGATCTGATGAAGCTGGACATCAGCCAGAACACCGAGCGGTGGCTGTTCCTCGGCTTCTTCTTCGCCTTCGCGGTGAAGGCGCCGATGGTGCCGTTCCACACCTGGCTGCCGGACGCCGCCGCCGAGGCGACACCGGGTACCTCGGTGCTGCTGGTCGGCGTCCTGGACAAGATCGGCACCTTCGGGATGATCCGGTTCTGCCTGGGCCTGTTCCCGAACGCGTCCGAGTGGGCCACGCCGGTCGTCCTGGTGCTGGCCCTGATCTCGGTGCTGTACGGCGCCCTGGTGGCGATCGGCCAGACCGACATCAAGCGGCTGATCGCCTACACCTCGATCTCGCACTTCGGCTTCATCGTGATGGGGATCTTCGCGCTGACGTCGCAGGGCCTGACCGGGTCGACGCTCTACATGTTCAACCACGGTCTGTCGACGGCGGCGCTGTTCCTGGTTGCCGGGTACCTGATCTCCCGGCGCGGGTCCGCGCGGATCGCCGACTACGGCGGGGTGGAGAAGGTGGCACCGGTGCTGGCCGGCACGTTCCTGTTCGCCGGTCTGTCCAGCCTGGCGCTGCCCGGTCTGTCGCCGTTCATCTCCGAGTTCATGGTGCTGGCCGGGACGTTCAGCCGGCACAAGACGCTCGCGGTGATCGCCGTCCTCGGTATCGTGCTGGCCGCGCTCTACATCCTGATCATGTACCAACGCCTGATGACCGGGCCGGTCCGCGACGGGATCGAGAAACTGAAGGACCTGAACGTGCGCGAGGTGCTCGCGATCGCGCCGCTCGTCGTACTGATCATCGGCCTGGGGATCTTCCCGAAGCCGGTGGTGGACATCATCAAGCCGGCGGTGGAGTCGACGATGCAGCACGTCGGCGTGACTGACAAGGCTCCGGAGATCCCCGTGACGGAGGGACAGAAGTGATCGCGCAGATTCTGCCGCTGGCGGACTTCACCGCGCCCAAGATCGAGTACGGCGAACTCGCGCCGCTGCTCGTGGTCTTCGGTGCCGCCTGCGTCGGCGTACTGGTCGAGGCCTTCCTGCCCCGGCAGTTGCGGCACGCGGCCCAGCTGGCGATCACGGTGGTGTCCGTCGTCGTTGCGGGTGTGCTGGCCGCCATGCTGATCAACGAGAACAAGGAAATGATCGCGGCGCAGGGTGCGATCTCCGTCGACGGCCCGGCGCTGTTCACCTGGGTCCTACTGCTCGCGCTGACACTGATCAGCGTGCTGCTCTTCGCCGAGCGGTCGGTCGACGGCGGGCTGTCCGCGTTCGCCGGCCAGGCGGCCGCCGTACCGGGGTCCGAGGCCGAGCGTGAGGGTACGGCGGCCAGGGTCGAGCACACCGAGATCTTCCCGCTGACGCTGTTCGCGGTCGGCGGCATGATGCTGTTCGCGTCGGCCAACGACCTGCTGCTCCTGTTCGTCGCGCTCGAGGTGTTCTCGCTGCCGCTGTACCTGCTCTGCGGGCTGGCCCGGCGTCGCCGGTTGATCTCGCAGGAAGCGGCGATGAAGTACTTCCTGCTCGGTGCGTTCGCGTCGGCCTTCCTGCTGTTCGGGATCGCGCTGCTCTACGGGTACGCCGGAACGATGTCGCTGGGCGGGATCGCGGACGAGTTGGCGACCCAGACCAGCGGCGACGCGATCCTGCTGGCCGGGACCGGCCTGCTGGGTGTCGGCCTGCTGTTCAAGGTGGGCGCCGTACCGTTCCACTCCTGGACCCCGGACGTCTACCAGGGTGCGCCGACGCCGATCACCGGTTTCATGGCGGCCTGCACCAAGATCGCCGCGTTCATCGGGCTGATGCGGGTCTTCTACGTCGCGCTCGGAGGCACCCGCTGGGACTGGGCGCCGATGATGTGGATCGTTGCCATCCTGACCATGGTGGTCGGCTCGATCGTCGCGATCACCCAGACCGACGTGAAGCGGATGCTGGCCTACTCCTCGATCGCGCACGCGGGCTTCCTGCTGACCGCTTTCGTGGGCCTCGCCGAGGCCGGCAACGGCGTCCTCAACGGGATCACCTCGACCCAGGCGGTGCTGTTCTACCTGGTCACCTACGGGTTCCCGACCCTCGGCGCCTTCGCCGTCGTCACGCTGGTGCGGGACGCGGGCGGCGAGGCGACCCACCTGTCCCGCTGGGCCGGACTGGGCAAGAAGTCGCCGCTGCTGGCCGGCATCTTCGCCTTCTTCCTGCTCTCCTTCGCCGGTATCCCGCTGACCGCGGGCTTCACCGGCAAGTGGGCGGTGTTCACCGCGGCGTGGACCGGCGGCGCGTGGCCGCTGGTCGTGGTCGCGGTGCTGTGCAGCTTGATCGCCGCGTTCTTCTACGTCCGGGTGATCGTGCTGATGTTCTTCTCCGACCTCCCGGCCGACGCGCCGGACGTGGCCCTGCCCGGGTGGCAGACCACGACCGCCGTCGCCCTCGGTCTCGCCGCCACCGTGGTTCTCGGCCTGGTTCCCGGACCGGTGCTCGACCTGGCGGCCCGCGCGGGTGAGTTCATCCGTTGAGTCCGACCCCGCTGCCGGCCGAGAGCCTGGGCTTCGCGTTCGCCGATGAGGCGCTCGAAGCCCGGGTTCGTGCTGGCCTGCAGTCGGTCGAGCAGGTACTGCGCGAATCGACCCAGTCCGAGGCGCCGTTCGTCACCGCGGCGGCGCAGCACGTCATGGTTGCCGGTGGCAAGCGGTTCCGGCCTCTGCTGGTCCTGCTGGCGGCCGAGTTCGGGCCGGAGCCGGCGTCTGACGACGTGGTGAAGGCGGCCGTGGTGGTCGAGCTGACCCACGTCGCCACCCTGCACCACGACGACGTGATGGACGAGGCCGCGCTCCGGCGTGGCTCGGCCACCGCGAACGCCGCCTGGGACAACTCGGTCGCCATCCTGTCCGGCGACTGGCTGTTCGCCCGCGCCTCCGACCTGGTCGCCGACCTCGGCCCGGAGGCGGTCCGGATCCAGGCCCGCACCTTCGGCCGGCTGGTCGAGGGCCAGATCCGCGAAACCCTCGGCGTCGGCGAGGGCCAGGACCCGCTGGCCCATTACCTGTCCGTCGTCTCCGACAAGACCGGCTCGCTGATCGCGACGTCCGCTCTCTTCGGTGCCCGGTACGCCGGTGCGCCCGATGAGGTGCAGGAGTCACTGCGCGCCTTCGGCGAGGAGATCGGCGTGGCCTTCCAGCTCGCCGACGACATCCTCGACATCGCCTCGGCGTCGGACCAGTCCGGCAAGACCCCGGGCACGGACCTCCGCGAGGGCGTCCCGACCCTGCCGGTGCTGATCTTCCGCGCCCAGGCGGACCCCTCCCGGCCGGACGACGCTCGCCTGCTCGAGCTCCTCGACTCCGACCTCTCCGACGACGCGCGTCTGACCGAGACCCTCGAGCTTCTCCGCGCGCATCCGGCCTTCCGCCAGGCCGAGGACGACGTACGCCGCCGGGCCACCGACGCCCGCAAACTCCTCTCCGCCCTCCCCGAAGGCCCCGCCCGCCAAGCCCTCGACTCCCTCTGCGACCTAGTAGCCACCCGCTCGGTCTGAAAGGGCTTTGAAAGCGTCTCGTGATGCGCTGTCGGCCTTGAGGTCGGTGGCGGGTTGGAGGTGCTGGGATGAGCACAGCAGAAGTCAGGGAACGGCCCTGGGTCGTGCGGCGGTGGCCGGCCGTGGCGGGGGTGGCGATGGCTGCCTTTGCTGGGATCGGGATCTCGAGTGGTGCCGAGGTCGCGGCGATCGTGACAGCGTCCGGATTCGTCTATCTCGGCTCGGCCGCGCTACAGCGGCGGAAGGCTGCCTGGCCGGTGTTCGCGATCAGCTTCGTGGTGGTCGGGCTCGGCTCCAACGTCCCCGGCATCAACGCCACCTGGTGGATGGTCGCCCTCGCGGCCGCCCTCATCGTGTACGGCGTGACGCGTGGAGCTCTCCGCCCGTCGTGGGGAGTCCCGCTACAAGCCGTCGCCTTGGCGGTCTGTGCCGCCGCTGCGCTCGTCGCGGCCGACGCGAATCAGACCTTGGCCGGAGTGGTCGTCGCTGCAGGCCTCTTCGCCCACACAGCCTGGGACATCTACCACCACCGCACCCAGCGCGTCGTCGTACGCTCAATGGCCGAGTTCTGCGCCGTTCTTGACACGCTGCTGGCCGTAATCGTCCTCGCCGTCACGTTTGCCTAGAAGACCTGCTCGCGGCGCGCTGCGTGGGGCGCTGCCGTCCGGGTCGTAGAGGTGACGCGCGAGCCATCCTGCCCAAACGAACTGGCAGGGTGAGGGGTTCGGCGCGGTGCGGCCGGATCCGGCGCGGCGGTCGTAGCCCAGGGCAACCACTCGCCTGCCCCTCGCCGAGTGCCGTGGCCTTGCGCTGCCACTGCGTGAAGTCGGCGATCGGGTTGAGCTCCGGGATCGGCGACGCCGACGAGAGCTCCTTCTCCTGCCACTGCGTGAGGCCGGCGATCGGTCGAGCTCCGGGTCGTCCGTGTCCGGATGCCCTCGGACCGCAATGACCGGGCCAGGTCCTGGGAGTCGACCGCGCAGATCAGCTGTCGTTCGTCCAGGACCTGCGGTTGAAGCTGTCCGAGCGGCGGGTCGGTGGTTGACGGGGAGGTGGAGCAGGGGTGGTCGGAACGGCCGGTCGGCGGTGGCGCACGAGCCGGGGCGATGGGCGAGTCAGGGGACCGGGCTGCAGGTGGGTGCGGGAGGTCGGGCTGGCGATCGGTCAGGGAAGGTCGGGGTGGTGGGTCAGGCAGACCGGGGCAGCGGCGGAGCTGGGGTAGTGGTGGGCGGGGGAAATGGCGCAGGGGTGGGTGGGGGAGGTGAGGCAGGGGTGGGTGGGGACGGCGGTGTGGTGGGGTCGGTGGGCGGGGTGGTGGCTTGTCCGGGGGAATGGGGCGGGGTGGGGTTGGTGGGTGGGGTGGGGTCGCCCCAGATTGCTTGGCGGGCGGCGTCTGGTGTGGTTTCGCGGTGTCGGGTGGTGGTGGGCGTCCAGGTGCGTCCGGTGGTGTCTGGGGAGTTGTTGGTTGGGTTGTGGTGGATGGGTGGTTTGTAGGTGTTGGGTGGGATGGGGTCGGGGTTGGCCCAGCCGGGGCGGGTGACGTGGACGACGTCGTTGATGATTTGGATGTGCCAGTGGCCGGTGTGGAGGTCGATGTGGTGGCGTTTGCAGAGTAGGACGAGGTTGGAGACGCTGGTGTTTCCGCCGTCGATCCAGTGCACGAGGTGGTGGGCTTCGCATTGGATGGGTGGGGCGCCGCAGACGACGCAGCCGCGGTCGCGGGCGTTGAGTGCGAGTCGCATGGGTGCGGTGATGAGGCGTTTGGTGGTGCCGACGTCGAGTGGTTGGGATTTGGTGCCGAGGACGACGGGGAGGGCTTGGGCGTCGCAGGCCAGGCGGCGGACGGCGGCTGCGGACAGGTCGTCGCCGAAGACGGTCTGGCCGGTCGCGTCGGCGGTCGCGGCTTTGAGGGCGTGGTAGTCGATGGTGATGGTCAGGTGGGCCTTCGGACCGTGCCCGGGAATGTACTGACCGAACGTGTCGTGACTCGATGTGGCTTGCTGGGCGGGGCTGTCGACCGGTGGCATGTCTTCACGGGCGGTGTGGTCGGAGTCGCCAGCAGCGCCGATGCTGTCGCCTTCGTCAGGGGGTGCGTCCGTGCGGGCGCTCGTGCCGGTCGAGGCGCTGCCGCGGGTGGATCCATCCGGATGGCTCGCTGGGCTGTGATGATCCCCGGCGTTGCCTGTCGTCTGGCGATCGGCGGTGTTGGTCGTGCTGCGGTTGTCGGTGGTGGTTGTCGTACTGGTTGCGGTGGTGTGGGTGATGGTGGCTGCGGTGTTGAGGAGGGTGGTGAGGGCGTCGGCTTGGCGTTTGTCGCGGGGGCGGGGGTCGGGGTGGCCGTCGATGGTTTTGTGGGGTTTGGCGCCGCTGTGGATGAGGGTGCGGAGGAGTTCGGCGTTTTCGTTGGCCAGGTAGCCGCCGAACTTGACGCCGTTGTCGGCGGGTTTGAGGGTGAGGGATTCGCGGTGGTAGGCGCGGTTTTCGTCGGGTTCGGGGCCGTCGGGGTCGAGGATGTTGCGCATGCGGTGGGCGGCGTGGCGGAGTTGGCTGGGGGTGAAGGTGCGGGCCAGGTTGACGAGTTGGCGTTCGGCGGCGTCGAGGTTCTCGACCGGGACGGTGTCGGAGACCTTGTCCAGGGCGGACACGATGGCAGCCGCCTGGGCGGGGTGCATCGGGCGACCCCGTCCGGTGTGTTTGGTGCTGCCGGCCCCATCATCGGCGCGGTCAGTGCCATCGGCCTGGTCAGTGTCTTCGGCCTGGTCGGGGTCTTCGGGCTGGTTGGGGTCGGCGGGTGCGTCGGGGGTGGGCGCGCCGGGGAATGGGGTGGCGGGGTCGGGGAGGGCGGCGGCGATGGCTTGGTACTTGGCCAGGGATTTGGCGAGGCGAAGGTCGCGGCGTGCCTCGACTGCGTCGATGCGGTAGCGCGTGGACAGGAACCGGGCGGTGTCGCCGGCGCCGATGTCGTTGGCGTAGCCGGAGGCGTCGAGGTCGCCGACGAGGTGGAGGTAGTAGGTCTTCAACCTGTTGATCTCGGCGACGGCCGCGTCGAGGCGCGACAGCTTCTCGCTGTCGGTCATCGACCAGGCGGGTCGTTCGCCGAGGATCTCCATGCCGACCACCCTAGGCATCCCCACCGACAGTTCTCAAACCGAGAATCCCCTTATTTTCAAGGGATTCTTGTCCACAGGCTTCGTCCCCTGGTTGTCCACAGACAGCAAGACGCGTGCGCAGCAAGGCCGAGATCTGGTAGGCGCGCCGGGGCTCCGGCTCTTCCGCTAGACAGCTGCGACAGTGCCCAGCCGGGTGAGGGGCCGGCTGGGCAGTCTGGGCTAGCGGGTTTGCCAGGTGGGGCTTTCTACGTAGTGGTTGTCGTAGAGGTCGCTGGTCTTGGCTAGTTCGGCGGGCGGGGTTTCGCCTCGGTAGACGGACTCGAGGAGGCGGTAGTAGTCGAAGCGGGGTTTGGCGTGGGTGAGGACGAAGAGGACTTCGGTGTCGGAATCGCCGGCGGCTTCGAAGGCGTGCGGAGTGTTCGGCGGTACGACGAGGAAGTCGCCCTGGTTCAGCAGGATGATGTCGTCGCCGGTCAGGACGCGGAGGGAGCCGGTCAAAACGAAGAAGAGTTCAGAGGCCTCCTTGTGCTGGTGCGGGGGAGCGCCTTCCTTGCCAGGCTTGAAGATCGAGCGGTGGCTGGTCAGGTGGCCGCCGGTGTCGGGGACGTCGGCGAAGAGGGTGACGCCGCTTGCGGGCAGGGTCTCGGCGTCGGTGGCGCGGATCAGTACAGGCTTCATGGTTGAGCTCCTGGTGAGTTAGTTGCTGACGGCATCGACGAGTGCCGGTGCCGGAGTCTTGCGGGCGGTGAGGGCCAGTGCGGCGGTGAGGATGATGCCGCCGGCGGTGAGGAGTACGGCGACGCGGAGGCCGTGAGTGGTGGCGGTTCGGAGGGCGTCACCGGTGAGACCGTCGACGCCTTGGTTGGCGATCGCGACCAGGATGGCGAGGCCGACTGCGTTGCCGATCTGCTGACCGGTCGACGCCATCCCGGATCCAATGCCCTGGTACTCGTTGGCGACACCTGTGGACGCCGCGGCGTACATGATGGTGAAAGAACTGCCCTGGCCGAGTCCCAGGATCAACAGTCCTGGGATGAGTACGGCGTACGACGCGCTGGTCGACAGGCCGAATCCCAGGAGTGCCGTGCCCACGGCGCCAACTCCGAGGCTGATGGCCAACGTCAGATGCAGTCCGAAGCGGGTCGCCAGCCGACCGCCGAGGTTGGCGCCGACGAAGATCGCGACTGTCGGGACGAGATACGCGAGCCCGGTCTGCAAAGCGCTGTATCCGTGTACGTCCTGGAAGTAGACGGTCTCGAAGTACAGCAACGGTCCGAACGTCGCAGCGAACAGAGTGATGACAGCAACGCCGGTCCGCAGGTTCCGGATCCCCAGCAATCGCAGTGGCATCAACGGATCCGCCGACCGGATCTCGATCAGTGCAAAGACAGCCAGCAGTACGACGCCGACGACAGCAGCCGGCACACTCAGCCCACTCCATCCGGTCGCCGGACCTTGGACCAGGGCGAACACGATCGACGTGATCCCCGCCGTTGCAGTCACCGCACCTGGTACGTCGAACCGGCGGTCACTCCGCGCGGACGCATCTGTCGGAATCAGCAGCAGTCCGGCGACCACACCAACCGCGGCCAGCGGGACGTTGACGAAGAACACGGCCGGCCACCCGAAGGACTGCGTCAGTACTCCGCCGAGCAGCGAGCCGAGCGCCATTCCGCTGCCACCGGCGGCGCCCCAGATCGAGAACGCGCGGTTGCGTTCCCGCCCTTCGGCGAAGAGAGTGCCGATCAGCGACAGTACGGCGGGTGCCAGGACCGCACCGCCGAAGCCTTGGACCGCACGGGCTCCGACCAGCAACTCGGGTGAGGTCGCGAACCCGCCGGCCAGCGACGAAACGCCGTACAGGAAGAGGCCGAGGGTGAACATGCGGCGACGGCCGAGCAGGTCGGACATCCGGCCGCCGAGGAGCAGGAAGCCGCCGAACGCGACGGCGTAGCCGCTGACCACCCATTGCAGGTTGTGGGCGGCGAAACCGAGTTCACGGCCGATGTCGGGGACGGCGACGAACACGATGGTGTAGTCGATCGCGATGATCAGCTGGGCGAAGGCAAGCAGTGCCAGGACCAGGGACTTATTATGGATATTCAACATCCAGAATCAACTCCGGCGGAAGTGTTGAAGGAGCAAGAAGGGGAGGTGGTGGCGGAAGTGTTGAAGAAACAAGGAGGGAAGGAGGCAGGAAGAAGCGTGAGGAGGACTCAGGTAGAGCTGGAGTCAGGATTTGAGGTTGGCGAACCAGCGGCGGGCGTTCTCGGGGGCGGCGGGGAACTGTTCCTCGACCCGGGTGACGATGTCGGCGATGGACTGGCCGGCCAGTTCGCGTCGGTAGTTGAGCTCCGCCGCCCGCATCGCCTGCGACACCAGGCAGATCTTGCGGTAGTCGGCGTGCGGATCGGCGCCCGGACCGTCCTTCAGGATCTCGGCGCACCGGAACGCATCGTCGCCGCCGTCGATCGCGACCACGATGTCGAGCAGGCTGATGTTGCGCGGATCCCGGGCGAGCTGGAAGCCGCCCTTGGGTCCGGAGACGGACGACAGGATGCCGGCCCGGGTGAGTGCCTGGAGCTGCTTGTTCAGGTACGCCGTGGGGAGGTCGTAGAAGGCGGCGAGTCGTTTGGCGGTCACCGCCTCGCCGGGCACCCAGCTGAGGTTCACGCAGCTGTGCATCGCCCACTCGACGCCTTCGTTCATCTTCATATTCTGGATACTAGACATCCTGAATAGCCACAGTCAAGAGGCCCGGCGCCGCAGCACCGGGCCTCTCGCGGAAACCTCAACTACCGATGCGGAAACCTCAGCTACCGACTCGGAAACCTCAGCTACCGACTCGGAAACCTCAGCTACCGACGCGGCCGCCGTCACGCCGCCAGACGCAGGCGATCGCCGGACGCGGGTACTTGTGGGTGTGCGGCCAGGTCGAGGTGGGCTTCTCGAAGGTCGCGTCGTCGGTCTCACCCGGGTGCTGAACAGCGACGAACGCGGTCTTGTCGTCCTCCGACACCAACGGGCCGCAGGCCTCCGAAGCGAACGGCACGGACAGGAACTGCTTGACCTGACCGCGGTTCGGGCCGGCCACCGGGACGGTGAAGATGCCGTCGTTGGAGCCGAGCACGTTGCCGTCGGTGGAGATCCACAGGTTGCCGGAGCCGTCGAAGCTGACGTTGTCCGGGCACGAGATCGGGCTCACCTTGGTCTTGTCGAAGCCGCCGAAGTACGTCTCCTGCGCGGCCGGGTCGCCGCAGACCAGGAAGAGCGTCCAGAAGAAGCCGGTCTTGGCCGCGTCATCGCCTTCCTCGCTGAGTTCGAGGATGTACCCGTTCCGGTTGCCGGCCTTTTCGATCAGCGGCCCGTCCAGGGTGTCGCGGGTGTGCGACGTGACGATCGGGTTCGCCTCGTCGGCCGGGAACTTCGCACCCCGGTTGTCGTTGTTCGTCAGCGCGGCGTAGATCCGGCCGTTCACCGGGTTGCGCTCGACGTCCTCGGGCCGGTCCATCCGGGTCGCGCCGACCTTGTCCGCCGCGAACCGGGTGTTGATCAGCACGTCCTGCACGGACATGCCGTCGATGAACGACTTCTTGTCCGTGGTCAGCGGGATCCACTGCCCGACTCCGTCGTACAGGCCGTCCGCCGTGCCGTCGCCGGTGAACTTGGCGACGTACAGGGTGCCCTCGTCGAGCAGGCCGAAGTTCTTCCGCCGGTTGTCGGAGTCGTACTTGCCGGCCGAGACGAACTTGTAGATGTACTCGCCCTTCTCGTCGTCGCCGAGGTACACCGCGATCCGCCCGTCGGCGGTGATCGTGGTGGTCGCACCCTCGTGCTTGAGCCGGGCCAGCATGGTCCGCTTCTTCGGCGCCGCCTTCGGGTCGTACGGGTCGACCTCGACGATCCAGCCGGCCCGGAACACCTCGGTCGCCGTCTTGCTCAGGTCCCACCGCGGGTCGACGGTGCTCCACTCCCGCGCGGACTTGGTCACGGTCGTCGGTACGCCGTACCGCTTGTAGCTGTCCACGTACTCGGCCGGGACGGTCCCGGACACGTCGTAGTACCCGTTGAAGTTCTCCTCGCCGGACAGGATGGTGCCCCACGGGGTGACGCCGCCGGCGCAGTTGCCGAAGGTGCCGTAGGCAACCTTTCCGACCCGCGGGTCGGACGCGGCCGGGCCGGTGACCTCGAACTTGGTGGTGGCGGTGATCCGGCGGTTGTACTTCGAGCCCTGCTTGTCCCGGCGCCACTGGCCGCTGCGGCCGACGCGCTCGATCTGGACGACGGTCATGCCGTGGGCGGCCAGGCCGATGCGAGCGATCGTCTTCTGGTCGTACTTGCCGGTCGGGAACATCAGGTTCTCGTCGGTGTACTCGTGGTTGCAGACGAGCAGTGCCTTCCGGTCGTCGCGGAGCGGCACGATCATCGTGTAGTCGTTGTTGTAGCCGAACTGCTTGGCCTGCGCCTCGGGCGTCTGCTTGTACGCGTCGAACGTCGGCGCGCCGGACTCGACCGGGTCGCCCCAGCCGATGATGACGCCCTGCTCGTAGCCGTGCGGGATGACGATGTCGTCCTTGCGGTTCGGCGGTACGACGCTATGCGTCAGCGCACCATGCTTGCCGAAGCCGGGGAAGGCGCCGTTACCGCTCTCGCCGCCGGAGCCGGCACCGACCGGTTGGTCGGCGGCCGCGGGGGTCAGGTTGGCCGCGAGCGCGCCGACTCCGGCGGCCGCGACTCCGGCTGCGCCGACCTTGAGGACGTTGCGGCGCGAGAACGCGGACCGCATCACGGTCTGGATGTGCTCGTTGCCGGAGGTGTTCGGCTCCGGGTGGTCACACTGGTTGGCGCACTTGAGTTCGCAGGTGCGGAAGCTTCGGGACCCGTGGCGGGTGCCGATCTGGCTGATCAGCGGCAGGAACTTGGTCACGCCCGGGACCCTAGGGAGGCCAGGCGGTAACTGAGTGAAGGTCAGGTGAACGTCATAAGGCTTAGGTTGCCCTCAGTAGCAAGGAGAAATCGAACAGTCACACTGCGGAGGCGGTCATCGCGGCCCGTTCGAGCGACTGGATCCGGCGCCGGTGCGCCATCGTGTCCCAGGTGAAGATCGCCAGCGCGAACCACACCAGCCCGAAGCCTGCCCACCGCATCGGCGACATCGCCTCGTGGAACAGCAGCACCGCGAGCGCGAACTGCATGCTCGGCGTGATGTAGTTCAGCAGCCCGAGCGTCGTCATCGACACCCGGGTCGAGGCCGCGCCGAACAGCATCAGCGGGACCGACGTGATCGGCCCGGCCAGCAGCAGCACGATCAGGTACCAGACGCCGTTGTCCGCGACCGTCGACTGCCCCTGCGCACCCAGTACGACGATTGCCGCGAGCGCGACCGGTGCGACGGTGGCGGTCTCGATCGCCATCCCCTCGATCGCCCCGGCGCCGGCCTGCTTCTTCGCCAGCCCGTACAGCCCGAACGAGAAGGTCAGGATGAGCGCGACCCAAGGCGGCCGGCCGTTCTCGATCGTCAGTCCGATCACCGCGACGAAGGCGATCGCGAGCGCGGCCCACTGCACCGTCCGCAGGCGCTCCTTGAGCACCAGGACGCCGAGCAGCACGGTGAAGAGCGGCGTGATGAAGTAACCGAGGGACGTCTCCACGATCCGGTTGTTCTGCACGCCCCAGATGTAGGTGCCCCAGTTCACCGAGATCAGCACCGCCGCCGCGATCAATCGCCACCGCCGCCGCGGGTCCCGCAGGACCGCCTTCACCCGGCCGAACTTCCGCAGTACGACGACCAGCAGGGCGATCGTCACCATCGACCAGAGGACCCGGTGGGCCAGCACCTCGATCGCGCCGGAGCGGTCCAGCAGCTTCCAGTAGAGCGGGAACAGACCCCAGACCAGGTACGCGGAAAGGCCGTAGACGAAGCCTCTCCGCTGTTCTGGCACGCTGCTCAGCCTAATCCTTCGACAGCCGCATCTGACTATTTTGCTCATGACGTGAGACGGCCCGTTGTCCACCGGCGGCCGCACCACCTGGCGGGCTGGTGTGATGCGGTTGGATGGAGGGGTGAACACGAGGAGGCACGCGTGGCTGTGAGGACCGGTCTGGTCTCGGTGACGTTCCGCCAGTTGCCAGCCGACGAGGTGGTTGAGGTTGCGGCCGGTGCGGGGTTGGCGGCGATCGAGTGGGGTGGCGACGTCCATGTGCCGCTCGGGAATCTGGCGACCGCCAAGCGGGTGAAGGCGCTGTGCGAGGACCGCGGGCTGGCGATCGCGGCGTACGGCTCCTATCTGCGCGCCGGCAGTGTGGACCGCGAGGAGATGCGCTCCGCCGTCGCCACGGCCGAGGCGCTCGGCGCCCCCCGGATCCGCGTGTGGGCGGGCAACGTCAGTACGGCGGAAGCCGGGGTGGGGGACCGGATGGCGGTCACCCGTGGGCTGGCCGAGCTGGCCGACGTGGCAGCCAGTGCCGGCATCGAGATCGCGATGGAGTTCCACCGCAATACGCTGACCGACGAGGTCGACTCGACGATCACGTTGCTGCTCGACGTCGGTGCGCCGAACCTCAAGACCTACTGGCAGCCGCCGGTCGACCTGAGTGACGCCCAGTGTCTCGAGCAACTCGAGGCCCTGATGCCCTGGCTGACCACTGTCCACGTCTTCTCCTGGTGGCCGTCGAACACCCGGCTCCCACTCTCCGGTCGCGAGTCGTTGTGGCGCCCGGTCCTCAGCCGCCTCGCCGCCGAGGACCGGGAGATCAACGCCCTCCTGGAGTTCGTCGCCGACGACTCCCCGGACCGCTTCGCCAAGGACGCCGCCGACCTCCACTCCTGGATCTAGACCGGCACGTACAGCGCCAGGATCGGCGTGCCCTTCGTGGCCTTGCCCTCGGAGAAAAGTTCCGCCGAACTCTGGCCAACCGGTGGATACTGCCGCGATGCTGGCTCGGACAGGTCCTTCACCGCCCCGGAGGTGTCCGATGTCCCAGATCTTCAGCAAGCCTCTTCCCAGAATCCTGGCCATCCTGGCGTTGTTCGCCGCGATGCTCGCCGCGACCGTGACAACCCAGGTGGTCACCGCGACCAAGGCCCACGCCGACGGCTGTTACACCTGGGGTCGCACCCTCTCCCAAGGCGCCAGCGGGGAGGACGTGCGCCAACTGCAGATCCGGGTGGCCGGTTGGCCCGGGTACGGCGGTCACCTGGCGACCGACGGTGCCTTCGGGCCGGCCACCAAGGCGGCTGTGCAGCGGTTCCAGTCGGCGTACGGGCTGGGAGCCGACGGCATCGCCGGGCCGGCCACGTTCAGCAAGATCTACGAACTGCAGGACGACGACTGCACGCCGATCCACTTCACCTACGCCGAGCTGGACGACGGTTGCGGCGGCTCCGGGTTCGACGGCGGGCCGCTCAGTGAGGCGGCGACGAAGGCGAATGCGTTGCAGACCATGTGGCAGCTCGAGGCGATGCGGCACGCACTCGGCGACCAGCCGCTGAACGTCAGCAGCGGGTTCCGCAGCATCCCGTGCAACAACGCGGTCGGCGGCGCGAGCAACAGCCAGCACCTGTACGGCCGGTCGGCCGACCTGGTGGGTGTGCACTCGCTGTGCACCTTGGCCAAGCAGGCCCGCAACCACGGCTTCGGCGGCATCTTCGGTCCGGGCTACCCGGGCCACAACGACCACACGCACGCGGACATCAGAACGAGCAACGTCTGGGATGCGCCTAACTGCGGGATCTGACCAGGTCCAGAAGGGTGATTCCGGCGGCCCGGTCGAGGTGATGGGCGGTCAGCCCAGCCTTCCGGGCCGCCAGGACGTCCAGTTCGAGGTTGTCGCCGATCATCACGGTGTCAGCCGGCTCGACGCCGAGGGCGCTGCAGGTCTGTAGATAGGCCTGCGGATCCGGCTTGCTGACGCCGAGGGACTCCGAGGTGCAGACGACGTCGACCAGGTCGGCCAGCCCGATCGCGGCCAGCTTGGCGTTCTGCTGCGTCGTGCTCCCGTTCGTCAGCACACCGACCTCGAGGCCATTGCTGCGGGCAACTTCCAGGGCGGGTCGCGCGTCCGGGTAGGCAGCCCAGCTTGCCTCGTAGTGGCGCAGGTACCCGGTGTAGAGCTGATCGAGGTCCTCGTCGAGCTCTGGCACCGGATGCCCGAGCAGCGGCAGGAAATCGCGCAGTCGCCCGCGCCGTTGCCCCTGATGAGTGACGACACCGTTCAGCCACTGATTGAAGTTGCGCTCCTCGATCACGAACCACTGCGCGACCAACGCGTCGGACGCCGTACCGCCAAGCTCTGGCAGCCAACTGCGGACCGCGGCAGCGGCCGACTCGGTGTGATCGAAGAGCGTGTTGTCGAGGTCGAAGACGACCGCCTTCATGCCCGGACCAACGAGTCGCGGTTCAGTTCGCGATGATTCGCGTACCCGGACAGGGCCAGGGTGAGATCGAGCTCGGCCAGGAAACACCGCAGGACATGCTCGACACCCGCCTGACCGGCCAGCGCGAGACCGTACATCAACGGCCGCCCGAGCAGCACCGCCTTCGCGCCGAGTGCGAGCGCCTTCGCCGCATCCGCGCCGGTGCGAACACCCGAATCGAACAGCACGGTCAGTTGCTCGCCCACCGCCTCGGCGATCGCGGGCAACGCGTCCAGCGACGCGATCGCGCCGTCGACCTGGCGGCCGCCGTGATTCGACACGACGATGCCGTCGACACCGTTCTCGGCCGCGAGCTTGGCGTCGTCGACCGACGTGATCCCCTTGAGCACGATCGGCGCGTCCCAGTTGTCCCGCAGGAACGACAGTTCGTCCCAGCTCAGCCCGACGTTCGGGAACATCTGCGCCCAGTGCATCACCGCCGCGGCCGGGTCCTCCGCGACCGGCTTGACCAGCTTCGCCTGGAAGGCCGGGTCACTGAAGTAGTTCGCCAGCCCTTCGCCCTTGAGGAACGGCAGGAACCCGCGGTCCAGATCGGCCGGTCGCCAGCCGAGTGTCCCGGTGTCGAGGGTGACGACCAGAACGCCGTACCCGCCGGCCTTCGCGCGCTGCAGGAAGCTCAGGCAGACGTCGCGATCGGTCGGCCAGTAGAGCTGGTACCACTTGCTGCTCGCCTCGATCTGCTCGAACGCGTGGCTCGCCTGCGTCGAGTGTGTGTAGGTCAACCCGAGTGCGTCCGCGGCCCGTGCGGTCGCCAGTTCGCCGTCGGGGTGGGCCAGTGTCTGTACGCCGATCGGCGCGATCAGCACCGGCGCCGGCATCGGCGTACCGAGGATCGTGCAGGACAGGTCTCGCTCGGTGCTGCCCCGGAGCATCCGCGGCACCAACCGCCAGCGATCGAACGCGGCCAGGTTCGCCCTCGCGGTCGCACCGCTGCCGGCGCTCGGCACGATGTACCCCATGGCCTCGGCCGACAACTTCCCGGCCGCTTGGGACTCCAGCCGGCCCAGATCGGTGGTGATCTCCGGCCTGGTTCCTTGCAACATGCCCTGCAGGTAGATGCCCAGCTGGTGGTCGCCAAAATTGCCCATGCCGGATGCTCCCACGGCCATCTCCCGACCTCAACGGTGACGTGGTCTGCCTGCTCGTGGCGGGTCTGCTGGTCAATGCGACAATCAGGTGTGACCGCCTCAGTAACTCCTGACAGCAGGACCACCGCGCGGCACGTCGGACTCGCGTTGTTCGCGCTGGCGACCGGTGGATTCGCGATCGGGACCACCGAGTTCGTCACGATGGGACTGCTGCCGCAGATCGCCGACGGGGTGGACATCTCGATCCCCACCGCCGGTCACCTCATCTCGGCGTACGCGATCGGTGTCGTGGTTGGTGCGCCGGTGATCGCCGCGCTGGGCGCGCGGACCGGGCGGAAGCGCCTGCTGCTCGGGCTGATGGCGGTCTTCGTGCTCGGCAACGTGTTGTCGGCCGTTGCCTCCAGCTACGAGTTCCTGATGGCCGCGCGGTTCCTGACCGGCGTACCGCACGGTGCGTTCTTCGGGATCGGCGCGGTGGTCGGCGCCTCGCTGGTGCCGGTCAACCGGCGGGCCTGGGCGGTCTCGATGAGCATGGTCGGCCTGCCGGTGTCCAACATCATCGGGGTGCCGGTGGCCACGCTGCTGGGGCAGAAATTCGGCTGGCAGGCGGCGTTCCTGGCGGTCGGCGGACTCGGACTGCTGACGCTTGTGGCGGTCTGGTTCTGGATCACGCCGCAGCCGGTCGGCAGTGACGTCAACGTCCGCAGCGAACTGAGCGCGCTGGCCCGGCCGCAGGTGTGGATGGCGCTGCTGATCGGCATGGTCGGGTTCGGCGGCATGTTCGCGACGTACTCCTACATCGCCCCGACGATGACGGAACTGGCCGGTTTCTCCGCGGCCGCGGTCACCATCGTGCTGGCCGTGTACGGCGTCGGCATGACGTGTGGCACCGTCGTCGGCGGCCGCCTCGCCGACCGGTCCGTGATGGGGAGCCTGTACGGCGGCCTGATCGCGATCGCCATCGTGCTCGGGTCGTTCGGGTGGCTCGCGCAGGCCAGGCCGACCGCGTTGATCGCGGTGTTCGCGATGGGATTCTCGGCGAGCATCCTGGTCCCGGCGCTGCAGACCCGGCTGATGGATGTCGCGCACGAAGGTCAGTCGCTGGCCGCCTCGCTCAACCACTCGACGCTGAACATCGCGAACGCCCTCGGCGCCTGGCTCGGCAGCGTCGTACTGGCCGCCGGCTACGGCTACGAATGGCCGAGCCGGCTCGGCGCCGGCCTCGCCATAGCCGGCCTGATCCTCGCGCTGATCTCCGGACTGATGGATCGCCGGGGACGACTCAGGTAGTCACCTGAGGGCGTGATCACCGGCGACTTGGTTAGATCGGGGTATGGCGACATTGACCTTGAGCGCCGCCGACGAGGTTCGGCGGCGCGGGCTGCGGCAGATGCGGTTGGTGGCGTTGTCGTTGCTGGTGCTCGCGGCGGTGGTCTATCTGATCACCCTGCACCGCGACGGTGGCTGGGGGTATCTGAACGCGGCGGCCGAGGCCGCGATGGTCGGTGCGCTGGCGGACTGGTTCGCGGTGACCGCGTTGTTCCGCAGACCGCTCGGGCTGCCGATCCCGCATACCGCGATCGTGCCGACCCGCAAGGACAGCCTGGCCGAGAGCCTGGAGCAGTTCGTCACCGAGAACTTCCTGTCCGAGGAAGTGGTGGCGGAGAAGATGCGGACCGCCGAGGTGAGCCGCCGGGCCGGTGAGTGGCTTGCCACCGGCAACCATGCCGAGCGGATCGTGGCCGAGGGCGCGCGGACCATCGGCGCGGCGTTGCCGAGGCTGGGCGACGAGGATGTGACCGCCTTCGTGCAGGGGTCGCTGCTGCCGCGGTTCGTGAAGGAGCCGCTGAGCCCGATCGCCGGCCACTTCCTGCAGTCGGTCGTCGACGACGGCGCACACCATGCGTTGTTCGACCTGCTGATGGTCGAGGCGCACGACTGGCTGCGCGACAACCGGGAGTTGCTGGCCGAGGTCGTCGGCCCGCGGGCGCCGCGCTGGTCGCCGCACTGGGTCGACCGGCTGGTCATCGACCGAATCCATCGCGAGGCGCTGGCATGGCTGGCCGACGTGCGGGACAACCCGACGCATGCGGCCCGGATGGCGGTCGACCGGCTGCTCACTCAGCTCGCCGACGACCTGCAGCACGACCCGGAGATGATGGACCGGTTCGAGACGTTCAAGGCCCGGATGCTGACGCACCCGGACATGGGGTCCAGTCTCACTGCGGTGTGGGACGCCGTCAGGACCGCGCTGATCGAGTCGATCGGCGACCCCGAAAGTACGCTGCGAGTCCGTGCGACCCAGGCCCTGCAGGACCTGGGCAAACGACTCCAGACCGACGATGCGCTGCGGGCGAAGGTGGACGCCCGCGCGGCCGAGGCGGTCGGGTACGTCATCCGCACGTACGGCAGCGAGATCGTCTCGGTCATCTCCGACACCATCGAACGCTGGGACGGTCGCGAGGCCGCTGCCCGGATCGAGCTGCACGTCGGCCGCGACCTCCAGTTCATCCGCATCAACGGCACTGTCGTCGGCGCCCTGGTCGGCCTGATCATCCACACCGTGAGCGACCTGCTGTGACTCCTCCGACGACCTTCGTCCGGAAGCGCAAACGCCCCACGGGATGTGGACTCTGGCCGACGTACCAGCTGGGGACGGACGAATACGGCACCTGGCTCTTCACGCCTCAGCACTCCCGACACCGCGACGGCGACGGCGCCTTCTGCGAGGTCGCCCAGACAAGCCCGGGCGGGCCGGGTGAACACGCGCTGCATCTCGTACCGCGCGACGGCTGGTGGTTCGCAACCTGGCGGCCGAGCGGGGTTCTGGTCGCGGACGTGAGCACGCCCCCGGTGCTGATCGGCAACGAGTGGACGTACGTCGACCTCGAACTCGACCCGTACTCCCGCCCGGACGGAAGCATCGGCACCATGGACTGGGACGACCTGGCCGAGGCCCGCCGGAACGGTCTGATCGACGACACCGAACACGAGGCCGCCGTCGCGGCCTCACGAACCCTGGAAGACCACTTCACCCACGCCACAGAACCCTTCGGCCCGCACGGTTGGGACCGCCTGAAGGCGGCGATCGCCCTGGGTCTTCCGCCCCTGACCGACTTCGGGGAACAACCGGTGGACGTGGCACCGCTCTGACGTTGCGTTCTTCGGTGTCGGTCATGAGAGCTCGCTCGCTGTGGGGTTCTGGCCGTGCGGGTTGGGGCCGGGGGTGCCGGGTTGGGCGGCGAAGATGACGAGGACGATCGGGCCGATGACGGGCACGAGGTTGAGGAACCACCACCAGCCGCTGCGGTTGGTGTCGTGCAGCCGGCGGACCAGGACGGCGATGCTCGGGATCAGTACGGCGAGCCACCACAGTGCCTGCAGGATGCCGAACGTCGACCGGTCGCCCCAGGTCAGGTCGAGTGCGGTGTCGATCAGGCGCAGTACGCCGGAGACGAGGACCGCGAACAGGACGAAGAACCAGTACTCCTTGCGCCGGGACCGCCCGCTGAAGACGGCGTACTTCTTCAGTGCAGTGATGAACCAGGTCATGCGATCTCCTCAGGCTGCGGCTGCGATCAGGAGGGAAGTGCCGACCGCTAGATCAATCACGCCGCAGTACTCGGACCACGGGCGGTTGACGATCTTGTTCACGCGGAAGTGGTAGGCGTCCCACGCGCCGTGGCACAGCCAGCCGAGGCCGGCCAGGACGATCGCCGTCGTCGACTCAGTTGCGACCACCAGCACGGTGATCGCCCCGAAGAACACCATCCCGGCGGTCTCCAGCGAGAACGTCGACTCGGTGAACCTGCGCCGAGCGACGACCCACAACCACAGCACGACCAGCACCGCCGCCATCCCGATGCCGGGTTCGACCGACCACACCTCCGCCACGGCCAGCGTGTGGAACACGGACGCCACCACACTCAGTACGGCGAACGCGACCCAGGCCGTCCACGGCCGCCCGATCGCGTACGCCATCAGGTAGATCCCGGCCATCGTCGCGACCGCCGGCCCGAAGAACTCGGCCTCACGATCCGTCCCGATGATCAGCACGAGTGCACCGGCGATGGTGACCAGGGCCAGCGCGGTCGGCCACCGGGCGGCCAGGCCGCGAGGCGCTGCCGTGTTCGTCATGGGCCGATCCTGCGGAACACCGGCGGCCGAGGTGTCTGCCGACGGCCTATCGCGTCCGGATCCGTGCGGAAGCTTGCCGGATTCCTGCGGTCAGCTGGCCCGTTCCCGGCGGTACGTCGACGGAGGTACGCCGTACCGATCGAGGAACGCCTGGCGCAGCGACTCGGTCGATCCGAAGCCGCACTGCCGCGCGACCGCCGCGAGTGGAAGCTCGGCCGACACCACCAGATGTGCGGCCGCCTCGGTCCGGACACCGCGCACGTACTGCGCCGGCGTCTGCTCCACGTGGGTCAGGAACAACCGCGACAGGTGCCGCTCGCTGACGCCGGCGAACCGGGCCAGTGCCGGCGTACTCAGGTCGGTGTTGAGGTGGCTGTGGATGTGGTCGCGAATGCGGCGGACCAGCAGATCGCCGCTCAGCCGGGTCGCCACGAACATGCTCATCTGCGACTGCCCGCCCGGCCGTTGCAGGTACGCGACCGTCCCCATCGCGACCCCGCGGGCCAGCGCCTCGCCGTGATCCTCCTCGATGAACGACAGCGTCAGATCCAGTGCACTCGTGACACCACCTGACGTCGCGACGTGCCCGTCCCTGATGTAGATCGGGTCGGCGTCGACCTGGACATCCGGGTAGTTGGCGGCGAGTTGATCGGCATACATCCAGTGCGTGGTCACCCGCCGGCCGTTCAGCAGGCCGGCCTCCGCCAGCACGGTCGCACCCGTGCACGCCGACGTGACCCGACGGGACAGCGCGGCAAGCCGTCGTACGTGACCGACCAACCCGCGATCCGTTGCGGCCTTCTCGTGCCCGAGCCCGCCTGACACCAGCAACGTGTCAAACGGCTCCTTGAACCGCTCGAGTGCTTCATCGGCCTGCAACCGCAGACCCGAGTCACACGTGATCGCGCGTCCGCCCAAGGTCAGCAGCACAACCCGGTACGGCGGACTCGCACCGATCCGATTGGCAATATCCAGACACGACGTCACACACGCGATGTCCAGCAGTTCGACACCGTCGTACGCCACCACCAGGACCACCCGGTCGTTCACCCCGACAAGTTAACCCGCCGGCCAAGGAAACGGTGCCTGTAACATCTGCAACAGATGATCTACATTTTGAAATGAACGTTACGAGGAGGCTGGATGTGGTCGACCGCTGGGCCTGAAGAGGTCGGGATGTCCTCGCTCGGGATGACGCGGGTGTCGGAGCTGGTACGGCGGTATGTCGCGGCGGGGCGCTACTCGGGCGCGGTGACCGTGGTGGCGCGGCGGGACCGGGTGGTGCTGTTCGACACGTGTGGGTCGATGGACGCCGAGCGCGGGATCGCGATGCGGCCGGACACCATTTTCCGGATCTACTCGATGACGAAGCCGATCGTGAGCCTCGGGCTGATGCAGCTCTACGAAGAGGGGTTGTTCCAGCTGAACGACCCGGTCGTGAAGTACCTGCCCGCACTCGGCCGCCCGAAGGTCTACGGCGCGGGGGAGTCCACGCGGGAGATGACGGTGCGGGACCTGTTGATGCACACCTCGGGACTAGCGGCGCCGTACGGCAAGCATCCGGTCAGCCAGCTCTACCAGGAGGCCGGGCTGACCTGGATGGACTCGGACGAGCCCTTGTCGGAGCTGCCCGCGCGGCTGGCGGAGCTGCCGTTGCAGGCCGATCCGGGAACCCGATGGATCTACGGCATCTCCACCGACCTGGTCGGCCTGTTGTGCGAGGTGATCAGCGGGCTGCCGCTGGACAGCTATCTGCGGGAGCGGATCTTCGATCCACTGGGCATGGCGGACACCGGATTTTCGGTGCCTGAGGCAAATATCGGCCGGCTGGCCGCGAGTTATGCGTTCGCCGACGGAGGCTTCACGCTCGCCGACGATCCGCGGACCAGCGCGTACACCCGGCCCCGAACGTTCCTGTCGGGTGTCGCCGGGCTGGTCTCGACCGCCGGGGACTACCTGCGGTTCGGCCGGATGCTGGCCGGCGGCGGTTCGCTCGACGGTATCCGGGTCATCGGGTCGCGGACGCTGCGGTTCATGACCGCCAACCATCTGCCGGACGGTCGCGACCTGGCGTCGATGGCCGACTTCGGCGGGGAGACGCGCCGCGAGGGACAGGGGTTCGGCCTGGGGTTCGGGGTGTTGCTGGATCCGGTCGTGGCCCAGACCATCGGCACACCCGGCGAGTACTTCTGGGGTGGCGCCGCCTCGACTGCGTTCTTCGTCTCCCCGGCCGACGAACTCATCGTCATCTTCCTGACCCAGCTGCGTCCGTCCTCCAGTTACCCCATCCGCCGCGAGCTGCGAGCCGCTGTCTATGGCGCACTTGTCGACTGACGACGGCTACCAACTCTGGACCGAGGTCACCGGTGACGGCCCGCCCGTCGTCCTGGTCCACGGCGGGCCTGGGTGGTGGGACGTCTTCCAAGATCTCGCGCTGCCTGGGTTCAGGCTTCATCGGTGGGACCAGCGAGGCTGCGGTCGGTCGGATCGCCGCGGGCCCTACACCCTCGAACGCTTCGTCGCCGACCTCGAGACAGTCCGCCAGAGCACCGGCCACGCGAAGGTCGTGCTCATGGGTCACTCGTGGGGTGCGGCACTGGCTCTCCAGTACGCCGGGGTGCACCTCGACCACATCAGTCGCCTGGTCCTGGTATCGAGCACCGGTCTCGACGGACCACCATCGTCGTACCGCCGACGCGTCGCCGAGATCCTCGCCCGCGAACCCTCCGACGATCCCTGGATCGCCCGTATTTCAACGGGTTTCGCCGATCGGTCGACAGCCCTGGACCACGCCAACCGCCTCAACACCCCACGCTTCGAACCCAACCAGCTCTGTGCCGACGCACTGCTCGCCGCCCTCCGCGCCGTGCCGGATCGGGCCGAGGCCTGCCGCCGGATCGCCGGACCGACCCTGCTCATCCACGGCGCCGAGGATCTGCGTCCACCGGCCGTCACGGACAGCCTGCTGAAGGCGCTGCCGAACGCAGAACGGGTAGTGCTCGACGGTGTCGCGCACTACCCGTGGATCGAAGACCCGGACGGCTTTCAGAAAGCCGTCCAAGCCTTTGTTAGTTGACTGTCCAGGTGTCTGCGCCGGTGACGAGCGCCTGGAGGTCGCCGGTGCCCTGGGCTTCCTGGGCGGTGGTGATCTGCTGGCGGACCATGTCGTCGTACGCCGGCCGGTCGACCGAGCGGAAGACGCCGATCGGGGCGCGGTGCAGGACGCCGGCATCGGTCAGCCGGGACAGGGCGAACGCGTACGCCGGGTCGTCGGTGTGGGCGTCGTGGACGACCAGGTCGGCCTCGCCGTTCGGGAGGTCGGCGACCTCCTTGACGGCGAGCGACGCGAAACCGTCGCGGACCACGCCGAGGCGGCCGTCCGTGCCGAACCGGATCGGTTGGCCGTGCACCAGCGGGATGATCGCGTCGTCCCGGGTCTCCGGGTCCTTGAACGCCTCGAACGCGTTGTCGTTGAAGATCGGGCAGTTCTGGTAGATCTCCACGAACGCCGTCCCCCGGTGCTCCGCGGCCTCGCGCAGTACCGACGTCAGGTGCTTGCGGTCGGAGTCCACCGTCCGGGCCACGAACGTCGCTTCCGCGCCGAGCGCCAGCGAGACCGGGTTGAACGGGTTGTCCACCGAGCCCATCGGCGTCGACTTGGTCACCTTGCCCGGCTCCGAGGTCGGCGAGTACTGACCCTTGGTCAGGCCGTAGATCCGGTTGTTGAACAGCAGGATCTTCATGTTCACGTTCCGCCGCAGCGTGTGGATCAGGTGGTTGCCGCCGATCGACAGCGCGTCGCCGTCACCGGTCACCACCCAGACGCTCAGGTCCGGACGGGCCACCGCCAGACCGGTCGCGATCGCCGGCGCGCGGCCGTGGATCGAGTGCATGCCGTACGTCGACAGGTAGTACGGGAACCGCGACGAGCAGCCGATCCCGGACACCATCGCCACGTTCTCCCGCTTGATCCCGAGCTCCGGCAGGAACCCCTGGAAAGCGGCCAGGACGGCGTAGTCCCCGCAGCCCGGGCACCAGCGGACCTCCTGGTCCGACACGTACTCCTTGCGGTTCTGCGGCTCGGTCGCGGCCGGTACGCCGCGCAGGCCTCCGGGCAGACCCGGCAGGCCGAGATCGACAGTACTCATCGCGCTCCCTCCTGGTGGTGCAACTGGCCGTTGGGTCGGCCGTTCGCCTCGGTGTGCAGCGCTTCGCCATGCGTCAGGCTGGCCGCGGCCTCGCCGAGGTGGCGGGCGTCGTCGTCGATGCCCTCGGTCTCCTCGACCAGGTTGCCGATCACTTCGGCCAGTTCCGCGGCGCCGAGCGGCATGCCCCTGACCTGCGCGTACGAGACCACGTCGACCAGGTACTTGGCCCGCAGCAGCATCGCCAGCTGGCCGAGGTTCATCTCCGGCACGAGGACCTTGTCGTAGGACCTCAGTACTTCGCCCAGGTTCGACGGGAACGGGTTCAGGTGCCGCAGGTGAGCCTGCGCGACCTTGCCGCCGACCTTGCGGACCCGGCGGCAGCCGGCGCCGATCGGGCCGTAGGTGCTGCCCCAGCCGAGGACGAGCACCTTCGCGTCATCGTCCGGGTCGTCCACTTCGAGCGGCGGGACGGTGATCCCGTCCACCTTCGCCTGCCGGGTGCGGATCATCAGGTCGTGGTTGGCCGGGGCGTAGGAGATGTTGCCGGTCTTGTCCTCCTTCTCCAGACCGCCGATCCGGTGGTCCAGTCCCGCCGTACCCGGGATCGCCCAGGCACGGGCCAGGGTCTCCGGGTCGCGCAGGTAGGGGAGGTACGTCGGCTCACCCTTGTCGTTGGTGGCGTTCGGCTCGAGGGTGAAGTCCGGGTCGATCGTCGGCAGGTCCTCGACCACCGGGATCTGCCACGGCTCGGAGCCATTGGCCAGATAGCCGTCGGACAGCACGATCACCGGCGTCCGGTAGGTGACCGCGATCCGGGCCGCCTCGATCGCGATCGCGAAGCAGTCCGCGGGGGACTGGGCCGCGAGCACCGGCAGCGGGGCCTCGCCGTTGCGGCCGAACATCACCTGCAGCAGGTCGGCCTGCTCGGTCTTGGTCGGCATCCCGGTCGAGGGGCCGGCGCGCTGGATGTCGCAGACCACCAGCGGCAGCTCGAGCATCACGCCGAGGCCGATGGTCTCGGACTTCAGGCTGATGCCCGGACCGGACGACGTGGTCACGCCGAGCGCACCGCCGAACGAGGCGCCGAGCGCAGCACCGACACCGGCGATCTCGTCCTCGGCCTGGACCGTGGTGACGTTGAACCGCTTGAGCTTGGACAACTCGTGCAGCACGTCGGAGGCCGGAGTGATCGGGTAGGCGCCGAGGACCAGCGGCAGACCGGCGCGCTGGGCGCCCGCCACCAGGCCGTACGCCAGCGCGAGGTTGCCGGAGATGTTCCGGTAGGTACCGGTGGCCATCCTGGCCGGCTTCACCTCGTACCGGACCGAGAACTCCTCGGCCGTCTCGCCGAAGTTGTAGCCCGCGCGGAACGCCGCGATGTTGGCGTCGCGGATGTCCGGCTTGGAGGCGAACTTGGTCTCCAGGAACGTGATCGTCGACTCGACCGGTCGCTGGAACAGCCAGGACACCAGGCCGAGGGCGTACATGTTCTTCGCCCGCGACGCGTCCTTGCGGGACAGCCCGAACTCCTTGACCGACTCCACCGTCATGCCGGTCAGGTTCAGCGGTACGACGTGGTAGCCGTCGAGCTCACCGGTCTCCAGCGGGTTCTCGTCGTACCCGATCCGCTTCAGGTTGCGGGCGGTGAAGTCGGCGGTGTCGACGATCAGGGTGGCGCCGCGCGGCACGTCGCGCAGGTTCGCCTTGAGGGCGGCCGGGTTCATCGCGATCAGCACATCCGGCGCATCACCTGGCGTCAGGATGTCGTGGTCGGCGAAATGCAGCTGGAACGACGACACGCCCGGCAGCGTTCCGGCTGGTGCCCGGATCTCTGCTGGGAAGTTCGGCAACGTCGACAGGTCATTGCCGAACGACGCCGTTTCCGCTGTGAACCTGTCCCCCGTGAGTTGCATCCCGTCACCGGAGTCGCCGGCGAAGCGGATCACCACGCGGTCGAGCTGCTTGACCTCGATGGTCACTGTTCTGTTCATCTCCAAGTCGAAGCTTGGGCCGGCCGGCCGCTTCGTGGGCGACAGGTCGATCCCCCCAGTCAGGGCGATAACCCCAATATTAGTTCGCCCTTAGAACAGAACCATGCGGAAGCCCCGGTGGTCCACAGCCTGGGACACGGGTGTTAGTGGCTGGACGTCGTCGGGTACGACGAAATCCTCCAGTGTCACACTCCGCAGCGGCTCGCTTGCGATCCGGAGTGAGAAACGGCAGGGTGTCGCCATCAAGTTGTGATCCACCTGCTGGGAGCTCCCATGGGCCGTCGCCCTGTGCATGTTGTCGGGCGTGTCATTGTCGGACTGTTGGCGCTGGCGCTGACCGGATGCGCCGCCCCGGCGGCACCCGCGGACAGTGCGCTGAGTCTCGGCAGTACGGCGGCCGCCGCACCGGTTGCGCTCACGGCATCGGCCACCGCAGCGGCACGGACGGCGAAGATCTACAGCATCCGGACCACGGACGCGACCAAGGGCGTGATCACGGTGATCGGCACGTTGTCGCCGGCGCCGAAGACGGGCACCCGGATCCCGCTGCACCAGTGGATCCCGTCCGCACGCCGGTGGCAGGAGGTCGCCCACGGGTACTCGTCCGGCACCAGCGTCACCATCAAGACGGTGCAGCCCGGATCGGTCCGGACCTACCGGATCGCGGTCGGGCCACAAGCGCCGTACGCAGCTGCCATCTCGCCGATGATCAGCTTCAAGCACTACGTCTGGCGCGGCATCTTCAAGAAGGGGCTGCTCGCGACGGGTGGGAATGCCACGCCGCAGTTCAACATCGTTCCGCCGAAGGAAGGGCCGCGGCGGGCTGAGGCGGATCTGCTGGCGGACAAGGGCGGGTACGTCTGGGGCGAGGTCAACTCGACCGGCTGCAGCTTCGTGCGGAACTGGCTGGGCAACCTGACCGACGGGACTGTACGCACGTCGCTGCACAACGGACGACGGCGATGACGTCGGTGCTGCAGAAGCAGGAGACCGAGACCTCGCTCAACTACAAGATCCTCGGCGTCACCCGGCTGCGGTTGCAGGTCGCCGACGTCCGCTCCGGCTACGGCCCGTACGTCGCGGTCGACTCGATTCTGCTCTGTACGAACTAAGCCTCGATCCGTGGATCGAGGCTAGGCTGCTGTCCGTGTCGGAGAGCTATGGCGTCATCGCGGCGGTCGTCGTCCTGGGCCTGGCCGGTCTGCTCGGCGCGTTCGCGCTGAACAAGGCGCTCACCGTCACCTATCCGACCGAGGGCAAGCTCAAGACCTACGAGTCCGGTGTCGACCCGGTGGGTGAGGGCTGGGCCCAGGTCCACATCCGGTACTACCTGTTCGCGTACCTCTACGTGATCTTCGCCGTGGACGCGATCTACCTCTTCCCCTGGGCCACCGTCTTCGCCGCCCTGGGCTTCGCCACGCTGATCGAGATGTTCATCTTCCTCGCCTTCGTCGCGGTCGGCCTCCTCTACGCCTACCGCAAGGACGTCCTCCGCTGGACCTGAGCGGACCGCCGGCCCATCACATGTGACGCGGCGGGTCGCGTCCACGCTCGCGCCGGACGCGCGGACGCGATTGTGATGGTGTGGCGGTCCGCCATCCCACCTAGGCCTTCGCGAGGGCGGCGGCGATGGCCCAGTCCTGGGGGCCGATGCCGACGGACTTGAAGACGGTGCGGCCGGTGGGTTCCAACGGTTGTGACAGTGCGGGGCCGAGTTCCAGCAAGTCCTCCGTGCTGAGGGCGCCCGAGGTCACTGCGTCGATGATCTCGCCGGATTCCTCCAGGGCGGCTTCCCGCTGGTCGACTATGACGATGGACGCGGTGGTGAGGAGGTCGCGGGGGAGTTCGCGCATGGTGGGGCGGAAGGCGCCGATGGCGTTGACGTGGACGCGTTCCGGGAGCGCGTCGGCCTCGAAGAGTGGGGTGGACGACGAGGTCGCGCAGCACACGATGTCGGCATCGGCGATCGCGTCGTCGACGGACGTGCTGGGCGTGAACTTCACGTCCGGGAACTCGGCGGTCAGTGACGTGCTCAGGGCCGCGGCGCGATCGGCCGAGCGGCCGGTGACGGTCACTGCGGCAATGCGTCGTACGGCGAGAACCGCGCGGACCTGGTCGGGAGCCTGAGCACCTGTCCCGATCAGCGTGAGCCGGGACGCGTCGGCCGGAGCGAGTAGATCGGTGGCGACCCCGACGACCGCGCCGGTCCGCAAGGTGGTGATCGAGCTGCCGTCGGCGACGAGCTGTTCACCGCCGCCGGTCCAGATCACCGTGGCCCGGATCGCCGGCACCTGATCGAGCGCGATGCCGATCTTCTTCACCACCGCGGTCCCGGACGGCGAGTGGTACGCCGACATCACCAGAACCGTCCCGTCCCCGAAGATCTGCCGCGCGGGCAACACGAAATTCCCAGCGGCCAGCTCCCGGAACGCATCCCGTACGGCGTCGATAGCAGCACTCATCGAGACGATACGGCGGACATCGGCAGCCGACAGAACTCTCACCGACCCGAGGCTACTCTGGACCCCGGCCGACTGAGGGGGCTCGATGGACGACCTGCACCGGGACACATTGGTCGCGGACGCGCACAACGACTTGCTGATGCTCGTGGCGCGGAGGCCGAAGGAAACGTGGGCGGCGTACTTCCGTGAGCGGTGGATCCCGCAGTTGGTTGCGGGCGGGATCGATGTCCAGGTGCTGCCGGTGTTCATCGACGACGAGTTCCGGCCGGAAGGGGCGCTGCGCGAGACGCTGCGGATGATCGAGGCCGCGCACCAGATCGCCGACCACAACGCCGACCAGGTCGTGCTCTGTACGACGGCCGACGACCTGACCACGGCCACCGAGGCCGGCCAGATCGCGCTGGTGCTGGCGCTCGAGGGCTGTCCGCAGATCGACAACGACCTCGAGCTCCTGCAGACCCTGCACCGGCTCGGCGTCCGGATGGTCTCCTTCACGCACTTCGGCCGCAGCGCGCTCGGCGACGGATCGGGTGAGGACGCCACCGGCAGCAGGCTCACCCACGCCGGCGTCGAAGCGGTCGGTCTGCTGGAGGAGCTCGGCGTCCTGGTCGACGTCTCGCACGTCGGCCGCGCCGGCGTCGAGCACATCCTCGAGCTGGCGACCAAGCCGGTCGTCGCCTCGCATTCCAGCGCGTTCGCCTTGCGCGAGCACCACCGCAACCTCACCGACGAGCAGGTGCGCGGGATCGCCGCGACCGGCGGTGTCGTCTGCGTGAACTTCTTCGCCGGCTTCCTCACCGAGGCCGAGAAGCCGACCGTCGATCACCTGGCCGACCACATCGAGCACCTCGTCGACGTCGCTGGTGAGGATCACGTCGGGCTGGGCAGCGACTTCGTCGCCGAAGTGTTCGCCGAGAAGATCCCAGCCTGCGACCGGCCGCTGATCATCCAGGGCCTGGACGCCGAGCTGTTCGTCCCCGGTCTGGGAGGACCGGCCGGGATGCCGCTGGTCACCGAAGCCCTGCTCCGCCGAGGATTGCCTGAGGCAACCATCCGCAAGGTCCTCGGCACGAACCTGATCCGCGTCCTGTCGAAGGAGTGACACACCGTGCAAACCTGGCTCGACGAAACCCTCGCTCGCCTGATCGGGAAGTACGACGTACCGGCCGCATCGATCGCGGTGTTCGCCGACGGGGAGGTGAGCGCGGCGGCGGCCGGGGTGCTCAACCTGAACACCGGTGTCGAGGCGACCACCGACTCGATCTTCCAGGTCGGCTCGATCACCAAACTGTGGACGACGACGCTGATCATGCAGTTGGTCGCCGAGGGCAAGGTCGACCTCGACCGGCCGGTGCGCGACTACCTGCCCGAGTTCAAGCTGGCCGACGAGGGCGCGGCCGCCGCCGTCACACCGCGGCACCTGCTGACCCACACCGGCGGTTTCTCCGGTGACGCGTTCACGCCGACCTCCCGCGGTGACGACGGGGTCGAGCTGTACGTCCGCGACGTCGTCCCCGGGCTCGCGCAGGAGGTCCCGCTGGGTGCCGGGTTCTCCTACAACAATGCCGGGTTCGTCATCCTCGGCCGGATCGCCGAAGTACTGCGGGGAAAGCCGTACCACGAGCTGCTGCGCGAGCACATCGTCGAACCGCTGGAGCTGAAGCACGTGGCGACGATCCCGGACGAGGCGCTGCTCTACCGCGCCGCGCACGGGCATGTGTCGCCGAAGCCGGGTGCGCCGCTGCAGGCCGCGCCGATCTGGAGTCTCGTGCATGCGATGGCGCCGGCCGGGGCGCTGCTGGCGATGAGCGCCTGCGACCTGATCGCCTTCGGCCGGGCCTATCTGGACGCGACGCTGCTCGACCGGCCGGCCATCGACAGCTTGTGGGAGCCGCAGGTCGACGTACCGCCGACGGGTGGATTCCCTGAGCACCTGGGGCTCGGCTGGATGATCTTCAGCGCTGAGGGCGGCCCGCTCTACGGTCACGACGGCGGGACGATCGGACAGTCCGCGTACTTCCGGCTGGTCCCGGCCAAGGGCGTCGCGGTCGCGCTGCTCACCAACGGGGGCGACACCCCGGCCCTGTACGACGAACTGGTCGGCCACGTGCTGCGGGAGACCGCCGGAGTCGAACTGCCGAAACGGCCGGAGCCGCCGTCGGAGCCGGCCGAGATCTCCCCGGAGCTCGTCACCGGACGGTACGACGGTGTCCTGATGAGCGCGACGGTCAGCGTGGAGGACGGCGAGTTCTGGGTGCTGGACGAGGCCACGAGCGAGACGGCGAAGGTGCTGCTGCCGGAGCCGCGCCGGACCCGGTACGTCCCGCTGGACGAGTCCCGGCTGATCGCGGCCGAGCCGGAACGCGGGGTGCACGAGGTGATCGCGTTCCGTGAACCCATCGATGGGCGGGCGGCATACATCTTTCGGGGCGGTCGGCTCACCCCTCGCAGTGACTGAGAGTAGTTTTCTCCCAGGCGGCCGGATCGTTGCCCGGTCACCCTTTGTGATTGCATTTGGCAACAAAACGCACGAAGTTTCCCGCCGAAATAACGGAATGCGTACACACCGTCGCCAATCGCTGAGAACGCAGCTATGGTGATTACTCGGGGACACGGGGTGAGTACAGGGCGGTGAGGCTATGGCGTGGCAACTCTGGGTGGTGATCGCGCTGATCGCGACCGGGGTCGTGATACTGGCTGTGACCAGAATGCGGCACGCTCAGCACGTGTTCACCGACATCACCCGGCTGGACGATCCGACGGAGAGCGGTCTCTCCAGTGACGACATCGCCCGCGCCAGAGCACGAGCCACGGCCCGCCAGGCCGAGGCAGAGGCCAGTCTTCGCCGCCGCGGCCACGGCTGACCCGGCGACAGACCCAAGACGCCCGGGCCCCACACCCGGGTTCCGCCCACACCGCTCGCTCATGTTCGGCGGACACGCACAGCGCCGAACATGAGCGACGCGGGAGGGGCGACATCCAGCAGCCCTGATCGGTCCAGCGGACCGATCAGGGCCGCCGGCTGATCAGTCGAGGAGGCCGTCGCGGCGGGCGACTGCGGCCGCCTCCGTCCGCGACCGGACGCCGAGCTTGGCCAGGATGTTCGAGACGTGCACGCTGACCGTCTTCTCGCTGATGTACAGCTCCCGAGCCAGCTGCCGATTGGTACGCCCCTCGGCCAGCAACGCGAGCACCTCGTTCTCCCGGGACGTCAGGCTGCCTGCCCCACCGCCGGCCTCCACGCCGCCGCTCTCGTCCAGCAACGGCTTCGACGCCAGCTCACGACCCACCTCGGCAGCCAGTGCCGCCTGCTCGTTCGCCTCCGCGACACGGCCGGCAGCCCGCAGCGCGGCCGACAACCGCACCCGCGACCACGCCTGCTCGAAGGTGTAGCCGTACCCGAACGCGTCCACCGTCCGCTCCCACACCGACACGTGGTCCTCCGGCGTCGGCGGATCGATCCCGGCCAGCCACCGCAGCCGCTCCCACTCCGCCTCCAGCCGCGCCAGCCACGCCAGACCCTCGACACCCATCAGTCGCCCGGGCGGCAGACCCTTCTCAGCCGTTGCGTGACCGGCCGCGAGCAACTCCGCGCCCTTGGCCACCAGCTCCGCAGCGGCCGACGGCTCGCCGACAGCCCGGTGACACAACACCTGCAGCCCGAGCGTCGAGAACCGGATCCGCGCCATGAACCACTCGGCCTGGAACACGTCCGCACACAGCGCGGACACATCGGCGATCAGTTTCTCCGCGTCCGCGGGCTGGTCCAGCTGCCGGTAGGCGTCCACGGCCGGCTGCAGACCGATGATCGGCAGCATCACGTCCAGATCCCACCACTTGCGCAGCCGCTCCAGCTCCTCCGCGACCGAGGTGTCACCGCGCCCACCCCGGACGGCGAACTCCACCGCCCGCAGCGCCGCCGCGGAAGCGTTCGGCGTCATCGAGTCCGTCCGGACGGTCGCTGCGGCCTCGTCCCACTCGCCCAGGACGAATTGGGTCAGCCCGAGCATCCGTCGCGCGTCGAACCCGTACACGGCCCATTGCCGGCCGAGCTCGCCGGCGCGCTTCATCGCGAGCGCCAGTGCCGCCTTCGCGTTCTGCAGGTCGCCCTGCTCGTAGTGCGTCGAGCCGAGCAGGAACCGGCTCCGCACCTCCGCCGAGGCGTCTCCCGCCAACTGCGCCCGGACGGCGGCCTCCTCGAGCTGTCGCACCGCTCCGATCGGGTCACCGGCCCGCCGCCGGAGCACGGCCAGGGTGATCCCGGCGTCGCCCATCGCGGCCTCCTGACCGGCCTCTCGGGCGATCTCCAGCGCGCGCAGCGCCCACCGCTCGGCCTCCATCGGCCGGCCCATCGCATCCGAGACCCGGGCATAGAGCGACGCGACGTGCGCCTTGAACACGCTGGCCGGCTCGTCGTTGACCAGCTTGAGCGCCTGCGAGATCGCCTCGTTGGCTTCCTTGTCCTGGTCGATGATCAGCGCGATCTCGGCCAGCGGCAGCAGCAGTTGAGCCCGCCGCAGCTTCGGCGCGTCCGCGGGCAGCTCGGCGAGCGCCTTGCGGAGGATCTTCAGCGCCCGCAGGTGCTGCGAGGACAGCGTCGCCGCGGTCGCGGTCTGCACGATCAGCCAGGTCTTGTCGATGCTGCTCTCGGGCGCCCTGTTCGGGAACAGCTCCAGGGCCAGCTCGTAGTGCTTCAGCGCTTCCTGCGGCGCGGCGACCGAGATGGCCTCCTCGCCGGCCCGGACTCGCGCGTCGAAGGCTTCGGCCAGGTTGTGCGACCGGGTGGCGTGCCCGGCGAGCTCAGCCGCCGTACCCGCGACGGTCTGGTCCTTCAGCGCCTGCACGTACGCCGCGTGCTGCCGGACCCGCTCGCCTGGCAGCAGATCGTCGTACACCGCCTCGGCCAGCAGTGCGTGCCGGAAGTAGTAGCGATCACTGGTCGGTACGTCGATGATGTGCGCGTCGATGAGCTCACGCAGCGCCACGTCGAGCTCACGCTCGGGCAGTCCGGCCACGGCGCTCAGCAGATTGTGCGGCACCCGGCGCCCGGCCACGGCGATCACCCGGGCCACCTGGCGTGCGTCGTCGGACAGCGGGTCGAGCCGGACCAGGAGAAGATCGGCCAGATCCGGCGGTACGGCCTCGCCGTCGCCCATCGAGGCCGCGGCGACCAGCTCCTCGGTGAAGAACGCGTTCCCGCCGGCGCGCTCGAGGATGCGTCGTACCTCGGATTCCGGCAGCGGCTCGGTCAGCAGGGAGCTGAGGAGGGTGCGGGACTCGTCGGCGTCCAGGGGCAGCAGGTTGACCCGGCGCACCCGGGGATTGCGGGACCACTCGGCGATCGGGCGGCGCAGCGGGTGCCGGCGGTGCAGGTCGTCGCTGCGGTAGGAGACGACCAGGGTCAGGCGTTGTGAGGTCAGCCGGGTGATCAGGAAACCGATCAGGTCCCGGGTCGAGTCGTCGGCCCAGTGCGCGTCCTCGACGATCACCAGCAGCGGCTCGCTGGTGGACAGCGCGGTGAACGCGCCCAGGACGGCGTCGAACAGGGCGCCCCGATCCAGCTGGCCCTCCTGCGGCACAGGCTGGGCGCCGATCAGGCGGTGGGTGGGCAGCAGCCGGCCGATCGCGGGGAAGTTGGTCAGCACGCTCTCGACCAGGTCGGGCCGGTCACCGGCCAGCCGGCCGAAGATCTCCGTGAACGGCAGGTACGGCAGGCCGGCGTCGCCGAAATCGGTGCAGTGCCCGACCAGGACGCCGAAACCGCGCTCGTGCGCACCGGTGGCCACCTCGTCCAGCAGCCGGGTCTTGCCGACGCCGGCGTCACCCGACAGCAGGACGGCGCCGGCGCGACGCGTCCTGGCGTCGTCGACGGCGCTGAGCAGGGCGGCCATCTCGGCAGAGCGGCCGACGAGAGGTGTCGTAGTCCAGGGCACGTCGTCCATCTTCGCCCCTGAAGCCGACACAAATCGACGGCAGCCCTTCCGGTGGTCGCCCGTGGCAACGAAAACGCCGTCCCTGACCGGTGCTATCGGGTCAGGGACGGCGGTCCCGGCGGTCATGCCGCGGTGGTGGGTCGGAGGGCCCGGCGAGTGCGCCGCGGCTCGGGCCGCGGGGTGCGCTCCGCGCGCTCCCGGCGGGTCGCCGCCCGGTACTGCCGCTCCTGGCGGTAGGTGGTCTCTGCCTTGATCGACTGAGGTGTCATGAACATGGTGTGCCTCCCTTCAGGCTTTCCGGCTGAACAGGTGGACGAGGTTCCGGCGGGTCCGGGTGTTCCGGTGCTGCCGGAAGTCGCGGCTGAGGCGCTCCCTGCGGTAGTCGACCTCCGCCTTGACGGATTCGTTGGTGAACATCTGGTGTTCCTCCTGGTGTCTGTCGGCTTCCTGCCGATGCCTCAAATCTGCTCGTCTGAGGTGGAGCCCCACATCGGAACTCCTCCCTATCTCCGGTCCTTAGGGGGTCCTAGGGAGTCCGGGTACGGCGTACGGACCGCCTAGGGACCCCTGAAACGAGGCGGCGCGGCCGGCTCCTGGGGAGAGCCGGCCGCGCCGGGGGGTGGGGGACTACGGGGGCTCACGTCGCGGGGCGGGCGCGGAGCTCGGGAGCGCAAGGCTCAGGGGCCTGCTCCTTGGGCTTGCGCTGGAACCAGGACGGGCGCTGGTAGTCGCGCTTGAGCCGCTCCTGCCGGTACTTGATCTCTGCCTGGACGGAGTCGGTCGTGTGGTAGAACATGTCTCCTCCGGGGAGCTTGTCGATGACTAGACAGTGCTCGCCTGAGGAGGGGGGCCACATCGGCACAACTCCCTACGCCCGCAGGGCGGGCGGCCTTAGTGGCCGTAGCTGAGACTTAGCTCGAAATGTTCGGGGTCCAGCAGGCTGTCGGCGTACTCCGCGAAGCTGTCGTCGGCGGTGAAGCTGGTCCGCTCGGTGTGCAGGAACCAGGTCCCCTCCGGGCGGCCAAGCAGCTCGGCCTCGGCGGCATCCAGCGGACGGCCGCGGAGTCGTTGCTCACAGTGATCGAGGTGCAACCCGGCGCGGTGCAGGGTGGCCGTGATCGAGCCGTTCTCGAGCCCCCGGTCGGGCAGGTCGCGTAAGGACTTCAGCGCGGGGATCCGGCTGCGTTCGATCGAGATCGCCGCGCCGGTCGCGAGCTGCCGCAGCCGCTCGATCACGATCACGTCCGGCGCCTTGAGGCCGAGCCGATCGGCCAGGTCCGGGTCCTGTACGAGGGCGATCTTCACCGTCCGCATCCGGGTCTCGACACCCTGTTCGGCCAGCGCGTGCGTCCACCCGAGCCGGCCGTCCAGCGGTCGCCCGTCGAACAGCACGAACGACCCCTTGCCGATCCGGGTGGTGATCAGCCCGTCCTCGGTCAGTACGGCGAGCGCCGAGCGGACCGTGTTGCGGCTGACCGAGAAGCGCTTGGCGAGTTCGATCTCGCCGGGCAGTTGGGCACCCCGCCGTACCAGGCCCGAACGGATCTCCCGGGCCAGGACGGCCGCGATCCGTTCGTGCTTCAGTGCGATCTCGGGCATCGGCGGCTCACTGGTTCAGCGCGCGGACCTGGTCGACGGTGACGATCTCCAGCATCGGCGAGTAGAGCCGCATGATGTCGATCGCCTTCTGGTGGCTCTCCGCGTCGCCGCCGGCGCAGGCGTCCTCGACCACCTGGACGTAGATCCCCGCGTCCACCGCGGCGAGCGCGGTGGTGATCACGCAGCAGTCCGTGGACACGCCGCCAAGGACCAGGTGCCCGCCGGGCCCGACCGCCTCGGCGAGCTCGGGACCCCACTTGCCGAACGTGGGTTTGTCCAGCGTCGGCACACCCTTGAACTCGTCGACCAACTGGTAGTCCTCGGAGTCCGGCGGCTGCAGTGCGAACGGGTAGACCTCGTAGTACGTCGCCCAGGAACCGGCTGGTTTCTCCGGTGCCACGAACCGGGTGAAGATCACCTTCGGGGAGAGCAGGTCGACCAGTTGCCGTGCCGGTTTGACCACCCGCTGGAACTCCGGCGCGGCCCAGGCCGAGTCCGGGGCGGCGAAGATCCGCTGCAGGTCGATCAGCGCGAGAACCGGCGCCATCACGCCACCGTTTCCTGCTTGCGTACGGCGGACTTCCCGCCGGCCAACTGGACGACGAAGCCGGCCACCAGGGCGAACAGCACACCCAGGTTCGCGTAGGCCCAGGCCCCTTCCTTGCCGCCGAGACCGAACGGCTCGAGCAGGTACCCCTGCCAGGTCAGCCAGGACGCCAGCGTGTTCGTGACCAGGCCCCAACCGATGCCGGTGGCAACGATCATGGTGATCACCGGCAGCCATCGCACGTCGCCGTACCGGCCGCGCGGGTCGTAGAGGTCGGCGTCGGCGTAGTCGCGCCGGCGGGTCGCGAGGTCGGCGAGCATGATGCCGCACCAGGCCGCGACCGGGACGCCGAGCGTGATCAGGAAGCCCTGGAACTCGGCGAGGAACTCGTCGCCGTAGAAGACCACGTAGACGGTCCCGGCGATCATCACCAGACCGTCGATGAACGCGGCGACGTACCGGGGTACAGGCAGTCCGAGCGACAATAGGGCCAGGCCGGACGAGTAGATGTCGAGGACGGCGCCGCCGACCAGGCCGAGGACGGCGACGAGCACGAACGGGACCAGGAACCAGGTCGGCAACGCCTCCGCGAGGGCACCGATCGGGTCGGCGGCGATCGCGCTGCTCAGCTCGGTCGAGGAACCGGCCAGCAGGAGTCCGAAGCCGAACAGGATCACCGGGGCGACGGACGCCCCGAAGGTGGTCCAGCCGACCACGCCGGCGCCGGACGACTGCCGCGGGAGGTAGCGCGAGTAGTCCGCGGCCAGGTTCACCCAGCCGAGCCCGAAGCCGGTCATCAGGAACACCAGCGCGCCGATCATCTGCTGGCTCGAGCCGCTCGGCAGCCCGGACACCGTGGTCCAGTTGATCTGGTCGGCGACCAGGATGATGTACACGATGGTGAGGACGCCGGTGACGATCGTGATCACGGTCTGCGCCCGCATGATCAGGTCGAACCCGAGCACGCCGCAAGCCACGATCAGTACGCCGACGACGAGCAATGCGATCAGCTTGGTCAGATCGCCGCCGCCCCAGCCGAGCCGCTCGAACACCGTCGCGGTCGCGAGGGTCGCCAGGATGGTCAGCACCGTCTCCCAGCCGACCGTCAGCAACCAGGACACCAGCGAGGGAAGCTTGTTGCCCCGGACGCCGAACGCGGCCCGGCTGAGCACCATCGTCGGCGCCGAACCACGCTTGCCGGCCAGCGAGATCAGCCCGCAGAGCAGGAACGAGAACACGATGCCGATCAGGCCGGCGATCAGCGCCTGCCAGAACGAGATACCGAACCCGAGCGCGAACGCGCCGTAGCTCAGACCGAGGACCGAGACGTTCGCCCCGAACCACGGCCAGAACAGCTGACTGGGCCGGCCCTTCCGTTCCTCGTCCGCGATCACGTTCAGCCCGTTGCTCTCCACCGCGAGCGCCCGCGACTCCGGTCCCCGCACCTCAAGCTGATCGGCCATGCCGTCTCCAACCGAATGAACCTGTCCAGTCCTGTTCAATCACGGTAGGCCTGGGCGCGTGGGTGGTCAAGAATGAGCGGCATGCTGAGTAGCGCGGTGGACGGGTTCACGCTGGCGTACGACCGGGACGGGGACGGACCGAGCGTGGTGTTGCTGCACGGGTGGCCGGGCGATCGGACCGACTATCGCCGGTTGGCGCCGATGCTGGTCGAGCGCGGGTTCGAGGTGGTGGTGCCCGATTTGCGCGGGTTCGGGGAGTCGGACAAGCCGCTGGTGGATCCCGCGCAGTACGGCGTCGCCGGCCAGGGGCGGAGCGTGGTCGGGCTGATCGAGGAACTCGGGCTCGAGCGTCCGGTGCTCGCCGGGTACGACGTCGGCAGCCGGATCGCGCAGGGGATCGCCCGGAGCAGACCCGATCTGGTCCGCGGCATGGTGGTGGCGCCGCCGTTGCCGGGGATCGGGAAGCGGGTGTTCTCCGAGCACGCGCAGGCGGAGTTCTGGTACCAGGCCTTTCACAAGCTGCCGGTGATCGAGGAGTTGATCGACGGGAATCCGGACGCGGTCCGGTCGTACCTGCGGCACTTCTGGACCCACTGGTCCGGGCCCGCGTTCGAGCCGGAGCTGGATCACCTGGTCGAGGTCTACTCGGCGCCGGGTGCGTTCACGGCATCGATCAACTGGTACCGGGCGGGCGCGGGCTCGGTCGCCACGTCGGCCGCCGAGACGGCGCCGGCCCGGTACGACCGGATCGGCGTACCGACGGTGGTGTTGTGGCCCGAGTTCGATCCGCTGTTCCCCCGGGCGTGGTCGGATCGGCTGGACGACTTCTTCAGCGACGAACGGCTCCGGTTCGTCGACGGGGTCGGACACTACGCGCCGCTGGAATACCCGGAGGTGCTCGCGGAGGAGATTGTCGGACTAGGCTGAGGCCATGGCCCAGACCGAGCTGCCGTTGCCGATCGTGCGGCCGGATGTGGGTGCGCTGGCGAAGCTCGCACCCGAGCCGGTCCGGTACCTGCTGAACTGGGGCCGCAAGTACTCCCTCTGGGTGTTCAACTTCGGCCTCGCCTGCTGCGCGATCGAGTTCATCGCCGCGTCGATGGGCCGGCACGACTTCATCCGGCTCGGGGTGATCCCGTTCGCGCCCGGGCCGCGGCAGGCCGACCTGATGGTGGTGTCGGGCACCGTGACGGACAAGATGGCGCCGGCGATCAAGCGGCTCTACGACCAGATGCCGGAGCCGAAGTACGTCATCTCGTTCGGCTCCTGCTCGAACTCCGGCGGCCCGTACTGGGACTCCTACTGCGTGACCAAGGGTGTCGACCAGATCATCCCGGTCGACGTCTACGTGCCCGGCTGCCCGCCGCGGCCCGAGGCGTTGCTGCAGGGAATCCTCAAACTGCAGGAGAAGATCGCCGGCGAGAACATGACGAGCCGGTACGACGAGCCGTCCGCGGCGGCGCTCACCCGCGACCTGGTGACGCCGCAGTGAGCACGGACGCCCTCGAGACGCTGACCGATGCGGGGATCGCCGCGACGCAGGCCGACAGCTTCGGTCCGCTGGCGATCGACGTACCGACGGAGTCGTGGGTCGCCGCGCACGAGATGCTGCGCGATGCCGTCGGGCTGACGTTCTTCGACTTTCTGACCGCCAGCGACGAGCTCACCGACGGGTTCCGGGTGGTGTCGCATCTGGCCGATTTCTGGGGCGGGGCGCACGTCGAGCACCTGCTGGTGCGGACGCTGATCCCGCGGGACAAGCCGGTTCTGCCGACGTTGTCCGACCTGTACGCCGGGGCCAACTGGCACGAGCGTGAGACGCACGAGATGTTCGGCATCACCTTCGCGGACCATCCGAACCTTCTTCCGCTGCTGCTTCCCGACGGCTTCGAGGGCAACCCGTTGCGCAAGGAGTTCATCCTCGCCTCCCGGGTCGCCAAACCCTGGCCCGGCGCGAAAGAGCCGGGGGAGTCGGACCACGCTCCCGCTCACGGTGCGCCCAGCCGGCGGCGCACGCTGCCGCCCGGTGTGCCGGACCCGGACACCTGGGGTCCGCGGCCGCCCGGCTCACCCGATCCGGATCCGTTGGCGCCCGCTCAGGCGGCGGCCACCCCGGCCCGACCTCGCCGAGGCGGCGCGGAACGCCGTACCCGCAAACAGGCCGAGGCGCCTCCCGCGACCGAACAACCACCTGCGGCCGAGCCCGAGTCGTGATCCCGACCGCAGCGGTTCGCGCCGGGGCAGCCGGCCGAGTCGATGCTCAACCACTGGGTGCCTGTCGGTGACATGGGCGTCATGCTCAGCATGCGCTTCGAGGGCTTGGATCCCACCAAACCTTTCGTCGACGCGACGCCGATGAGCCGGTCACCCCGTACGACGGACCTACCCGCGCTCGCCACCGCCGCACTAAAGGCCTACGGCATCCACCACCCGCGCTATCTCCGCCTGTGGAGCGCCGAGCCGCGCATCCGTGGTACCCATCCCGACCGCCGGTTCCTGGCTGCGCCGGTCAGTGAGTTGCAGCCTCGCGACGTACCTCCTGAGCTCGCACTGACCCGTGCTGCGAGTGTCGACCACTACGACGAGGCGCAGCGGGCGTACGACGCGGTGGACGCCGCTCACCCGTAGCACCGGCAGCAGGCGGCTCTCCAAGACCGCGACGACCTGCAGGAGGCGGCCGACGCGGGCCTGCTGTTCGACGTCACCGTGAACGGCGAGTGGGCCGGCTACGTTTCGGCGACCCTCGACAGCTCGAACAGCATCGGCCTCCCGACGTACGTCGTCCAGGAACTGATCCTCACCCCGGCCCATCGAGGCCATGGCTACGGCCCGCACCTCAGCACGCTCCTGGCCGCGTCCCTCCCCGACCGAACCCGCATCCTCACCGGCACCATCCACGCCGCCAACACCGGCGCCCGCGCCGCCGCCCTCACAGCCGGCCGCCACGACATCGGCGGCTGGCTTCAGCTCCCGCTGGCGGGGTGAAGTAGAGGGCCGCCCTTCAGCTCGCGAGTTCCGCCGCGGGGAGAATGCGGAACTCGTCGGCGTGTTCGTCGGCCCATTGGGCGAAGGTGAGGGCGGGCCGGCCGGTGAGTTCGGGGACTGTGGTGGTGACTGGTTCGGGGTTGTCGACCAGCGAGGCCCAGTAGGTGACTGAGCTCTCGGCGAGGGCTGGGTCAGCGCCCAGATCGAGCATCGCCTGGCGGGCTTCGGCCGGGGAGAGGTCCTCGACCCGCATCTGCTTGCCGACGGCCCGCGCGATGGTTTGTACCTGTTCGGCCTGGGTCAGGACCTCGGGCCCGGTGAGGTCGTAGGTCTGGCCGATGTGCCGGTCGTTCAGGAGGGTGAGTACGGCGACCGCCGCGATGTCTCGCTCGTGGATGAGGGAGCGCCCGGCCTGGGGATACGGCAGCCGGACGACGTCGCCGGTCCGGAACTCCTCGGCCCAGCCTTGTGCGTTGACCGCGAAGCCGCCTGGCCGGACGAAGGTCCAGTCCTTGCCCGCCCGGCGCAGCAGCTCCTCGACATCGCCCCACACGCCGCCGGACGATGCGTTCAACGAGGACAGGTACACCACTCGCTTCGGCAGCTCCGCGACGATCGGCTCAGCCCCCTCAGCGCTGAACGACGGCCACAACAGGAAGGCCGCGTCCACATCGGCCGCAGCGCGTCGTACAGCGGCTGGGTCGTAGATGTCGCCCTGGATCAGTTCGACGTCCGGTGGCAGGCCGGCCAGATCCGGCGTACGGACCAAGGCCCGGACCGTCGCGCCGGCGGCTCGCAGGCCGGCCACGACATGCCGGCCGACGCGCCCGGTGGCCCCGGTGACGAGAACGGTGGTCATCTGCTAAAGCTCCTTCGCTAGGTAACACACCCCACCCTTCGGCCTGAACCTTGGTTGAGGTCAAGTCGGAGTCGGTAGGGTGCCGTCATGGTCGAGTTCGTGGTGCGGGTGGTGGGCGTCGTGGTCGCCTTCCTGGTGGCGCCCCTGCTGGTCGGTCAGGCCGAGCACAAGGTGATGGCGCACATGCAGTCGCGGCTCGGCCCGATGTACGCCGGGGCGTTCCACGGCTGGGCCCAGCTGGTCGCGGACGGCGTGAAGTTCGTGCAGAAGGAGAGCGTGGTCCCGGCCGCCGCGGACCGGCGCGTGTTCGAGTGGGCCCCGATCGTCGCGATCCTGCCCTACCTGGCCGCGATGGCCGCGATCCCGCTCGCCCCCGGCATCGTCGGCGCGGACCTCGACTCCGGCCTGTTCTTCGTGCTGGCCGTGATGAGCATCGGCGTGCTTGGTTCGCTGATGGCCGGCTGGGGCAGTGGCAACAAGTACAGCCTGCTCGGCGGTCTCCGGGTCGCCGCGCAGCTGATGAGCTACGAGCTGCCGTTCGTGCTCACCGCGGCAAGCGTCGCGGTCGCGGCGGGTTCGCTGAGCCTCACCGGCATCGCGGAGGCGTGGAACCCGTGGTGGCTGCTCTGGCAGCTGCCCGGCCTGATCGTGTTCTTCATCGCCGGACTGGCCGAGCTGCAGCGGCCGCCGTTCGACATGCCGGTCGCGGACTCCGAGGTCATCTTCGGCCCGTACACCGAGTACACCGGCCTCCGGTTCGCGATGTTCCTGCTGGCCGAGTACGCCGGCATCGTCGTCCTGGCCGGCCTCACCACGGTGTTGTTCCTCGGGGGCTGGAGTGGGCCCGGGCCGGATTCGATCGGCTGGATCTGGTCGATCCTGAAGGTGGCGTTCGTGTCGCTGGTGGTGATCTGGGTGCGGGTCTCGTTCCCGCGGATGCGCGCCGACCAGTTGCAGAAGCTCGCCTGGCAGGCCCTCGTGCCGGTGGCGCTGCTCCAGCTCGCGCTCACCGGCATCGGGGTCACCATCTTCTAAGGGGTTGCCAGTTTCTAAGGGGTTGCCAGGGCTTCGGTCGGCGACAGCCGGGATGCTCGGATCGCCGGGTAGAGGCCGGCCAGGCCGCCGATCACCAGGGTGGCCGCGATCCCGCCGGCCAGGGCCCACAGCGGGATCACCGTCAGCCAGTTCTGGTACGACGCATAACCCCCGCTGACCCCGGATCCGAGGATCGCTCCGCCGACTCCGCCGAGTGCGGACAACAGCAGCGACTCGGTCAGGAACTGGGTCCGGATCTGACCCCGGGTCGCGCCGAGCGACCGCCGCAACCCGATCTCCGCCCGACGCTCCAGCACCGAGATCACCATGATGTTCGCGACCCCGACGCCGCCGACGAGCAGCGCGACCGCGCCGAGCCCGAGCAGCAGCCCGGTGAACGCTTCCCCCGCGGCCTGCTTCGCGGCGAGCGCGTCCGACGGCCGGGACACCTCGACCTCGTTCGGCGCCTCTGGGTTGGCCGTTGCCCCGAGCACCGATCGCACGGCCTCCACCTGAGCGTCGGCCGACCGGGTGTAGATGGTGGTCGGGTGCTGGTCGAAGTCCAGCGTGTTCTCCGCCGCGGGCCAGCCCATCAGCGCGGCGCTGTCCAGCTCCGGAGCCAGTGCCGCCGGCTCGAGGATGCCGAGCACCGTGAACCACTTGTTGCCGATCAGCACCTGCGTGTCCGGACCCGCGCGGGTGATCCCGAGCCGCTCGGCGGCGCTCGCCCCGAGCACGGTCGCCGGGTAGCGGCCGGTCGCCGTGTCGATCCACTTGCCGCTGCGGACCACCGCGCCGATCGTGTCCAGCAGGTTGGTCCGGGCGGCGTACGCGATGATTCCGTTCGTCTCGACCGCCGGGATCTTCTTGCTCCGGTAGACGGATGCGTCGTCGACCCGGCCGACCGCCGACTGTGCCTGGACCGGCGCGATCCGGCCGACCATCGCCTCCGCGGTGAGCGGTAGCTGGGCCTGTTCGCCGGTCAGCCGGGTGCCCGGCGCGACCGTCAGCAGATTGGTGCCCAGGGCATCGAGCTGGCCGTCCAGCTCGGCCCGCGACGAGGACGAGATGCCGACCACCGAGACCATCGCCGCGATCCCGATCGCGATCCCCAGTGCGGACAGGAAGGCCCGCATCGGCCGCGTCCGCAGCCCGACCGCCCCGACCCGGACGACGTCGCGCGGCCAGAGTTTCGCCGGCTTCAGTTCGGCGTTCCCGTGCGAGCCGGTCACGAGAGCACCTCCTCGAGGATCCGGCCGTCGCGCATCCGGACCTGCCGGGGGAGCGACGCCGCGATGTCGCGGTCGTGCGTGATGATGACAACCGTCGTACCGGCCGCGTGCAGATCGCGCAGCAACTGCATCACCCCTGCACCCGAGGCTGAGTCCAGCGCGCCTGTCGGTTCATCGGCCAGCAGTACGGCGGGCTCACCTGCGACCGCCCGGGCCACGGCGACCCGTTGCCGCTCACCACCGGAGAGCTCATGCGGTTCGTGGTCCATCCGATGTCCGAGTCCGACCCGCTCCAAGGCGGCCGCCGCGCGTTTCCGTCGTACGGACGGCCGCAAACCGGAGTACAGAAGCCCGTCCGCCACGTTGTCTATTGCCCGGGTGCCGGCTGCCAGATGGAACTGCTGGAAGACGAACCCGATCCGGGTCGCCCGCAACGCGGACAGACCCGAGTCGGTCAACCGCGCCACGTCGTACCGGTCGATCCGGACCGTGCCGGTGGACGGCCGGTCCAGGGTGCCGAGGACGTTGAGCATCGTCGACTTGCCCGAGCCGGACGGTCCGACGATCGCGACCAGTTCGCCGCGGTCGATCCGCAGGCTGACCCCGCCGAGGGCCGCGACACCGCCCGGGTACACCTTGGTCACCTCGGTCAGTTCGATCACTTCGGGATCCCCACCACTGTGCCGGCCTTGATCCCGGTCCCGCTGATCTCGACCTGCCCGCCGGCGAACAGCCCGGTCTTCACCGGCACGTAGTGTGACGCCGTACCGTCGGAGACCTCGACGCCGAAACCGCCCTCGCGCAGGGCGACCAGCGCGGACACCGGGACGGTCAGCACGTTCTTGCGTTCCGACGCGGTGAAGGTGACGTCGACGGAGGCCAGTGACCAGGCGGCCACCGCCTTCTGGTTGTCGATGGCAACGATCACCTCGACCTTGGTCTCCGGGTCCTTGTCCGGACTCTCGGCCGGGATGATCACCGTCGACACGTTCTCCACCCGGCCGGGCACGGTGGCACTGTCCGGGAGGGTGACGTCGACCTTCGCGTTCGGCTTCGCGAGGCGCTGGTCCGCGGCGTCGAGCTGGACGGTGACGGCCTTCGTGGTGCCGGTGTAGGTGAGGATGTTCTGATTCGGGCCGATCGGTGTGCCCTCCTGCGCCTCCACACTGTCCACCCGGATGTGACCCGGTGCGAACAGGACACTGCCGAGCTCAACGACACCTGTCTCGTCCAGGCCGAGGTCCTCCTGCCACTCCTCGACGGCCTCGGCTGTGGCGTCGGTGTACTCGTCGTCGACGGTGAAGCCGGTGTAGCCCATCGCACTGAGGTTCTGCTCGAGCTGCAGCACGTCCGTACCCTCGCTGCCGTCTGCGAGCTTCCTGTACGCCGGCAGAGCGCCGTACATGAGAGTGGTGGGCTTGTTGTCGACGCTGTAGACGGTATGGCCGCGTCGGAACTCCTGTCCGCTGTCGGGTACGCCGGTAATCGTTCCGGCGGTGCGGTTGACCGCGGCGGACGTCGTACCGAAGCCGAGCTCGCCGTCCGCCGTCTCGGTGTCCTTGAGCGTCTGCTGCGCGACTTTGGCGGTGTTGACGGGGACTGCGGCGGCTGTCTGGTCTGCTGCCTGGCTGGTGTCGCCCCGGTTCACCAGGAAGGCACTCGCTGCCCCTCCGGCGGCCAGGACGACCACAGCGGTCAAAGCTCGACGCATCACTTACCTGCCAGGATGGGCTGGCAGGCGTCCTGCGCCTTCTGGAAGTCGGGGTCGTCACCGACACCCGGGCCGATCATGATGCCGCGCTGACCCGGCTTGGGGTCCGGGAACTTCTCCACGCCGTTCTTCCGCATGCACTCGGCGAACTTGCGGCCGTTCTCCTCCTGCTGCGGGTTCGGCGTGCCCTGGCCCTGCGGGTTGTACTGCTTGCAGGCCTCCATCGCCTTGTCGACCTGCTCCCTGCCGACGCCGAAGTTCTTGTCGAACTTGAGCATCGGACCCTTGCCCGGCTCGGGGTCCGGCACGTTCAGGCCCTGCTCCCGCAGGCACTGGGTGAACTTGATCGCCATCTCGTCCCGGCTCAGGCTGGGCGGCGCGCTGCTGGGAGCGGTCTCCTGCGCCTGCGCCCCGGTACCCGACGCCACCTGGTTGTCGGGTTCCTCCGAGCCGCAGCCGGTCAGCAGTACGGCGGCCGCAAACATCGCCGCGGCCAGGGTGGTCTTGCCCCGAGAAATCTCGTACAGCACGCTTGTCTCCTTCGAGTCGTTTGGGAGGCAAGCCTTCGCCGCGGGCCGTTTCCGTGCCGTTTCCAGGCGCGATAACACGGAGGAAACACCGGCGTCGGGGATCATGGGTGGCGTGCGGGTTCTGGTGGTCGAGGACGAACCGTTGCTGGCGGCAGCGATCGCGGAGTGGTTGCGGGACGACTCACATGCCGTCGACGTGGCCGGCGACGGTGGTGCCGCGCTGGAACGGCTGACGGTGAACGAGTACGACGTACTCGTGCTCGACCGTGACATCCCCGTCGTCCACGGTGACGAGGTGTGCCGGCGGCTGGTGGAGTCCGGGTCGGCCACCCGGGTGCTGATGCTGACGGCTGCGGCTGCTGTCACCGACCGGGTGGAGGGACTGGGATTGGGCGCAGACGACTACCTGACCAAGCCGTTCGCCTTCGCCGAACTGGCCGCGCGGGTGCTTGCCCTCGGGCGGCGGAGTCGTCCTGCGGATCCGCCCGTACTGCGTCGTGCCGGAGTGACCCTGGACCCGGCGCGGCACGAGGTGTTCCGGGACGGGCGGTACGTACCGCTGTCGAAGAAGGAGTTCGCCGTACTGGCGGAACTACTGCGAGCCGACGGCGCGACCGTCTCGGCCGAACAACTGCTGGAGAAGGCATGGGACGAGCACGTGGATCCGTTCACCGGGGCGGTCCGGCTGACCATCCTGAAGCTTCGGCGGAAGCTGGGGGAGCCGGGGCTGGTGGAGACCGTCACCGGGGTCGGCTACCGCATCCCATGAAGCGGCTGACGCTGCGCGGGCGGCTGACGCTGATCTATGCCGGGCTCTTCATGGTGGCCGGTGTGCTCCTGCTCGGTGTCACCTACCTGCTGTTCAGCCAGAACCTCAACGGCGGCTACCGCGTCTTGGTGCAGGGCACGTACCTCAACCCACCGGCGAGCGCCGGAACGCCTTCCCCGGGCACGCCGTCCGCCAGCCCGACGCCGCGGCTGCCCAACCAGGTGTTCGTCCTGAACAAGGACGGCGACGTGCTCACCGGTCCAGCAGCCGAGCAAGCGATGCAAGAGCAGAGGGAGCAGGTACGCCAGGCGGCGATCAAGTCCTTGCTCACCCAGGGCAGCATCGCCTTGGTCGTCGTCGGCGGGCTGGCGGCCGGTTTCGGCTGGCTGGTCGCCGGACGGGTGCTGGCCCCTCTGCACCGGGTCACCGACACCGCACGACGCATTGCCGCGTCACCGGCTTCCCTGCACGAGCGGATCGATCTGCGGGGACCTGACGACGAGGTTAAGAACCTGGCGGATGCTTTCGACACGATGGTCGAGCGGCTGGACCACTCGTTCGACGGCCAGCGCCGGTTCGTCGCCAACGCCTCCCACGAGTTGCGTACGCCGCTCACCCTCGGCCGAGCGCTGGTCGAGGTGGCGATGCACCGGCGTACGGCGTCCGGCGACGTCAAGGAACTGGGCGAGAGCCTGCTGACGATCAACGCCCGGCACGAGCAGCTGATCGACGGCCTGCTGATCCTGGCCGACTCGGAGAAGCAGCTCACAACTGTTTACCCGGTCAACCTTGGCGACATCGTCAACCACGTCGCCGGCCAACTCTCAGCCGAGGCTTCGGCAGTCGGCGTCGAGCTGATCCGCGGACCGGGCGACGCTCCGACCCAGGGCGACGCCCTGCTGCTGGAACGCCTCGTCCACAACCTGGTCGAGAACGGTATCCGCCACAACCTGTCCGAGGGCGACCGCTGGGTGCGAGCAGTCAGCAAGACCGTCGGCGACCGAGTCGAGGTCGTGGTCACCAACACCGGCCCCGACATCCCGCCGTACGAGGTCGAATCCCTTTTCAAGCCCTTCTACCGCCTGGGCGCCGAACGCCTGGTCGGCGGCAAGGGCGCAGGTCTGGGCCTGTCGATCGTCCGCTCAGTCGCAGAAGCCCACAACGGCACCGTGACCGCAACCCCTCGGCAGGGCGGCGGCCTGGAGATTACCGTGTCGCTACCTGTCGATCCGGGATGAGACCGTTCGTGTAGGTGGTGACACCACTCATCAGGAGGTCGAGATGAACCAGTACCTGCTCAGCATCTACCAGCCTGACGGACCGCCGCCCTCGGACGAGTTTCTCGAGCCGATCATGCGTGAGCTGAATGCGTTGAACGAGGAGATGCAGGCGGCTGGGGTCTGGGTGTTCGCCGCCGGGCTGCATCCGGCGGAGACCGCGACCGTGCTAAAGGCGTCCGGTGACGAGGTGCTGATTACCGACGGTCCGTTCACTGAGGGCAAGGAGCACCTCGGTGGCTTCACCGTCATCCAGGTGGATGACCTGGACGCCGCGCTCGAGTGGTCGCGGCGGCTGGCCCGGGTGCTCGAACCGCTGTCGATAGAAGTTCGTCCGTTCGTGTCGTGAGTGTGGACATCGCCGGGGTCTTCCGGGCCGAGCACGGGCGGGCGGTCGCCGTACTGACGCGCGTGTTCGGCGATCTGGAGATCGCGGAGGACGCCGTCCAGGATGCGTTCGCCGCGGCGGTGGAGAAGTGGCCGGCGAGCGGCGTACCGCCGAGCCCGTCCGGGTGGATCATCACCACCGCCCGGAACCGCGCGATCGACCGGTTGCGGCGTGAGGCGGTGCGTGCGGACAAGCATGCCCAGGCGGCCTTGCAGGCCGAGTTGCTGCAGGCCGAGGAAGAACCGGTGGAGGAGGGCGTCGTGCAGGACGACCGCCTCCGGCTGATCTTCACCTGCTGCCACCCGGCCCTAGCGCTCAACGTCCGCGTCGCCCTGACTCTGCGGATGCTCGGCGGGCTCACCACGGCCGAGATCGCGCACGCGTTCCTGGTGCCGGAGCCGACGATGGCGCAGCGGCTGGTCCGCGCGAAGGCGAAGATCCGCGCCGCCGGGATCCCGTACCGGGTGCCGTACGAGGCCGACCTGCCCGAGCGCGTCCGCGGTGTCCTGGCCGTCGTCTACCTGATCTTCAACGAGGGGTACGCCGCTTCGTCCGGCGAAGCCCTCGTCCGCGACGAACTCTGCGCGGAGGCGATCCGCCTCGGCCGGCTGCTGGTCGAGCTCATGCCCGACGAACCCGAGGCCGTGGGCCTGCTCGCCCTGATGCTCCTGCAAGCGTCCCGCCGTCCGGCCCGCGTGCAATCCGACGGCTCACTGGTCCTGCTCGCCGACCAGGACCGAGCGCTGTGGGACCACACCTTGATTGCCGAAGGCCAGGAGTTGGTACGACGCTGCCTCCGCCGCAACCAGCCCGGCCCGTACCAGCTCCAGGCCGCGATCAACGCCGTACACAGTGATGCGGCGACCGCCGCCGAGACGGACTGGCGGCAGATCCTCCAGCTCTACGACCACCTGCTCGTGATCGCGCCGAGCCCCGTCGTCGCCCTCAACCGAGCTGTAGCGCTCGCTGAGGTGGACGGTCCGTCAGCCGCGCTCGACCTGATCGACGACCTGGACCTCGGCTCCTACTACCTCTTCCACGCAATCCGGGCCGACCTGCTGGTCCGTCTCGACCGCCGCCCCGAGGCCCGCGCCGCCTACCAAGCCGCCCTCGACCTCACCACCAACCAGACCGAGCAAGACTTCCTCCGCGCCCGGCTGAGGCCTCTCTAGCCGGACGACCTTCGCGGCGGACGGCAAAAGAAAATGCAAGGAGAAGGATCTCCTTGCATTTTCAGGTTATAGCGCACTGGTGGGCTTGCGGCAAGGCCCGGGTGGTGCCTCATGATTGCCGACCGGAGCATGGCTACCTCGGAGGTATCGCAGTGATCGCGCAGTACGTGCTGGATCTTCAGGAGGTTGACGAGCGGCAGGTCGCGGTCGTTGGCGGCAAGGGCGCGCACCTGGGGGAGTTGTCGCGGATCGAAGGCATCCGCGTGCCGGCCGGCTTCTGCGTGACGACGGACGCCTTCCGGCGGATCATGGCGGAAGCGCCGTCGATCGACGATCGGCTCGATCAGCTGTCGCGCCTGAACCCGGACGACCGGGAGGCGATCGGCGCGCTCAGCGCGGAGATCCGTCAGACGCTCGAAGGGGTCGCCATCCCCGACGAGTTGGCGGCCGCGGTCACCGACGCGCTCGCACGAGTCGGCGAGCAAGCGGCGTACGCCGTCCGATCCAGCGCGACGGCAGAGGACCTGCCGACGGCCTCGTTCGCGGGCCAGCAGGATACCTACCTGAACGTCGTTGGTCCGGCGGCGATCCTCCAGCACGTCAGCCGGTGCTGGGCGTCGCTGTTCACCGAGCGGGCGGTGACCTACCGCCTGCGGAACGGCTTCGACCACCGGTCGGTCACCATGGCCGTGGTCGTGCAGCAGATGGTCTTCTCGCAGGCGGCCGGCATCCTGTTCACGGCCGACCCCGTCACGGGCAACCGGAAGGTCGCCGCCGTGGACGCCGGCTTCGGCCTCGGCGAGGCCTTGGTCTCCGGCCTGGTGAACCCGGACGTCTTCAAGGTGCGCGACGGCGAGGTCATCGCCAAGACGGTCGCCGCCAAGATGCTCGCCATTCACGCTCTGCCGACCGGCGGAACGGAGGTACTGGCGATCGACCCGCAGGAGCAGGTGCAGCCGGCGCTGACTGATGCGCAGGTCGTGCGGCTCGTGCAACTCGGGCGGCGGATCGAGGCGCATTTCGGCCGCCCGCAGGACATCGAATGGTGCCTGGTCGACGACGATTTCCAGATCGTTCAGAGCCGGCCGATCACCACCCTGTTCCCGATCCCCGAGACCGGCGACCAGGAGAACCACGTCTACCTGTCCGTCGGCCACCAGCAGATGATGACCGACCCGATGAAGCCGCTGGGCATCTCCATGTGGCAGCTGACGGCCATGGCGCCGATGCTCGAGGCCGGCGGGAGGCTGTTCGTCGACGCCACTGCGCTGGTGGCCTCGCCGGCCCGCCGCGCCGGCTTCCTGGACGTCGCGGGGAAATCCGATCTGCTGATGAGGGACGCGGTGGAGACCGTCATCGATCGCGGTGACTTCCTCCCGACTCTCCCTGAGGCAGGGCCCGCCCAGGGTCCCGGTGGGCCACCGGTCCGCGGCGCGTCCGCCTCGCTCGAGACCGATCCGGCCATCGTCACCGGGCTGATCGAGCGCAGTCAGGCGTCCATCGCCTCCCTGCGGCGCGACATCGCGACGTTGACCGGGCCGGCGCTGTTCGACTTCCTGCTGGAGGCCTTCCAGGAGCACAAGCGAGTCCTCGGTGATCCCCTGAACATGCAGGCGATCATGGCGGGAATGGAGGCCACCTGGTGGCTCAACGACCAGCTGCAGGAATGGCTGGGCGAGAAGAACGCGGCCGACACGCTCACGCTGTCCGCTCCCAACAACGTCACGTCGGAGATGGGCCTGGCGCTGCTCGACGTCGCCGACGTGATCCGCCCGCATCCGGAGGTGGTGGCGTTCCTGCAGGGCGTCGATGACGCGGACTTCCTGGACAAGCTGCCGAAGGTCGCGGGCGGGACCGAAGCGCGCGATGCCATCGAGGCCTACCTCGACCGGTACGGCATGCGCTGCGTCGGCGAGATCGACATCACCAGGCCACGCTGGAGCGAACGGCCCGCCACGCTCGTGCCGCTGATCCTCGACAACATCAAGCTCTTCGAACCGGGCGCCGCCCAGCGGCGCTTCGAGCAGGGGCGCCAGGAGGCGCAGAACAAGCAACAGGAACTGCTCGAGCGTCTGCGGGCATTGCCGGACGGGGAGCAGAAGGCCGACGAGACCCAACGGATGATCGACCGGGTCCGGACCTTCATCGGCTACCGGGAGTACCCGAAGTACAACATCATCAGCCGCTACTTCGTCTACAAGAAGGCCCTGCTGGAAGAGGCCGGGCGCCTCGTGCAGGCCGGCGTGCTCCCCGAGAAGGAGGACATCTTCTACCTCACGTTCGAAGAGCTCCACGACGTCGTGCGCACCCACCAGGTGGACGACCAGCTCATCCAGCAACGCAAGGACGCGTTCCGGTCGTACCACGCGCTCACGCCGCCCCGGGTACTCACCTCTGACGGCGAGGCCATCGTCGGCGCGTACCGGCGCGACGACGTGCCGGCCGGTGCCCTGATCGGCCTGCCGGTCTCCGGCGGCACCATCGAGGGCAGGGCCCGCGTCATTCTCGATATGGAGCAGGCCGATCTCGAAGCGGGCGACATTCTGGTCACGGCCCACACCGACCCCAGCTGGTCGCCCCTGTTCGTCGCGATCACGGGCCTGGTGACGGAGGTGGGCGGCCAGATGACCCATGGCGCAGTGATCGCCCGGGAGTACGGCTTGCCGGCCGTCGTCGGTGTGGTTGATGCCACCCGGCTGATCCGGGACGGGCAACGGATCCGCGTACACGGAACCGACGGGTACGTCGAGATCCTGCCCTGACCGACCCCAGCGAGTTCAGTAGGGTCGGGGGATGGCTGTGGACGGTTTCGAACTGGTGTGTGAGGTGGAGCCGCCGACGCGGCCGGACCTGAAGAAGGTGCGGCACCAGATCGGTGTGATGAGTCCGATCGCGGACGCGTTCCTGATCCCGGACAACCACATCGGGCGGGCGACCGTGTCGAGTGTGGCGGTCGCGAACGAGGTGCAGGCGATGGGGTCGCGCGGGATCGCCTGCCTCAACTCCCGGGACCGGAACCTGCTCGGTTTCCGCCGCGACCTGCTCACCGCGGCGGCGTACGGCGTCGAGCAGTTCCTGTTCGTGCACGGCGACGACCCGGCCGAGGGTGCGCGGACCAGCCAGCTGACCGTGCGGACGATGATCGAGCAGGCGCGCGGTACGTCGTACCCGGGGTGCAACCCGTTCCAGGTCGGCGCGGCGACCCGGCTGCGGCCGGTGCCGCGGTGGAAGGCCGAGGCCGACTTCCTGTACGTCCAGGTCAGCTACGACCTGGACGAGCTGCTCCGCTGGCGAGACAGCGTCGTACTGGACATCCCCGTGTACGCCGGGGTGATGGTGCTGGCAAGCGCGAAGATGGCCCACAACCTGGCGGCCCTGCCGCAGCTCAGCATCCCGGACGCCCTGATCGAGGCGGTGGACCGGGATCGGGACGCCGGCGTCGACCACGCGTGTGAGCTGATCCTGAAGATCCGTGACTCGGGGGCCTTCAACGGCGTTCACCTGATACCGGTCAGCCGATACCGGCAGGTTGCCGCCCGCCTGGAGCGCGAACTCTGACCTCGGGTCGCGCCAGTTTGAGCCGGAACCGACTAGTGTCCTGCTTGCAGGGTCCTACTGACGGGAGGAGGAGACGTGGGCATACCTGGCAAGGGGTTGATCGAGGGGCTGAAGGTCACCGCCAAGACGCTGGCCCGCCGCTCCGTCACCGAGCAGTACCCCGATGTCCAGCCGGAGTTGCCACCGCGGAGCCGGGGCGTGATCGCGCTGCTGGAGGAGAACTGCACCTCCTGCATGCTGTGCGCCCGGGAGTGCCCGAGCTGGTGCATCTACATCGACTCGCACACCGAGACCGCGCCGTCGGTCGGTGAGCAGGCCCGCGAACGCAGCCGAAACGTGCTGGACCGGTTCGCCATCGACTTCAGCCTGTGCATGTACTGCGGGATCTGCATCGAGGCCTGCCCGTTCGACGCGCTGTTCTGGTCGCCGGAGTTCGAGTACGCCGAGACCGACATCCGCAACCTGACCCACGAGAAGGACCGCCTCCGCGACTGGATGTGGACCGTCCCGGCACCGCAGCCGATCGACCCAGGACCCACAGTCACGCCGGCCCCGGAGGCGGTCACTTCCTCGGAGACGGTCACCTCCTCGGAGGATGAGGCGTGACCACTGCACTCTTCAGCGTTGCCGGAGCAGTCGCCCTCATCGCTTCCGTCATCGTCGTCACTTCCCGTCGCATCGTCCATGCCGCTCTGTGGCTGGTCGTCGCGCTCGGTGCGGTCGCGGGCTGCTTCGGCGTCCTGCACGCCGAGTTCGTCGCGCTCGTGCAGATCCTGGTGTACGTCGGCGCGATCGTCGTACTGGTCCTCTTCGCCCTGATGCTCACCAAGGCGCCGACCAATCCGCTGCCCACCGTGACCACTGGCCGCAGCCCGTTCGCGGCGGCGGTGGCCGGCGTCCTGGCGCTGATCCTCGGCGCCGGCGTGGTGCTTGCCTTCGGCAACGAGAAGATCAAGCCGGTGCCCGACGGGTCCGCGGAAGCCATCGGCACCGCGATCTTCAAGACCTGGGTGCTTCCGTTCGAAGTTCTGTCCGTCCTCCTGCTGGCAGCGTTGATCGGAGCGATCGCCTTGTCCCAGCGGAAGAAGACGGAGGAGGACTGAGATGCCGTTGGTTCTTCCGCTGCTGCTGGCGGTCGCATTGTTCTGCATCGGCGTGTACGGCGTACTCGCGCGGCGCAACGCGATCACGCTGCTGATCTCCTTCGAGCTGATGCTCAACGCGGTGAACCTCAACCTGGTCGCCTTCGACGCCTGGCGGCTCGACGGCCTCGCGACCGGCCAGACGCTGGCGATCTTCGTGATCACGCTGGCGGCGGCCGAGATCGGGCTCGGCCTCGCGATCGTGCTGCTGCTCTTCCGCGGCCACGGTCATGTCGACGCGGACGCGGCGCGTGACCTGGTCGAGCAGGAGAAGGGTGCGGCCACGTGATCGCGACCGCCTGGCGCGTGATCGGCGTCGGCTTCTCCCTGCTCGTCGTCCTCATGGCCGGTCTGCTGTCCGGCGCTGAGCCCGATCAGACCAGCTTCCTGAACTCGTCCGTCGGCGATCTCACCATCGGCTTCGCCGTACGCACCGACGACCTCACCGTCCTGATGCTCGCGGTCGTCGGAGTGATCGCGACCTGCGTCCAGGTCTACTCGGTCGGCTACCTGCATCAGCGTCCGGCGTCGTACCACGCTCTCGTCACCCTGTTCACCGCGGCGATGGTGATGGTCGTGGTCGCGGACAGCCTGTTCCTGCTGCTGATCGGGTGGGAGGTGATGGGCGCCTGCTCGTATCTGCTGATCGGGCACTACTGGGAGCGCCGCGACGCCCGCTCCGGCGCGGTCAAGGCGTTCCTGATGACCCGACTCGGCGATGTCGGCTTCCTGTTCGGCATCTTCGTCCTCGGCGTCGGCGCCGGTACCTTCCGGATCTCCGAACTCGACCCCAGCCAGATCTCCCCAGGCGTCCTGACTACCGGCACACTGCTTCTTCTGGTCGGCGTGGTCGGCAAGTCGGCCCAGGTCCCGTTGCAGACCTGGTTGCCGGACGCGATGCCCGGCCCGAGCCCGGTCAGCGCGCTGATCCACGCCGCGACGATGGTTGCCGCCGGCGTCTTCCTGATCGCCCGCCTGTACGACCTCTTCACCGCCTCCGAGACCACCATGACCGTGCTGGCGATCGTCGCCTCGGTGACGATGCTGTTCGCCGCGCTGTGTGCGATGGCCGCGGTCGAGGTGAAGCGCGTGCTGGCCTGGTCGACCGTGAGTCAGCTGGCGATCATGTTCTCCGCGCTGTCCTTGGGTACGGCGGATGGTCGGCACGCTGGGCTCTTCCAGTTGGTCACCCACGCCGCGTTCAAGGGTCTGCTGTTCCTCTGTGCCGGCGTGCTGCTCCACCAGGTCGGTAGTGCGGCGTTCGTCGTACTGCGTCGCTACACGCGTCGGGGCCGGTTGCGTAAGGCGTTGCCGGTCACGTTCGCCACCATGACGGTCGGTCTCGCGTCGTTGGCCGGCGTACCTGGGTTCGCCGGGTTCTTCTCGAAGGACGCGGTGGTCGAGGCGGCCTGGGAGCACGCGCGAGACGGTTCGGTCATTGGATGGGTCGTGCTGGTATCGGTGTGCCTGACCGCGGCGATGACCGCGTTCTACTGCGTGCGGTTGTGGTTGTGGGTGTTCTTCCGGACGCCCGCGCTCGCCGGCGCGATGGGGGCCTTCGAGGACGACGACCCGATGGCCGACCTCGAGGAGCCCGACAGTTCCAAGCTCCGCGACGCGCCGTGGGTGATGCTGTCGCCGTTGGTCCTGCTCGCCATCGCTTCGGTCGTTCTCGGGTACGTCGACGGCGTACATCTGAACTGGATCGTCGGGTTGGTGACGACTGTGCTCGCGTTGCTCGGAGCGCTTCCGGCGTACTCGTTGTGGTCGCGGGGAGCGGATCCGCGGCCGAAGGTGCTGGAGCGTGAGTTCGGCGTCGACACCCTGTACCACCGGATGTTCGCCGTACCGGTGCGGTGGCTCGCGCGGCTGACGGTCGCGGGGGATCAGGATGTGGTCGGGGCTTATGTGCGTGCGGTCGGTCGGACCGGGACCTTGGCGTCGCAAGGGTTCCGGCGCTTGCAGACCGGGAATGTGCAGACGTACTTGACTGCGGCGGTCGTTGGCGTGGTCGTGCTCGCGGTGCTTGCCGGGGTGATCGGCTCATGAGCGCGATCTTGCTGGGGATTCTTGCGTTGCCTCTGCTGGCGGCCCTTGCGTTGTGGGCGGTTCCGGCCGCGATCGGGGATCGGCTGGCGGCGCTGTACGGCTCGGTGATCTCGGGGCTGGTGCTGATCGGGTCGCTGTTGCTCTGGCCCACCGGGGGCTGGTTCGCGTACACGAACCTGCTGGACGAGGTGCTCGGCGAGGACGTCCGGCCGCTGCAAGCGGTGACGAACGTGCCGTGGATTCCCTCTCTCGGCGTGCGGTTCCATGTCGGAGTGGACTCGATCTCGATGCCGCTGATCGTGCTGACCGCGCTGCTGGTGTTCCTGTGCTGCCTGTACTCGTTGAAGATCACGCCGCGGGTCGGCCGGACCCGGTCGCTGATCGCGCTGCTGCTGGTGATCGAGGCCGGCGTGATCGGCACCTTCTCGGCGATGGACCTGGTGCTGTTCTTCCTCTGCTTCGAGATCGTGCTGATCCCGATGTGGCTGGTCATCGACATCTGGGGTGACGACCACGACCCGGCCGGCCGCAAGCGGGCCGCGCTGACCTTCGTGCTGATGACCGTGCTCGGCTCGGCGCTGATGCTGCTCGGGTTCCTGCTCGTGTACCGGGAGGCGGGGACGTTCGACATCGTCCGGCTGACCAACTCGCCGGTGCTCGGCGGACACGGGGTGCCACTCGCCGCAGCGGTGCTGATCGCGGTCGGCCTCGCGGTGAAGGTGCCGCTGTGGCCGTTGCACATCTGGTTGCCGGACGCGCACGCGAAGGCGCCGACGGTCGGGTCGGTCCTGCTGGCGGGCGTGCTGCTGAAACTCGGTACCTACGGCCTGATCCGGATCCTGGTCCCGGTGCTGCCCGATGCGACTGTCACGATCGCGCCGTACCTGGCCGGTTTCTCCGTCGTGGCGATCATCGCCGGGTCGCTGGCGTGCCTGGCGCAGACCGATGTGAAGCGGCTGATCGCGTACTCGAGCGTCGGTCACATGGGTTTCATCGTGCTCGGCATCGCGACGCTGTCGCCGGCCGGGCTGCGGGGCGCGCTGTTCGCGAACATCGCGCACGGGATCATCACCGGACTGCTGTTCTTCCTGGCCGGTGCCATCAAGGATCGGCACGACACCAGCGACCTGCGGACGATCGGGCGGGCACTGTATGCCCGGTTGCCGCGGATCGGTGCGCTGCTGACGTTCGCCTGCCTGGCGTCGCTCGGATTGCCCGGGCTGGCCGGGTTCTGGGGCGAGATGCTGGTCCTGCTCGGTGCGTACGACCCCAGTGATCTGTTGCCCCGGACAACTTATCTGGTGTTCATGGTGATCGCCGGCCTCGGGACCGTGCTGACCGCCGCGTACTTCCTCCGCCTGGTCCGCAACCTTTGCCAGGGTGATCCCGCCGAGCATCCGTCCGCGGCCTTCGCGGTCGACCTGAGCCGGATCGAGCTCATCACCTGGGCGCCGCTGATCGCGCTCACCGTCCTGCTCGGCGTCTGGCCCGGCCTCCTCCTACACCAGTGGGGCAGCCTGTGACAGTGCACATTGCCACGCCGCCGCGCGGCGGGAGGGCCCCATGACCCTGACGTGGACTGACTGGCAGGCGGTCGCCGTACCGCTGGTGCTTGCGCTCGGGGCGGTCGCCGTGCTGTTGATCGACGCCTTCTGGCGGAGCGCACCGGCGCAGCTCCGGCACACCCTGATCACGCTCCTCACCGGCGGGGTCATCCTGTTCGGGCTGGTCTTCGCCTTTGCCCAGCGGGACGACTTCAAGCCGGCCTTCTGCCGGCCGGTGGTCGAAGGGCCGGCTGAGTGCAGCCTGGTGTTCGAGCCGTTGACCGCGGGGTTGTGGGCGGTGCTACTGATCGGCGGACTCGGGGTCGTCGGGTTGTCGGCGTACAAGCTGCTGGCCGCGGACATCCCGGTCGGCGAGTACCACTTCCTGCTGCTCAGCGCGCTCGTCGGCGCGACGGTTCTTGCCGGGGCGCGTGATCTCGCCACGGTCGTGATCGCGCTGGAGGTCGTGTCGCTGCCGAGCTTCGCGATGGTCGCGTTGCGCCGGGATCGCCGGGGGTCCGAGGGTGCGCTGAAGGCGTTCCTGGTGTCGGTGCTGTCGACCGCGGTGATGCTGTTCGGCATCTCCTACCTGTACGGCGTGACCCGCTCGCTGTACCTGACCACGATCGCGAACCGGCTGAGCGGGCTCGACCCGGATCTGCAGCGGGTCGCGTTCGCGGCCGGGTTGTTCGTGATCGTCGGGTTCGCGTTCAAGATCGCGGCGGTGCCGTTCCACGGCTGGCTTCCGGACACGTACGTCGGTGCGCCGATCGAGGTGACCACGTTCCTCGCCGTGGTGTCGAAGTCGGCCGGTGTCGCCGGTCTGCTGGTGCTGGTGACGGCCGGGATCGCACCGGACGGATCGGATCTGCGCACGGTGGTCGCCGTACTCGCCGCGGCGACGATGACGGTCGGCAATCTGGCCGCACTGCGCCAGGTGGAAGCGGTGCGGCTGCTCGCCTGGTCCTCGATCGGTCAGGTCGGGTTCCTGCTCGCGCCGCTGGCGGTCGGTGACGCGCAGGCTGTGGTCGGGTATCTGGCGGCGTACGTCGTGGTGACCCTCGGCGCGTTCGGGTCGGTCGCTGTGGTGCAGCGGCATCGGCCGGGTGGGCTGCTGTCGGACTATCGCGGCATGGTGCGTTCCGAGCCAGGGCTCGCGGTCGCGCTGATCCTCTTCCTGGTCGTGCTGGCCGGTCTGCCGCCGGGGCTGGCCGGGCTGTTCACCAAGTTCGCCGCGTTCCAGGCCGTCATCGACGCGCATCTCGGCTGGCTCGCGATCGTGATGGCGATCAACGTGATGATCGGCCTGGCGGTCTACCTCCGCTGGATCGCCGAGCTCTTCCGCCTCCCCGCCGAGGACCCGTTCTCGGTCGACATCGAGTCCCCGGCTGTTGCGATGATCTCGCTCTGCGCCGCGACTGCCGCCGTACTGTCGGTCCTGCCGAGCACCCTGTTCGCGCTGGCCACCTGACAGCTTCAGGACAACCGCGCCCGGCTCGACCGGTCGCGGCCTAGGGTGTTGCAGGTGATCGTGCGCAAGTACGTCGTCACCACCGCCATCCTGGTCCTCGTGACCAGGCGATAGCTCAGGCGGACTGCTTGGCGAGGAAGTCCTCGTACTGCGACCAGACCCGGCGCCAGAGTTGGTCGCGCTGAGCGGCGTCCAGGTGTGGGAGCGGCAGGTAGAACACGTCGGCCAGCGTGGCGAAGTAGTCGGCCGGGTTCTCGATGATGGTCGAGTCGATCCGGTCGGCGAGCGTCTCGGTCAGCCCGACCGAGCGCAGGATGACGGCACTCGCCGACTTCCGGCGGAAGGCGGAGGCGAGCCGGCGGAACGGGGACTCCGGGTTGGCGGAGAGGTTCGCGTGCTGGGCGGCGAAGGCTTCCAGGCCGACCGCGGCGGACTCGAAGTCCATGCCGATCAGGTTGGCCCGCGGGTCGTGGTCCAGCCGCCAGCCGTCGACCTTCTCGGACGGCCGCAACCGCAGGTCGAACGGCTCCTGATAGCTACTGCCCACCTCCAGCGGTAGCGGCCACACCAGAGTCTCGCCGAGCCCGGCATCGACCAGCCAGACGCGGTCCGGATCCTCGACCAGGCCGCTCACCGTGAGCACCATGTGGCTGACGTCGCCGGGTCGGGTCGGAGTCTGCGCGCCGCCGCAGTGCATCGTCACCCGGTAGCCGAGTTCGGTGAGCAGGAGGGCGAGGCACCCGTTCAGCTGGAAGCAGTAGCCACCGGTCTCCCGCGCGATGATCCGCTTCGCCGTCTCCTCCGGCTCGAGGGGGCCGCCCGGCGCCAGCTGGAACTGCACGGATTCGTACGGCGCCTGGTCGACGAACGCCTCGTGCAACTGGGACAAACCTTCCAATCGAGGTGGGCCGTCGTACTCTCTGATCCCGATCCGTCGCAGGAACGCCTGGGTGTCCACCCGGGCGAGGCTAGTTGCCCGATTCGGCCGCCGCCACCGAGTTGCACCTTCCGGTAGCCGTCGGCGCCCGGCAGGATTCACCGGGTGATCGACGTGCTCGACGTACAGCAGTCACTCGGGGCCGCTCCGGAGCTGGCCGCCGTCTACCTGTCCGCCTTCGGGGCACCCGGGTACGACGAGGATGCCGCCCGGGCCGAGGAGTTCGGGAACGAGCAGTTGCCGCTGCACTCACAACGGGACGGGTTCAAGCTCGTCGCCGCCAGGTCGGACGACCGGATCGTCGGGTTCGCGTACGGGTTCACCGGCCAGCGCGGGCAGTGGTGGTCGGAGCGGGTTGCCGAGGCCGCACCGGCGGAGATCGTCGAGGAGTGGGTGGGCGGGCACTTCGAGATCGTTGATCTGGCCGTGATGGTCGAGGCTCAGGGACAAGGGCTCGGTTCGGCGCTACACGACGTACTGATGGCTGACCTTCCGCACGAGAGGGCGCTGCTGACGACGTGGGCGGACGATCGACCCGCGCCCAGGCTGTACCGGCGGAAGGGCTGGCAGGTGCTGGTCCCGGATCTGGGCTGGGGATCGGCGCTCTACGGGTTAAGGCTTCGCTGAGCTTTGGACACCACCGTGCCGCTGCAACCGTGACCTGGCAGGGTAGGGGCTATGACTTCTGAGCGGATCTATGTCGGGAGCTACACGAGTCAGCCGGGTGGCGGGCAGGGCATCGGGTTCGGACCGCTGGCGGGGATCGGGCTGGTCGCGACGACGGCCGATCCGTCCTTCCTGGTCAGGTCCGCGGACGGGCGCTTCCTCTACGTCACGAACGAGACCGAGAACGGGAGGGTCAGCGCGTTCGCGATCCAGCCGGACGGTGCGCTGGAGCCGGTGAACGAGCAGCCGACCGGCGGCGACCACCCATGCCACCTGGACATCGACCCGTCCGGCCGTTTCCTGGTGTCGGCCAGCTACACGTCCGGCTCGGTCGCGATCCACCCGATCGCGGCGGACGGCTCGCTCGGCGAGGCTACCCAGGTGGTGCAGCGCGAGGGCAGCGGGCCGAACAAGGAGCGCCAGGAGGGTCCGCACGCGCATCAGATCGCGTTCGACCCGTCCGGTACGTACACCTTCGACGTCGACCTCGGCACGGACTCCGTCTATGTGTCCACGCTGACCGAGGACGGCCGGCTGGAGGAGGTCGACCGGCTGCACATCCACCCGGGCGCGGGTCCGCGGCACATGGTGTTCCACCCGAGCGCCGGAGCGGCGTACGTGATCAACGAGCTCGACTCGACGCTGACCGTGTGCAGCTACGCCGACGGCAAACTGCAGGTCGTGCAGACCGCCTCGACCCGGCCGGCCGACTCCCCGGGCGAGAACTTCCCGGCCGAGCTGCTGATCTCCGCCGACGGCCGGCACCTGTACGGCTCCAACCGCGGCGACGACACGGTCGCGGTCTTCGCCATCGCCGGTGACGGCCTGTCGGTCGAGCTCGTCCAGACGATCGACTCCGGCGGCGAATCACCCCGTCACCTTGCCTTCAGCAACGACGGGACCCGCCTCTACGCCGCCAACGAACGCTCCGACGCCATCGCCACCTTCGTCATCGACGCCGCCGACGGCACCCTGATCCCCGACGGCGAGCCGGCGGCGTGGCCCAGGCCGGTCTGCATCCTGCCGGTCTAGAGGGCTTGGGGGTCTTGGGCTTTACGCCTTCGCGGCCAGGTAGAGGCGCAGGATGGTGTCGTAGTCGATGATCTCGGCCGCCGACTCCGTGAGGTCGTCGGCGGTCACAGTCTGCTGGCTGCCGACGACCAGGAGCGTGCGCGGTTCGCTCACCTCGACGCCGTACTTCGTCTGGACGAAGGCCCGGTTCTCGGCCGACGCGAAGTACTCGTCGTACTTGGCGAGCTGAGCGGTGCCCTCGCGGACCGTGGCCGACCGGCGATGCTTCTTGCCGACCTCGCGGAGCGGCAGACCGAGATCGCCGACGATGTGCGTCCCATCAGCGCGCTCCAGGATGAAGTCGGGCGTGAGCGTGTCGTCCTGCCCCTCGAGCGACGGCCGCTGGATCAGCCGGGTCGCGTCGAACGCCGACAGCAGGATGCTCTCGTGCTCGGTCACGAACTCTTCTGCGGTCGCGTCCTGGAGTCCGTGCGCGAGGTAGGTGCTGGTGAAGGCCGCACTCTTGAGGCCCTCGTCATCCCGCGGTGCGCTCAGGGTGGCGACCGGGTCGAGATGGGGCGCTGCGGTGGCGAAGTTGCGGAGGAAGTCCAGGTACTTGTCGGCCGGCTCCGACCGGTGGATCGCGAGGGCGAAGAAGGTCCAGTGGAGTCTGGTCGACGTACCGGCCGAGTGCACGAGCAGGACGCGGTCGAAGGTCGAGTAGTTGCCCGGCGCGAACCGCAGTAGCTGGTCGCCCGGGCCGACGTACGTCTCTCCCAGCATCTTCTGGGCGCTGGGGAACCTGGCGTCCAGCTCGCGGCGCCCGACCTCGGTGGCGACGGTCGCGTCCTTGAGGATGTTCTCGCCGGCCAGTGAGACGACCGGTGAGCCTTCGGCGAGACCGAAGTACTCCTCGACGCTCTGTGCCTTCTGCCGCCGCACCTCCAGGGCCCGGTACTCGCGGCTCACCCCGACCAGCTCGAGGATGTTCCAGTCCGGGGTCTCGGTCAGCACCATCATCCGCGGGTACAGCAGCTGCCCTGGCAACTCGCGGCCGTGGCTGCCGGGCAGATGCTCACTCACGCTCCGTAGGTGGTCGCCCCAGAACTGAGTGTTCACCTTCACGAACTCGGTGGGTTTCAACGCCCGCTCCTCTCGGCCAGTCGGTCGTAAGAGGAAACCACGGCCGGGCCCACCGCTATTCCGGCAGGCCCGGCCGGAATTCGTCAGCTGTCGATGTAGGAGGCGAACATCCCGGGCTGGTAGGAGCCGCCCGGGTTGCGCACGATCACCTGCATCCGGTTGGCCGCGTTGATCAACGCGACCAGGGAGACCAGTGCGGCGATCTGGTCGTCGTCGTAGTGCTTGCGCACCTGCTCCCAGGTGTCGTCGGACACGCCGGTGCCGGCGTCAGCCATCCGCGTGCCTTCCTCGGCCAGCGCCAGCGCGGCCTCCTCGGCCTCGGTGAACACCGTGGACTCGCGCCAGGTGGCGACCAGGTGCAGCCGGACCGAGGTCTCGCCGGCTGCCTCGGCCTCCTTCGTGTGCATATCGGCGCAGAAACCGCAGCCGTTGATCTGGCTGGCCCGCAGGCTGACCAGCTCCTGCGTGAGCTTCGGCAGCGTCGACTGTTCGATCACCATGGCGGCGTTGGCGAACCGCTTGCCGAACTTCGCGGCGACCGGGTTCTCGATCAGGTTGAATCGCATGATGTCGTCCTCATTCGTGGAGTTGCGTAGTGGATGACCACGAGACGTCGGCGACCCGGACCCTGTGACTGTGACGTGAACCACCGAACCCCGGTGTCACAGCGCGGCCGGGAGCGGCGTCTTGTGTAGGAGAGAGTCGAGAGGAACCAGCTATGAGCGAGCGCATGGATTCCGCCACCGAGGCCTTCGTCGCCCACCGCAACTTGCTGTTCACCGTCGCCTACGAGCTGCTCGGCTCGGCCGCCGACGCGGAGGACGTCCTGCAGGAGACCTGGCTGCGGTGGGTGGACGTCGAGCACGACGAGGTGCGGAACCAGCGTGCGTACCTGGTCAAGATCACCACCCGCCAGGCGCTGACCCGGCTGCGCACGCTCGGCCGCCGCAAGGAGTCGTACGTCGGTCCCTGGCTGCCCGAACCGCTCCTGACCGCGCCCGACGTGGCCGAGGACGTCGAGCTGGCCGACAGCGTCTCGATGGCGATGCTGCTGGTCCTGGAGACACTCACCCCGACCGAGCGCGCGGTGTTCGTCCTCCGCGAGGTCTTCGCCCTGGAGTACGACGAGATCGCCGAAGCCGTCGACAAGACCCAGGCCGCCGTCCGCCAGATCGCCCACCGCGCCCGCAGCCATGTCGCCGCCCGCCGCCCCCGCGGTGTCGTGTCGGCGAGCGAGTCCCGGGGCGCGCTCGAAGCTTTCCAGCACGCCATCGAAACCGGTGACCTGCAGAGCCTGCTCGATCTGCTCGCGCCGGACGTCGTACTCCTCGGCGACGGTGGCGGAGTGCGGCAGGCCGTCCCGCACCCCGTCGTGGGAGCCGAGAAGGTGGCCCGCCTGCTGTCGCTCGGGCTCCCCAACCTCACCGGCGACGTGTCCGTCGAGCCGGTCCAGATCAACGGCAGCCCGGCCCTGATCGTCCGGATCAACGGCGAGATCGACGACGTCGTCGCCATGCGCATCGACAACGGCCTCGTCACCGGCCTCTACATCGTCCGCAACCCCGAAAAACTCTCCCGCGTAGAACAGGCCATCCCGGTCACCCGCTGACCCGGTGTCTCCGCAGGTCAGGGGCTGTTTTCCTGCTGGTGGCAGGTGCAGGGTTCGAACGGAAGCCGTCCGTGATTGCCCGGCCGCGACGCGTTGACCAACCCATCGGGCAGTCATAGCGTCGAAAAGAGGCCCGTGATCCGATGCTCCGGGCATTTCTCGAGGGGGGCCCATCGTGGCCAGAATTCGTGCTGCCCTGTCCCGCGTCAAACTCGCCGTCGGAGCGGTCGTCGTGGTCGCTCTGCTGACGCCGACCACCGGAGCCGCCGTCTCTGCGGCGCCGCGAGGTCCGGCGGTGACGAGCGGTACCGCGGTGAGTGGCAACGCGGTGGTCAAGTGGAACGAGACGGCCGCGACGGCCGCGCTCACCGCCACGCTCGCACCGACCTCCAACCCACTGCACGAGTCCCGGATGTACGCGATGATGCACATCGCCATCCACGACGCGCTGAACGCCATCTCTCCGCGCTCGCGCCCCTACGCGTTCCACGGCCGCGCGCGGCACGCCTCCCCAGAGGCTGCGATCGCCGCCGCCGCGAGAACCTCATTGGTCGCTGCCCTGACGGACCTGACGCCACCGTTCACCGACACCGCCGCCGCGATCGCAGGCGTCGAGGCTGCCTACACCGCCGCACTGGCCGCTATCCCCGACAGCTTGGCGAAGCTGGACGGCATCGCGCTCGGGAAGAAATCGGCGTACACGATCCTCGCCAAGCGGGCTGACGACGGCGCTTCGACGGTCCTGCTGATCGACTCCGGCTTCCCACAAGGCGTCAACCCCGGCGAGTATCGCTTCACTCCCGGTTTCCCGTTCGCCTTCGCGCCCACCTGGGGAGAGGTGAGGCCGTTCGCACTCAGGTCCGCCGGACAGTTCAAGATCGAGCCGCCCTTCGCCCTCACCTCCAAGCGGTACACCGCCGACTTCAACGAGGTGAAGCGACTCGGTGGTGACGGCATCACCACGCCGAGCGCACGCACCGCCGACGAGACCCAGATGGCCCGGCACTGGGTCGAGAGTTCACCGCTGCAGTGGAACCGCGTCGCCCGCCAGTTGGCAACGACCCAGCACCTGGATCTCTGGCAGAGCGCCCGCCTGTTCGGCCTGCTCGACATCGCCCTGACCGACGGTTACATCGCGACCTTCGACGTGAAGTACAAGCTGCTGTTCTGGCGCCCGGTCACCGCGATCCAGCTGGCCGCAACAGACGGCAACCCCACCACCACTGCCGACCCGACCTGGACCCCGCTGGTGCCCACTCCGCCGATCCCGGACCACGACTCCGGCCACAGCGTCGAGGGCGGCGCCGCGGCCGCCGTACTCCGCGGCTTCTTCAAGACCGACCGGATGAACTTCTCGCTGTGTAGCTACACCGCCTTAGCCGGGAGCACCTGCACCGACGCCAACCCGGCGATCCGCCACTACACCAGCTTCTCCCAGGCCTCCAACGAGAACGCCCGCTCCCGGGTCCTGGTCGGCTTCCACTTCACCCACGCCACCACCGAAGGCGCCCAACACGGCACCAAGATCGGCCGCCTGACCGTCAACAACTACCTCCAACCCCACCACTAACCAGCCGGCCACAACAACAGCCCCTGCCCTGCGTTCCCACAGGTCAGGGGCTGGTTGGCGCTGGCGGCAGGTGCACGGGCCTAGGACCTCTTGACCGCCTTGGTGGCGAAGTAGCCAGGCAGCCAGCCGGCCGTTGCCTCCGACTGGTGTGGCGCGTCGGCGAAGCCGGTGATGGCGAACCCCGCGGCGGTCTGCCCGCCGATCTGCTCGGTGAGCGTGTGGCTGTACTCCAGCGGCGAGTCGGCGCCCCACAGCCGCTCCCGCTCGCCTGGCTCCAGATGGGTGACGTCGCTGTACGGCAGGCGGTGCCGCACGACCAGCTCGCCGCGCGTGTCCATCGCGTCCGCGTCGAAGAGGTAGATGTCCGGGTTGACGAAGCCGGACAGCAGCGTGCCGCCCGGCCGCAGCACGCGGTGGCACTCCCGCCAGACCGGAGCTAGCTCGGGGATGAAGAGGTTGGAGACCGGGTGCACGATCAGGTCGAACGAGGCGTCCGGGAACCCGCTCAGGTCGCGCGCGTCACCGAGCACGGTACGCACGTCGAGCCCCTCCCGCGCGGCGACCATCTCGTCCTGCGCGAGCTGGCCGGGCGAGTTGTCGAAGACGGTCACCCGCGCGCCGGCCGCGGCGAGCACCGGACCCTGCTGCCCGCCGCCGGAGGCGAGGCAGAGCACGTCGCAGGCGGCGATGTCCGGAGGGAACCAGGTCGGGTCGACTGGCTCGTACCCGATGAGCACGATGGACCACTCACCGGCCCGCGCCTTCGCGACCACCTCGGGTGTCACCGGCCGCGACCACTCGTTGCCCTTCTCCACCTCGCGGTCCCAGGCGCGGCGGTTGTGGGCGACAGGATCTGTGTGCGGCTCGTTCATGCGCCGAATGCTAGCCGCGGTACTGCAGCGAGCAGTCGAGCGCGACGAGACCTCCTGACAGCCAGGGCAGAATGAGGGCAGGACCAGCCGTGGACAAGCCGTAACGACCGGACAACACGAAAGAGCCCCTGGCCCTGCGTTTCCGCAGGTCAGGGGCTGGTTTACAGCTGGTGGCGGGTGCAGGGTTCGAACCTGCGTAGGCATACGCCGACAGATTTACAGTCTGCTCCCTTTGGCCGCTCGGGCAACCCGCCAGGGTGCTGCCGGTTCGTGAACCGGCGTGGGAGACGATACAACAGACAGTGCCCCTGACAGCAAATCGGAAAGGAACTGCCCATGGCTTCGGAGTCCTCCTTCGACATTGTGAACAAGGTCGACCGTCAGGAGGTGGACAACGCCGTGAACCAGGCGGCGAAGGAGATCAGCCAGCGGTTCGACTTCAAGAACGTGGACGCGGGGATCAAGTGGTCGGGTGAGGCCATCGACCTGCAGGCGAACACCGAGGAGCGGGTGAACGCCGTCCTCGACGTGTTCAAGGACAAGCTGGTCAAGCGGCAGATCTCGCTCAAGGGCCTGGAGGCGGACGAGCCGAAGCTGTCCGGGAAGGTCTACAAGATCAACGCCTCGATCAGCGCCGGCATCACCCAGGAGAACGCGAAGAAGCTGTCCAAGCTGATCCGCGACGAGGGCCCGAAGGGCGTCAAGGCACAGATCCAGGGCGAGGAGCTGCGGGTCTCCAGCAAGAGCCGCGATGACCTGCAGTCGGTCCAGGCGCTCATCAAGGGCCAGGACCTCGACTTCGCCGTCCAGTTCGTCAACTACCGCTGACCTTCGGGCACGCCGGCCTGCCCGGTAAAGCGGTCGCATCGCGGCCGGTAGCCGGGCATGCTGGCGGGCGTGAGGAAGCTGCAGCGGTGGGTGCTGGAGGACTTCGGGCTTGATGTGGTGGAGCTCTCACCGGTCGGGCACGGGGCTGACGTGGCGGCCCAGGTATGGAGGGCGGCCACGGCCACCAACACGTACGCCGTGAAGTGGAGCGGGGCCGGCACCAATACGGGCCACCAGGTGGCGGCGTACTTGGCGGACGTCGGCCTGCAAGGCATCCCCGAGCTGATCCGGACCATGGAGGGCGGCCTGTGGAGCTTCCACGGGAAGAAGCGCCTCACCATCACACCGTGGATCGACGGCGTCCGTGCGGCCGAGACAGGCCTCACCACCGAGCAGTGGACTGAGTACGGCGTACTCCTCCAGCGAGTGCACTCGTCAGAGCTACCAGAACGACTCCGCGACGCGCTACCTCGGCACAGCCCAGTCGACGCCCGCATCCCCGGGCTGGCCGCGCAGCTGCAGACCCGGCTCACCACGCAAGCGCCGGAGGACGACCTCGAGGCCGAGCTCGCCGCCGTCTGGAAAGAGCACCAGGACACCATCGCCCACCTGCTGACCGCCCGGCCGCCGGAGCCAGGCGGCCGCAAGGTCGTCTGCCACGCCGACCCCCACCTCGGCAATGTCCTGGTCGACGGCCACGTCCACCTGATCGACTGGGACGACGTCGTACTGGCGCCACGCGAGCAGGACCTCATGTTCATGCTTGGCGGCATGGGCTCCATCGGCCCCACCACGCCCGAACAGCTCACAGCCTTCTTCACCGGGTACGGCGACGTCGACCTGGACCAGGACGCCATCGCCTACTACCGCCACACCCGAGCCCTCGAAGACGTCGCCCTCTGGGCAGAACAGGCCCTCACCGGCCCCGACCGCGAGGACTGTGTGGACATCCTCAGCGGTGTACTCGGGGCCGGCGGTCTCGCCCGACTGGCGCTGCCCTAGCGGAAGCGGTGGGTTGTCCAGTTGGCGACGTTGGTGCCTAGCTGGTCGCCGTCATGCATGGCGTGGCGGAAGTGGAGGCCGGAGAGGATCCGGGCCTCGCGGACGTCGTGGCGGATGGCGGACAGCTTGTCGTAGTGGCGGGTGGTGCCCGTGACCTGGCTGTCGATCGAGAGCTTCAGCCTGCTGGTGTGGAAGAAGGACTCCAAGGCTCGAGTGGTGGCTGCGGTGAAGCAGGCGTGGCCCGAGGGGTAATCCGGGTGGTTGGCGCCGAGGAGCGGTTGCCACGTGGGGTCGGCCGTCGTACGTGGGTTGCCGTCGGTGTCGGCGCGCTGGATGGCGTGGACCGGCCGCCAGAAGCGGTAGTGGTACTTGGCATCCCAGCACGCGATCAGAGCGTCCCCAGTCGTCACGTGGACCAGAGCCAGCATCCTGGCCGCCTCGGACAGTGAGAGGTGCCGCTCGGTCGCCAGCCGCACCAGAGCGCGGCTCCACTGCTGGGCAGTGTGCTCCGACCAGAACATCGCTGTCTCAGTCTGTACGGCGGTCCGCGTCGTACTGTCCTTGCGGCCGAGTGCAGCGACCTCAGCCACGTCACGGGCGTACTGCTTGCTCGTGACCGCAACAGGACCATCGGGCCGGAACTGTGCGCGGGAACGCAGCGTCAGCGGCCTGACCTGGGTGAGGACCAGGTCGACCTGCGGAGTCGCCGCGGTCGGTTCCCACACTCCCGGTCCCGGCTGCCGCTGCACGTACGCCACCGAGGTGTTGAAGCCGTCTCCTGCTCGCCACGCGAGTACGGCGGCTGCCACCGCACGTCCCAGCGTGATCCCCCGAGTCTTGGCCTTCCCGTCCGGCACATCGGCCAGGTAGTCGGCATAGGTGACATCAAGCCCCGCAGCCGGAACCCGAGCCTTCAGTACGTCGTACGCCGCAGTGGCGACCGCAGACGCCGCAGACGCCTGCCGATCGGGACGTACGGCGGCCACGTACGGCCGGCCGTATCCCAGCCCGGCCACAGTGTCGGCGATCGCGATGTGCACGATCCCCATCAGCACCTCGCTACTTGCCGGCGGCCGGCCGCCAGCGACGATCGACTGCGTCGCCACCCGACTCCAGTCGAGCACCGGCGCAGCAGAAGCCTTTGCGCCGGCTACTGCGGTTGCTGCAGGCGACCAGGCGGTTGCGGTGAGCAGGGCACAGGTGGCCAGCAGCGCCGGCCACCTCCACACACGTCGAAACATCACCGAGTCCCTGCCTGCACCGCGCCGGCCGAGATCCGCGGCATCCGCCTACCGGCAAGGGCCGTGACGACGGCTGCAGCAATGGCCGCCAGCAGCATCAGCCCGACCACCTGCAGCACGGACAGCCCGGTCTCGACAACGGCGGCCGGCGACCGCGGAGCGTCGTACGCAACTCCAGGACCGGTGTCCGGATCATGCGGTGGGATCTTGGCGTACGCCGTACCCGACAGTGCGACGACGGTGACCAGTAGTGCGGCCGACAGACCGGCCAGACGAGACAAGCGCTTCATGGGTCTTTCCCTCCCGATTGTGGAACTTCCACGACCAACCGTGGCCGCGTCGGACCGCCCACAGCCATACGTAGTTCGACGTATTCGCGGATCGCCGCAGCGGGCTTAGCCTGAGTCGAGGGGAGGGGTACGTCATGGTGGAGCAGTTGACTGTCACCGAGCGCGACCTGCGCAGGATGTTGGACGTGATCGACCGGGGGCGGCAGGCAGGGCCTGACGAGGTGTTTCCGCGCGAGCTGATGCGGGCGCTCGCCGAGCTGATCCCGGCCGACGACGTCACGTTCCAGGTGAGCCGGCCGCTGGATCGCGAGTTCGTCGCGTACGAGGAGGTCACCCTGCAGGATGTCTACCCCGGTGAAGGCTGGGAGGACTTGTTCTGGCGGTCCTACTGGGGCGAGGACGTGTGCAGCCGGCCGCAACGGACCGGTGATTACGAGAGCGTCTGGAAGATCTCCGACTATCTGTCCACCAGTCAGCTGGCGAGGTCACCAATCGGTGAGTGGTTCCGGGTGATCGGCGTCCGCAGCGAGATCGCCGTACCGTTCCCGGCGAGCGGAGCCGAGGACCGTCGGCTGCTGCTGTTCCGCGGCACCGGCCGCGACTTCACCGAACGCGAGCGGCTGCTGCTCCGGATGCTCCGGCCGCACTTCATCGAGGCGCATCGCGACCTCGAACGCCGCCGGGCCGGCATCCCGGATCTGACCAGCCGGCAACTGCAGCTCCTGCGTCTCGTTGCCGAGGGCCACAGCAACACCCAGATCGCCCGCCGGCTGTTCGTTGCTGAAGGCACCGTTCGCAAGCACTTGGAGAACATCTACGAGCGCCTCGGCGTCAGCAGCCGCACGGCCGCCGTCGCAACAGCATTCCCACTCTCGGCCTGATCACCCGCGCCGCAACCGGACGCTCGAGCACCGCAGCCGGCCTGATCAGCTGTGCCGCATCCAGATGTTCGGCTCGCGGTAGACGCCGACGTCGGCCGCGCGGTCGAGCTCCAGCAGCGTCAGCCCGTCGGGGATGACGTAGGACCCGGACTCCGGGAACACCATGCCGGTCCACTTCTCCCAGTCGGCGACGCTTCCGGTCATCGTCTGAGACTCCGGCGCCGGCGCGAGGATCGTCGCACCCAGGCGGACGTGCGTACGCACCCACGGATCGAGCGGCAGCCCGTCCTCCCGCGTCCAGGTCATGAACGACGCGATATCGGTCAACGGATAGGAAGACTTCAGCGTCGGCCGGACCGGCGCGATCACCTGCGGCAGCCCACCGTCAGCCGCGCGCTCCCGCACCGCACTGATCACCCGGCCGGCATGCCCCTTGCCCTGCTCGTCGTTCCGTACGGCGGCCGCCATCAGCACGAACGTGTTCGGTACGACGCCCTCCTCGTACGACGTGACTGCCCGAGCCAGCGAGTCGGTGAATCCACCCGGAAGGTCGTCGACCGTCGTGTCCCACGCGATCGGCACACCCCAGCACCCCGCGATCAGCCGACCGGCGGAGACCAGGTAGAACTCCCACTCCCGGAAGTACTCCACCCGCCGCTCCCTGTACTTCTTCACCTCCAGGTCATGAAAGATGAACTCCGGCCAGTTCTCGACAAACCGCCGTCCGGCTTCCTCATCCAGCTCAGGCGCCTCGCCCACCGGTATCAGCTCGTACATACCGGGAACGCTAACCCGCCGGTGTCGTGCCGGCCACCGCGTTTCGGACTGCTCGCGGTGAGCCGCCCAGTTCACGGCGGCAGGTCTTGTTGAAGGCTTGGAGGTCCGGGATGCCGACCGACGCCGCGACGGCCGGGATCGACAGCGTCGACGAGACGAGGAGGTGGAGAGCGCGGGTCATCCGGCGCTGACGGATGTAGGCGATCACGGTCAGCCCGGTCTCGGCGTGGAAGAGGCGGGTCAGGTGGTTGTGCGAGACGCCGGCCATCCGGGCCAGCGCCGGGATGGTGAGCGGCTGGGCCAGGTTCGCCTCGATGTAGGCGATCGCCGCCGACACGGCAGGGTGGGTCGCGTCCTCGGCGCTGGACGACGATCCCAGCTCCGCGATCCGCCACAACGCCGTCCACACCTCGGCCGTTACCCGTGCGGAACCTGACGGCGACGACTCCAGGGCCGAGCGCAGCAGATCGGCCAGCACCGGCGCGGCTGCGCCCGCATCCTGTACGACGGGCAGGTACGACGGCTCGCCGACAGCCGCCGGCCGGAAGTGCACGTACAGGTGCTCCGACCGACCGCGGTAGTCGAACTGCACCTGCGCCCCGGCCGGGGTCAGGCTGACGTACCCGGGTGCCACGGCGTACGTCGTACCGTCGACCGTCAGCTCGGCCGAGTAGCTGTACAGATGCAGCTGCCACAGGTCCGGCAGCCGGAACACATCCCGCAGGCTCCGCACGCCGTGGATCCCCACGCCGACGTTGACAACGTCCGGCGGCGCAGCCAGGGGCAACTCGATCATGGTGAGAAATTACCACTAGTGGTGAACACATCCAACGCGCGACAACGCTGTCTGAACTTAGCCTGGTGGAGTAGTTACCACTTCCCCCCCGAGAGGGAGACTCATGCCCCATCCGCATCGCAAGAACCTGCTCACCTCGGTTCAGATGGCGCATTTCGTGGCCACCGGGTCGTTCCGGATGGACGCCGTCGTCCCGGACGACATGAACCAGCAGGCGATCGACGTACTGAAGGCCGGCATTCCCGGCGTTCCGTACGGCACGCCGCTGTCGGACGCGTTCACCAGCAGCGACTTCGTCCAGCGGCTGGTTCAGCTGCCCGAGGTTGCCGGCGCCATCCACAGCCTGGTCGGGCCCGAGCCGACCGTCGACCACCACGCAGTGCACATCCGCAAGGCCAATGAGGGCGAGGCGCAGAACCTGCACGGTGACGCGATCATCGACGTCCGCCCGGATGCGTTCGACGTACAGCTCATGTACTACCCGCAGGACGTGACGCTCGAGATGGGCGGCACGCTGAGCGTGCCCGGCAGCCACCTGCGCCGGACCAACGAGAGCGACACCGGCCGGTACCAGAACCTGCTCGGCCAGACCCGGCTGGTCTGCCCGGCCGGCACGGTCGTCTTCCTGCACCACGGCATCTGGCACGGCGGCCGGAAGAACGACAGCGACATCGACCGCTACATGTTCAAGATCCGGTTCAACCCGACCGTTCGCCAGGTCCGGTTGTGGAACGTCGAGGACCTGTACGACGAGGAGGTCGCGCGCGAGCTCGACCAGTCGTTCCCCTGGTACGAGAACGCGACCGGCCGGCTGGAGAAGTACAACCGGATCAAGCTGTGGCAGGCCCTCACCGGTGACGACACCTTCGACCCGGAGTTCTGGGTCACCCGGGTGTCCAACCGCCCGACCCGTGTGGTCGCCCAGCGCAGCCAGAACCCGCACGCGAAGAAGGAGATGGTATGACCACCACCGCACCCGTCGCCGCCGGTCAGCAGACGGTCCGCCAGCAGGTGCTGGTGCTCTACCTGGCCTCCTCCGCGCTCGACGCGCGGGTGGTCGGCTGGTCGACGTACGACGGCACCGGCGAGACGTCGCCGACGACAGGGGACAGCGACGTCCCGCCGTACAAGACCGGGCTGGACGCGCTGAAGGACGGTTGGCGACTGTTCCAGGCCGCGCAACTGCTGCCGCCGTTCCCGGGGCGCGAGTACGACGTCTCGTTCCTCAAGCACGAGTTCTTCTTCGAGAAGCTCGTCACTGTGTAAAGAGCCCGTGCTGCATCGCGAACAGCGCTGCACCGGCTCTGGTGGACACACCGATCTTGCCGTAGATGTGCTGGACGTGATGCTCGGCAGTACGGCGTGACACCACCAGCTCGCGGGCTATATCGGCGTTCGACGACCCGCGAGCGAGTAAGCGCAGTACGTCGATCTCCCGCTCGGTGAGACCGGCGGGACGGCTCATCCGGCGGCCGGGCACCTGTTGCCCGGCCGCCGCGAGCACAGCCTTCACACAGCGGCCGTCGAGTCGTCCGGCCGCTGCCTGGCCCAGGATGAGCTCGGCAGCACCCTGAGGTGAGTGCGCGGACCGGTGTGGACGGTCCTGGGTCAGTGCCTGGTAGCAGTCCGCCGCAGCAAGGATCCGTGCGGCGGTGGAGAGCTCACCACCCTTGGCGTGCCGCGGATAGCCACTGCCATCGAGCCTCTCGTGGTGCAGAGCCGCCAGTACGGCGATGGGCTCGAGTACTGGGGATCGGGCGAGGATCCGCTCGGCCTGGTATGGGTGAAGCCGCACCTGCTCCCAATCCGCTCGCCGTAGTGGTCCGGGGCGCTCCCACACGGCTGTAGGTACTGCGACCCTGCCGAGGTCGTGCAGCAGGGCCGCACGCCGCAGAGTCGCTCTCTCTGCTTCCTCGAGGTGCAGCAGCCGCGCAGCCTCGTCAGCGAGTATGGCGACGCCCGTGGAGTGGCCGAAGAGGTACGGCGACTTGAGGTCGACGAAGTAGGCGAAGGTGCGTGCCAGCTCGTCCAGATCCTGTGTGGTGGACCAGGGTTGTGGCTCGGCGTCCAGAGTCGCTTGCCACACGTCGATCTCGTCCAGGTCGGCTACGAGGCTGTCGTCGTACGCCGCGACGATCTCCGGATCCAGCCAGCCGCCTGCCCGCTTCTGCAGTGTCTCGCCGCCCACGATGACTGCCTGGGTTGCAACCTCGGCGACACGGGTGGCGATGTGGATCTCGCTGCCGGCCAGGCCTTTCGGCGTACCTTTGCCGTCCCAGCGCTCCAGGTTCTGGTAGAGCGCTTCGGATGTGGCAGGGCCCAGTCCAAGGCGTTCGGCGAGCATGCTGCCTACTTCGCAGACGGCTCGGAGCAGGTCGGCCTCACCCGCTGCCATGGTGCGGGCGACGTACTGGAAGCGCCTGATGCCGGTGCCTTTGCCGACGTGTCTGAGGTAGTTGAGCGACTCCTTGCGGCTGCTGGAGTCGGTCCGCTCCGCCAACGGGCGCAGCTCGGCCGCACGTGGGCCCAGGAGGTAGAGCTCCTCGTGAGTGGTGGCAGTGCAGCCGAGGTGGCGCAGCAGGGTGGCGTAGTAGATCGTGCGCTTGTCAGCGACTCCGAGGCGGTCAGCGAGGCGCGTCGCGACCAGGCAACTACGGATCGACTTCTCCGGCGGCTGCGCCATGGCGAGATCCAGGCTCACGGACAGTGCGCAGAGCAGCTCTGCGAGTCGCGGATCGTGCTGTCCCATCGCAACCTCCCCTGGATGGGCAGATCTACCGATGCCCCGGTGTCACTCCTACGGCCATTGTGGGCGTGACCAGAGGAGATGCCATGAGTACAGCAGCGACTTCCACCGTTCCGCGACTCATCACGCCGCAGTTCGCGCTGCTCGGCTCCGCCGCACTGGCCTATTTCCTCGCCGACGGACTGCTGGTTCCCGCCGTGCCGCGGTACGTGGCCGGGCAACTTACCGGCGGTAACATCGCGGTCGGTCTGGTGGTCGCCGCGTTCAGCCTGTCGGCCCTGGTACTGCGCCCATGGGCCGGACGACTGGCCGATCGGCACGGCCGGTCACTCGCGATGGTCGGTGGCGGGATCATCTTCGCCACGTCGGTTGCTGCCTACGGTCTGGTCGACTCCGTCGGTGCGCTCTCCGCGCTCAGGCTGCTGACCGGTGTGGGCGACGCGTTCTTCTTCGTCGGCGCCGTCACCGCGATGAGCGACCTCGCCCCGGCCGAACGCCGCGGTGAGGCGATCAGCCTGTTCTCCCTCTCCCTGTACGTCGGCCTCGCCGTCGGCCCGCCGATCGGGGAACTGCTCGTCAACGTGGCGGGATTCACCACGGTCTGGCTGGTCGCCGCCGGTTCCGCGCTTCTCGCCGTACTCCTCGCAGCGCGCGTCGGCGACACCCGCGAGCCGACGACCGCCGAGCCGAGTGCCGGGCCTACGCGTCTCGTCCCGCGTGCGGCCGTCGTACCCGCGCTGCTGTTGCTCGCGCTGGTGTGGGGAATGGCCGGATTCCTGGCGTTCGTGCCGCTCTATGCGCTCGACCTCGGGCTGCCGGGATCCGGGTTCCTGCTCTTCGGCTTCGCCGGGATCGTCGTGGTCATCCGGAGCGTCGGTGCGCGGATCCCCGATCGGTTGGGCGCCGTCCGGAGTGTCCGGATCTCCTTGCTCTGCGCCACGATCGGGCTCGCCGTCATCGGCTGCTGGCGGTCCGCTCCGGGCCTCGTCCTCGGCACCGTCGTCCTCGGTGTCGGCGTCGCTCTCGGCACCCCCGCGATCATGATGCTCGCCCTCGACCGCGCCCCCGCCGCCGAACGCGGCGCTGTCATGGGCACCGTCAGCATGAGCATCGACCTGGCCGCCGGCCTAGGCCCCGCCACCTTCGGCCTGGTCGCCGCCGGCGGAGACCGCGGCACCGGCTTCCTGGCCGCAGCCCTGGTAGCCGCCGCCGGCCTGGCCTTGGCCGCCCGGGGCCGGACCCGATCACCCGCCTAGCGCGTGGTCCGATCCCGGACCTGGTGGCTTTCGAGAAGCGGCCTATGAGAAGACCTGTTCCTGATCGAGCCAGTCGGTGATGGTGGTGAGGATGTAGGGGTCTGCGGGAGCGCCCAGGCCGGCGGCGTGGTGGTCGAGGGCGTCGAACTCGAGGTAGGTGCATCCGATGCCTTCGAGGACGGGGCGGAGGCGTCGGAAAGGCTTGATGACTCTGTCGGCGGTGCCAAGGTAGACGAGCCTGGCCGCGGGGAGGGTGCGGAGTTCGTGGTGCCAGTCGTAGGAGCGGTAGGCGCGCCAGAACTCGAGCGGCGGTCGGGGGAGGCGAGGTTCGCGTTCGAGGCGACGCATCTCGGTGTCGGTGGGGAAGCCGATCGGGGGAATGCCGCCCATGATGAGGGCGGCGGCCCGACCGGTATGTCGGGCCGCTACAGCCGCCATGGCTGCTGGTTGGGAGAAACCCCAGATGGCGAAGCGGTCGATGCCTTCGTGGTCCAGGACCGCCAGGACCTGCTCGCCGATGCTGCCGAAGTCGTAGTTGTCCGGACGGTCGCTGGCGCCGAAGCCGATCGGATGGAGCTGTAGGACGCGGAAGTTGTGCGACAACACAGCGGCCGCGGGGTAGTCGAGTGGTCGGCGGTTGTTCTTCATCAGCACCAGCGCCGGCCCGTCACCACTGATGCGGTACGCGATCCGCGCGCCGTTCAGCGTGACGTGGCTGTACATCAGGCTCGGCTGAAGATGCTCGTCAAGGCGGTGCTGAGGGTACGGCGGGCCGTCGGGCTGAGGTCGGCGGTGAGGTCGTCGATGCGGGTGGTGAAGGCCTTGTGGGCATCGTTGGCCAGCGCGAGGCCGGGATCGGTGAGCTCGATCTGGAAGGCGCGGCGATCGGTCGGGTTGGGGATGCGGGCGACCAGGTCGCGGCGTTCCAGGCGGTCGACCATGCTGGTCAGGCTGGAGCGTTCGATGCTGAGGATGCGGCTCAGCTCCGTCATCCCGAGCGGGCCGGCGAGGAGTACGCAGAGTAGGTGCGCCTGCTGCGGGGTCAGGCCGAGCGGCCGGCTCGTCTCGGCGTACAGATCCTGCAGGACGTGCATCGTCTGGACGAGCGCGCCGGCCAGCTCCGCGTCCTGCGCTGTCGTGGTCGCCATACCTCCACTGTAGTCCGCAGCGCGGACAGTTTGCGGACCTGATACTTCGTAGGGCTACTATTTAGGTCTACGAAGCATCTGAAGGAGACGAGATATGACCGTGCGATTCGGATACGGCTCACCCGACAAGATCCGCGACGTGGACCGGATCCTGCGACTGGCCAAGCAGGCCGACTCCGACGGGCTGGACCACGTCAGCCTGTCGGATCACCCGTACGTCGCCGACCTGCTGGACGGGTACGCCGCGATCGGCTTCATCCTCGGCCGGACCGAGCGCCTGTCGGCGTTCGTCAACGTGACCAACCTGCCGTTGCGCCCGGCCCCGGTGCTCGCCCGTACGGCGTCCGCCCTGTCCGCACTGTCCGGCGGCCGGTTCGTCCTCGGCCTCGGCGCCGGGGGAGCGTGGAACCACATCACCACGATGGGCGTACCGGAGTTGCGCCCCGCCCAAGCGGTCGAAGCCTTCGAAGAGGCGATGCAGCTGGTCCGGAGCATGTCCGACGGCGGCCGCCCGGCCCCGACCAAGCATTACCCGATCGGCGCGCTGAAGCCCTCAACCGTCGCGGCTCCGCTCATCTGGACCGGATCGAACGGCCCGAAGTCGCTCGCCGCGACCGGCCGGCAGGCGGACGGCTGGATCCCCGGCCACGCGGCCGACTGGCTGAGCGACCGCTACCGCTGGTCCCGCCCGATCATCGACGAGGCCGCCCTCGCGGTCGGCCGCAAACCGTCCGACGTTGCCACCATCTACAACTTCCCGGGCGCGATCACCTCGTCGCCGGTACGTCGTACGCGCGATGACGACGGCCGCTGGATCGGCGGATCCTCCGACCAGTGGATCGAAGTACTCACCGACGCCGTCCTCAACCACGGCGCCGCCGGCTTCACCCTGTTCCCGACCGGCCCCGACCCGTACGGCGTACAACTCGCCAAATGGGCCCAGGAGATCGCCCCAGCCGTCCGCACCGCGGTCAGTTAGTTCACGGTGGCCAGTTCGTCCGGGGTCAGGTGGATCGCCCCGGCGGCGATGTTCTGCTCCAGGTGGGTGGGGTTGCCGGTGCCGGGGATCGCGAGGACATTCGGGCTCTGGTGGAGGGTCCAGGCGAGGCGGACCTGCTGTGGTGTGACGCCGTGAGCCGTGGCGATCGCCTGGACGGCCTCGGAGTGGTCGTTGGTCGCACCACCTTCGCGTTCGGTCCCGGCGATCGCGAAGAACGGCGTGTATGCGATCCCGCGGTCCGCACACAGCCTGATCAGCTCGTCCTGGTCGCGCCGCATGTCGATCGCGTAGCCGTTCTGTACGCAGACCACCGGGGCGATCGCCTCCGCCTCGTCGATATGGTCGGCGCGTACGTTGGACACGCCGAGCTGCCGGATCAGCCCGGCGTCGCGCAGCTCCGCGAGTGCTCCGAACCGTTCCGCGATCGAGTCGGCGCCGGGCTTCTTGATGATGCGCAGGTTCACCACGTCGAGGCAGTCGACGCCGAGCTGGCGCAGGTTGGTCTCCACCTGCGCGCGGATCTCCGCCGGCGTCCGGGCCTGGTAGAAGCCACGCTCCGGATCCTCGCCAGGCCCGACTTTGGTGGTGATGACGAGATCGTCCGGGTACGGCGCCAACGCGTCCCGGATCAGCTCGTTCGCGTACCGCACCGACCCGCCGTCGTCGAGGTTGAGCGGGCCGCCCGGCGTCCGGTAGAAGCCGGCGGTGTCGATGTGGTTGACGCCGAGCTCGACGGCCCGGCGCAGGACCCGGATCGCGAGGTCTCGGTCCGGGTTGACGGTGATCCGCATGGCGCCGTACCCCATGCGGTTGACGGTGACTTCGCCTAGCTTCCAGCTACCCGCGGCGGATGCGTTGATCACCGAGCCAGGGTAGCTACTCCTCGATCGCGCCCTGGACCGCACGCAGATGTTGCCGGAAGGTGAGCTCCGGATTCGCCGCTCGCGCGGTCAGGTAGTCCGCGAACCGCACCTGCTCGCGCAACGACCGCCCGGCCCGGATCGCGTCCGCCTGCGCACGCTCGGTGTCGCGGATGGACTCGGCCAGGTCGAAGAGCTCGTCGACCCGGTCGGCCGGCACGAACACGACCCCGTCCTCGTCACCCAGTACGACGTCGGCGCGGGTGACGGTCCACTCGCCGATGGTTGCCGACGACAACGCATCACCCGGCAGCGGGTCGAGCCGCAACGGTCCGGTGGGCAACGCGCCGAGACTGAACACGGGCAAGCCGATCGCGGTGATGTCCACCGTGTCGCGATGCAGCCCCCACACGACGAGCCCCGTGACACCGGCCGCCTGTGCCTCGAGCGCGACCATGTCGCCCACGCAGGCCTCGTCCCGCCGCCCGCCGTTGTCGACAACCAGTACGTCGCCCGCCTCGGCCGACTCGAACGCCTCCAGAAAGACATCGACGCTGCCCACGTGCTGAGCCGGCAACACGCGACCGGCGACCTGACCACCCGCCACGGACGTCAGCGAAACCGTGCGCACCGGTACGCCGGCCCGGATACAAGCATCCGCGACGTGCGCGGTGGTAAGCCCCTCGAACCGTTCCATCCCCCGACCCTAATCAGGCAATCCAACCGCTGGGTCAGCGCGACAGAAAGTTGAGGATTTCTGGCAGTGGTGGGTCGTAGACCGCGGTGGAGGTGTCGACGGTGAGCATCGGGACCGGGAGGTCGACGGGCTGGAACGCGTTGTGGGTGCGAAGCCGGGCGTCGTCGCCGATCTGGGCGTCCTCGTGGGAGCCACGTTTGGGGTCGGCGGCGGTCCGGGCGTGGATCCGGGCGAGGGCGAGGTCGGCCGGAATCACGCAGTGGATGATGCGCAGGTCCGCGCGGCTGAGCAACGGGGTCAGGCCGGGATTCCACAGCCGATCCTGGAAGGCGGCTTCGGCGACGACCGTCGTACCGCGGCCGACGAGCAACCCGATCACGTCGAAGAACGTCGACAGCGTCCGCATCGTCAGCGGGTCGCCGGGCCCGGGCACGAACCCCGGGGTCGCGTGCGCCATTCCCTCCTTGATCTCGTCCCGGCAGATCGCCGGGCACCCGATCGCGGCCGCCACCCGGTGCGCCAGCGTCGTCTTCCCGGTCCCCGGCGGGCCGCTCACCACAATGACCATCGGCTTCGACTGCACCGCCGAACCCTAGCCAGCCCACGCAAGACTCGCCAGCCGACGTAGGACCCACGTTCAGACCAACTGCCTGACCGGGGCGGTGGGACGGAGAGATGTCGGTGCGGATGGTTAGCGTGGTCGGGTGACCACCTTTTCGGCGGTGCGTACGACGGGGATCTACTGCCGGCCGGGATGCGGTGCCAAGCCGCTGGCGGAGAACGTGCGGACGTTCTCGCTGGCCGCGGCCGCCGAGGCGGCCGGGTATCGCGCCTGCCTGCGCTGCCGGCCGTATCGGGTGGCACAGACGGTGTCCGACGAGCTCCCCGAACTCGTCTGCCGGGCGGTGCAGTTGATCATCGCCGGCGTGCTGGACGGGTCGGGTGAGGAAGCGCTCGGTGCACAGTTGGGTTTCTCCGCGCGGCACCTGCGGCGGATCTTCTTCGAGCACCTCGGCGTCACGCCCGACCAGTTCGCGCGCTCGCGGCGAGCCCATTTCGCCCGCCGCTTGCTGGACGACTCCGACCTCAAGATCGCGGACGTCGCCTTCGCCGCCGGGTTCGGCAGTCTGCGCCAGTTCAACCGGGAAATGCGCGAGATCTTCCGTGCCTCGCCGCGAGAGCTCCGGGACGGCCGCCGTCGCAGTGATCGCCTGGTGGCGGACGGAGGCCTGGTACTGCGGCTGCCGTACGACCCGCCGTACGACTGGGATGCGACGGCCACCTTTCTCGCCGCACACGCGATCCCGGGGGTCGAATCGGTCGAGGACGGTGTGTATCGCCGGACGGTCTCGATCGACGGTGATCCCGGTCTGCTCGAGATCGGCCCGGGCGGCGACGACCACCTCCTCCTGAAAGCCCATCTCCCTTACTGGGAAGGCGTCATCCACATCGTCGACCGCGCCGCCCGGCTGGCCGGCCTGCACTTCCGCCCCGCCCGCCGTGGCCCGGGCGCCTGGGGCCCGTTCGAGGTCGCCGTCGGGGCGGTCGTCCGCGACCAGCTTGCGGAGCAGGAGGCGTACGCCGTACTCCGCAAGCTCGTCGAGGTGCACGGGATGCCGGTGCCGGGGCTCGGCCACGGACTCACTCACGCGTTCCCCTCGGCGGAGGCGCTGGCCGGTGACGAGCTGATCGGCCCACTCGCCCAAGAGGTTGCTGCAGGCAACATACGCTTCGAGGGTCAGAGCACGGAGCTGCTGATCCGTTCCTTGGCGGAGGTGCCCGGCGTCAGCGTCGCGGCGGCGTGTCAGGTGGCGCTGAGGGTTCGGTAGGTGCCGGTCGTGAGCAGTTCCTGGGCGGCGGCCGCGGCCAGCGCATAGGCGGCCGTGGTGATGGCGGGACCGACGCTGATCCTGGTCACCCCCAACGCGGCAAGCTCGGTGACGGCGGGTGCTCCCGGACCGGCCATCACGTTCAAGGGCAACGGCGACCCGTCGACCAACTCACGGATCGTCGGCGCGTCGACGACGCCGGGCACGAACAGCACGTCCGCACCGGCCTCGGCGTAGATCTTGGCCCGCTCGATCGTCCCGGTTCCGTCACCGAAGAGATAGGTGTCGACACGGGCGTTGATCACCAGGTCGATGCCAGCAGCAACTGCTGCCGCCCGCGCAGCCGCGATTCGACCCGCATGGACGGCGGGATCGACCAAGGCGCCGGCGTCGCTGTCCTCGAGGTTGATGCCGGCGACACCTGCCTCGATGACCTCGGCAACTGTTGCCTCGACATCGCCGTACCCGGATTCGACATCCGCGGTCACCGGGACCGACACCGCCGCGACGATCGCCCGGACCGCCGCGATGGCCGTCGTGCGGTTCAATCCGCCGGCGTCCTCCACGCCCGCGGCCCACGAGACACCCGCGCTCGTCGTCGCGATCGCCTGCGCGCCCGCGGCCTCGATCGCCCGCGCCGACCCGGCATCCCACGCGTTCGGCAGAACCAGCGGCGGCCGCTCATGCAACTCCCGCAACCGCCGTGCCAACTCCGTCTTCACTGACTTCCTCCTGAGATCGACGACAACCCCTCCAGCCTCGCCCCCACCCCACCTCAGGTCTGGCCATATTCGGCCATCTCCGTCTGTATCACTATGTAGGACGATATGTCTCACAAACCAAGATTCTGGAGTAGCGTGAAGAAGGTGTCCGACCGAGGCAAAGGAGCCTGTGATGAGTAACGTGTATACGCACGGCCACCACGAATCGGTGCTGCGTTCGCATAGCTGGCGTACCGCGGAGAACTCGGCCGGCTACCTCCTTCCGCACCTGCGGCCCGGCATGTCGCTGCTCGACGTCGGCGCGGGTCCCGGCACCATCACCGCCGACCTGGCCCGGCTGGTCGAACCAGGCAAGGTCACCGCCCTTGAGGCGACCGAGGCGGCGCTCGACATCACTCGCGCTACCTTTGCGAAGCTCGACGTCCGGGTGCAGTTCGTGGTCGGCGACGTCCATGCGCTGGATCTTCCCGACGACTCGTACGACGTCGTGCACGCGCACCAGGTCCTGCAGCACGTCGCGGATCCGGTGCAGGCACTGCGCGAGATGCGCCGGGTCTGCAAGCCTGGCGGGATTGTCGCCGTCCGCGACTCCGACTACCACGGCTTCACCTGGTACCCGGCGCTGCCCGAGCTGGACGAGTGGATGGAGCTCTACCAGCGGATGGCGCGCGCCAACCAGGGCGAGCCGGACGCCGGCCGTCGCCTGCTGTCATGGGCGCTGGAAGCAGGCTTCGAGAAGGTGGACGCGACCGCGAGTACCTGGGCGTTCGCCGACGACGACTCGCGCGCCTTCTGGGGCGGCATGTGGGCGGACCGCGTCCTGCAGTCGGCGATGGCGGATCAGGCCCGCCGCGCCGGCGTACCGGAGGAGACCCTCGAACGCATCTCAGCCGCCTGGCGTACCTGGGCCGCCCGCCCCGACGGCTGGATCTCCATCCTGCACGGCGAACTCCTCGGCATCGCCTGATTACGGCCCGCGGACGCTTCTTCCGACCAGCTGACCCGGCGGCGCATGCTGCTTAGCATGGGGATCGGGGAGGCGTCGGATGGAGCGACGGGTGATGGTGGGCCGGGCCAGACCACTGGCCGAGCTCGACAGCCTGCTGGCAGCAGCAATCGACGGCCGCGGCCGGTCCGCGGTCGTCCTGGGCGAGCCGGGCATGGGCAAGACCACCTTGGCCGAGGCGCTCGCGGACCGTGCCGGGGAAGCTGGCGTGACCGTCGCCTGGGGTTGGTGCTCGGCCACCGAGATGCCGCCGTTCTGGCCATGGCGGACCATTCTCCGGGAGCTGGTGCCGGACCACCGGCTCGCTGCCGAGCAGCCTGCCGATGCCGGCGCTGATGGGCTGGGTTTGCTGCGCGGTGACGCCGGAGCCCGGGCCAGGCTGTTTGTTTCGGTGATCGACGCGTTGCAGAAGGTCTCCGGCGAAGGCCCGATCGTTCTCGTCCTCGAAGACCTGCAGTGGGCGGACAGCGCATCGCTGCTGCTGCTCCGTACGGTCATCGATGCCTTGCCAGGCCTTCGAGTCCTGCTCGTTGCCACATGTCGTGACGAGCCGTTCGAGAGCAGTGACGAGGTGCTCGCCGTCGTACGGGACTTGCCCACCGCCGTCCAGCGGATCCGGCTCGACGGTCTCGAGGTCGACGAGGTCGCGGCGGTGGTGACGCGGGTGCTCGGCGAGACCGCCACCGACGAGTTGGCCACCATGGTGCACAGTCGCACCGGTGGCAACCCGTTCTTCGTGCGCGAGGTTTCCCGGCTGCTCGCCGCTCGGCCGGCGACGACCGCCGTACCCGATGGCGTGCGGGAGGTGCTGGCACGGCGGATCGCGCGAGTCAGCCAGGACTGCCAGCAGATTCTGGAGGTCGTAGCGGTGGCGGGGGACGGCGCCGACCTGTCCCTCGTCACGGCCGTCGCCGACCGTCCAGCCGTTCTCGAGCTGCTCGAGGAGGCGGCCGCCGCCCGGTTGCTCGCCGGCCCGCCGGTCGACGGCCGGATCTGGTTCGCCCACGCCCTGGTCCGGGAGGTGCTGGATGCATCGCTCGGCACCGCTCGGCGAGCCGCGCTGCATCGAGCCTTGGCCGAACAGCTCGAGGCGACTGCCACGGACGAGAATGCTGCCGCAGGCGAGTTGGCTCGCCATTGGTCCGCCGCCTTCGGCCCGGACGCCAGCGAACGGGCTTCGGAGTGGGCCTTGCGGGCAGCACGAGCGGCGCGGTCGCGGATGGGCTACGAGCAGGCGGTCGACGCCTACCGGATCGCCTTACGTGGAAAGGACATCGAGCGGACGAAGGTGATGCTCGAGCTCGGCGAGGTACAGATGTACGCCGGTGACCTCGAGGGCGCCCGGCAGACGTTCGCAGAGACCGCCGAGCTGGCTCGACGCAACGGCAGAGCCAGTCATCTCGCGATGGCCGCGCTCGGCTTGGGCACCGGCCTGGGTGGCTTCGAGGTTCCGCTGTACGACGAACTGCAGACAGAGCTGCTCGAGGAAGCCCTGGCATCGCTGCCGGAGCGAGACGGCGGACTTCGCGCGGCCGTCATGGGACGGCTCTCGCTGGCCTACGCGGCGACGGAGCGGGAGGGCGAGCGGGTCGAACTGGCCCGGTCCGCCGTGGAGATGGCCGGACGGGTCGGCCACCCATGTGTCGAGTCGGGCGCGCTGGCGGCGTACTGCGACACAATTGCCGGCCCCAGCCATGACGACGAGCGTTTCGCCGCGGCCACCCGGATGCTCGCGGTGGCCGAACGCGGCCACGATTCGCCATGCCAGTTGCTGGCCCGTCGGCTGCGTGTGGTCGCGTTGATGGAGCGCGGCGACTGGCCTGCGGTCGACGCGGAGATCGAGGCCTTCGCGCGGACGTCGGACCGGCTGATGCTGCCGCTGTACGCGTGGTGTGTTCCGCTGTGGCGTGGCGCGCGCGCACTGATGTCCGGTGATTTCGGTTCGGCGGAGCGGTGTGCCGATGAGGTGGCGGCGATCGGCCGACGCGCCGGCAGTGCCAACGCCGCACTGATGGTCTTCACCTTGCGAATGTGGACCTACCGGACGCGCGGTGCGCTTCCGGCGAGCTTCGGGGCCGAGGCGGACGCGGTCGCCGAGTCGATGCGTGAGTCAGCCGTCGCTCTGGGCATGAGGGCTAGCTACTTCACCGCGGCTGGAGAACTCGACAAGTCGCGGCCTTTCTTCGACCAGCTGATGGGTCGGGGCCTGGATGCGATACCTGATGACTGCGAATGGCTGGAGGGGATGTGGCACGTGGGCGACGCGGCCATCGCTCTCGCCCATGCCGATGCGGCGGCGGACGTGGCTCGGCGACTCGCGCCGTACGAAGACTTGTGGGTCATCGACGGTATCGGCGGTGGTGTGATGGGCGTGACCGCCCACCTCCTCGGGCGGTTGTCCGTGTTCCTGGGTCGCACCGACGACGCACGGCGGCTGCTCACCAGCGCCGTCGATGCGTACCGCGGCTCCGGAGCGAAACCCTGGCTGGTCAAGGCAGAGCAGGATCTGGCCGCGATCGGCGTACCGGCTGGACCAGCCACCAGCCTTGAGGGCGTGTTCCGCAAGGATGGCCGGACGTGGCACCTGCGCTGGCGGGACGGTGAGGCAACTGTCCCGGACTCCAAGGGAATGCACGATCTGTCCGTCGTGCTGGCCCGGCCGGGCCAGCCGGTCCACGTGCTCGATCTGGTCGCAGCTGGTGGCGGCCCGCCGCGGGCGGCGGCCGGCGGTGATACCGGGCCGCTCCTCGACGGCACGGCTCGCTCGGCCTACAAGCGCCGGGTCACCGAACTCGAGACGGATATCGCCGAAGCCGAACGGGACGGCGCGGCCCAGCTGGTCGGCACCCTCACTGACGAGCGGGACTTCCTGGTCCGCGAACTGGCTGCGGCCTACGGCCTCGGTGGCCGGGCCCGTACGACGGGGGACCAGTCGGAACGTGCTCGCAAGGCCGTCGCGATGCGCATCGCGACGGCGATCAAGGCGATCCGTGAGGTCCATCCCGCGCTGGCCCGCCACCTCGAGCTGGCTGTCTCTACCGGGCGATTCTGCGTCTATCGCCCGGAGGAAGCCGTGACCTGGCACAGCTAGCCGGTCGTGTGGCATCGCCACAGCAGACCTGGCGCCTCCCTGGTAGAAGCGGCGCACCGGGCGCCGCGAAGCATCCGGGAGGACATCATGAGCACGTTGCTGGATCAGGTCGAGGAGACCCCCACCCCGTCCGCGGCCGAGGAGCTGTCCGGCCGCCTCTTCCTGCAGACCCTCGACACCGTGGAGCTGTTCAACGTCTATTTCGGCATCCGGCTGGGCTTCTACCGGTCACTGTCGAACGACGGGCCGGCGACGGCTGCCGAACTGGCCGAGCGGACCGCCAACGAGGTTCGCTACACCCAGGAATGGCTGGCCCAGCAGGCTGTCGCCGGGTTGCTGATCGCCGAAGGCGACGAGCCGTCGACTGCGCAGTTCAGCCTGGCCGATGGTGTGCACGAGACACTGGTCGACGAGATCAGCCCCTTCTACGTCGGCGGCATGTCCTACATCGTGCCCGCGATCGGACGTGCGCTGCCGTCGCTGGTCGCCGCGTTCAGTACCGGGGACGGCGTGCCGTACGCGGCGTACGGCCCCGAAGCCGTGACCGCGCAGGAGGCACTGAACCGGCCCGCCTACGAGAACTCGCTGATCGACGAGTGGTTGCCTCAGGTGCCGGATATCCAGGCCCGTCTCGCCGACACCACCAGTCCGGCGCGCGTCGCGGACCTGGGCGCGGGCGTGGGCTGGGCGTCGATCCGGCTCGCGGAGGCGTTCCCGAACGTACGCGTCGACGGGTACGACCTGGACGAGGAGTCCATCGCCCGCGGCCGTCGGTACGTCGCCGAGCGCGGCGTGGCCGGCCGGGTCGACCTCGAGGTTGCCGACATCACCCAGCCGCTGCCTCGCGACGGGTACGACGTGGCGTTCTTCTTCGAGTGCCTGCACGACCTGCCGCATCCGGTGGCAGCACTCGAGGCCGCCCGTCGTGCGCTGGCTCCCGGGGGCTCGGTGATCGTGATGGAGGAGCACGTCGCCGAGACCTTCACCGCTCCGGGTGACGAGGTCGAGCGGTTCATGGCCGCGGCAGGCACACTCTGGTGTGTCCCGCAGGGCCGTACCGATGCCGGCTCCGAAGTTGTGGGACCACTCGAGATCCGGCCCGCCGTGATGCGCCGACTGGCCTAGCGCGCCGGCTTCGGCAGCGTCGAGATCCTGCCGATCGAGCACCCGTTCTGGCGGTTCTACCGGCTCGACGGGTGAGACGCGAGGACGACGAGGTCGTTGTCCGGGTCCCGGAGCCAGAGCTCGTAGTGGTTGGCGTTCGGGTTCAGGTGGATGTCGGTCTGGACGGTGGCACCGAGGGTGCGGGCGCGCTCGGCTGCTGCCTCCAGGTCGTCCACCTCGAACCAGATCGCGACCCCGTTCCCCAACGGATGCGAGGGATCGCCGAACGTGCCGTGATGGTGCTCGACCTCCAGCTGGTGCAGCTGCATGACCAGTACGTCGTCGACCACGAGCCGCTCGTACTCCGGTCCGCCGTGACCGCTGACAGCTCCCAACACCTCGCAGTACCAGGCACTGCTCTTCTCGACATCGCTCACCGCGATCAAAGTTTGTGGCCTCATGGGTACGACGCTAGGCCGCAGCACCTATCGAGTCTTGGACGAATGGGAGCGCTGCCGCGACACCTCATACAGAACGGCCGTCGCAGCATTGGCCGCGTTGAGTGAGCTCGCCGATCCGGTGATCGGGATCCGCACCAGCGCGTCGGCGGCCTCCTTCCACGCGGTGCTGAGCCCGTGGGTCTCGTTGCCGATCAGCAGCAAGGTCGGCTGGGTCAGATCGAAGTCGAACACATCCGCGGTGCCGTGCTCGTCCGTGCCGACGACCACGATCGGTACGCCGGTCGACCGCCGTACCCACTCGATCACCTCACGATGCGACGGCACGCGGACGGCGGGAACGCTGAAGAGCGACCCGGTCGTCGCCCGCACTGCCTTCGGATCGTAGATGTCGGCCGCGTGCCCGGTGACGATCACGCCGTGCGCACCGAACGCGTCCGCGGACCGGATGATCGACCCGATGTTGCCCGGCCCGGTCGGCCGGTCGAACACCACGCCGAGGAAGTCGGGGCCCACCGGGATCCGATCCAGGTCGTCCGGCGGCATCTCGACCACCGCAACGACCTCGGCATCCTTCTCGCCGAGCTCGGCCAGCAATTCCGGTTCCATCGCCACTCGCTCGACCCCGGGCAGCCGCTGATACAGCTCCTGGGCCCAGTGCGAAAAGGGCCGCGCCGCATCGTGGATCACCGTCCGGACCGGCCACCCGTTGTCCACAGCAAGCGAAATCGGCCGCACGCCCTGGACCAGGAACTCGCCCGCCCGGTGCCGCTTGGTCCGGTTGGTCAGGTAGGACTGCCACACCTGAAACCGCGCGTTCCGAGACGAGATCCGCTGCACATCCTCACCCTAGTGCCGTCGGCGCGAACGTCTGAACCGGACGAAACCCCACAGGATCAACGCCGGCAGCCACAGCACCAGCAGCCACGGAACCCGCCACCAGCCGGAACCACTCGCGAACTCCGGCTGCTCGTCCGCCACGATCGGCCGCGCGGACGCGGACCAGGCCAGGAAGGCGTCGCCGATCGGCACCAGCCCGAGGGCGTACCGTTTCGTCTTCAGCCCGCTGAGTGGCAGACCGAGCAGATCGCCTTCCCGGGCGAGCCGATCGGCGAGCGGATCGTGTTGGACCCGGGCCGCGCCCATCGTGACCACGGTCGCGGACAGACTGATCCCGAGGATCAGCGGGCCGGAGTCCACATCACCGTGTCCACCAACACCTTTCGGGTACTCCCGGACACCCACCCCGGCCACGAACCGATCCTTGAAGATCTCGTACTGCGCCCGTGCGAAGGCGGGATCGATCTCCACCAGGAACCGCTGGATCATGCTCTGCGACGATGCCCGCGCGCCGGTCGTCTCCGGCTCGACCTGATGCGGCATCAGTCCGGTCGCCGGATCCAGTTGGGTCTTCACCGCGGCCACCCAACGTTCCGTGGTCGCGCCGAACCGGGGTGCCACCAGGTCGTCGTACAAGCGCAGTGAGGCAATGGCGACCGTCGAGTCGACCGGCCAGGCCTGACCCGGGTACGCCGGCAGGAACGGGGTCTTGGCGGTGCGGAACGCGGTCGCGATCTCGACCGAGGTGCGTGTGAACTCGTCGATCTCGGCTGCGTCGGAGTGCTTGAGCGCGATCAGTCCACCGCGCAGCCAGTTGGTCCAGCCGGCGTGGAAGACGCCGTACCTCGGTCGGAGCGAGGCGTCGAACACGGCGGTCCCGTCCGGGGACTTCAGCCGGTCGAGGGCCCATCGAGCCTCGCGGGCGGCGTCGACCGAGCGGTCCGGATCGGCGAGTCCGACCTGCACCCAGGTCAGTCCGTAGAGGGCGTTGAGGAAGAAGTACCCCTCCGGGAACTGCTGTTGCGCGGCGTGGTCGGCGCCGTCTTCGATCTCCGCTCGCAGGAACGTCAGTTGCTTGACCACCCCTGGAGTGGGATCGGTCCGGGGCAGCACCAGGCGCGCGGTGCCCACCCCCGCCACCAGCGTGGCGATCACCGCGAGGCCGATCACGAGCTTGCGCAGCACCCGGCGAAATCTACCGACGCCAGACGGACAACGGCGGTCCGCCAAGCAACCAACTAGGTACCAAGCGTGGATTCGCGCGTGACCAGGCGGGTCGGGAGTTCCATCAGGCCGCGGTGGGGTGAGCCGGCGATCGCGTCCAGCAGGAGATTCGCCGTACGGCGGCCGAGCTCTTCCAACTCCAGATCGACAGTGGTGAGCGGCGGCCGGCTGGCCAGGGCCATGACGGACCAGTTGTCGTAGCCGGTGACCGCGATGTCGTCCGGGACGGATCGGCCGAGTTCGCGGAGCCGGTCGCACACGCCGCGGGCGATCTGGTCGCTGCCGCAGGAGATCGCGTCGACGTCGGGCGAGGTACGAAGGAGGACGTCGACCGCGTGGCGGCCCCAGCGTTCGCTCCACTCGCCGTGCATCGGCTCACCGACCAGCGCGCCGGCGGCAGCCTCGACTGTCGCCGCGGCACGGGTCTGCGCACTGTGGTGAGACACCGGTCCGCTGATGTGTGCGATCCGCCGACGCCCGAGGCTGAGCAGATGCCGCACGGTGGAGGCCGCGCCACCGTGGTCGTCCGCGATCACCGAGGTGTCGGACGGATCGGTCGACGGGCTGAAGGCGTAGACAACGGGAATCGGTACGTCGATCGGCGCGCGCGGCTCGGTCCGTCGCCCGGTCACGATGATCCCGTCGACCCGCCGCGACACCAGCGACCGCAGGTAGTGCTGCTCGCGCAACGGGTCGTCGCGGGTGTCGCACAGCAGCAACCCCATCTCGCCCGCACTCAGGGCGTCCTCCGCACCGAGCATGATCGGGATACTGAACCGGCCGGAGCTGTCGGTGGTGATCAGCCCGACCGTGAAACTGCGCCCGGACGACAACGCCCGACCGCGGCTGTCCGGCGTGAACCCGAGCTGCTCGGCGGCTCGTCGTACCCGCTCTCTGGTCTCCTCGCGGAGCTGACCGGTGTCGTTCAGCGCCTTGGACGCCGTACTCGTGGAGACGCCTGCCAGCGCGGCCACATCGGTGATCCGGGGCAGCGAGGGACCACGTGACGCCATCCGGCAACTCCTTTCCGAACTTTCCGGAAACAGTACAGCACGATTCCCGCGTTGTCCGGATTTCGCCAGGTCCCAGGGGTTGACCAGACCGTTGCGCGTCTCTAACTTCGTCAAGGAAAACGTATTCTGGATTTTCCGTGAGCCTAGGAGCTTCCCTCTATGAGCCCTTCCCCGGACTCTGCCACCACCTCCCGCAGTCCAGCCGCCAGCGGCAATGGCCGCTGGCAACCCGTCGGCCTCGGCCAGGCGAAGATCACCGGCGGCTTCTGGGCGCCGCGCCAGACCCGGAACGGCGAGAGCGCGATCCCGAGCGGCCAGGACCAGCTCGAGACGGCCGGCAACCTGCAGAACCTCCGGCTTGCGGCCGGCATCGGTGAGGGCGAGGCGATCGGCCCGGTGTTCGCTGACTCCGACGTCTACAAGTGGCTCGAGGCCGCCGCCTGGGAGTACGGCCGCAATCCGAACGAGGACCTGCTCAAGCGCCAGCGCGAGCTCACCGCGATCGTCGCTGCCGCGCAGCGCGAGGACGGCTACCTCGACTCGGTCGTGCAGCTCCGGTACGGCGACGAAGGCCGCTACAAGCAACTCGTCTGGAGCCACGAGCACTACTGCGCCGGCCACCTGATCCAGGCCGCTGTCGCCCAGGTCCGCTGCACCGGCGACCGCGAGCTGCTCGATGTCGCGATCAAGATCGCCGACCACCTCGTCGCAACCTTCGGTGACGACAAGACGGTGGACGTGGACGGTCACCCCGTCATCGAGATGGCCCTGGTCGAGCTGTATCGAGAAACCGGTACGGCGGCCTACCTCGACCTGGCCAAGTGGTTCGTCGAGGCCCGTGGCCACGGGATCATCAAGGAACACGGCCACGAGCCGACGTACTTCTCCGACCGGCTCCCGGTCCGCGAGGCGACCACGGTGGAAGGCCATTCGGTCCGGGCCGTGTACCTCGCGGCCGGTGCCGCCGACGTCGCGCTCGAGACCGGCGACACCGAGCTGCTCGATGCGCTCAAGACGCAGTTCGACCACATGTGGTCGACGAAGACCTACATCACCGGCGGCCTCGGCGCGCGCTGGGAGGGTGAGGCGTTCGGCGACGAGTACGAGCTGCCGCCGGACCGCGCGTACGCCGAGACGTGTGCCGCGATCGGCGGGATCCAGTGGGCCTGGCGGATGCTCATCGCCACCGGAGACGCGTTCTACGCGGATGCGATCGAGCGGATGCTCTACAACGGCTTCCTCGCCGGTGTCTCGCTCAAGGGGACCGAGTACTTCTACGTCAACGCCCTGCAGTTGCGCGGCGCCGCGCATGCCGACACCGGCCGCAGTCCGATGCACGGCCGGCGTGGGTGGTTCGACTGCGCGTGCTGCCCGCCGAACATCATGCGCACGCTGGCCAGCCTCGACGGCTATCTCGCGAGCAGCAGCGACGACGCCGTACAGATCCATCAGTACGCCGCCGGCACGCTGACCGTGGGAGACGCCACCCTGACCGTGGAAACGGCCTACCCGTGGGACGGCGCGGTGCGGATCACCGTCGACGGCTCGGTCGCGGTGGAGCTGCGGATCCCGGCCTGGGCGGAAGGTGCGACCGTCAACGGCAAGCCCGTCGAGGCCGGTACCTACGCGCGGGTCGAGGCAAACGAGATCGATCTGCAGTTGCCGATGGCCGCGCGCGTCATTGCGGCCGATCCGCGCGTCGACGCCGTCCGCGGGTGTGTCGCGCTGGAGCGCGGTCCGCTCGTCTACGCGGTTGAGCAGGCCGATCAGCAGGCGAATGTCGACGACCTTCACCTGTTGCCAGAGGCATCAGTTGCCGCGAGTCACGACGACGGGCTGCTGGACGGCGTGACGGTACTGACGACGCGTGGACGGATCGGGACCGGTCACCACGGGGGTTGGCCGTTCACGCCCGAAGCCGCGGATCAGGTCGGCGACGAGGTCGACGTGGTCGCGGTGCCGTATTACGCCTGGGCGAATCGCGAGATCGGTGCGATGCGCGTGTGGCTGCCGCGCGCCTAATGAGGCGCGCACCAGCGGGGGCTCCCTTGTGAGGCGGAGGTACTCATGCTGACGCGACGGAAGTTCCTCGGTGTGACGGCGGCCGCAACCGCGGCCGCCGCCGTACCGGGCTGTAGTTCGGTCTTGGCCGAACCCGACGTCCAGGCGGCCGGGTTCGGGCAGGACGCCACCGGCACCGTGCAGGTGTGGTGCCGGGCGGCAACCCAGACCGGTCTGACCGACCTGGTGAAGAAGTTCAACGCGTCCCAGGACCGGCTCACCGTCGAGCTGACGCCGGTCCTGGACGCGCAGTACGTGACCAAGCTGGCGACCGCGATCCGCGGCCGGTCGGTGCCGGACCTGGTCGACATCGACGACATCAACTCGATGCTGTTCATCTACCGGGACGCGTTCACCGACCTCACCGAACCCCTGCAGGCGTTGGACTTCCGGGACAAGCTCAGCCCCGGACACCTGCGGCTGGCGACCAAGGACGACCGGGCGTTCGGCGTACCGTACCTGGCCGACAACTCGATGTTCTGGTTCAACACCGAGCTGTGCGACAAGGCGGACGTCGACCCGGATGAGGCGATCAAGTCCTTCGACAATCTGCTCGACGCGGCCCGCAAGCTGCGGAAGCTCGGCGACGACATCTACGCGTGGAGCTTCCCGGCGAACAGCCCGGGCGCACTCGGCTTCGTCGTACAGCCGATGATCTGGGCTGCGGATACCGACCTGATCAAGGGCAAGATCGGTGAACAGTCCGGCGACATCGTCGGGAACGACGCGGTCCAGCAGATGCTCGAGCTGCACCGGCAGTTGTGGGTTGACGGACTGGTGCCGCGGGCGAACTTCTCCGACGACGCGTCCCGGTGGGGCAGCGACTTCCGGGCCGGCAAGATCGGCATCTTCCCGTCCAACTACGCCGTGGTCGTGTCGTCCTCGGACGAAGCCTTCCAGAAGAAGGTGGCGCCCAAACTGCTGTCCGGTCCGACGGGTGGCGCGGCCTTCTTCGACGGTGGCGACAACATGTGCATCCCGCGGGGGGCTCGCAACGCCTCCGGTGCTTGGGAGTTCGTCCGGTTCGCACTCGACCTGCCGCAGCAGATCGATCTGCCCGCCGGCGGCTACACCCCGGTCCGGTCGGATGCCGCGACACCGGAGTTCGCGAAGAAGTTCCCGCTCGCGACGCTGCCCCTGGAACGCATCTCGGAGGGATACGCACCGACCACTCTCTCCTACAACCTGCTCTACAACCAGCCGGACGGCCCGTGGCTGCAGATGTTCCGCCGGGCAGTGTTCGACGGCGAGCTGGAGGCCGCCATGACGGAAGCCCAGAGCAACTTCGACCGAATCCTCGCCCAGGGACAGGCATGAGCACCCGGACAGAAGTCAGGCCTCGCCGCGTGGAACCTGCTGCGCGGCCGAAGGCTGCTCGTGGCCGCGGCTCGCTCACCCATCCGTCCCGAACCGGGCTGCTCCTCGTGATGCCCGCCGTACTGTTCGTCGCGGTCTTCGTGCTGGTGCCGCTCGGCTTCGCGCTGGTGATCTCGCTGACCAACTGGCCGCTGATCGGCACGGTGAAGTTCAGCGGGGTGAAGAACTACACCGCCATCGTCTCCGACGCCGCATTCGCGAAGTCGGTGCTCTACACCCTGCTCTACACGGTCATCGTGACCGGGCCGATCCTGGTGCTCGGCTACGCCCTCGCCGTCCTGGTACGTCGCAAGCGCCGCGGCGCGACCTTGTTGCGTACGGTCTTCTTCCTGCCGTTCGTCGTCGGTCTGTCCACGCTGAGCTTCGTCACCGTGCTCGAGGCCCAGCCGGACAGCGGTGCGATCAACATCATTCTCCGCACACTCGGCATCACCGACGGTACGACGGCCTGGCTCGTGGACGGCCCGCTCGCGACCGGCCTGATCTGCGTGCTGGTGATCTGGGGTGTGTCGGGGCTGACCATGATGCTGCTGATGGCCGGGATGCAGGCGATCCCGCGGGAGTACTACGAGTCGTCCGAGCTGGACGGGGCCGGCTGGTGGCGGCAGGAGTGGGAGATCACGATCCCGGTGCTGCGTCCGACGATCGCGATGTCGGTGATCATCTCGGTGGTCGGCTCGCTGCTCGCGTTCACCCAGTTCTACATCCTGACCCGCGGCGGTCCGGGGACGGACACCACCACGGTCGTCCAGTACATCTACAACCGCGCCTTCGTCCAACTGCAGCTCGGTGCCGCGACCGCGCTGTCGATCGTGCTGGTGGTCGTGGTCGGACTCGTCACCGCGGCCCAGTTCTGGCTGCTCCGGGAGAGGGACTGACGATGAGGCTCAAGAACATCCTGTACGTCGTCGGCGGTGGCGGTGCCTTCCTGGTCTTCGCCGTACCGCTGCTGTGGGCACTCTTCCGGTCGGTGCAGCCGAACGACGTGATCGTCGCGGCCCCGGATCGGTCGACCTTCTTCCACCTGACCTGGGACAACTTCCGGACCCTGATCGAAGGACCGGGCAACCTGATGCGGGCCGTCGGCAACAGTCTGGTCGTGGCGGTCAGTACGGCGGCGCTGACCGCCGTACTGGCCACCTTCGCGGGCTATGGTTTCGCCCGGTTCCGGTTCCGGAGTGGGCCGCTGTTGTTCGCTCTCGTGATGGTGTCGATGATGATCCCGTTCCAGGCGATCCTGACGCCGCTGTACCTGGAGATGAACGTCCTGCGGCTGACCGACAGCCTGCTCGGACTGGTGCTCTTCTACACCACGGTCAACCTGCCGTTCGGGGTCTTCGTCATGCGCAACTCCTTCTCCTCGGTCCCGGTCGAGCTGGAAGACTCCGCCCACGTCGACGGCTGCGGCACGCTGCGAATGATCGGGTCCGTCTTGCGTCCGCTGGTCACCCCCGGCGCCGCGACGGTCGCCCTCTACGCGTTCCTGGCGGCGTGGACCGAGTTCCTCGGCGCATTGACGTTCCTCACGAAGGACGAGCTCTACACGCTGCCCGTCGCATTGGTGAACGTCCAGGCCGGCGCCTACGGCGAGGTCAACTTCGGCTCCCTGGTCGCAGGCTCGGTGATCGCCATGATCCCCTGCATAGTCCTGTACGTCGGCCTACAACGCTTCTACGTAACCGGCCTAGCATCCGGAGCCGTCAAAGGCTGAGTCTTTCCCCGCAACCGGCTCCTTGTCAGTAGCGGCGGCGGCCACGTTGGTAGGGGGTGAAGCCAGCCGGTTCCTCGTTGCCGATCCAGTCGCCGTCGGTCAGTCGGCGGAGGCTGCATTCGAGGTCGAAGGTGAGCCATCGGGACAGCTGCGGCTGGGCGTGGTGTTCCCAGAGGCCGTAGGGGCCTCGAAGTGTTTCGAGCCAGGTGACGAGGTCGCGTACGCGGCGGTCATCAGCGGAGACGCCGCATCGGGAGGCGAGGTCGAGGACGAAGGCGGGATCGCAGGTGACGTAGAAGGTGACCTGTCCCATGGCCCGCTCGAGCCCGAGCAGGCGGGAGACTTCCCAGCCGAGGGTCGACTGGTCTCGCGACTCGCGTGCGAGGAGATGGTCGATGCCGATGCGAGCGGCCTCCGATCGTCTCCGTTCGGGGTGCAGCGCGAAGCAGGCGGCGGCGCCGGTCGTCGCCGAGCGGCATCCAGCGGCTCGTGTGAGTCGCCGGTACTCCTTCTCCGGCGGCGATGGGCGTCCGGGACCGCCGAGGTCGGCTTTGGGTCCCGCCGGCCAGGAGCCGTCGGGGAGGCGTTCGCGGAGGAGCCACTCGTAGGCGCGTTCCGCGCGCGGGTCGGTGGCAAAGCCCGCAGCGGCGATGCCCCGCAAGGGTACGACCGTCTGCATGGTGATGAACCGCGGGCCGTCGGCTGGGGCCGGTGGCGGCTGCGCTTTCCGTGTGGGCTTACGTGCTGGCTGGTCGCTGTCGTCGTCGAGCCACAGTGGCCACGAGCCATCCGACTGCTGGTGGGCGAAGATGGCGTCGACCGCAGCGGGCAGCTCAGGCCCCCGGTAGCCGAGGTACGCGAGCTGACACAGCAGGTAGCCGGCAGCCTTGGGCCGGTTGCGCGCAGCTTCAAGCCGCGCGAGGAGCGACCGGACCGCGGCGCTCTCGCGGATCTCGGCGAGCGACGCCTGTACGTCGTCATCGTCCTCGGTGATTCCCTCGAGCTCGACGGCCGCGCGCCATTGCAGCGACGGGGACGGGTCTCCGAGTAGCAGCGTGTTCATGTGAGGACCTCGAGCAGGAAGGGCGCGGTGGCGGTGTCGGCCTTGGCGAGTTCTTCGGGTGGGCCTTCGAAGACAGTCTTGCCGCCATGGGGTCCTGCACCGGGACCGAGTTCGACGAGCCAGTCACAGGTAGCGAGCAACATCGGGTCGTGCTCGACGACGAGCACGGTGTTGCCGGCGTCGACGATCGTGTCGAGGGCGCGGGCGAGCACGGCGACGTCGGTGACCTGCAGACCGACGGTGGGCTCATCGAGTACGTACAGCGTGCCGGCCTTCGTGGACCGAGCGAGTTCCTTGGCGAGCTTGAGCCGCTGGGCTTCGCCGCCCGAGAGACTCCAGCCGGGCTGGCGGACGATCAGGTAGCCAAGGCCGAGCGCGACAGCGGCGTCGCCGACGCGGCGCACCCGGTCGATATCGCCCCACTCCTCGACGAGTTCACCGATGGTGAGGGCTTCGATGTCGGCGAGGCTTCGGCCCCGCTCGACGAGGGCGGCGACCTCGCGGCGGTAGCCGCAGCCGCCGCACGCCTCGCAGGTCTGGGTCACCGACGGCAGGAACGACATGCCCTCTTGCCACGTTCCTTTGCCGCCGCAGGCGTCGCAGCCATAGGTGAGATCCTTCATCGTGATGCCCTGCTCGCGGGCGACTTCGCTCGTGGCGAACGACTTGCGGACTGCGTTGATCAGCCCGAGGAACATGCCGGGTGAGGTGATCTCGGCGCGCGATTGGTCGACCACGACGGTGCGGGCGGGCGCGCCGGCGATGGCGTCGTGAACGCCGGGCTCGACGCGGACCACACCGCGGTGAGGGATGTCGGTCTTCGGTCGCGCCAGGCCCAGGGCGATCGTGTCGACGACGAGCGAGGACTTGCCCGAACCCGACACACCGCACACGCCGACGTGCACGCCGAGCGGGATGCGCACGTCGAGGCCGCGCAGGTTGTTCTCCCGCGCGCCGGTGACGTGCATCCACTCTGTTGGCTCGCGGCGGTCGCGGCGAGGGATCGAGTTGCGTCCGTCGCGCACTGCCCGGGTGACCGACTCGGCACTGTTGAGATCGATGATGCGGCCGCCCGCTCGCCCGGGCCCAGGGCCGATCTCGACGACATCGTCTGCGGCGCGGATGAGCGTCGGGTCATGTTCGACGGTGATGACGGTGTTGCCTGCGTCGCGCAACTCGGCCAGGGTTTGAGCGAGCGCACTCACTTCTGCGGGGTGCAGGCCGCGGGATGGTTCGTCAAGCAGAACGGTCATGCCGACGAGGCCGCCGCCGACCACCGACGCCAGCTTGATCCGCTGGGCCTCGCCCGCGGACAACGTCCAGGTCGTCCGGTCCAAGTGAAGGTAGCCGAGCCCGACCGAGCACAGGAAGCCGAGGCGGTGAAGGGCGACGGTGCGGGCGTCGGCGGAGTGCTTGTCGTCGGGTTCGTCCATGGACGCCAGTACCTCTTCGACTTCGGCGAGCGATGCCGAGAACAGGTCATTGCGGTCCCGACCCTCGAGGTGAATCGCCAAGTAGGGAGCGCGCAGCCGTTTGCCGTCGCACTCCCGACACGGGAACACCTTTGTGTCCTTGCCGCCCAGGTCGTGCTGAGCCCAGTCGTTGAGCCCGGCCCAGGACGAGTCGCCGTACAAGACCGCGTGGCGCACTTCGTCTGTCAGTTCGGACCACGGCTTGGTGCTCGGGTCGAACTGGTAGCGCGCGCCGAGGGCACACAACACGTCGTTGCTGCCGACTACTTCAGGACGGAACCATGCCAGGCTTCCGCCGAAGCAGCGGGCGAGTGGTGCGTCAGGCCGCACGATCAGCTTGTCCCAGTCGTACTCGCGCTCAACGCCGAGTCCCACGCATTGGGGACAGACGGACGCCGGCGATCCCATCAGGTGACGCGGTTCGATCGGCACCGCCGTTGTGTCGCAACCGCTGCAGGTCCACGCAGCGTCGGGCGTCGGTGACATTCGGCGAACGTCGTCGCCACCGCACGCGAGGCACGTGCGCACACCGGCGCGCGCCATGACGACGGCGATGAGACGATCGAGGTCGCTCGACAGGCCAACGGTCGCTCGGGCGGCATCCCAGATATAGAAGCCGGGCCCTCGCGAGTCGAACATCGTGCCGGAGGCGTCGATGCTCAGCGTCGGCCCCAGTCCGGTCAGCGAGTCGAGCGGGGCTTCGGGACCCTCTCGCACCGACTGGCGCTCGTACACCGACAGGCACTCGAGCAACCGCCGCGTTGCTTCGGCCGCGACGACATCGCGGACCAACGACGACTTGCCGGAGCCCGACACCCCCGTCACGACGGTGAATCGGCCCTTCGCGAAGTCGACATCCACACCCTGCAGATTGTGGGCGCGGGCCCCGCGCACGCTGATCGCGTCGCTCGAGCGTCGGCCGGCGCGTGGCCTCGCTCGGGGCGTCACCCTCGGCTGTTTCTCCGCGACGGGCGGGCCGCAATGCTGCAGACGTCCGCCGTCAGGGCCACCGCCCGGGCCGAGATCGACGCGCCAGTCGGCGGAGGCGATCACGTCGGCGTGGTGCTCGACGACAACCACGGTGCAGCCGTTGGCCGTCAGCTTGTCCAGCACAGTAAGCAGCCGGCCGAGGTCAGCGGGGTGGAGGCCGGTGGTGGGCTCGTCGAGCAGCACAAGGTCGCCCGTCTTGGCCTTGGTCACCTCGCGGGCGAGACGAACCCGTTGCGCTTCACCGCCTGACAGGCTCGGCGACGGCTGGCCCAACGTCACGTAGCCGAGCCCGACTTCCTGCAAGGTCTCGAGGATGCGCGTCACCGACCGGTGCTCGGCGAACAAGGCGTGGGCCTCGTCGACACTCAACGCCAGCACGTCAGCGATCGAGAGTTCCGACCACGTTGCGTCGAGGACCTCGGGCCGGTAGCGCCGGCCCTCGCAGGCCTCGCACGGGACCCATATGGGCGCGAGGTAGCTCAGGCTGATCGCGACCGCGCCCATCCCCTCGCACTCGGGACAGGCCCCTTCGGCTCGGTTGAACGTGAACTCCGACGCGGACCGCCCGGTCTCGTTCGCGAAGACATCGCGGATGCGGTCCAGGACCTTGGTGTACGTCGCGGGATTTGACCGCGGGTTGTTGCCCAGCGGCTTCTGGTCGACGGCGATCGCGCGCACGGCGGGCGCGTCGAACGTCGCGCAGCCGATCGGCGAGTGCTCTCGGATCGACGCCAACAACACGTCGCGAGCGAGGGTGGTCTTGCCGGCTCCCGACGGACCGGTGATGACGGTGAGCGCTCCGAGCGGGATCTCGCAGTCGACTCCGCGAAGGTTGCGCAGGCCGGCACCGCTGATGCCGATCCGCTGATCACCGATCGCACGGGGGGCTCGCCGGATACGGGCTGGCGCCGAAAAGCCGCGGCCCGATGCGGTGCCGGCGCGCCACAGCGCGGCGGGAGTTCCTTGAAAGACGAGTTCGCCGCCGCCGCGGCCTCCGGCCGGGCCGATCTCGACGACCTCGTCTGCCATCGCAATCGCGGCCCGGTCGTGTTCGACCATGAGGACGGGGCCGGAAAGCGATGCGATGGCATCCAGCAGTCGTTGGAGATCGGTGTGGTGCAGCCCGATGGTCGGCTCATCGAGGACATGCAGCAGGTCTTCGAGCCTGCCTCCGAGCACGACCGCCAGCCGGGTCCGTTGGGCCTCGCCGCGCGACAGCGTCGGCATCGACCGGTCGAGGGTGACGTGGCCGAGCCCCAACGTGACCATCGGCCGCAGTCGCCGCAACAGCTCGTCCTCGATGCGTGCCGCGCGGGGGCCGACCGGAAGTTGCTCGACGAACTCGAGGACCTCGCTCACCGAGCAAGCCAGCAACTCGGGCAAGGTCACGCCGGCGATGCGATGCGACGACGTGTCCACCGCTGGGTCGCGAAACGCCATCGGCTCCAGCGGCCGGACCCACTCCGAGCAGCTCGGGCAAATGGGCGTCCGCAGTACCGGCGTACCGTCGAGACGGACCTCGGGCGAGCCCAACGCGTCAGCACGCTCGAGGGTGGCACGAACGTCCGCCGCCGACGCTCCCGCTTGGAGCGTGGCGACGCGTACGACCACATCGTGCGGCACCGCCGGGTCAAGCCGCGGCACGCGGCTCGACGTGGTTGCAGCCCACGGACGGCCGTCGATCGTGACCGCGTCGAACTGGCCACGCAGGCCGGCGAGCAGACGCGCGTGGCTCCGGCGAAGCCCGCGCACCACCGCGACCTCGACGTCGAGGCTGCCCGCGGTCGCGAGCATGTCCGAGGCGGTCGCGAGCCGCTCTTCGCGCGACACCGACCGAACTGGCACCTCGCAACGCGGGCAGGTGACATCCGCGAATCGCGCGTAGAGAATGCGCAGGAACGGGTGCAAGCCGACCGACGTCGCCACTGTCGAAGCCGGGTTGACGTTGAGCACGTTCTGGGCAATCGCGACCGCAGGCCCCAAGCCTTCGATGCTGCGTACCTGTGCGGCCGGAACGCGTGCCCCTCGACGTCCGGGGGCGAACGACTCGGTGAACCGGCGCCGTGCCTCGGTGTAGACGACGTCGAACGCGAGCGACGACTTCCCCGAACCGGACACACCGACGACGGCGGTCACGCCGGGCCCGAACGTGACGTCGACGTCACGCAGGTTGTGCTCGGACGCGCCGAGAACCTTCAGCTTTCCCACCATCGCCGCGGACGCTGTCTATCCGCGGAACGCGGCTCTGGTCGCGGCTGCGGTGGAGCTGAAGTACTCCGGTGGTTCGATGAAACCCCACTCGTCGAACATCAGGCCGTTGGCGAGCGCACGCCGGTAACCGAAGCCAACGAGGTAGAGCGGCCGGATGTACATCACCGCCTCGAGTCGGTCGAGTTCGTCGTCGGTCAGCTCGACGTGTCGGCGGTAGGCGTTGACGACCGCGTCGATGCACTCCTCGTTGGTGAGTCTCGAAGGAGACCAGTGCCCGGTGCCCCAGATCAGGTACGCGAAGTCGGCGAGGCGCGGTCCGCGCCCAGACGCCTTCCAGTTGATCGCCACCGGCCGTTGCTCGCTCACGACCGCGTGATCGGGGGCGTGGAGGAGGTTGCCGTGGAGCAAGCTCTCGGGAAGGCCGTGACCGTCGTCGGCCGTGCGTACCTGGTCGCGAAGCTGCTCGAATTGCTTGCGATTGGCAGCCGCGACCTTGGTGTCCACCGCATCGAGAAACGACAGAGCGGCCAGCAGATCCTGACGCGGCCTACCCTCACGGCTGGGGTCCTCACCACTCGCGCCACCGGGGCGAGTGACGGACTCGTCGAACGGCAGCGCGTGCAGCCGTCCGAGCAGGTCACCCATAATGGCGAACTTCTCGACACCTTCGGGAAGCGGGACGCCTTCGATGAGCCGGGTCACGAGGACCGCGCTTCCGTCGAAGTCGGACACCGCGTCGTCGACCGCAAGACGCTCCGCGGGGAAGTCGTGTCGCTCCAGGAATCGCAGGATCGCGGCGTCGCCCTCGACGCTGGCCCTCGGACGGGCGGGAGGGAACGCACGCGCGATCCACGGGTCGCCGTCATTCCTGTCGATGCGGAAGACGTAGGTCTTGTGCACACTGACCTTCGTCGCCGCGACGGCGTTGATGCCGTAGCAATCCCGAAGGTGGGCGAGCAGTCGCTCGGCAACGGGCTCGTGGTGCATGCGGGTACTGAGACCCTCTAGATCGGTCAGCGCCTCGGTGTAGCGCAGCCCGGTCTCCTCGGCGTGACGCCGGACGACCTTCTTGAAGTTGCCGTCCCTGGTCATGACAAGCCTCCTCTTGACACCCTCGCCCCCCAGCGACGCGGTGTTGAGAGATGGCCTGATGACATCGACGACCGAGAGGACAACTCCCCTTCGCCAATGGAACTCCGACTGGGGCAGAGGTTCCACAGCTCGGCGACCGGTCGGCGCCGTGGCGCCAATCTCCCCGGCCGGCGTAGCGCTTGTCAAGCGTTCGCCTGCGAGTCGAGACGCCACTCGAAGTGCGCGATAGCGTCGGCAGATGGTGATCACTCGCCTCCGTGACCACGGTGTGGTTGATCGCGGGCAAGAACTACAGGCTGGGGCGGATTTCGTGGTCGGCGTGGGCGGCGGCGTGGCTTTCGGCGACTTGGCGACAGAGGTCCATCAGTTCGGGTTCGTTCTTGACCTGCTGGCGGGCTTGGGGGCCTAGGGCGATGATGTGGTCACGAGCCGCGAGTAGTCGCAGGAAGATGCGTTCGCGCTCGCCCTGGTCCATGGTGTATTCGGCGTCCAGGTAGGCGTTGGCGTCGCGGCGGATGTTGGCCATCGCGGTCTGGGTGCGGCCGCGGGTGCTGAACAGGGACGCCAGCACCGTGATCACCAGGACGGCCATGATGACCACGAGGGACAGGCCGGTGCTGATCTCGACCACGTCGACGTGTTCGCCGTTGTTGATGAACGGCAGGTTGTTCTCGTGCAGTGCGTGCAGGATCAGCTTGGCGCCGATGAACGCGAGGATCGCGGCCAGCCCGAAGGACAGGTAGATGAGCCGGTCCAGCAGGCCGTCGAGCAGGAAGTACAGCTGCCGCAGGCCGAGCAGGCTGAACGCGGTCGCGGTGAACACGATGAACACGTTCTGGGTCAGCCCGAAGATCGCCGGGATCGAGTCCAGCGCGAACATCAGGTCGGTGCCACCGATCGCGACCATCACCAGCACCATCGGCGTCATCATCCGGCGACCGTCGAGGGAGGTGAACAGGCGGTCGCCGTCGAAGTCCTCCGAGGTACGGAACAGGCGCCGGCTGAGCCGGACCACGAGGTTCTGCGCCGAGTGAGACTCCTCGGTCTGCGGCTTGAGCATGTTGCCCGCGGTGAGCAGCAGGGCCACGCCGAACAGGTAGAACACCCAGGAGAACGTGTTCAGCAACGCCGACCCGAGGAAGATGAACCCGGACCGGGCGATCAGTGAGAAGACGATGCCGAACAGCAGCACCTTCTGCTGGTTCTCCCGCGGCACCCGGAAGCTGGTCATGATGATCAGGAACACGAACAGGTTGTCGACCGACAACGCCTTCTCGGTGATGTATCCGGCGAAGTACTCCGAGCCCATCGCCGTACCCCCGAAGAGGAAGCAGCCGAGTCCGAACAGCACCGCGATCCCGACGTACACACAGGACCAGATCGCCGCTTCCCGCAGCGTCGGCACGTGCGCGGACCGGACGTGGAAGAAGTAGTCGAACGCGAGCAGCGCGAGGATGAGGCCAAGGCTGAGGATCCAGACCAGCGGGGACACCGACATCGTTCCTCCGTACGGCGTGGGGCAATGGGCTCAGCCAATCACGCCGTACCGGCCTGTGTCCGCTAGCTACGGCCTTTGACCAGGGCCACCAGGTAGCGGCACGGCGTGGTCGACGGGTTGTGGAATGTGGTGGGTGACGGCGGGCCGAGCTGGAGGCAGTCGCCGGTGTGGAGGTCGTGGATGACCGGGCCTTCGTGGAAGCGGAGGTGGCCGTCGAGGATCCAGATTTGCTGGTACTTGAAGATGTAGGCGTCCGCCGGGTACGAGACCGAGGCGCCGGGTGGGAGCTCCACCTCGACCAGTTCCAGCGGGCCGTCGGTGACCGGTGAGACCGCGCGGCGCACGTAGCCGGTGGCGGGGTCCGTCCAGGCAGGCTGATCGGACCGGCGGCGGAGGAGGTCGTCGGTGTTCTCGGCGCGGGCGACCAGTTCGGACAGGGTCATGCCGAGGGCGCCGGAGAGCCGGCCGAGTAGCACCGCGGTCGGCTGCGCCTCACCGCGCTCGATCTTGCCGATCATCGCCCGGGACACCCCCGAACGCTCGGCCAGCGCGTTCACAGACAGGTCCTGGGCGATCCGGGCGGCCTGCACCGTCGCGGCGAGCGAGGCGGACAGTTGATCCAACATGGTTGCCACTATAGCCACATTTATGGCTACTATCGTGACATGCCAAAGATCAGAGATGCGTCGCGGCTCGACGCCGAGACCTGCGCGGCGATCTACGCGCCTTATGTCACCGGTACGGCGATCACGTTCGAGATCGAGCCGCCGACGGTCGAGGAGATGGCCGCGCGCATCGAGAGCACGCAGGCGACCCATGCCTGGATCGTGCTGGAGGACGATGATGGCCGGGTTGTCGGGTACGCGTATGCGGGTCCGATGAAGCCGCGAGCGGCGTACCGATGGTCCTGCGAGGTGAGTGTCTACCTGGAGCTCGGCCGCCGCCGGACCGGTGGTGGGCGAGCGCTCTACGAGGCCCTGTTCGAGCGGCTGACCGAGCGTGGCTTCCGTACGGCGGTCGCCGGGATGACGCTGCCGAACGACGCCAGCGTTGGACTGCACAAGGCGCTCGGATTCGAAGAAATCGGCACTTACCGCAAGATCGGGTGGAAGCTCGACGCCTGGCACGACGTCCATTGGCGGCAGCGTCCCCTCGCCGTACTCCCGGATCCGCCGGAGGAGACCCGCTAGGGAAGGGGGCTGACCTGGTCGGAGGGTGAGGATTGTCGGGTGACCGCCAACCGCCTGACCGTTCGCCGTGCCGTCGAGACCGACGACGCCGTACTCCTCCGGATCGATCAGACCTCCTGGGACGCCACCACGGGCTTCCCGTCGTACCAGGAGCACATCCGGGACAGCTTCTTCGCCCGCAGCGGCCCGGAGGCCCACCTGGTCGCCGAGTACGACGGCCAGGTGGTTGGCTACCTCCGGCTGCAGGACAAGTACCCGTTCCCCGAGGGCGAAGGCGTCCTCACCATCAACGGTCTCGCGGTCGCCCTCGATGCCCGCGGTCAAGGCGTCGCCACCGCCCTCCTGGATGCGGCCGCCGCCGAGGGCAAACGCCGCGGCGCCCGCAAGATCAGCCTGCACGTCCACGGCACCAACACCGTCGCCCGCCGCCTCTACGAACGCCACGGCTACGTCATTGAAGGCACCCACCCCAACGAGTTCCTCATCGAAGGCACCTACGTCGACGCCATCGACATGGCCAAGATGTTGTGAGGGAGGATCGGGGTTATGCCTGGATGATGCCGACGCCTTCGTGGCGACCGTGGCGAGGTTCCTGGGTACTACGGGTTGACGCCGTGGTCCCGGAGCCACGGCTCCGGGTCGATCGGCGAGCCGCCACCCGGCAGCACCTCGAAGTGGACGTGCGGGCCGGTGGTGTTGCCGGTCATGCCGATGGCGCCGACCGGGTCGCCGGCGGTCACCATGTCGCCGACCGAGACGTCGAACTCGGACATGTGGCTGTACGACGTGACCGTTCCGTCGGCGTGCCGGACCTTCACCTGGCGACCGTACGCACCTTCGTACGCCGCCTGGATGACCTCACCGGCCATCACCGAACGAACCGGCGTACCGAGAGGTGCGGCGAAGTCGAGACCGGTGTGGTTGCTGGCCCAGCGGCCGCCGGCCTGGCCGAAGTGAGCGGTCAGGTGGTAGCCGGTGGTCGGGAGGACGACCTTCACCTTGGCCTTCTCCGCTGCCTCAGCCTTGGCCTTGGCGATCGCGGCCGCCTTCGCTGCGGCGAGCGCACGGGCCTGCGCGGCCGCCTTCTTGGCGGCGGCTGCCTTGGCCGCGGCGAGCGCGAGGGCACGACGCTGGGTCAGCGTCGCGTTCGCGGCCAGGCGCGCGGCCCGCTGCTGGGCAGCCTTGTCGGCCTGCGCCTTGCGGGTCGCCGCGAGGTTCAGGTCGACCCGGGACGCGTCCCGGGAACCGAGGTCCCGCCGATCGATCCTGGCCGCGGTCAGGTCGCCGGCCTGTGAGGGGCTCAGTCCGGTGTTGGCCGTGGAGGATCCGGTGGCGGAGGAGGTGATACCGACAGCGGTGGTGCCGGCCGCGGCGGCGAGAGCGGCGGTCATGCCGATCAGCTGGGTACGGCGGCCGAGACTTCGACGGGAGGAACGATGCTTGGCCGCCCGGCGCGGGGCAGCAGGACGACTCGGTGCCGGCCGTTCTGTTTCCGGCACGTCAGAGTGGGGGGACACGAGGGGCCTTCCAGGGAGGGGCACCACTGCCGGGGGGAAGCAGTAGCGCCCTCGACCATAAGAGAAGGTCACGGTGCCTTCAAACGTGGATTGCGGTCAGATGAACAAAATCGCACACGGACGGTGAAGGATCCCTGCCCCCGCGTAGACGCTCAGGCGTGAGTCGAACCGCCGGGTAGTTGAAGGCGGGCGTGACGCGCATCACTCTGCAAATGGCGCCGAGCAGCCCCTCCACACCGGTATAAGCCGTCCATATATTGAGAGGTTTGTCGACCAAGTTACTTAACTTTCAAAGTCGACCCATACTGGAATCACCGATCGATTCAGGAGCTACCGAGGAGGACGCAAATGACGCGCGCACTGCCGTACTACCGCCTCCACATCGACCTCCTGCGCGTCTCCAGCGCCCTCTGTCTGCGCTGACCCGACAGCACATTCCGTACGACGGCGTCCGGCCACCGGACGTCTGCCGCGCCGTGCCCGCATCCGCGCCGCCCGAGCGCCCGCGAAGCCTGCCCACCGCCAGGGAGAACCCGTGCCGACCACCTCGCTCACCTCCGCTCCGCATGCCGCCGACCCGCCGCAGACCGCCGTACCGGACGATGCCGATCTGCCCGTGGTCGGGCGGCGGCATCCGTGGCGGTGGGTCGGCGTCGCCGTCGTGCTCGTCCTGCTCGCGATGTTCGTGCACGGCCTGGCCACCAACCCCGGCTGGGACTGGCCGACGTTCTTCCAGTTCGTCACCACCCGGACGATCTTCGCCGCGCTCTGGGTGACCATCCAGCTGACCGTGTACGGGACGGTGCTCGGGTTCGCCCTCGGTGCGGTGATCGCGACGATGCGGTTGTCGACCAGCCCGTTCCTCCAAGTAGTTGCCTGGGGCTACATCTGGGCCTTCCGCTCGATCCCGCTGATCGTGCAGCTGCTGTTCTGGTTCAACATCGCCTACCTGTACCAGGAGCTCAGCCTGGGCATTCCGTTCGGCCCGGAGTTCGTGCACTTCAGTACCAACAACCTGTTCGGCCCGCTCGGTGCGGCGGTGCTCGGACTGGCGCTGCACCAGGCCGCGTACGCCGCCGAGATCATCCGCGGCGGCATCATCTCGGTCGACCAGGGCCAGCTGGAGGCCGCCGCCGCGCTGGGGATCCCGAGGCTGCGGCAGTTCTTCCGGATCGTGCTCCCGCAGGCGATGCGTTCGATCCTGCCGAACGGCGCGAACGAGGTGATCAGCCTGTTCAAGGGCACCTCGATCGTCTCGGTGATGGCGATCCCGGAGCTCTTCTACCAGGTGCAGGTGATCTACGGCCGCAACAGCCGGGTCGTCCCGCTGCTGATGGTCGCGACGGTCTGGTACATCGTCCTGACCACACTGCTGTCCATCGCCCAGTTCTACGTCGAGCGGCACTTCGCCCGCGGTACGACGCGTGAGCTGCCACCGACTCCGGTCCAGCGCGTACGGCGTACCTGGCGCGACCTGAAAGTGAAGGCGGCCCGATGAGCGCAATGGTGGACATCAAGGGCGTGCACAAGAGCTTCGGGGATCTCGAAGTCCTGAAGGGTGTGGATCTGGAGGTGCGGGCCGGCTCGGTCACGGTGATCCTCGGGCCGTCCGGGTCGGGCAAGTCGACGCTGCTGCGCTCGATCAACCATCTGGAGAAGGTGGATCGCGGGCTGATCCGGATCGACGGTGAGCTGATCGGGTACAAGCGGCGCGGCAACAAGCTGCACGAGTTGCGCGAGCGCGACATCCTGCACCAGCGGTCGCAGGTCGGGTTCGTGTTCCAGAACTTCAACCTCTTCGGACATCTCACCGCCTTGCAGAACGTCGTCGAGGCACCGGTCTCGTCGCAGCGCCGCAAGCGCAGCGAGGTCGAGTCATTGGCCCGCGAACTCCTCGAGCGGGTGGGAGTCGGTGACAAGGCCGACGTGTACCCGCGCCAGTTGTCCGGCGGCCAGCAGCAACGCGTCGCGATCGCCCGTGCGCTGGCGCTCCGGCCGAAGGTCCTGCTGTTCGACGAACCCACCAGCGCCCTCGATCCCGAGCTGGTCGGCGAGGTCCTCGACGTGATCAAGGAGCTCGCCCGCGACGGCGCCACGATGGTCGTCGTCACCCACGAGATCGGCTTCGCCCGGGAGATCGCCGACACGGTGGTCTTCATCGACGGCGGCCGGATCGTCGAGTCGGGTCCACCCCACGAGGTGCTCGACAACCCCGTCCACGAGCGCACCCGCGCCTTCATCTCCAAGGTTCTCTGACTGATGAAACGTCTCCTGATCGCGGCTCTTCTCCTCCTGACCGGCTGCACGGCCGCGCCGGCCCAGGTTGCGACCGACACCGGCGTCAACACGTCGGCCGAGCAGAACCGCGTGACCACCACGAAGAACGAAGCAGCCGCCGCGCTGCTGCCGGCGAAGGTCCGCGAGCGCGGCACGCTGATCGTCGGCGCCGGCTTCGGCAGCGGCAACGTGCCGCTCGGATTCCTTGCCGACGACAACAAGACCCCGATCGGCCTGGAGATCGACATCGCCTACCTGGTCGCGGAGGCGCTCGGGCTGACGCCAGACATCCAGGTGACCAGCTGGGAGAATCTCTTCATCGGTCTGGACTCGGCCAGGTACGACGCGGGCTTCTCGAACATCACGGTGACGGAGAAGCGCAAGCAGAAGTATGACTTCGCCACCTACCGCAAGGACGACATCGCGTTCGAGGCGAAGAAGGGCAATCCCTGGCGGGTCGCCGGCGGCAAGGACGTGGCCGGCAAGACGATCGCGGTCGGCTCCGGCACGAACCAGGAGAAGATCCTGGTCGACTGGAACGAGGCGAACGTCAAGGCCGGGCTGCCGGCCGCGACGATCAAGTACTTCAACAACCAGTCCGACACCTATCTGGCGCTGAGCTCCGGCCGGATCGACGCCTATCTCGGGCCGAACCCGTCGATCGCGTACCACGTGAAGACGTCCGGCCAGACCGAGACGATCGGCAAGTTCTCCGGTGCCGGCCCGACGCTGCAGGGCCTGATCGCGGCCACCACGAAGAAGAACAGCGGACTGGTCAAGGCGTACCAGGCGGCCCTCGATGGCGTCATCGCGGACGGCAGCTACGCCAAGGTCCTGGAGCGCTGGAACGTGTCGACAGAAGCGGTCGACAAGTCCGAGATCAACCCACCCGGCCTTCCCCTGACGAGCTGAGGAATCCTGATGACGCAACGCTTGAATTCGGTACGCCCAGCGGTCGGCTGGCGGGCGGCCCTCGCGGCAATCGTCGTACTCGCGGCGCCGGTTGCCTGTGCGGATCCGCAGACGGAGGCTCCCAGGGCTGGTGACGCCTCGGTGGTCGCGTTCGACACCTCGGCGAATCAGCAGCACATCACGTCGGCCAAGGTCGACAGCATCGCGGCCGAACTGCCGGCCGCCGTCCGGGAGAGCGGAACGCTTGTCGTCGGCAACGGTTCGGCCGGTGGCGGGTTGCCGCCGCTCGGCTTCACCGCGGACGACAACAAGACCCCGATCGGTGTCGAGATCGACATCGCCTACCTGGTCGCGAGTGTGCTCGGCCTCAAGGCGGAGATCCAGACCACCAGCTGGGAGAACCTGTTCCTCGGGCTCGACTCCGGCAAGTACCAGGTCGGCATCTCCAACATCGGGGTGTCCGAACTGCGCAAGGAGAAGTACGACTTCGCCACCTACCGGCTGGGCCTGCACGCGTTCGAGGCGAAGAAGGGCTCCGGCCTGAAGATCGCCGGTCCGGCCGACATCTCCGGTAAGACCATCGCGGTCAGTTCGGGCACGCTGCAGGAGGCGATCCTGCTCGACTGGAACAAGCAGAACGCGGCCGCCGGACGTAAGCCCGCGAACCCGAAGTACTACCAGCAGGCGTCGGACACGTACCTCGCGCTGGAGTCCGGCCGGATCGACCTCTACCTCGGCCCGAACCCGAACGCCTCGTACCACGTGGCGACCCAGGCCAAGACCGAGATCGTCGGCACGGTGTCGTCCAGCTACCCGGTCCAGGGCCTGGTCGGGATCACCACCAAGAAGGACAACGGCCTGGTCAAGCCGCTCGCGGACGCACTGAACGCGGCGGTCGCCGACGGCAGCTACGCGAAGGTCCTGAAGAAGTGGGGCCTGGACGCAGAGGCAGTGCCGAAGTCCCTGATCAACCCGCCCGGCCTGCCCAAGGACAAACAGAAGTAGGAGGCGACACAGATGGCAACCATCGCAACCATCTCCAGCAGCCCGTCCGATCCTTCTCGTACCGACGCCGTGCTGGAGTACGTCACCAAGCGGCTGATCAGCCACGGTCACACCGTCCCCCCGATCGTCCTGCGCGACCTCTCGGCCGAGCCTCTGCTCCGTGGTCGCGCCGACGACCCGGAGATCGCCTTGGCCGTCAAGGTGTTGGAGGCCGCCGACGCCGTCGTCGTCACCACGCCGGTCTACAAGGCGGCGTACTCCGGGCTTCTCAAGGTGTTCCTCGACCTGTTGCCGCAGTACGCCTTGAGAGGCAAGACGGTGTTGCCGTTGGCAACGGGTGGTACGCCGGCGCACGTCCTGGTGATCGACTACGCGCTCCGGCCGGTGCTCACCAGCCTCGGTGCCGGCGCGATCGGGCAGGGCTGGTTCGTGCTGTCGTCCCACATTCGCCTGTACGACGGTGGCGGGCTGCTCCTTGACCCGGCGGCGTCGGTGCCGCTCTACCAGGTGACCGAGGCGTTCCTCGCCACCGTCGAGGGCAGCCGGCCGGCCGAGAGTGTGCCGGTCCAGCTCGCCGGGATCGAGGCGGTGCGCGCTCGCCCGGAGGATCCCGAGGCGGCGCCGCTCCTCGCCGATCTCGTCGTCGAGTACAGCACCCGGTACGGCCGGACCAACGAGAACACCCAGCTCACCGAGGTCCCGCCGTCCGACTTCCATCCCGAGCGCGGCGGCGCGTTCGTCCTGCTCCGGTACGGCGGCCGGACCGTTGCCGGCGGCGCCATCCGTCGGTACGACGACCAGACCGCCGAGGTGAAGCGGATGTGGACCTCGCACCTGCACCGTCGGCAGGGGCTGGGTCGTCGGGTCCTCACAGAGTTGGAGGCGGCCGCGATCGACCTCGGGTACCGCAAGCTCTGCCTGACCACCGGCCCGCGGCAACCGGAGGCGGCGGGGTTGTACCTGGCGGTCGGGTTCGAGCCGCAGTTCGACACGTCGGCCGACCCGGAGTCGATCGGTCCGCTGCGGTTCACGAAGGACCTGAGCGTCGCGTTGAAGGTGGCGTCGTGAGTCGGCGGCGGTTGATCACCGCGATCGAGATCGATGGTGCCGGCGGGCATCCGGCTGCCTGGCGTGGGCCTGAGGTGGACCCGGCCGCGATCCTCACCGGTGAACTCGCCCTGCGTGCGGTGCAACGGGCCGAGGCGGCCGGGGTCGACATCGCGACCTTCGCCGATGCACTGGAAGCGCCGGCGGATATTGCCGATCGGGTGAGCGTGCGGCTGGATGCGCTCGGTCTGGCGGCCCGGATCGCACCGGCGACCGAGCGGATCGGACTGCTGCCGACGATCACTGTCACGCACACCGAGCCGTTCCACGTGCAGGCGTCCGTCGCCACGCTCGACTACATCTCGTCCGGTCGCGGTGGGTGGGTCGCAGACGTGTCGTCGTCGGAGGAGGCGGCCGCGGTGATCGGCCGTCGTGAACCGGCTCCCGCCGCCGACACCTGGCGCGAGGCCCGGTACGTCGTCGATGTCAGCCGACACCTCTGGGACTCCTGGGAAGACGACGCCATCATCCGCGACGCGTCGACCGGCCGCTTCATAGACCGAGACCGCATTCACTACGTCGACTACTCCAGCCCGACGTTCAACATCAAAGGTCCTTCGATCGTCCCTCGCCCGCCCCAAGGTCACCCGATCACCGCGATCCGGGTAAACACCCCGGAGGCCCTGGAAACAGCCGCCGAGGCCGAGTTGGTCCTGCTGCCGGGAGTCGGGGAGTTGGAGGAGCGGCTGGCTGCGATCCGAGTCGGCGCGGGGTCGCCGCGGGTGTTGGTTTCGGTGGGGGTGTTGCTGGATGAGGACCCGGCGGCGGCTGCTTTGCGGGCTGACGGGGCCAGTCACCTTGACCACATCGGTGGGGTGGAGCGGCTGGCTGACCTGATTGGAGAGTGGGCTGCGGCGGGCGTGGATGGGGTGCAACTGCGGCCGGCTTCGCTGGAGGTCGACGTACCTGTGATCGCGGAGCGGCTGATTCCGTTGCTGCGGGCAAGGAAGTTGATCGGGCCGGTCGGCCGGGCGGCGACGCTGAGGAGCCGGCTCGGGCTGGCGCGGCCGGGGAGCCGGTATGTGGGGAGCGAGCGATGACCAAGCAGATCCATCTGGCGGCGCACTTCCCGGGCGTGAACAACACCACGGTGTGGTCAGATCCGGAGTCGGGGTCGCAGATCGATTTCGCGTCGTTCAAACATCTGGCCGAGACGGCCGAGCGCGGGACGTTCGACTTCTTCTTCCTGGCCGAGGGACTGCGGCTGCGTGAGGTGAAGGGCAAGATCCACGACCTCGACGTGGTCGGCCGGCCAGAGTCTCTGACGGTGCTGAGTGGGCTGGCCGCGGTCACCCAGCATCTCGGCCTCGCGGCGACGGTGAACTCGACGTTCAACGAGCCGTACGAGTTGGCCAAGCGCCTCGCCACCCTCGACCACCTCTCCGGCGGACGCGCGGCCTGGAACGTCGTGACGTCGTGGGACGCGTTCACCGGCGAGAACTTCCGCCGCGGCGGGTACCTGGACAAGGCGGATCGGTACGTCCGCGCGCAGGAGTCACTGCGGATCGTGCGGAAATTGTGGGATTCCTGGACCGAGGACGATCTGGTCCTGGCCCAGGCGGCGGGTGTCTTCGCCCGCGAGGGCGCTGGGGCCTTCGCGGACGAGGGCGCGCACTTCGACATCCGCGGGCGGTTCGGGTTGCCGCCGTCGCCGCAGGGCCGGCCGGTGGTCATCCAGGCCGGCGACAGCGATCAGGGCCGGGAGTTCGCGGCGTCGGGTGCGGACGTGATCTTCAGCCGGCACGGGACGTTCGAAGCCGGGCAGACCTTCTACAAGGACGTGAAGTCGCGGCTGGCCCGTTACGGGCGGACCGACGAGTCGCTGAAGATCATGCCCGCGGTGACGGTCGTCGTCGCGGACACTGATGCGGAGGCGGTCGAGAAGGCGCAGTACATCCGCGAGCAGCAGGTCTCCGGACCAACGGCTCTCGTACTGGCCGAACTCCTGTGGGGTCGCGATCTCTCGGCGTACGACCCGGATGGTCCGCTGCCGTCCGAGGACCCGGTGGTCGGGTCGTCCGTGACCCAGGGGCGCGTCGGCTACAACGACCCGGCGCCGATCGTGGCGGAATGGCGGGCGCAGGCCGAGGCGCACGGCTGGTCGTTGCGCGAGACCGTGATCAACCAGCAGAACCGCCAGACCTTCATCGGCTCCCCGTCGACGGTCGCCGAAGCGCTGAACCGTCACGTCCAGGAAGACGCGGCCGACGGCTTCGTCCTGGTCCCACACCTCACACCCGGCGGCCTGGACGACTTCGTCGACCGGGTCGTCCCCCTCCTGCGCGAGCGTGGGGTGTTCCGGTCCGAGTACGCCGGTACGACGTTGCGCGGACACCTCGGGCTGGACACATGACAAGGCAGGAACAGGTCGTCGCCGCGGAGTTCCGCCGGCCACGCGCGCCCGGGGTCGGCCACTCCAACTCACCGGCGAAGATCGTGTTCGTCGGCGGCGGACCGCGCACGGTCGGGTTGCTCGAACGGTTCGCGGCGAGCGCTCCTGAACTGCTGGGCGAGCGATCGCTGGAGATCCACGTGGTGGATCCGTTTCCGGCCGGCGGCGGCCGGATCTGGCGGCGGGACCAGTCGCGGCTGCTCTGGATGAACTCGATGACATCCGACGTCACGATCTTCACCGACGAATCGGTCGAGTGCGACGGACCGATCATCCCCGGCCCGGACCTCGCCACCTGGGTGGCCGGCGAGGGCGCCGTGATCCTGGAGCGCGCCGCTCTGGAACCGGCCGGTCCGATGGACTTCCCGCCGCGCTTACTGCAGGCCGAGTACCTCGCGTGGGTCTGGGAACGGGTGGTCCGCGACCTGCCCGCGACCGTCACCACCCACTTGGAGCGTGCAGTCGAGTTGACGGCCGATCAACGCGTGGTGCTCGCGTCCGGCAAGGAGATCGACGCCGACCTCGTGGTGCTGGCCCTCGGCTACCTCGACCGGTTGCCGACGGCATCGGAGACCGCCTGGGCAGCGCGCGCATCCGACGCGGGCCTGACCTACATCCCACCCGGCTACACCGCAGACGTCGACCTCGATGACCTGCGGTCGGGCGAGAACGTGATCGTCCGCGGCTTCGGTCAGGCGTTCATCGACCTGATGGTCCTGCTCACCGAGGGACGCGGCGGCTGGTACGACGAGTGCGATGGCCTGCTCAGCTACCGCCCGTCCGGCAACGAGCCGATCCTGTACGTCGGTTCGCGCCGCGGAGTGCCGTATCACGCCAAGCTCGGTTACACAGTGGCCGGGACGAAGCCGGTGCCGACCCGCTATCTGACCAAGGCCGCGTTGGACGAGCTCGGCGCCGGGGTGCTCGACTTCCAGACCCACTTGAGCCCGTTGATCGACAAGGAACTGACGTTCGCCCACTATCAGCAGCTGTTCAGCGCGCATCCGGAGCGGACTCGGTGGTCGTGGCAACGATTCGCTTCCGTGCTCGACGGGTCGTGGCCGACAGCCCCTGAGTTCATCGCGGCGGTGGAGGACGCCGTACCGGATCCCAACGACCGGTTCGTGCGCGCTGCCGTGGATCGGCCGTTGAACGGGCGGTTCTTCGAGGACCGGGACCGGTTCGAGCAGTTCCTGGCCGGGTTGATCGAGACGGATCTGCTGCGGCGCGCGGATGCGTCGTACTCGGCTGATCTTGCGGTTTTCAATGCGCTGCTGAGCATCTACAGCGTGTTGTCGGTGGCGATCACCGAAGGGCGGTTGTCGGACGAGGATCGGGTCCGGCATGTGGAGACCGAGTGGCACGGGTTCTTCTCGTTCGTGGCGAGTGGTCCACCGCCGCGGCGGCTGGAGGAACTGCTCGCGTTGCATCGAGCCGGCATCGTCCGGTTCGCCGGTCCTGATCTTGATGTTGCCATCGACAACGATCAGTTCGTGGCCCGGAGCTCCGGTGTGGCCGGGGAGATCCGGGCGCGTGCGTTCGTCGAGGCTCGGTTGCCGCGCCCCGACGTACTGGCTGCGACCGATCCGCTGCTGCGCGGGTTGCTGGCGTCCGGCGTACTGGCGGCCGACGAGTTGTTCGCCGCGGACGGGACGAGTCTCGGCGGCGGTCAGCTCAAGGCGGACTCGCAGTGTCGCGCGATCCGGGCCGACGGCAGCGTCCACCCGTCGCTGTTCCTGCTCGGGCCGTCGGTGTCCGGTTCGGCCGGGTCGTCCGGGTTCTCGCGGCCACATTTCAACGGCGCCGGGTTCCGGCAGAACGACGCGGTCGCCAGGCACCTCCTGAAGCTTCTCGCACCCACCGTACGGAAGGAAGAACGCCATGCCAGTTGAGTTCCTGGGAATCGCCGGGACCAACCCGGCCAGCGAGGTCACACCGCGAACCGGCGGCCCGCTGGACCTGGAGTACACGGCCAAGCTCGCCCGTGCCCACGAGGACAACGGGTGGGACCGGATCCTGTTCGCCTACCACTCGGGGTCGCCGGACCCGGCCCAGGTCGCGGCGTACGTCGCCGGCCGGACCGAACGGATCAACCTGGTGGTCGCGCACCGGCCGAACGTCGCCTACCCGACGCTGACCGCGAAGACGTTCGCGACGCTCGACCACATCAGCGGCGGCCGGTTCGAGGTCCACGTGATCACCGGCGGGTCGACCGCTGACCAGGCGGCCGAGGGCGACTTCCTGGCCAAGGACGACCGGTACGGGCGGACGCGGGAGTTCATCCAGATCCTCAAACAGGCCTGGACCTCGGACGAGCGGTTCGACTTCAACGGCTCGTTCTATCGTTTCGAGCAGTTTCTGGCGGATATCAAGCCGTTGCAGCAGCCGCGGCCGCGGATCTCGTTCGGTGGTTCGTCGGCCGCGGCGTACGCGGTGGGTGCGGCCGAGGCGGACATCTTCGCGTTGTGGGGTGAGCCGCTGGCCGGAACGCGGGACCAGTTGGCGACCATCGACGCCGAAGCCTCGAAGGCAGGTCGTGCGGACCGTCCGACGATCCAGATCGCCTTCCGGCCGATCCTGGCGCCGACCGAGGAACTCGCCTGGGAGAAGGCCGAAAGCATTCTCGGCCGGATCAAGACCGTGCGGGCCGGTGGTGTCCCGCTGAACACGCGCCTCCGGTCGAAGACGCCCGAGAACGCCGGCTCCCAGCGGTTGCTGACGGCGGTCGAGGCCGGCGAGCGGCACGACCGGGCGCTGTGGACCGCCCCGACCGGGCTGACCGGAGGTGGCGGCAACTCGACCGCGCTGGTCGGTACGCCGGACACGGTGGCGGCCGCGTTGCTCGACTACTACGACCTCGGGATCCGGATCTTCTCCGCCCGCGGTTACGACATCTACGACGACGCGATCGACTTCGGCCGCTACGTCATCCCGCTGGTCCGGTCCGAAGTGGCGCACCGCGAGCAGAACTCCCGGAAGGACCTGGCCTCATGACCGTCGTCTCCGACCTCGAGCAGGACTGGCAGACGTGGCACGCTGCCCGCGAACAGGACCTGGACACCGACTACGGCTGGCTGACCGTAGTCGCCTTCGACTGGCTGCCACCGGCGCCTGGGTTGATCCGCGGCCTGCCGGGCAAGTGGTGGGCCGACAACCAGCAGGCGTCGGTGACGGCCGATGGCGAGCTGACACTGGGCGGTGAGCCAGTGCACGGCGAGACGTCGGCAAGTGTGCCTGAGGCGGGCTCACTGAGCTGGCTGCTGTACGGCGACCGCCTCGCGGAACTCGTGCGGCGAGGCGGACGGTACGCCGTTCGCCAGCGAGACCCACGGGCATCGACCCGGCGTGGGTTCAGCGGTGTACCGACGTACCCACTGAATCCGGACTGGGTGGTGAAGGCGTACTACACGCCGTACCCGGAGCCGGAGCGGGTGGAGGTCTCCACAGCCCGCGATGACCTCCGTCAGCACGTCACTGCGGTCGGCACTGTCCACGTGGCGCTCGGCGGGTCGGCGTACGAACTGGTGGCGACGGCTGCCGGGGGTGGACGGCTCACTCTGTCCTTCCACGACAAGACAAACGGGGAGGAGACGGCTCCCTGGCGCACTGTCACCACTGGAGTCGTGGAGAAGGACCACTCAGTCCTGATCGACTTCAACCGGACCATCAACCTGCCGTTCGCGTTCACGGCGTACGGGACCTGCCCGGCGCCGGTCGCAGGTAACCGCCTCGGCCTGCCGATCACGGCAGGCGAGAAGAAGCCGCGATGAAGTTCTGTACCTACACGCTGATCGACAACTCGCCGGACCCGATCAGCGGGGTGCAACTGACGCCGTACCAGCGGTTCCAGCACGTCGTACAGCAGGCGCAGTGGGCGGAGGAACTGGGGTTCGACGCGTACGGCGTGGGGGAGCGGCACGCGCAGCGGTTCATCTCGTCGTCTCCGCCGGTGGTGTTGTCGTACATCGCGGCGGTGACGTCGCGGATCCGGCTGCTGACGACGGTGACCGTGCTGTCGCTGCTGGATCCGGTCCGCGTGGCGGAGGACTACGCGACGCTGGACCAGCTGTCGGGTGGGCGGCTCGACATCATCATCGGGAAGGGCAACGACCCGGACCAGAACGCGCTGTTCGGGTACTCGCTCGAGGGCCAGTGGGATCGGAACCGGGAGAAGTACGAGCTGCTGCGGCGGTTGCTGCGGGAGACAGCTGTCACCTGGTCGGGTTCCTATCGTCCTGCGTTGGTGGACGCGACGAGTCAGCCTCGGCCTTATCGGGTCGATGGCATCCCGCTGTGGCATGGCTCGGCGTCGTCGACGGAGTCGACCGAGCTGGCGGCTCGCTGGGGTGATCCGTTGTTCTCGGCGAACGGCTTCCACCCGCTGGAGAAGTACGCCGGGCTGATCCGGCACTACCGGGAGCGGTGGGAGGCGTACGGGCGTGATCCGGCCGACGCTGTGGTCGGGGCGGGCTTCAACGGGCTGTACGTGAAGAAGACGTCGCAGGAGGCGGTGGACGGGTACCGACCCATCTTCGATGCGTTCATGGACTCGCCGGGGGCTCGGCACAACAAGTTGCCGTTCCAGACGCTGGAGGAGTTCCTCGAGGGTGGGTCGGTGCTGGTCGGGTCGCCGGAGCAGGTGATCGACAAGTTCGGCCGCTACCAGGAGGCCTTCGGCCACGAACTGTCGGGCATCTCGCTTGAGGTCGCAGGCCTCCCGGAGGATGAGAACCGGGCCTCGGTGGAGACGTTCGTCACGGAGGTGATGCCGGCACTCCGAACGTCGTACCCGAGCCGGGTGTGGACCGAGTCCTAGGCGGGCTGGTTCTGCTGGGCGCAGACGGTGCTAGGCGGGGGCTGGTTCGGCGGGTAGGACTGGGGGAATGCGGATTGCGATCCTGGGTGGAACCCAGTTCATCGGCAGGGCAGTCGTGGAGCGGTTGGTGGGGGATGGACACGAGCTGCTCGTGGTTCACCGTGGGGAGCACGAGCCTGCGGGGCTCCCCGTCGTCGAGCACGCGCACGTGGATCGGCATGACGGGCCGGCGCTGGCTGCCGCGTTGAAGCCGTTCGAGCCGGAGGCGCTCGTTGACGTCTCCGGGATGAACGCTGCCGCGGCCGACGCGGCGCTGGGTGCGGTGGGGCCGTCGGTGAAGTTGGTGGCGATCTCCAGTGGTGACGTCTATCGCGCGTACGACGGTCTGCACTCCAACTGGACCAGCGACGGGCTGCCGTTGACCGAGTCCGCTCCGTTGCGCGAGCGGCGGTTCGTGGACGGGCCGCAGTACGAGAACCTGGAGATGGAGGAGCGGTACCTGCCGCGGGGAGCGACCGTGCTGCGGCTGGGGGCGGTGTACGGCGAGCACGACTACCAGCGGCGGTTCGAGTTCGTCCTGCGGCGGGTGCGGGCCGGGCGGAAGCGGATCCCGATCGGGTCGGGGCAGTTCCTGTTCAGCCGGGTGTATGTCGGTGATGTCGCAGCGGCCGTGTCGTTGGCGCTGGCCGGTGACCATCGGGGTGAGGCGTTCAACATCGTGGAGCCGGTCACAACGCCGTACCGGCTGTTCGCCGAGCAGATCCTGGCCGCGGCGGGTGGGTCGGACGTGGAGTTGGTGCGGGTCCGGGACGATCTGCTGCCGGAGGACCTGTCGTTGACCGGGACGTTGGACCAGCACCTGCTGATGGACTCGTGGAAGGCGCGGACGGTGCTCGGGTGGGCACCGGTCGACCCGGCCGAGAGTCTGCGTCGGTCGGTGCGGTGGCACCTCGCGCACCCGCCCTCGGACGCCTCCGACGACTTTTCCGCGGATGACGACGTACTGGGCTGAAAATTGGTCAGAAGGACTCTGCGGACCCGGTATGCTTTCCGGGTCGGACAGAGGGGGGCACAGGGTGCGCCCGGCTCGATTTCACATCGAGGCGGCGGACCGTGTAATCTCTCTCCTCGGCCCGCCCCTTTAGCTCAGTCGGCAGAGCGTCTCCATGGTAAGGAGAAGGTCTACGGTTCGATTCCGTAAAGGGGCTCTGAGAACGACATCTCACCCGGTTCGCCGGGTGGGGTGACGGACTCTCCCCGGCGGGGTAGCTCAGGTGGTTAGAGCACACGGCTCATAATCGTGGTGTCGCGGGTTCGACTCCCGCCCCCGCTACCTACCAACGCAGTATCTCGAGAGTGCGATCACCTAAGTTGCGCACTCCTGACAAGAAGAGGCAGCAGTGGCCAAGTCAACCGACGTCCGCCCGAAGATCACGCTGGCGTGCACGGTCTGCAAGGAGCGCAACTACATCACCAAGAAGAACCGGCGCAACGACCCGGATCGTCTTGAGCTGAAGAAGTACTGCTTCCGCTGCAACGACCACACCGACCACCGCGAAACCCGCTGACCCCAGCTTCTTCGCGAGGGCCGCTTCGGACACCGAAGCGGCCCTTTCGCTATGCCTCAGCGCACTAGTTACACGGTGAGGATGGGTCGGCCGCCCTCGTAGGCGGCCAGGCGCTCGTCGCGCGGGGTCAGGCAGCAGGAACCGCACAGCGTTCCGGTGCCGACCTCACTGGTGTAGTAGAGGCAGCAGGTGTTGCGGAGGTAGACGAGCTTCCCGGCCGCCTCCTGTACGTCGCCCAGCCGAGCCAGCCCGCCCGGGGCGTTCCCAACGAAGGTCCGCCAGCGATCGAGCAGATAGGTCGGGGACACCGTCTCCTGCTCGCGGTTGGCGGCGCAGAAGCCCATCGCGCAGCCGGCTGCGACACCGCCCTGGAGTTGGCGGAGTCCGGCCCGGGTACGGCGGTGGAGCTCGGCGGACAGTGGTAGCAGGTGCTGCCGGAGCACCACGTCGTACAGGGTCTCCAGGCCGCCCGGGAGGTAGCGGGCGGAGCGGATGGCGACGGCGGCGAGGCCGTGGCCGTCGTGGGGGCGGACCCAGAGATTGTGCGGGCGGATGTCGAGGACATGGCCCTCCAGCGCCCACCACAGCAGTGCGGTCGCGGGTGCGCGGCCGGCGTAGAAGGACATGAAGCTGAGCGCGTTAGCGTGGGCAGATGTGTGCCCGCTGGCGTCGTGGTCGCGCTTGAGGAGCTCGGTGAGCTCCGGCCCGTCCTGCTCGAGGATCCGGTCCACCCGGAGCCACTCCGGGCCCTCCGGCGCACCGATGTCCAGCCTGTACCGGGGCGCGTACCTAGCCAGCGCCGTTACTGCCGTCACGTTCTACCTTCCCAGTCCGGTCTTACTGAGAGTGGGTGGCGGCACTCGCATCAAGGCGTACCTGCCGGTCCCACGCCTACTGCGCGGCACTCGGCACGGCATCTCGCCGCACTGGAGCAAAGGCCACGATGAAACCCGCATCGAGGCCTTTGCTCCAGCACGCCGAGTTACCGCACCGAGCACCTGCTCGCTACGGCGTGGGACCGGCAGGTACGCCTTCCCTAGTCTGCCAGTAGGGTTACGGGATATGACGATCGACGCCACGATGGTCGGCCGGAGCTACACGGCCGCCGAGTCCTACCAGGTCGGCCGGGAGAAGATCCGCGAGTTCGCCGACGCGATCGGCGACTCCAACCCGGCGTACCGGGGTGCTGACGCGATCGCACCGCCGACCTTCGCCTTCATGCTCGGCAGCCGGGCGCTGGAGCAGCTGCTGAGCGACGAGGAGCTCGGGCTGCGGCTCGACCGGATCGTGCACGGCGCGCAGAAGTTCGCCTACACCCGCCCGATCAAGGCCGGCGACGACATCGCCGCGACCGCGACCATCACCACCGTGCGCAAGGCCGGTGACGTCGAGGTGATCATGTACGAGACCGCCCTGACCACGGTCGACGGCGAGCCGATCGCCACCTCGACCTCCACGATCTCGCACAACCGGGCGGAAGCATGAGCACCGTGCTTTTGGCCGGTCTCCCTCCGCTCCTCAGTCCAGGCCGGGAGGCCCCATGACCATCGACGTCGGCACCGAACTGCCGCCGCTGACCGTCACTTTCCGGCGCGAGGACCTGGTCCGGTACGCCGGTGCCAGCGGGGACTTCAACCCGATCCACTGGAGCGACCGGATGGCGGCCGCGCTCGGTCTGCCCGGTGTGATCGCGCACGGCATGCTCACCATGGCCTCCGCGGTCCGGGTCGTCACCGACTGGCTCGACGACCCGGCCGATCTGGTCGAGTACGGCGTACGGTTCACCAAGCCGGTCGTCGTACCGGATGACGACAAGGGCACGAGCGTGACGTTCTCGGCCAAGGTGGACAAGGTCGCCGACGGGCTGGCCGAGATCGACATCACCGCGATCGCCGGCGAGGAGAAGGTCCTCGGCCGGTCCAGGGCGGTAGTGCGCGTCCAGTGAAGACCCACGTACGCCTGGCCGACTTCACCACCCTGCGGATCGGAGGGCTGGCCGACAAGCTGGTGGAGGTCACCACCGAGGACGATCTGATCACCGCCGTCCGCGACTCCGACGCCGCCGGGGAACCGGTGCTGCTGCTGTCCGGCGGGAGCAACGTGGTGATCGGCGACGAAGGGTTCCGCGGCACCGTGATCAAGGTCGCCACCCGTGGGATCGAGGTCGACGCAGACATGTGCTCAGGCGCGATGGTCCACATCCAGGCCGGCGAGGACTGGGACACGGTGGTCCAGCGCGCGATCGCCGAGGAGTGGAGTGGGTTGGAGTCGATGTCCGGCATCCCTGGGCTGACCGGATCGACCCCGGTCCAGAACGTCGGCGCCTACGGTCACGAGGTGGCCGAGACGATCGCGTCGGTCCGGGTCTGGGACCGAGTGGACAACAAGGTCCAGACGATCTTCGCGGCCGACTGCGGCTTCAGCTACCGGAACTCGCGCTTCAAGGCCGATCCTTCGCGGTACGTCGTACTCGAGGTCGCGTTCCAGCTGAAGATCGGCGATTTGTCCGCACCGGTCGGGTACGCCGAACTGGCTCGAGTGCTCGAGGTCGAGCCGGGGTCGCGCGCGCCGATGACCGACGTACGCGAAGCCGTGCTGGGGCTGCGGCGGAGTAAGGGCATGGTCCTGGACGAGTCCGACCACGACACGTGGAGTGCCGGCTCGTTCTTCACCAACCCGATCCTCGACACGGCGTCCGACGTACCGGCCGGAGCACCGCAGTGGCCGCAACCCGACGGCCGGGTGAAGACCAGCGCGGCCTGGCTGATCGAGCACGCCGGCATCCCGAAGGGTTTCGCGATCGGCGCCGCCTCGGTCTCGACCAAGCACACCCTGGCGCTCACCAACCGCGGCGGCGCCACCGCCAAGGAGATCCTCGGCCTGGCCGGCCACATCCGCGCCCAGGTCCACCAGGCCTTCGGCATCACCTTGGTCAATGAACCTGTCCTGGTGAACAGCAGTCTCTGATTCGTACCGAAGAACGGGTAATAGTCCTCCCTGCGGTGAGTTCGCGCGCAACGCCAGGCGTGTCTCCGGGGCGCCACTCGGGACTACCACCCGTCCTTCGGTCCGCTGTGGATAGCGCCGGCCGGAACCCCGCTTACTCCGGCAGCATTGTCGGGTGGAGTCCGTCGTCGAAGTGTTGATCCGGCAAGGCGGCTGGGCGACGTCCGCCGAGCTGGTCAGCGCGACCTCCCGGCGTGCGCTGGCGGCGGCGGTTCGTCGCGGCGACATCGCGCGGCTCACGCGCGGGATCTACGGGATACCCGGCCTCGCCCCGGACCTGGCGGCGGCCATCGCCTATGACGGGGTCATCTCGCATACGAGTGCGGCCGCCGGCTGGCAGTTGCCGCTGCTCGTCGTGCCGCCGAAACCCCACATCACCTTGCCGATGAACCGCAATGCCCGTTCCGGACCGCCTGCGGTCCTGCACTGGGGCACCATCGCGTCGGCTGACTCGAGCCGGCGCAGGACCTCGTTGCTGCGAACAGTCCTGGACTGTGCTCGGATCCTGCCGTTCGGCGAGGCGCTCGCGGTGGCCGACGCCGCGCTCTCCGGCGGTCGGCTGACACCCGAGGAACTGCAGGCTGCGGCAATCGCGATGCGAGGATCGGGACGGCCGAACGCGGTCCAGGTCGCGGCGGCCGCCAGCGGTCGCGCGGACAGCTTTCTCGAGTCGATGCTGCGAGGCCTGCTGGTATCGGCCGGTGTCGACGGTTTCGAGCCGCAGGTCCTGGTCGACCTGGGCACCTTCCGTGTACGCGTAGACCTGGGACATCGGCAGGCGCGGGTCGCCTTGGAGGCCGAGGGCTACGAGTTCCACGGCTCGGCCAGAGACTTTGCCGCCGACTGCCGCCGGTACGACGAACTCGTCGCGGACGGGTGGCTCGTCCTGAGGTTCACCTATCAGCAGGTGCTTGGTGATCCGAACTGGGTAGTCGCGACCGTCCGGAGTGCGGTGGCGCAACGGATCGGCGTACCGAGGAACGGGTAGTAGTACCGGGCCGGTCATCCAGTCCACCGTGGATGGTGTACCTGCCGCGCTGTACGCGGGAGACTACCCGTTCGTCGGTACGCTAGTCTGAAAAAGATTTGCACCAGGGCTAGGCAAAGCACTCCACTCTCGCTAATCTTTTGCGAAATCTGGTGGGAGGTGGAGTGTGAGGCGCAAAGGATTTTCACGGCGGGAGGTACTCGCCGGGCTGGGCGCGGCGGCGGCCGCGGCGGTCGTGCCGGGGTGTTCGTCCGGTGGCGCGCGGTCGAGTGCGCTGCAGGTATGGGGCGGCGTACCGGCGGCGTCCGGCCCGGCGGCCGTCGTCGAGGCGTTCCAGAAGAAGTTCCCGCAGTACAAGGTGAACTACACGCGATTCGTCAACGATCCCCGCGGCAACCTCAAGCTGGACACCGCGTTGCAGGGCGGGCTCGACATCGACGTGTACTTCACCTACTCACAGGCGTCGATGGCGCTGCGGGCCGGGTCCGGACTGGCCGCGGACCTGACCGACCGAGTCACCGCCGATCCGGACCTGAAACCCTTCCTGGACACGGTCGAGCCGCGGGCGTACATCGAGAACGGCAAGGTCAAGGCGCTCGCGACCGCCCGTGAGCCGGGCTTCGTCCTCTTCAACGAGAAGCTCCGGCAGCAGGCCGGTGTCGACCTCCCACGGCAGTGGACGATCGAGGACTACCGCAGCACGGCCCAACGTCTGACGACCGGGACAACGATCGGTGCCTACTCGATCCCCGACGTCGCCCGGATCGCCCTCGGTCCCAACTACTGGTACGACGGCGATCGCTCGAACTTCGGTGATCCGCACTTCGAGCAGGGGCTGCGACTCGGGCAGGAGATGATCGCCGAGGGGTCCGCGTTCCCGTGGAGCGAGGTGCTGTCCCGGCACCTGAACGCCTATCAGCAGAACTCCTTCCTCCGCGAGGAGTTCCATCTGTGGTCGACGGCACCGTTCAATCTGCGGTACCTGTACGACCCGAAGAAGTACCCGCACGACTTCAAGGTCTCGTTCGCACCGCCGCCGACGGTCGACGGCAAGGACTGGAACGGCGGCAGCTACAGCAACTTCGTGATGGTCAACCCGCACTCGCCGAAACTCGAGGCGGCCTGGGAGTTCGTGAAGTTCTGGATCACCGAAGGATCCGCGCCGATGCTCAAGGCCGGCAAGCTGCCCACGCTCGGCAACGTCACCGACGACCAGGTGATCACCGGCATGCTCGGCAAGGAGCCGGAGGAGTTCTTCGACGTCGAGTCGTTCCGCCGCGTCGTCCTGGACTCCGATCCCAAACTCGCCACCGACACCCGGCTGACCGGGTTCCCGGAGATCAGCCTCGCGGTCAAGCAGCAGGGCGACCTGTGCTGGCTGGGTGAGAAGGACCCCGGCGTCGCGATCCGTGAGGTACGGCGGCTCGCCGACGCAGCGATCGCCCGTAACGAGAGGAGGTCCTGATGGCCACCACGGTCGCGACGGCTGAGGAAGCCGTCACCACAAGCTCGGGGCCGCCGTCGGTCCGGACCGGGAAGGCGCCCGGGATCAAGCCGAGAGGCTGGATCGGATTCCTCTTCATCGCGCCCAACCTGCTCGGTGTCATCGCCTTCACCCTGATCCCGCTGATCAGCGTCATCGTGCTCGCCTTCACCGACTGGAACCTGGTCTCCGGCCTCGGCGGCATCACCTTCAACGGCCTCGACAACTTCGTCGCGATCGCCCAGGACCCCGGTTTCTGGCGGGCGGTCGGTCTGACACTGGTGTACGTCGGGGTGAGCGTGCCGCTGACCGTCGTCCTCGGGCTGGCACTCGGGATCGCGCTGAACCGGCCGCTGCCGGGTCGCGCCGTACTGCGGGCGATCTTCTTCCTGCCGTACATCGTCAACGTGGTCGCGATCGGGATGACCTGGCTGATGCTGATGAACCCGAAGGCGGGCCTGGTCAACCAGGTGCTCGACGCGTTCGGTCTGCAGCCCGGCTGGTTCGCGTCGTCGCACTGGGCACTGCCGGCGCTGATCGTGATGGCCGTCTGGGGTGGTGTCGGGTACTGCTCGCTGATCTACCTGTCCGCGCTGCAGGACGCGCCGCGGCAGCTGTACGAGGCGGCCGACATCGACGGTGCCGGGGCGTGGGCGAAGTTCCGCGTGATCACCTGGCCGTCGTTGCTGCCGACAACGATCTTCCTGCTGGTGACGCTGATCATCGGCGCTTCCCAGGGCTTCGGGTTGATCGCGCTGATCACGGCAGGTGGTCCGGGTGACTCGACCACCACGATCTCGTACTACATGTACCAGACCGGCTTCCAGTTCTACCGGTTCGGCTACGCGTCGGCGATCGGCCTGGTGACGTTCATCGGCGTACTCGCACTGACCTTGGTGACGTGGCGCGCGCAGCGTGGGAGGGCCCTCCATGACTAAGTCGAAGTGGTACTGGGGGATCCCGTTGTGGATCCTCGCGATCGCCTTCCTCGCGCCGTTCGCGTGGATGCTGTCGACCGCGCTCAAGGCGGACGTGGACGCGTACCGCATCCCGATGCAGTGGATCCCCGACCCGTTCCAGTGGGACAACTTTCAGACCGTCCTCACCGGCGCGACCTCGGTGCTACCGGCGTTCGGCCGGTCCGTCTTCGTCGCCGTACTGCGGGTTGCGGGTGAGCTCATCACCGCGACGATGGCCGGCTACGCGTTCGCGCGGATGTCGTTCAAGGGCCGGGACCGGCTGTTCCTGCTGTACCTGGCGACCGCGATCATCCCGGCGCAGCTGCTGCTGGTGCCGCGGTTCATCTACTTCCAGAAGCTCGGGCTCTACGACACGCTCTGGGCGCTGATCCTGCCCGGCATGTTCACCGTGCTCGGCACCTTCCTGATGCGCCAGTTCTTCGTCAGCCAGCCGGCCGAGTTCGCCGAGGCGGCCCGGATGGACGGTGCGAACGAGTGGCAGGTGTTCACCCGGATCTACTTGCCGTTGGCAACACCGGTGATGAGTGCGCTCGGCATCCTGGCGTTCGTCTGGTCGTGGAACGACTACGAGACCCCGCTGGTGCTGATCAGCAACCCGGACCGCTACACGTTGCCGCTCAGCCTGACCAACTTCGTCGACGAACAGGGCCAGATCGCCCCCGGCCTGACCATGGCCGCGTCGGTGATCTCGATCGTCCCGGTGCTGATCGTCTTCGTCGTCCTGCAACGCCGGTTCATCGCTGCCATGACTCACACAGGGATCAAATGATGCAGAACGTCTCAGGTGTCTTCCCGCATCTCGCGCAGATCGGCGACTTCGGTCCGCCGCGCAGCGAGCTCGGCGTCGGTTCGCTGATGCCGTGGAACGGGAAGCTCTACGTCCAGAACTACAACTCGCACAAGGCACGGTCCGGTGCCGGCGTCAGCCTGCGCCGGATCGAGCCGGACCTGTCGATGGAGATCGTGCCCGAGACGCTCGGCGTCGACGGCACCTACACCAACCGGTTCGTGCACTTCCCGACCTCTCAACTGGTCCTCGGGCCGCACGTGATCAGCGCCGACCACAAGATCGTCACGATCCCCGAGCTCCAGCCGCTCCGGGTCTGCGGTACGTCGCGCCACCTGACGAAACCGGATACGCATGTCTACGTCCTCGCGATGGAAGGCGAGTTGTTCGAGCTCGACCTCACGACGTACGAGTGTGTGCAGCTCTTCGATCTGAACGACGAGCTCGATACCGACGGCGAGATGAAGGTCCACTACAAGGACTGCTACACGTCGTTCGGTCGTCTCGTGGTCTGCTCCAACGAGTACGCCGAGCCCGAGTGGGCCGGTGAACGGTCGCGGGGGCGCTTGGCGGAGTACGACGGTACGGCGTGGCGCGTGCTGGCGGAGGACCCGTTCACCGCGATCGGCGGGCGGCACGAGTTCGGCGGGACCATCTTCGCGGCCGGCTGGGATCGCGCGTCGGCGATCCTCGAGGTGTTCACCGAGTCGGACCAGAAGTGGACCCGGTACCGGCTGCCGAAGGCGTCGCACTGTTTCGACCACAAGTGGCAGACCGAGTGGCCGCGGATCCGGGAGGTCGAGCACGAGCGGCTGCTGCTCGACCACCACGGGATGTTCTACGAGCTGTCGCCGTGGGCGTACGGCGGCAGGATCTGGGGCGTCCGGCCGATCTCGACCCACCTGTGGGTGCTCGGGGACTTCTGCTCCTGGCGCGGGATGCTCGTCGCCGGCGCCGACAATGCGTCACCGAGTCACGGGCTCAACCCGACCACGGCGGAACCGCAGTCCGGGCTGTGGTTCGGGAAGACCGACGACCTGTGGAGCTTCGGCAAGCCGGCCGGGTGGGGCGGTCCGTGGTGGGAGACGCCGGTGGTCGCCGGTGAGCCTTCGGATCCCTATCTGATGACCGGGTTCGACGGGAAGTGCCTGCATCTGGAGAACTTCAGCTCGTCGCCGTTGACGATCACGGTCGAGATCGACTTCCACGGGCACGGCCGGTTCGGCGCGGTCGAGTCGTTGACGGTCGAGCCGGGGCAGGTCCGCACCCACGTGTTCCCGCCCGGGTTCAGCGCGCACTGGGTGCGGGTGGTGAGCGACACCGACGGTGTGGCGAGTGCCCAGTTCGTCTATACGTGATGATCACGGGATGGGATCTACTTCGATGGAGCGAGCCGGCAGCCCGAGTCCGTTGCAGCTGGTCAAGCGTGCGCAGCCGGACCTGCACGGCGCGATGCAGCGGGTCGCCGAACACATCCTGGCCAACCCGGACGAGGTCGCGCGCGGGTCGATCACCAAGCTGGCCGAGGCCGCACAGACCTCGGCCGCGACGGTCACCCGGCTGTCCACCCAGCTCGGGTTCGCTGGGTATCCCGCCCTCCGGGCCGCGCTGGCGATGGAGATCGGCCGCGGGCTGGAGGCGGGCTGGGCGAGTGACATCGGGATGGCGATCGGCCCGGCGGATCCGCCCGAGCAGGTGCTGAACGTGCTCGCGTCCACCCAGGCGAACGCTTTGAGGAATGCCTTGGCGGCGATCGACCTGGCCGCGGCTACTCGTGTCGCCGATGCGATCGCGGGCGCACGCCGTACGCATATCTATGGGGAATGGGGTGACGCCATTCCGGCCCGGGAGCTCTACATCCGGTTGCTGCGGATCGGGATCCCGGTGTGGTTCTTCGACGGACCGCAGTCGTCCCAGATCGGGGCCGGGCTGCTCGGGTCCGGCGATGTCGCCCTGGTGATCTCGCGATCCGGGACCGATCAGACCACGTTGGAGTTCATCAAGCGTTCCAAGACCGAGGGTGCGCTCACGGTCGCGATCACCGGGGTCGTCGATGCGCCGATCGGCCGGCTGGCCGACGTCACCCTCGACACCGGTACGCCGAACGGGACGACCTGGACCGAGTTCTTCGCCGGCCGGGCCAGCGACGTACTGACGGCTGGGCTGCTGTTCGTCCTGGTCGCGCAGCGCGTCCCCGATCACCTCACCGCCAACCACCCGAACGGTCCGGGACAACCCGTCGTCCATCCAGATCCAGATAGCTGAAAGGTTCGTGCATGCAACAGCTCGACGTCCGTACCGATCTGACCGTCATCGGCGGCGGCCTCGCCGGCATCTGCGCGGCGATCGCCGCGGCCCGGCAGGGGAGCACGGTGGCCCTGGTCCAGAACCGGCCGGTGCTCGGCGGCAACTCCTCCAGCGAGGTGCGGGTGTGGGTGTGCGGGGCGACCGCGCACGGCGTCCAGCACTTCGCCCGGGAGACCGGGATCATGGGCGAGCTGTTCGTCGAGAACCAGTACCGGAATCCGGAGGGGAATCCGTACTACTGGGATCTCGTGCTGCTGGAGGCGGTCCGGGCGGAGTCGCGGATCTCGCTGTTCCTGAACACGGACGTGCGGACGGTGGACGCTGCGGACGGGGAGATCCGGTCGGTCACCGGGTGGCAGATGGGCTCGGAGAAGTCGATCACCTTCTACAGCCCGGCGTTTGCCGACTGCTCGGGGGACGGGCTGGTCGGGTATCTCGCTGGGGCGGAGTTCGCGACGGGTCGTGAGCCGCGGTCGTTGTACGACGAGTCGTGGGCTCCGGACGTCCCGGATGGGAACACGTTGGGGAGCACGATCCTCTTCTACACCAAGGACACCGGATCGCCGGTGCGGTTCGTACCACCTTCCTTTGCGCGGAACATCGATGAGACCGCGATTCCTTCTCGACGGATCATCCGCTCCGACCTGAACGGGTGTGCCTATTGGTGGATCGAGTGGGGTGGCGAACTGGATGTTGTCGACGACAACGAACGGATCCGGGACGAGCTGCAGGCTGTTGTCTACGGGATCTGGGACTACATCAAGAACTCGGGCCGCTTCGACGCGGAGTGTCTGACCCTGGAGTGGATCGGGTCCGTGCCGGGGAAGCGGGAGTATCGCCGGTTCCTCGGTGATCACGTGCTGACGCAGCACGACGTACTCGGGCAGACCGAATTCGACGACCGGGTGGCCTTTGGTGGCTGGTCGATCGACCTGCATCCGCCCGGTGGTGTCTATGCCGCCGAGCGTGGGTCGAAGCATTGGCATCCGGACGGGAACTACCACATCCCGCTGCGGTCGCTGTACTCGCGGAACGTGTCGAACTTGTGGATGGCGGGGCGGAACATCAGCGCGAGCCATGTGGCCTTCGGTACGACGCGGGTGATGGCGACGTGCGCCGTACTCGGGGAGGCCGTCGGGATCGCGTCAGCCGTTGCGTCACGCAACGGGTTGTCGCCGCGGGAGTTGGCGTGCGATCGGTTCGAGTTGATGCGGCGCGCGCTACAGCGGGCCGACGCGTCGGTGCTCGGTGTGGTCGACGACGATCCGGCCAACCTTGCGCTGACGGCGTCTGTGTCCGCCTCGTCTACCCTCACGCACCCAGCGGTCGAGGTCTCGTCCGGAACCTTGCCGCTCACGACCGACATCGCAATGGTGCTTCCGTCGGCGACCGGCTTGTCCTTGCTGGTCGACGCTTCGGCTGATGCTTCGCTGACGGTGGAGCTCCACGATCCGGTGAAGCCGCAGAACTACGTGCCGCTGGCGCTGATCGACTCGTGGGATGTGCCCGTGCCGGCTGGTGAGAAGCGATGGGTCGACGTACCGCTGGACCATGCGGGTAACGCGATCGTCGTACTGCGGCAGAACCCGGCGATCTCGGTCCACACCGCCGATACCGCCCTACCCGGGATGATCTTCTTCGCCCACCGCGACCCCGCGCCCGACGAGGAGTGGACCGAGCAGTTCCGCTCCTGGAAACACATCCTCCCGCGGGCCGGCCTCTGCCTCCGCCTCGGCGAGACGTCGGCATACGCCGCCTCGAACGTCGTCGGCGGCTACTCCCGCCCGTACGGCGCCCCGCAACTCTGGTCCTCCGAAGACCTCGCCTGGGACCCCGAACCCTGGATCCAGCTCACCTGGCCCAGCCCGGTCGAACTCTCCGAGATCGTCGTCATCCTGGACGCCGACGTCGAAGAAGACCTCATCAACCTCCACCACCACCGCACCCCCTTCGAGATCCTCCCCACCCTCCTGAACACCTACATCCTCGAAGCCCAAACCGGCACCCCCGAATGGCACCCCATCGCCACCGTCCAGTCCAACCACCACCGAACCGTCCGCCACCCCGTCTCGATACAGGCAACCGCCCTCCGCCTAAGAGCCCTAACAACAAACGGCATCCCCCGAGCCCACGTAGTCTCCCTCCGCGCGTACGCCTGACCAGCGAGGTGGCGCAAGCCAACTCCCAACTGTCCGGGAGGTAGCACGCCCGCCCACGGGCGGGTAGAGTTGTTGTTGCCCAGGGCAATAGCTTGTGGGAAGTGAACCCGGCAGCCATCCGGACGGTTGGTGAGCCGGGTTCTGCGCTTTCGCGCTCTGCTACTAGCTGCAGCCGTGGCCCTTCGTGCCTGGCTCACCCCCGGAAAGACAAAACCCCACCGAGGTGGGGTTCAGGTGAGGGTCAGGGTGTGGGTGGGTTTCCAGTGGTAGAGGTGGTGGGTTCTGGTGAGGGCTACGAGGGTGAGGGTGGTGATGGAGAGTGCTGTGGAATGGGGGGTGTGGGCTAGGAGGCGGGTGGATAGTGGGGCGGCGGGGGTGTTGTGGTTGCAGTAGGCAAGGGTGATGTGGGGGTTGAGCTCGGGGAGCTCGGGTACGGCGTCGTCGCCCCAGATGTCGGTGATGGCGGCGCGGGTGATGTCGCGGAGGTGCTGTAGGGGGTCGATCGGGCGGACCGGGAGCTGGATGCTCTCGGGATCGAGTACGGCGGGGCCGATGGTGACCGGGAAGGACTCGACCGTGGTGAGGCGGCGGCGGGTGGCTTCGGTGATATCAGCCACGTCCGCGTCGGGTACGCGGTCGGTGAAGCCGACACCCTGGACGGTGAGGTGCAGCCATTCCAGCGGTACGGGCGTGAGGCCTGGCAGCTCGTTGAGCAGCTCGGCGTACGACGCATGGAGCGCGGCGATCTCCGAGCGGCCGGCGAAGTTGATGTGCCAGGTGTAGAAGCTGCGATCGGGCCGCCAACCGGGTCGCCAGTACCAGTGGTCGCGGACTTCTTCGAACATCAGTACTCCTCTGTCCTTGTTGGGCGATTACTTGCTGGGCGTCGCCCGGCTGGCGGGATGACGGATGAAGACGCGGATCGAGTCGTGCAGAGCGAGCGCCTTGGGATCAGTCGCGTGCCGACTGAGTCGGGTGAGAGCGGCGACCTCGCTGATGCGGTGGATGAGTGGACGGACGCGGTACTCGACCGGTGTGCTGAGGACCGCCGCGACCGCCTCGGTCGCGCCGTCCAGCTCACCGAGTTGCAGATGGGCCTTGGCGAGTTGCAGCCGGACCATGCGTTCGGAGCCGAAGTTGCGGACCGCATGCGGCGCGGCCTCGAACATCGCGACGCCGTGGTCGGCATGCTTCAACGTCTCCGCCGCTTCGCCGAGCGCCAGGTGCGCGTCGGACCAGATGCCCGCTGCGCGTTCCGGCGTACACAGGAACGGGCCGCCGAGCTCGGGGACATCGGTGCGGACCGTGGTGCGCTTCGCGATGGACAGGGCTTCGCGGGCTTCGGCATGACGCCCCGACCGGGCCAGGTCGACCGCCGACACACTCGTGAGAAACAGCGTCGAGCTACCGCGGGCGAACTGCAGCCCGTCCTGCGCGTACGACGCCGCGCGGGCGAAGTCGTCCTGCCAGAACGCGGCCGTGTGCTGCGTGGCGCGGACCCACGCGCGGAGGTCGTCGAGATCGGCGGCATCGGCGCAGGCCCACGCCGTCCGGGTGTGGCTTTCGGCTACGTCCGGTCGGCCGAGATCCACCGCCATCCAGCCGAGCAGGGTCAGCGCCCAGCCGGCCGTCGCGTACAGGTCGCGGGTCTGGTTCGGTGGCTGTCGTCCGGAGAGCAGGCGGAAGGCACGGTCCCGGACGGCGCGGCTGCGAACGAACAGCGCCTTGGTCGGCGTCCGCAGGTAGTTCTGGGTGATCCGCAGGATGTCCGCGTGCAGCTGTTCGACGGTCAGCTCACCGACGTTCGACTCCTCGGCGAGAGCGAGGAGCGCGACCGACTCGTCGCCGGCCTGCACCAGGTCGTCCTCGAGACCGAGCATCGAACTGGTGCCGGGCTCGGGATCGACACTGCCGGGACCGCCCGGCGGGACGAAGCCCAGTTCGCTGTCGTCGGCGGCGTTCAGGACATACCGCAGGCCCGACCGGTACGCCGCTCCGGGCCAGCGGACCGCACCACGCTCGAGCTTGGCGATGTAGTGCCCGTCCAGCTCGTACTTCGTCTCGGTGGTCTCCCACAGCCAGCTGCAGACGGCCTCCGCGAGTTCGGCCCGGGACATCTGCTCACCGGGCGCGCGCCGCGATGCCGTCCGCTCCCGGGCGGCTCGCAGCAGTTCGTTGGGCTCTGGCATGGCGGTAACTGTAGGTGCCCGAACACCGTCCGCGACCACGAAAACCGCGTCTGTGGATGATCTGCCCCAAGCTGCCCCGCAATGCCCCGAGATGCCCCGGAATCCCCGCTGCGGAAGGGCTTTCCGGCGAGGTCGACACGCCCGGTGGCCGCCGGTCGGGGCAGTGTGGGGGTCGGGACGGGCTAGCTGAGCGTGAACAGCCGGGGCAGATGCGGGCAGACCGGGGCAGATTAGGGTCCTGCTGTGGCCGAGGAAGCTGTGACGACGTTGCGCGCGGAGCTCGCGCGGTTCGACCGGGCCGAAGAGGCGTTGGCGTTGCTGGAGGTGTTTCTGGAGGTAGGACGGGAGCAGTTGGGCGCTGTGGTGCTGGATCCGGTGGGGCTGCGGTTGCCGGACCAGGTGACAGACGACCGGGCCTTGGTGCAGGGGCTGATCGAGGAGATCGAGCAGGAGGAGCGTGGGCGCGAGCGGTCGTTCGACATGCAGGACGCACAGGCACGGTGGGACTACGTGCGGCTGGCCTACTGCTCCAACCAGGCGACTGTGTGGAGTGCTCGGCACCGGACGACGTACTTCGAGGTGGTCGGGCGCGAGCGGGCGACGTACTGGTTGCCTGACAGCCTCAAAGCGCAGTACTTCGAGGCACTGAGCACCAGGGGTTGGGTCATCCCGGCGGACTGGTTGTCAGCCGTCGCCAAGCGGCCCAAACCCTGGTGGAAGCGCGGTGGGGCTAGTTGACCGCTGGCAGCCGCGTGAGGGCCTGTGCGACCGCAGCCTGGATGTCGGCGTCGTCCCAGGACCGGTCTGTCATGGCGCCGCTGAGGTAGGCGTCGTACGCCGCCAGGTCGAGGTGGCCGTGGCCGCAGAGGGCGGTGAGGATGACCTTCTCCTCGCCGGACTCCTTGCAGAGCAGGGCTTCCTCGATCGCGGCGGCCAGTGCGTGCGTGGGCTCGGGCGCCGGCACGATGCCCTCGGTGCGGGCGAACTGCAGACCGGCGGCGAAGCACTCCGACTGCTGTTTGGCGACGGCCTCGATCTCACCGGTCTCGTAGAGGTGGCTGATCAGCGGGCTCATCCCGTGGTACCGCAGCCCGCCGGCGTGGATCGGGTCGGGGACGAAGTCGTGGCCGAGGGTGTGCATCTTCATCAGCGGCGTCATCCCGATCGTGTCGCCGAAGTCGTACGCGTACGTCCCCTGCGTCAGCGACGGGCAGGCGGCCGGCTCGACCGCGCGGACGACCGGCGCCATCCGGCCGGCCCACTTCTCCCGCAGGAACGGGAACGCGAGACCGCCGAAGTTCGAGCCGCCGCCGGTGCAGCCGACGAGCAGGTCCGGCGTCTCACCGACCATGGCGAGCTGGATCAGCGCTTCCTCGCCGATGATCGTCTGGTGCAGCAGCACGTGGTTGAGCACCGAGCCGAGCGCGTAGTGCACGGTCTCGTCTTGGAGCGCTGCCTCGACCGCCTCACTGATCGCGATACCCAGCGAGCCGGTGGAGTCGGGATCGCCGGCCAGGATCTTGCGTCCCGCCTCGGTGAGCTCCGACGGGCTCGGGTGCACGGTCGCGCCGAAGACCTCCATCATCGTCCGGCGGTACGGCTTCTGGTCGTACGACGCCCGTACCTGCCAGACCTCACACTCCAGCCCGTACTGCGCACAGGCGAAGGCGAGCGCCGTACCCCACTGGCCGGCACCTGTCTCGGTGGTGAGCTTCCGGACACCGGACTTGGCGTTGTAGTAGGCCTGCGGTACGGCGGTGTTCGGCTTGTGCGACCCGGCGGGGGAGACGCCCTCGTACTTGTAGTAGATCCGTGCAGGGGTGTCGAGCGCCTTCTCCAGCCGGTGAGCCCGGTAGAGCGGGCTCGGCCGCCAGAGCTTGTAGACGTCGAGCACGTCGCCCGGGATGTCGACGTACTGGTCCTGCGACACCTCTTGCAGGATCAGATCCATCGGGAACAGCGGAGCCAGGTCATCCGGCCCCACCGGCTGTCCCGTCCCCGGATGCAACACCGGCGGCGGTGGCGTCGGCAGATCATGCAGCACGTTGTACCAACGTGTCGGCAACTCGTCCTCGGGCAACAAGATCTTCGTCGCACTCATGACTGAAACGTACGGCTCAGATCCGGCCGACGACAATGCTCTGATCACCGATCGTGACGCGGTAGACGACCTCGGACGGCTGATCGAGGCTCAGCGCGTCCTCCACACCCAACTGCTTCAGCAGCATCCGCCCGATCATCTCGTGCGAGACCAGCAGCGGACGCCGTGCTCCCGACTGAGCCACCTCCGCCAACGCCCGTCCAGCCCGTACGTCGGCATCCGCGTAACTCTCCCCGCCCGGAAACCGGTAGCCGTACTTTCCCTGTTTCCGGACGGCAAGCTCTCCCGGCCAGCCTGCCTCAACCTCGGCCTTGGTGAGTCCGGACCACTCACCGTGGTCGACCTCGCTGAGGTCGTCGAGCACGTGCAGCGGCAACCGAAGCGCTGTCGCGAAGACCTCTGCGGTTGTATGGGCCCGCCCGAGCGGGCTGGTGAAGATGCCGTCGACTGGTTCCTCGCTGACCAGTGCGGCGTTGCGACGTACCTGGGCGAGCCCTTGTGGTGTCAGAGGGGAGTCGAGCCGGCCCTGCTTCCGGCCCTCGACGTTCCACTCAGTCTGGCCGTGGCGGGCCAGGTAGACGACTTCGAAGGCGGTCACGCCAGGGCTGGGGCGGTGACGCCGAGCCAGTCGTCGATCTCGGTGAGTAGAGACTTCTGGACGTCGGGTGGGGCGGTGGAGGCCAGGACCGAGCCTCGGGCCAGGTCGGCGAGTTCTTCGTCGGTGAAGGCGTGGACTGTGCGGGCTGTTTCGTACTGCTCGGCCAGGCGGGAACCGAACAACAGCGGGTCGTCGGCGCCTAGGGCGATTCGGGCGCCGGCCTCGTAGAGCTGGCGGAGGGGGACTTCTTCGGCGCTGTCGTAGACGCCGAGGGAGACATTGGAGGCTGGACAGACCTCCAGTGCGACCTGTGCGTCGACCAGACGCTTCAGGAGGTCGGGGTCCTCGATGGAGCGGACGCCATGGCCGATGCGGTCGGCACCCAGCTCGTCCAGGCAAGTCCGGACGGTTGCGGGGCCGCACAGCTCACCACCGTGCGGTGTGGCGAGCAATCCGGCGTTGCGAGCGATCCGGAAGGCCGGCGCGAACTCCGACGTCGTACCGCGGCGCTCGTCGTTCGACAGGCCGAACCCGACCACACCGCGGCCCACGTACTGCGAAGCGAGCCGGGCAAGCGTGCGTGCGTCGAGCGGATGGCGGGTGCGGTTGGCCGCGATCACCACCTGGACCGCGATCCCGGTCGAGGCCGCCGCGTCCCGGGCCGCGTCCAGGACCAGATCGGTGAACTCGGTGATGCCGTGGAAGCGGTTCGCGTACCCCGACGGGTCCACCTGGATCTCGAGCCAGCGGGAGCCGTCGGCCCGGTCGTCCTCGGCCGCTTCCCGGACGAGTCGCCGTACGTCGTCCTCCGTGCGCAGCACCGACCGGGCGATGTCGTACAGCCGCTGGAACCGGAACCAGCCGCGCTCGTCTGCCGCCGACAGATCGGGCGGCCAGTCGGTGCGCAGCGCGTCGGGCAACCGGACGCCGTGCGTGTCCGCCAGCTCGACCAGCGTCAGGTGCCGCATCGAGCCCGAGAAGTGAAGATGCAGATGCGCCTTCGGCAGCACCCGCAGGTCCCGATGCGTCATTACAGAAGGTTACCGACGTACAGCGCCCGGACAGAAATCGGGCCGTCCACCCTGTGGATGGACGGCCCGACGAGCATGCGCGGCGTCAGCTCAGCAGCTTGGCGATCCGGCCGACGCCCTCGGCCAGATCCGTGTCGCCGAGCGCGTACGACAGCCGCAGGTACCCGGGCGCACCGAACGCCTCACCCGGTACGACGGCCACCTCGGCCTCGTCCAGGATGATCTCGGCCAGCTCGGTCGACGAGTTCGCCGTACGCCCGTTGATCTCCTTGCCGAGCACACCCTTGACCGACGGGTACGCGTAGAACGCGCCGGTCGGCTCCGGGCACTCGACGCCGGGGATCTCGTTCAGCAGCTTCACCATCGTCTGCCGGCGGCGGTCGAACGCCTTCTTCATCTCGTCGACCGCGCTCAGGTCGCCGGTCAGCGCGGCGATCGCGGCCCGCTGGGCGACGTTGCAGACGTTCGAGGTCTGGTGCGACTGCAGGTTCGTCGCGGCCTTGATGACGTCCTTCGGGCCGATCATCCAGCCGACCCGCCAGCCGGTCATCGCGTAGGTCTTGGCGACACCGTTCAGGACGACGGTCCGGTCCGCCAGTTCCGGTACGGCGACCGGGATCGAGGTCGACTTCGTCTCGCCGTACGTCAGGTGCTCGTAGATCTCGTCGGTGACCACCCAGATGTCGTGCTCGAGCGCCCAGCGGCCGATCGCCTCGACCGCCTCCGGGCTGTCGACCGCGCCGGTCGGGTTCGACGGGGAGCAGAACAGCAGAGCCTTGGTCTTCTCGGTCCGGGCCGCCTCCAGCTGCTCGACGGTGACCAGGTAGTTCTGGGTCTCGTCGGCGAGCACCTCGACCGGCACGCCGCCGGCCAGCTGGATGGCCTCCGGGTACGTCGTCCAGTACGGCGCCGGCAGCAGGACCTCGTCACCCGGATCGAGGAGCGCCGCGAACGTGTTGTAGACCGCGTGCTTGCCGCCGTTGGTGACCAGCACCTGGGCCGCCTCGACCTCGTAGCCGGAGTCGCGCTTGGTCTTGTCGACGATCGCCTTCTTCAGCTCCGGCAGACCGCCGGCGGGGCTGTAGCGGTGGTTCTTCGGATCGCGCGCGGCCTCGACGGCCGCCTCGACGATGTAGTCCGGCGTCGGGAAGTCCGGCTCACCGGCCCCGAACCCGATCACCGGTCGCCCGGCCGCCTTGAGCGCCTTCGCCTTGCTGTCGACCGCGAGTGTCGCCGACTCACTGATGGCGCCGATCCGCGCCGAAACCCTGGAACCCATGGCTGCCATCTTGGCACTGCCCGGCGGCTGCTCCTACTCGGGGGCGGACCGCCAGGCCATCACATTCGCGCGATCCCGCCGGCCGCACGCGGGAGCCTCACCGAGGGGGCCGATTGAGATGGCCTGGCCGTCCGTCTCTCGTCGTCGGTGATCCGGGAACACGCTGGGGGTGCGGTCCGTTGGGACCGGTTGGAGGCTGTATGGTTCTGGTCGCGGTGCGGCGCCCGGGTGGGGTCGTACGGGTAGGGCCTCAGTTCGACCAGGTGGCCCCGAACCCGTACACTCTTCTAGTCCGGGCGTTGGAGGCCCTGACTCGGCATGCCCGAGATCAGGTCCCGCGGCGTCCGGAGGATTGCAGAGGGCACTAGCTCAACTGGCAGAGCATCGGTCTCCAAAACCGAAGGTTGGGGGTTCAAGTCCCTCGTGCCCTGCAAATCCTGACCGGCGCAGGGCCGGTCAGGCCGCCGCTAGCGAAAGAGGTTAGGTCGTGACGGAGACGCGCACCCCGGCACCGTCCGGCGCCGGCAAGCCTGCGGAGAGCAAGTCGGGCAACCGCCTGCTGCGCTTCTACCGCCAGGTGGTTGCCGAGCTCCGCAAGGTCGTCTGGCCGACTCGCAAGCAGCTCTCCACCTACTTCGTGGTCGTCCTGACCTTCGTGGTGTTCGTCATCGCGATCGTCTCGGTTCTCGACCTCGCCTTCGGTTGGGCGATGTTCAAGATCTTCGGCTGAGACCGTTCGCAGCCGCCCACGAACACCTGAGCCGGGGGTCCCGGGCCGCGGCCCGACCCGAAGCAGACAAGACCCGATGCAGAGATGACGGAGTACAACGTGTCCGAGCGCGACGACGAGATCCTCGACAACGAGGACGAGTTCGACGTATCCGCTGACTCCGACGTCGAGCCCGACCTGGACCTCGAGCTCGACCTGGACGACTCCGACGACGATGACGACCTCTTTGCGGATCTCGACACCGACGACGACGACGAGGATGACGACATCGAGATCGAGGACGAAGCCGAGGAGTACTCCGCCGACGACGAGGCCGAGGAAGGCCCGGCCGACGAGGACGACTCCGACGACGAGCCGGTCGTCGTGGTCGCCGCCGCCGACGCCGCGGAGGCCGACGAGGTCGTGACCGAGTCCGACGTCGAGGACGCCGCCGACGAGCTGGCCGCCGAGACCGCCGAGACGGCGGCCGAGGACACCGCCGAGGAGCCGGTCGAGGACGAGCTGGTCTTCTCCGCCGGCGACACCGGTGACTCCGGTACGGCCGCCGCCGCGAGCCTGACCGCCGACGACGAGTCGGACGAGGACGAGCCCGCCGACGACGCCGACATGGACGCCTTCGCCGCTACGACTGCGGCCGCCGCCGCGCAGGCCGAGGACGAGGTCGTGGAGCCCGAGGAGCCGGGTGACCCGCTCGAGGAGCTGCGCAGCCGGCTGCGCTCGCAGATCGGCGACTGGTACGTGGTCCACACCTATTCGGGGATGGAGAACCGGGTCAAGGGCAACCTGGAGAACCGGATCAACTCCCTGAACATGGAGGACTACATCTTCGAGATCATCGTGCCGACCGAAGAGGTCGCCGAGATCAAGAACGGGCAGCGCCGGATGGTGAAGCGCACCGTGCTCCCGGGTTACGTGCTGGTCCGGATGGACCTGACCGACGAGTCCTGGTCGACCGTGCGGCACACGCCGTCGGTGACCGGCTTCGTCGGGAACAGCCAGAAGCCCGTCCCGCTCAGCCTCGAAGAGGTCGAGAAGATGCTTGCTCCGGCCGTCGTGGCGGCGGCCGAGGCAGCGGCTGCCGAGGCCGGCGCCGCACCGACCAAGACCGCGGCCAAGAAGAAGGTCGAGGTTGCGGACTTCGGTGTCGGCGACTCGGTCATGGTGGTCGACGGGCCGTTCGCGACCCTGCACGCCACGATCACGGAGATCAATGCCGACGCCCAGCGGATCAAGGCGCTGGTGGAGATCTTCGGCCGGGAGACCCCGGTGGAACTCAGCTTCAGCCAGATCCAGAAAGTCTAAGGACCCGAAATGCCTCCCAAGAAGAAGATCGCTGCCCTGGTCAAGGTGCAGCTCCAGGCCGGTGCCGCGACGCCGGCCCCGCCGGTCGGTACCGCGCTCGGTCCGCACGGCGTCAACATCATGGAGTTCTGCAAGGCGTACAACGCCCAGACGGAGTCCATGCGCGGCAACGTGGTTCCGGTCGAGATCACCATCTACGAAGACCGTTCCTTCACCTTCATCACCAAGACGCCGCCGGCGCCGGAGATGATCAAGAAGGCCGCCGGTCTGCAGAAGGGCTCGGCCGTCCCGCAGCGCGACAAGGTCGGCAAGATCACCAAGGACCAGGTCCGCGAGATCGCCACCACCAAGATGCCGGACCTGAACGCCCGCGACATCGACGCCGCGATGAAGATCATCGAGGGTACCGCCCGCTCGATGGGCGTCGTCGTCGACAAGTAGTACATCCACCGGTTCACCCCGGTGGACCAGCAGTAGTGGAAGGGCGAGGAGATTTCGCCCGCCAGAAACCACAACACGCGAACGATCAGCACCGTTCGCGACAGGAGAAGAGAAATGGCACAGCGCAGCAAGGCTTACCGCACGATCGCGGACAAGATTGACTTCGACCACCTGTACACGCCGCTCGAGGCGATCCGGCTGGCCAAGGAGGCCGCCGGCAGCAAGAAGTTCAACTCCACCGTGGACGTCGCGATGCGTCTCGGGGTCGACCCCCGCAAGGCCGACCAGATGGTGCGCGGCACCGTCAACCTTCCGCACGGGACTGGCAAGACGGCACGGGTCCTCGTCTTCGCCACCGGTGACAAGGCCGAGGCCGCCAAGGCCGCGGGCGCCGACTTCGTCGGCGATGACGACATGATCAAGAAGGTGACCGACGGCTGGCTCGACTTCGACGCCGTCGTCGCCACCCCCGACCTGATGGGCAAGGTCGGCCGCCTCGGCCGCGTCCTCGGCCCGCGCGGTCTGATGCCGAACCCGAAGACCGGTACGGTCACCCCGGACGTCGTCAAGGCCGTGACCGAGATCAAGGGCGGCAAGATCGAGTTCCGGGTCGACCGGCACGCGAACCTGCACTTCATCATCGGCAAGGCCTCCTTCGATGAGGCGCAGCTGGTGGAGAACTACAGCGCCGCGCTGGAGGAGATCCTCCGCCTCAAGCCCGCCAGCTCGAAGGGCCGCTACATCAGGAAGACCGTCGTCTCCACCACGATGGGCCCGGGTGTCCAGGTTGACCCCAACCTCACCCGCAACCTCACCGAGGAGACCGCCGACGCCTGACGCGTCACTGGCAACGAGGGCCCCGGTCTACGGGGCGGTTTCAAGGGGTCGTTGCAACACCGCCTTGGTTTCTAGGTGGTGAGTAGATCACGCAAGCGCTCGGCTGGGGTGTCCCAGTCGAGCGTTT
>NZ_SLWN01000004.1 GCF_004342025.1 Kribbella steppae | reverse complement strand
GAAGTTAAGCCCGCCAGCGCCGATGGTACTGCGACCGGGAGGTCGTGGGAGAGTAGGACGCCGCCGGACATTCACACTGTTAAAGCCCACCCCCCAGGGGGTGGGCTTTAACATTTCCCCCACCAAACCTCCCCCACGGGGACCCCGCCCCACGGGACTTCCCTGCGGCGGGTTCTTGCCGGCCCACGCCGCCCCCACCCCGGGGCACACTCCGCGTGCGCTCGAGCCCCGCGCACGAGCCCGCGCACCAGCTCGCGCCGGCGGATACCTGCAGGGGAACAGCTGGGTTCCTGCCGGGCGTCCCTTGGACCGCAGCCGGAGCATGTCTGCACAGCTGGGTGTGGTCGGCTTGTGCCGGTCTGAACCAGCGCGACCTGCGCCAGCGCACGCCTGCCTGCACCACCAGCGCTACCTGCACCTCCACCGGCACCGGCGCTGGCCAGTGGCTGGCGGTGGCGCCGTACTGCGCCTGTCGCACCGCTTCCAGGTCTGCAGCTGGCCTGCCTGGCTGAGTGAGGGCTGGCGGCGCCTGCCGACACTGCGTTGCAGGTGCGCACGCGGCGCCCCGTAGTTGGGCAAGAGCGATGACTCTTCAGATGCCCTCAGCGAACGCGTTCCGAATGCTGTCCCCGTATTCATCGTCTGACAGCGCGTCTAGGTGCGCCTGCCCCAGTCCAAAGTGCCGACGAGCGTTGGCATCATCACCGAGGCGTCGGTAGTCCACGGCCAAGTTCAGATGTAGGGACGGCAAGAGGGCCTTCTTGCCTCCAGGATTACCTCTCTCGATGGCTCGTTGGTCGGTCAGTTGATCCATGAAAGCGAGCGCTCGGAGGTCCCACGCAAGTTCGTCTTCGGGGTTCTCGTGTACATCAGCCAGCGAGTGAGCAAGGAAGACCTTGGCGAACGCATCGTCCCCACTTTCAACATCAGCCACCAGGGGCGCCATGAGGGCCTTCGCTTCAGGCGAGCGGCCCTGTTCGCGTAGGGCAATCCCCTCGCGAATAGTTGCGTACGCAGGCGACTCGGGCGGGGTAGTCATGCTGGTCCTCTGATCGCGCTCAATGCGAATGGATGCACTCGCTCGTCATGCAGGATCAGAACAGTAGCCTCTGCCCCCGTCTCCGAAGGCCGGAACAGCACAGCGTCCCGGTGCCGCACCGGGGGCGGCAAGGCGTTTTGCCTCGTGCGGTGCCGGGAGGCTATGAATTGGCGACTGGTGTGTGGTTGTGCTGGAGGAGGCGTTTGCGGTCTGGGGTGTAGGTCCACCAGGGGCGGGCGGGATTGCCGTTGGCTTGGTCGACGGCGGACATGATGGTGTCGAGGAGGCAGGGGTCGTGGCGGCGGGCGTCGATCCGGCACCTGGTGTCGTAGATCTCGATGGGATCCTGGCCGGCCAGTTGGTCGACGCGGGTGATGCCGGCGCGTTCGAAGTATGCGGCGACCGAGGTGCCGACGTTCATGAGGTCGGTGAGATTCGAGGTTGTCTGTGGGCGTGCCATGTGTTGATCGTCGCCGGGTTCGGTCGGACCTGTCTTGAAGGTTTCAGACGTCGGGGTCCGTAGGGTTCGGGTATGCAGCGTGCGGTGATGGTGTTGATCGTTGGGTTGCCGGGAGCGGGGAAGACGACTCTGGCTCGACGGTTGGAGGAGGAACGGCCGGGGATTCGGTTCACGCCGGACGAGTGGATGGATCCGCTGTTCGGGGTGAGTGAGGACGGCGGGAGGCGGTGGGTACTCGAGTCGCAGCTGTTCTGGGGTGTCGCAGCGCGGGCGTTGACCCTTGGTGTGAACGTGATCCTGGATTACGGGTGCTGGTCCGAGACCGAGCGGGACATGTTCCGGAACCGCGCGCACGAACTCGGTGCGCGGGCGGAGATCGTCGTACTGAATCCGCCGCTGGAGGTGTTGTGGGAGCGGCTGGCGGCTCGTAATGCGGCGTTGCCGGAGGGGACGTTCCGCATCAGCCGGGAGGAGTTGGAAGAGTTCAACTCCAAGTACCATGCTCCGGATGCGGCCGAGTTGGCGCGATGGGATCACCAGGTCGTGATGACCGACGTACAGGATGATGCGGGTGACTTGCTGAGGGACTAGGCCTCGGGAGCGATGCCGACGAGTGCGGCCGCGGCGCAGATGTGGACCGGGGTGAGGTCGGCCGGGGCGACCGGGGCTTGGAGCAGAGTGCCGCGTTCGAACGGGGTCAGACCGATGTCGATGCCGTGGGCACCGGCTACCAGACCGCGGACGTACGTCAGCCAGCCCATCATCGGGATCCCGCGCCGGAACACGCCGGCCGCGGCAGCGAGCTCGGTGTCGGCGATGCTGGCCCACTCTGGTTCCCAGATCGTCACCACGGCGCGGAGCACCTGGGCGAAGCGTTCGGACTGAGCGAGGGCGTCCTCGTCGCTCCAGTGCAGCGTGAGCTGGTCGGAGACGGTAGTGAGGGTTCCACCCATCGACAGGTCGAAGAGCCAGGGGAGGTCGCCGGTGCTCTGCAGGTGCAGGCGCGTGGTGCTCGAGCCGTTCGCGAGGACCTTGGTGGTGGCTTCGACCATCTCCTGGAGCGGAGTCGAGCCGTCGGCCTCGAGGACGTGGTAGCCCCAGCGCTCGTCCTGAGTCCAGGCGTGTACGTCGGGGAAGGCTACGGCGACGGCGGTCAGGGTACGGCCGACGCGGAGCGCGCGGTGCTCGACGGTCTCGTCACGGTGCGTCCACTGGGCGCGGAGGAGCCAGGATCCCATTCACGCCCTCCGATCACGAGCCGGCCAGACCTGCGCAGCAGACGGTACGCCGATGATCGGACGGTTGGCCAGAGTTCCGCCTACGCGGCGTGAGCAGCCTGAGCGGTTCTCCGGATGTTCCATCGGTCCAGTTTGAAGCACCGGTGGGTCCGAGGTCAGCACCGGGGTCCGATTTTGGTAAATACGCGGCTGAAGTCGGGTGGCCGTCGTGTGGAAGCGCTACCGCAGCTGCGGGGTTTCGGGTCGCCGTGCGATGAGGTCGCAGGTGGTGGGGGCCAGGGGGCACCGGCAAACAGTCGGAGGCGAGTTGGCCGCTGGCTGAGCTCGGCGGCGAGGTGGTCGCGCGGGGTGCCGATGGTGGGGCTTTTACCCGCCCAGCCGAGCGGCCCACTCCTTACCGAGCACCTGCCCGGCCGAGCACCTGCCTGACCCGAGCACCTGCCTGACCCGAGCACCTGCCTGACCCGAGCACCTGCCCGGCCGAGCGGCGTGCCCGGCCCAGCGGCGTGCCCGGCCGAGCGATGGGCTCGGCCGAGCGGCGGGCGGGCTGTGGTTAGGCGGCGGGGCGGTCGGTGGTTGGGCGGCGGCGTAGGTGGGGGTGGAGGAGGGCGGGTGGGTTGTACGCCATGTCGAGTCTGCCGATGTCGGTGCCAGGCGGGACGATCTCGTCGATCTGATCGAGGATCTCGTCGGTGAGCGTGACGTCGAGGCCGGCTAGGAGGTCGTCGAGTTGCTCCATGGTGCGCGGCCCGATGATCGCGGACGTGACGCCGGGGTGGGCGATCACGAACGCCATGGCCAGGTGGGTCAGTGGGAGCTTGGCGTCCTCGGCCACGCCGATGAGCTGCTCGACGGCGTCCAGGCGGCGCTCGTCGTTCAGGTGCTGGAAGCCGAACTGGGACCGGTGTGTGGTGTTCTGCTGGTCCTTGCGGTAGCGGCCGGTGAGCAGCCCGCCGGCGAGTGGGCTCCAGACCAGAGCGCCCATGCCGTACTCCTGCACCACAGGGAGGACCTCGCGCTCGATGCCGCGGTTGAGGATCGAGTACGGCGGCTGCTCGGAGCGCAGCCGGGTCAGGCCGCGCCGCTCGGCGACCCAGTGGGACTGGACGATGTCCGAGGCAGGCAGCGAGGAGGAGCCGATGGCCCGGACCTTGCCGGCACGCACCAGGTCGGTGAGTGCCGAGAGGGTCTCCTCGATATCGGTGTCGGGGTCAGGCTGGTGAATCTGGAACAGGTCGATGTAGTCGGTACCCAGCCGGCGCAGAGAGTCGTCCAGGGCGCGGATCAGCCAGCGGCGTGAGGCGCCCGACCGGTTGGGAACGGCCGGGGTGGCGCCGCTGGGGTCGAAGTTCACCGGGAACCGGGCCTTGGTGGCGAGCACGACGTCGTCGCGGCGCCCCTTGAGCGCCTTGCCCACGATCTCTTCCGACTCGCCGTTGGAGTACATGTCGGCGGTGTCGACGAAGTTGATGCCGGCATCCAGCGCTTTGTGGATGATGCGGATCGAGTCGTCGTGGTCGGGGTTGCCGACGGCACCGAACATCATGGCGCCGAGCGCGTAGGGGCTGACCTGGATACCGGTCCGGCCGAGGGTGCGGTAATGCATATGTCTTCTCCTGAGGGTGTAGTTATGCCTTGAGCAGTTGCTCGCTGAGATCCCAGAGCCGCGTCGCCGACAAGGGATCGATGGCGTGCGGTACGACGGTGGACACGACGATCGGCGTGGTGCCGAACGTGATGGGCTTCGGGTCGTTGTCCAGCGGCGAGATGTCGCTGTCCTTCAGATAGACGCCGCCTATCTCGGCGAGCAGAGGGCTGGTCGCCGCGAACACGCTGGTGCTCGCGCCCTGTCGCGGTGTCTTCTTCTCCCGGTCGGGGTCGATGATCGGGCGACCGGATTCGTCGATCAGCTCCATGGCGAGGTTCATGGCTCGCATGTCGTCCTCGGGCACCGAGCGACTCAGGCTCGTACTCACGACAATCCCGGGATGCACGGCGTAGCCGCGGATTCCCTCGTCGGCCCACAGACGGTCCAACTCGACGGCGAACAGCACGTTGGCGGTCTTGGACTGGCCGTAGGCGAGCATCGGGTCGTAGCCGGTGGTGAAGTGCGGGTCGTCCCAGCGGATGTCGGAGAGCCGGTGGCCGCCGGACGTCACATTGACGACTCGAGCGCCGCGGGCTGCCCGCAACGCGTGAAGCAAGCCCTGAGCCAGCTGGAAGTGGCCGAGATGATTGGTAGCGAACTGCGATTCATAGCCGCGTGAATCGCGAACGAGTGGGCCGGCTCCGATGCCTGCGTTGTTGATGAGGATGTGGAGCGGACGGCCGGACTCGAGGTGGCGGGTGGCGAATGCGTCGATCGACGTCGGGTCGGCGAGGTCCAACTGACCGACCTCGACGCGCTCGATCCCGGCCAACGCGACCGCGGCGCGGTCGGGATTGCGCGCACCGACCGTGACAGCTGCGCCGGCTCTGGAGAGCGCACGGGTGGTCTCCAGACCGATCCCGCTGTGGCCGCCGGTGACGACGACGTTCGTGCCGGAGAGGTCGACGCCACGGAGGATGTCGTCGGCCGTCGACGCGGCGGTGAATCCGCTGCCGATGGGGTTGTCGCTGTGTCATGCTGCCAGTCTGTGGCGGCCGGGTCGTACTCTGAATAGTTGTTAGTTCGTATTTCTTGCGCGAGAGTACAGATGTGGTCACTGATCAGTTGTCCGAGGTGTTCGACCTCGTCGAGGTCCGCGGCATGATGTCGGGCGGCTTCGCAGTGCGCGGCCCGTGGGTGGCACGCACCGTCCTTAGCGAGCCGCTGAAGTTCATCGCGCTAGTGTCCGGCAGGGCCCGGCTGGCCACCGACGGTATTGAGAGCCCGATCGAGCTCGGACCAGGCGACGTCGCCATCCTGAACAACCGGTCGTGGCTGGAGCTCGAAGGCGGCACCGGCGACGGACCGCGCCGCGAGATCGTGCCGGTGCCCGGCTTTCCGTCCCCTCACCTCGTCGGCGCCGACAGCGATGTCGACGATGTCGTCATGGGCGGCCGTATCGACCTCAATCCGGCCGGCCAGGCACTGCTGCTGCAGGCGCTTCCTCCGGTGGGACATGTCCGGGCTTCGGCTGCGGCGAACAACCTTCGCGGCAGTCTCTACCGACTGTTCGACGAGGTGACCTCGAACAGACTGGGCTCCGCGTTCGCGATCCGGCAGCACAGTCAGCTCCTGCTGCTCGAGGTACTGCGTGCCTACATCGACCAGGCCGAGTTGCCGCCGGGTTGGCTACGCGTCCTGACCGACGAACGGCTACGGCCGGCGCTCAACCTCATGCATGCCGAGCCCGGAAAGTCGTGGGGCCTGGAGGACCTCGCGCGCTCCGCGGCGATGTCGAGGACGTCGTTCGCCGAACGCTTCCGGACCGTGGCCGGCGTACCGCCGCTGACCTATCTCAACCGTTGGCGGATGCTCCTGGCACAGCGCGCGCTTCGGGACGGCGATGTCCGCGTCGGGTCGCTGGCGTCCGACCTCGGCTATGGCTCGGAGAGTGCGTTCAGCACCGCGTTCAAACGAGAGGTGGGGGAGTCCCCGCTGCGCTACCGCCACCGGGTGCGTGACGAAATGTCGGTCGACATGAACGCACCCGTCGAGGCGGCAAGCGGACTGTAGGTTCCGGCTACGGGGTGAGGGTGGGGGAAGCAAGCTCCAGCGTGGGGGTTGGGCCTCGGTAGGACTCCAGCCAGGTGCGCAGGAGTTCTACGCGGTCGCCGTACTCCTCGTTGCCCTTGACCACCGGCGCCTGGTTGTAGGCCATGGTGTCGGAGCTACGGCGGAGTTTGACGTAGAGGCGGGACGAGGACAGGGCGTACCGCTCCATGTCGTCCTGGAGGGCGCCGATGACGGTGATGTTGCGGTCGCGGCCGATCTGTTCGAACAGGGCGACGGCCTCGCGGCGGTGCTGCGAACCGAGGTTCCGGCCCAGTTCGTCGAGGATCAGCAGCAGCGGTCGGTCCGAACCACCGGCGAGTGCGGCGGCGCAGACCAGCTTGACCGCCTTCTCGTCCATCTGGGCGGTGTTGCCCTTCACGTTGAACGCGGAGAACGGGCCGCCCTCCGAACGCCGCCACTTGGGCGTGACCGTCCAGCGCCACGGCTTGTCGGGCTCGGCCGGCGGGTCGGGTTCGGGGAACTCGAGTTTCGCGCCGTAGCCGCCGTACTGCTGATCGAGCCGGTCGAATTCCTGCGACACCAGGCGGAGCCGCGCTTTGATGCCGTCGGCAAGGGATGCGCGGTGGGCGCGGGCGGTGCTTTCGGCCTCGTCCAGTCCCTCACGGGCGCGTTCGAGCGCTGCGTTGCGTTCGGCGCGCTGGCTGGCGATCTGCTGTTGCTGCAGGCTGTCGAACGTCTCGTGCTGCGCAAGGTGGCTGCTCAGCGTCCGATGTAGGGTCGGCACCAGGCCGACGCGGGCGCCGAGGGTGCCGTTCGTCCAGCCGTCGGGACCGTTCAGGATCTCCCAGAGCTCGGTCGGGATCTCCTCGCGCGAGCGTGCGTTCGGGAAGCAGCGGCGGATGACGTCGTCGAGTTGCGTGCAGGCCTGGTGGTTCCAGTCGGCCGTCGTACGGCGCTGTGCGTCGTCAGGCAATCCGAGGATGAACTCCTCGGCCTCCGCCGGCGTCGAGCCCCACGCGGTGCTCCGGGCGACCAGGTCGAGCGAAGTCTGCTCTTCGATCAGCCTCAGCCGGCGGGCGGTGAGGTCGTCGAGCAGCCGCTCGTGGTCGCGGCGGGTCGCCTCGAGGTTCTTCAGCCGTTCGTCGCGGACGAGTTGCTGGCCGGCCGCGGCCTCGGCCGACTCCTTGGCGGCTTGGAGCTCCGGCGCGAGCGAATCGCGGTCGGTCTCGTGCCGATCGATCGTCTCGCGTAGCGCGAGGATCTGCTCCTGCACCGACTCCGCATCGGCCAGTGCGCGGGCGGCCGCCGTACGACGTTCTGCCTGCTCGACTCGGGCTCGAGCCTGCTCGAGGGCTGCGGATGCGACAGAGCGAGCCTCGACCGTGGCGTCGAGTCGGCGGCGGGCGGCCTCGATGCGAGCGGTCCGGCCGGTCAGCGGTTCGTCGAACTGCCCGACCGCCACAACACCGGCGACGTCGTCGATGTTCTCCTTGGTCGCGCGTTCGACGAGCGCCGCGAAGAACCCGTCCAGGCTGAATCGCTTGTCGGCGGACTTCGGCCCGCGCTTGGCGCCCTTGCGTGTAGCGCCGGGCCGATTCGCCAGCACCAGCAGGAATCCGGCGTACCCGGCGTCCGACAGAGCGGTCGACGCGACCGCCACATCACCGGCGTCGATGACGACGGCTTCGCGGTACGGCGCCAGCCGTGGCTCCCACTCGGCACGCTCCGCTGCCGACAACTCGGTGATGTCGGTGAGCGCACCGCACTCGATGCCCGCGTTCTCCAGCACCTGTTGCTGAGGCGCTGACACGGTCTGACCGCTCTCGGCCTCCCGCAGCTCGGCGGTCGCGAAATCGACCGCGGACCGAGCGGCGTGGTCGCGTCCGATGTGCTCCTCGAGTACGGCGCGCGCCTCGTCCTGCTCGTCAGCGGCCGCAGCGAGATCACGGCCGTCCGCCGAACGCCCCGCGTCCAGCAGTCGCCGGTGCTCCTGCCCGAGTCTCTCGAGCTGCTCGCGCACCGACCGCTGAGCCAGGTCGAGCTCGCGGTCCCGCGCGTCCAGCTTGTCCCGCTCCTGACGGGTCAGCTGGACGTCCCGGAGCAGGACCTCCTCGTTGCCAAAGGCATCGATCTCGGTGTCGACCGCTTCACGTCGCGCTTCTTGTTTGGCGACGCGTTCATCGAGTACGGCGAGCTCCTGCAGGATCTCGCTGTTGCGCGCGTCGCCGTCGATGAGGTGCCGGGCACACCGCGCCTGCCAGGACTCCTTCGCCGCGGCCAGCGCCTCCCGGGCGGCGGCGCGCTGCAGGATGCCGGCCTCGACCGCCGCCATCTCCTGCTCCCACCGCTGCAGGTCGGCCGTCGCCTGCTTGGTCGCCTCGCGCTGAGTGTGCTCTGCGGATCGGTGCGCTTGCTCTTGCTCGAGCTCGTGGTCGAGACCGGTGAGCGTGGCGATCGCGTTGAAGATCCGGGCCGGGCCGAGCTCGTTCAGCGGCTCGGCAAGTAGGTTGGCGGTCGGGCTCGATCGGACCGACGTCGACAGGAACGAGACGCACCGCACCTGACCGCCGTACAGAACTGTGGACAGCTTGTTCGCGTGGAAGTCGGTGCGGCCGTTCGAATGCGGCAGCGCTGCCCACAGTGCGTCGGCGCCCGCGGCACGCTCGGCCTCGGTCGCGCCGTACGGGACGTGCAGGCCGTTCTTCCAGCGCAGGTCGATGTACGACGCCTTGCGGTTGATCCGGATCCACACGGTGATCGCGGCCGCCTCGATCTCGGCGAGGTCGGTGAGCTCGGGGTCGGAGAAGACACCGATGATGTAGCCGCGGTCGACGTTCGACCAGTTGCCCTCCTGGCCGGCGGCCTCCGCGGTGAACAGCAGCTCGGTCGCACCGGGCGCGCCGCTGGTCAGGCGCCATTGGTCGTCGGCGTGCAGCAGGCTGAGCGCGGCGATCCATGAGGACTTGCCGGCGCCGTTCGAGTCGGTCGGACCTTGACCGGCGACCGTGACGAGACCCTGGCCCACCATCGGGATCGGGTGTGTCGACAGCCGTGAGAGGTCGACGACCTGTACGCCGAGCAGCACCTTCGACCCGAGGACGTCGAACGGACCGTCCTCCACCGGAGCACTCATCCACGTCCTCGCTTCGCTCCGGGCGCGGATGAGGCACAATCTGCGCTGTGCTGGTCGACGACCTCGCTCCGCTCGCTCATGCGCTTCCTTCCACGATGTCTTGCTCTGTACGACGTTCGGACGCGTGCTCAGTCGACGTGGTCGTGCCGTTTCGGGCGCGGATCGCCTCCGCGATCGGGCTGGCAGGAGCGGCGGCCAGGATGAGCTGGTCCTGGAGGCGGCGTCGCGCAGCAGGTGTGAGTCGCTGGAGCTGTGGACCGGGGATGTAGCTCGGGCCGCCCGAATGATCGCCGGACAGTTGGATCAGGCCCGCCGCCCGCAGACGTTGGAGAGCAAGACGACGTTCCTCGCCGCTGATCTTGGTGGTTCGCAACTCGTCGACCGTCGTTGGGCGGGCCGACTTCCAGCTGTCTCCGGTCAGGATCCCTTCGCTGCGGGGGATCGCGACCGAGTGGACCAGCACGAGTACGAGCACCGCGCGGTCGACGACCGACAACGGTTGCCAGCCCTGCGCGGTCAGGGCCGCCGCGATGTCGTCTGCATAGCCCGCAGTCCAGTGCGTGCCGTCGACGTGCACCAGGGTCCGACCGATGAGCTTCAGCATCCGTGCGACATGTCGACGCAGCGTCACGTCGCGCAAGCCGGCCAACTGCACCTCGGCCACCGGATGCGCTGCGTACTGCACCGCGCTAAAGGCAGCCAGCACCTCGTCGCGCGCCCGATCGCTCAGATCCTGCAGCAGAGGATCGAACAGCACGTGCTGCTCAGTCATCAGCCACCTCCGACGGCAGCGGATCCGATTCCGGCTCCGGAGGAGGCGGCTCGCTGGTGAGGACCGCCGGCGGTGGATCGGGAAGGTGGCGGCAGAGGTCCCGGAGGGTGGCTTCGTCGGCGGCCGTCCACGTAATGACGCGCGGGCCGAGACGCACCTCGCCGGCTTTCTCGTTCCACAGCAGCCAGTGGGTGGCGTGCAGGCGACGAAGACTGCCGATGATCAGGGTCAGGTCGCTCGACTGCTCGGGTCGCCCACGCATCCCGGCGTACACGGACCTGATCTGCGCGAGCGTGCCGACAGAGCCGGGCCACGCCGGCCCGCTCCGATCCGCCCAGCAGCACGCGACACAGATAGAGAGGACACGAGCCGTCTCGTTTGGCTGCTCGACAGCGACCGGGGGAGCGCCCAACTCCTCCAGCACCGTGTGACCGGCGCCTGACGGCAACGTCGGCACGAGCCAGACTGTGGATCCGTCCGGCGAAGCAGCACGCGTCAGGCCCGCCACCGCAGGCGTATCGGGCTCAACCTCCAACGGTCCCGCCGATTGCACCTTCGCCCACCACAACGCGTTGTACAGCCGACGCTCCACGGCCTCCGAAGACGGCGTACTCATGGCGTCGCCCGCCTGAACACACCCTCGGTCGCCCATGGCGTCCCAGCGTTCGGGTCGATCCGCATCCCGTCCGACCACACCAGCTCGTACTCGAGCTCGTCATGCAGATGCGCCGCCGTCAGCTCAGCCAGCACCCGCCGAGCCGTGATCCAGTCGCCGGCCTGGTCGACCACCTCGACGATGTCCACCGACGGACGCCCGGCCAGCACCCGCTCGGCCTCGGCCCGCAGCTCCTCGCGGTCCGTCGCGGCCGCCGACTCCGGGGCGACAACGTCCTCGGTCGGTCGCGGCGGCGCCATCCGGGCGGTCCCGGTACGACGTCCTGTCTCGACCGCCTCCACCATCGTCTGCGGCGAGAAGTCCGGCGCGGCCGCATCGAACAACAGTCCGTCGAGGACTCCCGCGAGTACGTCGGGCTCGCTGCTCCGAGCGAACGTCAGCCAAGTCTCGATCGGCAGTAGCCCGAGTGCGCGCGTCGTACCGGCTCTCTCCACCAGGCGTCCCGCGGCCAGCTGCACTGCGTCCGCATAGGCGGCCAGCGCCATCCGCAGCGACGTACACGCGCGATGCAGCGTCGGCCAGCGGTCCAGCACGATCCGGTGAACCTTCTCCGCCTGCTCGATCAGCCGCTCGTTACCCCACGCGAGCTGCGCGTTCTCCCGCAGTTGGGCGGTCGTGCTGGTCGAGACCAGGATCGCGAGCTCGTTGCCAAGCAGCCGGAACACCTTCGTCAGCCGCTGGGTCGAGGCCAGCCCGTCGTCCTCGGTGGCGCCCGGATCGCTGACGCTGTGCGCTTCAAGCGTGAGCAGTTGGTGCAGCTCGGCCTGACCGCCCTGGACCGACATCCGGCGCAGGAACATCAACATCACGTACGGCGCGAAGGCGGCCCGGTGACGCAGTTCGTTCGGCCGGTCGACGAGCTTGGTGATGGCGCCGTACTGCCGGAGTACGTCGAAACGCCGCACGATCACGTCATGCGGGTAGGCCCGGCAGGCCAGCGTCGCCTGCTCGACCGTGAGCCCGTCGCTGCCGGCCTCGGCGAACGCGTCCAGGATCGCCTGGTCGACGTCGAGCAGGTCCGGGTCGACGATCATCGCGCCGGCCTCACGGGCGAGAACGGCGAACACCTGACGGTAGACGCGCAGTACGGCCGCCTCGGCCTCAGCGTCCAGCAACGTCGCGTCCATCGCTCCTCCTCCCGTGTGGCACCGCCCCCGCGAGCGACCGGCAACCAGAGAAGGGACTCTAACCACCCACACCGACAGACCAAAACCCGGCTGCCCTGGACTTGTGGACAAGTGCAAGACGGCGGTGGGGTGGTGCGCAAAACCTTGCCGCCCTGGACTTGTGGACAACTGCGAGGACGGGGGTCGGGCGGTGCGCACCGGCAGGTCGCTTTGCGCCTGTGGAAAACCGGATGACGGGCTGATTGGCGCCTGTCTACCATCCGAAGTGTGAAGAGAATCCTTGGCTGATGCGGTCCAGGTAGACCGCGTCCAGACCACGGCGCCTTCGGGCGTTCGCCACGCCGGCGTGGACCCACCACAGGGTCCCCGGCGCGCTTGCTGATTCTCTCCTTCCGGAGCTTGCACATGACCGTGCACCCTGCGTTCCCGCCAGCGCGCCCGATTGGCGCGCAGCATCCCCTCATCCGTGACCTGCTCTCCGTCCGCAAGGACGGCGCACCCGGCCGGATCATGATCGAGGGCAACTGGGAACACGACCGCCTACTCGCCACCAAGACCCCGATCGACACCTTCTTCTGGTGCCCTGAGGCCGGTACGACGCACGCCGTCGACCGGATCGCCGAGCGCGCCGCCGAGGTCTACCGCATCTCGGAGAAACTGCTCACCCGTCTGTCCCGCAAGACCCGGTCCGACGGCCTGATCTCGATCGTCCGGCTGCCCGTCTGGCGACCGCAGACGTTCAAGTTCACCAGTTCGTCGCTGGTCCTGGTCGCCGACGGAGTCGAGTACGCCGGCAACCTCGGCACCCTGATCCGTACGGTCGACGCAGCCAAAGCCGACTGCCTCGTCCTGACCAGCCGACGTGCGCGGCCAAGCCACCCGGCGGTCTACTCCGCCAGCCGCGGCACCATCCTGTCGACTCCGGTGCTGGAGTTCGACGACATCGGTCAAGCGGCCGCGTGGTTGCGCGATCACCGCTTCCGCGTCCACCTCGCCGATCCGGCGGCCACCGGCAGCTACCGCAGCGCCGACTACGACGGGCCGACCGCCTTCGTCGTCGGGTCCGAAGGCGGCGGGCTGTCCAGGACGTGGCATGAGCAGGGCTGCGAGGCGGTGTCGATCCCGATGCTCGGGCAGGCGGACTCGCTCAACGTCGCGCTGTCCGCCGGCATCCTGCTGTTCGAAGCGCGGGCTCGGAAGGAAGGTTGGTGACCGGCCAGGCAGAATTGCACCGCCACCAATGACAAGGAGTGAGACGTGCCGTTCGAGCCTGGTGAGGTCGTCGCCCCTGGAGATCCGCGCATCATCCTGGAAGGCCAGTGGGGTCACGAGCCGGGGGTGGCGATCACCGTCAACTCAGGCTCGCGGATCTCGTTCTCCTTCGCGGGTGAGCGGCTGCAGCTGCTCTTCGACACGACCGGACTCACCGTCGCGCCACACCTGTGGATCACGATCGACGACGGTGAGCCGGCGCTGCACCTGATCGAGGACGCGGTGATCGAGCTGTCCGCGCCGGACGGCCGTCATCAGGTCGAGGTCGTGGTCAAGGACGTCAACGAGCACGTCAACCGGTGGAATCCGCCGTTCGAGTGCGCGGTCGTGTTCGCGGGACTCCTGCTGGACGTCAACACCCGGCTGCGGCTCAGCGGTCGGCCGGGTGGTCCGCGGCTCGAGTTCTATGGCGACTCGATCACGCAGGGCGTTCGCGCGCTCAGCGCCCATCCGGAGTCCGACGGCGCCGACGGTACGACGTCATACGCGTATCTGACCGCGCGCGCCTTCGGCGCCACCTCGTACCAGGTCGGCTTCGGGCGGCAGGGCATCCTCCGGCCGGGCAACGGCGACGTACCGCCGGGCGTGGAGTCGTTCGGCTGGAACTTCGCCGGGTCGCCGGCCGAGCGGGTGGAGCCGTCCGATGTGGTCGTGGTCAACCTCGGCGTGAACGACGAGACTTTGGAGCCGGAGCAGTACGCCGACTTCGTGACGCGGGTGCGGTCGGCGTACCCGGGAGCCACGATCGTGTCGCTCACTCCGTTCAGCGGCAAGCACGCCGACGCGATTACGACCGCGGTCAAGTCGCTCGACGATCCCAACCTCGTCCTGGTCGACTCCACCGGCTGGATCACCGAGGCCGACACCACCGACGGCGTCCACCCCTCCGTCCCCGGCCACGTCAAGATCGCCGACCACCTCATCACTGTCCTCGAAACCCACACCAGGCTCCGCCGCCGATAGGAGCTTGCTCGGGTACGGCGGCCGTCGTCAGGATGGTCTGTATGGCGGAGAACAAGTTCGCGAGCGTGGACGAGTACATCGGCTCCTTCCCGGCCGACGTCCAGGAGGTGCTGCAGGAGGTACGGCGTACTATCCGCGCGGTCGTCCCGGACGCGGGGGAGAAGATCAGCTACCAGATCCCCGCCGTCACTCTCGATGGCAAGGCGCTGATGTACTTCAGCGGCTGGAAGGAACACATCTCCGTCTACCCGATCCCGCCCGTCGACGACGACCTCGCCGCCGAGATCGAGCCCTACCGCTCAGGCAAAGGCACCCTCAAGTTCCCCCTGGCCAAGCCCATCCCGTACAACCTCATCACCCGTCTCACCCAGGCCTTCGTCGCCGCCCGAGCCGAGTGAGTCAGCGCTCGTCAGCAGGTTCGATCGCCCGCGCGAGCATGACGACGGGGATCAGGCGTCGGGCTAGTTCGTGAGGAGGTCTTGGGGGTCGGGGGAGGGTGGGCGGGTCAGGGTCCAGTCGTTGAAGTGCTGGTCGAAGCGGTACCAGAGGCCGTCGACGCCTAGGCGGAGTTGGGTCTTGCCGGCGGTTACTCGGTTGGCGTGGATATCGGCGCCAGGCAGGGCTGCGAGGGCCTCGGCGAGCGCAGCCTCGTCGACGTCGGTTGGGGTGTCTACGGCGGCTGCGAGGCCGCCGGGGCCACCTTCGCGCCAGGCCACGGCCCAGCTGGTGAGTTGGCGGGCGGGGATGCCAGCTCGGTGGGCCAGGTCGGCTAGCTCGGGGGTGCCCAGGAGCAGGGAGGCGCGGCGGGCCAGGTCCTGGTCGAAGGTGAGGTGGAGGCCGCCGTCACCGTCGCCGGAGGCGAGTTCCCAGGCTCGGCGTGCTGCGTCGGTGGCGAGGGCGACCAGATCGCGTACGTCGACGCCCGAGGAGCGTGGCGGGTCCAAAGCCTGAACAGCCGCAGGCACCCCAGGCGCCCCCATCGGCCGAGGTGGCACAGGCACGACCGCAGTCGCGGAGGACGTCGCGGGCGCGGGCGCAGGCGCAAGCGCGGGAGCGGGAGCGGGAGCGGGTGTAGGAACCTGGCCCGAAACGCTTGCGGGAGCGCTTGTGGTCCCGGGGGTGGGGGTGAGGTGGCGGGCGAAGGCCTTCTTGGCGGGGACGCCTGGGGGTGGGGGTTGGCGGGGTGGAGTGCCGGGGGCGGCTCCTGGTGTGGAGCGGCGGGAGCGTAGGGCGGAGAGGAGTTCGTCGCGGCGGCGGCCTCGGAGCAGCAACAAGGAGAACGGATCGTCGTCCAGGGCGTCCGCGACCAGGTAGCAGACGGCGGCTGAGTGTTTGCACGGTACGGCGAAGTCCGGGCAACTGCAGTTGGTCAAGACCTCGCCGGCGCCTGGGAGCAGGTCCAGCCCGGCAGCGTGTACGTCGTCGATGACCTCGGGTGGTAGCTCGCCGTCAAGCAGTGCTGCGACCCGACCGATCTGAGCGGCGACCACGTCGAGTACGGCGTCCCACTCGGCGGTCGTGAAGGCGCGGATCCGGACCGTCACCTGGTACGGCGTGACGCGACTGCCCTGCACCACGGCCTCGACCTCACCAGGTGCAACCGTCAGCTCCAGCACACTCCCGCGCCGAGCGTACGAGCGCCCACGCGCCAGCCGATTCGGATCCAGCCGAGCCCGCTGCTCCAACGCCTCCAACCATGCGCGTCCCCACCACGTCGCCCCGAACGGCCGCCGGCTCCCAGCCCCCTTGGCCGCAGGCAGCCCGGCATCGTCACCTTTCCGCCGCCACCCCTGCCACGGCACCCGCTCATTCATCCTCCTCACCTCCAACAGCAGCCGAGGATCCCCCAACGGCAGCGGAGGAACTCCCGGCGGCAGGCGACGATTTCCCAACGGCAGAAGGGTTGTAGGCGCTCGCCGAGCCCGACTTCACCGGCCCGGTCGACAGCTCGACGAGCTCAGTCAGCTCAGAATCCGACAGCTCACTCAACCAAGCCTCGCCCGACCCGACCACTGCGTCAGCGAGGTCGCGCTTACTCGCGATCACGGTGGAGATCCGGTCTTCCAATGTGTTCTCGGTGACCAGGCGGTGCACCTGGACCGGCCGGTCTTGACCGATCCGATAGGCGCGGTCGGTGGCCTGATCCTCGACGGCCGGATTCCACCAGCGGTCGTAGTGCACCACATGCGTCGCACGCGTGAGCGTCAGTCCAACCCCGCCGGCCTTCAACGACAGCAGGAACACCTGTGCCTCACCGGCCTGGAACTCCGCGACCAACTGCTCCCGCTTCCGCACCCCGATCCCGCCGTGCAGGAACAACGTCTTGATCCGCCGCGCCGCCAGGTGTGCCTCGATCAGCCGGCACATCTCGACGTACTGGCTGAAGATCAGCACCGACTCGCCCTCGGCCAGGATCACGTCGAGCAGTTCGTCCAGCGCGGCCAGCTTGCCCGAACGACGCTCCAGCGGACCCGGCTCGTGCAGGAACTGCGCTGGATGGTTGCACACCTGCTTCAACTGCGTCAGTAAGCTGAGCACCAGTCCGCGCCGCGCGATCCCCTCGGCCGACTCGATCTTCGCCAGCGTCTCCTTGGCGACGGCCTGGTACAGCGTGGCCTGCTCCACGGTGAGCGGTACGACGACATCGTGCTCGGTCTTCTGCGGCAACTCCGGCGCGATCCCCGGATCACTCTTCTTCCGTCGCAACAGGAACGGCCGGGTCACCCGCGCGAGCCGAGCGGTCGCCTCCTCGTCGTGATACCGCTCCACCGGTACGGCGACATCGTGCCGGAACCGATCCAGCGTCCCCAGCAACCCCGGTGCCGCCCAGTCCAGGATCGACCACAGCTCCGACAACCGGTTCTCCACCGGCGTCCCGGTCAACGCGATCCTGGTTGCTGACGGCAACGTCCTCAACGCCCGCGCCGTTCTGGACAACGGGTTCTTCGCATGTTGTGCCTCGTCCGCGACCGCGAGACCCCAGAACACCTCGCCGAGCACACGATGGTCCTGCCGCACCACGCCGTAGGTCGTCAGCACGACCTCGTCCGGCGTGAGATCGCTCAGCGTCCGCCCGGCACCGTGATACCGCCGCGTCGGCACGTCTGGCGCGAATCGCGCGAACTCCCGCTCCCACGTCCCGAGCAGTGTCGACGGGCAGACCACCAACGTCGGACCGCGGCCCCGCAGCTGGAGATGCAGCGCGATCACCTGGATCGTCTTGCCCAGACCCATGTCGTCCGCGAGACATCCACCCAGACCGAGATGCGCGAGTTGCGCCATCCACGCGACACCCCGCCGCTGATACTCGCGCAGCGTCGCCTGCAACCCGACCGGCTGCTCGAACGGCGCAGGGTCCTCGGCTGCTCGCAACCGCGCGAGCATCGACGCCAGCGATCCATTCGCATCGAAGGCGACCAGCTCGCCGTCGACCTCGATCGTCCCGGTCAACGCCGCGCCGAGCGCCTCCGCGCCGGTCAGCTTCCGCGTGCCGCCGCGGCGCAGCTTCCGGACGAGATCGTGGTCGACCCGCACCCACCGCCCGCGCATCCGGATCATCGGTCGCTTCGCCTCCGCGAGCGCCGCCACCTCCTGCTCGGTCAGTTCCTGCCCGTCCAGCGTCGGCCGCCACCGGAAAGCCACTAACTCGTTCAAGTTGAAGTCCGGCCCGGTCACCGCTCCAGGTGTCGGCGTCGCGACCGTCCCACGCACAGCCAACTCACCGGCGAACAGCTCAGTCGGCCAGAGCACCTCGATCCCGGCGCCCTCCAACGCCGTACTGCCCTCGGCCAACTCCTCCAGAGCCTGATCGTCGACCCCGACCTCCGAGGGAGCCGCATCCCGCAACGCGGCACCCAGCGGCGGCCACACCCGAGCCCCACGCCGCAGCGCCAGCAGCAGATCGGTCTCCGCCCGCTCGCCCAGCGCAGCGAGCACGGCGGCCGGCGCACTCCAGACGTCCTCGACGTCCACCAACAGGCTGGGATCCACCCCGCTGCGCAACTGCAAAACAGCCCTGAAGTCGGCCTCTTCCTCCGGGGGCTCGATCCGCAGCACCAACCGCGCACCAGCCGCCTCGCTCTGCGCGGTCTCCTCCAGCCACGCGGTCGACCCCGTCACCTCGACCGAATCCACCGAGGCGAACGCCGCCGCACCGGCCCGCACGGCGACCGTCGCGGCCGGCGTCCGCACCAGAGTGTCCGCGATCGCATCCCAGAACGCCCGCACCAACTGCTCCGGATCGACCAGCCGCACCGGTCGCGTCCCCTCGATCGGCAAGGCGTGCGCGTACGGCGACATCGCCGCACCGAGGTTCCTCAACCAGCCCCGGTCCAGCGGATCCAGCGGCGCCACCCGCCAAGCGCCGTACCCACTGGGGCTGCGGTCCGGCACGAGTCGTCCACGCGCGATCAACCCCAACCCGGCCAGCGCAGCTGCCCGCCACGCTGCCCAGCTCTCGGAGCCGTCAACCGCATCGGATCCCAGCCGATCGAGGACCTGCGAGACGGTCAGCAACCGCGCCGGCACCGTCGTCCGCCGTACCTGCGAACCCTTCGGCAGCACGAGCTCCACCGTCTCGTCGGCGACCTCGCCGGCTGCCGCGAGGTCGCCGTACAGCGCCAGCCGGCCCGCTCGCGGCGGGTCGGCTGGCACGAAGACGGCGTCGAACATGCCCTGCACAGTACGCCGGACCGCCGACAGATTCCCGCCCATCACCAAGCACCTGTGGACAACTGCCCGACTTGACCTGAACTCCAGTTGAGGTTGCAGCCTCGTAGGAACCCGAGAACCCTGAAGGAGCAGATATGCGTGCAGCAGTGGTCACCGAGTTCGGCACCCCCGACGTGATCAAGACCCAGGACTGGCCCGACCCCGAGCCGGGCGCCGGTGAGGTCGTGATCGAGGTCGCGGTCGCCGACATCATCTTCGTCGAGACGGCCATCAGGCAGGGCCAGCACAGCCAGTTCTTCGACGTGAATCCGCCTTACGTGCCAGGCGGTTCACTCGCCGGCACCGTCCGTGAGGTCGGCCCGGACGTGTCGACCGACTGGATCGGCAAGACCGTTCTCGGTCGGGCAGCCGGCTTCGGCGCGCACGCCGAACTCGCCCGGGCCAGCGTCGCCGGTCTCGTCGAGATCCCGGCCGAACTCAACCTCGAGACGGCGATCGCGGTCTTCGGCGACGGCTTCACCGCACTGATGCTGGAGGACCTCGCTCCGCCGATGCAGGGCAAAGAGGTGCTCGTCACCGCGTCCGCGGGCGGGATGGGCCTGCTCCTGACCCAGCTCGCTCACAAGGCCGGCGCACACGTCATCGCGGCCGCCCGCGGGCAGGCGAAACTCGACCTCAGCAAGGCGCAGGGCGCGGACGTCGTGATCGACTACTCGAAGCCCGGCTGGGAGAAGTTGGTGCTCGAGGCAACGAACAACGACGGTGCCGACATCGTCTTCGAAGGCGCCGGCGGTCAGCTCGGCGCGACCGCGTTCACGGTCGTCAAGGACGGCGGCTGGTTCTCCGCACACGGCGCCCCGAGCGGAGGCTTCGCGGCGTACGACGCCGATGACGCCGAACGACGTGGGATCACGGTGAAGGGAATCAACGACCTCAGAGCCGACACCACCAGTACGACGATCACAGGCGCCGATGTGATCGCCAGAGCCGTCGCCGGGGACCTCAAACCCGTGGTGGACCAGGTCTACGACCTCGACCACGTCGCCGACGCCCACACCGCGCTAGAGCAGCGCACACTGCTCGGCAAGGCCCTGATCCGGGTCAGCTAGTCGGCAAGGCCCTGATCCGGGTCAGCTAGTCGCCGACCGGCTGGTCCGCGTGGTCGGTGACGGCAGGCGGGTCGGGACGGGCCGTGACGATCCGGTTGCGCCCGTCCCGCTTCGCGCTGAGCAGTGCGTTGTCGGCCGCGAGGACCAGTTGGTCCATGGTGTCCGCGACGTCCGGGTACACCGCGGCACCGAACGACGCCGGTACGCCGGTGATCACCGCAGTAGTAGCCATAGCGGTATCCACTGACACGCTGAGTGTGCTGAGCCGGTCCCGGATCCGCTCGGCCACCTCCAGCACCTCACCCTCCGAGGCGCCAGGCAGCAGCACGGCCAGCTCGTCTCCACCGACTCGTGCGACCAGATCACCCTGCCGGACCTCGGCACGCACGCTCTCACCGACTGCACGTAGCGCCTGGTCCCCAGCCGGGTGGCCGTAGGTGTCGTTGATCTCCTTGAACTTGTCCAGGTCCAGCATCAGCAGACCGACCGAGCTGCGCAGTGTCTCTGCACGAGCCAGCTCAGCCGGTACGGCGTTGGCCCAGTACGCCGGAGTCGCCAGACCGGTCTTGATGTCCGTCCCTGCGGCCCGCTGGAACTGCGGCAGCAGCAGGTCGCGGTGCAGCGTCAGCACCGTCACCATCAGGATCGGCACCACCCACGGGTACGACGCCTGCAGTGCAGCAACCGCCACACCGAGGCCGAGCCCGGCCACCACGACGAGCTGGTCGGCGAGGTCTCCCAGTGCGCCACGGGCGGTGGCGTCAGGGGAGGAGAGCAGGATCGCGCCGATCACCAGCGCGAAGTTCACCAGCCACCAGGTCGCGGCGGCGCCGACCACGATCAGCAGCGTCCACGGCCCGGTCGGCACGCGTGGCTCGGTGAGCAGGCCGCCACCACGCAGTACGCCGGCAGCGGCAGCACTGGCCAGGATGAACGTGCAGGCCGAGAACACCTTGCGGTGCGCGATGGTCCGTCCGTAGACCCGGATCCAGGAGTAGCCGTAGGTGACGACGATCAGTGCGATCACCAGGCTGAGCGGGAGCAGCAGCAGCCCGGCGAAGACCCAGAGGCTCTTCAGATTGGTGTACGGCGAAGTGTTCGCCGCCATCTCGCGTCGGCGCTCGATTCCGCGGGCAGACTCGAGGTGTAGTACCGAGGCGGCCGTCAGTACCGCGAAGGCGACCCACTCGGTCGGCCTGACGCCGGTACGGGCGCCGGAGACCGTCGAGGCCACAGCCAGGGCGGTGATCATGACTGCGACAGCGTCGACGCCGAGCACATAGCTCAGCGCGGGACGCGGCAACGACCAGAGCTTCCATCGGCGGGGTGGCACCCACTTGCTCCGACCGATCAGAATCATGGTGGCCTCACACGGTTAGACCTGAACGGTTATTCCGTAATAGTAACTGCCTGTTCACGCGAGGTCATCCCCGGGCTCGCGTAAATCCATCTGACGGATGGCGAAGGAAGGATCCAGCACCATGTCGAAGATCAGCACCGGCAACGAGTGGTTCAACGGCGGCAACGAGTGGTTCACCGGCGGCGGCAACGAGTGGTTCCACGGTGGGAACGAGTGGTTCCGCGGCGGGAACGAGTGGTTCACGCAGAGTGGCAACGAGTGGCTCCGCCGACCGGGTGGATCCGGTAACGAGTGGTTCACCAGCGGTAACGAGTGGTGACCTGACGGACATTGCCGAAATTTCTTTACCGACATTTTACGGAGTTCGTCCGGGGGTATTCCCTGAATCTCCGGACGCTCATCCGGCCCTCATTTCGGAGGTGCCGGTCCCGGACCGGCGGGCGCGTGTCCAGGCAGTGCCCGCCGCCAGGGCCGCGACCGCACCCGTGGCGCCCATGACGCCCACCGCGAACGACGGCGACGACTGGTCGGCGATCAGTCCGGCGAGCAGGATTCCGATGCCCTGACTACTCCGCAACGCCGTACTGGCGACCCCGAACGCCTGGCCCCGTTGTGAGTCCGGCACGGCCTGAACGAACGCTGCGCTCGTCGGCAAGTGGTACGCCGACGCGAGGCCGGACACGGCCCACAAGGCGACGGTCGGCAGGAGCCCTGGCGCGAGGAAGCAGACGATCAGCGGCACACAGGCCAGCACAGCCAGCGGCCCCAGCATTCCCATCCGCCGCTCAGGCGGCCACAGGGTGATCAGCCACATGCCCGCGACAGCACCCGCTGGACTCGCGGCAAGCAGCAGTCCGGCCGCTTGAGGCCCTCCACCGATCTCATGGGCGTACGGGACTGCCAGGCCCTCGACAGTCACGTAGAACCCCGCGATCGTCGCCAACACGACCAGTGAGCGCAGCTTCGGCGTACGGGCGACCAGTGAGAAGCCGGCGGCGAGGTCTTTGAAGTAGCTCTTCGGTGGCTCGTTGGTGTCACGGGCCGGCACCGGGCGCCGTCGTACGCCGAAGGCTATGAGTGCAGCGGACAGTAGGAAGGTGGCCGAGTCCAGCAGCAGACCGCCCGACGTACCTACCGCGACTACGACCACACCACCGGTGCCGAAGCCGAGCACCTGGCTGAACTGCACGACCATGTCGTTCGCAGCCTTGCCGAGCACGTAGTGATCGCCGGGCAGTACGGCGGGGAGCGTCGCAGCGCGTGCAGCGTTGAACGGCGACCCGAAAGCCTGCAGCGCGAGCAGGAGCAGGACGACGACCAGTAGCGGTAGGGCCTGGATCGCCATGGCTGCAACGAGAACAGCCCGGGCCAGGTCCGTGACGATCATCACAGTACGGCGGGGGTAGCGATCGGCGAACCCGGCCAGCAGCGGCCCGAACAGCAGGTCGGGCACGTAGGTCAGTGCATAGGTGAGAGCGGTCAGGCCGGCGGAGTTGGTGCGGTCGAAAACCAGCACCGACAGCGCAACGCGGGCCAGCTGGTCGCCTGCGACGGACAGCACGCCGGCCAGGAACAGCGCCCTGAACTCGGCGTGCCCGAAGACGTCGCGCCAGCGGGCACGCTCGATCACCCCACCCTCCATACCTACGACCCTAACCACAATCCGTGGTCTGACACCTCCCGCCTGTAACTGAAAGGGTTTCCCTGCATCGGTGGGAGGCTGGTTCAAAGGTTTGATCACGGCGCATCAGTGCCAAATCGTGAACCCGGTGGTTCTCGATTTGGATGAACGTTCTACTCTGGAGATCTCTGGTACCGGGGTCTGGGCGGGGCGGCCCCGACCCTGGTACCAGAGTTCTTCTTTGTCCGGGGCTCATCGACGAAAACTGTCGGTGGGCCCCGGTAGCGTTCTCAGTGCCAGGGGCGGCTCCTGGACGTGCTTCCTTCTCCTTCACCAGGCCAAGTAGCGCGTCCGCTCTCCGCCCCTGGCGCGTTCGTCATGAGTCCGCTGGGGAGGAGACGCGATGCCGGATCAGCACGCGCAGGCCGCCGTACTGTTGCGCCGCCGGCGACTGGTCGACCCGACCGCCCTCACCCCTCCGGTGCGACGTTCCGCCTGGCAGTGGCTGCGTCGTCCGCTGACCATCCAGTCAGGGCTGTCCGCGTTGCAGGCCGAGCTGATCCAGCGCGGCCTCCTGCTGTCCGTCGGTCTGTACCGGTACTGCGCTGGTCTGTCGGCGCCCGCTCTCGCCGGCTTCGGCCGCTCGATGCTCGAGCTGCTCGACGCCGAGTCCGGGCACGACGAGCAGCATGTGCCGCTGTTCCGCGGCTTCCCGGAGAGCGTGCCGGGCAACACTGAGACCTTCTACATCAACAGGATCTTCGCGCGGTTGCTGCAGGAGCCCGAGCAGCCGTGCGTGCTGTGTGGCGACGCGAAGTCGGTGCACGCCGTCTCGCCCTGCGCACACCTGGTCTGCCGGACGTGCTGGGACGGTTCCGACTTCAGCGCCTGCCCGCTGTGCCTGCGCCGGATCAACCCGAACGACCCGTTCCTGAAGCCGTCGTTCGACGAGGTGCAGCCCGCGCACGTCCGCTCGGACCGCCTCCGGTTGCTGACCATCGCGCCGGCCGATGCGCTGCGGTCGACAGTCGATGCCCTGCTGGTACGACGCTCGCCCCTGTCCGCCGCGGATCGCGCCGACCTCCAGGTGCTGCTGTCCGCAGCCGACCCGTCCTGGCTGCCTGACGAGATCCCGGTCCGGGAGACGCGGGCGCTGGTTCTTGCGCATTTCCTCGACGACCATCCGGAGCTGCTCGATCGGGCCGGTACGGCGACCGACGTACTGCGGCTGCTGTATGCCCTGATGGACGCGGACCCAGGGCTGCGGACGCCGCCGGTCCGCCGGAAGTCCTTGCCGCGGGCAACTCGACGGCTGGTCCTGGGGCGGCTCGACCGGTTGCCGGCCGAGACGCTGATCGAGGACATGCTTCGGCACGAGCGGGCCTGGAAGCGGATCGCGGAGAACCTGCACCCGTTCGAGTTCGCGCCGCGGCATCCACGGGCCGCGCTCGCGTTCGCGGTGTTGCGTCGTACCGAGCTGGACTTGGAGACCGCGGCCGGGCGAGCGGTGGCGGGCGAGGCGGCGCGGCATCCCTTTGTTCGTGTGGAGGATGGACGTCTGACCACGAATACGTTCGCATCCCGGGTCGAGGGCGCGTTGGCGTCGAGGCCGGGGCACGCGCTCGACCTGCTGCGGCAGCGGCCCGGAGAGTTGGTACGGCGGCTGGTCCAGTTGGCGCGGGTATTGCCGGGGGACCAGCACGGTGCGCTGGTGGACGCGTTGGCGACGGCGGTCTCGGACGTGTCGCCGGTCGTGCTCACCGCGGCGCTCGGTCAGGTCCGCACGCCGCCGGGCGATCTGCGGCTGTTCTTCCCGCGTGGCGGGACCACCCGGATCTGGACGACGGTGGACGGTCGGGAGCCGTTGCCGACCGAGCTCGCTACCGCGCTGTCCGGCGTACTGGTGGGAGAAATGTTGCGACGGGCAACGGATCTGCCGCGGTTGCGAAGGGTGTTCCTGGACGAGGAGCTGGCCCGGCTGGCGGCGCCTGGTTCGGAGCGGAGTGCGTCGTCGACGTTGCTGCGGATGACCCGGGGGAGTGCGGTCCCGATTCCGCAGGACGAGTTGCTGCGGTTGTTCCTGCATTGGGTCGAGCCGCGCGGACGGCGGGTCGATCTCGACCTGTCGGTGGCGGTGTTCGACGAGGAGTGGGGGTTCGTCGGCCTGTGTGACTACACCCGGCTGCGGTTCGACCAGGACGCGCTGGTGCATTCGGGCGATCTGACCTCGGCGCCGGGACCGCACGGGTCGACGGAGTTCGTGGATCTGGATCTGCGGGCGGTGCGACGGGTCGGCGGGCGGTACGTGCTGCCGGTGGTGTTCAGCTACAACAACGTGCCGTTCGACGAGCTCGAGCGCGGGTTCGTCGGGGTGATGCGGCAGCCGACCGGCCTGTTCGATCCGGCTGCGGTCGAGGAGCGGTTCGACCTGGCCGGGCCGGCGAAGATCCTGCTGCCGTTCGGCGTCGACCTGCAGACGAAGCATCTCCGCTGGTACGACGTCAACCTCAGCGCAGCCGGGTACGGGCACAACATCGCGAAGTACGGCGGTCACCTCGCGCTGATGGCGGCGACGATGGAGGAGGTTCACGGCGCGGGGGACCGGGTGAGCCTGTGGGAGGTCTGCTGCTGGCATGCCGCCGCGCGGACCGACGAGGTCGTCGTCCGGTGTGCCGACGGTTCGGTGGTCGGCTATCTGCGTGATCCTGCTGAGGATCTCTCGACTTTTGCCCGCCGGCTCACCGCGCGCCTGGAGCCGGACCGTGTCTGGGACCAGGACGCCGCTGATCGCTCCGACTTCGCCGCCGTACTCACCGCGGACATCACCCCACGTGCGGGCGCCGAGGTGTACGCGCTCCATCCGCAGCTGCTCGACCCCGCCAGGCACACGCTCATCGACGCGCCACACCTGCTGAGCGCGCTGGCTCCCGACACCCGCGCACACACTCCGGCGGCCCTTCCGAGCTGATTTGCCCGGGATGCCGCGGTTTCCCTCGCGGGCGTGCCTGAGGATTGGCTGAGAGGACTTTGACAATTCTGTGACGCTGCGGGGCCGGGTGCTTTGGCTGGCGCGGCAGCAGGGGTACAACGGAACTGACTGCGAAGGGAGCCACGAATGACGTATGACGTGGTGGTGCTCATCGAGCGGGAGATGAGCGAGGGCGACGCGCGCCGCGTTGCCGCCCTGCACGCTAGGTACGAAGACCCCGTGGACTACCACCTGCTCATCTCCAGCCATGCGGCGAGCGGTTTCGGTGGTCCGATGGCGTTGCTGGGGTCGACGTTCGCGGACGTGGCCGGCACGACCGCCGGCAGGACGGTCGCAGGCAACGCGATGTTCGCCGCTGCCCGCCCCAGCCCGCCGGGTACGCCGAGCCAAACACCGACAGCCACCCTCGCCGACCCGGATGTCGACCTGGCCTCGGTGATCGAACACAGTTCGCGTCACCTCCGGGCCGCCAGCGGCTACCCGGTGAACGTGTCGATCACCCACGGCGAGATCCTGCTGGCCCTCATGTCCCTGGTGAAGAGCACCAAGAGCCACGAGGTCGTGGTGGTCGCCTGGCCGGAGACGGCCGCGAGCTTCCTCTGCTCCGACTGGACCACCAAGGCCCGCAAGGCCCTGAAGGTTCCCCGGGTCCGGATCCTCGAGCACGACAGCTGAGCTGCTCGGGGCCGTACCGAGCGACAGGATGTAGTCATCAGTACCGCGAGGCGGGCGGGCCACGCGGTGCCGGCTACCGGCTACCTCCTGTCGTTCGGTACGGCGCTCGAGAGCTAGCCAGCCGGGATTGGTTCGTGCGGCAGCCGTACCGACACCGTGGTTTCGCCTGGGTGCGAGTGGATGGTGATGGTGCCGCCGTGGTGTTCGGCGATGATTCGCTGGGCGATGTCGAGGCCTAGACCGGTACCTTTGCCGACGTCCTTCGTGGTGTAGAAGGGCTCGAAGGCACGGGCGGCGACCTGCGGTGGCATGCCCGGTCCGGTGTCGGTGAACTCGACGACGATCCGGTCGCCGTCGGTCCGGGTGGTGATCCGCAACGTGCCGGCGCGTTCCATCGCGTCGACCGCGTTGTCGATCAGGTTCGTCCACACCTGGTTCAGCTCGCCGGCGTACGCGTCGATCTGGGGGACGTCGGCGCCGTACGACCGGATCACCTCGATCCCGTCGCGGAGCTTGTGGCCGAGCATGACCAGCGTGCTCTCGATGCCTTCGGTGACGTCGATCGTCTGGATCGAGCCGCGGTCCATCTGTGAGTACGACCGGACGGCCGCGACGAGCTCGGAGATCCGCTTGGTCGATTCCTTCACCTCGCCGAGGAGCGTGTCCACCGCGAGCGTGCTCGCGACCCACTCGAGCCCTGGCTCCACAGCATCTCCCAGGAGCTCGGCAGCACGTTCGCACCACTCGAGAGAAGCCCCGGCCGCCGCCAGCGGCGGGGCGATCAGCCAGTCCTGCTCGATGTCATGGCGATCCAGCCATTCCGAGATGGTGTTCTCGGCGTCGGCGAGGTCGACGGGGTCCGGTGCCGCCGTACCTTCGCCGAGCTCCACTCGCAACGCATCCAGCGCGTTGAACTGGGCGGCCGTGATCTCTCCTTCCGAGAGTCGGCGCAGCGCGGACAGCAACGAGTTGCAAGCAGTGTCGAGCGCGCTGACCGAGCGGGAGGCCGCGGCGGCAGGGTTGTTGATCTCGTGCGCCAGCCCGGCCGCCAGTGTCCCCAGCGTGATCAGCGCGTCCCGCTGCCGTGCGGTCGACTCGATCGCGCGAGCGGTCCCGTAGACGCCCTTGATGAGATGCCCGGCGAGCGGGAACCAGGCGTCGATCCGCTCCCGCAGTACGTCGGCAGGCACCCGCAGTACTCGTCCCTCGCCGATCCCACGTCCGGTCGCGAGGTAGACGCCGTGCTCGTCCCAGGCCCGGAACCCGCCGGCCCATCGCCCCGGTACGTCGATCTTGCCCATCACGGTGTCTTCACGTCCGATCCGGCGGTGCAGCGCGATGGCGCCGTCGACGAGCACCCACCAGAAGTCGGCCGGCTCGCCTTCGTGGAACAGGTCGGCACCGGGTTCGATCTGGACCTCGGTGCTGCTGTCGATCAGCTCGCCCAACTGGTCGTCGGTCAGTCCGGCGAAGAGGGCGATCCCGCGCAGGTCGTCTGCCTTCATCAGAGGATCCCTGTCATCAGACGGTCGCAAGGTAGCGGTGGACGAGGTAGACCGACATCGCGCCCTCGCCGACGGCGGACGCGACCCGTTTCATCGAGTCGAGTCGTACGTCGCCGGCCGCGAACACCCCCGGCAGACTCGTTTCCAGTGCGTACGGCGGCCTCGGCAGCGTCCAGCGATCCATCGTGACCAGCTCCGGGCCGGTGACGACGAAGCCCTTACTGTCACGGACCAGCGAGTCGTCCAGCCAATCGGTCCGGGGCGACGCGCCGACGAAGACGAACAACCAACTCGCCTGTACCTCCTCGACCCGGCCGGACATCCGATCGGCCAGCGTCAATGCCTCGAGATGACCCTCGCCGCGACAGCTGACCACCTCTGTCCGGCACCGCACTTCGATGTTCGTCGCTGATGTGATCTTGTCTAACAAGTATCGAGACATGGATGTCGTCAATGTGTCCCCGCGTACCAACAGCACAACCCGTTTGGCGTAGCGGGCCAGGTTCAGCGCCGCCTGACCAGCTGAGTTCGCAGCGCCCACGACGTACACCACGTCGTCCTGGCACTGACTCGCTTCACTGGCCGTGGCGCCGTAGTACACGCCGCGACCGGTCAGGTCGCCGAGGCCGTCGACATCGAGGCTCCGGTACGAGACCCCGGTCGCGATGATCACCGAGCGGGCCTCGATCTCTCCGGATCCCTCCAGCAGTACCGCGTGCACCGGCCCACGGGACTCGAGTCCGACAACTCCGCGGGCTAGCACCATCTCGGCGCCGAAGCGCGAGGCTTGGGCCACTGCCCGGGCAGCGAGGTCCGAGCCCGTCAGCCCGCGCGGGAATCCGAGGTAGTTCTCGATGGCAGCGCTCGACCCGGCCTGCCCGCCAGGCGCCTCGCGCTCGACGATGACCGTGCTCAACCCTTCGGAGGCCGCATAGACGCCCGCGGCCAGTCCGGCAGGTCCGCCTCCGACGATGCAGACGTCGTACAGCGGCTGCTCGGCCCGGGTCCGCAGGCCGAGTGCGGAGGCGAGGTCGACCGTTGACGGTGAGCGGAGGGTGTCGCCCTCGGGGATGAGGACCAACGGCAGGTCGTTGTCCGCGGCATCGGCCAGGTCGCGCAGCCGTTGACCTTCGGCGTCGCGCTCGACGTCGTACCAGCGGTACGGCACGTGGTTGCGCGCCAGGAACGTCTTGATGTCGTGGGAGCGATCCGACCAGCGGTTCCCGACCACGCGGACGTCGGTGGTGTGCTCGGGGTTGGCCTGCTGCCAGTCGCCGAGCAGGTCGTCGATGACCGGGAACAGCTTGTCCTCCGGTGGATCCCAGGGCTTCAGCAGGTAGTAGTCCAGGCCGATGTCGTTGATCGCCTTGATCGCGATATCGGTGTCGGCGTATGCCGTGAGCAACAGATACTTCGCAGTCGGTGCCTGCTCGCGGGCGCGTTCGAGCAGTTCGATCCCGGTCATGCCCGGCATCCGCTGGTCGGTGGCGATCAACGCGATCGGCTGATTACGCAACGCGAGTTTGGTCAGTGCGGCCAGCGCCTGAGAGCCCGACGTCGCCTTCACGATCAGGTAGTCGTCGCCGTACCGCCGTCGCAGGTCACGGGAGATGGCCGCACTGACCATCGGGTCGTCGTCGACGGTGAGAATCGCTGGCTTGCTCACGCGGTGCCCCCCACAGCAGTGAACCGATCCCGTCAGGATGCCACGAGATCCACCGCCACGGCACTCAGACTGTCTGGTAACTCCCGGTCTACTGCGTGGCACCGGGCACGGCACGTGGCCGCGTGATGGCCTAGCCGAGGCGAAGGAGGGTCTCCTCGATCTCGGCACCGCGCGCATTCGCGTAGGCGACCTCGGTGCCGGTGATGCGGAATCCTGCGACGTCCCGCAGTGCCACGTCCGCCACGGCCATGCCCTCCCCGCCCCTTGGTCTCCGATAGGCGAGCACGTATCAGCGCCCTCCGACACTTCTCGCTCGTCGCATCCGAGCTCAACGGCTAGTCGCCGACCGAGCTCACGGCTAGTCGTCGATCAGGGCGCGCAGGGTCTCCCGCTCCGGCTCAGGGACGTAGCCGGAGTAGTAGTCGTACATGTTCTGCCGGGCGATCCGGGCCGCCGCGTGACCGTTGCCGGCGCGGATCGCGTCGACCACCTCGGCGTGATGCTGGAGCGATTCGAGCATCAGGGCGCGGCTGTTCTGGGCGTGCGCGACCTTGTCCGAGATCAGGGTCAGCACGACGCCGCGGACGACCTCGTTACAGGTCTGGATCAGCGAGTTGCGGCTGATCTGCGCGATCACGTCGTGGAAGGCCAGATCCGCCTCGCTGAAGGCCTCGAAGTCGACGTCGATCGCGGCCCGCATGGCCACCAGCGTCTCCTCCATGTCGGCCAGTTGCTCCGGTGTGCGCAGCCGGGAGGCGACCTGGATCGCGGCGCCGTCCATGATCATCCGGAAGCCGATCAGCTCGCTCAACGTCAGCTCGTCCACCCGCGCCAGCCGGACCATCTGCTTGCGCAGCGCCGACTGGGAGAACGGCAGGATCTCCGGCCCGTTCGGATCACCCGGGCGCGATCGGACGACGCCGTTGCTCTCCAGCACCCGCAGGGCCTCGCGCACCGTCGATCGGCTGACCTCGAACTGCGCGACCAGTTCGCGCTCACTCGGCAGCCGCTGACCGGGGGCGAGATCACCCCGGGCGAGTGCGTCCTCGACCTGCTCGACGATCCGCTGGTAGGCGCGGACGGGCTGCACCGGCTCGAACCGCGGACTCTTTGTCATTCCGGAGCACCCCAATCGCTTGACAGACCCCTGCGTAGCGACAAACCTAGTGGCCCAATGACACCTAGTCCACTGGTCGGACCAGTCACAACCGTACGGCGAAGTGTGCCGGACCGGCGTGGCCCCGCTCAGCGGACTCCGCAGAGATCGCCAGAATGCGGCGAGGAACAGCCGGCAGCACTGGAGGAGTTCGCGTGAAGTCACAGTTCAGCAAAAGCGCGCTGCCGGGCCGGGCGGTCGCGTTCGTCGCCGCCGCGGCACTCTTGGTCCTGACCGCCTGCTCGGCGGGTTCCGGTACGTCGTCCGGCAGCTCGCCGGGCGGTAGCCAGTCGCTGTCGATCGGCCTGGTCGCCGAGCCGGCCAGCCTCGACTTCACCACTACCGACGGTGCTGCGATCCCGCAGGTGCTGCTCGGCAACGTGTATGAGCGCCTGGTCAAACAGGACGACTCCGGCAAGATCGTGCCGGAGCTGGCGAAGTCGTGGACTGTCTCACCGGATCGCAAGACTTACACGTTCGACTTGGTAGACAATGCGAAGTTCACCAACGGCAAGCCGTTCACCGCGGCTGACGCGGTGTTCAGCATCAACCGGGTGAAGACGGCCTGGACGACCTCGCTCAAGGCCGCGATGGACGTCGTACAGGAAGCCAAGGCGCTGTCGCCGACGCAGTTGCAGGTGACGCTGACCAAGCCGAGCAACGGCTGGCTGTTCCGGATGACGACCCGGATCGGTGCGATGTTCTCCGAGACCGGCGTGAGCGCGCTGGCCACGGCCCCGATCGGCACCGGCCCGTTCAAGTTCTCGAAGTGGAACCGTGGCGACTCGATCGTGCTCGAGCGCAACGACGACTACTGGGGGACGAAGCCGTTCTTCAACCAGATCACGCTGAAGTACTTCAAGGATCCGACCGCGCTGAACAACGCGCTGCTGACCGGGACCATCAACGTGATCGGCACCGTGCAGGCGCCCGAGGCGTTGAGCCAGTTCACCAGCAACGACAAGTACCAGGTGATCGAGGGGACGACGAACGGCGAGGTGCTGCTGTCGTTCAACAACTCCGAGCCGATCTTCAAGGACATCCGGACCCGGCAGGGGATTCGCCAGGCGATCGACCACAAGGCCTTGATGGACACGTGTTGGGCCGGTCGCGGCAAGCTGATCGGCAGCATGGTCCCGCCGACCGACCCGTGGTACGAGGATCTGACCGGGGTCGCGCCGTTCGACCTGGCCAAGGCGAAGTCGTTGCTGCAGGCATCTGGTGCCGCAGGCAAGACGTTGCGACTGAGGCTGCCCACGTTGCCGTATGCGATCGCCTGCGGTCAGGTCGTGAAGAGTCAGTTGGAGCAGGCCGGGTTGAAGGTCGCGATCGACCAGCAGGAGTTCCCGGCGGCCTGGCTGACCAACGTGTTGAAGAACGCCGACTACGACATGTCGATCATCGCGCACGTCGAGCCGCGGGACCTGGGTGCGGTCTTCAACGCGAAGTACTACACCCGGTACGACGACCCGACCCTGCAGCAGTACCTGGCCGCGGCGGACTCGGGTGACGAGGCGGCGCAGATCGACAACATGAAGAAGGCGGCGCGGCGGATCTCCGAGCAGGCCGCGGGCGACTGGCTCTTCCTGCTGCCGAACCTGATCGTCGCGGACAAGAACCTCACCGGTCTGCCGAAGAACGCGATCACCGAGAACCTCGACCTGACCAGCCTCGCCCGCTCCTGAGTCGATACGGACCAGCTGATGATCCTCCGCCTGATCGAACGCACCGGGGTGCTCGTGGTCAGCCTTGTGGTCAGTTCGGTGCTCGTGTTCTCGTTCCTGGCCGTGCTGCCTGGCGATCCGGCCCGGGTCGCGCTCGGCGTCAACGCGTCCGACGAGGCCGTCGCGGAACTGAACCGGCAGTTCGGGCTCGACCGGCCGCTGCCCACCCAGTACTTCGACTGGCTGGGCGGAATGCTTCGCGGCGACTTCGGGACGTCGTACGTGTCGAAGGCCGAGATCGGGCCGCAGATCGTCGACCGGTTCCAGGTGACGTTGTGGCTGGTCGTGGCCGGCATGGTGATCGCGTTGGCGATCGCTATTCCGGCCGGGACGGTGATGGCCGCGCGGCACCGGAAGGTCTCTGGGCTGGCGTTGTCCGCGGTCTCCCAACTGGGCGTCGCCGTACCGGCGTTCCTCGCTGGCATCCTGCTGATCATGGTGTTCGCGGTGAAGCTCGGATGGCTGCCGGCGAACGGCTGGACACCGCCGGCCCAGGATCCCAGCATGTTTGTCAGACAACTGATCATGCCTGCCTTAGCACTCGGTCTAGTACAAGGCGCTGTCTTGACGCGCTACGTGCGGAGCGCCGTACTCGACGTACTGCGTGAGGACTACCTGCGTACAGCGCGGGCCAAAGGGCTGAGGCCGTTCCCGGCACTGTGGCGGCACGGCATCCGCAACGCGGCCGTCCCGGTGGTGACTGTGCTCGGTCTGCAGCTCGCGACCCTGCTGATCGGCGCAGTCGTCGTGGAGCGCGTCTTCGTCATCCCCGGCCTCGGCAGCCTCCTCCTGGATGGTGTGTCGAACCGCGATCTGCTCCTCGTCCAGGACGTGGTGATGGTCCTCGTGATCGCCGTACTCGTGGTCAACTTCCTCGTCGATCTCCTGTACGTCGCTCTGGATCCCCGGCTGCGGGTGTCGCGATGAGGCGGCTGAATCCGAGTCTGATCGTCGGCGGCGTGATCGTCGGGCTCATCGTGGTGATGGCGCTCGTCTCGTTCGTCTGGACGCCGTACGACGCCACACTCGTGGACCCCACGATCCGGTTGGCCAAGCCCTCGTGGGACCACTGGTTCGGGACCGACAAGTTCGGCCGGGACGTGTTCAGTCAGATCATGGTCGGATCGCGGACCACGTTGTTCGTCGGCGTGGTCGCGGTCGGGGTGGCCGCGCTGATCGGCGTACCGCTGGGAATCCTGGCGGCGATGTCGAGGCGGTGGTCGAGCGAGCTCATCATGCGGACCAACGACCTGTTGCTGGCGTTCCCGGCGTTGCTGCTGGCCATCATGTTCGGCGCGGTGTTCGGGGCGAGCACGACGACGGCGATGATTGCCATCGGCATCGCGTCGGTGCCGAGCTTCGCGCGGGTGATCCGGAGCGGGGCGTTGCAGGTGATGCGGACCGAGTACGTGCTGGCTGCTCGGGCCGCTGGGCGGCAGCCGTTCCCGATCGCCGTACGGCATGTGCTGCCGAACGTGACGAGCCTGATCACCGTGCAGGCGTCGGTGTCGTTCGCGATCGCGGTGCTGGCCGAGGCGGCGCTGTCGTTCCTCGGGTATGGGACGCCGCCGCCGACTCCGTCGTGGGGACGGATGCTGCAGGAGAGCCAGGAGTTCCTGTTCAGCGCGCCGCGGCTGGCGATCTTCCCGGGGGTGGCGATCGCGATCGCCGTACTGGGGTTCAATCTGCTCGGCGACGGGCTCCGCGACCGGTTCGACCCGAAGTTGGAGGACCGCCGATGAACGACGTACTGAGCGTTCGCGGGCTGACCGTGACGGTGCGGGACAAGACGCTGGTCTCGGACGTCGATCTGACGGTCGGCCCGGGGGAGCGGGTCGGGCTGATCGGTGAGTCCGGGTCGGGGAAGTCGCTGACCGCGCTGAGCGTGCTCGGTCTGCTGCCCGAGGATGTGATCGCGTCCGGATCGGTGCGGCTGACCGGTGTCGAGCACGAGCTGATCGGTGCGGACGAACGACGGATGTCGCGGGTCCGGGGTCGGCAGTTGGCGATGGTGTTCCAGGAGCCGATGACGGCGCTCAACCCGACGATGCGCATCGGCGACCAGATCGCGGAAGCCATGCTCATCCACCGGACGGCGTCCGGTCGTGGGGCAGCGCGGGAATCGGCGGTCGAGCTGCTCGACCGGGTTCAGTTGCCGGCGGAGACGTTGCGCGCGTACCCGCACCAGCTGTCCGGTGGCCAACGGCAACGAGTCGTCCTGGCCCTTGCCCTCGCCAACGATCCCGCCCTGCTGATCTGCGACGAACCGACGACCGCGCTCGACGTCACTGTGCAGGCACTCGTCCTGGACCTCATCGTCAAGGGCGTCGTCGCCCGTTCGTCGGCCCTTCTGTTCATTACCCACGATCTCGCCGTCGTCGCAACCGTCTGCGAGCGCGTTCTCGTGATGTACGGCGGCCGCGTCGTCGAATCAGGCCCGGTCGGTGAGGTGTTCACGCGACCACGTCATCGCTACACCGAAGGTCTGCTCGCAGCCTCCGATCTCGAGACAGGCGATCGACGGCTGACCACGATCCCGGGCAACGTGCCGCCCGCCGGTCAGTTCCCGTCCGGCTGTGTGTTCCGTACTCGCTGCCGCCACGCCACCGAGGTCTGCGCCACCACTCCGGACTGGAGCGGGTCCGAGGCGACCGGCTTCGCATGCCACCATCCTGTGGAGGTTGCGCATGTCTGACATCTCGCTCCGGGAGCACGTGCCCGCGGCTCGCGAGCCGGAGGCCGAGCCGGCCATCCAACTGATCGATGTCGTTCGCAACTACACCCGACCGCGTACGTCGCTGTTCCGCCCAGGCCCCGTGGTCCACGCGCTGCGCGGAGTGAGCCTCGCGGTCAAGCCAGGTGAACGCTTCGGCATCGTCGGCGAATCCGGCTGCGGCAAGTCGACCCTGCTCCGGATCATCGCCGCGCTCGACCAGGCGACCTCCGGTCACGTCGTTGTCGAAGGCACCGATATCACCCGGCTGCCGGAGCGGCGGCTGCGATTCCTCCGCGAGAACCTCCAACTCGTCTTCCAGGACCCGATGAGCTCGCTCGACCCGCGCATGCGCGTCCGCGACATCATCGCCGAACCCCTTGTCGTGCAAGGGCATCCGGCCTCCGGGCAGCGCGTCCGCGAACTGCTCGAAGCGGTCGGCCTGTCCGCCGACGCGGGTGACCGGTACCCGCACCAGTTCTCCGGCGGTCAACGGCAACGCATCTCCATCGCCCGCGCTCTCGCCCCACGCCCGCGCATCCTGATCGCGGACGAGCCGGTCAGCGCCCTCGACGTCTCGGTCCGCGCGCAGGTGCTCAACCTGATCTCCGACCTGGTCGACGAACTCAACCTGACCCTCGTCTTCGTGTCCCACGACCTGTCCGTCATCAAGCACGTCTGCGATCGGGTCGCCGTGATGAATGCCGGCCAGGTCGTCGAGACCGGCTTCACCGGCGACGTGTACGCCGCCCCGCAGCACCCGTACACGCAGCGCCTCGTCTCGGCGATCCCCACTCTCCACAGAGCGTTGTCCGGAGCAACCACCACCGACCTCCTCGCTGCGAAGGGAGAACCCGGATGAAGTACCCAGCCGGCCTGCCGGTCGGAGAGACCTGGGTCGACGCACCGTCCACCGAGCCGGTGATCTTCCCGTACGACGGTTCGACGGTCGCCGACGCGCCCGTCGGGGACGTGGAGCTGGCCCGGCAGGCACTCGACCATGCGCTTGCCGTCCGCGATGCGGTCGAGCGGCTTCCGTCGTACGTACGGCGGAAGGCCTTGCAGAGCGTGCATGCCACGATCTCGGCCGAGCGTGATGCGTTTGTCGATCTGCTCGTGCTAGAGACCGGTAAGCCGCTGGTGGACTGCCGGGTCGAGGTCGATCGCACGCTGCTCACGCTGGAGACTTCGGCCGAGGAGGTCGCCCGGCTGCATGGTGAGACCGTGCCGCTGGATCTGCTGCCGAGTGGGGACGGTCTGGTTGGGTTCTGGGTGCGGAAGCCGATCGGTGTCGTCGTTGGGATCACTGGGTTCAACTATCCGTTGCTGCTGGCGTCGCACAAGATCGCGCCGGCGATCGCTGCCGGGTGCCCGGTGATCGTGAAGCCCGCGCCGCAGACGCCGCTCGCGACGTTGTGGCTCGTCCATTTGATGCGGGAGGCGTTGGTCGAGGCCGGCGCTCCGGCGGCCGCCGTACAACTCGTGACCGGGGGACCGGACGTCGGCGCGACACTCACCACGGACCGCCGGATCGGCGCGGTCTCGTTCACCGGCTCGGCCGCGGTCGGTCACCAGATCGCGCGGGACGCCGCGCCGACGAAGGTGCTCCTCGAGCTCGGCTCGAACTCGGCCCTCGTCGTCGCCGCCGACGCCGATCTCGATGCGGCGGCCGATGCGATCATCCGCGGCGGGTACTACGCATCTGGTCAGGCATGCATCTCCGTCCAACGAGTCATCGTTGTCGAGTCCATACATGCCACTTTGCTAGACAAGTTGACCGAGCGTCTTCCTGCTGTGGTCGTCGGCGATCCGCGCTCTCCGGAGACGCGGGTGTCGGCGCTGATCGATCCGAAGTCGACCTCTCGGGTCCGTGCCTGGGTCGATGCGTCGGTTGCTTCCGGTGCCGAACTGACCTACTCGTCGAAGGACGGGGACTTGCTGGGGCCGACCGTCTTGACGGATGTGGCGTCGGGGCAACTGGCGTGGGACGAGGAGATCTTCGGGCCGGTGATCGCGGTCCGGTCGGTGCCGGACCTCGAGACGGCGTTCGCCACGGTCAACGCATCCCGATATGGCTTGCACGCGAGTGTGTTCACGTCCTCGCTGGACACCGCGTTCACCGCGATCGACCAGCTCGACGTAGGCGGCGTGGTGATCAACGAGGTACCGGGATTCCGGTCCGACGTGATGCCGTACGGCGGTGTGAAGGACTCCGGGATCGGGCGCGAAGGCCCGCGGTTCGCGATCGAGGAACTGACCACGACCCGGATGGCCATCATCCGCCCGAGGCCCTGAGGTGACTTCAGCCATGACGGACTACGCCAAGCTCTTCCGCTTGGACGGCAAGCACGTTCTCGTGATCGGCGCCGGCAGCGGTATCGGCCGCGAGAGCGCCCTCGCGCTGGCTGCTCATGGCGCCCACGTCACCTGTGCCGACCGGGATCTCGCCGCGGCCGCACAGACCGCTGATGGTGGTGACGACCTCACGTCGTACGAGCTCGACATACTCGACGACGAGGCGATCGTTCGGGCAGCCGCCGAGCTTGGGCAGGTCGATGTACTCGTGTTCACCGCGGCGACCAACGTGCGGAAGCGGATCCTCGACTACACCGGCGAGGAGTTCGACCGGGTGGTGGCGCTCAACCTGCGGGCGTCGTTCCAGCTGATCCGTGCCTTCGGCAAGCAGATGGCCGAGCGGGGCGGTGGCAGCATCATCGGGTTCAGCTCCATCCGCGGTACGACGGTGGAGCCCGGCCAATCGGTGTACGCGGCAACCAAGGCCGGCCTGGTCCAGCTGCTCCGGACCGCCGCCGCCGAGCTCGGGCCGAACGGCGTACGCGTGAACGCGGTCGCGCCGGGCGTCGTCGAGACCCCGCTCACCGCCCAGATCAAGGCGAACAAGGCCTGGTACGACGCCTACGCGCAGAAGGGCGCCCTTGGCCGCTGGGCCCAGCCGGAGGAGCTCGCCGGTGCAGTTGTCTATCTCGCCTCCGACGCCGCCAGCTTCGTGACCGGCAGCGTGATCGCGGTCGACGGCGGCTGGACCGCGGTCGACGGCCGCTTCGACCCACCGAACTGACTCTCGTTTGGAGCTTGGATGAGCCTCGCCGACCTGACCGCGACCGAACTGTTGTCGAAGTACCGCGACGGTTCGCTCTCACCCGTCGAGGTGATCGAGGACGTACTCGCCCGGATCGAGGAACTCGAGCCGCGGATCTGTGCGACGTACGCGCTGGATCCGGAGGGCGCCCGCGCGGCCGCCCGCGAGTCGGAACGCCGCTGGCGTGATGGGTCGGCCGGCCGCTTGGACGGCGTACCGACGACGGTCAAGGAGAACATCGCGACCCGCGGCACCCCGGTGCCACAAGGCACGGCGGCGACCGAACTCGTCCCAGCAACCGAGGACGCACCGGCCGCGGCCCGGCTACGCGAGGCCGGTGCGGTGATCTTTTGTAAGACAACGATGCCTGAATACGGAATGCTCTCGTCAGGCGTGTCAACGTTCCATCACCTGACGCGCAACCCCTGGGATCTGTCGAAGACGCCCGGCGGTTCGAGTGCGGGTGCCGCGGCAGCCGCGGCGGCTGGGTACGGTCCGCTGCACATCGGCACCGACATCGGCGGCTCGATCCGGCTGCCGGCGGGCTGGTGTGGCGTCGTCGGCATCAAGCCCACCCACGGCCGGGTCGCGGTCGGCAACCCGTACCCGGGTCGTGCGATCGGTCCGCTCGCGCGTACGGCGGCGGACGCGGCGCTGGCGTTGTCGGTGATGTCCGGATACGACCCGCGCGACCACACGTCCCTCCCGACCATCGATGACACCTACACCGAGGAACTGACCGTTCAGGGCCTCCGCGTGGCACTCCTGCTCGACTCAGGCCTCGGCCTCCCGGTCGATCCCGAGGTCACCGCAGCCGTCTCGTCGGCGGCCGCCGTACTCGAGAAGGGCGGCGCGATCGTCGAGCCGATCGAGCCGATCATCACCCGCGAGATGCTCGACGGCCTGGACCGCTTCTGGCGGGTTCGATCCGCCGCAGACATCGCGGCACTGCCCGAGGACCGCCGCGCGAAGGTGCTTCCCGAGATCCGCCAGTGGGTCTCCACCGCAGGCGACCTCTCCGGCTTCGACGTCTTCCACGGCTACAGCCAGATGGGTGCGATGGCCGCGGCGGTCACCGAAGTATTCCGGTCATACGACGTGATCCTGTCGCCGGTCGCCCCGATCACGGCCTTCCGGGCGGAGCTGGCGTATCCGACGGACGATCCGTCCAAGCCGTTCGAGCACATCGCGTTCACGGTGCCGTACAACATGTCGGCCCACCCCGCGACGACGGTGAACGTCGGGTGGTCGGCGTCAGGGCTTCCGATCGGCGCGCAGCTCGCCGTACCGCATCACCAGGACCTGACCGCGCTCGGGTTGGCGGCGTACCTGGACACCGAGCGCAGGGAGTGGCCGACCGCCTGACGGCCGGCCGGTTGCGAGGCCATCCGCGCTCGCCATGACTGGGCCTCGATCTTCGGACGATAGGCGTCGCCCGGCGGCACCTATCTTCCGCAAAGGAACCAGCTGGCGGCGCTCGGGCATGACGCGGAGGCGGTCCCTGGGCAGCCTGTCGATGCGGGTGTAGCTTGTGGCCGAGGTTGCTGAGCATGGCGGATCGTCTTGACGAGGTATCGGCCCACGCGGTGCGGCGCGGGCTGGTTTCGCACTGCTATCGGATGCTCGGGTCCATCACCGAGGCCCAACAGGTCGCCACGCTGAGCCTGCAGTCGTCGGACGACCTGTACGCGATCGCGACCCGGCAATGTCTGGACCAGGACGTGTGGCGACCGCTGCCGACCAGCATGGCGGCGGCGAGCGACGACCCCGAGGGGAGGCTGCAACAGAGCCCGGAGGTCCTGTGGCTCGAACCCATCCCAGACGACCTGACTGACGGTCGTCCCATCGGCCTGGACATCGTCGCCGCGCTCCAGCGCCTGCCCGCCCGGCATCGCGCCGCGCTGATCCTGGCCGACATCGAGGGCTGGACGCCTGCTCGGGTGACCGATGCGATCGGTGTCAGCGCCGCCGATCTCGACGAGGCCAGATTGCACTTCGACCCGGGCCAGAGCCACGTCGCGGACGACGCCGCGCTGCTGGATCGCTATCGCGCCGCGTTCGAGTTGTACGACGTACCGACGATCACCGGATTCTTCACCGACGACGCGATCTGGGAGATGCCGCCGTTCACCTCATGGTTCCGCGGCGCCCGCAACATCGGTCGGCTCATCGCCACCCACTGCCCGGCCAAGGAGGCCGGCGACCAGGTCCTGGTCCCGATCAAGGCCAACGGCCAGCCCGGCTTCGCCGTCTACATGCGCGACCCGGCCGACAACGTCCACCGAGCCTTCCAGCTCCAGGTCCTCACCCTCACCGCCACCGGCATCATCCACGCGATAGCGTTCTTCGACCTGACCCTTTTCGAAACCTTCAACCTCCCCGACCTCCTCACCACCCTCCCCAAGTCCCCCTACGAGGCCCAACCCAGCCTCCACGTCACCCGCGCCGACAAGCACGACTGAGGTCGGCGGACCGCCAGGCCATCACAATCGGGGGCTCACCACCGAGCGCCCGGCTGCGCGGACAGCGGCGGCCCAGATGTGATGGCCTGGAGATCCGCACTCAGTAGTCGCCGTAGACCTGGACCTTGGTGCCGATGGAGGTTTCTTTGAAGATCTGGTTGATTTCGGGACGGGTGACGCGGACGCAGCGGTGGCTGGCGGGGTAGGACTTGACCAGGGAGTTGACGCGGGAGCCGTGCAGGGCGATGCCGGGACGGTCGCGAAGGAAGTAGAGCGAGTCGTACATGTAGGCCTCCGGGTAGAGGCTGCTCTCGTGCGCGCCGGCCCACTTGCGCCAGACCTTGCCGGTGCGGTTCGGGGTTTCGTAGCCGGGGGCACCGGTCGAGACCCAGACGATCCGCTTGTAGGCCTTGCCGACGATTTGGTACGCCACCTGGCAGGTCTTGTTGACGTAGATCCCGGGCTCACGCGTCGGGGTCGGGCGCTTGGTTGCGTTGAGCACCGAGTACGCGTCGTTGAGGGTGAGGCCCTTGCGGCTGACCGGCATGCCGTTGGTCTCGCGCCACGCACACAGGGCCTGCTTGGCCCGCGCGGTGATGTCGCCGTCGACGTCGCCGACCGGGTACCCGAGCTTGTCGAGTTGCCGCTCGACCCGGAGCGCGTAGTACTGCGGCTTCTGCTTCACCTTGGGCTTCGGCTTGGTCGTCGGCGCGGGGGTCGGCGTCGCGCTCGGCGTACTCGATGGAGTGGCAGAGGTCGGCGTACTGGAAGCAGAGGATGGCGTGTCAGATGGACTGGACTCACTGGCGGCCACGTCGGAACAGCCGACGAGAACGAACGACAGTACGACCGAACCGGCAACGAGACCACGTCGACGAGACACGATTTCCCCTCTCCCTCAGCATTGTCAGAGTCGCAGAACCGCGCTGCTCGAGCCTGCAACGAAACGCCGAGACTAGTGCTCCGAGGGTTCCCCAGACGTGCCGTCGCCCGCGCCCGTCACCGAACCGTTGTCGACCACGGGTCCCGGGTCGTCCCGCAACCTTGTTGGACAAGTACCCGTTCCGGCATTTTCCGCACGTGACTCCGCGGCCCGGACCCTCTTCATTCACAGGCCGCAGTTCGATGCGCAAGGCACCGAACTCCGATCAGCAGCCGCAGGACTCGCGCTATGTTCGGGCTCGTTGGATCGCCTCGATGATGGCTGCCGCGGCGCGCGATCCTTCCACGGTGACTGCGAGGCGCATCGTGCCGGCACCGTCGGGGGTGAAGGTGCTCGTGCCGTCGTCGGCGATGTCGACGATGCCAGGTTCGGAGAACGTGAACAGGTCGGGCCGGGAGAGGGTGAGCACCGCGACGGGATCGTGCGGCACGTTCCATTCCTGCTGCCAGAACTCCCACCACTGCCGGATGTCTGCCTGCAGCGCCGCGCCGAGTGCTCCCGCTGCTCCGATCAGCCCGAGCCCGGTCTGGTCGATGTTGACCTGTTGCGTCACGTCGAGTCCGGTCACTGTGGTCGGGATCCCGGCTGACAGCACGGCGCGGGCGGCGACAGCGTCACTCTTGAAGTTGTGCTCGGGCTTCTCGCCGGGTGGGAACAACCCGCCCATGATCCACAGGTGGCGGATCCAGGTCGCCACGTGCGGCTCCCGGCGGAGTGCCTCGGCGATGTTGGTCAGCGGGCCGACGGCGATGACGTCGATCTCGCCCGGCTGCGCCCGCAGGGTGGCGATCAAGTGGTCGACCGCGGGCAGCTCTGCGACGGATTCGCGGTCCAACCCCTCGTGCAGGCTGCCCTCGTGACCCGGCCACCACACGTCGCGTCCGGACAGCGGCGCGCTTTGTCCGGGATGTACGGCGATGTCGTGGTCCGCGAGTACGCCGTACCGGCGCGCGATCCGGGCTCGCAGGAGCGTGTCGCCGTACACGGTGGTCACCGAGTGCAGGCTCAAACCTGGTGTTCCGAGGATCTGGGCGAGCGCCATGGCGTCGTCGACGTCCGAACCGATGTCGGTGTCGAAAATGAGCGTGCGGGCCCGCGGCAGCTGGTTCATGGATCCCCTGAAGGTTCTACGGCCACGACCTGCGACGAGCAGCGCGACCTATAGGACGAGCACCGCGACCTACAGTCCGAGGTCGCGCAGGAACTCCGGCTTGTACGCCTGCATCACGACGTACCGCTGATCCGGCACCTCCATGCCGGCGTTCTTCGCGGCGTCGCTGGCCGCGTCGTGCTCGCCGACCGGTACGTTCGGATCCGTCCAGTCCTGCTCGGCCGGATTCCACCGCGTCACCGTGTACTCGGCGCTGAGGTTGTCGTCGGCAACGAGCTCCTTGACGGTCCGCTCCGCCTCCTGGGCGTCGGCGAGGGTGTGCGTGTACAGCAACATCCGGTTCCCGTCCCGGGTCACCGTCACCTGGCTGCCGAGCCGCTTCCGCGCGTCGTCGTCCAGATCCAGCGCCCGCAACCGCTCCCAGAACGACATCCGGTGCTCGTCGTTCCCGAGCTCGACCTCAACCCGAAATTCCTCATCCGCCATGTCCGACACCTTACCGTTGCCCGCGTGCTGCCTATCGTGGCGAGGTATGGATGAGTTTCTGGCGGAGCAGATCGCCTACTACCAGGCCAGGGCAGGGGAGTACGACGAGTGGTGGCTGCGACGCGGTCGGTATGCGTTGCCGTCCGATCTCGAACGGGCCTGGTTCGAGGACGTGGCGGAGGCCGAGGCCGCGTTGCGATCGTTCGCTCCGACCGGATGGGTGTTGGAGCTGGCGTGCGGCACCGGGCTGTGGACCCAGCACCTGGTCGGGTACGCCGACCATGTGACCGCAGTGGACGCCTCACCTGAGGTGATCGAGCTCAATCGGGAGCGTCTCGGCGGGGCGCCGGTCGACCACGTCGTGGCCGACGTCTTCGAGTGGCAGCCGCCTGCCGCGAGCTATGACGTGGCGGTTTTCACGTACTGGCTGTCGCACGTGCCTGACAATCGGTTGGACGCGTTCTGGTCCAACGTGCGTACGGCGCTGCGCCCTGGCGGCCGTGTATTCCTCGTCGACAGCAGCCCGTACCCGCCCGACTCAGCGCCGCCGACCGGCGGCCGTCCGCAACGCCGTGAGCTCAATGACGGTCGGACCTTCACTATCTCCAAGCGCTACTGGACCGGTCCTGAGCTGGAGGCCGACCTCCGGCGGCGGGGATGGGATGCCACGGCCCGCGTGACAACCAACCAGATGATCCTGGTCGCCACCGCGTCCGCATAACGGGGCCGGAACGTCAACATGCGGGACAGGAGAATCCTTTTGCTTCGATTGACTACAGTTCTTAGTCATGGAGCTGAGGCATTTGGAGCACTTCGTGGCGGTGGCCGAGCAGAAGCACTTCACTCGGGCCGCCGAGGCGATGTCGATCTCGCAGTCGGGCCTGTCCGCCTCGATCCGCGCGCTCGAACGTGAGCTGCGCGCGTCCCTCTTCGTCCGCAACACCCGGAGCGTCGAGCTGACCGAGGCGGGTCGCGCGCTGCTGTGCGAGGGACGCCGTGCCCTCGCCGCCGCCGAAGCCGCCAAGGACGCGGTCGCCGCGGTCCAGGGACTCCTCCGCGGTCACCTCACCGTCGGACTCGAGCAGTGTCTCGGCGTGGTCGACGTACCGGCGCTGCTCGCCAAGTTCCGCTCCGCCTACCCCGGTGTGGAGATCGAAGTACGCCAGGGCGGCTCCACCCCGATGCTCGACGAACTCGCCTCCGGCCGCCTCGACGTCGCCTTCGTAGCCACCGCCGGCGACCCGATCGACGGCCTCGACCTCCGCCCTCTCTCCAAGGAGTCGATGGTCCTCGTCTGCGCCCCCGACCACCGCCTCGCCTCCGCGATCTCGGTCTCCCTCGACGACCTGGCAGGCGAGTCCTTTGTCGACTTCGACCCCACCTGGGGCGCCCGAGCCATCTCCGACCGAGCCTTCGCCTCCGCCGGCGTCGCCCACCCGGTCACCATCGAGGTCAACGACGTACACACCCTCCTCGCCTTGGTCGCCCACAACCTCGGCGTAGCCCTCGTCCCCGAACGCATAGCCGCCAAACGAGGCGACCACATCACCGTCCCCCTCACCCCGGGCGCCGCCGCCGACTGGCAGGTCTCGGTCGCCGTCCCCACCAGCCCTGCGGCGTCCCTAGCAGCGGACGCCCTAATAGGCATGCTCCCCACCACCGCAGTCCACCCCTGACCCGACGCCCACGCCCCACCACGCCGGGCCCACGCGAACCGCTCGAGGTGCGTCGCACCGCACGAGGCCCGGTGTGCGTCGCACCGCCCGAGTCGCCCGCTTTACGTCGCAACGCCCGAGCGCCCGCCGTCTGCCGCACCACCCGAGCCGCCCGCCGTAGTGCCCCAGTCGCCCGACCTGCGCCGCACCGCCCGAGCCGTTCGCTGTACGCCGCACCACCCCGAGTCGCCCGCTGTACGTCGCACCGCGCGAGCCGCCCGCGCATCGGCGAGGGCCAGTCGTACCGCCCGATCCGTCTGCCGTCTGTCGTACCGCCCGAGCCACCCGGCGGGCTGCCCGAGCTGAACGCCGTCTGTCATACCGCCCGCGCTGACCGGCGCACCGAGCCGCTGTGACCTGTGGCGCTGACACGATCTGGGCGTGATTACTCCTGGTCCGATCGTTCCCGATGGTGGCGGCTACCGGCACTCGTACGAGATCGCCGCACCGGCTCGCACGGTCTACGTGTCCGGGCAGATCCCGGTGGCTCCGGACGGCACCCTCGCACAGGGCTTTGCCGAGCAGTGCCGTCAGGTGTGGGCCAACGTGGCCGCAGCCCTGGCTCATCACGGGATGGACCTCTCCGACCTGGTCAAGGTGACGACATTCCTGTCGGACCGCGCATATCGCGCCCAGAACTCAGCCATCCGGCGCGAGGTCCTCGGCGACCACGCTCCAGCGCTGACAGTCATCATCACGGGCATCTACGACGAGGCGTGGCTGCTAGAGATCGAGGCGATCGCCGCCCGGTAGTTCCTCAGGCGTACTGCAGCTCCGCGACACTGATCCGGTCACCGCGAACCGTGAAGTCGTAGTGCGCACGCCATCCCTCCGACCCAGCCGGCGCCCACCGCACCAGCAGTTTCTGACCGTTCGGCCGTCGCTCGACGATCTCCAGTACCTGCAACGTGCCACCAATGACCTCATTGCGTGCCCAGGCCCGGATCGCGTCGTGTCCGGTGATCGTCCGGGAGACATCGACGATCCGGCCGTCGGTGTGGAACGCGTTCACAAGACCATCGAGATCGCGGCGACCAACCGCGTCGACGTACACCTGCGCCGCCGGCAGCACACCTCCCGGCGGCGTCGCGGCCGGCCCGCTCGTCGGACCACTGGCAGTCGGACCGCCGCTTGTCGGACCGGCGCTAGTCGCGCCGCTCGTCGGACCGCCGGTAGTCGCGCGCCACCGGTTGTCGAACCGCTGGTACTCGGACCGCGGTTAGTCGAACCGGTGGTGGTCGGGCTGCTCACCGACGGCTCGCCACACCCGGACACTTGTAAGACAAGTAATCCTGCGACTTGTAAGACAAGTACTCGTGTCAGCAACTTCATCGTGCATCCTGCAGCAACGTCGCGCCGACGGGCTCGAGTCGGGCGAGTACTGCATCGATCCGCGCGAGCGTGTCCGGATGCAGCGTGATCTCGGCCGCCGCCAGGTTCTCCTCGATGTGCGCCGGTGTACGGCTGCTCGGGATCGGCACCACCGCCGCATCCTGATGTAGCAACCACGCCAGCGCGAGCTGACTCCGAGTGATTCCGAGGTCCGCCGCCAGCGTCTGCAGAGCTGCGTACGACGCGTTGTTCGCCGCGAGACTGTCGGCGTCGAACCGCGGTGCGTTGTTCCTGAAGTCGTCCGCACCAAGCCGCTCAACCGTGCCAGTCAGGAACCCAGCCCCGAGCGGACTCCAAGGTACGACGCCGACGCCAAGCTCACGCGCCGCCTCGAGCAACTCCGGATCCACTGGTCGCCACATCGACCACTCCGTCTGGACGGCGGCGATCGGATGAACACCATGCGCCCGACGCAACTCCTGCGGCGTCACGTTGGACACCCCGAGGTGCCGAACCTTGCCATCAGCAACAAGCTCGGCCATCGCGCCGACCGAGTCCTCGATCGGCACCTGCGGATCCGGAAAGTGGAGGTAGTACAGGTCGATCACATCAGTGCCCAGGTTGCGCAGACTGCTCTCCGCATACCCCTTGATGTACTTCGGCTCGGCGTTCACCAGCAACTCCTCGAACGCGAACCCAACCTGCAACGGATGAGCCTCGGCCCCTTCCGGAACCGCGAGCCCGAACTTGGTAGCCAGCGTGATCTCGTCACGCCGACCCCGAATCGCGCGCCCGACCAACCGCTCGTTATGCCCGTCATCGCCGTACGCATCACTGGTGTCGAGGAACGTCCCGCCGGCCTCGATGGCCGCCCGGATCGCCGCAACGCCGCGGTCGTCGTCGATCTCGCCGTACATGCCAGGGGAGAGCACCATCGCACCGAACCCGATCGCCGGTACGTCGAGCTGACCGAGACTGCGTGTGGGAAGTGTCTTTGTCATACACGCAGCTTTGGCTCGCGGTGATCACTTCGTCCAAGACCTGTTGGTATAACCATTGGTTATGGATGCCCATCTGCGGGAACTGCGGTACTTCGTCGCCACGGCCGAGGAGTCGACAGTCACCGCCGCGGCCGCTCGCCTGTTCGTGTCGCAGCCCGCCTTGTCCAAGCAGCTCAGAGCGCTTGAGCGCCGACTCGGATTCGACCTATTCGTCAGGCTGTCCCGCGGCCTCGCCCTCACAGACCAGGGGAGTGCGCTCCTCCCCGTCGTACGCGCCATGCTCGAGACCTGGGACCGCGGCTACGTCGAAGCACGCGCACTCACCCACCCGCGCCAACTCATCGTCGGCATGCAAACCGCCGTCGGCCGCGACCTCCAACGCCCAGCCGTCCAACGCTTCCGCACCCGGGCCCCCGGCTGGACAGTCTCCCTGCGCCTGGTCGGCTGGGACGACCCAACAGCCGGCCTGGCCGACGCCACCAGCGACGTAGCCTTCGTCTGGCTCCCAATCCCCGCCGACGACGTTGCCACCCGAGTCCTGGTCCGCGAGAACCGCTGGATAGCACTGCCTGCAGAACACCGCCTCGCCGACTGCACCGAGATCCCGTACGCCGAACTCCGCGACGAACCGTTCATCGCCCTACCCGCTGCGGCCGGCCCACTCCGAGACTTCTGGCTCGCTCTGGACGTCCGCTCCGGCCGCCCGCCAGCCATAGTCGCCGAAGCCACAGCCGCCGACGAGGTCCTGGAACTGGTCAGCGCCGGCGTCGGCATCGCCCTCATTGCCGAAGGCAACGCCCGCCTCTACAAGCGCCCCGGCGTAACCTTCCGCCCGGTCCCCGACCTCCCACCCGCCGAACTCGCCATCGCCTGGCGTCGCACCGACCCCCGCGAAATCGTCCACCTCTTCGTCGACTCGGTCGGCGGATGACACGAACCAGTGGATCCTGCAAGGCCGCTACCAATTCACCGCCGGCACCACAGGCCACGTGACCATCTCGACCCATCCGCCGCCGCTACCTCCGCACCAGCTACACCAAGTTCGTCTCCGTGAACTGACCGCCGAGCCTGTCCAGCTGGACCCCGTCATACGGCGGACTCCAGCCGCTCAACAGCCCGCGGTCGGCCTAGTCATCGCCGGCAGATGCGGCACTCAGCTGGTCGGGACCGTGCCGTGGCCGACCCAGGTCATCAGTTGCATCTCGGCCTCATGGCGGGGACCGAAGTGGCCGCCGTCCACCCACATCAACTCGGCGTTGGGTATATGGCGCACAAGCCACTCTCCATGCGCGGGCGGAACCGAACCGTCGTCGCGCGCCAGCATGAATCGAGTGGGCGCTTGGATATCTTCGACGGAGAGCCCCCAGTCCCGCGCGTCCGACAGGCAATCATCGACGTAGCCGGCTGAGCCCTGCCGACTGGACTCATCGAACGCTTCCACCAGCATCGCTCGGTCGTCTTCCGGAACCTCGAGCTCGGGCATGCCAGCGTTGACCCAGTCCATCATGGCCTGCCAGTCGGCTTCGAGTGCCGCTGCTCCCTCCAGGCCATGCAGCCAGATGTCCCGGGCGAAATCGTCCATGCCGTCATAGAAGTCGAGCCCTTCGGCGGTGAAGGGAGCAGACCCGACCACCGTCGCGCAGCGGCTCACCCGATCCGGCAACAGAGCCGCCGCAGCCAACGCCGGCGACGACCCGCCCGACACACCGGCGACCCCGAACTGCTCGAGCCCAAACGCATCCGCGATCGCGCGCATGTCGTCCGCCGCGTCCGCGCCACGCCGCCCCGGAGCCCGTGTGGACAACCCATAACCGGGCCGATCGTAGGTAAACACCCGGAGGTGGTTCTGTGCGTACCCATCACCCGGCTCCCGCAGAAATCGACTCCCCGGCGTCCCATGCAACCAAAACATCGGCGCCCCATTCGGATCCCCCCAAGCACAAGCAGCCAGCTCCCGGCCGTCCGCCGTACTCACAATCCTCGTCCGCTCCTGCATGGCACGTCCCCCCAAGGCAACTGACAGGTCGCCCCGACTACCCCCAGCAGGGCGATCCTGTGATCTCAGCATGGCCTCTCGCACCCCAGACCGCCACGGCCCGCAACTCACAGGCGAAGGTGTCCTTGAGCAACCACGACGACAGCCATTGGCGTTCATGTGAACTTGCCTGACAACCGGACCTCGTGATCGGACAGGCAAATGCACGTGAGGCAAAGGGATCCGGCAGCGGCAAATCCGTCAGCCGACCTCCGCTGACGCACGTCGATCGAACGCCGACAGCCCGTACGACGTTGTGACGTCGTACGGGCTGTACATGTTGTGTTGTCTTACCAGGCGTAGTCCTCAGGAGAGGTCTTGTAGCCGGGGAAGATCTCATCGAGTCGTGCGAGCGCCTTCTCATCCAGCTTGACGTCGACCGCCCTCACCGCAGACTCCAGTTGCTCCATCGTCCGCGGTCCAACGATCGGCCCCGTGACGGCGGGCTGGTGCAGGAGCCAAGCCAGCGCGAGTTCGCCGGGCTCATGACCCAGTTCCTCCGCGAACGCCTCGTACTGCTCGATCTGCGGCCGCAGCTTCTCGAGTGCCTCCTTCGCACGACCCTCGAGCCGGCGCACACCCTGGTTCTCCTTGCGGATCACCCCACCAAGCAGCCCACCCTGCAACGGCGACCACGGGATCACACCAAGCCCATACGCCTGCGCAGCCGGCAGCACCTCCCGCTCCACATCCCGCACAATCAGGTTGTAGATCGACTGCTCACTGACCAGCCCAGCGAAGTTCCGCTCCTTAGCGGCCGCCTGAGCCTGAGCAATGTGCCACCCCGCGAAGTTGCTCGACCCGGCGTACAGGATCTTCCCCTGCTGTACGGCGACCTCAATCGCCTGCCAGATCTCCTCCCAAGGAGTGGCCCGATCCACGTGGTGGAACTGGTACAGATCGACATAATCCGTCTGGAGCCGCTTCAGGCTTGCGTCCAGCGCGCGGCGGATGTTGAGCGCCGACAGTTTGCCCTCGTTGGGCCAGCCATCGCCCATGTCGCCGTACACCTTGGTGGCGAGCACCGTCTTGTGCCGGTTGGCGGGATCCTTCGCGAACCACTCGCCGATGATCTCCTCGGTCCGGCCGGGGTAGATCGCCCGCCCGTATCCGTTCGCGGTATCGAAGAAGTTGATGCCCTTGTCGTGCGCCGCATCCATGATCGCGTGCGCGTCGGTCACCTCCGTGTGCGGCCCAAAGTTCATAGTCCCCAACACGATCCGACTGACGTTCAGCCCCGTACGCCCAAGATGAGTAAAGTCCATACCCTCCAACCTCCCTCGCCACCGCTCATCTGTCCAACAGAAGAATCCACTCAGTCCGATTACTCATCCTTCTGAGTCTTGTCGATCACGACGTACCGCGTGCCCGGTCAGAGCGGTTGCTAACCCCATAGGCTCGTTGCCATGTCGGCCACCAATTCGATGTCGGCACTTACAAGCTCGCAGCGGAGATTTCGGGCGAGGGGTCGCCGACGGTCGTCACAGGGCTTCAGGACAGTGCTGTTGCACTAGGTAAGCAGTTCGTCGGGTGGTTCCGGCACGACCGCTTGGGAGGAGTTGTGTTGCAGCTGAGGAAGTGCCACCCCGCGCGTGACGGATGCCAGCCCGGGAGCAACTCGGCGTCCCTCGGGTACAGACGCTGGTCCTCCGCTCGAAGTCTTGAGGTGCTCGGCAGGCTCGCGGCGCGGCTCCGGCGCGCCAAGCGTAACGAGTACGTCCGGGACTTCCTGCCTTCGCTCGAAGCCTGTCTCGGCAGGAGGCCGGCGTCATGAACCAGCGCGTAATCGTCGTCGGCTCTGGCGTGATCGGGTTGACCACCGCTGTCCGACTCGCTGAAGCAGGTCATCGGGTGGAGGTAGTAGCGGCCGAGCCGCCTCAGGCGACGACCTCGGCCGTTGCCGGGGCGCTGTGGGGGCCCTGGCTGGTCGAGCCGCGCGGGCCTATCCTTCCTTGGGCCGCTCACAGTCTGAAGGTCCTGCGCGAACTCGCCGACCAGCCTGACACAGGCGTGCGGGTGGCGACGGGCATCGAGGTATCCCGAACGAAATATGACCCACCGGGCTGGGCCAGCCTGCTGCCCGACCGGAAGCCGTGTGCCTCCGAGGAGCTGCCATCTGGCTACAGTCACGGCGTTCGGTACAGCGCACCGCTGATCGACATGCCCGTTCACCTCGACTACCTGCTGACTAGACTGCGAGCCGCTGGTGGGACTCTGACCATCCAGCGGCTGACGTCGCTGGATCAGGCCAGCACCGACCCGCAGACCGCGATTGTGAACTGTTCGGGCATCGGCGCCAGACATCTCGTCCACGACATGGATCTTGTTCCGGTGCGCGGCTACCACGTCGTGGCCACGAACCCCGGCCTCACGGAATTCCTCGAAGCCGACACCGACGATGCAGCGGACCTACTTGCCATCTACCCGCACAGCGACCACGTGATCCTCGGCGGAACCGCCGAGCCCGAGGTGTGGAACCGCGACCCAGACGATGCGATCGCGGCTGCCATCGTAGACAGGTGTGTGAGGCTCGAACCCCGCCTGGCCGATGCCACGATCCTGGAGCACCGAGTCGGCCTACGACCGACCAGACCCACGATCCGTGTCGAGGCGGAGCGATCAGCGATCGGAAGCCTGATCATCCACAATTACGGACACAGCGGCGCTGGCGTCAGTCTCGCCTGGGGCTGCGCACAGGAGGTCGCCGCCCTTCTCCCAGCTGCCGTCCGGGCCTCGGGGTGCACTACCCCTCCTCCAGCCATGAACGCGTAGAGCCGAGCCGTCATTTCGCCGGCCAACGGACTCGATGCGAGTGCGCGGACCCGCGTGCTTATCGTGCAACCACAGATAGCGTTCAGACTTGGCGTGCCTCTGCCTGAGTCGAGGTGGAGCTTCGGCCCAAGGACTTGACTCTTCAGTGGGATGACATCGCTGCAACAGCCATGGGCCGGCTTCGTCTGGGGATCTGAGGCAGAGACTCAGGCGACCACCGAGGCGGTTTGGAACATCTCCGTTGGCATGGCGTGGTCGAGCTTCCAGGTGATGGCTATGGGTCGGTCGCCGGTGTGGGTGGTGTAGGCGGCTGGGCCTAGGAAGAGGTAGGGGGAGGTGCCGAGGTCGGTTCGGTTGTATTGGCGGGCGAAGATGAGGATGTTGGTGCCTAGCTCACGGTGGTTGAGGTAGCGCTGTCCGGTTCGGGAGTCGACGGACGTATTGCTCTGCGACTCCCAGTGGAAAAGCGTGGGGCTGATGGCATAGTCCTTGTACATCGTTGTGGGGGAGTAGTCCGCCTCTGACTTGGTCAAGGTCACCAAGAACGCGTCGACCTTTCGCTCCTGCTCGTACAGGACACCGGATTGGAAGGTGCTGGGGCGACGTTGCAGGTTGGCGTAGTTGAGGGCGGCGAGGATCTCCTCACGCTGGTACCGGGCATGTACGCGCAGCGGCAAGTCTCTAAGTCGGCCGGAGAGGTGAAGAGTGCGGTGGCGGGCGTTGTCCATCGCGAAGTCGATAACTTCGAGCAGTTCATCTCGTACGGCAGGCTCATGCTTGAGTGCATTGACGCCGTCTGCGTAGGAGGCGAAGCCGCCGCCATTTGGCCAGAGTGAGAAGAACAGCATGCGGGCGAATGTGCGCTCGGCTGGCGTCAAGTCGTCGTACGTCGGGCCGTCGTCATCGAGCAGACGGCGGTAGGTGAGGACTCGCTCGGGGTCGTCCACGTGGGCGAGCGCGCGCACGCGGCGAAGGAGCGCTGACTCATGGATCGAGCCCTTACGAGTGTGGAGTCCTGCTTCTCGACGCAGGGCCGTCCAGCTACGGCGGTCTCGGAGTACGTCGCTGAGCTCGATGCCCGACTCCTGGAGGAACGTCGGCAGACTCTGGTCGCCGTGCGCCCTGAGCTCGGTGACAAGGTCTGGCCAGCGGCCTCCGATCTGTGTTCGAAGATTGGACAGCACTACTTCCTGTGCGACCTTGTCAAGGACGATCTGGCATCCAGCTGGGAGGAACGGAAAGCCCTGCTCGACTTGGCGTTCTAGACCCTTCCGAGTGTCTCCGGTGAGGGCGCGGAAGCGCTTGTCGAACCGGAACTCTCTGCGCTGATGACCCACGAAGTCAAGGGCGGTGAGCACAGGCTTACCATCTGCCTGGCGTAGGCCGCGGCCGAGTTGCTGGAGGAAGACCGTGGGGCTCTCCGTGGGGCGAAGGAAGAGGACTGTGTCGACTTCGGGAAGATCGAGGCCCTCGTTGAAGAGGTCGGCAGCGAAGAGGGCGTTGACTCGGTGATCCTTCAAGTCGCGCAGTGCCTGGTCGCGTTGTGCGGCTGGAGTCAGACCCGAGACGGCGCGTGCCGGGATTCCGGCCTCGCTGAATACGCCGGCCATGTAGTCGGCGTGTGCGATCGAGACGCAGAAGCCGAGTGCTCTCATTGCCTGCGGGTCTGTGAGCTTGTCCCGTACCTCGCGCAGCACGATAGCTGCGCGTTTGTCGTTGCCGGTGTATAGATTCTCGAGCTGCTGCTCGTCGTATCGGCCGCGTCTCCATTGCAGGTCCGTGAGATGGGTGCCGTCGGCAATACCGAAGTAGTGGAAGGGACAGAGAAGATCGGCTGAAAGCGCGTCCCACAGTCGTAGCTCTACGGCCGTCCGGCCGCCGAAGTAGCTCCGAAGGTCGAATCCGTCGGTGCGTTCTGGTGTTGCCGTGAGGCCCAGCAGCTCGCGAGGTTGCAGGTGATTGAGCAGACGGCGATAAGTCGATGCGGCGGCATGATGAAACTCGTCGACAACGACGATATCGAACGCGTCCGCCGGCATCGTTGTGACGTCGTACGCCGTCAGCGCTTGGACCGATGCGAACACGTGCCGCCAGCGCTCGGGTCGGAGACCTGAGTGATACTCCTCGCCGAAGGTTGCGTCAGCCAGAACCTCGCGGTACGTCCGGAGGGACTGCTGAAGAATCTCTTTGCGGTGGGCAACGAAGAGGAGGGAGGGCGCTGGCTCGCCGCGCTGCGATGCGGCGTCACGAAGACGTCGGTAGTCGAACGCGGCGATCACGGTCTTGCCCGTGCCAGTTGCCGCGACGACGAGGTTGCGATGCCGGTCATGGACTTCGCGTTCGACCTCGATGTCTTCGAGCATCTCGGCCTGATACGGCCGAGGCCGAACTTCGAGGCCAGCAAGAGAGATCGTGACTCGGTCTGATGTGCGGTTGTTGCCCAGTGCCGCCAACGCGTCGTCGAGTCGATCACGATCGCGCTCGGGGTCGTAGGTCTCGAAGGTCGAGTCATTCCAGTACGTATCAAAGGTTGCGCCGAACTTGGTCAGAAGGCTCGGCGTTGCGATCCGCGAGAGACGAACGTTCCACTCGATGCCGTCCAACATCGCCGCCCGGGACAGGTTCGAGGAGCCGACGTACGCCGTGTCGAAGCCGCTGTTGCGTCGGAAGAGCCAGGCCTTCGCGTGGAGTCGGGTCCGGTTCACGTCGTACTGGATCTTTACCTCGGCGCCGAAGTCGTTGACGAGCCGGTCGAGCGCGAGGCGATCTGTGGCGCCCATGTAGGTGGTGGTGATGACGCGGAATGGGGCGTTGCGGAGCCTGAGTTGTTGAAGCTCAGACTCGAGCAGGCGGAGGCCATACCACTTCACGAACGCGCAGACCAGATCGACCTCGTCCGAGGTATCGATCTCAGCACGCAGTTCAGGTCCGAGCGATGGCTCACCGTGTGAGTTCGTGAGCAGCGCGGCGTCGGACAGCGGTGTACTTGGTCGGGCGCCGCTGTACGTCGTGGTCCCTGGCCGGGCTGGTGGATGCAATGCGTGCAATTGCCGAGGCTGGCCGTCGGGTAGGGAATCGTTGTGCGCTGCCAGGCGCTCGAGCAGGTCGTTGACCAATGCAACTCGTTGGCTCTGATCGCGCGTGCTGCCGAGAGTGCGCAGTACGGCGTCTCGCACATGCCGAGCGAGAACCTCGGGCTGATCGGCATCATCCACGCTGTGAAGGACGGCCATTTGTCCGTTCGCCTGACTGATCGCCTCAAGCAGGCCGTTCGTGACCAGCGCGTCGTAGATCCCTGGCTCCATCTGCCTATCACCCCTTGCAGAGGAGCTTGCCAGACGGAGCCGACAGTTGCTGAGCTTCGACGTTCTAGTAAGCGTGTCTCGTGCCCCAGATGCTCGATTCGGCTATTTGGTTGGTGATCGCATGATCAGGCGTCCCAGATGCTCCGAGGTCCTCAGATGAACGGACCAGTAAGCGGGGGTGTTGCCGGGCGATCTATCCAGCCCGGTGTCGGGCTCGCGGCGCACGCGTTGCGCCGCTTCTTCCATCCTCTGTCCGTCGCCCAGAGCCGCATGAGTGCAGGCCGGGCTTGACGGGCAATTCCAGTCGATCTCAGCACACAGTTTGGAGAGCACCATGAAAGAGCTGGCACGCGTCCGCACGAGGTGGGTGAGCAACCCGCACTACGTGAACGTAGATCTCGGTCGAAGAGAAGTAGGTTTCCTAGTGCTGTCCGGCGACGGCGAAGTGGCTGATGCGGTCGTTCACGATCAGGCTGACGCTGACCATCAAGCGCTGATGAACGAGATTCGTCGCTTGGCGGAGCCGATTGTCAGCGCGGCCGCGCGCGCTACCACGGGCCCTAGGTAGCTTCGCGACGTGACACTGCGGTAGGCGTGCGGCGACCTGTGCGCCTACCGCAGGCGTCGACGAGCTGCCGACGCTCAGTCAGTCCAACAGGTTTGCGTTGATCTCCTTGACCTCTTGAGCAAGGTCTGGGAGCTCGACTACCGCGACGCCGGCGGCTTCAAGGAGTTCTACGCCTTCGCAGTCGACGAAGATGGTGGGTTCTCGCCAGGCTAGGACTACTCGGGGGATGGCGGCGGCGAGGATGAGTTGGGTGCAGGTTTGGGGGCGGGAGGCTCGTTTGCTGCAGGGCTCGAGGCTTGTGTAGAAGGTGGCGTGGGGGAGGCGGGGGTCGTTGGCGGGGATCTTGGTGAGGGCGATTTCTTCGGCGTGATCGTGGGGATCGGTCTCGCGGGAGTAGCCGGTGGAGAGGACTTCGCGGTCTGAGCTGACGATGATGGCGCCGACGGAGAACGCGGTGGTGGTTGGTGGACAGGATCGGGACAGGTCGATGGCCTGCTGAAGCCAGTGGCGGTCGTCGAGGTCAGGCATCTGTGGGTCCCTTCGGTATGTAGCGGAGGAGTACGACGTCTCCGATTTGCTTGACCTCGGTCAGCTTCATGCGGTTCGACGGGTTCTGTGGAAACTGGGCGTCTCGTACGAATCTAGGCGCAGTACTGTCGCCGACGAAGAAGGGTGCGATCACGAGGTGGACCTCGTCGGCCAGGCCGGCTGACAGGAACTGGTTGTGCATGGTTGCGCCACCTTCGACCATCAGGCGCCGTACGCCTCGCTTGGCCAGGTCGACCAGCACTACGTGGAGGCTCAGCGGATCGCCGGCGTCGACGACGTCACTGACGTGGCCGACAGCCTCCGATGTCTTGGCCGTGGCATTTGAGGGTGTGTAGACAACCTTCTTCACATCGCCGGCGGTGAAGAAGTTCGCTGCCGGGTCGAGGTCACCGCTCGCTGTGATCGTCACCTTGATCGGAGACTCTGAAGATCCGGTAGCCAGCCTCCGGTCACGGCGCTCCTGGCTCCGGACGAGGAGCCGCGGGTTGTCGCGACGGATGGTGTTGGCTCCGACCAAGATCGCGTCGACCTCTGAGCGCACCTCATCTACACGGTCGAAGTCTTCGTCGTTGGAGAGGAGAAGGCGTTGGTCGGTGTTGTCGTCGATGTAGCCGTCTATCGACGCTGCGACAGAGAGCAGGACATGCGGACGATCGGTCACCCGGGTCTCCTCGATCGGTTCAATGACAGCCGTTGGGAATTGCGCACGAACTGTCCGACGCTATCGGATGCGCCTAAGCGGCGAGTGGAGGCGGCTCGAGTTGCGGGCAGCTGACTGCGGACACCTGGCCCGCGTCTGCGTATGTCTGCGGCGGACATCTCAAGGTGGGTCGCTGTGTGAGTTGCGCACGTGTTGGAGCCGGTCGGGGGTGCTTAGCGTCGGGGGATGGGTGATCTGGGGCTTGGTGGGCGGTGTGTGGTGGTTACGGGTGGGGCTGGGGGGATTGGGGCTGCTTGTGTGGAGAGGTTTGGGCGGGCGGGGGCTGAGGTTGTTGTGGTCGATGTGGATGGGGTGGGGGCTAAGCGGGTTGCGGAGAAGGTGGGTGGGCGGGCGGAGGTAGTGGATCTGGGGGATCTTGAGGCTGTGGATGCGTTGGGGCTGCGGTGTGACGTTTTGGTCAATAATGCGGGGTTGCAGCACATCAGTCCGATCGAGGACTTCTCACCGGACCAGTTTTCGCTCATGCTGCGAGTCATGCTCGAAGCCCCCTTCCGGCTGACCAGGCAGGTGCTGCCGGACATGTATGCGCGCGGCTGGGGGCGGATCGTCAACATCTCGTCGGTGCATGGGTTGCGGGCGTCGCCGTTCAAGGCGGCGTACGTGGCGGCCAAGCACGGGCTCGAGGGGTTGTCGAAGGTGATCGCGTTGGAGGGTGCGGCGCACGGGGTCACGTCGAACTGCATCAACCCCGCATATGTACGGACCCCACTGGTCGAGAAGCAGGTCGAGGCCCAGGCGGTTGCCCATGGCATCGAGCCCGACCAGGTGCTCGAGGAGATCCTTCTCAAGCCGGTGGCGATCAAGCAGCTGATCGAGCCGGAGCAGGTCGCGGAGATGGCTGCCTACCTGTGTGGTCCGCATGCCGATTCGATCACCGGCACGTCGTTTGTGATGGACGGAGGGTGGACAGCACGCTGAAAGACACGCCCTTCCTGAGTCTGCTTGCTCGCGACGCCCCGCCCGAGGAGTACGACGAGCCGCTGCGTGCTGCGGTCGCGAAGGGCGCTAGCCCACAGGAGCTCCACGAACTCGAGCAGGCGAAGACGCTCGCGCTGAGGGTACGTCGGGCGCTGGAGCATCGGCGGCGGCGGGAGATCGAGCTCGAGGCGTTGTTCGAGACGGCGGGTGATCTCGCCGGGCTGCAGGATGTCGACGCTGTGCTCAACGCGATCGTGCGGCGTGCGCGCACGTTGCTCCACACGGATGTCGCGTACCTGACGCTGATCGACCCCGACCGCGGTGACACGTACATGCGAGCCACGGCGGGCGTGGTCTCGGCGAGTTTCCAGCAGGTCCGCCTGGCGATGGGGGCTGGTCTGGGCGGCCTGGTCGCCGATACATCGTTGCCCTACGCCACGGATGACTACGCCGCTGACGAGCGGTTCGATCATGTCAAAGACGTCGACAGTGCCGTCTCCGATGAAGGGTTGGTGGCGATTCTCGGCGTACCGCTGCTGCTTGGTCCGCAGGTGCTCGGGGTGCTGTTCGCGGCCGACCGCAGCAGGCGCCCGTTCGCGAGGGACGAGATCTCGCTGCTGTGTTCGTTGGCGGCACACGCGGCGATCTCGATCGATGGGGCACGGCTGCTTGAGGAGGCGCGGGCCGCGGTACGGGAGCTTGATGCGGCGAACACCCTGGTACGGCGGCACAGTGAGGCGGTGGAACGGGCGGCCGAGGCCCACGACCGGTTCGCAGATCTCGCGTTGCGTGGAGCTGGTGTTGATGAGGTCGCAGCCGCGGTCACGGAGGTGCTAGGAGGCCACCTGACCGTGCTGGACGCCGATGATGCGCCGGCCGGGTGGCTTAGCGCCGTCGCAGAGTCGCGCGCCGAGGGCCGAGCGGTCTGTCGCGACAGCACGTGGTTCGCGGCCGTGGTGGCTGGCTCGGAGGAGTTCGGAGCGCTCGTACTGCAAGGTCGAGAAGACCTGGAGGGTGCAGATCAGCGGGTCTTGGAACGCGCAGCACTGGTCACCGCCTTGCTGCAGTTGATGAAGCGTACGGCGATGGAGACCGAGAACCGGATCCGCGGTGAGCTGGTCTCCGACCTGATCACGAATGGCGAGCGAGCCGGTGATGCCCTCAGGGAGCGAGCGCGACAGGTCGGCTTCAACACCGACGGCGAGTTCGCTGTGGTGGTCGCGCAGACGGACCGCGGGCGCCTGGATCGGTTGGCTTTCGCGGCAAGTCATCTTGCTAGACAGTCAGACGGGATCGCATGTCTGCACCAGGAGTGCGCCGTACTTCTTCTCCCCGGTGAGGAAGCGGGAGCGGCTGCGCGGCGGCTGGCCAAGGAGTTGGCGGTCGCGATCGGCCAGCCGGTGACAGTCGGCGCGGCGGGTCCGGTGTCGGGACCCGAGAAGGTTCCGGCCGCCCACGCCGAGTCGCTGCGATGCCTGGAGGCGCTGATGGCGCTCGGCCGTTGCGGTGATGGGACGAGCAGCCGGGAACTCGGCTTCATGGGAGTGCTGCTCGGTGAGGCCCGTGGCGTCGAGCGGTTCGTCAACGCCGTACTCGGTCCGGTTCTTGAGTACGACGAACGCCGGGGCACCGGGCTGATCCAGACTCTGGAGACGTACTTCGCCAACGGCGGCAACCTGACCCGCGCCAAGGATGATCTCCACGTACACGTCAACACCGTTGCCCAGCGCCTCGACCGGGTCTCGCAACTCCTCGGCAGCGACTGGCAGGAGGCCGAACCCTCACTGGAGATCCAGCTCGCGCTCAGGCTCCACCGCCTCGTGCGGTCCTAGTCGATGAGGCCGGCATTCCGCGCGGCCAGAGTCGCCACCACGAGATCTTCCACCGCGAGTCCCGCCGGCACGAAGACCGTGATCTCGTCCAAGGTCTCGCGCCGGACTTCTCCACGAGCCAGGGCGGCCAGATCGTCGACGACTCGGCCGACCGGCAGCTCACCGCACCCGACAGCGTTGAAGTGAGTACCGGCTGACAGCCCGAACAACGACTCGGATTGCCATGTACACATGCATATCAAGTCAGCATGAAACGCATCCGCCGCGCTCGCCACGACAGCCGGGTGCCCCTCGCCCCGGAGCATGGCGACGAAGCGCTCGGTCGCCACCGGCTCGCGGCCGACGATCTCGATCTGCTCGAGAGAAGGTCGGACCCAGCGCATCGCGCGGACATGTTCGCGAGCCTGTACGTCGGTGCCGAAGACCCCCAACCGTCGTACGTCGTCCCGCGCGAGAGCGTCCGTGGCGAGGGCTGACACAGCCGGCGTACGGCGGGCTGCCAAAGCGGCGCCGTCAAGCGTCGCAACCGCGGAGCCGTCGTTGCCGACCAGAACGTACGACCCCTGGACGTACGACCCATGGACAGACGACCCCTTGCCGGGCGCCAGCGACGGGCCGTTGCCGAGCAGGCCATACGACCCCTGAGCGGTCGCTGGCGCCACCAACGGCTGGGCGGCAACACCCTGAGGTCGAATGACCGACGGACCATCGGCGAAGGCCTTCCGGAGTTCGGTCACCACCTCCTCGAACGGCGCGAGTCGGTAGATCCGGCCCGCGTCGAGATGCGGGAGAGGGTTCATGTCACGGCTTCTGCGCCACGACTGGCTCCTGCTCAGCCACCGCCGGCGCCGTACCACTAAGGTGCGGCTCAGGAACGTCGCGCCGGCGACGAAGCAGGTGCGCCACCGTCCCCCAGACGCCCCGCCGGAAGAGCAGTACGACGACCACGAAGATGAGACCGGTGATGAGGCCGGGACCGGTGATGTTCAACGGGCCGATGTGGATCCCCGAGGTCGCGACATAGTCCTCGACCAGCACGATCAGAGCGGCACCGATCGTGCTGCCCCACAGCGTCCCGATGCCACCGAGCACTGTCATGATCACGACCTTGCCAGACGTCGTCCAGTACACCTCCTGCAACGACGCGAACCCGTGGCTGATCGCATACAGCCCGCCGGCGAGCCCGGACAACCCGGCGGAGATCACGAAGATCATCACCTTGTAGCGGTCCACCGGGTACCCGAGCGAACGAGAGCGAGCCGGGTTCTCCCGGATCGCGACGAGCACTCGCCCGAAGGGGGAGTGGACCACGCGCCACGCGATCAGCAGCCCGATCAAAGCGATCGGCAGACCGGCGTAATAGAAGTAGAACGGATCCGACAGATCCAGCCCGAACAGGTTCTTCGGGATCCCCTGCAGACCGTTCTCCCCACCGGTCAGCCCGCGCCACTGGTTCGCGACGTAGTACACCATCTGCGCGAAGGCGAGTGTCACCATCGCGAAGTAGATGCCAGTACGCCGTACTGCGAGCAGCGCGATCGGAACGGCCAGCACCATCGCCGCGACTGCCGCGCCGACAATCGCGACCGGAAAGGGCACGCCAGTCTCGATGGCGATCGTGCCGGCCGCGTACGCCGCAGTGCCCCAGAACGCCGCATGCCCGAAGGACAGCAGTCCGGTGAACCCGAGCAGCAGATCGAGCGCGACCGCGAACAAGGCCCACGCGACGATGTCCATCGCCACCGGCGGATAGATGAGCCACGGCAGCGCGAGCACGACCACCAGCCCACCGAGCACCCCGACGACTCGCCACAGCCGAGGCATCACCGCCAGCTTGCGGAACACCAGAACCGTCATACCGCGGTCTCCTCACGGCCGAACAGACCAGCCGGCCGCCACAGCAGCACGATGGCCATCAGGATGAAGACCGACGTGGTCGCCAGTCCTGGGACGTACACATTGCCGAGCGCCTGCAGCATGCCGATCAGGAACCCGGCGGCCACCGAGCCGAAGATCGACCCGAGGCCACCGATCACCACAACGGCGAACACGAGGATGATCAGGTCCGCCCCCATCAGCGGACTGACCGCCCGCATAGGAGCGGCCAGTACGCCGGACAGCGCGGCCAGCGCGATCCCGAACCCGAAGACCGGCGAGATCCAGCGCCCCACATCGATCCCCATCGCACGAGTCAGCTCAGGACGTTCGGTCGCCGCTCGGATGATCATCCCCACCCGAGTACGGGCCAGAAGCAACCAAGCACCCAGCGAGACGAGCACGGAGAACACCAGCACGAACACCTGGTACGCCGGGAAGTCGAACAACCCGAGGTCGACCGTGCCGCGGAGCCCGGCCGGTTGCGGATACGGCTGCGGCTGCGAGCCGTACTTCATCCGGAGCAGATCCTGGAAGATCAGCGTCAGGCCGAACGTCAGCAGGAAGTTGTACAGCGGATCCAGCGCGACCAACCGACGTACGAGCAACTGCTCCAGAGCCATCCCGACCGCGCCGAGCGCAAGCGGCACTACCAGCAGGGAGATCCAGAAGTTGATGCCGGCCTCGTTGAGGAGGATGAACGCGCCGAACGCACCGAGCATGTAGAACGCGCCGTGGGCGAAGTTGACCACGCCGAGCATCCCGAAGATGACGGCCAGCCCGAGCGCCAGCAGTGCGTAGAAGCTGCCGTTGACGAGGCCGTTGAACGCGTGCTGAAGCAGGTCGCTCATCGTTAGCCCATCTTGCAGGTGCTCTCGGACACCGGCTTGAACGCCTTGTCCGCGGGAATGGTGGTCACGATCTTCTCGTAGTCGTACTCCTCCTTGACGTCGCTCTTCGGCTTCACCTCGGCGAGGTAGACGTCGTGAATGACGCGGTGGTCCTCGGCCCGGATCTTGCCGTTGCGCAGGAAGAAGTCGTTGATGTCCTTACCTTCCAGGTTCTTCACCACGTCGTCCGACGCGTCGGTGCCGGCGGCCTGGACGGCTTCGAGGTAGTTCATCGTGGCCGAGTAGTTGCCGGCGTGGGCGAAGGACGGCCGGGAGCCGGTCTTCTCCTTGAACTTGTCGGCCCACTCCCGGTTCTGCTGGTCGAAGTTCCAGTACCACGCGTCGGTGAACCGCGTGCCCGCCAGTGCGTCCGGTCCGAGTGAGTGAATGTCAGTGATGAACATCAGACCGACAGACAGGCCGACGCCTTTGTCCTTGAGCTTGAACTGGTTGTACTGCTTCACCAGGTTCACGAGCTCACCGCCGGCGTGCATGGTGCCCAGTACGTCGGGATTGGCGGCCGGCGCCTGCAGCAGCTGGGACGAGAAGTCGCCGCTGGTGTTCGGGAACTCCGACGACTTCTTGCCGACGACCTTGCCACCGGCCGTCTCGATGGCCTTGGAGAAGCTCTTCTCCATGTCCTGACCGAACGCGTAGTCCGGGTAGACGATGTACCAGTTCTTCGCGCCGGCCTCGGTGACCGTCGTACCTGTGCCATTGGCTAGCATGTACGTGTCGTAGGCATAGTGGAATGTGTACTTGTTGCACTTCGCGCCGGTCAGCTCGGTCGTCGCCGCGGTGACGTTGAAGTACAGCTTCTTCTTCGCCGCGGCCTGCCCGGCGACCGCGAGCGCTGCGGACGACGTCGGTACGTCGAAGATGGCGTCGGCCTTCTGCCGGTCGTACATCTCCTGCGCCTTGGTGTTCGCGATCTCCGGCTTGTTCTGGTGGTCGGCGACGACCACCTCGATGTTCTTGCTGACGGCATCGTCGCCGTGCTTTGCCTTGAAGTCGTCGACGGCCATCTGCACCGCCTTGACGGCGTTCGGGCCGGACAGTTCGCTGTAGATGCCGGTCTGGTCGTTGATGACACCCAGCACGATCTTGTCGTCGCTGACCTTCCCGCCGCCACCGGATGGGCCGCCCGCCCCGCCGCCGCAGGCTGCCAGCAGCGAGACGACGGCCAGGGTCGAGATCGCCGGGATGAGGTTTCGTCGCATGGGGTTCTCCTCCGATGGTGCGTTAGATGCCGAGATACTCGAGCAGTTCGTGCTCTCGCTCTTGCACTTCGGCGTTGTCCAGCGTCTGCGCGACCCGGCCTTGGGCGAGCAGATAGTGGCGGTCAGCAACGGTTGACGCGAACCGGACGTTCTGCTCGACGAGCAGCACCGTCACCCCGGCCGCCTTGATGTCGCGCAGGATGTCGCCGATCTGGTACACGAGCACCGGCGAAAGACCTTCGGTCGGCTCATCGCACAGCAGGAGCGTGGCGCCCATCCGCAGTACGCGGGCGATGGCGAGCATCTGCTGCTCGCCGCCGGAAAGCTTTGTACCAGGGAACTTGCGGCGTTCCTTCAACACCGGGAACGACTCGTAGACGCGATCCATCGACCAAGCGCTGCCGCTGACAGGGGGTGGCAGCCTGAGGTTCTCCTCGACGCTCAGACTGGCGAAGATCCCGCGGTCGTCCGGAACGAGTCCCAGACCTCGACGGGTACGCCGGTGAGCCGGCAGGCCAGTGATGTCCGTGCCGTCGAAGGTGATGGTTCCCGAGGTCGGCCGATGCAGTCCCATCAAGCACCGGAGCAGCGTGGTCTTCCCGGCGCCGTTGCGGCCGACCAGCGTGACCACCTCGCCGGCTGCCACGTCGAGCGATACGTCCCGCAGTACCTGCGCTTCGCCGTACGACGCATTGATGCCCTGAACGCTAAGCAGCGGACTCACCACCCAGGTACGCCTCGATCACCCGCGGGTCGTTGCGCACTTCGTCGTACGTGCCCTCGGTCAGGATCCGCCCGAACTGCAGCACCGTGACCCGGTCCGCGAGACCTGCGACGACGCTCATGTTGTGCTCGACGAGAACGACCGTCCGGTTCGCGCGGATCCGCTTGACGAGCTCGACTGTTCGCTCGACGTCCTCCATCCCCATGCCGGCCGTCGGCTCGTCGAGCAGCAGCACAGCGGGATCGAGAGCAAGGGCGAGGGCGAGCTCGAGTGCGCGCTTCTGCCCGTAGGCGAGGGTTCCAGCCGGTACGTCGCGCTGCCTGGCGAGCCCGACCTCGTCGAGGAGTTCGCCCGCGCGGTCCGCGAACTTGGCCAGCACCCGGTCGGACACCCAGAACCGGTGGCCGAGCTTCGTCGTACCCATCAGCGCAAGCTCGACGTGCTGCTGCAGTGTCAACTGCTCGAACAAGTTGGTGATCTGGAACGAGCGAGCCACACCCAGCCGCGCGATCCGTTCCGGCGACGAGCCGGTGATGTCCCGGCCGCTGAGTCTGATCTGGCCGGCGCTCGGTTTGAGGAAGCCGGTCAACAGGTTGAACAGCGTTGTCTTGCCCGCGCCGTTCGGTCCGACCAGCGCATGCACGTCACCTTCCGAGACGGTGAGGTCGACCCCGTCGACGGCGGTGAAGCCGCGGAAGCTCTTGCTCAGTCCGGTGGTCTCGATCACCGCCCCGGAGTCGCGTCCGGGCGCGTTGCTTGGATCCATGGCTGGAAGCTAGGTGCACCGCGAACGCTGTTCCATGTCGTAGGAAGACACACTGCTCGCCCAACAGGTGTGGTGGGCGCACAGGACAGGCCCGTACCTGCCGGAACGCCTGGTGGGTCGGTCGTCAGCGTGGACCGCTTGGCTGATTGCGGAAGGGAGTCTTCCGCTATCGGTGGGACGATGGCGGGATGTTGGAGACGTCGGCTCGGTTGTTGCGGTTGTTGTCGCTGTTGCAGGTACGGCGGGATTGGTCGGGGGCTGACCTTGCCGGGCGGCTAGGGGTGTCGACTCGGACGCTTCGGACTGATGTGGAGCGGCTGCGGGGCTTGGGGTATCCGGTGGAGGCGCGGCCGGGGGTGGCCGGTGGGTATCGGTTGGGCGCTGGTGCGGAGTTGCCGCCATTGTTGCTGGATGACGACGAGGCGGTGGCTGTTGCGGTCGGGTTGAGGTCGGCGGCTGCGGGTGGGATTGCGGGGATCGAGGAGACGTCGGTTCGGGCGTTGGTGAAGTTGGAGCAGGTTCTGCCTTCGCGGTTGCGCCATCGGGTGCAGACGTTGGCGGGGGCGACGGTTGCGGTGGGCGGCGGTGGGGCGCGGGTTGATGCCGAGGTGTTGACGGCGATCGCTGCCGCGGTTCGGGATCGGGAGGGATTGCGGTTCGACTACGCGGGCGGGTCGGTTGGAGGGGCCTGGGGAAGTCGAGCAGAAGGGACCGACCAACCGGCGGAAGGTTCGGGCGTCGAGGAGTTGCAGCCGGCGCGGGCAGCGGAGCCGCATAGGTTGGTGGCGTGGGGGAGACGCTGGTATCTAGTTGCTTGGGACAACGAACGGGAGGCGTGGCGGACGTTCCGGGTGGATCGGATCCGGTTGAAGACGCCTAACGGGCCGCGGTTCACCCCTCGCGAGTTGCCTGAGGAGGATGTTGCTGAGTTTGTACGGCGTTCTGTCGGCGAGGCGTCGTGGCAGTACCGGGCCCGCGTGATGGTGTTCGCTTCAGCGGCGTACGTACAGAACCGGATGCCGATTCCGATCGAGCCCGACGTGGTCGACGAGGACACATGCATCGTCGAGATGGGCTCGGACGACCCTCATCAGTTGGCTCTGTGGTTGGGGCTGCTGGATGCGGACTTCGAGGTACTGGACGCGCCGGAGCTGGCCGCGGCCGTCAAGGAAGTCGGCAACCGGTTCCACCGCGCGGCCCGGAGATTTGACTAACGCAACGTAGGGCGGGCCGGTTCGGCCCGCCCGTGATGGTTGCGTCAGTTGTGGTGGTGGTCGAGTTGGGCCCTGATCTCGCCGCCGGGGAAGGTCGAGCTGTGCACGTTGACGTAGGTCGTGCCGTTCCGGAGCGCCTTGACGAAGTCGTCGTACTGGCCGGCGGTCAGGCTCTGGTTGACCGGGCCGATGACATCGGCGGCCCTGATCGTGCCGGTCACGGTCGCTGGTGCCGCGGGGCACAGTTGGGTGCCGACGGGGCCGTTGTTCAGGTTGGTGCAGAGGAAGACGCTGATCCCGCCGCTCTGAGCCTTTCCACCGAAGTGGATGTGCGCCTGCTGGACCGTGCCCTCGAGTGCGGTGTAGCTGAGCTGATAGGTGATCTGCTTGTTCTTATCGTCGATCCTGGCTTGGAACCGACCTGAGCCGTTCGTCGAGATCGGGGCCGGGTCCTCCTCGTAGCCCGACAACTGCTCGCGGACCGTGTTCGGCGAGCTGCCGGAGTCTTCCCGGCCCGCAGTCGCCACACTGCCTGTCGCCGTGGCCGCCAATCCGATCCCAATGGCCGCTGCGATTAGCCGTGCTCTTCTTGCCACCATCTGTTCCCTCCCTCATCGAGGCGTGAACGTCGCGGCTGTGATCGCCGTCACACCCCAATGAACGATGCCAAGCCCCCGTTGGTTCAGTCACTCCACGCCCGGACCCGACTCCACCGCGCAGCAGGCAGATAGGTCACAACTCTCGACCAGGTGGACCGCCGCGGCGCGGCCGAGTCCGCGATTGATCGGAGGAAGAACGCGGCCTGACGGCTTCGGTGGCGGGCGCGACGCCGGAGGCTGCGGCCAACGCCCGGCGGAGGTCGGGTGGGAGAGGTAGGCGCGGAGGGCCTGTGGGTTCGGCGGCACCGCGTTGGAATCTGGGTCGGTGGTTCGGGAGGTGAGCAAGGGCAGGGTCGGGGCGGCCGACCTCGCGTTGGAGGCGGGAGCCGGCGACCTCAAAAGGGCGGTCTGCCTGGCGGGGCTCGAAGCAGACGACCTCCCGGTAGGGGAGGCCACCGTCCTCGGGTTCGAACTCGCGATAGACCAGCCGGTGTGAGGGGCCGAGGTCGTTGCCGTAGCGGGACTCGGGGATGACCGGGATCTTCAGCTCGGCGCAATCGCGAAGGTCGTGATGGCCGGGCGAGTAGCCGAGGCGCTTACCGGCGAAGTCCTCCTCGCGGCCCTCGGCGAGTGCTTGGAGACCAAGCCTGAGGGCGCGAAGTTCACGGTCGCGCAGACTGCCCGGCTGTGACGCGGCGGCCTGTTCGAGCATCGCAAGCTGCCGTCGGACCCGTGGCTTGACGAGGATCCGAAACCGGACGGTCACTTCTTCGGCAGGTCCGAGTCGTCGATCGGCTCGCTGAGGTCCCAGCCGAGTTCGGCTGCTACCTCTTCGAGGGGAACAGAGGGCGCGTCGTTGGCCAGGCGTTCGCGGGCGATCTCGTAGACGTGGTCGAACTCCTCGGTCTCGGCGGCGAGTACGGCGAGCCGGCGCCAGGCATCCCACGGTATGACGACAGCTTCGGGCTGGCCGCCGTCCCCAACGATGAAGGGCCCTGCTTCGCCGGCACGAAATCGCTCGAGCATCTGGGGGAGGTGCTCGGAGGCTGCGGCCGGGTTGATCACCCAGATCCGTTCACCACCGGAGAGAACGTACGGCGTTTCGGAGTCCATCGGGGGTCCTTCCGCTTGAGGTGTTCAACAGCATAGGAAAGGCCGAGCGTGGGCGGATGGAGTTATCCACAGGACCGGGTTTGAGTAGCCTGGGGGGATGGGTGAAGGGCGTTGGGTTGAGGTTCGGGTGGTGGGGGCTGGGCTTGATGCGGAGCGGGTGGGGAAGGCTGTTCGGCAGCTTCGGAAGGAGCTGGCTGAGCAGGAGTTCATGACTCAGGCGGGGATCGGGGATGAGCCGGCGACGGCGGTTGCGCTCAGCGGGGCCGACGGCATGGTTCCGGGGTTGGTCGCCGTACTGCGGGATTGGATCTGCCGGCGTCATGGGCCGGGGACGGTCAGGCTGACGTTGGGGAATGAGTCGATCGAGGTGGACAAACCCTCGTTCGACGCGAAGGCGCTTCAAGCGTTTCTGGCCAAGCGCTAGTTCAGTCGCGCAGTCTGAAAAAACGTTTGGGCATGAGGTCTTGACATGCCCTGATCGGGCGCGGGACAGTGTTCGCCACAGGTTGGAAAAACGATTGGGCAACACGATGTCGCAGCGCAAGGTCTCGATCAGGGATGTAGCGGCGCACGCCGGTGTATCCGTCACCACGGTGTCGCACGTCCTCAACGAGGCGCCCGGCAAGCGCATCACCGACGCGACCCGGGCACGGGTGAAACAGTCGGCCGACGAGCTCGGGTATGCGCCGAGCAGTGTGGCCCGCAACCTCCGTCTGCAGCGGTCGCAGATGCTGGCCCTGATCAGCGACGAGATCGCGACCACGCCGTACGCGGGCCGGATGATCCTCGGAGCGCAGGAAGCGGCGTCGAAGGCCGGCTGGCTGCTGATGCTGGTCAACACCGGGTTCGACAGCGAGTTCGAGGCGGCCGAGATCCGGGCGCTCCGGCAGCGGCAGGTCGACGGGTTCCTGTACGCGACCATGTACCACCGGGAGGTCGTGCTGCCCGAGGCGATCGACGGCGTACCGACAGTGCTGTTGGACGCGCGGTCCGATGACCTGTCCGTGCCCTCCGTGGTTCCGGACGAGGTCGGTGGTGGGCGTACGGCGACCGAGGAGCTGATCCGTCACGGGCACACCCGCATCGGCTTCCTCAACAACGTCGACGACATCCCGGCGACGCGCGGAAGGCTGGAGGGATACCGGGCCGCGCTCGACGACGCCGGCCTGGTCTTCGACCAGCGGTTGGTGGTCGAAGGAAGCTCCGACACCGAAGGCGGGCTGCAAACCGCCCGAAAGTTGCTGTCGGCCACTGATCGGCCGACCGCGTTGTTCTGCTTCAACGACCGGATGGCCATGGGGGCGTACCACGCCGCGGCCGAGCTCGGTCTGCGTATTCCGGAGGATCTGTCGCTGGTCGGGTTCGACAACCAGGAACTCATCGCCGAGGGACTCCGGCCCGTCCTCACCACGGTCGCGCTGCCGCACTACGAGATGGGCGCGTGGGCCGTGGAGACATTGATTGCACGGATCGAGGGACAAGAACTCAACGGCCCGCACCAGGTGGAACTCAGCTGCCCGCTGGTTTACCGGAACTCGGTCGCCTAACCCCTCGACTTCACCCGACATCCCGCTGCAGAACGCAGTACGGGCAGCTTCGCCCTGCCCGAGAACGAAGGGAAACAGACCATGTCACGCACCCCGAAGCTGGTTGCCCTCTTGGCAGCCGCGGCCCTCGGCCTGACCGGCTGCTCGTCCGGGTCCTCCGACAGCGGCGCGAGTAACGAAGGCGGCGTCACCACTCTCGAGCTGTGGACCCACAACGGCGGCAACCCGACCGAGCTCGCCGTGAACAAGAAGGTGGTCGACGCCTTCAACGCGAGCCAGTCGAAGTACAAGGTGAAGCTGCAGTCGTTCCCGCAGACGTCGTACAACGACGCGGTCACCGCCGCGGCCGCGGCCAAGAAACTGCCCTGCGTGATGGACATCGACGGGCCGAACGTCCCGAACTGGGCCTGGGCCGGCTACCTGCAGCCGCTCGAGATGCCCGACGGCTTCTTCGACAAGCAGTTGCCGAGCACCCTCGGCACGGTCGACAGCAAGGTGTACTCGTTCGGGCATTACGACGTCGCCATGAGTCTGATCGCGCGCAAGTCCGTCCTCACGCAGTACGGCATCCGCATTCCCACCCTCGACCAGCCATGGACCGGCGACGAGTTCGACGCGGCGGTGGCCAAGATCAAGGCCGGCGGCAAGTTCGCCTTCCCGCTCGACATGGGTACGGCGGGAACGGGCGAGTGGATCCCGTACGCGTACTCGCCGCTGCTGCAGAGTTTCGGGGGCGACCTGGTGAACCGCGAGACCTACCAGACTGCGACGGGTGTGCTGAACGGTCCGGACGCGCTCAAGTGGGCGACCTGGTTCCGTGGACTGATCACCAAGGGATACGCCCAGCAGAAGTCGGGCAAGGACTCCACCGTCGACTTCGTGAACGGCAAGTCCGCGATCATGTGGAACGGCAGTTGGGCGGCCGACGCGGTGACGAAGAAGTTCGGCGCCGACGTGGTCTTCCTGCCACCGCCGGACTTCGGCAAGGGCCCGAAGATCGGTGGCGCGTCCTGGCAGTGGGGTATGTCCTCGTCCTGCGCGGCCAAGGACGGCGCGCTGGAGTACCTGAAGTTCTCGGCCAAGCCGGAGTACTACGTCGCCTACGCCAACGCGCTCGGCCTGATTCCGGCGAACACCGACGCCGCGGCCCAGGTGCCGAACTTCGCGCCGGGTGGCAAGTACCGGTTCTTCCTCGACCTGAGCCAGAAGGACGCCGTCGTACGCCCGGTGACGCCGGCCTACCCGTACATCTCGTCGACCTTCCAGAAGGCGGTGTCGGACATCCTGGCCGGCGGCGACGCGCAGAAGATCCTCGACAAGGCGGCCGCCGACATCGACAACAACATCAAGTCCAACGGCAACTACGAGTTCTGACATGTATGCCACCGCAACCGGCCAACTGGTCGCCCGACGCGTCCGGGCTCGTACGGCGCGATCCCGCGAGACACTGATCGGCGTCGCGATGGCCTCGCCGGCCGTGGTCCTGCTGGTCGTCTTCTTCCTGGTCCCCGTGCTGCTCGCGTTCGGACTCGCGTTCACCAACGCCAGGCTGATCTCGCCTCGGCCGGCTCGCTTCGTCGGCGTCGACAACTTCATCACCCTGTTCGGCGACAGCGTGTTCTGGGCGTCGCTGCGCAACACGGCGTACTTCGCGGTGGTCGTCGTACCCGTCCAGGCCGGGCTCGCGCTGATCCTGGCGCTGCTGGTCAATGCGAAGGTCCGTGGGACGAACTTCTTCCGGACCGTGTACTTCGCTCCGGTCGTCACCTCGATGGTGGTCATCTCACTGCTCTGGCGGTTCATCTACCAGCCGGACGGGCTGCTGAACCACCTCCTCTCGGCGGTGTCGTTCGGCCACTGGCAGGGCACCGACTGGCTGAACAACCCGGACACAGCGATGCCGGCGATCATGGTGATGTCGATCTGGCAGGCGGTCGGGTTCCACATGATCGTCTGGCTGGCCGGGCTGCAGACGATCCCACGAGACCTGTACGAGGCGGCCGCGCTGGACGGGGCCTCGGGGTGGAAGACGTTCGCGAACATCACCTGGCCTGGATTGCGGGCGACGCGGACCTTCATCCTGATCACCATCACGATCGCGGCGTTCAGCCTGTTCACCCAGATCAGCGTGATGACGCAGGGCGGACCACTGGACCGAACGACGACCGTCGTCTTTATGGCGGTGCGAACGGGCTATGAGCAACAGTCGACCGGTTATGCGGCCGCCATCTCACTCGTCTTCTTCGTACTGGTGCTGACGGTGTCCGGCGTACAGCGCTTCCTGACCCGGGACAAGGATTGACATGAGGACTTCGCTACTGCAAGGGGGACGGGCGCTGCTGGTCGTGGTGTTCGCGTTCCCGATCGTGTTCATGCTGATCTCGTCGTTCAAGCCGGACGCGCAGATCTTCGCCGACCTGTCCTCGCTGCGGGCGGTGCTGCCGGTCGGCGAGCTGTCGCTGGACAACTATCGCGGAGTGTTCGACCGGGTGCCGGCTGAGCGGTTCCTGGTCAACTCGGTGCTGATCTCCGTCGTGACAGTTGCCCTGGGCATCTTGATCAACAGTATGGCCGCGTTCGCCCTGTCGCGGATGAGGTGGGCCGGGCGTCGCGTCGTGCTCGCAGCGATCATCGCGACGTTGATCGTGCCGTTCGAGACGTTCGCGCTGCCGCTGGTGTGGTGGGTGAACAAGCTGCCGTGGCTGGAGTTGCACGGGTTCCAGCTCCAGCTGACCGAGGGGTGGCTGGACACGTATCACGTGCAGGTGTTGCCGTTCCTGGCCAACGCGTTCTCGATCTACTTGTTCTACCAGTACTTCACCAGCATCCCGGTCGAGCTCGACGAGGCGGCCCGGATGGACGGCGCCGGCTGGTTCGCGATCTATCGCCGGGTGGTGATGCCGCTGTCCGGTCCGGCGATCGCGACGGTCGCGATCCTGACCTTCCTGCCGGCCTGGAACTCCTACCTCTGGCCGCTCATGGTCGTGCAGAGCGAGGACCTGCGCCCGGTGATGGTCGGCATCCAGTACTTCTTCCAACTCAACGTCTCGTGGGGACAGATCATGGCCTATGCCTCGATGATCACCGTGCCGGTGCTCGTCTTGTTCGTCGCGTTCCAGCGCGCTTTCATCGGCAGCATCGCGGCCGCGGGGGTGAAGGGCTGATGCTGGAGCTGCCCGACTCGTGGGTGTGGGACTTCTGGTTCGCCCGCGACGGCGACGAGTACCACCTGTTCTTCCTGTACGCCTCGCGTGCCCTGCACGATCCGGACCGGCGCCACGGTCGCGCGTCGATCGGTCATGCGGTGTCGGACGATCTGCGGAACTGGACGCGGTTGCCCGATGCCTTGGTGCACGGCGAGGCCGGGGACTTCGACGAGACGGCCACCTGGACCGGCTCCGTCGTACGGGCGCCTGATGGACAGTGGTACATGTATTACACAGGTGCACGTGACAAGATCCAGACTGTCGGGCTGGCGACCTCGGATGACCTCATTACCTGGCACAAGTACGACGGGAACCCGGTGACAGCTGCGGATCCGCGCTGGTACGAGAAGTACGACGGGACGTCGTGGTTCGACGAGGCCTGGCGAGACCCGTGGGTGTACCCGGATCCGGACGGCGACGGCTGGCACATGCTCATCACTGCCAGGGCCGGCCACGGTCCTGCCGACGATCGCGGCGTGGTCGGTCATGCCCGCTCCACCGACCTGCTGCACTGGGAGGTCCAGCCGCCGCTGAGCGAACCGGGCGCCGGATTCGGGCACCTCGAGGTCTTTCAGGTGGAGGTCGTCGACGGCCAGGTCGTGCTGCTGTTCAACTGCCTCCGCGGGGAGCTGGCGCCATGGCGGCAGGAGACCGCAAGAAGCAGCGGTGTCTGGTCCGTCGTCGCGGACAGCCCGACCGGCCCTTTCGACATCAGCAAGGCAACGCTTCTCACCGACGATTCCCTGTACGTCGGTCGCCTCATCCGCGACGTGGACGGCTCCTGGGCGCTCCTCGCCTTTCACAACCAAGGCCCGGACGGGTTCATCGGCTCCATCAGTCACCCGATGCCGGTGGAGCTCACCCCGACCGGTCTTACTCTCAGGCATGTATAGCCGGAAGCCCGGAGCCGCAGCGGCCCCGGGCTGTTCCAGCGAGTTGTTCAGCGCAGGCTCGAGAAGAACTTGCGGATGTCGGCGGTGAGTTCGTCCGGCCGCTCGAGAGAGGCGTAGTGGCCGCCGGTTTCGAAGTTGGACCAGTGGACGATGTTGGTGTTGTCGCGCTCAGCCAGCGGGCGGATCGTCTTGAAGTCGTCGGCGAACACGGCGACGCCGGTCGGGGCGTGGTTCTGGGTCGGTTCGGCGCCGGAGTGGGCCTCTTCGTAGTGGTAGCGACCGGCCGCGGCGGAGCTGTTGGTGAACCAGTACAGCGACACCTCGGTCAGGATCTGGTCGTGGGTGACGAGGCTGGTGCCGTTGCCGAAGCTGTTGAACAGTTCGTTCCAGGCGAGCTGCCCGACCGGCGAGTCGGAGACGCCGACGGCTACGGTCTGCGGGCGGGTCGCGTTGATCTGGTTGTACCCGCCGACCGACTGGAACCACTGCAGGTGCTCCAGCGCCGCGTAGTCCGCCGGCGTGAACTTCTCGAACTCGGCCGGGTCGCCCGACGGGAACGAGAACAGTTGTAAGACATGTAGACCGAGGAAACCTGTTGGGTTGAGTAGCCCGAGCTCACGCCCGACAAGTGCGCCGGCGTCCGAGCCATGAGTGCCGTACGACGAGTAGCCGAGCCGGCGCATCAAGGTGTCGAAGGTGCGAGCCACCCGGGCCATCGTCCAGCCGCGGTCGACCAGCGGCGTACTGAAACCGAAGCCGGGGATGGACGGTACGACGACGGAGAACGCGTCCTCGGCCGAGCCGCCGTACGCGACCGGATCGGTCAGCGGGCCGATCATGTCGAGGAAGTCGATGAACGACCCCGGGTAGCTGTGGGTGAGCAGCAGCGGCGTCGCACCCTCGACCGCCGACGGGACGTGGATGAAGTGCACGGTTTGGCCGTCGATCTCGGTCAGGTAGTGCGGGAACTCGTTCATCCGCTTCTCCTGCGCGCGCCAGTCGAACCCGTGCTGCCAGTGGTCGACCATCTCGCGGAGGTAGTGGTTCGGAGTGCCGTAGTCCCAGTCGTCGCCGGGAACGGGCTCGGGCAGCCGCGTCCGCGCGAGGCGGGCGAGCAGATCGTCCAGGTCAGCCTGGGCGATGTCGACGGTGAAGGGCCGGATGCTCTCGTTGTTGTTCATGGCTTCAAGCTATGCCCCTAATAGGAACATTACGTTCCTGTTTGTGCGATGATTCTTGGCATGCTCGAAACTTCGTCGCGATTGCTCTCGTTGCTGGCGTTGCTGCAGACCCGGCCGGCCTGGACCGGTGCTGAGTTGGCGGAGCGGCTGGAAGTCACCACGCGGACCATCCGGAACGACATCGACCGGCTGCGCGAACTCGGTTACCCGGTCGATGCGACCCGTGGGCCGGCCGGGCACTACCAACTCGGGGTCGGTGCCAAGCTGCCGCCGCTACTCCTGGACGACGAGGAGGCCGTCGCGGTCGCCGTTGGTCTGCGGACGGGCGCGGGCGTTGTCGGGATGGCGGAGAGCAGTGCGCGGGCGTTGACGAAGCTGGAGCAGGTGCTGCCACATCGGCTCCGGCGGCAGGTGAACGCGATCCACAGCACGATGGAGAAAGGCCCGGACAACACCGGGTCCAATGTGCCGGATCCCGAGATCGACCCGGCGGTCCTGACGGCGGTCGCGGCCTGTATCCGGGACGAGCATTACCTGCGCTTCGACTACTCCGTGCCTGTCGGCGCCCCGATCCGTGGCCCGGGGTCGGGCAGCGGATCCGATCTGCCCATCCTGGTGGAGCCGTATCGGTTGGTGAGCTGGCAGCGGTACTGGTACCTGGTCGCGCGAGACGAGGCCGACGCCTGGCACACCTATCGCGTCGACTGGATGTCGTTGCGGATGGCAACAGGTCGTCGCTACAAGCCGCGTCCGATGCCCGGCGACGACTACACCGATTTCGTACTGCGGGACGTCGCGACGACGGGGTGGAAGGTCCACGCCCGCATCACGGTCTTCGCTCCCGCCCAGGACGTCCTGTCCCGAATCCACGCCGCCGTCGGCGTGGTCGAGTCCGTCGACGACAACACCAGCGTCCTCGTCACCGGCGCCGAGTCCCTCGAGATCGTTGCTGTCTACATCGGCATGCTCGGCCTCGACTTCCACGTCGACGACCCACCCGAACTCGTCCAGCACCTCAAAACCATCGGCAACCGCTACCTCCGCGCAATCAGCTGACAGCCCTCCGCGCTTTCCGGAACCTAGGCGTCACAGAGCGGCGCCACCTTTCTTCCGGAAACCTCAGGGCTGCTCGGTGCCCAAGCCGGCGTTGCGGGCCTGGATGATGGCGGTGGCGCGGTCGGCGATGCCGAGTTTGGTGAAGATGGCGGAGACGTTGTTGGCGACCGTCTTGGCGGCGAGGTTGAGGCGGTTGGCGATAGCCGTGTTGGACAGGCCGGCGGCGAGCAGGTTGAGGATCTCGCGTTCCCGGGTGGTGAGCTCGGGGAACGGATCCGCGGCGGGCGGTGGTGCGGAGAAGAAGCTCAGGACGCGGCGGGCGACGCCAGGACCGAAGATCGCTTCGCCGGCGGCGACGGCGCGGATGGCCCGGGCGATCTCGTCCTGCTCGGCGCCTTTGACCAGGTAGCCGCGGGCGCCGGCGCGCATCGCGGCGAAGACCGAGTCGTCGTCCTCGAACATCGTCAGCACCAGTACGGCGACCTCCGGCGCCGACCGGGCCAACTCACGAGTCGCCGCGAAACCGTCGAGGTCGGGCATCTGCAGATCGAGTACGGCGACGTCCGGGCGCGACGTGATCACCTCGCGGATCGCCTCGCGGCCGGTCGCGGCGACTCCCACGACCTCGATCCCCGGCAACGACGTGAGCAAGGCCGCCAGCCCTGCCCGGACGACCGGATGATCATCAGCCAGCACCACGCGAATCATGTGTTCTCCAAGGGAAAACTCGCCCGCACGACGCCTCCAGTAGGCGACGGCCCCGCCTCGAACCGACCGCCGAGCTCGGCGGCGCGTTCCCGCATCGCGTGCAGGCCGACGCCGGGACGCCACTCGCCGTTCGGCGGTCCGTCGTCGGTCACCTGGATCTCCAATCCGTCGTCACAGCGCAACGCTAGTACGGCGTATGTCGCGTGCGAGTGTCTGACAATGTTCGTGAGCGCCTCGGTAGCAATCCGATACGCCGCAACCTCCAGAGCCGCAGGCAGAGCCGGCAATCCATCCGCCGAGACCTCCACCTGGATCGACGCCCCATCCGCCCGGAACGACAGCTGATCCGCGCGCTGCCGCAGTGCTCCGACCAGGCCGAGTTCGTCCAGCGCAGGCGGTCGCAGGTCGTCGACTAGTCGTCGTACATCGGCAATTGCCATACGAGTATCACTGCGCAACGTGCTGAGAAGGTTGCGTGCCTGGTCCGTGTCGGTGGATATCAGGTTGGCGGCCGCGTCGGCGGTGAAGGCGACGCCGGTGAGCGTCGGACCGAGGCCGTCGTGCAGGTCGCGGCGGAGGCGACGGCGTTCCTCCTCGCGCGCCGAGACCAGCTTCTCGCGAGACGACTGCAGTTCGGCCGACAGCCGGGTCGCGTGCACGGCGACGGCGAGCGGTACGGCGACCAGCCCGATCACATTGCGGTCGGTCGACGACAACTCCGACTCACCTGACCTCAGACCGATGCTCAGCAAGCCGACCGTGGTCCCGCCGTACTCGAGCTCCAGCGGTACGACGTTCGCCGGCGCCATACCGTCCGAGGCGACGATCGCATTGTCGACAATCAGAGCGACGTACGGGAAGCGGAGGGCCGAGCGGATGGAGGCGACGACGCCGGGCAGGCCGGCCGACAGTTGCTCGCCGACGCGGGACGCGATCCGGGCCGGGTCGCGGCGGTCGCCGTACAGGGCTCGATCGACGAGTCGCTGCAGTCGCGGCAGGATCGGGGCGATGATCAAGGCGACGAGAACCGTGATCGCGGCGGATCGCCCGACCTGCGACGAGATCAGCGAACCCAGGATCGCGGCCAGGGCCGCGTAGGCGCCGACGGCAACCAACGACAACAGAGCCCAGGTCAGTGCACGGGAGACGACCAGCCGGATGTCGAGGAGTTGGTAGCGCACGATCGCGACCGCGACGGCCACCGGAATCAACGGAATCGCCAGCAGCACCAGGATCGGCGTACCGGCAATGAGGGACCACGGTGTCACGAACAGGATCGCGATGACGGATGCCAGTAGCAACCACAGGAGTTGCCGACGGCCCATTTCGTCAGCCCTGCGGTACCTGATCGCGAGACAGGTGATCGCCAGCAGCAACGCGACGAGGTTGCGGAGTTCGGCAATCGTCCACAGCGGTTGGACAGCGTCGTACCACGAGATGCGCAGGTAGCCGGGTGGGACGCCGTCACCCGGTGCGCTGCCGTCGCCGGTCATCTCCAGGACGAACAGAGGTGAGGTGGCAATGATGCCGATCGCGGCCCAACGCCAGCGCGGTGAGAGCAGGCGGCCGGTCGGGAACAGCAGGAGCGCGAGCGGAAGGAAGAGCCCGATCGACCACGGCCAGGCCCCCATCGACAGGGTGACGACCAGGCGCTGGGCGACCATCGGTGCGTCCGAATCGGCCAGCAGTTGGCCGATCGGCGTGGTCACCGCGGTCGTGGCGTGACCGATTCCGTCGGCAATGAACAACCATCCGATCGGGTTACCCGGCCGATGCCAGGCGATCACCGCCCCGCACAGCCCGAACGTCAACCCCATCAACCCGTTCGTCAGCACGAACGTATCGACCAGGTGCTGCCAGCCCCACCCCACGACGGCAGACAGGATCAGCGCCGCGATCACCTCCGCGACGGCGAACCCGCCGAGCCCGCCCGCCAGCCCGCGATGGGTCCGGTGGGAGAACCCGCCGAGCCCGCCCGCCAGGCCTCGGCGAGTGGGGTCGTATGAGGCCTTCATACGGGAAGTGTGCGCCCGGAAGTGTCCCGGCGTCTCGGGATCGGGTTCCCGGGTGGGTCGGGGGATTGCCTGGTCGCGGGGGAATGTGCGCCCAGGTGTCCTACTAGGTGACTGCCAGACAGTGGTGCCCTGAGAGAGGGGAAAACATGTCTGACAAGAGCAACATGTCTGGCAAGAACAAGGTGGGGCTGGTTGTCCTCGCACTGGTGTCAGTCGCGGATCTGCTGACGCCGGTCTTGACCGATGGGGAGCACCCGCCGATGGAGATCGCCATCGGTGCGGCGGTCGTCGGACTGGTCAGCCTGGTGCTGGTCGGATTCGCGTGGCAAGGCAAGCGGTGGCCGCTGGCGCCGCTCATCACACTGCGGCTCGCCTCGGCGCTGCTGGCGGTGCCGGCGTTCTTCGCCTCCGACGTCCCCGCGGCCGCGGTCGCCGCCGCAGGAGTCGGTGTGGCGGCAACGATCTTCGGAGTCGTGGCGGTGCTGCTGCCGTCCCGCGAGCTGGCAGGTGTGCGATGACACAGACGATCACCAGTACGCCGCGAGCCGACGTACGACCCGTATCCCGATGGGTCGCGGCGCTGATCCTGCCGATCGGCCCGGCCGCGATCGCGCTGCTGCGGTACTTCCTCCCGTACGACACGGTGGATGACCCGGCGACCATCACCAACAAGATTGTCGACAATCTCGATCGGGGCTCACTCGTGCTCTGGCTCGGGTTCATCGGGATGCTGACGCTGGTCCCCGGCGCGTACGCCGTCGGCCGGGTCACCCGTCGCGGGGCCCCTTGGCTCACCGCGATCGCACTGCTGCTCGTCGTACCCGGGTATCTCGCCCTCCCGTGGATGGCGTCCAGCGACATCTTCATCTGGTCCGCGGGGACGGCGGGACTGGATCCGGCCGCGATCACCCGGGCCGCCGAGGCCACGCACGGTTCGATGGACGTCGCCGCCTTCACGTTCGTCTTCGGTCACGTCATCGGCACGATCCTGCTCGGCATCGCGATGTGGCGGTCGCACATCGTGCCTCGCTGGGCCGCGGTCGCAACCGCGATCTCGCAGCCGCTCCATTTCATCGCCGCAGTCGTGCTGGTCAGTCACACTCTCGATCTCGTCGGCTGGGGTCTGCAGGCAGTCGGGTTCGCCGCGGTGGGGTGGGCGATCCTCCGGATGCGCGACGACGACTGGGAACCGATGCCCTAACGGGTCAACCAAGTCGGCCCCGGGCTCGTCCGGCGCTACTCTCGATCGCACTGAAGGGGGAGTGGGATGACGGAGACGGATGAGTCCGGGACCGATCTGTCGCGGGGGAGCTTCAGGCTCGCGGACGCTGAGACGCAGGACACCGCGAAGCTGGCGATGATCCTGGACGTGATGGCGCAGCGGCCCGCCGTACAGACCTTGAAGGCGTGGGCGCTCGACCAGCTGGCGCCGGCGGACGGGGAGACCGCGGTCGACGTCGGCTCAGGGACCGGCGAGGACGTCGTCCGGTTCGCCAAGCTGGTCGGTCCGTCGGGACGCGCGATCGGCGTCGAGCCGAGTGCGGGGTTTCGGGCAGAGGCGGTACGGCGTGCCGCGGAAGTCAGCGTGGAGTTCGTGGACGGGTACGCGGGCGCGTTGCCCTTCGAGGCGGAATCGGTGGACGTGCTGCGCAGTGAGCGGGTGCTGCAACATGTGGCCGACCCGGCCGGCGCGGTGCAGGACATGGCCCGGGTACTGCGGCCCGGCGGGCGGATCGCATTGATCGACACGGACTGGTCGACGGCGATCGTCCATCCGGCGGATCCCGCCGTACTCCAGCGCATGGTCGACTATTTCCTCGTCGACTCGGCGAACCCGTACTCCGGTCGCCGGCTGCGCGGCCTGCTCGCCGGAGCAGGCCTGGAGATCACCGGCGAGACCGCCGCCACCTGGATCGAAACGCAGGAAGGTGCACGCCAGGGCTTCGTCTCGATGATGCACCTGACCTCTCTCGAGGCCGGGATCATCACCCGCGCGGAGGCCGAGGCGTTCGCTCAGGGCATCGCCGACGCGGCCGACCGCGGCGCCTTCCACCTCTCCCTGACGATGTACGCCGTCTCTGCCCGCAAGCGCGCGTGACAAGCGGCTGACGCGCACTATATGCTCGTGCAATAGTTGCGCGTGCATGGTTAGGAGTGTGCTGGTGAGTCGGGACTTCCTGTTCCTGTTGGGGACGACACGGCCGGGTGGCAACACCGAGGCGCTGGCGCGGCTGGCGGCAGAGCAGTTGCCGGCCGACGTCGGCCAGACCTGGCTCCGACTGGACGAACACGTCGGCGAGCCGTTCCGCGACGTACGGCACGAGGGCGACGGGGTGTACCCGGCGCCGCTCGGCGGCCAGTGCAGGTTGCTTGAGGCAACGCTCGCCGCGACCGACCTGGTGATCGCGTCACCGCTGTACTGGTTCACGGTGTCGGCGAGCGTGAAGGCGTACCTCGACCACTGGTCGGCGTGGATGCGCGTTCCGGGTGTGGGCTTCCGCGATCGGATGGCCGGGAAGACGATGTGGGCGGTCACCGCGCACACCGCGAAGGATCTGGCCGAGGTCGAGCCGATGCTCGGCACGCTGCGGTTGGTCGCCGACTACATGGGCATGCGCTGGGGTGGTGAGCTGCTTGCCTACGGCAATCGTCCGGGTGAGGCCGTGGCTGCGCCGGACGTCGCCGTACGTGCGCAGAACCTGTTCGAGGTCCAGCCGGTCGCCTGCTAGAGGCCGTGCTGTTTGAGGAAGGCGACAGTGCGGGCCATCGAGGTTGGCCAGGCGGGGCCGAAGGCATGTTCCTCGCCGGGGTAGGTGTACATCGAAGCGGTCTTGCCGGCCGCCTTGAGGGCGGCGAGCGTCTCGCGGGACCACGCGATCGGGCAGGTCGAGTCGGACTCGCCGTGGTGGATCAGCACCGGTTCGGTGACCCGGTCGAAGAAGTTGATCGCTGACACGTTGCGCCAGAACGCCGGGTTGCGGGCTGGTTCGCCGTACGCCCGCAGGACGGTCGCGCCGATCGGACGGTCGTTCCGCACCCAGCGGTTGAAGTTGTCCGCGGCATCGGAACTGACCGGCGCGAAGACGACCGCGGCCTTGATCAGCCCGGGTTGCGCGACCAGCGCGTTGTAGGTGACCCCGCCGCCCATCGACCGGCCGAGCATGCCGATCCGGTTCGGGTCGACCGACGGCGAGGTGCGCAGCGCGAGTACGGCGTTGATCGCGTCCTCGGTGTAGCCGAGGCGCATGTCCACGCCCTCCCGCGGATCGTCAGACGATTGTGCATGTCCGCGATAGTCGGTATGTAAGACAACGTATCCGCGCCGGGCGAGGTAGTCCTGCTCACGCATCAGGCCGCGGCCGTTGGTGTAGATCGCCGGGTCGATGTGACCGTGGTTCAGGACGAGTGCGGGGTGCCGGCCTGGGGTGCGCGGGACGTTCATGATGCCGGAGATCGTCAGCGCGCCGCTCGAGTACGTGACGTAGTACCGGGTGTAGGCGGAGTTGCGGGCGAGCACCCGGCCGAGGCGGAGGTTCCGGCCGTCGTACTTCTTCGCCATCATCGCCTGCAGCGACACCGGGTGCGGCGCCGCCGTGGGAGATGTGGTTGTCGGTGTTGGCGTCGTGGGTGCCGGTGTGGTCGGCGGAGCGGATGACGTGGTGGGCGTCGAGGAGGTCGCGCTCGGAGTTGACGCAGGGGGTGCCGCGTCGTCCTCGGAGGTACAGGCGACCGCAGCCGTCATCACGAGCGCGGCGACTCCCGCCCACGCCATCCGCCGGTTCATACCTTCAAGTCTGCCGTCGCCTTCGCCGAACCCACCGAAAGTCCAGACAACGATTGACGGCGCGGCCATTGCACGATCAGTACGGCGGCCAGCACCAGCGAGCCGCCGAGCCACTGCATCACGCTGAGCGTCTCGCCGAACACCGCGGCCGCTGCGACAACCGTCACCACCGGCTCGAGGATGGACAGGATCGAGGCGACCGATGGTCCGACCCGGGCCATCCCGGCGAAGAACAGCAGGATCGCGGCGACCGTGCTGACCAAAGCCAGCGCTCCCAGCCACAACCATCCGATCGGGGCGAAGCCGAGGTCGGTGCCGCCGCGCAGGAATCCGGCGACCAGGAACGTGCCGAAGGCACCGGTGCACACCAACGCAGTCAATGCGAGCGGGGGTACGTCGGCGGTCACTCGGTCGCCGACCAGGATGTAGCCGGTGTAGGTGAGCGCTGCGCCCAGCGCCATCAGTGCGCCCAGCCAGTCGAACCGGCCACTCGTCGCTCCGCTGAGCACCAGGACGATCCCGGTCAGCGCTATGCCCAGCGCCGAGACCCGCCGCCGCGACGCTTGCTCTCGTCCGAGGGCGATCGCGCCCGCCATGACCAGTACCGGGTAGACGTAGAGGATCAGCGCTACCAGTGAGGCGTCGATTCTCGCCAGCGCGGAGAAGTAGAGCCCGGCCTGCGCCGCGTAGCCGAACAACCCCATGCCTAGCCCGACCAATACAGCCCGGCGGGGGAGTTGGCGCAGCGCGCCGCGGGCGAGTGCGATGGCGATCAACAGGCCACCGGCTAGCCCGAAGCGGACCAGCAGCAGCGCGTCCACCGACACACCTGCGTCGTAGGCCAGCTTGCCGAACACGGCCATCGCCCCGAAAGCGGCGGCGGAAAGTAAGCAGAAGAGGCGTCCCACGAGATCGATGGTCCCGGCTGTCAACCGTTCAGGTCTATCGCGTGTTCTTGTATAGCAATGTGTAGCTATGCTGAACGAATGTTGGATTTGCATCGGCTGCGCCTGCTGCGTGAGGTTCACGGCCGTGGCACGGTGCACGGCGCCGCGCGGGCGCTCGGGTACACACCGAGTGCGATCTCGCAGCAGCTTTCGGTTCTGGAGCGGGAGGCCGGTACGCCGTTGCTCGAAAGGATCGGCCGCAATGTCCGGCTGACGGCTGCAGGGCAAGTCTTGGTGAGGCATGCCGCGGTGCTGTTGGAAGGGGTCGAGGCGGCGGAGGCCGAGCTGGCGACGATCGCAGCTGGGCGGGCGGCTGGAGTGGTCCGGGTTGCGGCCTTTCAGTCCGCGTTCTTGCGGATCGTGGCTCCGGCGGTACGAGCGTTGGCCGTGAGCCATCCCGATATCCGGATCAAGGCCGCCGAAGTCGAGGTTGAGCAGGCGGCGCCGGCGTTGCGGTTGCATCAGTTGGACGTAGTCGTCGGCGACGAGTACGACGGGCAACCGCGGGCCGTGCACGCCGACCTGGATCGCGAGCGGTTGCTGCGCGAACGCATCCGGGTCGTGTTGCCTGCCGATCATCCCGAGGCCGGGGTCGACCGGGTGTCGCTCGGGCGATTGGCCGACGTACCGTGGGCCGCCTGCCAGCCCGGGACCGGGCACCGCGAGATGCATGTGCGGGTGTGCCGGGAGCTCGGCGGGTTCGAACCCGATCTCCGCTACAGCTCGGACGACTTCCTGATCTTGCTGGAGTTGGTCCGCACCACGGGAGCTGGTGCGCTGCTGCCGGATCTGGTGCTCGGGTACGGCGCTCCCGGAGTCGCGGTCCGCCTGCCTGCCGAGGGCGATGTCGGTCGGGAAGTCTTTCTGCTCACGCGGCGAAGTCGCACGCCGGCAGTGGCCGCAGTCGCAGCAGCCCTACGCGTCGCCGCAGACGAAAGCCCCCGCAACGACTAGGCCCCGCATCGAGTAGTGCCCGCGCCGAGTAGCTGCGCGCGGGTCCTCGCGGCGACTAGCTCAGCCAGGCCAAGCTAGAGGGCGTATCCGTGGTCGGCTTGTATTCGCAGGCGGCGACACCTTGGTAGCCGGCGGCCTTCAAAGCGTCGAGGGTCGCGTCGATCGGTAGCGAGCCTGAGCCTGGTTCGCCTCGGCCAGGGCTGTCGGCCAGCTGTACGTGCGCGATGTCCGCACCCAGCGCTGTTGCGGTGGCGATCAGGTCGACGCCGTTGCTGCCGAGGTGGAACGTGTCGAAGAGCAGCGAGAGATTGTCGACGTCCTTCAGTGGCCCATCGAGGATCGCCAGTACGTCGTCCGCCGTGTGCAACGGATAGCGCCCGTTCAATCCTTCGGTGAGTGGCTCGATCAGCACGGTCCCGCCGAAGCCGGCTACGGCCCCTGCGGCGGACCGGATCGCGGCGGCCGCCGTATCTGCCTGTTCCGCGGGTGACCAGCGGTCGTCGAGTTGGCCGTAGAGCAGGTTGAAGAGCCGGCAACCAGTGCGCTCGGCGATCGCGACAATCGCTCGGACGTTGGCGGCCAGTTGGTCCTGGCGGTCCGGATGAGAGGCGACGCCGCGTTCGCCCGCCGAAATGTCGCCGCCGTAGAAGTTCAGCGCGCCGAGCGAGACCTCGGCCGACTCGACGGTCCGCACGAAGTCATCGACTTCGGCCGGCGAGGGATCGGGTACGGCGAACGGCCACCACGACTCGACGTCGGTGAATCCGGCCTGCGCGGCAGCGGCGTAGCGCTCGGAATAGGGCAGTTCGGTGAACAGCATCGAGACGTTCGCACTCAGTCGATGCCCTCTGTACTCCATGTACAAAAGGCTAACACTAGCTCTTGCCAGACGTGCAAACTTGTCTAACAATCTTCAGGAACCGACCGACTCCGGAGGCGCGATGCACACCGAGCCCGAGCAGCAGGCGACAGCCACACCAGCGGAGCCGGAAGTGGGTCCGGCGGACGCCGCCAGGGGGACGGGAGGCGCCGTTACCGCACCGGCGGGCGCCAGCGGGCAGGCGACGGTCGCCGCCGGGACGACGACAACTGCCGGGCCGACGGGCCGCGCCGGGATGACAGCCGCGGACGAGGCTCAGTCGGCCGGGCGGGCGACAGAGGTTGACGTGGATGACGGCGGCTTCGTCGGGGCTCGGGATGCGGATTGGCCGTTGGCGGCCACGCGGTGGGCTCAGATCACCTTGGCCGAGGACGATCCGCAGCACTTCGACGCGGACTTCTGGTTCGACCTGATGCGGGACAGCAAGTCGAACGCGACCTGCATCAGCGCCGGCGGCTACATCGCCTACTACCCGACTCAGCTCGAGTACCACTACCGCAGCAAGTACCTCGGCGACACCGACCCGTTCGGCACCCTCGTCGACGGCGCCCGCAGCCTCGGCATGAGCGTGATGGCGCGCGTCGACCCGCACGCGATCCACGCCGACGCCGCGACCGCGCACCCCGAGTGGCTGGCTCGCGATATCGACGGCAATCCGCTCGAGCACTGGGCGCATCCCGACATCTGGCTGACGTGTGCGTTCACGTCGTACCACCGCGAGTTCATCACCGAGGTGGCGCGCGAGATCGTCCGCGAGTACGACGTGGACGCGATCTTCGCCAACCGGTGGGAGGGGTACTACGGCATCTCCTACAGCGAGGCGGCTCGTCGGTTGTTCCGCGACGACACCGGCCTCAAGCTCCCGGTTGCCGAGCAGGCCGAGGGCTGGCATGAGTACGTCGAGTGGCGGCGGAGACGGCTGAGTCAGCTGGTCGGGATCTGGGACCAGGCGGTCCGCGACATCCGCCCGCACGCACGGTTCATCCCCAACCTCGGTGCCCTCGCCGCGCGCGATCTCGACCGGGATCTGGCCGAGCGGCTCTACCCGATCTTCATCATCGACAAGCAGGGCCGCTCCGGGATCGAGGCGCCGTGGGGTGCCGGCCGCAACGGCAAGCGCAACCGCGGCGTCTTCCCCGACCGCCCGGTACGCCTGATCACCTCGGTCGGTCCCGAGCATCATCAGCACCGCTGGAAGGACTCGGTCGCACCCGCCGAGGAGGTGAAGACGTGGATCGTCGACGGGTTCACCCAGGGCGCGTTGCCGTGGTTCACCAAGTTCAACGCGAGCGTCCCGGACCAGCGCTGGGTCGAACCGATCGTCGAGGCGTTCAACCTGCACGCAACCGTCGAGCCCGTGCTCAAGGATCTCCGCATCACCGCCGAGGTCGCCCTGCTCGACCCGACTCGCGCTGGGCACCTCCGCAACGACCACCGAGGCGATCACGAGGACGGCTTCTATCAGGCCTTGGTCGAAGCACGCGTCCCGTTCGAGTTCATCTCCGACCAGTGCCTGTCGGCCGATCGCCTCAGCCCGTTCAAGGTCGTCGTACTCGCGAATGCCGAGCAACTCAGTGATGCACAGTGCTTTGTCTTACAGGAGTACATCGCTAGCGGTGGCTCAGTCGTGGCGGCGTACGAGACCTCTTTGTACGACGAACGCGGGCAAGCGCGTGCCGATTTCGGCCTGGGAGCGGCGCTGGGCATTCGGTTGACCGAGGCGAGTCGCGCGGTGAAGAACAACTACATCGCGTTGATGGACTCGCATCCGTTGAACCGCGGGTTCGAGGGCACCAGCCGGATCATCGGCGGTACCCGCATCCTCGGGGTGGAGACGGGCGCGGTGGAGATGGACGCGGTGGAGATGAACGCGGTGGTTCCGTTCCGCTTCATCCCGGACTTCCCGGATCTGCCGATGGAGGAGGTCTATCAGCGGGAGGCGCCTGATCGGCCCGCGGTGGTCTGCACCGAGAATGCGAACGGCGGCCGGACCGTCTACTTCCCGTTCAATCTCGGCGCGATCTTCTGGGAAGCGCTCCAGGCTGACCACGGCCGGCTGATCGCGAACGCTGTCGGCTGGGCGCTCGGCAAGACGCCCGAGGTGACCGTCGAAGGTGCCGGCCTGCTGGATGTCGCCGTACACCGGGGTGAGACGAGTGTGGCCGTTGCCCTGGTCAACCTCACGAACCCGATGGCGATGCGCGGCCCGATCCGCGAGACCCTCCCGCTGCCGCCGCAGACCGTGTCGATCGCCGTACCCGACCGTCGGCTGAAAGCGCGCCTGCTCGTCGCCGGGGTGGATGTCGAGCCGACGATCGCCGACGGCCGGGCCGAGATCGTCATCCCGACCGCGGGGCTGCTCGAGATCGTGCACGTTGATTGGAGCAACGAATGAAGATCGGCTTCGTCGGGCTGGGCGTGATGGGCCGGCCGATGGCGGCCAACCTGATTGCCGCCGGCCACGAACTCTCGGTCTATCGCGGCCACACCGACGTCGACGCGTACCGCTGCCAGTCCGCCGCCGAGGCGGCCGAGCGGTCCGAGGTCGTCATCCTCATGGTTCCGGACACACCGGACGTCGAGGATGCCCTGTTCAGTCCGGACGGCGTGGCCGAGGGACTCCGGCCGGGGTCGCTGGTGATCGACATGAGTTCGATCTCGCCCACGGCAACCGTCGGCTTCGGGCAGCGGATCGAGAAGCTCGGCTGCCACTACCTGGATGCGCCGGTGTCCGGCGGCGAGATCGGAGCACGGGAGGCGACGCTGACGATCATGGTCGGCGGGCGGCCGGAGGTGTTCGACCGCGCCCGGCCGATCTTCGAGACGCTCGGCAAGAACATCACGCTGATCGGCGGCATCGGATCCGGTCAGACGGCCAAGGTCGCGAACCAGATCGTCGTCGGCCTCACCATCGAGGCCGTCGCCGAGGCGTTGATGTTCGCGAAGGCGGCCGGCGCGGATCCGGCCGTCGTCCGCGAGGCACTGATGGGCGGGTTCGCGAGTTCGCGCATCCTCGAGCTGCATGGCGAGCGGATGGTGCGGGAGACGTTCGACCCCGGGTTCCGGATTCGCTTGCACCGCAAGGATCTCGGTCTCGCCGTCCAGGCTGCGGCCGAACTCGACCTGGCCCTGCCGAACACCGCGGCGACCCAGCAACTGATGAACGCGGCCATTGCGGACGGGGACGGCGACCTGGACCACTCGGCGCTCTACAAGACGTTGCGAAGGGGGCACACATGAGGTTGTGGTGGCACGAACCCTTCCGGATGTTCCAGACCAACCTGCGCGAGATCGACGCCGGTCTGGATGTGGAGAAGGTGCTGGACTACCTGGTGGAGTTCGGCGCCGACACCTGGCTCCTGAGCGTAGGCGGGATCCTGTCGAACTACCCGACCGATCTCGACTTCCAGACCCGCAATCCATACCTGGCCGAGCGGCCGTCCGGTGACCTCGTCGGCGATGCCGTGAAGGCGGCCGGACGGCGGGGGATCCGGGTGATGGGCCGGATGGACTTCTCCAAGATCGACCACCGTCGGGCCGAGGCGCATCCCGACTGGTGCTTTGTCGCACCGAGTGGCGAGCATCAGGTGTACAACGGTCTGACAAGTGTCTGTCCCAGCGGTGACTACTACCAGGCAAGGCTGTTCGACGTACTCGACGAAGTGCTCGACCGGTATCCGATCGACGGCTTCTTCTGTAACTGGATGTCGTTCAACGAGGTCGACTACAGCCGCCGCTACTGGGGTGTCTGTCACTGTGTCAGCTGTGCGCGCTTGTATGACAAGCCGCTGCCGGCGGGCAAGGATTCACCTGGGTACGACGACTGGCAGCGCTTCTCAAAAGGCGTGCTGGCCGACCTGACTGCGCGGATCCGGCAGCATCTCGCTGACCGGCGACCTGAGGCGCCGCTGGTGCTCGGCGATCAGGCGGACATCGTCTTCCACGAGGCGAACAACGCCGTCGGCCGGCCGCTGTGGCACCACCGCACGAGCGAGAGCGTGAGCGCGGCGAAGACCTATCGCCCGACTGTGCCCGTGCTGACCAACTCGGTCGGGTTTGTCGACATGCCATACAGGATGGCCAGTGAGGATCCGAACCACTTCGCGCAGTACCTGCTCCAGGCCATCGCCCGCGGTGCCAATCCGTCGACGTACATCATGGGGACGCCCGACGTCAGCCCGTACACATGTCTGACAGTCGCCAGTGAACTGACGAGATTCCATCGCGAACACGCAGACGTCTACACCGACCTCGTCCCGGCCGCAGAGACGCTGCTGGTCAGGCCGTCGGCAGGTTCCACCGCGGAGTTCCAGGGGCTCTACCTCTCGCTGCTCCAGCGCCACATCCCGTACGACGTCCTGCCGCAGGAACGACTGGGCGACGTCGACCTGAGCCGGTACCGGGTCGTCGTACTGCCGGATCTCGGACAGGTCGACTCGGTGATCGATCGCTATGTCGACGCCGGCGGAGCTGTCGTGGCAACCGGTAGCACCAGACTTGCATGTCTACCTGTCAGACAACGAGCCAGTTATGACACGGAAGAGGCGACGCGGTCGCTGCACCTCCAGAGCGGGGTGCCGGTGTTCGGCGCTTTCCACGTGGTCGAGCCGGCCGCCGACGCGGAGGTCGGGTTGCTCTCGCTGTCCAGAGCGCCGTACGGGCCGCCGGAGAAGTGCCACGGACATGTGCAACTGGAGCACCCCGGCGTGATCCGGAGCAACGGACAACTGAATGGCCCCGGCCGGGTCGTGTTGTTGCCGTGGACCATCGGGCAGTCCTATCGCGAGGTTGGCCTGAGCGTGCATCGCGACATCTTCGTCGACGAGGTGATCGGGGCCGGCAGCCCGCAGATGGAAACGGAACTGCCGGAGCAGGTGGAGATCGTCCTCGGCCGGTCGGTGGCCGGGACCGTCGTACATCTGCTGAACAGATCGGGGGATACCGACCAGCGATTCGCACCGCCCGTGCGGATCGGTCCGGCTGAGTTGAGGCTGCCGGACGGCGTACGCGAAGTGCAAGCGCTGCGGTCGGGTGAGCGGCTGCCGGTGACCGACGGGCGAGTGCGGGTGCCGGAGATCGGGTTGTTCGAAGTACTGGTCTGTGTGTGAGGAGAGCGAGATGGATCGGCGAGGATTTCTCAAGCTCGCGCTGGCGACAGGCACCGCGACCGGAGTAGCGGCGGTCTCGGGGTGCAGCGGCAGCAGCGGCGGACCTTCGGGTGAAGGTGGCGATGTCACACTGCGGTACGCGTGGTGGGGCAATACCATCCGACAGCAGAACTACACCAAGGCACTGAAGCAGTTCAGTACGGCGAACCCGTCGATCGCGATCGAGCCGGAGTTCGCCGACTACACCGCGTTCCAGGAGCGGATGACGACGCAGATCGCGGCTCGCGACGTACCGGACATCTTCTGGATCGCGTCGCCGCAGGTGATGACGTACCACAAGAGCAAGCTGTACCGGAAGCTGGACGACATCCCGACACTGAAGTGGGACGACTACAGCAAGGAAGACCTTGAGACGTTCAAGCTGTCCGGTGAGCTGAACACTTTGCCGTTCGGCATCTTCACCCCGGTGATCCGCTACAACGAGACCGTCGCGACGGCCGACGGAGTGACAATTCCGGCGGAGGGTCCCGGCTGGACCTGGGACAGTCTGTCTGAGCTCCTCGTTGCCTACAGCAAGAACAATCCGGACAAGCGGAAGGGTGTGCCGTACGCGCCCGATCACGACCTGACCTTCGAGGCGTGGTTGCGGCAGCGGGGCGAGCAGTTGTGGACCGAGGACGGCCAGGTCGGGTTCACGGTCGACGGACTGGGCAGCTGGCTCGACTGGTGGGAGAAGCTGCGCAAGGCCGGTGCCGCGCTGTCGCTCAGCGAGCAGGAGGGAATGGGCCCGGACTGGGCGCAGGTGGGGAAGAAGGTGCTGGTCAACTTCGGCAACTCCAACCACATCATCGATGACGCGAAGATGTTCCCGAAGGAGCGGTTCCGGTTGCGCGCGGCTCCGATCGCGCCGACGGCGGTGGACGGGCACAAGTACCTGTACTTCCCCCGGATGGCGATCTACCAGCGGATCGACGACGCCAACCTCGAGGCGGCCGGCAAGGTGCTCGACTACAACGTCAACAATCCCGAGATGCTGAAGACGGTCCGGCTGACGATGGGTGCGCCGACGAACCCGAAGGTGGCCGAGCAGGCCCAGGCGTTCGCGAGCCAGGACGAGAAGGAGATGCTCGCGGTGGTCCAGAAGGAACGGGCCGCGCAGCGCAAGCCTCGGTACGAGGCGCCGCCCGGATCCAGCACCTGGCGTACGGCGACCAGTCGCATCTGCGAGGAGATCGCGCTGGGCAAGACCACTGTGCCGGACGGCGCGAAGAAGCTGGTCGACGAGATCGCCGCCGGTATCAAGCGAGCCCAGTGATGTCGCGGAAGCCGGTCTTCCATCTCAATCGGCAGGGGCGAGCTGCTCACGTCTTCCTGATCCCGTGGCAGCTCGGCTTCCTGCTCATCACCGCCGTACCGCTGTTCGCGTCGCTGTACCTGGCCTTCACCGACTACGACATCCTGAACGCGCCGGAGTGGACCGGGCTGGAGAACTTCCAGCGGATGATCCACGACGACCAGTTCTGGGCGTCGGTCCGGGTGACGGTGACGTACGTGCTGGTCTCGGTGCCGTTGCAGCTCGGGTTCGCGTTGCTGCTGGCGCTGATCCTGGATCGCGGGTTGAGTGGTCTGGCCTTCTATCGCAGCGCTTTCTACCTGCCGTCGCTGCTGGGGTCGAGTGTCGCGATCGCGATCCTGTGGCGGGAGATCTTCGGTGATGCCGGTCTGATCAACAAGGGATTGGCGCTGATCGGGATCCAGGGCGAGAGCTGGCTGCAGAATCCTCGGACGGCGCTGGCGACGTTGATCGTCCTCAACGTGTGGACCTTCGGCTCGCCGATGGTGATTTTCCTGGCCGGTCTGCGGCAGATCCCGGACGAGCTGTACGAGGCGGCTCGCGTCGACGGGGCCGGGATCTGGCGGCAGTTCACCCATGTGACGGTGCCACTGCTGACGCCGATCATCTTCTTCAATCTGATATTGCAGACAATCGGCGCGTTCCAGACGTTCACCCAGGCACACATCATCAGCGGGGGCACCGGTGGCCCGGCGAACTCGACATTGTTCTACACGCTGTACGTGTACCAGCAGGGATTCGTTGCCTTCGACATGGGTTATGCGTCCGCACTGGCCTGGGTGCTGATGGTCGCGATCGCGGCGATCACCGCGCTGCACTTCCTGGTCTCGAAGTACTGGGTTTTCTACGGAGACAGCTGATGGCGACCCCAACTGCAGCACAGACACTGTCCGCGGGTGAGGTGATCAGCAGCCCGGCGCCGATCCGGCAGCGCCGGATCCGGTCCGCGTTCAAGCATGCCGGGCTGCTGGTGTTCGTGGCGTTCATGATCTATCCGCTGGTCTGGATGGTGGTGAGCGCGTTCAAACCGGCCGACCAGATCCTGACCGAGCCGGGCGTCATCCCGACGGACCTCACGTTCGACAACTTCAAGGACGGCTGGCACGCGCTGAACAGGCCGTTCTCGGTGTTCTTCGTCAATTCGCTGCTGGTCACCATCGGGTCGATCGTCGGCAACCTGTTCTCCTGCTCGTTGACGGCGTACGCGCTGGCCCGGCTGCAGTTCAAGATGCGGAAGGTGTACTTCGCGATCACCCTGGCCTCGGTGATGCTGCCGTTCCACGTGCTGGTGATCCCGCAGTACATCTTCTTCTCCCAGCTCGGCCTGGTGAACACCTACTGGCCGCTGCTGATCCCGAAGTTCCTGGCCACCGACGCGTTCTTCGTCTTCTTGATGGTGCAGTTCATCCGGACCCTGCCGCGTGAGCTCGACCGGGCCGCCTGGATCGACGGGGCCGGCCCGTTCCTGACGTTCTGGTACGTCGTCCTGCCGCTGATGCGACCCGCGTTGGTGACGACGACGATCTTCACCTTCATCTGGACCTGGAACGACTTCTTCGTACCGTTGATCTACCTGACCAGGACGCAGGTGTTCACCGTGCCGGTGGCGCTGAACTCCATGGTCGACTCCGAGACCCAGAGTGGGGTGGGCATGCTGTTCGCCATGTCGTTGCTGTCGCTGATTCCGATCCTGATCTTCTTCGCGGTCGCCCAGAAGTACCTGATCCGCGGTATCGCCACCACGGGGCTTAAATGATCATCGTTGTCGTCGGCAAGGAGAGGCAGGACCTCGTCGACGCCGCCGGTGACGGTGTGGAAGTGCGCTTTGTCAGACAGTTGGACGAGGCAGACGACGTCTTCGGTGAGATGGAGGCGGTCATCGGCCGGGTACCGCCCTCGGTGCTGCTGAAGGCGCCGCGGCTGCGCTGGGTGCACAGCCCGTCGGCGGGAGTCGATGCCGACCTCTCCCCGGAGATGCTGGCGTCGCCCGTCGTACTGACGTCGAGCGCGGGCAACGGCGGCATCCCGCTGGCCGAGCACTCGATGCTGCTGATGCTCATGCTGAATCGGGAGGTGCCGCGCTGGATGCGCGCCCAAGCAGACCACCGCTGGGAACGGTTCACGCATGGCGAGTTGGCTGGTCTGACAGTTGGCATCTACGGACTCGGCAACTCCGGGCTCGATCTGGCCCGTAAGGCTCAGGCGTTCCACATGCGCGTGCTCGGCGTACGGCGTCGCGTCGAGGAGCCATCGCCGTACGTCGATCTGGTCTGCGACTTCGACCAGATGCTGGCGGAGTCGGACTTCGTCGTCGTCACGGCACCGCGGACGCCGTCCACGGCCGGGCGCTTCGATCGGGATGCGTTCGCGCGGATGAAGTCGACGGCGTACTTCGTCTGCATCTCGCGCGGCGGGATCGCCGACGACGACGCCCTGCTTGACGCGCTGCGAGACGGGCAGATCGCAGGGGCGGGGCTGGACGCGCACGGTGTGGAACCGTTGCCCCCGGACAGTCCGTTCTGGTCGTTGCCGAACGTCATCGTGACGCCGCACAACGGTGCCACCAGCGACGGAACAGCCCGCCGCGGTGCCGAGATCGTGCGGGAGAATCTGCGCCGATTCGTCAACGGAGAAGTTCTCCACAACCTGGTTGACAAGACCGCCGGCTACTGATTGTGGCCAGTACACTTGCGTGACCATTTTGAAACCCGGAGGGGGTGCTGTGGGTACCGAAGCGAGCCTCGAGCTCGGACCGTCCTCGCTGACCGACGCGCTGTACGAGTCGGTCCGCAAGCGGATCGTGAACGGCGAGATCGCGCAGGGCGAGAAGGTCACCGAGGTCCGCCTCGCCTCCGAGTACAACGTCGCCCGGCCGACTGCGAAGGCGGCGCTGGAGCGACTCACCGCACTCGGCCTGCTGCGTCGTACGGCGCACAAGACGGCCGTCGTCCCGGTGCTCGACCGGGCCGAGATCCGCGACCTGTTCTTCAGCCGGATGACGATCGAGAAGGCCGCGGTGTCCGTGCTGGGGACGACCGGCAAGGTGCCGGACGCGGCGGCACGGGCCCAGGTGGCGATCGAGTACGCCGCCCGCGACCGGCTGTTCGAGAACCAGGTCGAGGCCGACATCGCCTTCCATACCGCCCTCGTCGCCGGCGCACACAGCTGGCGACTGTCCCGCATGCACGAACTCATCATCGGCGAGGTCCACCTCACCATGGGCCAGTACAAAGCCCACCGCAAAGCCGACCCGTCCACCGTCGCCCAGGAGCACGCCTCCATCCTCCAGGCGATCGAAAATGCCGACCCCGACCTCGCCGCCCTGCACATGGCCTACCACCTCGAGCAAGCCCAGAACCGCCTCCTCAGCACCTTGAGCGAGGACTGAACGCAACGACGTCAGGGCGTCGACACCGCCGGCGGTCTCACTGGGGTGTCGAATCTAGGGATTGACGAATCTCGTCCCGCGGGAGAGGGTCGGGAAGGGTACGGGTGGGTCTGGGGGAGGTCCGGTCGGCTGTCGGGGGTTCTGACGCTCTTTGGGGTGGGTTTCGCGCTGCGCTCGACGGCCATGGCTGGTCTGTGTTGCGCCGGTTGAGGCGCTTCAACGTAGGTGCCGGGCTGCGGCGCTGATCTTGACTCGGCCATGGAGGGGTCAATGGGCACGATCGAGGACTTGAGGGAACGCACCAGAGGACAGGTCTTTACCGACGGCGACGAGGGGTACGACGAGGCGCGCCGGGTCCACAACGCGATGCACGACAGGCGTCCACGGGTCGTGGTGCGGTGCGAGAACGCGGGCGACGTGATGGCCGCGGTGGACTTCGCGCGGTCCAATGAACTGGATCTGGCGGTGCGCGGCGGCGGGCACAGCGTGCCTGCTTTCGGCACCGTGGACGACGGCGTGGTCGTCGACCTGAGCGGGATGCGCAATGTCCGGGTGAACCCTGTCAGCCGGACCGCACGCGCCGGCGGCGGCGCGACCTGGGGCGATTTCAACGCGGCGACGCACGCGTTCGGGCTCGCGACGACGGGCGGCATCATCTCGACCACCGGCGTCGGCGGTCTGACGCTTGGCGGCGGGATCGGCTACCTGGACCGCGGGCTCGGGTTGGCCTGCGACAACCTGATCTCGGCGGACGTGGTGACCGCGGACGGGCAGTTCCTGATCGCGAGCGAGAAGGAGAATGACGACCTGTTCTGGGCGTTGCGCGGTGGGGGCGGCAACTTCGGCGTGGTGACCGCGCTGGAGTTCAAGCTCGCGCCGGTGTCGATGATCTACGGCGGTCCGATGCTGTTCGAGATGGCCGACGCGGCCGCGGTGGTGGCCGGGTTCCGGGACATGATCGGGGACGCGCCCGAACAGCTCGGTGGGTTCCCGGCGTTCCAGATCGCGCCGCCGCTGCCCTTCATCCCGGAGGACCGGCACGGTGACGTGTTCGCGCTCATCGTCGGGTGCTGGGCCGGCGAACTCGATCGGGGCGAGACGGAGATCTCGAAGTTCCGCGAGTTCGCGCCGGTGGTCGCCGAGAGCGTCGGGCCGATGCCGTATCCGGCCCTGAACAGTGCTTTCGACGCACTCGTCCCGCCGGGACTGCAGCACTACTGGAAGGCGAACTTCGTCACCGAGTTGACCGACGAGGCGATTCAGGCGCATCTGCGGCACGCGCCCGGGCTGCCGGCGGTGAACTCGACCGTGCACATCTACCCGATCAACGGCGCCTGCCACCGGGTGACGCCGGGAGCGACCGCGTTCGCCTACCGGGACGCGAACTTCGCGACCGTGATCGCGGGCATGTGGCCGGACGCGGCCGACAACGACGCGAACATCGAGTGGGTCAAGTCGTACTACGACGACGTCGCACCGCATTCGGAGTCCGGCGGCTACATCAACTTCATGGCCGATGACGACCAGGGCCGGATCCGGGACAACTACAAGGAGAACTACGACCGACTGGTCGAGGTCAAGCGCAAGTACGACCCGGGCAACCTGTTCCACCTCAACCAGAACATCGCGCCCTAGGCAACGAACATCACGCCCGTACGGCGTTCTTGCCGTACGGGCGTGACTGTCATGTTGTCTTACATGTTCGACATAGCTGCTAGTCGTGCTGTCCAACACGCCTAGCAGGCGAACTTGTCTTACAGAGCGAGGAGACGCTGGAAGAAGGCGCGGTACTTCTGCAGGGCAGCGCGCAGGTCCTCGGTCGACGGTTCGCCGTCGGACCACTGCTTCTCGAGGCCCTGGTGCTGTTGCTCGAAGCTCATCGACAGGCGCTTGAGCAGATCGTCGACCAGCTTGTCGGCTTCGCTCACCGAGTTGCGCGGATCGTCGACGAACCCTTGCTGGATGACCTCCCACCGGGTCCTGAAGTCGACCGCGTCGTCCTCTGCCACCAACGGTTCGGTCGCCGTGCTGCGGTCGTCGGTCGTGGCTCCGGCCGTAGCTCCTGTCGAGGGTCCGGCCGACCAGTCGGTCCCGGGCTCACGCAGGTCGCCTTCACGCCGCGTCGGGTCGCCTTCGCCGGCGTCCGTCGTACCGTCAGCGTCGGCGAGGTCCGTCGTACGGTCGGTGTCGCGGTAGTCCGCCGTGCGGTAGCCCTCGTCGGCGTCCGTCGTACGGTCAGCGTCCGGGAGATCCGTCGTACGGTCAGCCTCGGGAAGGTCCGTCGTACGGTCGGTGTCGCGGTAGTCGGCTGCGCGGCGGTCGGGGTCCAGGGCATCGCGGTCGGCGTCCAGGGCGTCGCGGTCGGTCGCGGTCATGCGACGGTCGTCATCGCTGAACGGGCGGTCGTCTGGCGTGGTCATGCTTGCTCCTTCGCATCGGTTGAGTGCGGTCGGTGCTCCCCGCTCGCGTTGCCGCTGTCAGCCAGCAGCGCGTCGACCAAGTGGCGGTAGGCGGTGACGGCCTGGCGGAGTTCCTCCGTGTCGGTCTCGCCTCTGACCTGGGCAACCGCGACCCGGTGCGCGTCGCGGTAGTGCGCGGCGACCTCCGGGTGGTCGACCGAGATGTCGTTGACCCGCTGGTCGAACTCGTCAACCGGGTAGCCGGCCTCACGCATCATCCGCAGGACGAGCTGGTCGGCATCGGCGACGGCGGCCGCGGGCTGGTCGACGAAGCTCTGCTGCACCTGGGCCCACTCGGCCCGGTACTGCTCGGCGGACTCTCTGCTCAACGGAGTGATGTCGAGCTTCGACACGCGGCGCTCGCGCTCCCGCAGTTCGCGTTCGGCGCTGCGGCGGTCGCCCGACGCCTCGATGGTGTGCTCGTACTCCGGGCCGAACCGCTGTTGCAGCTCACCCGAGCGTCTGCGCTGGTACATGAACAGCAGCGCGCCCGCCGCGAGCACCACAACGGCGATGATGATGACTGTCAGGACGGTATCCATCAGACCTCCAGTCCGATTGGGCTGTGCAGACCTGCGATCTGGAGAACTGATCGCGAGGACCTTCGGCAGGCGGCCCCCAGCGCCGCCTCACATCCCCGAGGCCGAACCGGTACCCACGGCATGCGCGAACAAGCATCCGGCCGGTCACCGATGAGGTGACCGGCCGGACGCTGTCGGTTGATGCTGTGTCAGGCCTTCGGGCCCAGCTTGTGTACGACGATGCCGGACTTGAAGGTGGTCGTGCCGAGCAGTTCGAGGTGGGTGATGTCGATGTCGATGTTGTCGAACAACTTCGCACCACTGGCAAGTACCGGAACGATCCAGAAGTGGTACTCGTCGACCAGCTTGTGCTCCAGCAGCGTCTTCGAGAACTCGCCCGTCCCGTACTTGATCAGGTCACCGCCCTCCTCCTCCTTGAGCCGCTTGACCGCCTCGGCGGCGTCGCCCTCGAGCAGCTGGGCGTTCCAGGTCGTCTCGGTGAGTGTGCGGGAGGCGACGTACTTCGGCATCGCGTTGAAGTTGTCCGTGAACGGGTCGCCGCTACGCTGCGACCAGGCCTCGGCGAAGCCTTCGTAGGTGACCCGGCCGAGCACTTGGGCCTCGACGTTCTCCATCAGGGCCTGGGAGTAGGCGGCGTGCTCGTCGTCCCAGTAGGGGCCGGACCAGTCCTGCGGGTTGTCGATGACGCCGTTGGTGGTCACGAAGGTGGACTCGATCAGCTTCCTCATGGTTCTTCCTTCTTTCCTATTGTTGGTAAGGACGTTTGGTACGCGCGTCCAGGAGCGCTTGGGCCCACCAGACGAGCTGGTCGAGCATGAGCTTGGCCTGGGCCTCGTAGCCGGCGGTCGGCCGTGGCCAGTCGCCGTCTGCGGTGAACTGCTCCCAGTAGCAGGGCAGTGCGACCGTGTTACGGATGGTGACGGCTTGGAGCTCGGTGAAGACCTGCCTCAGCTGTGCTGTGGCGTACAGTCCACCGGTCTCCCGGCCGTAGCTGACGATCGCGACCGGCTTGGCGTGCCACTCCTCGTAGTACCAGTCCAGTGCGGTCTTCAGCGGTGCCGGGAAGCTGCTGTTGTACTCCGGTGTCACCACTGCGAACGCGTCCGCGGTGGCGAGCCTCGGAGCCAGTACGGCGACCTCGGCGGGTGTCTTGTCGTCGGTGTCGAGCAGTGTGGTCGGCAGGTTCGCGGTGGCCAGGTCGATCAGGTCCACCTCGAACTGCTTGGCAGCCTGCTGGGCGAGCCAGTGGGCCACGGTCGGTCCGAACCGCCCGTTGCGGGTGCTGCCGAGGATCACTGCCAGTCGCATCTGCTGCCTCCTTCCTGATGTCCCAGACTCTGCCGGAACCCGTTTACGGTTTCTTTCCGGTCGCCCGGAGTGGCGCCGTAAACCGGAGGGCTTGAACCGGTGCGCGAGGTCGAATAGCGGCGGGAGGACGGTGTGGCGGTTATGGTGCGGCCATGCGTTTCGGGGTGCTGGGACCTGTCACTGCCTGGACAGACGCGGGGGAGCCCGTCACGATCCAGGGGCTGAAGGTCCGCGCCCTGCTGGCTGACCTCCTGGTGCACGAGGGCCGTCCAGTCCCGGCCGATCGCCTCATCTACGACCTCTGGGGCGACGACCTGCCCGGCAACCCGTCCGGCACGCTCTCTGCCAAGGTCTCGCAGCTCCGACGCGCTTTCGAGGACGCGGAGCCCGGCAGCCGTGCACTGGTGAAGTCCGGCCCGGCCGGCTACTCAGTCACGGTCGACGGTTCGTCGTACGACGCTCTGACCTTTGCCGACCGGGTAGCGGCCGGACAGCTCGGTGAAGCACTCGCACTGTGGCGTGGACCCGCGTACGCCGACTTCGCCGACGAGGCGTTCGTCGAGACGGCTGTGGCCCGCCTCAACGAGCAGCGGCTCACTGCACTGGAGACGCACTACGAGGAGCGTGTCGACCACCCGGTGAGCGAGCTGGCCACGCTGGTCGCCGAGTACCCGCTACGTGAGCGTCTACGTGCGAGTCACATGAGGGCTCTCTACCGGAGTGGTCGCCAGAGCGAGGCGCTGGACAGCTACGAGGAGCTGCGCCGCCTGCTGGCCGACGAGCTGGGGCTCGACCCCAGTCCGGACCTGGTGGCACTCCAGCAGTCGATCCTCACGCAGGAGCTGCCTAGTCGACGTTCCAACCTTCCAGCCCAACTGACCGAGCTGATCGGTCGTGATGAGGCCTTGGCCGAGGTCAGCTCCTGTCTGGCGTCCTCACGGCTCGTGACGCTGACTGGGCCTGGGGGTGTGGGCAAGACCCGGTTGGCCCTGGCTGCTGCCGCTGAAGTGGCTGAGCGCTTCGCCGACGGAGTTGTCCTGGTTGAGCTGGCTGCAGTGACTCCTGCTGCGCTGTCGGTGAGTAGCTCCCTGATGGATGCCGTGCAGGTAGCACTGGACGTACGGGAGATCGCTGGGCCTGCTGACACCGTGGTGGAGCGGCTTGCGGCGGTGATGGGCTCCCGGTTGCTGGTGCTCGACAACTGCGAGCAGGTCGTTTCGGAGGTCGCCGATCTGACAGACCGGCTGCTGGCTGCCGCTCCGGGCCTGCGTGTGCTGGCAACGAGTCGCGAGCCGCTGGGCCTGGCCGGTGAGGTCGTGTGGACTGTGCCGACGCTTGACGTGCCTTCACGGGATACCCGCGCCGAGGCTGTGGGTGAGAGTAGTGCGGTGCAGCTGTTCGTTGCCCGGGCGTCGGCCGCTTCGCGAGGCTTCACTCTGTCGGAGGAAACGGCCGCTGACGTGTCAGTGCTGTGCCGGCGGCTTGACGGGATCCCACTCGCCCTGGAGCTCGCTGCGACCCGAGTACGTGCTCTCGGAGTCCGTGGACTCGTTGCACGACTGGATGACCGCTTCCGCTTGCTGGCGACCGGACACCGTGGCGCTGCACCGCGTCAGCAGACTCTGCTTGCCATGATCGACTGGAGCTGGGAGCTGCTCAGCCCGGACGAGCAGGCCGTTCTGCGGCGTCTCGCCGTACATGCGGATGGGTGTACTCCGGATGCCGCGTCAGTGGTGTGTGCGGAGCCAGGGGTCGACGTTCTCGATGTGCTGGTACGGCTCGTTGACCGGTCCCTCGTCGTACCAGTGCAGGGGGCGGAGGGGCCGCGATACCGGCTGCTGGAGTCTGTGGCGGCGTACTGCTTGGCGAAGCTGCGTGTAGAGGATGAGTTGGAGTCCGTGGAGCAGCTGCACCTCGAGTACTACACGTCGTTTGCTGAGGAGGCTCGGCCGCACCTGTACGGCGGTGAGCAGAGCAGGTGGTTGCAGCTACTGGATGAGGATGCGGCCAACCTACGCACGGCACTGGACCGGGCTGTGGCGACTGAGCAGTTGCAGGTTGCTGAGCGGTTGGTGGACGCACTCGCCTGGTACTGGTACCTGCGTGGACGGAACGCTGAGGCGCTGCGGTCGTTGGAGGCAGTGCCGGACTCTGCGCGAGCTGGTGCTTGGCGAGTCGGGTTCATGTACGTGCAGGGCGACAGCGATGCAGCGCGCGAGCGGGACCGGTGGTTGGAGTCTGCAGATGCTCGAGCGCAGTGGTGGATCGCCTTTGCCGGCAGCGATGCCGGGGACCTCGTGACGTGTCTGGCATTGCTGGAGACGGCTCTGAAGAGCTTCGAGGCGGACGGCGACCAGTGGGGTGTCGCGGCGGTGCTTGCAGCGCGTGCCAAGCACGCTCACGTGCGGTCTGACGTTTCGGCACTGCACGCCGATGCTTCGGAGAGTGCTCGCATCTTCCGCTCGCTGGGTGACCGGTGGGGAGTGTTGCAGGCGACCAGCTGGCTCAGTGCCCATGCGGAGTTCACTGGCGACTTCGACAAGGCTGCGCGGTTGCAGCGGGAGGGCGTACAGCTCGCCGAGGAGCTGGGGCTGTGGCCAGAGCTGTCAGGGTCGCTGGCGATGCTTGGCTGGACCGAGATCAGGCAGGGCAACTATGACGCCGCTCGTGCACATGGAGAGCGTGCGCTGCGCCTGGCGAGCGAGCAGGACCAGCGCTCGACCCAGGCCCTGGCAGAGATCGTGCTGTCCTTTGCAGCACGTCGTACCGGGGCTCTGGACGAGGCGGAGACGCGGCTACGAGCGCTGGTGGATGAGGCAGGCCGCCATAAGGATCCGGTCCTTTACCTCTCGATGGTCCTGACGGAGCTCGCGTACGTCGTGGAGCTCCGTGGCGAGCCGGAGGCGGCTCTCGAGCTGCACCTCGAGGCATTCCGCATCTCGGAGGAGTACGAGTCGCTGCGCGGCATGTGCTGGTCTCTGGAGGGCATCGCCGCCTGTCTGCCGGACAAGACCGTCGCTGCACAGCTCCTGGGTGCTGCCGACGCGACCCGCTCCGCTGAGGGCTACCTGGTCTCGCCGGCCGAGTCCGGTGACAACAACCGGGCTGCGTCGGCCGCTCGTTCAGTGCTCGGAGACGCTGACTACGAGGCCGCCTGGAGTGCCGGCACCGGGCTATCGCCGGAGCAAGCCTTCCGCTTGCTGTGATGATGTCTGCGTAGCAGATGTTCTTGACTTGAGATTATTAGTCCAGCGAAGTAGTTTCGTCGTCAAGCAGACGGTGAAAGGTGAACCATGGACTACGGCCACGAGCTGGTCTTCGGCACGTTCCTGACCCCGGCGGTCGACAACCCGGCCCGGGTGATCGCGTTGGCGCAGCTGACCGAGCAGGTCGGTCTCGACCTGGTCACCTTCCAGGACCATCCGTACCAGCCCCGTCTGATGGACGCCTGGACGCTCCTGTCCGTCGTCGCCGCCCAGACCCAGCGCGTCAAGGTCGCGACGAACGTCGCCAACCTCCCGCTGCGCCAGCCGGTGGTTCTCGCCCGTAGCGTCGCCACACTCGACCTGATCAGCGGTGGCCGAGTGGAGCTGGGTCTTGGCGCCGGCGGCTTCCTGGATGCCGTCACTGCCAACGCCGGTCCGCAGCTGACCACCGGGCAGAGCATCACCGCGCTGGAAGAGGCCATCGCGATCATGCGCGAGGTGTGGACGCCGGAGGGCGGTGGCATCCGGCTGCCCGGCAAGCACTACACCGTGGCCGGCGCCAAGCGTGGTCCGCAGCCCGCACACGATGTGGAGATCTGGCTAGGTGCCTACAAGCCACGCATGCTTGCGGTCACCGGACGGCTTGCTGACGGCTGGCTGCCGAGCAGTGCGTACGCCGGACCGGACCAGCTCGCTGAGATGAACAAGATCATCGACGAGGCTGCTGTAGCAGCCGGGCGCGACCCTGCGTCGGTACGACGGCTCTACAACCTGTCGGGGCGGTTCGACGGTCGTGGTGGTGGGTTCCTGCAGGGACCGGAGGAGCTGTGGATCGACCAGCTCGCCGAGTTGACGCTGGGGGAGGGGATGAGCACGTACATCCTCGGCTCCGACGACCCGGACGACATTCGTCGCTTTGCCGAGGTGGCAGCCGGTGTCCGCGAAGCCGTGGAGGCGGCCCGCTCTGGTGAGGCTGTTGCTCGTGCAGAGGTTGCCGTTGGGACCACGGGGAGCTTTACCGTCGTACCGACTCCACCTCCTGCTGTACGACGTAGCGCCGTACAACTGCTGGATGAGTCCGACCGTCCGACTGGTCCGGCGTTGGACCCGGAGCGGACGTACACGCCGTACCAGCTGTCGTCGGGTCAGCACCTGATCGATGTACACGACCATCTGCGTGCTGAGCTCGAGCAGATCCGCGACCTGGTGGAGCAGGTGGCTGCCGGGTCGATCGGTGTCGGGCAGGCGCGGTCGCACATCAACACCATGACCATGCGGCAGAACAACTGGACGCTGGGAACGTACTGCGAGTCGTACTGCCGGCTGGTGACTACTCACCACTCGCTGGAGGACGCCTCACTGTTCCCGCACCTGCGGCGGGCCGACCCGGCGCTCGTACCCGTCGTGGACCGGTTGCAGGAGGAGCACCACGTCATCCACGACGTACTGGAAGGTGTGGACAAGGCACTGGTCGCGCTGGTCGATGGCTCTGGCTCCATCGACGGTTTGCGAGCAGCGGTCGACCTGCTGGACGACACGCTGCTCTCACACCTGTCCTACGAGGAGCGCGAGTTGGTGGAGCCGCTGGCGCGGCTCGGGGTCATTTAGCCTCACCCAGGAGTGAGGCCAGGATGTCGAGCAGGCGGAGGGTGGGAACCTCGCCCAGCAGACGTGCGGCCGACGTGGCCGGCTCGGCGATCAGCCGGACCTGCAGCAGCTTGAAGTCGCGCACGTTGGCCGGGTTGACCAGGTCGTTGTGCACCGCGGTCAGGAACTCCGCACCGGCCGACGCCGAGCCATAGGTCATCCGGATGAAGCTGTCGGTGACCGGGTAGAGGTACGGCCGCTTCAGGTGCAGCAGCTTCGACTTCTTGGCGTGACCGAAGCCGCGGTGGCCGGTGAACTTGTCGTCCAGCGCCATCGCCGCCTCGAACAGTCCGCTGCCCGGCGCCGCGTCCTCCAGCCGTGCGTCGACCGGGATGGCGGCGAGCTCCTTCTCCGCGTCCACCTCGAGCAGCCACGGGATGTCCAGCGCCCGCAGGTCGGAGCCGATCACCATCGTCCGGGCCAGATCCTCGAGCGTGATCTGGTTCGGATCGGACCCCCCGACGCACGTCATTCCCGGCAGACCGTCGTAGTAGCGCAGTACAGCGCCGTTCGTCTCGGCGTACAGCCGTAGCTGAGCTATCGCCTCGTCAACGACGATCTTCCGAGTACCGATGTTCATGAGCCACACCCTCACACTCTTGGTGGCAGACCCGCCAGCGGGCGGACCATCATCCGAACGATTTGCTCACTCCGTTTCCGCAGATCGTAGGCGACCCCCCGCTCACCCACACGCCTGGGTAGCTTCCCGTTATCCACAACCTGTAATCATCCGCTCCGGAGAGACTCGAAACTCCATAAACTCTCAGTCACACGTCGCCCACTGAGCGGAATGCCGGGTCAGCTATAGGGCTGGGGGATGAGATTCATCTGATGGAGGAAAGGGCTTGGGCCGTCGTAGAAGCGGCGGCCGTAGGGGTTGACGGTGAAGCCGGAATATGTGATGAGGAGGGAATCGCGGGCCCGGGTAACGGCGACGTAGAACTTGCGACGCTCTTCGGCGAGCTCCATGGAACTCCGTGCCAGCCAGGACGGGATCCGGCCCTGGTCTGCGCCGAGGATCACGACTGCATCGAACTCGAGACCCTTACAGGCGAGGGTGGTCATGATCTGCACCCGGCCGCGTCCGCTGGACCTGTTCGCCAGATCCACCAGCTCCACCGGGGCGGCAGGCCCGGAGTAGGTCGCACGGAGCGCGGCCAGGGCGGCGACGTCGTCCGGGCGACCGCCAGTCGACATCGCCGTGTCGAGCCGCAGCGCGCGGACCTGGTCGATGAAGCTGACGGCGGTGCGGTCAGGGTCCTGGTCGAGGAGACAGGCGACCAGCGATCTCTGGTTCGGGCGGTCCGCCAAAGGCCCCAGGAGCGCGCGCCACGCCGCAAGCAGTCGGCCGAGCTGCTGGCCGGAGGACTCGCGACCCAGCACCGCCCAGGCTGCCAGGCGCTCGACGAGCATCGTCGCCGGCGTCGACCGGTAATCCGCGTCCTTCACCCTGGCCGGGATACCCGCCGCCCGGAGGCCAGTGGCCGCTTCGGAGCAGAGCGCATGTGTGCTGCCAAGGACAGCGATCCGTTCGAGCGGGACCGCCGAGGCCAGACGTCGGACCTGTGCGATCGTGTGATCGATCTGATCGGCGAAACCCTGCGGCGCGAGTTCCGCCCGCACCTCTCCACCTGGCCGATTTCCGGTCAGCTCGCGATCGACGGTCAGTAGCCGCTCGGATCGCCGTACGATCTCCTCGCGACACCGGTAGTTCACGGTTAGCCGGACGACATCGACGCCGGGACGGCTCGTCAGCTCGTCGAGCAGTTCTGGACGGCTCCCGGTCCAGCCGTACACGGCCTGATCCGGGTCGCCGACAGCGAAGAGCCGACAATCCAGCGTGTCGTCAAAGCAGAGCGCCTGGACCAGGCGATCGAGTCCGGGGGCGAGATCCTGGTACTCGTCGACGTAGACCCGGGAATACCGTGTCGTCAATGTCCGCCGGACGAACTCGTGCTCCTCGACGAGCCGGACGGCGAGTGCCACCAGGCCGTCGAAGTCGGTTAGCTGTTCCTCGGCCAGCCGCTGCTCGTATAACTCCGCGACCGATCGGATGCGCGGGCCGGCCAGCTCCCACTCGGCGTCGGTGGCCAGCATCTTGCGGAATCGAGCGATCGTCGACGGGACCGCGCGGACGTCCTCGGTGTCCGGGTAAACAGCAGCGATGCAGTCGCGCATGATGGACCCGCGCTGCGCGTCGGACGCGATTACCGTCCGGTGGCCTGTGGATAGTCCGGCCGCTGCGGCGAACGGGGTGACGACGCAGTTCAGCACGAACGCGTGCACCGTTCCGACGAAGACGACCGAACCGCGCCGGGCGCCCAGTGCCTCCATCCGACGGCGCAGTTCGTCGGCGGCCGGGTTGGTCAGCGTGATGCACGCGGCGCCCTGCGGCGGTGTAATTGCCGTGGCTAAGTCGTGGGCCGCCCGGGCTGCGAGCAGCTTCGTCTTGCCACTTCCTGGCGGGGCCATGACGGCACAGCGGCGACTAGTCGAGGTGAACGCCCGCCATTGCCGCTCGTTCGTCCGCAGAGTGTCGATGGACTCGGAGAGAGCACTCATCGGCCGGCCAGGTATTCGATCGCGTCGGAGATGTACGTCGGAGTATCGAGCTCACGCTCGGCGAGTCGCTGGCCGTACCGTCCCTTGCCTCCGGCGTTGTCGATCATGTCCAGATAGTCGTCGGTAGCAGGCACGATGTCGTCGTCGATCCAGCCTTGAACGATCCCGCGGCTTCGACGCCCGCACAGGTCCATCAGGGTGGCGAGGCATTCCGCACGATTGTCGTCCGAGACCGAAAGCAGGTCGTACTCGAAGGTGTGCGTACCGACGAAGATCCCGTCGTTGGGGTCGCCGGCGACCGTACGGCGGTCGGCGATCTTCGTCGCGCGTCGCTCGCCCGCGGAGCCCCGGGAGTCCGGGTCACCGTCGGTGATGACGGCGACCGGGATGCCTAGCGTGTCGCAGAACTGGACGTAGGTGATGAAGTGCGTGCCGTGAATCGCGCAGACCGTGATGCCCAGCTTGTCCAGATCGTGCCCGATGCTCGAGGCAAGGACCGGGAGGAGGACCTGCTCCGCGTAACCTTCCACGAGCAGGACACGGCGCGCGAAGACCAGCTCGGCTCGCGTGGCGTCCAGGTACCGTCCGAGGTCGTTCCACTCGTCGTCGGTCAACTCCAGCGTCGCGGCCGATCTCGCGATCGTCCGGTCGCCACTGCGGCGAAGTACGACGAGACTCTCCGGGGGAGCGACACTGGCGATATGGGGCGAGTGCGTGGTCACCACGACCGTCCGCGATTCGCTGGAATCCGTGAACAGGCGACGGAAGAGCAGCCGCTGCAGATGCGGGTGAAGATGGGCTTCCGGCTCTTCGACCGCGAGCAGCACGTGGGCGATGTCGCCGCCCGCGAGCCGGCCCTCGAGGCCTAGTTCTAGTAACGTGAGATAGAGGACGTTGAGCGTCCCCAGACTTGCCGTTTGCAATTGCCGGTTGGCATCGCCGTCGACCATGATCTGCATACTCCGGATCAGTCGCAGCGGGTCCGGCGGTGCGACGCCAAGCCGGGTCTGCAGAGCGTGATCAGCGCCGACCATGTCTACGGTCCGCTCACCGATCTCCTTGCCAAGCTGGGCGATCGAGTCGAGTTCGTTGAGCTTGTCATTCGCGGCGGTCATGGCGGCGCGGACGTCGTCGAGATCCTCGTCGGCCGCGGCCTCAGCGGCGGTCTCAAGCAGAGCGCGTAGTGGTGACCGGCGCCAGCCGCGGATGTCCTGCTCCACATCGCGCAACGCGTGCAGATACGACACATAGAGATATTGCCGCAGGTCGTCGCCGATCCGGTTGGCTTCGTCGTCGCCGCCGAAGATAATCCAGCGGTAACCGCCGCCGTCCTGTTCGTCGTCCTTCGGTTCCCAGCGGTAGGTGAGTCGCGCGCGCATGGGCGTTCCGGTGATCAGCGCGTCGGCCAGTGCGGCGAGCGTAGCTGGCTGATCGTCGAAGTCGCTGAACTCCACGGCGATCTCGATGGTCTCGCCGTCCGCCATCGGATCCCAGCCGTCGCTGCCGTCGGTCAGTCCGTCCCAGAAGTCCTCGCGGCGGAGTCGGCGATCGGAGTTCGGCAGGGCCGGGTCGAGAACGAGCCGCAGCGCGTGCAGGAGGTTGCTCTTCCCGGCGCGGTTCTCGCCGACGATCACGCTGTTGGGTTGGAGCTGCATATCGACGTCGGCGAGATTCCGGAAGTTGCTGATGCGTAGCCGGTCGATGTGCATGCCGCCCCCTGAGTGCTTGAAGAACAAACGATAGCGGTCTCGCGCTGACGTCGCTCAGGAGGGAGATTGACAATCACCGCCAGCCAAAGCTCTCCACCCTCGGGGTTCTCAAGATGCGCGCGCATCGGCGGCCTGGCCAGGCCTTTCCTCCCCTACCTCGACCACCGAGATGCGGACTTCCGCTTGGTTCAGAACGTGAGCGAACATGCGGCCCGCGCCGTACTGCACCGACCTGCCAGTCGAGCTTCGGATCTGCGCCGTCGCTGCCGGCCTGCGACCGTGGCTTGCAGGGTCGAGAGTCACCTCCGCCCGGGGGCGGTGTGTCGACGACGAGGTTGGCTGGTTGCCTTCGTCTGGGCGTCTACTTGTGTGAGGCAACTTTGTCCGGCGGGTCGTCGGCGGGGGAGGTGGCTTGGGGGTGGCTCACGGCTGGTGGGTGTCAGCGGGAGTTAGGCGGATGATCGGGTATTGGCGGTCGGACTTGGATTGGTATTTGGCTAGGCGGGGTTGGGCGGTGGTGATGGATTGCCAGGCCTGGTCGCGGGTTGGGCCTTCGAGGGTGTGGGGCGTGACAGGGAGGGGGTCACGGCCGGGGAGGGCGATTGAGGCGTTGGTGGGGTGGGCCATCAGGTTGGCGTGCCAGTCGGGGTGCTGGCTTCCGCCACCGGAGGCGACGATGAGCCAGGCGTTCGCGCCGTCGGGGAACCAGGCCAGCGGGGTTTCGCGGGGTTCGCCGCTGCGGCGGCCGAGGGTGTTGAGGACGAGTACGTCCATGCCCATGAACTTGTCGCGGCCGGCGTGGATCTTGCGGCTGGTACGGGCGTTCATGGTCCGCTGGATCCACCGCGAGAACGTGCCGGGCGTACCGGGCTTGCGCTTGGTTGTCTGCTGGCTCTGAGTCATGGCTACCTCCACTTGGTTCGACTTGGTGTCTGTGGTGGTAACGCTACGAGTGGGCGTCCGTGGGTGCTTCTCGATTCCTGATCGATCAGTTCGGTGGGGGATCGGTGGTGGCTGCTATGTGTGTGGCTAGGTCATGGGGAAGCGGGTACGGGCGTTCGGTGGGGAGGGCGGCTTGGGCTTCTGACGGGTTCGTTTGGGACAGGTCGTGAATGTGGTGCATGGCGGTGGTGACGTCTTCGATGGAGGTGATCCAGTCGTGGACATAGTGGTGGACGGCCTTGGGGGAGAGGCCGATCTGGATGGAGCGGACCTTGGGTTGGGGTTGGAGGTGGAGAGTCTGTTCGGGGTCCCATTGGATGCGGACCGGGGAGGTCGCGAGGGCGGTGCGCCAGGATTCTTCGGACTCGTGGTGGGCGGGGTCGTAGTGGGAGAGGGTGCTGTGGGCAAGGGCCCATTCGAAGCCGGTGCGTTTGAGGTGAATGCGCAGTACCCGGGTCTGGCCCGGTTTGGTGCCCCAGCCTGAGCGGTACGCCATCCAGAGGAACGACGGCTTGATCCAGGTCATCCGGTTCAGGCCGAAGGGTGGGACGAAGGTGCCGGCGGCGAGGGCTGGTTCGGCGATCTCGGGTGCGTACGCCTGGTAGACGGCCACCGTCTCGTCGTCGAAGAGAGCGCGGATCTGGCGGTACGGCGTCGACTCCATGCGCAGATACTAGGCGCGGTGAAGCCGAGCCAGTGGGGTGATTGAGGTACGGCAGGTCTGGCTGGGTGGTGAACACCCCGCTGGTCGCGGTCGGCTGGATTGTTGTTGTCAGCAAAGGAATGTAAATGGGTTGCCGGAGCCAGGAAGGCAGTCTCATGATGCAGTTATGACTACGACCATTGGGGTTTTGCTGTTGATCGGGGTTGCCGACTGGGCGGCTCGGGGTCAGCAGCAGGGTGGTCGTTGGGAAGGATCCAGCTTCGGTCAGTTGTGACCGGGGCGCTGGTCGCCGGGTTGTTGGCTGGGTATGGGATTGCCATACCTGTCGGGCCCGTGGGGACCTATCTGGTGGCGTTGACTGCGCGGACTTCGTGGCGGGTTGGGGCTTGTGCCGCGTTGGGGATCGCGTCGGCGGACGGGATCTACGCGTTGGTGGCTGCGGTTGCCGGGTCTGCGTTGGCGCCGTTGCTCGCGCCGATCGTCGTACCGCTGCGGTGGGTTTCGGTCGCGGTGCTGCTGGCGCTTGCGGCGAGCGGTGGGATCAAGGCAGTACGGCGGTATCGGGCGCATCGCCTGACCGGGATCACCCAGGAGTTGCCGGTCGGCGCGTTGAAGGCGTACGTCGGCATGCTCGGGATGACCCTGCTGAGCCCGATGACGATGATCTACTTCGCGGCGCTCGTTCTGGGCAGTGGCTCAGCAAACAGCAACCCAGCTGAGCGCGCGGTGTTCGTGATCGCCGCGTTCGTCGCGTCGGCCAGCTGGCAACTGTTGCTCGCCGGCAGTGGCGCGTTGCTCGGGCGAGCGTTGACCGGTCACCGCGGGCGGTTGCTGACTGCGCTCGGTTCGAGTGTGGTGATCGTTGTGCTGGCCGTGCGGATGGTTGCCTAGAGCGAGCGTTCCACCGCGCCCGCCGGGTTCAGGAAGAGGAGAACCGGTGGCCCGGAGTTCGGAAGTGTGGTGGCGTAGGCCTGGAGCTGGGGCGCGTAGTACGTGACCCGGCTGTCCAACGCAGCCGCGGGGACGGCGTCCGTCTTGTAGTCGACGATGACGAGACGGCCGTCGTCCTCGCGGTAGATGAGGTCGACGAAGCCTTCGAGGATCGTGCCGTCGGGCTGTACGGCGCCGACGTACGACTCACGCCAGTGTTCGCGTACGGCGGCCCGCTTCACCACCTCGGAGGCGAGCGCGGCACGAGCCAGCGCTGCGACGACATCGGTGTACTCGAGGACGCCCTCGGCCAAGCACTGCGCGGACACAGCGGCTTCGAGGCCTGCCCCGGTCGACAGATCGACGACCTGCATCACGCCGTGGACTGCGCGGCCGATCGCGGTGCCGTAGCGGCCCTTCGACCAGGGAGGGAGCTCGAGGTCGCGGGCTGCCTTGGCGGTGCCGGGATCGACGTCGGTCAATGCGACATCCGGGCCGGTTCCTTCCAATCCGGACGCGCTCTGGGCCGAGCGCCGACGGCTCGCCGACCGGGCTGTGGCGATGCGGGATTCCCAGTCGGAGCGGGCGATCGGCGGGGTGATGTCCGCCGTCGTGCGCGGCTCGCGCTCGACCGGAGGCGGGCTGGCGAACAGGGTGGCGTGCGGAGCCTCGACACCGCCGGCGGAGGCGAGGAGCTCGGCGTTGCTGGAGTGACGCCGGTTGCCGGAGCGGTGCAGCGAGACCACCAGGTGGTCGCGCGCTCGGGTGGCGGCGACGTACAGCAGGCGGCGGCGTTCGTACTCGTCCATCTGCTCGTCGACCGGCTGGACGAGATCGAAGTCCTCGGTCTGCACCGACGACTTGAGCTTCACCGCGTAGCCGCCGTCCGGCGGCCAAAGCACCTGGACGCCGCGTTGGCGGTTCGGCGCGGCGGTCATGCCGGACAGGATCACGATCGGGAACTCCAGGCCCTTAGCGGCATGGATCGTCATCACGCGTACGGCGTCCGCGTCAGTCTCGGGCAACACCGCCTCCGCGACCCGTGAAGCCTCTTCACCTTGGTGCGCGGCCCAGGCGAGGTACGAACGCAGGCCGCCGTGCTCCACCTCGGACCATGCCCGCGCCTGATCGATCACGAACCGGACCCGGCGCCACGCATCCCGCGCCCGCGGCCCCATCGCAGCCACCTCGAGCATGCGGCGGTCGGCGACGATCTTCGCCAGGACTTCGCTCGGGGTGAGCCAGCGCGCGGCCTTGTAGGTGCTCCAAAGCCACGAGAGAGCCTCGCCGACCGGGTGGGTCAACAGTCCGTCGGGGATGGGCGCGGTCAGGTTGAACGAGCCACCGGATCGCTTCCAGACATAGAGATCGTCGTCGCCACAGCCGAACAACGGCGAGCGCAGCGTGGTGACGAGCGCGAGCTGATCGCTCGGGTCGCCGAGAGCGCGAGCACAGGCGAGAAGGTCGCGGACTTCGGCGGTCTGGTAGACGAGTGAGCTGGCCTCGGCACGGTAGGGGATGTCTGCGCGATCCAGGGCGTCCTCGAGGAACGGCAGCGACGTACGGGCTGGAACCAGTACGGCGATGTCGCCGGCTTCCGCGGGACGCCAGCGGTGGGTGCGGTCGTCGTACACCAGCCAGCCGTTGGTCAACGCCTGCTCGACGACGGCGGCGACGTCGCCGGCCTCGCGCTCGCGGAGGACGGACGCCTGCGCGCGAGGCAGATCGGCGTGCGGCTCGGCGCCGAGGATGGTGACGGCGGGACCCGAGATGGCCTCGTCGTAGTCACCGAGATCAGGGGCATCCGCGCTCGGCGCCTCGTCGGAGCTCCGCCGGAAGGGCAGGACGGTCGCCAGGTCACCAACCCCGTCGGGCGAGGCGGGCGAGTCGTCAAGATCGCCGAGCAGTGAGAGCTGATCGCCGCTGACGTCGGCAGGTGGAGGCGACGCCACCGGGGCCGGACGAGACGACGGCCCACTGCGGTGAGGAGACAGCGCCTGGTACGACGGCTGGGCCGCCTCCTGGGCCTGGATCAGCGACCCGAACACCGTGTTGATCCAGTCCAGGACCGGCGACACCGTCCGGAAATTGGTGGTCAGGGCCACCGTCTCGCCGAGCAGGTCCTGCGCCGTCAGGTACGTCGCGATGTTCGCCCGCCGGAACCGGTAGATCGACTGTTTCGGGTCCCCGACCACGAACAGCCGCCCCTCCGGCACCACCACCTCACGCCAGTCCTCGGCGACCGCCTCCGCACCACCCGCGATCCGCACCGCCAGCTCGATCTGGATCGGATCGGTGTCCTGGAACTCGTCCAGTAGCAACCGCTCGAACCGCTCCTGCAACGCCGACCGCACAGACGCATCCCGCCGCAGCAGATCCCGCGCCAGCACCAGCAGATCGTGGAACTCCAACCGCCCCTCGGCCCGCCGCAGCTCCGCCGACTCCAGCACCCGCTCCGCGATCCAATGCGAAAGATGCCGGAGGCAAGCATCCAGCAGCAGCTCGACCAACGACCCGGCGACCTCGACCACTTCGGTGCAGTCGCCGCGCACTTTGTTGATGTCGGGCCAGTTCTCCTTGCGGCCGATCCGGCCGACCTTCAGCCCGCGCAACGTCTGCAGGATCGCCAGCTGCGTCTCCTGGTCGGTCGCGGCGTTCAGCATCACCCCGAGCTCACGGATCTGCTGCACCTTCGGCAGCAGTCGGTCGTCAGGATCCACACATGAAACGGCCACCCCGCCGATCTGCGCGGCCGCGGCGACCAACCCGTTGAGATCCGGCATCGACACCAACTCGGGCGGATCGACCAGCACACGCTCGGAGATCAGGTCCCAGTCGTTCCCGAACAAGCGCGCCAGCGACCGCAGATGCTTCAGCTCGACCCCGACCGCCATCGCAAGCAGCAACGGCTCCGCGATCGAGTCGTCGTCCAGCAACTGCTGCTGCAACTCGGACCAGCGTTCCTCGAAGGCTACGGACGACCCGACCTCATCCAGTACGTCGATCAGCGGGGGCAACCCGGCCTCGATCGGATGCGCGAGCAGGAGCTGCTGCGCGAACGCATGCAACGTCCCGATCGACGCCGAGTCGAGGTCGTCCAACGCTGCATCCGCCAGACGACTGGCCGGCCCCTTCCGCGCCTTCTCGAACTCGACCCGCAACCGATCCCGCAGCTCCGCCCCGGCCTTCTCGGTGAAGGTCACCGCCGCGATCGTCCGCAGCGGTACGCCGTCCCGCAGCACCAACGTGGTCACCCGGTCGACGAGCGCATGCGTCTTCCCCGACCCGGCCCCGGCCTCGACGAACAGGGTCGCCGACGTATCCGACTGGATCCGCTCCCGAGCCGCCCCGTCCAGCAACTGCTCACTCATCGCCGGTCTCCTCGAACACCGCGGGATCGATCAATCGGACCAAGCGAGCAAGTGTCGGATCATGCCGTTTCCGATCCCATCGCGCCCGCACTTCACTGTGGCCGATCCCATCCGGGTTGCAGTACGGGCACTGCACCCACAGGAAGTCCGGCACCTCGGGCGCCTTGGGTGGGAAGTGCCCGGCCGCGATCGACGACACGATCACATCGAGCGTCTCGACGTACCGGGCCTCGACCTCGGGCGTCAGCGGGACCGGGATCCGTTTCCCGCCCTTGCGGACGAACCAGTACGACGCCTCGACCGGTGTGGACGGTTCACCGAGCCGCGCGCGAGCGGCGTACGCGTAGACAGGCAGCTGCAGCTTCGTCCCGCCGGCCACCGGATCGGACTCGATCGCCTCGTACCGCGAGAAGCCGCCCGTCTTCACGTCCGTGACATAGATGGTCCCGTCCCGCCCGAGGTCCACCTTGTCCGCGCTCCCGCGGAGCAGCACGCGACCCGACGGCACCGGGATCTCGACCGGCGGCTCACCGTCGAACCCGAACCGCAACTCCGAAGCAACCACCGACGCGTCCCGGTCAGCCCGCCAACCGTCGTCGTCGTTCAGCAGCACCATCAGGTCGCCGAGGATCCGTAGCCGCTCCCGCTGCCACAACCGTGGATGCCCGGTCAGCCCTTCCGCCTCGAACTGGGCTGCAAGATCCGCACCGATTGCCAGCAGCAACGACCGCTGGTCCGCCGACCATGCCTCGCCGTACGCCGGTAGCGAGCCGGCCAATCGCGACACGAACGCGTCCAGGCTGTTGTGGATCAGATTCCCCACCTGCAACGGCGAGATGACGAGCAGATCCTCGGGCGACTCCAGCGGCTGCACCTGAAGCAGCCGCTCGACGAAGTACGCGTGCGGGCAGGTCGCATACGCCTCCAGCGACGTCGGCGACGCGATCCGATCCTCCACCGCGTACTCCGGCAGCCCCGACACCCCGGACAGATCCCCGTCGAAGCGGGTGAACGCGTTGCTCCCGCGGCCGCGCAGCAGCTCACGCGCGCGAACCACGACCGCGTCGTCCAGCCACAGCCGTGCCGACACCGCGCGGACCTGCCACTCCTGCTCGGTCGCCGGCATGGTTGCCGTCGTCAACGATCCCGCGTACGACGCCGACGTCAGCAGCCCGTCGCCGTACTCGGCCTGGTCCCACTGCGTCGCGGCGAGCGCGTGATCGCCGGTCAACGAGCGAAGCGTCCCCAGCAACCACCGGGTCGGAAGTCGCCGCGACGATCGACGCAGGTCACCCCGCGGGAACGACGCCACCACCTTCCGCGACCCGGCCGAGAACGCGGCCAGCAGATGCCGCTGCTTCTCGTCCAGCCGATCCCGGAACGACGCCAACTCGGGCGCAGCCGCCTCCCGAACCCGATGGGGGAGTAGCGCGTCCTCGTGCACGCGTCCCGGATACAGATCCTCCGACAGACCCACGACGTACACGATGTCCGCCGACAACCCGACACTCGCCGACAGCGGAGCCACCAATACGCCGGTGCCGAACGTCCCGACACGGGGGAGCGACTGTTGCAGCTCGAGATCCAGTACGTCGCGCAGCACCGTCAGGCTGGCCGGCGTACCGAGCTCGTCCAACGTAGACAGGCCCTTCAACGAGCTCTCAACCGCAACCGCCGCGTACTGCTCCTCGATCGGCAGGGACGAGTAGTCACCCAGCAGATCGTGGAAAAGCTGCAGCACGCCGCCGGCCAGCTCGGACCACGTCTCCAGTACGGCGATCGCGTTCAACCGGCGGCGAAGCTCCGACGCGAACGCATGCAGGCTCTCGGCCTTGGCCGCGTTGTACTGCGCGCGCCGGATCGCTGCGGGCCGTGGATCCTCGGCCGCTTCCTCCTGATTCGCGGTACGGCGCTCGGACTCGGCGTACCGCGCCAGCCGCGAATCCCAGTCGTCACCGCGAACCACACCGGCGACGCGAGACATGCGCTCCCACTGTGGAACCGGGATGCGCTCACCGGTGAAGTCGCGGGTCGGCGCGTTCGCCAGCGCGCGGAAGACGTCGGCGCGGGGGAGATCCTGGTCGACGAGCGCGAGCACCTCGAGCAGCGTCCGGGCAATCGCGCGTTCGTGAACCGGCCGGGTCCCTGGACCGTTGACCTCGATGCGGGCGGCGGCGAGGTGCTCGTGCAGGAGTCGTGCGTATGGCGTCGTGGCCGAGTACAAGACGGCGATGCGATGAGCCGGCGTGCGCTCGAGGGACGCGACGACATCGCGCACGACGCAGCGGACCTCGTCGTCGGCGTCGGATGCGTTCAGGACCTCGGTCGCGACCGGGTAGTTCTTCGCGATCGACGGTGGTAGGTCGATCCCGATCCGTTCCAGGGAACGGCGGACGGCGCGGTCGGCACGACGTACGTCGGTCAGGCCGACGATCACCGTGAGGTCGGCCGCGGCGCTGCCGAGCGCCTCGACGAAGGCGGCCTCGGTCTGGGTGAGCTCTTGCGGGAGGTAGAGGACGAGAGCGCCGAGCTCGGCTACGAGAGCAGGGTCGGCGGTGACGCGCGACGACGCGGCTCGGAGGAGGTCGGTCTCGTCGTACCACTCAGGCGCGAGCTCGGACGTGACGTACCGGTGCAGGCGGACGATGTCCGGGCCGAGTGCGGAGGCGTTGGCGACCTGCTCGAGGGCGGGGTCGGTGAGGTCGCGAAGCTCCCGGTGGGCTGAGGCAAGCGCTTGGATGGTGGACGGGTGCTCGGCGACGTCCTGGAAGATGCCGGGCGCTTTGGACAAGGCCGTCCGCCAGGTCGCCGCCACGATCGGCCGGGTCGCCGGCCGCCGCGGTGACAGCGCACCCGCAGCCAACTGCTCCGCCAAGCGACCCAAGGTCCCCAGATACAGCCCGGCGATCCCGGTCAGGGCGAGATGGCGGCGGGCAATGACGCCGGAGAGGTTGTTCGGCAGGAGCAGGGTGACAGGCTTCATCGGATCGTCGGCCTTGAGCCGCGCGATGACGGCACGCAGGCACTCCAGCGCGGCCGCTCCGTAGGCCGTCGTCTCGATCCGGGTCTCGCTCACCATTCCCCCCATCCTCGATCAGCGCAGCCTCAACTGTCACCGCAGACGCTAAACCTTGCCACGGACAGAAAGATGACGGGGCGCGAAACGCCAAGGTTTCTGCAGGCGGCGCGATCCGCTCGGACAATGAAGGAATGACCAGGGAGACGTCGATCGCGCGGGTGTTGCTCGTGCTCGTCTTCGCGCCCGCCGGCGGTCTGTTCGGCAAGGCGGTGGCCGAGGCCGCGCAGGGCCGGCAGTGGTGGCCGTGGCTGCTCGCGGCGCTGGTCTGGCTGGTGGTGACCGGGCTGGTCTCGGTGGCGGTGACGAACCATTTCGACGAGCACAGATAATGCTCCGATGGCCGCCGCGGTGCATCACATCGAGATCTGGGTCCCGGACCTGTCCCGGGCACTGAACAGTTGGGGCTGGGTCCTCAACCGGCTGGGCTGGAAGGACGGTGACGGCTGGCCCGGCGGGATGACCTGGACCGCGCCCGACGGCAGCTATGTCGTGGTGGAGCAGAGCCCGGCGATGTCGGCCGACGAACACGACCGGCTCCGTCCCGGGATGAATCACCTCGCGCTCAACGCAGCCGGCCGGGCCGAGGTCGACGCGCTCGTTGCGGAGGCAACCAAGCACGGCTGGACACTGATGTTCGCCGACCGCCACCCGTACGCCGGCGGCCCGCAGCATTACGCCGCCTTCCTGCACAACGACGACGGCTACGAGCTCGAGATCGTCGCCCCCGACTGATACGTGAGACTACTGATGCCTGGAGTGACGCCAGGGACTGGTGGTGTGACATGGTTACTCCAGGCAAGGTGTGTCGCGGGGCAGAAGTGGAAGGACGGTGCTCGTGACGGAGAAGCCTGACGGGGGAAGTACGCCCGGACCGGCTTCGCGCTCCGCGCGGACGACGGAATCAGCACCGGAGCTCCTGGAAGCCCGGATCCGTGGTCTCCAACACGCGCTGGGGCAGTTGCTGGAGAACGCCCGCAGGCTGACGTACGGCGAGCATCAGCGGGCCGTGCAGTTGCATCGTCAGCTGCAGGAACAGACCGCGATCGCCCGACGCGAGTCACGCGGCCTGGTCGACGCCAAGACCGCCGAGGCGCTGGCGACCGCCGAGCCGAAGGCGCGCCTGCTTGCGGATCGACTCGCACCCGGACTCGGGTCCATCCCGCCGAACGACGCGCGCTGGCGTTCGCGGCAACTGGTCGGCGCGGGCATTCCGTCGTACGTGCGGATCGGCGAGCTCGAGCCCGGTACGCCGGTCGCCGCGCCGCTGCTGCGGACCAATGGGTGGAAGGTCAGCGCGGATCGCAACGAGTCGGCCCGCAGACTCCTGCAGAGTGTGGCGATGCGGCTGGTCGCGGCCGCCGAACCCTTTCGGCTAAGGATCGACGCGTTCGACCCTCGACTGACCGGCACGATGGGGTTGCTCGGTCACCTGACCACGAAGTATCCGCAATTGGTGCCTAGGGCAACGCATACCGCGGAGCAGTTGCACGCGGTGCTGTCCGGGCTGGTCGACGTCTCGTCGTTGCGCGCCAGCCGGCAGGCGCAACTCGGGCACAAACGGTTCGAGGACCTGATCCGAGAGACGGGCCGGGTCACTGATCCCTATCGGGTGGTTGTGCTGTTCGACTACCCGTCCGGCATCGACACGCTCGCCCAGCGCGACCTGCTCCGGCTGGCAGCGACCGGCGGCGAGCGCGGCATCTGCTTCCTGGTCCACCACGACCCGTCGATGACGCCGGAGAACGACGTCGACACCAAGCAGTTGCTCGATCTGCTCACACCTGTTGCCATCACCAACGAAAAGGTGGAGATCGCCCAACTTCCCGGCGTATCGGCGAAACTCGATCCACCGTTCGACGCGAATGTTGCCACTGGCATCTGTGATGTGGTGGCCGAGCTGGCCGAGATCGCCGTACTGCCGACGATCGAATTCAACCGGACGTTGCCGGACCGCTCGACCTGGTGGCAACCGGTCACGGATGAGCTCAGCACAGTGATCGGGTACGACGACCGCACACCGGCGCTGGTGCGGTTGCGTAGTGGGAACCCCGCCCTGCCGCACGTCCTCGTCGGTGGCGCGGTCGGTCAGGGCAAGTCGAACCTGCTGCTCGTGATGATCCACGGCCTCGCCGCGCGCTACGACCCGGCCGACCTGGAGATGTACCTGCTCGACTTCAAGCATGGTGTCGAGTTCTCCGCGCTCGGTCCGGCGACGGAACGGGAGCACTGGCTGCCACATGTACGTGTGCTTGGCATCCATAGTGATCGTGCATTTGGACTTGCTGTACTACGACACTTGTCTGACGAGTTGGCACGTCGTAGCGAGATCTTCAAGTCACATGGCAACGTCGCAGACATCGCCGAGCTCGCGCCCGGACCCGATCGACCGCCGCGCATCCTCGTCGTACTGGATGAGTTCCAGGTGCTGCTCGAGGATGATGACGAGCTCGCCGACGAGGCGGCCAAGTTGCTCGAGCGGCTGGTTCGGCTGGGACGCGCGTACGGCGTCCACGTCGTCCTCGCGACGCAGACGATCGAGGGAGTCAAGCGGCTGTCGACGCGACGCGACTCGATCTTTGGTCAAGTGCCTTACCGGATCGCATTGAAGACAACTCCCGCTGACGCACAAGCGATCCTGCGGAACGGGAACACCGCGGCGTCGGAGCTGCAGTTCCGCGGCGAGGCGGTGCTGAACGCGAACTTCGGCTCGCCGGACGACAACCAACACGTGCTGGTCAGCTTCGCGGACAAGCCGGTGCTGGACGACTTGCGCCGTGAGCTGTGGGTCAAGTCGGGTACGACGCATCCGCCGCGGGTGTTCCATCTCGCCGAGCCGGCGCGACTCGCGGACACGGCGGCCGCCGTGCAGCCTGAGCTGGGTCGGCCGTGGACCGGATTGCCGATCGCGGTGACGGAGGCGCCGGTGCCGGTCGAGGTACGGCCCGAGCCAGGAGCCGGCGTACTCGTGCTGGGGGACGGCCCGACCGACGCACTCGGCGTACTGAGCGGTCTCGCCTTCTCGGCCGCGGCCGCAGCGGTGGACCCACCGCGCTTCATCTTCATGGACGGCACCAACTCGTCGCCGGAGGTTGCCGACGGCAAGGGTGCGTTGGTCCAGGCGTTGCGGCAGCTGGGCTGCGAGGTCGAGACGGTCGACAAGCACGACGACATCGCGCCGCGGCTGTTCTCGCTGCGGGACACGGTGCGGCACGGGCATGTCAGCGGGGAGACCTATCTGCTCGGGTTCGGGTTCCATGGGGTGCCGCGGATGCAGCTTCACGCGGACGGGTTCTTCGAGAGCCCCGCGAACGCGTTGCAGGACATCGTCCGCGACGGGCCCGCGCAGGGTCTCGTCACCTTTGGCTGGTGGAACCGGCTGCACGTGTGCACCGAGCATCTCGGGTATGGGCGTGCCAACGTGGCGACCCACCTCTTCTTGAGGCACCCGCAGGACGGCGTACGGGCAGTCTGTGGACCACTGGTGCGATGGGCGTCCGAACCACACCGCGCGCTCCTGTGGGACGGGCTGCACCCTGAGGCCCAAGTCGTCGTACCGTTTGCCGCACTGCGGGCCGACGAGGTGGACCGCGCGGTGGAGCTGGTACGGCGATGAAGACGGAAGAGCAAGAGTGGGCGGAGTACGCGCGGGCATTGCGGCAGGTCGCAGGAGCCCGTGCGGACGCGCAGCAGGCGCAGGACCGGTTGACGGCGCACAAGTCCAAGGCGGAAGCCACGGCACTGGCTGAGGCCGACGCGATGGCCGAGCGCGGTCGGAAGGTGGAGGCTCGGCTGAACGCACTGGCCGAGCAGGCAGCGTCCAGTCTGCAGCGCGCCGGCCTTCCCGCCGAGGGCAAGCGGGTGAACGTCGCCTTCACGGAGATCCGCGGGCTGACCGACCTGGAAGCGGCGGCGGCCCGGCTGACCAAGCAGCTCGGCGAGGCCGTCGACGAGCTGGAACAGGTCCGTGCGGAGGCCCGGGCTGAGCAGGACCGGCGCAGGCGTCGTACGATCAGCGCCGCCCTGACGCTCGTTGGGTTCGTGGTGGTGTGGGCGGCCACGCGGTCGTTCCTGGCCGGAGTCGAGGCTGCTGCCATCGCCGCGGTCACGATGCTGGCGGCGTCGCGGGTGCTCGGACTGCCGCGGCTCCCCGGCGCCCGGTGGTGGGGCTGGGGTGGTGCGGTCGTGGTCGTCGCGGTGATGGCATCCGGGCTGCCTTGGTGGCTGGCGATCCTGGTACCGGTGATCGTGTCCGGTACGGCGATCGTGCTGCCGAAGAAGCGTCGTTGAGGGAAGAGGGTCAAGGTGTCTGATGTACAGCGGCTCAAGGAACAGCTGCACCAGGTCTCGATGGAGGCCAAGCAGGCAGCGGGCGGCCTGGCCGGTTTCAAGCTGCGCTTCACCCAGCACAGTCAGCAGGTGGAGAGCCTGATCGCCGGTACGGCAACCGGCGTCGACCGGGACATCTCGGAGATCCTGGACGCGGCCGGAAAGGCGGTCGAACAGGCCGCCGAGGCCCTGGAGATCGCCTCGGCCGGATGCAAGAGCTACGCCGACCAGATCTGAGCTATGTCGTCAGACCTGCAGCGGGTCGCGCGCGGTCTCGTCGACTGCCTTGACGAGGTGCCGCAGGTGGTCCAGCACCTGCAGCGCACCGCCGACCGATGCCGCGAGAACGCCCAGGTCGCTCTGATGGCGTCCCAAGGCCGGGCCACGGTCGCGGCCCAGCAACTCGACGCGGCCGCCCGCGCCTGCGAGGCCGCCGCCCACTACTTGTCGATGGCGCCGCCGAAAGCCCGCGCCTGGGCCGAGCGCCTGATCGGCGACGGCCGTACGACGGACCGCCCCTCGAGCGACTCCGCCGACCGCAACAAAGCCACCGGCGGCACCGGCGACCTCGCCGAACGCGACGCAAAGGGCCGCACCAAGCGCCTCACCGCCACCTTCGAAGACCTGGACCTCCCCGAAGACAACGAACCACCCCTCATCACAGTCGCCCGCAAGGCCTTTGAGAAGTTCCGCAAGACCCAGGAAAGGGAAGAGGAGAACCGGGACCTCCCCGAGGACCCGCTCGAGGTAGAGATCGTGGTCAGCGAAACCGGCGAGATCGTCATCGAGGAAGAAGACGAGAAAGACCGCAAGGAACGTGAACAACGCGAGGACCGAGCCACGGGCGACCTAGGCATCGAGGTCGACCTGACCGAAGCCGTGCAGGAACTCCTCGCCGCCATGTCCGAGTCCGCGGACCAGACCTGGGACCACGCCCGTTTGACCATCACCCCCGAGCTTGTCGAAGCCACCTTCGACTACCCCGAGAACCACCCCCAACCCATCGTCGTAGACATCAACCTCCCCGACCTCCCCAAGCCCGCCCCCTTCGACTTCGACCCAGCCTTCGACCTCCGCCCCCTCGGCCCCGACTTCGCCCCAGGCATCCACGATCCGCTGCGTTCCTTCGAGCCAAAGGAACGGGCGATCGCGGAGGTGCTCGAGCGAAAGGGCTGGCGGATCGACGCACGAGTGCCCGACCACGACACGCTCCACAAGAAGAATCCGGACGCAGCAGTTCGGAAGAACGACTCCGACGAAGGGCTGATTGTCGAGTTCAAGACGCTCAGAAAGGCGTCGCAGGCAGCGGTGAAACGCAACATGCACGAGGCTACCGACCAGGCCACACAGGATCGCCCCCACGGGGAGGTCGTCATCGACGGCCGGAATGTGGGGTTGTCGGAGTACACGGCACAGCGCGCCTATCGCAGGGCTCTTGGTCAGCCTGGCAAGACCGTCGCCGACATCGTTCATGTCATTCTCGGTGACGGGCGAATGGTCACTTTCACAAAGGAGCAGTGATGTCCACCAGCGACAACGTATTTCTGGCCGCGATTGAGCCCGTCGATCAGGTCGCGCAGTGGCTGGCCGACGCGCTCGACCTGGAGCCGATCCAGGCTTCGGACCTGGTGGAGGGCGAGTACCTGTTTCGTGGCAACGCACGCACAGCTGAGGGCGAGCTCGTCGTTCTCGTGGCGCGGAATGGATACGTCGAGGTCGACCCGGAGCCGGAAGACGTCCAGGCACTTGATCCGTACCCCATCGACGTCCAGATCCGGCTGCTGGGACGCAAAGACGAGGATCTACAGTTGCGCGAGACCCAGGCCGTCTTCAGCGCACTGGTTGAGTCGCGGCCGGACATCGCCATGCTGCTGGTGCATAACCTTGACACGCTGGTCGCGGCGCACCTGCCAGGGACGGGCACACACACGTTCGACGAGTCGATCAGCCCGGACGCCCCCGACATCGATATCTGGCGCCCGTGGGTCGTCAGTTGATCGTGCGGACCCGCGCCACGGCGTGCCGGTCGAACACCAGTGCGAAGTCGTCTGGTGAGTCGCGATAGGCCGCGATGAGTTCGGCGTCGGTACGGCGTCCGTTGCCCGTCTGCAGGTCCGCCGGGGAGCCGTCGGTAGTTCGGTCACACCGGTCATTGCCCGTTGCGTTCCTGACCGGTCCCACCCCATCTGACGAGCGTGACACCGATCAGGCCCAGGACACCCGGAATATTCTGCTGAAGTTGCGTCATGAAGTGCTGTGGGGTCCGTCACTACGGGTGAACCCATCCCCACAGGGAAGTGGAAGTGATCGATGTGGAACGCCGTTCTTCGATGTCGCTGATGGGAACGTGCCGGCCGGGTCGGCGGGTGTATTGAAATGTCCGATCCTGTTCCCCAACGTCGCCGCGTACGAGTGTGGTTCGGGGACCACGTCGTCGCGGACTACCGGGCGGAGGCCGAGTTGGCCGAACGCTACGCAGCGGCCATGTCGCGTCGGTTCGCCGGCCTGCGCGTGACCAGTGATCCGATCCCCGACACCGACTCAGGCCCGGACCGTGCGTTGCCGGGCGAGCGGCTCTGGGAGGTAGCCCCGAAATGACGTCCCGTCGCTTCCGGCTGATCCGCCATCATGACGTCTCCGGTGTCAGTGGCACCGGGCCCGTCGCCGAGGGCGTGCAGTTCACCGACGGAGCCGTCGCGCTCCGCTGGTACGGCGACTATCCGACCACCACGGTCTGGGACGGCATCGAGTCCGTCGTCGCCATCCACGGCCATGGCGGTGCTACCGAGATCGAGTGGCTCGACCCGGAACAAGCGCCCGATCCCGAGCTGAAACTGCCACCCCGAGAGACCCTTCCACCGAGACCTTGGCCGGATCTGCACTCTGCCCCCGAGCCACAGGACCCCGATCCCTTGCACCACGAGCCCGACCGCGGTTCGTACGGCGGTGCGCCGCCGAGCGGCTGGTCGTTGTACCGGGTGTTCCGATGAGCCGGACCGGGTCCGGCGCCGAGGACCCGGTCTGATCCGGCGGGCCGGTGCCGATCCTCCCTTCCGGCACCGGCCAGCCGAACGTTCTGTTGCACGAGGCATCGAGTACGACGACAGAGCTCGGGCCCAGCCGGACTCGCGGTGGCGGCTGGGCCCGAGTGCTCAATGGTTCAACTGTCCATCGACTGCACCACATCGAGGTTGTAGTACTTGGCCGGCCCGTCGCACAACTCCATCATCTTGGCCGCGAACTCGCTCGTGTCGGCGCGGTTGGAGTTCTCCATCGCCTCCTCGTACGACCCGAACTGGACGATGGCGAAGAAGCGCCCCGGGTCGTCCCGGTCGGCGCCGGTCAGCGCGAGTGCCGGGGCAGTGCCGTCGCCCTCTGCCTCGCGCGTCTTGCGGAACTCGTCGTTGAGCGCGGCGACCTCATCCGGCTTCGACGTCCGGTACTCGATGATCTGAACGAAACCAGCCATTTTCTCCCCCTTGCCACGGCCCCACGTGGATGCTTCTACTGTCGACAGTGCGCCCGGATCCGCACCACCGCAAGTCCTTGTCCCGGGCGGTGACCGCCTGCCCACACCGCATTACGAAGCGTTTGTTTCTGCCATCGGCAGAGTGGCGCGTATTTCTCCCCGCGGCCTGATTGGCTGACGGATGTGGAGATTCTGATTCTTGGCGGGACCGCCTGGCTCGGTCGGGAGATCGCGACGCAGGCGGTCCAGCGTGGGCATTCGGTCACCTGTGTGGCTCGTGGCGAGAGTGGTGGGGTGGCAGAGGGGGCGACCCTGGTCGCGGCTGATCGCAGTCGTCCGGACGCGTACGACGCCGTACCCGATCGAGAGTGGGACGCGGTGTTCGAGGTGTCGTGGCAGCCCGGATTCGTGCGTGCGGCGCTGGCAGCGTTCGGGGCGAAGGCGAAGCACTGGACCTACGTGTCGTCGGTCAACGTGTACGAGAAATACGACACGCCTGGTGCCGACGAGTCCGCCGTACTGCGGGCGCCGACAGAGCTCGACGTGGCCGAGCGCGAGCAGTACGGCGAGGCGAAGGTCGCGAGCGAACTGGCGTCGGTCGAGGCGGTCGGGGATCGGCTGGTAATCGCACGGGCCGGCCTGATCGGGGGACCGGGGGACAAGAGTGATCGCGGCGGTGCATGGGTAGCGCGGGCTGCCCGGGCTCCCGAGGAGCCGATGCTGGTTCCGGACACGCCGGACCTCGCGACGGCGGTGATCGACGTACGGGATCTCGCGTCCTGGTTGCTCGACAACGCCAACGAGGGCCGGACCGGGACGTTCGACACCAGGGGACCGGTCGTGCCGTTCGGGGAGTGGATCGAACTGGTGCGCGAGGTCGGCGGTCACACCGGGCCGGTGGTGCTCGCGCCGCGCGAGTGGCTGGAGGAGCGGAAGGTCGAGCAGTACATGGGGCCCGATTCGCTGGCGATGTGGCTGACCGAGCCCGGGTACGAGGGCTGGTCGACGCGCAGCGGTGCGGCGGCTCGTGAGGCCGGGCTGACGCATCGGTCGCGGCGGGAGTTCCTGGTGGACACGCTGGCGTGGGAGCGCGAGCTCGGGCTGGATCGCGAGCGCAAGGCCGGTCTGAGCCCGGCGAAGGAGAAGGAGTTGCTCGAGGCACTGCCGACGTAGAGAGTGGGCGGCATGCGGTTGCTGCTGATCTCGGACACTCATCTGCCGGTACGGGCGAAGAAGCTGCCGGAGCCCGTCTGGGATGCGATCGATCGGGCCGATGTGGTGATCCACGCCGGGGACTGGGTGAGCGTGGCGCTGCTGGACGAGTTGGAGGCTCGTGCCGCCCGGTTGATCGGGTGCTGGGGCAACAATGACGGGCCGGATCTACGGGCGCGGCTGCCGGAGGTTGCCCGCGTGACGCTCGATGGGGTGTCGCTCGCGGTGGTGCACGAGACCGGGTCGGCCAAGGGTCGCGAGGAGCGGTGCGAGAAGGCGTACCCAGGGGTGGATGTGCTGGTGTTCGGCCACAGTCACATCCCGTGGGACACGACGAGCGCGGGTGGGCTGCGGCTGCTGAATCCGGGGTCGCCGACGGATCGGCGCCGGCAGCCCTATTGCACGTACCAGACGGCGACGATCACGTCCGGCCGGCTGGCGGACGTTGCCCTGCACAACCTCTGATGCCGGTTGTTGCTCCGTGCAATCAGTTGTGCTGGGCTGGGCGTGAAGAAGTAACGCCGTACCACCGAGTTACGGCGTCCATTCACGCCCAGCCAGGGGCTTACGCGTTGGCTGCTTCTTTGACCCGCGTCTTGAGGCGGTCGCGTACCTCTTCCGGCGTGTAGGCGCGGCGCTTCCGCTCGCCCCGCGCGACCACCACGCCCGTCGCGGCCACGCCGACGAGCCCTGCAAGTCCTACGACCTTCCATACCTTCATGGCGACTAATCTAGCGACGTGGAGACCCGGATTTCGCTGGATGACGCTACGGAACTGACACGAACAGGTGACATTTGGCTGTTCCGCGGTGCGAGTGCCGCCGACCGGGCCATTCAGCTGACCACCAACAGCCCCGTCAACCACGTCGGGATGGCGATCGTGGTCGAGGACCTGCCACCGCTGATGTGGCATGCCGAGCTGGGCCGATCTTTGCCTGACATGTGGACTGGTAAGCATCATCGCGGTGTACAGCTACATGACTTGCGTGACGCGGTGCTGGTGTGGTCGCGGAAGTACGGTCAGCAGGCGTGGTTGCGCCAGCTGGATCACCCGGTCACGCGGGAGATGGAAGACGCCGTACTGCGGACTGTCGCGCGCTTGGACGGTACGCCGTTCCCGTCGACGGCCCGACTGGCTTCGCGGTGGGCGCGTGGCCGGATCCCGGCGTTTCGGCGCGGGTCGCGTGAGCTCGAGCTCGAGTCGGCGTACTGCGCCGAAGTCGTGGCGGTGACGTACGAGGAGATGGGGTTGCTGCACGGGCGGCGGCTGAACTGGTACGACCCGGGGCGGTTCTGGAGCGGTGACGATCTTGAGCTGTCGCACGGGGCTGAGCTCGGGGCGGAGATCGCGGTCGACGTCCCGTCGGACTGATCGCGAAAACTGTCGGCGGCCTGTGATTGGGTTGTTTCTGGGTCGGTAATCGAGCCGGAGGAGGCGCCGCGGATGTATGCCGTCATCGACACCGAGACGACCGGCCTGTTGCCAGGCCATCGGCATCGGGTGATCGAGATCGCCGTCGTGCTGCTGGATGCGCGCGGGCAGGTGGAGCACGAGTGGGTGACGTTGCTGAATCCACAACGCGATCTCGGTCCGCAGCACATCCACGGGATCCTGACCGCCGATGTGCTGGCCGCGCCGGAGTTCGGCGACGTGGCGCGCGAGCTCGGTGGGTTGCTCGCGGGGCGGATGGTTGTCGGGCACAACGTCGACTTCGACCTAGGGTTCCTGCGGGCGGAGTTCGGCCGGCTCGGGTACGCCGTACCGCTGATTACGGAGCGGTCGATGTGCACGATGGCGCTGGCCGGATATCTCTATCCAGGGGCGAAGCGGACGCTCGGCGCGTGTTGTGCGGCGGCCGGGATCTCGATCGAGGGCTGGCACTCGGCGTTGGCCGACACGCGGGCGACGGCGCAGCTGTTTGCCCAGTATTTGCAGGCGTTTCCGTCGCCGCCGCCGTGGCAATGGGCCTATGAGGAGGTCAGGCGGTTGCCGTGGCCCGCGTTGCCTGGATCGGACGTTTCGCCGACAGTTCGGCCGGTGCATGCCGGTGGTCGGCATGGGTGGATGAGCCGGATCGTTGATCAGTTGCCGCGTGTCCCAGAGCCGCCGCAGGCCGACTCGTACCTCGCGCTCCTCGACGGGATCCTGGCCAACCGCGAGATCACCGCGGCCGACGCGGACCAGCTCGTGCAGGTCGCGACCGAGCTGGGTCTGACGCGGTCGGAGGTGCAGGAGTTGCATCGGTACTACGTCTCCGCGTTGGCCGAGGCGTCGTGGGGTGATGGTGAGATCACCGCGGAGCAGCGCAGCGATCTCGACCGGGTCGCGGTGATGCTCGGGCATCGTGTGTCCGATGTGGACGACGCGCTGCTGCGGGCGAGTTCCGGGCGGTACGTCGTACCGGCTCGTCCTGGAGCGCAGGGTTTCCCGCCGGGGAGCACGCTGGTGTTCACCGGCGACATGATCGAGCCACGCGAGGTCTGGTGGGATCGCGCCGTCGCCGCCGGCTTCGCACCGCAGGAAGCCGTCCGCCCGGACACGACCTTCCTCATCGCCGCTGATGTCGACAGCCTGTCCGTCAAAGCGCGCGCGGCCCGCGAGTACAACGTCCCCATCATCTCCACCGAAGACTTCCGCCGCCTCCTGCCTGCACCCCGGCCGATGCGATCCACGAGCCCACCCCAAACCGAACGCAGAGTCGGCTAGCCCGTCGGCCCCGCCGAGATGAGCCGCCGTCCGCGCGCAGCACCACGTCGGCATCGAGGCTGCCGAGCAGCCCCTCAAAGTCGCCGCCACGCGCGGCGCTCACGCAGCGCCAGCACCACCGAGCCGGCCAGGACCACCTCCTGCCATCACCTCAGCCCGGATGTGCCGGAGCATCTCGCGTCGCGACGAATGTGGTGAGCGTCCGACTGTCTGCGGGATCCGGAGCGGCTGCTGCAGTTGTAGCTCCGGGTCCGCGGCACCCTCACCTGATCACCGGATCCGTCAGATGGGCGTCCAGCGACTCTTCACGCCCTCCCGTCCAGGCCCGGAGCTGTCTAGACACACCCCGGCGGCCGCCTGCCGAGTCTTCTCCCGGCGATCGTCTGCCCAAATCCACCCCGGCAGCCGTCTGCCCGAATCTCGCCGCGGGGGGTCTGCCCGATATCTCGTCCCGGGGCCCCGACCTCGCCCCGGGAGGCGTCTGCCCCAACCTCACCCCGGCGGGCGTCTGCCCCAACCTCACCCCGGCTGTCCCCGACCTCACCCCGGCTGTCCCCGACCTCACCCCGGCGGTCGTCCGGGCGGGGAGGTTGGTGAGGGGGTGGCTGGATAGGGTGCGGGTCGTGGAGCTTGAGGAGTTGGGCAGACGGATCTATGCCACCGCGCATCTGACCGGGGAGTTCCTGTTGCGGTCGGGGCAGACGACGGGGGAGTACTTCGACAAGTACCGGTTCGAGGGGGATCCGGTACTGCTGGATGCGATCGCGGCGGCGATGGTGCCGTTGGTGCCGGCGGATACCGAGGTGCTCGCGGGGTTGGAGATGGGCGGGATTCCGGTCGTGACGGCGCTTGGTCGTCATACCGGCTTGCCGTGCGCGTTCGTGCGGAAGCAGGCCAAGGCGTACGGGACGCGGCGGCTCGCGGAAGGCGCCGAGACGGCCGGGCGGCGGGTGACCATCGTGGAGGACGTCGTCACGACCGGCGGTCAGATCGTCCTCTCCACCGAGGAGCTCCGGGCCCAGGGTGCCGACATCGCCCACGCCGTCTGCGTCATCAACCGCAACCCCACCACCCCCACGCCCCTCACCGAGGCCGGCCTAACCCTCCACCCCCTCCTAACCTCAGACAACCTCGCCACCTACGCCAACCACCCCAAAGCCGGCTGAAACCCGCACTCGGAAAGCCCGCCTCGCCTGTGCGGCCACAAGCCAGCCGCGGTAGAACTCGGCGCTCCGACCGCCTGGTCAAGCTCGGCCGCGCTGGCGCATGGTCGAGCTCACCGCGCCCCCACCGACCAGCCGGAAGCTCGGCATGGCCAGCTCGCCAGCGACCAGCCTGACGCTGGACGTGGACGCGCTCGCTGCCTACGCCGACCAGCCGAAGGCCGGGCGTGGACGGGCTCGCCGGGTACGCGCCCACCCCAAACCCGGGCATGGACGGGCTCGCCGCGTACGCCGACCGGCCCGAGGCCGGGCGCGGACGAGCTTGCCGGTGCACCGAGCGGGCTGAGTTCGGGCAGGGCGCAGTCGTTCACGAGTTGGCCTGCCGCATTGCGTCTCGGCTGAGCGACCAGCGGTTGCGGCGTGGGGAACCGGACCGCAGTTCCACCGGCGTCGCACGCGGCGTTGACGGGAGAGTGGACTAGACCTCGTCCTCGTCGATTTCGCGTTCTATTTCGAAGCGGAGTTGTTTGCCCGAGCGGATGCGTTCGATCGCGGCCAGGCAGGCTTCTTCGCTCATGTGGACGCCGATCTCGCCGAGCTTGTGGCGCAGCACCAGGGCGGCGTCTTCGGCGGACCGTGCGCTGGACTCGTTGATGGCCTCGATCGTCGTCGCGGTGAGCCTCTCGCGGATGTCCGGATGAACCTCGTGGATCTCGTGCGTGATTCTGAACTCCGTCATCGCGACTCGCTCTCCCTATCGCCCGTGTGGACCTGCCGCTGATACCAAGCGTAGTTCCAGGTACCCACTCCGGAAGCTCAAGCGAGGACGCGATTTACGAATCCTTCAAGTCGGGCGGTCAGCCGCTCGGCCCGGACCTCGGGTGCGGCGGTTTCGCCCTGCGGGACCTCGAGTTCGCGCAGCCCGCGCAGGTACAGCGAGCAGGCAAGGTCCGCGCAGATGTACAAGCCGACGGTGTTGCCCTCGCGGCCGGCCGTGCCGGCTCGCCGGGCGGCGAACAGAGCCACGTCGGTCACATGGTGCGCGGTGTAGCAGAGGTCGCAGAGTCCGGTGCCGCGGCGCGGCTTGCCGGACGCCTGGGTGTTGAGCGCGATCCCGGTGACGCCGCCTTCTCGCCGTACGACGAGATACGCACGGTTGGGCGCCTTCGGGTCGCGCCAGCCGAGGTAGTCCAGCGACTCCCAGGGGAGTTCAGTGAACCCCCGCGGCGGTGTCATCGCCTTGACCAGGCTCTTGGTTGAGTTGACGAACGAGCGTCTGATCTCCTCGACGCTGAGCGGTTGCACGACGGTCCTCCGATCTTCGACCACACATCACACCCGGCGGTCGCCGTACCCGCAACCGAATATCAAGCTAGTTGCTGGCGGCAACGGTCAGCTGTCGGCGTAGTCGGTGGTGCGGGACTTGTCGTGGTTGCGCAGGTCGACGCCGAAGTCGACGAAGGCTTTCAGGCGCAGGAGGAGGGCGACGTGGTCGGCGTCGTACCGGCTGTCGGGGTCGTCGCAGCTGAGGGCGAGGTCGGTGCCGCCGGACTCGTCGGGGGTGAGAGTGAAGGTGATGGTGCGCCCGAAGTAGCGCAGTTGGTAGAGCTCGTCCTTCACTGCGTGCTCGATCCGGGAGTCGTCGGTCCGGCCGTCGGGCAGGACGAATCGGATCGCCCCGTCGCGCTCGTCGGCCTCGGCCCAGTACCTCGACCGGCCGAGCGGCGTACTCAGGGCCCGGTAGACCTCACTCGGCCCGGAGCTGAACTGCGCCTTCCACTGAGTCACCCCCACACCCCCTCCTCGGTGAAAGTCCGATTGTCCGCCCGCGCCGGGGCCACCACTCGGACACGCAAGACACCTGGGGTGGACAACTGACCCCGTTGGGTGAAAACTGGACTATGCAAACTTCAACTAGTTAATCCTCTGGAGGAGCACTTCCATGGCCAGTGAGTACGCCGCTCTGACCGGTGACTACACCATCGACACCGCGCACAGCCGGGTCGGTTTCGTCGCCCGGCACGCGATGGTGACGAAGGTACGGGGGTCGTTCAACGAGTTCGAGGGGGCGATCCACCTCGACGGGGCGAACCCGGAGAACTCGTCCGGGCGGGTGATCATCCAGGCCAAGAGCATCGACACGCGCAACAGTCAGCGGGACGATCACCTGCGCAGCAACGACTTCCTGGACATGGACAACCATGCGGAGGTCACGTTCGTGTCGACCGCGATCAAGCAGGACGATGACACGACGTTCACCGTCGTCGGTGAGCTGACCGTGCGCGGCGTGACGAAGTCGGTCGAGATCCCGTTCGAGTTCACCGGCTCGGCAACGGACCCGTTCGGCAACCACCGGGTCGGGCTCGAGGGCTCGGTGGTGATCAACCGCAAGGACTACGGCGTCAACTGGAACGCGGCCCTGGAGACAGGCGGCGTCCTGGTCAGCGAGAAGGTCACGCTGGAGATCGAGGTCTCGGCGATCAAGAACAGCTGACTGCCAAGCAAGGCTGACTGCCAAGGACAGCTGACCAGCAAGAACAGTTGTCAGACGAGAGCCGCCGATAGCCAGGAGTTGCTCCTAGACATGAGCAGCCAGAAGGCAAGCGCCGCTCATCGACATGAGCCGCCAAAAGCAAGCGCCGGTCATAGACATGAGCAGTTGATCTTCGGCTGCATGAGAGCCCGCGGGTGACGTTTGGTCGCCCGCGGGTTTCTGCTGTCGGGCGGGTTTGTGGAGGTGGGATCACGATCGGGGCGGGGAGGTTGGGTGGTACGGCGGGGTGGGGACACTGGGATTAAGTGCCGGCTAGGTCGAGGGGTCCGCCGATGATCGACACGAGATTCAGGCGTTGGTTGGCGCCGCTGTTCGGACGGCGGCGGGTTGGCCGGCGTACGCCAGAGGCGTTCCGGCCGCGCGGGACGAGTTCGCGGGTGAGCCGGCTGGCGGCGCGGTACGACGCCGAGGTCGACACGGCGTTGCAGCGGCTGTGGCCGAAGGCGCGGATCTATCACGACCGCGAGTTCACCCGGGACCGGGCCGACTACCTGCTGGTCGTGCGCGGCCGCGGCGTGATGGTCGAGACGAAGGTGAAGAGCGACCCCGGTGTGTTCCGCGGTTCGACGCTCCCGCCGTTGCTGGATCGCTTGCAGCGCGACGGCCGCCGGCTGGTCGTCGTACTCAATCAAGGTGATCCGACACCGGCGCGGGAACTGGTCGCGAGCAGGCTCGGCGACAAGGGCTGCGTCGTCGTCTGGTCGGGTCCGGAGCATGACGGCGAGCTCCGCGACGCGGTAGAAGCCCTGCTGCAACAGATGGTCCGCCACCCGTAGGGAAAGCAGCAGCGCGGAGAGTTGGGCTCTCCGCGCTGCTGCGGCTCCGGGTCGCGAGGTGTGCCGAATGGCAGCGAACCGGAGACGATCTAAGCCGGCAATCACGCGAACGCCGGGAAGTGCAGCCAACCGGGTGCGGCGCCCCGCACTGGCCAACCAGGTATGACGGCCGGCGGCGAGCCACATGTACAGCGGGTCCGCGTCGACCGACCAACTGCAGTGCGCCTGGGCCGGGTCAATCGGGTGTAGCCGGTCTGCGTCGGCCGACCAACGCGCCGGGCCTGGGGCGGGTGTGTGGTGTGCGGGTGTTGCGGCGATCAGGTCGTGGTCGCGCGGTACCGAGTGCTGGTGGGCGGGGGCGCTTGGGTGTTAGCAGGCGTTCGGGGTGGTGCTGCCGCCGTCTACTACCCAGCGGCCTTGGAGTAGCTGGACTCGCATCTCGTCGAGCCAGCGGGTCGGAGTCGTGGTGGGGAGGGCGGAGCGCCCTCTGGAGTTGACGGTGCGGGCTGCGGTGGTGTCGTAGCAGGCGCTGACGATCACGCCGTTCGAGGCGAGGGTGCGTTTGGCCCAGAGCACCTTGGTGGCGCCTGTGTTGTGCAGCTTCTTGGTGCGGTAGTACTTCGCCTGCGCGCTGATCGAGTGGAACAGGTTCGGCGTCATCACCGGAGCGAGCTGTTTCGTCTTCCGGCCGCCGCTGCGCATCATCACGTCGAGCGCTATCCGGTACTCGTAGTACGCGTTCACGACCGGGTCGGCCTGACCCGCACTGCCGGCCTGCTCGGTGAGTCCGTTCTTCGACGCCTTCTTGGCGCCAGGGGTCGAGGCGGCGACGTCGGACGACGAGTCGTCGTTCCCGCAACCGGCGAGCATCAAAACCGGGATCAGCGTGGCGGTCACCGCCAGGTTCCGAATGCGCATGATGGTCCGAACCTCCTGTCGGGCGCGGCATGGCCGCTTGCACCGTGGGGCACCCAGGATGTGCACTGGATCAGTGCACGCCGTCCGGCACTGACCGTGTAACGCGGCGACACGGACCGTGGTCACTGTGAGCTGGGTCACAACGCACCCCCTACGGTGGTACGGGGTGCGAGTTGGCTCCCTGGCCGGATGTACGGCGGACCGCTGGTTTCTAGCCTCGATCTCAGGAATTGAGACCCGAGGAGAGACCATGACGGACACACTCACGACCAGCCGGACTCGCCCGGGCAGACCGGTATCCGGGCACCCGCGCGGCACCTTCCCGGGCCGCCTGCTCCGATCCAGGACCGCCTGCTGAGGTGGATCGCGTACGACGCCCGCTCGTAGTACTCGGGTCGCAGACGATGGCCGACGCGGTGACAGGGCAGGACCGCACGGCGGCCTGGCGATGGGAACAGTTGACGCGATCCCACCGGCAGAACAAGAGGGTGGGGTCGGCCGAGCCGGTGCAGGTGGGGGTGGGAGAGCCGGTCGGGTCTGAGCGGGTGGGTGCGAGGCGGGCGGTGGAGCGTGAGCCGGTGGGGTTGGGAGAGCCTGTCAGGTCTGAGCCGGTGGGGGCGAGGCGGGCGGTGGAAGGTGAGCGGGTGGGGGCGGAGGTTGGGGGTGTTCGGCCTGGGGGTGGGGAGTTGTTTGGGTATGGGTTGGTGAGTTCGGTGTTGGGGGCGGTGAGCTGGTTTCTGGTGGTGTTGCTGGTGATGGCGGTTGTGCGGGGACCGTTCTACGGGTTGGTCGAGGACGGACCGTTCGGGCCGGGGACGTGGGGCGGGCCGACGAAGGCGGGTGCTTGGGCGGCGCACGCTGGGATCTCGGTGCCGATCATCGGGGCGTTGCTGTTCGTGTTTCGTGGGATCGGGTGGCTGCATGCGGCGCTGGTGCGACGGCTCTACGGACTGGCCGGACGCTGGGTGCTCCCGGCAACTATCTCGGTGTGCGCCGGCGGCATGCTGCTGATCTGGTCGTGGATCCAGCAACTGTGACGCTGCGGGGACTAGGGTCCAGAACGTGACCGCTAACGAATGGCCACGCGGGCGGTGGGCCTGGGGCGCCGGGCTCGGCGTCGCAGCCCTGGAGGTCCTCACTGTGCTGGATCTGAGCCAGCACTATCGCGTGCCGCTGGGCGCCGTCCTCGTGCTGGGGCTGGCGCGAGCACTGGGACTGGCGCTGGTGTGGCTTCGGCCTCGGGCTGCGCTGGTCGTCTCCCTGCTCACCACGGCGATCACAGCTGCAGTGACGGTGCCGATCTCACCGAGCGAGCCGTGGCCGTGGGCAACCACCGCAGCGTTCGGCACCTCGTTCGTCCTCGCGATCGCCGGTGCACGCGGGCTGGGGCGGCGCGAGTTGCTGACATGGTGGATTGTCATACAAGTGCTCGGGGCTGTCGCGACTGCTCTTGCACCAGAACGGGGCGACTGGGTCGAACTGTTCGTCATGGCGGTGCTGTCGGGTGTCGCCGTGGTCGTCGGTGATCTGCTGCGGTCGCGGGCGGAGACGCGTCGCCGGCTGGTCGAGCAAGAGAGCATCAGCAAGGAGGAACGGGCTGAGCGCGAGCGCCTGCAGGAGCGGGCGAGGATCGCGCGTGAGCTGCACGATGTCGTCGCGCACCACCTGTCGGTCGTGGTGGTCCGTGCGGACAGTGCGCCGCATCGCCTTCCCACGCTGCAGGACGACGTACGGGCGGAGTTCGTGGAGATCGCGGACGCGGCGCGGGCGTCGCTGACGGAGATGCGACGAGTGCTGCGGTTGCTGCGACACCAACCGCTGGACCAGCCGTTGGAACAACCGCCGATGGGCGAGCTCGGGCCACAGCCGGGACTCATCCAGCTAGAGGACCTTGTCGCGAGTACCAGACAGGCCGGGGCAGACGTACGCCTCGACGACGGGGTGCCGACCGGACTGGACCCGGCAGTCGAGTTGGCGGCGTACAGGGTCGTGCAGGAGGCGCTCAGCAACGCAGTGCGCCACTCCCCGAAGTCCGCAGTGCAGGTGACAGTACGGCGCCAAGGCGACGACCTAGCGCTGAAGGTCTGGAACGGCCCGGCCCGGTCGGACGAGCTGCCAATGCCAGGCAGTGGGCACGGCTTGGTCGGGATACGAGAGCGAGTGGCACTGCTGGATGGGACGGTGAGTGCGGGACCGACCCCGGAAGGCGGTTATCTGGTGGAGGCGTCGATACCGGTGGGAGAGGAGGTGGCAAGTGCCGATCAAGGTGCTGGTGGTTGACGACCAGGAGATGGTGCGAGCCGGGTTCAGCGCCTTGCTGGACGCGCAGCCGGACCTCGAGGTCGTCGGTCAGGCGGGGGACGGCGCCGAGGCTGTCGAGTTGGCGGCTGACCTGCGCCCGGACGTGATCTTGATGGACGTGCGGATGCCAGTGATGGACGGGCTCTCCGCAACCCGCCGGATCCTGGCCGCCGGCCCACCCAACCAGCCGCGAATCATCATGCTCACCACGTTCGATCTGGACGACTATGTGTACGCCGCCCTGCGGGCAGGAGCGAGCGGGTTCCTGTTGAAGCACTCGACCCCGGACGAGTTGGCGGCAGCGGTCCGGGTCGTAGCGGCCGGTGATGCGTTGTTGGCGCCATCTGTCACGAGACGGCTGGTGGAGGACTTCGCACGAGTGCAGCCGGTCATGCCGATCACTCCGGTCCACCTCACGCCGCGTGAGACCGACGTACTGCGGCAAGTCGCACGGGGACTGTCCAACCGGCAGATCGCGGCGGAACTCGTGCTGGCGGAGCAGACCGTGAAGTCGCATGTGAGCAACATCCTGACCAAGCTGGACCTGCGGGACCGCGCCCAGGCCGTGGTCTACGCCTACGAAGCCGGTGTGGTGACACCAGGCCCACGCCACTGAGGGAGGACACATGGAGGCGCTGGAGCGGTTGCGGGAGCTCTGTCTGGCGATGCCGGAGGCGACGGAGCGGCCGAGCCACGGTGAGCCGACGTGGTTCGTGCGGGACAAGAAGGTCTTCGTGATGTTCGCGAACCAGCATCACGACGACCGGGTCGGGTTGTGGTGTGCGGCGCCGCCAGGCGTGCAGGAGTCGTTGGTCGAAGAGGACCCGGAGCACTTCTTCCGGCCGCCGTACGTCGGTCATCGCGGCTGGCTCGGGGTGTACCTGGATGTCGAGAACGTGGACTGGGAGCACCTCGAAGACCTGGTCGAAGGCGCCTACCGGCAGATCGCTCCGAAGTCGTTGATCGCAAAGCTGGACAGCACTGAGCTCTAGCCCCAGGTCGCGGACTCGGGGTCCACGCCGTGCGCCGAGGTGTTCGCGAAGATCATCGCGTACAGCCAGCCCGTCAAGCCGGGGGAGAGGGAGTCGTAGTAGCTGGTGTAGCCAGGCTCGCTGACGAAGGTCCTTGCCAGGCAAGCGTGCATGGCATGCGTGCAATCGAAGTAGCGGGAGAAGGACTCGCGGTGGCGTTCGGCGAGGGCGCTGGCTTCGTCTGAGCCGGGTACGACGCCCGCGCGGTGAGCAGCGGCCAGATCTGCGTTGAGGGCTTCGGTGTCTGCCGCGACCTGGCGCCAGTCGTCGGGAGTCAGCGCTCCGGTCCGTTCGACGTACTGCGTCCACTGCTTGGTGTCGCCCCAGCGGTCCTCGGCCTCCTGGACCCACTCGGGCTGCCAGTCGGTGCCGAAGATCTCGACCTGTTCCTGGGGCGTCAGCCTCATATCTGACCTCGATACCGCGAGCATCCGATCGACCGCGTGGACCATCGTCTGCAAGTGGGAGATGCGGTCGGTGAGCTGAGCCCGCTGCCGGCGGAGATGTTCGCGCGCGTCGACGGTCGGGTCGTCCAAAAGGAGGCCGATCTCGGCGAGCGGCAGGCCGAGCTCCCGATAGACAAGTACCCGGTGGATCCGGGCGATGTCGTCAGGCGTGTACACCCGATAGCCGGCCCGGGTGCGCTCGGTCAGCCGGACGAGGCCGACCGTGTCCCAGTGGTGCAGTGTCCGGACGCTGAGGCCGACCAGCGCCGCCGCCTGGCCGACCGTCAGCCCATCGGAGTCAGGAGTCACCGACTCAGTTTGTCAGGGGAATATCGAAGCCCAGCGCGCGCAGGTTGTCGGCCTGCGGACTGGCCGGATCCAGCGGGCGGGCGGCGGTCATCGTGACGCGGGCGTTCTCCGGAGTGGTCACGGTCAGCTCGACCGAGTTCCACGGCATCAGGTGCGGACCATCGGTGCACCCCGGGACCAGGTCCTCGCAACGAGTGGCGATTTCGTCGAGCTGTCCCAGCACACAAGCGAAGCTGATGCTCTGCTCCGACGCCTCGCCCGCGGGCGGCCCGGGCACGAGGAGGATGTCCTGGAACGCCCATCGGCGCAGGTGGGTCACCTGCTCGCCGGGCGCCGAGAAGAGGTCGATGAACCCAAGCCCGCGGATCCAGAAGTCCTTCGACGCCGCCAGGTCGCCGGTGGGGATGGTGACGAACATCGGCATGCCGTAGATCTCCCGATAGACCTCTGGCGGGGTCGCGTCGAGTGCGGGCATCGGAACAGGACTGGTGTACTCACTCATGCCCTCGATGCTCGAGCCTCACGCTACGTCAGGGTCAATCGACTAGAGACCGGGCCGTCTGCGGCAGGCGGGGGAGTTCCCGGCTCCAGGCGTCGGCGTACTCGGGAGTCGACCACCTCCACGACCGGATCTGTTCGAAGCTCCGGCGGCCGAACACGGCTCGGAAGAGTTCGTACGTCGACGTGTGCACCTGTGCAACAGGCGTACCGGTGCCCACCTCATACATGCGATCCGGTATGACAATCGACAGCGTGCCGGGTACGTCGTCCGACGGGCGCGGATCGGGGAGCGCCCAGTCCAGCGCGGCCATCCACAGCTCCTCCGGTGGTCGACCGATCCCCAGGAGGCCGTGCAGATCCGCCTCGTGCGTCCCGGCGTCAGCCCACGGGTTGCACACCAGCGGGTGCTCCGATGTGCCATCCAGGATCACCTGCTCGAGAGCCGGTCCGCTGGACGCCCACTCCTCCAGTACGGCATCGATCGGCAGGCGACGGCGTGCGTCGACCTGGACAGCGGTCCACGGCGGTAGAGGCGCACCGTCGAGGTTGTCCGCGGCGAAGTCCGTTGCTACACCGGCCAGGTGTGAGACCAGGTTGTGCACGGTCCACTCCGGGCAGGCGGGCACCTGCCGGTCGAGATCGGACGGGCTCAGCTCAAGGACCGCAACGCTCACTCGTTCCCGGGTCTCGGCGTAGAGCCGGGCGCTGGTCACAGGGTCAGGATCCATGACGACCTCCTTCGAAGTACCGACGTTCGAAGTACTGACGAACAAGCGACGATTGGATCGACAGATAGGGTGACGCGGTGAGTAAGGGTGATGTGGGGTCGCGGCTGGCCATTGGGTTGGCGTTCGGTAGTTCGGCGGCCGTGATGGTGCTGGAACTGGTTTCGCTGCGGCTGGTGGCGCCGTACATCGGGCTGACGCTGGAGACGAACACGGCGGTCATCGGGGTCGCGCTGGCCGCGATCGCCACCGGTGCCGCGTTGGGTGGCCGGTACGCCGACGCTGTGCCGCCGCGGAAGACGCTCGGGCCGCTGATCCTGATCGGCGGTGCCCTGGTGATGCTGATCCTCCCGATCGTGCGCTGGACCGGTGAGTCACTGCGCGGTGGCGGTACCGATCTGGTGTTCCTGGTGCTCGCGGTGGCACTGTTCGCGCCGGCGTCCTTGCTGGCGGCCGTGACACCGATGGTGACCAAGCTGCGGCTGGCAACGCTGGCGGAGACAGGTACGGTCGTCGGCAGGCTGTCGGCGTACGCGACGGTCGGCGGGATCGCGGGCACGGTGCTGACCGGTTTCGTGTTCGTGTCGAAGGTCCCGGTCAGCACGATCCTGCTCTCCCTCGGCGGCCTGCTGGTGGTCGCCGGAGCCGCGTTGACCGTCGTACTGCGGGGTGCTCAAGCGGCTGTGAAGCCGGTAGCACTCGCAGTGATCGGGGCCACGCTGACTTTGGTCGCACCACGGCCTTGTGAGGTGGAGACGGCGTACCACTGCGCACGGGTGGCGGCGGACCCCAACCGCGAGAGTGGGCGCACGCTGTACCTGGACCAGTTGCGGCACTCGTACGTCGACCTGAAGGACCCGACCCACCTGGAGTTCGACTACATCAAGAACTTCGCCGCCGCGATCAACGGCACGTGGGAAGACGGCCGGCGGCTGGACGCGCTGCACATCGGTGGCGGCGGCCTCACCATGCCGCGCTACCTGACCGCGACCCGACCCGCCAGCCACAACAAGGTGTACGAGATCGACGGGGCTGTCGTCGAGCTGGACAAGAAGGAGCTCGGGGTGCGGACCGGTCCGGATCTGGACGTCACGGTCCGCGACGGCCGGCTCGGCATCCGGGCCGAGGCGACCGACAGCGATGACGTGATCGTCATGGACGCGTTCAGTGGTGTGTCCGTGCCGTGGCACCTGACCACGCGTGAGCTGGTCTCGGACATCCGCCGGGTCCTGCGGCCGGACGGCATCTACCTGGTCAACGTCATCGATTTCGGCAATCTCGCCTTCGCCAAGGCCCAGATCAAGACCCTGCAGGCCGAGTTCGCGCACGTCGCCGTCATCGCCCGGACGGACGAGCTCGCAGGTCTGTCCGGCGGCAACTTCGTGCTGGTCGCCTCGGACCAGCCCATCGATGTGGCCGCGATCCGCGCCAAAGTTGCGCCGCCCATGCAGGTGCGCGACGACCTGACGGAGTTCGTCGGCGACGCGCCGGTGCTGACCGACGACTACGCCCCGGTCGATCAGCTCCTCACGCCGTACACGAGCTGAGACGCGGGTCCCTGGAGTTGTGCTCTCGGGCCGGTGCTTGTTGCATGTCACCATGCACCCACGCGCAGGCCAGCCCGCTCAGCCCGAGGACCTTGTCGACGTCGACGCGCTGCTGAAGGCGTACGACGACATCACCCCGGACGTGGAGAACCCCGCCCAGAAGGTGGTCTTCGGTACGTCGGGACACCGCGGCTCGAGCCTGGACGGTGCGTTCAACGAGGCGCACATCCTGGCCATCACCCAGGCGGTCTGCGAGTACCGCGCTGGTGAGGGCACCTCTGGCCCGCTGCTGGTCGGCCGCGACAGTCACGGCCTGTCTGAGCCGGCCTGGCGGACTGTGCTCGAGGTGCTCGCGGGCAACGACGTACAGACCCTCGTAGACAGTGCTGACCGGCTCACGCCGACCCCTGGCGTGTCACACGCGATCCTGCGGCTCAACCGCGGTGCCGGCGCCGGTGCGGACGGCATCGTCATCACGCCGTCGCACAACCCGCCGCGAGACGGCGGCATCAAGTACAACCCGCCGCACGGCGGCCCGGCCGACTCCGACGCGACCGGCTGGATCGCGGCCCGGGCCAACGAGTTGATCGCGGGCGGCAACCGTGAGGTACGCCGGAAGCCGTTCGACCAGGCCCGGTCGGCGGCAGGGGAGTACGACTTCGTCGGCCACTACGTCGACGACCTGCCGTCGGTGCTGAACCTGGACGCGATCCGCACGGCCGGCGTGAAGATCGGAGCGGACCCGCTGGGAGGTGCGAGCGTCGACTACTGGGCCGCGATCGCCGAGCGGCACCGCCTCGACCTGACCGTGGTCAACCCGAACGTCGACCCGGCCTGGTCTTTCATGACGCTGGACCACGACGGCAAGATCCGGATGGACTGCTCGTCGCCGTACGCGATGGCCTCGCTGGTCGCGCAGCGGGACCGGTACGACGTCGCCACCGGAAACGACGCGGACGCGGACCGGCACGGCATCGTCACCCCGGACGCCGGGCTGATGAACCCGAACCACTACCTGGCCGTCGCCATCTCGTACCTGTTCGCCAACCGCCAGTGGGGTCCGGAGGTTGCGGTCGGCAAAACGCTGGTGTCGTCGTCCCTGATCGACCGTGTGGTCGCGGACCTCGGCCGGCGGCTGTGGGAGGTGCCGGTCGGCTTCAAGTGGTTCGTACCTGGACTGATCGACGGATCGGTCGGCTTCGGCGGCGAGGAGTCGGCTGGAGCGAGCTTCCTGCGCTTCGACGGGTCCGTGTGGACCACCGACAAGGACGGCATCCTGCTGGCGCTACTGGCGAGTGAGATCACCGCGATCACCGGCGAGACCCCGTCACAGGCTCACGCGAAGCTGGTGGAGCGGTTCGGTGCGTCGGCGTACTCACGGGTGGACGCACCGGCCACGCGCGAGCAGAAGGCCAAGCTGTCGGCTCTTTCCGCGGACGCGGTCACGGCGACCGAGTTGGCCGGTGAGCCGATCGTGGACCGGCTGACGAGTGCCCCGGGCAACGGCGCCGCGATCGGCGGGCTGAAGGTCACCACCGAGTCGGCGTGGTTCGCGGCGCGTCCGTCGGGCACCGAGGACCTCTACAAGATCTACGGCGAGTCCTTCAAAGGTGCCGACCACCTCGAGCAGGTCTTCGTCCAAGCTCGTGAAGTGGTTTCTGCGGCGTTGAGCTAGCGCACGAACGCGTCGAGTAGGCGGTCGAGGTCCGCGGCGGGGTCGTTGGTGAGGCCGCTGTGGATCGGTCCGGGGTGTACGACGGTACTGCGGGGCGCGGCCAGCCACCGGAAGCGCTCGCCGATCCGGGTCGCCGCGGCCGGGCCGCCGTTCGGATCACCCGCGCAGATCGCCCGGATGTGCTCCAGCGACGCACACACCACATCCACGTCGACCGCTGGGTCGAGTGCCTTCAGTCGGGTCGGCTCGACGTCCCAGGCGGCGCCCAGGAAGTCCAGCGCTCGGCAGTACAGCACTGCGCCGACGTTGACGAACTCACCGCGGTGGATCCGCGGCGCCGCCCGAAGGATCACGTAGTCGAAGGGCACCAGGTCCGCAGTCACCGGGCACCTCCCGGCAGCCAGGCGGACCGATTCTCCAGTCGCGCGGTCAGATGGCTGAAGTATCGCTCTCGATCCCCGTCGTCGATCCACTCGTCCGGCACCAGCCCGATCACCTGGGTAAGCAACGCGGGTGTGATCGCCGCCGCCAGTTCCTCGTCCAGCGCCGGTACGGCGGGTGCGGCGACGGAGAACACGTGGTCCGAGGCGTCGTACGGGAGCGCGGCGAACTTCTCCGCCGACATCCAGGAGTGGTGGAAGTACAACGCGGCTCCGTGATCGATCAGCCAGAGGTTCTTGTGCCAGACCAGCATGTTCGTGTTCCGCCAGGACCGGTCGACGTTGGCGACGTACGCGTCCAGCCAGAGGATCCGGGCCATGCCCTCGTCACCCGGGTTGCCGGCCGAGCCGTCGTACCCGAAGGAGCCGGGGAGGAAGTCGACGGCCAGGTTCAGGCCGGCGCTGCGGAGCAGCAGTTCCTGGATCTCGAAGTCGGGCTCGGACTTGCCGATCACGGGGTCGAGCCGCATCAGCTTGAGGTCCGGCACCCGCAGGCCGAGGCGGCGGAACAGCTCGCCGACGATGATCTCGGCGACCAGCGCCTTCGGGCCCTGGCCGGCGCCGTGGAACTTGAGCACGTAGGTGCCGAGATCGTTGCCCTCGACAACTCCAGGGAGTGAGCCGCCCTCACGCAACGGCAGGACGTAGCGGGTCGCGGTGACAGTCGGCAGGCTCACCCAGCAGAGCCTAGTGACCTCGTTTCCTCGGTTCGGCGCCCGGGTACCGGCTCGGAGTGAAGCCCCCCGCCATTGGAGTCGAAGAAGAACTCCTGCTCGTATCCGCCACCGGTGATCCACTCCCACGCAGCAAAGCGGTCGTCGACGACCTGGAAGAAGGCCTCGACGTCACCCTCGAGCTGACCAGGGCCATGGTCGAGATCAACAGTCCTGTCTGTCACAGCTCTACTGAGTTGCATGGGCACTTGTCTGACATGCGCTCCAAGCTGGCAAGCGCCGCTGCTGAGGAACGTGCACTGCTACTCGCGATCGCCGTACCTCCCCACGGCAAGGCGGCCCAGGCGATCACGAACAAGCCGCGCTACCAGGAGCTGGCCGAGCGGTGGGGGCTGCTGGCCCGGGAACAGGGCGTCTGCGGCTGTCACGTACATGTAGACGTGCCTGACAGAGAGGCGGCGATCAGAGTCAGTAACCACATACGGCCCTGGCTGCCGGCATTGCTGGCGCTGACGGCGAACTCGCCGATCTATCTGGACCAGGACACTGGCTTCGCCAGTTGGCGCTGGCTGATGACAACCCGCTGGCCATGCGCCGGCCCGCCGCCGTATCTGGAGTCTGTCGAGCACTACGACGCGCTGGTTGCGATGCACCTGGCGGCAGGGACTCTCATGGACGAGCGGATGGTGTATTGGGACATTCGGCCGTCCTCACACCTGCAGACGATCGAGGTACGTGTCAGCGATGTACCACTGACTGTCAATGAGACAGTCCTTCTCGCGACCCTCATCCGCGCGTTGGTGATGACCGCCGTCCACGACGGCTCACAGGGCCCGACCCTGGAGCCGGAAGTACTGCGCGCCGCCTACTGGCTCGCTGCCCGCGACGGCATCACCGGCAACGGCCTCGACGTCCGCAACGCCGAACCAATGCCGATGCCCAAGGTCATCGAGCGACTACGCCAGCACGTCGAACCAGCACTCCAGGAACTGGGCGACCTCGAGTTGGTTGACGACGAACTGCAGCGGGTATTGACCACCGGCAACGGAGCCGTCCGCCAACGCAAGGCCTTCCGTGAGGGCGCGAACCTCATCGCCCTCACGGAAGTCAGGCCCTAGAAATCAAGCCCTAGTTGCGCAAGAAGCTCTCCAACCCGTGCAGGTCGTCAGTGTTGAGGTGATCGACCCCCGCCGCCTCCAGCTCGCTCCACAACGCCTCGCGCGCGGCACCGCGCGCATCAGGCGTCGCCCAGAACCGCACCCGGTAGCCGGCATGGTGAGCCTGCACCACGATGTCGTGCAGCTTGGTCCGCTCGGCGGTCGGCATCGGGCCCAGATCGGTCCAGGTGAAGTTGTTCGTCCAGTTGTCACTCACCAGCGGCATGAGTGACGCCGGCATCCCCGACTGCAGGTCGCTGAGCCGGCCGTCGTACCCGGCGTACCGGACCTTCTGCGCCTTCAGTACGTCGAGCGGCCGGTTCCCACTGATCACCGACGTCACCGCGCCCTTCAGCACCCGCCCGTTGATGAACACCGTGCTGATCCCGCGGTACTTCGTCAGTTCCTTGTCGATCGCGGCGTACGTCGAAGGCCCGTCACTCTTGATGTCGATGAGCAACTGGAAGTCGCGCCCGTGCTTGTACACCTGCCCGTGGTTCTCCCGCACCCGGTCGGCCAGCGGCTTCAGGTACAGGCTCTCCAACGTGCGCCCCGGTACGGCGTTCTCCAGGTCGTGAGCGACCCGCAACTCGCCGTCGACCAGCCACACGTCCGCCTCGACACTGCTGAACCCACGGTCCAACGCGTCCTGCAGCGGCCGCCGGTGCTCGTAGTCGTTGTGCGCATGAGCCGACGCGAGCGCGCGTACGGCGGGAGCGTCGTACGAGCGCGGCAGCTTGAAGCCCTCGGACCGTACGACGTCACGCAGCCGGTCGGGGTAGTCGGTGATGATCCCGTCGACACCCTTGTCGATCAGCGACTCCATGGTCGCCGGGTCGTCGACCGTCCACGGCACCACCTTCATCCCGGCCTCGTGCGCCGACTTGACCATGTCGGCGGTGACGTACGGCCGGTAGGTCGGGTCGGTGACCTTGCCGTCCTGCGGGAAGCCGTGCACCGGCGAGATGGCCGACGCGCCGAAGGACTTGGTCGCCTTCACCAGATCGCCACCGAAGTCGTCGATGTCGATCCCGCCCAGCCACGGCGACTTGCCCGGCTGACCGACCTGCAGGAAGTCGTAGTTCGTCAGAGCGACCAGCGGCAGCTCAGGCGCGACCTGGCGCATCCGCATCAGCGCGCCCCAGTCGAAGCTCTGGATGGTCACCTGCCGGGCGATCCGTGCGCTCCGGACCTCCTGCGAGACGACCTGGACGAACTGCTCGCGCGGTGCGGTCTCCGACGGCGCACCGGCTTCGACCTTGGTCTCGATGTTCAGCTTCACGCCGTACGCGTGGAACCGGTGGACCAGCGCGAAGACGTCGCGCAGCTCCGGCATCTGGGCACCCGGGTCGGGCTGCTGACCGGGGAAGTTCGGCTGCGTCTGCGAACCGCAGTCGAGTTGCTTGACCTGCTTCAGCGACAGCGTGTTGATGTACTTGCCGACGTACGGGTACTCGGGGTCGCCCGCGGTGTACGGCGCGGTGTCCTTGCACTTGCTGCCGGAGATGCGCCGGTCGTGGGTGACGACCGCGTGGCCGTCCTGGGTGATCTGGACATCGAGCTCGAGCGTGCTGACGCCGAGTGCGAGGCCGTGCGAGAAGGACGCGATCGTGCTTTCCACGGTGAGCCCGAGGCCACCGCGGTGGGCCTGGATGTCGAAGTCGCCGCGGGTGGCCACGGCCGGTGCGGCAGGCAGCAGCCCGACGACGAGGGCAAGCGGAAGCAGCGCGCGGGTAAGGCGGCGCATGAGGGGTTCCTTCCGGAGGGGTGTGGGCGGGATACCCCTGAGGCTGGCTGCCACAGGGATACCTGTGCCTTCGTGAAGGTAGCCGAGAAAAGGCTTGCGGGTGACCGCCGCGTGTCGCCGACCGGCTACGGAGCGGATACGATCCGTCGCACGGACTGGCTCTCGGCCGCGATGGAGCCGTCCTTGAACGCCTTGTCGAGCCTGCCTTCGATACGGCGAGTAGGCGTGAGATCGATCTGACAAGTCGCGGACGAGCCGCCGGGAGTGGCTGTCGTGGCGGCCGGCTTGATCGACCCGCGGGCGATCGTGGCCGAGGTACGGCCCGGCTCGAGTTGCAGGCTACCGGGCTGGATGCACTCGCCGGCCCAGGTGAGGATGGACGGTTGCTGCGACTGTCGGCTGTCGATCATCCGTACGGCGATGGCGGCCCGGCATCGCCGCCCTGGCTGCTGTCTAACACCGCAACAGCTCAGGCCTCCTCCGTACTACTACTCGTATTGGAGGGCCTCGAGGGGGTTGAGTTTGGCGGCGCGGCGGGCGGGCCAGATCGCGGCGAAGATACCGACGACAACGGACACGACGGCGAAGATCACTACTTGGCCGCCCGGTACGGTGAAGCTGACCTCGTCCAGCCGAGCGGCCAGCAGCGACGCCAGGCCGAGCCCGAGGATGATGCCGATCACCGCGCCGATCAGCGCGGTCATCACGCTTTCCTGGCGGATCATCCGCTTCACCTGCCGCCGGGTCAGCCCGATCGCACGCAACATGCCCAGCTCACGGGTCCGCTCGAAGACGGTCAGGACCAGCGTGTTGACGATGCCGAACAGGCTCACCAGCACCGACAGCGCGAGCAGCACATAGAGGACGTTCAGCAAACTCTTGATGCTGTCGGACTGGGCGTCCTTGAACTGTTCGCGGGTCTGCGCCTTCGCATTCGGGAAGGAGGCCAGGGCGGCATCCAGGGCGGCCGTGTTCGCGGCGGTGACACCGCCCTGCAGGCTGACGAACGTGTACAGGTTCTGCGGCTGCGGGTTGGTCGCGTCGAACGCGGCCGAGGAGATCGTCACGTTGCCGAACGGCGAGCCGCCCGGTGGCGGCGTGAAGATGCCGCGCACTGTGGCCGTCAGTGTCTGGCCGCCGACCGTGTGCAGCGGGAACGTCGATCCGATCTGCAGGTTGTGCTTCTCGGCATACGCGTCGTCGACGACGGCGCCATCGGATCCCAGCTCGCCGAGGACGGCCTGGGAGCCGTCCTTCCAATCGAAGGTGAGGACCGCCGGGGCCTGGGTGTCGACCGCGGTCATGAAGATGGTCTCGCCGAACGCCTGAGCCTGCCCGCCACGCACGCTGGAGATCGCGTCCACCCCGGGCACTGCCGCTACGGCCGCCGCGACCGCCGGTGGCATCGGACTGAAGTTGTTCTGCGCGGTGACGGCATAGTCGCCGTTGAAGATCCGGTCGACCGCGTCCTCGAACGGCTTGATGATGCCGGCTCCGAGCGTGGCGACCAGGGTGACCAAGGCCAGCCCGATCATCAGGGCGGCGGCGGTGGACGCCGTCCGGTGCGGATCGCGCCGGCTGTTCTGACCGCCGATCTGGGTCGCGGGCCGGTCCGCGAGTACGCCGGGGAACTCCGCGGGCCACTCCGGCTCCCACGAGCTGAACCGGCGTCGTAATGCCATCAGCGCCACGATCAGCAGCAAGACCGGGTTGAGCACCGCACCCAGCACGAAGCCGGCGGTCCGCCGGCCGGCCGGGCCCGGGCCCCACAGCCCGCGGCGCAGCAGCCAGTAAGGCAACGAGAAGAGCGGCCAGACCAGCACCGTCAGGACCACCACCGACCAGCGCGCGACCGGATCCGACAGCACAGCCAGCGGGCGCACCAACCGGGAGGAGAACAGCGCTATCCCGATGAAGATCAGCAACACCCCGAGCCCGAGTGAGCTGAGCACGGTGGTCGTACTGAGCCCGTCGGCGAACAACCCGGTGAGCACGAGTGCGACACCGGCGATCGCGAGCAGGGCAGCGCCGATCGGCCGGAAGCGGTGGAACCGGCTCGGGGCGAGCGTCGCGCCTTCCCGAACCGCGGCGATCGGTGGCACCCGCGTCGCCCGCCACGCCGGTCGCAGGCTGGCCACCAGCGTCACCAGGACGCCGACCAGCAGTCCGACCACGATCGTGCGAGTGCGGAACACCAGTCCGTTGTTGGGCAGCGTGAGCCCGACCGCATCGAAGATCCTGAACAGGCCGGTGGCGACACCCAGGCCGAGGAACAGCCCGGCAACAGCCGCGACCAGCCCGGTCACGAGTGCCTCGAGCACTACGGTGCCGAGCACCTGGCGGCGGGACGCACCGAGCGTCCGCAGGGTGGCGAACTCGCGGGTCCGCTGGGCGATCGTGATCGACAGCGAATTGGCGATCACGAACGAGCCGACGAACAACGCGATCCCGGCGAACACCAGCAGGAAGGTCCGGAAGAAGTCGAGGAATCCGCTCGTGCCCTCGGCGTCCGCGGTCGCCTGCTCATCGGCGCTGCGGACCTGAGTGCCATCGGGCAGCGTCTGCTGGATCGCGGTGAGCAGTTGCTGTTCGGAGACGCCGTCCTTCTTCGCGACCAGGATCTGGTCGAGCTTGCCCGCCTTGCCCATCAGTCGTTGCCCGGTCGGCAGGTCGAACCCGGCCAGCGTCGCGCCGCCGATCGACGACACCTGGCCGAACTCGACCAGCCCCGAGATCCGCATCTGCTGGATCGGCCCGCGGGCCTGCACCCCGATCGTGTCGCCGGCCTGGAAACCCTTCTTGCTGGCCGTCTGCGTGTCGATCACGACCTCGCCGGCAGCCGGCCAGGCGCCGCCGACCAGCGCGAGCGTGTTGAACTCCGGCCGATCGGGATTCACGCTGAAGGCGAGGTTCGGCGCTCCACCGAACACCACGGCCTTGCCGTCCCGGCCGATCAGCTGGGCCTCGCCGAAGACGCTGCCGTCGGCCACCTCGACCTCGGGCAGCGCCTGCACCTTCGGCAGCAGCGACTGGTCGAACGGCGGTGCGACGCCCCCGGCGGCCTCCTCCTGGCTCAGCTCGAACGGGGACTTGCCGGTGATCGCCGCGTCGGTGTTCTTGTAGTTCTCGGTGAAGATCGAGTCGAAGGCACTGGAGATCGAGTCGGTCAGCACGTAGGTGCCCGACACCAGGGCCACGCCGAGGACGATGCCGATCGCGGTCAGCGCAGTACGGAGCTTGCGGCCGAGCATGCCCCGCAGCGCGAACCGGATCACTGCAGGTCCAGCGTGTCGATGATCTGCAGGATCTCGTGCTGGCTCGACCGGCCGGTCTCCTTCACGATCTCGCCGTCGGCCAGGTAGAGCACCCGGTCGGCCATCGCCGCAGCCTTCGCGTCGTGGGTCACCATCACCGTGGTCTGGCCGTACTCGTCGACCGAGCCGCGCATCAGCGTGAGGATCTCACCGCTGGTCCGCGAGTCCAGGTTGCCGGTCGGTTCGTCGGCGAACACGACCGTCGGGCGCGACACCAGCGCCCGCGCGATCGCGACCCGTTGCTGCTGGCCGCCGGAGAGCTCGGCCGGCCGGTGGTGCAGCCGGTCGGCGAGCCCGACCCGTTCGACCAGTTGGTCGAAGAACTGCGGATCCGGCTTCTCACCGGCGATCGTCAACGGCAGCACGATGTTGTCCCGGGCGGTCAGCATCGGCAGCAGGTTGAAGAACTGGAAGATGAACCCGATGTGCTGACGGCGCAACTTGGTCAATGCGTCGTCGCCGAGCGTGGTGATCTCGATGCCGTCGATCTTGACCGACCCTGACGTCGGGTGGTCCAGCCCGGCCAGGATGTGCATCAGCGTCGACTTGCCCGATCCCGACGGGCCCATCACCGCCGTCAGCTGCCCGGGCTCGATCTGCACGTCCACGCCGTGCAACGCCCGTACGGCGGTATCACCTTCGCCATACACGCGTACGACGCCTTCCGCGTGCACGACTCCGCTCGTCCCCTCCATTGCCGATCGCCCTCCCTGGCTGATCAGCGGCCCGCCCCCAGAAGACCGTTTCAACAACTCTCACTGAGTGTGCTCGCCTTTGGGCGAGTTCGACAGAGGGGTTTCCCCGGATTGACCCTGACGCTTCAGCTTCGTCAGAGCCAGCCGCGGCGGGCGGCGTGGAAGCCCAATTGGAGCCGGGTGTCCGCGGAAACCATGTCCATCAGGGCCCGGACCCGCCGCTGGACTGTGCGCATCGACAGGTTGAGCTGGTTGGCGACAGCCTGGTCGGTGAGGCCTGCCAGGAGCAGGCCGAGGATGCGGGAATCGAGCTCGGGCAGACCGTCCGACGAGCCCTCCACCATGCCGTCCGTACCCAGGACGAGTGGCATGCCGTCACGCCATACCCGGTCGAAGAGAGCGAGCAGTGCGTCGAGCATGCCGCTGCTGTGCACGATGAGCGCGCCGATACTCCCACCTGCCCCGGACAGCAGTGGGACGAGTGCGATCCGCCGGTCCACGATCAGCAATCGCATCGGCAGCTCCTGCACTACGCGGACCTCTTCACCGGCTTGCAGCGAGTCAGAAGCGGCAGCGAAGAACCCGGGCCGGTCGAAGGCACTCCGCTCGATCAGCACGCGGTAGCGCACGCCGCGAGTGACCGCCGCGTCCTCCTCCTTGTTCTCCTCGGGTGGGACGACTGCGATCTGTGCCTTGACGAACCCGAGGACCTCTTCGCGTGCAGACATCTGTAGCTGGGCGAACCGCTGCCCGACAGCCTTCGCACCCCGTACGACGTCCACCACGTCGCTGACCGAACGCTCGGTGTCGGTACCTCGGTAGACCTCGGCCAGCGACTCGATCTCGCGCTGTGCCCGTCGCAACTCCTCCTCACGCTGCACAGCCAGTGCAGCGAGCGCGACTGATGGGGGAGAGGCGACGTACCGGTCCGTGCCGCTGCTGGAGCGTGCGGCCAGGCCGAGCGTCTCCAGGGCGACCAGTGCGCGTGCGGCCTCGACCGGGTGGCAGCCGAGACGGCCGGCCAGTCCGGTGGCGTCGTACGACGGCACCTCGACGAGGGCGCGGTAGGCGAGTTCTTCGGAGTCATCCAGTCCGAGCACGTCGAGCACGATGCCTCCCAGCAGGCGGTTGTGTGGCGGCCGGACCCTGGCGGGTTCGTGAATTGTCGCAATCTTGCCAGGCCAGGCCCCTCTTTCGCTGGCGGTTTTGCGATGGACTGACCCGCGACAACGTCCCGAAGGTGGTCCTTCCTATGTTTTTCCGCTCACTCGCGCGCAAAACCTTGGCCGGCGCCAGCGTCACCGCCCTGCTCGCCGTCGCCGCCGTTCCCGCCTCAGCTAGTCCACCTCAACCTGCCGCTGAAGCTCGGCCGACCCTGCCGGTGCAGGTCGACGCCGAGAAGGTCGTCACTCTGCTCACCGGTGACAAAGTCCAGGTCTCGCCGGCCGGCACCGGGCGCAGCAATGTCCGCTTCGTCCCCGCCGACCCGGCTCAGGCCGGCTACGAGACTCGTACGGTCGGCAAGGACCTGTACGTCGTACCGGACAGCGCGGCCAAGCTCGTCAACAACGGCAAGGTGGACCAGGCGCTCTTCAACGTGAGCGGACTGATCCGGCAGGGGTACGACGACGTCTCCACGAGCCAGATCCCCGTCATCGCCACCTACAAGCCCACGGCCCGTGCAGCTCAGCAGGCCGTCCCTGCCGGGTCCACCCGCACCCGGATGCTGTCATCTGTCGGTGCCGCGGCGCTCCGGACCGACAAGGCGCGTGCACGTGAGACCTGGCAGACCCTGTCGACCGGTCGGGACGTGCAGAAGCTCTGGCTCGACGCGAAGGTGCGGAAGACGCTCGACCAGAGCGTCCCGTACGTGGGCGCCCCGCAGGCCTGGCAGGCCGGGTACGACGGCAGCGGTACGACGGTCGCCGTCCTCGACTCAGGTGTCGACGCGGAGCACCCGGACCTGGTCGGCGCGGTCAAGGCCCAGCAGAACTTCACCGACAGCCCGGACGTCACCGACCACGACGGCCACGGCACCCACACGTCGTCGACCGTTGCCGGCCGCGGCGTCGCGTCCAACGGCAAGAACAAGGGTGTCGCTCCGGGGACGCAACTGCTCTCGGGCAAGGTCCTGAACGACTACGGCAGCGGTGAGCTGTCCTGGATCATCGCCGGGATGGAATGGGCCGTTGCCGAGGGTGCTGACGTGATCAGCATGAGCATCGGTACGTCGGAACCCGTCGACTGCACCGACCCGATGGCGGCCGCCGTCGACCGGATCAGCGCAGCGTCGGGCGTCCTGGTTGTCGTTGCTGCCGGCAATCTCTACGGGCCGGCCGAGACCATCACCAGCCCGGGGTGCGCCGCGTCGGCTCTGACGGTCGCGGCGACCGACCTGACCCAGACCACCGCGGACTTCTCCAGCCGGGGACCGGTGATGGGCAACCACGCGGTCAAGCCCGACATCGCGGCGCCTGGTGTGGACATCACCGCGGCTCGGGCCGGTGGCCGTGGCGATTCGGCGTACACGGACATGAACGGGACGTCGATGGCGACGCCGCACGTTGCCGGTGCGGCCGCGATCCTGAAGCAGCAGCACCCGGACTGGAACGGTCAGCAGCTGAAGGCAGCACTGCAGAACTCGGTGCGCTCGGCCAGCACGGTGGCGATCTACGAACAGGGCGCCGGTGAGCTCGACGTCGCGCAGGCGGTCGCCCAGCAGGTGACCGGCCCGGGGACGACGGACCTCGGTACGTTTGCCTGGCCACACACATTGTCAGACAAGATCACCAAGCAGCTTGCCTATCACAACAGCGGGACGCAGCCGGTGACGCTGACCTTCGCCGTCGACGCCCGCGGCAACAACGGGAAGCCGTTGCCCGCGTCGCTGATCAGCTTCGGCTCCGGCTCGTTGACCGTCCCGGCCGGTGGGACCGCCGAGCTGCCGGTGACTGTCGACCCGTCGGCCTCGCTGGACCGCGGCCTGTACGGCGCGATCAGCGCGCGGGTGGTTGCTACCGGCAATGACGGCCGGACGGTCGTCACCCCGCTCGGCTTCTACCTCGAACCGCAGTTCGTCGACGTCACCTTCAAGCTGATCGACCGCAACGGGCAACCGGCCTCGTCGATCACCGCGCTGGACGTGTTCGACACCGACAGCATCGCCGCGCAGCGGATCGGATTCGACGGCGCGGACCGCACGCTGCACCTGCGGGCCGGCACGTACTCGCTGGCGGCGATCATCGCGACCGGCGACGCGGCCGGGATGGTCGAGTCGTATGCCTTCCTCGGCGACCCCGAGATCACCCTGACGAACAACACCACGATCACGTACGACGCCCGCACAGCAGCCGAGGCCACGGTCACCACCCAACGGCCGACCGAGCGTAAGGGCGGCAGCCTGACCTACGGCCGGATGATCGACAACTGGATCCTCGCCTCGAGCCGCAGCTTCGGCAAACAGATCAAGTCGATCTACCTCAGTGAGACGCCGGAGGCTCGCCGTGGCACCTTCGAGGTGGTCGAGGGCTGGCAGTACGCATCACCGGCCGGCGCCAAGTCGCCGTACCTCTACAGCCTGGCCTTCACGCATCAACAGCAGATCAAGGGCAAGCCGGAGCACCGGGTCCGCGATCGCGACCTGGCCACGATTGACGCAACGTATTACACGCCAGGCAAGGACTACACGTACTCCGAGTACGTCGATGTGTGGCGGCCGTGGAGCATCAACCTGATCCCGACGGGCGACCGGGGAGCCGTGGCGGCACCGACGCGGGTGCAGCATCTGGTGACGGCCGACCGGGACACGAAGGTGTCGCAGATGGTCGGGCACTCGGACACGATGAGCTGGCCGTTCGCGACGTTGATGACGTCGACGGCTACGTCGTACCAGGCTGGAAGCCGACACACCGAGAGCTGGTGGAAGGCGGGACTGCGGCCAGGAATGGTGACCGATCAGACGACCGGGCAGAAGTATGTACCGGCGGCGCGTGACGGCAACTCGATCTGGAGCAACTTCCCGACCTGGTCGGACACCGAGCCGGGACACTTCTCGCGCGGAGGTTTCCTGGACCTGGGTGGGACGGAGTTGCTGGCCGATGGGGTGTCGCTGGGGGAGTACGGGTTCTACGGGCAGGGCTACTGGGACGTACCGGCCGCGGCGACCAACTTCGAGCTGGTCTACGACCTGATCCGCTGGCAGCGCGGGGACTACAAGTGGGAGTCGCCGACGACGGCCGAGACCCGGTGGAAGTGGAACAGCTCCGCAGTCGATGCGGGCAAGCCGCTGCCGCTGCTCTTCCCGGACTACGACCTTCCCGTCGACCTCAACGACCGCGCGCCACGGGTGCGCGCGTTCCCGATCACCATCACCGCCGAGTCCGGCCATTGGTACCAGGCCGGCCGCTTCACGAAGGCTCGAGTCTGGACGTCGTACGACGACGGCGCCACCTGGACCCAGGTCCCCGTTCTCAACCTCGGCACCAAAGTCGTCGCTCTGGCTGACAACACCAAGGCCACCGACTTCGTCACCTTGAAGGTCGAGCTCACCGACTCCAACCACAAGTCCGTCACCCAGACCCTCAACCGTTTCTACAAAATCCGCTAGAAAGCCCGGCCGCGAGTCGTGGATTTCGGTGCTGCTCCGGCGACCTCGCCAACCGAGATCCACGACTCGGCGCCGTGATCCACGACTCGGCGCCGTATGGCAGGAAGATGACAGAAACCCCTCGAAGGTGGTGGGAGAGCTTCGAGGGGGGAGTTTGGTGGCGTCGGACCGGGAAGCGCCTCACGGCGCGTGGCCGCTCGTAGCGGCTTAATTTGGGACCCGGGGCTTGCACCGGCCCGACACCTCGAACAGTGTAACCGGTGCCAAAACCCCTTGTCCTGTTGGGATCTCGGGCCTCAAGACGCCCATAGCATCCTACGTGTTGGTACGCAACTACCAGAGTTGCCCGGCGCGTTCGGCCCGGGCCGCGGTCTGCAACTGATCCGCCATCTCGACCAGTTTCGAGGCCGACAGCACCCGGTCGTGACCGTCGTCGGCGAGGTGCGCCCGGCCGGTCGCGACGATCCGCGCGAACGCCGCCGCCCGATCCAGAGTGGTGGCGAAATCTCCCGTCGCGACGCCCCGCAGTACGGCGTCGACCATGTCGCGCACCTCGGTCGGTCCGGGCGGTTCGGCGACACCCGCGACCACCGCGTGCACCTCGGCGTACTTGCGTCCGGCCGCGAACTCGCGGGAGACCTCCTCCGCGTTCGTGTGCACCCACGACCGCAGCAGGTACAGCCGCCAGAGCGAGCCCGGCAGCGAGTCGGCAGGCGCGTCGGACCAGAGTTCCGCGAGCTCGTCGAGACCGTAGTCGTCGGCCAGTTTCACCACCCGCGCGTGCACCTCGGTGTCCTCCGAGGAGCGGACACCGCGGACCAGCAGTTCGGCGGTCCGGTGCGCAACCTCGGTGACGGCCGCCGGGTCGGCGGCGCCGGGCAGCGACTCGAACAGCTTGTTGCCGGGCATGATCGGACGGCGCGGATTGGGGGTGGCCACGCGCTCAATGGTGCCCGAACCACCGCCCCCTCGCACGCCGACCCGGCGCCGCCTCCCACACCCCGGGCGTGTATCCCGGTCCGAGCGGCGCCCGCGTGGCCGGTGGGGTCAGTAGGCTGAGGTTATGGCAGGTGCTGGTGGTGGGGGCGGCGGCAAGTTGGCCAAGAATCTGGTCAAGTACGGCGTGCGGTACGGACCGCTCGCCGTGGAGGCGATCAAGCACGGCCGCGAACCCGCTCAGCAGGCGGTCCAGGCGGCCCTGGCGAAACGGTCCGCCCGGAAGAAGGCGCTCGAGCACGCGCTCACCGTCCGCGACGGGTCCTTGCTCAAGGTGATCCGTGACGGCCAGGCGATCTTCTTCGTCTTCAGTGGCGACGCGATCGTGACGACGTACCCGCCGGTGCCGCAGAACGCCTACCCGGAGCTGCTCCGGCACGCCGACCTGGACAAGCGCGAGCCTGCTGTCGTGCTGGCCGCCCGGAAGCCGAGGATCGGGCCGCACCTGCCGAAGATGCGCAAGCGCTGAAGCTTGACGCGGGCGTAACATCCCGGACCCGGCCGGGCAACAGGCGGAACGCAGAGTGGAAGGACGTTTCCACGAGGGAGGGCGTCCGCATGCTCTGGAAGATCAGGACCGAACTCGCCGACCGGCCCGGTGCGCTGGCCGAACTCGCTGCACGGTGTGGTGCGGACGACATCAACATCCTGAGCCTGGAAGTGTTCACCGCCGAGACCGGCGCCGTCGACGAGCTGGTGGTCTCCACCAGGGTCGGCTGGACCGCCGACGACCTGACCGCCCTGGTCGCCGAGGCAGGCTGCGCCCGTACGACGGTTCGCCCGTGCCAGGCCGACGTACTGAGTGATGCGCCGACCCGCTACCTGCGCGCTGTACTGCGGCTGATTGACGACCCGGTGTCCGTCGACGAGGAGCTGGGCAACCTGCAGGGGTTCGAGGAGTACACCCCGGCCGAATGGGCGCGCGCCGACGCACTCGTGGAGATCGCGGGCCGACTGGCCGAGCGGTACCAGGGGAGCGTGATGGAGGGTCCGCGCCCCGGCAGCGGCGTACCGGAGCTGCGACCGGCCACCGTCGAGGACGCTGAGGCCGTTGTCGCCATGCACGAGCGGTGCTCGTACGAGAGCCGCACCCGGCGCTACCACGTGCCGATGCCGAAGCTGACCACCCGGACCGCGCGGCACCTGGCCGCGCCGGCCGGCGGGATCTCGATCGTGGCCACAGTCGGTGACGGCGTCATCGGGATGGCGACCGCTGCGCCGTGGGAGGAGTTCGGCAGTACGACGATGGAGGTCGCCGTACTCGTCGAGGACGGCTGGCAAGGTCAGGGCCTGGGACTGCAGCTGCTCCGCCGGGTGGTCGTCGAGGCACGGGGGCTGGGCGCCGATCGGGCCGTCTGCGTGGTGCAGCCGGAGAACCACGCGATGCTCCGCACGCTCGAGCGGCTGCGGATGCGGTCCAGAGTGGTGCAGGACGGCGACAATCTGGTGGTCACGGTCGCCCTGTCCGACCGGAGCCTGTCGCATGCGGTGGATCGGCCCCCGGTGCAATATCGTCAGTCTCGTGCCACCCCTTCCCTCCGGTCGCAATCCACACGGTCTGCTGGTCAACCTGCCCGCGAGCACTCGCTCGCCGCTCTTTCAGCTGTTCACCCGCTTTCTGGTGGCGCTGGGGCTGCTGAGCGTGATGGTGCTGATCGTGGTGGTCGACCGTGACGGGTACAAGGACACCTACGACGGCAACGTCGATATCATCGATGCGATCTACTACGCGACCGTAACCCTCACCACCACCGGGTACGGCGACATCACCCCGGTGACTCCGGCCGCCCGGCTGGTGAACGCCTTCATCGTCACACCACTGCGGATCTCGTTCCTGGTGGTCCTGGTCGGCACGACACTGGAAGTACTGGCCAACGAAGGCCGCCGCATCATCGGCGACTCGCGATGGAGGAAGCGCATGAAGGATCACGTCGTCGTCGTCGGTTACGGCACCAAGGGCCGGTCTGCTGTCCAGACACTGATCAGCAACGGAGTGAAGCGCGACACCATCGTGGTGATCGACCCGCGGGCGCAGGCGATCGGTGATGCGGGCAACGACCAGATGGCCGCGTTCCACGGTGACGCGACGAACCGGACCGTGCTGCGCCGGGCCGAGGTCGGGTCGGCGCGCGAGGTGATCGTCACGACCGATCGCGACGACGCGGCGGTGCTCGTCACGCTCGCCGTGCGGCAGTTGAACCCGGACGCGCACATCGTGGTCGCGGTCCGCGAGGAGGACAACGTCCCGCTGCTGCGTCAGAGCGGCGCCGACGCGGTCGTGACCTCGTCCGAGGCGGTCGGCCGGTTGCTCGGTCTGTCCGCGATCAGCCCGAACCTCGGTGAGGTGATGGAGGACCTGCTCACGTACGGCGAGGGCCTCGAGGTGGCCGAACGCCCCGTCCTCGGCCGCGAGGTCGGCAAGCCCCCGTCGGCCGTGCCGGACCGGGTCGTCTCCGTCGTCCGCGACGGCAGGGTCCACCGGTACTACGACTCCAGCGTCTCGGTCCTTGCTGCCGGCGACAAACTCATTGTGGTCCGCCCGGCCAAGGAAACTCCCTGGGCCGAGCGCCCGGGCGCCGACGACGAGGACGAGTGAACCCTTCCACCGATGGCGCTCGAGTGCTTACCTCGGATTAGGCGGGCACCCAGCCCGCCCGAGGGGTGAGGCTCTTATGAGGTGGAACAGGCAGGTCGTCGGCGTCGCGATCGCGGCGATGGTGTGTGGTGGCGTTGCGGGGGCGCCGAGTCAAGCGCTGGGGTCATCAGGGACGGAGCAGTGCGACCCGGCTTCGGTCAGCAACGCGGCCCTGGCGAAGGGCGGACCGGTGCGGGAGCCGGACCTCGGGCAGATCGCCCAGGATCTGCCGGCCTCGGCGAAGGGTCAGGCGAAGCCGGGGTTCACGACGACGGTGCCGGTGTACTTCCACGTGATCACGGACGGTTCGATCGGTGCGGTGACGACGGCCCAGATCCAGGCGCAGATCGATGTGCTCAACAACACCTTTGCGGGCGGTGAAGGCGGCGACAACAGCGGGTTCAGCTTCACGTTGGCCGCTGTGACGCGGTCAGACAATGCCCAGTGGTTCTACGCGAACCCCACTAGCCTCGGCGAGCGCCGCATGAAGCAGGCCTTGCACACTGGCGGACCGGGCGACCTCAACTGGTACTCGACGACCGCGGGCGACTACCTCGGGTGGGCCTACCTGCCCGACATCGTGACGAAGCCGGGGCAGGCCTACCTCGATGGTGTGGTCGTGGACTGGGAGTCCATGCTGGGTACGTCGACAACGTACGAGGATCGCTACGATCAGGGCGAGACCGGCACGCACGAGGTCGGCCACTGGCTGAACCTCGAGCACACGTTCTACCGCGGCTGCAGCGCGAAGGGCGACTTCGTCGCCGACACCCCGGCCGAGAAGACACCCACCTCCGGATGCCCCGCAGGCAAGGACACCTGCAAGGCTCCGGGACTGGACCCGATCCACAACTACATGGACTACTCGTACGACTCCTGCTACACGCAGTTCACGCCCGGCCAGTCACAGCGCATGGCCGACGCGTGGCTCCTCTATCGGGACTAGACAAGTACGGCGGCCTGCCGCGGCACTCGTGATCAGAACGGGTGCCGCGGCAGGCCTTTGCGTTCCCCGGGTAACGGTCCGGTTTCGGGATGTGGTCGCCGCCGACCCGGTGTTGACGACCGCTGAGGGCCGACCTAATCTCTGATCTGTAAACGATTACAAGAACGATTACAGGAGGCGGGCGTGAGTCGTCCGACGGTCGCTGGGGTGGCCCGGGCAGCCGGGGTCTCGGTGGCGTCGGTGTCACGTGTGCTGAACGGGCTGCCGGCCACCGAGGAGATGGTCGAGCGGGTGCAGCGGGCGGTCGAGGAGCTCGGGTACGTGCCGGACGCGCGGGCCCGGTCGCTCAAGGTCGGCCGGACGTTCCAGCTCACGCTGGCGGTCGCGGACGTCGGTAACCCGGTGTACGTGACGATGATGCGGGCGGTCGAAGAAGTCGTCGCGGCGGCCGGCTATCGCCTGGTGGTGACGACGACCGGGCCGGATGTGGTGGACGAGGTCGCGCTGGTTCGCGGGATGGCGCGAGGGTACGCCGACGGCCTGGTGATCAGCCCGCTGCGCGTCGACGAGGACCTGATCAAGTCGATCCGCGAGTGCGAGGTCCCGGTGGTCGTCGCCGGTAACGTCCCCGCCAAAACAGGCGTCGATACGGTCCGCGCCAACTCCCCGAAGGGCATCTTGCTGGCAGTCGAGCACCTCACGGCCCGGGGACGCCGGCAGATCGCCTTCGTCAACGGGCCTGCGGACACGGTTCCTGGCACGGCTCGCGCGAAAGGCTTCGCCGATGCGATGAAGGAGTTCAACCTGCGGTCCGCGGGTGAGATCGAGGCTGCCGACTTCACCTTCGCCGCCGGGCGGGACGCAGGGAAGACGCTGTTCAAGAAGAGCGGTCCCAACGCGGTGATCTGCGCCAACGATCTGCTGGCCGTCGGCGTCATGCATGAGCTCGCCGCCTACGGGCTCGAGGTGCCGAACGACGTCGCGGTGGTCGGAATGGACGACAGCGAGTTGGCTGAGCAGAGCTTTCCGCCGTTGACGAGTGTGAATCTCGGGTCGGCCGAGCGAGGTCGGCGGGCCGCGGAGTTGCTGTTGGCAAGGATCGAGGACTCCACCCGCACGCCGCGGCGGATCGTCGTACAGCCGTCTCTGAGTGTGCGGAGGTCCACCCCGTGACGGAACTGATGCCACGCCTCCGGCGCGGCGGGTCATGGGGCCTTGGCTCCCGGCCTTCCCTCGTCGCTCCAGTCGCTTCGCTCCTTCCGCTCCTCAGTCCAGGCCGGGAGGCCCCATGACCGGGCTCCCTCCGCTCCTCAGTCCAGGCCGGGAGACTCCATGACCGCGACCGTCACCGCCCCGCCGGAAACGCCGGTCAGGAAAACCGTTCGGCCGAAGCAGAATCGGGAGGCGATCTTTCTCTTCCTGCCCGCGCTGCTACCGGTGCTGTTGCTCAGCGTCTACCCGCTGATCCGCGGTATCGCGCTCGGCTTCACCGACGCCCGCGCCGGCCTCAACGTCGACACGAACTTCGTCGGCTTCGACAACTTCTCGAAGCTGCTGCAGAACGACCTGTTCTGGTCGTCGTTCCGGATTGGCGTGATCTGGACCTTGTCGGTGACGATCCTGCAGTTCGTCGCCGCGCTCGGCCTGGCACTGCTGCTCAACACGAACATCAAGTTCCGCGGCGTGGCCCGGACGCTGGCGCTGATCCCGTGGGCGATGCCGCCGGTGGTGGTCGCGATCATGTGGCGACTGCTACTGCACCCGACCAACGGCCCGGTCAACGAGGTCCTGCAGAAGTTGAACCTGACCGACCAGCCGATCAACTTCCTGGGCGACTTCAGTACGGCGTTGCCGGCAGTGATCGTGGTCGGCATCTGGGTCGGCATGCCGATGACCACGATCACTCTGCTGGCCGGGATGCAAGGGATCGACCGGTCGCTGTACGAGGCGGCCGCGGTGGACGGTGCGAGCGCGTGGAGCCAGTTCTGGAACATCACGCTGCCGCAGCTGAAGACCGTGATCGTGGCGATCACCAGCCTGGACATGATCTGGAACTTCAACTCGTTCGGCCTGGTCTACGTGCTCACCGCCGGCGGTCCGGGCGGTAAGACGATGCTGCCGATGCTGTTCGCCTACAACGAGGCGTTCCGGTACGGGAACTTCGGGATGGCCGCCGCGATGGGTGACGTGATGGTCGTGATCATCATCGTGTTCCTCGCCTTCTACCTGCGGAACCGGTTGAGGAGCGAGGCATGAGAACCCGTCCGGTCGCCCGCGCGCTGCAGTACGTCGCCGTCGTCTGCTACCTGATGTTCCTCGCCTTCCCGCTGCTGTGGCTGGTGTCCAGTTCGCTGAAGTCGCCGCGGGAGTTCGCCAGTATCACGCCGAGCCTGCTGCCGAAGGACGTCGACTTCACCAACTACAGCGACGCGCTGAGCGAGCAGGGCCTGGTCCGCGGGCTGATGAACAGCGTGCAGATCTCGATCGCGACCACGATCCTGGTACTGATCGTGTCACTGCCGGTCGCGTACGCGCTGGCCCGGTTCCGTAGCCGGCTGCGTCCGGTCACGAACGGCTGGATCCTGGTCAGCCAGGTGTTCCCGGTGATCCTGATCGTGATCCCGCTGTTCATGATCCTGCGGCCGCTACACCTGACCAACACAATCCCCGGTGTGGTGATCGTCTACATGGTCTGGTCGTTGCCGTTCGCGCTGTGGATGCTGCAGGGCTACGTGGCCGCCGTACCGCGGGAGCTGGAGGAGGCCGCGTCGGTGGACGGGGCCGGGCGGCTGCGGACCATCGTGTCGATCGTGATGCCGCTGCTGCGACCCGGGCTGATCGCGACCGCGATGTTCACCTTCATCTCGGCGTGGAACGAGTTCTTCTTCGCTCTGGTCCTGCTACAGGACCCGGAGCTCAAAACCCTGCCTCTCGTGCTCGCCCGCTTCGTCGGTGCGGAAGGCCAGGTTCAGTTCGGTCCGCTCGCCGCCGCATCGGTGCTGGCGACGGTTCCCAGTCTCGTGTTCTTCGCCTTCCTGCAGCGCCGGCTGACGTCCGGCCTGTTGAGCGGCGCAGTCAAAGGTTAGGAGATGTGATGAAGAAGGTCATGACCGCGTTGCTCGCGGCAAGCGCCCTGGTGACGCTCGCGGCGTGTGGGGGCAACAGTGACGACAGTTCCGGTGACTCCGGATCGTCGAACGAGAAGGTGACGCTGAAGTTCCAGAGCCTCGCGTTCCAGAAGACCACTGTCGCCGCGACCAAGAAGATCGTCGCGGACTGGAACGCCGCCAACCCGAACATCCAGGTCGAGTACGTCCAGGGCAGCTGGGACTCGGTGCACGATCAGCTGGTCACCCAGTTCCAGGGTGGTACGGCGCCGGACATCATCCAGGACGAGTCCGCCGACATCACCGGCTTCGCGAACCAGGGTTACCTCGCCGACCTGTCGCCGTACCTGAGTCAGGAGACGAAGGACGCCGTACCGCAGGGTGTCTGGGACTCGGTGTCCAGCGACGGCAAGGTGTGGGCGGCGCCGACGCTGCTGCAGTCGTACGTCGTCTTCGGCAACTCCGCGTTGCTCAAGCAGGCCGGGATCGCGACGACCGGTGAGTCGTTGAGCTGGGATCAACTGCAGGCGGATGCCAAGAAGCTCACTGCGGGCGGCAAGTACGGTCTCGGCTGGGGTCTGAAGAGCCCGACCGCGACCGTGCTGAACCTGGGGATGAACTTCGACGCGCAGTTCTTCGAGGGCACCGGCCGGGACGCGACCGCGAAGATCGGCGACCCCGAGCTCGAGGTGCCGAAGCGGATCCACGCGATGGCCTACACGGACAAGTCGATCGAGCCGACCTCGCTGACGCAGAGCGGTTCCGACGTTCTGCCGGGCTTCTTCGCCGGCAAATACGCGATGGTCGTCGGTGGCAACTACGCCGCCCAGCAGATGGTCGAGCAGGCGCCGAAGGGCTTCCAGTGGGAGGTGCTGCCGCCACTGAAGGGCACCAGCGTCAAGCAGGCGGCGAACCCACAGACGCTGTCGGTGCCGGCCGAGGGCAAGCACATCAAGCAGTCCGCGCAGTTCATCGACTACTTCATGAAGGCCGAGAACCTGGCCGCGGTCGGACAGGGTGACTGGCTGATCCCGACCACCCAGGCGGCCCGGGACGCGATCCTGAAGACGACCGGCGGCAAGAACGGCTGGCAGCAGACGCTGGCCGGCGCCGGCGAGCTGACCAAGGCGCCGTTCCAGAGCGTGGAGAACTACCCGAAGTGGAAGGACCAGATCGCGACACCTGCCTTACAGGAGTACTTGGCTAACAAGACCGATCTGGCGACCTTGGGCAAGAAACTGAGTGACGGATGGGGTCAGGTCAACAGCTGATGCCTGACAGAACCAACACCTTGCTGGAGGAGAAGGCGACAGGGGTCCTCGTCGGCTCCGCGGTCGGTGACGCGATCGGCGGTGCCGTCGAGGGCTGGACCCCGGAGGCGATCCAGGAACGGCACGGCGGCTGGGTGACCGGCATCGTCGGTCCCTGGTACGACGAGTGGCGCACCGCCCGGCCGATCGCGCCGTACCACAAGGGTGACGGGCACATCACCGACGACACCTTGATGACGCATGCGCTGGTTGAGGTGTACGACGAGCGCCGGGCCCACCTGGATGCGTATGCGATCGCGGACGTGCTGGTGCCGAAGATGATGATCGGGCGCCGGTGGGTGCCCGAGCTGGAGACCGACGCGCTGCTGCTGCACCGGGTGTTCCTGGCCGAGAAGTGGCTGGTCACCCGGTTGCACTACGGGCACGTCGATCCGCGCGAGGCCGGCGTCGGCAACATCGTCAACTGTGGCGCGGCGATGTACATGGCGCCGGTCGGGATCGCCAACGCGGGCGACCCGGACGGCGCCTACGCCGAGGCGATCGACGTCGCCGGTGCCCACCAGTCGAGTTACGGGCGGGAGGCGGCCGGCGTGTTCGCGGCCGCCGTCGCCGCCGCGATGACGCCCGGGGCAACGGCTGCCTCGGCGGTGGAGGCGGGGCTGGCGCTGGCCAAGGACGGCACTCGGAGGGCCGTCGAGGCGGTGGTCGCGGCCGCTGACGGGATCACCGACTGGGAGCAGGCGATTCCCGTGCTGCGTAAGGCAATCGAGCCCTATGACCTGATCGGGCCGGACTATCGCGACCAGTCTCTCGACGCCCGCAGGCCGAGTCGGACCAAGTCGATCGAGGAGCTCCCGGTGGCGCTCGGGTTCGTGCTGGTGTCGGAGGGCGACGTACGACGTGCCGTCCTTGGCGGCACCAATTACGGCCGGGATGCGGACTCGATCGCGTCGATGGCCGGTGCGATCACCGGCGCGCTCAACGGACTGGACGGCGTACCGGCGGACTGGGCGGCGGACATCGCCGAGGCGAGCAAGACCAACCTGGAGCTGCCCGGGCGCGTGATGGCGTCGGTGGCGGAGGACATCCGCGCGGCCGACGCCGAGCGGTGGGCCCGGCGGACGGCCGCGCTGGACGCACTGGTCTGAATGTCAGGCGCTATAGGCCTCGAGTTCGACGATGCGGGAGTACCCGTGATCGTTGGAGTCTTGTATGACAAGTCGCACTGCATTGCTTGTCACCGGTGTGAACGAGACAGACACGTGTCCTTGCACGTTGCCGCGGATCTCGCCGACCGTGGTCCATTCGGAGCCGACCCGGATCTGGACGTCGAAGTCGCGGATGCCCATCACGGCGGCCGGGTAGCGGGCCGAGTCGAGCGTCTGCAGCACGACTCGGCCGACCGTCGTCGGAGCGATGAAGTCGACGCCGTAGTTGTCCGGGAAGACGCCCTTGGTGGCGTCGTGCCAACCGCTGGCGCCCCACTGCTCGGAGTCGGCGTTGCCGTCGACGCCGCCGCAGAGCCGCATGTTGCCGTGCGTGGACGAGGCGACGGCCTGTTCACCGAGCAGCAGGTTGTCGCCCGGCCCTTTCGGCGGCGTCGGCAGGATCGTGACCGGTGCGGTGAGCTGCTCGCGTCCAACCTGCAGCCTGACGCTGTACGTCGCCGGCGCGGTGCCGCGAGGGACCGTCACTTCGAGCGGCGCCTTCACGAGCTGGTCGACGGGCAGATAGCTGGAGAACTGATGCCGGGACAGGGTCAGTCCTGGGTCGCCGCTGATACGCATGTCGGCGATGGTCGCCTTCCGGCCGGTGTTGGTCATGCCGAGGGTGAGCTTGCCGGACGGGAAGCACGGCAGCGGCACCACCTCGACCGGCTGCGGGGTGGCGCTGATCTCGATGGTGTTGCCATGAGCAACTGCCAGCGAGGGAACGAGCAAGGCGAGCGGGACGGCGAGCAGGGCGGCGCGATTCATGGTCGATTCCGTTCAGGCCAGGTGGGTACCGGGACGGCCGTCCTCGACGACCAGGGTGGCTCGGGTGGACGCCGTACCGCCGGGCGTGGTGACGCGGTCGACGATGCGGAACTCCGACGTCCACTGGGTGCGGTCGAGGCGGCAGCTGAGGTAGCCCCGCTGGACGTTCTGGAACTTGACGTGCGGGTTCTCGGCGAGGAGTGCATTGCCGGTGGCGTCCGCGTCGACACCGTCCTTGCCGGAGGAGATCGACGTGGTGACGAACTCGGTACCGACAACCGGCGTCGAAGGGTCGGCGAAGTCGACCCGCAGATCGGAGGCGACGCTGCGATGCAGATCTCCGGTCAGTACGACGAAGTTGCGCACCCCGCGATCGCGGACGCCGGACAGCACCCGGTCCCGGGAGGCGGCGTACCCGTTCCAGGTGTCCATCGGCAGCTCGAGATCCGGGCCGGGCTTCCGATCGAGTTGGGCCATCGCGACCTGCTGGGCGACCACGTTCCACCGGCTGGGGGAGCGGCCGAGTGTCTCGAGCAGCCAGCGTTCCTGCTCGGCACCTGTGATCGTGCGGGCAGGATCCTGCGAAACCTCATCCGGCGGCAGCCAACCACCGGTGCCCGTCTGGTCGTCACGGAACTGCCGGGTGTCCAGCACGCTCAGGTCGGCCGTGCGGCCGTAGCGGAGATGCCGGTGCAGGCGGATGGACGGCCCGTCGGCGGACTGGTCGAGGCGCAGCGGCATGTGTTCCCAGTACGCCCGGAAGCCGTTGGCACGGCGTACCACGAACTCGTCGTGCGGCAGGCCGTCCTCGGAGATGTAGCCGGCCCAGTTCCCCTCCACCTCGTGGTCGTCCAGCGTCACCACCCACGGCGCAGCCGCGTGTGCGGCTTGCAGGTCGGGGTCGGTGCGGTGGAGCGCGTACCGGGCGCGGTACTCGTCCAGCGTGAAGATCTCACCGGCGAAGTCGACCGGCACAGCCTGGTTGCGGACGCCGGCCGTCGGACCGACGCCGACCTCGTAGATGTAGTCGCCGAGGAACAGCACCACGTCGTGGTCCCGTTGTACGACGTCCTGGTACGCCGTGTAGTAGCCGTCGTAGAAGGCTTGGCACGACGCGACCGCCATCGTCACCGCGGGCTGGTCGGTCGGCGCGGGCGCGGTACGAGTACGTCCGACCGGACTGATCTGACCCTTGGCGCGGAATCGGTAGAAGTAGTGCCGCCACGGCCGCAGTCCGCGGACGTCGACGTGCACAGTGTGCGCGTACTCCGGCCGAGCGTGGGCCGTGCCGCGTCGTACCACTCTGCGGAACGCGTCGTCGTCGGCGACCTCCCAGTCGACGGTCACCATGCGGTCGTCCATCCCGCCGAACGGCTCCAGCGGGCCCGGCGCGAGGCGGGTCCAGATCACCACGGCGTCCGGCATCGGATCGCCGGACGCGACGCCCAAGGTGAACAACGGCCGGTTGTCGGTGCGATGCGGTATTCCTACTGCATCAAGACCTGCGTCAAGGCCAGGGAGGTTGCCGGTGAGGGCGAGAGCGGCGGCGGCGCCGGTCGCGGTGAGGAAGCTGCGGCGGGTGGACATGTGACGGAGTATCAGGCGGTTGTGTCACGACGTTCCAGGGACGCGTTTCGCCTGCTGCAACAAGGGAAGGAAGGATCCGGATGAGACTGAGCTGGGTGCAGCCGGAGGATCTGCTGCCACATCAACTGATCCAATCCCGCTCCGAAGGTGTCGACGTCGCCGACGTCGAGGCCCGATGGCGCGAAGCCGGCGGTGCGACGGACGCCCCGGCCTCGGGAGCCACGGACGAGCCGGCCTCGCCGGAACTGCGATCGCTGGCCCGCGAACTGATGGACGAACTGGACCGGCGGGCCACCGCATGGCAGGAACCGGCCATCCCCGACGTCCCGGTGCTCAAAAGCGCGGATGACGTCGAGCAGCGGACGCTGAACGCGTGGTTGGGCCGGGCCGCCGGGAACCTGCTCGGGAAGCCGGTGGAGAAGATCCCGCGTGAGGGCATCCGGGAGATCCTGGAGACGTCGGGCCAGTGGCCGCTCACGCAGTACATCACCGCGATCGGCGTACCGGACGAAGTGCAGGAGCGCTGGCCGTGGAACCGGCGGTCGAAGCCGACCAGCCTGCGCGAGGTCATCAACGGGATGCCCGAGGACGACGACCTCAACTTCGCCATCCTGGCGCTTCAGTTGCTGGAGCGGCATGGCTCGGCGCTGACCACGGAGGACGTCGCGGAGGCCTGGCTGAACGACCTGCCCGCCGGCCGTGTGTTCACCGCAGAGCGCGTTGCCTACCGCAACCTTCTCGACGGCGTCGAGCCGGCCCGGGCAGCGGTAGTCGGCAACCCGTTCCGCGAGTGGATCGGTGCACAGATCCGCACCGACGCATACGGCTGGGCGCATCCGGGCGACCGCACGGCGGCAGCCCGGCTCGCGCTGGTCGACGCACGTTTGAGCCACAGCGGTGCAGGTGTCGACGGAGCTCTCTGGGTCGCTGCGATGTCGGCCGCAGCTCTGGTCTTGGACGACCCAAGCGAAGTGGCCGTCGCCGGGCTCGAGGTCGTCGCCGCCGACGGCGCAATCGCACAAGCTGTCCGCTTCGGGTTGGCTCTCGCGGAGGTCGAATTGGATGAAGCGCTCGACGCCTTGCACGCGGAGTACGGCGACCTGCATTGGGTGCACGCGGTGAACAACACAGCACTCACGGCGTACGCGTTGACCGCTCCCGACTTCGCCACCGCGGTCGGTCGTTCGGTGATGGGCGGGTGGGACACCGACTCGGCCGGCGCCACGGTCGGTGCGGTGTTTGGCGCAGTACGCGGGGTTCCGGCAGAGTGGTCTGCACCACTGGACAACCGGGTGGCCACGAGCCTGCCGGGAATGAACCAGATCGCGATCGACGAGCTGGCAGCGAGGACTGTGGAGGTGGCACGGGGTGGAGCCTGATGTCGTCCCTGATGTGGTCATTGTGGGCAGTGCGAACGTGGACCTGGTTCTCCCGGTCCAGCGGATCCCGCGCCCCGGCGAAACCGTGCTCTCGGGGGTGATGACCCGCGGACCCGGTGGCAAGGGAGCGAATCAGGCGGTCGCGTCGGCCCGGGCAGGCGCACGAACTGCGATCGTCGCCTCACTGGGCATGGACGACGCCGGTGATCTTCTCCGCGACGCACTGTCCGGCGCCGGTGTTGACCTCTCCCTGGTCTCGTCGTCGAGCAGCACCCCGACCGGTACGGCGATCATCACGGTCGACGACTCCGGGGAGAACTCGATCGTGGTCGCGCCGGGTGCGAACGGCGAGCTGACGCTGTCCGAGGAGGCGGCCCGGGTCGTGGGCCGAGCGAAAATCGTTCTTTCCCAATTGGAGATCCCGTTCGCGACCGTCCAGGAGGCGGCCGCGACGAGCTCGTACTTCATCCTCAACGCGGCCCCGGCGGCCGAGCTCTCCGACGACTTGCTCGCCGACGTGGACCTGCTGGTGGTGAATGAGACCGAGGCGGAGATGATCGCCGGCGCCGACCGGTCCGCGCTGCTCAAACGGGTGCCGGCCGCCGTCGTCACGCTCGGCGGTGCCGGTGCGGTGATCCTGACCCGAGGCGGTGACGAGATCGAGGTCCCGGGAGTCCAGGTCGACGTGGTCGACACCACGGCCGCGGGTGACACGTTCTGCGGTGTGCTGGCGGCAGCATTGTCTGCTGTGTCAGCTACCGACCCGATCACGGCAAGCGACCTGACGAATGCTGTCCGACGCGCTAACGTTGCTGCTTCATTGAGTGTTCAGGCCGCGGGGGCGATTCCCTCGGTGCCTCACGGGGATGCAATCGACGCGCGTTATGCGGAGGTGTACCTGTGAATCCGCTCGAGCCGCGGCCCATCGATCTGCCCGCCAGGGTCGATCTGGGGCTCCGGGCCGACCTGGCCTTCCTCGACGACGCCAAGATCCTCGGCGCGCCGGAGGACCCGGCCGACCTGCCGCGGTGGCGCGGCAAGCTCGCCGAGTGGTTGATCGGCGCGTACGACCGGACGCCGTACGACGGCACGCACTACGAGGTCCCCGGCCGGGAGTGGACCCAGACGGCGTACTCGGTGGCGCTCGTCTGGCTCTGGGACGACCAGCTCTACGACGTCGAGACCGGGAAGTTCACGCCGGACAAGTTCGTCCAGCACGGGATCGACGACTTCGGCGGGTACGACGCGGTCGTGCTGTGGCATGCCTATCCGGTGATCGGCATCGACTCGCGCAACCAGTTCGACTTCTACCGCGACGTACCGAAGTTGCGGGAGTTGATCGACGACCTGCACCGGCTCGGGCTGAAGGTGTTCTTCGACTACAACCCGTGGGACGTCGGCACCCGCCGGGCCGCGCGTTCGGACGCGGAGGAGTTCGCGTCTCTCGTCACCGACTACGCCGTCGACGGTGTCTTCCTGGACACGCTGAAGGAGGGTGACCCGGCCTTCACCCGCGCGCTGCGCAAGGCGAATCCGGCGATCGCCTTCGAAGGCGAGTCGCGGTTGCCGATGGCAAGAGTCGGGGACCACGCGCTGTCCTGGGCGCAGTGGTTCGCCGACACGAAGGCGCCCGGCATCCTGCGTGCGCACCTGTTCGAGCGCCGGCACATGATGCACCACACCCGCCGCTGGAACCGCGACCACAGCGACGAGCTGCAGTCCGCCTGGGTGAACGGCGTCGGCATGCTGGTCTGGGAGTCGGTCTTCTCCGCGTGGGTCGGCTGGAACGCGCGCGACCGGGCGACGCTGCGCCGGATGGTTGCCGCGCAACGCGCCTTCGCGCCGGTGCTGATCAACGGTGACTGGATCCAACTGACGCCGGAGGTCCCGGACAAGGCGCGGGAGCACGGCGTCTACGGTTCGCGCTGGGATCTGGCCGACATCACCTTCTGGACGCTGATCAACCGCGACGAGGAGGACTTCGAGGGCATCGTGCTGCGCTCGGAGGATCAGGTCGGCGACTGGTACGACGTGACGTCCGGCGTACCGATCACCGCCGACGACGACGGGGTCCACCTGGTCGTTCCAGGGCGTGGTGTGACCGGGATCGTCCGGGTCGGCGCCACCGCCGGACCCAGTTGCCGGGCCACGGCACGGCGGCTGGGCACGCTGCCGCGACCGCACCTGAAGGACTCCGCGTTCCCGATGTCACCGGCTCGGCGGGTCGAGGTGGCCGCGGTGTCCGGTGACGCCGAGCTTGGCCCGGTGGTCGTCGTACCGGCGGGGGAGCAGGCGTTGACGGTCCGGCACCGGCGACGTGAGACCGGGCTGTACGACCAGGCGCCGTACGTGGAGGAGTGGAAGCCGCTGCCGCCACGGTTGCACGACATCCAGACAGTCCGACGGGACGTCGTGTTGGAGGGCATCTCGGTCGCGATCTCCGAAGTGACGAACGCTCAGTACGCCGAGTTCCTCGGGGCGACCGGTTATCGGCCGCGGATTGCGAACAGGTTCCTCAAGCACTGGGTCGACGGCGCGCCCGTCGTCGGGACTGAGGGCCACCCGGTGACGTACGTCGACCTGCCGGACGCGCGCGCCTACGCGGCCTGGCGCGGCGGGCGGTTGCCGACCGAGGACGAGTGGCAGGTCGCGGCCGGACTGGATGGGTTCACCCGGGCCGAGCCATTGGTGTGGAACCTGACCGAGAGCGAGCATCGGGACGGGCGCAGCCGGTTCTGCATCCTCAAGGGCGGGTCGCATTATGTTGCCGAGGGTTCCGACTGGTACTCCGACGGCGGGCCGAAGGAACCCGAGGTGAGCTTCAAGCTCGTGTTGACCGGTGGTGGTCTCGATCGCTCCGAGACCATCGGTTTCAGGGTTGCGGGATGAGACCTGCTCCACTCGACGGTGTGAAGGTGCTGGAGGCGGCGACGCTGTTCGCGGGACCGCTGGCGGCGACGTTCCTGGCGGACTTCGGGGCCGACGTCACCAAGATCGAGCACCCGGCCCGACCCGATGCGGCCCGGACACACGGCGCCTCGAAGGACGGTGTCGGGCTGTGGTTCAAGACGCTCGGCCGGAACAAGCGGCTCGCGACGCTCGACCTGTCCCGGGGTCGCGACGTCTTCCTCGAGTTGGTGCGTCAGAACGACGTACTGGTCGAGAACTTCCGGCCGGGAACGCTGGAGCGCTGGGGCCTCGGTCCCGACGTGCTGCTCTCGGTCAACCCCCGGCTGGTGATCGCCCGGGTCACGGCGTTCGGTCAGGTCGGGCCATGGTCGAGCCGGCCGGGATTCGGGTCGCTGGCTGAGGCGATGAGCGGGTTCGCCGCCGTGACCGGTGAGCCGGACGGCCCGCCGACGCTGCCGCCGTTCGGGCTGGCCGACGGGATCACCGCGCTCGCGACCGCGTACGGCGTGATGGTCGCGCTGCGCGAGCGTGATCGGTCCGGCCAGGGGCAGGTGATCGACATGGCGATCATCGAACCGATCCTGATGATGCTCGGCGGTGGCATCACGGCGTACCAGCAGACTGGGTACGTCCAGCCGCGGCTAGGAAACCGGTCGTCGAACAACGCGCCGCGCAACGTCTACCGGACCGCTGACGGCCGATGGGTCGCGGTGTCGACCAGTTCGCAGAGCATCGCCGAGCGCGTGATGGCTCTGGTGGGACGGCCGGAGTTGGTCGAGGAGCCGTGGTTCCGGACCGGTCGGGAGCGGGCCGAGCATGCCGACGTACTGGACGACGCGGTCGGGTCGTGGATCGCGGAGCGGTCGCTGGATGACGTGATGACGGCGTTCGAGAAGGCGGAGGCCGCGGTCGGGCCGGTGCACGACATCCGCGGCATCATGACCGATCCGCAGTACGCCGCTCTGCAGACGATCGTTGCCGTGGACGACGAGGAGTTGGGGGGACCGGTGCAGATGCAGAACGTGTTGTTCCGGTTGTCGGAGTCGCCGGGGTCGATCCGCTGGGCCGGCCGGCCACATGGCGCGAACACCGACGAGGTGCTCGCGGAGATCGGCGTCACGCCCGAGCAACTCGCGGCGCTGCGCGAAGCCGGCGTGGTCTAGGTGCTTACTGCGCTGTATGTCCCGGCCAACCGGCCGGATCGGTTCGCGAAGGCAGTTGCCGCTGGCCCCGATGTGGTCGTGTTCGATCTGGAGGATGCGGTCCCGGTCGACGACAAGGCGGACGCGCGCGGCTGGGCGGTGGCGTGGATCGCCGCCAACGCCTCGGGTCCGGTGGAGGTCCGGGTGAACGCGCCCGGTACGCCGTGGATCGAGGACGACCTGGCCGCGGTGGCCGCGGTGCCGCGGATCCGGGTCCGGCTGCCGAAGGTGGAGAGCGCGGCCGACATTCACGCCGTACTGGAACAGGTGCCGTCGGCAAGGATCACGGCAATCATCGAGTCGCCGCTGGGACTGGAGAAGGCGTTCGAGATCGCTTCGTCGGATCCGCGCGTGGTCGCGGTCGCACTCGGCGAAGCTGACCTGGCCAGCTCGCTGGGTGTCGACGGCTCTCCCGGTCTGGCATGGGCTCGCGGTCGGCTGGTGTCGGCGTCCCGGGCCGCCGGGTTGGGTGCACCGATGATGTCGGTGTATCCGCATGTCAACGATCTGGACGGATTGCGGCGGACGAGTCTGGAGGGCCGGGCGCTCGGCTTCGTCGGGCGTACGGCGATCCACCCGCGGCAGCTGGCGACGATCGTCGAGTGCTTCACGCCAACCGCCGTACAGATGGCCGAGGCCGAGGCCCTGCTGACCGCAGTCGAGAAGGCCGGGGTGGCCGAAGGTGGTGTGATCGTGCTGCCGGACGGCCGGATGGTCGACCCAGCCATGGTGGGGCGCGCCCGCGAGCTGACCACCCTGATGCGAGAGATCGAAGCCAGGCAGAGTTAGGGCATCCCACCCGATCCCGTGCGTGCTGCGCGGCACTCGGTGGCGCACCGAGACACACCACCGAGCACCTGCTCGCGACTGCACGGGATCGGGCGGCATGCCCTAAGGTCGTAGGCATGCTGCCGCGCAGTGTTGATGCCGTGGTGATCGGGTCGGGGCCGAATGGGCTGGTGAGCGCGATCGCCCTCGCCGACGCGGGCTGGGACGTGCTGGTGCTGGAGGCAGCCGAGACCTTCGGCGGTGCGGTCCGGTCAACCGAGAGCGACGGCTGGATCAGCGATCGTTTCAGTTCGAACTACCCACTCGGCGTGGCGTCACCGGTACTGCGCGCACTCGAGCTGGAGAACCACGGCCTTCGCTGGGCGCATGCGCCGCTGCCACTCGTTCACCTGCTGGACGAGGAAGGCGGCTCGGTCGCGCTCCATCCGGACCCTGAGGACACCGCGAAGTCGATCGCGGTCGACCATCCCCAGGACGGCGAAGCGTGGCTGCGGCTCTACCAGCAGTACGTCGCGATCCGTGAGCCGCTGCTGAAAGCGCTGCTCACCGCGTGGCCGCCGGTCGGGCCGGGCCTCAAGCTGGTCCGCAAGCTCGGGTCGGCGGGGGAGCTGCTGCGATTCGCGCGGTTCATGGCGATGCCGATGCATCGGATGGGCAAGGAGTTGTTCGAGGGTCCGCGCGGCGGTGCCTTGCTCGCCGGCAATGCACTGCACGCGGATGCACCGTTGTTGGGCAGTGTCAGCGGCACGATGGGCTGGCTGCTCGCGATGCTGGCGCAGGACGTCGGCTACCCGGTCGCCGAGGGCGGATCGAGCTCGTTGTCCGGTGCCTTGGTCCGACGGGCCGAACGCGCCGGTGCCTTGCTCGTCACCGGTACGCCGGTCTCCGCGATCGAGGTCTCGTCCGGGCGCGTGACCGGCGTACGCACGGCTTCCGGGGAGACGGTGGTGGTCAACCGCGCCGTCATCGCGGACACGTCGGCGCCGACGCTCTACGACGATCTGTTGCCGAGTGCAACGATCCCGGCCGGGCTGCGGCGGGACCTGGATGAGCGGTTCGAGTGGGACTACCCGACGGTCAAGCTGAACTTCCGGCTGCGCGGACCGATCCCGTGGCGGTCGCCCGAGGCGCGGTCCGCCGGCGTGGTGCACCTGGCCGGAACCGCCGACGACCTCGTCCACCTGGGCGCCGACCTCGACACCGGCCGGCTGCCGTCGGCGCCGTTCCTGCTGATCGGGCAGACCACGAAGTCGGATCCGACCCGCTCACCGGAGGGGACCGAGGCTGTCTGGGCCTACTCGCACCTGCCGCGTGGAATCGCGGACGATGAGTCGGCGGGGAAGCTGGCCGGCCGGATGGAGCGTGCGATCGAGCGGTTCGCTCCCGGGTTCAGCGACCTGATCATCGACCGGGACCTGCAACGCCCGAGCGCCTTCGAGGCCGGCAACGCGTCCCTCGGCCTCGGCGCCGTGGGCGGCGGCACCATGCAACTCCACCAGCAACTGGTCTTCCGCCCGACCATCGGCCTCGGCAGCCCACGCACCTTCGTCTCCGGCCTCTACCTCGGCAGCTCCGCCATCCACCCCGGCGGCGGCGTCCACGGCGCCTGCGGCCACCTGGCCGCCCGCACAGCCCTCCGCGACGCCTCCGTCCTAGGCCCCCTAACCCGCACCCTCCCCACCGCCGCCCTCCGCCACCTCCAACGCTGACCCACCACCCCACTCCGCCAGCCGTCGCCCAGTCCGCCAGCCCCCACCCCGCCCGCCAGCCGTCGCCCCAGTCCGCCAGCCGTCGCCCCAGTCCGCCAGCCGTCGCCGCGGCCCGCTCCGCCGCCCCGCCTTCCGCACGGCGCCCCCGTCCGCTCCGCCGCCCCCACCTTCCCCAGGGCGCCCTTCCTCGGCCCTCGGGACAACCCCCAATCCGAGGGGTTGACCACCGACCTGGGGGGTTGCCCACTCAGAATCTCGGTGGGCAACCCCCAATCTCAGGGGCTGATCCCACCGGCCGGCTCCGGCGGCCACATCCAAGCCTGGCCCCGCCGGCCGCATCCGACGCTGGCCCCCACCTTCCCCGGGCGCCCTTCCGCCCGTCGGGACACCCCAATCCGAGGGGTTGACCACCGACCTGGGGGGTTGCCCACTCAGAATCTCGGTGGGCAACCCCCAATCTCAGGGGCTGACCCCACCGGCCGGCTCCGGCGGCCACATCCAAGCCTGGCCCCGCCGGCCGCCTCCGACACCCGGTCCCGCCGGGCCGCGCCGCCGCCCACCTCCCCGCCCAGCCCTGCCGGCCACCTCCAGGCCGGCCGGTCGCCGGGGCCGACGGCCCAGTGACGGCAACTTGAGTGGATGACCCATGAACTTGTGGGTTATCCACTCACATTCGCGGTGGAGAACCCCCAAGTTGAGGGGTTATCCACCCAAATGCGGGGAGGTGGGGTCAGTGGTTGTGGGGTGGTGGGCGGGTGGGGGAATAGGGTCGGGGGGTGCGGTTGGATGAGGGGACGTGCCGGGGTCGGGTCGCGGCGGCGCGGGTGGGGCGGTTGGCGACGGTGGGGGCTGATCTGCGGCCGCACGTCGTACCGGTGACTTATGCGGTGCATGGCGACGAGGTGTTCGTCGGGATCGATCAGAAGCCGAAGACGACGATCGCGCTGCGGCGGTTGCGGAACATCGCGGAGAACGCGCGGGTGGCGATCCTGGTCGACGAGTACGACGAGGACTGGACGCATCTGTGGTGGGTGCGGGTCGACGGGGTCGCGCGGGTGCTGTCGGAGGCGCCGGCGGCGGTCGACTTGTTGCGGGCGAAGTACCCGCAGTACGAGGCCGATCCGCCGCGCGGGCCGGTGATCGTCGTACAGGTGGACGGCTGGTCCGGCTGGTCCTACACCTGAGTCGCGATGCGGAGGGCAGCGACGAGGTCGCGGTGGAGGTCGCCGGTCTGGAGCAGGTCCTGGGCGCGCTCACTCGGCCGTATGGCGGCGGACGTCGGCCTGGACAGGGGGCTCGATGCGGCGTCCTCGCCCCAGCCGCCCGGACACCGTCTGACGCGTGTCTCGGTGGGGGAGCGCGGTTCGAAGCCGGCGTTCTGCCCCCACTCGGCCGTACGGCGGCTGCCGCCGACCTGGGGGAGGGGGCGGTTCGAAGCGGCGCGGTCACTCGGGCGTACGGCGGCTGAGGCCGAGCGGGGAGGGGGCGGTTCGAAGCGGCGCGGTCACTCGGCGGTACGTCGGCTGATGCCGAGCTGGGAGGGGGTGACTCGAAGCGGCGCGCTCGGTCTGCCGTTCGGCTGGCGCGGGCCTGGGTAGGGGTGGCTCGAAGCGGCGCGGTCGGTCGGCTGTGCGGTTGGCGCGGGCTTGGGAGGGGGAGGGCTCGAAGCGGCGGGCTTGCGGCGGTCGGGCGGAGGGTGACCGGTGCGGGCCTAGGGTGGGGTGGGTGAGTGGAGGAGGGTTGCGGGTGGGTGATGGAGTGGGTGTTGAAGGGGTGCTGCGGGAGTTGGCGCCTCAGGTGCTGGGGTTTCTGGCTCGGCGGCATGGGCAGTTCGATCTGTGCGAGGACGCCGTACAGGAGGCCTTGCTGGCGGCGGCGACGCAGTGGCCGGTGGATGGTGTACCGGCGAATCCGCGCGGCTGGTTGATCACGGTCGCTACCCGGCGGCTGACTGACCAGTTCCGCAGTGAGAACGCGCGGCGGCGGCGTGAGGACTCCGTCGCGGCGATGGCCGGGCCGGAGGAGATGGTTGCCCCAGGCGCTGATGTGGACGCGCCGCCAGACTCCGATGACACGCTCACCCTGCTGTTTCTGTGCTGCCATCCGGCTGTCACGCCGGCCTCGCAGGTCGCGCTCACGTTGCGCGCGGTCGGCGGTCTGACGACCGCTGAGATTGCCCGGGCGTTCATGGTGCCGGAGGCAACGATGGCGCCACGGATCAGCCGGGCGAAGAAGAGCATCAAGGCGGCCGGGAGCCGGTTCGCGATGCCGCCGGAGGAGGAGCGGGCCGATCGGCTGCGGGTGGTGCTCCAGGTGCTGTACCTGATCTTCAACGAGGGGTATACGGCCAGCTCGGGCGAGGAGTTGCAGCGGGTCGAGCTGACCGCCGAGGCGATCCGGCTGGCCCGGATGCTGCACGAGCTGCTGCCCGACGACGGCGAGGTGGCGGGCCTGCTGGCGTTGATGCTGCTGACGGATTCCCGTCGTACGGCGCGTACGACGGCCGACGGCGGCCTGGTCCCGATCGACGAGCAGGACCGGGCGCTGTGGGATCGCAAGCAGATCGAGGAAGGCGCCGCGCTGATTCTGCGGACCTTGGCTCAGGGGGCCGTCGGTACGTACCAGGTGCAGGCGGCGATCGCGGCGATCCATGCCGAGGCGCCGAGTGCCGAGGAGACCGACTGGCGCGAGATCCTCGGTCTCTACCTGCTGTTGGAGAAGCTCGCACCGAACCCCATGGTCACGCTGAACCGGGCGATCGCACTCGCCCAGGTCGAAGGTCCCCAGGCCGGTCTCGACCTGCTCGCCACGCTCGACGCCGACAAGAACGTCACCGAGACCCACCGGCTGGATGCCGTACGCGCACATCTCTTCGAGCGGGCGGGCGAGCTCGCGAAGGCGCATGATCACTACCTCGCCGCCGCACGCCGTACGACGAGCCTGCCCGAGCAGCGCTACCTGACCGCCAAAGCCGCCGGCATCTCCGGAGGGAACACCGGCGGCTGACGTCTAGGCATCTCCGGGGGAGCTGGCCCGCGAACTCCCGCAGAGGAGAAGGCACCTTGACGGCGAGCGTGGCCAGGGGTGCGCAGCCGAGGAAGGCGGGGGCGCCGACGATGGCGACGACGTTCATTCCGTCGGTGAAGGCTGCCTTGGCGGCGGTGGCCGGTCGGACCCGAGCTGACCGGACAGTTGATGGGCAATCCGAGCGGCATTCCGCCGTGCCGCGGCCGTGCTGTGTGCTGGGTCACGTGACCTGGGTTGTAACTTCGGTTTACAGTAGCGGGTATGAGCCTTCCGGTGAAGAGCCGCCGAGACGCCATCGGCCGCGGGGTCGCGTTGCTGAATCGGCTGGCGAACTCGCGGGCGATCGACCGGTTCGGGTTGCGGAAGCAGACCGAGCGGGTGGTGTTCGAGGCGACCAAGACCGGATTCCGGACGGCTGGCGCGCTGACTCGGAGCTTCACGGCCGCGTCGAAACTCGCCCAACCATCGCGGCTGCCGGTCGCGAAGGGGAGTGGGCGGTTCGATCTGACCCCGACCGAGGACCAGCAGATGGTCGTCGAGGTGGTCAAGGAGTTCGCTGCGGAGGTACTGCGACCTGCCGCAGCCGACGCGGACACCGCCTGTGCGACGGACCCGAAGGTGCTCGAGCAGTCCGCCGAGCTCGGATTGAGCCTGATCGAGGTACCGGAGGAGCTCGGCGGCATCGTCACCGAGCGGTCTGCGATGACCGGCGTACTGGTCGCCGAGGCGATGGCGCACGGCGACTTGGGTCAGGCGGTCGCGTGCCTGGCGCCGGCGGCGGTGAGTACGGCGATCTCGCTGTGGGGTGACGAGACGCAGCAGGCGACGTACTTGCCCGCGTTCACCGGTTCGTCGGTACCGGCGGCCGCGTTGGCGATCCTTGAACCGCGGCCATTATTTGACCCGTTTACATTGCAGACAACAGCGACTGGCGGACTGTTGAACGGGGTGAAGTCGCTGGTGCCGCGAGGCGCTGAGGCCGAACTGTTCGTGATCGCCGCACAGCTGGAGGACCAGGGTCCGGCGTTGTTCCTGGTCGAGTCGGAGCACCCCGGCGTGACGATCGAGGCGGAGCCGTCGATGGGCCTGCGCGCGGCCTCGCTGAGCCGGGTGATTCTCGAGGATGTGCCGGCTGTGCAGCTGGGCACGCTCCAGGACTACGCCGAGTGCGTGCGGCTCTCGCGGCTCGGGTGGTGTGCGTTGTCGCTCGGTACGGCGAAGGCTGTGCTCGACTACGTCACGCCGTACGTGAACGAGCGGACCGCCTTCGGCGAGCCGATCAGTCACCGGCAGTCGGTCGCGTTCATGGTCGCGAATATCGGGATCGAGCTGGAGGGTATGCGACTCGTCACCTATCGGGCCGGATCGCGTGCTGAGCAAGGGCTTCCGTTCGCTCGCGAGGTCGCGTTGGCGCGGCGGTTGTGCATCGACAAGGGCATGCAGATCGGGAGTGACGGCGTCCAGCTGCTCGGCGGGCACGGGTTCGTGAAGGAGCATCCGGTGGAGCGGTGGTACCGCGACCTGCGGGCGATCGGCGTGATGGAAGGTGCGGTGCTGGTCTGATGATCAACCTGGAGACGCCACGCAAGTTCCGCATGTTCATCAACCAGGCGCATCAGGTCGCGGCGGAGATGCTGCGGCCGAACTCGCGCAAGTACGACCTGGCCGAGCACACCTATCCGGTCGAGCTGGACATGCTCGCCGCGGTGGTCGACGGATTGGGTGCCTCGGGCACCGGTTCGGGCGCGGGCGCTTCCGGCGTACGTCGTACGGCGGACGCCGCTGACGGGGTCGTGAACGGATCGAACCTCTCCTCGGTGTTGTCGGTCATGGAGATGTGCTGGGGAGATGTCGGGCTGCTGTTGTCGATGCCGCGACAGGGCCTCGGTAACTCGGCGATCGCGTCAGTGGCCTCGGACGAGCAGCTTCGGCACTTCGACGGAGTCTGGGCCGGCATGGCGATCACCGAGCCCGGGTGCGGATCGGATTCCGCCAACATCCAGACGACGGCGCGGCTTGATGGTGATCACTATGTCCTCGACGGCGAGAAGATCTTCGTCACGGCCGGCGGTCGCTGCGACGCGGTCGTGGTGTGGGCGACGCTGGACAAGTCGCTGGGACGCGCTGCGATCAAGTCGTTCGTCGTGCCGAAGGACACGCCCGGTATGACGGTCGAGCGGCTCGACCACAAGCTCGGCATCCGCGCCTCCGACACCGCCACCATCCGCTTCGAGAACTGCCGGGTGCCCGCCGCCAACCTGCTGGGTTCACCCGAGATCGACACGGACAAAGGGTTTGCGGGTGTCATGCAGACCTTCGACAACACTCGTCCGCTGGTCGCCGCGATGGCCGTCGGCGTTGCTCGTGCTTCGCTGGAGCTCACCCGTTCGTTGCTCGCCGACGCTGGTGTGGAGGTCGACTACGACCGCCCCGTCCACCTCCAGCCCGCGGCGGCAGCGTCGTACCTCCAGATGGAATCCGACTGGGAAGCCGCCTATCTCCTGACGCTGCAGGCCGCGTGGATGGCCGACAACGGCAAGCCGAACTCCCTCCAAGCCTCGATGGCCAAAGCCAAAGCCGGCCGCACCGCCAACGACATCACCCTCCGCTGCATCGAACTGACCGGCACCCTGGGCTACTCCGAACACAACCTGCTGGAGAAATGGGCCCGAGACTCCAAGATCCTCGACATTTTCGAGGGGACTCAACAAATCCAGCAGTTGATCATCGCGAGGAGACTGCTCGGGAAGACGTCTGCTGAGCTGAAGTAGCCGTATCTACTGGCTCGCGATCGACAGGTACGCGCGGCTCGGCTCCAGGTTCGGGCCGCTCTGGTGGTGGAGCAACACTGGCTGCGCGCGCTGGCCGGTCAACGCCGACCGCTACGTCGGACCGTGGACAGCTCGTACCTCGGCGCCCGTGCTGGTGGTGGGGAACTTCTTCGACGGTGTCACCGACTATGCCGGCGCCGTGGCGAGCGACCAGTTGCTGCGCAACAGCCGCCTGCTCAGCTACGCCGGCTGGGGGCACACCGCGTACGGACGCAGCCAGTGTGTGACCGACTACGTGGACGCCTACTTGCTCACGGTGTCGCTTCCGCCGCACGGAAAGGTGTGCCCCGCGAACCCGAATCCGTTCCTGGTTGGGGCAGCTCGCGAGCTCCGGCGGACAGCGCCGCTGGTCGGCCTTCCGCCACCGTGGTTCGTTCGCCGCTGAACTGCCCGCGACGCTGCAGCCCGCGTCGCTGAGTTGGCCGCGGCGCTGCTGCCCGCGACGCTGCAGCCTGCAGTCGTAGGAATGCACCGCGTATCTGAGGGTTTCTGCTGCGGATCTGAGGGGTTCACTCGGATGTGGGTGAGTGGCCTGCGGACGAATCGTGAAGGGGTAGCGGCGATCCGCGCCGCGAAGTCCCCAGGGAGCGATCATGAACCGCAAGTACTCGACCCTCGCACTGGTTGCAGTCGCGATGGGCGCCGTCGCCTTCACCACGACCGAGGCCTCGGCCAAGACGGACCCGGGGACTCCCGGATCCACCTCACAGACCGCGCCGCCAGTGTCCACCTGGCCGGAGGAGGGATCCGGCTACCCGGGAGCTGGCACCTGGCGCTCGGAGTACAACTACCCGAACTTCGACCCGAAGTACGAGGTAGTCCCCGCGCAGGCCGCCGCGGTCTCGCAGAGTAGGTCGGACGACAACGGAGTCGAGGCTCTCCAGTCCGGCGCGTCCGCGCTCGGTGGTGCGGCCCTCGCGTTCAGCGGCCTGTGGCTGTACCGGCGTCGCCAGTTGGCGAACGGTTAGTCCAGCAAATCGGGAATCCCTAAGGTGAGGAGGGACGGACCGATGGTGGCAATCGTTCTGCTACTGATGGTTGGGACGGCCACGGGTATCGGCGTCCTGGTCCTGGTCAGCCTGCTCGGTGGGGCTGACCAGGACCGGGACCTCGAGATCGAGCACGAGAACTGGCGCCGGGCGAACGCCGAGGTGATCTCGGTACTGCGGACCAGCAACCGCACGTTCTTGCTGGTCCGCTACCTGGTCGGGACCTCGCTGATCCGCAACGACGTGCGGTACCCGCTTCCGGGGGCGGTGCCGCCCGTCGGTCGGCGGGTCCCGATCAGGTACGACCCCTTGGCGCCGGCGCGGGTGGTGTTCGACGTACACCCGCTCCGCCGTACGCCGCCGAGGGCGGCCAGACCCCGCCGTCCGGTCACTCGCAGTTCGTGATCGGGCACTCCAAACCCTGCAGACAGTCCGGCCCAATGGGGTCAGACTGGGGGCCGTGGGAGGGGCAGCGATCGCGAGCTCGTCTGGGATGGCCGGCCGGATCGAGGAGCGGGGGATTCTCGGGGCGGCGATCCAGGGAGCGGTCGACGGACGGCCGGGCGCGGTGTTCGTGCACGGCGAGGCCGGCGTGGGTAAGACGCGTCTGGTCAGAGCAGTGTGTGACGAGGCCGCTGCGAAAGGCGTGTTCGTCCTGTGGGGCCGATGCGTCCGTTTCGGAGCCGTGGACGCGCCGTACGTTCCGCTGATCGGCGCGTTGGAGGGCTGGGTGGAGTCCGCCGAACCCCACCAACTGTCCGAGGTACTTGATGCTGTTCCGGCCGCGGGGGAGTTGTTGCCTTCGCTGGGCGGGTACGCGTCCGACAGTGGGGTCCGGCTCTTGTCTGTGGTGGATGCGCTGGTGATGGCGATCGCCTCGCACGGTCCGACGGTTCTGGTCGTGGACGACGTGCAGTGGGCCGATCTGGCATCCCGCGATGCGCTGGCCTACCTGGTTGCCGGATTCCGCGGCCAGCGGTTGGCGGTCCTGGCCACCTACCGGGACGAGGAGCTCGCGTCCGGTGATCCGTTGTACACCTGGCTGGCCGACCTGCGGCGGTTGCCGTTGGTGACGGACATCCGGCTGGACAGGCTGAGCTGGGACGAGACCGAGCAACAGCTCGCGCTCCTCCTGGGTGGTTCCCCGTACCACCGCCTCGTGGACGAGGTCGTACGACGATCCGACGGCAATCCGTACCTCAGTGAACTGCTGGTCCAGGGCGTCACGAGCACCGCCGCAGGGCTGCCCGCCGATCTGCCGGCGGAGCTGACGGGAGCGCTGCTGGCCGCCTGGCATCGGCTCTCGGCGCCGGGGCGGGAAGTCATGCGGGTGATGGCGGTCGCGGGGCGTCCGACGTCGATCGAGGACCTGAGGGAGGTCGCGGCGGCAGGTGGGATCGGGCCCGAGGCGCTGACGGCCGCGCTTGTCGAGGCGACCAGCGCCGGGATCAGCGTGGTGCACGGTCCTGACAGGTTCTGGTTCCGGCATCCACTGCTGGCCGAGGTCCTGTACGCCACCTTCGTCCCGGGCGAGGCCGAACCCGTCCACGCCGCGTGGGCGAAGACGCTGGCGTCTCGTTCCGCCACCGGCCTCGACGAGGTGCAACGGCAGGGCGATCTGGCCCAGCACTACGAGCGCGCACGGGATCTGCAGGCATGCCTGGAGGCGTCGCTTCGGGCAGCCGAGCTCGCGAAGGCGAGCAGAGCGCCCCGTGAGGAGGCCGTCCATCTGCGCCGGGCGGTGCGTATCTGGCCGATGGTCCACAGCGGGGACAGTGCGGGCCGGCATCGTGAGCTGGACCTCTGGGAGCGCGTTGCCCGGGCCGACGATCTGCTCGGCGACGGCGAGGCGAGCTTCGCGGCGTGGTCCCGCACGCTCGAACTCGTAGACGAGCGCACCGACCCGCTTCACGCCTGCCGGCTGCTGAGGCGTTGGGCAGACTCCGCCTGGGCCACCGGCCGAACCAATGGCAGACCGATCGCCGAGGCAGAGCACGCGGTCGAGCTGAGCCGGGCGGCTCCCGACAGTGCGGAGTACGCCGACGCACTCGCGTATCTGAGTTGGTGTCAATGGTGGAACAACGAGCCCGACATCGCTCGTAGGTACGGCGAGGACGCGGTCCAGGCAGCCCATCGATCAGGGTCGAACGCGGCGCTGGGTCTGGCCTACGCGGTTCGTGGAAATGTCGATGCGAACGGTGAGCGTTCCGATCCCGATACCGCGGCAGGCCTACGTTACGCCCAACTGACCGGCGACCCCGAACTGATCTGGCGGACTCTGGTGATCAGGCAGAACTACCTGGGCCGGCGAGGTCGGATCAAGGATTGCGTCGAGCTGACGAGGGACTTCCTCCCGTTCGCCATCGGCGCCGGCGCCCTGTCGGTGGCGGTCTTCGCTGCCGGCCTGCTGGCTCATCACCTGTTGATGTTCGGACGCTTGGCCGAAGCCGATGGCGTCATCCGTGAGGGTCTTTCCCTGGCCGGCATGCCGAATGCGAGCGCAATGGTCAGGCTGAGCGCGGCCTCGTTGTCGGTCCGGCGAGGAGACCTCGACGTGGCGGGAATGCACCTGCAACGAGCCAAGGAGTTGATGCCGGACGTCGAGAACCGGGCCGGATTGTCAGCGCAGACCGTCCTGGCCGAGTATCTGCTCGCCACGGGCGGGGACGGGCAGGCCCTCGATCTGATGTCACGAACGCTGGCAGTCCTCGCCGCCGACACCCGTGACGCGGACGAGATGCTGGTGTGGGGTGCACGGGCCGCGGCCGACCTGATGGAGGCGGCGCGGGATCGAGGCGACAGCGAAGACGTCCTGGCGGTGCGAGCGGCCTACGACGACCTCCTGATCGTGCGCCGAAGCATGCTTCCGCCAGCTTTCGAGGTCGGCGGCTCCGAGGATCTGATCCAGCCTGCGATGCAGGCGTTGTTCACCGCGGAGGCCGCAAGGGGCGCGGCGCAGACATCCACATCAGCCGCCTGGGAGGACGCCGCACGCCGGTGTGACGCCGCGGGCCTGCGGTGGGACGAGGCGGTCGCCTCCTGGCGGTGGGCACAGGCTCTGTTCGACGAGGGAGCCATCCGGGCTGTCGTCGCCAGACCGCTGAGATCCGCCTACCGCTTCGCCGTCGAGGTCGGCGCGCGCCCCCTGCTGCACCAGGTCGAGACACTGGCCGCCGTCGGCAGGATCTCGCTCGGGGAACCGGCGGCCGCACGCGTCCAGCCACCGGCACCCTTCGACTCCTTGACGAAGCGCGAGCACGAGGTGCTCTCCCACCTGGTCGCAGGCCGGACGTACGGCGAGATCGCGAAGGCCCTGTTCATCAGTGAGAAGACGGTCAGCGTGCACGTGTCGAACCTGCTGCACAAGACCGGGACGTCATCGCGTCGCGAGGTTGCGGCCCTGGCCGTCAGACTCGACCAATCGTCGACGAACCTCCAGGACTAACTGTCTTGCAGCCGACCGAGAGCGCGGCGGGCAGTGCGGTTGCCGGATGACGGGTGGCCGACGGCCGTGCCGTACAGCACGATCTCGGACTCGATATCGAGGCCCAGCAGCCCGGACAGTTCGTCGTCGAAGAAGCCACCGAGATTGACCGTACCGAGGTCGAGCCCGGTCGCCGCGAGGACGAGGTTCTGGGCCACATGGCCTGCCTCCAGCAAGAGGTAGCGGTACCCGCGGTCGCCGTACTTGACCATGCTGCGCCCGCAGACCGCGGACAGCACCAGGACGACGGCGGCCTCGGCCGCCCACGGCTGATCCATGAACAGGTAGCTGACCAGCGGCGCGGGCACCGGATGCTCGCGGACCTGCTCCAGGCCGTCCGCGAGCGGCACGTAGTGATAGACCCCGGCCGGCAGGCCATCCACCGAGCGCACAACCAAGCTGAGTTCGAGCGGGTAGAGCCCACCGGCGGACGGCACCGCGCGGTCGACCATGTACAACGGGCCGTCGTCGGTCACTCCAACGGTGCCGTACCCGGCCCGCAGCAGGGTGGCCAACTCCGCGAGGCTGATCGGCCGGTCGCGAAATGCGCGGCAGGACACGCGGTCGCGGATCAGTTCGGCCAGCGGTGCGTCGACCCGTACGCCGGGCGGCAACGGCACCCACCGTGCCGTCGGATCCTCCCGTCCCGGCTGTGGTGGCGGCGAGATCGCCTCCGGGGTGGTGAACAGCCGACCCTCGGTCCCACGGTGGTAGGTCCAGGCCAGGGGTTGACTGGTGCGGAAGGCGGCGGGGTCAGGGGTCATTGGCCGTCCTCACGCGAGTGGGTGCGGATCGAGGTTCAGCTCGTCCAACCGCGCCGGCCCCGGTCGCAGCCCGATCCTGGCCGGCATCTCCAGCAGGCGGGAGCCGCCAAGCCGGGCTTGGCCCGCACCGAACCAGATCGGCACGAACCCTGGCACCACACCGCGGACGACCCGCACTCCGAGGCCGGCGACATCGGGCGGCGTGACGTCCACGGCGAGCACATCCGGCGCGACCTCGGCCAGCGATCGGGTCAGGGATCCGAGGCTATCGTTGCCCTGAGCAAGCAGCGAGGGTACGGAGTCCGGCCACGGCTCCTGTGGTGCCTCGCGGAGGAACCGCATCCCGGCGGCAGCCGCTGCCGGGTCGGCGTACACCAGATCGTGGTCGTCGAGGCTCGTGACTTTGGACGGCGCGGACGCCAGTTCCGCCACTCGGGCCCGGACCGCGGACCGCCGGAGCCTGGTACGCAACATCGGCCGCACCTGCATGACCTCGAGCACCGCGGAGCGGGCGGCGGCGATCGGCTCCAGCGCGGCAGCGGCGCCGATCACGGCGGCCGGTGCCCGGTCCGACCACGCGATGGCCAGGGCGACGGACGTCGACGTGTCGGTCGGCAGCAGGTGTACCACGAGCTCGACACCACGCCGCGCGTGCGCCGCGGCGATCGTGCGGGTCTGTTCGTCCGGTACGTCGGCGGCGGCCACACACCGGCCAGGGAGCCGATGCGACCAGGCGATCGCGAAGGCGTCCCGCTCGATCACCTCGAGTAGCGCCCGCAGCGTGGCGTCGGGCCAATCCGGCCCAGCCGCGAACCCGTTCGACGTGGACGGGAACAGTGCGGCTGCGGTCGGCGGGCGGTAGCCCAAATGCGTTGCCAGTAAGGGAATCCAGACCTCGTCGCCGGTCACCAGCGACTGTGCCGGCACCCACTCGAGTTCGGTCTCCGGCCGCCACCGTTGGTACTGCACGACGTCGTACTGGTGATCTGCGAACAGCACCAGGTCCCGCGGATGCAGCCCGGGCCGATCCAGCCCGTCGTACGTCGAAGTGAGCCTGCGCTCGGGTTGCCAGGTCATCGCGGCGTACCGTTCGACGGCCTCGCCGAGTGCGCTTTCACGAGCTTCCTGCCAGGTCCAGCCCTTGCCCGAGCAGGAGACGAAGGCATTGCGGCCGGCGCGGAAGTTGGCGTTCGCGATCTCGGCGCGGAGGATCAGCGGTCGCTCTGGCTCGTCGACGTCTTTCGGGATCACCTCCAGCGTGCGGATGAGCCCGCACAGTGGATCGACCGCGAGCCGCTCGATGCCATCGAAGTCGGTCGTGCCTAGACCAGCGTCAGCCTGAACGGCCGCCTCTGGCCGGCGGCCTTTTTTTGCACACGCCGGGCAGTCCGGGCGTGGCAGCACCGGATGCAGCTTCTCGGCGCCGCCGAGGGCGTCGAGCGTGAGCACGCCGGCGCGCAGTCGCGGCGGCGCGATCGCCAGCGTGTGCGCGAACAACTCGGCAACGACCGCGCCGGTGACCAGCGGCAGGAGTGCCGGCAGCACCGGCTTGACCGCGGCATTCGAGGGCCGGAGGGCGTCGAGCCCTTCCTCGAGCGCCATCGCAGCGGTGAAGTCCTCCTCGCAAGCCAGCGCACGCATCCGCCAGCACAGGTAGCAGGGACTCCGACCGGGCAGCACTAGTGGACCGAGGGTCGCCCGGGGACCCTGTAGGTCGACGTGCAGCGTCGGTATGTCCAACTGCAGACCGACCTGGTTGACCCACGAATGCAGAACCGGAAGCGCGCCATCACCGGCCGCGACGACGAGATCCGCACCCGCCATCAACGCCGGCAGATCTTCACGCTGCCGCGGGTACAGCGCCCGGACCAGACGGTCGGGCACGAGCCCGGCCCCGGTCAACGCCGCGTGGACCGCGTCGGCGAGATCCGCGCGCCCGATCAGGACGACGCGTAACGCGGCCAGCCGCCTGCCGACCGCCGCCCGCTCGTGGGCCGACGACGACACCAGGTACAGCCAGCTGGGTAGCAGATCCAGATCGTTGTCCACCTCTGCCAGGACGCCGGCCCTTAGTAGCGAGCCGATCAACCGGTCGAGCTCGGCCGCGGGCAGATCGGACAGGTCGTCCAGCAGATCCCCGCGGGTTCGCGGCTGGGCGAGCGCCGGCAGGATGCGGTCCCGCACCAACTGCGCGACCCCGGGCTCCAGCCGCAGCATCGCCGACGGCGTTCTGAGCACGGCGTCAGGGGCTGGACGACCATCGTGGCCTGCTGCGTTCGACGAGGAGACGTCGACGACGTCCAGCCCGGGGACCGGCACGATGAACGGCCCGGTCTTCACCTGCCCCGAGGTCATCCGCCGAGGTCGGCGAACCGCTGAACGGTGCCGGCGTCAAACTCGCCGGGCTGACCCGGTCCAGCCTGGGTCTCGAAGATTCCCATCATCGCGCACTTGAAAGCACCTCCGGCATGCAGATCACCAAGCCCGGAATCTGAGTCGGACGCCAGAATGTCGCGGACCTTGATGTAGTTCCGCCACTCCGCGTCGGTCACCAGCTCCAAGTTCTGAAGCATTTCCCGGACCTCTCTCTTGAGGTCCTCGAGCTCCGGAATCGACATCGCTTCCCCTCCACATCCCTGGGCAGCGAGGTGACGTCAGGTAAATCCTCCTTGGCTGATCTGCCCTTGCGGCGCCCCCCGCGACCAAATCGGCGGCCTTCGACCACCTGCCATCGAGTATTGACCTGGTGAGATACGCCCACAAGGGCTTCGGCCCTCAGGGTTGTTGAGTCCTAGTCGACGGTTTCGAACAGCGGTACGTCGTCGTCCTCGAGGTCGATCACGACGCGGTCGAGCTGGCCCTGGTAGGGAAAGGTGTCGTCGTACTCGGACGAGACCGGGGACGCGCCGTCCTGGCCGACGTCCAAGCCCTCCCAGCCGTGGAAGTGCGGTAGTACGGCGTCGAGCTTGCCGGAAGCGACCTCCTTCGCACCGACCAGTAGTCGCACGGATGCGGTGCGGTCTCCGGTCTGCTCGACGCTGACCGCGAGTTCCGTCGTCCCCACGGGAATGGGGGATTGGGAGCGTACGACGGTGTGTTGACCAAGGTAGTTGTGGTCGAACGTCAGACAACTGTCCTTGACGAACAAGGAGAACCCGGTGGCTACGCCGCCCAGAGCGACCAGCACTCCGTCACCGTCCGACGCGGCGCGCTCGACAAAGGCCGTGATGCGGTGCGAGCGATTCATCGTCGGCGGGCACGCAGCTGCGGGCAGGTGCGGCATCCCACGGTAGTAGACGAACCGGCGGCGGGCGCGAATCGATCCCGGCCTGGCCACCTTGGCCCGTACGGCGAAGCCACGGTCGTCGAGCGGCAGGACGTCGTACTTGCCTGCCTCGGCCCAGAACCGCTGCTGGAGCTCGTTGAGCTTGTCCGGGTAGCGGGCAGCGACGTCGTCGGACTCCGACCAGTCGGTCGCGGTGTCGAACAGCTCCCATCGGTCGTCGGCGTAGTCCGTGCCGCGCTGGTGATAGGCGACGGCTTTCCATCCGTCGTGCCAGATGGCGCGGTGACCGAACATCTCGAAGTACTGCGTGCGATGACGGGTCGGCGCCGCGCCGTCGTTGAAGGTGTAGGTCAGGGGAGTGCCGTGGATGGGGAGCTGCGGCACACCCCGGTAGACCTCCGGCGCCTCCACACGGACGACGTCGAGCACAGTCGGCGTGATGTCGGTGACGTGGTGGAACTGTGAGCGGACCACGCCGGGGTCGGCGATCGCGTCGGGATACCTCACGATCAGCGGTACCCGTACGCCGCCCTCGTGGGTGTTCTGCTTGTAGCGCCGGAACGGCGTATTACCTGCCTGCGCCCAGCCCCAGGGGTAGTTCGAGTGACCGCGTGGTCCGCCGATCTCGTCGAGGTGCTCCAGGTTCCAGGCGAAGTCCGGTTCGATGCCGTTCTGAAAGGCTGCCGGGTTGAGCGAGCCGCGCCGGCCACCTTCCTGACTTGCACCGTTGTCAGACAAGAGCACAAGCATGGTGTTGTCGAGCCGATCCAAAGCCGCCAAGGCGTCGACGAACCGGCGCAGCTCGGCATCGGTGTGGTCGAGCATCGCGGCGTACGCCTCTTGCAGGCGAGCGAACAGCCGCTGCTCGTCGGCGGTGAGATTCGCCCATGGGTCCACCCCGTCGTTGCGAGGTGGCAGCCGGGTGTCGGGCGGAATGACGCCGAGTTCCTTCTGCCGCGCGAACCGTACCTCCCGGACGACGTCCCAGCCCTCGTCATAGCGACCGCGGTACTTGTCGAGGAATTCCTGTGGAGCCTGATGGGGTGCGTGCGCGGCGGCGAACGCGAGATGGAGGAAGAACGGCTTGTCCGGCGTGACCGAGGTCTGGGCCCGGACGAAGGAGATCGCCTGGTCGACCAGGTCGGTGGTCAGGTGATAGCCGTCCTCCGGCCGCCCAGGAGCCTCGATCGCGTGGTTGTCCGAGTAGAGCTCGGGATAGAAGCAATCGGTCTCGGCCTCGAGGAAGCCGTAGTACCGCTCGAATCCCCGCCCGAGCGGCCACTGATCGTACGGACCGGACGCGGTGGTGTGCTCAGTCGGAGCCAGGTGCCACTTGCCGACGCACATCGTGTTGTAGCCGGCGTCGACCAGCATCTCGGCCAAGGTCGCTGCGGCCTTCGTGACGTGGCCGCGGCCGTTCGGGTAGCCGGTGTCCAGGTTGGACAGCAGGCGCATGCCGACCGAGTGGTGGTTCCGCCCGGTCAGCAGAGACGCCCGGGTCGGCGAGCACAACGGTGTCGCATGGAAGTTGATGTAGCGCAGCCCGTCGGCGGCGAGACCGTCGATCGTCGGGGTGTCGATCTCCGAGCCGAAGCAGCCGAGATCGGCGAACCCGACGTCATCGAGAACCACGTAGACGACGTTCGGCGCCGAGGCTCCTGGTGTCCGGACAGGCGACCAGTGCGGCACGGAATCCAGATGTGTCAGGCCGATACGACCCTGGAACGCCTGGCTCTCACTCATGATCCTCCAGCCTGATCGCGCACTGGTCCGACCAGTACACTTAGCAGCGACAGCTGCCAGGATTTCTCCGCCACATCCCGCTGTCAAGTGATTGCTACGACAGGCTCGCCAACGCGCACAGGCGGCTACTGGCGTGCCCGCTTGCGGCCCGGGCGGGGCGGGAGGCGGTGCGCCTGGAGTGCGTCGGCGGTCCGTTCGAGTACGTCGACGATGCCGGGATGCGTGAGTTGCGCGATCCGGGCGTAGATGACGTCGACGAGCAGGAACTGGGCATGACGGTCCGCCATGGACTGCGCCGGCGTGTACCAGCAGCAGACCGACTGGACCTACTACGCCAAGAACGAAGTGGTCACCCCGGCCGACGCCGTCGCCCGTGCCGCAGCGCTACGTGCCGAAGGCACCGACTTCCGCGACACGCTAGTTTGCTGACGGCAACTGCAGTGCCCCGCCGACGACCTGAGCGGTAGGACCCCGGCCTCTGTAGTTGAGCGGTGCCCGGCTGGATCATCCAGCCGGGCACGTCAGTGCTGACCCCTTCGAGGCCTGGTCGCTGATGGACGCCACGCGCGAGGATGTGTGTGAGGAGGTGGCTGGGGTGCCGATTCGGGAGAGGTTGGTGCTGCCCGAGGGGTATGGGCGCACGAGCAAGACGATGAGCTGGGAGAGTGTGCGGGCTCAGTTGGTGGATGCCAAGCAGTACTGGCTCGCGACGAACAGGGTGAGTGGTAGTCCGCACCTGGTGCCTGTCGACGGGTTGTGGGTTGATGACCTGCTGTACTACGGCGGCAGCCCGGAGACCGTTCACGTGCGGGCGGTGCAGGCGAATCCGAACGTGACGATTCATCTTCCCGATCCGTGGAAGGTCGTGGTGGTCGAGGGCGAGGTGCGGGTGTCTACCTCCTCGCCGGAGTTGGCGCAGCGGCTCGCTGATCTGGCGAACGAGAAGTACGCCGAGTACGGGATGCAGCACGACGCGAGCGCCTACGCCGAGCCGACGGTCGTACATCCGCGACGGGTGATTGCCTGGTCGGCATTCCCGAAGGACGCGACCAGGTTCACCTTTACCGGTTGAGTTCGACGAGGTCAGTGACTGGCTCAGGGCGGCGTACGTCGTGGGTGGGGAGGAGGCGAGCCAGCCAGGCGGGGAGCCACCAGTTGGCGGGGCCCAGCAGTTTCATCACGGCCGGCACCAGGACCAGGCGGATGATGGTGGCATCGACGAAGACGGCGGTGGCCAGGCCGAGTCCGAACATCTTCGTACTCGGATCGTCGTTCAGGACGAAGCTCAGGAACACCGAGATCATGATCAGCGCGGCGGACGTGATCACCCTTCCGGTGGAGGCGATACCGCGGACGACCGATGCGTCGTTGTCGCCGGTCTTGAGGTATTCCTCCCGGATGCGGGAGAGCAGGAACACCTCGTAGTCCATCGACAGGCCGAACAGGATCGCGAACATGAACATCGGGATGAACGGGATGATCGGCACCGTCGTTTCGAGTCCGATCAGGTCGGCGCCCCAACCCCACTGGAACACCATCACCATCACCCCGAACGACGCACCGATGCTCAGCAGGTTCATCAACGCTGCCTTGAGGGGTACGACGACCGACCGGAAGACGACGGTCAGGAGCAGGACCGACAACAGGATCACCGCGCCGATGAACAGTGGAAGGCGTTCCCTGACCCGGTCACCGACGTCGGCCAGGCTCGCCGTCTGACCTCCGACGTGAGCCTTGGCCGGGCTCTCGCCGATCACCGCCGGAAAGACGTCCGCGCGGAGACGCTTGATCGTGTCCACCGTGGCGTCGTCCTGAGGCCCGGTGGTCGGGAACGCGACCAGCGTCGCGACCCCTGCCGCGGCATTCACCTGGGGCGGCGTGACGTCCGCGATCCCTTCGTCCGCACGGACAGCCTCGAGGAGCGGCGGTACGACGGTCGCGTCCTTCGAGATGTCGACGGCGATGACCAACGGCCCGTTGATCCCAGGTCCGAAGCCGGCGGCAACCAGGTCGTAGGCCTGGCGCTGCGTCCGGTTCTCGGGGAGGGAACCGTCGTCAGGTGTGCCGACCCTCAGCGCCAGCACTGGCGCGGCAAGAGCCAGCAGCAGCACGGTTGCACCGATGACATACGCGGTTGCATGTCTGGCAACGTGCATTGCCCATCGTTGCCAGCCGGCACCGGGGGAGGCTGCCACCTTCCGGACTGCGAGCCGGTTGATCCAGTGCCCGGCAAGGCCGAGGAAGGCCGGTAGCAAGGTGATCGAGACGACCACCATGGTCAGCACGATGAGCGCGATGGCAACCCCAGCGGCAGTCACGAACGGAACGCCGGCCACAGCCAGCCCGAGGATCGCGATGACGACAGTGCCACCAGCGAAGATGACAGACTGACCCGCAGTGGCGACAGCGCGTCCGGCCGACTCCTCGACAGTCAGCCCTTGCGCGAGGTGTTCGCGGTGCCGGGTGACGAGGATCAGCGCGTAGTCGATCCCCACCCCGAGGCCGACCATACTGCCGAGCACAGGTGCGAAGCTCGGAATGTCGATCAGGAAGGCGACGAGGGACATCGAGCTGATGCCGAGGGCGAGACCGAACAGCGCCATGCCGATCGGCAACCCCATCGCGATGATCGATCCGAACGCCAGCAGCAGTACGAGAATCGCAGCGAACAGGCCGATCGCCTCGCCGAGTCCGCTCTCGGGTTCCTCGAACGCGAAGAACAGGTCACCGCCCAGCTCGATCCGGACCGGAAGATCCTGACCGGCGCCGGCCGCGAAGGCTTTGAGGTTCGCGAGGTCTTCCTTGGCCAGCTCCTCGAGCACCGGATACTGCAGCCGGATGATCGCGACCCGGCCGTCCGGCGAAAGGACGCCGGGAGTCGCGGTCGGCGTACCCGCGGGATCACTGGTCCCCAGCACGTGCGGCAACTCGGCCGCCGCCGACTGGACCTGGGACAAAGCCGCCCGCGCCGCAGCTGAGTTGAAGAACGTCACACCATCGTCGCGAGGTGTCACGACAACCTGTGCGGTGAGACCTGCCTGATCCGACCCGGCGGCCGCCAACAGATCGGTCGCGCGCTGGGAATCGACTCCTGGTGCTCCGAAGGAGTCCTCGAGCTTTTGACCGAACGTGCTGGACGCCGCGACCACGAGCACGGACACGACCAGCCATGCCCCGATGACAGCCCATGGTCGACGTGCGGCGAACCGGCCCAACCGGTACAGCGAATTCGACATCATCCTTGATCCCCTCCAGCGACAGATGTGGTCACATCGTGTCGACGGCGCCGCCGGAGGCGCCTCGGGCGAAGAGCCGGACTTTCCTCGGCCGACCGGCCGATCCGCGCGCCGTACTTTGGGCTGATCCGCAGTCCGCCCGGAGTATCTACGCTGAGGTCATGCTGACCAACGCCGTCCGCGCGCTCTGGGCCGAATCGCGAGCGCCCAAGCCGCCCGCGCGGGTGTGGCGGGACTGGGTGCTCGTCGCGGTGCTGGTGCCGACTGCGATTCTCGAAGGCATCTTGCGCGATCCGCTCACCTGGCGACCTGTCGCTCTCGTGCTCGGGGTGGGAGTCGTCTGCGCGCTGCTGTGGCGTCGTACCCACCCGCTCGCGGTGGTGGCCGGCACCTTCGGTGCACTGATCGTCCTCGATATCGCCAGCCTGCTCACGACCGCTGGGCCTGTTGGGCTCTACACGATGATCTGCGTGGTGATGCTGCCGTACTCGCTCGTGCGCTGGGGATCCGGGCGCGAGATCGTGATCGGGATGGTGGTCATCCTGGTCGCTTTGGCCATGGGGCTGGCCGTCGACAACACCGGGGTAGTCGACTCGGTGTTCGGCAGCATGTTCCTGCTGTTCCCGGCGACGCTCGGCGCCGCGGTGCGGTACTGGGCGACGTCCCGGATGCGCGAGCTGGACCAGGTACGGCTTCGGGAGCGCGAGCAGTTGGCCCGCGAACTGCACGACACGGTCGCCCATCACGTCTCGGCCATCGCCATCCGGGCGCAGGCAGGGCAGGTTGTCGCGGCGACCGACCCCACGGCCGCGCTGGACGCGCTCGCCGTGATCGAGCAGGAGGCTTCGCGTACGCTCGCCGAGATGCGCATCATGGTCGGCGGTCTGCGCGACAACGGCTCGGCCGTCCTGGCTCCGCAGCCCGGAGTGGCCGACCTCGAGCGGCTCGCCCGCAGCGTCGGCGACCGCCCGCGGGTCGAGCTCACGCTGTCCGGCGACCTCGAGAACCTCGGATCACCCATCGGTACGGCGATCTATCGGATCGCGCAGGAGTCGATCACGAACGCCGTACGGCATGCCCGGCGCGCCACCCGGATCGACGTCCACGTCGACGGCGATCCGGACCGGGTCCGGCTGACCGTCTCCGACAACGGCGATGGCGGCTCGACCCCACGGAACCCGTTGGGCTACGGCCTGATCGGGATGACCGAACGCGCGATGCTCCTCGGCGGCTTCCTGGAGGCGGGTCCCGGGCCGGACCGCGGCTGGACGGTCGAGGCGACGCTGCCCAGGGCGGCCCGATGACAATTCGAGTGCTGGTCGCCGACGACCAGGATCTGATCCGGACCGGGCTCGCGATGATCCTTGACGCCCAGCCTGATATCGAGGTTGTCGGTACGGCGGCGGACGGTCACGAGGCGGTGGCACTCGCCCGGCAGCTGCGACCCGACGTGTGCCTGTTCGACATCCGCATGCCCGGTATGGACGGGATTGCGGCGACCCGCGAGCTGGCTGGTCCCGGTGTCGACGACCCGCTCGCGATCGTCGTGATCACCACCTTCGACCTCGACGAGTACGTGCACGGCGCACTCAAAGCGGGTGCGCGCGGATTCCTGCTCAAGGATTCCGGACCCGCGCTCCTCATTCAGGCGATCCACGCGGCCGCCGACGGCGACGCCCTGATCGCCCCGAGCATCACCGCCCGGCTGCTCGCCGCGTTCTCCGACGTACAGCGTGGGCGCCCGCCGGCTCAACCCGTTGAACCGCTCACCGACCGGGAAGAGCAGGTCCTGGTCACCGTTGCCCAGGGCCGGACGAACGCCGAGATCGCCGGCGACCTCCACGTTAGCCTCAGCACCGTCAAGACCCATCTCGCCAGCATCATGACGAAACTCGGCGCCCGGAACCGGGTCGAGATCGTCATGTGGGCCTACGAAACAGGCCGCGTCAACCGCTGACTCGGGCCTCCGCCCAGATGGAGTTCAGGTGGTGGAGGGAGAGCGAGGTCAGCTTCAGCGGGCAGTCGGTGGTCAGGCGAAGGCCGTTGCCGGACTCGATGTTGAGGCATTCGTAGAAGGCACCGTCCGCGGCGAAGATTGCCAACTGGCCTCGGTCGACCAGGAGGCGGAGGGTGAGGGTGCCGTTGGGGGAGGGGCGGAGCGGGTGCCCGTTCAGTTCTTCGGCGGCGATGTTGTAGGTGACGTCGACGCCGCGGCGGAGGTGGAAGGTGAAGGAGCCTTCGGCTGTGTCGGTGAGGTCGAAGGTGGCTTCCAGGTCGAAGGATTCGGCGGCTTCGTCGGACTCGTCGAACTCATCGGCGAGCAGGGTGGTGTCCGGCGAAAGTTGCGTGGGGCCCCAGTTTCTTGTCGCTCGGCGGAGTGAACGGATCTCGTCAATTGGTTCGCTGTGGATGCGGGGCCCGTCGGGGATGGAGACGAGGCGTTGTTCGACTGGGAAGCTGGCGTTGCCGGTCCAGGTCGAGCCGCGGTTCTGGCCCTGCCAGGCCATGGTGACGACCCGGCCGTCCGGCATGTTGTCGAAGGATTGGGCTGCGTAATAAGGGCCGGCCGCCGGTCCGGGGTTGACTGTGATCGTCTGCGGCGCCGTCCAGGACGTCGTGAACTCGCGGCCGTCGAAGTCGCCGACGACGTACGATCCGCGGCCGTCCCGCAGTACGTAGGTGATCTCGCCGTCCAGTTCCATCGGCGTGAAGTCGGGGCACTCGAAGAACCAGTCGGCTACGTACCGGCTGGTCCGTTCCCAGTCGCGCAGGTTCGGCGACACGAAGAAGTCCACGCCGTTGCCGTTGTTGTCGGACCAGACGACCATCACCCAGCGCTCGGTCGGCTGGTGCCAGATGACCTTCGGATCCCGGCTCTCATGGCCACTCGGTTGCGCCACGACGCGACCTCCGTCGTACGGCGTGAAGGTCATGCCGCCGTCGAGGCTGTAGAACACTCGCACGCCCTGGGTGCCGGTGAAGACCAGGATCGGATCGTGGTCCCCGTCCTTGAGCCCGGACGTGTTCCGTACGTCGACCACACCGCCGCCGGACCACAGTTCGCCGGGATGGACGGTGGGATCGAGAGCGTTGGGCTGCTGCTGCCAGTGGACCAGATCGGTGCTGGTGGCGTGGCCCCAGTGCATGGTGTCCCAGACCAGGCTGTACGGGTTGTGCTGGAAGTAGAAGTGGTAGGTGCCGCGGTAGTGGAGCAGCCCGTTGGGGTCGTTCATCCAGCCGCGTCGAGGGCTGAAGTGGAGCTGACCGCGGTTGGTCTCCTGATAGTCGGTCACGGAAGCCTTTCTAGCGCGGACGGCGGTACTCGCGCGGCGGCAATGGCGGCAGGTCGTTCGCGCCACCGGGCACCTGGTACCAGTACGCGACGCTCGTGATGTCGTCGGATCGTTCGAAGTGCCCGTGGTCCCAGGCGCCGATCTGCTGCAGGGTGATCCGCAGTCGCTGATGGAAGATCACCGGATCCGGCAGATGCCAGCGATACATGCCGTGGGACTGGAGCGTGCTGGTCGCGAACGGCGAGGCGCCGGTGGTGTCCTCGGCCGAGTAGAACGGATACCCGCAGTACGGCGCACTGAAGGTCAGCGGCACCGGCGGCGGATCGTTGCGGAGCGCGTCCTGGAAGGCCCAGGCACCACCGGCGTAGTCCTCGAGGCCGGTGCTGCACTGGGTCGGGTAGGCATCGTCGTCGTCGAGGTAGAACTTCACCTCGCCCTCGCCCCACCAGTACCGTTCCAGCGCGGTCAGCCCGATGTACGTGCCGACATAGTTGCCGCTGCCAACGACTCCGTCGAGGATGACGTGGTCCTCGCCCGGCGCGGTGGAGGCGTTGCTCCGTCGCCAGTGCACGTGGAAGCGCGCGGTGTCCGCGTCCAGTACGTCGTCCACCGTGTAGTCGATCTGGTAGTAGATCCCGCCGACGGTGCCGGGATGCTCGCTGGTCAGCTCGATCCGGGCGTGACTGCGGAACGGCATCGGGAAGTAGCTGTTCATCCCACCAGTCGGCGCGACCACGATCGGCACCGAGGTGACGAGCGTGCGTTGACCGAATCCGTTGCAGAAGAAGTCACCGAGCGGTACGGCGACCGCCGGCTCGTCCTCGCCGTCCCACCAGATCCGCAGAACGAGGTCCCGCAGTACCCACGGACCGGCCGAGGTCTTGGCGGGGACGGTCATCCAGATGTGGCGGATGACGCCGGGGCCGTCGATGTCGGCCAGCGTGGCGGTCTGGCCTGAGTCGAGGGAGATGGCCGGACGGCCTTTGCGAGAGGGGCCGAGTGCTGAGGCCGCCGTCGCTGCCTGGCCCGGTGCACCGGTTGGGTTCTCTGCGTTGATGGATCGGCTCCGGCGCCGGCCGGGCGATCGGGTCAGCGCTGTCCAATCTGTCATGAGCACCTCGCTTGATCGATCCGACTGTCTGCGCTGGACGCCCTCTCGACCGGTTAGGTCTGTCGCAGTACCTAACAGGTGTTAGGTCGGCAGTGTCAAGGCTGGTTCCGCGATCAGAACGCCCGTTCCCGTGGGTCAGGCCGGGGAGGTGACGGTGCCGCGGATCACCGGCAGGCAGGGGAGTCTTTGGGTGCCGCCTTCGCCGTGGTCTTCGCCGGCGATGCGGGCCAGGAGTTCGGCGGTGGCGCGTTGGCCCATCTCGCGGTGCGGCAGGGCGATCGTGGTCAGGCCAGGCGGTACTTCGGCGGCGAGGAACTGCTCGTCGTCGTACCCGACCACCGACAGGTCGCGCGGGACGGAGAGCCCGAGTGACGCCGCGGCCAGCACCACGCCGGTCGCACCACGGTCGTTCGCGGCCAGGATCGCGGTCGGCCGATCAGGGCGGCGCAGGAGTTCGAGCGCGGCCGCGTGGTTGGAGCTGACGCTGTAGCGGGCCGCGATGATGCTGTCCTCGATCGGCAGTCCGGCGTCGTTCATCGCGGCGGTGAATCCGCGGATCCGTGCCTGCGTGGCCGGCGAGTCCGAGTTGCCGGTGATGAAGGCGATCCGGCGGTGGCCTGCCTCGAGCACGAGTTCGGCGGCGGACCGACCGCCGCCCTCGTCGTCGGGGATGAAGGCCGGCAGGGAGTTGTCCGCGACGTACGCGTTGGCCATGACCAAGGGCAGGCCGGGCGGCGCGTCCAGCCGGTCGAGCTGTCGCAGGCCGGCGTCCGCGTAGATCAGTCCGTCGACATCGCGGGCTCGCAGCGTCGTCATCGCGCCGTCGACGTACGCCGGATGCTGCCAGGTGTCGATCGTCAGGATCATGTAGCCGGCCTCGAGCGCAACGTCACTCGCTCCCGACAGGAGTGGACCGGCGAACGGTGCACTCGCGATCGCGTCGGTGACGAGGCCGATGGTCGCGGTCCGCTGCCGGCGGAGGTTCACCGCGGATGCGTTGGGCACGTATCCCATCTCGCGGGCGATCGCGCGGATCCGCTCCTGCTTCTCCGCGTCGACCATGCCGGCGCCACGGCCGTTGAGAACGAGCGAGACCGCCGACCGCGACACCCCGGACGCTTTCGCAATATCCGTCGACGTCACCCGCCGCTTGCCCATCATCCCGTCCTAGCTCGACCCCCACCCGCCCCGCTCAGCATCTCACGCCCACGCGGGGCCGGCGGCAAGCGGTTAGCCGCCGCCGGCCCCACCGCGGTCAGGCTTCGGCGGCCTGCCAGTTGCTGCACTTGGTGATGACGAAACCGTCCCGGTAGCACATCCGGATCTGGATGTTCTGGCCCTCGGTCTTGTCCCAGATCTTGCTGTCACAGTTGCCCGCGCCCGCTACGTGCAGGACGCGGCCGGGGGTGGTGCCACCGGCCAGGCGATAGTTGGCTTCGATCGAGAGGCCGTCCGCCTTGGCGTCGCAGACGACGACCTTGTCGCCGTCGTGGTACCAGGCAACCGATCCCCTCTCGGTGACCACGGACTCGTTCGATCCGGCCGCCGCGGTCGGTGCTCCGACGACGGCGCCGGCACCCACCAGTAGCAGGCCGGCGAACAGGAAACGTGCGGTACGTGCACGGAATCGCATGCTGCTCCTTTCTGGTTGAGTCGGCCAACTTACGAGGCTCGTGCAGCATGTGAGTCCGTCTGACGTTGACACTTGCCTGTCCGACTTGAGGTGGATTCGCGATGAGATGGCGGCGGGGAGCATCGCGGTATGACAACGATGAGTCGCCGTACGGCCCTTGGTCTGCTTGCCTCCGGGGTTGCGGTGTCAGCAGTCCCGTGGACGGCGGAGGCTGCCGAGGCCGGCTACCGCTTGGAGTTGCCGCGGCCGACCGGTCCGTACCCGATCGGGACGGTCGACGTACGCCTTGTCGACAATCGCCGCGTGGATCCGTGGGGGAGCGGCCGGGTTCGCGAGTTGATGATCAGCCTGTGGTACCCGGCGCTCCCCGTCGGACCCCAGGCCTTCTACGCACCGCCGAAAGCGGCTGTCCAGCTGGCGGATGAGGTTGCCGTGACCCTGGGGCTCCGCCCAGGGCAGGTCGACTACGCCCGTACGGCGACGCACGCACGCCGGAACGCCCCGGCGCTGGGACGACGGCGTCCGGTGGTCCTGTACTCACCGGGGCTCGGTACGTCGCGGATCCTCGGGACCAATCACGTCGAGGAGCTGGCCAGCCGCGGGTACATCGTGGTGACCATCGACCACACGGGTGAGGCGCCGGTCGAGTTCCCGGACGGATCCGTGGCGCCCGTTCTCCTCCCGACGGATGGCACCGGTGTCCGGACCGCGATCGACGCCCGGGTGGCGGACACCCGGTTCGTGCTGGACACGTTGGATGACTTTGCCGACGGCAACAATGGGGATCGGCTCCCGGTCGGGCTGGCCGACGCGCTCGATCTGCGTCGTACCGGGATGTTCGGCTACAGCGCGGGCGGATTCACCGCGGCGGAGACGATGCTCATCGACCGACGGATCACGGCGGGCGTCAGCCTTGACGGCACGCTGCAGTACGGCTTCCCAAAGGGCGAACTGAGCGAATCGGCCAAGCGCGGCCTGGATCGCCCGTTCCTGTTGTTCGGTTCCGAGGGCCACTCGCATCTGCCCGGTGGACCACTCGAGGATCCTTCCTGGATGAGCTTCTGGGCCACCCAGCGCGGCTGGAAACTCGACCTCAGCATCCCGACCGGCACACACGGCGCCTTCGCGGACTACCAGTTCTCGGTCCCGGCCATCGCCGCCAGGTACGACCTGCCGAAGGAGGTCGTGACCGGATTCCTGGGCACCGTCGACCCGGCCGGCAGCGTCCGAGCCCAACGCGCGTACCTGGCGGCGTTCTTCAATCACTTCCTCCGCGGCCTACCCCACCCGATCCTGAACCACCCCTCACCCAAACACCCCGAGGTGGTCTTCACCCGCTGAATACCCCACCCGCTGCACCACTCGTGCGCGGCGGACTGCTCGGTCAGGAGTCGCCGCCGCCGTCGCGCCGCCGTGCCATCGATGCGTACGACGCGGCGCTTGGCCGAATGGTGAGTGCGGGGAAGCTGACGGAGACCGATCGGGTCTCGCTCGGGCATTTGGGTGTGCTCGGGTCACGGGACACGTCCCGGCCGGTTGCCGAGCTGTCCATCGGGCAGCAGCGGCGCCTCGACCTGGCGATCCTGCTGGCTGCGCGGCCTCACGTCGTACTGCTGGATGAACCGACCAACCACTTGTCGATCACGTTGGTCGACGAGTTGAGCGAGGCGCTGCAGACAACTCCAGCGGCCGTGGTGATTGCCTCGCACGACCGGCAACTCCTCCGGATTCAGCTGATTGGCCACGGCTCAGCCTTGGGCGGGAGTTGCGTCCCTCCCGTGGGGGAATCCGGGGGAGTGGAGCGGTCTGAATACTCGGGACGGTGACGATCCAGAGTGTGGAGCCGACTACCGCCGCCGGGTCAGCTGAGGTCGAGGCGCATCAGGATGCGAGGGTGGCCGGCTAGGACCGAGGTGGTGTCGGCGGCCTTGGTGAAGCCTGCGCGTTCGAAGTTCCTGCGCAGGCCGGGGTATGCCATCGTCAGGTCGACCTTGGCGTCACCGTTGTCGAGGGGGTACGCCTCGATTGCCGGTGCGCCGTGGTCGCGGGCGAACTCGACGGCGCCGGAGATGAGCGCGTGTGAGATCCCCTGCTTCCGGTGACCGGGACGGACGCGGACGCACCACAGCGACCAGACCGGCAGATCGTCGACGTGCGGGATCTTGCGGTTGCGGGCGAACGAGGTCTCCGAGCGCGGTGCGACCGCGGCCCAGCCGACCGGTTCGTCACCGTCGTACGCGAGCACGCCGGGAGAGAGTTCCGCCTTGCACAGTTCGGCGACGTACTCACCGCGGGCCGGACCGTGGAGCTCGTTGTTGAGCTTGGACGGGATCCGGTAGCTCAGGCACCAGCAGACGTTCGAGTTGGGTGACTTCGGGCCGAGCACGGCGCGAACATCCTCGAAGACTGAAGCCGGACGAACCTCGATGGCCATACCACCACCATGTCAGAGATGACGGCGGAGTCCGCCCGGGGACTCGCTGGTCGGCCAGCCGTTGCGGGCCAGCGCGTTGAGTACGTCGTCGCGCCGCGGCCTCAATGGCAGCCAGAGCAGGGCCTTGCCATTGGGGTCGCGGAGCCGGGCCCAACGGGATCCCACGGTCGCGGTGGCGACGGCGGTGCGTTGGACCACTTGTGATGTCTGCGTGCCGTGGGCCAGCGTCACCCGTTGCGGCGTGATCGTGATGGCCAGCGAATCCAGCCGTACTGACACAATCGCCACCGCGGCGATGGCGAGGCCGAGAGCGACCGCAACGCTGATCAAGCTGATGACAGTCACGGTCGGCGAGACGCCTGCAAAGCCCATCGCCACCGCCCCCACGGCGACACAGATGGCGAGTGCGATCACCAGACCCGGCGAGAGCTTTGCCATCAATTGGGGCAGCTGGCTGGACCCGTCGCGGAGCTGGATGCGCGTCTCGTCGGGCGCAAGCGGTACGGCGTCCGCGGCCGGAGTCGACCCGGCCTGAGTCGACCCGGCCTGAGTCGACCCGATCGGAGTCGTACTGCCGGGCGGGGTCCACGGCCAACCGTTCGCCCGCGCCGCCCGGCCTATCTCGTCGACGTCGTACCGGGCGAGCGGGATCGACCCGTTGCCGCTGATCGACAGCTGCGGATGCCCGTCGACGTCGTGAACCTGCAGCACGCTGTCCGGGGCGCGCAGCAGCTCCCAGCTCGCCCCGGTCGACCGGACGGCGACGATCCGATCCGGCCGCACCTCGATCCAGTCCGGCTGCCGCCTCGCCGCACGCCGCGCCACGCCGTACGTGCTCGGCAGCACCAGGACAGCGCCGGCCGCAATGACCAGAGCCACTACCAGGTCGCCATTCATCAGCTCCAGTACGGCAAACACGGCAAGTACAACTGCCAAACCGACTTGGGCACGCGGGCGCGGCGTCACGGTCTTGCGAGCGTGCACGACCGTCGCTTGACCCGTCATAGCAACCTCCGGGAAGTCCTGATTCCGGGAACGCTATCCACTTGCTGGGTCAGCGGGTCATCACGACGCGTGGTGTCCGGAACAGGACAGCGGCACCAGCCTGCACGCGGATGACGGTTGACACTCGGTCGCCGACCGCCTTGGCTAGTGAATCGTCGGCCTACTGGGGGTAGGCCGACGGACCTCGGGGGAGGGCGACATGCCGAATGTCGAGTTGAGGCTGCGCGCGCTGTTGTGGGCGGCTGTGCTCCGTTGCGGAGGGCGGTGACGATCCACAGATCGTCCGGCTGGACGGATTCGCCGACATCGACGCGGTACGCGACAGGCTGGTCGGGACCTGCCGTACGTCGTTGCGGTCGCTGCACAGCCATCTGCCGCACGGCGACCAGACCGCCTCGGCGCAGCGCACGGCGGAGCTGGTGACGCGGGGTATCCGGATGCAGACGGTCCGGCTCCGCAAGCGACTGCTCGGGCCGGAGGGTGCGTTGATGCGCGGGTACCTGCGAGCCGTTGTCGGTCTCGGTGAGGAGCTCAGGGCCGCGGAACAGCTGCCGATGACGCAGATGATGCTGGCCGATCGCTCGGCGGCCTTGATCCCGGTGCTCGGGACGCCGATGACCCAGGCGGCGCTGCTGATCCGGTCCGAAGAGTACGTGCGGCCGCTGGAGGCGGTGTTCCAGGCGACCTGGGAGCAGTCGGAGGCCGTCGACATCAGCGAGGCCGATCCGCTCGACCGGCTGGGGGAGCGGTCCCGGGAGGTTCTGGTGCTGCTCGCCGCAGGGCTGACGGACGAGGCGATCGCGCGCGAGCTCGGCGTCACCGACCGGACCGTGCGCCGGCAGGTCGCCGGCCTGTGCCGCAAGCTGCGGGTCGACTGCCGGTTCCAGCTCGGCCTCGAGGTCGCCCGCCGCGGCTGGCTCTGAACCCTCGGTCCGGGTCACGGCCTCGACGTCTATCACCGATGCTTGTCAGGCAAGTCCGAGGCGCTGTCGCCGAGGTTTGTCAGGCAAGTCCAGGTGCCATGCGCCGAGGTTTGTCAGGCAAGTCCAGGTGCCATGCGCCGAGGTTTGTCAGGCAAGTCCAGGTGCCATGCGCCGAGGTTTGTCAGGCAAGTGCTGGTGGCGTCGGCCATTGCTTGTCGGGCAAGTCCTGGTGTTGTCCGGCGATGCTTGTCAGACAAAGCTGGGGCCTGCCCGCCGATGTCGGCGGACAGGCCCGGGATGGTGTTGTCAGCTGTCAGGCAGTGCCGCGGTACCAGCGGGTGAAGCCCACGCCCTCGACCCAGACCCGTACCCAGACCGCGGTGCCCTCGGCGATGCTGAGGTCCTTGCCGTAGCAAGGCTTCGTCGCGCCGTTCCTGTCCTCCACCGTGGCCCGGATCTTGCCCGCCCAGTACGCCTGGCCCACGACCCGGCGGCCGTCCGCGCGACGGTCGCAGACGGCCAGGATCTCGTCGTACGCCTGGAACCCGGCGCAGCCCCGGATCGTGCCGCCGTACGCCTTGCACACCGTCACGTTCGCCCCTCGGGTCGCCGTCGGCGCCGTCTGTACGGCGGCCGCCTGAGTCTTGGTGGAACCGGACTCCTGCGCGGGTGCCGCCGAACTGACGGTTGGAGCCATCACGCCTGCCGACACCGCTGCGCCCAGTACGGCGATACCACGGACCATCGAACGCTGAATCCTCATGATCTCCCCTTGATCTTGTGCTTCGAAGGTTGTGCGAAGGAGTTCTCCTTGGCACGACCTACGCAACCGGATCCGGCGCCGGGGAGTGCGCAGATGTCCGGATCCGGAACCCTCCGGCCGGAGTCAGTGGGCGAGGCGATGTAGACGAGTCAGCAGGGGGAGGTGATGTAGAGGTTGACCTCGACGATGGTGCCGTCGGTGTCCCGGATGATGTGCCGCAGGCCGTTCCAGCGCGCGACTTCCACACCGACCGTGATCAGCCGGTCCCGCCGCGTTCCGGAAGCGAACGGCCGGGTGCAGTCACCGCGCCGCGTGTGCCACGAACCGTCGCGGTAGTACGTCTCGACCGCAGCGTCGACCTCGGACAGTGGGGCTTCAAGATGTCTGGGCATCGGCAACTCCGCGTTCTGATGACCGGCCACATACGCGACACTGCGATATTCCGATCCAATAACCGACAGGCTTGTAGAGGATCGAACCATCACTGCCCAGCCGCCGACAGGGCCGAAAGTCCCTCAGCCAAGGGACCCCCGGTCCCGACCGGCGTTCAGGCGTCTGAGCGGAGGGTTCTGGTGTAGGCGGCTACTGACTGGAGGGACTTCTCGTCGGCCCAGGACCAAGTGGGGCGTGGGGTTGTGGTGCCTTCGTAGGGGGTGTCGGCGTAGTGGCGTTGGAGGTCGGCCAGGCGGGTGGTGAGGGCGGCGCGGATCTCGGCGTACGACGGGTTGTCGGCGACGTTGACGAGTTCCTCCGGGTCGGTGCGGAGGTCGTAGAGCTCCCACTCGGGTTCGAAGAGGTGGTCCGACGAACCGGGTACGCCGAGGCCGGCGCCGTAGTAATGGATGAGCTTGAGATCCTTCGTCCGTACGCCGTAGTGCGCGGGTGCGTGGTGAATCGGGTCGTCGTGCTCCCAGTAGCGGTAGTACACGGCGTCGGGCCAGTCGTCGACCTGGTCGCCGCGCAGGAGCGGGAGGAAGCTGCGGCCCTGGGAGGTCGGCAACGCCGCGGCCGGGTCCAGGCCGGCCATGTCGAGGAAGGTCGCGGCGAAGTCGACGTTGGTGACCATCGCATCACAGCTACTTGCTGCTGGGATCGACGAAGGCCAGCGGATCAGCATCGGCATCTGCAGCGACTCGTCGAACATCAGCCGCTTGTCGAACCAGCCATGGTCACCGAGGAAGAAGCCCTGGTCGGAGGTGTAGACGACCACGGTCGATTCGGTCAGGCCCTCCTCGTCGAGGACGTCGAGCAACCGGCCTACGTTGTCGTCGATCGACTGAACACACTGCAGGTAGTCGCGCAGGTAGCGCTGGTACTTCCACCGCATGCGGTCCACCCGCCGCGACGGCCCACGCAGTTCAGCGGGCAGGTCCTCACCGAGCTCGTCCGAGCTGAGGTCGTCCGCGACGGACATCCGGACGCCACGGACGGCCTGGCTACGGGTGCTGTGATCATCGAAGAGCGTGCTCGGCTCCGGGATGGAACCGAGCGGGTAGAGCTCCTTGTGCTTCTCGTCCGGCACCCACGGCCGGTGCGGCGCCTTGTGATGCACCAGCAGCAGGAACGGCCGGTCCTGGTCGCGGTCCCGGATCCAGTCGATGCTCTGATCGGTGACGATGTCGGTGGCGTATCCGGGCACCGTCTCGGAGCCGTCCGGGCCGATCATGAGCGGGTCGACGTACTCCCCCTGACCGGGGAAGACCTTCCACGCGTCGAAGTGCCGCGGCGCCGCTTCGGGTCGTTCGCCGAGGTGCCACTTGCCGAACAACGCGGTCTGGTAGCCGGCGTCGTGCAGCACTTCGGCGAAGGTCGGGATGCGGTAGTCGATCTCGGTGAAGATCGAGGCGACCCCGTTGATGTGGCTGTAGGTGCCGGTCAGGATCGACGCCCGCGAGGGGGAGCAGATGGAGTTCGTGCAGTACGTCGCATCCATCCGGACACCCTGAGCGGCCAGCCGGTCCAGCTGCGGGGTCTCGTTGACCTTGCTCCCGTACGCCGAGATCGCGTGCGCAGCGTGGTCGTCGGACATGATGAAGACGATGTTGGGGGAGGACATACCTTCACCTCACCTTGTCCACAGCGGTGGTGTCCAGCATCGGACACAGCCGCTTCGGGGGCGTCGTCCCTGCTTTACATTGGTTGCTCATGGCCATGTTCGATCTTTCCCTCGACAAGCTCCGTGCGTACCGGCCCGAGGTGGCGGCCCCTGCCGACCTTGTCGATTTCTGGCGCCGATCCCTCGAGAAGGCGCGTGCCGACGACCTGTCCGCCACGTTCACCCCGATCGACAACAAGCTCGCCGTCGTCGACACCTACGACGTGACGTACGCGGGCTTCGGCGGTGCGCCGATCAAGGGCTGGCTGCACGTTCCGGCGGGTACGACGGGACCGCTGCCGACCGTCGTGCAGTACTTCGGCTACTCCGGCGGCCGCGGCTTCCCGCACACCACCAACCTGTGGGCGCAGGCCGGCTACGCCCACTTCCTGATGGACACCCGCGGTCAGGGCTACAGCAGCGGCAACCCGGGCGGCACCCCCGACGACAGCGCGTACGCCGGTCTGAACCACGCGCCGGGGTTCATGACCGCCGGCATCACCGACCCGGAGACCTACTACTACCGCCGCGTGTACGTCGACGCCGTCCGCGCACTCGAGGCGGCCCGGATGTCGCCGTTCGTGGATCCGGACCAGATCGTCGTCACCGGCGGCAGCCAGGGCGGCGGGATCTCGATCGCGGCCGCCGGGCTGGCCGGCCTGGCCGGGATCAACCTCCTCGGGTGTGCACCGGACGTTCCGTTCCTGTGCCACTTCGAGCGGGCCCTGCAGATCACCGACAAGGACCCGTACGGCGAGATCACCCGGTACCTGAAGGGGTTCCGGAACGAGGTCGAGACGGCGTACCGGACCCTGAGCTACTTCGACGGCGTCAACCTGGGCCGGCTGGCCACGGTGCCGGCGCTCTTCTCGGTCGCCCTGATGGACGCGATCTGCCCGCCGTCGACGGTCTTCGCGGCCTACAACGCCTACGGCGATGCGGCCGGCACCAACATCCAGAAGGACATCAAGGTCTACTCGCACAACGAGCACGAGGGCGGCCAGACCTACCAGCAGGATGCCCAGCTCGACTGGTTCGCCAACATTTTCCAGTCGCGGGCCTGATCCTGAACAGATCATCGATGGACCGATGAGTTTTGGCCGGCGCTGTCGTTTCACCATTCGACAGCGTCGGTCAGACTGTGACCGACCCGAACCGCGGGAGGCCGCAGATGGACTGGAAACTCGAACTCGTCATCGTCCCGGTGACGGACGTGGACCGGGCGAAGAAGTTCTACACCGACCAGCTCGGCTTCGCCGAGGACGTCGACCACAGCGCGGGTGACTCGTTCCGGGTGGTGCAGCTGACCCCGCCGGGTTCGGCCTGCTCGATCACGATCGGCACCGGCCTGACCACGGCCGCGCCGGGGTCGTACCAAGGCACGCACCTCGTGGTGAAGGACATCGAGGCGGCGCGGGCCGAGCTGGTCGAGCGGGGCGTCGAGGTCAGCGAGCCGTTCCACTTCACCGCCGAGGGGCAGCAGCCGGGCGTGGACCCGAACCGGGCCAAGTACGGCACGTACCTGACCTTCTCCGACCCCGACGGCAACGGCTGGACGGTACAGGAGGTCCCCGAGCCCACCCCCGATCGGCAGTGAGCGTGCTTTTGGCCGGGCCTTCGGCGCCGGCGGGGTCATGGGGCTTTGACTCCCTGCCTTCCCTCGTCACTCCGGTCGCTTCGCTCCCTGCGCTCCTCAGTCCAGGCCGGGAGGCCCCATGACCACGGTCGAGGAGGCGGCGTTCGCGGGTGATGAGGCCGCGTTCGCCGACCTCGCCGGACGGCACCGGCGCGAGTTGCACGTGCACTGCTACCGGATGCTGGCGTCCTTCGACGATGCGGAGGACGCCGTACAGGAGACGCTGCTGCGTGCCTGGCGCGGTCGGGACGGGTACGACGGCCGGACGTACTTCCGCGCCTGGCTCTACCGGATCGCGACCAACGTCTGCCTGGACGTGACCCGGCGGCTCGCCAGGCGGCAGGCCGCGTCACCGGGGGAGATGGTGTGGCTGCAGCCGTACCCGGACCAGTTGCTGGACGAGATCGCCCCACCCGCCGACCAGCCTGACGCGGTGGTCGTCGACCGGGAGACGATCGAGCTGGCCTTCCTGGTCGCGCTGCAATCGCTGCCGGCGCGGCAACGGGCCGCACTGATCGCCCGGGACGTGCTCGGCTGGTCGGCCAATGACACGGCAGCACTCCTCGAGACCAGCGTGGCCGCGGGCAACAGTGCGTTGCAACGGGCGCGGGCGACGATGCAGCAACGCTTGCCGGCCCGTCGTACCGACTGGTCTGCGCCGCGGCCGACCGCTGAAGAGCGGGAGTTGCTGGATCGGTTCATCGACGCGCACGAGCGGTGCGACACCGCGGCGGCCATCGCGATCGCTGCCGAGGACCTGCGCGTCTCGATGCCGCCGGACCAGCTGTCCTTCGTCGGGCTGACCGCGTGCGTGCCGCTGCTGGAACGCGCGTTCGGGCCGGATCGGGACGGCGACTGGCGGCTGGTGCCGACGTCGGCCAACCGGCTGCCGGCCGCGGCCACCTACCTACGCCGCCCGGGCGACACGGTGTTCCGGGCGTTCAAGCTCGACGTACTGCGCATCAACGACGGTGCGATCGCCGAAATCATCACATTCGGCTACTCGCGCTTCCCCGCGTTCGGCCTCCCGGACCACATGACGACCTAAGGTGGTGACATGCTGGGACTACCCGCGGGTATACGGGCCTGCTTGTTCGACCTGGATGGTGTCCTGACCGATACCGCCGCCGTTCACGCCGCCGCGTGGAAGGAGGTGTTCGACCAGTTCCTCCGCGACTATTCGGAGCAGCACGGGATCCCGTTCCGGCCGTTCGACGCTCGCGCGGAGTACGACGCCTACGTCGACGGCAAGCCGCGGGTCGACGGTGTCCGAGACTTCCTCACCTCGCGCGGGATCACGCTGCCGGACGGGACCTTGACGGATCCACCGACGGCGATGACAGTGAACGGCCTCGGCAACCGCAAGAACGAGGCCGTGCAGCGGCGGATCCGGACCGAAGGGGTTCGGGTCTTCGACGGCTCCCTGCGGTACCTGCAGGCCACGGAGCAGGCCGGGCTCCGGCGGGCGGTGGTGTCGTCGAGCGCGAACACTCGCGAGGTCCTGGACGTGACCGGACTCGCGCAGTACGTCGAGCTGGTCGTCGACGGTGTGACGATCCGCACCGATGGGCTGCGCGGGAAGCCCGCGCCGGACACGTTCCTGGCGGCGGCCAAGGGCTTAGGCGTCGATCCGTCCGAGGCGGCCGTGTTCGAGGACGCGCTGGCCGGGGTTCAGGCGGGCCGGGCCGGTCGTTTCGGTCACGTCGTCGGCGTGGATCGGGTCGGGCAGGCCGACCAACTCAAGGCGCATGGAGCGGACGTCGTCGTACGCGACCTGGCGGAACTTCTGGAGGACCGATGATCGACCGTGGGCACCACCCGATCGAGCCGTGGCGGTTGCGGGAGACCCGGCTCGCGCTCGACAAGCTGGCCCAGTCGGAGTCGCTGTTCGCGCTGTCGAACGGTCACATCGGGCTCCGCGGCAACCTCGACGAGGGCGAGCCGTACGCGATCCCGGGCACCTATCTGAACTCGTTCTACGAGCAGCGCCCACTCCCGTACGCCGAGGCCGGCTACGGCTATCCCGAGTCCGGCCAGACGCTCGTCGACGTCACCAACGGCAAGCTGATCCGGCTCCTGGTGGACGACTCGCCGTTCGACATCCGCTACGGCTACCTGAGCCGGCACGAACGGTCGCTCGACTTCCGCACCGGCACCCTCGAACGCGACGTGGACTGGACGTCGCCGGGCGGCAAGCGGATCAACGTTCGCAGCCGCCGCATGGTGTCGCTGACCCAGCGCGCAGTCGCCGCGATCGAGTACATCGTCGAGCCGGTCGACCAGCCGGCGCGGTTCGTGATCCAGTCCGAACTGGTCGCGAACGAGACCCAGCCGAAGCTGTCGGACGACCCACGCGTCGCGGCGGTGCTCGACAATCCGCTGAAGCCGGTCAGCCACGACGGCGGCGACAACGGGGTCGTGCTGATCCACCGGACCACGCGCAGCCGGCAGTTGATGGCCGCCGCGATGGTGCACGAGGTCCACACCTCGGCCCGCTACGCGATGGACCTCGACGTCCGGGAGGACTGGGCCCGCTCCACGGTGATCTGCCAGTTGCAGCCGGGGGAGAGCCTGCGGGTGGTGAAGTACCTGGCCTACGGCTGGTCGAGTCTTCGGACCGAGACGGCGATCCGGGACCAGGTCGCGGCCGCGCTGGCCAGCGCCCGCTTCTCCGGCTGGGAGGGGCTCATCAAGCAGCAGGCCGAATTCCTGGACGACTTCTGGGACGGCGCCGATGTGGAGGTGCACGGGCATCCGGAGCTGCAACAGGCGGTCCGGTTCGCGCTGTTCCACGTGCTGCAGGCCGGTGCCCGGGCCGAGCGCCGGGCGATCCCGTCGAAGGGTCTGACGGGTGCGGGCTACGACGGCCACACGTTCTGGGACACCGAGGGTTTCGTCCTGCCGGTGCTCAACTACACGCTGCCCGACGCGGCCGCCGACGCGCTCCGGTGGCGACACTCGATCCTCGACCAAGCTCGCGATCGGGCCGCCGTACTGGGTCTGCGCGGCGCCGCGTTCCCGTGGCGGACGATCCGCGGTCAGGAGTGCTCCGGATATTGGCCGGCCGGTACGGCGGCCTTCCACATCAACGCGGATATCGCCGAGGCGGTGATGAGGTACCACACCGCGACCGGGGACGACGAGTTGCTCGAGGAGGTCGGGCTGGAGTTGCTGGTCGAGACCGCGCGGCTGTGGATGTCGCTGGGTCACCACGACCGGCACGGCCGCTGGCACCTTCCTGGTGTCACCGGTCCGGACGAGTACAGCGCAGTTGCCGACGACAACGTCTTCACGAACCTGATGGCCGCGCGGAACCTGCGAGCGGCCGCGGCGACCGCGGTCAAGCACCCGGCCAAGGCCCGCGAGCTCGGCGTCGACAGCGAGGAGGAGGCATCCTGGCGGGACGCGGCGGCCGCCGTCCACGTGCCGTACGACGAGGACATCGGCGTACACCAGCAGTCAGAGGGATTCACCCGGTACGCCGAGTGGGACTTCGAGGCGTACAAGGGCAAGTACCCGCTGATGCTGCATGCGCCGTACTTCCAGCTCTATCGCAAGCAGGTGATCAAGCAGGCGGATCTGATGCTCGCGACGTACTGGTGTGGTGATGCGTTCACCGCGGAGGAGAAGGCGCGCAACTTCGACTACTACGAGCGGCTGACGGTGCGGGACTCGTCGTTGTCCGCCTGCGTCCAGGCCGTGATGGCGGCCGAGGTGGGCCATCTCGATCTCGCCTACGACTACGCCTACGAGGCGGCGCTGATCGACATGCGCAACCTGCACCACAACACCGGCGACGGCCTGCACATGGCCTCACTGGCCGGAGCCTGGACCGCGCTGGTGGCCGGGTTCGGCGGGCTCCGAGAGCTCGACGGCTGCCTGTGTTTCGACCCGGCGCTACCGCAAGGCATGTCCCAACTGGTCTTCTCGATCCGCTGGCGCGGCGCCCGGCTGAAGGTGGACATCAACGAACTCGAGGTGACCTACACGGTCCACAACGGTGCCGACAGCAGCGTCTCGTTCAAACACGTCGGCGAGTGGGTCACCGTCACCGAGGATAGCCCGGTGACCCGCTCGCTGAACAAGCGCACCCCGCTTCTGCCCCGTCCCTCGCAACCACCCGGCCGCGAGCCCCGCTCCGCCCTGGCCCAGAACGGCCTCGGCAGCTGACGGGGCCCAACGGCGGTTGGCTGATTGGTGGTGGGCTCAGTGGTGGTGGGCTCAGTTCTTGGTGATTGAGCGCTTGTTGCGGGCCGAGATGCTTTCGGCGGTGCCGACGAGCATGACCGAGGCGATGACGGCGACGATGAAGCCGAGGATGTTCAGCTCGAAGATGCCGCCGGTGCCGAGCAGGTTGGCGACGGTGCCGCCGATCACGGATCCGGCCAGGCCGAGCAGGAGCGTGGCCAGCAGGCCGAGTCGCTGCTTGCCCGGCGTGAAGAGGCGGGCGAGCCCACCGATGATGAGTCCGGCAACGATGAAGCCGATCATGTTCTGTCTTCCTCCGAGTGTGGACTGACTCCTTCCAGTGTGCGGTCCACCGGAGCGCAGCGGAGTCCACATTCACCCTGGTCGTACCCGGAGAAAGCTCTCAGGGATCATCGGTGGGCGAGGGCCAGGAAGAGCTTGGTGTTCTCCAGGAGTCGTGGTGCGCGCTCGAGCAGGTTGAGGATCCGGCTGCCCGCGCACCATCACCGCACCGCCCCCCGAACCCACGCCACATAGGTCCCCGCCCGCTAGCTACATCGGTGCCCTACCACGGAGCCTTACGCAGGGCGCGCAACAGCCGAACGACCCCACGGATCGCATCGAGGTTGGCAGCGATCGCGACCACGATCAGGCCCCACAGCGGGAAGCCGACGATCGCGGCTACCGCGAAGATCAACAGCCGGAACTCGCGCCGGAACAGCAGCCGTACGTCGGTGTCCCGGCCGACCGCATGGACGTAGGACACGAGCAGACAGCCGATCGCAGCGGCGAACCCCCAAGCCCACGCGGTCACAGTCGCACCGGTGGCGAGCACGAGCGCCAGTACGACGGCCAGATCGGCGTACCGATCCAGAAGTGTGTCCAAGGCCGCGCCACGCGGTGAGGCTCTCGCACTGATCCGGGCGAGCTCCCCGTCGACGCCGTCGAGTGCAGACCCAAGTACGACGCCCAGCCCGCCGGCAACCATCAGCCACGTCTCACCCGTCGCCACCAGACCCGCAGCCAAAAGCGTGACGGCAAAGGCCAGTGCGGTCGCCACATCAGGTGTGAGGCCAGTGCGCAGCAGTAAGCGTGTGAGCGGTCCGGAGATGCGTCGGTTGAGGACTCGGGCAATGACTCCGTCGGTCGGCTTGGGACCGTACCGACGCCACATGGAGCGTTCAAGCGCTCGAACGGTCTCCGGGACGTCCACGTCGGCCCACAGGCCTTGCACCTCCCGGGACTGCATCACGCACCCGTGGGCGAGCATCTGCTGCCGGAGCTCCAGCCACGACTCCCGCGCCCGGTAGTTCACCAACAGCACGTCCTGTACGTCGACCACGACCAGCCCCGCGTCGACAGCGTCGTACTCTTCGAGGTCGGGTCCAAGACCGGCCACCGACCCGTCGTCGTGCAGCCGGACCCGGTTGGGTCGCGTGTTGTTCAGGGCGATGGCGGGTTGGCCCGAGCGGTCTACGGCCGCGACGTTCCCGGAGGGTGTCTGAAGGAGTCGCCGGACGTCGTCCGCCTCGTGCACATGGTCACCCATCACCACCAGGCAGCGCCGGTCGCCGATCCTGCTGAGGCCGGTCAGCACTGAGGTCGCCGTACCGCTCTCCCAATCCGGGTTGACGACCACCTCCACCGGCAGGTCGCGGCTCTTGATCAGAGCCCTGACCTCCTCGGCGCGGTAGCCGAGCACGACGACGATCCGCTCGACCCCGGCCCGTCGCAGTACTCGGACCGAACGCTCCAGCAGGCTGATACCGCCGACGCGGCGAAGTGCTTTCGGATGAGTCGATCGCATCCGAAGGCCCCGGCCGGCCGCGAGCACCAGGGCCACCCGCACCGCATTCTGCTTGACCACAGCCAGCCTCCCCTCGCCCTACCCAGGATGCCTTAACCGCTACCCTGTGCGGTGATGAATGCGGCGCAAAGGCTGGTGCGCTCCCTCGTGATGCTGGGGGCGCTGCTCGGTGTGCTCGCACTGCACGGTCTGAGCTTCTCCTCGGAGGAGCCCGTGGCGGCCCCGGTGGCGCAGACCGCCACCGTTCTGCAGGTGGATCCGCATGGTGTGATCGAGCGGCTCGAACAGGTCGCCATGCTGGCGCCGGACACGTTCGCCGTCGATGCCCCGGACCATCACGTGCTGGTTCCGTGCCTGGCAATGGCGGGCTCACTGCTGTTGCTGCTGTGCGTCGGCCTGTTCCTGCGCCGCGAACGATTCGGCGAGGCGCCACGCCACGCGACCGTGACTCTCCTGCCACCACGCCGACGCGTGGTCAAAGTCGCACCCGATCTGGCCAGGCTCTGCATCTTGCGGACGTGATCGTCAGCTGCCATCACAGCTGATCTCACAATCCTCCGCGTCCGTGCAGCGATCACCCCTGTGGTGACCCGCTCACGCGTGCCTTCCTGAAAGGACGCCGCCATGCGGCTCTCACTTCACGGCGCCGTTGCCGCCTGCCTTGCCACTGTCGCCCTGACCAGCTGCGGCACCGCCGAAACCCCGGTCGCCGAAACGACCACCACCTCACCAACGCCCACGCCGACAACCACGCCCAGCACCAAGCCCACCGTTGTACCCAAGACGACCCCCGTGAGTACGGCGGATGTCACCGTGGACGTGTCGATCGCCGGCGGGAAGATCTCGGCCGGTGGGCAGGCCGTGGTGAAGGCGAAACCCGGTCAAACGGTCCGCATCAACGTCCTCAGCGACGTACCCGAATCGCTACATGTCCACGGCTACGACAAGACCCTGGATCTGAAGCCGAGCAAGCCCGGGTCCGTCGAGTTCAAGACCTCGACGAAGGGCATCTTCGAGGTCGAGACGCACGAGAGCGGCAAGCTCGTATTCAAGCTGCAGGTGTCGTGACGGTATTGATGCCACGCCTCCGGCGCGGCGGGTCATGGGGCTTTGACGTTCACGCGCGGGAGAGCGCTGGCGGGTCAGATCCCGCTGCTGGCCGTCATGGTCGCCTACACCGTCGGCGGCCTCCTTCTCCTGTTCTCCGCTTGATCGAGGTCGATATGGGCAAACTGGCGAACCTTGGGGTGAATTGTCGGCCGTGTGTCTTAGCCTCGGGTCGTGGGTGTGCATGAGCTTTCACGGCAGGATGCGCGGCGGATCGCCGTACGGGCGCAGGTGCTCGAGAGCGAGCGGCCAGAGGATCTGTACGACGTCGTCCGGCGGCTGACTGTTGTGCAGTACGACCAGACGGCCGCGGTGGCGCCGAACGCTGATCTGGTCGCGTGGAGCCGACTCGGGTCGTCGTACTCGCCGAGTGAGTTGGTGGATGCGCTCGAGACGCAGGCGTTGCTGGAGCTGCGGGGCTTCGTCCGGCCGAGTGAGAGCCTGGCGTTGTTCCGGGCCGAGATGGAGGCCTGGCCGGGCAGCGGGCCGTTGCTCGACTGGCAGGAGTACCGGCGCGACTGGGTGAAGGCCAACGAGGGTTGCCGACTGGACATCCTCGAGCGGCTCCGGCAGGACGGCCCACTGGTCATGCGCGAACTGCCGGACACGTGCGTGAGGCCGTGGAAGTCGTCGGGCTGGACCAACAATCGCAACGTGTCCCAGCTGCTCGAGTTCATGCTGCAGCGCGGCGAGGTCGCGGTCGCCGGCCGCGACGGGCGCGACCGCCTGTGGGACCTGGCGTCGCGCGTCTATCCGGACGAACCGGCCGTCCCGGTCGACGAGGCGAAACGCATCCGCAACGAGCAGCGGCTGCGGTCACTCGGCATCGCCCGCGCCAAGGGCCCGGCCTGCCCGGGCGAGCCGATCGACGTCGGCATGGCGGGGGAGCCGGCCGTGGTCGAGGGCGTCCGCGGCGAGTGGCGGGTGGATCCGACCCTGCTCGGTCAGCCTTTCTCCGGCCGTACGGCGTTGCTCTCGCCGCTGGACCGGCTCGTCTACGAACGGAAGCGGATCGCCGAGCTGTTCGAGTTCGACTACCAGTTGGAGATGTACAAGCCGGTCGCCCAACGCCGGTGGGGCTACTTCGCGCTGCCGATCCTGCACGGCGACCGCCTGGTCGGGAAGGTCGACGCCACCTCCGACCGCAAGGCCGGCATGCTCCGCGTCGACGCGATCCATGAGGACGAACCGTTCAGCAAGAGCCTGACCGCCGCGGTGCAGCGCGAACTCAAAGATCTTGCTAAATGGCTGCAATTGGAGCTCGTCCGGACCAAGTAGCGGTCTAATGGGGTAGGGGCGGGAGGCTGGTCAGATGGCGCTGGGCGGGCCGGGACAAGAACGCGATCAGCAGCGGCGAAGGACGCGACCGGTGGCGGTTATCGCGGCTGCCGTGGTGGTCACGCTGCTGTCCGCGCTGCTGGTCGGACTCGGGGTCCTGTACCTCGGCGGCGACCCCGCTTCGACCGGGCAAGGCGCCGTACCACTGCCAGGCGCGTCCCCGACGACCACCACCTCGTCATCGCAGTCCTCGCCGTCACCGGCAGCGCCCTCTCCGACCAGGCAGGTGCCGCCGAGTGCGCAGTCCTTTGCGTACCAGCCCTTGTGGCCGTTCGCCTCGGTCGCCGAGGCTGCGGCGTGGCAAAGTGCCTACCGCGACGGTGGGAAGCAGCCGTGGCATCTGGACGCGGACGAGACCGCGCTGTCCTTCACCACCGGCTTCCTCGGCTTCACCGAGATCGACCGGGTGGTGACCCGCTCGATCAAGGACGACGAGGCGTGGATCTCGGTCGGCTACCAGTCCAGCGAAGGTCCAGCGAGTGTCGCAGCGGTGCTCCACCTTGTCCGCATCGGCCAGGGTGACGACGCGCCCTGGGAGGTCGTCGGCAGCCAGGACAGCACCCTCACCCTCGAGCGACCGCGGTACGGCGCGAAGGTGACCTCACCGATCACCGTCGGCGGACGAATCACCGGAGTGGACGAGTCGATCCGGATCGACCTACGCCAATCCGGCGCCGAGCGGCCGATCGGATCGTCGTGCTGTCTCCCGGGCGGCGGGGAGAAGCAAGCCTGGTCGGTCCGGGTGACGTTCCGTGGTGCCGCCGAGGGTGCGGTGACGGTCGTGGCCTCGACCGGCGGTCACGTGCAGGACGTGGAACGCTTCGCGATCACCGGCGTCCGGGTCGGATAGGACGTCCGACGTTTTGAGTGTGACGCCGGTCACATCCTATGTTGACGCAAACATCGGCCATTGACGCCCGCCCGTGTTTACGTAAACATCACCGCGAGACGCAAAATCCGCGGCGCGCGGGGCCGCCGCTCGTGAGGATCGGAGAGCGCGTGAGATCAACTGTTGGGCGTATCGCTGCCGCGGCGCTCGCGGCGACAGCCGTCGTCGCCGCCATGACGGTGCAGGCCGGGGCGGCGACGACCGCCGACGCCGGGTCAGCCCCCACCGCCGGCTACACCGGGCCCGCAGGGACCAGCGAGTTCCGGGGTGTGAACTGGGCGGACCCGCGGGACAACTACGCCGACGACGAGGTGGTTCCGTCCGGGCTCAGTACGGCGGACTCGTATGCGACGACGTACCAGAAGGCCATCGGCATCACGGGCGAGTTCCGCAAGGAACTGAAGGCCAACACGATCCGCCTGCCGATCAACCCCTCGAGTGTCGGGACTGCCTGGTGGACGTCCTACCGGGGTGCGATCGACGCGTCCGTGGCCGGCGGCTTCAAGGTCATCCTCAGCTACTGGGAGGCCGACAACGCCAAGGACGGCCGGGTCGACGATCCGGCCAAGTACGCCGCCATGTGGAACACCGTGGTCGCGGCGTACGGCAAGAACCCGCGGGTGTACTTCGAGCCGATGAACGAGCCGTTCGGCTACTCGCTGACCGAGTGGGTGTCGCTCACCTCGTCCTGGATCGCCCAGCACCAGAGCGTTCCGCGCGGCCGGATCGTCATCTCCGGCAGCGGCTACAACGACAACGTCACCGGTGTCGGCGCGGCGCCCGAGCTCGAGGGCACCCTGCTGTCGCTGCACTTCTACGGCTTCTGGGCCTCCGACGAGAACGAGGCGGCCTGGCTGGCGAACCTGCGGCCCCGGATCGGCGAGTACGGCTGGCGCACGATCATCGACGAGGCCGGTTCACCGATGACCATCGGCCTGAACTACGGCAACCACGAGGGCAACGTCTACACGTCGTACCTCGCTGCGCTCACGCAGGTCGCGCGCGAGCAGAACATGGGCATCGTCTACTGGCCCGGCCTGCGCAACGGCGACTCCTACTCGATGACGACCCAGGTCGGCCCGAATGACCTGCAGGTCAACAGCGAGAGTGGCCTGGCGCAGCTGTGGTGGGGTTGGGGCCTGCTGAAGAAGGAGCCGTCCAACGACCTGCCGCCGGCGCCTCCGGGTGAGCCGCTGCGTGGCGTCGCCAGCAACCGGTGTGTCGACGTACCCGGCTTCTCGACGACTCCTGGTACGGCGCTCGACCTGTGGGACTGCAACAACGGCGGCAACCAGTCGTGGAACTACACGGCCGACAAGCAGCTCACCGTCTACGCAGACAAGTGCATGACCGCAGGCGCGGGCGCGGGCAGCGCGGTCACCATCGAGAACTGCACCGGCGCGGCCAACCAGGCGTGGAACCTCAACGCCGACCTCACCATCACCAGTGTGGCGAGCCCTGACCTCTGCCTCGACGCCGCCGGTGGCGGAACGGGCAACGGCACGGCCGTCGACGTCTGGCTGTGCAACGGCGCCGACAACCAGAAATGGACGCGCTCCTAGCGACACCACGCAGCTGCCTCCCGGCCATCCCGGGAGGCACCTGCGGTGACGCCCGCTTCGGCCTCTGGCTGATCGCCCTGACCAGCAGGGCGGCGGGCAACCGGCGGCGCAACTCCGAGATCGGCCCGACCACCTGTCCGTCATCGACCGCTCGGACAGTCCCCAGCATCTCGAACCGCAGAGCCACCTCCCAGGCGAGCCCTGATCATGGGGGCTCGGCCGGGGCGTGATCAGCTGGTCGACGCCGTCCAGGCGGCCAAGCATCGTGCGTCCACGAATCAGCTCGGGTACCGCGAGCGCGGTCATCCGGTCGTGCTTTCCGGCGGACAGCCGGAGGAGCTCCTCCGACATCTGCTCGTATCTGTGCAGCTGACCGCGATCGAACGCGAGCGCGCCGATGTTGCTCAGCGTGCGTGCCTGGGCCGCGTGGTCCCCGTCCGCTCGGTGGATCTCGAGCGAACGCAGGAAGTACTGGACGCCGAGGCCGCGGAGCAGCTGTCCGAGCGCTGGCAGTGGATCGACTGCCGGCCCGGGTGCGTGCCCCACACAGGTCGATGTAGAGCTGGCCGTCGCCGAACCGGTCGGCGACCTGGTGTGCGTACTGCAACGCGAGACCGGTTTTCCCGATCCCGGCCATCCCGGTCAGCAGAACCACAGCGTCGGCCCCGTCGAGCTCGTCCAGCTCGGCTTCACGGCCGAAGAACGCGCCGGGCGACGGCGGTAGCTGGCTCGGCCGCACTGCCGGAGCCGGCGCCGGCGTGGCGGGTTGGTCCGGCGTCGGGGGTTCGTGTTCGAGCGTGGGATCCTCGATCCGGATCGCCTCGCCCAGCTCCCGGAGTTCACGGCCCGGTTCCGCCCGCAATTCGCGAGCGCAGCCGCTGCCGCGCCGCCCGATAGGCGACCTCCGCCCGCGTACGACGACCGGACCGGTACAACGCCAGCATCTGCTGACCGATGAATCGCTCCCGCGACGGATACTCCGCGACCAGCTCCGTCAGCTCCGGCACGATCTCCCGCGCCCGGCCACGCGCCAGCTCGGCGTCGAACAGCTCCTCATAAGCGACCAGTCGACTTTCGGACAGCCGCTTCGCCTCAGGCGCGACCACCTCGGTCTCGTCGATGTCGGCGTACGGCGCATCGCGCCACAACGCCAGCGCCTCACGGAACTGGGCGATGGCCAGCTCGAGATCGCCGGCTTCCGCCGTACGACGTGCCTCGGCGTGCAGGCGGCTGAACATGTCGGCATCGAGCTCATCCGGGTCGACCTTCAGCAGATAGCCGCCGGACACAAGGATCAGCCGGTCCGGGCTATCCAGGATCTGGCGCAGCCGGTGCACGTGGATCTGCATGCTGTTCCCCGTACGACGCGGAGCCGCGGGACCCCACAGGGCCTCGGCGAGCACGTCCGTCGGCACCGGTCGACCGGCTCGCACCAGCAGGACGGCGAGCAGCCGGCGCCGCAGCTCCGAGATCGGGCCGAGCACCTCCCCGTTCTGGGCCACCCGCACCGGCCCGAGCACCTCGAAGCGCATCCACACCTCCCGACGTCCCCCCATCATCGACCACGACAGGTCCAGACCGGATGCGGTGTGTCCGCTCAATGGACTGACCCCAGGTGGTGCCGGTCAGCATCAGTACGGCGCCGATCGCGGCCGGCACGGTGAGGCGCTCGTCGGCGAGGACGATGCCGATGGCAACAGCCCAGACGGGTTCGGTGCCGAGCAGGAGACTGGCCCGGCTGGCGGACGTGCGTTGCACGGCCCAGGTCTGTGCGAGGAAGGCGAAGACGCTGCAGAACAGGGCGAGGTAGACCAGTTGCAACCAGGTCGCCACGCCGGCGTCGGTCGGCAGGTGTCCAACGGCTGGTCCTGCGAAGAGCGCCGTACCGACGACAGTCTGCACTGTTGTCACCTGCAACGGTCGGAGGTCGGTCGCGAGGCGGCCGACGAGGGCGACATGGGCGGCGCGGACGACCGCGGCAGCGAGCATGAGCAGGTCGCCGATACCAGGGGCATGGAGGCCGTTGCCGGACATGAGCAAACCGACGGCGACGATGCAGATCCCCGCGGCGAGGAAGAACCTCGGCGGCATGCGGCGCCGGTCCATCAGCGGTGTCAGTACGAGCGTCAGGCTGATGATCAGCCCCGCGTTGGCTGCGCTGGTGTGCGTGACGCCGTACGTCTCCAGCACCAGCACCGCCGCCTGACTCAGACCGAGCAGCCCGCCGACCTTGAGCTCACGTCGATTCACGCTCCTGACGAAGAGCAGGAGTGCGATCGCTGAGATCCCGTAGCGCAGGAACAGCACGGTCAGGACCGGTGTCGAGCCGGTCGCGGTCTTGGCGGCGAGATAGCTCGAGCCCCACACGACGGCGACCAGCAACAACACTATGTCGGTACGGCGGGAGGCGAGCACGGCTCAACGGTGCGCGGTCACGACGGTGAAGCCAAGTACCAACTTCTTAACCGACCTTGAAGCAGGCCTACAGTGTAGGAATGGACGAGCGACAGTTGCGGGTGCTCCGGGAAGTCGGCGAGTTGGGGAGCGTGACCGCTGCCGCGGAGGCGTTGCTGGTGACGCCGTCGGCGATCTCACAGCAGCTCAGGCTGTTGCAGCGGTCGATCCCGGTCCCGCTGACCGAACGCGACGGCCGACGGGTCGTTCTCACCGCGGCCGGGCGCGCGCTCGCCGGCGCGGCGGCCGACGTGGAGAGCGCGCTGGCCAAGGCGCGGCACACCGTCGACGACTTCATCGAACAGCCCGATGGTGTCGTGTCGGTCGCTGCCTTCCACAGTGCCGCGGCGACGTTCTTTCCGTTGCTGCTGCGCGCCGACGCCGCTCCACAGCTCAGCCTGCACGACGAGGACGTCCCGCAGGACGAGTTCCCGTTGCTGGCCCGCGAGTACGACGTCGTCCTCGCACACCGCCTCGACCACGGCGCCGCTTGGCCGCGTACGGTCGCCGTCACCTCGTTACTCCACGAACCCCTCGACGTCGCCTTACCCGTCGACCACCCGTTGGCTGCCAAACGTCAACTGACTCCGCGCGACGTGGCTCACGAACCCTGGATCACCGTCCACGACGGCTTCCCGCTGATGGCCACCATCGAGGCGATCGGTGCCGCCGCCAACCATCGCCTCGACCTGGTCCACCGCATCAACGAGTTCACCGTCGTCGCCGAAGTGGTCGCGGCCGGCGGCGGCATCGCCCTCCTCCCGCGCTGGACCGCCCGCCGCCACCCATCCGTCGTCCTCCGCCCCCTCCGCGGCGTCCACGCCCGCCGCCACATCGACGCCCTCCACCGCCCCGAACGCACCGCCCGCCAAGCAGTCCGCACTGTCCTCACCACCCTCCAACAAGCCGCCTCAACGCTCGCCAGACCCACCCGGTAGCCGGGCATTGCCTGGGTTGCGGCAGGATTTGGGCACTGTCACCCGCCTGCGACGGTTTCCGGTTCGTACGGATCTCGAGGGAGTCATGACAGCAGTTCTTCGCAGCACACTGGCCGTTCTGGCCGTCACCGCACTGGCAATACCAACTGCGGCGCAGGCAGCACCTTTGGTAGAGACGGGCGTCGTCACTGCGCACGACGACCTCCGCGACCTGGCGCCAACCACGAGCGGGCCGTTCGACAAGGCGCGGGCTCTCGCGGTGCTGGTGTCACACGGCGACTCGACCCTGGCGATCCTTCAGGTGCGGGGGATCGACACGTCCAAGGCTGGACGATCGTTCGGTGCTCATCTGCATGCCGGCCCGTGCGTCGCTGGTGACGGCGCGGCGGCCGGTCCGCACTACAACACCGACACCATCGCCGGGACGGTCCCGCCGCGCGTCAACCCCAGCACCGAGATCTGGTTCGACTTCACCGTCAGCCCATCCGGCGCCGGCAACGCGATGACCGTCGTACCCTTCACTCCCCTGCCGGGCAACCGGTCGGTCGTCATCCATGAGAAGCCGACCGATCACCATGGTGCCGCCGGCCAACGGCTGGCGTGCCTACCCTTGGCTTGGTGACCATTCAGCAGTCGAGAGAGTCTGGTCCGCGTCGCCTGAGCGTTCCACGCTCGGCCGCGGCCGGGCTCGGCTTCGGTCTGCTGTGGGGTATCGCCGCCCGAACGTGGATGCGGCTGATTTCGACCGAACCGCAGTTCACCTGGGCCGGCACCGCCACGATCCTCGGGTTCACGAGCATCACCGGCCTCACGCTCGGCATCCTGTACGGCGTCCGCCAGGCCGGCCGATCCCGGTGGTGGCGGGCCCTCGCCGTACTGTGCCTGCCCACCTTCGCCGGTGCCGGGATGGTCTTCCTGCCCGCGTTCCTCCTGGGTGGTCTGCTCTACCTCCACCACCTGTGGGCCCGCCTGGCCGGCGCCGCCGGCATTCTGCTCTCGCACGGTGCCCTGTGGGCGAGCCTCAACGGCGAGTCGATCAACCCTTGGTATCTCTACGGCGGCTTCCTCGTCCTGTCCCTGACCCTGGCCGCCGGCGCCGCCGAACTCTACCGGCCTAGGCAGACCCGACTACGCGAAGCCGCCGTTGCTCAGGAGTAGCTGGCCGTTGATCCATTGGCCCTGCTCGGAGCAGAGGAAGTCGACCAGGTTAGCGGTGTCCTGTGGAGTGCCGAGGCGGCCGAGCGGCGTCTGCTTGATTCCGCTGGCGCGGATCTCGTCGCTCATCCAGCCGGTGTCGACCGGGCCGGGGTTGACCACGTTCGCACTGATGCCGAGATGGGCGAGTTCGTGGGCGGCGGCCATTGTGATGCGATCCAGTGCACCCTTGCTCGCGCCGTACGGGAGGTTGTGGACGGTGTGATCGCTGGTGAGCGCGATGATCCGTCCGGTCCCGGGTACGCCGGTGAAGCGGCGCCCGAACTCGCGGATCAGCAGCCACGTCGCCCGCGCGTTCACGGCGAAGTGCCGGTCGAAGCTCTCGACGGTCGTGTCGAGGATGCTCGAGTTGACCGATTCGCAGTGGCACATGACGAGCGCGGTGACGTTGCCCAGATGCTTCTCCGCCTCGTCGAAGATCCGCTCGGGCGCGGCGGGGTCGACCAGATCGGCCTCGATCGGCACCGCGGTCGCGCCGAGGCTGCGAAGTTCCTCGGTGATCTCCTGCGTCGCGCCCGACTGCACGCCCCACGTCATCCGCTCGTCGTACGCGGTCCAGTAGGTGAAGGCGATGTCCCAGCCGGAGGCCGCGAGCTTGCGGGCGAGGCCGGCGCCGATCCCCACGGTGCGGCCGACGCCGGTGATGAGTGCCACAGGGCGTTGGTCGGTCATAGCCACGATCCTTTCGGCTCAGCTCCCACCGGGCAACCGGAATACCGGGACCGAAGGACAGGAGGTAGTCGCCTTCTCCGCGCCCTGCCCCGCGTGAGCACCTCGATCCAGACCCGATACGTCCTGTCCTTCGGTACCCCGAGCCTCCTGATCATGAGAAATCTGTAATCTTCGGCTCATGTGGTTCTCCGGGAGAGATCGCAGGCTTTGAGGATGCGGTCCCCACGCGTGATCTACGCGGTCGTCGCCGGTGTGCTGGTGGTGGCCGGTGTTCTGCTGCCCCGGTACCTGGCCGAGCGGTCGTCGCCTGAGCTCGGCGAGACGGTCGTGGTACCAGCCGGATCCAGTACGACGCCAACGCCGACGCCGACCCCCACGCCGACGCCGACGAAGCCCACGGTGACGAGCACCACAGGTGCCGAACCGGTGTCGCCGCCCCCCGCGCAGACCGCCGGGCCGGACGATGACGACGATGGCGTGGACGACCCGGACGACGACGATGGGTGATGGCCGGCGGCTGCCGGTGGTCAGCGCCCGGGTGCGGATCATCGGCTGGTTGTTCGGTGTGCTCGCACTCGCACTCTCCGCACTGGTGTTTCTCACCTGGCAGGTCCTCGCGGCCCGCGCCGACGCCGCCGCGGACGACGAACTGACCCACGAGGCGAACAAGTTCCGCGCCTTCGCGAAGTCCCAGGCGGCCGCGTCCTTCACGCGGCCCGAGGCTCTGCTCGACCGCTGGTTGCAGAGCAACCTGCCGGACGACTCCGAGGCGTTCTTCACCATCGTCGACGGCCGCGAGTACCATCGCAGCCAGGGCACCCCGCCAGCCCGGCTCGACACCGACGCGACCTTCGTACGACGTCTGGCCGACGCGACCGAACCGTCGTACGGCTGGATCGACAGCCCGGCCGGACGGGTCCGGTACGGCGTCATCCCGGTGCAGATCGGGGAGCAGCCGGTCCGCGCGCGGCTGGTCGTGCTCGAATTCCGCGACGTGATCGCCAAACCGTCGATGGACGCGGCCCGGTGGCTGGTGATCATCGGCGCGATCATCCTGGCGATGGCCGCGGGCGGCTGCTGGCTGGTCACCGGCCGGGTGCTCGCGCCGATCCGGCAGTTGCGCACCACCGCGGAGCGGATCAGCGACTCCGACCTGCGCCGCCGGATCGATGTCGTCGGCAACGATGATGTCGCGCAGCTGGCCCGCACGTTCAACACGATGCTGGACCGGCTGGAGGACGCGTTCACCTCGCAGCGCGAGTTCGTCGACAACGCCGGGCACGAGCTGCGGACGCCGATCACGGTGATCCGCGGTCACCTGGAGCTGATGGGGGACGACCCGCGCGACCGGGCGGAGACCAAGGCCCTGGTGCTGGACGAACTGGCCCGGATGAACCGGATGGTCGACGATCTGCTGGTGCTGGCGAAGAGCGACCGCCCCGGATTCCTCGAACTCGGCGAGGTCAACCTGACCGAGCTCGTGGTCGAGGTGGTCGCGAAGGCCCGGCCGTTGGCGGATCGTGCCTGGCGGGTGGCCGCGACGGCCGACGCGACGATCGTGGCCGACGGTCAGCGGTTGACCCAGGCGCTGATGCAGCTGGTGTCGAACGCGGTCCGGCACACGAAGACCGGCGACCGGATCGAGGTCGGCTCGCAACTCGATGCCGACGGGAGTGCGCTGCTGTGGGTGGTCGATTCCGGGCCGGGGGTGGCGCCGGAGGACCGTGAGCGGATCTTCGAGAGATTTGCCCGAGGCAACGATCAGCGCAGGACCGAAGGCGCCGGACTCGGGCTGGCGATCGTACGCTCGATCGCGCAGGGTCACGGCGGTGACGTACGGCTGGCGCCCGGGCCGGGTGCACGCTTCGAGTTGACCCTGCCGGTGAGCGAGGAAGTGGGCGTGCGATGAACCGGATCCTGATTGCCGAGGACGAGGAGCGGATCGCGTCATTCGTTGATCGCGGTCTGCGGAGTAACGGGTTCGTGACGACGGTGGTCGGCGACGGCGAAACGGCGTACCAGGAAGGTGCCAGTGGCGCCTACGACCTGCTGATCCTGGATATCGGCCTGCCGCGAGTGGACGGGTTCACCGTGCTCCGACGGTTGCGCGAGGCAAGGGTGACGATGCCGGTGGTGATCCTGACCGCACGGGACAGCGTGCGTGACACAGTCGCCGGTCTGGAAGGCGGTGCGGACGACTACATCGCCAAGCCGTTCGCCTTCGAGGAACTCCTCGCCCGCGTGCGCCTCAGGCTGCGCAGCGAAGGTACGCCGGACGCCAACATCCTGCAGGTCGGCGACCTCAGCCTGGACCTGCGCACCCGCCGCGCCCTCGTCGACGGTGCGACCGTCGAGCTGACCGCGCGCGAGTTCCTGCTGGCTGAAGTCTTCTGCCGGCACCCCGACCAGGTGCTGTCCCGCGAGCAACTTCTCTCCCAGGTCTGGGGATTCGACTTCGACCCGGGCTCCAACGTGGTCGACGTCTACATCCGCTACCTACGCCGCAAACTCGGCGCGAACCGCATCCAGACCGTGCGTGGGATGGGCTACCGCCTCCTTCCGTGAGAGGTCTCTCACGGAGGCTTCAGGAACGTCTCACCACCGGGCGGAAAGGTGGAGTCCATCCAACGTTCACCTGGAGGAAACCATGTCCGGTCTGGGACTCGCCATACCCGCCGATCTGCTCGCGATCGCTCTGCTTGCCTACGGCACCTACTTCCGCCGCTACCACCGGCGCGACCTGCTGCTCGCGTACGTCGCGCTCAACGTCGGCGTACTTGCGGTCACCGCGATGCTGGCCGGCAGCGGCGCCGGGATGGGACTCGGGCTCGGCCTGTTCGGCATCCTCTCGATCATCCGGCTCCGCTCGGACTCGATCACCCAGGAAGAGGTCGCGTACTACTTCATCTCGCTCGCGATGGGTCTGGTCAACGGCCTGCATCCCGGTCCGTTCTGGCTCGCACCCGCGCTGAGCTTCCTACTGGTCGCACTGATGTACGTCGTCGATCACCCGCGGCTCACTCTCCGGTCGCGCCGCCAGAAGGTCGTCCTCGACCAGGCCTACCCGGACGTCCACGAGATCGGGCCGGCGCTGGAGCGGCTGCTCCGGGCCGACATCCGGTACTTCGTCGTCCTCGACCTCGACCTGGTCACCGACACCACGGTCGTCGACGTCCGCTACCGGGTGCGTACCCCCGCGCCGCACGCGTTCGACGCCGTACGCCGCCTCGAGCGGTTCGCCTCATGAGCCGCCGGTTGCTGGCGGCGATGACCGGGGCGCTTTCGCAGTTGCCGCCGATCACGCTCGACAAGGTGCTCGCGGAGTCGGAGTTGCAGACGCGGGTGGATCGCAAGTACCTGGTGCCGATCGCGACGTTCGTCGAGTTGGTGACCCGGTTGCGCGATCGGTTCGGCGTACTGGAGATCGACGGGCAGCGGAGTTTCCGGTACGAGTCGGTGTACTTCGACACGCCGTCCCTCGGGCTGTACCGGCAGCACGTCCAGCGGCGGCGGTACCGGTACAAGGTGCGGACGCGGTCCTACCTCGACAGCGGGGAGTGCAGCTTCGAGGTGAAGCTGAAGGGCAACCGGTCCGAGACGGTCAAGTCACGGATGCCGTACTCGCTCGCGGACCGGGCCCGGCTGACCGAGCCGGCCTGGGAGTTCCTCGCCGAGCAGTTGCGTACGGCGTACGGCGTCGGCATCGTGGATCGACTGCAGCCCGCGCTGACCACGACGTACCGGCGGAGCACCTTGGTCGACCGGGTCGAGCACGCGCGGATGACCTGCGACGTCGACCTGCGGTTCTTCGACGGTCGAGCGTCGGTCGACGTGCTGCCGGCCGCCGTACTGGTGGAGAGCAAGACAGCAGGGCGTGCGGGAGCGGCCGATCTGGTCCTACGCGAGCTGCAGGTGCGCCCGATCCAGGTCAGCAAGTACTGCGTCGCGGCCGCGCTCCTCAATCCTCAGCTTCGCGCCAACCCGTGGCACCGAACGCTGCGCCAGCTCACTCGGAGTGGATGATGTGCGCGTCCGGACCGGGGAAGAAGAGGGACTCGCTGTCGGTGTCCGTCCAGTGCACCAGGTACGGCGGAGCGCCGTTCGGATCGTGGACCTCGACGATCTCGCCTTGCCGCCGGTGTGAGCTCACATGGGTGCCCTCGACGATTACTGTGTCACCCGCCGCCGCCTTCATCGGACCGCCTCCATCAGTCGGTGAGTGCTGCCTCCCAGCTTGACCCCACACCCCCCACCTGCACCAGACGTCAGTGGATGTCGGCGGCGAGGCGGGCGGCGAGGGCGGTGAAGATACCGGCGCAGACGCGTTCGAGGCGGCGGCGGACCTTGCTACCGGCGCGGAACAGCGTGGTGGCGAGGCTGCCGGCCAGGAGACCGGCGGAGGCGTCGACCGGGAAGCCGACGGCGATGAAGACCGCGCCGAGGACCAGGAACTGGAGGGTGACCGGCCAGCTGCCCGCGCCGGTGGTGAGGAACTGCGGCAGGAACGCCAGGTAGAACAGGATGACCTTCGGGTTGGCGAGGTTCGTCAGCGTCGCCATCACGTACGTCTTCCGCAGCGTCCGCTTCGGCAACTCGAGCGCGTCGCCGGCCTCGCTGACCTCCTGCCGACTCGCCCGCCAGGTCAGGTAGGCGAGATACAGCAGGAACGCGGCGCCGGCGACGCGTACGCCGTTCAGCACCTGGGGCGCGGCCTGGATCAGCGCACCGAGGCCGAGCGATGCCGCGACCGTGTGCACCGCCAGTCCGGTGGACATCCCGGCCGCCGCGACCACTCCGGCCCGTCGTCCGCCGACGGCCGCGTTCGCGACGATGAACAGCATGTCCGGGCCGGGCACGACACTCACGAAGAACACCGCGACCACGAACGCCAGGACGATCGAGAGTTCCATCCGTCCATCCTCACCCGGAGGGTGTCTCACCAGCCACGGGTTTCCACACTGCGAGCAGTCCCTGCCGGGTAAGCTCTGTCGAAGCGCTTCGACATCCGCTCGAGAGAGGCCGATCCTGATGAAGTTCACCGACGGTTATTGGCAGCTGCGGGCCGGGATGGCGCGCCTGCGACCGGCCGAGGTCGAGAGTGTGGAGGCGGGGGAGCGGGAGCTCACCGTGTTCGCACCGGCCAAGCGGATCGACCGGCGCGGTGACACCCTCAACCAGCCGGTGTTCACGGTCACCTTCTCCTCGCCTGCCCGCGGGGTGATCGGCGTCCGGATCGCGCACCATCTCGGTGGGCTGCCCGCGCGTCCGTCGTACCGGCTGAACACCGACGACGAGCATGCGGTGAAGGTGGAGGTCGGTCCGGCCGAGGCTCGGCTGACATCGGGTGAGCTGAGCGCGATCATCAGCCTGGACGGTCCGTGGGACGTCCGCTTCGAGCAGGACGGGCGGCCGCTGACGAACTCGGGTGCGCGCAGCATTGGGCTGATCACCGATCAGGACGGCCGGCACTTCCTGCACGAGCAACTCGCGCTCGGTGTCGGCGAGACGATCTACGGCCTCGGCGAGCGATTCGGGCCGCTGGTGAAGAACGGTCAGATTGTCGACACCTGGAATGCTGACGGCGGCACGTCCAGCGAGCAGGCGTACAAGAACGTGCCTTTCTACCTGAGTAGCAAGGGGTACGGCGTCCTGGTCGACACGCCGGCCAATGTGTCGTTCGAGCTCGGCTCCGAGGTCACGTCGCGCAACCAGTTCAGCGTCGAGGGCCAGGAGTTGTCGTACTACGTCTTCGCCGGGCCGACCCCGAAGGACGTGCTCCACCGCTACACCGCTCTCATCGGCCGGCCCGCCCGCGTCCCCGCGTGGTCCTTGGGGCTCTGGTTGTCGACGTCGTTCACCACCGACTACAGCGAGGAGACGACGAGCGCGTTCGTCGATGGGATGGCTGAGCGCGACCTGCCGTTGAGCGTCTTCCACTTCGACTGCTTCTGGATGCGGCAGTTCCACTGGTGCGACTTCGTCTGGGACCCGGTCGCGTTCCCGGATCCGGAGGGGATGCTGCGCCGGCTGAAGGACCGCGGGCTTCGCATCAGCCTCTGGATCAACCCGTACATCGCCCAGCGGTCGATCCTGTTCGAAGAAGGTCGCCGGCTCGGCTATCTGCTGAAGCGTCCGGACGGTTCGGTCTGGCAGTGGGACATGTGGCAGGCCGGTATGGCGATCGTCGACTTCACCAACCCGGATGCCACCGCGTGGTACCGCTCCAAGCTGCAGACGCTGATCGACCTGGGTGTCGACTGCTTCAAGACCGACTTCGGTGAACGCATCCCGACCGACGTCGCGTGGTACGACGGCTCGGACCCGCAGCGGATGCACAACTACTACGCGCACCTCTACAACGAGGCTGTCTTCGGCCTGCTCGAGGAGAACCGCGGCGAGGGCGAGGCCGTTCTGTACGCGCGCTCGGCGACGGCCGGCGGGCAGCAGTTCCCGGTGCATTGGGGTGGCGACTGCGAGTCGACGTTCGAGGCGATGGCGGAGTCGTTGCGGGGTGGGTTGTCGCTGGCGGCGTCCGGATTCGGCTACTGGAGTCACGACATCGGTGGATTCGAAGGCACACCCGATTCGGCGATCTTCAAGCGGTGGGTTCCGTTCGGATTGCTGTCGTCGCACTCGCGGCTGCACGGCTCGTCGTCGTACCGGGTGCCGTGGGCGTTCGACGAGGAGGCGGTCGACGTACTGCGGAAGTTCACCAAGCTGAAGATGTCGCTGATGCCGTACTTGATGACGGCCGCGGCTGAGGCGCATCGGGACGGCGTACCGATGATGCGGCCGATGGTCCTGGAGTTCCCCGACGACCCGGCCGTTGCGTACCTGGATCGCCAGTACATGCTCGGGCCGGATCTCCTGGTCGCGCCCGTGATGAGCTCGACCGGCGAGGTCTCCTTCTATCTTCCGGCCGGCACGTGGACTGATCTGCTCAGCGGCGAGCAGTTCACCGGCCCGCGGTGGGTCCACCAGACCCACGGGTTCGACAGTCTGCCGGTCCTGGTCCGTGAGGGCGCTGTGATCCCGATCGGCGCAGTCGACGACCGGCCCGAGTACAACTGGTCGGACAACGTGGAGCTCCGCTGGTTCGCTCCAACCGAAGGCCAAACGACGCTCGCACGGTTGCCGGGTGCGGTGATCGAGCTCAACCTGCGCGACGGCAGCCCGCAGACCCGCGTGATCGAAGGCAGCTGCGAGAACTACACCGTCAACTTGGTTGCCCGATGACATCGGTCAGCCAAGGCCGGACGAGTTCGTCGCTGCGGGCCCACAGCTCGCGACGGCGATCTTGACGCGACGCTCGCGGTGGAATCCGTCGCCGCCCCTTGGGCCCGAAGAAGCCGCCATTCGTGCCGACCGCCGCGGGATCCTGCGCCAAGAACACCGGCACCTCCGCGGCGGTGGCGGGCGATGAGCCGAAGAGGCGTTGCAAGGTCAGGGCCACCGACCGAGCGGCGCGCGATACCCCTCGCGCGTTGGTGAAGACATCGGTGGCGACCAGGCCCGGGTAGACGCAGGTCACCTCCACGGCGGTGCCACGCACTTGCTCGGCCAGCTCCACAGCGAGCAGGTCGTTCGCGAACTGAGTCCGGCCCGCGACCTGGATTCCACGCCCGCCGCCGCGCAGTTGCAGGTCGTCCAGGTTCAGCGTGTCGCGATACTTCCCCGCGTTGGCCACCAGGACCACCCGGCCGGACGGTGCCTGCGCCAGGTCTGGGAGCAACCGGCGGATGAGGAGATAGCGCGAGAGGTAGTTGAGGACGAACGTCCGCTCGAAGCCCTCATCTGTGGTCTCCGCGACCACAGAGAGGACCCCGGCGCACAACACCAGGGAGTCGAGTCGACGGACAGTCGCGGCGATCCGGTCGGCCGCCGTCGCCGTCTCGGCGACCGACGACAGGTCGGCTGCGACGAACTCGTGGCCGCGGCCGGGTGCGAGCGTTTCGAGCTGTGCCAGCACGGCTTTCGCCCGCGTCGTACTGCGTCCGACGATGATGACCCGATGGCCGAGCGTGGCCAGGGCGACTGCGACTGCGCGGCCGATCCCGCCGGTTCCCCCGGTCACCACTGTGGTTGTGAACTCACGCCCGTCATCTGCTGGCGACATCGACCCGTCCCTCTTCTCGTTGGCTGTCAACGCATCGAAGGTAGGTCCGCGCTCGCTGGACGATCCATATGTAATAGTCTCCGAAACTACATCGTTCGTCTCGGTGATGCCGAGGGGGTGCTGCGTGGATCTCCTGAGTTCGATCCTTCGTGAACTGCGTTTCGAGAGCGCCGGCTACCGCTGGCTGGAGCTCGGCGCGCCGTACCGCGTGCGGTTCGATCACCCGGGGCTGCGCGGCGTCCACCTGATCACCCAGGGCGAGTGCGAACTCGGCCTGGACGACGGCACGGTGCTCGAGCTGGCGGCCGGCGACATGGTCATCTTTCCGCACGGGGACTTCCATGTGCTCCGGGCCCGGAACGGGGCCGAGTGTTCCACCGTGTCCAGCTTCGACCTCGCGATGCGTACGCCCGGCACTCGGTTGCGAGCCGGGGGAGACTCTGTGGATACCATCGTCGTCTGCGGCGCCTTCGTGGTCGGTGAGCCTGACCACCCGGCATTGCGCGCGATCCCACGGATCATCCACGTCCCCGGTGACCGGGGCCGGCCGCTGCCCTGGGTTGCTCCGCTCATCGACGCCCTGGCCGCCGAGGCGTTCGACGCCGGCCCAGGCAGCGATCTCATCATGGCCCGGCTGTCGGATGCGCTGCTGATCCGTGCCTTGCGGCACCAGGTCGCGAGCGAGCAGCAGTCGGGGTGGCTCGCCGGACTGCGGGATCCCCAGGTGGCCACAGCCCTCGCACTCCTTCATGCGGATCTGGCGCAGCAGTGGACTCTGCCACTCCTGGCCACGAAGGTGGGCCTGTCCAGGGCGGCGTTCGCAGCCCGCTTCACCGCGAGCGTCGGTGAGTCGCCGATGCGCTATCTGCTGTTGTTGCGATTACAACGGGCCAAATCGCTGATGCGGAATCCAGCGGCGACCATCGCAACTGTCGCGGGACAGGTCGGTTACCAGTCCGACGTCGCCTTCGCGACCGCGTTCAAACGCGAGGTCGGAGTGCCACCGGGCGCCTATCGCCGACGTGTCGATCACCCCGGACCGGCCGCCAGCCCTTCCAATACGACATCCGCCGCCGAGAAGACCACGTAGACGGTGTGTACGCCGGTTGCACTCAGCTGACCTGCTAGCGATGTGAGCTTGTCTGACGGTAAGACCTGCAACTTGTCTAGCAAGTCACCATGTAAGGGGTCGTCCAGCCGGAGTTCGATCGTCGCCGGTGTGGCTCCTCGGTTGGCGACGGATGCCTTGTATGACATGTGCGCTAGCTCGACATCGTCGAATGACAGCCAGGCGCCGGGTTCGAGAGAGATGACGGCGTCGCCTCGGTCGCGGGTGGCGGTGGTGAGGGTGATGGCGGAGTAGTCGTCGAAGCTGGTGGCGGCGAGGTGGTCGATCGGGCGCGGCGGGATATGTTCGCCGCGGACGTCGAGCGTTGCGGCGAGGCGGGTGTCGGTGCTGGAGCGACCGACCATGATGCTGTGCCGGGCGGTCTCGACGCAGTGGCGGTCCCTGGTCACGTCCCAGAAGCCGAGGTCGGCAGCGGCGATGGTCAGCTCGACGTCGGTGCTCTCACCAGGAAGCAGCGACAGTCGCTGGAAGCCGCGCAGTTGGCGCAGTGGTTGTTTGACCCGCGAACGCTGCTGATGGGTGTAAAGCTGGGCGACTTCGCTGCCCGCCCGGGTGCCGGTGTTGGTCACCGTGAAGGTGACACGGACTTCGCCGTCCGCCGGGATCGACGTGGAGCTGAGGCGCAGGTCGCCGTACGTGAAAGTCGTGTAGCTGAGACCGTGGCCGAACGGGTAAAGCGGCATCCCGCGGTAGTACAGGTACGTCGCGTCCGTCGCGATGATGTCGTAGTCGAGCAGGTCGGGCAGATCGGCGGCGGAGTGGTACCACGTCTGCGTCAGCCGCCCGGCCGGGTCAGCGTCGCCGAAGAGTACGTCGGCCAACGCGCGACCGTACTCCTGCCCACCATGGCTGGACCACAGCAGAGCCGGAAGGTTCTGCTGCGCCCAGCTGACCGCGAACGGGTAGCTGCTCGTCATCACCAGCACCGTGCTCGAGTTCGCCCCATGCACGGAACGGACGAGCCGGTCCTGCGCTCTCGGGAGTTCGAGGTCTCCGCGATCCTCGGTCTCCCGGCCGTTGACCAGCGGATGATTGCCAAGCACAACGATCGCGGTGTCCGCCCGCGCCGCGACCCTCGCCGCCTCCGCGGCGCCGTCGATCAGCACCTCGAGTTCGAAGCTCGTCCCGGAGTCGCTGAGGCTGACCGTGCCGTCCACGTGCAGGTAGCGGCCGCTGTTCAGGTGCAGCACCTGAACCGTGTCGCCCGTTTCGACCAGCCGGAAGGTCTGCTTCACCTCCCAGCCGTTCGGGCCATGCTGATCCGCGACCAATGAGCCGTCGTCGGCAACAGTCAGGTGGCGCCCGTTCCGCACCGACCGCAGCGCGCACGCGTCACCACCCCAGTCGAACAGGTCGAAGTGCCGGCCCTCACCGGCGTCAGCGCGCAGTACGCCGTCCGCCCCGATGCAGAGGTACGACGTCGAGTGGGCGACGCGGAGCGCGATGCGATCGACGCCCTCGCAGTACTCGACCCGGTCCGCGCCCAGTCGTTCGACGAGGCCGTCGTACGCGCTGATCTGGTACGGCAGGGTCCCGGCGTACCAGTCCTCCGAGAGTGTGTTGGCGAGCGGTCCGATGACGGCGAGGCGTTTGATCGCGGAGGCGTTCAGAGGGAGCACCTGGCACTCGTGCTTGAGCAGCACGATCGACTGCCGGGCCGCCTCCTGGGAAAGTTGGCGATGGGCCGGGCAGCTGACCAGATCCGGCTCGAGAGCGCGATACGGGTCGAGCTCCGGCGGGTCGAACTCGCCGAGACGGAACCGGATCGCGAGCGCGTGCCGGACCGCGGTGTCGACATCGTCAACCGTGATGAAGCCGCGGTCGATGGCCTCGGTGAGTCTCTCGATCGACGGTCCGGCGTCGGTGTCGTCCTGAGTGAAGCTGTCCACGCCGGCCTTGAGCGCCGCGGCGTACGCGGTCGGACCGTCGGGGAAGTACGCCTGCAGTCTGTACAGATTGTTGGGCGCGTACGCATCACTGACAATGAGCAGGTCCTGGCCGGTGTACTTGCGTAGCGCGTCGTTGATCAATGGGCTGAGATGCGCGGGCCGCCCGTTCACCAGGTTGTACGACGGCATGACCGCGACGGCTGCACCGGCTTCGATCGGTGCGCGGAACGCGGGGAGCTCATAGTCGTGCAGGACGCGCGGCGGCTGGTTGCTCGAGGTGGTGCAGCGGTCGGTCTCGTTGTTGTAGGCAAGGAAATGCTTGAGCGTCGGGGCGGTCTTGAGGTGGGTGGGGTGATCGCCGGTCAGGCCGTGGCCGTACGCGGTGGCGATGACCCCGGTCAGCCAGGGATCCTCGGCGTACCCCTCCTCGTTACGGCCCCAGCGCGGGTCGCGGAGCGGGTTGACGACCGGGGCCCAGACGTTCAGGCCGACCGCGGCCGGGTCCTTCTGGTGGAAGACGCGGACCTCGTCGCCGACCGCGGAGCCGACGGCGCGGACCAGTTCCGGGTTCCAGGTGGTGGCCAGCCCGATGGCTTGCGGGAACACGGTGGCCGGGCCGTGCCAGGCGACGCCGTGCAGTGCCTCGGTGCCGGTCCGGAAGGAGTCCAGGCCGAGGCGTTGGACCGGCGCCTGGTGCTGGTGCAGCAGGGCCAGCTTCTCGCCGGTGGTGAGCCGGCCGAGTAGATCGTCAAGCCGTTCCCGCAGCGGCCGCGCGGGGTCGCGGAACGGTGGGTTCGTGGCTGGAGTACTCATCGGCGATCGACTCCACTGCGGCTGGTGTCGAAGCGCTTCGAACGCTCACCGCGGTCAATCGATCGAAGCGCTTCGACGGTCTGGGCGAAAAAATCCGTCTCGGCCAGTGACGGCCCTGCTACGACGGAGTGATCAGAGGGTTGCATTCTCAGCCGGGCAGGTCAAGACCTGGCACACGCTTTCCGGCGTTCACAAAAGGTGTCACGCAAGGCTGGGGAGGTGGCCCATCGTGAGCGGCGCGAGCGCTTGGGCGGTGGCGCCGAGGGGAGTGGCGGTGTGGGGGAAGGTCGAGGCGACGATCGTGCAGCCGCCGGCGTCGGGGGCGATGGCGGACTCGTGCAGCGACTTGGTGATCGTGGGGGAGAGGTGGGTGGCCAGCAGGGCGTAGGAGCCACCGAGTACGACGTACCCCGGGTTGAGGATGTTGACGAGGGCGGCGATGCCGTGGCCCAGGTGGGTGCCGGCCTCGGCAAGGACCTTGGTGACCGCGGCCTCGCCCGCGTCGGCCCGGCGGATGAGGTGCTCGAGCTGGATCTGCGGATCGGGGTCGGTCAGGCCGTCGATCCGGGACAGGATCGCCGGCAGGCTGGCGAGCGCTTCCAGGCAGCCGCGGCGTCCACAGCCGCAGACGGGTCCGTCCGCGACCAGGCGGAGATGACCGATCTCACCGACGTACCCGAGGTGCCCGCGCAGCGGTCGGCCGTCGACGATGATGCCGGCCCCGACTCCGGTGTCGCCGTTCAGTTCGATGAGGTTCTCCGAGCCGGCCAACGGGCCGTAGAGATGCTCAGCCAGTACGGCGAGCGACGCGTCGTTGTCGACGTTCACCGGGATGTCCGGCCGCCCGAGCGCAGCCGCGAGATCCGCCTGCAGAGCCACGTCCCGCCAACCGAGCCCGGCAGCCAGTACGACGGCGCCGTCTCGGTTCACCAATCCCGGCACGCCGACCGTGATCCCCAGCACGCGGCGACCCGACGACTGCACGGTCGTGATCGCCCGCCGAGCCAGTGCCGCCAATGCAGCGATCGTTTTCGCCGGCCCGGCATCGACACCAGGCCCGGCGCGGTGCCAGCGCAGTACCTGCTCACCGGCGGTGTCGTAGGCGAGCGCACTCAGACCCCGCGCGCTGACCTCCAGACCGATCGCTGCGTACGCCGACCCGTCCAGGACGAGCAAGGTCGCGGGCCGGCCGACGTGGTTCTGGGTCTGCTGGGTCTCGCGGACCAGGCGCCGGTCGAGCAGATCCCCGACGATGCTCGTCACGGTCGCCTTGTTCAGCCCGGTCCCGGACGCGATCGCGGCCCGTGAGCACGGGGCCTGGCGGCGCAGGAAGCCCAGCACCGCCGCCAGGTTGGTGGCGCGGATATCGGTGTGGTCCGCGGTCTGTGTGCTCAAGGTCGGTCCCGTCGGTTCGTTCGGCTGGATCAGTTCTACACCTTGTCGTGCCTTCGTGCTTGGGTTAATTTGTTTGGCTACTAGCCCAACTAATTCTAGGCCAAGAAATCCAGGAGAGCCATCGTGACTGGACCAGTGAGCGGCCAGACCAGCCGCCGGACGTTCATCTCCCTGCTCGGCGCGGGCGCCGCGGCGACCGCCGGCGGCGTCACGCTGACCGGGTGCTCGGACGGCAGCGCCGGGTCGGCGACCGCAGGCCGGGCCGAGGCCGAGGACAAGTTGTCCGGGCTGCTGCCGACGTACATCGCGTACGAGTCGGTCAAGCCGGACCTGCCGGGTGAGAACGGCGCCTCCCCGGCCTTCACGAAGTACCCGGCCGAGCTGAAGCGGGCCGTCCCGGACAAGGCGGTCACCAGCGGCAAGGAAGTGTCCGCGATGACGCCGCTGTGGAGCCCGATGCCGCCCGGCCTCGGCCACAACAGCTACTACGACGTGAACAACGAGCGCATCGGGGCGCCGGTCCGGTTCAACATCCTGAACGGCAACGACTATGGCGACAAGCTCGGCCCGATCCTTGCCGCGGGCAACGTGCCCGAGCTGCTCTGCGTCCCGGGCTGGAACATCGCCGGGCTGACCCGGTTCGGTCAGGCCGTGGACAAGCTGTTCGAGGACCTGACGCCGTATCTGGCCGGGGACAAGGCGTCGGCGTACCCGATGCTGGCCAACCTGCCGACCAGGGCCTGGGCGTACGGCGTCTGGAACAACCAGCTCAAGGCGGTGCCGTTCCCCTCGGACGGGTTCCCCTGGATGCTGATGTACCGCAAGGACATCTTCGACCAGTTCGGCGCCGAAGCGCCGAAGAACGCCGATGACCTGCTCGCGCTGGGCAAGCAACTGACCGACGCGAAGGCGAACCGCTGGGCTTTCGGCGCGGTCTCCGACGAGGTGGTCCGGGCCTTCGGAGCGCCGTCCGACTGGCGTAAGGACGCCGACGGCAAGCTGGTCAACAAGATCGAGACTCCGGAGTTCAAGGAGGCGGTGGCCTTCGTCCGGAAGCTGTTCCAAGCCGGCTACGTGCACCCGGAGGTGGTCGGCAACGCCGGCGCGGATCAGAACGCGCTGTTCGAGGGCGGCAAGCTGGTGATCCGCCAGAACGGGCTCGGCGGCTGGCAGGAGTCGTTGCAGCGCCAGGCCACGATCAACCCCAAGTACAACCCGCAGCCGGTGATGCCGTTCGCCCACGACGGTGGGACGCCGATCACCTGGGGCGGCGACCCGGCCGGCATCTTCACCTTCGTGAAGAAGGGGCTCGGCGAAGCGCGCGTGAAGGAGCTGCTCGGCGTCCTCAACTACACCGCCGCGCCGTTCGGCACCGAGGAGAACCAGCTCTACATGTACGGGAAGGAGGGCACGCACTACACCAAACAGCCGTCCGGTGCGCCGAAGCTCACCGCGCTGGGCCAGAAGGAGGTGTCGCAGACCTACATCTTCCTCGGCGGCCGGCCGACAGCCATCACCCAGAGCGAGTATCCCGGGTACGTCGAGTCGATGAGCGCCTGGCAGAACGCGGCCGCCAAGGTGCAGCAGAAGAGTCTGTTCGACGGGATCCGGGTCGAGCAGCCGGCCAAGATGGCGGCGCTGGCCCAGCCGTTCGACGACGCGTTGCAGGACATCTTCCGCGGCCGCCGCCCGGTCAGTGAGCTGAAGACCGCGATCAAGGAGTGGCAGACCAACGGCGGTAACGAAGGCCGCGACTTCTACACCAAGGTCCTCAGTGACAACGGTCGCTAAGCGCCCGCTGAGCGCGGACCCGGTGGCCGAGGCACGGACCGGCGCCGGGTCGGGCGGCCGGCGCCGTCGCGGTGGTGCGGGGTTCCGGCATCGGTTCCGGCGGGATTGGCCGCTGCTGCTGATGGTGATGCCGGTGATCGCGTTGCTCGGCGTCTTCCACTACTTCCCGACCCTCGGCAACGTGATCGCGTTCCAGGACTATTCGCCGTACGTCGGGATCCGGGGCAGCGAATTCGTCGGGTTTTCCAACTTCAGCCGGCTGTTCTCCGAGCCGGCGTTCTGGAAGGCGGTCGCGAACACACTGACCATCACCGCCGTCCAGCTGGCGTTCTTCTTCCCGATCCCGATCGCGCTTGCGCTGCTGCTGAACAGCGTGCTGTCGGTCCGGCTCCGGACGCTGATCCAGGGTGTCGTCTACCTGCCGCACTTCTTCTCGTGGGTGCTCGTCGTCTCGCTCTTCCAGCAGATGATCGGTGGTGCCGGTCTGCTCGCGCAGTCGCTGCGGGCGAACGGCTACGAGGCGGTCGACCTGATGACCAAGCCGGACACGTTCATCCTGCTGGTCACCGCGCAGTCGATCTGGAAGGACGCCGGCTGGGGCATGATCGTGTTCCTGGCCGCATTGTCGACAATCAACCCAGCCCTCTACGAGGCGGCCGCGGCTGACGGTGCGAACCGCTGGCGACGGCTGTGGCACATCACGCTGCCCGGTCTGCGGCCGGTCATCGTGCTGCTGCTCATCCTCCGGCTCGGCGATGCACTGACGGTCGGCTTCGAGCAGTTCATCCTTCAGCGCAGTGCCGTTGGCGGAAACGCGGCCGAGGTGCTCGACACGTACGTCTACTACCAGGGTCTGCTCGTCGGAGACTTCGGCTACGGCGCCGCGGCCGGCCTCTTCAAAGGTGTCGTCGGACTCGTCCTCGTCCTGGTAGCCAACCGATTCGCCCACATGGTGGGCGAGCAGGGGGTGTATTCCCGCTCATGACGACAAGAGCAATCTGGGAAGAGGAGCCGACCAGGGTCGCTCGGCTGAGCCGGCCGGTGGTGCTGGCGCTGGTCGCGCTTGCGGTGACGTTCCCGCTGTACGTCGTGGTGGTGACGAGCCTGTCCACCACGGAGTCCGTGACTCGGGCCGGCGGTCTGGTCGTCGTACCGCGAGAGTTGACGTTGGCGGCGTACGCGCAACTGCTGTCCGGTGGAGTGGTCACGCGGGCGCTGGTGATCAGTGTCGTGATCACGGCGGTCGGTACGGCGTTCAGCCTCGGGATCACTGTGCTCGCGGCGTACGGGCTGTCGCGGCCGGGGTCGTTGTTTCACCGGCCGCTGTTGTTCGTCGTACTGCTCACCTTTCTGTTCGGGCCGGGCATCATCCCGAGCTACCTGGTGGTGAACGCGCTCGGGCTGATCGACAGCTATGCGTCGCTGATCCTGCCGACCGCGGTGTCGGCGTTCAACCTGATCGTGATGCGGTCGTTCTTCATGGGCATCCCGGGTGAGCTGATCGACAGTGCACGGATCGACGGTGCGGGGGAGTTCGCGATCCTGCGCCGGATCGTGATGCCGCTGTCGAAGGCGGTGGTGGCCGTGGTCGGGCTGTTCTACGCGGTCGGCTACTGGAACGCGTTCTTCAATGCGCTCTTGTATATCAACGACAACAACAAGTGGCCGTTGCAGATGGTGCTGCGGACGTACATCGTGCAGGCGCAGGTGCTGCCGACGGGGGCCGGCGGGATCGCGTCCGGGACCGGGCTGGGGATGGCGCCGGCGCCGAGTCTGGCGATCAAGATGGCGATCGTGGTGATCGCGATCGTGCCGGTCCTGCTGGTCTATCCGTTCATCCAGCGTCACTTCACCAAGGGCGTCATCATCGGCGCAGTCAAGGGGTGACCATGTCTCTGCCACGCAGACACTTCCTTGCGTTGGGCACCGGAACGGCGCTCGCGGCCGCCACCTCCGCCACGGCGCTCGCTGCCGACGCAGCCACGGCGTCCGGTGCCGCATCCGCCTTCTCCTCGTCCTTGCCGGCGACAGCCGGGGCGGCGGCGCGCTACCGGTGGCGGAACGTGGAGATCGTCGGCGGCGGTTTCGTCACCGGAATCATCCACCACCCGCGTCGCCGTGGACTCGTGTACGCACGAACCGACATCGGGGGAGCGGCCCGCTTCGACAACCGGACGCAACGCTGGGAGCAGTTGCTGCACTGGATCGGCTGGGACGAATGGAACTGGACCGGTGTCGAGAGCCTTGCCCTCGATCCGGCCGATCCATCCCGCCTGTACCTTGCCGTCGGCACCTATACGAACGACTGGTCGCCGATCAACGGCGCCATCCTCCGCTCGTGTGACCAGGGCCGGACCTTCGAACGGACCGACCTGCCGTTCAAACTCGGCGGCAACGAACCAGGTCGCTCGATGGGTGAACGATTGGTGATCGATCCCCGCGACGGTCGCGTGCTGTTCCTCGGTACCCGGGGACACGGACTGTGGCGCAGCCCTGACCGCGGCGAGACGTGGGCGCACGTGGAGAGTTTCCCGACGACCGGGACGCCAGGAATCGGCATCGCCTTCGTCTTCGTCGACCCACGGAACGGGACGATCTACGTCGGCGTGACGGACCCGTCGTCCCCGCTCTACCGCAGCACCGACGCCGGCGCGACCTGGACCCCCGTCGACGGACAGCCGACCGGACTGCTGCCCCACCACGGCGAATTGGGGGCTGACGGCAACATCTACCTGACGTACGGCGACCTGCCCGGACCATACGAGATGTACGACGGCGCCGTACACAAGCTGGACACCGCGACCGGTCTGTGGACCGACATCACCCCACTGCGCCCGAACACCGGTGGTGAGGCCGGGTTCGGGTACGCCGGGCTCGCGACCGATCCACGGCGCCCGGGCACGGTGATGGTGTCGACGATGAGCCGGTGGGGACCGGTCGACGACGTGTTCCGCTCGGTCGACGGTGGGCAGACCTGGCATTCGATCGCTGCGAAAATCGAGCTGGACACCTCTGGAGCGCCGTACCTCAACTTCCATGAGACGCCGAAGCTGGGCTGGATGATCGGCGACATCTCGATCGACCCGTTCGACTCGGACAAGGTGCTGTACGTCACCGGTGCCACGATCTTCGGCACCGACGACGTCACCGAGGCTGAGGCTGGTCGCAGTACCCACTGGTCGGTGCGGGCGCAGGGGCTGGAGGAGACCGCCGTACTCGATCTGATCAGTCCGCCATGGGGACCGCCGTTGATCAGCGCGCTCGGTGACATCGGCGTGTACCGGCACGGGCGGCTGGACCGCGTGCCGCCGGATGGGCAGGCGTCGAACCCGGTCAGTGGAACGTCACCGAGTCTGGACTTCGCGGCACTGTCGCCCGGGTTCGTCGTACGGCTGGCCAACGCTGGGGCGGGCGAGCGTGGGGCCTACTCGACCGATGCCGGGGTGTCGTGGCAGCCCTTCCTGGGCGAGCCGGCCGGCATGACGCAGACGGGCCGGATCGCGGTGAGTGCCGATGCGCGAACGTTGCTGTGGGCACCGGGTGACGTGGTGCCGCACTACTCGCGCGATCGCGGTGTCTCCTGGACGGCCGTGGACGGACTACCGGTGCAGGCGGTGGTCGTCGGAGATCGGGTGGATGCTCGGCTGTTCTACGCGTTCGATCCGGCGACAGGTACGGCGTACTCGAGCACGAACGGTGGGGTCGCGTTCTCGGTCACAGCCACCGGGCTGCCGACCGGAGCCGGGAAGTTGGAGACCGTGCTGGATCGCGCCGGGCACTGCTGGTTGGCGGCCGGTGCAGGCGGCCTCTATCGGTCGAGTGACCGCGGTCTAACGTTCTTGCCTGTGAGGACTGTTGAGGAGGCGTACACGGTCGGCTTCGGTAAGGCGGCCCGTGGTTCGGTTGATATGGCGGTGTACATGTCAGGCAAGTTTGCCGGTCAACGCGGTATCTATCGGTCCGATGACAGCGGTGGGACGTGGGTTCGAGTGAACGACGACCGGCATCAGTACGCGTCCACAGGTGAGGCGATCACCGGTGATCCGCGCGTCTACGGGCGCGTGTACATCTCGACCAACGGGTTCGGCATTCCGTATGGGGAGCCGGTATGACGCGACTCTGGTACGGCGGTGACTACAACCCGGACCAGTGGGACCTGTCGGTGTGGAAGGACGACGTCGAGCTGATGCGTCAGGCCGGCGTCAACCTCGTGACCGTCGGCGTCTTCTCCTGGTCGAGTCTCGAGCCGTCGCCGGGGGAGTATGAGTTCGGCTGGCTGGACCAGGTTCTCGACCTGCTGCATGCCGGTGGCGTGAGCGTCGACCTGGCCACACCGACCGCGTCGCCACCGCCGTGGTTCAGCCGGCTGCATCCGGAGGCATTGCCGGTCACGCCCGACGGCGTACGACTGACGCATGGCAGCCGGGACACGTACTGCGCCTGTGCGCCGGCGTACCGTTCGGCGGCTGTTGGTATTGCTCGTGCACTTGTCAATCGGTATGACAATCATCCAGCACTGGCAATGTGGCATGTCCACAACGAGTACGGGTCTGTTTGTTACTGCTCGCTGGCCGCTGAGCGGTTCCGGGACTGGCTACGGGAGCGGTACGGGTCGCTCGATCGATTGAACACCGCGTGGACGACGGCATTCTGGAGTCAGGGGTACGCCGATTGGCAGGACATTCAGCCGCCGCGTCGTACGCAGTACCTGGTGAATCCGACTCAGTTCCTGGACTACCGGCGGTTCTGGTCCGACGAATTGCTCAAGGCGTTTCTCGAGCAGAAGGCTGAGATTCGTGAGCGGTCCTCCTTGCCGATCACGACGAACTTCGTCTTCGGCGGCTGGGTGCCGGTGAACCATGCTCAATGGGCTTCGGCCGTCGATATCGTTGCCATCGACCACTATCCGAGTCAGACCGATCTAGGTGCCGAGGAGCAAACCGCCTTCGGTGCCGATCTCGCCCGGTCGTGGGCCGGCGGGAAGCCGTGGCTGTTGATGGAGCAGGCGGCAGGGACGCTCAACGACGGGCAGCGGCTGCACGCGAAAGAGCCGGGACGGATGGCGCGGCACAGTCTGTCGCACATCGCGCGCGGGTCCAACGGAGCGCTGTTCTTCCAGTGGCGGGCGTCGCGGGGCGGGTCGGAGATGTATCACTCGGCCCTGGTGCCGCACGCCGGAGCATCCTCGCGGCTGTTCCGGGAGGTCACCGACTTGGGATCGGTGCTGCCCCGACTGGGAGAGGTTGCTGACAGCAAGGTTGTCGCCGAGGTTGCTGTGCTGTGGGATGTCGAGTGCTGGTGGGCGATGCAGGGGACGCATCTGCCGTCGTCCTCGCTGGACTACCTAGCAGCCGTGCAGGATGCGCATCGGCACTTCTGGCGTGCTGGGGTGACTGTCGACTTCGCGCCTCCTTCGGCCGACTTGTCGTCGTACAAGCTGGTCGTGGTGCCGTCGTTGTACCTGATCAGCGATGAGGCGGCTGCGTCGCTCGCGGCGTACGTCGAGGGTGGCGGGCAGTTGGTGGTCGGGTACTTCAGCGGGATCGTGGACCCCGACGTACAGGTGCGGCTCGGCGGGTATCCGGGCGCGTTCAGGTCGCTGCTCGGCGTGCGGGTGGAGGAGTTTCATCCGCTGCCGGAAGACGGTGTGGTGGAGTTGTCGTCCGGCGGGCAGGGGCGGTTGTGGAGTGAGGACGTGGAGGCAGTGTCGGCCGAGGTGGTCGACCGGTACGTCGGGGGAGTGCTCGACGGGAAGCCGGCGATCACCCGTCGTCAGGTCGGCGCCGGGACCGCTTGGTATGTCTCGACCTCGCTGGATTCCGAGACCGCCGCGGGCATCTTCGGTTTGTCGCCGTCGGCGGTGGAGACGGTTCGCCGCCGCACCAACTCCGGCGACGGCGACGGCGACACCACGTGGACATTCCTGTTCAACCACGGCGACGCGGAGGTCGTCGTGCCCGCGGATGGGGTTGAGCTGATCTCAGGCGTGAAGGTCGATGGCGAGTTGTCGTTGCCGGGTGGTGGCTATGCCGTGGTCAGGTCACCATGAAGGGCTTCGCAGGTGCTGCCACGGGCGGTGAGCTTCGGCGGCAGCAGCGTCAGCTCGGGTACGTCGCCGCCCTCCAGTTTGGTGATGAGGGACTCGACCGCCTGCTCACCGATCCGCTCGGCCGGGATGGTGACGGAGGACAGTTGCGGTACCTGCCGCTCGGCGACATCGTCCGCGCAGATCGCCATCAGGGACATGTCCTCGGGAACGCGGCGTCCGAGTCGCCGCAGTACGTCGAGCAGCGGGCCGATGATCGGCTCGTTCTGAACCACCAGCCCGGTGATGTCCGGGTGGTCGCGCAGCAGTTGCTCGACGGTGCCGAGGATCGCGTCGAAGGTGTGCTCACACGGGGTCTCGACGCCGAGGACGCCACGACGCTCGGCCGCTTCCACGAAGCCGGTCAGCGTGCGCTGGGCGAAACCTGTCTGACGTTCGTACACGGCAGACGGCGTACCAAGCAAGGCAAGGGAGCGGTGGCCGAGGTCGGCCAGGTGGTCCACACAATGGGCGCCTGCGGCAACGAAGTCGAGGTCGATGCAGGTCAGCCGGTCGGCGTCGGCCGGATACCCGATCAGGACCGACGGCATCGGCAGCTCGCGCAGCACCGGCACCCGCTCGTCGTGCAGCTCGACATCCATCACGACCAGCGCGTCCACGAGCGAGCTCTGCGCGACCCGCTCCAGACCCTCCGGCCCTTCGTCGGCGGTCAGCAGCAGTACGTCGTGATCGAACCGGCGGGCGGTGGTGACGACCGCGGCGGCGAACTGCATCATCACCGGGACGTGCATGCCGGTGCGCAGCGGAATCACCAGCGCGAGCACGTTGGACCGCTGGCTCGCGAGCGCACGGGCGCTGGCGTTCGGCCGATAGCCGAGCGCACGGACGCTGCGCTGGACGCGTTCGCGGGTGTCGGTGGAGATCGACCGCTTCCCACTGAGCACGTAGGAGACTGTGCTGGCCGCGACCCCGGCATGCCGGGCGACGTCCGCGATCGTGACCATCGTGGGCTCTCCTTAGTCCTGGTTGTTCATACCCTGTCATACCGCAGTCGAAGCGCTTCGACTCGGACCAGCGTCGAGTCGAGAAATCCCCTGTGTCAAGTCCCTGCGTCATCTCAACGCCCAAAGATGAGAGGAACAGCAATGACAAAATGGTGGAGAGCAGTAACTGCAGTGGTGACAGTACTAGCGGCGGGCCTGGTGGCCGCCGTACCCGCGCAGGCCGCGGCGTGGTCATCCTCGGACCAGTGGGGGACCTGGTCGAACGGCGGCTACACGGTTCGCAACAACATCTGGGGCGGCGGCGCCGGCCCGCAGACGATCTGGGCCAACTCCTACAGCAACTGGGGCGTCTGGGCCGACCACCCGAACACCGGCGGCGTGAAGTCGTACCCGCACTCGGCGCGCAACATCGGCAAGCGAGTGAGCGCCATCGGCACCCTGACCAGCAACTTCAACGTGTCCCGCCCGGGTAGTGGGTCGTACGCGACGACGTACGACATCTGGGCCGACAACAACGCCTACGAAATCATGATCTGGATGAACAAGCAGGGCGCCGTCGGTCCGATCGGTTCCCTGCAGACCACCGTCAGCGTCGGCGGCCACACCTGGGACGTCTACCGCGGCAGCAACGGCGCGAACGCGGTGTTCTCCTTCATCCGCACCTCCAACACCAACTCCGGCTCGGTCGACATCAAAGCCGTCCTGAACTGGATCCGCACCCGCGGCTGGATGGGCGACGCCACTGTCGGCGAAGTCCAGTTCGGCTTCGAGATCACCTCATCCGCCGGCGGCCTCAACTTCGCCTCCAACTCTTACTCCGTCACCTCCTCCTGACCAGAAGGGGGCTCCCGGCCTCCGGGAGCCCCCATGTTCCCTGCCACCGGGTAGCGCTGAACGCCGGCTTGCTTGACACGGTCAACCTGGCCTGGAAGCTGGCCGCCCCTCTCCACCTGGTTCTAGCTGGGGGTGAGGCGGATGATTCGGGCCGAGGGTTCGGACACGTCTGTTGTGACCCTCAGCCCGTTGCCCGTCCAGTTGTAGGTCCAGCCGTCCGGCTCTGTGGGGAAGAGGTTGTCGACGATTGACGGGGCGATGGGGAGCGTGATCTCCCCAGGGCCCTCCGCGCGGTGCCAGAGGGCCAGGTAGGTGGCGGTGGGATTGCTCAACGCCAGGGCGATCCAGTCGTCACTCCAGTTCGGGAGGCCGACGGGCCAGCTCGGTACGAGGGTTTCCAGATCTTCCAGTACGACGCGATGGGCGGCGACGGCGGACCGAACCAGGTCGAGTTCGGAGTCGGTCATGTGGTTGAGATGGCCGGAGAGGTAGAGGCGGCCGGGGATGCCGTTGACCAGGGCGAGGGTGAACTCTTCGCGCGTGGTGCCGGTGATCGGGTAGGCCCAGTGGCCGGCTTGTTCGGGGAGTACGGCGGCCGGGGCCGCTGCTGTGATGGGTGCATAGAGCAACGGGTGTTGCTGGTCAGAGGTTGATTGCAGGTGGAGGCGGGACAGCATCGCGTAGTCCATCCGCATCGCGCCCGAGGCGCAGTTCTCGATCAACAACTCGGGTTGGCGAGCCTGCAACGCGTCGAGCCAGGTGAGCAGGGCCCGGTTGTGTTCGAGCAGGCCGTGGCCCAGCGACGTACCGCCCTTGTCGGTGCCGGGGCCAGTCATCGTGTTGTTGTCGAACTTGAAGTACCCGACGCCGAAGTCGCTCACCAGCCGGTCGACCGTGTCGTCGAGGTGCTGGCGGGCGAGTGGGTTGCGGAGGTCGAGAAGGTAGCGGCCGTGCTCGGCGACCCGGGTCCCGCGACGCGTGAGGAAGGCTTCGTCGGGCAGTACCGACGCGATCGGTGCGTCGACACCGATCACCTCGGGCTCAAGCCACAACCCCGGCACCAGACCGCGCTTGTGGATCCGGTCGATCACCTCGCCGACGCCGTTCGGGAAGCGGGTGGTCGACGGCTGCCACGCGCCGACGGTGCTCCACCAGTGGCCCTCGGCGTACCAGCCGGCGTCAATGCAGAAGTAGTCGGCGCCGACCTCGGCCGCGGCGTCGATCAGCGGCAGCAACTTCTCGGTCGTCGGGTCGCCCATCAGCGTGTTCATGTAGTCGTTGAAGATCACCGGCATCCGGTCGTCCACCGGCCGGCGCATCCGCAGCGCGCGGCGTTGCCGGGTGAGCGCCGCGAACGCGCTGTCGCGGTCGGTCGCGGCGACGAGGGAGACGGGCACGGTGGTGAACGGTTCGTCCGCGGTCAGCCGGACGGTCCACTGGTGTTCCTGATCGGTCGGCCCGCTGAGCAACAGGTAACCGCCACGCTGGTTCTCGCCGAGTTCGACATGCCAGGGCCCGTTGTGCTCGACCTGCCAGCCGAGTGCGTACGGCGTGCTCCGATCGACCAGTACGCCGACCGGCAGCCGCTCACCGGTCGACCAGGAACCGGTGCTGGTCAGCGCATGACGGCTCTTCGCGACCGGATAGTGCGGATCGCGGACGATCTGCGGAACACCGCCCGAGCGCAACGGCTGGACCGACCACCGGTTCTCAGCCATCCAGTCGTTGGCCGCCGAGTGCAGATCCGCATCGACCGACTCGAGCCCGACGACCAGGGACGACAGGAAGTCCAGCTCGAGCGAGCCCGGCCCGGTCATCGATGCCTCGGACCACGCCCGTACGCCGGCTCGCGCCTCGAACACACTGGTGATCCGCAGACCGGTCTCGGCGTCTTCCTGGACGATGCGCAACGTGGATCCACTGTCGTCGTGGCGCACGTACCGCAGGCGCTGACCCAGGATCGTGTCGACATGCCGGTTCGTGCCGGGAGATCGCCCGTACCCGATCGCTGATACCTCCACCAACGGTTGGCTCGGCACGACGCCCGCATCCCCGGCGGTCACCCGCACCGGACCGTCATCGAGAGTGAAGGTCAACGTCAGCTCGGGCGTGCTCCAGCGCAGGTTCATCGATAAACCTTAGGTGGCTCGGCCACCGGTGACGCAACGGTCGTCTCGCGTCGCGGTCGGGCGAGCGTGATGCCGAGAAGCACCAGTGTCATCCCGAGAAGTTGCGGGACGGTGAGCATGTCGCCGGACAGGGTTGTTCCCAGGAGTACGCCGGTGACCGGGTTCAGTAAGCCGATCAGGCCGACGGTGGCAGCGGGCAGGTGGCGGAGGCCGGTGAACCAGGCGGTGAAGGCCAGGGCGGTGGCGATCAGGCCGACGTACGCGAAGCCGGCGAGGGCCGGTAGGTCCAGGGACGGTGGCCGGCCCTCGATCGTCACGGCGAACGGGATGAGGACAAGGCCGCCGGCGATGAGTTGCCAGGAGGTGGTGGCCAGCGGGCTGGCGGCTCGGCCCCATTTCTTGGTGAGGATGTAGCCGCACGAAGACATGAGCAGCGCGGCGATCGAGGCTGCTACGCCGCGGAGGTCCACAGAGGTTGCGCCGGCGCCGAGCATCAGACACACGCCCGTGATTCCGGCGGCGGCGCCGATGAGCACGGGCAGGGTCGGGCGCTCCGCGAGCAGGGCCCAGGCGAAGAGGGCCATGGTCAGTGGGGTCGCGGACATGATCGTCGAGGCCAGGCTGACCGGCAGGAGCTGCGAGGCGACGTAGATCAGCGCGAAGAAGGCGCCCATGTTGCAGACGCCAAGCACCAACGACCGCCACCACCACGCCCCGCGGGGGAGGCGGCGGGCGATGCACAGCAACAGCAATCCGGCCGGCAGGGCGCGGAAGAGGGCGCCGTACAGGGGATAACCGGCCGGCAAGTACTCGTGGGTGACGAAGTAGTTCGTGCCCCACGCGATCGGAGCGATCGCGGTGACGAGCACCCAGCGGAAGATATTTTCCATGGAAACTATTATATCTTCCTGGGAAGATATGCTGTACCGGTGACCGAAGACCACGTGGCACGGATCCAGGCGGAGTGGCGAGTCGAGCGGCCGGACGTCGACACGAGTCCACAAGGAGTGATCGGCCGGCTGCACCGGATCGCGAACCACCTGACCGGTGAGCTGACGCTGCTCTACGCGAAGTACGGCCTGACCGAGGGGGAGTTCGACGTACTCGCCGCATTGCGTCGGGCCGGTACGCCGTACGAGCGGGCGCCTGGTGAGATCGCGCTGCACACGATGGTGACGACCGGTGCGGTCACCAAGCGGGTCGATCGGCTCGAGCAGGCCGGTCTGGTGGAGAGACGGCGCAGTGACGCCGACGGTCGTGGTCGTGTCGTCCGCCTGACACCGACCGGGCGTCGCCTGTTCGACCAGGCGTTCACTGCTCATATGGCCAACGAGCGGCGGCTGCTCGAAGCGCTGACTCCGGATGACGCCGCGCAGTTGGAGAAGTTGCTCACCACCTGGCTTGGCGTGCTGGAGCCTAGGACCGACTGAAGTGCTTCTCTGGGTCGGGGGAGGCCTGGAGGAGCAGCTTGGTGTAGTCAACTCATGCGGGCCGCCGCTGAGCCATGACCTCGGCCGGCGTGAGCTGGACCCGCTCGAGCAGCTCGTGGACGCCGTCCTTCCCCTTCCCATGCAGCTGCAACGGCCGGGCCAGGTGATGGTCGATCGAGTGAACGGATCCTGGAAGACCATTTGCCCCGTACGGCGATAGTCGCGCAGGCCTGAGCGTCGTACCGGCTGACCGTCCAGCAGGATCGAGCCGGCCGATGGACGTTGCAACTGGAGCAGCAACTTGGCGATCGTCGACTTGCCACTGCCACTTTGTCCGAAAGAAGTTCAGCGTCAGCGCGGCCCACAGGGCGACGACGTAGAACCCCGCCTTGTGCAGGTAACAGCGCATCTACTTGGCCCCTTATTTTACTGGGGTCAGGTTCTGCACCACGATCCCGCTGTCCCAGGCCTTCCAGGTGGCCGGGAACGAGTACAGGTCGTCCTTGGTCGGCCAGCCGGTGACCCGGGCATGACGCGGTCCTCCGGTCGAAAAAGAATGGGTGGATGGGCGGGCGGAAATGCATTTGACTGGACCGGTTCAGTTCAGTGAACGGGACGGTACTGGACCGGTTCAGTGACGACAAGACCGAAAGTCGGGTAAGTTTCTGGACCGTGACCTGAGGAGGCGCGGATGGCACGGGTGACGATCCGGGAGATCGCCCGGCGGGCAGGGGTGTCGAAAGGGGCCGTCTCGTACGCGCTGAACGGTCAGCCCGGGGTGTCGGAGGAGACCCGCGCCCGGGTGCTGAAGGTCGCCGAGGAGCTCGAGTGGGTGCCGAACCCGGTGGCCCGGCAGCTGTCCGTCGCGCGCAGCGAGACCTTCGGGCTCATCCTCGCCCGGCCGGCCCAGACGCTCAGTGAAGAGCCGTTCTACATGGCCTTCGTCGGCGGACTGGAAGGTGTTCTGAGCGAGCGGTCCTACGCCTTGGCGTTGCGGACCGTCCCGGGCACGGAGGAAGAACTCGCGGCGTACCGGAAATGGTCCCGGGAAAAGCGCGTGGACGGCGTCGTGGTGGTCGACATCAAGGCCGACGACCCACGCATTCCGCTGCTGAAGGAACTCGGCCTGCCGACCGTCCTGGTCGGCGACCCGTCCCTGGCCGAGGGACTGACGTGCGTCTGGACCGACAGTACGACGGCCATGTCGGAAGCGGTCGACCATGTCGCCGAGCTCGGGCACCACCGCGTCGCCCGGGTCGCCGGACCGCCCGACCACGGACACGTCTGGATCCGCGACCAGGCGTACGCCGCGGCAGTCCGTCGTACCGGGCTCTCCGCGGAAGTCGTGCACACGGACTTCTCCGGCGATCAGGGCGCGAGCGCGACCCGGCAGTTGATGTCGTCCGCGACGCCACCGACCGCGATCATCTACGACAACGACCTGATGGCGGTGGCCGGTCTGTCGACACTCGGCAACCTCGGCGTCCGCTGCCCCGACGAGGTCACGCTGATCGCCTGGGACGACTCGGCACTCTGCCGGATCACCCACCCGACCCTGACCGCGATGAGCCACGACGTCGTCGGGTACGGCGCCGAAGTGGCGACCCGGCTGTTCGATCTTCTCGAGGGCGCCGAGCCGGCCGCGCACCTCTACTCCACCCCCAAACTGCAGGCCCGCGAGAGCTCCGGCCCACCTCCCGGGTGATCCGGTAGCCTGCCCTGGTCGTCGGTCGAGCGGATAGGAGATGATGCCCCCCGTGACCGGAGCACGTAGCCAGGACGCGCCGGACCGGCTGTCCCCGTCGGAGGCCGACCCGTCCGTTGCCGGCCTGACAGTGGGGCTCGGTGGGCCGTTGGGCCGGTTCGCCCGGCTGAGCTCGTCCTGGTGGACGCCGCTGCGGATCGCGCTGGCGGTGTGCACGGTCACCTTCGCGCTCGGCGTACTGCAGAAGGCGCCGTGTATGGACGCCGGCTGGGACCGGCAGAGCTGGCGGCCGTTCAAGGCGCTGTGCTACTCCGACATCGGGTTCCTGTACCAGGAGCGCGGGTTCGCCGAGGGCAACCGGCCGTTCCTCGACACCGGCAACTACCCGGTGCTCGAGTACCCGGTGCTGACCGGCGGGTTCATGGAGGTCGCGGCCCGGGCCACCTGGGTGATCACCGGCGACCCGAAGAAGGATCTGACCGCCGAGGAGAAGCGCGACACCGCGGGCGTCTTCTTCCTGGTCAACGTGATCATGCTGTTCCTGTGCGCGCTGCTCATCGTCGGCCTGACCGTGGCCACCGCGCGCGGGGTGGAGACACGTCCCGGCGCGGCCCGTGGGCAGCCGCTGGATGCGCTGTACGTCGCCGCCGCGCCGGTCCTCGCGCTGACGTCGACGATCAACTGGGACCTGTTCGCGGTGGCGCTGACGTCCGGTGCGATGTTCGCCTGGTCGCGGGGCCGGCCGATCTGGTTCGGCATCCTGCTCGGGCTGGGGACGGCGGCGAAGTTCTACCCGTTCCTGCTGCTCGGGCCGCTGCTGATCGTGTGCATCCGGGGCCGGAAGCTGTGGCCGTGGTTCCAGGCGACTGTGGCCACAATCGTCGCCTGGGGTCTGGTCAACGCGCCGATCTACCTGCTGGCGAAGAACGAGTGGATGTCGTTCTGGACGTTCAACGATCAGCGGGAGAGCGACTACGGCTCGATCTGGTACGTGCTGAAGCTGGCCAAGCACGAGGTCGCGGACGTGAACCAGCTGAACATCGTGATCTTCGCCGGGCTCTGCCTGTCGATCGCGATCCTCGGCCTGATGGCGCCGCGGCCGCCTCGGTTCGCACAGCTCGCGTTCCTGGTGGTGGCGGCGTTCCTGCTGGTCAACAAGGTGTACTCACCGCAGTACGTGCTGTGGCTGCTGCCGCTGGTGGCGCTGGCCCGGCCGCGGTTGCGGGACTGGCTGATCTGGCAGGCGTGCGAATGCTTCTACTGGATGCTGGTCTGGATGCATCTGGCCCAATTCCTGGCGCCCGGGAATCCGGACCAGCCGGACCGGATCTACTGGTTGTCGGTGATCCTGCGGATGGCCGGGACGCTCTGGCTGATGCTGGTGGTGTCACGCGACATCCTGCTGCCGGAGAACGACCCGGTCCGCCAAGGCGACGTGATCGACGACCCGAGCGACGGGGTCAAGTCCGACGCACGTGCGCTGGCTCCTGCCTAGAGCACCAGCTTCGACACGTCGAGGTTGCCGCCGCTGACGACGGAGGCGGTCGTGCCCTCCAAGTGGATGCTGCCTTCGAGCAGCGCCGCGAAGGGTGCGGCAGCGGCCGGCTCGAGGGCGAGCTTGGTGCGGGACATGACGAGTCGGGTCGCTTCCAGGAGCGCCTCTTCACTCACGCGGACGACGGTGTCGACGTACTGCTGGATGAGCGGGAAGTTGCGCGTGCCGCAGACCGGTGCGGCCAGGCCATCGGCGATCGATCGGGCGGTCGGCAGCTTCTGTGGTTCGCCGGCCGCGAGGCTGCGGCTGACGACGTCGGCCTGCTCCGGCTCGATGCCGATCACGCGGATCTCGGGCTTCACGAGCTTCACCGCCAGCGCGACGCCGGAGATGAGTCCGCCGCCGCCGATCGGGACCAGGACCGTGTCGATGTCCGGGCGTTCTTCGAGCAGTTCCAGGCCGAGGCTGCCGTGACCGGTGATCACGTCCTCGTCGTCGAACGGGTGGACACCGGTCAGCTTCCGCTCGTCCCGGATCAACTCGTACTGCGCCATCAGGTCACCCTCGACGAGTTCGACCGTGGCGCCGTACCCGCGGGCCGCGTCGATCTTCGCCGGTACGGCGGTCGTCGCCATCACCACGGTGGCCGGAACGCCGGCATTCCGCGCAGCCCAGGCGAGGGCGCCGGCCGCGTTCCCGGCCGAGACGGTGACGACACCGCGGTCGCGATCCTCGGGGCTGAGCCGGAGCAGCTTGGTGAGCAGTCCGCGGACCTTGAAACTGCCGGTCTTCTGGAACAGTTCGGCCTTGAGCAGGAGCGTGCCACCGAAGCGTTCGTCGAGAGCGCTCGAGGTCAGGATCGGGGTGCGGTGGATGCGGCCCTGGAGCTGGTCGGCGGCCTGCTGGATGTCCTCGAGCGTCGGCATGGTTCCGACTCTATTTGTCTATTAAATCAGTCAACAAACTCTCATATGGCGAGACGCGGTCCAGACCGGTCGCGGTGGCGCCTACCGTTTTGTCATGAGGCCGACCCTGACAGTGATCGTTGATCCCGCCGACCGCTGGATGAGCCGGGCCGCCTGTATCGGTCAGGCACCTGCCTACGACGAGACGGCGACGCCCTGGGAGCAGCGCAAGGCCCGCCAGCTCTGTCTGACCTCGTGCCCGGTGCTGGCCGAGTGCCGCGAGTGGGCCCGCCGGACCAAGTTCACCGGCACCGCGGCCGGCGAGACCCTCCTGTACGGCCGCCGCCGGGGGCACCCGGAGACGGCAGCAAGTTAGACGCGCTTGGCGACCGCCGCGGCCAGTTTCTCCGTCGCTTCCGGGAACTCCGGCAGGAAGAGGTAGGGCTCGATGAGTTCCAGCTCCATCAGCAGGAAGCGGCCATTGACGACCACGCCATCGACGCGTGCGTACAGCGGCGGGGAGCCGGCCGCGGCCAGTGCCGTACGTGCGCTCTCGAGCACGGCCGGCGACGGGTCGGTCACGGTCGCCTCGCCGCCGAACATCACCTGGACCCGGTAGTCACCAGCTGCCGGGCGCTTGACGACGGCGTGGGTGAACTCGCCGTCGATGAACATCAGCGACCACTCGCCGTCGGTCAGGATCTCGGACAGGAACGGCTGCACCAGGTAGACCGTGTCCGGGAGGTCGTCCATCGCCCGGCTCAGCTCGTCGGAGCCGGCGACACCGCGGACGGTGTGCAGGGCGGCGGCGCCCACCGTGGGCTTGATGACGATCTCCTGGCCGTCCAGCCCGGCGACCACCTCCCGCAGGCACGCGCCGGCCGCGATCTGCGACGGCACGATCGCCACTCCGCGCTCGCGGATCTCGACCAGATACTGCTTGTCACCGTTCCAGCGCACCAGGCCGCTGTCGTTGAACACCGGTACGCCGGCCTTGTCGACCTGGCTCAGCCATTCGGTGAACTCGTCGTACCGGACGTGGTAGTCCCACACCGAGCGCAGCAGGATTGCGTCGTACGCCGACCAGTCGACGGACGGGTCGGTCCACACCTCGGCGACCGGGTCCAGACCGGTGGCGCGGAGCGCGTCGACGAGTGGGAGGTCGTGCTCGTGCAACTCGGGGTGGGCGGCCGAGGTCGCGAGGGCGATGCGTTTCGTCACGCCGCTCAGTGTTGGTGTGCGTCCACCGCCTCGTCAAACTGGTATCCACAACCGGGTCGTGACGCACTGTGATCTCCGCCCGGACGATCTACGCTCTAGCCGTGGCTACTCGAGTGCTCGTGGTGGACGACGACCCGACCGTTTCCAACGTCGTCTCGGCGTACCTGACCAAGGCCGGGTACGACGCCCGCGTGGTCGCCGACGGGGTCGCGGCGGTCGAGGTGTGGCAGCAGTGGAAGCCGTCGGTCGTCGTGCTGGACGTGATGCTGCCCGGCCTGTCCGGGCTGGAGGTGCTGCGGCGGATGCGCGCGGCCGATGACGGTGCCGCGGTGATCATGCTGTCGGCGCGCGGCGAGGAGGAGGATCGGCTGGTCGGGCTGGAGGTCGGGGCCGACGACTATGTGGTCAAGCCGTTCAGTCCGCGGGAGCTGACGTTGCGGGTGCAGGCGATGCTGCGGCGCGAGGAGCGGCTGGCCGGGCTCGACCTGAGACCGACCAAGCTGAGCGCCGGTCCGGTCACGATCGACACCGCGGCGCGGATCGCTTACCTGGACGGTCGGGAGTTGTCGCTGACGCACCGTGAATTCGATCTGCTGACGTATCTGGTGTCGCATCCAGGCAAGGCGTACACGAAGGCCGAACTGCTGCGCCGGGTCTGGGGCTGGGACTTCGGTGACTCCTCGACCGTGACGGTCCACGTCCGGCGGCTGCGGGAGAAGATCGAGGCCGATCCGTCCGATCCCCGGCTGGTGCTCACGGTCCCGCGGACCGGCTATCGCTTCGTCGGTGAACCCGGCCTCGCGGGTGAATCGGGATGAACCGCGACACCGTCACGATCCTCGCGCTGACCACCCTGTGGACTCTTGTGGTGGCGGCGATCGGGGCCGCGATCCTGTGGCAGTTCCGGCGTCGTTCGTTGCGGACGGCGATGATCGTGGCGGCGCTGGTGCCGATGGCCGCCGCGCTGGCCGCCGTACTGCAGAGCGTGCGGGCGATGTTCATCTCGGCCCACGACTCGCTCGTGGTGCTGTGGACATTGGCGTTCTCGGCCCTGCTCGGGGTGGCGTTGTCGGTGCTGATCGGGCACTGGATCACCACCGGCTCACGTGATGTGGGACGACGGTTGCGTCAGCTTGGTACGTCGTACGACGCTCCTGCTGCTGCGTCGACCGGGACTGTGCCGGCCGAGTTGGCGGCGTTGACGGACGAGCTGGAGATGACGCGGATGAGGCTGGCCGCGTCGCGCGAACGTGAGCATGCGTTGGAGGACAGCCGGCGCGAGTTGGTCGCCTTCATGTCTCATGACCTGCGTACGCCGCTGGCCGGTTTGCGGGCCGTGTCGGAGGGACTCGAGGACGGGGTGATCGACGACGTACCGGTGGCATTGCGGCAGATGCGCGCGACGGTCGATCGGATGACCGGGCTGGTGGACGACCTGTTCGAGCTGTCGCGATTGTCGTCGGCCCCGGCGCCCCGGCGGCGGGCGGCTGTGTCGTTGCGAGAGTTGGCGGACGATGTCGCGGGGGAGAGCGGTGAGCACGCGCGGGTCTCGGGTGTTCGGCTCGTCGTGTCGACGCCGGCGGATGACGATCGGCTCGCCGTACAAGGAGATCCGGACGAGCTGACCCGCGCGGTGACGAACCTGGTCGACAACGCGATCCGCCACACCAAGCCGGAGGAAACGGTCACTTTGTCCGTTGACCGCTCGGCGGACGGTGACGTCAGTCTCGCGGTCACCGACGCCTGCGGGGGCATACCTGCCGAGGATCTGGAACGGGTCTTCGACGTCGGCTGGCGCGGTGACGCGGGCCGAACCCCGACCGACGGCGGCGCCGGTCTGGGCCTCGCCATTGCCCGCGGCATCGTCGAGTCCCATGACGGAACTATTGCTGTCAGCAACGTTCCCGGCGGGTGCACCTTCCAGATCGAGCTCCCTGCCGCGCGGCCGTGAGTCTGTCGTGGGTGCTGGTCGTGGTTGCCGTCGGGCTGCTTTTGCTCGGGGCGTATGCGAGTTGGACGGCCGGGCGGTTGGATCGGCTGCATCACCGGGTCGAGAGTGCGCGGGCGTCATTGGAGATGGAGTTGGCTCGGCGGGCGGCGCTGGTTGCGGAGTTGGCGGGTGCCGGGATTCTCGATCCGGCGTCGTCGCTGTTGCTGCTGGACGCTGCCCATCGGGCGCGGACCGCGTCGGTGGACGAGCGTGAGCAGCGGGAGTCCGCGCTGACCCGGGCGATCAATGCGACCAGCACCGAGGTGGAACCGTGGGCCGGGGAGCTGAGTCTGGCGATGCGGCGGGTCCAGTTGGCGCGTCGGTTCCACAACGACATCGTGGTGTCGACGCGTGATCTGCGCCGGCGGCGGCTGGTCAGTTGGTTGCGGTTGGCGGGTCACGCGCCGATGCCCGGCACGATCGAGTTGGAGGACGGGAGTTGAACTTCGAGGACTTGGCTGAGCGCTATCGGCACGAGTTGCTGGTGCACTGCTACCGGATGCTCGGCTCGTACGACGACGCCGAGGAGATGGTCCAGGAGACGTTCCTCCGTGCCTGGAAGTCTCGGGAGAGGTTCGAGGGCCGCTCTTCGCTGCGCGCCTGGCTGTATCGCATCGCCACCAACGCTTGCATCGACGACGTACGACGTCCGCAACGAGTCCTCCCATATCAGCTCGAGCCTGCGTCCTTCCCGGCCACGGCCTTGCCACCCCGCGAGGATGTGCCTTGGCTGCAGCCGTTCCCCGACGTACTCCTGGATCGCTCGGAGGAGCCGGACGCTGTCGTCGTACGACGGGAAACCATCGAGCTGGCGTTCTTGATCGCGATCCAGCACCTGCCGCCCCGCCAACGTGCCGTACTCATCTTCCGCGACGTCCTCGGCTGGTCGGCCCGGGAAACCGCCGAGGCCGTCTCGCTGACCGTTGCAGCTGTGAACTCCGCCCTCCAACGCGCCCGCCCGGTCCTCCGCGACCACCTCCCACCTCACCGGTTGGAGTGGTCAGCCACCTCGTCAACCGCCGTCGAGCAAGAGTTGCTCCGCAAGTACATGGCCGCCTGGGACGCAGCCGACCCCGACGCCTTGGCCGCCCTCATGCACGAAGACATCCGCATCACGATGCCGCCGTACCCGTTCTGGTTCCAAGGCCGCCGCGACGCCGTCCGCTCGCTCGCCGCCAACCTGGACCCCACCGGCAACGCCTACCGAGGCCACTGGCGCTTCCTCCCCACCACCCTCAACCACCAACCCACCCTCGCCACCTACGTACAAACCCCCGGCGACACCGTCTACCACCCTTTCGGCTTCGACGTCTTCCGAATAGAAGGCGGCTTGATCGCCGAAATGACCGCCTTCCAGCTCACCGACTTCCCCGCCTATGGCCTCCCGGCCCACCTGCCGACGAAAGAAACAGGGTGAATGTGGTGTCCGCTGATTATGAGGTTGAATACCCGGCGTCTCTCGATGGGTATGAACTGGAGACCGAGGCCAAGGGGTACCTGGTCGACCTCGTCGTTCGCAGCGGTCCGCGCCGGTGGAACCTGACGGTCTACGATCCGACCCGCCTGAGCCAGGAGGTCGCAGACGAGCTCCGCATCTCGGGCTACTTCGCCCTGCCGAACCTCCTGGTGGTCCCCGAGGTCACCCGAGACGCGATCGCCACTGCGTTGAATGCGTTGGCAGCAACCGACTTCGCCGACCTCGACTGACACCCGCGGCAGCTACTTCGCGTCGGCGTAGTTTTGGACGGTGGCGGTGGTGAAGGCGAAGTGAGTGGGGGTGGGGCCGAAGGTCAGGGTGCCGGCGAGGTTGCTGGCGGATTGGATTGCGGCGGCTACCTGGTCGGCTTCTTGGGCGGGGCAGTGGACGATGACTTCGTCGTGTTGGAAGAAGACCAACTCGGCTTTCATGTCTGCAATTGATTGGCGGAGGGCGGCCAGGAGGAGGAGGGCCCAGTCGGCGGCGGAGCCTTGGACTACGAAGTTGCGGGTGAAGCGGCCACGGGCTCGGGCGTGGCGGGCGTCAGTCTGAGGTTCGTCGGCTGGTGGGCCTTCCAGCAGGGCGTCGTCCAGGGGTGCGCCGGCGGGTGGGCAGGTGCGGCCCAGCCAGGTGCGGACGAGGCGGCCTTCTTCGCCGGCGCGGGCGGCATCGTCGACGTACGCGACTGCTTGCGGGAATCGCTTGCGGAGCATGGCGAGGTTCTTGAGGCCGTCGCCGGAGGTCTGTCCGTAGATGGCGCCGAGTACGGCGAGCTTCGCCATCGCACGGTCACCGGAGAACGCCTGGTCCGAGACCGATTTGTAGAGATCGCCAGCTGAGCTCGCTACCTCCATCAAGGCCTGGTCGCGGGAGATCGCGGCGAGGATGCGTGGCTCGAGTTGGGAGGCGTCCGCGACGACGAGGCGCCAGCCCGGGTCGGCGACGACCGCTCGGCGGATGACCTTCGGGATCTGCAGACCGCCACCGCCGTTCGTGATCCAGCGGCCGGAGACTGTCCCGCCCGGGAGGAAGCCGGGCCGGAAGCGGCCGTCGTGGACCCAGTCATGCAGCCAGGACCAGCCGTTCGCGGTGTAGATGCGATAGAGCTTCTTGTACTCGACCAGTGGCGCGACCGCCGGATGGTCGATCGTCTCCAACTCCCAGCGCCGAGTCGACTTCAGTTGGTACCCGGCCGACTTGAACGCCTTCAGTACGTCGGCCGGCAGGTCAGGACGCACCCGCCGACCAAAGGCGGCCGACACCTCGTCCGCCAACTCGGTCAACCGTCGCGGCTCCCCAGTCCCGCCGAACCGTTCGCCGAGCAACTCGGCCAACACTTCACGGTGCGCCGATGCGCTCCACGGCAACCCGGCCCGATCCATCTCCGCGGCGATCAGCATCCCGGACGATTCCGATGCCGTCAGCAACCGCATTCGATCCGGGTGCTCAGTGAGGTGATGCCGCCGCAGCTGGTCGGCGTACACCTTCAACAAGCCTTCGAAGGAGACCGGCTCCCCCTGAATCTCGAAGAGCGACGACTGCTCACCTGGTACGACGGCGCGCAACGGCGGATCTGGTGGCACCGGCGCGCCGCTCAGCCGTGCCCACGCTGCGGCCGCCGAGCGTGGCTCACCCAGCCGGCCTTCGTGGCCGAGGAGGAGGCCTTCGCTGTTCTCGATGTCGTAGCAGCGCTCCACGCGTACGCCGCTCTGCAGCAAGCGTGGGTAGATCTCCGAGGTCGACCGCCAGACCCATCGGGTCACCTGCGGACGTGAACCTACGGCGGCCGCCAGGTCCGGCTCATGCAGTAGAGGACCGGCGGGCTGACCGTCCGGCTGCAGGGCGACGAGCACCGCCCCGCCACCCTCCTCCGGCGCAATCGCCCACCGCTCGTCCATGCCTAGATCTTCACACCCACCACCGACAGTCCCACCGCGCACAGCACCTCCTGGAGTCGTGAGAGTGACCTCATGCGCCCTGGGTGTCAGGCCAGTTGTGTCAGACTGGACTTATGTGGCGCGAGGGTGATCTCGATCCGGTGGACGGGACCAAGACCGAGCAGGTCGAGGCGCTCGTGCTGCGGCGGATCGAGCGTGGCGACCTGTCGATCGGTTCGCGGTTGCCGTCGGAGCGGGTGTTGGCGGAGCGGCTCGGGCTCAGTCGGGTGACCGTCGTACGGGCGTTGGATCACTTGCGGGCGGACGGCGTACTGGAGACCAAACGCGGTTCCGGGACAGTCGTGCGACCGCTCGACCGGCTGCTGGACCCGATCGCGCCGGCGTCGACCGTGACAGCGGGGGACCAGCCGCTGCTGGACCTGCGGTTCGCGACGACCGCTGCGCCGCACGACGTGGCCGAGGTGGCCGCGCAGATCGTCGAGGACAGCCTGCCGCAGGCCATGGGTGGCGACGGACCACCGCCCGGCGGTTCATTGGACCTCCGTACGGCGCTAGCCGAGCGACTCACCACAGAAGGCGTACCGACCGAGCCGGACCAGCTCACCCTGACCGTGGGAGCCGCAGCAGGCCTCAACGCCGCACTGGCCGGTCTGGACCTAGGACCGGGTGTAGCGATCACCGAGACTCCGACGTACCCGGCTGCTTTCGACCTACTCCGCAAACACCGCCTGGACGTGGCCGGCTGGCCTGCCGGTGTGTGGGACACGGACCAACTCACGCACCTCTGCAGACGGCACCGCCCCAAGGTCATCTACCTCCAGGCGGACAACCACAACCCCACCGGTCTCAGCCTCCCGGCTGACCGTCGTACGGCGGTGGTAGAGATCGCTCGCAGGTACGGCGCTGCTCTGATCAGTGACGAGACCATGAGGCCACTCTGGCTGGCCAGTGGCGAGCAGGCCGAGCCACTGAGTCGCTACCCGCGGACTGTGAGTGTTGGGTCACTCTCGAAGACGGTGTGGGGTGGACTGCGCGTCGGCTGGGTTCGCACCGGCAAACAGCTCAGGAGACGCATCAACACCGCCGCACAGCTCAGTGTGGCGTCGCCCAGCGCGTTGGACGACCTCCTCGCACAGGCGATCCTCGGCCGCCTCGACCGGGTGATCGGTCGGCGCCGGACCCGGCTGCGGGCCAACCTGGCCGCCCTGGAGACTGGACTCAAGACACTCGACGGTGTGGCGTGGCCCACGCCGACAGGTGGCATGACGTTGTGGCTGGAGTTGACGGAGACCAGGTCGCGGCGAGTGCTGGAGAAGGCCCGTGAACACGGGCTGCTGCTGGGTGCCGGGGACCTGTTCACACCGGACGGGACGGACCGCCGGCACATCAGGATCCCGTTCACCGCACCGCCGGCCACGCTCAGGCTGGTCGTCGCCCGGCTGTCGGAGGCCATCACTCAGTCCACTTGATCTGAGGTGGACTGAAGATTGGTGCCTCCTGCCCCCTAACCTGGAACTGAGCCCCACGACCAGGAGGATGTAGTGAGCGAGAACCAGACCCCCCAGACCGGCCCTCAGACCGGCCCTCAGACCGGCACCGCGAAGGTCAAGCGCGGTATGGCCGAGATGCTCAAGGGCGGCGTGATCATGGACGTGGTCACCCCTGAGCAGGCCAAGATCGCCGAGGACGCCGGTGCCGTCGCGGTGATGGCGCTGGAGCGGGTCCCGGCCGACATCCGTGCGCAGGGCGGCGTCTCCCGGATGAGCGACCCGGACATGATCGACGGCATCATCAGCACCGTCTCGATCCCGGTGATGGCCAAGGCCCGGATCGGTCACTTCGTCGAGGCGCAGGTGCTGCAGAGCCTCGGGGTCGACTACATCGACGAGTCCGAGGTGCTCACCCCGGCCGACTACGCCAACCACATCGACAAGTGGCAGTTCACCGTGCCATTCGTGTGTGGTGCGACCAACCTGGGCGAGGCGCTGCGCCGGATCACCGAGGGTGCGGCGATGATCCGCTCCAAGGGCGAGGCCGGCACCGGTGACGTCTCCAACGCGACCACCCACATGCGCCAGATCCGGCAGGAGATCCGCAAGCTGCAGGGCCTCCCCGAGGACGAGCTGTACGTCGCGGCCAAGGAGCTGCAGGCGCCGTACGAGCTGGTCAAGGAGGTCGCGCAGGCGGGCAAGCTCCCGGTCGTGCTGTTCACCGCCGGCGGTATCGCCACCCCGGCCGACGCCGCGATGATGATGCAGCTCGGCGCCGAGGGTGTGTTCGTCGGCTCCGGCATCTTCAAGTCGGGCAACCCGGCCCAGCGCGCCGAGGCGATCGTCAAGGCGACCACCTTCTACGACGACCCGGACGTGCTCGCCAAGGTGTCCCGCGGCCTGGGTGAGGCGATGGTCGGCATCAACGTCGACGAGATCCCGCAGCCGCACCGTCTCGCCGAGCGCGGCTGGTGACGACGCCGGAAGGTCTGCTGGCGGTGGACGAGCGGACCGCCCGGGAGCTGCGGGGTCTGGCCCGCGTCCTGGTGCGGTCCGGGTACGCCGATCATGCCGCCATCACGGCTGCGTTGACCGAGGCCGTCCAGGAGGATGCGCCGTCGATCGAAGCGACCGCCCTGGTGCCGCTGCTGATCGGTGAAGCGGTGATCGACCTCGACGCGGACGCCAAGGCGTGGCCGGCGACCACGGATCCCGACCGGTTGGACGCCGTACTGGACGAGCTCGAGAAGCGGGGAGTGGTGGTGGTCCGCTACACGTCGGACCACCACGCGGCCAAGAAGGCGCTCGTGGCTGCCGCGGATCCGAAGGGCCTGGTGTTCTTCACCGACACCGACGTCTGGCACGCCGTGGACTTCGGGATGCTCGAGCTCAAGCTTTGGCATCCCGACACCGCCAACGTCGCTCCGGGTGAGCCGTTGCTGGACGACGTACTCGCGCTCCTCAACGACAACGACCTCCCAGCCGTTTTCGACGAAGGCCGGATCGAGGTAACGCTCGACTGGCAGCGAAGGGTGACCTTGTGACCGTGATCGGTGTGTTCGCATTGCAGGGCAACGTGCGTGAGCACGTGGCCATGCTGAACCAGGTCGGCGTCGAGGCCCGGCCGGTACGGCGGCCTGCTGAGCTCGAGCAGGTGGACGCGCTGGTGCTGCCGGGTGGCGAGTCGACCACGATGGACAAGCTGGCCCGCGCGTTCGAGCTGTTCGAGCCGCTGCAGAAGCGGATCGCGGACGGGATGCCGGTGTTCGGCACCTGCGCCGGGATGATCATGCTGGCGAACGAGATCACCGGCGGGATCGACGGCCAGGAGACCCTCGGCGGACTGGATGTGACGGTACGGCGGAACGCGTTCGGGCGGCAGGTGGACTCGTTCGAGGCCGACCTGGATTTCGCCGCGTTCGACACGCCGTACCACGCCGTGTTCATCCGGGCACCGTGGGTGGAGCGGGTCGGCCGGGACGTCGAGGTACTCTCGACGGTGAGCTCGGGCCCGGCCGCGGGTAGGATCGTCGCGGTTCGCCACGATCGGCTGCTGGCCACGTCGTTCCATCCGGAGATGACCAGGGACGCCAGGCTGCACGGCTACTTCGCTGAGCTGGTGCGCGAACTCTGAGACGCTGGAAGCGGTAGAAGGGTTGGTTTCGCCATGTCAGGCCACTCCAAGTGGGCCACCACGAAGCACAAGAAGGCCGTCATCGACGCGAGGCGCGGCAAGCTCTTCGCGAAGCTGATCAAGAACATCGAGGTGGCCGCCCGGATGGGCGGTGGCGACCCTGGCGGGAACCCGACCCTGTACGACGCCATCCAGAAGGCGAAGAAGTCGTCGGTCCCGAACGACAACATCGACCGCGCGGTCAAGCGTGGCTCCGGCGCCGAAGCCGGTGGCGCCGAGTACCAGACGATCATGTACGAGGGCTACGGCCCGAACGGTGTCGCGATGCTGGTCGAGTGCCTGACCGACAACCGCAACCGGGCGGCAGCCGACGTGCGGACGGCGATGACCCGTAACGGCGGTTCACTGGCCGACCCGAACTCGGTCGCCTACATGTTCAACCGCAAGGGCGTCATCGTGCTGGTCAAGGAGCAGGACGGGAAGTCGCTGTCCGAGGACGACGTGATGGAGGCCGTGCTCGAGGCCGGTGCCGACGAGGTGAACGATCTCGGTGAGTCCTGGGAGGTCATCACCGAGGCCACCGACGTGGTCGTGGCCCGGACCGCACTGCAGGACGCCGGGATCGACTACGAGTCGGCCGAGGTGCAGTTCGTCCCGTCGATGACGGTCGAGCTGGACGCGGACGGCGCCAGCAAGATCTTCCGGCTGATCGACGCACTCGAGGACAGCGACGACGTCCAGAACGTCTACGCCAACTTCGACGTGAGCGACGAGATCATGGAAGCCGCCAACGCCTGAGTCACCCCCGGCTGATCCAGCTGGATCAGCCGCGCGGTGCCTGCGTCGAGCCACGCGATGTCCTGGCCGGACTCCCCGAGGCCGAGGCACAGGATGCGAGCGTCCGGTCTTCGATAAAGCGTGTCAAATTATTGACGGGCGTCGGAGCTAGTGGCACGATTCGTGGCATCTCGGGCCCCGCGAAGGAGTGCGCCATGGCTGGAACGTTTGTCCTCATCACCGGTGCCTGGCATGGCGGGTGGGCCTGGCGGCCCGTCGCCGAGCAGCTCCGAGCCGCGGGTCATCGGGTACTGACTCCGACCCTGCCCGGACTGCGGGACGGTGCGGACCCCACGCCGTACACGCTGACCGATGTCGTCGACTCGGTCGTCGATCTCGTCGAGGGCGAGGATCTGCGGGACGTCACGCTGGTCGGGCACAGCTGGGGTGGTTACGTGATCACCGGCGCGGCGCCGCGGCTCGCGGCGCGGTTGCGCAAGCTGGTGTTCTGGAGCGCGTTCGTGCCGGCCGAGGGCAGGAGCCTGTACGACGAGGTGCCGCCGAACTACCAGGCGTTGTTCGACGGGCAAGCGCAGGCGTCGGGGAACAACTCGGTCGCGATGCCCTTCGAGGTGTGGCAGGCCGCGTTCATGCCGGACGCGTCGGAGGACGTGCAGCGGATGGCGCACGGCCTGCTCGTGCCGCAGCCGATGCAGTACTTCACCGAGACCGTCGTACCGCTGGATCGCGAGACCCTCGGCGTACCGGTTGCCTTCCTGCTGGGTGAGGACGATGTCGCGCTGCCGCCCGGCGAGTTCGGCTGGGGCCGTTTCGCCGACCGGCTCGGAGTAGCTCCCGTGCCGGTACCGGGCAGCCACGAGGCGTGCTTCACCCGCCCGGCCGAACTGGCCGAAGCCCTCCTCAAGGCCTGAGTTCATCCACACCGGGGGAAGAGCGCGGCCGGGGACTGCCATTACGGTCGGCGCGTGGGGGTGGTGTGCACGTGATAGGTCACGCGCTGGTTTCCGTCCCGAGGCCGGCCACCCGGATCGGTTGGGACCGCTCGATCGCCGTGGGGTTCGCGGTCGGGTCGGCCTGCTTCTTCATCGGGCCGTTCCCCGGGTTCGTCCAGCTGGTGGGTGCCGCGGCCGACGGCATGGTCTTCTTCGTCGGCTCCGTCTTCTTCACCCTCGCCGCCGCCATGGAACTGCGGGAGGGAACCGTCCGGCGCGGGCATCGCTGGGGTCGTGACCCGTCCTGGTGGAGTGCAGCGATTCAGTTCGCCGGCACTCTGCTGTTCAACCTCAGTACGTTCTCCGCCCTGCAGGAAAGCCTGTCGACGCAGCAGGAGAACCGGCTGATCTGGACGCCCGATGTGTTCGGCTCAGCATGCTTTCTCGTGTCCGGCGCGCTGGCCTACCGAGTCACGGCCGGACCGGGCCTCCGCCCGGGGCGGATGGACCGGGCGTGGACGACCTCCGCCGTGAATCTGCTCGGATGCGTGCTGTTCGGGATCTCGGCCGTCGCCTCATTCGTCGTCCCATCCACCGGTACGATACTCGACCTGGCCGCCGCGAACTGGTGCACTGCGCTCGGCGCCCTGTGCTTCTTCATCGGTGCTGTCCTGAGCCTGTTCCCTTCGCCTGACGCCCACCCGGCCGTGGCGAGCTAGGTGCAGTTCCCTGGCATCGCGGCAGCGCTCATGGTTGGCGAGGCGGCGCGTTGACCGGTGGGGATGCCGCGGGTGCGCTGGTGGCGGCATGTCTGCCGTGGCGCCAGCTGTGGACGACCCAGAGGATACCGACGAGGGCGATGACGACGAGGGCGCCGTCGTACATCCCCTGGAAGGTCCACTGCTCTCGTTGGGTCGGGACACCCTCCCAGTAGGTGCCGTCCGGCCAGTCGGCGATCCATCCGTTGCCGGTGATTCCCTGGGTGACCCAGATGCCCCAGCCGTACGACGCGTCCCACGCTCCGTGGAGTGCCGAGACCCCCAAGAACGTCCAAATCACCCGCGGAGTGACGCGGAACCCGCCCCTGGCCGGCGCGGCAGCTGCGAACAGCGCACCACCGAGCAGCGCGGTCCAGGTCAGGTGGCCGAAGGGGGCGAGCATGGCTCGCGACACCTCGGTTTGCAGAATGCTCATCTCGGGGTGGTCATTGGTGTGCTGGACATACGCCCAGAACGCGTATCCCGTGCTCTCGAAGGCGGCGAAGCCGGCGCCGACCGTGGCCCCCAGGACCATTCCTCCGTGCACCGTACGCTCGGCGACCCGCCAAGCGACCGCCACGAGCACCGCACCCTTCGAGACTTCTTCGATCAGGCCGACGCCGAAGAACCCGAGCGCATTCCCGACCGGCCCGGCCCCGGTCGGCAGCAGGTAGATCTCCGTCACCGCGGACACGACGACCCCGATCGTCCCGGCCGCGAGGAAACCTTTGAGGACCACGTTGCTGGTCAGGCGGCAGTCGTCCAGACGAGCCAGCGCGAAGGTCACGACCGTGACCGGCACCAGAAAGCTCCCGATCAGGAACAGGGTCGGAATCAGGATCAGGTCGTCGGTGATCGCCGTCACTCCGGCCGCCAGCAGCCAGACCAGCACGCCGGTCAGCAGCACCGCGACCCACGCGCGCTTCCCAGCGCCAACAGGGAACCTCATTGATTGATTGGCCACGATCAGACCCTGACAGGCAAAAAGCTACGTAGCCTCCTCCCGAGAGGGTGATTCGCCCGCCCCGGCGGCTGCGTACTACGCCGTAGACCTCCAGTAACGGTTGGTGACCAGGCCAAGCCCGCGCAGGTCGGTTGCGACCAAGTCGGAGAAGACTGTGGCGCCGTACTCCGAGGTGTCGGTGTCGTCGCGCTTCTCCCGGGTCAGGTAGAGGGCCTCGGCCTCTTCCGGGCCGAGGCCTTCGACGACGGCCTGTGTGCGTGCGGTGAGGTCGATCAGCTGCGTGCACTCGGACGCGGCGACCGCGCGCATCTCGGCCGGTAGATCGACGCCGAGGCCGTTGACGATCAGTCCGGTCGAGTTGAGCTTGGTCCCGGTGAACCAGCGGCGGACGATCGGCGTGACCAGCACCGGCGTCGCCCCGGTGGTGCGGATACCGGAGACGATCTCGATGAGGTTGGCCCGGAACTGCTCAGCCGTCGTCTGCTTGTCGTTGTGGCCGAACTGCACCAGTACGACGTCACCCGGCCGCAACTGTGGTCGCATCGCACCCCACAGCTCCGGCTTCTCCAGGAACGACCCCGAGCTCTCACCCGAGCCCGAGTGGTTCACCACGGACAACCCTTGCCGGAAGTGCCGGGGGAGTCGTTGCCCCCAGCCGGTGTACGGCGCGGTCTCCTGATCGGTGACCGTGGAGTCCCCGGCCAGGAAGAGCCGTTGAGTACGACGCGACGCCGGTGTCACCGTGATCCGTTCAGCTCCGGTAGCGGTGAGCTGGAGGCCGGGCGTACCCGGACCACCGAACCCGTTCTGCTGACCTTCTGGATCACGGACGTTGACGGTGAAGCGCAGGACATGATCAGAGCTGTTCGACACCATCAGCCGCCGCGCTTCCGCGAGTACCTCGGCAGGTTCCTGGATATTGCCTAGGACAACCTTCACGTCGTAGTCGCCAGGTGGTACGTCGTAGGTGTAGGTGGTTGGCATGAGCAACGCGAGGCCGGCGACTCCTGCCGTCAGCATCATGGGTTCACGATCTGGTCGCCGACCAGGGCCAGGGTCTGGATGGCGGCCAGGCCGTACAACGCTGTGGTGTTGGTGGAGACCCACTTGGCGGCCTGTGTCGGGTTGAGGGTCGACTCCACGTCCTCAGCGGTCCACGGGAGGCTCGGGGCGTAGCCGTCGCCGGTGTAGAACTCCTTCCAGGCTCGGGCGGCCAGGTCGTCCCGGTCCAGGCGGACAGCGGCGTACGCGGTGAGACGGCTGTGACCCTGGCGGAGGATGAGGTTGCCGAAGTACGCACCGCACTCCTCGGTCTGCTCGGCGCGGGTGGCGTTGAAGAGGCGGCAGTACTGCAGCCACGCCGCCTCGAACGCCGGCATGTCGACCAAGTCGATGAGCTCGGCGCAGATCTCCACCTGGCCGAACATCGCACTCAGGTGCGACACACTGACCGTCTTCTCCGTGACCGGTGCGAACCGCCCGGTGTCCAGGTCGTAGAGCCCGCCGCCGGTGACGAAGCCGTTCGGCATCGCACCGATCGTCTCCATGGTTCCGAGCAGCTTGGCCTTCGCCGTCGCAGCCTTGGGACCCTGACGCTCCCACTCGGTCAGCCAGGCAGCAGCCAGACCACTCCAGTCCGTGCCGAGGCCGATGGCGAGTGCATGCGGGTCCGGCTCGTACGGCTCGGTCCTGATCTTCCGCAGCGGGTCCAGCACCAGGAACGTGCGGTCGGAGTCGACCAGCTCGGACAGCAGGTCGCCAGTACGCTCGTCAGCCGTCAGGTAGTAGTAGAAGCGCCGGTAGATCGCCGTACTGATGCGTTGCTGCTTGGCACTGTCAGCCCAGTGCTGTACGCCGTGCCGCGTACCCAGACCGGCCCACTGCCCGAGGTGGTAGACGTCGACCTCACCAGTGTGTCGCGTCATCGCCTCGGCGAACCGGAAGATGTCGGCCCGGCCGGATCGCAGGAACGCGTACCAGAGCCACAGGTCCGGCGACAGCTCCGAGTTGTCCCACGCGTACCCGCCCACGTCGTACCGCCAGACCAGTCGGTCCTCGTCGAACGTGTGCATGATGTCGCCGTAGTCCCAGAACCCGTACCAGTGCCGCGACTCGACCTGACCCCGGTAGAAGTCGAACAAGAAGTCCAGATGGTCCTCGATCGACTTCTTCGCCGGCACCGACCGGTCCACCGGCGTGACGAGGCCACCGAACACCTTCGTGGAAACCAACTGGTCCACCGGGTTGATCAGCTGCGGGGGAGTCCGCACCTGGTCAGCCATGTCACCCAGGCGATCAGCCGACGGTGTCGCCGCCAGCGCCCAGAACGTCAGCTCACTGGTCCTCGCGATTCCGTACGGCGTACCGAACGCCGGCTCGTAGTCCTCATAGGTGATGTTGAGGCCCTCTAGCTGTTCCGGGTACGTGTCCTGGCCCATGCCGTCGTGGTAGAACCGCGTATCCATCGGACCGGCCTCCGGCGACCACAGCCACACCGTGACCTCGGCCTCCTCAGTCGCAGCGCCCCGGATGTCGAGCTGGGTGGGGTGCCGCTGCCAGAAGTCCCTTAATCCAAAGGCGAAGCCACCACTGACCCCACCGACGTACCCGAGGCCGGATGCGCGTTTGCCCTGGTCGACCGGGATCCAGCCGTACCCCTTCTTGGTCCGCTTCTTCACCGTGAAGCCGTCCGCGGTCAGCTGGCTCAGCGAGTAGTCACCCCACTCGGGGATGTACCGCAGCCGGGTCGTCACCCGCTGGTCCCACGTCGACGGGTCGGGCAACTTGGTCCCAGCGACCTGTGCAGCCCGTACGACGGCACCCGGGTCACGCCGCAACCCGGTGATGCCCTTCACCGCCTCGGCAAGCATGCCGTGGCCCTCACCGACGAACCGGACGTGACGGTCGTACGCCGCATCGCGCAGCGGCACCCGGAAGCGGACACCGAGCCCTGCGATGTAGTCCTGCTGGCCATCGCGGTCGTACACGAACGTGTGCACCATCCGCACGTTCTCGGCGCCCGCAGCGAAGTACAGCCGGACCGATAACGGCAACCACGTCTTTCCCTTGCGGGACTTGTGCCGGCCCTCGATGCGCACCACAGCACGTACCGGACCGGCCTGCTCGACGGTGACCTTCTGGATGTCGCTCTCGTAGCGTTCCCGGACGCCGCCGCCTTCCTCGTCCTCGGCGATCTTGTCCTGCTTGAGATTGACCAACTGGCCCTTCCGGGCGATCACCACGTCACCACGCCAGATCTGGCTGATCAGCTCCGACCCGCTCTTCCGGATCCGCGCCTTGATCACGCCGGTGTCGACGTCGATGTAGGTCGTCTCCTGCTTGACCGTGACGGCCTGCGTCGGGGCGGCCGCCGTACCAGGGCCGAGGGTGTAGGACTCGGCCGGTGCGTCCACCGCGATGGCGTGCGCACTCCACTTGAGCGACCCGTCCGGCCAGTACGCCGTCGGCCAGCTCTGCAGCGGTACAGCGCTGCCGTCGGCAGCCTTCAGCGCAAAGGACTGGTTCGCCGGTACGGCGCCCTTCGGCCACGGCGTACCCCACGTCGTGACGGCCGCCGTGGTCGGCTTGCCTTCCAGCCAGGTGAGCTTCACTTCTTCTGCTTCGGCCTGCTGCGTGAAAGCCGCAGCGGCGGGGGAGTCCAGCAGGGACACCGCCGGTACGGCGGCCATACCTGCTAGGACGGTGCGTCGGGAGACCTCCATGCCGTTCCACCTCTGTCATTTCGGTGTTCAGGAATCAGGGACAGGTTCTGGATCGCTGCCAGCGCGTACTGCGATGCGCCGTTGGTGCTGACGAAAGCGGCTTCCTCGATGGGCATGAGGCCGCCGTCGATCGTGGTCGTCTTCCAGTCCGCCTCGCGCTGCAAGGCATTGCGATTGAGCTGGTCGCCGTCGTCGATGAAGAACTTGCGCCAGGCCAGTCGGGCCAGCTCCGCGTCGCCTGTGCGTGCGGCGGCGTACGCGGCGAGCCGGCTGTGAGCCTGGACGAGTGAGATGCCCTGCAGCGGCTGGCCGACCTCAGCCGCCTGCTGCTCGGGTGGCAGCAGGTACAGCCGGCAGTAGTCCAGCCACGCCTTCTCGAACCCGGGTACGTCGAGGTCCAGGTCGATGAGCTCGGAGCAGATCTCGGGTAGCCCGAAGAGTGAGGACAGGTGTGACACCGCGATGCTCCGGCGGCTGGTGTCGAAGCGCCCGGTGGACAGGTCCAGCCGCGCATTGCCGGTGAGGAAGCCATAACGCAGTGCTGCGACGTCGGTCATCGTTCCGACCAGCCGCGCACGGGCCCGCTCGTCCCCGTGCCGCTCCCACCGCGTCAGCCAGGCCGCGGCGAGTGCACCCCAGTCCACTCCCAGTTCGATCGACAGTGCATGCGGGTCGACGGAGTAGACATCAGGCCGCACCTTGCGCTGAGGATCGACGACCAGGAACGTCTCCTCGACGCTCGCCACCTCGTCCATCACATCGCCGGTCCGTTCGTCGGCGGTCAGGTAGTAGAAGAAGCGCCGGTAGATCGCGTTGGAGATGCGGACCTGCTTGCAACTGCAGCCCCAATGCTGCACGTTGTGCCGCGACCCAAGGCCCTTCCACCGGCCGAGGTGGTGTATGTCGACCTCACTGGTATGACGTGTCATCGACTCGGCGAACCGGAACACATCGGCACGCCCGGTCCGCAGGTACTGGTACCAGAGCCACAGGTCCGGAGACAGCTCCGAGTTGTCCCAGGCGTAGCCGCCGACGTCGTACCGCCAGGTGTGCCGGTCACGGTCGTAGGTGTGCATGACGTCGCCGTAGTCCCAGAACCCGTACCAACGACGCTGCTCGCGTTGGCCGACGTAGTACTGGAAGAGGAAGTTCAGCCGGGCCTCGATGTCCTGGTCGTCGGCAGTGGGCAGACTCCAGCTGCCGAACACACCCGCCTCCAGCAGACGGGCTGGAGCAACAGCAAGCAGGCCGGGGGAGTTGAGCAGGGCTGCGTGCTCTGCCAGCTCGTCCGCCGACGGTGTGCTGTCGTGGACTCTCAACGTCAGCTCATGGGTGCGGGCGATGCCGTGTGCGTTGCCGAAGCCAGGCTCGTAGTCCTCGTACGTGATCTCGAGGCCTTCGAGCTGTTCGGCATGGCTGTCCTGATCCATACCGTCGTGCCAGTAGCGCACATCCATGGCCGGTGCACTCGGCGACCACATCCACACGGTGGCGGTGGCAAAGTCCGTGGCCGCGTTGCGGATGTCCAGCCGAGTTGGGTGCAGCTTCCAGAAGTCACGCAGGCCGAAGCCGAGTCCGCCGCTGACACCACCGACGTACCCGTAGCCGGGCGACCTGGTGCCGGCTGGGATGGTCACCCAGGCGTGGCCAGGCCCGGTCCGCTTGCGCAGGGTGAAGCCATCCACACTGCTTTGGTCGAGGGTGTAGTCGTTCCACTGCGGGATCAGGCGCAGCCGGGTGGACACCTCGGGGTTGGGGATCTCCTCGACCGCATCGCCAGCCACCTGCGCTTGTCTTACATGTTCACCTGGATCGCGACGCAGACCTGTCAGACCGCGGACTGCCTCGGTGAGGAAGCCGGCCGGGCCGGCCAACCGGATGTGCCGGTTGTGTGGTTCGTCGCGCATCACCACGTCGGCGCTGAGGCCCAGGCCGGCGAGGAAGTCGCGGTCCGGATCGCCGTCCCAGATGAAGCTGTGCACGATCCGTACGTCGGTCGCACCCGCGTAGAAGTAGAGCCGGACACTGAACGGCAGCCAGTCGCCGTGCTTGCCGTCCAGCTTCACGACAGCCCGCACCGGCCCGTCCTGCTCGACGGTGATCGTCTCCACCGTCGCGGTCGTCTGCTGCCGTCCGCGGCCCAGGTCCTCATCCGGACCGTCCTGCCGCAGACTGACAAGTCGAACGTCTTGTACGACGGTCTGGTCGTAGTACTTGATAGACAAGATCAGGTGTGGTGCCTTGAGCACCCAGGTGACCTCGCCTGACGTCACCCGGACCTCGTCGTCGGTCTGCACGACCTGCACAGGCGCGGCCGGCGTCGCGGGGGAGCCGGTGACCAGCTCGTACGACGATTCCGGCTGCTCGGACGGGCCGATCGCGTGGGCGGACCACTTGATCGAACCGTCCGGCCAGGTCGCGGTCGTCCAGCTCTGCACCGGCGTACCGTCGGCCAGGGCGAACGTGGTGCCTTCGGCAACTGTTCCGCGAGGCCAGGGGACGCCCCAGGTAACGCCTTGTTTGCAAGGTGTTTCGAGCCATTGAAGCGTTGTCATTCCTTCACCGATCCGATCAGGACGCCCTTCGCGAAGTGCTTCTGCAGGAACGGGTAGAAGAACAGGATCGGCAGCGTTGCGACCACCACGACCGCGAACTTCAGCCCCTGCTCCGGGAAGCTCACCGTCTCCAGCTGCTGCAGGACGTTCGCCGAGTCAGCGTTCGCCGCGGTCAGCTGGCGGACGATCATCTGCAGCGTCCACTTCTTGCTGTCGTCGATGTAGAGCAGTGGCGACATGTAGTCGTTCCAGATCCCGACCGCGTAGAACAGCGAGAACGTCGCGATGATCGGCTTCGACAACGGCAGCACGATCCGCAGGAACACGTTCAGCTCGTTGCAGCCGTCGATCCGGGCCGCCTCCTCGAGTGCCTCCGGCAACTCCTGGAAGAAGCTCTTCACCACGATCAGGTAGAACGGGTTGATCGCCAGCGGCAGGATCAGCGCCCAGTAGCTGTCCAGCAGCCCGAGGTCGCGCACCACCAGGTAGGTCGGGATCATGCCGCCGCTGAACACCAGCGTGAACACCACCAGGTTCAGCACCAGCGCCCGGCCCGGCAGGAACCGCTTGGCCAACGGGTACGCCATCGTCAACGTGAGCAGCAACTGCACCACCGTGCCGACCGCGGTGACACAGATCGTCGTCAGCAACGCCCGGACAAACGTGTCGGTGGAGAAGATGTACCGGTACGTGTCGGTGACGAACTTCTCCGGCCACAGGAAGAACGGCCGCGAACTGATCTCCGACTCGGTCGCGAACGACCCGGCCAGCACGTACACCAGCGGCAGGACGGTGACGAGCCCCAGACCGGTCAGCAGCACGAGGTTCAGTACGTCGAACGCCCGGCTGCCGGCCGAGTCGTAGTACCGGACGGATTCTTTTCTCTTCAGCATCATCAGCCTCCTCAGAACAGGCCGCGCTGGCCGAGGCGCTTGGCCAGCCAGTTCGAGCCGAAGATCAGCAGGACACCGACCAGGCCCTTGAACAGGCCGACGGCGGTCGCGTAACTGAACGCGCCCTGCGTGATGCCGATGTAGTAGACGAACGTGTCGAACACGTCCGCGACGTCGCGGTTGAGTGAGGTGGTCATCAGCCAGATCTGCTCGAACCCTGAGTCCAACAGGTTGCCCGACGTCAGGATCGCCATCACCACGATGGTCGGCCGGATCGCCGGCAGAGTGATGTGCCAGAACTGCCGCCACCGGCCGGCGCCATCCACCCGGGACGCCTCGTAGAGCTGCGAGTCGACACCGGCCAGCGCGGCCAGGTAGATGATCGTGCCCCAGCCGGTCTGCTTCCACAGCAACTGCAGCACGATCAGCGGCCGGAACCACTCCGCCTGCGCGACGTAGTCGGTCTTCTGACCGCCCAGCAGGCCGTGGATCCAGTTCGCGATCACGCCGAAGTCGACCGAGAACAACAGGTAGGTCAGCGACGCGACGATCGTCCAGGACAGGAAGTGCGGGATGTAGATCAGCGACTGCACCGACCGCTTCAGAACGTTGATCCGCAGCTCGTTCAGCATCAGCGCGACGACGATCGGCGCCGGGAAGACGAACACGATCGTGAGCAGCGCGAGCAGCAGCGTGTTGAACATCAGGCGGCCGAAGTCCGGGCCGGTGAACAACTCCTGGAAGTGCTTGAGACCGACCCATTCACTGCCCGAGTAGCCGAGGAACGGCACGTAGTCCTTGAACGCGATGGTCAGGCCGTACATCGGCAGGTACTTGAAGACGATGAAGTACACGAGGCCGGGCAACAACAGCAGGTACAGCCAGCGGTACCGCAGCAGGTCGCGCCAGAGCGGCACCGGCCGGCCGCTGCGTCTGCGCTTCGGAGTCTGCGGTGCGGCCTCGGCGGCTGGGGGTACCACCTGGTTCGGCACCAGATCGGTGGCCACGGTGGCCTCCCTTCGGGCTAGGAGATGGGGGACAGGGGCGGTGGTACGACGTCCGTGCTGTGACCGCACGGACGTCGTACCGGCTGTGCGGTACCTGGAGGGGTCAGCCGCCGACCTTGGCGGCCAGGTCGTTGACCTCCTGGGCGATCTGAGTGCCGCCGCTGTCGTACCAGCGCTTGATCTGCGCCTTCAGCTGGTCCTCGGTGATCGCGCCGGACAGGTACTTGATCCGGGCGTCCGGGACGATCGTGTCCAGCGTCTGGCCCTTCGAGACCGCCGTCGGGGCGATCACGCCGAGGGCCGGGTTGAACACGGCGGTCTTGAGGTCCTCGTTCATCAGGACGTCGAACTTCTCCCGCATCTGGCGGCTGGCCGCGTCGTTCGGCCGCAGGGCGTAAGCTCCCAGGCCGACGCTGGCCCGGGTACCGAGCTGGATGAAGGCCTTGTCGACGTCGTTCTGGATCGCCTTGACCTTCGGGTCGTCCTGGTTGATCGGTACGGCGTACTTCCCGTCGGCCTTGAAGTTGCGGCCCTCGATGCCGTTGGTGAGCAGGATCGAGCCTTCCTTCGACTGCAGCTTGTCCAGCGTCTGCAGCACCTGGTCGAGTTGCTCCTCGGTGCGGATGTGCTGCTTGGAGACCGCCATCACCATGTTGTAGCCAGTGAACGGGTAGGAGTGCTTCTCACCGTCCGGGCCCTTCAGGTTCCCGACCAGGGTGACCTTGTCGAAGTCCTTCGGGTTCTTCTCCTTGAACAGGTCGAGCAACTGCGTCGCCCGCACGTTCACGTCGATGATCATGCCGCCCTTGCCCTGCACGAACGGGTCGTTCCAGTTCGCGCTGTCCAAGGTGGCGAAGTCGCGGTTGACCAGGCCCTCGGTGACCCACTTGCGCAGCCAGCGGTTGGCCTCGAGGAACTCCGGGGTGTCGAAGCCCGGCACCAGCTTGCCGTCGCGCTCACCCCAGCCGTTCGGTGCGCCGAACCAGGTCTCGACGACGTCGTACGGGCTGGCGCTGGCGTAGTTGCCTGGCCACTTGGGGATGATCAGGCCGTAGGTGTCCTTCTTACCGTTGCCGTCCGGGTCCTGCTCGGTGAACGCCTTGGCGATCGCGTAGAGCTCCTCGACGGTCTGCGGTTCCTTCAGGCCGAGCTTGGCCAGCCAGTCCTTGCGGATCACGATGCCGGAGCGCAGCAGCGGCCGGACCCGGTAGATGCCGTAGGTCTTGCCGTTGGTCATCGTGTTCTTGGCGGTCTGCTCGTTGGCAGGCTTCAGGTTCGGGTACTTGTCCAGCTTGCCGGTCAGGTCCCAGAACGCGCCGGCCTCGGCCGCCTTGACGAACGACGGGCCCTTCTCGTTCACCACCATCACGTCGGGGATGTTGTCGGAGGCAAGCGTCACGTTGGACTTGTCGCCGTACTCGGCGTTCGGCACCCAGGTGACCTTGAGCTTCTTGCCGATGTGCTTCTCGACCGCCTGCTGCAGTTCGCCGTTCGGATCCGGAGCGGTGCCGAACAGCGGTGCCATCACGGTCAGTTCGTTACTGGCCGCCTGGTCCCCGTTGTCGTCGCCGCCGCCGGAACAGGCGGAGGCGAGCAGTGCCGTCGAGGCGGCGACGGCGACGGCGATCCGCCGTCGGGAGAAGATGGTCATGAGTTCCCTTTCAGGTGCAGGCGCGCCTCGTTCTCGGCGAAGAAGCGCAGGCAGAGCCAGGTGTCGATCTGAATCCAGCCGCCGCCGGCCAGCACGATCCCCAGGACGGGGAACTTGCCGGACACGTAGGCGATGGACACCGCGACGAAGAGCAGGACAAGGGACGACGCCGGCCGCGCGAGCGCGACCAACGATGCCTTGGGCAACAACTCGCGGACCCGGAGGTCGTAGTGCACGGCCATCGGGAGCAGGTAGGCGGCGATCACCCCGAGGACGACCAGCGCGACAAGGCTGGCCAGCCGGGGGACCGACGCACTCGCGCCGAGCGACGCGAAGTACAGATAGTTGCCGATCAGCACTACCGCGGCCCCCACCAGGGGCAGGACGACGATCGAGCCGCGGCGGAACTCGCGCCGGAACGCGACGCGGAAGGCAGGCAGAGCATGAAACGATTCACCGGATGACCTGCGTCTGGCCAGTGAATAGGCTGCGAGCGTGGCCGGGCCGACACCCAGCGCGACACCGCCGAGGAGCGTGAAGACGATCCACAGGGCGTTCAACTTCATCACCCAGACGACTTCGTCCGCGGCGTCGTAAAGCTTGATGGACCAACCGGGCGAGCTCATCAGGAGCCTTCGGCCGGCGGGCGGACTGCGGTGGAGCGGCAGTATTTCACGGGAGTCCCTGCCTTGTGACAGATGCGTTTCGGGCGAAAAGTGTTGTGACCATATGGTTGAATCGTCTCAATGTCAACGCCTTGGAAAGCGTTTGTCAGAGACTGGTCACGAAGTCGCGTCCGTCGGTCCGCGGACTGCCCGAAGTAGCGTCTACGGCTGCGAAATTCGCAAGTCCGCGTACTCGCCGATCAGGGGCGCCATCTGGCGGAAGCCGATCCGGCCGCCCGTCAGCGGCTGGTCGTCGTACCACTGGAAGCTGGTCACGTCGTTGATGGCGAAGGTGATGTGCCCCTGGTCGACGGTAAGCCTTAGTTTGTAAGGACCTTGGGCGTCCAGGACCGAGGGGAGTGGGTCCGGTCCCTGCGCGACGAGGTGGAAGCCGTAGCTCTTGCGCAGGTTGCAGGTGTGGAAGGCGCGCTCGGCCGGCCAGCGGCGGCGGAAGTACGAGACGTGATAGGTGTCCAGGTCGCCGTGGTGATACTGCTCGTACGGCCCGGTCCGCGGCGCCAGGTCGAAGAGATCCTCGCCGGCACGTCCCTTGGCGTGGAAGAACAGGATGCACAGCCCGGGCTCGCGGATCGGCCAGAAGTCCCACTCGACGGTGATGTTCGGCGGGAAGTCCTCGGGGCACCACAGCACCACGTTCGCGTCCTGACCGTCCTCCGGCGGGCGCACGCTCTCGAGCCTGAGCCGGCCGAGCGGGAACGAGACGGCGCCGTCACCCTCGAGGCGGAAGCCCTCGATGTCGTCGGGCGAGGCCAACGGGTTCTCGTACAGCGGCTCAGCGGCGGATGCTGCGTCTTCAGGAGCGTTTGTAGGCACTCGACTCCCTGACGATCAGGTCCGGCTGGAAGATCACCTGCCGATGGCGATGCCGGTCGGCCGACTCGACCTCCTCCTGCAGCAACTCCATCGCCGACCGCCCGAGCAGTTCGGCCGGCTGGCGAACCGATGACAGCGGTACGGCGGCCGCGCGGGCGAAGTCGATGTCGTCGTACCCGACGATCGCCATGTCCCGGGGGACGTGCAGCCCGGCGACGGACATCGCCTGCAGGAAACCCAATGCCAGCAGGTCATTCGCGATGAACGCCGCGGTCGGCCGGGTCTGCGGCGGCATGGCGGCGATCCTCTCGCCGATCGTGCGACCCTCGACCACGCCCATCACGTCCACCTCGAACAGTTGCAGGTCGACGTCGCCCGCCTGCTCGACGACCGTGGTGATGCCGGCCATCCGGTCGGACACCTGCTGCATGGTGAACGGCCCGCCGACGAAGGCGATCCGGCGATGACCGGACTCGATCAGGTGACTCCCGGCCAGTCGTCCGCCGAGCTGATCGTCGACCGACACCGAGCACAGTCCGCGGTCCGCGGCGCGGTCGACGAGAACGACCGGCGTACCGCGGGCAACCAACGCAGTCAGCCGTGGATCGTTGCTGTCGAACGGCGTGATCAGTATGCCGAGCACCCGTTGCTGCTCGAGCTGGTCGAGGTGATGGCCTTCGCGGACCGGGTCAGTCTTGCTGTTGCAGAGCATGACCACGGTGTCGTGCTCGTAGGCCAGCGACTCGGCGCCCTCGGCGAGGTCGGTGAAGAACGGGTTCGCGACGTCGAGCACCACCAGGCCGACGGTCCGGCTGCGGCCGGCGCGGAGATGGCGGGCGGCCTCGTTGCGGACGAAACCGAGCGCGCTGATGCTGTCCTGCACCCGCTGCCGGGTGGCCGGGGCCACGATCCATGGCCGGTTGAGCACATTGCTGACCGTGCCGACCGAGACGCCGGCGCGGTGCGCGACCTCTTTGATGCTGGGCGTTGCCATCGTCCCTCGTGAAGCGGTCGCGGGCCGTCAAGGACCCCCAGTTTATCCGCCCCAATTGAATCGTCTAAATCGGACGCTTCTGCGGGGGGTTGGGGTCCCTCCTGGTCTCGTCCGGCGGCGCTCGCGCACTGTCGAACGGTGGGAGGTGATCGGATCGGACTTCTTACAACACCCGTCGACGGAGCCGAGGCGACGATCCGGTGTCCGAGTTCCTTGCTTCAAGCATGGGTGCGTTGGAGGCTTGCGGTGCCTACGGCAATGACGACCGCGCTCCTCAGCACGGCAAGCGGCGTGCCGGTCAGCCCGATGAACTACCAGTGCTTGCAAGCCTGGTGCGACAAGAGGCCCGACCACGAGGTCATCCGATCGGCACGGCGGGTCAAGAGATCGTTCCGGAGCCACGCAGTGACCATCAGCGCTGGCATATGACGTCTGCACGCCGATAGCGAAGCCAGCCGAAGACATCCGCTGAGTGCCACGACCGTGACTCTCTGCCGTCCGCCATCGCTCCCGAGCGCCACCGCGTTCGCCCGCGCTCGCTGCCAGCAGCGTTGTCACACACCGGCGCCGTCCACCCGTCCACCCCGTCCACGCGGCCACCCACCCGTCCACCCGTTCATCCCGTCTACCCGTCTACCGGTCCACGCGTCTATCCCCGTCCACGCGTCCACCCGTCTACCGGTCCACGCGTCTATCCCCGTCCACGCGTCCACCCGTCTACCGGTCCACGCGTCTACCCCCGTCCACGCGTCCACCCGTCTACCGGTCCACGCGTCTACCCCCGTCCACGCGTCCACCCGTCTACCGGTCCACGCGTCTACCCCCGTCCACGCGTCCTCCCGTCGGCCCGTCCGCCGAGCGGGCCGTCGACTCGTCCGCCGAGCTGCCGCTGCCGTCAACCAGTGACTCAGCCTCTGTGCTGATGCATACCCGTTCCTCGTGCGGCCGGGAGTGTGACGTTTCCCCTTGTGAATAAGGACTTTGGGGTTTCTGCGGGGTTTGGATCGCCGCTCTAGATGGCGTAGAATCAAACACATGTTCGAAGGAGATCTGACCACGCTGTCGACGCCCGACCTGCTGGAGTCGGCCGCCGAACACCGCGCCGAGGCCAACCGCCTCGACACCCGACTCCTCGAACACGCCCAGACCTACGCCGACCGCCACCACCCCGACACCAGCCCCACCCGCCCCGAACACCGCCCCGGCCGCTCCACCAGCGACGGCCGCGAACGCGCCATCGTCCTGGGCGGCGACGGCTGCCCCGAGATCGCCGAGTTCGCCCCGGCCGAGTTCGGCGTCATGCTCGGCATCTCGGCCGGTGCGGCCGCGGACTTCATCGGCCAAGCACTCGCACTGCGCCACCGCCTCCCGCTCACCTGGGCCCGCGTCCAGGCCGGGCAGGCGACCCCGTGGAAGGCGCGCAAGATCGCCACCGCCTGCCTCGACCTGTCCGAAGACGCCGCCCGGTCCGTCGACCGGCGAGTCTGCCGGGTGGTCGATTCGCTCACCCCGATCCGGCTGGACAAGATCGTCGACGCCGCCAAGCACCACGCCGACCCCGACGCCGCGAGGAAGAAGGCCGCCGAGAAGGCCCGCGAACGCGGCGTCTACCTGGCCCGCTCCGACGAACACGGCACCAAACGGATCCACATCCGCACCGGCTCCGGTCACGCGATCCGGTTCAACGCCCGCATCGGCAGCATCGCCGAGGCCCTGAAGGTCCTCGGCGACACCAACCCGCTGCAGTCCCGCCGCGCCGACGCGGTCGGCATCATCGCCGACCCCCGCTACACCGAAGAACTCCTCCACCAAGCCCACCAATACCTCCGTAACAACCCACCAGAACCGCCCGCGCCCACCGACAACGGCACCCATACAGCTGGCGCGGCCACCAACGCCGCCGCGCGAGCCATCGCCGCAGCCACCGGCCCGGACGCAGCGCCAGACGCCACCGCGACCAAGGACGAGTCCGAGCGCGGTGATGTGTCGACCGCCGTCCCGGCCTCTACTCGGGACACGGCGTCAACAGCCGAGCCGGAGCGTGGTGCTGAGTGCGGTGGGCGTGCGCGAGCAGGCGAGGACTGCGGTGCCTACTCGGGGGATGAGGGGTTGCTGGAGGACTGGGCAGAACCTGGTCTGGACGACGAAGCCGACCGCGACGCGCCGCACCCCAGCCACAGCGATCTCCCCGACCCGCTCGACGCCCCGTTCAAGGACCCGGTCGAGCCGTTCGACCCCGGCCTGCGGCTCGACCACGACGACGACGGCGAGGCCCTCGACACCGCGACCGTCGACGCCGAGGCACGGCGTGCGCTGGACGCCCGGCTCGCCCAGATCAGGCGCGACGCGCACACCGACCCGCGATCGGGCCGGCCGTTGCGGCCTGGGCAGACCGAGATCTACGTGCACCTCACCGACCACACCCTGGCCACCGGCACCGGCGTCCTCCGGGTCGAAGACCTCGGCCCACTGCTCGCCGGCCAGTTGAGCGAGCTCGTCGGCCACGGGCCGTACGTGGTGAAGCCGGTCATCGACCTCAACGACGCGGTCAGCGTCGACGCCTACGAGATCCCCGACCGGATCCGCGAACGCGTCAAGCTGATCCACCCGGTCGAGCTGTTCCCGTACGGCACCCGCGAAACCCACGCCGCCATGGATCTGGACCACATCGAGCCCTACGACCCCCTCGGCCCGCCCGGCCAAACCACCCCGGCAAACCTCGCACCCCTGCGCCGTTTCCCGCACAGGGTGAAGACCCACGGTCGCTGGAAGGTGCGCCGACTCGATCCCAGGACGCTCGAGTGGCTCACGCCCAACGGGTTCGCCTTTCACGTCGACCCCACCGGCACCCACCGTGCTCCACAACCAAACCGAGACGCATGAACGGTCAAGGCCGCGGCGCAGACGGTTCGCGAAGTGGGGCACGGTGGAGTCCCGTCGTGCTCGCTTCGCTGCTCCTTCGATGTGTGTCTAGCGTCAGACATCCCGAGTCGCTCATCCCGAGTCGCTCATCCCGAGTCGCTCATCCCGAGTCGCTGCCCACTGGAGCAACCTTCACGCGCGGCCGAGTATCGATGCATCGGCCAACGGGTCACTGAGCGGCATGTGTTTCCTGTTCGGCGATCAGTGAACTGATGTGCCAACGTACGATGTGCGCTCGGTCATGTCTGCGGGGGATGGGCTGGCCTAGCCTCTCCGCGCTCCCGGCGGCCAGACGACGACATTTCGGCCGCATCGCCTTGCGAAAGGCACCGGCCTCGCTGGTTCACTCGAGTCGCCGCCGTCGCAGACCGCGACATGGGTCTAGCAGCGTTCGACGAGTCTTGCTCGTGACCAAGTAGGCCCTGGCGTGCGGCGGTGTCCGGGGACTTGCCGCGCGGGAGAGAAGGTCCTCACCTCGCGCCCGCGGCGTCCTTGCTCAGGTTGGACCGACCAAAGATGCCGACGGTCGTCGTGCCCCTGGCTCGGCCCATTCGGCGGCCGGGTCGGCGTGACTCGTCCGCGGAGGACGTTCGTTTGCCGAGTACCTCCGCCTGCACCGCCGGTGCGCGATTGCGCCGGAGGTGGCCGAAAGAACAGTCGCCGCGAAGCGGTGATGTTTGGGTGTCTGGGGCTCGACGGGTAAGTGACTGGTGAGTAACATTTGGGGTATGGCTAATCAGGTGTTGGGGACGTGGGAGAGGTTGCGGGCGGTTCCGGGTGGGGATCGGGTGTTCTCGCGGGGGTTCACCTGGAAGGCACCGTACTTTCGGTCGATTCGGCCGCGCTTCGTCCAGGTGAGTCCTAACTACGCCGCGCTGGTGCTGCCGAAGCGGCGGGCAGTGCAGAACCACATCGGGACCGTGCATGCGATTGCTGTGTGCAACGGTTTGGAGGCAGCGATGGGTGCGTTGGCTGAGGCAACCATTCCGTCCGGGAAGCGCTGGCTGCCGAAGGGGATGGAGGTTGCTTATCTGGCCAAGTCCACCACTGACCTCACCTGTTCGGCCGAGACGGACCCGCGGGCCTGGACTGCCGGCCCCGATGTCCCTGTCCGCGTGAAGGCGACTCGTGATGACGGGACCGTGGTGGTCGAGGGGACTATCCACCTCTGGGTGACCGACCGGAAATAGCACGGCCGCGTGATGAAGCAGCATCATCCCGCCGTCCGCCGTCCGCCGTCCGCCGTCCGCCGTCCGCCGTCCGCACTCGCCGTCAGTTGCCCGCACTCGCCGTCAGCAGTCCGCACTCGCCGTCAGCAGTCCGCACTCGCCGTCAGTTGTCTGCGCTCGCCGTCAGTTGTCCGCGCTCGCCGTCAGCAGTCCGCACTCGCCGTCAGTTGTCTGCGCTCGCCGTCAGTTGTCCGCGCTCGCCGTCCGCGGCGCCTGGTCCTCGCCTGTGGCGTCCACGCCTGCTCACTGCCGCCGTCGTGTTGGTTGCCGCGGGCAACACGTAGGTCCGGTAGCTGGCGGATCACGACAGCACCGAGTCGATGTGGCTCCGCTGGATCCTGGCCGGTGTCGGCATCTCGCTGATCCGGTTCCTGCCGCCACGATTGGAGGCAAAGCCGACAGTCAACTGGCCGGCCACTGTGCGGTGGGAGTCGGTTATCCCGGTCGCAGTGTGGCTGGTGCTGAGCTGCGAGGCTCCGTTGGCTCCTGAAGGGGAGTGACGCTGCCGGCGCTGGAGCTCGCGCTGGCCATGCTGGTCGGCGTCCTGGCCAGCAGCGTGTTGGAGGAGTACTTCTACTCGTCGCTGGCTGCAGACGAGGTGGCAGCAGTTGCTGGAGTCGTTACCGCCGGATGTGGTCGTTGGTCACGGTGGATGGCGTGACCGGCGTCGTACCGGTATTGGTGTCGCTCGGGTGAGTGGCAGGACGTAGGGTCTTCCGCGTGAGTGACGCGTTGCGGTTTGTGGACATCACCGAGGACCAGCTCGACGCGGTGATGCGGGTGCGGGCTCGGTCGTTCGGGGTGATGGCGGCCGGTGATCGGGAGCAGTGGCTCAAGGACGCCCGGGTGTTCATCCAGGACGGCCGGTACGTCGGTGTGGCCGACGGTGACGAGGTGGTCGCGGCGGCCCGGTTCTGGGACTTCGAGCAGTGGTGGAGCGGTCGACGCGTGCCGGTGGCGGGTGTCGCGGGAGTTGTCGTGGCACCGGAGTACCGGGGCCGTGGTGTGGGCAGCAAGCTGATGCGGGGTCTGCTGCAGCGCGCGGTGGACAGGGGGTTCCCGCTGACCGCGCTCTACCCGGCGACCACGGTGATCTATCGGCATCTCGGGTACGAGTTCGGCGGTGGCCGCTACCGGTTCTCCTTCGCTGCGGCCGATCTGCGGGCGCTGGGTGGCAAGGAGGTCGGCGTACGGCGTGCTGGTCCGGAGGACGCTGAGCGGGTCCTGCAGCTGGTAGGACAGTCGCATGAGCGGCGACGGACCAGCGGTCCGCTCGTTTGGCCGCTCAAGGAAGTGACTGAGTGGCTCGCGGACGAGGACAACTTCGCGTACCTCGCTGACGACGGCTTTGTCGTCTACAGCTGGTCCGGCTCCGACCTGTGCATCGACGAGATCGTGGCCGGGTCCGAGGCGACCGCTCGGGCTCTGTGGGCCACAGTCGGCTCCGGCTCGTCGATCGCCAGCACTGTGCAGGCGTACATCTCTCCGGACGACCCGGTGCACCTGATGGTCGAGCATGAGGCCTACAAGGACGTACAGCATCAGCGTTGGATGCTGCGGTTGCTCGACGCGCCTGCTGCGATCGCCGCACGTGGGTTCGCGCCTGACGCCGCTGTAGAGATCGACCTGCGACTCGAGGACCCCGACGTACCTGGCAACGGCGGTGACTGGCACCTGTCGGTCGCAGACGGGGCTGGAGAGCTCACGCCGACCCAGGCGTCCGGTGACGTCCTGCAGCTCGGGCCACGCGGGCTTGCTGCGTTGTACTCCGGTACGCCGCTTGCCACGCTCCGTGGATCGGGCCTGGCATCAGGTGGATCGAGTACGGCGGATGCCTCGCTCGATCCGGTGTTCGCGGGCCCGACGGCGTACATGCTCGACTACTTCTGAGCCGTCCCGCGCGTCGATTTCCGAGCTGTCCTCGGCGGCCGTTAGGGTTGTCGAACAAACGTTCGGAGGTGATCCATGCGGGTGCTCGGCGTCGACCCGGGGCTGACCCGGTGCGGCCTCGGCATTGTCGAGGGCTCACCCGGCAAGCCGCCGGCGCTGGTCGCCGTCGGGGTGATCCGGACACCGGCCGACCTGGACGTGTCCAAGCGACTGGTCCGGATCGAGGCCGAGCTGGAGGAGTGGATAGACAAGCACCGGCCGGATGCGGTCGCCGTGGAGCGGGTGTTCGCGCAGCACAACGTGCGGACGGTGATGGGCACGGCCCAGGCGTCCGGGGTAGCGATGGTCGTTGCGGCCAGGCGGGGTCTGCCGGTCGCGTTGCACACGCCGAGCGAGGTGAAGGCCGCTGTCACCGGCTCTGGTCGGGCCGGCAAGGAGCAGGTCAGCACGATGGTCATGCGGATCCTGAAGCTGGCCGAGCGGCCGACGCCCGCCGACGCCGCGGACGCGCTGGCGCTCGCGATTTGTCAGGTCTGGCGTGGCGGTACGACGTCACGCCTGCAAGAGGCGGCCGGGAGCCGCGCGAACCTCGAGGCGTTGGCGCAGGCGCAGTCCCGCCTGCAGGTGGCACGACTGCGTGCCGCGGTGGCAGCACAGGAGAGCAAGCGATGAGGGCGGTCGGACAGGTCCGGTCGTCGGGAGGTTGGCGATGATCGCGTTCGTGCGGGGGCCGGTGGCGGCCATCGGGGTGGACAGTGCCGTGATCGAGGTCGGGGGAGTCGGCCTGCAGGTGTTCTGCCATCCCGGCACGCTGGCCGGGCTGCGGCCTGGGCAGGAGGCGCGGGTGTCCACCTCCATGGTGGTGCGGGAGGACTCGCTGACGCTGTACGGCTTCTCCGACGACGACGAGAAGAGTCTGTTCGAGTTGCTGCAGACGGCGTCCGGGGTTGGGCCGAAGCTGGCGCAGGCGGCGCTCGCCGTACTGAGTCCGGATCAGTTGCGGCAGGCTGTCGCGACCGAGGATCTCAACCTGCTGGTGAAGGTGCCCGGTATCGGGAAGAAGGGCGCGCAGCGAATCGTGCTGGAGCTGAAGGACAAGATCGGTGCGCCGTCGAGGACAGTGACCGGCCGGCCACTGCAGACGCAGGAGGCTTGGCGGGAGCAGGTGCACGCCGGTCTGGTCGGGCTCGGCTGGTCCACTCGCGATGCGGAGGACGCGGTCACCGCGGTCTCACCGCTCGCCGCCGACAACGCGAACCCGTCCGTTCCCGACCTGCTCCGCGCCGCGCTGCGCGTGCTGTCGAAGGCGTAGCAGATGGAGGACAACGTCCGGCCCTTGGTCTCCGCGGACGCGGTGGATCTCGAGGAACGCAAGATCGAGTCCGCGCTGCGGCCGCGCACGCTGGCCGAGTTCGGCGGGCAACGACGGGTCAGCGAGCAGCTCGAGTTGGTCCTGCACGCTGCCCGCGGCCGCAACCGGGCGCCTGACCACGTGCTGCTGTCCGGTCCGCCCGGCCTGGGCAAGACCACCCTGGCGATGATCATCGCCAGCGAGATGTCGGCGCCGCTGCGGATCACCAGCGGTCCGGCGATCCAGCACGCCGGCGACCTGGCCGCGATCCTGTCCGGGCTGAGCGAGGGCGAGGTGCTGTTCCTCGACGAGATCCATCGGATGTCCCGGCCCGCCGAGGAACTGCTCTACATGGCGATGGAGGACTTCCGGGTCGACGTGATCGTCGGCAAGGGTCCCGGTGCGACCGCGATCCCGTTGGAGATCCCGCCGTTCACATTGGTCGGCGCGACCACGCGGGCCGGACTGCTGCCGGGGCCGCTGCGGGACCGGTTCGGGTTCACCGGGCATCTGGAGTTCTACGAGTCCGCCGAGCTGGAGAAGATCGTGAACCGGTCGGCCGCGCTGCTCGAGGTCGACATCACTCCTGAGGGCGCGGCCGAGATTGCGTCCCGGTCCCGCGGTACGCCGCGGATCGCGAACCGGCTGCTGCGCCGGGTCCGCGACTACGCCGAGGTCCGCGCCGACGGGATCATCACGCTCGCGCTGTCCAGGGCGGCGCTGGAGCTGTACGAGGTGGACAAGATGGGCCTGGACCGGCTGGACCGGTCCGTCCTGGACGCGTTGTGCCGCCGTTTCGGCGGCGGACCGGTGGGTCTTTCGACGCTGGCGGTTGCGGTCGGCGAGGAACGTGAGACTGTGGAGGAAGTGGCCGAACCATTCCTGGTCCGGTCCGGCTATCTGGCTCGTACGCCGCGCGGCCGCGTTGCCACGCCCGCGGCTTGGCGGCATATCGGGCTGAAAGTCCCGAAGGGCGCCACGTTCGCGGACACGCTCTTCGACACAGAGTGAACACAAGGCCCGAGTAACGCAAACGTGACCCGGTGTCATGAGGTGATTGTTGCCACGCAGGGTTAGACTCCCCGGTGGCCTGACCTCAGGTCATTCCGTTGCGACCTGCGCGCTTGAGCAGAGCGTGCCGGATGCCCCGTACTCCCGACGACGAAGGATTCTGAGTCCCGATGCAACTGATCGCCGTACCTTTGGCCTCTTCCGGGGGTGGCTCTGGCTTCACGCTGCTGCTGCCGCTGATCCTGATCGTCGGGATGATCTGGTTCATGAGCCGCACGCAGCGCAAGCAGCGCCAGCGGCAGGCCGAGACCGTCGCCTCCCTCAGCCCCGGCACCAAGGTGATCACCACCAGTGGGCTGGTCGGCATCGTCGAGGAGACCGACGACGACTACGTGACGCTGGAGATCTCCGAGGGCGTCCTGGTGCAGGTGGTCAAGGCGTCGATCGGCCGGGTCATCCCGGACGAGGACGCCGCCGTCGAGACCCCGGCCGAGCCGGTGGTCGAGGACAAGGCCGACGCGGACGAGCCGGTCGCCGAGGAGGAGCCCGCCAAGGACCCGGTCGACGTACCGGACGCGGGTCGTGACAAGGCCGGCGACAAGGCCGACGGCAAGACGCAGGACGCGCCGAAGCTGCCGCCGACGCACACCGAGAACTGACTTACCCCTCCTAGCGGCCTGCGGCGCGCCGACCGGCGTCCACCAGACGATGCGCCGCGCCCAGAAGTACGAAGGTTGAATCTGACGTGGCAACGACGACAACATCCCGGCCCGGGCGGCTACTGATCGTCCTGGGAGTCATCGTGGTCCTGCTGTTCGGGATCATGGGGCTGACCAAGACCTGGAAGCCCAAGCTCGGCCTGGACCTGCGCGGTGGCACCACCATCACGCTGACCGCCAATTCCCTGGCCGGCGGCGGTTCGGTGACCGCCGACCAGCTGAACGAGGCGAAGAACATCATCTCTCAGCGGGTCAACGGTGCGGGTGTCGCGGAGGCTGACATCACCACCTCCGGAGCGAACCACATCAACGTGGCCGTTCCGGGTGCCACGCAGGACGCCCTGGTGAAGCAGGTCGGCCAGACCGCCCTGCTCTACTTCCGGATCGTGTACGACGCCCAGGCGGCCGCGCCGCCGGCGACACCGTCGCCGACGCCGAGCGGGACACCGACGGCCAAGTCCAGTACGACGCCGAAGCCCAGCACCACGGTCAAGCCGAGTGCGACCGCGACCGCGAAGCCGACCAGCACGCCGAACGGCCGGGCCTGGAGCAGCGCGCTGGCTGACGCCGACCCGACGCCGACCCCGACGCCGACCGCCAAGCCGAGCACCCCGGCGGCGACTCCGTCGACGCCGGCGGCCAATGCGGACCCGCTGCAGTACGTCCCGGACGCGGCCACGCAGACCGCCTTCGCGGCGTTCAAGTGCGGTGACAAGCAGACCGACGACCCGAGCAAGCCGCTGTTCTCCTGCGACCGCAACGGCCAGTACCGGTACCTGCTCGGTCCCGCGATCATGAAGGGCACCGACCTGGCCGACGCCAGCGCGGGGATCCCGCAGAGCGGGTTCCAGTGGCAGGTGAACCTGAAGTTCACCGGCGAGGGCGGCGACAAGTTCCTCAAGGCGACGCAGAACATCTCCGCCCGCGGTCAGGGCCAGAACCTGTTCGCGATCGTGCTGGACGGCGAAACCATCTCCACCCCGAGCGTCGATCAGCCGATCCCGGGTGGTCAGGCGCAGATCACCGGTACCTTCACCGAGGCGGAGGCGCGGGACCTGGCGAACGTGCTGAAGTACGGTGCGCTGCCAGTGTCGTTCGACATCTCCTCGGTTGAGACGGTGTCACCGCAGCTCGGTGGCGACCAGCTCTCCGCGGGCATCTGGGCCGGTCTCATCGGCCTCGCCCTGGTTGTGCTGTTCTCCTTCCTGTACTACCGCGGCCTGGGAATCGTCGTGGTGCTGTCGCTCGGGGTGGCCGCCGTACTGACGTATGCGTCCGTCGTTCTGCTCGGCAAGGCGATCGGGTTCACCCTGACGCTGGCCGGTATCGCCGGTCTGATCGTGGCCATCGGTATCACCGCGGACTCGTTCGTCATCTACTTCGAACGACTCCGAGACGAGGTCCGGGAGGGCCGCAGCCTGCGGTCGTCGGTGGAGACCGGCTGGGCCCGGGCCAAGCACACGATCATCGCGGCCGACTCGATCTCGCTGCTCGCCGCGGTGGTGCTGTACATCCTGGCGATCGGCAGTGTCCGGGGCTTCGCGTTCACGCTCGGCCTGACCACGCTGATCGACCTGCTCGTGGTGTTCATCTTCACCAAGCCGCTCGTCACGCTACTGGCCCGGACCGACTTCTTCGGCCACGGCCACAAGCTGTCCGGCCTGGATCCTGAGCATCTCGGGGTGGAGCGGCTTCCGGGTCAGATGAAGCCGACCGCGCGGCCGGCCAAGCCGTCATCGACGCGCAAGCCGGTGGGAGGGGAGGTCTGATGTCGAAGCTCGGACAGCTCGGTGCCAAGCTGCACCGCGGTGAGGTCTCGTACGACTTCATCGGCAAGCGCAAGCTCTGGTTCACTGTCTCCCTGGTGCTGGTCGCCGTGTCGCTGATCGGGTTGCTCACCCGCGGCCTCGCACTCGGCATCGAGTTCAAGGGCGGTGTCGAGTACCAGACCAACGTCAAGGTCACCGACAGCACGGTCCAGGACTTCACCGACGTGGTGACCGCGACCAACGCCAAGGATCTGGGCGACCCGGTCGTCACCACCATCGGCGCCGACAAGGTGCGGGTGCAGACCAAGCCGCTGAGCCAGGACGACATCACCAAGGTCCGCGCCGCGATCGCAGCCGAGGCCGGGGTCTCGGTCGATCAGGTGACGTCGCAGCAGATCGGCGCCTCCTGGGGCAAGCAGATCGCGAACAAGGCGATCCTCGCGCTGATCGTCTTCCTCGGCCTGGTCTTCCTGGTCATCTGGGCCTATTTCCGAGAACCCAAAGCCTCGATGGCCGCCATCATCGCGCTGCTGCACGACGTGCTGATCACGGTCGGTGTGTACGCGCTGATCGGCTTCGACGTCACGCCGGCGACCGTGATCGGCGTACTGACGATCCTGGGTTACTCGCTGTACGACACGGTCGTGGTGTTCGACAAGATCCGGGAGAACACCCGGGGTATCACCGGGTCCAACCGGTACACCTACTCGGACGCGACCAACCTCGCGGTCAACCAGACCGTCGTACGGTCGATCAACACCACACTGATCGCGCTGATGCCGGTCGGATCGATCCTCGTCGTCGGCACCGTCGTACTGGGCACCGGGCCGCTGAAGGACCTGTCGCTGGCGCTGTTCGTCGGTATCGCCGTCGGTGCGTACTCCTCGGTCTTCATCGCGCCTGCGCTGCTCGCGGCGTTCAAGGAGCGTGAGCCGGGCATGCAGGCACTGCGCCGTCGCGTCATGGCCAAGCGGGCCGCGGCTGCGGCCGCGGCGTCGGCTCCGGCTCCGGCCGGCGGTGCGCCGGTCGCGGTGGGAGCCGGTGCGGTCAAGGCCGAGCCCCGGAAGCAGGACCGGCCCTCCGGTACGGCGCCCACGCCGGCTGCTCGCCCGATGAAGGCGACCGGTGCTGGACGGCCGCAGCCGTCGCGCAAGCCCCGATCGAAGCGCGGTAAGTGATGCGCTCACTCGAGCAGGTGCTGAAGGACGGGATCCGCGACATCCCGGACTACCCGCAGCCGGGGGTGGTGTTCAAGGACATCACCCCGCTGCTGGCCGACCACGACGGCTTCGCGCTGGTGGTCCAGGCGCTGGCCGCGGCCGGTACGGACGACGACGGCAACCCGGTGGTCGACAAGGTGGTCGGGATCGAGGCGCGCGGGTTCATCCTCGCCGCCCCGGTCGCGCTCGCCCTCGGCGCCGGGTTCGTGCCGGTGCGGAAGCAGGGGAAGCTGCCGGCGGCGACGTACGAGGAGTCGTACGCGCTGGAGTACGGCGAGGCGACCATCGAGGTGCATCAGGACGCGTTCGCGCCGGGGGACCGGGTGCTGGTGATCGACGACGTACTCGCCACCGGCGGGACGGTCGAGGCGTGTCTGCGGCTGATTCGTCGTTGTGGAGCCGAAGTCACGGGTACGGCGGTCCTGCTCGAGCTGTCCTTCCTGCCTGGCCGGGAGCGGCTGGCCGGTGAGCAGGTCACGTCGCTCCTCACCGTCTGAGCGTGTACGGCGTGTCTGAAATCGGATAACTCTCCGCGATCGGAGCCTGGCCCGGCGTGTTGTCCACAGGCCGTTTCAACCTCGTTGGACGGTTCCCCCTAGACTGGTGGTCTGTCGGCGGAGGGACACAAACGTGGGCGAAGACCCGGCGATGACGTCAGCGGTACCGAACGTGGTGCCGCCCGAGCCTCCGCGCGCGCCGGCACCGGCGCGCCCGGCGCCCGCGTCACCGCCTGCCGCCCAGCCTCCCCGGATCGCGCCGGCCCGGGTCCGTGCCCGGCTCGCCCGGCTCGGCGGCACCAGGCACCCGAACCGCGCGCCGATGCTGGAGCCGCTGTTCCGGGTCGTCCGGGCCACCCACCCCAAGGCCGACCTCGGCATGATCGAGCGCGCCTACCGGACCGCGGAGAAGTACCACACCGGCCAGTTGCGCAAGAGCGGTGACGCCTACATCACCCATCCGCTCGCCGTCGCCACCATCCTGGCCGAGCTCGGTATGACCGCGCCGACCCTGTGCGCCGCGCTGCTGCACGACACGGTCGAGGACACGCCGTACACGGTCGAGGAACTGACCGGCGAGTTCGGCGAAGAGATCGCCATGCTGGTCGACGGCGTGACCAAGCTGGACAAGGTCAAGTACGGCGAGTCCGCGCAGGCCGAGACGATCCGCAAGATGGTCGTCGCGATGGCCAAGGACATCCGGGTGCTGGTGATCAAGCTCGCCGACCGGTTGCACAACATGCGCACGCTCGGCTTCCTGCGGCAGGAGAAGCAGGAGCGGATCGCCCGCGAGACGCTGGAGATCTACGCCCCGCTGGCCCACCGGCTCGGTATGAACACGATCAAGTGGGAGCTCGAGGACCTGTCCTTCTCGACCCTGCACCCGAAGGTGTACGACGAGATCGTCCGCCTGGTCGCCGAGCGGGCCCCGTCGCGGGATGAGTACCTCGCCTCCGTGATCGACCAGGTCCACGAGGACCTGCGCGCCGCCAAGGTGAAGGCGACCGTCACCGGCCGGCCGAAGCACTACTACTCGATCTACCAGAAGATGATCGTCCGCGGCCGCGAGTTCGGCGACATCTACGACCTGGTCGGTATCCGCGTCCTGGTCGAGTCGGTCCGCGACTGCTACGCGGCGCTCGGCATCCTGCATGCGCGATGGAATCCGGTGCCCGGCCGGTTCAAGGACTACATCGCGATGCCGAAGTTCAACATGTACCAGTCGCTGCACACCACCGTCATCGGCCCGCAGGGCAAGCCGGTGGAGCTGCAGATCCGGTCGTTCGCGATGCACCGCCGGGCGGAGTACGGCATCGCCGCGCACTGGAAGTACAAGGAGGACCCGACCACGGCGGCACCCGAGGTGGCCGGCCCGCCGACCACCGAGATCGGCGGCCCGAACGAGATGCCGTGGGTCCGCCAGTTGGTCGACTGGCAGCGGGAGACCTCCGACCCGTCGGAGTTCCTCGACTCACTGCGGTTCGAGATCAACAACTCCGAGGTGTACGTCTTCACCCCGCGCGGTGACGTGATGTCGCTGCCGACCGGGTCGTCACCGGTCGACTTCGCCTACGCGATCCACACCGAGGTCGGGCACCGCTGTATCGGCGCCCGGGTCAATGGCCGGCTCGTCCCGCTGGAGAGCACCCTCGAGAACGGTGACGTGGTCGAGGTCTTCACCTCGAAGGCGCAGGGCGCGGGTCCGTCGCGGGACTGGCTCTCGTTCGTCAAGAGCCCGCGGGCGCGGAACAAGATCAAGCACTGGTTCTCCAAGGAGCGCCGCGACGAGGCGATCGAGCACGGTAAGGACGCGATCGCCAAGCAGCTCCGCAAGGAGGGCCTGCCGCTGCAGCGCCTGCTGTCGCACGAGACCCTGACCGCGGTCGCGAACTCACTGCGCTACCCGGATGTGACCGGTCTGTACGCCGCGGTCGGCGAGAGCCACGTGAGCGCGCAGGCCGTCGTACGGCGCCTGATCGAGACGTACGGCGGTGAGGAGGGCGCGGCCGAGGACCTGGCCGAGGGTCTGCGACTGCCGGCCTCGAAGGAGCGCCGGAAGCGGGCCGCTCGCGGCGACGCCGGTGTCATCGTCAAGGGTGCGACGGACATCCTGTCGAAGCTGGCGCGGTGCTGTACGCCGGTCCCCGGCGACGAGATCATCGGCTGGATCACCCGTGGTGCCGGCGTGTCCGTGCACCGCGCCGACTGTGCGAACGTCGAGAACCTGCAGACCCAGCCGGAGCGGATCGTCGAGGTCGAGTGGGCCCCGACCGCCCAGTCCGTGTTCCTGGTCGCCATCCAGGTCGAGGCTCTGGACCGGGCGCGGCTGCTGTCGGACATCACCCGGGTGCTCTCCGACTACCACGTCAACATCCTGTCGGCGGCGCTGACCACGACTCGCGACCGGATCGCGAAGTCCCGCTTCACCTTCGAGATGGGTGACCCGACGCATCTGGGGCACGTACTCAAGGCGGTGCGCTCGGTCGAGGGTGTGTTCGACGTCTACCGCGTGACCCAGTAGGGGCGGTGGGCAACTGGTTCGGCGGCTCGGCCTCCGGGCCGCGGCTGAAGCTGTCCAACGGTGGGTCGGAAGTGTTCCTGGACGTGCTCGCGTTGCCTGCTTGTGACCTGGCGGAGACGCCGTTCGAGCGCGGGTTCGCGTTGTTGCTGTGCAACTCGCGGATCGGGCTGGGCAACGAGGGCTTCGACCTGGACGAGTTGCCGTGGTCGGCCGACTGGGAGGCTGAGCGTGTATTCCTGCTGCGGGTGATCGAGTCGGCGCAGGCGCATTTCCACTGGGAGTTGCTCAGCTACGAACCGCCGTACGCGGATCGGTATCTGGCCGATTACGCCGAGGTAGTCCGTTCCTATCGGCCGCCTGCGGAGGCGGTGGACCTGCCACGGATGTGGGATCCGACTCCGGTCGACGCCGCCTTCACTCGTTGCCCCAAGCACGGGTTGTACCTCGGCGACTACACGGACTGCCGCCTGTGCTCGTGAGCTGGTCGCCTGGGTAGTCACCATCGCCTCGGCAGCCAGGGATGTTGGCAGAGAACGAGGACTTGGCGGATTTCGCCGCGGGCCAGCAGCCAGGTGAGTTTGCGGGGGACTTGTCGGCTAGTGAAGGGCAGGCCGGCGAAGTAGTACGGCAGGTCGTACTCGAACATCCCAGCAGGATGGCCGATGTAGGCCTAGTCCTGCTGGGCGTTGTCCACAGGTGTGCTAGCTGAAGTCGGAGAGGGCGTTCTGGGCTTGGGTCAGCCATTCGCGGCGGGCTGCGATGGCTTCGCGGGCCTCGTTGGCCTTGCGGGTGTTGCCCTGCGACTCGGCTTTGACGGCCTGCTTCTCGAGGTCGGCGATGAGGGACTGGAGTTGCTTGACCGTGGCCTCGGCGCGGGCGCGGGCTTCGGGGTTGCTGCGGTTCCAGACCTCGTCCTCGGCGGCCTTGACGGCCTGCTCGACGGCGCGCAGGCGGGAGTCGATGGCGCGCATCGAGTCGCGCGGGACCTTGCCGATCTGATCCCAGCGGTCGAGCAGGTCGCGGAGTTGCTCGCGGGCCGCCTTGGCGTCCTCGACCGGCAGGATCGCCTCGATCTCGACCAGCAGGGCCTCCTTGGCCTGCAGGTTCTCCACCTGCTCGGCGTTCTCCTCGGCCTGAATCGCGTCGCGGGCGCCGAAGAAGGTGTCCTGGGCGGCGCGGAAGCGGGCCCACAGCTTGTCGTCGACCTCGCGTGGCGCGGGGCCGGCGGCCTTCCACTGCCGCATCAGGTCGCGGAAGCGCCCGGACGTCGGGCCCCAGTCGGTGGAAGATGCGAGCGTCTCGGCCTCGGCCGCCAGCCGCTCCTTCACCACCGCGGCTTCCTCGCGCTTCGAGGAGAGCTCGGCGAAGTGCTGCTTGCGGTGCCGGGTGTACGTCGTACGCGCCGAGGAGAACCGGTGCCACAGCTCGTCGTCGCTGGACTTGTCGAGTCGCGGCAGCGCCTTCCACTCGTCCAGCAGCTCGCGCAGCCGGGTGACGCCGTGGCGCCAGTCGGTGCCGGCCGCGATCGTCTCGGCCTCGGTGGCGATCTTCGTCTTGGCGGAGCGCGCCTCCTCGACCTTCGCGGCGCGTTCGGCCTTGCGCTTCTCCCGCTGCTGGGCGACCAGCGGGGTGAGTGCCGCGAGCCGGGCCTGCAGGCCGTCGAGGTCGCCGACCGCCTGGGCCTCCTCGATCGTGCTGGTCACCTTCTTCACCGCGGCGCGGGCGTCGTCGGGGGACACGGTGCCCGCCTGAACGCGCTTCTCCAGCAGGTCCACCTCGAACGCCAGTGCGTCGTACCGGCGGGTGTAGAAGGCGAGGGCCTCCTCTGGGTTCGCGTCCGGCCACTGGCCGACTGCCCGCTCACCGTCCTTGGTCCGTACGAAGACCGTTCCGTCCTCGGCTACCCGGCCCCAGCTCTCTCCGGCCACAACTCGCCCCTTCCGGCGGTATGTACTGCGCTCGTTGCCCATTCTGGTCAGTCCCTGGTTCAACCGCGCGTACAGGGCCTGTCCGGGCGCGTCGAGCCGCTGTCTCGACGCTTATCCCTGAACAATCACAAACTCACAGCGCGGACGCAACGGTGTTGCGTCACAATCCGGTTCGAACTCACCGGTCCGGCACCGGTAGCCTTGGGTGGTCCCGAACCGTTCCAGGAAGGTCAGTCGTGCTCATCGCCGGGTTCCCCGCGGGGTCGTGGGGTACGAACTGCTACGTCGTCGCCACCGGCCAGGGCGCGGAATGCCTCGTCATCGACCCCGGTCAGGACGCGACCGAGGGCGTCGAGCAGGTGCTCCGGGAGAACAAGCTGAAGCCGGTCGCGGTCCTGCTCACGCACGGTCACATCGACCACATGTTTTCGGTACTTCCGGTCTGCGGGACGTACGACGCGACCGCCTGGATCCACCCCGACGACCGGTACCTGCTCAGCGACCCGTTGGCCGGGATCAGCCCGGAGTCGGCCCGGATGCTGCTCGGCGGCAACCACGAGTTCGCCGAGCCCGACGACGTCGCCGAACTCAAGGACGGCCTGAGCCTGGAGTTGGCCGGCCTCAGCTTCACCGTCGACCACACCCCCGGGCACACGCGGGGTTCGGTCACGTTCACCACGCCGTACGACGGGCCGGAAGACGTGCCCGCGGTTCTGTTCTCCGGTGACGTGTTGTTCGCCGGGTCGATCGGCCGGACGGATCTGCCAGGCGGCGACCATCCGGCCATGCTGCATACGTTGGCCACCAAGATCCTGCCGATGCGCGACGAGATCGTCGTCCTGCCGGGTCATGGTGGCCAGACCACGATCGGCCGGGAGAAGGCGACCAACCCCTACTTGCAGGACCTGGAGATACCGAAACCATGAGCAAGGTGACCCCGCTGAGCGGGTTCCCCGAATTCCTTCCGCAGGACCGGATCGTCGAGCAGACGTTCCTCGACGTGATCCGGGAGACGTTCGAGCTGCACGGGTTCGCGTCGATCGAGACGCGCGCCGTGGAGCCGGTCGAGCGGCTGTCCAATCAGGGCGAGGACGCCGACAAGGAGATCTACGGCGTCCGGCGGCTGGCCGCGGACAGCGACGAGGATGCGGCGCTCGGGCTGCACTTCGACCTGACCGTGCCGTTCGCCCGCTACGTGCTGGAGCACAGCGGCAAGCTGGTGTTCCCGTTCCGCCGCTACCAGATCCAGAAGGTGTGGCGTGGTGAGCGTCCGCAGGAGGGGCGCTACCGCGAGTTCACCCAGGCCGACATCGACATCGTCGACAGCGGCGAGCTGCCGACGCACTACGAGGTCGAGCTGCCGCTGGTGATCGCGGACGCGCTGCGCAAACTGCCGGTGCCCGAGTTCGTGATCAAGGTGAACAACCGCAAGATCCCGGAGGGCTTCTACCGGGGGCTCGGGCTGGACGACGTCACCACGGTGCTGCGGATCGTCGACAAGATCGACAAGATCGGCCCGGAGAAGGTGGTCGAGCGCCTCGTGCAGGCGGGCGCCACCGACAAGCAGGCGCGGCTGGCCGTGCAGCTGGCGGGCATCTCCAGCACGGACACGTCGTTCGTGGAGAAGGTCCGGGCGCTCGGCGTGGAGCACGAGATCCTCGACGAGGGGCTCGAGCAGCTCAGTCAGGTGATGGCCGCGGCCGGTGAGCACGCTCCCGGTCTGTTGATGGCCGATCTGCGGATCGCGCGCGGGCTCGACTACTACACCGGCGCGGTCTACGAGATCTACCTCGTCGGCCAGGAGTCGTTCGGGTCGGTCGGTGGCGGCGGCCGGTACGACTCGCTCGCGTCCGACGGCAAGACGACGTACCCGGGTGTCGGGATCTCCATCGGGGTCTCGCGGCTGGTACACCGCCTGGTGAGCCAGGGGTTGCTGAAGGGCTCCCGCAGTACGCCTACCGCCGTCCTCGTGGCGCTCACCGCCGAAGAGGACCGGGCCGAGGCCATGCGGACAGCGGCACAGCTGCGCGGCCGCGGGATTCCGGTGGAGGTGGCGCCGGCGGCGGCGAAGTTCGGGAAGCAGATCCGGTTCGCGGACCGGCGCGGCATCCCGTTCGTATGGTTCAGCACCGACAACGGTCCCGAGGTGAAGGACATCCGCAGCGGCGAGCAGGTGCCCGCCGATCCCGCCACCTGGACGCCGCCGGCCACAGACCTTCTTCCCCGTATCGACACACCTCAGGAGAACCAGTGATCCGTACCCATTCCGCAGGCTCGTTGCGCGCAGAGCACACCGGGCAGACCGTCACCCTGGCCGGCTGGGTGGCGCGGCGGCGTGATCACGGCGGCGTGGCGTTCATCGACCTGCGCGACTCCAGCGGCACCGTCCAGGTGGTCATCCGGGACGAGGAGGTCGCGCACCCGCTGCGCGCCGAGTTCTGCTTGAAGATCACCGGTGAGGTGAGCGCCCGCCCGGAGGGCAACGCGAACCCGAACCTGCCGACCGGCGAGATCGAGGTGATCGCATCGGACGTCGAGGTCCTCAACGAGGCTGCGCCGCTGCCGTTCCCGGTCGAGGAGCACCACGCGACCCCGGTGAACGAGGAGATCCGGCTGAAGTACCGGTACCTCGACCTGCGCCGCCAGGGCCCGGGTACGGCGCTCCGCCTGCGCAGTGAGGTCAACAAGGCGGCCCGCGAGGTGCTCGCCAACCATGACTTCGTCGAGATCGAGACGCCGACGCTGACCAAGTCGACGCCGGAAGGCGCCCGCGACTTCCTGGTGCCGGCCCGCCTGCAGCCGGGCTCGTGGTACGCGCTGCCGCAGTCGCCGCAGCTGTTCAAGCAGTTGCTGATGGTGGCCGGGATGGAGCGGTACTACCAGATCGCCCGCTGCTACCGGGACGAGGACTTCCGCGCCGACCGGCAGCCGGAGTTCACCCAGCTCGACGTCGAGATGAGCTTCGTCGACCAGGACGACGTGATCGCGCTGTCCGAGGAGATCCTGACCGCGCTCTGGAAGCTCGTCGGGTACGACGTCCAGACCCCGATCCCGCGGATGACGTACGCCGAGGCGATGGCGCGGTTCGGCAGCGACAAGCCGGACCTGCGGATGGGCCTGGAGCTGGTCGAGTGCACGGAGTACTTCAAGAACACGCCGTTCCGGGTGTTCCAGGCGCCTTACGTCGGTGCGGTCGTGATGCCGGGTGGCGCGGACCAGCCGCGCAAGCAGTTGGACGCGTGGCAGGACTGGGCCAAGCAGCGGGGCGCGCGCGGTCTGGCGTACGTGCTGGTCGGTCAGGACGGCGAGCTCGGCGGCCCGGTCGCGAAGAACCTGTCCGAGGAGGAGCGCGCGGGGATCGCCGACCACGTCGGCGCGAAGCCGGGTGACTGCATCTTCTTCGCCGCGGGTCCGGTCAAGTCGTCCCGGGGGCTGCTCGGTGCGGCCCGGCTGGAGATCGGCCGTCGCGGCGGACTGATCGACGAGTCGACCTGGTCGTTCGTGTGGGTCGTCGACGCACCGCTGTTCGAGCCGGCCGATGAGGCGACCGCCGCCGGTGACGTCGCGGTCGGTTCCGGCGCCTGGACCGCCGTACACCACGCCTTCACGTCGCCGAAGCCGGACTCGCTGGACACGTTCGACACCGACCCGGGATCGGCGCTGGCGTACGCGTACGACATCGTCTGCAACGGCAACGAGATCGGCGGCGGGTCGATCCGTATCCACCGCGAGGACGTGCAGAAGCGCGTGTTCCAGGTGATGGGGCTGACCGACGAGGAGGCGACCGAGAAGTTCGGCTTCCTGCTCGACGCGTTCAAGTTCGGCGCGCCGCCGCACGGCGGAATCGCGTTCGGCTGGGACCGGATCACCGCACTGCTGGCCGGGACCGAGTCGATCCGCGACGTGATCGCCTTCCCGAAGTCCGGCGGCGGTTTCGACCCGCTGACGGCCGCGCCGGCGCCGATCACGCCGGAGCAGCGCAAGGAGGCCGGCGTCGACGCCAAGCCCCAGCCGAAGGGCGACTAAGTTGCACCGCGGTCGAAGGGCTTGAGCTCGACCGGCGTTCGGAGGAAACTGGCGGCGTCGTGGGTCTGCTTCGGCAGGTTTTCACGGCGCCCGCCCCTCTCTCCGCCCCGGGAGTGCTCATGCGCCGTCTTCTCACTGCCCTTCTCGCCTGTATAGGCATCATCGCCACCGCCCTGGTCGCCGCGTCACCGGCGTACGCGACCGTGTTCCAGACCTACGGAAGTGGCGTGAACGTCCGCGCCGACGCCTACCTGTCGTCGCCCGTCGTCACCACCCTTCCCGGCCCGACGTCCGTCGACGTCGACTGCCAGAAGGAGGGCGACCTGGTCAGCAACTCCGACGGGTCCAGCCGGTGGTGGGCACATGTGCCCGCACTCGGCGGTTACGTGACGGTCGTGTACGTCGCCATCCCCGAGGACAAGCTGCCCGGCGTACCCGAGTGTGACGACCCCGAGCCACCGGGCGAGGACGTCACGCTGGCCGACGTCCAGGCCATGTTCGGCAGCCGGATCGTGAACCCGTCGATCGTCCAGACCGGCCTGCCGTCGCTGAACCAGGCGATGCGGGACGCGAACATCAACACGCCGTACCGCAAGGCCGCCTTCCTTGCCACGCTGGTGCACGAGTCGCGGCTGGAGTACAACATCCGCGAGATCGGTGACACCCGGCCGTACGGCGGCCGCGGCTTCATCCAGCTGACCGGCGACTTCAACTACGGCCCGGCCGGCCAGTACTTCGGCATCGACCTGCTCGGCAATCCGGACCTGGCGATGTCGCTGCAGTGGAGCGCGCCGATCGCCCGCTGGTACTGGACCGTTGCCCGCAACATCAATCCGTACGCCGACGCCCTCGACATGGGCCGGGTCAACGCGGCGATCGGCTACCCGGCCGGCACCGAGGACCAGCGGCGCTGCGACTCGTTCAAGAACGCGATCCGCTACTTCACCGGGTCCGTCCCGAGCGGGATCATCTGCACCCGCCCGGCCCCGCTCGCCGGGGACACCAGCCAGCTGACTCGCACCCAGTTCGACACCCTCGCCAAGAACGGCGGCGGTCTCGGCTGACGAGCAGGGCCGGCCGGAACCCCCGATGGTCCGGCCGGCCCCGGATCCTCACCCGTACTCGATGTCGCTGTAGACCTGCTTGCCCGCGGTGTCGAAGGCGCGGACGTCGACCTCCATCTCGCCGCGCTTGAAGACAGCACCGAGTTGCGAGGCCGCGATGTACCCGGCCCCGTCCGAGAACGTCACGCCGTACCAGGGTGAGGCGCCGCCGGTCCACCGGATCCGCAGCTCCATCCGGACGACGGTCGGCAGGGTCACGAAGGAGTAGTCAGCCAGCAGCAGCGGGCGGCCTGCCTCGGTGCCCTGCTGGAGCCTCCACTCTCCGTAGACGGGATCAGCCGGGTTGAGGCCTGCCATGCCTGACTCCCTGGTCGGCGAAGACCGCACCAGTTCGTCTCCCAGACACTGGAACCAGTTGCCGTTCGCCGTGGTGAAGGTCTGCATCAGGATCCGTGGCGCAGGCGTAGTGCCGGGCCGGGCCATCGTCTTGATCCAGCGGGCCTGGCGCACGGTCGCCGTGTCGGCGTCCTCCGGTTTCGCCGGCGTGTTGCCGCCACCTGTGCTCAGGTTGGCCAGGCACTTGCGGGCTTCCACTCTCGCCTCACTTGTTGTGGCCTGGCCGAGGTCGAGGGAGACGCGGGCCGACTGTGCAGGTGGGACCTGCACGACCGTGGCTGTCGGACTCGGCGTGGGGGACGTCGTGGCAGCCGGCGCGCCCGAGTCGTCGCCGGTTTGGCTCAGCACAACGACTCCGGTGGTGATGATGGCGATTCCGCAGGCGGCGGCGACGACTGGGATCCACTTCGGAGGTCGTCGGGCTTTGGAGGCGCCGCGGACCAGGTTGCGGCGGATCTCGTCGGCGTACGACGGGTCGAGCTTCTCGACCGGTGGGGGCTTGGTGAGGTTCATCGGTTGTCCTCCAGCAGGGTGGGCAGGCGGCGGCGTGCCCGGGAGAGACGCGACTTGACGGTGCCTTCGGCAACACCCAGTACGGCGGCGGCGTCGGCCAGTGAAAGCTCTGCCCAATAGACGAGCTCGACGGTCTCGCGTTCGTGGGCCGGAAGGGCAGACAGCGCTGCCCGCACGGACTGGATGTGCTTCTCCGAGTCCACCCGCGCGGCGACTGCTTCGGCGTGGTCCGGTTGGTGCAGTGGCGCCGGCTGCCGGAGCAGGAAGGCCGTCAGTCGTCGGCGGGCCCGTGTGATGTTCCGCAGCTCGTTGCGTGCGATGGCGAGGAGCCAGGGTCGTGCACTGTCGTGCTGTAGCGGACCAGGATCGGACCGGCTGAACACGCGCCACGCGGTGACAAACGTCGCCTGTACGGCGTCATCGGCGTACGCGTAGGAGCCGGTGTGCCGGACCGCATACGCGTGGACGACGTCGGCGTAGCGGCTGAACAGTTCGCCGATGGCCGCCGGCTCCTGTCGGCGCAGGGCGTCCCACAGGTCGTCGTCGCGCGCGGCAGGGGGCGGCTTGTCCTGCCGGCTCGAAGTCATGGTCATACCTAACAGGGTCCGCAGGCCCCTGTCGGGTTGCCGCGATCAGCTGAGCCGGGCACGCACCCAGGTTTGGTCAGGGGTGAGGTAGTCCGTCAACGTCAGGCCGGCTTCGGCCAGCTGGGCCGTCAACTGCTCGTCGGTGAGGTTCTGGGTCAGGATCCGCTGTGACCAGGAGCGGCCGTCGACGGTGTGGGTCAGGGTCGCCGCCTGGCGGTTGCCGGGCAGGTGCTCGACGTCGGAGACTTCGAACCGGCGGCCTTCCTTCTCGCGCACGGCCGGAGCATGGATCATCCCGGGCATCTGCTGCTGGAGCAGCACTGAGCCGCCGGGACGGACGTGGTGGGCGCAGGTCCGCAACAGCCGCAGCCGTTCCTCGTCGTCGGCGACGTTGATCAGGTACGACATCATCAGGACGACGTCGAAGCGGCGATCCAGCCGGAGATCGCCGATCGTCGAGCAGATGGTCTCGGTCTCGTGGACGCGAGCAGTCATCTCCGGCGACTCGTCGACCGCGACGATCTGGTGGCCGAGGGCAAGCAGTGGCCGGGTGATCCGGCCGGTTCCGCAGCCGAGCTCGAGGATGCTGCTGCCCGGATCGATCGCCGCGTTGATCAACTGGTCCTCGCCGGTGACCGGCGCGCGTTCGTACAGCTCGACAGCGCTGCCGTCCGGCGTGTGCGGCCCTGGTCCACTTCCACCCTGTCCGACTCTCATCCCGACAGCTTCCCGGCTGATGGCGCGGTCGCCAAGCTTTCGGTTCACACCGAAAGACCTCGAGCGGTGAGCTCTCGCAGGACCCGGTCGGCGTGCTCGCGGACGACGACGAAGTCGGCGGGCTGGGCGATGGCGTGTTCGGCGTCGGTCATCAGCAGCCTCAGCTGGTCGATGACGAGACGCCGGCCGTTGTCGTCGCGGCAGAACTGCCCGGTGCTGTGCAGGGTGCGGAGCTGCGCGCGGACGACTCTCGGCTCGGCCTTGCCATACCGCCGTACCTGACCACAGGCCAGATCGAGGTAGTACTCGAGATCCCGGCCGGGTACGACGACCCGCAGCACGCCTGCCTGGTCGCGCAGGAACTGGCTGCCGAGCTCACGCCTGGCCAGCGAGGCGAGGACGACCGACAGGTGCTCGATCGCCTGGATCGAGGTGTAGGGATCGTTGATGGCGGCCGACAGCGCCTTGACCGCAATGTCCGCGAGCTGCCGGACGCCGAATGCGACGTCCTGTTCAGCGGTCCGCTCGAAGCCGATCCGGATGGAGTCCCGAGCGGCTGCCGCGAGCCGGTCCAGTGCACGTGGCGGGCCGGGCGGGTCCTGCCAGACCTGCACGAGCGCGGAGCCGGCGATGACGTGCTCGCCGACCATGCGCGTGATCGACGCGGTCACACCGGTGGCGGTCGCGGCGGCGACCAGCGCCTCGGGATGGATGGTCTGCAGATAGCCGGAGCGGTACGCCGGTACGTCGACAGCCCACTCGGGTGGTACCGGCCGGGGCTCGGTGGTCACGCCGACCGTCGGCAGGTCGCGATCGATGACCTGGAGCGTGGTGCTTTCGACCTTGCGCATGACTTCGTCGATCTGGATCGAGTGGGTCAGGTGATGGACGAAGAACACCAGCATCAGCAGGCTGACGAAGAGCAGCAGCAGCGCGACGGTGACCGCCAGTCTCGGGTACTGGTCGGTCCGTACGCCGGCCTTCACACCGACCGTGTAGAGGCCGGCGCTGCTGTAGACGAAGGTCGCGACGAAGACGCTCAGGACGAACTGGTTGACCCGGTCACGCAGGAAGTTGCGCAGCAGTCTGGGGGAGAACTGGGTGGAGGCGAGCTGGAGCGCCACCACGGTGAGGCCGAGCACCAGGGCGATCACGGTGGCCATCGTGCTGGCGATCGCGATCAGCAGGGTGCGGGCGTCGTCGGCGGTGCCCTGGAACAGGAAGCGATCCCGCCATGACCCCGGCTCGATCTCGACGTACGACAGACCCGAGCCGGCGATCAGCGCGATCACCACCGCCACCGACGGCATCGCCCAGAGGGCTCCCCGCAGGTACTCGCTCACCGCTTCCCGCCGCACGCCGACCTCCCCTCCCTGAGGTCAGGGTCGCCCGAGCCCCGGCACCGGTCAACGGTCTAGGCTCGGAGGGTGGCGGGCAGCGTTCCGGTGGAGTTGCTGGCGCATCTGCGGCGTGCGCGGGATGTTGCTGATCGCAACTATGCGGAGCCGCTCGACCTGGCCGGGCTGGCGGCCGCGGCCGGAGTGTCGAAGTACCACTTCCTGCGGTGTTTCGCGGCCGAGTACGGCGAGACGCCGATGCAGTACGTGACCCGGCGCCGGATCGAGCGGGCCACCGACCTGCTCCGGGCGACGAACCTGACCGTCACCGAGGTGTGCGGGCTGGTCGGGTACAGCAGTCTCGGGTCGTTCTCGCAGCGGTTCACCGAGTTGGTCGGCATGAGCCCGTCGGAGTATCAGCGAACCCAGGCGGGCGCGCGGATCCCGGGGTGCTTCGTGTTCATGCTCGGGCTGAACTCCGCAATTCCGGAGAAGCCATCGGAGCCGGCCGGGGCCTACCGTCGTACCGACGACGACACAATCGAGGAGGGGCCGTGATCAGCAACGTCAGTCTGGTGACCGTCTACGTCAACGACATCGACGAGGCGAAGGCGTTCTACACCGACAAGCTGGGCTTCGTGCTCAAGGAGGACATTAACCTCGGCGAATTCCGCTGGTGCACCGTGTACCAGGCCGACCACCCCGAACTGCGGCTGGCGCTGATGCTGCCCGGGCCGCCGCTGGACGAGGAGGCCGCGGACGTGATCCGGCGGAGTCTGGCGAAGGGATCGATGCACGGGTTCGGGATCGCCACCGACGACTGCCACAAGACCTTCCAGGAACTGGTCGCCAACGGGGTCGAGTACATCCAGGAGCCGTCCGACCGCCCGTACGGCGTGGAGGCGGTACTGCGCGACAACTCCGGCAACTGGCTCGTCCTGGTCGAGGAGAAGCCGTACAGCCCGGAGGACTTCGCCTGACCCACTTGACTGCGACTCTTTGTATCAATACATTTGCTACAAAGAGTCGAAGGGGACGTGGTTCTGGTGGATGTCGTGGGTTGGATGCTGGGGATGACGGCCGCGATGGTCTGGGCGTGGTTCCTCCCGGAAGTCGACCGCGCGGGCCGAGGTGGGCCGGTGGGTCCAGCGCAGACCTGGTTCCAGCGCCGCCAGGCGACTCTGGTCGTCGGTGTCCGGATCGGGATGATGGTGGGCGGCGTGGTTTCGGTGAGCAAGCTCGGGCTGCGGCGGGTGGCCGCGTGATCATCTCGGTCGACCCGGGTGCGGCCAAACCGCCGTACGAGCAGGTGAAAGATCAGATCGACGGACTGATCCGGCGTGGTGAGCTGGCGCAGGGCACCCGGCTTCCGACGGTGCGCCAACTGGCGGGGGAGCTGGGCCTGGCGGTGAACACCGTCGCCCGCGCGTACAAGGAACTGGAGGCCGACCGGCTGGTGGAGACGCGGGGCCGGAACGGGACGTTCGTCCTGGCGTCACGCAGCCGCGTCGACGACGAGGAGACCCGCGCGGCCGCAACGGTATTCGCCCGAGCAGCCCACCGAGCCGGCCTCAGCCGCGCCGAAGCCACAGAAATCCTCCACCGAGCCTGGTGATCTCCCCCCGCACACCCACCGGCTCACCGCCGGCGCAGGATAGGTGAAGCGATGAGCTCGGGCGCTGCGGCTGAATCAGAGCTAGGGTCCCCGTGTATGGACATGCTGAAGGGCGAACAGATCGCCGAGGCCAACCTGACCGACTGGCGTAAGCTCGCCCAGGGACTGCACGCCCGGTACGTGGTCGACGACTTCGGCGCCGGCGCACGGTTCGTCGCCGCGGTGGGCGAGGCGGGCGACGCGCTCGGCCACCACCCGCGCGTGTCGATGGGCAATGGGTACGTCGACCTCAAGCTGGTCACCGACGACGCCATCTACCGCGACGACGAGGGCACCGAACACGTCGTCGAATGGGTGACCCAGCAGGACGTCGACCTCGCGCGACGGATCACCGAGATCGCCGCCGACCACCAGTTCGACGCCGACCCGGCCTCGGTCAGCGATATCGAGCTCGGCCTCGACACGGCGCACTCTGCGACCATCGCCCCGGTGTGGGCCGTCCTGCTGACCGGGAGCGCTGAGGCCCAGGGCCGCGGAACCCCCAGCGACGAAATCCGAGACGCCACGGCACGGGTACCGAATCTGTGGTTCGGGGACGCCGACGAGCACGAGACCCCGCGTCAGCGGTTCCACCTCGAGGTCTATGTGGCGCCCGAAGTGGCCGAGCAACGGATCGCCGCGGCCGTCGCCGCGGGTGGGACCGTCGTCGATGACAGCAACGCGCCCTCGCTCACCGTGATCGCCGACCAGGACGGCAACAAGGGAATCGTCTGCGTCGACGTGTCTGCTGCGAAGAAGAAGTGAAACGCCGACTCGGTTGACCGGCGGTCCGGTGGGTGGGCGGGAGCGCGCGTAGCTGGCGCGACGGTGACTGCGTAGCACGCGTGGGGAGGACAACCCCCAGCCCCCGGAATCACTTGTCCCCGGAAACGATTCCAGATTGCTTGGGTCATCGTTGTAACGAGCTATGTACACGCTGTCTCGACGTTGCTAATCTCCCCGCTGATTTGACATCGATGTCAGCGACAGGGGAGTGGTCACGATGGTCTCGAGACGAACGTTCCTGGCGGGTAGTGGTGCGGTGACGGCAGGCGGGTTCGGGGTCTTCCAGGCCCTGCCCGCGGCCGCTTCCGACAACGCTGCCAATGCTCCGGCCGGTGCGACCCGGCTGTTGCCGCCCTTCGGCCAGCCGGGGCGGTTGCACTACGGCGACGTCAGCAAGCTGAGCGGCGGGGACCAGACCCTGCTGACCACCTTGCAAGGCATCGTCAACCGCACCAAGCCCGAGCTGTACTTCCTCTTCAACCCTGGCGGCCCGGACGGTCCGGACGCCAAGTGGCTGGCGGACATGCGCCTGCCGACCACCCGGTACGACGACCCGCTCGACGTGATCGCGAAGTTCCGGAATCGGATCCGTGGCGCGATCGTCCACGATCCCGCCGTACCGGATTCCCTCAACGTCGCCACCACGTTGGCCGGTCTGGAGAACGCGGTCGTCGCCGACGCCGACCAGGCCAAGGCGCACGGCCTGCGGATCGTGAAGGACCTGCGCGGCGTCTTCGACAACGACCGGGTGAAGACGTACCGCTGGCAGCTGGACAACCTGTTCCCGCGCTGCAACCAGAAGCTGCTCACCGGCCTACCGCCGACGATGGTGGTCCAGGTCGAGGACCTCGACTGGCAGGAGATCGCTCGCGAGACCCGGCAGATCCGCGACTCCTCGAACCGCGGGAACTACGACCTCGACGTCTCCGCCAAACTCGGCAAGGAGGCGGTCTACGTCAAGTTCGCGGACTCGTTCGGCGACGACGGCTGGGGTGCGTCGGTGCTGTCGGTGTCGGTCAAGGCCAACGGCACCGAGATCGCCCGGTTCCTGCCGAACACGCCGGAGGAGGCGCCGTACCTGTTCGAGGGTGCGAACTCGTCGATCGGCGGCGAGGGCAACCGGTTCGCCGACGGCGGGAACTACTGGATCTACCGCTTCGCCCCGCCGGCCGGTACGACGAGCCTGGTCATCACCGTCGAGATGTGGAACCAGTACCTGATCACCGCCACCGACACCGCGCCGACCCGAGTCGAGCCGTTCCCGTTCTTCCGCGACTATGTGGTGGCGACCAAGGCCCTGGTGAGTTGGCTGCCGCCGAACGGTCCGACCGGCGAACTGCTGACCGAGCACTTCGACAAGGTTGGGCCGACCACCCCGTACGCCGGCTGGTTCTCGAACGACGTCGCGGGCGAGTGGAGCGGTGTCGACCTCGCGTCCCAGGGCGGTTCGCAGGTGATCCCCGCGGACTTCTACATGAACGGCACCGTGCACTCCGGCTTCACCGCGCCGATCTCGGTCAAGGTCCGGCCGGTACGGCGGCTGGAGCCGAAGAACAAGGTGTACGTCACTCTGACCTTCGGCGAGGGCGACAACGTGCAGTACTGCCAGCGGCGGATGCGCGACATGTGGGACGACCCGCGCCGCGGTGAGGCGATGGTGAACTGGACGATCAGCCCGCTCCTGGCCGAGATCGGTCCCGGCCTGTTCAGCTACTTCCAGCGGACCGCGACGGCCAACGACCTGCTGATCTGCGGACCGTCCGGCGCCGGGTACACCTATCCGGGCTCGTGGCCGGCCGACCAGTTGACCGCCTATCTCAAGCTGTCCGGTGAGTTCATGCGCCGCACCGGCATGGACCTCGTCTACGCCTACAACCATCGGGACGCGAACGGCTGGGTCCCGTTCTCGGAAGAGATCGCCCAGGGCTACAACGACCACACCCCGCTCCAGGGCATCATCCAGTCCTGGGAGGGCGGTGACCTGCTGGTCAAGCGAGGCGGCCTGCCGGTCATCGGGACCTTCGGCGCACCCGGGAAAGCCGCTGAGTACAAGGCGGCCCTGGACGCGCACATCGCTGACTGGGACGGCGCGAGCCCACGCTTCATCGCTTGCGGTATCAACGCCTGGGGCTGGACGCCGTCCGACATCGCCGACCTGGCTCCACTGTTGAAGGACCCGTACGAACTGGTCCTCGGCAACACCTTCTTCGACCTGCTCAACCGCGTGCTGTAGCCGAACAGGAGCGCGGTCGCCCGGGAGGAGGAACCGGGCGACCGCTGGGTGGGGCTTACCGGGGGCTTACCAACGGTGGGCGACGTCGATGACCAGGCGGGAGTTCGAGCCCGGGCCGGGCAGGGTGTAGACGCGGAACGGCAGGCGGGCGCGGACGCCGACGCCGATCGTGGTCTGGCCCTCGAAGCTGCCGGCGTACGCGAGCTGGCGCAACGTGCTGTAGCCGGCGACGTTGGTCAGCTCACGGGGCTTCGCCGGGTTGTACGTCGACCGTCCGTTGTCGTCGTACGCCGGGGCGCGGACGATGACTTGCAGCTTCGCGCCACCGCGCAGCGGGACGAGGAAGCCGGCGCCGTCGGTGTAGACGTTGTTGACGTAGCGGACGTCGTACCCGGGGGCGCGGCCGCGGATGTCGACGACCAGGCGGTCGAAGCAGGCGTGCCGGCCGGTGCGGACGCCGGTGACATGTGCCCCCGTCATCAGATTCTTTGAGTCGGGCAACGATCCCCACCCGGTCGGGCAGGACGCGGCGGCGACGGTTGCCGTCGACGCGGTGCGGGGGGCGGAGGATGAGCCGACCAGGGTCGGCGCGGCGATCGCGGCCGCGGGGATCGCCATGATGGCGACAGCGGCAAGGACCGTCTTGCGAGTGATGTGGTGGATGTTCATGATGGTTCCCCCCTTTGAGGACACTTACTTGGACGACACCAGTTGCCAACTGGTTGACTTTCGAGGCTGGTGATTTCCGGTAGCCGGTCGGGCACGATGTGCAGATGACCCCAGACGAGCTGCTCGAGGTGTTCCACCGCCGGATCCGGCTGCCCGATGCCGACACGATCCCCGGCTGGAAGCAGGAACACGACGGCCTGGTGCATCGGTCGTACGTCGAAGGACCGGACGGTGCCGGGTTCGTCGAGACCCCGCGCGGCCTGGGTGACGACCCGGACGCGGTGATCGCGGCGGAGGTCGCCTTCTTCCGCGAGCGCGGGCTGCCGTTCGAGTGGAAGACCTACGCGTACGACGAACCGGCCGATCTCGGTGACCGGCTGGTCCGGGCCGGGTTCAGCGCGGAGGAGCCGGAGACGCTGATCCTCGGCGAGGTCGACGCGATTCTGGCCCGGCCGTCCGCCTTGCCGTCGAAGGTGCGGCTGCGGGAGGCCGACGGCCCGGCCGACTACCACCGGATCGCCGTACTGATGGACACGCTGTGGCACAACGGGCTGGAGCGGATCGAGGAACGGCTGGCGGCCGAGGCGCGGATGTTCCCGGACCGGCTGTCGGTGTTCCTGGTCGAGGACGCGCTGCAGGGGCCGGACGGGCCGGCGCTGACGGCGGCGTGGGTGCGGTTCCACCCGGGGACGGGGTTCGCCAGTCTGTGGGGTGGCGGGACGCTGCCGGAGTGGCGGCGGCAGGGTTTGTACAGCGCGGTCCTCGCGCATCGGGCCCGGTTGGCGAAGGAGCGCGGGTACGAGTTCCTCCGGGTGGATGCGTCCGAGGACTCCCGCCCGATCCTGCAGAAACTGGGTCTGCACGCCGTCACGACCACCACGCCGTACGCGTGGCGACCCTGACACGCTGACCTGGTGCACGGAACGACACGCCGAGGCTGTACGTTGCCGAATCATGGCACTGAAGATCGCGTCTCGTTTCCGCCGGCTGCTGCAGCGCCCCGGTTCGATCGATCTCGGCCCGTACGAGCGGCTCACCCAGCTGGTCGGCGAGGCGGAGGAATCGGTCCAGGCCCTGACCGACGAAGAGCTCACCGAGGCCGTCGCCGAACTGCGCACCACCGGTGGGCTGCACGAGGACGAGCAGATCGAGTTCCTCGCGCTGGCCCGGGAGGCGGGCCACCGGGCGATCGGTGAGCGAGCCTTCGACGGCCAGGTCGTCGGCGCGCTGGCGATGCTGCAGGGCCGGGTCGTGGAGATGGCGACCGGTGAGGGCAAGACGCTGGCCGGTGCGATCGCCGCGGCCGGGTACGCGATCGGCGGCCGCTCGGTCCAGGTGCTCGCGGTCAACGACTACCTGGCCCGCCGCGACGCCGACTGGATGGGCCCGGTCTACGAGCTGCTCGGCGTGAGCGTGTCGCACATCGGCCAGGCGTCCACGCCGGAGGAACGGCGGACGGCGTACCAGGCGGATGTCTGTTACGCGCCGGTGAGCGAGATCGGTTTCGACATCCTGCGGGACCGGCTCGTCACCGATGTGGCCGACCGGGTCACGGTGAAGCCGGACGTGGCGCTGGTGGACGAGGCCGACTCGGTGCTGATCGACGAGGCCCGGGTGCCCTTGGTGCTGGCCGGCGCGACCCGGACCGAGGAGCTGGACGACGACGTCGTACAGCTTGTCCGGACGCTGCGCGCGGGCGTGGACTACGAGATCGACGGGGACGGCCGGACCGTGGCGCTGACCGACCGCGGTACGGACAAGGTCGAGGAGACGCTCGGCGGGATCAACCTGTACGAGGACGACAACCTCGACCGGCTGACCCAGATCAACGTCGCGCTCCACGCCGAGGTGCTGCTGCGCCGAGACGTCGACTACCTGGTCCGCGACGGCAAGGTCAGCCTGATCAACAACAACCGCGGCCGGATCGCCAAGCTGCAGCGCTGGCCCGACGGTCTGCAGGCGGCGGTCGAGGCCAAGGAGGCCGTGCCGGTCAGTGACTCCGGTGAGGTGCTGGACAGCATCACCGTGCAGGCGCTGGTGACCGGCTACAAGACGCTCTGCGGGATGACCGGTACGGCGGTCGTCGTCGGGGAGTCGCTGCAGGAGTTCTACGAGGTCGAGGTGGCCGTCGTACCGCCGAACAAGCCGAACATCCGGATCGACGACCCGGACCGGCTGTACCTGACCGTCGAGCAGAAGAACGCCGCCCTGGTCGAGCACATCGCCGAGGTACACGAGACCGGCCGGCCGATCCTGATCGGTACCCACAGCGTGGAGGAGTCGGAGCAGCTGAGCGACCGGCTCGAGACGGCCGAGATCCCGCACGTCGTACTGAACGCGAAGAACGACGCCGAGGAGGCCGCGATCATCGCCGAGGCCGGTGTGCCGGGGACAGTGACCGTGTCGACGCAGATGGCCGGTCGCGGTACCGACATCCGCCTCGGTGGGCGGGACGAGTCGCACGACAAGGACAAGGCCATCGAGCTGGGCGGCCTCTACGTGATCGGGACGGGTCTGCACGCGTCGCGGCGGCTGGACGACCAGCTGCGCGGACGCGCCGGCCGGCAGGGTGACCCGGGCGGGTCGCTGTTCTTCGCCAGCCTGGCCGACGAGCTCGTCACCCGGTACTCCGTTTCGTCGGGTCTGCGGCCGAGTCCGGACGAGGCCGGGCGGCTCACGGACCGGAAGTCGATCGGCGTACTCGAGCACGCGCAGCGGGTCGCGGACGGCGCCAACGCGGAGCTGCACCGGACCACCTGGTCGTACCACCGGCTGACCGGTCAGCAGCGGGCGATCCTGCTCGACACCCGCGAGAAGATCCTCACCGAGGACCTGGCCGCCACCGAGCTGGCCGAGAAGGCCAAGGAGCGGTACGACGAACTGGTCGAGGAACTCGACGAGGACGTGGTGAAGGACGCCGCCCGGCGGATCGCGCTGCACCACCTGGACCGGCGCTGGACGGACCACCTGGCGTACCTGGCCGACCTGCGGGAGGGCATCCATCTGCGGTCGCTGGCCGGCGGCATCGTGCACATGAAGCCGATCGACGAGTTCAACAAGTCCGCGATCGCGTCCTTCGACAACCTGATCGCCGACGCGTGGAAGGACGCGGCCGAGACGTTGAAGACGGCCGAGATCACCGCGGAGGGGCTCGACGAGGAGGCCAGCGGTGTGCCGCGGCCGACGGCGACCTGGACGTACCTGATCAACGACAACCCGTTCGGCACCGAGGCCGACCGCATCCTCGGCCGCCTCCGCAACGCCATCAAGCCCGAGTCGGCCGCCCAGTTCGAGGAGATCCCCGCCGAGGAGTTCGACGAAGCCGACCTCCCCGAGGAACTCCGCGAGGCGGACGAGGACGAGCTCCCAGACAAGAAGAAGTAGCCGGCGGGTTTGTGCTGGCGTACCGAACGACGGGTAGTAGTCGGCCGGAGTGCAGGTCTGGTCCTCGTGTCCAGGCGGGGGTGGGTCGGTCCGGCGGCGGTGGAGCCGACCACTACCCGTTCGTCGGTACGGTTCAGGCTTGGAGTGTCGGTGGGGCTGGATAGGCTCTGGGTGTGAGCGATGGGTTGTTTGAGATTCCGGGGGCTGTGGCGCCTGCTCGGGGTGGCGGGAGTTTGGCCGATGTGGATCACACGGCTGCTCCGCTGGCCGTGCGGATGCGCCCGCGCAGTCTGGACGAGCTCGTGGGACAGCAGCACCTCCTCGCGCCCGGCTCGCCGTTGCGACGGCTCGTCGAGGGCGACCAGCCCATGTCGTTACTCCTGTGGGGACCTCCCGGGACCGGGAAGACGACGATCGCGGCGGTCGTCTCCCACCAGACGAACCGCAAGTTCGTGGAGCTCTCGGCCGTCACCGCGGGAGTGAAGGACGTCCGGCAAGTGATCGACGGAGCCCGGCGGGATCTGGCCCGGGCGACCGGGACCGTCGAGACCGTGCTGTTCATCGACGAGGTGCACCGGTTCACCAAGGCTCAGCAGGACGCCCTCCTACCCGGTGTGGAGAACCGCTGGGTCACGCTCGTCGCGGCGACCACCGAGAACCCGTTCTTCTCCGTGATCTCACCGCTGCTCTCACGGTCGCTGCTGCTCACGCTGGAATCGCTCACCGACGACGACATCGCCGTACTGCTGGATCGGGCGCTGACCGACGAGCGTGGGTTGAACGGGGAGTTCGAGCTCGCCGAGGACGCTCGCGACCACCTGCTCCGGATGGCCGGGGGAGATGCCCGGCGGGCGCTGACCTATCTGGAGGCCGCCGCCGGCGGTGCCCGAGCCAAGGAGGCCGAGGTCATCGATCTCAAGACGCTCGAGACGGCGGTGGACCGGGCGGCGGTGCGGTACGACCGGGCCGGGGATCAGCACTACGACGTGGCGTCGGCGTTGATCAAGTCGATCCGGGGTTCGGATGTGGACGCGGCGATGCATTACCTGGCCCGGATGATCGAGGCCGGTGAGGATCCGCGGTTCATCGCGCGGCGGCTGGTGATCTCGGCGAGTGAGGACATCGGCATGGGCGACCCGACCGCACTCGGGGTCGCGGTGGCCGCGGCCGAGGCGGTTCAGTTGATCGGTATGCCCGAGGCCCGGATCAACCTGGCCCAGGCGGTCGTCGCACTCGCGCTGGCGCCGAAGTCCAACGCGGTGATCATGGCCGTGGACGCGGCCATCGCCGATGTGAAGGCGGGCAAGGTCGGCCCGGTCCCATCCCATCTGCGCGACGCCCATTACGCCGGCGCCAAGAAGATCGGCCACGGCTCGTCGTACCAGTACTCCCACGACGATCCGCGCGGCATCGTCCCGCAGCAGTACGCGCCGGACGTGATCGACGGCACCGACTACTACAACCCGACGCGTCGTGGCGGCGAGGCGTCGTACGCCGATCGCGTCGCCAACATCCGCAGGATCCTCCGGGACCGCAAGTGAGCCGTACGACGGACCACGTGGACGCCTTCAACCACGCCGTCACCACCGGCGACTGGGACACCTTCGCCCACCGCTTCGCCGACGACGCCACGATGACGTTCGTGAACGTCCCGGCCGGCCCTTTCCACGGCCATACGGCGATCGCCGCGGCCTACCGCGAGAACCCTCCGACCGAGACCATGACCCTGCTCGACGGTGAGGGCGCCGACCTGGACGCGACCGGGAAAGTCCGATTCCGCTGGGCAGGCGGTGGGACCGGCAGCATGGAGCTGAGCTGGACGCCCGACGGCGCCGTACGGGCACTGACCGTCGCCTTCGACTAGTCGCACGCCGCCACTGTAGGTTGCGGCCGGATACTCACGGTCAGCTTCGACTGCTGCTCAGCGGGGGTCCGTCTTGTGCCGTTGGCACAGGTGGGTAGGCTGCCAGGCGACCTGGGGGTGAAAGGGTTTGCTTTGAGGCAGTTCAACCCGCCACCCGGTTGGCCGGAACCGCCGAACGCGCGGTGGCGACCACCGAAAAACTTCAAACCTCGTCGTTCCTGGCCGAGTCCGCCGGCCGGGTGGGCGTTCTGGATCGACGAAGACGGACAGCCGGTCCGTGGACCGATCGGCCGGTACGGCGGACCGCCCGTGCTGAAGCTCGGCGCACTCGTGGCGACCGTGCTGTCGCTGGTCGGTGTACTCCTCTTCATCCCGTTCGGGGGACGAGACTCGGCGACCACTGTTCCGTCGACCCCGACAGCGCCTGAGAGCACGACCCCATCCAGCGATACGACGACCAGCCTGCCGGTCGGCAAGCCCTTCGGTTCCTCGCCCGACGGGGTCACCGAGGCTCCCACCCAGGCGCCGACGGACGAGCCGGCGCGGCGGAACCCGAGGACAGCGAATCCGGTCACGGGCTGGTTCCCCTCGCCGCAACCCTCGGCGACGCCGGCCGCGCCGAAGCCGCCGTGGTCGGCACCGGCATCACCGACCGAGACCTCGGCGGGGCCGACCCAGTCGACGCAGCCCTCGTCCGCGCCGTCCAGCTCGGCGACGCAGACTGAGCCGAGTGCGACGCCGAGCGAGCCCAGTGCGACGGCAACGGAGCCTAGTGCGACGCCGACCGAGCCCAGCGCGACAGCGACCGAACCCAGCGCAACAGTGCCGTCACCGTCGCCGAGCGCAACCACCTACAAGGACTGCGCCGAGGTCCGCGCCGCCGGCAAGGCGCCCTTGTACCGTGGAGATCCGGGCTACTCCGAGGCGTTGGACCACAACGGCGACGGCGTCGCTTGCGAGAACGGCAGTTCCTGACCGTTGCGCTTCACTGACTGTCGGCAATCAGGGTTTGGTGAGGGACTGTGATGTGGGGGATGGTGTCCTGGAGCGGAGTGTGACGAGGGCGCGCGATAAGGTCGGGCGGTCCACGAGGTCGCAACGGAAGGTGGATCGTTTCCCATGAGCGTCGGTGAAGTAGCGGGGCTGATAGCCGCCTGCGCGCTGCTCATCCTGGTGGGCCTGCTGGCCTATCCGATCCTGAAGCTGGGCAAGGTCCTGGACGAGACCCGGATCATGGTGAAGGGCGTCTCCGACTCGAGCATCCCGTTGCTCGGCGAGGTGACGACTACCGTATCCACCACGAACGCCCAGCTCGCCAAGGTCGACACCATCACCGACAACGCGACCACGGTGACGACCAACGCGGCCGCGCTGATGTCGCTGTTCTCGGCGACCGCCGGCGGCCCGATGGTGAAGGCGGCGGCGTTCACGTACGGCGTCCGCAAGGCGCTCGGTGACAGCCAGCGCAGGGACGTCAGCCGGCGAGTGAAGGAAGAGATGAAGGCCGAACGCAAGGCACGGAAGCGGGGTGACGTCCGGTGAAGCGGATCTTCTGGCTGATCATCGGCATCGCGGTCGGTGTGTACGCCGTGACCCGGCTGAAGAAGCGCGCCCAGGTGCTCGCCCCGGAGAGCCTGCAGGAGTCCGCGGCCAAGGTGGCCGCCGCGATCCGGCACTTCGGCGACGAGGTGCGCGAGGGCATGGCCGAGCGGGAGACCGAGTTGCGCGACGCCCTCGGCATCGACACAACCACAGACACGCGTGAGGACTACCGGTAACACCCATGGAAACCAGTGAGATCAGGCGGCGGTTCCTGCAGTACTTCGAGGACCGGGGTCACACCGTGGTGCCGAGCGCACCACTGCCGTCGCCGGACCCGAACCTGCTGTTCAACGTGGCCGGCATGGCCCAGTTCGTGCCCTACTTCGTCGGCCAGCAGACGCCGCCGTACTCGCGCGCGACCAGTGTGCAGAAGTGTGTCCGGACCCTCGACATCGACGAGGTCGGCAAGACCACTCGGCACGGCACGTTCTTCCAGATGAACGGCAACTTCTCCTTCGGCGACTACTTCAAGGAGAAGGCGATCGAGTACGCCTGGGACCTGGTCACCAGGCCGCAGGGCGACGGCGGTTACGGCTTCGACGAGTCGGTGCTGTACGCCTCGGTGTACTACGAGGACGACGAGGCGATCGAGCTGTGGAAGCGGGTCGCCGGGCTGCCCGACGACCGGATCGTCCGGCTCGGCATGAAGGACAACTTCTGGTCGATGGGCATCCCCGGCCCGTGCGGCCCGTGCTCGGAGATCCTGATCGACCGCGGCCCGGAGTTCGGGGCCGACCGGGACTGGGAGGCGGGCGACCGCTACCTGGAGTTCTGGAACCTGGTCTTCATGCAGAACATCCGCGGTGAGGGTGGCGGCAAGGAGGGCTACCCGATCCTCGGCGAGCTGCCGAAGAAGAACATCGACACCGGTCTCGGCCTGGAGCGGGTGGCGTACCTGCTGCAGGGCGTCGACAACATGTACGAGATCGACGAGATCTACCCGGTGATCGAGCGGGCGTCGGAGCTGAGCGGCCGCAAGTACGGCGCCGAGCTGGTCGACGACGTCCGGTTCCGGGTGGTCGCCGACCACGTCCGCAGCGCGCTGATGCTGATCGGCGACGGCGTGAACCCTGGTAACGAGCAGGGCGGCTACGTGTTGCGCCGGCTGCTCCGCCGGGCGATCCGCTCGATGCGTCTGCTCGGCTACGAGGACCCGAGCCTGGTCGAGCTGCTCCCGGTCAGCCTGGAGCAGATGAAGAAGTCGTACCCGGAGCTGGAGCCCGACTTCGGCCGGATCAGCCAGGTCGCGTACGCCGAGGAGGAGGCGTTCCGCCGGACTCTCACGGCCGGGACGAGCATCTTCGACGTGGCGGTGCGGGAGACCAAGTCCGACGGCGGCGCACAGCTGGCCGGGGCGAAGGCGTTCCAGCTGCACGACACGTACGGCTTCCCGATCGACCTGACCGTCGAGATGGCCGCCGAGCAGGGTCTGCAGGTGGACACCGAGGGCTTCAAGTCGCTGATGAAGGAACAGCGCGAGCGGGCCAAGGCGGACGCGCGCGCCAAGAAGGCCGGTCACGCGGACACCTCGGGCTACCGGGAGCTGCGCGAGAAGGGCGTCACCGAGTTCACCGGGTACCAGGAGCTCGCCTCCGACTCGCAAGTCCGCGGTCTGCTGCGGGAAGGCATGGTCGCGCCGTCCGCCGAGCAGGGCGAGACCGTCGAGGTCGTGCTGGAGAAGACCCCGTTCTACGCGGAGTCCGGTGGTCAGATCGCCGACGAGGGCCTGATCGTCGCCGACGGCGTGAAGCTGAAGGTCCTCGACGTACAGCGGCCGGTCAAGGGCCTGATCGTGCACAAGGTCGAGGTGCTCGAGGGTGTCCTCCAGCCCGGCCTGGATGTGCACGCCGAGGTCGACCACGAGTGGCGGGTGTCCGCGTGCCAGGCGCACTCCGGGACGCACGTCGTCCACGCCGCGCTGCGACAGGTGCTCGGCCCGAACGCGCTGCAGAGCGGTTCGTACAACAAGCCCGGTTACCTCCGGCTCGACTTCGCCTGGTCGTCGGCGTTGGACCAGGCGACCCGGTCCGAGATCGAAGAGGTCGCGAACCTCGCCGTCCGCCAGGACCTGCCGGTGTCGGCGCAGTACATGACGCTGCCGGAGGCCCGGGACTGGGGTGCGCTGGCGCTGTTCGGTGAGACGTACGACGAGCAGGTCCGGGTCGTCGAGATCGGCGGACCCTGGTCCCGCGAGCTCTGCGGTGGCACGCACGTGAAGCACTCGTCGCAGGTCGGTGCGCTGACCGTCACCGGTGAGTCGTCCGTCGGTGCCGGTGTCCGCCGGCTCGAGGCGTTCGTCGGCCTGGAGGCGCTGCGCTACCTCGGCCGCGAGCGGGCGCTGGTCCGGTTGCTGAGCGAGAACCTGAAGACTCGGCCGGAGGAGCTGCCCGCGAAGGTCGCCGACCTGGCCGAGCGGCTGCGGGCCGCGGAGAAGGAGCTCGAGCGGATGAAGGCCGGCCAGGTGCTGGCGGCCGCTGCCGAGCTGGCCGCGAACCCGAAGGACGTCTTCGGAGTCCAGTACGTCGGTCATCGCGCGCCCGACGGTGTGAACGGCGGGGACCTGCGCAAGCTGGCCCTGGACGTGCGTGGCCGGATGGCGGCCGACAAGCCGGCCGTGATCGCCGTACTGAGTGTGAACGACGGTAAGCCCGGTGTGGTGATCGCGCTCAACGACACCGCCCGTGAGTGGCGGCTGAAGGCCGGTGACCTGGTCCGGGTCGCGGCCGAGAAGCTGGGCGGTCGCGGCGGCGGTAAGGACGATGTCGCGCAGGGTGGCGGCACCGACCCGGCCGGTTCGGACGACGCGCTGGCTGCGGTCGAGCACACCATCGGCCAGCTCGTGACGGGCTGATGCGTTCCTGATGAGACGTGGTGTGCGGCTCGCGCTCGATATCGGTGACGTCCGGATCGGGGTCGCCAGCAGCGATCCGGACGGAATCCTGGCCACCCCGGTGGAGACTGTCCGCCGGGGGCCCGGCGATCTGGATAGGATCGCGGCACTCGCCACCGAACTGGCGGCGGTCGAGATCGTGGTCGGGCTGCCGCGCTCGCTGTCCGGGGGCGAGGGGCCGGCCGCGGTGAAGATCCGGGACACGGCGGAACTGGTGCGGGCTAAGGTGCAGGAGGGCAACCCGGGCACGGCGGTGCGGTTGGTGGACGAGCGGTTCACCACGGTCACCGCCGAACGCATGCTCCGGGAACGGGGAAAGAAGGGCTCGAAGCGACGGGCCGTGGTCGACCAGGCCGCGGCAGTCGTGATTCTGCAACATGCACTCGATGTCGAGCGCGAGACTGGGAACCCACCCGGGAGGCCCGTGTGAACAGAACATCGGTGGACGACGACGTGACTGACGGCGACGACCTCGGCACCGGCCTCGGGCTGCGGCCGGAGGGCCGGGTCGAGCGCCGGGCGAACCGCCGCAAGGCCCGCGCGCGGCGCGGGTTCGGGTGCTTCGCCGGTCTGATCTCGCTGGTCGTCGTCGGTGCGCTGGTGGCCGCGGCAGTGATCGGTTTCGGCAAGGGCCGGGACGCGATCGAGCAGATGTTCGCCGCACCCGACTTCGAGGGCAGCGGCACCGGCACGGTGGTGGTCGAGATCACCCAGGGCCAGAGCTCGCAGGCGATCGCGGACACGCTGGAGAAGAAGGGCGTGGTGAAGAGCGCCCGGGCGTTCGAGCGGGCGGCCCGGGACGACCCCCGATCCCGCCAGATCCAGGCCGGCACCTACACGCTGCACAAGGAGATGTCGGCCAAGGCCGCGCTCGAGCTGATGCTGAACACCACCAAGTCGATCCTGGTCACCCGGATCAGCTTCCGGGCCGGCCTGACCAAGGCCGAGGTCAGCGACACGCTGCAGAAGTCGAAGCTCAAGCTGCCGGCCGGTGCCGCCGCGACAGCGCTGGGCAAAACGGCCGCGCTGGGCCTGCCGTCGTACGCGCGCAACAACGCCGAAGGCTTCCTCTACCCGGGCACGTACGACGTGCCGAAGGGTGCGACGGCGTACACGATCCTGAAGCTGATGACCGCGCAGTACGGGAAGGCCGCGGCCGAGCTGGACCTGGTCAAGACCGCGCAGCGCAAGAAGCTGGACCCGTACCAGGCGGTGACCGTGGCCAGCATCATCGGCGCCGAGACGAACCGGCCGCAGGACTACGCCAAGGTGTCCCGGGTGATCTACAACCGGATGCGGGTCGGGATGCGGCTGCAGATGGACTCGACCATCCACTACGTGGTCGGCAAGGACGGCGGGGTGTTCACCACGCCGGAACAGCGCGACATGGACTCGCCGTACAACACCTACAAGGTCAAGGGTCTGCCGCCTACGCCGATCAACTCGCCGACCAAGGACACGCTGCGGGCGGCGCTCAACCCGGCCCAGGGTTCCTGGCTGTACTTCACGCTGATCAACCTCGACACCGGTGAGACGGCGTTCGCGAGTACGTCCGACGAGCACCTGCAGAACGTGAAGAAGCTGCAGGCCTGGTGCGCCGCCCACAAGGGCCGGTGCTGAGTTGACCAGGTGCGCTGTCCTGGGTTCGCCGATTGCGCACTCGCTGTCGCCGGCGATGCACCGGGCCGCGTACGCCGCGCTCGGTCTGGACTGGGGGTACGACGCTTTCGAGGTCGGCGAGGACGAGTTGCGCGGATTCGTCGCCTCGCTCGGTGACGACGTCCGCGGACTGTCGCTGACGATGCCGCTGAAGCGGGTCGCGCTCGATCTGGTGGACACCGTCGACCCAATCGCGGAGCTGATCGGTGCGGCGAACACGATGCTGTTCGAGCCGGACGGATCGCGGTCGGCGCACAACACCGACGTACCGGGGCTGGTGAACGCCTTCGCCGAGCGGGGGATCACCGCTGCCGACACGGCCGTGGTCCTGGGCGGCGGGGCGACCGCCGCGTCCACGTTGGCCGCGTTGCGTGGGCTGAAGGTCACTGAGGTGACCATCGTCGTACGGGACCTCGCCAGGGCAGAGCGACTCCTGGATCTGGCGGCCGAGCTGGGTCTGAAGACGTCGGTCGCCGACTTCTCGCAGGTCGAGCAGATCGGCGGGTTCGACCTGTGCGTCTCCACGTTGCCCGGCGGTGCCGTCGACCCGTGGGCCGAGCACTTCGCGAGTGTCGCCCCGGTGGTGTTCGACGTGGCGTACCACCCGTGGCCGACCGGGCTGGCGATCGCGGCGCACCGGATCGGTACAGAGCTGCTCAACGGCCTTGATCTCCTCGTGCATCAGGCGACCCTCCAGGTGGAGATGATGACCGGTAGGTCGCCTGCACCTCTGGCGGCCATGAGGGCCGCCGCGCGTGAGGAGCTCGACGATCGTGAGCCAGCTTGACCGCCGGACGTTACTGAAAGCAGGCGGCGCTGTTGCCGCCGTCGCACTGAACAGTTGTTCTGACACCAAGACCGCCACCGCGGCCGCGCCGAACTGGAACAGCTTCTCCCGCTCTCTCACGGGCCGGCTTCGAAGGCCGCTCGGGGTGATCCAGTGGTACTCCGGGATGGCGGCCCACCCGTCGTCGGCACAGGTCCGGGTCGCGCAGACCTTCATCACCAACGGGCACCGTGCGGTCCGGACGTACTCGGCCGGCGGCTACGTGAACTATGTCGAGACCGGCCGCTCGGTCAGCACGTACTACGGCACGAGCCTGCCCCGGCTGCGCGCGGTCAAGAAGAAGTACGACCCGGTCACTTCTTCCACACTGCCTACACCCTTCTCTAGTTAGTCTCCCGCCATGAAGGTTTGGCGAGTTGTCGCAGGTGTGCTGGCTCTGGGGTTCGTGGCGGCCGGAGTAACACCTGCCTGGGCGTGCGCGTGCGGGGGCTATCTCCCCGACGCGGAGTCGCGGGCCCGGGCGTACGGCGAGAACGCGCTGGTCCAGTACGACGACGGCACCGAGCAGATCACGCTGTCGATGGCGATCAACGGCTCGTCGAAGAAGGCGGCCTGGATCATGCCGGTGCCGGCCGCGGCCAAGGTCGAACTCGGCGAGACCGGCCTGTTCAACCGGCTGGACCGGATGACGCGGCCGAAGGTCGTCGTCCGCAAGACCTACTGGCCGTTCCGGGACCTCGGCGTGATGGGCAGCGGTCCTGACTCGGCCGGCGCGCCCAGGGCCGGTGCCGGCGTGAACGTGCGCCAGGAGATGCAGCTCGGACCGTTCTCGGTCGCGCGACTCGAGGGCACGAGTGGGACCGCGGTGACCGACTGGCTGGGTACGAACGGGTACGTCGTACCGTCCGGGCTGGCCGAGAACCTCACGCCGTACCTGACCGAGAAGTGGGAGATCGTCGCGGTGAAGCTCGCGCCGAAGCAGGCCGGCGAGAGCATGAGCGGGGCGACGCCGCCGCTGCGGCTGACGTTCGCGTCGGACCGGATCGTCTACCCGATGCGGCTCAGCAAGGGCGCGATTAGCGAGCAGACGGTCACCGTGTACGTCGCCGCCGCGCATCGGGTCGACGCGACCAAGCTGCCGGACGCGGACGTGAAACCGGAACTGCTGTACGCCGGACGGGTCGAGGACCACGTGCTGACCGCGCCGGCCGACTACCTGACGGCCTACTCGGTCACCTACCGCGATCCGAGCCGGATCACCGACGATTTCACCTTCGAGCGGGCCGCGTCCGACGAGGAGTTCCAGCGGATCGAGTACGTGACCCGCAACGACGGCTTCTGGAGCACGATCGGCGTGCTGGCCGGCGGCGTCCTGCTGCTCGGCGCCGGCGCGGCGGTCATCGCGCGGATCCTGGTCCGCCGGTCATCCACAGACCGCGCGTAGCGGTCGGCGAAATCGTCTAGGCTCCTGGATCGTGCCGGCTGACAACGCGTTGCTCGCCGCAGGGGCCGGGGTAGTCTTCTGCGGACCTGCGGCGTACCTGATCGGCCCGTGGCTGATGCGGCGCATCCCCGAGCCCACGCTGGAGGAGGGCGAAGTCAAGATTCCGTACGCCGACCTGGCCAGCCGGCGAGCGGCGTTCTGGTGTGGTCTACTCGCGGCGGTGTCCGGGGGACTGGTCGGGTGGTTCCTCGGGACGACTGCGGTGCTGGTGGCCTGGCTGCTGCTGGCCGTGGCGGGGGCGGTGCTCGGGTACATCGATGCGCGGACGCGCTATCTGCCGTCGGCGATCATCTGGCCGTCGTACCTGGTGATCGGACTGGCGCTGCTCGGCGCGGCCGTGGTGTCGGGGGAGTGGGGGTCGTTCCGGCGGGCGGTGCTCGCGGGGGTGATCGGGTTCGCGGTGTTCTACGTGCTGTGGTTCGTGTTTCCGCGGGGTGTGGGATTCGGCGACGTCCGGCTGTCGGGCCTGCTCGGGATGGCGCTCGGCTGGCTGGGCTGGGGTGAGTTCATCACTGGTCTGTACGGCGGCTTCTTCCTCGGTGCGATCGTGGGCATCGCGCTGATCGTGGGGAAGGTGATGACGCGCAAGCAGATGGTCCCGTTCGGGCCGTTCATGCTGATCGGCGCGCTGGCCGGGGTCGTACTCGGTGGATCACTCGCGGAGTTGTACGTCGGATAGGGGATCCGGGGACTCAGCCAGCTGGTTGATGCGGGGGACCTGGCTGCGCAAGCTGTGCGCCGACATCTACCAGGACACCGGTGGCGTGCCGGTCCCGAACGCGATCAACGCCGGCTCTCGTACATCAACTACCCGGACGTCGATCTGGCCGACCCGGCGTACAACAAGTCCGGCGTCCCGTGGCACGACCTGTACTACCTCGGCAACTACCCGCGCCTCCAGCAGATCAAGGCGAAGTGGGACCCGCCAACACCTTCCACCACAAGCTGTCGATCGAACCGAAGTAGTCACCAGCCGGGGTAGCGGGTGCTCCAGGCAGTGTGGGGTCCGTAGTCGCCGTGGAGGCGGGTCGGGGTGCTGAACTCCAAGGCGAAGTCGTCGGCCAGTTGGAGGATGACGGGGCGGCCCTCGACGGTGAAGACGAGTTCTGCAGGTAGAGCCGTCTCACCGTGGAGGGCGCCCAGGAGGTTGCCGCAGATGGCACCGGTGGAGTCGCTGTCACCGGAGTGAGTGACCGACAACGCCAGTGCGTCCAGGAACTGCTCGGGCTCGGGGTAGGCGAGTGCGGCGTACACAGCGATCGCCAGAGCCTCTTCAGCGACCCAGCCACCGCCCAGTTGCTCCACAGTCGCCGGTCCGTGGTTGCCGCTGGCTGCGGCCTGCCGGGCGGCGGCGAGCGCCGTGCTGGTTTCCAAGTGGTCCGGCCGCTCGGCGAGCACCGCCGCGGTCGTGTCCAGCGCCGCATTGAGGTCGGCGCCGCCGCAGATCTCGCGGATGATCACGGCCAATGCACCGGACGCGAGCTTTCCGGTCGGGTGGCCGTGCGTGTATCCCGCTGCGTCCGCGGCTGAGTCGAACACCCAGTCCCGGTCGAACCACTTCGCCGGCAGCAGTCCGAACGGCGCGACGCGCATGACTCCACCGCAACCCTTGGAGTCGTTGGCAGCCTGCCCGCCGAACTGCGGGATCCGGTCACCGCCCTTGCGCGCTCCCGTCAACGCACTGAGACAGGTGTTGCCGGGAGCTCGCCGTGCGTACAGCCACTGCTCGCCCTGCAACCAGCCGTCGCGTTCACCGGACGGAGCCTGAAGAGTCTGTGTGTCCAGCCAGCGGTCGTACGCGTGGTGCACCACCGCCACCGTGAACCCGATCCCGCGATCGGTCCGCACTCCCGCCCGGATCAGCCCTTCGACCGTGAACAGCGTCATCTGGGTGTCATCGGTGATTGTCCCGGGCGGCCAGCCGGCGGAGCCGGAGACGAAGGTCCGGAGCCGTTCGGGGTGCGCGGCAACGATCGACTGACCGCTCTCGAACTCGACCGGGCCGCCCAACGCGTCACCGATCGCCCCACCCAGCAGACAGCCGCGAATCCGCGCCCGCCACGTCTCTTCCGCAGCCCGACTCATGGCGGAAACCCTATCGATGGTGGTGTCGCCGCGATCGCCGGCGGTCAGGCCGCGCAGGTCTCGACAGGTTGTGAGAACTCGGCACTCGGCAAGACGTTCGACGTCGTGCTGTCCTTCCGGGACGCGCTCTCCTCCGACCGCGCTCAGGCGTGCATGCGGCGCCAGTAGCCACAGAAGTAGACCTGCGGCTTCTCCAGACCCCGCTCGGTCACCAGATGGCGTCGTACCGAGGTGACGAGCGACGACTCGCCGGCCACCCACGCGTAGGCCCGGCCGCGGGGGAGTGCCGTCTGCCGCAGCCGGCTCAGCAGTACGTCGCTCTTCCCTGGCGCGACGTCTCCGCGGTGCAACCAGTGCACGCGTACGCCGGGATGCCGCGGAATCGGGAGTTCGTCGTTCCGGTCGCGGACCTCCAGGAACGCCACCGCCCGCGCACCCGGCTGCAACTGCTCGATGATCGACGCGATTGCCGGCAGCGCGGTCTCGTCACCGACCAGCAACTGCCACTCGGTGTCCTCCGGTGGCGAGTAGTCGGCGCCGTCACTCAGTACGCCGAGCTCGTCGCCGGACCGGGCCCGCTGGGCGAAGCTGGACCCGGGGCCGGTGCCATGCACGACGAAGTCGATGCTCAGCTGCCGCGCCACCGGATCGAACGCGCGCACTGTGTAGTTCCGCAGCACCGGCCGGGTCTGCTCCTCCAACTCCTGCCACTCCGGCCACCACCGCTCGGTTTTCGGCAGCACCAGCGGCGCTCCCAACCGCGGCGGCAGGAAGATCTGCACCAACTGGTCGGGGCCGACGTACTCGAACCGGTCCAGCTCGTCCGCGGCCACGGTCACCCGCACCAACTGCCGCGTCCGGCAGGGGATCGAGCGGTTGGCCATCCGGGATCCGGCGCAGGCCGCGGTGATCGAGAGCTGGAGTCAACGGCTGATCGCGGGGTACGCCGACCGGATCATTCCCGTCACCGTCGACATCGCCGAGCTGTGGGGGCGGCTGAATGCCAGCTCGCCGCTGCCGCTGGTGGATGGGCTGCTTGCGGCTACCGCGCTGGTTCATGACTGGGCCCTGGTCACCCGGAACACTGCGGACGTGGAGCGGACCGGTGTGCGGCTGGTCAACCCGTTCGGCGACTGAGACCCGCATTCGCGCTCCGCTCGTCGGCGCGGCCAAGGGGGATGAGACCGGCGTCGGGGCCGTGGGTGGCGCGTGGAAGAATCGGGGCATGCTGCGCTGGCTCACCGCCGGCGAGTCGCACGGACAAGCGCTCGTCGCCGTACTCGAAGGTCTTCCCGCAGGCGTCCAGGTCACCACGGATGACGTGGCCGACGCCCTCGCTCGTCGTCGGCTGGGCTACGGCCGCGGCGCCCGGATGAAGTTCGAGCGGGACGAGGTGACGTTCATCGGCGGGTTCCGGCACGGACTCTCACTCGGCAGCCCGGTCGCGATCCAGGTCGGCAACACCGAGTGGCCGAAGTGGGAGCAGGTGATGTCGGCCGACCCGGTCGACCCGGAAACGCTGGCCAACCTGGCCCGGAACGCGCCGCTGACCCGCCCGCGCCCCGGGCACGCGGATCTGGCCGGCATGCAGAAGTACGGCTTCGACGAGGCCCGCCCGGTGCTCGAGCGGGCCAGCGCCCGCGAGACCGCGGCCCGGGTCGCGCTCGGCGAGGTCGCCGCCCGCTTCCTCAACCAGGCGTACGGCGTGACGATCGTCAGCCACGTCGTCGAGCTCGGCACGGTCAAGGCGCCGTACGGCGTGATCCCGTCGTACGACGACGTCGCGAAGCTGGACGCGGACCCGGTGCGCTGCCTGGACGCGGACGCGAGCAAGGCGATGGTGGCCGAGATCGACACCGCGCAGAAGGCCGGTGACACGCTCGGCGGTGTTGTCGAGGTGGTCGTGGACGGGCTTCCGCCGGGCCTCGGCAGCTACGTGCACTGGGACCGGCGGCTCGACTCCAAACTGGCCGGTGCGCTGATGGGAATCCAGGCGATCAAGGGCGTCGAGCTCGGAGACGGGTTCGAGTTGGCCCGGACGCCGGGGTCGCAGGCGCACGACGAGATCGTCGCCCAGGACGGCGTCGTCCGGCGGACCGGCGGCCGCTCCGGTGGCACCGAGGGCGGGATGAGTACGGGCGAGACGCTGCGGGTGCGGGCGGCGATGAAGCCGATCGCGACCGTGCCGCGGGCGTTGCGCACGATCGACACCAGCACCGGCGAGGCCGCCGCGGCGCATCATCAGCGCTCCGACGTGTGCGCCGTACCGGCGGCGGGCATCGTGGCCGAGGCGATGGTGGCGCTGGTGCTGGCCGACGTCGCGCTGGAGAAGTTCGGCGGCGACTCGGTCGCGGAGTCCGCGCGCAACCACAAGGCGTACCTGGCGAACCTGCCGGCCACCATCACACCGCGGGAGTGGGCAGAGCAGTGAGCCCGGTTGTCATTCTGGTCGGACCGCCGGGATCGGGGAAGTCGACCATCGCGGCCCTGCTGGCCGAGCGGCTCGGGGTCAAGCACCGCGACACCGACACCGATATCGAGGCCGGCGCCGGCCAGCCGATCTCGGACATCTTCGTCGACCACGGCGAGGCGCATTTCCGCGCCCTCGAGCGGGCCGCGATCGTCGCCGCGCTCGAGGATGACGAGGTGCTGTCGCTCGGCGGCGGCGCGATCCTCGACCCGGCCACCCGGGCGGACCTGGCCGGCCACAACGTGGTCTTCCTGGACGTCAGCCTCGGCGAGGCGGCCAAGCGGGTCGGCCTCGGTGTCGCCCGCCCGCTGCTGCTCGGCAACGTCCGCACCCAGCTGCGCAACCTGATGGAGGCGCGCCGTCCGCTGTACGTCGAAGTCGCCAAGCTGACCGTACAGACCGACGACCGCACCCCGGACCAGATCGCCGACGAGATCCTGGAGCACCTCGGATGACTCTGCTTTTGGCCGGGCCTTCGGCGCCGGCAGGGTCATGGGGCCTTGGCTCCCGGCCTTCCCTCGTCACACCGGTCGCTTCGCTCCCTGCGCTCCTCAGTCCAGGCCGGGAGGCCCCATGACCGTCGAACCCACCCGGATCCGAGTGGCCGCGGCGGCGCCGTACGACGTTGTCATTGGCAACAACCTGCTCGGGGAACTGCCCGGGCTACTCGGGGACGGCGTGCAGCGGGTCGCCGTCATCCACCCGCGCGCGTTGCGGAGCAGTGGCGACGCGATCCGCGACGACCTCACCGCGAGCGGGTACACCGCGCACGCGATCGAGATCCCGGACGCCGAGGACGCCAAGACCGCGGAGGTGCTCGCGTACTGCTGGTCGGTGCTCGGGCAGGCCGGGTTCACCCGCTCGGACGCGATCGTCAGCGTCGGCGGCGGGACGACGACCGACCTGGCCGGCTTCGTTGCCGCGACCTGGTTGCGCGGTGTTCGCGTGGTCCACATTCCGACGACGCTGCTCGGCATGGTCGACGCCGCGGTCGGCGGGAAGACCGGGATCAATACGGCCGAGGGCAAGAACCTGGTCGGCGCGTTCTGGGAACCGGCCGGCGTGCTGTGCGACCTCGCCGCGCTGGAGACGCTGCCGCGCAACGACTACGTGAGCGGTCTGGCCGAGGTCGTGAAGTGCGGGTTCATCGCGGACCCGGTGATCCTCGACCTGGTCGAGAAGGACCCGGCCGGCGCCTCGAGCCCGGCGTACGACGCCACCGAGGAACTGATCGCGCGTGCGATCCAGGTGAAGGCGGACACGGTCGGCGCGGATCTGCGTGAGCGGACCACCACGGCCGGAGGAGCGATCGGCCGGGAAGCGCTGAACTACGGCCACACGCTCGGCCACGCGATCGAGCGGGTCGAGCGGTACAAGTGGCGGCACGGCGCCGCGATCAGCATCGGCATGGTGTTCGTCGCCGAACTGGCCCGCGCGGCCGGTCGCCTCGACGACGCCACCGCCGACCGGCATCGCGCCGTACTGGAATCCCTTGGGCTGCCGGTCGCGTACCGGGCCGACGCCTGGCCGCAGCTGCAGGACGCGATGAAGCTGGACAAGAAGACCCGGGCCGACCGGCTCCGCTTCGTGGTCCTCGACGGCCTGGCCAAGCCGACCATCCTCGAGGCTCCGGACCCGAGTCTGCTCGTCGCGGCGTACGCAGAGGTCAGCTGACCGGAACCGGTCACCTGCCGGACGGACCCTTGTACATCGGTGGAAACCCCTCCAAGATGCTGGAGACATCTTGGAAAGGGCTTTCCGATGGGCATGAGGCTGGGGCGCGTCGTGTTGGGCGTGGTGTTGCTCGGGGTGGGACTGCTGCCGTCCAGCGCGGCCGCGACGGCGGCCGGAGGAGACGGGACCGAGTACTACGTCGACGCCGTCCACGGCTCCGACGACGCCAAGGGGACGTCGCCCGACCGGGCCTGGCGCACCCTGCAGAAGGTCAACGAGACCACCTTCGATCCCGGCGACCGGATCCTGCTCCGGGCCGGTCAGAGCTGGGGTGGCCAACTGTGGCCGAAGGGCTCCGGTGCCACCCACCGCCCGATCGTGATCGACAAGTACGGCCCGGGCGCGAAGCCCGCGATCCACGGCGGCGGTGAGGTCGCCGAGACGGTCCGCCTGTTCAACCAGCACGACTGGGAGATCCGCAACCTCGAGGTCACCAACGCCAAGCCGCTCACCGGCGAGCCCGGCACGAACCTGCGCGACCTCCGCGGCATCCAGGTGGCCGGCGACGTCGGCGGCACGCTCAGCCACTTCGTCATCGACGGCGTCGATGTGCACGACGTCACCGGCGAGGTGAACTGGATCGGCGGCGACGTGGCCGGCAACAAGCCCGGAGTCACCTTCCAGACCGGGTGGGACCGCTCGAAGAACACCGGCGGCATCGTCTTCCGCGGCACCGTCGCCGACATCGCTGCACCCGGTACGGCGACCGTCCTCAACGACATCCTGGTCGAGAACTCGTCAGTCAAGCGCACATCGTTCGCAGGCATCATTGTCAAACAACACACCGGGTCTAGCGAGGGTGCAGTGAAGACCGGCTGGGGTGAGCGCGCGAACGCCACCGACCCACGGTTCACCCCGCACACGAACGTTGTCATCCGCAACAACTTCATCCAGCAGGACGGCAACGACTACGCCTGTAACGGGATGTATCTGACCGACGTGCGCGGCGGCCTGGTCGAGGGCAACGTGGTCTACCGCGCCGGTACGTCGGGGATCGAGGCGTACTACGCCGACGACGTGGTGATCCAGCACAACGAGGTGTACGAGACACAGCAGAAGGCCGGTGGCGCGGACTCGAACGCGATCGACCCGGACAAGGCGACGACCCGGATCGTGGTGCAGTACAACTTCGTCCACCACAACGGCGACGGGATCCTGATCTGCCAGTTCTCGTTCGGCGACACGGTGATCCGCTACAACACCATCGCCGGCAACTCGCGCTACCAGATCTATCTGCATTCGGATCGGGCGGCGACGGCGAAGATCTACAACAACACGATCTACAGCGATCGCAGCGACCACCTGATCTACGGGTACGGCAGTTCGCTCAATGCGACGTACGACATCCGCAACAACATCCTCTACTCGACCCGCGCCAACGCGTCGCTCACCACGAGTCCGACGATCACCTACGACAACAACCTGTACGGCGGCGCGTCGCTCGTCGTACCGCAGTCCGATGCTCGTCCGGTGCTGGGCGACCCGCTGTTCACGGCTGCGCTGACCGGACCGTACGGCACCGAGGAGAGCGGGCCACGACTGGAACGAGCCTTGGCGCTCGTGCCGACCTCGGGATCAGCGGCGGTCGGCACCGGGGTCGCGATCGCGGACAACGGTGGCAAGGACTACGCCGGTACGCCGGTCTACCAGGGCCTGCCCGACTTGGGCGCCTTCGAGTACCGGACGCCGCAGCGGCAGAACTGGGAGTCGATCAACGGGGTTGTCCGTGATCAGTTCGGTCACCCGGTGGAGGGCGCGACCGTGGTTGTCGAGACACCGCGTCATACGTATCGTGCTTCTACTCAGGCCGGTGGCTTCTACCGGATCGCTGGCCTGCCGTTCGGCACGGTTGCCAGTGTCAAGGCGAGCAAGGACGGCTATGACGCCGCGACTGCGACGGTCGTCGTACGCCGGGGCGATACCGCTAGGCAGGATCTGACGATTGTCTTGCAGGACACCGATGGGTCGATCGCCGGCCGGGTGCTCGATCAGCGGGCGGAGGCGCTGGCAGGCGCCGTTGTCACCGTGCGGGCCGGCGACGAGGTCATTGGTTCGACCCGGTCGGGCGCGGACGGTGGATTCGTGGTGCCGGACGTGCCGATGGGCGGCGGCTACACCGTGGTGGCGGAACTCGAAGGACGGCAGGTCGTGGAGCGCGGCGGCATCTCGGTGCTGCCGGCGACCACTGCCGATGCCGGTGCGTTCCTGCTGGCCGATCCGGAACGCGAGGACCTGCAGGTCCATGAGTTCGACGATCTGCCGACCGGCGCGCTTCCCGACGGCAGCGCTGGCTGGACGGTGAGTGCGACCGGTAATGCGGTGGACGTCGTCGAGGTTCCGTCGGCGTCGGATCGGAGCGTCCGGCTCACCCGTACGGCGAACACCGGAGGCACGGCCGGGACCGGGGTTTCACAGGTGTTCGCGACTCCGCTGCGTGGGCTGGTGACAGTGGAGGCACGGGTGATGCGCGATCAGCCGTACGTGTCGGGCAGCAACTGGTTCGGCCTGCCCTACCTCTACAACGCGAGCGGCGCCGCCGCGGTCAGCCTGGCCTTCGACAAGGGCAACATCATCGCGTACGAGGGCTCGACCTCTCGCACCGTTGCGCCGTACGAGCTCGGCCGCTGGTACGACGTACGCCTGGTCGTGGACACCGTGAACGAGCGGTTCGACCTGTACCTCGACGGGACGCGGATCAGCGACGATCAGCCGTTCCGCACCTCGATGCCCGCCCTGGCCGGGATCGCGTTCTACGCCAACAGCTCCAACTACGGCAGTGCCTACGTCGACGACGTACGCATCTCTTACGGCATCTGAGGGAACGACCAGAAGGTCAGAAAGAGATCGACTCAGCCTCCTGAAAGGGCCTGTATGTCTGACAGCAAGTACCGGATCGCGATCGTCGGCACCGGCGGGATCGCCAACGCCCATGCCGGGGCGGTGGTGGCCTGTGCGGATCGCGCCCAGCTTGTCGGCGCGGTCGACGTCGAGCTCGACCGGGCGACGGCGTTCGCAACCAAGTGGGACATCCCCGCCGTGTACCCGAGCCTGACCGAACTGCTCGCGGCCGGCGACGTCGACCTCGTCCACCTGTGTACGCCGCCGAGCTCGCACGTCCCGTTGGCCGCGGAATGCCTGGCGGCGAACGTCAACGTCCTGGTGGAGAAGCCGCCGACGTTGTCGCTGGACGAGCTCGACACGCTGCTCGACGCGGAGCGCGCGTCGTCGGCCCAGGTCGTGTGTATCTTCCAGCACCGGTTCGGTTCCGGGGCGGTGCGGTTGCGGGAACTCGCGGCGGACGGCGTGCTGGGCCGGCCGTTGGTTGCCTTGTGCAACACCACCTGGTACCGGGACGACGAGTACTTCGCGATGCCGTGGCGTGGGACCTTCGAGGTCGAGGGTGGCGGACCGACGATGGGTCACGGGATCCACCAGTTCGACCTGCTGCTGTCGATCCTGGGTCCGTGGGAGAAGGTGACCGCGATCGCGGCCCGGCAGGCCCGCCCGACCAAGACCGAGGACGTCTCGATGGCCCTGGTCACCTTCGAGAACGGCGCGGTGGCGTCGATCGTCAACTCGCTGGTGTCGCCGCGGCAGACCTCCCAGCTCCGCTTCGACTACGAGAACGCGACGGCTGAGCTGGAGCACCTGTACGGCTACAAGAACGAGGACTGGACGATCACGCCGGGGCCTTCACAGGACGCGGTGGCATCGGCCTGGTCCGAAGACCTTCCCGTGGTCCCGAGTGGGCACACTGCTCAGCTCAACGCCGTACTGGATGCACTGACGGCCGGCTCGCAGGCGCCTGTTCCGCTCGCGGAAGCCCGGAACACGATCGAGCTCGCGGCGGCCATCTACGCCTCGGCCTTCACCGACAAGCCAGTGCGTCGAGGTGAACTGGCCCGGGGCTCCGACTACGCCAAGCGCATGGGTGGTCCCGGAGCTCCCTGGTCCTGAGTGGCGAGTTCGGGCGGGAGATCTGCGGAGTGCAGGACGTCGAGCCGGGACACCGCGCGGGTGAGTGCGACGTACAGCCGGTTCAGGCCGCGCGGCTCGGCTCCGATGATCTCGGCCGGCTCGACCACGATGACGTGGTCGTACCTGACGACGACGCTGGGTCCTGGTTCGCGATGCCCTGCATTAGGGTGTTGGCGTGACTGGGCGACGCGTGTTGGTGCTGAACGGACCGAACCTCGGGCGGCTGGGGTCGCGGGAGCCGGAGAGGTACGGGACGACGACGTTCGCCGACCTGGTCGCGGAGTGCGAGAAGACCGGTGCCGAGCTCGGGCTGCAGGTCGAGGTACGGCAGACCGACGACGAGGCCGAGCTGGTCGGCTGGCTGCACGAGGCGGCGGACGGCAAGCTCCCGGTCGTGCTCAACCCGGCCGCGTTCACGCACTACTCGTACTCCCTGCGCGACGCCTGCGCCCAGCGGACCGCGCCGCTGATCGAGGTCCACCTCACCAACCCCGCGACCCGCGAGGAGTTCCGGCACACCAGCGTGGTGGCCGGCGTGGCCACGGGCACCATCGCCGGTTTCGGCGTCGACTCCTTCCGGCTCGCGCTGCGCGCGATCAGCTCCCTGACGGACTGACGCAACCAACCTGCCCTTTCGGGCATCTAGCAGGTGTGGGCAGGTTCCGGCGGGACTGACGGGCCTGTTTCACCGGTCTCCGGACAAGAGAGATCGGGGTGAGACGTCGGTGAAATGCCAGTGGTTCACGCTGGGCGTTGGATCGTGATCCGGCCGTCACCGGTTTAAGGCTGGCTGAAGGTTCGGGAGCACGATCGGAATCGACGATTTGGGGGGTTCGTGTGACTACGGATTCAGTCCGTTCCGTTCATCAACGCTCTGGGGGAGTGACGAGTATGACGACGCAACCACGTATTCCTGTCTGGGTGAAGGCCCTCGACCCACTGTCGCAGTTCGGGTTGGTGCACGCGCTCGGGCAGCGGCCGGAGGTCGTCCTGATCACCGACGCCGACCTGGCCGCGCTGCCGCGCCAGTCGCTGCAGGTCCGGTCCGTACCAGTCCAGTCGGTGCAGGTCCAGTCGGTGGAGGCCCAGTCGTTGCAAAGCCAATCGACCGATCAGCGCACCGCCCCGCCAGTGGTCGCGTTGATCGCCGTCGACTCGCTCGACACGGCAGCGGTGCAGGTGCTCCGGTCGGCCACGCAACGGGGGTGTCGCCGGACCGTGCTGATCGGCAGCACGATCGACGACGACGCGTTGATGGCCGCGGTCGAGCTGGGAGTGTCCGGCGTGCTTCGGCGTACCGAGGCGACGGCCGACCGCATCGTGCAGCCGGTGCAGGCCGCCGCCGCGGGTGACGGCAGCCTGCCGCCGGATCTGCTGGGCCGGTTGCTCGGTCAGGTGTCGCGGATGCAGCGGCACGTGCTGGCACCGCGTGGGCTGTCCCACACCGGGCTGTCCGACCGCGAGACGCAGGTACTGCGGCTGGTGGCCGACGGCAAGGACACGCAGGAGATCGCGCGGGAGCTGTCCTACTCGGAGCGGACGGTCAAGAACGTCCTGCACGACGTGACCAGCCGCCTGCAACTGAAGAACCGGTCGCACGCCGTCGCCTACGCACTGCGTGAGGGCCTCATCTAACTGGATCGCCAACCGCCGGCCTTCGCCTCGCGCGAGGGCCGGCGTTGTCGTGTTCGCCGCTGCAGTTGACACACTTCAAGAATCGGCTCGTGCGGGTGCCGGCACACCGAGCCGCAGTACAGCCGATCGGGCACCCCGACTGCCCTAGTAGCCAACCGTGAATCGGCGACCGACCTGCTGCCCCTGCTCAGCCTCGTCGACCACGGCGATGGCGAAATCCTCCATCGAGATGTACGACGTGCCGTCGTCGGCGGTCACCAGGTGGTCGCTGCCCAGTCGATAGGTGCCGGTCCGGGTACCTGGCTCGAGGAGGGCCGGGGGACTGACGTAGGTCCAGTCGACATCGGTACTCGCGCGGACCAGGTCGAACTGCTCGTTGCAGGCGAGGGCGATCGGACGCAGGTCCACGGGGAAGTCCGGAGAGTCCACGAGCATCAGCTCCGTGCCGGGAACGATCAGACTCGCCGCTCCACCAACGAGGATGAGACGTACGCCGCTGGACCGCAGACCGATCAGCAGTCCCTTGGCTGCCTGGACAAGCTCGCCCTCCTGGCCCGGGCGCGGCCGGGTCGCACTGATGACCAGGTCGTGGTCCTGGCTGAGCCTGGCGACGTCGTCCGGGTCGGAGGCATCGCCTTGAACGTAGTGAGCGGATGCGGTTCGGCTGACCGGTGTCACCTGGTGGCCGCGGGCAGCTGCTTCCTGGACGACCCGGCTGCCGACGGCGCCGGACGCTCCGAAGACGAGGAGGCGCATGCTCAGCACCTCTCCGCCGCTGGAACCAGTACCGGCGGCGCGGTGGCTCTCCGCTTGATCTGGGCGCTCACGAGCGCCACGAGGACAATCAGCCCGCCGATGACCTGAGGAGTGGTCAGACGCTGGTCGAGCACGAGCCAGCCGAGGATGGTCGCCGTCACCGGACTCAGGAGCAGTAGGAACGTGACATCGGTGGCGGACAGATCCCGGATGCCCCGGAACCACAGGGCATAGGCGACCGCGGAGCCGAGGATCGTCAGGTACGCGTAGCCAAGGATGTTCTGGACGGTCATCGCGGGTGGCGCTCCCTCGGTCAGTAAGGCGACCGGCAGCAGAACCAGTCCGCCGGCGACCAGTTGCCAGCCAGTCGTGGCCAGCAGGGGAGCCGGTGAGGTCCAGCGCTTGCTCAGTACGACGCCGAACGCCATCACAACTGCGCCGGCGAGAGCAGCGACTACACCCCAGGTGTCGAGGCGCGCGTCAGCTCGCAGTACCAGCAAGCCGACACCGAACACACCGCCGATCGCAGCCAGGACAGTGCGCAGTGAGAGCCGCTCACGCAACAGACCGGTCGACAGCAGGGCCACGAACAGCGGCTGGATCGCACCGACTGTCGCGGCCACCCCGCCTGGCAGCCGGTAGGCGCCGATGAACAGCAGCGCGTTGAACGCCCCGATGTTGAGCGTTCCGAGGACGAGCGACCGCCACCACCAGCTGCCGCGCGGCAGCAGGCGGGTGATCGCGATCAGCAGCAGACCGGCCGGCAGCGTGCGGATCAGCGCGGCCAGGAACGGACGGTCCGGTGGAAGGAACTCTGTGGTCACCAGGTAGGTGGTGCCCCAGAGCATCGGCGTGATCGCCGTGATCAGGAGAAGAGTGACTCGATTGCTTAGCACTAAGATAAAGTATCTCAGCGCTAAGCAATCTTCAATCCCTCAGCGCTAAGCGATCTGGACTACCCTGAACAGATGGCAGATCACGTCGACCTGGTGCTCGAGCAGTGGGGCGAGCAGCGGCCGGACCTGGACGCGTCGCCGATGGGAGTGGTGGGCCGGGTGGGCCGGCTCAACCAGCTCTTCGACGGTGAGTTGCGGCGCAACTTCGCGCGGCACGATCTCGACCGTGCGTCCTTCGACGTGCTGGCGACGTTGCGTCGCAGCAACGCCGAGCACAGCCTGACCCCGGCCGGTCTGATGCGGTCGTCGATGGTCACGTCCGGCGCGATCAGCCAGCGACTGGACCGGCTCGAGGCGCGTGGTCTGGTCACCCGGACGCCGAGCGAGACCGACGGGCGTGGCATCCGGGTGACGCTGACCGAGCAGGGCCTGCGGTTGATCGACACCGTGCTGCCGGCCCACATCGAGACCGAGAACCAGCTGCTGGCCGGGCTGTCGGCGGCCGAGCGGGAGCAGTTCGTGGATCTCCTGCGGACCTTGCTCGAGTCGCTCGGGGACAAGAGAGACTGAGGCCATGAGCGCCGACGACTCGTTCCAGGCCGAGTCGTTGCGTGCGGCCCTGATCCGGCATTTGGTTGCCGAAGGCTCCATTCGGGACGAGCGGGTGGCGGCCGCGTTCCAGGCCGTGCCGCGGCACCTGTTCGTTCCCCAGGCGCCGTTGGACCGGGCGTACGCCGACGACGTCGTACTGATGAAGCGGAACGCGGCCGGGATCGCGATCAGCTCGGTGTCGCAGCCGAGTATCGTCGCGCTGATGCTCGAGCAGGCCGGCATCCGGCCCGGCGACCACGTCCTCGAGATCGGGTCCGGCGGCTACAACGCGGCGCTGATGCGCGAGCTGGCCGGGCCGAAGGGATCGGTGACCACGGTCGACATCGATCCCGAGGTCACCGACCGGGCTCGCGTGGTGCTGACCGCGGCCGGGTACGACGACGTCCGCGTGGTGCGGGCGGACGGTGAGTTCGGGGTCCCGGAGGGCGCGCCGTACGACCGGATCGTGGTGACCGTGACGGCGTGGGACATCGCGTCGGCCTGGATCGACCAGCTCCGGCCCGGCGGGCGGATCGTCGTACCGCTGCGGTTGCGGGGGCAGACCCGGTCGATCGCGTTCGATCGGGTGGACGACCATCTGGAGAGCCGGTCGACGACGCTGTGCGGGTTCGTCTGCATGCAGGGCGCGGGGGCGAACTACGAGCGGGTCGTTCCGATCGCGGGTGACCAGGTGTATGTCAGCTTCGACGAGGACCAGGAGATCGAGGCGCATCCGTACGACGGCGTCCTGGAGCAGCCGCGCGAGCAGGTCTGGTCAGGTGTCGTGATGAACCGCGAGGAGCCGCTCTCCGACCTCAACCTCTGGCTCGCGGGGACTTTGCCCGGGTACTGCGCTCTGTCCGCGGAACGATCCGCGCAGTCAGCCGCGCCGACTCCGCGCTGGGGAGCCGCGGCGATGGCGACTCGGGACAGTGTTGCCTATCTGACATCCTGCCCGGCCAGGCGCCGACCGGCGTCGTTCCTGGAGCTGGGAGTCAACGGTCATGGGCCCGACGCGGCTGATCTGATCGATCGCCTGGTCGACCAGTTGCGGATCTGGGACGCCCATCACCGGCACGGGCCGGGGCCGTCGTTCCAGGTCTATCCGGTCCACGCCGCCGTACCGGCCGGGTTCCGGATCACCCGGCGGCACGGGTGCTTCATCGTCAACTGGGCTGGGTAGTCCCGGGGCGCGGCGGGTTCCGGACCGTCTGCCAGAGCTCGTCGATGTCGGAGCGATCGTCGGGCTCGGGGGTGTCGACCCAGCCGCTGGCCCAGGTGTCCTCCTCGCGGTCGAGATCGAAGATCGACTCGGCGAACGCGGCCGAACCGACGTAGCGGGTCTCGGATCCCTCCGGATCCGGATCCGACTTCGGCTCCGACTCCAGGTCCGACTGCGAGGTCTGGGGTGAGGGGGGTTTCTGGTCCGCCGGCGCGACCAGGGCGCGGGCGTACTCCTGCGCCTCGAGGATGCCCATGTCCTGTTCGTCGCACAGCAGCCGGATGGCCGCCACCTCGTTGCGGGCGTTCATCAACTCAATCACCCGGGTGTCGGTGTCGCGCCTGGGCGTCGGCAGGTTGTTCTGCGGCGGGCGGTGACCCTGCGGCGGTCCGTACGACGGCAGCCACTGCGCCGGGGGCTGGACCTGTGCCGCCGGTTGGTACGGCGCCGGCGGTTGGAACTGGACCGAATGCTGGAGTTGGGTCGGCTGGTTGAAGCCCTGCTGGGCCTGGAGCCGCTCGATCAGCTTCTGTACGCGGGCATTGGGCTCGCCGGGCTTCGCCGACCGCTGCTTGGCCTTGGCGACCAGGCTGACGACGATCATGATCACGATGAAGATCGCGAACTCCACGGTGCCTCCCGGCATCCTGGCTGTCACTCCGGACTGCCAGCGTAAGGCCCGCCGGGGGCCGCGCGCCGTTGGGCCGGAGTCGCGGAATCGAAGGATCGGGCAGGTGACCGCTACAATCCGGTGTTACCGCTGATCGATCTCGAAGGGCTCACCCGCGTGGCAACGACGAACGACCTCAAGAACGGCATGGTGCTCGACCTGGACGGGCAGCTGTGGTCCGTCGTCTGGTTCCAGCACCACAAGCCCGGTAAGGGCGGCGCCGTCGTCCGGACGAAGCTGAAGAACGTGCTGTCCGGCAAAGTGGTCGACAAGACCTTCAACGCGGACGTCAAGGTCGAGGTCGCGACCGTCGACAAGCGCGACATGACGTACCTGTACAACGACGGCTCGGCGTACGTGTTCATGGACAAGTCCACCTACGACCAACTGCAGATCCAGCCCGAGGTGGTCGGCGACGCCTCCCACTTCCTGCTGGAGAACCAGGACGCCATCGTCGCGGTGCACGACGACCTCCCGCTGTACGTCGAGCTCCCGGCCTCGGTCGAGCTCACGGTCGAGTACACCGAGCCGGGTCTGCAGGGCGACCGCTCCAGCGGCGGCACCAAGCCGGCCAAGCTGGAGACCGGCTACGACATCCAGGTCCCGCTGTTCCTGACCACGGGCGAGAAGGTCAAGGTCGACACCCGCACCGGGGACTACCTCGGTCGCGTCACCTCCTGACGCCCAGGTTCGACAAGAGAGCTGACAACAGAACATGTCTGCCCGTAGCAAGGCCCGCAAGCGCGCGTTGGACGTGCTGTACGAGTCGGAGGTCAGAGGCCTGCCGGTCGGCGGCACCCTGGCCGACCGGGTGGCCGACAACGATCCGCCGGTGAACGAGTTCACCGTGGCGTTGGTCGAGGGTGTGGCGAAGCACATCGACGTGATCGACGACTTGCTGGACACGCACTCGGTCGGCTGGTCGCTGGACCGGATGCCGGCCGTGGACCGCAACATCCTGCGGATCGGAAGCTACGAGCTGTTGTTCGACGACCAGGTGCCGGACGTGGTCGCGGTGAGCGAGGCGGTCGCGCTGGCGCGGGATCTGTCCACCGACGAGTCACCGGCGTTCGTGAACGGGCTGCTGGCCCGGCTGTTGCAGCTCAAGCCCACCCTCGGCGTCTGAGGGGGCGAGGGGGGCGAGCCCTCTCGGAGTTCCTCGGGGATCAAGCCCGGTGACCGTCTCGGTACGGTCCCGGGCCAACTCGGCGTCCCCGTGGTTGGCGGCTCGGGGCGAACGGCCCCCAGCCATTGTGCGGCGGATGAGGTGGTACCCGCCTGGTCGGAAATAACCTGTCTGGTCGGATCGAACCTGTCTTTCGGAGTGAGAAGGCAGGCGGCCGTGGGCCAGCTGCTACGAGCCCCGACCGTCTCTCACGCCAACTGGATCAGGCGCCGGCCACTTCGGACTCTTCGACGTCGCCCTTGGCCTCCGAGTTCAGTACTCCCCAGGAGATGAAGCGCTCGGTCAGAGTCGTGGGCGACTCGTCGTAGATCACGGCGAGGGTCCGCATGTCGTCCTGACGGATCGACAACACCTTGCCGTTGTAGTCCCCGCGCTGAGCCTGGATCGTGGCCGCGTACCGCGTCAGCGGACCGGCCTCGCTCGCGTCGAGGTGTTGTAGGGCCTCCAGGTCGAGGATCAACCGGGGCGGAGCGGCAGCCGCAGCAGCCGCGCTGGCCGAACCGGGCAGCAGTTCACGGATGGGCACGCCGTAGAAATCGGCGAGCTCCGCGAGCTTCTGGACCGTGACGGCTCGATCGCCGCGCTCGTACGAGCCGACGACGACCGCCTTCCAGCGACCCTTGGACTTCTCTTCCACGCCATGCAGCGACAGCCCTTGCTGCTGGCGGATGGCACGCAACTTGCCACCCAGTGTCTTCGCGTATTCGCTAGGCACGCTGGTTCTTCCCTCCGACTAGTTTCGTCATGTCCGGGCCGCCGGAACGGCCCGGTCGGTGAAACCCCCCTCGGTTACACAGAGTAACAATATTCCGGGCCAGAGGCCAGCGTCAAGACGGCGTGTCACATCCGATACCATGTCAAGCGGTCCGAACGTCCTTTAAAGACCCGTCCAGAGAGGCGGGAAAGGAGGAACGGTAGCGATGAACCATGCCCAGAGCGACGCCCACACACCGGCGCCGCGCACGGTCCTGGACGCTTCCGACATATCCCGGGCACTGACCCGGATCGCGCACGAGATCCTCGAGCGCAACCGCGGTGCCGACCCCGTTGTCCTACTCGGCATCCCCACGCGCGGCGTCGGCCTGGCCGCCCGCATCTCGGCCCGGATCGCGGCCGTTGAGGGGCAGAGTGTGCCGACAGGGTCACTCGATGTGACGATGTACCGCGACGACATCGGTCTCAAACCACCCCGCGGACTCGAACACACCGACATCCCGGCCGACGGGATCGACGACAAGGTCGTCGTCCTGGTCGACGACGTGCTGTTCTCCGGCCGCACCATCCGGGCCGCGCTGGACGCGATCGGCGACATCGGCCGGCCGCGCGCGGTCCAGCTCGCCGTCCTGGTCGACCGGGGCCACCGCGAACTGCCGATCCGCGCCGACTACGTGGGCAAGAACCTGCCGACCTCCCTGGTCGAGCGCGTCACCGTCCACCTGACCGAGTACGACGGCGCCGACGCCGTACTGATCGCCGACCGGACAGACACCGACAAAAAGGGCACTGACAAGACAGGGGCGGGGGCGAAGGCATGAGGCATCTGTTGAGTGCGGGGGATCTGTCCCGCGACGAGGCGAATCTGATCCTCGACACGGCCGAGGAGATGCGGTCGCTGGCCGACCGGCCGATCAAGAAGTTGCCGGCGCTGCGCGGCCGGACCGTGGTGAACCTCTTCTTCGAGGACTCCACCCGGACCCGGATCTCCTTCGAGGCGGCCGCCAAGCGGCTGTCCGCCGACGTGATCAACTTCTCCGCCAAGGGCTCCAGCGTCAGCAAGGGCGAGAGTCTGAAGGACACCGCGCTCACGCTGCAGGCGATGGGTGCCGACGGTGTCGTCTGCCGGCACGGCTCGTCCGGCGCGCCGCACCTGCTCGCCACCTCGGGCTGGATGACCGGCTCGGTGGTCAACGCCGGTGACGGGACGCACGAGCACCCGACCCAGGCACTGCTCGACGCGTTCACGATGCGCCGCCACCTCGGCTCGCTGGAGGGCCGCCGGATCACGATCGTCGGCGACGTCCTGCACTCGCGCGTCGCCCGGTCGAACGTGCTGCTGCTGTCGACGCTCGGCGCCGAGGTGACCGTGGTGGCGCCGCCGACGCTGCTGCCGGTCGACATGCGCAACTGGCCGTGTGCCACGTCGTACGACTTCGACTCGGTGCTGGCCAAGAGCGACGCGGTGATGATGCTGCGAGTCCAGCGGGAGCGGATGAACGACGCGTTCTTCCCGAGCGCCCGCGAGTACAGCCGCCGCTACGGGCTCGACGTGCATCGGATGGCACAGCTGCCGGACGAGGCGCTCGTGCTGCACCCCGGCCCGATGAACCGCGGGATGGAGATCAGCGCCGAGGTCGCCGACTCCACCCGCTCGGTGATCGTCGAACAGGTCACCAACGGCGTCGCCATCCGGATGGCCGTTCTCTACCTGCTGCTCTCCGGCAGCAACGACACAACCCCTGAGGAGCAGACCGCATGACCGCATACCTGATCACCGGAGCGAAGATCGTTGGTGGTGAGGTCGCGGACCTGCTCATCGACAACGGAGAGATCGTTGCCGTCGGCACCAACCTTGACACGCCTCAGGATGTCGAGACGGTCGATGCCAAGGGCCTGATCGCGCTGCCGGGGCTGGTCGACCTGCACACCCACCTGCGTGAGCCCGGCCGGGAGGACGCGGAGACCGTCCTCACCGGCACCCGCGCCGCCGCGCTCGGAGGGTTCACCGCGGTGTTCGCGATGGCCAACACCGACCCGGTGGCCGACACTGCCGGAGTCGTCGAGCAGGTCTGGCGGCTCGGCCGCGAGGGCGGGTACGCCGATGTCTACCCGATCGGCGCCGTCACGGTGGGCCGGCTGGGGACGCAGCTCGCGGAGCTGGGCGCGATGGCCGACTCCGCGGCCCGGGTGCGGGTGTTCTCCGACGACGGCGACTGCGTCTGGGACGCCGCCCTGATGCGTCGCGCACTCGAGTACGTGAAGGCCTTCGGCGGCACGATCGCCCAGCACGCGCAGGAGCCGCGACTCACCCAAGGCGCGCAGATGAACGAGGGCGCGCTGTCCGGCGTCCTCGGCCTGACCGGCTGGCCGAGTGTCGCGGAGGAGGCGATCATCGCCCGCGACATCCTGCTGAACGCGCACGTCGGTTCGAAGCTGCACATCTGCCACCTGTCCACCAAGGGCTCGGTGGAGATCGTCCGGGCGGCGAAGAACCGCGGGCTCGCGGTGACCGCCGAGGTGACCCCGCACCACCTGCTGCTGACCGAGGACCTGGCCGCCTCCTACAACCCGGTCTTCAAGGTGAACCCGCCGCTGCGCACCAAAGAGGACGTCGAGGCGGTCCGCGAGGGCCTGGCCGACGGCACCATCGACATCGTCGCCACCGACCACGCGCCGCACCCGGTCGAGGACAAGGACTGCGAGTGGAGCGCGGCGGCGTTCGGCATGCTCGGCCTGGAGACGGCGCTGAGTGTGGTCCAGCACGCGATGATCGACACCAAGCTGATGACGTGGGCGGACGTGGCCGACCGGATGAGCTACCGGCCGGCGGCGATCGGTCAGGCCGGCGACCACGGCCGGCCGCTCGAGGTGGGTGCGCCGGCGAACGTCGTACTGATCGATCCCGCTGCCGAGCGGACCGTCGTACCGGGGGAGTCGGCGTCGCTGTCGCGGAACACCCCGTTCGACGGGATGACGCTGCCGGGCAAGGTGGTGGCGACGTTCCTGAGGGGTACGCCGACCGTCCTGGACGGGCTGTGTCATTTGGAAGAACGGGTGGCTCGGTGAAAGCTTTCCTGGGCATTCTCGGCACGCTGCTGGTGATCGCGGCGGGCTACTACGGCATGTTCCGGGGCTGGCGGAACCGTCAGTCCCGGCAGGCCGACCTCGCGCCACTGCCGGTCGCACCGGCCGAGGACAAGACGCGAGGCGTGGAGGGTGTGTACGTCGCGACCACGGCGGCAGGCGACTGGATGGACCGGATCGCCGTGCACGAACTGGGCGTCCGCAGTACCGCGGACCTGGCCGTCAGCGAGGCCGGCCTGATCTTCCACCGGCAAGGGGCGGCGGATGTGTTCATCCCCGTGGACCACCTGACCGGCGTCCGGACCGACCGCGGGATCGCCGGCAAGGTGACCGCGGAGAAGTCCGGCCTGGTGGTGGTCACCTGGAACCACGACGGCCGCGCGCTCGACACCGGGTTCCGGCCCCGCCGGAAGGCAGACACCGCCCCTCTGACCGAATCCATCTCGATCCTGATCGGAGCCGAGCAAAGATGAGCCAGCCAGCACTGCTGGTCCTGGAGGACGGCCGGGCCTTCACCGGTACGTCGTACGGGGCGACCGGCGAGACGTTCGGCGAGGCGGTGTTCACCACCGGGATGACCGGCTACCAGGAGACGCTGACCGACCCGTCGTACCACCGGCAGATCGTCACCCAGACCGCACCGCACATCGGCAACACCGGGATCAACGACGAGGACGACGAGTCGCAGAAGATCTGGGTCGCCGGGTACGTCGTCCGCGACCCGGCCCGGGTGCCGTCGAACTGGCGGGCCACGCGCTCGCTCGACGACCAGTTGCAGGGGCAGGGCATCGTCGGGATCTCCGGGATCGACACCCGGGCGCTGACCCGGCACCTGCGTGAGCGCGGTGCGATGCGAGCGGGGATCTCCACGGAGGTCCTCGACCCAGCCGCGCTGCTGGAGAAGGTGCTGCAGCAGCCGCAGATGGTCGGCGCGGACCTCGCCTCCGAGGTCACCACGTTCGAGCCGTACGTCGTACCCGCAGAGGGCGAGAAGCGGTTCACTGTCGTCGCGCTCGACCTGGGGATCAAATCGATGACGCCGAAGCGGATGGCCGAGCGCGGCATCGAGGTCCACGTGCTGCCTGCCACCGCCTCGCTGGAGGCAGTGCTGGCGGTGAACCCGGACGGCATCTTCATGAGCAACGGACCGGGCGACCCGGAGACGACCGAGCACCCGACGGACCTGCTGAAGGCCCTGCTGGAGCGCAACAAGCCGTACTTCGGGATCTGCTTCGGCAACCAGGTGTTCGGGCGGGCGCTCGGACTGGGCACGTTCAAGCTGAAGTACGGGCACCGCGGGATCAACCAGCCGGTGCTCGATCGCGCCACCGGGAAGGTGGAGATCACCGCGCAGAACCACGGGTTCGCGGTCGACGCGCCGATCGAGGAGACGGTCGAGACGCCGTACGGGACGGCGGAGGTCAGTCATGTGTCGCTGAACGACAACGTGGTCGAAGGACTGAAGCTGACCGGCAAGGACGGTCGGGTGCTCGCCTTCTCGGTGCAGTACCACCCGGAGGCGGCGGCCGGTCCGCACGACTCGGCGTACCTCTTCGACCGGTTTGTGGAACTCATGGAAGGTCGTAGCTGATGCCACGTCGTACAGACATCGAGTCGGTGCTGGTCATCGGCTCCGGTCCGATCGTGATCGGCCAGGCCTGTGAGTTCGACTACTCGGGGACTCAGGCCTGCCGGGTGCTGCGCGAAGAGGGCTTCCGCGTCATCCTGGTGAACTCCAACCCGGCCACGATCATGACCGACCCCGAGTTCGCCGACGCCACCTACGTCGAGCCGATCACCCCGGAGTACGTCGAGAAGGTGATCGAGAAGGAGCGCCCGAACGCGCTGCTCGCCACCCTCGGCGGCCAGACCGCCCTGAATGCGGCGATCGCATTGCACGACAACGGCGTCCTCGAGAAGTACGGCGTTGAGCTGATCGGCGCGTCCGTCGAGGCGATCCAGCGCGGTGAGAACCGGGAGTCGTTCAAGCAGATCGTCGAGAAGCTCGGTGCGGAGGTGGCCCGGTCGCGGATCTGCCACACCCTCGACGACGTCCTCGGCGCGGCCGACGAGCTCGGCTACCCGCTGGTGGTGCGGCCGTCGTTCACGATGGGCGGCGTCGGTTCCGGGATGGCGTACGACGAGGCCGACCTGAGCCGGATCGCCGGCGCCGGCCTGCACGCCAGCCCGACCACCGAGGTGCTGATCGAGGAGTCGATCCTCGGCTGGAAGGAGTACGAGCTGGAGGTGATGCGCGACAAGGCGGACAACGTCGTGATCATCTGCTCGATCGAGAACGTCGACCCGATGGGCGTGCACACCGGCGACTCGGTCACGGTCGCCCCGGCGATGACGCTGACGGATCGCGAGTACCAGGTCATGCGGGACCTGGCCATCGGGATCATTCGCGAGGTCGGGGTCGATACCGGCGGCTGCAACATCCAGTTCGCGGTCGACCCGGCCGACGGCCGGCTGATCGTGATCGAGATGAACCCGCGGGTGTCCCGCTCGTCCGCGCTGGCGTCGAAGGCGACCGGCTTCCCGATCGCCAAGATCGCCGCCAAGGTCGCGATCGGCTACACCCTGGACGAGATCCCGAACGACATCACCCGGCAGACGCCGGCCAGCTTCGAGCCGACGCTGGACTACGTGGTGGTGAAGGTGCCGCGGTTCGCGTTCGAGAAGTTCCCGGCCGCGGACGCCACCTTGACCACGCACATGAAGAGCGTCGGCGAGGCGATGGCGATCGGCCGGAACTACACCGAGGCACTGCAGAAGGCGCTGCGCTCGCTGGAGAAGCCGGAGGCCCGGTTCTCCTGGGCCGGCTCGCCGGCGACCGAGCTGGAGCCGTTGCTCGAGGCAATCAAGACGCCGCACGACGGCCGGTTGCGCACCGTCATGGACGCGATCCGTGCGGGGGCGACACCGGAGCAGATCTTCGAGAACACCCGGATCGACCCCTGGTTCGTGGACCAGCTCTACCTGATCCACGAGACCGCTCTGCAGGTCTCGGCCGCGCCGCGGCTGACACCTGACGTGATCAAGCTGGCCAAGCGGCACGGGTTCTCGGACCTGCAGCTGGCCGAGATCCGCGGGCTGACCGAGGACGTCGTTCGCGGTGTGCGGCAGGCACTCGGGATCCGGCCGGTCTACAAGACTGTCGACACCTGTGCGGCCGAGTTCGCGGCCGAGACGCCGTACCACTACTCGTCGTACGACGAGGAAACCGAGGTTGCGACGAGGACCGAGCCGGCGGTGCTGATCCTCGGGTCGGGGCCGAACCGGATCGGGCAGGGGATCGAGTTCGACTACTCCTGTGTGCACGCGTCGATGGCGCTGCGCGAGGCCGGCTACTGCACCGTGATGGTGAACTGCAACCCGGAGACGGTCTCGACCGACTACGACACCTCCGACCGGCTGTACTTCGAGCCGCTCACCTGTGAGGACGTGCTCGAGATCGTGTACGCCGAGATGCAGGCCGGCCCGGTGGCCGGGGTGATCGTGCAGCTCGGCGGTCAGACCCCGCTGGGTCTGGCACAGCGGCTCGCGGATGCCGGCGTACCGATCGTGGGCACGTCGCCTGAGGCGATCCATCTGGCCGAGGAGCGGGGTGCGTTCGGGAAGGTGCTCGCGGACGCGTCGCTGCCGGCGCCGAAGCACGGTACGGCGCGGTCGGCCGAGGAAGCGCAGCGGATCGCCGAGGAGATCGGCTTCCCGGTGCTCGTCCGGCCGTCGTACGTGCTGGGTGGACGCGGGATGGAGATCGTCTACAGCTCGGCCGAGCTCGACGCGGCGCTGGAGCGGCTGGGCGGTGGTGAGGCGTTCGAGCACCCGGTGCTGATCGACCGGTTCCTGGACGACGCGGTCGAGATCGACGTGGACGGGCTGTTCGACGGCAACGAGTTGTTCCTCGGCGGCGTGATGGAGCACATCGAGGAGGCCGGGGTGCACTCCGGCGACTCGTCGTGTGCGCTGCCGCCGATCACGCTGGGGAACGCGGACATCGAGAAGATCCGGGCGTCGACCGAGGCGATCGCCCGCGGTGTCGGCGTCCGGGGTCTGCTGAACGTGCAGTACGCGCTGGCCGGTGACGTGCTGTACGTGCTGGAGGCGAACCCGCGTGCCTCCCGGACGGTGCCGTTCGTCTCGAAGGCGACCGCGACACCGCTGGCGAAAGCCGCGGCCCGAGTGATGCTCGGGGCAACGATCTCCGAGCTGCGGGCGGAAGGCATGCTGCCGGCCGTCGGCGACGGTGGCACGCTGCCGACCTCCACGCCGATCGCGGTGAAGGAAGCCGTGATGCCGTTCAACCGGTTCCGGACGATCGACGGCCGCTCGGTGGACACCGTGCTCGGGCCGGAGATGCGCTCGACCGGCGAGGTGATGGGCATGGACGACACCTTCGGGACGGCGTTCGCCAAGTCCCAGGCGGGGGCGTCACAGCCGCTGCCAGGGTCCGGCAAGGTCTTCGTGTCGGTCGCGAACCGGGACAAGCGGCACATGATCTTCCCGGTGAAGCGGCTGGCCGACCTGGGCTTCCAGATCTATGCGACCGAAGGTACGGCGGACGTGCTGCGGCGCAACGGGGTCGAGGCGGTCACGGTTCGCAAGAGCAGCCAGGGACCGGGCCCGAACGGCGAGCCGACGATCGTGCAGATGGTCCAGGACGGTGAGCTCAACCTGATCGTCAACACCCCGATCGGGATCACCAAGGGCGGCTCACCGCGACTGGACGGGTACGAGATCCGCAGTGCGGCAGTGGCGCGCAACATCCCGTGCATCACCACGGTGCAGGGGCTGGCGGCCGCCGTACAGGGGATCGAGGCTCAGCGGGGCGGGGACATCGGCGTGCGGTCGCTGCAGGACTGGGTGCCGAGGATCCGCGGTGTGCAGTGATGTCGACGTATAGCAGGGTCGTCCGGCCGGTCCTGTTCCGGCTGGGGAAGGGCGACGCGGAGGTCGCGCACGAGCGGACGTTGCAGGGGTTGCGGCTGCTGGGCCGCGTCCCCGGACTGGCCCGTTGGCAGGCCGGCTCGGAGCGGACGGTCTTCGGCGTCCGCTTCCCGGGTCCGGTCGGCCTGGCCGCGGGGATGGACAAGAACGGGCTCGCGTTGCGGGCCTGGCCGGCGCTCGGCTTCGGGTTCGTCGAGGTCGGTACGGTCACCGCGCACCCGCAGCCCGGCAACGAGAAGCCCCGGCTGTTCCGGCTGGTCGAGCACGAGGCCGTGATCAACCGGATGGGGTTCAACAACCTCGGCTCGGAGGCGCTGGCTGCGCGGCTGACGGCGTACGGACCGCTCGGGTACCCGCTCGGGATCTCGATCGGGAAGTCGAAGGTGACGCCGCTCGAAGACGCCGTCGAGGACTACGTGACGTCGCTGCGACGGCTCTACCGGTACGGCGACTACTTCGCGGTCAACGTGAGTTCGCCGAACACGCCGGGGCTGCGGGAGTTGCAGGACGCCGGGCACCTGCGTGAGCTGTTGACCGCGCTGCACGCCGAGGCGGCTGGTCTGAGCGTGGGTGGGCTGTCCGGGAAGCCGATCCTCGTGAAGATCGCGCCGGACCTGACCTCGTCGGCGATCGACGAGTTGCTGCAGGTGTGCACCGAGGTCGGCGTCGCCGGGATCATCGCCACCAACACGACCATTGGCCGGCCGGGTGTCGAGTCGCATCCGCTGGCCGGTGAGACCGGTGGGCTGTCGGGGCGGCCGCTGACCGAGACCGTGGCCAAGACGGTGGCCCACATCCACGCGGAGACCGGGGGAGCGCTGCCGATCATCGGGGTCGGCGGGATCCTCGAGCCCGCCGACGCGACCCGGCTGTTCGACGCCGGAGCCAGCCTGGTCCAGGTGTACACCGGGCTGATCTACCGCGGGCCCGGCCTGATCCGCCGCATCAACCGAGGACTGACATGAGCCATGAACCCATCGGGAGTGACATGAGCAACGAACCTTTCGGCGCCCGGCTCCGGGCGGCGATGGACACCCGCGGCCCGCTCTGCGTCGGGATCGACCCGCACGCGCATCTGCTGGACGCCTGGGGACTCCCGGACACGCCGGAGGGCCTGGCGTCGTTCACGTACGGCGTGGTGGACGCGCTGGCCGACCGGGTCGCGGTGTTCAAGCCGCAGTCGGCCTTCTTCGAGCGGTTCGGGTCGGCCGGGATCGCCGTCCTCGAGCAGGCGACGATCCGGCTGCGGGACGCGGGTGCGCTGGTGATCATCGACGCGAAGCGCGGTGACATCGGGACGACGATGGCCGGCTACGCGTCGGCGTACTTGGCGGAGAAGGGGCCGCTGGCGTGTGACGCGCTGACGGTCAGCCCATACCTCGGGTTCGGGTCGCTGCAGCCGGCCATCGATGAAGCGCGAGCGGCTGGTGCTGGGTTGTTCGTGCTCGCGCTGACGTCGAACCCAGAGGGTCCGCAATTCCAGTCGGCCCGGACGGTTGCGGGTCCGACGGTCGCGGGCGCCGTACTGGACGGCCTACGTGAGCTGAACGCGGATGCGGATGGACTTGGGTCCTTTGGTGCTGTGGTGGGTGCGACGATCGCGTCGACGGACGAGGATCTGGACATCCGCGGGCCGTTGCTCGCTCCTGGCCTGGGTGCTCAGGGTGGAACGGCCGAGGGGCTGACCAAGGTCTTCGGTGCAGCCGTGCGGAACGTCGTACCGTCGAGCTCGCGGGAGATCCTGGGCGCCGGACCTTCGGCCACTGCCCTGCAGGACGCGGCCGATCGGGCGAACGACGGTTTCCGGCGCGTTCTGGGGTACTGACCGCCGCTACCGTTCTCGGTATGGGTGCTTTCGTCTCCGGCCTGGAGTTGAGCCGGCGGTTCTATACCGAGGCGGTCCGGCCTGTGCTCGAGGCGTGGTTCCCGGACTTGCCGTACAGCGCGGCGTTGCTCGGCCGGGGCTCGGAGGTGCTGGGCTTCGACGACGCGATGTCGGGAGACCACAACTGGGAGCCGCGGGTCCTGCTGTTCCTGCGAAAGGACGATCAGGCCCGGAACGGCGACCGGTTGGCCGACGCGCTCAGTCGAGAGGTGCCGACCCGGTTCGCCGACCGGCCGACGGAGTACGGCATCCACACGCTCCGCGGCTACTTCCTCGAGCAGTTGGACTTCGACGTCGAGGGGGAGATCCGGGCGCGGGACTGGTTCACCTTCCCGGAGCAGAACCTGCGCATGGTCACCGCGGGCGCGGTCTTCCACGACGAGATCAGTCTGACGCCGGTTCGCGAGCGGCTCGCCTACTATCCGCGCGACGTGTGGCTCTATCTCCAGATCGCGGCCTGGTGGCGGGTCCATCCGGAGGTGAACCTGGCGGGTCGGACCGGGTTCGTGGGGGACGAGCTCGGGTCGGCGTTGATCGGGTCGCAGCTGGTGCACGACCTGATGCGGTTGTGCTTCCTGATGGAGCGGCAGTATGCGCCGTACTCGAAGTGGTTCGGGACGGCGTTCTCCCGGCTGTCCTGTGCTGCCGAGTTGTCGCCGCTGTTCTCGAAGGTGCTCGTCGCCCGGTCGTGGCAGGAGCGCGAGGAGGCGTTGATGGCGGCGTACTCGGGCGTGGCTCAGCTGCACAACACTTTGGAGATCACTGCGCCGGTGACAATCGGCGTGGAGCAGTTGTGGGACCGGCCCTTCAAGGTGGTCTGGGGTGACTTCCCTGGTGCGTTGGTTGCCGACATCAAGGATCCGGAGGTACGGCGAATCGCCGAGCGCTGGCCCGTCGGCGGCATCGACCAGATCCGCAACGTCCTCTGGGCCGCCCGCGACCGCCGCCAACTCATCGCCCTGTTCGACTAGTTGTCCTGGTAGAGGTTTGTCAGCAGGGTGACGGCGGCCTGGGTGGCCGGGTGTGGGTCCTGGCGGTGCCAGATGAGGTGGACGTCGACTGGGGGTGCGTCGCGGACGGGCCGGTAGACGATGCCGTCGCGGCGGTATTGGGTGACGGTGGCGTGGGGGGTCAGGCCGACGCAGCGGCCGGAGGCGATGGCCGAGAGCCAGTCGTCGACGTCCTGGGTGTACTCGAGCTTCGGCCGGGCGTCCTCGGGCCAGAGGTCGGCTGTGGTGCTTCCGGTCCGGCGGTCGATGACGATGGTGCGGTCGCTGAGTTGGGCGAGGGTGAGGGTCCGCTTCTTCGCCAATGGGTCGTCTGCGGCGAGAGCGCAGTACCTGCGTTCCTTCGCGACCGTCGTGTGCGCGAACCGGGTTTGGTCGACCTGCGTCCGCACGATCGCGAGATCGCAGAGCCCTTCGGCCAGTCCGCCGGTGGCTGTGTTCGTGCGCACGAGTTGCAGCTCGATCTCCGGGTGCTCGGCGGCCCATCGCCGCTGGAACTCCGCGGTGTACCTGCCGACCGCCGACCACGCGTGACCCACCCGCAACCGGGTGTGCCCGGTCGTTGCCTCCCGCACCAATTCGTCGACCTCGGCCAGCACCTGCCGGGCTCGGGCCAGCACCTGGACGCCGATGGTCGTCGGCGTGATCGTCCGGCTGGTCCGATGCAACAGCCGGACCCCGAGCTCCCGCTCCAGACCCAGCAAGTTCCGCGACACCGCCGCCTGCGAGACGCCCAGCTCGATCGCCGCATCCGTGAACGTCCCCGCCTCCACGATCCCGACCAGGCACCGCAACTGCCTGAGCTCCACATCCATAACCCCAGCGTATAGATGCCACCCCGGATGCATTTTGCCTGAGCTGTCATGGAACCCACGCTCGATCCATGACCGTGACCACCCAGCAGCCTGACCTCTCGGCGCAGCTCCTCGAGCCATCACGTGAGCGCCGCGTCGCCGGCGTACTGATGATGCTGGGGAGTGGGCTGTCTACCCAGGTGGGGGCGTCGCTGGGGGCTCTGGCGTTTCCGGTGGTCGGGCCGGTGGGAGTGGTGGCGGTTCGGCAGTGGGTGGCTGGGGTGGTGCTGGTTGCTGTCGGGCGGCCGAACCTCCGGGCCATGACCGCGAAGCAGTGGCGGCTGGTGCTGGGGTTGGCGGCGGTGTTCGCCGTGATGAATCTGTCGTTGTACACATCGATCGACCGGGTCGGGCTCGGGCTTGCGGTGACGTTGGAGTTTCTCGGGCCGTTGGCGGTGGCGCTGCTGGGCTCGCGGCGGCTGATCGACCTGCTGTGCGCTCTGGCCGTGGCGCCGGCGGTTGTGCTGCTGACCCGGCCGCAGGCGACGACGGACTACCTGGGCGTAGGTCTGGGCCTGCTGGCGGCTCTCTGCTGGGCCTGCTACATCCTGCTCAACCGCCGGATCGGCCGGGAGCTCCCCGGCGTACAGGGTGTGGGCGCCGCGGCCGCGGTGTCCGGGCTGGCCTACGTACCGATCGGCATCGTGGTGCTCTGGCACCACCCGCCGACCCCGGCGGCCCTCGCGTACGCCGTCGCGGCCGGTGTGCTCTCGTCCGCCGTACCGTTCCTCGTCGATCTGCTCAGCCTGCGCCGGGTGTCGGCACAGTTCTTCGGTGTGTTCATGAGCGTCAACCCGGTGCTGGCCGCCCTGGTCGGGCTCGTGGTCCTCGATCAGCGTCTCGGCCGGCTCGACTGGGTCGCCATCGCGGTGATCGTGACCGCGAACGCGGTCGCGTTGTCGGCCGGGCGACGCGGGACATCACGGCGCGGTTCCAGTCCACGGGTGCGACGTTCTTCACGGCGTGGCCGGCCCGAACGTGACCCCGGGATTCGACAGGGTTGCGGGGTGACGGGGAGCGACGGTCTTTCCGCTGAAGAGTAAGGATCGGTATGCGTAAGGTTGCGGCCCTAGCGGCGGTAGTGACAATGAGCGTCGGTGCGTTGACGGCGTGCTCGGGCGGCGACTACTGCGGTGAGCTCAAGAACTATGCCGAGTCGGCGAAGAACCTCGACATCAAGGACACCGCGGCGGTGGACAAGATGCGCGACGAGGCCGAGAAGGTGTCGAAGTCCGCGCCGGACGACCTGAAGGACGACTGGAAGACTCTCCTGGCCTACGCCGAGAAGGTGAGCGAGGCGAAGGGTGACACGGCCAAGCTGACCGAGCTGGCCAAGAACGACGGCGAGAAGATCAAGGCCGCCTCCGACGCCATCGCCAAGCAGGCCAAGGACACCTGCAAGGTCGACCTCGAGGGCTGATCAGGCTGCGTGGTGCAGGGGCCGGCCCGGAGTGGCCGGCCCCGACCATGTCCGCGGGATCGGATAGCTGTGAGCAATCACAGCCCCGACGGGAAAGCATCCGTTTCGGATGGTTTGGTCACTAGCTGTAGCGTCGCCACCAGCACCGCCCCCGAGGACCGACCTCCCGACCCCCGAGGATGAGAGCTTTGAAGCGCACACTCGCCGTCGCCGCGACCTTGATCGCCGGCACCGCCACCCTGACCGCCTGCACTGAGGAGCAGGCCTACTGCGTCGATCTGGCCGGGTACGCCGCCAACGCGGTGAACGTGGACCCGCAGAACCCGGCCGACTACACCAAGATCCTCGAGGACGCGAAGAAACTGCAGGGCTCCGCGCCGGCCGAGGTGAAGGACGACTGGGGTGTCGTGGTCGCGTTCGCCGAGAAGGCCAAGGCAGCGGGTACGGACCGTGTCGAACTGGCTCGGCTGAGCAAGCAGACCGGTGGCGTGATGACGGCGTACAAGACGATCAGCACGCACGCGAAGGACTCCTGCAAGGTCGACGTCCCGCAGTTGAACTGAGACTGGAACGATCGATTCCGCCCGCTCGCGGAGTTGGCACCGTGACCTGCCCGAACCCGTGTTAGGTTCCCTTGCGAAGCCATACAACGGGACAGGTGAAACGGTGCCACTTCCTTCTTTGACCCCGGAGCAGCGAGCGGCCGCTCTGGACAAGGCCGCGGCGGCGCGGCGTCAACGAGCCGAGATCAAGAACCGGATCCGGCATTCGGGAGCGTCTCCGACGGAGGTGCTCCACGAGGGGCAGACCAACGACGTGATCGGCAAGATGCGGGTCAGTGCGCTGCTGCAGTGCATCCCCGGCGTCGGCAAGGTCCGCGCCCAGCAGATCATGGAACGCGCGGGGATCTCCGAGACGCGGCGGGTGCGCGGCCTCGGCTCGAACCAGATCGCCGCCCTCGAACGCGAATTCGCCGAGTGAGCCAGACCGAAACCCTGGCCGGCTCGTTGGACACTGGTGTGAACATGACCACGCACAGGACGGACGAGACGATGGCTCCGCGGCAGGACCCGCCACGCACCTCCGGCGGCGGGAACGCCCAGCTGACCGTGCTGGCCGGGCCGACCGCGGTCGGTAAGGGGACGGTGGCGGCGGAGATCCGCGAGCGGTTCCCGGACATCTGGATCTCGGTGTCGGCCACGACGCGCAAGCCGCGGCACAACGAGGTGCACGGGGTGCACTATCTGTTCGTGTCGGACGAGGAATTCGACCGGATGATCGCTGACGGTGAGCTGCTCGAGTGGGCCGTCGTGCACAAGGCGGCCCGGTATGGGACACCGAAGCAGCCGGTGCTGGACAAGCTCGCCGAGGGCCGGCCGGCCCTGCTCGAGATCGACCTCCAAGGCGCCCGCCAGGTCCGCGAGACGATGCCGAAGGCGCAGTTCGTCTTCCTCGCCCCGCCCAGCTGGGACGAACTGGTACGGCGTCTGGTCGGTCGCGGCACCGAGACGGCCGAGGAGCGGGAGCGCCGGCTGGAGACCGCGACGCTCGAGCTGGCCGCCGAGAAGGAGTTCGACGTGACGATCGTGAACGCCTCGGTTCGGGAAGCCGCCGATCAGTTGGTAAAGTTGATCCGATCACCCCATATCCCTGGAAAGAGCTGAACTTGTCTGCCAAGGAACCAGTCGCCATCGGCATCACCTCCCCGCCGATCGACGACCTGCTCACCCACACCGACTCCAAGTACAAGCTGGTGCTGTACTCGGCCAAGCGGGCGCGGCAGATCAATGCCTACTACTCGCAGCTCGGCGAGGGCCTGCTGGAGTACGTCGGTCCGCTCGTCGAGACCCACGTCCAGGAGAAGCCGCTGTCGATCGCGATGCGCGAGATCAACGAGGGCGTGCTGACCTGCACCGACATCGACCCCGAGGCCGAGGCGGAAGCCGCGGCTGCGGAGAAGTCCGAGTAACCCACTCGCGATGACGACCGGGAACGGGGTCCTCTGCTGATGTCCGCAACCGGTGACCAGACCCCCGGAGCCACTCACGGCCCGGGGGATCCTGACGTTCCCGCCAAGGCTCGCCCGAACGTCGTCCTCGGGGTCGGCGGCGGCATCGCGGCGTACAAGGTCTGTGATCTGCTCCGGCGGCTGACCGAGTCCGGGCACAGTGTGCGGGTGGTGCCGACCGCGGCCGCGCTGGAGTTCGTCGGTGCGGCGACCTGGGCGGCGCTGTCCGGCCAGCCGGTGACGGCCGACCCGTTCGACAATGTGCAGGAGGTCCCGCACGTCCGGATCGGCAAGGCGGCCGAGCTCGTGGTCGTCGCCCCGGCCACGGCGAACCTGATCGCCAAGGCCGCGCACGGCCTGGCCGACGACCTGCTCACCAACACGCTGCTCACCGCCCGCTGTCCGATCCTGTTCGCGGCCGCGATGCACACCGAGATGTGGGAGCATCCGGCCACCCAGGCCAACGTCGCCACGCTCCGGTCCCGCGGCATCACCGTGCTCGACCCCGCGGTCGGCCGCCTCACCGGCGCCGACACCGGTCGCGGCCGGTTGCCCGAGCCGTCCGAGATCTTCGCGATCAGTCAGCTGATGCTCGCCGACGAGGCCGCACGGGCCGCCGGCCAGTCGGTCGCCGACCTGACCGGCAAGCACGTCCTGATCAGCGCCGGCGGCACCCGCGAGCACCTCGACCCGGTCCGGTACCTCGGCAACTCCTCGTCCGGCAAGCAGGGCTACGCGCTGGCCCGGATCGCAGCCGCCCGCGGCGCCAAGGTGACCCTGGTCGCGGCCAACTCCGAGCTGCCCGACCCGGCGGGCGTCCAGGTCGTCCCGGTGACGAGCACCAGGGATCTGTACGACGAGATCACCGGCCGCGCGGGTGACGCGGACGCGATCGTGATGGCGGCGGCCCCGGCGGACTTCCGGCCGGTCGATGTCGCCGAGCACAAGATCAAGAAGACCTCCGACGGCTCGGTCCCGGCGGTCAGCCTGGTGCAGAACCCGGACATCCTGCAGACGATCTCGCACGACCGCCGCCGTGCCGACCAGGTGATCGTCGGGTTCGCGGCCGAGACCGGTGACGCTGAGCACGACGTCCTCGAGCTCGGCCGGGCGAAGCTGGAACGCAAGGGCTGCGACCTGCTGGTGGTGAACGACGTCTCCGGCGGCAAGGTCTTCGGCAGCGACAACAACGAAGCCGTCATCCTCGACCGTGAAGGCAACGCCCTCCCGGTGCCGTCGGGCAGCAAGGACGCCCTGGCGGGCGTGATCTGGAACCTGGTCGCCACCCACTGGCACTGACTGGAGGCTGGTGTGGCGGTGCGGGTGGAGTTGGCGACCGAGGCTGATGTGCCGGTCATTCTGGGGCTCGCCGGTGAGGTCGAGCACTGGTTCGGTCCGATGGTCGGCAACCCGGGCTTCCAGCGCGCGGTGGACGAACACGTCGTCCAGCAGCGGGCGCTCGTAGCGTTCGGCCCGGCCGGAGAGCCGGCCGGAGCGGTGCTGTTCGGCGGCTCGTCACCGCGCTTCGCGGTCCACTGGCTTGTCGTCTCCGATCGCTTGCGTGGTCAAGGCGTCGGAAGCAGCCTGATGAGCGCTGTGATGGAGCGGCTCACCAACGGGAACGGCCTCGCCGCGGGCGAGGTGGTCGACGTCGTGACGTTCGGCGCGGACCATCCGGGTGCGATCACCAGCGGTGCCCGGGTGTTCTACGAGCGGCTCGGCTTCACGCCTGCCGAGCCTGCGCCGGACGGGCCCGAAGGTGGTTCGCGCCAGGTCTTCCGATTGACCGCTCGGACATAGCGGTCGGAACCTGTCCGCTTCTGGCGCTAGGGTCGGGGTCATGGAGATCTCATGGCCGGCCGTGGTCGCCCGGCGGATGCGGCGACACCACCTGGCAGATAACCTGGCGGCCTCCGCGGCGGACGCCGTTCGGGCTATGTGTGGTGCGCATGCGCAGGTGTTGTCGGCGGGGGAGGTGTCGGTAGCACTCCGGCTCGACAATGCGACCCGGGAGACGGTTCAGCAGGCAGACGGGGTCGTGAAGTCGCTCGGACCGCGTGGCACCGTGCATCTGCTGCCACTCGACGACCTGCCGCTGTGGACCGGTGCGCTGTCGGCTCTGCCGCCCGGTCCGCCACGGCCCGAGGCCATCCGGATGACGCCGGAGCAGACCGCTCAGGTGATCGCCGCAATCGGTGATGCGCTCGCAGAGGACGACCTGACCGTCGACGAACTGACCGAGGAGGTCGTACGACGGACAGGCCCGTGGGCAGGTGATCCGGTCATGGAGGCCTTCCAGGGCAACTGGCCGCGCTGGCGGCAGGTGATCCCGGATGCCGCCAACGCCGGTGTCCTCTGCTACGGACCGAACCGTGGCCGCAACACGACGTACTCGAACCCGCATCGCTTCAAGCCGTTCGAGCCGCTGCCCGCCGAGAAGGCGTTCACCGAGTTCCTCCACAGGTACCTGTACTCCTATGGGCCCGCGACGCCGCAGCAGTTCGCGCGCTGGCTCAGCACCAGCCTCGGGTTCGTGAAGAGATACTTCGATGGCCTGCCGCAGGTGGAGTTGGCCGGCCAACCTGCCTGGTGCGCACCCGGCGACGACGAGTTCCCGGACGACCCGGTGCGCGGTGTCAGGCTGCTGCCGTACTTCGACGCGTACGGCGTCGGCAGCTTCCCCAGGGAGCTGCTCTTCCCCGGCAAGGCGTTCACCAGAGCACTCGCGCGTGGTCAGGCCGGCAACTACCCGCTCCTGCTGGTCGACGGCATCGTCGCCGGTGTGTGGCACCAGAAGAAGTCCGGCCGGAAGCTGCACGTCACCGTCGAGGCGCTGACGTCCCTCAGCCGCACCCGGCAGCGCCGGCTGGAGGCCGAGGTGGACCGGTTGGCTGCGATGCTGGGCTGCACACCATCGCTCACCCAGGGCGACGTGGCGGTTGGTCCGCACGCCTGAAGACTGGCCGGTTGTCCAGAATATGATCATACGTCTCGAATAGCGGATGAATTCGGAGTGTCACCGGGACTCGGGCGGAAACTGCTGGCATACTTCCCCAAGATGCATCGCCAACCGCCGGTGCATGGGGGGACGCGCGGTCGTAGCACCGCCGCGCGACAAGAGGAATCCGAGGAGAACTTGTGGCGAGGCGCCTTTTCACGTCCGAGTCGGTGACCGAGGGTCATCCGGACAAGATCGCTGACCAGATCAGCGACTCCATTCTCGACGCGTTGCTGGCCGAGGACCCGAAGAGCCGTGTAGCGGTCGAGACCCTGGTCACCACGGGTCTGGTCGTCGTCGCGGGTGAGGTCACCACGGCGGCGTACGTCGACATCCCGGGAATCGTGCGGGCACGGATCCTGGAGATCGGGTACGACTCGTCGCTGAAGGGATTCGACGGCGCGTCCTGTGGTGTCACCGTGGCCATCGGCAGTCAGTCCCCGGATATCGCGCAGGGGGTCGACACGGCGTACGAGACGCGCTCGGACGCGTCGAAGGACGCGCTGGACCTGCAGGGGGCAGGCGACCAGGGGCTGATGTTCGGCTACGCCTCGAACGAGACGCCCGAGCTGATGCCGCTGCCGATCACCATCGCCCACCGGCTGTCCGCCCGGCTGTCCGAGGTCCGCAAGGACGGCACGATGGCGTACCTGCGGCCGGACGGCAAGACCCAGGTCACGATCGAGTACGACGGCGACAAGGCGGTCCGGATCGACACTGTGGTGGTGTCCAGCCAGCACGCGGCCGACATCAGCCTGGACTCGATGCTGACCCCGGACATCAAGAAGCACGTGGTCGACCCGGTGCTCGAGCAGTTCGACATCGACTCGGCCGGCTACAAGCTGCTGGTGAACCCGACCGGGCGGTTCGAGGTCGGCGGCCCGATGGGCGACGCCGGCGTGACCGGCCGGAAGATCATCATCGACACCTACGGCGGGATGGCGCGGCACGGTGGTGGCGCGTTCTCCGGCAAGGACCCGTCCAAGGTGGACCGGTCGGCCGCGTACGCGATGCGCTGGGTGGCGAAGAACATCGTCGCCGCCGGGCTGGCGGACCGGGTCGAGTGCCAGGTCGCGTACGCGATCGGCAAGGCCGCTCCGGTCGGCTTCTACGTCGACACGTTCGGGACCGAGACGGTGCCGGTCGACACGATCGCCGCTGCGGTCCGTGAGGTGTTCGACCTGCGGCCGGCCGCGATCATCCGGGACCTTGACCTGCTCCGGCCGATCTACGCCCAGACCGCGCGGAACGGCCACTTCGGCCGCACCGGCGAGGACTTCACCTGGGAGCGGACCGACCGGGTCGAGGAACTGAAGGCAGCCGTCAACAAGTAGGAACACGGCGTATTCGGCCCGGCTGTGGCGGTTGTCCACAGCCGGGCCGACGTCGTCCCACGCACTGTCGCCTCGGCGGACTAGAGTTTCCCGGTGACATCGAACGGGGAATCGCCTGAGCAGCTGACGCTGTTGCGGGACACCGTTCGCAAGTCCCGGACGAAAGAGCCGGCCGGGATCACCTCGACGTTGCCGGTGGCCCGGATCGCGGTCGACGTCTCGTTACCGCACCTGGACCGCCCGTTCGACTACCTCGTGCCCGACGACGTGGCCGAGGCCGCGCAGCCGGGCGTGCGGGTGAAGGTCCGCTTCGCCGGCAAGGATCTGGACGGGTTCGTGCTGGAGCGGCTCGAGTCCTCCGACCACGACGGCAAGCTGGCCCGGATCCGCAAGGTCGTTTCGCCCGAGCAGGTGTTGACGCCGGAGATCGCCGACCTCTGCCGCGCCGTCGCCGACCGGTACGCCGGGGTCTTCGCGGACGTGACCCGACTGGCCGTCCCACCACGGCACGCGAAGGTCGAGGGTGAGCCACTGCGCTGCGACCAGCCCGCGCCGCCGCCGCTGTCCACCTCGCGTTCCGAGTGGTCGTCGTACCCGCAAGGCTTCCTCGATGCGGTCGGCCGGTCGGAAGCGCCGCGCGCGATCTGGACCGCCGTACCGGGGGCTGATTGGGCGCTCGCGTTCGCGCAGGCCGCGGCGGTGTGTGCGGCGTCGGGTCGTGGTGCATTGCTGCTCGTGCCGGATGCGCGTGATCTCGAGCGGCTGGCGACGGCCTGTACGGCGGTGCTCGGGGCGAACGGGTTCGTCACGCTGTCGGCGGACCTCGGTCCCACTGCTCGCTATCGGGCTTTCCTCGCGGCGCTCCGTGGGTGCGCGCGGGTGGTGATCGGGACCCGGGCGGCGGCTTTCGCGCCGGTGGCGAATCTCGGGCTGGTCGCGTTGTGGGACGACGGCGACGATTCGTACGCCGAGCCACGTGCGCCGTATCCCCATGCCCGGGAAGTCCTTCTGCTGCGGGCGTATCGGCAGCAGTGCGCCGCGTTGCTCGGCGGGTTCGCACGGTCGGTGGAGGATGCCACGCTGCTGGAATCCGGGTTCGCGGCCGAGTTGATCGCGGACCGGACGGTGATCCGGGCGGCCGCTCCCGCGGTGCACATCGCGGGGGAGTCGGACACCGATCTCGCCCGTGATCCGGGGGCTCGGGCGGCGCGGTTGCCGCATCGGGCTTTCGAGATCGCGCGGGAGGGTTTGCGGTCCGGGCCTGTGCTGGTGCAGGTGCCGCGAGCGGGGTATCTGCCGAGCCTGGTGTGTCAGACGTGCCGGGCCCCTTCGCGGTGTTCGACGTGTGGCGGGACCTTGCGTCGGACCGGGGGAGCCGGGCCGCCGAGCTGCAGCATCTGCGGTAGGCCTGCGGCTGACCACAGGTGCCCGGAGTGTGGCGACACTCGGATGCGCGCTGCGGTGGTCGGCGCTCGTCGTACGGCGGAGGAGTTGGGGCGCGCGTTCCCCGGATTGGTCGTGCGTACGTCGGGAGGCGACAACGTACTGGACGTCGTACCGGACAAGCCGGCGTTGATCGTGAGCACACCCGGCGCCGAGCCGGTTGCTGAAGGCGGCTACAGCGCAGCCTTGCTGCTCGACACCTGGCTGATGCTCGCTCGCCCCGACCTTCGTGCGCCGGAGGAGGCGGTACGGCGGTGGTTCAACGCGGCTGCCCTCGTCCGCGCCAACGGCGCCGTCATCCTGGTCGGCGAACCATCCGCGTTGCCGTTGCAGGCAGTCGTCCGCTGGAGTCCCGAGGGCTTCGCGGCCCGTGAGGTCGAGGAACGCCGGGCCGCCCGCCTGGCCCCGGCCGCCAAGCTGGCCGAGCTCACCGGTCCGTCCGAGGCCGTGACCGACCTGATCGGCCGCCTCCGTCAGTTGCTGCCGGCAACCGCTGGGTTGGAAGTCCTTGGCCCGGTGGACGTCGACGACGAGACGGTGCGTGCGGTCGTGCGGACGCCGCGCGCAGCCGGCTCGGCCCTGGCGCGGACTCTGAAGGAGGCCCAGTCCGCTCGGAGTGCGAAGAAGAATCCCGGGTCGGTCCGCGTCCAGGTAGATCCGCCGAGCTTCGGCTAGGCCGTGGTTGCCAGCGGAGTGGACGCGGTCAGCAGTTGGCTGCCGAGCGAGGTGCGGTAGTAGAGCACGGCCCGACCGTCGCGGCGTGAGTCGACCACACCCGCGTTGCGCAGGATGCTGAGGTGCACACTCAACGTCGGCGCCGACACCCCGAGCTGGTGGGCCAGATGTGTTGTGGACATCGGCAGATCCAGGTGACTCACGATCGCCGCGCGGGTCCGCCCGACCAGGTCCGCGAGCGGTGATTCCGTGGTGTCTTGCCGGTCCTCCCACAACCGCCCGAGACCACGCGGCGGGTAGGTGATCGTCGGGACGTGTGGCGCCGCGGTCACCGACAGCGCCGCCGGCCAGGTGAACACGCCCGGCACCAGCAGCACACCCTGCCCGGCCATCGGCTCGCCGTCACAGATGAACGGCCGGTCGATCTCGATCCGGGTGCCGCTGAACCGTACCGACGGATGCAAGTTGCGGAACAGCCGCTCGATGCCGCCGCTGGCCAACTCGTCCAGCCGGAACGCCAGGTCCTCCTGCAACAGCGCACGCATCCGCGGCCACTCCGGCTCGATCGCGCGTCGCCAGTAGCTCTCCAGCGACGACGTGATCAGGTCCAGCGCCTTGGCCGGCTGAGCGATCAGCTCCGGCAGCAGCGGGTGCGGGGTGTCGTGGTGCAGTTTGCTGAGCTCGTCGACCACCAGGTGATGTGGCGTGGCGGCGATCGCGGCCAGGCCCGACTCCAGGCTGGTCGACCGGCGCGGTGGCGCCGGCGTGATGAAGTCCGGGATGTACCCGATCGGCGGAACGAGGGCCCGGAGCAACGTCAGATCCGGGCCGTCGATGATCGGCCGGACCTTCTGCAACCACGGTCCGTGCACGCTGCGCGCGGTGTTGTTGCTCAGCGCCCGGACGCTGGTGACGGCCTCCCACACCGGCGACAGGGCGAACCGGATCCGGCCAACGTCTCCGGCGTTCAACCTGATCGTGATCACGGTGCCACCCTAACCGATTAGTCCTGTGCCTAATCGTCGACAGTACTACGGCCGTCTCCGAGAGTTGTCCTCATGAGTTCTGCCGCAGCTGTCGAGTCGCCCGCGCCCGCCCTGCCGCGGGCCTTCTGGGCGCTCTGGGTGTGCCAGTTGGTCAACCGGCTCGGCAGCTTCGTCCAGCCGTTCCTCGTTCTCTACCTGACCCAGGACCGCCTCCTGTCGGCCGGTACGGCGGGTGCCGTAGCGGCTGCGGTCGGTGCCGGTTCGGTGGCGTCGCAGCTCGTCGGCGGCTGGCTGGCCGACCGCGTCGGTCGCCGCGTCACCATGCTGTTGTGTTTCTTCGGTACCGCCGGCGCGCTCATCCTGCTGGGGTCGGCCCGGTCGATGGCGACGATCTGGGCGGCGGCGTTTCTCGTCGGCCTGCTCGGCGACCTGTTCCGCCCGGCGGTGCAGGCGACCGTGGCCGATCTGCTCCAGCCGGGTGAACGAGTCCGCGCGTACGGCCTGCTCTTCTGGGCGATCAACCTCGGCTTCTCCATCTCCACCGTCAGCGCGGGTGTGCTGGCCTCGATCGGCTACGGCCTGCTCTTCTGGCTGAACGCGGGTACGTCGGTGATCGCCGGCCTGGTGATCTGGATGATGGTGCCGGAGAGCCGCCCGGCCCTGGACGAGGGCACGTCGCGCCGGCCACTGCTGCCGGTGGCACTCCGGGACACCGTGTTCCTGTTGATGATCCTGCTCCAGATCGGCTACGCCACCATCTACTTCCAGGGCTACTCGACGCTGCCGCTGGCGATGGCGGATGACGGCCTGCCGTCGTCGACGTACGGGCTGGTGATCGCCCTCAACGGCGTGGTGATCGTGCTGGTCCAGCCGTTCCTCGGCAAGCGGCTGGCGAGGTTCGACCGGCCGAAGCTGCTCGCCGCGTCGATGCTGGTCGTCGGTCTCGGGTTCGGAATCGGCGCGGTCGTGCACGACTGGTGGGGCTACGGGCTCTCGGTCGTCGTGTGGACGATCGGGGAGATCGGCTTCGCGGCGGTGATCGGTGCGGTGTTCGCGGACCTCGCTCCGGTCGACCTGCGCGGCGGCTACATGGGCATGTCCGGCATGGCCTTCGGTATCGGCACCGTGGTCGGACCGCTGGCCGGGACCAACTCCCTCGAGTTCTTCGGTCCGACCGCCACGTGGATCGGCTGCGCGCTGCTCGGTGTGGTTATCTTCATCGGACAGTTCGCGCTGGCGCCGGCGCTGCACGCTCGAGCCGCCGCGAACGCGGCGACCGCATGACGTGAGCGCTCGCGACCGCGGCGCTGGAGTCGGTCACCGCGCTGGAGACCGTGCCGATCCTGCGGACCGTCAAGGCGGCGGCGCCGTTCGCATAGGGTTGCGGACATGACGGAGCGGACGATCGACGTAGTGGTGTTCGACATCGGTGGGGTGCTGCTGGACTGGAGCCCGGACTATCTGTACGCCGACCTGATCCCGGACGAGCAGGAGCGCACCCGGTTCCTGACCGAGGTGACGACGCGGGACTGGAACCACCAGCTGGACGCCGGCCGGCCGTGGGAGGAGGCGATCGCGGAGCTGACCGCGCTGCACCCCCAGCACACCGAGTGGATCGAGGCGTACGACACCGGCTGGCTGAAGATGGTCAGAGGTGTCTTCGAGGACACCGTCGAGCTCGTCACCGAGCTGCGCGAGCTGGGCATCCCGACGTACGCGCTGACCAACTTCTCGGCGGACAAGTGGGAGGTCGCGAAGGAGGCGTTCCCGATCCTGACCGGATTCGACGGTGAAATCGTGTCCGGCGTCGAGGAGACGGTGAAACCGGGCGAGAAGATCTACCGGATCCTGCTCGAGCGGTACGGCCTGGACGCGGCGCGCACGTTCTACACCGACGACGTACAGCACAACGTCGACGGCGCCCGCGCGGTCGGCCTCGACGCCGAGCTCTTCACCGACGCCGCGTCGTTGCGCAAGCACCTCCGCGACCGCGGACTGCCACTCAAGTAGCCGGCGCGGAGAAGGTTTCGGTGTACGCCGGGGTGGTCGCGAGCTGGGCCGCCTCGACGTAGACCGTGTTGTCCTGGCACGTGAGCGGAGTCAGCGCGGTGCCTGGTTTTCCGGTGTAGATGCGCTGCGGTTGTTGCAGGCCGGGGCGCCAGCGGTTGATCTGGTACGCCTCGTCGCCGTCGTCGACGGTTCTGGTCTCCCAGAGAATCCAATGGCCACAGGCAATGATCGTGTCGGTGACGACGACACCGAGGGCGCGGGCGGGGGAGTCGACCGACTCACGCACGTACGCCTTGCTCTGGTACTGGTCCGGATCGGTCGCGCCGACCTCGGACCACACCGTTGCCCCGCGCAAGGAGGCGCCACTCCACTGGATGCAGTTCGTCGCCGCCGGCACGGGGCGCACCCGGCCGCCCGACAGTGCGGCGGTCAGGATGCGCTTGCAGCGGCGAGCGCTCTCCGGTGCGGTGATCTCGCTGAACGTCACCGTGTCGGCCGACACGACCGGATCGGCGACGTACCCGGGACCCGGCACGCACGCGACGGTCCGCGACTTGAGCGTGGCGAGCTCGGCGATGATCAGGCAGGACCGGTTGCGCGCGTCGGTCGAGCTGTAGGCGAAGGTGCCGTCGGAGGCGCCGATCTCCGGCTCGGACACCTTCGGCAGTAGTTTGCTCAGGTCCGCGGGCCGGCCGGTGGTCAGGTCGTAGCGGTAGACGCGGATCTCCGGGTCCGGGCCGTCGGACCGGATGTCCTCGATCAGCGCCCACCGGTCGTCGATCACCACCGGCGACTGGGCAACGAAGCCGGCCGCCGGGACGTGTCGGACGACTGCCTTCTTGCTGGCCCGGTCGGTGATGGTCGTCGTTCCCGCCTCATCGCTGCCGCGGGTGACGAGGTACTTGCGCTGCTGCGTGACCAGGTGCTGTCCGTCGACCGGTTGCCGCATCATCTTCGTCCACACCGGCAGCGCCGTACCGGTGTCGGTGGGCGCTGACGGTGTCGTGGTTGGCGGTGTTGCCGTCGTACGGGGGTTGGTCGGCGTACTGGATGGGCTGCTGGAGTCGTCAGTGGACGAGGAGCAGCCGGCCACGAGCAGGACGGCCAGGACAGCCAGGGTCAGACGACGCATGGAGTCAGAGGCCGATGTTCTTGAAGGAGTTGGCCAGGGTCGCGTTGAACAGGGCGGTCGCCGGGATGTTCTTCGGGCCGTCGGTGACGTTCCCGCGGCTGTTGAACCGGCGCTCGTTGAACACCTCGTAGATCGCGATCGTGCCCTTCGCCCGGTCGTAGCCGCGGCCGACCTGGTAGTGGCCGCTGTGGTTGAAGGCCAGGTACGGGAAGTAGCGCTTCAGCAGTTGGGTGTGCTCGATGACCGGCGCGGGCCGGCCGTCGCCGAGGTGGTTCTGGTGCACGGTGAAGAACTTCTGCGCGTTCCAGTGGCCGACGTTCTGGACGATGTAGGTGCCGGCCGCGAGGTCCCAGTTGGTCTTCAGGTTGGTCTGCTTGACCATCGCCGAGATCGCCGTACCGGAGGTCGTCGTGCCGAGGTCCTTGGCCCAGGACGCCTGGGTGTCCTTCTGGTTGTCGTCGGCCCAGTCGATCGACTGGAACGTCGCCGGACCGCACCAGTACCCCTTCTCCTGCGAGGTCCGGAAGCCCTTCATGATGTACGACGACGTCGGCAGCTTCACCGGCGCCACCGGAGTAGGCACCGGCGTCGGCGTCCCGCGACTAGGCGCACTCCGCGTAGGCATCGGCGTGCTCGGGACCGGCGTGGTCGGAGCGGTCGGAGTCGCTGTCGGGGGTGCGGTAGGAGTCGGTGGGGTCGGCTCGGAGGACGCATCCAGCAAACGGAGAGAGCGGGCTTTGTCGCGGCCGTCCCAGGCGGCTTGCATCTCGTCGAGTTCGGCGTTGACGCGGGCGCTCTTCGGCATCGACGCGCGTTCCGCGACGAAAGCTTGCGGGGTGAGGTCACCGGTCGGGATGTCCTGCTCCACACCGACCTCGCCGTCGGCACTCACGCTCGGCGGCGGCGCCATCATCTCCTGCAGCGCCGCCCCGCTCGGCACCTGATCCACGAAGCCCAGCCCGAGGCAGTAGTTCTCCTCCTCGAGCTTGAAGCAGCGCATCACCGAGGAGGCCCGTGCCGAGCTGTCTGCGGACCGCAGCTCCAGGCTGTTGGGCGAGGTCTCGGTCACCTGCTTCACCACCTCGCTCCACGACCGCGCCGCAGTGTCCTGGGCGACAGGCTGGGTGGGAGTCTCGGTGGACGGGACCGCAGTGGTCGGCTCGCTGGCGGGGATCGCGGTGGCCGGCGCGCTGGACGTCGTACGGTCGCGCGGCTGGTAGGCGGCTGCGGTAAGGGGTGCCTGGGCCAGTAAGGCACCCAGGAGGATCAGAGTTGCCCCCCGTGCTGCTGTGGGCATTGGGTCTCCCGTTGGGCGTGTGACGGTTGTGACTGTAGGTACGCCTGAGACCACAGTACGTGCTTGTGGCAACAATGTGGAGGCCCCCTCCCGGCCCGAACCCACCGGCGGAGCGCACTAGACTTGCCAGGTCCAGGTCCGTGGAGCGCTGTGGAGAGTCTGTTGTCGGTCACACCCATCCGCCTGTTCGGCGACCCCGTCCTGACCACCAAGGCCGCGCCGGTCGTCGACTTCGACGCCGAGTTGCGCCGCCTGGTCCAGGACCTCACCGACTCCATGCAGGCCGCCCCGGGCTCGGGCCTGGCCGCGCCCCAGATCGGCGTCGGCCTCCGTGTCTTCACCTGGCACATCGAGGGCGAGCTCGGGCACCTGGTCAACCCGGAGCTGGCGCTGTCCGCGGACGAACAGTTCGGCCCGGAGGGCTGTCTGTCACTCCCCGGCCTCACCTTCGACTGCGTCCGGGCCCAGTCGGTGATCGCGAGGGGTTTCAACATGTACGGCGATCCGGTCTTGATCGAGGGCTCGGACCTGCTGGCGCGCTGCATCCAGCACGAGACCGACCACCTGGACGGCGTCCTGTTCATCGACCGGCTCGACACCGAGACCCGGAAGCAGGCGATGAAGGCGATCCGTGAGGCGGACTGGTCCGGCCTCAGCGGCGTACCGACGGTGAAGGTGTCACCGCACTCGATGAATGGGTTCGGCCTGTGAGAGTCGTCTTCGCCGGTACGCCGGAACCAGCCGTCGCCGCCCTCAAGGCGATCGTTGCCAGCCGCCACGAAGTGGTCGCCGTCGTCACCCGTCCGGACGCACCGGCCGGCCGCGGCCGCAAGCTGGTCGCGTCGCCGGTCGCCCAGCTCGCCGAGGAGCTCGGGATCGAGGTTCTCAAGCCGGTCAAGCCGAGCGATCCCGAGTTCCTTGCCCGGCTGACCGAGATCGCGCCGGATTGCTGTCCGGTCGTCGCGTACGGCGGATTGTTGCCCCAGGCCGCGCTGGACATCCCGAAGCACGGCTGGATCAACCTGCACTTCTCGGTGCTCCCGGCCTGGCGGGGGGCCGCGCCGGTGCAGCACTCGATCATCGCCGGCGACGACGTGACCGGGGCGAGCACGTTCCGGATCGTGAAGGCGCTCGACGCCGGCCCGGTGTACGGCGTACTCACCGAGCCGATCGGTCCCGAGGACACCTCCGGTGATCTGCTCACCCGGCTGGCCGAGTCCGGCGCCAAGCTACTGGTCGACACGCTGGACGGGGTCGAGGCCGGCGTACTCGAGGCGCGGGAGCAGCCGGCCGACGGTGTCACGCTGGCCCCGAAGATCAACGTCGAGGACGCCGAGCTGGACCTGAGTGCTCCGGCGCAGCGGGTGGATCGGCTGGTGCGCGGGTGCAACCCGGCACCGGGCGCGTGGACGACGTTCCGTGGTGAGCGGTTGAAGGTGCTCGCCGTCCGGCAGACCGATGAGGAGCTGAAGCCTGGTGAGCTGCAGGCGACCAAGTCGAGCGTGAAGGTCGGTACCGGCAGCAAGGCGGTCGAGCTGGTGACGGTTCAGCCGCAGGGCAAGAAGCCGATGGCCGCGGCCGACTGGGCTCGTGGCGTCCGGCTCACCGATGAGGACCGCCTGGGACCGTCCACGTGAGTGATCGTTCGCCTCGCAACCGGGCGCCGCAGCGACGTCCGGATCAGGTCCGCCGGGTCGCCTACCAGGTGATCCGGCAGGTGACCGCCGAGGGCGGGTACGCGAACCTCGCGCTCAACAAGGCGCTCCGCGACCAACGCCTCAGCGGCCGGGACGCCGCGTTCTGCACCGAGCTCGTGCACGGCACGCTGCGCTGGCAGGGCACGTACGACGCCTTCCTCGCCCGCAACGTGTCGCGCCCCCTCGCCGACCTGGATCCGGAGCTGCTCGACCTGCTCCGCCTGGGCACGCATCAGCTGTTGCGGATGCGAGTCGACTCGTACGCCGCGGTCAGCGAGATGGTGACGCTGACCCGCTCGGAGATCGGCCAGAAACGCAGCGGCCTGGTCAACGCCGTCCTCCGCAAGATCAGCCAACGCTCCCTCGACCAGTGGATCGCGTCGGTTGCACCGAGGATCGAGGACGACCGGCTCGGTTACCTGGCAATCGCGAAAGCCCATCCCCGCTGGGTGATCGAAGCCTTCGTGAAAGCGCTGGACGACAAGGGCCTTGAAGAACTGCTCGATGCGGACAACGCGCCGCCCCGGGTGACGTTGGTGGCTCGGCCGGGGCTGTCGGATGTCGATGAGTTGGTTGAGGCGGGTGCGTCGCCGGCTCGCTGGTCGCAGTACGCGGCCGTGTTGCAGGGTGGTGGTGACCCCGGCCGGATCCACGCGGTGGCCACTGGTCGGGCCGGTGTTCAGGACGAGGGCTCGCAGCTGGTCGCGACCGCGCTGGCGACGGCCCCGCTCGACGGTTCGGACACCAAGTGGCTCGACCTCTGCGCCGGGCCGGGCGGCAAGTCCGCTCTGCTCGCGGCAATCGTTCAGCAGCGCGAAGGCCAGCTGACGGCAATCGAGCCGCTCAAGCACCGCGCCGACCTTGTCCGCGCCAACCTTCGCGCGATCCCCGGCGACCACCAGGTGCTGGTCGGCGACGGCACCAAGCCCACCTGGCCGGCCGGGTCGTTCGACCGGGTGCTCGCCGATGTCCCGTGCAGCGGCCTCGGCGCGCTTCGCCGTCGACCAGAGGCCCGCTGGCGCCGTACGCCGGAAGACGTGGTCGAGCTCCAGCCATTGCAGGAGGACCTGCTCGACTCGGCGATCACGTCGGTCCGACCGGGTGGCGTGGTGGCATACGTCACCTGCTCGCCACACCTCGACGAGACCCACGCGGTGGTGGACGCCGTACTCGGCAAGCGGGACGACGCCGTGCTCGAGGACGCCCGAGCGCTGTTCCCGGGTGTGCCCGATCTCGGCGACGGTCCCGACGTACAGCTGTGGCCGCACCTGCACGGCACCGACGCGATGTATCTGGCGTTGATCCGGCGGTCGTAATGTGGACCCTGTTGTCAGGTGCAAGACGGCGAACGGTCATGATAGAGGGGTGACAACGACCGCCACCCGCCCTGCCCGTTCGGCCCAGCACCACCAGGTCGTCGGGCTGAGCGCGGCGTTCGGCATCGGGATGCTGGTCGCGGTCCAGTCCCGGCTCAACGGCGAACTCGGTCACGTTCTCGCCGATGGTGTCGCGGCCGCGCTGATCTCGTTCGGCACCGGCCTGTTGATCCTGCTGATCGGTACGGCGTTGGTGCCGCCGATCCGCCGTTCACTCGGCAACGTCTGGCGCGCCATCCGGACGCCGATGCGCGGCCACGGCGGTCTGCGCTGGTGGCAGTGCATCGGGGGACTGGCCGGCGCGTTCCTGGTCGCGACCCAATCCATCACGGTGTCCGTGATCGGAGTAGCCGTCTTCACCGTGGCGGGCGTGGCCGGGCAGGCCGTCAGCAGTCTGGTCGTCGATCGCCTCGGCTTCGGTCCGGCCGGTCCCCAGCCGTATACCACCCTCCGCGTCGTCGGGGCGGTCCTGGCGCTCGCAGCCGTCGTACTCGCGGTGTCCTCGCAGTTGAGTCACCCGGACGGCCTGCTGCTCGCCGTACTGCCTGCACTGGGCGGCATCGGTGCGGCGGTCCAGCAAGCCATCAACGGGCGCGTCGCCCGCACCGCCTCACGGGACGCGTACGGCGCGGTCGCGGCCGGCGTGGTCAACTTCCTCGTCGGCTTCGTCGCCCTGCTCGCGGTCTTCCTCGTCGACCTGACCATGCGGGGTGCACCGCAGCACCTGCCGAGCGAGCCCTGGCTGTACTTGGGCGGCGCGTGCGGAGTGATCTTCATCAGCGCGGCCGCGGCTGTGGTCCGCGTGGTGGGCGTGTTCGTGCTCGGCCTCGGGACGCTCGCCGGTCAGCTGATCGGGAGCCTGTTCATCGACCTGTTCGTCCCGGCCGCCGACAAGGCCGTCACCTTCCCGGTCGTCGCCGGAACCTTGCTCGCCCTGGTCGCTGTAGTGGTCGCCGCCGTGCCGAACTTACGCCGCTGACGCCTCGGCAGCCAGCGCCGGCTTGCGCCTGAGGTTCCGCAGCAAGCCCTGCGAGACCGCGACGCCGAGCAGGACGATCAGCGCGCCGACCGGCTGGTACCAGGTGATGTGCTCGTGCAGCACGATCACGCCGACCAGGATCGAGAAGATCGGCATCAGGTAGGTCACCATCGACGACCGGCTGGCGCCGATCAGCCGGATGTTGCGCAGGCTGAGCACGAACGCGAGCCCGCTCCCGAGTGCTCCGAGCGCGATCACACTGCCGAGCACCTCGATCGACAGCGACCACGGCGCCGGCGGCGCCTCACCGGTGATGATCGGAGCGACCACCGCGAGTTGGACCGCTGCGCACATCAGCAGGCTGGCGGACAACGCCGTACCGGACAGCGTCGTGCCGGCGATGAACCGCTTCTGATAGGGCACCGCGAAGCCGTAGCAGACGGCCGCGAGCATGCACAGCAGCTGACCGGTCAGGTTCGCGCCGCCCTGGACGTTCCACGCACCGAGTACGACGAGCATGCCGCCGAACCCGACCATCAGACCGAGCACCCGCTGCAGCGAGAACGTCTCGGTGCGGAAGATCAGCACCGCGATCGGCAGGACCACGAGTGGGGTGATGCCGTTCCAGATCCCCGCCAGGAGGGACGGAATCCGCTGCTCGCCGTACCCGAACAGCGTCCACGGGATCGCCGATCCGACCGCGCCGACGACGAACGAGTACACCCACAGGCGCGGATCGCGGGGCAGCGACTCCCGCTTCACGGCCAGGATGATCAGCAGCACCAGCGAGCCGGCGACGACCCGCCCGAGCGCCAGGTAGAGCGGATGCAGTTCCCGCACGCCGACCGAGATGAACAGGAAGCTGCAACCCCAGATGGCCGCCAGGGCCAGCATCGTCGGAAGCCAGGCCTGCAGCGGGACCCGGTCAGTAGTCGTCACGGTGCTCACTCCTGACATCCTGCACTACCTGACCGACAACCTGTACATATTTGCCCGCCATCGGGCACTGCCGGTGAGAAATGGACGACCAGTGGCAGTCGCGGCGGTGTCGGGAGAGGATAACCGCCATGGGTGTCTTCGATGTTGTTGCTGTCCGGAAGCAGTTCCCCGCCCTCGACGAAGGGGCCGCCCACTTCGACGGTCCCGGTGGCTCGCAGACCCCGCAGGTGGTCGCCGATGCGGTCGCCGCCACGATGACGTCGGCCATGGCCAACCGCGGCACACTCACCGCCGCCGAGCGCCGGGCCGACGAGATCGTCGTGGCCGCCCGCGAGGCGACGGCCGACCTGCTCGGCACGGACCCGCAGGGCATCGTGTTTGGCCGCAGCATGACCCAGCTGACGTACGACTTCGCCCGGACGCTCGCGAAGACCTGGGCGCCCGGCGACGAGGTCATCGTCACCCGGCTCGACCACGACGCGAACGTCCGCCCGTGGGTGCAGGCCGCCGAGGCGGTCGGTGCCACGATCCGCTGGCTCAGCTTCGACACCGAGACCTCCGAGCTCGACGACATCGCGCCGCTCCTCAACGACCGCACCCGGCTGGCCGCGGTCACCGGCGCGTCCAACCTCATCGGCACCCGACCCGACACCGCTCGCATCGCCGACCTCGTCCACCAGGCCGGCGCGCTCCTGTACGTCGACGGCGTCCACCTGACCGCGCACGCGCCGATCGACGCGACGTACGCCGACTTCTACGTCTGCTCGCCGTACAAGTTCTTCGGCCCTCATCTGGGCGCGCTCACCGCTTCGCCGGAGCTGCTCGAGACGCTTCGGCCCGACAAGCTCGCGCCGGCGACGGACGTCGTACCGGAACGCTTCGAGCTGGGCACGCTGCCGTACGAGATGCTCGCCGGCACCACCGCGGCCGTCGACTTCCTGGCCGGTCTGGGCGGCACCGGCGCGACCCGGCGCGAGCGACTGCAGAGCTCGTTGCAGCTGGTCGAGGAGCACGAGGACAACCTCCGGGACGTCCTGGAAGCCCGGCTGGCGGCGATCCCCGGCATCACGCTCTACGGTCACGCGGCACGTCGTACGCCGACCTTGCTCTTCACCGTCGAGGGCTGGACGCCGTCTGCGGTCGCAGAGCGTCTCGCGGCGGTGAACGTCAACGCGCCGGCGGGTTCGTTCTACGCCTACGAGCCGGCTCGGCACCTCGGTCTGGGCGCCGCCGGAGCCGTCCGCGTCGGCCTCGCGCCCTACACGGACCAGTCCGATGTCGACCGCCTCCTCGCCGCTGTGGGGAGTCTTGACGCTGTCTCGACCGACTAACTAAAGTCTGTGGGGAAATTCCGTCCGCAAGGGAGTCAGGTGAACGAACCGAGCGCGGTCTTCGTCCAGGTCGGCCCCTCGGACACCCTGACCACAGCCGTCCGCAACGGCGCCACCTGGTCGGCGGCAGGCAGTGAGGTGACCTGGTCCGACGGCACCATCGGCGTCAGTGCGCAGGCCGTCTCCCGAGTCGCCATCCGCTGGTCCGAACCACTGCCCGCCGAGGCCCTGATCCTCGGCGACGCCTGGGAGCGTTCGTACGGCGACCTGCAGTGGCGGCACCAGCAACCCGAGCGGCTGCTGCCGTGGTACTTCCTCGCCCACGACCCACGGACGGGCCAGACCACCGGCTCCGGTGTGAACGTTCAGCCGAACGCATTCTGCTCGTGGACGGTCGACGCGGACGGCTTCACCCTCTGGCTCGATCTCCGCAACGGCGGCGGCCCGACTCAGCTGAACGGCCGCATGCTCACCGCCGCGACCGTCCAGCGGTTCGAAGACGCGGGCACCCCCTGGCTGACGCTGCATGCAGCGGTCGCCGCTATGAGTTCCCGGCTACCGGCGCGACCTGAGCCCGCGCCGGTGGTCGGGGCGAACAACTGGTACTACGCGTACGGCGAGAACTTCGACGAGAAGGCCGTCCTCAAGGACGCCACGACCATCGTCGAACTCGCCGACGGCCACCCGGTCAAACCCTTCAGCGTCGTGGACGACGGCTGGTACCCGGGCGGTAATGCGTCCGGAGGCCCTTGGGACGTCGGCACCCCTGGAGTCTTCGACGACCTGGCCGGAACGGCCGGCGCGATCAAGGAGATCGGTGCTCGCCCCGGTCTGTGGTTCCGACCGCTGCGGGTCCGCGAGCCCAGCCGGTGGGGTCGTGCCGGGGTCGACGACGGCCGTGCACTCGACCCGTCGTACCCGGAAGTGCTCGAGCTGGTCCGCGCGGATCTGCAGCGGTTCAAGGACTGGGGTTTCGAGCTGGTCAAGCACGACTTCAGCACGTACGACGTCTTCGGCCGATTCGGACCGGCGATGGGTTCGGAGCTCACCAACAGCGGTTGGCAGTTCCACGACCCCACGCGGACGACGGCCGAGATCGTGCTGGCGTTTTACCGCGAGATCCGCTCGGCCGCGGAGGAAGTCGTATTGATCGGCTGCAACACCGTCGGCCACCTCGCGGCCGGGCTGGTCGACGTACAGCGGACCGGGGACGACACCTCGGGACGTGACTGGGAGCGGACCCGGAAGATGGGCGTCAACACGCTCGCGTTCCGATTGCCGCAGCACAACCGGTTCTTCGCCGTCGATGCCGACTGCGTCCCGTGCACGCCGCAGACGCCGTGGGAGCTGAACCAGCGGTTCCTCGACCTGGTCGCACGATCTGGTACGGCGCTCTTCGTCTCGGTCGATCCGGCCGCGCGGACCGAGCAGTCGGATCGCGCGTTGAGCGAAGGTATACGGTTGGCGCTCAGTGGTGGGGACGCGTCCGGGATCGAGCCGGCCGACTGGCTGGTGAACACCGCGCCGAACACGTGGCGATCCGGTGACGAGACGATCCACTACGACTGGTCGCGCGCGTGGGGCGCCGACCCGGTTTTACCGTGACATCTGGGGGACTAGTGGCAGCACGCCGGGGGACCAATCTGGATCGTGTCGGTGGTTTCAACGACGCGGTCGTGTTGGACGCCATCCGGCGGACCGAGCGACTCAGCCGGGTGGAGTTGGCCGAGGCGACAGGTCTGTCCGGGCAGGCGATCTCCAACATCATCCGCCGGCTGCTCGACGCCGGTCTCGTCCGCGAGGCGGGCCGGCAGAAGAGCACAGGCCTCGGCAAACCGCGGACCCTGCTCGAGCTCGAGCCGTCCGGCCAGTACGCCGTCGGCGTCCACCTGGACCCGGCCGTCGTGACCGTCGTGGTGCTCGACCTCACCGGCGAGGTGGTTGCCCGGCGCAGCGTCGGCACCCCGTACGCCGACGATCCCGATGTGCTGATCGACAGGATCGTGGCAACGATCGAGGACGTGATCAGCCAGGCCGGGGCGCCGCGCGAGCGCGTGATCGGTGCCGGGATCGCAGCGCCCGGTCCGATCGACGTGGAGCGTGGAGTCGTCGTGGATCCGCCCAACCTGTCGGCGTGGCACCTGGTCCCGCTGCGCGACGAGTTGCGGGAGCGCACCGGCCTCCCGGTGCTGCTCGACAAGGACGTGACCGCTGCGGCCGCCGCCGAGAAGTGGGCAGGTGGCTCGGACCGGCACGGCAGCTTCGTGTTCTTCTACCTCGGCACCGGGATCGGGGCCGGGCTGGTGATCGGCGACGAGGTGGTGCGCGGCTCGTCCAGCAACGTCGGCGAGATCGGTCACGTGATCGTCGATCCCGACGGGCCGGTCTGCTACTGCGGCCGGCGCGGCTGCGTCGGCGAGACGAGCCAGCCGCGGTACCTGGTGCAGCAGGCGGTCCAGGCCGGAGTACTTGCTCAGGGCATCGATCTGGACGACCGCCAGGCAGTGGACGCGGCGTTCGCCCGGCTGTGCTCGGTGGCCGAATCCGGCCCGGGCGTGGCCCGCGAGATCGTTGCCGCTTTGGCCGAGCGGATCGCCAAGGTGGTCGAGGACATCGCGAACCTGCTCGACCTCGAGCGGGTGGTGTTCGGCGGTCCGCACTGGGAGCAACTCGCGCCATTCTTCAGCGACGCCGTCCAGACCGCGCTGAAAGAACGCTTCCTGGTCCGCTCGGTGCATCCGTTCGAGGTCGCCGGTACGGCGCTCGGCGCGGACGTCGGCGCCATCGGAGCCGCCAGCCTGGTGCTCGACCAGACCTTCTCGCCGAACCCGTCGGTACTCCTGCCGGAAGGCCAACTTGTTGCTGAAAGGTGAAGTCTGTTGATGATCGATGCCGAGGTGCTCGCCCGCGCCACCGAGGAGGTACGCCGGGCCACCGGCGACGAGGTGATCGCGGAGATGTTCCGGCGATCGATGGCGGAGAACCTGCCCGCGGTGGCGGAGCGGCTGCCGGACGGGACCACGTTCCTGCTCACCGGGGATATCCCGGCGATGTGGCTGCGCGACTCGGCTGCCCAGCTGCGCCCGTATCTGCTGCTGTGTCCCGAGGACCGTGCCCTGCAGGACCTGCTGATCGGCGTCCTGCATCGCCAGCTGGAGTACGTCGTACTCGACCCGTACGCGAACGCGTTCAACCGGGAGGCGAACGGCGCCGGGCACACCGGCGACGAGATCGAGATGTCGCCGTGGGTGTGGGAACGCAAGTACGAGATCGACTCGCTCTGCTACCCTCTCGAGCTGGCCTACCGGCTCTGGCGGATCACCGGCCGGGCCGACGTGATCGACGAGCGGTTCAAGGCCGCGGCCGAGGCGATCATCGCGTTGTGGACGGTCGAGCAGGATCACGAGAACAGGTCGCCGTACCGGTTCCAGCGGCATGACGACGTACCGACAGACACGCTGGTCCGCGAGGGGCGGGGACGGCTGACCCGGCCGACCGGGATGTCGTGGAGTGCGTTCCGGCCGAGTGACGACGCGACCGAGCTCGGGTTCAACGTGCCCGGCAACATGTTCGCGTCGGTGGTGCTCGGGTATCTGGAGGTGATCGCCACCGAGGTCCTGAAGGACTCAGGGCTGGCCGATCGGGCGAAGGAGCTGAGGGCCGACATCGACGACGGTATCGCCCGGTACGGCACGGTCGAGCACGCTGTCTACGGCCGCGTCTACGCCTACGAGGTCGACGGGATGGGCGAGTCGCTGCTGATCGACGACGCCAACATGCCGAGCCTGCTGTCGATCCCGCTGACCGGGTACGCCGCGGCGGATGATGCGACGTACCTCGCCACCCGTCGGCTGCTGCTGAGTGACGACAACCCGTACTACTTCCGCGGTGAGCATGCTGTCGGGATCGGCAGTCCGCACACACCGCCGAACCAGGTGTGGCCGATCGCCCTTGCTGTGCAGGGTTTGACGAGCACGTCAGCGCAGGAGCGCCAGCAGTTGCTGGAGCTCCTCCGTGACACCACCGGTGGGACGGGTCAGATGCACGAGTCCTTCCACGTCGACGATCCGACCGTCTTTACCCGCGAGTGGTTCTCCTGGGCCAACGCGATGTTCTGCGAGCTGGCATTGGTACATGCAGGGGTACATGCAGGGTTCAGGTGACGTCCCGGCGACGGGTCGTCCAGACCGCCAGTACGGCGAAGATCGCGCAGTAGGCCAGCAAGGTCAGCAGGGCACGTCCACCGCCGACCGCGTCGCGAACCCCGGGTGGCGCGTCGGCGGCCACCATCCCGGTCACGCTGAACACCAGCGAGCCCGCGTTCGTGCCCGGCAACGCGTTGGACACGACGTCCAGATCGGGCAGCAGGCTGCTCACCACACCGGCCAGCAACGTCTCGATCCCGAGGATCCAGACCACGCCGAGCCCGATCGGCAGCGCGACGTTCCGGAAGGCAACGGCCAGGACCGCACCGGCCAGGCACCACATCATCAGCACCAGCCAGCCACCGGCGAGTCCCTCGAGGATGGCCGTCACTCCGGGCCAGTCCATCGAGCCGTCCTCCGCGGCCGCGATCCCGATGCTGCAGAGCGCGCAGGCCGCGAAGATGCCCAGCACCCAGACCGCGATCATGGTCGCCAGTGCGAGGAACTGCGAGGCCAGGACGGTACCGCGTCCCGGGCGCTGGGTGAGGATCGTTTTGAGCGTGCCCCAGGTGTACTCGCCGCCGACCACGATCGCGCCCAGCACCAGCGCGAGCGCGCCGGCGAAGATCGGGTAGCCACCGATCGTGTTGTCCATCACCCGTTCCGGCAGCATCCCGCGCAGGATCTCGCTGCGCGGTACGCCGTCGGTCTGGGGGTTCTCGTCGCCGGTGGCGTAGCCCAGGTACGGCAGTAGGTAGCCGAAGATCAGGCTCAGCACCAGTCCCGCCCCGAACAGCACCCAGACCGCGGAACGCTTGCGGAGCTTGAGCACCTCCGCGCGGTAACTACCCAACATCGGCCTTCTCCTCGCTCGTGAGCTCGAAGAACACGTCCTCGAGAGCGCGTTCCGTGCTGTGCAACTCCGACACCGCGATCCCGGCCTCGACCAATATCCGGTTCACCTCGGCGACCTTCTCCGGCTGCACCTTCACCCGCAGCGTCTCGTCGTACTGGTGCACCGCCCCGGCGCCGAGGAAGTTGGTGAGGATCGACTGCGCCTGCTCCCGCGGTGCGGCCCGGACGACCAGTTCCTGCTCCCCGCGCAGCTCCTCGACGTTGTGCTCGGCAACCATCCGGCCGGAGTTGATGATGCCGACCCGGTCGCAGATCTGCTGCACCTCGCCGAGCAGATGGCTGGACAGCAGCACGGTCCGGCCGCCGGAGCCGAGCTCGCGGATCAGGCGGCGCATGTCCCGCATACCGGCCGGGTCGAGCCCGTTCGTCGGCTCGTCCAGGATCACCAGCTCGGGATCCTTGAGCAGGGCCGCGGCGACGCCGAGCCGTTGCTTCATCCCCAGGGAGTACGTCGAGAAGCGGTCCCGGGCCCGATCGGCCAGGTCGACCAGCTCCAGCACCTCGTCGACCTTCCGCCGGGGCACCTCGGCGTACTCGGCCAGCAGCCGCAGGTTGTCCAGGCCGGACAGGTACGGGTAGAACGCGGGCGACTCGATCATCGACCCGGTTCGCCCGAGTACGTCGGGTTGCCCGGGCGCACCACCGAGCACACGCACGTCACCGCTCGTCGGCGCGATCAGCCCGGTGAGAATCCGGAGGGTCGTCGTCTTCCCGGCACCGTTCGGCCCGAGGAACCCGTAGACCTCCCCGGGAAGGACAGTCAGATCGACACCGTCGACTGCGAGAGTGTCGCCGTAGCGTTTAGTCAGCCCGGTCACCTCGACCAGCGGAGCACCTGTCTCGTTCATACCGTCGAGACTGCCGGTCAAGACCTGGTCCGCGCGTCGTCCGGCAGGAGTCACCGCAGGTACCGCAGCCGGAGTACACGCGGCCGGATCAGCTGCTCGGATTGGACTCGAGTCGCTCGGTCCGTCCGGCGGCCAGCGCGTCGGAAACGTGCTCCACAGCACCACGGATCAGGTCGCCGTACGCGTCATCACCCAACACCCCGAGGCGGTCCCGAGCCCACGCCAGGTGACGCCGAGCCTCCGCAACCTGCCCCAGGCGCCGGTAGTCATCGGCCAGGTTCGCATGCAGCGACGGCAGCATCGCCTCCACCGTGAACGGGACACCTTCGGTCTGCTCGGCCGCTCCGGCCGCCGCCAGCGCTCGGAGGTCCCAGCTCAGCTCGTCAGCGGTTTCGTCCTGCAGATCGGCCAGGTAGTGCGCGACCATGCACCGGGCGAACTGATCGTCACGGGCCTCGTCCCACAGATCGGTCAGCCGGCTCCGCGCGGTGTCGCGCTCACCCTGGCGACCGAGGGCGACAGCGGCAGTGATCTCGTCCAGGAAAGTCATGCCTGGACCCTCCGCCTTCGACCTGGTTGAAGGTCAACCGAGCCAGCCGGGCCGGACCAGGCCCGTCTGATAGGCGACGACGACGAGCTGGGCGCGGTCGCGGACACCGAGTTTGATCATCGCGCGGCTGACGTGGGTCTTCGCGGTCGCCGGGCTGAGCACGAGGCGTTCGGCGATCTCGTCGTTCGACAGCCCTTCGCCGACCAGGGCGACGATCTCCTTCTCCCGGTCGGTGAGGACGTCGAGCTCCTTGCTGGCATGCGGCTGCCGGCTCCGCGTCGCGAACTCCGCCACCAGCCGCCGGGTCACACCGGGGGAGAGGAGCGCATCACCGCGCGCGACCACCCGCACCGCCTGCAGCAGCTCGACCGGCTCGGTGTCCTTGACCAGGAACCCGCTCGCCCCGACCCGCAACGCCTCGAACACGTACTCGTCCAGGTCGAACGTCGTCAGGATCACCACGTGGACGTCGGCCAGCTCCGCGTCGGCGCCGATCTGCCGGGTCGCCTCCAGCCCGTCGGTGCCGGGCATCCGGATGTCCATCAGCACCACATCGGGCTTCTCCGCCCGCGCGACCGCGACCGCCTCGGCGCCGTCCGACACCTCGCCGATCACCGTGATGTCGTCCTCGGCGTTCAGCAACGACCGGAACCCGGCCCGCACCAACGCCTGATCATCCGCCAGCAGCACCCGAATCATGCCGCCCACGCTAGAGCATCCGTCAGGCCAAGCCCGCGTCGTGCGCGAGGAGCGCGATCTGGGTGCGGTTGCCGAGTTCGAGTTTGGTGAGGATGTGCGAGATGTGCGCCTTGACCGTCGCCACACTCATGTACAGCTCGGAACCGATCTGGGCGTTCGACTTCCCCTGAGCCACCGCGAGCACCACGTCGTACTCCCGCGGTGACAGTCGCTTGAGGGCCTCCTGCGCGATCGTGTGTGCGTCCGCCTGGGTCGCGGCCCGGTCCATCAGTCGTCGGGTGATCCCGGGCGACAGAATCGGGTCGCCGGCGGCAACCCGCCGTACGGCGTCGACGATCTGTGCCGGCGGGGTGTCCTTCAGCAGGAACCCGCTCGCCCCGGCGCGCAGGGCGTGCAGCACGTTCTCGTCGGTGTCGAACGTCGTCAGGACGACGACCTCCGGAGGATTGGTCCGGGCCCGCACCCGCCGGGTCGCCACGATCCCGTCCACCCGCGGCATCCGCAGATCCATCAGTACGACGTCCGGGAAGTGCGCATCGACCGCCGCCGGCACCTCGTCCCCGTCGGCCGCCTGGCCGACCACCGCGATACCGTTCGTCCCGTCGAGCATCATCTCCAGGCTCGCCCGGACCAGCGCGTCATCATCGACAACCAATACGCGAATACTCATCCACGTCCTCGCTTCGCTCCGGGCGCGGATGAGGCACAAGATGGGCTGTGTTTGATGATGACCTCGCTCCGCTCGCTCACGACGGCCACGGTAGCGAGGCTTCGAGCCGGAACCCGCCACCGGGCCGCTTCCCGTGATCCAGCGTGCCGCCGGCGAGCTCGACCCGCTCAGTCAGGCCGACCAGCCCGGTACCGCTACCGGGGGTGAGCGAGGTGCCATTCGAACCAGGGTTGGTCAGCTCGATCCGCAGCCCGTCACCTGGCTCCCCGGTCACGCTGACTGTCACCGGATGCCCGGCCGCGTGCTTGCGCGCGTTGGTGAGTCCTTCCTGCACGACCCGGTACGCCGTTCGTCCGGTTGCCGGAGGCAACGTCGTGGGGTCGGTGACCCGGTCGTCGTACGCGATCGTCGTACCGGCTTCGCGGGACTCCTCGACGAGCGCGCGGAGGTCCTGGAAGGTGGGCTGGGGGCGGCCGCCGGGGAGCTCGTCGATCTCGGTGTCGCGCAGCACGCTGATCACCTCGCGCAGTTCGTCGAGCGCCTGGTGGACGCCGGCACGGATCACCCCGGCCGCCTTGGCCAGCTTCTCGGGTGACGAATCGGGCCGGTACTCGAGGGCACCGGCGTACGTCGCCAGGAGTGACAGCCGATGCGCGAGTACGTCGTGCATCTCACGCGCCATCTTGGTGCGCTCGAGCGCCCGCGCCTCGGCCACCCGGCGACCCTGCTCGGCCTCGGCCCGCTGAGCACGCTCGCGGAGTGAGTCGAGCACTTGCTGTCGGGCCTGGGTCCATTGGCCCCAGCCGAGGAGCGCGGCGTGCACGGCGAAGTCGAGGACGGCGAACCAGAAGAAGGGGAGGTTGCCGATCGGCCGCCAGAGCCCCTGAATGAGGTGACCGACTGTCCCCGCCAACGCGATGAGGACCGCCGTACGGAGCGGACGGCGTTGTGCGACGGTCAGCGTGCCGACGGTGGACGGCGGCGTCGCGGCGGGGGAGAGGGCGGCGAGTCCGGCGAGCACGAGCGCGCCCGTCACCGGGCGACGGGCCAGGACGAGAATGAGGCCGGTGGCAACGATCCCGACCGCGATGTCGAGGATCAGCCACTGCCGCTCCGCGCCGTTGGAGTGCCGACCGACGATCGTGGCCGCGGACAACCCACCGACCGCGACGATCGCGATCAGGTCGGCCCAGCGATTCCGGCGTACCGGTGCACAACTCTCCTGCATGCCGCCGACCCTAGGCCGCGACCGCGGTCCGTCACCACCGACCAAAGTCGATGCCTCGCCGACTTCGGATCAGGTCGGCCGAGCCCTGTGGCCGATGCCGCCGGAGCGGGTGATCGGCGACGTTGGGGATCCAACCCTCAGGAGGAACTCATGTCAGTCCAACTCGATGTCCGTCCCATCCGCGTGGAAGGCCGCAGCCGGCTCGCGGTCATCGGAATCACCGTGGTCGCCGCACTCGCAGTGTGGGCGATCCTTGCACCGGTGGCCGGTATCGACCTCGAAGCCATGCAGGGTTCTCGTCAGATCCACGTCGGCGCCGGCTCGGTCTTCTTCGCGTCGGCCGCGATGGCCTTCGCCGGCTGGGGCCTGCTCGCGTTCTTGGAACGCCGCAGCCCCAACGCCCGCAAGGTCTGGACCATTCTCGCCGTGTCCGCCTGCATCCTGTCGCTCGGCAGCCCACTCGTCGGTGGCGTCGGCATCGGCGCCAAGCTCGGCCTGGCCTCGCTCCACCTCATCGTCGGCGCCACAGTCATCCTCGGCCTCCGCCGCACCGCACTATCCGCCACCGAGCGCTGCTAAGGCATATTGAGGCGGGCGGCTTGGTAGAAGCCGCGGATGTGGGCGGTGACCAGGTCGGCGGCGGCGTTCGGTTCGCCGGCCCGGATCGCCTTCAGAATGGCGCGATGCTCGGCCCGCAGCCCAACCGTGGTCGCCTCCCAATCCAGCAGATTGGGTACGGCGGCCAGCACGTAGCCGTGGATCGCCGAACGCAACGACGCCATCACCGCCGCGATCAGTACGTTCCCCGCCAGACCGGACAACGCCACGTGGAACTCTGCGTCGAGCAGATGGAACTCCTCGGGGGACAACCCGGAAGCATCCATCTGGTCGAGCAAGTCCTCCGCGAGCTTCAGCTCACCGCCCTCCACCGGCCGGCCGGCCGCTTCCCGGGCGGCCCACGACTCCAGCAGGATGCGGGTCTGGACGACGTCGCCCATCGGCAGGTGATTGGTTGCCAGGTGCAACCGCAGGACGGCGGTCAGCGGCGACACCGGCTCGGCGACGATCACCGCACCGGCCTCCGGACCGGACCCGGTGGCCGTCCGGACCACGCCCATCGCCTCCAGCACCCGGACCGCCTCCCGCACCGACGGCCGGCTGATCCCCAGCTGCTCGGCCAGCACCCGCTCCCCGGGCAGCCGCTCGCCGATCCGCAGTCGTCCCGCCGCGAGTTCGGCCTCGACCCGATGCAGGACCAGCTCGTAGTTCTTCACGCGCAGCTCCCCATGTGGACGACTCTACCTGTGTGGTCGGACCACAGGCTATGCTGTGGTCCGACCACACGATCAGGTGCCGCCTGGTCACCCTTGCCGGCCGTTCCGGAGTTCTGATGACCGATCGACAGCTGCCCAAATGGTCCGAGCTCAAGCCGCTGCTGCGGCCGAAGCCGATCACGGTGAACGCGACCGACCGCCGGTTGGAGAAGGCGCTCACCATTCCCGACCTGCGCGCGATCGCCAAGCGCCGGACGCCGCGCTCGGTGTTCGACTACACCGACGGTGCGGCCGAGGCGGAGATCAGCCTGCGCCGGTCCCGGCAGCTGTTCGCCGAGATGGAATTGCAGCCGTCGATCCTGCGCAACGTCTCCGACATCGATCTCGGTACGTCGATCCTCGGCGGGCGCTCGGAGCTGCCGTTCGCGTTCGCGCCGACCGGGTTCACCCGGATGATGAACCACGAGGGCGAGAGCGCGGTCGTCAAGGTCGCCGAGCAGATCGGCATCCCGTACGCGCTGTCCACCATGGGGACGACGTCGATCGAGGACGTCGCGGCCGCCGCGCCGGATGCGCGCAAGTGGTTCCAGCTGTACGTGTGGAAGGACCGCGACGCGGGTGAGGACCTGGTGAAGCGGTCGGCCGCGGCCGGGTATGAGGCGCTGATGCTGACGGTCGACGTACCGGTGGCCGGGGCCCGGCTGCGCGACGTACGGAACGGCTTCACCATCCCGCCGTCGCTGACCGCGAAGACGGTGCTGGACGCGTCGCTGCACCCGGCGTGGTGGGCCAACCTACTGACGACGCGGCCGCTGACGTTCGCCTCGCTGTCCAACTGGGACGGTACGGTCGCCGAACTGCTGGACAAGCTGTTCGACCCGACGATGACGATCGACGACCTCAACTGGCTGCGGTCGATCTGGTCCGGCCCGCTGATCGTCAAGGGCATCCAGACCGTCGAGGACGCGCGCCGGGTGGTCGACGCGGGCGCCGACGCGATCGTGCTCTCCAACCACGGCGGCCGCCAGCTCGACCGTGCGCCCACACCGCTGCGCATCCTTCCCGACGTCCGCAAGGCAGTCGGTAGCGACGCCGAGATCTACCTCGACACCGGCATCCTCTCCGGTGCCGACATCGTCGCCGCCATTGCGTTGGGTGCCGACGCCTGCCTGGTCGGCCGTGCCTACCTCTACGGCCTGATGGCCGGCGGTGAACGCGGCGTTGCCCGCGCTGCCGAGATCCTCACCAAGGAGGTCCGCCGCACGATGGCCCTCCTAGGCGTCTCCCGAGTAGCCGACCTCAACCCCTCCCACGTCCGCCTGCCGTCCAGCTGACCTACAGCGGTAGGTGGGCGGTGATGCGCAGGCCGCCGGCGGGGGTGCGGGTGGCGGTGAGGGTGCCGCCGAGGGCGGTGGCTCGTTCTCGCATGCCGATGATGCCGTTGCCCTCCTTGGGAGGACCGGTGAGGGACTGACCGTCGTCGTCCACCTGCAGTACGAGCGCTTGGTCGCCGTACTGGATGCGGATGGTCGCGGCGTTCGCCTTAGCGTGCCGGACGATGTTGGTGAGCGACTCCTGGATGATGCGGAACGCCGCGCGGTCCAGCCCGGTCGGCAACGGGTGTGGATCGCCGTGGACGATGGTGTGAACCTCCAGACCGGCGCGTGACGTCCGGCTGACCAGGTGTTCGAGCCGCTCGAGGCCGGCCACCGGCTGCCGTGGCGCCGACTCGTCCGACTGCCGCAGGATGCCGACGATCGACCGCAGCTCGACCAGCGCTTCCTTGCTCGCGTCCTTGATCGCGGCCAGGGCCGGACCGGCCTGCTCAGGCTGGCGATCGACCAGGTGCAGCGCGGTCGACGCCTGCACGTTGATCAGTGAGATGTGATGCGCGACCACGTCGTGCAACTCCTGCGCGATCCGCAGCCGCTCCTCGCCGGCTTTCCGCAGCTCGGCCTCCCGCCGCGTTCTGGCCGTCGCCGCGGCCCGGTCCCGCTGGGCGCGGAAGAGCTCCGCGGTGAATCCCAGGACGACGAAACATGTGCCGACCAGGAGGATCTGGTACACGCCCTGCTCGTTGATGCCGAGGATCATCCGGCCGCCGACATGGCCGACGTACAGCGTCGCGATGCCGATCCAACCCTGCAGCCGGTGACCGAGGCGGATCACCGAGAAGGCGGCGATCACGAACGAGAAGATGACCGGACCCCAGGGGTACTCCATCAGCATGTAGACGAGCGTCGACCCGACCGTTGCCCACAGCACCGGGACCGGATGGGTCCGGAGCCAGTAGAGCGACACCGACCCGATCAGGAGCAGCACGACCATGAACCAGTCGGGCTCCCGGCGGTCCGGCTGACCGTTGGCGGCGCCGAACGAGCCCACGACCATGAACACGCTGAGCACCACGGGCAGCGCGATCCGCCGTACCCGGGCTCCCCAGGTCGGCGCGGCGATCGGCTCAGTCGTGGTCACAGTACGAAACCGTAGAGGTCCGGGAGGTGGGTGTCATCGTCGCCACGGAGTATCCCGGACTGCTCCCTCCGCGGTAGTTCAGTATTTGACCTGGTAGATCTTCTCCTCGTACGCCGTGCTGTAGTACGCCTCCAGCTCGGCCAGGTCCTCGTCCTTGCGCTCCAGCGCCTTCGAGATCTTCGCCCGGCTCGGCATCGCGTCCGGCTCCCAGGTCTCGGGCTTCCACAGCTGCGACCGCAGGAACGACTTCGAGCAGTGGTGGAAGACCTCCTCGATCTCCACCAGCAGGGCCAGCTGCGGACGGTTGCCCCGGACGATCATCTCGTCGAAGAACGGTGCCTCCTTGACGATCCGGGCCCGTCCGTTGATCCGGAGCGTGTCACCGCGCCCGGGAATGAAGAAGATCAGGCCGACGTGCGGATTGCTGAGGAGGTTGGTGAACCCGTCGACCCGCCGGTTGCCCGCCCGCTCCGGGATGGCGATCGTGCTGTCGTCGAAGATCTTGGTGAACCCGGCCGGGTCGCCCTTGGGGGAGACGTCGCAGGTGCCGTCCGCCGCCGAGGTGGCGATCAGGCAGAACGGCGACGCGGCCAGCCACTGCCGGTCCAGCTCGTGCAACTCCTTGCGGGTCTTGCCCGCGGCGGCAGCCAGTGGTGCCGGCACGATCTCCCGCAGCTCGTCGTACGTCGTGATCTCTACCAGTCCGGGGATCTCCATCAGGCGGCGTTCTCCTCTACCAGCGACGGCAGGGCGTCCTCGTTGACGGCCCTCGTCCGCGCAGCCCATCGTACGGCGGGACCAGTTGCGCAACTGGTACCCAGGAACACTGCACCCACAGCGATCCAGCCGATCGGACCCCACCCAAGGACGACGGTAGTGAGCAGCGCCGGACCGAGCATGCGGGCGATGGCGGGGCCGGTGCCGAAGAAGCCTTGGTACTGCCCCTGCTTGTCGGCCGGCGCCAGTCCGAAGCTGATCTCCCACGCGCCGGAGGCCAGCTTCATCTCGCCCAGCGTCAGAAGTGCTGCACCGCTGATGAGCACGACGGCAGCCGTCGTAGCGCCCATGTCGAAGGCGGAGATGGCGAACACCGCACACGCGGCCAGCATGGCGACTCCGGCGTACCGGACCGAGCGGGTGGCTGTGCGGAGGTCTCGCACGCTGCGTGCGGCCCGCACCTGGAAGAGCGTGACTCCGATCGTGTTGACGATCAGGAGCGACGCTACGACCCAGTCCGGTGCGTCGGTGCGGGTGACGATCCACAGTGGCGCGACCAGGCTGAGGAGAGGCATGAAGAGCAGCATGATCGCGTTCAGCAGCGCGAGTACGGCGTACGGACGGTCGTGCAGTACGGCGAGGCGCGGCTCGCCCTTGACCCTGGTGCTGACTGCGATGCGTGGCACTCGGTGGAGGAGTCGGGCGGCGATCAGGAAGCTGAGGGCGTCGAGTGCGAAGACAGTCAGGTACGCCGTCGCGGTGTCGTAGTGGAGCGCGATACCGCCGAGTGCCGCGCCGACTGCGAGTCCGGCGTTGACTGTGGACTGGAGGAACGCGCGAATGCGGGTGCGCTCGGCTGGATCGACCAGACCGGCGAGGAGAGCCTGCCGGGCGGCGGTGAGGCCGGTTTGGCTGCTGGCGTAGACGATCGCGGCGATCAGGAAGAGCGGGAAGCTCCGCACGACCGTGAACGACCCGACCGAAGCCGCCGTCGTCAACGCCAGGACCACCGCAACCCCGCGGGCGCCCTTCCGATCGGCGAGATTGCCCAGCGGAACACCCACGAGAAACCCGACCAACCAAGCGACTGTGAGGCCTAGCCCGACCTGGGCCGTCGAGAGCCCGACCAGGCGGGTGAAGAACAGCGCACTCGTGACGATGAACGCCCCATCGCCGACCGAGTTGGCGAGCTGCGCCATCGCCAGGTCGCGCGGCGCACCGGCCGGCGGGAGAACGCTGTCGCGTCCGCTGCGGATGCGGTCGATCGTGATGCTCATCGTCGTCTCCCTCGACTCGGTATGTCTTGAGCCTAGGAGCGTGGCGGCCCAGCGGGCAGATCCACTTCAGGACCCAGTTGATGGGCCACTTGCTGGGCCGAAATTGGTCTGTGGATAACTCAGATCGGGGGTCGAAACGACGGCACCTTGTAGGTATGAGCTTCCAAGACCTCCCACAGACCTGGACCGACCATCCACTCTCCGATCCCGACCTGGCCGCCGACGTCGTCGACCTCCTGGTGAGCCTCGGCGACCGCCAGCGCGGCACGTTCACCGTCGTCCTGTGCGACGAAGACAACCGCTACCGAGCCGCCGTCGCCGTCGACCTGCCCTCGGAGTTCGAGCATCGCAGCCGCTCGTTGGAGGCCGGCGACATGTGCACGTCTGCCCTGACCCCGATCATGCCCGCTGTCCGCACCGCTCCCGGCACGTCCCTGCTCTTGGCTCTAGGCCGCCCTGGCCCACCTACCTGGCCCGAGCTGGACACCGAATGGGCAACAGCCGCCACCCACACCTGCCGAGCCGCCGGAGTCCCTCTCCTCGGCTTCTACATAGCCTCCGCTCACCACGTCTACCAACCCCTCCAACCGGCCCAGGCCGCCGCCTGACATGGCGCACTCAGCGGACGCCGCGGGGGCGGAACTGGATGCTGATGCGCGGGCCGATGTGGCCGGACGCTTTGGGGATGGCGTGTTCCCAGGTGCGTTGGCAGGAGCCGCCCATGACGATGAGATCTCCGTGGCCGAGGGGATACCGGACCGTCGAGCTGACCGGGCCGCTCGAGCCACCGGGGCGCGGTCGCAGTGCCAGCACCCGTGGTTCGCCGACGGAGAGGATGGCGACCATCGTGTCCTCGCGGTCGCCGCGCCCGATCCGGTCGCCGTGCCAGGCCACGCTGTCGCGTCCGTCGCGGTAGAAGCACAACCCCGCGGTACAGAATGGTTCGCCCAGTTCCTCCGCGTAGTGCTCACTGAGCAGGTCGCGGGCCTCGTCCAGGATCGGCAACGGCAGTTCCTCGTTCTCCCCGTAAAAGCAGAGCAGCCGCGGCACATCGACCACCCGGTCGTACATCTGCCGCCGCTCGGCCTGCCACGGCACGTCTCGCGCCAACCGCTCGTACACCTGATCCGCCCCGGTCAGCCAGCGCGGCAGTACGTCGATCCACGCGCCGCGACCGAGGTCCGTCCGCCGGACCCCGTCCACCGGGCCCAGCGCAGGATCCTCGAACGCATCCAGCAACGAGCCCTGAAGATCACCCGCCATGACCCCACCATACCCGAGATTCGAACAGATGTTCCCATGGCGGAACCGCCGTGGTGGTGACACCGCCCGCTGAGTGGCGACCAGCGATATCAACGTTTTCTATGGATCGGCACGAAGACTGGCATTAGACGTATGGGTCGACTCGGTGCACGCTCAATGACACGACCACGACAGCGACCGGATCTACGACCACGATGATCGAAGGAGCAGGTTCTATGTCACTCGCCCGCGTCCACAACTTCTCCATCTCGCTCGACGGCTTCGGCGCCGGTGAGGGTCAGAGCGCCGACGCGCATTTCGGTCACGCCGGGGATCGGCTGCACGAATGGATGTTCGCCACCCGGTCGTGGGAGGCCGGCGGTAGCGGCGGCGTCGACGACGCCTTCGTCCGGCAGCACGATCCGGGGATCGGCGCCGAGATCATGGGCGCCGGGAAGTTCGGCCACCCCGGCTGGCACGAGGACCCGGAGTGGAAGGGCGCGTGGGGTCCCAACCCGCCGTTCCACACCCCGGTCTTCATCCTCACCCATCACCCGCGCCCGTCGATCGAGATGGAGGGCGGCACGACCTACCACTTCCTCGACGCGTCGCCGGCCGAGGCGCTCGAGACGGCTCGCGAGGCTGCGGGCGGAAAGGACGTACGCCTCGGCGGAGGTCCGACCATGATCCGCGACTTCCTTGCCGCCGGGCTCGTCGACTACCTGCACGCGGTGGTGGTCCCGATCCTGCTCGGCCGTGGCATGCGGCTCTGGGACGGACTGGAGGGCGTCGAGAAGGACTACAAGGTCGAGGCCACCTCCTCGCCCAGCGGAGTCACGCATTTGACCTTCACCCGCGCAGGCATCTGAACGTCGTCCCCTCCCATGGCCCGGCGGATGGAATCTGCCGCCGTACTTTTCCGGCCGGAGGTCCGCGCGTAATGCTGGGAGTAGGCCAATCACACGCCCAAGTGGCCCATCGAAACCGCCGCCGAATGGCCCACCGATCGCGGGCCACGCCTACGTAGGGTCGATCTCGAGCCAGCACAACGACCACTGCAAAGGACCTTCATGCGTGCCATCACTGCCCGGGACCGTGAGGCCGACGGCCACGGGCTGTCCCTGACCGAGCTGCCCTACCCCCACGCCGCCGAGAACGACGTCATCGTGCAAGTCCACGCCGCCGGCTTCACCCGCGGCGAGCTGGACTGGCCAGGGACCTGGACCGACCGAGCCGGCCGCGACCGCACGCCAAGTGTCCCCGGCCACGAGCTGTCCGGTGTGGTCGTCGAGCTCGGCTACGGCACCACCGGTCTCACCGTTGGTCAGCGGGTCTTCGGGCTGGCCGACTGGGCCCGCAACGGTTCGCTCGCCGGGTACGCCGCAGTGGAGGCCCGCAACCTGGCTCCGCTCCCCGCCGACGTCGACCACATCGCCGCGGCCGCCCTACCGATCTCTGGTCTGACCGCCTGGCAAGCGCTGTTCGACCACGCTCACCTGCAGACAGGCCAAACCGTCCTCATCCACGGCGCCGGCGGCTCCGTCGGCTCGGTCGCCGTACAACTGGCCCGCGAGACCGGAGCCCACATCATCGGCACCGGCCGGGCTTCCGACCGGGACCTGGCCGGCACCATGGGCGTCCACGAGTTCCTCGACCTGGACGGCGACCGCCTCGAGGACGCCGGCGAGGTCGACGTGGTGCTCGACGTGATCGGCGGCGAGATCCGCGACCGCTCCACCACGCTGTTACGCCCCGGCGGCACCCTCGTCACCATCGCCGATCCGCCGACCATCCATCCCAGTGACGGCCGGGCCATCTTCTTCGTTGTCGAGCCCAACCGCGAACAGTTGGCGCAGTTGGCCGCTCGCCTCCGCGATGGGCGGCTCACACCGCTTGTCACGACCGTCCGCGACCTGGCGGCCGCCCCCGCCGCCTTCGCAGAGCGCACGCGCGGCAGGATCATCATCACGGTGAAAGAGCACGGTTAGTCGGGACGCCCAGCTCGAGTACGCCGAGCAGCTGGCACGGGCTCGTCGAAGTGGAGACGGACCTGCTCCCGGGCGACACGATCCAGTTCGTCCTACTACGGTTGGGCGCGTGACGAGGCGCTTCTCGATCAACATCCCGAACGTCGGTGCCTTCGCCGACTCCGACACGGTCTCCTGGGTGGCGACCGCTGCCGTGCTTGCGACCTCCCGCATCGAGCCGGGGCCACCGAGCCTTGGATGAGCTCCTGGGAGGCCGGATGACGAGCGGTCTCGAGCGCCGCGGCTCCGACCTGCTCCGCCCGGTCGGCCCGTGGACGCCGGCCGTGCACGAGTACCTGACGCACCTCGAGGCCGTCGGCTTCCACGGAGCACCCCGGGTCGTCGGCATCGAGGGCGACCATGAGGTGCTGACGTTCCTCGAAGGCGACGTACTCGCGGATCCGGAGTGGGAGCCGGGGCGCGGTAACCCGCTCCCGGCGTACGCCCGGACAGACGATGCACTGGCCGCCGTAGGGCACCTGCTTCGCGACCTGCACGAGGCGTCCCGCAGCTTCCAGCCGCAGCACACCGGCTACCGCTTCCATCCCCACGCGCCCAATCCCGGCGAGATCGTGTCGCACGGCGACCTGGGCCCGTGGAACACCGTCTATCGAGCTGGTGTACCGGTCGCCTTCATCGACTGGGATGCAGCCGGGCCGATCGACCCGCTGCTCGATCTCGCATCCGCCGCCTGGGCATTCCTGCCGCTGGAGTCCGACCGTCAGCTCGCCGAGACCGGCTTCGATCCGCTGCCCGACCTGCCCCACCGCCTCCGGGTGTTGGTCGACGCCTACGGACTCACCGACCGGCCGACGATCATCCCCGCGCTGCAGCAGGCGAAGTTGAAGATAGTCGAGCAGGTGCAGCATTGGCCGATCGACGCGGCTGGAGCTGCCGGCTCGCTGGAGTTCCTCGCCGGTGAGCTGCGGAGGCTGGACTCGATCACGCCGGCTCTGCGTCGGGCGTTGTAGGGCGCACGGAAGGCCAGCGGCAAAGGCCGTGCTGCCAGGTGGACTGGCCCGCACGACCCGAACGTGACGATCGCGGAGCGCCGCCGCGACGCGAACCAGCAGCGCCTCGCGAACCGCGACACAAGGGGCTCGCCGTGATCCGACGGAACTGTTACGTCTGACCGGACATTGATGACCGCCAACAGCTGGAATTGTCGGTGGCAGCACCGATCATGCCGTTATGGGCGAGGGTGGTCGGCGGTTGGTCTGAAATGGCCAACAGCCGCCAGGTAGTCAGGCTGTCCGGTGGTCCCGGTCACGGCCAAGTGTTCTACGTCGACGACTGGGAGGAACGTCGTCGCGCCGCGGAGCGCATGGGGCGGACAGCCGATGACGTTCGAGGCTGGGCACTCGGCTACCGTCCAGCTGGGGATGGCGGCGACAGGTGGATCTGGGTCGACCCGCGTGTCGCCGGCGAAGGCACGACCTAGGCATCGAAGGTCAGGAGAGGTACGTCGTACAGCGCTGGGTTGCGCGGTCGAGTCCACCTGCCGACGGCGGCGAGGTCGCGGCGGCGCGTCGCGAACCACGTCCCTGGAAGACTGCGGTACGACGACCGGCTGGAGGATGGATGTCGTACCTGGTGATCCGTAATGTGTCGGTCCTGATCGTGCCCGAGTCCGGCGACTGCCGCGTGGACGAGGGGCAGGACATCCACATCGAGGACGACCAGATCACCGCGATCACCGCCACCGGCGTCACCCCGAGCGCGGCGGCGCAGGCTGACGACGGAGCGGCGGCACCCGAGGCGGCTTCGGAGGTGATCGACGGGACCGGGTTGATTGCGGTGCCGGGGTTGGTGAACTCGCATACGCACAGTCCGATGGTGATGATGCGCGGCGCAGCCGAGGACCTGTCGATCGACGACTGGTTCAACCAGCGGATCTGGCCGATGGAGGTGAATCTGACCCCCGAGCGCGTCCGGGTCGGCGCGCGCCTCGCGTGTGCGGAGATGCTGCTCGCCGGCGTGACCACGTTCGTCGATCACTACTTCCACGCCGACCAGATCGCCGAAGCGGCCCTGGAGTCCGGCATCCGCGCCGACCTGGCGCCCACGTTCTTCTCGTCGACCGGCCCCGAAGCGATCGAAGCCGCCATCGCCACAGCTCGCGACCTCCCCACCCTAGGCCCGCGCATCACGTCCAGCCTCGGCCCCCACGCGACCTACACGGTCAGCGACGAGGACTTACGTCGTACGGCGGACATCGCGCGAGCGGAGGGATTCCGGATCCACCTGCACGCCGCCGAGACCGAGGATCAGACACAGTCGTCGCTCGACCGGCTCGGCGTGACACCGATGCAGGTGCTGGAGCGAACCGGCGTACTCGACGCGGGCGCACTCATCGCCCACGGCTGCGGAATCCGGGACCCCGACCTGCCGATCCTCGAGCGGTACGCCGATCGCACCACCGTCGCCAGTTGCCCGAAGGTCTACCTCAAGCTCGCGATGGGCACAGTCACGCCGATCAAAGGCCTGCAGTCCATCGGTCTGCAGGTCGGTATCGGGACGGATGGAGCGGCCGTCCACAACACGCTCGACGTCTGGGAATCTCTGCGCATGGTCGCGCTGACCCAGAAGCAACGCGAGCAGGACGCCGAGTGGATGAACGTCTCCGACACCCTCCGACTGGCCACGAGAGGCGGCGCGGCAGCCGCCGGCCTCGCGGACCAGGTCGGGGCCCTCGAGCCAGGCCGCCAAGCCGACCTCGCCCTCGTCGACCTCTCCGGCCCGCACTGCCAACCGGTCCACGACGCCAGAGCAGCCCTCGTCTACTCGGTCCGGTCCTCCGACGTCGTCACGGTCCTCGTCGCCGGTCAGGTCGTGGTCCGCGATCGGCAACTCACCACGATGAATCTGGACGAGGTCCTCGCCGACGCAAAAGACCTCGCCCACACGCTGGTCGACCTCTCCAAGGGAGGCGCGGTCCAGCACTACGCCCCTTAACGCAGTACGCCCCGGCCAGAGCGGCCGGGGCGTACCGATGCTGCTAACTGATCAGCTGATCGTGAGGATCTTGTTCACGGTGAACGCCTGCGTGTGGTCGGCGTCGCCCGGGAACCAGACCCGGTAGGCGATCTGGCCACGAACGGCCGGCTTGATGCCGAACGCGTACCCGCCCGAGGAACTCATCCTCATCCAGGCGATCGACTTCCAGACCTTGTTCCCGTACTGCTGCAGGTAGACGTACTGACCGGAGTGTGCCGGAGCGACGTACCCGTTGAACTTCGTCACCTGGCCGAGCCTGATCGCGGCCGGCGCCAGGGTCGCCGAGATCGTCGGCGTCACCTGCACGGTGACGTCCACCGTCCGGGTCCCCATCAGATCCGCGTTCCCGGGGAACGTCAGCATGTACACCGACGACACCAGCGGCTTGTGCACGAACGACATGTTCCCGGTCGACGACGTCTTCAGCGCCGCGAGCAGAGTGAACTTGGTGCCGTTCTTCGGCCGCACGTACAGGTTGACCGGCAACCCGGCGTACGGCACGTTGTCGATCCGCAGCGTGCTGCCCTTGATCGTCAGCGAGCCGCCGTACTTCAGCAGCGTCGTCGACATCGCGATGCCCGTCTTCATCCCCCACAGTCGCGACACCGCCACCGGGCTGACCTTGCCGGTACGGTCCTTCACCCAGGCCGCATAGGTGTACGTCGTGTTCTGCGCGAGGCCGGTGTTCTTGACCGCCGACGCCGTACCCGCGTAGACGAGCGTGCCGGTGGTCAACGTCGGCACCGCGCTCCCGGCGTTGCGGCGCACGATCACCTGGTCGAGATCCGAGAGCGGCGTCGAGTACTTCCACGCCAGGTTCGCGGCCAGGTACGCGCCGCTCGCGTCGAACACCGGCGCCGCCGGCGCCTGGTCGATCGTCGAGAACACACTGCTGAACGGTGCAAGTGGCGTACCGCCGGCCTCCTGGACCCCATTGACGACGATCCGGTACGGCGCGGCGTCCAGCAGGGGAGCGGTCGGCGTGATCTGGGCTTTCTTGGTCGCCTCGTCGTACTGGACGGTGGCGCCCACGGTGGAACCGGTCTTGCCGTTCACCAGCCGGACCGTGCTCGGCGTGACGCTGGTCGCGAGCACCGCACGAGCGAACGTCACCGACGGCTTGGTGGTCACGAACATCCCCGCCGACAGGTCGGGCGGATCGACGTCCCGCACCGGGTACGCGGTCCCGGGACTCGTGCCGCCCGATCCTTCCTCGGTGAAGCTCAGCGTGTACGGGCGAGTGTCGCGCGACCCGTTGTCGTTGCGTACGGCAATGAACGTGGCGCCTGCAGCGACGCTGACGTTCGCGGTCGCGGTCAACGGCACCGGGACGTTCGGGTTCGCCGGGAACGGGTTCACCGCGGTCGCCAGCGGCTCCAGCTCGGCGTTGTACACCTCGACGCGTGGACCGATGTTCACCGGGAGGTCGAGGTTGAACTCCGAGCCGGTGAGCGACACCTTGAGGTTTCGGGCCGCGGCCGAGGTCACCACGTACCAGTCGACGTCACCCTCGACAGCGATCGTGGAGCTGACCGGGGCCGTGAGCGCCCTCGCCCGGCCCGGCTGGTCGTTGCCGTCGGCACCGGCGACGGGGTAGTCGGTGGTCCACTTGCCGCCGAGGGCGTAGTACGCGTCCAGGATGCCGGCACCGTAGTACGGGTCGTTGCCGCGCGGCCCGGCGTCACGGGCGGTCGTCTTAAGACGTGCCATGACCTGCGCCGGCGTGAACGACGGCCACTTGTTCCGCACCAGCGCCGCGACACCCGCGACGATCGGCGACGAGAACGACGTACCGCTGAGGCCGATCCAGTACGGGTCGTAGCCCGGCGGGGTCTGCGCGCGCGGTGCCGTGCTGGTGATGTTGAAGCCGGGGGCCGCGATGTCGACCGTGTCCCCGTAGGTGCTGAAGTCGGTCAGCGCGCCGTACCAGTTGGTGGCGCCGACCGACAGGACCTCCGGGTAGGCGGCCGGGTAGTGCGGGGCCGACACACCGGTGTTGCCGGCCGCGGCGACCAGGACGACGCCCTTGGCGACCGCGTTCTTGATCGCGGTGTGCAGGATCGGGTTGTCACCGTCGCCGCCGAGCGACATGTTGATCACCCGGGCGCCGTTCTTGACCGCCCAGTTGATGCCGTTGATGACGTTCGCGTCGCTACCGCTGCCGGTGTCGTCGAGCACCTTCACCGGCCGGACCTTCGCGTTCCAGGCCACCCCCGCGATGCCGATGGTGTTGCCGGTCCCGGCCCCGATGATGCCGGTCACCGCCGTACCGTGGCCGTCACCGTCGTTCGGCGGCAGAGCCGTGTTGAAGGTGTTGTAGCCCGGCAGCAGGTGGCCTGCCAGGTCCGGGTGGCCGGCGTCGACACCGGTGTCCAGGACGGCGACCGTCTGCGTGCCGGCGGACCTGGACAGATCCCAGGCCTGGTTGACTCGGACGTTCCGCAGGTACTTCTGGTAGTTGACGTAGAGCCAGTCGTTCGGGGTGGCGTCTTTGCGCCGGATGTAGTTGAGCGAGGCAAGCTCGACCGCCGGGTCGGCCTTGACCTTCTTCAGCAGTTCGGGAGCCGGCCCGTCACCGGTCACGGTGACCACGTCGGAGGTGACGGACACGTCCGGCGTGCCCTTGACCTTGGACAGTGCGGCCTTCCGGGCCGAGGTGGTCGCCTTCGGCTTGAACTTCACGATCACGGACTTCGCCTCGTAGGCGGGTCCGCTCACCCTGTCGGGGCGGGACTTCGCCGGGAACGGGCGTGGTTCGGCGGACACCTCGGCGGTACCGGACGAACCGATGACCGCTACCAGCGTCGCCGCGACCATGGCTGCGGGCAGACCCAGGCGCAGCAAGTGGGCAGGACGGAAAGACACGGGGACCCCCCCAGGGTCTCAAAGTGATAGTCGCCCGGAGTATGTCAGAGGTCTGGTCCAGTTCGCTCCCCGAAGCAACTGTCAAAAGCTGCAATCGACGTTTCCGCCAGCCCGTTCGGGCACAGGTTGTCGCCGCCCGGGCACTCTAAGCTTGGGCACCACCTTCCGAGGAGGCGCGATGACGGCACCGAGTTCCGATCTGACCGGCTGGCGGCGGGCGCCGTTCACCGGAGCGGGGCTGACCTACGACTGCTTCGAGAAGGGCGCGGGGCCGGGCGTCGTCCTGATCCCCGAGATCCCGGGACTCACCCCCGAGGTGCTCGGTTTCGGCGACCACCTCGTCAGCGAGGGGTTCACGGTCGTCATCCCGTCCCCGTTCGGTACGCCGGGACGCCCCGAAACGACCGGCTACGCCCTGGGGGTGCTCGCGCGGCTGTGTGTGGCGAAGGAGTTCCGCGCGTTCGCGGCCGACGCCGAGCGACCGATCACGAAGTATCTGCGGGCCGTCGCCGCCGACTTGGCCGTGCGGACGCCGGGACGCGGCGTCGGTGTGATCGGGATGTGCTTCACCGGCGGCTTCGCACTCGCCGCCGCGGTCGAGGACGTGGTGAAGGCGCCGGTGCTGAGCCAGCCGTCGACGCCATTCGCCGTCACCGGCCGGCTGCGGCGCGATCCGGGGCTGTCCCGGCAGGAGCTCGAGGTCGTCAAGGAACGGGCGCGCACGGACGGTCTGTGCGTCCTGGGACTGCGCTTCAGCCACGACCGGGTGTCACCGACGGAACGGTTCACCACATTGAGCGAAGAGCTCGGCGACGCGTTCGAGGTGATCGAGCTCGACAGCAGTCCGGGCAACCCGGACGGCTACCGCAAGATGGCCCACTCGGTGCTGACCCGCGACCTGAGCGAGGACCCGCCCCACTCGGCGCTGTCGGCACGCGCCCAAACCGTCGAATTTCTCCGTCAGCACCTGACTGCTACCTCGCGGTGACAGTGCGTGCGGAAATGTTAAAGCAACGTTGAGGAATGCTCAGCGTGTGACTATGTCAACGCTGAGTGGGGAATGTGTCCGAAGTCTGGGGCGGATTGTTGCGTTGTGCAAGTGAGGGGGAGCAGTGCGTGACGCTGGGTGATTTCCTCTGGTCGTGGGCACCGGGGACATGGCACGATCGGCCACCGGAGGCACATCAGGGGGCGGGCATGGCGATGGCCAGGCATTTGACGAGTGAGGCTGTATGAACGGGCGGACAGCGCAGGAGAGCCGGATCCCGGTGAACGGGACCGCGGCTGCGAACGGGACCAATGGTCACGGTTCGCAACCGGAGCCTCACCTGAACCACATGCCGGCGGACGAGGCGGAGGAGCAACCGAGGCCCGCGCCGGACGAGACTCGTGAGCCAGAGTGGACCCCGCGACCCAACGGCCGGGTGAACGGTACGGCGCTCGGCGAGTTCAACACCCCGGTCCGGGTCGACGAGATCGCCGTCGCCGCGATGTCGCTGTCGGAGAACCTGCAGGCAGCCACTCGCGGGATGCCGGAAACCCCTCAACTGCGGCGTTTCCGTCGTGACCTCGACCAGGCCGCCAGCACCTTCCGGACCATCGCCGGTGAGCTGGAGGCGACCGCCGGCAGCCTGATCCGCCTGGCCGCGAGCGAGGGCCAGTCGTGCGGCGTCGGCTGGGGCGTCTGCCCCGAGCACGGCCTCACCCTGATGAACGTCGGCGAGACCGTCTCCTGCCACGTGCTCGGTTGCCACCGCGAGAACGAGGGCGCCGTGGAGCGCTGCGAGCACCCTGTCGCCTACCGCGTCGTCGACGCGGCCGGCCCGGCATTGCTCACCTGCGCCGGGCACGCGATCGCCTGCCGGCTCTACCTCGACGACGCCGTCATCACCCTCGCCTCCGACAGCCTCGAGCTCTTCTAAGTCGTCGGAGACCCTGCACACCGACGCGGGCCAGGTTGTAGAACTGCCGCCACATAGGTCGCCGTGGCGTCGATGCCCGGACTGCAGATCACCCGGAATGACGCAGGGCTGATAGTCGATCCCGAAAGCGTTGCAGCCGGCCTGGTCCTGCTGATTCACGTTGTTGTAGTAGTGATCCGCGCCCGCGATGTCGCTGATCCGCCCCGACCATCCACGGCGAGAGCATGTTGAACGCGTGATCCGGGCTGGCGGCCGAAGCCAGTTGGGTGCCGCCCAGGGCGGTCACGGCGGTGGCGGCGAGGAAAGTGCGACGAGACAAGGTCATGTGAAGCTCCTGGTGGGGCGGTCAGGAGAGTGGGCCGAGCGTACAAACGCTCGATGGACCGCGCAAGAGTCGAACGAGCTTCGCGCAAGTTCCGGAACCAACCCCGGCTCTAGTCGGAGAGAGCGCTTCCCCAGTAGCGTCGGCGAAAACTTGGTCGCAACATCTTGACGCCAGTTCCCGCCCCTACTTAGTTTGTTGGTTCAACAGACAAAGTCTGTGACCGGGCTCACAGCAAGGGGATGGGGTGGGAGTCGCATGTCGCTGACGGACGGCCGCCGCCCGGGCAACCGGGTTGTTGCCGCGGACCATGTCTCGCTCCGCCGCAACAACCTCTCGGTCGTCTTGCGTCACGTCCGCGACCTCGGCCCGCGATCGCGGGCCCGGATCGCCGCCGACACCGGTCTGAACAAGGCGACCGTCAGCAGCCTGGTCGCCGAACTCGTCGAGCGCGGCCTGCTCCGCGAAGGCCCGGCCGACTCCACTCGTGCCCTCGGCCGCCCCGGACAGCTCGTCGAACTCGACGGCACCGGAGTCTGCGGCGTCGGCGCCGAGATCAACGTCGACTACCTCGCCGTCACCGCCCTCGACCTGGCCGGCGACACGGTCTGCCAACGACGGATTCCCCTGGACGTCGCCCACCTCGGCCCGGGTACGACGCTCGACCGGCTGGCCGACCTGGTGCGCGAATCCGTGGCGGCTGTGGATGCTCGAGGCGGCCAGGTGGCCGGCGTGACGCTCGCCGTCCCCGGTTTGGTCCAAGGCGACACCGGTGAACTCAAGCTGGCTCCGAACCTGGGTTGGGGTGAGGTCCCGGTGATCCGCGAGATGCGCGAGCGGCTGGGCGAACCGGCGTACCCGCTGCATGTGGACAACGAGGCGAACCTCGCGGCGCTGGCGGCGTACTCGGAACTGCGGAAGGCCGAGCCGATCCAGGACATCGTGCTGCTCACCGGTGCGGTCGGTGTCGGTGGTGGGGTGGTGTCGAACGGGCATCTGCTCCGCGGCGGGAGCGGGTACAGCGGCGAGGTCGGGCACATGCCGGTCGCGCCGGAAGGTCGGATCTGCGGCTGCGGCCGGACCGGCTGCTGGGAGACGGTCGTCGGCCTGACCGCACTGTTGCATAAGGCAACGGATGAGGACGATCCGGTCCGTGATCCGTCGCTGGACGTGGAGCGACGACTGGCCGAGATCACCACGCGGGCCGAGGCGGGGGAGCCCCGGACGCTGAAGGCACTCAAGGACGTCGGAACGTGGCTGGGAATTGGGGGAGCGATCTTGGTGAACATCCTGAACCCGGACGTGCTCGTGCTCGGCGGCTACTTCGCCGTGCTCGGGCCGTGGCTGAAGGAACCCTTGGAGACGGCGATCCGCGACCGCGTGATCGCCCCGGACGGCGGCGGCTGCCGGGTGGTCAGGTCGGAGCTCGGTTTCACCGCGGCGGTGCGTGGTGGTGCGCAGATCTCCCTCGACCAGGTCTTCGTCGACCCGACGGTGATCGGCCGGACCGAAACGGGGGTCGCCCAATGACCGACCTGCTGACCATGACCGGCATCGTCAAGGAGTTCCCGGGCGTCCGGGCACTCGACGGCGTCGACCTCGACGTCCGCTCCGGCGAGGTGCACTGCCTGCTCGGCCAGAACGGCGCCGGCAAGTCCACGCTGATCCGCGTGCTGACCGGTGCCCACCAACCCGATGCCGGCACGATCCACATCAACGGCGAACAGGTGCAGCTCAACACCCCGACCGCCGCGATCCAGCGCGGGATCGCCGCGATCTACCAGGAACTCGACCTGGTGCCCGACCTGACCGTTGCCGAGAACATCTTTCTCGGTCACGAGCCGGCCCGGTTCGGCTTCAGCCGACGGCACGAGGCGACTGCTCGGGCCCGCGAGATCCTGCAGGGCCTGGGCCACAGCGAGATCCCGACGCACCGCACGGTCGGCTCACTGCCGTCCGCGGGGCAACAGGTGGTCAGCATGGCCCGCGCGCTGTCCCGGGACGCCCGGCTGATCGTGATGGACGAGCCGTCCGCGGTGCTCGACCCCGAAGAGGTGTCCAACCTGTTCCGGGTCATCCGCGGCCTGACCGCGCGCGGTGTCGCCGTCGTCTACATCTCGCACCGGCTCGAGGAGATCCGCCAGGTCGGCGACCGCGTCACCGTGCTGAAGGACGGCGCCACCGTTGCGACCGGTCTGGACGCCCGGGAGACGCCGACCAAGGAACTCATCCGGCTGATGACCGGCCGCTCGATCGAGTACGTCTTCCCGCCGCGCCGGGAGATCCTCAGTACGGCGCCCGTCGTCCTCGAAGTGGCCGACCTGACCCGGCCGGCCGAGTTCGCCGGGATCGGGTTCACCGTCCGGGCCGGCGAGATCCTCGGCCTGGCCGGGCTCGTCGGTTCGGGTCGTTCCGAAGTGCTGGAGACCGTGTACGGCGCTCGCCGGGCAGCAACCGGGTCGGTACGGGTCGACGGCGTGACGCTGCGACCGGGCCGGGTGCAGGCCGCGGTCAAGGCGGGTGTCGGGCTGGCGCCGGAGGAGCGGAAGAGTCAGGCGTTGCTGCTGGACGAGGCGGTGTACAAGAACATCACGGTGTCGACCATGCAGCGGTTCGCCAGCGGGGGATTCCTGAACGGCCGGGCCGAGCGGGAAGCGGCCGCCGAACTGACCAGAGCACTGGATGTCCGCCCGGTCGGCGTGGACCAGCCGGTCCGCAACCTGTCCGGCGGCAACCAGCAGAAGGTCGTGCTGGCCCGCTGGCTGTTGCGGGACTGCCGCGTGCTGTTGCTCGACGAGCCGACCCGGGGTGTGGACGTGGGTGCGCGGTCCGAGATCTACGCCCTGATTCACAAGCTGGCCGCCAATGGGGTCGCGATCGTGATGGTCTCCAGCGAGGTCGAGGAAGTGCTCGGTCTCGCCGACCGGGTCGTCGTACTGCGGGAGGGGCGGGCCGTGTACAGCGGACCCGCGCAAGACATCGACGAGCACCAGGTACTCGACCTGGTGATGGAAGGAAGTGCCGTGTGAGTGATGACATCGCACGCCCACCTGAACAAACCGCGTCGTCGCAAGCGACCGTCACTCCGCCTGCGGCGCCGCGGTCGCGCGGTCTGCTGAGGGGTGGTGCGGGACGCAACGTCGGCCTGGTGGTGGCGTTGGTCCTGCTCTGCATCGTCGGCATCGTCACCGCCGGCGACACGTTCGCCACCGGCGCCAACGTGCTGACCATCCTGCGGCTCGCCGCCGTCATCGGCGTGGTCAGTATCGGCATGACGTTCGTCATCACCGGCGGCGGGATCGACCTGTCCGTCGGTGCGATGGTCGCGCTCGCGTCGGTCTGGGCGACCACCTTGGCGACCCAGCAGATGGCGGCGGACTTCCACTGGATCTTCATGGTCACCACGGCGCTCGTGGTCGGGTCGGCGTGTGGTCTGGTCAACGGGGTGCTCATTGCCTACGGCAAGATCGTGCCGTTCATCGCGACCCTGGCGATGCTGGCAGCCGCCCGCGGTCTGGCCGAGATCATCGCCGATCGCAAGACGCAGATCATCTCGGTCAACGCGTTCGTCGACTTCTTCGGTGGCTCGCTGATCGGCGTACCGGTGCTGGTCTGGATCTTCGTGCTGGTCGCCGCGGCCGGCTGGGTGCTGCTCAACCGGACCACCTTCGGCCGCCGTACCTTCGCCGTCGGCGGCAACGCCGAAGCCGCCCGCCTCGCCGGGATCAAGGTCCAGCGTCACACCGTCGCCCTCTACGTCCTGTGCGGGCTGTGCTGCGGGATCGCCGCGGTGATGCTGATGGCCCGGACGACGACCGGCAGCGCGACCCACGGTCAGCTGTACGAACTGGACGCGATCGCGGCCGTGGTGATCGGCGGCACGCTGCTGTCCGGTGGTCGCGGGACCATCGTCGGCACCGTCTTCGGCGTCCTGATCTTCACCACTCTCAACAACGTCTTCACGCTGAACAACCTGAGCATCTCCGCCCAGTCGGTGGCCAAGGGTCTGATCATCGTGATCGCGGTCCTGCTGCAGCAACGTCTCGCCGCTCGAACTCTGAACACCTAGGAGGACAATGATGTCCGCACGTTCCGTCCGTACCCTGATCATCGCCGGTTTGAGCATGGTCGCGCTGGCAGCATGCACCAGCAACACCCCGGAGGCCGAGAAGGAAGACAACGCCGCCGCACCTCAGGGGGTCGCGTCCGGCAAGAACGACGAACCCGGCCAGAAGGTCCGGATCGGGTTCTCCGCACCGGCGGCCGACCACGGCTGGATGGGTGCCATCACCAAGGCCACCCAGGCGGAGGCGAAGAAGTACTCCGACGTCGAGCTGATCGTTGCCGAGGGCACCAACGATGTGAACCTGCAGATCAGCCAGGTGGAGACCTTCATCAACCAGAAGGTCGACGCGATCGTGCTGCTGCCGTTCGACGGCGCCGCGCTCACCCCGGTGGCGATCAAGGCGATGGAGGCCGGTATCACGGTGGTGAACGTGGACCGGGAGTTCGACAGCACGTTCGCCGCCCGGACCACGATCCTCGGTGACAACAAGGGGATGGGGGTCTCGGCCGGAACCTACATCTGCAAGGAGATGAAGGGGAAGAAGGACGCGGTGATCGCCGAGATCGCCGGGATCGACTCGCTGCCGCTGACCCAGGCCCGCAGCCAGGGCTTCAAGGAGGCGCTGGCCGACTGCGGCCTGAAGGTGAGCAACCGGGTCGCCGCCGAGTTCACCGTCGAGTCCGGTGAGAAGGCCGCCGCCAACCTGCTGCAGGCGGCTCCCAAGCTCGACGCCATCTGGAACCACGACGACGACCAGGGTGTCGGCGTGATGGCCGCGATCAAGAACTCCGGCCGCAAGGAGTTCTTCGTGGTCGGCGGGGCCGGCTCGGCGAACGTGATGCGGGACATCAAGTCCGGCACCAGCCTGCTGCGGGCCACCGTCATCTACCCGTCCACGCAGGGTGCGGACGGTGTCCGGCTGGCCCGGCTGCTGGTGCAGAAGAAGGCCCTCGGCGACCTGGTGGAGGTCGAGGTGCCGCGCACCATCCAGCTGTACGCGCCGGTGGTGACCAAGGACAACGTGGACCAGTACCTGCCCACTGCCTTCGAAAGCTGACTGCGAGCTAAAGGAGAGTCTCGACAATGACAGACCTGGGCATCGGCCTGATCGGCTACGCGTTCATGGGTGCGGCCCATTCGCAGGCCTGGCGGAGCGCGCCGCGCTTCTTCGACCTGCCGCTGAATCCGGCGATGAACGTGCTCTGCGGCCGCAACCCCGAGGCGGTCGCGGCCGCGGCGACCAAGCTCGGCTGGACGGAGACCGAGACCGACTGGCGCAAGCTGCTCGGCCGCGACGACATCCAGCTGATCGACGTCTGTACGCCGGGGGACAGCCACGCCGAGATCGCCATCGCCGCCCTCGAGGCCGGTAAGCACGTGCTGTGCGAGAAGCCGCTGGCCAACACGGTCGAGGAGGCCGAGGCGATGACGGCGGCGGCCGACGCGGCGGCGGCCAAGGGGATCAGGTCGATGGTCGGGTTCACCTACCGCCGGGTGCCGGCGATCGCGCTGGCCCGCCAGCTCGTCGCCGAGGGCAAACTCGGGACGATCCGGCACGTCCGGGCGCAGTACCTGCAGGACTGGATCGCCGACCCGGAGGCGCCGCTGTCGTGGCGGCTGGACAAGGAGAAGGCCGGCTCCGGCGCGCTCGGTGACATCGGTGCGCACATCATCGACCTGACCCAGTTCATCACCGGCGACAACATCGCCGAGGTGAGCGGTCAGCTGGAGACGTTCGTGAAGGAGCGCCCGGTCGCGGCCGAGCACTCCGGTCTGGCCGGTACGGCGGGCAGCGAACGGGGACCGGTCACGGTCGACGACGCGGCCGTGTTCCTGGCCAGGTTCGGCTCCGGTGCACTCGGCGTCTTCGAGGCGACCCGCTTCGCCACCGGCCGGAAGAACGCGATCCGGATCGAGATCAACGGCAGCCTGGGCAGCCTCGCGTTCGACTTCGAGGACATGAACCTCCTGCACTTCTACGACGCGACCGAGGACGCGCGCACCGCCGGTTTCCGGCGGATCCTCGCCACCGAGTCCGCCCACCCGTACGTCGGAGCGTGGTGGCCGCCCGGCCACCTGCTCGGTTACGAGCACGGGTTCACCCATCAGGTCGTCGACCTGGTCACCGCGATCGCCGATGAAGCCGATCCGACACCGTCGTTCGCCGACGGGCTGCGGGTCCAGCGGGTGCTGGCCGCGGTCGAGGCCAGTTCGACCTCACGACAATGGCAGGAGATTCCTGAATGAAGAGCTATACCCCGACCAGGGACGACAAGTTCTCGTTCGGTCTGTGGACGATCGGCTGGCAGGGCGTCGACGTCTTCGGTACGGCGGTCCGCCCGGCGATGGACCCGGTCTACGCGGTGGAGAAGCTCGCGGAACTGGGTGCCGCGGCGATCTCGTTCCACGACGACGACGTGGTGCCCGACGACGGCACCCGGCAGCAGGTGCTCGAGCGGTTCACCAAGGCACTGGCCGACACCGGCATCGTGGTCGAGATGGCGACCACGAACCTGTTCAGCCACCCGGTGTTCAAGGACGGCGGCCTGACCGCGAACGACCGGTCGGTACGGCGGTACGCACTGTCCAAGGTGCTGCGCAACCTCGACCTTGCGGCTGAGCTGGGCGCGTCGACGTACGTGCTCTGGGGCGGTCGTGAAGGTGCCGAGTCCGGCGGCTCGAAGGACGTCAACGCGGCCCTCGACCGGTACAAGGAGTCGATGGACCTGCTCTGTGCGTACGTGCGGGCGCAGGGCTACAACATCCGGTTCGCGATCGAGCCGAAGCCGAACGAGCCGCGCGGTGACATCTTGCTGCCGTCGATCGGCCACGCGATTGCCTTCATCAACGATCTCGCCGATCCGGAACTGGTCGGCATCAACCCCGAGGTCGGGCACGAGCAGATGGCCGGGCTGAACTACGCGCACGGTATCGCTCAGGCGCTGTGGCACGGGAAGCTGTACCACATCGACCTGAACGGGCAGCACGGTCCGCGGTTCGACCAGGACCTGCGCTTCGGCGCCGGCAACCTGCGCGAGGCGTTCTGGACCGTCGACGTGCTGCAGGGCACCGACGGCCGGCCCGGGTACGACGGTTACGTGCACTTCGACTACAAGCCGCCGCGGACCGAGGACGAGGAAGGCGTCTGGGAGACCGCGCGTGGCTGTATGCGGAACTACCTGATCCTTCGCGACAAGGTGGCGGCGTTCCGGGCCGACCCGGAGGTGGCCGAGGCGCTGGCCGCGGCCAAGGTCGCGGAGTTGTCCGAGCCCACCCTGGCCGAGGGTGAGACGCTGGCCGACCTCCGCAACGAGAAGTACGACCGGGAGGCGCTGGCCGAGCGCGGTCTCGGGTTCGAGAAGCTGGACCAGCTGGCGATGGAGCACCTGCTCGGCGTTCGCTGACCAGCCTGATTTGGAGAGAGTACTGACTCCCGCGCAGGGCAGAGCACGGGACTTGTAGTAGCTGGGGTCTTTCCCGCCCCGACTGATGGAGCGCGCACCTTATCCGACCCATGAGGAGCTCCGCATGATCCAGCTACGCAGGCACGGCACGGTGATTCGTGCGCTCGTGCTCGCCCTGATCGCGACACTGCTGATACCCCTACCGGCCCGGGCTCATCCCGGCCACGGTGACGAGACGTTCAATGCACTGATCTTCAGCAAGACCGCCGGGTTCCGGCACGACTCGATCCCGGCCGGCATCCAGGCGATCACCGAACTCGCCGCGGCGAACAACTTCACCGTCACCGCGACCGAGGATGCGTCGCTGTTCAACGACACCGAGCTGGCCAAGTACGAGGTGGTCATCTGGATGTCGACGACTGGCGACGTACTGAACGCCGACCAGCAGGCCGCCTTCGAGCGGTACATCCGGGCCGGTGGCGGGTACGCCGGTGTGCACGCCGCGTCCGACACCGAGTACGACTGGCCCTGGTACGGCGAGCTCGTCGGCAGCTACTTCGACAGTCACCCACCGGGTACGCCGGCCGGCACGGTGAAGGTTGAAGACCACGCCCACCCGTCGACGGCGGAAGCGCCGACGATCTGGCAGCGCACGGACGAGTGGTACAACTACCGCACCAACCCGCGCGACTCGGTCCACGTCCTCGCCTCGCTCGACGAATCGTCGTACACGGGCGGGAACATGGGTCCGGAGCACCCGATCACGTGGTGTCAGGACTATGACGGTGGCCGGGCTTGGTACACGGGCATGGGGCACACGATCGCGTCGTACGCCGAACCGGCCTTCCGGCAGCTGTTGTTGGGCGGGATCAAGACTGCCGCTGGTGTGGAGGCCGCCGACTGTGGCGCGTCCCTGAGTGACAGCTACCAGAAGGTGACGCTGGACGACGACACGTCGAACCCGATGGAGCTCGCGATCGCCGGTGACGGCCGGGTCTTCTACATCGACCGGAACGGCGCGGTGAAGATCGTCAAGCCGGACGGTTCCGTGGTGACTGCCGGCACGCTGAACGTCTACACCGGGCAGGAGTTCGGGCTGCTCGGGATCGCGCTGGATCCTGCCTTCGCCGAGAACGGCTCTCTATACCTGTACTACTCCCCGGCGGGCACCGAGCCCTTCGACCGGGTCTCGCGGTTCAAGGTGACTGGTGACACCCTCGACCTCGCGAGTGAGAAGCAGGTACTGCGGATCGACACGCAGCGGGATCAGTGTTGTCACGCGGGTGGTGCGCTGGAGTTCGACGGTCAGGGCAACCTTTTCGTGGCCACCGGCGACAACAGCAATCCGTTCGACTCCGACGGATACACGCCGATCGACGAGCGGTCCGGACGGGCCGCGTGGGACTCGCAGCGCAGTGCTGCCAACAGCAACAACCTGAACGGGAAGATCCTCCGCATCCACCCGGAGGCGGACGGCACGTACACGATCCCGGCCGGCAACATGTTCGCGGCGGGTACGGCGAAGACGCGGCCGGAGATCTACGCGATGGGCTTCCGGAATCCGTTCCGGATCGGGATCGACCCAACCACGAACCATTTGTTCGTCGCGGACTACGGACCGGACGCGGGCGGGGTGTCTCCGACGCGCGGGCCGGACGGGCGGGTCGAGTGGGACATCCTCGACAAGCCGGGGTTCTACGGCTGGCCGTACTGCGTCGGCAACAACACGCCGTACAACGACCACGACTTCGCCACCGGGACGTCGGGTGCTGTGTTCAACTGCAACGCACCGGTCAACGAGTCGCCGAACAACACCGGCATCACGCAGTTGCCGGCGGCGATCCCGGCGACTCTGTGGATGGGCAAGTCGACGACCGGCGTACCGGAGATCGGTGGCAGTGGTGCACCGATGACGAGTGGTGCGTATCAGTACAACGCCGACAGCACGTCGGATCGGAAGTGGCCGGCGTACTTCGACGGCAAGGCGGTGTGGGCGGACTGGAACGACAGCCGGCTGTTCTCGGTGCAGTTGAACGACGAGCGCAGCGGTGTGGTCGACGTGTCGCGGATGCTGCAGAAGCAGAGCTTCATCCGGCCGCACGCACTGCAGTTCGGACCCGATGGTGCCTTGTATGTGATCGAGTGGGGGAGCGGGTTCGGCGGTAACAACGCCGACTCGGGGATCTACCGGATCGATTACGTGCAAGGGAATCGGGCGCCGATCGCGCAGTTCAGCACGGACAAGACGTCGGGCCCGGCGCCGCTGACGGTTGCCTTCGACTCGACCGGTTCGCGAGATCCGGACGGACAACCGATCACGCTGGCCTGGGACTTCGACGGCAACGGTACGACGGACAGCACCGAGGCCAAACCGTCGTACACCTATGCGACGCCTGGCGTGTTCACGGCTCGCCTGACGGTGAGCGATCCGGACGGGCGTACGGCGGTGTCGAACCGGACGATCACGGCCGGGAACACGGCACCGACGATCACCGTGCAGGCTCCGGTTGACGGTGGGTTCTTCGACTTCGGGGACACCATCCGCTACAAGGTGACAGTGACCGACCCCGAGGACGGGGTGGTCGATTGCAATGACGTGATCACCCAGCCGGCGCTCGGGCATGATGAGCACGCGCACGGCTATGAGCAGTACCGCGGGTGTGAGGGGACATTCCCGCTACCTGGCGACCAAGGGCACGTCGGCGCGAACATCTTCGGCATCGTCACCGTGACGTACACGGACAAGGGCGCGCCGGGGACGGGGACGATCACCACGCAGAAGGTCGTGCAACTGCAGCCGAAGACGCGTGAGGCGGAGTACTTCACCGAGACCGGCGGACCAGGATCGACACCCGGCGTACAGGTTGAGGACACCGGCGATGTGGCCGGCGGTGGCAAGAACATCGGGTGGATCGAGGACGGCGACTGGTGGGGTTGGAAGCCGACCAACCTGACGCTGATCGATCAGATTCAGTTGCGGGCTGCATCCCCGGAGGCGGGCGCGACGGTGCAGGTCCGTCAGGGTTCGCCTACTGATGGCCCGGTGGTGGCGACGATTCAGGTGTCTCCGACAGGTGGATGGCAGACGTACGGCGACTTCACGGGCGACGTCAGTGGGGCTTCGCTGGCGAGCGGTCCGCTGTACTTCGTCAAGACGACCGGGCAGCTGAACGTCAACTGGGTTCGCTTTATCGGGAAGGGTGTGACGGAGAATCAGCGGCCCACGGTCACCGCATCGGCATCGGTGACGCAGGGCAAGGCTCCGTTGAAGGTCGACTTCACAGCGGCTGCGACCGATGCCGAGGGTGACCTGCCGTTGACCTACGCATGGAGCTTCGGAGACGGAGCCACCGCTACCGGTGCGTCGGTGAGTCACACCTACACGACGGCTGGGAGTTTCGCTGCCAAGGTGACGGTGACGGATGCCCGCGGTGCAGCGGGTTCGGTGACCGTGACGGTGACTGTGGATTCGCCTTCGCTGCCGGCCTGTCTCACCGGACGGTCCGACGGGTTCGACGGTACGGCGCTCGACACCGAACGATGGTCCGCTGTTGTCCGGGGCAACCAGGAGCTGTCGGTTGCCGACGGCAATCTGTCGATCCCGTTGACGGCGACCGACATCTACGGGACCGGCAACTCGAGCACGCCGAACATCGTGCTGCAGCCGTTGCCGGCGGGTGCCTGGCAGGCGACGACGAAGCTCACGTTGCCCGCCCGGCTGGCGTATCAGCAAGCCGGATTGATCGTGTACGGCGACGACGACAACTACGCCAAGATGGTGCTCCAGGGCCGGTCGACCGGATCGCCGTCGGCGGCGGACCGGATCTTCCAGTTCATTCGCGAGGAGGCCGGCGTACCGAATGAGGTCGCCGCGTCGAACACGGCCAACCTGGGTGCGTCGTACCCGGACACCGTGTGGGTGCGGTTCACCTCGGACGGGTCGTCCTTGAAGGCTGCCTACAGTGCGGATGGCGCGACGTTCACGGAGATGCCGGAGACCAAGCAGCTGGCCGGGATCTCGAATCCGCGGATCGGGCTGTTCGGGCTGACGAACCGGGCCGAGGCGTTGCCGATCACGGCGTCGTTCGACCACTTCATCATCACGCCGGACGACACCGCCGAGCAGCCGGCCCCGGATGACGAGTTCGCGGGTACGACGCTGGACGCGTGCCGGTGGTCGGGCGTCGTACGGCCCGATCCGGCGGCCTTCCGGGTGGCGGGTGATGCTCTGGAGATCGACACCGGCAATGGCGACATCTACCAGGGCGGGAACACCAATCCGAAGAACCTGATGCTGCAGCCGGCGCCGGACGGTGACTGGACGATCGAGACGAAGGTGGACGCGTCGGCGTTCGACGAGCGGTACCAGCAGGCCGGGTTGATGGTGTACGCCGATGACGCCAACTACGTGAAGCTCGACTATCTGACGACCAACGCAGCCGGGTCCGCGGTGACACGTGGGCTGGAGTTGCGGAGTGAGGTCGCGGATGCGGTGGTCGAGCCGGCGCCGAACGCTGCGGCGACGCAGGGTGTCTGGCACCTGCGGTTGGCGAAGAGCGGGTCGACGTTCACCGGGTCCTACAGTGCCGATGGCGTGGCGTGGACCGCGCTGCCGGCGGTGACCAACCCGGCGCTCGAGTCGGCCTCGTTCGGTGTGTACGCCTTCGGGGCGGATCAGGTCGCGTCGAAGACGGCGCGGTTCGACTACTTCAAGTTGGTCCGGGACACGGTGGCTCCGTCGGTCAATCTGTCGCTGAATCCGTCGACCCCTTCCGGGCTCGGTGGGTGGTGGACCGCTCCCGTTGTTGCTACCGCGATGGCGACGGACGACCAGGCGGGGCAGGTGTACGTGGAGCAGAAGGTCGGTACCGGCGACTGGTCCGAGTACACGGCTCCGGTGACGTTGTCTGCTGACGGCACGCACACGATCCAGGTGCGGGCTAGTGACACTGCGGGGAACGTGTCGACGGCCGAGTCGACCACGGTGAAGATCGACCGTACGGCGCCTGTCGTAGCGGTCACCGGGGTGGCTGCCGGCGGGTCGCTCGGGGTGGCCTCGGTTGCTGCGGTTGCGGCCACGGCGTCGGATGCGTTGTCTGGTCCGGCCGGGGACGTGACGCTCGCGGTCGATGGCCGCGCGCTGTCGCCGGCCGGGAAGCTCGACGGTGCAGTCCTCGGTCTTGGGGCGCACGAGCTGACGGCGTCGGCTGTGGATGTCGCAGGCAACAAGTCGGTGACCACGGTGCCGTTCACGGTGGTCGTGTCGTACCCGGAGGCGGTCAAGCTGGTGGATCGCTACCAGGTCGCCGGGACGGTGCCGTTGGCAACTGCCACGGTGATGAAAGTCCAGCTGGGCTTGGCGGAGCGTGCTGTCCGTCGCAACCAGCCGGCTGTGGCGGCCGTCGCCCTCGACCTGTTCCTCGCCAAGGCCCGGACTGTCAGCGACGTACCGGCCCGCACGTTGCTCACCGCCGTCGGCCAGGACCTGAAGGCCGGGCTGGCCTGATGACGTCGCCGTGGGAGATCGCGACACCTGCCGCCGTCCCGGCTGGTTCGGCCCCAGCAGGGGTCGGCAGCGCGCTCTCCCGCGGCCGGCGGGGGACCACCCGGTCCCCGTCCCCGGCGCCGCCCCGCGCTCCAGGCGCCGCCGGGGACACCCCGGCATCTCCGATCCACAGCTCGCCCCGGCTGAACGCAGTACCAGAAGAACCGGTTCGACGAAGGAGTAGAGGACATGGCTCGACCGATCACCCTGTTCACCGGCCAGTGGGCCGACCTGCCGTTCGAGGAGGTGGCCCGGCTGGCTGCCTCGTGGGGCTACGAAGGGCTGGAGATCGCCTGCTGGGGTGACCATCTCGACGTACGGCGTGCCGCCGAGGACGACGCGTATGTCCGCGACCGCCGCGACATCCTGGACAAGTACAACCTCAAGGTGTGGACGATCTCCAACCACCTGCTCGGCCAGGCGGTCTGCGACGACCCGATCGACCAGCGCCACCAGGCGATCCTGCCGGCGCACATCTGGGGCGATGGCGACCCCGAGGGTGTGCGGCAACGTGCCGCCGAGGAGATGAAGACGACCGCTCGGGCGGCTCGCGCCCTCGGCGTCGACGTGGTCGTCGGGTTCACCGGTTCGGCGATCTGGAAGACCATCGCGATGTTCCCGCCGGTGCCGCCGGCCATGATCGAGGCCGGCTACAAGGACTTCGCGGACCGGTGGAACCCGATCCTCGATGTGTTCGACGAGGTCGGTGTCCGGTTCGCCCACGAGGTGCACCCGTCCGAGATCGCCTACGACTACTGGTCGACCACCGCGACGCTGGAGGCGATCGGGCATCGGGAGGCGTTCGGGCTCAACTGGGACCCGTCACACTTCGTCTGGCAGGACCTCGACCCGGTCGGTTTCCTGTGGGACTTCAAGGACCGGATCTACCACGTCGACTGCAAGGACGCGAAGCGCCAGGTCGGCAACGGACGCAACGGCCGGATGGGTTCGCACCTGGCCTGGGGCGACCCGCGCCGCGGCTGGGACTTCGTGTCCACCGGTCACGGCGACGTCCCGTGGGAGGCGTGCTTCCGGATGCTGAACACGATCGGGTACGACGGCCCGATCTCGGTGGAATGGGAAGACGCCGGGATGGACCGCCTGGTCGGCGCGGCCGAAGCGCTCCAGTTCGTCCGCTCGCTGGCCTTCGACCCGCCGACCGCTTCCTTCGACGCCGCGTTCTCTTCCTAGAGTCCTCTGAAAAACTGTTGGAGGTCTCCGATCACCAGGTCGGGGACCTCCAGGGCGGCGAAGTGTCCGCCGCGGTCGAACTCCTGGAAGTGCACGACGTTGTGCTCGCGCTCGGCGAGCTTGCGGACGGTCGCGTCACCGGGGAAGACCACGATCCCGGTCGGCACGGGGCAGTAGGGGATCTCAGCTGTCCAGGTCGACTGCGCCTCGCGATAGAGGCGTGCTTGCGATCCCGCCGTGCCGGTCAACCAGGTCAGCGTCACCGAGTCCAGGATCGGGTCGTTGCCGATGACACCGACTCGATGGCCGTAGTCGTCGTACCACTCGAGATTCCAGGCGAGCTGGCCGACGGGGGAGTCGACCAACGCATAGGCGAGGGTCTGCGGCCGGGTGCCCTGGATCGACGCGTATCCGGATCGCTCGCCGGCCCACCGATCGAGGCCGGCCAGACGCTCGCGCTCCGCCTCGGTGAACTCCTCGTCGCCGGTCGGGAACGCGACGAAACTGTCGAGATGCAGCCCGATCACCCGGTCCGGCACGAGGCGGGCCAACGCGGGGGCGATCCGCGCACCCCAGTCGTAGCCGTGGACGCCGTACCGCTGATATCCCAGCCGTTCCATCAACGTGGCCCACGCCCTGGCGATCCGGTCGACACCCCACCCGGTCGTCGCCGTCGGCCCGGAGAACCCGAACCCGGGCATCGTCGGAATCACCAGCTCGAACCCGCTGTCCTTGAGTGGCTCGACCAGCTGGAGAAAGTCGCTGGCCGCACCTGGCCACCCATGCAGCATCAGCAGCGGGACTGGGTTCTTGACCCCCGGCTTGATGTGCATGAAGTGCACGCGCTGACCGTCGATCTCCGTCACGAATTGCGGCAATGCATTGATCCTCTGCTCGAGCCGCCTCCAGTCGTACGACGTCCGCCAATGGTGGACGAGCTCCTGCAGGCGGCCGAGCTCCACGCCGTACGACCACTGCACATCCGGCAGTTGATCAGGCCATCTGGTCGCTTCCAGCCGTTGCTGCAGCTCGTCCAGCTCACTCTGCGGAACCTCGGCCCGAAACTCCCTGATCTCCATTCCACCCACGGTAGGAGCAGTAGCGGACAGTTGGTGACCTCTGGGTCTACGCTCGGTGCCATGACAGCTGGCAGGTACGTCGCGCGGATCGTCGAGGTTCCGGATCACGGGATCAGGCTCGAGCCGGCGGCTGATTCGGTCGCTCCGGATCAGCCGACCGAGGTGAATCTGCTCGGCATGGCGATCGCGCTGGCGCTCGGAGCCGCCGGGTACCGGCACCACGCCGAGCAGCGCGATCCGGAGCTCCAGACCCTCGACACGCTGCTCAGTGGCGACGCGGTCATGCCGTGGCGTGCGACCGGTGAGTCCGGCGACGGTACGCCGTACATCGTCTGCCAACTGAACGACGGCCGCCCGACCTGCGAGGTCCGGCCCAACGCCGACTGAGCCGGTGGACTCGATCTGGCCCGAGGCACCTGCGCTTCGGCGACCGCGGATTCTGCGGCAGGGGTGGCGTGACCTGACCTTCCTGCACTGGTCCGTGGACCCGTCCGAGGTCGCGAACTTCTTCCCACCCGGTGTCGCGCCGGACACCTTCGAGGGACGCACGTACGTCGGCCTGGTGCCCTTCCGGATGGTCGACACCGGCCTCGCGCACGGCCCGGCCGTCCCGTACTGGGGCACGTTCCTGGAGACCAACATCCGCCTGTACTCCGTCGACACCTCGGGCCGTCGCGGTGTGGTGTTCCTCAGCCTGGACGCCGACCGCCTGGCCGTCGTTGCGGCCGCCCGAACCGTCTTCGGCCTCCCGTACCGCTGGGCCCGTATGACTCATGTTGCTGATGGCAACCACCACACCTACACGTCGACCGTCCGCTGGCCAGGTGTCCAAGCCGCCAGCACGATCGGCGTACGGACAGGCCAACCGTTGGAGCCCGGCCCCCTCGAACACTTCCTCACCGCCCGCTGGGGCCTCCACACCCGCCGAGCCCGCCGCACCTGGTACCTCCCCAATGAACACCCGCCCTGGTCCCTCCACACGGCCGAGTTGGTGCGGTTCGACGACCAAGGCCTCCTGGCCTCAGTCGGTCTCATGGGGTTGACCGGCCCGCCCAACCACGTGATGTACAGCCCCGGCGTCCCCGCCGAGTTCGGCCTCCCGTTCGCCGCCCCAGGAACTCCCGCACGACCCTGAGCGATGCACTCAGCCCATCAGCTCGGCGGTCTGGTTGCTGATGAACGACAGGCCCACCTGGCCGGACCACCTGTGCACCTCGGTCGCGAGTGCACGCGAGCCGGCCGCGTCGCCCTCATCCCGGAGAAGCACCGCCAGCAACGTCTGCTGGGCCAGCGCACCCAAGAGGTGACCCACCTTCTGCCGGAGCTCCGTCGACCGCTCCCACTGCTGCCGCGCCAGCGCGAGATCGCCGGCCGTGTGCGCATGGTCCCCGAGGTGCCGCAACGCCAACGAAGCCAGCAGATCGTCCCCACCTGCTTCCCCGAGCTCGAGGGTTTCGGTGTAGCAGGCGAACGCAGTCTCGTGCTTGCCGAGCAGGTTGTCGGCAATGACTCCCGCGTAGAAGCACGTCATCCCGCGCCGCACCCCATCAGGCGCTCGCTCCCGCAGTCTGTCCGCCCACTCCGCCAGCTCCGCCCGATCACGGTGCGGGTCCTGTTCCTCACCACCGCCTCCGGTGTCCGGCTGCTGCGATGCGCGGAAGAGCTGGCCTGAGTACGTCTTCCGGAGGTTGAGCAGCTCCAGGTCCCAGGCAGCCGTCGTGTCGGGCAACGCGTTGAGGGCTTCGGCCGCGGCGGCCAGCGCCGGGGTGGCATGGTCCGTCTGCTGGGCAAAGTCTCGGTCTACGGCGACCTCGGCCAGCGCAAGGCTCAAGGCGCGCTGGTCGGCTGGGTCGTCGGTGGTGGTGGCGCGGAGGAGGTCGGTTGCGGCGGTCCACTGAGCGGCGCGCATCAGGTGGGTGGCGGCGGTGATGGCTGCGGGTACGGCGAGCTGGGCCATGGAATGTCCTCACGGGGTGAGCAGTGACTATGCCCGCAGAGTATTTCGACGTCGAAATATTTGACAACTAACCTTCAGTCGCTGAAAAGTTAGACGGGTGAAGGATTCAGTGGATGACCATGTCGACCTCTGGGCCAACGAGCTGCCCGACCTGGATCGGCGGGTCGAAGGGATCGCGGTTCGGTTGCAGGTGCTGGCGAAGTACCTTGATCGGCACCGGGACGCGGTGCTGGCGGAGTACGGATTGCAGTGGTGGGAGTTCAAGACGCTCCACATGCTCCGTCGCGGAGGTACGCCGTACCGCGCCACGCCGGGGGAGTTGGCCAAGCAGCTGGGCATGTCAGCGGCGGCACTCACCAACCGCCTGGACGCCCTCGAGAAACGCGGTTACGTCGAACGCACCCACGACCGCGACGACCGCCGCAAGGTCGGCGCGACTCTCACCCCCGCCGGCCACAAGCTCTGGGAACAAGGCATCGACCAGATCCAGCACGTCGAGCAGACCTTGATCCACGAACTCTCCTCCAGCGACCAAATCCGGCTGGAAGCCCTCCTCCGCCGCCTGGTCCAGGCCACCGAGAAGGACTCCGAGTGACCGCGCGACACGGAGAGTGAGTTTCGACTCCGACGCGACGCGGATGTCAAGAAGTGGCGATCGGCTCCGACGTCTGGATGTAGGCACCCACAGGGGCGCCCGGATCTGGAGGACGGACAGATGGAACCGCTGAACTTGATGGTCTCCCTCAGCCACTTCGGCAAGACCGAGCCCACCATCCCACCCAAGCAACCCAGCCGTCGCGCGGCCAAGCGTCGCAACCAGCCGCAGCCCGCGCAGGACACAAGCACCGCCCGCCGCGCATTCCGCTGGCTCCGCCCCGCCGCCTCCCGCTAACCCCGGTGTGGTTGGGCGGGGGGTGGAGCATCCCCGCCAGCGCCAGTGTTAGGCGGGGGTGTGGACCCAGGGGGTGGTTGTGGTGACGGGCAGGAAGCCTAGGCGTTGGAGGATGGGGGAGCTGTCGGCGGAGGCGTCTACCTGGAGGTACTTGTAGCCGAGTTCGACTGCTCGGGCTGCGCGGACTGCGACGAGCGCCTTGTAGATGCCCTTGCCGCGCCATTCGGGGAGCGTTGAGCCGCCCCAGAGGCCGGTGAAGTCGGTGCCCTTCTTGTAGACGGCCCACGCCGCGGAGACGACTTGGCCGGCGGCTTCGGCGACGAAGATGTCGGTGAGTCCGCTCGCTTTGTGTCGGACCAGCTCGTCGGTCAGCCAGGACCAGTCCTCGCCCCAGACGGTGGACTCCATCGCGGCGATTCGCGCGAAGTCGCCCTCGTCCGTGGTCAGGCGCACAGTGACGCCGTCCACGGATTCGCGGCCGCGGAGGCGTTCGGCGATCGCTGCGCTCTCTGCGATGAGGACGGTCTCCTCGTCCTCGGGCTCGAAGCCGGCCGCACGCAGTCGGTCCGGAAGGTCCGCCGGCAGGTCATGGCCGCGCAGCTTCCATTCGACCGCCTTGCCCTTGGCGGCGAAGTAGTCCCGCTGCCGTGCGATCAACGCATCCACCTCGGCGCCGTCGAGGCCCTCGAGCGAGCGATAGCTCGCGAACCCGCGACTCGGGTACTCGACCCGAATCACCGGTCCGTCCTGGCTCGTCGGTACGTCAGCGCTCTCGCCCGCGCCGCGCAATTGGTCGTCGTACGCCGCCAGCAACGCGGCAGCCTGCTCATTCGTCGAGGTCACCGCAGGACTCTGACACGCCGACCCGGTTCACCGCTCGTCAAATTCGAACGATTCACCCTGGGTAGCGCTATTGACACGCACAGAGGCGTCTTCTACCTTTCGGGAAACGCTTTCCAGTCCCCGCCCACACCTGGATGGTCACGATGAAACGTCTCAATCCTCTTGTCGCCACTGCGGTCGCGATCACCACCGTCACCGCCGGACTCACGGCGGTCCACGCGCAAGCCACGCCGGCGGCCGAACCCACCTCGGACCCAGCCACGGCCCTGAACAACATCGTCCCCACCGACACGGCCAACCTCGATCGTGGTCTGGTCAGCCTGCGGACGGCCAAGGGCAACTTCCTGTCCTGGCGGTTGCTGCACGACGATCCCGCGGGGATCGAGTACGCCGTCTATCGCGACGCCACCCGGATCGCGACGACCAAGGTCACCAACTACCTCGACCCCGGAGCTCCGGCCAACGCGCTACAGCGTTCACCCGCTGGCCGGCGGTATGGAAACCATGGCAGCCGATGGCGAGGTGTCCACCCTGGCGACTAGTCAGGACGTCCCGATCCAGAAGCCAGCGGGCGGTACGACGCCCGACGGTGTTGCCTACACCTACACGGCCAACGACGCGTCCGTCGCCGACCTCGACGCCGACGGTGCGTACGAGATCGTCCTGAAATGGGACCCGACGAACGCGAAGGACAACTCGCAGGCCGGGTACACCGGCAACGTCTACCTCGACGCGTACGAACTCAACGGCACCCGCAAATGGCGGATCGACCTCGGCCGCAACATCCGCGCGGGTGCGCACTACACCCAGTTCCAGGTCTTCGACTACGACGGTGACAACCGCGCGGAGGTCGCGGTGAAGACCGCCGACGGCTCGCGTTCCGGCACCGGCCAGGTGATCGGCGACGCGAACGCCGACCACCGGAACTCGTCCGGCTACATCCTCACCGGTCCGGAGTATCTGACCGTGTTCAGCGGCACCACTGGTGAGGTGCTGGCGACCGCCAACTACGTCCCGCCGCGCGGCACGGTCTCGTCGTGGGGCGACTCGTACGGCAACCGTGTCGACCGGTTCCTTGCCGGTACGGCGTACGTCTCGGGAGCGAGGCCGAGCATCATCGAGGCCCGCGGCTACTACACCCGGTCGGTGATCTCCGCGTGGGACTACTCGAACCGGACGCTGACTCGGCGCTGGACGTTCGACAGCAACAGTTCGACCAACGGGTCGGCGTGGACCGGGCAGGGCAACCACCAGTTGTCCATCGCCGATGTCGACAACGACGGCCGCGACGAGATCATGTACGGCGCGATGGCGATCGATGACAACGGCAACGGTTTGTGGACCAACGGACTGGGTCACGGCGACGCGTACCACGTCGGCGATCTGGTGCCGAGTCGCGCCGGTCTCGAGGTGTTCAAACCGTCCGAGGACAGTTCCAAGCCCGCTGACTGGGTGGCCGACGCGCGTACTGGTCAGACAATATGGCGTGCTGCCTCGTGTGGCTGTGACAACGGTCGTGCTGTTGGCGATGACATCTGGTCAGGCAATGCCGGCGCCGAGGTGTGGTCGTCGGCGGTGGCCGGGCTGCGTTCGGCGACGAACGGTGCGCAGGTCGCCGGCCGGAAACCCGGGTCGACGAACTTCGTGATCTGGTGGGACGGCGACGGGCAGCGCGAGTTGCTGGACGGCACCCACATCGACAAGTACGGCACCGCCGGCGACACCCGGTTGCTGACGGCAAGCGGCGTGCATTCCAACAACGGCACCAAGGCCACGCCGGCGCTGCAGGCCGACATCCTCGGCGACTGGCGCGAGGAGGTCATCTGGCCGACCTCGGACGACACGGCGTTGCGGATCTACTCGACCACCGACTCGACGAGTATTTCGCGCGTCTCCCTGATGCAGGACCGCATGTACCGGGTCGCCGTCGCCTGGCAGAACACCGCGTACAACCAACCACCCCACGCCAGCTTCCTCAACCCCTGACCTGGCCCGGGAGAGGCGTCTCGCGGGGCGCCTCTCCTCAGTGGGGTGGGCGGTACATGGCGTAGTGGATGGGGCCGTGGTGGGGGAGTTCCAGTTCGGCGGTGACCGTGAAGCCGAGGGACTCGTAGAAGGTGAGGTTGGCGGGTTCGTGGGTTTCGAGGAACGCCGGGGAGTGCTCGGCGTCGGCGGCGGCCAGGCCGGGAGTGATGACGGCTCGGCCCAGTCCCTGGTTCTGGCGGTCCGGATCGACGCCGACCAGAGCGAGGAACCAGACCGGCTCGCGCGGCCGGAAGACGCCCATTGCCTGCTCGCACTCCTTGGCCAGTGCTGCCCGCGACCCCGCGAGTCTCGTGAGTTCGTCGGCGTACGCGGCTAAGGCGTCCGGGGGAGTGGCCGGCGTGGTCCAGACGGCGACGGCGCTGGTGTCCTCGGTGACCCAGACCCGGCCGTGCGGCAGGCCGATCCCGGTCACGAAGAGCCGCTGGTACTGCGTCAGCCGGTCGAGGTAGTCGTCCGGGTCGAGGCCCAGCCGTGTCATCGGGTAGTCCTCGAAGGCGCGGGCCAAGGTGCGGACCGCCGCGTCGACGTCCGTCTCCGATGCCTGCCGCACCTCCATGGTCCGAGCCTACGTTTCCGGGGCTGCGTTTTGAGGGGCGTACTACGTTTTGAGGGTCCGCAGGATCAGGTCCGCGACGGCTCGCATCCCGGCCGCGTTCGGGTGGTAGGGGACGAAACCGCCGGGGAAACCTGGCGGGCGGAGGGTGAATCCGGTCGTCCAGGGCTCGGCTGATCCGATCGCGTGATCCCGGCTCGCGGCTGACGATGCGATCAGGTCGGCGCCGGTGGTGGCGGCCGCCTTGGCGAAGGCGGCAGCGAGGCCGTCGGCCATCATGGCGATGCTGGGGAGTTGCTCCTCGTTCAGTGGTACGTCGAGACGCGGACGAGTGCTCAGGCCGACGAGGGACAGGTAGTCGACGAGCATGATCCGCGACGCCGGAGCCCGCTCCCGGACCCGCTCGACGACGGTGACGAGGGAGTCGGTGACGGCCTGGTAGGACGCGTCGTCCTTGAGGTAGCTGACCCGGGCGCGGATCCGGTTCGCGACGCGGCGGCCGAGGAGGGTCGCGGGCTTGGCGAGCGTGTTCAGCATGCTGCCTCGGCTGAACGTCCCGACGTACTCGAGATCGTTGCCTCCGACAGTGATCGTGACCAGGGCGGTGTCGGGTCCGACGGCTTCGAGCTGGGGCGGAGCCTCGTCCTGCGGGGTGTCGAGGATGTTCGCGGTGGTCGCGCCGGAGTAGGTGACGTCGACGAGGTCGAGTTCGAGCTCGGCCGCGACCAGGTGCGCGTAGTTGTTGCCCGAACGTCCGGCCGCCTTGTCCACGATCGGGTTGATTCCTGGGCCTGCGGCGAACGAGCTGCCGAGGGCGACGTACCGGCTGCCGGGTGGGATCACCGGACCACGATAGCCGCGACCCGCCACGATGCGCCCAACCCAGGCTGTTCGTTCCAGGAACACGCGAGGTCCTTGGCATACTGCACCGGGTGAGTGACGACGTGTTCGGGACGGCCGGGGTTCGGGAGCGGGTGCTGGCCGGGTGGGCGGCGGCGCCGGTGCGGTTTCGGGAGGACGCGAACGCCGAGGAGGATCTGGCGCTCGGAGGGTACGTCGACCGGGTCGTCGTCGAGCTGGCGCAGAACGCGGCGGATGCGGCTGCTCGGGCGGGGATGCCTGGGCGGGTGCTCTTCTCGTTCCGTGGGAGCACGTTGGTGGTTGCCAATACCGGTGCGCCGTTGACCGCTGAGGGGGTTGAGTCACTGGCGACGTTGCGGGCGTCGGCGAAGCGGGATGAGGGGGCGGTTGGCCGGTTCGGGGTCGGATTCTCCGCTGTGCTGGCGGTGACGGATGAGCCGGTGATTCTGTCGCGGACCGGTGGGGTGCGGTTCTCGAAGGCGGATACAGCGGCGGCGATCGCGGGGCTGGGGTCTGCAGGACTTGATACGGAGGTACGGCGCCGTGACGGCCAGGTGCCCGTGTTGCGACTGCCGTTCGAGGCGGAGGGGGAGCCGCCGGAAGGGTACGACACCGCCGTCATCCTGCCGCTGCGCGACGAGGCGGCGGCCGAGCTCGTACGCCGCCTGCTCGACGAAGCCGGCGATGCGCTGCTGCTGGCCTTGCCCGGCCTCGAACACATCGAGATCGAGACAGTTGACGGTCACCGTACCCTGGAGGACGCCGAGTCTCGCTGGCACGTCCTCCGCGTAGGTGGCGTCTTCGATGAACGCGAACGAGAGCAGTTGCTGGCCGAACGTCCGACGGAGGAACGTTCACGCCCCCAGTGGTCGGTGCTGTGGGCCCTTCCGCGTGATGAAGCCGTCGAGCTGCCGGGAGTGGTGCAGGCGCCGACCCCGACCGACGAGCCGCTCAGCCTCAGAGGGTTGCTGTTGGCAACTTTTCCGTTGGATCCGACCCGGCGGCATGTGGCGCAGGGGCCGTTGACGGATCGGTTGGTGCAGGAGGCCGCGGAGGCGTACGCGGAGTTGCTGCGGCAGCGGGCCGAGGATGGGGACGAGGTGCTCAGCCTGGTGCCTACCGGGCTTGCGGCGGGGGCGCTGGATCGGGCCATCCGGGATGCGATTGTCGCTGTGCTGCCGGGTACGGCGATCGTCCGGGCTGTGGAGGATGACACGCTCATCAGGCCGCGGGATGCGGTCGTAGTCGAAGGGGCTGATGACGCGTTCACCGTCGTACTCGCGCCGATCGTTCGCGGGCTGATCCGGTCGAGTCTGCAGTTTCGTACGGCGCTCGACACTCTCCAGGTTCGCCGACTGGAGTTGGCCGAGGTCGTCGACCAACTCGGCGTAGAGGAATCACCCGAGTGGTGGCGCACCCTCTATGCGTCACTCGCTGGCATGGTGACGGACGCGTTGCTCCGCGAGTCCCTCGGCACCCTGCCCGTCCCGCTCGCCGACGGCCGGCTCGTTCGTGGTGTCCGTGGCCTCCTCCTCCCAGGGCCTGAGCTGCCCGTCGACGTTCTCAAGGAATTCGGCGAGTACGGCGTACGCGTAGTCCACCCCGAAGCCGTCGACCCAGCGCTCGAACGCCTCGGTGCACTCCCGGCGACGCCACGGACGTTGCTGGAGGACAGCGCCGTACGCACCGCCGTCGAGCACTCGCTGGAAGCCGACGATCCGGATGGGATCGCGCACGCCGTCCTGAGCCTGGTCGCCGCCGACCCGTCGCAAGCAGAAGGCCTGTGGTGGCTCGCCGACCTCGCGCTCAGGGACGACGAAGGCGACCTGGTCCCGGCGAACGCGCTCGTCATCCCCGGTTCCGAAGCCGATTCCGTCCTCGACGAGGACGAGGTCGCGCCGGTCGACCAGACCCTCCTCGAGCGCTACGGACTGCCCGCGCTGAAGGCGGTCGGCGTACTCGCGACCCTCGGTGTCGTCACCGCCTCCGACGTCGCCCTGGACGAGTTGCCCGAATCCCTCAACGACCTCGACGGCATCGAGGACTGGGCGTACGACGTGGCACCGGACGGATCCCGGTACGGCGCGACCGTCGGAGAACTCGCCGCGATCCGCGACCTCGACTGGATCACCGACGACGCCTGGCCGCGGGTCCTCGAACTGTTCGGCTCGTCACCCGATCTCCGCCGGGCTCTGGTCACCCAGGTCCGCGTGGTCGGTCCCGATGATCGCCCGCTCGGCGTCCCGTCGTATTCGGCCTGGTGGATCCGTGAGCGCGTCCTGCTCGAGGACGGCGAACCCCTTGCCGGCCGGGCCGATCCGGATGCTGATCCGGTCCTCGCGAGCTTCCTCGACGAGGCGCCGGCGTGGACGGCCGGACTCGATCCCGAGGTGCGGACGGCGGTCGGCCTGGTGCGCGAGGTCGGCGATCTCGATGCCGACGGCATCAGTCTGTTGCTGGAGCGCCTCGCCGACCCGGAGCGTGATGTCGACGAGAGCGCGATCCTGCGGTTGTGGAGTCAGCTCGGCACGCTGTCGGTGTTCCCGGGCGATACGCCGGAGCAGGTCCGGGTCCTCGCCGACGACGGTCTGACCCGGGTCGCCGAGGTCGGCCGGGCGGTGGTCGTCGACGGGCCGATGTGGTTGCAGCGTGAGGATCTGGGCGGATTCGTCGTCGCCTCCGGTGCGGCCGCGGACGGGTTGAGCGACCTGTTCGACGTACCGATGGCGCAGGAAGTTGCCCAGGGCAAGATCGACGGCGACGGTACGGCGGCCGACGTGCCGGCGATCGTGCGCGAACTGGTCCCGGAGGTCCCGCCGACGTGGTGGGAGCACGAGGAGCTCACGGTCGACGGGGTCGAGGTGTCGTGGTGGGTGGACGACGAGGGTGCTCCGCATGCGGCGACGTTCGACGGACTGGCCAAGGCGCTGGCGTGGGCGAGCGGCCGCTGGGACCAGCGGCACGTGATCCGCGCCGTACTCAACGAACCCGACCGCAGCTCCGAACTCCTCGTCGACGCAGCCTTCGACTGATCACCGGCCGGCGAGCTCGCGCAGAGCGGGATTGTCGATATCGGCGCTCAGTGACCGCGCGGCGGCGGTACCCCGGCGATCGCCGAGCCGGCCCAGGTGAAGCTGCGCGTGAACCTGCATCTCCCGCAGGTCGCAGCGAGCGGCGAGCGACGACAGGCTGCTCGCCAGCCGCTGAGCCCGTTCGCCGTCGGACTGATCGAGCGCGGTCCCGACGGCGGTGTCGAGCACATGCGCGTGCACCCACTGATAGCGATCCGGTTCGCGACTCGCCCGGGTCATCGCCAGATCGAGCCACTCGGTCGCGCCGGGGTAATCGCCTCGACCGGCGTGCAGCAGAGCAAGCCCGCGGCCGGCCATCCCTTCCCAGCACGGATCGTTCAGCTGACAGCCCAGCGCCCAGGCCTGTTCGAACCCTTCCGCCGAGGTGTCGAGCTTCCCGGCGTAGAGATCGAGCTCGGCCGCCAGCGCCTGCGGCCATGGCAGGAAGGCGATCCAGCGTTCCTGCCGCACCAGGCCGAGCGTCTCGGCCAGGACTGCCGCGGCCTGGCTGTACTCCGAACGCAACAGATGCGCCCGGCCGACGAGCGACAGTGACCAGGCCTGCTGCCGATGATCACCACAGCGGGCAGCGAGCTCGGCAGATTCACCTAGTTGCTCGAAAGCAGCCGGGTAGTCGGCCCGGTCGGAGGAATTCATCCCGCGTACGCCGAGGATCGCAGCGGACTCCGCATCGGTCTCGGCGAGTGCCTGGGCCTTGGTCAGCCACTCGTCACCGGTCCTGCGCCGGCCGGCCTGGACCTCGATGAAACCCAGCTCGCGCAGCGCCAACACCGAAGTCGCCCGTTCACCGGCTTCCTCGGCGACCGTCAGGGCCTCGTGCAGGACGATCGTGCCCTCCTCGTCATGCCCCCGGATCGCGTGCACGAGAGCGCCTCCGAGAGCCGCGAGTGCCCGTGCTTCCAGCGTCTTGTCGTGGCACTGGACCGCGAGCGCCGCGGCCTGGCGCAGGCACTGCAGGCCGGCGTCGGCCGCGCCGGCCACAATCGCCGCCCGACCGGCCTGAAGCTGACTGACGGCCGCGGCTCGACCACTCAGCGGCGGACCCGACTTCGGCCGAACCTCCGCGGCATCCCGGAGCGTTTCGGACACCCCGATGCCGAGTTCGCGGCGGAACAGGTCCTCGCAGATCGCGACCTGCCGAAGCGCGCTGACCCGATCGCCAGACGTGGCCATGCTCCGGATCAGCAGTTCGTGGTTGCCCTGCTCATGCGGATTGATCTCGATCGCCTTTGCGGCAAAGGGAATCGCCGCGGCGGCCCGCCCGGCCGCGACCAAGGCGATGGCGTTCTGCCGCATCCGCGCTTCGATCACACCGGCGACCCGGCGTCGCTCGACCAGCAACCACGATTCGAACTCCGGACAGGACTCCAGCTCCACACCCTCGAGGAGCTCACCACCGAGCTTCAGCAGCATTTCGGGTTCCACCGACGGCTCGGTCAACGCCAGCACGTCGATGGTCGTCGTACGGTCGATGGCCGTCACCACCGGATCGCCGGTCAGCAGATCCGGTACGCCGATCGTGCGGCGGAGCTCGGCCAACGTCCAGCGCAGCGCGCCGAGGGGATCCTCGGCGTCCGCGAAGAACAGCTCGGCGAGGCGGCGACGGCTGGGCGGCCGCTCGGCCAGCAAGAGGTAGCCGAGCAGCGCCCAGGCCTTCCGCCCGCGGGGCTGACGACCCGGCTCCCGGCCGTGCTCGATCACCGGCGGACCGAGCAGCCGAATCGTCACCATTGATCTCTCCCCCTCCCCGAGACCAGTGTCACCCCGTGAGGGCACGTCTCCCAATTCCCTGCGTGCTGCGCGGCATTCGGCGGGCACATCGCCGCGCACCTGCTCGCGACTGCAGGGAATTGAGAGACGTACCCTAGCGGCGGATTCCCACCGCCTCGAGGTACTCCGCCCGCGCGGCGACCGTGCCGTCGTCGGCGTAGTCGAACGCGCGCGGTACGTCGGCGAGCTCGCGGGCGAACTGCTTCAGGTCCTCGCCGTCCAGCGTCCCGGCCAGGCGGGTGATCGGGCCGTAGAAGTCGCGGAACCACTCCGAGAAGTGCTCCGGCGTGTGGTAGCGGAACACGAACTCACGCCGGTTCAGCGCGACCCACTCGACCCGGTCACCGAACAGCTCGAACAGGTGATCCTCGGTGCCCCACAGCGTCGGCGGCTGCACGCCGGCCGGCGGCGGTGCCCACTTCGACACGGTCTTGAAGAGCTGGCCGATCATGCCTGCCGGCGTCCACGACGCCAGTGCGATCTTGCCGCCCGGAGCCGTCACCCGGACCAGTTCGTCCGCGGCCTGCTGGTGGTTCGGCGCGAACATCACGCCGACCGTGCTGCAGGTCAGGTCGAACGAGGTGTCCGGAACCGGCAACTTCTCCGCATCCCCCTCGGTGAACGTCACCGGCAGGTGTTCGGCTGCGGCGCGCTCACGGCCCTGCTCGAGCAGATTCGCCGCGTAGTCGACGCCGGTGGCCTCGGCGAACCGCCGCGCGGCCGCCATCGCCGCGTTGCCCTGACCGCAGGCGACGTCGAGCACTCGTTGCCCGGCCCGTACGTCGGCGGCCTCGACCAGGAGCTCGGCGATGATCTGCAGCGTGTTGCCCACCCGCGGGTAGTCGCCGGTCTGCCAGGCAGCCCGCTGCTTGTCCTTGATCGCCTCGAAGTCCACCGTCGTGTTCGTCATGTCTCCCCCTGGGAATTTCGCGACCGCCCGATGCGGCCGTCGTACTCGATCAAAGAGGGCGGCCGTGTGATGCGGCGTGTGACGATCCGGGGTTGCTCCCGCCTGAGGTTCGTTACGTAGAGCGAACCAACGTTGTCAAAGGTTGGTATATCGACTGAGCAGCGGATTCGTCGCGAATGTTCCAACGTGGCAATGAAGTCTTGCCAACGTTGTCAACGCTACTTATAGTCCGTCACACCTCTCGGTCGGTGATCGCCCTGTCCGCGCAACGAAAACGGAGGTGACTTTCGTCATGAACGAAGCGCCGCGCCCCCAGTTCGAAGACGTCGCTGATGTCGTCCGCTACCAGTTGAGCCGGCGGAGCCTGGTCGGAGGAGGCGCGGCAGCCGCGCTGACCGGCCTGCTCGCCGCCTGCTCAGGCGGTGGTGGCTCGTACTCCGACAAGCCCGCCAACGACAAGCCCGTCGCCACCAAGTCGATCCAGATCGGCAAGGCCAACATCCCGGTCCCGCGGGACCAGTCGGTGATCGTCGGCCAGGTCGAGTACACGGTCTTCGACAGCTTCAACGGGATGATCCCGAACGGCTCGCCGGGCGGTGCCGGTGTGGAGCTGGCTACGGAGCCGTTGTTCTTCCTCAGCTTCGCCACCGGCAAGCTGACGCCGTGGCTGGCGACGGAGTACAAGTACAACGACAGCCACACCGAGCTGACGATGAAGTTCGATCCGAAGGCACATTGGAACGACGGCCAGCCGCTGGGCGCGAACGACTTCAAGTTCACCGTCATGCTGCTGAAGGACCGGCCCGACCTGTTCGGCGGCGGCGGCGACCTGAAGGAGTTCGTCAAGGACGTCGAGGTGCCCGACGACCACACCGCGGTGGTCAAGCTGCTCAAGCCGACGCCGCGGCTGCACTACAACTTCATCGCCGCGATCGCCGGTGCGCCGATCAACCTCATGCCCGAGCATGTGTGGAAGGGGAAGGACCCGACGAAGTACAAGGACAACCCGCCGGTCCGGTCCGGTCCGTACAAGCTGAAGCAGGCGATCCGGAACCAGAAGATGTTCATCTGGGAGAAGGACCCGAACTACTGGAACAAGGACAAGCTCGACCCCAAGCCGCAGTACGCGGTCTTCCAGAGCACGTCGAAGCAGCTCGACCAGGCGTCGCTGGCGTTCGAGCGGGCCGAGTTCGACGTCGGCTCGATCGACGCGCAGCACGCCAAGCAGCTGACCAACACCGGCTACCCGGCCCTGCAGACCACGCAGTTCCACGATCCGAACCCGCGGGTGATGTGGCTGAACTGCGACCCGGCCCGGGGTGTGATGGCGGAGCCGAAGATGCACCAGGCGATCAACTACTGCCTGGACCGGGAGAAGATCGGCAAGTCGGTGTGGCAGGTCGAGGTACCGCCTGCGATCTACCCGTGGGCCGACTACCCGACCAACGACAAGTGGAAGAACGACGAACTGGCGAACAAGTACAAGTTCGAGCACAACCTGGACAAGGCGACGCAGTTGCTCGACGAGATCGCCCCGAAGAACGCCACCGGCAAACGCACGTACAAGGGCAAGGAGATCGTCCTCGAGATCATCACGCCCGCGCCGGTCGACAAGGACGAGTACGCGATCGCCAACGTGCTGAAGACCGACCTCGCCAAGGTCGGGGTGCCGGCCACGCTGCGCAGTCTGTCCGGCAGCGTGCACGATCAGAAGTTCCAGCGCGGCGAGTACGACATCGACTCGAGCTGGGCCGGGTTCGCCATCGATCCCGAGCAGCTCTACACCGACTGGGAGAGCAGCAAGGCGCAACCGATCGGCAAGAACGCCGCCGGGAAGAACAAGATGCGGTTCCGGAACACGAAGTTCGACGAGATCTCCAAGAAGCTGGCCGGGATGGACCCGAACAGCGAGGAGGCCAAGCCGCTGCTCGACCAGGCGCTGGAGATCTACTTCCAGGAGTTGCCGCTGCTGCCGGTGATCCAGACCGGCTACCCGCAGTTCTTCAACACCACGTTCTGGACGGACTGGCCGACCGATGACGACCTCTACGAGGTGCCGCTGAACTGGTGGCCCCACTTCATCTTCGTGCTCGGCAAGATCAAGGCCACCGGGCAGAAGGGACCGGCGTGACGGCAGAGGCGCCGCCCGCGGTCGCTGTCGACAAGCCGCAGGACCCCGCACCCTCGACGGGGGTGCGGGCCTGGCTGTCCCGGCATCCGCTGGCGGCGTACGCGATCCGCCGGTTCGGGCTCTACCTGGTCGAGCTGTGGGGCGCGCTCACCATCGCGTTCTTCTTCTTCCGGCTGATGCCGGGCGACCCGATCAACACCCTGATCCAGAGCCTGCAGCAGAACTACATCTACAACCAGCAGGCGAGCGCCGAGATCATCGCCCGGTACCAGCACGAGTTCGGACTGGATGGCAACCTCTTCTCGCAGTACCTCAAGTACATGGAGAAGCTGATCCTGCACGGCGACATGGGCCCGTCGCTGATCAACTATCCGACGCCGGCCCAGGACGTGATCATGCGGGCGCTGCCGTGGACCATCGGCCTGCTCGGCATCTCCGCCGTGCTGGCCTGGTTCTTCGGCATCATCATCGGCGCGATCGCCGGCTGGCGGCGCGGAAAGCTCGGCTCGTCGATCGCGACCAACCTGTCCATCGCGCTCTCGCACGTGCCGTACTTCTTCGTCGCGCTGATCCTGGTCTACATCTTCGCGTACTCACTCGGGATGCTGCCGGCCAGATCGGCGTACGACTCGCGGATCAACCCGGGGTTCAACCTGGACTTCATCGGCAGTGTGCTGAAGTACGGCCTGCTGCCGGGGTTCTCGATCGTGCTGATCGGGACGTTCAGCTGGATCCTGTCCACCCGGATGCTGATGGTGCCGGTACTCGGCGAGGACTACCTGGTGTACGCCGAGGCCAAGGGCCTGAAGGGCTGGCGGATCCTCACCCGGTACGCGCTGCGGAACTGCTACCTGCCGCAGATCACCGCGTTCGGCATCTCGCTCGGCTTCATCTTCAACGGCAACGTGCTGGTCGAGCAGTTGTTCAACTACCCCGGTCTTGGCACGACACTCGTCACCGCGATCCAGCAGCTGGACTTCAACACGATCCTCGGAGTGACGAATATCGCGATCTTCTCGGTGCTGACCGCCGTCCTGCTCCTCGACCTCCTGCTCCCGCTGCTTGACCCGCGGGTCAAGTACTGGAAGTGATGACGATGAGAATCCTGACTGCGGTACTGCGAACGATCCGGAACAGCCGTCGACTGGCGACCGGACTGCTCATCCTCGGACTGATGGTGTTGCTGGCGCTGTGCAGCCCGCTGATCGCGAAGGCCGTCGGCGGAGGCGAGGATCCGCTCGAGGTCGCGGTGTACGAGAAGTGGCTGGTGCCTGGGCCCGGGCATCTGCTGGGGACCGATCAGTTCGGGCGGGACGTGTTCGCGATGGTGGTGAAGGCGCTCTCGGTCTCGCTGCAGATCGGCGCGATCGCCGGTGTCATCTCGACGGTGGCTGGCGTGATCGTGGCCTTCGTCGCCGGGTACAAGGGCGGCTGGATCGACAACGTGCTGTCGACGTTCACCGGCATCCTGCTGGTGATCCCGACATTCCCGTTGCTGATCGCGTTGTCGGCGTACGCGAAGAACGTCAGCCTGTTCCAGGTCGGCGTGATGATTTCGATCTTCTCCTGGCCGTTCGCGGCCAAGACGATCCGGTCCCAGGTGCTCAGCCTGCGGTCGCGGCCGTTCGTCGATCTGGCCCGGGTGACCAAGGCTCGTGATATCGAGATCATCGTCACCGAGTTGCTGCCAAACCTGCTGCCGTTCATCGGGGTCGGGTTCGCGTCGTCGGCACTGGGCGCCATCTTCGGCCTGGTCGGCCTGGAGGTGATCGGGCTCGGGCCGGGTGGCGTGATCGACCTCGGCCAGATCATCTACAGCGCGATCAGCACCGGAGCCTTGACGCTCGGGGCCTGGCCGATGTTCGTCGTTCCGATCGTGTTGCTGACGCTGCTGTTCGCGGCGCTGAACATGATCAACATCGGGTTGGAAGAGGTCTACAACCCGCGGCTGAGAGGAGTGGCCGGTGAGTGACTCGGTGCTGGAGATCGAGGGTCTCGACGTCACGTACTCGACCACCCGCGGTGACGTGCAGGCGGTCCGCGGTCTGGATCTCGCCGTCCGCCGGGGCGAGATCCTCGGGATCGCGGGGGAGTCGGGCAGCGGGAAGAGCACGCTCGCGGTGGCGTTGCTACGGCTGCTCAAACCGCCGGGCAAGGTGACGGCGGGCTCGGCGATGTTCCGGCCGGCCAAGCGTTCACCGGTGGACCTGCTGAAGGTCGACGGAGAGGAGCTTCGAGTACTGCGCTGGAGCGCCCTGTCCTACTTGCCGCAGGGATCCATGAGTTCGCTCAACCCGGTGATGCGGGTGCAGGAGCAGTTCAAGGACGTGATCCTGGAGCACGCGCCGGGTCGCCGGGAGTCTCTGCCCGAGTTGATCCCCAGGCTGCTGGGTCAGGTCGGGTTGGAGCCGCGGGTCGCGCGGATGTACCCGCACGAGCTGTCCGGTGGGATGAAGCAGCGGGTGCTGATGGCGATCGCGGTCGCCCTCGAACCTGACCTGATCATCGCGGACGAGCCGACCACCGCGCTCGACGTGACCATCCAGCGGGTGATCCTGCAGTCATTGGCCGACCTGCGCACCGACTTCGGCGTCACGCTGATGGTGATCTCGCACGACATGGGTGTGCACGCGCAATTGGCCGACCGCGTCGCGGTGATGTACGAAGGCCGGTTGGTCGAGGTCGGCGACGTACGGCAGGTGTTCAAGGATCCGCAGGATCCGTATACCCGCCAGCTGATCGAGTCGATCCCGCGACTAGGACGGAGGGCCTCGTGAAGTCCGAGCTCGAACTTCGTGGCGTACAGCAACGATTCCACGCCCGTGGGGTGTCCGGCGGCTACATCACCGCCGTCGACGACGTGAGCTTCACGCTCGCGGCCCGGCCGCCGCAGGTGGTCAGCCTGGTCGGGCAGAGCGGCAGCGGCAAGAGCACCATCGCCCGCAACGTGCTCGGCCTGCAGAAGCCGACGGCCGGGTCCGTGCTGTACGGCGGCAAGGACATCTTCAAGCTGAGCCGGGCCGAGTACGACGCGTACCGGCGCGACGTGCAGCCGGTGTTCCAGGACCCGTACGCGATCTTCAACCCGTTCTACCGGGTCGATCGCGCGCTCTGGAAGGCAGTGAAGAAGTTCGGGCTGACGACCAGCCGGTCCAAGGGCCTGGAGCTGATCGAGGAGTCGTTGCGGGCGGTGCGGCTCGAGCCGGAGAACGTGCTCGGCCGGTATCCGCACCAGCTGTCCGGCGGCCAGCGGCAACGCATCATGCTGGCCCGGGTGCACATGCTGCGGCCGTCGTTCATCATCGCGGACGAACCGGTGTCGATGCTGGACGCCCAGGTACGCAAGCACTTCCTGGACATCCTGCTCGACTTCCAGCGCGAGCACGGGATGACCACGCTCTTCATCACCCATGACCTGTCCACCGTCTACTACCTGGGTGGCGAGGTCATGGTCATCACCAAGGGCTCCATCGTCGAACGCGGCCCGGTCTCGACAGTGATGCACAACCCGTCCCACCCCTACACCGAACTCCTGCTTGACTCCATTCCCCAACCTGACCCCGACAACCGCTGGACCACCCGCATCAAGGTCGACGAACTCGACGAGGAGGAGAAGGCCGAAGTCGCCGCCACCAGCGGCCCGGAGACCCCGATCATCTAAGGCTGTTCTGTACCGACGGACGGGTAGTAGTCGGCTTTGATTGACCGACCCGGCGTGGAACTCTCGCCGGATGATCGCTGTGGTGGACTACTACCCGTTCGACGGTACGCAGGTCGGCTCAGACGGTGCGGATCGCGGGGTCGCTGAGACCGATGGTGCCGTTCTCGACGTGGCCGGCGAAGCGGCGCAGGTACGTCGGGTCGGAGTCGGTGAGGATGTGGACGTCGTACCAGCGGTTGGTGGTTGTGCTGGTGTAGGTGGTCTTGCCGGGTCGGAGGTCGAGTCGCTTCGGCTGGCCTCCGTACGCGTTGCTGATGGTGACGCGGCGGGCGATGTCGCTGGTGAAGGTGAGGTCGAGGTCGCCACTGGCGGCGTTCTCCCGGGCGGTGACCTCGAGGCCGGTGGCCGGTTTGCCCTTGAAGGTGCGCAGGAAGCCGTTCGGGCCGTGCACGGTCAAGTCGTAGACGCCGTTGGAGTAGACGGTGTTCCAGCTGTCCGCGATGCTCTTGCCGGCCTCGGTCGTGTACGTCCACGGGCCGTCGGTGCGGTTCGCCGCCGTGATCAGGAACTGAGCACCGGTCCTGGGTCCCGACGTGAAGGTGAGCGTGTACTTGCCACCGGCAACAGAGCCGTCGACGACCGGTGCATAGGGCAACGGCCTGGTACGGCGCCGGCCGCGCTCCTGAGCCGGGATGCTGCCGATCGCGGGCGGCGTCGGCCGGTAGTCCGGGTGCCGGTCGTTGTCCGGCGGCTCGTAGCCCGACGTGTCCGGAAGCTCGGCGGGCTGGGTGCTCGACGTGCCGAAGTCGAAGGCCGAGGTGAGGTCACCGCAGATCGCCCGCCGCCACGGCGAGATGTTCGGCTCGTGCACGCCGAACCGCTTCTCCATGAACCGGATGATCGAGGTGTGGTCGAACACCTCCGAGCAGCTGTAACCGCCGGTGCTCCAGGGCGACACCACGAACATCGGGACGCGTGGGCCGAGACCGTACGGGCCGGCGACGTACTTGCTGCTGCCCGGGTAGTTGTCGAGCGTGGTGTCGACGGTCGACAGGCCCTGTGATGCCGAGGCCGGTGGGTACGGCGGGACGATGTGATCGAAGAAGCCGTCGTTCTCGTCGTAGGTGATGAACAGTGCGGTCTTGCTCCAGACCTCGGGGTTCGCGGTGAGCGCGTCGAGGACCTGGGAGATGTACCAGGCGCCGTAGTTGGTCGGCCAGTTCGAGTGCTCGCTGAACGCCTCGGGTGCGGCGATCCACGAGATCTGCGGTAGGCGGTTGGCCTTCACGTCGGCGGCCAGCCGGCCGAACAGATTCTCACCGGCCTTGGCGTTCGTCCCCGTGCGGGCCTTGTCGTACAAGGGATTCCCGGGAGCGGCGTTGCGGTAGGAGTTGAAGTACAGCAGAGAGTTGTCGCCGTAGTTGCCGCGGTACGCGTCGTCGATCCAGCCCCAGTGGCCGGCCGCGTCCAGACCGTCGCCGATGTCCTGGTAGATCTTCCACGACACACCGGCCTGCTCGAGCCGCTCCGGGTACGTCGTCCAGCCGTAGCCGAGCTCGTCGTTCCCGAGCACCGGGCCGCCGCCGGTGCCGTCGTTGCCGGTGTAGCCGGTCCACAGGTAGTAGCGGTTCGGGTCGGTCGCGCCGATGAACGAGCAGTGGTACGCGTCGCAGATGGTGAACTTGTCCGCGAGCGCGAAGTGGAACGGGATGTCCTCGCGGGTCAGGTACGCCATCGTGACCGCGGACTTGGCCGCGATCCACTGGTTGTACTTACCGCCGTTGATGGCCTGGTGGCCGTCCGGCCAGCTGTGCGGAAGGCCCTGGAGGAACTGGAGGCCGAGGTCGTCGGCCTCCGGGTGGAACGGCAGCGTCTCCTGGCCGGTGCTGCTCGTTTGGTGCCAGATCGGCTTGCCGCTCGGCAGCGTCACCGGCCGGGGATCGCCGAAGCCGCGGACACCCTTGAGGGTGCCGAAGTAGTGGTCGAACGAACGATTCTCCTGCATCAGGACGACGATGTGCTCGACATCCTTGATACTGCCGTACTGACGGTGGGCCGGGATCGCGGCGGCCTGCTCGATGCTGTTCGCCATCGCGCTGTAGGCGGCCGTTGCACCGGCGAGCTGGAGGAACCTGCGACGGTTGATGTCTGGCATGCGTGGTCTCCTGATGGGCGGTGGGGCGGGTGGAGTCTGGAACACCAGCACTGCATCGCAGGCACCCTAACCTGAACGATTAACCGACGGAAGATGAACTTTGATGTTCTCTCCAGGTGACTTTCACACCGTTCTGAGCGTTCAAACGGTAGTTCGATCACCGGAGAGTGATTGCCCCCCGCGACGAACGGCGGGAGACTGGAGAGTGCGGCCTGGGGGACTCGGGGGAGAGGCGGCTGCGATGGGCGGGCGGGCGCTCGCTGGGGGCGCCGGAACAGGGGTGGAGCACCAGCGGCTCCAAGGACAGCTCGCGGCCCTGTCCGACCAGTTCGCCGCGGCCAACGAGGTACTTTCCGCGGTCGGTCGCTCGGCGGGTGCCCCGGACCAGGTGCTCAGCACCATCGTCGAGAGCGCCCGCCGGCTGTGCCGGTCGCAGGCCGCGCAGCTCTATCTGCTCGAAGGCGGGTACTACCAGCTCAGCAAAGCGGTTGGGCTGTCGGCGGAGGCGACTCGCTACCTGATCGACCACCCGACGCCAGTCGATCGGGGCACCTTGATCGGCCGAGTCGGGCTCGATCGCGCCACTCAGCAGATCCCCGACGTCCTGGCCGACCCGGCCTACGGTCGGCAGGAACTCCAGCGGGTGGCGGGATTCCGGACCACGATGGGCGCGCCGATGCTCGTCGACGACGAAGTGGTCGGAGCACTGGCCGTGTGGCGCAATGAGGTCAGCCCCTTCGACGAGCGGGAGCAGAGCCTTGTTACCGCCTTCGCGGGGCAGGCGGCGATGGCGGTCAACAGCGTGAAGCTCGTGCAGCAACTGGAGGCTCGTGGCGCCGAGCTGGCGCGCAAGGTCGGCGAGCTGGAGGCACTGCGCGAGGTCGGCGAGGCGGTCAACTCCAGCCTCGACGTGACCAAGGTGTTGTCGACCATCGCCAAGCACGCGGTCCGGATCTCGGCGACCGACGGCGGCTCGATCATGGAGTACGACCAGGACGAGCGGTGCTTCCTGGTCCGCAGCGTCTACCAGACCGCTCCGCGCGTGATCGAACGGCTGCGCACGACCCGCATCCACCTCGACGAGACGCTGGTCGGCCGCGCGGCCAAGCTCGGACGGCCGTTGGCGGTGCCGGACCTCGGCGCCGCAGAGCTCGATCCACACCTGGCCGTCCTGTACGAAGCCGGTTGGCGCTCGCTGGTCGCCGTACCGCTGCTGCGCGAGGGGCAGATCCTCGGCTCGCTGGTCGTCCGCCGCAAGCGACCCGGTGAGTTCTCGGCCGAGACGCTGACGTTGCTGGAGATGTTCGCCGACCAGTCGACGCTGGCGCTGCTGAACGCGCAGTTGTTCCGCGAGCTGAAACAGCGCAGCGCGGAGCTGGAGGTGGCGAGCCGGCACAAGTCCGAGTTCCTCGCCAGCATGTCGCACGAGTTGCGGACGCCGCTCAACGCCGTCCTCGGATTCTCCGAAGTACTGCTGGAGCGCATGTTCGGAGACCTCAACGAGCGGCAGGAGGAGTACCTGCGCGACATCCACGGCTCGGGTAAGCATCTGCTCGAACTGCTGAACGAGATCCTCGATCTGTCCAAGGTCGAGGCCGGCCGGATGGAGCTGGAGTACTCGACGTTCCCGTTGCGGCGGCTGCTCGACAACACCGCGTCGATGCTGCGCGAGCGTGCGACTGTGCACGGCATCGAGCTGCGGGTGGAGATCGGGCCGGGGATCGATGAGGTGTACGCCGACGAGCTGCGGCTGAAACAGGTCGTGCTGAACCTGATGACGAACGCGGTGAAGTTCACCGGCGACGGCGGCACGGTGGTGGTCCGGGCCACCAGGTCCGGCGCCGAGGTACACATCGCCGTCACCGACAACGGTCGCGGCGTCCCGCCGGAAGATCGGGAGCGGATCTTCGAGTCGTTCCAGCAGGGCGGCCGCGGTCCGTCGCAGGAGGAGGGCACCGGCCTCGGGCTGACACTCTCGCGCCGGATCGTCGAGCTGCTCGGCGGGCGGATGTGGCTGGAGAGCGAGGTCGGCGTCGGCAGCACCTTCGGATTCTCCTTGCGCAGCAGGGAGAACGAGCCCCGGCCGGACGCGGCCCGGTCGGTCGGCGCCGTCGTCGTGATCGAGGACGATCGGCCGTCCCTCGACCTGATCACGGCGTATCTGTCCGGTGCCGCGCTCCGGGTCACGGTGGCCGGGGACGGGCAGTCCGGGCTGGACGCCGTACGACGAGTGCGGCCGGCCGCCGTACTGCTGGACATCCGGTTGCCGGGGATCGACGGGTGGGCGGTCCTGCAGGCGCTGAAGGCAGAGCCGGGGACCCGCGACATCCCGGTGATCGTCGTGTCGATCGTCGACGAACGGGCTCGCGGCGCCGCGCTCGGTGCCGCCGCCTATCTGGTCAAGCCGGTCAGCCGGGACGCGTTGCTCCACGCCCTGGCCGCCGTCGGAGCCGTGGCAGACGACAAGGGGGAGGATCAATGAATCCGGGCCGGATCCTGGTGGTAGAGGACAATCCGAAGAATCTCAAACTGGTGCGGGATGTCCTGCAGTTCTCCGGTTATGAGGTGATCGAGGCGACCTCGGGTGAGGACGGTGTCCGGCTGGCGGCGTCGGAGGAACCCGACCTGATCCTGATGGACCTGCAGTTGCCCGGTATCGACGGTGCCGAGGCGTTGCGCCGGATCCGGTCCGGTGAGCGGACTCGCGAGGTACCGGTGGTGGCGGTGACGGCGTTCGCGATGGACCACGACCGCGAGCGCGCGTTCGCGTCCGGTTTCACCGGGTACGTCGAGAAGCCGATCAGCATCCGTCGTCTTCCCCAGCAGATCAAGGACTTTCTCCGGCTCGGAGGTGCGACATGACGAAGGTGCTGGTGGTCGACGACCAGCCGCCGAACGTACGGCTGCTCGAGGCCATCCTCGCTCCGCGCGGGTACGACGTACTGACCGCGTCGTCGGGGGAGCAGGCGCTGGAGCAGATCGATGCCGAGGACATCGATCTCGTGTTGCTCGACATCCTGATGCCGGGGATCGACGGGTACGAGGTGTGCCGGCGGATCCGCGACCAGGTGGACACGGCGTACCTGCCGGTCGTGATGGTGACGGCGAGCGGTGACGAGCAGAAGGTGAAGGCGCTCGAGGCCGGGGCGGACGACTTCCTGACCAAGCCGGTCAACCAGAGCGAGTTGCTGGCCCGGGTGGCGTCGCTGGCCAGGATCAAGCGGTACCAGGACACGATCAAACGCCAGGCCACCGAGCTGACCGCGTGGAACCAGGAACTGGAGTCGCGGGTCGAGAGTCAGGTGTCGCAGCTGCAGCGGATGGGCCGGTTGCGCCGGTTCCTCAGTCCGCAACTGGCCGAGCTGATCGTGGACTCCGGCGACGAGTCGTTCCTGGCCAGCCACCGGCGCGAGATCGTCGTGGTCTTCTGCGATCTGCGCGGCTTCACCACCTTCGCGGAGGCGAGTGAGCCGGAGGAGGTGATGGGCGTGCTGGAGGAGTACCACCACGCGCTCGGTGACCTGATCTTCCGGTTCGAGGGAACGCTGGAACGGTTCGCGGGCGACGGCCTGATGGTGTTCTTCAACGACCCGGTCCGGTGTGAGGACGGTCCGTTGCGGGCGCTGCGGATGAGTGTGGCGATGCGGACCCGGGTCCGCGGGCTGGCCGAGGCCTGGGGCCGGCGCGGGCACGACCTCGCGCTCGGTATCGGGGTCGCCCAGGGGTACGCGACGCTGGGCACGATCGGCTTCGACGGCCGGCTCGACTACGCGGCGATCGGGAGCGTGACGAACCTTGCCGCCCGGTTGTGTGCCGATGCCCAGCCCTGGCAGATCCTGGCGACCGAGCGGGTCTACAGCGCCGCCGGGGATGCGGTCATCGGCGAGGACGCGGGCCTGCGGGAGGTTCGTGGCTTCAGCCGGACCGTGCACGCGTACACGATCCGCGGTCTCGACAACTCGAGGGTCGCGTCATGACCGGCGACCTATGGACTCCGCCCGACGAGGCGGCGCCTGGACTGTCCGCGCTCACCGAGGACGAGCGCTATCGCCACTTCGACCAGTTGCAGGCACGGATGGCCGGGGTGTGGGAGTCGATGCGGCTCAACCACGACGACGAGTCGGTGGTCGTCGTACCGTCGATCTCGCTGGACCGGACGGAGACCACGGGGACCGGGACGATGATGCAGGCGTACGAGGAGCGATTCCTCTTCCTGCTGGTGCTGCTGCGGCAACCGCGGCTGCGGATGGTCTACGTGACCTCGATGCCGATCGCTCCCGAGATCGTGGAGTACTACCTGGCTTTGCTGCCGGGCGTGATCCCGAGCCATGCGCGGGCCCGGCTGTCGCTGGTGCCGGTCCACGATGCGTCGCCCATCTCGCTCAGCGAGAAGTTGCTCGCCCGGCCGCGGCTGCTGCGACGGATCGCCAAGCTGATCCCGAATACCGCCCGCTCGCATCTGATCCCGTACAACACGACCGAGCTCGAACGCGATGTCGCGCTCAGCCTCGGGATCCCGATGTACGCCGCCGATCCCCGGCTGGAACCCCTCGGGTCGAAATCCGGGTGCCGGCGGATGTTCGCCGAGGTCGGTGTTCCGCATCCGCTCGGTGCGGAGAACCTGCGCAGCCTCGACGAGATCGCCGACGCGGTGCTCGCGATGCGGGCCGAACGGCCCACGATGGACAGCGCGATCGTGAAGCTCAACGAGGGTGTCTCCGGCGAGGGCAATGCGGTGGTCCGGCTGAAGGGACTGCCCGCAGCCGGTGCGCCGACGGAGCGGGACGAGGTGATGAAGCGACTGCGGGAGATGGAGCTGGAGTCGGAGAAGACACCCTTCGACGTCTATATCGCCAAGTTCGCCGAGAACGGCGGGATCGTCGAGGAGCGGATCGTCGGCGAGGAGCTGCAGAGTCCGAGTGTGCAGCTCCGGGTGGTGCCCGGTGGCGAGGTCGAGCTGTTGTCCACGCACGATCAACTGCTGGGTGGTGCGAGTGGCCAGCGGTATCTGGGGTGTGTGTTCCCGGCGGCACCGGAGTACGCGCGGTTGATCTCGGAACACGCCGCGACGATCGGGCGGCGATTGGCGACCGAAGGTGCGCTCGGGCGGTTCGCGGTCGACTTCGTCGTCGTCCGCGGTGCCGACGGTGGGTGGACGCCGTACGCGATCGAACTGAATCTGCGCAAGGGCGGGACGACGCATCCGTTCCTGACGTTGCAGTTCCTGACCGACGGGAGATACGACCCGCGGACCGCGTTGTTCATCACGCCGCGCGGCCACGAGAAGCACCTGGTCGCCACCGATCACCTCGAGTCGGAGCTGCTGAAGGGCTTGGTGCCGGCGGACATCTTCGACATCGTGGCGCGAAACGGGTTGCACTTCGATCAGTCGCGGCAGGTCGGCGTGGTCTTCCATATGATCAGCTGCCTGACCGAGAAGGGCCGGCTCGGGCTGACGGCGGTCGGGGACACCCCGGCCGAAGCGGATCGCCGGTACCGTGATGCCTCCCGCATTGTGCTGGCGGAGGCCGAGCAGGCCTTCGTTGAACATCCGCTTCCGGTCTGAGAGGTTCGATGCAGCGAGTCTGGTACGTCGCCTACGGTTCCAACCTCGCTCTCGGCCGCTTCCGCTGCTACCTGGCCGGCGGCCGCCCGGCCGGCGGTGCGCGGGTGTACCCGGGCTGCCGCGACCGCAGTGACCCCGAGCGGATCGTCGGCGTCGAGGTGGCCGGCGGTCTCCTCTTCGCCGGTGAGTCGAGGGTCTGGGGCGGCGGCTCGGCCTTCTACGACGGCACCGCATCAGGCCGGGTAGCCGGGCGCGCGTACCTGCTGACGCCGGAACAACTGGGTGACGTGGCTGCTCAGGAGATGCGCCGGGAGCCCGGCTGCGAGTTCGCCCAGGATCTCGCCGGTCTGCTGCCCCATGTCGAGGCACTCCACACGATGGGCCCGGGCCGCTACGAAACGGTCGCCCGGCTCGGCGAACAAGACGGCGTACCGATGTTCACGGTGACGCACGGGACCGTGAACGATCTCGAGCCGGCCGCCCCGACCGCGCCGTACCTCCGCTGGATCGCCGCCGGCTTGGCCGAGTCCCACGGCTGGACCGCCGGCCGGGTCGCGGAGTACCTGATCTCCGCGCCCGGCGTCAGCGGTGCTTGGACTCTGGAGGAGCTCGCCGCCCTCAGCGCTTGACGGCGATGCAGGTGGCGGTGGACTTCTTGGTGGGGTCGCTTTCGGAGGTGGCGGTCAGGGTGATCTTGGCCAGGGACGAGGTTCCGGCCTTGGCGTGGACGGGGACGGTCGTTTGCTGGCCGGCGTTGGCGGTGGTGAGGGCGTTGGGGAGGGACATCGACCAGCCGTTGCCGTCGATCGTGGCGTTGAGGCGGTAGACGTCGCCCTTGAGGTACGACGTGATGTCCTCAGGGTGCCCGCTTCCGGTGCCCGCGCTGCCGGTGTTGGTGAGCGGGAACTTGCAAGTCAGTACGCCGTTCTGCGCCTGCACCGCGGCCGTCGGGAGGACGCGGACACCGCGCTTCTGCGCTCCGGCGCCGTCGAGGGATCGGATGGCGACCGTGTAGGACAGCACGCCCTTCTGATCCCGCTTGACGTTGGTGATGTAGAAGTGCAGGCGGTTGGCGGCGTCGGTGTACTCGTACTCGCTGCCCGAGTTCGTCCCGGCGTGGAACAGGGCGTCCGACAGTTGACGGTAGTCGCCGATGGTGATCGGGACCTCGGTACCGTCGGGCAGCACGTAGTCGGTCATGCCGATGTCCTGCGGGTTCGCGTCGACGACCCACTCGAACGGCGCCCGGTCCTCGTTCTTCGTTTTCGCCAGCAGGACGCCGGAGTCGGGTGTGAACGAGTCGGTGCCCATCCGGTCGACGACCTCGACCGTGTAGTTCTGGTACCCGCGGCCGTCGCACATCGGGTCCGTCGTGACGTTACACGCGGGCGCGAGATCACCGGCGGCCCCGAGCTCGATGTTGACGCCGGCCAGCCCCTTCGGCCCCGGCTGCACGGTCCGCGCGGTGACGTCGGCGATCACCACACCCGAGGACTTCAACGCGTCGCGGGACAGCCGCAGGACGTTCTGCTCGTCGACCATCTGCAGCTTGATCTTGTTCCGCAGCATGTGTTGCGCGCCCATCGACCCGCCACCGGTCGCCGGGATCATCCACCGGCTGTGCGGTCCACCCGGGCCGTTGAAGCTGCCCCGGCTGAGCATCTCCCAGATGCCGGTGTACGCGCGCCGTGGTGGTACGCCGTACGGATTGTTGTAGTTGTCGCCGATGCCGAGGATGTGGCTCAGCTCGTGCGCGTAGACGCCCATCCCGGAGCTCTCGGCCTGGGTCGACGAACCGCCGCCCGCGTTCGGCCAGATCGACGCGCCGGCGGCCCAGGAGGTCCACTCGACGTACCGGGTGTCCGACCAGTTCGGCAGGTTCGGGTCCGGTGGGCCGAACTCCTCGGTGACCTCCTCCTTGGTCGGGAACTTCATCATCCCGAACTCCTGCCAGGTGGACGACTCGTCCTGCCCGGCGCTCAGGTAGAAGACGAAGTCGAAACCGGCCGGCACCTCCGGTCCGGTTCCGGCGACCCAGGCGGCGCGGGCATCGGTCCGGATGTTCTTGTTGCAACTGTCGCCGGCCGGGCAGGCGCCGTCGCCCTGGAACTCCATCGCGTACTCGTGCGACTTGCCGGGCATCCGGTACGGGCCGAACCCGGTCAGCTCGACGCCGTACCGGCCGCCGGAGTCCTCCATCCAGTACTCGTGGATGGTGTGACCGCGGTTCAGTGCGCCGGGGGTGTTGAGGAAGTTCTTGTAGAACTCGGCGACCTGCTCCCGCGGTACGCCGTTCGCCTCGGCGCTCGGGTTGCCGAACGGCGTCGAGCCCTTCGGCTTGGTCACGACGAAGTCCTGGTTCGGGTAGTCGACCAGCACCAGCGCACCCTTGAACGTCCTGGTCGACCCCTTGACGTTCGGGTCGGCCCAGTTCGTCCCGGGCGGCTTGCGGTAGTCGCTCCAGGTCATGTGGTCCGGGTTCTCCCAGTTCTGCGGATCGATCGGCCCAGGCAGTCCGTTGCCGGTCGTGGACGCGATCCGCTGCTGCTCGCCGGACTCCTGCCACGGCTGCTTCTGCGGCCAGTGCGGGTACTGCCAGGAGTTCGCGGGATCCGGGGGAGGGGTGGCATCCGGCGAGGCAAGCGCCAGGCTCGGCACCGACACGGCAGCCAGTACGGCGACCAGTCGCAGGACAACACGAAACTTCCGCTGCTCAGACACGGGCGGGCATCCGATCACTCAGGCGGGACAACGGGGCCCTCAGCATCCCTCGCCAACCACTCACTCCACAACCGATCACCCCGAAGGATTTCCCCGCCGTACCGGTCAATTGGTTGCAGTACTCGAGATGTGAGAAGACTGTATACAGTATGGAGAGAAGTGGTTAGCCTGGGCGCTTGCGTCGTCTGTGGATGGAGGACCCATGTATGTGGTGACGAACCCTGCGAACGGTGAGTTGGTCGAGGAGGTGGCCAACTCGACGAACGAGGAGGTGCAGGAGGCGATCGGTCGGGTGCACTCCGGGTTCCCGGGCTGGCGAAGCCGGACTGTCGCGGAACGGGCCGCGATCGTGGCGCGGGCGGCGGACCTGTTCGAGGAGCGGGTCGACGAGTTCGCGAACATCATGACGCTGGAGATGGGCAAGCGGATCAACGAGGGCCGCGGTGAGATCGGGATCGTGGTCGACATCTTCCGGTACTACGCCGAGCACGGGCCGGCGTTGCTGGCCGACGAGCCGCTGGACATCAAGGGCGGCCGGGCCGTGATCACCAAGAGCCCGATCGGCGCGCTGCTCGGGATCATGCCGTGGAACTTCCCGTGCTACCAGGTGGCCCGGTTCGTCGCGCCGAATCTGGTGCTCGGCAACACCATCCTGCTCAAGCACGCGTCGATCTGTCCGCGCTCGGCCCGCGCGATCGAGGAGGTACTGCGGGATGCCGGCGTACCGGACGACGTGTATGTGAACACGTTCGCGTCGAGCCGCCAGATTCCGGCGATCCTGGCCGACCCGCGGATTCAGGGCGTCTCGTTGACCGGCAGCGAACAGGCCGGTATGTCGGTCGCCGCCGAGGCCGGACGGCACCTGAAGAAGACCGTCCTCGAACTCGGCGGCTCGGACCCGCTGATCGTGCTCGACACCGACGACATGGACGAGACGGTCAACGCCACCGCGACCGCGCGGATGCGGAACTGCGGCCAGTCGTGCAACGCGCCGAAGCGGATGATCGTGCTCGCCGACATCTACGACGAGTACGTCGACCAGTTGACCAAGCGGGTCGCGGAGTACTACGTGCCAGGCGATCCGGCCGACCCGGAAACGAAGTTGCCACCACTCGCCTCGGTCGCGGCCGCGGACGAGGTCGCGGCGCAGGTCGCGAAGGCGGTCGAGCAAGGCGCGACGCTGCGGACGGGCGGTCACCGGATCGAGCCCGGCGCGTTTCTCGAGGCGACCGTGCTCACCGATGTCGCGCCGGGCATGGACGCGTACTACGAGGAGATCTTCGGGCCGGTCGTGATCGTGTTCCGGGCCGAGACCGAGGACGACGCGGTCCGGCTGGCCAACGACACCCCGTTCGGTCTCGGCGCCAGCGTGTGGGGGACCGACCCCGATCGGCTCCGCCGCGTCGCCGAGCGGATCGACGCCGGCATGGTCTACCTCAACCGCGCCGGCGGCTCCCAGGCCGACCTCCCGTTCGGCGGCATCAAACGCTCCGGTATCGGCCGCGAGCTCGGCCCCGCCGGCATCGAGGAGTTCATGAACAAGAAGTCGATCAGGCTGTAAAGGGTTTTGAGCCCGTACTTCGGCACCGACGCCCAAAACGTCTACACCACGGCGCAGGCCGGCTGATCCGACACGAGTCGGGCCGCACGTGCAGCTGCCGTGCGGCCCACTCCGGCGCATACTTCGAGATGTAGGGGAGAGCGTGCTCGAGGGGGCCGACATGGCTGAGCCTGCTGGTTATTCCATCAAGACGTACCGCTATCTGCGGATGGCCATGGTCGCCATGGTCGTGCTGCTCGGGGCGTCGCTGGTGATCGAATGGTCGAAGACGGATCCGCACTGTCTGCAGACCTCGATCAGCGCCTACTACTACACCCCGGTCCAGGCGATCTTCGTCGGCGCGTTGATCGCCATCGGCCTCTGCATGGTGGTGCTGAAGGGCAACACCGAGCGGGAGGACATCCTGCTCAACGTGGCCGGCATCCTCGCGCCCGCCGTCGCGCTCGTGCCGACACCCGGGCAGGGTTCCTGCCGATCGGTGCCGGTGGTGCTGGGCGACACGGACGCGAACATCGCCAACAACATGCTGGCCCTCTTCGTCGTCGGCGCACCGTGTCTGCTGGTAACGGCGGTGTTCGTGCTCCGGGCCCGGCTCTCGCGGGCGGACCGGAATCCGATGTACCTGCTCGGCTTCGCGGTCGCGCTGGCGATCTTCGGCGGTGGCATCGCCTGGTTCTTCGTGGACCGGGACGGATTCATCGACAACGCGCACTACGCGGCGGCCGTCGTCATGTTCGTCTGCATCATCGCGGTGGTGCTGCTGAACGCCAAGCAGTTCCGCCGCAAGGACGCGCGGCGCGTGCCTGCCAATCGGTACTCGGTGATCGCGCTCGGGATGGTCGTCGTACCGGTGGTCCTGCTGGCCTGGAAGGCGATGTTCGGCTGGGCGCACGCGGTGCTGTGGGTCGAGGGCGCGCTGATCACCCTGTTCGCGATCTTCTGGATCTTCCAGACCCAGGAGTTGTGGAACGAGGGACTGCGCGAGGGCGGTCAGGAGTTGCCGCGCTCGCAGGCCGTCCCGTCGCCGTTGTTGTCGAGCTCGGCGGAGTAGCCCGGGTCGCCGCGGTGCAGGGGCGCCTTCCCGGCGGCGCGGACCTCGGCGCAGGTGTGGTACACGACCGCCGTGCTGGTGGTGGCCGGTGCGCTGGCGGGCTCGGTCGGCCTCGGGGAGGTCGACTTGGGCGTCGACGGCTGTTCGGTCTGCGGCGCGGTCGGCGTCGTGCTGGGTGTCTGCGTCGGCTCGCCGGTCGGCTCCTGCGTCGGCGTGCTTGTCGGCGCAGCGGTCGCGCCGGCCGGTGTCGGAGCCTCGGTCTCGGGTGCGGTCGGCGCACCTTCTGCCGGCGTCGTCTCGGTCGTCGTCGTAGCTGCGGTGGTCGCCGAGTCGTCGCCTCCGGTGAACGGGTTGAACAGCACCAAACCGATCAGCGCGAGTACGACGGCCGCGGCCGCACCGAGCTTGACGATGCTCGGACCGCCGTACCGGCCGATCGGTCCACGGACCGGTCGCCCGTCCTCGTCGACCCAGAATCGCCAACCGTCCGGCGCAGGCGGCCATGACTCAGCCGGCCCCCAGCTTTTGGGCGGCCGCCACCTGGCATTCGGCGGGTCAGGCCAGCCGGGCGGCGTGTTGAACTGCCTCACGCAACCTCCTAGTCCCCGAGAGGTTGTCCGTCGGCGATGCAGCCTACCGAAGACCGTGCGCGAAGTGTGGCAGGGGGCCCGAAAGCCCTTCATTTCATACGTTTGAACGCCGCAGGCGAGCGCCGGGACCTGGTCGCGGTACGGCGTCGCGCGGTGACTCGATGCTGTGGCCGGACTCGCAGTGGATCTCGGTGTGGACGACTGCACCGCAGTCGCGATGGGTGATGGTGAGCGGTGAGCCTTCCTCGCCGACGAGGTACTTGTCACCCCAGTCCCGGATCGCGATGAGCAGCGGGTAAAGGTCGAAACCCTTCTCGGTCAGCCGGTACTCGTCGCGTTGCCGTGCGCCGGGCTCGCGGTACGGTACCCGGCGGAGGATGCCGTGGTCGACGAGTTTGCTGAGCCGGTTGGACAGCACCTGCCGGGGGATATCGGTCCGGATCCGCAGGTCGTCGAACCGGCGGATGCCGTTGAACACCTCGCGCAGCACCACCACGGTCCACCGCTCGCCGAGGATCTCCATCGCCCGGCCGATCGGGCAGTTGTCCACCGACCAGTCCAAAGCGTCGTACGTCGTGGCATTCGACACCGTCATACCGGCCATCGTAGTGAGTGCTAGGTCTCGTTGACAGACCCAGGTGGGTGATGTGAGGCTCGGTCCATGACTGAGACCCAGCAGGCGACCCGCAGCCGTACCTTCTCCTGGTCCGACCCGGCGCAGACGGCGGCGTCGCTCGGCGCGATCTCCGGGCTGGAGATGTTGCAGGCGATGCGGGACGGGAAGATCCCGGCGCCGCCGATCCTGCAACTGGTCGGTGGGACCGGGATCGAGGTCGAGGAGGGCAAGGTCACGGTCTTCATGCCGGCGGAGGAGTTCCACTACAACCCGCTCGGCACGGTGCACGGCGGAGTCATCGCGACCCTGCTCGACACCGCGGCCGGCTGTACCGTGCACTCGACGCTCCCGGCCGGCGTCGGCTACACCTCACTCGACCTGATGACACGCTTCCTCAAGCCAGTCACGGTCGCCTCCGGGCTACTCCGCTGTGAAGGCGCCATCATCAGCCGGGGCCGCCGCACTGCCGCGGCCGAATCCCGCCTCTTCGACGAACACGGCACCCTGCTGGCGCACGCCACCTCGACCTGCCTGCTCTTCGAGATCCCAACCGCCTGACCGCCTCGCGGTAGCCACCCGGCCAAACAGTCCACGGCGCCAACCTTGGGAAGTAACACGGCCTCTCATTCCGCGGTACGCAACGCGCCCGGCGCCGAACCGGTCGCGGCCTTGACGTGGCGGCTGAGGTGGCTGACCGAGTCGTAGCCGGTCAGCTCCGCGATCGCCTGCAGCGTCAACGTGGAGTTGCGGATGTGGCCCAGCGCGTGCCGCAACCGGACGTTCTGCAGCGCCGCGCGCGGGCTCGTGCCGCGCAGCCGCGCGAAGGACGCCCGCAGCCCGGACGGCGAGATGCCGAGCTCGGCGGCGACCGAGCCGATCCGGATGCCCGAGGCGAAGCGTTCCTCGAAGATCCGCTCTGCCTGCGCGACCAATTGATCCGCCGCGGTCACCGGCGCCGCCGCTGCGGCGCGGCGCAGCAGCAGGTCGAGCTCGCCGAGCAGCAAAGAGCACAGCCGGTCGCTGTCGTCGCCGGGTTGCGTGCTCTCGCGGACGAGTGCGTCGAAGACCCGGCCGAGGCTGCGCTCGCCGTCGTCGAAGCAGACGCGTGGCCACGGCCAGCCGGCAGCGGCGTCGACCTGCAAGAAGCGGTTGACGTAGCCGGTGCGGCTGAGCTCGGCGTGCCACGTCCGCGGCGGGGTGAGCAGTACGGTCCCCGGCGTGGCGGCGTACGTCTCCTCGCCGACGGGGCAGGTGATCCGCCCGCGCACGTAGTAGACCAGCTCCCACGAGGTGTGCGCGTGCGACGGATAGTCCTTGCCCGGCCCGGCGGTGTGTACGCCGGCGCCGAGCAGCCGAAGCGATTTGTGCATAAGCGCGGTTGCCTTCTGCATTGTTTCTCGGGCACGTCGCATCGATGCTGGCATCGATTCGTGCACCTGTGAAGGAGTACTCGATATGGATATGGCGACCGCACTTCGCGACCTCGGCGTGACCGACAACGTGCTCACGCAACGCGAGAAGGACCAGCTCGACCGCGACGGATTCCTCCCGCTGGAGGGAATTCTCACGCCGGAGGAGGTGTCCGGCCTCAACAAGCGGATGGCCGAGCTCACCGCCGCCGAGGGCGACCGGGCGGGCCTGGAAGTGCATCAGGAGAACGGCACCGACCGGCTCGCGGACCTGGTCAACAAGGACCCGAAGTTCGAGGTGTGCTTCTGCCACCCACGTGTCCTGGCCGCGATGAAGCATGTGCTCGGCGAGTTCAAGTTGTCGTCCCTGAACAGCCGCGCGGCACGTCCAGGTCAAGGACACCAGGGCCTGCACGCCGACTTCGGCCACCCGGTCGAGCCCGGCGCGTACGAGGTGTGCAACTCGATCTGGCTGCTCGACGACTTCACACCGGAGAACGGCGCCACGCGCGTCGTGCCCGGGTCGCACCGGCGCGGAACCATGCCCGGCGACGAGATGGCCAACCCGGGAGACGAGCACCCGGACCAGATCCAGCTGACCGGCAGGGCCGGAACGGTTGTGGTGTTCAACAGCCACCTGTGGCATGGCGGCACCCAGAACCGCACCGACAAGCCGCGCCGGGCGATGCACTCCTACTTCGCACTGCGCCACCTGCCACAGCAGCTCGACCAGCAGGCCTACCTCCGGGTCGAGACGTACAAGCGGCTGAGTCCCGCCCAACGCTTCATCCTCGACGTCACCGGCACAGGCTGAGCTTGCCCGGCGGGATGGCTCAGGTAGCCGCCTGGTTCTCCGCGCCGACGAGGCGGATGCAGGTGGTGAGGCCGGCGATGGCGGCCTCGACCTCGGGGAGCTCGGGGTAGGTGGGGGCGATGCGGATCGTGCGGTCGTCGGGGTCGTCGCCGTACGGGTGGCTGGCGCCGGCCGGGGTGAGGGCGATGCCGGCGTCCTTCGCCTTGGCGACGACCGCGCGGGCACAGCCTTCCGGCACCTGCAGGGAGATGAAGTAGCCGCCGGCCGGGCTGGTCCAGGAGGCCAGGCCGGTGCCGCCGAGCTCGGCGGTGAGGATCTTGTCGACCGCCTCGAACTTGGGCCGGATCAACTCCGCCAGGTTGCGCATGTGCTGCCGCAGGCCGTCAGCGTCGCGGAGGAAGCGGACGTGCCGGAGCTGGTTGATCTTGTCCGGGCCGATGCTGCGCTTCGAGGTGTGGCTCAACCACCACGCGATGTTGGCGGGGGAGGAGCCGAAGAACGCGACACCGCTGCCGGCGAAGGTGATCTTCGAGCTGGACCCGAACACGAAGGCCCGATCCGGATGACCGTGCTCCGCGCACAAGGCCAGTACGTCGGCGATCTCGGTCTCGGTGTCGGTCAGGTGATGGACGGCGTACGCGTTGTCCCAGAAGATCCGGAAGTCCGGCGCCGCGGTCTCCATCGCGGCCAAACGCCGTACGGTCTCGTCCGAGTAGACCGTGCCGTCGGGGTTGCTGTACTTGGGCACACACCAGATGCCCTTCACCTGTGGGTCTGCAGCGGCCAGCCGCTCGACGACGTCCATGTCCGGACCGGTCGGCGTCATCGGCACCGGGACCATCTTGATGCCGAACCGCTCGCAGACCGCGAAGTGCCGGTCGTACCCGGGCACCGGGCAGAGGAACGTGATCTCCGGCTCGTCGACCCAGCGTCGCTCCGCACCTGGTACGGCGCTGAGCAACGCGAACACGATCGCGTCGTGCATGAGCTCCAGGCTGGAGTTGCCGGCCGCCAGCAGCTGGCCGGCCGGCACCTGCAGCGCGCCGGCGAAGATCGCCCGCAGCTCGGGCAGGCCCTCCAGCCCGCCGTAGTTGCGCAGGTCGACACCGTCGGCGGAGACCGGCGCGCCCTGCTGATCGAGCATCCCGTTCGCGAGGTCGAGCTGACGCGGTGACGGCTTGCCCCGGGTCAGATCGAGCTTCAGCCCCCGCCCGACGAGGGCGTCGTAGTCCTGGCGGGCGCGGTGCAGCTCGTCGACGGTCACGGGAATCCCTTTCAGCTGAGGCATTTGCTGACCACAGCCTAGTGACTCACCGATCCTGCCCGTCGCGGATATCCACAAGACGGTCAGCGGCGCCGGCAGTTCGGGTACTTGGGATCCCAGGGCCCACAGGTCGGGAAGCCCGGTGGCGGCTTGATCGTCGGCGGGGTGATCGGCCCGGTGGGCGGTGTCGGCGGCGGTGTGGGCGGGATCGCCTTGCTGCCGTTGGACAGGAACAGCGTCACGATCGCACCTTCCGGCGCGCCGTCCTCCTGCCGTGGGCTGGTGTAGGCGACAGTGCCCGCCACGGCGTCCGAGTCCACCGGCGCCGGCGCGACCTGGGCCTTGAAGCCCAGCTGCGCGAGCTTGGCGATCGCCTCGGCCGGCGGCAGCCCCTTCAGGTTCGGCAGGTCCTTCACGTTGCCGCGGATGGTCTTGTCGTCCGGCGCCACGAACCGGCTCGTGGGCAGCCCCAGAAGCGCGGCCTGCATCGCCGACTCCCAGATCGGACCCGCTGTGCCGGAACCGGACGCGTCGCGCATCTTCTTGCCGTTGAGCGTCTGCCCGATCAGATCGTCGTACGGCGGGCTGGCATCCGCGACCACCGAAGCGGCGGCGAGCTTCGAGGAGTACCCGGCGAACCAGACCGCCTTGTTGCTGTCGATCGTTCCGGTCTTGCCGGCGAGGTCGCTCTTGCCGAACTTCAGCTTGCCACCGGTGCCGTCGGGCTCCATCACCTTCTGCAGCACGTAGTTGACGCCGTCGGCGACGGTCGGCGACAGCGCACGCCTGCAGCTGGGCCCGGGAGTCGGGACCGTCTTGCCCTTGCTGGTCGTGACCGCGGTGATCACCTGCGGCTTGCAGTACATCCCGCGCGCGGCGAAGGTCGCGTAGGCGTTGGAGAGCATGAGTGGAGTGATCAGACCGGCGGAACCCAGTGTGAACGAGACGACCTGCTCCAGTGGATCCATCGTCTGGGCGTCGTACATGCCGAGCTTCGACGCGATGGTCGCGATCGGGCAGAGGCCGATCTGCTGGGACAGTTGCAGGAAGTAGGTGTTCGTCGACGCCTTGGCAGCGTCGAGCATCGACGGGTCCGCGATCGTCTTGGTCGAGTTCTTCGGCGTGTAGTCGGGGTCGTCCGTCGTACCGGTGCAGGTACTGAACTTCTTGCCGCTCAACGGGAGGACCTGCGGCGAGTTGATCCGGTACGTCATCGGGACGCCCTTCTGGATCGCGGCCGCGATCGTGAACGCCTTCATCGTCGAGCCGTTCTGGAACCCGCCGTACCCACCGGGATAGGACTTCTCGACGTTGTAGTTGTACGACGTCTGGCCCTTCTTGCTGCCGTACGGCCGGCTCTGCGCCATCGCCTTCACCAGACCGGTGCCCGGCTCCACGATCGTGATCGCCGCGACGGCCGAGTCGGTCGCCTTGGAGTGCTTCTTGATCGAGGCCTCGGCCGCCTTCTGGACCTTCGGGTCGAGTGACGTCCGCACGATCAGGCCGGCGGTCTCGATGTAGTTCTCGGCATCCTCCTTGGACTTGCCGAAGGCGCGGTTCTCCTTCAGCTTGGCGACGATGTAGTCGCAGTAGAACGGGTACTTCGAGTTGGCGCAGCCGTTCGGCACGTTGCGGACCTTGGCCGGGTCGAGTACCGGCGTACGGATCGCGTCCCGGGCCTGCTTGGCCGAGATGATGTTGAGCTCCTGCATCCGGCGCAGTACCACGTCGCGGCGGTCCTTGGCCCGCTTCGGGTTGTTCGTCGGGTTGTAGCCGGTCGGGTTCTTCACCAGGCCTGCCAGGAGGGCTGCCTGCGGCAGGGTGAGCTTCGACGCGTGCACACCGAAGTAGTGCATGGATGCGGCCTCGACACCGTACGAGCGGTCGCCGAAGAAGGCCAGGTTCAGGTAGCGGTTGAGGATCTCGTCCTTGGAGTACTGCTTCTCGACCGCGATGGCGTACCGCAGCTCGGCGACCTTGCGCTCGTACGTCTCCGCGGTGGCGGCCTGGATCTCCTCGGGCGTGCGTGCCTTGGCGATCAGACTCAGCTTCACGTACTGCTGGGTGATACTCGAGCCGCCTTGCTGGACCGAACCCTGCGACTGGTTGCGCAGCAGGGCGCGCAGGGTGCCCTTGGCGTCCAGCGCTCCGTGCTCGTAGAACCGGTCGTCCTCGATCGCGATGATCGCCTTCAGCATCAGCGGGCTGATCTGCTTCAGCGTGACCGGCGTCCGGTTCTCCTGGTACAGGGTGGCGATCAGCGAGCCGTCGGCCGCGAAGATCTGGCTCTTCTGCGCCAGCGGCTCCGTCTTCAGGTCCTGCGGAAGGTACTGGACGGTGTCGTGGGCCTTCTCGGTGGTGACTCCGGCCAGGCCGGCGAACGGAAGGGCCAGGCCTGCGACGAGTGCGCCGCAGAGACCACTGACCAGCAGGAACAGAATCACCGACTGTACGACGTTGGGCCGGGCCGGCTCGCCTCTGTGCATGGTCCGGCAGATTACGTCAGGACAGGGCTTTCCGGGACCTTTTCGTTACGGACTTAACTCATCTGCCCAAAGTTCTCACCAACCGTGACCATTCGCTTACTCAGAAGCCACTTGGCGGACGGAGCGTCGCGGGAGAGGAGGCGGAGTGCGGTTGAGCGACCGGATCCGGTACGTCGATGACGCGCACGTCACCGGCCTTGTACATGTAAGTCGCTCGCATGCATCCAGTGAAGACGCTCCCGCGCCCCTCGCGGGGAGTCCCTGCCGATCCAGGCACTGCCAGTGCCTCCCTCACCGCTGAGGAGTACGTCGTAGCACCTCCGGGAGGTCGCCTGGGCTGAGGATGGTCAGGCGTTTGGTGGGGCGGGTCAGGGCTACGTAGAGGTCGGACAGGCCGCGGTCCGACTCGTTGATGATGCCGGCGGGGTCCGCGATCAGGACGGCGTCGAACTCGAGCCCTTTGGACTGGGCGACGTCGAGGAGGGCGGTGTCCGCGTCCAGGACGGACGGGTCGTGGCCGTGGGCAACGTCAAAGAGTACGGCGGCCAACTCGTCGTACCGGGGTGTGGGGACGATGACCGCGAGCCGGCCGTCGCCGAGCGCCTGGCGCTCGAACTTGATCGTGGCGACGAGGACATCGAGGAACGCATCGGGAGGGACCGCGTCGATCCACGGTTGGATGCCGGTTTCGCGGACGGAGTCCGGCGGGCTGAGTGTCGGGTCGATCGCGGCCAGGACGTCGGCCGCGACGGCCATGATCTCGAGCGGCGTGCGGTAGTTCACGGTCAGCTGGGCGCTCCGCCACCGCCGCGGTGCGTACTTGTCGAGTACGTCGGCCCACGACGCGATGCCCGCCGCCGAACCGGTCTGGGCGATGTCGCCGACCAGCGTCATCGACCGGCGCGGGCAGCGGCGCATCAGCATCCGCCAGTCCATCGCGGACAACTCCTGCGCCTCGTCGACGATGACGTGCCCGAACACCCAAGTGCGATCCGACGCCGCCCGCTCGGCTACGGTGCCCGGGTTCTCGATCAGCTGCGTCCGCCGATGGACCAACTCGGCGAACTGCTCGATCTCCCACGGCATCAGCGTCATCCGGTCGGCAGTCAGCTCGATCTGGACGACTCCACGGGCGTACTCGCGGTTAGCCGCTTCGGTCGCGGCGTCGTCCGCGTCCTTACGGTTGCGTGCGGCAACTGTCCCGTCGGTGTCGCCGAGCAGCTCGGCCGCCTCGTCGAGGAGCGCGACATCGGACTGTGTCCAGTCCGCGTCGACCGGACGCAGTACCGCTGCTCGTTCGTCGTCGGCGAGCTGCGGAGCCGCGGCCTCGAGTCGCTCCGGCGACGACAGCAGGACGGAGACGAGGATCTGCGGAGTGAGCTCGGGCCAGAGCCGATCCAGCAGCGCCCGGACCCGGTCGTCCTCGGCCAGCTCCTTGCGGATGTCCTTGATGTCCTCCTCACTGAGGTACTGCCGCCCGAGCCGGTCGACGATCTGATTGGTCAGTGCGGTGAGGATCCCGCGCACGAAGATCGGCCGAGCTCGGTTGTGCGGCCGGTCCGTGTCCCGGGCCCGCTGCCGCGCTTTCCGTACGGCGCCCGGCCGCAGGACCAACCTTTGCTGGTCGACCTTCAACTCGATCGGTGCGGTCGGGACCAACTGGAAGTCGCGCACCGCCTGCGCGAGTACGTCGGCCATCGCCTCGCCGCCCTTGACCCGGGCAGCGGTCTCGGACTCCGGCGCGGTCGCCACGACTCCCGGGTAGAGCTCGCTGATCGTCGCCAGGACGACATCGGTCTCACCGAGCGAGGGGAGGACCTGATCGATGTAGCGGAGGAACGTGCTGTTCGGCCCGACCACCAGTACGCCGCTGCGCGCGAGCTGCTCGCGGTGGGTGTAGAGCAGGTACGCCGCCCGATGCAACGCGACGACCGTCTTGCCGGTGCCCGGGCCGCCCTGGACGACGAGCACACCGGGCAGGCCGGACCGGATGATCTCGTCCTGCTCGGACTGGATCGTCGCGACGATCTCGTTCATCCGGCCGGTGCGGCTGGCGCCGAGTGACGACAGCAGGGCGGCCTCGCCGATCAGCGTCCGCCGCTCCGAGTCACCGATGGCGTCGAGGTCCAGGACATCGTCGTCGACCCCGACCACTGACCGACCCTGCAGCCGGATGTGCCGGCGTCGCGTGACGCCGAGCGGGGCCGCCGGGGTCGCCCAGTAGAACACCTGCGCGACCGGTGTCCGCCAGTCGATCAGGAGCGGGTCGTAGTCCTCGTCGAACAGCCCGATCCGGCCGACGTGGAACCGCTCATCGTCGCCGGTGTCGATCCGGCCGAAACACAGTCCGCGTTCCACCGACGACAACTGCGCGAATCGGCCGGAGAACAGGTCGGTGAACGATTCGCGTTCGGTGTAACTCTGTTCGGTTTCGGTCGTCTCCTCCTGTTGGACCCGCGCCAATTCGCCTCTGGCGCGTTCCCGGAGCACGTCGAGCCGGTCGTACATCGTCGTCACATCGCCTTGTTCGGCGGCGATCTCCCGTGCCAGCACCTCGTCCGTCACCTTGCCCCCAAGTCCCATTGCGCACCGCGGAATTTCCTGATAATCTGTTATCAGATGCCCCGAGAGGGGCATTTTTTTATGCCTCCGCACAAACACACAACGGTACAGAATGAGGCGCCGCCCCGCAATCCTTCCGGCGAGCTGGTATTGCGTCTGGCGCACGTGGGATCACCAGATTGCAACGCAGGAAGGTAGGACCATGAGGCTTCTTCTCACCTCGGGCGGGATCAAGAACAGCAGCATCCACGACGCGCTGGTCGACCTGCTGGGCAAGCCGATCGCCGAGTCCAACGCCCTGTTCATCCCCACCGCCATCTACCCCTTCCCCGGCGCGCCCTACATGGCGTGGCAGGCGATGAGCGGCAAGGGTCCATCGCCGCTGTGTGACCTGGGTTGGAAATCGTTGGGGATCCTTGAGCTGTCGGTGCTGCCGAGCATCGAGGAGGCTGCTTGGGTGCCAACGGTCCGCGACGCCGACGCACTGCTGGTCTGGGGCGGCGACCCGCTGTTCCTCGCCAACTGGATGCGGCGCTCCGGTTTGACCGATCTCCTGCCGACGCTGCGCTCCGAGGCGGTCTACGTGGGGGTGAGCGCCGGGGCCATCGCTGCTACCTCCACCTTCGTCGAGACCTACGTCGAACCGCCCCGCGGGAACGATGGACCGCTGAAGTCGGAGGACGTCGCCTTCGCCACGCCCGAGGGGGACGTCGACAGAATCCTGGTCACGGGACAGGGAGCGGGACTCGTTGACTTCGCGGTGATCCCGCACCTGGACCACGTGCACCACCCCGACGCTTCCTTGGCCAACACAGAGAAGTGGGCGGCACGGATTCCCGCACCGACGTACGCGATCGACGACGAGACCGCGATCGCGGTGGTCGACGGCGCCGCCCGAGTCGTCTCCGAGGGGCACTGGAAACTGTTCCAGCCCTCACGGGACCAGGCAGTCCAGCCCTAACGGGACCAGGCGGCTTCTGACGCCGGAGCGACCCTAGGAGGCGGCGATCGACGTGTAGTGGGTGGGGGCCGCGGAGGCGCGGATGATGAGGGTGGTCGCCAGCTCCACGTGATGGGAGTCCACCTTCTCGCCCGCGGCGAGCTGGAGTGCGGTGCGCAGGGCTACAGCGCCCATCTCGCGCAGCGGCTGCTTCACGGTGGTGAGCGGTGGGGACGCCAGCCGGGCCACCTCGGTGTCGTCGAAACCGACCACGCTGAGGTCTTCGGGGATGCGCAGGCCGCGGGCGCGGGCCGCCTCCAGGATGCCGAGGGCGACCTCGTCGCTGCCGGCGAAGATCGCGGTCGGCCGGTCCGGCAGGTCGAGCATGCTGGCTCCGCCGGCCAGACCGTCGTCGTACAGGAAGTCCCGCAACCAGATGTACTCCGGTGGCACCGGCGCGCCGACGGCTTCCATCGCGCTGCGGAAACCGCTCATCCGGGCCTGGTTGCAGCCCGAGGTCGGCGGTCCGCCGACGTACGCGATCCGCCGGTGCCCGAGCGACAGCAGGTGCTGGGTGGCCGCCATCCCGCCGGCGAAGTTGGTCGAGCCGACACTCGTCACGTCCGGCTGCGGGATGTTGGCCGGGTCGACGACCACGAGCGGTAGCCGGGCCCTGGACAGTGCGGCCAGGTCGGCGTCGGCCAGTTCGCTGGTGATGCCGATGGCCGCGCGCCGGCCGTTGCCGATGAGTTCGCGGATCCAGCGCGCGGCCCGGCCGGCGCTCGAGGTCTGCGGGTGCGGCGGATGTGCGTTCAGGACGACGTCCACGCCCGCCACCTTGCCGGCCTCGACGACGCCTTGGATCACCTCGACCGAGTACGCGTTCACCACGCCTTGGTAGAACAGCTCGACGGTGTCCCGCTCGACGGGTTCGGGCCGGCGGCCGACGTACCCGTGCCGCTCGAGGATCTCCTGCACCCGCGCCCGCGTCGCCGGCGAGACGTCGCTGCGCCCGTTGAGCACCTTGGAGACCGTGGCGACCGACACCCCGGCGGTGCCGGCGACGCTGGCCAGGGTGACGCGACCCTTCAACCGCGACATCTCATCACCCTCCTCCTGCTTCCTCGGCGACGACAGGCGTGACCTCGACCGGAGTTGTCAGCCTGCGGTCGTGCCCCACCACCCTCACATCCCCGGTAACCCGGACCAAAGCCCGACACGGCAGGTCCTGTGACGACGTGCCGATCATCACGTCGACGTCACCAGGCTCGACGATCCGGAGCAGGTCCGGCCCCGTGTACGCGGTGCGATCCGCGTGCACACGGAAGGTGACATCGACGGCCGCACCCGGCTCCAACGACACCCGGGCGAACCCGGTCAGCAGCTTGAGCGGCCGGGCGATCCGCGCCACCACGTCGTGCAGGTAGAGCTGGACGACCTCGTCACCCGCCCGCTCACCGGTGTTGCGGACTCGCACAGTCGCGGTGAACTCACCGTCGTTCCTGATCTCGGTCGCACTCAGCCGCAGGTCGCCGACCTCGAAGCTGGTGTACGACGCGCCGTACCCGAACGGGAACAGCGGCCTGGCCTCCAGCCCGCTGATCCCCGCACTCTCCACACTGCCGAGAGCCGGCTGCAGGTACGTACCGGGCTGGCCGCCGACGTGCCGCGGGATCTGCACCGGCAGCTTGCCGCTCGGCACGATCCGGCCACTCAGTACGCCGGCGATCGCGGCCGCACCCTTCTGGCCGGGGAGGAACGCCTGCACCAGACCGGCAACCCGATCCGCGATGTCGCCGAGCGCGTACGGACGACCCGACACGACCACCACGACAACCGGCGTACCGGTGTCGAGCAGTGCTGAGAGCAGTTCCCCCTGTACGCCGGGCAGCCGCAGGTCCTCCGCGTCGCAGCCCTCGCCGGAGGTGCCGTGGCCGAACAGTCCGGACAGATCGCCGACGTACGCGATGCACAGCTCGGCGTCGCGCGCCGCCGTCACCGCAGCCTCGAAACCCGACCGGTCCTCGCCGGTGACCTCACAACCCTTCACGTGCACGAGTTCCACGCCGTCGATCTCGTGGCGCAAGGCATCGAGCGGACTGATCACGCCGACGCCGAGACCGCGGTCCGGGTACCGCGGCAGCACGTGGTTCGGGAACGCGTAGCAACCCATCAGCGTGCGCGGATCGTCCGCAGACGGTCCGACCACCGCGATCTTTCGCAGGTCGCGATTCAGCGGCAGTGCGGATCCCGCGTCGAGTAGGATGACCGAGCGCTCGGCCAACTGCTGCGCGATCTCGCGGTTCTCGGCCGAGTCGAGGTCGACGCCGTCGTCGCGGACCGAACCCTGCGGAGTCCAGTCGGGATCGAGCAGACCGAGCTTGACCTTCTGCAGCAGCAGTCGGCGGGCTGCGCGATCGACCAGGTCCTCGGAGACCTCACCCGCCTTGACCTTGTCGGCCAAGTCCGCGAACCCGATCGTGTCCGGCAGCTCGACATCGGTGCCGGCGGTCAGCGCGACCACACCGGCGTCCGCGTTGTCGACCGCGACGCGATGCATCGACGAAAGGAACGGCACCGCCCAGTAGTCCGACACGACCGTGCCACCGAAACCCCAGTCGTCACGCAGTACCTCGGTGAACAGCCAAGGATCCGCACTCGCCGGCAGGCCGTCGATGTCGGAGTACGAACTCATCACCGATCCCGCATCGGCGGTCGCGATCGCGGTCTCGAACGTCGGCAGGATGAAGTCGAGCAACTCGCGACGCCCCATCGACACCGGCCCGTGGTTGCGTCCTGCCCTCGACGCCGAATACCCAGCGAAATGTTTCAGTGTCGCGAGCACACCGGCACTCTGCAGACCGCGGACGTACGCCGACCCGAGAATTGCGACCAGGTACGGATCCTCACCGATCGTCTCCTCGACCCGGCCCCACCGATAGTCGCGGACGACGTCCAGCACCGGCGACAACCCCTGATGCACCCCGACCGCGGCCATATCGCGCCCGATCGCCGCGGCCATCCGCTCGACCAACTCGGGATCGAACGTCGCACCCCACGCGATCGAGGCTGGATAGACGGTCGCGCCGTACGTCGTGAAGCCGGTCAGGCACTCCTCGTGCACCAGTGCGGGGACGCCGAGCCGGGACCCCTCGAGCACCACCTTGTGCTGGCGGATCAGCTCTGTCACGCCGTGCTCGACCGATTGCGGGACGCTGCCCCAGACCCGGGTGAGGTGGCCGAGGCCGTGCCGGCTCGCCTCCTCCAGCGAGAGCGATCCGCCGGCGGCGAACACGTCCTCCATCGGCGCCACGTTGATGGTCTCGTCTGCGGGGAGTTCGTGATCGGCCATGTCGTTGCCGGCCCAGCGGCTGCCGAGCTGTGCGATCTTCTCGTCCAGGGTCATCGCCTGCAGCAGCAACTCCGCCCGCTTCTCGACCGCCAGCGCGGGGTCGAGCCAAGGGCGGTCGGACGGGGTCGGCGCCGGCCTGGCGGAGTCGGAGGTGGACAAGAAATTCTCCCTTAACCTGTGCGCTTTGCCGTGACAAAGTATCGAAACTGTTTCGAAGACTCGGATCGTGGTCGCCGCACTCGTCACGATGCTCAGAAACCTGTGGATCGCCTGTGACAGCAGGGAATCCGTGACCTCACTGTGACCCTAAAAACCAGGTAGTTCAAGTCTTGACAGCGAAACCTTCGAAATCTACGTTACGAAACATAGTCTTAATCGGCAGGTGCTTCCACGACCTGTGGAGCAGCCGGTGGGGGGCGTCTCGATGCATCCTGCCGGTGGCCTTCGCACCTGGCAACCCACGCGCCGTGGAGCGGTCCGCGGCATGGAGTACGGAGATCACTGTGGATCCCATGACGACATCTCGGCGTTCCTTCCTCGGCCTGGTCGGCGGCGGCGCGCTCGCGGCCGGCCTTGCTGCTTGTGGTACCTCAGGTCCACAGAGCTCCGGCGGCTCCACGGGTGGTGCGGCGGCCGGCAGCGGCGCGTCTTACTGGTTCCTGACCGGCCAGCCTCAGCAGGCGATCCGGGAAGCGCAGGTCAAGCGGTTCAACGACGCGAACTCGGGCACCCAGATCAAGCACACCGAGTTCCAGAACGACGCGTACAAGCAGAAGATCAAGACCGCCATCGGCGCCGGCCAGGGCCCGACCCTGATCTGGGGCTGGGGCGGCGGCGGCCTGAAGAGCTACGTCGATGCCAACCAGGTCGAGGACCTGACCTCGTGGTTCGGTGAGAACGCGACCCTGAAGGACTCGATCTTCCCGTCCGCCTTCGGCGCCGCGACCGTCGGCGGCAAGATCTACGCGATGCCGGTCGAGACCACCACGCCGATCGTGCTGTTCTACGACAAGCGGTCCTTCGAGAAGATCGGCGCCGAGCCGCCGAAGTCCTGGGGCGACATCATGGACCTGGTGCCGAAGTTCAACGGCGCCGGGATCGCTCCGTTCTCGCTCGGCGGCCAGTCGCGCTGGACCAACATGATGTGGCTGGAGTTCCTGTTCGACCGGATCGGCGGCGCCGAGGTCTTCCAGAACATCTTCGACGGCAAGCCGAACAGCTGGTCCGACCCGTCCGCGCTTAAGGCGCTCGACGAGATGCAGAAGCTGATCAAGGCGAACGGTTTCATCAAGGGCTTCTCCTCGATCACCGCCGACTCCAACGCCGACCAGGCGCTGCTGTTCACCGGCAAGGCCGCGATGATGCTGCACGGCGCCTGGACCTACGGCAACATGAAGGCCTCCGGCGGCGACTTCGTCACCGGCGGGCACCTGGGCTACATGAACTTCCCGCCGGTCGACGGCGGCAAGGGCGACCCGAGCGACACCGTCGGCAACCCGGGCCAGTACCTGTCCATCTCGTCGAAGGCCACCGACGGTGAGAAGGCGACCGCGAAGAAGTTCCTGGCCAACAACACCCTGGACGACGCCTCGGTCGACGCCTGGGTCAAGTCCGGCAACATCGCCGTGGCCAAGAGCTCCAAGGACAAGCTCGCCTCCATCACCGACAAGAACGACTCCGAGTGGCTGAACTTCGTCTACGACACCTCGGCGAACGCGAAGAACTTCGCCCAGTCCTGGGACCAGGCGCTCAGCCCGACCCAGGCCGAGACCCTGCTCGACAACATCGCCAAGCTGTTCCAGCTCTCGATCTCACCGCAGCAGTTCGCGGACAGCATGAACGCTGTGATCGGGAAGTGACGTGACGGATCTGTCCAGCGGCCCGGTCGATACCGGCTGGGCCGACACGCCCGCCGATCTGCCCCGCCCGGGGGGCCGGCGCCCGCGCATGACGCAGGCTGCCGGCCGGGCCGGTCCGGTCGCCTGGATGGCGATCCCCGCGCTGGTGATGTTCATCGTCTTCGGCGTCGTCCCGCTGTTCGGTGTGCTGTTCCTCAGCTTCACCCAGTGGGACGGCCTGGGCCCCATCAACCCGGCCGGCTTCGACAACTGGCGCTCGGTCCTGCGCGATCCCAGCCTGCCGCACACGGTCTTCGTCACGTTCGAGATCATGATCCTGTCCTGGGTGGTGCAGACACCGATCAGCATGCTGCTCGGCACCTTCCTGGCCGGCCGGCAGCGGTACCGCGGCTTCCTCGCCGTCCTGTTCTTCATCCCGCTGCTGCTCAGCTCGGCCGCGATCGCGATCACCTACAAGGCGCTGCTCGACCCGAACTTCGGGCTCGGCGCCGGGCTGAAGATCGGGTTCCTGACCCAGGACTGGCTCGGCCAGGAGGACCTCGCCCTCGCCGTGGTCATCTTCGTGGTGTCGTGGCAGTTCATCCCGTTCCACTCGCTGATCTACCAAGGCGGGGTGCGGCAGATCCCGATCTCGATGTACGAGGCCGCGTCGATCGACGGCGCCGGCCGGGTCCGGCAGTTCTTCAGCATCACCGTGCCGCAACTGAAGTACACGATCATCACGTCGTCGACGCTGATCCTGGTCGGGTCGCTGACCTTCTTCGACCTGATCTTCGTCCTCACCGCGGGCGGACCGGGTGACGCGACCCGGGTGCTCGCCCTCGACATGTACAAGCGCGGTTTCCAGGCGAACCTGATGGGTCCGGCGAGTGTGATCGCCGTACTGCTGGTCCTGATCGGCCTCGCGCTCGCGCTGCTGCTGCGAAGGCTCGGCGGCAGTACGACGGCCAGCCAGCAGGAAGGTGCGTGAGATGGCAGTGGCGACCAGGGACGCCGGTACGACGAGCAGCCGTACGTCTCGTGGACAGCTGAACCTCCGCAAACTGCTGCGGCTGAACTGGCTCGGCGGTTCGGCGGCGTGGCTGTGGCTCGTGATCGTGATGGTCCCGCTGTACTGGATCGTGGTCACCAGCTTCAAGGACCAGACGGCGTACTTCAGCCAGAACCCGTTCGCGCTGCCGACCGAGCCGACCCTGGCCAACTACCGGCTCGTGATCGAGTCCGACTTCCCGCGGTACTTCGTGAACAGCGTGATCGTCACGGCCGGCACCATCATCCCGGCGGTCGCGATCTCGTTCATGGCCGCGTACGCGATCGTCCGCGGCGCCGGCGGCAGGTTCCTTGCCGGGATCAACGGGATGTTCCTGATGGGACTGGCGATCCCGCTGCAGGCCACCATCATCCCGGTCTACCTGCTGATCATCCGGATGCAGCTGTACGACAGCCTGCTGGCGATCATCCTGCCGTCGATCGCGTTCGCCATCCCGCTGTCGGTACTGGTGCTGGCGAACTTCATCCGCGACGTGCCGAGGGAATTGTTCGAGTCGATGCGGGTCGACGGTGCGAGCGAGTGGGACATGCTGCGCGGTCTCGCGCTGCCGCTGACCCGGCCCGCCCTCGTCACGGTCGCCATCTACAACGGCCTGGGCGTCTGGAACGGCTTCCTGCTCCCGTTGATCCTCACCCAGAGCCCCGACCAACGAACCCTCCCACTGGCCCTCTGGACCTTCCAGGGCCAGTACAGCGTCAACATCCCCGCCGTGCTGGCCTCCGTCATGCTCACCACCCTTCCGATCGTCATCCTCTACGCCATCGGCCGCCGCCATTTGCTCAGCGGCCTGACCGCCGGCTTCAGCCGCTGATCATTCCTTCCTGTCCGCGAGTGCACGCGTCGTGAAGAGTGCGGCGATCAGGATCGCCGCACTCGCCGCGGTCAGGAGACTCAGCGGCCCGGCGGACGTGCGGTCGTTGGACAGCAGGGTCATGAGTGGTCTGATCGGGGAGATCCACCGGATCAGGAGTACGGCGAGGATGGCGGCGGCTGCGGTGAGCATGGCGATGCCGATGCGGGGGATGACCAGGCGGGAGCAGAGTAGGCCGATCGAGATGCCGATCATGGCGGCGGACAGTTGGGCTGCGGCGCCGACGGTGAGGGCGCCGGCGGTCACGACGTGCTTGCCGGTGACGATCGGGTAGACGAGGCCGATCGCCACGAGTGGAACGCACCAGGTCAGGACCACGGCGACTGTGATGGCGAGGACGCGGAGCGAGTCGCCGATCATGACCAGGGTGATCTTGCGTTGGGTCTGGTCCTCGTGGTTGACGATGCTGACGGTGAGCCAGGTCGTGCACACCAGCATGGCGAGGACACAGAACGCGTACGACGACTCGAGTGGGCCGTTGTCGGAGGTGGTGCCGACTGCCATCGCGGCGAGGAAGATCAGCGTCGGTGGTAGGTAGCGCTGGGAGAGCAGCACGCTGGTGAGCAGGTAGCGGTAGAGGGCGGTCACTCCGGCCTCACCTGGCGGACGGTGGTGACTGACCAGCCGTGGTTGAGGGCGGTGAGCAGTGCGGCGTCGTGGCGGCCGGTCGGCAGCATCAACGTGACGCCGTCCGCGTGGCGTCGTACCTCTAGAACGTCTGGCTGTGTCGTCCAGTCGAGCTCGTGGCCTGCGGTCAGCGTGATCTCGGTCAGGCCCGTCGGGGTGCTTTCAACCTGGAGTCTGCCGTCACGGAGCTTGCAGACGCGGGTCGCCGTTGAGCGGACGACGTGGTCGGAGTGCTCGGTGAAGGCGACTGCTGCGCCCGATGCCGCGGTCTCGGTGAGGAGTTCGCTCAAGGTGCCATGAGCGGTCGCGTCCAGGCCGGACCACGGTTCGTCGAGCACCAGCAACTGCGGTGGTTCGAGCAAGGCCTGGGCCAGCGCGACCTTCTGCGCGTTGCCCTTCGACAACTTCCGCATCGGCGTGTCCGCACCGCCCGCCAGGGCGAGTCTGTCCAGCAGTTCGTCGGACCGCTCCCGGGCTGCGCGGGCGCTCAGACCACGGATCCGTCCCATGTGTCGGAGGTACGCCGACGCCGACAACCGATCGTGCGACGTGAAGACATCTGGCACGTAGCTCACCACGCGGGCATTCCGTCGGACCGTCCCCGAGGATGGTCGCGACAGCCCGACCATGAGCTTCAGTACGGTCGACTTGCCTGAGCCATTCGCTCCGACCAAGGCGAGCAGCTCACCGGCGGCTACCTGCAGGTCGATGTCCGCCAAGACCTCACGCCGACGGCCGTACCTCTTCGAGACCCTCCGCAGGCGCACTACGTCCATGCGGCGAGCCTATCCGGGCGCCGGGGCTCATCACCCGGGACAGCGGCCGGGTGAGGGCGAGGGAGACGAGCAGCGAGGCGGCGGCGAAGACAGTGATCGCCGGCGCGGGGGAGGTCAGGTCGGCGAGGGTGCCGGCCAGGATCGCGACAATGCCGAACGTCGTCATCCGCAGCGCCGACTCGAGACCGAGGACCTGACCACGGAGATCCGATGGAGTCAGGTCCACCAGAACCTCCTGCTGGGACAGGGATGCCGCGTAGCCACTGCTGCCGAGCGCAACCAGCACCGACAGTACGGCGATGTGCAGGTCGAACGCGAAGCCGAGGAATGGCACGGCCAGCAGGATCCGCAACCAACGCCCGGCGATGCGCCGACCCGAGCGACTGAGGAAGCGGCCGACGACCAGATCGCCGGTCATCATCCCGGCGGCACCTGCGGCCAGCAGCCACCCGGCGCCCGGACCGGCGAACGGGACGAAGAGTGCCTCGCAACCGACGATCAAGCCGTTCGGGAGAGTCAGTGCCAGCAGCAACGGACGGGTGTTGGCCTGGCCGAGCAGGCGGCGGTTGCCGCGCCAGGTCTCGGCGAAGCTCGTGCGGGCGACGCGGCGCGGAGACCGGTCCCGCAATCCGAACCGGATGATCGGGATGGCCAACGCCGAGCAGCCCGTCGCCAACCAGAGGACATCGGACGGACTGAGGGCCTGCAGCAACAATCCTGCCGTCCCGAACCCGGCGATCTGCATCGCGCCGACCGACAGATTCATCGCCGAGCGGCCGAGGACGAACTGGTCCTGGTGGACCACCTCGTTCAGCAGCCCCCAGCGCACGCCGGACCCGATCGACAGCCCGTAAGCCACCAGCAGCGCGAGCAGCAGCCGGGTCCCCGCGCTGAGATCCAGGGCGGCCTGAACACCGACCGCCACGGTCGAGAGGCAGGCGAGCATCGTCAGGACCCGGCGCGGTCGCGCGGTGTCCGCCGCCGACATCAGCGTCGAAGCACCCAGGACCTGAGCCAGCGACGGCCCGAACATCACCAGCGCCGCCAGCAGCGCCGACCCGGTCGCGGCGTCGACCATCAGCGCGAGCGTCAGGCTCGTCATGGTCGCCGACGCGTTGCCCAGCGCGCTGCCGATCCACAGGCTGCGGAACTCCCGATTCGCGAAGATCTGCCGGTAAGTGCTCATGCCAGGAGGATCGACGCCGGCCCGGCGGCCGCCTACAGTTTCGGGTGGAGGCGAAACGTTGTCCGAATTCCTCGTCGACGCCGACACCCTGGCGAACGCCCGGTTCGGTACGTCGCAGCTGACCGAGACGGTGGCCGCGCTGAAGCTCCTGCGGGCGCCGACCGAGCCGTGGTACCGCGCCTGGAAGGACACCCATGTCGCCGCCTTCCAGGACCAGCTGAGCAAGAACCCGATCTGGGCGTCGATTGTCGACAATGCCTTCGGCCGCAGCTGGGTCGCCGACTTCCTCACCGTCCCACCGCTCGAGCCGAACCAGGAGTTGTCCGACGAACTCCAGCTGCTGACCGCTTTGGACGACGACCACATCCGCGCGGACCTGAGCGTCGTACGGACGCCGCTGCCCGACGTGCTGCTCGAGGCGACCGGGCTGGCTGAGCAGGCGGCTGACTTGCTCACCTGGGTGTGGACGGCCACGGTGGAACCCGACTGGCCTCGGAGGCTCCGGCTGCTCCAGGCCGACGTCGTGTCGCGGACGTCCCGGCTCAGCGAGCAGGGGTGGTCCGGCGTACTGCGAGGGCTCGGTCCCGATGTTCGTTGGCTTGGCGAGGGGCGGATCCAGGTGAACCGCTGGGACTATCCGACGACGGATATCCGCGGCCAGGACCTGATGTTCATCGCGGCCCACACGAAGGGGGTAAACGTCTCCTGGCGCAAGCCGGACCGGTACGCGCTGACCTATCCCGTCACCGGGATCTTCGCCGGCACCGAGGCCCCGGCCGAACCGCTGGTCCAGCTGCTCGGCCGCAACCGCGCACGGATCCTGGTCGAGGCGGCTGATCCGGTCAGCACGACTGTCCTGGTCGCGACGACCGGTCTGTCCCTGGCCACGGTGTCGGACCATCTCCGTGTGCTCACGGATGCCGGCCTGCTCGAACGCCGTCGCTCGGGCCGCTCCGTCCTCTACTGGCAGTCCGACACCGGCCGTCGCGTCGTACGACGGCCGGCGCCGAATCGCCACCGTCCTTGAGCAGCCACCGTGGGGCGAGGTACCGGCGCCGGTCGGTGACGATCATGCTGTAGAACGGCGACGGCAAGGTTGAGATGATCCCAGTGCGGCGACGCGATCGACCTGGTGACCTTGTTCGAGCTGCATGCGCGGCAGATCTACGATGCCGACGTACGGATGACCGGAGGTACGCGATGATCGACCGACGCCACGTGGCAGACCTTTTGTGGCAAGCAGAGCAGGACGTTGCCCCGATCGACCCGCTGTCCCAGACCTGGCCGACGCTCGACCTGGCCGACGCCTACGCCATCCAGCAGGACAACGTCGTACGACGCTTGGCCGCCGGTGCGACCGTAGTCGGCCACAAGGTCGGGCTCACCTCGGTCGCGAGCCAGCAGTTGCTCGGCGTCGACCAACCCGACTTCGGCCATCTGCTCGACGACATGGTCCATCGCGACGGCGCCGCCGTACCCGCGGGTCACTACTGCCAGCCGCGGATCGAGCCCGAGATCTGCTTCCGGCTGGCCCGGCCGTTGCGTGGTCCCGGAGTCACCGTGCAGGACGTGCTGGCCGCGACAGAGGCCGTCGCTCCGGCGCTGGAGATCGTCGACAGCCGGATCCGCGACTGGAAGATCACGCTCGTGGACACGGTCGCGGACAACGCGAGCGCGGCCGGCATGGTCCACGGTGCGTGGACGCCGATCGACCAAGTGCCGGACCTCGCCAAGGTGACCGTCGACCTGTTCATCGACGGTCAGGCCATCGACAGCGGTGCAGGTGAGGTAGTGCTCGGGCATCCGGCCGAGGCCGTCGCCTGGCTGGCCAACACCTTGGCTACTTTCGACGCCGCCCTGGAGCCCGGCCACCTGATCCTCCCGGGCGCGATGACCTCCGCGCCCTTCGTCACCGCCGGCGAGAAGGTCGAGGCGGTCTTCAGCACACTCGGCCCGGTCTCGGCGACCTTCCGAGCTACCCGCGCCGGGGGTCAGTCGTAGAAGGATTCGTTGGCGTACCAACGCCAGAGCACGCAGATCCCGTCGGTGCTTCGGAAGACGCTGCCGGCGTACTTGTCGCGGTGGCCCACGCCGCCTAACGACCCCCTGTACCGGGTCAGGCGCAGGATCTCGTGGTGGGAGGGCGGCACCCCGTGCGTGGCGATCTCCCACAGGTCCGACTTGTCGATTGAACCCGGAGACAGGGCCGTCGGGCAGAAGCCGCTGCCGCGACTGTCGATCAGGTAGGTGAAGTGCTCGATCGCCTCGCTCATCGGCACGGTGACAGTCGACGGCGTCTGGCCGCCGTACGAACGCCCGAGGCGCTGCAGCTCCTGCTGGTAGCGCTCGGTCGCCTGGGTCAGGTAGCCGGGATTGTAGAGCGGCGCGGAGTCCAGCCAGTTGCTGACCGCGCGCTGTCCGGCCTCCTTGCGGACTTCGTGCTCGCGCCGCAGACCCGCGTTCCGTGCCTCGGTTTCGCGATGCTCACAGGTCTCGCACAGCACACGTCGGCGCGTCCTCCGGGCGAGGCGTCGCTGTCGCCAGCCCATGTTCACCGAGATGCCACAGACGGCGCAGAAGAGGCTCACGATGCCCAGGCTATCGGGCAGTGGGGTCCGGACAGAGGTTGCCTAAGGCAACTGAACGGGGGTTGCCAACGGGAGGTCCGAGACCGACGAGCCGGCGCGCAGGATGAACTGGCCTGGTTCGGTGGTCCAGCCGTTGTCCCAGTGGTCGAAGGTGTGATTGTGCAAGCCGATGGTGACGTCGCGGGACTCGCCCGGGTCGAGGCGTACGACGGTGAAGCCGGCCAGCCAGCGGACCGGGCGGTCCACGGTGGATTCGGGGCGTTCGGCATACACCTGGACGATGTGCTTCCCGGACCGCTCGCCAGTGTTCTGGACGGTCACCGAGGCAGTGGTCGAGGACGCTTGGAGGTCGGAGAGGGACCAGGTGGTGTAGCCGAGGCCGTGGCCGAACTGGAAGGCGGGCTCGGTGCCGGCGCGGAGCCAGGCGCGGTAGCCGATGTGGATGCCTTCGTCGTACCGGACCACGCCGTCGCGTGGCGTGACGTCGATGACCGGTACGTCGGCCTCCTCGCGGGGCCACGTGGTCGGAAGGCGACCACCCGGCTCGATCACGCCGAGCAGAACGTCGGCCAGAGCGGTGCCGTACTCCTGGCCCCCGAAGTAGGTGACCAGGAGTGCGGCGACCTCGCCACGCCAGGGCAGCAGGACGGGCGAGCCTGCGTTGACGACCACGACTGTCCGTGGGTTCGCGGCTGCGACGGCACGGACCAGGTCGTCCTGACGACCGGGGAGCGCGAGGGTGCTGCGGTCGTAGCCCTCGGACTCGACCTTGGAGTTGGTGCCGACGACAACGACCGCGACCTCCGCCGCACGGGCTGCCTCGACCGCCTCATCGATCAAGACCTGCGGATCCGACAGGTCCGGTTCGACGCCGACTGTGATGCTCAGCGCGCCGCTGAGGCCGCCCTCGTACACGGGCGGCTCGAGCTCAACCCGGACGTCGACGGGCTGGCCTGCGATCACGTCGAGCGGGGTCGAGACGGACGGCGGTGACAGGAGGGCGGCGCCGAGATCCGTGCCGACCGGTACGGCGGTGTCCTCGCGCAGAAGCTTGCCGTCGGCATAGATGCGGCCGCGGCCGACCGAGGCGAAGCCGAGCCGGATCGAGCCGGACTCGGCCGGGGTGTACGTCGTACGGAACTCGAAGACCGAGGTGTCGCCGATCGGTGCCTTGCCGCCGAGATACACCAGCGCACTGGAGAACCGGTCCTCGGTGAACAGTTCGGCGCCGTCCGCGGCGAGGAAGCGTACCCGGGCGCCCGGCTGACCGGTCGCAGGGTTGGTCATCGTGGACAGCGGAAGCTCGGCGACACCTTCCTGGACGATCGTGCCGATCGAGTAGGTGACCTCGGCCTCGGGGAGGGCGGCGCGGAGTCCGTCGAGCGGCGAGACCACGGACGTCGGGACGACCGTCGCACTGCCGCCACCCTGGGTGCGGGCATCCCGTGCGTTGTGCCCGATCACCGCGACCCGCTGTAGCGTCGAGGCCTGCCACGGCAGCTCGCCCTCGTTGCGAAGCAGGACCGAGCCCTCGGCCGCGGCGGAACGGGCGAACTCGACGCCGTCGACTTCCGGAACCTCGGCCGGCTTCTCGAATCCTTCGAGCGCACCGACCCGAGCGGCCAGAGTGAGCAGCCGCAGCACCTTCCGGTCGATCGCGTCCTCCTTGATGTCCCCGGACCGCACAGCCTCGACCAGGGCGTCCCCCCACGCCCCGATCGGCCCGGGCATCGCCAGGTCCTGCGAGTGCTTGGCGCTTTCCAGGCTGCGTACGGCGGTCCAGTCGCTGACGACGACGCCGTCGAAACCCCACTCACTGTTCAGCGGAGTCTCGAGCAACTCGTTCTCCGACGCGGTGGTGCCGTTGATGGAGTTGTAAGCGCTCATCACCAACCAAGCTTTGGAGTCGGTGACCGCCTTCTCGAAGGCCAGCAGGTACACCTCGCGCAGCGCGCGCTCGCTCACCACAACGTCGGCGGTGAAGCGCTCGGTCTCGAAATCGTTGGCGACGTAGTGCTTCGGCGTGGCGCCGACACCGAGCTCCTGTACGCCGGCCACGTAGGCCGCGGCGAGCTCGGCGGTCAGCACCGGATCCTCGCTGAACGCCTCGAAGTGCCGTCCGCTGAGTGGCGACCGATGCAGGTTGATGGTCGGGCCGAGCACGACGTCCACGCCCTTGCGACGGGCCTCGAGTGCCGACACCACGCCGTACCGATGCGCGATGTCGAGGTCCCAGGACGACGAGAGCGCGGTCGCCGACGGGAGGTTGAGTGACGGGTCGCGCTCGTCCCAGACCGGACCGCGGACGCCGCTCGGACCGTCGGACAGGATCATCGACCGCAGCCCGACACCGGGGAGCGGATGGGTGGACCAGAAGTCCTGGCCGGTGAGGATCCGGACCTTCTCCTCGAGCGTGAGGCGGCCGAGGAGGGTGTCGAGATCAGGTGTCGGGCTCATGCGTGTCACTGTACGCGCGAAAACCAAGTGATGCTAGGTTTTGAGATATGGCAACCAGAGGCCCGTACGCGAAAGGTGTCGCCAAGCGCGAGGAGATCCTGACCAAAGCGCTCGAAGTGATCGCGAGGCAGGGCTATCGGAAGACGTCGACGCGTGAGCTGGCCGCCGCGGTCGGGCTGAGTGAGGCGGGCCTGCTGCACTACTTCGGGTCGAAGGAGAAGCTCTTCGAGGCGGTTCTGCGCGCGCGGGACGAGGCCGACATCTCGCGCCTCGGCGATGAGCTCGATGTGGTCGACAAGCTCAGTGCCGTCGTGCGACACAACACCGACGTTCCCGGTCTGGTCCAGTTGTACTCGACGTTCTCGGCCGAGGCCGGGGATCCGCAGCACGGTGCCCACGCGTACTTCGTGGAGCGTTATCAGCGTCTGCGCGAGGCGATGGCCGACAGTGTTCGGGCCCGGCAGGCGGACGGAACGATCAGCACGGCGGCGGACCCGGAGAAGATCGCCACCCTGCTGATCGCCGTGTCCGACGGGCTGCAGGTCCAGTCGCAGTTCCGCCTCGACACCGAGCCGGCTGAGGTGCTGGATCACCTGTTGGGGTTGCTGGGAGCTACTTCGCGTACGTGACAGTGCCGAAGCCGGTCTGGTCGAAGCCGCCGCTGGTCGAGCCGTAGTCGCCGCCGCCTCCCTCCGGCCGGACCTGCGCGGCCATCTGGGAGATGTACGGCACGGACAGGCCCTTACGCCGGGTGTAGTGGAAGTGCAGGATGTCCCAGACCGGCCGCAGTTGGCCGCGGCTGGCGCTCGAGATCACCGTGTGCTCCTGGTAGGCACAGCTCTGGCCGGTGCCCCAGGTGTACTTGGTGAACGGCACGTCCTGGCCGAGGTTGTACTTCGCAACGTACTGCGCGGCCTTCATGAAGCGGTTGTTGTCGTAGCCGTACAGGTCCTCGCCCTGGTTCCAGGCCATCTCGCAGAACGCGCCCATCTGCCCGATGCCCATCACGGTGTGCCCCTGGTCGCGGCCCGACTCCTGCCATTGGGCCAGGCCTTGGTCGTCGTACACGAAAGGTACGGCGTGCTTGATCGAGCCGTTGCCGGCGCCGTTCTTGAAGTAGTTGACCGCCTGGTCGTACTTCGGTCCGTCGTCGCAGAGGATCGCGATGGCCAGGATCGAGTTCATGGTGCACAGATCCCAGTTGGCCCAGTAGTTGGTGATACAGGCGTCGTTGTGGTTGATCAGGAACGAGTTGTTCATCGGGTAGAAGACGTTCAGCATCATCGTCTTGAACCGGGCCAGGTCGAAGCCGGAATAGCCGCGCATCAACTCGGCCACGTTCGCGAACTGGTAGCCGTAGAGGCCGGCCGCCAGGAACCGGTCTGCGTTACCGCCGATGCTGGTGAGCGTGGCGGACCAGGCGTTCAGGATGTTCCGTGCGGTGTCGCCGTGCGCGGTCGAGCCGGTGATCCACCAGCGCAGGGCGTTCTGGTAGGCGGCATGGATGTCGTTGTAGAGGATGCCGTAGTTCTGGCCGGTGCCGCCGCGGATGATCGTCGCCTGCGGGTTCGGTGTCCAGCCGGACTGGGCGTGGGAGTTGGCGACCAGTTTGTTGTAGCCGGACAGCCACGGGTCGTCGCCTGCGGCAACCCGGATCTTCGCCCGGTTCAGGTCGCCCCAGTTGTGCAGTGCACCCGGGTGGGTGAACGTGGCCGGCGCGGCATCTGCGGCCGGCCCGAGGGCAGTGACGCCGACGGCGGCCGCGGTAACACCTCCAGCGGCTTTGAATAGCGTCCGTCGATTGATCTCCCTTGCACTGTCTCTCATGTCCTTCTCCTTAGGGGCGGTGTTCAGAGAACGGTCAGGATGAGGCTCTTCGTGGCGGTGCCGGCGACGTTCGTCACGCTGACCGTCGCGTTGTACGCGCCGGGGCTGGTCGGGGCGCCGGAGATGACGCCGGTGGTCTGGTCGACGGTGAGACCGGCGGGCAGTCCCTGGGCGCCGAAGCCGGTCGGGAAACCGGTCGCGCTGACCGTGAGCACGACCGGTGCGCCGACGGCGAGCTCCGCGGTGGCCGGGGTGCTGACGGCAGGCGGTGCGGTGGTCGGGGCGGTGGCCGCGTCCAGCCAGCGCAGGTTCTTCACGTGCTCGTTGACGTGCATCGGCACCATGTCGGCGACCGTGAACCACCCGGGTTTCCGCATCGTCGAGGCCATCACGGTGCCGTTGACGACCAGGTTCTGGAACGTGACGTCGTTGATCCCGCGCGTCTCGTCGTACCCGAGCATCATCGCGGTCTCGGCGTGCTGGCCGGTGTAGGTGAGGTTCTTGACGTAGACACCCTCGATCCCGCGGCCGGGCGAGGTGTTGTACTTGTCGTTGTAGGAGATGCGCAGGTGGAGGAACTGGCCCCAGCGGAAGTCCTCCACCCGGACGTTCTCGATCCGCACGTTCCGGACCAGGTTGCTGTCGCCCGGGTTGAGCGCGATGCAGCCCTGGTACCACTTCTGCGGCTCGCGGTGGTCGAGGATGTCGACGTTGCTGATGGTGATGTTCTCCAGCACCTCGGGGTTCTCGGTGTTGCCGTGGGTGCCGACGTTGATCGGGTGCGCGACGTCGGCCCACAGGCTGGAGTTCTGCACGGTGATGTTGCGGGTGTCGCCGTAGTAGTCCCAGCGGTGCGTGTAGAGGGCGATGCAGTCGTCGGAACAGCGCAGGAACGAGTTGTCGATCAGCACGTCGCTGCTGGAGAAGATGTCGATCCCGTCACCCCACTGACCGGCGCTGAAGTAGCCGAAGTCGGTGATCGAGACCTGCTCGGACTGCCCGGCGGTGATCGCGTAACCGGTCGTCAGGTTGAGCATCGAGATGCCGTCGACGCGGATGTTCTTCGAGTCCACGATGGTGCAGCCGCCGCCGTTGGTGCCGTAGATGACACCGCGTCCGGTCAGTCCCGCGTTCGTGACGTTCTTGAAGATCACCGAGGTCTTCAGTACGGCGCCGCCGGCCAGATAGACCGTCTTCCCGCTCGGCACCTCCAGTTGACCGGTTGCGGTCGTGTGTACGCCGGGGCCGAAATAGATGACGTCCGGGTCATCGGGGTCGGGGCTGTCGAGTTCGATCGGGCGGGCGAGCAGGTGCAGGCAGTCGAAGATCTCGCCGTTCACCTCGACCACGACCTTGCGTGGTGCGGGCAGGGTGAACTTGAGCGTGTTGCCGTCGATCGTCGGTTCGATCCCGGCCGCGAGCGGCCTGATCCGGGCGGTGTTGATCGTGCCCTTGGTGTAGGTGACCATCACCTCGACCGGACCGGCGACATCGAAGTACGCCAGCGACGACTTCTGCACCTGCCCGGCACCGGTCTGGGCGTTGATCAGCTTGAGATTGACCGAGTACGTCGACAGCGGCTGCCACGGACCGGGCGCCGTCCGAACATTCACCGCGAAGGTGGTCGCCTGCGCGATGCCGGCGGGGATCGGATAGGCCTTCAGCAGGGGCACCTTGGCATCCGTCGCGGCGGTCGCTGCGGTGGCCTGGGTGGTGGCCTGGGTGGTGACGTAGCCGGCGGCGACGGTGGCGCCGGCCGCCTGCAGCAAGCGGCGTCGGGTGAGGTCTGTGGTCATCGGCAGGGGCTCCTTAGCTGACGGACACGTTGTCGAAGACAGTCGTGTTCAGGACGAACGGGTTGCGGGACACGACCGCGAGGCCGGCGTGGTACGGCGCATCGCCGAAGCCGGGGATGGCGACGGGCTCACCGAGCGGGGTCCAGGTCTGGCCGTCGGCGGAGATCTCGGCACTGAAGGCGGCGCCGATCCGTCGGAGGCGTAGCCATCCCGCGGTGCCGACGGTTTCGGTCGTGACGAGACTGGTTGCCACGCGCAGGCGTCGTACGAACTGCTGTTTGTCGCCGGTCAGGATCAGGCCGGCCGACTGGTCGAACGGCGACAGCGACTTGGTCATGATCAGGCCGATCCGGCCGCCGGTGTCGCTGCTCAGGACGCGGGCGGTGATGGCGCGGTCGCCGGTCACGAGCTGGGACACGTACTGGGCAGTCATGCCCTGGTTGATGACGTTGAGGTCGACGCCGGCGCCGCGGACGGTGAAGCGGCCGGCCTCGTAGCTGGTGATGCCGGGGGTGCGGATCGCGACTGCGCTGTAGGTGGCGAGTTGGCGCTCGTCCAGCACGTAGTCGCCGATGTCGCGGTAGGTCCACGGCTCGGGTGGCGGTGCGGTGACCGTCAGCGTGACGGGTGCTGTCGCTTTCGCGGTCGCGTTGCGGGCTTGGACGTCGATGGTGAAAGGCCCTTGTTCAGAAGGCTTTCCGGAGATGATGCCGGTGCGTGCGTCGACGGAGAGACCGCGGCGGAGACCGGTAGCTTGGTAGGTCGTCGGGTCGTTGGTGGCGGCAATTCGGTATCGGAAGGTGGTGCCGATGTTGGCGTAGGCAGTGGTGGCACTGGTGATCGCGGGAGCGGGCGGCGTTGGCATCTTGGCGGTGGCCACGTTGGAGCCCGAGCCGTCGGTCTTTGCGACCACGTAGCGGTACGTCGTACCCGGCACGCCGGTCGCGTCGCGATAGCGGGTCTCCACACCGAAGCCGGAAACGTCTGTCGCGATCACCTGGAATGCGCCACCCGAGCTGCGTCGGACTGTGTAGGTGGCGGACACGTCCAGATCGGTCCACGCGAGCTCGATCGCGCTCGTCGCACTCCTGGCCGTGAGGTGGCCGACGGGCGCATCCGGGCGTCCTACCGACCAGCCCGGGGCGGTGATGTTGTCGAAGGCTGCCGTGGTCGTCTCGCTGTCACCGAGGCTGCCGCAGACGGCGATGCCGACGTACAACTGCGGGCCGAGCTGGAGCTTGGATGAGCCGACCTCGGTCCAGGTCGTGCCATCGGGGGAGATCGAGCCGGTGAACGTGGTGCCCTTGCGGACGATGCGGACCCAGTACGGACGGCGCAGTCGGTAGCCGTCGCTGGCTGCTTCGACGTACGGCGCCGGGAGTGGGGTCGCGGACGTGGGAAGCGTGCCGAGGTTGGAGATCGGGAAGCCTGCGTTGACGGTGATGGCCTGCTGCTGTGTCGGCGGGACGAGCGAGCTGCCGGTGCCTGCGGTCGGAGCAGCGGTGGTCGGTCTGACTGTCCAGACGCCGCTCCAGGTGTGGAGGGGGAGGCCCTTGAGGAGCATGGATGCGTGGGCGGAGCTGGGATTCAGCGACTGACGCATCATCACGCCGAGGGTCGCGTACTGCGAACTCACCGGGTGGACGACGCGAGCGGTGACCGTGCCGTCGCCGAACATCGGGAGGTAGACGAAGCGGAAGCTGTCGCTGATGTCGGTGCCGGCGGCTTCGATGGTCAAGGTCTGACCGTCGAAGTCCGTTCGTCCAGCACGGATCGCCCCGATGTCCTTGCTTGCCCAGGGCAATCTCTGAGTCGTGACCGGCAGTGACTCGGCGCTGGTCCCGACGGCGTTGGTTGCCTCGACTGTGTAGTGATAGGTGCGGTCCGGCTGCCTCGCCGTACTGTCCGTGTACGTCGTTGAGGTGAGGCCGGTCGCGATCGTGGTGGAGTCGCGTCTCACCGTGTAGCTCGTCGCGTTGACCGACCGGGCCCAGGTCAGGACGACGCCGGTCGCATCGCTGTGGGCGGTCAGACCCGACGGGATTCCGGGGACCGAGGTCGGCGCGGACGGCGTCGAACCGGCGTGAGTCAGGGTGCCGAAGCCCGGGTGGTCGTCGTTGGCGCCTTCGACGAACCGGGTGCCGTTGCGGAAGATCACTTGCTCGAGGTACGGCGCCTGGAGGCCGCGGCGACCGACATAGTGCCCATAGGCAAGCTCGTAGATCGGCTGGAACTGCCCGCGGTTGCCGGTGGCGATGGCCGTCTTGAGGTACTTGCCGGTGCGATCGAGATCCGTGACGAACGGGACGGTGTCGTCGCCGAGGTTGTAGCGAGCGGTGTACTCGAAGCCCTTCAGGATGCGGTCGTCGCTGTGACCGAACAGATCGACGCCCTGGTTCCAGGCAACCATGGCGGTGTTCGCGAGCAGCCCCAAAGCCAGCTGGGCGTAGGCCTGGCTCCGTCCGCTCTCCTGCCCCTGGCCGCTCGCCTCGACCACGATGTGTTCGATCCGGCCGTTGCCCGCGCCGGCGACGGTGTACCGAACGGCGTCCTCGAACATCACCCGGTCGTCGCAGAACACCGCGATGCCGACGATCGCCTGCAGCGCGGCGACATCCCAGTTGCCGTTGGCAAACAGCGCCGTACCGGCGAAGGAGCGGTACCAGACCGTGCGGAAGGAGTCTCGGCAGCGCTCGACGTCGGCCGGTGCCCAGCCGTCGTACCCGCTGTGGCAGAGGAGTTCGGCCGCGTTGACGAACTTGAAGCCCTGCAGGCCCGACCCCAGTTGCCCGTCCGCGCCGGTGATCGCTTCGAGGCTCGCGGACCAGGCGTTCAGGATGTCGCGGGCCTTGTCGGCGTGCCGGACGTCGCCGGTGGAGCACCACATCAGCGCGTTCTGGTACGCGGCGCACGAGTCGCTGACCGCCTCGGCCATGAAGTTGGCCGGTCCGCGACCCCACGAGGTGATGTGCCCGGCGTTGCGGACCACATAGTCGGACGACGACCTGGCGTGTGCGGCGAGGGCGAGGAAGCCGTCGTACAGGGGGGCCTGCTGCGCGGCGACGGCGGTGCGCATGCGGTCGAGGTCCTCTGCGGAGTGGAGGAGACCGGGATGGGCGAAGGCTCCGGCTGGGGTCACGGTTGCCGCTGACCTCGTGGAGGAGAGTTGCGCGGCGGCGATCGATCCGCCGGTGGCGATCAGCAGGGTGCGGCGGTTCAGGACCGGGTTCACCATGAAGCTCTCCTGGGGCGGTGGGGGACGGCGGCACTCACCTTGCCGGGCGGCCTTGGACCGGTCAACAGACCGCCTCCGACCGAAAATTTCGGACCGTTTCGATCGTTCGAATGCTGGTGTTCGGGGTCCTCGGGGGCCGATCATTGGACCGGTCGTCGAGGGGAGCTGCCAGTGGTCACGATCAAGGACGTCGCGCTCCGGGCCGGAGTCACCAAGCAGACGGTGTCGAATGTCATCAACCAGCGCCCAGTGGTGAAGGCCGACACCCGGGCCCGAGTCGAGCAGGCGATCGCCGAGCTCGGCTACACCCCGAGTCTGCTTGCCCGCGGCCTGGCCACCGGCCGGACGATGATGATCGGCCTCGTCGTACCCACACTGGCGAACCCGTTCTACACCGAGCTGATCACCCGCCTCGAGCGCGGCCTCGAGGTCGACGGCTACGGCATCGCCCTGTGTACGACGGACGGCGATCCGGACCGTGCGACCAAGCAGCTCCTGACTCTCAAACGGCGCTACATCGACGGGCTGATCCTGTTCGACGACGGCAACGTCAGCCGCCACCTGGACCTGGTCCGGCAACTGGGCGTTCCGTTCGTGCTGTGCGGATCCGAGACCGCGATCCCGGACGCGACGCCGGTGGTGACCTTCGACCACGGTCAGGCCGGCTACCTGGCCGGTGCGCACCTGCGGGATCTCCGGCACCGGGAGATCGCGGTGATCGGCGAGTTGCCGGCGCACGAGGTGCGGCTGCGGGGCGCTGAGCGTGCGCTGGCCGAGGGGTCGATCGCGATCCGGCCGGCGCGGATCGGGGCGACGCCGACCAAGTCGCAGTACGGCGGCTTCGAGGCGGCGACCCGGATCCTGACCGATCACCCCGAGGTGACCGCGGCGATCGCGACCCACGACCTGCTGGCGCTCGGCGTCCTGCAGGCGGCCGCCGCACTGGGACGGCGGATCCCGGACGACCTCTCCGTCATCGGGATCGACGACATCAGCCCGGCCGGTGAGGCGCGGCCGGCCCTGACCACGGTCGCCTTCCCGATCGACCGGTTGGCCGAGGAGGCGATCAGCGCTCTGCTCGGGTCGTCCCCACCAGCCCTCGCCAGCGAGTCGGTGCCCCCGAGCGCTCGCGAGGCGTCGGACGTGATCTCCCTCGCCCCGCACCTCGTCGTCCGGGAGAGCACGGCGCCGGTTGGCGGGCGCGGGATAGTTGGGGCATGACAAGCTCCGCGGACGAGGCCGCCGAACCGGCGGCGGCTCCGGTGGTCGACCGAAGGGTGCTGACGAAGGAAGTCTGGCTGGTCCTGGCGTTGTCGCTCGGGGCGTCCGGGCTGTCGGCGATCATCTCATTCATCGGGGTGCTCACGTCGGCGAAGCCGATCAGCGGGCAGACCGCGGTCATTGTCGAGTCGCGAGCGCCGGGCCGGCCGTGGCTGGACCTGACCTGGCAGCTCTTCGCCGTCGCGACGGCACTCGTACCGGTCGCGCTGGTCGCCCACTTCATGGCCCGCGGCGGCGAGACGATGCGCACCCTGGGGTTCGACCTGAGTGACCGGCTCCGCGACCTCGGGCGGGGGACAGCGGTTGCCGCGGCCATCGGCGGGGCCGGCCTGGCCTTCTACCTCGCCGCCTACGCGACCGGCGTGAACCTGACCGTCGACCCGGCCCGGCTGCCGGACATCTGGTGGCGGATCCCGATCCTGATCCTGGTGGCGGCCCAGAACGCCATCCTCGAGGAAGTCATCGTGCTGGCCTACCTGAACCGGCGGCTGGACCAACTCGGGTGGTCGGTGGGCGCCAGTACGGCGGCCAGCGCGCTGCTGCGGGGGTCGTACCACCTGTACCAGGGCCTCGGTGGGTTCTTCGGCAACGTGATCATGGGCGTGATCTTCTGCTACCTCTACCGCCGCTGGGGGCGGGTGATGCCGCTGGTCGTGGCCCACACCCTGATCGACATCGGCGCGCTGGTCGGGGCGACGTACCTGATCGGGAAAGTCGGCTGGCTCCCAGGCTGAAACCGACCTCGCACGTAACCGATCGGTGTTTTGTCAGGTTGTGATGTTGTGACTGTTCACGGGGAAATCACGAGTCCGCCGGAGATCGATCCGGGTTTGGCGGCCGCGGCGCTCGCGGTGTTCGCGCACCGGCACGAGGTGGTCCATCTGCTGTACGCCGCGGTCGACGAGCCGGACGCTCTGACCCGCATCGCCGACCTCCTGCATGTCGACGAGGCCACGATCGGCCGCGTCCTGGACCAGCCGCTGCGCTGGATGCTGCCGCAGTTCCGCAACGAACTGGAGACCATCGCCGCCGATCCAGCGCCCGTCACGACCGGGTAACCACCACCTGAGCCCGCCGGCGGCGTCCGACCGAGTGAGAGCGGCCGGATCCGCCGGCCCGCCTCCGCATGGGTCAGCCGACCTCGGCCGGGAACAGGTCAGTCGGGTCTACGACGCCTGCCAGGTGAGCTGATCAGACCGGGGCGCCGGCGGTGACCAGGCCGCCGTCGATGATCAGGTCCTGGCCGTTGATGTACGACGCCTCCTCGGAGGCGAGGAAGGCGACCGCGGCGGCGACGTCCTCGGCGGTGCCGATGCGACCGGCGGGGACGGCTGCGACGACGGCCGCGTGCGCCTCGGGAGTGACGTTGTCGTGGAACATCGGGGTCTCGATGTAGCCGGGGCTGACCGAGTTGACCCGGATCCGGCGAGGCGCCAGTTCGGCAGCGAAGGTGTGGGTCAGGTTGTGCACGGCCGCCTTCGTTGCCGCGTAGACGGACGCGCCCGCGAGGCCGCGCTGGATGGTCCACGAGGCGTTGATGACCACCGCCGCGCCGTCGGACAGGAGTGGGCTCAGCTTCTGCACGGTGAAGAACACGCCCTTGAAGTTGATGTCCACGACCCGGTCGAACTCGGCCTCGCTGGTCTGCTCGGCCGGCTCGAACGCGGCGACACCCGCGTTGGCGAAGACCACGTCGAGGCGCCCGAACCGATCCCGGACGGTGGCGACGAGGGTGTCGAGATCGGCCAGGCTCGCCGCATCCCCGGCGACCGCGACGACCCGGTCGGACGTGCCCGCGACGCCCTGATCGGCCGGGATCGCGGTGACTCGGTCCGTCGGGATCGTGGTGCCGCGGAGGTCGTCAGCGGCGGCGTCGAGACGGGTCTTGTCGCGGCCGGTGATGACAACGTGGGCGCCCTCGGCCAGCAGCTGGCGAGCCGCGGCCAGGCCCATTCCGCTGGAGCCTCCAGTGATGAGCGCGATCTTGTCTTCGAAACGGTGAGTCATGCCGTCCAGCGTGCCGGTTGTTGCGCCGGGCAACCAGTGTGCAGTGAACCTGGGTCCCGCACCACCACCCTAGGCAGGCCGCGGGACGTAGAGCTCCAGATACCAGTCGGGGTGGTCGGCCACCGTCAGCGTCGTGAGGTCGAAGAACAGCTCACCGGCCTCCGGATGGTCCACCGCCTTGACCGCCTGCCCTGGTACGCCGACCTCCTGGCGCGCCCACAACTCGGCGAACTCCGTACTCGCCGCACTGAGCTCGTCCACCACCCGCCGGAACTCGGGATCCTCAGGAGCCCGCGCCGCATCCGCCCGGAACGCCGCGACGACGGCCGGCGCGACCGATGCCCAGTGGACGTGCATCCCGCGGTACCGGCGTTGGTGAAGAACGAGATCAGGCAGTTGTGGTCGGTGTCGTCGTACCCGAAGACCGTCCGGGTCGCGTCGTTGATCGCCAGCAGGTTCCAGTACTGATCCCGCAGGATCGCCGGCCGCGGGGACCAGGCGTCGACCAGGCGCCGCAGTTCTTCCGTGACTGCGCCGACCGTGGCTGACCGGACCGGCGGATTGAGACCAGCCAGCAGATAGAGATGCGACCGCTCCGGCTCGCTCAGCCGCAGCGCCTTGCTGATCGCGTCGAGCACCTCGCCCGACACGTTGATGTCCCGCCCCTGCTCGAGCCAGGTGTACCACGACACCCCGACCCCGGCCAGCGACGCGACCTCCTCCCGCCGCAGCCCCGGCGTACGGCGTTTGCCGACGTCCGGCAGCCCCACCTCACCCGGCGACACCGCCGCTCGCCGAGCGCGCAGAAACTCCCGCAACTCCTCGCGCCTGGCCACACGCAACGCTAACAAATCCGCCGGCGTCCGAAGATCCGAGCGCTCCAGGCCTCAGCTCTTCGGACGCAGCGGCGTCAGGTCAGAAGGCGAACTGGTTCAGGACGGCGAACTTGTCGGCGGCGCCTCCGTTGCTGGCTGCAACGATGCGCCGGGTGATGGTGTGGTCCCTGCCGGCGGGCAGGTCGAGCTTGAACTTGCTCATGGTGAAGTTGCTCTGCGAGTAGCCGGTGAAGGCACCGCTGCCGGTGGAGTAGACCAGCCCGTAGGTCTGGTTGTCCGGACCGGTACCCGCCTGGCCGATCCACCGCTTGGCGTCCGGTACCTGGCTGAACGGGCCGCCGCTGGTGATCACCGGGTAGCCGGACACGGCCGAGCGCGAGCCGGTGCCGTCGTGGTCCATGGCGTCACCCGCCCACACCGAGAGCGCCGCACCGGAGTCGTTCGTGAAGGTCGTCGCCGCGGTGACGAAGTCCTCGTCCGGTGTCGCCGTGTACGTCGTGACGATCTTCAGACCAGGGTGTTCCGCCGAGGTGCCGGTGACCCGGACCACCGCCTTCTCGCCGGTGTTCTCGACGATCTGTACGTCGTTCGACCGGGTCTGCAACTGTTGCCACGAGTTGCCGCCGACCGGTTCCGCCGTACTCACGTACGGCAGGTTGATCCAGTCGAGCTGGTCCGGCTGGCCGGTGATCGCCAGGTCCAGCACCTTGCCCGTGGTCGACAGGTTCAGCTGCGGGTCGTTGTAGACCTTGGCGACCGAGAGCGCCAGCTTCTTGTTCTCGATCACCACGTCGTCGGGCCCGCCCTCGACCAGGCCGCTCGGCAGTCGCTTGCCGATACTTGCGTCGACCGCGACCGGGGAGATCTCGAGGTCGATGCCCGATGCTCCGGTTGCCCCGACCGTGATGTCGCGGGCGGCCGTTGCGTAGCCGAGCTGCGCGGACTGGATGGTGTACGAGCCGGCGCCCTTCTCCAGGCCGAGCCGGTAGTTGCCGGCCGTGTCGGTCGAGGTGGAGGCGATCGCCGTACCGTTCTGGACCAGCGAGACAGCAGTCGAGGCGAGCGGCTCGCCGGTGCCCTTCTTGGTCACCTTGCCGGACACGACCGGCCACGGCTTGGCCGCGACACCGCCGGGAGTGAAGGCGTACAGGTTGCCGTCCAACGCACCGACCACGACGGTGTTGCCGCTGACCGCCGGGCCGGCCGAGACCCAGGTGCCGAGGTCGTGCTGCCACAGCGGCTGACCGGTCCGTGCGTCGAGGGCGTAGAAGCTGCCGCCGTTGGAGCCGACGAACAGCGTGTTGCCACTCAGCGCGGGCGAGGTGAACGACCCACCGCGGTACTGCTGGCCAGGCAGCAGTCGCTTCCAGATGACGGCGCCGGTGCCGGCGTTGAGCGCGGCAACCTCACCACTCGGGAAGCCCATGTAGACCACGTCACCCTTGACAGCGGCCGCGGCCGGAGTGGCGTTGCCGTTGACCAACGACGGCCAGGAGCTGCGGTAGCTCCACAGCGTCGCGCCGGTGGTGCCGTTGCGAGCGATGATGCCGTTGCCCGAGCCGATGAAGACCCGGCCGTCCGCGGCCGACGGGATGCCGTCCTGCCAGCCGCCGAGGGACTCTGCCCCGACCCATTCCTGAGCGCCCGTCTGCAGGTTGTACGAGATCACCCGGTCGGCTGTCTCGTTGCCGACGTACACATGACCGTCGGAGACGACCGGAGTGCCGTCGCTCATGGTCGCGCCGCTCATCGGCGCCGCCCAGATCCGCGTGCCCGTCTTGGCGTCGAGCGCGACGAGCAGACCGCGGCTCGCCTCGCCGTGGCGGGTCTGGTACGGGTACAGGACCTTGCCGTCGGCAACCGTCACGCCGTAGTACCCGTAGGTGCGCTGGTTGTTGCCCTCCGGTGCCGGACCCGGGTCGTTCTGCCACTTGAGCTGCCCGGTCTTGGCGTCGACGGCGAACAGCGTGCCGCGCAACGTCGGAACGTAGACCAGCCCGTCGGACACCGCGACGCTGCCGTGCACCGACGACGGTACGGCGTAACTCCACAGCTTCTTGCCCGTCGCCAGCGAGACCGCGTGGACGGCGCTGTTGCCGTCTCCGTTCTCGTCCCGCGTACCGGCGTACACGACCCCGTCGACGATCGCGGGGGAGCCGGTCAGGAACGTGCCCTTCGTGCGGTACGACCAGGCGAGCCGCTGACCCGCTGCGATGACGTCGGCGGAGACACCGCTGTGGGCGGCGTCGCCGTGATGCTGGGACCAGTTGGCCCCCGCGACCGGCTTGATCGCCTTCTCGTTCGTGAGGGTGAAGGTCGACGTGCGCTTCCAGGTGGCGCCGCTCTTGTCGGCGGCTTCCACGGTGATGGTGTGCTTGCCGATGCGGGCGCCGCTTGGCAGTACGCCGTACCAGGTGAACTCACCGGTGGACTCGAGCGGTAGCCAGCTGCCGTTGTCGAGGCGGTAGCGGACCTGCTTGGGTGCGTCGCTGGTGTCGTAGGCGTTCACCTGGATACCCGGGAAGCGGTCGAGCGGGATCGACGTACCGGGAGCCGGGCTCACGATGGTGAGGTCCTTCTCGGCGCCGTACAGCCGGAACGGGTTGTCGAAGGCCTTGTTGTCCATGTTGACGAACCGGAACCCGCGCGGCGAGTTGTCGATCGTGTACGAGCTCGACACGGTCTGCACGTGCTTCGCGGTGCCGGCGAAGTCGCTCTTCGGCTCCACGTCGTTGGAGTGCTCGTGGCCGACCAGCATCAGCTCGGCGCCGTACTGCTCGAGCAGCTTGCCGTACTCGTCGTACACCGACGGCGAGCCGAACGGGACGTTCATCGGCTGGTGGGCCAGCACGACCAGCTTCTTGCCCGACTTGACGTTCTGGGAGAGGTCGGCCTTGGCCCATTCGAGCTGCTCGGCGAACGGCGCGGCGCCGTTGTTCTCCAGCACCAGGAAGTGCCGGTCGCTGTAGTCGAAGGAGTACCACTCCGGCCCGACGTGCTTGCGGTAGTTGTTGATCCGGTCCTTGTACGTCGACCCCGCCGAGTACTCGTGGTTGCCGACGGCCGGCCAGACCGGGACCTTCGAGTGGGCGGTGCCGGCCTTGTAGAACTCGAACTCGGCGTCGGTCGCGTTGTTCGTCAGGTCGCCGCTGACCTGGATGAAGGCGAGGTGCTGGCGGGTCGTGTTGATCTCGGTGATCTGCTCGGCCAGCTGGGCGTTGACGTGCGGGTCGGCCACGTTGCCGAAGGTGAATCCGCCGTTCGCGGACACCTTGTCCTTGCGGAGGCCGAAGTTGACCTCCTTCGCGTCGCCGGTGGCGAGCTGACCGAGGTTCCGGTAGAACTTCGCGGTCATGGTGGCGTCGGTGCCGACCGAGTAGCCGGCCGGCTGGGTGACGAAGACCAGGTCGACGTCACGGCGCTCGACGTCGGTGTTGAGGGTGTAGCGGCCCTGGGTGTCGGTCACGACGATCTGCTGTCCGTCGGACACGCTGACACCGGCCAGCGCCGGCTCACCGCTGTCGATCCGGTCGTCGTTGTCACGGTCCTCGAAGACCGTGCCGGAGATGGTGGCACTCGGGCCGTCGACGGCGTCGGCGATCACCCCGCTGAGCGGGACGCCGATCACCAGTGCGGTCAGCACACCGGTCACGCCGTACAGAATCCTGTGCCACCTGGTGGTGGCAGGTTGTTGATCGCGAGACGAGCGGGTCAGGCGGATCATGAGATAGGTCGCGGGAAAGCCCTGCCTCTACGGGCGGGTGGAACCGCGACTCCCTCCCTTCGAACTGGTCGCCGAACTGTCAGCGATGGCTGGTTGGATCGGAGTTGTGTCTCGTTATCGCTTGTTTCCCACGCCGGTGCAGGCAGCTGGGTTGCTGGCGCAGTGTGGGCAAGCGCGGTTCGTGTGGAATCTGGCTCTTGAGCAGTGGTCGATGTGGAGGCGCGAGAGAGGCTCCGTGCCGGGGTTTGTCGAGCAGGCCCGGCAGTTGACCGAAGCGCGCGCCGCGTTCGGCTGGCTGCGCGCCGGGTCGCAAACCGTCCAGCAGCAGGCGTTGCGGGACTTCGACCAAGCACGCCGGAACTACTTCGCCGGCAGTCATCGACGCCCGACGTGGCGCAGAGCCGGACGACATGAAGGGTTTCGTGTGGTCGGTGCGCAGGCCGGCCGGGTTGAGCAGGTGAGCGGCAAGTGGGCGCGGGTGCTGGTCCCGAAGGTCGGTTGGGTGCGGCTCCGGGTAAGCCGGGCGCTGCCGGACGCCAGGTCGTACCGGATTACCCGTGACCGCGTCGGGCGTTGGCACATCGCGTTCGCCGCCGTACCGGACCCGGTCCCCGCGCCCAGCAACGGCGCGGTCGTCGGTGTTGACCGCGGCGTGACCGTGTCCGCCGCGCTGTCCACCGGAGAACTGCTCAACTGCCCAGGACTCTCCGAGTCCGAGCAGCGGCGACTGGTGCACCTTCAGCGGCGACTCGCCAGAGCCCAGCGCGGCTCGAACCGCGGGAAACGCGTGAAAGCCGCGATCGCGAAGATCCACGCCCGGGCTGCGGATCGCCGCAAGGACTGGGTCGAGAAGACGTCCACGGATCTTGCGCGCCGCTTCGACGTGATCCGTGTCGAAGACCTCCGGGTGGCGCACATGACGCGACGGCCGAAACCAAAGCCCGACCCAGCCAAGCCGGGTAGCTACCTGGCGAACCGGCGACGCGCCAAGGCTGGGCTGAACCGCGGCATCCTCAGCAACGGCTGGGGACTGCTGGTCCAGCGGCTCGAACACAAGGCTGCCGGCCGGGTCGAGAAGATCAACGCGGCGTACACGAGCCAGACGTGTTCGCGTTGCGGGCACTGTGCACCCGGGAACCGCGATAGCCAAGCGTTCCGGTGCCAGTCCTGCGGCCACAGCGACCACGCCGACGTGAACGCCGCTGTCAACATCGCCGCCGGACGGGCGGTCAGCGCGCGCCGAGACAAACCGGTACGGGTGTCTGTGAAGCGTGAACCTCAACTCACTACCTCCGCGTAGCTGGGCTGGAATCCTCGTTGTTCACGGCGGGGAGGACGTCAAGTGAGGAAGAACCTTTCTACGAACCAGAAGAGGCCGAAGGCGGCGACGACCCCGGTCGCCGTACGCACCGCCGGGACCGCGAGGCGGCTGCGGCGGATCAGCAGGACCAGCGGGAAGACGGCGACCAGCAGCATCGCCTGACCCGTCTCGATACCGAGGTTGAAGCTCAGCAGCGAGACGAGGAGTTCCGGGCTGACCTGATCGGTGATCCGCAGGGACCCGGCGAAGCCGAGACCGTGCAGAAGACCGAAACCGAAGACCACCGGCAGCCGGTGGCGGGTGGAGCCGAGCAGGTTCTCGACCGCGACGAAGGCGATCGACAGCGCGATCAGCGGCTCGACGATCACCGCCGGCACCGAGATCCCGCCCAGGAGGGTGGAGACGAGGGTGACGCTGTGCGCCACGGTGAACATCGAGATGACCTGTAGCAGGCTTCGGAACGTGGTCGCGCCGAGGATGAGGGCGACCACGAACAGCACGTGGTCCAGCCCGAGCAGGATGTGCTCGACGCCCATCTTCCCGAACTGCAGGCTGGACGAGGCGAGCGTGTTGTCGCCGACGGTGAAGTTGTGCTGCGACCGGTTGAAGACTGTTCGCCCGGACTCGTCGCCGAAGCTGTACTCGACCACGTTGGTGTGGTCGTCCGCGACCGCCTCGGCGTCGGCGAAGACGTCGTACCGCAGCTGGAACCGGCCCGTGTCGCCGGGGCAGGAGTAGATCAGGCCCAGGTCGGCGTACGGCTTCTCCGCGCGTTGGCCGACGGACGTGCTCTTTAGCGCGGGCTCGCACGCGGCGCCGTCGAGCGAGACGACGACGCGATCGTGGAGGTACTCCTCCAGCTTCGGCTTGGCCGCGTCCAGCGCTTGCGCCCGCTGCCCGTCGTCGGTGGCCGGTGCGCCGAGATCGACGGCCCTCGCCAGCACGGCGTACTCCAGGCTGAGCTGATACGTCACCTGGCTGCCCGTCTGGCGAACCGTCGAGTAGCCGGTGGACGCGATCACATGAGCGGACGCGGTCGTGGCTCCCAGGCTGAACAGGAGGAGGACCAATCCGGAGAAGGCAACCAAGCGCCGCATGAGACCCCATCCCAAGCTGCTTCGGCAATCATTGGGTGTCATTCGAGGAAACGATTTCCCCCGATCGCACGGCTAAACATCCGCACCTGCGAACCGGTCGCACGGGTAGGTTCGGCGGGTGCAGAGTTATGGGGCGGATGTGCTCGAGATCGCCGACGAGTTGACCGACGCGTACGTCGAGGTGTTCACGGCGCCGCCGTGGTCGCATCGCGATCCGGAGGAGACTCGTCGTGCCTTTCGGGCACGCCTTGACGGTGATGCGCGGCGGGACGGGTTCCGGGCGCTGGTGGAGCGGTCGGCTGATGGGGCGATCGCAGGGTTCGTGACCGGGTGGACGACGCCGTCACCCTTCCGGACCGACCGCGCGTACGGGAAGGTGCTCGAGCGCCTCGGGGCGCAGCAGGTGGAGGAGTTGCTGGTCGGCGCGTTCGAGATCGACGAGCTCGGCGTCCTGAAGAGCGCTCGTGGGACGGGACTCGGCCGGCGGTTGCTGGCGGCGGCCGTCGAGGCGCACCCACGGGCCTGGCTCCTGACCTGGGACCAGGCGCACGACACGATCGCCTTCTACCGCCGCGTCGGCTGGCAGGAACCGCCGGTGCACGGCCCGGAGACCGACATCGTGGTCTTCCTCGCGCCAACCTGAGATCCAGCCGCGGGGGTCGGTCGGCCAGTAGGTCAGAGGCTGAAGAGCTGCTGGGCGTTGTGGCTCATGATGGCTTCGTGTTCGGCGGGGTTCAGGTTGGCGGCTTCGAAGGTGCCTAGGGCGACCGACGGGTCGATCAGGGTGGCGTCGGTGCCGAACATCAGGCGGGACGGGCCGATGCGGTCCAGGATCCAGCGGATGCGGCCGGCCTCGGGGGCTGACCAGCACGGCTCGAACCAGATCCGGTCACTGCGGCTCGCGGCCTCCGGGACGAGTGGCCAGCCGTTCGCGCCCATGTGACCAGCGATCACGCGCGCCCCCGGCACCTTCGCGGCGACGTCGGCGAGGTCGAGGACGTTCTCGCCCCAGGTGTGCACCAGGGTGGGCAGGCCGAACTCGGTGGTGAGCTCGATTGCGGCCTGCATACCGGGGGAGTCGATCGGCGTCCGGCTGTACTCGGTGTGGATCTTCGCGCCGACCCAGCGGGAGCGGCCGTCGTCGCCGAGCAGTTCGGTGAGATCGGTCCGGGCCTCGTCCAGCCGGCGCGGGTCGACCACGAGCATCCCGCGCAATCGCGGGTCGGCCGGGAGCTGGGCCGCCAGCGATCGGTTGCCGGCCGGTGCGTCGTACACGATGGCCTCGATCGCGGACACGAGCTGGATGTCGATCCCGAACCGGTCCAGCAGTTCGCTGTTCACGGCCACACTGCCGACATCCATGGAGAAGAACCACGGCCCCCAGTGGGCGTGCACGTCGATGATCATGCTTGCTCCAGGATGCGGGTGAGGTTGTGGCTGCCGATCTGGGCGATCTCGGCCGGGCTGAGTTTCGAGGTCAACAGGCGCCGGACCACCGCCTGGGTTTCGTGGAACGGCGTGCGGCAGCCCAGGACCAGCCGCTCGGCCCCGACCTCGGACGCGACGATCTCCAGCGAGTCCGGCCCGGTTAGCATCCGGGTCGACGTGTGGAACCCGGCCTCACCCCGCGCCAGCACCACGAAGTCGCCGAGATAGTAGAAGTGCGTGTCGAGGAACACGACCCGCGCCCCGAGCCCGCGGAACGCCGGACCCACCTTCCGTACGTCGCCCTCCGTGAAAATCGTCAGCCCGGCATCCACCAGCAGCCGAACGACGTGCTCGAAGGCCGGGAACCCCGGCTCCACTCCCTGCGATGTCGGCGCCAACCGGATCGCCCGCGGCCGCTCCGCACCGGACAGCAGCCGGTCGAGCTCCCGCTCGGCACCGAGCGCATCACGCAGATCCAGCACCGGGCACACCGTCCACCCGTTGCTCCCAGCAACCTCGAGCGCCTCGTCGTTCCCACTCGGTACGTCGAAGTACGTCGCCCGCAGCGAGGACACCACGCCACCCGAGATCCCGGTCGCCTTCATCACGTCGCGCACCGCATCGGGCCGGCTCCATCGACCCGTCGTCACGTCATGGCCGACCAGTACATCGCAGTCCAGCAGCACGGGTACGTCGTTCATCCAGCCACCTTAGACAGTGCGGTATGGACCTTGCGGATCGCGGTGACGATGTCGTCGACGTCTGTCTTGGTGTAGTTCTCGTTCCATGGGAGGACGAGCAGCCGATGGCTGATGAGTTCCTCGGCGTTCGGGCACAGACCGTCCGGATACTCGACATCCTGCAACGGGAAGTGGGAGTCCCCGTACGTCACCCGATCCCGCAGTGCCGGTGCGGCGTACAGCGGGCTCGTCAGGTAGCCGCCGTTCGCCGGAATGCCCTCGGCGGTCAATGCGGTCGCCCACTCGTGTAGATCGCCCGCGACCTCGGGATCGAGGATCAGCGGGTACTGCCAGTAGACGTGATCGCCCGAGTCCGGCGGAGGCGTGACGCCGGCCAGGTCGGCGATACCGGCGGTGGCCCGGGCAGCCGCCGTACGACGATCTGCGATCACGCCGGCCAGCCGCGTCAGCTGCGCACGCGTGACCGCGCCCACCAGCTCGGTCATGCGGTAGTTGAGCGCCAGGAAGAGGTAGTTCCGCTCGTTGGTGGCTCGCGGCCAGCCCTTGTCGGCGAACAACCGCATCCGCCGGGCCAGTGCCGCATCCTCGGTGACGACCAGCCCGCCGTCGCCCGCGCTGATGTGTTTGGTCTGCTGCAGGCTGAAGCAGCCGATGTGCCCGATCCGGCCGACCACCGTGTCACCGACCGGTGCCAGATAGGCCTGCGCGCAGTCCTCGATCAGCACGATCCCGTGCTGGTCGCACAGCTCCCGCAACTCGACGATCGGTGCCGGCTTGCCGAAGAGGTGGACGGCGAGCACCGCCTTGGTCCGGGGTGTGATGGCGGCGGCGACCGTGGCCGGATCGAGGTTGCCGGTGATCGGGTCCACGTCGGCGAACACCGGTACGGCATTCTGCATCAGGATCGGGAAGATCGTGCCCATGTCGCTGATCGGCGTGGTGATGATCTCGTCACCCGGCTCCGGGTCGACCGCGGCGACCGCCAGGTGCAGGGCCGCCGTACCGGAACTGCAGGCGACCGCGTGCCCCGCACCCAGGACCTCCGCGAACTCCTGCTCCAGCGCCGGAACCTCGGTGCCCCAGGTGGCCGACAGCATGCCACTGCGGAGCACCCGCTCGACGGCCTTCACCTCCTCGTCGCCGAAGCGCCGGCCGGAGGCGTCCATCACCGAGGGCAGCGGGGTGGAGCGCACCGGTGTGCCGCCGTCGCGTGCGAGTTCGGTCTGGTCCATCGAAACAGTCCCCACGTCGATTGAAGGTGCTCAGTTGAAGTTGCTCACGGCAACGGTAGCTGGACGAGATCGCGGTCGGCGAGGCCCCACACGCTGTGCGGTGCTCCGCCGCGGACCGGCGACAGTTGTGGCACCGTGTACCACCCGTCGCCGAGCTTGTTCACCAGTAGTTTCGCCTCGGTGAGACCAGGGCCGAGCTGATACAGGTTCCCGCCGAAGTTGGTTTCACAATAGACGCCGGTGTAGTCCGAATAGATCTCTCCATAGCCGGAGAGCTTGTTCGTCCCGCGGACGACCGCGCGTGTCGTGAGGTTGTACGTGAACCAACCACCGCTGGTCCGCTTGAGGACGCCGTACAGGATGCCGTCCTTGACCGCGACGCTCTGGATCGAACGTTCACCCGCGAGCGGATCGACCGTCCAGAGCAGCTTCCGCCGGCCAAGGTCGAACGCACCGATCGCGGCCGCCGAGCGGGTCGGGGTGATACCGCCACCGCCGACGACGTCGCCGCCGAGGTACGCGATACCGTCCACGATCGAAACCGACATGACGCTCTGATCAGGCAGAACGCCGTAGTACACGTCGAGCGCGCCGGTCTTGGTGTCGAGGAGAGTCAGGGCGCCGGTGAGCTTCCCGGTCCCTGGCGCGGAGGCGATCACGAGCAGTTGCGTCTTCTCGTCGTACGCCGCCTGCCAAGGCCGGATCTGGTCATGGCCGATGGTCCCGAAGCTGTGCACTTCCTTGGTCCGCGGATTGATGCGCACCACCTCGGTGCTCGGGTAGATCGCGGAGTACAACCCGTCCTCCACCCAGGTCAGGGTCTTGGCCTCGCCGGGCACGCGGATGCGGCGGGTGGCGCCGGTGCCGATCGCGTGTTCGGTGACGACCCAGTGGCCGCCGACGTACAGATGCGGGTTCCCGAGCTCGATCGACTGGGGCTTGTCAGGCGCGGGGGTGAAGCCGGCGTCAACGAGATCAAGCAGCTCGAAGGACCCGGTCTCGAGGTCGAGCCACCACAGAACACCGGATCCGGTGGAGCCGAGCAGCGTGGTCGCATCGAGCAACAAGAGCCGGCGATGCTCATCGGCCGGCGCCGGCGTAGCGACTGCGGTGAGCGTGGTGTCAGTCGGGCCGCAGGACCACACCGTGCCAGAGCGACGGGTCGTCAGGTACGCCGTGCCGTCCGGACTGACCGCGATCGCGTCGACGCCTGTCTCACCGTCCGGCAGCGGGACAATGCGAACGTCGCTGCCGTCCTGTGCCATGCTCACCAGCGCTCCGGAGGCGCCGGCGTAGATCCGGTCTGCCGTGGCCGCGAACGGGCCGAAGTTCTGGCCACGCACGGCCGCCGGGGTGAGATCACTGAAGGTCTTTGCTGTCCGGTCGTAGCCGACGAGCTGCGACGGTGTGTAGATCCCGGCGTAGACGAAGTTCCCCGCGGCGCCGACGTACCTTCCGTACTGCGCGCCCGTCACTGGCGTGCCGAGTCGGGTGAGGGCGTTGGTGGCGGGGTCGATCTGCCAGACCGTGCCGTTCGGGTAGCTGACCGCGAAGACCTGACCGTCCGGCGCGGTCGTCATGTCCCAGACGAAACCACCGGCGCCGGCCAGGCTGCCGACCCGGGTCAGCTGGGCGCTCACCGGGTCGAAGCAGTAAACGTCGGCGACCGGATACAGCCCGACGTAGATCTTGCCGGCAGCAACGGTGATGCCCCAGCCACCTTCACCGATCGGCAGATCGATCGTCCTGGTGACCTGCCGGGTGGTGAGGTCGATCTCGACCAGCTTGGGCGGCACGATGCCGCGGGTGATCACGTACGCATGCCCGTTGTGCACCGCCATCGCCACCACCGCCGCGGTCAGGCAGGCCGCTCCGAACCTCGGCAGCGTCGACCCGTCGATGAGGTCAGCCTGGACGGCTGCTCGCGTTCCGGAGATCGGCAGGGCGGTAGCCGCGCCCGTGAGGAGGGCACCGGTCAGGACAGTACGGCGAGAGATCATCGGAAGGGCCTCACTGCTCGCGGGGGAGATTGCCGATCCGGACCAGGTCACGGCCCTTGATCGTGTAGAGGGCGTCGCCGGTGTGCGACGTCGTGATCAGCGGATAGCCGTAGATCTGGGTGGCCAGGCCGTCGACCACCGTGGTCACCGCGGGCGGTCCGGACAGGCTCGGCACGACCTGGAAGACCCGCTTGCTGTCCGTCCCGAACAGCCCAGCGCGGGCAATCGTGAGCCGGCTCTGACCAGTGCCGATCACCACGGTCGAGAGCACCTTTCCGGTGCGCGGATCGAGTACGACGAGCCGCCCGTCGTCCGTCGTCGCGTAGAGCCGGCCGCGATAGACCAGGACGTCGCTGTACGACTGCGCGCCGGCCAGCGGTGCGACCTCCCAGAGGGTGCGGTTGCGATGCAGGTCGAAGGCGACGACCGTTGCCTCGGGCAAAATCGGATCCGTGCCGAGGCTGTTCCGGGTCGCACCACCCAGGTACGCGACACCGTCCTGGGTGGCGACCGATCGGACGGACTGCTGCGGTACGACGCCGCGGTGCACCTCGAGCTCGCCGGTGTCCAGGTGTTGCTCGGTCAGCGTGCCGTCGTACTTGCCGTAGTCGGGCTCGGTGGAGATCAGCCAGGTCCGCGATCGGGCGTCGTACGCATCATCGGTCGGGCGGGTCTGCTCGTTGCCGATCCGGCCAAGCTCGTGCAGGCCGGTGCCGTCCGGTTTCATCGACCACAGTCGCGCGAGCGTGTAGACACCGAGGTAGACATCGGAACCGACCGGGGTCAGGGTCTTGGCCTCGCCGGGCAGGAAGGTGCGCGTGTTCGTGCCGGTCTTGAGGTCGTGCACCTGGATGCCGGCCTTGCCGCTGACGAGCACCGAGGTCGAGGTGGCGGCGATGCCCATGGCTTGCTCCGGCGCCGGTGGCAGACCGGCCGTGCCGAGATCGGTGCCCGTGAAGGTGCCGCTGGTCTGGTCGAACTCGACGACCTGGCTGGTCAGCTCGGCCCGAATGGTCGAACCGTCGACGAAGATGCGGTTGAAGTACGCCCCGTCGTACGGCGAACCGAGTCGTTCGAGCGTGGAGCCGGCGTACCGGTAGAGGGTGCCGGACGGGCGGGTGCCGAGGTAGACGTCGCCGGTCGGTGCGTCGATCGTGATGGCGGTGACGTACTGATCGCCGCCGGGTGTCTGCACCTCGACCGGAGTGCTCAGGTCGGCGGTGTTGAACACGAGCATCGTCCCGGTGGGGGAGAGGCCCGCGGCGAGAGTCGTCCCGGACAAGCTGAGGGTGGCGACGAAGGTGCGGTCGGCGTAGGCGGCCGGCAGCACGTCCCGTCGCGAACCGGTGGCGCGGTCGATGGCGATCAGGTGGGCTTTGGTGCCTACACCGGCGTAGATGGTGGTCGCGTCGGCGGCGATGCTGCGCACGTACTGCTCGCCGGGGACGGCCGCGCCGTACGTCTTCGTGGCGCCGGTCGCCGGGTCGTACTCGTGGACGGCGCCGTCCGGGTAGGTGCCGGCGACGATCTTGCCGTCGGGGGTGGCGGCGATCGACCAGATGAACGACCCGAAGCGGGCCACCTGGGTCGCGGTGCCGGTGGTGGTGTCGATCCGATAGACGTCGCCGGGGGTGTAGAGGCCGACGTACAGATCGGTGCCGAGGTGGGCCATTGCCCAGGCCCCGGCGCCGGTCGGCAGGGTGATCTTGCGGTCGACGGTGCGGGTGACCGGATCGAACGCGCCGACCTGGATCGGGGAGACGCCGGACGTCACGGTCCAGATCCGGTCGCCGACCTGCTCGGCGACGCTGGTCGAGGTGACGGCCGAGGCCGGACCGAGATTGTCCACGGTCACCGCGCCCACGGCGGCCGTGCTGGAGGTAGCCGTGCTGGAGGTGGCGGTGCTGGGGGTGGCCGAAACGCTCACGAGCGCTGCACAAATGACGAGCACGCCGATCAGGTTCCGCGCACATCGCTTGTCCACAAGGCCTCCCGGGACGCCGTGGCCCGTTTTACGGTCATGGCTGAAATTACCCGGCAGCGTACGCGCGGCCGAATCGGGACGTCAACAGATCAGCAGAAGGGGTGTGGAAAAGCGTCAGAGGTGGACGCGGTACACGACCAGCGGCCGGCCGCTGCCGGTGCCGATCTGGGTGCCGGTGGCGTCGGCCAGACCGGCCCGCTCCAGCCGGTTCAGGACGCGGCGGGCGGTCCGCGGCTGGATGCCGAGGTGGTCGGCGACCGAGCGGGTGGTGAGCCCTTCCGGAGTCGCGCGCACGAGTTCCTGCAGCCGCTCCAGCGTCGCCTTCGACAACCCGGCGCGCTGCGCGAGCACCTGCAGTTTCGAGCGCTGCTGGGCGCGCGGCGCCGCTCCGCCGACCAGGACCAGATCGATGTCGTTGCGCAGCGAGACCACGGCCGCGGTCCGCCCGGCGGTCTTCGCCCGGCCGAGCGCGCGCCGGGCGAGCGCCTCCGTCTCGGTCCCCGAGCCGCCGATCCCGAACCCGATCCGTACCGGCCCGAACTGCTCCTTGAGCCTGCTCAGCATCCCGAGTTCGGTGAACGAAGCGGTCGCCTGCTCGAGCGGTCCGCGGGTCGCGATGATCAGATACCGCTTGTCGTCGTACCGCAGGACGCTGCCGCCGAGCGAGCCGGCCTCGCGCCGCAGCGCCTGCTCACCGTCGGCGGCGATCTCGACCAGACCGAGGGCGATCTGCGCATCGTCACTGCGCAAAGCGTCATGAACGAGCAGCAAACTGTTCACCGCGGCACGGACCGAGTGCACCGACGGAGCCAACCGGACGGTGGTCTGCTCGGTCCGGAGCTTCTCGTACGCCGACCGCAGACAGGTGACCGCGACCGTCGCGCCGGCCTGGTGATGGAATGCGATCACGTCGTCGGCGCTCAGCCCGCGACGGTACGGAAGCACCCGGACATCGCCCGTCGGCAGCCCGACCTCTTCCAGCGTCTCGTGGACCTGCGCCTCGTCCAGTACGTCGATACTCATCGAGGTGACGTCCTGGCCTTCGCGGAGCAACTGGACGAGGGCCCGCATCAACGTCGCGCCGGTGTACTCCACGTGTGCGGCCGGGCGGTCGAGGAGGTCGTGTGCGGCGGCGATCTGGTACGGCACCACGCCGGTGAACAGCCACGCGTCGACACTCGGCGGCGCCTCGGCCATCACCTTGGGAGTGTCGGTCTCCCGCCGGTAGCGCAGCGGGACGACCTCGACACCGCGCAGGGCCGAGACGATACGGCTGGTGGAGGCGACCAGGTCCGACGGCCCGACAATGCCGATCGTCGTCACCATGTCGGGTCCCCCTCCATCATCGGCCCAGTTTCACCACATCATCAGGTTGCTGCAAGAACCCTCGCCGTAGAGGCCGGGCTCGATGACTTGCGGTCCGGTCCGGAACTCTGGCGTCCATGCTACGAATGCCCGGTTCGGTTGGTTGCGCGGGGCACCCGTTCTCTGACGGCGCCTCCCGGAGGCCGCGTACACACCGTCGGCATGGCCGCGGTTGCGTTGGGTACCGGAGCGGTGTGGCCGGTCGATGAATTCCGCTCGCACACGGTGTCACCGGCCGGCTGCACTGTGCGCAACCTGTGAAGGGAGGACCGATGAACGAGCTCACTCACACTCTGGTCCGACTGGACGACGTCGGCCTGACACTGGCCGACCCCGCCGACGACCTGCGTGGTCGCACCGTGCTGGATCTCAACGGTGATGAGGTCGGCAAGGTCGACGGACTGCTCATCGACGAGGACGAGCAGCGGGTCCGGTTCATGGAGGTCGGCTCGGGCGGTTTCCTCGGGCTCGGCGAGAAGAAGCGGCTGATCCCGGTCGACGCCATCACCCGCGTCGACGACGAGAGCGTCCACATCTCGACCGATCGCGACCGGGTCGCCGGTGGTCCGGTGTACGACCCGGACGTCGTACCCGAACGCCATTACCTCGAAGAGGTCTACGGCTACTACGACGCCCCGCCCTTCTGGGGTCCGGGCTACTTCTACCCAGGCTGGCCGCGGTAGCCGTACCTTGCCTATGTGACGTCAGGGGGCAGCGCACCGCGGTTCGGGATCCTCGGTGATCTCGAGGTCACGCTCGATCACCGGCGGCTCGAGTTCGGTGGTCCGAAGCAGCGTGGGCTGCTGGCGATGCTGCTGATCCACCTGAACCAGTCCGTGTCCGCCGGGCGGCTGACCGAGGCGCTGTGGGGGAATGAACCGCCCGCCGGCGCCGAGGTCACGCTGCGCACTCATGTGTCGCATCTGCGTCGGCATCTCGCCTCCGTCGGCGCGGCTGAGGCGCTGGTCACCCGGCGGTCCGGGTACAGCCTGGCGGTCGATCCGGAGCAGGTCGACGCCTACCGTTTCGAGCGGCTCGCCGGGCTGGGTCAGGAAGCCGTCGGGCTGGCCGATCCGGAGCGGGCCGCGCAACTGCTGCGGGACGCGCTCGAGCTCTGGCGTGGACCAGTCCTGCAGGATCTTGGCCATCCGCTGTTCGCCGAGGCCGAGACCGCGCGGCTGGAAGGTCTCCGCCTCGATGCCCTGGAGGCGCGGATCTGCGCGGATCTCGCGTTGGGTCGGTACGACGTCATCTCCGAGCTGGAGCGGTTGGTGGTGGACCACCCGTTTCGCGAGCGCTTCCACGGTCAGTTGATGCTCGCGCTCTACCGCGCTGGGCGGCAGGCTGATGCACTCGCGGCGTACGCCTCTGCGAGAGAACGCCTGGCTGATGAGCTCGGGCTCGACCCTGGTCCGGCACTGGCGGCACTTGAGACTGCGATCCTGCGGGGCGATCCGGCCCTGCTGCTTCCTGGTGCGCAGGCGGCCACGCCGCGTCAGGTGAAGGCTCCGCCGGACGCATTGTTCAGCAGTGTGCGCCGGGCTCGAATGGTCGGGCGGTCGAGTGAGCTCGATCGATTGTGCGGGCTGTGGCGGGAGGTGCGTGACGGCGCGGCCCGGGTGGTGCTGGTGTCCGGCGAAGCGGGCGTCGGCAAGACCCGGCTCGTCGCGGAGTTCGCGCACAGCGCGGCCGCGGATGAGCCCCGGTTCCTGGTCGGGCGCTGCGACCAGGCCGAGATCCCTTATCAGCCGGTCGTTTCGGCGTTCTCGGCGAGCGCGGAGATCGGTGAGATCGTTGCCTCCGCTCCCGAGGTGATGGGGAGCCGGTTCGTCGGACTGCTCGCACAGATGGCGCCTGCCGTACTCGTTCTGGAAGATGCCGAGCGCATCGACCACGCCAGTGCGGAGCTGGTACGGGCCGTCCTGCGTCAGCTGCCCGAACGCGTCCTGGTGATCGTCTGCTTCCGCGATCCGCCGGGCACAAGACATCCGGCCTTGCTGGCGTTGCTCGGTGATCTCCCAGGCGCTGACAGACTGGTGCTACAGCCCTTGAGCGAAAGCGACCTGGGCACGCTGGTCGGCGATCAGCCGGCTGACTTCGTGCGGGAGTTGTGGCGCAGTACCGGCGGGAACCCGTTCTATGCCAATGAGGTGATGCGCGACCTCAAGACCCGCGATGGCCAGTTCGTGGTCCCTTCCGGAGTGCGCGACGTATTGCGGCATCGGCTGCAAGCCTTGCCGGCTGATGCACAGCAGGTTGTGCGGTGCGCCGCCGTACTGGGCCGGGAGGCGGAGTTCGGGTTGCTCGCGCAGTTGGTCGACCTGGCCGAGGATCCGTTGATCGACGCGCTGGATCAGGCGGTGGGCGCCGGGTTCCTGGTGGAGGCGGGGAGTTCGTGGAAGGCGACGTACAGCTTCCCGCACGACCTGATGCGCGAGGCGGTGTACGGCGACATCCCGCAGACCCGGCGGCAGCGGCTGCATGTTCGTGCCGCCGAGGCCATGCAGTTGCCGGGAGCAACCGTCGCGGCGGCTGCGGTGCATCTGCGGGCGGCCGGCCCGGCGGCGGATCCGGAGCAGGCCGCGGACCTCAGCTTGCAGGCGGCGGACGAGGCAGCCCGGGTCTATGCCTGGCATGAGGCTGTCGCCCACGCCGAAGCCGCCGTCGACGTTCTCGACCAGGCCGGTGCGACGCCCGACCGGAGGGCTGCCGCGGCGGTGCAGACAGCGATTCTGCGACTCAAGTCGAGCATCGGTGACCGGCGGGCGATCGAGCTGTTGGAGACGGCACTGGAGCTGTACACCGGTGACGACGCCGCAGCCGCGACGGTCCACAGCCGGCTCGGCGGTGCCCTGTGCACGAACCACTCGGTGATGGACATTCCCAGGGCGATCGATCATCTCGCCGCCGCGGAACGACTGAGCGGAGACCGGTTCCACCTCCACCGCGGGATGACGCAGGCCGCGATGTACGGCGTACGCACCGAGGTTCTCGGGGATGCCGCGCGACGGGCGGAAGCGTTGGCCACGGACCTCGGCCGGCGCGATCTGTCCGTGATGGCTTCGTGGGGACGGGCCTGGTACGAGTTCAACCGCGGGCAGCTGCACGATGCGGTGAAGATCCGGGAAGCGATGTGGGCGACCGCGCACGAACTGGCCGATCCGTACCTCGGCTGGACCTCGGTGAGCGGCGCTGCGTTGTCTGCGACGGAGTACCTGCTGGATCCGGTCGCCGGCCGGGCGTGGTGCCGGCGTGGACTGGCGCAGGCGCGGTTCGAGACCTTCGAGCACCCGCACGACACGATCGTCGACCAACTCGCGCTGGCGCTGGCGGCGATGGGTGATCTGGACGAGGCACATCGAGTGGCCGACCCGTTGCCTGCCGATGCCGTCAGCCGGCGGATGCTGACCTTCCTGGACGGCGATTGGGAACGGGCCGAGCGGGACTGGGCTACGGCGCTTCACCGGGACGAGGACGCGGGCGACTTCCACGACGCCGCACTGAACGCACGCTGGCTTGGTGGAGTCCGTCGGCTCCTCGGCGACCAGGACGGTGCTGTTACGGCGTTACGACGGGCGGTGACGATCGGCGTCGAAGGCCCGCAGGTGCCGACCGAGCTCGCGGCCCGGGCCGAGCTCGCACAGGTTCTGGCGGAGAGCGGCGATCTCACGGAAGCAGCGGTTGAACTCCAGCGCTGCGATGAGATTCTGGCCGCGGGCGAGGACTGGCGCGGTCTGGGCGGTGTCGTCGAGTTGGCGCGCGGTGCGGTGACCGGTGTGGATGACGCGTATCAGCGTGCGGTCGAGATCTTCACGACGTACCGGCTGGCGTGGCGGCGAGCGGCCGCGTTGAAGGCCTGGGGGCGCTGACTTCAACACCGGTTCCACAGAGCTTCAACATCGCGCGGTCATCGTGGCTGGCATGAAGCAATCTTCAGCAATGGATAGCGCGAGGCTGTTCGGGTGCCTGTTCGCGGCGCAGTCGAGCCTGCTGGTGCTCACGCCGATCCTGTCCGAGGTCGCGACCGACTTCGGTGTCTCACCCGCCACGGCGGGCCAGCTCCGGGCGATGTCCGGCGTAGTTGCCGCACTCGTCGCGGTCGGCCTGGTGATGAGTCGCCGGCGCTGGGAGCTGCGCGGACTGCTCGAGCTCGGGCTCGGTCTGCTGACCGTCGCGGTCTCAGCGAGTGTGATCGCACCGTCCTTCGCCGCGCTGGCCGCGGCACAGATCGTCCTCGGGGCGGGCGTGTCCCTGGTCCTGGCAGGCGGGCTGGCGGCAGCCGGCAGTTGGGCGCCGGAGGGCGAGCGCGCCACGCTGCTGTCGTGGGCGATGGTCGGCGCACCGAGCGCCTGGATCGCCGGTATGCCGGTGATCGGCTTCCTCGGCGGTCACAGCTGGCGACTCGCTTGGCTCGTACCACTCACAGCGAGCCTGGTGACACTGCACGCAGTCTCCCGCCGCAAGCGCGGCCTGCCTGAACCCGCGCCGACCTCCGTACTGCGCAGATCTGGCGTGGGCCGTTGGGCCTCCGGAGAGCTACTGGCGTACGGCGGCTGGTCCGGGGTGCTCGTGTGGGTCGGCGGCCTCCTCACCGATGCCCATGGAGCGTCGCCCGCGGCGACCGGCGTCGCGCTGGGTGGTGGAGCGATCGCGTATGTCGTCGCCACCTTCGTAGCCCGGCGTTGGGTGGCCCGCGCGGCTCGGCCCATGGTGCTCGTCGCCGGTTCGGCCCTGGCCCTGGCTGCACTGGTCCTGGGCGCGGTCCGTCCGTCGTTCGGGTTCTCCGTGCTGATGTGGGCGGTGACCGCCTTCTGCGCCGGGGTTCGCATGATGGCCGGTAGCGCGGCCGGGCTCGATCTGGCCGGTGTCGGACCGTTGCAGGCGATGAGCGTGCGCGCCGCGTCCATGCAGGCCGGCTATCTCGTCGGCGCCGTACTGGGCGGGGCGGGGCTCGCGCTCGGCGGCTGGACGGTCGTTGGGGTCGCGCTCGCCGTACCGCTGCTCCTTGCGGTCGGTGTGACGGCAACAGATAGTGAGATCTCTGCCCGGGTGAAGGTGGGTGTGCGATGACCGAGCGATATGACGCGGTCGTGGTCGGCGCACGCTGCGCGGGGTCGACCCTCGCGACCCTGCTGGCACGGGCCGGTTGGCGGGTCCTCCTGCTGGACCGGGACCCGTTCCCCAGCGACACCGTCTCCACGCACGTGATGTTCCCGGACACGCTTCAGCGCCTGGACGAGTTGGGCGCGCTGGCTGAGCTCAAGGCCTCGCACGAGCTGCGGATGGTCAACTTCAGTTGGCGGGTTCTAGGTCACGACGTGGCCGGTGGGTTCACACCGATCGGTGGCTACGACCGGGCGACCTGCGTTCGGCGGATCACGCTCGACGCGGCGTTGGTCGAGGTGGCCAAGGCGGCCGGCGTCGAGTTCCGGGCCGGCGTGGAGGTGGCCGGGCTGATCGGGTCGGATCCGGTGCAGGGCGTCGTACTCGAAACCGGAGAGCGGATCGAGTCCACCTGGGTGTTCGGCGCGGACGGGCGGGTGTCGACGGTGGCGCGGCGGCTTGGTGTGCCGGCGACCGAGGAGCGACGCGGTGAGATGGCGTTCCTGCTGGCGTACTGGCGCGGGTTGCCGCCGTCGGACTGGTGCCACATCGACGTCCACGAGCAGTCGGCGTTGATGTCGGTGCCGTGCGAGGACGGGGTCCACCTGTTGTCCGTGACCGGTACGCCGGAGATCACGCGGGGATCGGCCGCAGTGCGCGAGGAACGCTATCTCGCCGCACTTCACCAGTTCCCGGCCGTGCTGAACGCACGTCTGCTGGACGGTGCGGAGCGGATTTCGCCGATCGTGGTGGTCCCGGAGACGATGCTGCGCGGCCACTACCGGACGGCGAACGGACCGGGCTGGGCCTTGCTGGGCGACGCCGGCCACTTCAAGCATCCGGTGACGGCACAGGGGATCGGCGACGCGATCGAGCAGGCCTGGTACATCGGTACGACGTTGGCCGCCGGCGGTGACCTGGACGGCTACCAGGAGTGGCGTGACCAGCGGGCTGCTGAGTACTACGAGTGGTCCTTCGCCCTGGCCGCCTTCGCTCGGGGCCGGGCTGCCGCGACCTTCTCCGGACTCGCCTCGGATCCCGTTGCCAGCCAGGAGTTCCTGGACACCTTCACCAAGCGGGTCCGCCCGTCGCGGGTCAACACCCGGGAACGCATCGCTCGCTGGAACGCTGCCTGGGCGTACGACGACGGTCGGCGGCAGGTACTGGCGATGGATCTCGACGAGTCGCGGCTTGAGCTGCAGGTCCCGGCCTGTCCGGAGTGGACGGTGCGTGACCTGATCGCACACCTGGCCGGGATCGCCGAGGACACCCTGCGCGGGTCGTACTTCGCCGACGCCCTGGATGCCTGGCGTGATCCGGGACTTGCCGAGCAGCGCGACGTATGGACGGCCGGTCAGGTGTCCACTCGCGCGGATCGGCCGATCGAGTCGGTGCTTCGGGAGTTCGACGAGTACGGCGGCAGGCTGGTGACGTTGATGCGCCGCGGCGAGGGGCCGACCGGTCCGCCATGGTTGCTCTCGGCACCTGTCGGTGACCTCGCCGTCCATCTCGCGGATCTTCGGGAAGCGCTCGGACTCGAGCCCGACGGGACCTCACCGATCACGCACTTCGGCTTCGCGGCGTACCGGGACTGGCTGCACGCCCGCATCGCCGAACGCGGCCTGCCGTCGTTGCGGTTGTCGGACGGGCACAAGGACTGGGTGCTCGGCGCCGGCGAACCCGCGGTCAGCTTGACGGCCGGGCGCCACGATTTGTTCCGCACGATCACCGGCCGGCGTAGTGCCTCGGCGATCCGTGCCTACGACTGGTCCGGCGATCCGACGCCGTACCTGGACATCATCTCGCCGTACCCGCTGCCGGCCGATCGGCTCGCAGCTCACTAAGGCCGTTGCGCCATTCAGCTATCAGCACGGCTATTCATCACGCACGACCTGACGACGGTCGGCGTGTCCACAAAGAAGGGGAATCATCATGACCACCACCGCAACATTCGAAGAGATCAAGGCGAAACAACGCGCCACCTGGGGGAGCGGCGACTACGGCAAGATCGCCTGGGTGACCGTGCCGGTCGCGGAGGCACTGGCCGCCGCGGTCGATCCGCGGCCCGGTGCGACCGTGCTGGACGTCGCCACCGGGACCGGGCATGTCGCGATCGCCGCGGCTCGCCACTTCGCGGTCGTCAGCGGCATCGACTACGTGCCGGAGCTGGTTGCCACGGCCGAGCAGCGTGCCAAGGCCGAAGGACTCACGGTCGACTTCCGTGAGGCGGACGCGGAGAACCTGCCGTTCGCGGACAACTCGTTCGACTACGTGGTGTCGGCCATCGGCGTGATGTTCACGGCCGACCACCAGCGGGCTGCGGACGAGCTCGTCCGCGTCGCCGAGCCAGGCGGGCGGATCGGGCTGGCGAGCTGGACGCCGACCGGGTTCATCGGGCAGCTGCTCAAGACGGTCGGTCGGCACGCGGCACCGCCGCCTGGTGCGCTGCCGCCAACCCGCTGGGGGACTGAGGAGGTACTGCGGGAGCTGTTCGGCGACCGGGTCAGCTCGATCGAGACGACCGTTGCGAAGGTGACGCAGCGGTTCGCGTCGGCAGAGCACTTCGCCGACTTCTTCCTGACGTACTACGGCCCGACGTACAAGGCGGCCGAGCGGCTCGACGAGGACGGCCGGCGTGCCTTCCGAGCCGACGTCATCGCGCTGGCGAACGCGTCGAACCACGCAAGCGACGGCACGCTCGCCTGCGATTGGGAGTACCTGATCGCGATCGCCACCAAGGCCTGACCGTCCGCGGCGCTGTGACCGGGCTTTCGGTCGCAGCGCCGCGGAGCCGTAGCCGGCCTCGCTCGGCTACAGCGCCGCGGAGATCTCTTGGGCTGCGGTGGTGAGGGCGGGGGTGATCCGCTCCACCCGGGCGGGGGAGTAGCGGGCGCGCGGCATCGACACCGAGACCGCCGCGACAGTCTCTCCTTGGGCGTTGGTGATCGCGCGACCGAGGGCGATCAGGCCGCGCTCGGTGCGTTCGCGGTTGATGGCGACACCGCTGCGCCGGACCGCCCGCAGTTCTCGCCGGAGTTTCGTCAGGTCGACCCGTTCGGTCGGCGGCGCGGCGTCGTACAGGGCGATGAGTTGTTCGTCGGTGAGTGCGGCCAGCATGACCAGGCCGCCGGTCGACTGGTGGGCTGGAAGGACCATGCCCTCGCGACTGCCGACCCGCAACGTCTGGGTGGACTCGACCGAGGCGATGAAGCGGATCGTCCGACCGGTGCGGACGCTGAGATTGACGGTCTCGTCGAGGGTGTCGACCAGGGTGCGCATCGGCCCGAGCGCGGCGGCTCGGATGACGCCGGTCCCGGAGTGTGCGGTCGCCGCGACCTCGAGCACCGGGCCGGCGCGGTAGCCGCGGTCGTCGTCCTGTACGGCGAAGTCGCGATAGACCAGCGTGGACAGCAGCCGATGCGCGGTGGACCGGGCGACGCCGAGCCGTTCGGCGGCGGCGGACACGGTCAGCGGCCCTTCCACCTGCAGGATCACCGCCAGGCGTAGTGCGTGGTCCACACTCGTCACGCCGTACGCCGGTGGGTTCTTCATCTGCTTGGCCATTGACCCATTCTGCAGGACAGAATCTTCTGTTCTGGATTCGGCGGACAGAGCACTGTGATTCCCATGACCGACTCACCTGTGAAGCTGACCGCCGAGGACGGGCCTGACCAGCCGCCGGCGACGCCTGAGCTGGAAGATCTCTACCGCGGCTTCGAGAACGAACTGCTGGTACCGCTGTGGACCCGGATCGGCGACCTGATGCCGCACCAGCCCACCTCGAAGGCCCAGCCGCACCTGTGGGAGTGGAAGAACCTGGTCGAGCTGGCCGCGCGCTCCGGCGATCTCGTGCCGGTCGGCCGCGGCGGCGAGCGGCGAGCGATCGCACTGGCCAACCCGAGCCTGGGCGGACGCCCGTACGCGACGCCGACCCTGTGGGCCGCGATCCAGTACCTGATGCCGGGGGAGGACGCACCCGAGCATCGGCACACCCAGAACGCGTTCCGGTTCGTGGTCGAGGGCGAAGGTGTCTGGACGGTCGTCGAGCGCGACCCGGTTCCGATGCGCCGCGGTGACTTCCTCCCGCAGGCCGGGATGAACTGGCACGCGCACCACAACTCGGCGTCCGAGCCGATGGCCTGGATCGACGGGCTGGACATCCCGTTCCAGTACGACGTCGAGTCGCAGTTCTTCGACTTCGGCCGCGAGCACCTGTCCGAGGAGGAGCACGCGACGCCGGACCGCTCCCGCTCAGAACGACTCTGGCGTCATCCGGGGCTGGTGCCGGTGTCCCAGTTCAAGCCGGCCGAGGGCAGCCCGCTGCTGTGCTACCGGTGGGCCGACACCGATGCCGCGTTGACCGATCAGCTGGAGCTGGAGCGCGAGGGCTACCCGAGCACGGTCGAACGTGGTCACGCGGTGGTTCGCTACACCAACCCGACCACCGCAGGTGATGTGCTGCCGACGATCCGGGTGCAGTTCCATCGCATCGCTTCGGGAGTCGAGACGGCACCTCGTCGGGAGACCGGTTCGTCGGTGTACCAAGTGTTCGACGGGTCCGGTCGCTTGACGGTCGGCGACTTCTCGTGGTCGGTGCAGCGCGGCGACTTGTTCGTCGTACCATCGTGGATGCCGTTGTCGGTGTCGTCGCAGGCGTCGGGTTCTGACTCCGACTCGGGTGCGCTCGACCTGTTCCAGTTCAGTGACGCGCCGATCTTCAGCAAGTTGAACCTGTTCCGCAGCCAGGTCGAGGAGGTCGGCCGGTGAAGCTGGCAACCATTCGGGTCGATGACCGCACCACCGCCGTCCGCGTCGAGGGCGACGTGCTGGTCGATCTCGGGGTGTCCGACGTCGGCGCCGTACTCGCCGCGGCTGAAGTTGCCGACGGCAAGGAGTATGCGCTGGCCGGGGCGGACTTCGCCCCGTTGGTGCCGCGGCCGAGCAAGGTGGTGTGTGTCGGGCTGAACTATCGCAACCACATCCAGGAGATGGGCCGCGACCTGCCCGAGTACCCGACGCTGTTCTGCAAGTTCGCCGACACACTCATCGGTGCGTACGACGACATCCTCCGGCCGGCCGAGACGGAGATGTTCGACTGGGAGGCCGAGCTGGCGGTGGTGATCGGTCGCGAGGTACGGCGTGCCAGTGAGGACGAAGCTGTCGACGCGATCGCCGGTTTCACCGTGCTCAACGACATCACCTGCCGCGATTGGCAGTTCCGCACCCGCGAGTGGTTGCAGGGCAAGAACTGGGACTCGACCACCCCGGTCGGTCCGTACCTGGTCACCCCCGACGAGGTCGGCGGACCGCGCCCTGCGCTCGACATCCGCTGCCGGGTGAACGACCAGGTGATGCAGAAGGACACCACCGGCGATCTGCTCTTCGACCCGGTCGATCTGGTCCGGTACGTTTCGACCATGATCCGCCTGAACCCCGGCGACCTGATCGCCACCGGCACCCCCGGCGGTGTCGGCCATGCCCGCAAGCCTCCGGTCTTCCTCCAGGGCGGCGAGATCGTCGTGACCGAGATCGAGGGCATCGGCCGGCTCGAGAACCGGGTGGCGGCCGGCTGATGCGAACGGATGAGTGGATCGCAGTAGGTACGGCGCTCTGCCGCAAGGCTCTCGTGGATCTCGACGGTCCGTCGCAGTTGCCCGGCTGGACCAGGAAACACGTTGCCGCACACCTCGCGTTGAACGCCGAGGCACTCGGCAATCTGGTGCACTGGGCCCGGACCGGCGAGGAGCGACCGATGTACGCCTCGCCGGACCAGCGGACCGCTGACATCGAGGCGGGTGCACTGCGGCCGGCCGATGAGCTGCTCGCCTGGTTCGACGAGTCCGCACGGATTCTGACGGAGTCGATGGCGACGCTGACCGAGCAGCAGTGGCAGGCCCCGGTGCGGACCGCGCAGGGCCGCGAGGTCGCGGCGATCGCGATCCCGTGGATGCGGAGCCGCGAAGTCATGATCCACGCCGTCGACCTCGGCACCGGCGTGACCTTCGCCGAGCTGCCGGACGACTTTCTCGACGAGCTGTGCACCGATATCCGGACCAACCGTGGCGACGTGCCGGAGGTCCGTGGGCCGCTGCCAGAGGTCGCGGCGTACCTGGCCGGCCGGCCGTATGAGAGCGTGCTCACCGCCGATGGTGCGCCTGCAGAGCCGCTGACACCCTGGTTGTAGAGATCTTCGGGTCCGCTCCGACGTAGCAGATGACTACGGAGGAGGTGCCCGATGACGAGGCCGGAGCAGGTTCTGCGGACGTACATCACGCTGACTGTGGTGTCGACGGCCGCATCGTCGATGATCTGGGGCGTCAACACGTTGTTCCTGCTCGATGCCGGCTTGAGCATCGGGGAGGCCTTCGTGGCCAACGCGTTCTTCACCGTGGGGATGGTGTTGTTCGAGGTCCCCACCGGTGTGGTCGCGGATACGGTCGGGCGGCGTACGTCGTACCTGCTCGGGACGATCACCTTGTTCGTGTCCACGCTGCTGTATCTGCTGTTGTGGCAGCAGACCGGTGCGCCGTTCGCGGCGTGGGCGACCGCGTCGGTGCTGCTCGGACTGGGGTTCACGTTCTTCAGCGGTGCGACGGAGGCGTGGCTGGTGGACGGGCTGAACGCGACCGGGTACCGAGGCTCGCTGGACGCCGCGTTCGCCAAGGGACAGATCGCGAGCGGTGTGGCGATGCTGGGCGGTTCGATCGGCGGCGGCCTGCTGGCGCAGTGGACGAATCTTGGTGTCCCGTACGCCGTCCGTGCGGCACTGCTCGGCGTCACCTTCGTGGTGGCGTGGCGGGCGATGCACGACATCGGCTTCACGCCGAAGCCGCGAGTATCGGTCGTCGCGGAGATGCGCGGCATCCTGCGGTCGTCGCTGGACCACGGTTTGCTGAACCCGCCGGTGCGGTGGGTGATGCTCGCCGCGCCCTTCACCGCGGGTGTGAGCGTCTACGGTTTCTACGCCGCGCAGCCGTACCTGCTGGAGTTGTACGGCAGCAGCGACTCGTACGCGATCGCGGGCCTGAGCGCCGGACTGGTTGCCGGTGCGCAGATCCTGGGTGGCGCCTCGGCGTCGTCCGTGGCTCGCGTGTTCCGTCGGCGTACGTCGGTCATGCTCGCCGCAGTGGGGTCGGTCGTCGTCGTACTGGTCCTGATCGGCCTGACGACGAGCTTCTGGGCTGCGTTCGTTCTGCTGGCTGTCTGGAGTGTGCTGTTCGCCGCGGTGACGCCGGTTCGGCAGGCCTACCTCAACGAGCTGATCCCGTCGGCGCAGCGAGCGACCGTCCTGTCCTCGGACAGCCTGCTCGGATCGGCCGGCGGCGTGGTGATCCAGCCGACCCTCGGCCGTGCCGCGGACGTCTGGGGCTACGGCCCGGCGTACCTCCTGGGCGCCGTCATCCAGCTTCTGGCCCTGCCGTTCATCCTGCTGGCCCGCCGCACGCACGCGGCGCCGGAGGGGGAACGGATCCCGGTCGCCGTCTGAGCGAATTCCTGAGTCGGTATCGGGTACCGGGCTATTTATGCGCGATGAGCAAATGGTCGAGACGATGCGGCAGCTGTCGAAGTCGCTGACGCCGCGTGCGCTGGACGACACGTTGCGCAGCATTACGGCGGCCGCGGTCGAACTGTTGCCGGAGGTCGAGTACGCCAGCATCACGGTGCTGCACGAGGACGAGCGGCTGGAAACCGTCGCGCCGACCGATGCGGTGCTGCTACCGGTCGACGCGGCGCAGTACGAGCTGCGCGAAGGGCCGTGCTACCAGGCCGCGGTGGACACGGTGCACGTCATCTCCCCGGATCTGGCCACCGACCAACGCTTCCCGCGGTACGCCGATGTCGCGGTGGCGGCCGGTATCCGGGCACAGGCCGGTCTGCTGCTGTTCGACGCGCCGAAGGCGAACGGTGCCCTCAACCTGTATTCCCGCAACGTCGGGGCGTTCGAGGACTTCTCCGCACTCGCCGCCCTGTTCGCTCACCACTCCGCGACGGCGATCGAGTACGCCCGCGAGATCCACAACCTCGAGGAGGCCCTGCGCACCCGGACGACGATCGGTCAGGCGATCGGCATCGTCATGGAGCGCTACAAGCTCCCCGAGCATCGAGCCTTCGCCTTCCTGACCAGGCTGTCGCAGACCAGCAACACCAAACTGCGCCGGGTCTCCGAGGAGATCGTCACCCAGGTCGAACGCCAGAGCAACCAGCTCTGATCGAAATCAGCGGGCTCACGCGGCGGTTGCCGTCTAGCCTTGGGCCCGTGACGCGGATGATTGTGCTGAACGGTGGGTCCAGCTCGGGCAAGTCGGGGATCGTGCGGTGCTTGCAGGCGGTGTTGCCGGAGCCCTGGATGGCGTTCGGGGTGGACAGCTTCGTCGACGCGCTGCCGGCGGCGATGCAGGACTCGGACGCCGGGATCGAGTTCAAGCCGGATGGTGACATCGCGGTCGGGCCGGTGTTCCGGCAGCTCGAAGCAGCCTGGGTGGAAGGGATCGTCGCGATGTGCCGGGCCGGTGCGCGCGTGATCGTCGACGACGTGTTCCTCGGTGGGGCGGCCTCGCAGCAGCGCTGGCGCGACGCGGTCGGCGACCTCGATGTGCTGTGGGTCGGCGTGCGCTGTGACGCGGCGGTCGCCGCCGGCCGCGAAATGGCCCGAGGCGACCGGGTCACCGGCATGGCCGCACTGCAGGCCGAGATCGTCCACGAGGGCGTGAAGTACGACGTAGAGGTCGACACCACCCACACCGAATCCATCGACGCCGCCCACACCATCGCCCGCCACCTCAAGTGACCGAGTACGCGTTGTAGGTGGTCTGGGGTCGCGGTGGTTCCGGCAGTACTGCCCGACCCAGCCGACCCGTTGCATCGAGACCAGTGGTGGTTCCGTGGTGCCTCCGTGCTCGGCACGGATGTGGGTCATGGCTGCGTGACGGGATCTTCGTCGTACCAGAACGACGAAGGAGGACATCATGAGTACGACGGTCACGATGCGCAGGGTCCGGCCTGGATCGGTGGCGCTGTGGGTGGTTCAGGTGGTGCTGGCGGTCGGGTTCGTGCCGACGGCCCTGATGAAGCTGTCCGGCAGTCCGGTCATGGTCGACCTGTTCGCCGACATCGGCGCGGGTCAGTGGTTCCGCTACGTCGTCGGCACCCTCGAACTCGCCGGCGCGATCGGTCTCCTGATCCCGCGGCTCTGCGGTCCGGCGGCCCTGGGCCTGGCCGGCATCATGGCTGGTGCGGTCGTCACGAACGTGTTCGTCCTCGGCTACTCGCCCGTGGTCGCGTTCGCGTACCTCCTGGTCGCCGCGAGCATCGCGTGGTTCCGCCGGTCGGCGATCAGTGAGTCGGTACGGCGTTACTCGTAGCGGAGGGCGTCAGCGGCGGGGATCCGGGTGGCCAGGCGGGCGGGCAGGCTGGTGGCGAGGACGACCAGGAGCGCCCCCAGCCCGGCCGGCAACCGCCTCTACTTCTCGTCCCAGCCGGGGGACGAGCGGATCGAGCAGTGGTGGCATCACCTACGAGGTCACCGGCCCGTTCCGCACCAGCCTCTAGGTCAACGCGGGAAGGACCTGCTGACCGAAGGTCTCGAGGAAGGGTTGCTGGTTCTGGCCGACGTGATGGAGGTAGACCTCGTCGAAACCGAGATCGGCCACCTCGCGGACGCACTCGACGAACCGCTCCGGATCCGACGAGATCACCACGCTGCGACGCATGTCTTCCGGCCGGACATGCGTCGCGGCCAGGTCGAACTCTTCCGCGGTGGCGAGGTTCCAGCACAGCGGTGCCTCGAACAGATTCGTCCGCCACTGGTCGAAGGCGATGTTCAACGCCTCGTCCTCGGTCGGCGCCCAGCTCACGTGCATCTGCATCGCGAGCGGCTTGCCGTCGCCGCCGTTCTCGCGGAACGCGGCCACGATGCGCTTCAACATCTCCGGCGGCTGCCAGATGGTGACCAGCCCGTCGGCCCATTCACCGGCCCACCGCGCGGTCGCTTCGCTCACTGCGAGAGCCAGCATCCGAGGCGGCTGCTCGGGCAGGGACCACAACCTCGCCCGGTCCACGTGGATCAGCCCGTGGTGGGTGACTTCCTCACCGGCCAGGAGCGTGCGAATCACGTCGACGGACTCTTTCAGGCGTGCGTTACGAGTGCCCTTGTCCGGCCAGGGTTCGCCGGTGACGTGCTCGTTCATGAACTCGCCGCTGCCGAACCCGGCCGACAAGCGCCCGGGGAACATCTCGGCCAGCGTCGCCAGGGCCTGCGCGATGATCGCCGGGTGGTACCGCTGCCCCGGCGTACTCACGACTCCTACCGGAATCGACGTGGTCGCCATCGCCGCGCCCAACCACGACAACGCGAAACCTGACTCACCCTGCCGCCGGCTCCACGGCGTGAAGTGATCAGACGACCACGCTGCCTGAAACCCCGCTTGCTCGGCCAACTGGATGTCCCGCAGCAACTGGCTGGGCGGGATCTGTTCGTGCGACGCGTGCCATCCGACGACGGGCATGCAAAACCTCCGGATCCTCGATCCGCCTGCCGGTGCCCGCCGTACAGTCGCCGAAACCCGCTAGCGGTCGACCCGCCTGCGATTTGATTGGACCGCCAGGTACAGTCGTTGGCGTGCTGACGGCGAAGGGTGCGGCGACGCGCGGACGGATCGTGGACGCGGCGGCCGCGGAGATTCGGGAACGGGGAATCGCGTCCGTGACGCTCGACGACATCGGGCGGCGCAGTGGGACGGGGAAGAGCCAGTTGTTCCACTATTTCCCCGACGGCAAGGAGCAGTTGTTGCTCGCGGTGGCCGAGCGCGAGGCCGATCGGGTGATCGAGGATCAGGAGCCGCAGCTTGGGCAACTGACCTCGTGGGAGGCATGGCAGGAGTGGCGTGACGTCGTCGTCGAGAAGTACCGGCGCCAGGGGGTGAACTGCCCGCTCGGTGTGCTGATCACCGAGATCGGTCGGGCGACACCGGCCGCGCAGGCGGTGACCGGCAAACTGCTCGCCCAGTGGCAGCGCCGGATCCGGGCCGGCATCGAGGACATGAAGGCCGCGGGCGAGATCCGCGCGGATGTCGACCCCGACCGCGCCGCGGCCGCGCTGATCGCCGCGATCCAGGGCGGGGTCTCCATCCTCATGTCGTCGGGCTCGTCCAAGCACCTCGAGTACGCCTTGGACCTCTGCCTCGACTACCTGCGCGTCAGTTCCAGTTGACGACGGGTGGGCGATACCCGGCGGGCTTGTCGGTGACCTTCGCACCAGGGTTGACCAGCCAGCCCTGGTACTCCGGGGTGAACATCCGGTAGACCGACTCCGGCGGTACGGCGCTCGCCTCGTCGAGAGCCGACCGCAACTCCGCCGGTAGTTCGAACTCGAGTGCTCCCAGGCTGCTGTCCAACTGTTCCGGACTGCTCGCGCCCACGATGGCCGAGGCGATGCAGGGTTGGGTTGCGACCCAGTTGAGCGCGACCTGGGCCATCGTCACGCCCAGCTTGTCCGCGACGGTTTCGACGGTCTTCAGAAGTTCCCAGTGCTGGTCGGTCCACGTACGTACGGGTGCGCCGTCGCCGGTGAGACGACCGGCACCGGCAACACCCTGGTCGGTGTTGCGGTACTTGCCGGTGAGGAAACCACTGCCGAGTGGGCTCCATGCCGTGATCCCGAGGCCCAGTGTCTGGCCGGCCGGGACGTGCTCAGTCTCGATCGTCCGCTCGACCAGGGAGTACGGCAGTTGCAGGTTGACCATCGGTGCGAGTCCGTGCGCGTCGGCGAGGGTCTGTGCGCGGGCGGCGTACCAGGCTGGCACGTCGGACAGGCCGGCGTACCGGATCTTGCCCGCGGTGGTGAGGTCGTCGAACGTGCGCAGTACCTCTTCGACCGGCGTGATCCGGTCCCAGGTGTGCAGGAGGAACAGGTCGACGTAGTCGGTCCGCAGGCGGCGCAGGGAGGCCTCGACCGCGCGGATCATCGCCTTGCGGCCGTTGCCGCCTGCGTTCGGGTCGCCGGGGTCGACGCTGTTGGTGAACTTGGTGGTGAGCACCATCCGGTCCCGGATCCCCGCCTCCTCGATCAGGCGGCCGAGGATCGTCTCGCTCTCACCCGCGGTGTAGAAGTCGGCCGTGTCGATGAAGTTGCCGCCGGCATCGACGTACCGCCGGAAGATGGAGCGGGCCTCGTCCTCGGTCTTGCCGTACGCGGCGTGGAAGCCGCCGGTGCCGAAGTTCATCGTGCCCAGCGCCAGCCGGCTCACCCGCAGCCCGGACCGGCCCAGTAGGTAGTAGTGATCAAGTGCCATGACCTTCATCGTGGCTCGGAGAAAATGGACCCACAAGTACAAAAAATCAGGTCGCGGTGTAGCCGCCGTCGGCGGGGAGGATGGCGCCGGTGATGTAGGTGGCGGCGGGGGAGGCCAGGAAGGCGTAGGGGGCGGCGATCTCGTCGACGGTGGCGCGGCGACCCAGCGGGGTGAAGGTGTTGATCCGCTGCTCGTCGTGCAGAGCGACGTTGTCCATGATGTTGGCGACATAGCCGGGAGCGACCGCGTTGACGCGGATGCCGTGGGTGGCCCACTCGGCGGCCAGCGTCCGGACGAGCTGGTTGATGCCACCCTTGCTGGCGGCGTACGGCGCGAGTGTCGGGATACCGACCTGGCCGGCGATCGACGACGTCATGGTGACGGAACCGGCCTGACCCAGGGCAATCCAGTGGCGGGCCGCGGCCTGAGCGGGGAGGAACGCACCGCGCAGATTGACGGCCAGGATCCGGTCCCACTCGTCCGGTGTGTAGTCCACCGCCGGCTTGATGATGTCGATCCCGGCATTACACACCACGTGGTCGAGGCGCCCGAACGTCTCTACGGCGACATCCACCAGCTGTTGCGCGACGCTCGGATCGCTCACGTCACCGGCCAGGGCTGCGACCCGATCCGGATACTCGCTGAGGAGCGTCTGCAGAGTCTGGGTGGTCTCGTCCGGCGCGTAGCCGTTGATGACGACGCCGGCTCCCTGGCCGAGGAGCGCACGAGCGATCGCCAAGCCGATGCCACGGCTCGATCCGGTGACGACGGCGACGATCCCGGTCAGGTCGAAGAGGTTGCCCATAAACCCCGAGGGTAGTTAGTGAAATCGTGGGTGTTGACGGCAACGAAGGGGATCGCATGGTGGACGGGCTCTCGGAACGGCAGCGGGCGGCTCTCGGGCGGTTGGCTGAGGTGGCTGTTCCGGCGGATGAGTTTCCTTCGGCGGCGGATGCGGGTGCTGTCGCGTTCGTCGAGCGGGTGCTCGCGGAGGACCGGCCGGATTGGAGACCGGGGGTGGAGCGGGCGTTGGAGGTGGCGGGGGACGAGCCGGATCTCGACGCGGTGCTCGCGGATGAGGATGGCGCCTGGCTCGTTCGGCTGATCGCGCAGGGGTACTACGCTGGTGACGGGCACATTCCAGATGCCTATGGCAACCAACCGCCAGGGTGGGCCGTCGTCGGTTGGGAGCCCGGCGGCGGGCAGGTGGTGCAGACCGAGTTGGCCATCACGCCGCCGTCAGCAGTGGCCGATCGGTACGACGCCATCGTGATCGGCTCAGGTGCGGGCGGCGGGGCGGCAGCGCAGGTGCTCGCCGAGTCGGGCCGGTCGGTGTTGGTCGTCGAGACCGGCCGCTACCCGACGACGGCGTCGTTGACCCACGACCACCTGCGCAACCCGCGGTCGTGGTCTGCGCTGCCCGCTCCGACCGACCCCGATCCGCACGGTCGACCGCGGATCTCGGTGATGGACGGCGTACGGCGCTCTGTCCTGCCGCCGGATCCGGGGTGGGGCAACAACGCCTTCACCGTCGGCGGCGGCACGCGCGTGTACGGCGCGCAGGCGTGGCGGTTCGTCCCACGCGACTTCGCCATGGCCAGCACCTACGGGGTTCCGGCTGGAAGCAGCCTGGCGGACTGGCCGATCACGTACGACGACCTGGAGCCCTTCTACAGCCTGGCCGAGCAGCGATTCGGCGTCAGCGGTGGGGGAGTGGACCCATGGCACGACGCACGGTCCATCCCGTTGCCGATGCCGGCCTTGCCGCGGACCGCTCCCGGTCAGCGGCTGGCGGCTGCGGCTGAGCGGCTCGGCTGGGGGACTCTCGACGTACCGCTGCTGATCAACTCCGTCGACTACCAAGGCCGGGCGGGCTGCGTGCGGTGTGGGCAGTGCGTCGGGTTCGCCTGCCCGGTCGAGGCCAAGGGCGGGACACACAACACCGCGTTGCCGGCCGCGCTCGCGACGGGCCGCTGCACGTTGGTGACCGAGACGACGGCTGAGCGGCTGGTGACGTCCCATGGCCGGGTCGTTGGGGTTGCGTTGGTCGGGTACGACGAGGCCGGCCGGGTCTGGCGTCGTACGGTGAACTGCGCCGAGGTGGTCGTCGCGGCGGGCGCCACCGAGACACCACGGCTGCTGCTCAACAGCGCACACGACGGTGAGCCTGACGGACTCGGCAACAACCGGGATCAGGTCGGGCGGTACCTGCAGGCACATGTGTACGCCGGAGCGGTCGGGCTCTTCGACGACGAGATCGTCGATCTGGTCGGTCCTGGGGTGTCGATCGCGACGTGCGACTTCCGGCACGGCAACGACGGGCTGGTGGGCGGCGGGATGCTGGCGAACGAGTTCGTTCCGACGCCGGCCGCGACGTACGACTATCTGACCGCGGCCGGGCTGATCCCGCGGGCCGGGGTGGCAGGGAAGCAGGCGATGCGGCGTGAGGCTCGCCGGATGATGCGGGTGGTCGGCCCGATCCAGGAGGTCACGTCAGCGGAGTCGCGGGTGAGGGTCGATCCGACGGTCGTGGACCGGTTCGGGAACCCGGTCGTGGTGCTCAGCGGTTCCATTCATCCCGAGGACGTCCGGGCGCATGCCTTCATGAGCGAGAAGGCTCGGCAGTGGCTAGTCGAGGCTGGTGCGGTGCGGACCGCGGTTGGCGGTCTTGGCAGTACGCAGCAAGCGAGCAGCGGTCAGCATCAGGCGGGTAGCTGCCGGATGGGCGACGACCCGGCCCGCTCGGTCACCGATCCGCGCGGCCAGGTCTGGGGGCACGACAACGTGTGGATCGCCGACGCCTCGGTGCATGTGACCAACGGTGGGGTGAACCCGGTCCTGACCGTCCTGGCCAATTCCCTCCGCATCGCCGACAGCATCACCCGCTGAGGGGCGGCGGTCAGCCGAGGATGCGGGAGATACCGACGCCGCTGCGGGCATCGCGGCCGTACTTCGCCACTTCGGCGGTGAGGTCCAGCCGACCGACACCGGCCTTGTTGCGGTCCTCGTCGGTGAGCAGATCCGCCGGGATGATCCAGACGATCTCGAACTCCAACCCGTTCGGGTCCTTGCCGTACAGCGACTTGGTCGTGCCGTGGTCCGACGCCCCGACCAGCGCATCGGCATCCGCCAGCGTGGTCGCCAGATCCTCGAGATCACCGAGGGTGTCCACCTCCCAGGCGAGGTGGTACAGCCCGACCGTCGTCCGCCCGGCACCGGACGGGCCGGCCTGGGAGCCGAGCTCGAACAGGCCGAGGTCGTGGTCGTTGGTCGATCCCGGCGCGCGCAGGAAGGCCGCGCCCTGGAACGAGTCACCGCCCTCGGTGTACCCGAAGCCGAGCACGTCGCGGTAGAAGGCGACGCTCGCGGCGACGTCGCGCACGTACAGCACCGCGTGGTTCAACCGGAAGATCGCCATGACGCACTCCTTCTCGTCGACTGCACTCCCGATGATAGTTGAAAGCTCAACTTAAGACCAGGGCCGGAGCAGGGTGCTATCGGCGAGGCTTCCGGCGTCGGCCATCGCCGGCCTGCCGTTTGCCGCTGCCGGCCTGCTGCTTGCCGCCGCCGGCCTGCTTGCCGCTGCCGGTCTGCTTGCCGGCGCCGGTCTGTCGCTTGCCGGCGGTCGGCTTGGACGCTGTCGGCTTGGCGGGGCCCCGGCTGGTGTTGGCGGTCCGGCCGCGGACGATGCCGATGAACTGCTCCATCAGCTCGGTCGTCTCCTCCTCCGGCCACGACAACGCGACGCCCGACTCCGGCGCGTCCACGAGCGGTCGGAAGGTGAGATCCCGCCGGTGATGCAGCCGAGCGAGCGACTGCGGTACGACGACCAGCCCAGTCCCAGCCGCGACGAGTGCGATCGCGTCCGCGGTCGTCGCCGGCCGCTCATCGATCAGCCGGCCGGGTGGGCGCTCCCAGTCGAGTACGTCGTCCAGCGGGTGCAGCATGAGTTCGTCGGCCAGGTCCTCGGTGGTCACCTCTTCGACCGCCGTCACGACGTGGTCCTTCGGGATGACCACGACCGTCGTCTCGACGTACAAGGGAATCGCGTGCAGACCGGTTCGGTCGATCGGCAACCTCAGCAGGGCGGCATCCGCCTGGTGGCTCCGGACCAGCCCGACGGCTTCCGCGGCCGTGACCTGGATGAGGTCGAGTGGGATGCGGGGTGACCGCTCCTGCCAGATCCGCGCCCATTTGGCGGGCGTCACCCCTGGGACGTACCCGAGCCTGAACGACGTTTGCGACCCGGTCACCTCGTCAGGCTACCGGGCGTGATCAGCGGCCGCGCACCCGCTCGCTACCCTTGCGCCATGACGTCGCGTAAGGCAGTCCAGACGATGAAGCCCGCCACGGCGGCGAAGAAGCTGGGCGTGTACCTCCAGGCCACGCCGCCGGACTTCCAGGAGGGCGTCGTGTCCCGCGACGAGCTGAACGCGCTGCAGGCCGACCCGCCCGAGTGGCTGCGCGACCTCCGCCGCGACGGTCCGCACCCGCGGTCCGTGGTCGCCGCCAAGCTGGGCGTGTCCATCAGCGGCCTCGCCCGCGGCGGTATCACCGAGGCCCTCACCACCGAGCAGATCGACGACATCAAGTCGGAGAACCCCGACTGGCTCGAGCACGAACGCGGGGTCCAGGCCGATGTCCGCAGGGAAGCGGCCCGGCTGAAGGAAGAAACCCGCGACTAGGGCTTGTCAGCGGTTTCTGCCGCCTTGGCGGCCTCGACCGTCGCTGCGTAGCTGGCCAGCAGGCGGAGCCGTTCGTCGGTGGGGGAGTTGGGCTCGGCGGTGTAGGAGAACATCGTCCAGCCGGGGTTGGCCGGCAGCTCCATCGCTTCGTAGCTGAGCTCGAGCTCGCCGACGACCGGGTGATGGATGCGCTTCAGTCCGGTCCGGTGGAAGCGGACGTTCTGCGCGGCCCACCGGGTGCGGAAGTCCTCGCTGCGGGTGGCGAGCTCGCCGATGAGATCGGTCAGGCCCTTGTCGTGCGGGTTGCGGCCGGCGTAGCTACGCAAGGTGGCGACGATGTCGTCCGCGTTGCGGTCCCAGTCCGGGTAGAACGTCATCGCGGCCGGGTTGAGGAAGAAGTAGCGGGCGTTGTTCGCCGGCCGGACCGGGTCTTCCAGGAGCGGTGCGTACAGCGCGCGACCGAGCGGGTTGGCCGCGATGAAGTCCATCCGCTCGTTCCGGACCCAGGTCGGCGCACCGGTGATCGCGTCCAGGAACCGCTGCAGGCTCGGCCGGATCTGCGGCTCCGGCCGTACGGCGGCCCGCCGCCGACGACTCGGGCTGGACCGGGCCTCGCGGGCCAGGTTGAACAGGTGGGTGCTCTCCGCCTCGTCCAGCCGCAGTACGCCGACGATCGCATCCAGGACCTCGTCGGAGACACCCGCCAGGTCGCCACGCTCGAGGCGCGCGTAGTAGTCGACGCTCACCCCTGCGAGCAGCGCGACTTCCTCCCGCCGCAGCCCGGGCACCCGCCGGTGCCCGCTGACCGGCAACCCGGCCTGATCGGGTGTCACCTTGGCGCGCCGGGAGCGGAGGAACTCACGGACCTCGGTTCGACTGTCCATGCCGCCAGCGTAGATCCCGGTGACGCAACGTGGCAGGCACTGTCAGATCCCCCTTGGCGCTCCGCGAAGGGGGTACTGGCAGTCCACGGATCAGGAGCGCCTTCCTGGAGTGCGGGAAGAAGAGTTTGCTGGGAGTAGCGAAAGGAGATTCATGAGCACCTGGTTGATCACTGGCTGTTCCACCGGACTCGGGCGAGCCCTCGCCGAGGCGGTGCTTGCCGCCGGCCACAACGCCGTCGTCACCGCGCGCGATCCCGGCACGGTCGCCGACCTGGCAGACAAGTACCCCAGTACGACGCTCGTCCAGCAACTCGACGTCACGGACCGCGAGCAGGTCCGCGAGGTCGTCGGGCAGGCCGAGACGCGGTTCGGCGCTGTCGACGTCCTGGTGAACAACGCCGGCTACGGGTACCGCGCCGCCGTCGAAGAAGGTGACGAGGCCGACGTCGAGCAGTTGTTCGCGACCAACGTCTTCGGGCCGGTGGCGATGATCAAGGCCGTCCTGCCCGGCATGCGGCAACGTCGTACCGGAGCGATCGTCAACGTCTCGTCCATCGGCGCCAGGATCTGCCCGCCGGGCTCTGGGTACTACTCCGCAACGAAGGCCGCGTTGGAAGGGCTGTCCGGCTCCCTGCAGAAGGAGCTGGAACCGCTCGGCATCACCGTCACCATCGTCGAGCCGGGCGGGTTCCGGACCGACTTCGCCGGGCGTTCGCTGTCCCAGTCTGCCGACGCGATCGCCGACTACGCCGACACCGCCGGCAAGCGACGCAAGGAGAACGACACGGTCCACGGCACCCAGCCCGGCGATCCCGCACGCGCCGCGCAGGCCATCCTGACCGCGCTCGCCGAGCCGACTCCGCCGAGGTTCCTGGTCCTCGGTCAGGACGCGTTCACTGCGATCAACGGGGTCCTCGACGCCGACCGTAAGCAGCTCGAGCAGTGGAGCCACCTCAGCACCAGCACGAGCTACGACAACTGAAAGACACTCATGCAGACAGTCACCCTGAACAACGGCGTCGAGCTACCCATCCTCGGGTTCGGCGTCCGGATCAACTGAATGCGCGCACATCAACCACCGTCCCGCCGCTCGTTCCTCGCCTTCGCGGCTGCCGGGCTCGTGGGTACGACGACTCTGACCGCGTGCTCCTCAACGCGGCCAGGGCCGTCCGAACCAGCGCCCCAACCCGGGACGTCGGGACCAGCGACCCAACCCGGGAACTCCAAGGCTCTCCTCGTGTACTTCTCCCGCGCCGGCGAGAACTACCACTACGGCGGCCGGCGCACGCTGGAGGTCGGCAACACCCAGGTAGTAGCGGAGATGGTGAGCGACCTGATCGCTTGTGACGTGTACCGGATCGAGGCGGCCGACCCTTACCCGACGGGGTACGACGAGACCGTCGCCCGGAACGTCCGCGAGCAGAACGACGACGCCCGCCCCGCCATCGCCAACCCAGAGCCGTCGATCGACCAGTACGACGTACTCCTGCTCGGCAGCCCGATCTGGAACGTACGGCCCCCGATGATCATGTCGACGTTCACCGATGGCCACGACTTCACCGGCAAGACGATCTACCCGTTCACCACCCACGCGATGAGCGGACTCGGCCGGGCCGTCGACGACTACACCGCCGCCTGCCCCGGAGCCACCATCGGCGAAGGCCTAGCAATCCAAGGCGAAACGGTCCGAACCGCCCGTCCTCAGGTCGAGGCGTGGCTGCGTCGTACGGGATTGCTCAGCGAGTAGCGTCTGGTTGTCGGACCATGTAGACGTCGATCGGGTCTTCGTCCTCGACGGTGAAGCCATGGCGTTCGTAGAGACGTTGGGCGGAGCTGCCCTGCAGGACGTTCAGACGGACAGGTACGCCGTCGGAGTCAGTCTGCTCCAGGAGGGTCCGCAGGACGGCCGATCCGAGGCCGCGGCCCTGGAGGTCCGGAGCGAGATAGAAATGCTCCAGCCAGCGCCCGTCGTCGGCCGGGCGCAGCGTCACGCAGCCCGCAAAGGTGCCGTCGGCCACGATGACCGACGTGTGCTGTGGTGAGAAGGAGTCACGCAGGCGCTGGCGGACCCGATGCTCGTCGTACCGCCCCAACCGCTCTAGGTCCGGGCGCATCACCGTCGCACGCAGCTCCGCGATCGGCTCGACATCAGCCGGCTCAGCGGGACGTAGCGCCCAGTCCACGCAACGGCCCCAGGCCGTCCGCTGCTGCACTTCGCCCGTCCCCGTACTCGTCTCCACGGCCGAAAGTATGTCAAGGGTCGGCCGGAGTTGACCCTTTGGGTTCTGACACTGGGAAGCGGGGGTGGTGGCAGTGCAGATCGTCGAGAGCAGTGTGGTGGGGACTCGGTGTGCGGTGTTGCGGTGCACGCGGCGTGGGGGTGGGCCGGTCGTCCTGGTGTTTCCGATGTTGCATGTGGCAGCGCCGGAGTTCTACCGGGAGGTCGAGCGCCAGTTGCGGGAGTGCGACCTGCTGGTGGTCGAGGGGATCATCGGCGACTCGGCGGTCGGTGGCGCGCTGACGACGACGTACAAGGTGATCCCGGCCAACGACGATTCCGGGCTGGTCGAGGACGACATTCCGTACGACGATCTCGGCGTACCGATCGTGACGCCGGACCTGACCGGGGACGAGTTCGACGAAGGGTTCGGCAAGCTGCCGTGGAAGACCAAGCTGTTCACCTGGGCGGCCGTCCCGGTGGTGTCGGTCGGGCAGTTCTTCGCCGGCCGGCGGGCGATCCTGAACCTCGAGGTGAACGACCTGCCGACCCGGTCCGAGGAGCTCCGTGGCGAGAACCTGGACGAGTTCATGGACCTGCTGCTCGACCGCCGCGACGAGCGGGTGCTGACCGCCCTGGCCGAGATCGTCCGCGACCGGGCTGAGGAGAAGATCGACGTCGCGGTCGTGTACGGCGCCGGGCACGTACCGGGCATCCTCCGCGGCCTGTACAAACTCGGCTACCGGGTCGTCAGCGCCGACTGGGTGATGGCGGTTCCGGCCGAGTGAGATAACGGCCGGGACTGAAAACTTACCGGGGTTTTCTGCTAGGTGGTTGACGCCACCGGTGCGCCGCGCGGTAGTTTCGGTCCTGACCGTAAAGGCTGTGGAGGTCCGATGAAGATCAACCGTCTCGTGGTTCCGCTCACCGCGTTCGCCGCGGCCGCCGCACTGACCGCCTGTGGCGGATCGGGCGAGGAGGCGTCGGCAAAGCCCGTCACAGTCTGGATGTATCCGGTCATCGCCGACGAGAAGGCGGCCACCGCCTACTGGTCGCAGGTCGAGAAAGACTTCGAGGCGGCCAACACCGACGTCGATCTGAAGATCGAGCACCAACCCTGGCTGAACCGGGACCAGAAGCTCGCCACCGCGTTCTCGGGCGGCAAGGGCCCGGACGTGCTGCTGCTCGGGCCGGACCAGATCCCGCAGTTCGTCAAGAGCGGTTCGCTCGAGCCGATCGACAAGGTGCTCGAGGCGGACAAGTCGAAGTTCCTGCCCGGAGCGCTGAGTGCGCTGACCGTCGACGGCAAGTTGTACGGCGCCCCGATCTATCACACCGTCACCACCACGCTCTACAACAAGAAACTGCTCGCCAAGGCCGGCATCACGAAGCCGCCGGAGACCTGGGACGAGATCAAGGCGGCCGCGCCGAAACTCAAGCAGGCCGGCGTCGCCACGCTGGACTACTCGGCCTCACCCGAGACGTCGCTGAACCTCAGCTTCTACCCGCTGCTCTGGCAGGCCGGTGGCTCGGTGTTCAGCGAGGACGGCAAGAAGGTCGCCTTCAACCAGGCGCCAGGCGTCGAGGCGCTGACCTTCATCAAGAACCTGTACGACACGGGTGGGATCCCGAAGAGCAGCCTGACCAACGCCAACCTGGTCGCCGACCACGCGCTCGGCAAGCAGCAGGTGGCGATGGGCTTCACCAACACGCTGATCGACGCCAAGACGGTGAACTCGAGCTGGGGTGCGGCCAATGTGGTCGTCGGCGTACCGCTGGAGAACAAGAAGCGGGTCGGGTTCGGGCTGCCCGGCGGGCTCGCGGTGAACGCCGGGTCGAAGAACATCGAGGGTGCGGAGAAGTTCCTCAGCTTCATGACCCAGCCGAAGCAGGTCATCAGTCTCGGGACCGCGTCGAACTACCTGTCGCCACGGACCGACGCGCCGGTCCCGGCGTCGGACGAGCAGGCGAAGAAGTTCGAGGAGGCGCTGCAGTACGCCTTCCACGGTGAGGTGAACCCGGCCGCACGGCAGGTGATGGCACTGCTCGCCGTCGAGATCCAGGCCGCGATGACCGGGAAGAAGACGCCGCAGCAGGCGCTCGACGCGGCGGCGAAACAATCCGACGAACTGCTGTCGAGACAGCGTTGAGCCAGCGATGAGAGTGGTCGACGCCAACCGGATCCTCGGGCCGGTTCCAGTGGGCGACGTGCCGAGTCGAGACGTGCCCGGGCTCCTGGCCGAGCTCGACCGGTTGGCGATCGACGCGGCTTGTGTGGTGCATTCGCACGCGCTCCACTACGACCCGGTCACGCCTGTCGACGGACCGGAGCATCCACGGTTGACGAGGGTGCCGGTCGTCGTACCAGGACCGCTGGGGACGGCGGTGCCGGCCGATGCACGGCTTGTGCGGATGTGTCCGGCTGAGCATCGGTTCGCGCTCGGCGGCCCGCAGGGGCTAGAAGGCGCGCGGGAGCTTGCCGAGCGCAACATCACCGTGCTGCTCGGGTGGGAGTCGGCGAGCCCCGCGGAGATCCACCGGCTCGCGACCGAGGTGCCCACGCTGCGGATCGTGCTGATCAACACGGGCTATCGCGCGCTGCGGGAGCTCGCCGATCTCATGGACGCCCACTCGGAGGTGCGTGTCGACACAGCGAGTCTGTGTGGCCATCTGCAGGTCGAGTGGATGGCGAACCGGTACGGCGCCCATCGCGTGCTGTTCGGCACCGGAGCACCCGAGACCGACGACGCCGGGCCGCGGTTCCAGCTCGACCACCTCGAGTTGGCGGAACGGGACGTCGAGCTGATTGCCGGTGGCAACGTCCTGGAGCTGCTCGGATGACGGGCATCATCGACGCGCACGGGCATCTCGGCGGGTGGTTCGCGTTCGCGATCGCGGACAGTTCGACCGAGAGCCTGGTCCGGGTGATGGACAGCTGCGGCGTCGCGACCATGTGCGTCTCCCACCTGCTCGCGATCGGTCCCGACTCCAGGGCCGGCAACGCGCTCCTGCTGGACGAGATCCAGAAGCACCCGGGCCGCTTCCTCGGGTACGCCGTCTATGACCCGCACGACCCCGAGGCGCCGCAGCGGACGGCCGACCTGCTCGCGACACCCGGCGTGATCGGGCTGAAGCTGCACCCCGACACACATCAGCATCCGCTCGAAGGACCTGGCTACGCACCCGCGTTCGAGCTTGTCGCCGAGCACGGTGGAGTCATCCTGTCGCACGGCATGTACGGCTCGCCCTGGTGCGACCCGGCGCGGTTCGCGCAAGTCGCCCCGCGCTACCCGTCGGTCGAGTTGCTGATGGGCCATGCCGGGCTGTTCCCGGCCGGACTTCCCGCGGCGGCTGAGGTAGCCACGCAGTACCCGAATGTCACGCTCGAGATCTGCAGTTCGCGGCTGACCGCGCGGCATGTGGCCTGGCTGGTCGCCACCGTCGGCGCGGATCGGATGGTCTTCGGGTCGGACGCATTGTTCCTGGATCTGCGCGTCGGGCTGGGGCGGGTGATGCTCGCGCCGATCGAGCCGGCGGAACGCGACCAACTGCTGTTCGGCACCATGACGAGACTCCTGGAGGCAGCTCGATGACGCTCGCACAGGACGGTGGTACGCCGGTACGACGTGCGGCCTGGCCGAGCTGGCCACCACCGGCGACGCAAGAACAACGCGACCTGCTCCTGGAGGTGCTCGACAGCGGCGCGTGGGGAGCCACGTCGGGTACGAAGGTCAACGAGTTCACCGAGGCGTTCACGCGTTCGGTCGGAGCGTCGTATGGCGTGAGTGTCGTCAACGGCACCGTCGCACTCTTCCTCGCTCTACGAGCGCTGGGAGTGGGTCGGGACGACGAGGTGATCGTGCCCGCGTACACGTTCGTGGCCAGTGCGACCTCGGTTGTCCTCGCGGGGGCGCGGCCGGTGATCGCGGACGTCACGCCGGACACACTGCACCTCGATCCGGTTGCGGTCGGACGGCTGATCGGACCGCGGACGAAGGCGATCATGCCCGTCCACCTCGCCGGTGCACCGGCGGATGTCGAGGCGCTCAGGCAGTACGGCGTACCGATCGTCGAGGACGCGGCGCAGGCGCACGGCGCGACGCGGCACGGGCGGCCGGTGGGCACGTTGGGCGATGCAGCGTGCTTCAGCTTCCAGTCCAGCAAGGCGATGACGGCCGGTGAGGGTGGGCTGATCGTCACGGATGACGAGGACGTCTACCGGCGGTTGTGGGCGTTCCACAATGTCGGACGCAGCCTGGAGGGTGGGTGGTACGAGCACCCCGATGTCGGCTGGAACCTGCGGATGACGGAGTTCCAGGCCGCCGTCCTGATCCCGCAACTCGCCGCCCTCGACGAGCAGGTCGCGACCCGGGAACGCTCGGTCGGATTCCTCCGCAAGCAAGGTCTGGACATCCTTCCCGAACCGGTCGGCACGACCAGGAGCAGCCATCATCTTGCGCTGGTGAGATACGAGCCGCGTGCGTACGGCGGACGCAGTAAGGCCGACTTCATCGCGGCGATGACGGCCGAGGGGATCCCGCTGGATTCCGGGTATCGCTCGCTGTCGCGCGAGGACGCACTCCGCCCGTATTCCGACCTCCAGCCGTGCCCGGTGGGGGAGGCCGCCGGGGATTCCATCGTCTGGATCCGGCAGAGTCTGTTGATGGCCGACGAGGAAGATCTCGCCGACATCGTGACCGCCACGGTCAAAGTTCAGCAGGCATTCTCCCGGCGCTGAGGGTACGCCGGACAGCCGTGCGAACCGACTCTGGTGAGAGGTCGGTGAGAACTGCCGAGACGTGACCGTCCGGGCGGATCAGCCATGCTTCGCCGGGACGTGCGCCGACCACAGTGTTGTCGAGGCCGAGGTCCGTGAGGCTGACGACGCGATGCGGTGCGCAGGTGGCCGCTGCGATGGTCGCGGCAAGGCCAGCCGCATCGACGCCCTCGGCGGACACAGCTGTCTGGGTGCCGTCGGTTGTCAGGAGCAACAATCCGTCGCGGACCAGCTCGCGCAGCCGGCCGCCTCCGGTCACGGGCGCATCGGGAACGACGATGCCAGGACCAGGCGGCGGGAGTTGGCCGCGGGGTGGCCGGCCGCCGAACGGGCGTGTCGCATCGGCGGTGGTGAGCGGCGAATCGACGTACCAGAAGGGCTCGGCGAAGCGGCCCGAGTCCACGTCGGCGACCTTGGCCGGATCGGCGAGGGCAGCGTCGAGCAGGGCACGTCGCCGTGACCAGTGGGCCGCATCGGGCGGCACCAGGAATCTCATGGTTGCGCTGGTGACGTCGAGGTTCTCGAGCGCGGCCGCGTGCCGTTCGAGGTGGTAGGTCTCGAGGAGTTCGACCGGCGCCCAGCCGTGCAGGACGAAGGCGAGCTTCCAGGCCGCGTTCTCGGCGTCCGGGACCCCGGAGTTCAGACCACGGGCGCCGAACGGTGCGTACAGATGGGCACAGTCTCCGGCGAGCAGCACCCGGCCGACCCGCATCCGATCCGCGCACCGGGACTGGAACCGGTACACCGACTGCCACACGATCTCGTAAGGACGGTCGCCGACGATCTGCCGGATCCGCGCGTCCAGCCGACCGTCGGCCCGCTCGGCCTCCGCGTCGAAGTCCTCGGGCACCTGCCAGTCGATCCGGTACGTCGAGTCTGGGCACGGATGGATGAGGACCTGGCGGTCCGGGTTCCAGACCGGGTCGAAGTAGAACCGCCGCTCGTTCTCCCACCCCGGCAGGTCCGCGCGGATGTCGCAGATCAGGAATCGGTCGTCGAAGCTCTCGCCTTCGAACGTGACACCAAGCTGCTGCCGCAGCGTCTCCGCCCGCGCGCCGGCGCACAGCACGGCGTACACAACCTGCAACGTCCCGGTGTCGCTGGTCAGCGTGACACCTGTGTCGTCCTGGGAGATGCCGGTGACCTCGTGTCCCCAACGTAGGTCGATCAGCGGTTGAGCGGCGATGCAGTCGTCGAGGATCGCCTCGGTGCGGCTCTGGGAGATGTTCACGCAGGCAGGCAACGCCGAGCGGCCGGGATCCACGAACGACCAGGAGAACAGCTCGCGGTCACGGTAGAACGTGCGCGCCGTGGTCCAGGCCAGGCCTTCGCGGGCGATCCGTTCCGCACCGACCGAGGCCCAGATGTCGAGCACGTCCCGCTGCTGGCAGATCGACTTCGAACCGACGACGTCCCGGGCCGGTCGCTGGTCGAGCAGGAGCACCGGGATGCCCCAACGGGCCAGCAGCAACGCGGTGGTCTGCCCGACCGGTCCGTTGCCGATCACCGCGATCGGAGGGCCGTCAAACAAGGCTGTTCCAGACCTCGCGGTCACGTTCGGCAGTCCAGATCCGCGGCCAGTCGATGCCGTCCAGTTCGTCCCACAGACGCTGTACGTCGAACGGCAGGCAGTGCTCGAAGATCGGCCAGCGACCGTACTCCGGGGCGAGCGCTGCATGCGCTTCCTGGAACGCCTCGGCCACCGTCCCACCACGCGAGTGCACCGCCCCGACCTTCTCGCGCAGCACGAGCAGGAAGTGCCGGGTCTGCTCGATCGCGGCGTCGACCGCCTCGCGCGAACGCGGTACGGCGCCGCGGCCGCCGACGAGCGCCTCGGCCTCGAACGCCTTCACCCGGTCGAGCGTCCCCGTCGACCAATCCGTGTGGAAGGCGTCCCCGGTGTAGAGCGCGGCCTGCGCCTCGACCAGATCACCGGCGAACAGGATGCGCTGGCGGGGGAGCCACGCGACGATGTCTCCGGCGGTGTGGCCGCGGCCGCAGTACTGCAGGACCAGTTCACCGCGCTGACCGCCGAGGTCGATGGTGAGTTGGTCGGAGAACGTCAGGTCCGGCCAGGTGAGGCCGGGGATCGAGGCAGGTTCCTTGAACAGCCGCGGCATCCGGCCGAACTCGCTGTCCCAGTCCTCTTGGCCGCGTTCCGCGATCAGCTTGCGGGTGTTGTCGTGCGTGATGATCACGTCGGCGCCGAACGCGGCCGCGCCGAGCACCCGCACCGCGTGGTAGTGGCTGAGCACCAGATAGCGCACCGGCTTCGTGGTGTGCTCACGGAGCCGGTCCAGCCATTCCCGGGCGGCGACGGGCGTGGCCCTGGCCTCGAAGGCGATCAGGAAGTCCTCGGCCTCGATCGCACCGACGTTCGGATCGCCCTCCGCGGTCAGCGCGTACACCCCGTCGGCGAGGACCTCGAGCGTCTCGGTCTTCTCGGACAGATCAGCCGAAGACGCGAACGGCTTCATCCCAACCTCCAGTCTCCGGCGCGACCGATACCTGCCATTCACCGTGACACTGGTGACTCCATCAGTAAAGGATCAACACCATGAGTCCGAACGTCGTTGTCTTCCTTACCGATCAGCAGCGCTGGGACACGACCGGGTTGCACGGCAATCCGGTGGGGCTGACGCCGAACCTGGATCGGGTGGGGCGGGCGGGGACGCATTTCGCCAACTCGTTCACGTGCCAACCGCTTTGTACTCCGGCGCGCGCGACGCTGCAGACCGGCCTGTATCCGACGACCGCGGGCCCCTATCGCAATGGCATTCCGCTGCCGGAGGACGCCAGGACGCTCGCGCACCACTTCGGTGCCGCGGGCTACGAAACGGCGTACGTCGGGAAATGGCATCTGGGCGACTCTGCCTCTCGCGGGCCGGTCGCTCCCGCGCAACGCGGTGGGTACGAGTACTGGCTAGCCGCGAACGCGCTTGAACACACCTCGGACTCCTACAACACGATCGTGTACGACGACACCGGCGCACAGGTGAAGCTGCCCGGCTACCGCGTGGACGCGCTGACCGACGCCGCCATGCGGTACGTCGCCAAACCGAAGGACCGGCCGTTCTTCCTGTTCCTGTCACTGCTGGAACCACATCATCAGAACCGCCGTGACGACTACCCGGCTCCCGAGGGCTACGAAGAGGCCTATCGCGGTGCGTGGACCCCGCCCGACCTGGCGACGCTGGGCGGGACGTCGTACCGGCAACTGCCCGGGTACTACGGGATGATCAAGCGGATCGATGAGGCCTACGGGCGGTTGCTCGACACGTTGACCAGCCTCGGGCTGCGGGACGACACGATCGTCCTGTTCACCTCCGACCACGGGAACCATTTCAAGACGCGCAACTCCGAGTACAAGCGCTCCGTCCACGACGCCTCGATCCGGGTCCCGACCGTGGCCACCGGCGGCATCTTCACCGGAGGCGGTCAGGTCAACCAGTTGCTCAGCCATGTCGACCTCGCACCGACCCTGCTCGACGCCGCCGGCCTGCCGGTGCCGAAGGAGATGCAGGGCAGGTCGGTCGTGCCACTGCTGCACGATCGCAAGGCCGCGTGGGGCGACGACGTCTTCGTCCAGGTCAGCGAGTCCGAGACCGCCCGCGCGGTGCGGACGCAGCGGTGGAAGTACGGCGTTGTCGCACCGGACTGCGATCCGGCCGCTGCCGGCGCGGATCACTACGTCGAGACCTACCTGTTCGACCTGATGGCCGACCCGTACGAGCTGGACAACCTCATCGGCTACCGCTCACACACCCACGTTGCCGCCCGGCTGCGGGAGCGACTGATCAGCCGGATGATCGACGCCGGTGAGGCGTCGCCGACCATCGCTGTGAGCCCCGAGCGCGACTCGGGCCAGCTGCACATCGAGCCGGCCGAGGCTGAGCTCTAGGACGTCAGGGCGCTAGGACGTCAGGTCTTTGAAGGCGTCCAGGGCGCGCCGGATGTTCTCGACCGAGTTTGCGTACGAGAAGCGCAGATGGCCCTCGCCGTACGCACCGAACGACGTACCCGGCAGGCAGGCGACGCCGGCTTCCTCGAGCAGGCGGTCGGCCAAGGTGGCGGCGGACATGCCGAGCTCGGTGATGTTCGGGAACGCGTAGAACGCACCGCCCGGTTCGACACACGACACACCTGGTACGGCGTTCAGGCCCGACACGATCACCTCGCGCCGCTCCCGGAACGCGTCGAGCATGGTGTCGACGTCGTCCCACGGACCTTCGAGGGCAGCGATCGCGGCATGCTGGCTGAAGGCCGACGTACAGGAGACCGAGTTGATCACCAGGCGGGTGATCGGCTCGATCAGCGGCTGCGGGAACACACCGAAGCCCAGCCGCCAGCCGGTCATCGCGAACGTCTTGGACCAGCCGTCGAGCAGGATCGTCCGCTCGGCCATGCCGTCGATGTCGAGCACGCTGTGGTGGTCGCCGTCGTACCGCAGCGCCCAGTAGACCTCGTCGCTGAGAACGACCAGGTCGTGCCGGATGGCGATCTCGGCGATTGCCTCGAGCTGCTCGGGGGTCGAGGCACTACCGCACGGGTTGTGCGGGGAGTTGAGGATCAGCAGCTTGGTGCGAGGCGTGACCAGCGACGCCAACTCCTCGGGGTCGATGACGAACCCGTTCTCCTCGCGCAGCGGCACTGGGACCGGCGTGGCGCCCGCGAACGCGGCGATCGAGGCATACATCGGGAAGCCCGGGTCCGGGTAGAGGACCTCGTCGCCCTCCTCGCACAGCGCCATGATCGTGAAGAACATGATCGGCTTGGCGCCCGGTGTGATGAGCACCCGGTCCGGTGAGGTGCTGAGCCGGCCGGTGCGTTCGAGGAAGTCCGTCACTGCGGTCCGCAGCTCCGGGATGCCGGGCGCTGGCACGTAATGCGTGTGGCCCTTGTCCAGGGCCTGCTGCGCGGCGGCCGCGACGTGGGCCGGGGTGTCGAAGTCCGGCTCGCCGATCTCGAGGTGCACGATCTCCCGGCCGCTCGCCTCCAAAGCCTTGGCCTTGGCCAGCACCTCGAACGCCGACTCGGTCCCGAGACGTTCCATCCGCCCAGCTAGTTTCACAGGGTCGAGCCTAGTCCACTGCTTGGTTACCGGCTGATAGCGCTTGCCTGGCGTGGAATTATCGGGAGCAACAGCTGGAAAGGGAGTACGGATGGCACGGGTTGCGGTCACCGGAAGCAGCGGCAAGCTCGGCCGGGCAGTCGTCGATCACCTGGTGGACAACGGCTGGGACGTGGTCGCCCTCGACCAGGCGCCACCGGCCCGGACCGGCGTGACGTCGTCACGGGTCGATCTGACCGATTTCGGCCAGACCTACGAGGCACTCGCGGGGATCGACGACCGGCACGACGGTGTCGACGCGGTCGTCCACCTGGCCGCGATCCCGGCGCCGGGGCTGCGGCCGAACGCGGCGACGTTCGAGAACAACATGGTCGCGACCTACAACGTGTTCTCGGCGGCGTTGCGGGCCGGCGTTCGCAACATCGTCTGGGCGTCGAGCGAGACCGTGCTGGGGCTGCCGTTCGACGACTTCCCACCGTACGTGCCGGTGGACGAGGAGTATCCGCCGCAGCCGAACAGCACGTACTCGCTGGTGAAGACGCTGGAGGAGGAGCTGGCCCGGCAGTTGGTCCGGTGGCATCCGGACCTCAAGCTGATCGGCCTGCGGTTCTCCAACGTGATGTACCCCGAGGACTACGTGAACTTCCCGTCGTTCGACGCGGACGCCCGGCTGCGCAAGTGGAACCTCTGGGGCTACATCGACGCGCGCGACGGTGCTCAGGCGGTCCGCAAGGCGCTCGAGTACGACGTCACCGGCACCGACGTGTTCATCATCGCGAACGCGGACACGGTGATGACCCGGCCGAACGAAGAACTGCTGGCCGAAGTCTTCCCCGGCGTACCGGTGAAACGGCCCTTCGGCCCGAACGAGACCCTGCTGTCGATCGACAAGGCCCGCAAGCTGCTCGGCTACGACCCGCAGTACTCCTGGCGCGACTAGCTGGCCGGCCCGTACGGGAACACCTGATCCGGGTCGTACGCCGCGCGCACCTCGGCCAGCCGGCTGAACGTGTCCGACGGCCAGGCTGCCTGGTACGAACCGGGGAATGAGAAGGCAGCGTCGAAGTTGATCGTGGTCTCGGCCGAGATCCAGTCGGTCAGCCCGGCCCTGACGCCGTCGACCACACCCGGCAGTACCGTCTCGAACAGGCTCGGATCGGGCACGCCGATCAGCACCAGGCTGTAGGCGCCGCCGCGCCCACCGACCGCACTGCCTTCCGGTACGTCGCGACTCGCTGCTCCGCCGAGATGCCGGATCTCGATGGCGACGAGGGGCAGTTGCCGCTCCGGACCGACCGCCTCGAGGAACGCCGAGACGAAGCCGGCGTCGATGTCGTTCAGCAGCTGACCGCGGTCGAACGCCGGCGTGGGGTCCTTCGGGTCGTTGTGAATGAGCGCGATGTCGGTGGCCGCCATCTCGCCGACGGTGTCGATGAGCGCCGTACCGGCGTCCCGGATCGGCTGGAACAGGCTCTTGCCCTCGGCCGGATCGCCGACGAAGGCGAACCGGACGCTGAGCACCGTCTTGCCCCGGAGCGGTTCGGGGATGAATTCCAGCGGGGGCAGGCGCAGGATCACGACCGAGGAGTTCGCGGTCTCGGGCAGCGTCTTCGTCCACTCGGTCCAGGTTCCGAACACGGTCGCGATGTCGTCGGCGTCGAAGAACACCGAGCCGCCGTACAGGGTGCTGAGCTCGACGAGTGCGAAGTCCATCGACATGACGAGGCCGAAACCGCCCTTGCCGCCGCGCAGGGCCCAGAACAGGTCGGCGTTCTCGTCAGCGTTGGCCGTGACGACCTCGCCGGAGCCCGTCACGACGCGGAAGCCGCGCGCCCAGTCGGACGAGAAGCCGTACGTCCGGGCGAGCGGTCCGAGACCACCGCCGAGCGTGTAACCGATGCAGCCGACGGCGTCGGACGCGCCGGTGACCGGCGCGAGCCCGTGCTCGCCCGCGGCCGCGATGACTTCGGCCCACCGGCAGCCTGCATCGATATGCGCGATCTTGGCGTCCACGTCGATGGTGACGTTCGCCAGTCGCGACGTGGTGACCAGGACACCGTCGGTGATCGGTACAGGTGATCCATGACCGGTCGCCAGTACGCGGACCGGCGTACCGCTCTCAGCTGCCGCGCGCACCACCGCGGCGGCATCCGCCTCCGACGTGATCCCGACGGCTACCTCGGGACTGTGCTGTGCGGCGAGGTTGAACCCCGCCACCTCCGCCGCGAAACCTTCGTCCTCGGGCCCGAAGACCGGCCCCTCCACCACACCCCGAAGCTGTTCTGCCAGCGCACCCATCGTGTGCCTCCCCTCTCCAGTTCCGCAGTCTGCCCCTCCCGAGGGTCAGGTGATGCGGACGCGGAGGCGGCGGAAGCCGCGGCCCTTGCTCTCCATCTTCACGACGTCCATCCGGCCGATCATCGCGGTGGAGGCGACGTGGGTGCCGCCGTCGGCCTGGGTGTCGAGGCCGGCGATGTCGACGATCCGGACGACCTCGATATCGGGTGGCAGCAGGTTGGTGGCGGTGCGGATGATGTCCGGGATCGCGAACGCTTCCTCGCGCGGCAGGTTGGCCACCGTGATCCGGCGGTCGGTGCTGATCTCCGCGTTGACCGCCTCGGCCACCCGGTCCTTGAAGTCCGGCGGGACCTCGGCCAGGTCGAAGTCCATCCGGGCCGTGAGCGGCTCCATGTTTCCGCCGGTAACGAGCGCGCCGAAGTCCCGGAAGACCACGCCGGTCAGGACGTGCAGACCGGAGTGCGTCCGCATCAGGTCCGTACGGCGCTGATCGTCGAGCGCACCTCGGACGGCCGTTCCCACCGGCGGCACCGGGTCGTCCTCGTGCGGCACCAGATAGAGGTCGTCGCCCTTGACCGTGCCCTGGATGCGGGTCCGGACGCCGCCCCAGAGCAGGACGCCCTGATCCGGCGGCTGGCCGCCTCCGCCGGGGTAGAACGCGGACCGGTCGAGCACGATGCCGCGTTCGGGATCGATGCCGACGACCACCGCGTCCCACTCCCGCAGCGTGGCGTCGTCGAGATCCAGTCGATGGGTGTGTCCGTGCTGACTCACCCTGCCGAATGTAGCAACGGGACGTGAGCCGTTGACCCGAGGCGTGGGTACGGCGATTCTCGACAGCGGGGGTGGGGGAGCCATGGGGCAACGCAGTCCGCTGGTGACGCTGGCGGCGACAGCCGTCGGTCTGGTGGCGCTGCTTGTCGTGAACAGCACCCAGACCGGCACCTCCAGCCCTGGCGCCGCCGCGCCCAGCGTGCCCGCCACAACCAGTCCACCGCCATCACCGGACCCGACTCCTACCGCTACTCCTCCTGCTGCTTCGAAGACGACCCCAGCACAGCAGATCGTCGCGGTCTACACAGGCCGTACGACGGGACGCGAGGCCACCCTCGCGATCGCGGTGAAGGGCGGCCGGGCCGCGGCGTACGTCTGCGACGGCCGCAGTGTCGAGGCCTGGCTGACCGGAACGCACACGGCCGGCCGGCTCGCGCTGCGCTCCAAGGCCGGTGACCAGTTGGTCGGGACCGTGGCCGCAGAGGCCGTCACCGGCACAGTCACCGTGCGCGGTCGACAGTGGTCCTTCACGATCGACAAGGCAGACCCACCGGCGGGCTTGTACCGCGCAAAGACCTCGAGCAACACCATCGGCTGGATCATCCTCCCCGACGGCAGTCAGGTCGGCATCGACAACGACGGCACCCCGGCGCCCGCGCCTCCGCTCGATCCGGCCAGCGGTGCGGCGACCGTCGGCGGTGCCGAGGTCACGGCCGCGTCGATCACCGGCGACGAGACGTTCTGAGGAGTGCGATGACGACGACTGTGCCGGTCCGGGCCGCGAGCAGGGTCGTGATCCCGTTGTCCGTCGGTGCCGCGGTCGCCGTCGTCCTCGGGGTCTACGGCCGGCTGCACGATCCGACCGGCGTCGCGGTGAACGTGGCCGGCTTCTCCAGTCCGCAGTCGGTGAAGGCCTGGCTGGCAACGGTCGCTGTGGTGCTGGCCGTCGTACAACTGATCTCGGCCCTGGCTCTGTTCGGGCACCTGAAAGCGTTGGCTGGGTCGCGCTGGGTCGGGCCGTTGCACCGGTGGTCGGGACGAGCCGCTGTCGCGGTCACGCTTCCGGTGGTCGCGCATTGCCTTTATGCGTTGGGATTCCAGTACGACGAGCCACGCGTACTCGTGCACTCCCTGCTCGGCTGCTTCTTCTACGGCGCGTTCACGGCCAAGATGCTGACGCTGAGCCGGAACGACCTGCCGCGTTGGCTGTTGCCAGCGGTAGGTGGGGCAGTCTTCACCGGTCTGGTCGGGCTGTGGCTGACCTCGTCGCTGTGGTTCTTCACCACCTTCGGCATCATTCGTTGAGAGGACCCACTGTGGACGAACCGAGTCGCCGTACTGTCCTCGCCGCGAGCGCGGCCGCCGTCGCCGCGGTCGCCGGCTGCAGCACGTACGGCGAACCCAAGAACGCGCCACCTCCGTCGGCTCCGGCCGACGCGGTGCTCGCGAAGACCGCGGACGTCCCGGTCGGCGGCGGCGTGATCATCGGCGACAGCCAGGTCGTCATCACCCAGCCCACGGCGGGCACGTTCAAGGCCTTCACCTCGGTCTGCACCCACGAGCAGTGCCAGGTCGCCAACGTCGAGGGCGGCACGATCAACTGCACCTGCCACGGGAGCAAGTTCGACATCAACGACGGTTCGGTGGTCAGCGACCCGGCGCCGCAGCCGCTGGCGGCCAAGCAGATCACCGTCACCGGGGATTCCATCCAGCTCGCTTGAGTTCAAGTGCCCTGCAACTGTCATCCTGTCGGCATGGTCGAATTCGGAGTGCAGGTGACGCCGACCGCAGCGGTGGGTCTGCATCGGGAACTGGTCGCGGCGGCCGAGGAGGGCGGGCTCGACCTGGTCGCGGTGCAGGACCATCCGTACGCGCCCAGCCAGATCGACGCGCTGACGTTGATCGGGGATCTGCTGGCCAGGACCGAGCGGCTGCGGTTCTTCCCGGACGTGTCCCCGCTGCCGCTGCGGCCGCCGGGTCTGCTGGCCCAGTCGGCCGCTGCGCTCGACGTACTGTCAGGCGGGCGGTTCGAGCTCGGACTGGGTGCGGGCGGGTTCCAGCGCGGTATCACCGGCATCGGCGGCCCGGACCGTACGCCGGCCGAGGCCCTCGAGGCACTCGCGGAGGGAATCGGCCTGCTCCGGCGGCTGTGGACGGAGCCCGACCGAGTGGTTGCTGACGGCAAGTACTACCCGCTCAACGTCCGCACCGGGCCGCTGCCGCTGCACGACATCGCCATCTGGGTCGGCTCGGTCGGACCGCGGTCGATGCAACTCACCGGCCGGCTGGCCGACGGCTGGGCCGCGCCGATCCCGCGCTACCTCCCGTACGACGGATGGGCCGGTGCGAACGCGATCATCGACGAGGCGGCCAAGGCGGCCGGCCGGGATCCGGCGGAGGTGGTCCGGATCGCACAGATCGTTGGGACCATCACCGACGGACCCGGCGACACCGACACCACTCAGGGCGACGCTCCGTTGCGGGGTACTCCGGACCAGTGGGCCGCGTTCTTCGCCCGGCTGGCGACCGAGCAGCCGTTCCGGACGTTCATCTTCTGGCCGGAGCAGCACGATCTGACCCAGATCACCCGGTTCGCGGCGGACGTCGTACCGGCGACGAAGGCGCTCTTGACCTGATGACGGGGTGACTACCAGGCGTGACGACGCTCCCGAACAGGGGGCCGACTCGACGGTAGGGCTTCGGGGCTGAAAACCTGTGCCAGCGGACGGCCGAAGACCACATGGCCCGGACGCGACATGCAGGGTGAGACACGGAGGCGGTCGATGTTCAAGCGTATCGCAGTGGTGAACCGGGGCGAGGCCGCGATGCGGCTGATCAACGCGGTTCGGGAGCTCAACGCCGAGGGCGGTGAGCCGATCGAGACGATCGCTCTGTACACGGAGGGTGAGCGGACCGCTACGTTCGTCCGCGAGGCCGATATCGCCTATCCGCTCGGCCCGGCGTCGGCGCGGCCGTACCTCGATCTCGAGGTGCTGGAGCGCGCCCTGCGTGAGACCGAGGCCGATGCCGCTTGGGTCGGCTGGGGCTTCGTCGCCGAGGACCCCGCCTTCGCGGAGCTTTGCGAGCGGCTCGGTGTGACGTTCATCGGCCCGCCGCCGGAGGCGATGCGCAAGCTGGGCGACAAGATCGGGTCCAAGCTGATCGCCGAGGAGGTCGGCGTACCGGTCGCGCCGTGGAGCCGTGGCGCAGTCGAAACGCTGGATGCCGCGCTGGAGGCGGCCGCGTCGATCGGCTATCCGCTGATGCTGAAGGCCACCGCGGGCGGTGGCGGCCGGGGGATCCGCGTGGTCCGGTCGGCGGAGGAGCTCGAGGACGCGTACGCGCGGACCAGCGACGAGGCCGCCCGGGCATTCGGCAGTGGCGTGGTGTTCCTGGAGCGTCTGGTCACCGGCGCCCGGCACGTCGAGGTGCAGGTCATCGCCGACGGTCAGGGCACCGCGTGGGCGCTCGGCGTCCGCGACTGCTCGGTGCAGCGCCGCAACCAGAAGGTGATCGAGGAGTCTGCCTCCCCGCTGCTTTCCGCGGCGCAGGTCGAGGACCTGAAGGCGTCGGCCGAGCGGCTGGCGCTCGCGGTCGGCTACCGCGGTGCCGCGACGGTCGAGTTCCTGTACCACCCGGGTGACAAGACCTTCGCGTTCCTCGAGGTGAACACCCGGCTGCAGGTTGAGCACCCGATCACCGAGCTGACCACCGACTTCGACCTGGTGAAGGCCCAGCTGCACGTCGCCGCCGGCGGTCGGCTGGAAGGCAGCAAGCCGGCCGAGACCGGGCACGCCGTCGAGGCGCGGCTGAACGCCGAGGACCCGGATCGCGACTTCGCACCGTCGCCGGGGCGGATCGCCGTACTCGATCTGCCGGCCGGACCTGGGGTCCGAGTGGACACCGGGGTCAGCGCGGGGGACAGCATCCCGGCCGACTTCGACTCGATGATCGCGAAGATCATCGCCTACGGCCGGACCCGCGACGAGGCGCTCGCACGACTGCGCCGGGCTGTGGGCGCGACCACCGTGCTGATCGACGGCGGTACGACGAATAAGAGCTTCATCCTCGAGTTGCTGGATCAGCCTGAGGTGATCGACGGAACTGCCGACACCGGCTGGATCGACCGGGTTCGCGGCGAGGGACGGCTGGTTTCGCACCGGCACTCCGGCGTCGCGCTGGTCGCGGCGGCAATCGAGGGATACGAGGAGGCCGAGCAGGTCGAGCGAGCGCGGTTGCTGGAGACTGCGCACGGCGGCCGCCCGCAGGTGCAGCACGAGGTGGGCCGGGCGATCGACCTGAAGCTCCGCGGGGTCGTGTACCGGGTGACCGTCGCGCGGATCGGGCCGGACCGGTTCCGGGTCGGTGTCGGCAGCGGCACCGAGTTCAAGGTGGTCGACGCCGAGCTGGAGCGACTGGACTCCTACAGCAGCCGGCTCGTCGTCGGCGGGCAGCGGTTCCGGCTGGTCACCGCCACGCACGGCCCCGTGCACCTGGTCGAGGTGGACGGCGTCACGCACCGGGTCAGCCGGGACGAAGGCGGCGTACTGCGTTCTCCTGCTCCGGCACTCGTGGTCGCGACGCCGGTCCAGAGCGGCAGCGTGGTCGAGGCCGGTGCTCCGGTGCTGGTGCTCGAGAGCATGAAGATGGAGACGGTGCTGAACGCGCCGTTCAAGGCCACCGTGAAGGAGTTGCTGGTCTCCACCGGTAGCCAGGTGGAGACCGGTGCACCGCTGCTCCGGCTGGAGCCGGTCGACGACGAGGCCGGGGCGGAGGAGGCTGCGCCGGTGGAGAACGGCGTACAGCTGGATCTGCCGAACGGGTCGGGGGAGAAGTCCGCGGCCGAGCGGGCCGAGCGAGGTCTGGACGATCTGCGCAGCATGCTGCTCGGGTTCGACATCGACCCGCGGGACGAGGGCGGCATGCTGGCCGACTACCTCGCCGCGCGCTCGGAGTTGCCGGAGCCGCCGGTGCATGCCGAGATCGCCCTGTTGCAGGTGTTCGCGGACTTCGCCGAGCTGAGCCGCAACCGGCCGGCCGGTGAGGAGATCAGCACCGAGAACCGGGTGCACAGCCCGCGGGAGCACTTCCACACCTACCTGCAGAGCCTTGACCCCGAGCGTGGCGGTCTGCCGGCCGAGTTCGAGGCTCGGCTCGGTCGGGTGCTCGGGCACTACGGTGTGGCCGACTTCGAGCGCAGTACCGAGCTGGAGGAAGCCGTCTTCCGGATCTTCCTCGCCCAGCAGCGGTCCACCCCGGATGTGGTGCTGGTGACGTCGGTGCTGCAGCGCTGGATCGCTGAACCGCGGCCTGCCGCCACGCTGGACGAGGGTGCGCACGAGTTGCTGGATCGGCTCGTGCTGGCCACCCAGCTGCGCTTCCCGGTGATCGGCGACCTGGCCCGGAGTGTCCGGTTCCGCTGGTACGACCAGCCGCTGGTGGACGCGGAACGAGCCTCGGTGCTGGCAGGCGTCAGCGACGAGGTCGCGTCGCTCGCCGCAGACCCGGCCGCGCCGAACCGCAATGAGCGGATCGACGCGCTGGCCAGTATCCCGGAGCCGATCGTCCGCTTCCTGGCCCAGCGAGTCGAGCGGGGCTGGGGTGAGCGGGAGCCGATGCTCGAGGTGCTCATCCGCCGGCACTACCGCGAGTACGAGCTGCACGACCTGCAGGAATTCGCCGTCGGTGGACGGCCGTTTGCGACCGCCGACTACTCGATCGACGACCGGCTGAGCCACCTGGTCACCACGGTCGGTACGGTGGCCGAGCTGGCCGACCCGGAAAGCGCGCTGGTCCAGGCGCTGACCGCGCAGGTGGAGACCCGTCCAGCCGGACATGAGGCCGTCGCGGAGCTCTACCTGCATGGCCCAGATGTGCCGGAGGCGCAGCAGGAGGCGTCGGATCTCCTCAGCGACCTGATAGCCGCTCTTCCGGTCTCCCAGCAGGTACGGCGGTTCTCCGTCGCGATCGCACCGGGTCAGGACCGGCCGGTCTGGTACTTCACCTACCGCCCGGCCGGCGGTTCGGTGATCGAGGACGACAACGTCCGTGGTGTGCACCCGATGGTCGGCCGGCGACTGACGCTGTGGCGGCTGCACGACTTCCGGATCACCCGGTTGGACGCGCCCGAGGACGTACTGCTCTACCACTGTGTGGCTCGTGACAACGAGGCCGACCAGCGGCTCGTCGCGCTGGCCCAGGTCCGCCAGTTCGCGGTGGTCCGGGACGAGGACGGTCAGGTGACCTCGCTGCCGCACGCGGAGCGGGCGATCGCGAACTGCCTGGAGGCGATCCGCCGGGCCCGGACCGAGCGCGGCGCAGCCGGGGCCAAGCTCGACATGAACCACGTCTGGGTGCACATCTGGCCACAGGTCGACGCCCAGGTCGACGAGCTCACTGCTCTGCGGCGCAATATCGCGCCGATGACCGCGGGCGCCGGGATCGAGGAGGTCCTCGTGCAGGGCCGGGTGGCGACGCCGGACGGCTCGGTCAACCTGCTGGCCGCGCGGTTCTACTACCAGCACGGCGCGAGTGTCGTCACGTCCGTGGAGCAGCCGCCGACCGAGCGGCTCAAGCCGCTCGACGACTACGCGCAGAAGGTCCAGCGCTCCCGCCGCCGCAACACCGTCTACCCCTACGAGGTCGCCGGCATGGTGGCCGGGCCGGGTGGCACCTGGACGGAGTACGACCTGGATGACGCTGGTGCGCTGGCGCCGGCGGCGCGGCCGCGCGGACTGAACAAGGCCGGGCTGATCGCCGGTGTGGTCACCACCCCGACCTCCCGGCATCCGGAGGGCGTCACACGTGTCGTGCTCAGCGGCGACCCGACCAAGGCGCTCGGCGCGGTGGCGGAAGCGGAATGCTCGCGGATCATCGCGGCGCTCGACCTGGCCGAGCGGATGCGGGTGCCGGTGGAGTGGTACTCGCTGTCCGCCGGTGCCCGGATCTCGATGGACTCCGGCACCGAGAACATGGACTGGGTGGCGAAGGCGCTGAAGCGGATCGTCGAGTTCACCCAGGACGGCGGCGAGATCAACATCGTTGTCGCCGGCATCAACGTCGGCGCGCAGCCGTACTGGAACGCCGAGGCGACGATGCTGATGCACACCAAGGGCATCCTGGTGATGACGCCGGACAGCGCGATGGTGCTGACCGGCAAACAGTCGCTGGACTTCTCCGGTGGTGTCTCCGCGGAGGACAACTTCGGCATCGGCGGCTACGACCGGGTGATGGGCCCGAACGGCCAGGCGCAGTACTGGGCGCCCGACCTCAAGGGTGCCCGGGACGTGCTGATGTCGCATTACGACCACACGTACGTCGTACCGGGGGAGACGGGTCCACGTCGGGCCGAGACGTCCGACCCGGTCGACCGCGACGTGACGACGTACCCGCACAACGTCGCGGGTAGCGACTTCCGCACGGTCGGCGAGATCTTCTCGTCGGCGACGAACCCGGAACGCAAGAAGGCGTTCGACATCCGCACGCTGATGCGGTCCGTCACCGACCAGGACCACCCGGTGCTGGAGCGCTGGGCCGGGATGGCCGACGCGGACACCGCGGTGGTGCAGGACGCGCGGCTCGGCGGGTACCCGGTCTGTCTGCTCGGGATCGAGTCCAGGTCGGTACCGCGCCGGGGCTTCCCGCCCACCGACGGTCCGGACACCTACACCGCGGGCACGCTGTTCCCGCGCTCGTCGAAGAAGGCGGCCCGGGCGATCAACGCGGCCAGCGGGAACCGGCCGCTGGTCGTGCTGGCCAACCTGTCCGGTTTCGACGGCTCACCGGACTCGATGCGGAACCTGCAGCTCGAGTACGGCGCCGAGATCGGCCGCGCGATCGTGAACTTCGACGGCCCGATCGTGTTCTGCGTGGTGTCGCGCTACCACGGCGGCGCGTTCGTGGTGTTCTCCAAGGCGCTGAACCCGTCGATGACGGTGCTCGCGGTGGAGGGCTCGTTCGCCTCGGTGATCGGCGGTGCGCCGGCGGCGGCGGTTGTTTTCGCCGGCGAGGTCGACGCCCGGACCGCGTCCGATCCGCGGGTGGCGACGCTGGCCGAGCGGGTGCGCGAGGCCACCGGAGCCGAGCGGGCCGCCTTGGCGACCGAGCTGGCCGAGGTGCGGACCGCCGTACGGGCCGAGAAGCTGGGGGAGGTCGCGACCGGGTTCGATCGGGTGCACAGTATCCAGCGAGCGGTCGAGGTCGGCTCGGTCGATGCGGTGATCAGCGCCAACGAGTTGCGTCCACAGTTGATCGAGGCAATCGCCGGTGGCCTGGCCGGTAGTTAACTGCTGGCTTAACCTGGGGTAATGCGCACCGACAGGGGCGGCGGTGGCAACAAGGCTCGCGCACTGGTGACATTCCTCACCGTGAGCGTGCTGTCGGGCGCACTGGCGGCGGGGCTGGTGATCCCGTTCGCCGGCCTGGCCGGGGTCGGCAGCGAGAAGGTCGTCGAGACGGTCCAGACGCTGCCGCGTGAGCTGGAGATCGATCCGGTCGCTGTCCGGAGCAGGATCCTCGCCGCGGACGGCACCCTGATCGCCACGCTGTACGAGCAGAACCGTGTCCCGGTGTCGCTGAGCTACATCAACCCGATCATGCGCAAGGCGATCGTCGCGATCGAGGACTCGCGCTTCTACGAGCACGGCGCCCTCGACCTCAAGGGCACGCTGCGCGCGATGCTGCGCAACCAGTCCGAGGGCGAGGTTCAGCAAGGTGGGTCGAGCATCACCCAGCAGTACGTGAAGCTCAGCCTGGTCGAGAAGGCGAAGACCGCCGAGGAGCGGCGCCGAGCCACCGCGGTGACCTACGAGCGCAAGCTGACCGAGCTGCGGTACGCGATCGCGGTCGAGAGTCAGTACTCCAAGGACCAGATCCTGGAGCGGTATCTGAACGTGGTGAACTTCGGCGACGGCACGTACGGCGTCCAGGCCGCCGCGCAGCACTACTTCAGGACCTCGGCCAAGAACCTCACCCTCCCGCAAGCCGCCCTGCTGGCCGGCCTGGTCAAGAACCCGACCGGTTACGACCCGACCAACAACATGGCCCGGGCCAAGGCTCGCCGCGACGTGGTGCTCCGGCGGATGCTCGAGTTGCGCGTCATCTCGCTGCACCAGGCGAACACAGCGCTCAAAGCACCGGTGATCGACCCCGCGAGGGTCCTGAAGGTCCCGAACGGCTGCGCCAGCTCCCGCTACCCCTTCTACTGCGAGTACGTCGTCTCGAAGCTGCTGCAGAACCCGGCACTCGGCCCGACCGTCAAGGACCGCGACCACTACCTCAAGACCGGCGGCCTGACCGTGACGACCTCGCTCGACCGGCGGATGCAGAAGGCCGCGCAGGCCTCGATCAACGAGCACACCAAGCGGAAGGACAGTGCCATTGCGGCGATCACGATCGTCCAACCCGGGACCGGCCTGGTGAAGGCGATGGTGCAGAGCAAGCAATACGGCAAGGGTGCCTACCAGACCGCCTACAACTACAACGTGGAGAAGTCCTATCCCGGCGGGTTCGGCGGGTTCCAGAACGGCTCGACGATGAAGGCGTTCACCATCGCGGCCGCGATCTCGAAGGGCATCCCGCTGGACTACCGGATCAACTCGCCACAGCAGATCAATCTCAGCGGGAAGAGGTTCCGGACCTGCACGGGCTGGACCAGGGACCCGGACTACACGCCGCAGAACTCGACCAGGGGCGGCAACATCACGCTGGTCGAGGCGGCCCGGTACTCGACGAACACGTACTTCCTGCAACTGTCGCAGCGCGTCGGCCTGTGCCCGATCGCCAAGACCGCCCAGGCATTGGGGATGTACAACGGGCAGACCCTGGAGCCGCTCGACCAGGTGATCTCCATGACGCTCGGCGTCGGCTACGTGACGCCGCTGATGCTCTCCAACGCGTACGCGACCTTCGCGGCCCGCGGCAAGTACTGCAAGCCGCTGCTCGTTGCGTCCGTCGAGGACAAGTCCCGCCGGCCGATCGACACCCCGGGCATCGAGTGCAAGCAGGTGCTCAGGCCGGAGGTGGCCGATGGCGTGAACCGGGTGCTCAGCGCCGTGATGGAGCCCGGCGGCACCGGCGGCCGGCTGAACTTCGGCAACTGGGACCTGGCCGGCAAGACCGGAACGATCCAGGAGAACAAGGCGGTCTGGTACGCCGGGTACGCGCCGAACCTGGCCGGGGCCGCAGTGGTGGCCGACGCGAACCTGCCGTACACGAACCTGATGTACCGCCACACCCTGGACGGCCGCGACATCTCCGACCCGACCGGTTCCGGCACCGCCGGTCCGCTCTGGCAGACCGCGATGCAGGGCGCGCTGGAGGGTATGCCGCTGCGCCGTTTCGTCGCGCCGACCGCCACCGTGTCCAGCGGCGACCGGACGAACCTGCCGCCGGTCAACGGCATGAACCCGGACGAGGCCGAGGATGCCCTCCGCCAGGCCGGCTACGACGTCGTCATCTCCGACGACCGGGTCGACTCGCCGGAGAACGAGGGCACGGTCGCCTACACCGATCCCCGAAGTCACGAGGGGGCCCCGGAGGGCTCCCTGGTCACGATCTATCTCTCCAACGGCCAGAACTGACCGCGGTGCTCAGCCGGGGCCGGTGTGGCAGTGCTCGCCGTCCGCCTTGGCCGTGGGCGCCACATCGATCGACGGGTTCTGGTCGAAGAAGCCGAACGGCTTGAGCCAGAAGGCGATCGTGTCGGCCGGCATCACCGGCCAGTCCTCGACCCGGGTGACATGGTGGATGCCGAACACGTACCAGAGCACGACATCGGTGTTCTCGAGCGGCTCGTCGTCGGCGATCCAGCGGGTCATCCCGTCGTCGACCGTCGACTGGGTCGGGTACGCGCCGCACGGCCAGCGTTCGTCCTCGTGCTGCCGGGTCACCCAGACGGTGTGCCCGATGACGGGTGCGCGCAGGTATTGCGGCGTACCTGGGTCCATCAGGGGCGGGATCGATGCGCTCGGGACCAGCTTGTACGCCGGGTTGGTGCCGTGGGCGTTCGTGCGGTTCGGGTTGACCACCTTCCATGATCGTTGGGTCGCCCAATTGAAGTCGCGGGCAGACTCGGACTCGGAGCGCACCGGGGTTGCCTCGGTGACCACCGCCAGGCCGTACGGGTTGTCGGCCGAGACCGGTAGTGGTCGGGAGTCGACCTCTTGCACGGTGTTCCCGACGCCGTCCACGTCGAGGTCGAGCCGGGCGACGAGGAAATGCTGGTGGAAGGGCGCGTACGTCTGATTGTCGACAACGGTGCCGGTCGGTGGTGGAGCGCCGTCGGCCGCGAACGGCGTGGTCACCATCAGCCCGGTCGCGCGCACCTCGCACTCGATGTTGCCGTCCTGGTAGAAGCGCCAGTAGACCAGGTACTCGTAGTTCGCCACCGTCGCATGGCAGGACACGACCATCCGGCGCATCCGCCGGACCTCGGCGCCGGTGGTGGCGTCGACGTGCTTCCAGAGAACCGCGTTGTCCTCCTCGTGCAGGCAGATCGCGTTCTTGATCGGGTACGGCTCCCCGTGCGAATCGTGCAGTACGGCGTCCAGGTACACGATCTCGCCGAGACAGTCGCAGCCCAGCTCGAGTGACGTGGTCATGAACCCGAGACCCCACTCGCCGATGTCGAACGCCGTCCGCCGGTAGTGGTCGAACGACGCATCGCGATAGGGCACCACCATCTCCGCGAACGACATCCGGTAGGCGATGTCCCGGTTCGTGCCGTGGTCGTCGTACCTGACCTGGTAGATGACCGGGCCCTCGCGGTAGTTGAAGCCGAGCCGCATGGTCCAGTTCTGCCACTTCAGCTCGGTGCCGTCGACGACGAAGGACGGGCCTTCGGGCTGGGTGATGTGCAGGGGCTTGAGATCGGTGCGTTGCGCGCCGGTCCAGGGACCGGGCACGTACTCGCCGTTGACGTCCGGCTGGCCGTGGTTGTGGTCGTTCTCGAGCTCGAGGAGCTCCAGCGTGTTCATGTCCACGACCACCTTGAGCCCCGAGACCGGGTGGGCGTACGGGTTGCCGTCGGGGGTCTCGCGGTACCAGATGTCGCACCAGCCGAGCCGGCGATCGCGGTACTTGTCCGGCATCAGCGCCTTGCCGTACGTCCACACCTCGATCAGCACCAGCGACAGGTCCGTGATGCCGCGATCGGCCAACGCGGCGATCACCTCGGGATGGGCACGCATCGCCTCGTCGACCTCGTGGTACTCGTCGACGGTGAAGTTGGGCGTGACATCGGGGACATGCGTCCAGGACACGACCCGGTCACCGGTCAGGTCGACGACGCCCTCCCAGGTCTGGTTGTCGGCCCGGTTCCACAGTACGGCGTGCGACGTCCGCGGAACCGCGTCACCGGGACGCCACGCGACGACGTCCGCCTTCGCCGGTTCGCGCAACTCGATCGCCGCGAACCGCCAGGAGCCGCCCAGCTGCTTGTCCCGGCGCAGGATCGCCGTAGTCTGCCGGATCTCGTCGGCGTCGAGGGGTTCGAGCGGATGCGTCGCCATGGCTTCTCCTGGGTCAGTGGGTAGGCCTAGATTGAAGAAGCGGGGGACGGATCGTCTGCCGTGGAGGGGGCACCATGCCGGAGAAGAAAGTCTTCCACAACGTCATCGACGGCACGGTCCAGGCGGCCGCGTCCGGGGCGATGATGGACATCGTCAACCCGTCCACCGGCGAGGTGTACGCCTCCGCGCCGAACTCCGACGAGCACGATGTCGACCTGGCCTTCCGGGCCGCCGCGACCGCGTTCGAGAAGTGGCGCTGGTCGACGCCGTCCGAGCGGCAGCGGGCCCTGCTCAAGCTGGCCGACGTGATCGAGGACGGCGCCGAGGAACTGATCGCGATCGAGAGCGAGAACACCGGGAAACCGATCGCCCTGACCAGGTCGGAGGAGATCCCGCCGATGGTCGACCAGATCCGCTTCTTCGCCGGCGCCGCGCGGGTGCTGGAGGGGAAGTCGTCCGGCGAGTACATGCGCGGGTTCACCTCGTCGACCCGGCGCGAGCCGATCGGTCCGGTCGCGCAGGTGGCGCCCTGGAACTACCCGATGATGATGTCGGTCTGGAAGTTCGCGCCGGCTCTGGCCGCCGGGAACACCGTGGTGCTGAAGCCGTCCGACACGACGCCTGCTTCGTCGTACTGGATGGTCGAGAAGATGCAGGAGATCTTCCCGCCCGGTGTGTGCAACCTGGTCTGTGGCGACCGGGACACCGGTACCGCGCTGACCAGGCACAAGGTGCCGCAGCTGGTCTCGATCACCGGATCCACCCGGGCCGGGATCGCCGTCGCGACGGCCGCAGCGGCTGACGTCAAACGAGCCCATCTCGAGCTGGGCGGCAAGGCGCCGGTCGTGGTGTTCGACGACGCCGACATCCCAGCGGCGATCGAGGGCATCTCGGTGGCCGGTCTCTTCAACGGCGGCCAGGACTGTACGGCGGCCACGCGGGTGATCGTGCAACAGGGCATCTACGACGAGTTCGTGGCCGCGCTCACCGAAGCGGCCCAGCAGGCCCGGACCGGCTACGACCCGGCCGACGAGGACATCCTCTACGGGCCGATCAACAACGCCCATCAGCTCGGTCACGTCGCCGGTCTGGTCGAACGTGCTCCGGAGCACGCCCGGGTGACGACCGGTGGGAACCGGATCGGCGATCGCGGGTACTTCTACGAGGCGACGATCGTGGCCGACCTGCGCCAGGACGACGAGCTGATCCGGACGGAGATCTTCGGTCCGGTGCTGACCGTGCAGAAGTTCGCGGACGAGGACGAGGCACTGCGGCTGGCGAACGACACCGAGTACGGCCTGGCGTCCTCGGTATGGACCACGAACATCAACACCGCGGCCAGGATGTCCGCCCGGCTCGACTTCGGCTGTGTCTGGGTGAACACCCACATCCCGTTGATCGCGGAGATGCCGCACGGCGGGTTCAAGCACTCCGGCTACGGCAAGGACCTGTCGATGTACGGACTCGAGGACTACACGCGGATCAAGCATGTGATGCTCCATCACGGCTTCGAAGGCTGATCAGTCCACGTCCCGCGCGATCAGGTCGTTCCAGGTCTCCCGGCGGACGACGAAACGCGCCCGGCCGTCCTTGGCGAAGGCGACCGGGATCCGCCGGTTGCCGTTGTAGTTGTTCGCCATCGTGTAGCAGTAGGCACCCGTGGCCGGTACGGCGAGCAGATCACCGACGTGCGGATCAGCCAACGGCACACCGTCAACCAGTACGTCGCCACTCTCGCAGTGCCGGCCGACCACGGTGACGTTCTCCAGCCCAGGGCCGTCGAACCGGCCGATGATGCCGGCCTCGAACCGCTGCTGGAACAACGCGACCTCCAGGTTGTCGCCCATCCCGCCGTCCACCGCGACGAAGATGATCCTCCCGCGCTTGACCGTCGTGACCCGGTAGATCGTCGTCGCCGCCGTCGCGACCATGCTTCTGCCCGGCTCGATGATGAGCTGTGCCTGCGCGGGAAGATGCTGGTGCGCCGCGCCGATCAGGGCGTCGAGATAGGCGGCCACCGTCGGCGGTTCGTCGGCCCAGGTGTAGCGGGCGCCGAGGCCGCCGCCCAGGTCGTACACCTCGAACTCACCGAGCCGGGCGACCGGTGCGACCGACTCGGCGAACGGCTCGACGTCGAGGATCTGCGAGCCGATATGGACATGCAGGCCACGCATCCGCAGCCGCGGACTGTGCTCGATGCGCTGGATCAACCGGGCCGCATCGGGTGGCGCGAGGCCGAACTTCGATCCCTCGTGACCCGTCAGCACATGGCTGTGCGTGTCCGCGGTGACGCCGGGGATGATCCGCACCAGCACGTCCTGGGCCTGGCCTGCGGGTACGGTCGCCTCCAACCGGTCCACGTCGTCGGAGTTGTCCACGGCAACTATTCCGACACCGTGCTCGACCGCCAGCGCGATCTCCTCGTCGGTCTTCGCGTTGCCGTGCAGGACGATCAGGGCCGGATCGATTCCGGCCTTGACCGCGGTCAGGATCTCGCCACCGCCGGCGACATCCAGGCCGAGTCCTTCCTCGACCATCACCCGCTGGACCGCCGTACAGGGGAAGGCTTTGGAGGCGAAGACAACGCGGGAGTTCGGCCAGCGGGCGGTGAGTTCGTCGCGGTACTCGCGGGCGCGGGACCGGAGTGCGGCCTCGGCGACGACCAGGACCGGCGTACCGAAGTCGGCTGCGAGGGCGTCGGCGCGGCAGCCGCCGACGACCAGCATGCCGTCGTCGTCGAGGCTGCTGCCGGCCGGGAAGAGGGAGAGCAGGTCGCTCATGGTTCGGTCCTGGCCAGCACCTCGCGGACCAGGTCAAGACTGGTGCCGGGATCGACCTCGTACATGGGAACCTCGGCTCTGTCGGTGTCAGTTCTCGGTCGCGCGTTCGGCCAGTTCCTCGGCCCGGCTCCGCGGTACGACCACGACCGGGACGGGGGAGTGCCGCAGGATCTTCGTCGCCCGGGAGCCGAGGAACACCCGCGCGACCGGCCCGAGCTCGCTCGACCCGACCACCAGGACGTCGCCGGTCTCCCAGCCGACATCGTCGATCGCCTCGTCCCAGCTCACGCCGGAGCCGATCACCGTCTCGACGCTCCGCGGCCCCTCGGGAAGTTCCTTCACCTGTGCCAGCGTGGCGTTGACGGCCTTCTCCAGCTCGACTCGCCACTCCTGCATCACCAGGTCCTCGGAATCCGTGCCCAGCCTGGTGGTGAACGCCGGCCGGGACCACACCGCGAAGGTGGCGATGCGCAGTGTGGCGCCGACGTCGGCGCTCACCGCGGCCGCGGCCAGGACCAGGTCCTCCGCGCTCTCGCTCCCGCCGAAGGCCGCCGTCACCCGCTTCACCCTGGTATCCGGCGGGCACCGGAATCCCCGGGTAGCAAGGGCGATCGAGACCGGCGAGCTGTGCAGCAGTCGGTCCGTCACGCTGCCGAGCGCGATATGGCCGAATACCCCGGCCGACGACGACCCGAGCACGATCAGCCTGGCGTCGTGCTGCTCGGCCACTTCGAGTAGACCGGCGGGGGCCGAGCGGGCGCTGTACCTGATGTATGTCGCTGGAACGTCGGTCGGCAGGAAGGACCGGGCCCGCTCGAGCGCCTGATCGGCTCCCTGGTTGAGGTACTCGCGGTACTCGGCGTCCACCCGGGCCATGCCGGGCATCCACGGCGCCGGTACGACGGTGCAGACGATCAGGTCGTCGTGTGCAGACCGGGTGAGCATCGCCGCGAGGTGGAGCGCAGCCTTCCCGCGCTCGTCCGGGGCGTAGCCGACGACCATGGTCATCAGTGCGGCCCGCCCTCGTCGTCGATCAGCCCGACGTGTTCGTGCCGGCCCAGGTGCGAGTGCCGGAAGCTGTACGCGAAGTACCAGATCAGCGCCACCGCGACCCAGATCAGGAACACCCAGATCGTCACCGCGCGCAGGTCCTGGATGATCCACAGACAACCGGCGATCGACAGGATCGGCGTCAGCGGGAACAGCGGCACCCTGAAGCCCCGCGGCAGTTCCGGATGGGTACGGCGCAGCACGATCACGCCGATCGACACGACCAGGAACGCGACCAGCGTGCCGATACTGGTCATCTCGGCCAGGAAGTTGATCGGGATCAGCCCGGCCAGCAGACTGATGACGACCGCGACGATGATGGTGTTCTGCACCGGGGTGTGCGTGCGCGGGTTCACCTTGTGGAACAGCTCCGGGATCATCCCGTCGCGAGCCATCGCGAACAGGATCCGGGTCTGGCCGTAGATCACGATCAGCGTGACGCTGAAGATCGAGACGACCGCACCGGCGGCGAGGACCGTGGCCGGCCACGTCTGCCCGGTCACGTTCTCCAGGATGGCCGACAGTCCGGCCTCCTGGTCCTCGAACTCCGCGGCCGGCTGGGCCGCCACCGCGACCACACTGACCAGGATGTAGAGCACGGTGACGGTGACAAGCGCGATCAGGATGGCCATCGGCAGCGTCCGCCGCGGGTTCTTCACTTCCTCACCCGCGGTCGAGACGGCATCCAGACCGATGTAGGAGAAGAAGATGATGCCGGCCGCCGAGGTGATCCCGCTGATCCCGAACGGGGTGAAGTCGGACAGGTTGTCGGAGTTCCACCCTTGCAGCCCGAGCACGATGAACAGCACCAGGACGCCGATCTTGATCAGCACCATCACCGCGTTGGTCTTGGCCGACTCGCTCGCACCGCGGATCAGCAGCAGGGTGCAGAGCAGGACCAGGATCATTGCGGGCAGGTTGAACAGCCCACCCTGTTCCGGCGCCTGCGACAAGCTGTCAGGGATGGTGAAACCGAAGAGGTTGTCGAACAGCTCGTTCAGGTACTGCGACCAGCCGACAGCGACCGCGGCAGCCGACACGCCGTACTCCAGCAGCAGGCACGCGGCGACGCCGATGGCCGGCAGTTCGCCGAGGGTCGCATAGGCATAGGAGTACGACGATCCCGAGACCGGGACCGCACTGGCCAGCTCCGCGTAACAGATCGCGGTCAGCCCGGCGACCACGCCGGCGATGACGAATGACCAGATCACCGCGGGCCCGGCGACCGGCACCGCCTGCGCCAGCACGAAGAAGATCCCGGTGCCGATGGTGGCGCCGATCCCGAACATCGAGAGCTGGAACAGACCGATCGAGCGGACCAGCTCACTCTTGCCGGTGTCGGTGCCGGTCTCCAGCGACATCTCCGGGACAGGCTTGCGGCGGAACAACTGCTGCGCGGTGGGCGCCATGGGTTCCCCTCCCGGCGCCGGTCCTCCACCCAGCCCCCGCTCCCGCCGCCGTCTTCTTCGGAGTCTGGCACTCGCGAGGAGTGCTGGGAACACGTCAGGCCGGCTAGGGCAGGTCGCCGCCAGTCAGCGGACGATCGCTCAGCAGGGGACGGGCCGGATCCCACCGAGTGCCGTCGCGTTCGTCGCGACGCTTGCGTGCGATGGCCGACAACGCCTCCAGCACAACGCGGTTCGCCAGCGCGGCGGTGATGTCGGAGTGATCGTACGGCGGGCTCACCTCGACCACGTCCATCCCGACCACCGGCAGCTCGAGGCTGATCCGCCGGACCGCGTCCAGCAACTGACGCGCGGTCAGGCCGCCCGGCTCGGGTGTCCCGGTGCCGGGTGCATGACCGGGGTCGCACACGTCGATGTCGACGGACAGGAAGACGCCGTCGCAGTCATCCGTGGCGATCGCGAACGCGTCGGTGAGGCACTCGTCCAGTCCGCGGTGAACGATCTCGGTCATCTCGAACGAGCGCATCCGCTGCTCGGCCATCCAGTCCAGCGTGTCCGGCGGCGGCCAGTACCCGCGCAGACCGATCTGCAGGAAGCGATCGCCGCGCAGCGCCCCGGACTCGATCAGCCGGCGCATCGGCTGACCGTGGCCCCACAGCGAACCGAACTCGATGTCACCGGTGTCGGCGTGAGCATCGAAATGCAGCATCGACACCCGGCCGTGGCCGAGCACGTTCGCGACACCCTTCGCGTCCGGGAAGGCGATCGAGTGATCGCCGCCGAGCACGACCGGGATGGCTCCGGACCGGGTCACCTTCTCGACCGCGGCCTCGAGCGTGGGCAGGGCGGTCTCGATGTCGCCGGAGTACATCTCGACGTCACCCGCGTCGACGACGTGCAGATCGACCAGCCCGTCGGTCCGCAGCGCCAGGCTCGGCCGGGATCCGTCATGCCCGAGGTAGTCGCGCATCCGGATCGCCATCGGGCCGAACCGGGCTCCCGGGCGATGCGACGTACCTCCGTCGAACGGCGCTCCCAGGATGACCACCTGCGCGTCGGCGTACGACGCCGGATCGTCCAGGTCGCAGGCCGGGACTCCGAGGAAGGTGAAGTCCGGGCCGAACTGCTGGCCGTACCGGGTCATTCTCGGAGTCTGGCAGGCCGGTAACGCATGTCAAGCATCCCGCGAGCTGAGCTGGGCGCCGATCGCGGCGAACGCCCGCAAGGTATCAACCAGGTACGACGTGTTCTGCGGGTCCGGCCGATCGCCTACGTGAAGTAGCTGTAGCTGCTGACCTTGGTGTGCGCGGCTCGCGCTTTGCGCGGTTTCCCGGTCTGTGACGGATGCGGTCCGGATCCCGAGCAACTCGTGGGGACCTGAGACAGGGAACGGTGGGTAGAGACCTGCTATTTCATGTCTCGGCCCACCGGAGGGGGTCTCAGCCCCGGCCTGGCCGAGCGGCTGGTCGTCTGCATCGACGGCCGCCCAGCTCGGCCCCGGAGTACTCCGGGCTCCGGCGTACGTCGGATTACAGCGGGCGGAGGTCGGTGCCGGGGATCCAGGTGACGCGGCCGTCCTTGTCGCGGACGCGGCCGAGCCATTCGCCGTTGTCGCGGATCCAGACGTCGAGTTCGCCGTTCTGCCACTGGGCGCGCTGGACCGGCTGGGCCGGGTCCACTTTGCGGATGGCGTCGGCCGGTCGCGGGCCGTGCGCGTCGTACTGGACGTCGAGATCGCTGGCTATCCGGTGGGCCTCCGTCTCGTCGTCGATGTCTGTTGCCCGCCACCCGTTGACCGCGCCGTCCCAGACGCCGAATCTGTTCGATCCGTCGTCGGCAGGTCGCACCGTGAACCGCCCAAGCATGTTTTCAGATTAGCGACAGTCGAACATATGTTCTAGTCTGGACGTGGACGGGGAGGATGTGCGATGGGCTACAACAATCCGCCGATCAAGTGGTCGGAGCTGGAGCGCAAGCTGTCGGACCGCTCGCGCCCGGGCAGTCACGGTGACCGCCCGGTGACGGCCGACGGCGGCGACAGCCCGGCGTGGTCGCAGCATCGCGGTCCGTATGTGCCGCTCCCCGCCCGCAGGCCGGAGCACGCGGTGCCCTACGCCGAGCTGCACGTGCACTCGAACTTCTCCTTCCTGGACGGTGCGTCGCAGCCGGAGGACCTGGTCGAGGCCGCGGTCCGGCAGGGTCTGCACGCGCTGGCGCTGACCGATCACGACGGGTTCTACGGCGCGGCCCGGTTCGCCGAGGCGGCCACGGCGTACGAGCTGCCCACGGTGTTCGGGGCGGAGCTCTCCCTCGGCCTGACCGGCCCGCAGAACGGTGTGGCCGATCCGGAGGGCAGTCATCTGCTGGTGCTGGCGGAGGGGCAGGAGGGGTATCACCGGTTGGCCGGTGCGATCACCGAGGCGCAGTTGGCCGGTGGTGAGAAGGGCCGCCCGGTCTACGACCTGGAGGATCTCGCCGAGCGAGGTCGTGACAACTGGCTGATCCTGACCGGCTGTCGGAAAGGGCTGGTCCGGCAGGCCCTGGAGCTCGGCGGGTACGCCGATGGTCCAGCCGCCGCGGGGCGGGAGCTGGACCGGTTGGTGGGTCTGTTCGGCAAAGACCGGGTGGTGGTCGAGCTGATCGACCACCACCTGCCGGCCGACTCGACCCGGAACCGGACGCTGGCCGGTCTGGCCGCCGACCGTGGACTCCCGATAGTTGCCACCAACAACGTTCACTACGCCACCCCGGCGCAGCACAAGCTGGCCGCCGCGGTGGCCGCCGTCCGGGCCCGGCGGGACCTGGACTCGATGGACGGCTGGCTGCCGCCGGCCGGAATGGCGTTCCTGCGGTCGGGGGCCGAGATGACCACCCGGTTCCAGCGGTTCCCGGGGGCGGTGCAGCGGTCGGTGACGATCGCGGACCAGATCGCCTTCGATCTGCGCCGGGCGAAACCCAAGCTGCCGTTGCGGGACGTGCCGGCCGGGGAGACGCCGATGTCGTGGCTGCGCCAGCTGACCTGGCAGGGCGCGGCGCTGCGCTACGGCACCAGGGCGGAGCGGCCGGACGCGTACGAGCGGTTGCAGCGTGAGCTGGACGTCATCGACGAGAAGGGCTTCCCGGGGTACTTCCTGATCGTCCAGGACATCGTCAAGTTCGCGCACGACCACGGGATTCTCTGCCAGGGCCGGGGATCCGCGGCGAACTCGGCGGTCTGTTACGCGCTCGGGATCACCGCGGTCGACAGCATCCTCTACAACCTGCCGTTCGAGCGGTTCCTCGCCTCGACCCGGACCGAGGAGCCGGATATCGACGTCGACTTCGACTCCGACCGCCGGGAGGAGGTGATCCAGTACGTCTACGGAAAGTACGGCCGCCGGAACGCGGCCCAGGTCGCGAACGTGATCAGCTACCGGCCGAAGTCCGCGGTCCGGGACATGGCGAAGGCGTTCGGGTATTCGGTCGGCCAGCAGGACGCATGGTCGAAACAGGTGGACGGGTGGAGTCCGGAGATCACCTCGACCGAGCACGACATCCCCTCGCGGGTGGTGGAGATGGCGACCGGGTTGCTGAAGTTCCCGCGGCACCTGGGGATCCACTCCGGCGGGATGGTGCTGACCGAGCGGCCGGTGGGGGAGGTGGTGCCGATCGAGCACGCCCGGATGGAGAACCGCACGGTGCTGCAGTGGGACAAGGACGACTGTGCGTGGATGGGGCTGGTGAAGTTCGACCTGCTCGGGCTCGGGATGCTGGCCGCGTTGCAGTACTGCATGGAGATGGTCCGCGACCAGATCGGGGAGTCGTGGCTGCTGCACACGATCCCGAAGGAGGAGGCCGGCGTCTACGACCAGTTGTGCCGGGCGGACTCGGTCGGGGTGTTCCAGGTGGAGTCGCGGGCGCAGATGGCGACGCTGCCGCGACTGAAGCCACGGAAGTTCTACGACCTGGTCACCGAGATCGCGCTGATCCGGCCCGGCCCGATCCAGGGCGGTGCAGTCCATCCGTACATCCGTCGCCGGACCGGGGAGGAGCCGGTCACCTACCTGCACCCGAAGCTGCGACCGGTGCTGGAGCGGACCATGGGCGTGCCGCTGTTCCAGGAGCAGTTGATGCAGATGGCGATGGCAGTCGGCGAGATCGACGGCGACGAGGCCGACCTGCTCCGGCGCGCGATGGGGTCGAAGCGCGGGATCGAGAAGATCTCGTCACTGAAGGAGAAGTTGTACGCCGGGATGGCGCGCAACGGGATCACCGGGGACCTGGCCGACGAGATCTACGACAAGATCGAAGCATTCGCGAACTTCGGTTTCGCCGAGTCCCACTCGATCAGCTTCGCCCTGCTGGTCTACTCCAGCACGTGGTTGCGGCTGCACTACCCGGCCGCGTTCCTGGCCGCGCTGTTGCGAGCACAGCCGATGGGGTTCTACTCCCCCCAGTCCCTGGTTGCTGACGCCCGTCGCCATGGCGTGGAGGTACGACGGCCGGACCTGCACCTCTCGGGTGTCGACGCCGGGCTCGAGCAACTGGTCGACGGGCAGGAGCTCACCGGGCCGACCGGTTCGCCGGATTGTCTGGTGGATCCGCAGCCGTTGGTCGGTTCGTTCGATCCGAAGGCGCCGTCCGACACCACTCTCCATCGCCGCGACGGTGCGTTCGCGGTCCGGCTGGGGTTGTCGGAGGTGCGGACCGTCGGTGAGAAGGGCGCGAAGCTGATCGTCGAGGAGCGCGATCGCGGTGGGCCGTACACCGAGATGGCCGACCTTGTCCGTCGTACCGGGATCACTGCCGCGCAGGTGGAGGCGCTGGCCACCGCCGGGGCCTTCGACTGCTTCGGGCTCGATCGCCGGCAGGCGTTGTGGGAAGCCGGCCGGGCCGCCGAGGAACGCCCCGGCCAGCTCGCCGGTATCACCGCCGCCGGGCCGCCACCCACGCTGCCCGGGATGACCGATATCGAGTCCGACATGGCCGACCTGTGGTCAACCTCGATCACCACCACCAGCCACCCGATCCAGCGCATCCGCGACAAACTACGGGCCGAAGGCATCCTTTCCGCCGCCCAACTGCGCGAGGCACCGGCGGGCAGCCGGGTCCGCGTCGCCGGGGTGGTCACCCATCGCCAGCGCCCGGCCACCGCCTCCGGGGTCACCTTCATGAACCTCGAGGACGAGACCGGGATGGCCAACATCGTCATCACCGTCGGCTGCTGGCACCGGCACGCCACCGTCGCCCGCACCTCCGGCGCCCTCATCATCCGCGGCCGGGTCGAACGCGCCGGCGAGGTCACCAACCTCTCCGCCGACCACCTGGAACGCCTCCCCCTGTCCGCCAGAACCACCTCCCGCGACTTCCGCTGACCCGCGAAGAAGGGCACCCTTTCCCCGGGTTTGTCGGACTCGTCGGCGAGGATGGCGGGGACGAGAGGAGACGACCATGGTGGGAAAGCTGAAGACGGTGGTCTGGGACGCGCCCGACATCAAGGGTCTGGCCGACTTCTACGTGGGCATGGCCGGCCTCACGCTGCAGAACGCCGAAGACGACTGGCTGACGCTGACCTCGGCCGACGGGTGGCGCTTCGGGGTGCAGTACGCGCCGGACTACATCCCGCCGCGGTGGCCGGATCCGGCCTATCCGCAGCAGATGCACGTGGACTTCAGGGTGGCCGACATCGACGCCGCCGCGGAGCGGGCCGAGCGCCTGGGCGCCGAGCGGTTGGGCGGCGGGGAGAGCTGGCATGTGCTGGCTGACCCGGCCGGGCACCCGTTCTGCCTGTGCCGGGCGGACGTCGAGGGCACCAAGATCTTCGCGGTCACGATCGACACGGACGACGCGGCCACGCTGGGCCGGTTCTACTCGGGGCTGCTGGGTCTGGAGGTGGCCTACGAGGGGCCCGAGGGCGTGCTGCTGGGCAGCGAGGGGCAGCAGCAGGTGATGTTCCAGCAGATCGCCGAGCACCGCCGGCCGAGGTGGCCGGACCCGGCGTACCCGCAGCAGCTGCACCTGGACATCACGGTCGACGACCCCGATGAGGCGGAGCGGGGCGCGCTGGAGCTGGGCGCGACCAGGCTGCCGGGCGACGGGGAGACCTGGCGGGTCTACGCCGACCCGCACGGGCACCCGTTCTGCCTGCTCAGCAACATCAACTGAGCGGAACCACGATGGGTCCGCAGCGCCGACGCCGAGCCGGAGGTTTGACTAGCGGGGCTGGGGAAGTTTGGTGTTCCAGTGGTGGAGTTGGTCGGTGAGCCAGGGGATGAGGGGGTCGCCGAGGGCGGTGTCGATGCCTAGGTAGCGGACGCCGACGATGGCGAGGGCGAGGAGGCCCAGCAAGAGGCCGAGGACGTTGAGGGCGCTGCCGGCGACGTCCGGGCGATGGGTGCTGATGAGGCCGACCAGACCGGTGAGCACCGCGACGGCGCCGAACAGCAGCGACACGCCGAAGAGGATCGAGAAGGTTGCCGTGAGCACCGCTCCGAGGCCGCACACCAGTGCGGTCTCGGCGGCAACGGACATCCGCGCCCGCGGCGCCGGCGACGCGTCGATGAGTTCTTGCAGCCCCACATCGCCTCGAGGGCTGTGCCCGTACGTGGCCATACCTCAAGGCTAATCCGAGAACGCCCCGTTGATGGTCAACCAATGGTTACGAAACGTGCGGCGCGATGAGATCCAGGAGTTGCTGGTGGGTGGCGCGGTTGGCGGCGGCAACCAAACCAGGGCCGGTGTGGAGTGGTCGGCCGCGGAAGTCGGTGACGATGCAGCCGGCTGACTGGCAGAGCGTCGTACCGGCGGTGAAGTGAACGCTGTTGAGGAGGGCGCCGTTGGTGACGTAGGCGGCTCGGCGGCCGAGGGCGACCCAGGCGAGGGTGAGGGTGGTTGAGGAGACGCGGCCGGCAAACGTTGCGCGGAACTTCTCGTCGGTCAGCAACTGCGGGCCGAGGAAGTCGCTGCCGGGCGGGGCGTCGATGTCGACGTCGACCAGGTGGGAGGTTGCGGATGGTTGGGCGGGGGAGTCGGTGCCGTTCCGGCGGACGTTGGCTGTCGTGCCGTCGGTCCAGAACACCTCTCCGGTCAGGGGCTGCGCGACCGCGGCGACGCCTGCACCTGGCAGTGCGACGTTGACCGAGAACAGCGGTGTCTCGGCCGCGAAGTTGAGGGTCCCGCACAGCGGGTCCACCAACCAGGTGCGAGCCGCCTGACCGGTCGCGCCGTACTCCTCGCCGATCACCGCATCATCCGGCCGGGCCGCGCGGATGACCTCGAGGATCGCCCGCTCCGCCTCCAGATCCGCCTCGGTGGCGAAGTCGGTCGGCGACTTGTCGTACCGGCTCAGGGCGGCGCCGTACTTCTGCCGTACGACGACCGCACCCGCCTCAGCCGCGTTGATCGCCACCTCGGCGTCATTCAGTTGGCTCATACCTCGTATCCAACACCAAGGTTGTGAAAGCGATTTGAAAGGCGGCGGGGGTTGGCTGGAGGTCCTGACGACTGAGGGAGGACCAGGGAATGAAGCTTGGACTGACACTGCCGACCGCTGGTGCGGACGTGAGCCCGGAGAGCATCGCCAAGGTGGCCGAGAGCGCCGAGCGGATCGGGTTGGCGTCGGTGTGGACGTTCGAGCGGTTGATGTACCCGGTCGGCGGTGCGATGGCCATCGGCGGCGGCGACCCCGTACCACTGCCGGATGGCTACGGCAGCGTGTGGGACCCGATCGAGACGCTGGCGTACCTCGCTGCACGGACCAGAACGATCACCCTCGGGACCAGTGTGGTCGACTCCGTGCTGCACAGCCCGATCGTGCTGGCCCGGAGGCTCGCGACCCTCGACCGGCTGTGTGGTGGCCGGCTGGTCGCGGGTCTTGGCGTGGGGTGGATGACCGCCGAGTACGAGGCGGCCGGCGTACCGGAGAAACAGCGTGGACCGCGGTTCGGCGAGCACATCACCGCGATGCGCAAGATCTGGGGACCGAACCCGGTCGAACACGACGGCCGTTTCTACCGGATCACTCCGTCGCAGATCGGGCCGAAGCCGACCAGGCCTGAGGGCGTGGCGGTGCTGGCCGGGGCGATGGCACCGGCCGCGGTCGAGCGGGCCGGGCGCCTGGGCGTCGGGTGGAACCCGATCATGATGACCTGGGAGATTCTCGACGGCATGGTCTCGATGTTCCGGGCGGCCGCGGACAAGGCGGGGCACGAGTCGCTTCCGATCGTCCTCAAGGTGAACGGGGCCGTCACGCCGTCACCCACCGATGCCCGGGAACCCCTCACCGGTGGGGTCGAGCAGGTACTGGAGGACCTCGACCGGGTGCGCGGCGCCGGTATCGACCACGTGGCCTGGGCGATGGACACCGACCCCGACGAGCAGCTCACCGTGATGGCGGACCTCCTGCGAGGGGCAAACGCTTGAACAGATGACCTCGGCCGGAACCCTTGTACTACTGGGGGTTCATGGCCACCTCGTCGATCGCGCGCTCCACGTCTCTTCTGACCTGATCCTCGCGCTTTCGTACTTAGTACGCTACCTTGGCCGTACTAAGTACGAAGTCCATAGGGGGACAGATGATCTCGATCCGCACGTGGGCCGTCGCCGCGGGAGTGGCACTACTGCTGATGGCCGCTCTGGTAGGCTTCGGCAACTTCGCCGCCATCGAGGGCCTGGTGACGTGGGGCGATGCCGGCAAGACCGCGCAGGACATTGCCGCGTCGGAAGGTCTGTTCCGGGCGGGAGTGGCGAGCCTGTTCCTGGTCGTCGTGCTCGACGTGGTCATCGCCTGCGCGCTCTACCGCGTCTTCACTCCGGTCGACCGAACCATGTCGCTCCTCGCGGCCGCCTTCAGGCTCGTCTACGCGGCCGTCTTCATGGTCGCCCTGGGCTACCTCCTGGACGCCCTCCGGCACGTGGATCAGCAAGTGCTCTCGGACGTCGAGGCATTCTCCGACCTGTGGACGGCCGGCCTCGGCCTCTTCGGCGCGCACCTGCTGCTCCTCGGCTACCTGGCGTTCCGCGCGAGCTATGTCCCCAGTTGGCTGGGCATCCTGCTCGCCATCGCCGGCCTGGGCTACCTCGGCGTCTTCTTCGGCCAAGACCTCACCATCTCCACCTACACCTTCATCGGCGAACTGCTCCTCGCCTTCTGGCTCGTGCTCCGCGGTCGTCGCATTCCCACGACCTTCGCTCGCGGATTCGCGACGGCTGATCAGGCCGAGGACTCGCGGGTGGGTTGAGCGAGTTCGTGGTGGGGCCGGGATTGCCAGAGGGCCCATTCGGCGCTGACGTCGCCGGCGGTGCGGAGGAGGAGGGGGAGGTAGTCGTGGAGGAGTTTCTCGGTGGTGGTCTCCGCGGCGTGGACGGTGACGTTCATGGCGGCGCGGACCGTTCCGGTGCCGTCGCGGACCGGGGCTGCCACCGAGCGCACGCCCGGTGCCAGTTCCTCGTCGGCCAGGGCCCAGCCGCGGGCGCGGATCTCGGTCAGCTCGTCGCGGAGCTGCTCCGCGGTCCTTCCGATGTACGGCGGGAGTCCGGCGCGACTCGGTTGGGCGAGAGTCTCGACCAGCTCGTCGGGGGAGAGGGCCGCGAGCAGGACCTTGCCCTGCGAGGTCTGCGCGGCCGGGAACCGCGTGCCGATGTCGACCCGCAGCGCAATGATCTTCGGCACCGACACCCGGGCGACGTACACGATGTCGGAGCCGTCGAGCTGCGCCATCGACGACGATTCCCCGGTGCGGGCGACCAGCGTCTCGAGGTGGGGTTTCGCGATGTCCCACAGCCCGAGCGCGCCGACGTACGCCATCCCGAGCGTGAGCACCTTCGGGGTCAGCTGGAAGGAACCGTCGGTCGACCGGACGAAGCCGAGTTCCTCCAGCGTCAGCAGCAGCCGGCGTGCGGTCGGGCGGGCGAGCCCGGCCGCGGTCGCCACCTCGGACAACGACATGGTGCGGTGATCCGCGTCGAAGCAGGCGAGCACGTCCAGCCCGCGAGCCAGTGACTCGACGAAATCCGGGCCCGCGCCTCGTCCTGCCATCAGTTCCTGCCTCCCGCCGTACGACGTCTTGTCGCGCCCGAGCCTACGACGCCGGCCGGTGTCACGAGCCGGGGTCGCCGAAGATCGTGCCGCGTGCCTCCCGCGTCGACTCGGACTTGTACTCGGTGTACTGGTAGGGGTTGTCGAACACCTCGTCCTTGGGCAGATCCGGGTTCATCCCACCGGCCCACGCCTCGTCGCCGAGCGTCCCGCGAAGGAAGTCGACGGTCGCTTCGACAGCACGTCGTACGGCGGGAAGGTCGACGCCGACCAGTTGGTTCGCGTACTTCACCACCCGGCCGTCGACGAGCACGGTGTGGACGTCGCCACGCTGCGCCTGGAACGCCACATGACCGTAGGGGTTGATCAACGGGAACGACACCGGCGAGGAGTCGTTCTTGATCAGTACGACGTCCGCCTTCTTCCCGGGCTCGAGGCTGCCGAGGTCGTCACGGCCCAACGCACGAGCGCCGCCGCGGGTGGCCCAGTCGACCACGTGCTCGGCGCGCAGGTGGCTGTGGGTCACCGTGTCGCCCTTCACGTGAGCCTCGAGGTGCTCACGCGCCCGGTCGGCGCCGAGCGTCGTACGCATCGCGGTGAACAGGTCGCCGCTCCACCACACACTGGTGTCCATCGACAGCGATACCGGGATGCCGTACTTGCGGACCTGCCAGGTGGGCGGGTAGCCCTGGCCCGCGCTCTGCTCGGATTCCGTCGCGACGGAGACCGAGCCGCCAGTCGCGGCGATCCGCTGGTAGGAGTCCTCGGTCAGTGTCGCCGCGTGCACGTAGATGTTCTGCGGTGTCATGAAGCCGTTCTCGTGCGTCAGCCGGATGCCGTCGTCGTTGGTCGCGCCCCAGACTCCGGCATGCGTGGTCACGCCCACTCCGAGCTCACGGGCCACTTCGAAGGCCGCCCGCTCGGGGAACGACGGGTCGCCGGTGACATCGAAGGCGAGCTGGAGACCGATCTGGTCGTCGTCGCGGAGCCGCTCCAGGAACGCGCGCACGGCCGGATCCGCGGTCCACTCCCAGGGCCCGGCCTGAATGTTGCCGTAGGCAAGAACGAACCGGCCCGGGACGGCTCGCAGCGCGTCCACGGCCGCCTCGGCGTGGTCGACGGACTGCAACCCGTGCGACCAGTCGACCGTGGTGGTGACACCGGCCTCGAGCGACTCCCAGGCCGAGGTCAGGTTGCCGGCGTGGATGTCCTCGGGGCGGAAGGTCTTGCCGTGCTCGAGGTAGTACCAGACGAAGTACTGCGTCAGCGTCCAGTCGGCGCCGTACGCGCGCATCGCGGTCTGCCACATGTGCCGGTGCGTGTCGATCATCCCCGGCATCACGATTCCGCCGCGGGCGTCGATCTCCTGCGTTCCCTCGGGGACGTCGACCGCGGCGCCGACGGCCGCGATGCGGTCGTCCACAACCAGGACGTCGCCTTCGGTCAGTACCGTGTGGTTGTCGTCCATGGTCAGTACGGTCCCGCCGCGCAGCAGCAGCGGCCGGCCCGCCACCGGCGTCTCGGCAGTGGTCATGATCCCCTCCAGAGTTGGGCCGGACATACGTCCGTATGCCGGTCACCACGGCGATAGCGCCACTATCGAAGCGCTCACCCGTGGTGTCAAGGGCTCGTTGTGGTGCGCTTGACACGATGGCGGGGCGATCACAGACTGAGGCGACAGAGCGTTTGCGGACAAGTGTCCGGAGGAGGATGTCTGTGTCCGAAGCAGTGCCGGAGGTGACGGGACCGCTCGCAGGGCTGCTGGTGGCCGACTTCTCCCGGATCCTGGCCGGCCCGTACGCGACCATGCTGCTGGCCGACCTCGGTGCCGAGGTGGTCAAGGTCGAGGCGCCCGGGGGTGACGACACCCGGTCATGGCAGCCACCGGTCCGCGACGGCATCTCGACGTATTACCTCGCGGTGAACCGGAACAAGCGGTCAATCGCGCTCGACCTGAAGGACCCGGAGGATCTGGCTGCGGCCCAGGAGCTGGCCCGGCGGGCCGACGTACTGCTGGAGAACTTCAAGCCGGGTGGGCTGGCGCGCTTCGGCCTGGACTACGACGCGGTGGCGGCGTCCAACCCACGCGTGATCTACGCCTCGATCAGCGGGTTCGGCAGTGGTCCGAAGGGGGCGGCGTTGCCCGGCTACGACCTGATCGTCCAGGCGATCTCCGGGTTGATGAGCCTCACCGGTGATCCGGACGGGGAACCGTTCCGGGCCGGCATCTCGGTGTTCGACGTGATGGCCGGGTTGCACGCGACGATCGGCGTACTGTCCGCACTGAACGCGAGGCACGAGACCGGCCGCGGCCAGCACGTCGAGGTGAATCTGCTGTCGTCGGCGTTGTCCGGGCTGGTTAACCAGTCGAGCGCGTACGTCGCTGGTGGCGTCGTACCACTGCGGATGGGCAACAGTCATCCGAGCCTGTTCCCGTACGAGCCGTTGCCGTGCTCCGATGGCGATCTGATCATCACGGCCGGGAACAACGGCCAGTTCCGCCGGTTGACCGAGGTGCTCGGCGTACCGGAGCTGGCCGACGATCCGCGGTTCGACCAGAACGAGAAGCGGACGGCGAACCGGGAGGAGCTCCGGCCGCTGCTGGTCGAGCGCCTGCGCACCAAGACGCGGATGGAGTGGTTCCGCGACATCATCGCTGCCGGCGTTCCGTGCGGGCCGATCAACACCGTCGACGGCGGCGTCGCCTTCGCGGAGGACATCGGACTGGATCCGGTGGTGACGATCGGATCGATCCCGACCGTGCGGAACCCGATCACCTTCTCCGAAACGCCGGCCGGGTACCGCCTGCCGCCGCCGTCCCTGGACGAACACGGCGCCGAACTCCGCCGCTGGCTGACCAACGAGGAGCGCTCAGCATGACGACTTTCCCAACGTCACTCGGTACGTCGACCGAAGATGAGATCCGTCTGCTCGGCCAGGACCTCACGGCCGATCTGATGGGCAAGGTCGGGTTCGGCGAACTGGCCTTCTGGCTGGTGGCCCTGCGCCGACCGACACCGTCGGAGACGCGAGTCTTCGAGGCCGTGCTGGTCGCGCTCGCCGACCACGGGTTCACGCCGACAGCCATTGCGGCGCGGCTGACTTATCTGTCCGCGCCGGACTCGCTGCAGGGTGCACTCGCAGCCGGTCTGCTCGGCGGCGGATCACGTTTCCTCGGGGTGACCGAGGACTGCGGGATGTATTTGCACCAGGCCCTGCTGGACCATGAGTTGCCGGCCGACGATGCCGGTTGGGACGAGCTTGCGCTCAAGGTGGTGACCGAGACGCGTGCCGCTGGCAAGTATGTTCCCGGCCTCGGGCATCCGGTGCACAAGGTGCAGGATCCGCGGACGCCGGTGCTGATCGGCATCGCCGCGGAGGAAGGGCTGCTGGGACCGCACCTGCAGTTGTTCCAGGCCATCGGGCGCGTGCACGAGCAGGTCCTCGGCCGGAAGCTTCCACTGAACGGTGCCGGAGTCTGTGGTGCGGCCCTCGCCGACCTCGGGCTGCCGGTCGAGCTGTTGCGCGGTTTCGCCTTGCTGGCCAGGGCTGCCGGCCTGCTCGGTCAACTCGCCGAGGAGCGCCGTCGCCCGATCGGCATGGACGCCTATCTCACCGTGGACCGCAACGCGGTCTACGTCGACCCGACCGAGACCCAAGACCAGAGCTAAGGGGAGCAGGACATGGCCACTGTCGTCGCGGTCATCGCCTCCACACACCATCCGTTCTACTACCGGGCGAGTACGTCGACCGGCGCCGACCGACCGCCGTTCGCCGACGAATGGGTGGCCAAGATCGAGGCGTTCCGGGAGACTCTCACCAAGGCCCGGCCGGACATCCTGGTGATGGTGGGCAGCGACCACTTCCACCAGCTCTGGCTGGACAACATGCCCCAGTTCCTGGTCGGCAAGGCGCCGTACTTCGATGCGAACTGGTACAACGAGGAGCGCGAGTTCGGGCTGCCGCGGATGACGCTGCCGGGGGAGGAGCGGCTGGCCGCGCACATCCTGCGGAACGGGCTGGACGCCGGCTTCGATCTTGCCTTCAGCAACGAACTGCGGATCGACCACAGCATCACCTGCCCGATCATCACGCTCCGGCCGGAGGCGGACCTGCCGATCGTGCCGATCTACACCAACATCTTCGCCCCGCCGCTCCCGCAGCCGAAGCGGTTCGTCGAGCTGGGCCGGACGATCCGCCGGCTGGTCGAGTCGTGGCCGGACGACCAGCGGGTGGCGATCATCGGCACCGGGCACCTGTCCCTCGAGCTCGGCGGTCCGCGGCAGTTCGGTGCCCACGGCCCCGATCCGGAGTTCGACCGGAAGGCGGTCGACTGGATCGCGAGCGGCGACCTCGACGGCTGCCTGGCCGAGGTGACCCTGGACAGCCTGCACCTACCGGGCAACGCGACCCACGGGTTCATGGACTTCATGCTGATGATGGGTGTGGCCGGCGGCGCGAAGGCCGACCACGTCGACTCGCTCGACCTGTTCCACACCATGGAGGCGTACTTCACCTGGTATCCGAACGGAGTGCCGGCATGAGTAAGTATCTGCTGGACAAGTTCCTCTTCACGGTCGATCGGGACCCGGCGCTGGTCGAGCGGTATCGCGAAGATGCCGCGGGGACGGTGACGTGGTGGGAAGTGGAACTGGCGAACCAGATCCTCAACTGCACCACCGGCGAGAAGTCGACCTGGCTCGCGTTCACCGACGAAGAACGGCAGGCACTCGTCGAACAGGATCACGTGACGCTGTTCCGCATGGGCGCGCACCCGTTCCTCACGTTGACGTTGTTCATCGCGATGTTCGAGCGCGATCACGGACCGCTGGAGTACCAGAAGGCTTACGGCAAGGCCCTCCAGCACCTATCCCTGCCGTATCCGGATATCGCCACCTAGGAGATCGCGTGCGAGCAGCCGTCCTGCGCATCCACGGTGAGGCGCCATCACATGCTGAACACCCGGACCCCGTCCCGTCCGAGGGCCAGTCGATCGTCCGCGTCACCGCGGCGCCCGTCGTACCTCTCGATCTGTTGTGTGCTTCTGGTACGTCGTACTTCGGCGCACCCGAGCTGCCGTACGTACCAGGGGTGCAAGGGGTCGGTGTGGTCGACCAGTCGGCCGTCGTGGCTCCGGGGACCAAGGTGTTCTTCGCGACGTCGGCCGGGATGTCTCCGGGCGACGGGAGTTTCGCCGAGCGGTGCGCCGTACCCGATGCGGACCTCATCGTTCTCGACACACCGGTGCCTGATGCCCAGGTGGCCGCACTTGGCTTGTCTGCGGTGGCTGCGTGGATGGTGCTGACTTGGCGTGCGCAGCTCCAGCCTGGGGAGCGGGTGCTCGTCCTCGGTGGCGGCGGAGCCGTCGGACAGGTCGCGATCGGGGCGGCGCGAGTCCTGGAGGCCGGCCGGGTCGTTGCCGTGTGCAGGTCCGATGATGCTCGGCAGCGGGCGCTGGCGGCGGGTGCCGATGAGGTGATCACGCTGACCACCGACGATCTGGCCGGGCGGCTTGCTGAGGCGACCGGTGGCGCCGTCGATGTCGTCGTGGACCCCGTCTTCGGAGCGGTTGCGACCGCGGCCTCGCGACTCTTGGCGCCCGGTGGCCGCTTGGTGAACCTCGGCGGCGCTTCTGGTGACGAGGCAACCTTCTCCTCGGCGCTCCTGCGCAGCCGCACGGCGAGCATCCTCGGCTACACCAACAACGCCATCACCCCCGACCAGCGTCGCGACGCCCTGACAGCCGTACTCCGGCACGCCGAGACCGGCGCCATCGCCGTCGCGCACGAGACCGTTCCCCTGCCCGACATCACCGCCGCGTGGCATCGCCAGTCCGCGGGTCAGACCGCAGGCCGCCTCGTCCTCACCGTCTGATCGCCGTCCCACCGCCTGGATGGCCAGCCCACCGGAGGCAGATAAGAACGATCGGTATCATCTGAGTCATGGGTGTTCCGGTGCGGCGGTTGTGGGTGGCGGTGCTGTGTGGTTATCTCGCGTTCGGCGCTGCGTTGCAGGCGTTGCCGTCGTACGTGCCGGAGAGGTTCGGCGGGGGTGCGCTGGCCAGCGGGACCGCGGTGGGGATCGCCTTCCTGGCCACGGCGTGCGGGCGGCCGTTCGCCGGCTGGCTGGCGGACGGCGGCTGGTCGCGTCCCGTCGTCCTGGTCGGGGGAGTGCTGACCGCTGCCGGTGGTCTCGGGCAGTTGGTCGCGCCGAATCTCGCGGTTCTGCTGGTTGCGCGCTTGGTGATGGGTGCGGGCGAGGCGGCGTTGTTCTCGGCGGCGTTGCCGTGGGTGTTGGCTGGGACGCGGGTGGCGCAGCGCGGGCGGGTCGCGGGCTGGTTCGGGTTGTCGATGTGGGGCGGGCTGGCAGGCGGGCCGGTGATCGCGTCGCTGGTCGGCGAGTGGGTCTGGTGGACGATCGTCGGTCTTGCGGGTGCGTCGATGGTGCTGGTCTTCACGACCCGCGCGGATCCTGGCCGGGTCGAGCCGTTGGTCCGGATCCGCGGCGTCCGCGATCTGCTGCCGGCCGGCGTACCGTTGCCAGGAGCAACTGTAGGTCTGGCGGCCTACTGCTACGGCACGATCGCGGCCTTGCTGGTCCTGCGGTTACGCGATGACGACATCGGCGTCGACGGCTACGCGCTCGCCGTGTTCGCGTCGGCCTTCCTGATCGTGCGGTTCGCGGGCAGCCCGTTGGTCGATCGGTACGGCGGACGTGCGGTGGCGACTGCGACGGTCGCAGTCGAGGTCCTGGCGCTGGTCGGGATCGCCTTGGCTGCTGGGCCGGCGAGCGCCCTGGTATTCACGGCGTTGGCCGGACTCGGGCTGGCGTTGATCTACCCGGCCTGTGTGTCGATGACTCTCGACCGGGTGCGCGGGCTGCGGCCCGGCGTGTCGATGGGCGTGATGACGTCGTTCTGGGATCTCGGCGTGCTGGCGGCCGGTCCGCTCGGTGGACTCGTGGCTGAGCGGCTCGGGTTCCCGATCGCCTTCTTTGTTGCCGCGGGCACCGCTGCGGCCTGTGTGTTCGTGTGTCTGGCGTTCCTCAGGCCGCGTCGAGCAGTGTCTCCACGATGACCCGCGCCTCGGCGCCGAGCCCGGGATCCCGGTCGACCGCACTGATGATGGTCGCGCCTTCCAGTACGACGACCAGCTGGCGTGCCGTGGTTTCGGGGTCACGGGCGCCGGCCTCGGTCAGGAGCCGGCGGAACAGGTCGCGATAGAAGGTCAGGTGATCCTGCGCGAGTCGCCGGGGTGCGCCGTCGTGGCCGCGATCCTCGGTCGCCGCGTTCATCATCGCGCAGCCGCGGAACCCGGCCTCGGCGTACCAGGTCGCGACCAGGTCGAAGACGGCCAGGATCCGGTCGCGGCCGGTCTCGGACTGCTCGACCGCCTGCTCCTGCCAGGCGCGAACCCGGTGGGTGCGGTCGGTCAGCACTGCTTCGACCAGGCCGTCCTTGGAGCCGAAGTTCTTGTAGATGGTGAGCTTCGACGCGCCGGCCGCTTCCGCGACCTCATTGATGCCGACGGCATGGATCCCGCGCTGCATGAACACCTCCGACGCAGCGGCCAGGATGCGTGCCCTGGTCGCCTCGGGGTCCAGTCGTTCGCCAGCTCTGACCGGCATCGTGCACCACCTCCGGGACTCATAGTACCGATCGGTCTCATCTACTGGCGCAAGATAAGACCGATCGGTACTATCTCCGTCATGATCAACGGACGGACAGCAGCGGGATTCGAGGGTGTGGCCGAGGCGTTCTCGCGGAACTTCGCCGAGCGAGGTGAGCTGGGTGCAGCCTTCGCGGCGTACCAGGACGGCGAGCTGGTGGTCGACCTGTGGGGCGGTACGGCGGATCGGGACACCGGACGTGAGTGGACGCGGGACGCGGCCCAGTTGATGTTCTCCGGCACCAAAGGTCTCGCGGCGGCGTGTGTTCTGCTCTTGGTCCAGCGAGGTCAGGTGTCGCTCGACGATCCGCTCAGCCGCTACTGGCCGGAGTTCCGGGCCGGCGAGACGACGGTCGCCGAGGTGCTGTCCCATCAGGCCCGGCTGGCCTGGGTCGAAGCCGGGTACGCCGACCTGCTCGACCACGACGCGATGGCCGCCCACTTGGCTGCCCAGGCTCCGGCCACGGACCCGCGGGCCGCCTTCATGTATCACGCGATCACCTGGGGCTGGCTGGTCGACGAACTCATCCGCCGCGTCGACGGGCGAACCGCCGGCCAGTTCTTCGCCGAGGAGTTCGCGACGCCGCTCGACCTGGAGGTCTGGATCGGTCTCCCGGACGAGCTTCACTGGCGCGCGACGTCGATGGTCGCGCCCGACGGCGTACTCGTGGACGAACCACAGACCGACCCGCTGCTGCAGCTCAACCGCAATCCGCTCTGGGTGCCCGGGGCGGAGAAGATCTGGAACAGCCCCGAGTACCGCAGCGCCGGCCTGGCCGCCGTCGGCGGTTTCGCGACCGCCCGCGGCATGGCGCGCTTCTACGCTTCACTGCTGGGCGAGGGGGAGGGTGTCCTGAGACCCGAGACAGTCGAGCTCGGCCGCCGCGAGATCCGCCGCGGCATCGAGCCGACCTGGGGAGCCGAGATCGCGTACGGCGCCGGCTTCGAACTCCAGGTCCCCGGAGCCCATCTCGGCCGCCCCGCCGACGTCTTCGGCCACGGCGGCGCCGGCGGCTCCCGCCACGGCGCCTGGCCGACCCGCGGAATTGCCTTCTCCTACGTGATGAACGAGGTCCGCACCAAGCCCGACGACCGCCCCCTCGACCTCCTCACCGCACTGGAGAAGGCTGTCGGTTGAGTCTGGCGTCATCCGCTGATTCAGGGCAACTTGGGGGGAGGGATCAGGGCTGGGGGATGCATGTTCGAGAGGTTTACGGACCGGGCTCGCGCGGTGGTGGTCCTGGCGCAGGAAGAGGCCAGAGAGTACCGGCACGACCACATCGGGACCGAGCACGTCCTGCTCGGCCTGGTCCGGGAGGGTGAAGGTGTCGGCGCCAAGACTCTCGAGAGCCTCGGGGTTTCGCTCGACGCCGTGCGGTCGCAGATCGAGGAGGTCGTCGGCGTCGGGGACGATGGGCCGGGTGCGCACATCCCGTTCACCCCGCGCGCCAAACGGGTGCTGGAGTTCGCCCTGCGCGAGGCCCTCCAGTTGGACCACAACTACATCGGTACCGAGCACATCCTGCTCGGTCTCCTCCGCGAGAACGAGGGTGTCGCCGCGCAGGTGCTGGTCAAACTGGGCGCCGATCTGAATACCGCGCGAGCCAAGGTCATCGAGCTGTTGAGCGGCCGGCCGGTGCCGGGTGCGGCCGAGGTCGTCACCTTGGAGCTGGACAAGCTAGGTCAGAATCTGACATCCCTGGCCCGGGAAGGGAAGCTCTACCCGGTGATCGGCCGCGAGCGGGAGGTCGAACGGACGCTGCAGGTGCTGTCCCGCCGGACCAGGAACAACCCGTGTCTGGTCGGCGAGCCCGGGATCAACAAGCATGCCATCGTCGAGGGGATCGCCCAGCTGATCGTCCGCCGCGACGTACCGGAGATCTTGCGCGGCAAGCAGATCTACGCCCTCGATGCGGAGTCCTTGCTGACGACGGCGATCGACAAGGCGGACACCGTAGCCAAGCTGCATTCCGCGCTGCGCGAGGCCGCCGACCGAGGCGACGTGATCGTGTTCGTCGACGAGTTGCACGTACTGCTGCGAGCCGGGGCGACAAGCGGTGTCGACACTGCCGCCGTACTGCGGCCGGCGTTGCTGGATGGTTCGCTCCAGGTCGTCGGCGGGATGACGTTGGATGACTACAGCAACTATCTCGAGAACGACAACCTGCTGGGCGGCCTGTTCCAGGCCATCACCGTGGCCGAGTCGAGTGTCGCGTGGACGATCGAGTCGCTCAAAGGGGTCCGCGAGCAGTTCGAGGCCCATCATCGGGTGACGATCACCGATTCCGCGCTGGTCGCGGCCGTGGTCCTGGCGCACAAGTACATGACGCACCAGTTCCTGCCGGACAGTGCGATCGATCTGATCGACGAGGCCGGCGCCCGGCTGCGCATCCGCCGAATGACCCAGCCGCCGGATCTGCGCGATCTCGACGAGGAGATCGCGGCGATCCGCCGGCAGAAGGAGGAGGCGATCGATGCGCAGGACTTCGAGCTGGCGTCGAGTCTGCGCGACGAGGAGAAGGCGATCCGGGGCCGCAAGGCAGAGCGGGAGAGACAGTGGAAGGACGGCGACATCGATCTGGTCGCCGAGGTGGACGAGGACCTGATCGTCGAGATCGTCTCCGAAGCGTCCAGGACAGCGATCGCCAAGATCGTCTCCACCGACGAACCCGAGCCTGGCCAGGCCGTGGTTCCCGTGGTGACCGGAGATCGATATGTGTTGATCGGGGACAGGCCGGCTGAGGATGAGCTGGACGATCTGCTCGGAACGTCGGCTGTTGCCGGGGACATCGCGGCGATCCTCGCCGCGTCGCGGGAGTCGACGCCGTTCGTGTTGGCGGTTGACGGTGGTTGGGGGGTTGGGAAGAGCACCCTGTTGCACCACATCGATGCGCGGCTGCCGGGGCCGCCGGAGATGGTGAAGGTTCGGTTCAACGCGTGGACGGCGCAGGGAGGCAACGCACTCGAGGGGCTGATCAAGTCGGTGCTGGTCGAGCTCGACAGCAATCTGATCCGCCGATCCATCCGCAAGCTGGCCAGACGTAAACGCGTGGTCGGTGTCGCCCGGATCGGCTCGCTCGTGCTGGCGCGTTTCCTCGGCGCGAGTCGCCTGGTCGACGAACTGATGAGCCGGATGGCGGTCGACTCGCAGTCGCGCAACGAACTGCGCGACCTGATCCACGGGTTGCTCTCAGACTGGGTGGGTGCTGATGGCAAGCGCAAGGGCAACCGGACACTCGTCGTCTTCATCGACGACTTGGACCGCTGTGACGACGCCGTCGTACTCGGCGTCTGTGAGGCGGTCAAGCTGTACCTCGACGCCCCTGGGTTGATCTTCGTGATCGGCTGCGACCTCTCCGTCCTGGCCCGCGGCGTGTCCGGTGCGGCCAGGGGAGGTTTGAGCGAAGGCCGTACGTACCTGGAGAAGATCGTGCAGGTCGCCTATCGGGTCCCGGCGCCGGACCACGAGCGGGTTCGGCGCCTGATCCGCGGGTACGCCGACCGATCCGGTACGACGGCCCTCGTCGACGACACGGTCATCGAGCTGCTCGCGGAGCGGACCGGACGCAATCCACGACGGATCAAGCGGATCATCAACAGCTTCGTCCTCGAGTACCGCCTGAACCCGGCCTGGCGGCAACCGCCGCTCGGCAGCGCCCAGCTGATCACCGTCATCCTGCTGCACCAGCTGTACCCCTCGTTCTACGAACGCCTGGTCAGCGAGGACTCTGGCGCCGACCCGATCCTGGAATTCCTCGACTACGCCGACGTACAGGCCAAAGGCTCGAACCCACCGCCGGCCGGCGACCCCTGGTGGTCGACCGTCAGCCGCACCTTCCGCGCTCAGGGCCTCCGGGCCCCCGACCGCTCAGCAGCGGAACGTCACAGACTGGCTGCCCACCTGGAACAGCTGGAGCAACGACTCCCCGACGACTACCCGTCCCTCGCCCGCAACCAGGCCTTCGTCGACCTCCTGGCCGGCATCGGTGGTACGGAGGCCCGCCAAGCCATCCGTTCCCAACTCATCAGTCGTCCCCTCGGAACGAACCCCCTCGCCGGCTCCGAAGCAGCCACCGCAGAATCAGCCTGACGCGCCTCGGGGCGACTTGGCAAGCGCTTGCTGGCAGACTTGGGGCCTATGCGTGAACCTGTGGTGATCAATGACAACGGTGCTTGGTGCTGGTTTCAGGATGAGCGGGCGGTGGTGGATCCGGACAGTCAGACGTTGGTGGTTGGGTCGATCGCGGCGCCCGAAGGGCCTGGCGGTGACGGGCGTGCCGGGAACGTTGAGCTGACAGTCGTCGATCTGCGGTCCGGTGCGAGTGAGGTCGTCGTACTGCATGAGAGGTTCGAGGCGGACGATCATGACGTGCCGGCGTTGTGGCGGCGGGCGGATGGTCGGTGGCTCGCGGTCTACACGAAGCACAAGACGGATGACCTGACCAGGTGGCGAGTGAGTGAGCCGGGGGATCCGCGGAAGTGGGGGCCGGTGAAGACGTTCGACTGGAACGAGTTCACCGGCGGGCGCGGGGTCACGTACTCGAACCTGCACGTGCTCGACGGGCGGTTGTACTGCTTCGCTCGCGCGGTCAACGACGACCAGTGTGCGCTGGTCTCCGACGACGACGGTGACACCTGGACGTACGCCGGCAAGCTGTTCACCCGGCCGAAGGTCGGCTACGTCAACGGCTACACGCGGTATGTCTCGACGCCGACGCGGATCGACCTGGTGACGACGGACCACCATCCGCGCGACTACAACAACTCGATCTACCACGGCTACCTCGAGGCCGGGGCGCTGCACCGGACGGACGGAACGGTGGTGGACCCGGTGGCGCTCAAGGGTGATGCGCCGTCGCAGGTCGAGTTGACCACAGTGCTCGAAGGCGGGTCGCTGTGGGACGGCGAGCCGATGACGCACTGCTGGACGATCGACATCCGGCGTTCCGACGACGGCACGCTGGCGGCTGTACTCCTTGCTCGCCAGGACACTCCGGAGAACCCGGAGGACGCCTTTGCGCGGCGGTACGACGTACGGGATCACCGCTTCTTCTACGCGCGTCTGGCCCCGGGCGGGGAGTGGCAGGTACGGCAACTGGCCAAGGCCGGTCCAGGTCTCCTGCCGCACGAGAACGACTACACCGGCCTGGTCGCCATCGACCCGTACGACCTGGATTCGCTCTACGTCTCCACCCCGATCGACCCGCGCAACGGCACCGAGCTCGAGCACCACGAGATCTTCCACGCCCGCATTGACGTGGCCGGTACGACGTGGACGCCGGTGACCGAGAACTCCGAGGCCGACAACCTCCGCCCGATCGTTGCCCCGGGCGACCCGACCCGAGTCCCACTGCTCTGGTTCCGCGGCCCGATGACGGCCTCCCAGCACTACAACTGCGAGGTCGTCCTTCTTGACCGCCCGCGACGCTGAAGTCAGCTGGTGGCGGGAGCTCTGGATCCCGCTGCTGGCTTCGGCACTCTGTCTCGTCGCCGGTATCGCGGCCTGGCCCTTGACCGGCGAGTGGCGGTGGGGCTTGACCGGGCTGATCGCCACGATCACCGCGGCGCCGCTGATCGTCGCGCTGGCCATGATCTTCGCCGAATCGGACAGCGCGTTCGAGGGATGCATGTGGGTCGTCCTGCTGCTCGCTCTGCTGGCTGTCCCGGTCGGGCTGACCGTGTGGTTGTGGACGGGCAACTGGGCATGGGGGATCGTCGCACTGGCCGGTCCGTTCGCGGCGATCTTCCTCGCCTTCGCCGGCATGATCGTCGAATCCGAGTCCGACCGCTGATCCTCAGACCTTGCGCTTCAGGGCGAACACCGAGATGGGTGCGAAGACGAGCATGATCACGCCGGCCCAGACGAGGGTCCACACGACCGGCTCTGCGACCGGGCCGCCGATGAGAAGGCCGCGGGCGGCGTCGGACAGGATGGTCACCGGGTTCGCCTCGACGATCGGCTGCAGCCAGCCCGGCATCGTCTCGGTCGGGACGAAGACATTGCTGACGAAGGTCACCGGGAACAGCACCGTGAAGCCGAAGATCTGAACCTGTTCCGGATCACGGGCGATCACCCCGACCAGGACCGAGATCCAGGAGAACGCCAACGCGAAGACCAGCACCAGGCCGACCATCGCGAGCAGCTCCAGCATCGACGTCTCGACCCGGAACCCCATCAGGTACCCGACGGCGAGCAGCAGGAAGACCGACCACGCGTGCTTGACCAGGTCCGCCGTGATCCGGCCGGCCAGTGGTGCCCAGCGGGCTATGGGCAACGACCGCAGTCGATCGAAGACACCCTTGGTCAGATCGGTGGGATTGGCCGAGCAGTCGTCCGATCAGCAACAGGTTCTCGGTGCCGGTCAGGTTCTCGTCGACTGCGGCGTACTGTCCGGTGAGCCCGACCAAATGTCGGACCTTGTGCGCCTCCCGCAGTACGTCGTACCCGCCGACCGTGGCCCGGCCCTCGTCCGGCCGGAGCAGGGTCGCCAGCGCACGGACCGCGGTCGTCTTCCCCGCGCCGTTCGGGCCGAGCAGGCCGAGGACTGTGCCGGTCGGTACCGCCAGGTCGACACCGGCCAGGGCCTGCGTCTCGCCGAACCGCTTGGTCAGTCCTTCCGCCCAGATCGAGTGGTCCATCCCGTGCCCTCCCAGCTCGGCATGACCTCTCAGTCGACTACTCGATCAGGACTGCGTCAACAGGGTCAGGGGCCCTCGACGCCTGGATCAGCCGCTCGTCAGGTGCTGGTCAGGTGCTTGCGGATCGCGTCGAGGTCGGCGGTGATCGAGGCCTCTCGGTCGCGGGCGTCCGCCTTGTACGACGCCAGCTCGGCGGCGGCCTCGGTTGCCTTCTCCTTCAGCCGGACGATCTGGTCGGCCGCATCGGCCTTGGCCTCGGCGGCCTGGGTACGGGCCCGCCAGAAGCGGTGGCCCGCGACGCCGACGATCACCATCCCGATGACGATCCAGAACGGGTGCAAGAAGCCGAGGCCGACAGCAACCACCAGACCGGACGCGGCGATCGCGATCGGTCCGGCCAGAGCCCGCACAGTCAGCGGCGGCGCCTCGGCGTTGATCTGGGCAACGGCAGCCGCCATCGACTGCGAGTCGGCGCCATCCGGGAGCACGGTGATCTTGCGCCGGCCGAACTCGCAGACGACCTCGGTCGGCGTGAGGGAGTTGGCGGTCTTGGCGAGCTCCTCCGCTTCGGTCAGTACGCCGTCCGAGACCACTCGCAGCGCGGTCGCGGACAGATGCGGTTCGTCGTCGCGACGCAGGTCGGCCCGGAGCAGGTTCTCGATCGTGTCGACCGGGTCGGTGATCGCCCCGGGAGCGGCCGCGATGTCGGTGATCCGGGTGCGTAGCTCGGCGACACGGGCCAGCGGCTCGCGTTCGGGCTCGCTGCCTTCGGAGATCAGCATTCGCAGGACGGCCGAGGCGCTGTCCGGGTCGGGTTCGCCGTACGCGAGATCACGATCGGGCTCGCGGACGGCGGTATCGCCGGCGATCAGCTCGACGGCCGGGCGGAGCTGACTGAGCTGAGCGCTGGCGTTCCTCGCGGTGGCGACCTCGGTGAAGGACGGGCCGGTGACCTTCGCCGGCTTGGCCCGGCTCTTGACGGTCTCGAGCCAGCTCAGGCCCTTGGTGTGTTCCTGCAGCCGCTCGACGATCAGGGTCAGGCCTTCCGCACCCAGGCCGCCGCGAGCACCGGTGGACCACAGTGCGCGCTGCAACCGGGTGACCTTGCCGTCGGCCGAAGTACCGAAAGCTGTTTCCAGCCAGGTCGTCTGGACCAGGTCGCGACGTCCGAGCGCGGCCAGGGCAAGGCAGAGGAAGATCGACGTACGCTCGTGATCGAGAGCCATTGCCTCCGACAACGGTCCGTCCGGCAACTCGGTCGTCTCGATCGACAGGCTGCGGATCGCCTCGACCGCCGGCTGCAACCAGTAGTTGGGGAACGTGGGGCCGGCCGGCGGTGGCTGCTGGGCTGATGCCAGCGCGGTCAGCACCTGACCGGCATGCCGCCGTACCTCCGCGGCGGCAGCGAACCCGATCAGCTCGTACCGGACGTCGGACAACTCCACGAAGGCATCGAACGCAGCCGTCAGCCGCTGCAACCGCGAATCCAGGCTGCCCTGCAACTGCGAGACCCGCGACCGCAGGTTCGAGGCCTCCGACCACGCCCGCGACATCTCGCTCCGAAGCTCCTCGAGCTCCTCATTCTGCCGGTGCTCCTGATACCAGTCCGACATCCACCCTCCTCGATCGTCCCCAAAGCATCCCGCCCCCGAGGGTCAGGCATACCGTCGGTCTCGTGCTCAGACCCGACGAAGCCCACCGCCTAGCGCAGCGTCTCCTCGAAGATGAGTTGCCTCGGCGGTGGGCTCATCCCCAGGGGGCTGCGTGTGCTCGGTCGCTGGCGGGCGTGCTGGGGCAGGCGCGGCACGGTGGACGCCCGGATCGCGGAGATCCTGGTGCGCTACCCACCCGACCACGTGGTCCACCGCTCGATCCAACGCTCCGCCCCGCTCCTCCGACGCGCGACCCACAACATCGCGCAAGCTCAATCGAAGTACAGCGCCGATCGCCCTCGAGACAATTCGGCCGGCGGCCAAGCCAGACGTATCGGTCACCTGAGCTTTTCGTTACGCCGAAACGCACCAGCAGGTGGGCTTTTGACTCGCTCGGCTTCGTGAGTGCGAAAATTCCTGACCTCATTAACGCGTCGGTGCGTAACACCCGATGACGCCCGGCGATATAGCTACCAATACGCGGCATCACGTGGGGGGAACCACATGTCGTACGACGATGCGCGGCCGCGGTCCGGTGAACCAGGACAGTTTGGAGACCCGGCGGGCGTTGACGACCTTCAGGAGGCATGGCAGGTACGGCGATCGGCTTGTCATCCGTTATCAGTCCTCGTACGGCGGCGCACATGAGAGAGCGCGATGCGACAACAGAATGATCGGCCAGGGCTTGGTGAGCCGGAGGAGTGGAATGCGGTCGTCCTCGGTGCGGGGCTTCCGGTCTGGCGTCCGGTGTTCAGGAGCCCGGCACCTACGGCGCTGACGATCTCCGCTGATGAGGTGCGCGCGTCGGTGATCGGCAGAACCGGCCCGGCCGACCCGAAGGGGTTGACGATCCAGGGAGCTGTCATAGAAGGGGTCTTGGATCTATCCGGAGCGGTCGTTGACTTCCCCTTGAGATTTGCGTGTTGCCGATTCGTGAACGACGTCGTTGCCGAGCAGTCGAGGCTGCGGAGCCTCGAGTTGGATGGGAGCGCGTTCAGCGGAAGATTGTTGCTGAGTGGATGCCTGGTGGCTGGGCACCTGAGCTTGCATGGGGCGGCTCTGGAAGGCAGAGGCGACGACGGCGCCAGTCTGATCGGCGACGGTCTGCGGGTCGCCGACAGCGTCCACCTGGATGAGGGATTCAGCTCGATGGGCACCATTCGGCTGACGGGCAGCCACGTCGGAGGCGATTTTGTGCTCGACGGTGCGAAGCTGACCGGCGCCGACGCCGACCGGGTCAGCCTGGCCGCGGACGGTGTGCGGGTCGATGGCAAGGTGAGCATGTCGAATGGATTCACCTCTGCGGGAACGGTGCGATTGGTCGGCGCCGGCGTCGGTGCCCAGCTGGCTGTGCGCGATGCGTCTCTGCTCGGCCGAGATGCCGCTGGCAACGCCTTCGTCGCCGACAGCTTGAAGGTCACCGGCAACGCTGTCTTCGGCCCGGAGTTGACCGCCGATGGAGCGATTCGGCTTGTCGGCGGTCACATCGGGGGTGAGCTGACGATGCGAGGCGCGCATCTTCTCGGCGCCGACGACGACGGGGTCAGCCTGGTGGCGGCTCGTCTCCGAGTCGACGACAACACCAGTCTCGACGAGGACTTCATCGCACACGGGGCGGTTAAGCTCATCGGAGCGCGGTTGGCCGGACACCTCAGCATGACCGGGGCCAAGCTCCTTGGACAAACCGCAAGCGCACCAGCCTGGTCGCCGATCGCCTCCGGGTCGACGACAACGTGTACCTCGGTTCGCTGGTCTGCACAGGAGCGATCCGATTGCCGAGTGCACAGGTCACCGGCAGTGTGTCGATGGCGGGTGCTCAGATCAAGGGCACCAACGACACTGGCAGCAGCTTGGTTGCGGACCGATTGCGAGTCGACACCAGGCTGGCGATGAACAGTGGGTTCACCACTGCCGGCGCCGTCCGATTGGCAGGTGCGCGGATCGGTGGTCAAGTCAGCTTGAGCGGTGCGGAGCTCGGTGGAATCGACAGCAAGGGACGAAGCCTTGTCGCGGACGGATTGAAGTGTGACCGCAAGCTTCTGCTGAGCAACGGGTTCTCCGCGGTGGGCAGCGTCAGCATGGCGGGAGCTGAGATCCAGCTACTCGAAGTCGGTGACACGCCTGGTTCCTTGCCGACGTTGGGTGATGCAACAGGATGGACCCTCCAAGATGTCAATGGAGTGATCAGGACCGATCGGCGAGCCGCCGCCGCGTGGCTGTCGACCCAAGCGGCCGCGCAGCCCTGGCAGGCGTTGGCCGCGATCTACGATCGCAACGGGCAATCGCCGGATGCGCGCTGGATGAGGTACAAGTCGGCACTACGGTCGACGAAGAACACGTCCAAACTGGTGTGGCTCACCCGGCAGGCGTACCGGGTGACCACCGGGCACGGGTACTACCCGCTCGTGGCATTGGCCTGGCTCGTCCTCATCCTCTTGGTTGCGACCACCTTGACCGCGGTCTGGGGAGACCAGTTCACTACGGCAACCAGCACTGCCATCCGTGCGGACCTCGCGAGCCAAATGTCTCCTGTTCCCGGCCGCGTTCCTGCCGGGCTCTGCTCCACCGGGTGGGACGTACCTTGCCTGGATCCGCTGGCCTACGGCCTCGCAACCGCCTTTCCGGTCATCGGTCCCGGCCATACCTGGACGCCGCCGGATGATTCCTGGACCCTCACAGGCGCATTTCACGCCATGCGTCTGATGGCCTGGGTCTTCGCAGCGATCCTCCTGGCCGGCGTCAGTGGCCTCCTCCGCAAACAGACATAGTCAAGGGATTGTGCGGAATCGAATCGAAGTAATCGATACCTGGGCGTTGTTGACGGTGGGGACGGTGGAGAGTTCACTGAGTCGAGCCCCCTGCGATTTGTGCTGATTTCGTGTGACGAGGGGGCATTTGTGGAGACCGAGCCGATTGCCGACGCCGATACTCCGGCGGGGCCCGCGCTGAATTACTGGTTTGCGACGCCGGTCATCCTGCTGCTGATCGGCGCCATCTGTATGAGTGAGATCGATCGGCTGGTGACCGGGGCGTTGACCGATGCCGGTCAGAGCCGGTCCGTCACCGACGTTGTCGGGTTGGCGCTGTTCGGTGGGCGCGACACGTGGGACGTCTGGGTGCAGGTCGATGACCCGACACCGGTGGCCGGGTGGATCGCGCTGCATGCGATCTTCGATATCGCCTTGTACGTCGGCTACGGCTGGCTGCTGTGGAAATTCGTTCGCACCTGTTCGCAAGCCAGGAAGGCGCTGAAAGTTCTCCTGACTCTCGAGGTGATCGAGACGGTCGGACTCCTCATCGCTGCCGGTCTGCTCGCCACTGGACGCGTCTCGGATGTCTGGGCATTCATCCTGTCCGGCGTCGCAACCTTCAAATGGATCGCCGCCGGCATCCTGGTCCTGGCGATTCTGGTCGACGACGGTCGCCGGCACGCCCTGCGGGACGGAGGAATGCGGGTGCTGAGGGCGCTCAAGAAGCAGCGCCTGTCGTTCCTGGTGGTGGCACTCTTCGGGATCTTGTCCATCGTCCCGTTGCCGAACATCTGGGATCAGTTGCCCGATGTGCAACGGTCGTGGCTGGACGGCGACCGTCAAGGTCAGTGGCACGCGATCTGGGCGGCCGCCGCAACCATGGTCGTCAGCATCTATCTCTTCGTGCTGGGTCGTCTGCGCGCCGAGCGGGTGTGGAACGAGCAGGTCGGCTCGACGGCACCGCCGCCGGGCGCGCCCCCGGATCGGCACTGGCGCTGGCGATGGTGGCTGGCTGCGGCGATCGCGCCGTGGATCGTTGCCGTCATCCTCGGGGTGTTGAAGATCGACGTCGGCTGGGGCTCAGTCGTCGTGGCGTCCGCGTTCCCTCTCGGCGTTCTTGCGCTGTCTGTCGTTCCGCGAGCTGTCAAACGATGGTGGGACCGCAGGTTGGAGCGCTCGCCGGTCCTGGCGCGCTGGCGGTCGCGGGTCGTTGCGCTCTGGCGGTCTATCGTTGCGGCCTGGCGCCGGTTCATCCGCATGCTCCGGCGCTTGCTGCGTTCACCCGCCGTTCCGGCGGTCGCTCCGCCGCCGGATGAGCCGCCGCCGAGCCGGGAGGAGAACATACGGTTCGCACGCGATGTCTGGCGTGCCGGTGACCTGCTGGCCGCGAGTCTTTGGGTACTGGCCGGGCTTGGACTGGTTCGTTCGCTGGTCGCGCCGGTCATGCTCGGCCCTCGAGGACAAGGGCAGACGTTCGTCGAGGTGGTGTTCGGTCTGCCGATCGGGACGGTGTGGTCGGTTCGACTCATCGTGCTGATCGGAGGCGTTGTCTTCGCCGTCGTGGTGATGCCGCTGATCGTGTTGGCAACACGTGCGCTGAGGCCACCTGAGCCGGCCGGTGCGAATGCGAGCGGTCTGCGACACTTCCTGGATCCGAGGACACCGACGCCTCCACAAGGACGAGCGATCGCAGTAGGTGTCGGTCTGATCGTCGCGTCGGTCGCGTGGATCCTTGCCTTGATGCTGCTTCCGGCCACGATGACTCGGCATGCCGGTGTGGTCGCGACGACCCTGCTGACGCTCGGTGCCTGGGCCTTCATCCTCGGAATCATGATCGTTCGGCTGCAGCGTTCCGACCCGCCGCCGATCTTCCGGTCCGTCGGAATGGGCGCCACGCCGCTGCTGACCTTGCTGATCGCACTTACCCTCGTGGCGTCGGCGTCCGGCGGGGATCCGCAACTGCACGCGATACGTGCCAGTCAGGATGCCGGGGCGCAGCAGCTCGATGCTTTGCCGCGTGGCAACCTGGACGGCGAATTCAAGAAGTGGCTGGAGCGAAGCGCCGGTTGTGAGCAGGACATCGATGGGACGAAGGTTCGGCCGATGGTGCTGGTGGCGGCGAGTGGGGGTGGGGTGCGGGCGGCGGTCTGGACGGCTGCGGTGCTTGACACCTTCCGCACCGCCAAGTGCGCGCGTACGGCGGTCTTCTTGTCGAGTGGGGTCAGTGGAGGCTCGGTCGGGCTGGCGTTGTCGCGGGGTGACGACATCGAGAAGGCGAAGATCGGGTACGCCGAGAAGCTCGCGGAACCGAATGCGTTGGCTGCCGCGATGGCAGGTCTGCTCGCCGGAGATCTCGTCGGCGGCGGCACCGGGCTGCGGATCCCGTCGTACAGCAACGGCGACTTCGCCTGGCGGGATCGGGCCGGCCTGATCGAGACGTACTGGGAATCGGAGGTCGGGTCGCTGAAGGAGCAGTTCGACACCAAGGTCTCGGGCCCGGGCGGCGTCCTCGTGTTCAACTCGGCGGTCGCGGGCCGGGGATGCCGGGTACTCATCAGCCAGGTCGAGCTGACGACCGGGCTCGCGTCACGTCCCGTCGGAACAGACGCGGATCGGGCGAACTGCAGCGGTCAGACGGCGCAACCGGCCGCGTCTCTGGACCTCCAGGACGCGTACGGACCCTGCGTGGAGGGGATGTCCTGGGCCACGGCGGCCATGCTGTCGGCGCGATTCCCGACGGTCACGCCGGGCGGCCGGATCTCCTGCGAGCCCGTGGACGAGACCAGGCCTGATCTTCAATTGATCGACGGCGGGTACGCCGAAGCGGCCGGACTCGGCACGCTGTCGGACATCGCGCCGATGCTCGTTCAGGTGGTGCGGAATTACAACGCCAGCAGTCCCGACAGCCCGCCGGTCGTTCCGGTGGTGCTGTTCCTTGAGGACGCCGCGCGCGGTGACATCGTGGAGCCACCGCAGGGCCTGTCCACCGAACTCCTGGTGCCGTTGGCCGGCCGCAACGCCAAGGCAGTGCAGACCACATCAGGCACGCTGCTGCAACGCGTCGCCACCGGCATCGCCGATCCATGTCCGATCAGCTCGCCCACCTGCCAACAGGCAGTCAGAGCACTGCATCGGGAGGTGCCGCACGGGATCGTGATCGCGGCTCCGCTGACCCGGCCATCCGTCGAGGCACCTCTCGGCTGGACCTTGTCGGCCGACAGCATTACCCGGTTGAAGACTGCCGTCGCCGACGAGGCCGGACGGAAATGCGAACCGTCCAAGCAGGCCGGGAACGGTTCTGATGACGCCGTACCACTCATTCGGCCGGGCGCTTACGTCTGTCTCAACCAGTTGCTCGCCACGCTCGACTAGCCCGTCGGGTCCGTGGGCACGGCATGCTGGGAGATGTTTTGGCGTCGGCGGCATGGAGGACTGATGAGCCTTTCTCGGCATGTGATCACGGGGATCGGTACGGCACAGGTTGGGGCCGAGTACATCCGGGAGGTGGGGCGGAACTCGTTTCGGGGGCATCACGGGAGGGGCGGAGTCGAGACGGCGTACGTCGTCGAGACCGATCGGGGCGCGACGGGGTGGGGACTGCCATTGTCGACTGGGGATCCGGCAGCGCTGATCGGCAGGAACGTGGCCGAGTTGATCGATCCGGAGCTCGGCGTGATCGAGCCGGGGGCGGAGTTCCTGGATTATGCGCTGCACGATCTGGCGGCGCGGATTCTCGACGTACCGGTGTACGCGATGCTCGGGGCGGCCGGGTCGGCGCAGGTGCGGTGCTACAGCGGCGGGATCTATCTCGACGATCTCGACCCGCAGGAGGCGCCGGCGGGGCTGACCGCGATCAAGCAGAACCTCGCGCAGGACCACGAGTTCGGGTTCCGCGACTTCAAGCTGAAGCTCGGCCGCGGGTACCGCTGGATGCCGTACCAGGCCGGCCTCGATCGCGACATCGAGGTGACCCGGCTCGCCCGCGAGCTCTATCCCGAGGCGGACATCCTGGTCGACCCGAACGACGGCTTCAGCGTGAACGCACTCACCGAGTACCTCGCCGCGGTGTCCGACTGCCGCCTGTACTGGATCGAGGAGGTGTACGCCGAGCGCCGCGAGGACCTGGAGTTCCTGCGCGCACACCTCGCCACATTGCCATGGCGGCCGAAGATCGCCGACGGGGAGTTCGATCCGAACGTGGACCAGATCCTGCGGCTCGCCCGGGCCGATCTCCTCGATGTCGCGCTGATGGATGCCGTCGGCTACGGCCTCACCGCCTGGCGGCGACTCATGCCGGCCCTGACGGCGTCGTCCACCGAGGCCTCACCGCACGCCTGGGGCCTGCCCCTCAAGACCCTGTACGCCGCCCATATCGCCGCCGGCCTGGGGAACGTCCCCATCGTCGAAGGCGTGCCCGGTCACACCCTCGGCACCGACGGCGACGGCTACCAGTTGTCCGACGGCACCCTCATCCTGTCCGACCGACCAGGCTTCGGAATCGATCTCACTGCGGCAGGTAGTTCCAGCTGAAGCTGCGCCGACAGATCTTCGGGCCAGGACCCGGAATCCTGCCCGTTCCGGTGACCGGCTTGCCGATGTAGCACGGGTTCAACGCCGCGCGCCATTCCCCGTCGTTCTTCGGGCTGGTGTACACCAGTTGGCCGACGGCGTCGTACCCCCGGACCGTGTAGGGGAGCGGCGTCGCGGCGGTGTGTGGGCCGCGGACCCGGACGTACGGGACCGGGGCGTAGAAGAACCCGTGGCGGAGCACGGCGTCGACCGGCGCCTGGTTGCCAACGGCAATCGTGATCCGGGTGACATGGGCCGCATAGGAGCCGGCGCCGATCGCGCGGTTGTCCACTTCGTGATAGAGGACCCGGTCCCTGGCGTTCGAGACCACCTGCAGCAGCTTGCCCTCGGAGTTCATCCCGCAGGCCGTCCACAGGGCGAAGGGCCTGTGGCGGATGACCACCCAGGTAGTGATGAAGGCGTCACCCGGAGCGTTCGAGAATCTGAACCCGTCGTTCACCTCGAGCTCTTCCTGCCCCGGTTTGACGTAGGGGGTCCGGGACCGCCCCAAACAGATCTTGCCGAGCCGCGCCTTGTCCGCGTCGCTCAGCGGTTCGACGGTGGCCGGCTGGGACTTGTTCGTGCCGCTCACCGGCGGCTGCCCGTTGTCGCTCCGCAGTGCCGGCAGGCCGACCGCGAGGCCCGCGGTGATGGCGACGACGGCCGCGGCGGCCACCAGCGGGACCAGGCGGCGTCGTGGCGGGGTCGCTGTCTCCTGCGAGACGATGGCGATCAGTTCGGCGCGCTGGCGGGCGCGGGTTTCGGGGCGGAGGTCGTACTCCGGCGGGGACATGGTCATGATGGCGTCTCCACGGGGGACAGAGGGTTCAGCTCGCGCAGGTGCTTGCGGGCGCGGGAGAGCCGCGACTTCACCGTGCCGATCGGGACGTTGAGGGCGACGGCCGCCGCCTGCTGGTCGAGGCCCGCCCAGATGCAGAGCTCGACGATCTCGCGTTCCTGTTTGGGCAGGCGTTTCAGCGAGGCGCGGGCCTGTTGGATCCGCTCGTCGTCGTCGAGTCGTCCGGCGACGTCGTCGGCGTGGTCACGGACGTGATCCACCAGCAGTTGCGCCGCCGCGACGGCCTTGCGGTAGCGCAACTTGGCGCGCCACTCGTTCCGGACCGTGTAGTCGGCGGTCCGCAACAGCCAGGGCAGCGCCGAGTCGCGGTCGAGGACGACCTCGGTACGACGACGCCAGGCGTGCAGGAACACCGTCGAGGTGAGGTCCTCGGCGTCGCTCCAGGACCCGGTCCGCCGGTACAGGAAGTTGTAGATCGCCCGAGCGTGCCGGTCGTACAACTGGCCGAACGCTTCGGAGTCGCCGTCGGTGGCGCGCTCCCACAGAGTCCGATCCGAGTTGGTCGACATGATGAGGCCATCGTGCACGGCCTGGAGGCTGCTCACGACCTATTTCCACTGCTACTGCCGCGCATCAGCGCTCCCGTCCACTCTCAAACTCCCTTTGCACCCGTCTTGTGTCGGCTCGACGCGGAAGGTTCCCGTGGTGTTTACCGGGGTGGGGGAGAGTCACCGTCATGAGACTGGGGCAGCTCGTACGGGGCCGGCGGCGGTTGGCGGCGTACTGGGGTGCGACGGTGGTTCAGGTGGTTGCCGTCGGGTGTGACGTCAAGGTGCTGAAGCAGGCGAGCAAGGTGTCGCTGATGCCGTTGCTGCTGTCCTGGTCGCGGACCGAGCAGGCACCGCCCTTGCTGCAGGCCGCACTACTGGCCTCGGCGGCCGGTGACCTGTTGCTGGAGACGGATCTGCAACTGGCTGGGATCGCTGCCTTCGCCGCGGCGCACGCGTGCTACCTGGCGGTCTTCCTGGCCGAGCCCGGGCAACGGTCGTGGCGGGTAGTGGCGGCGTACGGCGCTCTGTGGGCCGCCCTGGTCGCGGTGCTCTCACCGGGGCTCGGCGGTCAGCGAGTGCCGGTCGCCGCCTACGCGCTGTTGCTGACCGCAACCGCCATCGCGTCCCGCTGGCACAATCCCCGCAGCGGTCTGGGCGGCACGCTCTTCCTCATCTCCGACGCCCTGATCGCCATGCGCCTGGCTGGTCGCGACTTCCCGGGGCGCGGCGCTCTGGTGATGTCGACGTACGCCGTCGGGCAGTACCTCCTGGCCTCGGGCGCCGTACACAAGCCTGATGTCAGTCGGAGCCCGTCGGTGGACCGGCGGTGATGCGGTCGCGGACCTGCTGCATGCGTTCGGGAGAGTTGTGCGGCATTTCCCACCGCGTCTCCAGCCACCAGGTCGCGCCCGCGACCGCCCACGGACTGACCTCGGCGGCGGCAGTCGACGGGTCGGTCTCGCCTTCGGCGATCACGTCCAGCTCCGGTGAGCCGCCCTGTTCGGTCAGCCAGGCGCGGAGGGCCCGGAGCTCCTCCGGAGAGTCCTTGCCCGGTGGGTACTGCGGCAGTACGCCGTCGCAGCGCAGGACCCGGCGCATCGACTTGGGTCGCGGCCACGCACCGACGACCCAGATCGGGATGCGCGCCTGCACTGGTCGTCCCACCTCGACCAGGTCATTACGGGCGCACTCGTACGAGTAGTGCTCGCCGTGATAGCTGGAGCGCCCGGCCCAGAGCTCGCGGATCAGGTCGATGCCCTCGTCCATCATTGCGGCCCGGGTCCGCAGGTCCAGCTCCTCGCCGGTCAGCGGCAGGTCGGTCTCGATCGCGCCGAGCCCGACCGCCAGCGTCGCCCGACCGGCCGAGATCTGGTCCAGCGTGACCACCTGGCTGGCCACCTTCCACGGCCGTCGCCAGGGGAGTGGAGTCAGCATCGTGCCGAGGCGGATCCGGCTCGTCCGGGCGGCGATGGCGCTCAGCAGACTCCACGCGTCGACGCCGTACGCCGCCTCCCAGACGAACACCCCGTCCCACCCGGCCTCCTCGGCGAGCACAGCCTGCTCGAGCTGCTCGACCGCCGTACCGCCCGGAAGAATCACGCTGTATCTCATACCTCCTTCCTACCCGCCCCCACCGACAAGCATCGCAACCCCCTCGAGGACGCTGGACCAGGTCAGCCCAGGTAGTCGCGCCACGGGCCGGTGATCGCGAAGGTGATGCCGGGGGTCTGCATATTGACGAAGAGGACCTTGCCGTCGTCGGAGAAGGCCGGTCCGGTGAACTCGGAGTCGTTCAGCATATTGCGGACGATCGCGTACGTCGGTCCGCCCGGCGTCGAGCTCAGCACGTGGCTGCTGGCGTTGCCGTCCTCGGCGAGGACGAGCGAACCCCACGGGGTGACGGTGACGTTGTCCGGGCTGTCGAAGTTGTAGTCGTCGTACCGCGCCTCGGAGCCCTTGTCGGCCGCGGCGTTGTCCGGGAAGTAGGTGACCAGCTGGATGGTCCGGGCCTGGTAGTTGTAGAACCAGACCATGCCGTCGTGCGGTACGGCGTCGCCCGGCAGATCGGTGGTGCCGGCCTCGGCGTACGAGTTGACGACGTACACGCCCTCGTCGGTGCCGAAGACTCCTTCGAACTTCTTGCCGCGGGTGACCTTGTCGTCGGTGAACTGCTTGCGGCAGGAGACCGAGACCGCGTCACGGTCGGGGACCGGGACCCAGGCGACCCGGAACGGCCGGAGCAGTTGGGCGGACGTCAGGTAGGCGACATCCGGGATCGGCTTGCCGTCGTCGCCGAGGATGGCCATCGCCTCGAGGGTGCCGAAGCCGACGTCGGCCAGCTGCCGCCAGCTGGTCGGCCCGAGCTTGTACCCGTGTGGAGCGGACCAGCGGTAGAAGAGGCCGTTCGGTCCGGATGCGTCCTCGGACAGGTAGATGTGGTTGCGGTCCTTGTCGACCGCGAGGGCTTCGTGCGCATAGCGTCCGAGCGCCTTGAGCGGGACGGGGTGCGCGGTCTTACCGTCGCCCCAAACCTCGAAGACGTAGCCGTGGTCCTTCAGCCGGGTCGTGCCGTTCGCCTTGGACTCGGTCTCCTCGCAGGTCAGCCAAGTGCCCCACGGCGTGTGTCCGCCGGCGCAGTTGGTGAGTGTGCCGGAGATGCCGACCCACTCGCCGAGGTTCTTGCCGTCCCGGTCGACGGAGATGACGGTGCAACCTCCGGCCGCGCCGACGCCGGCGTCGTACACGGTGCCCTCGATCGGCGGTACGCCGAGTTCGCTGGCGCTGCCGACCTCGTGGTTCTGGATCAGCAGGTACTTGTTCCGGCCGGCGTCGAAGACCGCCGTACCGTCATGCAGGGACGGGGTCGGCTGCCCGGTCGTGAGCTTGGTCTCGCCGGCCCGGGTGACGATCCGGTACTTGAAGCCCGGCGGCAGGGCGAGGATGCCGTCGGGGTCGTCCAGCAGCGGCGGGAACGGCCGATGCGTCGGGTACGGCGACTGCCGCGGACCGGGCGTGGCCTCGGCGAGCGACGGGACGGTGCCGACGGTGGCGAAACCGACCCCCGCGGCGCCGGCGGCGGCACCCCGGAGGACGGAACGGCGGGCAACAGACATGGCGGTGCTCCTCGGTACGTTGGCGGGCGGGCGGCCCCAGGCGATCCTGCCCCTGGCCGGCTGACACCGGGGAAACAGCACCTGAACAACTGACCCTGCAACGATCCGGGCAGGCCGGGCGTCCATAGTGGGAGGTGATCGGGATGCGAAGGTTCGGTGTGGTCGCCGTCGTCGTGGCGGCGCTATTGGTTGCGTGTGGCAATGAGTCCGGAGCGGAAGGACAACCGACGGTGAACAGCAGACCCCTCCCCGAGACGCCTGCGGCGGCGTCCGGTCCGGTCGAGCAGGCCAAGGCCGACCTCGCCAAGCGGCTGGGCGTCGAGGCGGCACAGGTGACCGTGGTCAGCTCCAGCGAAGTCACCTGGCCGGACGGCAGCCTCGGCTGCCCGGAGCCGGGGATGAACTACACCCAGGCCCTGGTGCCGGGCTCCCGCATCATCCTTGAGGCCGCCGGCAAGCAGTACCACTACCACTCCGGCGGCACGCGCCCGCCGTTCCTGTGCACCAATCCGCAACGCTGATTCAGGCGGAGCGGGAGTCCAGCATCGGTACGTCGGCCTCGTTCACGAAAGCGTCTCGGGGCCGCTGCACCGAAGCCAGCGAGACGATGTCCCGGCCGTAGAAGGCGGCGGCCAGCCACACCGCGAGCACCCGCACCTTCCGGTCCCAGGTCGGGACCGCAAGAACGTGGTAGCCGCGGTGCATGAGCCACGCGAGGAAGCCCTTAACCACGATCCGCTTGTACTGGAAGATCCCCTTGCCCAAGCCGAGGGTGGCAACGGCCCCGAGCGTGTGATGGACGTAGTTCTTCGGCTTGCGCCCGCGCAGTGTCCGCAGCAGGTTCTTCGCCAGCAACTTCCCCTGCCGTACGGCGTTCTGCGCGTTCGGCACCGTGAACGATCCCGGCACCGGCGACGCGAGGTCGGGAACCGCAGCGTCGTCCCCGGCCGCCCACGCGTCCGGCACCGGGTCGGTCTCGGTGCCGACCCGGAGGTCGGCCCGGGCCTGGATCAGGCCGCGTGCGGTGACGGGGAGGTCGGTGTGGCTGCGGACCAGCCGGGTCGCGGCGTTGCCGGTTGTCCAAACGATCAGATCCGACTCGTACTCCGACCCGTCGGACAACACGACCTGACCGTCCGCGGCCGACACGAGGGTGGTGCCGAGGTGGACCTGCGCTCCCTTGCGCTCGAGCGTCGAGCGCACCCACTTGGCTGGGCCGTCGCCGACCTCCGGCAGGATGCGCTGGGTCGCCTCCACCAGGTGGAAGGCGAGGTCGCTCGGCGCGAGTTCGGGATAGGACTTCAGCAGTCCGTTGGCGAGGGAGAGGAGTTCCGCGAAGCCTTCCACGCCGGCGAAGCCGCCGCCCACGAAGGTGACGGTCAGCAGGCGCTGCCGCTGCGGGCCGGGCGGGAGCACGGACGCCTCGTCGAAGGCGGTGAGCAAACGGTCGCGAATCGCGACCGCCTCCTCGACGTGCTTCATCCCGATCGCGCGTTCGGCCACGCCGGGCAGGGCGAAGGTCCGGGTCACCGCACCCGCGGTCACCACGATGATGTCGTACGGCATGTCGAACTCGGGCCCTTGCAGCGGCCGGACCGTCACGGTCCGCCGGGCGTGCTCGATCGACGTGACCGAGCCGGCGACGAGCCTGCTCCGGCGCAGATTCCGCCGCAACGAGATCGCGGCGTGCCGAGCCTCGATGGAGCCGGAGACGACCTCCGGCAGGAACGGCTGGTAGGTCATGTACGGCCGCGGATCGATCACGACGATCTCGGCCTCACCCTTGCGAAGCTTCTTCTCCAGCTTCCATGCCGCGTAGAAACCGGCGTACCCGCCACCGACCACAAGGATCCTGCGCACTGCTGCCTCCGTCTGTCCGACTATTCACTAACTAAGACAAAACAGCGGGCTCATTTGTGACTAGGGCACGTCTCTCAATTCCCCGCGTGCTGCGCGGCGCTGCTCGCTAATCCGAAAATGGACCGGGTCGGGCGTGCGGCAAGATGCCGGTGGAGCGCAGGGGAGCCGGTTGTGGTTCAGGCGGCGGGTTCGAGGGTGACG
>NZ_SLWN01000003.1 GCF_004342025.1 Kribbella steppae | reverse complement strand
ACCTGGTCATCGAACATGCGGGTATGCCCCGCGTCGTGCCGGGCCCACGGGACATGAGCGACCACCACCCCGTGGTCGGGGCAGGTCACCCGCACCGAATCGGCCTCCACAAACACCCGCACCGTGCCCAGATCCAGCCCCCGCCACCGCCGCCGCCCGCCACGGCCCTGGTCATACCCCGAGCAGTGACGCCGGCACCGCCCACACCGCCCCCGCTGCCGGGCCACCGGCCGCACGGACACCACCACAACTAGCTCGTCCTCGTCGAACCAGACGTCCTCGACGACCGTCTGCTCGACCCCCAAAACCGCACGCCATAAGCTGTCCGCACGCACGCCGTTCTCCTGACCACCAGGTTCCTGTTCCTCGACAGCTCAGAAACCTAGACAGGGAACGGCGTGCGCCACTCAAGGCGCGCTCAAATCACCCACACATGCGTCAGGAGAGCCGGTTAACCCCTCGGGTTGTGGGTTGCCTACTGAGAATCTCGGGGGGCAACCCACAACCTCGGGGGTTAACCCCTGAAATCGCGGGCTCGCCGGTCGGTCAGTGGGATGCGGCGATGCTCAGCCGCTTCGGCGGCGGGTGTCTAGCTGCGCTCGGTGGCGGGTGTTCGCCGCCGCCGGTGGCGGCTGAATTGCGGCTTCGGGCGGCGGGCGTTGGTCAGCTTCAGCGGCCAGCTGTTGGTGCGCATTTGAGGGGTTAACCCCCCAAATGGTGGGTTGCCCCCTCGCATACAGAGTGGACAACCCCCAACCTCGGGGGTTAACCCCTGAGATTGGGGGTTATCCGCCGGTGGGTCAGCGGGGTGGGGTGAGGCGGGATTGGAGGCCGTCGAGGATGGTTTGGAGGCCGAAGTCGAAGGTGCTGTCGGGGGCGGCGCCGTACTCCTCCGCGGCGGTGGTGGCCAGGCGTTTGCGGAGGTTCGGGTAGTCCATCGCTACCTCCTTCGCCTTAGTCATGGTGTCGTCCAGTACCTGGTCGGCGTCGCGTCCGGAGCGGCTCAACCGCCGGCTCAGCGAGACCTGCGCGGCCGACCCGAGGGTGCTTCCGGCGACGTAGATGAACACTGTGGCGGCGGCCCGATCCGCATCCGCGGGAGCGAATCCGGCCTGCTCGTAGAGTTCCAGGCTGCGGTCGTCGTACTGCGCCTTGCCCGGCCCGTACATCAGGTGACTCCCCAACGCCTGACCGAACCACGGATGCCGCGTCAGCATCTCGTGCAATCCGGTGGCCATCGCTGTCGCGGCGTCCCGCCACTCGGTGCCGTCGAGATCCGGTAGCTCGATCTCCGTCCAGATCGCGTCCCCCGCGAGCCGGACCAACTCGTCCTTGGTCTTGATATGCCAGTAGATCGCCGTCGCGGCGGACTCGAGTCTGTTGCCCAAGGCCCGCATATTCAGCCCGTCCAGGCCTTCCTCGTCCAGCAGGGTGATGGCGGCACTGACGATCTGCTCGGCAGTCAACGTATCCCTCGGCATACCCGACAGCTTAGTTGAACTAAGTTCAGCCAGCGCATGGGCGTCAACCGACTGGGGACCTATGATCCGTACGTGTCGACTCCGGTGCTCGCCACCAAGTTGTTCCCGCCGGCCAGGCGGTCCGAACTGGTCGCGCGCCCACGACTTGCCGACCGGTTGGACAGCACCCTGAGCCGCGGTCACCGGCTCACCCTCGTCTCCGCGCCGGCCGGCTTCGGCAAGACCACGCTCCTCAGCGACTGGGCGGCGAGCCAAGAGCGAGTGGGATGGCTGTCTCTCGACGAAGGCGACAACGCGCTGCCGCGTTTCTTGGCACACCTGTGGGCAGCGCTGGCCGGTGCCGGTCTCGACCTGGATCCAGCCGCGCTGGAGGCCGCGCCCACGTCCGCTGCACTGACCACGCTCGTCAACGAACTCGTCCGCGCCGGGCAGCAGAGGCCCGGCCCCGATTGGCTGCTCGTGCTCGACGACTACCACGTGATCGAAGCGCCTGAGGTGCACGAGGCGATGACCTTCCTGCTCGACCACGGGCCGGATCAGCTGCACCTACTGGTGGCGACGCGCTCGGATCCGCCGCTACCGCTCTCACGGCTGCGGAGTCGCGGGCAATTGACGGAGGTCCGGGCCGCGGATCTGCGCTTCGCGCCGGCCGAGGCGATGGAGTTCCTCAACGAGATGATGGGCCTGCACCTCACCGAGGGCGACGTGCAGGCGCTGGAGGAACGGACCGAGGGCTGGATCGCCGGTCTCCAGTTGGCGGCGCTCTCGCTGCGCGATGTTTCGGACCGCGGCGACGTTGCCGAGTTCATCGGGGCCTTCGCGGGCAGCAACCGCTTCGTCATCGACTACTTGGTGGACGAGGTCCTTGCCCGCCAAGGTGCGGAAGTGCGGGACTTTCTGCTGCGGACCGCAATCCTCTACCGGCTGACCGGTCCCTTGTGCGACGCAGTCACCGGCGGGTCGTACGGCGGCCAGGTGCTGGCGGAGCTGGACCGCGGCAACGTGTTCTTGGTCCCGCTGGACGCTGAGCGTTCCTGGTACCGGTACCACCACCTGTTCGGCGATGTCCTTCGCGCTCGTCTGATGGCCGAGTACCCAGAGCAGGTCCCGGCCCTGCATCAGGCGGCAAGCGATTGGCACGCATCGCACCAGCTCGTCGCGGACGCCGTACGACATTCACTCGCCGCAGGTGACTACGACCGCGCCGCTTATCTGATGGAAGAGGCGTTGCCGGACATGCGCCGTACTCGGCAAGACAGCGTGATGCTGGGTTGGACGCGGTCGCTGCCAGACACCGTGGTGAGGCGGAGCCCGGTCCTCAACATCCTGTCCGGATGGTCGCTGATGCTGGCCGGCGACCTGGACGGGATGGAGCGGCGGCTCGATGATGCCGAGGCGGCCATGGCTGCCGGTGCTCATGACAAGGCGCTCGCTGCAACGTGGGCTGACACCGAGGACCTGCGCACTGCACCAGCGACCTTGTGGGTCTACCGCGCGGCGCTGGCGCAAGCGCGCGGCGACATCCCAGCCGTCGTGCGCCATGCCCGGCGCGCGCTGGATCTCGCCGGCGCCGACGACCACTTCGTGCGAGGGGCCGCGGGCGGGTTCCTCGGTCTGGCTGCGTGGGCGAGCGGTGACGTCCAGGAGGCCTTGTCGACGTTCTCGGAGGCGGTTCGCAGCCTGCACGCGGCGGGGAACTTGGTCGACGAGCTGGACAGCACCGTGGTGCTCGGCGACATGTGGATCAGCGCGGGTCGCCTCCACCGGGCCCGCCGTCTGTACGAGCGGGCCCTCGAGACGGCGACCGCGGCAGGCGAGCCGTACCCGCGGGCCACCGCCGACCTGCACGTGGGACTGGCCGAGCGAGACCGCGAGCTGGACGACCTCGTCAGCGCAGAGGAACATCTCGCAACCGCAAGGGTGCTCGGCGAGCACGGCTCGATCACCGAGAACCGGCACCGCTGGTACGTCGCCATGGCGCAGGTCCGCGTTGCGACGGGTGATCACGCCATGGCCAAGCAGTTGCTCGCCCAGGCCGAGGACCTGTACCGGCCAGGCTCCTACCCCGACCTTCGCCCGCTCGCCGCCATGCGAGCCCGCGTGGACATCGCAGCAGGAGACCTCACCGCCGCCGAGGAGTGGGCGGACAGCCACGATGTCACCTCGGACGATGACGCGTCGTTTCTGCGCGAGTACGAGCACCTCACCCTCGTGCGGCTCCTGCTCGCCCGCCACCGTGAGTCCCGCGCAGACGACGCGGGCAAGGTGCTGGCGCTGCTGGATCGGCTCCACGCCGACGCCAACGGGACGCGCGCCGGCAGCCTGCTGGAGATCGGCATGCTGCGAGCCCTCACCCATCACGCGCGCGAGCACCAATTGGAGGCTCTCGCCGAGCTGAACCAAGCACTGGCCGCGGCACCCGAACCGGACGGCTACGCGCGCCTGTTCCTGGACGAAGGCGCCCCGATGCTTGCCCTGCTGCACGACGCGGCTTTCCGGCCGGACGGCGAGTACGACGTACTGCGCCAGCATGCTCGTCGACTCCTCGACACCACCCCCAGCGCTGCACCAACCGCGCCCGACCACGGTTCTCAGGCCGGCCCACTCAGTGAACGGGAGCTCGAAGTACTGCGACTCCTCGACAGCGAGCTCACCGGCCCCGAGATCGCCCGTCACCTCTTCGTCTCGCTGAATACCCTGCGCACCCACACCAAGCGCATCTTCACCAAGCTCGACGTCAACACCCGCGCCGCCGCCATCCGCCGCGGCCATGAGCTCGGCCTGCTGTAGCTGTCCGAGCCGGCCACGCATCACGCCGTACGGACGTAGTCACATCGTCAGTCACCACATCTGGTGACGCCCGGTCCCCACATCGCGCCGTACGTTCCGAACATCCCGCGGCACTCGCCACGGACCACGGAACAGGAGCCGGACATGACCATCACACCCACCACCCTCACCCGGGCCGCCGGCGCCGCCGCAGTGGCTGCGGGCCTGATCTTCATCGGCGTCCAGATCGGCCACCCCCACCTGGACGCCACCACGATCACCACGACCGAAGTGGTACTGCGGGGTTCGCTGAAGGTGCTGATGGCCGTACTGGCGCTGGTAGGCATCGCCGGCATGTACCTGAGCCAGGTCCGCCGGAACGGACTGCTCGGACTGATCGGTTATGTGGTGCTCAGCGTCGGCTACCTCAGCATCATGTGCACCACCTTCGTCGCCGCGTTCGTACTGCCCGCCATCGCCGACACCAACCCCGGCTTCGTGAACGACGTCGCCGCCGTGGCCACCAACGGCAGCGCCATCGGTGACATCGGGGCGCTGCAGACCGTCAATTCGGTCCAGGGCTTCGGCTACCTGGCCGGCGGCCTCATCTTCGGCATCGCGCTCTACCGGGCCCGCGTTCTGACCCGCTGGGCGACCGTGCTCCTCGCTGCCGGTGGCGCCGTCTCCATCCTGCTCACCGTGCTGCCGGACGCCTTCTACCGGCTGCTGGCCTTCCCGACCGGTATCGCGATGATCGCCCTCGGCTACTCGCTCTGGCGCACGGCCCGCAGGGACAGCACGCCTCAGCCGGCCGAGGTTCGCAGCCGGCCAGTGACGACAGCGGGTGCGGAATGACCCAGTACGCCGCCCCTCGTACCCGGTCGGCGCCGCAGCGCCGGCCGGGCTCCCCGGATGGATCGAGCTGGCGGGTCCCAACCGCACTGCTGGCGCTCATGATCATCCCGCTCATCGCCGGGTCGCTCCGGCTCCTCGAGATCGCCGGTGGGCCGCAGGTGTTGCCCACCAACCCGCGCATCGACGCCTCACCGGCCCCGCTCGTCCTGCACGTCGCCGCCGCCGCGGTGTACGCCGTCCTCGGCGCATTCCAGTTCTCCGCCCGGGTACGCCGCGGGCATCGCGCCTGGCACCGCCGGGCCGGCCGGGTGCTCATCGGAGCCGGCCTGGTCGTCGCCGGCACCGGGCTCTGGATGACCCTGTTCTACCCCGGTGCACCCGGCGGTGACCTGCTGTGGACCGCGCGGCTGGTCGCCGGCTCAGCGATCGCAACCAGCATCGTCCTCGGGTTCACCGCCATCCGACGCCGCGATATCGCCGCCCACCGCGCCTGGATGATCCGCGCCTACGCCCTGGCCGTGGCGGCCGGCACCCAGGTGTTCACCCAAGGCATCGGCGAGGGCATCTTCGGGACGACCGAGCTGAGCACCGGCCTGTCGGTCAGCTCCGCTTGGGTGGTCAACGCTGTCGTCGCCGAATGGGCCATCCGTCGCCCCGGAGTCCGCCGGGCACGGCGAGCACGAGCCGCGGCAGCAGGCACCTGATCATGACTACCGGCCCCCATGCCCCCATGGGCTACGAACTCCGTATCGAGGGACACCTCGACGAGCACTGGTCGACCTGGTTCGACGGCCTCGCCCTCACCCTCGAGGGCGACGGCACCACCACCCTCCGCGGCGTCGTGACGGACCAGTCGGAGCTCCACGGCCTGCTGGCCAAGGTCCGAGACCTCGGCGTCACCCTCATCTCGGTCACTCCCATCAACTCCGATCACCAGCAACAGCACCGTCGGTAGACCTTCAGTCCGAACTGCATGCTCACCGCCCCGTCCGGCCCGAACAGGAGAAGACCATGCCCGTCACCACACCTGCGACGCTCAGCCGAGCCGCCGACGGCACCATCACCGGCATAGACCTAGCCGGCCGCCTCTTCACCCGGACCACCACCTGACCACCTTGTGCACCATTCGATCGCCCCACCCGGCGCGTCGTGACCGAGCCGTGCACAAAGATGCTCCCGTGGAGCCGCCGAAGCCACGCGGCCGCCCCGTACTGGTCGCCCCGAGCCTGGCACCCCTACCTCGACGACGACTACCTCCGCTGGAACCTGGTCGAATTGGACCCGCAACCGCCGGCAGAAGCCGTCGATTAACAGACAGTTCTCAGGTTGAGGCTGTAGGTTCCCTGCAGGCATTTCGGTGAGGAGGGTTTCTGCATGTCCAAGAAGACCCATCAGCAGCAGCTGGCGGCGCGGAAGGCGAAACGGCAGGCCGAGCGGGTTGCCGAGCAGCGACGGCAGCGGCGGAACCTGGGGATCAGCATCACCGCGATCGCCGCGGTGGTCGTGGTGGTGGTCGGGGTCTTCGTGGTGGTCGGGAACAACGGTGACGAATCGCCGGCGTCCTCGCCGACCGAGCTGCCGTCGTCGGCCGGTCCGGACAGCAAGCCGAAGAGCATCCCGACCGCGCTCGCGGCGGCGCCGAAGCGGCCGACCGCGCTGCCTGCCGAGGTGACCTGCACGTACAAGAAGAGCACCGAGGCGGCCAGCAAGAAGGTGAACCTGCCGGCCGACGGCAAGACCAAGGCGTCCGGTACGTCGAAGGTCAGCCTGAACACCTCGATCGGCGATCTCAAGCTGACCCTGGACAGCTCGCTGGCACCGTGCACGGTGAAGAACTTCCTCAGCCTGGTCGGGCAGAAGTTCTACGACAACACGAAGTGCCACCGGCTGACCGTCGGCGAGGGCCTGCAGGTACTGCAGTGCGGCGACCCGACCGGCACCAGCGGTGGCGGACCCGGGTACAGCTTCGCGGACGAGGTCTACCCGACGCTGAAGTACGGCCGCGGCATCCTGGCGATGGCGAACTCGGGCCCGAACACGAACGGCAGCCAGTTCTTCATCGTGTACGGCGACGCGTCCGGACTCGGCCCGGACTTCACCGCGTTCGGCACGATCGACGAGCCCAGCCTGAAGCTGCTCGACAAGGTCGCCGAAGCCGGCGTCGTCCCCCAGAACGGGCCCACCGATGGTGCGCCTGTCACTCCGGTGAACATCAAGACTGCCACCGCAGCAGCCTGAGCAGAAGCACGCCCGGCCGCTCCCAGTGGGAACGGCCGGGCGTGTTGTTGGTAGGGCCCGCTCTTCCCATCCGCAGGGGTGGGATGAGCGGGTGCCGGGTCAGGCCAGGAGCCCGTACTTGGAGCGGGGCCAGGCTAGGAGGGCCTCGATTTGGGCTATGCCGGCTTGCTCGAGCAGCTGCACCGGGCCGTCGACGAAGTGGTAGAGGCCGGTCGCCGGGTCGCGGGCCTCGTTCCAGGCACGGTCGGCGTACGCCTGCATGGTCTGCTTGTAGCGGTGGTCGGGGGCGACCGAGTCGAGGATCAGCAGGTTCTTGAACCAGATCGAGTTGAACCGGGTCGGCTGCTTCCACAGCCGGTCGTCCTCACCGTAGAAGGCGAGTGACGCGTTCGCCACCGACTTGGCGTCGTTGAGGTACTGCCGGTCACCCGTTGCCTTGTACAACAAAACGCCGGCACCGAGCATCACACCCTGGTTGTAGCTCCACTGCGTCTTCTCGATCGTGCCGGCCAGGTCGATGTGATCCCAGTACAGCCCGTTCGGCGCGAGCATGCAGTCCTGGGTCCACTCGTACATCCGCTGCGCCCAGGTCAGATACGACTTGTTCTTGGTCAGCAGGTACAGATGCGCGCCGAGCTCCGCACCCGGCCCGTTCGACACCGTGTTGCGGTCCTGGCTCCACGGCGCTTGCGTCCAGTAGACCCCGCCTGCGCACGGGTGTGCCGGATCCGTGTCCCAGCCGAACACCACCAGGTCGAAGATCTCCTTGGCCCGGGCCAGCGCCGCACGGTCACCGGTCCGCTTGTAGTGCTGGATCAGGTGCAGCCCGATCCACTCGTTGTCGTCGTAGAACTTGTCGCCACCCTGACCCAGCGGCGGGCGCACGTACGAGTCGTACCCCTTCGGCGTCGTGCCCGCGTTCCAGTACGGCTCGTACGCCGCGATCCGGCGGTCGGCCTCCTTCGACGCCGTGATCCCGGCGCCCGGGATACCGGCCAGGTTCTCAGCCGCGATCGCCGCCTGCGAGTACGGCCAGACGTAGGCGTAGGGGTTCTCGTGGGTGTTCGGGTACTCCTCGAGCAGGAGGTTCTGCCCCGCATCGAAGTACTTGTTCAGCGCCTCGTACGACGCTTCGGCACGGGCCGCCGGGCTGGTCACGGCATCAGCCGCGGTCAGGTGCAGAGACCCGAGTACGGCGACCGACAGCACACCGGCCGCGATCCTGGTTGATATACCAAATTTCCTGCGCATCGACCTTGCTCCTCCTGGGCGGTGGCGGTTGACATCGATGTCACGTTCTAACCGGCACAGGGGAATCTCGTCAATGCCTCAGCGACCGACGGTTTGATCAGATCCAGTTGGCATATCAAGCGGACTGGGTACGAACGCGATCCAGGACGAGCGCAGATGCAGCCGGCCGCGCAGCTGGTCACCGGTCAGCACCCGCCGGCCCTTCGACCCGACCGCCTCCACCGTGAACGCCCGGCCGCCACTCGGCCCGACGCCGCTCCGCTTGAGCACCCGCAGGCTGCGGATCGACCCGACGTCGAACGCGGCCTGCATCTCAGCCGCCGTTCGCGTCACGGTCCAAGTCACGTTCGGATTCCCGTTGCCGGGGTATGCATCCCAACCGTCGGCCTTCATCACCTGATACGGCACCGACCCGGTCGCCGTCGCCCCGCCGTTCGACGAGGAGAACTCGGCGATGATCGGCTTGCCCTTGTACTGCCGGATCTGTCCCGCAGTGGCTGCGATCGCGGTGTTGGTCGACGCCTTCTCCGAGTCGTAGCCGCCGTACACCTGACACGAGATGGTGTCGCACAGGTCGTACGCGCGCCGTGTCGCCCGGTTCCGGTGGAAGACGGAATAGGTGCGTGCGGCAACAGCCTGGGCCTGTAGAGCCGCCGGACGCCAAGTGGACAAGGCTTCCCGCGGTACGACGCCGCGCAGGTAGTACTCCAGCGACACGACGTTGACCGTGTCCAGATGAGCACCTGATACGTCGACGGCCCGGAGTGCACCGCGATAGCGGCGTACCGCTCCACTGGGCAGGATCAGGCCGGTCACCGCCGCGCCCTCGAACTGCGTCATACCGGTGAACGTCTTCCACAGCGTCCACTTCCGGGTCTTCGCGTCGAACGAGCTCACCTTGGTGCCGTGGTCGCCGTACGGGTCGATCGACCACTGGTTCCTGGTCGATGCCTTGGGCAACGTGTAGACCTTGGCGGTCTTCAGGTCGTGGAGCTTCAGACGGTTCACCGTGCCGACCCGGATGCCGTCGGTGGTGTCCGCGGTGATCCGGACCCGGATGCTCCCGGTCGCCTTGCCGATCGACGTACCGGGGTAGTAGAAGTCGAGGATCTGCCGCACCGACTTACCGGCGATCGCCGCGCCTTGAGCGCCGTACTGCGACATCCCCCGGCCGTGGCCGAAACCGCGACCGCTGATGGTGGTGTCCGGCGCGGCGGTCGGCTCGATCTGACGGGCCTCGGCGGTCGCGCTGATCAACGTGGAGGTGAGGACGACGGCCGCGATCGCACGCTTCTTCATGACGTACTCCGGTACTGGACGTAGACCTTGCCGCGATGCTCGTTGTAGGTCAGCCAGCCGCGCTGGTACTTCTGCCGCAGCCCGCCCTTCACCGTGTACATGTCCGTGATCGGCAGGCCGAGCCGCGATCGCTCCGCGCCCAGAGCGGCGTACTTGCGGTAGATCAGGCCGGCCACCGGACGGGTGCCGATCGACTTCGACCAGTAGAGCGCGCCGTTGCGGAACGGCTGCACCTTCACACCGCCCGCGCTGTTCCGGTATTCACCGGTGGGCAGGCCGAGGATGGTGTCGGGCCTGAGCCGGCGGTACCGCGCCCGGAACACACCGACGGTCGAATGGGTGCCAGTGGCAACGGAGTAGAACACGTCGCGAGCGGCGAAGTACGTCGCCCAGCCGGTCTTCGTCCGGTGCTCACCCCAGAACGGCTGGCCCACGCTGCGGAAGCCGATGCGTTTCGCAAAACGATAGATCGGAGTGGAGACACTGCCGCCGATCAGCACGTTGATCCGTTGCTTCAGCCAGCCGAGCTTCTTGTACAACTGGTTGCCCGGACACGCCGTCGCCTTGGTGTCGCGGTGCCCGGAGACGGTGTGCAGCCGACTGCCGTCGAACACGATCGTCGCCAGCGGCGACCGGTAGTTCGCGTCCATCTTCCACGCGATCACCCGGGCCGTCTTCTCCAGCATCGCCTGCGTCGGCGCCGCCTTCTCGAAGTTGCCGATCAGCGCGACGCCGAACGAGTTCGCGTTGAACGCGCCGGTGTGCGCGCCGAGCACGGGCAGTTGCGCACCGCCGTACCGCCCCTCGAAGGCGCGGCCGAAACGGTCGACCAGGAAGTTGTACCCGAGGTCGCACCAGCCGCGGCTCTTCACGTGATACGTGTACATCGCGCGCACCATCGCCGGGACCTGCGTGCGGGTGTAGTCGTTGCGATCGGCGGTGTGGTGGACGAAGGCGGCCTGCACGGTCGTCGTGTACTTCGGTCGTGCACAAGCCTTGCCGTTGTGGCTGCGCAGCCGTTCGTCCGCACCCCACGCCTTACGGCTCACCATCGCCGGCATCGGGTACGGCGCCCTGGTCGCCTCAGGCTCGACACTCTGCACGGTCGGTTCGTCGGCGTCCGTGGCCAGCACACCTGGCTGGATCAGGACCGCCTTCGCGTCGCCGACCGTCGTACCGTCAAGAGTCACCGCACTGGCCTGCACTCCGGTCGCATCGCCGACCCACAGCGGCTCCGTGCCGGACCGTTCCGTTCCTTCGGGAACTGCCGGATCCGGCCCGTGCTCGTCCTCGATCCGCAGCGGCTCCCAGTCGCTCCATTGCCCGGCGCGCTGGACCCGGACCTTCGCCTGAACCCCCGTCACGCCGCTCGGCCAGGTGATCCCGACCATCGTGAACGGTTTCGTCTCCGCCGCCACCGACGGACCGTCGAGCGCGAGTTCCTGGTACGACGCCTCGACCGGGGCCGGCTGTGGTGTAGTGGGAGGGACAGACTGGCGATCCGGCAGGACCTGCGGAGCGGCGAGGGCGAGACCCGTCACCGCGAGCGTCACGAGTCGGGAGGTCTTGCTCATGGCACTGCCTTCCGGCGGAGGTACGACGGTCGCTGGGCGGCGGTAATCGATTATGCGCGCTGAGTGATCGCTTTCGGGGGATTACGGTCACCCTGCGTGGCGCCATTCGGTTGAGCGATTGGATAGGCTCGGCATAAAGCCCTGCGAAACCAGCCCTAGAGGCAGAAGAGGCCCGTCATGGAACTCATCCTGATCATCGCGCTCGTGGTGATCGCTGTTCTGGCATACCGGTCGTACCGGCGGACCCAGCTGCAGAGCCGTAAGCAGCACGAGATCACCGCCGCTGAGCTCGAGTCGGTGAAGCGCACCGCCGACGAAGACATCACCAGGTTCGGTGAGGAACTGCAGGACCTGGATCTGGACATGGTCGGCAAGGACCTCGGTGACGGGGCCCGGCAGGACTACCAGCGCGCCCTGGACTCCTACGAGTCGGCCAAGGAAGCGGTCGGCAAGGTCACCCAGGCCGAGGAGATCAAGCATGTGATCGAGATCCTCGAGGACGGCCGCTACGCGGCGGCGTGTGTGCGCGCCCGGGTGAACGGCGAGCCGCTGCCGCAGCGCCGTCCGTCCTGTTTCTTCAACCCGCAGCACGGCCCGTCCGTCGAGGACGTGAGCTGGGCGCCGCCGGGTGGCGCGCCGCGTGAGGTGCCGGCCTGCGCGGCCGACGCCGAGCGGGTCCGCGCCGGCGCCGAGCCGGATGTCCGCAAGGTCATGGTCGGCCCGCAGCGAGTTCCGTACTGGGAGGCCGGCCCGGCCTACTCGCCGTACGCGCAGGGCATGTTCGGCGCCCTCGGCGGTGTGATGACCGGCATGTTCCTCGGCACCATGCTCGGCGGCATGTTCGCCGGCGGTGGGTACGGCGACTACGCGGCCGGCTCCGAAGGCGGCGGCGATGGCGGCGGTGACGGTGGTGGCGACGGCGGCGGTGACGGCGGTGGCGACTTCGGCGGAGACTTCGGCGGCGGCGACTCCGGCGGCTGGGACTTCGGCGGGGGCGACTTCGGCGGAGACTTCTGACCCGACCTACAACGAGCCCCGGCGACCGCAACGGTCGCCGGGGCTCGTTCCTTCTGCGGGCCTACTCGCCGAACAACGGCGCGTTGCCTTCGGCGGTGTTGAGGTAGTAGACGGGGTCCTTGTAGGTGCCCGGGACCTTGCCGAGGCCCTTGATCACCGTCGCGGGTGCCGTTGGCGTGCCCCACGGCGTACAGGTAGGCCGAGCCGGTGTCCTTGTCGATCGCGGTCAGCAGGGTGCTCTGCGCGCCGCGCTTCTCCGCGACGAGGTGCTCGAAGCTGCCCCAGGTGGACGCCCGGACCACCTTGACGACCGGCTTCATCGGGGTCGTGACCGGGATGCGGATCGTGTACAGAGCGCCGCCGCGGGTGGTGGCGAGGAAGGTGTCGTACGTCGCGGTCTCGCTGATCAGCGTCATCGTCTTCACCGAACTGAAGCCGGGGTACGAGCTGACCTTCGAGAAGCCGTTCGACCAGCGGAACAACACCCCGTCGTTGCGCAGGCCGTACTTGGTGGACCGGTTGGTGGTGCCCCAGTAGAACGACTCCTCGAACGCGGTGAACTTGTCCCAGCCGCCACCGATGCGCTTCACCGTGTTGATCGGCCGGCTGTCTGTGCCCTCGCCGTACTGCGCGAAGTACAGCGACGAACCCAGCACGACGTAGGCCGAGTCGTAGTAACCGACCGGGTTGAGGACCGTGTAGGTCCAGGTCGAGCTGATCCGGGCGAGACCTGGGGTGAACATGTGCCTGCCGGTCCTGTGCTCGGCGGTCGGCGGGGTCGAGGCGGTGATGCTCGTGTGAGCGAGGTCACCGCCGCTCGTGATGGAGCCGGGGTTGATCCCGCAGGCGGCGGTCGTCGACGCGACCGCCGTACCGCCGGGACCTGTTGCCAGCGCTCCCAGCAGTACGGCGGATGCGGCGACGGCGGCGGCTCGTTTCACGCTCATATCGGAAAGTCCTTTCGGAGGGTCTTCACGAAGAGCTTGATACGGCCTGGGCCGGAAAAGTTGTCTCCTATCTGGTGATCTTGATCGGGACGGACAGGGCGGCGGGGGCCGTGGTCGGGCCGAGGAGCAGCTCGCCGTTGTAGGTCTGGCCGGGCGTCATCGCCTTGGTGTAGTCGACATGCAGGCTGACCTGGGTGCCGGCCGGAACCGGGCCGGTGGGCAGGCCGCTCACGGTCAGGTCGTTCCCCTGGACCGCGTTCACGTTCAGCGCGAAGGACGGCGTACCGGCGACGGAGTATCCGTGCACCCAGATCTGGTAGTTGCCGTCCGGCGGGTTGACCAGGTCGACCGATTCGTTCGCCGTACCGCCGGCCGACGAGGCGACGATCTCGGACGAGGAGAAGACGCCGTCGTTGTTGGCGTCCCGGACCACGTACAGGTCCAGATCGTTGCTGTCGAGCGCCGTACTCACACTCAGCCGGGATGCGTGCGACAGCGTCAGGTTCCGCTTCACACTCGCCGTCGACGGGTCGTCCGGGTTGTCCTGGTGCGCCACCTCGGTCGTCGTACTCGGCTGGCTGAGACCGAACGCGGCCGCCTTCAGCCCGTCCAGCGGCACACTCGACTCGAACTTGACGTCAAACCCACCGGTGTCGCCGGTCGCGGTCTGTACGACGGACGACGGTGAGACGGACGCACTACCCAACTGCACCTTGAACGGGGTGTCGAACTTGTCGCCCTGCCAGCTGACCTGGTGCAACGCGACCGCCTGCAGCCCTTCCTGTGCCGGCGCCGTCACCACGTCGGCCGGGCCGCCGGTCGCCGTGTCGAACCGCCAGACACCCGCACGCACGTTGGTGTTCGGGCTCTTCCCGACCGTGTCGAGGGTGTACGGCGCCCCGAACACGGAGTCGGGTTCGAGCTGGAAGTGGTTCACCGACCGGCCCATGATCAACGTGTCGATATCGGTGTACGGACCCGAGTCCTCCCAACTCGTGTTGGCCAGGAACTTCGTGCCGTCCGCCGGTGTCTTCGGTACGTCGAGGTAGAAGAACCGCCAGTCGCCGGACTCGGCCCGCCAGGTCCAGTCGTTCGCACCGAACACCGACCCATTGTTGTAGGTGTAATTCTTCTGCGCCTTCGCGACATCGTCACCGCCGAAGGTGATCGCCCCGGTGATCTTGCCGCTCGCGTCCTGCGTCGCCTTCGCCGCGACGGCGACCGACACGGGCACCACCATCGAGTCCGAACCCCGGGTCAGCACGACGGCACCGGAGTACATCCCGTACGGCGTACTGCTCGGCACCTTGATCGACGCGGTGAACGAGCCCTTCGCGACCTTCGGCGTACTGACCCACTTCCAGTCGCTGTTCTTGTACCAGTCGATCGAGATCGTGAAGTTGGTGACCGGGATGGAGGTGTTCTTGGCCGAGTGCTGCAGGCCGAGGAACAGTCCGTCCGCCATCCGCTTGGCCGGGTCGGCGACGTACGACTGCAGGGCGTTAGCGCCGGCCCGGTGGTACATGAACCGGCTGTACTCGCCCTGCTGCATCTCCGACTTGGCGAAGTCCAGGTCGAGGAAGCCGTCGATATTCGAGCTGGTCGTCTTGTCGGTGTGGTTGACGACGCCGTTGTGGTTCGTGTCCGTCCACAACTTGCCGTCGTGGTTGACGTCGGTCCAGTCGTAAGTGAGCAGCCGCCAGCCCTGGTCCTCGGTCAGGTTGTTGTCACCGTCGAACTCCGACCGTGGGTACTCGAGTTTGACCACCATCAGGTCGGCGTCGCGATGCTGTTTGACCTGTTTGGTGAGGTCCATCAGGTAGTCGGGTGCGTTGAAGTTCGACGTACTCTCTTTGCTCAGATCCTTGCTGTTGAAGGAGAACGTGGTGTTGTCGGTCCGGACCAGTTGCCGATCGCTGACCTGCCAGGCGCCTGGACCCTGGATGGTGAACTTCTGGGAGTCGGTCGCACCGGGCGAGATGATATTGGCGAACACCGGGTACTCCGTACCGCGGTAGTCACCGACCCGCCACTGCGACGGCGTCACGACAGCACGCTGGCCGGCCGCACTCGCCACTGCCTTGCCGGCGTCGATCGAACCGGAGCCCTGGACGTTGGCGTCGTACCCGAGATCCTTCGCGGACGACTTCAGGATGTCCTTCGCGGTCTTGTAGAAGCCGGCCGGTAGCTGCCCGCCATGCGCCTTCTCGTAGGCCTGGTAGACCAGCGCCGTCGCGCCGGCCGCGACCGGGGTGGACCGGCTGGTGCCGCCCCAGCTGACCCAGGCGTTCCGGCCGTCGAGCACGGTGTTCAGGGTCGCGTCACCGGGCGCATAGGCGCCGTCGGCAACGACATCGACGCCGTTGGTGGCGTTCGCCCCGAAGCCGCGGTTGGACCAGACCATCACGTCGTTGTCGGTGATCTGGCTGGTCCGCACGATCGAGTCCCAGCCGGTGCCGCCGAACTGGGTCGACGCGCCGACCTCGATCCCGGCGGTGGGTGCCGCGGAGCCCGTCGTACCGAAGCCGGGGGCACCGTTGCCGGTGGAGAACAGCGGGGTTGTCTTGTAGCCGTCGTGGATGACGTCGGCTTCCTGGCTGGCCGCGTCCCAGCCGTCGTTGTCGACGGCGGACTGCCCGTAGGAGTTGGAGGTGATGTCAACACCCTGCCGGGTGGACAGCAGATACCCGAACTGGGTGGAGAAGTCGAAGCCGAGGTAGATGTCGCCGAACGGCGCCAGCTTGGCATGCGGAGCACCACCGAGTACGGCGCCCGCGTACTTGCCGCCCGGGATGTCCTTGAACGTCGGCGCCTTCCCATTGATGACGGCCTGGCCGACGATGTTCGACGCGGTCAGGGTGCCGTGGCCCTCGATCGCCGGGTCATAGTCACCGGTCCACGCCAGCAGCTGGCCGGAGCCGTACGACGTGTCGCTCACACCGAACGCGTCCAGACCCCCCGGGATCGGGGTCTTGCCGTCGGAGACGTAATACAGCAGGCCGCCGGACAGGTCGGTGTAGCCGTCGCCGTTCATGTCCCGGTACGACGCCGGAGAGGTCTTGGTGACCGGCTTCTCGTCCGCGAACGAGTGGTCGTCGTCCAGGTCGACGTACACGGTGTCGTAGACGCCGGCCGTGTGCGGGTCGGTCACCAGGAATGCGGGTCGCTCGCCGTACAGCTGCAGCAGGTGGTCGTCGGGGTGGCTGCCGAGCATGACCTTGCCGGACTTGCTCCACGCCGACGGGAAGTCGTACGTGTGCTGGTTCGTGCCGTCCGGTGCGCTGAAGTTGCGCGACGGTCCTGTCCTCGTGGCGAAGTCGACGTCACACGAAGCACCCGTGCGACTGCACGTCGCCGCAGTGGTCTTGGTGTACCAGGACAGGCCCTGGTCGATCTGCGCCGGTGCGGACAGCCACTGCAGGGTGCCGTACGGGTCGAAGGCCTTCGGCCAGCCGTTCCAGCCGGCCTTCGCACCGGTCTGGCCGGTCCAGGTCTGCCAGGTGTTCAGCAGGTCGGGGTGACCGAAGTCGGTACCGCCGTCGAGGACGCCGACGGTCACGCCCTGACCGGTGAAGCCCGCGTTCCAGGCGCCGGTGAAGTTGTGCGACTTGGCGTCCAGCAGGTTCTGGTGCCGGAGCTTGTCGAAGTTCGACGTCCGCAGCGGCGGCGCCTCGTCGTACGGGACCTCGTCGGTCTTGATCTTGGCGACCGCGGCCTGCTGCTCGGCCTTGGTCGGCGGCTGGTGCAGCTCGGGATCGGGGTCGGTCAACGGCTGGCCGGTCTTGCCCAGCTCGACCGGCTGGATGGAGACCACACCCGGTACGGCGGCCAGCTTCGGCAGCGCCTGGACGGGGATCGACCCCAGCACGATGCCGGTGTCGCCGGACTTCGCGACGCGGGCGTTGTCGAGGACCGCACGTGCCTGCGCGGTGTCACCCTGGACGGTCGCGAACACGGCCACCGGGGCGGTCTCGCCCTTCTTGACCTTCGTCTCCAGCTTGGGGTCGAGCTTGGCCAGGACGGCGTCGACGGCGGTCTTGACCTGGGTCGCGCCCTGCGTCGGCGGCGGATCCTCTCCGGTCGCGGCCTGGACCGGCGCCGGCCTCAGGGACGCGACGATCAAGGTGGTCAGGGCAACGAACGCAGCACCGTGCGACAGGCGTCGTCTCATGCTTCCCCTCCGGAGTGGGCGGTCCCCCCGCGGACCGCAGACTGATCATCCGGAGGGTAAGACCCCTTACCGGCCTGGCGACAGCGACCGCACCGGCAGTTTCGCCGCCGCGCCATATGGTTGCCGCAAGCAACGGTAACTATTGGTGACCAATATAAATCGGCAGGCGGTGAGAACCGCGATTTCTGCCCGGAACGACGCCGAACGGACCCGATCACACCGCGTATCCACCCACGCCTTTGCCGACGTGCAGGTTTTCCCGTGTCTTCCGGCCTTGTCGCGTCGCGGCGGCCCGGCCTACCGTCACAGGTGTGCACGAGCTCGCCATCACGGAGAGCGTGGTCGATGCCATCACCGACAAGATCGGCGACGGACCGGTGGCGGCCGTGCGGTTGGAGATCGGCAAGTTGTCCGGTGTGGTCGTCGACTCGATCCGGTTCTGCTTCGAGATCGTGGCCGGCGGCACCGGGCTGGAGGGCGCTCGGCTGGACATCGACGAGCCGTCCGGCCGGGCGTACTGTCGGGAGTGCCGGCGGGAGTTCACGCTCGACGATCCGATCATGTTGTGCGCCTGCGGTAGCGCGGAACTCGACATCCTGTCCGGCCGCGAGCTGAGGATCGTCTCGGTGGAGGTGCGATGACATGTGCAGCACCTGTGGTTGTTCGGGTGAGGACGGCACCACCCGGGTAACGCTGGTCGACGGACCCGAAACAGCCCACGAGCACGACCACCCGTACGAGCACGGCCACGGCCACGGTCATGGACACGAACACGGTCACGGTCACGGTCACGGCCATGAGGCCGGCACGCGGACGGTGCTGCTCGAACAGGACATCCTGGCCAAGAACGACCTGCTGGCCGCCGCCAACCGGCATCGACTGGCCGAGCACGCGGTGACCGCGATCAACCTGATGAGCTCACCCGGCTCGGGCAAGACGACGCTGCTGGAACGCACCGTCCGCGACCTGGCCGGCCACCGCGAGACGCTGGTGATCGAAGGCGATCAGGAAACCTGGCTCGACGCCCAGCGGATCCGCGCGACCGGCAGCAGGGTGGTCCAGATCAACACCGGCGCCGGCTGTCACCTGGACGCCGAGATGCTGGACCGCGGCCTGACCGAGCTCGCCCCGCCGGACGGCTCGCTGGTCTTCGTCGAGAACGTCGGCAACCTGGTCTGCCCGGCCCTGTTCGACCTCGGCGAGGCGGCCCGGGTGGTGATCATCTCGGTCACCGAAGGCGCCGACAAACCGGCCAAGTACCCGTACATGTTCCGCACCGCCGACCTCGTCCTGCTGAACAAGATCGACCTGCTGCCGTACGTCGACTTCGACGTCGACCTCTGCCTCGGCCTGATCCACCAGGTCAAACCGGACGTGGAGATGCTGCCCGTCTCCGCGACCCGCGGCGACGGACTGGACAGCTGGCACGACTGGCTCGCGGCCCGCTAGCAGATTCTCGGCAACTGCTCTCCGATCGGGGTGTCCACCACCCGGGTCGCACCGAAGGCGGTCTTCGTCACCACCATGCCGGGATGGGCCGCCACACACTCACCGATGACGGCCGCGTCCGCGCCCAGCGGATGGGCCCGCATCCCCGCCAGGACGGCGTCCCCGTCCTCCCGGGCCACGATCGCGAGCAGCTTGCCCTCGTTCGCGACGTACAGCGGATCGAGGCCGAGGAACGAGCACGCGTTGGCGACTGCCTCCGGGACCGGGAGCGCGCTCTCGGTCAGTTCGATACCGACCCCGGCCGCCTTGGCGATCTCGTTGAGCGAGGTCGCCACGCCACCGCGGGTCGGATCGCGCAGGACATGCAGGTCGTTGGTCACGGCGAGCATCGCCGCGACCAGACCGTTCAGCGGCGCGCAGTCACTGACCACTTCGGTGCCGAACGAAATCCCTTCGCGCACGCTCATGATCGCGATGCCGTGGACGCCGATCTGACCGCTGACCAGGACGACGTCACCCGGTGCCGCGCGCTGCGGCCGGATGTCGACTCCGGCCGGGACCAGGCCGACGCCCGCGGTGTTGATGTACACGCCGTCGCCGTGGCCCGCATCGACGACCTTCGTGTCGCCGGTCGCGATCGTCACCCCGGCCAGCTCGGCGGCCCCACCGAGGTCCGCAGCGATCCGGCCGACGACGGACAGTTCGACACCTTCCTCGAGGATGAAACCGCAGGACAGATACGCCGCTTGGGCGCCGCTCATCGCAAGGTCGTTGACCGTGCCGTTGACGGCCAGGTGTCCGATGCTTCCGCCGGGGAAGAACAGCGGCTGGACCACGAACGAGTCGGTCGAGAAGGCCAGCCGGGCATCCCCGAGCGTGAACACCGCCGAGTCCGTCAGGCCGCCGAGCACCGGATTGGCGAACGCCGGCACGAAGAGATGCTCGATCAGCTCAGCCGACATCTGACCGCCACCGCCGTGCCCCATCACGACGTTCGGGTGGTCCCGCAGCGGCATCGGACAGGTCCACCCGTCGAAGTCCGGTGGATCCGGCATCGCCGGATCCGGCAACGTCACCTGCTCAGCCACTGGTCGCCACCGCCTCAGCGGGCGCGGGGGTCTGCAGTCGACGGTAGAGGTAGTACGCCGCACAGGCGCCTTCGCTCGACACCATCGTCGCGCCGAGTGGGTTGCGCGGTGTGCAGAGCGTCCCGAACGCCGAACACTCGTGTGGCTTGATCAGCCCCTGCAACACCTCGCCGCTGCGGCACACGGTCGACTCCTGGGTGTCGATGTCGCGCACCTGGAAGCGGTACTCCGCGTCGTACTCCCGATACCGCTCGGACAGCCGCCAGCCGCTCTGCGGGATCATGCCGATCCCCCGCCAGGCCCGGTCGGTGGTCTCGAACACGTCGGCGAGCATCGCCTTGGCGGCCGGGTTGCCCTCGTCCCGGACCGCACGGCGGTAGGCGTTCTCGACCACGTGCTCGCCCTGCTCCAACTGGCTGACCGTGCGCAGGATCCCGGCCAGGATGTCCAGCGGTTCGAACCCGGTGACCACGATCGGTACGCCGTACTTGTCGGCCAGCTCCGGGTATTCCGCCGTACCCATCACGCTGCAGACGTGGCCGGCGGCGAGGAAGCCCTGCACCCGGCAGGACGGCGACTGCATGATCGCCTCGATCGCCGGTGGCACCCGGACGTGCGAGACCAGCAGGCTGAAGTTCGGGATGCCGAGTTTCTTCGCCTGGTAGACGGTCATCGCGTTCGGCGGTGCGGTCGTCTCGAAGCCGATACCGAAGAAGACCACCTGCTTGTCCGGGTTCTCACTTGCCAGCCGGAGCGCGTCCAGCGGCGAGTAGACGACCCGCACGTCACCGCCCTCGCTCTTGACCCGGAACAGGTCCCGGCCGCTGCCGGGCACCCGCAGCATGTCGCCGAAGGAGCAGAAGATCACGTCCGGTTGGGAGGCGATCTCGAGCGCCTTGTCGATCACTTCCAAGGGCGTGACGCAGACCGGGCAGCCCGGTCCGTGGATCATCTCGACACCGTCGGGCAGCAACTGGTCGATCCCGTGCCGCACGATCGTGTGCGTCTGGCCGCCGCAGACCTCCATCATCGCCCACGGTTGCGTCACCGTCGCGTGGATCTGGTCGACCAGCTTCCTGGCCAGGACCGGATCGCTGAACTCGTCGAGGTACTTCATCCCACCGTCTCCTGGTTCCACTCGGTGCCGGGTGGGCGACGCTCGCCGGCCTGTCGTGCGGCCAGGCCCCACTGGTCGCCGAACTCCTCCTCCAGCGCGCCGAGCTTGCGGTACAGCGCGAGCGACTGCATCGCGGACTCCTCGTCCAGCCGCTGCAGCGCGAAGCCGACGTGCACGATGGTGTACTCACCAACCTCCAGGTCGGGCAGGTACTCCAGGCAGACGTCCTTGAGAACACCGCCGAAGTCGACCCGGCCCATCCGGGTACCGTCCTCCTCCCGGATCTCCACGACCTTTCCCGGTACGGCTAGACACATGCTGTTCACTCCTCCCCACTCTGTTGTCCTAGCGCTGGGAGGCCGCGACGGCCAGCTGTCCCAGTGCGAGACCGGCATCCGTCGGCGGCACCCGGCGATGCCGCAGCACGGTGAAGCCGGCCGCGGACAACGCCCTGGTAGTTGCTGATAGCAACACTCGGTTGACGAACACACCGCCGGACAGGGCGACGGTGGACAGGCCTTCGGCGTCGCGGACCCGCTCGGCCACCGACACCATCAGCTCGGCCAACCCCTGATGGAAGCGGGCGCTCACCACGCCCGGCGACACTCCGCTCAGTACATCTCGGACGACGCCGGCCAGCACCGGCGCCGGATCGATCTCCTCCCCCTCGATCGCAAACTCGTACGCACCGAGACCTGCCTCCACCGAGGCCAGCCCCTCCAGCTCGATCGCGGCCTGCGCCTCGTACCCGGCCCGGTGACACACCCCGGCGAGCGACGAGACCGCGTCGAACAGCCGGCCCATGCTGGACGTCGGCGCACACGCGATGTCCCGATCGAGCTGCGTCACCAGCAGGTCGTGCTCCGGACCTGCGCAGGCCAGGTACGACGGCAGCCGCGGATCCCAGCCGATCCCGGCGGCCTTCAAGTGCGACAAGGCCATCCGGCAGGGATTCCGCACCCCCGCGTCACCGCCAGGCAACTGAACGTACTTCAGATGCGCATGACGATCGAACCCGTCGTACCCGGCCAGCAGCACCTCGCCGCCCCACACCGCGCCGTCGTCGCCGTACCCGGTGCCGTCGAAGGCGAAGCCGATCACGCGGTCCCCGTCGTACCGGTGCTCGGCCATGACGGAGGCGAGATGCGCATGATGGTGCTGCACACCGACCACCGGCCGGCCGGCTGCGTTCAGCACCGCCCACTGACGCGAGCGGTACGACGGATGCTTGTCCGTCACCAGCACCTCGGGCCGGACCCCAGTGAGCTGCTCGAGGTGCAGCTCGGCCCCGTCGAAGGCGCGCAGCGTGGCGAGGTCGTCCATGTCCCCGACATGCGCCGACAGCCACGCGTACTGCCCGTCGCCGACGCAGAACGTGTTCTTCAGGTCCCCACCGACCGCCAGCGCCGGCCGGACCGGCCTCGGCAGATCGATCGGGAACGGCGCATACCCACGGGACCGGCGAACCGGCAGCTCGGTCTCGTCCACGATCCGTACGACGGAGTCGTCGCAGGGCACGTGGATCGGCCGGTCGTGGCCGAGCCACGCGTCCGCCAGACCACTCAGCCGGGACCGGGCCGCATGGTCGGAGGTCACGATCGGCTCACCCGACAGGTTGCCGCTCGTCATCACCAGCACGCACGGTCCGGGCTGGTCGAACAGCAACTGGTGCAGCGGTGTGTACGGCAACATCACGCCGAGATCAGGGTTGCCAGGGGCAACGGCTTCGGCGACGGCCGCACCGGCCCGGCGACGGAGCAGCACGATCGGGTGCCGGATTCCGGTCAGTAACTCCTCCTCGGCCGCGTCGACCTCGGCGATCCGCCGGGCCATGTCGAGGTCGGCGGCCATCACGGCGAACGGTTTGTCGCCCCGGTCCTTGCGTTTCCGCAACGTGGTCACGACCGCCTCGTCGGCCGCGTCGCAGACGAGGTGGAAACCACCGAGCCCTTTGACCGCGAGGATCGCGCCGTCGACGAGCAGCCGGTGCGCGGTCGCCAGCGCGTCCTCGTCGTACGCCGTCTCGTGCCCGGGCTGGACCAGGTTCAGCCGGGGCCCGCAGGCGGGACACGCGATCGGCTGGGCGTGGAACCTGCGGTCGGCCGGATCGCTGTACTCGCGGGCGCAGTCCGGACAGAGCGGGAAGTGGGCCATCGTGGTGGCCGGCCGGTCGTACGGCAGGCCGGTGATGATGGTGAACCGCGGGCCGCAGTTGGTGCAACTGATGAACGGATGCCGGTAGCGCCGGTCGGACGGGTCGGCGAACTCGGCCAGGCAGTCCGCGCACGTCGCGACGTCCGGCGAGACCAGGGTCCGGCCTGGTCCGGCGATGGAGTCCAGGATGACGAACTCGGTCCCGCCGAGCGCCGGCACCGGCTGCGGCGTCACCGTCCGCACCACGGCCAGTGGTGGTGCGTCGGTGCGCACGCGGTCCCCGAATGCGGTCACCGCCGCGGCTGATCCCTCGACCTCGGCGACCACCCCGGCGGCGGTATTGCCGACCTGACCGGACAGCCCGAGCTCGCGAGCCAGCGCGTAGACGAACGGACGGAAACCGACGCCCTGAACGACGCCGGTGACCAGCAGCCGGCTGCGTACGCGTTCCGGTTCGTTCGTGATGCGCCCCCCGCCGGGCGAGGTCCAATGACGTAATCCGCGATCTGCGGACAAATCGACACTAAACCCGGCCCGGCGGCCCACACCAGAGATCAGGGGCCGAAGATCTCGTGCACCCGGCGCAGGTCGCGCAGCCGTGGCTCGGTGTCGCCACGCAACCATCGGCTGATGGTCCGGACCGACACCCCGATCCGCTGCGCGGCGGCCTGCTGGGACAGCCCCTGGCCGCGCAGGACACCGTTGAGCCAGTCGGCGAACGGCTCCGCCGCGGGCTGCACCCGGCGTATGCCGGCACCGTGCAGCACTTCGACCTCCACGCCGTCCGGGAAGATCCGCACGGTCACGTCGAACACGCCGTCCTTCGGTCCCGCGGCGGCCAGCAGCGCGGCGGTGATCGCGTTGTAGAGGGCCTGGTTCTCCTCCGCCTCGAGGGTGACCGGTTCGAGCGCCTCGCGAACGAACTGCTCGGCGTCCGGCAACGACCCGGGCCGGGCCGGGAAGGCCTGCGAAACGACGACCACGGGTGAGACGAACACCTCGCGGCCGGGATCATCCATTGGCCAAGATTACCGGTGCAAAGCCGTGGAAAAGCCGCGCCAAATTGTCCTGGAATCCGCGATTCCGGGAATTCCGGACACCGCCATAAATACCTGACACAAGTGTCTGTCGGAGACCGGTTGGGCAGAAGTACGGTCGAAAGATCCGGAGGTCGCTCTGTCCGAGGGAGGCGGGTCGTGTCCACGACACTGGAGCCGGACCAGGCGCAGCAGGAGACCGACGAGGGTGTGGTGCACATCCTCTGGATGAACGGCGGACTGAGCTGCGACGGCGATTCGGTCGCCCTCACCGCGGCCACCCAACCCAGTATCGAGGAGATCGTCCTGGGCGCGTTGCCGGGGCTGCCGCGGATCGCGGTGCACTGGCCGCTGATCGACTTCGAGTGCGGCCCGGAGACCGGCGCCGACAACTTCATCGAGTGGTGGCACAAGGCCGACCGCGGTGAACTCGAGCCGTTCGTGCTGGTGGTCGAGGGCTCGATCCCGAACGAGGCGATCAAGACCGAGGGCTACTGGGCCGCGTTCGGCAACAACCCGGCCACCGGCCAGCCGATGAAGACCTCGGAGTGGCTGGACCGACTGGCCCCGAAAGCGACCGCAGTCGTTGCCGTCGGCACCTGTGCGACGTACGGCGGGATCCACGCGATGGCCGGCAACCCGACCGGCGCGATGGGTGTACCGGACTACCTCGGCTGGAGCTGGAAGTCCAAGGCCGGCCTGCCGATCGTCTGCGTACCGGGCTGCCCGATCCACCCCGACAACCTGTCCGAGACCCTCGTCTACCTGCTGTACCAGGTGGCCGGCCAGGCCCCGATGATCCCGCTCGACGCCGAACTGCGACCGCAATGGCTGTTCGGCCGGACGGTGCACGAGGGCTGCGACCGGGCCGGCTACTACGAGCAGGGTGACTTCGCCAAGGAGTACGGCTCGCCCAAGTGCCTGGTGAAACTGGGCTGCTGGGGCCCGGTGGTGAACTGCAACGTGCCCAAACGCGGGTGGATCAACGGCGTCGGCGGCTGCCCGAACGTGGGCGGGATCTGTATCGCCTGCACGATGCCCGGCTTCCCGGACAAGTTCATGCCGTTCATGGACGAACCGCCGGGCAGCAAGATCTCCACCACCGCGAGCATGGTCTACGGCACCGTGATCCGGCGGCTGCGCAAGATCACCCAGAACACGAGCAACAAGGAACCCAAGTGGCGGCGCAAGGGCTCCGACCTCGCCACCGGCTACGAGAAGGTGTGGTAGGCCATGACCACCACCGACCCCAAGATCACCCCGGCCGCGAGTGAGTCGAAGAGCTCCGACGTCGTCGAGATGGCGTGGGACCCGATCACCCGGATCGTCGGCAGCCTGGGCATCTACGCCAACGTCGACTTCAAGCAGAAGACCGTCCAGGAGTGCCACAGCACCTCGTCGATCTTCCGCGGCTACAGCATCTTCATGAAGGGCAAGGACCCGCGCGACGCGCACTTCATCACCAGCCGGATCTGCGGCATCTGCGGTGACAACCACGCCACCTGTTCGGTCTACGCCCAGAACATGGCGTACGGCGTCGCGCCGCCGCCTCTGGGTGAGTGGATCATCAACCTGGGCGAGGCCGCGGAGTACATGTTCGACCACAACATCTTCCAGGAGAACCTGGTCGGGGTGGACTACTGCGAGCGGATGGTCAAGGAGACCAACCCGGGCGTGCTCGAACTGGCGAACCGGACCGAGGCACCGCACGCCGGTGACCACGGCTACCGGACCATCGGCGACATCATGCGCTCGCTGAACCCGCTGGAGGGCGACTTCTACCGGGAGGCGCTGCACGTCAGCCGCTACACCCGGGAGATGTTCTGCCTGATGGAGGGCCGGCACGTGCACCCGTCGACGCTCTACCCCGGCGGTGTCGGCACGGTCGCCACCATCCAGCTCTTCACCGACTACCTGACCCGGCTGATGCGCTACATCGAGTTCATGAAGAAGGTCGTACCGCTGCACGACGACCTGTTCGACTTCTTCTACGAGGCGCTGCCCGGGTACGAGCACGTCGGCGAGCGGCGCATCCTGCTCGGTTGCTGGGGCAGCCTGAACGACCCGGCGATCTGCGACTTCCGGTACCAGACGATGGCCGACTGGGGCCGGCGGATGTTCGTCACCCCGGGCGTGGTGGTGGACGGCCAACTGGTCACCAACAGCCTGGTCGACATCAACCTCGGCCTGCGCATCCTGCTCGGCAGCTCGTACTACGACGACTGGGTCGGCGGCGGTCACGAGAAGTTCGTCGACATCGACCCGCTCGGCAACCCGATCGACGTCCGGCACCCGTGGAACCAGCACACCCTGCCCAAACCGCAGAAGCGCGACTTCTCCAACGCCTACAGCTGGACCATGTCGCCGCGCTGGTTCGACGGCACCGACCACCTCGCCCTGGACACCGGCGGCGGCCCGATCGCCCGGCTCTGGTCGACGGCGCTGTCCGGTCTGGTGAACACGGGCAACGTGCAGGCCACCGGACACAGCGTGAAGATCCAGCTGCCCAGGACCGCGCTCAAGCCGGCCACCGAGTACGAGTGGAAGATCCCGCGCTGGAGCAACGCGATCGAGCGGAACCGGGCCCGGACCTACTTCCAGGCCTACGCGGCCGCACTGGCCCTGCACTTCTGCGAGAAGGCGATGGCCGAGGTCCGGGCCGGCGAGACCGAGACCTGGACCCCGTTCAAGGTGCCGGACGAGGCGATCTCCTGCGGCTTCACCGAGGCGGTCCGGGGCGTGCTCTCGCACCACATGGTGATCCGCGACGGCAAGATCGCGAACTACCACCCGTACCCGCCGACCCCGTGGAACGGCAGCGTCCGGGACACCTACGGGACCCCGGGGCCGTACGAGGACGCGGTCCAGAACACGCCGATCTTCGAGGAGAACCCACCGGACCGGTTCAAGGGCATCGACATCATGCGAGCGGTCCGCAGTTTCGACCCGTGCCTGCCGTGCGGCGTGCACATGTTCGTCGGCAACGGGCGGGAGAAGACCCACCTGCACTCACCCTCGATCGCGGTCAAGCCCTACTGACATGGACCGGCACGATATCCAGGCGGTGAGCGAACGGATCGACGTCCTGCTGGACGAGGTCCAGCGACGGGCCGAGCCCGAGATCACTCTCAAGGTCGAGGAGCTCGTCCGTGCGGTGCTGTCACTGCACGGCGCCGCCCTCGGTCAACTGCTGAGCCTGCTGAGCCAGGAGCAGGTCCAGCAGTTGGTCGACGACGACGTGGTCGCCGGTCTGCTCCTGCTGCACGACCTGCACCCGGACGATGTCGCGACCCGGATCCAGCACGCCCTCGACTCGGTCCGGCCGTACCTGGGCTCCCATGCCGGTGGCATCGACTACCTCGGCCTCGACGACGACGGCGTCGTACACCTGCGTCTGCAGGGCAGCTGCGACGGATGTCCCGGCTCGACCGCGACCGTTCGGCTCACGGTCGAGAACGCCGTCCTCGACGCCGCCCCTGAGGCTGTCGCGGTCGATGTCGCCGGCATGGTCGAGACACAGCAGACCCTGTTGACCATCCAGCCGTTCCGCACCCACCGGGATGGCTGGCACCAGCTGGACCTGGTCACCCCTCCAGGCCAGGTCCAGCACCTAACTATCGGCGGCCTCGACGTGCTGGTCGCCAACCTGGCCGGAACGCTCTTTGCCTATCGCAACAACTGTCCGGTCTGCTCGTCGGCCCTGCACCACGGTGTGCTGGACAGTGACCGACTCACTTGCCCACGCTGCACAGCGGCGTACGACGTCCGGCTGGCCGGGCGCGCGCTGGCGCCGGAAGGGGCACCGCCACTCGAGGCACTTCCGCTGTTACCGGAGGGGTCCGGGTGGAAGGTCGCCATCCCGGGGGTGCAGCCGGCGTGAGACCTTCGCCGACGCTGCGAGCTCTGGCACGGCAGAAGAGTGGTACGGCCTCCTCCGTCGGCGGGCAGCGGCCGGCCGTCGATCCGGTCGCGGTGCTGCGTGAGTTCACCGGCGGTGTCCGCGAGCAGGCCGCACCAGGTGAGCAGTGCGAGATGTGCGCCGTACCGATCGGTCCGCAGCACTCGCACCTGGCCGACGTACAGGGTCACCGGCTGCTCTGCACGTGCCGGTCCTGCTATCTGCTGTTCACCGACGGTGGCGCGTCGCACGGACACTACCGCGCCGTACCGGAGAACTATCGGTTCAACGCGGGTTTCACCTTGTCCGCGGCGGAGTGGGACGCCATGGGCATTCCGGTCAGCCTGGCCTTCCTCTTCTACCAGTCCGACCAGGCCCGGTACGTCGCCTTCTACCCAAGCCCTGGTGGTGCCACCGAGTCGTTGCTCGACCTGGCCGACTGGAACAGCGTGGTCGCGGGTGATCGCCTGCTGCAGGAGCTGACCCCGGATGTCGAGGCGGTGCTGCTGCGCCGGGTCGACGACGGGTTCGAGTGCTATCTGGTCCCGATCGATGCCTGTTACGAGTTGGTCGGCATCGTGCGCCAGTACTGGGAGGGTTTCGCGGGTGGTGAGGAAGTCTGGCGGCGTATCGACGACTTCTTCACCGGTGTCCGGGAGCGCTGCCGTGGTTGACCTGGACTTCACCTGCACGGGTGCGGAGGCCGACCGGTACGCCGCGATCCCCTCGATCCGCCTGCACCTTCGGATCGAGGAAACCACCGCAACGCCGGTGCACGCACTGGCGTTGCGGTGCCAGATCAGGATCGAACCGATCCGGCGACGCTACGACGACGAGGAAGCCGAGGGGCTCGCGGACCTGTTCGGCGACCGGACTCGCTGGGGCGAGACGTTGAAGCCGCTGCAACTGGCGTTCGTGACCCAGATGGTGCCAGGGTTCTCCGAATCGACCGAGGTGGATCTGCACCTGCCGTGTAGCTACGACTTCGATGTCGCGGCCCACAAGTACCTGTACGCGCTGCGCGAGGGCGGCGTACCCCTGCTCCTGCTGTTCAACGGGACGATCTTCACCGGTAGTCCCGGCACGCTGTCGGTGACCCCGGTCGCCTGGCAGAAGGAGACGACGTACGCGCTGCCGGTGCCGGTGTGGCGGGAGGCGATGGACCAGCACTTCCCGGGTGCCGCGTGGCTGCGGCTGCGGCAGGACACGTTCGACCGGCTCTATCGCTATCGGACCAAGGAAGCGTTGCCTGGATGGGACGACGCGATCGAGCGGCTGCTCAAGGAGCAGTTGGAATGAACAGGTTCGACGCGGTCCAGCAGGTCGCGGACGCGCTGCTGTTCGAGGGATACGTGCTCTACCCCTATCGCGCGTCGGACGGCAAGAACCGGGTGCGCTGGCAGTTCGGCGTGCTGATGCCGCCCGACTACTGCGCGGTGGATGGGTCCGAGCGGGGCTGGTCGCAGACCGAGTGTCTGCTCGACGGCGAGCAGGCCGGGCTGATCGTTCGCGTCCGGTTCCTGCAGGCACAGCGTCGTACGGTCCTGGACGCCGATGAGGTCGAGGTCGCATCGCTGCAGACCGACGACGCGACGTACCTGCCGTGGGACGAGGCCGTGGTGCGGACCGTCGACCTCACCGTCGACCTGCGCAGACTGCCGCGCGAGTTTCCGTTCCGGATCGCCGGTGGCACCGAGATCGAGGCGATCGGGACCGCCGGCTTCCTCCGCCGGACCCGGCTGCCGGTCACCGGAGTCGTTGCTCTGAGCATCAAACCGCTGCACGGCCCGTACGGCGTGACGCGACTACGGATCCGGGTCGAGAACACCACGCCGGACAGCAGCTCGGAACGCGTCGGGGCGTTACGGCAGGCCCTGATCGCCCACCACATCCTGGTCGCGGCGGACGGCTGCCGCTTCCTCTCGTTGCTGGAGCCGCCCGAGTGGGCCAGCGCGTACGCCGCCGGCTGCGAGAACCTCGGCGTCTACCCGGTGCTGGCCGACGACGTGCTGCTGTCGTCGCCGATCATCCTGTACGACCACCCGCGGATCGCACCGGAGAGTCAGGGCGACCTGTTCGACGCCACCGAGATCGACGAGATCCTCAGCCTGCGCACGATGACCCTGACCGACGACGAGAAGCGCGAGGTCCGCGGCACCGACCCGCGGGCGGCGGAGCTGCTGGCCCGGGTCGACACGATGCCGCAGGAGTTCCTCGACCGGCTGCACGGCACGGTCCGGTACCTGCGCAAGGTCACCGAGCCCGAGCCGACGCCGGCCGACACCCCGTGGTGGGACCCCGGCAACGACTCCACGGTGTCACCGGAGACCGACACCGTGATGATCGGTGCCGTCGCCGTCGGCAACGGTGCCCGGGTCCGGCTGCGGCCCGGCATCCGGCGCGCCGACGCGCAGGACATGTTCCTCACCGGCCGGCTCGGCACCGTGGTCGCCGTACTGTCCGATGTCGACGGCCAGACCCATGTCGCGGTCGCACTGGACGGTGCGGAAGGCGAGGTCCAGCGGTCGCACGGCCGGTACCTCTACTTCAGCCCGGACGAACTCGAGCCACTGGTCGGTGCGGAATGACCATTCTCGTGGCCGGGCTGGGCAACCTGTTCTGCGGTGACGACGCGTTCGGCGTCGCGGTCGTCGAGGAGCTCGCCAAGCGGAGCCTGCCGGACGGCGTCGAGGTGCGCGACTTCGGGATCCGGGGCATCCACCTCGCCTACCAACTGCTCGAGCCCTACGAACTGGTCGTGCTGGTCGACGCGGTCCAGCGGGGTGGATCGCCGGGGACGGTGTACGTGATCGAGGCCGAGCCGGGCGCCGAGCCCGGGCCGGAGGTCAGCATGGACGCCCACGACCTCGCACCGGACGCTGTGCTCTCGCTTGTTCCGCGGCTCGGTGGCACGGTGGGACCAGTGGTGGTGGTCGGTTGCGAGCCGGCCGGCATCGACGCCGGGATCGGGTTGTCGTCGGCCGTCCAGGACGCGGTCGCGACCGCAGTTCAAGTGGTGACCGATCTGGTCACCGGACAGAGCGCCGTACCGGCTGATCGGCCGGTGGGGGTGACGGAGAGGAGTTCGTGATGCGCCTCATGCTGCTGGGATTGCTGCTGCTGGTGCTGTTGGCGATCGGCTACTACGGGCTGGAGGACATCCGGCGCTACCTGCGGATCAGGGACATGTAGCCCGATGTGCCTCGGTATCCCGGGTCGGGTGGTCGACTGCCCGGACGGCGCGGACCTCGGCCGGATCGAGGTGGCCGGTGTCGTCCGGGAGATCAACCTGTCCCTGCTCGACGGGCCGTTCGTCCCCGGTGAATACGTGCTGATCCACAGCGGTTTCGCGCTCGAGCGGATGTCACCGGAGCGCGCTGCCGACGCGATGGCGTTCTTCGGGGCCGACCTGTGACGACTGGCCCGGCACTGTTCGTCCGGTACGCGTTCGCACCCAACCGGCTCGGGTACTGCGGTCCCGCCGACGCCGATGCCTTGCTGGAGTACGGCGCTCTGGGCCGGGCCGACGGCGGATTCCGCGCGCTGGCGAAGCAGTTCGAGGGCGCCTGGCCCCAGCTGCGCCTGATCGCCGCGGCCACCGGTACGGCGGATCCACTCGACCGCGAGGTGGTCGAGGCCTACTGGATCGGCAACCGGCTGCTGGACCGGGCCCGCAACGCCCGCGGCGGTCTGCCCCATCACAGCTACCAGGTGTTCTGCCTGTATCCGTGGGCGGATCTGCTGGGCGACGAACGCCGTACGGCGCAAGCACTCCGGGTGCTCGACCAGTGCCGGATCCGGTGGGGCCGGGTGATCGCGGACACCACCGACCACGTCGTGGTGGAGTCGCGACCACTGCTGTGGGACGGCAGCCAACTCGCCCTCGGCCCGCCGCAGCAGGAGACCGCGATCCGTGGTTTCGACGGCGTGCGCCTGATCGAGCGGTTGGATCCGGGCGACTGGGTGTCGCTGCACTGGGAGTGGGTCTGCGACCGGCTGACCCCGGCCCAGATGGTTGCCTTACGCCACTATTCGGCGCACCACCTGACCCTGGTGAACGAGCGAATGGCTCAGCGGCGGGGCGGCCGGGCCGGGATGTCCGGGCCGAGAATCCCGTGACCGGCCGGCTGACTCACGATTCCCGTTGAGGTCAATACGGCGGGACGCGGGACCGGCCGGTCGTCCGGCGCACTCGCGTGGTCGGGCTCCCAACGGGCCGGATCCTCGGTCAGACCGAGCAGGTAGGTGACGGTGCAGTCGAGCGCCGCGGCCAGTTCGGGCAACCGAACCACGTCGACGCCGGCGCCGTGCTCGAAGCTGGACAACGTCTTGTTGGTCGTTCTGATCCCCCGCCGCGCCAGCCGGCTGACCAGTTGCTTCTGCGTCAGGCCGAGTTGCAGCCGGCGGGCACGCAGCCGGTGACTGACGACCAGATGACGGTCGACGGCCAGGTCACTCCGATCCTCGAACATGGGACCCCTCCCGTGCAGTCACCATCCCTCGGCCGCGGCGGCCGCGTCAATCGCCCGGGCGGCCGGAATCCATCTCGGCCAGGGCGTGCACGGTGTAGCGGGCGAAGTTGAAGACCGGCGCCCGGCCGAGCAGCCGTTCGAACTCCTCGTGCGAGTCGACCTCGTAGATCCAGGCCCCGCCGTGCGATCCGACCACGTGGTACCGGGCCAGCACCTTGCCCTCGCGCTGCAGGCGTTCGCCGTACTCCGGCATCGCACCGACCGCCCGGGCCATCTCGGGAGACAGCAGGCTCAGCTCCATCTGCCACAGCACCAGGAACTTCATGAGCGGAGGTGCAGCCTTCTGGCCGCTTCGGCGATGGAGCCGGAGACCGAGGGGTAGACAGTGAAGGACTGGGCCATCTGATCGACGGTGAGGCGGGCGCCGACGGCCAGGGAGATGGGGTGGATGAGTTCGCTGGCGCGGGGGGCGACGACCACGCCGCCGACGATGATCCCGGTGTTCGGGAGGCAGAAGAGTTTGACGAAGCCGTCCCGGACGCCCTGCATCTTGGCCCGGGCGTTGTCGGACAGCGGGACCTTGACCACGATCGCCGTCGTGTCGCCGGCGTCGACGACCGCCTGGGAGACGCCGACGGTGGCGATCTCCGGGGCGGTGAAGACGTTCGCGGAGACGGTCGACTGGTCCAGCGGGGTGACCGCGTCGCCGAGGGCGTGCGCCATCGCGATCCGGCCCTGCATGGCGGCGACCGAGGCTAGCATCAGGATGCCAGTGCAGTCGCCGGCTGCGTAGACCCCGCGGGCCGTCGTCCGGCTGACCCGATCGACCGTGACGAAGCCGCCGTCGCCCAGCGACACGCCCGACTCGACCAGACCCATGTCATCGGTGTTCGGCAGTGATCCGACCGCCAGCAGCGCGTGCGAACCCTCCACCGTCCGGCCGTCGGTCAGGGTCACCACGACCCCGTCGCCGTGCCGCTTCACCGACTCGGCCCGGGACTTGCCCAGCACGGTCAGCCCACGCCGCTTGAAGACGTCCTCCAGGACGGCGGCCGCGTCGGCGTCCTCACCGGGAAGCACCCGGTCCCGCGACGACACCAGGACCACGTCGGTGCCCAGGGCGTCGTACGCGCTGGCGAACTCCGCACCGGTGACACCGGACCCGACCACGATCAGCCGCTCCGGCAGCTCCTCCAGCTCGTAGACCTGCTCCCAGGTCAGGATCCGCTCCCCGTCCGGCTCGGAGCCGGACAGGATCCGCGGCCTTGCCCCGGTGGCGATCAGGACGACGTCCGCCTCGAGCCGTTCGTCGCCGACGACAACGGTCTCCGGCCCGTCCAGCCGGCCGCGGCCCTGGATGATCCGGATCTTGTCCCGCTCCAGCCGCCGGGTGATCCCGTCGGACTGCGCGGCCGCCAGCCGCTTGACCCGTTGGTTGACGACGGAGAGATCGACACGCACGGAGTTCGCCGGATCGTCGTCACCGTCCTCGAGCCGGACGCCGAGCTGACCGGCCTCCTCGACCTCCGTCATCACCTCGGCCGTCGCTATCAGCGTCTTACTGGGCACGCAGTCGGTGAGCACGGCAGAACCGCCGATTCCGTCGGAATCGACGACCGTCACCTCCGCGCCCAATTGGGCGGCCGCACTGGCCGCTTCGTACCCGCCCGGACCGCCACCGATGATCACAACTCGCGCCACGGGAGGTCATTCTTCCGTATCCTGTTTCGTCGTGACCCTGTACGCCGCGTTTGCGTCGAATCTGGACCCGAACCTGATGGCTGAGCGGTGCCCGTACTCCCCCCTGCGCGGGACCGGGTGGATCATCGGCTGGCGCCTCACCTTCGGCGGGGAGGAACTCGGCTGGGAGGGCGCCATGGCCACCGTCGTCGAGGACCCGTCGCACCCGGCCAACCAGGTCTTCGTCGCGCTGTACGACGTCCACCCCAAGGACGTCGAGCGGCTGGACGAGTGGGAGTGGATCGACCAGGACGTCTACAGCAAGATCCAGGTCCGGGTGCAGACGCTGGACGGCGAGCAACTGGCCTGGATGTACGTCCTGAACGCCTACGAGGGCGGTCTCCCCTCGGCCCGCTACCTGGGCATCCTGGCCGAGGCGGCCGAGGCCGCCGGCGCGCCGGACGACTACGTCGCCGACCTCCGCGCGCGCCCCTGCCAGTCGTCCGGGCATTAGTCGTCGTACGGCGGATATCGTGCCGGAGTGACCGTCAACGATGACTTGCGCGCCGCCGCCGAAGCCTGGCTGAGCGAGGACCCCGACCCCGACACGCGCGCCGAGCTGGCCCAGTTGCTGGACATCGGTGCCGCCGACGAGCTGGCCGACCGCTTCGCCGGGACTCTCGAGTTCGGTACGGCGGGACTGCGCGGCGCCGTCGGCGCCGGACCGAACCGGATGAACCGGATCGTGGTCATCCGCGCCGCGGCCGGCCTCTGCGCCTACCTGAAGGCGAAGGGACTCACCGGCGGCCCGGTCCTGATCGGGTACGACGCCCGGCACAAGTCCGATGTTTTCGCCCGGGACACCGCGGCCGTGGTCCGAGGCGCCGGCCTGGACGCCGTACTGCTGGATCGGCCAGCTCCGACGCCGGTGGTTGCCTTCGGGATCAGGCATCTGAAGGCTGTGGCCGGGGTGGTCGTGACGGCGTCGCACAATCCGCCGCAGGACAACGGCTACAAGGTGTACCTGGGTGACGGGTCGCAGATCGTGCCACCGGCGGACGCGGAGATCGCCGCGGCGATCGCCGCCGTCGGGCCGCTGGACACAGTGCCGCGCGGGGACGACTGGCAGACGACCGGTGAGGAGCTCCTGGGCGCCTACTTGGACCGGATCGCGGCGCTGGTCCCCGAGGACGCGCCGCGGGCGCTGACCGTGGCCTACACGCCGCTGCACGGCGTCGGGCGGTCGCTGGTCGAGGCCGCGATCGCCCGTGCGGGGTTCTCCGAAGCGGCCGTCGTGGCATCGCAGGCGGACCCCGATCCGGACTTCCCGACCGTGTCGTTCCCGAACCCGGAGGAGCCGGGCGCGATCGACGCCGCGCTCGAGCTGGCCCGGTCGGTGGGCGCGGACATCGCGGTGGCGAACGATCCCGATGCGGATCGGTGTGCGGTCGCCGTACCGGATCCGGCGGCCCAAGATCCGGCGCAACGTGGCTGGCGGATGCTGCGCGGGGACGAGCTGGGCGGGTTGCTCGGCGAGTTCCTGCTGGCGTCGCGGCCGTCCGGGGTGGCCGCATGCTCGATCGTGTCGTCGTCGCTGCTGGGCAAGATCGCGGCGTCGTACGGCGTCGGGTACGTCGAGACGCTCACCGGCTTCAAGTGGATCGGCCGCGTGCCGGGGCTGGTCTTCGGCTATGAGGAGGCGCTCGGGTACTGCGTCGACCCGGACGCGGTGAGGGACAAGGACGGTGTCTCGACGCTGGTGCGAGTGCTGCAGATGGCGGCCCGGGCCAAGTCCGAGGGGCGCACACTGCTCGATCTCCTCGACGACCTCGCGATGAAGCACGGCCTGCACGCGACCGACCAACTGTCAATCAGGGTTGAGGATCTGTCGCTGATCACGACCGCCATGGAGCGGCTGCGGGCCGCTCCCCCCACGGTACTGGGCAGTCACACGGTCGAGCGGGTTGACGACCTCAGCGAGGGCAGCAAGACCCTGCCGCCGACCGACGGCCTTCGGTACACGCTGTCCGAGGGCGCTCGGGTGGTGGTGCGTCCGTCCGGCACCGAGCCCAAGCTGAAGTGCTACCTCGAGGTGGTCATCCCGGTGGCGGACTCGGACGTCTCAGCGGCCCGCAGTCAGGCGGCCGAGGATCTGGCCGCGGTCAAGCAGTCGCTGTCGGCCGCGTTGGGGATCTGAACGCGAAACGTCAGCCGCTCGACCTCTGGGATCGGCGGCTGACGTTCGACAACCGGGAGCACCTGGCGGGTGGCACCCGGGGGAAGTCAGCGTGCGGCGGCGGCGGCTGCGGCTTCGGCCTCTTCGGCGCGGAGCGAGCTCTGCAGCGACGAGTGCAGGATGCGCAGGGTGCTGGTCGACTGCATCAGCGCGTCCCGCTCGTCCGGGTTCCGGTTCGCGAGGTTGGCGATCTCGTTGATGCTCGCCTCGATCCGGGCGATCCGGTCCGCGACCGTGCCTTCCTGGCTACTGGCCTTGCGGATCGCGTCGGACGTGACCGTCCAGACGTCCTCCTTGTCGTTGGTGCGCCGCGACATGTCGACCATCTGGCTCAGTGCGGCCAGATCGTGGTCGACCTGGGTCCGCTCCACCGGCACGGTGATCCCGGCGGTCGACTGGCGCAGCCGGGTCACGTGACCGGACAGCTCGGACCAGCTGCACCTGCCGCTCTTGATCTTGTCCAGCACCTTGGCGTACTCGGTGTTGAACTCGTCGTAGTTCACTGTCCTACTCCTGCCGTGAGACTGCTCGCTGGAGAACTGTACGGCGTGCGCCTGGCGAAACAAGTAACCACACGATCGCAGATCGTGTACGTGTCGGCAAAACGCAACAGCCGCCCGGTACGCCAACGCGTACCAGGCGGCTGAGTTACGTTAGACCGCTGAACAGGTCAGGCGACGTACGTCGACGTCGCGTTGAAGGTGTTGCAGTTGCCCGCGACGGTGTAGGTGTGCTTCGCGTTGAAGCCGGCAGTCGACCAGAACGCGTGGTTCTTCGGCGAGCCGTGGTCACGGACTCCACCCGGCTGGTCGCCCATGTGGCTGATCAGGTAGTTGAACTGCGTCAGGAGACCGCCGCTCATCGGGTAGTACCGCTTGTTCGCGCCGATGTAGGCCGCGCCCAGGCAGGAGGCCTGCAGCTCACGGCGACGGCTCTCCTCGAGCCGCGCGGCGTTGGTGCTGAAGGCCCGCTGACGCGTCCACGACGCGTTCAGGATGCCGGTCAGGTACTGGACGTGGTGACCGTATTCGTGCGACATCATCTGGGTCAGCCATGCCCGCGCGTAGGTCGGGTTCTGGCCCCACGTCTTCATGATGTAGGCGGCCGGGATGTAGATGACACCGTTGCCCGCGCTGCAGTAGTAGCCGGTGGTGTTGTTGGCGATCCCGCAGCCGGTGTTGATCTTGGTGCCGCTGTGCACGGACAGCTTCGGCTTCACCTTGTACGCCGCGCCGGCGGCCTTCAGCGGGACCGCCCAGGCCGCGTACATGCAGGTCCAGAGCTGAGTGGAGTAGGCCGCCACGCCCGCCTGCGTGCGCAGCGAGACGTTGACCTCCTTGCACTTCGACGGCGTGATCGCCGGGGTGTTGTAGAGCCGGTTGTAGCGGACGACGTTCGTCGGCGAGGACGCCATGGTCGTCAGGCCTTCGCCCGCCGGCGGCGTGCTGACCGCCTGGTTCGGGGTCTCGCCCGGCTGCGGCAGCACCGGGATGGCCGGGTTCGCAGTCGGCGTGGCCTGCGCGTTCGGAAGTGCCGCGGCTGCGAGAGCGGCGACGGCAGCGACGCCGGCCAGACCCCGCAGGGTGTTACGGGAGAGGTTGAGCATGTTCTCCACTCTCGAGATAGGGACGTGTCGTGCTCATCCTGGAGTGAACAGGGGTCCATCCCAGGCTGAACAGGAGCTCTGACGCCACGAATCGTGGCCGAGTTCCCCTCAGCCGGTGACTTGTACGCCGAGGAATCGCAGGTGGTCAGGGAGCATGCGCCGCCAGTAGCCGGCCGTGTGCGCACCGAGCTGCAGACCACCCGCGGCACCCAGCTCCGCCCGCAGTTCGTCGGCCGCCTCGGCGAACGGATCGTCCCGCCCGCAGTCGATGCGTACGGCAACATCCCGGAACCCGCTCCGGCGACCGAACACCTGACTGTTCTCGAAGTCGCCCGCGTCGTCGAACGCACCGGGCGTCGTGTCCTCGAAGCGACGCCACAGCGCCGGGCTGAGCGCACCCACCGCGACCGCCCGGGTGGCCGGCCGGACGCGCCGCTGCCAGTAGTGCAGCGCCACCCACAGCAAGGCGCCGTACCCGCCCATCGACCAGCCGAGGAGACCGTACCGTTCGGTGTTCAGGCCGCGATTCGCCAACAGGGGCAGGAATTCCTGGTCGAGCATGAACCCGGGATCCTCGCCGGCGCCCCGGCGATGCCAGTAGTTGTCCGGCCCGCCGTCCACGGTCGCCAAGGCGAAGGGCGGCGTACCCGATTGGACTGCGGCCGTCAGGTAGCGGTCGATGCCGAGGTCGTTGATCGCGGACGTGTGATCGCCGCCTCGACCGTGCAGCACCATAACGACGGGGAGCTCGGCGGTCGGCGCGTAGCCGTGTGGGTAGATGACGCTGTAGCCGACCGTCGTACGGCGACCGAACGACTCGAACGTCCCCGACTCGACCGGACCGGCAGGCACGTCGGGTACGACGCCGTCCGGACCAGTCAGCCCGAGTACGTCGTGCACCCGGGCGCGACCCGGGACGACGCCGGTCTCCAGCGCGACCACGCCGGCGACACCGGTGACCGCGGCCGCCACGCCCGTGCGGATCAGAGTGCGGCGGGACAGCGAGCGCATCGTCGGCCCCGCGTCGATCAGCGGTACAGGGCGGCGAGGATGGCGACCACCGCCAGTACACCGATGACGGCCAACTCAGGGCGGGCCCAGGTGGTGACCACCTCGCCACCGGACTTCTCGCTGTACAGCTCCATGTGGGTCTCGACCCGGTTGAGCACGAAGTCGGCCCGCGAGATCGAACTCTCGGGCGAGAGCTTGCGGCCGCCGACCCGCTGCTTCCTGAGGTCACGCATGACGAGTTGGACGCCGGGAGCGCGGAACCGGTTGTCCGCGGTGTGCACGCGCAGGATGTCGGTGACGTCGACGCCGGTGACCTTGCTCCACGGGATGGTGTGGTCGCGGAGGTGGTTACGCAGCACGACGTGCTCGGGGCTGAGCGTGACCGACGGCCGGACCAGGCCGACGTACGCGAGCACCATCAGGATGCCGAGGATGCAGGCGACCAGCAGACCGCTGACGGTCCGCCACTCCAGCACGATGTCGAGCAGCCCGACCGCGCCGATCACGAGCACGATCACACCGGTGATCCGGTTCGAGGTGGACAAATACTGCTCGCTCTCCGGCGACTTCGGCTTCACCAGCACAAAGTAACCGGCCGTCAGAATCGGCACTAGACTGCCGTGGGTGACCACACTCGACAGCGGCGTCGACACACTGGCCGACGTGACCTCGTCCGAGGACCGGCTGCGCCGGTTCCTGCTCGGCTTGCCGGGCGTCGACCAGGTCGGCGCCGAGGCTCGGGCCGCCACCCTGGGCACCCGGTCGATCAAGACCACCGCCAAGGCGTACGCACTCGATCTGGCGATCCAGATGATCGACCTGACCACACTGGAAGGGCAGGACACCCCCGGCAAGGTGCGGGCCCTGTGCGCGAAGGCGAAACGGCCCGACCCGGCCGACCCGACCGCGCCGCAGGTGGCCGCGGTCTGTGTCTACCCGGACCTGGTGGCGACGGCCAAGCACGAGCTCCGCGGCTCGGGGATCAACGTGGCGAGTGTCGCAACCGCCTTCCCCAGTGGGCGTTCCAGCCTGGCGATCAAGATCCAGGACACCAAGGACGCGGTCGCCTCGGGGGCCGACGAGGTCGACATGGTGATCGACCGCGGCGCCTTCCTGTCCGGCCGCTACGGGCTGGTCTTCGACGAGATCACCGCGATCCGCGAGGCGGCCGGCGACGCGCACCTGAAGGTGATCCTGGAGACCGGTGAGCTGGTCACCTACGACAACGTCCGGCGGGCGTCCTGGCTGGCGATGCTGGCCGGTGCGGACTTCATCAAGACTTCAACCGGCAAGGTGTCCCCCGCGGCGACTCTGCCGGTCACGCTGGTGATGCTCGAGGCGGTCCGCGACTACCACGAGGCCACCGGCCTGCACATCGGCGTCAAACCGGCCGGTGGCATCCGGACCGCGAAGGACGCGATCAAGTACCTGGTCACGGTCAACGAGACGGCCGGACCCGATTGGCTGGACCCGGAGCTGTTCCGCTTCGGCGCGTCCAGTCTGCTGAACGACCTGCTGATGCAACGCACCAAGCTGGCCACCGGGCACTACCCCGGACCCGACTACTTCACGCTGGACTGAGGCATGAGCAGATTCGAGTACGCACCGGCCCCGGAATCCCGGGCCATCGTCGACATCAAGTCGTCGTACGGGCTCTTCATCAACGGGGCGTTCGTCGAGGCGACGGACGGGAAACCGTTCAAGACCGTCAGTCCGTCGTCGGAGGAGGTGCTCGCGGAGGTCAGCGAGGCCGGGCCTGCTGATATCGACAAAGCAGTCAAGGCAGCCCGCAAAGCCTTCGACAAGGTCTGGGGGCCGATGGCGGGCCGGGACCGGGCGAAGTACCTGTACCGGATCGCGCGGCTGGTCCAGGAGCGCGCCCGTGAGCTGGCGGTGCTGGAGTCGCTCGACAACGGCAAACCGATCCGCGAGTCGCGTGACGTCGACATCCCCCTGGTGGCGGCGCACTTCTTCTACTACGCGGGCTGGGCGGACAAGCTCGAGTACGCCGGTGCCGGCGAGGACCCGCAGCCGCTGGGTGTCGCCGGCCAGGTGATCCCGTGGAACTTCCCGATGCTGATGCTGGCCTGGAAGATCGCTCCCGCGCTGGCCGCGGGCAACACCGTCGTACTGAAGCCGGCCGAGACGACCCCGCTGACCGCGCTCGCGTTCGCGGAGATCTGCCGGCAGGCGGACCTGCCGCCCGGTGTGGTGAACATCGTCACCGGCGCCGGCCGGACCGGTCAGGCGCTGGTCGAGCACCCGGACGTGGACAAGGTCGCGTTCACCGGTTCGACCGAGGTCGGCCGGTCGATCGCCAAGGCGGTCGCCGGATCGGACAAGAAGGTGACGCTGGAGCTCGGCGGCAAGGCGGCGAACATCGTCTTCGAGGACGCGCCGATCGACCAGACCATCGAGGGCATCGTCAACGGCATCTTCTTCAACCAGGGCCACGTCTGCTGCGCGGGTTCGCGGCTGCTGGTCCAGGAGAGCGTGTACGACGAGGTGCTCGCCCGGCTGAAGCGCCGGATGGGCACGCTGCGGGTCGGCGACCCGCTGGACAAGAACACCGATATCGGTGCGATCAACTCGTCGGCCCAGCTGGCCAAGATCCGCGAGCTGTCCCAGATCGGCGAGGACGAGGGCGCCGAGCGCTGGTCGCCGGAGTGCGAGCTGCCGGCCGAGGGGTACTGGTTCCCGCCGACCGTCTTCACCGGGGTGACGCAGGCCCACCGGATCGCCCGCGAGGAGATCTTCGGGCCGGTGCTGTCGGTGCTCACCTTCCGGACTCCGGCCGAGGCGGTGGAGAAGGCGAACAACACCCCGTTCGGCCTGTCCGCCGGGATCTGGACCGACAAGGGTTCCCGGATCCTGTGGATGGCCAACCAGCTGCGCGCCGGCGTCGTCTGGGCGAACACGTTCAACCGCTTCGACCCGACCTCGCCGTTCGGCGGGTACAAGGAGTCGGGCTACGGCCGCGAGGGCGGTCGCCACGGTCTGGAGGCCTACCTTGCCCACTAAGGACTCGACTCCCAAACAGAGCCCGCGGCTCGAGGTACGCAAGACCTACAAGCTCTACGTCGGCGGCGCCTTCCCGCGCAGCGAGTCCGGCCGGACGTACGTCGTGAACGATGCCAAGGGCAAGTTCCTGGCGAACGCGTCGCAGGCCTCCCGCAAGGACGCCCGGGACGCGGTGGTCGCGGCCCGGAAGGCGTTCGGCGGCTGGTCCGGCAAGACGGCGTACAACCGCGGCCAGATCCTCTACCGGATCGCCGAGGTGATGGAGGGCCGGCACCAGCAGTTCAGTGCCGAGGTGGCAGCGTCCGAAGGGCTGTCGGCGGCGAAGGCCCGCGCGGTCGTGGACGCCGCAATCGACCGCTGGGTCTGGTACGCCGGCTGGGCCGACAAGCTGGCCCAGGTGGTCGGCTCGAGCAACCCGGTGGCCGGCCCGTACTTCGACTTCTCATTGCCCGAGGCAACCGGTGTGATCGCGGTGCTGGCACCGCAGGACTCCAGCCTGCTCGGGCTGACCAGCGTGATCGCGCCCGCGATCGTCTCCGGCAACACGGTCGTCGCTGTTTCGTCCTACGAGCGCCCGCTGCCGGCCGTGACGCTGGGCGAGGTGATGGCGACCTCCGATCTGCCGGGTGGTGTCGTCAACATCCTGACCGGGTCAGCGTCCGAGATCGGCCCGTGGCTGGCGTCGCACATGGACGTCAACGCGATCGACCTGTGCGGTATCGACTCCCCCGACGAAGCCCGCGACCTGGAAGCCGCGGCCGCCGAGAACCTGAAGCGGGTACGACGTCCCGCCGAGGAGGACTGGTCGGAGTCGCCGGGCCTGTCGCGCCTGACGCAGTACCTGGAACTGAAGACCGTCTGGCATCCGATCGGCGTATAAATCGCTGACGTCCGCGGGCGAGGCGTCGTACAGTCACCGCATGGTTGAACCTGGGGACAAGGTCGCGATCGTCTCGCCGTCGGGCGGGTTGCCGGAGATCTTTCCGGGTCCGTACGAGCTCGGTCTGCAGCGCCTGCGTGACTTCGGCCTCGACCCGGTGGAGTATCCGACGACCCGCAAACTCGGGACGACTCCGGCCGAGCGGGCCGCCGACCTGCACGCGGCCTGGTCGGATCCGTCGATCCGCGCGGTGATCGCGAGTATCGGCGGCGACGACCAGCTCACCGTGCTGAAGCACCTCGATCCCGAGGTGTTCCGGGCGGATCCGAAGCCGTTCTTCGGCTACAGCGACAACACGAACCTGCTCAACTTCCTGTATTCGTTGGGATTGCCGGCGTACCACGGCGGCAGCGTGATGGTGCAGTTCGGCCGCGGCGGCGCGATGCACCCCGACACCGAGCGCTCGTTGCGGGCCGCGCTGTTCACACCGGGCGACTTCGACCTGACCCCGGCGACCGGCTGGACCGACCACGACCGCGACTGGGCCGATCCGGCCACCCTGGAGACCGAGCCGCCGCTGTTCCCCGGCACGGGTTGGACCTGGTACGGCGACCAGCCGGTCAGCGGACGGCTCTGGGGCGGCTGCGTCGAGATCCTCGACTGGCAACTCGCGGTCGGGCGGTGGATGCTGCCGGTCTCGGAGTACGACGGCATCCTGTTCCTCGAGACCAGCGAGGAGATGCCGACCGACACCCAGGTCTACCGGATCCTCCGCAACCTGGGCGAACGCGGCCTCCTCGAACGCTTCGACGCCGTCCTCTGGGCCCGCCCGAAGTCCTGGGCCCTCGACCACCACACGACACCCGAGCAGTCCACGTCGTACGTCGAGTCGCAGTACGCCGCAGTCCGCCGCGCACTGTCCGAGTACAACCCGACCGCCCTCCTGGTCACCGGCGTCGACATCGGCCACACCGACCCCCAGCAAATCCTCCCGTACGGCGGCCAGGCCCGACTCGACCCCGCAACCTCCCGCATCACCGTCACCTACTGACCCGCCCCCGACGCCGGCATTGCGGGGCTTGAACAGGAACTGGTGGGCCGGCACACGTTATTTCCTGTTCAAGCCCACCAAACGGTGTCCTAACCCCCGGGTCCACGACCCGTCCCACCGCATTCCCCGGGTCCACGACCCGTCCCACCGCATTCCCCGGGTCCACGACCGTCCCACCGGATCCACCCCAGACACGCGACCACTCCTCCGAGCAGCTCCGGGATAGCTGCGCCCTCCTGGTCGGGGTGGTGGGGGTCAAGTGTCGAAGATCCGCGAAGCGGACGCCGAAGGCGCACTTGACGCACCCACCCCGACTAGCACCATCACGCAGCCCGGAGACGCGACCCGCAACCTCCCGCATCACCGGCACCTACTGACCCCGGCATCGGCCCAGGCAGGCCTCGACGCCTGCAATCGCGGGGGCTTGAACAGAAACTGGTGGGCCGAGACACGATATTTCCTGTTCAAGCCCACCAGAAGGTGTCCCGGCCGCCGAGCGGACGTACTAGCGGACGAGTGTGCGGGTCAGGGCGGGGTTGGGGTCGGGGAAGCACGAGACGGGGGAAGTGATGGTGACGAACTTCCACTTGATCTTGGCCTGCAGGGTGAGGCCTGGATCGTCGTAGCTGGTGCCTTTGAGTTTGGTCTCGATGACGGTGCCGGGGCGACCGGACTTCAGCCGGACGGACAGCGACGGGAGTTGATAGTTGGCGCCGCCGGGGATCGGGCCGGCCACCTTCACGACGACAACACTGCGGTCGAGGTGCACGGTGGGCGTGGAGTTGAGACCCGAGCCGCCGGTCAGCTTGGCACTCACGTACGACGAGTTGGCCGGGATCGGAACCCGCAACGACAGGTCCCGGACCTCCTTCAGCTTGAAGCCCTTGACCTCACCGGGCAGCGACCCCGGCTTCAGATCGACAGCGATGGTGAACCGAGTGTTCGGTGGCACTGTGGCCGGCGCCTTCGCATCAACCCCCTGCCGCAGCGACAGCAAATGCCGGCCGAACTTGGTGTCCGCCCGGCACGCATAACTCGCCGTCGGCGCCGCCGCCTCAGCCCCGGTCGCAACGACGAACGGAAGCACGGCAACCCCGAGAACCAAGACACAGCGGTGAGTAGCCATATGGCTACTCTAAGGAGTCAGGCTCCGGAGAGGAGCCCCTCGTCTCATTGACCGAACAGATACCAGCCGCCCACTCCGGCGAGTACGAAGACGACTGGCAGTGCGAGCAGGAACAGGGCTCGTGTTCGGCGGCGGCGTCGTACCGGCGGGTCCGTGGCGACCGTGGTCGGCAGTTCCTCATCCTCATCGCTGATATGCGTCCGCTCCAGCGCGCGCAGCGGCGCTTCCTGCTCCAGCCGGTACGCCTCCGCCTCCAGCCGCTCGGCGAGGGTGTCAGCACGCTCCCAGCGGGCGTCGACGTCGTAGGCCAGCGCGCGGGCGAAGAGGTCGTCGAGCTGCCCGACCGAGTCGTGCAGCGCCGGCCGCAGGCTCGGCGGCGGCAGGTCGGGGTCGCGGTTGAGCACCTCGGTGATCGAGCCCGCGGAGTACGGCGGATGTCCGGTGAGCAACGCGTACGTCACTGCACCAACCGCGTAGATGTCCGCCCGCTCGTCGAAACCACCGTCGCCACGACCCTGCTCGGGAGCCATGTACGACGGCGTACCGACGGCCTGGGTCAGTCCGGACGCCTCGGCGGCCCGCTTGGCGAGTCCCAGGTCGGCCAGCACGATCCGATGTGTCCCGCCGCCCGACTCGTCGCCCTGGTTGGGTCGGAGCAGCAGGTTGGCCGGCGTGACATCGCGGTGGACGACACCCTCGCTGTGGAGCGCGGCGACCGCGCGGGACAGGTCCGCACCCCACCACAACGCGTCGGCCGGATCGAGCGGCCCGTGGCGCAGCACCTCGGCCAGCGTGCCGCCGCCGACGTAGTCCATCACGAAGTACGGGCGCCCGTCCGGCAGCTTGCCGAGGTCGAACACCCGGACCACCCGATCGCTGGCGATCCGCCGCATCAGCCGTGCCTCGGACAGGAATCGCTCCCGGACGTCGGCGCGCGACGCCCAGTTGTCGGCGAGCACCTTGACGGCCACGTCCACGTCGAGGTCGTCGTCGTACCCACGCCAGACCGTCGCGAACGCGCCCGCGCCGATCTTGGCCTGTAGCCGGTACCTCCCGATGACGTCCATCCGGGCTATTGTCGACCACAGCCGAGCTGTCAGGCGAACACCACTCTGGGGGAGCATGAACGAGGAGTTGGAGGAACTCGCGGCCCGGGCCGCGGCGGGGGATCAATCGGTCGTGCCCGAGCTCCTGCAGGCGATCCGTCCGCAGGTGCAGCGGCGGGTGGCCAGGTTCCTGCCGTACCGCGAGGATGCCGAGGAGGCGGTCCAGGACACCCTGCTCCAGGTGGCGAACAAGATCCACACCTTCAAGGGCACCGGCAGCTTCGCCGGCTGGGTGACGATCGTCGCCACCAACCAGGCCCGGCAGACCTACCGTTCACTCAAGCGGCGCCAGGTCGAACAGTCCGCCGAGGTGATGCCGGAGGCCATCGATCCGCGCACCACGTCAGTGATCGCCGGTTCCCGGCTCGATCTGCTGGAAGCCCTCGAGAACCTGGAATCCAGCCATCCCCAACTGGTTCAGCCGCTTGTTCTCCGGGACCTCGGCGCGATGACGTACGCCGAGATCGCGACCGAACTCGACGTCCCGCTAGGGACGGTCAAGGCCCGCATCCACCAGGCCCGGAAGGCCGTGGCCGAGCGGCTGACGGTCCACTAGCGCCCCGATCGTCGTATCGACCGGGACGCCGAGCCACGTCTGCAGGATCTTCGCAGCATTGTCGGCCGGTCGAAACCCTTGTGCCACAAGGTGATTCGCTGCTCGAACTGCTCGCCGTCCGGGCGGTGCTGATCCACCGGCTGCCGCAACCAGAGCACGAAGAACGGTTTGCCGTTGATCAGCTTCCCGCTCTCGATCCGCAGCCCGGCGACCCGGTCCAACCGCGCCAGCACCTCGGCCACCGGATCCCTCGGTACGGCGGCCGCAGTCGTCCCGAGTGCGATTAGTCCGAGGACCAGCACAACTCTGACCAGCCGCATTCGGTGACTCCTCGAACTCGGAGCGACACTCTGCGTAATCAGGCTAGAGGAAAGTGCGACGTACCGCGACTGCCTTCCGCAGGTTGTCGGCGAAGTTCGCCGTCTGCCGGCGGATGCTCGGGGCAACGGTCTCGTCCGCGACCATCGCCGCGGCCCGGGCCAGCAACTCCGGCTCGATCACGAACTCCGGCACGATTCGTTGCACGGTGAGCGCCACCACCATGCCGGCCCTGATCTCGGCCGTCCGGTGGATGTCGGTGAAGAAGCGCTCGACGTACGGCGCGGTGACCGCGGCCTGACCAGGATGCCAGAACCCCTCGGCCGCAGCGAGCAGTTCCTTCACGCCGACGGTCGGATCCGTCATGATCCGGGTCCAGGCGGCTTCCTTGCCATCCGCCAGCGCCGACCGGCAGCGGGCGGCGTGGTTGACGCCCTCGGTCGACGTGTCCCGGGCCAGCTCGGCGTCGATCTCCGCCGCGCCGAACGCATTCAGCCGGACGAGCCGCAGGACCAGGGACCACCGCAGATCCGCGTCGATCTCCAGGCCGTCAGGCGTCCTGTCGCCGCTGAGCCAGGCCTTCAAGAGCTCAGCGTCTGACGTGGTCGCGATGAAGCCGCGCACGGTCGCCAGCTGCAGGCTGCTGCCCGGCTCCGTGGTCGCCAGCTTGTTGCCCAAGGCATCGGCGACGGCGCCGCGCGACTCGTCGTACGGGAGGTAGCCACCGAGCACCCGCTCCTCCAGCCAGCGGACCAGCGAGCCGACCGCGATATCGCTGTCCTCGTGCTGGATCGCGGTGACGACGAGTTCGAGCGCCTGGCGCGGATCGAGCTCGGCGTGTGCGGTGGCGTCGCGGATCGAGTTCCAGATCACCGCGCGGGCGGTGCCGTCGGCGATCGTCGGCAGGACGGCCGGGAGGTTCTCCAGGCTGGTGGCGTCGAGCCGGATCTTCGCCCAGGTGTCGTCGTCCGCATCCGGCACGATCACCGCGAGGTCATTGCTGAGGGCAACTTCCACGAAGTCGCCGTCGAGCATGACGTCGACGGTTTCGCCGGTGCCGTCGGCGTCGTACCCGCGAACACTGAGTTTGTGCGGCCGGCGGGATGCGTCCGGGCTGGTGCGGTGCAGGACGATGCCGGCCGGGGTGCGCTCGGCCGTGATCGTGTCCAGGCCGGACGTCCGCAGCCACTGCTCGGACCAGTTGCCCAGGTCCTGGGCGCCGGCCTCGGTCAGTTTGGCGATGAACTCGTGCAGGTCGGCGTTGCCGTACTCATGCGACTCGAGGTGCGCGTTGACGCCCTTCAGGAACACGTCGTCACCGAGGTACTTCGCGAGTTGCTTGAGCACCGCGGCGCCCTTGGCGTACGAGATCCCGTCGAAGTCGTCGAGCGACTGGCGCGCGTCCTTCAGGCTGTCCGGCGCGACCGGGTGGGTCGAGCTGCTCTGGTCCGTCTGCAGTCCCCACCACCGGCGGACGAAGGCGAAGTCGGTCCAGTTGCCCTGGTAGTCCGTCGCATCCTCGGACACCCGATGGGCCATGTACTCGGCGAACGACTCGTTCAGCCACATGTCGTTCCACCACTTCATGGTGACCAGGTCGCCGAACCACATGTGCGCCATCTCGTGCACAATGATCCGGGCCCGCGTACTGCGCTCCGCCTCGGTCACCTTGCTGCGGAAGACCAGATGGTCCGCGAACGTCACGCAGCCCGGGTTCTCCATCGCGCCGAGATTGAAGTCCGGTACGAACGCCTGCCAGTACTCACCGAACGGGTACCGCTGCCGGAACATCCGGTGGTATTCGTCAAACGCCTGCCTGGTGGTGCGAAACAGGTCGTCGGCGTCCCGCTCCAGGTGCTCCTTCAGCGATTGCCGGCAAGCCAGTCCGAGCGGGATCCCGTCGTACTCGCTCCTGATCAGGTGATACGGGCCGGCGACGATCGTGACGAAGTACGAAGCCAACGGCTTCGTCTCGGCCAGCTCCCATTCCCCCGGCCCGACCTGGGTCGCGGCACCGTTGCCCAGCACCACCCAGTCCTCGGGGCACTTCACCGTCACCGTGTACGGCGCTTTGAGGTCCGGCTGATCGAAACACGGGAAGTAGCGGGGCGCCGACTCGAGCGACGACATCCCGTAGGTGTAGACGCGTCCATCGGCCGCGTCGACCGATCGCACCAGTCCCTCGCCGTCCACGGAGTACTTCAGCTCCGCGGTCACCACGACCTCGTTCTCGGCCTGCAGCCCGGTCAGCGGAAACCTGCCCTCGGCCAGCAGGTCGACGTCCAGCGCGGCACCGTTCAGCTCGACCGCGAGCAGCCGCTCGGGCTTCACGTCCACCCAGGTCGAGTCACTCGTCGCCCCGAACCGGATCCGGCTGGTCGTGACGAACGTGTCGCCCGAGCCGGTCAGATCGAAGTCGACCCGGTACGACCGGACTACAAGGTCTGCCGCCCGTCGCCGGGCCTCTTCCACTGTCAACGCGCGCATGTCTGCACGCTATCCGAGCCGCCCTAGGACCCCGTCAGCTTTTCGCGCACAGCATGCGCCCGGGCCCGATCCCGCTCCTCGAGCGTCTCGTCCAGCGCCATCGCTTCAAGGGCACCCAGCAACCGCGCGTCCGGCACACCATCAGCAGGTACGGCGGCCGCCGCAAGCAGAGCCGTGGCACGCACGTCCGCGTCACTCGTACCCTCGAGCACCTCCGCGATCAACCCCGCATCCTCGGCCTGGGCAAGACTCGTCAGCACGTTGAGCGCACTCAGATGATCGAACGCCGCCCGCATCTCCGAATCACCGGCCACCGGCGGCCGCGACAACACGTCCCGCGCCACCTGCCGGACCTCACCGCCAAGCGGCTCCAACGGATTCCCACCGGACAACCGCGTGTACGACGCAGCCACCTGGTACATGTTCAGCGCTCTGCAGACAGTGGCGACGTTGTCGCTGTGGAGCAGCGCGCTGAACGCCTGCAGGGGAATGGCCTCGTCCGCAGTCATACCTGAAAGCTAGTCGACCAGCTCAGGCTGGAAGAACCGCAGTACCTTCTGCGCGGCGTCCGGTCCCGACATCATGTCCATCACCGCCGCCGATCTCTTGGCAGTCTCAGTCGCGCGTGCCTGCATCGCCGGCTCGTAGGCCGCGAGCGCGGCCTCTAGGTCGCTTGGATGTGCGGCGATGGCGAGGGCGAGCTCGGCCGCGTCCAGCATGGCCGCGTTCGCACCCTCTCCGACCGGCGGCATCAGGTGTGCGGCGTCGCCGAGGAGGGTGACACCGGAGCGGCGCGGCCAGGTCAGGCCGATCGGCAGCACAGCGATCGGGCGGACGACGAACGGCTCGTCACACGCGGCCTGCAGACGCCGGAACTGAGGCGCCCATCCGTCGAGCAGCTCGCTGACCGGCGTCCGGTCGAGGTCGGGTGTGCCCGGCAGCAAGATACCGACCCGGATGGTGCCGTCGCCGTTGCGCTGCGCGGACAGGATCAGGTCGGGTCCGAACACCCAGTAGTTGCCACGGCCAACCATCGCTGCCAGCTCGGGCTGGGTGCGATCGACGTCGTGAATGGCGCTCTGGATCGAGGTGGTGCCGGCGAACACCGGTTGGGCATCGGTGAGCAGCGGACGAACCCGGGAGTTCGCACCGTCGGCGCCGACGAGCAGGTCACACTCGGCGATGGAGCCGTCGGAGAAATGGACGACGTACCCGCCACCGGGCCGTGGCTCGGCGTGGCTGAAGGCCCGGTCCCAGCTGACCGCGCCGGCCGGCAGTGAGTCGAGCAGGAGGTCTCGCAGATCGGCGCGGTCGATCTCCGGGCGGTCCATGGGCGCGTCGTCCGGGGTGTCCTGCTGGAGCAGCAACGTGCCGGTGTGGTCCAGCATCCGCTGGTCCTGACCCTCGCGGCGGGCAGCGGCGAGGAACTGCCGTTCGAGCCCTGCCGCGCGGAGCGCGACCTGCCCGGTGTCGGCGTGCAGGTCGAGCATGCCGCCCTGCGGTCGGGTGGCGCGCGAGGTGTCGCGCTCGTAGACGACGGCATCGATGCCGTGGACGTGCAGGACCCGCGCAAGGGTGAGGCCGCCGGGGCCGCCGCCGATGATCGCGATCATGATGGACTCCTCTCGATACGCTGTATTCGGACGATACACTGTATCGATCAAGGCAGTGTATTGTCCGGATCGGAGGTGTGCCGTGACAGACAGTCCGTCAGTCTGGGAGCGACCCGAGCCGCCCGAGCGGCGCGCGCTCAGTCCGTTGAGCCGGGAGCGGATCGTTCGCGCCGCAGTCACGCTGGCCGACGCCGAAGGCATCGAGGCCGTGTCACTGCGCAAGGTCGCGGCGGTGCTCGACGCCGGGCCGATGCGGCTCTACCGCTACATCGACACCAAGGACGAGCTGCTCGACCTCATGGTCGACGCCGTGTACGACGAGATCCCGAGGCCCACCGGCTCGAGCTGGCGCGAGGTCGCGCGCTCCTTCGCTCATGGCATCCGGGATGCCGCCTTGCGGCACGAATGGTTCGCCGACCTGCTCGGCAGCCGCCCACGCCTCGGCCCGGCGGCCTGCGCCCACGGCGAGGCCTCGCTGGCCGCATTGCGTGCCGCCGGCCTCAGTGACATCGACACGATGATGAGCACGATCGAAGTGCTGACCGTCTACCTCACCGGCGCCGTCCGGACCGAGGTCGCCAAGCGGCGGGCCGAACGGGCCAGCGGCCTCGACCAGCGGGAATGGCAGGCGTCGATGGCACCGCACATCCTGAGGATGTTCGCCACCGGCGACTACCCGATCCTGTCCGAGATGGTCCACGACGGCCGGCACCGCGATGCCGCCGAGGTATTCGACCTCGGGTTGGGCTACCTGCTGGACGGCATCGGGAACAGCCTCAAGAGCTAGCGGCCGCGTGCAGGTGGGTGGCCAGCAGATGGGCCGAGTCGGGGGCGTTCGAGGAGTAGCAGAGCAGGTGGGCGCGGGTGGACCAGGCGTCCTGGAGTGGGCAGATCTCCACGGCGGTGTTGGCGTCGACGGCTCGGCGAGGAACGATCGCGAGCCCGGCGCCCGCAGTCGCCAGCGTGATGAGCGTGTGCAGGGTTGGTACGACGGTCCGATAGCGAGGAGCCGGGGCGTGCGGGCCTAGGCGGTCGTCCATCCACTGGGTGAGGGGCGAGCCGCGGTCGAGGCCGACCAGGGGATGTTCGGCGACTTCGGCGTACGCGATCGAGGTACGGCCGGACAGGACGCCGCCGGCTTGGCCGATGACGACGAGCGAGTCGTCGGCGAGGGGTTCGGTCCGGAGGTCGGTGGGTTCGTCGTCGAGGATGACGCCGAGATCGGCCTCACCGGAGGCGAGGATCCGCACGCTGCGGATCGTGCGGCGTTCGCTCACGTTCACGTCGTACTCGGGATGGTCGCGCAGGAAGGTGGCGAGCGCAGCGGGGACGAGCTGGTGCATCGCGGAACCGCCGGCGACCAGGCGGATGGGTTCGGTGCGGGAGACGGCGTACGACGCGACGGCGCTGTCCAGGCGGGTGGTCTCGGCGAGGACCTCGCGGGCGTGCCGGGCCAGTGTTGCGCCCGCGGGGGTGAGGCGGACGCCGCGGCGTTCGCGGATCAGGAGAGGTACGCCGGCCTGCGCTTCGAGGGCCCTGACCCGCGCGCTGGCCGAAGGCAGACTCAAGTGCATCACCCGCGCGCCGCCGGTGATCGAGCGTTCTGCCGCAATCTGAGTGAAGAGCCGGAGGTCGTCCAAGTCGTACCGCACGAGGGTCAGCCTACGCCTCAGCCTTAGGCTGACTACGGGAATCGCGCATTGTGGAGCGGGTGCCGAGCCGTGATGCTCGAAGGGTGCTGATGATCCTCCTGGCCGGTGTCGCGGCCGGCGCCCTCAACGCCGTCGGCGGTGGCGGGAGCTTCGTTGCACTGTCCGCGCTGGTCGCCAGCGGCATGCCTCCGGTCACCGCGAATGCGACCACGACCGTTGCCCTGCTACCCGGTAACGCGACCAGCGCGTGGGTGTACCGGCGCGAGATCCACGCCTTCCCGCAACCGTCGACGCTCGGTCTGACGCTGGCCAGCGTGGTCGGCGGCGCGCTCGGCGCCGGGTTGCTGCTGTGGTTGCCGTCGGCATCTTTCGACGCGGCGGTGCCGTGGTTGCTGGCGTTCGCGACGATCGTGCTCGCGTTCGGCCGGCGGCTCACCAAGGCGATCCGGCTGGGCACGCCCGGGCCGGCGGTGATCCTGGCCGGCCAGTTCATGCTGTCGATCTACGGCGGCTACTTCGGTGGTGCGGTCGGGCTGATGATGCTCGCGTTCTGGACCGCGACCACGTCACTCGACCCGGCCAAGGGCAACCCGTTGCGGGTGATCCAGGTCGCCGCCGTCTACCTCACCGCCGGCGTCATCTTCCTCTTCGCCGCCGACGTCATGGGGCAACCGTGGGAGTTGGTCGCGCTCCTGCTCGGTGCCGTCGTCGGCGGGTACGCCGGTGCCCACCTGGTCAGGCGGCTGCCGGCCGCCGTACTGCGTGCTCTGGTCCTCACCACCGCGATCGCCATGACCGTCCTCTTCTTCGTCCGAGCCGCCGTATGACCGATCGTCACCGGATCGCCATGGCCTACCAGGCTTGTGAGGTGGCCGACCTCGCCCGGTCGGCCGTGACACTGGACAACGCGGCAGATGCGGTGCCGCAGGCCGAGCTTGTTCTGGCAGCGGCCCAGCAACTCCTGGCCGCTGCCACCCGACTCGCTCAGGAGCACCCGCACGCGCCGAGCGACCCGCTGCAGCTCTTCGCCTACACCCATCCGGATGAGGCTGCTGCGGACGTGGCCGACTGGCTGGCTATTTCGCCCTGTGCTCTCGATCGGGCAACTGATCACGCTCGTGGCGAAGGTAGAGGCCGGTAGCCGTCGACACGCTCGTGAGCAGCCAGACCGCCACTCCCGCATCGTCGGCGACCCCGATGATCGGCAGCAGCTCCGGCAGCACATCGATCGGCGACACCAGGTACACCAGTGCCAGTCCCCACAGGGCCATCCGGCTCGTGGGCAACCCGGGATAGTCCCCTCGCCGGGCGGCGCGCAGGAGTCGCGGTAACGCACGAGCACGCTCGAACACGTCCCCGACCGGCTCAGGCTCGCCGCGTTCCCGCCGCCGGCGCTTGACCCGCGTACGCCGTACCCAACCGAACCCGGCCAGCGCCGCGCCGACCAGCAGCAGGCCCACTCCGGTCCCGACTGCCGGCAGCCCGACCACGTCGGCGTCCCGGAACACCAACGTGCCCAGCCCGATCAGCGCGAGCAACCCACCGAAGAACACCATCCACCAACTCTAGAGGGTGGGTGCCGGACCGCCAGGCCATCACAACCGCGGCGACGCGGTGGCACCACGCTCAGCCGGCCGCGGCCGGGGCGATTGTGATGGGCTGGAGATCCGCAATCAGTTGATCAGGCCCTCGACGATCGTCTTCATCCGGTCGACCGGGATGGCGAAGCCGATGCCGATGTTGCCGGTGCGGGAACTGCTGCTGAGGGTGGCGATGGCGGTGTTGACGCCGACCACCTGACCGGCGGCGTTGACCAGCGGGCCACCGGAGTTGCCCGGGTTGATCGCGGCATCGGTCTGGATCGCCGACTGGCGGTTGCCGTTGTCGCCGAACCGCGCCTGCCGGTCGACCGCGCTGACGATGCCGGCGGTCACCGTTCCCTCCAGCCCGAGCGGTGAGCCGACGGCCAGCACCGGGTCGCCGACCCGCAGCTGTGCGGACCGGCCGAGCGTGAGCGCACGCAGTCCCTCGGCGTCGGAAGCCGAGACCTGGAGTACGGCGAGGTCGTTGTCCTCGTCCGCCCCGATGATCTCGGCGTCGACGCGGCGGCCGTTCGACAGGACCAGCGAGACATCGCTCGCTCCTTCCACCACGTGTGCGTTGGTGACCACGTGACCTTGCTGGTCGATCGCAAACCCGGACCCGGTCGCCCGGCCGGCCCGGACCGAGACCACACCGGGCAGCACACTCGCCGCCGCGGCGGTGATCGAGCCCTGGGCGGCCGCGGGTGGCGCGCCCGCCTGGGGCAGTTCGACCGCCGCGGACTCGGGATCACGCGATCCCGTCACCGCTCCGGCCAGCCCGCCGGCCACGATCGACAGAGCGACGCTCGCGACCAGGATCCGGCCGCGGCGTGCCGAAGTACGTGCTGGTGAGACCGTCACCCCGGCCTGAGGTGCCGCGGCCGGAGAGGGGGGTGCCGACCCAGCGGAGGCCGGGGTGACGGAGAAGGGGTACGGCGGTTCCGAGCCAGGTATCGGCGCCGCAGGGGGTGGACCGGGCGCATAGTGCGGCCCGCGGAACGGGTGACCGAGATGAGGGCTCATCGAAGGCTCCTTCACAGCCAGGAATGCGCTGTACGGCTCAAGGGAGGCGCGAGAACCACAGCAGTGAGGCCAACGCGGCCAGCAGTGCTGCGACCAGGGCGATTCCCGCCACCAGGTTGGTGATCTCGCGTGGTTCGGTGGTCCAGCCGATCGACGACTGGAGGTCGGAGTAGACGTCGCGCAACTGCTCGTCGCTCTCGGCGGCATAGGCCTCGCCGCTGGTCGCGTCGGCGAGACTCTGCAACGCCTCGGTGTCCGCGGGGACCGGGATGTCCCGGCCTTCGATGTTCACAGTGCCCTCGGCGGTCCCGTAGGCGATCGTCGAGACCGGTACGCCGGCTTGGACCGCGGCGTCGGCGGCTTCGTCGATCGGGCTGCCGGAGGTGTTTCCGCCGTCGGACAGCAGCACGATCCGGCTCGGCGGTGGATCCTCCGGGTCGATCGTGCGGACCGCCTGCAGGCTGGTCAGGACGGCGTCGCCGATCGCGGTGCTGTCGGTCAGTTCGAGGCTGTTGATCGCGTCCACGGTGGCCTGGTGGTTGGTGCTCGGCGGTGCGACCACGGTCGCGCTCCGGGCGAACGAGACCAGGCCGACGTTGAACTTGTCCGGCAGTTCCTGGACGAACTCGACCGCGGCCTGCTGGGCCACCTCGAACCGGTTCGGCGCGACATCGGTCGCGGCCATCGAGTTGGAGACGTCCATCGCGACCACGATGGTCGCGCGTTCGCGCGGAACCCGGATGTCGGCGACCGGCCGGGCGATCGCGATCGTCAGCACGGTCAGTGCGGCCAGGAACGCGACGGCCGGCGCGTGCCGGCGCCAGCCGGGGCGCTTCGGCGCGACCTTCTCCAGCATCGGCAGGGTCGCGAACCGAACGGCGTACTTGCTGCGGCGGCGCTGGGCGACCAGGTACGCGGCGACCAGCGCCACGACCAGCACCAGCAGCCAGAGCCACAGGGGTTGCTCGAATCTCATCGGATACCGGTCCTTCCCATCGGGTTCCGGCGGACGCTCGCGCGGCGGCGAGCGGTGGCGAAAGCGGCCACGTCGCGGACCCAGTCGGTGTCGGTCCGCAGGACGAGGTGCGCCGCCCCGGCGGCCCGGATGTCACGAGTGGTCTGTTCACGTCTGGTTCTCATCGCGTCGGCGTACCTCCGGCGCAGTTTCCGGCTGCTCGTCTGCACCTCGCGTCGCCGGCCGGTCTCCGGGTCGACCAGCGTGAGCAGGCCGACCTCGGGGAGCTCGAGCTCGCGCGGATCCAGGACCTCGACGGCGATCACTTCGTGCCGCGCGGCCAGCCGCCGTAGCGGGTCCGCCCAGGACTCGTCGTGGAAGTCCGAGACGACCACTCGCAGACCGGGTCGTGGGTGCTCCCGGTTGAAGCGGGTGATCGCCGTGCCGAGTGGTACGGCGGGATGTTCCCCGGGAGTTGCCCTAGGCAACGACAACAGTGTTCGAAGGGTACGGCGAAGCGCTGCGGCCCCACCGACGTCGGGGACCCGGGACAGCTGGTCACCGACGGCGATGCGGACGCCGAGCCGGTTGCCGGGCCGGTCGGCGAGCAGGCCGACCGCCCCGACGACGGCGATGGCGAGATCCCGCTTCTCGCTGAGCGCGGTACCGAAGTCCATGCTGGCCGATGCGTCGAGCAACGCCCAGATCTCCAGCTCCCGCTCGGCCAGCGGCGCCCGGACGTGTGGCTCGAGCGAGCGAGCCGTGACGTTCCAGTCCATCCGGCGGACGTCGTCCTGGCCGGCCTGGTACAGCCGAGCCTCGTTGGGTTCGCTGCCCGGACCGCTCCGCAGGCCGGTGATCTCGCCGTGCAGCAGGCCTTCCAGCTTCCGCTTGACCGAAAGCTCCAGTGTCCGCAGTGCCCGCTCCCGCCCGGCCAACAGGTCCGGGCCTGATGGACTCATCCACGTCCTCGCTTCGCTCCGGGCGCGGATGAGGCACGAGTCATCCTGTGCTTGATGATGAACTCGCTCCGCTCGTTCATGCTGCTGACCCCTGGGCGTCGTCAGCGGGGACGACGTGCGGTTGCTCGATGGTGTGCAGGATGCGTGAGATCACGGCGCGCGGGTCGACACCGTCGGCGAGGGCGTCGAAGGTGAGGACAAGACGATGCGCCATCACGTCGAGGGCGACGTCGTACACATCAGCAGGCAGGACGTAGTCCCGGCCGCGCAGCAACGCCAGCGCCCGCCCGGCGGCGACCAGACCCAGCGTGGCCCGTGGGCTCGCGCCGAACTCCAGCACGCCTTGCAGGTCGTTGATGCCGTACTGCTGCGGCACCCGGGTCGCATGCACGAGGCGTACGACGTACTCCGCGACCGCGTTGTGCACAAACACCTCTTCCGTTGCCGCCTGCAACTGAGCGACCTCATCCGGGGTCAGTACGGCGTTCGCGTGCGGCCGGTGTGCGCTCATCCGCTGCAGAATGGTGAGTTCCTCGAGCGGGCTCGGGTAGTCCACCGTGATCTTCAGCAGGAACCGGTCCCGCTGCGCCTCGGGCAGTGCGTACACACCGTCGGACTCGATCGGGTTCTGGGTCGCCAGGACCAGGAACGGTTCGGGCAGCCGGTAGCTGGTGCCACCGATGCTGACCTGGTTCTCGGCCATTGCCTCGAGCAACGCCGACTGCACCTTGGCCGGTGCACGGTTGATCTCGTCCGCCAGCACGAGGTTGGCGAACACCGGGCCGAGCTCGGTGTCGAACCCCTCCGCCGACGGCCGCCAGATCCGCGTACCCATGATGTCGCCCGGTACCAGGTCCGGCGTGAACTGCAGCCGCGAGAACTGACCGCTGATCACCTCGGCCAGCGTCCGGACCGCCAACGTCTTCGCAACGCCGGGCACACCCTCCAGCAGGCAGTGCCCGCGGGCCAGCAGCCCGACCAGCATCCGCTCGACCAGGTGGTCCTGGCCGACGACGACCCGCTTCACCTCGAACAGCGCATGTTCCAGCAGAGCCGACGAAACCCCCAGCTCCCGCCGCGCCTCCGAATGCCTCTCCACACCTACCTCCACGTGATTACTCGAACCAGACGGCGGCCACCCCGGCGCATCGGGGCCGGAATGCCTCGCCCCACTCCCCGCCCCCAGCGCCGCGTGGGGCTGGGGGCTGGGCGGCGCCGGGGGCCTTGCGACGCCCCGGGCCGGGGTGGATGGGTCCGGGGTTGTCATGCGTTCTCGGCCGCGTCCGGCTGGGTCTGCTCGGGCTGCGTCTGCGGCTGCGACGGCTGAGTCTGCAGCTGCGACGGCTGCGCCTCGCCCTGGCCTTCGCCCTGACCCTGGCCCTGGCCGTTCTTCTCCGGGCAGTCACCCCGGGTCCCGCTCTGCTGCTGGGTGTTGCCGGGCGACGGCGTGGTGGCGCCGTCCTCGATGGTCACGTAACCCTGCTCAGGAGCCGGGTCGTCGGCCGCCGCGTACGCGACCCCGCCGACGCCGAGTGCCGCCACCGCAACCGCCGCACCGAGAATGAGCCGTTTACCTGGGACGTTCATCAAATCTCCTTCGATCGATTGGCCCCAGACCATCAAAGGAGTGCGAAAACGACCGGAAAGCAGAGCGAAAGTCCACCGAAAGAGCAGGCTGGACGACCCGGTCGGTCCGGCTACCTTGGTCTCGTGCGACTACTGGTGGTGGAGGACGAGGAAGGCCTGGTCAGCGCGCTGCGCTCCGGACTCGGCCGGGCCGGCTATGCCGTGGACACGGCGACGACCGGTGAAGAGGCGATGGAGAAGCTTGCGACCACGGCGTACGACCTGGCGATCCTCGACATCACGCTGCCCGACACCAGCGGCCTCGACCTCTGCCGCGCCGTACGCCGGGGTGAGATCGAGGTGGCGTCCGGCCGGGAGCTGCGGGTGCTGATGCTCACCGCGCGCGCATCGCTGGCGGACCGGGTCCGCGGGCTCGACGAAGGTGCGGACGACTACCTGACCAAGCCGTTCGCCCTGGTCGAGCTGCTCGCCCGGATCCGCGCCCTGCTCCGCCGTGACGTCACCAATGGCAGCACGCAGCTGCATGTCGGCGACCTCGTGCTCGACTCGTCCCGCCACCTCGCGACCCGGTCCGGCCGCGAACTTCCCTTGACGTTGAAGGAATTCGGCGTACTGCGGTATCTGATGTCCCGACCCGGACACGTCGTCTCGGCCGAGGAACTACTCGAGCACGTCTGGGACGAGAACGCCGACCCGTTCACCCAGAGCGTCCGGGTGACCGTCGGCACGCTGCGCCGCAAACTCACCCAGGACGGCGAGGACCCCGTCCTGGAAACAGTGATCGGCCGGGGCTACCGGCTCAGAGGTGACACGTGAAGATCAAGCTCCCGCCGTGGACCCAGACGATCCGGTTCCGGCTCACGCTGACGTATTCGGCCGTACTGATCGCGTTGTCGGCGCTCCTGCTCGGCGGCGTGTACGTCGCCCTGTCACAGATCCTCGACCCCAAGCCGCTGGACCAGATCGAGGTCAAGAAGTACTACAAGGATCAGGCGGGCAACCTCCATCTCAAGCCGGGCCAGGTGATCCAGGCCGCGGAGATCTCCAGCCTCCAGTCCGCGGTCAACTACCAGACCCTGCAGAGCCTGCGGAACTACTCGGCCGCGGGCATGGCCGGCCTCTTCCTGGTCAGCCTCGGTACCGGCTGGTGGTTGTCCGGCCGGGCGCTCCGGCCGGTCCGGCAGATCACCACGACGGCCCAGGAGATCTCGGCGACCGACCTGTCCCGCCGGATCGCCCTCGACGGACCGCGAGACGAGCTGAAGACTCTGGCCGACACCGTCGACGACATGCTCGGCCGGCTCGAGTCCGCGTTCGTGTCCCAGCGGCAACTGGTGGACGACGCGTCGCACGAGCTGCGCAATCCACTCGCGGTGATCCAGGCGAACGTGGACGCCGTACTCGCGCACGATGACACCACGCCCGACGACCGGGCCCAGGCGACCGCGATCGTGAGCCGCGCGATCCAGCGGATGACCAGGTTGGTCGAGGACCTGCTGGCATCCGCCCGCCGTTCCTCTCCGGCGTTCGTCGACGCGGATGTGGACCTGGCCGCGATCGCCGGCGAGGCGGCCGAGGAGTACCAACTCCTCGCGGCCGATCGCGAGCTTCACGTCGTACGACGCCTGTCGCCGGGACCGACCGCGGCCGGGGACGCATCGGCGCTCCGGCGGGCGGTCGACAACCTGCTCTCGAACGCGGTCCGGCTCGCTCGCGGTGGAAGCGAGCTGGTGCTGGCCGTGGGAAGCCGTAACGGCTGGGCCTGGATCGCCGTTCGCGACGAAGGTCCCGGCATCGCCGCCGAGGACGCCGACCGCGTCTTCGACCGCTTCTTCCGCTCCGGTCAGCGGCAGTCCCCGGCCACCGTCCCGTCCACCGGCCAACGCCGCGCCGGCCTGGGCCTCGCCATCGTCCGCCAGATCGCCGAATCCCACGGTGGCACCGTCGCCCTGCACTCCGAGGTGGGCGTAGGCAGCACCTTCGTCCTGTGGCTCCCCGAACGCTCCCTCACCAACACCACCCGCCGCGCGCCCGCCCCGCCCGACGAAGACCCCCTCGGCCCCCGGCTCTAGGCGGTCGGTGGTTCGTCCGGCCGGCTCCAGAACCTGGACAAGGCGACGATCAGAGCTGCCAGAGCGCCACCACCGAAGGCGATCGCTGGGGTCCGGTTGTCGTAGCCCCAGTCGGTGGACTGCAGCCGGGTGGGATCCAGCGGGTCGTAGATCAGCTGGATGGTCTTGCCGACCTCGGCCTCCTGGTAGTTCTCGGTGGTGGTCTCGACCGTCCGCCCGTCGCGAGTCACGAACCGAACCTCGATCAGCGGGCTACGGCCGGTCTCCTCGTGCACCACGATGGCGGCCACGACCTCACCCCGCCGCTCCAGCACCCGGTTGTCGTCGATCTCGGCGTACCCGACCCCGGCGATCATCACCGCCACGAACACGAACATCACGCCATCGGGCGCAACTCGCCACTGCCGCTTGGCCCGAGCACGCGATGGCTCCTCGGGACGGGCTGCGGTCCGCTCACGCTCTTCCACGCTGGTCAGACGCGCCGACCCGCCGCCCGGCTCCTCGCCCTACCGGTTGTACGGGGTGGAGAGGACGGGCTGGGTGTTGGTGAGGACGTGCGAGTAGAGGCTGCGGACCTTGGCGGCTTCGGCGTCGGTCATTGTGGAGGGCTCGGGTTTGCCTACCGGGACCTGCCAGGTGGGCGGGGTGTCGGTGCCGGTGAGGGCCCAGGCGGCTTGGCGGGCGGCGCCGAGGGCGACGTACTCGGCTGGTTCGGGGAGGATGACCTCGGCGCCGAGGAGGGCTGGGGCCAGGGCTTGGACGGCGCGGGAGCGAGCTCCGCCACCCAGCAGCAGGACACGGTGGACCGGGAGTCCTTGGGCGCGGAGAGCGTCAACGGCATCGGCCAGGCCGCACAGCAGCCCCTCGACGGCGGCACGGGCCATCGTCGCGGGTTGCATCGTTGCGCGGGTGAGACCGTAGACGAGGCCGGTGGAGTGCGGGAGGTCCGGCGTACGTTCGCCGTCCAGGAACGGCAGCAGCACGAGGCCCTGGCTACCGGACGACGCCAGCGCGGCCTCGTCGAACTCCGCCAGCTCCATCCCGAGCAGTTGAGCCGTCGCCGACATCACCCGCGCGGCGTTCAACGTGCAGACCAACGGCAGGTATCCCCCGGTCGCGTCGGCAAAGCCGGCGACCAGTCCGGTGGGGTCGGCGGTCGGTGAATCCGAGCGCGCGAAGGCGGTCCCACTCGTGCCCAGCGAAACGGCGACGTCACCAGGCTGCAGATCGAGGCCGAGCGCGGCGGCCATGTTGTCGCCCGTACCGGCCGCGAGCGCGGCACCACCGGCGGTCTGCCCGACGATCTCGGCCGGCCCGGCGACCCGCGGCAGCTCCAGCGAGCGCCCGAAGGCCCGCTCGACCAGATCAGGCCGGTAGGTGTTGGTCGCAGGCGACCACCAGCCAGTCCCCGAAGCATCGCCCCGGTCGGTCGTGATCCCCGAGATCCCGCTCCGATCCGCGGCCAGCCGGTGCGTCATCCAGTCGTGCGGCAGTACGACGGCCGCAGCCCGAGCGGCCGCATCGGGCGCGGCCCCGCTCACCCACCGAAGCTTCGTCACCGTGAAGCTCGGCACCGGCACCGAACCCACCGCGTCGGCCCATGCTCCAGGCCCACCGAGCTCGGAAACCAGCTCCACCGTCGCATCAGCGGACGCAGTGTCGTTCCAGAGCACCGCCGGGTGGACGACCTCACCGGCTTCGTCCAGCAAGACCATGCCGTGCTGCTGACCGCCGATCGAGATCGCCTCGACCCCGTCGAGCAGTCCGTCGGACGCGATCTCCCACGCCTTCCACCACTCGGCCGGGTCCACCTGGGTCCCGTCCGGATGCGGTGCGCGGCCTTCCCGCAGTACCGCTCCGGTCTCTGCGTCGCACACGACGACCTTGGTTGCCTGGGTGGAGCAGTCCACACCGGCGACCAGCCTGGGTTGACTCATGTTCGTCCCTCCATGTCAGCGCCGGTCCTGCGAGCGAAAACCAACCCTAGCCGCCGGCGAAAGAACGCGTACGACGTTGTCCACAAGCGGCCCGGCACCCGCAGCCGGACCGGGTGTGGCTGCGGGTGCTGGTCCGACCCTGGCGAGGGCCGGGGTCCGGGGCCGCTCAGCTCCCGGGATGGACGATCGCCTTGATCGCAGCTGGATCCTGCCGTGAGGCAGCCAACGCTTCGGGTGCCTGCTCCAGCCCGTGGCGACTGGTCACCAGCCTGTCCAGGTCGACCCGGCCGCTCGCCACCAGTTCGATCGCCGTCGGCCAGGTATTCGCGTAGCGGAAGGTGCCGGTCACCTCGATCTCATGCTCCTGCACGTACGACAGCGGCAACGGCAGCTCGTCACCGCCCATGCCGACCAGTACTGCGCGGCCTGCCGCCGCGAGAGCCCGGATTCCCTCGGCGACGACGGGTGGATGTCCCGAGCACTCCAGCAGCACCGTTGGTGACCAGCCCAGCTCGGCCAAGCTCGCCGTACGGGCATCGATCACGTCAGTGGCACCCAGCTCTGACGCTGTCTCGAGACGTGCGGGATTGACGTCGGAGACCGCGATCCGGGTCGCGCCCAGCGCCCGCGCCACCTGGACGCAGAGCAGGCCGATCGCCCCGGCACCGGTGACCAACACCCGTGAACCGGCACTGACCGCACCCTTGCCACAAGCCCAGACAGCCACCGACAACGGCTCTAACAGGGCCGCCGCCTCGTCGCTCACAGTGTCCGGTACGACGTGCGCCATCGCCTGATGTACGACGACCAACTCGGCGAAGGCACCGTCGATCGGAGGGGTGGCGAAGAACCGCATGTTCGGGCAGAGGTTGTACCGGCCGGCGAGGCACTGTGCACAAGTGAAGTCCGGTCGGCCGGGCTCGATCGACACCCGCTGCCCGACCTGCCGATCAGTCACGCCCGAGCCGAGCTCCACGATGACGCCGGACGCCTCGTGTCCCAGGACGAGCGGCTGCTCGACGACGAACCTCCCGATCCTGCCGTGGTCGAAGTAGTGCGTGTCGGACCCGCACACCCCGACCGCTGACACCTTCACGAGCACCTCGCCGGGACCCGGACGTGGCGCTGCCCGCTGCTCCATGACCACGTCGCCGACGCCCCGCAGCACGGAGACTCGCATGGTGGTGTCCGCTGCCATCAACGAACAAGACCTTCGAGCGTCGCCCGGGCACCGTGCTCGTGCAGCGACGCCAGCGCCGAGGTGTATGCCGCCACGAACCGCTCGTCCTGAGCGAGGTCACCGAACAGATCCGGGTCCGAGATGAAGACCAGCGGATCCTTCCGGTTGTGCTGGGCGCGCTCGACCAGCTTGTCCCGGAGCCGGTCCACGACCTCGATCGGCTCACCCTGCTCGTCGACGCCCTCGGCGTACCGGGCCCAGGACGCGACCACCAGCGCCGACCGCTCGATCTCCCGCCCGGCCGCCAACTGCTCACGGACGACGGGCAGCAACCACTTCGGGATCCGGTCCGAACTCTCCGCGCACAACCGCGCCAGCGTGTCCCGCACCTCCGGGTTCGCGAACCGCTCGATCAGCTGATGCTTGTAGCGATCGAGGTCGACCCCGGGCACCGGCGGCAAGGTCGGCGTACCTTCGACATCCATGTAGCCCAGCAGGAAGTCGACGAACAGCTTGTCCTGGCACACCTCGTGCGCGTATCGGTAGCCGGCCAGATAACCCAGGTAGCACAACGCCTGGTGACTCGCGTTCAGCAGCCGCAGCTTCATCAGCTCATACGGCTCGACGTCTTCCACGAGTTGTACGCCGACATCCTCGTACGGCGGCCGATCGCCGCCGAACTCGTCCTCCAGCACCCACTGCGTGAACGGCTCGCACACCACCGGCCAGCCGTCGTCGACCCCGAACCGCGAAGCCAGCGCTTCCCGGTCGGACTCCGCGGTCACCGGGGTGATCCGGTCCACCATGCAGTTCGGAAAGCGCACCTCGGCAGCGATCCAGTCGGCCAACTCGGCGTCCTTCAAGCGGGCAAAGGACGTCAGCATCTTCTGCGCGACGTGCCCGTTCCCCGGAATGTTGTCGCATGACATCACCGTGAACGGCGCAACGCCGGCCGCCCGACGCCGGGCCAGCGCCTCGACCACGAACCCGAAGACGCTGACCGGCACAGCACCCGGCTGTAGATCCGCCGAAAGCGCAGGATCGGAGGCGTCGAGCTCACCCGTCACCTGGTTGACGTTGTACCCGCCCTCGGTGATCGTCAGCGAGACGATCCGGGTGGCCGGGTCAACCATCCGGTCCAGCACCGCCGACGGATCGTCGGGCGCGAACAGGTAGTCCACGATCGACCCGATCACCCGCGGCTCGAGCGTCCCGTCCGGGTACTTCACCACCAGTGTGTACAGGAAGTCCTGGGCTTTCAGGACGTCGTACATCCGCCGATCCTGCGGCAGCACGCCGACCCCGACGACGCCCCAGTCCAGCGCCTTGCCGTCGGTCATCAACTGGTCGAGGTACATCGCCTGGTGGGCCCGGTGGAAGCCACCGACCCCGAAGTGCACGATGCCGGGGCGCACGGCCGTGCGGTCGTACGACGGCACGCCGACCTCGTTGCCCAGAGCATCCAAAGCCGAAGAGGACAGCACAGTCACTTGACCGCCCCCAGCGACAGACCCTGGACGAGCTTGTCCTGGGCGGCGAACCCGGCGATCAGCACCGGCAACGACACCACGAGGGACGCGGCACAGACTTTGGCGAGGAACAATCCTTGGCTGGTCACGAACCCAGTCAAGAACACCGGCGCCGTCTGCGCCACTGTGCCGGTCAGTACCCGGGCGAACAGCAGCTCGTTCCAGCTGAAGATGAAGCAGATCAGCGCCGCCGACGCGATCCCGGGTGTGACGATGGGCGCCACCACCGAGCGGAGCGTGCGGGTCAGATTCGCGCCGTCCACCGAGGCCGCCTCGAGGATCTCCACCGGCACCTCGGACAGGAAGCTGCGCAGCATCCAGACCGCGATCGGCAGGTTCATCGAGGTGTAGAGGATGATCAGCAGCCAGATGTTGTCCAGGAACTTGACCGACTGGGCGAACAGGTAGATCGGCAGCAGGCCGGCCACCACCGGCAGCATCTTGGTGGACAGGAAGAAGAACATCACATCGGTCCACTTGCGCACCGGCTTGATCGACAGCGCGTACGCCGCCGGGAACGCGAGCAGGATCACTACCGCCGTCGACAGGAGGCTCGCGGTGAGCGAGTTCAGGATCGACGGCCACGGGCCGGTTTCGAAGAACGCCCGGTAGCCGTCCAGCGTCAGCGGTGCGCCGAGGTCCGGCGGGTTCTTGGCCGCGTCCTCCTCGGAGTGGAACGACGTCAGCAGCATCCACAGCACCGGCAGCACGAACAGAAGGCCCACGACCCAGGCCAGCCCGGTCAGCGCGAACCGGCCACCGCGGTTCTTCCGCCCGGTCACGATCGTCACGTGCCCGCTCATCGTCCGCTCTCCTCTCGGAACAGGGTGGACACCGACCGCAGCGCGAGCGTCGCGATCACGATGGTGCCGATCACCACGATCACGCCGGCCGCGGAGGCGCGGCCGTAGTCGTGCGCGGTGTAGAAGGTCTGATAGATCGAGTAGGGCAGGTTCGCCGTACCGAGGCCGCCGGAGGTGATCGTGAAGACGGCGTCGAAGTTCTGCACCACATAGATCGACCCGAGCAGTGCGGACAGCTCGAGGTACTGGCGCAGGTGCGGGAGCGTCATGTAGCGGAAGATCTCCCACTGGTTCGCGCCGTCGATCCCGGCCGCCTCGATCACGTCCAGCGGACGGCCCTGCAGACCGGCCAGCAGGATCAGCATCATGAACGGCGTCCACTGCCAGACCAGCGCGAAGATGATCGACCACAGTGGTTGGTTGCTGATCCAGTCCGGCTGCGGCGCGTTCTCACCGAAGATCCACTTCAGGACGCCGTTGAACAGCCCGTACGACGGGTTGTACAGCGCGTGCTTCCACAACAGCGCGGCAGCCACCGGGACGACGAGGAACGGCGTGATCATCATCGTCCGGACCGCCCCGCGACCGCGGAACTTGCGGTCCAGCAGCAACGCGATCAGCAACCCCAGCACCAGGCTGATCAGGACGACGCCGGCCGTCAGCACGACCGTCACCCAGATCGCATGCCGGGTGTTCCCGTCCGTCAGCACCCGGCGGAAGTTGTCGAATCCGGCGAACCCGCGCTCGTCCGGGTAGTAGGCGTTCCAGTCCATGAAGGACACCACGATGGTGACCACGAACGGCAGCTGGGTCACGATGATCATGAACACCAGCGCCGGCATCAGCGGCGCGCGGCGGGCCCAGTCGCCCGTCTTGCGCATCAACGAACCCTCGGAGCCAGGCGGAGGAGTGGACTGCCGATTCTTGCGCGTCTCGGTAGTGATGCTCATGACAGCTCTCTCCTACTTCGCTTCTCGTGAGCGATACCGCTCGGCCACGTCGTCGGCGAGCTCCTGCCCGCGTTTCAGCGCTTCGTCGACGCTCATCCGCCCGGCGATCGCCGAACTGACGTCCTGGCTGACCTGGGTCCCGAGGTCCGGGAACTCCGGGATGTCGACGAACTGGATCCCGATCGCGGGCCGCGGCTGGACGCCGGGGTTGCGCGGATCCGCTGTCTCGATCGCCTGCCTGGTCGGCTCCGCGAACGCCCCGGCTTCCTTCAGGTAGGCCGGGTTCTCGTACGTCGAGGCGCGTTTGCCGGCCGGGACACGCGACCAGCCGAGCTGCTCACCCACGAGCTGTTCGTAGTCCTTGCCGGACGCCCAGGAGATGAACTTCCAGGCGTTGTCCTTCTTCTCGCTGGCTTCCTGGATGCTCCAGGCCCACGCGTACAGCCAGCCGGAGCTGTCGGTCTTCACCACCGGCGCCGGGGCATAGCCCATCTTGCCCTTCACGGGTGAGTTCGGCGCTTCCAAGGAGCCGGCCGCGGACGTGGCGTCGTACCACATCGCGACGCTGCTCTGGACAGTGTTGTTGAGGCATTCGGTGAAGCCTGCCTGCGGTGCGCCGAGCTCACCGTGGGCGCGGACCAGATCGACGTAGAACTTGACTGCCTCGGTGAACTCGGGCGAGTCGACCTGTGCCTGCCAGTCCTCGGTGAACCAGGTGCCGCCGAACGTGTTCACCACCGTTGTCAGCGGCGCGAACACCTGCCCCCAGCCGGGCTGTCCACGCAGGCAGATGCCGCGCATCCCGGGCTGTGCGTTGTCGACCTTCGCCGCGATGTCCGCGATCTCCTGCCAGGTCGGCTTGGCCGGCATCGTGACGCCCTTCGCGGCCAGCACGTCCTTGCGGTACATCAGGAACGACGACTCGCCGTAGAACGGTTCGCCGTAGATCTTGCCGTCCTCACCGGACAGCGACTGGGTCATCGGTGCGAGTACGTCGTCCTGGTCGAACGACGGATCCTTGTCGATGTAGTCCGAGAGCGGGGCGATCCACTTGCTGGTCGCGTAGATCGGGATCTCGAAGTTGCTCAGCGTCGCGACGTCGTACTGACCGGCCTGGCTGGAGAACTCCTGGCTGATCTTGTCCCGGACGTCGTTCTCCGGCAGCACGGTGAAGTTGACCTTGATTCCGGTCTCTTTGGTGAAGTGGTCGGCGGTCAGTTTCTGCAGGTCGACCATCTGCGGGTTGTTCACCATCAGAACGTTGATGCTGTCGGCACCGCCGCCGCCCGCACCGCCGCCCCACCCGGCGCAGCCGCTGACCGCACTCACCAGGAATGCGATCGCGACGGCCCCGATGCGTTTCCGCTGTCCCAGCACGAGCTGCTCCTCTGCTGTGTCGTTCACGAAACGTGTCGATCAGGGTTCGCTCATATGAGCATGGCTCTGCTCACAGGATGAGTGAACCGGGTACGCATTGACCTGTCAAGAGTCTGTGCAACACTAGGGCGCAGGCATGCTCATATGAGCGGGGAGGTCAGATGGAGCCGAGCACCAACGCCTTCGGGCCGTCGCAGCTCGTTCTCACGGCGTCGATCGCGCGCCGGTACTACGTCGACGGGCGCTCCAAGGTGGAGATCGCCGACGAGTTCCAGCTCAGCCGGTTCAAAGTGGCGCGGTTGCTGGACCACGCGCGCAGCAGTGGCTTGGTGCGGATCGAGATCAGCCATCCCGGTGCCATCGACCTGGACCTCTCGGCCAGGCTGCAGGAGGCCCTCGGACTGCGGCGGGCGATCGTGGTGGACACACCCGAGGACGATCCCGCCGCGCTGCGACTCCAGCTCGGCAAGGCCGCCGCCGATCTGCTGTCGGAGATCGTCACCGCTGAGGACGTCCTCGGGCTCGCGTGGGCCCGGGCCGTGACCGCGATGACAGAGCAACTGACCTCATTGGCCCCCGTTCCCGTGGTGCAACTCACCGGCGCCCTGACCCGCCCGGACGTCGAGGCGAACTCGGTGGAGCTGGTGCGACACACCGCTCGGTTGTCGGGCGGACCGGCGTACCTGTTCTACGCCCCGCTGGTGGTGCCCGACGCCGCGACCGCGCGGGCGTTGCGACAGCAGCCGGAGGTGGCCGAGGCGATCAGTCATTTCGAGTCCGTGACCAAGGCGGTGGTCGGGCTGGGTTCCTGGAACGCCGGCCAGTCGACGCTGTACGACGCGATGGACGAGAAGGCCCGTGAGCAACTACGCCGCCGCGGTGTCGCCGCCGACATCTCCGGGGTGTTCGTCAGTGCCGACGGCGAGCCCGTGCAGACCCGGTTCACCGACCGGGTGATCGCGATCAGCGCCGAGCAGATGGACGCGATCGACGAGGTGATCGCGATCCCGTACGGGCTGGCGAAGGTCGACGCCGTCCGCGCGGCGGTCCGCAGCGGCCTGGTCAACGGGATCGTTACCCACGGACCCCTGGCGAAGGCGCTACTGGACGAGACACACTGACGCGCGATGCCTGATGTCGAGACGCAGCTGCTCGGCGGCACCGCCAACCGTGGTCTGGTGGTGCGTGTCGGCGACACGGTACGCCGCCCGTTGCGCGCGAGCAGCACCGCCACTCATGCGCTGCTCGAGCACCTGGAGCGCGTCGGCTTCTCCGGTGCGCCGAACTTTCTGGGGGTGGACTCCCAGAAGCGCGAGGTGTTGTCCTACGTACCGGGTGAGACCGTGACCCCGCCGTACCCGGCCTGGTCGATGACGGACGAGGCGCTCGACAGCGTCGCCCGGCTGCTGCGCGAGTACCACCAGGCGGTCGCCGGCTTCGATCCCGCCGGCCTGGCCTGGGCCGAGCCGGTGCCTCCGGCGTACGTCGAAGACCTGGTCAGCCACAACGATCCGAACCTGGACAACGTGGTGTTCCGGGACGGTGTCGCGGTCGCACTGATCGACTTCGACCTGGCCGGACCAGGCTCCGCACTGTGGGACGTCGCCACCGCGATCCGGCTCTGGGCCCCGCTCCGCCCGGACGCCGACATCGCCGACGCGCGCCGCGGCCGCACCCTCAGCCGGCTCCGGCGCTTCGCCGACGCCTACGGCCTGGACGAGACCGACCGCGGCCGCCTGGTCGACGCGACCGCCCGCAACCACGTCTGGTGCATGGACTACGTACGCCGGGGCGCCGAGACCGGCCACCCGTGGTTCCACCAACGCTGGACCACCGGCGAGGCCGAACTGACCGACCGCACCAACCAGTGGTTCACCGAGCAGGCGGAAGCTCTTCGTCACGCACTGCAGCCCTGATCTCCAGCTCACGCTCGCCCTCGGACACGCCGTCGGAGTACGACTCGTGCATCCTGCGGACGAAATGCGGCAGGAAGACGATCGCCGGGCTGGGCCAGATCCCGAGCTCCTCGCTGCCGATCAGCTGAACGGCTAACGCGCACGCCACGACTCCGAGCAGCACGATCCAGCCGTGCCGGCAGATCCACGGCCCGTCGTCGGCGATGAGCCCTCTCCGGGTCACTGCGCCAAGAGCCAACAGCGCGGTCGTCAGCGCGGCCACGATCAGCAAGGCGGCGAACTCCCAGCCGTGCACCCCACTCCACTGACCGTCGTGCCGGATCATCCGGACAAACTCGACCGCGAAGGCGATCGCGACAACGGCGTACACCGCGGCGCCCAGTTTCAGCTTCGGCATGAGGCTCCTGGTGCGGTCGGGACGGGTCTAGTCCGCCTATCGCGGGGAGTGGGTTGGATGTTACTGCAGCAAGTGGCAGAGAATATGCCGGTGAGTTCGCGCGTGGTGTTGCTGGCGGGGCCTTCGGGGACGGGGAAGTCGCACCTGGCGGAGCTGGTGGGGCTGCCCGTCGTCCGGCTGGACGACTTCTACCGCGACGGCGGCGACGACGCGATGCCGCGTTCCCCGCTCGGCATCGTGGACTGGGACGATCCGCGGTCCTGGGACGGCGACCGGGCCGTCGCGGCGCTGGAAACCTTGTGTACGGCGGGTACGGCGGACCTGCCGATCTACGACATCGCCGCGGACGGGACGGTCGGGCACCGGCCGGTTTCCACTGAGGGATCGCCGCTGATCATTGCCGAGGGCATCTTCGCCGACCAGATCGTCGGTGCGCTGAAGGATCGCGACCTGCTCGCTGCCGCCATCTGCGTCCGGCACCACCGCCTCGTCACCTTCGTCCGGCGGTTCCAGCGCGACCTCCGGGAGCACCGCAAACCGCCGTTCACCCTGCTGCGGCGCGGTCTGCTGCTGCTCCGCGACGATCCACAGGTGGTTCGCCGCTGTCTCGACGCGGGCTGTGAGCCCCTGCATCCCAAGGCTGCCCGCCGCCGGATCGAGGCGCTTCTCACGGACGCACGGTCCCGCTGATTCGCGGCCCGTTCGCCCGGCGTTCACCTTTGTCTGATGGCATCAGGCCCGAAACGTTCTGATGCTCTCGGGGCGAACTGATCCTCTCTGGACAGGCGGACGGAGAAGAACCGTGAAGCGGACTGCGCCAGGCGTCGCCGCCGTGGTGACCGCGCTGGTGCTCGGCATGACCGGGTGCGGGAGCGATGCCGGCGCCTCGACCGGCACCCTGCAGACGCCCTCGGCAACCAAAGCGCCGGCGGGCGCGCGGGACAAGGCGACGAAGAACACGCTGGCCGGTCTGGTCGTCCTCCCCCGCGGCTACATCGCCGATCCGCGGAGCACCACCGGTGCGTTCACGGCCACCACGTTCCTGGGCAACTGGTCCGCCGACCCCGCCCTCGATCGCGCGCTCCTGCTCAACGCCGGTTTCGTCGAGGGGTACCGGGCGAGCCGGCTGAGCCCGGACAAGAAGAAGCAGTTCACGGTGCAGCTCTTCAAGGCCGCGAGCCCGGCCAAGGCGAAGGCCTTGCAGCAAGGCTTCTGGAGCCAGGACACCCACGAGCGCGGCTTCGACGTACCGAACGCCTTGAGTGACGCGCGGGTCCAGTACGACGGCGGCACCGGCCAGTCCGAGGCGGTCGCCGAGGTCAGCTTCGTGGTCGGCACCCTCGTCGCCGAACTCACCATCCGTCAGACCGGTGCCCTGGGCACCGATCCCCGCCCCGACACGGCCCTCCTCAAAACCCTCGCCGCACAACAAGAAGCCCGCCTCACCACCCGATCCAGCTAGCCCGCGCGGCGGGAGCGGGGGGCTGAGGCTGGGAGCAGGTCTTCGATCAAGGCTTCGGTTTCCGGGCTGAGGACGAGGCCGTGACGTTGGATGCGTTCGCCGAGAGCTTCGACCACCTTCTCGGCCGCGGCCACACCGCCGTACCGGTGCTCCGCCGTCAGCAGATCCCGCCACAGCAGGTCCGAGCTCTCGGCCAGCCGCAGGCCAGCCTGGACCGCGCTCACCGCACCAGCCGGATCGTCCCCACCCATCGTGAGCTCCCACAAGCGGTGCGAAGCGTCGACCACGACATCCGGCACCAACCGCTCCAAGTGCACCCGCGCGATCCACGAGTACCCGCCCCGTGGTCGCCCGCTGAGGAACGGCCCACGGACCAACTGCAGACCACGCCGCAGCAACTCCCGCTCGTCCCGCACCGTCTGCGCGGTCCGGCTCCGCCGTACGAGCTCGGTGAAGCAATCCCAGTCGACCGCGACCTCAGGTCCGAGGTACAACCGGCCGCCCGAGTCCTGCCGCAGGTGATGAGCACCCGTGGTGTCGGTCCCCAACCATTGCCGCACTCGCTCAACCATCGAGTCGCGTACCTCGGCGGTGACACCGCGCGGCCAGACCGAGGCCCCGAGCACACTCGGGTGCACGCCACCGGGGTGCAGCGCCAGGAACGCGACGATCTCGGTCGCGAGCGACAGCCGCTCCTGCTCCAGCCGGTTCGTGGCCCGGACGTCCATCGGTCCGAGCACCCCGATCCGTACGTTCGCCGTCCACCAGGCCGCGTCGTCGCCGATGCGGCCGCTGTTCGGCACCCGGACCCGGTTCTGGCCGGTCGGCGGCTGAGTGTGCGTCCGGGCCGCCGCCAGCAACTCGGTGAGCGACTCGACCGTCGGCTCGGACAGCCGACTGGCCGACAGCGTCAGCCCGAGCGCAGGGATGCGCAACGTGCCCGACTCGTCCACCCGCAGCTGCCAGCGCGCACCAGGCACGGTCCCCGCGACCATCAACCCGAACCCCGCACGCGTGCGGGACGCCAGCGCGGTCAGCCGCTGGGCCGTGGCCTCACTGGGCGGTGCTCCGAGTACGACGTACTGCGGCGAAGCGTCCGCGGCCCGGCTGACCCGGCCGGACAGCACCTCGGTCTCGATCGTTCCGGCTTCGAGATCCGGGATGACCTCGTCGATGTCGTTCACCACGCGCAGCCGATCGGCCAGCACGTCCTCGATCGCGTCCGGCAGGTCGGACGTGGTGACCTGCAGCAGATCCGTCCACGGGTTGGTCGCGAGCTGCACCGCGACCGACGTCGCGACCTCGCGGGCCACGACCGTGTCGCCCTCCAGACTGAGCGCACCGCTGGCCGCCTCCAGATCGACCAGCACGTCGCGGTCGTACTCGTCCCGCCCCAGGCACACCAACGCCGGGAACGGCGCAGGCCCGGATCGATCGGGAACGATGTCGGCCCGGTTGATCCGCCACCGGCGGCCGTCGTCGAGCGCGTGCCAGGGCGGCGGGACGGTTGTTTGCGGGGGCGCGAGCAGCAACTCGACCCCGGTGTCGTCGACGAGCGCTCCGAACAGGGACGGCAGCGGCATCCCGGCCGCGTCACACTGCCGCACCAGCGCACGCATCACCCGGTCCAGCGCGTCCGACCGCTCCGGATCCGCCCCGACCCGCAGTGCCACCTCGGCGGCTGCCGCGGCCTGCTCGGGATCACGTCCGCGCCGCCGGTACCGCTCGACCAGCAGGAGCATCAGCAGACCGGCACCCACCAGACCACCGCCGAGGAGGTCGTTGGGCAGCCGCCAGCGAGCGTCCTGCGTCTGGCCGCCGTCAACAGACTGGTGGTCGCCACCGACTGTGGTACCGCTCCCCGTGCCGGTTTCCTCGCCCTGGTTGGTCGTCGGCGTCTGCGGGCCTTGCTCCCTCTGACCGGGCTGAGTCTGCTCGGTGGTACGCACAGTGGTCTTCGCCGGGGTCTCGGTCGGCACGCGGGGAACGCCGACGGCGTCCTCCGGCATGATCAGCTCCCACCCCGGCATGATCAGCCGGGCCAGGTGAAGGTGCTGGCCGTCCGGCTGGACCCGCTCCTTGTTGAGCTCGTAGATCTCCTTGTAGCGGCGGCCGTCACCGAGGTGCTTCTCGGCGATGTCCCAGAGGCTGTCGTGGTGGTGCCCTACCGGCGCCTTGACCGTGTAGACCTTCTTGCCTGCCAGCGGATTCTTCGTCCCCGCCTGCGCCGTGTGCCCCTCGAAGCGGTTGTGGTCGATCGGCTGAATCGTCTCGGCGCTCGGCTGGGCAGTGGTCGTGGTGGCGCTGATGGTGACCTGTGACGGTGGCTCGACCGGGGCGCCGCCGCCGCCGGTCGCCGCGGCGGCCTGACCGGCCGCGATCCCGGTCAGCAGCAGCGCGCTGACGAGGATCCGGGCCAGCTGCTGGCTGCCGCCGCCCAACGGGATCGCCGCCGGCACACCGCGGCCGCGGATCGCGCTGGCGATCTCGGCCACCACACAGACGAGGAAGTGGAACCAGGCGATCCAGACGACCACTCGCAGTACGGTCAGCAACGTGTCGATGCCGATCGGCGCGGTCAGATCCTCTCGGGTCGGCCAACCGTCCGGCAGCGGCGGCGGACCGCTCAGAACCCACAACGCAACCGGTACGCCGACCACGAGCACGAGCAGCGCGAGCGCGGCCAGCACCACCTGTCCGGGCGACCGCGGGTCCTCCGACGGCGCCTGCCGGAAGCGGGACGGATCAGGTGGACTGGCGACGAATCGCCGCGCCTTCGGCTGCTGGGTCATGGGGCCTCCCGGCCTGGACTGAGGAGCGCAGGGAGCCCGGTCATGGGGCCTCCCGCCCTGGACTGAGGAGCGCAGGGAGCGAAGCGACTGGAGTGACGAGGGAAGGGCGGGAGCCAAGGCCCCATGACCCGCCGCGCCGGAGGCGTGGCAATGTGCACAGCGACTGGAGTGACGAGGGAAGGCCGGGAACCAAGGACCCATGACCCGCCGGCGCCGAAGGCCCGGCCAAAATGCACTGTCATGAAGGTCTCCTAGCCGATCCCGGTCTCAGGCTCGGCGACCGCGTCGCCGCGCACGGTGAAGGAACCGATCCCGATCAACCCGAGGATCGCGGTGTCCGCGGTCGACTCGGCCGAGGCGGTGACCCGGTTCCCGTTCACCGACACCGAGATGTTCTGGTAGCCGCGGTCGGCCAGGAAGCCGGCCGCGGCCGACCGGGCCTGGTTGGGGTCGACGACCAGTTCGCCGCGGTCGCGCAGCGCCGTCACGTCGATGGCGTTGGCGCCGGCCCGGGCGGCCTGTTCGGCGTCGTCGGTCAGTCGGCTGCGGGCGTTCAGTGCCAGGCCGCCGTCGACGACCAGCCCGGCCCCAACCATCAGCACGGCGGCGAAGCCGAGCATGAAGACGGTGGCGGAACCCCGCTGGTCGCGGCCGCGGATCCGTTGGATCAGCTTCCTCATCCGGTCCTCCGGAACTGGTCGATCGGCGCCGAACTGGTGATCGTGACGGTCTTCGACCCTGGCAGTCCGATCAGGCCCAGGCCGTCGTACGACACCTCGCAGCTGAGGGTGACGGTGATGGTGCCGCCGGACGCGAAGTTGCCGCCGAGCGCGGCGTTCGTGCACCGCCCGACGTTCTGCAGGGCCGCGTTCGCGGTGTCCACCGCGATGGCGGCGGCCGCCGCCTCGGTGCGCTCGAGCGAGGCGGCCCGGACGGCGTCCCGGCTGGCGGCCTCGATGTCGCCGCGGACCGCGACGTACCGGCCGCCCGCGACGACCAGCATCATGAACGCCATCATCACCGGCGCCAGCAGCACGATCTCCACCGCCATCGAGCCGCGCTCGGCCCGTCGCCCGCGCCTTGAGCCGGCCAGGAGAGGACCGCGGTCAGTTGTCCGCACGGAACTCCTCCAGTGGCCCTTGGACGACCTGGGTGACGGTCGGCGGATCGACGAACGGGGTGATCTTCTGCGCGTGGCCCCGGACCTCGACTCGCACCTGCTCGGTGCCGACCGGGGTGACGGTCACCTGCACGTCCTCGAGGATCCCCTTGCCGATCTTGCCCGCGTAGGCGTAGCCGGCCGCTTCGGCCTGGCCTCGGTCCAGCGTGGTCCGGGCCACCCGGGCGGCTTCGCGCGCACCCGCGGACGCGGCCTGGTTGCCCAGGTAGATCAGCGAGAACTGGATGGTCAGGAAGATCGCCAGGAAGAGGATGGGCATGTAAAGGACGAGCTCGACGCTGCTCGCACCGCGCTCGCCCCTGCTGCCCGGAAGACACCGGCGGATGATCCGCCGGGCCCCTCGCCGTCCTGTCGTCATCGCCGAGGCTCAGCCGAGGTCCAGGTCGTTGGCCTTGCCGGTGAGCTTGGCCAGGATGATCGCGCCGACCGCGATGGCGATCCCGATCAGCAGCGCGGAGATCAGCACCCACTCGACGGCGGACGCGCCCAGCTGGGAGCGCCGGGCGTGCGCGATCCGCCCGGCGAGCAGGGCTCGCACGAAGACGAGGGTCTGGTTGGTGGGTTCGATCATGATTTTTCCTCCGAGACGGCGTGACGGTTCACAGCCCCATCACCCGGGCAACAGCTGGATAGACGAGGAAGAGCAGGAAGCCGACGCAGAGCAGCATCTGCGCCATCAGCATGGACTGGGACCGCGCCTGGGCACGGCCTTCGGTGTCGGCCAGTTCGCGACGCCGCATCGAGACCGCGCGGGCGACCAGGGAGTCGCGCACCTTGGCGCCGTCCTCGGCCACCAGGGCCAGGGCGGCGGACAGGTCGCGCAACTCGTCGATCCCCACCTCGTCGCCCAGCTCGCCGAGCGCCGCCCACGGGGTGACGCCTTGCAGCCTGGCGGTCTCGAGGGTGTCCCGGATCCGGACGAACGCCCAGCCGTCGCTGATCCCGGATGCGGACGACAGTGCCTCCGGTACGCCGCGACCGCCGGCCAGGTTCATCGCGACCAGATCGAGGAACGAGCTGACCACGTGCCGGAAGTCGCGTCGCCGGTCGGCCGCGACACCACGCAACTGAACCGTCGGGAGCAAAGCCCCGACCACGGCACCGATGATCCCGAGCCAAACCGGGATGACGCCGGGCAGGCTGCCGGTGACGATGCTCACCGGCGTCAGCATCAGGAACGGTACGACGAAGCCGACCAGCGCACCGACCAGACTGCTGGCCAGATGGGTCTCCACCGACCGGCCGGCGATTCCGAGGTCGGCCGAGATCGACGGCGGTACCTGGATCCCGCGAGACTCCAGGGCACGGCGCAGTCCGGAGCCGAGCCGCCGCATCCGCAGCGACTCCTCCTTGTGCCGCCGGTCCGCGGTCAGCTTCACGTCCTGGCGGTACCGGCGCAGGTCCGCGTCCAACTGGAGCAGTCCGGCGGCGCCGCTGACTCCCGTCCCGCCGACGAGCCGGATGGCGAGCAAGACGCCGAGCCCCGCCAGCGCACCGCCGAGCATGATGAACGTCATCAGCGACGACCTCCCCCGTCGGCGGCCGGCAGCCGGTCCCGCGCGTGCAGGAACCGCTCCGGGACCTCGAAGCTGGCCAGCCGGCGCAGCCACAGGAAGCCTGCCGCGAACAGGCCGAGGATCAGCAACAGCACGACCTGACCCAGCGGTGTCGAGTAGGGAGCGACGTACTTGCGGTTGAAGAGCGCGAGGCCGAGGACGACGGCCACGGTCACGACCATCACGATCTGCACGCTGCGCCGGGTGCTGCGGCGGCCGGCGCTGACCCGCTGACGCATGTCGAGCGCTGCCCGCGCCGACTCCGACAGCGAACCCAGCACGTCGCGCAGGCCGGGGCCGCGCAGCCTGGAGTTCAGGATCAGGCTGGCGACGATCAGGTCGACGCTGGAGTCGTTCATCTCGTCGGCGAACTTCTGCAGCGCCTGCGGTAGCGGAACACGGACCCTGAGACGGTCCGCGAGTGCGGTCAGTTCCGTCGAGATGGCCGGCGATGCCGCGTACGCGGTGGCCGGGATCGCCTGCTCGAGGCCGACCGCGCCGGCCACGGTGTCGCGCAACGACTCCGTCCAGGCCGCCAGGCCCTCGAGCCGGGCGATGGCCCTGGCTTCGTGAGCCGCCCCGCCGAACAGCGCCGGGAAGGCGAAGGCCAGCGCACCACACGCGGCGGCTGCCACCGGCCAGCGGGTGATCAGCAGTGTCAGCAGCGTCGTACCCACCGCGATCGGGATCCGGGTGCCGGCAGTCTTGAGACCGTTGGCGAGCTTCGACGGCCCGCTCATCACCTCCGGCTCGGCCTGCGGGACCAGCGCCCAGACGAAGATCAGGAGCCCACCGCCGACGACAGCGCCGATCAGCACGATCAACAGCAGGTCCAGTGATGGTGCTGTCATGATGCCCACCCCGCTGGGGCACCGGCGGTGTAGCCGGCGGCCTGAAGCTCGGGTAGGCAGCTGATCGGCGCCGCCGGCACGGCCACACCGTCGAGTCCCGCCTGGAAGATCTCGCTGGACAGCACCCGCCCGTCCACACCGTTGACCTCGCGGACCGAGGTGATGATCCGGCGCAGGGCACCACCGCGGGAGAAGTCGTTGCGCCGTTCGACGAACACGACGAAGTCGATCGCGCCCGCGATCAGCATCATGGTCGCGTCCGCGGGCAACCGCTCGGCCGACTGGATCGCGTAGGTGCAGATGCGGTTGAAGACCTCCAGCGACGAGTTGGCGTGGATGGTCGACAGCGAGCCGTCATTGCCCTGGCTCATCGCGTTCAGCATGGTGACGATCTCGTCGCCGAGCACCTCGCCGACGATGACCCGGCTGGGGTTCATCCGGAGCGACCGGCGGACCAGCTCGGCCATCACGATGGCGCCCTGACCCTCGCTGTTCGGCAGCCGCTCCTCGGTCGCCAGCACGTTCGGGTGCAGGTCCTCGAACTCGCCCAGGCCGAGCTCCAGCGAGCGCTCGACGGTGATCAGGCGCTCCTCCGGCGGGATCTCGTTCGCCAGCGCGCGCAGCAACGTCGTCTTCCCGGCGTTGGTGGCGCCGGCGATCATGATGTTCTTGCGGGCCGCGACCGCCGCCGACAGGAACGACGCCAGGTCCGGTGAGAGCGTGCCGTACTCGACCAGCATGTCCAGTGAGACCCGGGACAGCCGGGCGCGCCGGATCGACACCGACGGACGCGGGCAGACCCCCATCAGCGCGGACAGCCGGCTGCCGTCGGGCAGTCGCAGGTCCAGCTGCGGGTTGGCCGAGTCGAACGGCCGGCTGGCGAGGCCGGAGTACGCCGCCAGCGTCTGGATCAGCTCGACCAGCTCGTCGTCGGACTCGGCGACCGGCTGACCCAGCTCCTCGCGGCCGTCGGCGAACCCGATGAAGACCTTGTCGCAGCCGTTGATGTCGACGTTCTCCACCATCGGGTCGTCGAGCAGCGGCTGCAGCCGGCCGACGCCGAACAGCGCGGCATGGATGCCGTCGGCAAGCTCTTGCTCCTCGCCCGCCCCGGGTGGGGTCCGGCCGGACGCGATCTCGCCCCGGGCATGGTTCTCGAGCACCCGGCCGACGACCGCGCGGGCGAACTGCCGCTCGTCCTCGGCGGTCATCTGCGGCAGCCCGTTGGCCGCGTCCTCCCGCCGCTGCCGCGCCAGCACCTCGGCGACCTCTTCACGCAGCCGGCGGACAAGTGACTGGTCCATCAGGCGACCCCCCACTCGACGGTCTGCTCCTGCGGCCGCGGCCGGCCGAGACGGTACAGCCGCTCGGCCAGATCCGTGCCCGAGCGCACCAGCAGCGACTTGCGGGCCCGCCGCCCGTCGCCGGCCCGGATGGCGGCGGCGGCCTTCTCGTCCTCGGCGATGATGCCGAGCACGGTCACCGGCAGCCGGGCCCGGTCCAGGATGGCCTGGACGTCGCCGACGACCCGCGCGTCCCGGTACGACGCCACGAGTGCGACCCCGACCGGAACAGCCTCGTAGGTGCCGAACTGGAGTGCCTCGGCGAAGCTCGTCAGGCGCTCGCGCAGATGCGCGAGACCCTCGATCGTCGGCCGTCCGACGAGCAGCACGGCATCGGCGTTCTGCAGCACCGGCACGGTCGCCGAGCCGGGCATCAGCCGGCCGCAGTCGGCGATCACGTCCCGGTCGGGAACCGCGCGCAGCAACCTCGCCAGGTTCAGCCAGGCCGGACCGAGACCCTGGACCTGGCTCGGTGAGTTGACCCCGGCCAGCACCTCCAGGCCGCCGGACACCCGCTGCAGGTGGTCGGCCAGCCGGACCTCGTCGGTGCCCCGCCGGACAGCCGCGCCCAGCGACAACAGGCCACGGTCCGGGTCGAGCGGTGCGCCGGCCTCGTCGCGATAACGAAGTGCGACATCACCGCCGGCCGGGTCGAGATCTGCCAGCACAGGCTCGACCGGCCAGCCCCCGGCCAGGACAACGGCGGTGGTGGTGACTCCCGGCGAGCCCTTGGCGGACGCGACGACGTACAGACCCATCTACTTCTCCCCCAGCGAAACACCGCTCTTCAGCAGTGCCACCGCGATCCGGTTGTTGCCTGAGGCATCAGTAATCGCCTTGACGTCGGCCCGGTCGACGAGCATCGTCGCGGTCGTTGCGGACTCGGCCTTCTCGCCCAGCCCGCTGCCCTGGCCGGTCGGGGTGGGCGCGTCCAGGACGACGGCGTCGCCGAGTACCTCGGGCGGAATGTTGCCCGTGCCGATCTTGACCAGCTCGACCTGGTCGCCCGCGTGCAGACCGCTGGCCGGCACCCGGCCGTCCAGCATGACCACACCGACCGCCGCCTTGTCGTCCGAGATCGGCGAGGACCTGGTCAGCATCCCCTGCTCGAGCAACTGGCCCTTGACCAGGTTGACCTTCGCGTAGGTGCCGATGATCTCCTTGGCCCGGTCGGCCGGGATCAGCCGGACTCCGTCGCTGGCCACCCGGGTCTGGGCGAGGTCGTCCTCGGTGATCTTCGACCCGACGCTGATATCGCTCGCCACCCGCACGACGGCGACCCGCTGGTCCATCCGGACCGCGAGCACACCGGCGATCAGGGCGCCGCCGACGATCAGCAGGGCCGCCAGCGCGGCGATGGCCGGCCGGCGCCGCTTCGATGCTGCCGGCAACCGTCCGCCCGGTCTGCGGCCGGCGGCCCGGTCGGCACGCTGACGCTGCCGGTCGACGACTTCCGTACCGGGACTGGACATACTGGCCCGCCTCCTCATGATTCCCACGGGTTGGCGTGGCCGGACCCGGCACGCCTCAGCCCCCGTTTGGCCTCTCGCGACATTAGCCGCCGCCGGGGTCAATCACCTGCAGTGACGCGACACTTGCATCAAGCTGCAAACCCTCACGGCGAGGATCCGGTCCCAGTGGACCCCTGTCGTGGTTTCGTACCGTCAACAGGTGCGGCCAAGGCACCACCAGCCAGAGATGGGGAGTCCTATGAACGACATGGTCGGCGGTAGCCTGCCGGAGATGGATGCTCTGAAGAAGAAGCTCTCAGAGTTCCAGACGGAGCTGGGCCAACTGAAGACCGCGTCCACGGGCGTTGTGACCAGCACCACGTGGAAGGGCAAGTACGCGGACGACTTCCGCACTGCCTGGGAGCAGTGCAAGAAGAACATCGGCAGCATCGAGACCGATCTGCAGAACGCGTCCCAGGCGGTCGAGAAGAACCGTCAGGCGATCCAGACCGCGACCGGCGGCTGATCGACCGGCAGCACTGCTGCGGCGAAGCACCGAAGCCGGCCGGACCTCACGGTCCGGCCGGCTTCCGCTGTTGCGGGCTCATCCTCACGGATCGAGGATCAGCTCCGGGCGACCTGGATCGACTCCCAGCGGCCGCCGGCGACCAGCAGGGCCCGGCCGGGCGGGGCGCCACCGGCCATCCCGCGCGGCAGCTGGATCCCGAAGATCTCCGCGTCGTCGTACTTCTGCGGGTTGAGCACGATACCGGCCCGCGACTTCTTCATCGCCACGACCGGCCCGCGGTACATGCTGGTGAGGTCGGATCCGGTCCCGGCGCCGATCATCAGGTTTCCGGTGTCCCGCAGCATCGCGACCCGGGCCTCGATCATCTCTGCCAGCGGGCTGTCCTGACCGAGCAACTCCAGGTCGTCGATCACGATGGCGTGCGGGCTGCTCAGGCCGTCCAGCACGGTCTTCACCTGCTCCGCGTCGGCATCCGCGCCGAACACCCCGGCGATGCCCGGTGCACCGACCAGGTCCCGCAGCGGACTCCGCCGCGGTACGACGGCCGCGACCTGCCAGCCCCTGGACGTCATCGAAGCGATCATGGTCAAGAGCGTCGTACTGCGTCCTGATCGTGGCGGCCCGACCACGACCAGGCCTGGGCCGTGGTCGAACGCGTCGAACGCCCGTACGTCGAGGTCGTCGCCGCCGACCCCGACCACGACCTCGGTCGGCCGCACCGGCCGGGAGGCCATGTCGAGGGCGGCCGGCAGCTCGATCGACGCCGGCAGCGCGTCCACTCGGAACGGGCGCTGCTTCTGCGGGATCTGGGCCAGCGGCGTCGCCTCGGCCGCAATCCGGTGCAGTGCGGCCACCTGAGCAGTCCCGTCGTCGTCCTCGGTGAGCAGCGCGACCTGGGTCTCCAGCAGCCCCTGCGCGCGGAACCCGCGGCCGGCGGGGAACTTCTCCGGGACCTCCTTGGTCGGCATCCCGATCAGCAGGAAGTCCGACGGGTCGGTCATCCGCAGCATCAACCGGTCCTCCATCAGGGTGGAGATCCGGCCCATCAGAGCGGTCCGGTCCGCGGTCATCACCACCTTGACGCCGGCTCCGGCGCCCTCCTGCAGGATCTGCATCCAGGCATCCACCAGGCGGCCACCGTCGACCGACTCGAACGCCGCGACGAACCCCTCCCAGCGGTCGAGCAGCACCAGCAGGTACGGCATCCGCTCGTCCGGTGGGCTGCTGCGGCGTTGCTCGGTGAGATCGGCGAAGCCCTTCGAGGCGAGCTCCTGCTGCCGCTGGCCGATGGTCGCCTGCAGCCGGGCGGTCAACCGGGTCAGCCGATCGGCCTGGTCCCGCGCGACCACGGCACCGGTGTGCGGCAGCCCGATCATCGGCAACAGGGCGTTGTTGCCGCAGTCGACGCCGTACAGGTGGACGTCGGTCGGCTCGACCAGCCGGCCGATGGACCCCGCCAGCGCGCGCAGGGTGGCGGAGCGGCCGCTCCGTGGGGCGCCGATGATGGCGAGGTGGCCGGCGGCGTCCAGGTCGTACGTCGCAACGGAGCGGGCCTGCTCGCTGGGTACGTCGGCCAGTCCGAACGGGATCGGCGGCAGGCTCCCGTCGGCCCCGGCCTTGTCCGCCTCGAGGTCGTCCAGGGTGACGATCTCCGGCAGTGGGGGCAGCCACGGGCTCGGCGGTGTCTTGATCCCGGCGACCTTGGCCGCGCCCTGCAGCGCCTTCACCAGGGTGGCCAGATCGGTCGGCACCATCACGTCGTCCTCGGCCTCTTCGGTCTCGAACCGCACCGGCCGGCCGAGATCCCGCCAGCCCACCGGCCGGACACCGACGTCGGCCGCCGCGACCAGGCCGGGCGGACGGCCACCGACCCGGGAGGTCTGGAACGGGATCAGCGACGAGTGCCCCAGCCGGGCGTACCCACGGCCCGGGGTCGACTTGGAGATGTGGGCGGCGTCCGGCGCCTCGATCACGTCCGCACTGTCGCCGGCGTCGGTGACCCGCAGCGCGATCCGCAGGTTCGTGTTCGCCTTGATGTCGCTGGTGACCACACCCGCCGGACGCTGCGTCGCCAGGATCAGGTGGACGCCGAGGGACCGGCCCCGGCGGGCGATGTCGACGATGCCGGTGACGAAGTCGGGCAGCTCCGACACCATCGCGGCGAACTCGTCGATGACGATCAGCAGCCGCGGCATCCGCTCGTCGTCCGGGCCCATCCGCTCGAGGTACTCCTCGATGTCCTTGGCGTTGGCGCCCTTCAGCTGATGCTCGCGACGGTGCAGCTCGGCGGCCAGGGAGGCGAGCGCGCGGGTGGTCAGGTGGCCGTCGAGGTCGGTGACCATGCCGACCGTGTGCGGCAGGTGGTTGCAGTCCTTGAAGGCCGCGCCGCCCTTGTAGTCGACCAGCACGAAGGTCATCTCGTCCGGTCTGTTGCCGACGGCAAGCGAGCCGATGATCGTCTGCAGCAGCTCCGACTTTCCGGCGCCCGTGGTTCCCGCGACCAGACCGTGCGGGCCGTCCCGGACGATGTCGACGGCGAACGGCCCTTCGGCCCCCTCGCCGATCACCGCCTGGGTGGTTCGGCCGCCGCGTGCCCAGGTCTGCGCCAGCCCGTCCGGCGCGGGCGTCTCCAGCCCGAGCACAGTGAGCAACCGGCTCGAGCCCGGGATCGCGGTGGCCCCGTCACCGCCGGAGACGTCCTGGATCGGGGCCAGCGAGCGCGCCAGCCGGTCCAGCCACTGCGGGCTGACCAGGTCCGGCCGGACGCCGTCCACGGTCGGGGCGCCGGTCTGCCGCAGCCGCCACCACTGACCGTGCGGAGCGACCACAGCGTGCGCCTCGTCCGGCAACTGCCGCTCGTCGCTGTCCAGGCAGATGAACCGGACGCCTACGGATGGGCCGTCCTTGAGCAGGCCGACGACACCGGGCATCATCCGGAGCCGTCGGGCCCCGTCCATGACGACGACGATCTGGTCGGCGAACAGGGCCGGCTGCGGGACGGGGTTGGAGCTGTTCAGCGCCTTCCGCCGAGCTTCCACCAGCCTGGCCAGCTCGTTGATCCGGCGCATCGTGGTCTCGTCGTCGTTGCCGAACAGCCCGAGGAAGCCGTCGTCCTCCCTGCCCCGGACATGCGGCAGCCAGCGCATCCACTGCCACGCCGGCGCCGCGTCCGGCGTACACAGCACCACCAGCCGCAGCGCCCGAGGGCTGTGCAGCGCCGCCAGCTGCCCGGCCAGCCAGCCGCCGATCTGTTGCGCCGTTCCACCGGTGCCGGCCACGCCGAGCACTCCGACCGACACCAGCGGGACGGTGGCCGGCACGTCCGGAGCCGTCCAGGTCCGCTTCCGCAGATGGGCGTCCAGCGTCGCGTCCTCGACCATCACCTCGCTGGGCCGGTCGGCGATCCCGAGCCGGAGCTCGAGCCAGTCCGGGTCCGTCGGCCGCCGCTCCCACAGTCGCGCCCGTGGGCCGGTCGCGAACAACAGCACCGCGGCCGGGTCGGCCAGATCGCGCCGCCGGGCGTTGCGCTCGGCCACCAGTGCACGTCGGGCGTCCTGTTCGACCCGCGCCTTGCGCTCCTTGTACTGGGCCATGCGTTCGCGGTACGTCGTCTTGCCCTCGCGCTTGCTCTGGAAGTATTGACCGATGTACATCAACGGCGTGAGGAGGCCGAACAGCAGCATTCCCGGCTGCCGCAGGATCACCGCGAGCGCGACCGCACCGATCATCGGTAGCAGCATCACCAACAGCGGGAACGTCGGCTTCTGCGATTTCTCCGGCTCCGCCGGCAGCGAGAAGTCGGTCATCCGCGGCGGCGGCAGCAGCCTGGGCGGCCGGTTGAAGTCGACCAGCCCGCCGGCAGGGTTGGGCGACAGCGAAGCGTCCGGCGCCTCCACCAATGCCAGCGCCAGCATCACCGGGCCGACGGTGAGCTGCATCCCCGGCTCCCACTCGGTGACGGCCCAGCCGCCGGATTGGTCCAACGCTCTGCGATCCAGCTCGACCAGCGTGGGTCGCTGCCCCTGTTCGAGAACGTACGTCGTCTCCTCGGCACCCGACTCGTCCGGAATCACGATCGGCCCGAAGGTGGGATCCACCGGGCGTTCCATCCCCGTCAGCCCGTCGGGCTCCTCGACGCGCAAGGTGACTTCGCCGCCGACGGTGACGGCCACGGTGGCGACCTGCCCCGGGATTCCGCCACCCACCAGCCGAATGTCCGAGTCGGACGCGCTGCCCATCGAGTAATTGCCCGGGCCGAGCCGGTGGACGGCACCCGCACCGGGCCCGCTGACCACCCGGACCTCGACCAAACCGTGCGGCTCCGGCGGAGCGCAGCCTCGCGAGTCGCCGATGCTTACCAGGGTCCCCTCGCGCAGCGGTGAGGCGGCCAGCGAGAGTTCAGGGTCGACCGGGTACCCGTTGACGAACAGGGACGGCACGCCCGCCGGCGAAGAGTCCGGACCATGCAGGTCGATCACGTTGCCCGCGCCCGGTACTGCGACTCGCCTCCCGACGGCCTCGACCAGCCGAGGCGCCAGACCGCCCACGGTCAGACCGGCGTCCGCGTCGACGACGACATCGGCGCTCACTCCCTTGACCGGGTCGACAACCGTGAGCATGAGCCGCATACGTCATCCCATTCATCGTTCTGGCTGCCCGACGGCACCCCGCATCAGCTTGGCGAAACCTTCACCCAGGCGTAGTCGTGACTACCGAACTCGATCGCGGACACGGTCACCGTCTGCCCGAACGCGGTGCCCTTCTCGCCCACGCCCAGCGTCAGGGGCACGGACTCCGCGCCACTCTTCATCACCGAAAGCATCGCCCGGTCGGGATCCTTCAGCACACCGCCCACGCCGACCTCGATACCGCCGGTGGTGCCGGTCGTCCCCTGCGAGATCCGGACCGACCCGTCCGTCGGGGTGGTGAAGGCACTGGTCGGGCCACTCGGGTCGGCCTCGTCGGAGTTGCAGCCGGTCACGCCGATCAGCACGAGCACCGCGATCGCGGCCCACTTCATCGGGTCTCCGCTGTCCGGACGGCGATCCGAGCCACGTCGACGCCGTACGCGGGCTGGATGTCCAGGAGCTCGAGTGTCCAGGCGCCGTACTGCGTCTCGTCGCCGACGGCCAAGGTGACGTCGCTGGACAGCTGGTCACGGCGGCTGCGGTCGGACACCGACAGCATGGCCCGGAGCGGGTCGAGCAGGACTCCGCCGAGACCGATGACCAGGTCTCCCTCGTTCGTCCTGGTGCCCTGCGGTACGCGTACCTCGGTCACGGTTCCTTCGCGATCAGCTGACATCGACTGCCTCCACCTTGGTCCCGTACTTGTTCAGCTCGTCGATCGAGATTTCCGTCACGCCTTCGCCACTGCCCCAGGGATTCTGCAGCAAGACCTTGTCGCCCTTGACACCGATCACCGTGTAGGCGTGCGGTCCGTAGAGCGGCTTCGGCTTGATCGTGCTCATCCCCGGGTGGTCCTTGGGGTCCTGGGTGCTGAAGGTGACCGACTTGCCTTCGTCCAGCCGCGCCTGGATGTCGTCCACCGAATCGACGTCGCCCGCATCGGTGCGCTCGGACTCCTTACCGGTGAGCTCCTCCATCCAGTCTCCCGGCCAGCGCCCCTGGATGTGCTCGTAGCCACCCTTCCACTGCGCCGCCGCCTTCTCGACCACGACCGCCCAGAGCTCGGGATTGCTGCCGTCCGGCGTGTCCCCGAACCCGGTGATCGGGGTGCCGTCCGCCTTCCGCAGTACCTCAGGCTGTACGACGATCTGGATCGGCTTGCCGTCCTCGTAGAAGGTGACGGTGTAGCTGCCGTTGGCGTTGGTGGTCACCATCTTCTCCAGCAGCTCGGGGTTCTTGTCCGCCAGCGCGGCCAGGGTGGCCTGCAACCCGCAGTCGCCGATGCTCATCTGGTCGACATCGGTCCGGTCGGCGCCGCCTCGCTCGCCGGCCCCCTTGGCGAAGAGGGTCCCGGTGATCGGATCCCACGAATAGCCCTTGAAGTCACCAGCGCCTTCGGTGGTCGGGCGGAAGTACCCGTTCGCCCACTCCGACACCTTGCACATCCGCTGGATGACAGGCAACGACACGTTGGAGCCGAAGAGGTTGAGCAGCTCGCGCTCGCCAGTGGAGTCCAGACCCCCGTCGAGCATCCCGCCGTCTTTCATCCGGGTCAGGAAGTCGCCGAGCTCCTTGTCGTTCAGGTTGGCGAGGACTGCCTCCAGCTCGGCCGGGGTGAGGCCCTTGAGCTGGCCCATCACCTTCTTCTGGTCGTCACTCGACAGCAGGACGAAGTCGTCGATGATGCCGCGGACCGACTTGGTCGCCTCGTCCACCTTGGCCTTGTCGACCGGGCCCATGTCGTTGAACCAGGTCTGCGGATCCGGCGCCGGCTTGCCCTCCTTGACGGCCTTCATCATCTGCTCGAACCGGTCGACCCGGCGGGTGTACGCCTGGGAGGAGTCGGTGGCGTCCGAGGCCAGGCCGCGCAGTTTGCCAGAGGCCCCGCTGCCGAACGGCAGGTTCTCCATCACCTGCGGCAACGGGCTGCCACCGTTCTGGACACCCTGGTCCAGCAGGGCCCGGAACTTGGTCCGCCGAGTCTCGGCCGCGCTGCTGGCGTCGGTGAGCGCCTTCACCAGCTCCCGCACCCGGCTCGGGGTGATCGAGACGTACCCGGTCATTTCGGCCCCTTCTCCTTCTCCTCTTTGTCTTTCTCCTCGCGCCGCTGGTCGCCGGCCTGGGTCTCCAGGTTGTTGGCGTCCTTGTCGAAGGTGGCGGCCGCGTCGAGGATGGCCTGCTGGGCCCCGTCGATCCGCGACTTCCAGCCGGTCAGCGTGCCGCTGAACTCGGTGGCCACCGGTCCTTGCCAGGTCTGGTCGTCGTGCAGGTCCTTGACGCCACTCAGCAAGCCGGTGACCGCGGTCGCTTCCTTGCGCAGGTCACTCGCGATCTCCCGCAACCGCGCTGCCTTGGCATCGAGCTCGGCCGGCGTCGTCATCTGATCGTCCTCACGCTGGGCATCCTCTCAGAACAGCCGGTCACCGGAGGCAGCAATGGCTGGGCCGGAAATCATGGTGGGAAACCCGCTCCGCGCGGAGTCGGCCGACGTCGGTGACGGACAAAACAGCCGGCTCGGCCGGTGCAAGTACCGCTCAGCTCATCGGTTCGGGACCTGGACCTCGATGACGCGGATGTTGGTGGTGGCGGGGGCCGGGTCCAGCTGCTCCGGGGTGGCGCGCGGTGTCTGGTCGGCGGACGAGTACCAGGTCGTGCTCCAGGTGGTCTTCGCCGTCACCGGGCTCGTGCCCTGGCCAGGGCTGGCCTTGAAGAAGGTCAGAGCGCACTCGCCGGTCGCGCCGGCGGCGTACGGAACGCCGCCGCCCTGGCACTGGACCGGGTCCGCGTTCGGCGCCGAGACGGTCATGCCGGTCAGCTTCGCGTCCACCCGGGCCCAGACCGGTCCCGCCATGGTGTTGACCGACGCCTGGACGTACAGGTCCTCCCGACGGTCGGTCAGCCAGACCCAGGTGTCCAGATTGACCAGGGTGGCAGCGTCACCGTTGTGCTTGGGGTTCCAGTCCAGCCGCGGCGCCGGGACAGTCAACTCGTCGAACGCCACATTCCGCAGGATCTCCGGCGGGACCGGTGGGACCGGCGGCGTGCCGCCCGCCTGCACATAGACCCCACTGTGCTCATCGAACCACTGCTCGGCAAAGTCGAAGAACTCATCCAGGTTGCCGTCGAAGTTCGCCGACGAACACATCCCGCCATACCAGTGACCCTTGTCGTCGTCCTTGTACTGCTCGTACCCGGGATACGGCTTGAACGGATTACCGTCGGGATCGCGGCCCATCGGACCACCACCCTCGACGTACTCGTAGTACTCCTTGCCGGTCATCGACTGGATATAGGTGCAAGGAACCGGGGTCGTGACCGTCCGGCTGCTGCCTCCGCTGCCGGGGGAACCACCGCGTACGCCGGTGCCGGTGACCGTGATGCTGATGGTGTTGCCGGACGTGTTCGGCGACGGTGTGGTCGGGGTGTCCCTGTCGGCGTGAGCCGACGGCGCGATCGCCATGGACCCGAGGACGACAGCAGCCAGGATCGACAGCCGGCGGATCAGCATGGCCCCGCCTTCAGGTTGTACTCGCTCACCTTCCACAGCGCACCGACATTCACCAGGATCACACTCGCCTTGAGCTCAGGGTTCTTCTTGGTCCCAGGTCCCACATAGGTCGATCCGTCGGCTCGGATCAGCACCGATTTCGACTGGTCGTAACACGTGTCCAGCGCCGCGACGGCAGCGCCGACCCGGACCACCTTGGTGGTCACCGTGACCAGCCCGCCGGTCCGTACCTTCTTGGTCTTCTGATCCTGCAGCACGCTGCGAATGTCTCGCAGCGCCGCGCCCGCACTCCGCCGTACGACACCCGGGTCCTCGACGTTGGTCGCCAGGCTCTTGTGCGAACTTTGCTCGAACTCGTCGTACGCCCGCAGCGCCAGGTCCGCGTTCGCGGGCGGCTTCGGCGTGTGGTTGATCACCAACGTCAACGCGCCGTACTTCTGCGAGCTGCTGGCCGGCACGGTCGTCGGCGCCAGGGTCGGAGTGGGAGTCGTCGCCGGTGTGCTGCTCGAGGCCTCGGTCGGCGTCGAACTGACGGTCGGCAAGCCGCCGGTGTCGTCACCGCCGCCACACGCCGCCGGCAGCACCACAAGCGGTGCCAGCAGCAGTACAGCGAGTCTGGAGCGGGGCACGAAGAACCTCCGTCGATCGGCAAGGGCAGCCAAAATACCGCGCGAATGGTTCAGGTCGCCGAAAGTGACCGGCTCGCCTCACCTCGGCATCCTCTCAACCACCGGTCACCACCCGGGTACGGCGGGTTGATGGCCCTGTCGGTTGGTATTTTCCGCCTCGGGGGCGCGCTCGTCGTTCTCCCACCCAGAGGGCCGACGGGGGCCCGGCGCCGGACACGGAGGCTGAGATGGCTGAGCCGGAAGAGATCATGGTGGGCAATCCGCAGAAGTCGGAGCTCGCCAGTCTGCGGAGCACGCTGGCGAACAACCGGGAGGCGATCGCCGGCGCGCTCGACAAGGCTGCGGCCAAGATGGCCGACGGCCGGACCTGGACCGGCCCGACCAAGGCGACGAACTGGAAGTCCGAGGTCGACGGGCGGAAGAAGAAGCTCGGGCCGTGGGTGGACACGATCCTCGAGCAGATCGACGAGAAGCTCAAGAACATGCCTGAGCAGGTCACCGCGAGCCAGGCCCGGGCGATCCACAACGAGCAGCGGACCCGGGGGTACTGACCGTGAACAGGCCCGACGAAGGTGGTGGCGGCGGTAGCGCCGACATCTCGGCGATCAGCCCCGGCTCACTGTCGGAGATGATCAACGACCTGGCCGCCCAGTCGCAGGAACTGCAGGGCAAGAGCAGCCTGAAGCGCCGGCTCGGCGAGTACGGCATCGGGATGACCGAGTTCCAGAACATCATCAACGTCGGCAAGTGGATCGACGACGAGTTGCCGATGCTGCGCCGCCGGCTCAGCCTGGCCCAGGCCCTGGAGAAGCAGGCCGGTCCGGGCAAGCCGGTCAACCTGTACGAGCCGGTCCGGCTGCCGGACCCGGAGGACCTGGCCGAGATGAAGGAGCTCGCCGAGGGGCTCAAGAGCTGGGACGGCACCGACGCCGAGGAAGGCGCGCGGCTCTACCACGAGGCCGCCCTGGCACTGGCTGCCAGCGGGTACGACCCGGACCTGATGTCGGCCTTCTTCAGCGAACTCGGTCCGCTGAACAGCCAGATGCTCGCGGAGAGAATGACATCTGCCGGCAGCGACACGGCCGGGCAGGACATGGAGATGTACAGCCTGGCGTTCGGTGCGGCGACCCAGGACGCCGATCCGCCGCAGGGCCTGGTCGACCTGATGAACCAGTTCACCGAGGCGCCGACGGTCGACGGGATGCTGGACACCGTGACCGCCTGGGGCCGGTTGTCGCTGCTCCAGGAGGGGGACTACCCCCCGGAGTGGCTGACCAAGGTGGTCCGGGCGAACGGGCTGGACACCTTCGGAGGTGAGGACCCCGACCGTACCGACTTCCGGGGTGGTTCGGTCTACGCGGTCCAGGCGACCGGCCTGTCCGAGGACATCCTCGCTCTCGCCTTCGGCGCCCTGAAGAACAACCCCGAGGCGGCGCGGGCGGCGATCAACTCGATCGGCCCGATGGACGAGACCGTCGACCTCGTCTACGGCTACGCGGAGTCCCGCGGCACCGGCGACGCGGTGGTGGACAACTTCGGCCTGGCCATCGAAGCCGGCACCGGCTCCACCACCGAGGAACCCGGCAAGCACAGCCCCGAGGCGGCGAAGTTCACCTACGACTTCATCCTCGCCTCCGGCGACCACAAGGACATCCCCTGGCCGATCAAGGACAGCCTCGGCAACGTTGGTGCCTCCTACAGCCACGAAATGCTCACCGGTGGCCGCACCGACGACGCGACCTCCCGTGACTCGGGCTTCGGAAAGCCGGAGAACCTCACCGATCTGCCCGGGGTGACCCCCGCGTTCTACCTGAGCGCGGAGGACACCTACCGGTTCATCCACGGCTTCGCCGACGCCGACCACCTCTCCGAGCCGTTCGACGAGGCGATGGGCACCCTCTATCAGAGTGTCACCCACCAGGCCGCGCAGGCGGATCGCGACGCGATCGCGAGGGGCGAGCAGGATCCACGCAACTACGAACACGCGATGGATGCCTTCGGCAGCCTGGCCGGGCTGCAGTACCAGTCGATGAAGGAAGTCCGCGGCGAGATGGACGCGTTCGACAAGGCAGTTCGCGAGAACATCTCCAAGGTCCTCACGCTAGGTATCGGAAAGGTGCCGACCCCGACCGGATTCGCCGCCAAATGGGCGTGGAAGGGCTTCACGAAGCTGGTCGGCGCCGGCCTGAAGGAGTTCGTCAAGGGCGGCGAGACGCGGGTCCAGGTGCTGGAGAGCCAGGACCTGCAGGAAACGCTCGCGATGAAGTACACCTCGGCGGCCACGCTCGTCGACGCCGGCTACCCGCATCCGGAGCTCCCGAAGGAGATCCGCGGCGCGGACGGCAATCTGCTGAGTATCGACGAGATCGTCAAGGACGATGCCAAGCTCGCCGCGTTCAGCGAGTGGAGCGACGCCAGCGGACAGCCGCCGTACAACCTCGACGACAAGGTCGACCATGGCGAGAAGATCTTCCTCGGCGGCACCGAGTACGCCGAGGCGATGGCCTCGCAGATCAAGTGGTGACAGCCGGCCGGGTTCCCCTGACCGGCTGGCTCAGCCCGGTCAGCTGCTCAGGCACTTCGTCTCGCCCCGCAGCGCGAAGGTCGGCGCCGGGCCGGCGGTGAAGGTGACAGTCAGGGTGATGTTGCCGTCATCCTTGCTGGTGGCAACGAACTCACGGCGGTTCAGGTCGTCGGAGTCGGGCGGCCGGCTGAGTTCGTAGCGCTCGTTGTCGAGCTGCCCGAGCACGGACTTGAACGCCAGGTCGAAGGTGGAGTCGACGTCGGAGTTGGGCTCGAACGGGAACGAGCCGGCGTAGACCCGCTTCACCTTGCCGTCCGGGCAGGCCTCGTCCTTGGACCCGTCCTCGGTGATCGTTGGCTTCACGCCGTCGGCGGCCTCGGTCTCCACCGCCTTGGTCAGCACCTCGGAACCGTCCCGCTGCAACTGCGATCCCACCTCCGACACCGTCGGACCGCCACAGGCCGACGTACCCAGCAGGAGCGTGCTGCCCAGCGCGATCCCCGCAAGTCGCCTTCGCATGCTGCCCTTCATACCAGCCGGGCGGCTCACCCCGGCGGCGGCACACGCTGTCAGGCGGTGATGCGGTCGATGACCAGCGGACTCGGCTCGTACGACGTGGAGACCTCGACCGCGTCGGTCAGGGACTCCAGGGCACGCTCGAAGCGCGCCGCATCATCGGTGTGGAGGGTCAGCAGGGGCTGGCCTTCGGTGACCTTGTCGCCCGGCTTGGCGTGCAGTTCGACGCCGGCGACGGCCGACACCGGGTCCTCCTTGCGGGCGCGGCCGGCGCCGAGGCGCCAGGCGGCGACGCCGACGGCCAGCGCGTCCAGCCTGGACAGGACTCCTGAAGAAGGCGCCGGTACGACGTGCTGCTCGGGGGCGACCGGCAGTTCGGCGGACGGATCGCCGCCCTGGGCCGCGATCATCGTGCGCCAGACGTCCATCGCCGTACCGTCGCGGAGCTTCTCGGCCGGGTCGACGTCCGTGACGCCGGCGGCCGCCAACATCTCCACGGCCAGGGCAATGGTGAGCTCGACGACGTCGGCGGGGCCGCCGCCGGCCAGGACCTCGACCGACTCGCGGACTTCCAGGGCATTCCCGGCCGTCAGCCCGAGCGGGACCGACATGTCGGTGAGCAGTGCCACGGTCTTCACGCCCGCATCGGTGCCGAGCGCAACCATCGTCTCGGCCAGCTCGCGAGCATCGGCCAGCTTCTTCATGAAAGCGCCGGAGCCGACCTTCACGTCCAGCACCAGCGCGCCGGTGCCTTCGGCAATCTTCTTGCTCATGATCGAGCTGGCGATCAGCGGGATCGCCTCGACCGTACCGGTCACGTCCCGCAGCGCGTACAGCTTCTTGTCGGCCGGCGCCAGCCCGTCACCGGCCGCACAGATCACCGCGCCGACGTCCTCGAGTTGCCGCATCAGCTCGTCGTTGGACAGCGCGGCCCGCCAGCCCGGGATCGACTCGAGCTTGTCCAGCGTGCCGCCGGTGTGGCCGAGACCGCGTCCGGACAGCTGCGGTACGGCGACGCCGCAAGCGGCCACCACAGGGGCCAACGGCAACGTGATCTTGTCGCCGACACCACCGGTGGAGTGCTTGTCCGCGGTCGGCCGGGACAGCCGGGCGAAGTCCATCCGCTCACCGGAGGCGATCATCGCCGCGGTCCAGCGGGCGATCTCGCGCCGGTTCATCCCGTTCAGCAGGATCGCCATCGCCAGCGCGGACATCTGCTCGTCGGCGACCTGACCGTGGGTGTAGGCATCGATCACCCAGTCGATCTGACCGTCGCTCAGCTCACCGGAGTCCCGCTTGGTGCGGATCACGTCGACGGCGTCGAAGCTCACTTCTCCTCCAGAGACTCCGGCCCGAACGCGTCGGGCAACAGTTCGCGCAGCGGCCGGATCCCGGTCGTTGTCTCAAGCAACAGTTCGGACCCGCCGTGTTCGTGCAACAACTGGCGGCACCGGCCACAGGGTGCCAGCAGATCGCCGTGGCCGTTGACGCAGGTGAACGCCACCAGGCGACCGCCACCGGTGTTCATCAGCTCCGAGACCAGCCCGCACTCGGCACACAGCCCCAGGCCGTACGACGCGTTCTCGACATTGCAGCCGGTCACCACCCGCCCGTCGTCGACGAGCGCCGCGGCACCGACCGGGAAGTGGGAGTACGGCGCGTAGGCCCGCCCCATCGCCTCGACCGCGGCCGACCGGAGGGCCGGCCAGTCGACGGTCGGAGGCTCGTCCGGCACGGCGCTAACCCGCCTGACCGCGTCGATATCGGAGCCCGTCGGCGGCCGGCATCCGGAGCCGTTGGGACGCCAGCCCGAGCACCAGCAGAGTCGTCACGTACGGCGTCATCCGAGTGAAGTCGGCCGGGACCGCGCCGGTGGTGAAGAACCAGATCGCGAAGGCGATCGCGATCACCAGCGAGGTGGCGGCCGCGAGCTTGAGTCCCCGGCGGAACTGCAGCACAGCCACCCCCAGCAGGATGATCGTGACGATGATCAGCAGCGCATGCACGGCCTCGCCGCCGGCCCGCAACTGGAGCGCGTCGGTGTAGCCGAAGAGCACCGAGCCCATCACCAGCCCGCCCGGGCGCCAGTTGCCGAAGATCATCGCGGCCAGGCCGATGTACCCGCGCCCACCGGTCTGCCCGTTCTGGTAGATGCCGGACGAGACCAGCGCGATGAACGCACCGCCCGCCCCGGCGATCGCACCTGACGTCAGGACGGCGATGAACTTGTAGCGGTAGACGTTGACCCCAAGGGTCTCGGCCGCGACCGGGCTCTCGCCGCAGGACCGCAGCCGGAGGCCGAACGCCGTACGCCAGAGCAGCAGGGCACTGCCGACGATCAGCACGATCGCCAGGAGCGTCATGGTCGACAGCTCGGTGGTCACCGCGGCGACCAGCGAGGCGAGGTCCGAGACGATGAACCAGTGCTTTTCCTGCAGCGTGATCATCGCGTCCGAGATCCCGGGGATCGTGAACGCCAACGGCGCGTCGAGCGGCGGTGACTGGGTCGGGCCGCCGCCGCGCAGGCCGGAGAACCAGGTGTCGGCCAGGAAGGCGGCGGTGCCGAGCGCGATGATGTTGATGGCGACACCGGAGACGATGTGGTCGACGCCGAACGTCACCGTCGCCAGCGCGTGCAGCGCGGCGCCGATCATGCCGAAGATCATCCCGCCGACGATGCCGGCCCAAGGTCCGTACCAGTAGCCGAAGTACCCGGCGCCGATGGTGCCGAGGATCATCATGCCCTCGAGGCCGATGTTGACCACACCGGCTCGCTCCGACCACAGACCGGCCAGCGCGGCCAGGGCGATCGGGACCGAGGCGTTGACCGCCTCGCGCATGGTGCCGGCCGAGTCGACCTCGTGGGCACCGGTCAGCACCCGGACCGCGGAGAGCAGCGCCAGCCCGACCAGCAGCCAGATCCAGACGCTGATCTGGCGTCGCCGGACGAAGTCGTCGGACGGGGCTCCGGCCGGCCGGAGCTCTTCGGGAGCCATCGTCATCGGGTCGCCTCCGGGGTCGCCTCGGCCTGGGCCGAGCTACTGAGTTCCGCTGCCACCTGCCGTTGCTCCAATGCCGTTCGGTACCGGCGCACCACCTCGTAGGCGATGACGACGGCGAGCACGATGACGCCCTGGCTGATCGCCACGATGTCCGGCGAGACCTGCGCGTTGATCTCGAGCAGGTTGCTCTGCTCGGTCAGGTAGGAGAACAGCAGCGCGCCGAACGCGATGCCGATCGGGTTGTTCCGGCCGAGCAGCGCGACCGCGATCCCGGCGAAGCCGATCCCGGCCTGGAACGTGGTGCCGTAGCTGTGCGAGCTGCCGAACAGCAGCGGCAGCCCGATCAGGCCGGCCACCGCACCCGAGATCATCATCGAGATGACGACCATCCGGCGTACGTCGATGCCGCTGGCAACGGCCGCACTGGCCGACAGACCGGTGGCCCGCAGGTTGAAGCCGAACTTCGACCGGTTCAGCAGGACGGCGTACGCGATCCCGCCGACGACGGCCAGCAGGGTCAGGCCGAGCACCTCGTTCGGGGCCCCCGGCAACAAGGGGATCCCGGGCACCCAGCTGTCCCGCGGGATCTCCTCGGTGGCCAGGTTGCTGCCGGTGGTCACCCCGACGCTGCGCAGGAAGTACGCCGTGAGCGAGGCCGCGATCGCGTTCAGCATGATCGTCGAGATCACCTCGCTGACACCGCGGGTGACCTTCAGCAGACCGGCGATCGAGGCCCAGGCCGCGCCGACCGCCATCGCCAGCACGATCGAGACGATCACGTTGAGCGGTCCCGGCAACCAGCCTTGGGCGGCGAAGAGGGCGGCGGTGAACACGGCCACCCGGTACTGCCCCTCGACGCCGATGTTGAACAGGTTCATCCGGAAGCCGATCGCGGCCGCGAGGCCGGACAGGTACAGGATCGACGCGTTGTTGACGATGTTGACGACGTTGCGCTCGGCCGGCGCCGAGAAGATCGTGCTGAGGAAGCCGGAGACCGAGCTCCCGGCGACCAGCAGGATCAGGCAGGTGATGATGAGTGCGGCGACGATGGCGAGCACCGGTGCGGCGAGTGCCAGGCCGATCCGGCGCAGGTCGAACTTGCCCATCATTCCTCTCCTCCAGCACCGGTCATCGCGGAACCGAGCTGCTCCGGGGTGACCGTGTCAGGGTCGAATTCGCCGACCAGCCGACCGCGCAGGATGACCTGGATCTGGTCCGACAGACCGATCAGCTCATCCAGGTCGGCGGAGATGAGCAGCACCGCCAGCCCCTGGCGCCGGGCCTCGCGGATGTGATCCCAGATGGCGGCCTGGGCGCCGACGTCCACGCCCCGGGTCGGGTGGGACGCGATCAGCAGCACCGGGTCGCCGCTCATCTCCCGGCCGACGATGAACTTCTGCTGGTTGCCGCCGGACAGCGCCCGCGCGGTGGTTTCGATCGACGGCGTCCGGACGTCGTACTGCTCGACGATGCGCTCGCTGTCCTTGCGGGCGCCGGCCTTGTTGATCCACGGCCCACGCACGCTCGGGGCCCGGTCCTGGTGGCCGAGAATCCGGTTCTCCCACAGCGGAAAGTCGAGCAGCAGACCGTGCCGGTGCCGATCCTCGGGGATGTAGCCGATCCCCGCGTTGCGCCGGTCCGAGGTGGACCACTCGGTGATGTCCTCGGTCCCGAGCCGGACCCGCCCGGAGGTGGCCGGCCGCATCCCCATGACCAGCTCGACCAGCTCGGTCTGGCCGTTGCCCTCGACACCGGCGATCCCGAGCACCTCGCCGCGGTGGATCCGCAGCGACACGTCGTCCAGCAGGTTCCGTTCGCCCGAGCCGGCCAGGGTCACGTTCTCGACCGTGAGCTGGACGTCCTCGGTGACGGTCGACTCCTCGGTGCTGGGCGACGGCAATTCCGAGCCCACCATCAGCTCGGCCAGCTGGCGCGCGGTCACGTCCGCGGGCCGCACCGACGCGACAGTGGTGCCGCGCCGCATCACGGTGACGTCGTCGGCGACCGCGAGGACCTCGTCGAGCTTGTGGGAGATGAAGAGCAGGGTGTAACCCTCCGCCTTGAGCCCGCGCAGGTTGCCGAACAGCGCGTCGACCTCTTGTGGCACCAGGACCGCGGTCGGCTCGTCCAGGATGATGATCTTCGCGCCGCGGTAGAGGACCTTGAGGATCTCGATCCGTTGCCGCTGGCCCACACCGAGGTCCTCGACCAGGTCGTCGGGCGACAGGCCGAAACCGTAGGTCTCGGAGAGTTCCTTGATCTTGGCCCGGGCCCGGTCGCCGATGCCGTACAGCTTCTCGGCGCCCAGGACGACGTTCTCCATCACGGTGAGGTTGTCGGCCAGCATGAAGTGCTGGAACACCATCCCGACACCCTGCTTGATCGCGTCGGCCGGCGAGTGGAGCACGAGGTCGTCGCCGTTGATCTCGATCGATCCCTCGTCCGGCTTCTGCACGCCGTACAGGATCTTCATCAGGGTCGACTTGCCGGCGCCGTTCTCCCCCACCAGGGCGTGCACGGTGCCGGACTTGACCTCGATGTCGACGTCGTGATTGGCCACCACACCGGGAAAACTCTTGCCGATTCCCCTCAGCCGGACGGCCATCGTCTGAGTCTTGGTGTTGATGTCGCACGCTCCCAGATCTCCGCGGCGACCCCGTTGTCGCCGGACGAGCTTCGGGCCCGGGCCAGAACGCTACCGCGTCACCGACCCGAGCCCGAGGGTTTCAGACGTCAGAGTTTCGACGGCGCCTTGAGCTCGCCGGAGACCAGCTTGGCCTTGTACTCCTCGATCTTGGGGGCGACGTCGTCGAGGAAGCCACCGCTGGTCGCGTACCCGACACCGTCGCGCTTGATGTCGTAGAGGTCGAAGCCGGCCTTGGCGGTGCCGTCCTTGACCGTCTTGACGAAGTCGAAGACGGCCACGTCGACCTTCTTCAGCGACGAGGTCAGGATGTGCTTCTGCTGCTCCGGGGTCGCGGTCTGGTACTGGTCGGAGTCGACGCCGATCGCCCAGATGCCGTCCGGCTTGCCGGCCACCGTGTCGAACAGGCCGCCGCCGGACAGGCCGGCGGCGTGGAAGACGACGTCCGATCCCGCGTCGTACAGCGCGGTGGCAGCGGTCTTGCCGCCGCCCGGGTTCGCGAACGCCTTGTCGTCGGCCGCGTCGGACAGCCACTTCATGTCGACCGTGATCGACGGGTCGACGGCGGCGACGCCCGCCTTGTAACCGGCCGCGAACGGGTCGATGATCGGACCGCGGGTACCACCGATGAAGCCGACCTTCTTGGTCTTGGACTTCAGGGCCGCGGCAACGCCGACCAAGAACGAGCCCTGCTCGACCGAGAACACCAGGTTGCTGATGTTCGGGCCCTCACCGAAGCCGTCCACGATCGCGAACTTGATGTCCGGGTACTCCTTGGCGACCTTGTTGACCTCTTCGGTGTAGACGTAGCCCACCGCCACGACCGGGTTGTAGCCGGCCTCGGCCAGCGTGCGCAGCCGCTCCTCCTTCGCGGAGTCGGGCTCCTGCTGTCCGGCCTCGGACTCCTCACAGGAGGCGTCCAGTTCGTCCAAGGACTTCTTCACACCCGCCGCGGCGAGGTCGTTGAAGGACTTGTCGCCGCGCCCGCCGATGTCGTAGGCCAGGCCGATCTTGGGTCCCGCCCCCGACTTGTCAGCGCACAGTTCGTCGCTGGCTCCGGCGGCACTGTCCTGTTCCTTCTTGGCGCAGCCGGCCACCACCAGCGCCACAGTAACGGCCAGAGCCGCCAGCTTCGTCGTGTGCCGCAAGATGCCTCCTCGATCCAGATCGCCCCGTGCAGGCGTTCGCAGCGACACCATAGACCCGGTCAGACCCCCCAGCCACTGACAATGCGTGACTGAAATGCTCGTTACTCAATCGTAGTTTCCGCCGTGACGCTCCGCCAGAACGCCAACGCACCCGGTGATGTGCAGCTGACCGGATCGGTCCGGTCTCGGAGCCTGGGACCGGCGTCTCGCCGACCGAATGCGAGAATCGCGCAATGACGATTTCGCAGCAGGTGCTCAGCGACCTGCAGAGTCGGGTAGCCGCGGTCCGGGAAGAGATCGTGACCGTCCGTCGCGACCTGCACGCCCACCCGGAGCTCGGCTGGCACGAGGTGCGGACGACCGAACTGATCCGGCAGCGGCTGGTGGCGGCCGGGCTGTCCCCGCAGGTGCTCCCGACCGGCACCGGCCTGATCTGCGACATCGGCGCCGGCGACACCTGCGTCGCTCTCCGTGCCGACATCGACGCCCTGCCGGTGCCGGACGGTGTCGACTCGCCCTTTCGCTCCACTCACGAGGGTGCGGCCCACGCCTGCGGTCACGACGTACACACCGCGGTCCTCCTGGGCGCCGCCGTCGTGCTCGCGCGGATGGCGGCCGACGGCCTGCTGAACCACCGCGTCCGGCTGATCTTCCAGCCGGCCGAGGAGGTCATGCCCGGTGGTGCACTCGGCGTGATCGCGGCCGGCGGTCTGGAAGGGGTACGGCGGATCTACGCCCTGCACTGTGATCCCCGCCTCCCGGTCGGCCAGGTCGGTCTTCGGGTCGGCGCACTGACGGCCGCCTCGGACCGAGTCCTGGTCCGGCTCACCGGCGCCGGCGGTCACACGTCACGCCCGCACCTCACCGGCGATCTCGTCTACGCCCTCGCCACCCTGGTCACCGAGATGCCCGCCGCCCTGTCCCGACGGGTCGATCCGCGGTCAGGCATGTCGCTGGTCTGGGGCCGGATCACCGCTGGCTCGGCCGCGAACGCGATCCCGTCCCGTGGCGAGGCGGAAGGTACCCTGCGCTGCCTGGACGTCAGCGCCTGGAAGCTGGCAGCCGACCTGATCCCGACCTTGGCCGGCCAGTTGATCGCGCCGTACGGGGTCGAGGTGAGCACCGAGGTGACGCACGGCGTACCGCCGGTGATGAACGATGCCGACGCCATCGCCGTGCTGCAGCGGTCCGTCGAACTCGCCATCGGTCCGGATGCGGTGGCGCCGACCGATCAGAGCCTCGGCGGCGAGGACTTCGCCTGGTACCTCGAGCACGTGCCGGGAGCGATGGCGCGGCTGGGCGTTCGCGCGCCGGGCGAGGACACGGCCGCGGATCTGCACACGCCGGGCTTCAACCCGGACGAGGACGCCATCGCCGTCGGGATGACGGTGCTGGCGTCCTGCGCCCTGCTGGACTGAGAGGGTTTGTCGGCCGGCCGGTCCACCCAACGCTAGCGGTCAGGCGGGCCAGACCAGCCGGGAATCAGAAGGTGTCGGCCGGCACGTACACGCCCCAGACGTCGCGCAGGGCGTTGCACACCTCTCCCACCGTCGCCCGGGCCTGCAGGGCCTTCTTCATCGGGTAGAGGCAGTTTTCGTTGCCTTGGGCAGCGGTCTTGAGCTCGGCCAGCGCCTCGTCCACCGCCGCCTGGTCACGCTCGGCGCGCAGCTTGGCCAGCCGCTCGGTCTGCTGGGCCTCGATGGTCGGATCCACTCGGAGCGGTTCGTACGGATCTTCCTCGGCGATCTTGAACTTGTTCATCCCGACCACGACCCGCTCGGCCGAGTCGATCTCCTGCGCGATCAGGTACGCCGATCGCTCGATCTCCTGTTTCTGGAAGCCCTTCTCGATCGCTGCGACGGCACCGCCGTACTCCTCGACCTGCTCCATCAGCTCGACTGCGGCCGCCTCCACCTCGTCGGTGAGCGACTCGACGACGTACGAACCGGCGAACGGGTCGACGGTCGCGGTCACGTCGGTCTCGTAGGCGAGCACCTGCTGGGTCCGCAGCGCGAGCCGGGCTGCCTTCTCGGTCGGCAGCGCGATCGCTTCGTCGTACGAGTTGGTGTGCAGGGACTGCGTTCCGCCCAGTACGGCGGCCAGGCCCTGGATCGCGACGCGGACGAGGTTGACCTCGGGCTGCTGCGCGGTGAGCTGCACGCCGGCGGTCTGGGTGTGGAACCGGAGCATGAGGGACTTCGGGTTCTTGGCGCCGAACTCGTCCCGCATCACCCGGGCCCAGATCCGGCGGGCAGCGCGGAACTTCGCCACCTCCTCCAGCAGCGTGGTCCGGGCGACGAAGAAGAACGACAGCCGGGGCGCGAACTCGTCCACGTCCAGCCCGGAGGCGACCGCGGCCCGGACGTACTCGATCCCGTCCGCGAGCGTGAACGCGATCTCCTGCGCGGGCGTCGCACCGGCCTCCGCCATGTGGTAGCCGGAGATCGAGATCGTGTTCCAGCGCGGCAGTTCCGCCTTGCAGTAGGCGAAGATGTCGCTGATCAGCCGCAGCGACTCCTTCGGCGGATAGATGTAGGTGCCGCGGGCGATGTACTCCTTCAGTACGTCGTTCTGGATCGTGCCGGTGAGCTTGTCGCCGGCAACCCCCTGCTCCTCGGCGACCAGTTGGTAGAGCAGCAGGAGCACCGATCCGGGCGCATTGATCGTCATCGAGGTGGACACCTGGTCCAGCGGGATCTTGTCGAACAGCACCCGCATGTCGTCGATCGAGTCGATCGCCACGCCGACCTTGCCGACCTCGCCGTGCGCGATCGGGGCGTCGGAGTCGTAGCCCATCTGGGTCGGCAGGTCGAAGGCGACCGACAGACCCATGGTGCCGTGGTCGATCAGCTGGTGGTACCGCTGGTTCGACTCGGCCGCGGTCCCGAAACCGGCGTACTGGCGCATGGTCCACGGCCGCTCGGTGTACATCGTCGGGTAGACGCCGCGGGTGAACGGGAACCGTCCCGGCTCCCCCAACTTCGCGTCCGGCTCGAACCCGTCCAGCGCCTCCGGCCCGTACACCGGCGCGAATTCGAACCCCGACTCACTCCGATGACTCATCCTCCAAAGGTAGGCCGAACCACCCCACCACTGGTATGCACCGGCCTGGTGACATCCAGCACCCTGTGTGACGACTCCCACAGTTCGCGTGCGGCTCACCAGAAACCTCCCGGTGGCTACCTGAAGGACACTTCATGTCCCTGCACGCGTCGACAGGGAATCGACGCGGTGTCACGAGAGTGTCGCCGAGGGTTCACGCGCGCTGGGGAACCTCCGGGTGTGCGCATCGTGATGGTCGCTGAGTCCTTCCTGCCGCAGATCAATGGCGTGGCGAACACGGTTCGCCATGTCGCCGACCGGCTGCTCGCCCGTAGGCACGAGCTGCTGATCATCGCTGCCGGCCCCGGTCCCGACACCTACCGCGACGTCCCCGTACTGCGGGCGCGCAGCTTCGGGATCCCGGGATACAAGGAGTTTCCGGTCGGCCTGCCCGACCCCTCGATCGAGCGGGCGATGGCCGAGTTCAGGCCGGACCTCGTGCACCTTGCGTCGCCCTTCATCATCGGCGCCTACGGTCTGCGCAGCGCGCGCAAGCTCGGCCTGCCGACGGTCGCCATCTTCCAGACCGACATCGCCGGGTTCGCCCGCCAGTACCCCTGGTTCGCGGCCGCCGATCGCGGTGTCTGGCGCTGGGTACGACGGGTGCACTCACGCGCCGACCGCACCCTCGCACCGTCCACCGCGTCCGTCCAGCAGTTGGTGCAGGGCGGCGTACCGCGGGTCCATCTGTGGGGTCGCGGCGTGAACCTGGACCTCTTCGATCCCCGGCACCGCGACGAGGACTGGCGCCGGGAGATCTCGCCGGACGGCAAGCCGATCGTCGGGTACGTCGGCCGGTTGGCCGCGGAGAAGAAGGTCCGCCGGCTGGCCGAACTGACCGACCTCGACTGCCGCGTCGTCATCGTCGGCGACGGCCCGGACCGCGCCGCCCTGGAGAGCTCCTTGCCTAACGCAACTTTCCTGGGAATGCGCCGCGGCGCCGACCTGGCGTCGATCTTCGCCGGACTGGACGTGTTCGTGCACACCGGCGAGCACGAGACGTTCTGCCAGACCATCCAGGAAGCACAGGCTTCCGGGGTCGCCACCGTCGGCCCGGCCGCGGGCGGTCCGCTCGACTTGATCCGTCCGGGCGACAACGGACTGCTGTTCGAACCAGGTCAGCCGGGCTCGTTACGGAACGCGGTCAAGACCCTGCTCGACCACCCCGCCGCCCGGAGCCGGATGGCAACGAACGGTCTCCAACGGGTGCAGAGCCGCACCTGGTCGGCGGTGGTCGACGACCTGGTCGACCGCCACTACGCCGAGGTCCTGCACGAGGCCGCAGCCGTCCGGCGGGTCGCATGACAGGGCTGCGGATCGCCCAGTTGGCCAACTTCGTCGGGCCGACGTCCGGAGGGATGCGGACCGCGATCGAGCACCTCGGTCAGGGGTACGCAGACGCCGGCGCGGAACGGATCGTGATCACTCCCGGCGAACGCGACACCGTGATCGAGACCGCGGCCGGCACCGTGATCCGGATGAAGGCACCGAAGGTCGGTGGCGGCTACCGCCTGATCACCGATCCGTGGAAGGTCATCGACACGCTCGAGCGGTTCCGTCCGACCACGGTGGAGATCTCGGACAAGTCGACATTGCTGCCGGTGGCCCGCTGGGCACGTCGTAGTGTTATCGGCTCGATCCTCTTCAGCCACGAACGCCTGGATGCGATGCTGTCCCTCCGCACCGGCCGCCAGTTGGGTGTCGCGGCCGGAGTGGGCGCCCTCTACAAGCTCCTCAGCCGGACGTACGACGCTGTCGTGGTGACGTCCCGTTATGCGGCAGCCGAGTTCGACGAGGTGACCACACCACTGGTCCGGATCCCGCTCGGCGTCGACCTGGACACCTTCCACCCGTCGCTCGCGGAGCCGGTGGACGACGGCGTACTCAAGCTCGTCCACGCCGGACGCCTGTCCCGCGAGAAGAGCCCGCACCTAGCCGTCGCCACCGCCGCCGAGCTCCATCGCCGGGGCGTGCGGATGCGGATGGACGTGTATGGATCCGGCCCGCATCTCGACGAGCTGATCGCGATCGCGGGCTCGGCCCCGGTGACGTTCCACGGCTACGTCGACGGCCGCCGTACCCTCGCCCGTCACCTCGCCGAAGCCGACATCGCCCTGTCCGTCTGCCCCGGCGAAACCTTCGGCCTAGCCGTCCTGGAAGCCCTAGCCGCCGGCACCCCGGTCATCACCGCAGACACCGGCGGCGCCCGCGAACTAGTCGACGAAACCTGCGGCCGCTGGGCCCCCGCCACCCCCACCGCCCTCGCCGACGCCGTCCTAGAGCTGGCGCAGTTGCCTGGCCGCAGACCCGCCGCCCGCCAACGAGCCGAGCTCTACGACTGGAACACCTGCGTGCAGCGCATGCTGAACCTCCACACCCGCCTCACCCAAGCCCGCCTGGCCGCCTGATTGCACAAAGCTGCAACTGGGTTGCGGTGAAGACCGCAATCGCGATATTTCTTGCCTTTCTCGTCGGTGTGTCTCGGGGCGCGCCGGAATCCCCCTGCCTGGAGATTTGATGCGCCGCGCCCGCATGCGTGCCCTGTCCCGTCCTGCCCTCTTCCGTTCTGCCCTGGCCGCCGCTCTCGCGGCCATCACGATCCCCTTCATCGCCCACTCCGCCTTCGGCGACGAGACCGTCACCGCACCCACCGCCCAGGTCTTCCCGACCCGCCAAGGTATTGGTGTCACCTGGAACGACGTGGACGCCTCCGGCTACCGCGTAGAACGCAAGCAGGGCACCGCCGACTGGCAAGACATCAGCGGCCCGCTCACCGACTCGACCACAACCTGGCTCGACGAGTCCCTCGCCGCCGGCGCCACGGCCGACTACCGCGTCGTCGCCACCTCCGACACCGACCCGGCCACCAGCCCCGAGGTCAAAGCCACCCGCGTCGCCGAGGCACCGGCAGTCGGCGACATCGACGTACTGGCTCTCGACGCCAACGGCGGCGGAGCCACCACCTGGCTGAAGAACGAGATCGGGAGCCCGGTCACAGCCTCCGCGCCCACCGACGGATCCCGGACGTTGACAGCCGGTTCGCTGAAGCTGACGCTGCCGGCCTTCGTCGCCGGTCCCGGGTACTACAACTTGCCGTCCCAGACGGCGGTGACGCTCACCCAAGGCGAGCGCAGCTGCACCTCGGCCGCCACACTCCGCGTCTCGGCTGTCACGTACACACCAGATCTGCAACTCGAGACCTTCGCCGCCTCGCTGGCCGCCGGAACCTGCGACGGCGCCGCGGTCGCGTGGTACGAGATCCGCTACCACAGCGCGCTCGGGTACCAGGCGGTGTCCTTCACGCCGGAGCGGCACGACTTCGGCAAGGTCAGGTACGGCGAGGCCGCGAGGGCCGCGTTCACCGTCAAGAACACGGGTATCGATCCTGTCGAGATCTCCGGTTTCTCGGTCTCCAACGCTGGGATCGACTGGCGGTTGGACCCGGATGCCCCAGAGGACTGTCCGCAGTCGTTGCCGCCCGGGGCGACGTGTACAGCGACTGTGCGGTACATGCCTCAGGTGAGCGGCCCGGACTCGACCAAGCTGACCGTCTTCGACTCCAGCTCCTTGGGCCAGCACAGCGTGACACTCAGTGGCTACGGAATCGATGTCGCGCAAGCGCAGTACGTGACCGTGCGGCCGACGTACAACGGTCACACGGTCGGCTGGCGGTCGTTGCAGACCGCGGGTGGTACGGCGGTCCTCGGCTACAACCTGCACCGCTATCTGAACGGCACCGAGACCGTCGAATGGTTCCCCGAGAAGACGACGCCGGGTGACTTCGCCGTCGCCGAGCCCAACACGAAGCCCGGCATCGAGTACGCCGTCTCGGTTGTCAACGAGGTCGGCGAGGGACCGGAAAGCGCGCGCCTGACCGTCCCGCGGGCAACCGAGCAGGTCGTGGTCACACAAGGCGAGCCGGACAGCCGGGACCTGGCCGCCGCGGACCAGTTCGGGAACGTCGTCCCGTTCCCGGCCGATCCGAACTCGGTCACACCGAAGGAGTCCCTCACCAGCTCTCCGGACGGGCGATCGCTCACCTACGTGACGAATACCACCGAGCGAGCCCTGTGGACGCAGACCGTTGTCCCGGGCGAGATCGGCGTACCGGTGAAGCTGTGGAGCTCCGCGGCGCCGATCACCCACCTGTCCTGGTCGCCTGACGGCACCCGCATCGCATTCCAGGCGCCCGAGAACGCCACCCCGTGCGTGTATGTGATCGCGGCCACCGGTGGTACGCCGACGAAGGTCGCCTGCCAGGTGTCCAGCCCGAGCTGGATGCCGGACGCCCGCACCTTGGTGGTTTCGGACCACCGCCTCACGCCGAGCCGGCTCGCGACGATCGAGGCAACCGCCGGCGGCACCCGGACCACCACGCTGCCGGGCCAGACCGAGGTGGCCGACGGACGGCCGGTTCGAGCCTCGGCCAACGGCCAGTCCGTCGCATTCGGCAACGGCTCGACGGTACGACTGGCCGGGACGACGGAGCGAGTCAGTCCGTCGCTCGACTCGGAGGTCCGGGCGATCACCTGGGATCCGTCCGGCACCTGGATCCTGGCGCTGACAGCCGGCGGCCGCCTCTACCAGCTCGGCATCAATCTCAGCGGCGACCTGTACGTGCACTACGAGCTGGCCAGGGCGACGAACAATCGAGCCGACGTCGCCTGGCAGCGGCCCGGGGTGACGATCAAGCCGACACCGGCGGTGATGGGACCGAACATCTCCATTCCGTTCGACGGTTCTGCCTTCCCGGCAGGCACCGGGTTCTCTTGCGAGGTGAAGGGATCGTTCGAGCCGGCCGAGACGTGCACCTCGCCGTTCACGGGGACCGAACTGCGGTCCGGGAACTACCAGGTCATCGTCCGCGCGTCCGCACCGGATGGAACGGGTGCTACCGCGTACCGGAACATCACCGTCGACGCGGATGGGCCGGTGGCGCGGATGGTGGCGCCGGCGTACCAGTCTTCGGTGGCCGCGACGGCGACCTTGACGGTGTCGGCCACGGATGCCAACGGAGTTGCGTCGTACGACGTGCAGTACCGCCGGGCCACCTCCGCCGGGCCGTACGGCGCCTATGTGCAGCCGTGGACGAATACGACCGCGACGTCGATGAACCTTGCGGTCGCGGCCGGGTACGAGTACTGCGTTTCGGTGCGGGCGAAGGACAAGCTGGGGAACGTCGGGCAGTGGAGTGCGGAGCGGTGCTTCTCGCGGCCGCTCGACGACCGGTCGTTGACGTTGGCCTCGACCGGCTGGACCCGGGCGACCGGATCGACGTTCTACTACGGCACCACCACGCAGACCACGGCGTACGGCAAGTCGCTGACCCGTACCGTCCAGGGAAAGCGGTTCTTCCTGGTCGCCACCCGCTGCCCGACCTGCGGGTCGGTCGCGGTGTACGCCGGGAACACGCACCTGACCACGGTGAACCTGGCCTACCCCACAACGCACAAGCAGGTCTTGCTCGGCCTCCCGGTCCAGAGCACGCTCTTCAGCGGCACGCTGAAGTTCGTCTCCGCCTCGACCGGCAAACTCGTCCAGATCGACGGCCTCGCCGTCGGCCGCACCTGACTGTGAAGCCGAGGTCCGAAGGACAGGAGGTGTTGCCGGGTTCGGCGCAGCCGGGCACCGGGCGGAGCGTATCCGTCGGCACCGTGGACGTATACGTCCTGTCCTTCGGACCCGCTCAGGTCAGGTGGTCGTAGTCGCCCCGGACCCAGGCGGCGTGGCGGTCGGCGGAGCGGCGGACGATGGCTTTGGCGTCGACCGGGATCACCGAGCCGAAGTTGTTGTAGAGGCGGTCGTAGTCGAAGACGTCGAGGGAACGGGCGACCCGGTCGACCACGGCGCCGGACAGCGGGATGCGGTTCGGGTAGCTGCGCATGAAGCTGACCGAGGTGCGGTCCGGGTTGGCGAAGACGGTGTCGCCGGACAGGATCACACCCTTGCCGTCGGCACCATCGGCCCAGTGGATGATCGCGCTGCCAGGGAAATGGCCGCCGGGCTGGATCACGGTGATTCCCGGCAGCGGGGTGAGTTTGCCCGACCAGGTCTCGATCACCGGGTCCCGCCGGGCGACCCACTCGGCATCCGCCTCGGACACGTACACCGGTACGTCGCCGAGCCGGTGACTCCACTCGACCTGGACGCCGTACATGTGCGGATGGCTGGCGATGATCCCGACCACGCCGCCGAGTTCGCGCACCCGCCGTACGGCGGCGTCGTCGACGAACCCGATCGGGTCCCAGAGCAGGTTGCCGTCGGAGGTCCGGACCAGCATCGACTGCTGGCCGATCCCGGCCGGCGGTTTCGACGTGACGCCGTACAGGTCCGGCTCGACCTCCTCGATCACCACCTCGGTCCCGGCCGCGGCCAACTCGTCGAGTGTGGTCCAGTGCTGACCGTCGGCGGGCACCCACTGGCGTTCGTCGGCGCAGATCGCGCACACCTCGACCTGCTCGGAGTGCTCGACCGCACAGGTCGCACAGATCCAGAAACTCACCGTGTTCTCCCCTCAGTGTGACCCGGGCGACATCCCGGGTCGATGCGGCAGTCTCGAACGTCAAGCTCGGTTGAAGTCAACAGGCTCGCGACGCACCCGTCGAGGGCCATTGCGCACTGTGCCCGACGGGCCACTTGGGAGAGCGATGTCACACCTGTCAGGACAAAATGGGCCGACCGGCAGGACTAGCATCGAAGCGGCCTGGTTTTCGCCGGGCCGAGCCGATCGCGGCCGCCCCCTGGGAAACCGAGCGGGCCGAGTCAGCGCTGTGCCAGCTTCGGGCGTGCCGCGTGCACCGGCTCTCGGTCTGTGAGTCCGATCGGAGGATCGGTTTGCCCAGCAAACCAGCCGGCACGCTGTACCGCGGCCGGGAGGGCATGTGGTCGTGGGTCGCGCACCGGATCACCGGGGTGGGGATCTTCTTCTTCCTCCTGGTGCACGTGCTGGACACCGCGCTGGTCCGGGTGTCTCCGGAGGCCTACAACGAGGTCATCGGCACCTACAAGAACCCGATCGTCGGCCTGCTCGAGGTCGGCCTGGTCGGGGCGATCCTGTTCCACGCGTTCAACGGCATCCGGCTGATCCTGGTGGACTTCTGGGCCCGCGGCCCGCGCTACCAGCGGCAGCTGATGATCGGCGTCGGCGTCGTCTGGATCGTGTTGTTCGTGCCGTTCGTGATCCGGCACCTCTCACATGTCTTCGGAGGCTGAGATGTCGGAGATCGCAGTCCCCCGGTCCAGCTCCCGCTCCCGCTCGCTGAAGGGCGGCGGCCGGAACCGGTCCGGTCAGACCAACTTCGAGCTCTACAGCTGGCTGTTCATGCGGCTGTCCGGGCTCGCCCTCGTCGTCCTGGTGCTCGGCCACCTGTTCGTGAACCTGATGCTCGGCGACGGGATCAACGCGCTGGACTTCGGTTTCGTGGCCGGCAAGTGGGCCAACCCGCTGTGGCAGGTCTGGGACCTGCTGATGCTGTGGCTGGCGATGCTGCACGGCACCAACGGCCTGCGCACGATCATCAACGACTACGCCGAGAAGGATCAGACCCGGTTCTGGCTGAAGTCCCTGCTGATCACCGCGTCGCTCGTGATCGTCGTACTCGGCACCCTGGTGATCTTCACCTTCGACCCCTGCCTGGACCCCAGCAGCACGCTGACGGTCTGCAACAAGTAAGGACAGTTCTCAGATGCAACGGCATCAGTACGACGTGGTGATCGTCGGCGCCGGTGGGGCCGGGATGCGGGCCGCGCTGGAGTCCAGCAAGCGGACCCGGACCGCTGTCCTCACCAAGCTCTACCCGACCCGGTCGCACACCGGCGCGGCCCAGGGCGGCATGTGCGCCGCACTGGCGAACGTCGAGGAGGACAACTGGGAGTGGCACACCTTCGACACGGTCAAGGGTGGTGACTTCCTGGTCGACCAGGACGCGGCCGAGGTGATGTGCCGCGAGGCTGTCGACGCGGTCCTCGACCTGGAGAAGATGGGCCTGCCGTTCAACCGGACCGCCGAGGGCAAGATCGATCAGCGGTTCTTCGGCGGCCACACCCGCAACCACGGTGAGGCCGTCGTCCGACGTTCCTGCTTCGCGGCCGACCGGACCGGCCACATGATCCTGCAGACGCTGTACCAGCAGTGCATCAAGCAGAACGTCGAGTTCTTCAACGAGTTCTACGTGCTCGACCTGCTGATGGTGAACGGCCGCTCCACCGGTGTCGTCGCCTACGAGCTGGCCACCGGCGAGCTGCACATCTTCTCGGCCAAGTCGGTCGTGTTCGCCTCCGGCGGGTTCGGCAAGGTATTCCGGACCACGTCCAACGCGCACACGCTCACCGGTGACGGGATGGGCATCGTCTGGCGCAAGGGCCTGCCGCTGGAGGACATGGAGTTCTTCCAGTTCCACCCGACCGGCCTGGCGGGTCTCGGCGTCCTGCTGTCCGAGGCGGCCCGCGGCGAGGGCGGGATCCTGCGGAACAAGGACAACGAGCGCTTCATGGAGCGGTACGCGCCGACCGTGAAGGACCTGGCGCCGCGCGACATGGTCGCCCGGGCGATGGCGAACGAGGTCCGCGAAGGGCGCGGCTGCGGCCCGGACGGCGCCTACGTGATGCTCGACCTGACGCACCTGGAGCCGGCCCACATCGACGCGAAGCTGCCGGACATCACCGAGTTCGCCCGGACGTATCTCGGCGTGGAGCCGTACACCGAGCAGATCCCGGTGTTCCCGACCGCGCACTACGCCATGGGCGGCATCCCTACCAACATCAAGGGCGAGGCGCTGGCCAACAACGACGACGTCATCCCCGGCCTCTACGCCGCGGGCGAGGTCGCCTGCGTGTCCGTGCACGGCGCGAACCGGCTGGGCACGAACTCGCTGCTCGACATCAACGTGTTCGGCCGGCGGGCCGGGATCGCTGCGGCCGACTACGCGGCGACCGCGGCCTTCGAGGACCTGCCGGACGCCCCGGAGACGTACGTCGTCGACCTGGTCGAGGGCCTGCGCAACTCCACCGGCGGGGAGCGGATCGCGGCGATCCGGGCCGACCTGCAGGCCACGATGGACCTGAACGCGCAGGTGTACCGGACCGAGGGTTCGCTGAAGCAGGCGCTGGTCGACATCGAGCACCTGAAGGAACGCTTCGCCAACGTCGCGGTCCAGGACAAGGGCAAGCGGTTCAACACCGACCTGCTCGAGGCGGTCGAGCTCGGCTTCCTGATCGACCTGGCCGAGGTGCTGGTGGTGTCCGCGCTGGCCCGCAAGGAGTCCCGCGGCGGGCACTTCCGGGAGGACTACGACAAGCGCGACGACGTCAACTTCATGCGGCACACGATGGCGTACCGGGATATCTCAGTTGCTGAAGACGGTAAGGAAATTGTGAACATCCGGCTGGACTACAAGCCGGTCGTGCAGACCCGCTACAAGCCGATGGAGCGCAAGTACTGATGGACGTCAAGGTCAAGATCCTGCGGTACAACCCGGAGGTCGTCGACGAGGCCGAGTGGAAGACCTACTCGGTCAGCCTGCAGCCGACCGACCGGGTGCTGGACGCGCTGCACAAGATCAAGTGGGACCAGGACGGCACGCTGACCTTCCGCCGGTCCTGCGCGCACGGCGTCTGCGGCTCCGACGCGATGCGGATCAACGGCCGCAACCGGCTGGCCTGCAAGACGCTGATCAAGGACCTGAACCCGGAGAAGGAGATCACCGTCGAGCCGATCAAGGGCCTGCCGGTGCTCAAGGACCTGGTCGTCGACATGGAGCCGTTCTTCGACGCGTACCGCGCGGTGATGCCGTTCCTGGTCACCAGCGGCCACGAGCCGACCCGGGAGCGGATCCAGTCCCAGGCCGACCGGGACCGGTTCGACGACACCACCAAGTGCATCCTGTGCGCCGCGTGTACGACGTCCTGCCCGGTCTTCTGGTCCGACGGCCAGTACTTCGGCCCGCAGGCGATCGTCGGCGCGCACCGGTTCATCTTCGACAGCCGCGACGAGGGCACCGAGCAGCGGCTGGAGATCCTGAACGACAAGGAAGGCGTCTGGCGCTGCCGGACCACCTTCAACTGCACCGACGCCTGCCCGCGCGGTATCGAGGTCACCAAGGCGATCCAGGAAGTGAAGCGAGCCCTGATCTTCCGCCGTGTCTGACCAAAGGACGCCTCGTTAGGGGTTGTCCAGTTGGGAGGCTAGGCAGGCGAGGTAGATGGTGAGGGTGCCGCGGTGGTCGCGCCAAGGGTGGCCGGTGAGGCGTTCGACCTTCTCCAAGCGGTAGATGAGGGTGTTGCGGTGGATGTGCAGGGCCTCTGCGGTTCGCACCAGGTTGAAGCCGCTCTCGCACCAGGCGATCAGGGTCGCGCGGAGCTCCGGCCAGTCGGGGTGGGTCGCGAGGTCACCGGCAACGAGTGCGATCAGTCGGGCGCGGGCGCGGTGGCCTACCGCCGCGAGCACCTGATGCCCGCGCAGGTCGTCGATCACGCAAGCTGACTGTCCTTTGCCCAGGCGGAGTGCATCACCGGCGTCGGCGTACGCCTCCCGGAGTGCGACGATCCCTCGCGCCGCTCCGCCTACGCCGGCGCGTGATGCGAACCCGTGCTCCGCAGCGATCGTGCGTACGGCGAGCTGGGCCAACTGCTGCCGGTCGTCGGCGCCGGTACCACGCCTGAGCGACGGGAGTACGGCGAATCGGCCGGCGGTCATCGCCGCCACCAGATCAGCCGCACCAAACGTCTGACGCAGGGTCCGGAGCACCTCCGGCCGCAGCGTAGCGACATCCGGGAGGCCGCCATTGCCGGTCCCAGCCGGCACCGGCTCGTCCACGTCGACGATCACCACCGTGCGCGGGACGGTCAGGTCGAAGCCGAGCTCCTTCGCCCGCGCGACCAGGAAGGCCGGGTCGACCACGTCGGCGTCGAACGAGCCGATATCGCGGACGAGTTCCTCGAGCGCCCGTTCCCGCAGCAGCCGCGAGCGGAGCTCGACCGACTCCTGCAGCAGGATCTCGGTCTGCCGCCGGACCACCAGGCCGAATCGGCGGACCTGCCGCGGCGACCCGGTGATGCCGACCGTCCCGACCGCTTCGCCGTCGATCACGATCGGCAACGTCATCCCGGGCTTCACCCCGCGCAAGCGCTGCGCCTCGGCCGCCGTGTGCCAGGCAGCCTGCTGCGACGCCACAACGTCGACCGACGCCTCATGGAAGCTGCCCAGCCGGCCGGTGTCACCGCTGCCGATGACGATGCCGTGTTCGTCGGTGATGAGCACGTTGTAGCCGATCACCTCGGAGGTGTCCCGGGCGATCTGCTGGGCGAGCGAGGCCGAGAGCATGGCGCTCCCCTCTGAGGACGACTGTACGAAGCGTACGACGGCAGGCCCTATTTGGCACCGAATCACGGATCACTCGTCCAATGACTTCGCCGTACCGGCTCCCTAGCCTTGAAGAGGTCAGCCGGGGGCCCGCCGCCAGGAAGGCACGCGATGTCGAACTCTCCTCTCGCCCGGATCCCACGGGCTGCTCATCTACTCGCCGCATTCGCCCTCGGGCTTGGCTCCCTGACCGCGTGCGGCGGCGAGTCCAACGAACCGGTCTCCGAGGCCGCAGCGGCACTCGGCACGATCGAGCCCGGCGTCCTCAAGGTCGCCATCCAGCCGTACGCGCCGTACACGTCGATGGTGGGCGACAAGATGTCCGGGCTGGATGCCGACATCCTCAACGCCGTGGCCGGGAAACTCGGTCTCACCGTGAAGCCCGAGCTGACCGACTTCGCCGGGATGCTGGCGAACGTCCAGTCCCGCCGCGTCGACATCACCATCGGCGGTGTCGCCTGGACGGCCGAGCGGCAGAAGCAAGGGCTGTTCACCGATCCGCCGTACTACTCGCCACCCGCGATGGCCGTCCGCGCCGGCGAGCACTACCAGACCGTGAACGACCTGCAGGGCAAGGATCTCGGCACCGTCGAGGGCTACGTCTGGGTCAAGTCGATCCAGGCCGTCCCCGGCGCCAAGCTGCACGCCTACCCGGACGGCAACGGGGTCTTCGACGACCTCGGAGCCGGTCGCATCAACGTCGGCTTCCTGGATCCACTGCTGGTGCTCGCGGCCCAGAAGGAACGGCCGGAGCTGAAGGTCGAGACGCAGTACCTCACCCCGCCGTCCGACGCGGAGGTCAAGGCACGTCCGCAGTACGAGTACTTCCGCCCGTACATGACCAGCTTCTACCTGCCCAAGCAGGCGACCGCGCTGGAGAAGGCGATCTCGGAGCAGATCCGGGCGATGTACGCCAGCGGTGAACTGACCAAGCTGATCGAGAAGTACGGCGGTGCGCCCGACCAGTTCCTCAAGCCGTCGCCGGAGATCGCCGGCACCCGCCGCGGTGTCGACCGAACCGCGGACTGGCAGCCGCCGACCATCTAAGGACTCCTGATGCTGACACAACTCTTCGAGGTGCCCTGGTCGGACTACTCACCCGCTCTGCTCGACGGACTCGGACGGACGGTCGCCTACACGGTCGCGAGCTTCACCGGCGCCGCGGTGCTCGGCTTGGCGCTGGCGCTGCTGCGAGTGAACCGGCATCGCGCACTGCGGGTTCCGGCCGCGGTCTACACCGAGGTGTTCAAGAACATTCCGCTGCTCGCGATCATCTTCGTCACCTACTTCGGACTGGCGTCGGCCGGCCTCAAGCTGGACGTCTTCAGCGCGGGGTGCGTGAGTCTGATCGTCTTCTACGCCGCGTATCTGTCGGAGATCTTCCGGGCCGCGATCGCCGGTGTGCACGGGGGCCAGCAGGAGGCCGCAGAGGCGCTGGGACTCGGCCGGGTCAGTACCTTCGCGTACGTCGTGTTCCCGCAGGCACTGCGGTCGGCACTGCCCGGCACCAACACGATGCTGGTCGACCTGCTCAAGTCCACCTCGTTGCTGGTCACCATTTCGGCGGCCGAGCTGATGTCCGAGGGGCGACTGATCACCTCGGCGACGTTCCGCGCACTGGAGGTCTATCTGGTGATCGCGGCCATCTACTTCGTCCTGTGCTATCCGCTCTCCCAGGGTCTGCTCTGGCTGGAGCGCCGGATCCGGGCCGGCGTACCGCTGTCACCGAAACGGCGGCGGCGACTCAAGGCTGCCCGCGCACTCCTCACCGTGTCCGACCGGGAAGGAGTATCGGCATGACCTCGGCGACCACCCGACTTCGACCGGATGTCGTCGTACGGATCGAGAACCTGAGCAAGTCCTTCGACGGTCGGCTGGTGCTCGACGGCGTCGGCCTGACCGTCCGGCACAAGAAGATCGTCGCGATCATCGGCCAGAGCGGCGGTGGGAAGACCACCTTGCTGCGCTGCCTGAACCTGCTCGAGCGACCGGACCACGGCCTCCTGGAGGTCGCCGGCGAGACCATCTTCTCCGGCGACGAGGTGCGCTGCCACGATCTGGCCAAGCTGCGGCAGTCGGTCGGCATGGTGTTCCAGCGCTTCAACCTGTTCCCCCACCTCACCGCGGTCGAGAACGTGATGCTCGCGCAACTACGAGCCGGGATTCCGGAGCAGGATGCGTTGGAACGGGCGGTCCAGCTCCTCCGCCGGGTCGGGCTCGCGCACCGCGGTGTCGCTTATCCCGAACAGATGTCGGGCGGCGAGCAGCAGCGGGTTGCGATCGCCCGGGCGCTGGCGTTGCGGCCGAAGGTCCTGCTGTTCGACGAGCCCACCTCGTCGTTGGACCCCGAGTCCACCGCGGAGGTACTGCGCGTGATGCGCGAGCTCGCCGACGACGGGATGACGATGGTGCTGGTGACCCATGAGCTCCCATTCGCGCGGGAGGTGGCCGACTGGGTCGTGTTCGTCGACGGCGGCCGGATCGTCGAGGAGGGCGAGCCCGCCGAGGTGCTGGGCAAGCCACGAGAGCTCCGGACGCGGACGTTCCTCGCGTCGTACGCGGCCGGGCAGTAGGTCGCCGATGCGCATCATCGTGATCGGCGGTGGGGTGATCGGCCTGTGGTCCGCGGTGGAACTCGCCCGGGCCGGGGCCGAGGTCACCGTGCTCGACGCGGGACCTCAGGCCGGCTTCGCCTCACCCGCGGCCGCCGGCTGGGTGGTCCCGGCGTTGTCGGCTCCGTTGTCCGGTCCCGGCGTACTGATGCACTCGGCACGGCAGGCGCTCCATCGGGAGGCGCCTTTCAGTGTCGCTCCCCGTCTCACCTCTGCGCTGCTGCGCTGGCTGGTTGGTTTCGTTCGCAGTGGTTCCGCCCGGCAGTACGCCGCGGGTCTGCGCGCCGTACTGGATCTCGGTGCCGGATGCGTGGACGACTTCGCCCGGTTGCAGGAGACTGCCGACCTGGACATGCGGCAGACCGGGCTGCTGATGGCGGCACTCACGCAGGCGGGTCTGGACGAGGTCGCGCAGCTGGCCGAGGCCACGACGGCCGCCGGCTACAAGGGTGGCTACGAAGTCCTCGACGGGCAGGCGGCACGCTCCCGCGAACCTGCACTCGGTACTGCCATCACTGGTGCTGTCCACGCTGTCGACGAGGTGCAGGTCCGGCCGGAACAGGTACTGCGTGCCTTGCGCGAGCAACTGTCCGAGGCGGGTGGGCGCCTGGTGATCGGTACGGCCAGCCGACTCGGGCCCGCTGATTCCGGTTGGCGGGTCGAGACCAATGCTGGAACCTTCGTCGCCGACCGACTGCTGGTCGCTGCAGGTGCGTGGTCGACCGAGCTGCTCGCGGTGCTCGGCGTTCGGCTTCCGTTGATGGCAGCCACGGGCTACAGCATCACCACTCCTGGCACCGGTCGCGCGCCGCAGCTCGCGGTGAAGCTGGTCGAGCCGAGTATCGCGGTCACACCCTTCGCGGACGGCGTACGCATCGCCGCGCGGTTGGACCTCGGCCGGCCCGGCGGCCCGATCCCGGAGCGACGCCTGGCCGCTGTCCTGAACCGCACCAGACCGTACTTCGCCGACTGGCGTCCCGGGCTCTCAAGCGCCACCTTCGCGGGCATGCGCCCAGCCACACCGGACAGCCTGCCGCTGATCGGGCCGATCCCCGGTCATCGCGGCCTGTACGTCGCCACCGGCCACGGCATGCTCGGCCTCACCCTTGCACCTGGGACGGCGCGGTACGTCGTACCCCTCGTACTCGACGAGGTGGGGCCGGCCGAGCTCAAGCCGTTCGCACCCGAGCGCTATCTGCTCACGGGTGCATGGCGGCGCCCTTGAGCACCTTGTCCACCGCGTTCTTCGGCCCGTACACAGCGATCCCGACCAGGTCGAGCTCCTCGGTCCGAACCGCCTTCACCGCCGCCCGGTTGTCCCGATCATTGCCGGTAGCAAACAACTCCTGGGTGAACACCGAGTGCTCGATCTCCCGCCTCAGCGCCCGCTCGTGAGCGGTTCGCATGAACTCCTTGGAGCCCTCGAACACGAGCACCGGCTGCCGGAACATCGGCAGGTACTGCTGCCCATCCGCGTCCTCGTACGCCTCCCCCACCACCTCCGGACGGGTCCCGGCAATCCCGCTCACCAGGAACGCCGTCACGTTCAGTCGCTGCCAACTCGCCAGATCGTCACGCAACAACACAGCAATCTTGGTGTCGAACCGGATCGGCTCGTTCTCGCTCTCCACACACCCCAATCTGCCGTCACCGGCGGCCGCCGGTCTTGTACGTTTCAAACGTTGCCGGAAAAGATTCGGGTGATGATGTCGAGAACCCGTGATCGGCTCCGTCCCTGCTCTGAACGCGACCAACGGGTCGCACCGCACCGAGGAGAAGCACGATGGCCAAGTACCTGCTGCTCAAGCACTACCGCGGCGCGCCGGAGGCGGTCAACGACGTCCCGATGGACCGGTGGAGCCCGGAGGAGATCTCGGCCCACATCAAGTACATGGACGACTTCGCTGCCCGGCTCGAGGAGTCCGGTGAGTTCGTCGACGGTCTGGCGCTCGCCCCCGAGGGCACGTTCGTCCGGTACGACGGCGAGGGTCGCCCGCCGGTCACCGACGGCCCGTTCGCCGAGACCAAGGACCTGATCGCCGGCTGGATGATCATCGACGTCGACAGCTACGAGCGCGCCGTCGAGCTGGCCGGGGAGCTGTCGGCCGCCCCCGGGGCGGGCGGTAAGCCGATCCACGAGTGGCTCGAGCTGCGCCCGTTCCTGGCTGCGCACCCCACCACCACGGAGTGACCGCTGCGATGGACGACGTCCTGCTCCGGAGCCTCTCGCCGAGCGTGCTCGGAATCCTCGTCCGCCGCGGAGCCGACTTCGCGGCGGCCGAGGACGCCGTACAGGACGCGCTGGTCGAGGCGGTCCGCGTCTGGCCGGCCGACCCGCCGCAGGACCCCAAGGCCTGGCTGATCACCGTGGCCTGGCGCCGGTTCCTCGACGCGACCCGGTCGGACGCCGCCCGGCGCCGGCGTGAGGACCTCGTCGACGAGGCGCCGGCGCCGGGGAGCGCACCGTCGGTGGACGACACGCTCCAGCTCTACTTCCTGTGCGCCCACCCGACGCTGACACCGTCGTCCGCGGTCGCGCTCACGCTGCGGGCGGTCGGCGGGCTGACCACCCGCCAGATCGCCCAGGCCTACCTGGTGCCCGAGGCGACCATGGCGCAGCGGATCAGCCGGGCCAAGCGGACCGTCTCCACCGTGCGGTTCGACCAGCCGGGCGACGTCGCCACCGTGCTGCGCGTGCTCTACCTGGTCTTCAACGAGGGCTACTCCGGCGACGTCGACCTCGCCGCCGAGGCCATCCGGCTCACCCGGCAGCTCGCGGCCGCGATCGATCACCCTGAGGTGGCGGGACTGCTCGCGCTCATGCTGCTGCATCACGCCCGGCGCGCCGCCCGGACCGCACCCGACGGGAGCCTGGTGCCGCTCGCCGAGCAGGACCGCGGCCTGTGGGACACCCAGTCGATCGCCGAGGGCGTCGAGATCCTGCAGGCGGCCCTCGCCCGCGACCAGCTGGGCGACTTCCAGGCCCAGGCCGCCATCGCGGCACTCCACGCCGACGCGCCTACCGCCGAGGAAACCGACTGGGTGCAGATCGTCGAGTGGTACGACGAACTGGTGCGCCTGACCGACAGCCCGATCGCCCGGCTCAACCGCGCCGTAGCCGTCGGCGAGGCCGACGGACCGCGTGCCGGCCTTGCGGCGCTCGAGGCACTGGACGACTCCCTGCCCCGCTACACCGCCGTCGCGGCGTACCTCCACGAACGCGACGGCGACCTGGAGACAGCGGCCCGCCTGTACGCCGAGGCAGCCCACAAGGCACCCAACCTCCCCGAAGTCGCCCACCTAACCCGCCAAGCCGCCCGCCTGAACGCCCACCTCCCCACCTGACGGCTCTACCACCCCAACCGCACAAGCAGTCGCCGCCGGAGGCGGTGTTCGTGTCAGCAGTACGGCGGGTTGGTGGTGACGGCTGTGGCTACGCGGAGGAAGAGGTTGAAGAGGCGGTAGAGGTGGAGCATGTCGGCCTCGACGGTGACGGTGCGGTCGTCTTGGCGGGTGACGCCTGGGATGGCGGTGAGGTGGGAGGTCACTGAGGCGGATTGCCAGCGGACGGTGAGCTGGCGGGTTGCGGTCCGGTTTGCGGGGAGGGTTGGCAGGTTCTGCAGGGCGGTGAGGGTTGTCGTTTCGATGGCTGCCTGGGCTTCGGCGACGGGGACCAGTTGGGCGGCGAAGCGGTCCTTGGCGTACTTCACCGGGACTGTGGCGACTGCGGGGTCCCATGCGGTCATTTCGGTGCAGGCGGCGTCGTCGCCGGTGAGGAGGGCGACCGGTACGCCGTAAGCGGCAGACGCGGCGTGGAAGAGGCCGATCTCGCCGGTGACCTGGTCGTCGAGCCAGATGTCCTCGATCTCGTGGCCCATGAAGCTGTGGCTGAGTACGCCGAGCACGCCGGCGCGGGCGTGGAAGCCGACGCAGAGGACGGCGTCGTGCTCGCTCGTCAGGCCCTCCATCATGCCCATCGGCTTCGGGCGGCCCTTGATCAGCGTGGCGCGTGGGTCGAGCAGGTCGGGCAGCAGGTTGCGCATCGGGCCGTGGGCGTCGTTCACCAGTACGGCGGTCGCGCCCGCGTCGTACGCACCCCGGACAGCCGCGTTCGTGTCCTCCGTCATCAGCACCCGGCCGCGCTCGTAGTCCCGGCCCGGCGGCTGGACGTCCTCCGCGTCGACCAGTCCGGTGATGCCCTCCATGTCCACGCTCACATATACCTTCACGGCAGGCAGCGTATGTTCTTTACCGTGAGCGGTGGCGCCGAGGTCAGGGCGTGGCGGCCCGGGCTGAGCGGCGTCGTCGAGGTTCTGCACGCCCACTTCCCGTCTCACGCGTACCCGAGCCACACGCACGACGCCTGGACGGTCCTGATCGTCGACGAGGGCGCAGTGCGGTACGACCTGGACCACCGGGAGCACGGGCTCGCTCAGGCGCAGGTCTCGCTGCTACCCCCGAACGTGCCGCACGACGGGCGGTCGGTCCGGCCGGAGGGCTTCCGCAAGCGGGTGCTGTACCTGGAGCCCGATCGGCTCGGCGACAACGTGATCGGGGCGGCCGTCGACCAGCCCGAGTACGTCGATCCGGTTTTGCGACACCGCATTCACCAGCTGCACGGCGTACTGCTCGACGGCAAGGAAGACCTCGAGGCGCAGAGTCGGCTCACGCTGATCGAGGAACGGCTGCGGCAACACCTGCGCCGGAACGTTGCTGATCCACCCGATCGTCGCGATCCGGGGGTGGCTTCGCGATTGCGCGACGTACTCGATGGGTCTGTGCCGGCCGGGATCACGCTGGACGACGCGGCGAAGCTCGTGCATGCGCATCCGGCGCATCTCGTCCGGGCGTTCAGCCGCGAGTACGGGATGCCGCCGCATCGGTATCTGACCGGGCGGCGGGTGGACCTGGCCCGGCGGTACCTGCTCGACGGGCACCCACCGGCGGAGGTGGCGACACTGGCAGGCTTCTACGACCAGTCACACCTCAACCGGCACTTCCGGAAGATGCTCGGGGTGACCCCGGCGACCTTCGTCAGGCGTTGACCTTCCCCGCCGAAGCCGAGGCCGAGCTGCGCGCGGCCTTTAGGGCCCGGACGCCCCACGTGCCGAGCAGGGCGGCGATCAGCAGGTTCACCACGATCAGGACCGTGTGCGCGACGTAGTACCCGGTCGGCCGGCCCTCGGTGGCGGCCAGGTTCTTGATGAAGGTCACGTAAGTGACCACGTTCCAGATCGCGATCCCGAGCAGGACCAGTGCGTGCTTGCGTTCGAGTTTCACCTGGTCATTGTCCCAAGAGGCGGCTCGTTATCCCAAAGAAATGGGGGGCGGCCGCGCCTCACTCGGCCGCCCCGGAGCGAGGGGCGAGCTCACCCGATCGACCCTTCTCCATCACGCACCGGACAGCAAGACATTCGAAGCTACCGACGGGTCACCTCAAGGGTTTCCCTGCAGACCCGTACGACGTTCAACCGAAACCGCGGCCATCCGCGGCCGGACGGTCAGCTGTGTGGGCGGTCGACCATGCGGAGGAGTTGGGTGCGGTTGGCGACACCGAAGCGGCGGTAGAGGCGGGTCAGCTGAGACTCGACCGCCTTCACGCTGAGGTAGAGGGCGGCGGCGATCTCGCGGTTGGTGGAGCCGTCGCGGACCATGGCGACGATCTGCTGCTCGTTGTCTGTGAGTTCGGAGGGCTGGCGACTGCGGCTCGGGACGTCGAGCCGGGCGAGCTCGGTCTCCGCCACCTCGCGCCAGGCCGGCGCGCCGTACGCCTCGAACTGCTCGATCGCGTCCAGGAAGGCAGTGCGTGCCACTGAGCGGCGGCGGGCCTGGCGGGCTACGCGACCGCGGGTGAGCTCGCACCGCGCCAGGTCCAACGGGTAGACGCGGTCCCCCGCCGTACTGATCGTCTTCTCCAGCAGCTCCAGCGCGGCGGACGGATCACCTTGCTTGGCGATCAGCAGGGCCTCGGAACGCGCCAGGCCGACCCGCACGACCGCACGGTCCAACGTCTCGGCGCGGGTCCGGATGTCGGTGATCAGGGACGCCGCGTCCTCCAGCCGACCGGCCGCGACCAGCGCCTCCGCGTAGTCCGCGTGCCACGGGATGACGGCCGGGTCGAACGGCATCGCCGCCTCCCCCGAGTCCGCGATCGCGTCGAACGCCTCGACCGCACGCTGCGGTTCTCCGGTCAGTACGCCGATCAGACCCAGACTCGCCAACGCCGGCCCGGTCCACTCGTCGTTTCCGACCAGGCGGACACCCTCCAGTGCCGCCTCGGCCAGTTGACGTCCCATCACCGCCGAACCGCCGACCCACTCCGCGCGGCTGGCGATGATCATGCCGACCTCAGCCTCTTCGCCGATGTCCTGCATCAACTGGTAGCACTCGTGGCCCGCGGCGAGCGCGTCCGCGCCACGGCCGCTGCGCTCGTAGATCGCGGTCGCCGAGATCAGGACGGACGCCAGCCAGCGCATCGCACCGCCGTCGCGGACCTCGTCGACCAGCGTGCTGATCGCCTTGATCGCCTCGCCGGTCCGGCCGCGGAACAGCTCCCGCATCGCCGCCATCTGCCGCGCATTCACCACGGTCTTGGTGAGCGGGAGGTCGTGCGACAGCTCAGCCGCCTCCTGCAACAACGCGTCCGCGGTCTGCTCAGCATCCCGGGCGATCTGCACCGAACTCGCCGCGCTCAACGCATCCACGACCGCCTCGATGTCACCGGACTCCCGCGCCAGCGCCTCGGCAACCCGAGCGTCCTCCTGCGCCTCGTCCAGCCGGCGATCGAAGTACTCGCTGTGGCTGCGCATGATCCGCACCCGCGCCTCAAGCCGCTTGTCCCCGACCGCGGCCTCGAACGCCTCGGCCAGCAACTCGACCCGGCGGTCGTGGTCGGGCCATGCGGCATCGACCAGCAGCAACAGCGCAGGCACCTTGGTCTCCCGCTTCGTTGCCGCCTGTACGGCGTGACGCGCCATCTCGGCCGATTCCGCGAGATGCCCGGCGGCCGCGGCGTCGTCTGCGGCCCGGGTGAGGCGGCGAGCACGCTCATCCGGCAGGCTGATCGGCGTACGTTCGGCGGCCAGCCGCCAGAGCGTCGCGGCGGCTCCGGGTGCGCCACGGCCGGCCGCGACCGCGGCGGCCTCCTCGATGGTGACGGCGAGCTCCGGGTTGGCCTCTTGGGTGGCGAGCGCGCGGTGGGTCGCGTTCTCGACCGGCTCGTCCACTACGGCGGCCAGCTGGGCGTGGGCCTGTCGACGAGCGGCTGAGGTTGCCTCGGCGTACACGAACTCGCGCAGCAACGGGTGCGTGAACCGCAGCCGCTCGGACGACACGTCGATCAGCCCGAGCGCCTCCGCCTCTGCCAGCTCGGTGTCGATCGGCCGCTCGAGGGACTGGGCGAGCTGGGTCGTGGTCGGACGTGGTGACGACGCCGCGTGCAGCAGCAGCTCGTGCGTCCCGGTGGAGAGATCGGACAGGCGGTCCCCGAGCAGTGTCTTGAGCCGACTGGACACCGGGAGTGGGTCGTTCGGCGAGACGCCTTGCGGATGCCGCAGTACGGCTCGGCCCAGCTCCAGCGCCATGAACGGATTACCGGCGCTTGCGGTGAAGATGCGGCGAGCCGTCCGCACCGGGAGCGGGCTGGAGAGGCGCTGACGCAGCAGACCGAGTACGTCGGGCTCCGTGAGGGGTGGGACCTCGAGCTGCAGCACAGGCTCCGGACACGCTTCTGCCATCACCGGGAGGTCGCCGTCGGCCACCTGCTCGGTGGCAAGCATGTGCACGCCGTCGGACAGCCTGCGGGCGCAGAACGTGAGTACTTCGAGGCTGGACGGGTCCACCCACTGGATGTCGTCCACTACGAGCAGCACCGGGCCGGTGGCGGCCAGGCGGCGTAGGACGTGCAGTACGGCGAGACGTACGGCCAACTCGTCACGGACAGTGTCGGGCGCGCTGGCCTTGAGCAGGGCGACCTCGAGGGGCTGGCGGAGGTGGTCGGGCAGGACCTGCCAGGCGAGCTCGAGCTGGTGGGAGAGGAGGTCGAGGAGGGTGACGTACGGGAGGCTGGCTTCGGACTGTGACGGGGCGGCACTGAGGACACGGCAGCCGGCCTTGGTGCGATCTGCGACGAGCGCACGGCCGAGGGCGGACTTGCCGATCCCGGTCGGGCCGTAGAGCAGCACGCTGCCGCTGGTCTCGAGCTGCTTTCGCGCACGCTCGACCAGCCCGGTGCGCCCGACCAGCTCGTCGTCAGTCATCGATCCCACATAACTCCTCGAAGGCCGCTCACTTCATTTGTTGGCCCTCGCCGATTATCACAGTCAACGACCATCCGACACGGCGAGTGTCACATGAGGAAACCGTCTCGTCACCATCCTGTCACCGGTTGCTGCCCAGATATGAGCAGTCCGAACGGCACTGTTGTGCCCCGGCACGGATTGCTCACCTTCGCTGTAGACAAAAGACAGCTCCGCAGGCGGACGACGAGTCGGCAGCAGTCTCTTGTAGTTGAAAGATCAGCTGAGGAAGGCTCGTAGCAGGGCCGCGGTCCCGGAGAGGTGTTCCTGCATGGCTCGGCGGGCCGCCTCCGGGTCGCCGGCCAGGATGGCTTCGACGATCGCTTCGTGCTGTTCGTTCGAGTGCCGGATGTTGCGTTCGAGCAGTGGAATCGCATCCAGCAGCTGGTTCAGCCGCATCCGAACGTCAGCAGTCGCCGACGTCAACGACGGAGCCCCGGTGACCTCGGCGATGGCCAGGTGCAGGCGCGAGTCGAAGCGGCGGTAGTCGGACAGCTTCGCCGCCGAGGTCTCCGCCAGGCACCGCCGCAGATGCTCCTGCTCGGCCTCACTCAACGAGCGCGAAGCCGCCGCCTCCGCAGCCCCGGTCTCCAGGGCGGCGCGCAGTACCAACGCATCGTCCAGCCCGTCGCCCAGCTCGCGGGCCAACCGCTTGGCCGGGGTACGACGTGGCTTCGGCAGCTGCTCGTTGACGAACGTGCCGCCGTACCGCCCGCGCCGGGACTCGACGTACCCGGCCTCGGTCAGGACGTGGATCGCCTCACGCAGGGTGACCCGGCTGACGTTCAGCCGGGCCGCCAGGTCGCGTTCGGACGGCAGCCGGTCACCCGGCACGACGACGCCCAGCTTGATTGCCTGCAGCAACCGCTCGACCGTCTCCTCGAACGGGTTACCCGTCCGGACCGGCCGGAACAACGCGTCGTCTGCCTGGGCAACCATGAAGACAGACTAGAGCGGTGTCACGTAGGCACCCGAGATTCCGCCGTCCACCAGGAAGGTGTTGGCGGTGATGAAGGAGGAGTCGTCGCTGGCCAGGAAGGCGACCGCGGCCGCGATCTCCTCCGGCTCGCCGAACCGGCCCATCGGGACGTGCACCAGCCGCCGCTGGGCCCGCTCCGGGTCCTTCGCGAACAGTTCGGTCAGCAGTGGCGTGTTCACCGGGCCCGGGCAGAGCGCGTTGACCCGGATCCCCTGCCGGGCGAACTCGACGCCGAGCTCGCGACTCATCGCCAGGACGCCGCCCTTCGACGCGGAGTACGAGATCTGCGAGGTGGCCGCGCCCATCACCGCCACGAACGACGCGGTGTTGATGATCGAGCCCTTGCCGTGGCGCTGCATGTAGGGGATGACGGCCTTGCAGCACAGATACACCGAGGTCAGGTTGACCTCCTGCACCTTGCGCCACGCCTCCAGCCCGGTGTCCAGGATCGAGTTGTCGTCGGGCGGTGAGATACCGGCGTTGTTGAACGCGATGTCGACGCTGCCGAACGTGTCGTACGCCTGCCGGAACAGGTTCTCCACCCCGGCCTCGTCGGTCACGTCGACCGCGACGAACAGCCCGCCGACCTCGTCCGCGGCGGCCTTGCCGGCGGCCGGGTCGAGGTCGCCGATGACGACCCTGGCCCCTTCGGCCGCGAGTCGCCGGACCGCGGCCAGGCCGATCCCGCTAGCGCCGCCGGTCACCACGGCGACCCGGCCTTCCAACCGGCTTGCCTTCACGTCCATTCAGTCCTCCGTGCTGATGAAGATGTTCTTGGTCTCGGTGAACGCGTCCAGCGCGTCCGGGCCGAGCTCGCGGCCGAGCCCGGACTGCTTGTAACCGCCGAACGGTGTCGAGTACCGCACGGACGCGTTCGAGTTGACCGACAGGTTGCCCGCCTCGACGCCGCGGCCGACCCGCAGCGCGCGGCCGACGTGACGGGTCCAGATCGACCCGGACAGCCCGTACTCGCTGTCGTTGGCGATCCGCAGCGCGTCCGCCTCGTCCTCGAACGGGATGACGGCGACGACCGGACCGAAGATCTCCTCCCGCATCGCCCGCGCGTCGGCCGCGACCGGCGCCAGCACGGTCGGCGGGAACCAGAATCCGGGCCCCTGAGGCGCCGTCCCTTGGAACGCGGGATTCTCGACGTACGACGCGACGGTCTCCAACTGACCCGCCGAGATCAGCGGCCCCATGTCGGACGAAGGATCACTGGGATCTCCGACGCGAAAGGACTTCACCGCCGGCTCGAGCAGCTCCATGAACCGGTCGTACGCCGACCGCTCGACCAGGATCCGCGACCGCGCGCAGCAGTCCTGCCCCGCGTTGTCGAAGACGCCGTACGGCGCCTGGGCCGCGGCCTTCTCCACATCCGCGTCGGCGAACACGATGTTGGCCGACTTCCCGCCGAGCTCGAGGGTCACCCGCTTCACCTGCTCGGCGCACCCGGCCATGATCTGCTTGCCGACCGCGGTCGATCCGGTGAAGACCACCTTGCGTACGGCGGGATGCGTGACGAACCGGTGCCCGACGATCGAGCCCTTCCCTGGCACGACCTCGAACACCCCCGGCGGCAACCCGGCCTCCAGCGCCAGCTCACCGAGGCGGATCGCGGTCAGCGGCGTCAGCTCGGCCGGCTTCAGTACGACGGTGTTGCCCGCGGCCAGTGCGGGAGCGAAACCCCAGCCGGCGATCGGCATCGGGAAGTTCCACGGCACGATCACACCGACCACGCCGAGCGGTTCCTGGAAGGTCACATCGATGCCACCGGCCACCGGAATCTGCTTGCCGAACAGGCGTTCCGGCGCGGCCGAGTAGTAGTTCAGCACGTCGCGGACGTTGCCGGCCTCCCAGCGGGCGTTGCCGATGGTGTGCCCGGCGTTCTCGACCTCCAGCGCCGCGAGGTTCTCGAGGTCGGCGTCGACCGCGTCGGCGAACCGGCGCAGCAACCGGCCGCGATCCGCCGGCGCCACATCTCGCCACGTGTCGAAGGCCTGAGCGGCCCGGGCGATCGCGGCGTCCGCGTCCTGCTCGGTGGCCAGGGAGATCGTCCGGACGACCTTCTCGGTGGCCGGGTTGATCACGTCGTGCATCATGCTGTGCTCCTGGATGCTGCGATCAGTGCGGTGAACAGCCGCAGGTCGTCGGGGTTCTCCTCCGGGTGCCACTGCACGCCGAGGGCGAAGTCGTGGCCCTCCACTTCGGCCGCCTCCACGGTCCCGTCCCCGGCGCGGGCGGTCACCCGCAGACCCGGTGCGACAGCGTCGAGTGCCTGGTGGTGATAGCAGCGCACACTCGCGCGTTCGCCGAACAGGCGACCGGTGAGCGTGTCCGGTTCGACCTTGACCTCGGTGGTGCCGAAGATCGCGGGCGACGGCCGGTGCTCGTCATGCGCGACCACGTCGGGCAGATGTTGTTGCAGCGTCCCGCCGAGGGTGACGTTGAGCATCTGCAGGCCGCGGCAGATCGCGAGCAGCGGGAGATCCCGGTCGAGCGCCGCCCGGATCAGGATCTTCTCGTGCTCGTCCCGCCCGGGCCTGGTGTCGACCGTCTCCGGGTGCGGCGCGGCGTCGTACGTCGACGGATCCACATCGCACCCGCCGGCGATGATCAGGCCGTCGAGCACGTCGAGGATCGTCGGGTCGGTGCCGACCGGGGGCAGCAGCAGCGGCACCCCTCCGGCCGCGACCACCGCATCGAGATAGACGCGCGGCAGCAGCGAGGCGTCACGCTCCCAGACACCCCAGATCGTCGGCTCGAGGTACGTCGTAATGCCGATGCGGGGCCTAGAGGCGCTCGAAACCACGGATCCGCTCCCAGTCGGTGACGACGGCGTCGTACGCGTCGAGCTCGACCCGCGCGGCGTTGGCGTAGTGGTCGACCATCTCGTCGCCGAACGCCTGGCGGGCGATCTTCGAGCCGGTGAACAGCGCGGCCGCCTCGCGCAACGTGGTCGGCACGTGCTGCTTGTCGGACTCGTACGCGTTGCCCTCGAGCAGCGGCTCGAGCTCCAGCTCGTTGTCGATGCCATGAAGGCCGGAGGCGATGATCGCAGCGACGGCGAGATAGGGGTTCACGTCGCCGCCGGGCAGGCGGTTCTCGACACGCAGGGATTCGCCGTGGCCGACGACGCGGAGCGAGCAGGTGCGGTTGTCCAGACCCCAGGCGATCGCGGTCGGCGCGAAGCTGCCGCGGACGAAACGCTTGTAGGAGTTGATGTTCGGGGCGAGCAGGTAGGTGAAGTCCGACAGACAGGCGAGCTGACCGGCGATGAACCGCTCCATCAGCTCGGAGAACCCGTGGTCGCGATCACCCGCCAGGACGGCGTCACCGTCGGTGGACCGGAAGCTCAGGTGGATGTGACACGAGTTGCCTTCGCGCTCGTCGTACTTGGCCATGAAGGTCAGACTCTTGCCGTGCTTCGAGGCGATCTCCTTCGCACCCGTCTTGTAGATCGAGTGGTTGTCACAAGTGGCGAGCGCCTCGTCGTACCGGAACGCGATCTCGTGCTGGCCGAGGTTGCACTCGCCCTTGGCCGACTCGACGTACAGGCCGGCGCCGGTCATCGAGTTGCGGATGTCGCGCAGCAGCGGCTCGATCCGCGCGGTGCCCAGCAGCGAGTAGTCGACGTTGTACTGGTTGGCCGGAGTGAGGTCGCGGTAGTGCTTGTCCCAGGCCGACTCGAAGGTGTCGTCGAAGACGATGAACTCCAGCTCGGTGCCGACGTACGCCTTCATGCCGCGCTCGGCCAGCCGCTCCAGCTGCGCCTTCAGGATCTGCCGCGGTGACGCGGGCATCGGGCTGCCGTCGAGCCACTGGACGTCGCAGAGCACCATCGCCGTCCCCTCGAGCCAGGGAACCAGGCGCAAGGTGTCGAGATCCGGCGCCATCAGCAGGTCGCCGTAGCCACGCGCCCAGGACGACATGTCGTAGCCCTCGACGGTGTTCATGTCGACGTCGACCGCGAGCAGGTAGTTGCAGCCCTCGGTGCCGTGCGCGAGCACCTCCTCCACGAAGTACCTCGCGCCACAACGCTTGCCCTGGAGCCGGCCCTGCATGTCGGTGATCGCGACCAGCACGGTGTCGATCTGCCCGGCCGCGACCAGATCTCGGAGGGCCTGCTCGGTCAGCTTGCCGGTGTTCGAGGCCACGGTCGCTCCCGGAGGGTCGGTCGGACTGGACGGATCGCAGAATTCTATTGGTCTGCAACCTGTCCATTGACGCAAGTGTCGCGGCGGATGTCAATCCGGCCCTGCCTGACAATCGGCACTTTCCCTTGACAGCGAGGCCGGACGCGAGGAACCTCATGGCCATTCCTAGTGGTATGGCCCTAGACCATTGGCGGTCGACACCTCGGAGGTCCCGCGATGAGCCGGAAGAAAGCCCACGTCGACTACCAGCAGGTCGGCAAGGAGTACCTGGAGAACCGGCAACTGAAGCGGGGCGCGGCCGGCTGGGTCCTGCTGGCCGGACTGGGCGTCGCCTACGTCATCTCCGGTGACTTCGCCGGCTGGAACTTCGGCCTGGCCGAGGGCGGCTGGGGTGGCCTGCTGATCGCGACCGTGCTGATGGCGACGATGTACACCTGCATGGTGTTCGGCCTGGCCGAACTCGCCTCCGCGATCCCGGTCGCCGGCGCCGGGTACGGGTTCGCCCGCCGGGCGCTCGGCCCGCTCGGCGGTTTCGCAACCGGGACGGCGATCCTGATCGAGTACGCCATCGCACCGGCCGCGATCGCCACCTTCATCGGCGGCTACATCGAGGCCCTCGGGTTGTTCGGGCTGACGTCCAGCTGGCCGGTCTACCTGGCCTGCTACGTGATCTTCGTCGGCATCCACCTGTACGGCGTGGGCGAGGCACTCAGGCTGACGCTGGCGATCACCGCGCTCGCCGTGGTCGCGCTGGTGGTGTTCGTGATCGCGATGGTGCCGAAGTTCGACGCCGACAAGCTGTTCGACATCGTGCCGAACACCGCGGCCGGCGCCAGCGATTTCATCCCGTTCGGGTACGCCGGGGTGCTGGCGGCGCTCGTCTACGGAATCTGGTTCTTCCTCGCGATCGAGGGCGTACCGCTGGCCGCCGAGGAGGCCCGGGACCCGCGCAAGGACATGCCCCGCGGGATCATCACCGGCATGGTCGTGCTGCTGGTCTTCGCCGGCCTGATGCTGGTGTTCACCGCCGGTGGCGCCGGATCCTCGGTGATCGCGGAGTCCGACAACCCGCTCCCGCTGGCACTGCGGACCGCGTTCGGTGGCGACACGTGGGTCGCCGACTTCGTCAACTACGTCGGCCTCGCCGGGCTGGTCGCGAGCTTCTTCTCGATCGTCTACGCGTACTCACGGCAGTTGTTCGCGCTGTCCCGGGCGGGTTACCTGCCCCGCTTCCTGTCCGTGACCGGCAAGCGCAAGACGCCGTACCTGGCGCTGACCGTCCCCGGCGTGATCGGTTTCCTGCTCGCGGCGATCACCCAGGACGGCGCACTGCTGATCAACATCGCCGTCTTCGGCGCAACCGTCTCGTATGTGCTGATGATGCTCTCGCACATCGTGCTCCGGGTCCGCGAACCCGGCCTGGACCGGCCGTACCGGACGCCCGGTGGCAGCGTGACCACCGGCGTCGCCCTGGTCCTGGCGGTGACGGCCGTGGTGGCAACGTTCTTCGTCGACAAGCTGGCGGCCGCGATCACCGCGACGATCTTCGTGGTGGCCATCGCCTACTTCTGGTTCTACAGCCGCCACCACCTGGTCGCCGCCGCTCCCGAAGAGGAGTTCGCCGCCATCCAGCAGGCCGAGGAGGAGCTGTCCTGAGGTCCTGGCACTGACGGATCCGCCTGATCCGGGCCCGGCGCGGTGGTGCCTTGGCACTGGACGGACAGTGAACGGCTATGCGCATCGCGGCATCATGCGCAAAATCGGGGGATTCGGCCGCACCGCCCAAGCGGCCCGATCACGGAGGACGCATCATGCGATCTTTCATCACCCGTCCCCGCGCCCTGGCCGTTCTGGTGGCTGGTACGGCGCTCACGTTCAGTCCGCTCGGTGGTCAGGCAACGGCGAAGCTGCCGTCGGCTGACCAGCTGAGCAACCCGTGTCTCACCCCAGCCGAGGGACCCGCGGCTCGCGGTGGCCACGGCGCGGACCACCGGGAGCTGTCGGCAGCCGAGCAGAAGGCGATCGACGCGAAGACGGCGCAGATCCTGAAGGCGAAGGCCGCTCGCGGCCTGGCCCCGAAGGCCGGCCAGCTGGCGGCCGCGAGTGTGCCGGTGTACATCCACGTGATGCGCAGCAGCTCCGGCGCCGGAGACGTGACCAGCACCCAGATCTCGCAGCAGATCGCCGAGCTGAACCAGAACTTCGCCGGCGGCGAGTCGTCCCAGGCGGCGAACACCGGCTTCAGCTTCTACCTGGCCGGCACCTACCGCTACAACAACAGCACCTGGCACCGCGACGGCCAGAGTACGACGTACCGCGCGCAGACCCGCAAGGGCGGCAAGAACGCGCTGAACATCTGGCTGGTCAACTTCTCCTACCTCGGGATCGCCACGTTCCCGTGGGATTACGCGAGCAACCCGTCGATCGACGGCATCCGGGTGCAGTACAGCTCGCTGCCGGGTGGTTCGGCGACCAACTTCAACCTCGGCAAGACCGCCACGCACGAGGCCGGCCACTGGTTCGGGCTCTACCACACCTTCCAGGGTGGCTGCACGACCACGAACGACTCTGTGTCGGACACCCCGGCGCAAGGCAGCGCCAGCAGCGGCTGCCCGACCGGTCGCGACTCCTGCTCGCTGTCCGGTCTGGACCCGATCCACAACTACATGGATTACTCGTACGACTCCTGCTACAACCAGTTCACTCCCGGTCAGAGCACCCGCATCAGCAACATGTGGACTGCGTACCGGGCGTGACGTCTAAACCCTGGGCCGTCTAGAGTGCCGCCGATGCGTGTGCTTCTGACGGCAGCCGCTACCACCGCACTGGTGATCAGCGGCCCGCTCACAGCAACCGCCGCCGACCAGGGCCCACAAGGCCCGGTCGGCGGCGACCTGCTGACCACGAAGCCGACGGTGGTCGCCGACGGGGCGACGCCGCCGGCCGTCCAGGCATCCGCGTACGTCGTGGCCGACCTGGACACCGGCGCCGTACTGGCCGCCAAGGCACCGCACGCCAAGCTGCGGCCCGCGAGCACGCTCAAGACCCTCACGGCCCTGGTCCTGCTGCCGCGACTCAAGAAGTCGGACGTGGTGACCGGCACCGACGCGGACGCGGGCATCGAGGGCAGCAAGGTCGGCGTGTACCCCGGCCTGCGCTACAGCGTCGACCTGCTCTTCAAAGGCATGTTCCTGGCGTCCGGCAACGACGCGGTGCACGCACTGTGTGCCCACGACCCGGGAGGCGTCGAAGGCACGATCCAGCGGATGAACCAGAAGGCCAAGGAGATCGGCGCGCTCGACACCACCGTGACCGACCCGACCGGACTCGACGCCGATGGTCAGTACTCCAGCGCCTACGACCTGGCCCTGTTCGCCAAGGCGGGCCTGGCCCGGCCCGACTTCGCCGAGTACGCGTCGACGAAGTTCACGGCCTTCCCGAACGTCGGCAACAAGGGCACGTACCAGGTCGCGAACCAGAACAAACTGCTGTTCAACTACGACGGCGCGCTGGGCATCAAGACCGGCTACACGACGCTCGCCCGCAACACGTTCATCGGCGCGGCCCGCCGCAACGGCCACACGCTGGTGGTGACGCTGATGAACGCACCCCACGGCATCACCGAGGACGCGACCAACCTGCTGACGTGGACGTACAAGAACTACAACCAGCTCGACCCGGTCGGCACCCTGGTCAAGCCCGCCGCCCCACCACCGAAAGCAGCCGGCACCGCCGAGAAGAAGACGGAGTCCGGTACGACGCAGCCGCCGCGCAGCCGCACAGTCCTCAACCCGGGGCAAGCCGTCCAGTCACTGGCACTCCGCGTCCCTGCCTGGGCCTACGCCGGACCGCCGGTCCTCCTCCTCGGACTGTTCCTCCGACGACCACGATCGCTGCGGAGGCGAAGGCACTAGCGCCGGACGGAGCGGGCGACCTTGGCCAACTGCACAGCCAGGGCGCTGGCCGTGACACCGAGCAATGCGCCGGCGGCCACCGCGACTGTGTCGGCCTTCTTCTGCGGCACCGGCACGACCTTGAAGCGCTTGCCAGGCGGCCCAGGCAACAGCGGCTCCTCAACAGGTTCGGGCGGTGGTGGTACTGCTGCTGCTTCCTCGGTTGCCCGGGCGTCGAGGGTGGCCTCCTTGGCCCAGGCGGCGATGAGCATGATGGCGCGCGTCATCAGGTAGATCCACACCAGCAGCGCCAGCGGCAAGGCCAGAGCGCCGTACGCGGCGTTGGTGCCGAGGACGTGGTCCACATAGGCGTTGCCGAGCTTCTGCGCCAGGTAGTACAGAATCCCGCCGGCCAGCGCGGCGATCAGTGCGACCTTGCGCGGCAGGATGATCCGCGGCAACACGGTCTGGAGGTACAGGAACATTACGGCGCCCGCGCCGATGCCGACCACCACGCTGCAGAACTCGATGCCCCAGCTCGCCAGCCAGGTCCCCTCCAGGTCCGCCCAGTCGACGATGCGCTCCGACAGGCCGGCCAGGATCGACGCGGCCCCGGTGGCGATCAGGCCGATCACGCCGAGACCGACCAGCGCACCGAGATCGGTGAGCTTGAGCAGGACGATGTTCCCGGGCTCGTCATCCAGTTCGTGCATCGACCGGATCGAGGCGCGCAGCGCGTCGATCCAGCCGAGCCCGGTGAACAGCAGCGAGACCCCCGCGATCAGCCCGATGGTGCCGGCGTGGGCGACCAGCGCGTCGAGGTCGATCCGCTCGCCGATCACGGGCAGGTTCTGCTCCAGGGACTCCTTCAGCGTCTCGATCGCGTCCTCGCCCAGCAGCGAACCGACGACCGCCGCGGCCAGCACGATCAGCGGGAACACCGACAGGAACCCGAAGAAGCTCGTTGCCCCCGCCAACCGGTTGCCCCGCCGGTCGCCGTACCGCTTCCAGGCGCGTCCCAACTGCGTCCGGTTCACCCGGGCCCAGATCGCCTTGCCCCGCTGGATGATGCCCATTGGTCTCCTGTACCCCTCGCGCGGAGACTCAGCCTGCCAGCGGGAAGGAGCGCTGGGGGCGCCACACGCCGTCGGCACCGTGTTCGTATCGGCTGAAGGCGTCGACGTCGAACGCGCAGTCGTACTCCGACAGGGCGTCGTACGCGCGGTCCAGCGCCTCCTTGTCCAGGTCGTGCGCCACCGTCACGTGCGGGTGGTACGGGAACCGGAGCTCCACCTGCAGCGGACCGGACCGGACCTGCGACTGCAGCACCTCGCAGGACGAGATGCCCTCGGCCAGCGGTACGAACACCACCGGGGAGATCGGCCGGAACGTCGCCGTACCGCGGAGCCGGATCCGGAAGCTCGGGAACCGGGCGGCCAGCTCGAGCAGGTGGTCGTCGATCAGGCCCAGATCGGCGTCGGCCACCTCGGTCGGCGGCAGCAGGGTCACGTGGGTGGGGATCGACGAGGCCATCGGATCACCGAACTCGGCCCGGTACTTCTGCAACTCCGAGCCGTAGGGTTCCGCGATCGGGATCGCGACACCGATCGTCGCCATCCGGCGCCCTACCGGCCCGATCCGAGGGCCGGTCCGGGCACGAATCCCAGCCGGTCGTAGACCCGCTGCAGGGTCGGCTCGGTCACCGCGCGGGCGCGCTCGGCCCCGGCGGCCAGGATCGCGTCCAGCTGGGCGGTGTCGTCCAGGTAGCCGAGTGTCTTCTCCCGGAACGGGGTGACGAACTCGATCACGACCTCGGCCAGGTCCTTCTTGAAATCGCCGTACCCGCGACCGGCGTACTCGTCCTCGAGCTCGCTGATCTTGCGGCCGGTCAGGGCCGAGTAGATGGTCAGCAGGTTGGCCACACCGGCCTTGTTCTCCGGGTCGAAGACGACCTCGCGACCGGAGTCGGTGACCGCGGAGCGGATCTTCTTCGCGCTCACCTTGGGGTCGTCGAGCAGGTCGATGATGCCGGCCGGCGAGGAGCCCGACTTGCTCATCTTGGCGGTCGGGTCCTGCAGGTCCGCGATCTTCGCGGTCTCCTTGACGATGTACGGCTCGGGCAGCCGGAAGGTCTTGCCGAACCGGTGGTTGAACCGCCCGGCCAGGTCGCGGGTCAGCTCCAGGTGCTGACGCTGGTCCTCACCCACCGGGACCCGGTCGGCCTGGTAGATCAGGATGTCCGCCGCCTGCAGGATCGGGTACGTGAACAGGCCGACGGTGGCCCGGTCGGCGCCGCCCTTGGCGGACTTGTCCTTGAACTGCGTCATCCGGCTGGCCTCGCCGAACCCGGTCAGGCAGCCGAGCACCCAGCCCAGCTGGGCGTGCTCGGGCACGTGCGACTGGACGAACAGGGTGGATCGCTCCGGGTCGATCCCGGCCGCGAGCAGCTGCGCCACCGAGCGGCGGGTCCGATCCCGCAGTGCCTTCGGGTCGTACTCCACCGTAATCGCGTGCAGGTCGACCACGCAGTAGAACGCGTCGTGGTCGTCTTGCAGGGCCACCCACTGCCGCAACGCACCGAGGTAGTTGCCGAAGTGGAAGGAGTCCGCCGTCGGCTGGATCCCGGACAGCACCCGAGGGCGACGCTGGGAACCGGCTGCGGAGGGGTCAGACGCAGCTACAGACATGACCCCGATTCTGCCAGCGCCCCAGGTCCGATCCACACCGGGGCGGGTCCGGACCCCCATAAACTCCGTCCTATGACCTCGCGCACAGTGATCGTCCTGCCCGGCGGGCAGTACGGCCCGGCCGCTCCGTTGCCGATGTACGCCGCCGATGCCGCCGAACGCCGCGGTGCCGACGTGGTTCACGTCTGGTGGAACGAACCGGACCGCCCGCTGACTCTGACCGAGCCGGAACGCGGGTTGTGGGTGCTGCCGCAGGCCACGAAGGCCGTCGAGAGCGTCACCGGCGATGTGTTGCTGATCGGGAAGTCACTCGGCAGTTATGGCTCAGTCCTCGCCGCGGACCGTGAATTGCCGGCGGTCTGGCTGACGCCGAACCTGACCAGCGACTGGGTGGTCGACGGCCTGCGCCGGTCGACCGAGCCGTTCCTGCTGGTCGGCGGTACGGCGGATCGGCTGTGGAACTCCACAATGGCTCGCGAACTCACGCCGTACGTGCTGGAAGTGCCGGAGGCAGACCACGGCATGTACGTGCCGGGCCGGCTGGCGGCATCGGCCGCCGTCCTCGGGCAGGTGGCGACCGCGGTGGAGGACTTCCTCGACGAGGTGGTGTGGTCCTAGGTCACCAGGACCAGCCGCGGGAGGCCAGTTCCTGCTCCTCCTGCCATCGCTTTTCCTCGCCGCGCTTCAGATGGGCCTCGGTGGAGACGCCGGCCATCCGGCAGGCCTCGTCGAGGAGGTCGTCGTACGCCGCCTCGAGAGCCATCAGCCGGTGTGCTTTCGCATAGACGCGCGGGGTGGACTCGACCCTCCGGATCTTCCCGGCGAGGTGACCCAGCCTCGTCTGCAGGCGGAGCGTGTCGAACGGGTCCGGCTCGGGCGCAGCGCGGTGGCGGAGCCGTCCGGTCAGACGGTCCGCAGACCTGTGCATCCGCCGGCGCCAGCGCGATGGCGGCGGCTGCGGCAACACAAGGTTGAGCAACGTGCACAACACGAAGAAAAGGAGCAGTACAGCTATCCACTCCATCGATCTCACCACCCTCTTTCGAGGTTACGACGGCTCGCGGCCGACGGCGAGATCTTTTCCCGTGATCAGGCGGTGGTGGCCGGGTCCCCGTCGACCGCCTTGGCCAGCTTGGGCACGAGGCGGTCGAGGACGGCGGTCAGTCCCGGTGGTACTTGGTGACCGCCTTGTCCTGCTTGAGCTTGTCGGCGGCGGCCTGGATTCTTGCTGTCCACTCGGAGAGCTGAAGACCGCCGGCCAGGAACTGTCCGGTGGTTTGGGCCGCGGTGGTGGCGAAGTCCGGATACCAGTCGGCGAAGTACCAGGTGATGACCTGGTCACCGGCGGCAGTCAACAGGTCACGGGCCGAGCGGAGCGCCGTACCGATCTCCAGGCCGTCGGCCGCGCCGCGCACGATGGTGAGCTGGTTGGACTCCTCGGTGACCTGGGTGGCGACGTCCTTGGACAGCATCGCCCGGAGGTACTCGAGCCCACCCGCCTTGTTCTTCGCCTTCTCCGGCACCAGGTACGGCGCGGTGGCCGCGACGTGCAGGCCACGCGCGAGCGCGGACGACCCGTCGAGCGGTGGGACACCGGTCACGGTCAGCGCGAAGTTCCGCGGGATCAGCGGCTTCATCTCGTTCTCGAGCCAGTTGCCACAGGGCAGCAGGCCGGCCTTCGAGGCGAGGAACCGTTTCTGCGAGGCGATGTGGTCGAAGTCGGTGCTGCCCGGCGCGACCAGCCCGCGTTTGACGAGCTCGCCGACCGCGGTGATCGCGCGGGTGACGCTCTCGTCCTTCCAGGCGCCGTCCTCGAGATTGTCGATCCGCTTCATCACGTCGTGACCGCCGGTCTTCACGGCCAGGGTGAGTACCAGCTCGAGCAGGTAGTACGGGTGCGCTCCGGCGTACACGAACGGGCCGAGCCCGGCCGCCTTCATTTCGGTGCCGAGGGCAAGCAGTTCCGGCCAGGTCCGCGGGACGTCCCAGCCGAACCGCTGGAACAGGCTGGCCGAGTACCACAGGCCGTACACGGTCGCGATGTAGTTCACGCTCCGCTGCGAGCCTTCGTACTGCCCAGCGTCGAGCATCCCCGGCAGTACGGCGTCCTGCACCGTCACGTCGGCGTTGTCCCAGGCCGGAGCCTCCAGCAGCGGCTGCAGATCCGCCAGCTGGCTCTGCCCCACCAACCGCCCGAGTTCGAGCCGCCCGTCGCCGGAGTTCAGCACCACATCCGGCGGATTCCCGGCCGCGAACCGCGGCAGGACCAGATCCCGCAGCTTCGCCGAGGCGGTCGCGGTCACGTTCACCGCCGGATACTTCTTCCGGTACGCCGCCGCCCCGAACCCGCCGTACTCCTCACCGGCCAGTACCTCGACCGGCGCGTCCGAGGCGACCTCGAACGGGTTGTCCGGGTCCACGGTCGGCGTACCCGTCGTACCCGAACAACCGCTCACGAAGGCGCCCGCCAGCACCCCCTGCAGAACAGTCCGACGTTTCAGCACCCCGGCAGGTTAGCGTCCCCGGCGGGTTACTTCAGGGTGGCGCCTGTCAGGCCCGCCTGGACCTGACGGTAGAAGACCAGGTAGACGGCGATGACCGGGACCATGGCGATGGTGAGCGCGGCGAACAGGGTGCCCCAGTCGTTCTCGTAGCGCTGACTGCCCAGCAGGGTCGCGATGCCCTGGGAGAGGACCGGTTTCTCCGGGGACAGGAACGACGGCAGCACGAACTGGTTGAACTGGCCCAGCACGTTGAAGATGCCGACGCTGATCAGGCCGGGCTTGGCCATCGGGAGCATCACGCGGAAGAAGGTGGTGGTGTGCGAGGCGCCGTCAACCAGGGCGGCCTCGGCGATCGAGGTCGGCAGGGTTCGGAAGAAGGCGTGCATGAAGAACACGGTGAACGGCAGCGAGTACGCGATGTAGACCAGGATCAGCCCCTGGTACGTCGACACCATCCCGAAGCCCTTGACCACGAAGAACAGCGGCACGATCGCCAGGAAGACCGGGAACATCATCCCGGCTGCGAACAGGTAGTAGACGAAGCGGTTGCCGGGGAACTCGTAGCGGGCCAGCACGTAGGCAACCATCGAGCCGAACAGCATGGTGCCGAAGACACCGCCGGTCACCACGACCAGGCTGTTGAACAGGTACTGGCCGATGCCCTTGTCCCAGGCCTTGGTGTAGTTGGACCACAGCAGGTCCTTCGGCAGCGCCCACGGGTTGTCGCCGAAGATCTCGCCGGTGCTCTTGAACGAGGCGATCACCGCCCACACGAACGGCACCACGACCAGGATGCTCCAGGCGATCAGCACCGTGTGGGAGAACACGTTCACCGGGCTGAAGGCACGGTCCTTGCCACCGGCCGGATGGACCGCCGGCTCGGTCCGCGGCTGGGTGTCCTCGACATCGATCTGTACAGGTACGGTCATTTCCGGCGGCCCTTCAGTATTCGATCCGGTCGCGGCGGGTGGCCCGGAGCATGACAGCGGCGATGATGAGTGTCAGGAAGAACAGCACCACACCCATCGCCGAGGCGTAGCCGGCGCGGCCGTACTGGAACCCGTTGTCCGCGATCTGCAGACCCATCACCTGAGTGGAGTTGTCAGGTCCACCAGGTCCCGCTGTCATGACCGCGACCAGTGCGTACGCGTCGAGCGCGATGATGGCCAGGTACACCCAGGACGTCTGGATGGTGTCCCACAGCAGCGGCAGGGTGATCCGGAAGAAGGTCGACAGCCGTCCGGCACCGTCGATGATGGCGGCCTCGAAGATGTCCTTCGGGATGCCGGACATCGCGGCGTTGAACAGCACCAGGTAGAACCCGACGCTGCCCCAGATGAGCACCCACATCACGCAGTACAGCGCGATGTCGGGGTCGGCCAGGAACTCCGACGTACCCAGACCGAGCTTCTTGGTGACGGAGTTGGCCAGACCGGTGTCGGTCGAGGTCATCACCGTCGACCAGATGACGGCGATGACCGGGACCGCCAGGACCTGCGGGAGGAAGAACGCCAGCTTGTAGAAGCCGTTCCCCTTGACCCCTTGGATGCCCGCGGTGTTCGCCCGCCCGCCGACGTTGAGCAGGTAGGCGAACACCAGCGCGAAGAAGATGGTGAACAGCGGCAGCCCGATCAGCAGGATCAGGTTGTGCCCGAGTGCCTGGCGAAACACCGAGTCGTGAGCGAGGGTCTGGAAGTTGTCGAAACCCACGAACTTGAAATCCGGTGAGATCCCGGTCCAGTCGGTCAGCGAGTAGTAGAACGCCTGGACGAACGGGGAGATCACGAAGATCGCATACAACGCCAGTGGAATCGCGAGGAAACTCGCGACGAACCGGTAACTGCCGTGCCGCATCTCTCTCCTTACACAGCGCAGGCGGCGGAGGATCAGCTCAGCTGCGGATCGCGTCCGCCCCCGCACAGCTCACAGGGGCAACAGACTCAGGTACGGGTCTGCTTGACGGTCTTCGGGTCCTTGGCCGTGTCGTCTGCGATCTTCTGCGCCCGGGTGCAGAACTCGTCGGCCGTGATGCGGGCAGCGGCAAGCTCGCCCCACACGCTACGGATCGGCTTGTCCATCGTCGAGTACCAGGCAGCGAAGTACGTCGTCCAGTTGTTGTCGCCACCGGACTTCAGCAGCGCGCCGGACGAGGCGGCACCCGGGCTCAGCTTCAGACCCTCGCCCGCACCCTTCACCACGGTCGGGGAACCGGTCAGCTCGGTGAACTTGCCGGCCGCCTCCTTCGACAGCATGATCCGCATGTACTCCAGGCCACCGGCCTTGTTCTTCGCCTTCTCCGGCACGATGAAGGGCTCACCGGCGGCGATCTCCGTGCAGTCGACCGGCAGCTTCGAGCCGTCCAGCAGCGGGGTGTAGGCCGCGGTGGTCTCGAAGTCCTTGGGCGCGACCGGCTTCTGCTCGTTCTCCAGCCAGGAGCCGGACGGGATGAACGCCGCCTTGCCCTGGTTCCAGGCCGTCTGGGACTGGATGTGGTCCAGGCCCTCGGTGCCCTGCATGAAGTAGCCCTTGCCCTTGATCTCCAGGATCGCCTCGGCGGCGGCCTTGACCGACTCGTGCTTCCACGCATTCGGCTCGAGTTCGTCGATCGCCTTGATGACGTCGTGGCCACCGTGCTTGACGGCCATGTCCATCATCACCTGGCCGATGTAGTACGGGTGCTTGCCCTGGTGCGCCATCGGCGCGATCCCGGTCTTCTTGATCTCCTCGCACAGGTCGAGGAACTCCTGCCAGGTCTTGGCCGGCTCCCAGCCGTTCTTGGCGAACAGCGGCTTGTTGTACCAGATCGCGTACACGGTCAGTACGTAGTTGAGCAGCAGCGGCTTGCCGCTCAGCTGGGCCGCCTCCAGCGTGATCGGCTCGATCGAGTCGCGGACCTTCTTGCCCGCATCGTCGATCGAGGCGGCGTCGAACAGCTGGGTCAGGTCGGCCAGCTGACCGGAGGTCGCCAGCGTCGATGCCGGCAGCGCCGAAGCGCCGGAGTTGTCGATCACGTCCGGCGGGTTGCCACCGTTGAACCGCGGCTGCAACTGCGGGGTGATGTCGGTGATACCGGCGTGCTTGATCGTCGTCTCGGGGTACTTCTTCTTGTACATCTCCTCGTGCGCCTTGGCGTAGTCGTCGCCGTAGCCGCCCTTGAAGATCACCACGTCGAGCGGGTCGGCCGACTTCACGCCGAACGGGTTCTCCGCCGTTTGTTCGGCGCCGCCACCGCCGGAGCCGCTGTCGTCGCTACCGCCGCTGGCACACGCCGAGAGCAGCGTGCTGCCGCCGGTGGCCAGCAGCGTGCCGACCGCCGCGCGCTGCAGGAACAGCCGCCGCGACAGGTTGTCAGGAGTGGTCATGGGTCCCGCCTTCCGAGAGTGTTTCATGCAGTACGCCGGATCCGGCCGGCGTACTGTGCTTCAAGGGCGTGGTTGTGGTCGTCGCCGCCCGGGATGTTCGCGGACAGGTAGACCGGAGCGGTCTCACCTGCCTCGGTCAGCCGGCGCAGGACCTCAGCGACCAGCAGCTGCGCGATCAGCGCAGCGGTGATGGACGACACCGCGCAGACCTTGCCACCATCGGGCAGGTCGAGCACGGAGTCGCCGTACGGCGCATGGTTGTCCAGCACCACGTCCGCGATGTCGATGAGTTTCTTGCCGGACGGGTGGCGCGACTCCATCCCACCGGTGTGCTGCAAAGAGGTGATCGCGATGAGTGGGTGGCCCTTTTCCTTGACCACGGTGGCGAGCTCGACGATCGAGCCGTTCACACCGGAGTTGGACGCGATCACGAACAGGTCGGCCGGATGCGGCTCGGCCAGGTCGTAGAGCCGGCGCGCGATCGACGGGTCGCGTTCGAGTTCGCCGCCGCGCAGCAGCTCGATCGGCGCGCCGCCGAGCAGGACCAGGTCGCGCAGCGCGATCCGGTTGGTCGCGATCAGCCCGCCGGCCCGGCCGGCGATCTCCATCGCCAGTGCCTCGGAGTGGCCGGACCCGAAGGCCTGGATGACGCCGTTCTTCCGAAGCGCCTCGGTGAACAGTTCGGCGGCCTGCTGGATCGGGCCGTCGATCTGCTCGGTGACGGCGGCCATGATCGGCGTCAGCGCGTGAACATAAGCCTGCGCACTCACCCCGTTGGTCTCCCCCGGTCCGCCCTGGTTACTGCTGGCCATCAGCGGCCCCACCCCTCGACTAATGTGTTCGCCGCGACACACCTGGTGCCGACAAGTGCGCAAGTTTGCGGTTTGCTGGACAGAACTTTTCTTAACTGGCAGCTAAAGTCAAGGCTCATCTCACTCTTCTCCCCAGATCGGGACCGTTGCGTGACCTTGTTTGTTGTTGTCCATTAGATAACTCTTTCGAGCAGTTTGGAGCATTGCGTATGTCGGTCGAACGCCCGCTGCCGGAACCTGCGGACTCAGTGGTCTTGATGCCAGCATCGGCACTGGTCCTGGGCGGCGACCTCGGCGGCACCTCCACCCGGATCGTGATCGCGGACCATGAGGGCAACGTAGTCGGTCGAGGGGCGGCAGCTGGTGGAAATCCGACCAGCCACCCCGCAAGTGCAGCGGCCAACTTCGGCCAGGCGCTTCACACCGCGCTGGCTGGACTGGACCCGACCGCGGTCAAAGCCGCCGTCATCGGCGCGGCCGGCGGGTCGGCGCTGGCGCGGCCCGATGTGCGTGCCCAGTTCGACGCCGCCTGGGACGGCGCCGGGCTGACCGGCGAGCCCGAGTTCATCGGCGACCTGGAGGTCGCGTTCGCCTCCGGTACGCCGGAGCCGGACGGCCTCGTGCTGATCGCGGGCACCGGCAGCGCAGCCGGCCTGGTCCGCGATCACCAGCTGGTCCGGACGGCGGACGGGCACGGCTGGCTGCTCGGCGACGACGGCTCCGGCTTCTGGCTCGGCCGGGAGGCAGTGCGCAGCGTGTTGCGCAATCTGGATCTGGGTGAACCGATCGGTGTGCTCGGCCAGGCCGTCGTCCGCGCAGTACTCCCGGACCGGGATGAGCACGCGATCGCCCAGCGTGAGGGGTACGACGTACTGCGTGACGATCTGATCCGGGAAGTGAACAGCCGCCCGCCGGTGATGCTGGCTGAACTGGCCCGGACGGTGGTGTGGGCGTTCGAACAGAACGACGAGACCGCACACGGCTTGGTGAAACGCGCAGCCGACCTGCTCACAGAAACGGTCGGTCGGTTGAGGACAACGAAGGACAAGGGTCCGATGATCCTCGCGGGCAGTGTTGCCGGGGAATCATCTCCGGTCGGCCGGCTGATCCGGGAAACCATCCACCAACACTTCTCCGGCGAGGTCCTCACCGCCCGCGACGGCGTCGGCGGCGCCACCTGGCTGGCCCTGGGCACCCTCGACCCAGCACTAGCCACCCACCAAAACCACACCCGCCTGGTCAGCTGACCCGCGCTGCTTGCCCCCTCACCTCGGGGGTTGCCCAGTGAGAATCCCAGTGGGCAACCCCCGACCTCGGTGGTTATCCCTCGAGGTCGGGGGTTCGCGGTCTCAGTCTTCGAAGACGGAGGCGGGACGGAGTTCTATGCCGCCGCCGTATTCGGCTTCGGGGATGCGGGCGGAGATCTCCTCGGCGCGTTCGGGCGTGGCGACGTCGACGATGAAGACGCCGGCGAGTTGTTCCTTGGCCTCGGAGTAGGGGCCGTCGGTGGTGGCGCGGACGCCCTTGCGGATCCGGACCACCTTCGTCCGCGACGGCGCCTCGAGCGGTACGGCGGCCACCAGTTCGCCCGACTCGTCCAGCTCGGTGAGCAGTTTCTCCAGCTGGGCAGCCAGCGCGTCGCGCGCCTTCGCCGGCAGCCGCTGCCCCTCCTCGGTGTGCAGGAAGGAGGGGTGGGCCCAGGTGATCGGGTTGCTGTGGATCAACAGCAGGTATTTCATGACCGGTTCCTTTCGGAGTCTGAGTGGATCTTCGCAGCAGAGGTCGGAGGCCGCCGGGGAACCTCGACATTTCGGCGAACGAACCGATCGACGCAGCGCCTCCGGCCTGATCCCGGGCCTGAAATGTCGAGTTTGCTGCCGGACGTCCGACGTACCGCTTGCCAAGCAATCTCCGACCCAAGGTGAGCGACATGAACGAGACGGACCTCCGGCTGGCGGACGGCCGCACCCTGCATGTGTACGACACCGCACCCGGCGACGACGGCCGGCTGCCGGTGGTCTGGCACCACGGCACCCCGAACCTGGGCGCCCCGCCCGAGCCGCTGTTCGAGGCCGGCGAGTGGCTCGGGATCCGGTGGATCTCGTTCGACCGGCCCGGGTACGGCGGTTCGACCGCAGCGCCGGGGCGGACGATGGCCTCGGTCGCGGCCGACCTGACCGCGGTCGCCGACTCGCTCGGGGTCGGCACCTTCGCGCTGATGGGCTACTCGGGCGGTGGCTCCTACGCCCTCGGCGCCGCCGCAATCCTCCGCGACCGGGTCGAGGCGGTGGCCACCTTCGCCGCCATCGCGCCGTACGACGCCCGAGGCCTCGACTGGTACGACGGCATGATCCCGTCCGGAGTCGCGTCACTCCAGGCCGCGGCCCGCGGCCGGAAGGCGAAGGTCGCGCACGAGACGTCGGGCGTGGAGTACGACCCGGAGTTCACCCCGGCCGACCTCGCCATGTTCGACGGGCCGTGGGGCTGGCTCGGGTCGGTCGCCGGTGACAAGTCGATGCCGAACGGACCGGACGGCCTGATCGACGACGACTGTTCCTATGTCGTCCCGTGGGGCTGCGACCCGACCACGATCACCGCACCGACCCTGCTCTGCCACGGCGAGGACGACGGCATCATCCCCAGCTCGCACGGCAACTGGCTGGTCGAGCACATCCCGTCCGCGGCACTGCGTCTCTCCCCGGGCGACAGCCACATCTCCGTCCTCACCCACACCGAGCCCGCCCTCGAATGGATCCGCGAACACACCGGCTGACCGTGGCCTTGGGCAACTGTTGATTCGGCAGCAACGCATCGGGGTACCGGAGGCACGTGCTGCTAGCGGGTCGCTACCGACTGACCGAGGTCCTCGGTCACGGCGGGATGGGCGAGGTGTTCCGCGGCTGCGACGAACTTCTCGGGCGACCGGTGGCGGTGAAGCTGTTGCTTCCGGGGTGGGGTGATCCGTTCGCGGCGGCGCGGTTCCGGCGAGAGGCGCGAACCGCCGCGATGGTCAAGGATCCGCACGTCGTCGCGGCGTACGACTTCGGGCAGCAGGATGGCAACTACTACCTGGTGATGGAGCTGGTCGAAGGTCGCAGCGTCGCCCACGAGCTCGCGATGCACGGCCCGCTCGAGTCCGAGCGGGCCGTCGACATCGTCCAGCAGGCTGCCGCCGGGCTCGCCGCGGCGCACCGGCGCGGCATCGTCCATCGCGACATCAAGCCGGCCAACCTGCTGATCGATGCCGACGGCACGGTGAAGGTCGCCGACTTCGGCATCGCCCGGTTCGTCACCGACCCGGCCAGGACCGTGCCCGGCCAGGTGCTCGGCACCAGCTTGTACCTCGCCCCGGAGCGGGCCCTGGGCAAGCCGGCCACCGCCGCCTCGGATGTCTATGCCCTCGGCTGTGTCCTCTATCAACTGGTGACCGGACACCCGCCCTTCACCGGCGACAACCCGACGGACGTTCTGTCCCAGCACGTCCGGACCGAGCCGACCCCGCCGAGCGAGTCGTGCCCCGAGGTGGCCGGTCCGGTCGAGGACCTGCTGCTCCGGATGCTGTCGAAGGACCCGGCGCTTCGCCCGAGCACCGCCGAGATCGTCGACGGCGTGGCCCTCGAAGCAGTCGACGGGGCGGTCAGGCACCGACTGCCGATCGGCCGGTTCTGGCGCTGGGCGCTGCTCACCTGGCCGTCTCACTGACGTCGCGCAAGATCACTTCCACCGTCGCCCTGCACTGATTCCAAGCAAAGGCTTGACATCTGCGCCTCCTGCGGCGCATATTCCAAGCATGTCTTTGGAGAAGGACCCGCGGCGGATGCGGTTGCTGGACGATCCACTGGCGATCCGGGCGATGGCGCACCCGGTCCGGCTGGATCTGATGACGTTGCTGGGCCGCGAGGGGCCGCTGACCGCGGCGGATGCGGCCCGCACGCTCGGGATCAGCCATGCGCTGGCCTCGCATCACCTCCGGCAGTTGGCGAAGTACGAGTTCGTCGAGCCGGCACCGGGGAAGGACAACCGCGAGCGGCCGTGGCGGCTGGTCTCGACGTCACAGTCGTGGCGCGAGGCGTCGCTGACACCTGAAGGTGCCGCGGCTGCCGACGTACTCGAGCAACTGCTGGCCGAGCGGGCGCTGGACTCACTCGCCAAGTGGCAGCAGCGGCGGGTGAACGAGGACCCGATCTGGCGGGACAACTCGGGCATCGGGAACAGCGGCTTCTACCTGACCGGAGAAGAACTGAAGGAGCTGACCGAGCAGATCGACGCACTGCTTCACCGGTACGTCGCCGAGCGGCCGATCGACGACAAGTCCACCCGCCCGCCCGGCAGCCGGCACGTCTCCATGACCCAGATCGTCACGATCTCACCCGAAACCTCGGATCCCGAGGAGTAGCCGTGAAAGAACTGTGGGGCGTTCTCGCGCGGCAACGCGACTATCGGTTGGTGCTGAGCGCGGGGCTCGTGTCGCTCACCGGCGACTGGATCCTAAAGACCGGCCTGGCCTTCCAGGTCTATGTACTGACCGGCTCGACACTGGCCTCCGGCGGCCTGCTGCTGTCGTCGTTCGTGCCGATGGTCGTACTCGGTTCGCTGGCCGGCGTCTTCGTCGACCGCTGGGACCGGCGGCGGACGATGATCGTCACCAACCTGCTGCATGCGGTCCTGCTGCTACCGCTGCTCGCCGTACGGGACGAAAGCGCGATCTGGATCGTGTACGCCGTTGTGCTGATGCAGAGCTGTTTGCAGCAGTTCTTCCGCCCCGCCGAGCAGTCGCTCATCCCTGTCCTGGTCGAGCCGCGACAACTCGTCACAGCCAATGCATTGAACAGTCAGACCAGTGATGTCGCCCGGCTGATCGGCGCGGGTATCGGTGGTCTGCTCGCGGGGCTTGGCGGTTTGCCGCTGCTGGCGGTCGTGGATGCCGCGACCTTCCTCCTCGCCGCCGGGCTCATCGTCCGGGTCCGGCATCGCGTCGTACGCACGCTGACCCAATCGGCCAGCGGTGCGATCCAGCGGCTGAAGGCGGAGTGGACCGAGGGGCTCCGGCTCTGTGTCGCGGGCCCGGCGATGCGGTTGCTGTTCGTGTTCTGCCTGGTGACCGGTGTCGGTGAAGGTGTGATGAGCACGTTGTTCGCGCCGTTCGTGTCGGCCGAACTCGGCGGCGACGGGACGGCGTACGGCCTGATCGTTTCGTCGCAGGCGGTGGGCGGGATCGTCGGCGGGCTGGTCGCCGCCGCGATCGGCTCACGGCTGCCTGCAGCGACGATGTGGGGCGTCGGTGCGTTCCTGTTCGGGCTGATCGACCTGGTGCTGTTCTGCTATCCCCTGGTCACCGACAGCCTGATCCCCGCGTTCGTCTGCATGATCCTCGTCGGCCTCCCCGGTGCGTTCACCGTCGCCGGCATGATGACGGTGCTCCAGCGTCTCAGCGAGGACTCGTCCCGCGGCCGGATCTTCGGTGCCATCTCAGCCGCCGAAGGTCTCGCCGTCCTGGTCGGCATCGCGTCGGCCGGCGTTCTCGGCGAGCTGGCCGGCATCATCCCGGTCCTGGTCTTCCAAGGCCTTGGCTACGTCATCGGCGGCGCGGTCATCCTCACCCGTCGCCGGATGCTCTCGGCTACGGCTCCTCAGGAACTGGTTGGTCATCCGTCGGCTTGACCCGGTGGATGCGGGCCCGGGCTACCCGGCGGCCGTCCATCTCCGTGACGGTGAGGATGTGGCCGTCGACCCGGGCTTCGTCGCCGGTGGCCGGGACGCGGCCGAGCTGGGCGGCAAGGAACCCGCCGACCGTCTCGTACGGGCCGTCGGGGAGTTCGACACCGGTCTCGTCGGCGAAGTCGTCGAGGTTGAGCAGACCGTCGACCTCGATGTCACCACTGCGCAGGCGGGTGGTCTCGACCGACTCCTCATCGTACTCGTCCTTGATGTCGCCGATCAGCTCCTCGACCAGGTCCTCCAGCGTGACGATGCCCGCCGTACCGCCGTACTCGTCCAGGACGATGGCCAAGTGGGTCGATCGCCGGCGCATCTCGGTCAGCGTCGGCAGCAGCTTCGCGGTGTCCGGTAGCAGCAGCACCTCGCGGGCCAGGTCGCCGACCCGGACCGAGCGGGACGCGACGGCGGGGTCGAACAGGTCGCGGACGTGGACGAACCCGACGATGTCGTCGGCCGAGCCGTTCATCACCGGGTAGCGCGAGTGCGGCCGCTCGGCGGCGAACTTCACCGCCTTGTAGGCCGGCATCTCCGAGTCGATGAAGTCGACCTCGGTGCGCGGCAGCATCAGCTCGCGCAACTGCCGGCTGCCGGCCTCGAACACGTCGTCGACGATCCGGCGCTCCTCCTCGCCGAGCGACTCGTGGGCCGAGACCAGGTCGCGCAACTCCTCGTCCGACATCACCTCACGGTTCGCGTTCGGGTCGCCGCCGAGGGCGCGAACCACCAGGTCGGTCGACCTGGAGAGCAGCCAGATCACCGGCCGGGCGATGGATGCGATCCGGTCCACCAGCGGGGCCAGGCCGAGCGCGAACGTCTCGGCCCGCTGCAGCGCGAGCCGCTTGGCCGCCAGCTCGCCGATCACGATCGAGACGTAGGAGATAAGGATGGTGATCAGCACCAGCGCGACCGTGCTCGCCACCGACTCGGGCAGTCCGAGGTCCTGCAGGTGCGGGGACAGGCCGTCCGCGAGCGTCGCGCCACCGAAGGCGGCGGACAGGAAGCCCATCAGGGTCACGCCGATCTGGACGGCGGACAGGAACCGGTTCGGGTTGGCAGCCACCCGGGCCACCGTCTCGCCACGCTTGCCCCGGTGGGCGATCGACTTGAGCTGGCTCTCCCGGAGCGAGACCAGCGCCATCTCGGCCGCGGCGAACACGCCACCGATCAGGACGAAAATGAAGATCAGGACGATGTTGAGCAGGGTGTCGTTCATCAGCAGGGGGTCCTAGCACCCTGCCTTGGTCGTAGTTCGAGTGATTGCGGCGTCCAGGTGCGTGCATCGCGGTGGCGGAGGGAAGGTCTCGACGTGGTGTTCATCGTGGCCTTCCCTCCGCTGCCGCGAGGTGCGTGCCTGGGCGTCGCAAGCGCCGAAGGACGGCCGAGGCAGGGTGCTCAAGCCCTCTCGTTGTATGTCGAGAGGGCGACGGTTGGGCGTCGTCCATTTCGCAAGAGTAGGGCATACCGCTCGGGCCCCTGCGTGCTGCGGTCACCCCGAGGCGACGCCCTGGTGGTGGCCGGAATCACCGTGCATGTTCGAGTTTGTTGGTTTACGATGATTCCTGGCTGTCGGTGTCCGACGGCCGGGAGGGGTCACACGATGAACACACCGCGCGGCGCACGCCGTACGGACACCAAGCTGTCCGACGGCCGCGAGCTGATCTACTACGACCCGGCCGACGCTCCGGCCCGGATGCCGCTCGAGGACACCCGCGGACTGCCGGCCCCGCAACCGCAGGTCGACCTGCGGACCGATCCGCTCACCGGTGACGTCATCACCTACGCGACCCACCGCAACACCCGGACCTACCTGCCGCCGGCCGACCAGTGCCCGCTGTGCGCGAGCAAGCCGGGCAACCCGACCGAGATCCCGGACCACGACTACAACGTCGCCGTGTTCGAGAACCGGTTCCCCTCCTTCGCCGGCCCGGGCCGGACCGAGGTGGTCTGCTTCACCAGCGACCACAACCAGTCGTTCACCGATCTCTCCCAGGGCCAGGCCCGGCTGGTGGTCGACACCTGGGCCGACCGGACCGCCGAGCTGAGCACCCGCGACGACGTCGAGCACGTCTTCCCGTTCGAGAACCGCGGCCGTGAGATCGGCGTGACGCTGAACCACCCGCACGGCCAGATCTACGCCTACCCGTTCCTGCCGCCGCGGATGCGGACCCTGATGGCCCGCGCCCGCGAGCACCAGGCGGTTGCCGGTAGCAACCTGTTCGCCGACATCCTGGCCGGGGAGCTGAAGGAGGGCACCCGGGTCGTCACGCAGAACACCAACTGGACCGCGTTCGTCCCGGAGGCGGCCCGCTGGCCGGTCGAGGTCCACCTGTACCCGCACCGCCAGGTCGCCGACATCAGCGAGCTGTCGGTCGGCGAGCGCGACGACTTCGCCGAGCTCTACCTCGACGTCCTGCGACGTCTCGACGGCCTGTACGGCGACCCGCTGCCGTACATCGCCGCCTGGCACCAGGCCCCGGTCCGGATCGATCGCGAGCTCGGCTACCTCCACCTCGAGGTGTTGTCGATCCGCCGGGCCGCGGACAAGATCAAGTACCTGGCCGGCTCGGAGTCCGGGATGGGCGCGTTCATCAGTGACACCCGGCCGGAGGATGTCGCCGAAACCCTGCGGAAGGTTGGTTCGTGAGCTCGTTCGAGGACGTCTTCGGGGCAGCGCCGGCGGGCAGCTGGCGGGCGCCCGGCCGGGTCAACCTGATCGGTGAGCACACCGACTACAACGACGGCCTGGTGCTGCCGATCGCCCTGCCGAACCGCATCCAGGTGACCGCCTCCAAGCGTGACGACGGCCGGATCGCGGTCGCGTCGAGCGGCCACTCGGGCGTGATCGAGTTCGCCATCGACGAGCTGACCCCGGGTTCGGTCGGTGACTGGGCGGCGTACCCGGCCGGCGCGGCCTGGGTACTGCGTGAGTCCGGCTACTCGATCGGCGGCGCCAACCTGCTGGTCGACTCCGACCTGCCGTCCGGCGCCGGGCTGTCCTCGTCCGCCGCCTTGCTGTGCGCGACGTCGGTCGCGCTGCTCGGGCTGCGCGACATCGAGGTCGCCCCCGCCGAGGTCGCCCGGCTGGCGCAGAAGGCCGAGAACCAATACGTCGGTGCCCCGGTCGGCCTGATGGACCAGATGGCGTCGATGTGCTGCACCGCCGGGCACGCCCTGTACTTCGACATCCGCGCGATGTCCACCGACCAGATCCCGTTCGACCCGGCCGCCGACAGCCTCGCGCTGTTGGTCGTCGACGTGAAGGCTCCGCACCGGCACGTCGACGGCGAGTACGCCGCCCGCCGCAAGAGCTGCGAGGAAGCCGCGGCGGTGCTCGGCGTACCGGCCCTGCGCTCGATCGCGTACGACGACCTCGACGACGCCCTCGATCGGCTGCCGGATGACGTCGTCCGCCGCCGGGTGCGGCACGTGGTGACGGAGATCCGCCGGGTCGAGGAGGCGGTCGAGCTGATGCGCTCCGGCCGGCTGCGCGACGTCGGGCCGCTGTTCACCGCGTCGCACGTGTCACTGCGCGACGACTTCGAGATCACCGTGCCGGAGCTGGACGTCGCCGTCGACACCGCCCTCGAAGCCGGCGCGCTCGGCGCCCGCATGACCGGCGGCGGTTTCGGCGGCTGCATCATCGCTCTGACTGAGGCGGACTCGGCAGACGCCGTACTGTCCGCCATCGAGAAGGCCTTCGCAGACCGCGGTTTCAGCGCTCCGAGCTCCCTGGCCGCAGCCCCGTCAGCCGGAGCTTCCCGAGTCAGCTGACAATTCGCGTTTGATCAGCGGAGCGAAGGCGAGGGTGGCGGCGAGCTGTAGCAGTCCCATCACCAGGTACGGCGTGCGCAGGTCGGTGCGGTGGGCGAGGAACCCCGCACCGACCGCACCCACCGGCGCGGCGCAGAACGCGACCATCCGGTAGACCGCGGTCACCCGGCCGAGCAGCGCGGCCGGCACGATCCGCTGCCGGAGCGAGATCGAGATGACGTTCCACCAGGTGCTGCCGAACCCCATCAGCACGGCGCCGGCGATGATCAGAGCCAGCTCGCTGACCACTCCGAACACGACGACCGCGAAGCCGAGCACGAGCATCGACACGATCAGGTTCGTGAACGTCGAGAGGCGGCGTGCCAGCCGGGGCGCGAGTGCCGCGCCGACGACTCCGCCGACCGCGTAGGTCGCGACCAGCCAGCCGAACCAGGCCTCCGGCAGGTGCAGCGCCTCCAATACATAGAGGACAAGGATCGCGATGATGCCCGCGCCGACCGCGTTCGCCACCAGGAGCAGCAGGCAGAGCGATCGCAGCAGTTTGTGTCGCCAGAGATAGAGCAGTCCTTCTTTCAGCTCGCGGCCGAGGTTCCGGTCCGGCGACACCGCTCGGGCCGGCGCGGCACGCCGTACCAGGAAGACCAGTACTGCGGCGGCCGCGAACGAGATGGCGTCGACCATGATCGGCAGCCCGTGATGCATCACGAACAGCACGGCGCCGAGCGGTGGACCGATCAGGTTCGCCAGCAGCACCAGCGCGGCCTGGTTGTAGCCATTCGCCCGCTCCAGCGCGGTGGCGACGACCAGGTCCGGAATCACCACCGCGGACGCGTTGTCGAAGAACGGCGCCAGCATGCCGAGCAGGAACCCGGTGATCAGCAGCAGCGGGATGCTCTCCTGACCCAGCAGTACGACGACCGCGAACCCGCCGGCGACGACCGCGCGAATCGCGTCGACGATCCACATCGTGGTGGTCCGCCGCCAGCGGTCGACCATCACGCCGGACACCAGACCGAGCAGCAGCCAGCCGATCCCGGTGACCGCCTCAGTCAGTGAGACGACGCGCGGGTCGCGACTCATCGAGGCGGCCAGCAGCGGCAGCGCGCCGAAGGTGATGCCGTCCCCGAGAAAGGAGATCGCGCCGGCAGTCCAGAGAACCCAGTACGGCTTGCCGAGAGGAGCCTCCCGGGCCCGAACCTCCTGCCTCAATCCCTGTCCCCTCACCCCAGCAGACCTTCAGCCCGACAGCGGCGGGTCAGGAAGCGATGATCAGCTCACATCCGGTGTCGCGCATGGCTTTGCGGGCGGGGGTGGCGAGGCCGGCGTCGGTGACGATGACGTCGAGGTCCGCCCAGGTCGCGAACGTACTCAGGCCGACCGTGCCCCACTTGGTGTGGTCGGCGACGACGACCACCTCGCGGCTCGCGGCGATGAAGGACCGGTTGGTCTCGGCCTCCATCAGGTTCGGCGTGCTCAGCCCGTGCTCGGCGTCCACACCGTGCGCACCGAGGAAGAGCAGGTCGAGGTGCAGCGAGCCCAGCGCGGCCGTCGCGATCGGGCCGACCAGCGCATCAGAAGGTGTCCGGATGCCGCCGATCAGTACGACGGTGCGGTCGGAGCGGCTGTTGCCGTGGAACACGTCGGCGATCCGCGCCGAGTTCGTCACGACGGTCAGGTTCTCCACCCGGAGCAACTGACGGGCCAACGCGTACGTCGTGGTGCCGGCGCCGATGCCGATCGCGCTGTCCGGCTGGACCCGGCTGGCCGCCTCGGCCGCGATCGCCTGCTTGGCCGCGGACTCCTGGGTCAGCTTGGCGTCGAACCCCGGCTCGTGCGCGCTGCGCAGCCCGACCGAGGTGGCGCCGCCGTGCACCTTGTGCAGCAGGCCACTGGAGTCGAGCGCGTCCAGATCGCGGCGGATCGTCATGTCCGAGACACCGAACCGGTCGACCAGTTCGGCGACCGTGACCGCACCTCGACTGTTGACCTCGGCAACGATCGTGGCCTGGCGCTGAGCGGCCAGCTGCCCTCCCCGGCCCCGCGGTGCCTCTGCTCCGGCTGCGTTCACGGTCCACAGCCTAATGTGGATATGCCTGGCTGTCAGGGAAATGCATTGCTCCGGTGATTGCGGCACGTCACCCTGAAGCATGCGATTCCCCGAAGACGTACCGGTGCTGGCCGACGACGTGGTGACCCTGCGTGCACACACCGAGGCCGACATCGACCCCGCCTACGCGATGTGCCAGGACCCGGAGATGCAGCGCTGGACCACCATCCCGGTCCCCTACCTGCGCGAACACGCGGTCGGCTTCCTGACCGAGATCATCCCGAACGGCTGGCGCGACGGCGGTATGTGGGCCTGGGCGATCGAGTACGACGGCCAGTACGCCGGCACCGTCGATCTGCGCGACGGCGAGGGCGGGGTCGGTGAGGTCGGGTTCGCAGTGGCTCCTCAGGTCCGGGGCGTCGGGGTGATGACCCGGGCACTGAAGCTGGTGGTCCGGTATGCGTTCGACGTGCTCGGCTGGGACCGGGTGATCTGGCGGGCGTTCGTCGGCAACTGGGGTTCGCGCCGGGTCGCGTGGAAGGCCGGGTTCCGCGGTTTGGTCGTCGTACCAGGGGGTGGGAAGTCTCGGGGTGTGCGGCATGACGAGTGGGTCGCCACGATCGGGAAGAACGACGCGCTCGAGCCGTCGGGTACCTGGTGGACGGTGCCTGAGGTCGAGGGTGGCGGGATCCGGTTGCGGGCGCTCCGGGCAACGGACGCGAAGCGGGTCGTTGAAGCATGCAACGACGAGCGGACGCAGTTCTGGCTGGCCGGGCTGCCGTCGCCGTACCAGCTGTCCGATGCGGAGGTGTTCATCGAGAGCCGGAAGGAGAATCTGGCCAGCGGCGAGGGCGTGACATGGGCGATCACCGATGATGAGTCCGACGAGCTGATCGGCTGCGTGAGTGTGTTCGACATGAACCACCGGATCGACAAGACCCTCGGCGAGATCGGCTATTGGCTGCACCCGGACGCGCGGGGGCGTGGGGCGATGTCGGCTGCTGTTCGGCTGGTGATCGAGCACGCCTTCAAGCCCATCGAGGAAGGCGGCTTCGGGCGACGGCGACTGGTGCTGATGGCTGCCGAGGGCAACAGCGCGTCGAGCCACGTTGCCGAGGTCAACGGCTTCACCCATGTCAGCCGCGAACGGTCGGCCGGCCCACGCCGCGACGGCCAGTACTCCGATGTCCACGGATTCGACCTGCTCGCCGCCGAGCGGGACTGACCGCCGACTCGGGAAATCGGTTGGCTCCGAGGGGTTGCCGGTAGGTGACTCCGAGCGGTAATGGTGACCGCCCGGAATCGGTGATGTACGGCCAGTTGGTGACAGACGACACCACTTCCCCTCGCCGTCTCGCCATCTGGCTGCTTGAATCGACGGGTGAGAGATCGTGAGGAGCTCGTCCGCCGCTGGCAGGCCGGGTGGTCGGTTTCGAGGGGCTGGACCACCGTGGAGGACGATAACGACGGCATTCTGACCGTCCGTGCGGGTGAGGAGAACCGCGCGATGGAATATGTCGTACTGGATGCCGATGACAAGCCTGAACGAGTCGTTCGTGCCGCCGAGCTGGCCCTGGCCGCCGGCGGTGGCCGCGGGGCCGGCTGGATCACCCTGGCCACGGACGACAAGGAAGCCCGGATCGAGCAGCTCGAGGACCTCGGCCTCGAGGTGCAGCAGGATCAGGACTGGCTGATGACCATCCAGCTGTCGGAGCAGCCGGCCCTGAAGCTGCACGAGCGCTATGCCCTGCACACCGAGCTCGAGTCCGACCTGATCATCACCCGCGCCACCCTGCACGGCGGGGTGGTGTCGAGCGGGCGGATGGCGGTGGTCGGCGCGGACGCGGTCGCGGACCGGATCGAGACGGATCCGGCGCACCGGCGGCGCGGGCTCGGCAGTGCGGTGATGGCATCGCTGGTCGAGACCGCGGCGGCCCAGGGCGCCAAGCGCGGCATCCTGATCGCCTCGATCGACGGCCTGCGCCTTTACCGCAGCCTGGGCTGGAAGGTCGTCGCGGACATCATCATCGCCAGGTGCTGACCGTTTCGTTCAAACGCATGACATTGTCAAAGGTTCGTGAAGTGCGGCGAGGGCGGGGAGTGATGCCCGCCTGAGGTGGGCAAGGCTGCACACCATGACGAGCCACAAACGCCCGCAGCAGCGCTATGGAGTGATCGGGCCGGTCCTGGCCTCGCTCACCGCATTGGTGCTGATCGCCGGCATCGGGTGGTTCGTGCTGGACCGGACCGCGAACGTCCTGACCAGCCAGGACCGGCCCTTGACGACTGCGACGGATGACGCGTCTCTCACACCGAGCATCTCGGCGACCCCGTCATCCACTCCTCCCCGCCGTACGACGCCTGTTCCGAAAGCCACGCCGACCCGGCCGAAGACCACGACCCCGACTCCACGTCGATCGACGACAGCACCGAGCCGGGAGGGCACCCGGACGACGAAGCCCACGCCGAAGCCGACGCGCACCACGACGCCTACGGCCACCAAGACGACGACCAGTGCGCCGTCCGGTGGATCGGGTACGGCCGAAGCGCAGGTGCTGAAGCTGACGAACGACGAGCGGGCCAAGGCCGGCTGCGGTCCACTGCGGACGAACAGCGCGCTGACGGACGCCGCCGAGGCGCACGCGGCCGACATGGTCGACCGGCATTACTTCGCTCACGACAGCCTGGACGGCCGCAGCCCGTTCGACCGGATGAAGGCGGCCGGATACCGCGGCGGCGCGATGGCCGAGAACATCGCGGTCGGCTACAAGAGCCCGGCGGCCGTGGTCGAGGGCTGGATGAACAGCGAGGGGCACCGCAAGAACATCCTCAACTGCACCTACACGGTGATCGGCATCGGGTACGACGGCGGCCAGGTGAAACCCGAGTGGGGCAACGGCAGCTGGGTGCAGGACTTCGGCGGCTGACAGCAACGGTCGCGGACGCGCGCATTCTGGCAGCTTCCTGCCGCGCGAACTTCCCCCGGTTAAGCGTTTGCCCAGGCGCGCCGAGGGGGAACCTTCAGGGTTCGTTAAGAGGCGTCGCGAATCTGTAACGGTGACCTCTACGGTCGGTTAAGGTCGCTGTTCGGTAACCAGGGGGGCCTGGCAACAACTGCAACGCGGGGAACGACGAGCACTCGGTACGACGAAAACGAAGAGGATTCGCCCACCCATGACGGATTCGCCTACCCCCCGGCGGCACCGCGGCAGTAGACGAGCTCCCCGGCGGAGCCGTGGCCTGATCGGCCCGATCGTCAGCGCGTTGTCCGTCCTGCTCGCCATCGGCCCGGTGGTCTGGCTGATGTCCCGCGACGGTTCGACCGTCGACGGCGCGACCAAGGTCCTGAACGTCTCCGAGGACACCCGGGACGACGCCGGCCGCTCTGTTGTCGACGGCACCAATCCTTCCGGTACGCCGGGCAGCACGGTCACCGCGACGCTTCTGAACGGAACCACCACGACCGTTGCCGGTACGCCGGCACTCGGCTCGGCCGCGTCGACGTCGACCTCGGACACACCGGCCACGACCCCGACCGGTTCACCCACGAGCATCGTCACCACCGCACCGACCGGCAGCGTGACGACCGTGACGGTGAGCCCGACGGCTCCGCGCACCACGGACTCCAGAACCACCCAGCAGCCCCGGCCGACGGGCACCACGCCGACGAAGACCCGGACCACCGAGCCCCGGCCGAGGGACCCGACGACATCGCAGCCGCCCGTCAGCGGTGGCGGCACGAACTCGCAGGAGCGCGAGGTGCTCAACTACACCAACGCGATCCGGGAGCAGCAGGGCTGCGGTCCGCTCCGGCTGGACAGCGCGCTGGTCTCGGCGGCCGGGAAGCACGCGTCCGACATGGTCCGCCGGCACTACATGGATCACACGAACCCCGACGGCCAGGACCCGGGTGACCGGATGTCGGCTGCCGGATACCGCGGCTCGGGCTGGGGCGAGAACATCGCCGCCGGCTACGACAGCGCGCAGAAGGTCGTAGCGGCCTGGATGAAGAGCGATGGGCATCGCAAGAACATCCTGAACTGCCGGTTCACGTCGATCGGCATCGGCTACGACCCGGGTCAGGTCCGATCCGACTGGGGCCCAGGCAGCTGGGTCCAGGACTTCGGCCGGAGCTGAGTCATTGTGTCGAACACACCGAGTGTGGCGGAGATGTTGTCTCACGGCCACAACGTCCGGCCGGTTCGTGGCCGGTCACTGCGGGTAGATCCGTCCTTGTCATGTCGCCGGTCCGTCCTGGGGGGCTCCGGTGAGACGAATGGTGAGGCACGTCTTGGGGGCGAGACAGTGAAGGGAACAACGAAATAATGTCCGAGTCCGGCAACGGCCGGTACAAGCCACGCAGGAAGGCGACCCGGGCGGCATCCCGCGGATCCCGCTCCAGCGCGGCCAACCGCCCCACTCCGGCGGAGACCACTCCGCCGCCCCCACCGGAGCCGCCCCGGTACGCACCACGGACCAGTGACGAGTCGCCGTTCTGGGCGACCGCACAGTCCGCGGGCGCGGCCAACGAGTCCCCGTTCTGGGCGAACACCCAGTCCGCCCCAGGCGCCGGGACCCAGCCGATCGCCCGCCCGAGTTCCCCCTCCAGCGTAGGAACCGGCCCCGGCGACACCGCCACGCCCCGGTCCTACACCCGCGCCAGCGACTCCGGCCTGGGCGAAACCGCCTCGTCGCGGTCGTACACCCGCGCAAGCGAATCCGGTCTGGGTGACTCCGCCTCGTCGCGTTCGTACTTCCGCGCCAGCGAATCCGGGCTCGGCGAGACCGCCTCCTCGCGGTCCTACACCAGCGCATCAGCAGCCGGTACGACGCCCGACGCAGGCTCCGGCCTGGGTGACTCCGCCTCGTCCCGGTCGTACTCCCGCGCGAGCGAGTCCGGTCTGGGCGAGACCGCCTCCTCGCGGTCCTACTCGCGCGCATCCGCGGCGGGTGGAACACCGGACTCGGGCTCTGGCCTGGGCGAGACCGCCTCGTCGCGGTCGTACTCGCGTGCGGCGGCCAGCGGTTCGCCGTCCTGGGTGACACAGTCCCCCGCGGGCTCTACGACCGAGCCGGCGTCGCGGACGGGTCGGCGCTTCGCCGCGACGGCCGATGCCGACTCCGAGCCGGCGCCCACCGGAACCTCAGGCTCCCGGATCGGCGCCGCCGCAACCACGTCCGCTGCCGGTACTGCGACCGCGGCTGCCTCCGGTCGGACCACGGCGGCTGCCTCAGGTGGGGGCGGCGGACGCGGCGGTTCGCGCGCAGCCGCTCGGTCTGCCGACGGCGGATCGCGGGCGCGGCGGCCGTTGATCGCGATCGCATCCGTCCTCCTGGTGATCACGCCGATCTCCTGGATCCTGCTGCATCAGCCGCAGAACGACGAGGCCGACGCGTCGGTCCCGATCGTCACGCGGACCGACGACACCTACGTCACCCCGACGACCAAGCCGGTCGTCAATCCCCCGAGTTCCAAGGTGAGTACGCCGCCGGTCAAGCCGAGCGCGACCCCGACGCCGACGGACTCGGCCACGCCGACCTCCACCCCGTCGTCGACGGAACCCACCGACGGCCCGACCTCGAAGTCGACCGAGGACGGCACGACCACGGCACCCACCCGCTCCACCCCAACCCCCGACCGCACCACCGCAACCCGCCCGACCGCACCGCCCAAAACCACCCCGCCCCCGCCGGTGGACGACGGCAACATGTCGGGCGACGAGCTCCAGCTGTTCCAGCTGATCGACAACGCACGCGTGAACAAGGGATGTGCACCGCTGAAGCGCGACAGCGATGTCAGCGCGAGCGCCGGAAGCGATGCCACCCAGCGCGCCAAGTCCGGCAACACCAACTCCTCCAGTGGGTCGAACTCGACGGCCGGCGGCGAGGACTACACCGCTCAGCAGGCTTTCGACCAGATGATGGCGCAGAGCAAGAGCACGATCCTCAACTGCGGCCTGACGACACTGGGGGTTGGGTCGGCCGACGCGCCGTACAGGGAAGGCCTGCTCTGCCCGCTCGTGTGCAGCACGAAGACCCGGGTCGCCTGGGTCGCGGATTTCACGTAAGACGGAGCGCACTTTCGCCGGGAGTTGGTGCGACCATGGGAGGGAACGACCCTTGGTCCACCAACCCTGCGGAGGCCGGATGTACGGGGAACGCGACGACCTGGACCCGCCCCGGCCCGCCCACTTCGGGATCCCGCCGGACGCGTTCGCCGACGAGCGTCCCGATCCGCGCCCGGAAGAGGCCAAGCGGATGGGCCTGAGCCGTCACACCGAGGAAGGCGCCGTACTCTACTTCGCCTCGTCCCTCGATCGCGGCAAAGCGGGTCACCGGCTGATGGCCTGGATCCTCCTGGTCACCTTCGCGGCGCCGGCCCTGTATACCCTCCTGCTCCTGCTGTGAGTCCGCCGAACTCCTGACGATGCCGCTGTGGCGTCGTACCGAGAACTGTGTGGAAGTGGTGGCGGAGGGCTGCGCTGCTGCCGAAGCCGCTTTCGCCTGCAACGCGTTCGACCGGGTGATCGGTGGTCTCCAGCAACAGCCGGGCCCGATCGAGCCGCTGGCGTAGCAGCCAGGCCTGCCCGGAGCTGCCGGTGCGCGCCCGGAACTGCCTGGTGAAGGTCCGACGGGACAGCGCCACCGCGGCCGCCCATTCGTCCAGCGACACGGGCTGATCGAGCCGGGCGCGGGCCCACACCATCGCCTTCTCGATCACGTCGTCGCTGGGATCGGGCGGGATGGGGACCGGGATGTACTGCGCCTGCGAGCCGCTGCGATGCGGTGCGACGACGATGCTCCGGGCCAGCCGCTCGGCCAACTCGACGCCGTAGTGCGTGCGGACGAGATGCAGACAGCAGTCGATCGATGCGGCGGTCCCGGCCGAGGTGACGAGATCGCCGAGGTCGGACCACAGCACGTCCGCGCGGACCTTGATGCCCGGGTACGCCGCTTGCAGTTGGTCCGCCCACTTCCAGTGCGTGACGACCTCTCGGCCGTCCGCGATCCCGCTCGCCGCGACCAGGAATGCCCCGATGCACAACCCGACCACAGTGGCGCCGCGGTCGTGTGCCCGCCGGATGGTGTCGATCAGTACGGCGGATGGTTCGCGATCCGGCTGCCAACTCGGCAGGATCACCACGTCCGCCGCGTCCATCGCCTCGAGCCCGTGGTCGACCGTGATCCCGAAGCCGGCGTTGGTCCGCATCGATCCGGGTCGTTCGGCGCAGACGCGGACGTCGTACTCGCCCGGCTGACCGAGGCGGTCGCCGAGCACCAGGCACGGGACGGAGAGATGGAACGGGCTCATCTGGTCGAAGGCGAGGACGGCGACAGTGCGCATGGAACCAGCATATGGCCCGATCTTCAGGAACTGTGGCTCTCGGGCCAATGGTGATCGCCGAAGCGGCGGGCGACGATCGATGCCATGAAGATCACGCACATCGGTGGCCCGACCGCACTGATCAGCCTTGGTGGGCTGACCATCCTGACCGACCCCGCGTTCGACGAACCACAGGAGTACGTCCTGCCGAACGGTCGGGTGATGACCAAACTGATCGGCCCGGCGCTGCCCGCCGCGGAGCTCGGCCCGGTCGACGTCGTCCTGCTGTCGCACGACGAGCACAAGGACAACCTCGACGACGCCGGCCGCGCGCTGCTGCCGTCGGTCCCGGTGGTCCTGTCGACTCCAGGTGCGGCCACCCGGATTCCCGGCGCACGCGGTCTGGAGAACTGGGAGTCGGTGGACCTGGCGCGCCCGGACGGTGGCGTCATCACCGTCACCGGCGTACCCGCGCTCCACGGCCCTGATGGCGCCGAGGCCGTTCTCGGCGTGGTCACCGGCTTCGTCCTCACCGCGGAGGACCTGCCGACCGTCTACGTCTCCGGCGACAACGCATCAGTCGACCTGGTCAAACAGATCGCTGATCGCTTCGCCCCGATCGACGTAGCCGTCCTCTTCGCCGGCGCCGCTCGCACCACCTTGATGGACAACGCCCCACTGACGCTCACCTCCCAAGCCGCGGCAGAGGCCGCCCACCTCCTCAACCCGGCCACCATCGTGCCGGTCCACACCGAAGGCTGGTCGCACTTCTCCGAAGGCCCCGACCGCCTCGCCACAACCTTCGAGCAGGCCGGCCTTTCCGACCGACTCCGACTCCTCACCCACGGTGTCGCAACCGAGGTCGCCTAACCCCTTGACGACCACGGAGCGTAACTACACCTGCGGCTACACGGCCGTCGCCGGTCGGGCGCGGGTTGGCTGCTAGCCCATTGCGTGGGATCTCCAGAAGGAGGTCAGGTCGGTGCCGCTGGCGGCTTGCGCGGCAGCCTTGAAGTCGGCCGGAGTGCTCACTCCGTGCCAATGGGCTTTCGCGTACGTCGTCAGCAGTCCAGCCATCGCCGGTGTGCCGATCAGGCGTTCCAGGTCGTGCAGCATGCAAGCGCCGTACGTGTAGACGACAGCGCCGTACGACGCCTGGTGGGCCTGCCAGTACGACATCGGACTGGTGATTGCGGTGGGCAACGAACGCGGCCAGCAAGCAGGCCGGTGGTTGCCCTCGTGCAGATCGGTGGCGTACGTCGCGAAGGCCTCGTCCAGCCAGGGATCGGCGTACTCGTTGTTGCCGATGATGCCGTACCACCACTGGTGCGCCACCTCGTGCACCACCGGACTAGCCGGTGAGATCAGCAGCACGAACCCCGGGTACTCCATCCCGCTGAACTTCGTCCACCGATCGTTCAGCACCAGGTCGAACTCGCCATACGGATAGGCGCCGAACCGACGCCCGAAGTCGTCGAGCGCAGTCATCGCCTTGGTCCGCGCATCGACGACAGCAGCCAGCGCAACGGTCGATGTCGCCCACGTCCGGATCTTTGTCCCACCGGGCGACGTGGCCTCCGACATCGTGAAAGGCCCGGCTGCCCAGGCGAAATCCCTGACCTGCTTGGCGATCGTCACACCGTCGGTCGTCACTCCGGTCGTCACTCCGGTCGCCGGGACGACGAGATTGCCCGTATGCGTCAGGCGGACCCGGAAGTCGGCCGCCACCGTGTAGAAGCTTTCACCGATCCCCACATCCGGCTCGAGATGCCAACCTGTGTTGTCACGCACCGCCAACACTGGCAGAGCATTCCCGAAGAAGCTGTACGTCCCCGACCGGCCGAACCGATCGAGCCTGTTCGGCGCAGTCATCGTCGCGTCGAAGGCGACGGACGTACGCTTCCCGGGCGCCAGCGGCTCGGCCAGCGGCACCTTCACCACGGTGCAATCACCAGTCGATTCACCGATCCTGACCACAACCGCCTTGCAATCGTGGACATTGCCCCACAACCGCAGGTAGATCTCCGGCAACGGCTCGTCCGACGTGTTCGTGAAGGCGACAGTCACCCGCCCGGACCACGTCGTACCGTCGGCGCTGCCGGACAGTTCGACGTCGTACGACGGAAGGTCCGGGACGCGCGCGACACCGCCGTCGACCGGTGCCGCGAACAACGAGATCGATGCCAGCAGCAACAACATGAAGACCCGGTGCATGCGCAGACTCCCCGAACTGGTGGAGTCTGCAGGCTACCGAGTGAGCTGCGCCGGGTCGGGGCCTTCCGGGATCCAGTCATGTACCAAGATCTCATCGCGTACGTGAAGGGTGCCTTCGGCAAGTACTGCTGCCTTCGTGCCGAAGCTGACCCCGCCGCCGTAGTCCGGCTGCCGGCGGTACGTCGCCAGCGTCCGGGTCGGCTCGGGACCGCGCTTCTCGCCGGTCGCCTGATCGACCGTGGGGACCGCGCACCGGATCGAGCGGGCCGCGTAGCCGATCTCCACCGCACCCGCCGACATCCGCAGCACCTTGTCCTCGGTGTGCGGCTCGGGCCAGCCGGCCACGACGATGTTCGGCCGGAAGCGGTTCATCGGGATCGCGTCGCCGCCGCGTTCCACGATCCGCTCGTTCAGACCGTCCAGCGAGGACAAGGACGTGATCAGCAACGCGTGCGCGTCACCGAACCCGGTCTGTCCGCGATGCACTCCCCACCCCGGCCGCTCGTGCTCCGGCGTCACCCGGACCAACGCCGCGGGCTTGCCGAGCCGCGCGGAGAACCACTCGTCCGCAGCCGGGTCCTGCACCACACCCTGGCCGAACCACTTCCCGAACAGGCTGACATCGCGCCGCTTGCCGTCGTACCGAACCGGGATCTCGAGGTCCGCAGCACCCTGTGCTGTGAAGCGGAGCGCCGCCCCGTCGTCGAGGACCTCGGCCCGCAGCGCAGCCATCGCAGGCAGGCTCCGCTGACTCAGGAACGTCCCGTCCGGCTCGACGAGCATGAAGTTCCGGTCGTGCCGGAGCCCGGTCGGCCCCACCTCGGCCTGCTCCACGGACACCCCGGCCAGACCCTTCACCGGGTAGTAGGTCAGAGCAGCAACCCTCGCGACAGACATTGCTCAAGACTACCTTGACTCCTGACACTTGCCTTGTTCGATCATGTTGAATTATGTTTGATCGCGAGGAGGTCGAGATGCAGGATGTGGAAGCATTCGCCGCGGCGATGCAGCGGGTACGACGGCAGGCCGATCTGACCTATCGCGAGCTGGCCGATCACGCGCATTACTCGCACGCACATCTGGTCCGCGCGACGAGCGGCAAGCACCTGCCGTCGTGGGACGTGACGTCCGCGTTCCTCAGCGGTTGCGGTGTTCCGGCCGAGCTCATGCCGGCCTGGCGGCGCCGATGGGAGATCGTCAGCCGCGACCCACAGGATGTCGTCAAGCTTCTGCAGTCCGCCGAGACACTCGAGGACCTCGGCGCCGCGTTGTCCGCACTCGCGCGGCCGAGATCGCTGCGGACGCTCGAGCAACTCACCGGCGTACCGAGGACGACGATCCAAGGCTGGTTCCGCGGCACCCGTCTGGCCAACCGGGACCGCCTGGATCGTCTGGTGCGAGCGCTCGGCGCGACGTCCGACGAGCGCGCCGCGTTCGCCCGGACCCTCGACCGCATCAGCTCGAAGAGGAGCCTCAGCTCCGGAAGGTGCCCGGTGGTGCGGGCGGCGTGACGAACCCTTCCGCGTCGGTGAGCGTCGCCGCTTTGCCGGCCAGCTCGCTCAAAGGCATCACGTCGTACGGCGGTTGAGCCCGTCGGCCGGCCGTGGTCAGATCCGGGACGGGCTGCGCTGATGCGACCAGGATGACGTTCCCGAAACCCTTGCCCCGAAGGACTTTCCGCTCGGCCAGTACGACGCCGTCACCGAGGACTCCACGCACCGTCGCCGCCGTCCGGCGGATGAACGGCAGGCCGGCCGAGCCGTCGATCAGGTTGGCGACCAGTACGCCGGTCGGCCGCAGGACCCGGGCGCATTCGGCGAAGAACTCGGTGGTGACCAGGTTCGACGGGACCGCCTCCTGCTCGAACGCATCCAGGATCAGCAGGTCCATCGAGTCGTCGTACAACTCGGTGATCCCGGCCCGTCCGCTGACGCCGCGCACCTTGATACCGGAGCGCTTCGGCAGCGGCAGCGCCTCGCGGACGAACTCGGTCAGATCCTCGTCCGGCTCCAGCACGATCTGCCGCGATCGCGGCCGGGTGACCGCGACGTACCGCGGCAGACTCAGCCCGGCGCCGCCCACGTGCACGACGGCGACCGGCTGGCGTCGAGGTGCGACGGCGTCGACGACATCGCCGATCCGACGCATGTACTCGAAGGACAGGTGGGTGGGATCCGCGAGGTCGACCTGCGACTGCAGCGATCCGTCGACCCGGAGCACGAAGGTCCCGTCGGCCTCAGCCTCGACGGTTGCAGTCCCGGTGCCGACCTTGCGTTCCACCCGCCTATCTTGTCATCGCGCTTCCGTCTCCTCGGCCACCGCGATGTCGGTGTTGTCGGTGAACAGGCCGTCGATCCCGGCCTGCCGGTACGCGGCGATCTCGCCGAACAGGTTGCCCGAGTCGGCCGCAACTGTGGAGCTGTCGAAGTTCGCCGGGAGGAAGTTGTTCTCGACCCGGAACGTGTAGGGGTGGACGACGAGGCCGGCGCGGTGCGCGTTGGCGACCAGCGCGGTCGGCTGACCGAGACTGCCGGTCGCGTCGAGCGGGATGACCTGGTCCTTCGACGGTCCGAGGCCCTTCGCGTACGTCGCGACCTCGCGCAGACCGGCCGGGCTGACGATGTCGGCGTACGTGCGCGGGTCACCGGCGACGACGAAGTCGTACGGCGCTCCGGACGAGCCGGTGAGCTGGACGAGCGGGACCCGCAACTGCTTGCGCAGGGCCTTGAGGTTCGACACCTCGAAGGACTGGACGAACACCTTGGCATCGGAGCGGTTCAGGCCGTTGCGGTTCAGCGTCGTCACCAGCTGCGGCTCGAGGGCGAGGCCCTGCTGCTGGAAGTACGTCGGGTGCTTGGTCTCCGGGTAGATGCCGATCGGCCGGCCGAGCTCGCGGGACAGCCGGCGACTCAGGTCGATGACCTCCTGCAGGGTCGGGACCTGGTAGTGCCCGTCGAACACGGTGTTGTGCTGCCGGACCGCCGGGATCCGCTCCTTCGCCCGGAGCGTCCGCAGCTCGGCGAAGGTGAAGTCCTCGGCGAACCAGCCGGTCACCGCGACACCGTCGAGCTGCTTGGTCTTCTTCCGGGCCGCGAACTCCGGGTGCGCCGCGACGTCCGTCGTACCGCCGATCTCCGGCTCGTGCCGGGCCACCAGGACGCGGTCCTTGGTGGTCACCAGGTCGGGCTCGATGTAGTCGGCGCCCATCCGGGCCGCCAGCTCGTACGACGCCAACGTGTGCTCCGGGCGGTAACCGGACGCACCGCGGTGCCCGACGATGACGAAGTCGTCGCGATGCTTGTCCGCGGACTGGACGGCCGCATCGGTGGCCGGCGCCGGGACAGCCGATGGGACGGCCGATGGGACCAGGAAGGCGGCGGCCACAGCGAGGGCCGACGCGGCGACGGGGACGAATCGGCGGGGCAGCACCGTTCGCTTCATGGGGTTCTCCTTACACGTCAGGGACTCGCCTCACCCTCGGCGCGACCAGCGACATCGCCGCAGCCTGCCGGGGTCCGGCCGGTATCCAGGCGGTGAACGATCCCGGCCTACCAGCACAAACCGATGTGAGGAAGTCCTCCTCCTCTCCTTTCCTCTTCTTTCCTTCCCCCGCCCGCCGAAGGCAGCGGATGTGAGGAGGTCCTCCCCCTCTCCTCCTCTTCTTCTTCCTTTGCCCGCCGAAGGGGTGGATGTGAGGAAGTCGGCGGTGCCCCAGCGTTGGTCCTCGCAGTCCGGCTTGCTAGCGTCCGAAACACACAAAGAGCACAGAACGGAGTGTGTCGTGAGCGCTACACCGGTGAAGGTGGCCGTTACCGGGGCCGCTGGTCAGATCGGCTACAGCCTGCTGTTCCGGATCGCGAGCGGTGCGCTGCTCGGCCCGGACACGCCGGTCGAGCTGCGGCTGCTGGAGATCACCCCGGCGCTGAAGACGCTCGAGGGGGTCGTGATGGAGCTCGACGACAGCGCCTTCCCGACGCTGGCCGGGGTGGAGATCGGCGACGACCCGAACGTCATCTTCGACGGCGCCAACGTGGCCCTGCTGGTCGGCGCCCGGCCGCGGACCAAGGGGATGGAGCGCGGCGACCTGCTGGAGGCGAACGGCGCGATCTTCACCGTCCAGGGCAAGGCGCTGAACGACCACGCCGCGGACGACATCCGGATCACCGTGACCGGCAACCCGGCCAACACCAACGCGCTGATCGCCCGGAGCAACGCGCCGGACATCCCGGCCGAGCGGTTCTCCGCGCTGACCCGGCTGGACCACAACCGCGCGCTGGCCCAGCTGGCCAAGAAGACCGGCACGCACGTCACCGACCTGAAGAAGGTGACGATCTGGGGCAACCACTCCGCGACCCAGTACCCGGACATCTTCCACGCCGAGGTGGCCGGTAAGAACGCGGCCGAGGTCGTGAACGACCAGGCCTGGCTGGAGAACGACTTCATCCCGACCGTGCAGAAGCGCGGCGCGGCGATCATCGAGGCCCGTGGCGCGTCCTCGGCGGCGTCCGCGGCAGCGGCGACGATCGACCACACCCGCGACTGGCTGCGCGGCTCGGCCGACGGTGACTGGCTGTCGATGGCGGTCGTCTCCGACGGCTCGTACGACGTACCGGAGGGCCTGATCTCGTCGTTCCCGGTGACCACGAAGGACGGCAACTGGGAGATCGTCCAGGGCCTGGAGATCAACGACTTCTCCCGCGCCCGCATTGACGCCAGCACCACCGAACTCGGCGAAGAGCGCGACGCGGTCCAGGCGCTGAACCTGCTCGGCTGACCGGGAGCTGGAGCTTCTTCACCGCCGGCAGCACCGCCACGCCGTCTCCGCCGACGTGCCCGCCGAGCTGATCCGCCCCTGGGGCTTGAACAGGAACCCGAGGGCTTGGACAGGTCATTTCCTGTTCAAGGCCACCAGTTCCTATCGCAGCCCCCGACGAGGTCGGGCCGGCCGGTCGGTCGCTTGGGTCGCTCAGCGGTGCGGAGCGTCTGAGGTCAGGCCGGAGGGGCGACGGCCGCGTCGGGCTGGTGAGAGCGGAGGAGGGAGTCGGCGATGAAGCCGGTGGATTTGAGGTCCTCGACGCAGGTGTGCAGGTAGGCGACAGTGTCGGGGTGGCGGTTCTTGGTGGTGCCGACGGCCTGGCGGATCTCCATGAAGCGTTCGTCGATCACCCGGAACTCGGGGTTCTCGGCAACGAACTGGGTGATCGGCTGACGGATCCCGGCGGCAGCCTCCAGGCCTTCGGCCAGGAAGACGTCCACCCCTTCGTCACCCCGGACGATGGTCGCGTGCTGCAGCGTCCGGGTCAGATACAGGTCGTACGCCGACCCACGCTTCACCCCGACCCGGACACCAGCCCGATCGACGTCGGCGACCCCGGCCAGGTCGGATTCCCGTCGTACGGCGAAGACACCTTCGATGATCACGTACGGCGCGGTGAACGCGACCTCGCCTGCACGAGCGGGTTCGATCGCGAGGAAGCAGATGTCCGCGTGCCCGGTCGTCAGCGCCTCGAAGGACTTGCGGGCCGCGTCGAAACAGACCAGTTCCAGCGGCAGCTCGAGCCGCCGGGCGATCTCCCGCGCGATGTCGACGGTGACCCCGGCCGGCTCCTCCGGCGTACCTTGGGCGAGCACCGGATTGCCCAGGTTGATGGACGCCCGCAGGACGCCCGACGGCGCCAGATCCTCACGAACACTCGTCATGCCGCGACCCTACAGTCGCGGCACCAGCAACGTTCCGCTGCCGAGGATCGACGGCGCGATCGCCACGGCCTGGCCGGCGGCGATGAGTTCCAGCTTGAGTACCATCGGCAACAGACAATAGGTAGGAAACTTTCCTGATGGTCTTTCGGTAGAGTCGTTGCGTAAGTGATCGGAAGAGCTCTAGAGTCGGCGCCAGTTGTCCCCTCGACCGCCCGAATGGGAGTCAGATGAAGCGTCGGAGTGTGGGGCTGCTTGTAGCGGCTGCGACGGTGATGGCGGGCCTTACCGCCGTACCGGCCGAAGCGCACAGCAGCAGCAAGCGAGTGGTGGGGTACTACACCAACTGGAGTGGGTACGACCGGAACTTCCTGGTCAGTGATCTGGTGAAGAACGGGTCGGCCGCGCGGCTGACCCACCTGAACTACGCGTTCGGGTTCCTCGACGAGCACGGCACCTGCGTGAGCAGCGATCCGTGGGCCGACTACCAGCGGCCGTTCACCGCCGAGCAGAGCGTCAGCGGCACGGCCGACGCGCCGGGGCAGGCGCTGAACGGCAACCTCAATCAGCTCAAGCAGCTGAAGCAGAAGTTCCCCAAGCTGCGGATCAGCATCTCGCTGGGTGGGTGGACCGGCTCGAAGTACTTCTCCGACGCGGCCCTCACGCCGGCGTCGCGGGCCGCGCACGTGAAGTCCTGCCTGGACCTGTGGCTGAAGGGGAACGTGCCCGGTCTACCGGCCGGCGCGGCGAAGGGTGTCTTCGACGGGATCGACCTGGACTGGGAATGGCCTGGCAGCGAAGGCGCTCCGGGGAACGTGATCCGGCCGGAGGACAAGCAGAACTTCACCGCGCTGGTCCGCGAGTACCGCAAGCAGCTCGACAAGCTGTCCTGGCCGTTCAAGGGCCGCTACAACCTGACCGCGTTCCTGCCGGCCAATCCGGTGCAGGTCGACAACGGGTTCGAGGTCCCGAAGGTGTTCAAGGAACTGACCTTCGGTACGACGCAAGGCTACGACTACCACGGCTCGTGGGACTCGATCACCAACCAGCAGTCGGCGATCGACGGCCCGGCCGGTGATCCGTCGGCGGCCGAGTTCAGCTCGCAGGTGACGATCGATGCCTATCTGTCCCGTGGCGCGCCACGGGACAAACTCGTCATGGGTGTGCCGTTCTACTCCCGCGGCTGGACCGGCGTGACGAACCAGAACAACGGCCTGTTCCAACCGGCCACCGGCCCGGCGCCGGCGACGTACGAGGCCGGCTACGAGGACTACCGCCTGCTCAAGGCGAAGCTCTCCGGCTTCACCGTCCACCGCGACGAGACGGCCGGATTCGCCTGGTTGTTCGACGGTACGACGTTCTGGACCTGGGACGACCCGGTCGAGATGAAGCGCAAGGCGCAGTACATCTCGCAGCGCAACCTCGGCGGCGCGATGATCTGGTCGCTCGACGGCGACACCCAAAATGGGGAGCTGATCTCGGCGTTGCACCGTAATCTTCGCTGAGTGGATCTGAATGCTCTGGTGGATCGGTTCGGCGCTGGTAGTGCCGAGCCGATCCATCTTGGTAACTCCGCGGCGACCGTGGTCCGGCTCCGGCGCCGCTCGGAACACCTGTTCTACAAGGCCGGCCCGGGCGTCGACGACGAGGCGGACCGGCTCGACTGGCTCGGCGCGACCGGGTTCCCGTGCCCGCGTATCGTTGACCGCGGCAACAATTGGCTGCTGACCACGGAACTGCGCGGCCGCGACGCCTCCCAACCCTGGCCGGCCGCCGAACGACCCGCCGTACTCGCAGCGATGGCCGACGGCCTGCGCGCCCTACACTCGCTGCCGAACAGTCCGTTCCCATCTCCTTTCCCCGGCGAAGCCGACGTCGTGACGCACGGCGATTACTGCGCTCCCAACGTGTTCGTCGACCCGGACAACCTCCGCTTCACCGGCGTCCTGGACCTCAGTGGACTGGGCATGGGCGACCGCTACGTCGACCTCGCGCTCATGTTCAAGAGCCTGTCAGGCAACCTCAATCCCCAGTACGGCGGACCGCCCGCAGCCCGGCGTTTCGTCGAGGCGTACGGCGGCGACCCGGACGACCCGCGCATCGCCTACTACATCGACCTGGACAACTCCGGCGACATCTGAGCCCGGAACGCCCTGCGGTAGGCGCTCGGCGTCGTACGCAGGGCAGTCTGGAAGCGGCGGCGGAGGTTGGTTGCCGAGGACAACCCGACGCGGGTGGCGATCGTCTCGACCGGCAGGTCGGTGTCTTCCAGCAGGACACGGGTTCTGGCGATCCGCTGGGCGAGCAACCACTGGCCGGGAGCCATGCCGAGTTGGTCGGCGAAGCGGCGGGCGAGGGTCCGCGGTGAGACGTTGATACGGGCGGCCAGGTCGTCGAGGGTGATCGGCTCGGCGAGGTGCTGGGTCGCCCAGTCGAGCAAGGTGCCGAGGGATTCGGTCGGTGGGGATTCGTCGACCCGGTACTGGACCTGACCGCCTTCCCGGTGCGGCGGCATCACCATCCGCCGGGCGATCTGAGCGGCGTACGCGGCACCGTGATCGTTGCGGACCAACTGCAGGCACAGGTCGATCCCGGTGCCCGAGCCCGCGCTCGTCGCGACGTCACCGTGGTCGATGTAGAGCACGTCCGGATCCACCAGTACGGCGGGGAACCGGCGTTGCAGCTCGTCGGCGTACCGCCAGTGTGTCGTCGCCCGGCGGCCGTCCAGCAACCCGGTCGCGGCCAGCGCGACCGCACCCGAGCAGATGCTCACCAGCCGCGCTCCCCGACGATGCGCCCGGTGCAGAGCCCGCACGACAGCCTCCGACGGCTCCCGGTCGATCGGCAGCCACCCCGGTACGACGATCGTGTCGGCGCGATCGAGTGCCCGCAGCCCGGACCTCACGAGCATCGAGAAGCCCTCGGTGGTCCGAATCTGGCCTGGCTGCTCGGTGCACACGCTGAACCGGTACCGGTCGGCGCGGAACACCGCCGCCGCACAGCCGAGCTCGAAACTCGCCTGCGTCCCGGTCACCAACGCGACGACGCGATGCGTCTGCATGGCACAAAAGTACCTGACCACGACTATCCAGACACTGTGGGAAAGCCTGTGGACAACTGATGCTGGTGGGTATGCAGACGTTCGAATCGGCCTCGGCCGACACCGCACCCGTCCGTGACCTCTTCCCCGGCATCAGATTGCGCTCGCTGTGGTCCGGCCCGGTCGCCAGTGCACACGTCCTCGAGATGGCCCCCGGCTCGATCTGGGAGGGCATCGACGTGCACGAGCCCGGCCCGGAGGAGGTGTACGTCGTCGACGGAGTCTTCAACGACGGAACCCGCGACTACCCGGCCGGATCCTTCATCCACTGCCCGGCCGGGTCCTCACACGTACCGCAGACAACCCAGGGCTGCACCCTGTTCCTCTTCTACCCCGAAGGCTGACGTCAGGGTTTCTTGATCTGGACCACGTCGAAGTCGGTGCCGGGCGGCGCACCGGGGCCGAACGGCGGCGGCAGACCGAGGTCGAAGCGGGCGTTGACCAGCGCGAGCCGGTTGCCGTCCTCGGCGGCCGTGGCCGGCACCCGGAACAGCTCGCTGGTGACGACCGCGGCGATGACCCCGCTGGTCAGATCGGGGCTGAGCTCGATCTTGACCAGGCGCTCGGAGAAGTTCTCCACCACCCACAGCGTCTTGCCGTCAAGCAGGATGCCGTCGGGGGTCCCGGGCGTGATCGTTCCGCCTGTCACCTCGATGGCGCTGCTGACGCCGGTCAGCGGGTCGACGAGGAACACGGCGCCAAGTGGCGAGTGTCCGACGATCAGCGTCTTACCGTCCGGAGTGGCGTCAATGCCGTTCAGGTTGGGGAGCACCCCGATGATCGCCGCCGCCGGGCCGCTGAGCGAGATGGTCTGCGGTGCTCCGATCGCGCCACCCGGTCCGATCGGAACCTTGTACAGCGCCGGTGGAAGCTGTCGGTGAAGTAGGCGGCGTCGTTGGTCACCACGACGTCGTTGATCAACGTACCGGGCGTGGCGGTGAGCGTCAGGTCCGCAACCGTCGAACCGTCGCGGGTGCTGTACACGTAGGCCTTCGCGTTCAAGCCGCCCGCGACCCACAGCCGATGGTTGGACCGTTCGACCTTCATCCCGGCAGCCTGCCGTCCCGGCGGAGCGTCGACGAAGATCGCCCCCTCGCCGGTGCGCAGGCTGCCGCGGTAGATGTCCCCGCTGATGAGTGAGCCGGCGTAGAACGTGCTCTTCGGCCCGGTCGCGATCCCTTCCGGTGCGAAGTCGACCGGCACCGGGATCGAGGCCGGGAACGGCGCGGCCGCGGCCACGGTCAGTGCCACCGTGGACACGATCAGCGCAAGTTTCCGGAAACGCGACATGATGAACCCCCTGAAAATCCCCGTTTCCCCTTGCTGCGAAGGTAGAACCGGGGCTTCAGGTTGTCCATGGCTCAGTCGGTACTGCGCAACTCCGTCGGCGCACCGTGCACCGCGGGGATGCTGCCGAGCTTGCCGGCCTGGAAGTCCTCGAAGGCCTGGATCACCTCGGCGCGGGTGTTCATCACGAACGGGCCGGCCATCGCGACCGGCTCCCGGATCGGGCGGCCGCCGAGGACGAGGATGTCGAGGTTCGGTTCGGCCTGCGGCTGCGTCGTACCGGCCGCCGTACGGATCGTGTCGCCCGGGCCGAAGACGGCGAGCTGGCCCTTGCGGATCGGGCGGTGCTCGGCGCCGACCGTGCCCTGACCCGCCAGCACGTAGACGAGCGCGTTGTAGTCCGGCTGCCACGGCAGCACCATCTCGGCGCCCGGGCTGACCGTCGCGTGCACCAGCGTGATCGGTGTGTGGGTCGAGCCGGGGCCGTCATGGCCGTCGACCGAGCCGGCGATCACCCGGATCAGCGCACCCCCGTCCTCGGTGGACAGCAGAGCCGAGTCGCCGCCGCGGATGTCCTGGTAGCGCGGCGGGGACCACTTCTGCGCCTTCGGCAGGTTCACCCAGAGCTGGATGCCGTGGAACAGGCCGCCGCTCAGCACCAGGTGCTCCGGCGGGGTCTCGATGTGAAGGAGTCCACTACCGGCTGTCATCCACTGGGTATCGCCGTTGGAGATGACGCCGCCACCGCCGTTGGAGTCCTGGTGCTCCATGATCCCGTCGAGCATGTACGTGACGGTCTCGAAGCCGCGGTGCGGGTGCCACGGGGTGCCCTTCGGCTCGCCCGGCGCGTACTCGACCTCACCCATCTGGTCCATGTGGATGAACGGGTCGAGGTCCCGCAGGTCGACTCCGGCGAACGCACGCCGTACCGGGAATCCCTCGCCCTCGTAGCCGCTCGGGGCCGACGTCACCGACCGGACCGCGCGCTCGTTGGCGACGGCCGGATCCGGCTGATGGACGCGGGGCAACACGGTGATGTCGCTGACGGTCACGGCGGGCATGGTGGTCTCCTCGTTCCGGTTAGTTCAACAATAAACTATCTCGCTCAACCGTGGCAAGGTGTCGGGCATTCCCAGCGGGGCGGACGCCGAGGCCATCACAACTGGACAGTTCAGCCGGGCGCCCCGCGTGGCTGCCCGGCCGACTGGTGATTGTGATGGCCTGGCGGTTCGGGCCTCGTCGGTGCATGGCAGACTCCTACGTCGTGACGGCGCAGATTCTGGACGGTAAGGCGACGGCGGCGGCGATCAAGGACGAGCTGAAGGTCCGGGTCGCGAAACTGGCTGAGCAGGGCGTGGTTCCCGGGCTCGGCACCATCCTGGTCGGGGACGACCCGGGCAGCCGGGCGTACGTGGCCGGCAAGCACCGCGACTGCGCCGCGGTCGGCATCGCGTCCCTCCAGGTCGAGCTGCCGGCCGAGGCGACCCAGGACGAGATCGCCACGAAGGTCGTCGAGCTCAACGAGAACCCGGACTGCACCGGTTTCATCGTCCAGCTCCCCCTGCCCAAGCACGTCGACACGAACGTGATCCTCGGCCTGATCAACCCGATCAAGGACGCCGACGGCCTGCACCCGGTCAGCCTCGGCAAGCTCGTCCTCGGCCAGGACGGCCCGCTCCCGTGCACCCCGAAGGGTTGCGTCGAGCTCCTCCGCCGGTACGACGTACCGATCGCCGGAGCCCACGTGGTCGTCGTCGGCCGGGGCGTGACCGCGGGTCGTCCGATGGGGCTGCTGTTCACCCGTCGTTCCGAGAACGCCACCGTGACCCAGTGCCACACCGGCACGACCGACCTCGCCGGTGTGGTCCGCACCGGCGACATCGTGATCGCAGCAGCCGGGTCCGCCGGGCTGATCACCGCGGACATGGTCAAGCCCGGCGCCGTACTCCTCGATGTCGGCACCAGCCGCAACGCCGAAGGCAAGATCGTCGGCGACATCGAGCCCGCCGCCCGCGAGAAGGCCGCCTGGATCGCCCCCATGCCCGGCGGCATCGGCCCGATGACCCGAGCCATGCTCCTCACCAATGTCGTCGAGGCCGCCGAAGCGAGCGTCGCGCGGTGACTGACGCGGCGGCTCCGCGCGAAGCGGGCGTGACGTGCTGATGGCAGGCGAGGCTCAGCGTCGGAGTGAGTGGCCTCTGGCCCTGTCGCTCCTGGTCGCCGCGACCGGCTTGGTCCTGCTCACCTTCTACAACTGGCGCAACGGCGTACTGGTCTTCGCAGGAGCAGTCCTCCTCGCCGGCCTACTCCGCGTATCCCTCAGCGACTCCGCCGCGGGCCTCCTCCACGTCCGAGGCCGCATGTTCGACACCGCCCTCCTCCTAGGCGTAGGCCTAGCCATCGGCACCCTCGCCCTCATCGTCCCCAACTAACAGCTGGGTAGATCCGTCCCACGCGTGCGGAGTGGCATCGGTACGGCGCTCATGCGCACCGCCGTCGAGGACTGCCTCAGTGGAAGAAGTGGCGCGTGCCGGTGAAGTACATGGTGATGCCGGCTTTTTCGGCGGCTTCGATAGCAGCCTCGTCGCGGATTGAGCCGCCGGGCTGGACGACCGCCTTGACGCCGCCTTCGATCAGGACCTCGAGACCGTCTGGGAACGGGAAGAACGCGTCCGACGCGGCAACCGAACCTACGGCCCGCTCGCCCGCTCGGGAGACGGCGAGGCGGCAGGAGTCGACGCGGTTGACCTGGCCCATGCCGACGCCGACCGAGGCGCCGTCCGCGGCGAGGAGGATCGCGTTCGACTTGACCGCTCGGCACGCCTTCCACGCGAACGCCAGATCCGCGAGCACCTCAGGTGATGCAGGAGATCCGGCCGCGAGCTGCCACGCCGACGGGTCGTCGCCCGGGGCCTGGAAGCGGTCGGTGTGCTGCAGGAGCAGACCACCGCTCACCGCCCGCATCTCGACCTTCTCCGCATCAGACAGAGCGGGTGCGACCAACAGCCGGATGTTCTTCTTTCCTTGCAGAATCTCGACGGCACCGTCGCCGAAGGCCGGTGCGACCAGGACCTCGGTGAAGATCTCCGCGACCTGCTTGGCCATGTCCACCGACACCGGTGCGTTCGTCGCGATCACACCGCCGTACGCCGACACCGGGTCGCACTCGTGGGCGCGGCGGTGCGCCTCGGCGATGTCCTTGCCGACCGCGATGCCACACGGGTTCGCGTGCTTGATGATGGCGACCGCCGGCTCGGTGAAGTCGTACGCCGTACGACGGGCAGCGTCGGCGTCGACGTAGTTGTTGTACGACATCTCCTTGCCGTGCAGCTGCTCCGCAGCCGCGAGCCCGCCCCGACCGTTGCTGTAGAGCGCGGCCGGCTGGTGCGGGTTCTCGCCGTACCGGAGCACGGCGGACTTGTCCCAGGTCGCTCCGACCCACGCCGGGAAGCCGGAACCCTCCGACGTGTCGGTCAGCACGCTGCCCATCCAGGAGGCGACGGCAACGTCGTACGACGCCGTGTGCACGAAGGCGTCCACGGCCAGTCGCTGCCGCTCCTCCAGGCTGAACCCACCGGACGCCAGCGCGGCGACGATCTCCGGGTAGCGCGACGGCGAGACCACGACCGCGACGTTGGCGTGGTTCTTGGCGGCGCCGCGGACCATCGACGGCCCGCCGATGTCGATCTGCTCGATGCACTCGTCTACCGACGCGCCGGACGCGACGGTCTCGGTGAACGGGTAGAGGTTGCTCACCAGCAGGTCGAACGGCTCCACCCGCATCTCGGCCAACTGCTCGACGTGGTCGGTCTTGCGGACGTCGGCGAGCAGTCCCGCGTGCACCATCGGGTGCAGCGTCTTGACCCGGCCGTCCAGGCACTCGGGGAACCCGGTCAGCTCCTCGACCTTCGTCACCGGTACGCCGGCCGCCGCGATCCGGGCCGCGGTGGAGCCGGTCGACACCAGCTGTACGCCGGCCTCGGAGAGTGCCTTCGCGAGCTCCTCCAGACCGGTCTTGTCGTAGACGCTGATCAGCGCCCGGCGAATCGGCCTGCGGTCGGTGCTCACTTCAGTCGAACCTTTCGTCCGGTGATGGTCCAACCGTTGCGGACCAGCCGGCCGACCCACTCCACCAGCTGGCGGCGTTCGACCTCCTTGATCCGTTCGGTCAGGGTTTCTTCGGTGTCGTCGTCCTCCACGGGTACGACGACCTGCGCGATGATCGGCCCGGTGTCGACCCCACCGTCGACGAAGAACAGGGTCGCGCCGGCCACCTTCACGCCGTACTCGAGCGCGTCCCGCGGCCCGTGGATCCCGGGAAAGGACGGCAGCAGCGCGTTGTGCGTGTTGATGTACCGGTCGCCGAACGCGGCCAGGAAGTCATCCCCGACCAGCTTCAGGAAGCCAGCCGAAACGACCAGATCCGGCTTGTACTCCGACACCGACGCGGTCAGCGCGCGGTCCCAGTCGGTCCGCTCGGCGTAGTCCTTGACCTTGTGCACGAAACTCGGCACCCCGGCGTCGGCGGCCCGGTCCAGCCCGGCGACACCCTCGCGGTCGGCACCGACGGCGACGACCTGAGCGCCGTACGCCGGGTCGGCGCAGGCGTCCAGCAGGGCCTGCAGGTTCGATCCCGATCCCGAGATGAGCACGACGAGTCGCGCAGGTTCGGGGGTGGGCGCAACCGGGTCTGTCACGCGCCGAAGCTTATCGCCCGGCGTCCGCCTCGCCGTCAGCCGGTCGGCGGGAGGCGATCACCGCGGCCGTGATCGAGGCGCCGATGGCCATCCCGGCAGCCAGTACGCCGGCTGCCGGCAGCGCGGCCGGGATCCCCACGGCCGACATCCGCCCGGACCCGGCAGAACCGCCTGACAACGCCATGAGCACGTAGAGCATCACTCCGGCGACCAGAGCGGCCATACCGCCCCGCAGCGCGAACGCATCCCACCCCAGCGCCTCGGAGTCCTCGTCGGCCAGCCCACGCCGGGCTACTACGAGTCCAGCGACCACACCGGCGACCAGCGGCACCACAGCGGTCAGCACGAGCAGATACGACGGTGTCGCCCCATCAGCCGGTACGGCGGCCAGCAGCGGAAGCGCCGGCAAGTTACCCACGTCCACACCGGTCGGTGCGATCGTCGTACCCACTCCCAGCTGGAATCCAGGCCCGGCGAGGAACGAGACGACGTACAGGACCATGTTCGGGACCAGCGTCAGGCAGATCGCGAACAGCACCACCGAGCCGACCACACCGGCGTCCAGGAGCTCCAGCATCGCGGTGACGCGGGAGAAATGGATCGCCAGGAGTACGCCGTACAGCAGTGAAGCGATGGCGATCACCGTCAGTACGGCGGCAGCCGCAGCCGGCACGGCGTCGCGCAGGCCGGTGGGAGTCGCGTCAGCGATGTCCTGGGCCGCCCCGGACTCGACCAGTGCGCCGATGGTCCCTGCGACCAGGGCCAGTGAGGCAGCACCGAAGAAGGCGGACAGCGGGGACACCCGCAGCGAGCCGTCGGCCGTGAGCAGGGCGATGATCAGGGCGCCCAGGCCATAGACGAGGGCGAACGTGCCGGACAGCACAATGAGGTCCTTGGTGCGGTCCGCCCCGCTGCTGCGGGCAGCGGACTTGCCGCCGCGGTACAGGCACCAGCCGAGGAACAGCGTGAGTCCGAGCGGCGCGATCGTGATTGCACCACTGCCGAGTGTCACACCGGCCTTGTGGGCGACCAGCCAGACCGAGGCACCCGCGCGGATCGCTCCGGAGGCGCCGCCGAAGGTGGCAGCCAGCCAGCCGATCACGGCGACCGCGGCGCAGGTGAGCAGACCGGTGAGCAGGCACGCCCCGGCGGAGATCACTGCCGACAGGACCACCGGCTTGGTCGGGGCGGCGACCTCGGACGGTGTAGGTCCGGGCGCCTGGTGTGGTCCGCCATCACGGGCGCCCGGACGGCTCAGCATGTCGGTCATCTGGCTCCCATGGTCTCCCGCGCCGGGGGACCACTCGTTCTGACACGCCGGATATGGAAGACTTCCCCCGCTTGTTCACGCTCAGTTGGCGGATGGGCACCTGCTGGTGTCCGCAATCCGGCTGAGTGGGGACGACCAGGGACCACCGGGTACTGTCGGGTGGAATCAGTCAGGAGGTCGAGCTTTGGCCGGTTCCCACCGCGCACCCCGCGGCGGCGGTCGCGCCGCTGCACGGGAGGCACGCCGGCAGAAGGCGCGCAAACGGAACCAGACGATCGCCGCAGGTATCGCGGTCGTCGTGCTGGTCGGCGGCGGCGGTGTCGCTGCCCTGAACGCTTTCGGCGGCGACGACACGTCCGGTCCGAACTCCGGCTCCGCCGACGACAAGTCGGCCGACACGAACGTGCTGACCGATGCCAAGGTCCTGCTCGACGCCACCACGGCCAAGCCGCTCGGCGCGACCGGCGCCTGGGCGATCACCAAGACCCTCGACGGCAGCAGCGCCCCGGAGCGCTCGTTCGTCTGCCAGTCCCAGCGGTTCGCCGACCCGGCCGGCCAGCGCACCTGGGTCCGCACCTTCCAGAACTCGGCCACCAAGGACACCGCGGTCCAGTACGTCGAGGTGTCGAACGACAAGTCCGCCGCGGCCAAGGCCTACACCTCGATAGTCGGCTGGCTGAGCGCCTGCTCCACCCCACAGATCCGGCTGACCTCCAGCTACGTCACCACCGGCGTCGGCGAGCGCGGCATACTCGCGGTCTTCGGCCAGCCGTACGGCGCCAAGACGAAGTACAAGACCGTCGCCGTCGCGGTCGCCGGCCAGGCCACCATGGTGCTCGAGCACGACTCCATCGCCGGTACGCCGCCCAAGCCCGAGCCGGTGCTGGCCGCGGCGACGGCCGGACTGAAGCGGATCTGCGCCCAGACCGGCGGTTGCGGCACCGGAGCTCCGCTGGCCAAACCCGCTCTGCTGCCGACCACCGAGGCGCCCGGGTTCATGGCGCCGGTCGACCTGCCGGTGCTGAGCGGTATCGACAAGCCGTGGGTGAGCAGCGGGGGCACCAAGACCGGCGCCGGCACGGGCTGCGAGAAGATCGACCTGAAGAAGGCCAAGGCGACGAAGTCCACCACGCTGACCTACGTGACACCGGAGGCGAAGGTACCGACCGAGTTCGGCCTGGACGACATGGTGGCGAAGTTCGCCACCCCGGCCGCCGCGAAGGCCTTCGCCGACCAGGTCCGCAAGAACGTCGACGGTTGTGAGAAGAGCGTCTCGAACGCGAAGGTGGAGTCGACCGGCACGGTGTCGACGCGCCTGATCAAGGGCGAGAGCTGGCGGGCGTCGTACGACACCGGTGGCGGGAAGACCTTCACCTACCGGATCGGCATCGCCTCGTCCGGGGCCCAGGCCGTCTACGTCCTGTTCCCGGTGCTGAAGGGCCTGGACATCTCCGACACCGCCTTCAACGACACCGTGACCCGGGCCGCCGAACGCTCGGCGACGTACAAGTAGCTTCACCGAACGAAACGGCCCCGGGGATGTCCCGGGGCCGCTCGTCGTCCTGCTGCTTACTTGGTCAGACCCTGCATGATCTCGCGCATCAGGTTGGCGGTCTCGGACGGCGTCTTGCCGACCTTCACGCCGACGGCCTCGAGGGCCTCCTGCTTCGCGGCCGCCGTACCGGACGAACCGGACACGATCGCACCCGCGTGACCCATCGTCTTGCCCTCCGGCGCGGTGAACCCGGCCACATAGCCGACGACCGGCTTGGTCACGTTCTCCTTGATGAACGCGGCCGCCCGCTCCTCGGCGTCACCACCGATCTCACCGATCATCACGATCGCGTCGGTGTCCGGGTCGTCCTGGAACGCCCGCAGCGCGTCGATGTGCGTCGTCCCGATGATCGGGTCGCCACCGATACCGATCGCGGTGGAGAACCCGAAGTCACGCAGTTCGTACATCATCTGGTACGTCAGCGTGCCCGACTTCGACACCAGCCCGATCCGGCCCTGGCCGGCGATGTCGGCCGGGATGATGCCGGCGTTCGACTCACCCGGCGTGATGATGCCGGGGCAGTTCGGGCCGATGATCCGGGTGATGCCGGACGCCTGCGCGGCGGCGAAGAACGCGGCCGTGTCGTGTACCGGCACGCCCTCGGTGATCACCACGACCAGCGGCACCGCCGCCTCGATCGCCTCGATGACGGCGTCCTTGGTGAACTTCGGCGGCACGAAGATGACCGAGACGTTCGCCCCGGTCTCCTTCACCGCGTCCGCCACGGTGCCGAAGACCGGTACCGCTTTGCCGTCGAAGTCCTGGCTCTGGCCGGCCTTGCGCGGGTTCACGCCGCCGACGATGTTGGTGCCGGAGGCAAGCATCCGGGTGGTGTGCTTGGTGCCTTCCGAGCCGGTCATGCCCTGGACGATGACCTTGCTGTCCTTGGTCAGGAAGATAGACATTGTTCAGCGATCCCTTACTTCGCAGCCAGCTCGGCGGCCCGCTTGGCGGCGCCGTCCATCGTGTCGACCCGCTCCAGACCGGCCAGCCCGGCCTCGTCGAGGATGCGGCGGCCCTCCTCGGCGTTGTTGCCGTCCAGCCGGACGACCAGCGGCTTGGTGACGTGCTCGTCGCGGCTCGCCAGCAGCTCGAACGCCTGCACGATGCCGTTCGCGACCGCGTCACAGGCCGTGATGCCGCCGAAGACGTTGACGAAAACGCTCTCCACCTGGGCGTCGGAGATGATGATCTCCAGGCCGTTCGCCATCACCTCCGCCGATGCGCCACCACCGATGTCGAGGAAGTTCGCCGGCTTCACGCCGCCGAACTCCTCACCGGCGTACGCGACGACGTCGAGCGTGGACATGACCAGGCCGGCGCCGTTGCCGATGATGCCGACAGAGCCGTCCAGCTTCACGTAGTTCAGGCCCTTGGCCTTGGCCGCCGCCTCCAGCGGGTCGTCCGCGGACGCGTCCTCGAACTCGGCGTGCTCGGGGTGCCGGAAGTCCGCGTTCTCGTCCAGCGTGACCTTGCCGTCCAGCGCCTCGACGTTGCCGTCCTCGAGCTTGACCAGCGGGTTCACCTCGACCAGCGACGCGTCCTCGCTGATGAACACCTCGTACAGCTTGACGATCTCAGGCGCGACTGCGTCGAGGATCTCGTCCGGGTACTTCGCCGCCTGCGCGATCTCCCGGGCCTTGGCCTCGTCCACCCCGACGGCCGGGTCGATCGAGATCTTCGCCACCGCCTCAGGGTTGGTGTGCGCGACCTCCTCGATCTCCATACCGCCGGCCGCCGACGCGATGCACAGGTAGTTCCGGTTCGCCCGGTCGATCAGGAAGGAGAAGTAGTACTCCTCCGCGATCGCCGCGGCCGGGACGATGTTCAGCGTCTTGACGATGTGGCCCTTGATGTCCAGACCGAGGATCTCGCGGGCCTTCTCCTCCGCCTCGTCCGGCGAGGAGGCCAGCTTCACGCCACCGGCCTTACCGCGGCCGCCGGTCTTCACCTGGGCCTTCACCACGACCCGGCCGCCGATCTTCTCGGCCGCCGCGCGGGCTTCTTCTGCAGTGGTGACGACCTCACCCACGGTCGTCCGCACTCCATGCTTGGCGAAGACAGTCTTCGCCTGGTATTCCATCAAGTCCACGACTGTGGTCCCTCTCTCGCACCTGTTCGAGTAGGCCGCGGCAGGCGGGCAGTTCCCGATGGAGGGCACGGTCGCCGGCGCGTTCCGTCGGCCTGAGACTAGCCACCCCGGCGTCCTCAGCAACAGCCGGGGTGCACGCTGAGACGACCGTCACAGCCGTCTTGCCTGTCCGTGAAAGGCTTGACGTATGACCTCTGCAGCGACCAGACCAGCTGACGACTGGTGGCGTAGCGCCGTCGTCTACCAGGTGTACCCCCGTTCCTTCGCCGACGCCAATGGTGACGGCACCGGCGACGTGAACGGCATCCGGGCCCGGCTGCCCTACCTCGCCGATCTCGGCATCGACGCCATCTGGATCAGCCCCTGGTACCCGTCCCCGCTCCTCGACGGCGGGTACGACGTGTCCGACTACCGGGGCATCAACCCCGATTTCGGCACCCTGGCGGACGCCGACGCGCTGATCGCCGAGGCGCACACGCTCGGGATCCGGATCCTGATCGACCTGGTCCCGAACCACTGCTCCTGGGAGCACCCGTGGTTCAAGGCCGCCCTGGCGGCGGGTAAGGGCTCTCCGGAACGGGACCTGTTCTGGTTCCGCGACGGCAAGCCGGGCGGTCTGCCGCCGACCAACTGGCCGGCCGCGTTCGGCGGCGGCGCCTGGCAGCAGATCGAGGACGGGCAGTGGTACCTGCACCTGTTCGACATCTCCCAGCCGGACTGGAACTGGGACCACCCGAAGGTGATCGAGGAGTTCGACGCGATCCTGCGCTTCTGGTTCGACCGCGGTATCGACGGGTTCCGGATCGACGTGGCCGACTCGATGGCCAAGGATCCGGCGCTGCCCGACGTACCGCTGCACAACGGGCAGCCGACGCGGGAGAAGTACGTCGGCAACCCGACGTACGACCAGCCCGGAGTCCACACCATCCACCAGCGGTGGCGGACGATCGCCGACGAGTACGCCGATACCCCACTTGGGCCGCGGGTGTTCGTGGCCGAGGCGTGGCTGTCACCGGCCGAGCGACTGGCGCAGTATGTGCGTCCGAACGAACTGCACTCCGCGTTCAACTTCGACGTACTGCAGTGTGCCTGGGACGCGAAGGAGTTGCGCGAGGTCATCGACCACACCACGGACAACCTGTGGGCCGTGGGTGCGCCGGCGACGTGGGTGCTGAGCAACCACGACACCATCCGGCACCGGACGCGGTACGGCCGGGATCAGCGGGATGCGTTGGAAGGTGCGGGCGTCGTACCGACCGACCTGGAGCTCGGCCGGCGCCGGGCCCGCGCGGCGGCGTTGCTCGAGCTCGCGCTACCTGGTGGGGCGTACATCTACCAAGGTGACGAGCTCGGCCTGCCCGAGGTCGAGGACCTGCCGGAGGAAGTCCTGGACGACCCTGTTTGGGAGCGCTCCGGCCACACTGCCCGCGGCCGCGACGGCTGCCGAGTACCCATCCCGTGGTCCGGCACCGAGCCGCCCTTCGGCTTCGGCACTGGCGCCGGCCAGCCGTGGCTACCTCAACCGGCCAACTGGTCCTCGCTGACCGCCGAGGCCCAGGCATCCGTCCCGGACAGCCACCTAAACCTCTACAAGGCCGCCCTCCGCATCCGCCGCTCCACCGAGGCCCTGGGCGAAGGCCGCCTCATCTGGGACGAAGACACCCCCGCCAGCGTCCTCTCCTTCACCCGCTCCCCCAACTTCCGCTGCCTCACCAACCTCAGCGACACCCCCATCCCCCTCCCCACCCACAACCAAGTCCTCCTCACCAGCCAGCCCCTCACAGACGGCCAACTCCCCACCGACACCACCGCCTGGCTCGAGCTCTAGAACCGAACAGGCCAAGGCCATAGCCGCAGAAGTGAACCCGGGAGCCAGCAGGCCGATTGGCTCCCGGTTCGCGCAGCATTCACAATCGTGTGGTCACAGAATGTGTGGATATACTGACTACGCCAGGGCAATAGCCTGAGGAAGTGGACCCGGGAGCCAGCCGGACGACTGGTCGCCCGGGTTTCGCGCGTCTGGGCCAGGTTCTAGGTCAGATCTACGACGCACGCAACGAGATCCTTCACCCGGCGCCGCCAATCGCCACCCTTGCCGAACGCCCAGGCGGTGGCATCCGCAGCCCACAGCAGTGGATCGGCCGCCGGAGCCGAGTGAAGCCACGCGAACCGGCCGTCGGCGACGAACTTCTGCGCGATCGGCTGGATGACCTGGTTGTCTCGCCGGTCCTGACTGCACGACTCGATCACCAACCTGGTGACGTCGAGTTCCAGCAGAGCGGGAATCAGCGCGCGCAGGCACTCGTCCCGCCCGGCACGGATCGGACGGCCGGCGACCTGTGCTCGATAGAGATAGACCTGCAGCCCGAGGCCAGTCAGCGTGCTGAGGATCTCGCGGCGGCGGGGTCACTTTAGATGTGCCCTCGGACAACCCTCAAACCGTCTCGACCGCCACCACCAAAGGCCTGCGCACAAAGCAAAAGGCCGGAGCCGCGTGGGCGGCTCCGGCCTTCTACTGTTAGCGGAAGCGGGCGCGGGCTTCTCGGTCGCGGCGGTCCCGTTCCTCTCGTTCCCATCGGTCCCGGTCCTCACGATCGCGTCGATCGCGTTCCTCCCGGTCCCTCCGCTCCCGGTCTTCGCGGTCCCGCCGCGCCCGGTCATCCCGGTCGCGGCGGTCCGATCCGCCCGGTTGCGGAACAAACTCACTTCACGCCACCTGCCGTGAGGCCGGCGACGATACGGCGCTGGAACAGGAGCACCGCGATCACCAGTGGGATGGTGACGACCACGCCGGCGGCCATCTGGCTGCCGAACGGTTGGTCACGTCCCGACGTACCGGTGAACTGCGAGATCACCACGTTGGCGGTCTGGTACTCCTTCTTGTTCACCATGCTCAGCGCGATCAGGAACTCGTTCCAGGCCGCGATGAAGGTGATGATCGCGGTGGTGAACACACCCGGTGCTGCCAGCGGGAGGATCACCTTGCGGAACGCCTGGGCCGGCGTACAGCCGTCGACCATCGCGGCCTGCTCGAGCTCTCGCGGCATCTGCCGGAAGAACGCTGTCAGGAGCCACACCGCCAGTGGTAGTGCGAACGACAGGCTGGGCACGATCATCGCCTGGTAGGTGTTGATCCACTCGATGTCGCTGAACAGTTTCTTCAGCGGGATCACCAGCGAGATCCCCGGGAACATCGAGGTGACGATGATGATCGCCAGCACGAAGTTCTTGCCCCGGAACTCCAGCCGGGCCAGGGTGTAGGCCGCCACCATCCCGATGATCAGCGTCAGGATCGTCACCGTGCCGGCCACGATCAGGCTGTTCAGCAGAGCGCGCTGGAACCCGGTACCGGGCTTGAACACGTCGGCGAAGTTGGTGAAGGAAATCGGCGACGGAATGATCGAGTTCTCGAACTGGTCGGTCGGCCGGCGCAGCGACGACACCACCATCCAGAAGAACGGCACCAGGCAGTAGAGCACGATCAGCGCGACACCGATCAGCGGCAGCCAACGCCGGTACCACGGCGCCTCGGCAGCCTTGACGTCGATCATCTTCGGGGCCTTCTCAGCAACAGACATCATTCACCTCCTAAGCCGCCACCGGCGGTCAGTCCGGCCACTGGGGCGCCCGGGTCCTGCTGCTTGCCCCGGCCTCGCCCGTTGCTGCCCTTCTTCTTCGCCTTCCGCTGGATGGCGTCACCGAACACGTCGGCACCCAGCAGCTTGACGAACACGTAGGCGACCACAGCGACGTAGATGAACAGCAAGGTCGCGTACGCCGCCGCCGGCCCGTACCGCGTCTGGTTGGCTTCGAGGTACGCCAGGATCGACAGCGTCTCGACCGACTCCTTGTTCGGGCCGACCAGCACGAACGGCAGGTCGAAGATCCGCAGTGTGTCGAGGATGCGGAACAGCACTGCCACCAGCAGCGCCGGCTTCACCAACGGCATGGTGATGTGGATGAACGTCGACCACACCTTGGCGCCGTCGACCTTGGCGGCCTCGTAGACCTCGTCCGGGATCGTCTGCAGGCCCGCGAGTACCAGCAGCCCGATGAACGGCGCGGTCTTCCAGGTGTCGGCGATGATGACCGACAGCACCGACTGCCAGCCCTCGGTGGACCACAGGATCTGCGTGCCGAGCATCGAGTTGGCGATGCCGTCGGCCTGGAAGATCCACTTCCACAGCAGCGCGGAGACGACGGTCGGGATCGCCCACGGGACCAGGATGCTGGCCCGCACGATGCCGCGGCCCTTGAACGCCTTGTGCATCACCAGGGCCATCGCGACACCCAACGTGGTCTCCAGGAGCACACAAGTGACGGTGAAGAACGTGGTGTTGTAGAAAGCGTTCCAGAATCGTTCGCCGGTCTCGCCGGAGAAGATCGCCGTGTAGTTCTCGAGACCCACGAATTCGGAGCCCTGGACGACGAAGCCCGACTCGTCGATCCGTTGACCACTCTGGTACAGCGACTCGCGCAACGCCGCCAGGATCGGCAGTCCCACGACGAGGATCAGCACGATCATGGTCGGCGACAACAGCAGCGCGGCCAGCCGGCCGGTGCCCTCGTTGAACGAGCTCCGCTTGGGCTTCTTGGTTGTTTCCGGCGTCGGCCGCTGGGCGACCGGTGCGGATGTACTCACCTCTGCCTCCTTCTTTCCGCCCGCTTCCGGCGGGCAGCGACAGGCCGGGGCCGGCACGCAGCGGTGAAGCTCCGCGCCGGCCCCGCCGCTTCGGTCATTGCGTGATGAGCGTGCTCAACTTGGTCTGCAGGTCGGCCAGCGCATCCTTCGGTGGCGTCGTACCGGTCAGAGCGCCGTACGCCGCTTCCTGGATGGCCGTGGTGACATCGCCGTACTTGACCACCTTGGGCCGCGACTTCGCGGTCTCGATGGAGGCCTTCAGCGGAGCCAGGTACGGGAACTGCTTGTTCAGCGCGGGGTCGTCGTACAGCGAAGCCCAGGTCGGCGCCTGCGAGGTCTTCTCGATGTTCGCCTTCTGCCGCTCCTCGCTGGACATGAACTTGATGAAGTCCGCCGCGGTCGCCTTGTTCTTGGTGAACTCGGAGATCGCGTAGTTGTGGCCACCCAGCGTGGACACACCCGCGCCGTCCTTGCCCGGCAGCGCCGCGACCGCGAACTTGCCGGCGATCTTCGACGAACCGTCGGTCTTGCCCGCCAGCGCGTACACGTACGGCCAGTTCCGGTGGAAGATCAGGTTGCCTTCCTGGAACGCCCGGCGGCCCGGCTCCTCCTGGTAGGTGATGGCAGCCTTCGGAATCATCCCGGACTTGAAGCCGTCCACCAGGAAGGTCAGCCCGGCCAGCGCCTCCGGGGTGTCCACGTTCGGCTTGCCGTCGTCACCGACGACGACACCGCCCGCACCGTTGACGGCCTCGGAGAAGTTCACCGTCAGGCCCTCGTACTTCTCGAACTGACCCGCGTAGCAGCTGGCCGACTTGGCCTCGGGCAGCGCCTTGACCTTCGTGCAGGCCTCCTGCATCTCCGTCCAGGTCTTCGGCGGCTGCACGCCTGCCTTGTCCAGCAGGTCCTTGCGGTAGTACAGCAGACCACCGTCGGACGTGACCGGGACGGCGTACAGCTTTTCTTTGTACTTGGCCGTGTCGAGCGTCGACGGCAGCAACTTGCCGAGATCCGGGAACTGGTCCTCCGGCAGTTCGGTGATCCAGCGGTTCGCGGCGAACTCGGCGGTCCAGACCACGTCCAGGTTCAGCACGCTGAACGCGTCGGACTTGATCTGGGCGTTCGAGATCATCTGGGCCCGCTGCTGGTCCGCAGACTCGGGCAGCTCGGTCACCGTGACCTTCTCGTCCGGGTGCTGGGAGTTCCACGCCGCGACCTGGTTCGTCAGGTTCCCGGAGGTGTCCTTGCCGGTGGCAAAGTTGATCGGGCCGCGACCCTCCAGTGCTCCCCCGGTCGAGCCGCTGTCGTCACCGCTCCCGTCGTCACCGCCACACGCGGATGCGAGCAGCACCAAGCTGCCGGCGACGGCCAGAGCGACCGCCTTGCGTGTGTGTGATCGTTCAAACCTCATCGTTTACCTGCCCTCTCCCGATGGGACATCACTTTGTCCTGCGTCAGTGGTTCACAGTCCCCCACCGCGCTGCGATCCCGCATGTCCGGACAGTAACCGACGACGGGGGTGATGTGTCCTGAGCCACACACCTTGCCGCTCGACAGCCTCTGCAACGGACAGCCGCATGGCTGTATGCGACCGCGATTCGACAGTCCGCACAACCGGGTCTTCCTTAACGATTCGGTATTACCGGTTAGTAACCTAGCTGAACGGACGGTATTCGTTCAGAACGACTCCACGCAGTCGTCATCACGCTCCGGAGCGGAACGGATCTCTCCGAGCGCCTCAGGCAGGCGAGGCGGAGGCGTCGCCGACGTGGGCGCGGACCCACTCGACGATCTCGGTGGTGGTGGCGCCGGGAGTGAAGATCTTGTGGACGCCGAGCTCGGCCAGCGGCTGCAGATCGGCGTCCGGGATGATGCCGCCGCCGAACACCACGATGTCGTCGGCGTCCCGCTCGGTGAGCAACTCACGGACTCGCTTGAACAGGGTCATATGCGCACCGGACAGCACCGACAGGCCGATCGCGTCGGCGTCCTCCGCGATCGCGGTCTCGACGATCTGCTCCGGTGTCTGGTGCAGACCGGTGTAGATGACCTCCATACCGGCATCCCGCAGCGCCCGGGCAACGACCTTCGCGCCGCGGTCGTGGCCGTCCAGGCCCGGCTTGGCGACGACGACCCGCAGAGGGCTGGTGGGGGGCATGTCCGGTGGCCTTTCCGTACTGGAGCGCCGCGTTGCGTCCAGATTCGCAGGCTATCCGAGCCGAACCTCACGGATAAGACACGGAGGTGTGTGTTCCCCGACACGCCGGGAGTGAACCGGTTACCTTGGAAGAGATCGGACCAATTCGGGGGGTCTGGTTGCGTGAGGAGTCGCCCATGAGCAGCGAGGCGGTGGACGAGCCGGGCCAAGCAGTTGCGGCGGCCGGCGGTTCCTGGCAGGACGGCGTCCGCGGTGCACTGGACGGACTCATGTACGGCGCGCGGTCCGCGCTGTCACCTCGCGTCCTGCAGGGCGCGGCCGTAGAGATCGGGTGGCTGACCACCCATCTGGCGATGTATCCGCTCGGCCTGGTCAGCGGATCGGGCTCTCGTACCGAGAGACTCAACCTGACCGGCCTGACCCCTGCCCAGCGCGGCCTGCTGGTCCATGACGTCCGGGCCGCCGGTACGCCGATCCTGCTGGCCCACGGGATCATCGACAATCACACCGTTTTCGCCCTGATGCGCCGGCAACTGCTGCGTCGCGGCTTCAGCAGCATCCACACCTTCTCGTACTCACCGTTGACCTTGGACGTACGCCGTACCGCGGAACGGATGGGCGACGAGATCGAGCGGATCTGCGAGGAGTCCGGGTCGGACCAGATCCATCTGGTCGGGCACAGCCTGGGCGGACTGATCGCGAGGTACTACATCCAGCGGCTCGGCGGTCATGAGCGGGTACACACCTGCGTCACCCTCGGCACCCCGCACGAGGGCACCGTTGCCGCGCGGCTGCTGCCGTGGCCGCTGGTCAAGCAGGTCCGCCCGGACAGCGACCTGATGGCCGAGCTGGCCGAGCCGGCACCTGACTGCCGGACCAGGTTCGTCGCGTTCTACAGCGACGTCGACCAACTGATCGTGCCGCAGCGGCGGGCCCGGATTCGGCATCCCGATCTGCTGGCGAGTAACGTGCGGGTTCGCGGCGTGGGCCACCTGTCCCTGCCGTTCCATGGCGAGGTCGTGCACCAGATCACCGGGATGCTGGCCCAGCTCGACGAGCAAAACGACGAGAACACCGTCGCCTGACAGCCTCAGTTGTCCTGACATGCGCAGATTTGCCTGACAAGGCAGCTTTCTGGGCGGTTGCGGCGGATGCACGTGCAGGCGCGCATGCAAAGGTTTCGTGAAGGAGACGGCAAAAAGTGGGTGGCAGGGTTTGTCGCCTCGTGACTCATCCGTTATCGTGCGTGAGTCCCCAGGGGGAATAAAACCTCCCCGGGGTCGGAGAAGGCCTTGGCCCCTCCCCTAGCCCCTCCCCTGTGACCGAAAGGCCACGTTGTGTCCCAGCACCGTGTCGCGGGCGACCGCGTCACGCCAGGCAACGCTGCGCGCAAAACCGGCGCAGGACGTCACAGTGCCAAGCATCGTGTTGCCAGGCGTAACACCCCCAGTAGTACTCAGATCGTCGGTTTGACCGCAGCGCTCGCTGCGGCGGCAGGAGCTGTGGGATTCAGCCACAGCACCCTCGCCTCGCCGACCCAGGCGAACTCCGCGGTCAACCTCGCCGCCCTCAGCATCGACAACGGGCAACTGTCCGGCATCACCACGGCACGTATCCAGGCCCGCCAGCTCGCCACCCGTGACTCCTCCCGGGTCCAGCTCGCCGGCAACGAGACGAACAAGAAGCAGGCCGCCGCCGCCCAGCTGGCCAAGGCCCGGGCCGCCAAGCTCACCGCCACCCAGGCCCTCACGGCCAAGCGCGCCTCCGCCCTCGCCAAGGCCAAGGCCGCGGCCGATGCGGCCGAGAAGAAGCTCCGCGAGTCGGCCAGCCGCTGCGAGATGATGATCTCCGGCTACCACATCACCGCGACCTTCGGTCAGGGCGGCAGCCGCTGGGCTCGCAACCACACCGGCACCGACTTCGCCGCCCCGGTCGGCACCTCGATCCGGTCCGTGATGAAGGGTGTGGTGGTCTTCGCCGACTGGGCCGGCGCGTACGGCCGCCAGGTCCAGGTCCGGCATGAGGACGGCACCGTCACCTGGTACAACCACATGTCGAAGTTCAGCGTGTCGGTCGGCGAGACCGTGTACGCCGGTGACCAGGTCGGCGCGGTCGGGATGACCGGTAACACCACCGGCCCGCACCTGCACTTCGAGGTCCACCCGGACGGCGGCGACGCGACCGACCCGATGCCCTGGCTGCGCGACCACTGCGGCCTCAACCCGTAGAAATCCCCGGGCGCTCCGCCCTGGAACCTGACTAAGCTGCCGGGCATGCGTCCGGCGCCTGGTGAGGTACTGCACTTCTCCGAAGATCCGACCATCGAGGTCTTCCGGCCGCACGTCGCCAGGACGGCGCAGCAGGCCACTCCGTACGTCTGGGCCGTCGGCCACGACCGAGCTCCCGACTACTGGTTCCCGAGGCAGTGCCCCCGCGCGATGGCGTGGGTGGGCCCCTCGACCACTTCCAACGACCGCGACCGCATCATCGGCGCCGGCTCCGGCACCCGTGTGCACGCCGTCGAGTACTCCTGGCTGGACGCGATGCGCTCGGTCAAGCTCTATGCCTACCGGCTGTCCGCCGACGCGTTCACCGAGTACGACGCCGCCGTCGTCGCAACCGCTGAGGTCCGGCCGCTGGGTCCACCCGAGCGCGTCGGCGACCTCTTCGAACTGCACGACGAAGCCGGCATCCAGTTGCGTGTGCTGTCCCGGCTGCACGACTTCTGGTCCGAGGTCATCACCAGCACCCTGGAGTGGAGCGGCATCCGGCTCCGGAACGCCCGGCCATGACCACGACGCAGTACGGCGAACTCGGCGAAGCCGCCTGGGGTTGGGTCCTCCAGCAGGTGCAGTGGGACGACGCCGGCCCGTGGATCCCCGAGGCGGCCGGCGGTGACAAGCCGGAGGAGTACCGCGAGGGCATGCACAGCGGAATCGGCGGACTCGCGCACGCACTGGCCGAGATCAAGCTCACCCGCGTGTGGTCAGCCGAGGAAACCGCATTGGCCGGTGCGATCGCCGACCAGATCCGCACCGCGATCCCGACCGAAACCTCGATCACCTACTTCGACGGTCTGGTCAGCGCGATCGGCGTCCTCACCGCCCTCGGTGAACAGGGCACGCCGTCGGCTCTGGACCGGATCACCGAGCTCACGATGGACAACGGCTGGCACGAGAGCTTCCTCGACCCGCCGAACTACCTCCCCGACGCCGTTGCGAGCGACGCGACACTCGGCACCGGCGCCGTCCTGATGGGCGCTCTCTGGGCCGGTCGACACGGCGACGACGCGCGCCCGCTGGCTGAGCGAGCCGCCGACCTGCTCCTGGGCGAGAAGGAGGAGCCGGCGAACTGGCAGTTCATCCCACGCCGCTTCTGGCCCGGACCCGAGCAGAAGGGCGAGATGCCGAACTTCTCGCACGGTCTGGCCGGGATCGCGGCTGTGCTCGCGGTCGCGGGCGTCGAGCTCGACCGCCCGGACCTGATCGACGCGGCCCGTGGCGGTGCCGAGCACCTGGTCACGCTCGGGATCAACGACGACAAGGGTTTCCGGGTGCCGCGCATCATCCCGTGGGAGGAGCGCCACGGCGACGAGTACACCTACAACTGGTGCCACGGCGGCCCTGGTACGTCGCTCCTGTTCCGCGCACTCGAGTACGCCGGAGTGGACAAGGTGGCCGGTGAGACGCCGGCCGGTTGGCATCGGCGGTGTCTGGACAGCGTGCGCTACTCCGGTGTGCCCGAGCGGCTCTACCCGGGCTTCTGGGACAACGACGGACGCTGCTGCGGTACGGCGGGAGCCGGCGACGCATTCCTGGACGCGTGGCACCGCGACGGCGACGAGCAGGACCTCGAGTTCGCCGTACGGCTCGCGGATGCCCTTGTGCAGCGGGCGTTTCAGGAAGATGGCACGGCGTACTGGCGTTTCGTTGAACACCGCAACGAGGAGCCGCTGCTGCCGCCGGGCGTCGGCTGGATGCAGGGTGCGGCGGGGATCGCGGCGTACTTGTTCCGGCTGCAGCGCGTGCTCGACGGCGGCACTGACGCGGTCGAGCGGATGGACAACTGGTGGGCGCTGCGGCTTTAGCGGCGCCAGACCTCGGCGGTGGTGAGGAAGGCGGACGAGCCGGGCTTGTCGGGTGAGCCGTCGACCTGGACGAAGCCGGGGACCGAGGCGCCGCCGATCGAGACGGTCGCGGACCGGACCGGGGCGATCACCAGGCTGAGGCTGTGGTTGCCCTCGCCGAGCTGGAAGTTGTCGGTCGCGAACAGCCGGCGGTCGAGAACGCCGCCCATCTCGATCTGGATGTCGGCCGCCTTGGCGCTGAGGCCGTCGGCCAGGTTCATCGAGACCTGGACCAGGTCGCGCTCGATCGCCGGCTCGTGCCAGGGCAGGCCCTGCACCTCGAGGAACGAGCGGACGAAGTAGCGCTCCAGCCAGGCCGCCAGGTCGACGTCCTCGGACACCACCCGGACGATCCCGTCGAACCAGAGGACGACCGCCGTACCGGCGCCGCGGATCGACCAGTCGACCATCCAGATCGACGCGTACGCCGTCACCTTGCCGGACTCGTCGAACAGCCGCAGCCCAGGGTTGGCTCCCGCCAGGATGATCCGGCGGTTACTGCCTGCTACCGACTTGGACATGGGGGGACAGCTTCCGGGGGAGGGCCGAAGATCCTCGATTGTCTCAATCCCGGGGCCAGATGCAACGCAGCGTCCCAGAATCTTGATTCAGATCTTCTCCACCGGTGCATACCGCAACAGCAGCCGCTTCACACCTTCTGAGCCGAAATCGATGTCGGCCTGAGCCTGTTGGCCCTCGCCGCGGACGACCACCACGGTGCCCATCCCGAAGCTGTCGTGGACGACCCGGTCGCCCGGGTTGAGGCTGATCACCGGCTTGTCGGAGGCGGTACGGCGGGGAGGCTCGTAGCGACTGGAGATGCCGCTGCCCCTCGACGTACCGGTGCCGGACCAGCGGGTGATCGCGGACTCGTCGCGCCGCCAGTCGAGCAGCTCGGCCGGGATCTCCTCCAGGAACCGGGACGGCGGGTTGTGCTGCGGAGCGCCGTACGCCGACCGGACCGCGGCCCGGGAGATCGCCAGCCGCTGCCGCGCCCGGGTGATCCCGACGTACGCGAGCCGCCGCTCCTCCTCGAGCTCCTTCAGGTCGGTGAGCGACCGCGAGTGCGGGAAGACGCCGTCCTCCATCCCGGTCAGGAACACCACCGGGAACTCCAGGCCCTTCGCGGTGTGCAGGGTCATCAACGTGACCACACCGCCGTCGTCGGCCGCGTCCGGGATCTGGTCCGCGTCGGCCACCAGCGCGACCCGCTCGAGGAACGCCTGCAGATCGGCCGCTTCACCGGCGGCCGTCCGCTCCTCGACGAACTCCCGGGCGACCGAGATGAACTCGTCCAGGTTCTCCAGCCGGGTCTCGTCCTGCGGATCCGGTGACTTCTGCAGCTCCTCGTAGTACCCGGACCGGTGCAGCGCGACGTCCAGGATGTCGTCCGGCGGTGCACCCGAGTCCACCATCGCGGTCAACTCGTCGAGGATGTCCACGAAGGCCTGTACGGCGTTCACCGAGCGACTCGCCATCGCCGGCGCGTCCTGGGCCCTCCGGAGCGCCCGGGCGAACGAGATCCGGTCCCGGGCCGCCAGCGCCTCGATCGCGGCCTCGGCCCGGTCGCCGATCCCGCGCTTCGGCACGTTCATGATCCGGCGCAATGACACCGTGTCCTCGGGGTTCACCAGCACGCGTAGGTACGCGAGCGCGTCGCGGACCTCCTTGCGCTCGTAGAACCGGACGCCGCCGACCACCTTGTACGGATGGCCCGTCCGGATGAAGACCTCTTCGAAGACACGCGACTGCGCGTTGGTCCGGTAGAACACCGCCACGTCGGACGGCTTCACCCCGTCGGCGTCGGTGAGCCGGTCGATCTCGTCGGCGACGAACTGCGCCTCGTCGTGCTCGTTGTCGGCGACGTACACCGCGATCTGCTCGCCCTCGCCCTGGTCGGACCAGAGGTTCTTCGCCTTGCGGCCCTCGTTCCGGCTGATCACCGCATTGGCCGCGGTCAGGATCGTCTGGGTGGAGCGGTAGTTCTGCTCCAGCAGGATCGTCTCGGCGCCGGCGAAGTCCTCCTCGAAGGCGAGGATGTTGCGGATCGTCGCGCCGCGGAACGCGTAGATCGACTGGTCGGAGTCGCCGACCACCATCAGCTCGGCCGCCGGCGCGGCCGGGCCGTTGTAGTTCGGGTCGTCCTCGCCGCAGAGCTCGCGGATCAGCGTGTACTGCGCGTGGTTGGTGTCCTGGTACTCGTCGACCAGCACGTGGCGGAAGCGGCGCCGGTAGTACTCACGCACCTCCGGGAACGCCTGCAACAGGTTGACCGTGGTCATCAGCAGGTCGTCGAAGTCCAGCGCGTTCGCCTGGGCCAGCCGCTCCTGGTAGATCCGGTAGCACTCGGCGTACGTCTCCTCGAGATGGTTCGACGTCTTCGCCGCGGCCGTCTCGTGGTCGATCAACTCGTTCTTCTGGGTGCTGATCCAGTTCAGCACGGCGCGCGGGTTGTACCGCTTGACGTCCAGGTCGAGCTCGCGGCAGACCAGCGTCATCAGGCGGCGCGAGTCGGTGTCGTCGTAGATCGAGAACGTCGAGTTGATCCCGAACCGCTTGATGTCGCGGCGCAGGATCCGCACACAGGAGGAGTGGAACGTCGAGACCCACATCAGCTTCGCCCGCGGCCCGACCAGGTCCACCACCCGCTCGCGCATCTCCGCGGCGGCCTTGTTGGTGAACGTGATCGCGAGGATCGATCCGGGATGCGCGTCGCGGGCCGCCAGCAGATAGGCGATCCGCCGGGTCAGCACCCGGGTCTTCCCCGATCCCGCACCGGCCACCACCAGCAGCGGTTTACCCGCATGCACGACGGCGGCCCGCTGCTGCGGGTTCAGCCCTTCGAGCAGCGAGTCCGGATCGGTCCGATGCTTCTTGGGCTCCTCCAGCGGCACCGGGAGCTCATCAGGCGAGAACAGCGTAGTCATCACCACTCACCTTAGGCGGTCCCCCGGACAGTTCTCGAAACACGCACCTAAGGTGGCTCCATGGCGCAGTCACATCCGGTGTTCGCACGTTTGTACGCGCGGGCGCGGCCGGCGATGGACGAGCAAGGCGCGGCGGACCATCGGCGGACGCTCCTGGACGGGCTGGCCGGCCGAGTGGTCGAGGTCGGCGCGGGCGACGGCGGGAACTTCGCGCACTATCCAGCCGAGGTGACCGGTGTGGTGGCCGTCGAACCGGAGTCCTATCTGCGCGCCAAGGCCGAATCCCGGGCGTTCGCGGCTGCCGTCCCGGTCGAGGTCGTCAGCGGGACAGCGGACCGCCTGCCACTCACGGACGGCTCGATCGACGCCGTGGTCGCGTCACTGGTGTTGTGCTCGGTCCCGGACCAGGCCGTCGCGTTGGCCGAGGCGTTCCGGGTACTACGACCAGGCGGCGAGCTCAGGTTCTACGAACACGTCGCAGCCGAGCCGGACAGTGGGCTGGACCGCGTCCAACGGATCGCGGACGCAACCATCTGGTCCTGGTTCAGCGGCGGCTGCCACGTCCACCGCGACACGGCCACCGCCATCACCACGGCTGGCTTCACCATCACCACCATCGACCGCTTCAACTTCGGCCCCGTCCCCGCCAAGCCCCACATCCTCGGCCGCGCGGTCCGTCCCAGCTAGGACAGCTGGCGGGTGAGGTGGAGTTCTACTGGTGTCGGTGAGCCGAGCCAGTGCATCTTGGCTGAGGTGTCGTCGCAACTGGTGACGCGGAGACCTGGGACGCCCTCGATGGTGCCGTCGTAGTCCTTCGCGGCCAAGTGGGCGACGACGGAGGGGAGTTCGGGCCCGTCCATCCACTCGACCCGGGCCAGGTCGGGGCGGGCCTGCCACATGTCGACCCAGACCGCCGGGTCCTCGCCGAAGAGCGTCGTACGCAGGATCATCGACACCGCTCCAAGCAGCGTCGCCGCCGGGGTGGCCGTCAGTTCCAGCAGGGTGCGCTCCTGGTCGGACAGGTCGTCCGCCACCAGGATCGCGTGGTCGCTCAGGTTCACGTCTCCGCCATGCACGTCGTTACTGTCCGGATCCACGGCCGTCCAGGCGACCCGACACGCCGCCACCGGCGATCACGTTTGCTGTCGGCAGAGTTGCCGACAGCAGAAAAGCTGGGGTGGGCCCGATCCGCCGGTCAGGGTTGAGGACATGGCTGATGACAACAAACCACCGCTGTTCAACGAGTCCGCGCGCCAGCGGTTGCTCGGGCAGCGCATCGTCGTACTGGACGGAACACTCGACGACGACAACGGCACCTTGCTGGCGACGCAGATCCTCACCCTGGCGGCCGAGGACCCGGATCGCGACATCGCGTTGTGGATCCACTCACTCGGTGGGTCGGTGCCGTCGATGCTGGCGATCCGGGACGTGATGCGGCTGGTCCCGTGTGACGTGTCGACGCTGGCGATCGGGCTGGCCTGCAGTGCCGGGCAGTTCCTGCTGTCTGCCGGTGCGCCGGGGAAGCGATACGCACTGCGGCACGCGCGGGTCCTGATGCACCAGGGTTCGGCCGGGATCGGCGGTTCCGCGGTGGAGATCGAGATCCAGGCCAACGACCTGCGGCACATCCGCGACACCGTGCTCGCCCTGATCGCCGAGGACACCGGGCAGCCGTTCGACACTGTGCACGAGGACTCGCTGCACGACCACTGGTACACCGCCGAACAGGCCCGCCAGTACGGCTTCATCGACCACATCGTGGAGTCCTTCGACCAAGTCATGCCGCAGCAGCGAAAGGCCGCCTAATGAACGAGCGAAGCGAGTTCATCATCAAGCACAGTGCGTGTCGAGTCCCATCCGCTCCCGGAGCGAAGCGAGGACGTGGATGAGCTCCTACACGATTCCCAACGTCATCGCCCAGCACCCGCGGGGCGAACGCATCATGGATGTCTACTCGCATCTGCTCAGCGAGCGGATCATCTACCTCGGGACGGCGATCGACGCCGGTGTCGCGAACGCGCTGATCGCGCAACTGCTGCACCTGGAGGCGGACAAGCCGGACCAGGAGATCAACCTCTACATCAACTGCGAGGGCGGCGACATGACCGCGATGCTCGCGATCTACGACACCATCCAGTTCATCCAGGCGCCGATCGCGACCTTCTGCGTGGGCCAGGCGATCTCGGCCGGCGCGGTGCTGCTCGCCTCCGGTGCGCCCGGGCGTCGCGCCGTACTGCCGCACGCGCGCGTCGTTCTGCACCAGCCGGCCGCGCGCGGTCAGGGCACCATCCCGGACCTGATCCTGCAGGCCGACGAGGTGGTCCGGGTCCGCGGACAGGTCGAGTCGATCCTCGCCGCACACACCGGGCAGAGCATCGAGCGGCTGCGGCACGACACCGATCGCGACCACGTGCTGACGGCCGAGGGTGCCCGCGAGTACGGGATCGTCGACGTGGTCGTCAACCATCGGGTCCCGGTCCCGGCCTTCGCCTGATGGGGGTACCGAAGGACAGGAGGTAGTAGGGCGGCCAAGCGGATGGGAAGCGTGCGAGGTGACCTACGGAGGCAGTACCTCCTGTCCTTCGGTACCTAGTCGAACGCGGCGTCGAGGATCTTGTCGGCGACGGCGGCGTGGTGGGCCACGTCGGCGTCCCGGCGGCCGATCCGGTTCGTCAGGTACGCGTAGGCGATCCGCCGGTCGGGATCGGCCCAGCCGATACAGCAGTTGCTGCCGTTGTGCCCGAACGTCCGCGGACTGCTCGTGGTCCCGAGCGGCGTGATCGCCTCCGGCAGGAACCGCGGCCCGCCGAGCTGGAAGCCCTGCGACCACCGGATCGGCACGCCGACGGTCCGGTCCACCTCGCCCTCGCTGGTCGGCGCGGTCGCGGCCACGACCGACTGCGGTCGCAGGATTCCGGAGCCACCCGCCAGCAGGGCCTGGTACAGCGCGGCCAGATCCCGTGCGGTGGTGGAGATTCCGGCCGCCGGTATGACGGCCTCCCGCGTACTGCGGCGGTTCACCACCGACTGGACGAACGGGCCGGCCGCTCCGGACACCCGGATCGGGACACTGCGGTCCCACTCGTCGGCGGGCAGTCCGAGGAAGGTGTCCATGAGACCGAGTGGTTCGAGGACGAGGCGCTGTACCAGCTGCTCGATCGGTTGCCCACCGCATCGATGTGCGACCTCGCCGAGGACGAACCCGTACGCGAGCGGGCTGTAGGCGACCGTGTCGATCGGCCAGCGGAGCCGGGCCTCCTCGATCCGCCGCAGCGACAGGTCCCAGTCCGCCATCGCGCGGGCGTCGCCGATGTAGGAACCGATCGTGGTCAGCCCGGACCGGTGCTGCAGCACCTGGCGGACGGTGATGGCCCGCTTACCGCTCTCGCCGAACTCGTGCCAGTACGCCGCCACCGCGTCGTCCAGGTGGAGCCGCCCGGCCTCCACCAGTTGGTGGATCACGATCGCGACGTACGGCTTGCTCGCCGAGAACAACCAGAACAACGTGTCCGGCGCGCACCCGAGCGCCTGGTCGACCACCACCCGGCCGTCCCGGATCACGCACAGCTGCGCCACAGCCTTACGGGAGCGAACCAGGTCGACGGCCGCCCCCAGCCGGCCCGCGTCCATCCGGACGTCCCGCGGCTCGCACTCCCCACCCAACTCCATCGATCCTCCTCCCCATCACCTCCAGCATGGGGGGTCGGACCAAGATGCGCGCGTCAGCAACTAATCGATTTGCGGGTTGGAGCGCGAGCGGCGAGGGTGCGGGCATGACTATTGCTCATTGGGTGGTTGGGGAAGGGCCGGCGTTGCTGCTCGTGCACGCCGGAGTGGCGGATGCGCGGATGTGGCGGCGGCAGGTTGACGAGCTCGCGCAGGACCACCGGGTGATCACGGTGGATCTCCGGGGGTACGGCGAGACGCCGCTGGAGCCGGCGGCGAAGTACTCCGACGCCGGCGATGTGCTCGCGGTGCTCGACGAGTTGGGGATCGACTCGGTCGAGGCCGTCGGCGCGTCGTACGGCGGGTACGTCGTCCAGCAGATCGCCAGCCGTCAGCCGGAGCGATTCCAACGCTTGGTCCTGATCTGCGCGCCGACGGACGGGGTGGAGCCGACCGCGGACATCCGGGCCGTGTGGGCCGAGGAGGGGCGGCTGATGGACGCCGGCGACATCGACGGCGCCACCGATCTGATGGTGCGGAGCTGGCTCGGTCCAGAAGCCGACGACGAGGCCAAGCAGCTCCTGCACACCATGCAGAAGCGGGCGTTCGAGCTTCAGGTGCCCGCGGGTGAGGTCGACAACGAGGAGTACGAGCTCGAGCCGGAGAAGATCAGCGCGCCCGTGCGATTGATCACGGGCGCGCATGACTTCGAATGGTTCAGCAACTGTGCGTCGTACCTGGCCGAGCGGCTCCCGAACGTCGAGCGCGTCGACCTCCCGTGGGCCGGCCACCTGCCGACCCTCGAGCGACCCACCGAAGCGATGGGCCTGATCCGCTAGGCGTCAGTCGGCGAGTGCGCCCATCGGGTCCCAGGCGGGCAGCACGATCGGCGCGTCGTCGAGGCGCTCCTGCAGCTCGGCCGGCAGGGCGGAGCGCCGGACGGCGATCTCGAAGACGTGCTCGCCGAACCATGAGTCGTTCATGGTCCAGAAGCCGCCGTCCGCCTTCTCGTCGCCCCAGCTGTTCTCGACCCGCCAGCGCCGCGGCTTGCCGTCCACCACGTCGACACCGGTGAACAGCATCGCGTGCGTCATCAGCGTCTCGTGGTGCACCAGCCGGTCGGCCTTGTCCAGGCTGAACTCGGTGTCGTAGACAGAGCCGTAGTCGTACAGCTTGGCGTCCCAGTAGCCGAGGTCGGCGTTCATCTGCTTGCCGACGTCGCAGCCGAACCAGACCGGCTCACCGCCGACGATCGCATCCTGGGTGAGCTGCTTCATCAGCTCGACCTCGACATTCAGGTACACCACCGGCGGCGCGTCGATGACGTTGCCGAGGTAGTCGACGGTGAACGTCTTGCCGACCGGGCTGGTCTCCCGCGGGTCGTGCACCAGGCAGACGTACTCCTCCACCGGCAGCTGCACGTACGCCGCCGCGAACTCGGCCGGCGTCGTCCACCCGTCCCGGTGGAACCCCTTGTCGCTGTCCTTCCACTGCCAGAGGAACTTCTGCGGCGGCGTACCGAGGTGGATGCTCAGCACCCGGTGCACGGTGGTCAGGATCTCCTGCTTGCGGTCACGCTGCGCCTCGACACCGTCCAGCGCCCGCAGGTCGCGGGCACCTTGGCGGAGCAGCTTGCGCAGGGTGTCGTTCATCTGCGCGGTCGCCGACGAGCTCTCGGTCTCCGGCATCGCCGACTTCGGCACCAGACCGTGCTTGCGGACCAGCGCGACGAACATGTTCCACTGGCCGCCGTCACCGATCGGGTCGGACAGCAGGTGTGCCACGGTCCGGTCGTCGACATCCCGGCCGGCGGTCTCGATGATCGCCTCGAGGAAGAAGTTGGACCGCTCGAACTTGTCCCAGAACAACGTGTAGTTCTGGGAGAACTCGAAGTCCTTCACGCCGAGCTTGTCGGCCGCACCGGCGCGAAGCAGGTTCAGCCCGGCGAACAGCCAGCAGCGGCCGCTCTTCTTCTGGTTCGTCACCTTCCAGTCGTCCAGCAGATGCGACACCGAATGGTCGATCGAGGTGACGACCTGACGGTCGAGGGCGATGGCGTTGACCGGCGTCTGCGTGACGGCGTTCTGCATCACCCGATACTGCGGGTTCGACACGAACTCCTTCTCGAAGAGCGCGAGTTGTTCGGCAGTGAGATTCCGCTCCATAAGAGTCGACGGTATAACAGCCGCCAAGCCCGTACCGCCTCCGCCGGGGTGGCGACAACACGCCCCGTCCACAACTCGCCACCCCACTTCTTGCCGTGCCGTCGGTACGGCGCTTCACCCGGGCCCCCGGTGGTGGTATGCCAGAGGGGCAGCAGCTATCGTTATTGAAAATGGCATTCAACAACTAAGGACGCCCGATATGCCCCGACGCCCGGCGCCGCCGACCGGCAAGCGCAAGCCGAAGCAGAACCCGCTCGACCGCGACGGCATCACCTACATCGACTACAAGGACACCGCGCTGCTGCGGAAGTTCATCTCCGACCGGGGCAAGATCCGCTCCCGCCGGGTCACCGGGCTGAGCGTCCAGCAGCAGAAGCAGGTCGCCCGCGCGATCAAGAACGCTCGCGAGATGGCGCTCCTGCCCTACACCTCGGCCAGCCGCTGACCGTCGTACCAGGCGCGGCCACCCTTCCACTCACCGGAAGGTGGCGGTTTCCGCTCAGCGGAAGGCGAGCCATACTCCCGAGATGACGGCGAGTGTGAGTTCGAGGCTGCTGGCGGTGTTGCGCACCTTCAGTCATCGCACGCCGCTGCAGACCCTGTCCGAGATCAGCCGCCGGTCCGACCTGCCGCTGACCACCACGCACCGGCTCGTCCGTGAGCTTCTGCAGGGCGGTGCACTCGAGCGCGACGACGACGGCCGGTACCGGATCGGCCTGTGGTTGTGGGAGATCGCGGCCCTCGCACCCCGCGGGCTCGGGTTGCGTGAGATCGCGATGCCGTTCCTCGAGGACGTGTACGAGGCGACCCGGCAGCACGCGCAGCTCGCCGTACTGGACGGATGCGACGCTGTGTTCCTGGAACGGATCTCGGGTCGCGGCGCCGTGCATGTGTTCACCCGGGTCGGCGGCCGGTTGCCGTTGCACGCGACCGGCGTGGGCCTGGCCTTGCTGGCCCACGCCGACCGGGAACTGCAGGAGCGGGTCATCACCCGTCCGCTGCGGCGCTACACCAGCCACACCGTCGCGGACGGCGAGCAGTTGCGGCGCCGGCTCGCCGACGTCCGGCGGGACGGGTACGTGATCAGCAGTCGCGCGATCGAGGAGATCAGCCTGTCGGTGGCGGCTCCCGTGTACGACGCCGATGACCGCGTCGTGGCCGCCGTGTCGACAGTCGTCCCGTACGGGCAACACGATCCGATGACTCTGGTCCCGCTGATCAAGGCGTCCGCCCGCGGGATCTCACGCGCGCTCGGCGCGCCGAGCGCTACCGGTCTCCCCAAGTCGGTCCGCCGTACGTCGATCGCCTGGCAACCGGACTGACGTGCCCTCGACCAGGCTGACCGCGATCGCACCGAACAGACCGACCAGGGCGAAGACGTAGAAGCCCCACGGGAACGCCAGCCCGGCGGACAGCAACGCACCGCCGACGGCCGGCCCCGCGATCGCACCAAGCCTGCCGACACCGGCCGTCCAACCGAGGCCGGTCGCACGGTTCTCGGCGGCGTAGATGCGGCCGACGTACGCGTAGACGAGGACCTGGGCCGCGAAGACGAAACAGCCCGCGAGCAGTACGACGACGTACAGGAGCGGACCGGGAAGACGGACGCTGAGCAGCGCGAGCGTGATCGTGGCACCGGCGAACCACGCGCGGGTCACCGGACGCATCGGGAGCTTGTCGGCGATCCGGCCGGCGACGAGCAGGCCGACGATGGCGCCGGCGTTCAGGACGAGCAGGAGACTCAGCGCGGCACCCAGCGGGTAGCCGGCCTCACGCATGATCTGTGGCAGCCAGGTATTGAGGCCGTAGACGAGCAGGAGTCCCATGAACGACGTGATCCAGAAGGCGATCGTCGGCCGGCGGTATCCGGACCGCAGCAACGACTTGACCGGCTCCAGCCCGGGCCGATCCGCCTTGAAAACAGGGGATTCCGGTAGATAGCGGAACATCAGCGGGAGCAGCACCAGAGCGGGCGCGGCGCCGATCACGAACATCGCTCGCCACCCGAGCGTCGGGATCACCAGGATCCCGAGCAGAGCGGTGAGTACGGCGCCGACGTGATAGCCGGTCATGATGAGCGTGGTCGGCGCGCCGTTACGGCCGCGGGTCGAGTACTCGGTCACCAACGTGATTGCCGTGGGCAAACATCCGCCGAGGCCGAGACCGGCCAGGAACCTCAACAACCCCAGCGCTCCGGCCGAAGGGGCGAACGCACACAGCAGAGTGAACATCGAGAACGACGCGACCACGACGAGTAACGCGCGCCGCCGGCCGATCAGATCCGTCACGGTCCCGATCAGCAGGGCGCCCAGCATCATCCCGACCAGACCGACAGTCGCCACCGCCGCAGCGGTCTCCGGGGTGTAGCCGAAGACCTTCCCACTCAGCAGGACTGGGGTGATCGTGCCGAGCACGACCAGGTCGAAACCGTCCAGCAGGACGGCACTCCAGCACAGCGGGCGCACCCATCGGCGCGCCTCCGGCACAGCGAACTCCTGCATGCGGACCTCCGCTCGGGGATGGACGGGGCAGATCCCACCCATCCCCCGAAGGTCCAGCACAGCCCTCGACCCGACCACCCCGCCTTCCAACCACCGGAAGACCACCGGGCTCAGTGGACTGTCCGGTACGGCGAGCGGCGCAGGCTCAGACGAGGCGGCGGTCGGTGGCCCAGCGGGTCAGTTCGTGGCGGTTGGAGAGTTGGAGTTTGCGGAGCACTGAGGAGACGTGGGTCTCCACCGTCTTCACCGAGATGAAGAGCTCGCGGGCGACTTCCTTATAGGCGTAGCCGCGGGCGATCAAGCGCAGTACCTCACGCTCCCGCTGCGACAGCCGGTCCAGGTCCTCGTCCACCGAGGCGATGTCGATCGCACCGGAGAACGCGTCCAGGACGAACCCGGCCAGCCGCGGCGAGAACACCGCGTCCCCGTCCGCGACCCGGCCGATTGCGTCGACCAGCTCGGCCCCGCTGATGTTCTTGGTGACGTAGCCGCGCGCACCGGCCCGGATCACGCCGATCACGTCCTCGGCCGCGTCCGACACCGACAGCGCCAGGAACTTGACCTCCGGGTGCCGCTGGTGCACCTGCTTCATCACCTCGGTACCACCGCCACCGGGCAGGTGGACGTCGAGCAGTACGACATCCGGTTCGGTTCCGACGATCGCCTTCACCGCGGAGTCGACGTCGGAGCCCTCCCCGACGATCTCGACCGCGGTGCCGATCTCGCTGCGCACTCCGGCCCGGAACATGTCGTGGTCGTCGATGACGACAACGCGCCTCTGGCTCATCTGTCCATCTCCAGTCGCACTTCGGTTCCCGTCTCCGGATCGGACCGCACCGTTGCGCGGCCGCCGTGCCGTTCCATTCTGCCCATCACACTGTGCCGCAGCCCGAGCCGATCGTCCGGCACGCCGTCGACATCGAATCCCTTGCCCCGGTCCCGGACGAAGATCTCCGCCCGGTCCCCGTCCACCTCGACGAACACGTCGATCTTGTCCGCACCGGAGTGCTTGGCCGCGTTCACCATCGACTCGCGCGCGGCCCGGACCATCGAGGACAGCGGTTCCGACAGCTCGCAGTCCCCCACCGTCACCACCTCGACCGGTACGCCGTGTGAGTCCTCGACCTCGGCCGCGGCCCGCTTGGCGGCACCGGACAGCGTCTGGTCGGTCTTGTCGTCCTCGTCGTACAGCCAGGTCCGCAGTTCCCGCTCCTGCGAGCGCGCCAGCCGGGCGACGGCCTTCGGGTCGTTGGCCTGCTTCTGGATCAGGGCCAGCGTCTGCAGCACCGAGTCGTGCAGGTGCGCGGCCATGTCGGCGCGCTCCTGCGACCGGACGCGCTCGGCCCGCTCCGCGTTCAGGTCGCGGGTCAGGCGGTGCACCCACGGTCCGGCGATCACGCCAATACCGATCACGGCGAGCAGCAGGGCGACGAGTACGTCGCCGACCATCGAGAGCCGGCCGTTCTGGACCAGGAACACCGTGATCGCGGTCCCGATCAGGATCAGGCCGACGGCGATCCGGATCAGCGACTTCCAGCCGCCCTTGCCGAGCACGATGCCGAGGATCGGGACGCGAACGTCGCGGGCCCACTGTGCTTTCTGGCTCTCGTCCGCCTGCCGCCAGATCAGCGCCAGACCGGTGCCGGCGAACACCAGCGGCCAGAACATCTTCCCGGCGATCCCGAGCCCGGCGACCTGCAGCAGGAGCAGCAGACCGATGCCGACGACCACGAGGGCCATCACCTGGCCGCGACTCTTCTCCTTCTTCCGCTCCTTGGCCTCGGTCACCGGCTGCGGCGGCGGCTGGTCGGTGCGCAGACCACCTCGGGTGTGCGCGGCCAGGCCGGGCGCGGCCGGCACTGCCGGAGTGCCCAGCGGCATCAGGAACCAGAGCGCCGCATAGATCAGTACGCCGAATCCGCCGAACACCGTGGTCGCGATCAAGACGAGCCGCACGACGGTGTCGGACACTCCGAGGTGGTCCGCCACACCCCCCGCGACCCCTGCGACCACTCGTCCCTCGGTACGGCGGTATGCCCGGCGTACCGGTGGCTGCTCCTGGCCCTGCCCGGTCTGGGCGCCGAACGGAGGCTGGCCGGTCTGAGCGCCGTGCGGAGGCTGCTGAGCGCCGTACGCGGCATAGGGGCCCTGGTACTGCTTAGGTCCCTGCGGTCCCCAGCCTTGGTACTGCCACGGGCCTTTGCCTTGGTTACCTCGGCCATGCGGCGGCCCGGGTGGGGTCCCTGGCGTCGCGGACCCGCCCGTGGGCGCGGCTGAGGCTGGCTGATTCATCCATATGATCGTCACACGTGGACCGGGCCGACACCAGCAGGCTTGTCCCTAGCCGTCTCCTCAGCGGCCGACCGGCGAGGTCAGGGTCGTACCGGGGAGAACCCCGAGCGGCCGGCTCCCCGGGAGGGCAGCCCGGGGTCGCGAGAGGGGGATCCCCGATGTTGTTCGGCCGGGTACGGGGCCAGTATCGATGACATGGACCAGAACTCGAGCGGACCCGGTGGGTTCGACCGCAACGGCCTGCAGAACGTGCAGAGCTGGCAGCGCAGCCGGTCGGACCGGATGGTGGCCGGTGTCTGCGGCGGTATCGGCCGGGCACTGAACATCGATCCGGTGCTGATCCGCGTCGTGATGGCGGTCCTCGTCATCAGCGGTCCCGGGATCATCTTCTACATCGCCGCCTGGGTGCTGATGCCCGACGAGGGCAAGGACCGCTCGGCGGCGCAGGGTCTGCTCGGCGACCGGGTCCGCCCGGACCACCCGTGGCTCTGGCCGATCGTGATCGGCGTCTGTGTGTTCGTCGGGATCGCCATGATGTCGTCGTTCGACTTCGGCCGGGTCGTGCCCGGACCGCTGATCGTGCTCGCGGTGATCTGGATCGTCGCCCGCCACCGGAGGAAGCTCCGCCGCGGCCAGCAGCAGGACTGGGCGGCCACCCGCGGCTGGTCCGGCCCGCAGGACACCGGCCCCGCCGGTCAGCCCGGTCAACCGGGTCAGTGGCAGCCGGGTCAGCAGGGTCCGGCAGGTCCGCCTGGTCAGTGGCAGCCGGGTCAGGCCGCCGCGCCGATGGATCAGCCGACCACCTCGGCCTCTATGCCTCCTCAGACCGGCCCGTCAGCTCCCCCGGCGGGTCCGTCGTCCTCGGCCCCACAGCGACCTCAGGACCGCACCGTCGAACCGGTCCAGCCTGTGTGGACCGAGGACGACCCCCTCGGCCTGTACGTCGACGAGCCGCGGACCGCACCACCGCCCGCGACCGCGAAGGCCGCGGAACCGCCGGCCAAGGGCATGCGCGGCGTGAAGTCGATCGTCGTCGTCCTGACCGGTCTCGCGATCGCGATCGCCTGGGCGGCCGGCGCGGCCACCTCGACCACGCTGATCATCGGCCTGGCCACACTCGGCGCCGGCATGCTGCTCGGCGGCTTCGTCGGCCGGACGATGGCGCTGCTGCCGCTCGGCATCCTGCTCGCCGCCGGTGCCGTGGCGAGCACGGTGTTCCCGACCGTGCCGCGCAACTTCACGGACCTGAACTACACCGCGACGGCCGCTCAGCCGATCACCGCGACGAGCACGAAGTACGACCTCGACGGCGGGGCGGTGCATCTGGATCTGACCAAGGCGACGTTCGCACCCGGTGCCAGGGTCGAGGTACACCTCGGCGTCGGTGAGGTCGTGGTCAAGGTGCCGCAGAACGTGGACGTCGAAGGGCAACTGTCCGCCGAGATGGGCGAAGTGACCTGGCAGAACGAGAACAAGGGCGGCCATAATGCTGAGCTGCCCCTGAAGGACCTGGGCGCCGACCAGACGCCAGGACCGCAGAAGGTCACACTGGACCTGGACGTCAAGCTGGGCAGTATCAGAGTGGAGCGCGGATGAAGAAGGCGAAACCGGACGTTCCCGGCATCATCGCCGGCACCGTCCTCTCCGGTGCCGCCACGATCTGGATGCTCACCGACAACGGTGTGCTCCAGACAGACGACCTTGGCGTCAGCAGCGCCCTCCTCCTGGTCGCGGCCGGCATCGTCGGCCTGGCTGCTTCACACCGCAGCTGACTCGATCCACCGCTCGGTCCACCGCAGCTGACTCGGTCCACCGCAGTTGACTCGGTTCACCGCAGCTAACTCGGTGGACCGACTGCACGACGTTCTCTAGGCTCGCCCGCATGTCCAGCCCGGAGGCCAGCAGATACGCCGACCGGCGCGAGACCCGTCTGGTCTTCGTTGCCGGCAGCACCTTGTTGCTCGGCTGGTGCGCGTTCGCCCTGACCGCATCGGTCCCGGCCGCGGCCGTCGTACTGGTGTTCACACAAGGGTTGTTGTCGTTCGCCGTTGGCTCGACGCTCATCGCCTACGCCCTCTACGCCGCCTCGGAATCGCCCGTCCTGGCCGGCGGTCTCGCCACCGCCTCCCTCAACATCGGCGCCGCCCTCGGCCCACTCCTGGGCGGCCTCGCCATCAGCTCGACCGACTTCCACGCCCCACTCTGGGTCAGTGCCCTGTTAGTCGGTACGGCGCTCTGCCTGGCCGGCACGGTTCAACTCCGGGCGCGTCGGGCCGCTCGGCGCGAAACGTAGAGCCGGACCTTCTCCGACGTACCGCAGAACTCCATCGAGCACCAGCGCCGGCTGCCGTTCTTCGACTGGTCGACGAACAGCCACGGGCAGCCGGCGCACCGCTTGATCCGGCCCGCCCGCGGCCCGGTCAGCAACTCATAAGCAGCATGCGCCACCGGCCAGAGCGGCGAGTCGATCAACTCGAACCGCCATGTCGGCTTCAACTCCACCAGATCCGCTTGGTCGACTGCCGCCAGCACGAACGGCCGCAACTGCTCCCAACCCTCGAGCGACCCTGCGGGCCGCGGGGAGGTAGAGGCCCGGTGTGTGTCGGCGACGGCGCCGGCTGTGAGGTTGATTGCTTCGCGCAACGAGTGGGCTCGGCGGACCACTGCGGCCGCTCGGCGTGGGGCGGCGGTGTGGAGTAGACGATTCGCCTCGGGTTCGGTGAGGAGGGACAGTCGCAGCGACCACGACAACAGTGCGTGGTAGTCGGCGATGTGGTCGTGGCGGGCCGGGCCGAGGGGGTCGTCGACGGTGTTGGCGAAATCCAGGGCGAGGTCACCCGCGACCACTGGGAGGTCGCGGATGCCGTCCGGTAGCTGGACTGTTTCCATCAAAACGCACTTTACCAGTTTGCTTGTCGGCGGACTCGGGCACTGTTTCTGGCATGAGCAGTTTGACTGGAAACACCCCGGTGCGGGGTGGCGGGTGGACGATCGTCTGTGTGGCCCAGTTCGTGGTGGTGCTCGACGCCACGATCGTCACCATGGCGCTGCCTGCGATCGACGCCGACCTCGGGTTCGGGCCGGTGGGACTGCTGTGGGTCTTCACCGCGTACACGGTCGCGCTGGCGGGGCTGCTCATCCTCGGCGGCCGGGCGGCGGATCTGGCCGGTCCACGGCGGATGTTCCGCACCGGCCTCATCGCGTTCACCGTCGCCTCACTCGCCTGCGCGCTGGCTTGGTCGCCGGCCACGCTGATCATTTCCCGCTTGGTGCAAGGCTTCGGCGCTGCCCTACTCGCGCCGGCCGCCCTGGCCGCACTGTCCGACTCACTGCCACCGGACGCCGCCAGACGCGCTCTCGGCTGGTGGACGGCAGCCGGTGCGGGCGGCGGCGCGAGCGGATGGGTGTTGGGCGGCGTACTCACCCAACTCGGCGGCTGGCGCTGGGTCTTCGCGGTCAACGTCCCCATCGGGTTGGTCGCACTCCTCGTGAGCCTGCGAGCTCTCCCCGGCCGCGGCCGGACGACGCCCGTCCGCACCCTTGACCTCCCTGGCGCTTGCCTTGTCACCGCAGGCATCGCCCTGACCGCTCTCGGCTTGTCTGAAGTCGCTCACGACCCAACCGGCCCTCGCGGCTGGGCAGCCCTCGCAGGAGCCGCACCACTGCTCGCCCTGTTCGCCAGGATCGAACGGCGCTCATTACAGCCGCTTCTGCCCGCCACCCTCGCGCGGACTCCAGGCGTACTCGGCGGCAACCTCACTGCAGCCGCAGTGACCGCGTCCACGGCCCCACCAATGCTCAGCGCCGCCCTCTACGTCCAGGACCAGTTGCCACCCTCACAGGCCGGGCTGATCTTCCCGGCGTTCAACCTGGCCGTCATCGGCGGCTCGCTGGCAGGCCCGCGCGCCGCCCTGCGTAACGGCACGCGCCGGATGCTCCTCACCGGCTTCACCGGCATCGCCCTCGGCGTAGCACTCCTGCTGCTCCTCCCCGAGGACGACGTACCCCTCCCACTGCTCCTCGCCGCCTTCACCGTGATGGGCCTCAGCCTCGGCCTCGCCTCGGTGTCCTCGACCACAGCCGGTACGGCGGAAGTCGTCGAAGGCGAGCGTGGCGTCGCGGCCGGCGTACTGACCTCGTCGGCGCAGCTCGGCACCACCCTCGGCCTGGCCCTGTGTGCCCCCGTCACGGCTGCCGAAGACCCGATGACGGGATACCGGTTCGGCTTCCTCATCGGCATCGTCGTCGCGCTCACCGGCGCCGTGGCGGCGTTCACGGTGCCCAGGGCTGTACGGCGTACAGCACACGACCTCCGCTAGGCTTTGGAACGCTAAAGCGGCTTCGGCCGCGGGTCAGTACCCGAGGGGTCCGGGTGAAGCGGGTCCCGTGGTCACAGGAGTTTCGATGGTGCGCGGCACCGTGAAGTGGTTCAACGCCGACAAGGGCTACGGCTTCCTGGCCGTGGAGGGCCAGGACGACGTGTTCGTCCACTGGAGCAAGATCGTCTCCGACGGTTACAAGACCCTCGAGGACGGCCAGCAGGTCGAGTTCCAGATCGTCGACGGACCCAAGGGCCGCGAGGCGGACGCCGTCACCCCCGTCTGACCCCGGCACCTGCCGCACATCCCGGCACCCGCCGGACCAGGCACTTCCGGTGTCGGCACAGCGGCGCGGCAACCGGTTGCCTGCGGCACGCGGTGGACCCGGTTTCCGGACTGCACCGGGCGGCCACAACCGGTAACCTGACGTCTCACCGTGTGAGGGGTTGAGACGTGACAGAGCCGGTACCCGTGATCCGGAAACTCGAGCAGGCGCTGGCCGACGACAACTTCGCCTGGTCGCTGCTGCTCGTCGGCGAGGACCAGACCGACAAGCTGGCCACGCTGACCGGTGACCTGCGCGGCCCGTTCTCGACGACCGGCGACGGCAAGCAGATCACCTCCGGTTTCTCCTACTGGGGGATCGGTCCGACGATCGCCTGGGCGAACGCGACCAACGACCCGTTCTACCTGGTGATGAAGGTCGGTGCCGAGTCGTTCCTGCGGCACTGGCGCAAGGTCCGCCCGCACGTCGACAAGGGCGGCTTCCACCTGGTCAGCCTCGGCGTCGGCACCGGCGTCAAGGACCGCACCATCCTCGGCGACATGCGCCGCCACAACCCGGACATGTACTACATCCCGGTCGACATGAGCTCGGAGATGCTCCGGATGGGCACCCTCGAGCCCGTCCGCGGCGTCCAGTTCCCGATGTCGCAGGTGCTGCCGGTGCAGCTCGACTTCTCGATCGCGGACAACATGGACGAGCTGGCCCAGATGCTGTCCCGGCTGATCGGGGACGAGCCGATCCTGTTCACGCTGACCGGCAACACGCTGGCCAACTTCGACAGCGACGAGGAGCTGCTCAGCACCATCACGCGCGTACTGCGGCCGCAGGACCGGCTGCTGCTCGAGGTGGCGACCACCAGCAGCCTCGACCAGGACGCGGCGAATGCGGCCGCCGACGAGTACCACCAGACCCGGGCCTTCGCCGAGTTCGTCACCAGTGCACTGCGCTACAACACGGACCTGAAGATCGACAACGACCGGATCGACTTCCGCGGCGAGGTGGAGACCGACGACGCCCTGCTGGTGAAGATCGTCTGGCAGAACAATACCGGCGACCGGATCGTGATGGGCCTGCCGGACCACACCGAGGTGGTGCTCGAGCCGGAGGACACGATCCTGCTCTACACCACCCGCAAGTTCTCCACCGAGCGGCTGAAGAAGCTCACCACGGCCTGCGACCTGACGCCGATCGAGCACGCCCACTCCGGCTTCCGCCACACCCGCAAGCCCAGCCCGTTCGGCCTGGACCTGCTCCTGCTCGCCCCGGGCACCGCGGAGAACACCACCGCGACCACTCTCGCCGACGACATCTGGTCGACTTGACGTCCTCCGGTCCGCCGACCGACCCGGCCGACCCGGCACCAGATCCAGGTGTACGGCGAGCCAGGCTGCGGGTGCTGGCCCGGTTGCGGCAACTCCGGCAGGCGGTACCGCTGGTCGACGGCCGCTGGGCGGCGTACCGCCGTACCGTCGTGACCGCTGTCAGCTACGGCCTGCTCGGGCTGGCGTTCGTCCTGGGCGTGATCTGGTTCCTCTGGCCGGAGAACTCGCGCTGGGAGCCGGCGGTCAACTCCCTCACCCTGGTCGCCGGGCTGACCGGAATCTTCGTCGAACGGCTGACCGCCGAGGCCGAGCGCCGTACCGAGGTACTGCGGGCGGTCGCCGACGAGCTCCGCGAGAACACCAGGCTGCTGAGCGACGAGCGGTTCTCGCCTAAGACGCCGACCACCCGCCAGGTGTACCCGCGGCTGGTGGTCTCCGCGGTCGACTTGGCACTCGTCTCCGGAGCCCTGGGCCGGCATCGCGACGCCGAGCTCGTCGGACTCCTGCACCGGTGGCGCGACACCGTCCACCTGTTCAACCGGCGCCTCGACCTGACCGAGATCAGCACCTTCTCCAGCACCATCTCGTCGGAGGAGCTGGCCGCGTTTCACCGGGCCCTGCACCGTGAGAACAGCTACTTCGCCGCCACCCGCGACATGCTCGAGACCCTGCTCACCCGGCTGCCACAGACCTAACGGCCGAGGCCGAAAACCGAGTGCGACTGCCATAACCGGCAATTGTGGCCGAGCGGTTGACTTCCCCACGCACCCAACGCTTCACTTTCGGACAGGACCGTAAATAGGTCGTCCACCGGAGGCATCGCATGCGCTCGCTCATCGCGGTGGCACTCGCCGCCCTGCTCGTCAGCACCCTGACCACTCCCGCCGACGCCGGCCAGCCGCCGAGTGCCCAGGATGGTGGCCCGCCGACGCCGACAGTCGTCTCGCTCGGTGCGCCGCTGTCCGACGTACTCCTGATCGGCGGCACCGTCGCGCCCGGCCCGAACGGCAAGACCGCGATCTGGAACGTCTCGACCGGCAAACCGGCGTACCTGAACGCCATCGACCCGGCCACCGGCGCCAGCCTGCTCTCCGCGCCGCTGCCCGGTGCCGACGGCAGCTACGCCGTGGCCGCGACACCCGACGGCACCATCTACGCCGGCACGTACAACAACGGCCACCTCTACCGCTGGAAGCCCGGTGCGGGGAACACGGTCGAGGACCTCGGCCGCCCGATCGCGTCCGAGAGCTTCATCTGGCGGATCACCACCGACGAACAGGGCAACGTGTACGGCGGCACCTTCCCGAACGGCAAGGTGTTCCGGTACGACCACGCCACCGGCGCGGTCCGCGACTACGGCCAGGTCAAGGCCGGCCAGCCGTACGTCAAGAGCATCGACTACGCGAACGGCAAGATCTACACCGGTTCGCTGCCCGACGCGCACATCATGGAGCTCGACGTGGCGTCCGGCGCGATCACTGAACTGCCGTCGCCGCCCGGGCTCGGCGACCCCACCGACAAGGTCGTGTACGACCTGAACACGCGCGCCGGCCGGGTCTACGCCCGGATCAGCACCGCCTTCCCCGGCCCGATGTACGTCTGGGACATCGCCAGCCGCACCTGGGTGGACGAGATCCCGAACGCGCACGGCCTGGACATCTCCCCGGTCGGCGACAACGGCGAGATCTACCTGATCCAGGCCAGTGAGCTGAAGAAGTACGACCCGGCAACGAAAACCCTGACCGGCACCGGCCTCACCTTCACCGGCCGGATCCAGAACACCCGCGCGATCGGCTGGGCCGAGCTCGACCTGCCCGACTACCCGGGCAAGAGCATCGTCGGCACCCTGTGGCGCGGCGAGGAGTTCCGCTACAACCCGCAGACCGGCAAGTCGGAGATCTTCCAGACCCAGGTACGGCGGGAGCCGATCGAGATCCTGTCCGTGGCCGGCGGCAAGGACAAGATCTACGCCGGCGGCTTCCTGAACGGCGGCGTGTCGGTCGTCGACCCGGCCACCGGCGACGCCACCTTCAACCGGTTCTCGCAGGTCGAGGCGCTGCTGGAGGGGTCGGACGGCAAGCTCTGGATCGGCGCCTACCCGGAGGCCCGGCTCTACTCCTACGACCAGAGCCAGCCGTGGAGCAGCCCGGAGTACTCCCCCGGACCACCCGGTACGCCGGACAACCCCAAACTGCTGCTCAACCTCAAGCCGGACCTGCTGCAGACCCGCGCCCGCGCGCTGGTCGAGGTGAACGGCAAGATCGCGATCGGCACCGTTCCCGACGGCGACCGGCTCGGCGGCGCGCTCGTCATCTACGACCCGAAGACCGGTACCTCGCAGGGGATCCGCAACGTGGTCCAGGACGAGAGCGTCTTCGGCCTCACCGCCCGCGCCGGCATCGTCTACGGCGGTACCTCGATCGTCGGCGGCCTCGCCACCACGCCACCGACCCGCACCGACGGCACCGTCTTCGCGTGGGACGTCAAGCGTTCCCGCAAGTTGTGGGAGACCGTGCCCGTGCCCGGGGCGATCACGGTGTCCGCGGTGGCCTTCGGCCCGGACGGCCTGCTCTGGGGTGTCGCCGGCAAGACCGCCTTCGCAGTGGACCCGCGTTCCGGCAAGGTGGTCAAGTCCTACGTCCTGGGGACGACGACGTCCAGCGGGGACATCGTCGCGACCGGGGAGGCGGTGTACGTAAGCATCGACCTGAACAAGATCTTCCGGATCGCACCGGGTAAGGCCCCGGCGCTGTTCGTCGAGAAGGCGCACCGCCGGCTCGGCGTCCGGAACGACCACCAATTGCTGCTCACTTACGGCGCTGAGCTGTTCCGAGTTGATATCAGCCGTTGACAGCCGAAATTCGAGCCAGCTACTTTCGGTCCTGACCGTTATTCCGGACCCTGACTTCCGGACACCCAGGGGGTGCGATGAAATCCACCGTCCGCCGCATCGCGGCACCACTCACGGCGCTCGTGCTGGCCGCTGCTCTCAGTTCCTGTGGGGGCGGCGACGACTCGGGCGCCTCGTCGGAGAAAAAGGCCATCACGCTCTGGATGTATCCGGTGATTGGTGACCAGGCGGCCAGTGACGCGTACTGGCAGAAGGTCGAGAAGGACTTCGAGGCCGCCAACTCCGGGATCGACCTGAAGCTCGAGATGCAGCCGTGGGACAAGCGCGACGAGAAGATCGCGGCCGCGTTCGCCGGCAAGAAGGGCCCGGACGTCGTCCTGCAGATCCCGGACCAGCTGCCGCAGTACGTCAAGAACGGCTCGTTCGAGCCGGTCGACGACGTGGTCGAGGCGGACAAGGACAAGTTCCTGCCGGCCGCGATCCCCGGCCTGACCGTCGACGGCAAGGTCTACGCCGCGCCGATCTACCACACCGTCACCACCACGATGTTCAACAAGACGATCCTGACCAAGGCAGGGATCACCAAGCCACCGGAGACCTGGGACGAGATCAAGGCCGCGGCGCCGAAGATCAAGGCGGCCGGCTTCTCGACCCTGGACTACTCCGCGTCGCCCGAGGCGTCGCTGAACCTGAACTTCTACCCGCTGCTCTGGCAGGCCGGCGGCAAGGTGTTCGCCGACGACAACAAGACGGTGGCGTTCAACCAGGCGCCGGGGCTCGAGGCACTCACCTTCCTGAAGACCCTGTACGACCAGGGCGCGATCCCGAAGAGTGCCCTGACCAACGGCAACCTCGTGGCCGACCAGCCGTTCGGCAAGGGGCAGGTGGCGATGGCCTTCACCAGTACGCCGGCCGACGCGAAGACGGTGGCGGCGACCTGGGGGGCCGCCAACGTCGAGATCGGCACGCCGCTGACGGGCCAGAAGCAGGTCGCCTTCGGTATCCCCGGCGGTCTGGCCGTGAACGCCGCCTCGGAGAACATCGACGAGGCGAAGAAGTTCCTGTCCTTCATGATCCAGCCGGCCCAGGTGGAAGGGCTCAGCAAGGCGTCGGGCTTCTTCACCCCCCGCACCGACGTGAAGGCGCCGATCACCGACCCGACCGCACAGAAGTTCGCCGACTCGCTGCAGTACACCTACGCGGGTGAGCGGAACGCGTCCGCCCGCCAGGTGATGTCACTGCTGAGCGTCGAGATCCAGGCCGTGCTGACCGGTAAGAAGTCGCCGCAGCAGGCGCTCGACGACGCCGCCAAGCAGGGCAACGACCTCCTGTCGAGACAGCGTTGACCCAGGTCAGCGTCCGCCCGGCCCGGGACCGCATCCGTCGGCCCTGGGTCGGGCTGTTGTTCGTCGCCCCCATGCTGGCGCTGTTCCTGCTGTTCCGGTTCGTTCCGGTGGTCGGCGCCGTGCTGCTCTCGCTCACCGACTACCGGCTCAGCGGGCGCTGGTCCTTCGTTGCTGCCGACAACTACACCCGGCTGGTCCAGGACAACCTGTTCCACCAGGCGCTCGCCGTCACCCTCACCTACACGGTGATCTTCGTGCCGCTGACCGTGCTGCTGTCGCTCGGCACCGCCGTACTGCTGCACCAGGTGGTCTGGCGGCGGGGCTTCTTCCGCGGCGTGTTCTTCCTGCCGTACGTGACCAGCATCGTGCTGGCCGCGGTGATCTGGAAGTGGATCTACGACGCACAGGACGGCCTGATCAACGCCGTCCTCGGGCTGGTGTCGATCGGCCCGGTCGACTTCCTCGCCGAGTCCAGCCTGGTGCTGCCGTCGATCGCGGTGACGTCGGCCTGGAAGGGCTTCGGCTACTCGATGCTGATCCTGCTCGCCGGGTTGCAGGCGGTGCCGCGCTCGTACCTGGAGGCCGCGATGATCGACGGCGCCGGCACCTGGCAGCGGTTCCGCTACATCACCCTGCCGCAACTGCGTCCGGTGCTGTTCTTCGTGCTGGTGATCGAGACGATCGGCGCGTTCCAGGTCTTCGACGCGATGTACGTGATGACCGGCGGCGGCCCGGTCCGGTCGAGCTACTCGCTCGTCTACTTCCTGTACGACAGCGGTTTCAAGTACTTCGACTTCGGCTATGCCAGCGCGATCGGCCTGATGCTGTTCGCGATCGTGCTCATCGTCTCGCTCGTACAGCGGCGGTTGGTCGGGAGGGACGACTGATGGTGAACCTGCTCGAACGGCCGCGCCAGCAGGATGCGGCACCGGCGCCGAAGAAGGAACGGCGCCCGGTCGCGCGGCTCACCCTGCCGACGCTGCTGACGCTGACCGCGATCGTCACCATCCTGCCGTTCGCGGCGATGGTGGTGGTCGCGTTCGCCCCGCCGAGCGGCCGGACGTTCCCGGACGCGCTCGACCCGACCCGCTTCACCTTCGAGAACTTCAGCCGGGTGCTGTCCAGCTCTGACATCCCGCGCTGGACGGTCAACTCGCTGCTCTACTCGCTGGTGTCGGTGGTGTTCGTCCTGCTGTTCGCGGCGATGGCCGGCTACGCCTTCGCGAAGAAGCGGTTCCCGGGCCGGGAGATCATGTTCTGGGCCTTCCTGGCCACCCTGATGGTGCCGTTCCAGGCGACACTGATCCCGTCGTACATCCTGGTCTCGCGACTCGACTGGGTGGACAGTTACTGGGGCCTCATCGTGCCCACGCTGGCGAATTCACAGGCCGTGTTCCTGCTCCGGCAGTTCATCAGCCAACTGCCGGACGAGTTGTTCGAGGCAGCCGAGATCGACGGCGCACCGGAGTGGCGGATCTTCACCCAGATCGTGCTACCGCTGATCCGGCCGGCACTGGCCACCCTCGGCATCTTCGTCTTCCTGTGGCACTGGAACGACTTCCTCTGGCCGCTGGTGATCGGCCAGTCCGCCGAGATGCAGACCCTGACCGTCGGCCTGGCCACCCTGCAGACCCAGGCAGTACCGATCAACCAGATCATGGCCGGCGCAACCATCACCGTCGTACCAAGCCTCCTGGTCTTCGGCTTGTTGCAGCGGTACCTGACAGACAGCATCGCCATGTCAGGCCTGAAGGCTTAGAAGTCCCACCCCGCGTGCTACGCAGGAGTGACTGCGTAGCACGCGTCGGGTTAGCCCAGGTTTCCGAAGGCTTCGATGGAGCGGAGGGTGTCGGCTTGGGAGAGGCCGGGGGGTTGGATGCGGAGGATGATGCCGTCGGCACCCATTTCTTCGTAGTGGGCGAGGCGTTCGGCGCATTCGGCCGGCGAGCCGATGACGCTGCGGGCGGCGATCTCGTCCCAGCCCTGGCTGTAGCGGCTCGCGTCTGCCGACGTCCGCTTCCAGCCGGTGTAGGCGTCGTACAGGTCGCGCAGCGGCTCCTCGAGGGCCTGCCGCGCGTCTTGCGACGTCGGGGCGCAGAAGCCCTCCCGGCACAGGATCACATCGCGACCCAACGTGCCCTCGCCGCTCGGGTAGGACAGGTACTCCGCGATCTTCGCAGGCAGATCGGAGTCCAGCTCGTTGAACGACGTCGTCCACCCGTCGCACATCCGGGCAGTCCGTTCCAGTACGGCGGAGACGCGGCCACCGTTCCACAGTCGCGGCCGCGGACTCTGCACGGGTCGCGGCGACAGGAACGCCTCGTTGATGCTGGTGAACTTGCCGTCGTACGTCACCTCGTCCTCGGTCCACAACCGGGTGAGGATGGTCAGGCACTCCTCGAACCGCGCGACCCGCTCGGCCTGCGTCACGCCGTACAGCGCGAACTCCTCCGGCCGGTAGCCGAGCACGAACCCGGCGGTGAGCCGGCCGCCAGACAGTACGTCGATGTGCGCGAGGGTCTCGGCCAGTACGACGGGGTCGTAGAGCGGCGCCACGATGCCCGAGGTAGCCAGACCGATCCGGTCGGTCTTGGCGGCCAGATACGTCAGCGAGGTGAGGATCTCGTGGTATCCGGGCCGATGCAGATGCCGTTCGCCGAGCACGATCCACTCGAACCCGGCCTGCTCGGCCAGCCGCGCCTGCTCTACGGCGTCCTCCAGTCGCGGCCGTTCGTCCGGCGTGCCGTAGAGGTTCAGATAGAGACCCAACCGCATCGGGGTGCCACCTTCCGTTGACAGAGAGCGCTCGCGGTATTTACGGTCTTGACCGTAAGTCCTTTCGTACCAGATTGCGACCCTGAGGAGCCGGATTTGAGTGTCGTACCGCATCCGGTCGGGTTGCCGGCCCAAACCGAACCGGCACAGACCGGCTCGGGGCCGATCAGCGCGATCAAGACCCGAGTGGTCAGTGCAACGTACCGGCGCCCGTTCCAGATCAGCAGCGGGATCAGCACCGAGCTGATCAGCCTGGTGGTCGAGGTGCACACCGCCGACGGCGCGATCGGCATCGGTGAGACCTCGCCGATGACGGCGTACACCGGGGAGACGCTGGCCGGTGTCACCGCCGCCATCGAGGAGCATCTCGCCCCCGCGCTGATCGGACATGACCCGCTCGACCGGGCCGGCGCCCACCTGGTGATGGACGCCGTACTGCGCGGGCAGCACGTGGCCAAGTCCGGCCTGGACATCGCTCTGTACGACCTGGCCGGGCGACTGAGCGGCTGGCCCGTGCATGTCCTGCTCGGCGGCAGCATCAGGAAGCGAGTGCAGACCACCTGGGTGGTCGGGCTCGGCACCCTGGACGAGATGGCTGCCGAGGCGGCTGAGTACGCCGACAAGGGCTTCGGGCACCTGAAGGTCAAGGGCGGCCACGACCCGGCCAAGGACCTCGAGCTGATCCGAGCGGTCCGCGCGGCCATCCCCGCCGACGCAGAGCTCTGCCTGGACGCCAACGAGGGGTACGACGCAGCCACAGCGCTCCCCTACCTGGCCAAGATGGGTGAGGCTGGGCTGACGCTACTGGAGCAGCCGCTGCCCCGCTGGGACCTGGCCGGCCTGGTCCGGCTGCGTGAGCGGCTCGACGTCCGCCTGATGGTCGACGAGAGCATGCACTCGCTGCAGGACGCTCTGGAGATCGCCCGGCGCGGTGCGGCCGACGTACTGAACATCAAGATCCTCAAGGTCGGTGGGCTGCACAGAGCCCTGCAAATCGCCAACGTAGCCGAGGCCGCGGGCCTGGCGGTGAAGGTAGGCTCGATGCCCGAGCTGGGGGTGGCCACACTGGCCGCGGTCCACCTGGCCGCCGCTGTACCCGGTGCGACCGTGGCAGCCGACCTGGTTGGGCCGCTGATGGTGCACGAGGACCCGCTGGCCCCGACCGTGTTCGCCGACTGCGACGGCTGGATCGACGTACCCACGAGCCCAGGCCTCGGCCACGACGTCTGAGAGGTCCGATGCACGCACTCGTTGAGCAACTCCGCGGCACACTGCTTCCTGCTGTCGTCACACCGATGGACACCGACGGTGTCATCGCGTACGACGCTCTGACCGCGTACGCGCGCCGGATCGCGGCGGAGCCCATCGGTGGCGTCGCTGTCTGGGCTCACACCGGCCGTGGGCTCTACCTGTCCGTAGGAGACCGCTCCAAGGTGCTGGAGACCTGGCGACAGGTGACTAACGTCCCCATCGTCGCCGGAGTCGGCGTACCTCGGTCTGAACCGGCACAGACCCTCCAGGAGGCCGCAGACGCCACTGTGGCGATGGCTGTGCAGGCTGCAGCGGGTGGGGCCGATGCGGTGATGGTCTACCCGCTGGCAGCGCTTGGAGGGTTGCCAGACGGCCATGCGCAGGCTGTTGCACTGCATGAGCGGGTTGCGGCCGAGAGTGGGCTGCCGCTGGTCGGCTTCTACCTGCACGGCGAGGCCGGCGGGTACCCGTACCCACCGGAGCTCATCCGCGACCTGCTGAGCCTGGACGCCATGCTCGGGGTCAAGACGGCCACACTGGACCGCGCTATCGGCTGCCAGGACGCCATCTGGGCCGGCCGCGGTACGGGCAAGCTGCTGATCACCGGTGAGGACCGGATGTTCGGGCCGTCGTTCATGTGGGGTGCCGACACCGCGCTGGTGGGCATCGCTGCGGCTCAGGTCGGGCTCTCCGCCGCAGTGTTGAGGACCTGGACCTCGGGCGAGCACAGTGCGTTCCTGACTGCCTCCGACCGGCTGGACCGCTTCGCCGCGGCGACCTTCTACGCGCCGATCGAGGGCTACGTGCAGCGGATGCTCTGGGCCGCGGTGTGGGAGGGCCTGATCCCCGAGGACGCGGCCCACGACCCGTACGGCCCGGACGTTCCCGGTCAGGAGCGCGAACTCGTCGTGCACTGCCTCGAGGAGCTCAGCCACTATCCTGCGACTTAAGGGCCCGACCAGAAGTCTTCGGAGGAGTGCCGTGCAGATCAATCCAGCGGTGGCCTGATGGCCCTCACGGTCGGTGTCATCGGCCCGGAGGACCTGGTCCAGCGGGTGATCGCGGTCGGTCCGCCGAGCGGCACGACCCTCGTTCCGCTGCCCTATCACCACGAGACCGAAGCGGTCGAGGTGGTCGAGCGGTCCCACGAGAAGGTGGACGCGATCCTGTTCACCGGCGTCGTGCCGTACACGATCGCCACCGAGGCCGGCGTGATCGACCGCCCGGCCATGTACGTCTCGTACGACGGCGCCACCCTCCTGCGCGCACTCGTCGAACTGCTCCGGCTCGGCCACAACGTCACCCAGTTCTCGATCGACACACTGCGGCGCAGTGAGGTGCTGGAGACGCTGATCGAGGCGAAGATGCCGACCGACCAGATCTACGTGCTCCCGTACCGGCCCGGCCTGACCTCCGACGACATCGTCGCGTTCCACCGCACCGCGCGGGAGAAGCACGACACCAAGGTCGCGATCAGCTGCCTCGGCTCGGCCTTCCACCTGCTCGAGAACGAGATGCCGTCGGTCCGGCTCGCGCCGTCGCGGTACTCGATCCGCTCCACCCTCCAAGCTCTCGTCCTCACCACGACCGGCCAGCACGTCGGCGACGCCCAGGTCGCCCTCGGCGTGATCGACCTGCCCGAGCCGGACGACGCCCTGGCCGCCGACCTGATCACCCTCGGCGGCAGCCTGGCCGCTCTCCCCGACGGCCGGCATCTGGTCGTCACCACGCGCGGCGTGCTCGAGCAAGCGACCGAGCAGTTCACCCGGATGCCCCTGCTCGACCACCTCGCGTCGAGGCACAGCACGGCGTACGTCGGCTTCGGCGTCGGACGCACGGCGGCCGAAGCCGAAGCACTCGCCCGTCGCGCCGTGAGCCGAGCAGCCTCGATCGGTTCGGTCGCCGGCGTGGTGTCGATGTCGGACGACGTGGAGATCGTGATCGAGCCGACCGGCGATCAGCCGGCGACCGCACGCGGCCCGGAAAGCCTGCCACTGCTGGCCCGCCGGGTCGGCCTGAACACCCAAACCCTCGCCCGAATGCGCGAACTCGTCGCCACCCTCCCCGACGGCCTCACCACCCAGGACGTCGCCGACCACCTGGCCGTCCAACTCCGCACCGCCCGCCGAGTCCTGAAACGCCTCGAACGCGCCGGCCTGGCCGACCCCATAGGCAGCCAACAACACGGCCGCACCGGCCGCCCACCCACGGTGTACCTAATCCGGCTGTAGGTAGTTGATCCAACCCACGCGTACTAACCTGCTTGCGGTGGTCGTCGTGCCAGTTGCCGTGCTGGTTGGCGAAGATGTCAGGGGTCCGGCGTGCGGGGTACTTGGTGTGTGCCGGTGGGGTCGACGTGGAAGGTGAACCCGTGGGGTGTTCGCCACTCCAGCGTCTTGCGGTCGAGCCGCCGCACATTCCAGCCGCGGCCGTGCGTCTTCACCCGGTGAGGGAAACGCCCCAACGGTGCAAGATTGCCGGTGCTCGTCTGGCCGGGTGGCCCGAGCGGGTCGTAGGGCTCGATGTGGTCCAGGTCCATGGCGGGGTGGGTCTCGCGGGTGCCGTAGGGGAACAGCTCGACCGGATACATCAGCTTGGCCCGTTCCCGGATCCGGTTGGGGATCTCGTAGGCGTCGACGCTGACTGCGTCGTTGAGGTCAATCACCGGCTTCACCACATACGGGCCATGGCCGACGAGTTCGCTGAGTTGGCCGGCGAGTAGCGGGCCAAGGTCTTCGACCCGCAAGACGCCGGTGCCGGTGGCCAGGGTGTGGTCGGTCAGGTGCACGAAGATCTCGGTCTTGCCCGCACGCAACCGCCAAGCCGCGCCGCCCGCACCGTTCGCGCGGGCACCGGTGGCCGGGTGGGTGTGGGCGTCGTGCTTGATCTGGGCGAGCCGGGCGTCCAGCGCACGCTGCGCCTCGGCATCGACAGCCCCGGCATCGGCAGCCGCGGCATCACCAGTCGCCGGGTCGAAGATGGCGCTGACGTCGCCGTCGCCGCGGTCGACCCGCAGGCCGGGATCGAACGGCTCGACTACGTCCTTGAAGGGGATGTCGAGTGGGTCGGGCAAGTCACTGGTGCTCGGGTGGGGTGCGTCGCGATCGGCCTCGTCATCCGGGCCGGGTTCGCCGCATGCGTTCACCCAGTCGCTCAACAGGCCCTCGTCTGCCCGACTCGACCCGGTGTTGGGACCCACCGCAGCGGCGGGAGGGGTGGGTGGCTCTGGGCGGTGGTCGGGGGTGGGGGTGGGGGTGGGGGTGGTGTCTTGGGTGGGGTGGCGGAGGGAGTGTTGGTGCGCTTGGAGGAGGAGTTCGATCATGTAGTGGGGGTCGGCCATGATCTCGATGGCGTCGGCGCGGCGGTGCTGCAGCGTGCGGGTGTCGCCGAGGGTCATCAGCGCCTCGGCGATGCTGGTGATGCTGGCGTTGTACCGGATGACGGCGCCGGAGGCTGCGCGGATATATACGGTTTTGGTGCCGTGTTCGTCGGTTCGGCCGACGAACACGCCGCGTTCGCGGGCCTTCGCGTCGGCCTCGGCCCGGGCGCGGTCGGGATCGGTGTGTGCTTTGGCGGCGTTGACGATCTTCTCGAGCCGGTAGGGCGTGATCGAGTCGATCAGGCCGGCGACGCGTTGGTCGACGTACCGGGCGGCCCCTTCGGACAGCTTCAGGCAGGCGTCGGCGATCCTGGTGGCCCGCCACGGTGTGGCCTCGCCGGATTGCACCTTGGCCCAGGTGAACGGAAACCGGTGCCGCAAGGCCAGCGCCTGGCCGATGTAGCGCGCGGCGGCCGCAGCGGAGATGCCGACCACGAGACCGAACTCGGCGATGGCGAATTCGGCGATCTCCGGGCAACCGTCGCCGCCCAGCACGATGGCTCGTTCGCGGCCGTCGCAGGAGCGGCGAGCGGGCCGGGCGGGACGTAGGTCGGGGTGGTGGCGGTCGGCGAAGATCTGCGCATGTTCGAGCCGGCGGGCCGCGCAGCGGTTCTCCTCGGCACGGTGCTCGGCGGCCGACTCCAGCAGGTCGGTCGTCGAGAGCGAAGCCAGATCTCCATCGAACATGTGCTCTAGTTTAGGCACGGGCTGACAGTCGGGCAACTTGGAAGTTCGTCGAAAACCCTTATCCACAAGGGGAAACGTCACACTGCGCCAGCCAGGGAAACCAGGTATGCGTGAGCGCCGTCTCCTGAGCAACCGTGGCGGCGGCGCTGGTGACAGGCGTCGGTGGCCCGATGAGATCGCGTGGGGCTAGGCGGGCGGGTGGATGATGGTGAGGCCGGCGGGGGTGCCGTGGGAGAGGGCGGCCAGGGCGGCGGGGGTTTCGTCGAGGGGGATGGTTCGGGTGATCAGGACGGATGGGTTTAGATTGCCTTGGGCAACGAGATGGAGCATTTCGGGGTAGGCGTGGGCGGGCATGCCGTGGCTGCCTAGCCATTCCAGTTCCTGGCCGATCAGGCGGCCGACATCCAGTTGGACGCCCGATGGGAGTAGGCCGACCTGTAGGTGGCGGCCTCGCGGGCGGAGGGCGAGCAGCGACTGCTGGACGATGTCGTTCGAGCCGAGGGCGTCCATCGTCACGTGCGCACCGCCGCCGGTGAGGTCGCGGATCTCCTGAACGGTGTCCGGCGACGCCTGCAGTGTGTCCGCGGCGCCGTACTCGCGGGCCAGCTTCAGCGCGGCGGGATTCGTGTCGACCGCGATCACGCGTGCCCCGAGTGCGGCCGCGATCATCACCGCCGACAGGCCGACGCCACCACAGCCGAAGATCACCACGCGCTCGCCAGCAGCGACCCGCCCGACCTGGCGGATGGCGCGGAAGGAGGTGGCGAAGCGGCAGCCGAGGCCGGCTGCGGTGTCGAAGGAGAGGTCGTCCGGGAGTCGGACCAAGTTCACCGACGCGTACGGCACAGCGACGTACTCGGCGAAGGAACCCCAGTAGGTGAAGCCAGGCTGCTCCTGACGCGGACAGACCTGCTGGTTGCCCTCGCTGCATTGTTCGCACGACCCGCACGCGCAGATGAACGGCGTGGTGACCCGATCGCCCACCTGCCAACCGGAGACCCCGGCGCCGACGGCTGCGATCGTGCCGGCCAGTTCGTGGCCGGGGACGTGGGGCAGGACGATGTCCGGGTCGTGGCCCATCCAGCCGTGCCAGTCGCTGCGGCACAGACCGGTCGCCTCGACCTTCAGGACGACCGCGCCGTCGGCCGGTTCAGGTCGCGGGACGTCCGTGACGACAGGCGGAACGCCGTACTGCGAGATCACGACAGCGCGCATTCCGGCATCGTAGTCAGCCGACGCAGAACTCGTTGCCTTCCGGGTCGAGCATCACGATGTGGCCGAGTTCCGGACCGTAGAAGTCCTCGCGGACCTGTGTCGCCCCGAGGTCCACCAGCGAGGCCGCCTTCGAGCGCATCCGTTCCGCGGAGGCGGCCGACCGCTCACCGGGGCCGGCTACCCGGATGTCGATGTGCAGGCGGTTCTTCGACGTCTTGGGTTCCGGCACCCGGAGGAACCCGATCGCCGGTCCCACGTCATCGGGATCGACGATCGAGGCTCCGTCCGGGTCGTCGTACCCGGGTTCGAGGATGTAGCCGAGCGCGGCCGCCCAGAATTCCGCGAGCCGCTGTGGATCGGCCGCGTCTCCACCAATGGTCCACTTGGTCGCCATGCGGGCCACGCTAGCGCCCGCACCGGACAATCAGCCGCCCGCGACCGCCGGGATGATCGAGACCTCGCCGCCGTCCTTGATCGACGTCTGCAGACCTTCGGCGAACCGTACGTCATCGTTGTCGACGTACACGTTCACGAATCGGCGCAGCTCGCCGGACTCGTCCAGCACGCGGGACTTGATCCCCGGGTACGAGCTGTCCAGCGACTCGAGCACCTCGCTCAGCGTCGCCCCCTCGGCGCTGACCGCGGAGGCGCCCTGGGTGTAGGGGCGCAGGATGGTCGGGACCCGGACACTCACGCTCACTGCAGGCCTGCCTTCACGAAGGCGTCGTACGACGCGGGAATGGTCACCTTGGGGCCGACCCGGTCGGCCACGGCGTCGAGCGTCTTCAGCCCGTCGCCGGAGTTGATGATCACCGTCTCGGCCTCGGGGTCGAGCTGACCGGACTCGATCAGCTTCTTCAGCGTCGCGACCGTCACCCCGCCCGCGGTCTCGGTGAAGATGCCCTCGGTCCGGGCCAGCAGCTGAATGCCCTCCACCACTTCCTCGTCGGAGACGTCCTCGATCGCGCCGCCGGTACGACGGGCCACGTCCAGGACGTACGGTCCGTCCGCCGGGTTGCCGATCGCCAGCGACTTCGCGATGGTGTCCGGCTTCACCGGCTTCACCACGTCGTACCCGTCCCGGAACGCCTGGGCGACCGGCGAGCAGCCGGTGGCCTGGGCGCCGTACACCTTGTAGTCGGTCGCGTCGACCAGGCCGAGCTTGCCGAGTTCGGTGAAACCCTTGTCGATCTTGGTCAGCTGCGAACCGGAGGCGACCGGGATGACGACCTGCTGCGGCAGCCGCCAGCCGAGCTGCTCGGCGATCTCGAAGGCGAGCGTCTTGGAGCCCTCGGAGTAGTACGGCCGGACGTTGACGTTGACGAACGCCCAGCCCTCCTCCTCGCCGGCGATCTCGGAGGCCAGCTTGTTCACGTCGTCGTAGTTGCCCTCGACGGCGACCAGCGTGCCGCCGTACACGGCGGTGGTGATCACCTTGGGGCGCTCGAGGTCGTGCGGGATGAACACGACCGAGCGGATGCCGGCCCGGGCGGCGGCAGCGGCCACGGCGTTGGCCAGATTGCCGGTGGAGGGGCAGGCGAAGACCTTCATGCCGAGCTCGCGGGTGGCGCTCAGGGCGCTCGCGACGACACGGTCCTTGAAGGAGTGCGTCGGGTTGCCGGAGTCGTCCTTCACCCAGAGTTTCCTCAAGCCCAGCTCGCGGGCCAGGTTGCCGGCGTCGATCAGCCGGGTGTAGCCGGGTTCGGTGTTCGGGAAGCTGGCCACGTCGACGGGGACGGGCAGCAGCGGCTGGTAGCGCCAGATGTTCTTGGGTCCGGCCTCGATCTGCTCCCGCGTGATCGCCGGGTAGTCGTACCCGACCTCGAGCGGACCGAAGCACTCCATACAGGCGTAGAACGGACCGAGTGGCGACTTCGCACCACAGGCGCGACAGCTCAGGTGCGTACCGTTGCCGAAGGCACCTTCACGGATGGTGTGGGTGGTCGAGTCGGCGGTCAGGCTCATGGAGGTTCCCTCCTCATCTTCCCCGCACACCGGATCTCGGCGCGGGACGGATTTGGCACCGTTCCGCCGCGAGGGTCCCGGACGGGACCTCAACGGGGAGGGTTGCCGGGACTTCAACGGGCCGTTTCCCTCAGTCCCTCTGGATGAGCTCCCCCGAGGTTACCCAATCGGGTCCATATTGTGTCTTCGGTTCCCACTATCCGAGACAGCCGATCTCAGCTGTGCCGGGCCCGGAAGGTCCGTCGGTACGCCGAGGGCGAGGTGTGCAACTGCTTGGCGAAGTGGTGCCTCAGCGTGACCGGGGTGGCGAACCCGGCGGCCAGCGCGATCTCCTCCACCGGCGCATCCCCAGTCTCCAACATGGTCAGCGCCGCCTGGATCCGCTGGGCGATCAGCCACTTGCCCGGCGTCGTCCCGGTCGCCTTCGCGAAGTGGCGCAAGTACGTCCGCGGCGACAGGCCCGCCTGCTTGGCCAGATCGGGTACGCCGATCGGCTCGGCGAGATGTTCGAGCGCCCAGCCGAGGCTCTGGGCGACTGAGGCGTCGTCGGGGTCGGGCGGCACCGGGGATTCGATGTACTGCGCCTGGCCGCCGGACCGATACGGCTGGATCACCAGTCGCCGGGCGATCGCGTTCGCCACGGCCGCACCGTAGTCCTTGCGGACCAGGTGCACGGCCAGGTCCAGCCCGGCGGCACAACCCGCACTGGTGAGTACGTCGCCTTCGTCGGTGTAGAGCGGCTCTGGATCCACGACGATCTTGGGGTAGCGCTCACGTAGGAGGTCGGCGTACCTCCAATGGGTCGTGGCACGGCGGCCGTCGAGCACGCCGGCGGCGGCGAGTGCGAACGCGCCCGAGCAGATCGAGACGATCCGGGCGCCGCGGCGGTGCGCCTTCTGCAGCGCGGCGATCAGTTCAGGGGAGGTCTCGCCGCGCGGGTCCACGACGCTCGGGATGACGACCGTGTCCGCCGCGGCGAACTCTTCCAGTCCGTACGGGCTGCTCATCGTGGCGCCGCCGAGCACGCGGATCGGGTCCGGTGTCTCGGTGCAGACCTTCAGCTCGTACCAGGGCTCGTCGATATCCGGCCAGGCCAGCCCGAACACCTCGATCACGATGCCGGCTTCGAAGGCCGTCATCCCGTCGTACCCGAGCACTGAAACGCTGCGTTGACCCATGTGTCACTATCTTAGCGATAGTCGTCGTACGCGCCACTTCTGCGGTGGGGAAGATCCTCGGACGATGGAGTCATGTTCCAGGGATTGAAGGACTTCGCAGCAGGAATCCACGCCGCCGCGGCCGTCCGTCACGGCGTCGAGCCGCCGGCCGAGGCACTCACGAACGGTCGTCGCGGCGGAGCTCGAGCATCCGCATCAAAGGCGTCGCAGCAACGCCGTGAACAACCACGCTCAGGACGACGGTGAAGCCGACGGTCGCCCATAACCACGGCAGGTCGGTGCGGAAGTCGGCGCCGGCGTACGCCAGATAGAACACCGATCCGACGCCCCTGACCCCGAACGCCGCGGTCACCCACCGCTCGGAGTGCCGCATCGGTGTCCCGGCCAGGGCCACCCAGGCGGTCAAGGGCCGGATCACCAGCACCAGCAAGAGCCCGATCGCGGCACCGGCGAGGGTCAGCGGCGCGAGCAGCCCGCCCGTGATCGCCACCCCGAGCAGCAGCAGGATCCCCCACGTGAGGATGTGTTCGAGCTGCTCGATGAACCCGTGCAGTTCCTCGTGGAAGTCGTGGTTCCGTTCGGCCGCACGCAACACCAGCGCGGCGACGAACACCGCGACGAAGCCGTAGCCGTGCAGCACCTGGGCGAGACCGTAGACACCCAGCGTCATCGCCAAGGCCAGCACGGGTTCGCGAGAATCCGCCAGGCGAAAGGTGCGCGAGGGCGCGGAGAAGGCCATCTTGCCGAGCAACCAGCCCACGCCTACGCCGACCGCGACTCCGATCACGGTCCGGCCGATCAGGTCCCAGGCGAACCACTCGAGCGCCCAGTCGCCGACAGCGCCCTTGGTCACCGCGAACACCGCGGCGTACACGAAGGGAAAGGCCAGTCCGTCGTTCAGGCCCGCCTCCGAGGTGAGCGCGAAGCGGACCTCGTCGTCTTCTTCCGGCTCGGCGCCCGCACCGGTCGTCGGCCCTTGCACCTGGACGTCCGAGGCCAGCACCGGGTCGGTCGGAGCGAGGACGGCACCGAGCAGCAGGGCGGTCGCCGGCGCCAGCCCGAGCAGCCACCCGGCGCCGGCGACGGCGGCGATACAGGCGGGCATGGCAACCAGCAGCAGACGCCAGGTCACGTTCCAGCGGCGCCATCCGATCGGCCGGTCGATCGCCAGGCCGACGCCCATCAAGGCGACCAGGATCGTCAGCTCGGCGAAGTGCTCGGCGAGCTCGGGTTCGGCGATCGGGCTGAGCCGGGTGCGGTCCACGGCCAGGCCGAGCAACAGGCCGGCGCCGACGAACGCGATCGGCGCGGAGATGGCGTACCGGCGGAGCAGGCGTGGCAGGACGGCACCCAGCAACAGCGCCAGCCCCGCCACCAGGTACAGGCCGTCCCCGTCGATGTTCATGGTGACGCCCTAGTGCCCAGATCCGGCCGCATCTACCGGAGACGGTGGGTTGCGCCGGGGGTGTGGGTCGGGAGGGACTTGCGGGGACCGTAGCGCGGGTGGCCGATGCCGGTCAGCTCGAGGAGGCGCTGGACGCGGAAGCGGTGACCGCGGTAGGGCTCGATGAGTTCGGCGCAGCCGTCGTCGTCGAGTTCCTCGCCGATCAGGGCGTACGAGACATCCCGCGACACGTGATAGTCCGCGAACGAGAAGGCGTCCGCGTCACCATGCGCCCGCTGCCGCACCTCGGCGGCCGTCCACACCCCGACGCCGGGCAACGACCGCAGCCGCCGCTCGATCTCCGCCGAGTCGGTCAGCTCCAGCGTCCGCTCCAACGCCTTGGCCCGCGTCGCGGCCGTGATCACGACCCTCGACCGGCGGCCCTCCACGCCGGCCCGCAACCACTGCCAGGAGGGGATCACCCGCCACTCCTCCGGCGATGGCGGGACCATCATGATGCGTCCGTCCGGCGGCTGCGGTCCTGGCGCCGGCTCGCCGTACTCGCGGAGAATCACCCGCCACGCCCGGAACGCTTCCTTGCCGGTGACAACCTGCTCGATCCCCGCGGCGGCCATCGCCTCGAACACAGCCCGCGTCCGCGGCACCCGCACATGCGGGAACCGCCGCGCCGCATCCACCAGCACCTTGTGCTCCGGCAACGGCTCGAACCCGTCCCAGCTGTCCGCCTCCCCCAGCAACTCCGGCACCCCATCCAGCGCCCACCCAGCTCCAGGCCCCCACGCCTCCGCCTCCACCTCCCCATTCGAGGCGTACGGCGTCAGCCGCAACAGCACCGGCCCCTCCGGCGTCCGCGTAGCCCGCCACACAGTCCGCCGTACCGGATCGAACACATACGCCGGATCCCCCGGCCCCTTCCGCAACCCCCCAATCACCGAATGCGGATCCACCACCCGCCCAGCCCGCCAAACCCGCACTCCCGAACTCACCCACCAAGTCTTACCCACCCCACGGACAACTAGCGCACGGGTGTCGACACCCCCGCCAGGCGCTCGCGCATCCAGGGGTACGGATCGACCAGCCGTTCTCTGCTGGACAGGGCCTTCTGCACGAGCTCGACGAGTCGGTCGCCCATCACATAGTGACGGCCCTTGGTCTCACCAACAGGCCGAAGCAGTCCCAACTCCGTCAACCTGGCCAGGTCCCGAGTCGCCGTCCGCTGCTCGATCTCGGCCCGGCGAACATAGGTCGACCGGCGGATCCGGAAACCGAGCGAGGCGTCGAACAGCTCGTCGGCGACCCGTTCCGGCAAGCCGAACTGCTCGATCAGTTGGTCGAAGGCCAACCACAACTTGCCCGCCTCGCGATAGCGCCGCCGGACGGTCTGGGCCTGGATGTGGTGGGCGCGCAGGTTGAACTTGATCCACAACGCGGACGACCGCTCTGGATGCCAGGCTCCGGCACCGGTCGCGGCCAGCACGCGGTAGTAGTCCTCGGTGTTGCTGCCCAGCCACTCCTCGATACTCGAGAATGCCGGCTCACCGATGCCGCCTCGCGAAAGCACCAACGTCTGCAGGGCCCTCGCCATCCGCCCGTTGCCGTCGCGGAACGGATGGATCATCACCAGGTTGAGATGTGCCATCGCCGCATGGACCAGAGGGTCGACCACTCCGTCAGTGGCCAGCGCCTCCATGAGTTCCGCAACCAGACCTGGCACTTCCTCCGCCGGCGGACCTTCGTAGACGTTCTCCCCCGTCGTCTCGTCATGGACGTAGACAGTGCCCTGCCGGTAGCTGCCCGGACTCTTGGCCAGGTCGTGACTCAACATCATGAAATGCATGCCGCGGACGGCGGACACGTCCAGCCGGAAGTCGTCGTCCTTCGCCATCGCCAGGACATACCCGAGCGCTTGCCGGTAGCCCCGGATCTCGGCGAAGGTCCGCTGGTCGGCACTCAACGCTTCCTCGTCGTCGAGCGCGGCCGCAGCATCGTCCAGCTCGACGTCGTACCCCTCGATGCTGTTCGAGCCCTGGATGGCCCGGGCCAGCATGCTTCGGCGCAGACCGCCGACCCAGCGCCGTGGCATCCGTAGGACGTCGGCCAGCTCGGACCGGAACGCGTGAATCTGCTCCAGGACCTCCTGATCCTCGAGATCGGGTTGCGGCGTGCTGAAGATCGTCATTCGTGTCCTAATGTCTCAATTCTTAGGACATGATACTGCCGATGTCCTCTTGATTGCGACATCGAGACAGCGGGCGCATGACAGGCTGATACTGAGGCATGACTGGGTGGCAGTGGGTGAAGGTGGTGGGGAACTGCCTGAATCTGTCGACGCTCGTCGGGTTGCTGGTGGGGGTGATCGGGCGGGCTCGGTTCAGTTGGGGGCCTCGGGGGTTGGTGTTCGCGAACGGGTACAAGATCCCGTTCCCGGTCGCGGGGGCGTTCACGGTCGGGAATGTGGTGCTCAGCAAGCATGAGCGCGCGTACTTCGACGACGAGGCGCTGGTGCGGCACGAGGAGCGGCACTCGTGGCAGTACTTCTGCCTGATCGGGTTGCTGTTGTGGCCGATGTACGTCGTAGGGGTCGTCGTCTCGTGGTTGCTCACCGGGGACCCGGCGTCGCGGAACCCGTTCGAGCGGCTCGCGAACCTCAAGGACGGCGGGTACGCCGAGCGGCCGATCCAGTCGTTCGGTCAGACGCTGACGCAGACGTTCAGCGGGCGGCGATCGCGTCCGAAAGCGCAGTGAGCACGGTCACCACACCGGTCGGGTCGTCCACCACGATGTCCGCGGCCTCGATCAGCTCGGTCGCGTTCGAGGAGCGGGTGGCCAGCAGTACGGCGCGCAGACCGGCCTTGCGCTGCTCCTCGATCGCCCGGTACGCCGCCAGGTCGCCAAGGTCATCACCGGCGTACAGGATCGACTGGGCACCGGTGGACTCGAGCAGGCGGCGCAGAGCGACTCCCTTGTCGATACCCGGCGGCCGCAGCTCCAGCACCAGGTTGCCCGGCTCCAGCCGCAGCTCTGTCGACTCGGCCAGCTCCGTCAGCGGCGTACGCAGTCTCTCGAACGCACCGACCGGATCGGGCAGCCGACGGGTGTGGACCGCCAGCGAGCTCTCCTTGTCCTCCACGAAGGCATCAGGGACCCCGAGCTCCTGCAGCAACTCGGGAAGCCTGGAGCGCGCTTCGGCGACGCCGGCCGGCACCGGGTCGCTCGTCACCTTCCCGGTCGCCGCCTCCCACCGCTCCAGCCCGTAGTGCCCCAGTACGACGAGACGCCCGAGACCAGGGTGGCCAGTGACACCGGTGAGCTCGGTAGCGACCAGGGCCGGGCGACCGGTGACGATCGCGACCTGTTGCACCGAGGCGGCCAGCCGGGCCAGTGCGTCGAGAGCGCCCTCCTCCGGGCGAGCCCGGGCCGGGTCCTCGACCAGTGGGGACAGGACGCCGTCGAAGTCCGTCGAGATCACCGCGGTGGCCGGGTCGGCGACGATCGCCTCCCAGCCCTCACGACCGGCTTCGGTCTGGATGGTCGGAGTACTCATCCGGCGTAGTCCGAGGTGAGGATCACGGTGAGGCGGTCCTTCTTCATGTTGTCCAGCGCGCCCTTGGTCCGGCCGATGCCGAGGTCCCGGGCGAGCTGGTTGGCGGCGGCGAGCATGCCCGGCGGGTAGTAGACGGTGCTGCCGGCGATCTTGCCGCGCCAGTTGTCGGCACCGGCGACGGTCCAGCCGGCCTGCCGCGCGCGGCCGGCGACCGAGTCGGCCAGGCCCTTGCGCACAGTGTTGTTGTAGATCTCGACCGCCGGACGCTGCGCCGGCGGGATCGTGGTCGGCTGCGTCGCCGGCGGCTGAGTAGCCGGGGGCTGCGTGGCAGGAGTCGCGGTCGTCGGCTCTGCGGTCGGCTCACTCGTCGGCTGCGCAGTCGGTGTCGGTGTGGTGCTCGCAGCGGTCGGCCTGGGCACGCTGGCGCCGACCGTCGACGGCGCATCGGTCGGCTTCGGCGACGGGGTACTCGTCCCGGCCCCCTCGTCCGCGGTGCTGTCGTCGCCACGGGTGCCGAACAGCACCAGCAGTCCGGCGACGATCGCGACGACGGCGAGCACTGCGACGAGGGACGAGAGGACCTGGCCCCTGTCGTCCGTCGGGCGGGGCATCTTCAGACCTCGATACCCAAGCGGCGTGCGGAGCGGGCTCGCTGCCGGGCGGCGCGCAATCGGCGCAGCCGTTTCACCAGCAGCGGGTCGTGAGCAAGCGCCTCGGGCCGGTCGATCAGCGCGTTCAGCACCTGGTAGTACCGGGTCGCGGACATCTGGAACTGATCCCGGACCGCCTGCTCCTTGGCGCCGGCGTACTTCCACCAGTGCCGCTCGAAGGCGAGGATCGCGCCGTCACGCTCGGAGAGTCCGGCCATGCCCAGCTCCCCCGCCCCACCGCCCCGGTCGGCAGTTGGCGACGCAGCTTCGGCGGGGCCGGGGGAGCTGGCGTTGGCGCTGTCCATCTGCTGATGACTCCTGTGCGGTCGGTGATCGTCCGTCCGCGCTCCACTGTACGTGCTGAACAACAGCGATGTCATTCACCGGTCAGGCGACACGGAACGTGTCGTCAGGCGGACTCCCGGACGCGCCCACTCTGGCAGGATCGAGGGGGTGAGCTCAACTCTCTCCAGCGTGGCGCTGGTAGAAGAGCTGCAGGCCAGGAGCCGTGAGGTGGACCCGCTGGTCAACGCCATCTGCACTCCCAATCCCGCCGCTCTCACCCATGCCGCCCAACTCGACACCGAGCGTGACGAAGGTCGAGTCCGTGGCCCGCTGCACGGCGTCCCCGTCCTGGTCAAGGACAACATCGACACCGCCGACCTGCCGACCACAGCCGGCTCGCTGATCCTGGCCGACCAGCCGCCACCACCGGAGGACGCTCCGCTCGTACGGCGGCTGCGTGAGGCCGGCTGCGTCGTCCTGGGGAAGTCCAACCTGAGTGAGTGGGCCAACTTCCGCGGCTCGGCGTCCTCCTCCGGTTGGAGCGCGTACGGCGGCCTGACACGCAACCCGTACGCGTTGAACCGCTCTGCCGGCGGCTCCTCGAGTGGATCGGGCGCAGCGGTCGCCGCAGGCCTGGCGGACTATGCCATCGGGACCGAGACCAACGGATCGATCGTCTGCCCCGCCGCACTGAACGGCATCGTCGGCCTGAAGCCCACAGTCGGGCTGATCCCGCAGCGGGGCATCGTGCCGATCTCTCACTCGCAGGACACCGCTGGGCCGATGACCAGGACGGTCACCCAGGCTGCAGCTCTGCTGACCGTGCTGACAGGCGGCGGCACCGACTACACCGAGCACTGCCGTGGTACGGACCTCAGCAACGTGCGCATCGGCGTGCCGAGGGGACCGCTGTGGGGGTACTCCCCTGGGCTCGATCAGGCCACCGAGCACGCGCTGGGGATCCTCAGCCAGTGCGGGGCCACGTTGGTCGACCACCTGTCGCTACCGACACCTGGTGGCGAAGAGGACCAGTTGCAGGTGCTCGCGCATGAGCTGAAGGTCGATCTGGCGGCGTACCTGGCTACCCGCGCTCCGGGCGGCCCGCGCACGCTGGACGATCTGATCGCTTTCAACAAAGAGCATGCGGACGTCGAGCTCGAGTGGTTCGGCCAGGAGCTGTTCGAGAGGGCCGCGGCCACCGAGGGCCTCGACGCCCCGATCTATGTGGCTTCCCGGCTGACCGCACTCCGGGCCGGCCGGGACGGCATCGACAATTTGCTCCGGGACAACCAACTGGACGCTCTGGTTACCCCGTCGTACTCGCCGGCCTGGACCATCGACCTGGTCAACGGCGACCACGTACTCGGCAGCTCGTCCTCCCACGCCGCCCTGGCGGGCTATCCGCTGCTCTCGCTGCCCTCCGGACTGGTCGCCGGACTGCCGGTCGGGATCACCTTCAGCGGTACCGGCCGGAGTGATGCCACGCTCATTCGCTTGGCTCACGCCTTCGAAACCGCGAGAATCACAGCAGACGGACCGTTCCCGACCCCGGAGTTCACACAGTGGGTGTAGATCGCGTCAGGTGGGGCATAGTTGCTACTGGCAACATCTCCACGTCGTTCACGAGGGATCTGAAGCTACTACCCGACGACGCCGTGGTGACCGCCGTCGCGTCCCGTTCCCAGGGCAACGCCGACCGATTCGCCGCCGAGTTCGGCATCGAGCACGCGTACGACGACTATCGCCGGCTGCTCGATTCCGGCACGGTCGACGTGATCTACATCGGTACACCACACCCACAGCACTACGCGGTCGCCCGGGCCGCCCTGCAGGCCGGGATCGCGGTCCTGTGCGAGAAGCCGGTCACGCTGACCGCACAGCAGGCGCGGGACCTGATCGCGGTCGCGGCCGAGCACAAGACGCTGTTCGCCGAGGCGATGTGGATGCGGACCAACCCCGTCATCCAGGCGTACTTCGCCGATCTGGCCGGCGGTGTGATCGGCGAGCCGCAGCAGGTCGTCGCGGACTTCGCCTTCCACAAGCCGTCGCTGCCCGCCCGCCTGCTCGACCCCGCGCTGGGCGGCGGCTCGCTGATGGACGGCGGCATCTACCCGATGACGTTCACCTACATGGCGCTCGGTCGACCGGCCGAGGTGAAGGCGGTCGGCTCGCTCAACGAGGACGGCGTCGACCTCAACGTGGCGATGGCCTGGCGGTACGACTCCGGCGCGGTCGCCGCCCTGACCAGCGGCCTGCGCTCGCAGAATCCGTGGACAGCCGCGGTGAGCGGTCCGGACGGCAGCCTGTTGCTTCCGCACCGCTTCCACCATCCTGAGTACTACGTGCGCAGTACGGCGTCCGGTCAGGAGCGGATCGACGTACCGACGCATGGGCTTGGGTACCACTATGAGGCGGGGGACGTGATGCGTGCGCTGCGCGACGGACTCGTCGAGGTTCCGACACTGCCGCATGCCGCGACGATCGAGATCCTCGAGCTGCTCGACGAGACCCGTAGACAGATCGGGGTCAGGTACCCCGGTGACAACGAAGACCTGGGTGGATAACAGCAGATGCCGAACGGACGTAGTTCCTTCGTAGTGGTGGCCAATCGCCTTCCCGTCGACCGGATCGAGATGCCCGACGGCAGTACTGCGTGGCGGCGGAGCCCCGGCGGGCTCGTGACCGCGCTGGCACCGGTGATGCAGGGTCACCACGGTGCCTGGATCGGCTGGACCGGCAGCGCCGACGAGAAGGTCGATCCCTTTGACAACGACGGCATGCACCTGGTCCCGGTGATGCTGACGGCCGAGGACGTCCAGCTGTACTACGAGGGCTTCTCGAACGCGACGCTCTGGCCGCTGTACCACGACGTGATCGTGGCACCGGAGTTCCACCGGGAGTGGTGGGAGTCCTACGTCGCGGTGAACCGGCGGTTCGCCGAGGCCGCCGCGGACGCCGCCGAGGACAACGCCGACGTGTGGGTGCACGACTACCAGCTGCAGCTGGTCCCGGCGATGCTGCGCCGGCTGCGTCCCGACGTACGGATCGGGTTCTTCCTGCACATCCCGTTCCCGCCGACCGAGCTGTTCGCGCAGATGCCGTGGCGGCGGCAGATCCTGGACGGGCTGATGGGTGCGGACCTGGTCGGCTTCCAGCGACCCGGTGCCGCCTCGAACTTCGCCCGGCTGGCCCGCAACCGGATGGGCCTGCGCACCCGCGGCGACCGGATCCACCTGCCCGACGACCGGATCGTCCGGGCCAAGGCGTTCCCGATCTCGATCGACGTCGGCGAGCTGGAGAGCCTGGCCCGCCAGCCTGAGACCGAGGTCCGCGCCGCGGAGATCCGCCGGGAGGTCGGCGACCCCGCCCACATCCTGCTCGGCGTCGACCGACTCGACTACACCAAGGGCATCCGGCAGCGGATGCGCGCGTTCGGCGAACTGCTGGACGAGAAGCGTGTCTCGGTCGACGACGCGGTGTTCGTCCAGGTGGCGACACCGTCGCGCGAGCGGGTCGAGCAGTACCGCGTGCTGCGGGACGAGATCGAGCTGCTGGTCGGCCGGATCAACGGTGAGCACGGCCGGATCGGTACGCCGGCCATCAACTACCTGCACACGTCGTATTCGCGGACCGAGATGGCCGCCCTGTTCCGGGCCGCCGACGTGGCCGTGGTGACGCCGCTGCGTGACGGCATGAACCTGGTCGCCAAGGAGTACGTCGCCTGCCGGTACGACGACACCGGCGCACTGGTGCTGAGCGAGTTCGCCGGCGCCGCGGACGAGTTCCGTCAGGCGTTCCTGGTGAACCCGCACGACATCAACGGGATGAAGGACACCATCGTCGACGCGATGAACACCGACGACCGCCAGCTCGGCCGCCGGATGAAGGCGATGCGCAAGCACCTCGCCCAGCACGACGTGAACGTCTGGGCCGCGAGCTTCCTGAAGGCACTGCATGACGAAGACTGACGGCCCGGTGCTCGCACTCGATCTCGGTACGTCGTCTGCCCGCGCACTGGTGCTGTCGGCCGCCGACGCCACGCCCGTCCCGGGAGCGTTGGCGCGATACAAGATCTCGCCGACCTACGCGACCGGAGGCTCGGCGACGCTGGACCTGCACGAGTACGTCGAGGGGCTGCTCGGCTGCGTGGACGAGCTGCAGCAGAACGGGCACCTGAACGACATCGGCGCGATCGTGATCTCCTCACAGTGGCACTCGATCGTTGCCCTGGACAACAGGGGCACGGCGCTGACGCCGGTGATCACCTGGGCGGACACCCGGTCGGTCGAGCTGGACCTCGGGCCGTCGTTCGACGAGCACGCGTTCCATGCCCGCACGGGGTCCTGGCTGCATCGGCTCTACTGGACGCGGCGGATCCCCTGGTTGCTGTCCGAAGGGTCGCCGGCCGGCTTCGCGGGTCTGCCGGACCTGGTGCTGGAGCGGCTCACCGGCGAGCGGGTCACGTCGGTGTCGATCGCGTCCGGGACCGGCACGCTCGACCTCGCCCGCGGTGAGTACGACGAGGAAGCGCTGGAGATCGCCGGCGCCAAGGCCGAGTTGTTGCCGCCGATCGTTCCGACCGGGTGGACCGGCTTGTTGTCGTCGGAGTTCGGACGCCGCTGGCCCGGGCTGGTCGGCGTACCGGTGCATCCGCCGACCGGTGACGGCGCCGCGTCGAACGTCGGTTCCGGCGGGTACGACGACACGACGGCAGCGGTGACCGTGGGGACGTCAGCCGCCGTACGGGTGGTGCATCCGATCGCCGACGCCCCTGAGTTGCCGTGGGAACTGTGGCGTTACCGGGTCGACGACGAGAGTGCGGTGACCGGGATGGCGTTCTCGGCCGCGGGCAATCTGCATGCGTGGCTGACCGGCGTACTGCAGTTGGACGAGGAGCACCACGAGCCGACCGGTGTCGAGATCGGGGCGTCGCGGGTGATCGCGATCCCGTTCCACGCCGGGACACGACCGCCGGCAACGGTACCGAGCGGGTCGGGGGTGTACTTCGGGCTGTCGTTCGACGACACCGGTGAGGACCTGCTGGCTGCCTCCCTGCAGGGCGCATCGCTCGAGATCGATCGTGGGCTGCGGATGCTGGATTCGCTCTTCGGGCGTGAGCTCTCGGTGGTCCTGGGCGGTGGCGGAATCGACGCATCCGCCTGGTGGCGCCGCTGCCTCACCGCGACCTTCGCCCGGCCGACGACGGTCTGCGCGGAGGCCGAGGTCGGTGCGCGCGGTGCCGCCGCCGTGGCGCTCGGTTTGTGGCCCGAGCCGGGTGGCGAGCACCTGAAGCCGGTCGAGGCCGAGGTGGAGCGGGTCGCAGCCTTGCGGCCCCGCTACGCGGCCCTTCGAGAGCTGGCTGTCCAAGCTTCGGCGCTCTGATACCGCGTTCGCGGTACGCCGGGGATACGGCTGAAGGACGACGCGGTTCCCTGGCCGGACACGTACTGTGAGGTCATGGGCGCGTTCTCGCGATGGTGCCGGGACCTGCGGGTACCCCCGGTACTGCAGGACTGCGGCCTCGCGCTCGTCATCCTCGTGCTCAACATGATCGTGCTCGGCCAGCGACAGCATGGACAGGTCGGGTTGACCGTGTCGGGCGCGTCGCTGGTCATCGCCGCCGCGGTGGCGATGGTGTTCCGGCGACGGGCTCCGGTCGTCGTCCTCGGGCTGACCACGGCCCTCGGGGTCACGTTCACCATCACCCAGCAGGCGAAGAGCCCGATCGGGCTGTTCATGGCGTGCTCGGCGTACATGGTGGTGCTGCAGACGGACCGGCGTACCCGGGCGTCGGCGATCGTGTCCGTGGTCGCGGCCACCGTGGTCGCGGCAGCGGTCTACACCGACGGTGAACTGTTCGCGAACCTGGTGAACGGCCTGGTGGTGCTGTTCGGGGCCGCGATCGGCGAGGCGACCCGGTATCGGCGGGCCTACCTGCAGGAGCTGGAGGAACGCGCGATGCGCGCTGAGCAGTCCCGCGACGAGGAGGCACAGCGGCGGGTGATCGAGGAGCGGTTGCGGATCGCCCACGAGCTGCACGACGTGATCGCTCACCACATCGCGCTGATGAACGTGCAGTCCGGGGTCGCCGCGCATGTCCTGCGCACCCAGCCGGAGGAGGCCGAGCGCGCGCTCAGCCTGGTCCGCGAAGGCGGCCGGACGGTCCTGCAGGAACTCACCGTTCTGCTCGGCGTCCTCCGACGCTCCGGTACGTCGTTGCCGACCGCCCCTACTCCGTCATTGCACGAAGTGGGTGCGCTGGTCGACTCGTTCGCCGCCGCCGGGGTCAAGGTCGACTGGCAACTGCCGGACTCGCTCGGCCCACTCCCCGACGTGATCGAACTGACGGCGTACCGCATCGTGCAGGAGTCCCTCACCAACGTCCTCAAACACGCTCCGGGCGCGGCCGCGAAGATCCGCCTGAGCCGCCGAGCGGGCGCCCTGACCATCGACATCACCAACACCGCCTCGACCCCGGGCCCGGCGGCCGTCCGGACGGCAACGTCGACCACGCCGCCCGGCGCCGGCGCCGCACCCTCCGGGCCTGCACTCTCCGGGGCCAGCCCCTCTGGCGTAGCGCTCTCCTCAACCCCACTCGGCGCCGGCCACGGTTTGCTGGGAATGCGGGAGCGCGTGGAAGCGGTCGGTGGGGAGTTGCGGACGGGCCCCGAGCCCGGTGGCGGGTTCGGTGTCCATGCTGTTCTTCCTCTCGAGACGGGAGTCGTAGGTGACGATCCGGGTGCTGCTGGCCGACGATCAGACGCTGATCCGCAGCGGGTTCCGGGTGCTGGTGAACTCAGCACCCGATTTGGAGGTCGTTGCTGAGGCGTCGAACGGCCGGGAGGCGGTCGAACGGGCCCGGAGCGAGCGGGCCGACGTGATCCTGATGGACATCCGGATGCCGGAGGTCGACGGGCTCGCGGCGACCCGGCTGATCACCGCGGACGAGGCGCTGGCCGGGGTGAGGGTGCTGATCCTGACCACGTTCGAGGTGGACGAGTACGTCTTCGAGGCGATCCGGTCCGGAGCCAGCGGGTTCCTCGGCAAGAGTGTCGAGCCGGCCGAGCTGATCAACGCGATCCGGGTGGTGGCCCGCGGCGACGCACTGCTCTCGCCGAAGGCGGTCCGCGGTCTGATGAACCGTTTCCTGGCCGAGCCGCGGATCGGCCAGGACGTCGGCCCGTCCGCCCTCGACGTCCTCACCGACCGGGAGCGGGAGATCGTCAGCCTGGTCGCTCTCGGGCTGACCAACGACGAGATCGCCGTACGCCTGGTGCTGTCCCCTTCGACCGCGAAGACGCACGTCAATCGCGCGATGGTGAAACTCGACTGCCGCGACCGCGCCCAACTGGTCGTGCTCGCCTACCAGACCGGCTTGGTCCGTCCCGGTACGACGCTGCCGGCCGACGTACCGCAGACGCAGTAGCTCGTACGGCGTCCGCGGTACGTCGAGAAGCCCACGGCTGACCGACGCGGGCTACAACGGCCGACCGGAACGATCGACGGCATGGCTACCTTCCTCTACCGGCTCGGCCGGTTCGCGTTCCGCCGGCGTCGGCTGGTGGTGCTGGTATGGCTTGGTCTGCTGGCCACGGGTGTCGCCGGTGCGGCCACACTCTCCGGTCCGACGTCCGACGCCTTCTCGATCCCGGGGACCGAGTCGCAGCGCGCGGCCGACCTGCTCGGTGAGCGGTTCCCGCAGGCCGGCGCCGACGCGGGGACGGCCCGGGTCGTCTTCCAGGTAGCCGAGGGCCAGAAGCTCACGGACACGGCCAACGCCGCGCAGGTGCGCCAGACCCTGGACCGGATCACCGACGCCCCGCAGGTGGCCAGGGTCCTGGATCCCTTTACCGCCAAGGCGATCTCCGCCGACGGCCGCACCGGCTACGCCCAGGTCACGTACGACGTCAGCGCCCAGGAGGTGACGCCCGAGGCGCAGGAGGCGGTGGCCACCGCGGTCGAGCCGGCGCGCGCGGCCGGCCTCACGGTCGAGTACGGCGGTGACGCCATGCAGGCGCAGGACGAGCAGAGCCTGACCGAGGTGATCGGTATCGGCGTCGCGGCCGTCGTCCTGCTGATCACCTTCGGCTCGCTGATCGCGGCCGGCCTACCGTTGCTGTCGGCAATCATCGGGATCGGGATCGGGGTCACCGCGATCACCGCCGCGACCGGCTTCATGGACATCGGGTCCGGCACACCGATCCTGGCGTTGATGATCGGGCTGGCGGTGTCGATCGACTACGCGTTGTTCATCATGTCGCGGTACCGGCACGAACTGGGCACGGGTCTGGAACCCGAGGAGGCGGCCGGCCGCGCGGTCGGCACGGCCGGATCCGCGGTGGTGTTCGCCGGTCTGACCGTGGTGATCGCGCTGGCCGGGCTGGTCGTCGTCGACATCCCGTTCCTCACCCAGATGGGGTTGGCCGCGGCCTTCACCGTCGTACTGGCCGTTGCGATCGCACTCTCGTTGCTGCCCGCGCTGCTGGGCTTCGCCGGTCGGCGGGTCCTCGGCGGCCGGATCCCGGGCCTGCGGTCCGGCGATCCCGAGGCGACCGGTCGCATGTCCGCCGGGCGCCGGTGGGGACAGTTCGTCACCCGCCGGCCGGTGGCGGTGCTGCTGGTCACAGTGATCGGCCTCGGTGCGCTGGCGATCCCGGCGACCGATCTCGAACTCGGGCTGCCCGACGACAGCACCGCGGCTCCCGACTCCACCCAGCGCAAGGCGTACGACCTGCTCTCCGAGGGCTTCGGTCCCGGGTTCAACGGTCCGCTGATGGTGGTCGTCGACGCGGGCGGGTCGGCCGATCCGCGGACTGCGGCCGCTGCCACGGCGACCGCCGTACGCGGGCTGCCGGATGTGACGATGGTGACGCCGCCGACGTTCAACCCGGCCGGGGACACGGCGTTGCTGACGGTCATCCCGGCCAGCGGTCCGGGGACGACGCAGACGGCCGACCTGGTCCAGGCGATCCGGGCGTTGCCGGAGAACGACAACACCGAGGTGGCCGTCACCGGGGCGACCGGGATCAGCATCGACTTCTCGGACAAGCTCCGCGACGCACTCGTGCCCTACCTGGCGCTGGTGGTCGGACTCGCGTTCCTGCTGCTGATGCTGGTGTTCCGATCGTTGCTGGTACCGCTCAAGGCGACCCTCGGCTTCCTGCTCACGGTCGCGGCGACGTTCGGTGCGGTGGTCGCGGTGTTTCAATGGGGCTGGCTGGCCGGGCTCTTCGGGATCGAGGGGCAGACCGGGCCGGTGATCAGCATGCTGCCGATCTTCCTGATCGGCGTGGTCTTCGGTCTCGCGATGGACTACCAGATCTTCCTGGTCACCCGGATGCGGGAGGAACACGTCCACGGCGCCGAGCCGCGGGCGGCCGTCGTCGACGGGTTCGCTCACGGCGCCCGCGTCGTGACCGCCGCAGCGATCATCATGACCGCCGTCTTCTCCGGCTTCATCCTGTCCAGCCAGACCCTGATCCGCGAGATGGGCTTCGGTCTGGCCCTCGCGGTCGCCATCGACGCGTTCGTGGTCCGGATGACCCTCGTCCCGGCCGTCATGGCCCTCCTGGGCCGCTCCGCCTGGTACCTCCCCCGCTGGCTCAACCGCCTCCTCCCCAACGTCGACGTAGAAGGCGACTCCCTCCGCCGCCGGCTGCCCGAGGCTGATCGCCGCGAACCGGAGCTAGCCGCCCGCTGACCGTCGGTGCAGGCGGGGCCTGCACAGGAAACAGGGGTCTGCGACACGAAATAACCTGTCGCAGACCCCCACTTCCTGTTCAGGCCTCCGCGCCCGGGCCCGATCGGCCGGGCTGAACCGGTTGGGGTGATGGGGGTTACTGACGGGGTGGGGGCTGGGCTGGATCATGGCGCGCATGTGGCGCGAGATGATGAAGTCCAAGGTGCACCGGGCAACGGTGACGCAGGCGGATCTGGACTACGTGGGGTCCTGCACGCTGGACGCGGAATTGATGGACGCGGCCGATCTGTTGCCCGGCGAGAAGGTGGACATCGTCGACATCACCAACGGCAACCGGCTGTCGACGTACCTGATCGAGGGGCCGCGCGGGTCCGGGGTGGTCGGGATCAACGGGGCCGCGGCGCATCTGATCCATCCGGGCGACCTGGTCATCCTGATCGCGTACGGGATGTTCGACACCGCGGAGGCGAAGGTGTTCGAGCCGAGCGTAGTCTTCGTGGACGAGCACAATGCGATCACCCGCATCGGCTCGGACCCCGCCGAGGCGCTGCCCGACAGCGGCACGCTCCGCGGCGACCAACTGCACACCTAGCCATCACCCGGGGCTGAACCGCACACCCCCGCGCGCCGAGATGAGGACTGGTCGACGATGACCGACACGACCGAGACCACCACAGCCGAGACCGTCGAGACCACCGCCGCCGAGGCCACCGCCGAGGCGACCGCCGCCGCGCCGAAGACCGCGTCGCACGACAACGAGCCGAACCCGAAGCTCCGGGCGTTCATGAACTCCGGCTGGGCCGACTCCGAGCGACAGGACGTGACGCTCAGCGACGTCGGGGTGTGGGCGGCGAAGCGGCGGGACGCGCTGTCGCAGGCGTTCCCCGGCGAGCGGCTGGTGATCCCGGCCGGGACGTACAAGGTCCGGTCGAACGACACCGACTTCGTCTTCCGCCCGCACACCGACTACGTCTGGCTGGCCGGCGACCAGACCTCCGACGCGGTCCTGGTGCTGGAGCCGAACGGCACCAGCGGCCACGACTCGGTGCTGTACTTCCGCCCGCGCTCCGACCGCAGCGAGGGAGAGGAGTTCTGGCGTGACCGGATGTACGGCGAACTGTGGGCCGGCCGGCGTCCGTCGCTGACCGAGACCGCCAAGGAGTTCGGCGTCGAGACCCGGCAGGTCGACCGGCTTGCGGACGCGCTCAAGGGCGACGTACCGACCCGGGTACGGCGGGGTGAGGACACGTCGATCGCCTCGTTGCTGAGTGGCGCGAAGACGGACGCCGACCGGGACCGGGAGCTGGCCGCGACGCTGTCCGAGCTCCGGCTGGTCAAGGACCCGTTCGAGATCGAGCAGTTGCGGAACGCGGTCGCGATCACGCACCGCGGCTTCTCCGACGTGCTCGCTGAGATGGACAAGGTCCGCGAGTACGGCGAACGCTGGATCGAGGGCACGTTCTGGCGCCGGGCCCGGGCCGAAGGCAACGACGTCGGCTACACCTCGATCGCCGCGGCCGGACCGCACGCGACCACGCTGCACTGGATCGAGAACGACGGCGCGGTCGTCGACGGCACCCTGATGCTGCTGGACATGGGGGTGGAGAACCGCCAGCTCTACACCGCGGACATCACCCGCACGCTGCCGGTCAGCGGCGAGTTCACCCCGCGTCAGCGTGACCTGTACCAGCTGGTGCTCGACGCGCAGAACGCCGGCATCGATGCGCTCCGGCCGGGTGTCACGTTCCGGACCGCGCACGAGGCCGCGATGGAGGTCATCGTGCACGGCCTCGACGCGATGGAACTGCTGCCGGTGTCGGCCGAGGAGGCACTCGACCCGGAGAGCATGCTCTACCAGCGCTACACCCTGCACGGCGTCAGCCACATGCTCGGTCTCGACGTGCACGACTGCTCGGCCGCGCGCGAGGAGAAGTACCGCAAGGGCGACCTGCAGACCGGGTACGTGCTCACCGTCGAGCCGGGCCTGTACTTCCAGGCCGACGACCTGACCGTGCCGGAGGATCTGCGCGGTATCGGCATCCGGATCGAGGACGACATCCTGATCACCGACGAGGGCGCCGAGAACCTGTCCGAAGCCATGCCGCGCGACATCGAGGGCCTGCAGAACTGGATGGCTTCCTAGCGAGCGGCAAGGACCTTCCCACCAGCTACACCCGGCAGCTCGCCGCCGATGGCGGCGAGCTGCCGGACTGTTGGTGAGCCGAAACTGCCGGAGCTGGTAGTCAACCGAGCCACCGGTTCGTGCGTTACCAGATCCGGACGCGGTCCTCCGGCGCCAGCCACATGCCGTCGCCCTCGGTGATCTCGAAGGTCTGATGGAACTCGTCGATGTTCTTCACCACCGCGTTGCAGCGGAACTCGGGCGGCGAGTGCGGGTCGATCGCCAGCCGCCGGGCCGCCTCTTCCGGTCGCGTCTTGGTCGACCACGCGTTCGCCCAGGACAGGAAGAACCGCTGGCTCCCGGTCAGCCCGTCGATCACCGGCGGCTCGGCGCCGTCGAGTGAGAGCTGATAGGCGACGTACGCGATCGACAGGCCGCCCAGGTCACCGATGTTCTCGCCCAGGGTGAGCTTGCCGTTCACGTGCTGCCCGGGCGTCTCGGCCGGCTCGAGGACCTCGTACTGCGCGACCAGCTTGTCGGTGCGCTGCTCGAAGGCGGCCCGGTCGTCGTCGGTCCACCAGTCGTTGATGTTGCCGTCGCCGTCGTACCGGGAGCCCTGGTCGTCGAAGCCGTGCCCGATCTCGTGCCCGATCACCGCGCCGATCGCGCCGTAGTTGACCGCGTCGTCGGCATCCAGGTCGAAGAACGGCGGCTGCAGGATGCCGGCCGGGAAGACGATCTCGTTCATCCGCGGGTTGTAGTACGCGTTGACCGTCTGCGGCGTCATCTTCCATTCGGCCCGGTCCACCGGCTGGCCGAGCTTGGCCAGCTCCCGCGCGGTCTCCACCGCGACCGACCGGCGCACGTTGCCGAACAGGTCGGCCGGATCGGTCTCGAGCGCGCTGTAGTCCTTCCATTTGTCGGGGTAGCCGATCTTCGGGACGAACGCGCCGAGCTTGTCCAGCGCGCGTTGCCGGGTGTCAGGCCCCATCCAGTCGAGCGCATCGATCCGCTGCCGGTAGGCCTCGACCAGGTTCGCCACCAGCTCGACCATCCGGGCCTTCGCGGCCGGCGGGAAGTGCTCGGCGACGTACAGCTTGCCGAGCGCCTCACCGAGCGCCGACTCGACTACGCCGACACCGCGCTTCCACCGCTCGCGCAGCTCGGGCGCACCGGTCAGCGTCTTGCCGTAGAAGGCAAAGTTCTCGTCCACGAACGCCTTGCTCAGCAGCGGGGCCGCGTCGTGCACGATCCGCCAGCTCAGCCATTCCTTCCACCGCTCCAGCCCGATCTCCTGCAGCGCCCCCGCGGCCGCGGTGAAGAAGTCCGGCTCCCGGACGACGATCTGCTCGATCGCGCTCGCCGGTACGCCGGCGCCCTCGAGCCACCGCGACCAGTCGAACCCGGGGGTCAGCTCGTCGAGCCCGGCCCGGTCGAGCTTGTTGTAGGTCAGCGTGACGTCGCGATCCTTGACCCGGTCCCAGTGCCCGGCCGCGATCCGCGTCTCCAGCTCCATGATCCGCTCGGCGGCTCCGGCCGCGTCGGGCAGTCCGGCCAGCTCGAGCATGCGGGTGACGTGCGCGACGTACGCCGTACGGATCTCGGCGAAGGTGTCCTCGCGGTAGTAGGACTCGTCCGGCAGGCTGATACCGCCCTGCATGAAGTAGACGATGTACTCGTCGGACTTCTTCGCGTCGGCGTCGATCCAGGTGTGGAACACGCTGGACACACCTTGCAGTTCGAGCGTGCCGAGAGCGGCGACGAGGTCGCCGATGTCCTGGATCCCGCGGACCAGGGCGAGCTGGTCGGCGATCGGTTCGGCGCCGAGCCGCTCGATCGTCTCCTCGTCCATGAAGCTGCTGTAGAGGTCGGCGACCTTGCGCGCCTCGCTGCCGTCCGGATGACCGGCGGCGACCGTCTTCTCGACGATGGCGCGGACGTCCTGCTCGGCGGTGTCCGACAGCGCGTGGAACGCACCGTAGATGGCTTTGTCCGCCGGGATCTCGTGCTGTTCCAGCCACGGCCCGTTCGCGTGCGGATACAGGTCGTCCTGCGGCCGCACGGCGTCGGACAGACCCGAAATATCGATCCCTGCTGTCATCCCTGCCCTACTCCTTCAGTGCGTGATCTGACTGCCAGCGACAGTACCCGGTGACCGGCACGGCGGCATTGAACTATCCACAGGGCCATGCCGTTCTTCCGGGTAAAGCACTGAATCGTGAAGGCACCGGATCAGGAGGACCCGCCCATGCCACGCCTTGTCCGTCGGCTCACTGCCGTTCTCAGCGTTCCCGCGCTGATGCTCGGCCTCGTCAGCACCTCGGCCTCCGCACACCAGACGACGTTCCCCACCCGGATCGAGTTGCCCGCCGGGTTCCAGCCGGAAGGGATCGCGATCGACCGCGGTACGGCGTACTTCGGCTCGCGGCTCGACGGCGACATCTACGCCGCCGACCTGAAGACCGGCGAGGGCGAGGTGATCAGCCAGGGACCGGGCACCGGATCGCTCGGGATGAAGGTGGACCACCGAGGCCGGCTGTTCGTGGCCGGTGCCGCGGGTGGCAACGGCCGCGTCATCGACACCCACACCGGCGACGTGCTCGCCAGCTACACCTTCACCACAGCAGCCCCGACGTTCGTGAACGACGTGATCCTGAGCAAGGACGCGGCCTGGTTCACGGACTCGCGGAAGCCCGTGTTCTACAAGGTCCCGCTCGGCCGCGACGGCACGCTGCCCGCACAGTCCGCGGTGGAGACCATCGCCTACAGCGGTGACTACCAGCACACCCCGGACGTCAACAACGCCAATGGCATCGCACTCACCCCGGACGGCCGCGCCCTGATCATCGTCCAGTCGTCCACCGGCTTCCTGTTCCGGGTCGACCCGGACACCGGTGTCACGCAGCGCATCGACATCGGTGACCTCGTGATGACGAACGGCGACGGCCTGCTGGTCATCGGCACCACCCTGTACGTCGTCCAGAACCGGCTCAACAACATCGCGGTGCTCAAGCTCAACCCGTCGGGCACCACGGGTCACCTGGTCGACAACATCACCAGCCCGGCGTTCGACGTACCGACCACGGCGGCAGCCTTCGGGTCGCGCCTGTACCTCCCGAACGCCCGCTTCACTACACCGCCCACTCCGACCACGCCGTACTGGGTCACCGCGGTCAAACGCTGAGCCGTTCCCGAGTGCGGCTGGCTGTCCTACGGTGAAACTCTCCAGGGGAGGAAGCACTCATGTTCATCCGTAGCCTCACGGCCGCACTCGGCCTGCCCGCACTGATCCTGGGACTCGTCACCACGTCGGCGGCTGCCACCAGCTCACCGGTAGCGCCGGCACCGGCGCCGGGATCGTCAACCGTCAAGCACTCGGTCGACGACGGCCTGTGCGACCCGATCCGCTTCGGCACCGCCAAGGCGTCGGCCGCCAGTGCCTTCCCGGCCAGGTTCGACCTGCCGAACGGGTTCCGGCCCGAGGGCATCGCGATCAGAGGCAGTACGGCGTACTTCGGCTCGCTGGCCGATGGCGACATCTACGCCGCCAGCCTGCGGACAGGCGAGGGCAAGGTCATCAGCCAGGGGCCTGGTACGCCGTCTGTCGGCCTGAAGATCGACAACCGCGGCCGACTGTTCGTCGCCGGCGGACCGGCCGGGAACGCCCGGGTGGTCGACACCCGCACCGGCAAGATCCTGGCGACGTATGCGCTGGCCGCGGACGCTCAGACGTTCGTCAACGACGTGGTCCTGGGCCGGAACGCCGCGTGGTTCACCGACTCGCAGAAGGCGGTCATCTACAAGGTGCCGTTCGGTCGTCACGGAAAGCTGCTCGGGCAGTCCGCCGTCCGCACGATCCCGTTGACCGGCGACTACATGCACCAGCCGGGGTTCAACGCCAACGGCATCACGCTGACGCCGGACCGTCGTGCGCTGATCATCGTGCAGTCGTCGACCGGGCTGCTGTTCCGGGTGAACCCGTGGACCGGTGTCACGAAGCAGGTGGCTCTCAGTGCCCCGATGACGAGCGGCGACGGCCTGCTGACGATCGGCCGGACCCTGTACGTCGTACAGAACCAGCTGAACAAGGTCGCGGTCGTCACGCTCAACCGCGCCGGCACCAAGGGTTCGCTGGCCCGTGAGATCACCAGCTCGACCTTCGACGTGCCGACGACCGTTGCGGCCTTCGGCAAGCGTCTCTACCTGCCGAATGCCCGGTTCACGACCACACCGACGCCCACCACGCCGTACTGGGTCACCGCAGTACAGCGCTGACGGGACACCGTCAGGAAATCGTACGGAGGTCTCCACGGGCGGCAGCCTTCAGACGGCTGCCGCAGGACAGGCGGACGGAGTAGCCGGCCGGGATGGACAGTGGCTCACCGGTCTGCGGGTTGCGGCCGGTGCGCGGCGCGCGCATCACCCGCTCGATGCTCAGCAGACCTGTCAGCGACACCTTGTCGCCCTTGTGCACGGCCTCGGTGACGACGTCGCCCAGTGCGTCGAGGACCTTCTCGGCCTGGTTCCGCGGAATGCCTGCCTTCTGCGCCACGCCGGCGACCAGCTCGTTGCGATTCACGGCTCTCCTCAGACTCGTCCCGCCGGGCGGCACCTCAGCCGCTGCCGGTCGATCGAGCAGCACCTTAACCGAAATGATTGTCGTTAGCGAGAAGCGCCCGCATTTCGGTCAACCCCGCCGTTACGGGAACTTTGCCGGCCGCACGGTCGTCGTTGGGCGATCACAGCCAGTCCTGGTCGTGCCAGTGGTTCTGCCACCGCCCGTCGATGGCCTCGTCGGACCGCTGGTAGCGAATGTCGGTGGACAGCCGGATGCCCTCGGAGACATTGTCCAGGGCTGCGTGGATCGTGTGCGCGGTGTGGATGACCACGTCCCCGGCCGCGTAGTCGGTGACCAGCCACCGGGCGTCGTACTCGTCGGCGAGCCCGGGCAGGTCCGCGGTCATCGACGCAGCCGGGCGCTTGAGCAGTTCCGCGGCCTCCTCCTCGAGCACCCGGTGGTGACTGCCTTCGAGGTACGCGAGCCCGCCGCGGGCGACCGGGCAGTCGCCGAGCGGGATCCACGCGGACAAGACCTGGTCACTGCCCTCCCTGAGGTACACCAGGTCGTAGTGGGCCTGCGTCGCCGTACCGATCCCGTCCTCACCCGGTGCGATCTGCCGGATGATCTTCCGCTTGTGCAGGAACGGCTCACCGCCCAGGAACCACTCGAACCACCCCTTGATGGCCGGCTGCGCGCAGAAGGCGCCGTACTCCGGTCCCGGCACAATCTGGTCGAACAGCACCTTCCGGTACGACGCCCGATCGATGACCGCTCCGGTCAGGCCGAAGTAGTACTGCCGGAAGCCCAGCACCACCTCGGGATCCAGCAGCCCGGTCAGGAACAGGTACCCGTCCCGCCGCAGCCGCTCACGCAACCGCGGAAGGTCCGCACGCTCCTCATCCGGTACGACGCTCAGCGCACCGAGCCGCCGTGGGGATTCGTCGAGCACATAACCGTTGGAAGTCAGCACACGACCCATTCCATCCGTCACCGGCGGTCCACCGGAATGGACACCGAGGGCGGCTTCTTGGACTCTTGTCAGGTGCTGAACTGGTCGATCTACCTGACTCCTGGTCAATCCGAACGCCAACTTGGACTCTTCTGCCTGGGCGCTGGCGAGGGGGAGAACCCTCGCGGGCCAACGCCGGAACGCGCCCTCGGGTGTCACGCACTCGTCTGGATCAAGGAGGGCCGCGGACACCTGTTGCACGGCCCAGACCGGCAGTTGTTCGAGGTCCACGCGCCGGCCATGCTCTGGCTCTACCCTGGCGTCCTGCACGGCTACCGACCCACCACACGCTGGCGCTCGGCCTGGACGCTGTTCAGCGGCCCAGCAACAGCAGCACTCACCACACTGGGCCACCTCGATCCCAGCCAGCCAGTACGGCGGTACTCCGATCCCCGACCCATCGACCGAGCATTCACCCGGCTGCTACGCGTCAGCACGACGCACAACGCCGTACAGACTGTTGCTGCTGTGTTCGACCTCATCGCCCTGGCCGCACCGCCACCGGATGACGACGTGGCTGGTCAGCTGGCTGGGCTCGCGTGCAAGGCGCTGAGCATTCAGGACTATGCCGCCGAGCTAGAACTCAGTGTCCGCGAGCTGCGCGAGGCCGTGCGTCGTACGACCGGCTCCACACCACAGGAACTGGTCTTGACCACAAGACTCAACACAGCCAAGGCTTTGCTCGCGGAGGAGGACCTGTCCGTCGCGACGATCGCACGGCGGGTCGGGTACGACGATCCGGCGTACTTCACCCGCTTGTTCACCGCGCGTGTCGGCCTGTCACCACGCGCGTTCCGGCGATCTGGTTCGATTTCCGGCCGGATTTCCTCCTTCTGAAGGAGGCGGGACCGACTTTCTACCCGGTAGAACCATTCACTGGGGTGACGTCTTGAACGCCTGACCCCGATACGGTCGTGGGTATGAGTCAACCGCAGCCCATCGACCCGCGATACGTGAACCGACCGCCGGCCAAGCCGAAGAAGCGGCGCAACTGGTTCGGCCGCGTCATCGGTCTGATCGTCCTGCTGTTCCTCCTCACCCTGATCTGCGTACCGCTGTACGCGTGGGGACGGATCGACAAGACCGATGCCATGCCAACAGGTGAGCGCCCGGCCGACACGCCCGGCACGACGTACCTGCTCGTCGGCTCCGACAGCCGTGAGGGCCTCAGCCCGGCCGAACGCGCCAAGCTGGGCACCGGCAATGCGGAGGGGCGGCGCACCGACACGATCATGCTGCTGCATGTGCCCGAGTCCGGGCCGACCGCGCTGATCAGCCTGCCGCGGGACAGTTACGTGCCGATCCCCGAACACGGCCACAACAAGATCAACGCCGCCTTCGCGTTCGGCGGGCCGAAGCTGCTGGTCGAGACGGTCGAAGGCGTGACCGGTCTGCGGGTGGACAACTACGTCGAGATCGGCTTCGGCGGATTCGCCGGGATCATCGACGGTGTCGGCGGGGTGAAGATGTGCTTGCCTAAGGCAATGAAGGACAAGGACGCGCACATCAACCTGCCGGCCGGCTGCCAGCAACTCAACGGCACCAACGCGCTCGGCTACGTCCGCGCCCGCAAGTCCGACCCGCTCGGCGACCTCGGCCGCGTGCAGCGCCAGCGCGAGATGATCGGCGCGGTGGCGGACAAGGCGGTGTCACCCTGGACGTTCCTCAACCCGGTCCGCTACTACAAGCTGGGTACGGCGAGCGCCGACGCGCTGACCATCGACAACGACAGCGGCCCGATGGACATGATCAAGTTCGCGCTGGCGATGAAGGCGGTCGCCGGGGGCAGTGACGGCGTCACCCTCACCGTCCCGGTGTCCGACACCAGCTACAAGGGTTCCTCGGTCAAGTGGGACACCGCCAAGGCGAAGGCGCTCTTCCAGGCGCTCAAGGAGGACAAGACCAGCGGTCTGAAGAGCAGTTGATCGCTCTCGTCCATGCAGTGGTGAGCCTGGGCATGCTCGTCATCGTGCCGCTCGGGCTCACCCTGCTGCCGTTCAGCGCACGCTGGTGGTTCGCGTTCGCCGTACCCGGGGTGATCTCGCTCTGGCTTCCCCGTGGTGCTGTCTCGATCACGTTGGCATCGATCTATCTGGCCGGGACGCTCGGCCTGATCGCACTCGCCGTCCGCGACTTCCTGCGGCACAAGCGCCTGCGGCCGCGCGAGATCGCGCTCTACACCGCCCTCGCGACGCCGTCGATCGCCGCACTCGCGTTGGTTGCCGAGCGATCGTCGTACGAACTCTTCGGCTTCGATCTGACCGTCCTCTCGCTCACGGTCGCCCACTTCCACTTCGCCGGGTTCGCGGCCGCGCTGATCGCCTTCCTGGTCGCCGGACCGCGTACGACGGCCGGCGACGCCGCGGCAATCAGCGTTCCGCTCGGCACCGGGATCGTGCTGCTCGGGTTCTTCCTCGGCGATCCGGTCGAGCTCGCCGGAGCCGCCGTACTGACCGCCGGGATGTGGCTGGTCGGGTGGAACCTCTGGCGCCGAGCACGCCAGGTTGACCGGACCACCGGCGTACTGCTCACGATCTCTGCCGCGGTGCTCGTCGCGACTATGCTCCTGGCGCTGAGCTGGGCCTTGGGGCACGTGGTCGCGACGCCGTATCTACCGTTGGAATGGATGGTCGCCACCCACGGCCTGGCGAACGCGGTCGGCTTCGCGCTGTGCGGGCTGCTGGCCTGGCGACGACTCGGTACGACGGAAGGAGCCGGATGAAGCTCGAGGACCTGGACGGGCTGCGATTCTCCTACGACGTGGTCGGCTCCACCCGGTACGACGAGACGCCGCGGGGCTACCACCGTCTCGAGTACAAGGCCCGGATCGGCGAGGGTGACGAGGTGTTCCGTCGCGCCGGCGAGGCCTTGCTGAACTGGCGGATGCACCGCGCCGCCGGCCTGCCGATGACAGCCACGGACAGTCCCGCGACCATCGGCACGAACACCCTCGGCCGCCTCGGCCCCGGCATGCTGATCGGCCGCCTCCGCACCGCGACCCCGTTGGGCCTACTGGGCCTCCCGGTCCCGTGCCGCGTGGTCTGGACGATCGACGAACCCGACCGGATCGGCTTCGGCTACGGCACCCTGCAAGGCCATCCCGCATCCGGCGAGGAGTCCTTCGTCGTCTCCCGCGAACCCGACGGCATCCACTTCACCGTCCGCGCCTACAGCCGCCCCGCCACCTGGTACACCCGCCTCGGCGGCCCTGTCACCCGCAAAGCCCAGCAACAGGCCGCCCGCCGCTACGCCCAAGCCCTCCGCCGCCTCGCCACCCCATAGCAAAGGCCCCGCAAGCTCATACCTTTGCGGGGCCGGGTCCTTTGTATCGTGCGGGTCAAGACGTGGGGTTGAGCGACACGCGAACTTCAGGCGAACCCGCGGGCGGACGTGGGTCTTGCGCGGGTCGGCGGCCGGTGCCTTACTGAGAGCTGGGGCACACGGGGTATCGAGCATGCGTGGGGGGAACAATGTCGGGCATCTTTTTCACCAGTCCGTTGACCAAGTCCGCCTCGTCGGGGGCCGCGTGGGCTCAGGTCGACGCGGGTTTCCCGGAGCTGCAGGTCTTTGCGAATGTTCTGCTGAGCGCCTACCGGACGCAGACGCCGGAGCGCTTCACCGGTTTCCAGCCGAGTTGGGCCGAGGCGTACATCGTGACGCCGCAGACCCCGATGACCACGGTCCTCGGGTTCTCGTTCCCGACGCGGCGGGACAACACCGTCTACCTCAAGACGAACTTCCTGACGTTCTGGCTGCAGGTCAGCAACGGCGGCAGCGCGAACCTCCCGACCAGCGCCTCAGCGGTCGGGATCATCTACGACATGACACCGAACGCGGTGTTCGACCTGAAGTCGGCGGCACAGCAGCTGGATCTGGCGGTTCACACCGAGGACGGCACGGTCCTCGGCACGCACCGGTCGGTGCGGATGGACGGCGGGCCCGAGTTCGACGAGGACGAGATCCGCGAGCGGGTGCTGGCTCATGCCTATGCCCGGACCGGTCGCGAGCAGGGATCGTTGCGGCTCACGACGTTCGGCTACGACCAGATGCCGCTCACCAGCGACTTCCGAGTGAACCCGTCGACCGGCGAAGCCGAATCGCTGGACGATCCGGTCGAGCTGTTCCGCCCCTGATTGCTGCCGTCGCATCGGTCCTGCGAAACTGTGGCGGGTGAGTCCTAAGACGTTGACGGATCTGGTGGCTACCGACTGGGCTGAGGCGCTGGCGCCGGTTGAGGGCACGGTCGCGAAGATGGGCGAGTTCCTGCGGGCGGAGATCGCGGCCGGGCGGCCGTACCTGCCGGCGGGTGAGAACGTGCTGCGCGCGTTCCAGCAGCCGTTGCAGCAGGTGAAGGTGCTGATCGTCGGCCAGGACCCGTACCCGACGCCGGGGCACCCGGTCGGGCTGAGTTTCTCGGTCGCGCCGGACGTCCGGCCGATCCCGCGCAGCCTGGCCAACATCTACCGCGAGTTGATGGCGGACGTCGGCGTACCGGCGCCGTCGAACGGTGACCTGACGCCGTGGGCGGACCAGGGCGTGCTGATGCTCAACAGAGTGCTGACCGTGCAGCCGGGCAAGTCGGGTGCGCACCGCGGCAAGGGCTGGGAGACCGTCACCGAGCAGGCGATCCATGCGCTGGTGAAGCGCGGCGGCCCGCTGGTCGCGATCCTGTGGGGCCGCGACGCCCAGACCCTGAAGCCGATGCTGGGCAGTACGCCGTACGTCGAGAGCGCCCACCCGAGCCCGATGTCGGCCGACCGCGGTTTCTTCGGCTCCCGCCCGTTCAGCCGCGTCAACGCCCTCCTGGCCGAACAGGGCGCCGCCCCGGTCGACTGGCGTCTCCCCTAACCCGCACCGACTGTCGGAACTCGCCGGACTCACGCGGTCACGGCGAGTTTTGACATGCCCTTTTCCAAACTTGTTTGAATGATCCATTGCAGGATCGTTCAACAATCTCTTATGGTGGCCAGCATCGCGTCCGTCCGTCCCCGGGAGGAACCATGTGGGTTCTGCTCGCCATCGCGGTGGTCGTCGTCGGGTTCGCCCTGCGACTGAACTCGATGCTGGTCGTCACCGCGGCCGGTATCGTCGCCGGCCTGATCGGCGGCCTGTCACCGGTCAAGATCCTGAACGCCTTCGGCGACGGGTTCGCCGGCAGCCGGTCCGTCACCGTCTTCATCGTCACGTTGCCCGTGATCGGGCTGATCGAGCGTTACGGCCTGCAGCAGCAGGCCCGCAAGCTGATCGGCAAGCTGAAAGTCCTCACCACCGGCCGGTTGCTGGCCATCTACCTGCTGATCCGGCAGGGTACGGCGGCGCTCGGCCTGACCAGCATCGGCGGCCCGGCCCAGGCGGTCCGGCCGCTGATCGCCCCGATGGCAGCCGGCGCCGCGGAGCGACGCTACGGCCCACTGCCCGAGAAACTGCAGGAGAAGATCAAGGGCTTCTCCGCCAGTGCCGACACGGTCGGGCTGTTCTTCGGCGAAGACATCTTCGTCGCGATCGGCTCGATCCTGCTGATCACGGGCTTCGTGGACGCGACGTACGGGCTGCAACTGGAGGCGATCGACATCGCGCTCTGGGCGATCCCGACCGGCATCTGCGCGCTGCTCATCCACGGCACCCGGCTGCTGCTGCTCGATCGCCAACTCGACAAGCTGCACGCCGCGGTCAAGGCCGACAACGAGCAGGTGACCCGATGATCAAGGTCGAGTGGTTCTACTGGCTCTGCGGACTGTTCTTCGTCCTGATCGCCCTGCAGGTGGTCAATGACCGCAGCAATCCGAAGCGCCTCGGCAGCGCGGCGTTCTGGGGCATTCTCGGTGTCTCGTTCGGCTACGGCACGTTCGTGGTCAACAAGCAGGCACCGGCCTGGCTGCTCGGTATCGCGGTGATCGGCCTCGCGGTCCTCGCCGGTTCCGGCGTCCCGGGCCGCGGCCACGAGCAGACCACCACGCCGGCCGAGCGGGTCCGCTTCGCCGACCGTTTCGGCAACAAGCTCTTCCTGCCGGCGCTGGTGATCCCGGTGGTCGCGGCGATCTTCGGCGCCTGGCTGGCCAAGGTGAAACTGAGCGACGGCGAACTCCTGCTGCAGAACGGATCCGCCACCATCATCGGCCTCGGCGTCGCCTCGCTGCTCGCCCTCGCGGTCGGCATGGTGATCCTCAAACCGAAGTCGCCGACGGTCCCGCTGCACGAGGGCCGGCGGTTGCTGGAACACATCGGCTGGGCCGCGATCCTGCCGCAGATGCTGGCCACCCTCGGCCTGCTGTTCAACGCCTCCGGCGTCGGCCAAGCGGTCGGCCGCATCACCGATCACCTCGTGCCGAAGGGCTCGCTGATCGCCGCGGTGGCGCTGTACTGCATCGGCATGGCGGTCTTCACGATCATCATGGGCAACGCGTTCGCCGCGTTCCCGGTCATGACGGCCGCGGTCGGCTGGCCGCTGCTGGTGCAGCAGTTCGACGGTACGCCGGCGGTCGTGTTCGCGATCGGCATGCTGGCCGGTTTCTGCGGCACCCTGTGTACGCCGATGGCCGCCAACTTCAACCTGGTGCCGGCCGCCTTGCTCGAGATGAAGGACCAGTACGGTCCGATCAAGGCGCAGATCCCGACCGCGGTCCCGCTGCTGGCCTGCAACATCGTCCTGATGTACGTCTTCGCCTTCTAGGAGTCCTGATGAAGTACGCCGCCGGCTGGGCCGAGATCGCCTGTGAGGTGCTCGAAACCCCTTATCCGTATGGCGCCGCGCACGCATCGCTCGGCCCGGACGACGTGGATGTGACCCCGGCGCGGTTGCATCCCGCCTTCCACGGCTCGTACGACTGGCACTCGAGCGCGCACATGCAGTGGTCCCTGGTCCGGTTGCTCACTCTCGCTCCGGACCAGGTCGGCCGGCGTCCGATCGAGGTTCTCGACCGGCGGTTGACCGCCGAGGCAATCGCGACCGAGGCGGCGTACCTGCGCGATCGGCCGTCGTACGAACGCCCGTACGGCTGGGCCTGGGCGGCGATGCTGGTCGCAGCTGTGCGGAACGCCAAGTTGCCGCAGGCAAACAACCTGACTCCGCTGGGTGACGTGATCGCCGAGCTCGTCCTCGGCTGGCTGCCACGACAGGCCTATCCGGTCCGGCACGGCGTCCACCTCAACAGCGCCTTCGCACTCGCACTGCTCCTCGAGGCGTACGACGACCTCGGCCGGACCGATGTGGTCGACGCGATTCGCGACCGAGCGATCGAGTGGTTCGGCCAGGACACGGCGTACGACACCCGCTTCGAGCCGTCCGGCACCGACTTCCTGTCGCCGGCGCTGACCGAGGCGGAGCTGATGCGCCGCGTCCTGCCGGAGGACGAGTACAAGACCTGGCTGACCGCGTTCCTCCCCGGCCTCGGCACGGACGCGCATCAGCACCTGCTAGAGGTGCCGACGACCGACGACTCCGGCGACGGCCAGCTGGCGCACCTGTCCGGTCTGGCGCTCTCACGTGCCTGGCAGCTCCGCACGATCGCGCCGACGCTTCCAGACGTTGCCGACGTACTGCGGGCGGGTGCCGACCGTCAGGTCGAGGCTGTCCTGCCCACAGTGACCGAAGGCGACTTCATGTCGACGCACTGGCTGGTCTCGTTCGCCCTGCTGGCAACGCTGGCTGACTAGTACCCGTCCAGCTGTGCCACAGCTGGGCATACCGGCCGTCATCGGCCAGCAGCGACTCATGCGTGCCCGACTCGACCACCCGCCCGTGCTCCAGTACGACGATCCGGTCCGCCTGCTCGGCCTGCGTCAACCGGTGTGCCACGACCAACGTCGTACGCCCCTCCGTGGCAGCAACACTGGCTCGCTCGAGCTCGCGCGCACCAGCACTACCCGCTTCAGCCGTAGCCTCATCCAGTACGGCGATCGGCGGGTCAGCGAGCACCAGCCGGGCAAAGGCGACCTGCTGCGCCTGCGCACCGGTCAATTGATGACCGCTCTCTCCAACAATTGTGTCCACACCATCCGGTAGCGCACGCACCCATGCGAGTGCGCCGACTCGTTCCAGCGCGTCCGCCACCTCAGAGTCATCAGCGTCGGCCCGAGCCAGTCGCACATCGTCCACCAGCGGCCCCGAGAACACATGCACCTCTTGACTCAGCAGGGCAACCTGCGCCCGGGTCCGGTCCTCGCCCAGCTCACGCACATCCACTCCACCGAGTCGCACCGTGCCGACAGTGGGAGTCAGGACCCCAGCAGCAATCGCAGCCAGCGTCGTCTTGCCGGCACCCGAAGCACCGACCAGTGCGACCCGCTCAGCGGGCTCGAACCGCAGCGACACCCCGTCCAGCACACGTGGTCCGTCGTACGCGTGCCCGACGTTCACCAACTCCAGCGACGCGTCAGCCGGGGCAGGACCCTCAGGCGGCTCTTCAACCGCTGGAATCTCCAGTACGCCGGCCAACCGGGCCAGCCCCGCGGACGCGGTCTGGAACTGGTCGAACTCCATCAGCAGCATGCCGATCGGGTTGAACAGCCGGTGAAAGTACAGCGCGGCCGCCGTCACGGCACCGACGCTGACCGCATCCCCGCGGACCAGGAAGAACCCGGTCACCAGGATCGAGGTCAGGCCGACGAACTCGGCGTGGTTGATCCGGGACGAGAAGAAGCTGAACAGCTTGAAGACCTTCAGCGAGATGTCCCGCGCGGCGGCCGAGGTGTGCTCGATCTTCCCCAGCTGCACGTCTTCCAGCTGGTACGCGCGGACGGTCGCGCTACCGCGCAGCGACGCGATGATCGCCTCCGACCGCTCCCCCATCGCCACCCGCTCGTCGCGGTAGAACGGCGCCGAACGCGGCAGGTACCACCGCAGGGCCCAGAGGTACATCGGTACGGCGAGCAGCCCGGCCAGCCCCAGCCGCCAGTCGAGCGCGAACATCCCGACCGCGGTCAGCGCGATCGTCAACGTGGCCGACAGGAAGGCCGGCCCGACCTGCGTCAGCGCCGTCGCGACCGATGCCACGTCGTCGCCGACCCGGGACAACAGGTCACCCGTGCGCACCTTGTCCAGCACCGGCGCCGGCAACTGCAGCACCCGGTCGATCACCTTCTCGCGGATCCGCGCCAGCACCGTTTCGCCCACCCGCGCGACCAGCGTCACGCCGACGGCGGTGAGCACTCCGGAAACCACCGCGGCGCCGCCGATCAACGCGACCACGCGGACGACGGCCGAGCGGTCAGCACCATCGGCAATGTCGTCGACCAGTACGCCGAGCGCCCACGGCGCAACGAGACCGGCCGCACTCGCAACGGTGATCACCGCGGCCGCGAGCACAGACAACCCCGGCAGCCGGCGGATCTCCTGCCACAACACGGCCCACGTCGCCCGCGGCCCGGCGACCGGCAGCAAGCTCATCGCAGTACCGCTTCCTGGTAGGCGACGTCGCCGGCGGCGAGCTCGGCATGAATGCCTTCGGCAACCACTTCGCCATCCGACACGACGATCACCCGATGCATCTTGCCGAGCAGCGCCGGGCTGCTGGTGAGCACCAACGTCGTCAGCCCGTCTCGCACCTCAGCAAGACCTTCCGCCAGCAGCTCCTCGGTGACCGCATCCACCGCCGTACTCGGGTCGTGCAACACGAGCAGCGGCGGCTCCGCCAGCAATGCCCGGGCCAGTCCGAGTCGTTGACGCTGTCCACCCGACAGTGATTGACCACGGTCGGCCAGCGGACGGTCGAGCTCGTCGATCAGGTCTGCAGCTCCGGCAGCCGTCATCACTCGCTCCATCGATGGCGACTCGACCAGCAGGTTGCTCCGCAGCGTCCCCTCGAACAGGTCCGTGTCGTGCTGCTCCGGCAGGACAGTCCGTCGTACGGCGTCGATGTCGAGCTCCTCGATCTCCGTACCACCCACGAGCAGCTTGCCAGTCGCCCGGACCTTCTCCACGTGTGTTCGGGGGCACGACCAGCCACAACGGTCAGCAATGCGTCTGCATCGCGTGGGTCGTAGCACAGCACTCCCACGAGCTCTCCGGGTCGGAGTGCGAGATCCACTGCGGACAAGGACTTGTAGGACACATCCACCAGTTCCAGTAGCGGCTTCGACGGGTCCACCGTCGTCGCCGTACCAGTGGCGATCAGTGGTGGCGACGACAGCACAGACGCCAGCCGGCCGGCCGATGCACGAGCCATAGCGGCGACCTGGCTGGCATACCCAAGCGAACCGACCGGCTCCGCGACGAACTGTGCCAAACCGACCACTGTGATCAGCTCACCGATGGTGATCCGGTCAGTCAACGCGAACCACCCGGACACGCCAGCAACAGCTGCCAGCAGCAGTCCGCTCAGTGCAGTGGTCACGCCGTCCTGCAGCCCATTGGTGTTGGCCGCACGCAAAGTCGCCCGCAGTGTGTCCTGGCTGGACCGCCGATAGCGCGCTGCCGCGTTGTGCTGCGCTCCGATCCCCCGCAACGTCCGCAAGCCGCCAACCAGGTCGGTTGCGAGTGCCGTCGTCGTTGCCACCGCCTCCTGCTGACTGGATGTACGACGGGTCAACAGCGGCGACAACGCCTGATTCCCCAGTACCAGCAGCGGTACGCCGATCAGCACACCAAGCCCGAGTGGTACGTCGACCAGCAGCAGCGACACCGACGACACCACCAGCGCCGTCGACGCTGCAACCCCGATCGAGACGGACCGCATCACCAGCGCGGCCTTCTCAGCGTCGGATGTCGCGACCGACAACAGCTCGCCGGACCGCAACCCGGTGCGATGCCCGCGAGGGTCCAGGACCCGCTGAGCGATCTCCAACCGCAACGCATGGGTCTCGTACTCGATCGCGCGCACCACCTGGCGCGCGCCGGTCTTCCACGCGTTCGACAGCACCGCGAACAGCACGACCATCATCAGCACGCACCAGAGCAACGGCTGCACGTCGCCGCTCGCCACCGCCCGGTCCACGAAGATGCCGATCGCCACCGGCACCGCTGCCTCGGTCGCCTGATGCAACGACAACACCAGGACCCCGACGATCATCCGGCCGCGATGCCGCCGTACGGCCCGCCACAACAGTTCCCCACTTGACATAGTTAGGCAACCCTAACTCACGCGAGTGCGTTGACACCCTCGCCCGTCCCGCCGTACGGTCTCGCATCAATAGGAAACTTTCCTAACAGTTCATCAGACGAGCGCGGCAACGCGACGGACAGCGCGATCGGAGGCAGGGTTAGCTCATGGTTACGACACCCGGAACTCCCCGCCTGCTCCGCGCGATGAACGACCGCGCCGCCCTGGACCTGCTGGTCGCCCAGGGCCCGCTGTCCCGCACCACCCTCGGCAACCTCACCGGCCTGTCCAAGCCGACCGCGTCGCAGCTGCTCGCGCGGCTGGAGGCGGCCGGCCTGGTCCGCGCGAGCGGCACCTCCGCGGGCCGTCCGGGCCCGAACGCCCAGCTGTACGAGATCAACGGCGACACCGCGTACGTCGCCGGCCTCGACGTCACGCCGGCCCGGATCCGCTCGGCCGTCGCCGATCTGACCGGCAAGGTGGTCGGCAGCTACGAGCTACCCACGCCGGGCCGCAGCGCCAAGGGCACGGTCGAGCGGGTGATCAAGGCGATCGACGGCGCCGCCGGCGAGGCCGGCCTGAACCGCGGTCGCCTGCACCGCGTCTCGATCGGCACCCCGGGCGGTTTCGACCCAACCACCGGCCGGCTGCGGTACGCAACCCACCTGCCCGGCTGGCACGCCCCGCACCTGCTCGACGAACTGGCGGCGGCGATCGCCGTACCGCTGGAGGTCGACAACGACGTCAACTTCGCGGCTATCGCCGAGCAGCGGGTCGGCCACGCCAAGGACAGCGACAACTTCGTCCTGCTCTGGGGCGAGGAGGGCATCGGCGCCGCGATCGTCATCAACGGCCAGCTGCACCGCGGTGCCACCGGCGGTGCCGGCGAGGTCGCCTTCCTGCCGCTTCCCGGTACGCCGCTCGTCCGCAACGTCAGCCGGAACAACGCCGGCGGCTTCCAGGAACTGGCCGGCGGCGAACCCGTCCTCCGGCTCGCCCGCGAGCACGGTCTGAAAGCGCGGACGGCGCAAGCCGCCATCGCGGCCGCGTTGCAGGCCGAGGGTGCCGGCGACGCCGTACTGAACGAGTTCGCCCACCGGTTGGCCGTCGGTCTAGCCGCGATCGTCGCGGTCGTCGACCCCGAGCTGATCGTCCTCGCGGGCGGCGTCATCACCGCCGGTGGTGAACGCCTGCGCGGACTCGTCCAGGACGAACTGGCCGAGCTCGCCGTACCCCGACCACGCCTGTTGATGACTGCGATCCACGAGGACCCGGTCCTCGCCGGAGCCCTGCAGTCCGCCCTGACCACCACCCGAGACGAAGTCTTCGACACCGCAGGTCCACCCATTCCCTAGGAGTATGGATGCCAAGCTGTTGCCGGACGGGCGGACCGCGCGGTTTCCGGCGCTCGGGAAGCTGTCCGGGGATTGGGGCGGTGGGCAACAACTCGCCGAGGAGGCGATCTGGGCGGCCCTCACCGCCGGCCACCCGCTCCTGGTCGAAACCGTCGTACGCCTCCTCTGCGAAGTCGCCCCCAAGGCGCTCCCACGCGTAGTCGACGTACCCCCGGTCGTCGGCGCCGCCCTCCTGGGGCTGGACCACACTGCCGCATCGCCGTCGGCTCAGGCGGCGCTACGGGCCGCGTTCGCTTCACAGTCGGCCGCCTGAGCTCAGGCGTCGACAGCGTCATGCCTTGACCGTCCGGCGCGGCGCTCCCCACTCCGGCGTGCTTGAAAAGGCCGGGTGTAGTGGTGTAATCATGATTACATGAGTACGCAGACTGAGGTTGAGCGGGTGCGGGGCTGGTTGACCGGGCGGCTGCCGGCGGAGTGGTTCGAGGGTGAGCCGGAACTGACGATCGACCGGGACGAGATTCTGATCGTCGGGCGGATCACGGCGCCCGAGCAGAAGGGTGACGTGAGCGCGGCCGAGCGCTCCGCCGCTGAAGAGGGCCGGATCAAGCAGTACCGGGAGGACACCCGGGAGCGCCGGATCGAGATCGCCCGCGAACTCGAGCACGCGACCCGCCGCAAGGTCGCCTGGGGCGTCCTGTGCGGTGACACCCGGACCATCTTCACGTCGTTGTCCGCACCGGTGATGACGCGACTCCGCCAGCCCGAGCGCCAGGTCCTCGACACCCTCGTCGACGCCGGCGTGGCCCGCTCGCGCAGCGACGCCCTCGGCTGGTGCGTCAAACTCGTCGCCCAGCACAGCGAAACCTGGCTCGCCGACCTCCGCGAAGCCATGACCAAGGTGGAAGACGTCCGCCGCGCCGGCCCGGACGCGCAGAACTGAATCTCCCGCGGGCCTGGCACCAGGCCTCCGACTGAGCCCGATCCACCGATCTCATCGGTGGATCGGGCTCAGTGCATCAGGGCTTCACGACCCGGTAGCCCAGGTGGGGCACCGATCCCACATGAGGTTCGCCATCCGGCTCCCACCGGCGTGGGAGTGCGGAGGCGTGCGGGGGTGGGGTTGGGTCAGCGTTGGCCGCCCTGCCAGTTGCCGTCGGGGGTGGTGCCGTTGGACCAGCCGCCGGACTGCGGGGCAGCGTGAGTGGCGTGGTGTTCCTGAGCAGGCGGGTAGCTGCCCTGCTCGTAACCAGCCTGCTGGTAGCCGCTCTGCTGGTACGCACCCTGGTCGGCGCCGGCCGTGCCGTTCGCCGGCATCGTGCCCTGGTCGTAGGTACCGTTCGACGGCATCGTGCCGTTGGACGGGGCCGGGTTGGGCTTGATCATGTTGCGGTCGAAGAGGTTGCCGAGCGCCCGGCTCGCCATCTCACGACCACCGAGGCCGAAGGCGAGACCCATCGCCAGCGCGGCGCCGGCGAGCACGATCAGCAGGGTGTTGCCGGTCAGCTGGACCGCGATACCGAGCTGGGTCAGCGCGGCGAAGGCGGCGTACACCAGGACCGCGTACTTGCCCACTTTGGCCAGCGTTTCGTTGCCGGTGGCACCGCGGATGATCGCGGCCAGGAAGTTCGCGAACAGCGCGGCCAGGCAGATGATCACGATCGCGGCGAAGATCCGCGGGATGTAGCCGAGCATGTCGCTCATGAACGCCGAGATCTCCGGTACGCCGAGCGCCGAGGCGAACATCGTGAAGCTGATCAGGAACACGAACCAGAACACGACCTTGCCCAGCATCGCCGAAGCGGTCAGCCCCGTGCCGGACCGCTGCAGGACGCCGGACACACCGGCTCGTTCCATCCACTGGTCGAAGCCGACCTTGCCGAGCAGCTTGCCGACGAGTTTCCCGAGCACCTTGGCGACGAAGTAGCCGACCACCAGGATGACGAGACCGCCGAGCAAGTTCGGGATGAATCCGAGAAGTTTGCCAAAGGCATCTTCAAAGGGCTGCGTGAAGTCGATCGCTAACGCAGACATCAGGACTTTCCTTCCGGACTGGCCCGCATCCGCTGCCGCGCACACACCGCACACGACTCCGGCACGGGCGGATGCAGTGGTGTCTAGTATTCCCCGTGCCCCACGCCGTGCACCCCAAACAGTTGTCTCAGGCATGTAAAACAACGATTGCAAGGAAGAGTCCTTGCATAAGGCAATCACCGTCCGGGCGGTTCACTGGTTACCCCGAGGGGTGAACCGGTCAAGCGGGTTGAGAAACTGGGCGCATGACCGACGAGACCGCTGCCCAGCCCGCCACCCCGGTCGCCGTGATCCGCCGGGCCACCGCCGCCGACGTGGCCGGGATCGTGGCGATGATCGCCGACGATCAGCTCGGCGCGACCCGCGAGTCGGTCGACGATCTGACGCCGTACCTGAAGGCCTTCAAGGCCATCGAGTCCGACCCGAACCAAGTCCTGGTGGTTGCCGAACGCAACGGCGACCTGATCGGCACCCTCCAGCTCACCATCATTCCCGGCCTCTCCCGCCGCGGCTCCTCCCGCGGTCTGGTCGAAGCCGTCCGGGTCGCAGCCTCCGCCCGCGGTTCAGGCCTCGGTACGACGCTGATGGAGTGGGCCGTCGAGGAGTCCCGCAACCGCGGCTGCACCCTGGTCCAGCTCACCTCGGACAAGACCCGCACCGAGGCTCACCGCTTCTACGAACGCCTCGGCTTCACCAACTCCCACGAGGGGTTCAAGCTCAAGCTCAGCTGACTCGCTTCGCCGGGGCGGAGAAGGTGTTGCAGGACGACGGGTTGGTGGAGGCGAAGGCGCGGAGGCTCCAATAGCCGTGGTTCTTGCGGGAGCCGTGGTCGCGGATGTTGTCCGGGTTGTACTCGTCCCCGGTGTACTTGACCATGTCTTCCCAGAGGTCGAGCCGTCCGCCGGTCAATCGGAGCGACCGCTTGTGCGCGCCGAGGAATGCCGCGCCCAGGCAACTCGCCTGCAGTTCCAGGCGTCGCTCGTCCTCCAACTGCACCGCCTCGGATCCGCCGGCGTGGACGAACACGTAGGTCCGCAGGATGTCGACCGTGTCCTGGAGATGGTGACCGTACTCGTGCGCGAGCATCTCCTGGAAGTCGATCAGATCCCAGACCGGGTCGCTGTCCGGGTCGGCGTACTCCTGCCACTCGAAACAGATGACACTTCCCGAGCTGCGGTAGAACGCATCGGTATGCCGAGGCGGGTTGTCACACAGCTGGGTGCCCGTCGGCTTGCCCTCCACGTAGGCGTCGATCCGGGGAGTCGGCAGGTAGAAGCCGGCGCGGACGACCAGCGGCGTCCATGCTCGCTGCATGCACCCCACCATCAGCCTCGCGTAGGCGAGCAGCCCGGCCCGCGTCCGCACCAGCTTGCTCGGCAGCTTGCAGCTCACCGCCGGCACCCGGCCCGCTTTGTAGAGCCCACTCTTGATCGGCACCAACGTCGGATCGTTCGTCGACGGCGAGGCCGAGGTCGCCGACCGAGGCTTGGCCGACGCTGTCGCTGTCGGAGCCGTCGGGGCCGGCGTGACCGCGGACTCCGCGACAGCGGGTGCTGCCGGGTGGGTGGCGGCCCCGGCGACAACAGCAACCAGTACGGCGATGATCGCCAGGCCGGCGCCCTTCGCCGTAGCTGACATCAGCTGACCTTGTTCGCGAGGGCGGCGAACGTGTTGCAGGAGCCAGGATCGGTGGACTTGAAGCCGGCGCTGCTCCAGAGCCAGGTGTTCTTGAACGAACCATGAATGCGCGGCTTCTTCGGCTCGTCATCGTCACCGCTGTGCTTCTTCTGGTACTCCCAGCTGTCCAGCTTCGCGCCGGTGAGACCGAGCGACTTCTTGTTGGCGCCCAGGAAGGCAGCTCCCAGACAGTCCGACTGCAGTCCGCGCCGCCGGGTCCACTCGAGCTTCTCCGGTTCTGTCTTCGCCCAGCCCTTGCGGGACATCGCCGCGGTCAGGATCTCGGTCAGGTACTGGACGTGATAGCCGTACATGCCGGCGATCGCGTCCATCATCCAGGCCCGCGTCCCCAGCGGGTCTTTCCGGTAGTTCGCGAGATCGGCCTGCCAGTTGAGGCTGATCACGTCAGCGGTCTCGCAGTAGTAGTTGACGCCGCCGATGTCCTTCTCGCAGGCCGACTTCGCCTGCTTGCTCTGCAGAACCAGCCGCGGCGGGTGGAAGTCGTAGCCGGCCTTCTTCACCAGCGGTGCCCACGCCTTGTTCAGGCAGGGCAGGAAGGCCTGGTAGTACTTCAGGATCGCCGACTGGGAGTTCGGCTTGATGGCCGGTTCCTTGCAGTTGACCGAGGGGACCTTGCCGACCGTGTAGAGCTTGTTCTGGCGGAGGCGGACCAGGTCGGGGACCGGCTGGACGGTCACGGTCACCGTGGGGTCGGCCGGGACGGGAAGCGGGGGCTCGGACTTCCTGACCGTGGGGCGGGCCATCGGGCTGTCGACGGAGTCGTAGGAGTCGATGAGCTTGAAGCCCGCGAACGTGCCACCGGTGACCAGGAGCAGCGTGAGCGCGGACAGTCCGGCGATCACTGCCTTGGAGTACTGCCGGGGCGGCGTGGTCGGCGGCGGTTCGGCGGAGAACTGGGCTCCGGTCCGCGACGACGGCGAGTGCCAGCCGACCGGACGGGAGCTGCCGGTACGGCGGGTGCCGGCCAGCGGTGTGAGAGGGGCACCGGTCAACGGGGCGGGCGGAGGCGCGCCGAACCCGGCCTCGGTGCCGGGGTGCGGCGGGAGCGGACGCGCTTTCTTCCGCAGAGTCGGGTCGACGGGTCCGGTGACGGTGCGGGCCTTGCCCAGGTCGAGCGACTGGCGGCGGTCCGCGGCACGTGCACGGTCGCCGTCGGTCAGGATGTCGCCGGCGCCGCCTGGCAGGAAGTGCCCGGGCTTCGGCGAGCCACCCCCGGACGGCGGCGTACCCGGGCCGGGCGTCACGCCTGGATCGGCCGGCGTGGATACGCCGGCCGTGGACGATGGTTCTGCGTCCGGGTGCTCCTCAGGCATCGCTCGTCCCCATCGCTCGTTCCCGTTCTCAGCCGACCTTGGCGGATGATGCCACGAAAGTGTTGCAGGTGCCGGGATCGGTGCTGGCAAAGCCCTGGTTCATCCACAGCGCCAGACTCTTGGCCGACCCGTGATCGCGGACCTTGTCCTCGGAGTGCTCGTCGCCGCTGTGCTTGATCAGCCAGCTCCACTGGGTCAGCAGTTCGCCGCGCAGCGGGAAGCTGGCCTTGGCCGCGCCGAAGAACGCGGCCGACAGACAGTTCGCCTGCAGCGCCTGGCGCCGATCCATCTCCAGTCGTGCCGCCTCGGTCGGTTCGGTGTCGCGCAGGTTGTCGGTCGCGTCGAAGATTCCGGTCAGGTTCTGCAGGTGGGCGCCGTACACGAAACCGAGCGACTGGGCCATGTCGACCCGGACGTTCGCCTTGTGCTGCGGATACTCCTCGGTCAGCTCCTGCCACGGCATCGTGACGCTGCCGCCCTGTTCGTCAGCGCAGTACGACGAAACGTTCTCCTGGACCCCGCACGCCGTCTCCTCGCCCTCGTCGAACACGATCAGCCGCGGCGAGCGGAACTCGAACCCGGCCTCGATGACGAGCGGCTCCCACGCGCTGTCCATGCAGGCGATCAGGGCCTGGTAGTACGAGCGGATGTTCTCCTTCGACGTCGGCCGGTACGCGGGCTCCTGGCACTTCACGGTGGCCATCGGACCGGTGGCGTAGAAGGGGTTCTCCTTCTGTACGACGAGGTCCGGTGTGGGCTTGCCGGACGGCTTCGGTACGCCGGATGGATGGTAGGACGGCGTACCGAGTGGATTGGCGATGAGGTCGTCGTACGACGGCAGCACCTTCGCGGCGAGGGCGACACCACCGCCGATGACCACCAGCGCGGCGACCACGATGGCCGCGATCAGCGCCTTCGACCGCTTCTTGGGTACGAACGGGATCGGCTCGGGTGCGTAGACGGCTCGATAGGCCGCGGCGGCCGGATCGTTGGGCGGTGGCGGGCCGAGCCGGGTGCCGGAGAGTTGCACCGATCGCCGCGACTCCAGCCGGGACCCCGACAACTGCGGCGGCCCGGCCGGGTTGTCTGCTCCCAGCCGTGGCGTCGGCGCGGTCAGTGGGCCCGATCCGGGCGTGGATCCGCCGTCGGTCGCCTCGTCCCTGCCCGCCCCTCCGGGCAGAAAATGGCCAGGCTTCGGCGCCGGCTTGTCCGCCATGATGTCCCCGCTTCTCCCCAGTACCGGACTCCGCCGGTCCCCCCACTCAGCTGATCCGCGGCCCGGACCCCCTCCGGAACCGCCGCAAGATGTTAAGCCTTGTCACCCCGCCGCGGATACCGCATTGCTGCTTTTGACATCGTTTCGCTACCACCGCCTGCCGACTTACTCCGAGTAACAACCACCGAGGAGCACTGGATGAACGCGCTGGACACCTTCCGCCTGACCGGCCGCCGGGCCCTGATCACCGGCGGCAACCGCGGCCTCGGTCGCGCCTTCGCCCTCGCCCTGGCCGAGGCCGGCGCGGATGTCGCGATCGCCGCCCGGGACGTCGACCGGAACGCGGCGGTCGTCGCCGAGATCGAGGCCCGCGGCCGCCGTGGGCTCGCCGTCGAGGCCGACATCACCGCTGTGGGCGACGTACGACGTCTTGTCGCGGAGGTGACCGCCGAGCTGGGCGGGATCGACGTACTGGTGAACAACGCCGGTGTCGCGATCCACCGCCCGGCCCTCGAGGTACCGCCCGAGGAGTGGCAGCAGGTCCTCGATCTGAACCTGACCGCGCTGTGGAACTGCAGTACGGCGGTCGCACCCGGAATGATCGACGCCGGTGGCGGCGTGATCGTCAACGTCGGCAGCATGTCCGCGCAGATCGTCAACAGGCCGCAATGGCAGGCGTCGTACAACGCGTCCAAGGCCGCCGTGCACCACCTGACCAGGAGCCTTGCCGCCGAATGGGCGTCGCACGGGATCCGCGTGAACGCGATCGCCCCCGGTTACGTGAAGACCGACATGTCGCCCGTGGATCGTCCCGAATTCCGCCAGAACTGGATCCTCGACGCGCCACTCCAGCGCTACGCAACTCCCGAGGAGATCGCCCCCACCGTCGTCTACCTCGCCAGCCCGGCCTCGTCCTTCATGACCGGCTCCGTCGTGGTCGTCGACGGCGGCTACTCCGTCTACTGACCGACCGTGCCGCGGGCCAGGAAGTGGAAGCTCGCGGAGATCAGCCGGGGGTCGGCTTCGAGCCGTCGGGCAAGGCGGATCGCTGACGGGAGGAGAGTGTCGGCCTCCTCCGGCGTGGCGAAGTGGAGGACGGTGATGGCCGGGCCTTCAACGCCGAGCGTTTCGATGTCGGCGAGACCGACGGCCGCGAACTCAGCCGTCAACTCGTCGGCGTGGTGGAAATAGGCGTTGGTGAAACCGTTCGGGTCGTCGTGGTTCCGGCCGGTCTCGAACGCTTCGATGAACTCGCGCTCGTTGGTTTCGGTGAGTGCGCCGCTGCTGCCGTACTCGAGCAGGCCGGCGTACCGGTTGATGCCTGCGGCAACTACCAGGCCGCCGGGTCTGGTCACGCGGGCGGCTTCGCTGAGAGCCTGAGCCCGGTCGGCGGCCTCGACCAGGTGGTACAGCGGGCCGAGGAGCAGCGTCACGTCGACGCTCGCGTCCGGCTGATCAAGGTGGCGCGCATCGCCGACGACAGCTTCGAAGGTTCCGATCGTGGTGGCTTGCTGGACATGTTCGACGACCGGATCGACCAGCGTGACGTGATGACCGTCGGACGCGAGCCAGCGGGCGTGCGCGCCGGTTGCTCCGCCGACGTCGAGTACGACGGACTTCGGCGGCAGCCAGCGACGGAGGAGCTCCTGGGTCCGGAGGAACTCGAGCCGGCCGTGCCCGGAGCGGGCAAGCCGATCGTCCTCGACATAGCGGTCGCGGTAGAAGGCGCGGATGAGCGGATCGAGTTCAACCATTTCCCCACTCTGCTTGGCGAAAATTCCCGGCGCATCCCGTTTTGATCGCGCTACGCTGCGCGCGTGGTGGAGCTGAAGCGGGACGAGTATCCCCGGTCCAACGGGTACGACGCCGAGTGGTTGCTGAACGGCGACATGGGGCCGCATCCGCTGTGGCTGCTCGAAGATCTGGCCAACGACCTGGATCTCCGGCCCGGGATGCGCGTCCTCGATCTCGGGTCCGGCAAGGGTTCGACGTCGGTGTTCCTGGCGAAGGAGTACGGCGTACAGGTCTGGGCGGCCGACCTGTGGATCGAGCCGAGCGAGGCGGCTGCTCACATCGCGTCGCAGGAGATGGACGGCGTCGTACCGGTGAAAGCGGAGGCACACGCGCTGCCGTTCGCGCAGGGGTTCTTCGACGCGATCGTGTGCATCGACGCGTACGAGTACTTCGGTACGGCCGACGGCTATCTCGCGTACCTCGTCCAGTTCCTCAAGCCTGGCGGTCAACTCGGCGTCGCGACTCCGGCGCTGCGGACCGAGATCCGCGACCTCGGGTACATCCCCGACCACATCAAGAAGCTGGTCGGTTGGGAGGCGATCGCCTGGCACACCGCCGACTGGTGGCGGTTCCAGTGGGAGATCACCGAACTCGTCGAGGTCACCGCGGCCCGGCTGCAAGATTCCGGCTGGCACGACTGGCTCACCTGGGCCCAGGCCGTCTCCGAACACCGCGGCAACCGCGACGGTGCACTCGACATGCTCGAGGCCGACCAGGGTGAGTATCTGACCTTCGCGATATTGGCCGCCCGCAAACCAGCGGCCTGACTGTTGCCGGTGCACCCGGGTAGGGGATGCTGGGGTCATGAGTTGGGCTGTGTACGCGATGCGAGGACCTGGAGGCGTACGACGCCTCGACGACATTCCAGACGGATACGAGCCGCCTTCGCTCGGTACGTCGACAGACGTGGTGGCGAAGGTCCGTGAGGTGGTACCGGACGTCGACGCGAGCAAGCCGTCCTGGCTGGCGCTGCGGAGCGACGAGTTCGACGTCGAGATGACGATCGGCAAGGGTGTCGACGTCCGCGACATCACCTTCTACCTGAACGACGGCCCGCGCTCGATCCCGATCGTGATGGAGATCAGCCGCCTGCTCGGCGTCACGCCGTACGACACCGAGTCCGGCAACTTCCTCACCGAGGAGTCCCGGCCGCCGGTCCCGCCGCCGCTGACCGACGACGAGATCAAGGCCAACAAACCCAAGTGGTGGAAGTTCGGCCGCAAGTAGTCCCTTCCCTGGCGGCCCGACCGCCGGGCGTTGACCACCCCGTGTTGCCCCTTGCCGTCGTAGGTTCTAAAATCAGGGCGATCGTACAGGACGAGTGTTCAGGGCAATCGCCCAGGAGGTGACCGAATGACGTCACCCGCAGCTGTCCGCGGGCAGGAGGTGCGGCAGCGATTGCTGGCCGCGGCGGCGGAGTTGATCCCGGAGCGCGGCTGGTCCGCGGTGAGCACGCGGGTCCTGGCCGACCGCGCCGGGGTCACGCCGAGCGTCGTGCACTACCACTTCCCGTCGGTGCAGGCGGTGCTCAGCGAGGCCGTCGTCACCGCGATGCGGCACATGCTGACCGCCACCGACGAGCAGTTCACCGCGGCCAAGACACCAGCCGAGGCCATCGATGCGATGCTCGCGTCGATCGAGCCGCACTCCGGTGTCGACCCGATGTCGCTGCTGTTCGTCGAGGCCTACTTGGCCGCCACCCGCGACGATCGCCTGCGCGAGCAACTCGCGGCCCTCGTTGCAGACTTCCGGCAGCGCGTCGGCGATTGGCTCGCGGTCCAGCAGGTCCCGGATCCCGCTGCGACTGCCGCCGTACTCGCCGCCGCCATCGACGGCATCCTGCTGCACCGTGGCCTCGGCTCGAGTAGCGAGGGTACGGCGGACGTCCTGCGGAGGCTGGTGTCATGAGAGCGATCGTCTGCGGAGCCGGCATTGCCGGGCTGGCCGTCGCGAATCGGCTGGCGGCGCTCGGGCACGACGTGATCGTCGTCGAACGCACGCCGAGCCCGCGCACCCAGGGCTACATGATCGACTTCTTCGGCCCTGGGTACGACGCGATCGAGGCGATGGGACTGCTGCCTGCATTGAAGGACGTCGGCTATCACGTGGTCGAGGCCGTGCTGGTCGACGACCACGGCCGCCGACGGGCCGGAATGAACCTGCGGCAGTTCGCCGAGGGCGCGCTGGTGAGCGTGATGCGCCCGGACCTCGAGCGGGTACTGCGCTCCACCCTGCCGGCTGGAGTGGACCTCCGGTACGGCGCCGGCGTGGAGAACGTGACGCCGTTGGACGACGGCGTACGGATCGAGTTGGACGACGGGTCGTCAGTCGATGCGGAGTTGCTGATAGGTGCCGACGGCATCCATTCGACGGTACGGCGGTTGGTCTTCGGGCCCGAGTCGTCGTACCTGCGTCATCTCGGCTTCCACACCGCTGCCTACACCTTCGATGCTCCGGACATCCACGCGGCGGTCAACGGTCGGTTCGTGCTGACCGACACAATCGGGAGTCAGTTCGGTTTCTACGGTCTGCGGGACGGGCGGGTGGCGTCGTTCGCGGTGCACCGTACGGCGGACCCGTCGCCGCCGGCCGAACCACGCGAGGCGATCCGGGCGTCGTACAGCGAACTGGGATGGGTGGTGCCTGAGGCGCTGGAGCTGTGTCCTTCGCCGGAGGAGATCTACTACGACCAGGTGGCGCAGATCGTGATGCCGACCTGGAGCAAGGGCCGGGTCGTCCTGCTCGGCGACGCGGCGTACGCGGTCTCACTCCTGGCCGGCCAAGGCGCATCCCTCGGAATCGCGGGAGCCTACGTCCTGGCCGAATGCCTCCGGCGGGCGGAGTCGATCGAGGCCGCTCTGACCGAGTACGAACAGCTGTGGCGCCCTGAAGTCGAAGCCAAACAACGCGTCGGCCGCTCAGCCGCCCGCTGGTTCCTCCCGGCGTCCAACCTCCAACTCGTCGGCCGCCGAGTCGCGCTCCACCTGCTCCGGCTCCCCCTCCTCAACCGCCTGGCGCCCACCGCGGTAACCGGCAAACCCATAACGCTGATCCAAATGCTCCACCCTGCCGGGAGTTAGGCGGGACGTGCGGCCACCAGGGTGCCGATCTTGTTGATGCGGTGTTCGGGGTTGCCCAGTGCGTCGCTCCAGAAGTTGCCGGCAGCGTGGTCCTCGGGGGTGGCGCAGGTGGAGAGGGTGATCATCGCCTGGGTCGGGGCCACACCCGGTCGGCCGGGGACGGCGGCGTTCTGTTGGGCCTTCTCGGCCGGCTTGCGGAACGAGATCGTCATGGTCCGGTTGATCACGTAGTCGTAGACGAACCCGTTCGCGGTCACCAGGATGTGGTCACCATTCGTCAACTCAGGAACCTGGCCGAACGGGCGCCCATGCGTGGTCCGATGCGCGGTGATGATGTAGTTGCCGATCTGGCCCGGTCCCACCCCACCGGCCTTCCCGCGCGGACTGGCCGCGACCCCGCGATCCTGGATGACCGTACCGGGCCGATCATCCGCGGTCCCGACGTACGGAACCACCCGAAGCCGCCGTACCCCGATCGCCGGAATCGCCATACTCGCGACAGTTGTCGTCGTCCGAGTCGCCGTCGGGCTGGGCGTCCGCGGCCCAGACGGCGAGGCCGTTGGGCTAGGCGTCCGCGGCGCGGACGGCGAGGCCGTTGGACTGGGCGATGTGGTGCGTGTCGGCGTACCCGGTGTCGCACTCGGTTCAGCAGTAGGCGTCACTCGGTCAGACGTCTCGCTCGCCGGGCCTGCCACATCAGCACACCCAACCAGCCCAGCCGCCACCACAACCGCACCAACCAACCACCGCCGCACCTTCCGAAGGTAACCCCACCCACCGAAAAACCTCCGAAACCGCTCAGTCGAGGACGGTGAGGGAGGCTGGGCCTAGGTGGAGGGAGCCAGACGTCAGTGGGGTGGTGCGGATGCCGGCGTGGCCTCGGAGGGCTTTGAAGGCGCCGGGGGCTAGTACGGCGTCCATCCAGGCGCAGGGGTTGGCTGGACGGTGGGCCTGGAATTCGATCGGGCCGGCGCCGGAGTTCAGCGCGAAGCGGCGGCCGGGGATGCGGGTGCCGTCGGAGGCTCGGTGGGCGGCGAGGGTGTCGATCGGGAAGCCGCGAAGGATGATGTTGCGGCGGAGGAGCAGGGGGTCTGGGGCTGCGGGGAGCTGCAGGGTCTCGGCGAGGTCGTCCATGGCGGCGGCGTCGAGGAAGGTGACTGCGGCGTTCCGGTGAACTGTCTGGCCGAAGTACCGGTCGCCGACGATGCCTAGCTCGGCCCGGATCTCGACCTCGTCGCGGCCAACCGCTGACGGATCCGCCCGCGGCCCGTCCTGCGGGCGCCCCTCGAACGCATGGACCGGCGAGACCATCAAAGCGACAACCTCCACCGCGATCTGCACGTCCCCCACACTACGAGGACCCGTCCACCCGACCCCAGACGCCAACATCGCACCCGACCCGTACGATGCTCACGCCGGTGAATCCAGCGACTTCCCGCAGCACTCACGCCGGCGGACCTCGCGACCTCCCGCAGCACTCACGCCGGTAGACCTCGACCTCCCGCAGCACTCACGCCGGTAGACCTCGCGACCTCCCGCAGCACTCACGCCGGTAGACCTCGCGACCTCCCGCAGCACTCACGCCGGCGGACCTCGCGACCTCCCGCGGCGGTCGCAGTCGCTCCCGAGATCCCGCGAGCGCGATGCCTCGCGTTCGTCCGCAAGAGCAGCCAGGGCTAGGCCACGTTGCGCCGGCTGCTTCCGTCTAGGCCCCAGCTGAGGATGCGCTCGGGGTAGATCCGGATGATCTCCCGGCTGAAGCCAGGCATCGGCGGTTCGACGTCGGCGATTGCCTCGGAGCGGCCGCGGATCTCGACACCCCGGACCACCCACCCCTGCTCGGTGGAGAGATCGTCCACTACCAGGCTCACCTGCGGATCGGCTTGCACGTTGTGGAACTTCCGGCTGCCGCCCATGCCGTGCCCTCCGATGTCGATGTAGCCCTCCTCGGCGTTCACGAAGTACCCGACGGGGTTGTTCTGCAGCGTCCCGCCGGGCGCCTTGGTGGCCAGCCGGCCAAGCTTCTGCTGACCCAGGTACGCAAGCTCCGATGCGGTGAAGATGCTCATGCGGCCGAGTGTGCAACCTCAACAGAAGTTGAGGTCAAGCCCGCAGGTCGTCTATCGCCCTAGTGAGGTTCAAGACCTGCGGATCAGCCCAGGCCGACGTCGTCGGCTGCGCCGCCAGGCACTCGACCAGCATCTCAATACCGTCGGACAGCAGGCGGGAACGACTGTGGGGAGCTTCCCAGCATCCAGGCGAGTTCAAAGCGGAGCGCGGGTTCGACGAGGGAGCACGCGGAACCAAGCGGAGCGCGGTTCGATGAGGTCGTACGCGCCGACGTAGGCCGCCTTCCCTTCGCAAGGATGCTGCGGCTCTGCCAGGCGCAACGATCGCCAGAGTCGACAGATGGCAGGCAACGCGCCCGCTGCAGACGAGAATCATCCCACTCGAGCGGGCGGCGAATCCGAGGTCTGGGAACTGTGTGGCGCGAGAGCCGGCCAGCTCTAGGCACGGGTGGCTTCGCGGCGTAGGTGGGGCCGCGTACTTGGGCCACCCCCGCCGCTGCGCCTCTGCCCGGCGTAACGATCGCCAGAGTCGACAGATGGCAGGCAACGCACCCGCTGCAGACGAGAGTCATCGCACTCGAGCGGGCGGCGAATCTGAGGTCTGGGAAGTGTGGGCGTCAGAGACGGGCGGCTCCGGGAACGGGCGGCTCGCGGGAAAGGTGGCGCTGCGTGCTCGGGCCAACCCGGCCGCAGCGGTTGTCCCGCGCCAAGATCGTACGGCGGTCGAGCTGAAGAACCCGGGGCGCAATCACCTCGGCCGGCCGCGCTCGAACGTCTTCCCGTTGCTGAGGTCGATCAGGCACGCGCGGTCGCGCGAGACCACGAGCCTGATTGGCCTGATCTGTCGTCAGCCGCTAGGGCCTGGATGGAGGCCAGCGGTCGCCGGTGGGAGCACAGCCTCGTCGGCGAGCGCCGCACCGCCCCACGGATCGAAGGGACTATCGCCCCGTGGATCGAGTCCTGCACCGTCCACGCCGTGGGAGTCAGCAGCCGCATCGCCTGCCGAGGTGTCTCCCCAGACGGCGAAGCGGGCCGCCTCCCGGCGGGTCTCGTCGTCAGGCCAACGGTTGACGGAGCGCGAAGTCTGCGCAGAGGCAGACGATTCCTCCTCACCCCAGCAATCAAGGCGAGTAGCGTCTCCCGAGCTGGGACCGTCGCTGTTGTCGCCACGTCCCCGGCCAGACACCTCGCCATCCAACGCACGACCGTCCAACGCACCACCTTCCGAAGCGCCGCCCGTCAGCACCACACCATCCATCGCAGCAGGAGCTTCCGATGCCGCATGGGGTGAGGTGGGCGGACTGTGTCTCGCGGCGCTGTTCACACCAAGCCAGGTTGCGGCGCCACTCGGGCGCGCGGTGTCGGGCGGTGAGACGGGGGCGCCATGCGCATCGGAGCGGGCTGCGGTGCTGTTCGGGGGTGGTGCACCGACGCGGTTGTGGGCAGGCGATTGTTGTTGGGCGGGGTGGCGGGTGTTTGGTCGGGGCGGCGGGTCGGCCCAGGTGGGGCGGGAGACTTGGACTGTGCCGTTGGTGATGGTGATGGTCCAGTGACCGGCGTGCAGGTCGATGTGGTGGCGGCGGCAGAGCAGCACCAGGTTCGAGATGGCGGTTGGGCCGCCGTCGATCCAGGAGCGGACGTGGTGGGCGTCGCAGTGGATGGGTGGGGCGCCGCAGACGACGCATCCCTTGTCGCGGGCGTTCAGGGCGCGGCGCATCGCGCGGTTGACCAGGCGTTCGGAGCGTCCGACGTCGAGTGGTTCGGAGTTGGAACCGAGGACGAGTGGGATGATCTTGGCGTCGCAGGCCAGCCGGCGGATCGCGGCTGCCGACAGCGCGTCGCCGTACACGAGCTGGCCGGTTGCATCCGCGGTGGCGGCCTTGAGGTCGTTGAAGTCGATGGTGACGGTGATGTTCGCCTTGGCCCCGAACCCCGGCACCCACCCACCGGCAGCGCTATCGGATCCGCCAGCACGAGCGTTGTCGGTGCTGGTCGCCGCACGAGCCGGGTCGGTGGTTGCAGCGTCACCGGTCTCGGTAGGCCCAGTCTCAGTGGGCCCGGTCTCGGTGGGCCCGGTCTCAGTAGGCCCGGACTCGATGGGCCCGGTCTCGGCGGCTGCCTGGGCGGCGGCGCCGGTAGCGGTGGCTGTCGGTGTGGCGGTGGGTGTGGCGGGGCGAGCGTTGGCGGGTGGCGTGTCGCCGGGGGCGGGGCGAGTGTTGGGGGGTGGCGTGTAGCCGGTGTCGGTGGCTGCGGCGGCGATGGTCAGGGCGCTGGTGAGGGCGTCGGCCTGGCGCTTGTCGCGGGGGCGAGGGTCGAGTTCGCCGTCGATGGTTTTGTGGGGGCGGGCGCCGGCGTGGGTCAGGGCGCGGAGGAGTTCGGCGTTCTCGTTGGCCAGGAAGCCGCGGAACTTCACCCCGTTCTCGGCGTTGGCCAGTGTCAGGGACTCCCGGAGGTAGGCCTTGTCCTCGTCAGGCCCAGGGCCATCGCTGTCCAGCAGGTCGCCGATCTCCTTGCCTGCCCTGCGTAACTGACCTGGCGACAGGTGACTGGCAAGGCCGACCAGCTGTTCTTCGGCTACCGCTAGATGCTCCAGCGGCACCCTGGCAGCGACACGGTCTAACGCCCACACGATCGCCTGGGCCTGGGCTGGGTGGAGGGGTCGCTCACCCACGCCACCGGCAGCCTCCCCCGCACCACCGTCATCGGCACCACCGTCATCGGCACCACCGTCAGCGGCACCACCGTCAGCGGCACCACCGTCAGCGGCACCACCGTCAGCGGTACGGCCGTCAGCTGAAGCGCCGTCAGCTGAAGCGCCGTCAGCTGAAGCGCCGTCAGCGGTAGCGCCGTCAGCGGTAGCACGAGCGGCTGCAGTGCCATCGACGTCTGGGTCGCCGATTGGGTCGATGTCGTCGGGGTGGGTGGTGGAGAGGTCGGCGGCGGATGTTGCTGAGGTGGTGTCGGGCAGGGCCGCGGAGACGGTCGCGTACTTGGGGAGGGCTCGGGCCAGGCGGACGTCGCGGTGGGCTTCGACGCTGTCGAGGCGGTAGCGGAAGGTCAACAGCCGAGCGGTGTCGTGGGCGCCGATCTCTTCGGCGTACCCGGTGTTCTCGATGCCGGCGACGATGTGTAGACCGTAGGTCTGGAGGCGGGCGACCTCAGCCTTCACCGCGTCGAGAGTCGTCAGCATCTCGACGCCACTCATCGACCACACCGGCCGCTCGCCCAGGAGTTCCATACCGCCAACTCTAGACACGCCCTCCGACAGTTTTCAAAGCCAGAACCCCTTGTTTTCAAGGGAATTCGGCAAGACCGCGTTATCCACAAGTCATCACCCCTGTGGACAACAGATGATAGTTGCCTAACGCAACGGGCAGCGGTGCAGCGAGACGCCGTAGTCCCAGCCGGCGCAGTCAGCCCCAGGTCAGTGGGTCCAGCAGGCGGTAGAACTCCAGGCGCCGCTGGTCCGGCGCCGGCAGGCCGTAGGCAGCGAGGAAGGGCGCGGCGTCGGCGGACCACTCGTCATGGAGTTGGATCGCGATGAGGGCGAGGTCGGAGTAGCGGTCGGCGATGCCGAGGCGGCCGACGTCGATGAGGCCGGTGACCTCCAGCGTGGCCGGATCGAAGAAGACGTTCGGCAGGCAGGCGTCGCCGTGGCAGACGGCGAGGTCAACGCCCGCTTCGATATAGGGGCGCTCAGCAACCACTCGATCCAGCAGCTCCTTCGACGAAAGCAGGCGCCACTCGTCAGTGAGGAAGGCAGGATTGACGGCATCCCGTCGTACTACGTCCTCCGCCGTCGCGATCACCGACGCCAGCGGGCGCTCGAACGGGCAGTCGCGCAGCGAATGCAGTTCTCGCAACGTCCGGCCGAGACTCTCCATCGCCTTCAGCTGAAGGGATTCCGGCAACTCGGTCCCCGCAACGCCAGGCACAGCCGTCGTCACCAGACAAGCGCCGTCGGCCGACTCGAGCCAATCCACTACCGTTGCCCCCGGCAAGTGTGTCCCAGCCAGCCACTCGGCCCGATCCCGCTCGTCCCGCAGCTCCTCCACACCGGCCGGAGAGCAGCACTTGGCGAAGACATCAGTCCGCCGGTAGACCGAGGTGTCGGACTCGCCGACAGTCACCGGCTCCCAGCCGTCACCCTCCGGTTGAAACATGCGAAGAGTCTCGCACGATCAGTTGCCAGGGGAAGTCGAACACCTCGCCAGGCGCCCCCTCCCGATCCTTCAGCCGGCCGACGATGATCCGCGCCAGCGCGTCGTTGAAGCCGACCGGTCCGACCGTCGACAGCGACGGGTCCAGGTGCTCCCCTTCAGGCGTGTTCCCGACGCCGACCACCGCCAGATCCCGAGGTACGTCGATCCGCAGTCGATGCGCAGCCCGGACCGCGGCGATCGCCGCGAAGTCCGTCGTACAGTAGATCGCCGTCGGACGGTCCGGCTTGGTCAGCAACGCCATCGCGGCCCGGTAGGCGCCTTCCGGGTGACGCTCGAAGATCTCGATGTCCTCGTCCCGGATCGGCCGCCCGGCCGCCCGCATCGTGTTGAGGTACGCGTCGAACCGAGCGAATCCCGACGTCCGGGAGGTCAGCGCGCCGACCCTGGTGTGGTGCTCGAGCAGATGCTCCACGGCCAGATGACAGCGCGGCTCGGCACCCGACCGGATCACGTCGAAGCCCCGCGGCTCCAGCGTCTCGCTGAACGCCACGATCTGCACACCCTGTGCCGCGAACGCCTCCAATTCGGCGATCTGCTGCGGGTCCGGGGTGACGCTGTCGATGAAGATCACGTCCGGGGTCCGGTTCGACAACACTGTCCGCCAGTCACCGTCCGCGACGATCAGCGCGGTCTTCCCGAGCGGGCTGACCGCTTCGCTGACCGTGGCCGCGACCGCCTGCGACCACGGATCGGCGAGCACACTGAGCGACAGCAGCACGAGGTCCGACTTGCCGGTGCGGATCGCACGGGCCGCGTCGTTGCGCCGGTAGCCCAGCTTGGTCGCGGCCTCGCGGACCCGGTCGGCGGTCGAGTCCTTGATGGTGTGGCTGCGATGCCGGCCGGACAGTACGTACGACACGGTCGCGACCGACACCCCGGCCTCGGCTGCGACCATGCGCAGCGTCGGGCGGTCGGCCGCAGAAGCTTGCCCCATCGCCATGTGATTGATTCTTGCAGAAGCCGCCAGCCGATTCTCGGGATAAGCCGTCAACCCTTGACCGCGCCGGTGATCACACCCTTGGTGAAGTGCCGCTGCAGGAACGGGTAGACCATCGCGATCGGCACCAGCGCGACCACCACGACCGCCATCTGCAGCGACTGCGGTTGCGGCAGCGGCTCCACTCCGAGCTGGTCGGCGGACAGCGACTTGCCCTGTAGGACGTACGTCCGCAGGATCACCTGGACGGGCCATTTCGACGTGTCGTTCAGGTACAGCAGCGCGTTGAAGAACGCGTTCCAGAACCCGACCGCGTAGAACAGCCCGACCACCGCGATCACGGCCTTCGACAACGGCATCACGATCCGCCGCAGGATGGTGAAGTCGCTCGCCCCGTCGATCCGCGCACTCTCCAGCAGCTCACCCGGCACGTTCATGAAGAAGGTGCGCAGTACGACGAAATTGAATGCGCCGAGCGCGCCCGGCAGGATCAGCGACCACAAGCTGTCGAGCAGACCGAGTTGCTTGACCACCAGGAACATCGGGATGATCCCCGGCGCGAACAGCAACGTGAACAACACCATCAACAGCACCGGCCGCCCGAACAACACCGGCCGCGACGTCGCGTAGGCCAACGCGATCGTGACCGCGAGGGCGATCGCCGTACCGACGACTGTCACGAAAACACTGACCATGATCGCCCGGCCCATCAACCCGCCGCTGAAGAGCGTCTCGTACGCCTTCAGCGTCGGATGCGACGGCCACAGCACGTACCCGCCAGCGTCGATGATGTCGCCATCACTGGCCAGCGACGTCGAGATCACCACCATGATCGGAATCACGATCACCAGCGCGAACCCACCGAGTACGACGGCCTTGATCGACTGGTAGAGCGGGGACGGACTCTCTTTCCAAATGGGTCTCATGAGCGCCTCTGAAAGATTCCGGGCTCACCGAGCCGATGAGCGAGCGAGTTTGCGCCCCACAACAGCAGCGCGCCGACTACGCCCTTCGCCAGACCGGCGGCAGCCCCGCTGCTCCAGTCGCCGCCGACGACACCCGCGTAGTACGTGAAGGTGTCCAGTACTTCGGCCGCACCCGGGCCGACCGAGTCGCGTTGCAGGATGAACTGCTCGAACCCGACACTCAGGATGTCGCCGATCCGCAGAATCAGCAGCAACACGATCACGGTCCGCATCGACGGCAGCGTGATGTGCCAGAGCCGCCGCCAGCGACCGGCGCCGTCCGCCGCCGCGGCCTCGTAGAGCGAGACGTCCACGGCGGTCAGCGCGGCGAGGAAGATGATCATCGCCCAGCCGGCGTCCTTCCAGATCAGCTGCGTGACTACCAGCAACGGGAAGGTGTCCGGGTTCGTCATGAACGGGATCGGGTCCAGCCCGGCCTGCCGGAGCAGGTTGTTGACGAACCCGGCCCCACCGAGCGACTGCTGGAACAGCGTGATCACCAGCACCCAGGACAGGAAGTGCGGCAGGTACGCGATGGTCTGGAACCAGCGCCTGACCCGGTTGCTGACCAGCGAGTCCACGATCAGCGCCAGCGCCAGCGGCACCGGGAAGAACAGCAGCAACTGCACCGCCGCCAGGATCAGCGTGTTCCGCAGCGCATCCCAGAAGTCGGGATTGTCGTACAGGTTGACGAAGTTCTGCAGGCCGTTCCACTCGCTGTGCATGATGCCGAGGTACGGCTGGAAGTCCTGGAACGCGACCAGGTTCCCGATCACCGGCAGGTAGAAGAACACCAGCAGGAACACCACGCCGGGGACCATCAGCAGCACCATCTGCCAGTCCCGCCGCCACCGCACCCCGAGCGGCAGGTTCTTCTTCACCTGCCGCCGGGTGACCGCTTTCTTCAGCATCTATCAGGACCCCGTGACCGGGACGCTCGACGGCAGCACCGCCTCGAACTCGCCGCGCATCTTGTCGCCGCCGCCGCTCTTCCAGCGCTTGAGCGCCTCGTCGTACGCCGAGATCTTCTGCCGGCCGGTGACGATGTCGACGATCGTGTCGCGGAACGCCGCGGTCAGCTTCGGCCCGACCTTGCTGGAGGTGTCGGAGTAGGTGCCCGCGGTCGGGTTGCGCATCGCGAACTGGAGCAGCTTCTGCTCGGTGGCGTAGATCTGCTTGGTGTCCTCGGGGAACGCCGGGTTGAAGATCACGCTCTCCGGTGCAGTCATGATCTGCAACGCGCTGACCAGGCCGGGCGCCTGCTGGGTGCCGGCCTTGGTCAGCACCGGGTTCTTCTTCGCGTCCAGCTGGTACTGCTGGCCGGCGACACCGAAGTTCTTCTGCAGGTACTCCTTGGTGCCGAACGGCGCGGACAGGTAGTCGACCAGCGCGAGCAGCTCGCGGATCCGGCCCTCGTCGGTCTTCTTGAACGGCGTGAACCCGACCGTGCCGTAGCCCATGTCGTAGACCGGCTTCGCCTTGCCGTCGTGGCCGAACGGGATCAGCGTGTCGACGAACAGGGTCGGGTCGAGCCGCCGGAAGTCGTCGGTCGCCCGCGGTCCCACCACGACCTGCGCGGCGATCTGGCCGTTCACGGTCTTCGGGGTGGCGTCGGCCAGGTTGAGGTCCGGATAGAAGACCTTGGCCGCCCACAGCTTGGCGGCGTACTCGACCGCGGCCTTGTAGTTGTCGGTCTCGTACAGGTGGGTGAGCGAGCGGTCCTGGTTCACCCGCCAGCCGTTCGGGGCACCGAACCACTCACCGAACATGTGCAGCATGTTGATGATGGCCGGCTCGAGCGCGTAGTTCGTGCCGGAGCTGAGTTCCTTGCATTTGGCAAAGAACTCGTCCGCGGTGGCGCTCTGCAGGCCGCCGACCTTCTGCCAGGTCCGCGGGTTGCCCATCATCACCTGACCGAACGGCGTCGACGGGATCGGAGCGCCCCAGATCTTCCCGTTCACCACCGCGGTCTTCCAGGACGCCGGCTTCAGCGCGGCCAGGTTCGGGTACTCCAGGACGGCGTCGCCGGACAGGTACGTCGTCAGGTCCTGGAACTTGGCCTCCAGCATCGGGCCGATGTTCGGGATGCCCTGGTTCGGCGGCAGCCACATCAGGTCCGGCAGCGAGTCGCTGGCCAGCAGGGTGGCGAACTTCTCCGGGTATCCCGGGTCGGTGCCGATGGTGAGCTTCAGCTCAGCACCGAGGGCCTGGTTCAGTGACTGCCACATCGGGTTGCTGCCCATCGGCGGCGGAGGCGTCGCGAACGTCTCGGTCAGCGCACTGACCGCGTTCTTCAGCGGCGGCGCCTTCACACTCGAGATCGCGTCCGACGGGAACTGCAGGAAGCCCGGCTCCAGCCCCGATTCGGCCCCCGCCAAGTCGGGCCGCAGGCCCTCGAACGGCTTGTACGTCGGCAGAGTCAGCTCACTCGAGGCCTTCGCCCCGCCGTTCGCCGTACCGCCGTCGCCACAGGCCGCCAGCGTAGGCCCGGCCATCGCCGCGCCCACCACGGCACCGCCAACCTGCAGGAATCGCCGCCGACTGATCATAGTTGCTCCAAGTCAAGACCAAGTGCTCATCTATGCACACTTAAACGTTAACCGGGACCGTAAACCCCGTCCCGCCCCGGATGCAAGACGTAGGCAGAAAAAGAGCCGGCGACCGCGGGGTACGACTCCCGCGGCCGCCGGCCGGAACACCAGATTCGACGACCTGGTGGCGATTTGCGTCAGCCGATCAGCACCTGACGATCAGGCTGGTGAGTGCTGTGCAGGTGCGGCTCGCCTGGTCGTTCGCCGCATTCGGGTCGGTCGGCGAACTCGCGGTGCGCTTCGCCGTCGCGACCAGGGATCCGAGCGTGAGCAGGCCAGCGTCGGCCGCGAACGTCCGGGTGGTCGTGGCACCGCTGGCCAGCGCCGGGATATCACAGTTGACCGTCCTGGTCCCCGCGACCCGGCTGCAGCCCGTCGATCCGGCGTACACCAGGCCGGCCCCCGGCCGGGCGTTCGGCCGGGGAACAGCGGCCCGAGGACGAAATCGGTTGAGCAGCCCCCGGCGTCACATCAGCTCTTGAGTGCGAGGTCTGGTCAGCCGAGTTCGCGGAGGATCATTCTCATGAGGGCGTCGACGTCCTCCTCGACCATCGGCTCGCCGGTCATGCCCATCCGGTGCAGCAACGCACCGATCGTGACGTCGATGAAGAAGAGGATCCGCTGCGTCGATTCGCCGAGCGCCTCCTCGAGCACGAGCCGGTAGGGGTCCTGCAGTTGGGTGGACAGGACGTGGCGCAGCTCGGGATCGCCGATGGCGTCGGTGAACACGCCCGCGAACGCCGCGCCGACGCCCGGTTCGCCGATCTTCGCCGCGGCGAGGCGGAAGCCCGATTCCAGGATCTGCGCCGGGCTGTCGTCCTGGTTCAGCGGCAGCGGGCCGAACGCGTCCACCAGGCAGGCCGTGATCAACGCGCCCTTGGACGGCCAGCGACGGTAGATCGTCGTCTTCGCAACACCCGCCGCGGCGGCGATCCGGTCGACGGTGGCGCGGGTGTAGCCGAGCTCGTGGATCGTGCTCAGCGTGGCCGCGTAAACCTCGGCGTCGATCCCGGCGCGGGGCCGTCCGGGCGGTCTGGCGGGGGTGCTTGCTCGGGCCATGGTGCCAGCCTATCCAGTTATGCTACTTTCGGTATCGATACTCATAGTAGCGAAACCGTCGAGGAGCAGAGATGAGCGTCACCACCACTGTGCAGCAGCCGCCGCTGGGCATCCGGCTGCTGCACGTCGTACGGAAGGAACCGGACTATCCGGCGCTGTCGATCGAGGAGCTGCTCGCCTTCCGGGACGCGCAGAACCGCAAGCTCGCTTCCGGTCTGGCACGAGTGATCACCGGGTTCCCGGACCGCGGCGCGAAGATCGGCTGGCAGCAGGTGGCGCTGGCGGACCGTGAACTCCCGGTGCGCGTGTACCGCCCGTCTCGCCAAGGTGCCTTGCCGCTGGTGGTTCACGTGCACGGCGGCGGATTCATGGGTACGGCGGTGCAGTCCGACTGGATCAACAGTCACGTCGCCGTACAACTCCCCGCCGTGGTCGTCTCGGTCGAGCACCGACTCGTCGACCCCAAGACTCCCCTGTCGGCAGCTGTCGACGACGGTTGGGACGTACTGCGGCACATCCTCGATCAGCCCGCGCAGTGGGGAATCGACCCGGCCCGGGTCGCCGTCTTCGGCGAGAGTGCCGGCTCGATGGTCGCTGCCCTGTCCGCCATCCGGGCCAGGGAATGCGGCCTCCCACTGCGGGCCCAGGTGCTGGTCAATCCGTGCGCCGACCTGACCTCGACGGCGTTGGACTACCCCTCGATGACCACGTACGCCGACAGCCCGACCCTCACCCGGTCGCGGATCAAGATGTTCCGCGAGTTGGCCGTTCCGCACAGTGAGGATCCTCGTGCGGTGTCGCCTCTGTACGCCGACGACGTGAGCGGCCTGGCGCCGGCGCTCGTGGTGATACCTGTCCTCGATCCAGTCGCCGATCACGGACGTGCGTACGCCGACCGGCTGCGCGAAGCCGGGACGCCCGTGCAGGTGTCCGAACACGACCGCGCGGGGCACGCGTTCCTCAGCATGCCGAACCTGGTGCCGCAGGCCAAAGCCGCGCGGGAACGGATCACTGCCTTCCTGCGCGACCATCTCGCCGCATGACGAGCCTGTTGCGCCCCTACCGAGGGACCTTCGCCGCCGTTGTGTTCCTGCAGGTCATCGGCGCTGTCGCGGGATTGGCGCCGCTGTTGGCGGTTGTCGAAATCGGCCGCGTGCTGCTGTTGCCTGACCCGGTTGATCCCGGGCATGTCTGGACCGTCGTGATCGTGGGTGCGGCCGGCCTGTTGGTCCGGCTGCTGGCCACGGCCACGTCCGCCGGAATCGGGCATGCACTGGACGACCAGGTGCAACTGTCGTTCCGCCGGCAGTTGGCCGCGCGGCTGGGTCGCGTCCCGATCGGCTGGTTCTCCAAGCGCCGTACGGGCGAACTGGCCAAGGTGGTCGGGGACGACGTGAGCGCCGTACATCCGTTCATCGCCCACACCCCCGGCGAGCTCATCGCCGCCTTTGTGGTGCCGCTGGTGTCGCTGATCTACCTGTTCACCATCGACTGGCGACTCACCCTGATCACGCTGATCCCGGTGCTCCTGGCCGTGGCGCTGGTTCCGCTGATGATGACCCCGGTGCGGACGAACGAGCAGGCCGAATTCGATGTGGCGATGGGACGGATCGCGAGTTCGGTCGTCGAATTCGTCGAGGGCATCGCGGTGGTCAAGGCGTTCGGCGGAGCCGGCCGCGCCCACCACAAGTTCCTCACGGCCGCGGACGATTTCGTCCGCACGTTCTACCGGTGGGTGCGCGGGATGTCCGTGATCGCCGCTGGGATGCAGCTGGCGCTCGCGCCGCCGTTCGTGCTGCTCGTCGTGCTGATCGGCGGTGCGACTCTGATCACGAACGGCGGCATGCCGGCGGCCGATCTACTGCCCTTCCTGCTACTCGGACTGGGACTGACCGCACCGGTGGCCGCCCTCGGCCACGGCTTCGACGACATGCAGGCCGCCCGACGTGCGGTCGGCCGGATCCGGGACGTGCTCGCGGTGCAGTCGCTACCGGAGCCGGCGCGTCCGGTCGCACCGCAGGGGCATCGGGTGGAGCTGCGTGACGTCCGGTTCGGGTACGACGACGATCACGAAGTACTGCGCGGCGTCGACCTGGTGCTCGAGCCGGGGACGGTCACCGCGATCGTCGGGCCGTCGGGAAGTGGGAAGTCCACGCTGGTTCAGCTGTTGCCTCGGTTCTTCGACCCGACGCACGGCTCGGTCGTCCTGGGCGGTGTCGATCTGCGCTCGCTGGGCAGCCAGGAGCTGTATCGCATGGTGTCGTTCGTCTTCCAGGATGTTCGCCTGCTGCGCGCGTCGGTGGCGGACAACATTGCGTTGGCAGTGCCGCAGGCCGATCTCGACGACGTGGTCCGCGCCGCCAAGCTGGCGAACATCCACGATCGCATTCTCGAACTGCCGCGCGGCTACGAGTCGGTGATCGGCGAGGACACCGGGCTGTCGGGTGGCGAGGCACAGCGGATCTCGATCGCCCGCGCACTGCTCGCCGACACCCCCGTTCTGGTGCTCGACGAGGCGACCGCGTTCGCCGATCCGCAGACCGAGCACGCCGTACGCCGTGCGCTGGCGACGCTGGACGGTCGGACGATCCTGGTCATCGCGCATCGACTGGAGACGGTGGCCGACGCGGACACCGTCGTACTGCTGGAGAACGGGTCGATCGTCGAACGCGGCCGGCCTGCAGAACTACTGGCACAGAACGGGAAGTTCGCCGCGTTCTGGAGAGGACGTGAGGTTCGATGATTCGGATGCTGTTGCGAGTGCTGGGACCCGAGTACGCCCGGCCGGTGCGACGCACCGTGGCCCTGATGACCACGACCGCGATTCTTGAAGGCTTGTCCTACGCATTGCTGGTTCCGGTACTGCGGGCACTGTCGGAAGCTCACCAGGCGACGCCTGGCCCTGGCTGATCGCGTTCGGGACGGTGGTCGCTGTCTATGCGGTACTGCGCTACACCAGTGATCTGTCCGGTTTCCGAGCCGGGACGACGTTGTTGCACGGCATGTATCACCGGATCGGCGATCACCTGGCCAGGTTGCCTCTCGGCTGGTACAGCGGAGGTCGTGTCGGGAAGGTGTCCGTGCTGGCCAGCGGCGGTGTCCTGCAGGCGATGGGTGTGATCGCGCATCTGCTGTCACCGTTCATCTCTGCCTGCGTGACGCCGCTGACGATCGTCGTCGTGATGCTTGCCTTCCAGTGGCAACTGGGGTTGGCCGCGTTGGTCGCCGTACCGATCGTGGCGGCGATCCAGGTCTGGACGGGTCGCTCGATGGCGGCCAACGACTCGGCGCGCGCCGAACGCGAGCAGGAGGCCACTGGGCGGGTCATCGAATATCTCCAGGCTCAGCCGGTTCTGCGAGCCGGCGGGCGGACCGTCGAACGCTTCCAGTCGCTCGACGACTCCTTGCAGGAGCTCCAGCGGGCATCCCGACGTACGACGTTGTCGGCCCTGCCCGGTGTGGTCGGCCTGGCCTTCGTCGTACAGGGCGTGTTCACCGTATTGCTTGTCCTGGGCACCTATCTCGCGCTCGGTGGAAACCTCGGTGCGGCAGAGCTTCTGGCGATCCTGGTGCTGGCCGCTCGGTGCGCGGATCCGCTGCTGTCGCTGGCGGATATCGGCGGCAAACTCCGCGGCGCGCGGGCCGTGCTGGCCAGGCTCGATACGTTGTTGCGCACTGAGCCGCTGCCGGAACCGCGCGAGCCTCGGCGCCCGGAACACCACGACCTGTCGTTCGAGTCCGTGACGTTCCGGCAGGGCGACCGGACGGTGATCGACAACCTGTCCTTGTCTGTTGTGCAGGGTCAACGGCTCGCCGTCGTCGGACCGTCGGGTGCTGGTAAGAGCACCCTGCTGCAGTTGCTCGCGCGGTTCTACGACGTGGACTCAGGTGCGGTCCGCGTCGGGGGTGTGGACGTGCGCTCAATCAGCACCGAGGTGTTGATGGCGCAGATCGCCATCGTCTTCCAGAACGTCTATCTCTTCGACGGCACGATCGAGGAGAACGTGCGCCTCGGCCGTCCCGACGCGAGCGATGCCGAGGTACGGGCGGCAGCGACAGCGGCACGGTTGGACGAAGTGATCGAGCGACTGCCCGGCGGCTGGGAGACGAACGTCGGCGAGGGCGGTGCACTCCTGTCAGGTGGCGAGCGCCAGCGCGTCTCGATCGCACGCGCCCTGCTGAAGGACGCCCCTGTCGTCCTGCTGGACGAAGTGACCTCCGCGCTGGATCCGCTGAACGAAGCAGCAGTCCACGAGGCCCTCGATCACCTGATGACCGGCCGGACGGTCGTGATGGTCGCCCACCGCCTCGGCACCATCCAACGCGCCGACCACGTCGTCTTCCTGGACGCCGGCCGGATCGTGGAGCAGGGCAGTCACGACGACCTCCTCCGCCACGACGGCCGGTACGCCGCGTTCTGGACGCTTGGCGTCAGTGCAGGGTCCGGCAGCACCAGCTCGGCCCCCGGCGTGAAAGGAGTTTGAAAGCCCGTCTTGGTTCGCTGGCGCGAGGCTGCCCACATTCGCTACCGCGTCCGTCGGTGAGACGGAGAAGCCAGGAGTCGACGATGCCCGAGCAGGACCCTCGGACCGCACCGGAATCCCTGCGGGCTCAGGTCTTGTCGACCGAGCACTGGAGTCTCCTGGCGACGCGCAGCCTCGCCTGGAGCGAGAGCTTCAGTCGGGCGAACTGGTTCGTGACCGTGGTGTCCGCCAGCGTGGTCGCGCTGGCGTTGGTTGCCGACAGCACCGACTTCGGCCTCGGCTTCCGACTCTTCGCCCTCCTGCTCATCCCCCTGGTGATCGTCATCGGCCTGGCCACCGTCATCCGGCTCGTCCAACTCAACAGCGAGGACGTCCATCTGGTCGCCGGCATGAACAGGCTCCGGCGCGGCTACCTCGACCTCGCCCCCGAAGCCGAGCCCTACTTCATCACCGGCCACCAGGAGGACGTCCCCGGCCTCATGCGCACCTACGGCACCCACCACACCCGCATCCCGGCCGCGCAGTACCTGTCCAGCATCGCGATGCTCGTCAGCATCATCGTCGCCCTGCTTATCGGCGCCCTGGCCGGCATGGTGGCCGGCTCGTTCGGCCTCAACCTCAGCGCGGCGGTCATCATCGGGCTCGCCGCCGCCCTCACCACCCTCACAGCCCTGGTCCTGGCCGTCATCCGCCAGGTCAACCACACCTGGAGCCAGTACAACCCGTGATGTAGCTACCGCTCGAGGCGCCCAGCGGACCTTGACCCTGACATTGGTGTCAACTTTTACCGTCCTTCCGTGACCACTGCCTCTCTGTTCGACGCGTATTCCCTGGCCGGCCCCGCGCTGCACCTCCCGAATCGCATCGTGCTGGCGCCCATGACCCGGTTCCGCGCCACCAAGGACGGAAGTCCGCTACCGTTCGTCGCCGATTTCTACGCCCAGCGCGCCACCGCCGGACTGCTCATCAGCGAAGGTATCTGGCCGAGCCGGCGCGGCCAGAGCGAGTGGCGGATCCCTGGTCTGGAAACGACCGCCCACATCGACGGCTGGCGACGAGTCACCGACGCCGTACACAACGCGGGCGGCAGGATCTTCGCCCAACTGATGCACGGCGGACGGCAGGGACACCCACTCTCGCGCATCGCCGGGGACATTCCCGCCGGTCCGTCGTCCGTGCCGGTCCCCGGCCCCGTGCACATCCGGGACGGCGGCAAGGCGGACCCTCCGCTGCCCCGCACGATGACACGCGCCGACATCCGCGTCGCGATCGAAGATCATGCTGCCGCGGCCCGCGGCGCCATCACCGCGGGATTCGACGGGGTCGAACTGCACGGTGCCAACAGCTATCTGATCCACCAGTTCCTGGCAGACAACACCAACCTGCGCGACGACCGGTACGGGCGAAACTCGACCGCCGATCGGATCCGCTTCGCGGTCGAGTGCGTGACCAGGGTCGCCGAGGAGATCGGCGCCGGGCGGACCGCACTGCGGCTGTCACCGGGGAACCCGCAGTTCGGGATGCACGAGGCCGACCCGCTGCCCGTCTACCGTGCCCTGCTCGCGGAACTCGACACGCTCGGCCTCGGTTACCTCCATCTGACCGACGCCGAGCGTCCCGGCGTACGGACCGGTGAAACGCCGTTCCCCATGCTGGCCGACCTGCGTCCCGGGTGGAGCGGAACCCTGATCGCGAACGTCGGCGAGAACGGCGAGGCAACCACGCGTTCAGTCGGCGAGAAGATCCTCGCCGAAGGCCTGGCCGATCTCGTCTCCTACGGCCGTGCCTTCCTCGCGAATCCCGACCTACCGGCACGCTTCGCGCTGGACGCTCCCCTGAACACGATCGAAGAGGACACCCTCTACACCCAGGGCCCCGAGGGCTACACCACCTACCCAGTCCTCGCCGAGGCCCTCGTCCGGGACTAGGAGTGCACCGTCGTACAAGGGCTGTGCACGCTGCGACAAAGACTCAGCACGGCCGGCTGTCGAGACTTGCGAAGGTCAAGATTTGTTTCGACAACCGTCTCGGGAGAGTAATGAACAGGGACAAGATCCGCCGGCTGACCGTCGGTGCGACCGCGCTGCTCGCCGTACCGCCGTTGCTCATGGCAACAGCTCCGACGGCGGCGGCACATTACAACTACTTTTACCAGGGCAAGGATTTCATCAGCGTGAGCGAGACGCACGGCCATGGCAGCGTCTGCGACCGGGAAGTGGATGGCAACGCCGTCTACGCGATCTGGACACAGGGTGCGGGCCGCGATCCCGTGGTCGAGTGGGACGGCGGCGACAGTGGCTGTGACACCGCGTACTTCCCGGTCGGCGCCATCTACATGATGCTCTGCGAAAACACCAACCACGGCACCGGCGCAGACACCTGCACCGACTGGATCCGCGTCTAACCTCACCCGACCGCCACGCCCTCGCCGGCTAGCTGCCGTTTGCGTTGTTGGCTGTCCGAGGGTGCGGCGGTCCTTCTCTCCACTCGTACGTCGCCAACTGCCGCATCCAGCAGCCGTCCGGTCTTGGCTCCTCGCACTCCAGTTCAGCGAAGCAACCATGAACCGATCCGGGGTGCGGTCCGCCCCGAACACCTGGGAAAGCGGGACTGCACCGCACCGGCGGATCGGCGGAGGGAATCGAGATCATGCGAGTGCCCGGACTGCACAAGTTCGTCAAGCGACACGGGCGACGACACCAAGGCCGGCATCGCGCCGGCCGGCCGGCGCCCCGGACCGCGGTGAGGTCAGGGTCGACCGGGAGTCGCTGGCAGTTGGCAGGTGCGGTCGCCGCGGTGGTCACCCTCGCAGCGTTGGCGACCGCGCCGCTCCCCGACCGTCCGGCCACCGGTGGGTACGACGCGGCCGGGGCTGCGGACGCACCAGCGGTCGATCCGTTCATCGAGGACGAGGCACTGGCCGAGTTCGTCGAGCCGGAGCAGTTGGTCGCTGTCCCAGTCGGGCCGGGTCGGGTGGCGAAACCGGTGCAGATGGTGCTCTCAGGTGGTCCGGTGATCACGGCTCTCGGCGAGAGCGGGATCCCGGACGTCGCCTTGCGGGCGTACAAGCAGGCCGAGGCCCGGTTGGCAGTCAGCGACCCCGGTTGCGGGGTGCCGTGGACGCTGCTCGCTGCGATCGGGCGGGTGGAGTCCAACCACGGCCAGTTCGGTGGCGCCCAGCTGCGCGACGACGGCTCGGCGACCCGGCGGATCCGCGGCATCCCGCTCGATGGCCGGCCGAACGTCGCGCTGATCCGCGACTCCGACGACGGCGCGCTCGACGGGGACTCCGAGTACGACCGCGCGGTGGGTCCGATGCAGTTCATCCCGTCGACCTGGCGCGCGGTGAACGCGGACGGCAACGGCGACGGGTTCGGCGACCCGAACAACATGTTCGACGCCGCGCAGGGCGCCGCCCAGTACCTGTGCACCGGTACGTCGGACCTGCGCGATCCGGGCCGGGCAGCGCAGGCGGTACGGCGCTACAACAACGCCGACTCCTACGTCCGGGTAGTCCTCGCGCTGGCCCGGATGTACCAGGCCGGCCGAGTCATCGGGCTGCCGTCAACCGGCGACCAACTCCCGAACGACCCCGTCGATCCCCCGGCAGCGCGCCGCTGGGCTGCCGATTCCCCCGCGGCGCCTCCCTGGACCGCCGATCCCCCGACTGAGCGGCCCTGGACGGCCGCCCCGCCGGCAGCGCGACCCTGGCCCACCAATCCGCAGCCGGACGACGCGGTGGTTGCCCAGCCTGCGCCCGTGCAACGGACCGAACCCTCGGCGCCGCCACCCCGCGGCGTGAGCCGCCCGCGGACGACAACCCCGCCGCCGGACCAGCCGACCCCGGCTGCCCCCAGCCCCGGCAAAACCGCCATCCGCGAACCGGCCCCGACCACGCCCTCCGAGCCGCCGACCGTACGACCACCCCAACCACGACCGACGACCAACCCGACCCCGGCCGCCCCCGAACCGACGCAGACCCGACCGTCCGCGCCGACCCGTCCCTCCGAACCCGAGCCGACAACCACCCCGAACCCGTCCGAGCCGGCCACGACGCGACCGCCCAATCCGGCACCGTCCGGGCAGGGCACGACGCGACCGACCGAGCCAGTACCGTCCGAGGCGCGCACGACGCGACCATCCGAGCCAGGACCGTCCGAGCCGGCCACGAAGCGACCGCCCGCGCCGAAGGCGACCGAGTCCAAACCGTCCGAGTCAGAGCCGAAGCCGTCCGAGCCGTCCAAGTCCGGCTCGTCCACGTCGGCACCGTCCGCCGAGCCCACCCCGGCGCAGGAGCCGACCACGGCCGCGGTCGGCTGGGCCCCGGCGATGCGCCAAGTAGTCGGCCGAGCCCTCGCCCGACCTGCCTGCCCCCCAACCCCGACCCCTCCACCGGCCCAGCCCTCCGAGACCTGCCCCGACGATTCCCCGGAACAGTCCCCGGCTCGGGACGACAAGGACCGGCACCGGTGCACACCGCAGAACGCGTGCAAGGCCGCAGGCTCCCCGCGCTAGCCGGCCGGGTCCCGGCGTACAGCGACGGGCAGCGTCATGCACACGAGAAGATCAGCCGGCTGAGTCCTGGCCGGCTGGTCAGTGGCGCTTGCGGCGGTCCGCCTTCGACTGCGCGCGGCGGCGCTTGCGCTCGTTGCGAGCGCGGTCCTCCTCGGCGTGGGTGTGGGTGTGGGCCGTGCGTTCCGGTGACGCGGTGCGTTCGCGGGCGGCCTTGACGCGGGCGTTGCGGATCAGCACCACGACCACACACAGGATCGCCAGCCCGGAGAACATGATCACGTACCACATGCTGATTCCCCTCCCGGTCGCTGTCGATTCTCGGCGGGATCAGCCGTCGGCGCCTCATCCGTTGCGGGTGACAGCCGCCGTGGTGCGCCAGGCCACCCAGAGTTCTTCGGCGGGCCACTGGGACGCCCAGGCGGTGGTGACGATCTCGTAGAAGGGGTGGTCTGGCGCGTCCGGTGGGGCGTAGAGCTCGTGCAGGGCTTCGACGCTGAAGCCGAACCGGCGCAGAAGCCGGATCCAGTCGCCATGGGAGGGGTGGAACTCGGCGCCGCCACCTGGCCAGCGGACGTGGTAGGCGGCGCGCTGTCCGCGTTGCAGGCTGTTGGTGGCGACACCCTCGTCGTCCGGTACGCAGAGCGCGGACAGCAAGCTGTTGGTGAGGAACACGAGCCGTCCACCGGGCCGCAGTACTCGTGCCGCCTCGGCCAGCCAGCGTTCCGGGTCGCACCACGCCGCGGCGCCGTGTTCGCTGACGACGAGGTCGAAGGAGCCGCTCGCGAGCGGCACGTGTTCGGCGTCCGCCTGCACAAGCGGGAAGGCGGGTCCTGTACGGCGCTGCAGGTCGCGAGCCGTCCGGAGCTGTTCAGCCGACAGGTCAGCGGCGACCACGCGGGCGCCGGACCTGGTGAGCCAGGCCGAGCAGTACGCCGTACCGCAGGCCAGTTCGAGTACGTCGAGGCCGTCGACGTCCCCGAGTACGCCGAGTTGTCGCTCAGGCACGTCGTACAAACCCCAGACCATCTCCGGCCTGGACCACAGCGCCTCCGCCGCCGGACCGGTGTAGCGCTCGTTGACCAGCGCCCACAGCTCGCGGTTCACCGCAATCTCGTCAGCCCGCTCCCCCTCCATCCAGCCAGGCTAGGCGCATCCGCGCACATCCGATCGGTTGGTGGCGACGAAGAGGTGGTTGAGACGCCGCCGGAGTTGGGCCCACCGGCGGCTCCGCCCGGCGACCGGCCGCGAGAGGTGGATCGGCGCCGCGACCGAGAGGTGAATCAGCATGTTCCAATCACGACGACACATCCGCGTCGTCGCCGCGACGGTAGCCGCGATCGCGTTGCCCGCGACGGCCCTGATCCTCAGCAACGCGACGCAGGCGACGGCCGGCGCACGGCCGGCCGCGGTCGCACCGGCACCGGCCGCGGCCGCGAAAGCCCGGCCGCAGAGCTCTGACGTGGTCGGCCTGACCGACAAAGGCCGGCTGGTGAAGTTCCGCACCGCCTCGCCCGACCGGATCCGGCGTACGGCGCGAGTGCAGGGACTGCAGGACGACCAGCGGCTCGTCGGTATCGACTACCGGGTTCAGAACGGGAAGCTGTACGGCGTCGGCGATCGCGGCGGCATCTACACGATCAACACCGTGTCCAGCTTCGGTCGGGCCACGAAGGTCTCGCAGCTCACCGTCCCGCTGGACGGCCAGAACTTCGGGGTCGACTTCAACCCGGCCGCGAACCGGCTGCGGGTGATCAGCGACACCGGCCAGAACCTGCGCCACAACCTCGACGACCCGGCCGGTGCGCCCGCGGCAGGTATGACCGCCACCGACGGCGTGCTGGCCTACCCGGGCGTGCCGCCTGCTCCGCCGACCACGGCGACCCAGGTCACGGCAGCGGCGTACACGAACAACGACCTCGACCCGAACACCGCGACGACGCTGTTCGACATCGACACCATGCTCGACCAGGTCGTGATCCAGTCCCCGGCGAACGCCGGCCTGCTCGCGCCCACCGGCAAGCTCACCGTCGATGCCGGCCAGTCGGCCGGGTTCGACATCTCCACGCAAGGCGGCGACAACCGCGGCCTGGCAACACTGAACACCGGCGGCCGCACCCGCCTGTACGACATCAACCTCACCACCGGCAAGGCAACCCGCCTCGGCTCCTTCCCGAGCAACGCGCAGGTCGTCGACCTGGCCGTCCCGCTCGCTCGATAGTCCGCCGGCCAGGCTCCGACGTCCGCCCATCGGAGCCTGGCCGTGCCGGGGCGCGCGGCCTATTCGTCGGTCAACTGCTCGAGTGCCACGACGGTCGCGAGCAGGAGGGCCTCGTCCTCGTCCGGCGCGATCTCTATTCCGTAGGTGTCGCGGACCCGGAACCAGCGCTTCGAGATGTGGGCGATCGTGTCGCCGTCGCGTCTGATCTCGTACTCGTGGTCGACGATGTTGCCGTGTGCCTTGAGATCCGGCCCGTCGTCGACGTCGATGGCGAAGCGGTCCCGGATGCCGACCAGCGCCTTGTGGACTGTCGCGACCCGCTCGCCGTCGCGCTCGATGGAGACCTTGTCCCGCACGCTGAGTTTTCGTTCCTTGATCTTCGCGACCTCGTGGCCGGACACGTCTTCGAGCACGAACGTGTCGCGAAGTCGTAGCGCCTTACCGTTCACGCGGTACACGCGGGTGCCCTCGTTGTCCTCGATCCAGAAGTCGTCACCGATCGAGACCAGCTTCGCCCTCATCCGGTACCGGCGCGGTTCGACGTCGTCGTCGCCGCGCTTTCTTCGCAGGATTCCCATGACCCGAGCTCTCCTCACCCCAGCGCTGGCAGTAGAGCCTAGAGGCCCTTGGCGACACGGTGCTTCATCCCTGACGGGTGAGGCCACCTGGTTCTACGACGCTGGTTCGTCGGGCGTCGCACGGCGCGCGGCCGCCTTGCGTAGTACCTCAACGGCCAGGGCATCGACCGAGCAGTCGCGATACTCCGCCAGCACGAACAGCAGCATGGCTGCCTCGGCCAGCTCGATCTGGTGATACCGGGCCAGGACTTCGGTTGCCTGCTCTCTGAGCGCGGCCGTCTCGCGACTGTCGACCAGTGGATGATCGAGCTCGTCGTCGGGTTGGCGGTCGCTGCCGCCATGGTCATCGACCGTCATTTCAAGCCTTCTGACTTCCTGCATCGCAAGCGGCCAAACGTTGACTGACACTGTTGGATCGGCCATGTGCGACAAGGCGCCGAAGAAATCTCGAGTCATGAACTCGCCGGGGAGGGTCGGAATCACATTGCGACAATGGCAGCGCATCGACTGTACTCCGCACCGGCGATCCCGATGCCGGCCGGTATCGACGAGTCTCATCCGCCACTCATGATCTCCGCTCCGCGGCTTCGTCATGGCTGGTCGCTTCGAAGCGGCGTCGGGGACTGCGAAGAACCGTGGGCGGGGTGTCGTGATCGAGGGCCGGCGCCGGGGTCTTCGTCGGCCTGCTCGAGGCGGACATAGCGGCTTCCGAACGGACCGGCCGTGACCCCGTGGAGCACCACACTCAGCAACACAGTCAGCGCGACGACGGCGACGGCCTGCTCGACCACCGGGATGTCGCCGAGCTGCTCGATCGCCAGCAGCGCGAACACGACCGATGCCAGGCCGCGGGGCCCGAACCATCCCACGAACAAGGCGGTCTTGCGGTCCAGACCCGTTCCGAGCAGGGACAGGGCGACCGGAACGATGCGGACCACGGTCAGACTCAGTACGGCGTACGCGAGCAGGGTGAAGTCGAAGTTGTGCACGGCGATCGGCACCAGCGCGGCTCCGAAGAGGAACCAGACGGCGAAGGCCAGGACCTCACCGACAAGCTCCGGTAGCTCGACGATGTTCTCCTCGTCGGCAGCATCGTCGTCCAGTGCTGCTCTGAAGGCGATGCCGGCCACGAACGCCGCGATGAATCCGTTGCCGCTGAACGCGACGGCGAGGGCGAAGCTGCTGAGTGCAGCCGCAAATGCCGTCAGTCGCCGGGCGCCCGTAGTCATCCAGCGCCGTCGAGAGCCGACCGTCATGAGCCTGGCGCTGACCGACCCGATCGCCAAGCCGACGATGACACCGACGGCGAGTGCGAACAGCGCACCGCCGCCGTCGTCGGAGCCGCCGTCGTGACCTTCTACCCCGAGTTGGCCGGCGGCGACAGCCAGCGTGAACAGGACGACCGGTGTGACGATGCCGTCGTTGAGTCCACTTTCCACATTGAGGGCGCGACGCAGGCGCATCGGGATCCGGCGGTCGTTGATCACCTGTGCGCTGAGAGCAGCGTCAGTGGGAGCCAACGTGGCGCCCACGAAGCCTGCGAGCGCCCAGGTGAAGTCGTCGAAGAGCCATGCGGCCAGGAGAGAGCCCAGGACCACGGACAGGGGAAGGCCGAACGCCAGCAGGCGGCCAGGCAGGCGAACGTCTCGTTTCAGCCTCGAGAGGTTGACTCTGGCAGCGTCCGAGAACAACAGGAGCGCCAGCGTCAACTCCGCGAGCAGATGGACGGACGGGGCCTCGACGTCCACCGAGAGAGGACCCCAGTCAGAGTTCCCCAGTGCATAGCCGGCGACGGCGAATACCAGCGGACCGGTGATGTTCAGACGGGCCAGAAGGTCCGAGGTCACTGCCCACGCAAGGACGAGGAGCGCGAGCACTGCGAACGTAGTCTCGGTCACTCCCCTCGCCTCCGTCCTTGCGACTGGCGCGCAGCCCGGACTGGCTCATTCACTCTGACAGTCGCCGCCCAGCGGCTGCCTCATCCGCCGGGGACAGTTTCGAACCGGCAGGTACCAACTGCTGCAGGTCAAGGTGCTGGACTCCTGCAGTGACCGACTAGACCTCTGGGCGGGAGGGGAGCAGGCCCAGCTCCCAAGCTCGTCGTACGGCCTCGTTGCGTCGGGAGGCGCTCAGCTTGCGCAGGATGCTCCGCACGTGGCTGCGAACCGTGTTGACCGAGACGTACATGGTGCTGGCGATCTCTTCGGTGGTCAGCAGTTCGGCGAGGTACTCCAGCACCTCGTGCTCCTTGCTGCTCAAGGTGGCGGTGATGACCAGCTCGGTTCGGGTCCGACTCGAGTGATCGGCCGGTCCCGGCGCGCGGAGCCAGGGGTGCCGCCGCATCAGTTCGCCGGTTGGCTGAAGCAACTTTCGCAGTGGTGGCGGCGCCTCCGAGAACGGACGACGCAGGTGCTCCGGCGCAGCCAGTCTCAAGGCCCGCTCCACCTGGAGTCCGCTCCGGCCGGAGTCGCCGGTTCTGATCGATTCCGCGGCTTGCACCAGCCAGCTGTCGACCTGAGTCTCCAGGGATGTGCCCTGCTGCGCGGCCGGAGCCGGCAGCGCAGGACCCTGCTCACCGGCCTCGGTAGCCGCCCGTCGCAGCACCAGGATCGATTCGACCTGGTCGCGGCCGGGAGAATGCTCGACCACGGCGATGGCCTCACGGGGCAGGTGCTGCGCCACGAGAATCTTCGCCTCGTCCACGACGAGGGACTGGCCGAGCCACTCGTCACTTACAGCCCCATAGCTGTTGGCGGCCGCCCTGAGCTCAGCACGGGCAAGGTCGACATCTCCGTCGGCCCGGAGCACCCTTGCCCGGACCATCGCCGCGCAGGCGGCGAGAACTCTTGTATCGAACGTCGGTACGGCGTCCCCGGCGCGGTGCACCAGGTCCCGGGCTACCGCGAGCTCACCCTGCTCGGCACTCACCCAGGCCTGGGCCACGATCGCTGACTGGGGCTCGTCCAGGTGAGCTCCGGACTCCGCCAGAGCGATGGCCTGCGTGGCGAGCTCGGCAGCCCGCCGCAGATGTCCCCACACCGCCTCGACCAGCGCGGCCATTCCCAGGAAGTCCGCCAACGCCTCGTGCAGACCGGCTTCCTCGGCAATCGCGATCGCCGCTGAGAACGCCTCCGCGGCGCCGGCGAAGTCTCCCCGCTGGAGGAGGACCCGGCCTTTGCATCCGGCAACGAGCAACTTCAGCTCGGGATGCACGGCATTCGGTCCCACCGATACCGCTCTGAGGGCCGCTTCAGCGGCGAGCACGGCGTCCAACGCCGACATGACATCGGTCTGAAGACTTGCGGAGACCGCTTCCAGCACGGTGATTGCCAGCTCGTAGGAGAGCGTCCGCGGCGGGAGCCCCTGGTCCAGGCCGGATCGAGCCTTGCGCAGTTCCGCGGCGCACAGGTCGACATCGAACTCCGTGAGCGCCCGTGCGGACCGCACCACCGCGGCACTCGCGTCGTCCAGGTCGTCGGGAAGGTCAGCGACCAACTCTTTCAGGAGCCGCCGTTCGCGCCCGACGAGTAGCTGCGCGAAGTCGAGGTCCTCCACCAGATACCGGGCCGCGTCCCCCCACTGACCAGCCGTGATGGCGTGGCAGACCGCCGACAGCTGGTGCCCGTTCTGCGCGAACCAGCCGGCGGCGGTGCGGTGCAGCACGGGGACCAGGGCCGATCTCTCGAACAAGAGTTGGGCTCGGAGGAACTCGCGGAACAGTGACTGGTAGCTGTAACAGTCGTCGGTCCCGGGCACCCGCTGGATGAAAGCGTTCCCGTGGGACATGAACTCCAACGACCGAAGGTCACAAGCGCGACCTGTCAGCGCTTCGGCAAGTCCGGGCCGGAGCTTGTCGACGATGCAGGTCCGGAGCAGGAAGTCCCGCAGCGCGGGCGGTTGTGCCTGGAGCACCTCGGTCATCAGGAACGCCGCCACGTTCCCCACATCGCCTCGAAACCCTCGGATGGCCTGTGCGGTGTCGGCTTTCCCGGCCAGGTGCATCGCCGCGAACATCAGGCCCGCCGGCCAGCCATCCGTTCGTGCCCAGAGTTCTGCCAGCTCGGCCGGGGCCAGATCAAGATTCTCGTGCCGCATCAGGCCGGCGGCCTCCTCGACCGTGAAGGCCAGATCGGCGGCCCGAATCTCCGTCAAGGTGTCGGCCAGTCGGTACCGATGGAGCGGCAGCTGCGGGTCCGCGCGGGTCAGCAGGACGATCCGTACTCTTCCGGCATTGCCCCGGATGAGGCGGTCGAGGCTGTCCCCGAGCTCCGGCGTGACGGTGAGGTCGCCGCAATCGACCACGAGGACCATCGCTTCCGGCCCGGCCGCTCTCTCAGTGACCGGACCTGGTCGACCGGGTAGGTCCGCTGTCGTGAACAGCACGGGCTCTTCGGCCAGGGCCGAACCCCTCCGGTGCAGACCATCGAGCACGGACTGCAGCAAGGCCGCAGGCTGTTCGGCGGCGGCGTCCATCGTGATGTGCCTGACCGGGCCGGCCCAGGCGCCGAGTGCCTCCCACGAGACCAGGAGCATCGTCTTTCCGAAGCCCGCGGGCGCACTGACAAGCGTCAACGGCCTCTGCACCCCCTGGCTCACGAGGTCCAGAAGACGCTGCCGTACCACCGCTTTCCTGGGTATCGCCGACGGGCCCGGCATGGCCGCCTGATCGTGGACGTGCCTCGGAATCGAGCGATGTCCGCGCTCTTCCCCTGCCTGCTGACCGCCCGGCATGTCCCCTCCCGGCGATTGACAACAAATGTGTGTCACGACGGGGCGGTGCGCGATGGCCCCCCACCGCGACAACAGAACTCGAGCATGCCCCTGAGCACGGGTCGACCCGACTCGCTGAAATTCGAGACGGAGCGACACCGATATTCGTCGGACCTGCCCCATGCTGCCCCACGAACCGCGGCGGTAGCTCACCCCACAAGGATGATGCGGGCCTTCCACAGTTTGCTCCGGGTCGGTCGCCGAACGGAGCCTCTCCCGGAGTACCGGAATCGGATTCACCCCGGACGGAGGAGGCGAGAGCGTACCGGCCCGGCGCATGCTGACGCTCTGGGGACCACAGCCAGGTGATGCGACGAGCAGGCTGGCTGCGTTCGATGGCGAGATGCGAGATGGAGTCCGGAGCAAAGGACAGAGAACGTGAGCGAGACGATACGGTCAACCGGCGGCGATGGACCTGATCCCAGCACATCCCGCGGCAAGAGCCAAAGTGTCCGGTTGTGCTGTATCTACCTGGCCACCACAGCCGGACTTCTCTGTGTGATCGCCGTCTGGGGTCTGGGCGGGGCTCTCACCAGCGTGGTCGTCATCGCGGCAATGACAGCCATCATCGCCTCTTCCGTCTGGGGAGCGGACGGGCGGAGCGGCGTGCGCAAGATCGCTCGGGTCACACTCGCCGGCGGGCTGATCGGACCGGCTGCCTTAGGTCTGATCGCAAGCCTCAAGTTCGCCGGCGTCTTGATCGTGCTGGCACTGGCACTGACCACGCCCGCCCTCACCTCGAGGGTCCTGCGACGGCGGGCCCAGGGGGATCCTCCCGCCGCACACCCAGAGTCGGCGACACCTCGCATCCCCGCGACGCCGCTCGTCGACAGTCCTGCAGCCGCCCCGGAGCGAGACCTGCGTTCCCTCGACGACGCAGCCTTGTGCCTGGCCTGGCGCCGGAGCTTCGTCCTGCTGGAGGGTGCCCGTTCGGCGGTCGCACGCCTGTCCGTTGTCGAACAGCGGCAGCAGTACCTCGACGAGCTGTACCGGCGATCTCCGGAGGGACTCGCGGCCTGGCTTGCCTCCGGCGCACGAGCATCGGGCAATCCGCTTCCGTACGTCGACGATGCCAAGCGCCGAGCCAGCTGAGTCAGGGCCCGCGCCGAGCCAGCTGAATCAGAGCCGGCGCCGAGCCGGCTGAGTCAGGGCCTCAGATGCAGGCCTCGACGCCACCTGCTACGCCGGTGTCGAACGCCGAGATCCGCTGCTCCGCGTTTCCGTGGTCGCTCTCGTTGGTCCAGGGATAGTCGTCCGCGACCGCGGCCAGCGTTTTGGCGATCTCCTCACTGTCCCCCGGCTCGACCGCGATCAGACCGTCGTCGGCCGCTCCTTGCAGTGCGGCCCCCGCCAGGCAGTCCGCCTGGAGTTCCGCAGCGACCGAGACCCGGTCGCTCCGCAGTCTCGCCTGGATCGCGTGGCCCCACTCGTGCGCGATGATCAGATAGATCCACGCATCGCCGATCTGGCTGTAGCCGGCCGCCATCAGATTTTCGTCCCACGCCACGAAGTCGCCCGGCCGGCAGTAGACGGCGTTGAACGGCACGGATTCCGGCTCGCCCCCGCACGGTGGTCCGTTCGTGCCGGTGTAGGCCCCGGCAACGCGGGGAGGTTGGTACGGCTGTCCGAACTGCTCGGTGGTGTAACGGCGCCAGAACGTGTCCACCGCGCTGACGGCCGTTCGCTCGTCGTCCTTCATCGCCTCGCGGTCGACTGCGCCGACGGTGCCGCCCGTCTGCGCCGGTTGCGTCGTCCGGGACGGCTCGGCGGTCGACCCACCAGGTGGGTCGGTGGCCGTCGTGGTGCAGGCCGTCGCGGTGAGCACGATCGTCAACCACCCGAGGGCTGTTCGCATCGCCATGATCGACCGTCCGAGAGCTAGGCAAGCATCATCGTCGTGTGATCCCGCCACTCAGACGAGGGGAGGCGTATGCCGTTCGGCGGCTGAGAGTTTGGTTGCCTCCTGGCCGGTCCATGGCGCGTCGCCCGCCTCTGCGAGCCTGTCCCGTGCGTCGGACCAGCGCGCGGTGAGCGCGAAGAGTATGACGGTGTCCAGCGCGATCATCATCAGCGACCAGACTGGGTACGCGTTGAGCCACAAGATCTGCACCACAGCGTGCAGGGAGACGATCACGATGGCCGCGACCCGGGCCCACGTCTGCGTCGAGAGCAGGCCGGCGCCGACGGCCAGCATGAGGAACCCGGAGATCAGCAGAACCCATCCCCAGGCGGTGACGTCCACGACGACGAGGTTCTCCCGCGTCAACAGCACACGCTCGTCGGCGAACAGAGCGATGAAGGCCTGGAAGATGTTGATCAGGCCGATCACCAGGAGCATCGAGCCGGCGAACACGATGAAGCCGGCCATGGCCCTTCCTTTCGCAGCCATCGTGGCAACTCCTCTCGTTGCGGAGGCCGAGATGAGAGCCACCTCGGCCTCCGGTCCGAAGCGCAGGTCGTCGGTGGCCTGCGCTTCTCCTGCCGGTTGATGTGGGAGCCGTCAGTCAGCAGCGACATCGCGACCGTGCGCGGCCAGCGCCCAGATGACGAAGATGTCGATGGCGATGATGGTCAGCGCCCAGAACGGGTAGTACGGGATGAAGGTGAAGTTGGCCAGAGCGCTCAGCACCGCCAGGACGATTCCGAGTACGCGGGCCCAGGTCTGGCCCGCGATGACCGCAATCCCGGCCGCCAGCACCAGCAGGCCACCCAGCAGGTGGATCCAGCCCCACGCGGTGGCGTCGAACTCGAACAGGTAGTTGCGGGTGGCTACGTAGAACTCGTTCTCGAAGAGTGCCACCAGACCGGCGAAGGCCTGGAAGCCTCCGGCCATGATCATCATGACGCCGGCGAACAGGATGAACCCGACCGCCCAGCCGCTGACCTCGTGTTCCTCGTCCGCGGCTTCGTAGTGAGATGCTGCTGCCCCTTGTGTCACTGTCGTTCACTCCCTTGTGCTCAGGATGACACCAGGCTGACGAACCACGTCCGATGCGGCATCATCCCCAGGGGACGAGGCCGAGCGGGGTCAGGCCGGGATCAGGCTGAGCGCGCGGGCCCGTCGTACCGCCTCGTTCCGCCGCGAGACCGCGAGTTTGCGAAGGATGTTGCGAATGTGGGTGCGGACCGTGTTGACCGACACGAACATCTCGGCGGCGATCTCTTCGGTGGACAGCAGCTCGGACAGGTGACCGAGCACCTCGGTCTCCTTCGCCGTGAGCGGTTCGATGTACGTCGCGAAGGGCGGCACATCCGTCCCGCCGGCCGCCGGACTGCTGGTTGACGCGAGGATCTGGCGGCGGGAACCGACGACGGAACCGAGCCAGCCGTTCCGATCGATCAGCGCGGTGTCGGCTTCCAGCAGTCGCCGGACAGCTGTGGGAGCCTCGAGGAACGGCCTGCGCAGGCCCTCCGGCTCGGCAAGACGCAGCGCGTGGTCGAGCGCGATCCGCGCCCGTCCGGGCTGTCCGCCGTGCAGCTCGCAAGCGACCTCCAGCAGGCGCGCGCCCACGGTGGTCGGCAGCTGAACTCCGTTACCTTGAGCAAGGATGGCGGACACGGACTTCTCGACGCCGCCCCAGTCCTGCCGCCGCAGATCTGCGTGACCGAGCACGAGGGACCCGAGGGCATCATCAGGCTTGCCCAGCTGCTTGATCATCCGCGTCGCCACATCGGGTTCGCCCTGTACGACCATCAGCGTCGCCGCTTCGATCTGCAGTGGCTCGACGAGCCAGCCGGCAGTGACGACCGAGTGAGCAGCGACTCGCTGGAGGAGGGCGATCGCCTCATCCACCTCTCCGCCGGCGCGCAGCAGGCGCGCCTGCACGACGGCCGACAGGGCCCGCAGGACAGGGTCGTCGCAGATGTCGTCCGAACGCATCGCCGCCCGGACATGCTCACGCCCGGCACGCAGGTCGTGGCGGTCGATGCTCACCCGGGCAAGAGCGATCTCGGCCGCCCGCGGGCGGCCGTCCGACAGCAAGCCGGACCGTTCGGCGAGAGCCACCGACTGTGCCGCCCACTCGTCTGCGCAGCGAAGCTCGCCTTGGTACGAGTCGATGACGGCGAGGTAACCGAGGCACGCGACCGTCAGCGCTTCGCATCCCGGTGCCTCCGCGCGCACCGCCGCCATCAGAGGAGCTCGTGCTTGGAGGAGCTCACCGTTGTGCAGGAGCGCAATGCCCTTGATGGCCTGGATCAGCGCCGTCAGCTCGGGGTGCGCCCTGATCTTCTCTCGCTCCTGCGTGGTGAGCTCCTGCTGGGCCAGATCGGCGAGCATGACGGTCTGTGGGTCGTCGAGCAGACCCGATCGCACGGTCTGGACGATGTCGGCTGCCAGTTGGACCGCCTGGTCGTGGGCCGACTCCGTGATCATCGATTCACCGGCCCGCTTCAGCTCGTCGGCGCAGCGGTCGGTATCGCGGTCGGCGAGGGCCAGCGCCGCCCTGACCACGCCCGCGGCCGGATCCCCGATGCCGGGAGGCATCTTCCTGAGGTCGTCGTCGAGCCCGCTCGTATCGCTGCTCAGCAGGACCTGTCCGATGGCCAGGCCGTCGACGACGTACGCCGAGGCATCGGTCCAGGCCCCGACCGCGGTGGCCAGGCCGACGGCGGAACCGAGGAACCCTTTGCGCGCGAACCAGTCCGCCGCCTTCTTGTGCAGCCGCCGGCGGCGCGTCGGTGACTCATGGGCGAGCTCGGCGCGCAGCAGGTCACGCAGGAACGGGTGATAGCGATACCAGCCGGGATGATCCGGCAGCGGCTCGACCAGCACGTTGCCGCCGGCGAGCGACGCGAGCGTGCGCCCTGCGGAACGTCCGCCGAGTTCCTCGATCAGACCGGGCTGGAGCACGTCCACGACACTGGTGCGCAGCAACAGCGATCGGACCGCGGCGGACTGCGTCTGGAGTACCTCGGCCATGAGGTACTCGGCGATGTTGCCGCTGTCCCCGGCGAGCTGGGCGACGGCCTCGTCCGGATTGTCGCTCCGCTCCAGGCACATGCCCGCGAAGCGCAGACCGACCGCCCAGCCTCTGGTGCGCCGGGTGAGTGCACCGATCGAGTCGCTGCTCATGCTGATGCCGGACAGTCGCACCAGCTGCGACGTCTCGTCCTCGGTGAAGGCGAGATCCGCCATCCGCACCTCGGCGACCATCTCGGCCAGGCGATAGCGGTGCAGCGGGAGCACGGGATCGACGCGGGTCAGGATCACGACATGCAGGCGTTGATCGCTGTGCCGCAACAGGAAGTCGATGTCGCTCGACTGCTCCGCGGTGGCGATCTCGTAACCGTCCAGCACCAGTGTCATCGGGTCTGACCGCCTGGACAGCGCAGTGGCGAGCCTGGTGAGCATGCGAGAGCGCGCGCCGGCAGTGTCGGAGCGCATGGCCGGAAGGACCAGGCCTTGACGGCGGAGGGTCTCGAGGACGTGCGGCCAGAACACCGAGGCCGGCACGTCCCGCTCCTCGAAGGTGATCCAGGCCGTGCTGTACCCGGCCGCTTCGCGCTGCGCCGCCCATGCGGCCACCAGGGCGGTCTTCCCGCTGCCGGCCGGAGCGCTGACGAGGGTCAGCGGCAGCTCGGCACCCTCGTCCAAACGCTTGATCAGGCGCGGGCGCTCGACGTACAGTCTCGGAGGTCCCGGGACAGCGAACCTCACCGCCAGGACGGGATCGTCGGAAGCGTCGCCGGTCCGTGCGGCAGCCTGCTCGGTCGTCTTCATCCCCCAACGCCCTTCGTCATCCCGCCCGTTCCATACGCTTACGCGAATTCGGGTCCGAAGGCATCACCCGCTGCGGGTAGTAACAGCGTCGCACTCCGACCGCAGCCAGGGCAGGTCCGCGGATCTCGCGTACTATGAGGCGGAGACAGGCTGGTCGTGGGGGCGATGCAGACCGAGTACCTCGGCGCGGGGGCGCTGTAGTCCGGGGACCTCTGGGACCGGCGATCAGCAGCACCCGCAACCCGACGTGCACGCCTGCGCACAGGGAGGGAGCGGGCGGTCGACGGGGTCGGGGAGATGTCATCTGCTGAAGCTGAGCGGCTACCGTTCCATGCCTCCTTGGCGGCGGACGACGACCTGCTCACAACGAAGCTGGCGAGACCACGGGTTCCGTCGACGTACGTCGGGCGCCCGCGGATCGTGGCGATGCTGGACGACGGGACCCGCAAGCCGTTGACAGTGGTGAGCGCCGGCGCCGGCTGGGGAAAGACACTGGCGACGGCGTCGTGGGCTGCGTCAACACCTGCCGTCGGGCCGGTGGCCTGGCTGTCCCTCGACGAGAGCGACAACCATCCGCGGTCGTTCTGGTCCTACCTCGTGGCCGCGATCCGCAGTGCTGTCGAGGTTCCCCGCGGCAACCCGCTGGCCGGCCTCGCGCCGGGACTCGGTGGCGAGGTCGACAATCTCCGCCGACTCGTCGCCGGGCTCACGCGGCTACCGAAACCTGTCGTAATCGTTCTCGACGACTTCCAGGTCATCGATGAACCCGCGGTGCTCGCCGGCCTGTCCGAGCTGCTGCGCCGCCCGCCTGCGCCGCTGCGGCTGGTGCTGCTGACCAGGGCGGACCCCGCCCTGGGGCTGCATCGGCTGAGGATCAAGGACGATCTGGCCGAGATCCGGTCCAGGGACCTCGCCTTCGGAGTCGCGGAGGCGGTTGCACTGCTTGGGGCGGACGGTGTCGTGGTTGATCCGGACGGAGCCCAGCTTCTGGTCGAACGCACCGAAGGATGGCCGGCCGGGCTGCGACTGGCCGCCTTCTTCCTCAAGGGCGAGGGGCCGGGCCGCACTCCGGCGGACTTCGCCGGTAACGACCAGGCAGTGACCGACTACCTGGCCGAGGAGGTGCTCGCGAGGCAGCCGCCCGAACTCCGGCAGTTCCTGCTGCGGACCTCCGTCGCGGAGCGGCTGAGCGGCGGGCTCGCCCAGGTGCTGACCGACGACCCACGCGGCCAGCGCTTCCTGGAGCTGCTCGAGAGGACCAATGCGTTCGTGGTCGGTCTCGGTTCGGATCGGCAGTGGTACCGGTACCACCCGCTGCTCCGGGAGATGCTCCACCATCGGCTGATGGTGGATGAGCCGCAGATGCTGCCCGACCTGCAGCGGCGGGCAGCGCACTGGTTCGCTGCGAACGGGCAGCCGATCGAGGCGATGCGGCATGCCGCGGAGGCGGCCGACTGGCACCTGCTCGGTCGCCTCTTCGTCACGCAGGCCGCGCCGTTGACTGTCTCGACCGAACGCGCGGCGGTCGTCGCGCTACTGGCCCGCATTCCCGCCGAGCTCCTTGCCGACGGGGCGGAGCTGGCAGTGTCGGCCGCGGCGTTGCGCATGCACGCCGGCCGCTTCCAGGACATGCAACCGCATCTCGAGCGGGCCCAGGCGCAGTTGGACGCGACGAGCCCGGAGTCGAGGATCGGCACCCAGATCGCGATCCGCCTGTTCTCGACTGCTGTCGCACGCGTCCGTGGAGATATCGCCGCCCTGGTCACGGCCTCCTCGGAGGCACTCGACGTGCTGTCCGGCCCCGGTGTGGCGTTGCCGGCGGCCGACCAGTACCGAGCTATCGCCCTGAGCACCCTGGGCACCGGTCTGCTGTGGTCCGGCAGCCTCGACGAGGCCGAGGCGTGCCTCCACGAAGGCCTCGAGATCGCCACTGCCACCCGGCTGGAAGCGTCCCGGATCAACATGCTGGCGCATCTGGGGTTCGCGGCCACGGTCTCGGGCAGACTGCGGGAGGGCTTCGCGCACGCTGCCAAGGCCGTCGAGCTCGTCGATGCCCGCGGCTGGGAACCTCTCACCCAGGCGGCCACCGCGTATCTGACGCTCGCGATGGTTCACCTCCAGTGGAACAACGTCGACGAGGCGCAGAGCCTGCTGGCCCAGGGCAGAGCGGCTGCGACTCTCGACCTTGCGCCACGCTACGCACTCGGCCTGACCCAGGTCCGGTTGGACGCATCGCTCGGCAGGGTGGAGGCGGCGCGCAATCAGTTGGTGCGCCTGCGGCACGAGATCGGACAGTGGCAGCTGCCGGCCTTCCTCGAACGATGGCAGGCGATCACCGAGGCCGAGGTCGACCTCGCGGCCGGTGACCCGAGTGCCGCGATGACGAAGGTCAGGACGTCGGCCGACGATCAGCCGCCGTTCGCCCATGAGCAGACCTGCCTCGCCGAAGCGCTGCTGGCCGGCGGTGACCCACATCGGGCCGAGGAGATCCTCTCGTCGCTTCGTCACCGGACGGACGACCGCAGTGCCACCGTGGAGGCCTGGCTGTTGACGACTTTGGTGGCCGACACGTTGCGGGAAGACAACCGCGCCCTCGAGGCGCTCGGCAAGGCGCTGGACGCCGCCAGGCAGGAGGGAGTCCGCAGGCCGTTCCTCGTCGTGGATACCGAGCGACTGCCGCGTCTACTGACCCGGGTGCAACAAATGGACCCAAGTGCCAGCGGCTTCGTGGACGAGCTTCTCGCGGATATGGGCTTGGTCAGGTCCCACGGCACACTGGTCGACGCGCCGGCCGAACCGCTGACCGACCGGGAGCTGAGCGTCGTGCGCTATTTGCCGACGATGATGACCAACGCGGAGATCGCGTCGGAGCTCTTCGTCTCCGTGAACACGGTCAAGGCCCACCTCAAGCGGATCTACCAGAAGCTCGGCGTCACCAGTCGCCGGCAGGCCGTTCACCGGGCTCGCGCTCTCGGACTGCTGAGCGGCTAGCGCCGTCGTTCCACCGCTCCGTCCTGTCCCGGTACCGATGACCGGAAGAGGTCCTGGACGACTATCCCCGCAGACTCGAACAGGCCGACCAGATCCACCAGATCCAGATCACGCTCGGCCGGCACCCGCAGCCGGATGACCGTGCACGCTTCGATCGCGGCGAAGTGCTGCTCGGGGAACGCGGCGCGCAACACCGGACCCAGCGGGCCGACGACCGTGACCTCGTACGCCACACAGGCCGGCCGCGCGATCATGGTGCCTCCTCACCCGGCGATTCGTCGTCGTCGGGAGCGGCCACTGCCCGCACCTCCACGAGGTCGAGCCCGAGCGCACGCAGACGCGCCAGAAACCCGTGCAACGCAGCCTGGTCAGTGAACATGCCGGTCAGCACTGTCCTCGTCTCCAGCTCTATCATCACGACGTCCCCGAGATCGGGCAGAAGCCCGGCCGGTACCGGACCGACAACGCGAATCTCGTACGTTGTCTGTTCCACGGCGGCCTCCTCAGGCATCGTCCTGCACGCGTCAGGACGCAGATTTCGCGGCATGACGTTCCGGCCGCGTCGTAGCGTTTGCGACCATCGCACCCTCGGCTCACGGGGTGTGTCGTCATCCCTGAGGTATGACCACGGACGTTCCGCGGGATCGGCACCTGGCAGTACCGGCCAGGGTCGGTACTGCCAGAACGCACCGATTTCCGTTACTGGGCGATCATCTCGCGCAGTTCCGCTTCTTGCTCGGCCGAGAGGTTCGACTGGATCAGCTCGGCCTGCAGTCCGCGATCGGCGAAGGCAGCCTTGATCTTCTCCGGGACGGCGTCGCTCGTCATTACGAACAAAGCGGAGGTTCCGGGCGTGATCTTGTCGCGGGCGGACTTGATGAAGTCGTCGTCGATGCCGACATCACTCATGGATCCGGCCAGCGCACCGGTCGCGGCGCCGATGGCCGCGCCCAGCAACGGAACGAAGAAGATCAGGCCGAACAGCATCCCCCAGAACATGCCGCCCATCGCCCCTGCGCCGGTCAGGCTGTGCAGTTGCCGCGTCTTGGGCTTCTTCTTGTCCGGAGCCCAGGACACCGTCGCCGCATCGTGCACCTGGATGAGTTCCTGCTTGGCCAGGTTCTCCAACGTCTGGATCGTTTCGTCGGCCGCCGTGGGGCTGTCGAACTTCCATACCGTCAGTGTCGTCATCGCGCGCTCCTTGGATCGGTCTGTACGTCGCTAGCAGCCTCGGCCTGCTGCGCGACAACCGCCTCATCCCCACCGGGTGATGTGGCTGGGCACCTAAGGGGTCCGCTGCGTGTGTCCCCGACGATCAGATCTCGACGCTCACCGGGAAGGTGGCGATCCAGGCGAGGGCGGTGACGAGGATGAGGCAGCCGACCCCAGTCAGGATCCAGCGCAGGCGGCGGTTGGCGATCTTGGTGCTCATGCCGGCGAAGAACAGGACCACGGCGTACAGGACGACGGTGAGCACATAGTTGCTGGCTATCTGGAGGTCTCGGCGCACCTCGGCCCCGGAGGCCTCGGCGGCCGCGTCGAGCCGTTCAGCCTCCTGCCGCGACGCGGGTTGGTACTCGGTCATGGCGAAGGGCGTCGGCGGCGAATCCGGATTCGTGAACGGGCGGGTCGCGATCCAGGCGTTGAACGCGGGCCGGAACTCCGGGCGGAAGCGGTCGGCGTAGAAGTCGGCGAGGTCGGCCTCACCCCGGCGATCCGCATCCACCCAGGCGATGAACGTGGCGACGTCCACCTGGCTCTGCGCCTGCGCCAGGCCTTGTGCCCGGGCAGCGTCGATCCTGATCGCGTTCGTGCGGCCGGCCGCCTTGGCCTGCTCGCCGTTCCACCGGGTGGCCTGGTAGCTGCTCCACGAGGTCGCAAGGGCCGCGACCACCAGCATGACGGTGACGAGCACCTCCTGCCAGTTGCGGCCGCGCTCGGGCCGCTCGTCAGCGCCGGTTGCCACGATCGTCACACGGAGGCGTCACGTCGAGCCCGAGCAGTTCTACCTCGGTATCGATCACGCCGATGGTTCGCACCATCGCGGTCGGCTGCAGTCTGCCGACCCCTTCGCCGTGCGGATGGTCGAAGAACACGAGCAGGAACAGCAGAAGCGTGATGACCAGCGTCACGCTGCCCATCAGAAGGCTCTGCGTCACCGCGCCCTCGGCCCGGTCGGCGAAGAACAAGAGGTACACGAAGATCACCACGGAGATGACCGACAGGACCAGCCACAACGGCGTCGGGATGATCCCCTCCGCTCCGTGCACCCTGTCGATACGCGCCTGTTCCCGTTCGGCGGTCTGGTCCATCCACCGGTCGTACGCCGACTGCTCCACCGGCGTCCGCGGGTTGACGGCCGAGATCGTCAGGAACATCTCCGCTCCCCACGGATTGATGGAGTTCCCGAGCGTCCCTTTGTCCAGAGCCTCCCACTCGACCCCAACCACGGACTGTGCGTAGCACACGAGCTCGCCGGTGAGCTCCGCCGCGGTCTTGTCGGGCAGGAACTGCGCCGTCTGAACCTGCTGCGCCACGATCGTCGCCTCGGCCTCGGCCCCGGACCGCGCCTGGTCGTACGACGTGAACGACAGGAAGATGATGAAACCGAGCAGCACCGAGAAGCCGGTGGCGAGAACACCGAAGACACCCGAGGCGCGGTCACCGTCACTGAAGTAGCTGCCCTCCGGCGCCCGCCTGCGCACGAGGAGCATCGCCGTGACGGTGACCGCGGTCACGAGGACTATGACCAGGGCGGCCCAGACGATGTTCATCTACGCCTGCTTGCCGCCGCAGTCACAGCCGACTACTTCGCGGTCCCGGGGACGGCTGCGGCAGGCGGAACGGGGGAGGCAGCGGGCGCCCTGCCCGCTCCGACCAGGACCTGCACGACAGCCAGCAACCCGACCACCAGCGCGAGCGACCCGAACAGCCGCGACAGCGAGACGTCGTTGCCCCAGAGCAGCACCACGACGCCCAGCAGGCCCACGGCAACGCGCAGCCACCCGGCGTTGGGCGCGACCCACCGGCCCGCGTCACCGACCGGGCTGCCGGCCAGAGCACCGCCGATGCTCTCCAGACCGCCGGTGACGGCACCGCGTACGGCAGTGCCGTACTGGTTGGGTCCCGCGAACCAGCCGACGACCACGAGGATCAACCCCAGCCAGAGGAACACTTGTCGACCGCGGTCGAGATAGGCAAGCAGCGTGTCGTAGAAGACTGCGCTCGCCGGACCGAACGTCGTACCCGAGAGTCCGTCGATGAACAACTGCCGCCCGACAGTCAGCGCCAGCGCCAGCAGCAGCGCGTTCGCCGCCAGCAGCACCCCGATGATCACCGTCGTACGCGGACGCCGGCGCGACAGCACCAGAGCGACCAGATAGAGTCCCGCCACCACGACGAGCATCCACTGCGCCAGCGGGTTCGCGAACGCATAGATCGTCTTGAGCTGTGCAAGTTGGGGCGCTTCCATCAACACGATCTGCTTGTCGATGTTGGGGATCGGCACGTTCTGCACGATCGTGAGTCCCCGGTCGACCAGGCGTTGCTTGACCCGTTCGATGACCTCGGAGACGTCGAGGACCACTTGATCACCCTGGAGCGAGATGGCGCCGGTCTGATCACCCGTCAGCAGGCGCTGGAGAGCCTGCTGGAGTCTGGTGTTGACGGCGGTCCAGAGGTCGGCGAACTCGTCCGAGGCGAGGAACTCCCGCACCTGGCGGTCGATCAATCCGTTGATCGCCGCAGCCAGCGGCCCGACCAGTCGCTCCAGCCGCGGCCGGTCGGTGATGACGCCGGCGAACACGTCGTTGAGAAGCGCCTCAATGTCGACCTGTTTCTCGATCGCATCGGTGACCGTCGTCGCGATGGCGTTCTGTACCTCCGGCGAGTTCACCAGCGGGCCGACGGTGTTCACGTACCGCGTGGTGTCATTCAGCGTGCGTTGTCCCCAGTACGCGATCGCCGCCGGCGTCGTCAGCACTGCCGCCAACACCAAGCAGATGACCACCGCGACCGCACGCCCCATGGAAGGCCGCTTCGCCGCGGGCTCTTGGACGGGCACACTCCGTTCCGGACCACCGGGCACCGTGGGGTCAGACATGCTGCGCCTCCTCGCCGGTCGGCTGTACGTCGGCGCCTCGATCGTCTCCGCCCCAGCCCCCCGGAACCTCACCCTGCACGGATGAACCCGCCCGGTCACCCCCACGGCACCTCTCAGTGACCACCAAACGCCGAACCCGCTGGCCTCCCAGCCGGACAACGGAGCGTCACCCAGCCAGGGGACTTGAGGAGAGGGATGGGATGTCTCCTCAGCACATCCGCTCCGCCTGCTTGCTTACTGGCCGACCACGACGGAGATGCCGTTGGACTCAACACGCCTCATGACAGACGCGGGATCGCCGGCGACCTCGAGGTGGTGGATGACTCGGCTCACTACAGGCTGTGCTCATCGAAGGGACCTATCGGTCGTGCCGATAGACGCGTCAGATGCGCTCGGGCTAACTTCACAGAGCCGCCTAGGGACAAGGAGTGACGATGACGGCACCGCAGCCGCAGCTCGACTCCTCCTGGTGGGACCGCCCTGGCCTACAGCGCCACGTCGCAGGCGGAGAGCTACCAGTCGCGCGGACTCACCATGGAGGATCGCAAGAACTTCGCCGGCGCGGTCGCAAGTGTCGCCTTCGGATCAGTAAGTGACGAGGCACGAAAGTGGCTTCCCGAGTTCTCCAACGGCGTTGCAGCAGTGCCACCGGTCATCACCGGATCCGACGTCGAACAGGTCGCGTCGATGACCGCCGAGCTGCGGAAGCTGGATCAACGCTACGGCGGCGGAGCCGCGGTCGACGCGGCCCGCGGTTTCTACGGCTACGCGCGTCGGATGATCCACTCCGCAGCAGATCGTCGTACGCACCGAGACCTGAAAGTCTCACTCGCAGACTCCAGCAGCATGCTCGGCTGGTCCTTCCACGACATCGGCGATCAGTCGTCGGCGCGCCGGTTCCTGATGAACGCGCTGGTTCTTGCCAAGGACGCCGACGAACCATCACCCGCGTCCTCGATCCTCTACCGCCTCGGCAGGGTCAGCATGCAAGAAGTGCAACCCGTCGAGGCGCTGAAGATGCTGCAACTCGGCCAGCTCGCGGCGCAGGATGCGGGTGATCCGGCCGAGGTGGCGCGGTTGCATGCGAATGAGGCTCTGGCCTACGCGATGCTCGGCAAGCACGACTATGTTCGCGACGCACTCGCGCGCGCCGAGCACGAAATGGGACGCGCCGACAAGCGCCGAGTCTCGCCATGGACCACCCTGTACTTCACGCCCGGCGACTACACCGGGCACCAGGCCCTCGTGTACAACTCGCTGGCCGGTTATGCGAAGGACCCGACGCAAAGTCGGGAGTACGCCGTACGCGCGGTGGCCTTCGCGCACCAGGCGACTGCGGAGTCCGGCCCGGACAGATCACGGCGTAGCCGGACATTCGATCGGATCATCCTGTCAACGAACCTGATACGGACCAACGAGTTGGACGTCGGTGTCGACGTGGCCCGCGACGTGATCAGCGAGGCGCAGCACCTGCGCAGCGGCCGCGGCGTGAGCCGCCTGGCCGAAATCGCCACCGCAGCCTCCCAACACACCCACAACTCCGACGCCGTGGACCTGATGCATCAGCTCGAATCTGTCCGCACAACTGCGCCGAAAGCACTCACCGCATGACCAACCTGACCGCCGAGCTCGACCAACGGCTGAAGCATGCTCTGAAGGGCATCTGCCAAGAGGCCGGCCTCCTCGCGGACGAGGCAGAACTCATCAAATACACGAACAACGCGGTCTACCGCCTCCCCACCCACGGCGTTGTCGTGAGATTCGGCGCCGGCGATCTGGCCAGTCAACGAGCCGACCACGTCGCCCGCATAGCCACCTGGCTGCAAGCCAACGACGCCCCGGCCGTCAGACTCGCCCCCGCCCTGACACAGCCCGTCCTCTTCGAGAACTACTCAGCAACAATCTGGCAGCTCCTGGAAGGCAGCAACCCAGACTGGACCGGCGCCGAACTCGCAGCCCCACTCCTCGGCTGGCACAAACTCACTCCGATGCCCGGCCTCAAACAGTGGGACCCATTCAGCAGCGCCCGCAGCAGACTAGCCATGGCCGACGGCCTCCCCGCCGACGACCACGCCTGGCTCACCCAGCAATGGTCTGAAACCGAATCCGACTACCGCGCCCTCATCCCCGACCTCCAGATGGGCCTACTCCACGGGGACGCCTACATCGGCAACCTCCTGCGAGAACCCACCGGCCGCTTCGTCCTCTGCGACTTCGACGGCACCAGCATCGGCCCTCTCGCCTACGACCTGGTTGTCGCCGCGGTCAGCGCCCTACGCTTCGGCGCCACCCAAGACCACGAAGCCCTAGCCACCGCCTACGGCCTAGACGTCACCACCCTCCCCTCCTGGCCAGTCCTCCGCCGCATCCGCGAACTAGTCCTCGTCACCAGCGTCATCACCGACCTCTGCAACCGCCCCGAAATCGCCAAGGTCCACGCCCACCGCCTATCAACCCTAAGATCCGGCGTCCCGGAACTCTGGCACCGCTACAAGTAGATGAGCGGCTGACATCCGTCGCGAAGCCCGCCGTCGGGGCCGGTCAGCGGGCATGCCTACGGTCAGGAAATCGGCGAGGCACTCGAACCCCTAACCACCGCTTTACAAGTCGCCTGTTCCGTACCGCCCGCGCTGTCCCACGCCTGAATGACTGCATCGATGACTGTCTAGCCTGTCTCAAATGGCATGCCTAGACTGCAGTTCATTGACAGATCCATTGACAGAGCACGGCCATCCCGCATGTGGCCCGACAGCACGAGCCGATCGATGCGGTAGCACTTGACATGGTCTCTGACTCTCGCTGCTGCTGAGCAGCCTACGAGTCTCGTTCTTGCAGGGCACCCGTCTCGTTCAGCCGCATGATGCCCTGGACGACGGGGCATCACGCGGACGGGCTACAGATTCCGGAGGGCTAGATGGCGAGGCAGCCGTTGCCGTTGGGGACGTGGGGCAAGATTTCTGCCAGGGCCGTGCATTGCGACGGCAAGGGACGGCCGGACAAGTTCGAAGCCAAGGCCAGGTATCGAGACCTCGACGGTCGGACTCGGCGAGTGGCCGCCTGGGGGAAGACCGCTGCTGGTGCGAAGTGCAATCTCAGGGCTCTGCTGAGGACCCGGGCGACGCTGCACATGCCTGCTGAGATTAGGCCTCAGAGTCGGGTGTCGGTGGCGGCTGAGGTGTATCTGGCCGAGGTGAAGGAGCTTGGCGAGCAGGATGTTTTGTCGCCCGGGACGTATCAGACCTACCGGTATCAGTACGACAAGAATCTTGTTCCCCGCATTGCCGAGATTCGACTTGTCGAGCTGACGACACCGCGTGTGGACGCGGTGATTCAAGCGATCAGGAGAGAGGTCGGCGTCGCCAGCGCGAAGACGTGCAAGAGCATCTTGTCGGGGACGTGCGTGCTAGCGGTGCGACGTGGCGTGCTGCCTGCGAATCCGGTTCGGGACGTCAAGATTCGTAGTAAGGCGCGTCGGCCGCCGCGGGCGTTGGAGGCAGGCGAGAGAAAGGCGTGGTTCCAACTGCTGCGGCAGGACGAGTGTGCAGTTCGAGCGGATCTGGTCGATCTGTGCAAGTTCATGCTCGCCACCGGTCAGCGGATCGGCGAGACGCTTGCCGTCACCTGGAACGAAATCGATTGGAAAACCGGCGAGGTCTACTGCGGGCACCAGATCCAGAGGCTCAACGGCCAAGGACTGGTGCGCCGACGCGTGAAGTCGGCTGCAGGAGAACGGATTCTCGTGTTGCCGGATTGGGCTCTAGAGATGCTGATCGCCCGCTGGTCGCCAGGCACCTCGCCTGATTCCCCCATCTTCCCCGACTCGAAGGGTGGATTCCGGGACCCACAAAACGTCCAGCATGCGCTGCGGAACGCTCGGCGCCCGCTCGGTTGTCAGAGACGAGCGGAATTGGAGGAGACGCTGAGGCGTCATCGTCGGCGAGCTGGTCTCACCCAGGCGCAGATCGTGTCGAATCTCGGCTGGCGGAAGACACGGGTCAGTCTGATCGAGACCGGTCGGGTGAGGCTGGACGCTGAGGAAGCCGTTGCTTTGGCTAATGCCTATGGGCTGAGCACAGGCGAGCGGGCAGCGCTGCTGGAGCTGACTGAGCTCGCCGGCATGCGGTCGTTGGCAGACGAGATGGCATGGGTCACTGCCCACGTCTTCCGGAGGACGACGGCGACGATTCTGGCTGACTCTGGGCAGACACCGCGGAAGATTGCTGATCAGCTAGGGCATTCATTGACGTCGACCACGATCGACCAATACATCGGTCGCCGGGCTCGCAACCCGGAGGCAGCAAGCCTATTGGATCATGCCCTGAGGGGCATACACGAGCAAGATCGCCAACGGTCACAGGTCCCGCGATCCAGTGATCGCGCTGCCAAAGCAGTCCGCAAGCGGTCATTTCGATCCTTGTGGAGCATGCCCTGGGAGGCGTATGCCCAGTTCAGGCTAAGACGCGGCAGACGCTCAAGCGCGTTTCGCCCCCATTGAAGCCATAGGCACCGTTGACGCGGAACGCCGCACCGGCGAGCTGCTACAGCAGATCGCGTGATCGGCCAAGTCCCTCGGCGGCTGGGGCGCGCTACGTGCTGCGGCTGCTCTGCCGACCCGGATGTAGTACCCGCACCCCAGATGTCGATCATTTGTGCGTGCGCGTGATTACGGCGGTCGTAGATATGGCCGCGTTCGAGTTGCGGCGAAAGGTGAACAGGTGGTCGCCCGATTCGATGCCCGCATGGACGGCATCCAAACGGCCTCCGCCTGTCGCGCTTGGCCTAAAGAGAATACCCGCGCGATGCCTCAGCAATACTCGTGCCATGACCCGAAATGGACCGTGGTTGAGCGCCGAGGAGTGCAATCGGCTCACACCGGATCACCACTACGACTCCACGCTCGAAAACCTGGAGACATACGGCGCGAGTCCGGTCCTGCCGTGTTGGCAGTTGGAGCGCGTTCCTGTCGACGGAGTCGATCCGCGGCAGCGACTGGAGGATCAACTGGGGGGCGATTCGGCCGACAAGGTCGACAGCATTCGGACAGCGATACGGGCCGGCGAGGCGCTACCACCGGTGAACTTCCTTCACAATCCGAGTGGCCAGTATCCCTACTTCCTCCTCGAGGGTCTGCACCGCTTCAACGCGACTTGCTACGAGCAACAGTCCGAAATCCTGGCGTGGGTTGCGCACATCGCGTGCTGCGGCGGTCCGGGGCCCGATCTCTGACCAGAGGGCGGCCCTCGACTAGCTACGTCGCATTCGCTCCGATCATGGTCGGCGTGGTCTGTCAGCTCTCGCTGTCGTTGAACATGGTGGCTGCACTGTCACGCTCAGCCTGAGCTAGTCGCGCTTGGAAGACCATCGCGAACCATTCCAACGCGCTCGTGATCGCCGAGCGCCGCTGCGGGTCTGTGAGGAGGTCGAGCGAGAAGGACGGCCGAAGATTGAGCTTGGCCTGGGGAATCTCCAGACCTGCGTGCTCGATGCGCTGCCGGAACTCATCGCGTAGCGCGACATCGTCGAAGACTGGACGGCGCCGCATGTGCTGAAACACCACTTCGGCCACTCCGGTTTGTGGGTAGAGCACGAGTGGCCAGGTCGACTGGATGTCGTAGCGTGCTGGCTCGAGTGTAAGGAAGCATGACGTCTCCGCCGCGCTGCCGTAGGAGAGCTCGCCGCCCGATGCCCGCCACGCGGACAGCAGATCCTGGACACCGTCCACAGCATGCGGGTGGGCCTCAGTGAGCTGGGCGAGGAAGCGCTGCCCCGCCTCCGAGTCGAGGTCGACCTTGGCGTCCGGGCGGGGTAACGGCTCACTGGCTTCCATCCCTAGAAGCGCAGCGAGGTCCGTGCCCGTCAGACGTTGTGCTGGGGCCGCCCGACCCGACACGAACGTGAGGCCTTCTGACTCGAGAAGCTGCTGCGGGTCGTCGGTGCGTCCCTCGGTCTCCCAACGGAATCCCGGAGAAATCCGGCCGTCCACGGTCAGCACCCGCCAGGCGTTCAGGACTGGGTGCGTGGCCAGGTGCACGCCGACTGGGACCGGGTGGCTGCCAACGAGCTCGGCCAGATCGCCGTAGGTAGTCCACGTCCCGGGAGGGATGGCGGCGCACGCGCGCCGGAGCAGCGACCAGTCCCGGCCCTCGCTCTCGTCGGTGACACCGTCGGTCGGACTCGGCCAGATGCGAAGAGCGCGCTCGGCCAGGCCGTCGCTGCGGGCCAGGATCTGCGCCTTGCCCCAGGTTGGCGAGTCTGCAATCTCTCGATTCATCCGCAGCGCACTCGACTGATAGATGTCCTGCTTGCGTTGAAACGGACTGTTGGACAGCTTGGCGTTCTCGGCGGTCAGGGTGAGATTGCCGAGGGTATGCACGATCAGCTCGTGCAGTTGCTTCGGGCCTCCCTCGTCGGTCACCTCGGCGGCCAGGAGGTCGATCCATTCCTGCGTCAGAGTCTGCGGAAGGACGTGTTCGATGGTGAGCTTGGCGCGGTCGAAGTCGACAGGTTCAGCAGCCTGGTAGCTCTCCTCGAGCCGGCGCAGGACGTAGGCGCGCTGCGGGCCACGGCCGGTCCAGTAGAACGGGCGGTTGCGCACGCTGTTCCTGAGCTCAGCATCGCTCGGCCAGTACCGGCGTCGCCCGGATAGGTACCGGCGCACGACCGGGGCGATGGGCCCGGTATCACCAACCGCGCTCGGTGAGGCGTTGAAGACGCGGTTAAGGTTGTTGGTCGGCACCTGGCAGATCATGCGCCGGGCCAGGAAACTCTCGATGTAGGCCAACGCTTCGGCAACATCGGTTGCGTCGGTGACGCCTCGGTCCAGCAGGTCGAGCAGATGCATGACGAGCGGGTAGGCGGTGGCTGCGCCCCACGCGCGAAGGCGCCGGAGGCCGACGCTGAGTTGGTAATCAGGCTCCTTCGCTGGGTCTAGGATGCGTTCGAGGTGCCGGGACCTTCGTGCCAGCTCGGCTATCTCGGCCTCGATCGCAGCCTCGTCTCCGTCGTCGATTCCCTCGAGACGTTCCTGCTGGGCACGGTAGATCTCTGACTGCTTGACGCGCACATCGCCGCGGATGACCAGATCCAGCCATACGAGGAGCTCGAGCTGCGATCCCGTTAGCGCTTCCTGGATTGGAAGCCAGACGTCACGGTAGACATCTTCGCCGCGCTTGGGCAGTCGCATAAACAGGTAGTTGCGCAGCAGATCTGCCTGGCTGAGCTTCATGCCTGTGTTGTTGAGCGACTCAAAGATCCGGTAGACGTTATCGCCCGGCTCTGCGGTGATCTCGACGATTGACAGCCCGGCCCGGATGGTGTTTTCGATCCGGGTCAGGTCCTCATCATCGTCAGGATCGTCCGTTGCAACCAACGCGGCTCGGAAGTACCGGTAGGCCTCGCTGATGTTGCCGATCCGCTCGCCAGTCGAGTGCTTGAGCATCAGCGCCCGGTAGGAATCGCGATCCGCCTGGGTCGGCAACAGACGAAGATGCTCGTCACCCTGCCGGAACTCGTTCACCAGATACTGCCGATGGATGCGGTCCGCGTCGCGGTTGTCGGTCTGCTCGACGTGGTCACGCAATGCGGCCAGCGCCAGCATCAGCGTGGTGAGCCGTTGCTGGCCATCGACGACCAACCACCGCTGTACGCCGGCCGCGTGCAACGCCGGACTCGGCGCGATCACGACCGACCCGATGAAGTGCCGCGGGTGAGCCGAGGACACCGCCATGGCGCTGCTCTGCTCGACGATGTCCCTCCACAGCCGAGCGAGCTGCGGCTCTACCCAGCTGTAAGGCCGCTGGTACAGCGGAACCTGGAATTGCTTCTCACCCTGGACCAGGTCGAGGAAGCTCACCTCATGAGCACGCATTCGTAAAGCCCTTCCTCGTGCGTTTCAAACGCCTAGATCAGCTCGAACGCATCCTCATCGTACTCAGCAAGATCAGCCTGGGCACGACGTGTTTGTACTCGGAGTCAATGGAGCCCCAACTTGTAGGCACCTCTCAACAGCACATCCTCGAAGCCGAGCGGTCCGGCTTGCTCGTCAGTCCTCGGTGGCACGCTGTCTCCGGCAAGTCGGAGGAAACCCACAATCATTTGTTTGAATTCTTCATCGGCCGTAACGGACTTGTGGTTCCCGCCGATAGACCGGCAAACGGGGGGAAGGTCGATGACATGGGGAACGTAAAAGTCACCTGCCCGCACTGCGGGCACCAGACGTGGGTTCGGGAACACTACAACGATCCGTGTGAACACTGCGGGAAGACCGTGCCGGATCCGTACATCAAGTAGCGGAGCCGGCCGGCACGGCCGAGGGGGCGTGGATGTTCTGGTTCGTTGTGTTCGTCAGTTGGCTGGTGGGGTTGGCCGTTTGCGGGCGGCGGTACTACAAGCGCCGGTGCGGCGTGGAGCCGTCGCCGGACGAGCCCGGTATCCCGAGCGCGGCGGCCATGAGTCTGCTGTGGCCGGTGGTCTGGTTCATCGACGACTGGCGCGATCCGGCACCGTGCCGGCATTCGTCCCATGCCAGGTACCACCACACGGAGGAGATCAAGCAACCGGACGCTGAGCCGGTCGCGTACATCCCACCCGCACCACAGCCTGTCCCCGAGCCGGTCGCGTACATCCCACCCGCACCACAGCCTGTCCCCGAGCCGGTCGCCTACGTCCCACCCGCACCACAGCCTGCCCCCGAGCCGGTTGAGTACGTCCCGCCGCCCACCCCCGCGGCGGTAACCCCACCGGTCGTCGTCAAACGTCCGCCTCCGGCACCGAAGCCTGCCGCACCCTCCGGCTTCGAGGAAGGAGACCGCGTGCGCTTGGCCAACCCGTTCTGGGGCTCGGCCGAGCCCGGTGAAAAGGTGCTGACGTGGGACCCGGAGCTCGAGCACAGCGGAGCAGATCCAACCGTTGCCGCCGGCGACGAAGGCACCATCCTGTACCCGGACCCCGCAACCGCCGAGCTCATCGCACAGATGAAACTGCAGTCCAAGTACCTCGTCGCCCTGGACGACGGCCGCGAACTGTACTCAGGCGGCGCCTTTCCGGGCGTAGGCGGAGCAGCTCTGGAGCGAATTCCAGGTCACTACCACGTATACCGCAAGGAAGACATGGTCTATATCCGCCCGAAATTCAATGACGGCGACCGTGTCACCCTGCTCGAATCCTTCACCGGCTCCAGCGGAAATCACTTCGAAGCCGGCTGGGAAGGAAGCATCTGTCCGCTCCTAGTCACCATGACCGAGTGCTGGGAAACCGGTACCTACCCGGTGAACCTGGACGACTCCCCGTCAGGTGCGGACCGCGGGATGGTCACCGTCCGTGCAGACATGATCAGGCTCGCACCTGGCGGTTGGGCGCGGTAGGTCCGCGTCGCGGAGACTAACCACTTTCCTGTCGACGCGCTCGTCCGGGTCCTCGCTCGGATCAACGAATCGGTCGTCGGTCAGCACGGTCATCCGGTGCAACCCTCGGCGGCGCCCGCAGCATCTCGGCCTGAGCCTCACCCGCGCCGGATAGACGGTGCAGCACCGACCAGGCCAGTTCCGGAACTGTTCGGGCCAGCTCAGTTGACGACTCTTCGAGCCTCGAGAGGCGATCACGAACTCGATCGCCGAGAACGTCAAGGCGTACAATCTGCTGGCGTTCTGCTACAGCCTGGGCTAGAACCCAGCGCATGGGAGAGCACCCGGACGTCAGCAAGCGCGGGCCATATCGAGTCCGGTTCTGGAGGGATCCATGAAGCTCGAGGGCCTAGGCCCGCTCCGCAGCATGAACGACCACTTCAACGAGAGATACAGGGACCGGCAGATCGAGGCTCCCCGCGAGATCGTTCAGGCGTTCGTCGGGCTAATCGGGGACGCATCGCTGGTCAGCGCCGCGGTCTCTGAGTACCGGTGCAACCGGTCGACCCACCCCGCTCAGGCGAGGTGGGAGTGCATGGCTCTCGCAGCCGATTCAGTCTTTCAGGTGACGGGGTACAGGTCAGGCGGTGACTGGTTCCCAGGATGCGACGAGCCGGTGCAGGGTCCGCCGGCCCCAAGCGTGTTCGGCAGGATCCTACCTCTGAGCGAATTGTCAGAGGTTCGGCTGCTAAGGCTGGTTTCGTCAGACGCTGAAAACTTCACATGTGACTACCAACTAGTGGTGCGGGGCTCAGACGCTCTCGCAATCCCCCGACCTGAGAACGACAACGGGCACCAGCTTCATGAGGCGTTCGCCCGCGAGGTGATCAGGCGCCTTCGCTGAACAAAGTCGCCAGCCCAGATCTGCCTGCCGGTGGGAGTACCTGACACCTCGACACCTTGCGGGAGCCGGCTCCGGCGGTGACATCGGATCCGGACAGGCGACATGTCTAGTCTGCCCGGCTCGGCGGACGCGCCACCGCCCTCGAGGTGGAATCAGCCGAGGGACTACCCGCCGAGGGGTACGTCGTCGCCGTTGGCGAACGCGAGATCGTGCTCGACGGAGTCGACACCGACGGGACCTTCTACGTCGCGCAGACCCTCGCACAGCTTGTCCAGGGCAACCATCTGGACGGCGTCGAGATCCGCGACTGGCCGGCGATGCGGTACCGCGGCTCGATCGAAGGCTTCAACGGTACGCCGTGGTCGCATGCGGACCGGCTCGATCACCTGGACTGCAGACGACGAGATCTCCGTCGAGCAGCTCACCCGGGTGACCGGGAAGATCCGGGCCAAGATCGCAGCGGCGAAGGCGGAGCTTTGTGCGTGCGCCACCCAAAACCCGGCATCCTGCAGCTCGCCGGCCCCGATGAGGCTCAGAAGTGGAAGGCGGCGCCGCTCGAACTGAAGCGCGCGGTGATCAGGGCGCTGACGGTCGTCACCATCCTGCCGATCGGCTCGGGCGCCAAGCCGACGCCCGAGTCGATCCACATCCAATGGCGAACCGCTGACGGCCGCCTGATCGACGCTGCCTAGCTCGCCGAGCTGGCGCCGCCAAGGGTCGGGTAGAGCTGGCAGGACTTCGCGCGGCCTCCGCTGACCGAGACCTGGACGGCGGTCGATCCGCCACCCTTGACGCTGTAGTAGTCCTCTCCTCCCCCGACAATCTTGCCTGCCGCGTCGCGACAGACCGCGGCGACGTAGGCGTCCTTTACGTCCTGGTCGTAGCGACTCGTGATCTTCCCGGTGACCGAGGCGTCGTAGTCGCCCGGGCGGTAGCGAACGCCGGACGCGACGAAGGCCGACGTCGGGTGATCGTCCTTCTGCTTCTGCAGGACGTTGACCTCGGCTGTCACCTTGGCGACCTTGCCTGTCTTGACTTCGATCGGCACTGTGGTCGCAACCGTGGCATTGGCGCGAGCGATCGGCGCAGACGTCTCCTGCTGGCCGAGCACCTCTCCCGCCGCGTCGTACGCGGCAAAGCTGACCTCAAGCGACGAGATCTGATCCGAGCCGTTGTGGATCACCGCTACCGCCGTCACGTATTCGCCTGACTTCCCGAACCCAACCTCTGTAACTTTGAGCCCGCCTGCCGCCTCGGCGGGCGGGCTCGTTGGCGTGCTCGCCGGCGTCGAGCTGGGCGCCGAGGCTGTCGCCTGATCGGCCTGGACATCGCCAGAACCCGAGCCCGATCCCCCACCGCATCCAACAAGCGCGAGCATCCCGGCCGCGCACACGGCCGCGAACTTCCCCGTCATGTCCCCACCTTCTGTACGTCACATGAGTAGGGGCACCCGGTCACTACCACTGATCGGGCGCCCCGATTGCTATATCAGTCACTTTGCGTGCGAGCGCCTGAACCGCAGCAAGGTGCCGAGACTCACCTCGCGCCGTTCAGCGCGTCGACCGAGTTCGTACGCCTTGCCGAGCGCGTGCGCTCGAACGACTCGCGCAGCTCGTGGCACCCGCGGCTGATGACCCTGCAGAGAGCGAGTGTAGTTGGTCCGGGACCCCGAAGCTGTCCCCAGGTGCAAAGTAGTGAGGCTCTGATGCCGCCATCAGCGCCTGCCGGGCCGCAATGCCGGATCTGGGACGGGCAGTCGGATCGCCATCTGTCAGCGGGCCTGAGCCGCTTTGCGAGCGTCGATGGCGGGTGTCGAGTCGCTGCTGGCGGCGCCGGTTGTGGCTGCCAGCACCGCACACAGAGCTGTCGCGCTACTGGTTGCCGCAGGACTAGTCACTGCATCACGTGGAAGACGCGCGACCGTAGCCGGCGGCGATGAACAAACACTCGGGTCCGGCAGCGAGCTCAAGTTGCCCAGCTCGTCATAGCCGCCGCATGCCTCCTCAAGCAAGAGCTCGCTCTCAGCATGCGTCGCCTGACAAGCCGCGAGGGGATGGTGGGACGCCGTCCGAGAGTGGCCGCGCACTGACGATTCACAACGGCACACCGCTGAAGGCTGATGTGTCGAACGAATGAGCCTCTCATTACGAGGAGGAAGGTCACCGTTACATCTGCCGTCTTCAGGCGTGATTCGTTGCAAGGAACCTATCTCCGGTGCCCGTATTTTTCATCAGTATCGGGCAGTTCGCTCCACGAATGGCTCCACGCCGCCGCTACAACTCCCCCGTCCGCGGCCCACTCCGACCCACGATCAGGGGCGGTCTGCACCGCCGCCGGCGTCAACCCCGACCACTACCGCGTCTGGGCGCACGAGGGACCGGAGGCGACCGCGCCAGCGACCGCTGGTCAACAGTCGCAGTGACGAGCTGGGCGGTGTACCGGCTGCCACCCCAGCACCTGGAGGCGGTCCTGGCACGCGAGTTGGCGCACCGCCTGGCAATCCCCGTACGCCGTCGCTACTGCTGTACTGGCTCACTGTGCCCGCCCGCACGATTGACCGGGCGATCGTCTTCTGCCTGAGACATCGGGTGTTGTCGATCATGGCCAAGATCGTGATCGGGTTCCTGCTAGTCGGTGTGCTCGGAGTGTGGATGTTCCTCGGCTTCAGCGACTACGTGGTATTCATGCTGAGCCCCTTCCTCGCGCCGTTCGTCGTGCCCTGGGCCGCCTGCACTCAGGAACGACTCGCCGATCGTGCCGCCGCCGAACTCGGGTACGGCGTCCTGCTCGCGGAGGTGTTCACGGGTAGGGAGTTCGAGAGAGCCCAACAGTGGCAGGCTGCCCTTCGCAGGACCTTAAGGGGTCGCAACAGTCGGATTCGACGCGCCTTCGGGACTAAGGCGCGGCGCGATGCCTGCGTCTGTACTGCTGAATCTCTGGATCATGTCTAGGTAGACCGACTCTGTGCTCTAGCTGACGCCGTAGCCGTTGCCGAGGTACAGCTCGGTGATCGTGGGCACACGAACGGTGCTGCTACCCCAACGAGTCAGCTGGCTTGCCGTCGTCTGTGAGCCCGAACCGAAGGAGTTTTTCGGCGGCGGCGTGGTCACCAGCCTTCTCGCGCTGCCAGGCCAGAGCGTGCAGCGCGGCGCCGTTGCCGCGGGCGGCTGCGTCTTGAGGTAGTTGTTCGGCGGTCGCGTCGATGGACACGGGCCGAGGGCACGGACTCGCCGCGTATCCCTCTGGGCACCGCTACACCCGGCGGTCAGGGTGCGGCCTAGCCTCAGCTTGCTTCCGCACGACTGGCAGAGGAGGACGCCCGACATGAGCCGGGCCAGCTGGCGCCCGTCGCTTCTGGGAGGCCGATGGTTGGGGCAGCTGGTCGACCGGCGCCGCTTCCCGGCCTCCCGAGACGGCATCGCACGTCTGAAGCGGCTGGCTGCGGCCCAGGTCGGGAAGCCAACTTCGATGGGCCGAGTCTGGAGCCGTAGGCGAGACTCATCGCCCTCCTTACATCATTCCTCGGCGGTTATGCCCAAGTAGTGGGCTGCTGCCTACTATGCTCATGACTTCGACAGATGGGGGCGAGCGGTGCCAGAGCAGATCGGTAGTCATTACGTACTACTCAGGGTAGATAGCCGATCAGGTGGATTGTCCACTGTCAGGCGCGCAGTAGACACTCGCGACGGCTCGTCCGTAGCAGTCAAGTTCGTAGTAGGCCCAACAGACGAGTTATCCCGCAAGGTATTCGAGCGTGAGGTCAAGACCCTCAGCGAACTGAGCCATCCCAACATCGTCCGTTATCGCGAAGCGGGTATCGACGATACCGGCAGCTACTACCTAATTCTGGACTGGGTGGACCGCAATCTCGCCGACCTGCTGAAGGATGGTCCGTGGGAATCGTGGGACCAACTGTACCGAGACTTCGCGCGACCGCTTCTCGATGGGCTCGCGTACGCCCATCTCAAGCAGATTGAGCACCGCGATATCAAGCCTCTAAACATCCTGATCTCTTCTGCGGGTGACCCGCTGCTGGCGGACTTCGGCATCGCAAAGATCCGCGGTCAACAGGAGGACAGCGAGCTCACGGTGGCGGGGTTCAGATCCGGACCATACGCTCCGCCAGAGATCGACACGCCGTTCCCCTACGTCCGGGACGTGTACTCCGTCGGTGTCCTGTTATTGCAGTGTCTGAGCGCGGAGCGGATACGTGACTTCCCAGACATCGCGCGGGCCCTGGAATCCGTACCCGTCCCGCCGGACGCCAGAAAGCTGCTTGAGGCATGCGTTAACCCCGACCCATCCGAGCGTCCCCGGAACGCTTCTGACTTAGCCTCTGCTCTTTCAACGATCCGTCGCGAGAGGGTCGCACGGCACGAACAAGGGCGCAATCCCGTCTGGCTACGACTCACGAATGCTGCTGTCGAGCACCTCGTCGGGAACAGAGTCGACCGCGCGAGGGCGGCTTCGAAGCTGCAAGCCGATCTTGCCGGCGAGTTGTTCGCATCCTTCCGATTGGACCCGGAGACAGGCGAGCACAATCGCAGCGTCGTCACGCTCGTGGGTAAGGAATTCCGTTACACGCTGAAGATTGATGACGACGGTAGCGGATGCGTAGTGACGGCTGCTGCCCAGCCAGAGTTTGAGGCACTCGAGGGACTCCGGAGGCGGTCATGCGCATTGCCGCCGATCTTCACCTGGACGGTGCAGGAGCCAGCCAACCGCGATCTCGCCCTCCGGGGGTTGAGTACGCTTGTTCAGCTCATCGACGACTTCGTCGAAGGTAAGAAGGAAGCGGGAGGCGAGGAACGGCCGCAAGAGGGTAACGAGCTGTTCGATACCTGGCTGCGCATTCTCGATGCCCGGGAGGATCTAGCCCGCGGTGAACACGAGCCGATTCCGTACCGCTCATGGCGCGCAAGCGGGCGACAAGCTGTCTTCAGATTAATGACCCCCTGCGAACTCGATCTGATCGGCACCGAGTGGCAGGTACAAGATCCTCGGAGCGCACACAAGTTCGGATGGGGGGAGGTAATTGATCAGGACGGCGAGACTTTAACGCTTCTCGGGTCGCGTCTGAAGTCTCTGCCGGAGAGCGCATCCCTGGTTCCTCACATTGGCCCTTCCGAGGTGTCCCTGGCTCGTCAGCGCGACGCGGTCACTGCCGTAAATGCTGGCACGACGCTCCGGCCGGACCTCCGACAGATCCTTCTTGACCCCAGCACGAACGCCGAACCGAGCCGGGCCATAGTAGACAGCTGGCGACTGGATCTGGACGAGAGCAAGCGAGAGGCGGTGGAGCTGGCGCTCGGGGCCAAAGACTATGTGCTGGTCCAAGGACCGCCCGGCACCGGCAAGACGAGCTTCATCGCTGAGACTGTCGCCCAGTTTCTCAGCGCCAACCCAGACGCCAAAGTTCTTATCGCCTCACAGACCCACGTGGCCGTTGACAACGCGCTGGAGCGTCTCGATCGAAGCGGGCTTCAGGGCCTGGTCCGCTTGGCAGGCGTGGATGAATCGCGCGTGGATGCTTCCGTTCAGCACCTCCTACTCGACGCCCAGACGAAGCGTTGGACCCAAGGTGTTAGGACCAGGGCAGAGGCGAGCGTCCAGAAGCAAGCGGTCGAGCTTGGCATCCCGGTGGACCACCTCCGAGCCGCCCTCGCGTTGCAGCAGCTGTCTTCGGTCTGTCGAGAGATCGAGGCTGTTGAGCAGAGCTTGCGCCAGGGCGACGACGGAACGACGTCTGAGCTGACCACGGCGTTGTCGGCGGACTCCCTTGGCAGCAACTACCAGGACAGAATCGACAGCCTCTCGGACTACCGAGCTGAGCTCGTCCAGGATGCGCAGCGTCATCTTGCCGGTGATCTCACCGTGAACGCCACCATCAGCTCGGGGGAAGCAGCGGCTGCCGTGGACGTATTGCTGGGTGGAAGTGTCGAGGTGGGAAAGCTGCTAGAGCGGTTGTCACTCCAGGCCGAGTGGCTGCAGCGTATTGCCTCTGATGACAGCCTTGCCGCTGTGTACTTGGAGACCACTCGTGTGGTCGCGGGCACTTGCACGGGGTTCTTGCGGAACCGCGCGGTTAAGTTACTCGACTTTGACCTCTGCATCGTGGACGAGGCGTCGAAGGCGACCCTGACGGAGGCCCTCGTGCCGATATCGCGCGCGAGGCGTTGGATCATCGTGGGTGATACTCGGCAATTGCCACCTACGGACGAGGAGCTGATGCGGGCAACGGAGATTATGCGCGAGCACGAGGTCACCAAAGGCGACGTGGCCCAGACACTGTTCCAGCGCTTGGCAGATCTTTTGCCCGCCCATTCGCAGCGGATGCTGCGCCAGCAGCATCGGATGATCCGCCCTATCGGCGATCTCATCTCGACGTGCTTCTACGACGGTCAGCTGTATTCCCCTCGGTCTGAGGGACTCGATGGCTACGAGAAGGTCTTCGGACGTGCGGTCATGTGGCTCGACACAGGGCCCTTGGGTGACCGCCGTCGCGAGTCAGCGCCGGGTGGCCAGGCGACGAGCTACGCCAACCGCGCGGAGGCGCAGCTCGTGGTTAAGCAATTGCAGACGCTGGACGGTGCTATCGACTACAGGCTGGTCAGGCCAGCAGACGGCATGGAGAGGCTGGAGGTACTGGTCATCTCTCCCTATCGGAGCCAAGTAGATGAGTTGAGGCGCAAGCTCGCGCCCGTCGCCTTCAAGCATCTCGACCCCGTTGTCATGTCTGTCGACGCGGTTCAGGGACGCGAAGCAGACGTAGCGATTCTCTCGGTAACGCGCAGCAACCCAGAAGGCAAGTTGGGGTTCCTCGGAGCGGACTATTGGCGGCGTATCAATGTCGCACTGTCGCGGGCACGCTATGGGCTCATGATCGTCGGGGACGCGGGGTTCATTCAAGGTACGAACGGTGCGTTGCGGACGGTACTGGACTACATCTCGACGCATTTGGACGACTGCGAAGTGAGGTTGGCAGATCGTGACTAGTTCGTTTCAACTCTTCCAACGGCGCTTCGGGGACGAGCGCCCAGGTATGCAATTGCTGGCTGTCGAGGAAGCGGCGATCCCAGTCACCATCGTTCATGCAGACGTACTCGCCCAAGAGCGCAAGCCGCTTCCGATCATCGAGGAGTTCCTCGTCCGGCTTGTAGCCGCAGGGATTCAAGATGGCCACGACGTCGCCGACATGCTGGGGCTTGAGCGAAATCAGGTGCTGGAGGCCGCTGCGATCCAAGTCAGCGAAAACAACCTTCGTCGCGCCGGTACTAGCCTAGCGCTGACAGCTCAGGGTACTGAAGTAGTGCGGAACCTGGCGGCCACGCAGCCAGTGGTCAGACAATTGCCCGTCGTTTTTGACCGACTCGTCTGGCGGCTCGCCGACTACAATCGGTCAGGCCTTATGACGAAAAAGGACGCGCGGGATCAAGGGCGTCAACTGCTGCCGGCTGCTCATAAGGCTCGTATTGGGCTTGCCGATGTCACTGCGGAGAGCTTCAACGCACTCCTCAGCGCCCGCGACGGCCACGAACGCAGAGTGGAAATTCTACGGGTGCGAAAGATCGCGCCGAACACACATCGCTACCTTCCGGGTCAGTTACTTGTCTATGGGGACGCATCCCGGGGCGACATCGAACTGGCGGTTTGCATCGACGGTGAACTGCAGCGCGACCACGGACTTGCTCTCGACGCCACTAATGCCGTTGAACGCCTCGGCTTGTCCGTGGGAGAACCGGAGCCACGTCCGATCCTGGATCCGGATCTTGAAGAGCAGCGTATTGACCTCGCTCAGGTAGAGCAGATCGCATCGGCCGCTCCCGACGAAGCCGCGACCCCCAGCACCGTGCCCGCAGTGGCCGAGCTTGCTGTGCGCAGCGTGGGCGTCTTTGAGCACGCCGACCTACTTACGCAGGCTTTGGACACGGCGAAGAAGCGCCTGCTCATTATCTCCCCCTGGGTGAGATCCGCCGTGGTAACGACCGATTTCTTGGCCATGCTTGAACAACGTCTCCGGACTGGGGCCGAGGTCACGATCGCTCACGGATACGGCGACGATGATTCCGGATCTGACGAGTACGCCCTCAAGCGTCTGAGCAACTTGGCATCGCGGTACCACGATCGTTTCACCCTTGCGCGACTCAAGAACACGCATGCGAAAATCCTCATCTTCGACGGACAATGGGTGAGCACCAGTTTCAACTGGCTGTCGTTCCGCGGAGATCCGGAACGCACCTACAGGATGGAGGAAGGCACACTCGTTTCCATTCCCGAGCGAGTCGATGAGGCATACGATCGGTACCGCAAGCTCATCGCTGAGCAAAGTACTTAGCTCGTCTTCCACGGTGATCGAGCGGGCTCTCGCCCGCCCTTAAGGCTGAGCTGGAGACAACATGGCAAGCCAATCTACTTCCCGTTTAGCTTGAGGCGGCCAGCGGTGACAACACTGCAGGGTCCCATTTGGAGTGCGGCCGGCCTGGATATTGCCGCCGGCCGGTACCCACTTGCGGTGGAGCGGCACGTGATGCGCATGGCGGACCTGCTTGTACCGGGGGTCACGACAGTGACTCCACACGCGCGGTACTACGCCTTGCACGCGTTGATCGCTGACGAAGCGGAACAGCGGGGGTTGTCAAGTGCCGAGACGCAGGAGCTGCTGCGCCGTACAGAGGTGGCGCTCGCCGCCGTGTCATGGACACACGAGCACAGCCACGTCGGTCTGCCCCGGGCTCACGGGACGGACGCGCTGGCCCGGAGGCTGCGCGCTGGTCACGTCGATGTCGCGGAGGCATCGCAGCCAGGCAAGGACGGCTATGTCCAGAACTCGTGGGGGTTCTGGTTCCCGTACTTCGCTTCCGAGGTCACGTTGGGTGTACTCGCCGCCAAGGGCGTACCGACTCCAGGGCCCGCCAGCGATGCTGGTGCAGTCCGAGCCGGGCTGGATGATCTGCTGGACCTGGCACGACGGCCAGAGCTTGTCGTCGACGATCTGCGTCAGCACACCCATCTATGCGTGTGCGCAGGGGGCGACTCGCCGGACGGCCGCTGGCTGGCACAGCTGTTGTGTGCCACGACCGAGGCCGACCCGCGATCGCGGGCCGGGACCCGGCGCGAAACGATCCGGCTAATCACGCGCATCATGCAAACCCACCAGGTCTCCGACGTCACTGCCGACCTGGCCCCGGTCATCGCGTTCGGCGACTTCGTCACCAGCGATCGCGTGACCAGGGGCCTCGCCGCGACCAGCGCCTGGCGCGGAGTCATCCTCCGCAACTACAACGTAGGGGCGTGGCGGCGCTTGTGGTCGTGGCTGGTTGAGCAGGTCAACGGGCTCACGCCGGCAGACGCCGTCGCCGACTCATTCGCCGACTCATTACCTGACGTCACAGTGCAGGCATTCCTCGACCAGCTCCCAGCGACCCGGACACCGTCCGGCACGCCGGCGCCCGCCGAACAACAGCTGCGCGGGAGCGACCTCGTGCTACCGCTGCGGGAACTGTCGGTGCTCGCCGTCAATGCGCGGCGAGTGGACGAGCTCGCCGGTCACGTCCGCGACGCGTTCCTCGGCGACCGCCGCGGCATCGACCTCGCCCCGGAATGGACCGCGCGACGGTTTACAGAAGCCGCGCCCACGTCGCTACGCGACTTCGCCCGTCGGCTCACCGCTGACCTACTCCTGCGCGCCCAGCGCGTCGCCCTCGCGAAGGCTCGCCGTCGCGCCGATGGCACGCTGTGGCTTCCCACGCGGCTTCAGGAGCGCGGCGGCCTGCTGTTCAAGACCAGCGCTGAGGGCCGCGCCGACGTGGGCCTGCGGCTCGACCAGCTGACCACCGTCCTCGCCGGCGCCGGTGTCGTCGCCCGGGTTGAGGGAACCTGGCAGGTCACCTCCGCAGGCGAGGCACTCCTTGGGTGAAACGTGACACTTCAGAAGACGAAAATGACACTTGCGTCGCCGCTCACGCTGCTTCTCGAGGAGGAACAGCACGGCGACCGGCAGGCGGAAGACGTCCTGCTGCTGTCATACACAATCGACCTCGGGTTCTTCGAGGCGTTTGGTCTCGGCGCGGCCCAGGCATGCGGCGCCCGCGTCACCACCGTCGGCGACGCTCGGATGAGCCAGCCAGATCCCCGAGCCGCCCGCCGCGCCGGCCGCACCTACCTGCCCGGGCAGGCGCTCTGCGGCGGAGCGTTCCACCCAAAACTAGTGCTCATCGCCGGGCCGAGTCGGGTGACCGCTGCAATCGGATCAGGCAACGCGACCCTCGCCGGATGGCAGGCGAACGCGGAATTGTGGTCAGTGCTGTATGGCGACGCCACGTCCTGCCCCAAGTCCCTCGCCGACCTCGCGAGCTGGCTGCGTCACCTGCCGGAACTCGTCCGGCTCTCCCACGGCGTCCCAGACGCGCTCACAAGGGTGGCCGGACACTTGGACCAGCTTCTTGGGCAGGCGGCGGAGGTGATCGATGACGGGGTGCGCCTTGTCTCCACCAGTCCCGCCCCGATCCTCGACCACCTGCCGGTGGGGCCAGTAGAGGAACTCGCCGTGTGCGCGCCGTTCCACGATCCGGGTGCGGTCGCCCTTCGGGAGCTCGTCGATCGGCTGCAGCCGCAACAGTTGCGAATCTCCTACCAACCGGAGTTGACCCAGCTCGACGGGCCCGCCGTACGTGCGCTCGCAGAGCAGTGGGATGCCGAGCTGCGCCAAGACGGGGAGTCCCGATACCGGCACGGCAAGCTCATCGAATGGACCGTGGGCGGCGCGCGGTACGCGTTGACCGGGAGCCCGAACCTATCGGGCGCGGCCTTGCTGCAACCACTCGCCAACGGTGGCAACTGCGAGTTGGGACTCATCACCCGCGTGCCGATGAGCCTGCTTCCTGAGGGTGGTCGGGTGGCTCCGGCTGCCGTTGCCGGCAAGCAGTTCGACGTTCGCCGTTCGGCCCGAGTTGGAGCCCTGATGCTCGGCGCCACCCGGACCGCAAACGGGCTGCACATCATGTTCGCCCGGGCGCTTACGGCTCGGGGACACGTTGAGCTTTCGGCCGCCGCTAGCCCTCCCGAGACATGGGAACGAGTCGGTGAGGTCGCCGCAGGCGCCACCGAGGCCAACCTCACCGTGTCCGCCGACGGCGGCAGTCGACTGCGGCTAGTCACGACAGCCGAAGAGGGAGCCCTGCGCTACAGCAATCTGGTCTTCGTCGTCGACCCTGTGCGCGTCGTTCAGCGCCCCGGGATCACGGCGGTGCACACTCCAGCGACGCGCCCCGACGACCTGTTCGCCGACCCTCGGCTCGCCGAGAAGTTCTTCGGCGACCTGGTCACGCTCAAGTCAAATCTGCCACCTGCGCCACCACAAGTCGTCGCAGCCGACCGCTCGGGGCACGACAGTGTCTCGAGCCCACTCGACGACGACCTCGACGGCTGGGAGCGCTACCTGGACGAATGCGCCGGTCGAATCGGGCATCCGCTACTTCGATTTGCACTCGGCCTGCCAGCGCTCCCCGGCGGGACGGGGGCAGCCTTCGAAGCACTGCTGCCAGTCAGCTGGGCCGACGAAATGGTCAGTGACCAGCAGGCTGGCCTCGACGACGACAGCGTCGAGGACATCGCGGCCGAGCAAGAGGCCGACACAGCCGAGACACCTACGGTCATTCCCGACCTCAGCACAGCGGAAGTTGGGGTCCGCCGCCGGTACCGGCGATGGGCCGAGCGAATGACTGCGGCCGCCGGGCAGGTGGGGGCACCCGAGCGAATGCTGGTCACCCGGCTGCTGCTGTGGACCGCGGCCGCCGGCGCCTGGGACCGCGACGATTACTCCTGGGTCGGGTTGTTGTCCCAGTCCTTGCAAAAGATCGGCGGCGCCGAAATTCCGGTACCGGCCGAGCCGCAGATCGGCAGCCTGGCCGCGGTCGCGCTCAGTGTGCTCCGGTCCGCGGCCCCCCGGTACGTGCACACCCAGGAGACAACGGCGTTCGACAATGCGGCCGGCGCCGTCGCGCACCTACTCGTCGCCGCTGACCGCACCTACATCGAGGAGTACACCCAGCTACTCGGAAACGCCTTTGGCAGCAGCGTCTCTATTGAGACCGTCGAGGCCATCGCAGCGGACGTCGTGCAGAACGACCCAGTTGCGGACGCGCTGTGGGCGCTCGCCGAACTCGACCGCGACGCGCATCGGCACGGCGAGAGAATGCTGCACGTCGTCGGACGATTCGGCAACCCTATGCTCATCGCACTTGAGGCCGTCGGCGCTGCCCAAGACGCCGAGATCATCGGTGCGTGGGCGAGCTCTACGAGCGACAAGTGGGCGCTATGCATCTGGCGCCGGCCAGACCTGTTCACCATTGATCGAGGCGGACCGCGGACGCTGTGGCGACACTACCGACTGACGGGCCTGCTCAGCCCGCGCGCCCTCGCGCTGCAACGGAGCCTAGAGAGTGCTACCGCCATCCCCCACGTGCCGCATGTAGAACCGTTCCCAGAAGCGCTTCAAGCGCTCGCTGAGCTCGGCGTCCCGTCACCCGAACCGCCACCGGACTAGGCCCGATCCCGCAGTGACTGTCCGCCATGGGTGACCGTAGACGCAGCGGTGGCTCGGACAGTACTGGGCTGGTCCAGCAAGCCCGCAGGTCCCCAAAAAACCTGCCCGGCGGCCATTCGTCGAAGGCGCCGCAGCCCGAGTGCGCCCCCTACGCACCTTCGAGAAGTGGAGAATCCACGACCAGTAGGGGGACGCTGCACACCTGCCGCGAGCGTCGACACGCTCGATCAAGTCATCACCGCCGCGTCGGGCTAGTCGGGCGGGGCTGGCAGAACGGCATCCAGCCAGGGCGTACCGTAGGTGGCGTAGAGCACATCTGGCGACTGATCGGCAACGTCGCGATCGAAAGTCACCAGTAACGACCCACTGCCTACCTCTCCGCGGACCTCTTCGGGTGTAGTGGGGTGGCTTCCTGGTGCGAATGAGATTGCCGACGGCACCCGGGGCGGTTGGTATCGGTAGATGCCGTCCCTGCCTGGCACAGGGCTGAGCAGATCTCGAGTTAGCGGATTGGCCAGCAGACGCTGACGAAGTTTCTCGACTTGGCCATGATCCTTCACGTCATCGGGTAGGGCGAGCGCTTCAGCCGACGCGTAATCGAGGTACGGCGTATCCCCTAGGTCGTCCAGACGGACCGCCTGGCGGCCTGCGACTGCGATGTCACCCCTGATCTGGTTGACCGCCTCGTCGATGTCGGCCTCACGCTGCTCCCGGGAGGAGGCTGCGTCGGTCAGTGCAAGTTGCGCGATTGCGGTTTCGATAGTTCCAAGCACGGGTTGGGCGGACCCTACGATGTCGGTGAAGTCGCCGTAATTGGTTGCGATGCCCCGGTAGACTGCTTCTTCCACCGTGTCGGAGTAGAAGTAGTTCGTGACACGCACTTCCTTGTAGGTTGCGCCGATGCGGTCAACACGGCCGATACGCTGCTCGACCCTCATCAGGTTCCATGGCATGTCGTAGTTGATCAGCCGGCCGGAGGTCTGCAGGTTAAGGCCCTCGCTCATCGAGTCCGTGCCGATGAGTACGTGTAGCCCGCCGCGCCTGAACTCGTCCTTGACTTCGGCCTTGGATACGTGTCGCCACGCACCCCCGTCCCATAACTCGCCGCCGCGGCCGGAGTAACAGCCGACCTTGTCGTATCCAGCAGTCAACAGCCGCTCGCGCACATAGTCCATCGTGTCCGTGTACTGGGTGAACACGACGACAGAGGAGTAGGTGGCGAGCGACTCGGCGAGATCATCTGCAAGTCGCGAAGCTTTCGTGTCTTCCCCGGCGAATGTGGCGAGGTCGGCGACGAAGTCGCGCAGCTCTGCGATCTCGCCCTCTAGCAGGCGGACGCTGATATCCAGATCATCGACGTCGAAAAGAGGGCTTTCGTCGAGGCTGGCTTGGTCGTCATCGGTGAGCAAATCGCCGAGCGTCGCGCCGTGTTCGAGCGCGGCCAGACGCCTCTCAAGTGAGCACCGAATGGCATAGAAGGATGAGGTGAGGCGGCGTCGGTATACGGTCATAATGAAACCGAGAGCTTGCGTAGTATTTCCGGCCATGTACGCGTTGTAGTAACGGCGGATGTAGTTCTCAATACGCTCATACAGCCGCCGTTCCCGCTGGTCCAAGTCGATGAACACGTCTTGCACGTGCCGTTCCGGGATAGTGACTTCGGGGCCGATAATTCCCGCCGCTTGGTACGCCAGCAACGTATCTCGTGTGTTGCGAAATACTCGATCGCGCATCGGCGTGTGATGGCGCAACCATGCATCCATTAGCCGAACCTCAGTTGGGCTCAGCGCCGCGGCAGTTTCGGTCGGCAGTGGCTGATTATGGATTCGCGTGATCTTCCGTGATCTGACCGGCCCTAGCTCTGCCTTGATCGCCGTCTCCAGGCCGCTGGCGCGATCAGCATCTGGGTCGGACAGATAGTCGTTGACCATCGCGGCGAGCCGGAGCCAGGCTCGCTGGGCTGGCTCTTCGCGCAACTGTGTGTAGTAAGAGACGAAATCGGCGGCGGATCGGCTCCATCGCCCTGGCAGGTCGAAGAGATTGATGAGATCCCACGCCTCGTGTGGGTTCATCTGCATTGGCGTCGCAGTCGCCAAGTACAGTGCCCGCCACGAGCCGTTGTCCTTCATTGCCAACAGCAGTGACAGCAGCGAGTTAGGGGTGTCGGTTGGTTTGGAGCCGCGGCGCCTGCCGTGGTGCGCCTCATCGACGACGACGACGTCCCACGGCCCTGCTGCAAGCACGCCGTCTCGGCGAGCTCGACGCCTAGCCAGGTGTGAAGACGCCAGAACTATCGGGAACGCCGACCAAGGGCTGGAATTCTCCGGCGTGCTCACCGACCGATCCTCCAAGTCCAAGAACTCGCTGCCCACATATCGGGGCACGAGAAGACCGATCTTCTCAGCCAACTCCTCCTGCCATTGCTTGAGTACAGAGGCAGGAACGAGGATTAATGCATTGTTCGCCTTGCCGGATAGCAGCAGTTCGCGGAGAACGAGGCCGACTTCAATCGTCTTGCCGAACCCGACAGGGTCAGCAAACAGGTAGCTGCGGGGGTAGGTGCCGACCGCGCGGTGCAGCAGTCTCGCCTGATGCGGCAGAGGCGTGACAGGAGCGCTCAGAGCCCCGGTGAATGGGGTCCTCAGCGGCTCCTGGGCTAGATCGACCAGATCCGCCCACGCGGCTTCCTCGTGCTGCTCGGTGGGGTCAGCTTCAGGCTCAATGCCAGCTCCGTCGGGATCTCTAAGGCCCAATGCGGCCCAAATCGGATCGTGGTCCGGCGGCATATAGTCATGCGTGACCATCTTCAGCAGTCGGTCGTCGACATCGGCCAGCGGCAGGATGGCCCAGCCCGCATCCGGGTGATTTGCCCAATGCTCCTCGAACCGCCTGACGATATCTGCACCCTGCCATTTCCATATCGCCGGATCCCATGAAGGCGCGACGGAGAACGTCTCGTGGTTGTACAGCCACCCTGACGCAGTCTCATTCTCCGAGCCGATGAAGGCGACCTGATCCCCTGACTGATCGGTGAGGACACCATACTTCGAGTGAAAGTACCCCCGCGCCTCCGCCGGCGCCAAGGGTTGGCCGTCCGCATCCAAGGGCACACCAACGCGTATCTCAAGCAAACCTTCCCGCACCATCCAGCCAAGCATTCGCAGGTAGCTGTCCCCGGTGGCGTCGCCGTCGAAGTCGACCGGGCACGCCCTGGCCGCCCGACCAATCGCCTCCGCGCGTTCGAGCGTGCCCGCACGGACTGCAGCTACGTCCTGAGCGGACAACTGCGCGCCGACGATCAGACGCATTCGACCGCCATGGTCCTGAGCATTCGTGAGGAACCGGCGCAAGCCCCGCGCGGTGATCCGGAGCACTGTCGACGAGTAATAGCCGGCCATCCGGTCGTAAGCGCACGAAGCCGCGAGCGCCGGCAAGTAGAAGCCGCGCAACGCGTTGTCACCAGTCGAGTAGGTGCCGACCAGCGGCAGACCGTGCAGCCCTAGCGCGCGCCCGTCCATGGCGGATACATCACTTGACCCGGAACCCTCCATGCGTACCCCTCACTCGCTGCCCATGCGATTCACCACGGCCTGAGGCCACTGCGGTCACTCGAACAGAGGCTCCTGCTTGGACATGACCGACCCGAACGCCGGCTCTCTGGGAATCGTCACCTCTGGCAGATAGGCGGTCACCAGAGTGTCGAGCAGCCCGGCCTGCGGAATCACCCAGTCACCCTTGACCTTCGCCCGTGGAATGGCGTTGACCAGTCCTTGCACGTACGCAAGAAAGCGTTGGTCCGCGGTCAGATCTAGCCGGTCCATAAACGTCTTCGCTTGCCCCATCCCGTCGAGCGCGGCGAGGTGTAGCACTGTGTCGACAGCGTCATTCATGTACTCGAAGTGGGTGGCTTCCAGGCGAACGCCGCTTGATGTGTCATCGCCGCCGCGGCGCTGTCGCTCCGCCGGAGCCAAGAGACGCACCGTGCCCGCCTTCTTCTCAACAATCCTTGCCTGGGCCAGTTCGTCCACGTCAAGTCCACCGACGGCGAGAGCGAGGCGGCGTGCCTCGTCGAACGGAAATTCAGATGCCTTAAACGTCTCCCATGCAATAAGCACGAAGTCGGAATGATTATCAATCTGGACCTCTCGCCCGATGATCCGGCGCCGCTGCATCCGCACAACCTCCTCGCGGGCTAAACTCAGCGCCTCATCTGGGCGGAGCAAACGTGACCGGCCGTCATCAGCAGCCTCCACGGAGTAAACCGGCCAGTGGGCAGAGATGACCGACAAGACCGGTCCGTACGTCGATAGCAGAAGGTCGACGCCTTCAATCCCGACAGCGCGAAATCTTGTGGCCGCATCGCGAGCCGCGGAGCGCACTTCTTCCTCTATATCGTCCATGAATACGCGCGATCCTGAATCGACCTTGCCCTTGCGGCACACCAACATCACTGTCGACACCGCAGCATTTAGCTTCTCTTGATGAGCTCCTCGTTCAGGCTCAGTATTGACGGGCCAGGAGGTCTCCACGGTAAAGCCGGCTTGGAGGAGTCCCATTCCCAAGGTATCCCAAGCCTCGGCGCGCTTGTGAGTGAACATCACAGACATGACGCCGTCATCACGAAGAATCCTCTTGCATTCTGCGAAGATCTCAGTCATCTTGGACTCGTAGTCAAGGTCCGCTAGTTCCTTCTTCCGCTTTCCCATCGCGGCGAACCGTGCCGGGTTCGCTACAGCCTCATTATCTCGATCCGAGATACCATTGAAGAACTCGGGCGCAATACGACCCAATGTGCGCTTTTCCCAGACATAGAAGAAGTCCGCTAACTCTGCATACATCACATTGTCGTAATATGGCGGGTCCATGCAGAGATGCGCCACCGACTTATCGTCTACCGTGGGTAGTTTCGCAGCTCCACCTTGCGTGATCGTCACTCTTCGCTGTAATGGCGTCTTGTTAACGAGCCCACTTGCCCCTGTCTCGTCCACGAGTTTAGCTATGCCGCCATACGCATCGACCAACTGGTCCAGGCACCAACTGTATAGCGCCGAGGCTCCCTCGAACTCAGCGAAAGTCCATTTGAATGAAAAGTTGTGCTTCTCGAAGATTTGCGCTATCACCTGACGACTCACATACCACCGGCAATAGCGACTGTTGTAGCTGAGCGCTTTTCCCTGCATGAGCGCCAGCTCGAAGAGGACATCGTCCGCGTCTGCACCCAACGCCTGGCGCACTTCCGGGACTAGGCGCGCATACTCGTCACTAAAGGTGCCGTGCACCAACGCTTGACGAGGGGTGAACATGTCCATCCACGAGTTTCTGCCGTACATGCGGTGGCCACGCTCATAGTTGGCCTCGTCGGCAATATCTTCGTTAGGCAGTACTCCGGAGCTCTGCCACTCCGGGCGAACAGAGTCGAACCGAGCCGCGGCGGCGGAGACAGCATCCAGATCAGTCGCCGTCGGCGCCCGAAACTGCCTTTCGCCGGTGGGCGTGCGGACGGCAACGGCATATAAGATCTCCCGCATGCGCCTCGCTTTGGCTTCAGCCTTGATGTACTCCCCGTCGATTATCAACCCATCGTATGGACTGACACCATTACCCCCGCGCACCGTTCCTAATGAGGCTTCCTTGCTGTCGACGCTGCCACCGGTCAACACCTCAAACATCGGCTCGTCCAATTCGTTGCCGTCGAGGACGGTAACGAGTCGAACTGCTGCTTCCTTGCCCTTCTGCTTGCGCAGCCACTTGTCCGGCATCAGGGGGACGAGGCGACCTGTGCGCGGACACATCACCGCATTGGCGAATAGATAGGTGGCGACGACTTCGTCGGGACCGCTCGGGAAGTACTCCTTGAGTCGAGACCCGACACGGCGGACCAGTTCCTTGCCCCAGATCTCCAAGTGCGGCTTGAGGTCAAGCCCCCGCCTGGCTGGGATTTCTACACCCGCCTTGAGGACGCTGACTGCCACGCCGTTTAGATCATTAGCATAGGTGGGGATTCCCAGACGGCTGGCGGCGAAGGGAATGCTTCCGCCACCCGCGGTTGGGTCGGCGACGAGCGGGAGGTCTCCCCACGTCCGCCGGAGGACGTCGTGAAGTAGGTCGATGTCCTCGCGCGGAATCGCGTTCCGAAACGCCTGCCTATACGTGTACGGGTTGGGGATCCGCTGTCCACTGGCGACGGCGGCGTCATAAGCGCGGCGCGCAGCGATCGGGTCTCCCCAAATGCCGACAAGGTGAAACAGCCAGCGATGGTAAGCCTTCTCGCTTCGGAGCGGCAGAGCGTCGGGGAAGGCATCAGCAAGGCTTCGAGTCCATGCAGGCAACAGGCCAGCAAGGACAACCGCGGTTGAGGCAACCAGTGGACGTCGAGCCCACCAAACGTGGAGAAACGATAACGGTGGCAGAGCTGAGGCAGCGGCGCGTTCGCGCCTCGACTCGATGCCGAGTTCGGTGACTGGGAGCCAATCCTCAATGAGAACTCGGGGGCCGCCCGACTTGCTTTCGTTCACTTCAGGCTCCGGTCTTGTTGTCGGCTAGAAGGATGCGCAACGCTCGGCGCGCACGTATCGCGCTCGGCCCGACGCACTTGGCGTACCAGTAGTACGTCTCCTCGACACTCATCGTGTTCACACCGGCGACGATCGAACGGATCCGATCATGTTTGGTGACTGGTTGGGAGGCAAACAGGGTGAGGGCTAGACGGACGCCCGCAGCCTCGTCCAGCGGGATGGGCCTTCCGTGCTCGACGGCGAGCCTGCCTGCAGAGTGACCGGTGGCCCTGACCGCCGCCAACACTGCGTCGACAACTCGACTGACCTGCGGAGCGGTGGCGGTGAGCACAGGCGTCGTGGGCCCGGTGCCATCTCCGTACGACTCCGCGATCGCCAGACCGTACGTGTCGCTTGGGCCGGGCTTCACTGTGAGCCGGAAGGCTCGCGCGCCATCGGGAATCGCGCCGATCCGACGCGCTGCAAGGCCATTGGACTTTCCGTGAGTCATTTCGCTACTTCCGCGATGACTATTGTCGTGGTGACATTGAGGGTCTTGAGCACGGTGGCAAGCTGGGTGAACTCGGGGCCTTCAATCGACACCGGATCTGCGAAGGCGAAGTCAAGACGCACCGTACCCGCGACCGCGGTGGCGGCGGTCAGAACTTTGCTCAGGGTGGCATTCAGCGCCTGATAGTCTTTTCTGTCGCCGCGCCCCGAGAACTCCAATGCGCCGTCAATACCGCTGAACTCGGCGGTCAGATCTGCGCTCACTGTGATGTCATACCGCTGAAGCATGCCGAGGGTAGCGATCAGCAAGTCGATATCACCGGTGCCGATCTGATCGTCGGCATTGGCCTGGATCGACAGGCCGGACAGGGCCTTGCCGGAGTCACTCACCTTGTCGGCGATCTGAGCGACTGCGACCCCTGACGGCCCCGATGCCTGGAACTTGTTTCTCTCCACCTTGCGGGATGGGATCTCGACGCCCGAGGTATCGGCCGTCTGTCGGGTCATAATCCGTAGACCGTCCAGGCCCTTCTCGCGTATCTGCGTGGGGGTGAGTGCACGCACTCCCATGCCAGGGTCGCTGTCTGTGATGACGAGCCAGTCGTAGTTGTGCTGGCTCACGGCGGCGGCAAGCAGGTCCAGCACATCAGCCTTGCTGGGCTCGCCACCACACTTCTCCTCCAGAGTGGCGCGAACCTGAGCGCCTGTTGCAACGCTGCTACCCGTGACTATCCCCTTCAGGTCGCCGGCAGTTGGCTTACGGGTCAACAGACCTCGTCCGCTCGCTTCGGCGACGGTCATCAACTCGGCGTCGGGTCGGAACTCCACGGAGAGCCCGGCCATCGAGGTAGAGGTGTAAGCGCGGCCGTTCGATGCGTCGTAGTAGACCCACCCGTCGTTGCGCATACCGTCGAGGATAGATTCACGGACCAGCCCCAGATTTCGGATGATCGGCGAACTGTGGTCAATCCAGAACCAGTTCGCGAGCGCCTCAGTGGTGACTGATGCTTGGGAGCTTGGCCACGCCTTCGCCTTCAACCAATCGTAGGAGGGCTTGTCCTTGCGGATCTTGCCCTCATCATCCAGCAGCGTAAGGACGACTGCCGTCGCTGAACGAGTATCTCCCTGCTGCTGCGCCTGGAGTTCGCGGTGCCGAAGGTGCCCATGAGCCTTGTCCTGAGTGGGGAAGTAAACGTGCTTGAAGCAACGAGTGATCGCGACGCGGGCCTCGAGTCGAGCATTCTTTTGGTAGGCCTCAATCTTTTTGCGTACGTCGGCGGAGAACTGGCTCATGCGGGCCACATCCCCGGCGATGACGTCCGCGGCAATCAGGCCTCGAACGCGATCGCGCAGGGCACCGACCTGATCAGTGTCAGCAAGGACGAACACAATACTGTTGCGGAATTTCCGCGGTGACTTCGACTGGCCAACCGTGTCGAGCATGTCAACCAGGAACTGGTCCGGAGCGTCAGCATCAAGGCCAAGTACGGTCCGTTGATCATGGTGGACCACAGCGACGCGCAGGTCCGCCTGATCAGGCAAGCTCGCCGGGCCAGTTGGGAAGAGGACAGTTGTGGCGCCGCCGTCGTTTCCGAACGCCTTGGCTAGCAGGTCGTCCAGCACAGTCGCCACGCGCGTGTGCTGAACATTACCCTTCTCCTCCTCCAGAATGGCATTCACATTTGGCTCGACATGGAACCGCCACCTGGCTCCGTCAGAGGAGAGGTGCCAACAGATCCGTTCGTTTTCGGTGAGCGCCTTCTCCAACAGAGTCGTGGACTCACCCGGTCGGATCGTGCCGAGCAGCCACTCTGACCGGCCGGCCCCCGCCGTCACTGTCATCTCAAGGGAGTGTATGAAGACCGTCCGCGCCACCCTCGTCGCGTATGGCGGCTTACCGCCAAAAACGTGTGCGTCAACGCTCGCGGCGTGCGACGCCGGTCCTGCGAGGTCTGCTTCGGCGACCCTCGCGAACTCGGGTCGGCCGAGGTTGCTGGTGAGGTGTGCAAGTACCGGTTCGTCGCTGTAATCGATGTCGGCGACGTTGATGACGTCGCAGTTGTCACCGTCGCGGTAAATTCCGGAGACGACCTCGGCGAGCAGCTTGAGCGCTCCGCGTGCGCGGTGGAACCTCGGGATTGCTCCGAGCCGCTTGTCGAGAACCCGCACCAACTCTGGGTGGAATGGGTATGCCTTCTCGAGCTGCGCCGCGTAGGTTGCGGGTGCCTCCGCGCCGCCAGAGAACCGCTCGCCCTCTCTTGCAAGCGTCTCGTACAGGCCGCGGTAGGCGCGAGCTGCGTCAGCCGCTGCCGCCGAGTCGATGTGTACGAACAGGCGCCGCTTGAGGATTTCCCCGATCTCGGTGTCCTCGGCGGGCTTGATCACCGCGCCAGGCTGCACCATCCGGGTCAGCACGTCGGCAGCCTCGGCGACCGCGACCCGGGCGGACTCGCTCGTCTCGTCAAGGAGGTCCGCGATCTCGTTCGTTTCCTTGCCAAAGGTGTCCGTACCTGACGCGAGTGTCACGATCGCAACGACACGGTTGGTAGGGTCGCCAGCGATCTCGAAGAGGTTCTTCAGGAACACCGGGACAGACTGGGCGTACCGTCGTACATCCTCGCTTCCGGACTTCAACGCTTGCCTAAGATGCTGCGCGATCTCGTCGATGATCACGATCGTTGGCTGCCCACCGAATGAGCGCACCATTGTATGAGTGCTCGGTGCAGTCCGCTGCGCGTCATTCGCAGCCATCACGGCTGATGCCCCAGGCCCGATCTGTGCGGCCATCTCGCCCCAGATTGTAAATGTTGTCACGCCGTTCGTCTCAAGGCCTGCGGACGGGTCGAGCGCGTCTCCGACGATTGCGGCGATCTGCACCGGGCCTTCAGGGAGCAGCTTCGGGTCCAGGAAGTCGCCAACGTTTCCCGGCCGAGCACCGCGTGCCAGGTGGTACACGGCGGTCAAGCCGTGCGTCTTCCCGCCGCCGAACGAGGTCTCCGACCGAAGCACTCCATTCTCTCCACCTCCTCCGCCCACGCCTTGCACGCGGCCGAAGGCCTTAGTCAGCAGCGTCGTCAACCCAGTGGTTGGATATGTCAACGCGAAGAATTGCTCAGGGTCGCCGTACACCGGGTAGTTGAGCGGATCACGGATAATCTTGTCCAACTGGGCAGCGAAGTGATTATCGCTCAGCCCACCTTTCACCACGTCTTCGCGCGGCTCACACATCTGTCGAAGAGGCTTGAGAGTCACACTAGGTCCCATCCCGCCCGTCTTGCCGTCCCGCCCATTTGGAAGGGGGGTGGGCATCATCCCCCTGCAGAACCATATCGCCAACTCATCGGCGAGCTGAGATCTCGCTACTCGCGATACAGAGGAGGGCATCGGAGGGTCACGGCGAATCAGCCCGACCGAGCTGAGTGGCCCGGCCCGGCTGACGGCTAGAAGCCGTCGGTGGGCCGGCCGTGCGACCCACGAGCCGTGGAGAGCACCGCTGCGATATCGACCAAGATCCGGCGAGGTGAAGGCTCGCCGCTGTGTAGCCCGCGGCGCGAGCGGCGGGCTACGGCAACCGGATCGCCCGGCCTCCCGAGCGGCTGCGTGAGCCGCCCAGGCAAGAGAGCGCACAGTCCCTGACGGCCATGATCGCGTGCAGTCCTTCGTACTCCGCGATCCACCTCCTCGCGGCTACGGGATGTTAAGTCCTGGGTCCCCGAGGGGATGTGTTGTCGAGTCGTAGAAGGAGACCCTGTGGCGGTCGAGTGCTTGTTGAATGCGGACCTTCTCTTCGATGACCTTCTGGGGATTGCCACTCGGGTAGATGGACACCGCCACCTTCCGCTTCGGACCCGCGTTGATCGCGTCGACGATGTGCTGGTCCTGTGCGCTCAGCGAGTGCCCGAAGATGACGGCGTCCTGTTCATCGTCAGCGAGTGATTCGAGGCAGAAGCTCAGGTACGGAGACCGCTGGATGGTACGCACCTTCGCCCTGGAGGTGCCCTCGCTGACGAAGAGAGGTCGGCGGCTCGACTTCGCCGTGTAGTTCGAAGCGAGGGACAGCAGGTTGCCGCCATCGGCGTTGGTCCACTTGCCGTTGTCGTTCTCGTCATCTTGCCACAGATGCACAGCACCGTGCAGGTAGTAAACGGGGGTGAGTCGGGGAGACCTCAAAGTCACGTCTGCCGGATCGAACCGGTTGTCCGGCTGGGACCAGAAGTAGTCCACAATGTCCACCCGTGCGCGGTTCTGCAGGTGGGACCAGTACAGACATAGGTCATAGTTCGTCGTGTAGACGGACTCGTACTCGTCGAGTGTCTCCGCAATCTGTTTGTGCGAGTTCACCGGAAAGCGGCTCCACTTGAGGTGTGCGTCTGTCACCGCCTCAAAGAGCGCGTCGCGGACTTCGGCGTAGACGGTGTCCACCTGGTTGGTGCGCCGCCTGAGCGCTTCGAGCACGAGCCGCGCGTGGTGGATGCACTCCAGCGCCGTCTCGAAGTTGGTCGTGTCCAGTTCCGCGAAGATGTCTGCTGCCTCCGACGACAACATGGCCTTGCTGAACAGACTGTCGTAGCGGAAGTCGCTCCACAGGTTGATGCTCAGACCATTGCCGATGATCAGCGTGGGCCACTCACGGTTGTCGAGCGTGCTCCAGTCCGGCAGCTCGTCATCGACGGTGGTCGTCCTCATCGCGTCCTCCTCGGCTTCACCCGCGCCGAATCTAGTGCCAGGCACCGCGGGCGCCCACTTCACCCCCTCAGGGCCGACGCCTTCCGACAGCGCGCAACTGACACGCCGACCAGATTCAAGTCTGTTCGCCCGGGACCGCCAGCCCTTGTCGACAGATGAGCGCACTGCTCCGCGGAGCCCGCGAAGATCAGATTCCACCGACCATGGCGGTCCCTGCACGCGCATCGGCAGAAGCGACCGTTGAGCTGGCTGGCTGTGGCTCTTGGTTGCTCGCTCGAGGCCCGAGCAACGCCTCTCGTAGGCCTGGCTGTCGCCATCGGCGTGTCGGCTTGCTTGGTGCAGAAAAGCTTCCTCCTCCGCAAGGCCGCCCTGGGCGACTTCCACCGCCCCTTCGGCTCGCCGTGTGTCGACGAGCATGCCGCGCTGCCGGGCAGCTGTTCCGCTGCCCTGGCTAGTTCCAACTGGACCGGCCCAGTGAATTCGGGCGACAAGTTGCCCATGGCCACAGTGTCAGGCCCCGGATCGCCGTAATGGTCCCGCTCAGGCGTGTGACAACACGACAGCAGCCCGCGGTGCTGGCCGTCAGGAGTTGGGAGTTGGCGGCGATCTGGTCGGCGAGCCAGGCCGCGCCGTCCTCCTCGACCCGGTCATCCCCATCCCGATCACCGTCACGGCCGGGATCATGCCCTCGTAGTCGTCGTCCTGGTCCTCCGAGCACCGCTGCCCCCAAGGCGTGAGCACCCCACCGTCGGACACCCAGGCGCATTGCCAGGAGAAATCCAGCACAGGATCTACCCGGTTCAACGCAAACCTCAGCGGGAACATCGAGGGCTACTTCGACACCACGCGCCGGGCGGTCACGGTCGGACCGGACAAGGTTGTCGAGCTGGTTCCGCTCCCGGCCTCAGCCGAGCGGCGGCCGTCCTCCTCCGCAGGAGGCCAGTCCTGGCGCTAGCGGCCCTGCTGCCGGATGGCAGGCAGTTGCTCGGAGGACGCGAGCTGGCGGATTCGGGAGACGCTGAGGCCAAGAATCTGCGGCGCGGTCAGCGTATTGACGTGTCCCTCTGGCCGCTGGGCTGTGGCTTGGCCGGCTAGTCGGGTCCGCGCGCGGGACAGTATTCGAACGTCGTCAGCCTCATAACCAGGCGTTGCGAGGCCGGCTCCAGGGTCAGCTTGCCGTCGGTGATCTGTCGGCGGACATCGTTCGCTGTGCCTCCGAGCAAGTGCGCGGCATCCGTCATCGGGTGCCGCGGTCAGCGGCACTGAAGCACGTCGGATGGCACCAACCGCGGAACTTGTTGGGCTCACCTCGCCTGCGCAGCCGTCCGAGCCTGACGACCGGTACACGTGGTCTTGGGTCTTGCCGAGGATCTGGGCGGCCTGGGCGACGGAGATCCTCGGGTCGGACACCATCCGTGATAGCAAGGGATCGATCGGCGGCTCATCGCTGCATTCGCCCTGCTCGGATGACATGTTCCTGAGCTAGGCATCCTCACTGCTCCCGGCCGTGAACCTCACTAACTTCGTTTCAGACCCGGTCCGGACCCCCCTTCCTTTGCTCGGCGGACGATGGCTCGACTGACGTATTGTCAGGCGATGGCGAAGCATCTGAGCAAACTCGACGGCTGGATCGAACAACCCGACTGGCCCCGAGTAGCTTGTCCGAGCTGCGGCGACGGAACGCTCGCCCCTGGCACGCTCGTCCCTGCTTGCGACGTCCGTTCCGCGAGGCTGGAAGCAAAGCGCCAAAGGGGTGGGCGGCCGGAAGAGCTCACAGGGACTTTTCATGGCCAGTTGCTGTGCGACAACAGCAGCTGTGGACAGATCGTCTCCGTGGCGGGGGATTGGCAGCTGATCGTCAATGAGAGCGGCAACCCCGAACTTGGGTCTTTCGTGGAGAACTACAGAGTTCGGTACGCGAACCCGCCACTACGTCTTCTTGAGACACCGCCGGCGACACCAGCGACGGTGCGGCAAGGCATCGAGAGCGCATCGAGCGTCCTCTGGGCAAGTCCGGGCTCCGCGGCGAATCGCTTGCGGTACGCCGTCGAAGAGCTATTGACCGCCAAGAAAGTTCGCCAGAACACCATGACACGGAAGAAGAAGCGAAGGCGCCTATCAACCGGTGAGCGCCTCGGGCTATTGGAACAGTCGCACCACGACGTCGCGAAGATGCTTGAGGCGGTCAAGTGGATCGGTAACGACGGAAGCCATACCGAAGGTTTGACGGCCTCTCAAGTCATGGAAGGCGCCGAGATCCTAGAGATGGCACTGAAGGCCCTCTATGACAGGAAGGACGCTGAGCTCCAGAAGAAGATCAGGGCCATCAACAGAGCGAAGAGACTGCCAAGGAAGCAGGGCTAGCCGTTCTCAGCCGGCAAGCACATGAGAGGACGAACGAACAACGGAGGCCGGGCGGGGCCGCACCGACACCGGCCAGGTGTTTGTGTCGGCGGTCGGTGAATGCTATCGCCATGGCCCGCGCCCGATCGTGGTGTCGTGGTGTGCCCTCCTGGCCGATGAGCACGCCGATCGCGTCGCGGCGGATTTCGGATACGGGGTACCGCTGCTGGAGGCGTTTGCGGGCCGCGACTCCGAACGGGCGAGGTCGGCGTGGCGCCCGGAGCTCGTCTTCTCACAGCCACTCGAAAATGGCCAGACTGAGAACTCATGAGAAGTACCCGACGGGCGTTCCCGATGACGGCATCAGCCACAGTGGCGGGGCGCCCACGGTCCCGAGTGACGTCTGCAAACTGTCGGAACGCCGTGGGATCGTCTTGTGGTATGGAGCTGATGGCGCGCGATATCGAGCGGGTGCCGCGGGGGAACCTGCGCGTGCCGCTCGTGGACTTTGCTCGGGTCTGGGTCGCTGCTGAGCGTCGGGCTGACGAGCTGGGGGCTGCCGGCCATGTTGATTGGTACCTGACTGGTGTGCAGGTGACTTGCCGTTGGCTTGCGTGCTCGACCACCGTGTTCGACTATCCCGGCGGGCCGGTCCGTCAGTTGGCGCACGCGCCCATTTCGAGAACTCAGCAGCTGGCGCACGAGGAACTGATCGCAGCGGAGACTCTGGCGGCTGAGGTGCGGCTGATCAAGGGGTGGCCTGCTCGGCCCGGGTACGTCGAAGGTGTCATGGCGACGCTTGAGTGGGCTTGGCGTCGCTCGGGTCGGCCGCCGATCGAGGTGGATTAGGCACACGCGAGCTGACCCCGCAGGCGAACATTGCCTCTGCGAGCCCGCGGTATGGCTCGCAGAGGCAATGTTGTTGCCCGGTGGTCAGGTTCGCTGCGAGCGAGGTCGTCGGGGTTGGAGCGCCCCGGCGGCCATGCCGGAGGCGATGGTGCGTTCGGCTTCGCTCCGGGACAGGCCGATGCGCCCGGCTGCCGAAACGAGTTCGTCGTGGACTGCGCCGTGGTCGAGGTGGCTGGCGCCGACGAGTTGGCCGAGTGCGAAGGCTGCTGCGTTGAGCGTGTCGTTTCGGCATCCCTCGGTCGCCGCCATGAGTTTGTCCAGTTCGCCGGTGAGCGCAGCCATCGCGTAGGCGCTGGCGTCGCGCAGATCCCTGGTGGGCATGGGGGTTTCGGTCGGTTCGGGGGTCTGGGTGAGGCGTGCGGTGATCCAGTCCGGCAGGTGCTGTGCTGCGGTGGCGGTGAGCAGGCGGTAGTAGCGGCCGTCGATGGTGGATCCGGCGCCGAGGACGTAGCCACCGTGGCCGCGGGTGTCGATCTTCCAGCCGAGTCGGCCTGCGGTGTTGCCGAGCTCGAGCCCTGGTGCCAGCCGAAAGTACAGGTGTCGTCCCCCACTCGGCGTGGCGACCGTGTGCGTGCGCGGCAGTGGACTGGCTGCGTCGGCGGCGAGCTGGTCGAGCACGTCCGCGCCGCAGGTGGCGCCCTGGCCATACCAGGGTTCGGGCGGCAGATCGGCGGGTCTCTTCGGGGTATCGAGGTCCACGACCAGCAGTCCGGACGGCCCTGTAGCGATTCCGATGTTGTAGGGGACGTGACGCCAGGTCTTCGCGATCCGGGCGTGGCTGGTGGTGGCTTCGCGTTCCCAGTCGGCTTTCACCGCCGGGTACTTGGTGCCCGGGACGACAGGGAACACGGCCATCCCGCGGTCGGCGTGCCAGTGCGCCGCGCGGGCCAGTTGCGCGGGCGTGGCGTGCACCTTGCCGGTCCTAGTCCGCCGTGTGGCCTTGTTCATCGGTCGATCTCCTTGGCTGTCTCCTCTTCGGCGGTGTCGGGGCGGTGGGTGCGGACTTCGAGGTAGACGCGGACGCCGAACGATCCGCGGTTGGGGTAGGCGCGGTCCCCACCGGCGACCTCGAACCTCCCCCGCAGGTGCGCGACCAGGTGGGCGATGTCGTCGGGCTCTCCGGACAGCCGGGCTTTGATGGTCATGCGTGGGTGTCCTTCGGCTGCGGTGTGCCGTAGTGGGCGAGTTCGTGGATGCGTAGGTGGGGCCAGTGGCCGGCTGCCAGCAGCGCGTCGCCGGGCGTTTTGCCGCTGGTCCAGTCAGGTGCGGCGTCGGCGCCTGGCAGCGGTGTCGTTTCGCGGGCGTGCTGGTAGAGCTGGCCTGCCAGGCCGGGGGTCCACGAGTCGGTCAGCTCGGACTCATCGGTTCCGAAGCCGACGAACCGGACGGTGACGCTGATCCGGTCGGGAAACCTGTCGGGGTCGCTGGCGCGCAGCCGCTCCAGTTCGGCTTGCACGGCGGCGGTGAACCGTTCCTCGTAGTCAGTGGTGTCGCGCCCCCGGAGGGCTTCGATGAGCTCGTCGGCTGCCTCGATCTGCTCGGCCTCGTCCTCGGACAGGTCGATGGCCGGTGCCGGCCCGGTCCACCGGCCGCCGGTGACGGTGTCGCCGATGTGCTCGAGGCTCGCCTGGTACATGGCTTCCACTCCGAGGTCCGCGAATTCCTCGTCAGGGTTGACCACGACTTCGATGGGAGCGGTGCGGTAGGCCATCAGGTAGTCGTCGTCCCAGCCGACGGTGCTGCGCACGAGTCGGTCGACCAGGTCGGCCTCCCACGATCCCGGGCGCGCGGCGGTGAGTGCCGCGGTCGATCCGAGGTTGGCGACGACGGTGGCCAGGACATGCGCGACGATCTCCGCACCGTCGGACCCTTTGCCCTGGTTGGCGGACTGTACGGCGTTGGTGAGTGCGGCGACGGCGGTGGTGAAGTCGTCAGGCGCCGGCCCGGTGGTGTGGTCGGTTGTGTCCACGGTGATTCTCCTTCTGAAGTTGAGAGGGGCAGGGGGCCCTACTGCGCTTGCTGGTCCCCTGCCCCCTCCTGGCTGTCGTGTGGCTGCGGGACGGTGGCTCTAGCTGGTGGCGTCGCTGAGGTCGGTCATGTCGTGGCCGAGGGATTCGGCGACTGCGGCGATCAGGTCGCGGGCGGCCGGTGGGGTGACGGCGTTGCCGAGCTGGCGGACCTTCTCGCGCTTGTTGCCCAGCACCACGTAGCCGTCGGTGAACGCCATTCCGGCCGCGATCTCGTGCGGTTCCAGCATCCGGAACAGGCAGTCCTCGACCGTCGGTGTCTGCGACTCCAGCAGCGACTGGTGCCCAGTCGTGGTCAGGGTCCGTAGCGGCTCGGTCGCCGGGGTGCACATCTCGGATCCGTCGGAGCGGGAGCCGTTGTTGCGCATGATCAGCGCGTACCGGTCGCGGGTGGTGAACGTGCCGTGCGGCTCACTCGTGGCGCGGCTGGTCGCGTTGCCGTAGTACGGCATCAGCAGCCCGTGGTGGTTGCCTGCGGCAGCGAACGTGTCGAACGGGTCCCCCACTCGCTTGGTGGTGTTGTTGTTCCGCAGTGGCACCACCAGCGCCTCGGACTCCCGCGTCGTCCGGGTCCGCATCACCTCGTCAAGCGGCGTAGCTGCCTCGTTCCAGGTGCCGCCCGCCGGGACCAGCAACCCGGTCTCGTTGCGGGTCGTCATGGTCCGCAGCGCCTCCGACAACGGAGCGGCGGTCTTCCCATCGCGGCCCTCGACCGGGATCAGCAGTTCCGGCCTGGCGTACCGGGCGAGTCCGGCGGCGATGCGCTGCATCGTCTTGTCGGCCAGCGGCTTGGCCCGGTCCCCGATCCGCTCCCCCGCCAGCGTCCAGTCGATCGCGGCGGCGGCAGGCAGCCAGCCCGGCTCGAGCACCGTGTTCCGGCACGCCACGCGCGGGCAGCGCCACACATACTGGGCGCGGTACCGGCCCCACACCTTGTCGGCCTTCTTCCATCCCTGCATCGCCCGCACCAGCTCGCCGCACCCCGGGCACCAGGCCATCGGCCGGGTCCACCGGTCCAGGTCCGGGCAGCGCGTCGAGCGCAGGTGAGCCACCACGTACAGCCGATCCCGCGACTGCGGTGCTGGGAGTCCGCCGGCCTGGGCGTGCATCGAGTTCAGGTAGACGACGTGGGTGCAGTAACCCAGTGCCTCGATCGCGGCCCGCCACGATGGCCACAGCACCCACTTCGCGGCGTCCACGACGTTCTCGACCACAATGGCGGAATAGGGGTGGTGCTCGGCGAACCGGACCACGTCCCACATCGTCGCCCGCGACCGCTCGGCCGCCTCGTCCGGCAGCGTGTCCCCGAACAGGTCCGGGGTGGCGTCCACGTTGCGCTTGCGGCCCTTGGCCTGGGAGTGGTTCGTGCACTCCGGCGATATCCACAAGAGATCGGTGCGCGGGTAGCGGCGCGGCTCCACCTGGGACAGGTCGGCACAGTCGTGATCGGTCGTCGGGTGGTTGGTGTTGTGTGTGTCGACGGCGAGTCGCCAATGGTTCGCGGCCAGCCGGACCGTCACGCCGGGCACCTGCACCGCGCCGGTACTCGACCCCCCGGCCCCGCAGAACAGGTCTGTCACGGTGAGCGTCATTGATGGGTCACTTCCCTTCACAGGTTGGAGCGGGGAGGCGCCGTGGGTGCGTGGTCCTTCACCACGGCCCTCCCCGAGTCGGGTGGTTACCTGGCCAGCCAGGTCGGGTTGGCGTGGATCACCTGGATGGAGCGGGCGCCGTCGGTGTAGAGGCGGCGGATCGTGTCATCGGGGTCCGCGTTGTAGACCTGACCCCGGGTGTGGTCGATCGGTCCGCCCTCGGCGGGGGTGCACGGGTCGAACCAGTAGAGGCGGAACTTCACGTTGCCCAGGCCATCGCGCTTCGCCGATGGGTCGAGTTGGAGGATGAACTCCCCTTCGATCGGCGGGGCGACAACGCAGTCTGAGGATGAGGCCTGGTTCTGGTTCTTGCTGGTGGGGGTCATTGGTGGTTCTCCCTTGCTTGGCCGCTGGTGGGCTTTGTGTGACGGCAGCCCGTTCTTGGGGCCTGCCGGCTACTGCCGTCTGCCGGGCCGCTAGAGGCTCCGAAGTCAAGGGGTTGTCAGCTGGTGGACAAGGAAATAAGCGAGCTTGCGAGCGCCGCCGTCCTCCAGGTGAGAACCCCTTGACTTTGGAGGGGGCGGTCTGGCACCAGCCCACCAACGTCAACCAGGGAAGGGATTTCGCCCGGCCGAAGGTCGGGGTGTCTCCCCGCCATCGCGGCGGGGAGACACCGGTACTGCGGTGTTGCTAGTCCTCGTTGGTCAGTGCGCCGCCGGTATCGGTGGTGCGGGCCGCTTCAAGGTCACGCTCGCGGTCCGCTGTGGCTTGTCTGGTCAGCTCGTCGTCGCGTTCGGCTTCGTCTGCCGCGTGCCGCTCTTCGGCGGCGCGGCGCTGCTGAATCTCGATCAGCGCCCGCTGGGCACGGCGGACCGCCTCGGCGGTCTCGTCGGCTGCCGGGACGCGGACGGTGTCGGACTCGAGAATGCGTTCCTCGGCGGCGGTGGCCTGCCGGATATCGCTGGGGGCCTGGGCTTCCACTTGGTCCGAGCTGGCCGCTGTAGTCGAGTCTGCTGCCTTGTGTTCGGCGGCGGGGGTGTGGTCGGCAACGACTTCCGGCGCCTGGATCGCCGTGGAGGTGTCGTCCTCGTTCGCGCTGTGGCTGGCGGGTTGCTCGTGGACCTGCTTGTGGTTCACGGACTCTTCGGCTGCCAGGGCCTGCGCGGTGTCGGTGTCGCGCTGGTGCACGGCGTCGGTCAGGTCGTGCTCGTCGGTGATGTCGCGGTGCTGGTCGTCGCGGCGGGTCGCTGCGTCGTGGGCGGCGAGCCACTCGTCAGCCGTCGGGCCTTCGTCGGTGTTGTCGACACCGCGCGTGGCGAGTTCGGTCGCGGCCCGGTTGGCGGCGTCGCGGGTGCCGGCGGTGTGGGCGTACCACTCCGCGCGCGCCTGGTCTGCGATTTCCAGCTCGGCGGCCCTAGCGTCGAGGGCCACGGCGAGGGCCTTGGCCTGCTCGGCTTCCTCTCTCAGCCGGGCGGCGGCTTCGGTGTCGTCGGTGGCGTCGGCTTCTGCGGTTCGCAGGGTGGCGGTGCGGCGCTGGTCCTCGGCGTGCTGCCGGGTTCCGGATAGCTCCTCCGCCACTGCGGGTGGTGCCCAGGCCTGTTCGCGGTCGTAGGCGCGGACTCGGACTCGCAGCTGCCCGTTGGACATTTCGGCTTCGGCTCGGTCAATGTCGGGGCGTCCGAGTGCGTTCCAGGCGGCACGCCACGACGCATACAGCTCCGGTTGGCCTGGCTTCGGCGCACGGCCGATCGCGGTGTCGTCGGCGTCGAAGCCGGCCAGGTCGCGGTGTGCTGCCACAGTGGCGGCCAGCGCGATCCACGTGTCGCGAGGCTGCCCGGCGGCGGGTGGCTCGCCGAGGGCCTCGATGACCCATGGAGTCGGCTCGTCGGCGAGCTGCTCGCCGAGCGCGGTGGCGCGGGCGTCGGCCTCGGCGGCGAGCTTGCCGAGGTAGCCCGACCAGGCTGGGTCGTCCAGGCTGGGTAGCCGGTCGGTGTAGCCGGCACCGGCCGGGTCGAGCCGGACGGTCTTGGTGATCCGGTCGTGGATCACATAGGACAGGCGCCGGGCGTCGTGCAGCGACCGCTTCCCGATCGCGTCGGCGAGTACCTGGCGCGGGTCGTGCCCGGCCAGCTCGACTTGTCGGAGCAGCGTGGCGAGTGTCCCGGCGCCGTCCTCGGCGGCGAGGTTGGTGCGCTGCTGCTCCGACAGGCGGCCTTGCTCGGTGAGTTCGTCCAGCCACCGCTGAGTGCGCCCGGCGGTCGCGACCGCGATCCCGTCGGCGAGCAGTTCGGCCGGCGTCCGGAGCCGTCCGGCTTCGGCGGCGGCGTCGGCTTGGGTCTGCAACGCTGAGAGCTGCGGCTTGTCGAGGTCGAACGCGGCGCCGAGTACGGCGCGCGGGGACCGCTTCGCCGCGGCCTTCACCTCGCCGGTCTCGGCGACCGGCGCGATGGATTGCGTCACCACATGGGCGGTGTTGGCGACCCGCCCGCGGCTCATCGCCACGTACAGCGCATACAGGGATGTGTTCTGCGTGGTGACCGCGTGAGTGGTGTCCACGGTCAGACCTTGAGAGGAGTGCACCGTGGCCGCGTAGCCCAGCGTCAGGTGCTCGGCGACGTACGACGGAGGCAACGTGATCATGTCGGCCTCGGACGTGGCGTGCATGTCAGCGCCCGTGTGGGGCGTGACTCGCAGCCCGCCATCGGACAGCACGGCAAGGACGCGGTACTGCTGCCGGTTGATCGGGACCTGCTGGTTCCCCCGGTGACCGGCCAGCTGCCAGCCGTTCTGCCGCGCCTGAACAATGTCGCCCTCGCCGGCGATGGTGCCTTGCAGGCCGAGCGGCACACAACGCTCGTCATCGACGAGGCGATACTCGACCAGCTTCGCGCGGACCTGCGCCGACATCCTGGCGGCCTGCTCGTTAGTGGCCGCGATGAGCAGCGAATGCCGCCCGGTCAGGTGGTCCGACAGCCACGCATCGACCGCGACTCGTTCGGCCCGCTCGACCGTTCCGCCGTCGAGGAGTCGGCCCTGCTTGTGATAGTCGGCCAGCACCGACTGGTCGCCGGCGCGGAGCCGCAGCGACGCCGGACCCTCCCACGCCTGCTGAAAACGGCGGGTCTCGGTCAGCTCGTGGGTCAGCGCACCGGAGGCCACCAGTTCCATGCCACCGGCTGCGCCGACGGCGGCGAGCTGGCGGTGGTCGCCGACCAGCAGCAACTTGGCACCCGCGTCCTCGCACAGCGTATGGATCGCGGCCAGGTCGCTGGTACTGGCCATCGCGGACTCGTCCACCACAACCAGGTCCCCTGCGCGGAGCTGCCACGCGAGCTCGTCGCGGGTCGCGGACCCTTCGGCGATGTGCTGCTGGGTCATCAGCCAGCGGGTGATGTTCCGGGCGGTCACTCCGTCGCCGGCCAGTACCTCGGTCGCGACCTGGGACGCGGCCAGCCCGACCATCCGGTGGCGAGCACCGCCCCACAGGTCGGGGTTCTCCCACGCCTTCGCCAGGGCACCGACCACCCGGGACTTGCCGGTGCCGGCCGGGCCGATCAGCGCCTCGACGCTCGCGCCGGACGAGAGGATGCCGCGCACGGCAGCCTCCTGGTCCGCGCCGAGCGTGAACCCGGCCGCGTCCAGCTCCTTGCAGAACGCCAACGCGTCGTGCGGCTGCATCAGTGCAGCGCCGCGGGCGTATCCGGCGCGTGCCAACTGCCGCTCGGCGCCAAGATGGTCCGGCGTCGCGTAGCGGGTGCCGCCCGGCGCCTGGTAAGCCGATGTTCCGTCGACCAGACACAGCTCCGCCGGCAGCGTCGCCTCGCCGGGACGCTGTGCCGCAAGCGGGACCGCCTGCCGCAGACCCTGGTCGGTGAGCAGGTCGAGTAGCTGCACGATCTGCTCCGGTGATCGGTCGCCCAGATCGTCGGGCAGAGCGTTGCTGATCTCACGGGTCAAGTCGGCGGCCTCCCACTCGGCCTGCTTCGTCTGGACCTCGGCCAGCGCCGTCTCGAGCACCTTGCGTTCGTTGAATGTCTCCGACGGCCGGGTTCGCCCGGTGGAGGCGAGGACGGTCTGCGCGACCTTGCCGAGTCCCCCACGGACCTCGGCACGCAGTTGGGCGTCCCAGCGTTCGAGCCGCTCGGCGACGGTCTCGCCGTCGTGCGACTTCGCCTTCCGGGTCGCGAAGGTCGCGGTGCGCTGGAGCCGGTCCAGCTCCAGGTTGTTCGGCTGCCGACCGAACTTCGACTCGAACTCACCGACGAGTCGGGCGGTCTTCCTCGTGATCGCCTTGCGACGAGAGCTGAACAGATCTATCACAGCCTGGTCGATGCCGACGACCTCGCGAGCCCTACCGTCCGGGCGCATCGTGAACCGGACACCGAGCGACTGGGCCAGGTGGTGTTCCATCACCCGCTCACCGACCGCGCCGGCGGCGGGCTTGTAGCGGTGCAGCGCCTCACCGTCGATGGTCCGCCACTCACCGTCAGCGCCTTGGACGCGGTTCAAGATCGCGTTATGAATGTGCAGCTGCGGGTCGTGGTCGCGCGAGTCGTGCTGAAAGAACGACGCGATCGTCCAGTCGTGGGCGTCGGCCCACCGGCCGGCCGCGCCGCCGTGGTGGCCGACACGGGTGTAACCGGCATTGTCGGACAGGTAGCTCAGCGCGGCCTGGTTCCCGGCCCAGATCGCGTCTTCGACCGCTCGGCGGTACTGGCCCCACGAGGCTGCCTCGGTCTGCGCGCGATGCACCGCTTGGGCGTAGCGGTGCACCGCATCGGCATCACCGGTGCGCTCCGCTTCGGCCAGTGCACCGCGCGCGGCCCGCACCGCATCAAGCGCCTGCACCTCCTGGGCCTCGAACGCGGTGTGCATCACCGTCACCGACTTCTGCACCGAGAACGTCGCATCGTGAAACGCGACGTTGCGGCGCACCTTCTTGCCCGCTTCGGTGCGCAGTGCGGCGCGCCGCTCCGCGTCCGCACCGGGCTCCTTGGCCAGCGCGGCTGCGTAGATCTCCTCCTCGGTTCTGTACGCGCGGCCTGCATGGCCGAGGGTCTCGGCCTCGTCCCACTTCGCCGGGTCACGGAAGCTCTCGTCGCGCGGGTCGATGAACCGCTCGTACAGCGCGGTCATGTCCTGCGTCTCCACCTCGCCGGACAGCCCGAGCGCCTCGGCGCCCCGGCCCGACCAGCGGCCCGGCGGCTCGCCGGCCGCGACGGCGCCGGTGTAGTAGTTCTCCCGGCCCGCCGCGACCGCGCCGGTCAGGTAACCGGCGTTGTGCCCGCTGGAGATGCTCAGCATCAGCAATCACCCGGCCGGTAGGCCACGGCAGCCGTCGGCGAATCGGCGTTCCCGCCGCCATTCGTTACCGGCAGGTAATTGGGGGGCCGGCAGCCCCGTTCGATCGTGATGCATAGGTGTGATCTGAGTTCTTTGGTCCTGCTGCTGCCTGCTGGCTGCTGCTGAATCGTCAGATTGCTCGTCGTCATGGTGGCTACGAGTCGATTGCTGTGCTGGTTCGTGCTCGCTGGCTTCGTGTCGTGGATGTTCATCGGCTGGTACTCGATTCGAGTTCGGGGCTGGTGGTGGTGTCGTCGGAGTTGTTGTCGGGGTCGTTTTCACCGGGCTCGCTGACGAGTTGCAGTTGTCCACGGACCTGCGGGGCAGGTGCAGGGTCGTCGGCGCTCTCCGTGGCGGTGGGCTCGGCCCACCCCGCCAGCTCCTGGAGGCGCTTGGCCCGGCCAAAGCCGACCGGCCGCCCGAACGCTTCCTCCGTGGCGCGGCGGATTTCGCGCTGCCCGAGGGGCGCTCCGCCCTGATCGGCTGCGTGGCGCACCACCGCATCGAGCAGTTCGGCGTCGGACGGCCCCGCCGTCTTGCGCGGTGCGGCCTCGCCGGTCTCGGCGGGCTCGTGCGTCGCCAGGTCGGTGCGGTGCGGTGCATGCACCGATGCGGGTGCACCGCTTGGCGCGTCGTTGTGCACCGGTGCAGTCGGCGCGGTGCGGGGCGGGTGGTGCACCGGTGCAGTGGACGATGCGGTGCGGAGTGCACCGATCAGGTAGGCGAGCAGCCACACCGGTGCACCCGGCGGCTCGATGCGCTCGGCGCTGCTGGGCACATCAGCTGTGCCTACGGACTCGTCCGGCGTGATCGGGGCAGTCAGGCCGAGCGCGGCGGAATCGACCAGCGCGAGCAGCTCGCCAGGCGTCACCCGTCCACCGGCCGGAAGCAGCGAGGCCAGTTCGCCGGCCGAGAGCAGCCCGTCGCGGATCGTCTGTAGCGCAGCCGTCCGGGCTGCCCGTGGGGCATCGAGTGGCCACAGCTTGCGGCTCGGGCACAGCGTCGCGAGCCGCGACGCCATCCGGATCACCTGCTGGACCAGCGCCCGCGCGGCGACCGGGTCGTCGCTGCCTGTGCGTGACAGGTGCAGCCACACGCGGGTGGTGATCACCGGGGAGGTGATCCAGGTCAGCGCCGACAGTCGCGGCTTAGCGGGCTGCGCGAGCCGCAGGTGCAGCCGCAGGAGATGGGCGAGCATCTCGACCAGTACCGCGTAGGCGAGGGGCGCGAGCGCGTGCGCGACGGCGTCGGCGATGCCGTGGGCGGTGTCGATGTTCAGCCACACGGTGCCGCCGATGAACACGTACGTGGTGACCAGCGCGGCCGGAATTCGCCACCCTCGGGTCAGGGCGGCGAGCCGTAGCGCGGTGCAGGCGACGATCATGCCGTCGGCAACCAACGGCACCAACGGGCTGTCGAACTTCTGCGACACCGCGCCGAACGAGCGGGCGCCACCGATCCCGGCCACGCCGAGCGCGGCGATGACCGCCACCGTAATCAGCACCCGTCGCGTCGTAAGCCGCCCGGCCACGACCGCGGCCGTGACGCTGCGGACCGCCCGGCGGGCGGCCCAGATCAAGCCAGTGAGCACGGCGGCGAGGATGAGCAGCCCGGCGACGCCGGCGGCGATCATTGGCCAGGTGACCGTGCCGGGGTCGAAGACCTCGGGCAGGTTGATGGACAGGGTGGTCATCGCTGGCCTCCAGCGGTGTCGGGTACGGCGGCCAGGCCGCCACGGCGACCAGCCTTGATCTGCTCGGGGGTCGGGGCCGGGCCGTTCTCGTCGCGGCCGCCGGCCCACCAGGTGACGAACGGGTCGGCGTCGGCCGCGAGCGGCACTGTGATCGCGTGCTGTCCGGCGGCGTCGCGGTGCGCGAGCACGTCGCAGGCCGGGGCGTACTCGCCGATGCGACGGGTGACACCGGGCCGCTGCCGGTCGTGCCAGTCACCGACGAGCTTGTTCGACGCCTGCTCGCCTTCGTAGGCGGCGGTCCAGGCGTCCATCAGCCACAGCAGTTCCTCCACGATCTCGGGGTGCCACAGCCAGCACGGCGGCAGCGTCTCCCGGGCGGTCGCGTACCGCAGATAGACCGACTCCATCCACGGCAGCAGCTCGCTCAGCACCGCCTCGACCGCGGCCTGGTCGTGTTCGGGCAGCCGCAGCCAGGACCGCACCGGCTCCACATCGCTGCTGTCGCTGGAGCCTGCCGCCTTGCGCGCGCCGGCGGGCGTGGCGGCGATCCGGGTCAGCAGGTCCTCGAACGAGGCGACGGCGTTGCCGAGCGAGGCCACGGTGTCGTTGAGCCGGGCGACGGCGGTCTTGGACGCGGTCTGCTGCATGCCGGTCTTCATCGCGGCCACGTCGCGAGTCAGCGTCTCGACTGAGCGGGCCAGCCCGGCGACCGCCGCGAGCGCGGCGGTGCCGGGGTCCTTGTCGTCGTCGTAGCGCATCAGGCCACTCCCCTCTCGTCCCAGTCCGCGTGGTAGTTGCTGTCGGCCCGTTCTGCCGCGGCGCGCTCGGCGGCGCGGGCTGACTCGTCGTCGGCGTGCCAGCGGGCAAGCTGCTCGTCGCGGTGAGCAGCGTCCGCCCCCGCGTCGGCGGTGCTCAGTCGGGCCTCGGTCAGGGCCAGTGCGGCGGCAGCCCGGTCCGCCGCCGCCGTGGCCTTGTCCTGCTCGGCCGCCTCGCCGCCGGTGTCGTCGCCGTCGTCGGTGTCGCCGGCGTCGTCGGCGGTTGCGTCGTCCTGCCAGGCCTGGACGGTGCGCCACCCGGCGGTGCCGCCCGCGGTCGGCGTGACGCCGGCGGCGTGGCAGTCACCGCACAGCTGGTCGGTCGTGCGGACGAACTGCTCGACCGGTCCGCACTCGGCGCATACCTTCCGCGCGGCCAGCGCCTTGTTGACGGCGGCGAGCTGCTTGTCGCTCGGGGTCCGCTTCGCCTTCGCCTTATCGTCCACGTACAGCCACGCGAACCGGCGGTCGCGCTTCCACGTCAACCGCGCGAACGGCTCCTGCCCACCGGGGGACAGGCCGCGCTCGCGCAGCTGCCGCCGCGTGGACAGCCCCGACGGCGCCTGCCCGAACCGGAACTCCGGCAGGCCGTTGCGGACCCTGCCCGGCCAGCGCCGGCCGTCCCACAACTGGACCCACTCCACCCCGCGATCACCGCTGATCTCGGCGGTCATGACCGGCCTCCGTCTGTGTCGTCGGAGCCGACGAGTTCCGGCGTACCGGCCCGATTGGTGTCGCGGGCGGCGAGCGCGGCGCGCGCCTTGCGCATCGCGCCAGCCAGCCGCAGCCGGGCGAGGAGTTCGCGCGCCGGGTCAGTTGCCTCCAGCCACGTCACCGCGGCGTCGAGCCGTGCCGCGATCCGTCCTACGACGGGCGCGGTCAGCCGCTGCCGTACTGCGGCTGCCCGATCGACCCGGGCCAGGATTTGGTCGCGCAGCCACGCGGTGTCGGTGAGCAGCCGGGCACCGACCCGGTTCTCAAGTGCGGCCACCTGGCGGGTCGTCCACCGGACGGTCCGGCGGTTGTGGAACCGCTCCATCCGCAGGTCGCGCCGGTTCCACGCCATGCGGACCCGGCCGATCGCGGGCGGCATGCCGCGGGTGATGATCAGCGCCTGCCCGGCGCGCAGCTGCGCGACCTGGCCCGGGGTGAGGACCGGGACACGGCGGTCGCTGATCGATACCCCGCCGGTGGTGCGGTCGCGGGTCGCGACCTGCTCCAGCCGCTCGCCGCACAGCGTGGACCAGAACTGCAGATCGTCGTCGTCGCTCGTGCCGGCCAGCACGACCTTCGTGGTGACGTTGGTCAGCAGCGCACCGGTCGCGGCCTCGCCGAACCGGTCCCGCAGCTGGGCACGGGACTGCGCGGAGATGTGCAGCGTGATCCCCCGGGACCCGAAGTCACCGGTCCACCGGTCCAGCGGGATCAGACAGATCAGCGCGGCCTCGTCCAGCACCATCGTCAGCTGCGGGTCCAACCGGCGACCCGGCGTACGGACCGCGAGGATCTTGGCCTGGCGGGCGATGTGCGCAGTCAGCGCCGTCACGAGCGGCGCGGTCTTCTTGTCCTCCGCACCGAGCAGGTACACGGTGCCGGTCTCGGCCAGCAGCCGCTCCACATCGAACGGCACCCCACCCGGCGCCGCCGCATCGGCGGCGGTCGGAACCGACAGCCACGACAAGGCAGGCATGATCGTGGTGGAGATGCTGGAGCGGGTGCGTTCGTTGTTGGTGAAGAACTGCATTGCCTGCTGCTCGAACCCGGTCGCGTTCGCCACGCGCAGCTCCCACAGCGCGTCGGACCTTGCCTGGTCGTCGGGGTGGGCGATCCACCGCTGTACGTCGGCCATCGTGTAGCCGCCGAGCGCGGCGGCGTGCATCAGCGCCGTCAACGCCTGCCGGGCCAGGTTCAGCCAGTGCTCGGCGTCATCGGACTTCGCGCCGACCCCGTCGAGCAGGTCCGAGGCCCGGTCCATCACCACGCCCGGGTCCGTGCAACCGGTCAACGGGTCGAACGTGATCGTGGACCCGTCGCCGGTGAGACCATCGGGGTCGAACACCCACACCGGTCCACGCTTGACCCGCTGAGTGCGGGTTACGTCGAGGATGTCGGTCTTGGTCGAGGTGGCGATCACCGCGCCCGGCGCGTCCAGCAGGTGGTTCATCATCAACCCGGTCTTGCCCGCGCGCGGACCGGCGACCGTCAGGGTGTGGTCCTCCGCAGACGACCGGACCTTGACCCAGCCGACCGTGGCGACGGTCGCGCCGATCTGCGTGAGCGGCATGAACCGCCGCTTCCACGCGGGCACCTCAGCTAGCGAGGGGCGCACGACCTTCGCCTTCTTGCGCAGCATCCGCGCCGACGACACCCGCCGCACATCCCACCCCGACGCCAGACCGTCGGTCACCCGACCGGCGCGGCCCAGGCGGCGCAGCAGGCCCCGCGAGCTGGACCGCGACCGCAGCATGAAGCCCGCCGTACCGAGCAGCACCACGCCGGCGGCCACGAGCAGCTGCCACCAACGCCCCGACGCCTCCACGGCCGGCGGCAGGGCATGCAGCACGAACCCGGTGTACGCGAGCCACAGAGCCGCAGTGAGACCGCAGCCGACCGGGCGGTTGACCGCCACCAGGCCCAGGGTCACCAGCAGCAGCACGCCGCCGCCGATCACCCAGCCCGCCGCGTCGCCTGGCGCGCCGAGCCGCAGCCCGACTGCGCCGGCGAGCAGCACCCACAGCGGCGTGGCGATGAGCGTGCCGTGCATCAGTCGCCAGAACAGCAACCCGGCGGTCACCAGTCCGACCACGCCAGTCGCTGCGGTCCAGTAGCCCAGCTCGGTCAGCGCGGGCGTCTTGTCCAAGGCGATCGCGGCCACGCCCGCGGCCAGCAGCGCCACCATCGCGAGGGTGAAGTTCGGGACCATCACACCCTCGGTCCGGCTCGGCCGCCGCATCATCGCGCACCACCGATCAGCACACCGGCCACAGCCAGCACAGCACCGATGCCCGCGGCAAGGATCGATACCCGCGCCAGGCGGTGCTTCGTCCACGCGATCTCCGCGAGCCGCTTGGAGTGATGCGCGATCGCCTCCAACGGCTCCGCTACGCCGTACCTGCTGCTCGCATAGCCCTGGTTAACGATGTGCTCGCGCAGCTGCTCGATCGACCGCACCCGGACCGCGCCGAAGTACAAGAACTCCCCCGGCACCAACGCATCAGCCGGGCGGTGCATCCGCGGCACCACCACCAGCAGCGCCGAGCCCAACGCCACCGCCAACGCCACCAGAGCGACACCGAACGCCATCCGCGCGCCCAGCGGCGAGCCGTGCGACTGCGACACCAGCGTCAGCACCACCGCCGCCAGGGCGGTCTCAACCGTCGCCGCGAAACCTGCCTTCGTGTCAGCCTTGTCGATCGTCGCAGCGGCAGAATCGTGCATCCGCCACGCCAGATCCATCTCCATGCGCTCGCTCATCGCACTACCCCCGCCACCGGAGCGGCACGTCGAGCTCCGACACCTGTTCGGGCTGCACGTTGTCCGCGTACGACATGTGCGCGGTGTGCGCAGCCATGGTGTCGCTCGAGATCGCGAACGACGTGACCTCGACAGGACCGAACCCAGTGGTCACGGCGTAATGGCCGTTGTTCAACTCCGGCGCGACACCGAGCACCGCACCGAGCTGCTCGACCTCGCGGCACGCCGCCTCAAAGTCCTCGTTGCGGCTCGGCGGCCAGAACACAACCCGCACCGAGGGCACCGGCAACTCGGGGTGATCCGCTACGAGCGCAGCCAGCTCGAACAAGCCCCTGATCACCGCCGCCTGCTTCGACGGCAACTCCTCCAACATCCCAATCGCCGGCACCCACTCCGCGCCGCCCTGTACTGCGTCAGTCATGCTGTAGACCTCTCGAACTCGTTCCTGAGTGATGGGAGAACCGGCCCTGTTCTGGTTGGCGCCCGTGCGGGGCCGGTCCATCGATGTGCTTGAGTTGCTCACGCGGCACCGCCACTGGCAGGTCGATGCCGCTGCTTCCATTGCGAGCCCCAGTCCGTGATGTCCGCTGACGTCCCGGATTCGAGTAGGTCGCTCACCGCCGCTGCTGGCACGCAGTACTTCTGACCTACGCGCACCGCAGGAAAGTCATCCGCACGCACCAAGCGGTAAAGCGCCTCCGGCGAGATGCTGAGAAGCGCGGCGGCTTCCGGCACGGTGTACGTCGGAACGCCGCGGCTGCGCTTGTTGAGGGCACTGTCGAGTGCGCGTTGCCGAGCCGCGGCTCTAAGCGCAGTACCAACTCCTCGGGCGCTAACGACGGCTCCTGTGCGCTCGTCTGGCTGCGGCCCTGGCAGATCTGTCGTGCTGGTCATCTCTGGCTCCCCATGCAGTTCGGCTGCCATGTTTGGCTACCCTGTACGGATCAGTTAAGCACCCCTTGAATCAGAAATTCAAGGGGGTCTTAAGGCTTGGATTTAGAGACACTAGGATGGGTCAATGCAAGGAGGTGAGCTGCGTGGACGAACTTGAGCGTCTCCGGGCACTCGAGGACCCGGTCGAGCAGTTCATCTACGCTGGCGATGTCCTCAACGCGTTGGATGCGGCCATCACTGAGGTGGGCGACGTCCGGCGCGCAGCCCTGGACAAGATGCGCCAAGACGGCATGACGCTCGCCCAGATCGCGGACCGTGTGGGCCTGTCCGTTGCTCGCCTGTCGCAGCTCGGCGCGCCGCGCCGGCGACCAGAGCGAGTCGTTCTCAGTACAGGGGACACGGTCCACGTCGTCCTGCCTGTAGAGCAGGCTCCGTATCCAGAGGGGCCACAACGGCCAGTCGTGCACGAAAGCGACATTGCATTCAGGGACGACATCCAACGTCTTGCATTGGAGTTCGGCCTTGAAACCAAGACGGAGCACCTGCCGGCGGGTGAGTACGTTGATCTCAACCGCGACGGGCTCGTCGTAACCTGCGGACCCCGACAGTCGCCGTGGCTTACCCAGATCCTCGCGTCGGATAGCGCCTACGGGTTCGAGCGGGATGACGAGAGCTGGTACCTGCTCGACAAGGCAACCGGTGAAAAGCTGCGGTCGCCGAGGCACCGAGATGAGGGTGGCGATCTGGCATATCTCGGCACGCTTCCACGGCCAGACGGCAAAGGAACTTGGCTCTACTGCGCGGGCATCCACGCTCCGGGATCTCGGGGTGGGGCTCTCTATCTAGCTGAGAACATTGCCAAGCTGTATCGCGAGACGCGCAACCATCTGTGGTCGTGTCTCGTCCAGTGCGACTACGACCCCAAGACGCAGGAGATCAGCAATGCCAGGCTCGTCGCCCCAGTTCGTCGCCGAGAGCGTCTCCGCCAACGCTGACGCGGCGAGTATGCGCGTCGTGGTCTTGGGCACCTCGGGGTTCATGGGACAGCATTGCGCGCAGATCCTCGCCGATCGCGGAATCAATCATCTCCGCGTCGGCAGGACCCCTGGCACGAACGTGGACGTTGGCCTTGACCTTGTTCGATCACCACAGGCCGAACTGGTCGACCTGCTGCGGTCGTACGAGCCAACATCTGTGATCAACTGCGCGGGCGCAGTGCGCGGAACCGCCGGCGAGATGATGCGAACCAATGTCGCGAGCGTTCACAGTCTCGTGTCAGCTGCATTCAGCGCCGCACCTACAGCAAGGATTGTGCAACTGGGGTCCTCAGCCGAGTATGGCGCGCCGGATGGGCAGCACCCGATCGATGAGAGCGCTGAAGAGCGGCCGAGTAGTCCATACGGCTACTCAAAGCTGGCTGCTACGCAGATCGCGTTACATGCGCGATCCCAGGGTTTGGCGATCACGGTCCTTCGGATCTTCAATGTCAGCGGACCTCTCTCACCTACAAGCACGATGCTGGGTGGCGCGGTGGCGAGACTGCGAAGCGGTGAGCCACTCATCGTGGACTCACTGGACGGATGGCGCGACTACGTCGATGTGCGGGACGTTGCGGCAGCGGCCGTCGCGACCACATACACCGAAGAGGCCCCTCCGCTCTTGAACATTGGCTCAGGTCGCGCGGTCCGGACCGGCGACTGGCTCAAGCGCCTCATTGAGATCAGCGAAACCAGAGCCGAACCAGTCGTGGGCGCCGATCCTCAGAGAGCGCACAAATCGTCGGCAGCTGAGGTCTCCTGGCAATGCGCCGATATCTCACTTGCCCGGCGCAGCCTGAACTGGTCACCACAGATCACTCTTGACCAGTCCCTGAGAGATACATGGCTCGCCGCGACTGACCGCTGACGTCGTTCCGCGATCGCGATGCTCACGTAGGCAAAGTCGTTGCTGCACTGAGCTCTTGCAGAACCAAGGCGCGCCGCGAGCGGCGCGCAGCCCGCGGGCTTACGACCTCCGGCCGACGCCCTCGACCGCGCGCACCGTCTGCGTACGACCGATCTCAACGGCTGCTCCACCAATCCGGCCGCATCCAGCGGAGTCAGCGAAGGCCGGGGTTGGCTCCGTCACCCTGGCCGCTCGGTTGTCCAGCCACCACGACACGCATCAAGAGCGCTCCGCGTCCCTTCGGGATCGGCAAGCCGACTCTTGACACGTGCCGCGCTGACCTGGGTTGGCAGCTATTAGGGGGACGGGTAGATGTGGCTGCCCGATCACTCGATTCCATGTGCGCGCCGGAGTAGGTCCGCGAAGTATGTCAGCCCCCGCTTGTCGAGTTCCTTTACGAAGACTTCCATTGGCGGCTGGACACAGTGGTAATGGTTGTTGCTCGCTCCTGTGGCAAGTCCGCCGCCCGGTCCAGTTGAAAGACCCCCGCCGGGGCCTGTCGACAATCCGCCCCCAGGTCCGGTTGAGAGTCCTCCACCAGGCCCGGTCGACATGCCTCCGCCAGGTCCGGTTGAGAGTCCTCCACCAGGCCCAGTCGACAATCCGCCCCCAGGTCCGGTTGACATGCCGCCGCCAGCCCCAGTCGAAGCGCCACCCCCTGGACCGGTTGAGAGTCCTCCACGGGGACCAGTGGACAGACCACCGCCAGGGCCGGTGGAGCGGTCGCGGGGCCAACCTCTTGCCTTCATGTTTGGGAGGATAGGCGCGGCCTCCGACAGTTTCCGCCGTGCCAGCTAGAGGTGGCCCTCCTCGCGCAGGACTGCGAGCGCGGTGTCCGGGTCTCGGCGCACCGCGGCCCTCAGCTGTTTCACGCGGAAGCGCTCGCGTGATTCGTCAAGAACTGTTCGCCAAGCCTTCTGCATGGGCGGAACGATGCGCTCGGAGATCACGAACTCAATCAAGTCTTCCAGCGAAGGCCTGAAACGACGAGGACCCACCGGGAGGTGAAGCCGCTCTAACTCACGTCCCTTCTCGCCGCCGCATATCTCGCCGACGCGCTCCCATGCTGGCGACGAGGCGCAGACCTGTATGTGTGCCTCTGGATAGCCGTCCGCTTTCTCCCGTTCGTAGTCATAGTGCAGAAGCGGCTGCCTCAGCTCAGGATCGAGGGCTAGCAGCATCACTGAGGAGGTCGTCATGAGGTAACTGACCTCTGGGTCAGCTTCGAGCCTCATCGACAAGCCCAGATAGAGCCGAGGCGCTCCCCGTCCTGACCTGAGCGGGATCCCCTTCGCCATCATCTGGTCTCGTGCAGTGATCCGGTAGCCGACCATGACTCGGGGATGCGGTCGCTCAGTCACCACGGATACAACGCGGATGCCGGTGCAGACGGTTCCGTTGAGGAGGTCGGACATTTCGTCACAGAACCGCTGTCCCTCGCTCCCGAGGCTAAGTCGTGGCCTCAGGACTGCCAGCCCCCCACAAGTCACCGATTGCGACCCAAGCCAGTCTCGCATCTAGAGACCTGAACCGGCCGGCCTTCGCCTGAAGCGCTAGCTCCGAGAACGTGCATCCGCAGCGGTCGAGTGCACTCTGTACCGCTGCACTCAGATCCGCCTCAGAAGCTTCAGTGACTTTGCTGTCCCAATCTGTCATCTGTGTCGCCATCGTGACCCCCCTCGGTTCCCCTGTCGCCGACGGTACTCGGCCATCACCAGAAAGTCGCGTACTTGTGCAGTAACAATCTCGCATGCGCCACCGACACTTCTTGACTCCCTACGTGGCTTGTTCCACGTCAGCCGTGCTAGCAGTCCTGCTAACTAGACAGTCGACCTCGGTGGAGCGTTGTGGACGTAAGTACGCGCCACGCGCCATGGGAAACACAGGTCGTAGGACTGCTCTGGACGCACGTCGCGGCAATCGTAATGAGACGCTCAGGACGGGCATCGCAAGCGACTAGGATGGGTCAGTCGGATCGGCCAGTGGAGCCTGGCTTTGGCAGGCGGCCGGCGAGCACGTTCGCTGCTTGGCGGTCTGATTCAGCAACCCACGCAGCGTAGACGCGAAGCGTTGTTGTGCCGCCACCGCCGTGGCCGAGGCGGCCGGCGACTGTACGAATGTCGACGCCGGAGCTGATCAGCTCGGTTGCCGAATAGTGCCGCAAGGTGTGGAGGTGACTCTTGATGCCCAGCCTTGTGCACATCTCCGCGTACCGGTGGCTTACGCCGTCCGGGTTGCACGGCCGACTGTGGTCCGCCTCGTAGGAAAAGACAAAGGCTGACTCATCGAACGCCACACCCAGCGCCGCAAGCTGCTCCTGGCAGTTGAGGCGGTGTGTGGCGAGCAACTCAACGGTTCCCGGGTCCAGGCTGATGCGCCGCATCTGATGTGTCTTGGTGTCCTTCTCTCGTGCCTTCCCGTTCCGGTGGGTGAAGTTGCGGCGGATCTCGAGCACGCCTTGGTCCAGGTGCAAGTCATGCCAGTGCAGCGCGAGCAGCTCGCCGCGTCGCGCTCCTGTCACCATCTTTAGCCAAATCAACATGCCCCAGGCGAAATCCTGCGCCCAGGCGGCCGTGATGATCCGAGAACCCTCATCTGACGTCGGTGGCTGCGGCTGCGGCGGGGCCTGTTTCGGCTTCTTTGCTTCCGCCGCGGGATTGCTGTCGATCCATTCCCAGCGAACCGCGGCCGCCAGCGCTCCGCTGATGACGAAGTGAACCTTTCGCACCGTTCCGGCGGACAATGGCTTGCAGACATGCGGCCGGCACTCGGCAACGCGGCAACCCGCCGCATCGCAGTCATGCTCGGCGCGCGACTTCACCGAGGGCCGGCCCGGCGGCCACCGGTGCTTCACAACCACTCGGCATTCATGTGCATCTGCGGTTCGGTGCTCTACGAAGGGCTTGCCGTCGCATCGCGCGCCACAACGTCGCAGCTGCGCATAGAACTGCTCCAGGGCACGCGCTCCGAGCTTGGAGATCGGTACGTCTCCGAGCGCTGGGCCGATCGTCCGCTCAGCGAGCTCGCGATACCGATCGAGCGTGGACTCATCGGCTTCATGGACTTCAAGCCACGCGTCGAGTGCGTACGAGAGCGTCGCTTTGGTCGCGGCGTTCCGCTGGCGGTCGACCTTGGCGAGCAGTCTCGACCGGATCTCTGGGATCTTCTTCTCGTCGCGTGTGGACTCGCTGAGGTAGGAGTCCTTCCCGGTCACAGGGTCTACGCCGGCGTAGACGAGGACCTGGTGGGAGTTGCCACGCTTGCGGACGTATCCGCGCTCACGACCGCCGGTACTGCGACGTCCAGCCATGAACTGATGGTACTCATTGTCAGATCCATTGACAGACCGTCGTTTATCACGGTGACTGTCTGTAGTAATGCCTGGTCAGCGCTAGAGCCGGTGAGGGGACTCGAACCCCTAACCACCGCTTTACAAGAGCGGTGCGCTGCCAGTTGCGCCACACCGGCGGGTGCATCGTTGGACCATCTTAGGGGATCGAGGGAGGTGGGTATGGGAGCGGTGGGGGTGCTGCGGGGGTCGGCGGGGTTTCGGCGGTTGTGGGTGGCTCGGTCGGTGTCGTTTCTGGGGGACTCGCTGGGGCTGGTGGCGTTGCTGTTGTACGTCGAAGAGTCGACCGGGGCGGCGTTGGCGGTGGCGTTGTTGCTGTTGGCCGGGGACTTCACGCCCGGGCTGTTCGGGGCGTTCGCGGGGGCGATCGGGGATCGGTTCGATCTGCGGCGGGTGATGGTGGTTTGTGACGTGCTGCAGGGGGCGCTGGTGCTCGCCATGGCCGTCGCTCTGCCGCCTCTCCCGATTCTCCTGGTGTTGGTCGCCGTACGGAGTCTGGTGGCGCAGGTGTTTCAGGCGAGCTCCCGCAGTGCGGTGCCGGCGCTCGTCAAGGATGAGGACCTGGAGACGGCGAACTCGACGCTCGGGGCGGGGACGTACGGGTTGGAGGCGATCGGGCCGCTGGTGGCTGCGGGGCTGTTCTTGGTGACGGACGTCCGCGGGATCCTGCTGATCGACGCGGTGACGTTCCTGGTGTCGGCGGTGGTGCTGAGCGGACTACCCAAGCTGCCGAGAAGTGAGCCATCCGGCCACAGCCTGGTCAAGGATGCGAAGGACGGGCTCGGGTACATCTGGCGGACGAAGGTCATCCGGGTGATCGGGCTGGGGTTCTTCGCCGGGGTCGCGTGCAGTGGGGTGGACGACGTCGCGCTGGTGTTCCTGGGCAAGGACGAGCTGAACGGCAGCGACTCGGCCGCGGCGATGCTGTACGCCGGTGTCGGCATCGGTCTGGTCGCCGGGTACGTCGTGATGACCAAGTACGCGAGCCGGTTCCGCATGCTGACGCTGATCCTGGCCGGGTTCGCGGTGAGCAGCGCGGGCAACCTGGTCACCGGTCTCGCCTGGGCGGTGTGGGCCGCGCTCGCGCTGCAGGTGTTCCGCGGCCTCGGCATCGCGGCCCTCGACGTCGGGATCAACACCTACTTGCAACGCGTCGTGCCGGCACCGATGCTCAGCCGCGTCTTCGGGAATCTGTACGGCGCTGTCGGTCTGGCGGCCGGGATCTCGTACGTGTTCGGCGGCCTCCTCCTCGAGTACACCGACGCACGCGTCACGTTCGTTGCCGCAGGCATCGGTGGACTGCTGGCTACAGTTGCGACGGCGATCGGACTTCGGCGATTGGGCGCTTGAGCGCCCGTGCACCGGGTACGGCGACCAAGGCGATGCCGGCCATCACGAGGAAGGCCGCGGACGGGTAGTCGACCAGCAGACCGACCACGATAGCGACGAGGAGACCGCCGAGGTTGCCGGCCATCCAGATCAGCCCGGCCGCGGTTCCTTCGGCCTCGCCGGTACGGCGTTCCACGAGTTCGAGCACGATCGGGAGCGCCGGAAGCAGGAGGAAGCCGATCAAGGTGATCGCGATGAAGCCCGTGATCACCCCCGGCGCCACCGCCAGCACGACGCAGGCGACCGCGGTCATCGAGAGACTGACGACCAGGAGGGTCGACTCGGCTCGGCGGCGTACGACGAGAATCGGGATCACCGCACAGCCCAGCACGCCGGCGACGACGTTGACCAGCAGGATCGCGCTCGCCGTACCGCTGCTGACCCCCGCCGGTTCCAGCAACGCCTGCGCGAACGTGCTCAGGGCAACGAAGACGCCGAACGGGAAGATCGCCAGCACACACAGCCGGCGGATCAGCGAGTCACCCCAGGCGATCCGCAACGCACCGCGATCGGGTCGTTGCCGCGACACCTCATGGACACCCTGATTGCGGAGGGCAACAACCAGGAACACGGCAGCAAGAATGCAGAAGGCCGCGGTCACCGCGAGCATGGTCGAGAGGTCAGCGGCCGAGGTGAAGACCGCGCTGAGCAGGAACGCGATCACCATTCCGGCGAAGATGCTCGCAGTACCGACCGCGATCCCGGTCGGCCGGTCCTTCTCTTCGAGGTAGCGGCCGGTGATGCCGGTGACCGCGTTCAGCACCAGCGGTTGGGCGACCGAGGCAACGATCTGCCCGGCGAGCAGCCAGCCGTAGTCGTCGCCGATCAGCCGCACCGAAGCACCCACGGCGGTCAGTACGGCGCCCGCGATCAGCCCGGCCCGGAACCATCGATCGAGGATCAGACCGCAAGGGATCGCGAGTACGACGTACAGCAGCGGGAACACCTGCGCGAGCCAGCCGATCGCGCTCTCGGACACGCCGTAGTGCGAGGCGGCAACGGTGGTCACGCCGGCGAAGTTGAGCCAGACCAGTTGCGTGGCCGCGCCGACCAGGGAATAACCGACGATCGCCGCCCAGCGACTCCCGGTCACCACTCGCGCCATCCACGTCCTCCTCAAGACTGCCCGAACGCGGCCTGAGCGAACTGTAGTGCCGTCACACGCCGGATCACACGTGATCGGCGTACAAAGAGAGCAAAGGGAGGGATGATCATGCCGGACTGGAAAGGGCCGCTCGGGGAGGCGTTCGAGCGGGCGACGACGTATCTGGCCGGGTTGCCGGAGCGTCCGGTCGGCCCGCGGGCGACGGCGGCCGAGCTGCATCACGCACTCGGAGGTGGGTTGCCGCAGCAACCAACGGACCCGCAAGAGGTGATCGCGCAGCTCGCGCAAGGCGTCGAGGACGGCCTGTTGCCGAGCGGCAGCGGCCGCTTCTTCGGGTTCGTCTTCGGCGGCGCGACCCCCGCCGCGGTCGCCGCCGACTGGCTCACCACCGTCTGGGACCAGAACGCGGGCCTGTACGCCGCCTCACCCGCAGCGGCCGTGGTCGAGGAGGTCGCGGCGAGCTGGCTGGTCGAGCTGTTCGGACTTCCGAGCAGTACGACGGTGGGCTTCGTGACCGGCGCGCAGATGGCCAACTTCACCGGACTCGCCGCGGCCCGGCACGACGTACTCCGGAAGGCCGGTTGGGATGTCGAGCGCGACGGGCTGATCGGTGCACCGCCGATCCGCGTGCTGGCCGGCGCCGAGCGGCACGACACGGTCGACCGGGCACTGCGCTTCCTCGGCCTCGGTACGAGCTGCATCGTGCCGATCGAGGTCGACGGCCAAGGGCGGATGCGGGCCGACGCGCTCGCCGACGCCCTGTCCACAACCGCAGGCCCGACGATCGTCTGTGCCCAGGTCGGAAATGTGAACACCGGCGCGATCGATCCGATCGCCGAAATCTGTGAGCTCGCGCATGCGGCCGGCGCGTGGGTACACGTGGACGCCGCCTTCGGCCTGTGGGCCGCGGTCAGCCCGGCCTTGCGGCAGCACCTCACTGGCATCGACCAAGCCGACTCCTGGGCGACCGACGCGCACAAGTGGCTGAACGTTCCGTACGACTCGGGCCTCGTCCTCTGCGCACATCCAGAAGCCCACCACGCCGCGATGGCCGTGCGAGCGTCGTACCTGATCCATGACGAGCAAGGCGAACGCGACGCGATCGAGTTCAACCCCGAGTTCTCCCGCCGGGCCCGCGGTTTCGCGGTGTACGCCGCCATCCGGGCACTGGGGCGCGAAGGGATCGCCGAGGTCGTCGAGCGGTGTTGCGCGATGGCCCACCGGTTCGCGGACACGCTGGCCGCGAACGGGGTCGCCGTACTGAACGACGTCGTCCTCAACCAGGTCCTCGTCCGCTTCGGTGACGACGACGAGCTCACTCGGGCCGTGGTGCGGGCCGTGCAGCAGGAGGGCACGTGCTGGATGTCCGGCACGACCTGGCAGGGCAAGGCCGCCATGCGCATCTCGGTCAGCAACTGGATGACGGACGAGGAAGACATCGACCGGTCGGCAGCCGCCGTACTGCGGTGTCTAGCCGGCGAAGGACTCTAACTGGGCGAGCGCCGCGTCGAGGGAGTCGCGGAGGGGCTCCGGCCGGCGGAGGGTCTGCGACAGGAGTACGCCGCCTTGCATCGCGGCGAGCAACATATGAGCGAGCGAGTCGGGGTCGGCGTCCGCACGGAGCAGGCCCTGATCGCGCATCCTGTCCAAGCTGTGCCGGAACTGCGAAAGCCAGCGGTCGTAGCCGTCGGCGAGGTGAGCCCGCGTCTCCGGGCTCGTCTCGGCGAGCTGACCGGCGAGTGAGCCGAAGTCGCAACCGCCCTGGAACTTCCGCGCGGTCTGCCGGGCGACGACCTGGTCAGCCCACCGGCGCCAGGCGTCGAACGTGTCGAGCGCCGGTTCGCGCTTGAGGGTGGTGTGCGCCTGCCACGCGATCACGTCGTCGATCAGCGTCTGCTTGTCGTGGAAGTAGTGCGTCAGCTGCGAACCGCTCACCCCCGCAGCCCGCCGTACGTCGTCGAGCTGCGTGCCGGCCACCCCCTGCCGCAGGATCAGCTCGGCCGCGGCAGCAAGGATCCGCTCGCGAGTCGCCCGCCCCTTGACGGTCAGGCGATGTTCGTCCATGGCATCGAGCGTAGCGCTGTCTGGGTTCGGGAACCCAGAAATCGGTGACAGCGCATGATCGGTGAGGGCGCATGATAGAGCCATGGGTGAGGGGATTCTGGAGCTGGCGCAGGAGTTGGCCGAGGTCAGCCGGCTGGTCGAGGACGACGACGTCGCCACCACGCTGGGCCGATTCGTCAGCCGCGTGGTCAACACCGTGCCGGAGTGCGAGGAAGCCTCGATCACCGTGCTCGTCGGCGACCAGGCGGAAATCGTCGCGCGGTACCACCAGACCGCCGACGACGTCGCCGAACCGGCCAGGGCCCCGCTGGCCCGCCAGATGGTCATGCCGGACGGGCCGCTCTACGACACGCTGACGTACGGCGAGCCGCACCGGATCGGCGACCTCGCCGCGGACCACCGCTGGCCCGAGTTCGCGGCGACGGCGATCAACGCCGGCTACCGCAGCGCCCTGCTGCTTCCGTTGCCTGCGGTGACCGGGTCGGCGGCCGCGTTCAGCCTCTTCTCGGCCAAGGTCGACGCGTTCGGCAGCACGTCGTACGACGTCGTCCTGCTGTTCGCTCTGCACGCCGGTGTCGCGTTCGACAACGTGCAGCTGTTCAACGACAGCCGCAGCCTGGTCGAGCAGTTGCGTACGGCGCTCATCACGCGGACGGTGATCGGCCAGGCGCAGGGCGTGCTGATGCATCGCTACGGGATCACCTCCAGCGTCGCGTTCGACGTACTCAAGCGGGCCTCCCAGGACGCCAACATCAAGCTCCGCCAGCTGTCCGACGACCTCGTCGAGGCCCAGAACCAGGGCCAGCTGTCCGCGGCGCTGCGCAAGTACGGTCTGCAAACCGGCGAGTGAGGGGTGTCGATTCCGGACCCCGCTGATCGACGCAGTGGTGAAGACACACTCGTGAGGAGACACCACATGTCGTTCCAGGCGTACTTGGACAAGATCGAGGAGAAGACCGGCCGGACGCCGCGGGCGCTGGTCGAGCAGGCGAAGGAGCTCGGGTACGACGCTCCGGACGTGAAAGCCGGCGTGATCTGTGACTGGCTGAAGGCCGACTACGACCTCGGCCGCGGGCACGCGATGGCGCTGGTGCACGTGATCAAGAACGGGCCGGGGATCAGCGACAAGCACGTCGGCAGCACGGGTACCCACCGCGACCCGTCGAACGTCCTCTGGCTCGACGGCAAGGCGACTAACCCCGCCGGCTGACCAGGGTCAGCTCCGCCAGTTGGGCGAGGCGGTGGGCCCGGGCGGATTCGGCTGGGGTGAACGGTTCGCCGGGGCGGGTGAAGGCGAACAGGCCGGTCCACGGCGACGGGATCTTGAGGACGGTACCGTCGGCGGGCAGCGGACCGGCCAGGGCGACCCGGTCGGTGACGAGCTGGGCGCCGAGGAGTTCGGCGACCGCGTGCGGGAGTTCGCTCGGGTCGCCGACCACCCGCGCCGACAGGCTCAGCGCCTTCGTCTGGCCGTCGACCAGCGCGAGCGTGGTCGTCGGCCACACGTGCGCGTCCCGTCCACCCGCCGCTTCGATTGCCTCCAGCAACGACTGCGGGTCGATCGTGTCCGGGGTGGACACGACGAGTTCGTCGCGTACGCCGTCGTCGACCGGGTGGACGTGGAGCCCGAGGATGTTCGCGTCCAGGTCGGCCAGGTGATGGGTCAGCCGTTCCAGCGCGCCGGTCCGGTCCGCGAGCGTGACGCGGATCCGCCACAGCGCGTCGATCCCGGACGCGGGCCCGGTCCGCGGCGCGTGCAACCACGACCGCAGCAGCCGCATCGTCGACGGCTCGATCACCCAGATCACCAGAGCTGTCGTGGCGATCACCAGCACTGTGACCGCCACCACGTACGGCGGATGCAGCGCCAGTACGACCGCGTGCAGGGCGAACTCCACCGGGAAGATCGCCAGCAGTTTGGCCACCGTCAACCGCAGCCGCCGTGGATGCGGGAGTCGCCCACACACCTCACAGGCGGTCCCGCCGATGAGCGCCGTACGCAACTGTTCCATGCCACTCAGCGTGACGGACCGACGTTGCTCGCCTGTTGCCACGATGTGAAGTTGTCCGGCGTACCGTAGGCGGGTGGAATCGAAGAGATCGCCGCGGGACAAGTGGATCACCATCTATGGGCGTAAGCCGGTCCTCGAGGCACTGCACGACCCGGCGCTGTCGGTGGCGAAGGTGGTGGTGGCCGACAACGCGACCGGGCAGTCGCTGCAGGACATCCTCCGGGCCGCGGCGAAGGTCGACGTCCCGGTCGAGCGGGCGACGGCCAGCCGGGTGAAGTGGCTGGCCGGCAACGGGAAGCACGACCAGGGCGTGGTCGCGGACGTCGACGCGCCGCGGATGACTCCGCTGGAGGAGTTCGTCCGGGACCGTGGCAAGCGGCCGACGAACGTGTTCCTGCTGGACGGCGTGACGAACCCGGGCAACGTCGGCATGATCCTGCGCACCGCGACCGGCGCCGGGTTCGACGGCGTGATCCTCCCCCGCGCCGGTACGCCGCACGTCGGCCCATTGGTGATCAAGGCCTCCGCCGGTGTCGCGTTCCAGGCCCCGATCGTGAACACCTCCACCGCGAAGACGGCCGTCGACCTCCTCCGCACCGCCGGCTACCACATCTACGGACTCTCGGCCCGCTCCCACGACTCCCTCTTCAAGGCCGACCTGGCGCCCCGCGCCGTCTACGTCCTCGGCGGCGAAACCAACGGCCTCACCGTCCCCACCGACTCCGACCTCCAGATCCCCCTGCACCCTGGCGTCGAGTCCCTCAACGTAGCCATCGCCGCCGCCGTAGTCGCCTTCGAAGTAACCAACCGCTGACCACCTGGCTACTTGGCCAGGGTGGTTGAGATGGGCTTTTCGGGGTCGGGCTTGTCCTCGGTTGCTTCGGGGGTCCAGACCAGGCTGGTGTCGACGCGGAGTTTGCCGCCGGTGGCGTTGCGGACGATCAGCCAGCCCTGGTCCGGATCGCCCTGGCCGGCCTTGATGAACCCGCCGCAGCGCTGGGTTCGGCCGCTCTCCAGGACGACGTGCTTCAGCTTGGCGCCGACAACCTTGTTGTCCTGGTTGTCGTAGATCGGGCGGAAGCTGGTACCGACGTCGGCGAGCACGAGGATGCCCGAGCAGTTCCAGGCGGGGTAGCTGAATTCGCCCACCGGGTGTCCGATCTCGCCGCCGAACAACCGCAGCCGGACCTGTGTCGTGGGCCAGTACTCGTTGGTCTTGTTGCTCCAGACGTTCCTGTTCCCGCCCCGCAGGGTGCCGGACCAGGCTCCCTTGAGCGAAGCTGGCAGCAGCGCTACCCCGCCATCACTCACCGAGTACTCGCCGTCGCCGATCGGGCTGATCTTGATCGTGTTCGCGGCCCCGGGCGGTACGACGATCAACGCGCGGTGCCGGGCGAATTCCTCGACCAGCTTCCCGCCGGACTCGATCCGCAGCCCGGCCGCCGAGTCGAGCCGGTAGACGGTGTCCATCACGACGGCGCGTCTGGTGCTCCGGATGACGACGTACCAGTGATCGTCCTGCTGCTGGTCGATCACGGTGATCGCGATCCCGGCCTTGAACTCGCCCATCGGCGTCGCGAAGCGCGGCCCGACGAAGACCTCGACCTCACCGGCCTCGTCGACCGAGATCTCGACCGGCCCGAACGAGACCGAGTCCTTCTCGACACACCCCGTCAGCGCGAGCAGGAGGAGAGGCAGCAGGAGCACGAGTCGGCGCATGTCAGCGCTCCTTGATGAGCAGGCCGGCCTGCTCGAGGTCGGCGATATCGAGGTCTTCCTGCGCCTGCAGGCTCTTGTACTGCTCGAGATAGAGCTTGCCGTTGGCAAGGATGGTCAGGCTGAACGGCATCCCGCGACCGTCGGCGATGCGGACGTACACGCGGCTGATCGAGATCGGGCGAACCTGGTCGGACGCCAGGACGAACACGTTCTTCTGGGCCGGCCGCGACACCTTCTCCTCCCGATCACCGTAATCGACCGTGTAGTCGTCCCGAGGCAGCGTGGCGGTCCCCACGACGCCCGAGGCGGGCAGCTTCCGGGCCGGGATCACGATGGTGATCGGCCGGTCCGGACGGGTGTGTCCTTTGCCCAGTGGGTTGCGACGTTCGAAGTAGCTCAGCTTTCCGGTCCACCGGCCGACCAGGGCTGCGGGCAGGACCGGGTCCGGCAGCGTCGGCGCACCCTGGCCGGCGGTGTTCAGGTGGGAGATCTCGGTGATCTCCGCGGTCGCGCCGGGGTTCAGTTCGATCACCGTGATCCGCAGTTGCAACGCCTGGACCACCTTGCCCTCGAGGGTGACCTGCATGAACCCGTCCGGGGCGAACTCGAGCAACGCCTGCTTGTCCCCGTCGGCCTTGAGCACGAAGACGACGTACCACTTGAGCATCGCCGCGCGCTTCTCCCGCTGCTCCTCGACGCGTTCCTCCGCCGTGGACACCCCCTTGCCGGGATCCAGCACGTCGATCTTGAACTTCTCGGCGGCACCGAACTCGACCTCACCGGATGAATCCACCGACACCGACAGCGGCCCCTTCTCCAGCGCGGCCTTTAGCTTGACCCGGTCGTCCTCCCCCGAGCACCCGGTCAGGAGGGCCACTACCAGCACGAGCACCCCAACAATGCGGTCAGCACTCATCGAGCAGCGCCGATCCGAGCTGGGTGAGGTAGTGCCGTACGGCGCCCCGGTGGCGAACGCTGGTGACCAGACCGGCCTCACGCAATACCGTCGCATGCTTGCTGGCGGTTCCGATCGAGGTGCCGACCCGGGCCGCAAGTTCACTGGTGGTGCGGGTGGAGGTCAGGGCGGCGAGGCACTCTGCGCGGGTGCGGCCGAGCAGTGCGACGAGTCGTGGTGAGACCTCCAGCGACCCGGCGAGCGGCGTACCGGCCGCTGGATAGACCGGGACCGGCGGCAGCTCGGGGTCGATCAGAGTGATCGGGCGCTCGGTGCAGAAGAAGCTCGGCTGCAACGTCAGGCCCCGGCCGCGGAGGTGGACGGTGTGCGTGCGGAGTCCGTAGCCGATCTCCAGGACCTGGCCGTCCCAGCCGATGACGCCGGGGATGCCGGCGAGGAGACCGCCGACGCCTTCGCGTGCGAGCACCCCAGCACGCGACGTCCGGTCGGTGGAGGTGGCGCCGCTGATCTCGTGCCACTGCGGGGCCAGCATCGCCTCGTAGCCGGAGCGCACCGCGCCAGTCACCGCTGAAAGCCGGCGACGATCCCCGGTGGCAAGCTCCCGGACCCAGGACGGTGGCGTGTCATCGCCGAACACGCCGGCCAGATCTGTCTCGAGCAGGCCGCGCCGGGTGCCGGCCAGTGCTTCGCAGCCGGCGTCGATACCGCCGCGGTCGTAGGCCGGAGTGAGGAAATCAGGGAAGTCTCCGGCCGCCGGGACCAGCGTGAACAGGGTCGACAGCCACTCACGGGCGTGGGCATCACGCCGTACCCGGGCCCCCGCCTGACGGCGCCAGCGGGCTAGGTGGGCGGGCAACTGCGGGTCGCGATCGCGGGCGCACAGGAGGCTCAGCACCAGCTCCCACAGGGGATCAGGGCCGTCGGCCAGGCGAACCCGTAGCAGGTCGTCTCGGTCGAACACCAGTCTCAGCGTCATCAGTCGCGCCCCTCCGAAGGCACCTGTGGGAGGCATCGCCACCGGGTCGGGCGGCATGCCGGCGGACTCTGGATTCTGGCAGCCGATGGGGGCCGCGGACGCTCGGATCAGCCCGGTTTTCCGCCCATCGAAAAGGTGTGGACGGCAACGACCTGGCCCACCGAAACTCCCTGCCTGACAGGCGGACGGCGGTGTGGATTATGCGCTGCGCGACGGAAGGTTCAGCCGGTGATTTGCGGAGTCCGAAGAAGTCACCCGCGCAGGAGTCGCGCCGCGAGCTCGGCGTTGCGTCGGGCGAACGGCTGCCAGAGGACCGGAGTCGCCGCCACCCGATCGCGAGCGACTGCCTCGCTGACGGCACGCTGGGTCCACTTGCACATCCGGCCGGCGCGTACTTGGAAGTGCACGAGTACGTCGTCCGCCCAGCCGTACACATCGGCGTCGCGCGGCTCCAGCCAGGACACCTTCTGCTCGGCGACGATCCAGTCGAACCCCGCGATCTCCTCCTGCAACTTCGCCGCGAACTCGAACCGCAACTCGGCCGCCGCACGGTCCCGGCGCCGTTCCAGCTCGGCCCGCAGCGCGCTCACGGCCGCCGGATCCCGTTCGAGTACGGCGATTGCCGTCCGCGCGAGCGTTTCGCGATCGGCCGGACCGATCCCGAACAGCTCGGCGAACTCGCGCTCCGAGCCGTTCGTCGTACCGCTGTAGGCCAACGGCAGCACCCGATGGAGGGCAGAGAGCGCCAGCCGGATCCGGACACCGCCGAGGTACGGGCCGAAGTGCTGCTCGGGCCCGGTGACCAGGTGTGCGAGCCGCAACTCGGGACGCCTCGGACCGTCGTCGACCCGGATGTACCCGACGACTTCCTGACCGCCCTTGGTGCGGTTCCAGCGCGGCTTGGAATGCTCCAGCAGGTTGCGTTCCAGCCAGGCCGCTTCGTGCTCGGAGTCGCACCAGACGGCTTCGACCCGGTCGATGCGCTCCACCATCCGGCGCAACCGCGGCCGATCCCCGAGATGCGTCCAGTACGACTGCACCCGACGCCGCAGGTTCACCGCACGGCCGACGTACAGCACCTTCCCGGCCTCGTCCCGAAACCGGTAGACCCCCGGCTCCACCGGGAGTCCCCGTGCCACCGTCCGCGCCGCGCTCACCCAGCCATTGTCACTTCTTGGCGATCAGATTGAGGCCACGCTTGCCGTCGGCGGTTCGGAGTTCCAGGCGGTTGTAGTCGATGGAGTAGGTCAGCGGGCTCCCCAGGACGCCGATCACTGCCCCGTCCAGCCGGGCGGTGTCGCCGAGGCACCCGACGAGGGTCATCGCCAACGCGCCGACGGACAGCGTCGTGGTGGTCCGGGTGACGGGACCCTCGAACGCGTTGCAGCCGGTCGAACCGGTGATTCGCTCGCCCTCGATCGTGAAGTACGCCGGCGCCAGACCGTAGAAGTGCTCGACGGCCTCCCCCGACATCACACCGTCCACAGTCCACTTTGTGCCCGCGATCGGCAGGTCCGGCTCGACGATCTTGCGATCCTTGAGGACGAGCGTCGTACCACCTCTGGTGAGGGTGAGAGTGTCCGCCTCGACCTTCCAGGTGGGACGCGCCTTGAGGAGCTCGCCGAGCCACTCGTCCTGGGCTTGCTTCGCAGCGCCGCAGCCGATCTCGGTACCGCCGTAGGCGTCCATCGTCACGGTGCCGCCAGCGAGCGAGATCATGCCGCCGAGTTGGTTGCAGCCGGTGTGGAAGCCGAGCGCTCCCTCGTCGCGGAAGTCCAGCCGGATCCGGGTCCCCGGCACCAACTGCTTGACCTTGCCGTCCTCGGTCAGCTTGACCGAAAGGTACGACTTCCCAACCGGCGAGCCACCGCTGTCGGAGCCACCGCTGTCGCCGGTCTGCACTTCAGTACCGCACGCGGCCAGAGACAGGCCTACGCCCGCCATCAGCACGCCGAGGAGCCGCATCTTCACATACTTACAGACGCTGCTGGATCCAAGCTTTGTTGCAGCACGAGGCCTTCGTTCGGTCGGAGTGTGGTGGGCTGGGCCGGCAGTTCGTGGGTGGACAGTACGGCGTGAGCACCCGGTGGCAGCGTGATCGGCTGCGGTCGATCGGTGAAGTTCAAGGCGATCAACTGGGCCGCGTCGGCCGACCGGCGTTCATAGACGAGCACGTCGTCGGTGACCAGGACGGTTCTGTAGGCGCCGGTGCGGAGCGCGTTCGAGGTCTGTCTCACTTCCAGCAGGGCGCGGTACAGCGTGAGCATCGACGTCGGCGAACCGTCCTGGGACTTGACGTCGACCCCAGCCGGATGCGGCTCGGTCGGCAGCCAGGGCGTGACGGAGTCGGGACAGAATCCGGCGTGGTACGCCGACGTCCAGCGCATCGGCGTACGTTCGGGATCGCGTCCCATCGCCTGATCGGGCAGCCTGCGTGTCAGCGGGTCCCGCAGCTGGGAGCCGGAGACGGGGATGTCGAGCATGCCGAGCTCCTCGCCGTAGTACAGCGTGGGGGTGCCGCGGAGGGTCAGCAGCAGCACCGCGGCGACGCGTGCCTGAGCTGGTCCGATGCGGCTCGCTATGCGACTGCGATCGTGGTTGCCCGTCACCCAGTTCGGCCACGCTCCACTCGGCAACAAGGCTTCGTACTCCTCGGCCAGGTGGGCGATGTCCGTCGGTGTCCAAGGCGACGAGACCAGGTGCATGTTGGTCGGCAGGTGGATCCCCGAGCCGTCGGTTCCGTAGTACCGCATCAGCTTGTCCAGCGGGAGGTACAGCTCAGCCATCAACGCCGCCTGATCCGGCAGGACCGATCGGAGCTCCGCGATGACGTCGACGATGTCGGCCTGATCGGTGGAGTGGACCGGGCGAAGCGACAGGTACGGGTCGTCGCCGGTCTGCCACTCGGGATTCGGCGGGTTGTCGCGCCATTGTGGATCTTTGAGCAACTGACGAAAGGCGTCGATCCGGAACCCGTCGACGCCACGCGCGAGCCAGGTCCGCAGTACGTCGTACTGCGCGGTCCGGACGGCCGGATTGCGCCAGTTCAGATCGGGCTGCTCGGGCAGGTAGGCGTGGTAGTAGTACTGACCGCGACGATCGTCGAAGGTCCAGGCCGGGCCGCCGAACACCGACAGCCAGTTGTTCGGCGGGCCACCGCCGGGAGCGGGATCACGCCAGTAGTACCAGTCGGCGTACTGATCGTCCCGAGTGCGGGAGGCGACGAACCACGGGTGCTGGTACGACGTGTGGTTCGGGATGAAGTCGACTATCACGCGGAGCCCGTGCCGGTGCGCGGCCTCGATCAGCTCCTCGGCGTCGGCGACGGTGCCGAACACCGGATCGACACCGGTGTGATCGGTCACGTCGTACCCGAAGTCGTCCATCGGCGACGGGTAGAACGGGGACAACCAGATGGCAGCGACCCCCAGGCCGGCCAGATACTCGAGGTGACCGGTGACACCGGCCAGGTCGCCGACACCATCATCGTTGCTGTCGGCAAACGATCGCGGATAGATCTGGTAGATCGCGCCGGTCTGCCACCACGGAAGAACGTCCATGAGACAAGTTAGCCGACAGCGGACTTCTCACTCATCGGACGAGCTCTTCGGGTTGACCCGAGTTTTATCACTTTAGTGTGCAGTGCTCGATCAGTTGGTGAGTGCGAGTGCGGTGGTCCGTGACGCGGTCGAACAAGTGTCGTCGTACCGGCCGGGACCCGGCCCGGGCGCAACGTGCTGATCCGCGCTCACGGGGTACAGACTCGCTCGTCAGTGCTGTTGCGACCAGGTTCGTTCGAAGTGTCGCATGAGTGCCGGATAGACGATCGCATAGCGGAACGGCTTGATGAACGCCATGTACGCCTTGCCGAAGGTGCCGCGGGGTTTGACGTAGACAGTCATCTGCGCGCGGTAGCGGCCGCTTCCCTGGTCCGCCCAGGCCAGGTGCATCACTCCGTACATGGTGCGGTTGGAGATTTCCTGGGCGAGTTCGGTGCCGGTGCGGTACAGCGGCCGAAACGGCTTGTCGGTGACCTGCAATGCTGGGGACTTGTCGCGGAGGTCGTCCGGAAGCCGCGCGAGCAGCGACGGTTCGCCGGTGCCGGGAACGGGTGGCCAGGCGCCGGCGGCGTCTGCGGATGTCGAAATGCGCCCGAGTCCGAACGCGCGTCCGAGCAGGTCGCGAATGCCCCACAGCAAGCGCACCGGCAGCGGCGCGGACGCCGGAAAGTCGAGGGATTGCTGCGTCTCGACGACGGCTGGAAAATCGTGCGCGCCGCCCTCGATGGGAAGGGCCCAGACATCCTCGACGTCGAAGTCGGGCACGATGTCGTCGATGATCCAGTCCTGGGTCTTCAGCACGTCGTTGGGGAGTCTCATCGGTCTTGCGTTCCTTTCGCGCAGAGGGCGCGGATGGGGCGGATCAGCGGGCGGTAGAACGGCCGGATCAGCCGTCCCGGGATGTGGCCGTGGCGCTCCTCGTGCCAGACCCGAGCCCGGGGATGGCCCTCGATCAGCCGGCCGATGATGCCTCGATCGAGGCGATGTGCCGGGAGCGTGGAACACACCTCGACCAAGCACAAGTGCTTGATGCTCATGTAGCCGTACTGGGCCGGGCTGACCAACCGGATCGGCGCGCCGTGATCGCCGCCGAGTGGGCGCCCGTTCACCCGGTCCGCGAGCAGGACGTCGTCCGCCAGCGCGTCCTGCGGCTCGACCACGGAGTTGATCCCGTCCAGACCCACGAACGTCAGGTGGCTGACGGAGACCTCGGAGTCGAGCGCCGGCTCGACGAAGGCGCGAAAGAAGTCGGCGAAGCGCACCCCTTCCCACCGCAGGTCGGTCGCCGTCCAGCCGGAGACGCAGTGGAAGTCGGCGACGATCTCGCGCCGCGACAGCGTGGCGAGCTCCGGCAGCCGCACCTCCGACGGCTTGCGCACGACGCCGCTGATCGCGATCACCGGAGCGTCTGGCACCGCGGGCGGCGGCCGGTGCAGGTGCGTGCCAAATCGCGGGAATCCCTCGACGCGGCGTTGTCCGGGCGGAAGTGGCAACATCACGGACCTCCTTTACCGACCGACGGTCGGTCACCGACTTGCAGTCAGTCTTTTATGCTTGCCGGGTGACTGTCAAGAGGCTGCGGGAACGGCAGGCGGAGGCAACCCGGGAGCTGCTGGTCGGGATCGCGCGCGAGCGGTTCGTCGAACAGGGCTACGCGGCGACCGCGATGGACGACATCGTCCAGCGCGCGGGTCTCGCGAAGGGCGCTCTTTACCACCACTTCAGCGGCAAGGACGCGCTGTTCACGGCGGTCTACGACGTGGTGCTGGACGAGACCGCTGGGGCGGTGATGGCCGCGGCCCTGGCCGAGGAGGATCCGTGGGCCGCGGTACGAGCGGGCCTGTCCGCGTTCCTCGACGCCTGCCTGCGCCCGGCGTTCCGGCGGATCGTGATCATCGACAGTGTGACCGTGCTGGCCGCCCGCGCGTGGGAAAACGGCACGGAAGGCGTCGAGCTGCCAATGCTGCGGACCGTGCTGACGCCGCTGGTGGACAGCGGCGCGTTGCCCGGTGTCACACTCGACGCGCTGGCGCACCTCGCACTGGGCGGTCTCTACGGCTCAGCCCTCTACATTGCGCGTGCCGCCGACCCCGAGGCCGCCCGTGTCGAGGCTGACGTGGTGCTGGACGTCGTCCTGCGCGGCGTGCGGGCGGCGACCACCTGATTAGTGCGCAAATCGAGACAGCCGAGCCACCAAAACCCCAGGTCACAGGGCTACGCCCGCGCCAACCCGCCTCGGTGACAAAAGTCAGGTCTCACTCATCTGACGAGCTCTTCGGGTTGACCCGTTGATGTGATGGGATCTGTGGTTGGGTTCCCCGGGTCGTCGGGTTACCGTCCAGGCGCGTTCGCCCGCTCGGGGAGCGTCCCGGGGAACCCACCAGTCAGTTCTTGGCGACCATGAGCCAGCTGACCTGGATGTCGGGTGAGCGGGTCGGGGTGATGGTGACGGTGACCTTGCCATCGTCGCCGACAGTCACACCGCTGTACGCCGCCGCAGTGGGGGTCGCGGTGAAGAGGCGCTCAGTGTCCACCACCGATCCGTTGATCGAGACCTCGGCGGCGCGGTTCGCCCACGGCCACGGGTCGTAGTAGCCGGCGTGGACCATGTAGGTCCCGGCCTCCAAACCACCGAAGGTGTAGACGAGCGGCTCGTGGTCCTTGGCGTAACGCAGGGTGGTGTACATGTCACCAGTGCCGGCGGGCGCGCTGGATCCTGTGTAGCCCCACGTCGTTCCGGTGACCGGATCCGTCGCCAGCGGCTGCTCAGGCGCCGAGTTGAGCAGAGGCGCAGCTACCTGACTCAGCCGCGTCCAGTCCGCTGTCGCAGTACCTCCCGCGTTGACGGCGTACCGCAAACCGTGGGGTACGACGACAACGGAACGCGTGAAGGTACGTCCGTCGGACAACGTCCCCCGCAACTGCGCCGGGCCGGGCTGAGCGACCGTCGACGCGTCCCACGTCACCCCGACCTGCTGTGATCCGCCCGAGGTCGTCACGGTGACCTGGGCCGGCAGTGTGCTGGTGTCGTTCAACCAGACTGTGTCCGGTAGTTGCGAAGTGACCGTCCAGCGGGTGTACGGCTTCAGGTCCTTGAGGGTCCACTCCTGGTCCGGGCCGATGGTGAGGCTGCCGCCCTCGCCGAAGCTCATCGGCATCCACACGTACGGCGCGTTCGCCAGATCGCTCGGGGTCCATCGGTCCCCCATGAAGAGGAACCTGTTGTGCTTCTGGTCGACCGGGATCACGTTCGTGCTCTGCGACCGGTAGGTGTCGGCAGCTCCGGCGCCCGGCACCGGGTTACCGCGGTCGGTGAACTGACCGAGGATGTTCTGCGAGGTCGCGTACCGCGCCGGGTTCGGGTCCCAGCCCGTCGCCCCCGACGTCACCAGGTAGTACGTGCCCTCGGACTTGAACATCGCCGGCGCCTCCCGCTGGTTGCACGGCAGCGTCCGGACGAAGTCCCTACCCTGTACGGCGCTCTCCGGTGCAGCGGACAGATACGTGTAGGAGTTGTTCAGCTTGGAGATGTACATCGTCCGGTTCTCCTCGGACGAGTAGATGATGTACGCCTTGCCGTCGTCGTCCACGAACAGGTTCATGTCCCGCGCCATCCCACCGGCCGGGTCGAACGCGGGCGACGTACCGCACCAAGGCACCGAATCACTCGGCACCCGGTTCAGCCGGTACGAGTCGATCCAGCGGAACGGTCCCATCGGCGAATCGGCGATCGCGACCCCGGCCTCGGCCCGCGCGTACGTCGACGTGCTCGTCGGCGAAGACGGTCCGTCGGAGTGCACCCACATGATCCACTTGCCAGTGGCCTTGTTGTAGATCACCTTCGGCCGCTCGAGGATCGACGGTCGCGCCCAGCCGTCGGTGCGGACGCTGTTGGTCGACAGGTCGCGCCAGACAATCTCCTTCTGCGCGGCTGTGTAGCCCTTGTACAGCTTCGAGAAGTAGTTGTCGTTCTCGAACTGGTCCGGCGAGCTCATCGCCCGCAGCGCAAGCCCTTCGTCCTTCCAGTTGTAGAGGTCGTACGACGAGTACACGTGCACGCCGGGGCTGTCGAAGTACCCCTTGCTCCGGTCCTCGCCGTACCAGTAGTAGATCCGCCGACCACGGTTGTCGGTCGACGGGACGACCTGACCACCATGTGCCTGGATCACTTGGCCGTTGGTGTCGAGCCACGGCGCACCAGGCCGGAAGGACTCATACGTCTGCGAGGCTGCAGCGGGCGTGACGCCGGCGACCGAAGCCACCAGAATCGCCAACGCTGCAACGGCGAATCGAATTCTCCGACGGGTCATCGTGACTGTCTCCTCATCAGGCGAAAACGTGCGCCTTAGCGTGCTGCGCATGCCGACCTACTTCAACGGTCCGTACACAATCGAACACAGTCGAGACCATCCGGTCAGCGTCTGAAGTAACCGCTCGCTGACCTGGAGTGCAGGTTTCAAACGCGGTCTTGCGCCGAGGTGGATCGTGCCGCATGCTGTCGGGCACCTCGTGGTCTTGCCGGGAGTGGGGCCCGGCGGCGAGGCTTGCCTGGGGGCACCAATGTTGCATTCCGCCAAGAGGTTGCTGGCAGCGCTGTGCGTGGCGCTGTTGGCGCCGTTGACAATGACCGAGCCGGCACGAGCTGCGGTCGTGCCGAGCGGTTTCAGTGAGCAGGTCGTGTTCAGCGGGCTCACCAATCCGTCGAATGTGGCGTTCGCTGCGGACGGCCGGGTGTTCGTCGCCGAGAAGAGCGGCCTGGTCAAGGTCTTCGACTCACTCGACGACACGACACCCAGTGTGTTCGCGGACCTCCGCACGAAGGTCTACAACTACTGGGACCGCGGCCTGCTCGGCCTGGCGCTGCATCCCGACTTCCCCACCGATCCCCGCGTCTACGTCCTCTATACGTACGACGGCCTGATCGGCGGAACAGCACCGAAATGGGGCACCGTTGGCGGCACCAACGACCCGTGCCCGTCGCCCCCGGGGCCGACGAGTGACGGCTGCCAGGCCAGTGCGCGATTGTCGGTCCTCACCCCGAACGGCTCGGCCGTGGCGGAGCAGGTGCTGGTCGAGGACTGGTGCCAGGTGTTCCCCAGCCACTCGATCGGGTCGATCGAGTTCGGGCCGGACGGCATGCTCTACGCGGGCGGCGGTGACGGCGCCAGCTTCAACTACGCCGACTACGGCCAGGACGCGTTCCCCTCTTCGGACATCACGCCGGACAACCCCTGTGGTGACCCGCCGTCACCGATCGGCACCGCGCTCGCACCGCCGTCGGCCCAGGGCGGCGCGTTGCGAGCCCAGGACCTCCGGACGAGTGGCGACCCCGCCACCCTCGACGGATCGATCATCCGCATCAATCCCAACACCGGACTGGCCGCGCCCAACAACCCGCTGCTGAGCAGCTCGGACCTCAACGCGCGCCGGATCGTCGCGCACGGCCTGCGCAACCCGATGCGCTTCGACTTCCGCCCGGGCACCAACGAGCTCTGGGTCGGCGACGTCGGCTGGAGCGCCTGGGAGGAGATCAACCGCATCGTCAGTCCGACCGCGGGCGTGACCAACTTCGGCTGGCCCTGCTACGAGGGCGCCGGCCGGCAGGGCGGGTACGACGGGAACGACCTGAGCATCTGCGAGAACCTGTACGCCGCCGGCCCGAGTGCGGTCGCATCGCCGTACTACGCCTACAAACACAGCGACCAAGTGGTGGCCGGCGAGAGCTGTGGCACCGGCAGTTCCTCACTCACCGGTATGTCCTTCTACGAGGAGGGGAACTACCCGCCGGAGTACGACGGCGCCCTGTTCTTCGCCGACTACAGCCGCAAGTGCGTCTGGGCGATGCTGCCCGATGCCAACGGGCTGCCCGATCCGGACGAGATCGTCACCTTCGCCTCGGGGTACGGGACGACCAGGCTGCAGACCGGACCGGGCGGTGACATCTTCGCCGTCGACTACGACAACGGCCGGGTCATGCGCTACGTCTACAACGGCACCAACAACCCGCCGACCGCGATCATCAACGCCGATCCGACCTCCGGCCCGAGCCCACTCAAGGTCACGTTCGACGGGACCGCGTCCAACGACGCCGACGGCGACGCGCTGACCTATGCGTGGGACCTGGACGGCGACGGCCAGTACGACGACTCGACCGCGGCGATCGTCCAGCACACCTATTCGGGCAGCGGAGCCACGATCGCCAGGCTCCGGGTGAACGACGGCCACGGCGGGACCGGCACCGCGTCGACCGAGATCGACGTGGCCAACGGCCCACCCACCGCGACCATCACCGCTCCCACCCCGGCGACGAAGTGGCAGGTCGGCGACACCATCAGTTTCGCCGGTACGGCGACCGACGCTGAGCAAGGCACCTTGCCTGGATCTGCACTGACGTGGGCGCTGATCATGCACCACTGTCCGAGCGACTGCCACGCGCATCAGATCACCTCGATGACCGGCACGAGCGGCACGTTCACCACGCCGGATCACGAGTATCCGTCGTACCTGGAACTCAAGCTCACCGCCCGGGACTCCGGCGGGCTGACCAACGTCAAGAGCGTGCGACTCGACCCGAAGACCGTCGGGCTCACCTTCGCGACCCAGCCGGCGGGAATGAAGGTCACCTACTTCTCGAAGTCGGTCACCACTCCGGCCACCAGTACGGCGATCATCGGGTCGAACGGATCGCTGTCCGCCGATCTGTTGCAGCCGTCGGCCGGCAAGCTCTACCGGTTCGCCTCCTGGTCCGACGGCGGCGCGCGGAACCACAACTTCACCGCGCCGGCCACACCGACCACCTACACAGCGACGTACGTGCCGAAGCGGAATCTGGCGTTCAACCGGCCGGTGGCCGTTTCCAGCGTCTACACCGCGGGCCGGGAAGGCCCGAAGGCAGTGGACGGCTCGATGTCGACGGCCTGGTCGAGTGCGCGCAGCGATCCACAGTGGTTGCGGGTCGACCTCGGCTCGGTTCAGCTCGTGAACCGCGTACTGCTCAACTGGCTGGGATCGGCGTACGGCAAGGCCTATCAGATCCAGGTGTCGGGTAGTGGACGGACATGGAAGACCGTCTACTCGACCACGGTCGGAGACGGCGGAACCGACAGCCTGCAGTTCACTCCCAACTTCGCCAGGTACGTGCGGATCAACGCGACGGCCCGGGGTATCGCGGGCAGCTACTACTCGCTGTGGGAAGTCGGGGTCTTCCAGGACACAGGTCCGATCACCGGGGCGGGTGGCAAGTGCGTCGACCTCTACCAGGCCAGCTCGGCCGACGGCACTCCGACCACGCTGTACACCTGCCACGGCAAGGCGAACCAGCAGTGGACACAGTCCGAGGACGGCACTCTGCGATCGCTCGGCAAGTGCATGGATGCCCGCGGTACGGCGATCCGCACACCGGTCGTGCTGTGGACGTGTGACGGCAGCGCGGGCCAGAAGTGGTTGCCACGCGCGAACGGCACGCTCCTCAACGTGCGCTCCGGACAGTGCCTCGACGCGACCGGAGCCTCCACAGCCAATGGAACAAGGCTGATCCTCTACACCTGTCACACCGCCCTCAACCAGAAATGGGTCCTGCCGTAAACCAGTCGTGACACCTCGCTCCCGCACGTAGGGTGACTCACCGACCTACGACGAAGGACGGGATGATGGACAACGGCTGGGTGGACGAGGGCTTCGGAGCTGTCGCCGACGCGTTCGCGGGGAACTTCACCGAGTTCCCCGAGCTCGGAGCCGCGGTCACGGTGTACGTCGGCGGGCGCAAGGTCGTCGAGCTGTGGGACGGGGAGGCTTCGCCCGGACGCCGGTGGACGCGCGAGACCGTCGTACCGGTGTTCTCAGTCGCCAAAGGGCTGGTGAGCCTGGGCGTTCACCTGCTGGCGCAGCAGGGCCGGCTCGAGCTGGATGCGCCGATCGGGACCTACTGGCCCGGGTTCGTTGCCGGCGGCAAGGACGCGATCACGTCCCGGATGGTGCTCGGGCACCGCGCCGGGATCCCCGTGCTGGACAAGACGCTGTCGTTCGAGGAGATCGCGGCCTGGACGCCGGTGATCGAGGCGATCGAGGAGCAGAAGCCGCTCTGGGAACCTGGTACGACGTACGAGTACCACGGTCACGTGTTCGGCTTCGTCCTCGGCGAGGTGGTACGACGGGATCACCGGGCTCCGGCCTGGTACGTACCTCCGCCAGGCCATCGGCGACCCACTCGGCCTTCAGGCCTGGATCGGGCTGCCGGAATCGCAGTTGGGCAACCTCGCTCGCTTGGTCGAGGCAGAAGGCCGTCCCGCGATGCCCGGGCCGGAGCACCTGCTCACCCGGATCGTGACGATGAACGGTGCTCTGGTCTTCCCGGGTCTCGACGTACCGCACGGCTGGAACGACCCGGCCCTCCTCGGGATGGAGCTCCCCGGCGCAGGCGCGGTAGCCTCCGCAACCGGCCTCGCCGGCCTGTACTCGGCAGCCGTGGCCGGCGACCGGCTGCTCACCACGGAGACCGTCACAGACCTGGTCCGCGAGCTCTCCGCAGGTCAGGGCTTCCTGGGCTTCGACGCCGGCGCCCGCTGGGGCTCAGGCGTCCTGCTCGACTCCAGTTTCCGCCCGATGCTCGGCGCCCGCAGCTTCGGTAACGACGGCGCCGGTGGCCAATTCGCCTTCGGAGACGACGAGCACGAAGTCGGCTTCGCCTACGTCGCCAATCGGATGCTAGGCCACGGCGACCCCCGAGCCACCAACCTCATCACCGCCCTCCGCACCTGCTTGAGTTAGACCGCCGCCAGGTCATGAGTTTCGGAAGTCACACTTCAGCGCTCTGTCTCGTCGTAGAGGGTGAGAGCAGATGTCACCAAGAAAGTTGCGGACACCATGACCATCCAATCCGTGCCGAGAAACCCGATGTTGTCTGTGGTGGAGAACATCGACTGGATCGGCCAGTTGCTGGCGGACAACCCTGCCCTGGCTGCCACGGCGTGGCGGTTGACAGTGATCGCGGGCCTCGTATCGGTCGAGGTGACGGGTGGCTACGGCGAGGCACACCTCTGGCACTCCGCTGTTGGTGGCCGCATCCTTCCCAGCGTCACGAACGCCGCTGGTGTCCGACGGCAACTGGTGGTGGGCCGGTACGTGACCGTCGACGTGGTGCAGCAAGGCGTCTCGCGCACAGGCCTACCACTGGCAGGGTGAAGTTCACTGTGGACGGTCAGACGTTGCGGCGCTTGTCGGCGCAGAGGGCGGCGATCCAGGTCCAGGCGAGGATGACGGCGATGTCGAAGGCGATGATGGTCGGGCGGGAGCCGGCACCGGCGCTGAGGCCGGCGAAGGCGCCGAAGAACAGGATGCCGGTGGCGGCGGAGTAGCGGCTGAACGCCGTCCGGCCGATGCTGCGGTAGTGCGCTGCGACCACCAGGCAGGCGGCGATCAGGCCGGTGAACCCGATGCTGCCGGCAACGAAGTGCCCCATCCCGCGGGTGCTGATCTCGGCATAGTCGGCCGGCGTACCGGCCGGGAAGCCGGCCGCCGGGTCGGCCGGGAAGATCGCGGCGAGCAGCAGTCCGACGCCGTACGCGCCGAGCAACCGCGGTGCCCACTTGCTGCCCCGTCCGGTGAGGGTACGACGGAGGCCGACCGCCGCGCCGATCGACAGCAGACCGGCGATCACGAAGTTCGCGGTCTGGATCCAGCCCGGGCCGCCGTTGGCCAGCAGGCTCGCCGGATGCCGGGTCACGTCGAAGGCTTCACGGGTGAAGGCCTGACCCAGCCAGACCGCGACGTACAGCGGGCCGGCCACGATCCCGCCGGTCAGCAGAGCGCGGGTGGACACACGGGTAGTGGCCGGAATCGTCAGGTCGTTAGTGGTCATGGCCGGGGTCCTTCCAGATGGTCTGAGCTTCCTTCACCCCTGCGTCGACCGACCCCGGCGAAATTCGACACCCCCACCCCAAGAACCTTCAAACAACCTGTGGCGGGCGGTGAGCTTTCAAACCACGACCGCGCTGCCGGGTCGTCCGGCAGCGCGGTCGCATCACTCAGCCAGGAGTTGCTCGTAGGCCGTTGCGGGCCAGCTGGCAGCGGTCTTCGTGACCAGGTTGGCGCCGAGGCGGTCGTAGAAGCGGTAGCCGGCTTCGTTCTCGAGGCGTAGGCCCCAGCTGATTGTCAGCCGCTCCGAGAGGGCGTGACGGGCGAGCTCGAGCATCAGGGCCCGGCCTACTCCGGCATCGCGGAACTGCTCCCGCACGTAGAGGTCATCCAGTGCGAGCAGGTCCCCGCCGACCCACAGGTACGGGCGACGCAGCGACGACACGTAGCCCGCCGCCGTCCCGTCGATCTCGGCGATCAGCACGATCACGTCGTCCCGGCCCAGGAATCCTTGCCAGTCCTCGACGGTGGCGGTGACGTACTTGCCCTGGTCCTGGTAGTCGGCGAGCTCGACCAGCATGGTCCGGACGAGCTGGGCATCCGCAGGGACCGCACGGCGGATCTCAGTGGACATGAGCTGCTCCGGTCGAAGGCTTGGCGGCAACCGGTACGACGACCAGCGCGAGGACGGCGGCGACGGCCGCAGTGATCGCGGCGAAGGTGAATCCGCGACTGAAGCCCGTGGTCACCGTTCCGGCCAGGCTCGCTGCCGCGATACTCGACACGATCGCCACACCGAGCGCCGCACCGAACTCGTGGAACGTGCTCAGGATCCCGGACGCGAGCCCGGCTTCGGTGTAGTCGATCTGCGCGAACGTGGTGGTCGAGGCCGCGACGAAGACCGCACCGATACCGCCGGCGCCGAAGCTCGTCCCGATCACGACCATGGCTGCACCATCCCAGATGGCGGGGACAGCGATGCCCACCGCTGCGATCGTCAGACCGATCATCGCGACCGCACGGGCCCCGACCTTGCCGATGACCTGGCCGGCCACCTGCGCCCCGATGATCGTCAGGACGGCGACCGGCAGGAACAGCAGTCCGGTCCGCAGCGCGCCGTACCCCATGTAGTGCTGCAGGTAGAACGAGCCGAGGAAGAAGACCGCGATCATCAGCGCGGTGGCGACCAGGATCAGGAAGGTGCCGGCGGCCACCGGGCGACGGGTCAGGATCCGGAGGTTCATCAGCGGCGACTTGACGACCGTCTGCAGCCAGGCGAAAACGGCGTACAGGACGACCGAGCCGGCCAGCAGGCCCAGCGTCGCGGCGGACAGCCAGCCGCGGTCACCGGCGTTGATCAGCGCGTAGATCGCCGTACCGGTACCGGCGGTGACCAGGATCGCGCCCGGTACGTCGAGCCGGCCCTGGCTCTCCGTCGGACGGTCGGCCGGCAGCAGCTTCAGCAGGATCGCGAACACGATCACGCCGATCGGCACGTTCACGTAGAACACCCATTGCCAGCCCGGGCCTGCGGTCAGCACGCCACCCAGCAGCACGCCGATCGCGGAGCCGCCACCACCGATGGCGGACCAGATGCCGAGCGCCTTGTTCCGCTCGTCGCCGTCGAACGTCTTGGTCACTGTCGAGAGCGCGGCCGGCGACAGCATCGCGGCGCCGATCCCCTGCGCGATCCGGCCACCGATCAGCAGCTCGGCGCTGTTCGCCAGGCCGGTCGCCAGCGAGGCCGCGGTGAACACCAGCAGACCGGCCAGCACCACCTTGCGGGAGCCGAACAGGTCGGCCGCACGCCCACCGAGCAGCATCAGGCCGCCGAACATCAGCGTGTAGGCGCTGACCACCCAGGTCAGCGTCTCGCGCTCCAGCCCCAGGTCGGTCCCGATATGCGGCAGCGCGATCGCCACCACGGTCACATCGAGGATCAGCATGAACTGCGCAACGGCGAGCAGCCCCAGCATCCGCCACCGCCGCGGGTCCAGCGCGGTGGCCTCAGGTTCCTTGGTAGGTCCGGACATCTCCGGTCCCTCCTCACATTTTTGACTATCTCGAACACCGTTGTTCAAGTTATCTGAGCTACAGTAACTCGTACAGCGGTGTTCGACAAGAGGAGATTCGATGCCGGCGAAAGCAGCAGGTACGGCGACCAAGCGGGCCGACGCACAGCGCAACATCGCGGCGATCGTGGACGCGGCGACGGCCTGCCTCAGCCGGGATCCGGCCGCCAGCACCAGCGAGATCGCGAAGGCGGCCGGCGTCGGCCGGGTCACCCTCTACGGCCACTTCCCGACCCGGACCGACCTGGTCGACGCGGTCTTCGTGCAGGCGATCGAGGGCGGCGAGGCCGCACTCAGCCAGGTCGATCTGACCGGCGATCCGCGCGAGGCGCTGGCCCGGCTGATCGAGTCCAGCTGGCATCTGGTCGACCGGTTCCGCTCACTCCTGGTCGCCGCGCTGGACGCGCTCCCACCGGGCCGGGTACGCGAGTTGCACGCCGATCCGATGGCGCGGGTGGAGCGGCTGATCGAGCGCGGCCGCAAGGAAGGCGTGTTCCGGACCGATCTGCCGACGTCCTGGCTGGTCGGCGCCATGCACAGCGTCATGCACGGCGCAGCCGACGAGATCAACGCCGGCCGTCTCACCCCCGACAAGGCGGCGGAGTACATCACCGCGACGGTCCTGGCCGCCTTCACCCCACCGGGCGACCGAGTCCCGTCTTGACCACCACCTGGGTCCTGCTGAACTTCGGCACCGGCCCAAAGCTGTTCGAGGAGCTTGTCTCGCGGCTGCGGTCAGCCGTCCTCGACTAGTTCCTTATACGGCGAGCGGCTGGTGTCGGCCTCGCGCGTGACGGTGCCACTCGCACAAGTCACTCCAGCCAGGTGGTCTCGAAGGTCGGGTTGGCGTGGATGTGGACGGCTTCGTAGCCGCCGGGGCCGGTGGCGAACTTGTGCGGAGTGTCCGCCGGTACGACGAGGATCTGGCCGGCCCGGCCGACGACCTGCTCGGTGCCGACGGTGAAGGTGGCCGAACCACGCCGGATGATGAACGTCTCGGCGTACGGGTGCTTGTGCAGGCGTGGGCCGACGCCTTCCTTCGTGGTGGCCTCGAGGATCAGCGAGACCCCCGCCCCACCCGGAAGCTGCTCGTAGTTCTCGGTCCACTCCTCGCCGTCGTCCCGCCCGTCGGCGCGGTTGACCACCGCTGCACCAGTGTTCGCGATCTCGGTCATCAGCTGTCTCCCCTCAGTTCCTGCCCACCGTAGACGGCGATCGGTTCGGTCGCGACCACATTGATCAGCGCTGAAAGGTCGGTGCGCGTCGGCTGCGGGTCAGTGTGTTGGCTGCCGCTCGGTCTGCCGGGCGGCGACCGGGCCGAGAGCCGCGACGAGGAGCGCCAGTACGGCGACGCCGCCGAGCGCGACCGGCAACGACGAGGCGGACGACGCCGCACCGACCGCGGCCGGGCCGAGCAGGAAGCCGAGGTACGCGATCGTGGTCACGGTCGAGATCGCACCGGCCCGCCGCTCCGGACCGGCCCACGCACCGGCCATGCCGATGATGGTCGGCGCGCACACCGACGTACCCAGGCCGGCAACGCCAATCCCGACCAACGCCAGCCACGCGGAGCCCGCCGCGGCGGCCGCGATCGAGCCAACTGCCGCGAGGGCACCTCCGGCAACCAGCAACTGGACCGGCCGCCATCGCCTCAGCAGGGCGTTGCCGGCGATTCGCCCGGTCGCGGCCGCGGCGGCGAACACCGCGGGTGCGCTCGACGCCAGTCCTGGTGCTGCGTTCAGCGACGTGTCGAGGTGTACGGCGCTCCAGCTCTGCCAGGCGTTCTCCACGACAAAGGCGAGTGCGCAGAGTCCCCCGAAAACCAGGAGTACGGGCTCAAGTCGGCGCTTGGGCTTTGGTTCTGTGGAGACATGGAGGTTGTCGCGGGAGCCTGGCCCGAGTACGACGACCGCTACGACTGTGATGATCACGCCGACACCGCCGAGCACCGGCAACGCGTCCGCGCCGGCTGTGCGCAAAGCCGCCGTACCGAGGCTGGCTACGACGACCGCCACGGAAAAGATGCCGTGGGCAAGGTTCATCAGCGGTCGGCCGGTGACGGCCTCCGCATCGGATCCGGCCGCGTTGATGGCGACATCCGTCGCACCCGAGGTTGCCCCGAGCAAGAACAGCGCCGCGCTGAGCGTCACAGCCGAGTCGGCCAACGCGGGCAGTACGCCGCACGCCCCGAACAACACCACCACGACCGGCAGCACGACACCGCCGTACCGATCGATCAGGTACCCGGTGAACCGCATCGACGCCAACGCACCCAGGCCCACCATGAGCAGCGCGATCCCGAGTTCTCCATCACTGACGCCGACCTCAGTCCGGACCGCCGGCAGGATCGCGCCCCACGCACCCCAGAACAGCCCGAACGCACCGAATCCCACAACCGGCCTGAGCACCCGCTCAACCCTAGCTGTCCCCCTTTGTGCCGGCGCGCTGTGTGCTGGCGCGCTGTGTGCTGGCGCGGGCGAGGAAGGCGAGGAGGAAGGTTGCGGCGACGAGGAGTGCGGCTTCGATCGGGCCGACCGCGGCGGGGTGGGACTTACCGCTGTCGATGATGTGGTTGATGGCGTGCAGACCGTTCCACAGTGTGGTGACCGTGAGCACCGGCGTACGCCAGGACGGCTTGCGGGCCGCGACGACGAGCCCGATGCCGAACGCGGCAGAACAGGCGCCGAAGTCACGGACGAGGTGCTGATCGCCCGGGCCGAAGTTGGCAAGGGCTGCGGCGAACGACGCCGGTGCGGTCAGCGCCCAGCTGGCGAGTGCTAGGTAGGTCAGGCCCAGGCCGAGCAAGATCCATCGCCAGGTGGCGGGGGTCACCGGTCGAGCGGGTTGTGGTTGAGAGGCAGGCGCATGCCGAGGCGCCAGAGGAGAGCGGCGCGGGAGTTGGGACGTTCGGCCGATTCGCGGAGCATGAGCGTGGCGAAACAGTCCGGGAAGCCAGCACGCGGATGCATGCTGACGACGTCGCGGATCGCCTGACGCGGCAACTCGCCGGCACGCGTTCCGGCGACGTCCAGATGCGCGCCGGCGTGCAGGAGATGCGCCTCGAGCCCTTGGTCCGTGGGCAAATGGATGTTCATGTGCAGCGCGATCGCCTGTGCGACTTCATCGGCGTACGACGGCTCGGCGCCGAGCTCTGCCAACGTCGTACGGGCGACTTCACCACCGTGGACGGCGAAGCAGGCGGCTTCCGGTGGTGGCCGATGGCGGTCCGTGAGGGCGATGTCGTGCAGGAGGCAGGCGACGTACAGCAACTCCTGGTCGGGTTTGATCCCGTCGCGCCCGCCGAGGAGATCGGCCCACAACCAGGTGCGGAGGCAGTGACCGAGCAACGGTTTCTGGTACGACGACCTGGCCAGCTCGAGCACCTCGCGCGTCAACGCGGTGTCCGGCGGCTCGCGGTCCGTGAGGAGTGCCGCCGTACCAGGACCGGCTGTCAGGCGGGCACGGATCAGGTCGGGCAAACCGCTGAGCTGGGCGAACACGGCCGCTCGGGCGAACCGCAGCTTGGCAGCCAGATCGAGTTGCCCGCTCGTCACCACGGCCGCCTTTCTTACAACCATTGCAAGACTGGCTCATCACGCTAGCAGCCCTGTCGCGAAGCCGACAAGAGTTGTCCTGGCCCGCATGGGTACCGGGTTGGTGGTCGGGTTGAGCAGACAGCCCGCACCAGCGGCCCCGTGGTGGGGAATCGGGAGATTCCCACCATGGGCACCGTTCACCCCAGCCGTCCCCTCGACACCAGTCCGGTCCCCTCGACACCAGCCCGGCCCGTTCACCCCAGCTGGCCCACTCGACCCCAGCCAGCCCACTCGACGCCAGCCCGCTCGACACCAGTCCGACCCGTTCACCCCAGCTGGCCCACTCGACCCCAGCCAGCCCACTCGACGCCAGCCCGCTCGACACCAGCCGGTTCGGCCCGTTTTAGCCGACCTGTTCGACGGTCGACGCGTGGCGGCGGGCCAGGTCGTGGTAGACGGCGGCGTTGTGGTCGACGAAGAGTTTCGCGACGCCTTCGAGCGGCACGATCTTCTTCGCCGGGCTGCCCATCGCGACCGATTCCGGCGGGATCACCGCCCCCGGCGTCACCGTCGAGCCGGCCGCGACCAGACTGCGCTCACCCACCACCGCGCCGTCGAGCACGATCGCACCGTTCCCCACCAGCGCCTGCTCGCCGATCATGCAGTCGTGCACCAGGCACTGGTGTCCGACGGTCGCGTTCGGCCCGATCTCACACCCGTTGCTGCCGACATGGATCACGGTGTTGTCCTGGATGTTCGCCCCCGCCCGGATCGTGATCCGGCCCAGATCGGCCCGCACCACGGCGCCGTACCAGATCGACACCCCTTCCTCGACCACCACGTCCCCGACCAACGTCGCCGTCGGCGCGATCCACGCCTCCGGATGCACAACCGGACTCTTACCTTCAAACGAGAACAAGGGCATAGCGCACCTTAACCACCCACCCACCTACCCCTGCCGCCCTGCCGACCGCGCCGCTCCAGCCAGCCCCACGGGCGCGAAGCGGAGACAACTACCGGTGGGCTGGGACAGGTTATTAGCTGTCCCAGCCCACCATTTCCTGTCCCAGCCCACCAACTGTCTACGACCAACCGGGTTCATCGCGGCCGGCGTACTCCTGGTCGAGCTCGGCGCAGCCCACTGAATATAAGACAGTTCGTGACAGATATTCGGACCGAGACTAGCCAGATGAAACCTGAACGAGCCTGGCTCGGTGTCGTCTCGGCCGAGCATGCGCGGATCGCCGTACAGCAGTACTTCATCCAGCTCAATCACGGAAAGCGCCACAACGTCGCCCGGCTGCGCCGAGGGGACGGCTTCGTCATCTACTCCCCGACCGAACGCTTCGGCGACACGACCCCGCTCCGCGCGTTCACCGCGCTCGGCCTCGTCGCCGACGCCGAGCCCTACCTGGCCGAGCCGATGAGCATGGGTTCGCACGGCACCGTCCGTCCGTGGCGGCGCCGGGTCGACTTCCTGGCTGTCCAACCGGTGCCACTACGTGAGCTCGAACTGGAGCTCACCCGGCAACCCAACTGGGGCTACCAGCTCCGCCGCGGCCTGGTTTCACTCCCGGTCGAGGACTTCGAGGCGCTCCAGGCCGTCATGACCGTTGGCGATAGGAGTCGAGGAACGTCGCGATCCGGGTGAGGGCGTCCTCGAGTTGGTCCTTGTGCGGGAGCGTGACGATGCGGATGTGATCGGGTTCCGGCCAGTTGAAGCCGGTGCCCTGCACGATCATGATCTTCTCGGCCCGGAGCAGGTCGAGGACGAACTGCCGGTCATCGGTGATCCCGAAGACCTTCGGGTCCAGCCGCGGGAACACGTACAGCGCACCCTTCGGCTTCACACAGCTCACGCCGGGAATCTGGGTGAGCAGCTCGTACGCCGTATCGCGCTGAGCCAGCAGTCGTCCGCCGGGCAACACCAGATCCTTGATCGACTGCCTGCCACCGAGCGCGGTCGCGACCGCATGCTGCGAGGGCATGTTGGCACACAGCCGCATGTTCGACAGGATCGTGAGGCCCTCGAGGTAACTCGCCGCGTGGTGCTTCGGCCCGCTCACCGCCAGCCACCCGCAGCGGAAACCGGCGACGCGGTAGGCCTTCGACAGGCCGTTGAAGGTCAGCGTCAGTACGTCGGGAGCCAGTGACGCGATCGGCGTGTGCTCCACCCCGTCGTACAGGATCTTGTCGTAGATCTCGTCGGCGTAGATCAGCAGGCCGTGCCGGCGGGCGATCTCGGTCAGCTCGACCAGGAGTTCGCGGTCGTAGACGGCGCCGGTCGGGTTGTTCGGGTTGATGATCACCAGGGCCCTGGTGCGGTCGGTGATCTTCCGCTCGATGTCGGCGGGGTCCGGCATCCAGTCCGCCTGCTCGTCGCAGCGGTAGTGCACCGGCGTACCTCCGGCCAGCGCGACCGCCGCGGTCCACAGGGGGTAGTCCGGAGCGGGGATGAGGACCTCGTCGCCGTCCTCGAGCAACGCCTGGACGGCCATCTGGATCAGCTCGGACACACCGTTGCCGATGTACACGTCCTCGATGTCCAGGTGGATCCCCCACGGCTGGTAGTGCTGGACGACCGCCCGCCGGGCTGCCGGCAGCCCCTTGGCGTCGCCGTAACCGTGCGCGTCCGCGAGACTACGCACGATGTCCTCGAGGATCTCCGGCGGGCACTCGAACCCGAACGGCGCGGGGTTGCCGGTGTTCAGCTTGAGGATCCGGTGACCGGCCGCCTCCAGCCGCTGTGCCTCGTCCAGCACGGGTCCACGGATCTCGTAACAGACATTCGCGAGCTTGGACGACTGCTGCACCGGTGACATGGGAGGCACCTTAACCGTGCTCCGAAATTCGTGGTCGCGACTGTGTCAAATCTCGCCCGATACGTACGACGTACAGGTAAGAGCCGCCCGATCACGACCCAGGAGTCACCATGAGCGAGCAGAACAGCACCTTCAAGCGGTTGCTGGTCAACACTCTCATCGCCAACGTCACGACCACGTTCCTGTCCTTCGCGCTGGCGTTCTGGGTCTACCTGGTGACCGAGTCCGTGCTGGTCGCGTCCATCGTCTCCGGAAGCTCCATGCTGGCCGGCGCGTTGTTCGGCGCCGTCTTCGGCGCGATCGTCGACGCGAACCGCAAGAAGACCGCGATGGTGATCTCCAGCTCGACCACCGGAGCCGCCTTCGCCGCTGCCGGCCTGGTGTACCTGCTGGTCCCGGTGACCGACTGGAACAAGCCTTGGTTCTGGGTGTTCGCGGCTCTGGTCCTCCTCGGCAGCCTCGCCGGCGGCCTGCGCAGCATCGCGTTGTCCACCACGGTGACGCTCCTGGTCCCCGCCGACCGCCGCGACAAGGCCAACGGCATGGTCGGCACGGTCAACGGCCTAGCTCACCTGGTGACCAGCGTCCTCAGCGGTCTGTCGGTCGGGTTCCTCGGGATGGGCGGTACGGTCACCATCGCCGTCGTACTCACGACCGTCGTCCTCGGACACCTGCTGATCGCGATCCGGATCGACGAGCCGCGCCCGGCACGCCACCAGCGCAACCACCTGGACCTGCGTGGTTCGTGGCGGACCATGCGCGCCGTACCGGGTCTGGTGCCGCTGGTCCTGTTCAGCACCTTCAACAACCTCATCATGGGCGTGTTCATGACGCTGATGGACCCGTACGGCCTGATCCTCTTCTCGGTCGAGTCGTGGGGCCTCGTCCTCGGCATCACCAGCATCGGCTTCATCGCCGGCGGTGCGATCGTGGCGCGCTTCGGCCTGGGCCGCTCGCCGCTGCGGATCCTGCTACTGGCGAACGTGGCGATCGCCGTCATCGGCATGACCACCGCGATCCGCGAATGGCAGTCGCTGCTGGTGCTGGGCATGCTCGGGTTCATGCTGGTCGTCCCGATCGCCGAGGCGGCCGAGCAGACGATCCTGCAGCGCGTCGTACCGTTCGAGACCCAGGGCCGCATCTTCGGCTTCGCCCACAGCATCGAGTCGGCCTCCACCCCGGTCGCCGCCTTCGCCATCGGCCCGGTCGCCCAGTTCCTCCTGATCCCCTACATGAACTCCACCAGCGGCGACTCCACCTTCGGCTGGCTCCTGGGTTCCGGCCAGGCCCGCGGCCTAGCCCTCACCTTCGTCGTCGCCAGCACCATCATGCTGATCGTCGTCCTCCTGGCCTTCCTCACCAAGACCTACCGCCGCCTCACCGCCGAGTACGACGCCATCTCAGCCCCGACCGACATCACCCCGGCCCCGGCCCCGGCCCCCGAGCCCCAGCTAGTCGCCGCCTGACTCACCCCAGCCGGCCGGCCAGGTCACGCACATCCCTCGCGATGTCATGCAACCGGCCGGCTCGCTCAATTGACTGTGCGGATTTGGCGGACCAGTAGGCCGGCTAGGAGCGTTACGGAGGCGGCTAGGAGGTAGAGGGCGGGGTAGCCGCCGAGCTGTTTGACGATGGGGGCGGCGATGGCGGGGGCGAAGACCTGGGGGAGGGAGTTGGCGATGTTGATGACGCCGAGGTCCTTGGCGCGGTCGCGGGCGCTGGGGAGGATCTGGGTGAGGAGCGCGAAGTCGACGGACAGGTAGACGCCGAAGCCTGCGCCCAGGATGATCGCGCCGAGGACGGCGCCGGGCCAGGTGGGCCAGAAGGCGAGGACGACGCCGGCCACCGCCATCACCACGCCGGAGGCGGTGACGAAGATCTTGCGGCGGGCGATCCGGTCGGACCAGGTGCCGAAGGCAACGGCGGTGACGAGGACGCAGCCGCTGTAGATCGCGGTCAGGATCAGTACGGCGGTGTCCGGCTCGTCGACGCGGACCTCGTCCTGCAGGTAGTAGAAGAGGTACAACGTCCCGAGCGCATTGCCCACGTTGAACAGGAAGCGCGTCAGCCAGCCCCAGCCGAAGTCCGGGTAGCGGCGCGGGCTGATCCAGAAGCCGCGGACGAAGTCGCGCATCACCAGCGGCGGTCGCGCAACCAGCCGCTCGTCACCGCTCCCCAGTAGATACGGCAGCACCGACAACAGCAGGAAGACCGCACAAGCGACGTACCCGGCGCCAATGCCACCGAAGTACGTCGCAAGCCCCGTGCCGACCAATGCGCCGAGGACCTGGGACAGCGCGACCCATCCCCCGACAGCGCCGCGCTGGAGTGTCGGGACCCGGTCCGGCACGGCGGCGGTGATTGCCGCGAGCAACGCGTTGCCGAACAGTTGCACCAGGCACCAGCCGACTAGCATCCAGGCGACGGACGCGACGCCGGACAGCACCAGTAGTCCAACGACACCGCCGAGAGCGCCGGCCAGCACCCATGGCACCCGACGGCCGAAGCGGGACGTCGTACGGTCGGAGATCGCGCCGGCCAACGGGTTCGCGACCACCGAGACGGCCGCGCCGACCCCGGTCACCAAGCCGAACACGAACTCCTTGTTGCCCGGAGCAACCGCCTCGGACTGTTTCGCCAGCAGCACCTGGATCGGTCCCAGCCAGGCCGCGAAGACACCGACATTGGCCAGTACGACGGCCGCCGTCCAGCGCGACCGAACCCGGGCGACCGGTTCCGCGAACGCCGTCGGTACGACGCCCGGCTCGGGAATCATCCGCAGCCCTTACCGGACGCGACTCTGCGCGATCACGTCACTGAGCCAGTGGTACGACGCTTTCGGCGTCCGGACCTGGGTGTCGAAGTCGACGTGCACCAGGCCGAAGCGTTGGGAGTACCCGGCCGCCCACTCGAAGTTGTCCAGCAGTGACCACTGGAAGTACCCCCGGACGTCGACACCGTCGTCCATCGCCTGCCGCAGCGACCGCAGGTACCCGTCCAGGTAGTCGATCCGGCGCTGGTCCGCGACCACGCCGTCGACCGGCCCGTCGCCGACCGAGCACCCGTTCTCGGTGATGTAGATCGGTGGCAGCCGGTCGCCGTACCGATCCTTGAAGATGCGCAGGATCTCGCCGAAGGCCGCCGGCACGACCGGCCAGCCGAAGTCGGTCTGCGGATACCCCTCCAGCGACCGCGGTTCGAACGGCAGCCCCGGCGGCAGCAGAATGCCGTCGGTCGCAACGGTGTCGGCCTGACCCGTCGCGGCGCCGACCGAGACCGGCGCATAGTGGTTGATCCCGAAGAAGTCCAGCGGGGTAGAGATGACCGCCAGGTCATCTGAGACCGGACCCGGCATCGCGGCCTCGAAGCCGGACGGATAGGTCCCGAGCAGGACCGGATCAGCGAACAGCCAGTTGATCAGGTTGTCGTAGAGACCGGCCGCTTCCTTGTCCTCGACGCTGTCGCTGGCCGGCCAGGTCGGCGCGTGATTGCTGGCGATCCCGATGTTCGACGCGCCGCTCGCCCGCAGCGCCTGAACTGCTCGGCCATGGGCCAGCAGCTGGTGATGCGCGACCGGTAAAGCGTCGAACATCAACGAACGACCCGGCGCGTGCGCACCCAGCGAGTAGCCCATCAGCGTGATCACCATCGGCTCGTTGATGGTGATCCACATCGGCACCCGATCCGCGAAGCGCGCGGCCAGAATCTCCGCGTAGTCGGCGAAACGGTCGGTGATGGAGCGAGACAGCCATCCGCCCGCGTCCTCCAGCGGCTGCGGGGTGTCCCAGTGGTACAGCGTCGGCGCCGGCTGGATCCCGGCGCCCAGCAGCGTGTCGATCAACCGGTCGTAGAAGTCCAGCCCGGCCGCGTTCCCCGGCCCGCTGCCCGACGGCTGGATCCGCGGCCACGAGAACGAGAACCGGTAGGTGTCGACCCCGAGCTCCCGCATCAGCGCGACGTCCTCGGCGTACCGGTGGTAGTGGTCGCAGGCGACCGCCCCGGTGTCGCCGTTCAGGATCCGGCCCGGCTCGGCGCAGAACGTGTCCCAGGTCGACGGGCCGCGGCCACCCTCGGCCACGGCCCCTTCGATCTGGTACGCCGACGTCGACACCCCCCAGCGGAATTCGGGGCCGAAGGCAAGATCAGCTGTCATTCGCATCGTCCTTATCGGGCTTGGGGTCCTGGGGCCGCGGCGGCTCGTTCTTGCGGACGACGACCGCCGTACCGTAGGCCGCCACCTCGCTCATCGTGTTCGCGATCTCGGTGCAGTCGAACCGCATCGCCAGGATCGCGTTCGCGCCCATCTGCTGGGCCATCTGGCACATCCGCATCACCGCTACGTGCCGCGACTCGGCCAGCATCTGGGTGTACTCCGGCACCTCGCCACCGGCCAGCGACCGGAAGCCGGCGGTGAAGTTCGACCCGAAGTCGCGGCTGCGCACGGTCAGCCCGAACACCTCGCCGAACACCTTGTCCGCGGTGTACCCGGGCACGTCGTTCATGGTCGAGACCAGCACCGGGTACGGCGAACCCTGCGGCGCGATATGCGGTGCGTTCTGCTGGGTCGGCTGGTAGTTACCAGGAGCCTGCCCGTACCCGGACTGACCGTATCCGGGCTGCTGCCCGTACCCCTGCTGCGGCGGACCCTGCTGGTACCCGGGCTGCTGCTGCGGCGGCGCATAACCGGGCGGCGGGCCTTGCTGGTAACCCTGCGGCGGGTACGGCTGGTTCGGGTTCGGGGGAAAGTTCTGGTTCATGCCCTCATCCTGACAGGCTCCCGGTCGTCATTGCCTGCAGTGTCATTGACGGTAGGCCTGAAGCTCGTACAGCGAGTACCCGTACGACGTAGCCCGCTGCGTCCCAGTGACGCGGACGTACCGGGCCGGCACCGCGTCGAACCGTACGACGTCCTCCCCGCCGTTGCCGGTCGTGGTCGCGTACACCTGCTGCCAGGTCGACCCGTCCCGGGACACCTCCACCCGGTACGACTTCCCGTACGCCGCCTCCCAATGCAGCGCCACCCGCCGGATCGCCTGCTCGCTGCCGAGGTCGACCTTCAGCCACTGTGGATCGGACCAGTTGCTGGCCCACCGGGTAGTCAGCTTCCCGTCGACCGCGTTGGCAGGCGGCGAGTTGTACCACCCGGTCTCGTGACTGCTCGCGGTCGCTGTCTTGCCCGCCGCCAGGTTGCTGACGTCGTCACCCCGGCGGGCCGGGAACTCGATCACCTGCTGGTACGTCGGCCGGTTGACCCAGGCGATCCGGTCCTGGGTGATGCCACCCATCGGGTTGTGCACGATCTGGTCCGCGCAGAACTGATCGCGCGCGGCACAGTCGGCCGTCGCCGGGTACGTCGTCGCCGCCGGAACTTTGGTTGCTACCAGCAACGAGTCGGCGAGCACCGTGCGACAGGACGCGAGCGAACCACCGCCGCAGTACGTGACCGGCTGCGGCGTCTGCACCGGGTCGCCGAGCACCTTGCGCAGATCGCGCTGGACGAACCCCCACCATCCGCTCTGGAACGCCGATCCCTGCGCACTCGGCCGCTCGTCGATCTTCAGGTTCGCGACCAGGGCGCCGTACAGGTCGGGACCGAGATCCTTGAACTGGGCCGGCACCAGCAGCGGCCACCAGGCGTCGATGATCCGGATCGCCTCGCTGTGGTCGTAGACCTTCGACGTGGCGTTCGGAGTCTTGCGGTGACTGCCGGCCGCCTGCCAGGCGGTCAGCTTGGCCACCGCGTCGGCCACTGCCGGATCAGTGATCGGGGCTGACTTCAACACTCGAAGTAAGTAAGGCACCACCTGGTCGCCGCGGAGGTCGACCGTGCCGGCGTCCTCCATCGCCTCGACCAACTTGCCACGAGTGAATTTCTGCCCGCTGTTGATGACCGCCTTGATCCGGTCGTCGAGCGGCTGACTGCGGTAGACCGCGTTGTAGCCGAACTGACCGTCGGACGCGGAGAACCCAGGCGCCTGCTTGTTGTTCCAGCTGGTCAGGTAGTCCTGGTTGACCACCTGCGGGTGCTGCGCGGCCGGGGTGTAAGTCGCGCGGTTGGTGTCCGGGTTCCACCCCTGCCACTCGTACGAGCTCCAGGTCGGCAGGTTCGGGTCGGCACCGGCCGCGCGAACCGGGTTGTCACCGGAGTTGTAGTACGCGATCGACGTCTTGTCCGTGTAGAACCAGTTGAACGTGTAGCCGATGTTCTGCGCAGCGCTCTGGAAGTCAGCCGCCGAGTGGATCCGGTCCGGGTCGTTGAGCTGCATGAACCCAAGCGCGGAGCCGGCCTCGTTGCCGTAGGTCGAGCGGTTCTTGGTGAACAGCACCGGCCGGCCGCCGACCGTCCCACGGTGCGTGACAATGCCGTACTTGGTGCGCAGGGCAACCAACGTGTACGAGCCGGCCGGTTCGGAGGACCCGAGGCTGGCGTACCACTCGTTGTGCCGCTCGAGCCGCTCGATCGGGACACACTGGCCGCGGTACTCGTAGTACTGGGAGTTCTTCGTCGGCGTCCCACCGCCCGGTTCGCACAGCGGTACGGCGAACGTGTCGGTGATGTCCTGTCCGGCCGACGTGGCGCTCCACGAGTAGTCCGGACCGCGGCCGATCAGGGTGTAGAAGTTCAGGCCGGCGAAGGCGATACCGCGGGAGCTGACCCCAGGGCCCTGGAGTTCCTGACGGAGCAGAAGTTGCGGCGCGAAGTAGCCGGTCTGCGGGCCGTAGACGGCGACCGGATTGCCACTGACGGTGTGCTGACCCGAGACGAGCAGCGCGTTCGACATGCCCTTCTCGCCGAAGCCCTCGGGGAACAGGCCGTTGTCGAAAATCCCACGCAAGGATTCACGGGTTTGCTCCTCCATCGGCGGTTTGCTGCTGCTCTTTTGCGTCGTACTGCGTTTGACTGCCGCAACCGTTTCGTTGATGACCTCAGGCTCCGGGGTGACCGAGCCGCGATCCGGTAGCGCACGACCGGCTGGGTTCGGACCGGTCACGCCGTACGGGAAGGTCGCGCCGTTGTGGACCGTGGTGTTCGCTTCCGGGTCGTTCTGCGAACGGAACGACTCCCAGACCTTGGTGCCCTGGGCAACGCCGTACTTCGCCTGTGCCTCGAGCAGAGCCAAGGCCGATGCGACCTCGTGCCCGCCGCCGGTGCCGAAGATGCCGGCGACAACGGCCGCGGTGGCGACCACGTCGGTCACCTTCCACTGTGGCGTGGGCCAGTCCAGGCCCAGCGCGACGTACTCACCGGGGTACGCGATGCTGATCGTGTTGATGTAGTGGTTGACCCCGTCGACCCAGGCCTGGATGTCCTGCTGCATCTTCACGCCATCGGCGCCGTACCTCTCGTCCGCGTCGTCGAACTGCTTCTGCAGATCGGCTTCGTTGTACGGCGCGGTGCGCCAGAACTCCTGCTCGAACGCTCGATTCGCCGCCGCGCCACCCGCGAACGGGGTCAGTTGACCGCGGCCGAGATGCCGGAACACGTCCATCACGAACAGCCGGTCCTGCGCCCCGGCGAACCCGGCACCGAACATGACGCCCTGCCGCGTGGTGCCGGTGATGTGCGGGATGCCGCGCGACTTGTCCCGCACGATCGTGACGTCCGCGCGTGGCTGGATCGTGCTCGCGACATCGCCGGCCTTGACCCCGAACGACGCGTCGTCGAAGTACCCGGCGAGACCGTCGTCGGTGATGCCCTGGGAGTTCCAGACCAGGTTCTCGTAAGGCTTCAGCGAATCACTGAAATGTGGCGGCCGGGTCCCGAAACCCTTGAACAGAAGGAGATCCGTGAAGGTTGCGTTGCCGTTCTGCCCGGGCGTCACGATGTCGTCGCACTGCCCGACGCAGTAGTCGACCGGGGGCGCCGCGGCCACGGGCTTCGCTTGCGTGGGCGCTGGAAGTCCAGCGAGCACAGCGGTGATCGCGACCGCCGCGATCGTCGTACGGATGGTTCGGTGAGCGGGGCGGAGCTGCACGGATCCTCCTCGAGACGCGACCAGGACGGCAGGGGAGTACTGGAAACTGAGAATGACTCACCAGTAGCTTTCGGTCAAGATCTGACGATCCTGACTCTCGCCAAGCACTGTCGGTGACCACTACTGTGTGCAGCACCATGAGCATCCATGATCGTTACCGCTTGAGTGTGGTGATCAATGCCAAGGGGACGTACACCCCGCTCGGGGTGTCCCGGAGTTCCTACGGGGTGGCAGAGGCTGTCGCACAGGCATTACCCGAATTCTTCGTCATGGACGAGCTCGGCGACCGCGCGAGCGAGGCCATCGCCCAGGTGACCGGCGCGCAGGCCGGCGCGGTCGTCCACTGCACGGCCGCGGGCATCACGCTCTCGGTCGCGGCCACCATGACCGGCGGCGACCCGCGCCGGGTGGCAGCGTTGCCGGACACAACAGATATGCACAACCGCGTCGTCATGCCGGCCAGCCACGTCGTCAACTACGGCCATTCCAACCTGCAGGGCGTCCGGCTGGCGGGTGCGCAGGTGGACCTCGCGGGCGACGAAAACCGTTGTGGCATTGACGATCTGGAGGAGGAGCTCGACGGACCGGACGTCGCCTGCCTGTTCCTCGTCTCGTCGCGGCTGACCCATGGTGAGCCGATCGATCTGGTCGCGGCCGTGCGCGCCGCACACCGTCGCGGCGTACCGGCGATCATCGACGGCGCCGCCCAGTTCCCGCGGATCGCGGACCTGCTCTCGACCGGGGCCGACCTCGTCCTGGTCAGCGGGCAGAAGTACCTCGGCTCCCCCACCGCCGGGCTGATCGCGGGCAGCTGGCCACTGGTGCAGTCCGTCCGGGCGCAGGACAAGGGCATCGGCCGGGTGATGAAGCCGACCAAGGAGGCCGTGATCGGCGTCCTGGCCGCGCTCGAGGAATGGCAGGCCTTCGACCGGGTCAAGTGGGAGGCGGACCAACTGGGCAAGGTGGTCTCGTTCGCCCGGGCGGCCGACGAGATCCCTGGTGTGTCGACGGAAGTGGTGCAGGACCCGACCGGGCTGCAGGTGTCGCGGGTGCTGCTGAAGGTCCCGGACGCCAAGCGGATCGCGACCGAACTGGAGGCCGGGTCGCCGTCGATCTATGTGATGACGGACCGGGCCGACGAGGACGAGCTGATGCTCGAACTCATCCCGCTCGACGACACCGAGATCGCCGCCATCCTCGCTCGCCTCTGGGCGATCCTGACACAGTAAAGGCCCTGGTTTCCCCTGAAGTACAAGGAGAAACCAGGGCCTTCCGTCATGCTCAGCGCTGGTAGGACTTGCCGCCCTCGTAGCGGTTGCTGTCGGTACGGCGGGGGCCGCTGCTCCGACGCGGACCGCTGCTGCCGCGACCGTCATGACCGCGACCCGGACGGCTGCTGCCGTACCGCTTGCCGCCGCCACCCTTGCCGAAGCGCTGCGGCTTCGGGGCCGGCAGCTTGACCGGGTACCCGGACGGCTTGGTGCCGCCGGTCAGCTCGGTCATCAGGTTGTCGCCCGGACGGACGCGCACCGGCTCGGCCTCGACCCCGGCCGACTCGGCCATCCGGATCATGCCTCGACGCTGGTGCGGCAGGAGGAGCGTGACCACAGCACCCTTGCCACCGGCACGCGCCGTACGGCCCGCGCGGTGCAGGTAGTCCTTGTGCTCGGCCGGCGGGTCAGCCTGGACGACCAGGCCGACGTCGTCGACGTGGATCCCGCGCGCGGCGACATCCGTTGCCACGAGCACCGGTACCGAACCGTCCTTGAACTGGTCCAGCGTCCGGTTCCGGGCGCCCTGGGTCAGACCGCCGTGCAGCGCCGCGGCCATCACACCGCGGTCCCGCAGCTGGGTGGCGACGCGGTCGGCGCCCAGCTTGGTGCGGACGAACACGATCGTCCGGCCGTCGCGGCTGGCCAGCTCGGCCGTCAGCGACTGCTTGTGCGCCGGCTCGATCACGAGCAGGTGGTGCTCCATCGTGGTGACGGTGGCCTGTCCCGACTCGGTCGAGTGCGTGACCGGGTCCTTCAGGTACGTCTTCACGATGGTGTCGACGTCGTTGTCCAGCGTCGCCGAGAACAGCAGCCGCTGTCCCTCGGGCGGGGTCATGTCGAGCAGCGTGGTGACAGCCGGCATGAAGCCCATGTCGCACATGTGGTCGGCCTCGTCGAGAACGGCGATCTCCACCGCGCCGAGGTCGGCCGCGCCCTGCTCGCACAGGTCGATCAACCGGCCCGGGGTCGCGATCAGGAGGTCGACACCGCGGCGCAGTGCCTCGATCTGCTTCGGGTAGGGCAGGCCGCCCGCGATCAGCTTCAGCGACACGTTCATGACGTGCGCGAGCGGCTCGAGAGCGTCGTGCACCTGCATCGCCAGCTCACGCGTCGGGACCAGGATCATGCCACGCGGACGGCGCGACTCGGTCCGGCCACTGGCCAGCCGCATCAGCGTCGGCAGACCGAAACCGAGCGTTTTGCCGGAACCGGTCTGACCGCGGCCGAGCACGTCCTTGCCGGCCAGCGCGTCCGGGATGGTCGCGGCCTGGATCGGGAACGGCGCGGTGATGCCGTCCCGGGCCATCCGCTGCACCAGCCGCGGTGCGATCCCGAGGGCGGCGAACTGGTTGTCCGGGGCAACGTTCCCCAGATCCTCCGGCTGCTCGTCGCGCTTGTTCTCCTGGTACGGCGCCCGCTCACGGACCGGCTTGTCGTCGCGCCGGTACGACGAACGGTCGCTCCGGTCGTACTGCGGCCGGTCATCCCGCCGGTACGACGGCCGGTCATCGCGCGCACGGTCGTCACGCGCACGGTCGTCGGTGCGCTCGAAACGCGGCCGATCGCCGGTCCGCGCCCGGTCGTCACGGTTGAACTGCGGACGGTCGTCACGGTTGAACTGCGGCCGGTCGTCCCGCCGGTACTGCGGGCGGTCGTCGCGGTTGTACTGCGGGCGCTCGTCGCGGTTGTACTGCGGACGCTCGTCGCGGTTGTACTGCGGACGCTCACCCCGGTTGTACTGCGGGCGGTCGCCGTACTGGGTCCGCTCACCACGGTCGGTGCGGGTGCGGTCGCCGTACTGCGGACGCTCGTCGCGGTTGTACTGCGGGCGGTCGTCGCGGTTGTACTGCGGGCGGTCGTCGCGGTTGACGGGCCGGCGGTCGGTGCGCGGCTCGTTGGCACGCTCGGCGCGGTAGCCCTTCACCGGCCGGTTGTCGCGGCGATCGTCGGTGGTGCGGGAGCCGCGGTCGGAGTACTGGGTGGGTCCGCCCCGGCGCTCACCGCGGGCAGCGTCGTTGCGAACCTCGCCGGCCGGCGCCGCGGCGGCCTCGGCCTGAGCCTCGGCGGCCATCCGCTCGCCGAACGACTGGTTCTGGAACTTCTTGTGCCGCGGCTTCTTGCCCCGGCCGTCGGCCTGGTTGCCGTCGACAGGTTGGTTGTCCTGGTGGTGCTGGGTCACGCAAAAACTCTCTCTCAACGTCACGGACGAGTGGCCGGATCGCAACCGCACAGAAAGGCCGGTCACAGACGTGACCGGACAGAACGTGCTGAGCAGGAGACGGGCATCGACCTGCGGGTGCCTATCGCGTTGCACCCATGTCGCCGGGGAATCTTCAGCGGGATGCTGAAACCGACGGGTCGGAGCGCCTGGGAAAATCTTCTGGTGACGCGACGCGCGCACCGACGCAGAAAAGTATACCCGACCGTGACCGCTGCTCTGACCACACCGGCTCGGACCAGACCACCCACCGCAGTGGCATACCTCCAGCAGTTCAAGTGAGCTTGAGTTCTTGGGCGACGGTTCTAGGGTGGCGGTATGGCGGAGGAGAACGTTCCGAGCAAGGATCACTGGCTGTCCATCGGGGAGATCGCTCATCGGTCCGGAGTCGCCGCGTCGGCGTTGCGGTTCTACGAGGACCAGGGCCTGATCCAGTCCCGGCGGACAGCCGGAAACCAGCGTCAGTACCAGCGGAGCACGTTGCGCCGGGTCGCGTTCGTGCAGGCGGCCCAGCGGGTCGGGCTGGCGCTGGCCGAGATCAAGGGCGCGCTGGATTCGCTGCCGGACGACCGTACGCCGACCCGCGCCGACTGGAGCCGGTTGTCGAAGTCGTGGCGGAGCCGGCTCGACGAGCGGATCGACGAACTCGAGCGACTGCGTGACGATCTGGACGGCTGTATCGGCTGCGGCTGCCTGAGTCTGCAGCGCTGCAACCTCTACAACAAGGCCGACCGACTGGCCGAGCGCGGCCCCGGCGCCCGCATCCTCAACGTCGGCATCCCGGGTGAGTGACGCATAGGTCACCGGTTATGAGGGGCATAGAACGGCGAGCGTGCTTCGCGGGTTAACCCCCGAGTTCTTACCGATCTGGTGCGGAATCTCCGGAGTCTTGGCAGCATCCGGTCTGTAGCGAACAGTAATCCGCTGGTCGCTTTCCGCCACAGATCCGGAGTGAGGCCCTCCAATGTCGCATCGCCGTATCCTGACTTCGCTCGCGGGGCTCGCCGCCGCCGCACTGGCCGTCCCCAGCTTCGCCGTCGCGTCCCCCGCCCCGGCACCGGCCGAAACATCCGCCTCGACCTCGACGAGCCGCGCCGCATACACCGGTTCGCCGCAGGACGCAGCCGCCACCAAGGCCTTCTACGACGCCGTGATGAAGTCCGCGCGCGCCAAGATGGCCCAGAACGCCAAGGCCGGCAAGAAGGTTGCCGCCGTCACCGTCACCTACGCCGTCGATGCACCCACGTTCCAGGGACAGATCAACTCGAGTACGTCGATCTGGAACTCGTCGGTCAGCAACGTCCAGCTGGTTGAGGGCAGCAACTACGACTTCTACTACACCGAGGGCAACGACCCGCGTGGTTCGTACGCCTCCACCGACGGTCACGGTCGCGGCTACATCTTCCTGGACTACGCCCAGTCGCAGCAGTACGACCCGACCCGGATCACCGCCCACGAGACCGGTCACGTGCTCGGCCTGCCGGACCACTACTCCGGTCCCTGCTCCGAGCTGATGTCCGGCGGCGGCCCCGGCCCGTCCTGCACCAACGCCTACCCGGACGCCAACGAGCGCTCCCGCGTCAACGAGCTCTGGGCCAACGGCCTCGCCTCCGCTGCGAGCGCCGCCTTCCACACCAGCAAGTAGTCACCCCAGGCCCTCCGGCCCGGACCGCCCGGCAGGGGACGGCTCCGGGCCGGAGTCCTTGGTACGACGCCCTCGCCACCTAACCTGATGCGATCCGGAGGTGTGCGAAGGGGCCTTGGCGCAGGGCGGCGAGACCCCACCGAGATCGCATCCATCCAGTCCACCAACAGCACTGCCCCGGCAGGTCTCGAGCTCAGATACCAGTTCTGATCGGACCGGTGGAGCCTCGGACTACCAGTTCGGGCCGAAAGAGGAACTCGGTGTGGGGGGTGGTGTGGCCGCGGACTTCTTCGAGGAGGGATTGGACGGCGGCCAGGCCCATGGCGTGGACGGGTTGGCGGACGGTGGTGAGGGGCGGGTCGGTGAACTCCATCATCGGGGCGTCGTCGTAGCCGACCACCGAGATGTCGCCGGGGACCGAGAGTCCGCGCTGGCGGGCGGCCCGGATGACACCGAGCGCCATCATGTCGGAGCCGCAGATCACCGCGCTGACCCCGGCGTCCAGCAGTTGCTGCGCGGCCGCGGCACCGCCCTCGACACCGAACATGCTCAAGGCAACCACCTCGTCGAGCTCCCCGTCGTGCAGGCCGAGCTGAGCCTTCATCGAGATGCGGTAGCCCGCCAGTTTCCGCTGCACCACGATGAACCGTTCCGGCCCGGAGGCGAAGCCGATCCGGCGGTGCCCGAGGGCCACCAGATGGGACACCGCCAGCTCCATCGCGGCGTACTCGTCCGACGACACGAACGGCGCCTCCACCTCGGGCAGCCAGCCGTTCACGAACACCACCGGCAGCCGCCGGTCCACCAGTGACTGGTAGCGCGCATGATCGGCGCCGGTGTCGGCGTGCAGACCGGAGACGAAGATGATTCCCGAGACACCGCGTTCCAGCAGCATCTCGACGTACTCCTCCTCGGTCGCGCCGGAAGGAGACTGCGTGCACAGCACCGGGGTGAACCCGCGCTGCGACAACGCGGACTCGATCACCTGGGCGAACGCCGGGAAGATCGGGTTGATCAACTCCGGCATCACCAGCCCGATCAGCCCCGCCGACCGGCGCCGCAACCGGGTCGGCCGTTCGAACCCGAGGACGTCGAGCGCGGTCAGGACCGACTGTTTGGTCTCCTCGGCCACCCCCGGCTTACCGTTCAGCACTCGCGAGACCGTGGCCTCGCTCACCCCCGCCTTGGCCGCGATATCCGCCAGCCGTGCTCTGCTGCTCACGCGGGCACTGTACCCACCACCTGTTGACCTTGCAGCAAGATCCTGCAAGAACTTGCAGACTGAGACTGCGCGGTTCTGTCCACTAGGTGAACAGAACGGACACGTCACACGCCGTACGCCTTGTCAGGACGAGCCTGGCGGGTGAGGATAAGCGCACCCCCGCCTGGGGGCCTTTACTCGGATCGTCCGGCACGTTCCTGCCGGTGAAGGGATGTAAATCGTCATGGCCACTGTGTCTTTCAAGTCAGCCACCCGGATCTACCCCGGTGGTGACACCCCCGCCGTCGACAAGCTCAACCTCGAGATCGAGGACGGCGAGTTCATGGTTCTCGTCGGCCCGTCGGGTTGTGGTAAGTCCACCTCGCTCCGGATGCTCGCCGGCCTCGAAGAGGTCAACGAGGGTTCCATCTACATCGGCGACCGCGACGTCACGCACCGTCCGCCGAAGGAGCGGGACATCGCGATGGTGTTCCAGAACTACGCGCTCTACCCGCACATGTCGGTCGCGGACAACATGGGCTTCGCGCTGAAGATGCAGGGTGTCTCCAAGGAGGACCGCGCCAAGCGCGTGATGGAGGCCGCCAAGCTGCTCGGCCTGGAGGAGTACCTCGAGCGCAAGCCGAAGGCACTCTCCGGTGGTCAGCGTCAGCGTGTCGCCATGGGCCGCGCCATCGTGCGTAACCCGCAGGTCTTCCTGATGGACGAGCCGCTGTCGAACCTCGACGCCAAGCTGCGCGTCCAGACCCGTACCCAGATCGCCGAGCTGCAGCAGCGTCTCGGCGTCACCACCGTCTACGTCACCCACGACCAGGTCGAGGCCATGACGATGGGCGACCGGGTCGCGGTCCTGAAGGACGGTCTGCTCCAGCAGGTCGACACCCCGCTGAACCTGTACGACCACCCGAAGAACAAGTTCGTCGCCGGCTTCATCGGCTCGCCCGCGATGAACCTGCTCGAGGCGGACATCACCGAGAGCGGCGCAAAGTTGGGCGATTACGTCGTCCCGCTCGAGCGTAGCCTCCTGGCCAAGGCCGGCAGCGACAAGACGCTGACCCTGGGCGTCCGGCCGGAGGCCTTCAAGGTCGCCGACCAGGGCCTGCCGGTCCACGTCGCCGTGGTCGAGGAGCTCGGTGCCGACGCGTACCTGTACGGCACCGCCGAGCACAACAACGAGCACCAGCAGATCGTCGCCCGGATCGACGCCCGGATGCCGGTCGAGAAGGGGTCGACCATCCACCTGGCGGCGCTGCCCGACAAGCTGCACCTGTTCTCCACCTCCACCGAGGAGCGGCTGACCGCCTGATCTTCGGTACGACGTAACGCAGCGGCCCCGGGTGGTTGGTCCACCCGGGGCCGTCGCACGCCCAGGGGCTAGGTGATCTCCCGGCTGCGGTCGTTCTGGTGTGAGGGGTTGTCGGCCGGGTTCAGGTTGGTCTGCTTGAGCAGGTAGTGCGGCCGCTTCTTCGTCTCGTAGTAGATCCGGCCGATGTACTCGCCGATCACTCCGAGCATCACCATCTGCAGCCCGCCGAGCCCGGTGATCGCGGCGATCAGCGTCACGTATCCCGGCATCTCCACCCCGCGCAGGACCGCCACCGCGATCACCCACACGGTGTACGCGGCGGCGACCGCCGTGAGCAGCAGACCGACGTAGATCGCCAGTCGCAGCGGCCGGTTGTTGAACGAGAGCAGACCGTCCAGCCCGTACTCCACCAGCCGCCGGAAGGTCCAGCGGCTCTTCCGCTCCGGCTGATTCACGTTCTCGTACTCGAACAGGATCGACTCGTACCCGATCCAGGCGAACAGCCCCTTGGAGAACCGGTTGTACTCCCCCAGCTCGAGCAGCCCGTCCACGGCCCGGCGGGACAGCAGCCGGAAGTCGCCGACCCCGTCCACCAGCTCGACATCGGCCCACTTGTTGATCAGCCAGTAGTACGCCCGGGCGAAGAAGGTCCGGCTGGCCGGATCGCCGACCCGGTTCCGGCGCGCGATCACCTGGTCGAAGCCGCGCTCGTACAGCTCCAGCATCCGGCCGATCAGCTCCGGCGGGTGCTGCAGGTCGGCGTCCATGATGATCACCGCGTCGCCGGTGGCGTACCGCAGTCCGGCCAGCATCGCGGACTCCTTGCCGAAGTTCCGGCTGAAGGACAGGTACCGGACGGACGGATCGGCGTCCGCGAGCTTCACCATCGCGTCGAGGGTGCCGTCGTCGCTGCCGTCGTCGACGTACACGATCTCGTACGGCCGGCCGGTCGCGGCGAGTTCCTGGCTGACCTCTTCATGGAACCGGTCGATCACCTCGACCTCGTTGTAGCACGGCACCACCAGACTCAGCCGCATCATCCGTCCCACCTCCCCGCACGGAACCGATTCTTGTCCAGACCGGAACTACGCGCTACCTTGGCGCTCGATCGAGCGGGCATGCTGGGAGACTGAGCAGAGAGGCGGCCAGTGGAGGACGGAGCGGTACAGGACCCGCCGGCGACCGTCGTCGCGGCGGCGCCGGCGATCGTCGTCGCGGCGGCCCCGGCGACCGGTGAGGCAGACGTACGGCAACCGGCCCCGACGCGCTCGGCACTGTTGCCCGCGCTCGTCGCCGGTGTACTCGTGGCGGCGGTGTTCGCCGCCTCCGGAATCATCCGCGGTACCTTTCCTTTCGGTTCACTGTCCCGCAGTACCAACGATCTCGGTACCCAATACATCCCCTTCTTCGCCCACCTGTGGGATGTCCTGCACGGCCGCGCCCAGGGTGACCTGTTCTTCAACTGGCAGAGCGCGTTCGGCGTCGGGTTCCTGGCTGACTACGGGGTCGACCTCGGTAGTCCATTGTCCCTGTTGGTGGGTCTCTTCCCCCGCGACCAGATCGACCTGGCCGTCTACGTCATCACCGTCCTCAAGCTGAGCCTGGCGGCCGCCGCGATGGCGGTGCTACTACTCAAGATGTCTCCAGGACCCCGTTGGGTTGCAGCGATTCTCGGAGCTTCTTACGGAGTGTGCGGCTGGGCGATCGACGACGGCGCCTACGTGCCGATGTGGCTGGACGGCCTGATCGCGCTGCCGATGTTCTTCCTGGTGGCCGAATGGTCACTGCGCCGGACCAACCGCCTGCTCAGCGTGCTGGTGGTGGCCGTCTTCTGGGTGTCCAACTTCTACACCGCGTACATGGCAACGATCGCGGCCGGGGTCTATCTGCTCGCGCGGGTACTGACCAGCGATCTGGCCTGGATGCTGCGGCTGCGCGCCGTACTGAGACATGGCATCTCGTTCGTGCTCGGCGTGGCTCTGTCCGCCCCCGTTCTCCTGGCGGTCCTGTCCGCCAACGACGACGCGACACCGTCCCCGGCGGGCATCTTCACCCCGGCGCCGGTCGACATCTTCCTGTCCCGACTGCTCCCGCTGTCCGAGGGCGTCGGCCGTACGGCCAGCCTGTACGTCGGGACGGTCGCCCTGCTGCTCGCGCTCACCCTCCCGTTCAACCGGAACGTGGCGATCCGGACCAAGGCGGTCTGGATCGTGACCACCGCAGTGGTCGCCCTGTCCTTCCTGTGGACGCCGACGCAGGAGATGTGGCACGGCTTCGACACCCCGAACGGGAGTCAGTACCGCGAGGCCTTCGTCCTGTGCGGCGTGATCGTCGTCGTGGCCTGGGTGTCGGTCGCGCAGCACCTGCCCGGCCCGCTCGCACTGCTGGGCGGTGGAGCTCTGTTCGCGGTCATCGCCGTACTGTCCGAGGGCAGCCCGCTGCTGACCGAGCACACCATGACCGTGCTGATCGCCTCCGGCGCCGTCACCTTCGTTGCGCTGGGCACCATCTGGGCGGTACGCCGCTCTGCCACCGTGCGACGGTTGAAGTGGCCGGTCGCCGTGGCCTTCGGCATCGTCATGGCCGTCGTCGCCGTGGAGACGACGTGGACCGCGGTGGTGACCGACGAACTGCGGTCGAAGATCCTCAGTTCGTCGGTGCAACCGTGGGACCAGCAGCAGACCGAGCGGGCGGATGCGATCGAGGGAGCCGGCGACTGGCCGAAGTACCGGGCCGATCCGGGGACCTCGGTGACGCCCAACGATCCGCTGTTGCTGGGCGGCCAGGGCCCCGGGATGTACAGCAGCCTGCTGCCGTACTCGCTCAACCAGACGCTGACCAACCTGGGCTTCGGCTGGGCCGGGTACGGCCGCGCAAGCCATGATCTCGAGCACCCGGTGATCGATGCGATCTTCTCGATCGGCGCGCGCCTGCACCTGGAGGCGGGCGGACGGGAGGTCATCACCCGGTCCGCGGTACCGCCGCTGGTGACGGTCCGGCGGCGGCTTGGAATGACGGCCACCTCGAACGCCTTCGTCGCACAGGAGCGGTTGCTCGGGACCCAGGTGTACGAGGTGCCCGAGTACAAGGGCAGCAAGTCGATCACCGGCGGAGACGTGAAGCTGGTCGGGAAATGCACACCCGGTACGACGGCGTACCTGCACCAGCCGCGGGTCTCCGGCGAGGCGCGACTGACCGACGGCAACCAGTGGCGCGAACTGACGGCGAGCCGCCGGCCGGGGATCTACACGAACAGTGCCATGGTCCGCCTGGGCACCGTCCCGGCGTCCGGCGTGGTGTCGGCCGAGATCCGGTTCACCGGCAATGCCTCCGGCATCACGGCCACCGGCGCGATCGGCTGTCTGGACGAGCAGCGCCTGGCCAAGGCCGTGCGCAACCTGCGGTTGAGCGGGGCAACGGACGTCGAGGCCGGCGGCCATTCGATCAGCGCGATGCTGCGTCCAGGCAGCAAGGGGTACGCCGTGGTCTCCGTACCGAAGCTGCCCGGTTGGCAGTGCTCGGTCGACGGCGGGAAGGCTCAGACCCCGCGCGATTACGGCGGCCTGATCGCCGTACAACTGCCCGAGTCCGCCGACCGGATCGACTGCACCTACACGCCACCCGGCCTCCGGCGTGGCCTGGCGCTGGCCGCCGTCGCCGCAGTCATCACGCTCGGACTCGTGCTCTTCGGCCGCCTCCGCCGGGCTAAGAGTTGACGTCCCGGCGGTAGAAGACGGCGCCGCCGAGCAGGACCAGGACGACGGCCAGGATGCCGAGGTACCAGGCACCGTGCTCGAACGACAGCGTCTTCTCGATGCTGTTGCAGGAGTAGCCACCGCCTTCATCGGACGAGCATTCGTTGACGTAGTACGTCGTGTCGTGCCGGACGAACGCGTCGAAGTTCAGCTTCACCAGCCACGGCTGGACCGTGTTCAGGAATCCGGCGAAGACCCCCTCGATCAGGACCAGGTAGCCCATCGCCACACCGATCGCGGCCGCCGTGTGCCGGAGCAGGAGCCCGACCACCCCACCGAGTGCGGCGCCCATCGCGATCAACAGGACGGCCCGGCCGCCCATCGCGACGAGATCGCCCCAGACCTTTCCCGTCGTACTGGACGTGTCGCCGAGCTGAGCGATGATCAGATAGGTCCCGAGCGTGAGAAACGCCAGTACGACGATCGCGACCGGAGCGAAGCCGATCGCGGCCGCCAGCAGCTTGCTGCCGTAGACGCGCAGCCGCCGTGGTTCGAAGGTCAGCCAGTTGCCGATGGCGCCGGTACTGAACTCGGCTCCGACGAAACTGGCCCCGATCAGGAACGCGGCGAAGACCAGCAGGTACGACGATCCGAGCAGCAGCTCCGGCATCGTCTCGGCGAACACCATCCGCGGCTTGCCGAAGTCGTCGATGGTCGGCTCCGGGTAGCTGCAGAGCTCTTCCAGCGACGGCTTCGGATCCGCCTGCTTCTGCCACTCCTCCGTGCACCTGGCGCGATCCTCGTCGGCGTGTTCCACCCAGTACTCGTGCGCCACTTCGAACTGCTGCTGGGACACCCGCTGCTCCGCCTCGGACTGCGGCCTGGCCTCGATCCAGGTGGCGAGCAACAGCAGCGCGCTGATCACCAGCACCCCGAGTACGCCGATGACGGTCAGACGCCGGGCGGTCAGCCGGCGGAGCTCGACCGTGGTCAGACGGATCATCACAACCCCTCCTCGGCGGTGAGTTCGAGGAAGACCGACTCGAGGTCGGCGCGGACCGGCACCAGCTCGGACACGTACAACTCCTGATGGGCGAGCCGGCGGGTCACGTCCGCCGGGTGCTCGGCGCCGTCGACGAGCAGATAGTTGCCGTCGGCCCGCACTGTCAGGCCGGCCGCGGTCAGGACCCGGGTCGCGGCCTCGTGGTCGTCCACCGCGAGCTTGACCGTTGCCGCCGTACCGCCGCCGATCACCTCGGCGACCGTGCCGGAGGCGAGCAGGCGGCCGTGGCCGATGATCGAGACGGTGTCGGCGACCTGCTCGACCTCGGCCAGGATGTGGGAGCTGACCAGGACCGTCCGGCCCTGCTCGCCGAGACCGCGCATGGTCTCGCGGATCTCCCGGATTCCGGCCGGGTCGAGGCCGTTGGTGGGCTCGTCGAAGATCAGCAGATCGGGTTCCTTCAGCAGGGTCGCGGCGATCGCCAGCCGCTGCTTCATGCCGAGTGAGTACGTCTTGAACCGGTCCTTGCCGCGTTCGCCGAGCGAGGTCTGCTCGAGCACCTCACCGACCCGCGGCCGGGGTGCGCCGATCGCCTCGGCGAGCAGTTCCAGGTTCTTCCGGCCGCTGAACGCCGGGAAGAACTTCGGCGACTCGACGATCGCGCCGACCCGGCCGACCACGTCCGGCAGCTGGGCCGGCACCGGCCGGCCGAACACCGTCATCGATCCGGCGTCGGCCCGGATCAGCCCGAGCAGCATCCGGATCGAGGTGGTCTTCCCGGAGCCGTTCGGCCCGAGGAACCCGTGCACTCCCCCGACCGGCACGTCCAGGTCGAGGCCCTGGACGGCCACCACCTTCCGGCCTCGCCGGGTCCGGTATGTCTTGCGTAGACCGCGCGTACTGATCGCCAGCTCCGGCATGGAACCCCCTTGTCGCGCCAGTAGACGCACAGCTTGGCAGGTTTGTTGGCACAGGTGTTTGAAAAATACCCCCTAGAGGTATCGCCTCAGAACTTGCATTCGATACCCCAAGGGGGTAACTTCATGCCTGTCGACATACCCCCGAGGGGTAGATGCGGGAAACAGAAGGAGCCTGATATGACCACCGACGGCACGGAAACACCGGCCCCAGTGCACGGGTACACCGCCGAGAAGAGCAGCCACCTGAAGCGGCTGCGGCGGATCGAGGGCCAGGTCCGTGGCCTGCAGCGGATGGTCGAGGAGGACAAGTACTGCATCGACATCCTCACCCAGGTCTCGGCGGCGACGAAGGCACTGCAGTCGTTCTCGCTGGAGTTGCTGGACGAGCACCTGGCGCACTGCGTGGTCGAGGCCGCGCAGAAGGGCGGTCCGGAGGCCGAGGAGAAGGTCCGCGAGGCCTCCGACGCGATCGCCCGCCTGGTCCGCAGCTGAACGTCAGAACACGAAGAATCCGAGTTAGGAGCACTCTTATGACCACCACGACCTACTCCGTCACCGGGATGACCTGCGGCCACTGCACCGCCGCGGTCACCGAGGAGATCAGCAAGCTGATCGGGGTCAAGGACATCAGCATCGACCTCGTCGCGGGTGGCACCTCCGCGGTGCACGTGACGAGTGAGTCCGCTCTCGACGAGGCCGCCGTCCGCGAGGCCGTCGACGAGGCGGGCTACGAACTGGCGGCGTCGTGAACCGGGCCGTCGCGCTCCGGCTCGGCGCGTTCGCCGGTGCGCTCGCGCTCGCCTTCGGGGCGGCGTACGCGATCGGCACCGCGGTCGACCCGATCGCGGCGGCCGACACCACCACTGCCCCTGCTCACGGAGAGGAGATGGGCGGTATGGAGGAATCAGCAGCAGGACACGGGGAGGGACACAGCGAGTCGGGCGGGCAACTGCCCGGGCTCGCGGTCTCCGAAGCCGGGTACACCCTCACCCCCGCCACGACGTTCTACCAGCCCGGCACCAAGACCGAGCTGCGCTTCACCATCCAGGGCCCGGACGGCAAGCCCGTGAAGGAGTACACCGAGACGCACGAGAAGGACCTGCACCTGATCGTCGTACGGCGTGACCTGTCCGGCTTCCACCACGTGCACCCGACCCGGGACGCCAATGGGACCTGGAGCATTCCTTTCACGTTCACCGCCGGTGGCACGTGGCGAGTGTTCGCCGACTTCCAGCCGGCCGGACTCGACCGGACGCTGACTCTCGGCACGGACGTCAACGTCTCCGGTCTCTACATCCCGGTCCCGCTGAGCGAGCCGGCCGGCAGCTACAGCTTCGACGGGTACGACGTGACACTGGCGGGCACGCCGGTCGCGGGCAAGGAATCCGAGCTGACCTTCGCGATCAGCCGGGGCGGCAAGCCGGTCACCGACCTTCAGCCGTACCTGGGCGCCTTCGGGCACCTGGTGTCACTGCGCGGCGGCGACCTCGCCTACCTGCACACCCACCCCGCACAGGAAGCGACAGCGGGGATGAAGGGCGGGCCGGAGATCAAGTTCGCCACCACCTTCCCGACCGCCGGAACGTACAGCCTGTTCCTGGACTTCCAGCACGCGGGCGCGGTCCACACCGCCGAGTTCACCGTCAAGGTGGGCGCGGACGGGTCCGCGATCGTCCCGCCCAAGCAACTCCCGACGACCAAGGCTCCGGCGACCAAGGCTCCGGCTACGCCGGGACACGAGACCACCCCGCACGGCCACTGAGAGAGGAGGCACACAGCAATGACCACCGCAGAACCCGGTCAGTCCGTCGAACTCATCATCGGTGGCATGACGTGCGCCTCGTGCGCCGCCCGGGTCGAGAAGAAGCTGAACCGGATGGACGGTGTCACCGCGACCGTCAACTACGCCACCGAGAAGGCGAAGGTGACGTACGCGGACGGCATCACCACTGACGAACTGGTCGCCACCGTCGAGAAGACCGGTTACACCGCCGCTCTGCCGGCCCCGGCTGTTGCCGACGGCAACTCGTCGGACGAAGGGCCGGACGAGCTGAAGCCGCTGCGGGACCGCCTGTTCGCCAGCATCGCGCTGTCGGTGCCGGTGATCGCGTTCGGAATGATCCCGGCACTGCAGTTCGACTTCTGGCAGTGGGCGTCGCTGATGCTGGCCTTCCCGGTGGTGACGTGGGCGGCCTGGCCGTTCCACAAGGCCGCCTGGACGAACCTGCGGCACGGCGCGGCCACGATGGACACGCTGATCTCGCTGGGCGTGGTGAGCGCCTTCCTGTGGTCGCTGTACGCGCTGTTCATCGGCGGTGCGGGTGAGCCGGGGATGAAGATGCCGTTCACGCTGATCCCGTCCCGGGGCAGCGGGGCCGAGGAGATCTACCTCGAGGTCGCTGCCGGCGTCACCACGTTCATCCTGGCCGGCCGGTACTTCGAGGCCCGCGCCAAGCGCCGTTCGGGTGCGGCCCTGCGGGCCCTGCTGGAGCTGGGTGCGAAGGATGTCGCCGTACTGCGCGATGGCTCTGAGGTACGCATCCCCGCCGACCAGTTGGTCGTGGGCGACCAGTTCGTCGTACGACCTGGCGAGAAGGTCGCTACCGACGGTGTGATCGTCACCGGCAGCAGCGCGGTCGACGCGTCGATGCTGACCGGCGAGTCGGTGCCGGTCGAGGTCGGCGAGGGCGATGCCGTCGTCGGGGCGACCGTGAACGCCGGCGGCCGGCTTGTGGTCCGGGCGACCCGGGTCGGGTCGGACACCCAGCTGGCCCAGATGGCCCGGCTGGTCGAGGACGCACAGAACGGGAAGGCCGCGGTTCAGCGGCTGGCCGACAAGGTGTCCGGGATCTTCGTGCCGATCGTGATCGGGCTGGCGCTGGCGACATTGGGGTTCTGGCTCGGCAACGGTTCGCCGGTGGAGATCGCGTTCACCGCGGCGGTCGCCGTACTGATCATCGCCTGCCCCTGTGCCCTCGGGCTGGCCACGCCGACCGCGTTGATGGTCGGCACCGGTCGGGGCGCCCAGCTGGGCATCCTGATCAAGGGCCCGGAGGTACTCGAGTCCACCCGCCGGATCGACACCGTCGTCCTGGACAAGACGGGCACCGTGACGACCGGTCGGATGGAGTTGGTCGACGTACTGCTGGCTCCTTCGGAGGACCGCTCCGAGGTACTGCGGTTGGCCGGGGCGCTGGAGCACTCCAGCGAGCACCCGATCGCGCAGGCCGTTGCCCGGGGCGCCATGGCCGAGCTCGGTCAACTGCCCGAGGTCGAAGACTTCGGGAACGTCGAGGGACTTGGCGTCCAGGGCATCGTCGACGGGCACGCCGTACTGGTAGGCCGGACCCGCCTGCTGGAGGAGTGGAGCCAGTACCTGCCGGACGACCTGGCGCACGCGAAGGACCACGCCGAGGCCGAGGGCAGTACGGCGGTCGCAGTCGGCTGGGACGGTCAGGCCCGGGCGGTGCTGGTCGTCGCGGACACGGTGAAGGCGACGTCTTCAGAGGCGATCGGTCAGTTGAAGGCGCTGGGACTGCGGCCGGTGCTGCTGACCGGCGACAACGAGGCGGTGGCTTCGAAGGTGGCGGCCGAGGTCGGCATCGACGAGGTGATCGCCGAGGTCCTGCCGGCCGGCAAGGTCGACGCGGTGAAGAAGCTGCAGGACGAGGGCCGCGTGGTCGCGATGGTCGGCGACGGCGTCAACGACGCGGCCGCCCTGGCCCAGGCCGACCTCGGCCTGAGCATGGGCACCGGGACGGACGTGGCGATCGAGGCCAGCGACCTGACGCTGGTGCGCGGCGACCTGCGCGCGGCGGCGGACGCCATCCGCCTCTCCCGCAGCACGCTGCGCACCATCAAGGGCAACCTGTTCTGGGCCTTCGCCTACAACGTGGCCGCGATCCCACTGGCCGCGGCCGGCCTGCTCAACCCGATGCTGGCCGGCGCCGCGATGGCCTTCAGCTCGGTCTTCGTGGTCACCAACAGCCTCAGGTTGCGCCGCTTCCGCCCGCTCACCTGATCCAGGCCGTGCTGTCGCTGGCCAGCAACCCGTCGTCCAACGGGCTGCTGGCCAGTAGCAGTTCGTCGTACGGCGGGAGCTCGATCGGCTCCGCCGTCAGGTTGGTGATGCAGATCAGGCTCTCGCGGCTGAAGGCGAGGACTCCGGGTGGGGTGTCGAGCCAGGTGAGGATGCCGTCGCCGAGGTGGGTACGGCGGATGCGAAGGCCGTTGCGGTAGAGGGTCAGCATCGAGCTCTGGTCGTCGTACTGGGACTCGGCGGTGAGGTTCTTCCAGTCGGGTGGCTGTGGCAGCCACGGCGTACCCGTGCCGAAGCCGAACGGGGGCTCCTTGCCGGACCAGGGAAGGGGCACTCGGCAACCATCGCGGCCGCGGTCGGTGCCGCCGGAGCGGGTGAAGATCGGGTCCTGGAGCAGGTGGTCCGGGAGGTCTTCCACCTCCGGCAGACCGAGCTCCTCGCCCTGGTAGACGTACAGTCCGCCCGGTAGCGCCATCGCGAGGAGGGCGGCCGCGCGGGCCCGGCGTTCACCGAGGACGAGGTCGGTCTGCATGCCGTGCTTGCGGTCCTGGTGCGAGAACGACGTGTCCGGGCGTCCGTACTTCGTCACCGGCCGGGTGACGTCGTGGTTGGACAGCACCCAGGTCGGCGGTGCGCCGATCGGGACGTGGGTGGTCAGGGTGAGGTCGATCGAGGCCCTGAGCTCGTCTGCCTGCCACGGGCGGGACAGGAAGTCGAAGTTGAACGCGGTCTGCATCTCGTCCGGCCGCAAATACAGCGCGAACCGCTCCTGGTCCGGCATCCACATCTCGCCGACCAGGAACCGGCCGTCGTACTCGTCGGTGATCCGGCGCCAGCCGCGGTAGACCTCGTGCACCTCGTCGTGATCGGTGTACGACTCCTCGACACTGTCCAGGTCCTTGAAGAGTACGGCGGCACTGTCGATCCGGATTCCGTCCACCCCACGGTCCAGCCAGAACCGGAGGATGTCGTGGAACTCCTCGACCACCTCGGGGTTTCGCCAGTTGAAGTCGGGCTGCTCAGGGGCGAACAGGTGCAGGTACCACTCACCGTCCTCGACCTGGGTCCAGGCCGGGCCGTTGAAGATGGACTGCCAGTCGTTGGGCGGCTGGTCGCCTCGTCCGGGCTTGAAGATGAACCGTTCCCGCTCGCATGAGCCGGGACCGGCTGCGAGCGCCTGGACGAACCAGTCCTGCTGGTCGGAGCCGTGGTTGGGGACGATGTCGATGATGGTGCGGATGTTCAGGACGTGCGCCTCCGCGATGTACGCCTCGGCCTCGTGCAACGTCCCGAACGCCGGGTCGATCGCTCGGTAGTCGGCCACGTCGTACCCGCCGTCGGCCATCGGCGACGGGTACCAGGGGTTCAGCCAGATCGCGTCGATGCCGAGCTCGGCCAGGTACGGCAGTTTCTGCCGGAGGCCGGCCAGGTCGCCGATCCCGTCGCCGTTGCCGTCGGCGAAACTCCGCAGGTACACCTGGTAGATCGCGGCTCCACGCCACCACTCGTCCGCCATCGAATCTCCTTGTCTGATTGGGTTTCAGCCCTTCAGGCTTCCGGCGGTGAGGCCCGCCATGATGCTGCGCTGGAACACGAAGAACACCAGGATCGTCGGCAGGCTGGCGATCACCAGCGACGCGATCAGCACGTTCTGCGGCATCTGCGCGGACAGCGACGCGATGCCGACACTGATCGACATCTTGTCCGTCTCCGGCAGTACTAGCAGCGGCCAGACGAAGTCCTTCCACACCGTCACCACGGACAGGATCGACACCACTCCGAGGATCGGCCGCGACACCGGCAACACGATCGACCACAGGATCCGCATCGGTGAGGCGCCGTCGATCTCCGCCGCCTCCAGCAACTCGCGCGGGATCGAGTCGAAGAATCGCTTCAGCAGGAAGACGAAGAACCCGTTCGCTGCCGCCGGCAACCAAATCGCCCAGGGCGTGTTCAGCAGGTCCAGATGCAGGATCGGCAGATCCTTGACCGTCAGGTACGTCGGCAGCAGCAGCACCATCGGCGGGATCATCAGGGTCGCGAGCATCGCGGCCAGGACGACCTTGCCGAAGAACGGCCGGAGCTTCGACAACGCGTACGCCGCGGTCACGTCGACGGCGAGGGTGAACAGCCAGGCGCCACCGGCGTACAGGACTGTGTTCTTCAGGAAGACACCGAGCTGCAACTGCTCCCACGCGTCGGCATAGACGCCGAAGTCGAAGCTCGTCGGGAAGAAGCTCGGCGGGATCTGGGCCAGCTCGTCCGGTGACTTCAGCGCGCCGGTCACCATCCAGTACAGCGGGAACACGAAGGCGCCGGTGAAGCCGATGACGACGATGCTGAGGATCGCCCAGTACATCAGGCGACCGCGGGTGGTCCGGAGCGCGAGGGGTGACACCAGGGTCCTCATCGGGCCTCCTCCCGGGACACGCGCAGGTAAATCGCGGAGAACACCATCAGGACGACCATCAGCATCAGGCCGAGGGCGCCACCGCCTCCGAAGTCGCCGAAGTTGAAGGCGTACTGGTACATCAGGTAGGCGACCGTGACGGTCGCGTTCTCCGGGCCGCCGCCGGTCAGCAGGTACGGCTCGATGAACACCTGCATGGTCGCGACGACCTGCAGCAGCAACATCACCAGCAGGATCAACTTGGTCTGCGGGATGGTCACGTGCCAGACCCGCCGGAACAGGCCGGCGCCGTCCAGCTCGGCCGACTCGTACAGGTCGCCCGGGATGCTTTGCAGCGCGGCCAGGTAGATCAGCGTGCCGGTGCCGAGGTTCATCCAGGTCGACACGAGCACCAGGCTGACAAGCGCCGTACTGGTCGAGTCGAGCCAGCTCAACGGCGGCAGGTGGAACACGTCGAGCACCTGGTTGAACAGGCCGGCGCCGGGGTCGTAGAACCACTTGAACAGCAGGACGGCGACGGCCGGTGGGAGCATGACAGGGAGGTAGACGACGAACCGCAGGTAGGCCTTGGCGTGCTTGAGTTCGTTGAGGACGACGGCCAGCACGAACGGGACGGCGTACCCGATGACGAGGGCCAGCCCGCTGAACACGGCGGTGTTGAGCCAGGCCGAGCGGAAGGCCGGGTCCTCGATGACCGAGCGGAAGTTGTCGAACCCCACCCAGCGCGGCGGGTCGACGAAGTTGTTCTCCTGGAAGCTGAGGATCACCTCGCGCACCATCGGATACCAGGAGAACAACCCAAAACAGATCAGTGCCCCACAGAGAAACCCGTACGCCGTCAGGTTCCGCCCGACCGCCCGCCGGAGCGCGCCCCGGTGGTCGTCGTCAGGTCGCGGGTCCGCCGCCCCCGTCCCCCGGGGACGGCGTACCTGCTCTTCGGTGACTGCCATCAGGTGTTCTTGGCCAGGATCTTGTTCGCCTTGCTCTCCGCATCCGAGAGCAGCTTGTCGATATCGGCGTCCTGGCGGGTCAGGACGGCGGACATCGCGACGTCCAGGACGGCGTACAGCTCCTGCGCCTTCGGCGGTTCGAGCTTGTTGGTGATGTTCGACTGCGCGGCGACGTACGGCGCGAAGTGGTCGACCGGGACGGTGGCGTACTGCTTGCGCAGGGCAATGATCTCCTGGCCCGGCGCGGAGTCGCCGTACAGGTCCGGGATCGGCAGTCCGACCGGACGTCCCTGCTCCTTGGACCGGGCGTAGTTGAACTGACCCTTGCCCGGCGTGAGCTCGTGGAACTCCAGCCAGAGCAGGCCGGCCTTGATCTTCTCCGGCGTCGCCTTCGGGTTGAACATGTAGCCGTCGCCACCACTCAGCGACGCCTTGCCCTCGGACTCGGGTACGGCGGTGACGCCGTAGTCCTCGAACTTGCCCTGGAAGTCGTTGTTCACCGACTGCACCACATCCGGTGCGCCGATCATCATGCCGAGCTTGCCGCCACCCATCATCCGCATCAGGTCCTCCCACTGGAGGAGCTGCTTGCTGCCCATCGAGTTGTCGTTCCAGCGCATCTGCTTGAGGTTCTCCAGCACTGCCTTGCCCTCGGCGCTGTTGAACGCGGCGGTCTTGCCGTCGTCGCCGACCATCGAGCCGCCACGGGCGTACAGGCTCGCGGCGAAGTGCCAGCCGCCGGTGTTGCCGGCGGAGTACTCACCGAAACCGACGTACCCGGCGCCGAGGCCGGCGATCTTCTTGGCCGCCGCCTGCACGTCGGCCCAGGTCTTCGGCGGGGCTTCGGGGTCGAGGCCGGCCTGGGTGAACAGCTTGCGGTTGTAGACCAGGCCCATGTTGTAGTTGTTGCGCGGCAGGCCGTAGGTCTTGTCGCCGTCCTTGAACACGCTCATGACATCGGAGCGCACGTCGCTGACTGCCTTGACGCTGCCGACGTACTGGCTGATGTCAGCGGCTTGCCGGGCTTTGATGATCTTCTGCACGTCGGTGTAGTAGACGTAGAAGACGTCCTCCTGGGTACCGCCGGCCAGCTTCGCCTGGAAGGTGTCGGGGTTGATACAGGGGAACGCATCCTTGCTCTGGATGGTGATGTTCGGGTGCAGCTTCTGGAACTCGGCGACATCCGCGTCCCAGGCCGACCGTTCCTTCGGATTGCTCTTCGGCGGCTGGCAGCCGACCGTGATCGTGACCGGGCCGTCGGCGCCCGCTGATCCCTGAGCGTCGGTCTTCTCGTCCCCCGACCCACAGGACGCGGCCACCAGCCCGAGTCCCATCACCAGCAGCAGGCCGAGCCCGCGGCGCGTTGTCCTCATGATCCACCCTCTCCTCGGACTTCTGGCGCACACCGTAGGCAACTCGATCGAATCTGCGCAATAGTTCGATCGAAGATTGCAAAATCATGACTCATGATGGGAAGGTGGCTCGCGCGCAGGACCTGCTCCCGCACACGTCGGCACACAACGCAGCCGCCGACCGACAAGCGGTCAGCGGCTGCAGATCTGGCGAGGGCGGCGGACACCGGGGTCCGGGCACAGGTACGGGGCGGATGTCGCCTCGGGGCGGGGCGCTGTGAGGGTGGTGGGGTAGATCCTGGCGCGGCGGCCGCGCGGTGAGGGTGGTGTTAGATCCTGGCGCGGGCGGTGGAGGCTCGGACTACCAGTTCGGGCTCGAAGAGGAGTTCGTCGGCGGGGACAACGGCGCGTTCGATCAGGGCGACGAGCATGTCCACGGCGGCGCGGCCCATTGCATCGATGGGCTGGCGGACGGTGGTCAGTGGCGGGTCGGTGCAGTTCATCATCGCGGAGTCGTCGTACCCGATCACCGAGACTTCGTCCGGGACGGTGAGGCCGGCCCGGCGGACCGCGCGGATGGCACCGAGGGCCAGGATGTCGCTTGCACAGACGATGCCGGTGACGCCCTTGTTGACCAGGCGGGTCGCGGCTGCGTGCCCGCCTTCGAGCGAGAACATCGTGTGCTCGACCAGCTCGAGATCCGCCTCGTCCGAGGCGATGAAGGCATCCAGCTTGCGCCGCGACGGGATGTGATCACGCGGGCCGAGGACCATGCCGATCCGCCGGTGCCCGAGAGCGCGCAGGTGGCCGATCGCCATCTCCGCGGCGACATAGTCGTCCGACGACACCTGCGGGAAGCCGAGGTGGTCGACCGCCGCGTTGACCAGCACGGTCGGCAGCTTGCGCTCCTGGATCAGCTCGTAGTGCTGGTGTGGCGCGTCGGCCTGCGCGTAGAACCCGCCGGCGAACACCACGCCGGACACCTGCTGCTGCAGGAGCAGGTCGACGTAGTCCGCTTCAGACACGCCGCCGACCGTCCGGGTGCAGAGCAGGGAGGTGAAACCCTGCTGCGCGAGCGCACCACCGACGACCTCGGCGAACGCCGGGAAGATCGGGTTCTGCAACTCGGGCAGCACCAGCCCGACCAGCCGGGCCCGGTCGCCGCGCAGCTGGGTCGGCCGCTCGTAGCCGAGCACGTCCAGCGCGGTGAGGACCGCTTCCCGGGTCGCCTCGGAGACGCCCGGCTTCCCGTTCAGCACCCGGCTCACGGTGGCCTCGCTGACGCCGACCTTCTTGGCCACCTCTGCAAGTCGTCGTGTCATGACGCAAACTCTACGCCCGATAGCGCAAATTCTTGCAACCACTTGCGTTCATCGGTGCAGACCGCAGTCCGTCGGTACGGCCGGCCGACGTACCACGACGTGGCTGAAGGGTCAGGATTCCGGGCAGAAGCTGACAGACTGGGGGCCGTGCCCCGATTCGTCGCCACCCGCCCCGACACCGGTCTGCTGTCGCTTCCGTGGGATGTCCCGCTGGAGGACTGGCCCGAGGACCAGTTGGTCGCGCTGCCGCGCGGTATCTCGCGGCACGTGGTCCGGTTCGTCCGGGTCAACGGCACCGTGTACGCGATCAAAGAGGTGCTCGAGCACCTCGCCATGCACGAGTACCGGCTCCTGCGGGACCTGGAACGCCTGGAATCGCCCTCGGTCGAACCCGTCGGCGTGATCACCGACCGCCTCGACCGCAACGGCGAGCCGATCGACTCGATCCTGATCACCCGGCACCTGCAGTTCTCGCTCCCCTACCGCGCACTGTTCTCCAGCACGCTGCGCCCCGACACCGTGAACCGGCTGATCGACGCGCTGGTCGCGCTGATCGTCCGGCTGCACCTGCTCGGCTTCTTCTGGGGCGACTGCTCGCTGTCCAACACCTTGTTCCGACGAGACGCCGGGGCCTTCGCGGCGTACCTGGTGGACGCCGAGACCGGTGAACTGCACCAGGACATCTCCGACGGGCAGCGCGCGCACGATCTCTACACCGCGGAGATCAACCTGTTCGGCGAGCTGCTCGACCTGCAGGAGGGCGGCCTGCTCGACCCGGACATCGACCCGCAGGAGACGGTGCAGTCCATCACCGACCGGTACGACGCACTCTGGGCCGAGCTGACCGCGCCGGAGGAGTTCGCCACCGACGAGATGCACCGGCTGGACTCGCGGATCCGGCGGCTGAACGAGCTCGGCTTCGACGTCGCCGAGATCGACATCATCACCGACTGGGACGGCAGCCAGGTCCGGATCCAGCCGAAGGTCGTGGACGCCGGGCACCACTCGCGCCGGCTGCTCCGACTGACCGGCCTGGACGTCGAGGAGAACCAGGCCCGTCGGCTGCTGAACGACCTCGACTCGTTCGCCGCCGCCACCGACCAGCAGAACGAGGACGAGGAGATCGTCGCGCACCAGTGGCTGACCGAGATCTTCGAGCCGGTGGTCCGCGCGGTCCCGCGCGATCTGAAGCGCAAGCTGGAGCCGGCCGAGGTCTTCCACGAGGTCCTCGAGCACCGCTGGTTCCTGTCCGAGCAGGCCGGCCACGAGGTCGACATGATGGAGGCCGCCCGCTCGTACGTCGACGACGTCCTCAGCGCCAAACCCGACGAGAAACTCGCTCTCCCCACCCCCGCCATCCCCGAAGCGGAGTAGCCCCAGCGGCCCACCGCGGGCGACAGCCGCCGGCCTGGAGCGGCGGGGCGCGACCGATGGCGGGTGCAGCCGGGGCGGGGTGCGGCCGGTGGGTGCAGCCGGGGCGGGGTGCGGCGGTGGCGGGGGGCTTGCAACGTTCGGCCTGTTCACGGCGTGGTTAGGGGTGGGAGGTGCCGATGGAGCGGCCGGAGTTCGATGTGTGGGTGGGGCAGCGTGGTGCGGCGTTGTTGCGGTTCGCGTACCTGATCACGCGTGACCACAGCCGCGCCGAGGAAGCCGTGCAGGACGCGTTGGTGGCGGCGTACTCACGCTGGTCCCGGATCTGCCGCGACGGCGATCCCGAGTCCTACGTACGGCGGTCGATCGTCAACGCGGACATCTCACGCTGGCGGCGGTTCTTCCGCCGGGAGAGTCCAACCGCGGACCCGTACGTGCACTCGCCGAGCCCGGATCATGCGGTCGCTCAAGCGGAGCAGGACGCGGTCTGGGCGTTGTGCGCGACGTTGCCGGCCAAGCAGCGGGCGGCCGTCGTACTGCGGTACTACGAAGACCTGCCCGATGCGGAGATCGCCGAGATCCTCGAGTGCAGTCCCGCGACCGTCCGGTCGCAGATCCACCGTGCGCTGGCCAGTCTGCGCACCACTCTCATCACCGCCGAGGAGGTCAACCACTGATGGACGCCCACGAGAAGCTGATCGTGACGAGCTTGTCGAAGCACGCGACGGAGGCGCCTTCGGACGATGACCTGCTGGCCGCGGTCCACCAACGTCTCCAGCGTCGCCGGACCGGTCGCACGATCGGTGCCGCCGTGCTGGCGTGTGCCGTGGTCGCGACCGCGATCACCGCGACGCACTCGCTCACCAACGAACTGCGGACCGACCCCGAGGTTGCTCGCCCGGCCGCACCCGACGCCGGCTGGCGGTGGGAGTCGTACAAGACGGTCCAGGTCCAGGTGCCGGTCAACTGGACGCAGTACGTCTCCGGCCCGGCGCCGTGTACGGGGATCTCAGGCGGCTCCTCCTCGAGCAACCCGGTCGTCGGGCGGTTCAACGGTTGGCTCCGCCCCTCGAGCCATGTCTGCGAGGACGCCGTACTCCCGGCCGACCGACGACTGCAGTACCTGTGGTTCAACGACGTCCAGGCACCGGGAGTCAAGCAGTACGACGCCGGATGGACCGAAGAGACGCGGCTCGTCGCCGGTGTGAAGATCAGCGTGCTGACACAGGACGACGCACTCCGCCGTCGCATCCTCGACTCGGCCCGCCCGATCACCGGGACCGACTACTACGGCTGCTCTCCCACCGACTCCGGCCCTCGCGGCACCGGCCTGGACCCGGCTGACCGCATCGCGTCGGCAAGCATCTGCGAGTACTGGGAGAACACCCTCGTCGCCGGATCAGTACTGAACGGCAGCCCCGCCGCCAAGCTGGCCCTGCTCCTCGCCACCTCACCGCCAGGCGCACCGGCGGAGTGGAGCAAAGGCTGCAGCCAACCCGACCAGCGCACCTTCGTCGTCACCCTGCACGGCCGCACCGAGTCTTACCCGGTCCGCGTCACCATGGCCTACTGCTACGCCGACCACACCTTCCCCACCGACGACGGCAGCACCCAACGCCGCACTGGCTACGAAACCTTGGACCTCATCCGCCAAGGCACCCACAAGCAGCACCAACCCAGCGACCTCTTCGACGCACCCCGCCTCACCCCATCACCCCGCTGAGCATTGTTGCCACACGCAAGGAGTTGTCACCGGCCGGGCGCCCTTGGCAACGGTGGTCTTGAGTGGTCGGGACGAAGCTGAAGGACGGCACCGAGCCGATCCTGGGCGCTCGGCTGCCGGCCGATGACGACGGCCGGCCCATGCCCGGCCGGCTTGGCCGTCGCGGTGACTGTTGGGTCAGTTCATCCCGGGGCTGACGGTGGGGAGGCCGATCGCCTTGGCGTGGGCCAACATGCGCCGGTCGTAGGTGACGAAGGCGGTGAGATCGTCACCCAGCACGGCATCCGCGGTGGCGAGGTGAATCGCGTCGAGCGATCGGATCCACGGATCCTGGTAGGCCGCCGCGGTGGTCCGCACCGTCTCGTCAACGTCGTAGACGGAAATATGCGCCAGGACGGCGGGAGCGGCGGTGAGCAGAGCCGGCTCAGATCGCCGGAGAGCACGAGGCAACTCCACCTCCACCAGCGCGGACGAGACGAAGATCCGATCGACCTGCTCGTTGAGCCAGTCGACGAGCTCGTCAGACGCCGCCTCCCGTCGGACGAGCTTCACCAGCGCAGCTGTGTCCAGGTAGATCATCAGTAGCGCTCCTCGTCGCGCATCTGCTCCAGGAGCGCACCAGCCTCGTGGTCCGTCCGCACCTCGCCTTTCGGACGCGAGAAGGGCCTTGTCAGCCGAGCCGGCCGCAGACTTCCCGTCGCGAGCAGCCAGGCCGTTGGCGACGGTTCGGCCGGGACCAGGCGCGCGACAACCACGCCACGCTCGGTGATCTCGATCTCCTCGCCGTGCTTCACCCGAGCCAGCACTCGGGCCGTCTCCTGGTTCAACATCCGGATCGGAACCTCAGCCATGGCGGCATCATAGTACATATTTGTCTGACACCATCCTTCCCGTTGCCTGTCGCCAGGGAAGATATGGGTGTTCCGACCCGGATCAGGCGTTGTCCACAGGGCTATTTCGCGCGGTAGACGCGGACGTAGTCGATGTCGAAGGAGTTGGGGAAGGGCGTGGTGGCGTCGGGTGGGCCGCCTCGGTCGGGGTTGGCCCAGGTGCCGCTGTTGAGGACGATGTACATCGGCTTGGTGGGGACCTGGTCGCCGGTGACCGTGTAGGTGGGAGCGCCGTCGGTGAAGAAGGTGATGCGGCCGGGTGACCAGAGCACGCCGTACTTGTGCCAGCCGGTCGTCGGCGTCAGGCCGTAGGACCAGTTGCTGTCCCAGCGGACGTCCGGCCAGTTGCCAGAGGCAAGTCCGCTGTGCATGCCCTCGATACTGCCGAACCACTCCGCCACATCGATCTCCGGCGGCCAGCTGCGGTCCTGCGGGATCAGCCAGAACGCGGGCCACAACCCCTTGCCGGTCGGGAACTTCGCGCAGATCTCCCAGTAGCCGTAGGCCTGGAAGAACTTGTCGTGCGAGGAGATGAAGCCCTCGGTGTACTGGTAGGTCCCGGCCGGGTCGGTGCCGACGACGGGCTTGTTGTCGGCGATGAGCCGCAGCCGGCCGCGTGAGAGTACGACGTTCTCGTCGACGGCATAGCTTCCGTACGACGTGTTGTGGTAGTGACCACCCGCCCGACCGGGGAAGTCCATCACCGTGCTCCACCGACTGGTGTCGAGCGACCGCCCGCTGAACTCGTCATGCCACGCGAGCGGCAGCCCCCGGGCAGGTTGGGAGGTGGGTTGCGTGCAGGTGGCGTTGGCTGTCGGAGCCGTCACACCTGTGGTCGATTCCCCTTGCGCTGTGGCAGTGCCGGCGCTGGCAAGGCTCGCTGTCGCGAGCATCAGGCCGACGGCGCCCAGTGACAAGGCCCGCCATCGTTTCGTCACTTCGGAACTCCTTCGCGTCGGTTGACGATCACTTGATTCCGGAGGTGGAGAAGCCGCTGACGAAGCGGCGTTGCATGAACATGAAGAGCACCAGCACGGGCAGGACGTACATGACCGCTCCGGCCGCGACCAGGTTGTTCAGCGGCAGGCCCTTGTCGTTGACGTAGCCGGTCGCCATCGCCACCGCCAAGGTGGTGCTGTCCTGACTGAGGAACATGGCCGGTCCGACGAAGTCGCCCCACGCCCCGGTGAAGGAGAGGATCACGCTGGCCGCGATGACCGGCCACGACTGCGGCAGGAAGATCCGCCAGAAGATCCCGACGTACCCGCAGCCGTCGATGATGGCGGCCTCCTCCATCTCCTTCGGGATACCGGCGAAGAACTGCCGGAACAGGAAGATCAGGAACGCACTGCCGCCGAGCCCCCAGGCCACCCACGGCCAGTAGGTGTTGACCATGTGCAGCTTGGCGAAGATCAGGTACGTCGGCACCAGCGTGACGATGCCGGGCAGCATCATCGTGGACAGCAGGATGACGAACAGTTGCTTCTTCCCCGGCGCGGTCAGCCGGGCGAACCCGAACCCGACCCAGGCCGAGCTGAGCGTGGTCAGGGTGGTGGTGATGAAGGCGATGGTGAGCGAGTTCTGCAGGGCGCCGACGAAGTTGACGCTGGTGACCGCCTCGGAGTAGTTCGCGAGCCGCGGTGCGGACGGCCACCAGGTGGGTGGGAACGACGCCATCTCGGCCGGCGACTTCAGCGAGGTCTGCACCAGCCAGTAGATCGGGCTGAGCATCAGCAGTACGACGGCCAGCAGCACGATGTAGAGCGCATAGCGGTAGGACCTGGTCATCGCTTCCCCTCCGGCTCGACGGTGTAGAAGACGGTCTTGGCGCTCACCTTGATGATCACCAGCGTCACGAGCAGGATGACCGCGAACAGCATCCACAGCATCGCCGAGGCGTAGCCGAAGCGGGACGCGGAGAAGTACTGCGCGAACACGTGGATCATGTACATGTAGTTGCCCTGTGGCACCGTCCCGGCACCGCTGAGCGAACCCGAGGACAACAACAGCGGTGCGAACGACTGCAGCGAGCCGATCACCCCGGTGATCACCTGGAAGAGGATCACCGGGGACAGCAGCGGGATGGTGATCCTGGCGAAGGACTGCCAGTACGACGCCCCGTCCACCTGAGCAGCTTCCTGCAACTCACGGGGAATGTCCTGCAGCCCGGCGAGCGAGATGATCATCGCCCCGCCACATCCCCACATCACCAGGCCGTACAGCACATAGCGCGCGTTCGGATCGACCAGCCAGGTGATCGGATCCGCACCGAAGCTGCTCAGGATCCCGTTCGCCGCACCCGCGTCGCGGTCGAAGATCAACCGGAACGTCAGCGCCGCACCCACCGGCGGGACCACCGCCGGCAGGTAGATCAACGCCCGGAACAACCCGCGCGCCTTGATCGGCTGATTCAGCATCACCGCGAGCAGCAGCCCGGCGAAGATCGACAGCGGCACCGTGACCAGGGTGAACACCCCGGTCTTCGCCAGCGAGCTGAGCGTCAGCGGGTCCTGGAAGATCTCGATGTAGTTGGCGAAACCCACGAAGTGCGTGCGCGGCGAGAGGCCGTCGGAGTCGGTCAGGCTGAGCCAGAACGCATAGCCCAGCGGGAACACGGTCAGCGTGACGAACCCGATGATCCACGGCGCGACGAACAGGTAGAAGGTCCGTGCCTTGCGCAGGCTCGGCGGCTTCTTCCTGCCCCGATCCTCCCGTTCCGCCGCGGCCGGCGCGGCGGGACGTCGTACGTCGGTCAGCGCGGAGCTCACCGCAACCGCTTCTTTCCATCCGCCAGCTGAGCGTTGATCTGTGAGTTCAGCGTGTCGGCCAGCTGACCGGCCGACGTTGTCCCCTTGATTGCCTTGGGCAACTCCCGGCCGATGACGGTGTTGATCGCGTCGAGCCGCACGTACGGCGTGAAGGACATCACCGAGAAGTGCTTCTGCTCCTCCTGCTGCACCGCGAAGGCCTGCTTCTGGAACGGCAGCTTCTGCGGCATGAGCTTCTGCAGCGACTTCAGCGGCGGGATGCCCCAGCCACCGGTCGCCCGCGCTTTGGCCGGGTCGCCGGCCATGAACCACTCCAGCACCGCGAAGGCCGCGTCCTTGTTCTTGCTGGCCTTCGGAATCCACAGCCCGGTGGCGCCGAAGCACGGGCTGACCCGCCGGCCGGTGTCGAACTGCGGTGCCGGCGCGAAGCCCGCGACCTTGGCGGACTTGGCGTCACCGGAGAACAATCCGCCGAGCCAGTAGCCGCTGAGTGTGGCGGCCATCCGGCCGGCCTGGAAGGTCGGACCGTCCCAGCCGTTCGGGTCGGGGTTGAGAACCGTTGGACCGATGCCGGCCTTCGCGTACTCCAGGTACCAGGTCAATGCCCGCTGTGCTTCCGGGCTGCTGAAGTCGACCGACGCGAGATCGTCGGCCGTCAGCTTCCCGCCGGCCAGGTCGGTCAGCCAGGTCAGCTGGGTGAACAGGCCCAGCCCGTTCGGGTTGAGGCCGTAGACACTGACCTTGGCGCCCTGCCGCTTCGTCAGCTTCTTGCCCTCTTCGAGCAGTTCGTCGAGCAGCAGCGGCGTGGTCGCACTCGGGCGGGTCACCTTCGCGGTGTCGAACAGCCCGCCGTTGTACCAAAGGGTGCAGTCCTGCGAGTAGTCCTTCGCGAACCCGTACCGCGGCCCGCTGCCCTGCTTCTCGCCGTCGTACCGCCAGACATCGTTGACCGGGTCGATGTCGTCGGCCTTGATCAGCGTGCTCTTCTCGAAGTACGGATCGAGGTTCTCGGCCACCTGCCGGGCGACCAGGTACGGCGTCTCGGTCGCACCCATGCCGCGGACGACGTCCGGCGGGTTGCCGCTGGCAAGCATCGCGGTCAGCTTGGTCAGGTCGTACTCGACCGTCTTCACGGTGACACCGAGCGCCTGTGAGGCCGCCTTGGCCTCCTTCGGGCCGAACTCACCCGACTGGGACATCACGGTCACGGTCCCCTTGGCGGCCGAGCCCGTGCTCGACCCGGCGGCCGGTGTGTTGGTCGAGGACGCGGGCGAACAGCCGACCGCTAGGGCACCCCCGACGGCGGTGCCCGAGAGGGCAAGGAACCGGCGGCGGGAGAGCCCTGGGTTCGTAGTGGTCATGTCAAACCTCTCATTCCGAAAGTCATTCCGAAGGCTGTGAGTCGTCGAAGAGCCGGCAGACCGGGCCGGAGGAGGGGCCGGTCCGGTCTGCCAGCAGCTCGCTGTCGTCCTCGGGCCGGTAGCCGAGCTCGTGCCGGGCCGAGGTGATGTCCCAGTAGTTGCGGGTGTTGGCGGACACCCCGAAATGCACGCCGTAGCGCTCCCGGGCGTTCAGTGCGGCCAGCACCAGCCGGCCGGCGTCGCCGTCGGACAGCCACTGGCCCAGATAGCGCCGCTCGGTCAGCGGCCAGCCGGTCAGGCCGAGCCGCAGGCAGGTGACCGAGGCACCGGTTCGCGCCGCGTGCGTCCGGCCCAGTGCCTCCAGCACGACCTTGCCGAGGCCGTACGGGCAGCACGGACGGGGATCGAGCCGCGGATCGACCGGCCGGTACTGCGGCCGGTTGTACTCGCCCACCACGTGCAACGAGCTCGCGAGCACGACCTTCGGTACGGCGTGCGCCGCGGCCGCCTCGAGCACACTCTGGGTCGGTCGCACGTTGGCGGCGTACACGCTGTCCCAGGTCTGCCACGGGCTGCCGTTCGCGGCCAGGTGCAGGATGGCGTCGGCTCCCTCGAAGGCCTGGTACGCCGCATCGGGATCTCCGATGTCGGCCTGCCGGACCTCGTCGCCGGACGCGACCGGTGCAGACCGGTCGACGAGCCGGAGGCGGTAGTGCTTCCGCAGTTGCGGCAGCACCACACCGGCCACCCGGCCCAGTCCGCCGGTGATCACCACCAGTGGTTCACGGTTGTTCCGCACAGCGCCCATGTCGTGCCATCCATGTCGCCCGGCCGGGATCGATACCCGAACTGTGTCCGGAATTGTTCGAGCACTTCCGGGTTTGTGTCAAGAGTGTGAACGAACCATGTCCGTTTTGTTGACGCCACTGTGACCGGGCGTCGATACTCTTCGGGTGGCTGCCAAGGACACCGGATCACTGCGAGCGCTGCGGCGCACCAACTCCGAACGGCTGCTTTCGGCCCTGATGGAGCACGGCGCGTTGCACCGTGCCGAGCTCGCGCGCATCTGCGGCTTGTCGCGGACAACCGTGTCGACGATCACCGCGGACCTGATCGCCGGCAGCGTCGTGATCGAGGCGGTCGGCGATCAGGTCGCCAAAGCCGGCATCGATGCCTCGGAGGTGGACGGGCGCGCCCGCGGCTTTCTGCAGGCGAACCCGGGCGCGGGAGCCGCGGCCGGTCTGGACTTCACCCTCGAGCGCGTCTGGGGTCACGTCACCGACCTCTCCGGTGCGACGCTCGCCAGCGCCGGAGTCACCACGGCCAGGGACACCCCGTGGCAGGAGCGACTCACGGCCGGCCTGACGCTGCTCGACGACCTGCTCGCGCAGACCGGGCTCGATCGCAACGCCCTGGTCGGTGTCGCGATCGGCGTACCGGGTCCGATCGACAGGCAGAGTGGCGTGGTCCGTCCGTCGTTGCCAGGGCAGGCGTGGGCGGGTGTGAACGTCTCCACCGAGTTCGGCCGGCAGCTCGCCGTACCGGTGCTGGTGGAGAACAACACCCGGCTCGAGGCGGTCGCCGAGTTCACCTGGGGCGCGGGCCGGGGCGCCCGAGACGTCCTGTACGTCGGGCTGTCCACCGGGATCGGATCCGGATTGCTTGTCGACGGCAACCTTCATCAGGGTGGTGCGCGCGGTGGCGGCGGCGAGATCGGCCACATCTCGGCGGACCCGGCCGGCGCTCAGTGCCCGTGTGGGAACCGTGGCTGCCTGGTGCAGTACGCGTCACTCCCCGCCGTACTGAAGACCTTGCAACTGGCGGATGTCGATGAGCTTCTCGCGTCGGCCGAGGCCGGAAGGCCGGACACCGTGCGCGTGCTGCGTGAGGCCGGCGAGGTGACCGGGCGGGTGCTGGCGAACATCTGCAACCTGCTCAACCCTGAGCGGATCATCGTCGGCGGCGAGCTCGCCCGGGCCGGCGACCTCGTGCTGGAGCCGATCCGCGCCACCCTGCGCCGGTCCGCGATGGCACTCACCCGCGACGCCGACGTGGTCGCCGCGGAGCTCGACCTCGGCGCCCGGGCGGGCGCGTCCGGCGCCGCCGCCCTGGTGCTGCGACAGACCGATCAGCTCGTCGCCGCGCTGCTGGCCGGCGCGGAACTTCGACCGAATGAGGCAGTGTGAAGATCGTCGGGTACGAGACATTCCTGGTAGCGCCGCGCTGGCAGTTCCTGCGCATCGACACCGACGAAGGCATCAGCGGCTGGGGCGAGCCGATCGTCGAAGGCCGGGCCGAAGCGGTCCAGGGCGCGGTCGCCGCACTGATGGAGTACCTGGTCGGCACCGATCCCCTGCGGATCGAGGACCACTGGCAGACGTTGGCCAAGGGCGGTTTCTACCGCGGCGGCCCGGTGCTCTCGAGCGCGCTGGCCGGGATCGACCAGGCCCTGTGGGACATCAAGGGCCGCTACCACGAGACACCCGTGCACGAGCTGCTCGGCGGTCCGGTGCGTGACCGCGTCCGCATCTACACGTGGGTCCACGGCCGCGACACCGCCGCGCTGGTCGACGACGCGCAGGCCAAGGTGGCCAAGGGATTCAGCGCGATCAAGATCAACCTCGCCGAAGCACTGCCGGCCATTCCGAGTGCGGCCCAGGTCCGTGCCATGGTCGGCCGGGTCGAGGCCCTGCGGGACGGGCTCGGCGACGCAGTCGACATCGCGATCGACTTCCACGGCCGGTTCAGTACGGCGGCCACCCGGCAGATCCTGCCGTTGCTGGAGCCGTACCTGCCGATGTTCGTCGAGGAGCCGGTGCTGCCGGAGTACGCCCGCGACCTGCGCCGGATCACCGAGTCGACCAGCATCCCGATCGCGACCGGCGAACGGCTGTACTCCCGCTGGGACTTCCGCGACGTCCTGCCCACCGGTATCGCGGTCGCCCAGCCGGACCTGTCCCATGCGGGCGGCATCTCCGAGGTACGCCGAATCGCCGCGATGGCCGAGGCGTACGACGTAGCGGTCGCGCCGCACTGCCCGTTGGGCCCGATCACGCTGGCCGCAAGCCTGCAGATCGACCTGGCCACACCGAACTTCCTGATCCAGGAGCAGAGCCTCGGCATCGAGTACGGCGGCGGCAGCGCCCTGCTCGATTACCTGGTCGACCCGCAGGTGTTCTCCTTCGTGGACGGCCACATCCAGCGGCTCGCCGGTCCAGGCCTCGGCATCGAGGTCAACGAGGACGCCGTCCGCGCGGCGGCCGCCGACGGCCATACCTGGAGGTCGCCGGTGTTGCGGCACGCCGACGGTTCCTTCGCCGAGTGGTGACCTGGGCGCAGACCCCGCCGATGGGGTGGAACAGCTGGGACTGTTTCGGTACGACGGTCACCGAGGCCGAGACCCTCGCGAACGCGCAGGTGATGCACGACCGGCTGCTGGCGTCCGGCTGGGACACCATCGTCGTGGACATCGCGTGGTACGACCCGACCGCCCGGTCGCACGGCTACAACACCGACGCGCCGATCGTCCTGGACGATCACGGCCGCCAGTTGCCGGCGCCGAACCGCTTCCCCTCGGCGGTTGACGGCGCCGGCTTCGGGCCGCTCGCGGCGAAAGTGCACGACCTCGGGCTGAAGTTCGGGCTGCACATCATGCGGGGCATCCCGCGGCGCGCGGTCGAGCTCGACCTGCCGGTGTTCGGCACCCAGTGGACCGCGCGCGAGATCGCGGACGCGGAGAACGTCTGCAGTTGGAACCCGGACAACCTGGGGCTGAACCACGACCATCCCGGCGCCCAGGCGTACTACGACGCACAGGTGGCACAGTTCGCCGCCTGGGGTGTCGACTTCATCAAGGCCGACGACATGCTGGCGCCGTACCACGACCGCGAGATCGCGGCGTACGCACGAGCGATCGAGCGCAGCGGCCGGGACATCGTGCTGTCACTGTCACCAGGCACGCACCTGTCGACTCACCATCTCGACCATCTGCGCGCCAACGCGCAGATGTGGCGGATCTCCGACGACCTGTGGGATCGCTGGGAGGACGTGCACGCGCAGTTCGCGCGGCTGGCCCGCTGGGCGCCGTTCCAGCAGGCCGGCGGGTGGGCGGATGCCGACATGCTGCCGCTCGGGCACATCGGGATCCGGGCAGAGCGCGGTGACGATCGGTCCAGTCGCCTGACCCGAGACGAGCAGAAGACGCTGCTGACGCTGTGGGTGATGGGACGGTCGCCGCTGATGATGGGTGGCGACCTGCCGACCACCGACGACGCGACGCTGGACCTGCTGGCCAACCCCGCGCTGTCGGAGTTGCTGCGATCGTCGTACGACGGTCGCGAGGTGATCCGCGAACCGATGGACGACGGTGAGCTGATCGTGTGGACCGCCCGATCGCCGGAGTGCACCTTCGTGGCGATCTTCTGGACCGGCGCCTCCGCGCGGAAGGTGTCCGTGCCGTTGACCTCAGTCGGCGCCGGCGCCTCGGCCGCGCAGGACCTGTGGGACGGCACAGCTCAGGACGCGAGTGAGCAGCTCGAGTACGACGTTCCAGCACATGGTGTGCGCTGGTTGCGTCTTACCTAGGTGGCATCCGAAGGGCGCCGTCGAGGCGGATGACCTCGCCGTTGAGCAGCTGGTTGTCGATGATGTGACCGACCAGGGCGGCGTACTCGGACGGCCGGCCGAGCCGGGACGGGTGCGGGACCTGCTGCTCGAGGACTGCGCGGGTCTCCTCCGGGAGGCCTGCCAGCATCGGCGTCTCCATCGTGCCCGGTGCGATCGTGACGACCCGGATCCCCTTGTCCGCAAGGTCGCGCGCCGCGGTCAGGGTGAGACCGACGATGCCGCCCTTGCTGGCCGCGTACGCCGCCTGCCCGACCTGACCGTCGTACGCCGCGATGGACGCGGTCATCACCACGACGCCGCGGTCACCGTCGTCGCCGGCCGGCTGGTCGATCATCCGCTCGGCGGCCAGCCGGAGCACGTTGAAGGTTCCGATCAGGTTCACCTCGACCACCTGCCGGAAGGTTGCCAGCGGCAACGGTCCCTTCCGGCCGACGACCCGGCCGGGGGTGGCGATCCCCGCGCAGGTGACGACGACGCGCAGGGTCCCGAGTGACGCTGCCGCGTCCAGCGCCGCGGTCACCGCGGCCTCGTCGGTGACATCGGCCGGCGCGAAGACGACCCGGTCGCCCAGCTCGTCGGCGACCGCCTTGCCGGCCGAGGAGGGCAGGTCGACGATCACGACCCCGATCCCCTCCGCGGCCAACCGCCGTACCGTCGCCTCTCCGAGCCCGGAACCACCACCGCTGACCAGGGCGACATCGGACGGGCCAAGCTTCATCGAGCGCTCCTCAACAGGTCGCGGCTGATGACGAGCCGCTGGATCTGGTTGGTTCCTTCGAAGATCTGGGTGACCTTGGCCTCACGCATGTAGCGCTCGACCGGGAACTCGCGGGTGTAACCGTACCCACCGAGCACCTGGACGGCGTCCGTGGTGACCTTCATCGCGGCGTCGGTGCAGACCAGCTTGGCGATCGCCGCCTGCTGGGTGAACGGCCGGCCGAGGTCGCGCCGCCGGGCGGCCTGCAGGTACGTCGCCCGGGCCGACTCGACCGCCGCGGCCATGTCCGCGAGCAGGAACTGGACACCCTGGAAGTCCGCGATCGCGTGCCCGAACTGCTGCCGCTCGAGCGCGTACGACGCGGCGACCTCGAGCGCGGCCTGGGCCAGACCGGTCGCACACGCCGCGATCCCGAGACGACCGGAATCCAAGGCGGACAAGGCGATCCGCATGCCGTCGCCCTCGGCGCCGATCAGGTTCCCGGCCGGGACGCGGACACGGTCGTAGTTGACCAGCGTCGTGGTCGATCCGGTCAGGCCCATCTTGCGCTCGGGCGCACCGAAGCTGAGGCCCTCCGACGAGCCCGGCACGTGGAAGGCGGAGATGCCGTGCTTCGGGTCGTCCGACGTCCGGGCGAAGGTGGTGTAGAAGTCGGCGTGCGACCCGTGGCTGATCCACGCCTTGGTCCCGGACAGGACGTACTCGTCGCCGTCGCGGACCGCCTTCGTGGTCATCGCGCTGATATCCGAACCGGCCTGCGGCTCGGACAACGCGTAGGCACCGAGCTGCTCGCCGCCAACCATGTCGGGCAGCAGTCGAGCCCGCTGCTCCTCCGTGCCGAAGGTGGCGACTGCATAGCTGGTCATGGTGTGGACCGAGACCCCGACGCCGACGGACATCCAGGCGGAGGCGACCTCCTCCAGCATCTGGAGGTACACCTCGTAGGGCTGCTCGGCGCCGCCGTACTGCTCCGGGTAGGGCAGGCCGAGCAGGCCGGCCTTGCCGAGCGTGCGGAACGCGTCCCGCGGGAACGTCTCGCTCTCCTCGGCTTGAGCAGCGTGCGGCGCCAGCTCGTGCGTGCACAGGTCGCGCACGAGAGCCAGCAGGTCGGTTGATTCCTCGGTCGGCAGGAGACGATCGACAGCCATCAGGCACCCCTCTCAACAGCTGCCCTAACGATACTACAAATGATACTGTCGACCATACTTCAGTATCGTTCTATGCTGTCTCGATATGACGACAGTCGTTCCGGGTCGCCGTACCCGCAGGCAGTCCGAGCTGCTCGACCGGCTTCTGTCCCTGTTTCTCACCCAGGGCTTCAGCCGGTTCACCCTGGACGACCTGGCCGCCGAGCTGCGCTGTAGCAAGACGACCCTCTACGCGCTCGCGCCGAGCAAGGAACAGCTCGCCGTCGAGGTGGTGAAGCACTACTTCAAGCATGCCACCGCCCAGGTGGAGTCCGCGGTCGCCCGGCAGACCCGGCACGACCGGCGGATCGCGGCGTACCTGAACGCGGTCGCGGACGCGCTCCGGCCGGCCAGCCGGACCTTCCTGGACGACGTGGCCCGGTTCGCCCCGGCCCGCTCGGTGTACGAGCGGAACACCCGGATCGCGGCCGATCGGGTCCGGACGCTGATCGAGGACGGCATCAACAACAAGGCGTTCCGGCCGGTCGACATCGCGTTCGCGGCCGAGATGATCGCCCACACCATGCAGGCGATCCAGCGTGGCGACATCGCCCGCCGGACCGGCCTGAACGACGCCGAGGCGTACCGGGAGCTCGCGTCCTTCGTACTGCACTCCCTTCGGCTGGACTGACCTTGTAGCTTTTCCGGATGGAACTCAAGCTGGGGCCGCTGCTGCGGTACGTCGACGACACTCGGGCTACGGTCTGGGTCGAGACCAGCGCGCCCTGCGATGTCGAGGTGCTCGGCCACCAGGCCCGGACCTGGACGGTGCACGGTCACCACTACGCGCTGGTCCGGATCGAAGGCCTCACGCCGGACAGCGAGACGCCGTACGAGGTCCGGCTGGACGGGAGGCTCGTCTGGCCGTTGCCGGACGGCGAGTTCGGTCCCAGCGTGATCCGGACGCCGCTCGCCGACGGGACCTTCCGGCTGACGTTCGGGTCGTGCCGGCGGTCGGTGCCGTTCGACGCGAAAGGGTTCAAGGAGTTCGGCCCGGACGCACTCGTCGCGCTCGCCGAGCGGATGGCGACCGGCTCCGACGCATCACCGGACGCGGTCCTGCTGCTCGGTGACCAGGTGTACGCCGACGACCCGTCGGACGCCGTACTCGAGAAACTCCGGGAGGCGCACGGTGGCCGGCAGGGGTCCGAGGTGGCCGACGAGATCGGAAACTTCGAGGAGTACACCTGGCTGTACGACGACGCGTGGCTGACCCCGGCCGTGCGGTGGCTGTTCTCGACGGTCCCGCTGTGCATGCTGCTCGACGACCACGACCTGCGCGACGACTGGAACACCTCGCTGACCTGGCGTCGCTGGGTCACCTCGCAGCCGTGGTGGCACGATCGAGTCGTCGGCGCCTACGCGTCGTACTGGGTCTATCAGCATCTCGGCAACCTGTCGCCCGAGCAGCTCGACCAGGACGCGACGTACCGGGCGATGCTCTCGATCGAGGACGACGACGAGCGTACGGCGTACCTGGACAGCTTCGCGTGGATGGCGGACGAGGATCCGGCCTCGACCCGATGGAGCTTCTACCGCGACTTCGGCGACGCGTCCCGCGGGATCCGGCTGCTCGCGGTCGACTCGCGCTGCTCGCGGCATCTCGAGCCGGATGAGCGAGCGATGGTCGACGCGCACGAATGGGAGTGGGTCCGGCGTCACACCGTCGAGGCGTCCCGGCCGATCCGCCACCTGCTGCTCGCGTCGACGCTGCCGTTCCTGCTTGCACCTGGGCTGCATCATCTGGAGGGCTGGGACGAGGCGATCTCGTCCGGTGCCTGGGGACCGCGTGGCTCGCGGATCGGCGAGAAGATCCGGCAGGGCATGGATCTGGAGCACTGGGCCTCGTTCCGGAAGTCGTTCGACGACGTGACCGATCTGCTCACCGAGCTGGTCGGCGGCGAGGATCCGCCGGCGTCGATCCTGATGCTGGCCGGCGACGTGCACTGCAGCTATCTCGCCGAAGCTCGTCTGGCCGCCGTCGAGCATCCCGGTACGGCGATCCGCCAGCTCACCATGTCGCCGTTCCGGAACCCGGTGCCGCGACACATCCAGTGGGCGAATCACCTGCTGGACAAGCGCTGGATGACGACGCTGCTGCACAAACTCGCACGGTTGGCCGGCGTCCGGGATGTGGCCGCCTACTGGCGGATCGCGCACGGTCCGTGGTTCGAGAACGGCGCGATGACGGTGACGTTGTCCGGTGAGGACTGGGCGGTCGATGTCGACCATGCCGTACTGCGCGGAGGGCGGCAGTTGCTCGACCGGACGTTGACCTATGGACACCTAGACTCGCCATCCAAGCGCTTGATGTCCTGAAGCTGCCACGGCCGGTCCGCCCGCTGCTCGTTACGGAAGGCTTATCGACATGCGACCCTCCACCCTCAGACGCACCGCGGCGATCGTCGCCGCCACTGCTTTGTCACTGGCCGCACTGCCGGCCACCGCCGATCCGGGCAAGCCGCCCCGGCTGTCCGCGGCGGCGATCACGTCCACTCTCAACGAGGAGGTGACGACCCCCGGCACCGCCTGGATGACGCGACCGGACGGCAAGGTCCTCGTCTCCTACGACTCCACCGTCACCGGCACCAAGTTGACCGCCCTGACCAGCGTCACCAAGAAGCTCGGCGAGAACGTCGTCCTCGAGAAACTGCCCGGCAAGCTGACCAAGTACGTCAGCGGCGGCACCGGCATCTGGGGCGGCGAGATCAAGTGCTCGGCCGGCTTCAATGTCCAGCGGAAAGGTAAGTACTACCTGCTGACCGCCGGGCACTGCGGCAACGAGGCGTCGACCTGGTACCAGGACGATGACCACAACCTCTACCTCGGCAAGCTGCACCACTCCAGCTACCCGTGGAACGACTACGCCCTGCTCATCTACCCCACCGTCATCCGTCCGCCCGGCGGCAGCGTGTACCTGTACAACGGCCGCTCGCAGGACATCACCACGGCGATGAACCCTGGCATCGGGCAGTACGTGTACCGCGCCGGCATCACCAGTGGTCTGCACAGTGGCCGGGTGACCGGGCTGAACTCCGTGGTGAACTACGGCGACGGCCGGGTCGCCGGCCTGATCCGGACCAGCGTCTGCGCCGAGCCGGGCGACTCCGGCGGTCCGCTGTTCTACCGGCACTGGGCCTTCGGCCTGACGTCCGGCGGGTCCGGCGACTGCTCCTCCGGCGGCGTCACCTACTTCCAGCCGGTCGTCGAAGCACTCAACGCGTACGGCGTGAGCGTTTACTGACCGTTGATGTGACACCCGTCACAGTCGCCGCGGCGGCTTCCCGTCGTACCGGGTAAACCAGGGGAAGCCGCCGCGCAGGATTTCCCTCACTCTCCGAATTCACCTGAATACCCAGGGACGCAGTGGGGTACAAGTGGACACGGTTGAAGTCAAGGACGCACCCGCCCCGAGCGCGTCCTCATCGTGAGGAGGCTGAAACCGTGAAAATTCTGCCCATCCGTCGTACCGCGGCAATCCTGGCAGCTGCCGGGCTGACCGCCACCGGACTGCTCGCCACCCAGGCGTCGGCTGCCCCGGTCGATCCCGCCAAGCTGTCGGCCACGGCCATCAGCGCGACCTTGTCCAAGGACGCGTCCATCCCGGGCACCGCCTGGCAGACCAACCCGGACGGCCGGATCATCGTCTCGTACGACGACACGGTCACCGGTGGGAAGCTGACGGCGCTCACCAATGTCACCAAGCAGTTCGGTGACCGGGTCACGCTGGAGAAGATGTCCGGCAAGCTGTCGAAGTACATCCGCGGCGGTGACGCCATCTACGGTGGGCAGTACCGCTGCTCGCTCGGCTTCAACGTCCGCAGCGGCAGCACGTACTACTTCCTGACCGCCGGTCACTGCACCAACATCGCGTCCAGTTGGTACGCGAACTCCAGCAAGACGACCCTGCTCGGCACCCGATCCGGGACCAGCTTCCCGGGTAACGACTACGGGATCGTCCGGTACAGCACGTCGTACACCAACCACCCCGGCAACGTGAACCTCTACAACGGCTCGACGCAGGACATCACCTCGGCCGGGAACGCGTTCGTCGGCCAGGCCGTCAAGCGCAGTGGTAGCACGACCGGTCTGCGCAGCGGCTCGGTCACCGGTACCAACGCCACGGTGAACTACGCCGAGGGGTCGGTCAGCGGCCTGATCCGCACCAACGTCTGCGCCGAGGGCGGCGACTCCGGCGGCGCTCTGTTCGCCGGCACCGTGGCCCTGGGTCTGACCTCCGGCGGTTCCGGCAACTGTTCCTCCGGTGGCACGACCTACTTCCAGCCCGTCACCGAAGTCCTCTCCCGCTACGGCGTCAGCGTCTACTGACCCCAACGCGAAACGGCGGCCCCGGATCCACCTGGATCCGGGGCCGCCGTCCTGTGGCGATCAGTCCCCGCGCCGGCGCGAGATCTCGTAGAGCGCTACGCCGGTGGCGATGCCGGCGTTGAGGGATTCGGTGGAACTCGTCATCGGGATGGAGACGATGATGTCGCAGTTCTCCCGGACCAGGCGGGCCAGGCCCTTGCCCTCGGAGCCGACAACGAGGACGAGCGGCTCGGTGGCGGCGTCCAGCTCGGGGAGCTCGACCTCGCCGCCCATGTCCAGGCCGACGACCAGCAGGCCGGCGTCCTTGTAGGACTTGAGCGCGCGGTTCAGGTTGGTCGCGCGAGCCACCGGGATCCGGGCCGCCGCACCGGCCGACGTCTTCCACGCCGACGCCGACATGGACGCCGTACGACGCTCAGGCACGACGACGCCGTGCGCACCGAAAGCCGCCGCCGATCGGGTGATCGCGCCCAGGTTGCGCGGGTCGGTCACCCCGTCGAGCGCGACCACGAGCGGCACCTCGCCGGCGTCGTACGCCCGGGAGAGCAGGTCGTCCGGATGCGCGTACTCGTACGGCGGGATCTGCACCGCGACACCCTGGTGGGAGCCGTTGCTGGTCACCCGGTCGAGCTCGGTCCGCGGCACCTCGAGCACCGAGATGCCGTGTTCGACCGCGATCAGCAGGGCCTCCCGCAGCCGGGCGTCCCGTTCGGTGCCTTCGGCAACATGAAGCGCGGCGACCGGGACACCGGCCCGCAACGCCTCCACCACCGGGTTGCGGCCGTACACCCACTCGACGGACGAGTCGGTGTCCTTCCGGGCCGGACGGCGGGAACGCTCGCGCTCCTTGGCGCGCTCGGCCGCCTTCGCCCGCTTGTGCGCGGGGTGCTTGACCCGGTCCACCGCCTTCGGCGTCGGGCCCTTGCCCTCCAGACCACGGCGCACCCGGCCACCGGATCCGGCGGTCGGGTTCCCACGTGGCTTCTTCCGGATGGCACCCTTGCGCTGGCTGTTGCCTGGCACGTCAGCTTCCTTCGTTGTTGGTTGCCGGCCGGGCATCGGACACCGGGACCGTCCACCGAGGCCCCTGTGGCGTGTCCTCGACGACGACGCCGAGCGCCTTCAGCCGGTCGCGGATCTCGTCCGACGCGGCATAGTCCTTACGCTCCCGGGCGGCCTGCCGCTGCTCCAACAGCGCCTTGACCAACCCGTCCACCACCTCACTGAGCTCTTCGGTGGCACCGGTCCTGGACACCCACGGCTCGGCCAGCGGGTCGAGCCCGAGCACGCCGAGCATCCCGCGGACCGCGGCCAGGTTCTCCCGCAGGGCGGGCGAATCCCCGTCGGCGACCAGCTTGTTCCCGTCCCGGATGGTGTTGTGCAGTACGGCGAACGCCGCCGGCGTGCCGAGATCGTCGTCCATCGCGGTGACGAAGTCGGCCGGCAACTCGGCGGCCGGCACGACCCCACCGGTCACCTCGGTCGCCCGCGACACGAACCCCTCGACCCGCTGGAAGCTGGTCGCGGCCTCCTCCAGCGCACCGAAGGAGAACTCCACCACGGACCGGTAGTGCGACTGCACCAGGTAGTACCGCAGCTCGATCGGCCGCACCCGCTCGACCACCTTGCGCACGACCGCGCTGTTGCCCATCGACTTGGACATCTTCTCGCCGGCCGTGGTGACGAGGGCGTTGTGCATCCAGAACCGGGCGAACTTCTGCCCGATCGCGGTCGACTGGGCCAGCTCGTTCTCGTGGTGCGGGAACCGCAGGTCCAGCCCGCCGCCGTGGATGTCGAACTCCTCGCCGAGGTACTTGCCCGCCATCGCCGAGCACTCCAGGTGCCAGCCGGGGCGGCCGCGACCCCACGGCGTCGGCCAGGACGCCGTCCGCGGCGTGCCGTCGGTGTGGCCCTTCCACAGCGCGAAGTCCCGCGGGTCCCGCTTACCGCGCGGGTCCGCGTCCTCGGCGGCTTCCATGTCCTCGATCTTCTGGTTCGACAGCTCGCCGTACGACGGCCAGGACCTCACGTCGAAGTAGACGTCGCCGGACCCGTCCGGGGCGATGTACGCGTGCCCGCGCTCGATCAGCTGGTCGATGATCTCGAGCATCTCGGGGATGTGGCCGGTGGCCCGCGGCTCGTACGTCGGCGGGCGGCAGCCGAGCACGTCGTACGCCCAGTGCAGCTCACGCTCGAACTCGTAGGCGTGCGCCCACCACGGGACGCCGCGCTCGGCCGACTTGGCCAGGATCTTGTCCTCGATGTCGGTCACGTTCGCGATCACGGTGACCTCGTACCCGGAGCGCTCCAGCCAGCGCCGCAGGACGTCGAACACGACCTCCTTGTAGATGTGCCCGACATGCGGGGCACCCTGCACCGTCAGCCCACAGTGGTAGATCCCGACCTTGCCCGGATGGACCGGTTCGAAATCCCTCACTGCTGCTGTCGCGGTGTCGTACAAGCGAAGTGTCACCGATCAAGGGTAACGGGAGTTGACACCTCCTCTTGACAATATTGTCCGGACCAGCCCCAGGAGGACTCCTTGTCGAACCAGCCACCGTACGGCGGACCACCGCCCCAGGGACCACCGCTGTACCAGGGACCACCCCCGCAGGGACCGCCACACCAAGGACCACCACAGCAAGGACCACCGCCCCAGGGACCGCCGTATCAAGGACCGCCGCCGCAGTACGGCGGTCCGCCGGCGCAGTACCAGGGTCCGCCGCAGCAGTACGGTCCGCCTGGTCCGCAGCAGTGGGGTCCGCCGCCGCAGGGGCCTGGATTCGGGTGGGGCTCGAACGGGTTCCCGCCGCCCCCGCCGAAGAAGAAGAGCAAGGCGGCCTTCATCGTGCTGCCGATCGTGGTCGTGGCGGCCGGGGCCGTCGCGCTGTGGATGTGGACCCAGGTGAACGGTCCCGACGACGACTACACCTCTCCACAGCCCACCTACACGTCGACGTACGAGCCGACCGAGGAACCGACCGACACCGCCGAGCCGACGGTTCCGACCACCAAGCCGACGCGGACGCAGCCGACCAGGACGACGCCGACGACCCCTCCGCCACCGTCGGACTCCGACGTCGTCACCAAGAACCGGATCTACAAGTCCGGCGCGCAGCGCACGGTGAACTGCCGGGAGTCCGGCGCCCGGGCCAACAGCGCGGCGAACGCGCGGAAGTACTACGCCAACGTCCTCAACTGCCTGAATCGTGCGTGGCCGCGGCAGGTCGCGCTGTCCGGCAAGACCTTCGCCCCGCCGCGGATGATCGCGTTCACCGGACCTGTCAGTACGCCGTGCAGCGGGAACGCACCGAGTTCCTTCTACTGCTCGTCGAACCGGACCATTTACATGGACGCCGCGACCGACCTGAAGCGATACCAGCAGTTCCTGCGCTACCCCAACCGGACCACGGCGATGGCCTTCCTGCGCGCGGACATGTCGGACACCGTCGCGCACGAGTACGGTCACCACCTCCAGAACCTGACCGGGATCCTGCGGGCGTCGTCGAACATCCAGTACGACCGGTCCGGTGACGCGGCGCTGCAGATGAGCCGTCGGCTCGAGCTCCAGGCGAGCTGCCTGGGCAACGTCTTCCTCGGCGCGAACAAGCGCAGCTACGGGCTCAACGGCGGGCTGTTCAAGTCGCAGCTGGACTGGCTGCACGCCCACCAAGGCGACGAGTACGGGACGCGCCGGGACCACGGCAGCCGGGAGGTCCTGCCGCGCTGGGCGAATGCCGGGTTCAAGACGCTCAGTCCGGCCGCCTGTAATACGTACGTCGCCGCGGCGACCTATGTTCGGTAAATATTCACATTCAGCTGTAGATCGAGGGTTGATTCTTACGAAACGCGGGTAAAACCTCCGCCGAGCGCTCTGTTCCGCCCCTCATCGCTCTGTGGAGGTTCACCGTGAAGTCCGCCCTTTTCACGGGTGCCGCCGTCACTCTTGGCCTGTTCCTGGCCTCGATCGGCCCCGCCCAAGCAAGTCCGACCGATCCCCCATCCACCGCAGCTCAGCAGCCGACCGCACAGGCACGCCAGCACGGCATCGCCAAGGACGGCGACGCCTACATGGGCTGGCTGCAGAACACGACGACCAGTTCCGCACCGGCCGTCATGGCACCCGCCGCGACCGTCGAAGGTATCGACGTCTCCAGCCACCAGGGCAACGTCAACTGGGCCGCGCAGTGGACCGCCGGCAAGCGGTTCGCGTACGTCAAGGCGACCGAAGGAACGTCGTACAGGAACCCGTACTTCGCCCAGCAGTACAACGGTTCCTACAACGTCGGCATGATCCGCGGCGCCTACCACTTCGCCACTCCGAACACGTCCAGTGGCGCCACCCAGGCCAACTACTTCGCCAGCAACGGCGGCGGCTGGTCCCGGGACGGCAAGACCCTGCCGGGCGCCCTCGACATCGAGTACAACCCGTACGGCGCCACCTGCTACGGACTGAGCCAGTCCGCCATGGTCAGCTGGGTCCGGGACTTCCTCAACACCTACAAGGCTCGCACCACCCGTGACGCGGTCATCTACACCAACCTCGACTGGTGGACCCGCTGCACCGGTAACAGCACTGCCTTCAACGCGACCAACCCGCTCTGGGTCGCCCGCTACGCCTCGGCGCCGGGCACCCTGCCGGGCGGCTGGCCGTTCCACACCTTCTGGCAGTACAGCTCGACCCCGATCGACCAGAACCGCTTCAACGGCGACCAGACCCGTCTGGTCGCCCTCGCGAACGGCTGATCCGGGGGAAGAAGTCTGGCCCTCCCACGTGCACGCGGGAGGGCCAGACCCGCCTTGTTTTATTGGCTTGCGGCCATCTCATAGGCTCGGAGTGTGACCCTTTCGCTGCCGATCGAGACCGACCGTCTGACGCTTCGCCGCTACCTCGAGACCGACTACGACGACCTGCTGAAACTGCAGTCCAACGACGACGTGACGCGCTTCCTGCTGTACGACTCGAAGACGCCGGAGCAGGTCCGCGAATCGCTGGCCGGCCGGCTGGCCGACGTACCGATGGACAAGGACGGGCAGGCGTTGACGTTGGCCGTCATCCTGCGGGAGACCGGGCAGCACGTCGGTGAGGTGACGCTGTTCGTGCAGAGCGCGGAGCATCGGGGTGGCGAGATCGGTTTCGTGTTCCACCCGGACTTCCACGGGCGCGGGTACGCCGCTGAGGCCTCGGTGGAGCTCCTGCGGCTCGGGTTCGAGGAGCTCGGGATGCATCGGATCATCGGTCGCCTGGACGCGCGCAACACCGGGTCGGCGAACCTGCTGAAGCGACTCGGGATGCGCCAGGAGGCGCACTTCGTCCGGAACGAGTTCCTCAAGGGCGAATGGAGTGACGAAGCAGTCTTCGCGATGCTCGCCGACGAGTGGAAGCAGCGCCCTTAGTTCCGGCTCGTAACTATTTGACTGGACTAAGCCGCTATCGCGGCACGCGTTCACCGCGACAGCTGGAACGGCCGGGTCTACGGTCGAGCTATGACCGCCGCCCACAGTCTCACCGCGCTGATCGCCAGTGTGGTCGTGCTGACATCCGGCACCTTGCCCAGCGAGGCCGCCAAGGTGCCGCAGATGCGCGACATCGCGTACACCACGTGGACGTCGTCCGCCGACTTCCTCGCCGGTGCCCACTCCGGCACCACGGTCGCCGACGGCGCCCTCACCTTCGGTACGTCGACCGGCACCACGCCGTACGTCGATCCGTTCGGTGACGGCACCGCCAAGAGCTACGACCGGACCAGCTGGACGTCGCCGGTCGTCACCCCCGGCTTCGGCCTGACCGAGCTGATCGCGTCCTGGAACGCGACCACGCCGCCCGGGACCTGGGTCGAAGTGGCGATGTCCGGCCGGACCGATCTCGGCACATCCACCAAGTGGTACGTGCTCGGCCGATGGTCCAGCGGTGACGACACCGCGGCCGGCGACATCCACCGCACCTCGGTGCCGGCCCAGGGCGACGCGAACGGATCGGTTGCCGTCGACACCTTCGTCGCGGCCGGCGACAGGTCCCTCGATCGCTGGCAGCTGAAGGTGACGCTGTACCGGCTCAGCGGGACGACGCAGGCCCCGATCGTCCGGTCCGTCGGCGCGATGGCGTCCTCGCTCCCGGATGCGAAGAAGGTTGCCGTCAGCCCCCTTGGCGGTGCGGAGGGCGTCGTGCTCGACGTACCGACGTACTCGCAGGAGACCCACATCGGGCATTACCCGCAGTGGGACAACGGTGGCGAGGCCTGGTGCTCGGCGACGTCGACGGCGATGGTGCTCGACTATTACGGCGCCGGGCCGACCGCCGAGGAGACCGCCTGGGTCGATCCGTCCGACGCCGATCCTCAGGTGGACCACTCGGCCCGCTCGGTCTTCGACTACGCGTACGACGGCGCCGGGAACTGGCCGTTCAACACGGCGTACGCCGGAACGCGCGGGATCGACGGGTTCGTCACCCGGCTGCGGTCACTGACCGAGGCGGAGCAGTTCATCAAGGCGGGGATCCCGTTGGTCGCGTCGTTGTCGTTCAAGAAGGGCGATCTGCCCGGGGCCGGCTACGGAACGAACGGGCACCTGATGGTGATCGTCGGGTTCGACCCGGCCGGCAACGTAGTCGTCAATGACCCGGCGTCGCACCTGATCCCGAGCAACGACGAGGTGCGGACGACGTACGACCGGGCGGCCTTCGAGAACGCGTGGGTGCCGCATTCGGGCGGACTCGTCTACGTCATCCACCCAGCGGGGATGCCACTGCCGCCGGTGGGGCCGCAGGCCAACTGGTAGAAGCGACAGCGCCCGCCACACCGGGGCGGTGTGGCGGGCGCTGCTCTGTCCAACGGGCCTCAGCGGGCGAAGAGCGCACCCGTGAGGTTGGTGGTGAGGTTGCGGAGCGAGTCCGGCAGGTACTGCAGATGCCAGCCGCGCGGGCCGCGGTACCACGGGAAGCCCTCGTCCTCGTCGACGTCGTCGTCGGTCGCGACCAGAGCGTCGATCCAGCGCTCCGAGCCGCCGAGGACGACGGCGTACGGGAGGGCGCGCGAGCACAGCTCCGCGTGCTGGTCCGACGGCAGTTCGCTGACGTCCATCTCGAGCAGCTCGCCCCGGATCGCGGCGACCTGGCCGAGCACCCGGCCGGCAGCCGGAGCCTTGGCCGGCATGTAGCGGCCGACCACGATCAGGCCGACACCGACGGCGGTGACCGCCAGCCCGAGCAGGCCCCAGGTCGTCAACAGTGCGAGTGCGATGGTCAGCGCGACACCCAGCACGGTGACGGCGATGCCAATTGTTGCCCACAGCGACCTCGTCCGGTCGGGGCGCTCGGTGAACCAGCCGCGCTTGACCACACCGTCGTACAGGGCGTCCTGGACCTGGCCGAGGTTCGCCCGGACCTGGCGGCCGAGCTCGGAGACCAGCACCGAGTCGGAGTCGCCGAAGATCGCCCGGATCAGGACGTTCTCGTAGCGCTGCAGCTCCTCCGACGGTGCGTTCGCGACCCGGCGCAGCTCCCAGTCCGGCCGCGCGTACTCGGAGTCGTGCTCCTGCTCGATGATCGTGAGGTGCCCGCGGACGGCCAGATCGATGATGGTGGCGGTCACGTCGACCGGGTCGATCCGCTCGTCGATCAGGGTGCCGACCTCACCGGGGCGCAGGTCGGACGGCGGGGTGAAGTCGATCCGGGTGTCGTTGCCGAGGCTGAACAGCGACGCCGGTACGACGCGTCGCGGGTCGACCCGGTCGCGGCCGCGGACCCGGTAGAGCAGCAGCAGACCGATCGCGCCGAGCAACAGGACGGCGAGCGCGGTGAGCAGCTGTGCGGTGTCGGTGGAGAACGCCCGCTTGAGCGTCTTGCGGTACTCGACGATCGAGTTCGCGGCGATCTCGCCCTCGGGGAAGCCGACCGTCATCCGGACCGTGTTCCCCGGTGGCAGGCCCTGCTGCTGGAACGTCGGCCCGGCCGTCTCACCCATCTGCGCCAGCGAGCACGGGCTGTTGCTGTCGACCGCGCCGGCGAAGCAGGAGACGTGGGTGACCTCCGGCGTACTGAAGACGATGTTCGCCTGCTGGACGGTCAGGTTGATCCCGGTCAGCGGGGCGAACCGCACCTCGGTGCCGTTCAGCGTCTTCGCGACCGCGCCCTTCACCGTGTAGGTGAAGTCCAGCTGGGTGGCACCGCTGACGTCCGCGACCGCGACCGAGGTGACGTCACCGCTCTTGCTGATCTCGGTCTTCTTCTCCTGGCCGCCGGCCGTGACCTTCAGATCCTGGAGCTCCTGCACGTGGTCGATGTCGTCGGGCAGGTGATCGCGGGTGACCACGAACCGGGTGAAGGTCCCGGTCACGTTGCTGAGCTTCCAGGTTTCGGAGACCTTCAGCAAGCCGTCGCGTTCGACCCGGATCTGACTGTCGAAATTGGTCACGACCGGGTCGGCCGCACCGTGGGAATCGGTCGCACCGGCCGGGACGCCGGTCAGGGCCGAAAGACCGAGGGCACACAGGGTTAGCCCGAGCAGACGTAGACGCATCGCCCAATCACACCGTAAAGAGAGGGTCAGTTGACTCGGGCACCCTATCGTGACGGGTGTTTCATGCAACGCGATCCCTCGCTCGGCCGGCGTCCGGCAGGTGTCAGCCACCCAGAGCGGGATGTGTCGTATCTGCTGAGTCCGTCTGTTGAGCTGGGCAACTGTTGGTGAGCCTGGGCTCGGATAGCGTCTGCCGGGTGTCTGGCAACCAGTGGGGCCCGCCGCCCGGGCCGCAACCACAGCCTCCCTACGGTGCGCCTCACGGTGGGCAGCCACCGTCTTATGGTGCGCCGCAGTGGCAGCCTGGTCCGCAGTACGGCGGTCCGCCGCCGTCAGCGCCGTACCAGGGGATGCCGCCGTACGGCGGAGGGTCGGGCGGACCTGGCGGGCCTGGCGGGCCGCAGTTCGGCTGGGGTGCTCCGCCTGGCGGACCTTCTGGTGGGCAGCCGCCGCGGAAGAAAGGTGGCGGCGGCAAGGCCGTCCTCGTGGTGCTCGGGGTGGTTGTGCTCGGCGGGGTCGGGCTCTTCGGTGTGTCGAAGGCCTTGAAGGACAACGACTCGTACGCCGGCCCGTCTTACTCCTCCTCCAGCTACACCCCGACGTACGGGCCGTCTGCGTCGCCGTCGGTCGCGACGAGTCAGCCGACCAGGACCACGACCCGGCCGACCGCGACCAAGCCGACCGCACCGCGGACGACGTCCACGCCGAAGCCCAAGCCCGGGCCGACCGACACCGACCTGGTGCTGCGCAACAAGCTGTACAAGGCCGGAGCGATGAAGGCGGTCAGTTGCAAGGAGTCCAGGTCCCGCCCGTCGAACGTGTCGGGCGCGCGGGCCAACTACGCCAACCTGCTCAAGTGCCTGAACAAGTCCTGGCCCGCACTGGTGGCCAAGTCCGGCGCCCGGTTCCGGCCGCCGACCGTGCAGCCGTTCAGCGGGACCGTCACGACACCGTGCGGGACCGGCAACGACTCCGGTCCGCCGTTCTACTGCGGCACCAACGAAACCATCTACATGAACCTCACAGAGGACATCGGCAACTACAACCGCTACCCGCAGGAGTACCAGAAGGTGTGGGCGCGGATGTGGATGCTGCACCAGTTCGCGCACGAGTACGGCCACCACGTCCAGAACCTGACCGGCATCCTCGCGGCCAACCACCGGATCCGCTACGAGGCCCCGAGCCAGGCGCTCGAGCTGGAGGGCAGCCGGCGGCTGGAGCTGCAGGCGTCCTGCTTCGGCGACATCTTCATCGGCTCGAACAAGCGCAGCTACCCGATCACCGGCCAGTCACTGTTCCAGTGGAAGTGGCTGATCCTGCACTGGACCGACCACAACAACGACCACGGGGACGGGGTGAACCACAGGTACTGGGCGACGCGCGGTTTCAACGGCCGCAACCCGAGCGTCTGCAACACCTTCGCCGTGTCCTCCGCGAAGGTGCAGTAGGCCTCGGTACGACGGGGGTCCACGGCCGGCTCGCATGGGGTCGTGGGCTGGTCGGCGTACCGCGGGAACGGGTGCGGCAGCTCACAACGTCATAGTGGTCTCGATCACGGAGCACCGGGTTGCAGACGGAGACTGGCCGCGCTGGCTAGCCTGGTGCGTCCGGATCACGCAAAGTATGTCCGGGGGCGAGCAGTCTGTCCGGGGGGACGCACGACCCGGCGCGGCGTCGGCACCCCGAACAGCGCCGGATGCACCACGTTGACGGCTACACCCAGAAGGTCGTGAGGAGTATCGATGTCGGACAACTGGAATCCACCCCCGGGGCGCGAACCGGCTGACGGCGACCAGCCGGCCGGTCCGCCGGAGCAGTCTGCCGGGGATGGCCAGTCGCCCACGTGGTGGAGCGAGGCCACAGACGCCAAGCGCGAGTTCCAGGACCCCAACGCGTCCCAGGACGAGCGGCCGGCGAACAACTGGTTCGGTGACGGTTGGGCCAACCGTCAACCCGAAGACCCCGACCAGGACCCGACCTGGCAGACCCGGCCGGAGCAATCCCGCCCCCCACAGCCCGGTCCTAACCAGCCCGGTCCCAGCCAGGCTGGTCCCACCCAGGCTGGTCCTAACCAGCCCGGTCCTGGCCAGCCCGGTCCGGGGCCAGTGAGTTCTTGGCAGTCGGCACCTGCCTATGGCAGCACGCCGCAGCCGCCCCAGCGCGGACCCCAGCAAGGCACCGGACCTCAACAGGGCCCGGCATCTCAGCAAGGCCAGGCACCTCAGCAGGGTTCCGGTCCTCGGCAGGGTGGTGGACCGAACGTTGGGCCGGCACAGGGCGGCCGTCCTCAAGCAGGCCCCCCGTACGCCGGTGGACCGCAGGCCGGTCCCCAGTCCGGTGGTCCCCAGTCCAGCGGTCCCCAGTCCGGTGGTCCGCAAGCCGGTGGTCCGCAAGCCGGCAGGCCCCAGAGCGGTCCGCAGAGTGGTCCGCAGGCTGGTGGGCCACGTGATGGCGGAGCACCGCGCTTGCAAGACGATGACGCTCAGGCCGGTGGCACGGGTCCGCACTCACAGAACTCCTATCTGTGGGGCCCCTCGCCGCAGGGTCCGGCAGCGCAGGGTGGCTCGGGACCGTCCTGGCCTGCCCCGCAGGCGCCGTCCCCGTGGAGCAACGCGCTGCCGCCGAACCAGCAGCAGGGCGGCGCTCGGCACGCAGCCCAGCGCGGGCAGCAGGGTGGTGCTGCCGGTGGGTACGGTGCCGGCTTCAGCGGCCCCGGCTCCGGCGGCCAGATCGGCCCGATGGGCCAGCCGGTGCAGCAGGCGCCGACGTGGCAGTACCCGCCGATCCCGATCCCGCAGCCGCCGGGTGGCGGTCGGCGACGCAAGCAGAAGACGCGGACGCGTGGCCTGCTGATCGGTCTCGTGGTGCTCGCCGTACTGGTCGTCGGCTCCGGTGTCACGCTCCTGGTCCGCCTCACCGGCGACGACGCCCCGCAGACGACCAACACCCCGTCGGTGCAGCCGTCCGAGAGCCCGTCCGACTCGCCGTCGGAGAGCCCGTCACCTGCGTCCGAGACGCCATCCGCGCCGGCCGCGCCGACTATGGACGAGATCGTCACCGCGAGCAAGTTGTACACCGTCGGCCCGATCGCGGCGTCGAAGTGCGCCGAGCCGCCGTTCGCGCCGATCAACGTCGTCGCCGCGCGGAGCTACTACAACCGCCTGCTGCCGTGCGTCAACCGCACCTGGTTGCTGGCGATGAAGAAGGCCGGTCTGCCGTTCAGGGCGCCCAAGGTGGCCGTGTACATCGGCAAGCTGTCGTCCCCGTGTGGCATCCAGCGCAGCGTCCGGGCGGCGTACTGCGGTGCGAACGAGACGATCTATCTCCCGTTCACCGTGGACAACCGGTACTACAAGAACAACCCGGTGTACGCCCGCGCGATCATGCTGAACACGTTCGCGCACGAGTACGGTCACCACGTCCAGAAACTCAGCGGCATCCTGGCGGCCTCGGTCAGCCGGCAGCAGAAGATGACGCCGAACCAGAAGCTGCTCGAGAGCCGTCGGCGTGAACTGCAGGCCACCTGCCTCGGTGCGGCGTACCTGGGTGCGAACGCGGCGTTCACCCCGATGCGCAACCCGCTGCTGGCCAACTGGCGGTTCCTGATCTCGCACACCGGCGACGACTACGCCCGGCCGCGGGTACACGACCACGGCAACCGGGTCAGCAACTACCAGTGGTCCATCGCCGGGTACAACAGCAAGCAGCCCAACTCCTGCAACACCTACACCGCGGACGAGGCCCGAGTGGCCTAGCACTACAACAACGAAGCCCGGGTCCGCCCACTGGACCCGGGCTTCTGTGTATCTGGCTCAGAAGAGGCGGCGAGCCGTGGTGAGCGAGCCACCGAAGGACGTCACGAAGTTGCTGAGCGATTCACCGATGTCGGAGAGGTGCCAGTTGTCCGGTCCGGAGTACCAGCCGATGCCGGCGTCCGGATCGTCGTCGTCATCGGTGGCGGCGATCTCCAGCGCCCACTTCTCGGTCAGCCCGAGCACAGCGGCGTACGGGAGGCACCGCGACGCGAACTCGAGCCGATGGCTCTGCGGCAGGTCTGCCGAGGTCTCGTCGAGCAGGTACCGCTGCAGGCCCGCCACACGTCCGAGTACGGCCGCACCACGCGCAGTGCGAGCCGGTGCGACCTGACCAACGAGTGCGAGCACCAGTCCGGCCAGCATGACCGCGAAGCCCACCAGGGCGTACTTGCTCACGATGGCGAGCACGATCGTCAGTACGACGCCGGCACCCAGCAACACCAGGCCTGCGGTGGTCCAGCGGTTCCGGTCGGAGTCCGGTCGGTTGTTGAACCACCCTTGCGTCACGACGTCGGCGTACAACTGCTCGCGCACCAGGTTGAGCCGCGGCCGCAGGGACGCGCCGAGCGTGGAGACGACGACCGAGTCGCCGTCCGCGAACACGGCGTCCAGCAGAGCCTTCTCGTACGGCAGAAGCTCCGGACCGCCCTGGTTCAGCCGGTGCAATTCCCAGTCCAGCTTGCCGAACTGGCTCTGCCGCGGCAGCTCCACGATGGTCAGGTAGTTCCGTACGGCGAGGTCCAGCAACGTCGCGGTGATGTCGACGACGTCAGCCGTCTCGTCCACCACCGTGCCGACCTGACCCGGGCGGATGCCGTCCGGTGCAGCGAACTGCGGACCGTTCGTGCTGTCCAGCACCGGCCGCTCCGGCGCACCGCCACCTACCTTGGCCGCGTCACGACCGCGGAAGAACCACAACGCCACGGCACCCAGCAGTCCGATGCCGAACACGAGCGCGGCGAGGCCGAGCGTGCTCGAGTCGGCGGTGAACGCCCGACCGAGGCTCCAGCGAGTCGTGAACTCCGCATTCGGCTGCACCGTCGCCTGGTCGCTCAACCCGGCCAGGAAGGTCAACCGACCACCTGCCGGTACGCCGTTCTGGTCGATCTGCAGCGCGGCCGACTCGGCCAACTGCGACGACGTACACGGCATGCTCGAGCCGACCCGGCCGGAGATGCAGGTCACCCAGGTCGCGAACGGGACGTCCACAGTCACTGAGGCCTTCGGGACCCCCGTACCGAAGCCCTGCACGATCGGCCAACTCACCTCGCGGCCCTCGGTGGACTCGGCCACGACGTTGTCGACGGTGTAGCTGTAGACGATCTTCGACTGACCGGACACGTTCATTGTGAGCCGGCGTCCGTCGTCGATGCTCTCGTTCTCGAACCCCTGCGCCGGCTGGCCGTTCACAGTCGCCGACACGTCGCTGACGTCGTACGTCCGGTCCCGCTCGGCGTCGGCGCGGACCCGGGTGGCCAGCGTCCGGCTGAACGTCGTACCGCCGGCTGTCAGGTCCACTGTCTCCTTGACCTGCAGCGCTCCGTCCTTGGTCAGCGTCGCCTCGGCGGTGTACGCCGTGATCTGGTCGTCGGCGGCCTGTTGTTCGGCAGCTTGGGCAGGCAATGTGCCCAGGGCAACGAACGGGACGGCCAGGGACATCAGCAGGGCAGCCGGCAGGAGGCGGCGCTTCAGTGACATGGGTCGAGAGTAGTCTCGTGCCGGTTCGCCCAGCGAACCCGAGTCAGGCCAGTCCAGCGGCAGGAGGGCAACACCGGTGAGCAGCCCGTACGGCCACGGGATCCGTCCACAGGATCGGCCCGTGGGTCCACCGCCCGGCGTCCTGCCGCCTCCTCAGGCAGCCCCGTACGGCGGTCCGCCGCCCGGCCAGTACGCGCCACCACCCGGCCAATACGCACCGCCCGGCCAGTTCCAGGGCGGTCCGTACCAGCCCGGCCCCGGCCAGTTCCCACAGCAGGGTCCAGGTCAGTTTCAGCCCGGTGCGCCGTACCAAGGTCAATGGGGTCAGCCGTACTACGGCGGCCAGGGGCAGTTCAACGGGTTCCAGCCACCTCGGCGGCGGGGTGGACCGGCACGGCTCATCCTGCTCGGCTTCGTGCTGCTCATCTTCCTTGGTGCGTCGCTGGCCGTCATCGGCGCGATCCTGACCGGCGGTGATGCCGGCAACACCACCGCCGAGCCGCGCGTGACCGGCCCGTCGATCGTGCCGACGGCGAGCACCAACCCGCAGAAGGGCTCGGCGGAGGACTACCTGCTCAACGCCGAGATCTACCGCAGCGGCGCACTGCCCGAGCAGAACTGCAAGGCCGCGAACCTCGGCACCGGCAGTCTCGCGGCGCAGAAGGTGTACTACCAGAAGCTGTTCACCTGCCTGAACAACGCCTGGCGGCCGATCTTCAAGGACCTCGACCAGGAGAAGCCGGACCCGGGCCTGGTCGTTTTCGACAAGCCGGTCGTGACACCGTGCGGCAACTTCGCGCCGCTGTCCGGCCGGGTGCTGGCGTTCTACTGCTACGGCAATCAGGTGATGTACACCGACGTACAGCAGATGAACAAGGCGTTCGGACCGCAGCAGGATCTCGCCTACCTGATGACGATCGCGCACGAGTACGGCCATCACGTCCAGGGCGTCACCGGGCTGTTCTACGCGCGAGCGGCGTACCTGCAGGACCACCCGGACAAGAAGCTCGAGTACTCACGCCGCAACGAACTCCAAGCCTCCTGCTTCGCCGGCGTCTTCAGCAAAGCGGTCGCCGAGACCTACCCGCTGACCGACCGCATGAACGAGTTCAAAGAACAGTCCAGCAACAGCTTCGGCGAATCCGCCAACACCCCACCAGAAGAACGAACCCACGGCCTCGCCACCAGCCAGGGCTTCTGGATCCAGAACGGCTTCAACATCTCCGAAAACAAGGCCTGCAACACCTACGCCGCCCCCGCCGACCTGGTGAAGTAGCCCCGACCGCGGCCTGACAGCATCTGAGCCAACGCTCATTGGTGGATTTCGGTCCGCGAGATCGTCCGCTGCCGACAGAAATTCACGACTCGGCGATGTTGTCTCGGCGTTGTGCGGCGTTCTGGTTGTGTTAGCTGAGGGGCGTATCATCCGGGCGTGACGTTGCGACGCGGGGAGTGGGCGCCACCCGCGCGGACGCTGGTGGATGTGTTGCAGGAGACGGCGGCGAAGTGTGCGGACGAGCCGGCGCTCGATGACGGCAGTGTGAGTCTGAGTTATCGGGAGTTGCTCGAGCAGACGACCAAGTTCGCCGGGCGGCTCACCGCGGGTGGGATCGGGCCGGGCGACCGGGTCGGGGTGCGGATCTCGTCCGGTCACAACGATCTGTACGTCGCGATCCTCGGGACGCTGCAGGCCGGGGCGGCCTACGTTCCCGTGGATGCGGACGACCCGGATGAGCGGGCCGAGCTGGTGTTCGGTGAGGCCGCGGTCGCCGCGATCGTGACCGACGACCTGGAGCTCAACCTTCTCCGGGCAGCGCCGGCCGGACCACCGCCGGACAACGACAACGCCGACGGCTACTTCGACTACCCGTACTCGGCTCGCATGGACGAGCCACAACCGGATCCGGTACGAGCGGGCGGCCCGGAGCCCGACGATGACTCGTGGATCATCTTCACCTCGGGTTCGACCGGCGTACCCAAGGGTGTCGCCGTCTCGCATCGATCCGCGGCGGCGTTCGTGGATGCCGAAGCGCGACTGTTCCTCCAGCACGAACCGATCGGCTCCGACGACCGGGTCCTGGCCGGACTCTCAGTAGCGTTCGACGCGTCGTGCGAGGAGATGTGGCTGGCGTGGCGTCACGGTGCGTGTCTGGTGCCGGCGCCGAGGTCGCTCGTCCGCAGCGGCATGGACCTCGGCCCCTGGCTGGTCGCGCAGGGGATCACGATCGTCTCCACTGTCCCGACCCTCGCAGCGCTGTGGCCGGCCGACGCGCTCGACCAGGTCCGGCTGCTGATCTTTGGCGGCGAGGCCTGCCCGCCCGAGCTCGCGGAGCGACTGGCGACGGACGGCCGCGAGGTCTGGAACACGTACGGTCCCACCGAGGCGACCGTGGTGGCGTGCGGTGCTCAGCTGACCGGGGAAGGTCCGGTCCGCATCGGCCTCCCGTTGGACGGCTGGGACCTCGCCGTAGTCGATGCCGAAGGCAACGAAATTGCCGAGGGCGGGATCGGCGAGCTGATCATCGGCGGTGTCGGGCTCGCCCGCTATCTCGACCCGGCCAAGGATGCGGAGAAGTTCGCGCCGATGCCGACGCTCGGCTGGGAACGCGCGTACCGCAGCGGCGACCTGGTCCGCTACGAACCCGAAGGCCTCATCTTCCAGGGCCGCGCCGACGAGCAGATCAAACTCGGCGGCCGCCGGATCGAGCTCGGCGAGGTCGACGCAGCCCTGCGGGCATTGCCCAATGTCTCTGGCGCAGCCGCTGCCGTCCGCGCCAGCGCCGCCGGAAATCAGTTGCTCGTCGGGTACGTCGTACCAGAAGACCCAACCGTGTTCGACCAGAAAGCGGCCACCGAGGAACTCCGTAAAGCCCTGCCCGCAGCGCTCGTACCGCTTCTGGCGATCGTCGACACCTTGCCGACCAGGACCTCAGGCAAGGTGGACCGCAACGCGCTCCCCTGGCCACTCGAGGGAATGGACAGCGACGGCCCCGCCGTCGAGCTCGACGGAACGGCCGGGTGGCTCGCTGAGCGCTGGACGAAGGTCCTCGGCGCGAAAGTCACCGGCGCGGACAACGACTTCTTCCTGCACGGCGGCGGCAGCCTCGCGGCCGCGCAGCTCGTGTCGGTGCTCCGCGAGCGGTACTCGGATGTGACCGTCGCGGACATCTACGAGTACCCACGACTCGGAGCACTCGCCGACCGGCTGGACGAGTCGACAGTGACCGCCGAGCCGGCGGAGGTCCGCGAAATCAGGCCAACGCCGAGGTCGACGCAGCTGCTCCAGACCGCGCTGACCCTGGTCCTGCAGACGGTCGTCGGGGTGCGATGGCTCGTCTACCTGTTCACCCTGAACAACCTGCTCGCCGAGTTCGCCGGCCCGCTCCCCTGGCTGCGGACAGTCTCGTGGTGGTGGATCCTGGCCGGCTGGCTGATCCTGATCACCCCGGCCGGCCGGATGGGTATCGCCGTCGTCGGCGCGCGCCTCCTGCTCCGCAACCTCAAACCCGGCACCTATCCCAGAGGCGGCAGCGTCCACGTCCGCCTCTGGGCGGCCGAGAATCTCGCAGACGCCGCCGGAGCGGCCAACCTCGCCGGCGCGCCCTGGATCGCCTACTACGCAAGGGCTCTCGGCGCGAAGGTCGGCCGCGGTGTCGATCTACACACGCTCCCACCGGTCACCGGGATGTTGACCATGGGCCGCGGTGCGTCGATCGAGCCCGAGGTGGACCTGGCCGGTTACTGGATCGACGGCGACCGGCTGCACGTCGGCCCGGTGAGCGTCGGCGCCGAGGCCGTGATCGGCTCGCGTAGCACGCTGCTGCCCGGTGCGGAGATCGGCCGCAATGCCGAGATCGCCGCCGGCTCGGCCGTCTCCGGCAAGGTGCCCCCGAACGAGCGCTGGTCCGGCTCCCCCGCGACCCGCATCGGCCGCGCCAGGCGCCCCTGGCCCGATCACCGGCCGGCCCGCGCGCCGTGGTGGGTTCTCGCGTACGGCGCTCAGTCCGCGGTGATGTCATTGCTTCCGGTCGCCGCGGCCGCGGCCGCGATCGTCGTACTGGGTAACGCGCTTCAAGGCACCGAGACACTCGGCCAGGCCGCGCTCAAGGCGCTCACCGCCGTACCGCTGATGACGCTCGTCGGGTTCGTGATGCTGGCCGTGCTGACGCTGATCGGCGTCCGGCTGCTCGGTATCGGGATCAAACCCGGCCACTACCCGGTGCGGAGCCGGATCGGCTGGCAGGTGTGGGCGACCGAGCGACTGCTGGACTCGGCCCGCACACTGCTCTTCCCGCTGTACGCGAGCCTGCTGACGCCTTGGTGGCTGCGGGCACTCGGGGCGAAGATCGGCCGGGATGTCGAGGCGTCGACAGTGCTGTTGCTGCCGAAGATGACCACGGTCGGTGAGGGCGCGTTCCTGGCCGACGACACAATGATCGCGTCGTACGAGCTGGGTGGCGGCTGGCTGCACGTGGCCGGCGCGAAGGTCGGGAAACGGGCGTTCCTCGGGAACTCCGGGATGACCGCGCCCGGCCGGTCGGTGCCGAAGAACGGGCTGGTCGCCGTGCTGTCGGCCGCGCCGAAGAAGTCGAAGGCCGGTACGTCGTGGCTCGGATCGCCGCCGGTGAAACTCCGGCGCCAGGCGGTCGGCGGTGACCAGAGCCGGACGTTCAACCCGCCGTTCAAGCTCAAGGTTGCCAGAGCGCTGGTCGAGCTGTGCCGGTTCGTGCCGATGATGTGCACGGTGGTGATCGCGCTCGGCGTGCTGTTCGGGCTGCAGGCGCTCGACGTGTGGCTCGGGCCATGGCTCACGGTGCTGCTGTCCGGCGCGGTGATCCTCGCCGCCGGAGCGGTCGCGGGCGGAATGGCGACGGTGGCCAAGTGGCTGATCGTGGGTAAGACCCGCGCGGTCGAGTACCCGCTGTGGAGCTCGTTCGTCTGGCGCAACGAGGTGGTCGACAGCTTCGTCGAGCTTGTCGCGGCGCCGTGGTTCGCGAACGCCGCCGCCGGTACGCCGGTCCTCACGCTCTGGCTGCGGACCCTCGGGGCCAAGATCGGCAAGGGCGTCTGGTGCGAGACGTACTGGTTACCCGAGGCCGATCTGGTCACCCTCGGCGACGGTGCCACGGTGAATCGCGGTTGCGTGCTGCAGACGCACCTGTTTCATGATCGAGTTCTCTCCATGAGCACAGTCACCTTCGGGCCGGGAGCGACCCTCGGGCCCCACGGCATCGTCCTGCCGGCCGCGACCGTGGGGGCAGGGGCTACCATCGGCCCGGTGTCTCTCGTGATGCGTGGTGAAGGTGTACCTGCCGGGACGCGCTGGGCCGGAAACCCGATCGCCCCCTGGCAGAGCTGATGGTTGCCCGCAACAACGGGCAGCCCGGGGCAACGACCGCCGGCGACCCCTACGTGCCCACTCACGGCAATGGCGGCTACCACGTCGAGTCCTACGAGCTGGATCTGGACTACCGGGTCAACAGCAACCGCCTGACCGGCAGGGCGACCATCACCGCGGTAGCCACCCAGGCCCTGTCCCGGATCAGCTTCGACCTGTCCGGCCTGCGGGTGTCCAAGGTGTCGGTCAACGGCCGCCGGGCCCAGCGTTACACCCACCGCTCCGGGAAGCTGCACATCTCGGCGAACATCACGGACGGCGCCGAGTTCACCGTCGACATCCAGTACGGCGGTAGTCCCAAGCCCGAGGACAGTCCGTGGGGCGAGCTGGGCTGGGAGGAGCTCACCGAGGGCGTGATCGTCGCCAGCCAGCCGAGCGGCGCGGCGACCTGGTTCCCGTGCAACGACCACCCCGGCGACAAGGCGCACTACCGGATCGCAGTCACCACTGATTCGCCGTACCAGGTGGTCGCCAACGGGCGACTGGTGTCACGGCGGGTGAAGGCGAGCCGGACCACGTGGGTCTTCGACCAGGCCGCGCCGATGGCGACGTACCTGGCGACCGTGCAGATCGGCCGGTACGACGCTATCGAGCTGGCCGCGTCACCGGTGACGACCCGGGCCGTGCTGCCCGCAGCACTGGTCCGCAACGCGAAGGTGGATCTCGGCCGGCAGCAGGACATGATGAAGCTGTTCTGCCGGCTGTTCGGGCCGTACCCGTTCGGTGCTTACACGGTCGTGGTTACGGACGACCCGCTGGAGATCCCGCTGGAGGCGCAGGGCATCTCGGTGTTCGGCAGCAACCATCTGGACGGCCGGCGCGGATCCGAGCGGCTGGTCGCGCACGAGCTGGCGCATCAGTGGTTCGGCAACAGTCTGACGCCCGCGAGCTGGCAGTACATCTGGCTCAACGAAGGGTTCGCCTGCTACGCCGAGTGGCTGTGGTCCGAGGCGTCGGGCGGCCTGACCGCGACGCAGCAAGTGTCGAAGGCGCACGCGCGGTTGAAGGGCTTGCCGCAGGACCTGCTGTTGTCGGACCCGGGCCCGGAGCTGATGTTCGACGACCGGCTCTACAAGCGCGGCGCGATCACTTTGCACGTACTGCGTCAGCACCTCGGCGACGACGCGTTCTTCGAACTCCTGCGGACGTGGACCAAATCCCACCGCCACGGTTCGGTGACGACGCACGAGTTCATCGCACTGGCGGTGTCGTTCAGCCCGGACGAGGGCGCCGTACGCCACCTGTTCGCCCTGTGGCTGGACTCGACGGAGCTGCCTGCCTTCAGGAGCGGGCGATTTCGGCTGCGGCCTTGACGAAGCGTTCGGTGAGCGGGGTCCGGTTGGCCCAGGCCGCACCGATCCACCAGGTCGCGGCTCGGCCGGGCAGTGGGACGAGGCGGATCCCCGGCGGTGCGATGCGCTCGGCGGACTGCGGTACGACGGCCGGACCGGCGCCGGCGGCAACCAAAGCCAGTACGGTCTGCAGGTCGGCGGTCTCCTGAAGAACGGTGGGGTGGCAACCGAGTTCGGCGTACAGGCCGTTGATCTGGGCGGTCAGACCAGGCCCGCGTGCCGGGGTGAGCCGGACGAGCGGCCGGCCGTCGAGCCACTTCCCGATGTCACGCGGAACGTCGACTGCCGAGGGGACCGCGAGGGCCAGCCGATCGCGCCGTAACCGTAGGTGTTCGAGGCCGGCAGGGACAGGCAGCCGGACGAAGCCGATCTGCAGACTGCCCGCGAGCAGACGTTCGCATTGGACCGACGACGACATGTCCTCGAGTGACACCGAGACACCAGGCCAGCGACTACGGAACAGAGCGACCGCCCGTGGTGCCAACTCGATCCCGGACAGCCCGAACCCGATCGCCAGCGACCCTTCGCTACCCGCTGCGACCTGGGCCGCGCGCCGATCGAACGCCTCCGATCGGTCGAGCAACTCCAGAGCGTCAGGAAGCAACAGTTCCCCGGCCTGCGTCAATCGGGCACCATGCCGGCCACGGCTGAACAGCACCGAACCGACCCTTCGCTCCAGTACCTGGATCTGCTTGGTCAGCGCGGGTTGGCTGGTCGACAGTTCCTCGGCGGCGGCCCCGAAATTGCGCAGCCGGGCGACCGTGACGAACGCGCGGAGCAATCGGAGATCCATAACCCCACGATATGGAATCTGACCAAACAACTATTGGACGTCATAGAACCATCGGCGTTTCGATGGGCTCATGAACCTCTTTCGCAGCGCGGTCGTCCAGTTCGAACCGGTACCGAACCAGCCGTCGGCCAACCTCGCGACCGTCGAACGGCTGGCTCGCGAGGCGGTCGCGGGCGGGGCCCGGCTGGTGGTGTTCCCGGAAATGTGCCTGCTCGGCTACTGGCACCTCCGCCGGCACACCGCCGAGCGGCTGCACGAGCTGGCCTCGCCGGCGGACGGCCCGCTGGTCGGCCGGGTCCTTGCCCTGGCCGAGGAACTCGACGTGGGGATCGGCGTCGGGTTCCTCGAGGGTGCCGACGGCAAGCTGTTCAACTCGTACGCCGTCTGCCTGCCGACCGGGGACGTCCACGTGCACCGGAAGCTGCACGCGTTCGAACACGAGGCGATCGCGAGCGGGTCGTCGTACACGGTGTTCGACACGCCCTGGGGATTCCGGGCCGGGGTGCTGATCTGCTGGGACAACAACCTGGTCGAGAACGTCCGGATCACCGCGTTGCTCGGGGCAACCGTCCTGCTGGCGCCGCACCAGACCGGCGGGACGAACTCGCGCAGCCCGCACGGGATGAAGCCCATCCCGCTGGAGCTCTGGGAGAGCGGGGATGCGGCCGCGATCGAGGAAGCCTTCAACGGGCCGAACGGCCGTGGCTGGCTGATGCGCTGGCTGCCGGCCCGGGCCCACGACAACGGCCTGTTCGTGCTGTTCAGCAACGGTGTCGGCCGGGACGACGACGAGGTCCGCACCGGCAACGCGATGATCCTGGATCCGTACGGCCGGATCGTCGCGGAGACTCCGGTTCCGGCCGAGTCCGTCGTGATCGGCGATCTCGACCTGGAGCTGGTGCCGCTGGCAACGGGCCGCCGCTGGCTCCGCGGCCGTCGTCCCGAGCTGTACGGCGTACTGACTGAGCGAACCGGGGACGAGCTGGACCCCAGAGCAGCCCGCTTCTCGACCGATCCCGTCAGTAGATGAGCGCTGTGGCGATGGCCGCGATGCCCTCGCCCCGGCCGGTGAAGCCCAGGCCGTCGGTAGTCGCCGCGCTGACGGATACCTCGGCGTCGCAGCCGGCGCTGAGCGCCTTCTCGGCCTCCTCCCGACGAGGGCCGATCCGCGGGCGGTTGCAGACGATCTGGACCGAGACGTTGCCGATCTCGAACCCGGCCGCCCGGACCCGCCGCGCCGCCTCGGCCAGCAGTGCGATGCCTGATGCGCCGGCCCACTCCGGCTCGGCAGTACCGAAGTTCGACCCGAGATCGCCCAGCCGGGCCGCACTCAGCAGCGCGGTGCAGATCGCGTGCGCGGCCGCGTCACCGTCGGAGTGACCGGCCAACCCGGACGTCTCTTCGGGCCAGTGCAGGCCGGCCAGCCACATCGGCCGGCCTTCCTCCAGCGGGTGTACGTCGACGCCGTTCCCCACCCGTGGGATCTTCACGTCAGTCTCCTGTCCGCCAGCAACGCCTCGGCCAGCAGCAGGTCCCGCGGCCGCGTCACCTTGAACGCGTCCTCGGACCCCTCGACCGTCAGCACGGTCACCCCGAGCCGCTCACACAGCATCGCGTCATCCGTCGCCCCGGCGCCACCGGTCGCATGCGCACGACGCAGTACGGCAGGGTCGAACCCTTGCGGAGTCTGTACGGCGACCAACGTCGACCGGTCGGGCGTGTCGACGACCTCACCGGCCGTGGAGACCCGTTTGATCGTGTCCGTCACCGGCACGGCCGGTACGACGGCCGAGGCCCCGCCACGCACCGCGGCAACGACGCGTTCGACGACAGCCGCCGGGACGAACGCACGGGCCGCGTCGTGGACGAGGATGCAGTCGATCCCGTCGACCGGGACCAACTCCAGGGCCACCCGAACCGAGTCGGCCCGCTCCGCACCGCCCGCGACCACGAGCAGCCGGGCATCCCCGGCGTACGGCTCGAGTTCCTTGCGGACGGCGTCCTCGGTGCCGGCCGGGACGGCGACCACAAAACAGGCGAGGTCGGCGGCGGTCGCTGCCTGCAGTCCACGTACGGCGTGGACCAGCAGCGATTCGCCACCGACCTCTCGAAATGCTTTAGGTGTCTCACCACCGAGCCGCAGCCCGAGACCGGCCGCCGGGATGATGGCCGCGGTGCTCATCTAGAGCCCACGCCGAACGGCAGGATCACGTACTTCGACTCGATCTGATCAGTTCGATCAGGAAGCGAGAACCTCGTCGAGGATGGCTTCCGCCTTGTCCTCGTTGGTGTGCTCGGCCAGGGCCAGCTCGGAGACCAGGATCTGGCGAGCCTTCGCCAGCATCCGCTTCTCACCGGCGGAGAGACCGCGGTCACGCTCACGGCGCCACAGGTCACGAACGACCTCTGCCACCTTCATCACATCACCGGAGTGCAGCTTCTCGAGGTTCGCCTTGTAGCGTCGCGACCAGTTGGTCGGCTCCTCCGTGTGCGGTGCGCGCAGCACGTCGAAGACGCGCTCCAGGCCAGCCTGATCCACGACGTCACGCACGCCGACAAGATCGAGGTTGCACGCGGGGACCCGGACGACCAGGTCGTTCTGAGCGACGATCCTCAAGACCAGGTAGGTCTTGTCCTCACCTTTGATCTGACGGGTCTCGATGTCCTCGATGACGGCCGCACCGTGATTGGGGTAAACAACCGTCTCGCCGACTGTGAAAGTCATATGTCACGTGCCCCTTTCCAAGCTCTATCCTACCACGTGGCAAAGGGGCGGGCCGGGGCGTTTGCGCTGGTCAGAGGCCACTTCTCGCCTTGACAAACTTTCTCGGCCATGCCTCGTGCGCGCGTGAATGGTTGCCGGGGACACCGTCGCGACAGCCCGTGATGGCCATCCCGCCGTCGGGTCCGGCGGGTGCGAGAGCTACGCTGTGACGCGCCGGAGGCCGCTGCCTGACGGCCTCGAACAGCTTTGCAGGAGAGGGATCCCAGTGCCGATCACGTTGTCCTCGCGGTCCGTCCGGCGCGCCGCGCTGGCGGGTGCCGCCGCCACTCTGAGTATCGTGCTGACGGCCTGCGGCGCGAGCTTCAACGCCCAGACGTCGCAGCCGTACCAGCCGGCCGAGGGCACCAACGCCGACTCAGGCTCGATCGCGGTACGTAACGTCCTGGTGCTCGCCTCCGAGGACGGCAAGGGCGAACTGCACGCCGTCATCGTCAACAACGGTGGATCCGACGACACGCTGGTCGGGATCGAGCAGGCGCCGCCGGAGACCGAGGACGGCCAGGCCGGCGGCGACCAGCCGACCGAGGTCACGTTCGGCAACGTGAAGCCCCTGGACCTGAAGGCCGGGACCTCCACCGTGCTGCCGCCGGCCACCGGCGCGGAGGCCGAGAGCGGCGAGGCGAGCGGCGAGCCGATCACGGTCACCGGCGCCAAGCCGGGCCAGATGGTCAACGTGGTGATCACGTTCGGCGAGGCCGGCCCGATCACCGCCTACGTCCCGGTCCTGACCCAGGACCACTACTCCCCGTCCCCGCGCGACGATGGGGAGTCGCACGGCTGAGCCGCCGGTACGACGCTGAGCGTCGTACTCGCGTCAGACATCCGAACGGGCCGCCCCGGCGCGGGACGGCCCGTTCGTCGTACCGGCGGGACCTGTGGCCGAGGTCCCGACGGACGAGTGAGGCCCGGTACGACAGATCGGTCGCCGTACCGGGCGGGTCGCAGACGCGACCTAGGTCAGCCCGCGGCTTGGGCGGCCTTGGACAGGCCGGGGATGATCTTGTCCAGCACCCACGGGACGCTCAGCACGCTGACGGCGCTCATCCCGGAAATGACCTGCTGGTCCTCCATGACATAGGCGCTGCCGCGCTTGACCGCGGCCAGCGAGGAGTAGACCGGGTCGGCCTGGAACTTCTGCGCACCCAGCCCGTCGACGTACGCGACCACCACGTCGGCGTCGATGTCGGGCACCTTCTCCTTGCTGATGGTGAGCGCGAACTCCTTCTTGGTGTTGCCGGCCTGCAGCTTCTCCACGCCGGGGGCGTTCACGAAGCCCATCTCGTTCAGGATCTGCACCCGCGGGTCGGTCGGCATGTAGGCGTAGTTGTCGGCGCCGAACGAGCCGACGGTGATCGTCTTGCCCTTGAACTCGGGGTGCTCGGCCGCGACCTGCTTGATCTTGTCGTTGATCCCGGAGATCAGCTTCTCGGCCTCGGCCTTCTTGCCCAGCGCCTGACCGACCAGCAGGGTCTGGTCCTGCCAGGTGGTCTGCCACGGTGCGCCCGGGTAGGCGACGGTCGGCGCGATCTCCGACAGCGTCTTGTAGGTGGCCGCGTCGAAGCCCTCGTACGGAGCCAGGATGACGTCCGGCTTCAGCGCCGCGATCTTCTCGAACGGGAACTTGTCGCTGGTGTCCAGCAACTCGGTCTTGGCGGCGTCGAACTTGTCCGCGTCCCACGCGGTCGTTCCGGCCTCGGTCGGGCCGTACGTCACCTTCGGCATCCCGACCGGCGTCTCGCCGAGTGCGTAGACCACGTCCTGGGCGTTCCACCCGAGCGTGACGATGCGCTCCGGCTTCTTGGTGATGGTGGTCTCGCCGAACGTGTTCTTCAACGTGACCGGGAACCCGGCGGCCGCCGTACTGGCAGAGCCGCTGCTCTGCTCGTCGGCGTCGCTGCCGCACGCGGCCAGCGTGGTCGCGACCAGTACGGTGGCGACCGCCAGCGCGGCGGTTCGGGCCGGCCGCAGGGCCGCCCGGGAACGGGACCAGGACATGGGACTCTCCTTAGCGATGAATTGCCTCAACTAAGGAGAGCCTAAGCTAACCGGCAAGACCTGTGCAGCCTGGGACGATGTGACTCAGGACTCGGACTGGGCGGCGAGAGCCCGGCCTTCCGTCAGGTCAGGACTCGAACTTGTACCCGAGACCGCGCACCGTGACCAGGTGCTGCGGGTTCGACGGGTCCTTCTCCAGCTTCGAGCGCAACCGCTTCACATGTACGTCCAGGGTCTTGGTGTCGCCCACATAGTCGGCACCCCAGATCCGGTCGATCAGCTGCCCCCGGGTGAGCACCCGGCCGGTGTTGCGCAGCAGCATCTCGAGCAGCTCGAACTCCTTCAGCGGGAGCCGGATCTCGGTCCCAGACACGGTCACCACGTGCCGCTCGACGTCCATCCGGACCGGCCCGGCCTCGAGCGTGTCCGGCAGCAGTTCCACGTCCTGGCCACGCCGCAGTACGGCGCGGATGCGGGCGAGCAACTCCCGTGGGCTGTAGGGCTTGGTCACGTAGTCGTCGGCGCCCAGTTCGAGGCCGACCACCTTGTCCACCTCGGTGTCCTTGGCGCTGACGATGATCACCGGGACGTTGCCCCGGCTGCGCAGTGCCCGGCACACCTCCGTGCCGGACAGACCCGGCAGCATCAGGTCGAGCAGGACGATGTCCGCACCGGCCCGGTCGTACTCGTCCAGCGCGTCCGGGCCGGTCTCCGCGACGGCGACCTCGAACCCTTCCTTGCGCAGCACGTACGACAACGCGTCGCTGTAGCTCTCTTCGTCTTCGACGACCAGCACTCGGGTCACGAAGCTGCCTCCTTGGCTCTTTCTGACGGGGTAGGCGTCAGGGGAATGGCCGGCTCCTCCTGGCTGGGGGAGTCGGTCTGGCCCGCGGCGGGTTCGAGCCGCAGCGGGAGTCTCACGGTGAAGGTGGAACCCTGGCCCTCGACGCTCCAGACCCGCACATCGCCTCCGTGGATGGAGGCGATGTGTTTGACGATGGAGAGACCGAGGCCGGTACCACCGGTTTCACGGCTCCGGGCCCGGTCGACCCGGTAGAACCGTTCGAAGATGCGTTCCAGATCGCTGCTCGGGATGCCCACGCCCTGGTCGCTGACGGTCACCTCGACCAGGTCGCCGATCGGGTGCGCGGCGACCGCCACCCGGGTGCCGTCGGGGCTGTAGTTGACCGCGTTCTCGACCAGGTTGCCGATCGCGATGGACAGCTGGTCCTCGCTGCCCATCACCTCGAGATCCGGATCGGTCTTCACCACGATCTTGATGTCGCGGTCCTCCGCGTCCACCCGGCAGCGGTCCACCGCGGCGTCGATGACGCCGTTGATGTCGACCGGGCCGGGATTCTCCAGCGGGTCGTCGCCCTGCAGCCGGGACAGCTCGATGATCTCCTTCACCAGCCGGCTCAGCCGGGCCGCCTCGATCCGCATCCGGCCGGAGAACCGCTGCACCGCCTCCGGGTCGTCGGCCGCCTCCGAGACCGCGTCGGCGAGCAGGATCAGCGCGCCGATCGGCGTCTTCAACTCGTGGCTGACGTTGACGGTGAAGTCCCGCCGGATCGCCTCCAGCCGGCGTTCCCGGGTCCGGTCCTCGACCAGGACCAGCACCAACTGGCTGCCCAGCGGCGCCACCCGGGCACTCACGTACTGCGTGGCGCCGAGCCGGCCGCGGATGATCTCCAGGTCCTGCTGGCGGATCTCGCCGTCGCGACGTACCGCCCGGACCATGGTCAGCAGGTCCTCGACCACCAGCCGCTCGCCCCGGACGATGCCGAGCACGTGGGCCGGGGCGCTGGCCTGGAGCACCTGGTCCTCCGGACCCATCACCACCGCGGACGACCGCAACACCGACAAGACGGTGGCGACACCGCTCGGGACGATCGGCTCCGGGGACACCGGGATCTTGTGCTGGGCCCGCTCGCTGAGCATCATCGCACCGAGTGAAAGCAGGGCCAGGGCCGCGCCGATGACGCCGCCCAGCACCGCAGCCAGCGTGGGGTCCACGGCAACGATGCTACGCGGGCAACCAGCAGGGAAAGACCGAATGAGCACCGGATGACCGGGACGCGACCTAACTGTTCATCAGGCGTTCACCACTCGTCGCCGTCCGGCAACCTCGACGGCATACGGTCACCGTTGGGCGGGGTCCCAGGCGGTCCCTGCCTCTCCGCCCACCGCGACACCCGGACACCACAGATCGGAAACGAACACAATGCGTGACACCTACCACGAGCAGCTCGACGACATCCTCGCCGAGCTGGAGCGGATGACCCGGACGGTGTCCACCGCCGTACGACGCTCGACCGCGGCACTGCTGGAGGCCGACATCCGCAAGGCCGAAGAGGTCATCGCGGCCGACATCCAGCTGGACGCCGCCGGTGAAGGCGTCGAGGAGAAGGTGTTCGAGCTGATGGCGCGGCAGTCGCCGGTCGCCAACGAGCTGCGGATGCTGGTCGCGGCGCTGCGGATGGTCGCGGATCTGGAGCGGATGGGCGACCTGGCCGCGCACGTGTCCAAGATCGCCCGGCTGCGCTACCCGTCGCCGGCCATCCCGGACGAGCTGCACAGTGTCATCACCGAGATGGGCACGGTAGCCGGCAAGATGGTCGACGCGGCCGGGGACGTGATCCAGACCCGTGACGTCGAGGCGGCCGGCAAGCTGGAGGCCACCGACGACCAGATGGACGCGCTCCGGAGCAACCAGTTCCGGCTGATGATGGACGACTCCTGGCCGCACGGCGTCGAGGTCGCGGTCGACATCGCCCTGCTCGGCCGGTACTACGAGCGCATCTCCGACCACGCGGTCTCGATGGCCCGCCGGGTCGTCTACCTGGTCACCGGCGAGCTCCCGGTCGCCGTCGGCGGCACCGCCGCCGGCTCCGGCGCCGGCGCGTCCACCCCCAACCCCAACGGCAACTGACCCACACTCAAAGGAGCCCTCGGCAACCACCTGGTGGTCGCCGAGGGCTCTTCGCATCCCGGAACGTGTGCGGGGGATATCTTCCCTGGCATGGACGAATCAGAGACCGAGCGGTTGATCAGCACCGATGTGTCCAGCTTGTCCGGGGACGAGATGCTGGACCATCTCGACTCGGTCGAGCGGCGGATGAAGGAGCTCTTGAAGGCCGAGCTCGAGCTGCTGGAAGGCAGCGCGGAGCTGCTCGCCGACCGGCCCGAGTTGCAAGCGCGGCTCGATCACCTGCGCACCGTGGACCTGGACGGGGTCAGCGGAGCTGGTGGCTGACCGCTGACCCCGGCACTGCTGAGCTTCAGCGACCCTGATTCTTGACGGCTTCGATGGCTTCCTTGGCGGCCTGGGGGTCCAGGTACTCGCCGCCGGGGGTGACCGGGTGGAAATCCTCGTCGAGTTCGTAGTAGAGGGGGATGCCGGTCGGGATGTTCAGGCCGACGATGGTCGCCTCGTCCAGGTTGTCCAGGTGCTTGACCAGGGCGCGGAGCGAGTTGCCGTGGGCGGTGACCAGGACGGTCTTGCCGGACCGCAGGTCCGGGACGATCGCGTCGTACCAGTAGGGCAGCATCCGCTCGACGACGTCCTTGAGGCACTCGGTCGACGGGAGCAGCTCCGACGGGAGCCCGGCGTACCGCGGGTCGCCGGCCTGGTCGTACTCCGAGCCGCGCTCGATCGGCGGCGGCGGGGTGTCGTAGGAACGGCGGAACAGCATGAACTGCTCCTCGCCGAGCTCCTCCAGCGTCTGCTTCTTGTCCTTGCCCTGCAGCCCGCCGTAGTGGCGCTCGTTCAGCCGCCAGTGCCGGCGTACGTCGATCCACTGCCGGTCGGCCACCTCGAGGGCGATGGTCGCGGTGCGGATCGCCCGGCGCAGCACCGAGGTGTGCAGGACGTCCGGGAGCAGGTCGCGCTCGCGCAGCAGCTCACCACCGCGGTGGGCCTCCTCGACGCCCTGGGCGTTCAGGTCGACATCCACCCAGCCGGTGAACAGGTTCTTGGCGTTCCAGTCGCTGTGGCCGTGGCGGAGCAGGATCAGGCGATAGGTCATGGCGGCAAGCCTACAAGTGCCCCGTGTGCGATGTGGCTTGAGAGATAGCGGTGTCGTGCCTGTGCGCCGATAGCGCCAAGCCACATCGCACACGGGGCACTAAGGCTCCAGCCAGCCTTTGAAAGCGTCCAGATTCCGGGTCGACTCGCCGCGGGAGACCCGCCACTCGTACTCCTTGCGGATCGAGGACGCGAAGCCGAGCTCCAGGATCGTGTTGAAGGACGAGTCGGCGTACTCGAGCACCGCGCCGAGCAGCCGGTCCACCTCGGTCGGGGTGATCGCGTGCAGCGGGACGCGGCCGTCCAGGTGAATGTCGCCCAGGTGGTCGACGGCGAACGCGACGCCGTACATCTTCAGGTTCCGCTCCAGCAGCCAGCGGTAGACGGCCTCGTGGTTCTCGTCCGGGTGCCGGGCGACGAACGCGTGCACGTGGACCGCCTGCGGGCCGACCGTCAGCGTGCAGGTCGTCTTCAGCTTCCGCTCCCCCGGCAGGTCCGCGGCGAAGGCGCCGGGCTCGCTCTCGGTGAAGTCGAGCTCGTTCTCCTTCAGCACCTGGCGGATCACATCCGCCGCCGAAACCCTCATCCAGCTACCTCCGCGGCCAGGTCGGCCGCCATTGTCTCGGTCGCGACGCGGTACGCGGCCAGCGTCTTCTTGGCGGTCAGGTCCCAGCCGAAGCCCTGGGCGTGTTTGACCGCCGCCCGGCCCATGCTCTCGCGGGTGAGCGGATCCGTCGCGATCCGGGTCAGCGCGTCGGCGAAGTCGTCGACGCTGTGGCCGGGCACCAGCAGCCCGGTCTGCCCGTCCACGACCGCGGTCGTCAGCCCGCCGACGGCCGCCGCGACCACCGGCGTACCGCAAGCCTGCGCCTCCAGCGCGACCAGCCCGAAGGATTCCGAGTACGACGGAACGCAGACGACCGACGCGGATCGGTACCAGTCGGCCAGCGTGGGTCGCTCCATCGGCTTGACGAACCGGGTCACGTCGTCGACCCCCAGCGCCCGGGCCAGTTCCGCATGCGACTCCGGATGCTCCATGCCGTTACCCGACGGACCGCCGATCACCGCGACCACGAGCCGCGACCGCAACGACGGATCCCGCTCGAGCATCCGCGCGGCCGCCCGGATCAGCAGGTCCGGCGCCTTCAACGGCTGGATCCGCCCGACGAACGCCAGGACGACGGCATCCTCGGGCAATCCGATCGCCCGCCGGGCCGCCGCCTGGTCACCAGGGCTGAACATGTCCAGATCCACGCCTGGGTTGACCACGCCGACCTTCGCGGGCTGGGCGCCGTACAGGGTGATCAGTTCGTTCGCCTCGTCCTCGGTGTTGGCGAGCAGCCGGTCGGCGGCTTCGACCACCTGTTCCTCACCGAGCAGCCGTGCAGGCGGTTCGGGTACGTCGTCGTCCGCGAGGCTGGCGTTCTTCACCTTGGCCATCGTGTGCATGGTGTGGACGAGCGGGACGGCCCAGCGGTCGCGGGCGAGCAGCCCGACCTGGCCGGACAACCAGTAGTGCGAGTGGATCACGTCGTAGTGCCCGGGCTCGTGGATCGCCTCGGCCCGCAGTACGGCGCGGGCGAACGTGCACAGCTGGGCGGGCAACTCGTTCTTGGTCAGTCCTTCGTACGGACCGGCCGCGACGTTGCGGACCATCACGCCGGGCATCAGTTCGACGCGAGCGGCCAGGGCCGAGGCGGTCGCGCGGGTGAACACGTCGACCTCGATCCCCAGGTCGGCGAGACGCTTCGACAGCTCCACCACGTAGACGTTCATCCCGCCGGCATCCCCGGTACCCGGCAGATCCAGCGGCGACGTGTGCAGGCTGATCATTGCGACCCGCCGGAGGGGACGGTCAGCGAAGGGTTGGGTCACGTGGTCAGCGTAACTCCGGCGCCGCCTGCGCCCGCTCGTGCTCGGGCGCCGCCCCAACTGGCGAGTGAACCTCAGCCACCTGGTCGCTCAACCCATCAACCAGGTCTAGTCCTGTTTCGGGAACGACAGTGCCTGACCGGTTTCGAGTGCGGCCGCGACTCTTCGTGACAGGGCAGCGCGGAGATCGGCGGACTCCTTGCTGAGCTCCTCGATCAGATCGTTCCGACCGGCGATCTCGGTGCTGGACAGGAGTTCGACGTACCGATCGCGGTCCTGGAGCGCGGCCTCGAGCGCGGTCTCGACCTTGAGTACGCCGTCGGCATCGCGGACCTGCTCGGCGTACTGCTCGAGCTTGGCGACCTTCGCCTCCATCGCGGTCGCCGACAGCTCCAGGGCCTGGCGCTGCGGGTGGAGGACCGCTTCCATGCGGGCGGATTGCAGCTGTTCCTCGACCTCCGCCTGCCGTGCTCGCAGCGACGACAGCTGCTGGAGGACACGGCCGATGTCCCACAGCTGCTCGGGCAGGACGACGTCGTTCTTGGCCGCGTCGAGCAGACCGCGCTTGTTCACCTCGGAGTCCTGGATCGCGTCGACCGCACGCTGTGCCCGCCGCATCAGGGCCGTGGCGTCCTTGTCCCAGTCCTCGGCGAGCAGGTAGTTCCCCTGGTGCTTGCGGGCGAGGGCGCGCGCCCTGGATTCGCCCGTCGTGGCGGAGATGGCGGCGATCAGCAGCAGAACGCCCAGCACCGCGGCGCCACCGCTCAGCCACACGGCCAGGCCGTCGGGAAAGATCGCGTACAGCAGCCAGCGCAGCGCCATCCACACGCCGAACTCGATCCCGGCGAAGAGGACCAGACCGCCAACCGTCTCGCCGACCGGCGTCTGCCGCCCGACGGCATCCTGTTTCGGCGCGCTCGCGGGGATCAGGTCGTCCGGGTAGGCGGCCAGCAGCGCCTTCCGGGCCGCCGCCGGTACGTCGGGCGAGAAGAGCACGAGGCGGTCCGGCTCGGACGACTCGTCGTCACTCGGCTGAGTGTCCATTCGCCCCCTCCCCGAAAACCCTCGACGTTCTACTGTGCGGACTGGTTGCCGCTGCTGGCAACCGGGCTGACAAACTCGGAGGTATGACTTCGAATGCGCGTCCCCTTGCCGTCGTCACCGGAGCGAGCAGCGGAATCGGAGCCGCGTCCGCGCGGCACCTGGCCCGAGCGGGTTTCGAGGTGATCTGTGCGGCCCGCCGGCTGGACCGGATCGAGGCGCTGGCCAAGGAGATCGACGGCCGGGCGGTGCAGTGCGACGTGACGTCGGCCGAGGACGTCGCCGCGCTGACCGAGGCGGTCGGTGACCGGCTCGACCTGCTGGTGAACAACGCCGGCGGCGCGTTCGGTTTCGAGCCGGTCGCCGAAGCGGACCTGGATGCCTGGCGGCAGATGTTCGAGGTGAACGTGATCGGCGTCGCGGCCGTCACGAAGTCGTTGCTCCCGGCCCTCATCGCCGGCCGCGGCACGATCGTCGTGATGGGCTCGACCGCAGGCCAGGTCGCCTACGAGGGCGGTGGTGGGTACGTCGCCGCCAAGCACGCGGCCAAGGCCGTCGTCGACACGCTCCGGCTGGAGCTGTACGACCAGCCCGTGCGGGTCTGCGAGATCGCCCCGGGCATGGTCCGCAGCGAGGGCTTCGCCCTGACCCGGTTCGACGGCGACCAGGCGAAGGCCGACGCCGTGTACGCCGGTGTCGCCGAACCGCTCACGTCCGACGACATCGCCGACATCGTCGCCTGGGTCGCCACCCGGCCGCCGCACGTGAACATCGACCGGCTCACCGTGCGCCCCCGGGCCCAGGCCGCGCAGCACAAGGTGCACCGCGTTCAGTAGCCATGCACCCGTTTGCTCAGAGCGCGTGCACCGGAGTGACGTGCCGGCAGTGGATCAGTACGTCGAACCACTCGGCGAGACTGCCGCCGGTCATCCACGACGTCGGCCCGATCTCCGGGTAGCCACGCGTCTTCGCCGTACTGTTCAGCCACTCTCGGACGGCGCGGTCGGCCGGAGTGCGGAGATCCAGGCTGAAGAGTTCGGGCTTGCCCGCTCGGAGCTGGTACTCGAACCAGTCCGCTGACGCAGGCGGCATGTCGATCGGTCCCATCGGGCCGAGCGTCGTACCGCGCTCGAAGGTGAAGCCCAGCGAGCGGTAGCGGTCGCCGTACCACCGGGTGAGGTAGGAACCGGCGCTCGGGTAGACGATGTCCGGCAACGGCGGGACGATCGTGCGCAGGCCCGGAGCGTTCGCAGTGTGGGCGCTCGCGGCCCAGAAGACGACCCGCTCGTCGCCGTACCTGTGCAGCCAGCGCACGTTCTCCGCAGCCCGGGCGTCGCGGTAGACCCGGATCTCGTCCTCCGGCAGGCTGAACGCCTCGTAGAACGACGCGATCTGGCGCGCGTGGTGCACGATGACCTCGTCGACGTTCCGCAGTCCACGGACAAGCTCGTACACCGCCTTCGAGTTGCTGATGTACGGCGCCTTGTTGTCGACCTCCTTCCAGTACCACCAGACGTACTTGCCCATGTCGGTCGTGTCCGGCGTGATCGGCTCCAGGCTGCGGCGTAGTTCCGCCAGCCGATCGGGCGCGTGCCGGGCGACGTACTTGTCGATGGCCTCGTACGCGAGCGGCCTGGTGGCGAAGTACTCGACTCCGGCGAAGTACACCTTGTCGCGATGGGTTGCGTTGTAGGACCGCAGGTACTCGAGGAGCTCCACGATCTCCTCCGAACGCCAGGCGGTGCTCATCTGCCCGACCAGTGCGCGCAGATCACCACGGCCGGTCTGCACGTACTCGTTCAGCTGCGTGCACAGCGACCAGTCGTCCTCGAACGCGATCGTCCGGAAGCCCATCCGCTCGACGAGGAACCGCAGGACGCGGTGCTTCTGCTGGGTGATCTCGGCCGTGCTGTGGATCGCCTCTCCCAGCCCGACGATCTGAGCTCCGCCGATGGACCGGCGCAGGTGCCCCAGATCCCCCAACGGGACGGCATTCCGCCTGATCCAGTCCGCCACCGGCTCGTCCCGGGCCGCGTACACCGGCAGCCCCAGTCCACCTACCGCGGCCGCGCCGAGCGCACCGCCCAACAACGTTCTCCGGGAAACCACAGTCGTCTTCATGCCTCAAACACTGTCGTCCCGACCCTGCCCGGACATCCCTCACCGGGCGGCTCTGCGTGTACGCCGATCGTCGTACACGCCGCGTGATCACTTGGCGCGGAGGCGGTGGACCGGGGGTGAGGTGATCGGGAGCGGGAACGCCGGTTCGGGAAGGGCGTAGCCGGCGTACAGGCGGCGCCGGACGGCTTCGAGCGGGAAGGTCTGCTGGTAGATCGCCAGCTTCACCGTCACGCCCTCCAAGGTTGCTCTGAGCAACATTTCCTCGACGGCCGGCTCGGCGGCGCCCCGGTCGGCGAAGACGGCGCGGATGGCGTCCTCCACCTGGGCGAGGCGGATGCTCTTGTCGGCCTCCACCTGGGCGAAGACGTCATGGGTGGTGGGCTGCATCATCAGCGTGATGGCCAGGCGCTGGATCGGCAGCGTGGTGGCGGCCGCCATCAGGGCTCCGTCGATGATGCCGGCCAGGCGTTCGTCCGGCGTACCTTCCAGCGTGAGGATCGCGGTGATGCCGTCGAGCCAGCGGTCCAGCAACTCGGCGGCCAACTGCTCCTTGGTGGCGAAGTAGTAGGAGACCAGGCCACGGGAGACACCTGCGGCGGCGGTGATCTCGGAGATCGACGCGGCCTCGTAGCCCTTCGCGGCGAAGACCTCGAGCGCGGCGCCGAGGATGCGCTCACGGGAGCGTTCCCGCAGCTCCTGGTTCGCGGTGGCCGAACGCGGCACTGTTCCTTCCCCGATGCTGGTCGTGGCCCCGGAGGGCCGAGCAACCCCCCACAGCGTGCTCGGCACTCCCGGGCTCTGACCCCCCGTTCTTGCAGGACCCCTCCCCAGGCGCCCGATCTATAGACTGGACGTCCAGTCAATCAATGTCAAAGGGTTGCCCGTTTCGTGGGCACGTTCTGTCACCGGTAGGATGAGGATGCTGCGCCCTGTGTCGAGTGGCACGTGAACGAGCCGTAGCCACCGCCTGAACCCCTTCTGATTGCTTGGAGCGCTTCCCCATGCCTGTCCGTAACGACCTGCGCAACGTGGCCATCGTGGCCCACGTCGACCACGGGAAGACCACCCTGGTCGACGCGATGCTGTGGCAGTCCGGCGCCTTCGGCGCGCATCAGCACGTGGACGAGCGGGCGATGGACTCCGGCGACCTGGAGCGTGAGAAGGGCATCACGATCCTGGCCAAGAACACCGCCGTCCGGCACAAGATGGCCAACGGCGAGCAGATGACGCTCAACATCATCGACACCCCCGGTCACGCCGACTTCGGCGGCGAGGTCGAGCGCGGCCTGTCGATGGTGGACGCGATCGTGCTGCTGGTGGACGCCTCCGAGGGCCCGCTGCCGCAGACCCGGTTCGTGCTGCGCAAGGCGCTGGCCCGGCAGATGCCGGTGATCCTGGTGGTGAACAAGGTCGACCGTCCCGACGCCCGGATCTCCGAGGTCGTCGACGAGACGTACGAGCTGTTCCTGGACCTGCTCGACCACGACGCGGACCAGAGCGCACTCGACTTCCCGGTCGTCTACGCCTCCGCCCGGGCCGGCCGCGCCTCGCTGACCCAGCCGGCCGACGGCGCGATGCCGGACTCCGACGACCTTGAGCCGCTGTTCGAGACGATCCTGGCCAACGTGCCGGCCCCGACGTACACCGAGGACGCGCCGCTGCAGGCGCACGTCACCAACTTGGACGCCTCGCCGTTCCTCGGCCGGCTCGCGCTGGTCCGGGTGCACGAAGGCACCCTGAAGAAGGGTTCCCAGGTCGCCTGGTGCCGTCACGACGGCACCATCCAGAAGGTCAAGATCACCGAACTGCTGATCACCGAGGCGCTCGAGCGGGTGCCCGGCGACTCGGCCGGCCCGGGTGACATCGTCGCGATCGCGGGCATCCCGGAGATCATGATCGGCGACACCCTGACCGACCCGGACAACCCCAAGCCGCTGCCGCTGATCACCGTGGACGAGCCGGCCATCTCGATGACGATCGGCACCAACACCTCGCCGCTGGCCGGCCGGACCAAGGGCACCAAGGTGACCGCGCGGCTGGTCAAGGACCGGCTCGACCGCGAACTGGTCGGTAACGTGTCGCTGAAGGTGCTGCCGACCGAGCGTCCGGACGCCTGGGAGGTGCAGGGCCGTGGTGAGCTGGCGCTGGCCATCCTGGTCGAGCAGATGCGCCGCGAGGGCTACGAGCTGACCGTCGGCAAGCCGCAGGTGGTCACCCGCGAGATCGACGGCAAGCGGCACGAGCCGGTCGAGCGGCTGACGATCGACTGCCCGGAGGAGTACCTCGGTACCGTCACGCAGCTGCTCGCGGTCCGTAAGGGCCGGATGGAGCAGATGACGAACCACGGCACCGGCTGGGTCCGGATGGAGTTCCTGGTCCCGGCCCGCGGCCTGATCGGGTTCCGGACCGAGTTCCTCACCGACACCCGCGGTACCGGGATCGCGCACCACGTCTTCGAGGGCTACGAGCCCTGGTTCGGCGAGCTCCGCACCCGGCCGTCGGGTTCGCTGGTGTCGGACCGGTCCGGCGCCGCGACGTCGTACGCGATGATCAACCTGCAGGAGCGCGGCACCATGTTCGTGGAGCCGACCACCGAGGTGTACGAGGGCATGATCGTCGGCGAGAACTCGCGCAGCGACGACATGGACGTGAACATCACCAAGGAAAAGAAGATGACCAACGTCCGCTCGAACGCGGACGAGTTCGAGAAGCTGGTGCCGGCCCGCAAGCTGTCGCTCGAGCAGTCGCTGGAGTTCTGCCGCGAGGACGAGTGCGTCGAGGTCACCCCGGACGCCGTCCGGATGCGCAAGGTCGCGCTGACCCAGGTGGAGCGGTCGAAACTCGGACGCAAGAGCAAGGCCTGAACTACCTGAACTACCTCGGTGTGATACACCATTCATCGGTCCGTGGGCGGGGGAAGCAGTTCCGGATCGTTACAACCAGACGTGCGGCGACGACGTCTGTCATGTGCAAGCAAGATTCAGTTGGGGGAAGGAAACAGGGAACATGGGCATTCTGCGTAAGCTCGGCGCCACCGTCACGGCCGCCGCGTTCGTGGGTGTGGGCGCACTGACCGCCACCACGACGGCCGAGGCCGCGGTGGCACCGAAGGTTGCGCCCCAGGTCGTGGTCGCGCCGCAGCTGGCGACCGCGGCGGCGAGTTCGACCGCGGTCGTCCCGGGGAAACTGCGGATCGACAAGCGCTGTATGACGAAGGGCCGGGTGCTGTGCATCAACAAGCGCACCCGCAAGCTGGTGTACATGGTGAACGGCAAGCCGATCCAGATCGCCGACGCGCGCTTCGGTGGCCGTAAGACGCCGACCCGCAACGGTGTCTTCAAGGTCCAGCGCAAGTCGAAGAACCACGTGTCGTCGCTGTACAAGTCGCCGATGCCGTACGCGATGTTCTTCAGCGGCGGCCAGGCGGTGCACTACTCGTCGGACTTCAAGGCCCGCGGGTACAACGGCTCCTCGCACGGCTGCGTGAACATCCGCGACAAGAGGAAGATCGCCTGGATCTTCGCCCGGGTGAAGCTCGGCGACAAGGTCGTCGTCTACAGCGGCTGAAACACAACGCGGACAGCGGCCGGAGAAAGCCTACTCTCCGGCCGCTGTCGCGTTCTGGAACGCCTTGTACAGCCGGGGTTCCACCAAACAGAAGGTCGCCGTCTCGACGTCGGTCGCCGTACGGCGAAGTGTCTGTACGGCGATGTCCGCGGCGGACCGGGCCGGCCAGCCGTAGATCCCGGCCGAGACCGCGGGAAGGGCGAGGGTCTTGACGCCCAACTCGTCCGCGATCCGCAACGCGTTGCGGTAGCAGGACTCGAGCAGCGCCGGATCCCGTTGACCGGCGGTGTAGTTCGGCCCGACCACATGGATCACGTACGACGCCGGCAGCGCGCCCGCGGTCGTCCAGGCGGCCTCACCGGGCGCGGCACCGCGGGGATACCGCTCGATCAGCTCGGCCAGAATCTCCGGTCCGCCGGCACGGTGGATCGCACCGTCCACGCCACCACCGCCACGCAATGCGTGATGGGCCGCGTTGACGACCGCATCCACCGCGACAGTGGTGATGTCAGCGGTGCTGAGGACGATCTCCATCGGCTCCTCCGGTCACGACTTGCTCACAACAGCTGCACATAGTGCAGTTCTCAACCTACGCTGAGGCGCCAACCAAAAGACCGGTGAGGACGTCCTACAGGGGTAGGACGGGGTCTACCAAAAGGGGTTTCCGATGCGCGCGCTGATCATCCGCAACGTGCTGGCCGGCTTGGTCGCGGGGGCGACGCTTGCTGCACTCGTCAGTGCCGGAACGATCGCGACCGCCCAGCCGTCGGCCACCACCGATCTGAAGACGGTGCCCTTCGAGGTCAGCGGCGAGCTGCCGATCTACCCGAAGGCCCTGTGGACGAACGGCTCCACCGGGACGAACGTCCGCAAGGTCGAGGCCCGGCTGGTCCAGCTCAAGCTGCTCGAGAAGCGCTACCTGGACAACGAGTACGGGACCATGACCCGCAACGCGGTGAAGAAGTTCCAGAAGTCCAAGGACATTCCCCAGCTCGGGTACGTCGATCAGAACACCTTCGACAAGCTGGCTGCGGCCACTCACGAGCCGACCCAGGCCGAGCTCTACCCGCCGGCGCCCGTGGTCAACGGCAAGAAGCTGGACGCGCGCTGCGCGACCGGCGTCGTACTCTGCATCGACAAGTCCAGCCGTAAGCTGCGGTACGTCATCGACGGCGTGGTGAAGATGCAGCTGGACGTGCGGTTCGGCGCGGTGAAAACGGCCACCCGCGAGGGCAGCTTCACGGTCGGCTGGAAGAGCCGCAACCACGTCTCGAAGCTGTACGACTCTCCGATGCCGTACGCGATGTTCTTCAGCGGCGGCCAAGCGGTGCACTACTCGTCGGACTTCGCGGCCCGTGGTTACAACGGCGCCTCGCACGGCTGCGTGAACGTGCGCGACCTGGGCAAGATCCAGGCCCTGTTCGATCAGATCAAGGTCGGCGACAAGGTGGTCGTCTACCGGTCGTAGCCGCTGGAGCGTCGTACGGCGGATGTGCGGGAGCTACAGCGGGCGGGGGCCCCTGCGGCGGCGGATGGCGCCCCAGCCGCCTCGTCCACGCCCGGCGGCGGCGCGCAGCGCCGGGCGGGCGTCGACCAGGTAGACCGCGGCGGCGACGATGCCGATCAGGCCGAAGAAACTCAGCCAGCCCTGGAAGATCTGACTCAGCGTGAACACGACCAGGATCAGCACCCAGCCGGGCTTGGTCAGCTTGTCCGCGGCGACGAACACCGCCCGCGGCCGGAACGCGGCATCGATCAGCGCGACCAGCTTGATCCCGAGCAGCACCCACCAGATGATCTCGAGCGGACCGGCGAACCCAGGAAAGAGGTTCGGGAACGTGGCGAGTGGGAGCATGCGTACGAGCGTACCCAAAGACCGGGCGGCCCACCTCTGCTGAGTGCAGATTGTGGGCCGCCCGGCCTGATGATTCACCCAGATGTGGGCTGTTGTTACTCTCAGTCGCCGACCTTGGTGGCCGCGGTGGTGGCGGCCTTGGAGGCGGTCTTCGCGGTCTTGCGGGCGCTGGTCGCGGTCGCCTTGACGTTGCGGGTGGCGGTGTCGGCGGTCTTCTTCGCGGTGGTCCGGGTGGCCTTGGCCTTGCTCACCGTGGTCTTGGCCTGGGTGACCAGGTCCTCGGTGGCCTTCTGGCTGCGGATCCGCTCGACCAGCTCCTTGCCGCGGCCGGCCAGGTCCTCGTAGGTCTCCTCGGCCTGGCCGAGCACGGTGGTGAAACCGGCCTGCGCGGTGACCGGCAGCTCACGCAGCTTGGCCGGAGCGGTCTTGGCGTCGGCGACGATGGCCTCGAACCGCTTGGCCAGCTCCGACTGCGCCTTGGTCAGCTCGGTCTGCAGGGTCTTCTGGTCCAGCTTGGCGAACCGGGCGGTGACGTCGTCGCTGACGGCGCGGAACTTCTCCACCGCCAGGTCGCCGGCGCCGGCGAGGGCGTAGAACGGGGTGACGGGCGTACGGGTAGCCATCAGGCTTCTCCTCGGGATGTTTTTCAGCAGGAAGTGTTACTTGGTGCGCTTTGTTGCAGGGGTCTTCTTGGCCGTCGACTTCTTCGCAGCAGCAGGAGCAGCAGCCGGTCTGGCAGGACCCGGCTTCTCGGCGGCCTCGTGGTCGGGGGCGGTGTCGGACTCAAGGTCGGACTCTGGGTCGGACTCGGGGGTGTTCTCCCGGACGAAGGACGCGTAGACGTCCAGCAGGACGCGCTTCTGCCGCTCGTTCAGCGCGGGATCGAGCAGTACGGCGTCGACCACACCCGACGCGCGCCGGGCGCCGTCGGAGCCGTCGTCCGGATCGAGAATGCCGGCCCGCACGTACAGGGTCTCCGCGGAGATCCGCAACGCCTTCGCGAGCTGCTGCAGCACATCGGCCGACGGTTTCCGCAGGCCGCGCTCGATCTGGCTGAGGTACGGGTTCGACACACCGGCCAGGTCGGACAGCTGCCGCAACGACAACTGCGCGTGCCGCCGCTGCTCGGCGAGGTACTCCCCGACGGAGCCCACCGATCCGGCAACACGATCACTCAACTTGGCCATGTGTCCATAGTGCTAGCAACGTGCTTGCAATTGCAAGCAGCGACACCGTGAGCCCGCTCACGCGGGGTAGCAACTAGCTGAACGTTGAAGGATGCGGCTGGACGGCGCCGACCTCGACGCCACCGCCGTACAAGGGGAAACGGGACTGCTGGTCGATGACCTCGTGCTCGAGGCCGAGCTTCTGGAGTACGGCGGCCATCACCACGGCGCGGGCGCGCGGTGTGCCGTCCTCGACCTTCAGTGCGATCCCACGGCCGTCCTCGAGGCCCACGGCGTACACACTCTCGGCGCCCACCTTGCAGAACAGGCCCGGGATCGCACGCATCAGCGCGGCCTCGTCGCGAGTACTCCCGCTGGCGTACTCCGGGTACGCGCGGAACGCGTCCTTCACCCGGGCCTCGAGCGTGCCCGGGGCGGCCGCAGCGAACAGGCCGAAGGATCGGGCGAGGCCGGCGAGGCTGATCGCGAGGATCGGGGCGCCACAGCCGTCGACGGCGACGTACGAGACCTTCTCGCCAGCGGTGTCCTCGACCGCGGTCCGGATCGCCTGCTGCAGTGGGTGATCCGGCGTGCGGTAGTCATCGAGCGGCCAGCCGTTGATCACACAGGTCAGGAGCATCGCCGCGTGCTTGCCCGAGCAGTTCATCGTGATCCGCTCCGGACCGTGCCCCGCACGCACCCAGGCATCCCGGGCAGCATCCTCCAGCGGATACGCCGGCGGGGTCCGAAGAGCCGACTCATCCAGGTCCGCCATGGCGAGAATCTCGCGTACGCCGTCCAGGTGGAACTGCTCGCCCGAGTGGGACGCGCCCGCGAGCGACAGCAACTTGCCGTCGAGGGTGAGCCCGTTGCGGAGCATGCCGAGGGCCTGCATCGGCTTGTTCGACGAGCGCGGGAACATCGGCTGGTCCACCACGCCGACGGACCACTCGACGGCGCCGTCGGGATTCGTCACCACGACGGAGCCGCGGTGATGGCCCTCCACGAAGCCGCTGCGGACGACGTCGGCCAGGATCACAGGTTCGGTCACGGCTGAACTGTACAGGTGCAAAACGCAGTGTTGCGAATGAAACGGCTCACAGCCGGGAGCGCACGTGCAGCCCGACCTCCGGGTCGACCAGGAGCTCCTGGGTCGCGGTCACCGTCGGCTGATCCTCGGCCACCACCTCGAGGATGGCGGCCGCGTCGACGTTCCGCTTCACCAGCGCCAGCGCGATCGGTCCGTACTCGTGATGCCGGGCCGCCGACCCGATGAAGCCGACCTGCTTGTCGCCGGAGCGTACGGCGTACCCGTGGGCAGGCAGGTGGTCGACCGAACCGTCCAGGTGCAGCCGGACCAACCGGCGCGGCGGACGACCCAGGTTGTGCACCCGGGCGACCGTCTCCTGACCGCGGTAGCAGCCCTTGTTCAGGTGGACACCGACCCCCAGCCAGCCCACCTCGTTCGGGATCGCGCGCTCGTCCGTGTCCAGACCGAACCGCGGCGCGCCCGCCTCGATCCGGAGCGCCTCGTACGCCCAGATGCCAGCCGCAGGCCCTTCCAGCCCGGCCAGCTCCGCACGCGGCAGGAACACCTCGTGTCCGCCGAGCGAGTCCTCTCCACTGCGCGTCAGCGGACCGCCTTCGGCAGCCTGGCCCGGGCGCCAGATGATCGCGTAGTCGTCGGTCACGTCGGTGATCTCGACGCGCGACATGAACACCATCTTCCGCAGCCACTCGATCATCGCCGCGGCCGCGCCGGGCTCCGTGTGCAGCCAGAAGGTCTCGCCGTCGTCGACGCCGTACATCACATGCTCGATGTGACCCGTCGGCGACAACAGCAGCGCGGTCGTCGACGTCCCGGGCTTGAAGCCCTCGAAGTACTGCGTCGTGAGCGCGTGCAGCCAGGTGAGCCGGTCCGGGCCGGTGATCGTGACCACGTCGCGGTGCGACAGGTCGACGAACCCGTTCCCGGCCGTCAGGGCCCGCTGCTCCCGCAGATCGGTCCCGTAGTGGGCCGCGACGCCGGCGTCGACTCCATCGGCCTCGACCGCGCCGGGCCGGTCCAGCAGGGGGCTGCGCTTCCGTGACATGTCACCAGAGTACGTCGACTGGCGTACGGCGATCGCCTCCCACCGTGGGATGTGGACACCACCCGGTCCCGGACAGCCTGGAGGTACCAAATCTTCGAGGGGAGCAAGGCGATGAGCGACAGGCGATTCCGGTTCGGCGTGGTGGGCAGCCCGGCGACAGCGGAGCAGTGGACCACAACCGTGCGGCAGGCGGCCGACCTCGGTTACTCGAGCGTGCTCATGCCCGACGGACTGCAGTTGCCGTCGCCGTTCGCCTCCCTTGCGATGGCCGCGACGCTCGCGGACGTCCGGGTCGGCACCTTCGTGGCCGCGGCACCGCTGCGGACGCCCCGGCAGGCCGCGTGGGACGCGCACACGCTGACCGTGTTGACCGACGGCCGGTTCGACTTCGGCATCGGCACCGGACGGCCGGGCACGGACCAGCAGGCAGCCGAGCTCGGGCTGCCGTTCGGGTCCGGCAAGGAGCGCCGCGACCAGGTCCGGGAGACGCTGGACATCCTGGAGCGGCTCGACGGCGACCGTCGTACGCCGATCATGCTGGCCGCCGGCGGACCGCGGGCGCTGGCCCTGGCGGCGGCCCGGGCCGACATCGTGTCGATCGCCAAGGACGCGATGACGCCGCGGGCGGAGGTCCTGCGGCTGGTCCAGGACCTGCGCGAGCTGGCCGGACCGCGGGCCGACAGCATCGAACTGGCGATGAACCTGTTCGCGGCCGGGACGCGCGAGCTGCCGCCGTGGACCCAGCGGGCCGCCGGGGTGTCACCGGAGGAGCTCGAGGCGAGCGACTCGCTGATGATGCTGCGCGGCACACCTCAGCAGATGGTCGACGAGCTGCTACGGCGCCGGGACGAGTTCGGTACGACGTACATCACGGTCAACTCGACCTACCTCGAGGACCTGGCTCCCGTGGTCGAGAAGCTCGCCGGGAGCTAGGGCACGTCTCTCGATTCCCTGCGTGCTGCGGGGAATTGAGAGACGCACCCTAGACGTGACACTGCCCGTCAGCTTGTCAGGAGCTGACGGGCAGTGCCGGAGGGGTGGGACGGTTGCTCAGTGGTGGGACGGGCCGCTGTCGACCGGGCGGGGCGGAGCGCTGTCGACCGCGGCCGGCAGGTCGCCCGCGTGGGTGTCGCCGGCGGCGAAGGCGGCCTCGTCGAACGGATCCTCGCCGGCAAAGACCTGCCGGGCCTGTTCCTTGTCGAACGCTCCGACCCACTGACCGACCACGACGGTCGCGACCGCGTTGCCGGCGAAGTTCGTCAGCGCCCGGGCCTCGGACATGAACCGGTCGATGCCGACGATCAGGCCGACGCCGTCGACGAGATCGGGCCGGTGCGACTGCAGCCCGCCGGCCAGGGTGGCCAGACCTGCGCCGGTGACACCGGCGGCACCCTTCGAGGCGATGATCATGAACGCCAGCAGGGAGATCTGCTGAGCGAGCGAGAACGGCTGGTCCATCGCCTCGGCGATGAACAGCGACGCCATGGTCAGGTAGATCGCGGTGCCGTCCAGGTTGAACGAATACCCGGTCGGGACGGTGATGCCGACCACCTGCTTGCCGACGCCGAGGTGCTCCATCTTCCCGATCAGCCGCGGCAGCGCGGTCTCCGAGGACGAGGTGGACACGATCAGCAGGAACTCGCGGCCCAGGTAGCGCAGCAACTGGAAGACCGAGATCCCGGCGACCAGCCGGAGAACGGTGCCCAGGACAACGAGCACGAAGAGCAGACAGGTGATGTAGAAGGCCAGCATGATCTTGCCCAGGCTGACCAGCGCGTCCGTGCCGGTGGCCCCGACGACGGCCGCAATAGCGCCGAACGCACCGATCGGCGCGGCCCACATGATCATCGACAGCACCTTGAACACCAGCCGCTGGAGGTGGCCGATGGCGTCCAGGATCGGCTGACCCTTGGCGCCCATCCCCTGCAGCGCGAAGCCGATCAGCAGCGCGACCAGGACCGTCTGCAGCACCTCGCCCTCGGTCAGCGCGGACACGATCGTCTTCGGGATGATGCCGAGGATGAAGTCCGTCGTACCCTCGTGCGCCCCGGCGGCCTGCTTCTGGCCGGCCTCACGCAGTTTGTCGGTCAGGTTCAGACCGGAACCGGGCTGGACCAGGTTGCCGACCAGCAGGCCGATCGCGAGGGCGGCCGTCGACATCACCAGGAAGTAGGCGAGCGCCAGACCGCCGACCTTGCCGACACTGGCGGCCTGGCGGACCGAGCCGATGCCGAGCACCAGCGTGCAGAAGATGACCGGGCTGATCATCATCTTGATCAGGTTCACGAAGCCGGTGCCGAGAGGTTTCAGCTCGACCGCGAAGTTCGGGAACAGGAAACCGACACCGATGCCGAGCAGTACGGCGACGATGACGGCGATGTAGAGGAAGTGGGTCCGGTCGTTGCGGACCGGGGTCGGTCGGGATTCAGTCGGGCTCGACATGGTGGGGACTCCTGTATCGGCCGGGCGGGCTGTACTTCAGTAACTGTGACGTGACGCACAGGGGAACTGCGCATTTCGTTCATATCGTTCGCGATGCCGTACCAGTGACCCCGCTGGAATGCACAAATCCGCCCGGGATGTGCACACTGTCGGCATGAACCACCGGCCGTGGGAGCTGCGCCGCCAGGTCCTCTGGCTGCAGACCGTCACGGCCGGGGTGTTGATCCTGATGGTCTGGATCACGATGATGGCCCAGTCCCGGTCCCAGGCCGACCGGGACGCCGCGGCCGCCGGCGTTGCCCCGCCCGGCTGGTGGGAGCTGATCCGGCTCGACGTCCGCTCGATGCTCGGTGTCGCGAGCCTGATGCTCGGCGTCGCGATCGCCGGCAACGCCCTCGTCTCCTGGCGGGTACGACGCGCCACCCGCGGCATCGGTACGCAGGCGCTGGCCCGGATGCTCGACTTCTACGAGGGCGTTCTGCGCGCAGCTCGCGAGGGCCTGATCCTGCTCGACGCGGACGGCCGAGTCCAACTCATCAACGACGAGGCCCGCAACTTGCTCGGCCTACGGGCGGTCCTGCCCGGCACTCCGATCAAGGAGCTCCACCTGGGCAGCACTCTGTCCGAGCTGCTCACCGCAGGGCGGACGGCGTACGACGAACTCCACCTCGGCGCCGAGGGTGTGGTGGTCGTGAACCAGCAGCCGGCCCGGTCCGGGCGGATCGTCACGCTGCGGGATCACACCCAGCTACAGCGCCTGCTGGGCGAGCTGGACGCGGTCCGCAGCCTGGCCGAATCCCTGCAGGCACAGAACCACGAGGCCTCGAACCGGCTGCACACAGTGGTCAGCCTGATTGAGATCGGCAAGCCGGAACGCGCCCGCGAGTTCGCGGTGTCGGAGCTACAGTTCGCCCAGGCGATGACGGACCGCGTGGTCGGGACGGTCGGCGACCCGGTGCTCGCATCGCTGCTGCTGGCCAAGCTGTCCCAGGCCCAGGAACGCGGAGTGGTTCTCACGTTGGAGCTCGGTCGGGAGGCACTCAACACCCGGCTGCCGGCGCAGGACGTCGTCACAGTCGTCGGCAACCTGCTCGACAACGCGATCGAGGCCGCCCGCGGTGGACCCGCTCCGCGCCGGGTCGAGTTGCGGGCGAGTACGACGCCGAACGCGATCGACCTCGCCGTCACGAACACCGGCGCCGAACTGGGCGCGGTGGAGTTGGCCCACATGTTCGATCGCGGCTGGACCACCAAGGCAGAGCCGGGTCACGGCCTCGGGCTCGTGCTCGTGCGCAGTACGGTCGAGCGCTGGCAGGGCACGCTGATGGTCGACCCGGATTCCGAACTGGACGACGTTCCGGCGCTGACCGTGCGGGTCCGATTGCCGCGGGCGGTGGGCGCCAGTGCCTGATCTGCGGGTCCTCGTCGTCGAGGACGACCCGGTCGCCGCGGAGGCCCATCGCACGTACGTCGACCGGCTGCCGGGCTTCACGTGTCTCGGCGTCGCCGGTACGGCGGCCCGCGCACTGCACCTGCTGGCCCGGGGCGAGGTGGACCTGGTGCTGCTGGACATGAACCTGCCGGACGGCCACGGACTGGATGTGGTCCGGCGGATGCGAGCCCTGGGCAACCAAACCGACGTGGTCGCGGTGACGTCGGCCCGCGAGGTGGCCGCGGTCCAGGCGGCGGCCAGGATCGGCGTGGTGCAGTACGTGCTGAAACCCTTTGCCTACGAGACTTTGCGGGATCGACTGACGGCGTACGCGCGGCAACGGAAAGCGGCGGAGTCGGGTCAGGTGGTCGCGGATCAGGACGAGGTGGACCGGTTGTTGCACCCGGCAACGGTCTCGTCGGTGCCGAAGGGGTTGGCCGGATCGGTGCTGGATCGTGTCGTCCAGTTGCTCGGGAACCGCGAGGGCTGGACGGCCGAGGAGGTCGCCGCCTCGCTCGGCACCTCACGCATCACGGCGCGACGCTACCTCGAACACCTCGCGGACCAGGGCCAGGCCCTGCGCACCCAACGCTACGACGGCCGCAGCGGCCGCCCCAAGGTGGAGTACTCCTGGGTGGCCGAGAGCTGAAGCTCAGATGCGTACGAGGGTGGCCCAGAGGTGGGGCTGGAGCGGCTGACCCTCGGCGGCCATGTCGTAGGCCCACATCAGCTCGCCCTTGACCAGGCCGTACAGCCGGTGGCCGGCGGTGACCTCTTTGGCCGTCTCCGTGCGGGCGACGACGTCGGTACGCATCTCGATCTTGGCGCCCTCGATCTCGCCGTACCAGATCTCGGCGAAGCCGGTCGGGTGCGCGAGGATCACCTCGAGCTTGTTGTCCGGCTTGGGCCGCCAGAACCCGGTCTCGACCGCGAGCGGGCGCTCCTTCTTCCCGTCCTCGCCGACCACGTAGGTCTGGCTCACGTAGTGCAGGTAGGGCTTGCCGTTGTGGCTGAAGTCGATCTGCTGGCCGAACTCGAACTTCTCGATCGTCGGGTAGTCCCCGTGACCGCGGCCCTCCCAGCGACCGAGCAACCAGGCCAGCGGCATCAGGTCCGGGTGGAGGTCCTGCGGGATCTCGAACGCCATCTCAGTTCGTGCTCCGGCCGCGGTACAGCCGGTAGACGACGAACGCCGAGAACCAGGCCATGAAGACACAGACCAGGACCAGCAGACTGGTGAAGATGACGTGCAGCACGTCAAGCAGTCTAGAGGATGGTCGCCGGGGTCCTTCGGCTACCGTGGCGTGATGTCCCGCACGCTGGTGATCAAGCTGACCGCAGGCGCCGAAGCGCCCGAACGCGCCAACCAGGCATTCACGGTGGCCGCGACCGCTGTCGCCGCCGGGGCCACGGTGTCGCTGTGGCTGACCGGGGAGGCGGTCTGGTTCGGCGTACCCGGTCGGGCTGAGGCTTTCGACCTCCCGCACGCAGCACCGCTGGCGGAGCTGGTCGCGGCGGTGCTGGAGGGCGGTCAGCTGACCGTCTGCACCCAGTGCGCCAAGCGTCGCGACCTGACCTCGGACGACCTCCTGCCAGGCGCCCGCATCGCGGGCGCTCCGGCGTTCACCGAGGAGATCCTGGCCGACAACGCCCAGGCCATCGTGTACTAGCGGGTACTAGCGGCCCTTCGGCTCGAGTCCGGAGCCTTCGTTGCCTCGACCACCGCGGTTCATGGTCTGCGCGTGCTGCTGGCCAGGTGTCTTGCCGCCGCGAGCTCCGCCTGCGAGCGTCTCCTCCGTGGGAGTCGTGGCAGCCCCACCCGCCGGGTTCGTACCGGTTTGGGTCGCCCTGAGCCGCTCGAACTCCTCCAGGTCGACGGAGCGATCGTTGGGGAGCTGCACACCGTCGACCGTGCCGCCGGCGAACTGGATGTTCGCCCTGCCCCCGCCCTCGCCGGCATCGGCTTCTGCGCCACGCTCGTCGTTGCCGGCGCCTCTTCCTTCGACGCGCAGGTTCTGTGCGCTGCCGGTGTACACACCTTCCGGCAGTTGCTGGCCTCTGGTGTCCACGCCGTTGATGCTGTCGGCGGTGATGCCCGTGCGACCGCCCTGGTGCTGAGCGCGGTCCCGATCCAGCTGGTCCTCGAGCGGGTCGTGGGGGCGCTCCCCCTGCTGGTTCTGCCCATCAGCCTGCGCGGCCGGCTGCTGCTGGTCCTGTACGTCGGCTTGCGCGGCCGGCTGGTCAGCACCGATTACCGGCGGCGCCGCACCGTCGGAGTCGACGTACTGCCCGCCCTGCTCAGCTTCCGGCTCCTGCCGGGCCTGCTCAGCCTCCGGCCCGTCCAGCCCGTCCTGCTCAGCGTCCGGCCCATCCAGCTCGCCCTGTCGAACCTGCTCGGCATCCGGCTCGTTCAGCTCCGCCTGCCGAGCCTGCTCCCCGGCAGGCCTGATCACACCGTCGCCACCAAGCTCGGGGGCTTGCTCGGCGTCGGGCTCGTCCAGCTCGTTCTGCCGAGCCTGCTCCGACTCGTCCAGGTCGGCCGTGCGGTCATCGCGTTCGTCGTCGAGTTCGTCGGCGACGACTGCCGCCGTACCTGCGGCTGCCACCGGAGCCGCCGCGTCAGCACCCTGCTCGGCCCGCTCCTGCTCCTCGCGGTCCCGCCCGCGCTCCTCTTCCTTCCGCGCCTCGGCTTGCCGGTCCTGCTCGGCCTGCTCCCGTTCGCGATCCTGGACAGCGTCGTCGACACCGTCGCCGTCCTGGTCGCGGTACTGATCCTCCTCCGCTGCCTGCTCGTCGCGCACGCGGTTCGCGTCCTCGGCCGCACGCCGGTTCTCGACGTCGTCGGGCACCCGGTCACCGTCACCGTCGAGGTTCGCCTCGTCTCGCCGCCGGAGCTCTTCCTGCTGACGCTGGATCTCCTCCGCCCGCCGGGCGTTGTCCTCCTGCAGCCGGCTCGTCTCGTCCTGGATCTGCTGGATCTGCCGCTCGTGCTCTCCCCACTGGTACGACCGTTCGCGGTCGTTCAGCGCCCGGTCGAGCTCGGGATTCTGCTGCCGCGCGTTGCGCATCTGCTCGAGCAACGAGCGCGCCTGCTGCCGGCGGCTGAGACCGTCCACGATCCGGCGCAAGGCCTGGAGCTGCCTGCGCACCTCGGCAAGTGCCTGCTGGAAAATGTCTTCCGCGTCGGCCATCACGCCACCTCGCTCGCATAGACGGAGTACCCGAAGCCCGCCTGCGTGTCATCCGGCCCGGGCTGTGTCGCGTACAGGTGAAACTCGGCGCCCGGCCGCAGCCAGACCGCCAGGTGACGACGGCGACCCCGCCACTCCGGAGGAACCCGGGGATCGAATCCCGGGCCGACGAACACCGGAGCACCCCAGTGCTTCCGCCCCAGCGCGAGCTGGGCGGGCCAGTGGTCGTCCAGCCCTTCCTCGGCGTCGGCCACCTCCGCCGCGCCGATCTCGTACGCCGACCAGCCGCTGCGCGGACTCTCCGGCAGTACGGCGTCCGGCAGCACGAGCATCACGGTCTCGCGCGGGGTGACCAGGCCCCAGGTGTAGCGGTTGGGATCGATGTTGCCGGGAGCCCACGGACGCCAGCCGGTGACCGCGCTGACCCGGGAGACGAGGGCGCGGATCGCGTCCAGACCGGCTCCCGGCGGACCCCAGACGGATCTCCAGTCGGAGACCTCGGCCAGGTCGGCCATGGCGCGCTCGTCATCGTCGGACGACCGCAACTGCGTCTTCACCCGTCGACTCCTCTCCTCAACCCGCCAAGCCTAAGCCCCGACCGGTGCCACCACCTCCGGACAGACGCACGCCACGGCCGGACGGATCCCGGGCCGGAACCGAAGGACAGGTGGTAGTCCCGTCGCCCGCACAATCCAGGCGGGCGGGAGTGGACGACGGCGACCCGATGAGCAGAGACATCCTGTCCGTCGGTCCCCCGTTGCGCGAGGCAACAATTCAGCGCTTGACGTTGAGCAGCTGGCGGGCCTCGTCCGGCGACATCGGCAGGCGCTGCGCCAGCGTCGCGAGGGCTGCCGCCCGCTCGACCAGCTCCGCGTTGTGGGTGACCGGCTGCCCCTTGGCCAGGGTCAGCGTGTCCTCCATCCCCACCCGCAGGTGGCCGCCCTTCGACAACGCGGCCAGCGCGACCGGGATCGTCGTACGCCCGACTCCCGTCGCCGACCAGGACGTGACCGCGGCCGGCAGAGCGTTGACCGCGGCAACCAAGGCGTCCGTCTTACCAGGCATGCCGCCCGGTACGCCCATCACCAGGTCGCAGTGCACCCGGCCGCCGTACGGCAGACCGAACTTGTCCAGCAACCGGTGCAGGGCGGCCACGTGCCCGAGGTCGAACAGCTCGAACTCCGGCACGACCTCGCGCTCCTGTGTCAGCTGGTAGAGCTCGGTCACGAACGGCCACGGGTTCATGAACACGTCGTCGCCGAAGTTGACCGTGCCCATCGTCAGCGAGCACGAGTCCGGCGCGGCATCCAGCACCCGGAGCCGGTGGTCGAAGGGATCGGTCACCGCGCCGCCGGTCGACAGCTGCACGATCAGTGCCGTGTTCTGCCGGACCGCGGCCACCGTCTCGGTCAGCCGGCCGAGGTCCAGCGTCGGCTTGTGCTCGCCGTCGCGGATGTGGATGTGGATCATCGCGGCCCCGGCGGCCTCGCAGCGCTTCGCCGTCTCCACCAACTCGTCGAGCGTGGTCGGCAACGCCTGGCAGTCCGCCTTGGCGGTCTCGGCGCCGGTGGGAGCAACAGTGATCAGAGTCGAGGCCATGAACAGATCTTGCCAGATCCAGTCTGTTGACGGGATATTTGCCTGCCGGACGCCCTGATTACCGGACGATCTCCCGCACGGCAGGATGGTGTCATGAGAGCAGTCGTACAGCGCGTCAGCCAGGCATCGGTCACCGTCGAGGACGAGGTCGTCGGCGCGATCGACGCGCCGGGACTGGTGGTCCTCCTCGGCGTCACCCATGACGACACAGCGGAGAAGGCACAAGCCCTCGCGTCGAAGATCTGGACCCTCCGCATCCTCCGCGACGAACGCTCCTGCGCGGACGAGCAGGCACCGATCCTCGCGATCAGCCAGTTCACCCTGTACGCCGATACACGCAAGGGCCGCCGCCCGTCGTGGAGCGCCGCCGCCCCCGGCCCGGTGTCCGAGCCCTTGTACGACGCCTTCTGCACTGCCCTGGAGTCACTGGGCGCCAAGGTGGAACGCGGCCGCTTCGGCGCCCACATGGACGTCGCCTTGGTGAACGACGGCCCGGTCACCCTCATCCTCGACGCCTGAGCCGCGGACAACGAACGGCCCCGGCCGGATCCTTGGGATCCAGCCGGGGCCGGTGTGTTGTGTTCTGAATCGGTGAGGTTCGACTCAGAGAGGTGCGTTCGGCTGGATCAGCCGATGACGCCGGCGGCCGAGTGGCCGACGATGACCTTGGTGTTCAGGCTGTACACGTCGATCACCAGAGCGTTGACCGCGATGTACCGCTGCTGCTTGACGACCTGGTTGAAGGTCAGCTTGGCGACACCCGGGATGTCCAGGGTGCTGTTCGGCTTGTTCGGCACGGCGTAGGACTTGTTGCCGACCTTGATCGAGACGATGCTGCCGGACCAGTCCAGACCGACCTTGCCGTCCTTGGTCTTCCACGCCGCGGCCGAGGACTCGATCGCGCCGATGGACAGGTTGCCGACCTTGACACCCGCGGTGTGCGAAGTGAACTTCACCGCGGACTTGTCCAGGCTCATGAAGCCGTTCTTCGTGGTGTAGACCGCACCCACGTAGGCGACCTTCGGGATGTTCAGCTCGCCGACCGCGACCCGGACCGTCTTGCCTTCGGTGCCCTGGCAGGTGGACTGGTAGGACGTCGGGCCGGAGACGACCAGCTTGTCCACGTGCGCCTTGGTGCCGTAGGCGTCACCGATCACCATCGCGGTGGCCGGCTTGGTGATCTCCGCGCGGGTCTTCAGCACCGCGACGTCGACACCCTCGGGGATGTACTGGTTCTTCACGTTCGCGTGCAGCACGACGGCCTGCGCGTACGAGTAGATGCCGGTGTTGGTCTTCACACCACCGACGCGGTTCAGCACGATGTAGCCGAGGCCCGGAACGGCGACCTTGGTGTTCGGCTCGGGCTTGAGCAGCGACGGCACCGAGACGGCACCGATCTTCACGCCGGCGAAGGTGGTGCTACCGGTGTAGGACAGCTTGCCGTTCTTGTACACCGACGTGGTGGTGGTCTTCACACCCGTCAGGTGAAGCAGGTTGCCGAGCTTGATGTCGACCGCGGTCGCGTTGCTGGTGACACCGTTGCCGTTCTTGTTGTTGAACGAGTGGGTGTCGGTCCGCACGGTGCGGGCGATGGCGTGGTTGTTGACGTTCGCGGCGGCGAGGTCGTTCTTGTCGGACCGGTTCGAGTCCGTGGTGCAGCTGATCTGGCTGACGACCTGCGGGCCGCTGTTCGCCAGGCCCGACTGGACGTCGGTGCCGAACGCGTAGCCGCTGTATCCGAAAACGGGCGACGCGGACGCCGAGCCCGAGGTCAGCGCGATCGTAGAAGCTACGCCGACAACCGCCGCGACACCGACGGCAGCGAGCTTCTTGTATCCGATGCGGGGTCTCATGACCCCTCCTCCCTGAGTGATGACGTGACCCGGATGGCGGGCCAGGACACAGACACAACTCAGTCGGTTGCGGTAGGTAACGAGAACGTACCGCTCCGAGATCAAACCGTTACATCCAGGCTCGGAGCGCAAGATTTTCGGGGCCTACCCGTAACTCCGGAGTGATGGCCGGAACCGCCGTCGTACAAGCCAATCCGGACATGCCGAAGGGCCCGGACGCGCAAGGTCCGAGCCCTTCGGGGCCTGCATCAGGGTGGGCCGCCGTCAGGTGGCGGCGGCACCATCAGTAACGATCGACCAGCACCATTGGTGACGACGCAGTTTCGGCGTACCGCTCAGACGGCGACGGCCACCTCGGCGACCGCGCCGTACTGGGCGACGACCTCCCGGTCCACCGGCTCGGCCTTCGGGGCCAGCGTCCGCAGCGTCCAGCTGCCCGGCGCCGCGAAGAACCGGAAGTGCCCGGTCGCCGACGTCGGCACCTCGGCGGTGAACTCACCAGAGGCGTCCAGCAGCCGCACGTACGCGCCGCCGACCGGCTCCTCACCGCGCAGGACCTGGCCCTGGATCACGGCTTCCTTGTCGACATCGACACCCTTGAGGTCGAGGCCGCCCTTTTTCGCTCCGCACATGTGTCAGGCCTTTCCGGGCTCGTCGCCGAGGGCAACGGGTACGCCGACCAGCGAACCCCACTCGGTCCAGGAACCGTCGTAGTTCTTCACGTTCGCCTGACCGAGGATCTCGTGCAGGACGAACCAGGTGTGCGCCGACCGCTCGCCGATGCGGCAGTAGGCGATGGTGTCCTTGCCGAAGTCGACACCGGCGTCGGCGTACAGCGCCTTCAGCTCGTCGTCGGCCCGGAAGGTGCCGTCGTCGTTGGCGGCCTTGCTCCAGGGGATGTTCGCGGCGGTCGGGATGTGACCCGCACGCTGCGCCTGCTCCTGCGGCAGGTGGGCCGGGGCCAGCAGCCGGCCGGCGTACTCGTCGGGGCTGCGGACGTCGACCAGGTTCTTCACGCCGATGGCGTCGCCGACCTCGTCGCGGAAGGCGCGGATGTTCAGGTCCGGCGCCTGGGCCTTGTACTCGGTGGCCTCGCGCTTGACGACGTCGTCGGTCAGCTCGCGGCTGTCCAGCTCCCAGCGCTTGCGGCCGCCGTCGAGCAGCCGGACGTCACCGTGGCCGTACAGCTTGAAGTACCAGTACGCGTAGGCCGCGAACCAGTTGTTGTTGCCGCCGTACAGGACGACCGTGTCGTCGTTCTTGACGCCGCGATCGGACAGCAGCGCCTCGAACTGCTCCTGGCTGACGAAGTCGCGCCGGACCGGGTCCTGCAGGTCGTCCTTCCAGTCCAGCTTGATCGCACCGGCGATGTGGCCGGCGTCGTACGCCGAGACGTCCTCGTCGACCTCGATCAGGACGACACCGGCGTCGGTCTTGTGCTCCTCGACCCAGTCGGCCGAGACGAGAGCGGATTCCCTGCTCATTGTGTGCTGCCTCTCAGTTGGTAGCTGCGTTGGTGTCACGGGTTGGCGTACGAATGCGGTGGATCAGCAGATAGGCCTCGCACCCGAGGCAGAGCCCGACGGCCGCGTTCACGAAGGCTGCGACCAGGGCGAATCCGGTGGCGACCACGCCCAGCACGGTGACGCCGGTCAGGTACCCGATCAGACCGGCGACCGCGAAGACGAGGCCGACCAGCTGGGCGAACCGCGGCGGGGCCGCGTCCTCCAGCTCCTTGGGCGGACCCAGCCGGGGACGGATCAGCCGCTTGAACAGCTGCCCGTACGGCGACGCCTGGACGCCGAACGCAACCGAGATCGCGAACACCACGGCCTGGACCGCGAGCGGCCAGGCGCTGTTCAGGATCAGCGTCAGAGCGAGCAGCACGGTAGTGACGCCCGCCGCGAACCGGAGCCCGCGCGGGTCGACCTTGGTGGAGAGTTGTGCCGTCTGATCGGACATGACGACTCCCGGAGGAGGAGATGGTTCGAGTCAGACCCGCCCGGACACGCGGGAGGCGACGTACGCGGAACCGTGCTCAGCTACCGGTCTCCGCAGCGCTCGGGACGCCGCCTGGTCAGCGGCGACGACACAGCGACGAGCGCATCCGGCAGTTGTCCACTGCCCGGCGCTTGGTCAGCCATGTCGTGTAAGCCACGGATCGAGAGTACGGAAATCGGGCGGGCCTGCCACCCGTGGTCCCATTAGATGAGACAATTGATCACATTGCGGACACGCTAGGTCCTGACCACGTTGGTTGCAGCGGCCTTGTCGGCCAGCGACTGCTTCTTGTCGTCCCACAGCGGCCAGAGGTAGTTGATCAGGCTGACGAAGCTGAACAGGGTGCCGACCAGCGGGATCGCGCTGAGCAGGCTGAGCCCGTTGTAGACGCCGAACCGCTTGACCACCGCGATTCCCGGCGGCGGACCGGGCACGTCGCGCAGCCGGACCGCGATCCCCAGTGCCTTCTTGCCGGGTGTTGCACCGCTGCGGGTGAGGAAGAAGTACTCGTAGACGAACGAGACGACCAAGCCGATGAGCACCGCCGGGATCATCCATTGGTAGGCGTCCTCGGGCAGCGCGAAGCTCGTCTGCGGCGTACCGGCCGCGGCGGCGTCCATGGTGTCTTCCATATACGCCCACACGGACTTGAAGTACTGCCAGTAGAAGTAGCCGGTGAACGGCAGGCCGATGATGCCGACGATGATCGAGTCGATGACGCGAGCCCACACCCGCCGCCACCAGCCGGAGAGTTGCTGACCGTCAGGGGTGGCAGCCACCCGCTGGCCGGGATAGCCGTAGCCCTGTCCGTGTGGCTGCTGCGGGTACGGCTGCTGCGGCTGGCCGCCGTACTGCTGCGGTTGACCGTACTGCTGCGGCTGACCGCCGTACTGCTGTGGTTGCCCGTACTGCGCCGGCCCTGGCTGGGCGCCGCCGTACACCTGGCCGTGCTGGGCCGGCTGCCCGAACTGCTGGCCGGCGGGCTGGCCGAACGTGCCCTGGTACGGCGGAGGACCCTGCCGCGGACGGCGGTTGTCCGTCCACGCGCTGCCGTCCCAATAGCGCTGCTGGGACTGGTCCTGGGGGTCGTCGTACCAACCGGCTTGATAGCTCACGGCCAAAGCATCACCTAACTGACGGTCCATCCGCCATCCGGTGACAGCTACCGGACGCGGCTCAGCGGGGTGCGTGCTCGATCGCGGTCGCCAGCGCGGCGATCACGTCGGGCTTGCGGGGCGCACCACTGGCCCGCTTGACGATCGCGCCGGTGCTGTCGAGCACCAGCGTCGTCGGGGTGCGGAGGATGTCCAGCCGACGGACCAGCTCGAGATGAGCCTCCGCGTCGAGCTCGACATGGCGCACGCCGTCGACCATGCCCTCGACCTCGGCCAGCGTCCGGCGGGTCGCCCGGCACGGCGCGCAGAAGGCCGAGGAGAACTGCAGCAGTGTCGCGCGTTCGCCCAGCTCACCGCCGACGTCCGCCGCTGAAACCCGGTCCACGCTGTCCACCTCGTGCGCCTGTGCCTTTCGCAGCAGCCGGGTGCCCCGGAACCGCCCGTCGAGCTTGGATTTGAGCAAACTGAGGACGACGCCGGCGGCGACCGCACCGACCAGCACCCACATCCCCAGGCTCATGACCATCCAGAGTACGTCGCTGGTGTATGGGCTCAAACGCTCGTTCACCCCTCGGACACGTGGGGCTTGTCAGTTCTTCTAGGGCTGCGGTTCTCTGGGGCAGCGGTTCCTCTGGGGCAGCGCTTCAATCGTCGGGGCGGGAGCGGAGGCGCTTGGTCTCGCCGCGGCGCTTCTTCTCGTCCAGCCGGCGGCGGACCGAGTTCTTACTGGGCCTGGTCGGCCGCCGCTGCCGTGGCGGCGCCGCGATCCCGTCCCGCAGCAACGCCGCCAGCCGGGTCCGCGCCGCCTCCCGGTTGCGCCACTGGGACTTGTGCTCCGATGCGGCCACGGTCAGTACGCCGTTCACCAGCCGCGACTGCAGTCGCTCGAGCGCGCGAGCCCGCAGTACGTCGGTGAAGGCCGTCGTACCGGCGACGTCGAAACTCAGCTCGACCCGGCTGTCCGTCGTGTTGACCGACTGGCCGCCCGGACCGCTGGACCGGGAGAAGCGCCACTGCAGCTCCGTCTCCGGGATCACCACGCCCGCCCGCACCACCAGCCCGCTGTCCACGACACCATTCAACCGGACCTCTCGATCGTTAGGCTGCTGCCCGTGCAGGAAACGGGGAGCGGGGGCCGGGACGAAGAACTCCCGGAACTGAAAGACATCAAGGTGCGCGGCCGGTCGGTGCGCACGTGGGCATTCAGCACGGGCGCGGTGCTGCTGGCGATCTCGGCCGCGTTCGGCGGTCTGAAGAAGGCTGCGGACGAGACGCCGCGCGTTGACGCCGGTACGGCGATCGACGCCGGCCGGTATGAGGTGACGATCCAGCGGGTGGTCACGGTCAAGGACCTCAAGCCGCTGTTCAGGCCTGACGAGGGCGGCGCACTGATCGCGGTGGCGACCAAGCTGAAGGTCACCGATGACACCGGTACGTCGCCGTCCAGCGACCTGATCAGGTTGGTCGGCGTACCGGGGATCAAGGACACCGACGCACCGCTCGGCACCACGAACCTGCGCGATGCGACCATGAACCCGGTGCTCACGCCCGGTTTCGCCGAGGACGTCGCCTACGTCTGGAAGTTGCCCAAGGCCACCGAGCTGCCGACGTCGGTCGAGCTCACGGTGCGGGGGTACGACCACGCCCACCAGCCCCGCCGCTCCACCCCCGGCCTGCAGCAGGTCGACGTACAGGCGAGCGGCTACCTCATCAAGAAGTGACAAAGCCGCCGGAGCTCAGGCTCTGGCGGCTTGTCGGGAAGCGAAGGGGTCAGGCGTTGGCGTCTGCGGTTTCGCGGGTGGTGCTGGGCGGGATGACGAAGCGGTAGCCGACGTTGCGGACGGTTCCGATCAGCGCCTCGTGCTCCGGGCCGAGTTTCGCGCGCAACCGCCGTACGTGCACGTCGACCGTCCGCGTACCACCGAAGTAGTCGTACCCCCACACCTCCTGCAGGAGCTGCTCCCGGGTGAACACCCGCCCCGGGTGCTGCGCGAGGAACTTGAACAGCTCGAACTCCTTGTAGGTCAGATCGAGCGCACGCCCGTTCAGCTTCGCGGTGTACGACGCCTCGTCGATCACGACGTCGCCGCTGCGGATCAGTGACGTGTCGGGGTCCTCGTTCCGCACCGCGGCGAGTCGGCCGATCACCAGCCGCAGCCGGGCCTCGATCTCGGCCGGGCCGGCGGTGTCGAGCAGGACGTCGTCGGCACCCCAGTCGGCGTTCACCGCGGTCAGACCGCCCTCGGTGACGACCAGGATCAGCGGTACGTCGATCCCGGTGGTCCGGATCAGGCGGGACACGCCACGCACCGCGACCAGGTCACGGCGGGCGTCGAGCAGGACGGCATCCGCGTCCGGGGCGTCGACCAGTGCGGCGACCTCGGCGGGAAGGATCCGGATCTGATGCGGCAGCAGGGCGAGCGAGGGCAGCACCTCGGTGGAGGCCTGCAGCGCGTTCGTCAGCAGAAGCAACGTACTCACGCTGTCTCCTTGTGCTGGTCGTCGGATCCCCGGTGAGCGATCCGGTCCTTTTGCACGTCAGGCCCCAGCGGCGTCGTTGCCGGGGGCCTGAGTCACACTGGAAAGCAAGAGCAAGCTGACATAATAGCGGAAGACTTAACCGATTAGTGAGGCCTTCTCTCAGATGCCGGAAGTCACCATCAGGTACTTCGCCGCCGCCCGCACGGCCGCAGGCGAGTCCTCCGCTACCGCCGACGCCGCCTCGATCCGCGACCTGATCGGCACCGTCTCCGCCGACCGCCCCGAGCTCGCCCGCGTGCTCGGCATCTGCACGTTCCTCCTCGACGGCCAGCGCGCCGACCCCGCCACCCGTCTCCACGCGGGCGCCCAAGTCGACGCCCTCCCGCCGTTCGCCGGCGGCTGATCGGGGGCCTGAACGCCCCGGTTCAGAGAAGGAACTTGAGCAAGACCAACGTGAGTGCGACGGCCGTCAGCAGGGCTGCCTTCCCCGAACCGATCCCGCGCCGCAACGCGGCGCCGAACACCGCAACTGTGAGCGGCACCAGCATCACCAGCAGCGTGATGCCGGCCGCGTGAACGCCGACGTGCGAGCGTCCGGTCAGCACCAGACCCAGAACCATCGCGAACGTGAGTCCCAGCCAGGTGGTCAGCTGGATCGGCCCGTCTGCACTGCGATGCCCGCGATGCGACGCGCGGGTCGCACGGCGATGCGAAGTCGGAGCAACGTGCGCCATCGGTCACCTTCCGTAAAAGACCGAATACGCAAGGTACCAGCAACCCCGCAGAACGTAAAAGCTGCCCACTCAGCCTCACAAATGCGCCGAAAACCGCGGCATTCCGGCCTACCTGCCCAGATTCACGATCAACCTGAACGGCCGCGGATCCGCAGCCCCGGCCCGGTCGTCTCCGCCCGCCTGGACTTGCCCGCGTCGCCGGTACGCCGCGGTTGGCGGCGTACCGGCGCACGTCAGTAACTCCACTGCATCCGGTACGTCGATTCGCGGCGGCGTACCGGCGTGAGGTCAGGAGCCGGTGGAGATGCGGTCGGTGGCGACCGGGGTGTACGGGTCGTGGGCGGTCAGGTAGTTGGCGAAGGCGTCGATGTCGAGGCCGCCGAAGAACTTGTTCGTCGCGGTGGTGAAGGCCGGGAAGCCGTCGCCGCCGTCGGAGAGGAAGTTGTTCGTGACGATGCGGTACGACGTAGCGTCCACCAGCGGCTGCCCGGCGATCTTGATCGAACCGGCGACCACCTTCGAGCCCGCGGCCGCGGCCGGGTTCCAGGTGTAGGTGATGCCGGCGACCTGGAGCACCTTGAACTTCGGCGCTTCCGGACCGTTCACGCCGGAGAACTGCTGCTCCAGCAGGGCCTTGATCTGCGTACCGGTCATGTCCATCGAGACCAGGAAGTTGTTGAACGGCTGCACCGTGAACGCCTGCCCGTAGGTGACCGCGCCGGCATTCGACGCGAGGTCGGCACGGATACCGCCCGGGTTCATGAACGCCACCACCGGGGTCTTCCCGTCCGTCACCACCGACGGGTCGGCCAGCTGAGCGTCCGCGATCAGGTTGCCGAGTGGCGATTCGAGCGACTCGTCCGCGGTCCGCGACACCGACGGCGTGGTGATGTGCCCGATCACCTTGTTGGCAATCGGCGCGACCAAGGTCTGGTACTTGGTGATCAGTGCGCTGGTCTTGGCGTCCTTCGGCACGTCCTGCGTGACGATCTGGTTGTTGGCGATCGTGTTCGCCCGGTCGACATCACCGGTCGTGTTGTCGATGCTGAGCCGCACCTCGGTGACGAGCTTGCCGAACGAGGACGCGCTGGTGACGAGCCGCGGCTGCTTGTCGGAGTCGAGCAGCGTGCAGTTGTAGCCCTGGTGGGTGTGGCCAGAGATGATCGCGTCGATCTCCGGGCTGAGGCCGGCGTTGATGTCGACGATCGGGCCGGAGATGCCGGGGCAGCTGTTGTACGCCCGCGGGTCGGCCGGGAAGCCACCCTCGTGCAGCAGCACGACGATCGACTCGACCCCCTTCTTCTTCAGGATCGGGACCAGCTTGTTGGCGGTCGCGATCTCGTCGGTGAAGGTGAGGCCCTCGACACCGGACTTGGTGACGATGTTCGGGGTGTCCTCCAGCGTCATACCGATGAACCCGACCTTGCGGCCGTCCTCAAAGGTCTTGATCTTGTACGGCGCGAACAGCGTCTCTTGGGTGTTCTCGAAGAACACGTTCGCCGACAGGTACTTGAACTTGGCACCCGTGAACGGCTTCGCCGGGTCGGGGCAGGAGTTCTGGTTGTTCTGCCCGTCGCCGTCCGGCAGGCAGCCGCCGGTCTGCATCCGGAGCAGCTCGTGCCAGCCCTCGTCGAACTCGTGGTTGCCGACGGAGGCGATCTCCAGACCCATCCCGCTCAGCGCCTCGACGGTGGGCTCGTCGTGGAACGCCGCCGACAGCAGCGGCGAGGCACCGATCAGGTCACCCGCGGCGACCGTGACGGACTGCTGACCCTTGGCCGCGGCGGCCGCGCGCATCTGCTTCAGGTGCGTCGCGAGGAACTCGGCGCCACCCGCGGGCGTGCCGTTGACGTTGCCGCTCGAGCTGGTCGGGCTGTTCGGGGCCAGGTTGCCGTGGAAGTCGTTGAGAGCGAGCAGCTGGATCTGGGTGTGCGTCGGCTTGGGTTTGGCCGTCGCAGCCTGGGTCACGGTTCCCCCCGTGGCCAAGCCGAGTACCGCGGCCATCCCGGCGGCAAGCAGGCCGACGGCCCGCCGTCCGCGCAGCCGCGTCTTGTCTCGTCCTGTCAAGGCCATGTCTACTCCGTCGTAGTCTCGGTCACCGCTGGTGTGCGGTGCCGCGAAAAGTACCCGACTTGGCGTGACCTCTCCAAGGACCTGAGCATGAACTGACCCGGACCTTTTACGGTATTCCGGTGACCCTCGAAGCCGTACCCTCACCGTTGCCCTCGGCCACCGCCTCCGCCGTCACGGAAATCGCCCGCGCGGCAGCACAGAGCGACGGGGTGAATCCACTGTCGGAGCGCACCCTGCTCCACCTCGACGGCGAACACCCAGGCGACCTCCATGTCCTTGCATACGAGGGCGAACCGGGCACGATCGAGGTGTCCGGGCTCCAAAGCGCCAGAAACCTGATCGGGTACGGCGCCCTGTCACCGGACGGCTCGGCCGAGTTGGTCGTCTCCCCCACAGCCAGAAGACAAGGCGCCGGTACTGCATTACTACGCATGCTGCTCGACCACGGTGGTGCGCAGCTCCGCGTGTGGGCGCATGGACGACTCCCCGGCAGCGATGAACTCGCAGCCCGACTGGGCCTGGAGGTGACCCGAGAGCTGTACTTCCTCCGCCGTACCAGGGCCTCACTCCCCGAACCGGTCTGGGCGGACGGGATCGCCGTACGGGCGTTCGTACCTGGGCAAGACGAGGCGGCGTGGCTGGAGGTCAACAGCCAGGCGTTTGCGGACCACCCTGAGCAGGGCAGTTGGACAGCCGCCGACCTGGCCGAGCGACTCCAGCAGCCGTGGTTCGACCCGGCCGGCTTCTTCCTGGCCGTGGACTCGACGAGTGGCGCACTGGCCGGCTTCCACTGGACGAAGGTCGAGGACGGGGTTGGCGAGGTCTATGTCGTCGGCGTATCCCCCGCCTACCAGGGCCGCGGCCTCGGCAAGGCCCTGACCCTCCAGGGTCTGCACTACCTGCAGGAGGACCGCGGCCTGGACGCCATCGTCCTGTACGTCGACGGCACCAACACCGCCGCCCGAGGCCTCTACACCTCGCTCGGCTTCACCACAGCCGCCCTGGACGTCCAGTTCGCCCCAACCAACCCACTGTGAACGGCATCACAGCGAACTCGCCTGCTCACTTCGCGTCATAAGCCGCACCCACCCCCGTCTCATCATCAGCTGGGAGCCGTCCGTGCCTCTAACCCCCCAGCCGGGCGGCTCCCGGCCCCAACCACTTATCCACAGCTGCACTTTTTGACATCCCGAACCGCTCCCGCCCGCCGTTACGATCGTGTCGACTACGGAGGGCTGACACTCGTGACTAACCGCAACAGGCCACTACCACTCCTTCTGGCCTGCCTAACCACCGCACTCCTCACCGCCTGCACCAGCAGCCCCGAAGCCGGCCGCCCCAACACCAATCCAACAAGCGCACCAGCCACCACATCGAACGGCCCAACCGGAACGACTCCCCCGACAACTACCTCGGCGTCGCCCTCCGGCCCTCCGTCTCGCCCACCCGCGGCCGATGGCCTCACCCTCGGCGCGGCCGAAGCGTTCGTTCGGCACTACATCGACCTGATGAACTACGCCTCGCAAACCGGCGACGGCGCCCCACTCCTCGCCGCAAGCGAAGCTGGATGTGAGGGATGCAAGCAGTACGCCGGGTTCGCAGCGAAGGTCAACGGCGCCAATGGCGGCCTCAGCGGTGACTACTTCGAGCGAGTGACCGAGGTGAGCGAGCTGGTCCGGAGAGACAGTGGCCACCTCGGTGGTTCCGCAAGAGTCACAGTCGGCGCATACACGACCAAGGAATCACCGTCGGCGAAGCCGGTCACGAGCAAACCTGCGAGCTACACCGAACAGATCGCGTTGTCTTCCAATGGTGGCAACTGGATCATGTACGAGATAAAGCTCGAAGAACGATGACGACCAACGGGCTGAAGGCTGTCATGCTCGGCGCGACCGTCGCGCCGCTGATCTTCTGGGGCAACAATGCCTATGCCACGTCGCAACAGGTCGAGGTACCGGCGGTATCCATAACAGCCAAACCGTCACCAAAGCCGCCGAAGAGCAAGCCGCCGGCAACGACCGGCAGGGCGAAGCGCGAGGGTTTGCGCCTCAAAGGCACCACGACCAATCAGACGACGCGCCTCGGCGACGCTCCTCCACCGAAAGCCAAACGTGTATCACCGGCGAAAGGTCCCGGAAAGGCCACTCCCCCGAAAGAGCGGAGGGCTACCGTTGGGCCGCGCCGAGACTTCCGCCTCAATATCGGTCTGTGCGGAACGACTCAAGATGACGGAACGACTCCGGGCCCGACGCGCTGCCTGCCCTTCACTCCCGACCGACCGCAACAGGTCGAGCAACGCCCCACCGCTATACGCATCCCTCGCCCCGCGGACGTTACCTGGCTACAGATCCTGACACGGTACCGAGACGTGTTGTTTCCAAAGCTCGGAGTGAAAATCCAACCTGCGGGCAGAACCTTGGTAAACCTGGACACGATCGTCTACACAGATCAAGGCAAGGTCACAGTGCAAACCGTTGACCTTCTGGGTTTCCCAGTGGTTGTCGAGGCGACGCCCATGACCTACACCTGGAACTTCGGCGACGGTGCGACTCTGACGACGACGTCGCCGGGCAAGCCATACCCTGCAAAAGAGATCACTCACAAATACCTGAACCGCGGCGACGTGAGCGTCTCGGTGACCACTCACTACGCAGCCCGATTCAACGTCGCAGGGACAGGTTGGCAATACGTCGATGATCTGGTCCCCGTCACCGGCCCGGGCACCCCTCTTCAGATTCGGGAGGCTGTGCCGGTTTTGGTTGAGCCGGGGGGTTAGGAGTTGAGGGTTTGGCGGAGGTGGGTGGTTAGGGCTTCGTGGGCCTGGCGGGTTAGGCCGGGGAGGGTTTGTAGGTGGCTGTGGCCGTGGGTTAGGGAGGGGTGGGGGTGGTGGGTTACCTCGACGCCGGCGGCTTTGAGGGCCTCGGCGTACTCGGTGCCTTCGTCGCGGAGGGGGTCGAAGCCGGCGGTGGTGATGTAGGTGCGGGGCAGGCCGGTGAGGTCGTCTGCCAGTAGTGGCGACACGATAGGGTCGGGGCGGATTGACGGGTCCGGGGTGTAGTGGTCGCGGTACCAGATGATGTCGGCTTCGGTGAGGATGAAGCCGCCTTCGCCGAAGAGGTCTCGGCTGGGGCGGCGGCTGACCAGGTCGAGGGCGGGGTAGAGCAGGACCTGGAGGGCGGGTCGCGGGAGGTCGCGGCGGACGCACTGCTGAGCGACGACGGCGGCGAGGTTGCCGCCCGCGCTGTCACCGCCGACGGCGACCAGAGACGGGTCGGCGCCGAGGTCTTCGGCGTGGTCGACGGCCCACGTGAAGGCGGCGATGGCGTCCTCGGCGGCGGTCGGGGCCGGGGCCTCCGGGGCGAGCCGGTAGTCGACCGACAGGACCTGGATGCCGGCGTCAGCGGCGAGCGCGCGGCAGAGCGCGTCGTGGGTGTCGAGGTCGCCGACGACCCAGCCGCCGCCGTGGAGGAAGACCAGCAGGCCGCGGCCGGCGTCGCGCGGGACGTAGAGGCGGGCGCCGAGTTGGCCGTCGGCGCCGCGGACGGTGAGATCGGTCACGCGCTGTAGTTCGCGGGGGTGACCGGAGACCAGATTGCACAAGGTCTTCAGGTGCGCGCGGGCGGTGGCGGCGTCGGATTTCGTTCTTCTTGGCAACAATGCCTGCACCCGCAGGAGCAGTTGCAGCTCGGGGTCGAGGGTGTTGCCGTCGATCTGGATCGGTGCGCCGGCGAGCCGGCGCCGGACGGCCGTGGGCAGCGCGTACAGCGGTGTCAAAGCGTTCGTTTGTACGGCGGTCACCGTGCCGCGGAGCAGCGAGTCCAGTCGTGGGTTCACAAGGAGTGACGCTAGCAACAAGAGCGGTGAACCGAGGCAATGAAGATCGACATGCCCTCGGCAACCTATCGTTCATCAAAGGGTGGGATGCTGGTCAACGTGGCTGGAGACTTGCTGGCATCCCACAACCGGGAGTACGACGTCGAGCCGCCGTACGACATCGCGGCGGCCGGAGACCTTCCGACGAATCGGTTCTCGGACCGCGAGCTGAGCTGGCTCGCCTTCAACCAGCGGGTCCTGGAACTGGCCGAGAACGATCGGATCCCACTGCTCGAGCGGGCCAAGTTCCTGGCCATCTTCGCCAGCAACCTGGACGAGTTCTACATGGTCCGGATCGCCGGTCTGAAGCGCCGGATCGCCGCCGGAGTAGCGGTGAAGGCGGCCAGCGGGCTGATGCCGCGCGAGGTTCTCGACCGCAGCCTGACGCGCAGCCGCGAGCTGATGGACCGGCACGCCGAGACCTGGAGGAAGGCGGTCCAGCCGGCGCTGATCGAGCAGGGCATCGACATCCTCCGCTGGGACGAGCTGGAGAGCTCCGAGCGCGAGGACATGACCCGGTTCTTCCGGGAGCGGGTGTTCCCGGTGCTGACCCCGCTGGCAGTGGACCCGTCGCACCCGTTCCCGTACATCTCCGGCCTCTCGCTGAACCTGGCCGTCGTGGTTCGCAACCCCGACACCGGCGGCGAGCACTTCGCCCGGGTGAAGGTGCCGCCGCTGCTGCCGCGGTTCATCCAGGTGGCCGAGGGCCGGTTCGTGCCGCTGGAGGATGTCATCGCGACCCACCTGGGACAGCTGTTCCCGGGGATGGAGGTCATCCAGCACCACACCTTCCGGGTCACCCGCAACGAGGACCTGGAGGTCGAGGAGGACGACGCCGAGAACCTGCTGGCCGCGCTCGAGAAGGAGCTGCTGCGCCGCAAGTTCGGTCCGCCGGTCCGGCTCGAGGTCGAGGAGTCGATCGATCCGCAGGTGAAGGCGCTGCTGCTGTCGGAGCTGGGTGTCACCGAGGCAGAGGTGTTCGAGCTGCCCGGTCCGCTGGACCTGCGCGGCCTCTTCGCCATCGCCGGTCTGGACCGGGCCGAGCTGAAGTACCCGGCGTTCGTACCGTCGACGCACCCGCACCTGGCCGAGGTGGAGACCGCCAACCCGGCGGACATGTTCTACGCGTTGAAGCAGCGCGACGTGCTGGTGCACCACCCGTACGACTCGTTCTCGACGAGTGTGCAGCGGTTCATCGAGCAGGCCGCGGCAGACCCGCACGTGCTCGCGATCAAGCAGACGCTCTACCGGACCAGCGGTGACTCCCCGATCGTCGACGCGCTGATCGACGCCGCCGAGGCCGGCAAGCAGGTCCTGGTGCTGGTGGAGATCCAGGCGCGCTTCGACGAGCAGGCGAACATCAAGTGGGCCCGTCAGCTGGAGCATGCCGGCTGCCACGTCGTGTACGGCGTCATCGGCCTCAAGACGCACTGCAAGCTGTCGATGGTGGTCCGCGACGAGCCGGACGGCCTGCGCAGGTACGCCCACATCGGCACGGGCAACTACCACCCCAAGACCGCCCGGCTGTACGAGGACCTCGGACTGCTCACCAGCGACAGAGTGGTCACCGAGGACATCGCACACCTGTTCAACCACCTCTCCGGGTTCGCCCGCAGCGCCGGGTACCGGCGGATCCTGGTCGCTCCTCAGTCGGTACGACGAGGGCTGCTCGAGCGCATCGACCGAGAGGTGCAGCACCACCTGGCCGGTCGTCCGGCCCGGGTCCGGATCAAGGTGAACAGCCTGGTCGACGAAGCCCTGTGCGACGCGCTCTACCGGGCGTCGCAGGCCGGCGTACCGGTGGAGCTGTGGATCCGCGGCATCTGCACGCTCCGCCCCGGTGTGCCCGGGCTGTCCGAGAACATCCAGGTGCGCAGCATCCTGGGCCGGTTCCTCGAGCACAGCCGGGTGTTCTGGTTCGAGAACGGCGGCGAGCCGGAGGTGTGGATCGGTTCGGCGGACCTGATGCACCGCAACCTGGACCGCCGGGTCGAGGTGCTGGTCCAGCTGAAGGAGCTGGATCACGTCGGTGAGCTCCGGGAGATGTTCGACCTCGCTCTCGACGACGGCACCAGCTCGTGGTGGCTGCAGCCCGACGACACCTGGCAGGCCAGACTGACCGGGCCGGACGGCGATTCGCTGCGTGATCTGCAAGAAAGATTCATCGCCACGCGTGGGCGCCGCAGAACTGCTGAACCCATTACCTAGGGTGATTCCATGAGCAACCCGGCGACCGTCATCGCCGCGGGCGGTGTCGTATGGCGTGAGCACCGCGGCACCCGGCAGGTGCTGCTCGTGCACCGGCCCCGGTACGACGACTGGTCCCTTCCGAAGGGCAAGCTCGCGCCGCACGAGCACGTGCTGCTCGCCGCACGGCGTGAGATCGAGGAAGAAACCGGACAGCAGGTGGTCCTCGGTCCACCGCTCGGAGTGCAGCGCTACACAGTCCGCAAGAACGGCGGAACCGCGGACAAGCTCGTGCACTACTGGTCCGCCGCAGCTCTCGAAGACGTCGAGTTCCAGCCCAACAGCGAGGTCGACGAGGTCGCCTGGCTCCCGGTGGACAAGGCACGCACGAAGCTCAGCTACCCGCGTGACGTGGACATCCTCGACTGCCTGGATCGTGTCGTGCCTGTCGTCGCCACACTCGTCCTGCTGCGTCACGCCGAGGCGGTGAAGCGAAAGGAGTGGGAGAGCAAGGACACAGTCCGGCCGCTCAGCACCACCGGGACCGGCCAGGCCGAGCGGCTGACCGGCATACTGGCCGCACTAGGCGCCAACAGGCTGATCAGCAGCGATGCGGAACGGTGCGTTGCGACAATCACGCCGTACGCCGCCTCGATCGACAGGCACATCCACCTCTGGCCGGAGATCTCCGAGCGTGGTTACGACGCGGACCCTGGTGCACTCGGCGGCCTGGCCGAGAAGGCGTGGAAGCCGGGCAAGGTGACGGTCGTCTGCTCGCACCGGCCGGTGCTGCCGGCACTGGCCCGGGAGCTCGGGCTGAGGGTGGGCAAGTTCTCGCCGGGAGCGTTCCTGGTCGCCCACCGGTTGACCGACGGCCGGCTCATCTACGAGCGCTTCGGCGCCCCCTGATCGGCGCGGCATTCCGCGGTACGGCATACGGAGTGGCACGGGTCGGTGACGATCCAGGCACAGCCGCAGGGGTGGCCGGATGACTGCGGAGGTGGCGGGTATGTTCCTACCGAGGAACCTGGCGCCCCACCGGGCCCGGGTCTGAGGAGAGGTTCGGGGCGCACCATGACGATGATGCGAGAACTGACACTGATCGGGATCCGGATGGAATCGCCCAACCGGGCCCCGGTGATGATGCTGCGCGAGACCGAGGGCTACCGCTACCTACCGATCTCGATCGGCTCCGTCGAGGCGACCGCGATCGCCTACGAGGAACAGGGCCTGCGTCCGTCGCGGCCGCTCACCCACGACCTGATGCGCGACCTGATCCAGGCGTTCGGGGTGCAGATCGAGGCGGTCGAGATCGTCGAGCTGCGCGACGCCGTCTTCTACGCCGAACTCGTGCTGGCCAACGGCGCCCGCGTCTCGGCCCGGCCGAGCGACTCGGTCGCCCTCGCGGTCAGACTCGGGACCCCGATCCGCTGTACCGAACAGGTCCTGCGCGAAGCCGGCGTCGCGACCCCGGAAGAAGAGCAGGCTGAGCTCGAACGCTTCCGCCAGTTCCTCGACGGTGTCGCCCCGGAAGACTTCTCCAGCTGACTCGCCCGCCCAGCCCTGGCCCGGACCACAACGGCTTGGGCAGCACCGATCGAACGACTGGGCAGCACCGATCGTTCACGTTGACAGTGCGCTGAGCGTGACCGAAAGGTGAGCCAATGGTCAGCCAGATCTACGCAGAGTCACGGCTCCTAACTCAGTTCACCTGTTGGCCGCCTGGCGGCACGCCAACCGTCGCCGACGCTATCGCAATCGTTCATCGCTCGTTCACCGACGACGGACCGGTCGGTCACCTGCTCTCCCTACCGTCTGTGGAAGTTCAGAAGTCTGATTCCCGCAGAAGGGCAACACTCTCGTGTCCGTCAATCGCCTGCTCCGCGTCGGCACCGTCGCCGTGGCATCCCTCGGCATTCTCGCTCTGAGCGCCTGTGGCAGTGATCCGGAGCCGTCCGGTTCCTCGAGCCCGGAGGGTTCGTCGTCGACCGGCGCCGACTGCCCGCAGGGCACCCTGAACGCAGAAGGCTCCTCGGCGCAGAAGAACGCCATCGAGGAAGTCATCGCCAAGTACAACGAGAAGTGCGCCGACGTCACGGTGAACTACAACCCGACCGGTTCCGGTGCGGGCATCAAGCAGTTCAACGCGGCCCAGGTCGACTTCGCCGGATCGGACTCCGCGCTGAAAACCGAAGCGGCCGACGGGGACTCCGAGGCCGCCACCGCGGCCAAGCGCTGCCAGAACAACGCGGCGCTGAACCTGCCGATGGTCATCGGCCCGGTCGCGATCGCCTACAACGTCGAGGGCCTGGACAAGCTGATCCTGGACGGCGCGACCGCGGCGAAGATCTTCCAGGGCTCGGTGAAGACCTGGAACGCGCCGGAGATCGCCAAGCTGAACCCGGGTGTGACGCTGCCGTCCGCCCCGATCTCGGTGTTCTTCCGGTCCGACGAGTCCGGCACCACCGAGAACTTCTCCAAGTACCTGGCCGCCGCCGGCGGTGGCGCCTGGACCGGTAAGCCGGCCAAGAAGTGGACCGGCACCGGCGCCGGCAAGGAGAAGTCAGCGGGTGTCGCCGAGGGCGTGAAGAGCACCAAGAACTCGGTCACCTACGTCGAGTGGTCGTACGCCGTCGACAACAAGCTCGGTGTCGCGCAGATCGACAACGGCTCCGGCACCCCGGTCGAGCTGACCGCCGAGAGCGCCGGTAAGGCGCTGGCCGCGGCGAAGCCGGCCGGCACCGGCAGCGACCTGTCGATGAAGCTGGACTACGCGACCAAGGAGGCGGGTGCGTACCCGATCATCCTGGTCACCTACGAGATCGCCTGCAGCAAGGGTCTGCCGGCCGAGAAGACCGCGCTGGTCAAGAGCTTCCTGAGCTACTTCTCCAGCACCGAGGGCCAGTCCTCGCTGACCGAGCTGAACTACGCTCCGCTCCCGGATGCGATCCGGACCAAGGTCGACGCCGCCATCCAGTCGATCAGCTGACGACGAAACTGCACTGATGCGAGCCCCGGCCGGTCCGAGTCATCGGAGGCGGCCGGGGCTTCGCCTCGTCGGACCCGCAGCAGACGAAGCCCACGACCCAGGCGCTTGGAGCACCATCGATGAGTAGTCCAGACGGCACGGCCCCGCCCGACCGGCCGACCGGCCCGGCCTCCGACGAGGCAGCGGCCGAGGCGGAGCAGGCCAACGCCGGCACCCCGACCGCGGACCAGGTGACCGCGGACGGTCAGAGCACCACGGCACCGACGACGACCGGACCGAAGCTCGAGCTCGGCCCGGTCGGTCACCTCGGCGACCGGTTGTTCGCCGGCCTGGCCCGCGGCTCCGGCGGCCTGGTGGTCGCGATCGTCGCGTTCGTCGGCATCTTCCTGCTGGCGCTGGCGATCCCGGCCCTGGCCGACAACCAGAGCAGCTTCCTGTTCTCCCGGATCTGGGAGCCCGGCGGCGACCAGCCCCGGTTCGGTATCGCCGCGCTCTTCTACACCACCGTGATCAGCTCGATCATCGCGATGGTGATCGCGGTCCCGATCGCGGTCGGCGTCGCCCTGTTCACCACGTACTACGCGCCGAAGCGGCTGGCCGCGCCCGTCGCGCACGCGATCGACCTGCTCGCCGCGGTCCCGTCGATCATCTACGGCCTGTGGGGCATCCTGTTCTTCGCGCCGATCCTGCGCCCGGTGATCGACGGTCTTGCCGGCGCACTCGGCTGGCTCCCGGTATTCGAGAAGCCGCCGGGCGACAACGTGGGCGTGGTGTTCACCGCGTCCGTCGTACTGGCGATCATGATCCTGCCGGTGGTCACCGCGATCAGCCGGGAGATCTTCGCGCAGACCCCGATCACCCACCGCGAGGGCGCTCTCGCGCTCGGCGCGACCCGCTGGGAGATGATCCGGATGGCCGTGCTGCCGTACGGGCAGTCCGGTGTGGTGAGCGCCTCGATGCTCGGCCTGGGCCGTGCGCTCGGTGAGACCGTCGCGGTGCTGATCATCCTGTCCGTGCCGAACGGCAACGACCCGTGGAACTCGTCGATCTTCGCCGGTGGCGAGACGTTCGCCTCGAAGATCGCCAACAACGCCGCCGAGTTCGACTCGCCGGAGAAGACCGGTGCCTACATCGCGGCCGGTCTGGTGCTGTTCGTGGTGACGTTCCTGGTCAACTCCGCGGCCCGGATCATCGTCGCCCGCAGCGGACCGGGCGGAAAGCGCTCGCGCCGCAACCGCCGCGCCGGCGCACCAGCCGCGACCGAAGGAGCTGCATCGTGACGACGCTCGCCGCGAACAAACCGGCGTACGACGGCCAGGCCCTGGACCTGACCGGCAAGTCGGGGGCCCGGGCGTTCAAGAACACCCTGGCCACCGTGCTGATCGTGCTGGCCTTCGTGGTCGCACTGATCCCGCTGCTGTGGATCCTCTGGACTGTGATCAGCAAGGGCTACCACCTGCTGCTGAGCGCGGACTGGTGGAGCCAGTCGCAGCGCGGTATCACCGTCCGGCGTGAGGGCGGCGGCGCCTACCACGCGATCATGGGCACGCTGATCATGGCGCTGATCACCGCCGTGATCGCGGTCCCGATCGCCATCCTGGGTGCGATCTACCTGGTCGAGTACGGCAAGGGCACCAAGGCCGCCCGGGTGGTCAGCTTCATGATCGACATCCTCACCGGTGTGCCGTCGATCGTCGCCGCGCTGTTCGTCTACGCGGTCTGGATCACGGTGTTCGGCTTCAACCGGGTCGGGTTCGCCGTCTCGCTGTCGCTGGTGCTGCTGATGCTGCCCGTCGTACTGCGCTCCACCGAGGAGATGCTCAAGCTGGTACCGGACGAGTTACGCGAAGCGTCGTACGCGCTCGGAGTGCCGAAGTGGAAGACGATCCTGAAGGTGGTCGTGCCGACCGCGTTCGGCGGCATCGTCACCGGCGTGATGCTCGGCCTGGCCCGCGTGATGGGTGAGACCGCGCCGCTGCTGATCCTGGTCGGCTACTCCAAGAACATCAACCTGAACCCGCTCGACGGGTTCATGGGCGCGCTGCCGACGATGATCAACCAGGACCGGACCGAGCTGGCGCTGCAGCCGGCCGCGGACCGGGTCTGGGCGGCGGCGCTCACGCTGATCCTCCTTGTCCTGGCACTCAATCTGCTGGCCCGGCTCGTCGCCCGGTTCAGCACCATCAAGTCGAAATAGTCACGAGAGGTTCTGAGTCGATATGGCGAAGCGCATCGAGGTCAGCGGCCTCAACGTCTACTACGGCGATTTCAAGGCCGTCGAGGACGTGTCGATGACGATCGAGCCCCGCTCGGTCACGGCGTTCATCGGCCCGTCCGGCTGCGGCAAGTCCACCTATCTGCGCACCCTGAACCGGATGCACGAGGTGATTCCGGGCGCCCGGGTGGAGGGCAAGGTCGTGCTCGACGACCAGGATCTGTACGCGCCGGGCATCGACCCGGTCGCGGTCCGCCGGGTCGTCGGCATGGTGTTCCAACGGCCGAACCCGTTCCCGACGATGTCGATCTTCGACAACGTCGCGTCCGGGCTGAAGCTGAACGGCGTCAAGGACCGCAAGCGGCTGACCGAGGTGGTCGAGAGGTCCCTGCACGACGCGAACCTGTGGAACGAGGTGAAGAACCGCCTGGACAAGCCCGGCGCGGGTCTGTCCGGTGGTCAGCAGCAGCGGCTGTGCATCGCCCGGGCGATCGCGGTCGAGCCCGAGGTGATCCTGATGGACGAGCCGTGCTCGGCCCTCGACCCGATCTCCACGCTGGCGATCGAGGACCTGATCGAGAAGCTGAAGGACAAGTTCACCGTGGTGATCGTCACGCACAACATGCAGCAGGCGGCCCGGGTGTCGGACCAGACCGCGTTCTTCAACCTGGCCGCGACCGGCAAGCCCGGCCGGCTGATCGAGATGGGTCCGACCAAGCAGATCTTCTCGAACCCGAACGAGAAGGCGACCGAGGACTACATCACCGGCCGCTTCGGCTGATCCGTCGTACCAAGAAAGGTCGGCCGCCGCGAGTTGTGCTCGCGGCGGCCGATCTGCCTTCAGGTTCGGCCGTCAGACACAGATGGTGCGGGCGAAGTTGACCCGGGCAAGGGTGTCGGCGACGTCGCGCGGTGAGCTCACGCCGACGTGGGTGTTGTGGGTGCGGTTGCCGTTCTGCACTGTCACCTGGACGAAGCCGGTGGTCTTGCGCTCCTTGCAGAGCAGGAAGAGCAGACCGAGCAGGCAGGCGAGGGCGAACACGATGGCCAGGATGATCGCCCAGGCGGGGATCTTCTCCTCGGTCCGCGACATGTCCATCGCCGACCAGTTCGTACCCTGGGTCGGCAGCACGCCGGCCGGTGTGACGATCCGGAACTGCTCGACCGAGATGTCGCCGACGGTCACCAGCACCGGGCCGGTCGGCAACGCTTGCAGGGGCAGCGATTGCGCGGGCTGGTAGGCCCCTCCGACCGGCGGCTGGTACGGCCCCGGAGGCGGTCCGTGCTGCGGGGCGGGCGCCGCCTCGAACGTCGGCGTGGGCGGCTCGTACTGCACCGGTAGGTGGCGGGTCTCCGGCGAAGGATCGTCGGGACGGCGATCGGATGGCGGAGGCTGAGGGGGTTGAGTCACCCGGCCAACCTTAAGTGTTCAAGGGATCCGGTGTGGACGCGTGACCAGGTACCTGTGGAAAAGATAGCCTGCGAGGATCCTCGACGTTCTCAGAAGGGACCGCGGTGAGCACTCCGACGCCTCCCGGCGACGACCCGAACGACCCTAACAGGCCGCCGGACCCCCCTGGTGAGACCCCGGGCGAAGAGCCGACCCAGTACGGCGAAGAGCCGACCCAGTCCAGCCCGTACGGCGAGCAACCGGAGCAGCCGAGCCAGTATGGCGAACAGCCCGAGCAGCCGAGCCCGTACGGCGAGCAGCCCAGCCAGTACGGCGAAGCGGCTGGCACGCCTGGTCAGTCCGACGACGATCAGCCGGGCCAATACGGTCAGCAGCCCGACCCGTACGGCCAGCAGCAGGGCCAACCCGGTCAACCCGGTCAGTACGGTCAACAGCCTGGCGCCTACGGCCAGCCGGGCCAGTACGGCCAGCAGCCTGGCTATGGGCAGCAACAACCCGGTTATGGCCAGCAGCCCGGGCAATATGGGCAACAGCAGCCGGGCGCATACCCGGGTCAGCCCGGTCAGTACGGCCAACCGGGCTATGGGCAACAGCAGCCTGGTTATGGCCAGCAGCCAGGCCAGCAGCAGCCGGGCCAGTACCCGGGTTCTTACGGCCAGCAGCCCGGCGCCTACGGCCAGTACCCAGGCCAGCCCGGCGGGTACGCCTACGGCGGCGCACCCCAGCAGAACAACACCCCGCAGGTGCTGTCCATCATCGGCATCGTCTGCTGGTTCTGCTGCGGTCCCGCCTCGATCGTCCTCGGGCTGATTGCCCAGGGCAAATTCCGCGAGCAGAACCGGCCGGACACCCTGGCCAAGGTGGCCTGGATCGGCGGCATCGTCTCGTTCGGGTTGCAGATCCTCGGCACGATCGTGAACTACAGCAACAGCTTCTGAGGATTCCGTGCGGGCGGTGACCGCCGCCGCCCGCGCGACGACTCAGATCAGATTGCGCGCGACGCCGTACACCAGGAGCAGGGCGATCAGGCCCTTGACCGTCCAGTCGACCGCGCGCGGGCTCATCCGCAGCCGAGGCAGGCGGATCAGTCGCAGGGATTCGAGCGACCAGGCAAGCAATTGGTAGCCGACGGCAACACCGATGAGCGGGCCGAGGACGAGCACCACCGGGTTGTAGTGCCAGGCGGCGTTCAGATCCCCCTGGAGCAGCGCGGCCGCCATCCTGGTCGATCCGCACAGCGGGCAGTTCAGCCCCGTGGTTGCGTGCAGCAGGCAAGGAATTCCGATCCGCCCGCCGGACAGCTGGTAGACGGCCGCGAGACCGAACCCGCCGACGCCGGTGGCAGCCAGACCCAGCACCCGTCTGTCCACAGGCTGGACCGGGCCGGTCGGCCGCAGTACGACGCTCAGCGAAAGGCTCACCGGACAACGGTAACTCTCATCACGTGGGATCCGTAGCCGGATCTGAGCCGTCGGACCACTAGCCTGCAAGTCACTCCTCAACCAGCAACAGTAGAAGGGATCGTCGTGAGCTCTCCGACGCCACCGCCGGGTTACGGCCCGCAGGACTCGCAGCAGGGTCAGTACGGCCAGCCTGGTCAGTACGGACAGCCTGCGCAGCAGCCGGCCCAATACGGGCAGCAGCCCGGCTACGGTGCTCAGCAGCAGCCGGGCTACGGGCAGCCGCAGCAGCCCGGGCAGTACGGCCAGCAGCAGCCTGGCCAGTACGGTCAGCAGACCCAGCAGTACGGGCAGCAGCCGGGCCAGTACGGCCAGCCGGGCTACCCCCAGCAGTACGGCCAGCCGGGCTTCGGCGCCGTCCCCGGCAACCTGGCCGCGTGGCCGAACCGCGTCGGCGGTGCGCTGATCGACGGTCTGATCGTGGGTGTGCCGTACGGCATCGGCAGCGCCCTCTCGGCCAACGAGAACCTGGCCATCGTCGCGATCATCTTCTACCTGATCGGCATCGGCCTGGCGATCTGGAACATCGTGATCCGCCAGGGCAGCACCGGCCAGACCGTCGGCAAGCAGGTCCTCGGCCTGAAGCTGGTGGACGCGAACACCGGTCAGCCGATCGGCGCGGGCAAGACGTTCCTGCGCCAGCTGACCCACATCCTGGACAGCGCCGCCTGCTACATCGGCTACCTGTGGCCGCTGTGGGACGAGAAGAAGCAGACGTTCGCGGACAAGATCAACAACACCTACGTCATCAAGCTCTGACGTAGGGCGGCACTGCACCGGACGCCGTGGCCTGTTGGGGCCACGGCGTCCGGCATGCCCGGCCGGTCCGCGATACTCGTCCTCTGCGGATCCGGCGCGCCCCAGAAAGGACCCCCACAGGTGAGCACCCCTCCGTTCGGCGATCAGAGCCGGCCCCAAGACCGGCCGGCCCAGTACCCACCCGCACAGCCGGGGTACGGCGCATACCCGCCAGGGCAGCCGGGTGGGTACCCGCCGGGTCAGCCAGGCGCTCAGTACCACCAGCAGGGGTACAACCCTTACGGACAAGGCGGTTACGGCCCGGGTTACGGCTACGGCTACGCACCGCCCGGGCAGCTGGCCGGCTGGCCGATCCGGGTGGGTGCCTCCCTGCTCGACAGCCTGATCGCGGCCATCCCGGCGATCATCGGCGGCATCGCCGCCCTGGTGATCGACGGCGACCAGGACCAACTCGGCGCCGGCGGCGGGCTGGCCTTCGCGCTCGGGTACCTCGGCAGCTTCGTCATCGCGGTCTGGAACCGGGTCATCCAGCAGGGCCGCACAGGGCAGTCCGTCGGCAAGAAGGTCACCGGCCTGAAGATCGTGCACGCCGAGACCGGTCAGCTGATCGGTATCGGCTCGACCCTGGGCCGCGAGTTCTGCGCAGTACTGTTCAACAACATCTGTACTCTCAACTTGCTCTGGCCACTGTGGGACGAGAAGCAGCAGACCTGGCACGACAAGGTCGTCAACGACGTGGTCATCCGCCTCTGACGTGAAGCTCCAAGAGATGGAATCGATGTGAGTACACCGACACCGCCGCCGCACGGCGACCCCCGGCAGCAGCGTCCCCAGGACCAGCCGCCGTACGGGCAGCAACCTCCCTACGGCCAGCCCCAGTACGGGCAGCAGCCGCAGTACGGCCAGGGACACCAGCAGGGGTACGGCGCCACGTACGGGCAGCCGCAATCCGGCCAACCCCAGTACGGGCAACCTCAGTACGGCCAGTCGCCCTACGGTCAAGCGCCACAGGGTTACGGCTATGGAACCCCCGCCGCCCCGCTCGCCGAATGGGGTCCGCGCGCCGGCGCGTTCCTGATCGACTCGTTGATCAGTTCGATCCCCGTCCTGATCGGGTACGGCATCTTCATCGCGAACATCGCGTCGCGCGCCGGCAACACCTACCCCGACGACGATCCGGAGATCTGGGCGATCCTCGTCTTCCTGGCCAGCCTGGCCGTCAGCCTGGGGCTGGGGCTGTGGAACCGGGTCTTCCGCCAGGGCAAGACCGGGCAGAGTGTCGGCAAGAGCGTGCTGAACCTGCGACTGGTCGACAACACCTACTACCAGCCGGTGGGCGCCGGCAAGGCATTCCTCCGCGAGTTCCTGGCCGGGCTCTTCAACAACGCCTGCTTCCTGAACATGCTGTGGCCGCTGTGGGACGACCAGAAGCAGACCTGGCACGACAAAGTCATGTCGACGTATGTGATCAAGACGAGCTAGCGCGACAACAGGAAGCCGGCGCAGGTGACGGACCAGAGGACGCTGGTGAAGGAGCCGATGATGAAGCGTTCAGCGACCGCTTGCGGGGTGACGGAGGCCGGCTGATCGGGGCTGCGCAGCTCGGGATAGCGGGCCAGTCCCTTGATGGCCAGCACGATCGCCAGGCCCTCCGGCCAGCCCGCCACCAGAGCGGCGTAGATGGCGCCGCGCTCGAGTGCACCGATCAGCGCGCCCCCACGCAGTACCTCACCGGCTTTCTGCGTCGACTGGGCTCTGGTGTTGCCCCGGTCGACCAGAGACAGCACAGACGTCGTCAGCGGACCGCCACCTGTGACAGCGAGGCCTCCGGCAAGCAGGAGCAGGACGTTCCACCAGCGCTCGAGCCAGCCCTCCACACCATCGCCTGCCAGCAGCAGGAGGCCGACTGCCACCAGACAGGCCAGCATCACCCCGCTGAGCACGATCTGCACTGTGGAGCCGGCCTTCGGCACCCAGGCCAGTACGGCGAGGACCAGGGCGGCCGCGGTCAGCGACAGGATCAGTGCCGTCACGCAGCGGCCCCAGCGCCCAGCAGCTGGGCTGCCAGCACCCGTCCACGCTGTTCCTCGGCGACGCCGGCCGCCTGGGCCCGTTGCGTCACCGCCGACTGACTGATCCCCAGCTTCACGCCGATCTCCCGCCTGGTGAGTCCTTCGGCCAACAGGTCGGCAACTGCCCAGCCGCGCTCACTCCGACGCCGCAGCACCGACGCCATCAGCCACAGCACCGTCTCCACCTGCTCGGCGACCCGGGCATCGGTCCCGACCACGTTGACGTGGTGGGGGCTCGACTTGGCCCGGTTCACCGCTTCCCGCGCGTGCACGAACGCGTCGCCGCTGCCTGCCCTGGTACTGCGCGGCAAGGGCTGGGCGACGTCACCGATGCCGAGCCCGACGTACCACGTGTCCGAGCGAAGCAGCTCCACGATCACGTCGATGGTGGCGCGAGCCTCCGAGAGCACGCCCTGCACCTCGTCGCCGGCCGTCCGCTCGAACTTCCGGAGCAACCCGGTCCGCCGCGGCCGTCGGTTCAGGGTGTTCAGTAGCTCGGGTACGAGATCGGTCATGCTTCGGCTGCCCCGTTGATCTACCGTGAGAACGAAGACCACTGCCTTGCACCTCCTTCCCAACGCATTAAGGCTACAGTCTTATTCACGTAGAGTGAAGGAAAAAACCTGAATCGGTTCACCCGATCACTCCCAGTGACCGCCTTGCAGGGCCGCCGATCTTCCAATTCTCCGCTCAATCCGGGCCCCTCGGCATCTCGACTCGCCCCGTGACTTCACTCCGCGTCAACACGGTCCGGACCGCCAGGCCATCACAATGCACCGCCCGGGGAGCGCCCGGGCGGGGCATCGGCGGGAGAACGCCGAATGTGATGGCCTGGCGGTCCGCACTCAGTCGGCCAGCGGCAGGTACAGCTTCTTGTCGTGCGCCTTGAAGGTGTCGGACATCTCCGCGAAGCCGGCCTCGATGGCCTCGGTCGAGGTCAGGCCCTTCTCCTCGGCGTAGGCGCGGATGTCGGCGGTGATGCGCATCGAGCAGAACTTCGGACCGCACATCGAGCAGAAGTGGGCGGTCTTGGCCGGCTCGGCGGGCAGCGTCTGGTCATGGAAGGACCGCGCGGTGTCCGGGTCCAGCGAGAGGTTGAACTGGTCCTCCCAGCGGAACTCGAACCTTGCCTTGGACAACGTGTCGTCCCAGTCCTGTGCACCGGGGTGCCCCTTGGCCAGATCCGCTGCGTGGGCAGCGATCTTGTACGTGATCACGCCCGTCTTCACGTCGTCGCGGTCCGGCAGGCCGAGGTGTTCCTTCGGCGTGACGTAGCAGAGCATCGCCGTGCCCAGCCAGCCGATCTGGGCCGCGCCGATCGCACTGGTGATGTGGTCGTAGGCCGGCGCGACATCAGTTGCCAACGGCCCCAAGGTGTAGAAGGGCGCCTCGCCGCACAGCTCCTCCTCGAGCCGCACGTTCTCGGCGATCTTGTGCATCGGAACGTGTCCCGGCCCCTCGATCATCACCTGGACGTCGTGCTCCCAGGCGATCCGGGTCAGCTCGCCGAGGGTCCGCAGTTCGGCGAACTGCGCCGCGTCGTTGGCATCCGCGATACACCCCGGCCGGAGCCCGTCGCCCAGCGAGAACGTCACATCGTACGCGCGCAGGATCTCGCAGAGCTCGGCGAAATGCGTGTAGAGGAAGGACTCCTGGTGATGCGCCAGGCACCACGCGGCCATGATGGAGCCGCCACGCGACACGATCCCGGTGATCCGTTGCGCGGTCAGCGGAACATACCGCAGCAGTACGCCGGCATGCACCGTCATGTAGTCCACGCCCTGCTCGCATTGCTCGATCACCGTGTCGCGGTACACCTCCCACGACAACTCGGTCGGATCGCCCTTCACCTTCTCCAACGCCTGATACAGCGGCACCGTCCCGATCGGCACCGGCGAGTTCCGCAGGATCCACTCGCGGGTCTCGTGGATGTTCTTGCCGGTGGACAGGTCCATCACCGTGTCCGCGCCCCACCGGGTCGCCCAGACCAGCTTCTCGACCTCCTCCTCGATCGAGCTGGTGACGGCCGAGTTGCCGATGTTCGCGTTCACCTTCACCAGGAACTTCTTCCCGATGATCATCGGCTCGGACTCGGGGTGCCGCCGGTTCACCGGGATCACCGCCCGGCCGCGGGCCACCTCGTCCCGGACGAACTCCGGATCGACGCCCTCGCGGACGGCGATGTACCTCATCTCCTCGGTGATGGTCCCGGCCCGCGCGTGCGCGAGCTGGGTCAACGGCTCGCGCCCGGCGATCCAGTCCCGCCGCAGGGCCGGCAGACCGGTCTGTACGTCGATGGTCGCGGACGCGTCGGTGTACGGCCCGGACGTGTCGTACAGGTCGAAGTGCTCGCCGTTGGTGAGGTGGACCCGGCGGGCCGGGACACCGAGCTCACCGCGGTAGATCTTCTCGGAGCCCGAAATGGGCCCGGTGGTGACAGTCGGTCGGACCCTTGACTGGGCACTGTTGCCGAGAGTTGTCACGATGCTGCTCCCTACGCCGGAATTACCCGGACAGGTTCGGCGGTCGGCGGCGCCGGTTCGCCCAGCCTGGTCCCGCCGCCGACAGTGAATCCGCCGGTGATCCAGGGGTGCGCAGTCCAGCCGCCCTCTCAGCCCGCTACGGTGCGAGCTCCCGCGATCTCGAGTTGTCGCGACCCACCCTAACGAACAACTGCATACGGGATTCCGTGGGGCGCGTCACGTCCGTGGTTTGGCTGCAACCGGTAACGTCAGGGGATGCGAGACCTCGTGTATCCGCCGGTGATCGGCTTCGCGAAGACGGCGTTCAAGGTGCTGGACCTGAAGTTCCAGTTGACCGGGACGGAGAACGTGCCGCGGACCGGCGGCGCGGTGATCGCGCTGAATCACATCTCGTACGTCGACTTCGTCCTCGGCGGGTTCGGCGCGGTGCCGAGCAAGCGGTTGGTGCGGTTCATGGCCAAGGAGGTGCTGTTCCGCAACCGGTACTCGGGTCCGCTGATGCGCGGCATGCACCACATCCCGGTGGACCGCGCGGCCGGTATGGCGTCGTACCGGCAGGCGCTCCAGTACCTGAACGCGGGTGAGGTCGTCGGCGTCTTCCCGGAGGCGACGATCAGCCGGTCGTTCGAACTGAAGGAGTTCAAGTCCGGCACGGTCCGGATGGCCGCGGCGGCCGCCGTACCGGTGATCCCGCTGATCCTGTGGGGGACGCAGCGGATGCTGACCAAGGACCATCCTCGCGACTTCTCCCGGCACCGCACGATCGCGATCACGGTCGGCAAGCCGATCACCGTCACCCGCGAGGACGACGCGGTCGAGGCGACCGCACACTTGCACTCGACCATGGCCGGCATGCTCGACCGCACCATCCGCGCCTACCCTGAGCAGCCCGCCGGCGCCTGGTGGCTGCCCGCCTCGTACGGCGGCGGCGCCCCGACCCCCGAGGAAGCCCAACGCCTGGACCAGGAGGAGTTGGCCCGCCGGGCGGCGCGGAAGAAGTAAACGTTCGCCTGAGCAGTAGTCGGCAATCGGACAGCACCTTGACCGTGGATCGGCGCGAGGGTACGAAGAGCATCTGTCGTGCAGGAACCTGGGGGGTCCCTGTGTTCCGGCCGCGCGGTGGCGTGCGCGGCCGTCGTACTCAGGTGGGCGGGGGAAGTGGTGTTGGAATCACCCGAAGAGCTGCATCTCTTCGAGCCGGGGACGCTGACCGTGGCGCCGCACGTCGCGGAGGAGATCCCCGATGTCGGCCAGTACTTCCTCGACTGGGCGGTCCAGGGCCTGAACGCGGCCCAGGTCCGTGAGGTCGAGGCCGCGATCAACGGCCGGCGGTGCCAGAACGGCTGGTTCCCGCTGGAGAGCCTGGACAACATCGGCAGCCGCGGGTTCTGGCGCGGTCCGCTGACCTACCTGGCCCGGATGACCGCGGACGACGGCTCGATCGTGCAGGAGTGGGCCTCCAGCCGGCTGGACGGCGAGCGGCGCCGCCGGATCGAGGCGACCGCGAACCACCTGCTCTTCCAGCAGGGCCACGCGGCCGCGGCCACCTGGGTGATGGCCGTCCGGCCGCAGGCCTACCTGAACCTGCCCGAGCTCGGCGACCGCCTGGCCGCCACCTGGGAGCTCAACCTCGGCTCGATCCGCCCCAAGGACGTAGCCAAGGCAGTACGCCGCTGGAACCGCTGAGACACCGGTCAGGTATGCCCCTGGTACGGCGGGCTCACTCCAGGATCAGGTGGGCCAGGCCGTAGCAGAGGGCGGCGACCAGACCGGCCGCCGGGATGGTCAGGATCCAGGCCGTGACGATCCCCCTGGCGACACCCCAGCGGACCGCGGACAGCCGCTTGGTCGCGCCGGCGCCCATCACCGCCGAGGTGATCGTGTGGGTGGTCGAGACCGGCGCGTGCAGACCGATCGCCATCACGTAGAGGACGGTCGCGGCGATCGACTCGGAGGCGAAGCCGCGGGCCGGGTCCAGGTGGATGATCCGGCGACCGAGGGTGCGCATGATCCGCCAGCCGCCGGAGTAGGTGCCGAGCGAGATCGCGGTCGCCGCAGCGACCTTCACCCAGGTCGGGATGCCGTCGTCCGGCTGCACGTATCCGGTGGTGACCAGGGCCAGGAAGATCACGCCCATCGTCTTCTGCGCGTCCTGCAGGCCGTGGCCGAGCGCCATCGCGGCGGCCGACACCACCTGAGCCAGCCGGAAGCCGCGGGTGACCTTGCCGGGGTTGCTGCGCCGGAAGATCCACAGGATCGCCGTCATCAGGAGGAACGCGCCGAAGAAGCCGATCGCGGGCGACAGCACCATCGGGATGACGACCTTGTCGACGATGCCGGACCACAGCACCACGCTCGACGAGGCGATCCCGGCTCCGACCAGGCCGCCGATCAGCGCGTGCGAGGAGGAACTGGGCAGACCGAAGTACCAGGTGATCATGTTCCAGGTGATGGCGCCGACCAGGGCGGCGATCACGACGACCAGCCCGTGCTCGCCGGACGGAATACTGATGATGCCCTTGCCGACGGTCTCGGCCACCTCGGTGCCGAGGAACGCGCCGAGGAAGTTCATCACCGCGGCCATCGCCAGCGCGACCCGTGGCGTCAACGCCCGGGTGGAGACCGAGGTCGCGATCGCGTTCGCCGCGTCGTGGAAGCCGTTGGTGTAGTCGAACGACAACGCGATCGCGACGACCGCGACGACGAGCACGAGCTCCACGCTCAGCTCTCCTTGACGGCGATCTGCTCGACCGTGTTGGCGACGTGCTCGAAGGCGTCGATCGCGGCCTCCAGCAGGTCGACCACGGTCTTGACCTTCATCACCGTCAGCGCGTCGAACTCGCCGCTGAACAGCTTGGCGATCAGCCGCCGGTGCACCGCGTCACCGGTGTTCTCCAGCCGGTTGATCTCGATCCAGTACTCGGCCAGGTCCTTCATGGTGCGCAGCCGCGGCATCGTCTCCGCGGTCAGCTGGGCGGCCCGCTGGAGCACCTCGATCTGCTCGGCGATCTCCTCCGGCAGCTTGTCCAGGTTGAAGAGGTGGACCGAGTCGACCGCTTCCTCCATGTAATCCATCACGTCGTCCAGATCGGAGGCCAGCCGGTAGATGTCCTCGCGGTCGAACGGGGTGACGAAGGTCGAGTTGACCCGGCGGATGATCGAGTGGGTGGTCTCGTCCGCCGCGTGCTCGGCATCCTTCATCTCGGCGGCGATCTGATGACTCGAGGACAGACCGGTTCCGGCCGTACTGCCGAGCAACTCGGCCAGGATCCGGGCCCCGTCCACGAGGTGGTTGGCGGACTCGGTGAAAAGGTCGTAGAACGTCGGGTCGTTCGGACGCAGACGTAACGGCACTTCAAGCTCCGGATGAACGAGGGACAAACCGAGAACATGCTAGGGGGAACGGACCGCTGACGCGGCATCCGCCCGGTCAACGTATCGCGTCACGATGAACTCCCCCGCCTGGACACGACCGGTGAGTAACCATTCGGTTTCAGCGCGTGAGCACGGCGTACAGGTCGAACAGCCCGACCACCAGGACCAGACCGGCCGCCGCGCGGAGCAGTCGTTGGTGGCCGAGGGCATGAACCGGAGCACCCTTGGTACGGCGGTAGACGGCGCTGACCGCGGCCCAGCAGGCCAGTGACAGGACCAGCACGACGATGCCGAGGCCGGTGCGGACGTCCGACGCACCGTGGCCGGAGGCGAGCAGGAGGATGCTGTTGGCGATCAGGCCCAGCGCCGTACGACGCCAGGCGAGCAGTGTCCGCTCAGGCTGCAGACCGGGGTCCGGCGTGCTCATCGCCATATCGAGAACAGCAGGCCGATCAGGCCGACCACACCGATCGTTGCTGCCAGCATCAAGGGCAGCCGGGTCACCGGGAGACGGCCACCGGTTCGCATCGCGGTGAAGTTCTGCTGCCAGCGGCGGAAGGCGCCTGCCGTGGTGATGATCCCGGTGGTGACCAGAACCACACCGATGATCTTGGCCGCCCAGCGGTCCGGGCCGAGATCGAGGAACTGTACGGCGGACAGACCGCCCGCGTAGCAGGCCAGGGAGGTCCGCAGATAGGCCAGATAGGTCCGCTCGTTGGCCAGGGTGAAGCGGTAGTCGGGTTCCTGCTCCTCCGTCATCCGCAGCTCACCAGGCCGTGGCTCTCCTTGAGTGTCAGCACGCGCCTCACGCTACTCGTCAGCTGTGCGGCGAACGTCTTGTCCTGCTCGGCCTTGGCGACCAGAGCGTTCACCATGGTGGAGGTCAGCCCCGCCCTGGCGTTGATGACGATGTCCCCGCCGGCTGCGACGAACCGGGTCGCCCGCTGGCCCGCCGGTACCGAGGCCACCTCCGCGGCCGCGCCGACGTCGTCGGTGATCACCACGCCACCCCACTTCAGATCGCCGCGGACCATGCCCTGGATGACGGTCGGCGAGAACACCGCGCGGTTCTTCGGGTCGATCTTGTTGTAGGTGGCGGTCGAGATCATCACCATGTCGGCACCCGCCTCGAGCCCGTCGGCGAACGGCTGGAGGTCCGCGTCACCGCGCACAGTGACGTTGTCGACCACACCGGAGGAGAAGTCGGTGTTGCCGCGCACTCGGCCGAGGCCCGGGAAGTGCTTGACCGAGGTCATCACACCGGCTGCCTGCATACCCCTCACGAACGCCTGGACGGGCGGCCCGACCTCCCCCGGCGTGTTGCCGTACTCACGGTCCAGACTGCCGATCGGAGCGTTCTGCTCCTTCAGCGAGTTCGGTACGACGTCAGCCACCGGCGCGAGGTCGACGTTGACACCGGCCTCCTTGAGCTGGTCGCCCCACCCCTCCGCTTCGGAGGTGAGCTTGGAGCTGGACCAGGTGCCCTGCACGGTCGCGGCCGGAATGCGGTCGAAGCCAGGGCCCTTCAGACGCTGGACCTGACCGCCCTCCTGGTCTGCCGCGATCAGCGGGCGGATGCCCTTGACCGTGGCGGCAGTGGTCGTCGCGGCCATTGCCGTACGGGTGTGGGACAGGCTGCCGCCGTTGCCGAGCAGGAGGATGCCGCCGGGCTTCTGCTTCTGCACGATGGGGCGCTGGGTCGAGGTCATGCCGTTGGCGCTGATGCCGGTCATGATCAGCTGCGCCGCTTGCTCTCGCAGGGTGAGGGCTTGCAGCTTCTGGTCGATGCAGCTGGTCTGCGTCGGCGTGGCCGTCTGGCTTGGGGTCGGTGTCGGTGTCGGTGTTGAGGTCGGTGGCGGGGTGGGCGCTGCTGTGGTGGGCAGTGTGGCCGACGAGGACGGCACTGTGCTGGGGCCGGCGGTGGGTGAGCCGGAGTCGCTGCAGCTGGTCAGCAGGAGAGCTGTCAGCACGACCGCTGCTGCTTGGCGCTTCATGTCAGCGGCGCTCCCAAGCGGCCCGGTCGACCGTGTCGCCGGAGTGCTGGGCGAGGGTGGCGCAGATGTCGTGCAGGTGGTCGATCTGATCCTCGGTGAGCGCGTCGAAGACCGACTTGCGGACTTCCTCCACGTGGCCGGGTGCGGTCTCGACCAGCTTCTGCCTGCCCAGATCGGTGATGATCGCGACCTGACCGCGACGGTCGGACTCGATGCCCTCGCGACGTACCCAGCCTGCCTGCTCCAGCCGGTTCACCGCGTGCGAGAGGCGGCTGCGCGAGCCCTGGGTGGCCACCGCGAGCCCACTCATCCGCAGCCGGCCGTCAGGCGCCTCGGACAGTCGGACGAGGATCTCGTAGTACGTGTGCGGTATCCCTGCATCGCGTTGCAGCTGCTGCTCGATCCGGGTGTTCACCACGCGCTGCGCCGCGATGAACGCGCGCCACGCCTGTTGCTCCTGCTCGTTCAGCCACCGGGGTTCCGCCATCCCCGCAGCGTAGCCAGAACCGGTCCCGCTCGCTCATCCACCCGGCGGCACAAGGCCTGTCGGCTCGGCCTCCACGTTGCTAGCCCTTCACGGCGCCGATCATGATTCCCTTGGCGAAGTGCTTCTGGAGGAACGGGGGGGGTCTAGGTGTTGCTGCGTCTGGTGATGGTCAGGCCGACCAGGCGGGACACGACCATGGCGACGTACCCGAGACCTGCCAGCTGCTCGAGCATGACCACCGACCTGCCCCACGACGTGATGGGGATGATGTCGCTGAGGCCCGTGCTGGACAGCGTGGTGAAGCTTAGGAACAGCAGCTCCATCCAGGTGCGGTCTCCGGTTGGGTTGACGGCCGCAATGAAGCTGCCGGGCACCAGCACCTGGATGAACACATACAAGTAGGCGAAACCCCAAGCCACCAAGGTGAACGTCGCACCGGTCGCGTAGAGCTCGTCCGTGCTGACGTCATGATCGGACAGCATGTACCGCAGCAGACTGTAGGCGGCGTAGAAGTAGAAGGCCGCGTGCAGTACGGCGGAGATGGCCACGACCGGCTCAGTCGGGCTGAATGCGTCGACCAGCGAGAGAACGACGGCCGGGATGCCGAGGCCGATGCTGACCCAGGTCAGGCCGGGGGTGGCGCGGACGGAGAAGACGGCCAGGACGAGTACGAAGATGCCGAGGATCTCGAACGCGACGCGGCCGCCGCGGGAACCTTCCATCGCGGGGTAGACAAGGACGCCGAGCAGCTGCACGAGCAGCAACACCGCCGACGGATGCCGCCGTGCGCTGCCGAACAAGCTCACCGCGCGCCGTCCACGGTGTCAGCCGTGGCTTCGCGCGCGGCGTCCTCGGGAGCTACTTTCTCGCGGGTGTCTTGATCGCGGGCGTCTTGCTCACGGGCGTCTTCCTCGCGGGAGGCGATGATGGCTGCGCGCCGGGCGAGCCGGTGGCTGCGCCGGATCTCGGCCTCGCGAAGCCGGCGGCGCTCCTCGTCGGTCTCCGGCACGACCTGCGGTACCGCCCGCGGCTGCCCGTCGGTGTCGACCGCGACGAACACCAGGTACGCCGACGCGACATGAACCTCGGGCCCGACGGAGTCCCAGCGATCGGCCGTGATCCGTACGCCGACCTCCATCGAACTGCGCCCGGTCCAGTTCACCTGACCGCTGAAATGCACGACGTCGCCGACCCGCACCGGCACCAGGAAGGTCATCTCGTCCATCGACGCGGTGACCGCGGGACCACCCGAATGCCGCGCCGCCACCACCCCCGCGACCGAGTCGACCAGCGTCATGATCACGCCACCGTGCACGGTGCCCAGCAGGTTGGTCTCGTTCTGCGCGGTGATGTGCGACAGCGACAACCGCGTCTCCGAGGTCGGCCGCGACGACGGTGTGCTGGACATCCTGTTCCACTCCTCCTGCGTGCCTGACGTGTTCACCGAGGTGTTGCCGCAGACTATCCCGGGCAGTTGTCCACAGGTTCGAAACGACCGGCTGGATCGGGTGCCATTCCTCGTACTTTCTCTGGCGAGGAGGTGGCCACGATGACCATCGACAGCTCCACCGAACGTGCCCACGGCAACCACTCCGACCGGCCCGACCCGGTCCTGATTCCGTTGACCCAGCTCCAGGCCACACGACTTGTGCGCCTCGGCCTCACCGCCGCGGCCCGCCTCGGCCTCGACGTCACCTACACGGGTGGCGCGACCCTCGTCCCGGTCGACCCAGCCGCGGACGGCCCGATCCTCGGCCTGAGCAACCTGGCCCGTGCCGTCTCCAGATTCGAGGAGCACCGCTGGCCGGCCCTGGTCGAGGAGCACTTCCTCCACCTCCTGGACCGCCTACGCCAGGGCCCTCCACTGCCACCCACCGACCCCGAGCGAGAGCTGATCCAGCGCCTGGTCCCGCGCGACGCACTCCCACCCGAGTGGTCCGCGGACCGCGCCGACTTCGTCCCCGGCCTGCTCTCCATCCCGGCCACGGCGCAGGACGGCGTCGTCACGATGTTCCTCGACCCGTCCGATTTCGGCGTGACCTGGTCCGACGCCGAGCGCTTCGGCCTGACCAACCTCCGCCGCATCCCCGATCACGTCGAGTACGTCGAGCACGACGACATCAGGATCGCCCTGGTCACCGGCACCATCTTCGCCGCGTCCCGTGCCCTCGTCCTGGACACCGTGCTCCGCGAATCCCTCCGCACCGAGATCCCGCCGTACGGCGTACTCGCCGCCGTCCCCGCCCGCGACCTCCTCCTCATCCACGTCATCCGCGATCTCTCGGTCATCCCCGCCCTGGGCCTGATGCTCAACCTCGCGTCCCGCTCCTACACCCACGACCCAGGCCCGTTGTCCCCCGACATCCACCTGGTCACCCCCACCCTCGAGTGGCACCCGGCCACCACCCCGTCCCCCGACAGCAGCCCACTCCGCCTGTCCCCACACCTCGACGCCCTCACCAAACTCCTCGCCCTCAAGGAACCCCCACCCCACTAACCAACCCGTGTGAGAGCTGACGAACTCAGGAATGAGGTGGTTTGTAATGACCGGGCCAGTCGGAGTGGCGGATCCGGGTGATCGAGCGGATCTCGCCGAGGGTCGACCACTCGTCCTTGCCCAGGCGGGCCAGTGGGCGGAGCAGCCGGATCTCCGGGTGGCCGTCGACCATCACCGCCGCGTCGACCGCGAGGTGGCGGACCCGGCCGATCACGACGGTCGAGTCGCCCAGCTCGAGGGTGGTGTGGAGGGTGCACTCGATCGCCACCGGCGACTCCGCGACGCGCGGTACGGCGATGGTGCGGGAGGGCTCGGTGGTCAGCCCGACGGCTTCGAACTCGGAGATCTCCGCGGGGAAGTTGGTCGCCGTCGCGTTGATCTGCTCGAACAGTGGTTCGGCCGCGAAGTTCACCACGAACTCGCCGGTCGCCTCGACGTTGTTCAGGCTGTCCTTCCGCCCGACCGAGGTGAACTGCACCATCGGCGGCTGCACACAGGCCACGGTGAAGAACGAATGCGGCGCGAGGTTCAGCACACCGTCGGCGGACAGGCTCGACACCCACGCGATCGGCCGCGGCACCACCACGGAGTTCAGCGCCGCGTAGAACCGCCGCCGCCCGGTCTCTTCCGGATCCAGATCGACACGCACGCCCGCAGTACATCAAATCCGGTGGACGCCCCGGTGCCCCGGCACAAGGATCGTGGGACGGATCACGCGACGACGAGGGAGGTGCTGGTGGGCGAACGCGACGAGTTCCTGGCCCACGTCACCGCGATCGGCCGGCGACATGGTGCTCCGCCGGAGCAGGTGACCGAGGTCGCGGGCGGCGTCGCGAACCGCGGTTTCGTGCTCGGAGATGCCTTGTTCCTGCGGGTCGCGCGACCAGGATTCGAGGACGACCTGCGGAAGGAGGCAGGCGTCGTACCCTTCGCACGGTCGGCCGGCGTACTGACTCCGGCAATCGTCGAGTACGACGCCAGCCGCGCACTGATCGATGCGCCGTACGTCGTGATGGAACGCGTGCACGGGACCGAGCCGACCGAGGTGCCGGTGGGACTGGCGGAGCACTTGGCACGGCTGCATGAAGCCGAGCGAACCGACCTTGCCGGCGTACCGGAGGACGACAGTCGCGATCCGTGGCGGACGGTCGACCACCTAGCGGAGCATGGCTACCTGGACCTCGGTACGGCGAAGTGGCTGAGCGACTGGTTCACCCGGCTGGCCGACCGCTTCGACCGGAACGAACCGAAGGTGCTGATCCACGGAGATGTTGCCGCCCACAACCTTCTCGCCGGGCCGGACGGCGAGCTCCGCGCGCTGATCGACTGGGGCGACGCTGCCTGGGCACCACGCGCCATGGACTTCGCCAAACTCCCCCTCGAACACGTCGCCGCCATCCTCCCGGACTACATCCGCCAGACCCGCACCGCCCACACCGGACGCCGCACCCCGCAGGAGGACGAGATAGCCGCTGCCGCCCTCTGGTTCCATCTGCACTGGGGCCTCGGCAAGCTGGCGGCCAACCCCTGGCCAGGCCAGCGCCACTGGACCGCACCCCCAGCCAGCCGCATCCTGGCCCTTCTGAGATTCTTCACCACCAACCCACCGGCACCCTGGTCCACGCTCACCTGACCCAGAAGGTGCGGTTCTTGGTGTCAGCACTGGGGTTTCTGCTGTAAAACAAGGGGGTTTGAACTTGTTACGACATGAGGCAGACTGAGGTCTCGTGACTGACTACGTAGCCGCTCAGGACCGGTACGACGACAAGATGGCCTACCGGCGGACGGGGCGCAGCGGGTTGCAGCTGCCCGCGATCTCGCTGGGGCTGTGGCACAACTTCGGCGATGACAAGCCGTTCGTCACCCAGCGCGACATCCTGCGCCGGGCGTTCGACCTCGGCGTCACGCACTTCGACCTGGCGAACAACTACGGTCCGCCGTACGGCTCGGCGGAGACGAACTTCGGGACGCACTTCGCCCGCGACTTCGCGAAGTACCGCGACGAGCTGATCCTGTCGACCAAGGCCGGGTACGACATGTGGCCGGGGCCGTACGGTCAGGGCGGCGGCTCGCGGAAGTACCTGCTCGCCTCGCTGGACCAGTCGCTGAGCCGGATGGGCGTGGACTACGTCGACATCTTCTACTCGCACCGGTTCGACCCGGACACGCCGCTCGAGGAGACGATGGGTGCGCTCGACGCCGCAGTGCGTTCGGGCAAGGCCCTGTACGCCGGCATCTCGTCGTACTCGGCCGACCGGACCCGGGAGGCGGCCCGGATTCTGCAGGAGCTGGGGACGCCGCTGCTGATCCACCAGCCGTCGTACTCGATGCTGAACCGCTGGATCGAGGAGGACCTGCTCGACGCCGTCGGTGAGCTGGGTGTCGGCGTGATCGCGTTCTCGCCGCTGGCGCAGGGTGTGCTGACCGATCGCTACCTGGACGGCGTACCGGCGGACTCCCGTGCGGCGCAGGGCAAGTCGCTCAACCCCGACTCCCTGACCGAGGACACGCTGAAGCACGTCCGCGCGCTCAGTGAGATCGCCAAGCAGCGCGGCCAGTCCGTCGCGCAGCTCGCGCTCGCCTGGACCCTGCGCGACGACCGCGTCACCAGCGCCCTGATCGGCGCGTCCAGCGTCGCCCAGCTGGAGAACAACCTCGCGGCGGTGAACAACCTGAAGTTCACCCCGGAAGAGCTCGAGGCCATCGACGCGGACGCCGTCGAAGCCGGTATCAACCTCTGGAAGAAGAGCTCCGACTCCTGACCGCTCCACCCCTGCCCGGGCCAACCTCCCACGGTTGAGCCCGGGCGTTTCACGTCGCGAGCGCCGGAAGCCCTCTCAGCGGGCGCCGGAAGGTCCCGACCACAGTGCGGGCGCCTGAAGTCCGACCACAGTTCGCGGGGGCCTGTAAGCGGCACCGGTTGGGTTACGGAGCGCGGTGGGGCGATTGCGGTCGCACGCGGATGGGCACACGCTGGAGTGAAGACCCCCTGGAGGTGGTTGCCATGACCGCTTCGACGCTCGAATTGGCCCTGACCTACGAACACGCCCGGATCCGCGAGCTGTCCGAGCCGGCTCACCATCCGGCCGCCGCGCACCCGGAGCGCAGGCACCAGACCGACTGGTTCTACGCCATCGCCGCCCAGCACCTCGCCGCCGCCGAGGACGTCCTCCTCCCGCATGTACGCCGTCTGCCCGACGGCGACGACCTGGTCGCCAGGTACGTCGGCAACGCGAAGGAACTGGAGCGGTCGCTGCGGTTCCTGAAGGGACGCCAGTACGGCGACAGCCGCATGCAGGACGTGACGTCGCGCGAGGTGTGGCACTCGATCGACCGCCTGCTCACCCAGCACGAGCAAATGGAGACGGCGTACAGCCAGCGGCTCAGTGACGAGATGGACGACGCGGACGTCAACACGCTGACCGAGAAGCTGCTGGAGGCGGAGGAAGTGGCTCCGACTCGCGCACATCCGTACTCACCGCACACTGGGATGGCGGGACGACTGGCGCACCGCATGTGGCGGTTGGCCGACATCACGTGGGACAGCGCGGAGGGCCGCGTCGTACCCACCAAGTACCACGTCCACCCGAAGCGCGACTCAGCGCTGTCGCACTACCTCTACGGCACGCCGATGGAGGAGAACACTCCGATGCCCGAGAACACGCGGACGCCGGAGAAGGAGCAAGGCGCCCAGTAACGCGCTCAGTAAAGCGCCCGGGAAAGCAAGTGACCGGGCCCGGCGTCCCCCGGATGCCTCCGGAGGGCCGGGCCCGGCCTGCCTGCTCTCACTGCGCCTGGTTGTGAGAGCCGGCGTCGGTCCCGCCTTCGCTGCGCCTGGTGTGCGGAGGTGGGACCTTTGCGTCCTCCCCCGCTGCGCCTGGTGTGCGGGGGAGGACGGTCTGGTTATCTCAGCCCGTCGATCGCCTTCTTCGCCCCCGGGTGCACCTGCACCGGGTCGGTCTTGTCGGCGTTCGCCAGGTCGATGCCCTTGGCGGCCGCGTTCACCGCGACCAGGGCGTCCTTGTTCTCGTAGATGACCTTGGTCAGCTGCTCGGCCAGCTCGTCCTTCATGTTCTTGCGGACCAGCAGCACGTTCGGTACGACGATGGTGGCCACGTCGGCCGGCTGCTTGTACGTCGCCGCCGGGATCGGGGCCTGGGAGTAGACCGGGCCGTACTTCTCCTGCATCTTCGGCAGCAGGTCCACGATCGGGATCAGCTTCACGTTCTTGCCCATGCTGGTGGTCAGGTCGGTGATACCGCCGGTCGGCAGGCCACCGGACCAGACCAGTGCGTCGATGGAACCCGACTTCATCGCGTCCACCGACTCCGGCAGCCCGAGCCGCTGGGCGGTGACGTCCTTGGCCGGGTCGAGACCGGCGGCCTCGAGCAGGCGCCGGGCGATCACCTCGGTGCCGGAGTTCGGCGAACCGGTGGAGACCCGCTTGCCCTTCAGGTCGGCGATCGAGTTGATCCCGGCCGAGGTCCGGACGGCGACCTGCGTGTAGTTGTTGTAGAGCTTGGTCAGCGCGACGACGTCCTGCGGCGTGTTGAAGCTGTTCTCACCCTTCACCGCGTCGGCGGCGGTGTCACCGAGCGAGAACGCGATGTCGTAGTTCCCCGCCACCAGGCCCTGCACGTTCTGCACCGAGGCGCCGGTCTCGCTCGCGGTCGCCCGGTAACCGGAGACCTTCTGCGAGATCAGTGATGCCAGCGCACCGCCGAGCTGGTAGTAGACGCCGGTGGTGTTGCCGGTGGCAATGGTCAGCCGGCCGCCGTCGGCGGAACCGGTGTCCGAGGGTTCCCGCTGACCGCCGCAGGCGACCAGCGAGACGACAGCGGCGAGCGCCACCACAGCGGCGGGGAGGCGACGGGTTCTCATCAAGTGACGGGTCCTTCCTTCGGGCCGGCCTCTGACCGGGGCGGTGGGGTGGGGTCAGCATTCATACTGCGCTGCCGCCGGACCAGATTGATGACGACGGCAACAAGTAGCAAACAGATTCCGGCCGTGATGGTTACGGGCGCAAGATAAAGCAACAGCAGCGCGGCCGGTACACACACCAGCCGCTCGAGCCAGCCGGCCGCAGTGACGATCCAGCCGCCGGTCACCACCGCGAGCGCGGCGACTGCCAGCATCGAGACGGCCAACGTCCACACCATGCCGATGAACGATCCCTGACCCAGCAGGTGTGCGCCGTTGTCGGTGAGCACGAACGCGAACGGCACCAGGAACGCCGGCAGCGTGTACTTCCACGCCTGCCACATCGTCGGCATCACCTTGCCGCCGGTGATCGCGGACGTCGCGACCGCGGCCAGCGCGGTCGGCGGCGACACCTCCGACAGTACGGCGTAGTAGAAGATGAACATGTACGCCTCGGGCTGCGTCACCCCGAGCTGGACCAAGGCCGGCGCGATGATCACGGCGGCGATGATGAACGACGCGGTCACCGGCACGGCCAGTCCGAGGATCAGTACGGCGAACGCCGACAGCACCACGGTCAGGATCAGCACCACGGTGTGGTTGTCGGTCAGGCCGCGGGCCGCGGTGACGATGATCTCGGCCAGGTTGAGGCCGAGCCCGGTCTGCGTGGTGACCGCGACGATCACGCCGGCGGTTGCGCAGGTGGCCGCCACCGGCAGCACCGAACGGGTGCCCTGGGCAAGCGCTTTGTACAGTCGCGGCGCGGTCAGCCGGTGCTCGCGGTCCAGGAACGACAGTCCGAACTGGATAATCACCGCGTAGACCACGGCCTTGAACGGCGGTACGTCGACCGCCATGAAGCCGATGATCACGAACAACGACAGGAAGTGGTACCCGAACCGCAGCAGCAACCGCAGAGCCGAGTCCGTGGACGTCTCCGCCGAACTAGTCCCGTGCCGGCGGGCGTCGATCTCGATCGCGAGCAGGATGCCCAGGTAATACAGGATGGTCGGGATGACGGCGTACCCGAGGACGGTCAGGTACGACACCTGCAGGAACTCGGCGATGATGAACGCGGCCGCGCCCAGGGTCGGCGGCGACAGGATCGCGCCGATGCCGGAGGCGGCCAGCATTCCGCCTGCGGGTTCCGGCGGATAGCCCGCCCGCCGCAGGATCGGCCACGACACCGTGCCGAGTGACACCGCGGTCGCCGTACCCGAGCCGGACACGCTGCCCAGCAGGAAGCCGGCCAGGGTGACGGTGCGGCCGGGCGCCGTACGGCTGCGCTTGAAGGCCGCGAAGGACAGGTCGATGAAGAACTTCCCGGCGCCGGAGTAGTCCAGTACGGCGCCGTAGATCGTGAACAGCACGATGTAGCTCGCCGCGACCGCCAGCGGCGTGCCGTAGAACCCGGCCGTGCCCATGGTGAACTGCGCGATGATCGCGTCAAAGTTGAAACCCTGATGCGCCAGCGACCACGTGTAGGGCAGGAAGCCGCCGTAGTACGCGTAAGCGATGAACAACAGGCTGAAGACCGGCAGCACCCATCCAGTGGTACGACGGCATGCCTCGAGCAACAGCACAAGCAGCAGAGTGCCGACCACCAGATCGAGAGTCGTCGGCGCCTGACGGCGTTCCAGATATCCGTCGAAGTCGAAGAGCGGGTAGACGCACACCGCGAACGCGGCGACGGCCAGGATCCAGTCGGTGATGCCGGGGTCGTCGTGCGACCGGTTCTTGAACGGATTGAGGAACGCCGGCACCTTCCAACCGCGGTAACACAGCAGAGTGATCGGCAGAACCGCTGCGAGAAAGATCACCAAGTAAAACTGCGTGCCCTGTGGTAGTGGGAAGAAGACCTGCACCAGCACGCCGATGCTGACGATTGCGCACCAGACCGCTATGACGAGGTCCAGGACAGGCCGGAGCCGCCGAGCGGGCCGTTCCTGCTCATACTCGGCGAGTTCTTCATCGGAGGGCGCGGGCGAGCCGCCCCCCGTACCGATACCGACAGTCATCTACCGGTTCCCTCCTGTGTCCGGAAGGCTAATGTTGCCGAACACTGCGTGGAGTCGCGTGATTACGTCTTTACCAAGATCTGACACACATGAGCGTCTCCTGGCCTACGATCACCGCATGAGTGGCGCGGTCAGGATCTTGTTGGTCGAGGACGATCTCGATATCGCGAATGCCCTGATACCTGCGTTGCGGCGTTACGGCTTGATGGTTACGCATGTCCGGACGGCCGCGGACGCCCTCGCAGCGGACCCCGGCGACCTGGTCCTGCTGGACCTCGGCCTGCCGGACGGCGACGGTATCAACGTCTGCCGGCAGATCCGCACGGTGTCGGACGTTCCGGTGATCGCGGTGACCGCGCGCGGCGAGGCCGCCGACCGGGTCCGCGGGTTGCGCAGCGGTGCGGACGACTATGTGGTGAAACCGTTCGCGATATCCGAGCTGCTGGCCCGGATCGATGCTGTACTTCGTCGTACCGGCCTCTTGCAGCCCCGCCCCCGGGTGACGGTCGGCGACCTGACCGTGGACATCGAGGCCCGGACCGTCCAGGTCGCGGACAAGCCCATCAGCCTGACCCGCAAGGAGTTCGACGTGCTAGCTGTGCTGGCCGCTCACCACGGCCGGGTGGTCCCCCGAGAACAGGTCGCGCTGTACGCCTGGCAGTCCGTCTTCGAGGCCTCGTCGCGGACGATGGACGTGCACGTGGCCAGCCTGCGCGCCAAGCTCGGCCGGCCCGAGCTGGTCCAGACCATCCGCGGTGTCGGCTACCGCCTGGGTTCGGACTGACCGTTGCGCCGTCGTCTGCTGCAGTCACTCGTACCGATGGTCGTCATCCTGGCCGTCGTCGCCGCCGTACCGCTGGCCAACTACATCGCCACCAGTACGTCGCGGACGTTGTTCCTGTCCCGCAGCAACGACGCGGACTGGTTCGCCACCATGGCGGAGTCGCCGCTGCAGTCCGGTGACATCGCCAACCTGCGCGAGCTGGCCGTCCGCTACCACGAGCTCTACAACACCCCGGTGTTCGTCGTCGACGTCGACCGCAAGGTGGTGGCCACCTCACGGTCCGGTGTCGACGTGAAGGAGCCGGACCTGGCGACCGCCCTCGACAGCACGCTGGCCGGCCGCCTGCCCGCCGAGCCACCGGCCCTGTTCCCCTGGCGCACCGGCGAGATGGTGGTGGCCCGTCCGGTCGTCAACAACGGCCGCGTGCTCGGTGCCGCCGTACTGCGGGTGCCGACCGAGAAGGCCCGGGACCAGGTGCAGAACGGCCTGCTGCTGCTCCTCGGCGGTCTGCTGATCAGCATCGGCGCGATCGTCATCGGTATCGTCCGGCCGATCACCCGCTGGGTGCTGCGGCCGCTGAACGACCTCGACAACGCGACCCACCAGATCACCCGCGGCGCCCTGGACACCCGGGTGTCCACCGACGGGCGTGCACCAGAGCTGCGACGACTCGGCGACAGCTTCAACTCGATGGCACTCAGCCTGCACCAGGCCCGCCAGCGCGAGCGCGAGTTCGTTGCCGACGCATCGCACCAGCTCCGGACCCCGCTGACCTCGGCGCGGATCCACATCGAGGGGCTGTCCCGGCTGTCGCCGACGGCCCGGTTCGCACTCAGCGACATCGACCGGCTCGGCCGGATCGTCCAGCGGCTGTCCCGGCTGGCCGGCTCGGACCGCCCCGGAGCCGATGCCGAGAGCAACGAAGAGCCGCTGGACCTGGCCCAGGCGGTGAAGGAGCGGCTGGTCGGCTGGAAGGCCGTGTACGCCGCCGACGACATGGAACTCATCATCGGCGAGATGGTGCCGGGCGGTGTCGGCCCGGAGCTCGAGGTGGACGACATCCTCGACGTCCTGCTCGACAACGCCTCCAAGTACGGCGCTCCGCCGGTGGAGGTGTCGGTGACGCGCGACGGCACCGAAGTGGTGATGTCGGTCCGCGACCACGGCCTCGGGCTCGGGTCGCGTGACCTGAAGAAGGTCGGCGAGCGGTTCTGGCGCAGCGCGCACCACCGGGAGATGCCGGGCACCGGGCTGGGACTGGCGATCGTCCGGTCCGAGGCGGCCCGGGTCGGCGGCCGCGTGGTCGCACGTCCGCCGATCGGCGGCGGCCTGGTGATCGAGGTCCGCGTCCCCCTGATCGACGACTACGACGTCTGACAGCAGCTACGACGGACGCGGCAAGCCGGCGGTACGTCGTACCCGGGGAGCTCAGATGTGGTTGGCGCGGAACCAGCGTTCGGCGGCGGGGTGCAACGGGATCGGCATGGTGGCGATCGCCGAGCGCGGGTCCAGCGAGCCGGCCTCCTCGTGGGCCGCCATCAGGTCGTTCTGCCGGCGGAACATCGTGTTGACCGTCCACCAGGCCCAGGAGTCGGACAGGTTCGGCCGGGCGATCAGGTAGTTCGGCACCGCCAGCGTCGGCACCGAGGTGGCCAGGCCGTACACCGACGGCGGGATCGAGGACACGATGTAGCCGCCGAACTTCTTCAGCGAGATCTCCTCGGCGACCATTCCGATGTCGACCATCCGGAAGCCGACCGACTTCTGTAGTTCGCCGATCGGCTTGGTCGGCAGGCCGCCGCTCCAGATCAGCGCGTCGATCCCCGGGCCCTTGCCCTGGTTGTCGGCCTTCCGCTTCAGCTGGGCGACCGCGTCCTCGAGCGAGTAGTTGGTCGTCCTGACGTTTCGCAGCTTGGCGGTGCCCAGGATGAGGTCGGCCACCACCTTGGTCCCGGAGTTCATCGGGCCGACGTTCACCGTCAGGCCGTTCAGGTGCTTGAGCTGGACGACGTTCGACGCGGTCGGGACCACGACGTGCACGTAGTTGTCGTACGTCCGGGCCAGCGCGGTGAACTTGAGGCTGCCGGACTCGAACATACCGGTGCCCTCGTGGGCGCTGAGCGCGGTGTCCGAGGTGGTGAACCCCATGTCGGCCTTCATCCCGGCCACCCGTTGCAGGTTGTCCACCGAGCCGTTCGTGACGATCGTCAGGAGCTCCATACCGGTGACCTCGCTGACCAGCTTCGCCAGCCCGCTGCCGAAGGTGTTGTAGACACCGCCCACATTGCCGGTGGCGAACGTGGCCGGGCCGGCCGGCGCGGGCTCGTCCGAGCGGCCGCGGGAGCATCCGGGCACGACCAGCGCAGCGGCAGCAGCGGCGCCGAGTCCGAGCACGCTGCGCCGGCTCATACCGGCTGACTGGATGAGGCCGTTCCCGGCAGGGGTCAGGAGGCGGGGTCGATCCATGCAGGACAACCTAGACGGCAACGGGTCCCCACCGGTAGCCACGCTCCCGGACTGCGATCTGATCGCTACCGGGAGTGCAACGATGAACTGCGTCTGGACGGGCCTGGGGTGGGTGTGACAGCGTTGTCATCGCAGCGGCCGTGTGGGTCGCGTGAGAAGACCATTCAGACACGGCCATACCCCGGAGGATGATTTCGTGCACGACGACCGTCAACTCATCGAGGAGCGGCTCAGGCGCGCCCTGCGGGAGCGGATCCGCCCCGCGATCTACGGCGCGGCGGTCCCGCTGGACATCCAGGTGTGGCACGCCCCGGGTGAGCCGGTGTCGCCCGCCGAGGCGCTCGCGGCGACCTACGAGCCGGCCGAGATCGGCCTGCCCTGGGGTCCGGCCTGGGGCACCGCGTGGTTCAAGTTCAGCGGCCAGGTGCCGGCCGAGTGGGCCGGGAGCGAGATCGAGGCCGTCATCGACCTCGGTTTCAGCGGCGGCCCCGGGTTCTCCGCGGAAGGGCTGATCCACACCACCTCCGGCGTACCGCTGAAGGGCCTGCACCCGCGGCAGACGTACGCACCGCTGTCGATCCTCGGCCCCGACGGTACGGCGGCCTCGCCCGGCGACCGGATCGAGTTCTACGTCGAGGGCGCGGCCAACCCGGAGATCCCGCTCGACAACGCCTACGCCAAGGTCGACATCGGCGCCAAGCGCGGCGAGACGCCGATCTACCAGTTGGCCCGCGCCGACCTGGCCGTCTTCAACGCCGAGGTGTGGGACCTGATCCTCGACCTCGAGGCGCTGGACGGCCTGCAGCAGCAACTGACCCCGCAGGAACCGCGGCGCCGCGAGATCCTGCGTGCGCTCAGCCGCGCGCTGGACGCCCTGGACTACGAGAACGTCGCCGGTACGGCGGCCGACGCCCGCGCCCAGCTGACCGACGTACTGAGCCGGCCGGCGCACGCGAGCGCGCACCAGCTCTCCGCGGTCGGTCACGCGCACATCGACTCGGCCTGGCTCTGGCCGCTGCGCGAGACCCGCCGCAAGGTGGCCCGGACCGTCTCCAACGTCGCCACGCTGGCGCAGGAGTACCCGGAGCTGGTCTTCGCGTTCTCGCAGGCGCAGCAGCACGCCTGGGTGAAGGACAACTACCCGGAGGTGTGGGAGCGGCTGAAGAAGGCCGTTGCCGACGGCACCATCGTTCCGGTGGGCGGCATGTGGGTCGAGTCCGACACCAACCTGCCCGGCGGCGAGGCGCTGGCCCGGCAGTTCGTGCACGGCAAGAAGTTCTTCCTGGACGAGTACGGCATCGACACCCAGGAGGTCTGGCTGCCGGACTCGTTCGGCTACACCGCCGCGCTGCCGCAGCTGGTGAAGCTGTCCGGGTCGAAGTGGTTCCTGACCCAGAAGATCTCCTGGAACAAGGAGAACAAGTTCCCGCACCACACCTTCTGGTGGGAGGGTCTCGACGGCACCCGGGTGTTCACCCACTTCCCGCCGATCGACACCTACAACTCCGACCTGTCCGGCCGCGAGCTGGCGCACGCCCAGCGCAACTTCGCCGAGAACGGTGCGGCGACCCACTCCCTGGTGCCGTTCGGGTACGGCGACGGCGGTGGCGGCCCCACCCGCGAGTTCGTCGCGACCGCGCGCCGGGTGGCGAACCTGGAGTCCTCGCCGCGGGTGACGATCGAGTCCCCGACCGAGTTCTTCACCGCCGCCGAGGACGAGTACCACGACCACGCGCCGGTCTGGTCGGGTGAGCTCTACCTGGAGATCCACCGGGCCACGTACACCTCGCAGGCCAAGACCAAGCAGGGCAACCGGCGCAGCGAGCACCTGCTCCGCGAGGCCGAGCTGTGGTCGGCCGCGGCCGTGGTCGCGGGCAAGCTGGACGCGTACCCGTACGAGGACCTGGACCGGATCTGGAAGGCCGTGCTGCTGAACCAGTTCCACGACATCCTGCCAGGCAGCTCGATCTCCTGGGTGCACCGCGAGGCCGAGGCGACGTACGCGAAGCTGGCCGAGGAGCTGAACGGGATCATCGCGACGGCCCAGCAGGCGCTGGCCGGCTCCGGCGATGCGCAGATCGTCTTCAACGCGGCACCGCACACCCGCAGTGGCGTGGCAGGTCTGGGCGCGGGTATCGCCGTCGGTGAGGGCCAGGCCGTGTCGGTCGAGAACGGTGTCCTGGACAACGGGGTCATCCGGGTCACGATCGACGAGCGTGGTCTGATCACCTCCCTGTACGACGTCGAGGCCGGCCGCGAGGTGATCGCACCAGGTGCCGCGGGCAACCTTCTGCAGCTGCACGTGGACACCCCGAACCACTGGGACGCGTGGGACGTCGACTCGTTCTACAAGAACAACGTCCGCGACGTGACCGAGGTGGACAGCGTCGACTTCAGCACGGTCGAGGGTGTCGCGACCGTCGTGGTCAAGCGGTCCTTCAACCGATCCAACGTCACCCAGACGCTGCGGCTGCGGCCGGGCGCCAAGCGGGTCGACATCGAGACCACGATGGACTGGCACGAGGCGGAGAAGTTCCTCAAGGCGGCGTACCCGGTCGACGTACACGCCGATCGGTCGGCGTCGGAGACCCAGTTCGGGCACATCTTCCGGCCGACCCACCAGAACACCTCGTGGGACGCGGCGAAGTTCGAGATCGCGGCGCACCGCTGGGTGCACGTCGGCGAGCCCGGGTACGGCGTCGCCGTCGTGAACGACTCGACGTACGGCCACGACATCAACCGGACCGCGCGTGAGGACGGCGGCACGACCACGACGATCCGTACGTCGCTGATCCGTGCACCGCGGTTCCCCGACCCGAAGACCGACCAGGGCGTGCACACCGTGAACCACGCGCTGGTCGTCGGTGCCGGGATCCCGGAGGCGGTCGAGGAGGGCTACCGGATCAACCTGCCGGAGCGGGTCGTCACCGGCGCCGACGGGGTCGAGCCACTCGTTGCCATCGACAACGGCAACGTCATCGTCGAGGCGCTGAAGCTAGCCGACGACCAGTCCGGCGACGTCGTCGTCCGCCTCTACGAGTCCACCGGCGGTCGCTCCCGCGCCACCGTCGCCCCGTCCTTCGGGGTGGCATCGGCGACCGAGGTCGACCTGCTCGAGCGCCACCTGGCCGACCGTGACCTGACGGACGGCGCAGTCTCCCTCGAGCTCCGCCCCTTCCAGATCCTCACCCTGCGCTTCAAGCGCTCCTGACCTAGGACACGATGCGGGGGCCTGAGACAGGTAATTTCCTGTCCCAAGCCCCCGTTTCTTGCTCCAGCCTCTACCCGCCTCGCCTCATGATGCGGCTGCGGCAGACCGCGGCGGACCTGCACGTCCACGCCAACACCGTCGACTACCGACTGCGTCAGGTTGGTTGGTTGACCGGGCTCGATCCGGTGCGTGACGACCAACTGCCCCGGCTGGTGGCGGCGCTTGTCGCATTCGACGCCCGGAGTTCACCCGGCTGACGTAGCGTGGCTGACGTAGCTTGGACGACCCAGCTAGGAGGTGGGATGGCCTCGACACCCTTGCTCGGTTCCCGGACGCTCGACCGGCAGACGGCTCGCACATTGCCGCCCGGTTCGCGGTTGCCGACGCTGGCTCAGACCGTGCTGTTCGCCAGTCACCGCAAGACGTTCTTCCCGCGGATGCGCGAACGGTACGGCGACGTGTTCACGATCCGGTTGGTCCCGTCCAGCCGCGTGGTCGTCGTCCTGAGCAGACCGGAGCACATCCGGGAGGTGTTCGGCAGTTCGCCGTCTGTAATGCACGCGGGTGAGGGCAACACCGTGCTGGAACCGATCATGGGCTCGCACTCGTTGCTGCTGCTGGACGACGAGGATCACGTCCGGATGCGCCGTCAGCTGATGCCGGCCTTCTCGGGCCAGGCGTTGCGCGGGTACGCCGAAATGGTGCATGAACTCGCCCGCGCCGAGGTCGCGAACTGGCCGATCGGCAAGCCGTTCAAACTGCACCAGCGGATGCGGGACCTGACCCTCGAAGTGATCCTGCAGGTCGTCTTCGGCGTGACGGACCGCGACCGGCTGAACCAGCTCCGCCCGCTGCTGGACAAGATCGTCTCGGTGTCGCCGGTGATCATGCTCGGCGGGTTCTACCCGTCCCTGCTCCGGGTGCCGCCGTGGCGGACGTACCTGACCCTCCAGCGCCAGGTCGACGAGATCCTGTACGACGAGATCGCCCGGCGCCGGGGGAACCTTGCCGGACGCAACGACGTACTCTCCCGACTGCTTGCTGCGGGCAACTGGTCGGACGTGGAGCTGCGGGATCAGCTGGTGACGCTGCTGCTGGCCGGGCACGAGACGACCGCGACGGCGATGGGCTGGGCGTTCCACGAGCTGGCCCGGCGGCCGGAGGAGCTGGCGTTCGGTCAGCGGGCCGCGGACGCGGGTGCGGACGACGAGCTCGAGGCGATCGTGAAGGAGGCGATGCGGCTGCATCCGGTCGTCTACCAGGTCGGGCGGCGACTCACCGAGACCGCGGACGTGGCCGGCTACCGGTTGCCCCGCGGTACGACGATCATGGCCGCGATCGGGCTGGTGCACCGGGATGCAGAGCACTTCCCGACGCCGCAGGACTTCCGTCCACAGCGTTTTCTCGAGGACGATCCGCCGGCACCCGGCACCTGGATCCCGTTCGGCGGCGGGGCGCGCCGGTGCATCGGCGCCGGCTTCTCCCTGATGGAAGGCACCGAGATCCTCCGCGCCGCCCTCGCCACCTACAACTTCCAGGCCCCGAACCCCACCCCCGAACCCGCCAAACCCAAAAACGTCACCTTGGTCCCCGCCCGAGGCGCCGAGGTCGCAGTAACCCACCGCTGAGGTCGCGTCAGTCCTCCAGGTCGGTGGTGTCGCCCAGGTCTACGTCGCGGTAGGCGGGGAGGTCCTCTTCGTCGTCGTCTTCCAGTTCGAAGTTGTCCTCGTCGTCGACCACGTGGACCGCGGCTTCCTCGGCGGAGGCGGCGGCGCCGTCGAAGCCGACGTCCTCGGCGACCAGGTCGTTCTCGTCGTCATTGTGCGCACCTTCGTCCGGGGCGACCAGCCGGCCGGAGCGCACCACCCCGACCTCGGGACCGCCGACGTCCTCGCCGTCCTCGGCGTACGGGTCCGCGTCCGGCTCCTCCTGCGCGATGCGCTGGTCCAGCGTCTCCCCCTGCAGCGCTTCGTCGGCCGTCGTCCCGAATCCTTCGCCCGCGGACCACTTCTCCGGCGGCGAGTACCCCTCGTCGAGCAGATCGTCCACACCCCGGTCGTTCAGGGTGTCCTCCGCCTGCAACTGGTCCTCGTCGTCAACGCTGTAGCTGCCGTAGTCCTCGCGGTTGTTCTCCGTCATGCCCCAACCCTGACCGCACCGCGCGGGTGAATCAAGCTCGGGCGCGGTAGACCATGATGGACACCGTGGATCCGGTCAGGCTGACGTTGGACCAGTTGCGGGAGCTCCGCGACGACATCGCACCGCAGGCCGCGCGCCGTTCGCGCGCCTCGGTCCGCCGCCGGGTGGACCGCTGGCGGGACCGGATCTTCTTCATCTCCCAGTGCGCCCTCGCCGCCGGGGTGGCCTGGGCCCTGGCCCGGTACCTCCTCGGCCACCCGCAACCGTTCTTCGCGCCGGTCGCGGCGATGGTGTGTCTCGGCTTCAGCTTCGGTCAGCGGCTGCGCCGGGTCGCCGAGGTGATGGCCGGCGTGGCGGTCGGGGTTGTGGTCGGCGACCTGTTCGTCCGGTTCTTCGGCACCGGCGTACCGCAGATCGTCTTCGTGGTCGCGCTGGCGATGAGCGTCGCCGTACTCCTCGGCGCCGGCACCCTGATGACCACGCAGGCCGGTGTCCAGGCGGTGATCGTCACCACCCTGCTGCCGAATCCGGGTGCCGGGTTCAGCCGCTGGCTCGATGCCGTGCTCGGTGGTGTGGTCGCCCTGGCTGCCGCCACGATCGCGCCGGCCGCGGCGATCAGGCGCCCTCGGCAACAAGCGTCCGAGGTGCTGAACGAGCTGGCCGAGATCCTGATCGAGACCGCCGACGGCCTCCGGAACAACGACGAGAAGGCGGTCACCGACGCGCTCCGCCGGGCCCGGGCCAGCGAGTCGATGCTGGACGAGCTCCGCAGTGCGGCCGACGAGGGCGTCGCGGTGGTCCGGATGTCGCCGTTCCGCCGCCGGCACCGCGGCCGGGTCCAGCAGATCGCGGACCTCGTCGTCCCGGCGGACCGCGCGATCCGGAACATCAGAGTCCTGGTCCGGCGCTGCGCAGTGTCCGTCTGGCGGAACGAGCAGATGCCGGCCGAGTACCCGATGCTGCTCGACCGCCTCGCCGACGGCACCCGGCTGATCGCCGAGTCGCTGTTCGAACCGGCCGCGAAGGTGGCCGCGCACCGCGTGCTGGGCGAGCTCGGCCGCCGTACGGCAGAGATGCCGCTGCCGGCCGGACTGTCCGCCGTCGTGGTCCTCGGTCAGATCCGTTCCACCGTGGTCGACCTGCTCGAACTGACCGGTACGTCGTACGACGAAGCCCGCACGCTGGTCCCGCTCCGCCTCGACGGACTGGATGAGAAGTAGGTCACACGAAACTTCTTGGCCGGTTTCCCGTCATACCCGGGGATCGCGTGCGTCTCACTGGCATGACGATCCACCGACTGATGACCTCGATGGCCACCGAGCAGGTTCGCGAGCTCGAGGACCTGCTGGCCGTCGACACGACCACCCAGACCACAGACGACCGGAGCGACGCCGCCGCCAAGCACTAACTGGCGCGAACCGGACGAACGGATCCCGGCAGCGCACCCGGACGGTCTTGCCCACCGAGCTAGACCGCACGGATGTCGCACATCCAACGCAGAGGCGCCCAGTGCGAGGCGCCGCCGGATCCGTCCGGTGCACCGCCACAGAGGTGCACCACGAACCACCCGCCGGCTGTCCTGACGCCGTTTGCGCGAGGCTCAGGCCAGGCCGGCGGGTGGTTTTTGTTCCTTTTAGCTACTAATTGATTGCCCTAGGCCACCGTTACCTCGGTGGTGACCGAGTTGGCGATGAAGCACTCCAGGTGAGCCCGGTGATGCATCCGCTCGAGGGCCTCCGCGTCCGGCTCCCGGCCGGCCCAGACGATCTTCGGGTGCAGGGTCACCTGGGTGATCGCCAGCCGGCCCGCCTCGTTCTTCGCCATCACGCCGACCGCGTGGTCGTCGTACGCGTCGACGACGAGGCGCTTGCGGGCCGCGATCGCCAGGAAGGTGAGCATGTGGCAGGACGACAGTGACGCCACGAACGCCTCCTCCGGGTCGACCGGCCCCGGGTTCCCCAGGTACGTCGGGTTGGCCGAGGCCGGCACCGTGATCCCGCCGTCGAAGCGCCACTCGTGGTCGCGGTTGTAGGTGTCGTAGGTGAACTCGTGCTCACCGCGACTCCAGCTGACATCGACCACGTGCTCCGACATGCTCAGCTCACCTCTCCGAGACGTTCCCCCGACACCACGTCGGTGCCGACACAGGGTTGCATCGTACGGCGGTGTCCCCGGGCAGCTTCGCCACGAAGTCACTGTCGTAGCGGGCCGCCATCCCGGGGACCGGGAAGTCGGTGGTGACCACCTGGGCGCCACTGGCCAGCGCGATCCCGACCCGGCTGAAGTCCTTGTCGCGGATCGTCGCCATCGGCTCGTCCGACCGGGTGCGGATCAGATAGCCCTTCGCAACCAGCCGCTGGATCTCGGCCTGGTTGGCGCCGCGCGGGTCGTTCACCTGGGTGATCGCGGCGTCCGGCTCACCCTCCGGACCACGGGTGAAGACCGCCCGGCCCTCCAGGTTCGGCCTGCCGGTCCGGTAGAGGTCGCGGATCGCGCCGGCACCGCCGTTGTCGAAGTAGAACAGCACCTGGCCGCGAACCGCGTCGACCTTCGGCCAGCCCTTGGTCAGCACCGACTGCTCCAGCGTCAGGCCGGGCTTGCGGACGTCGTCCGGGCTGAGGAGTTCCTTCTCACCGAAGACCGACCGGATCTCGGCGTCGACCCAGTCCAGGTTCGCCGCGTCCCACGGCGGCGACTGCACGCCGCCGGCCGCGACGATCTTCGGGTCGGACTGCTTGAGCTCGAGGCTGATCGTGATCGGCGTGTGGTCCGGGTTCTGGTCGGACCAGCTCTTCACCTGCTGCAGGCAGAGCACGAGCGTCTTGCAGGTGCCGTTGTAGTCGAAGTCCGGGATGTGCATGACCTTGATCCCGGGCTGGGCCATCGCCGGGTCGGTGAGCGGTCCCTGCCCGGTCAGCTTCCGGATCAGCGGGTACGTGTACAGCCCACCGTCCGGGTCCGGGAGCAGGTCCAGCTCGAGGGTCCGGATGTTCTGGTCCTCGAACTGCGCCGGGATCGCGGCGTGTGAGTACCAGAGATCCACCGAGCCGGGGTTCTGCGCCTGCTGGACCTTCTGCTCGGCCGGGCTGAGTTCCCGGTGGTAGGAGTTGTGCGAGCCGACCATCTGGAGCTGGTTGAGCCGCAGGCCCGAGCTCTCGCCGTGGGCCGTGGACTTCGGAGTGGTCTTGGACGTGAGCGCCGTACCGGCGAGTCCGGACGCGGCGATCGCGGCGGATGCCAGGCCGGCGACCGCCGTTCTGCTGAGACGCATGGCGGGAATTCCCCTCGGGTGGACGGACACCAGATTGTCGACCGGCGGTGATGACGCCGATCTGACGGCAATCTGTCACAGGAAGGTGGCAACGTCCTCCCCCCAGAACATGGACAATGAGCAACATGGTGACATCGGGGGCGTATCCACTGCGCCGGACGCCGACACAGGACCGCGCCAACCGGCAGGTCGAGCGGATCCTGGACGCGGCCTGCGCCGAGGTGGTCGAGCGCGGGTACGACGCCGCGTCGACGAGCGGGATCGCGAAACGCGCGGAGATCGCGGTCGGCAGCGTGTACCGGTACTTCCCGGACAAGCGCAGCCTGATCCAGGCGATCGAGCGGCGGAACCAGGCTCGTTACACCGAGGCGGTGCGGGACCGGCTGGCGGCGGTGTCGAGCTGGCGGCAGGCGGTGGACGTCACGCTGAACACGTTCCGGGAGATGCATCGGACCGACCCTGGTTTCAAGGCCGTGGTGCTGAGCGGTCTGGGCGATCCGGACCTGGAGACGAAGCCGGGCGAGTACGACGACCAGCACGCGGATGAGTTCGCCGAGTTGCTCACGGGCCGGTTCGGCGCCCGGGACAGTCGCGAGTTCCGCCTCGCGGTCACCCTGAGCATCACCATGGGCGAGGCGCTGGCCCACCTGGCCGACCGCTTGGATCCGGCAGAGGCGGACTACGTGCTGGACCAGGGTCGCCCGACACTTCACAGATTGCTGGAACCGCACCTGCCTTCTTGAGTGGCAGGTGCGGTCGGAAAACAGAAGGCCCCCGCCCCAGGGGCGAGGGATTTCAGTGCTGGTGCCGGCCGATTCTCTACGGCTGTGGGACCGGGTCCGTTGGCTGTGAGGACCGCGGCCCCAGCTGCGGCCAGTGGCTGACCCGGCCGGTGATGCGGGCACGGCGGGGTGTCCGGACGTCGTAGCTGACGATGACCCGGTCGCCCTTCGTGTAAGCAATCCTGCTGCCCACCGGAAGCTTGCGGGAGACCTCGAACGGTCCCTCACCCCGGCGGGTGCAGTACTCGACGGTGACCTCGGTGTATTCGGCCGGGACTCCGCCTTCCATCCCGCGGACCGGGCCACGGACCCGGATCACCTGCCCCGCGGTCTTCTCCTCGATGATGGTGGGGCTTTCGTCCCGCCGGAGACCGGCGATCACGTCCGCCACGATGCATGCCGTGACCAGCAGCACCAGGCCGAACCCACCGAGTACAACGATCGTCAACATGGCACTCACCCCCGACGCGCCGCCCGCGCGGCGCGGTCGTCGTAGTCGAAACTGCCTTGCGCGGCCCTTGCCGCACACTGGTGAGACGCTGCCTGGACCTACTCGGTTCCCACGTCCTGACAAAGGTTTCTGAAGCGTCAGCTACCGCCCATTCCGAACTGGTACTGCGAGGGCACCGGCCGGTTGGTGCCGAGGGCCTCCTCGGTCTCCACCCAGAGGTCGGCGAGGGGATTGGCACCCTCGCGGACGGTCGGGAGTTGGATGCCGTCCGCCAGCAGGTCGCGGGCGGTCTGTGGGTCACCGCTCTGCAGCGCGTGACGGATCCGGAGCAGCCGGATGCGGGGATCGTCGGGAGCCTTGTCGAGGAGACGACCGGCCCGATTCACATCAACCGCAAGGGCGACAGCGACGGCCTCGACCAGCAGTTCGACCAGGTCGGGCAACAGGCCGACCGCTCGCTCGTAGTACGACAGCTCACCGGTGACGAAGCCGAGGTTCCGCAAGGCCCACGGGTTGTCGCCGGCTTGGAGCCAGGCGTCGATCGCGCCCTCGACGTCACCGGAGTAGTGCCGCGCCACACCCAGGTGGTACCAGACGAGCCAGTTGTCCTCAGCCTTCTCCAGGAGCTCCTTCCAGCTCACCAGCGTTCCATCCGGTACGGCGTCCGACGCCGGCAGGCGGCCGTCGAGCAACGGCAACCAGGCGCGCTCCCGCGACGCCATGGTGTCCTCGGCGAACGGCGTACCGGCTGAGACCGTCCAGCCTGTCCGGGCCAGCTCCAGCGCACCCCACCCCGAGCCGACTGCGAGCCGCTCGGCCGGGGCCGCATCCGCGATGGTCAGCCACTCCCGCTCACGATCGCCCAGTTGGTCGAGCAAGGGACGCAGTACTTCGGACGTGCCGGTCCGAGCCGCTTCCCATTCCGAGTGGGCGACACCGGGATCAACCGACAGCCGGCCGTAGGCCTCCAGCCAGTGCCAGCTCGTTGCTGCAGGCAATTTCAGGTGCTCCAGCTGGGTCCGCGCCAGCCCGGCCTGGATTTCGGCGTACCCATGTCCCTGCAGGCCCGGCGACAACCACTCCTGCCATCGCTGCCCGCCGGTGCCCTCACCCCAGACGAACAGCTTCCGGCCCTGCAGCCGCTCGGTCGACGCCTGGACAAAGCCATGACCGTCGGCGTCGACCGAGGCGATCCACGGCCGTTCGCCGGCGAGCGGTTCGAAGAAGAAGTCGACCGCGCGCGGGTGCCGCATCGGGTAGGTCAGGTCGATCCCCTCGAACTCCGGCACGCCGACGAGGTCGAGCCAGCGGCCGGTAGCGTCAGGCCGATCCGCGCTGGCATACCCGAACCGCCAGGCCTGATCGGCCGGCACCAGCACGCGCGTGTCCGCGGACTGTTCGACCGCGATGTTCGACCACCAGTACGCCGGGACTTCGGCATCGGACGGGTTCTGCAGCCGGATCCCGACGTACAGGAACTCGGAGTCGGCCGGGAGCCAGAAATCCAGTTGGGTGACGAGGTTCCTGGTCCGTTCCAGCTCCCAGAGGCGCAGTACCGGCGTACCGTCCGGGCCCTCGACGCGGGCGGCGTGCAGCGGCTCGCAGGTGCCGGTCCAGTGGCCGGTGCTGCCGACGTTCCACTCGACGCCGCCGGCCCACCAGGCGTTGCGGAGGGCGAGGTTCGCTGGCTGGAAGACGGGGTTGCGGTAGAGCAGTTCCTCGCCGCTCGCCTTGTGGACGAGTGAGTAGAGACGCCCGCCGACGCCCGGCAGCACGGTCGCCCGGACGTGGTCATTCTCGAGCACCAGCGCGGGGAACGTCCGGTCGACCAGCTCGCGGTCGTAGCCGTCCTGGTTGAGGGTCGGCAGCGGGCTGTGCAACCGGCCGTACTGGATGTTCTCGCGCAGCTCGGCCGGGAGCTCGGCGAGGTTCTGGACCTGGTGCAGCTCCTGCTGGCTGCGCAGCGGTGGGAGCGGGTTCTCCGCCCCGAGAGAGGCGGCGGGCAGGACGAGGTCTTGCGCGGAAAGGATCGTCACAGGTCCCATCCTTACAACTTTGCGCAGGTGCGTCTATCGCTACCGATTGTCCGCTATACATGGACCACGTGAGCTGCTGAGGGGACACCATGGACGCGGATGTGATCGTCGTCGGGGCGGGACTGGCCGGGCTGGCCGCGACCGCGGAGCTGGCCGACGCGGGCCGGAAAGTACTGCTGCTGGACCAGGAACCAGAGGCCTCGCTCGGCGGCCAGGCGTTCTGGTCGTTCGGCGGGCTGATGTTCGTCGACTCCCCCGAGCAACGCCGGATGGGGATCAAGGACTCGCGCGATCTCGCGCTGCAGGACTGGCTCGGCTCGGCCGGGTTCGACCGGCTCGACGACGAGGACCGGTGGGCCCGGCAGTGGGCCGAGGCGTACGTCGATTTCGCGGCCGGTGAGAAGCGGCCGTGGCTGCACGCCCAGGGAGTGCGGTTCTTCCCGGTGGTCGGCTGGGCCGAGCGCGGCGGCTACCTCGCCGACGGGCACGGGAACTCGGTGCCGCGGTTCCACATCACCTGGGGCACCGGGCCCGGCCTGGTCGCGCCGTTCGAACGCCGGGTCCGGGAAGCGGTCGCGAAGGGGCTGGTCGAGTTCCGGTTCCGGCACCGGGTCGACGAGCTGACCCTCACCGGCGGGGTCGTCGACGGCGTCTCGGGCAAGGTGCTGGAGCAGAGTGGTGTCGAGCGCGGTGTGTCCAGTTCGCGGACCGAGGTCGGCGACTTCAGCCTCACCGCGCAGGCGGTGATCGTGACCTCCGGCGGGATCGGCGGCAATCACGACCTGGTCCGGGAGCAGTGGCCGAAGCGGATGGGCGATCCGCCGCGGCGGATGATCTCCGGTGTCCCCGCGCATGTGGACGGCCGGATGCTGGCGATCACCGAGAAGGCCGGCGGCCGGTACGTGAACCGGGACCGGATGTGGCACTACACCGAAGGTATCCAGAACTGGGACCCGATCTGGCCGATGCACGGGATCCGGATCCTGCCCGGCCCGTCGTCGCTCTGGTTCGATGCCACCGGCAAGCGACTGCCGGTGCCGCTGTTCCCCGGGTTCGACACCCTGGGCACCCTCGAGCACATCATGCGGACCGGGCACGACTACACCTGGTTCGTGCTCACCCAGAAGATCATCGAGAAGGAGTTCGCCCTCTCCGGTCAGGAGCAGAACCCGGACCTGACCGGTAAGGACATCAAGGGCGTCCTCGGCCGGGCCCGCGGCGGTGCGACCGCCCCGGTCCGTGCGTTCATGGAGAAGGGTGCGGACTTCGTCGTCCGCAGCAACCTGCCCGACCTCGTCCGCGGCATGAACGACCTGACCGGTGACAACCTGATCGACCTGGACGACCTGGAGCGCCAGATCGTCGCCCGCGACCGGGAGCTCGCCAATACCTTCACCAAGGATCTGCAGATCACCGCGTTGCGCGGCGCCCGGAACTACCGCGGCGACAAGCTCATCCGGGTCGCGTCACCGCATCGGATCCTCGACCCCAAGGCCGGCCCGCTGATCGCCGTACGGCTGAACATCCTGACCCGCAAGTCGCTCGGTGGCCTGCAGACGGATCTGGACTCGCGGGTGCTGCGGACCGACGGTACGCCGTTGCCCGGTGTCTACGCGGCCGGCGAGGTGGCCGGCTTCGGTGGTGGTGGGATCCACGGCTACCGCTCCCTGGAGGGCACCTTCGTCGGCGGCTGCCTCTTCACCGGCCGTACGGCGGGTCGCGCGGCCGCCAAGGCAGTGTCGTAAGACAACACTGATGCGTCGGCGCATGTGTGCCGCGATCCTCTGTCTGGGGGCGGGACCGGCTTCTAGCGTGACGCCATGCGCCGCCTCGCTTTGTTCTCAGCCGTCCTGCTGCTGACCGGTGTGACCGTGCCGGCCAACGCCCATCGACAGGTCCGGGTCCCGGGTGCCGAGTATCAACAGCTCGCGCACCTCGACGACCTGACCACCACCGGGACCGTCGCCTCCGGTCACACCAATCCGGCCGACTACGCCGGTCTCACGCATTCCGGGTTGCCGCAGCAGTCGGGTGTGCCCGGGGTCCAGATCGACGGGTACTTCCCGGACACCTCGCACACGAACACCAACCACGGCTGGAACCACGACTCACAGTTCGTCATCCGGCTGCCGAAGAAGTGGAACGGCGGCCTGGTCGTCTCCGGATCGCCTGGGGTGCGAGCGCAGTACGCGAACGACAGAGCGATCTCGGACTACGTCCTGTCGCTGGGGTACGCCTATGCCGCGACCGACAAGGGGAACACCGGCGCCGCGTTCTACACCGACGGTGTCCGGCCGGGTGACGCGATCGTCGAGTGGAACCTCCGCACGACCCAGCTGACGCGTGCCGCCCGCGCAACAGTTGCCCAGCACTACGGCAGGTCCGCCCGCGAGGTGGTCGCCGCAGGTATCTCCAATGGCGGCTATCTGGTCAGATGGCAGCTCGAGAACCACCCCGAGCTCTACACCCGCGGCGTCGACCTCGAGGGGACCCTGTGGACGACCCGGGGACCGAACCTGTTCACCTTCCTGCCGCCGGCCATCAGGGGCTACGAGCAACAATCGCCGGCCTTGATCACCGCGGCCGGTTTCGATCCCCGCTCGGACTTCCTCTGGGACTACCACTACTCGGTCTACTGGAAGCTGACGCAGCGGATCTACGCCGCCGAGCTCGACCCCACCTACGTGGGCAGCGAGGCCGACTACGACTACTCCCAACGACCCCAGGCACAGCAGGCGGTCAAGCGGATCGCGTTGACCGGGAAGATCGGCCGGCCGTTGGTGACCATCCACGGGACGTACGACAGCTTGCTGCCGATCACGCAGGACTCCGATGTCTATGCCGCGATGGCTCGTCGTACCGGCCTGCACACCTACCAGCGGGTCGAGGCAGGCAACCACGTCGACGGACTCGTCGACGCCTACCCCGACCGGCTGGTCCCGCTGGTTCCCCTCTTGCAGCAGGCGATCAGAACACCATCGTGAGCAGGTCGGCGAACAGCTCCTGTTCGTCGGTCTCCAGCCCGCGGTTGGTGAACCAGGTCGCCATGTTGTGACAGTCGCGCAGCAGGAAGTCCATCCCCTTCGGATTGCCGACGATGTCGACCACCTGCGGGAGGTCGATCATCACGATCCGGTCCCCCTGGGCCAGCACGTTGTACGGCGACAGGTCGCCATGGGCCAACCCCGCCCTGGCCAACTCACGCATCCCGTGGCGCACCTGCTCGAAGTACTGACCGAGCAGCTCCTTCGACGGCCGGACCTGGGCGAGCCGTGGCGCGGCCCCGCCCTCACCGTCGTCGATGAACTCCATCAACAGCTCGGTGCCGTCGACCTGGACCGGGTACGGCACCGGGACACCGGCCTTCCACAGCTGGCACAGCGCACCCCACTCGGCACCCGCCCATTGCCCCGCGGCAACGCTGCGGCCGTGTGAGGTCTTCTTCGCCATCGCGCGGGTGTCCCGGCTGTTCCGGGTCCGGCGACCTTCGACGTACGACGTACTGCGGTGGAACGACCGGTGTTCCTCGGTGCGGTACCGCTTGGCGGCCAGCAGCGAGGACCGGGCCGGGTTGCCGCCGATGGCTTCGACGGCCCGCTCGACCAGGAAGACGTCGGCTTCCTTACCGGTTTTGAGGACGCCGAGCTCGGTGTCGATCGCGGCCTGTTCCGTCACCACCCAGTCCGGGCGGGGATCAGGTCCGCGAGAACCGCGCTCGACGTCCAGCCAGGTGGACCACCGCTGATCCGGCCCGAGCTGCTCGTCCACTTCCTGGAAGCGGAAGACGAACGCGTCGGCCGGATTTGGTTGGGACTCGTCACCGGTGAGTTCTGCCCAGCGGGAGTCGAGATCGGAGAAGTTCTGATCAGTGCTGTGTCGCTCAGAATTGGCGTGCTGTGTACGAAAGACGTCGGAAGACATCCGGTGTGCTCCTGAACCTTGAGGTGAGACTGACGCGGACATGCCGCAGCACAGTGATGGCCATCCGTCAGCCCTCCTTAGGTCAGGCAGCGTTTCGTCGCCGCACAGGTGAAGTCAGGATGCACGGCCGTTTCCGGTCCCGCAACCTATTTACGCCGCGCACGCTACTTGAATTGTGAGCGCGCGGTCGGCCGCAGCCGCAGCTCCTGGGCCGGCTTGCCCGAGCGGCAGACGAGCTCCGGCAGCACCTTCTGCTGCCAGGTCGGTGACGCCGCGAGCCGCCGGCGATGCTCGTCGTACGCCGCCTCGTCGTCGAAGCGGGCGAACCAGACCAGCACGACCTCGTCGCGCACGGGCAGGGCCGGAAAGTTGTTCTCGGCAACCAATGTCTCGAACACCGCCACCGGCTCGGCGCCGCTCGCGACCAGAGCCGGTACGACGTGATCGGTGAAGAACTCCACGAACCCGTCGTCCGGCGCACCGCGGTGGTACACCGCACCGGCGATCAGCGAGCCGGGGATGTCCGTCGTACCGATCGGGGGGCGCGGTGAGTCGAGCCGCGGGTAGCCGTCGCGGAGCTCGAGCGGCTTGAGCAGCAAGGCGTTGTCGGAGTCGATCATCGTCGCGTTCGCGGTCGCGGAGTGCTCACGCCAGACCGGGCCACCGTAGAAGGCGGCCAAGGCATCGGCGCGCGACGGCAGGTCGGCGAAGCCGCGGATCCAGACGAACCGGTCAGGGTCGTCGAGGTCGCGGAACTGACCGACGATGTGCATCCCGGTCGCTTCCTGACCCTCGACGAAGTACTCGTCGAACACGTCGATCAGGGTGTCGCGCTGTCCTGGGTGCAGCGTGTACTGGCGCAGATCCACCACGGCGCAGCACTCGTCCATCGGTTCCTCCTCAGGCTCGACCACCCTCAGTCAAGCAGGCATACCTGACAGCGCATGTCAGCGAATTCCTGTTTGCGCGGTGGGCACTGGAGGTTCAGCACGGGGAGTTCAGCCGCCGGGCGTCAGCCCGGCCCTTAGAGATTGGAAGGACCATGGGTCTCATCCTGTGGATCATCGCGGCGATCCTCGTCATTGCCGGGATCGTCTCGCTTGTCCGCGGTCAGCTGCTGTGGGGCGCCGCCCTGATCGTGATCGGCCTGCTGGTCGGTCCTGGCGGCGTCAGCATCTTCACCTGACCTGAAGTCCAACCCATACGTCGTCGCCCCGCGCAGCTCCTGCGCGGGGCGACGCCCGTCTGGTCAGAGGAGTTGCCGCAGCGCCTGATCGAGCCGCTCGACACCACGCACGATCTCCTCGGGCGACGCGGCCGCCACGTAGCTGAGCCGAAGATGCCGGTTGGGTCCACCCGGTAGGTAGTAGGCACTGCCGGGACTGACCGAGACCGCATGACGCAAGGCCGCGGCCACAGCCTCGTCATCGCGTACGGCGTCCGGTAGTGAGGTCCAGACGTGGTAGCCGCCCGGCCGCGCCGCACGAACCGTCAGGTGCGGACATCGCTCCGCCAGACTTCGGGTCGTCGTCTCGCGTCGGTCCCGCAGCGCGGTGGCCAGCCGGCGCAGATGCCTTCCGATCGCCGCTCCGATCACGGCCGTCGTCGTACTGCTCTGCATCGTGGTGACACAACGGGCGCGGTAGTTTCGATCCATGGCAGCGACCGGCGAGGCGATCCCGATCGATATGGCGCGCCGGCTCGCGCTCACTGCACAAGGGTTCGCGGATCCACGGCCGTCGGGTCGGGTGAACGTGCGGCACCTCCGGAAGGTGATCGACCGGATCGGCGTACTGCAGGTCGACTCGGTGAACGTGCTGTGTCGTTCGCACTATCTGCCGTTGTTCGCCCGGCTCGGGCCGTACGCGCGTACGACGCTGGACCGGCTGTGCTGGGGTGGTGGGGACCGGGAGCTGTTCGAGTTCTTCTGGGGGCACAAGGCGAGCCTCATCCCATTGAGCAGCTATCCCTTGTTCCGCTGGCGAATGCGGGCGGCCGAAGGGCAGGACTGGACCGCCGCCGAGCTCGATCCGGACCTCGCGGCGCCGTGGTCGGTCGTCAGCGGTATGCGCCGCCTGACGACCGAACGGCCCGGGTACGTCGACGACGTCCTCGCCGTGGTCACCGAACGCGGACCAGTCACGGCCGGCGAGGCGAGTCCGGACGGCGTACGGCGGAAGCGGACCGATCCGGATCCGGATCCGACCACCGGCAAGATGTGGAACTGGCAGGACGCCAAGATCGCGATCGAGTACCTGTACTGCGCGGGCCGGGTGGCGATCGCGGGGCGACGGAACTTCGAGCGTCTGTACGACCTCACCGAACGGGTGCTCCCACCCAAGCTCCTGTCGCAGCCCGAACTAAGTGCCGACGAGGCCCGGCGGGAGCTGGTCCGGATCTCGGCCCGCACGCTCGGGGTCGCAACCGCACGCGAACTCTGCGGGGCCGGCGGCAACGGCCACTTTCCGTTGCCCACAGCAACCGCCAGGCGGGTGATCGGTGAGCTGGTGGACACCGGCGAACTGGTCCCGGTTCGCGTCGACGGCGTACCGCAGCAGAGCTACCTGTGGTCGGAGGCCGAGGATCGGCCGGTGCAAGCGACGGCCTTGCTGTCGCCGTTCGACACGTTGATCTGGAACCGCGACCGGACCCATCGCCTGTTCGACTTCTTCTACCGGATCAGCATCTACACGCCGGCTGCGCAGCGTGTGCATGGCTACTACGTGTTGCCGTTCCTGCTGGGTGACCGGATCGTGGCGCGCGTCGATCTCAAGGCTGATCGGAAGAACTCCGCGCTGCTCGTTCCGACCGTCACCGCGGAACCCGGTGTAGCCGAGGCCGACATCGTCGAACCGCTGGCGGCCGAACTCGGCCTGACGGCCCGCTGGCTGGAGCTCGACCGTGTGCAGGTGACCGCGGACAGCGATCTCGGTAAGGCACTGTCCGGCGCATAGGGCTGGCCCGGTGGGGCACCGGACAGACAGTGCAGTCAAACGCTCGGGAGACGACGTGAAGATCGGGTACTTCCTGTCCAGTGAGGAATACACGCCGGCCCAGCTGATCGAGCAGGCGCGGTTGGCCGAGGAGGCCGGGTTCGACAGTCTCTGGATCAGTGACCATTTCCATCCCTGGAACGACGAGCAGGGTGAGAGTCCGTTCGTCTGGTCCACCATCGGGGCGATCTCCCAGGTCTGCGAACTGCCGATCACCACCGCGGTCACCTGTCCGACCGTGCGGATCCATCCGGCGATCATCGCCCAGGCCGCCGCGACCAGCGCGGTCCTGCTGAACGGGCGATTCACGCTCGGTGTCGGGACCGGAGAGGCGCTCAACGAGCACATCCTCGGCAGCGTCTGGCCGACGGTCGACGTACGGCTGGAGATGATCGAGGAAGCCGTCGAGATCATGCGGCGGCTGTGGACCGAGGACGGGTTCGTCACGCACCATGGCAAGCACTACACGGTCGACACCGCCCGGATCTACACCCGGCCGGACACGCCGCTGCCGATCTACATGTCCGGGTTCGGACCGGAGGCGACGGATGTCGCGGCGCGGATCGCGGACGGGTTCATCACCACGTCTCCGGATGCCGAACTGCTGAAGCGGTTCCGGGACAACGGCGGCGGCGACAAGCCGGCGCAGGCCGGGTTCAAGGTCAGCTACGCACCGACCGAGGAAGAGGGCATCGAGCAGGCACACCGGATCTGGCGCAACTCGGGTCTGCCCGGTGAGCTGGCGCAGGTGCTGCCGTCGCCGCGGCACTTCGAACAAGCGAGCGAACTGGTGACCAAGGAGTCGACCGCGCAGTCGGTCACCGCCGGGTCGAAGGCGGACGCACACGTGGACGCGTTCAAGCCGTACATCGACGCGGGTTTCGACGAGATCTACGTGGCGAACATGGGCCCGCACTCGATCGACATGCTGAACCTGTACCGCACCGAGGTGCTACCGGAGCTGCGCAGGCGACTCTGAGACCACGGCCTCCGCGTTCACTTCAGGAGGGCGAGTGCGGCGCGGAGGTCGTTCACGAAGAGGGTGAAGTCGCGGCGGTACTCCCGCGACCGGACCACGGCCGACGGGTGGACCGTCGCGATCGCCGCCCGGCCGTCCGGCAGTTCCTGTGCCAGACCGCGTTGTTCCGTGACTTTGAACCCGGTTCCGAACACCGCCCGAGCCGCGACGGCGCCGAGAACCACCACCAGCGAAGGCTTCACGATCTCCAGCTCGCGATCCAGCCAGGGGTGACAGGCTTTGATGTGACCGGCCGCCGGTGTCTTGTGAATCCGCCGCTTGCCCTGTCGTTCGAAGCGGAAGTGCTTGACAGCGTTGGTCAGGAACACCTCCGAGCGCTCGATCCCCGCTTCCGCCAACGCCTTGTCCAGCAGGCGTCCGGCCGGCCCGACGAAGACATGTCCTTCCTTGTCCTCCACGTCCCCTGGTTGTTCACCGATCAACATCATCCGGGCCCGCGCCGGACCCTCCCCCGGTACGACGCGATCGGCGTCCTCGTACAGGTCGCAACCGCGGCACTCGGGCAAGGCCGCCAGGAGCTTCTTCAGACCGCCGTCGGGCGGCACCCATTGCGACGCGCCGGTGAAATTGCTCACGGTCGGCCGGTTCCCCATTCAAACACCTGTAACACCCGGGGGGTTGAAAGCGGCGGCCGAGTTTGATCTGGTGGAGGTAAGTGGTTCAGCCTTGACGCCACGCCGCAGGACGACGACGACACACGACGAGGTTTCTCACTGTGACGATCGCACCTGTCAGTACTGCCGATTCGAAGCAGCGCATCGCCGACACCACCCACGACCTGCTGATCGAGGCCGACAGCACCCCGGACCCGCGCCACCAGGAACTCCTCGACGAGGTCGTCATCCTGAACGCGCCAGTGGCCCGGTCGATCGCTTCGCGCTACCGCAGCAAGGGGGTGGACCCCGACGACCTCGAGCAGGTCGCCTACCTCGGTCTGGTCAAGGCTGCCAACGGTTACCGCCTGGACGCCTCCACGGCCTTCCTGTCGTACGCCGTACCAACGATCAGAGGCGAGCTGAAGCGGTACTTCCGCGACTGCGCCTGGACCGTCCGGCCACCGCGCCGGGTCCAGGAGATGCAGGGCTCCATCGCCGCCGCCGAACCCGAGCTCACCCAGCGTCTCGGTCATCTCCCCACCGACGAGGAGACGGCCGCGGCGCTCGGCACCGATGCCGAAGAAGTGGTCGAGGCCACATCGGTGCGCGGGTGCTTCACCACGCTGTCGCTGGACGCACCCGGCACGGTCGACGGCGGCACCAATCTGCTCGACACGGTCGCCGACGCCGAGGACGGCTACGAGCTGGTCGAGAACGTGCACACCCTGACGCCGGCCGTCGCCTCGCTGGGCGACCGCGACAAGCGCATCCTCGAACTGCGTTTCCGCAACGGCCTGACCCAGGAGGAGATCGGCAACGAGCTCGGCGTCAGCCAGATGCAGGTTTCCCGCCTGCTCCGCGGCATCCTCGACCGCCTCCGCAGTCAACTCGCGGACACCCAACTCGCGGAACAGGGCTCAGCGAAGTAGCTTCCGGGCGCCGCTGACGATCAGGAGGGCCATCGCCACTCACGGACCTCCGGAAGGTCCTCGCCGTACCTGGTGACATGGGCGTGATGCCGGACCCGTTGGTCGGCGAGGTACTGCCGGGTCGTCACCGCTCGCGTTCGCAGCGACGGCACCCGGTCGATCACGTCCATCGCCAGGTGGAACCGATCCAGGTTGTTCAGCACCACCATGTCGAAAGGTGTGGTCGTCGTCCCCTCCTCGATGTAACCGCGGACGTGCAGGTTGTCGTGGCCGTGCCGCCGGTACATCAACCGGTGGATCAGCCACGGATACCCGTGATACGCGAAGATCACCGGCTTGTCGGTGGTGAACAACGCGTCGAACTCCGCATCCGACAGCCCGTGCGGGTGCTCGGTCGCGTCCTGCAACCGCATCAGGTCGACCACGTTGACCACCCGGATCTTCAAGCCAGGAAGGTGTTCGCGCAGCAGGTCGACCGCGGCCATCGTCTCCAGCGTCGGTACGTCGCCCGCGCATGCCATTACCACATCCGGATCACCCTCGTCGTTGCTGGCGAAATCCCAGACGCCGATCCCGCGGGCGCAATGCAACGCAGCCGATTCCCAGTCCAGCCAGCTCGGCTGCGGTTGCTTGCCTGCGACAACGACGTTGACGTAGTTCCGGGTCCGCAGGCAATGGTCCATCGTCGACAGCAAGGTGTTCGCATCCGGCGGCAGGTAGACCCGGACGACCTCGGCCTTCTTGTTCACCACGTGGTCGATGAACCCGGGATCCTGGTGCGAGAACCCGTTGTGGTCCTGGCGCCAGACATGTGAGGTGAGCAGGTAGTTCAGCGACGGGACCGGCCGCCGCCAGTCGAGCCGGTTGACCGTCTTCAGCCACTTCGCGTGCTGGTTCACCATCGAGTCGACGATGTGCACGAACGCCTCGTACGACGAGAACAGCCCGTGCCTGCCGGTGAGCAGGTATCCCTCCAACCAACCCTGGCAGGTGTGTTCACTCAGGATCTCCAGCACTCGGCCGTCCGGCGCGAGATGTTCGTCGGTGGCCCGCTCTTCCGCCAGCCACGCCTTGCCGGTCACCTCGTAGACCGCGTTCAACCGGTTCGACTCGGTCTCGTCCGGACCGAACAGCCGGAGATTGTGATAGTCGGCATTCAGTGCGAAGGCGTCACGCAGATAGGCCGCGAACACCTTCGTCGGCTCACTGTCCTCCGCCCCCGGCCGCTTCACCGGTACGGCGTACTCCTCGACCGGCGGCAGTTCCAGGTCACGCGTCAGCAGCCCGCCGTTCGCGTGCGGACTCGACCCCATCCGAAGCTCCGGCCCGGGCGCCAGCTCGAGCAACCGCTCGACCGGCCGGCCCGCCTCGTCGAACAACTCCTCCGGCCGGTAGCTGCGCAGCCAGGACTCCAACTGCCGCAGGTGGTCCTCGTTCGTCCGTACGCCGGACAGCGGCACCTGATGTGATCGCCAGGTGTCCTCCACCGGCTGGTCGTCGACCGTATGCGGCCCCGTCCAGCCCTTCGGCGTCTTCAGCACGATCATCGGCCAGGCAGCGCGCGGCGGCCGCTCGGGAGCCGATCGTGCTTCGAGCTGGATCTCGTCGATCCGGTCCATACAGACGTCCAGCGCCGCGGCCAGCGCCTGATGCACGGTCGCTGGGTCCGAGCCCTCCACAAGATACGGCTCGTGGCCGTACCCCTGCAGCAACGCGGTCAGCTCCTCGTCGCCGATCCGGGCGAGCAGGGCAGGGTTGGCGATCTTGTAGCCGTTGAGATGCAGGATCGGCAGCACCGCGCCGTCGCGGACCGGATCGAGGAACTTGTTCGAGTGCCACGACGTCGCGAGCGGCCCGGTCTCCGCCTCACCGTCGCCGACCACACACGCGACGACGAGATCCGGGTTGTCGGCGGCGGCGCCGTACGCGTGACTCAGCGAGTAACCCAACTCGCCGCCCTCGTTGATCGATCCGGGCACGTCGGCTGCCACGTGACTGGGGATGCCACCAGGGAACGAGAACTGCTTGAACAGTCTGGTCATCCCCAGCTCGTCCTGCGTGGTGTTCGGGTACTCCGCCGTCCAGCTCCCCTCGAGCCAGGTGTTGGCCACGATCGCCGGACCGCCATGGCCGGGCCCGATCACGTACATCAGCTGACGCTGCCGTTGCCGGATCACCCGGTTCAGGTGCGCGTAGATCAGGTTGAGTCCGGGCGTCGTACCCCAATGGCCGAGCAGCCGAGGCTTGATGTGCTCGGCTCGCAAAGGCTCCTTCAGCAACGGGTTTGCGAGCAGGTAGATCTGACCCACGGACAGGTAGTTGGCGGCCCGCCAGTACGCATCAAGGCCTTGTAACTCCTCGTCACCCAAGGGGGTTGCGTCGATCCGTTGCACGTTATCGGCCGACAGCCTTGGCCAGCTGGGCTTTGCTCATCTTCGAGCGGCCCTTGACGTTCTTCTGCTTGGCCTCGTTGTAGAGCTGTTCCTTGGTGCGGCCCTTGGAGCCGCTGTGGGAGCGCAGACCGCCGCGCCGGCTGGACGAGATGTCCTGGATGGACGAGCGGCTCTTCTGCTTGGCCTCGCCGGAGCGGGCACGCTCCTTGTTGACCGTGCGGGCCGCGATTTCTTCCGCGGTGCCCTCGCTCCGGCCGCTCTTCTTCAGCCCGGCCTTGATGTGCTCGTACTGCCGCTCACGCTTCGGGCTCGATCCTGCAGGCATTATCTGCTCCTTTCACATCGCGCGCCCTGTACCCCATTCACCCCTCCGTAAGCAACCTCGCCACCGAGCGCTCCAAGGCCGCGCGGGTGTCCTCGTCGTTCAGGTCGTCGCCGTGCCGGCTGACGGCCGACGCAATCGTGCGGCCCTCCTCGTACTGCGTGACGACGCGCGGATCGACGTACGACGACCTGGCCACCGCCGGGGTGTTGCCGAGGTGATCGGCGACCTCGGCGAGCATGTCCTTCACTGCGGCGTTGAGGGCCTTCTTGGTGATTGGCGGGTCCGCTTGAGCCAGGTCCACTGCGGCGTGCACGGTGGCGGTCCAGGTGCGGAGGTCCTTAACGGTGAAGTCGTCACCGACCAACTCCTGGAAGCGCTCGTTGATCATGGTCGCGTCGATCTCGTGATACCCGTCGCGATCCCGGTAGACCAGCAACTGTGGCTCGCCGTGGCGGGTGCGTTTGAGTGCGGAGACCGCGTCGACCAGGCGGTTGTCGTCCAGCTCGATCACCCGGTCGACGCCGCCCTTGGCGACGAAGTCGAAGACCAGTTTGCCCTTGCGGACACGCACGTCATCACGCAGCAGGGTCGCGGCGCCGCGACTGCCGTGTTCTTCAGCGTACTGCGAGTTACCGGTTCGGAAGACGCCGTAGTCGAGCATCCGCAGCGCGACTGCGAGCACCCGTTCGCGGACGAGCCCCTTGCGGCACAGATCCCGATCTACCGCTTCCCGGAACGCTGGGAGTTTGCGGGCCAGCCGTCGTACCCGATCGTGTTTGTCGGCGTCCTGGGTGGTGCGCCAGTCGCCGTGGTACAGGTACTGCCGGCGCCCGGCGTCGTCGGTGCCGGTCGCCTGGAGATGACCGTTCGGGTACGGGCAGATCCAGAGGTCTTTCCAGGCCGGCGGGATGGCGAGCGTCCGGATCCGGTCCAGCGTGTCCTGGTCGGTCACCCGTTTGCCGTCGGCATCGAGATAGGCGAATCCGCGCCCGTGCCCCCGCCGGGTGAGGCCAGGACCGTCCGGATCACTGCGTCGTAACCGCATACCGACCGATACCCGCCCCGCATGCATGGACCCCGGAACTGGGGGGCACCCGAGGGCCGACAGCAACCGGCCCACGAAGGAGAAAACCGATGGGTATCGGAGACAAGATGAAGAACGCCGCTGAGGAAGCCAAGGGCAAGATCAAGGCGAAGACCGGCGACGCGACCGACAACCGCGATCTGCAGGCCGAGGGCGAGACCGAAGAGTCCGTGGCCGCCCTGAAGCAGGCCGGCGAGAAGGCGAAGGACGCCTTCAAGAAGTAGGCAGAGCAACTGGACGCCACCCCAGCGCAAATACCCCCGCGCGCTGGGGTGGTTCTGTGCGAGGGTGAGTTCCGGTAGCGTCGGTAGGGTGGACTTCGAGGAGGCGGCTGATGCGTTGTATGCGGCGTCGGCCGCGGACTTCATTGCTACTCGCAACGAGCTGGCGAAACAGCTGAAGTCGGACGGCGATCAGCTGGGATCGACCCGGTTGAAGGCGATGCGCAAGCCGACCGTCGCCGCCTGGGTGACGAACCTGGTCGCGCGGGAGCTGCCGGACGAGCTGGACGACCTGCTGGCGCTCGGGGACGAGTTCCGCGAGGCGACCGCGGACCTGGACGGCGACCGGCTGCGTGACCTGACCCCGAAGCGGCACAAGCTGCTCGACCAGGTGGCCAAGGCCGCCACCAAGCTGTCCGAACAGCAAGGCCAGAAGGTCAGCGCCGATGTCGGCCAGAAGCTGCGCGAGACCCTCGACGCGGCCTTGGTGGACCCGGCCGCGGGCGACGCCGTCCGCGAAGGCCGGCTGAGCAGCGCCCTGCGGCACGTCGGTTTCGGTGTCGTCGACGAGAGCGGTGAGCCCACCAACGTCACCCAGCTGACCGACGAGCGCCGGCAGAGGGCTCGTCAGCGCCGCAAGGCGGAGACCGCGGCGGAGGAGGAAGAGTCGGCGGCCACCCGCAGCAAGCGGGAGAAGGCCGAGCGAGAGCAGGAAGAACGCGAGGCCGCGGAGAAGACCAAGGCCAAGAAGGCGTTCGAGGACGCGGTCTCGGCGGCCCAGGCGGCCGAGGCGACGGTCGAGGACCTCGACAACCAGCTCGACGACGCGCGCGAGGCCCTCGCCGACGCCCAGGAGCTGGTACGGCGGCTGGGCGCGGAGCTCGACGACGCGCGCCGGGCCGCCCGGGACGCACAGAAGGAGAGCCGGGAGGCACGGAAGCGGTACAACCGCCTCTGACCTGGGTACCGGCCTGAGCACGTGGAGAGGAGTCGGCCATGGCGCGGTCGATCTGGAGCGGGTACATCAACTTCGGGCTGGTCTCGGTGCCGGTCGGGCTGTACAGCGCGACCGAGGAGCACGAGGTCGACTTCCACCAGTTCCAGAAGGGGACGTCGGACCGGATCCGGTACAAGCGGGTGAACGAACGCACCGGCCGCGAGGTCGACTACGAGAAGATCGTGAAGGGTCACGACATCGGCGGCGGTGAGTACGTCATCATCGAGCCCGACGAGCTGGACAACATCGCCCCGGGCAAGTCCCGATCGCTGGAGATCTCCACCTTCGTCGATCTGGACGAGATCGACCCGATCTACTACCAGAAGAGCTACTACCTCGGGCCGAAGGACGGCGACAACGCGTCGTCGTACGCACTGATGCGGGACGCGCTGAAGAAGACCAACCGGGCCGGGATCGCCAAGTTCGTGATGCGCGGCAAGGAGTACCTGGCCACCATCCGGGCCCAGGACAAGGTTCTGGTGCTGGAGACGATGTTCTTCGCCGACGAGATCCGCGACCCGGCCAAGGAACTGGACGATCTGCCGGCGAAGTCGAGTGCCGGCAAGCAACTGTCGATGGCGGCCGACCTGATCGAGGCGATGAGCGGCGAATGGAAGCCCAGCGCCTACAAGGACACCTACACCGAACGGGTGAAGAAGCTGGTCGAGACCAAGCGCAAGGGCAAGGAGGTCGTCTTCACCGAGGAGGAGCCGGAGGCAACGACTCCGACCGACCTGGTCTCGGCACTGCGCGCCAGCGTGGAAGCGGCCCGCAAGTCCCGCACCACCAAGAAGTCACCGGCGAAGTCACCCGCCAAGAAGACGACTGCCAAGAAGACGGCGAAGAAGTCGGCGGCGAAAAAGACCACCGCCAAGAAGGCGTCCACCAGGAAGAAGGCTGCCTGACCGGGCACCGTTCTTCGCTATAGTCGCCGCTCGTGCAGGTGACATTCGCGGACGGCAGCAGCACCGAGCTCCAGATCCATCGCACCACTCACACGGGTCCACGGTGAGCGCCGAGCTCCTGCTCGGCGGCGTCGTTCTGCTCGGTGCGTCGGTGCAATGGCTGACCGGCATGGGTTTTGCGCTGGTCGCCGTACCGGCGCTGGTGCTGCTGCTCGGGCCGAGTGACGGGGTCGCCCTCGCCAACTGTGCGGCCGGTGTCATCTGCCTGGTCGGGTTGACGAGTGGCTGGCACCTCGTCCGGCTGAGGGCGATGGTCCCGCTGATCCTCGCGTCCGCGTGCACGGTCCCGCTCGGCACCTGGTTCTCGAACCATCTGCCCGAGTCCGCCCTCCTCATCACCATGGGCGCCCTGGTCACGATCGCAGTCCTCGTGATCATGCGCGGCGTCCGGGTGCACGCCCTCAGCGGACTGAAAGGCGCGCTCGGTGCGGGCGCGGCCGGCGGTTTCATGAACGCGTCGGCGGGCCTCGGTGGCCCGCCGGTGTCCCTGTACGCCGTCAACGCGGGCTGGACGATCCGTGAGTTCGTCCCGAACGCGCTCTGCTACGGCGTCGTCGTCAACATCTTCTCCGTCGCGACGAACGGCGTACCCCGGCTCAACGGCGGCACCTGGGCCGCGGCAGCCGCAGGCCTGACCGCCGGCGCCTTCATCGGCAAGGCACTCGCCGGTCGAGTCCCCGAACACCGGGCTCGGCTCCTCGTCCTGCTCCTCGCCCTGATCGGCGGCATCTCGACACTCCTCAAGGGCGTGCTCGGCGCCTGACCAGCTCATCCCGTACGACGGCCCTCATCGCCAGGCGTAGGAAGCAGGTACCTGCTCGGGTTGGCCGGGGCGCCGGCGTCCAGCCAACGGTGGAAGCCGTCGGGGTTGCGACGCTCGAACTCGTCGAGGCAGATCCGCCGTACCTCGGCCACTGCCTGCCGGTCGCGCGCCCCCGCGCCCTGGGCGAGCGTGGTGGCGGTCTCGGTCCAGACGCCGCAGAGCTCCTCGATACTGAGCGGGCACTTGAGCGAGGCGATGAGCTGCTCGTCCTCCTGCAGCTCCGCGTCCTTCAACTGCGCGAGCTTGCGCTGATGACGCGACGGGCGCGGCCGGCGCTCAGGCGTCACCAGGTCGATCAACACGAACAGCCCGGCGACGACCAGCGCCACCGCCAACCCGGCCGCACCCCAGGCCAGCAAACGCACCAGCCCCGGCAGGCACAGCACTCCAGCGGCCGCGGCCCCCGCGACGATCACAGCGGATTCGTACGGCGCATCGTCCGTAACGTGCCGGACTACCGCGGCCAGCGGCCAGACCAGCGCGAACACCACGAGCAGCAGGATCGACGCGGCCAGCGGACCCAGCAGCAACACCCCAGCGAGCACGCCGGTCGTGCCGACGCCGAGCGCACCCGCGATGGCCATCCGACGCATCAGCGGGGACGGCCGCCTCACCGGAACTCACCCACGACACACCTCACGTGTACCCGCCCCACACCACACACCTATCCCCAGAACGAACGGCCCCTTCCGACCGTTCCCACCCAGGAGCGCGCCCAATCAGGCGCCGGTGTCCGAATGTGGGGCGTGGACGGGCTTCGACTGGGCCGATCGACGCTGGCGCAGGTAGATCGAACCGCCGACGATCGCGGCGACCGCGAGGAACTCGCTCTGCCAGTTCTGGAACGACTCGTACCAGAACTGCGAGGTCTGCACATACCCCCAGGTGCTCACGGCTTCAGCACCGTGCAGCCCCTGCTCCTCGCTGTACGCCGCCGCACCTGTGACGGCGTGCAGCCAGAACGACAGCAGGAACACCAGGCCGAAGGCGATCGCGAGCGAGTTCTCGTACAACTTCAGCAGCGCCGCCGACCCATGCCGGACCGGCCAGGGCGCTTCCCGATCGGTCCGGTGGTTGCGCGGATCCTCGTCTTGCGGGGCGGCCTCCTCGAGCGGCCGGGACTCCGCCGACCCCTTCTGCACCAGGTATGCGGTGAGCAGGACGTACATGCCCATCTGCAGGAACTCGGACTCCCAGTTCTCGAACACCGCCTCGCCGAAGGACGACGAGACGACGTACTGCCCCAGGCTCTGCGGCGGCTGCCCGTGATCGGCCAGCTCAGCGTTCTCGTGCGCGTGCCCGGTGAGCAGCAGTCCGACCAGGAACAGCACGAACAGCACGAGGTTGGCCGTGAGCAGCGCCCGCAGTCGAATCCATCGCATGTTTCACCGGTACCCGACCTCAACCGGTTCAGGCAACGCTTGGCACCGGCTCCGCCTGGTCGAGCGGGTTCGCGATCTCGTCCGACGGCATCCGGCCGAAGAACACGACCAGGAGCGACACCAGTGCAGGCCCGACCCCGGCGATGATGAACACCGTCGTCAGCCCCAGTACGGCGCCCGCCGGGCCGGCCAGCGCCATCGACACCGGCATCAGCAGCAGCGAGACGAAGAAGTCCAGGCTGGCGATACGCCCACGCAGGTGGTCCGGCACCCGGCGCTGCAGCAGCGTCCCCCAGATCACCATCGCCGCCGAGCTGGTCACACCGACCACGGCCGCACCGGCCATCATCATCCACAGGTCGTGGGCGAACCCGAGCACCACGATCGGCAGTGACCCGACACCCCACAGCAGCGTCATCACGGTCAGATACCGCCGCGGCAGACTCCGCGACGAAATGAGCAACGCACCGGCTGCCCCGCCGATCCCGAACGCCGCCAGCACAAGGCCGAAGTCACCCGGCCCACCACCGAGCTGATCCCGGACGGCGAACGGCAGCAGCACCTCGAGTGGTCCCAGGATCAGCAGCACGAACACCGTGCCGAACAGCAGTGACGCGAGCAGCCAACGGGTCCGTCGTACGTAGCGCCAGCCTTCGCGCAGGTCACCGAGGATCGACTGCTTCGCGGGCCGCGGTTCGACGTCCTCGACATCACCCGGCTCGACCGGCTCGAACCCGCTGGACGGCACCCGCATCGCGAGCACGCACCCGGCCGAGAAGAGGTAGGTCAGGGCCGTCACCAGGATGGCGACTCCCGGTGACATCGCCGCGATCGCCAGACCACCCAGCGCCGGCCCGGTGGCCTGCTGGGCCAGCGGCCGCAGCGTGCCCTCGAGACCGTTCGCCGCCAGCAACTGCTCGGGCGGCAAGAGCTTCGGCACGAGAGCCGTGTAGGCCGGAATGAGGAAGGCTTCACCGGCTCCGATCAGGACCGCGGCGGCAGCGAGGTGCCAGATCTCCAGCAGTTCGGACAGCGCAAAACCGGCGACGACCAGCAGCACCAGACCCCGCACGATGTCCGCCGTGATGATCACGCTGCGCTGCGACAACCGGTCGGCCGCGATCCCGCCGAACAGCACGCAGACGACCAGGCCGATGCTGTACGCCGTCGTCACCACGGACAACTGGACCGGCCCGCCGCCGAGCTCGATCACCTGCCAGGCCAGCGCGACCAGCCACAGCCCGCTGCCGAGCAGAGCGACAGCCAACCCGGTCCACAGCAGCCGGTACTCCCGATGCCGCAGCGGTTGAACTGCCTTCCAGCTCACGTGATCCTCCCCTAGGTCGTCCCGCTGAGCATACACAGACAAACAGTTCACGTGTCAACTGTTGCGATGCGCACCCAGCGTCGTACACTCTCACCATGCCGACGACGATGAGCACCGATCAGCTCGGTGCCTGGCGAGCGATGTACCGCGCGGACACGCTGCTGTTCACGCATCTCGACAACACGCTGCGATCCCGGCTGAAGATGGGGTACTTCGAGCACGAGGTGCTGCGGATCCTCGACCAGGCCGGTGGCCGGCTGCGGATGGCGCCGCTGGCGGAGCAGCTGATGATCTCCCGCAGCGGCTGCACCCGGCTCATCGGCAAGCTCGAGGACAAGGACGGCTGGGTCGTCCGCCGGAACACCCCGGAGGACCGCCGGGCCACCTGGGCCGAGCTCACTGCGGCCGGGCGGGACGCACTCGCGGCTGCCCAACCTGTGGTCGAGGCTGTGGTGTCGACGTTCTTCGCCGATCATGTATCAGATGAGGACCTTCGCCGCGCGAGCAGAATCCTGGACGTCCTGGCCGACGCGAACCCGAACGACGACGGGTTCGACTGCGGGCTCTGAGACCGCGGGCGCCAGGCCGTGAACAGCGTCGACGAGCGGTTCGCCGACCGCGTCCGTGCGCTGAAGCCGACGCCGGGCGACCTGCCGGAGGACGTGCTGCGCAGCCTGTACGACGCTCAGCTCGGCAGCCGGCACGCCGACCTGGCCGCGCGGTGGATGCAGTCGCAAGGTCAGGGTTTCTACACGATCGGATCGGCCGGCCACGAGGGCAACGCCGCCGTCGCCGCTGCGCTGCAGCCCACTGACCCGGCCCTGCTGCACTACCGGTCCGGCGCCTTCTACCTCGCCCGCGCCGAGCAGTGCGGCTCGAAGGAAGGGCTGCGCGACATCCTGCTCGGCGTCGCCGCGGCCACTGCCGAACCGATCGCGGGCGGCCGGCACAAGGTCTTCGGCCGGCACGACCTGGCGATCATCCCGCAGACGTCGACAATTGCATCCCACTTGCCGCGGGCGATGGGCGTCGCGTTCTCGATCTCGCGGTCGGCGAAGCTCGGCGTACCGTCGCCGTGGCCGCAGGACGCGATCGTGGTGACCAGCTTCGGCGACGCCTCGGCGAACCACTCGACCGCGACCGGCGCGATCAACGCCACCCTGCACGCGTCGTACCAGGGGCTGCCGATGCCGCTGCTGCTGGTCTGCGAGGACAACGGCATCGGGATCAGCGTGCGGACGCCGGAGGGCTGGATCCGGCAGGCGTACGGTCAGCGTCCCGGCCTGCGGTACTTCGATGCCGACGGCACCGATGCCGCCGCCGCGTTCTCGATGGCAACGGAAGCCGCGACGTTCGTCCGGCGCAACCGGCGGCCGGCGTTCCTCCGGCTCCGGACGGTCCGGCTGCTCGGTCACGCCGGATCGGACGTAGAGGCGGCCTATCGCTCCCCCGCCGAACTGGCCGCCGACGAGGAGCTCGATCCGCTGCTCGGTACGGCGCGATTGCTGCTCGGAGCCGGCTACACGCCCGATGACGTGATCGAGCTGTACGAGGACAAGCGGTCCGAAGTGATGCGGATCGCGGCCGAGGTCGCGGGATTGCCACAACTGTCGACAGCGGAAGCCGTTGCCGCACCGCTGCGCTTCCCTGATCCATCGAGCGTCGCAGAATCGCTCCCCGAGCGCAGTACGACGACGGATCGGCTGACCCTGAGCCAGTCGATCAACCGCGCACTGGCCGACGTACTCGCGTCGTACCCGGAGGCGATGGTGTTCGGGGAGGACGTCGGCCGCAAGGGCGGCGTGTACGGCGTGACCCGCGGACTGCAGAAGGCGTTCGGACCGGCACGGGTGTTCGACACCTTGCTGGACGAGCAGTCGATCCTCGGACTGGCCCTGGGCGCCGGGGTGTCCGGATTGCTGCCGATCCCGGAGATCCAGTACCTCGCGTACCTGCACAACGCCGAGGATCAGCTGCGCGGCGAGGCGGCGTCGCTGAAGTTCTTCTCGCAGGAGCAGTACTCGAATCCGATGGTGCTGCGGATCGCCGGCTACGGCTACCAGAAGGGGTTCGGCGGCCACTTCCACAACGACGACGCGATCGGCGTACTGCGCGACATCCCGGGCATCGTGATCGCGTCACCATCCCGGCCCGACGACGCGGCCGCGATGCTGCACACCTGCGCGGCGGCCGCCCGCTCGTCCGGGACGGTCAGCGTCTTCCTGGAGCCGATCGCGCTCTACCACCGGCGGGACCTGTACGAGGACGGGGACGACGCGTGGCTGACGTCGTACGCGACTGAACCGGTGCCGATCGGGCGTGGCCGGACGTACGGCGACGGGACCGGACTGACCATCGTCACCTTCGGCAACGGTGTCCCTATGAGCCTCCGGGTGGCGGCCAGAGTGCCCGGCATCCGGGTGCTCGACCTGCGCTGGCTCGCGCCACTGCCGGTCGAGGACTTGTTGCGTGAGGCAACCGCAACCGGGCGGGTGCTGGTCGTCGACGAGACCCGTCGCTCCGGCGGTGTCTCCGAAGGTGTCCTGGCCACCCTGATCGACTACGGGTACACCGGCCGGCTGGCCCGGGTCGCCAGCCACGACTCCTACGTGCCACTGGGCGCGGCCGCTCACTCCGTCCTGGTCAGCGAGCGGGAGATCGCGACGGCTGCCCGCGAACTGCTCAGCTGAACAGCTTCTGCCAGAAGGATTTCTTGGGCGGCGTCTCCGGCGAGCTTGCCTCGTTCGCACGGGTCGGCTCGGGGCGGTTCGCGCGCCAGTGCTCGAGGATCTCCTCCTCGTCGACCGTGCCGACCGGGACGACCGGTCCGGTGGTGTCGCGGATGCTGACCAGGATCCGCTGGTTCAGGTCGGCGAGGTAGTCGCGCACCTCGGACTCACGGCGCATCCGGGCGACCGTCTCCTGGACCTTCTGCTTCTCCTTGCGCAGCTGGACCGCGGGCGGCAGCAGTGCCCCGGTGTCGATCTTCTCCCGGCGGATGAAGTCCTTCACCCACCAGTCCGGATCGTGTGACTCCGCCAGCTGCAGTGGCTTCCCGGCACCGGCGAGGTCGTCGAACTCGCCCGCCTTCTGAGCCTGCTGGATCTGGGCTTCGACCCAGTCCTGAGTCTTCATGCCCGGTGGCTTTCGCTGGGTCATGCCCACACCTCATCTGTCCTCATCGACAGTTGCTCCGGCACACACTCTACCGGCTTGTGAATGCAGTCACAAGGGACGAGGGATACTGGGACGGTGACTCTGACCGACGATGAGATCGCGGCGCTGACGCCGGCCGAGCGGCGGGATCTGATCCTGCGGCCGGCGCGGCGGTGACCTCACCCAGGCCCTGCTCAGCGCCTTCCTGGTCGAGTTGCCGCTGGCCTTCATCCTGATCGCCGGCCCGCTCCGCATGCTGCGGTACGTCGCCGTCCGTCACGGCCTCATCCACCCGCACATGCACCTGTGGCGGATGCCCATCCCGATCCCCGATCTCTACCCCGACCGCAAGCTGCCGCCCCGCGCTTAGGGTGGGGTTCAGACCAGGAAGGGGATGCGCATGGCGGTTGAGGTTCTGTCGGTCGTGGCCGGTGAGCGAGTCGCGGAGGGGGTACGGCGTACGTCGTCGACCAACCCGGCTCAGCTGAGCGATGTCGTGGGGACGGTCGGCAGCGCGGGACCAGAGGTGTTCGTCCGGGCCGCCGAGGCGGCCCGCACTGCCCAGCCGGCCTGGGCCGCGACGCCGGCACCGCAGCGCGGTCAGGTCATCGCAAACGTCGGCCGGCTGATGACCGCCAACAAGGAACGGCTCGCCGCCCTGGTCACCCGCGAGATCGGCAAGCCGATCGCGGAGGCGCGCGGCGAGGTGCAGGAGATCATCGACACCTGCGACTTCTTCATCGGCGAGGGCCGCCGGCTCTACGGTCAGACGGTCCCGTCCGAGATGCCGGACAAGCAGCTGTTCACGTTCCGCCGCCCGGTCGGCACCGTCGCGGTGATCACGGCCGGCAACTTCCCGGTCGCCGTACCGTCCTGGTACATCGTGCCGGCGCTGCTGTGCGGCAACACAGTCGTCTGGAAGCCGGCGGAGTACTCGGCCGTGGTGTCCGACGCGTTCTACGAGATCTTCGCGCACTCCGGCGTACCGGCCGGGGTCTTCAACGTCGTGTACGCCGACGGGCCGGACACCTTCACCGGTCTCGAGCAGGCGCTCCAGGCCGGCCTGGTCAACAAGGTCGGCTTCACCGGATCGAGTGAGGTCGGCACCCGGATCGGCGAGCTGTGCGGTCGTCACCTGCAGACCCCGTGTCTGGAGCTCGGCGGTAAGAACCCGATGATCATCACCGAGGACGCCGATCTCGACCTCGCCGTCGAGGGTGCCCTGTTCTCCGGCTTCGGTACGGCGGGTCAGCGGTGCACGTCCCTCGGTACGGCGATCGTCCATCGGTCGGTGCACGACGAGTTCCTGGATCGGTTCGGCCGGGCGGTCGCGGACGCGGCGATGGGTGATCCGACCCAGGACGTGCTGTTCGGGCCGCTGCTGGACGAGAAGTTCGCGGCCGGATTCGAGAAGTCGCTGCACTGGATCGGCCCGCACCACCGGGTCATCGGCGCGACCGGCCGGGTCAGCGCCGAGAACCCGCGGAAGGGTTTCGTCGGCGACCCCGCGGCCGGACTGTTCTACCACCCGGTGATCGTCGCCGGGGTCCGGCCGGACGACGAGTTGTTCCTGAACGAGACCTTCGGGCCGATCGTGAGCGTCGCGACGTACCACGACCTGGACGAAGCGATTGCCCTTGGCAACAAGTCTGGGTACGGCCTGTCCAGCTCGATCTACACCACCGACCCGAACAAGGCGTTCCGGTTCGCGCAGGGGATCTCGGCCGGCATGGTGAGTGTGAACAACTCGACGTCCGGCGCCGAGGCACACCTGCCGTTCGGCGGGAACGGCAAGTCCGGCAACGGTTCCCGGCAGAGCGGCGTCTGGGTGCTGGACCAGTTCACCCGCTGGCAGTCGATGAACTGGGACTACTCGGGCAAGCTGCAGAAAGCACAGATGGACACCGGGACGGTCGCGGCCGACCTCTCGTTCCAGCTGCCCTGATGGCGGCGAGGCTGCCGGACGCCGCCGACGTGGTGATCGTCGGCGGCGGGGTGATGGGCACAAGCATCGCGTTCCACCTCGCCGAGGCGGGCGTGGAACGCGTCCTGCTGCTGGAACGCGACGAGCTCGGCTCGGGCTCGACCTCGAAGGCGGCCGGCGGCGTCCGCGCGAACTTCTCCGACGAGCTGAACATCGCGCTCGGCGCCCGCAGCCTGGAAGCCTTCGCCCGCTTCGGCGAACGCCCCGGCCAGGAGATCGACCTGCACCGGGTCGGCTACCTGTTCCTGCTCGAGACACCGGACCAGGTCGAGCTGTTCCGCGAGAGCACCCGCTTGCAGAACGCGGCCGGGCAGCCGACCCGCATGCTCGATGTCGACGAGGCCATCGCGCTCGCACCGATCGTCTCGGCGGAAGGCCTGGCCGGCGCCTGCTTCTCCCCGGCGGACGGTCACTGTACGCCGGAGTCCGTCGTACTCGGGTACGCCACGGCCGCGCGCCGACTCGGCGCCACCCTGGTCACCGGGTGCGAGGTCGTCGGTATCGAGGCCGAGGGCAACCAGATCCGCACAGTCCGGACCAGTCGCGGTGATGTCCGGGCCGGCACAGTGATCTGTGCGGCCGGCGCCTGGTCCGCTCATCTGGGCGACCTGGTCGGAGTCGACCTCCCGGTCACACCGCTGCGGCGGCAGATCGTCGTGACCGATGCGATCGCCGATCTCCCGTCCGGCCTGCCAATGACGATCGACTTCACCAGTACCTTCTACTTCCACCGCGAAGGCCCTGGCCTGCTCATCGGAATGTCGGACCCCAACGAACAGCCAGGCTTCCATCTGAACCGCACCGACACCTGGCTCCCCCGCCTCACCGAGGCGATGGAACACCGCGCACCTTCCTTGCTCGATGTCGGCCTGACCGGCGGCTGGGCCGGCCTCTACGAGGTGACCCCGGACCACAACGCCTTGATCGGCGAGGCCGACGGCGTGTCCAGATTCCTTTACGCCACCGGGTTCTCGGGCCATGGATTCCTCCAGGGCCCGGCCGTCGGCGAGATCATTCGCGACCTGTATCTAGGTCGCGAACCCTTCGTCGACATCAGTCCACTCCACGCCCGTCGCTTCCACCTGAACACCGCACGCGCCGAGTGGAACGTCGTCTGATGACCCTGCTCCTCACCCGCTCCGACATCCTCGACCTGCTCGACCCACCCGCAGTCTTAGCGGCATTGCGCACCGGCTTCCAGCATCCCGCCGAGACCGAGCCACTCCGCATTCGCACCGACCTCCCAGGCCCGGGTACGGCGACCGCCCTGCTGCCCGGAGTCATCCCGGGCGTGCCCGCCTACACAGTGAAGGTGAACGCCAAGTTCCCAGCGGCCTCGCCTGCCTTGCGTGGTGTCGTCTGCCTGCACGACCTCACCGACGGTTCGTTGCTCGCGGTGATGGACTCAGCCACGATCACCTCGTGGCGTACAGGCCTCGCCGCAGCCCTCGCCACCGACGCCCTGTCCACACCGGCCTCGTCCACCGTCGGAGTCATCGGCGCGGGAGTGCAGGCGGCTATGGTGATTCGCGGGCTGGCCGAACTACGTGGCCTGACCAGCCTCGTGATCCATGACCTCGATCCGGTCCGAGCGTCCGATTTCCTCGCTGCGCAAGGGATTCCCGGTGCTACTGTGAGCAGTCCGGCGGAGGTGGCTGCCCGTGCGGACATCGTCGTACTGGCTACCTGGTCCCGGCAGGCGCTGCTCTCGGCGGCGGATGCGAGGCCCGGACAGCAGCTCACCACATTGGGCGCCGATGAGCCGGGAAAGGTGGAGTTGGCCGAGGATCTGCTGCGCAAGGCTCGGGTTGTGGTCGACGACATCGAGCTCGCGGTGCAGATGGGTGCTCTCGGGAACGCCCGGCTCGGCGCCGACGACGCCCACGCCACGTTGACCCAGGTGCTGACTGGCGCCAAGGCCGGCCGCGAGTCGGATGATCAGGTCACCGTCTACGCACCTGTCGGTCTGCCCTGGCAGGACCTGGCGATCGCCTGGCCCGTCTACCAGGCCGCCGTCGCGGCCAAGCACGACCGCACGATCGACTTCCTCAGTTGACGACCGCGCCGACGGTGAGGTTGAGGGCGGTGCCGGTGAGCGCGCGGGCCTGGTCGGAGGCGGCAAAGACGGCGACGGCTCCGACGTCGGACAGGGTGGCGGCTCGTTTGAGCATGGTGCGGGCGGCGGTGTCCTTTTCGAGTGCGCGGCGGAGGTCTTCCGGGTAGGTGTCCGGGTTCGACTCGGGGATGCCGGCGGTCTGCAAGGTGAGGACGCGGATCCCGTGGGGGCCGAGTTCGCAGGCCAGGCTGCGCCGGAGCGCCTCGACCGCGCCGAAGCCGACCTGGAATCCACCGAGGTTCGCCATCGGGTCGCCGTACCCGCCGAAGGTCAGGATGACGCCGGAGCCCTGCTTGATCATCTGCCGGGCGGCCGCGCGTGAGGTGAGGTAGAAGGTCCGCAAAGCCGTTGCCACCGGCAACTCGAAGTCCTCGAGCGACATCTCGACCAGGGGTGTGCCGAAGAACTGCGTGTGCCCGATCAGGTTGAACGAGATGTCGATCCGGCCGACCTTCTCGGCGTGTTCGTCCACGGACTTCTCGTCGAGCGCGTCCACCACGCCCGTCTCGGCCTGCCCGCCCGCGGCACGGATCTCGTCCGCCACCTGGTCCAGGGTCTTCTGCGTCCGGCCGGCCAGGTGGACGATTGCTCCTTCGACCGCGAAGGATTTGGCGACGGCACTTCCGATCGGGCCGGCCGCGCCGTACACGATCGCGTGCTTTCCGGTCAGCATCATGCTGGTGCCTCCTTTGACAGTTCGATGACGAGGTCGTCGAGTTGCTGCATCGAGGCGCGGATGCCGTGCTCCATACCGGTCTCGACGTACAGGTCGCGGTCCTCGACCGCGTGGAAGACGGTGTTCTGCCGGAGCGTGGTCACCCCGTCGGCCTCGTCGAAGGTGATGATGTTCAGGTAGACGACGCCCGGCTGCTGGTCGAACTCGTACGTCTGCACGATCCGCTCTGGCGACGGCGTTCCGTGGTACAGGCCGTGGAAGACATAGCCCTTCCCGTCGGCGTCGTAATGCGTCCAGCGCCAGCGACCGCCGTGCCGCGGGTCCAGCTGGTTCACGGTCAGCGTGAGCCCGGCCGGTCCGAGCCACCGCGGAAGCAACGCCGGATCGGTGTACGCGCGGAACAGCAGCTCGCGTGGTGCGTTGAAACGCCGAGTGATGATGACCTGCGGTACGCCGGGCTCCGCGATGACCTGCATGCCGGTCATGGGGCCTCCCGGCCTGGACTGAGGAACGGAGGGAGCGTAGCGACTGGAGAGACGAGGGAAGGCCGGGAGTCAAAGCCCCATGACCCGCCGCGCCGGAGGCGTGGCATCAGTTCCGTCATGTCGCGTCCCTCAGTTCGTCGAGCAAGTCGTCCAGGCGGTCGAAGCTCTCGGCCCAGTACGCGCGGTAGTCCATGAGCCAGCCGACGGCCTCGCGCAGCGGTTCCGCCTCGAGGTGACTCAGCCGTGCGGTCGCGCGCCGGCTCCGGCTGATCAGACCGGCCTGCTCCAGCACCTTCAGATGCTTGGAGACAGCGGGCTGCGACATCGCGTACGGCGCCGCGAGCTCGGCGACGGTCGCGTCACCGTCGCGCAACTGCCGCAGGATCGCGCGCCGGGTCGGATCGGCCAGCGCCGCGAACACGCCGCTCAGCTGATCGGGCATCTTCTGTAACCATCTGGTTTTGAAACCATATGGTTAACGATGCGCGCAGAGCTCCGCCCTGTCAACCCAACCGGGTCGTTGGGATCAGGGCTCTTCGTTGCGGGGGTCGTCGGCCGGGTCCTCCGGCCAGTTGTCCGGGTCGCACCACTCAGGGTCCCAGCCCTGCTGGATGCAGTACTGCCGGAGAAGTTCTTCACGAGTCGGCGGCGTCGTGCTGGGTCGCGGCGGACTGGTCGTCCTCGTCGGCTTCGGCGTCCTGGTCGGCGTCGACTCGGACCGCTCCGCCGTCTCCCTCTCGGTGGTGCGCGTCTTCGTCGGCTTGGGCGTCGGCTTCCGGGTCGGCGTCACCGTGGTCTTCTGCACCGGCGGCGGCGCCGAGGTCGGCTGGGTGGCCTTCGGCGGTACGACCGTCGGAGTCGCCGAGGGGGTCGGCGAACTGTCGTCGACAACGTGGACGGCCTGCGAGCCGCCGGAGTCGCCGCCGAACAGACCGATCGCGGACAGGGCCCAGAAGTTGACTCCGAGAAGGAGCACCATCCCGCCGATGCCGGCGTACATCGCCTTGCGGGACGCGCCAGCGTACCGGCCGATCGGACCGCGGACGGCGTTGCCCTTGCCGTCGACCCAGAACCGCCAACCCTCCGGTGGCGGTGGCCAGGACGGATCAGGACGCCATGTCTTCGGCGGGACCCAACTACGACGGGGCGGCGACGGCCAGGTCGGCGGGACCACGAACCGCTTCAACGAACTCCTCCATCTCCGCCGACCAAACCCGACTCAGGCTAGTGGATCCAACTGAGCCCCAGACACCCCCGCCAGGGTCAGGTCTTCGTTCAGATTCACACGCCCGCACCCAGGCCAACGACACAGACCCACCGCAAGCTACTTGCGACTTCCGACCACCCGCGTGTCGCGCTGGATTTTTCGATCAACCCATGACCGGGGTCACTGACAGATCAGGGGGCTAGAGGACCGAATCCAGCAACCTGGTCAGGTCCTCGCCGAACGGCCGGTCAGCCTCGATCGGCGGTACGACGCTCGCCACGGCGTGCAGCAGTTCCTGCAGTCCGGGCGGGATCGGGCGCTTGGACAGGGCGAAGGCCTGGTGAACGGCGAGGAGTTCGCAGGCCGTGACTTCGCGGGTCAGGCGGATCGCTTCGGCAAGGCCGCCGACTGCCTCCCAGGAGAAGCTCTGCACGTCCTCCTGACCGTTGGAGGTCTCCGCCGTACTGGTTGCTGATGGCAACGTCAGGCGACGGAGGGCGTGGCTGGTGGCGACGGCTCGCTTGTGGACGGCGACCAGACCTGCTTGTGGGCCTGGTTCGTGCGCGAGCTGAGCGGGCAGGCCGGTGACAGCCGGGTCGAGCAGGCGGTGGAGGCGGGCCGTGGAGACCTCGGCCGCGTGCGCGAGGGCCGCGGTCAGGTGATCGCAGTGCGCGGCGAGGTCGATCCCGTGGAATCCCGCTGTACCGATGAACTCGCCGTCCAGGTACGCCGGCGAATCGGTCACACCCGTGAACGCCCGCTCGACCGCCCCTTCGAGCTGACTGAGTGATCGCCGGACATGCGCGATGACGTGACCTGCCACGCGAAACGAGACAGGGGCTTGGAGCGAGCGCGGCTCGTCCTCAGGGCCGGCAGTCTCGCGGATGCGGGTGAGCTCCGCCGCCAGTACATCGTCGCCTCGAGCGGTGAGCGGGTGATAGGGATCGCGATTGGCCGCGATCACGGCGATCGACCCGGCGGCGACCGCGGTCAGGTGGTCTGCCAGCCGTCGGGTCCGCGTGGCGTGTAGCGCCGCCCGCCCGGTCGCGCCCGGAATGCCCGCGAGCAGAGCGATGCCCTCTTTGGGACCGAGCTCGAACACCTCCGCCAGTGGACCGAAGGCGTGGGCGAGCGGAATGATCTCGCCGGCCGAGCCGGCGCCACCTGCGGGGATCGCGGGCACCTGACCGCTGTTGATGACGTCGGCCAGCTGCTGGATCAGCTCGATGGAGACGCCCGCATCACCGGTCAGGAACGTGCGGAGCCGGCCGATGAGCACCGCCCGGGCTTCGTCAGCCGGCAGCCAAGGGGGTCCACCGACGGCTCGGCCCAGCAGCAGGTTGCGTTGGTGCACGCGCTGTTCGTCGTCGGTGAGGCGACGCTTGCTCAGGGCACCCATCCCGGTGTTCACCCCGTAGACCGGGTCACCTGTGGCGAGGGAGCGGAGCAGGTCGGCCCGAATGCCGGCGAGGCGGTCGAGCAGCGAGGACGCGAGCTCGACAGGCTCGGGACTGGCCGGGTCGAGGTCCGACGGCTGGGTGATCAGCATGTCAGTGGAACCGGAGCATCGTGCCGACGTCGGCGGCCTCGGCCTTGCGCAGGATCAGATGGGCGATCGCGACATCCAGCAACGACAACCCCCGATGCCAGAAGAGGTTGCGCTCGGCATCGTTCTCCCGCCCCGGCTTCCGGCCGGCCACGATCTCGCCGAGCTCGGCGTACAAGGTCTCGGGCGACAACCGGCCGCTGTCGACGTGCCGGCGCAGCGACCCGAACCGGCCGGACTGCGCCTCGCGCCAGTCGTCGACGACCACCTTGTCCATCACGTCGAGCGAGTCGATGTCCGGACCACTCACGAACCGCAACCAGATCCCGTCCGTCACCCGTCTCCCTCAGTCGTCGTGATTCGATACTAAAGTTTCCCGCCGCCGCGCTACCTTCAGGCCATGGGCTCGACGACGGACACCCAGAATCGCAGCGTGATCGGGCACTCGACCACGGACAAGGTCGTCCTGTTCGGCGGGCTCCCGCTGCTCGGGCTGGTGCTCGGCTACTTCCTGCCGCGGATCGCGGACTGGGCGAGCACGCTGGGGTGGGTGCCGTTCCAGGGACCGCTGAAGCTGATCGCGGGCTGGGACGAGTGGTGGGTCAGCGTGATCTGCATCGTGATCGGGCTGCTCGCCGGCGTACTGCTCGCGGCGATGGCGCTCGAGGACACGCTCAAGGTGACGGTCACCCGGCAGTCGGTGGAGTTCCTGAAGAACCAGAAGACGGTCACGGTGCCGCGGGAGAAGGTGGCGGTCGCGTTCCTGGACGGCAAGGAGATCGTGCTGCAGGACTCGAGCTCGCGGGAACTGGCCCGGGAGAAGCACGATCAGCTGAAGTCCGAGGCCAAGCAGATCCCGGCGGCGTTCCGGGCCCACGGGTATCCGTGGTCGGAGGGCGGTGATCCGCACGCCGATCGGTTCCGCCGCTGGGTGCCGGACGAGCCGGAGCTGCCGCCGACCGTCAACGCGCTGCTGAAGGCGCGGTCGAAGGCCTTCGACCAGGGTGACAAGGGAAAGGCAGATCTGCGGGAGCTTCGCGACGAGGTGACGAAGCTCGGCTACACCGTGAAGGACAAGGAGAAGAAGCAGTACTGGCGGCCCACGACACCGCGCTGAAGGCACTGGACGTTGGGCTGGCAGGCCCACGACGTCCCGATGAGTGCCTCGGCGGCCGGTTTCAGGCGCCGAGGAGGTGGATAACGGCCTGAGCGTACGCCTGTTCGGCATCGGGGGCGATGTGGGTGCTGTTCGTCAGCTCGACCCGGTAGGTGCCGGCGACTGCCTCGAGGGTGCGGAAGTGCTCGCCGAGGAGAGCACGGAGCTGTTCCTCGCGCGGGAGCCAGATCACCTCACGCTGCTCGATGCTGTCCAGGGCCCACTCGGTGGTGCCGTTGAAGCCGATCACCTTGGTGCCCTGGTAGTCGTGCACCTCGACGGTCATGTCGCTCACCACGAACACGTCGCCGTCCATGTCCCGGTCCGGTACGACGAAACGATCCCCCGCCGCGGGCACCCACAGCACCCCGGCCTTGCGTAGTCGCCCGGCCTGCTCGATCGTAATCACTCCACCATCCTCCCCACGCCACTCAAGCCCCGCACCTCAACCGCGAGCCGCGGGGCCGGCCAGGAGGGTGATTCAGCGGTCCAGAGCAGCCCGTAGCTCGGCCGCACGGCGCGCGATCCGGTCGCGGGACTCGCTGGTCAGCGGGAGGTCGAGGAGGGCAGTCGCCTGCAGGTGACTCGCTCCGAGCAGCTCACGCAGACGCCGTACGGCGGTCTCGCGGTCAAGCGAGGTCGACAGCACGTTCTGCACCTCGGTGCGGCGCTCGAATGCGGCCAGCACTCCGTCGTAGATCTCCAGCTGCGTGTGCGCGGACCGGTCCGGTTCGGTCGCGACTGCTTCGTCTCCCTTGCCGGAAGCACGGATCACCTGCCGCCACAGGGCAGGTACGGCGAGGCGCGCCCGGGTGTAGCGCGGCATCGGCTGAGCGTAGGTCATAGTCATGATCGGCTCCTGATTCGTCTCGTCGGGTCAGTCGGACTAGTCGGACACGGGCCGCGAGTACGGTTCACGCGGCGGGCACTTGGTGCCGGGGGTGACCAGCGCCTCGAAGTGCCAGGGTTCGTTGTCGTACCGGCGGCAGATGCCGTAGCGATAGCCGTTCCGGTTCAGCCACTGCATGGCGGCCGCCGGACCGATGTCCACGGCCTTGCCCTGCACGTGAGCGGAGTACTTGGGCGGCAGCACCCACCGCGTCGCCGCCTTGTACGAGCCGTAGCGCTTGATCGCGTCGTTCAGCAGTCGCTGCTGCTTGGCGGCGCTGCGGCGCCCGGAGGTGATCTGGAGCGTGATGCCGTCGGCCTTCGCGGCGGCCATCGCCTTCTTCAGCCGCGACTTCAGCGTCGGCGACAGTCCGTTGATGCTCTCCTCGCCGTACGACGACTTCGCCGGGGTCTTGGTCGGAGTCTTGGTGGGCTTCGGCGTCTGCTTGGGCGAGCGGGTCGGCTTCGGGGTCGGCGGCGTGGTGGCGAGAGTGGTGCTCGGCGGGCCGGAGACCGCGGGCGCGTTCTGGCTCGAGACGACCGGCTCCTTGTCGGCGGTCAGGCCGAGCAACTCCCCCACCTGTCCGTGCCACAGCACCAATGACCCGACCGCCAGCACCGCCAAACCCACGCCCGTCACGGACAGCAACTGCATCCGCACCGGGCCGGTCCGGCGGGGCGGCTGGTGGTTTGTCATGGGGTACAGCCTCTCGGATCACGGCGGCGGGCACATCGGTCCCAGGGACTGTCATCGGGACCCGGCGCAGGCCCTGAGTATCAAATCGGACGCCAAGCCTCCTCCAAAAGTTGGAGAGCCTGCCCGTCCGGGCAGATGAAGCTTCGGCGAACACAACCTGACTACGCTGGGCGACATGTGGACCTACTGGCGTCGGTTGCCGCAGGCGCAGCAGGATCTGCTGCTCGCGGCGCTCATCGGCGTGGGCTGGTTCACGGCGCTGAGCCTGATCAACGACAGCGGCCTGCGCCCGCAGAACCCGACCGTCTCGGTGGTGACCGGTGTCTTCCTGGTCATCACGGTCGCCTTCGTCCGGCGGTTTCCGCGCACGATGCTCGTGGTCGTCTCGGTGCTCTACCCGTTCCTGTACGCCGCGGTCGGCACCGGCCTGGCCGCCCAGGTCGGCCTGACCATCTTCGGCCAGCCCGAGATCAGCGATGCCGCGCTGCAGTCCGAGATCCACCTGGTCCCGCTGCTCGTGGTCGGGTACCTGGCCGCATCGAGCGGCGTACGACGGTTCACCTGTCTCTTCTTCACCATGGGCAGCCTGGCCGGACTGATGATCGGCCTGCCGACCGTGGTCGCGGTCGTGCTGGGGAACGCGAACCGGGCGATCCTGTACGGCGACCGGTACAAGAACCTGCCCAGCGACGTGCCGAGTCTCTACAACTACATCGACGTCTCCCTGTTCGTGTTCGCCGAGGCGCTGATCTGCGGCATGGTGCTGCTCGGCGCGGACGCTCTCCGGCGGCGCAAGAACGTCGCCCTGCTGGAGCAGCGGAACGCGGAACTGGTCCGGCTGCGCGCGGTCGAGGCCGAGCGGGCCAAGGTCGCCGAGCGGACCCGGATCGCCCGCGACCTGCACGATGTCATCTCGCACCACGTCAGCGCGGTGGTCATCCGGGCCCAGGCCGCCGACCGGGTCGCCGACCAGAAACCCGAGGCACTGCGGGAGGCGATCCGCTGGATCATTGCCAGCGGCAAGGAGGCGTTGACCGCGATGCGGGAGACGGTCCGGGTGCTGAACACCGCCGAGCCGGGTGCGGACGGCGCGACCGCGCCGGGATCGGGTGGTGGGACGGCGCCGGTGCCCGATCTGTCCGACGTCGCGCGGATGGGCGAGCGGCTGAAGGCGGTCGGGGTCGACGTGACGATGCACCTGCCCACCCGGCAGCGGCAACTGACCTCGGCCACCGATCTGACCGCCGTACGGATCATCCAGGAGGCGCTCACCAACGTGATGGTGCACGCGAAGGCGACCGCGGCTCAGGTCACCTGGCAGAGTGGACCGCAGGGTGAACTCCTGACCATCGACGACAACGGTAGCGGCGGACCGCCGCCGGTGAACGTGCTGGAGACCGCCCGGCGGAGCGAGAGCGGCCGCGGCAACGGGCTGATCGGGATGCGGGAACGGGCGACGGCGGTCGGCGGCACGCTGGCTGTCGCGGCCGGCCCACTGGGTGGATGGAGAGTGCAGGCATGGCTGCCGCCGCAGAGGTAGACGACCAGATCCGGGTCCTGGTCGCGGACGACCAGGGCGTGATCCGGATGGGCCTGGCGATGATCCTCGACCACGAGCCGGACCTGACCACGATCGCCCAGGCCGGTGACGGCGAGGAGGCGCTCCGGCTGATCGACGAGTACGACCCGGACGTCGTCCTGATGGACATCCGGATGCCCGTCATGGACGGGCTGGTCGCGACCGAGCGGATCACGTCGGCCAACAAGGCGGCCGGCCGTTCGCGTCCCGCCGTACTGGTGCTGACGACCTTTGACGACGAGGCCTATGTCCTGAGCGCTGTCCGGGCTGGGGCATCCGGGTTCCTGCTGAAGGACACGGATCCGGACCTGCTGGTGTCGGCGGTACGCGCGGTCTACCGGGGCGACTCGCTGGTCGACCCGGCCTCGACGCGGGTGCTGCTGGAGCGGTGCATGGAGCTCGAGCGCCAGGTCGGCACCGGTACGACGGAACCCGCCCCGGCGCAACCTGATGGGCGCTGGACCGGCCTCCTGTCCCAGCTGAGCGAACGCGAGCGGGAGATCCTGGTCTGGATGGCCCGAGGCCTGTCCAACCGAGACCTGGCCACCAAACTGTTCGTCAGCGAAACCACCGTCAAAACCCACGTCAGCAGCGTCCTGTCCAAACTAGGCCTCACCAGCCGAGTCCAAGCAGTAGTAGTCGCCTACGAAGCCGGCGTAGTCCGCCCCGGCGAAGCCGACGTCCGCTGGGACTGACTGACTACCCACGCACCCGCTGCGCGCGCTCTGGCTCGGCTTGGTTGACTGCCTTCTGGCGCGAAGGCGTCGGGTGGAGGATTGTTGGCATCGCCGCCCCTCGCGTTCTGGCCGCACCTTCAGGAGACACGATGCCGGACCGGACGGATCTGCTGGTCGTCGGCGCGGGGCCTTATGCCTACTCTGCGGCCGCCTTTGCCCGCGAGAACGGCATCGAGACCCGGATCGTGGGCCACCCGATGGCCTTCTGGCGCCGACACATGCCGGCTGACATGTTCCTGCGTTCAGGCCCCGACTGGCATCTGGACGGAAGCGGCGAGCACACGTTCGAGGCATTCTTCGAGGATCGGGGACTGTCACCCGGAGACTTCGACCCGATCCCGATCTCGGTCTTCCTCGACTACACGGAGTGGTTCCGCGAGTGCAAGCGGCTCGATCTCGACGAGCGCCTCGTGACCGGCCTGGCCAAGCCGAACGCATGCTTCGTGGCAACGATGGACGACGGTACGACGATCACCGCGGACCAGGTACTCGCCGCACCCGGCGTCGGCCACTTCCTCAACCTGCCGCAGTGGTACGCCGATATTCCCCCGGCTCGCCGCTCGCACACGTGTGACCTGGTCTCCTTCGATTCGCTGGCCGGTGCCCGGGTCGTGATCATCGGCGGTCGGCAGAGCGCCTACGAATGGGCGGCTTTGCTGAGCGACCACGACGCCGAGCACGTGGACGTGGTGCATCGCCACGGCACGCCGACCTTCGCCAAGGTGAGCTGGGGCTTCGTCGATCAGTACGTCGACCAGACGCTGACACACCGGGGATGGTGGCGAGGACTCCCGGTCGAGCGGCAGCGAGCGATTGCTGCCGAGTTCTGGCAGGTCGGCCGTCTCACTCTCGAGCCGTGGCTCGTTCCGCGGATCCCTGACACCGTCGTGACCAGTCATCCTGGGTGCGCGGTGGTCGGCACGGCAGTCGGCGACCACGACGTGACGCTGACTCTCTCCGATGGCGCGGTGCTGACAGCCGATCATGTGGTCTTCGCTTCCGGCTACCGGGCTGACCTTGCTCGCGTGCCCTACCTGGGCGGTGTGGGGGATCGGATCTCGGTCACCGACGGGTTCCCCGTCCTGACCGAGGGCTTCGAGACGTCTCTGGCCGGGCTGTACGTGACAGGGTTCGCGTCGACCCGCGACTTCGGCCCCTTCTACGGCTTCACCAAGGGATGCCCGTCGGCCGCGCGCATCGCCATCGCCGACATGATGCGAGAACCGAGATCGGGCGGACAGGAGCGTCCGGGGGTGTGCGCGTAAGGGATGTGTGGGGAGACCTACCTGAACAACCAGACTCCGAGCGCTGCGGCGGCGAGGATGAGTACGACGGTCAGGGCTTGGCTAATGGCCGACGCCTGGCGGCGGCGGGGTAGGAAGTCTCCGGTCATGGTTCCAGGGTGCTTCGTGAAACGGCGTTGTTCATCGGTCCTCAGGACGGTTCGGGGGTACTACCTGAGGATGAGATGGTTGCCGTCGGCCCCGACTATCTACTCCCCGAAGTACTCTCGCCGGACCTTCTTCGGGACGCACATCGACCAGGCGTCCAGGATCAGTTCGCGCAGTTCGTCGTACTCGAGGGCGTCCAGCCGGACCTGGATCCACCGGAACCGCTCGTCGGACGGCCTCGGGCGGAAGAACTTCTCCGGCTCTGCCGCCAGCGCGACCTCCCGCTCCTCGCGCGGGAACCCGATCCCGATCGTCTGCTCGTCCGGCGCCACCGCCAGGTACACGATCTGCCCGACCCGGAACTTGATCTGGTCCCGGACCAGCACCTCGTAGCTACGCGGCAGGTCCGCCGTCACTGCCCGGATATCCGTGAGATCGACCACGGTCCAACGATAGACAGCCATCACTGACAGGGAATGTCAGTGTTTGCGGTTGTACCTTGTTTGGATGCCCGATGTGGTGAGTGCTGTCGAAGGCGCTGAGGTGGTGTTCCGTCTCGGCGACCCTTCGCATGCGTTCGCGGGCGTCAAGCTGTGGCAGGAGTTGGGCCTCGCGGCCGAGATGCTGGAGTTCAAGCCGGTCGACTACGGCTGGGAGCTGCGGTTGCCGCGGCCGTCCGTGCACCGGATGGAGTACCTGTTCGACATCGCGGATCTGGGCATGCGGACCGATCCGACCAATCCGCGGCTGGTCGGCGGTGCCTTCGGCGAACACTCCTGGCTGCCGCTCCCCGGATACGTCGAGCCCGCCTGGGTCACAAGCCCGCAGATCCCCTCGAGGCTGACCCCGCTGGTGGTGGAATCCCCGGTGGGCACCGTCGACCTTCAGGTGTGGGCGCCGGAAGGCATCGCGCCGACCTTCGAGCTGCCACTGCTGCTCGCCCATGACGGTCCCGAGTTCGCCGGGTACGCCGGTCTGACCCACTATGCCGGCGCGATGGTCGACGGGTCCGCACTGCCACCGTTCCGGCTCGCCCTGATCCACCCGACCGCCCGGAACCTCTGGTACGCAGCCAACCCGCAGTACGCCGACGCCCTGACGCAGTACCTGCTGCCCGCGATCAAGGCGCAGTACCGGAGCCGGAAGCCCGTCATGATGGGCGCCAGCCTGGGAGCCCTCGCCGCACTGCACGCCGAGTGGCACTCTCCCGGCACGTTCGACGGGCTGTTCCTGCAGTCCGGGTCGTTCTTCACGCCGGAGACGGACCCGCAGGAGTCCAAGTTCGAGTACTACGCCCAGGTCACCGGCTTCGTGCAACAGGTGCTGACGGCAACCGCAGCGCCCAGCACACCCCTGATCGGGATGACGGCCGGTTCACCCGAGGAGAACGTCCACAACAACCGGGTGATGGCCGCGCGCCTCACCGAACTGGGCCTCCGGGTCGAGTTCGCAGAAACTCCCGACATGCACAACTTCACAGCCTGGCGTGATGTGCTGGATCCTGAGCTGACGGATCTACTGCGACGCGCCTGGGGTGAGGCTGATGGAGCGGGAAAAGGTCGAACTTGAGGCGCCGGGGCTTGACCGGCCCGGCACGCTGATCCGCTACGGCCACTTCGGCCGCCCGGTGCTGGTGTTCCCGAGTGAGCAGGGGCGCGCCTGGGACTACGAGAACAACGGCATGGTCGACGCCGTCGCGGACCTGATCGAGGCCGGCCGGGTGAAGTTGTACTGCGTCGACTCCTACGACCACGTCAGCTGGTCCGACCGGAGCATCCAGCTCGAGGACCGGGCCCGGCGGCACGGGCTGTACGAGTCGTGGATCGTCAACCAGGTGGTTCCGGTGATCGGCGCGGACTCGCCCGGCGTGACCGACATCATCACCACCGGCTGCAGCCTGGGCGCCTTCCACGCCTTCAACTTCGCCTTCAAACGCGCCGACCTGTTCCCGATCGCGATCTGCCAGTCCGGCAACTACGACGCGGCCAGCTGGTACGCCTGGGGTGAGCGCGGCGACGCGACGTACTTCAACAACCCGGCCGACTACCTGCCCAACCTGGACGGCGACCACCTGGACTGGCTGCGCGAGCGGATCTTCATCGTGCTCACGGTCGGCCAGGGCGACTGGGAGACCAATCCCACCGGGTCGCTGCCGTCGGCTCACGCGACTGCCGCCCTCCTCGCGGCCAAAGGCATCCCGCATGAGTTCGATCTGTGGGGGTACGACGTAGCGCACGACTGGCCCTGGTGGCGCCGGCAGATCGCCCACCACCTACCCCGATTCTGCTGACGCCGGACAAGAGGAGATGACTGTGGCTGACCGCTCGCGGCATTTGATCGGGTTGTTGCTCGGGGCCGAGGAGGACTGGCCGCAGGCGTTCGAGGCGCTGCTGCAGCGGGTCGGGCCGGTGACGCTGGACGGGACCGAGCACGAGTTCGGGTCCCGGCGGCTGACCATCGAGCCGTTCGACCTGACTGATCCGGTCCGCGTCGGGCTGGTGATCGACCGGCTGGCGTATTGGTACTACCACCCGCGCGAGTGGCTGAAGAAGGCCGCGCTGATGAACGGCACCTACCTGCTGAACTCGCCGTTCACCTTCCAGGCGATGGAGAAGCACAGCGCGTACTGCGCGATGCTCCGGCTCGGCCTGAAGATCCCGCGGACCGTGCTGGTGCCGTACAAGAACCCGGTCGACAACGTGCGCTGGGCGTACACCTCGGCGAAGTACAACAAGGGTTTCGACCTGGACGCGATCGCCGAGGACCTCGGCTACCCGCTCTACATGAAGCCGTTCGACGGCGGCGGCTGGCGTGGGGTGTCGCGGATCAACGACAAGCTCGACCTGCACCGGGCGTACGACCAGTCCGGCGAGATGCTGATGCACCTGCAGGCGACGATCGACTACGACAAGTTCGCCCGGGCGCTGTCGATCGGCGCCGAGACGATGGTGATGGACTTCCGCCCGGACGAGCCGATGCACAACCGGTACGCCGTCTCGCACAACTTCCTCAGCCCGTCGGCCGGGCACCAGACGGTGGCGATCAGCCGGATCGTGAACGCGTTCTTCGGCTGGGAGTTCAACTCCTGCGAGATGCTGGTCGCGGGCGACTCGGTCCACCCGATCGACTACGCCAACGCCTGCCCGGACGTCGCCGTGACGTCGTTGCACTACTACTTCCCGTGGGCGATCAGCGCCCTGGTCAAGTGGTCGGTCTTCTCCCTCGCGACCGGCCGCCGCAGCTCCATCGACCTGCGCACCGAGCGGTACTTCGAGATCGCCGACGACGAGTCCCTCGACTACAACGCCAAGATCGACGGCTACCTGGCGCTCGCCGACGAGCACTTCGAGACCGAGAAGTACCACCAGTGGTGCGGGGACCATCTGGGTGACTTCGACGCCCGGATCCGGGACTGGTTCGCCGGCCCCGACTTCGACCGCCTCCTCCGGCAGACGGTGACGACGACCTACCCCGCCAACGAACACGACCAGTTCTTCGCCCACTTCAAGGGCCTCATCGACCACTGGCTCGCCGATCAGGCCCGTTAGCACTAGCCGATCAGGAGCCGGAGCCCGGCCGTGAGGGCGATCCCCGCGGCGACTGCCAGTAGCAGTGGAACTCTCACGACGGAAAGGATCCCGGCGACACCGACCCCCGCCAGCTGAGTCCAGTCCACCGGCTTGCCGCCGAGTTCGGTGACGATGAGGCCCGCCAGCAGTACCGGAGCGACCAGACCCACGACGCGAACCGCTGCCGGCGGCAACCTGCGTTCGCCCATCATCAGCGGGCCACCGGCTTTCATGAGCCAGTTGACGACAGTGACGGCCAAGGCGGCCAACCACAGCTTCATAACGTCTCCTCTCCGGTCTCGGCAGTCTCGGGATCGGGATCCGATCCGCGGTGTGGAAGCAGACCGATCAGTGCGGCCGCCGTGGATCCGAGCAGCGCGTAGCCCGGATCCGTCACCAGCAACAAGACGCCGGCGATGCCGGCGCCGAGCAGGGACGCGGCGAGCGCCCGGCGGGAGCGCCTCACTTCGTCCACGGCGAGTGCCAGGAAGAACGCCGGGAACACGACGTCCAGCCCGAGTCGGTGCATCAGATCAGCCGATGGAGCCGTCAGCGCGCCGACCGCGGTCCCGAGCACCCAGAGGACCCACTGCGGCAGGCTGGCGCCGATCAGGCGGGAGACGTCGTACCGGCCATCGTTGCGATGAGCAAAGACAAACGAAGCGTCGACGAGCGCCTGCGCCTGCAGCGCCCGGCTCAGCCGACTGCCCTGCAGGCTGTCGTTCAGGGCGACACTCATCACGAGATAGCGCGCGTTGATCAGCGCTGCCGAGGCGACCGCGGCCCCCACACTGCCCCCGGACAGCGCGGTCAGCAAGGTGAACTGCGCTGATCCCGAGAAAGCCAGGGCCGAGAACAGGATCGGCAGGGTGATTCCCCACCCCCGGGCCTCCGCCCCGGCGCCGAAACTCAGGGCCAGGACGAAGGCCGCCGCGGCCGGTCCGAGGCCGAGCCGGACGCCCACGGCGAAGGCGGTCCGGTCGATCGCCATCATGCCGATGCTCCGGAGTGACGCTGGTAATGCCTGCGGGCCCGGGCCCGATTGCCGCAATCCGCCGAACTGCACCATCGGCGCGAGCCGTTCTTGCTGCGATCCAGGAACAGCCAGCCGCAATCGCCGTCGTCGCACTGCCGGAGCCGGTTCAGGTCCTCGTCTTCGAAGAATCGCCAGACGGACAACCGCACCCGGTCGGCGATCGTGTCGGCGCGCCAGGTCAACGGTCGCGAGCTGACCAGCGAGGCCTTGCGTACGGCGTCCTCCACCAGTTCACGCAGTACGGCGAGATCCTCGGCGCCAGGTTCCGCACCGACCGCGAGCGGATGCAACACGGCATACGCAATCTCACGGCATTGGACCAGCGCATCCTGCAGCGCGACCGCGGACCGGACCTCCATGACTCGATCTGACGGGTCCAGTCCGCTGGCCGTCAACCATTTCCGCAGGTTGACCAGATCCGCGAGCCGGTCGATCCGCCGGCGATCGTGCAACCGCCAAGCCACGGTGTTGACCAGATCGAGCACCAGGTGGCCGCCGACCAGCTCCGGCTGATAGTCCATGCTGCCGCCTCTCGTTCTAACACCCAAAATGCATAATGGGTCGTTAGGAGAGGGAAAGCAATCGGTAGCGCGCCACCAGCAGTTCTCCGCCCGCTTCAGGGCCTGGCTGTGGCTTTCGGAGCAAGCCCGCTCGGGTTCCGCAGCGAATAGGCGAGGAAGTCGATCGACTGGCGCAGCGAGGTGGCGGAGGTTGCGTACGTGAGCGCTTCGCCGGCGGTCGGTTTGTGGTAGCCGTGCGCCACCTGGTCCCGCAAATCCTTGAGCTCCTCGACGACGGTCACCAGGTCGTCGTCCACGACACCGGCGGTGCGCAAGTCCTCGAGGATCCGCTGTGGGTCGGTGCTCATCTTGGCGCCGTCGCCGATGGCTTCTTGCCGTAGGTAGCGCAGGGAAAGCAGGACGAGTTCCCAGCTCGCCATTATGTCTGCCGCCGGGCTCGACGACCGCGATCCGTCCGCCGAGGGCGGTGGGTAGGGGAGAAGCGGCGGCTCACCGGGCATCCAGGGTCGGTGCCCGTAGGGCCACGAGGGCTGGCCGTAGGGCGACGACTGCTGGCCGTAGGGCGGGGACTGCTGGTCGTAGGGCGAGGGCCGCCAGGCCGACGGCCACGGCTCGTAGGTAGGTGGGCGGTACGGCGGCTGTTGTTGACCCGTCTGCGATGGATACGGCTGGGACTGATTCGCCTGTGGTGGATAGGACTGTTGTGGATACGGCTGGTACGGATCCGGCTGGTACGGATCCGGCTGAGGCTCGTGCGCGTCCGCCGGGTCCTGTGCGGGTGCCGGCTCGTGTGCATCCGCCGGGTCGTGCGCGGGCGCCGGCTCGCGTGCATCCGCCGGGTCGTGCGCGGGTGGCTCGTGTGCGTCCGCAGGGTTGTACGCGTCCGCCGGCGACTTCGGCCTACCCCGGGATCCGTTGTGTCCAGGCCGTCCGACGGGTTGCTCACGTGACGGCCGGGATGGTTGCTCGCGTGGGGGCTGGGCCGGTTGCTCGCGTGACGGGTGGGCTGGGCGCTCGTGCGTTGAGGAGGAAGAGGCGTAGACGCTTCCGGTCACCAGCCCGACCTTCTTCTCCATCCGGGCCAGCCGTCTCGAGAAGGTGAACTTCTGGCCGAACCCCTCCCAGGAGTCCAGCGCGCCGACCAGCCCCGCCAGTTGGCGGCGGAAGATCAGGGCCAGAGCCACCACCGCGGCAGGCCAGGCGATGTGACCGGTCATCGCGGAGACGAACTCCATCCAGCTCATGCCCCATCATCCAATCACGCCGGGTCACCCCTCGCTCGCTCACCGAGAGCCGCACTCCAGGCCGCACGTAGCCAACGGAATCCCTCGCGCCCAACCCAACCCCGTCCAACCCACCTACCGCCTGACCCCCGAGTCAGTCGTCCAGGGCGGCCAGGATTGCGTTGAGGGCGGTGGCGCGCGAAGCCGGGACGGCGAAGGTGCCGCGGGTGGGGGTGTGCAGCCAGCCTTCGGCGGTGAGCTGGCGGAGGTGGTGGTAGATCTGCCCGCTCGTACCGACGCCCTCCACCCGGCTCAGCGAGTTGACGGTCGCGTGACCGCGGACGATCTCGCGGAGCAGGGTCAGCCGGATCGGACTGCCCAGTGCCGCGAGTGCCGGCGCCACATCTGACCAGTCGCGCCTGGCCCGGAGCTCCCGGAGCGCCCGGGCCGTGTCGGCCTGGCGAGCATCGGACGACCGCCGCCTCGTTCCCCGCTTGGTGACTGCTGCGGATTCCAGCGCGGCGATGCGCCTCTCCAGCTCTGCGAGCCGGTTATCCACAGGGTCATCCACACTGTGGATAGTACGTAGTTACGTAGCTGTTGAAAAGCTTGGCGCACGTAAAGTAGCGGGGTGCGCGATGTGGATGTGCCGGCGTGGTGGCAGCGGCTCGGGCTGGACGGGCTGGTCGATGTGCATGTGCATTTCTTGCCCGACCAGGTGATGAATGCGGTGTGGGCGTACTTCGACCAGGCGTCGGAGCACTACGGGACGGCCTGGCCGATCAACTACCGGACGTCGGTGGAGGAACGGCTGAAGACCCTCGAGGGGTTGGGGGTCCGGGCGTTTCCGGCGCTGATCTATCCGCACAAGCCCGGGATGGCAGCCTGGCTCAACGAGTGGGCACGCGACTTCGCCGAGGCGACGCCCGGGTGCGTGCCGAGCGGGACGTTCTACCCCGAGCCGGGTGCGTCGGCGTACGTGCGCGACGCGCTGGAGAAGGGCGCGCGGATCTTCAAGGTCCACGTGCAGGTCGGTGACTACGACCCGCGTGACACCGAGCTAGACGACGTGTGGGGTCAGCTGGCCGAGGCCGCCGTACCAGTGGTGGTCCACTGCGGCTCCGGACCGATCCCCGGCCGGCACACGGGTCCGGGGCCGTTCGGTGAAGTACTACGGAAGCACCCTCGGCTGACTGCGGTCATCGCGCACCTGGGGATGCCGGAGTACGCCGAGCACCTGGCGCTGACGTCCTACCCGAATGTCCACTTGGACACGACGATGGCGTTGACGCCTTTCACCGAGTCACTGATGCCCTTCCCGCGGTCGCTGACCTCACGCCTCGGCGAACTGCAGGACCGGATCGTGCTCGGGTCCGACTTCCCGAACATCCCCTACGAGTACGCCGTACAACTCGAGGCGCTGGAGTCGTTGGAACTGGGCGACGACTGGCTCCGCGCGGTGTGCTGGGAGAACGGCGCTCGCCTACTCGGCCTGTAACCGCGGCGCAAACCAAGCCAGCGTCACACCAGTCAGAGTCGCGTCGCGATCGGCGTGCTGCGCATTCCAAGCGAGCATGGCGGCACTCAACACAAGCGCCCGCATCTGCTGCTCTTCGTTGACGGCATTGAGGTTCTCGTTGAACCACCGAACCTCAGCGAGCTCCTCCGGCGCCAGCCCGCGCCGCTCCGGGCTCACTTCGGCCGTCACCGGCGGCGCCTCACCTTTGTCATCGCGGACCAGGTAGTCGTCGTACCCAAGCCGCCGCATCAACTCATCCCACCCCGCCGGCTCTGCCAACGCGCTCCAGGCAATCGACGGCATCACCAGATGGTGTCTGCCCTGGAGCGGCCCGGCAGCATCCACCACATCCACAACCCCACTCGGCCACCCATGCGTCAACAGAACAGCCGACGCGTCGGCCTGCCCCGACCGCGAATGCATGAAGTGGACAAACTGCCCGCCAACCTCAGTAGCAAAGTGCTCGTAGGCATTCAGCCGGTCCTCGTAAGCCCGCCAGTCGTACCGATCGACCCAGTAGTCCGTCAGTTCATCAACGAACTCGTCCGGCACAACCCCAGCGCCAAGCGGCCCCTGCGTCTTGCATCTCCGGATCCGCCCATACAACTCCCCCGGATCCACCCGCAGCCTGACCCGCCGAACCTCCGCAACCCGCTCCGACGCCACCCCGCCCCTCCCTCGAAAACGCCAGCCTGACACATCCAGCCGATCGCGAACCCCCGAGCCGCGCACTGTCACGATCACGCACCGCGTCGAAGAGGTTCAGGCCACTAGCAGGTCGCCGCAGAAGGAGCGGATGGCGCGGTTGACTGTCTCGGGCCGCTCCCAGGGCATGAAGTGGCCGGCGCCCTTGACCCAGAACGGACCGACCGCTTCGGGGAAGGCGAGCGCGCACCGCTGCTCGACGTGGTCGCCTAGGGTCACCTGGTCGGCGCCGATCAGCACGAGCGCTCGCTGCCGAACCGGCCGGTCGAGCATTTCCGGCGCCGACAGTGGCCGGGTGCCCATGACGACCTCGTAGTCGGCGAAGGCGGCCCGCAGCCGGGCCGAGTCCGCGTAGGGCTCGGTCAGGAAGGCCAAGTCCTCCTCGTCGAAGGCATCGGGCGGACACCACATGCGATGCCCGTAGAACTCAGCCACATAACGCCGCCGCTGCTCAGGCGTAGCCAGTTCGGCGACCAAGGCGTCGGCGTGATGCCCTTGGAGGCGGTGGTAGTCGTAGACGGCGGGCTTGGGCCGGCTCGGCGGGATACCCGCCGCTGCGAACGTCTCGACCAGGTCGGGCATGGAGTCGTCCAGGATCACCAGGCGGTCCACCCGGTCGGGGTGGCGGTTGGCCAGGTCGACGGCGATCATCGCGCCCAGATCGTGCCCGGCGACGACTGGGCGCTCCCAGCCGAGCTTGTCGAACAGGCCGGTCAGGTCGGTGTTGAACGCGTTGAGGTCGTAGAAGTCATCCGGTGCGAAATCGGAGTCGCCGTAGCCGCGCAGGTCCGGCGCGACGACGTCGAACCCCGCCTCGGCCAGCGGGATGAGGTTGTGCGACCAGATGCGGCTTGTGCAGGGGAATCCGTGGATGAGCAGCAGTGGCACACCACCGTCCCCACGACGCCGCACCGCCAGGCGATGCCCCTGGCGGACTTCGATCATCACCGGCGCAATGACTTCAGCAGGAAGAGCCATGCACCTGGTTTACACGATCACCCAGCTCAGCCAGTGCGGGGTTCTCAGTTCGCGGATCCACCTATTGCTGAGGCTATTCCAACGTTGTACTGTCGTGTATCGCCCACTCCTCTCCACCTTCACTGGAGTCCTCGATGACCCAACCCCGCCCTGAGCACCCGCGCCCGCAGTTCGTTCGGCCGGACTGGCTGAACCTGAACGGCGAGTGGCAGTTCGAGATCGATCGGTCCGACTCCGGTCTCGAGCGGGGGGTCCGGGACCGCGAGTTGCTGCAGCGGATCGTCGTACCGTTCGCGCCCGAGACCGAGCTGTCCGGGATCGAGAACGTCGACTTTCTCGAAGCGGTCTGGTACCGGACGACCGTCACGATCCCGGCTGACTGGTCGGGCAAGGACGCCGTGCTGCACTTCCAGGCCGTCGACCAGGACGCGACCGTCTGGGTCAACGGCGTCGAGGTGGTCCGGCACCGCGGCGGCTTCACGCCGTTCAGCGCGAACCTCAAAGCCGTCGCCTCGCCCGGCGATGAAGCCCTGATCGTGGTCCGTGCCCGGGACACCCGGCACGGCGTTCAGGCGCGCGGCAAGCAGACGACGAACTACTTCAACAGCGGGTGCCACTACACCCGGACCACCGGCATCTGGCAGACCGTCTGGCTCGAGGCCGTGCCAAGCGTGCACGTCAACAGGCCGCGGATCACCCCGGACGTGGCCGGCTCCAGTTTCCACCTGGAAGTACCGGTGTCGGCTAACAAGCCGGGCTGGACGGTCCGCGCGATCCTCTCCGACGCCGACGGCGAGGTGACGAAGGCCGAGGTCCGCGCTGATCTCGACCTGGCTCCGCGCCTCACCCTCCAGGTCCCGGCCGACCGCGTCCGCCTGTGGGACACCACCGATCCACACCTGTACGACGTTCGCGTCGAGCTGATCGATGCCGACGGCAACGTCGTGGACGGCGCCGACAGCTATGCCGGACTGCGGTCGGTGTCGATCAACGGTCAGGCGATCCTGATCAACGGCAAGCACGTGTTCCAGCGACTGGTGCTGGACCAGGGCTACTGGCCGGAGAGCCTGATGACGGCACCGTCGGAGGAGGCGCTGGTCGCGGACATCGAGCTGAGCCTGGCGGCCGGCTTCAACGGGGCTCGGCTGCACCAGAAGGTGTTCGAGGAGCGGTTCCTGTACCACGCGGACCGGCTCGGGTACCTGGTCTGGGGCGAGTTCGGCGACTGGGGCGAGAATGTTGCTGACGGCACCCAAGACAACAACCAGCAGCCCACGGCGTCCTTCGTGACACAGTGGCTGGAGGCGGTCGAGCGCGACTACAGCCACCCGAGCATCATCGGCTGGTGCCCGCTGAACGAGACGCACCAGTTCCTGCACGACCGGATCACCCAGCTGGACGACGTCACCCGGGCGATGTTCCTGGCGACGAAGGCGGCCGACACGACGCGACCGGTGCTGGACGCCTCCGGGTACTCGCACCGCGTGCCGGAGACGGACGTGTGGGACTCGCACAACTACGAGCAGGACCCGGCGGAGTTCGCGCGCCAGATGGCCGGCCTTGCGGACGGAGCGCCGTACGGGAACACCGGTGGACACGAGCGGCGGCCGATCTCCCAGCCGTACGCCGGTCAGCCCTATTTCTGCAGTGAGTTCGGCGGAATCTGGTGGAACCCCGAAGCGGCTGCCCAGGCAAAGGGCAACAACACCAACGAATCGTGGGGTTACGGCCAGCGGGTCGCGGACGAGGAAGCGTTCTACGACCGCTTCGCGGGGCTGGTCGACGCACTGCTCGACGACCCGCTGATGTTCGGCTACTGCTACACGCAGCTCACCGACGTCTTCCAGGAAGAGAACGGTATCTACCGGTTCGACCGCAGCTCGAAGCTCGACGTACCGCGGATCCAGGCCGTCCAGACCAGGCCGGCCGCCTACGAGAAGGACTGAATCGCAAGACTGCCTGCCGCGACCAGGACCCACAGGATCGCTCCGAGGAGGAGCGGCCTGGGTCCTGTGTCGCGCAGTTCTCTCGGCCTCAACGACAGCCCGATCGCAACCAGCGCGGACGTGATCAAGAACGTCCCGATCAGGCTCAAACCAGGCAACCATCCGACCGGCACCAGACCGGCGGTACGCAGGCCGGCTGCGGCGAGGAAGCCGATCAGGAACAGCGGGACCAGCTTCCGCCAGGGCAGCTTGTTCGCCGCGGCTTCCGTGCGCGACTTCAGGACGACGAGCGCCAGGACGATCGGCACCAACATCAGCGAGCGGGTCAGCTTGACGACGAGCGCCTGGTCGCCGGCCTCCTGGCTGTACGCGTACCCGGCGGCGACCACCGAGGACGTGTCGTTGATCGCCGTACCTGCCCACAACCCGAAGGCTTCCGGGCTGAGGCCCAGCAAGTGTCCGAGCGGCGGGAACGCGAGCACAGCGACGACGTTGAAGGTGAAGATCGTCGCCAGCGCGTAGGCGACCGATGAGCGCTTGGGGTTGATCGCCGCCGCCGTCGCCGCGATCGCCGAGGCGCCGCAGATCGCCGTACCGACGCCGATCAACGTCTGGGTGTCGCCGCGGACACCGAGCAGACGACCGAACAGCCAGGCACCGCCCAGTGCAATCGCCAGCGTGCCGAGCATCACCGGCAGCGACGAGCCGCCGACGTGGACGACCTGCTGCAGCGACAGACCGGTTCCCAGTACGACGATCGAGAGCTGGAGCAAGGTCTTCGAGGCGAAGGCGTACCCGGGCCGGCACCGCTCGGACCGCAGTACCGGTACGGCGACTCCCGCCAACACCCCCAGGACGATCCCGAACACTGGTCCGCCGACCACAGGCACGAGCCGGCCGAGTGGGACCGCGACAGCAGCCAGGGCCAGTACTACGACCAGGCCCGGAACCCGGGTGGTCAGGCTGTGGAAGCGGGGAACGGCGGTCGGGGCGATTGGCCTAACCTCGACCTGCACCATCGGACCGGTTCTCCCCTCCGCTAGAAATGTACGCACATTTAAGCTAGGAGATGACCGGACATTTGGCAAGCCCGGCAACGCCAGCGGAGGACAGGACCAGATGACCGAGCGCAGGCTCGACCGCTCCGGCGGCCAGCCGCTCTGGAAGCAGCTGCAGCAGGACCTGGTCCGCCGACTGCGGGCTGGGGAGTTCGACGACGTCTTCCCCGGTGAGCTCGCTCTGGTCGAGGACTACCAGGTCAGCCGGCACACGGTCCGGCAGGCGCTCGCCAAACTGCGCTCCGACGGCCTGATCGTCGCCGAACGCGGCCGTCAGCCACGCGTCGCGACCACGCCGGAGATCCGGCAGCCGATGGGCGCGCTCTACAGCCTGTTCTCCTCGGTCGAGGCGTCCGGTCTGACCCAGCACAGCGTCGTACGGGCGCTGGACGTCCGGGCCGACGGAGTCATCGCGGCCCGCCTGGACCTCGAGGCCTCCATCCCACTCCTCTACCTCGAGCGACTCCGCTTCGCCGGCGACGAACCCCTCGCGCTCGACCGCGTCTGGCTGCCCGCCTCACTCGCGGAGCCCCTCCTGGACGCCGACTTCACCCACACCAGCCTCTACAACGAACTCGCCGCCCGCACCGGCCTCCGCCTCGACCACGGTCGTGAAGACATCCGGGCCGTCGTACCAACACCGGCTGAACGCACCCTCCTGCGCTGCCCGCCGGAAGCCGCCGCCTTCTCCATCAACCGCCAAGGCACTTCACAGAACCGACCGGTCGAGTGGCGTCACACCTTGGTCCGCGGCGACCGTTTCGCGCTGTCCGCCGAGTTCTCCGCAAACACCGGCTACCGCCTGACGACTGCGGCCGTCACTCAAGAGTGACGGAACGGGTCGTCAGCCGGAAGCCAGCCCTCCGAGAGGTCGACGGTGATGTCGCTCGTGAGGGCCTCGATGGCGGCCTGTACGGCGCGACTCGGTTCGTCGCGGCGGGACACCAGAGCCCAGGTCCAGATCGGGACCGGCTCGACCACCGGGCGACGAACCAGGTCGGGCGGCAGCGGGGTGTCATCGCGTTTGGGCGAGCTGACCACGGGCCGACGTAGCTGTCGAACGTGCTCGAAGAAGGCCGCGCCGGTGATCCCGTGGTCGTCGATCCGGACGATCTCCGCACCGGTCTCGCGGGCGAACTCGACCGCATAGATGTTCCACGACGCCCAGGTCGCGGTGTCGGCGTCCACCAGCACCGCGGTGTCCTTCGCACGTACGGCGGACTCGTCGCGACCCCACGAGATTGCGGACAACCGGTCCGCACCGATCAGCCGGCCGGTCAACTCCTGCTCGGCCAGGTCGGTCGCGCGCACCCCAGCAGATCGCCAGATCGACACTGCCGTCCGCGACCCGGCCCGCCTGCGTGTGCGATGGCATCACCCACGCATCGACAAGCAACTGCGCGACCCCGGACGTCCGCTCGACGAGATCGGCCGGTCGCCAGCTCACGTAACCGAGCCGGACCGGTTCGGTCGCGGAGAAGCCGGCCGCCGTACGACGCAACTCGTCCGCCTGCTCGAGCAACGTCCGGGTCTGCGGCAGCAGCGACTCACCGTGCGCGGTCAGCGTGACGGTACGGCGGTCGCGGTCGAACAACCGGACGCCGAGATCCCGCTCCAGCGATTTGATCTGCTGGGACAGCGAAGGTCCCGCGATGTGCAAGCGGGCCGCGGCGCGACCGAAGTTCAGCTCCTCGGCCACGGCGACGAAGTACCGCAACTGCCGCAGTTCCACCCGCCCGATCGTAGTAGGCCGGGCCTCTCAGCTGGGAGCAAACCGGTCGTGGAAAACGGCAGATGGTTCGACAACGATCGAAGTACAGCTTCCTTCGAGAGTGCTACTTCGAGAAAGAGGAGAACCATGAGTTCGCAGAAAGTCGCCGTCATCACCGGTGCGTCCCAGGGCATCGGGGCGGCGCTCGTCCCGGCGTACCGGAAACTCGGGTACGCCGTCGTCGCCAACTCCCGCACCATCGAGCCATCGGACGACCCGCTGGTGTTGACCGTCGCCGGCGACATCGCGGCGCCGGGCGTCGGCACCAAGATCGTCGAGAGCGCACTGGAGGCGTTCGGCCGGATCGACACACTGGTCAACAATGCCGGCGTGTTCGTCGCCAAGCCGTTCACCGACTACACCGTCGAGGACTTCGACGTCGTCACCGGCGTCAACGTCCGCGGGTTCTTCGAGATCACCCAGCGGGCCGTCGCGGCGATGGTTGCCCAGGGCACCGGACACATCGTCAGCATCACCACCAGCCTGGCCGATCACGCCAACACCAACGTGCCGTCAGTGCTGGCGTCGCTGACCAAGGCCGGACTGAACTCCGCCACCTTGTCCCTCGCCACCGAGTACGCCGCCCGCGGAATCCGGGTCAACGCCGTCGCCCCCGGTGTCATCCGTACGCCGATGCACCCGGAGGAAACGCACGAGTTCCTGGCCGCGCTGCACCCGGTCGGCCGGCTCGGTGAGATCGACGAGATCGTCGACGCGGTCGTGTACCTGGAGGGCGCCGCGTTCGTCACCGGCGAGATCCTCCACGTCGACGGCGGCCAGCAGGCGGGTCACTGAGCCATGACCACTGAACTCGACATCCTTCGCGCCGCGCTCGACCAGTGGAAGGCCGGCATCGACGAGCACGAACCCAAGCGGGTTGGGTCACTCTTCACCGACGACGCGATCTTCCAAGGCCTGCATCTGTACGGCGTGGGACCGGACGCCGTGGCCGAGTACTACGACTCACAGCCGCTTGGACTGCGAGCGTCGTACGAGATCCTCGAGACGCGGCGGCTCGCGGACGACCTGATCCTCGGGTACGTCGGCGTCGACTTCTCCTTCACGGATCGACCCACCCTGCCCGTCTACCTCAGTGTGATCGTCCGTCGAGCCGGCGACACCTGGCTGATCACGCACTACCAGGTGTCGCGCCTCTAATTGTTGGTCGCGCCAACAAGCTGTGCCTATAGTTGGTGCAGGCAATGTTGGCGTAACCAACGAAAGAGGATGGATGATGAGCGAGATCGCCGATCGGCTGGAGGTCGCGGAGCTGTTCGCGCGGCTGGCGTGGGTGCTGGACGAGGGGACGCCGGACGACCTCCGGCAGATCTACACGAAGGACGTGGTGGTGCGGTCACCCCGCGGTGGTGAGATTCGCGGGATCGACGACGTGATCGCGTTCGTGCGGGAGACCGACGACGGGCCGACCCAGCATGTGCATGGTGACGTGCTGATCAGCGTCGACGGGGATCGGGCGGACGCGACGGCCAATCAGCTCGCGTTCTTCTACCGGGACGGCGAGGCACCGCACCATCGGACCGGGTTGCGGCTGAAGTACACAGCCGTGCGGACCCCGGACGGCTGGCGGTTCCAGGAGGCGAAGATCAACCTGGCCTGGCAGCAGGAGGACTGATACTGAAGGCATGACGGTCAAGGAACTGCGGTTGGTCGTGACGGCGGACGACTACGACGAGGCGGTGACGTTCTACCGGGATGTGCTCGGGCTGCCCGAGCGCGAGTCCTACTCGTCGGAGAACGGGCGGGTGATGATCCTCGACGTCGAGCGGGCGACGCTGGAGATCGCGGATCCGCATCAGGCCGACTACATCGACGAGGTCGAGGTCGGCCGGCGGGTCGCCGGGAAGTACCGGGTCGCACTGGAGGTGGACGATGCGGCCGAGACCACGCGGAAGCTGGCCGACGCCGGCGCCACCGTGATCGCCGAGCCGACCCGCACCCCGTGGAACTCGCTCAACGCCCGGCTCGAGACGCCGGGCGGAATCCAGCTCACCTTGTTCACCGAGCTTGACCTCAAGTGAACTGGAAGTGTTGAGGTAGGCGTCATGTGGGAGATCGAAGAACTGGACCCTGACGCCTACCTCGAGCGGATCGGGCATCCGCGGGTGGACGCATCCGCGGACAGCTTGCGTAGTCTGCACCGGGCGCACGTGCTGGCGATCCCGTTCGAGAACATCGACGTGATCCTCGGCACGCACCCCGGGATCGGGCTGAACGCGATCCAGGCGAAGCTGGTACGACGGCAGCGCGGCGGCTACTGCTACGAGCACACGTTGCTGTTCGGCGCCGCGCTGGAGCGACTCGGGTTCGAGGTGGAACGACGAGTAGCGCGAGTGCAACCGCACAAGTCCGGACCACGCACGCACGGGCTGCTCAAGGTCGGTGTCGACGGGCAGGAGTTCCTCGCCGATGTCGGGTTCGGCGCCGGTCAGCTCTACCCGACCCCGCTCAAGGACGGCGTGGTCGTGGACCAGGGCGGCTGGGACCACCGCCTGACCGCCGACGGCGACGTGTGGACCCTGTCGAAGCAGACCCCGGACGGCTGGATCCCGCAGCACGCGTCCAACGACGAGCCGGTGCGCCCGATCGACTACGAGGTCTACCACCACTACGTCTCGACCCATCCGGACTCCCCCTTCACCGGCAGGCCGGTGGTGATGCGCGTCGCCGACGGCGTCATCCGTCGCCTGATCGGAGACGAGCTCACGACCGACTACGCCGACGGTCGCACCACGCATCGCGTCGTAGCGGCCGAGGATCTCCCGTCCGTCCTCGCGACTCTCGACGTCGTCCTCAGCGACGAAGAAGTCGATCGGCTTCGGCTCCTCTAGGCGTCTCGGTCCGGAACGACTCCCCCAACTCCGGACCGAGGCCGAAGTAGTGCCGGAAGTTGTAGAGCAACGGCGACCACGCCCCCGGATCGACGTACGAGGTCCCCGGCACGACGATCCGATCGTTCGCATGCACCCGCAGCACACGCGCCTGGACGATCAAGAAGTTGCCAGCAGCATCAAACTGCACCTGTACGGCGGACGCCTCGAACTGCAACGGGCATTCGGCCACTCGCGGCGGACCGACCAGCTCGGACGCGACCGGTGTCAGCCCGGCCGCCTTGAACTTCTCCCGCTCGTACCGGAACCTCGCCCGCTTGTGTTCCGGCACTGGATCACGACCGGTCAGACCGGCGAGTCGCTCAACAGCCTCCCACTGCGCAGGTGACGGGAAGTTGATCACGACGTCCGGCCGCTGCTGCAGATTGTGCGCGGTTTGACCGGAGCCGCTGAGTCCGAGGACGACGACATCGTCGAGCGCCCAGGCGGACGACATCGCGGCGAGGTTGATCGTGCCGTCGCCGTTCTCGGTGGAGAGCAGGGCGACCGGTGTACCGACGTACAGGATGGACGGTTCGATCGTCAGGTGCGTCATAGGTTCCGACGCTAGGTCGCGATCACTTCGGCGGGCGCCTAACTGTCGGAACGGCATGATGGGATGCATGAGCGAGCGAAGCGAGGTCATCGTCAAACACTGTGCATCTCGTGCCTCATCCGCGCCCGGAGCGAAGCGAGGACGTGGATGAGTTCGCAGACCGAGGGGCAGGAGCTGGCCGCCTGGGCGCGGATGCTGGCCGACGCCACCCGGGCGACGGTCTGCCTGGCGCTGCTCGACGGACGGGCGTGGACGGCGACCGAGCTGGCCCGGCTGGCGAAGGTGTCGCGACCGACGATCAGCGAGCATCTCAACCTGCTGGTCGATGGCGGGTTGCTGACCGAGATGCGGCAGGGGCGGCATCGCTATCTGAAACTCGCCGGACCGGAGACGGCCGAGCTGATCGAAGGGCTCGCGGCGCTCGCACCTCGTCGTACCGAGGTTCTGAACAGCCTGGCTGCGGTGAGCAAGCGGGACGCGTTCGCGCGGGCACGGACCTGCTACGACCACCTCGCGGGGAAACTCGGTGTCGCATTGGCGGATGCGATAACAGAGCGTGGCCTGATCGACTGGTCGGAAGGCGTCATGCTCACGCCGGAAGGCTCGGCCTGGCTGGAAGATCTCGGCATTGTGGTCGAGACGCGCCGCGGACGACCCCCACTGCGCTCGTGTCTGGACGTGACCGAGCGGCGACCGCATCTGGCCGGCGCGGTCGGCGCAGCCTTGTGTGTACATGCATTGCACCAAGGGTGGGTGAGCCACATCCCCGGCGGCCGCGCGTTGAAGGTGACCGGTTCGGTGCGTGAATTCGGGCTGCCCGTCGGCGTCGTACGCGAACTTCTGCCCAGAGTCTGAGAAGACCGTGAGTAAACACGCTCACGGGAGGCGCCAAGCGCGGAAACGACTTAACCTTCGGCCATGACTGAGTTCGAGCCCGGCACCGAACTGGTGTCCCGTCTGCCTCTGCCCAGCCATGTGATCGTCCTTGTGGACGGGCAGTGGCGTCCCGGCTGGCTGATCGGCCGTGAGCACGAGGCGACGGGATGGACTGGTCTGGTGCAGTACGAGGGTGACGACGGTACTGAGCGGACGGAACGCCTCCCGGCGGACCGGATCGATCTGCCGGAGTCGCACCGACAGAGCGAACAAGCGTCATAGCGTAGGGAGGGATACCAGCGCGAAGGCCCCCGGTACTGCAACCGGGGGCCTTCGTGCGTAACGCGTCCGGGGCGCCTCTCGACGAACGAGAACCCCGCCCCAGGCCCTTCGGGCGGTCGACCTGGGACGGGATCCTCAGTGGCGTTACACACGGTATATCGCTGGTGACGGCGCGAGTGTTACACGATCGAAGGAAAAATCTTCCGCCGCGCTGATGGTGAACGTTGACGGCCGGGCGTCGACTGCCCCCCGGTGAACGTCCACGGCCGCGCGTCGAGTGACCCCGGTGAACGCTGGCGTCCGGGCGTTGAGCGACCCCGGTGCACGTCCCTGAACACCGGGGCCTAGATCGACGGCCTCTCGAGCGACCACCGCTCTTGACCCCTCAGGTGCCCCAGCGGCTGGCAGTCAATCGTGCCGACTGCAACCGATTCCGCGCGGACAGTGTCCGGGCGGGCACAATCAGCGTCAGAAGTGCACCGCGAGCAGGATCCGGCCGGATTCCGAGCTGCGGATGTCCAGCCCCCGGATCTCGTTGCGCTGCAGCTTCGTGGTCGCGGCCGGCTTGACCGTCGTACCCGGTGCCGCGGTCCAGCTCGCGATCAGCTGGGACTTCCCGGACGTGTCCGTGACGTACAGCTCGTAGCCCCGGGCCCGTTCGCTCGGGGTGGCCAGTTCGTCGTACCGGCAGCTGATCTCGATCGTCGTACCCCAGCGCTCCGGCACCAGCCGGGCGTCCGCGGAGAGCTTGCTGGCGACGGTCTGCGCGAGTACGACGTAGTCGCCCTGCGGCTCCTCGCGGCTGAGCGGGATCGCCACCAGCGCACCGACCACGGCCGCCGCAGCCGTGATCCCGGCCATCGCCATGCCGAACTTGACCCGCCGCTTGCGGGTGTCCTGCTGGACCGCGTGGACCAGGCCGGGCAGCAGGTTCGGCGGGGTGGCAGTGATGGTCGCGAGCGCGCGATCGTCGGGCAGCGCGGCCAGCGTCCCGGGTATGCCGCCGAGCGACGCCACCTCGGCCGAACACTCGTCACAGGTCCGTAGGTGCTCTTCGTAGGCGCGCCGATCCTTCGCCGACAACGCCCCCAGCAGATAGGCCGCGTCCCACTCCTTGTAAGGATCGCTCACTGGCTTGTCACCCCCCTCTCCTGCAACGCGAGCTTCAGCGCCCGCAGCCCGTAGTGCAGCCGCGACTTCACGGTGCCCGACGGGATATCCAGCTCTTCGGCGATATCAGTGACGGTACGACGCCCGTAGTACGCACGAACAATCACCTGCCGATGTTCCTCGGACAGCTGGGCCAGCGACTCCGCCACCAGCCACGCGTCCAGTACGGCGTTCGCGTGGTCGGCACTGGGATTCTCCGGCAGGTCGCCGCTGGCCACCTCGCGGCTGACCCGGGCACTGCGCCGGTCGTCGATGACGAGATTGCGCGCCACCGTGAACAGCCAGGCCCGGGCCCCCGCCTCGTCCTCGGTCAGGATCTGCGGCCGGCGCCACGCCCGCAGCAGGGTCTCCTGCACGACATCCTCGGCCAGCCGGTCGTCGCCGGTCAGCCGGACCACGAATCGCCACAACGCGGGCGCGTGCACATCGTGCAGCTCGCGCAGCAGCGCCGCCCGGTCATCGGCCATCGGCGCTCCTGCTCTGTCGTGCATCGTGCGGTCCCGGCCGGGATCACTCCGCTGCGGCTGTTGCACTTCGGGGTGCTGCTCGCTGTTCCACCGCCCAGGCGCCGTTGCCGAGGAACGCGATCAGCAGGAAGGCGAAGCAGAACAACGCCGCCTTCTCGCCACCATTCTGCACAGGAAGCAAAGCATCCACCTGGTGAACAGTGAAGTAGGCGTACGCCATCGATCCAGAACAGAGCAGCGCGGCGTACCTGGTGGCCAGCCCGACCAGCACCAACGCGCCGCCGGCGAACTGGATCGCGGCCGCCCACCACGACGGCCAGGCGAACGCCTCGACCTGTTTGGTCCCGAGTACCCCGAACAACGCGGCCGCACCGTGACTGGCGAACAGGAACCCGATCACGATCCGGAAAACGGCGATCACTTGCTTCTGATAGCGCTCCAGCACCTTCATGGCCTCACTCCTCGAGGTGTAGGGGTCGTCGCCTGTTCCGAACGATTCACCCGAGTGCTGGGTTCAACGCATCGTGACTTTCAGATCACACTACGAATCGGTTGCGCCGTCGTACCGCTGTTTGCTAGGCGGGTTTCCGGGTTCGCAGGTAGTAGCCGTAGGTCGCGACAGCCAGGCCGACGCCCCACATGACGTAGGCCGGGACGGCTACCCAGAAGAAGGCGTCCGGCAGACCGATGTCGCCGTACACGGGCTTGCCCTGGACTGCGGCAGCGATCATCTGGAGCAGGCCGACACCGAAGTACGCCGTGATGCCCCCGCCGAGGCCGGCGCCGGGGAGCAACAGCATCCAGCGCGGAAAGAACCGGCCGACGCGATAGACCAGCAGCAGCGGCAGCACAATCCCGGCGAGCAGGAAGCCGCCTTCGAACAGGATCAGCGAGAGGTTGGCGCCGTACGGCGTGTCGAACCCGACGACTGCTTGCGCGGCCAACCGGATCAAGCAACCGGCAACCGCGGACCACGCGCCGATCACGGCCCAGATGGGGATCGCCTCTAGCGACCGGCCCGGACCGAGCCGCCGCCGATAGGTCAGGGCAGTCCGGCCGAGAAGCGCGGCTCCTCCAAGGGCGGCCAACCTGCTCACCATCCCTTTCCAATCGAACGGGATCCCCAGGCCGGGCAGCACACCACCAACGACATCGAGCAGCGCCAACGCAGCAGCTGCGACCCAGCCGGCCGCGACTGCCCACAGCGCCCTGATCAGAAGCCGGGAGCTCGGTCGTCTATGCAGTGCGAGGACTGTCGCGGCACTGACCACGCACCCCCCCACCGCCACCCAATCCGGGACCAGCAGGTCGCCACCCGGGAACTTCCAGTCCGGTGCATGACCGGTGGCGAACCACACCCGCAAACATCCGTACGCCGCCGCCCACCCGACCGCGCCCCGAGCCACCCACCCCATCCCCACCGACGCATCCCGACGAAACTCCCCCACACGTGCGATCGCCATACCTCCACCCTGACCCGACTCACCTACCCCGCGGATCACTCCCCCGAGGGAACCCCTTCCATCCCCCGATGGAGGCTCGGGGCTCAGCGGGCGTCGTACAGGTTGCGGATGGAGCGGAGGAAGGCTTGACGGTCGGCGGGTGGGAGGGCTTCGAGGATGCGGTTCTCATGCACCCGGATGTCTTTGCGGACGGAGCGACGTACTCGACGGCCCTTCGGCGTAATCGACAGCAATCTGACGCGGCGGTCGTTCGGGTCCGGCGTCCGCTCGATCAGGCCGGCGTCCTGCAGTTCGTCGAGGGTGCCGATGATGCGCGACTTGTCGGCCCCGATCGCGTCCGCGAGAGCGGCCTGGGTGCGCACCGGCGTGTCGTCGAGCGTGGTCAGTACGGAGTATCCCCACATGGACACGTCGTGCTCGGCGAGCACTGGCAACTCCACCGCGATGAGTGCCCGCAGCAACGGAGCCAGCATCGCGGCGAGGTCGGGGCGCTCATCCTCCGGGCTCACATCACGGAAGATAACACTGGCGCAATCATAAGCTCGCGCATATGATCAGCAGATGCCTACTGTTGATTACGTACCCCTCGACGCACAAGCCGTTCAGGCCAGCATCGACCTGGTCGCGCGTGTCACCGACGCCGACCTCTCCAAGCCGACCCCCTGCCGCGCCTGGACCCTCTACGGCCTCCTCGCCCACATGGCGACCCAGCACAACGGCTTCGCCGCCGCCTCCCGAGGCGACGGCAACGAGGCCGTGTGGAAACTCCGCGACCTCGGCGACGACCCGGTCAAGGCCTACATCGACTCAGCCGAACACGTCCTGACCGCCTTCGCCGAGGACGGCGTCGCGGATCGCCTCTTCCCGCTCCCCGAGTTCGGCACAGACCAGCCGTTCCCCGGCCACCAGGCGATCAGCTTCCACTTCATCGACTACGTCGTGCACTCCTGGGACGTCGCCAAGACCCTGGGCACCACAGTCACCTTCACCCCCGAGGTCCTGGACGCCGCCCTAGCCGTCGCTCACGTCGTCCCCACCGGCGACCTCCGCCTGACCCCGGGCTCCCCGTTCGCCCCCGACATCCCGTACTCCGGCACCGACCCCCTGGCCCAGATCCTCGCCCACCTAGGCCGCAACCCCAACTAGTCCTCACAACCAAGACCGTCTTTGTCGCGGTCCAGGCCATAGACGTCGTTCCCGACAACTGTGACCGGGCCGCGCACATACGCCGGCCCGTCTCCACTCCCACCCGAACAATCCACATCACTGGCAATCGGCACACAGCCCCCGCTGTAATTCGGATCGCACTCCGACGACTCGCTCTCCTCGACCTTCGTACCGACGGCGGTCACCTGAGTCCGCGGCTGCTTGGCAACCACATCCCTCAGCAACTCCTTAGCCGTCTGTACGCCGTCAACGAACGTCACCTCATAAATCAACCGCCGCGACCCGTTGACTCCCGTGGTCGTGACAACCTTCTCCCCCTTAGCCAGCGAAGAATCCGTCACCGTCCTCTTCTTGAACGCAATAACCCGAACCTCCACCACCGTCTTCTTGACCGTCACCTTCGACGGTTTCACCACAGGCGGCTTGACCACAGTCGGCTTAGCTGTCGCAGCCGGCGTCGACGTTGTGGGCCCGTCAGGCGTCGGCGTAACCCGACTACTAACAATCGCCGCCGGCTCCGCCACTCCCGTCGTACCCGATCCACACCCCCCAGCCGCAACCACCAAAACCCCAGCCCCCAGCGCAGCACAAATCAAACGCACAATTCCCCCCAACCCACCGCAGTTCCCCCCACAGCAGGATTGTCAGCACCCGGCCTTCCCGGATGCTTCCGATCCAACCACCCCCGCAACGCACCGGTCGATGGCACAGCCCCACTTCCCACCCACCGACTCACTTTCGTGACGCATCCGACCGCCGCCTCCTTTATCAAGCAGACGTTTGCGCAGCTCGGCAGAGCCACCACCTGACTCGACGAACTTTGTTGCCCAAGGCATCGGAAGTGAAACGCAGGAACGAATCAGAGCGGACGCGTCAGCCGACTTCCTCGATGGTGTCGCCCCCGAGGCCTTCACCAACTGACGCATTGCAACAGCTGCAGGACTGTCTCGCCGCGCCTATCCTGCGATCGTGGGCGACGACGGCAGAGCACCCTACTTGGAGCGAATGCGAACACTGGTCGGAAAGGAACCGCTGGTGGTCGCGGCGGCCGGCGTGCTTGTTTGGGATGACCAGCAGCGGGTCCTGCTCCAACAGCGCTCCGACGACCAGACTTGGTGCATCCCCGGCGGCGCCATGGAACCAGGTGAGCGACTCGAAGAGGCCGCGCGTCGAGAGCTTCGTGAGGAGACCGGCCTCGTCGCCGGCGAGTTGACTTTGCTGTCAGCACGTTCGGGTCCCGAATGCTTCCTGGTCTACCCCAACGGTCACCAGTGCCAGGTGATCTCGTTGACCTACCGCGCCGAGACGTGGTCGGGGCACCTCGACATATCCGACCCAGAGACCACAGACCTCAGGTTCTACGACCCACTCGAACTGCCCGAGATGAACTCCTACAACCGCGCCCTCTTCACGCACTTGGCCTCGGAGCGCCACCTGGAACCTCCCAGAATCGCGCAGCCATGACCGCGCGACGTCGAGGCCGGAGGCCGCGACCATCCAGACGCCGAGTGCGCCTGTAGGACACCAACGTCACCTGCTTCAGGCCGTTTCGTACTGCGGGCGACCGGTGGTGCGGTAGGTCTGGATCGTTAGCCCCTTCGGGGTGGACTGCACGTCGACCAGATCGAGTCCCATGTCCGGGCCGGTGGCGGGGAAGAGCCGTGTGCCCTGGCCGACGACCACGGGATAGGTGAGCAGGACAATCTCGTCGACCAGTCGGTGGTCGAGCAGCCAGCGGATCAGGGTGCCGCTGCCCCACACCTGGAGCTCACCACCCGGGTCGGCTCTCAGCTCGCCGACAGCAGCCGCGACGTCACCGGACAGGACGGTCGTGCCTGCCCATCGCGAGTCGGTGAGCGTGGTCGAGGCGACGTACTTGGGCCGCGTGTTCAACGCCTCTCCGACGGGGTTTCCCGGATCCATGCCTGCTCCCCAAGAGCCGGCGAAGATCTCGTACGTCCGCCGGCCGAACTGACAGGGCGTGTCTGTCGGGCTGGCGCTCGACGGTCGCCTTCCCATCCGGGCGGCCCGACGACACACTGAGAGCATGGCTGTTGGCCCCTGGCTCGAGTCGGCCCGCGGCAGCCGCAGCGCGTTGATCGTGGCCAGCAACGAGTACCAAGACCCGGGGCTCAGCGAACTCCGGGCTCCAGCCGCGGACGCCGACGCCCTGGCGGCGGTGTTGAGCGACCCGGAGATCGGCGGCTTCGATGTCCGGACGCTGCTGAACGAGCCGGCCCACGTGGTGAATGAGGCCGTCGAGGAGTTCCTGACCGACCGCTCTCCCGACGACCTCTTGCTGTTGCACTTCTCCTGCCATGGCATCAAGGACCAGGACGGCGAACTGTACTTCGCGATGACGAACACCCGGCTCCGCCTCCTGGGCGCGACCGCGGTCGCCGCCGACTTCGTGAACCGGCGGATGACCCACAGCCGGTCGCACCGCATCGTCTTGTTCCTCGACTGCTGCTACGCCGGAGCCTTCGATCGCGGGATGAGGGCCCGCGCCACCAAGGTGATGGATCTCGAGGAACGCTTCGGCGGGCGCGGGCGAGCGGTGATCACGGCGTCGGGAGCCGTCGAGTACGCCTTCGAGGGCGGTGAGCTCACCGAGTCCGGCGATCCGGTTCCCTCGGTCTTCACGACCGCGATGGTGCGTGGTCTCAGCACCGGGGAGGCGGACCGCGACCAGGACGGGTACGTCGACCTGGACGAGCTCTACGACTACGTCTACGACGCGGTTCGCGAGGTGACCCCACACCAGAACCCCGGCAAGTGGGCCTTCGGCGTCCAGGGCGACCTGGTCATTGCCCGGCGCAACACCCCGCTCACCCAGCCGGCCGCGCTGCCGCCGGAGCTCCAGCAATCCATCGACAGCCCGCTCGCCGGCGTCCGGGCAGGCGCGGTGGGCGAGCTGGCCCGATTGCTGTCCGGCCGCCACCAAGGCCTCGCCCTGGCTGCCCGACAGGCCCTCGAGACCTTGGCCGACGACGACAGCCGCACCGTCGCGGCCTCGGCGTCGGCCGTCCTCGCCGGGTCACCCAACACCGCGCCCTCGGACGCCACCGGTACGGCACCACAGACAGGACCAACCGACACCGCCGGGGCGACCAGCCCGACCCGACGCCCGCCGACGGCAACGACGCCGGGTCACACCACACCGACACCACGGTCTTGGCGGCGTTGGTGGCCGGGGACGATCCGAGGACGGGTGATCGTGGCCGCATCGGCGGCAGCCGCCCTGCTCGTGGGTGGTGTGGTCACGTGGAGGGTGCTCGATCAGGCCGTCGACGCCAAGACGATCCCAGAGTCGTTCGACGGCAAGTGGCAAGGCGCGAGGGCCGACGGAACGGTGTTCACGGCCCCCCTCGGCAAGGAGCTGCAGAAGGCCGAGTTGGCGGGCAGCACCTCAGCCTGCTACAACGGCACGCTCGCAGTGAGCGACGCCACCGACTCCCGGCTGACGATGCGCTTTGCCCCCACACCCCAGGGCGCGGGGTGCAACCCGTGGACCGTGGTGTTCACACACCTGTCCGGAGGCGACCTGAGGATGGCAGTCGATCCGGACAGCGGCGGCTACGACGAGTCGGAGTTCGAGGTCCGGATGTCCCGGCAGGGTTGAGGTCGGATCAGGCGGCGGAGGCGATCCTCCTGCACAGCTCGAGATGTCTACCGGTGCGGCGGTTGGCGTTTGGCGGCCTACGATTCGGCAGTGAGTTCCTCGCTGACTGTTCGCCCGGCTCGGGTCGAGGACGTCGTACAGATGGCGCGCGTGAATGTGCGGTGCTGGCAGGAGACGTATCGGGGACTCATGTCGGACGCGGTGCTCGACGACCCAGGCTTCCTGGCGGCTCGGGAGCGGTTCTGGACTGCTGCGTTGACCGACGAGCGCTATCGCGAGAACCGCGTGGCTGTCGCCGAGCGGGACGGCGAGCTGATCGGGATCGCCATGTCAGGTCCGCCCTTGGACGTCGGGTCGACGTGGGCGAGGCAGCTGTATGTGCTCTATGTATATGCGGCCGACCACGGCACGGGTGCTGGGCCGGCGCTGCTGGAGGCGGTCGTCGATCCGGAGGAGTCGGTGGCGCTGTGGGTGGCCGACCCGAACCCTCGTGCGCAGGCGTTCTACCGCAAGCACGGCTTCGTTGCCGACGGGACGGCCCAGGTCGAGGGCGGGGTGCGGGAGATCCGCATGGTCCGCGGCAGGCAGCACAGTCGGTAGTCCAGTTCGCGGGCGGGCTCCCGGCTAGCGTCGTCGCCGGGATGGGCCTCGGCGGCGGGCCGCGCGGTGCGGGGGCAGTATGGAACCGACGCGGACGAAGGAGATCCAGATGACCGAGGCCACGACCCATACGATCGACGCACCGGGCGCCGTACTGACCTATGACATCCGCCCCGGCAGCGATGCGGACAAGACCCCATTGGTGATGGTTGCTGCGCCGATGGCCGCCGCCGGGTTCACGACGTTGGCCGGCTACTTCACCGACCGCACCGTGGTCACCTACGACCCGCGGCAGAGCGCGCGCAGCCACCTCACCACCGATGCGGATCCCACGCCGGAGACCCATGCCGACGACATCCACCGGTTGATTCAGGCCGCCGTGGGTCCCGGCCCTGTCGATGTGCTGGCGAGCAGCGGTGGCGCTGTGAACATGCTCGCGTTCGTCGCGGCGCATCCTGACGTGGTTCGCACCCTCGTGGCCCACGAGCCACCGTTCGTCTCGGCATTGCCCGACCGCGAGGCAGCGTTCGCAGCCATCCAGGATGTCCGGGACACGTACGAGCGCGATGGCCTGGGTCCGGGGATGGCCAAGTTCCTGGGCCTGGCCATGCACAGCGGCGAGGTCCCCGCCGACTGGACCGATCGGCCGGCTCCCGACCCGGCCCAGTTCGGGTTGCCGACAGAGGACGACGGCTCGCGGGGGGATCCGATGCTCGGTCACGGCCACATCGTCAACACCACTGGATACGAGCCCGACTACGACGCGATCAAGGCTGCCCCGACCCGGGTGGTGCTGGCGTACGGCACCGAGTCGGACGGTCTGATCACGCAACGCGCCACGATCGCCGTTGCCGAGGCCCTCGGGGTTGAGCCGACGAGGTTCCCGAGCCACCACGGCGGCTTCCTGGGCGGGGAGTACGGCCAGACCGGCGACCCGGACTCGTTTGCCGCCCGGCTACGCGAGGTGCTCGACGGCTGAGTGGACGGACGAATCGCACCACACCTATGCGGGTACTGGTCTCTTGCCGTCGACCGGTGGTTGACCGAACCCCTCCAGCCCCGGTCGGCGACCGCCTGCAGGATGCGCGGGCCATGAACAGCGGCGCGGATGTCGAGACCTAGTTCGTGCTCCAGCGCTTCCGCCGAAGATTTCCTCGACGAGTTGTGGCCGGGATGTCGAGACCGGCGTGGCGGCTCCGTCTCAGAGGTGATGCGGCCGGTGTGGCCGCACCATCGCCACGGAGCGGAAGGACAGCCATGCGAAAACTCATCGTTCAGCAGTGGGTTACCGTCGACAACATCGTCGCCGAGGAGGACGGTGGCCTCAGCTTCGTGTCGGGGGAACCGTTCGACGACGAAGTCACTGACAACCCCTTCCAGAACAGCCTGATGGGCTTCATCGACTCGGTCGACACGATGATTCTCGGCGCCAACACCTACAACCAGTCCAAGGACTCCTGGCCGTACGCCGACGAGCAGGGCGAGTACGGCAAGAAGCTCAACAACCTCACCAAGTTCGTCGCCTCGTCGACGCTGGATGACGCGCCGTGGGGCGACTTCCCGGCCGCGACCGTGACGCGCGACCCGGCCGCTACCGTCCGGGAGCTCAAAGAGCAGAGCGGCAAGGACATCTGGCTGTGGGGGAGCTTGACACTCATGCGCTCCCTGCTGGACGCCGGCGTCGTCGACGAAGTTCGGATGCTGGTCTGCCCGGCGTCCCGCGGCAAGGGAACGCACCTCTTCGATGATCGACGGAACCTGAAGCTGGTCGATGCCACCCCATTCGACAATGGCGTGGTCCTCCTGCGCTACGAGGTCTGACGAGTCGGAAAAGTCCGCACCTACAACCGTCGGGCCGAAGGCGGGTTAGCTGCAACGGTGTCTGATGCCGGCAACGGGCTGTTCTGGTCGCGCTCGGAGCCCGTCGCCGCGTTCTGCGTGAGGGCGCGCCACTTCGTCTCCGGCGGCTCCGGCGGGCCGGGGAGGAGTTGACGGACGATGGTGGCGCCGGGGGCCCATGCTGCGTCGGGCAATTTCCCCATGACGTCGGCGTACACCGACCGGATGACCTCGGCCTGTGCGGCCCAGGAGAAACGGTGGAGCAGTTGGGGGTCGTCGGCGATGCGCTTCGCGATGCGGTCGCGGTCGGTGAGCACCTTGCAGACGGCCTGCACGAGGCTGTCCACGTCGCCCGCGGTGTAGACGGCGCCGAGGTCGAGTTCGTTGACGAGGTCGGCCTGCGCCGGGGTGTCGCTGGTGATGATGGGCAGCCCCGCGGCGATGTACTCGCAGAATTTGTTCGTCACCGCGATGTCGTGGTTGGGCGCGTGCAGCAGCGGGCTGAGGCCGATGGAGGCCGAGCGTAGGTAGAGCGGCACGACCTCGGCATCGACGAACGGCGCCAGGTGCACGCGGTCGCCCACGCCCAGTTCGACGGCGCGGGCCAGCAACTCCGCGGTGACGGAGTTGGCTCGCGCGACGATCGCGAGGTGGACGTCGGGCAGCTGCGGCATCGCCTCGACGACCGTCCCGACGCCGCGGGCGCGGTTGACGCCGCCGCCGTACACCAGCAGCGGGGCGTCCTCGGACAGCCGCAGCAGCTCGCGCAGACCCTTGACCTCGGCGTCTTCGGGCGGCTCGACCGGCGCGTTGAGGACGACGTCGGGCAGGCTGGCCAACTTGTGGTCGCGCTGCAGCCAGCGGGCCAGCGGCTCGGACACCGTGATGACGCGGTCGGCGTCGCGGATGAACTCGCGCTCGAGGTCGCTGTAGGCGGCGACCCGGCGCGGGGCCACCACCGGCACGCCCGGGATGTACTCGTGGGCGTCGTAGATGATCTTGATGGTGCGTCCGTCCAGGGCCGCCCGATGCGCTGCGCGCGCCGCGATGCCGAGCATGAACACGTCGTGCACGTGGATGACCTCGATCTGGAGGCGGTCGAGCAGCGGGCCGAGCGTCAGCTCCTGGTCGACCAACTCGGGCATCACCCGCCGCCAGCGGCCCGACGGCAGGTGGCGGTAGAGGGCGAGCAGCCGCTCGCGCCGCTTGCCGATGCCCAGGTCGGTGAGGTCGACCTGGCGCTTGGCCCGCCGGACGAAGTACGCGCGGGCGTGGAGGATGGCGCGGTGCAGCCGCAGCAACCGCCAGCGCGCCGCCCGCTGCAGCCGGTCGAGGGGGGACCGCTGGGCCGGCACGGACGAGCCGGACTCGCCGCCGATGCGCTCGCGGTCGCGGCGGTCGCGGCCGCGGTCGCCGCGCAGCTCGCGGCTCGCGTACTGCCAGCGGCCGTAGGCCAGCATGTACTCGGCCTCGGTGCTGAACCACGGCTTGAGGTTGGCCTTGACGTTGGCCAGCCGCTTGCGCCACCCCGTCACCAGCACCTTCGACTGGATGGGCGGGCACAACACCTGCACCTTGCCGAACTGGCGGGCGCCCCTGAGCTTGCGTCCGGGGATGCCGATGCAGGTGACGTCGAGGTCCCAGTTGGCCACCGTCTGCGCGTACTTGAGCACGCGGGCGTCGACGACGATGTCGTTGCCGGCCATCATGACAACCTTGGGCCGGATCCAGGACGGCTTCCAGTCAGCCGGCACCGTGCTCGGCTGCTCGACGAACGCGGACAGCGCCTCGGCCGACCGGCGGCCGTCGTGCACCTGCTCGACGAAGGCCGGCCCGCGCGCGGCGACCGCGCGGCCCCGCTCCGGGTTCGAGATGAGGTCGAGCACGACCTGCTCGATGGTGTCCGGGGTCGCGTCGACGATGGGCAGCTCGAGCCCGGTGTCGGCGGTCACGCGGTCGCGGACGTGCTGGGCGATGTGGCCCACCACGATCCGGCCCGCCGCCATGGCCTCGCACGCGGCGACGCCGTAGCTGCCGACGCGGAACTGGTCGAGGACGATGTCGGCGTCGCGGTAGACGGCCGGCATATCCGCAGGGTCGACGCCCTCGACCCGGCGGTAGGTGATGAGGCCCCGCTGGGCCAGGCTCTCCATGATGGGGTCGATGAGCTCGGAGCCCTTCATGGCCGACTTGCTGGGCGCGTGGGCCACCACCGGCTTCTCGTGCTCGAGCACCGGAGCGTCGCTGCGCCAGCTGTCGACGTCGACGACCACCGGGCACCAGGCAGCATTGGGGACATAGTCGAGGAGGTCGGGCGTGGAGACGTAGACCGGACCCGGGTACGACGTGAACAGCTCGACAGCGCGGGTGGCGTTGCGCTCGAGCAGCTCGACGCTCTCGTCCTCGAGGTCAGGGAACGGCGACCACGGCTCGGTCTCGACGTGCCGGCTGGGAATGCGGACGTCGGAGCCATGTGCGATGAGCCCCAGCTGCAGACCCTTGGTGAGCAGGTATTGGATGTCGCCGGACGCGTCCGGTCCGTGCAAGGGTCCGAAGATCGGCCGCGACGCCTCGATCAGCACGTGCGTGTAGTTGCGCACGACGTGGTTGTAGAAGTTCAGCTGCCATCGACGGTTGCGCCGGTACGTGCGCGCCGGCACGCCGTAGTCGACCGGGTAGTCGAGTACTCCCCTGAAGAAAGCGAACGAGGTCGCCAACGCGTCGGGCACCCGCACCTCGAGCGCGCGTGCCCAACGGGTGCCCTGACCCGCGAAGTTGGCCGGGCCTACCAGCAGCCGGACGGGCGCGTCGAGCCGCGGCGGCATCCCGTCCCGGGTGGCCGGTGCGCTCCCCCTGGGCGCCGGCTGGTCGACTCGGCGTCTGTCTGTGTTCCGATCCACGGTGTTGCCCCCCACGCCCCTCACAAAATCGCTCGGCCAGGAGAGCTTCGGGGCGGTTGCTGGCCGATCGTCGAATAGCTAGATCCGGTCTGGCATCACTTGGTAAGCACGGTTCTGTTCCTCCACCTGGTCTCGCTACGGTCTTGACAATTACGGACTATACCGGTACCGAGACAGGGCGGTGCCCAAGGACTGTGCGGTTGGTGGTTTCATCCCCTCTGTGTCCGACGGGGCCCAAGAGGTTCCCTCGGACTCACTAGATAGATGTATCGAACGTTCCGTTTGGTTGTAAGGAATCGCGCATTCGTTACAAAAGGGCCGGCCGGTGAGGATGCGGTGACCCCTTGTATCAAAATGAGTCGTCAGTCCGGATGCCGTTTGTTGCTACCGGCACACACGTGAGACCCCGCCGAGCCGGCCTCGCGGTAGCGGGCGAGCTGGGCCACGCGATAGGCGTTGCCGACACTGGCTCAGCCCACGCATGGTTGAAACGTGGACACGGATGCGGCAATTGTTGAACTGTTCGGGTTGCCCCCCGAACAGTTCATCGGTGCCCGCAACCAACTCGCGCGAGTAGTCCGCGACGCCGGCGACGTACGGGCGGCGGCGATGATCGCGGCGCTGCGAAAGCCCACGGTGTCGGCGTGGCTGGCCAACCAGCTCGTCCGCGCCGATCCCGACGGCATCCATGCCCTGACCCAACTCGGTGAGCAGTTGCGCGAGACCTACCTGTCATCGGACAGTGCCCGGCGACGCGAACTGACCCGCGAAAGACACGACCTGGTCCGCAACCTTGTGCGGATCGCGAGAGACCAAGCGGCCGGCGGGCGCCAGATCGCACCGCAGACCGCTGAGCGGCTCGCTGAGACCCTCGACGCCGCGCTGGTCGACCCCGCCGCCGCGCAACTGCTGCGGACTGGGCAGCTCACCAGTGCCCTGCGCCATGTCGGGTTCGGCGTGGTGGACGAGAGCGGCGACCCCGCCCGGCTCGCACCAATGCGGCCCCGCGTCGTACGCCGCCCTGAGCCTCCTCGCAAGTCCGCGAAGCCGAAGGTCACGCAACGCGCCACGGCACCAAGTGCGGGCCGCTCGCCGATCGATCGCACCCTCGAGCAGCGCCGAGCCGCCCAACAGAAACGCCGTGACCAGGCCGAAGCCGACTACTCACAGGCCGAGGCTGACCGCGTCCACGCCGAAGAGCTACTCGATGCACACCAGCACCGAATCGACGATCTCGAAGCCGACCTTGCCCGGCTGAACGAACAACTCGAACAGATCCGGCAGACGCTCCGCGAAGCACGCAGGCAAACCGCCCGCCTGCAACGCGCTTTCAGCCAGGCGGCCCGCAACGCCGCCGCTGTCAGAAAACGGCGCGACACCGAGGAGCAACGCCTGAGTGCCCTGGACTAGCAACCGAAGTCACGGCACCACTAGGACATCCGGGGCGGCCGCGACATGCACTACTGGCTACAGACACTCCGACTGGATCTCCTGCCACCATCCGTGCTGAGCAGGCTCGTCCGCGGCACGCTGGTCTTCGACACCGGCGTCTACGCCAACGCACTCGAGTCAGGGCTGCTCGATCAGCGGCCGATGTTCACCCGATTCGACGGCGACCAGGTCCTCTGGACCGACGGCACCCGGGAGCACATCGACAGCGTCATCTTCGCGACCGGATACCGCCCCAATCTGCCCTATTTGAAGGACCTCGGCGCACTCGACGCCACCGGCATGCCGCTCCACCGGCGCGGCATCTCACTCACGCACTCGGGCCTGACCTACCTCGGAGTGGAGTTTCAGCGATCCTTCTCGTCGAACACGCTGCGTGGCGTGGCACGCGACGCCGAGTACGTCGTGAAAGCGCTCGCTACCGGCCGTCCTGCAGGAAGGTAGGGCCGGGGAGCCGCCCCGGTGAACCGACACGACGACCGACTTCTTGTCCGGTACGACGCACGAGCAGAAGAAGTACGCCGGCCAGCCCACAGGCGCCCGCGACCAGCAGAACGAGCGGGCGGTACCCGACTGCGGAGGCCAGTAGTGCGCCACCGAGCGGTGCCGACGCCTTCGCGACCAGGACCGGCGCCGCGAGAGTGCCCGCGATCGTGCCGTATCCGGCCGCGCCATAGCGGTCGAGCAGGATTGCGGGCGTCGCGATCGACGCGACGCCGAAGCCGAGCCCGAACAACACCAGGCAGGCAATCGTCCCCGCTACATGCCGCCCGACGAGCGGCATCATGGACATCGCCACTCCTTGTCCGATGAAGATGATTCCAGCGATGGTGGCCATCGGCAACCATCGCGTCGAGAGTGTGGCGACCACCCGGCCGGTGACGGACAGCAGCCCGAGCAGGCCGGCCAGTGCGGCGGCCAGCGCTGCTGGATGGCCGAGGCTGGTCAGATACAGCACCAGGTGTACGGCGATCACGGCCAGCGCTGCGCCGTGGAACACAAATGTCGCGGCCAGCAACCAGAAGGCGGGGTCGCGCACGACCTGGGCAGGAGATGCGCGCCGATGCCGATCGGTCTGATCAGCGCGAGGTGTCGTGTGCCGCAGGGCGAGACCGTGCAGCGGAACGGTGATCACTGCAAGACCTATCGCGAGCACGATGAGCGCGGCGCGCCATTCCAGCCTGGCGACCAGCTGACCCGTCAGCGGGATAAAGATCGAGCTGGCGAAACCGGCAACCAAGGTGATGCCGAGCAGAGCCCGTGCCCGCCGCGCCGGGTCAGTGACCGCGACGACCACCGCGAACGCCGGCTCGTACAAGACCATCGCCGAGGCGACACCGATCAGCGCGAAGACGGCGTACAGCTGCGCGGCCGTCTGAACCTGGGACCACGCGAGTACGGCGAGCGCGCCGAGAGCCGACCCGGTGGTCATCAGCACGTGGCCGCCTCGGGCGTCCAGCCAGCGTCCGACCGGGATTGACAGCAGGCCGGTGACGAGGACGGCGATCGTGAGTGCGCCTGCGGAGGCGGCATTCGAGATACCGAGGTCTCGGCTCATCGGTCCGAGGATGACGCTGAAGGCGTAGTACAGGACGCCGTACCCGACCGTCTGGGTGACGGCGAGCGCACCCACCAGACGTCGCGAACCGGATCTGGCCGTCGCCCTGGTGGGGCGTTCGACCAGACCCGGATTCGACGTCATCAGCCGCAGCAGCTGGACTGCGTGGTCGGCCTGGCCTCGACGACGGTCAGCAGACCGCCGCTGATACCGGTCGCCAGGCCGCGCCCGGCCGGCGCCTCGACGGCTTGCGGCGCGGGGCCGCAGCAGCCGCCCGCGGCCTCGTCGGTCGAGTCGCCGTAGGCGAGGTTCGACGAGCACACGCCGGTCTCGGGCAGGTTCAGCTGGACATCACGCGCGGCCTCCCAGTCACCCGCCAGCGCGGCCACCACCGACCGCGCCTGCTCATAGCCGGTGGCCAGCAGGAACGTCGGCGCCCGACCGTAGGACTTCGCACCCACCGCGTAGTACCCGGGCTCGGGGTGCTCGAGCTCGTCGACGCCGTGCGGCGGGACGGTCCCACAGGAGTGCTGGTTCGGGTCGATCAACGGCGCCAACGCACGCGTCGACCCCAAGATCGGGTCCAGGTCCAGGCGCAGCTCGCCGACCATGTCGTGGTCGGGGCGGAAACCGGTCGAGTTGACCACGGTATCCACGACCACCGTCCGGTCCCCCGCCGCCAGCTCCACCCGACCATCCGCCGTACGCGCGACGGCCTCGATCCGGAAGCTGCTCACCAGCTCCACATGCCCCGACTGCACCAGCTTCTGCAGCCGCATCCCGAGCGCACCGCGGGCCGGAAGCTCATCGCCGGCGCCACCTCCGTAGGTCCGGGCCTGGTCGGCGCCGCGCACCACCCAAAACACCTCGGTGCCCGGCTCCTGCGCGGCCAGCTCACCCAACTCCAGCAGCGTCGTCGCCGCCGAGTGACCAGCCCCGACAACGGCCGTACGCCGACCAGCAAAGCGCTCACGGTCACGCACCAACACGTCCGGCAACGCCGCCGAGATCGCGTCGGTCACGTCGGCCTCGCCCCGGGCGGGGATCCCGGAACCGCCGAGAACGTTCGGCCGACGCCACGTACCCGCCGCGTCGATCACGGCACTGGCGAGCACCTCCTCACCATCGGCCAGACGCACCAGGAACGGCGCCTCCGCGCGACCCGCCGTCCGGACCCGGTCGAACCCGACCCGAGTCACCGCAGCCACCTGAGCGCCATACCGGATCCGATCACCCAACTGCGGCGCCTTCGCCAGCGGCGCCAGGTAGAAGTCGATCAGATCACCACCGGTCGGCAACACGTCCAGGTCGGGCTCGATCCAGTCGGTCTGCTCCAACAGACGGCGAGCAGCACCGTCGATGTCGTAGCGCCACGGACTGAACAGCTTCACATGCCGCCACTCGTCGATCGCCGCAGCCACACTCGGCCCGGATTCGAGCACGAGGAACTCGAGCCCGCGTTCGGCCAGGTGTGCTGCTGCGGCCAGTCCCACTGGGCCCGCTCCGATGACTACCACCGGCTCTGTCACGATCATCCTCCGTGCTGTCTAGATGTTCATCTAATCACGAAGCTTGCCTCCTGATTCGACAAGAGTCAAGATAGACGCATGCCTAAACAGGAGCTCGTCGTACTCAACACCTGCTGCACGCCGATCTCCGAGGCTGCCCTGGACCCGGCGCAGGCAGCAGACGGCGCGGCCGTCTTCAAGGCGCTGGCCGACCCGATCCGGCTGCGGCTGATGTCGATCATCGCCTCGGCCGGTCAAGAGGTGTGCGTCTGCGACATCACGCCCAACTTCGACGTCAGCGGGCCGACAATCTCCCACCACCTGAAGGTCCTCCGCGAGGCAGGGCTGGTCGATTGCGAGCGCCGCGGCACGTGGGTCTACTACTGGCCGCTGCCCGAGCGCCTGACCTGGCTGTCGACCCTGCTGTCGGTCCCGACGCCCGCTGCGGTCTGAATCCGGTGCTTCAAGACCAGCCACGTGAGGCGCGGGTGGTGGTGATCGGTGGCGGTCAAGCCGGTCTGGCCACTGGTTTCTACCTGCGCCGCTCCGGCCTGAACCCCGGCGAGGACTTCGTCATCCTCGACGCGGCCGCACAGCCCGGCGGCGCCTGGGCACAGATGTGGCCGACGCTGCGGACCTTCTCCCCGACCCAATACTCTTCCCTGCCCGGCTGGATGATGCCGCCGTGGACCGGCGACGGTGGCTACCCGTTGGCGGCCCATGTCGTTGATTACCTGACGCACTACGAGAAGCGTTACGAGCTCGACGTACGACGCTCTGTCTCGGTCGGCTCGGTGAGTCGCGGCGATGACAAGCACCTCGTCGTCCACACCAGCGACGGCGACTGGCTGGCGGAGCAGGTGGTTTCGGCGACCGGAACGTGGTCCAGGCCGTTCGTCCCGACGTACCCGGGATCGTTCGCCGGTCGGCAACTGCACACCGCTGACTACCGGCGCCCATCCGACTTCATCGATCAGCGCGTCCTGATCGTCGGCGGCGGCAACTCGGCCGCTCAGATCCTGGCCGAGATCTCGCTGGTCGCCGAGACCACGTGGGTGACGCTCCGACCGCCTCGTTTCCTCCCCGACGACGTCGACGGCCGGGTCTTGTTCGAGCTCGCCACCAGGCGCCACCGAGCACGGCAGCTCGGTGAACCCGACACCGGCGGCGTTGCAGGTCTCGGTGACATCGTGATGGTCGACAGCGTTCGAGAAGCGCGCGACCGCGACGTACTACATGCTCGCGAACCGTTCGCCCGCCTGGTCGATCACGGCGTCCAATGGCACGACGGCGCCGAGTCGTCCTTCGACACGATCATCTGGTGCACCGGCTTCCGCCCGCAGCTCAGTCACCTGTCGACCCTCGGCCTGCGCGGGCCAGATGGTCTCATCCCCACGGACGGCAGCCGGGCGATCAAGGAACCACGTCTCCAGCTGATCGGGTACGGCGACTGGACCGGGCCGGCCTCGGCGACCCTCATCGGTGCCGGTCGCACCGCCCGCGACCTGGTCGCCAACCTCTGATTTGCAACAACTTGCTCTGGGCCGGATCGCCAACGGCCCGCTAACCCCGGGACGCGTAGTACGCCGTCTTTACTGCCATCGGGCGCGGGGCGGGGAGCGTCTTGGTGTTGTCGCTGAGTTCACCGACTCGGACGATCCAGGTCGGGCGGGACTTATCGATGTCCTTGTACTCGTTCTCCGGGTCCGCCAGTACGACGAAGGGTTTCGCGTCGCAACTGTAGGAGCCGACCCAGCCGTCCGGCCGACCTGACCAGGACCCGCCGATGCGTCGCAGACACCGTGTTCCATCGGCGAGAACGAGGCCCCACGGCCGCGGATCACGAAGGGGTTTGACCTGGGCCACAGGCCATTCGTTCAAGGTGAAGCGCCTGAGCGTCTTGTCCCACGGAGCAACGTCACAGAAGGCGTGATCGGCTCCCGGTTCGATCCAGCACACGTCTGTGTTCGATGCGGTGCTACCGCAGGCATAGATGTTGCCGCTGACGGCCGACGGCGATGGATAGACGTACGGCGAACACTCCAGCAGCGAATCGACGGCCTCAACCGCGTACTCCGGCTTGGCTGCGCCGGCGTCGTTGAGCGGGTCGATCTTGACCACGATGGTCGGGGTCGACCTCGGGGTGAATCGGATGATGTAGACGGGGTTGCCGCCACCGCCGAAACTCGCGATCGAGTCCCAGATCTCCCGCGTGATGGAGACGAGCAGCTGTACTGCGCTCACGATCGTACTCACGACGGCGGAGACAGCCTCGAGCAGCACACTGGCGGGGAAGATCAGCGGACCGGACTCGCTCGCTGACACAGCTCCCATGGCGATCGCGCACGTGCCGGCGAAATTGAAGATCTTCAGTGCCGTGTCGCCCAACTCGACCGGCTTGGTCAGGTCGCTGGTGAACTGCTCGGTGTAAGACTTCAGGCAGTCCTGGCCTGCCTTCCCCCACTCATCGAGCTTGCCCGGGTTCGTGACGATCCGGATCAGGCGATCGAGTCCATTGTTCTTGAGCTCTATGCCGGCCAGCTTCGCGATCTTCGTCTCGATGTCGAGCGCGAGACCCAGAGCCTGCAAAGCCCACGAGTAGAAGCTGATCTGTGCGATCACCTTCGCGTCGCTGTCCGCCGGCAGACTGAACTCCACGGTCTTGCCGCCCTGCACCAGGATCGTTTCCCGACCTGGCCCGCCCAACGCGGTCGCGGCCGTGGTTGCTGCGAACTCGGCGAGTGCGTCGAGGCTCACCCCGAAGCGCTGGCCCGCGATCACCTTCCACGTCTTGGGATAGCTGATCTCGGTATAGGTGATGCGATTGTTCGCGATCTTGAGCACGGTCTTCCCGGCTTCGGTGCCCAGACACCACTTCACACTGTCCCCGCTGCCGGAGCTGATCTTGAGTTTCGCGCGCGCGGCGTCCTGTCCTGCGCAGGTTGGCTGGGCGACCCCAGAGCGGCCGGTGAACCAGGTGCCGAGTTGCTTCACCGCCTCCCTGGCCTGCGCGCCGACATCGAGGCCGCCGAGGAAGCCGTCCGAGAAATGATCCGTCTGCGCGGTCGCCGTCGTCTGGCCCGGCTTCCAGCTGGTCGGAAGCCACCGCCAGCCGCCGCGACCGTCCTGCCAGGCAATGATTGGGATCAGGTTCTTGTCCCATTGCGGAGGTACCGCGAACGAGACTGTCGCGAGGCCCTTGAGACCAGCTCCACCGAGGTCGACATGCACACCCGAGCCAATTCGCTTCAGACCGGCTGCGGCGGTCGGCAAGGCCGAATTCTCTGTGGCCGTAAGCGTGCCTGGCCCGCTGACTGAAGAGGCAGGGACCGTAACCCTGAACCCACCCACCGCGGTGCTGGCACTCGCACCGTTGCCGATCGGTGCTCCTGTGGTCTTGGCCTGCGGTGTCGGCCCCGCAGCGCCCAAGTCGTCCTCGCAGCCCGTCAGCCCGATCAGGCTGACGCATAGCAGCATCGCTGCTGTACGGGCATACCGCATCATCGCGAATCTCCCCCTTGGCCAACCTGATCAGGCAGGTGGCCCCCGCTCCTTCCATCGCCATGGCGGCCTCGGCGTTACAGCGGGGCCAACGGTCGGGCTCGTGCAGCGCTTGGCCTGTAGTGTCGCGCTGCGTTGCTCAGGTCGCCGTCGAGCTAGCAGGGAGTTATGCATGGGTGCGTCAGAGTGGAGCTACTTCGTTCCTTACCAGGAGGATCTCAACCAAGCTCTGCAGGACCTGCGGCAGCAGGTGTTCTCCACTGGCAAGTACTGGTGGTACGGGGAAAGCGAGTATCGCTCGCCTGCCAACCGCTTGTCCCGGCCGGCGCGGCTGGAGGACCTGTTCGAAGACGAGTACGTTCGCGAGGAGGGGACGCACTCCATCCTTGATGTCTTCCGAGTGGTCGACCCTGACCGGCCGCGGGACTGGTACGACCGGGGCACGATCGTTCCGGCTACCGCCGATGAGGTTCGAGCTGCAATCGGTACGGATCGACCAACCCGATCCGATACTGCCGAGCTTGACGACAAGTTGCCTCGAGCCCGTTGGGTTGGTCGCTGCGCCGTCCTGTACGACGAGCACGGCGTTCCCACTGAGATCACGTTCTGGGGCCACTCCGGCGACTAGACCCCGTGGGACTCGAACCACAACCCGCGGATTAATGGCTCGAGCCGGGCAACCGCTTCTGGCAACGGCGGTGGGAACCGGGAGCACTTGCCGGTCAGCTTGGGCAGGCAGGTTTCCGGATCTCGGTCGTCAGCGAGCCGCCGATCGCCCCGGACACGCCGAGCGAACTGCGTCCGCAGGAGCTGAAGCATCCGGCGAGGTTCATCAGCTTCATCTTCTTCGTGCTCGAGGCGTGCTGACTCGGACATCCAGCCGGCTGACGTGGCCCACGTCGACAGACGGGAGTAGTCGAACAATCTATTGGGTGGCCCGGTCAGGATCGCTGAACGAGACTTGGGCGATGGTGACAACCCCTCGCCCGATCATCGACTCGGTGGTGCGGTCAGTCTGCGGCCGCGGCGTCGAGCGGCTCGTTCCCCTCGCCGGTGGCGGGATGAATGAGACCTACCGCGCCGAGTTTGCCGGCGATGTCGCGGTGGTCGTCCGGATCGCGCGTCAGCCTACGCCGTGGTTCATCGACGAGGCGCACCTTATGGCGCAGGCACGTGACGTCGGCGTGCCGACAGCACAGGTGCTCGGCCTCGAGCACCTGGATCACGACGGTGAACTGCTGTCCTTCTCGATCCAGCAGTTCCTGCCGGGGTGTTCGCTCCAGCAGCTCATCGGCGAACTGCCTGCCTCGGATCTCGAGCGGTTGGTCATGGACGCCGGTGAGATTTTGGCACGGGTGCACAGCGTGGTCCCGGACGACGAGCGAGGCATCCGGCACGAGCTGCGGTTGCCCGAAGAGCGCGAAGTCACCCGGGTCGCACGCATCGTCAGGGAAAGACTCGGCCCGGCGGCAGCCGCGGTCGTCGAGCGCGGTGCCGACTTCCTGCGCCAAGAGGTGCCGACCCGTCCGGCGCCCCCGTTCTCGCTCGTCCAGGGCGATTTCTGCCCCAAGAACCTCCTGATTCACGACGGGACGGTCGTCGGCGTCATCGACTGGGAGTTCGCCGGCCCTGCTTCGCCGGCGTACGACCTCGCCCAATGGGAGGTGGACGCCGGCGACCCCTTGCATGACCGATTGGACCTGGTGCGCCGCGGGTACGCGCGGGTCGCTGATCCCGAGTCGGCCGATGCCGGGTTGACGCCGGCCTTCGCCATCGACTGGACACTCGAAAAGCTCGGTTGGAAGAACCCTGCTTCGCCGGCCCAGTTCCGGCGCTGCGTGGACGTGATTGCCCGCTATACGGCCTCTTGACCAACTCAAGCACCATTCGCAGCTGCAACTGCTGCTGACGGCCGTAGACGATGAGCGCGACGATCACGGTCAGTGCCACGATTGTTATGTAAGACTTTTGGCCGGGCACGTAACGACCGCCGGTGGGGGCGCGATGAGCGTTGGGGCCGCTGCTGCGGTCCGTTCCCGCCCGAATTCCTGGGGGTCATCGTTGTCCCGTCCTGCCCGTCTGCTGCGTCTGGTCGTGCCCGCGGCCCTGGTCACAGGTGGTTTGGTTGTCGTGACCGGTTCGTCCGGGTCCGCAGCCGAGCCCGAGCCGTACCGTCCGCCGTTCACCGCGCCTCACGACACCGCGAAGGCCGAGTTCGAGCCCAACGCTGTGATGGTGAAGTTCAAGCCCAAGACCTCGTCGTCGGCTCGGCGGGCCGCGGTCTCGAAGTTCGGTGCTTCCGAGGACTCGGTGAGCTCGAATGTCGTGAAGATCAAGGGTTCTCTGTCCGCGCCCGAGCTGCTGAAGAAGGTCAAGGCCGAGCCGACGGTCGAGCTTGCGTCACTGAACTACAAGCGCCACGTGTCCGCCGTACCGAACGACGAGTACTACGGCACCGACCAGAAGACGTACCTGAACACTGTCCGGGTACCCCAGGCCTGGGACGTGTCCAAGTCGACCGGTAGCCAGATCGTCGCGGTCCTCGATACGGGTGTCGACGCCGGTCACCCGGACCTGGTCGGCCACCTGGTGCCGGGGTACAACGCCGTGTCCAGCACCCGTCCGAACCCGGTGGACGACAACGGGCACGGCACGATGACACTCGGCATCATCGCCGCGGGCGCGAACAACGGCGCCGGGGTGGCCGGTGTCGGCTGGAACGTGAAGGCGATGCCGGTCAAGGTGCTGGGCGCCGACGGTTCGGGCTATGACGCGGATGTCGCCGAAGGCATCGATTGGGCCGTTGCCCACGGCGCCAAGGTGATCAACATGTCCCTCGGCGGCCCCGGTGACAACCCGGTCCTGCACAACGCGGTGATCAACGCGGTGAACCACGGAGTCGTGGTGGTGGTTGCGGCCGGCAACGACGGCACCGACGCGAAGCAGTACCCGGCGTCGTACCCCGAAGCGATCGCCGTCGCGGCGACGAACGCCGGCGGCGTGCTGACCGACTTCAGCTCGTACGGCGACTGGGTCGACATCGCGGCTCCGGGCTGGGACATCCTCAGCACCGGCTCCCGGGCGCTGACTCCGTCAGGCTACGAGCCGTACTGGTACTGCACCGGCACCTCCTGCTCGGCGCCGATCGTCACCGCGATCGCGGCCCTGGTGAGGAACAAGTGGCCGTCGTTCACACCGGCGCAGGTCGCGCAGCGGCTCGAGGGCCTGGCGCGGGACGCGGGACCGCGCGGCATCGACCGGTACTACGGACACGGCATCGTCGACGCGTACGCGGCCCTCGGCGGGAAGACTACGACCGACTTCCCGGTTCTCCCGCCGGACGGCAACGACCAGCCCGCCCGCGCGGTCCCGCTGTCGCCGGGCACGATCAGCGCGACGATCAACACCGAGGGTGAGGTCGACTGGTACCGGGTGTCGCCGAACGCGTCGCGCACACTCCAGGTGATCCTCACCGGCCCCGAGTTCAACGAGGACATGTATTCGGTGAACTTCGGCCCGCGGGTCGAGGTGTACGACACGAACCTCAACGGGCTCGGCTCGGCCGTGAAGGCGTACCCGGACATCGACGAGAGCACCGGGTGGCCGATCTGGGGCCCGCAAGTGGCCAAGACCACGGTGGCGGCGCCGGCCGGCGACGTCTTCATTGCCGTGCGCAACGACAACGGCTCCCGGGACACCCGGCCGTACACCCTGAGCTACGGCGAGGGCGGAACCCTCAACCCGGGTGACGTTCCGCCGGCCTATCAGGTGCGCAACGTCTATCCCGACGACAACCGCCTCGACGTCGCGGTGGCCACGACGCCGATGGTGACGTTCGCCCGGGACATGGACGGGTTCTCGATCTCCACCAATACCGTCCGGCTGCTGAACGGAAAGACCGGCGCGGTGGTGCCGAGCACGCTCGGCGCGTACGACCCGAGCACCCGGAGTGTGGTCATCACTCCGACCGGTCCGCTGCTGGAGGGCACGCCGTACCGGATCGACGTGAACGGCGTGCGGCATGCCGGCGCCGACGTGAACCTGCTGCGGTGGAGCAGCGTCTTCCTCACGACTGACCAGGCCCCGCAAAAGCTGACCACGTTCACCGGCAGCGGCGCGTACCTGGCGGCCAACCTGGCGTGGACGATTCCGCCGACACCGGACCTCGACCAGGTGATCGTACGACGCAACGCCGGAGGCAAGGCGCCGACACTGACGACCGGGACGCTCGTCTACGCGGGCACCGGGACCGCCGTGAAGAACACCGGGCTGGCGCAGGGGGCCACCTACACGTATGCCGCCTGGGTCAAGGATCGCGCCGGCCACTACAGCCTGCCCGCGGTCAAGTCGTTGCTCGGGATGAAGTCCGGGATCAGTACGACGTCGACGGCGATCAGCTACGGCGGATCGATCACGATCAAGGGCAGCACGCTGCGGATGATCGACAACCTGGCGTACGCCGGTCTGCCGGTCAATCTCTACGTGCGGCCGAAGAACTCGTCCACGTTCAAGCTGCTCGCGGCCCTGAAGACCACGACGACCGGAACCGTCAGCTACACCTACAAGCCCACGGTGTCGTCGGTGCTCATGATGACCTTCCCCGGTAACGCCAACCTGATGGGAACGCGGACCCCGGACATCACCGTGCAGGTCGCGCCGACGATCTCGGCGACGCTGTCACCGGCGACGATCCGGCTCGGGCAGGCCACCGCGTTCAGCGGGTACGTAGCCCCGGCCCACTACGGCCACCCGGTCTATCTGCAGCAGTACTCCAACAAGGTGTGGAAGTCGATCGCCTCGGTGAAGTTGAGCACCTCGGGCAAGTACGCGTTCGGCATCAAGCCGGCCATCCGCGGCCAGATCGCCTACCGCGTCTGGTTTCCCGGCGACGCCGATCACGCCCAGGCGTTCACCGCGAACAAGATCCTGACCGTCAGCTGACGGACCGGCCACCCCACTGTACCTATGGGTACAGTGGGGTGGCCGGAGAAACCGTCCGCTAGGCGGCGGCAGGCGGAGTGATGATGCGATGCGCGACCAGGACTCTGGTCGCGCCGGGTGGTCCTGCTGACCGAATATCGGCAGACCGGTAGTGCGCGCGCCCGCATCGCGACAGGGGCATGCCGTAGTTCACTGGAGTGAGACATACCTGCGTGCATTCATCGTTCACGTCGCGTTTCCGGGAGTCGAGGGTGGCGGCTGAGTTCGTGGTCGACGAGGCGGTCGGACCGTCGTGCATCGAAGTGCTGACCGACGCGTTGCCGGTGCGCGTCGACGTCCACCACACCGAGCGCAAAGTCTGGTTCGACACGCATGACTGGCGGCTGTTCCGGGCAGGGCTGCTGCTCGAGCACCACGTGCGGAAGCGCGAGTCGTGGCTCGTGCTGAGCGACCTCGAAGGGCAGCGGATCTCCCGACAGCCGACCGGCCGTACAGCGGTCACCGCGCACTCCCTTCCGGAGGGTGTGACGCGAGACCGCGTCCTCGAACTGATCGGCGTGCGGGCGCTGCTGTCGCGCGTAGTCGCGAGCGGTCCTGTTCAGGGGCTCTCGGTGCTCGGCCCCGAGCAGAAGACCGTCGCCCGGATCGTCGTCGAAGGTCCCACAACAGTCCGGGACGGCGCGGCCGTCGGCCTGCGGGCCAGGATCGAGTCTCTCCGCGGCTACGACAAGGACGCGGCCAAGGTGTGCCGGACGCTGGACGCCATCCCCGGGTTCGGGCCGGCCAAGGAGCCGCTCTTCGAGTCGGTCCTCCGGGCCGCCGGTCTCGATCCGCGCAGCTTCCGGTCGAAGCCCGACCTGGAGTTCATCCCGCGAATCCCGGCCACCCAGGCGTTCGCCGGCACGCTCACGCAGCTACGAGCCATCGTCCTCGACAACGTCGAGGGCACGCTTCGCCAACTGGACACCGAGTTCCTCCACGATCTGCGTGTCACGGTGCGCCGTACCCGAGCCGTGCTGAAGTTCGCGCACGGAACGATCGACGAGGACATCCGGGCGAGGTACGCCGTCGAGCTCAAGTGGCTCGCCGATCAGACCTCGTTGAGCCGCGACCTCGACGTGTACCTGCTCGGCTTCGACGACCTGGTCAGCCGCGTGTCCGCATCGAGCGAGCTCGAACCGTTCCACGAGCAGCTCACGCGGCACTGCACAAGGGCGCACGCCGTACTCAACCGCGCACTGCGGTCCGAACGCTTCGCCGCGCTGCTCGACGGATGGCAACGTGAGCTGACGGTCCCGGAGCCTGTCGAGCGCCCGGTGATCGAGGTCGCCGACGAGTTGCTGAGCCGCGCCTGGAAGCGAGTCGCTAAGCGCGGCGACGCCATCACTGACGCCTCTCCGGCGGAAGCCGTGCACGACCTGCGCAAGCGCTGCAAGGAGCTGCGCTACCTGCTCGAGTTCTTCAGCAGCTTGTACGGCGCCGACGCCCGAAGCGAGGCCGTGAGTGAGCTCAAGCTCCTGCAGGACATCCTCGGCGAGTTCCAGGACGCCGAGGCCCAACGCATCAGCGTCCACCAGTACGCCGTCGAACTCGCCAAGGCCGGAACGCCCCCGGCGACGCTGATGGCGATGGGTCGCATCGAACACCACCTGCAGCTTCGTCAGGACGCCGCTCGTGCCGAGGTGGCGGACCGCTGGCATCGGTTCAACCGGAAACACAACCAGCGTCTCTACGCAAGGATGGTGACCAGCCGATGAGGATCGTCGCGTCGTACAGCATCAAGGGCGGTGTCGGGAAGACGACCGCGGCGGCGAACGTGGCCTGGCTGGCCGCCGAGAGCGGACACCGGGTCCTGTTGTGGGACCTGGATCCGCAGGGCGGTGCGACGTACCTGTTCCGGATCCGGCCCAAGGTCAAGGGCGGCGGCGAGGCGCTCGTCTCCGGCAAGCGTGACCTCCGCGACGCCGTCAAAGCGAGCGACTTCGACAACCTCGACCTGCTGCCGTCCGACTTCTCCTACCGCAACCTCGACCTGCTGCTGGACGCGCAGAAGAAGCCGACCCGCCGCCTCGGCCGGCTCCTCGACAGCATGGCCGACGAGTACGACGTCGTCGTACTCGACTGTGCGCCGAGCGTGTCGCTCGTGTCCGAGGGCATCGTGCGCGCCGCGGACCTGATCCTCGCTCCGCTGGTGCCCGCTCCGCTGTCGGTGCGCACGCTCGACCAGCTGCGGTCGTTCATCGCCGAGGCCAAGGGGCCTGCGCCAGACCTGCTCGCGTTCCTGTCCATGGTCGACCGCCGTCGCCGGCTGCACCGCGACCTGTCCGAGCAACTCCCGAAGGAACACCAAGACGTCGCGGGCACCGCGATCCCGATGGCCTCGGTCGTCGAGCAGATGGGTGTACGCCGCGCCCCGGTGGTGGCCTGGGCCCGCACCGCCCCTGCGTCGGTCGCCTACCGCAGCCTGTGGGACGAAGCCCGGCTACTTGCGAAGGTATGAGCCCCGTTGAAGTCGAGCACGGTCCCCGCCGCGAACTCGGCCTCTGGAGACGCCAGGCTGACGGGCTGTCAGGCTGTCAGGCTGTCAGGCTGTCGGGGCAGAATTGCCGTGTGAAGAAACCCGAGGCCGAACCCGTGGTCGCGCGCAACCGCAAGGCTGCCCACGACTACCACCTGGGCGAGTCCTGGGAGGCGGGCATCGTGCTGCAAGGTGCGGAGGTGAAGGCACTCCGTGCCGGGCGGGCGTCCCTGGTCGGCGGCTTCGCCGCTGTCGAGGACCGGGAGATCTGGCTGCACGCCGTGCACATCCCGCAGTACTCCCAAGCCCGCTGGTTCAACGACGGCTCACGCCGTAAGCGGAAGCTGCTGCTGCATCGTGCCCAGATCGACAAGATCGAGCGCAAGGTCAACGAGAGCGGGCTGACGATCGTCCCGGTGACCCTCTACTTCAAGGACGGTCGCGCGAAGGTCGAGATCGCCCTGGCCCGCGGCAAGAAGACCTGGGACAAGCGACACACGCTAGCTGAGCGCGAGGCGACCCGAGAGGCCGAGCGCGCGATCAGCCGCCGGCGCAAGGGTCGCCCGGACTGATCAGCGGCGCCTAGGCGCAGCCCAGGTTCAGGCCCCCGAGAGCGCGCCTCTCTCTGCCGTCAGTCGCTCGGGCTTGGCCGGCAAATCCGCCCCGTCGAGGTGGTGTCCGAGGACGGCCGCCAGCGAGTGCTCGCGCTCACGCAGCGCTGCTCACCAGGTCGTGTGCGGCCGCGGCGAAGGCCCGGACCCGGGCGGTGGCACCGTCCACACGCCACATCAGGCGCCAGTGCACCGGCGGTGCATCCTCTAGGAGGACATAGGCGACATCGGGGCGCATGTAATAGCGCCTGATGTGGGCGCCGATCGGCAAGACTCCCCGGCCGGCACCGACGAGGGTCAGGGCCTCCTGAAAGGACCCGGCCGCCGGACTGGACTCGATCGGCTGTTCGGCAGGGGGCTGGCGCGACGGTTGGGAGCCGGGCAGGTCATCGGGCGTCCGCAGCACGGTGACCCCGGCGAGGTCCTCGACCGAGACGGACCGCCGGTTGGCAAAGGGGTGTCCGGACGGCACTGCGAGCATCCGTGCCTCGGTCACCAGCGCGGGTCCTGTGTGGAGGTCGTCCCGCTCGGTTGGGAAGCAGGTCAGCAGCACCTCCACCTCACCGCCGAGCAGCAACGGCACGGCATCGACGAGCTGCACCTCGCGAACCAGGACCTCGCAGCCGGGCTGGCGAGCGTGCAGCAGCTCGGCGGCCCCCGACAGCAGTTGGCCTCCGGCCGCACCTACGAAGCCGACGTGCAGAGTGTCGCTGATGCCCCGGCCCGACCTGACCGCCCGTTCGAACCCGGCCACGATCATCTCCCGCGCGGGCTTCAGGTCCTCGTACAACCTGTGCCCGATCGGGGTCAGCTCCACGCGGCGACTGGTGCGGTTGAACAACGGCGCGCCGACACGGCGCTCCAGGCTCCTGATCGTCTGGCTGACCCGGGCCGTGGACACGTGCGTCCGCTCGGCGGTTCGACCGAAATGCAGCTCCTCGGCAAGTGTCAGGAACGCCTCCAGCTCATAGCGCTCCAGCATTTGCGACCCCCATCGTTAAGCCACACTTCACGAGTGTTGCACAGGTTCGCGTTGATCGACACAGCGGCTCGGACGACGGTGGAATCCGGGATTCGCACCACGTGAGCAAGGGAGAATTCATGCATAACACCCGTGATCAGGCCGTGGCCAATCCGACCGGGACGAACGCAGCGGTCGGGCCGCGCGTTGCCGACCACGACCCCACGGTCTCGCCTCTACCGCTGATGCAACTGTCCATCGGCTTCTGGTCGTTCAAGGCGCTCGCGGCCGCATACGAGCTGGACCTCTTCGCCAGTCTGTCCGGCACCGACGGTCGCACCATCGACGAACTTGCCGAGATTCTGGGAGCCGGCCAGCGGCCCGTTGAGTTGCTGGTTACCGCGTGCGCGTCCATCGGATTGCTCGAGGGCCGGGACGGGCGCTACGTCAACAGCGCGCTGGCTGACGAGTTCCTCGTGCCCGGCAAGGCTCACCACTTCGGCGGCTGGGTGCAGATGCTCGACCGCAGGCTCTACCCGGCTTGGAGCAGGATGACCGAGGCGGTGCGAACCAATCGGCCGACTAGCTGGAACCCCGACGAGCAGGCCCACCTGTTCGACAGCGAGGACCCTGAGCTGTTGGCCCTGTTCTGGGAGGCGATGCACTCGCTGTCGACGCTCACCGCGCGCGAACTCGGCGTACACGTCGACCTGTCTGCCTCCACCGCCCTGCTCGACGTTGGCGGCGGCTCGGGGGCCTACGACATCGAGCTGTCCCGGCGCTACCCCAACCTGCGGGCAACGGTGTTCGATCTGCCGCCGGTCTGCGAGATCGCCTCGAAGAAGATCCTGGCCGCAGGCTACGAGGACCGCATCGCGGTTACCCCGGGCGACTTCCTCGCCGATCCCGAGCTCCCAGCAGGCCATGACGTAGTGCTGCTGTCCATGATCATGCACGACTGGACACCAGAGCAGGACCTGGCAATCTTGCGCAAATGCTTCGCGGCCTTGCCACCCGGCGGCCGGATCGTCATCAGCGAGTTGCTGGTCAACGACGAGAAGACCGGGCCACCCGCCGCCGCCTTGATGAGCCTGAACATGTTGGTGGAAACGGTGGGGCGCAACTACACCGCGGCGGAGTACGAGCGATGGTTGCATGCCACCGGGTTCGTGGACGTCCAGACCATGACCTTCGAGGCTCCCGGCGCGAACGGCGCGGTCCTCGCCTGCAAGCCGTGACGGCATCCTTCGCAGTTCGCGCGCTCGCCGCCGGGACGGCGTGCTCAGCGCATTAGATAGGAGTGCAGCAGTTGTCGAAGCCACCACTTCCCGATCGGATCCGTGAGCTGCTCGCCAAGCCGAACCCGTCGGTGATCACAACGGTACGGCCGGACGGCCAGCCGGTCTCCGTAGCCACCTGGTACCTCTGGGACGACGGCCGCTTCCTGGTCAACATGGACGAAGGGCGCAAGCGGCTCGAGTACCTGCGCAATGATCCACGCGTGACGCTGACCGTTCTCGACGTCGACACCTGGTACACCCATCTCAGCGTCCAAGGCCGGGTGGTCGAGATCCGCGACGACGCCGGGCTGGCCGACGCGGATCGGTTGGCGCGGCAGTACCTCGGAATGCCCTACCCAAAGCGCGAGCGTCGGCGAGTCAGCGCTTGGATCGAGGTGGAGCGCTGGCACGGATGGGGCGCCGCCGAGAACACCGACGTCCTCCACCACTGAAAGAGAAACGGCTCGGTCGACTACCTCCCCGGACCGAACCCAAGCAGGGGCGTTCATCTGGCGGTCGACTTTGGCCTGCAGCCGAATCTGGATCCGATCGACTTGCTTCTCATCCGTTGTCGACTCCACCAGTAGGAGTCGTCGCCCGTGACAGGGTCTACGCCGGCGTGACCATCACCCGGATGGAGTTGCCGCCCCGACGGATGTGCCCGCGCCCGCGCCGCTCGGGAGGCATGGATCATGCCTACCCGTTGACAGACGTCGTGGCCAAGTGGACAGCCTGAACAAACATGCACGTCAATGCCAGTAGGCCCCGTGGTGTAGGCCCCGTGGGACTCGAACCCACAACCCGCGGATTGGGAATCCACGCTTGCCGTTCGTGTGCGCTGACTGCCAAATCTGCCACCTGACCTGCGAACTCTCACAGACTGTAGTCAGCAGCAGTTGGCGTCACTTGGTGGCATTTCGCGTCCAAAGAGGTGGTGAGAGAGGTGGGCACAGAGCGGTGGAGTCTGCACCAGGGTCACTACATCGATACACGTGGTCCCTAGGCGGGAGTCGCTCGTATAGAGATCATGTCCTCTACGAGCCTAGGAGTGGGGGATGATCCAGATGGGGGCGTGGCCCGATTGGGTAGCCGCAGTTGCTGCGGTGTGTGCTGCAATCTTAGTGGGGTGGCAGTCCTGGGAAACACGAAAGAGTGCCCAGGCTTCGGCGAAGGCAGTCATTGCGGCGAACCTAGCCGTGTCGCTGTCGCAGGAGGTATTGGAGGTTGCGCGAATTGAGGAACGGCATACGCGGAAGTTGATCGGCGAAAGCGTCAAGTCTCGAATCGATGCCGGGACTCAATGGTTGAAGGTGACTGCGAGCCATTCTGTTAGGTGGCCACCTCACGATGCTGACATAATCATAGTCACAGGGGGTAGTGATAACTTCGGCGAACCGCCCGACCTCAGGTTGGATGTGGTGTACCGCTTGCCCAAAGATCGCAACCATCTGATCGGCGTACGGGTCGCATTCTCAATTTTTAACGACAGCCCGCGTACCGTAGTCGTCGCAGCAGGTGAGTACTGGACAGAGATCGTCCCCGGACAGGGTCCTTTGATCCAAAATCCCGGCCCGAAAGAGATCCCGGGTGAAACAGCGGTCAAGGGCTACTTCCATGTCGCTAGACCAGTCTCTGAATGGGTCGAGATTGCTGGCCACAGAGCGGCTGGCCATACTGGAGACCAAGCCAAATTCACCTTCACCGTATCTGACGATTCTGATGCCGGCGCTATAGACCAGTATGATATTTTGGTCTCCGGGACGCCGCTTGTTCAAGTCAGCGACGAAGAGGGCGCCTGGCGCTTACAGCCTGGCCAGTATCAGGATTACCATCAGCGATTCCCTGTAGTGGCAGCGGTCGCATTGCCGGGCAAACGAACCTACTATCTGTCTAAGTCGAAGAATCTGCTCTTAGACACTGCATTCGGAGAGGACCTTTCGCATACTTGACGGTTACGTGTCAAAGCGCGCGGGCAGTCCTCCTCATCGCCCCGATAGCTGCCGACCTCAGGTCCGGTGCGGTGCGGGTCAAGGGGCGAGCTTGCTCGCTCGCTTGCGATGCCGGAGGCACCCTTGACGCGTGCCGGGTCGGACCGCACTTCTCCATGATTGCTAGCGGGGCGATGCGGAGCCTACGGTCAGACGGCAGGCAACCGCGGCTACGCGCAACAGGTAGCCGGCCAATCGAACAAGTGGTACGTCGGCAGGGTGTCGATCGTTGATGGCCAGTTCTGCTGTCTTCGCCCCGGCACCCTGTTGGCACCTGCGCGCCAAGCCAAGGGACGCGCCCAGAACGCAGCGAAGCGGAGTGGCGGGCAGGCGTCCCGCCCTGTGGTGGCCGCGCGCAATCGGGCCCTGGAGGGGCCCGTCTTGAAGACGTAGAGAAACGTGTCAGGCGAAGTGGCTCGTCCTCGGATCTACATGAGAAGGTGACGTGGTGCCGAACTTCGCTGACAACCCCATCAAGCATGCTGAGCAAGACCGCCTGCAACGACGGGAGGGCGCGCGGAGCGTCGCTGCAAACATCCGTGAACTCGACGCCTCGGAAGGGTATGTCCTGGGGATTGTCGGGCCGTGGGGTTCAGGCAAGACCTCGATCGTCAACATGATCCGCGATAGCCTCGAGGTCGACCCGGCCCTCCCCATCATCGAGTTCAATCCCTGGATTTTCTCAGGGACCAATGAACTCGTTGAGTCCTTCTTTCGCGAACTTTCAGCACAGATGCGACTCAAAGGGCGTAAGATCGCCGCCATCGCAGATGTCGTGGACACCTATGGAGATCTCCTCAGTCCAGCGTCCGCGATACCGGTGTTCGGTGCCTGGTTTGAGCGTGTCCGTGGCAGCGCCAAGGCGCTCCGGGCGTACCAGGAGAAGCAGAAAGGCAGCGTCGCACAGCAGCGGGACAAGCTCGCGGAGGAGTTGGCGCGACTCGATCGTCCGATCGTTGTCGTCATTGACGACATCGACAGACTCGAATCCTCAGAGATCCGCGACATCTTCAAGCTCGTGCGGCTGACGGCTAGTTTTCCGAACGTGGTTTACCTTCTGGCGTTCGACCGAGGCCGCGTCGAAGCGGCCTTGACGCAGTCCGGATTCGACGGTCGTTCCTACCTTGAGAAGATCGTGCAACTCGGAGTCGATGTTCCCGTCATTGCGAACTCGTCGATGCTGCGCGTACTTGGTGAGTCTTTGGACGACGCACTCGAAGGTCTGGACGCGACCGATCGCTTCGACACTGACATCTGGCCCGACGTGCTCATGGAGATCATCCGCCCATTGATCACGAACTTGAGGGATGTCAACCGGTACTGCGCCGCAGTGCGAGCCAAGGCGCGGACGTTAGGCTCGCAGATCGAGTTGGTCGACTTGATGGGCCTCGAGGCAATCCGCGTCTTTTTGCCCGACATGTTCAGCGCGATCGTCGCAGGCCGCGACGGACTAACCACTGCCTCTTCGAACTTCGGGACTGGGCAGAACGATCCCAGCCTGAAGGCCGAGGTCGAAGCGATCGTTGCCGCCGGCGCATCACATCCCGATGTCGTTCGGGCAGCGATTTCGCGGTTGTTTCCGGCGGCTCGCCGGCACATCGAGAGCAACACCTACGGGTCGTCCTGGCTTTCTACCTGGCTGAAGGCGCGGCGGGTTGCCCACCCTGATGTACTCGCTCTCTACTTGGAGCATTCGACCAACGAAGAGCTGCGGGCATTTGACGCCGCGGAGCAGGCGTTTGAAGTCCTTGACGATCAGGCCTCCCTGGAGGCACTCCTGCGGAGCTTGAATCCCGCTGAGCTAGAAGACGTCATTTCCGCGCTCGAGGCCTTCGAGGCCGACTATCCACCGACCGCGGTTGTCCCCGGCTCTCGGGTACTCCTCAACCTGCTGCCCGAGCTGCCGGATCGCCCACGTGGGATGTTCGGCTTCATCAATGGTCGTGTCGTAATTGCCAGGGTTGTATTGCGCCTGCTGCGCCGCCTCGACTCCCCTGCGCAGGTAATGGAAGCCACTACGCAGATACTCGTCGAGGTGACGTCGCTGAGCTCGCGACTCGAACTCATCACCTTGGTCGGACATCGAGAGGGCGCTGGACACAAGCTCGTGTCTGAAGTCGATGCCAGATCGCTGGAGAACACGCTCCGGTCGCAGATCGAATCCGCGTCGCCGGAAGAACTCGCCCAGGAGCAGGACATCCTCCGTCTGCTGTACATACCGAAGAACTTCGAGGCTGGGCAGGTCGTACAGGCGGACGCCAGCAGTCCCACGCTGGCTAGGGCGCTACTTCTCGACTCCCGAAGTGTTGTCCAGAGCCAGGCCATGGGGAATCGGGCAGTGCGCCGGACCACTCGCCTGAACTGGGACCTGCTCGTAGAGGTAGTTGGTGGAGAGGAGGAAGTGAAACGAGCGATCGAGACAGTGCGTGGATCTGCCGACGACGAGCTGACCAGTGTCATTAACCTTGCGGACAAGTACCTCACGGGCTGGCGACCATCGGACTGGGGCGACGACTGATCCTGGCCAGGCTCGACAGTCGACGACACAGGGCGCATTGGCAAGCCGGTTGAGGTGCAGCTACGAGGCTTCGGCAACAGCCACTGCGAGATCGTTCATGTCCTCGACGACAGCGTCTGCGCCCGCTGCCGCGAGGTCATTGGACTTCCCTGGCTTGTTGGCAAAGCCGACACTGCCAGCACGTGCGGCTATCGCAGCCTTTACGTCACTGATCTGGTCCCCGATAAGGACCGTCTGCGCGGGATCGACTCCAAGGACTCCAGCTGCTCGCTCGAGCAGAAACGGGCTCGGCTTCATCCGATCGACGTGAACTGGATCTCGCGCCTCGATGTGCTGGATCCGCGAAGCCAGACCAGCATGATCGAGATAAGCGCGCACAGACGCCTCACAGTTGTTGCTGACGATCGAGACGGGACGATCTGAGACGCTGCAGGCGCTGAGGAATGCATCAGCCCCTGGGGTCGCTGTAGCGCTCTCCACAGCCTTGACTTCGGCGGCCTGGAGGGCGTCCTCGACTTGTCGCCAGACACGATCACCGAAGGGTGCCGACGCTGCCAGAACCTCATGCGGGCCGCTGGCCTCGAGGATTCTCTGAGGCAGGTGACCTAGCGCGTCCTGGATGAGCGCCCGGAGTTCTTCTGCGATCTGCGTCGCTGGGTATCCCGCGAACACTGAGCACACTGGACCATCGAAGTCCAGCAGCACGGCTTGGGTACGGCGGACGACAGATGCAGGGGATTCGCCGGTCACGGCGTGTGGGTCCGACTGATGGTGCCCCAGACGCTTTCGAACCAGCTGCGCGCTTGGTCGACGTACTGCGAGCCGGCAACTCGATCGTTGTCGGTCACTGAATGATGGAAGAGCACGGTGTCCCCTACTGCGTCGAAGATGGGCATCTCTTTCCCATCGATCGCGACTTCCCGCTCAACCACGGGATAGAAGCCGAAGAGGACCTCCTCATCGTTCAGCGCACTCTGGCCATGCTCCGGCGTCGGTTCGCAGCGGGTGTGAAGCTCGACTGGCCGGTTTTCCCCGACAGCATCGGCGGATTCCGGCACCCGAACAACACCCTTCGTGATCTCCGAAAGGTAAGGGCCGAGATCGAGTCGCTTGAGTGGGTCAAGTCACACAACTTCCGCAAGACACTCGCGACGTTGCTGGACGATGCCGGCCATTCGGCGCGGCAGATCGCCGACCAGCTCGGGCACAGCCGTGTCTCGATGACACAGGACGGGTACCTCGGTCGGAAGATCAGCAACGCCCAGGCCGTCGCGGCCCTGAAGGCGGTGCTGGGGACCGGCCCCGACGACAGCTCGGACGGCCAAAAGGTGGCAAAAGCTGGGCTGAGGAGGTTGCTGCTGTGGTCATGTTGGCCGTGACCTGCGGTTTTGGTAGGCCCCGTGGGACTCGAACCCACAACCCGCGGATTCCCCCAGGCTGTCTCGCGACCTTTCCCGTCAGATCCCAACCGGCCCGCCGACCTGCGCATATGCGCGGTCAGGCATGCTGTCTGCGCCCGACACTTCCGATCGCTTCCCGTCCAAAACCATGGGGTATCCCGTGGTGGGCCAGCCGAGGCCGGGTTAGGTCGATGGCAGGTCGCCGGGTAGCTGCCGCGTCTCTCAGCAACGGAGGCAGGGTACGACGAGACCTCTGGCGCAATGCAGGCCAGTCTGAAACGTGAAGGTGACCAGGCCTTGGGGGGCGGCGATGGATCAGACTAGCGCAGCAGAACTGACGTACTTCTCGACCATGGCCCAGGTAATCACCGTCTTCCTGCTAGTGGCGACAGTGGAGTTCAGTGCCCCCATACAGGCGCCCTCGACACATGGCCTTACTGCACTATGCACCTGACGGCCACGCCTGGCCGCAGTGCCCTCTCCGTCTCGAGTAGGTCCAGGTGTGCTCGCGATCGGCCGCAGAACCGCGTTAGGCCACATGCGATGCCCCAATGTGTACATGGGCCTGACAGTGGCGCACACTGAGTGATGGGGCGGATGGCTGTGGGGGAGCGATGATCTGGTACTTGACCGGAAGTCGGCTGGCGACAGGTTTGTCCAGTATCGCCGCAGTCATCTATGTAGATGCGACCTTGGACAGCCGGACCCTCGATGGATATCTAAGCAGGCTTGCACCAGTTGAGCTTGCGACCCTACTGCCAGCCATCGCAATAACATGGCTATCGCTTGACGCAATCGTTTCATTTGGGGCGCGATACTTGCGAGGCGAATGGCCGGCGCGTAGCAGGACAGCTGCGAGGGTTAGAGCGTTTGCGATCCGTCGACACGTTCGGCGCTACGAGCGCCTGCGCGACCGAGCCAGAAAATTTCAGGAGGAGGCGCTGGATTCAGGTCCTGGCAGGCAACCCACATCTGAAACAGAATGGCTTCGGGCGTCAATGCTCGAGTTTTCCTCGTCGTATCCTCGGGGGATAGAAAACATCACGGCAACAAGATTGAGCAATACGCTTAAAGCGGCGGAGGAAAGGCTGAACTCTCGCTACGGCATGGATGCCACGGTGGTTCTGCCGCGCCTCACGCCGATATTGCCCACAAGACTGGAGAAGCGGGTGGATGCCAAGTCGGGAGCGATAGATTTTTGGGTGCGATTGGCAGTGCTATTAACGGTTGTTAGCTCCTTCGTTTTTGTGAGCATGTTCCTACCCTCGGCCCCAAGACTGACTCTCTTGGGCCTAGTCGTGCTGCTGGTCTCTACCACCGTCGCCGCCTATCGCGTCTCTATTTCATGCGCACACTCGTACTGCGTCGAAGTAGAGGTCGCATTCGATCTCCATAGGATTCAGTTGCTCGAGGCCATGAGTCTTCCTGCGCCAAAGGGTCTCGAGCATCAGCGTGAACTATTTCACCTGGTTTCGCTTATATTGCTTGGCGCTAGCCAGGATGATGTGAAGTTCATCTACGAGAAAGTTGACAAGAAACTCTCTCGTGGCGAGTGGGTCGAAATCAACAACTTCAGCGTTGGGCAGGCTGCGGCTGTCGGCAATCGGCCAAGTGTGAAGGCCCAGCGCATCAGATTTACGAGCGGGAAGCCGGTGAAAACCCGGGGGCGAATCAATTCGGGAGGAAGCAATGCCTAACGACCATTACGAAGCGGAGCAATCAGTGATCTCTGGCCCAAAGGGAAAGGTGCGTGCCGACTCGATACAGTTTTTCAAGTTTGACGGGAAGTCTGAGGTTGACCCACAGAAGCTGGCTAAGGATCTCGAACAACTTCGGGCCGCGGTAAGGCAGGTTCCGGATGTGGATCCCGATGAAAGAGATAGGGCGGTGGCCGCGCTGTTAGCCGCCCAAGACGCCGCCACCGAGGGCGATGAGGTAAAGGTCCGTGCGAACTTAAAGAGGGTCGGAAAGTGGGTTCTGAACGTCGCTGAGTCCATCGGAGTCGGAGTGGCGATCGCGGTTTTGCGGCAAGTCGTAGCCAGTGGGTAGTCGCCGATTTGGATTAGGCATGTCCGCCCTGACGAGGACGCGGAGGATGACCATCCAAGAAGACGCACACAACTGAAAGCCAGAGTGACTAGGTCGCCGCATGTACTTCGATCATCGCGATGCTATTTGAAGTGTCCTCGGTACGGTTTCGGCTGCAGGTCAAGAGCCCAGGCGCCCTGCCGCGTCCGGATGATGGCGAGTGCAGGGTCCAAACCCGCTTAGGTATACGCCGACAGATTTACAGACCAGCCTCTGCGTGGCTCTGACCTGCGCAAACTGCATCGAACCGCCACCTGATGGCGGAACCAGGGCAAGCCGACCGCCGAAAGCCCGCTGCGAGCCCGCGACGATGCCGCTGTGTTCCAGCTTGTTCCGTGTGGGGGCTGGAACACAGCAACGGCGGCGAAGCGCAGTACACAGTCGTTCGAGAGGCCATCGAGCAGGATCGATTCCGGCCCCTGCCGACGGCCGTGCGGGTCGCGGGCTTCCTGACCGGACAGGTACGACAGACTGCCTGTCATGGACGGCAGCGAGATCTGGGCTCACATCAACGACAGCGTCGCCGCGGCGGGATGGCCGCTGGTCGTCTTGACCTGTGCGCTGGTGTTCATGATTCTGTTCCGAGGTCAGATCGGCGAGCGAATCTCGAACATCGTCAAGGCCAAGGCTGGCATCGTTTCCGTCGAGCTGGACGCGAACCAGCAGGCCAACGAGGTGCTGGGCGAGACGGTGCCCGAGGTGCTCGGGCGACCGGAGCCAAAGGCAATCACCGCTGGACCCGACAAACCGGCCGATGTCGACGGGGAGTCCAGCACCGTCACCGGAAGTGCACACCTCGAAGGTCGCGCGACCATCACCGCCAGTGCGGATGTTGCGCGTGCATCAGGCACGGCCAGCGACGCGGATGTTGCCCTCGCTGCAGAAGCAGACGACCTCTTCGCCCGACGCGAACAGATCGAGGACATCATCCGCGCGTCGTGGCGCGCTGGCTACGAGGCGGCGCAGGGGAACGAGTCTGCTGTGCCCCCAGAACCGAACATTGTGTGGACTGGATCGAAGCCCGCGATCTCTGGCTGGAACGTAGTTGTGCGGCCGGCCAGCATCCGGAGCGCCGCGGCCGTCGGCACACCGACTGTCGTACAAGGTCCGAACGAAAAGGTCCGTCGTCTGGAAGACGAGATCCGGCGTCTACGGGCCAGCGGCGTGCAGACCTCGAAGAGCGCAACCCCGGACTACCTCCTCTACATCGAGTTGCAGGACAAGTTGCGCCGCCTCGATCCGAATTCGCCGTTCGCCTGAGCACGGGGAGGCCAGACGAGACGAGATGCGCGCTTGTCGTCGGCCGTGCCCAACACGCTTTCCAAGACGGCAATTCGATGTTCAACGTGGATGGAAATCAGTGTCTGAGCTAGCCCAGATGACGCAGTGCACCTTGGCGAACGTCAACGGACGAGTACGGATGAGACCCACTTTGAGACCCCTGCCACGCGCGTGGCTCGTTGTGGTTCGGCCGGGCTTCTCATGCGCTCAGGTTGAAGAGTCTGCTGAAACACCCCGGTGTTCCAGCTGTCGTCTGTCGGTTCACGGCCGCGAATGTCCCCCGCGTGAACCATCCCGCAGACAGACATTGGGAGGCGCCAGTTGCCTGCTCGCGTAACACTGACCCGCGAGTTGCGATGTTGTGTAGCAGGACCTTGAGCGATGAGACGGGGCAGCGCTATGAAGCGTCGGACTTTGACCACACGGCGGCGATGGGAGAGACGTGCGACCGGAGAGCATGCTCCGCCGCCACCACCACCGAAGCGGTTTGCTCTGACCGATCATCTGGGGCTCGTCATAACGCTTGGCGCGCCACTCTTTGCGATTCTTCAGATCGCTGGTCGCGTACAGTATGAGCGGAGCACGCTCTTTGCAGTCCTTAGCGTGACCAATCCGGTCGGGCTGCTTAGTCGCATTCTGTTATCAACGATTCCGATCGTGTTCTTCGTTGCTGTCATGGTTCGGGTTGTCGTCGCGGCATGGTCCCGCCTAAAGATCAAGTCCTGGTTTATAAAGAAGCTTAACGCGAAGCTCGCTATTGAGCCGACCTATGCATCCATCGCATACGGACTCGGTTTCGCGGTATTGATTACAACTGTCCCATGGGGTTATTTCATCATCTTCCTTGTGCTAACAGTTCCTGCTGTCGTGCCCTTGTTGTTCCTAGACTGGTGGGTGCCGACCTTCGCGCAGTGGCACTACAAGCGTTCAGTCAAAGAGGCGGCGCCAGAGGTATATGTACTCGTGCAAGGACTCTCCGCTGATGGGGTGGAAAAGTTGATGAAGATTACCGGTTTCGACTACGGTATGGGGCGCGGAGGTGCTTTCCGGTTCGTGGTTCCGCTTGCAATGGCTTGGGCCGTGGTCATTCTGTCGTTCCCTACTGCCTTCTGGATGCCATTCGAAAAGATTCAGCCCAAGGGTGAAGAAGCCTTCACGGCGTTCGTCCTGACTCGTGACGCGGACGAACTCGTTCTGTTGACGCCTGTGCGAAAGCAGGTTGTACGGGTGCCCGCCCAAACGACGACCCGGGAGCTTTGCGATCCGTCTCCTGTTTCTGAGAACTGGCAAAACGTGCTTCGCGATCCAAAGGAAGGCGAATTGAACTGGCTAGCGACGGTCGACATGCAACCTAGCCTGATCCAGCTGACCTCCCGCGCCCCCCAGCAGCTCGTTCTTCCTGCTTGCCCTCCGCGTTTCGAGCGCTAAAGACGACCAATTAGGTATTGCATCCGCCCGGACCTCACGAGTGGCTCCGACGCCCTATCTGGTCCGGAATGCGATCCCGGTGGCCTTCCGACGCGGCGCCCCTCCCAATGCCTGCTGGCTGGGCCACCGGGAGTCATCAGGTCGCGCTGGGACAGGTCTGCTCAGGACTGTCCCAGGCGTTTGCGCAGGTCGGAGTGTTGTCTGAGACAGTGGGACACCTGGGACAGCTCGCCAGCTACTGGACGCGACGGCCGACCTGGAGCTGGGCCGTCAACCTGCGCCCGGTGCCCGGACCGGACTTGATCTCTACAGTTGCGAAGTACTTCCCGCTGCCGACCGGTATCGGATCGGATGCGACCTCGAAGACTTCGTCTCCGACACGGAAAACCGTGGTGGATCGGACTGTCTCTGCGGCTAGCAGGAATTGTCCTGGACCGGCGCGAACGGCCTCGACTGGTGTCTGCTCCCCGTTCTCGCCCATGACTAACCCAAAGATGGCGCGAAAGCCTCTGCCGCTTGGCACCTGGGGCAAGTTCCGTACTTACATCACGCACACCAACGAGAAGGGCAAAGCGGACGGCTACCGGTCAACGGCGTACTTCAGAGACTTCGATGGGCGCACTCGACAGGTCGACGCGTACGGATGTCAACGACGGTTGAAAATGAACCCCTTTGCGGCGGTTGAAAGTGAACCCCTTGCTGGTTGTCATGGTTGGTCGTCGGTCGGTGTGGGGATCCGTCCGAGGTTGTGGTTTTTGAGGCGGTAGGAGTCGCCTTTGAGGGCGATGACGTCGGCGTGGTGGACGAGGCGGTCGATCATCGCGGCGGCGACGGTGTCGTCTCCGAAGACTTCGCCCCAGCGGCCGAACTCTTTGTTGCTGGTGACGATCAGGGATGCTCGTTCGTAGCGGGAGGAGACGAGCTGGAAGAACAGGTTCGCGGCTTCGTGTTCGAAGGGGATGTAGCCGACTTCGTCGATGACCAGCAGCGGGTAGCGGCCTAGCCGGCGGAGTTCGTCTTGGAGCCGGCCTGCGGTGTGGGCCTCGGCGAGCCGGTCGACCCATTCGGCGGCGGTGGCGAACAGGACTCGGTGGCCGGCTTGGCAGGCGCGGATGGCGATGCCGGTGGCGAGGTGGGTTTTGCCGGTGCCGGGTGGTCCGAGGAAGACCACGTTGTCCTTGCCGGCGATGAAGTCGAGTGTTCCCAGGTGGGCGATGACGTCGCGTTTGAGTCCGCGGGCGTGGTCGAAGTCGAACTCCTCCAGGGACTTGCGGGCGGGGAACCTGGCGGCCCGGATCCGGCCCTCGCCGCCGTGAGACTCACGGGCTGAGACTTCGCGTTGCAGACACGCGGCCAGGAACTCCTCATGCGACCAGCCCTCGGCCCGGGCGCGTTCGGCCAGCCGACCGACGGCTTCGCGCAGGGTCGGTGCCTTCAACGCCCTGGTCAGGAACGACAGTTCACTGGTCAGGTCTCGTTCGGCCTTGATGACTGTGCCGGGTTTGGCCGACGAGCTCGCACGGGTTGCCATCAGGCCACCTCGCCGTCGACGCGGGTCCCGGTCGGCCCGATCGGTTTGGTTAGGCCGAACAAGGCGTCATAGACCGACAGGTCTCGGCGTTCCACCACGACCTCAGCGCCGGTTGGCCGCCCGGTGCTGGTGGCTTGGTCCCTGGCTGCTGCGGCGTGGTGGGCAAGACGCTTCGCGGCCTCTCGATGGGCCGGGTCGGTGATGGTCTGATGTCTGGCCCAGCAGCGCCTGTGCCTGCCCACGACCACACCGCCACAGGTAATGGTGACCGTAGTCAGGTCCGCTGCGACCTCGACGAACCGACCGACCACCACAGGATCGACGGAGTAGTCGTTGGACGCGATCCGCACGTAGTAATCCCGCGGCAGCCGGACCCGCACCGACCACCCGACGGCTGGAGCCGTCGGTGGCATCGCCAGCATCGCCGCCCGATCGGTGGCCCACCGTGCCGTCGGTGCACAGCCGATCCGACGCGAATGCCGGGCATTGGCCAGCACCAACCAGTCGGCCAGCTGGGTGTTGAAGTCCTGGTGCCCGGTGAACGTCCGCCCGGGCAGGAACGAGGTCTCGAAGTAGCCGTTGTTCCGCTCAACCAGGCCCTTGGCCTCCGGGTCGCGGGGCCGACACAAATGCACCCCGATGCCCAGACTGCCGCGGAAAGTCTCGAACTCGCCCGTCAGCGTCGCCTTGCCGCGCCGCCAGCACCCCACCGCGGACTCGTTGTCCCAGACCAGCTCGCGCGGCACCGCACCGATGTTCTGCAGCAACTGCCAGTGCCCGGCGATCAGGTCCGGTGCCTGCCGCGACGCGATCATCACCGCCCACCGCATCCGCGAGTAACCAGACGTCATCACCAGCACCGGCGGCGACCCTGCCTGACCAGCCCCCAACGGCACCACTGCCGGCGGGAACCACAGATCACACTGCACCCGATGCCCAGCCCCGTACTCCGTCCGCGACGCCGGATCCGACGGCAGATAGTGCGGACGGAGCACGCGACCCGATCCTTCAGCACCGTCAAGCCATGCTGCCAGCCGATCCGCTCCGCGATCACCGTGGCCGGCATCGTCGGAGTCGTCTTCAACAACTCCCTGATCCGAGGCTCGACCGCATCAACCCTCGAACCCCTCGAGGCTCGGACATACTTCGGCGCCGTGTCCCGCGCCAGCGCACGACGAACAGCATTCCGCGAGACCCCCAGCTCACGCGCGATCGCCTTGATCGCCATCCCCTCCGACCTGTGCAGCCGACGGATCTCAGCCCAGTCCTCCACTGTCATCACCCTTCACAGGGTCACGCAGGGGGTCCACTTTCAGCCGTCGCTACAGGGTCAGTCTTCACCCGCCGTCGACAACGGATCGAGCAAGACCGCTGCAGAGACAACCTGCAGGAGAAGCTGATCGAGCGTCGCAACGGCGGTCGGGGCAGCAAGCTCACGGGGTCAGACAAGTTCTCGCTTGCTGCGGATCTGTGGCTTGAGAAGTTCCGACAGATGGTGAAGGACGGCAGACGTTCTGCTGGGAGTCTCGACACCTACAGGTGCCATCTGGATAGGACTCTCCTGCCAGGGCTGGGAGATGTCCGTCTCGGCGAGATAAACACCCCGCTCATTGACAAGGTGGTCTGTGCAATCCGCGACGAGGTCGGGCCGGCCACGGCACGGAGCTGTCGAAGCATCATCTCCGGCATCCTGGGGTTGGCTGTTCGGTACGGCGCCCTACCGGTCAACCCCGTTCGCGATGTTGAGCGGATCGAGGGACAGCCAAAGAGAAGGCCCCGAGCGTTGACGGAGGCTGAGCGGGAGGCCTGGTTTGCTCAGATCAGCAAGGATCCTGCTGCTGTACGGGCGGACCTTCCAGACCTGACCACGTTCATGCTCGCGACAGGCGTCCGAATCGGAGAATCGCTCGGATTGCTGTGGCCACAGGTGAATCTTCAGACAGGCGAGATCGAAATCACCCACCAGATTATTCGGGTGACGGGTGAGGGACTGATCCGAACGCGTACCAAGTCCCGTGCAGGTGAGCGCGTGTTGGTCGTGCCCTCCTGGTGTCTCTCGATGCTGTTGGCCAGAGCGGCACAGGGCATTCGGCTGGAACAAGCGGTATTTCCTGACTCGCGTGGCGGATTCCGTGACCCATCCAACGTCAACAGGGATCTACGGAAGGCGCGCTCTCCCATCGGTGATGAGGTTCGGCGGGCGCTGAGCGAGCAACTGCGCAAGGCGAGGCGAGACGCCGGCATAACGCAACCGGAGGTGACGAAGCGCCTCGGCTGGTCCAGCTCGCGAATCAGCCTGATCGAGCGCGCACGGCTCAAGGTCACGCGAGAGGATGCGGCGGCGCTGCTGGATCTGTACCGCCTGCGCGGTCAGGAGCGGGCGACCCTACTCCGCCTGGTCGATGAAGCCTCGGCGCCGAGTGAGGCTGACGCGTTCTCGTGGCTCACGTCCCACGTGTTCAGGAAGACGACGGCAACGATCCTCGACGACGCAGGGCAAAGCGCGCGGCAGATCGCCGACCAGCTCGGGCACGCGCGGCCGTCGATGACACAGGACGTGTACATGGGTCGGAAGGCGAAGAATCCGGCCGCGGCGAGTGCTCTGGAGAGGGCTCTCAACGCTGGTCCGGAGGACAAAACCGTGGGGTAAACCATGGGCCACAAAGACACGAAACCCCAGGTCAGCTCTCTGACCTGGGGTTTTGTAGGCCCCGTGGGACTCGAACCCACAACCCGCGGATTAAAAGGCTGCGCGATGGCATTAACTCTGCCATCTCTAGGCGTCAGGAGTGGCTTCCATCGGCACTGTGGACAGCTCCACCAGCACGAGTTGACTCCAGTTCGCGTCATGAACCGTGTCACGCGACAGGGCATCGGTCACCGCGTAGCTAGTCGCACTCTCAGCAGCGTAGTCGGCTTTCGCCCAGGCCATCCCGTTCAGGAAAATCGATCGACTCTTTGCGCACAGTCCAGCGGCTTCGCAGATTCGAGATTGATGGTCCGAGCTCTCGATGTGGCGGGTGCCTAGTGGTGTGAGGATTGTCCACCGGTTTGGATCCCGTCTGATGACGGGTCAGCGGCGGGCAGCGGGTGATGGGCCAGGTAGTCCTGCAGTTCCCGGTGACGGAACTGGTAGCCGGTGCTGGCGATCCGAACGATGCCAGCGCGGTAACAGGCGTCTAGGAATTGGCCAAGTCGCCAGGGCAGCCAGTGCTCACCACGTCTGCGGGTACATAGCAGCAGCGCGACGTAACGCCACCCCGCGAGCCCGAACGTGAGCCCGCCCGCGAGCCCCGTTCCGACCGCGACCCCGAGCGCGAACCAGCCCAGTCCAGTCCAGTCCGCGATCGCAATCACGATCGCGGTCGTGAAGGCGAGCCCGAGTACTAGCCCAATCACGAGATCGTCACGGACCATCGATCGCGGCTCCGGCGTCCCGAGGTCGGCTTCTTCTTCGAGCCCGAGTACGAGCCCCCAAATGAGTCCGCCCGCGAGCCCGCCGGCGAGCCCAACCCCGGCCACCAGCCCCAACACGAGGCCAGCCACGAGGCCAGCCACGAGCCCCACCGCGAGCCCGACCGCGAACTCGCGGCGACCGTGTGCGGTGTGCAGTCGTGTGAGGACCAGCCGGTGTGGTTTCGGCCAGATTTCGGAGTACGACAGGCAGCCGAGAAGGAAAGCGATCAGGAACGGCAGCCCGAGCGCCAGCACCAGATCTGCGGAGAACTCGGTGGAGAGCGGACTCAGCATTATCGGGAAGCCGACAAGCCAGGCCACGGCAAGCAGAGCCGGAAACACCATGCGAGGGCGGCGGACACCGGCTAGCGGCCACAACTCGTGTAGCACGATGTCGGTGCCGGACAGTTGCCGCCCGCCGACGCCGCGGCCGCTCGTTGTGTTGTGGTTCAGGTAGCTGGCTATGACTGCCAGCCAGCGATGTGCCTGGGCGGGGTCGAGTGATTGGTCGCCGGCGTTGCGGAAGGCTGCGGGGATGAACGACTCGAGCAGGTGGTCGCGAACTGCGTCCGAGGTGCCCAGCCGAGTGTTGGTCAACTCGTCGGGGTTCCGCAGGAACCTCCCGGTCTTCTTGTCTCGTTGCTCATAGACGGTCAGAGCCAGGGCCAGCCGCCACGGCGTGTCAAGTCCGAAGGTGAGCGGGTGGCCGCGTTTGATGGTCTCCAGGACTGTCTGCCACCGCTTGGCGTCTACGGCCCGGGCAGTGATGAACTTGCGGGCCTGTACTCCGCTCACTGGGCGGATTTCGACCCGTGCAGCGTCCTGAACCCAGGCCAGGTCATCGGTCAGCGCCTGATAGTGCCCGCTGCGGCAGGTCACGATCAGCTCCGCCCTGTTGCTGTAGCGCTGGTAGCTGTTGAATACCTGCAGTGCCTGCCCGGCCCGCGACGCATATCCCGGTCGATCGGTGGGGTCCAATTCGTCGAGCCCGTCCACCACCGGCAGAACCCGGCCGGCGTCCACTAGCGCCTGCGCGGCCCGCTGCGGCAGGCGGTATGCCTCGACTAGGTGGGCAGTCACCCAATTCTTCATCTGCTGCGTAGCAGCAGATGGCTGCATTGACGGTCCGGCGTTCAGATCCCACGACGATGCTGTCAGGCGTATCGGCACCGGATCCCCCGGCATGCGGTTTGCCAGCAACGCCATTATCAGCTCGATCGCCAGGACGGTCTTGCCTGCGCCCGGCGCACCGGTGATCACCATCCTGCGCGGTTGCAGCTCCCAGTAGTAGGCCGCCACCTCGCCCAACCGGCTTTTGGGAGCCGCGCCCGCAGCATTGTGTGCGGGCGCCGGGCGGAAGTCGAACCGCAGGTCGATGGTGCGGCTCGGATCGCCTAGTAGCTGCAGGCGTGCCCGGTCTTCGCGTTTCCCCACCTCGCCGGCCAACTGCTCAGTGAGTACCGCGGTATCTAAATGCTGCCGCCGCCAACCCCGCATCACCACGACCATCCCCGGGATCGCGACCAACAGCGCTGCAAAGCCGATCGCAGCACTCAGCGGGTCGACGTCCCCGAACTCCACTCGGAGTACCGCCCACACCGCTACCCCGACCGTGGCTATCCCCACTACGGCGTACCAAAGTCCACTTAGTCGATGTCCCCTCACAACCACCCATCATGGCGAACCCGATCGCATGCGCACGGTCCTAGTGACGAGTGTCGGTCGCATCTTCGTCGCCTAGCTTGGAATTTGGTCTTGTCGTCGACCCACGGATCACCGAGATCTGGCTTGGCCTGCCCAACGGCACCTGACGTTGCGCGCTCCTGCGTTGGTCGGATGCCAGCGGATGGCGCTACGCCCGTGTCGCCGCTCAGCGACCGGCGACCCGACAATGCGAACCCGCCACTGCGCCAAACGCCGACGCTGCGGATTAAAAGTTGCACGCTCCGCACAGACCAGGCTGTCTCACGCCTGGATCCCTGCACAATCGAGCGTCTGTGCTGTCTGATTTGGCATGTTAGGGCTGCGGTTCATTGACAGCGCCATTGACAGAGCGATCGCCACCCTCGCGTTGAGGTCAGTCAAGGCGGCGTCGGCTTGTGCCTTGTATTACCTCGAGGTTCAGGCCAGCCGGTATCTCGAGCGGCGGCTAGTGAACAATGCACGCAAGACGTTGGAGAAGCAACTTGATGGCAACCGCACGTCGAAAGAGCATAAGGTGCGGATCCGGAAGAAGCTTGAGGAGCTGGAAGAAGCCGTTGCGTCTGCCTAACTGCAGCGAGTGAGACTCCTGAGAAATCCGCCGTCGCCACGCGAGTAGCCGTGGGCGTCACACCGTGGCATCGCTACGCGAATCGCTAGCCCCGTGTTGGTGGCGTCAGCCGGCCGACCATCGACTGCAGGTGACCAGACTCTAAGCCAGGCCTAGGTGCGGCGGCGGTCCAGGCCGAGGACCCGCAGGCCGTCGTCATCCACACCGCGCAGCAGCTCACGGAGATCCACGTCAAGCGCACGACAGAGGGCTATGACGTCCGCGACTGTCACCCGGCGGCGCCCATTCTCGAGGTCTCCCACGACGGGGCGAGACCAGCCCCGCTCGGCGGCCAGATCCTCCTGACGCTCCTGCCGGCGGGCTCGAATGGCGCGCACGTTGGCGGCGACTGTGCGGATGTCGACGCCCGCCGCGATCAGTTCGGTGGCGGAGTAGCGGCGGAGTTTGTGGATGGTGGTCTTGATCTCCAGACGCTCGACCAGCTTGCGGTATCGCTGCCCGACGGAATCTGGGATCAGACGTGCGGAACCGTCGGGGGCGAGGGAGAAGACATAGGCGTCGTCGCGTAGCTCCAGCTCCAGATCTTTCGATCAATAACTGCTGACTACCTTGATGCAACTCCAATTGCCCGTTACTGGGCTGTAACAGCATCTCTCGAGCCAGCAGCGCGTGAAGAATGTTCCTATGTACTCACATTGCCAGCGCGATATGCACTCTGGCTTTTCGCCATACTCCCCTCCAATTTGTCCGGGTAGGTCAGAGAGACCGGGGAACGGACCCCTATCTGTACCTCCCCACCATGCGCGGGAGGCCACTTCGTGCGCTCGATCTCCCCCAGCGGAGCTGCAGCCGCGGCAGCCGCCTGTGCTGCCAGGTTGAGTCGATGGAGCACGCGTGCCCACTTCACCGCCAGGCTCTGTCGACCGCAGGTCCGAACGGCAGTATCGACAGACGATTGCCTCAGGTTGGATTTGCTCCCTACAGAACGGGCAGGTTCCGCCATGAGAAACACGCTCTTCAGGTAAACGTTGCCCGCAATATCTGCAGAGAATAGCCGTTCGTTTTACTTCTTCCTTACAGAACGGGCACTCCTTCATGGGTGGTTGGTTCGCGTCGTCGTTCACAAGAGTCTCCTCCCCTTAGCGCCACCGTACGCCGAACCTGTGGACGACGGCAGTGGATGAACGGTTGCCTTCAGAAGATGCAACACCGGCTCTTGCGAGTAGTCAGACCGCCGCTTGGCTTGGACGCGGTGAAGACGGGGTTCCGGGGAGCCGCCCGACGCGGCATCGATTGCCACAAGCACGCACCACGAACAGCACCAAGTCCGGGGGCAAGTTTGGCCGCGGCGGTTGCATCTACGCTGACCTACTGGCGGCGCACGTTCACGGTGCAGTCGACCTGATTACGTTGACATGCGAAGCGAGGGTGACGTGCATCTGCGGAAGATGACAGTTGAAGGGTTCCGTGCTGCTGCGAACTCGCCGGTGGCGGTGGAATTCCCTGGCCGGTTCAGCCTGGTGGTCGGCTCGAACGGCGTCGGTAAGACGACCATCAACGACTCCATCTACTGGGCTCATCGCGAACGGTTCCCACGCCTGACACCTCCGGACGCGTCGGTCCTCGGGCCGGCTCCCCGCTCGGTCACCATCGAGTACCAACTGGAGGCTGCCGGACAGCCCGAGGGAGCACTGGGCCAGTACCTAGTTTCGACCGGTGGCGGTGCTCCGACCTGGAAGCGGACGCTCGAACGTTCCCTCGGGCGTCTGCGTGCGACAGACATCGACTCCACCGTCGACGGACACGAGCTCACCAGATTGGTGTACTTGCCGGCACTCCGGAACCCGGTCGATGAGCTGTCGCGGCGAGAGGCCACGGTCCTTGTGGAACTGCTACGCGCACAGCAGAAGCGGAATCCGTCGGCCGGCACGCTCGAAGGTGTTCGCCGCACGGCCGAGGATCTGCTGGGAAACCTGACAGTGGAGAAGTTGGTCCGCGAGGTGCAGGACCGCATCGCCAACAACCTGCGCATTCTGACCAGCGGCGTTCGTGAACACCATGCGTTCGTCGGCACCCAGCGCGTTGACGACCAGTACCTCGCACGAGTCCTCGAACTGCTGCTCGCAGCCACAGCCAGCATCAAGGACGCACGGCGCCTCGAGGCGTCCAGCCTCGGGTACGTCAACCTCCTGCACATCGCCGTCACACTGGCCGGGATACCCGACCCAGTATTGAGCCCAGCGCCCACAGCCCCAGAAGACGGCGGCGAACCAGCCCTGGACGGCCAAACGGACCCCGCTCAGGACACTCCAGAGGCCGCCCATGCCCGAATGAACGCGATAGAGGAGGCAGCAACAGAGGAGCAGGACTCCTTCTATCCACGGCTGTTCCACGCGACCCTCCTCATCGAGGAGCCCGAAGCCCACCTGCATCCACAGCTCCAGCACGGCCTCATCCGGTACCTGCGTTCCTCGGTCGCCACGCGCCCGGACCTGCAGGTCATCGTCTCGACCCACGCCGGTGAGATTGTCGCCGCAGCGAAGCCGAACGAGATGGTCGTGGTCCGCCGCGACCGGACCGACAGTGTCGTGTCCAGGCTCATTGCGAACATCCCGTGGGAGGAGAAGCTCGGGAAGAAGATTCGGCGGATGACTGAGCTCCACCTGGATGCCAGCCGGTCCGGAGCGCTCTTCGCCGAGCGGCTGGTGCTTGTCGAAGGCATTACCGAGGCCGCACTGCTGCGGGCGTTCGGCCGCGCATGGGCGGCGGGTGACCAGGCGAAGCTCGCGTTCATCGACGCGCTCTCGGTCGTGCCCATAGGGAACCGCATCGGCGAATGGCCCGTGTACCTACTGGCGCAGCCGGAGCACGAGCTCGCCGCCCAGGTCGCTGTTCTCTCCGACACTGACGCCCGGCCCGAGAATCCCGGTGATCCGATGCCCGAGCCCACGCCGCCGTCATGGCACCAGAACTTTGCCGCCACCGACCACGTCCGATGGTTCTGGTCCAAGCCGACGCTCGAACCAACTTTGGTGGCTGGGAACGAGACCCTCGTAACTAAGGCGATTGAGCGCTGCGGCGCCGACCTTGGGGAACAGCCCACCGCGATGAACGTCGACGAGTTCTTTCGTGAGAAGAAGAACCGCAATCTCAAGGGCGAGTTCGCGTTCGAGCTTGCTGCTCTGTCCGACGAGAACTCCGACGTGGTAACTGTTCCCGAGCAGCTGAAAGAGCTGTTCGACTGGCTGTGGTCCGGTCACGCACCGGAGCCTGAGGCGGCAGACGGCGACGGCGATACCGCTGGCGAAGAGCAGGAGGACGACGCGGTCGCGGACGACGGGAGCGTCTGATGGCGTTCCGCCTGACCGACGAGCAGGTGCTGGCGGCGGCGTCGGATGCGTCGCTGGTCAATATCATCTCCGGGCCCGGGTCCGGGAAGACGACCGTGTCGGCCGCACGATTCGGCTACCTGCACCATAAAGACAGCGACGGCCGCCGCGGCGTCCTTGGGCTGAGCTTTGCCCGGTCGGCCGTTGGCGAGCTGCGCTCACGCATCGTCGCCCGGTGGGGATACAAGATCGTCGAGCTGCCGAACCTCGTGACAACGTTCGACGACTTCCACGTCCGGGTTCTCCACCATCTGCTCGCCCTTGGCCTGGTGACCTGGCCCGGCGGTCACAAGCGCCTCGATGTCATCGACGACTTCCGCGGCATCCACGGCGACTACCGTTTCCTAGCTGCGGGCAGCTACCGCCGCTACGCCGGGTGCAACGCCGCAGGCAGTGTAGACAGCCGAAGTGAGCGCATCGCAGCCCCGACGTACGGGTTCGGACGAGTCGGACCGCATCGAGAGGTTCTCGCAAGCGGCATCGCCAGTCACGAGGACGTCCGTCGGGCATTGCGGTCGGCGATTGTGAAAGTTCCGGGCGTCAAGCAAGCTATCGTGGACTGGCTCGCAGCAAATTTCCGTCACGTCATCGTTGACGAGATCTATGACGCCGACGAGCTCGACATATGGGTCTGCAGAGCGGTCGCGGCGGCGGATGCCACGCTCACTGTGGTCGGCGACCCATGGCAGGCGCTGTACGACTGGCGCGGCGCTACGCCAGACAAGGTGCATTCCAAGCTCCTTGCAACCTATCCGTTCATTCCGTACGAACTGCTCCACTCATTCCGCTTCGCCACCGACCAAACCCTCGAGCTGGCAACGAAGCTTCGAGCAGGCGAGCCGGTCACCGTTCCGCCGACGGCAAGTACAGCGGTCGACGTAGCCCTTGGTCGGCGCTGGGACATGCTGTGGACTGTCGGCGAGAACGTGCTGCCGCTCGCGTTCCGGACGATTGGCAATCGAACCGACGCGGCACTGAACCTACTGCTCGACGAGGTGACCCGCGCAAAACTCGGCCGAACGTCCTTCGGGCGACAGTCCGCGTTGGTGCACCTCGGGATAGTCGAAGAAGGACTCGAGGAGAAGCAGCGCAAACTGCTGCGTCCAATTCTCACAGGACTGATTGAGGGACTTAGCGCTTCGGACGCTCTCGAGATGTTGCGCGACGCTGTCGATGACTTGAGCCCCCGCTCACGTCCAAACCGCCTTCAGGAGAGCAAGGAGGCGGAACGCGTCAAGGAAATTGAGATGCTCCGCGCACGACTAAGTAGCTCAGACTTGATTCCCGGGCTCACCGTGCACCAGGCGAAGGGATGCGAATGGCCCCGAGTTGGAGTGGTACTGACCCGGGCTGATGAGACGAGATTGGCACACGGCCTCACGAACGAAGAACCTGAGCATTGCGTCTTGTACGTAGCGCTCACCCGCGCGAAGTATGTATGCGGCAGCCTTGCACGCCTCGACGAGATCGACTTCGCCGAACAACGCGTCTAGCAACCGTTCAACGAGTCGAGTGGCACGTGCTCAAGGAGGAGGTGGACGGTTCGCATCGCGCCCCGACCAGCCCTTGCCTCCGGCTGCCTGGCCATGCAGCAATGACAAGCCCGCTCGCACCACGGCAGCGGGGAAGGAAGAGCCTGACCGGCGTTTCGCTCGTCAGACGCGGCGCCTCCAGTTGGGGTCGAACCGACGACCTGCTCATTACGAGAAGGAACGTCGGCGTCACATCTGCTCTCTACGAGCGATTTTGGTAACACGGTCGCCCGCAGCAGACGCGAGATTCCCCAGGAGTATCCGACGTTTTGTGCCACGAGTGATGCCACGCGGCGGGCGGCATATCGGTGCGCATCGCCCTACGTACCTGACTGATCCAGTGCCGCACGGATCCAGCTCGGCAACAAGCTGCAAATCCCTGGATCGGCGGCTCGGCCTGTGGTTACCGTGCCGGGATGAACGATGCCCACAGCAACCGTCATACTTCGGGCGCGGGGACCAATGGACTACCCGTCCGCCACCCCCCGCCTGCTCCAGTAGCTCGCCCGCCACTTCCACAGGCCGTCCAGCCTGCCGGCCGTCCGATGCCGACGACCCAGCGACCATCCTCGATCTCTCCTCCCCAGAGTCCTCAACTGCCGCGGTTCATCCGGGAAGTGAAGTCGTCAGCGTGGGTCGAGGTGGCGTTTACTCTGCCATGGTTTGGTGGTCAGTTAACTGCACGAATGGCCCTACCGAGTTGATTCGGCGGGCGGGCCGTCGTGATGACCTGCAACGTGGTTACTGGGGAGCTGCGTTCGTGCGGTGAGTTGATGGTGGGGCGCGTCGCCCTTCCTCGGGTGGGTGCTGTTGTAGTTGGCCGGCAGGAGTCGTTGCCGTGGCTGATGGTCGATGCGGCCAGCCGCGAAGACTGACCTACTCCAGCGCCGGCATCACGCGAGAACCCAAGGCTGGAAGCGCCAAGTCGAGGGTATCGACCTCACCCCTCACCTTCCTCCGCGGTAAACGGACCCAGGCCCGCCGCGCAGTCAACCTCGGCATGCCCACCATCCCGACCCCATGACCTCACCGCACAGCAGGCACGCCACCTGGCTCCTAGCAGCAGCTCGAACCTCTCCCGCGACACCCTCAATATCTGTGGTGATGGGATTAGACATTCACCGGCGACGTGTGTAGTGTTCCTCGTGTTGACAGAGAAGAACAGCGAAGCTGACGTGGACAGCTACCGATCTGTCCAAGAGTGTGATTGTGAAGTAGGAAGGACGGCGGACTCCGCCGGGCCGATCAGTGAAAGGGCTCGGGTTTCACGCCAGGATCCGGTCAGAGTCACTGGAGCCAGTGGTTGGAAGGGGTTCCAGGCCTGACGGATGGAAGTAGAAGTAGCTGTTGCAGTCGCAGTTGTAGTCAGCGGTTGAAGTTCGTAGTAGGTAGTGCGCAGTTCCGTACCAGCAGTAGCAGTAGCTGTTTGTAGTTGAGGTAGCAGTAGGCAGTTGTAGTTCGAGAGAGAAGGGAAGGGATTACACCGTCGGATCGCCCGCCAGTGCCAGTACTTCGCCGGGCGGGTGCCGTAGTTCCATCAGATGGGAAGGTGGTCTTCGGTTACGCATTCAGCGATCCCCGCAGTGACAGCCTTCACGTGGCGCGCTGCGGACATGCAAGGCCGACCTCACGGCCGGTAGATGGTGCCAATCCACAACCCCTGGGCCCCGGTGCTTCGGCACCGGGGCCCTTCGGCATGGAGGTTCGATGACCCCAGACCTGCACACGGAGACCCCGATGAGTTCAACCCCGACAACCGGGCCAGCCAGCTTCGACGACGATGACTACCCCGCTTTCACGATGGGCAGGGCCGCGGACATGCTCGGCACCACGCCAGGGTTCCTGCGGAGCCTGGACGAGGCGAAACTGATCACCCCGCAACGCTCCGAGGGCGGCCACCGCCGCTACTCCCGCTACCAGCTCCGCCTGGCAGCCCGCGCCCGCGAACTCGTCGACCAAGGCACCGCCCTCGAGGCCGCCTGTCGGATCATCATCTTGGAAGACCAACTCGCCGAAGCTCTGCGTATCAATGAAGAGCGGCGGGAACAGGACTAGCCACCGACGACACGGGGATCCGCTGGGCTCCACCGCCCTAGGACGAGGCTCTGCGGAACCCAAACCGCCCTCGCCCAGGGAGTAGTCCGCACGATGGACCTCGACCACGACAAACGATCGCCATCGCCGAAGGCATCCTGATCGAACGGCACCGCATCACCCCGCCCAAAGCCGCCCAGATGCTGGCCGACCTCGCCCCCTGGCGCCGGGGCTGATCAGCACCCCTTAGTGCAGAGAAGGAGCTGGCTCTCGATTCAGTTCCTCGGTGTGCCGAACCGCGCCTTGTACTGGGTGGGTCTCGCGGTCTGGGTCCTGTCCGCGGTTGTGGTCATCGCTCACCCGCGCGTAGAGGATCTGCTGGCGCGGAAGGTGTACCGGCTCCGATCTCCGTCAGCGCTGGAGTCTCAGCGTCTTGGGCCGGCCTGGTGGGCGGTGTGCACGGCGGCCGGCGTTGATCCGAACCGGTATCGGGTGTGGGTCCACGAGGGCCGGAGGCGACCGCACCAGCCACGGCCGGGACGACGGTCGCGGTGACCAGCTGGGCCGTGTACGTGCTGCCGCCCCGGCACCTGGAGGCGGTCCTCGCGCACGAGTTGGCACACCGCCTGGCGATCCCGCGGGTGCTGTGGCTGCTCTTGTACTGGCTCACCCTGCCCGCTCGCCTGATGGGTAAGGCGATCCTGTTCGGCCTCAGGCATCGCGTGCTGTCGCTCCTGGTCAAGGTCGTGATCGGGTTCCTGCTGATCGGCGTGCTGGGCGTGTGGGTCTTCCTCGGCTTCAACCACTACGTGGTCTTCATGCTGTCGCCCTTCCTCGCGCCGCTCGTCGTGCCGTGGGCCGCTCGCGTCCAGGAGAAGCTCGCCGACCAGGCCGCTGCGGACCTCGGGTACGGCGCCCCTCCTGGCGGAGGTCTTCACCGGCCGCGAGTACGAACGCGCACAGTCGTGGGCAACCGCGCCCCGTCAGGGTCTGAAGGCCACTCAGCCGCTCGACACGGAGCGGCTGCGTGCTCTGGAACGACGCCTGGCTACGACACCGCACGACCACGGCCAACCGGGCTGAGCCCAGCTCGAGGCGCCTGTGGATACCTCGATCCTGGGCACGGCCTCAGGGTGCATCCTGTTGTAGCGACCCCCGGGTGCCGGCCACCGGCGCAGCACCCGTCATGCACCGCCCATGCCCGGTTCCGGGGCGAGTACGTCGGAAGGCCACCCGGAGGTCCCTGTCTGCTTGCGCCGACCAAATACGGCTGGGCAGCCGCGAGGAGTGGTCTGTGGTCTGTGGTCTGTGCTCCCTGCCGTTCCGGCGGTGGCAGAAGCGGCGAGCGTCAGCTAGTACGCCCGGCGTGGATGACTACGACGGTCACCGTGGCGTCGTTCACGTCGTACAGAACCCGGTACCGACCGACGTGCATCCGTCGTACGTCAGGTGAGCCATACTCCGCGGTTCCCTCGGGACGCGGCTCGTCGGCCAGCATGTCGACTGCGGCCATGAGCTGCGCCAGACCCTCGGGATCGTCGGCAAGGAACCCGGCGGCCTGGTCGAGCGCTCGTTCGCTCCAGACGATCTCGTAGGTCACGCCCGGCTCATGCCAAGGCGGCGCCTAACCTCGCTGTGCGGAACCGTCCGAAGCTGGCCGGTCGCCTTCTCTGCCTGGTACTGGGCGATCGCGAGCTGGTCTTCGAGGTCTTCCAGCTCCTGGGCGCTGATGATCACCGCAGCCGGCTGGCCGTGGTCGGTGATCGTGGTCCGCTCCCGCCGGGCCGAAGCCCGGCGGACCAGTGCCCCGAGCTGTCCTCGGGCCTCCGAGATCGGCAACGTGTGGCTCATGTACAGAACTGTACACAACATTGATGTTCCTGTACCGGAATCTGGTGACTGTCGGCGCGCGGTGGGATCGTGTTGTGGTATGGAGCTGAGGGGCGATGACTTCGACCGGATTCGGCGTGAGCATCTGCGCGGCGTGCGCGTACGGGACTTCGCCCGGGTGTGGCTGGCGGCCGAGCAACGAGCCGACGCACTGAAGGAGCAGGGCCGCGAAGAGGGCTTCGTGACTGGCGTCGTGTCGGCTTGCCGGTGGATCGCGAATGCTGACGTGACGTACGACGTGCCGGTCAACGGCCGGCGCGGCGGCCTGGCGCTGTCGCCGATCACGCGCGTGCACACGCTGGCGATCGAGGAGCTGATCGAGGAGGAGGCTGTGCAGGCCGAGGTCATGGCGCTTCGGGGTCGCGAGTGGCCTGATTTGCCGGGCTACGTCGCTGGCGTGGATGCCACGTTCGCATGGACCTGGCGGCGTTCTGGGCGTCCACCAATCGAGGTTCCGGACCAGCTCGCCGGCTAGCCCTGGTCCGCGACCCGTTCGAGGTTTAGGCCGCCTGGCCGGCTAACGGCTTCCTCGGCCACCGCTCTCCACCGATCCAGACCCAACGAGTGCTCCCGTGAGTCTCGGGCTGGTAGGCAAGCGGCCACCCACAAAACTCGCCCGCGGTTCGGCCCATCCGTTCAGCGGCCAGGCGTCGTTCCTCCCAGTCGGAGACATAGAAGACCTGCCGGTCCCCTGGACCGCCGACCAGCGTTATCACCGGTTCACGCAACGGACCTGGCATCAGCTCGCCTCCTCCTGTTGCGAGGGAGCCTGCGCGCTCCTGGGCGTCGCGCGGAGGTCATCCTGGTCGATCCAGGCGATCCGCCCATCAGGCTGCCGTACACGGCCGAGCCAGCGGCCGCTTTCGAGGACCCACGCATCCAGCACGCCGGCGCGCTGGAAGGCATCGACCGGCACCGGTGGGCTGACTCGCCGGACGTTCGCCGCGTCGCGCGCACCGTGGACGTCGTACTGCAACTCCAGGTCTGCGGCGACCTCATTTGCCTCAGCCTGCGACAGACCGCTCCCGCGGTGCCCGTTCATGGCGTTGTCCCACACCAGCCACTCAGTGACCCCGTCGCCCGGTCGCACATTGAAGCGTCCAACCATGACCACATCATGACATTAATCGAACTTATGTTCTAGTCCGCTTCCCCCCAGCAGACGCTGGCCCGACACAGGACTAGCCTCGCAGGATGGCCAATGAGGGCTTGCCTGACCTGCATGTGACCGGGTTCTCAGTTGCTTCAGGCGCCGAGTTGCTTGAGTAGATCCTTGACGGTTGGGTCGCTGATAGCCGGGTAGGTGAGCTGCGTCGGCGGTGCTTGAGAGGGCTCCATCGTGATGTTGGGAGGTGGCAGCTTCGGCGGCGCCGACGCGAGGTCAAGGTATGTCGGCCAGCTGCTCGAGGGGGCCTTGATGATGGCATCATCGGCGTTCGCCGCGACCTCCTCGTTCACGGCCCGCGCGAGCTCGGGTCGAAGGATGTGGTCCTGGCCCAGCGGATGCTCTTCCCCGACGAGCAGTCGCGTCGGCGTGATTGGCATCAAGACCGGAGCGCCGGCCGGCAGCAGTCCCTTCCAGCCGCTCTGGAGGGGGTTTAGGGTGGCCACCGGCGCGTCGCCGGTGATCAGCAGGTCATCGGTTGCCGCGAGTACCGTCCAGCTGCGGCATGACAGCGCGGCGGCGAACCCGTCGAAGGTTCGCATGATGGTTCGCAGCCGGGAGTTCTCGTCGCCCAGCGTGCCGTGCGTCTCCGCCATCTGTCTGCCGGCCATCTGCCACTGGTACATCTCGGCGGCGCTCAGATCAGCGGCGTTCAAGCCTTCGGCCTTGAGCAGTTCCAGGGTGAACAGGAACGGTCGCAGGTGCTCGTCGATGTCGCGCATGTGCCCGGCCACCGTCGGGGTGCGAAGCAACTGAGCGGCGACGAACCGGGCGAGGACGCCGGCTTCGCCGCTCCCTTGCAGCGGTCCGGTGGTCGCGCACAGCGCCTTCAGGACCGGAGCCGCGGGGGACTCGATGCTCCTGTCCAGCCAGGCTTCGATGCCGTCGGACTTAGCTCCGCCGGGCATCGAGAAGCTGTAGAACCCCTTGCGGACCGCGACATTTGAGATGTGCAGCCGGTGCTCCGGATGCTGACCGCGACGCCAAACGACAACATGCTTCGTGGCGTCGGCGAACCCGCGGAGGTACGCCCTGGGCACTACGTGCTGATGCTGTGTCGACTTGGCCATCTGTTCGTCCTGAGCTCGTTCTGTGCGGATTTGGCACCCTCACGGTTCCAAGCCAAACCGAGACAGCCGTGACGCGGCGCAGCGGGCGCGGTGCCGGATCAGCTCTGTTTGGGCGCGGCGTCGCGGTCGCCCCGGGCCAGGGCGCCGCGGGAAAAGTCCAGGTCAAGTGCAGGGGTCAGCGCGTCGGCGACTGCCACGCCGGCGACGTCCTCCAGGCACCGCCGGGCCACGTTGAGCATGTATCGGTGCTCCTGGGTGAACAGGTGGTCGAAGGCGGGGGCCCGGTGGGCCTGCCCGCCGACGAGCGCCTCGAAGACCGCAAGCTCGGTGGTCTGCAGCATCTGCCGCGCGACAGCGGGATTCGCGCGGAGCTTCTCGACCAGATCGATGTACCGCGGCGCCCACCCCGGCGGGGTGGTGACGGTCGCCTTGAGCGAGGGGAAGTCGACATTCAGACGCTTGGCGCCGGCCTCCCGGTAGGCGGCGTGCACCCGCTCCAGGGAGTAGGCCACCAGCGCATCGGCCCGACCCAGGATCGACAGGACCTGCTCGTCTTCCGGGTTGCCGGTAACCAGTGCACGCCTGGTCCGCTCGAGCAAGTCGGCCGATGACATCTCATCGAGCTTACCGGCGTCCGCGAGCGCAGCCGCGATCAGCACGACTAGGGCGTGACCCGCCAGCACCACCCGCGTCGGGTTCGGCAGCACGCCGCCTCCATCGACCGCACGGCCTAGCGACGCAACAGCACGCAGGATCTGGTGTGGCACCGAGCGCAGCGCGTCGAATCGGAGGAACGCGACCAGATCAGGCGGGATGTGTCCCAGGCCCTTGAGTTGGGTATCGGTGCGTTTTTCAGCGGCGAGGCACTCGGCGCCATCGACGTGCCCGAACCGCTCGGGCAGCCATGCATGCGCTGCCTCACGACTGGCAAGGGTGGCGACGTCAAGGGTTCGCAGGCCGAGTGCGCGCGCCAGCCCGCGACCGCGCCGCGAGACCGTCTGGCGGACGAGAACAGCGCGCTCGAAGCCGAGGAACCGCTGCAACCCGGCGAGCCACAGGAGGCGGTCGGGTTCGCCGGCCTGGCCTTTGCCGCTCTTGCACTCGAGGATGGAGCGCGAGATCCGCAACCGCCCATCGACGTCGACCGCAAGGACGTCGATGTCGGTGAGGACATCCCGGCCAGAGTCTGCATCGACACGGATAGGCACGCGCAGCCGGACCAGCGCGCCGTCGTTGAACTCGGTGCGGCCGACCCGCCGCTCCAGGTCCCCGCCCGGATCGGCGGCTTGGTCCGTGTCACCACCCTCAGCCCGAGCAGCGGCCCCTCCGCCTGAGCGTTTGCGGCCCCGGCTGCGTCCGGGCCCCCGGGCGGTCGAGGTCGGGGAAGCCAGGCGCTTGAGCGGGCCGGGTCCCGGGGCCAAGTCCGCTGGGCCATCAGCCGCAATGGTCTCGCCCGGACCGGGCGTATTCCCGATCACCGGCTTGGCGACGTCGGTTCCCGTGGCGGTCTCCGTCGCGATCTGCGGCGCCGACGGTTCGGCCTGCTCGCCGCCTCGCTGCTGAGCAGACCCCTGCACCGTCTCCGCCGCCTTCTCGTCGGCGGGCGTCGCCTCGGCCGGCGTGCCGGTGGTGGGCTGGACGTCATCGAAGGGTACCTCGTCGTCAGACACCGAACGCACCTCCTGAGGCGACGTCGCGCAGAGCAGCGATGAGGCGGGCTGCCTCACGGTCGTCGGTATCTGCCACAGAAGCCATCTTCGCGCGTTCCCGCTCGACGTGGCTGTAGCTCCGCTGGTCGCCGAGGTTCTGCAGGCTGCCGGCATCACCTCGGTTCGTGGACCCGCGGGAGTCGATGATCGACAGCGCGGATTCGGCGATGTCGGACTGAAGAAGGACCATCCGGAACGTTCCGGAGCGTCCACCTGGGACGACCTGGATAGTGCCGGCCGTCTCGAGCATCGGATAGTCGGTCCCGATGTTGGAGACGTTGCCGGCCTCGCCGTCGCGGATCAGCGTGTACAGGAACCCTCCCGGGCTGTGCAGCTTCCATGAGGCGAACGTCGAGGCGTAGATCATGCTGCCGACCAACTGCCGCACATGCCCGGAAGGATCGGTGAGCGCAGTGCCGAAGGCGTCGCGTTTCAGGTGTGGGCTGAACAAGAATCTCTCCTCAGACCCATCCGAGGTCTGTACGATCGACCTCTCGACCAGCCCCTGCGAGACGGCGAAGTCGATCCAACGCTGCTCGGTCGAGGTCACGTGCTTCTCCGGGATGCCCGGTGCGACGGCGATCTCCTCCAACAGCGCTCCGACCTCCATGCTCGCGCGTGCATCCTGAGCCCGGAGTGCGGCGGTGGCCGCCTGCTGGTCGTTGGTCCAGATGTTCGGATTGAAGACCACGGGCCGATCGACCTCGTGCTCGATGCGGCGCACCAGATTGACCGCCTCCAGGTGCCCGAGCGCAGCGGTGGCAGCCTCCTCGCCCCACTGGATCGCGGCTTGGATGGCGGCCTCCACCGGCAGAGGCTGGCGGCTCGTGGCGCGGATGAGCTCGAGCGCCGCGCGCTGGACAGAGCTGACGAGCAGGATGTCCAGGAGCCGGGACGCGTCGGCGATGAGGACCTCGTTCGGCGGGATCAGTGCCTCGACGCTGACCAGCCGGTTCTCTGCGTCGCGGCGGCACTCGACCCAGCCCAGCTGCTCCATGGTGGGCAAAACGTCGCGGTGAAGCTGCCGCGTTCCGACGCGGGCCTCGATGGCGATCGCCTCGATCCGATTGCCGGTGGAGACCTGGGAGTTCCGCAAGCGCCACGCCAACTCGTAGACCTGGCCGGCGAACTGCAACGAGTCGAGGGCAGCATGCGAGGGCGACACTTCGTAGGCCGACAGGTGGCGGCCCAGACCCAGAAGGAGCTCGGCGTCGGAGAGCATTGGCGACCACTTTTCATGAGGTGAGCGAGCCGCGTCAGCCTAGTGAACAAACTCGTCCAGCGGCCAGCCGATACGCCAACCGATCATCGGGACCGACCAGCGGGCCACCCAGTGGTCCCGACGCGCAAATGCGCATCGCAAGCCCGAACGCTCCGTGGAATGAGCGCGGGTACGGTGGACATCGCATGAGGTCGACAATCGAACACCTGTTCGATAGACTGTATCCATCGCGCCCAATCGACGCAACAACGTGATCGGCGCCAAGCCGTTCGCGGTCGTCGGTGGCATGGACGTGCGCTACGGTGGACAACGTGTGGGGAACCTGTGCACAACCTGTGGATAACTCGTGCGGTCGGAGAAGGGGGTAAGTATGGCTACTGCGCATGATGTAGCGGCGTACATCCTCGATCGCCTCGGTGGCATGAGCGCTATGAAGCTTGAGAAGCTGGTCTACTACTCGAAAGCCTGGCACCTCGTGTGGGAAGAGCGCTCCCTCTTCTCCGAGCGCATTGAGGCTTGGGCGAACGGACCGGTGGTTCGGGATCTATACCGCAATCACCGTGGCCTGTTCACGGTCTCGGAGTGGCCGAGCGGTGACCCGAAGCAGCTCGATAAAGGCGAGCGCGAGTCCATCGACGCAGTCCTCGACTACTACGCACCCATGACAGCCCACCAGCTCAGCGAGCTGACGCATCGTGAGGGTCCCTGGATTGCAGCTCGCGAGCGAGCGCACGCCCGCCCGGGAGAGTGGTCATCGGCGGAAATCCTCGAAGCCGATATGCACGAGTACTACGACGGCCTGACCTCCGCGAGCACTGACTGACCGATGGCGCCCGGCAATAAAGGCGGCAAGGGCAACAAGCAACCTCGATCCGCACCATACGCGCCAGCTACGAAGAAGCCTGGTTCATACCAATCACCTGCGGCGGACAAGCAGCCCCGCCGCCTCGCGGACCCCGATGATCCAGCATGGCGAGAGCGCAAGCCCCACTGGGCGTTCGCCGACGTCGATCACGACGGCGACTGGTGTTTTGACAGCATGGAAACGGCGAAGCTCATCGAGGTGCTCGGCAAACTAGGCAACATCGAGTCCATGACCTGGAAAGAGCTGCTAGCTCCAGACAACATCCTGGCCAAGCAGTACGAGGTCGAGAAGATGCCAGCGCACGCACAGAAGCGCTTGACGGACATCAACAGGGCAGACCTCACCCAGCTTGTTCGATTCCAACTGAGCGGCAAGAATCGCTTGTACGGCTTTCTGGTGGACCACGTGTTCCACGTGCTTTGGTGGGATCCAGAGCACCAGGTGTGGCCCTCCAAGCTCAGACATACCTGAACGGCGCGAGCTGGCAGCTCCCAAGCCACTGGTCGAGCGCCGCGGTCCGTCTGGGGCCCATGATCAGCCAGCCTCGCTGGGCTCAGAGAGTGTCGGGACGTCGTCTGGCTGCATGTCTGCTCGGTACCGTACGTACCGCAGGCCGTGGCGCCATTGGCCGGCCTGCATCGCTGCGTCGGCCAGGACCTCGACCACGACGTCAGGGCGGACCTTTGTCAGTGGCTTCTTCGAGTCCTTGCCACCCCAGAGCACCGACGCGATCTCGTCCGGCCACGGATGCCCGCGCGTCGCGGGACGCAGGACGGCGCCGAGCTGGTGGGAATCCGCGACGCTGAGCGGCACCGTCCGCCCCACCATCACGAGCTCGCCGGCCCGGTATCGGCCGGCGATCACCACCTCGGGACGATCGATCGGGCCGATAACGCCGCCGACGATCACCTCTCGGGTTTCGCGGTGCTTGACCTTGACCCAGGCGTCTCTGCGGCCGGGGGTGTAGCGGGTGGCGGCGCCTTTGACGACGAGCCCTTCCACTCCCATCGCGGCGGGCAGCACCTCAAACCACTGCCTCGCGTCGTCGACATCGCTGGTGACGGGAGTCAGTTGCAGCGGCGGCGCCCAGCCTGCGGCCAGTTGCTCAAGTCGCTGGCGGCGAGCTGTCCAACGCTGCGTGCGTAGATCGACTCCGCCGATCGCCAGCAGGTCGAAGGCCGCGTAGGCGGCAGGTAGCTGGGCTGCCTTGGCGCGGGCCTTGGCCGGGCTGGTGACGAGGCGTTGCTGGAGAGCATCGAAGCTGAGCCGGCCGTCTGCACCGAGGATGACCAGTTCACCGTCCAGGACCGATCCGTCGGGGAGCTGCTTCTCTGCGGCGGCGACGATGTCGGGGAACCGGTCGCTGATGTCGTTGCGGTTACGGGTCCACAACCGCGCCGTGCTGCCACGGCGTACCACGGCGACCCGGCTAGTTGACTGAACTCTTCTGAGCATCAGTTGGTGCTACCGCAGGTGTCGGGAGAGGGTGTGGCGTGCCAGTTGCTGAGCCGGGTCGCGTGGTGGGGTTTGAGTCGGGTCTGCGGTGGCGGGTGTTGTTCCCCGAGCTCGAGCATGTGGCGGCGTCGGGGTATCTCCGTGAGCTGGCGGCTTCGGATTGCAGTCCGGCGACGCTGCGCAGCTACGCGTTCGATCTGTTGCGCTGGTTCAGATTCCTGCATCGCCAGTACACGCCGTGGGAGCGGGCAGAGCGGCTGGATGTGCGGTCGTTCGTCGAGTGGTTGCAGCAGGCCCCGAACCCGCAGCGAGTCCGGCGCCGGCCCGACGCGCCGCCGCCGGGTTCGGTGAACCCGGTGACCGGCAAGCCGGTGCTTGCGGCGACGTACGCCAGTCGCACGATCAATCATCAGCTGAGTGTCTTGTTCGGCTTCTACGAGTGGGCTTGCTCGACTGATGCTGGACCGCTGGTGAACCCGGTGCCGGCGCAGCGCGGTCGCGGTGGCGAGCGGCTGCATGCGCACCACAATCCGATGGAGAACTTCGTGGTACACCGGCGGGCCACGTATCGGCAGAAGACACCTCGGCCGGTGTGGCGGGCGATCCCCGACGAGGCGGCCGAAGCGCTGTTCGGCACGCTTCGCAGTCACCGCGACCGCGCGTTGGTGTCGTTCTGGCTGTCGAGCGGTGCCCGTGCGAGCGAGCTGGTGGGGCTGAAGCACGACGGCGATGTGGACGCGGGCGCGAACACGATCACGGTGACTAGCAAGGGCAGCCGCCTGCGGGAGACGATCCCGGCCAGCGTCGACTCATTCGTCTGGCTCGCGCTCTATCTGAATGAAGAACGACCGCCCGTCACGCCGGGTGGCCCAGTGTGGTGGACCCGGCAGGGAACGCCACGCCCTCTGACATACCACGCCGCCCGGGCGGTGCTTCAGCGCGCGAACGCAGCGCTGGGCTCGAACTGGACCCTGCACGATTTCCGGCACACCGCGGCGGCGCGGATGCTGTCTGATCCGGCGTTCACGCTGTTCGACGTGCAGACGGTCCTCCGGCACGTGAGCGTGACGACGACCCAGATCTACGCTCAGCCGCGCCTGGAGGAGCTCGTCGGAAAGGTCCTCGAACACTACGCCCGGCCCCGGGTCGACGGACCGGTGATCGGGCCGGCCTACGACGCCGCGGCCGTCCTGGAGCTGCTGGGGATCGGCGCGTGACGGGCCAGAGCGCAGCTCGGGGCGGCGGTAAGGCGATCTTGGAGTCACGGCGTCGCGCGAACCAGACCCGCAAGGCCGCTGGGCCGTCGACCAAACTGCTGTCGCTGGGCACTGTCGCGCCAGATCCTCGTGTCGATGCCAACGGCCGGATTGTGAAGACGCGCGCCTACGACCTGGGGTCGCCGCCACCGCTGCTGCCCGGCGACGCTGCGGGCCACTTGGTGCAGGGGCTGGACCGGGACGCGACGGTCGGCTTCGTGCTGGGTCACCTCGGCGACTCGTTCCGGATCAAGCCCGTGCGGCCGGCAATCCGCAGGGTTCTGGAGTGGCTGGAGCAGTTTCCCGGCGACAGCTGGGAAGAGCGGTGGCTGTCCAGCGGCGCAGACTCGGCACCGCGGGCCTGGCGCAGCGCGGTGGTCGGCTCGGACGAGGCCCTGCAGCGCAAGATCGGCTACGCGGCGAACGCGTTGATGGCCGGTCGCGTGCTGCGGCCGTCGTACGGGTGGCAGCTGGAATCGCGAGCCGGTGCGCACCTGCCGGCCAAGATGCTGACGGTCAACGACCCCGAGGCCGCGGCACGGCTTCGGGCTCTCCCGACCTACCGCGACGCGTTGCTGCGGCACCAGTTCGACGCCGAGGGCTGCCTGTCGCGGGTGATGATCCGGACCGGGCGGCGCCTGGACCAGCTGGAAGGCGAGCAACTGCTCCACTATGCCGACGTCGTGAAGACGTCAGGGCGGCACCGCCGCGAGCACCTGGCGTGGGAGCTGATGGTCGCCTTGGGCCCGTTCGCGGGTGAGCCGGCGACGCTGCGGGCGGCGTGGTCGGCCAAAGGCAACACCCGCCAGCACTCCGCGGCAACGCTCGTCGACCGGTACGGCATCCCGCCTTCGGGCGTGCGGGACGTGCTGGTCGACTACCTCAGCGAGATCAAAGCGGGGATGGACTACGGGTCACTGCAAGGCCTGGCCTACCGGCTTGCGCGGCTGTTCTGGTGGGAGGTGCTGCAGATCAACCCGGATCAGAAGGATCTGCGGCTCGCTCCGGTGACAGCCGCGACCTGGTGGCTTTGGAGGTCTCCACCAGCACCGTTTGTAGGTCAGTGCTGACACCACCCGGACCAGGAGGGCACCCTAGTGTTGGTGGGAGTTGACACCACCCTGGCGGGCGCGCAAGCGGAGCTCGTAGAGCAGGCCAAGTGGCGGGAGCACCCCAATCGGGACACCCCCGAGCACGTCCGCGATCAGGCCGAACTGTGGGCGGGACAGGCACGCACCGAACTGGAGTGGGCGAAGAGCCTGAGCAAGTGACTGTCTGAGGGCGCCTACACCATGGCCGATGATCCGGGTTCGTGGCGAACGGTCCCCGATCACCTCAAGATGCGCGCCTAATCAACCTTGACTAGACGTTTCTTCCTCGTGTACTTTGGCCAAGTAGTCAAACTGGACTAGTCTCTACCAATCCGTTCGCAACACGGGAGAAGGAATCGAACCCATGGGAAAGCTCGCGATCGAGACGAGAGGGTTGAGCGGAGGTGGGCGCATGTCGGCGACGAAGCTCCTGGTACTCGGTATCGTGCACCTCTCCGGCGGCGCGCATGGCTACCAGGTGCGGTCCGAACTGCAGAGCTGGGGTGCGGAGAGTTGGGCCAAGATCAAGCCCGGCTCGATTTATCACGCGCTGAAGAAGGCGGCGGCTGATGGCCTCCTCACCGAACACGCCGAGCCGGGCAACTCCGGGCCGGAGCGCGTTCTGTACCGCGCGACAGCTCGGGGACGTGACGAGATGGTCGAACTGGTCCGCGACGGTCTGCGGCGCACCCACGACCCGGACATGCTCAACGCGTCCATCGCCATGTTGCCCATGCTGACCAGGACAGATGCCATCGCGCAGGTTAACGAGCGGGTCGCGCGACTGGAAGCGGAGCTCGTAGTGCAGGCCGAGTGGCGGGAGCACCCCAATCGGGACACCCCCGAGCACGTCCGCGATCAGGCCGAACTGTGGGCGGGACAGGCACGCACCGAACTGGAGTGGGCGAAGAGCCTGAGCAAACGACTGTCTGAGGGCGCCTACGCCATGGCCGATGATCCGGGTTCGTGGCGAACGGTCCCCGATCACCTCAAGATGCGCGTCTAATCAACTTGACTAGACGTTTCGTCCTTGTCTGCTCTGGCCAAGTAGTCAAACTTGACTAGCTCACCAATCCGTTCGCAACGCCGAGAGAAGGAATCGAACCCATGGGAAAGCTCGCGATCGAGACGAGAGGGTTGAAGAAGAGCTTCGGCACGACCCACGCGGTCGCCGGTGTGGACCTGGCCGTGAGCGCCGGGGGCGTGTACGGCGTGCTCGGTCCGAACGGGGCGGGCAAGACCACCACGATCCGCATGCTGGCCACGCTCCTGCGCCCCGACGCCGGAGAGGCGCAAGTGCTCGGCTACGACGTCGTGCGTGACGCCCGGGCGGTGCGGAGCAGGGTGGGCCTTACCGGGCAGTTCGCGTCGGTCGACGAAGACCTCACCGGGGTGGAGAACCTGTTGCTGCTCGCCAGGCTGCTCGGCTACTCACGCCGCCGAGGCAGGGAGCGGGCGGCCGACCTGCTCGACGCGTTCGGTCTTGCCGAGGCGGCCGACCGGCAGGTGAAGAAGTACTCCGGCGGGATGCGCAGGCGCATCGACATCGCGGCGAGCCTGGTCGTCACCCCCGAACTGATCTTCCTCGACGAGCCCACGACCGGGCTCGACCCGCGCAGCAGGAACCAGGTCTGGGAGATCGTCAGGGGCATGGTCGCCGAGGGCGCCACCGTGGTGCTGACCACGCAGTACCTCGACGAGGCCGACCAGTTGGCCGACCGGATAGCGGTGATCGACCACGGGAAGGTGATCGCCGAGGGCTCGAGCGGCGAGCTCAAGGCATCGGTCGGCGCCGGCTCGCTGCACGTACGGCTACGTGCGCCCGAGCAGCGGGCCGAGGCAGAGCGGGTCCTCGCCGGCGTCCTCGAGGTGGCGGCTGAGCCGTCCGCTGACCCGGCCGCGCTGTCCGCGCGGATCTCCGACCCCGAGCGGGTCGCCCGTTCCCTGGCCGAGCTGTCCCGCAGCGGCATCGACGTCACCGAGTTCGCGCTCGGTCAGCCGAGCCTGGACGAGGTGTTCCTCACCTTGACCGGACACGCCGCCGAGGAGACACCCGAGGAGGATGCCGCATGACCGCCACGTCCGCGGAGCAGGGGTCGGCGCCGGTCACTGAGGACGCGCTGCGCAGCGTGCTGTTGGCCGGTGAGCGGCCGTCTCGCCCCGGCCCGGTGCGCACCTCGTTGACATTCGGCTGGCGCGCTCTGCTGAAGATCAAACACGTCCCGGAGCAGCTCGTCGACGTGACCATGTTCCCGATCATGTTCACACTGATGTTCACCTACCTGTTCGGTGGCGCGCTCGCCGGGTCGACTCAGGAGTACCTGCAGTTCCTGCTGCCCGGGATCCTGGTGCAGGCGAACGTCATGATCACCATGAACACCGGCATAACGCTGAACACCGACATCCAGAAGGGGGTGTTCGACAGGTTCAGGTCACTTCCGGTGTGGCGACCGTCGCCGCTGGTCGGCGCCCTGCTCGGCGATGTGGTGCGCTACTCGATCGGGTCGGCGATCGTGATCACGCTTGGACTGGTCCTAGGGTTCCGGCCGGAGGGTGGCGCCGTCGGCGTGGTGCTCTCGGTGGTGCTGCTGCTGGTGTTCTCGTTCTGCCTGTCGTGGCTGTGGACGATGCTCAGCCTGATCCTGCGCACGCCGAACTCGGTGGCGGGGGTCAGCATGATGGTGATGTTCCCGCTGACGTTCGTGAGCAACATCTTCGTGGACCCGAAGACGATGCCCGGGTGGATGCAGGCGGTCGTCGAGGTCAACCCGATCACCCACCTGGCGACCGTGGTACGCGGCCTGATGGACGGCTCGGTGCCCGCCGGGGAAATCGGCTGGGTGCTCGTCTCGTCCGTACTTCTCGTCGCGGTCTTCGGTCCCATCACCATGGTCCTCTACCGCAACAAGAAGTAGATGCCGCTACCGCGAGCACTTGGTCGAAATCAACTCCGACAACCCGGCCCACTCGGCCAAAGCCATCACCGCTACCAGACCCGGACACGACAAGGAGAGCCGAATGAGCACCATCCCCAAGAAAAACTCGGAAACCGTTGCGCACACGCCCGGGCGGGCGAGCAGCATCGGGGTCTGGATTCTGCACGTCGTGCTGGCGGCGATAATCGCCGGCGGCGGAATCTCGAAGCTCGCCGGCGACCCGGTCATGGTGGACATGTTCGCCGACATCGGGGCTGGCCAGTGGCTCCGGTACCTGGTCGGAGCGCTGGAGGTCGCGGGAGGGGTTGGACTTCTGATCCCGGCTCTGGCGGGCCTGGCCAGTCTCGGGTTGGCGGCATTGCTGACCGGTGCTGTCATCACCGATCAGTTCGTGCTCGAGCAGAGCCCTTGGCTGCCGCTCGCCTTACTCATCGTGGCGGCCGTGATCGCAAGGACGCGGTGGTCGCGCACCGAGGCCGTCGTCGGCACGCTGCTCAGGCGCTGAGACAAACCTCTCGAACGGAGATGTGAGATGAACGAGATGGCCTTTCGCGTGACATCAAACGATGGCACCACCATCGCCTACGACCGGAAGGGAAGCGGTCCGGCCGTCATTCTGGTGGGCGGAGCACTCGACGAGGGGGTGGAGAACGCTCCCTTGGCGCCGGCTCTCGCCGAGCACTTCACGGTCTACAACTATGCCCGTCGGGGACGCGGCGCGAGCGGCTTCACCGAGCCGTACGCCGTGGAGAGGGAGATCGAGGACCTGGATGCGTTGATCGCGGAGGCGGGCGGCTCGGCACACCTGTTCGGGGCGTCCTCTGGTGGCGCGCTGGCGCTGGAAGCGGCCGCGGCCGGGTCAGCCATCGACACGATCGCCGTGTGGGAGGTGCCCTACGCGGTCGGGGACGACATCCGCCAGCGATTCGAGGAGTACGTCGCGGACACCCGACGCGCCTTCGACGCCGGGCGAGACGAGGAGGTTCTCGAACTGTTCATGCGCTTGAGCGGCGCCTCCGACGACAACATCGCGGCCAGGAAAGCGGCAGGCAAGCAGACGGCGCATTGGGCGCATTCGGTCGCCCTCGCGCCCACGCTGGTCCACGACAGCGTCTTCCTCAACCGCTACCAATTGCCGGCCGATCGACTGGCAACGGTCACCCAACCGGTCCTGGTCACCACCGGAGGACCGATCACGGTCCCCTATATGGCAGGCCTGCCCTCGGACTTCTTCGACCGCGCAGCCGACGAGCTTGCAGACCAATTACCCCACGCTCAACGGGAGACCCTCGAGGGGCCGGATCACGTCGTCGACCCACAGACCGTCGGCCCGCTGTTGCTACGGTTCTTCAGCAGCGAACACTGAGGGGCCTGCGAGGTGTTGCGGGAAGACCGATTAGGCACCGCGCAAGCAGATCTTCGTCGCGCCAGGGACACGGGGCGGACAGGTGGTGTCGAGGTTGATGTCGTCGGCGGCATCACAGGCCTGATCCTGGGCGTGCTCGTCACCAACGTCTTCGTCACCACGCAAGGCCGGGCCGTCGTACTGACCTGGGCTTCAGTGGGACTCGACCTGGCCTACTCGCTGCTCATCGGCTCCGTCGTCGGTCGTACCCTCCACTCCGGGCCGACTCAGTACCGCCCACCGAAGCCCTGCGCAGCACATGACCAGGCACCTCGGTAGGGCCAGTGATTCCGGGCTGTGGTCGCATGCGGTCACCGTTCCCGGGCGGTGGCCCGGTGCCGAAAGTCGTGCCCACGGCGTGCTCATGGCGTGCTCACGTCAGGAGTGCCACCGATGACGCAGCCGCGTTCCCGGGTCGACCTGTACGCGGCGATCCGACGGGATGCCCGATCTGGGATGTCCAACCGCGCGCTGCAGCGCAAGCACGGCGTCGGCTTCCGAACCGTGACAGCGGCGCTGGAATCTGCATGGCCGAAGGAGAGAAAGCAACCGCCCAAACGCGGCTCACGGCTTGACGCGTACCGAGTGGTGATCGACGACTGGCTGCGCTCGGACCTCGACGCGCCGCGGAAGCAGCGACACACGGCGAAGCGGATCTTCGATCGACTGCTTGACGAACATGACGGGGCCGGGGTGGTGTCGTACTGGATGGTCCGCGAGTACGTCGCCACCCGACGCCGTGAGATTCGCGTCGAGGTCGGACGGGAACCTGCCAACGCGTTCATCCCGCAAGAGCACCTCCCGGGCCGCGAGGCCGAGGTTGACTTCGGCGACGTCGCCATCCGCCTGCGCGGCGAGCTCGTAACCTGCGCGCTGTTCAGCCTTCGGCTCTCCTACTCGGGCAAGGCCGTGCACAGGGTCAGTGCCTCGGCTGGGCAGGAAGCCTTCTTCGAGGGTCACGTCCACGCCTTCAACGTGCTCGGCGGGGTGCCGACCGGGAAGATCCGCTACGACAACCTCAAGGCCGCCGTCGCGAGCGTGATCGGGTTCTCCCGCCAGCGGGTCGAGGCCGACAGGTGGACCGCCGTCCGTTCCCACTATGGCATCGAAGCCTTCTATTGCCAGCCCGGAATCCAAGGTGCGCACGAGAAGGGCGGCGTCGAGGGGCAGATCGGCTGGTTCCGACGCAACCACCTCGTCCCCATCCCAGAAGTCGACTCCCTCGCCGAGCTCGACGCTATGGTCGACGCCTGGGACGAAGCCGACGACGCCCGGCGGATCGGGTCCCGCGCCCGCACGGTCGGGGAACACTTCGCCACCGAGCAGCCACTCTTCGCGCCCCTTCCGACCGAGCCGTTCGAGACCGGCCGCTGGTTCACCCCGCGCGTGGACCGGTACGCCCAGGTCACGGTCCGGATGAACAAGTACTCCGTGCCCGCGCGCATGGTCGGCCGTCAAGCCCGGGTGCTCCTGAACGCCAGCGACCTGGTCGTGTTCGACGGCAGGACCGAGATCGCCCGCCACGAACGGCTCATGACCAAGGGCTCGACCCGGGTCGACCTGGACCACTATCTCGAGGTCCTCCTCCGCAAACCGGGCGCGCTACCCGGTGCGAAAGCGCTGGAGCAGGCCAGGGCATCCGGGCGGTTCACGCCCGTTCACGACGCCTGGTGGGCCGCGGCCTGCAAGGCCCACGGTGACGCTGACGGCACCCGTGCCCTCATTGAGGTCCTGATGATGCACCGGCACCTTCCACACGACCACGTCGTCGCCGGACTCGCGACGGCGCTGCGTGCAGGCGCGCTCACCGCGGACGCTGTCGCGTTGGAAGCGCGCAAGTACAACGACACAGCAGATGGCGGAGCCGACGACACGACAGCGGACCACCAGTCCCTGATGAGCGGCGACAGGGCACGCGGAGAAGGCGAGATCCCTGCCGTGCGATCGCTGACCGAGCGCCGGCTCCGCGCCCACATCCCGGCCGACACTCGGCCGCTGCCGAGCGTGGAGAAGTACGACCAGCTGTTGGCCAGCCGACGTGACACCCCGAACGAAGGAGCCGCACCGTGACCACCAAGCGCCGTGGAATGACCGAAGAAGCAGCCGACGCCGCGATCGACCAAGCGTGCCGGATGCTGCGAATGCCCACCATCCGCAACTCCTTCACCGACTACGCCGACCGGGCAGGGCGTGAGCAGATGTCTTACCGCGGGTTCCTCGCCGAACTATTGCTTGCCGAGTGCGACGATCGCGCCCGACGCCGGTCCGAACGCCGGATCAAGGCCGCCAAGTTCCCCCGCGAGAAGTCCCTGCGGGCCTTCGACTTCGACGCCAACCCCAACATCGATCCCGCCGTGATCCACACCCTCGCCAAGTGCGAATGGGTCCAGAAGGGACAGCCGCTGTGTCTGATCGGGGACTCCGGCACCGGCAAGTCCCATCTGCTGATCGCACTCGGCACCGAGGCCGCCATGGCCGGCTACCGGGTCAAGTACACCCTGGCGACCCAGCTTGCCAACGAGCTCGTCGAGGCCGCCGACGAGATGACGCTGGCGAAGACCATCGCCCGCTACGGCCGCGTCGACCTGCTGTGCATCGACGAACTCGGCTACATGCAACTCGACCGCCGCGGCGCGGAACTCCTCTTCCAGGTCCTCACCGAGCGTGAGGAGAAGGCCTCGGTCGCGATCGCGTCCAATGAGTCCTTCGGCGGCTGGACCAAGACCTTCACCGACCCCCGGCTATGTGCAGCCATCGTCGACCGACTCACCTTCGGCGGCACCATCCTCGAGACCGGCACCGACTCCTACCGTCTGGCCCAAGCCACAAGGCAGCGGACAACCTGACACCCGTCGGGCGCGGAAGCGGTGTCGACGCAAACCAACATCCGCGGCACCGACACGTGCCCGGCGGTGTCAGAACTCGCCAACAAGCGGTGTCGGACGAAACCTCCGCAGCCAACCTGGCGAGAGCGGCTGGCGGTCACCACCGATGGGCTGCCGCGGCGCGAGATCCACTCGATCCTGTTCGCAGTCCGTGGCTTCTACCGGGATCTGGCGGAATGGTCACACGACGAACCGGTCCGCTGGGGCAGCTGGGTGGCACCCTGTCCGGTGGCCCGCCGTGAGTCGAAGCTGGCCTCGAAGGTGAAGCGCCAACAGAAATCCCGCACCCAGGGCCGCACTCGAATGCTGATGCCGCTGCTGCCAGCGCTCGTGGCCGAGGCAGCACGGCGCAAGGACTGGTCCGAGCGGCTCCACGCCGCGACCCTGGCCGCCGGCCCGGGCGAGATCTTCACCGTCGACGGGGCGACGTTTCGCCGGACGGAACCGCGGGCCCGGCCGCCGCGCGACGTCGCCAGCGAGCTGCGCGCCGAGCTCGTCTCACCAGCACCCTCCGGGCCGGCGATCCGGCTGCAGTACGGCGTCGTCAACGTCACCCAGGCCGAATCCGACGGCTTCTGGGCATGGGCGATCGTCGACACGCTGCGCCACACCGGCGTCCGGATCGAAGAGCTGCTCGAGCTGACCCAACTGTCGCTTCGCCACTACACCTCGCAAACAACCGGGACGCTCGTGCCGCTGCTGCACATCGTGCCCAGCAAGACCGACGCCGAGCGCCTGATCCCCATGAGCCCGGAGCTGGTGACGGTGCTGCTCGCGGTGCAGCGCCGCGCGAAGGCCGGCGGAGCGCACGTGCCGCTGTCGGTGCGCTACGACCCGCACGAACGGATCCACGGCGAACCGTTCCCGCACCTGTTCGCACGCCGGATCGGCACCCGCCAAGAAGTCATCTCCTACGCCGTCGTGCGACGCCTCCTGGGCGAGCTTGCCGCCGATGCAGGCCTGTCCGATGCCGGGCAGCCGATCCGGTTCACCCCGCACGACTTCCGGCGGCTGTTCACAACCGAGATGGTCTCCAGCGGCCTGCCGCTGCACATCGCCGCCACCTTGCTCGGCCATCTCAACCTCGACACCACCCGCGGCTACACCGCCGTGTTCCCCGACGAGGTCATCGCCGCGCACCAGTTCTTCATCGAACGCCGCCGCGCCCTGCGCCCGTTCGGGGAGCTGCGACCGGCGTCCGGGGAGGAATGGGACGAGTTCGAGCAGCACTTCCTGCTGCGCAAGGTCGCCCTCGGCGACTGCCACCGCCCCTACGGGACACCGTGCGTGCACGAGCACGCCTGCAGCCGGTGCCGGTTCCTGCGCGTCGACCCCGCCCAACTGCCCCGGATTGAGGAGATGACTTGCAACGCCGAAGCGCGCCTGGCCGAGGCACAGGACAGGGCCTGGCTGGGCGAAGTTGCGGCCTTGGAGGAGTCGCTGAAGCACCTTCGGCAGCGGCGCGCTGAGGCCGAAAACCAACTGGCGACGGCGGCAGGCCGGATCAAGTGATCAGTTGGCGGTAAGGGTGTCGACCTCGCTAGGACCTGTCATCACGGCTGCTTCACGATGTCCCAGGTGGTAGCACATCCGGGTTGATGCCCAATGCGGTGAATCGCTTGGCGAGGTCATCGACCCAGGCTGACGGTGTTCGGTGATCCGGCAGCGGGACGCCTGCTTCACTGCGCCAAAGTGCATCGCTGAGGGCCGTGCGCAGATGCCAGGCCATCACACGCTCAGCTACCAGTTCGCGGCCGGTGATCTGCCGGTAGTGGCGCATGGTGGCGGTCAATAACTCGATACCCGGACCCGTTCCGGGGAAAGTCCGCAGGTCGTACTCGGCGTCGGCGAGTCCGGCAGTTTCGAAATCGAGGACTACGCGAAGGTCTCCGCCGTCCCAGACCTGATTTCCGCCATGCAGATCACCGTGCACCAGGACACTCCGTTGCGGCGTCGCCAGCACGTCGTCCGCCCAGTCGCACCACCGCATGACAGCGGCACGCTGATCCGGACGAACCCATTTCCCGAACCCGGCGCGCACAGCGTCGGTCGCTACAGGTTGCAGCGATACAGGCGGAACGTCACCGACTACGGATTCGACGCGTTCCAGGGTCACCGGATGGTTCAACTCCGCCATGAAGTGGGCCAACTGGCGACCCACATCGTCCCGGTCAAGCGAATCCACGACGTCGAACAGTGCCTTGCCCGGCACCAGCCTGGTCACCAAGAGCACTGGATCGGTGCTGCTGGCAACCACGTCCGGCAGAAACGGAATCGCCGGTTCGCGCGCCAACGCCTCCAGCACGGCGATCTCGTACGCCAGCCGGAGCGCGGCAGGACGTGACCACGCGAACTTCGCGACGAATCGCTCGCCCACGACCGCACTCGCTGACCACCACAAGGGGTCATCCTCGCTCGCCGACTCCCGAACGGCGATCGAGTCCTCGCCCAGCGCGGGCGCGACCTGCCTCAGCGCCTCGGCGATCGCTGCGGGCGATCCCTCATCCAACCACCTCACGGCCGAGACACTCTGTCACATCCCGCCGAAGCGGAGCAGAACCGCGAGGCTCGATCCAGCCTATCCACTACTTGGCGGGGCAGCTCTACGGTCCTCATGATCGCCGAGGTTACATCGAGGGCGGGCCCGGGCCGGCGGAGCAGCTTGTCGATCGCGAGGGACTGATCCTCCGTCAGCTTCATGGTTCTGCCGACGACCTCAAGGACCTGATCCGCGGATCGGCCCACCATCAGTACCTCAGGCGCGCAGGCCATCGGTTGACTTGTTCAGTGAAGGTAGCCGTCCCACTTCACCTCGTAGCGCGAGCCGCCCGGCAACGCATGCGGGCCGGGGATCTGGTCGACCGAGCGGGCCAGCGCAAGCTCGACCGGTCCCGCCAGGTCTAGCGGAATCCGTACCGGCGGTTCAGTGCGCCGGCGTGCCGTGGCCATCACCGATCCCGCGCCGGGGGCGGTGGAAAGGCGGCCACACGACGATCACCACTCGCTTCACGGTGAGCGCCGGATCGCGCTCAGGGCAGTACCGGTGGTGCTCCGGGACGTTCGCCCCGAGGCATTTCCCGCACCGCCACTGTCCGGCCACGGCACCAGCATGCGCCTGGTCCTCAGCTCATGTCGCCGTACGGCGACCGGTTCGGCGGTGACAGCGCGATGCCCTCCGTCTGGGCTTTGGACCGGATTGCGTCCTCGGTCCGTCCGAGACGCACGCTCATGACACCGACGGGGGTGTTGCCTGCAGCCAGGTCGCGCAGTTGCTGACGTCGTCCTCGGTCCATTCCTCGCCACTGTGACGGCTCGACGTCGCCTCAGACATAGGTCGTTCCTTCCGTCGAACGTAGTTGCCTTCAGCACCGGTACCCACCGCCAACCACAGTTGCACTGCGTGATCGCGCACCTGCGAACGGCTGCCCGTGGCAGGCTTGGACCATGTGTGGTCGTTACGCGTCAACTTCCAGCCGGGCGAGGCTGCTCGAACAGTTCGATGTCGACGAGGACAACGCGGCCGAGCTGAAGGGGCCGGATTACAACGTCGCGCCGACCAAGGTCGCGCCGGTGGTGATCGCCCGGGCCCCGTCGGATGGTCCGAAGGATGCCGACCCGGTGCGGCAGTTGCGGCTGTTCAAGTGGGGTCTGGTGCCGTTCTGGGCGAAAGATGCCAAGATCGCGAACCGGATGGCCAACGCCCGGTCCGAGACGGTGCATGAGAAGCCGGCGTTCCGGGCGGCTTTCAAGTCGCGCCGTTGCCTGATCCCGGTCGACGCGTTCTACGAATGGTTCGAGACCGACCAGATCAGCGAGAAGACGAAGAAGCCGTTGAAGCAGCCGATCGCGTTCCGGCCCACCGATGGCTCCGCGCTCGCGCTGGCCGGCGTGTACGAGGTGTGGAAGGACAAGTCACTGCCCGAGGACGACCCCGCTGCGCTGCTGTGGTCGTACACGATCATTACGACGACCGCGACCGACGAGATCGGCCGCATCCACGACCGGATGCCCATGGCAGTCAGCGCCGACAACTGGACACAGTGGCTGGACCCGAACGTGAAAGAGGCCGACGAGCTGCGCCCGCTCATGACTCCCCCGGTCGGCCTCGAAATCTATGCTGTGTCGACGGCCGTCAACGACGTGCGCCGCAACAACGGGCCGCACCTGCTCGACCCGCTGCCCGCGTCGTGACCACGCGGCGCGGCCACGGTGCCCGGGGTCGGTGACATGACCGGCGACTCTGACGGCGGCGAACCGGCCGTCGATCCGCTGCTCGGGCAGCCGAGGATGGTCGACGACCCGCGAATCTCGCTGGCCCAGGGCGCAGCCGTCCTGGGCAAGACCGTCGTGCAGGTCCGCCGGCTCGTAACCCAAGGACGCCTGCCGCGGCACGGGCCAGCGAACAACTTCCGGCCCCTGCTGCTGTCCGAAGTCGAAGCCCTCCACGCCAAGGGCGAACCCATCTCCCTCAAAGACGCCGCCCGCAAGCTGTCCCGATCACTGGAGGCCACGAGGGAGCTCGTGGCCGACGGGCACCTGCCGCTCGTTCCCGGCACGAAGTCGCTGGTCTACCCAGCCGACGTCGCCGCCATCGCCCGCACGCATAGTCAATGGTCGATCCGCCGACCCGCCGGTCCGCCGGGCTACCTCGACACCAAGCAGGCCGCACACCACCTTGACCTCACCGGTCCCTACGTGAGCCAGCTCGCCGCCGAAGAGAAGCTGCCCGCAGCCTTCCAAGACGGTCAATGGTGGTTCGACCCTGACCAGATCGAGCTGGTCCGCCGCGCCCGCCGAGCACGGCGCGACCGCGCCATCCATCGCCGTCCTATCCAAAGGCGCGGCGACACATCGCTCTGAAGCCGCCTCGGGCCGGCGACCGGCAGTGCTCAACCGCCGGTGATTGCCTTCCGCGCAGCTTCTCCGGCCGCGAGCAGCATCGTCTTCGCGACCGTTGGGGCGGCATCGTTGAGACCGACAAGCAGCCGCTTGACCAGCCGACGCAGTCGATCACGGTCTGGCGCTGGTGAACTGGCCTCGGCATGCCGGTCATCGGCCAGCTCTGCAAGGTCTCCCGCCGCCGAGGCCTCGAGTCCGAGCACCGGCAGCATCTGGCGAACGCCGCCCGCGAAGTCGAGAAGCTCGGCGATATCGACACCGGCGCTGTAATTTGGGTGAACCGGTCCCCATTGATGACGAGGTTGCCGTTGTTGTCGCTGATGTGGACGGTGGTCTTGTGGTGGGTCGTCGGCCCACCGCCTCGCCGCTCGCGGATGTACTCGGCCACGTCACCGGCGTGGTCGGTGATGCACTCCCGGCCCTCGACAGTCAGCCGCGGTCGAATCCAGCCCTCTGATGACTCCTCGACATGCACCGACTCAGTGAGTTGGTGGCGTTGGAGGTACTCGGCAGCGCCACGCAGTTCCCGTTCGCTGTACGAGTCCCCGTCCTCGGCGGACTCTAGGCTGTCGGCGAACTCCTGGAAGCTGGTCGGTTCGGTGCCCCGTTCCTCCTGGGAGTCGAGCCAGGTGATCATCTCCGTGCGCAGCGCGGCCGCCCGGATCTTCGGGTTCGCGCGATCGACGTGCAACTTCTGGATTGCGTGCATCCCCGCAGGCGTGCTCCTCCCACGCGGCTTCCCAAACCCGTGGTGTCGCTCGACCATGCCGTGATCGGCGAGGAAGTCGACCACGGTGAAGCCGTACGACGCGGCGTCGAGACCGGCCTGCTCAAGGTAGGTGGCGATCGCCTCGTCCTCGTCCGTCCCGGCCCTCTCTGCCTCGTAAAGCGCTTCGAGCAGGTCACTTGCGTGCCCCTCGATTTCGGTGGCCACGGATCCCTCCGATCACATCGTTGTTCTTCCGGCGCAATGATCCTCCACCAGGCACCCATCCAACAGAAGGATCAGTCTGTCCCATCGCCGCCTCCATCGATGGCTCATCAGGACGCACGCTGGCCTCAAACCGCAGTGATGCCCCACCCTGGCCGGATGGAAGACTTGCAGCTGTGGGACGGCATGATTGGCGCGCTGGCCGGCGCCCTGATTGGCCTCGTGCCCGCCGTACTGGCCTGGCGTGCCGCCGTCAGGGCCAATAGCCGAGCGGCGGAGGCCAACGACATCTCCCGACGGTCCCTGGCTGAGGCTCAGCGCTCTGCCGCCGCGGCCGAGGCCGCGAACAGCATCGCCTCGAGCGCCGTCGAGGAGAACAGTCGCGCCAACGGCATCGCGGACCAGGCGCTGGAAGAGGCCCGACAGGCGCGCAAGATCCAGTACGCCGATTGGCATCGCCAAGCGAAACCGCACATCACACTGCTGCTGCATGATGATCCGAGCGACGAGGAGGGCTATCCGCTGGAGTTCAGTTGCGACCGCGACATCGACTCCGGCTCGATCAGCCTCGTCGACGGATGGGACCGCCGGGTGATCAAAGGCCTCGGCGCCAGCCCGGACGAACAGGTCTTCAACTTCGGCGAAGCCGTGACGTTGTCGGCGCTGAAGGCCGGTGCCAGCGCCACCAAGGGGCTGTGGATCACCAACGCCTCAGCGGCCGAGGGACAGGACGTCCGGCTGCGCTGCGAAGTCACCATCGACGGCGACAGCTGGTCCGACGTACAGACCATCGAGCTCCCTACGCGCTTCTGGATCAAGTGATCCAGCCAAACAATCTGCGGCGACAAGCCGGATCCATGACCGCAGAGCGTTGGTGGGCAATCTTGTCGCAGTCGTGGCATGCTAGCTGGCTGTGTCGTCGCAGCGTCGTCCGATGCAGAGCGGGATTGCCGCTGGTGACGCGTGGGTCTCCGGCGCCGAGGCCGCACGGATTCTCGGCGTCAGTCGGCGGACGGTCTTCCGCATGGTCGACCGCGGCGAACTCGAGACCCGCGGTCGGTACGTTCGTCCCAACTTTCGCCGTGAGTCGGTCGAGGCCGCCCAGCGACGAGGACCAGCGATCTCGCTGACGGTCGCAGCGCGTCTCTTGGGCCGCTCGCCGAGCTTCGTTCGCGCCCTGATCGCCGCTGGCGAGCTCAGATCGTTCTCGAATCCGAAGTGGCCAGTATTTCAGGCTGAGGTCGAGCGCTACGCCCAGGAACACCCGCCACCCCCACCGGGCTCGCCTTCCCTCGGCCGGGCCGGGCAGCTTGATACCCGAGGTGCTGCAGAGGTGCTCGGCCTTGGAGTCGATCGGGTTAGGCAGCTCGCCCGCGCCGGCCTGATCCCTTCAGACCAAGACGCCCGCGGCCGCTATCTGTTTCGCAGCGAGCACCTCGCCTCCTACATGCGAGCCAAGGCAGCGGCAACAGCCGCCGAGTACTTCACCACGTTGCCAACGACACCCGACGCGCGGCTGACCGACGACTAGTTATAGGTGCCGAAGCCTGGCGCTGCGCAGACCTGCTGCAAGTCCGGACTCGATCGTGCGTTCTGCCTCGCGTCGGCCGAGGCCGATCTGTCCGGCGGCGGACAGGAGTTCGTCACGGATGGTCTGCGGCTCCATCGCACCTCTGGCCGCGACCTGTCCGAGGGCGTAGGCGGCCCAGTTGAGGTCGTCGTTGCGGTGACCTTCGGTTGAGGCCAGCAGTTTCTCGAGGTGGGAGGACAGCGCGGCCAGCCCGTAGGCGGCGGACGCTTGCCGGGGCGTGTGGTCGGTGATTGCTGGTGGGGGTGGTGTGAGGGCGGTGGTGATCCACTCGGGTAGGGCTGCGGGGCGGCGGATCACGTCGGCGCGGTAGCGCTGGCCGCGGATGACCGATCCGGCGGCGACGACGTATCCTCCGTGACCTCTGGTGTCAATCTTCCAGCCCAGCCGCCCGGCACTGTTGCCCAGCTCCACATCTGCGGGTTGCCGAAAGTACAGGTGCTGACCTCCGCTGGATGTGCTGACGCTCCATGTCCTCGGCAACCGCTCCCCTGCCTCGGCTGCGAGCTCGTCGAGTGCATCGCGCCCCCATGTCGGCCCGTGGACATTAGCCGGCGGGGTCTGGTCCGGCGTACGCGGGCGGTCTAGGTCGATGACCAGCAGCCCGGACGGGCCGGTGGCGATACCGATGTTGTACGGCGCTTCGCTCCACCATTGCGTGATCTGGTTCGGGTCCGTCGTGGCGACATGCGGCCAGTCCTCCACCGCTGGCACCTTTCCGCCCGGGGCCAGCGGGAACACAGCCAGGCCACGTGCCGCGTGCCAGTGCGCCGAACGCGCGAGCCGGTCGGGAGGGCCTCCTTGAGGACAGATTTTCGTGGGTCTATTCGTCGAGCTGTGGGTGGCATTCATGCTTCTCTTCCTCCGCTTGGGTGGTGCGGAGGGGGCACGTGCAGTGCCCCCTCCAGGGTCGGGATTCAGGCAGCGGTCTGATCGGCGACCTCGTGCCCGAGGGATTCAGCGACGGCGGCCAGGAGGTCACGTGCTGCCGGTGGCGTGACCGCGTTGCCGAGCTGGCGGACCTTCTCGCGCTTGTTGCCCAACACGATGTAGCTCGGCGCGAACGCCATACCGGCGGAGACTTCGTGCGGTTCGAGCATCCGGAACAGGCAGTCCTCGACCGCAACGCTGTGCGCCTCCAGCAGCGACTGGTGACCGGCGGTGGTCAGCGTCCTCAGTGTCTCGGTGGCAGGCGTGCACATCTCTGCACCGGAGTAGCGGGATCCGTTGTTGCGCATGATCAGCGCGTAACGGTCGCGGGTGGTGAAGGTTCCGTGCGGGTCACGGGTCTCCCTGGTTGTGGCGTTGCCGTAGTAGGGCATCAGCAGGGCGTGGTGGTTGCCGTTGGCCGCGAACGTGTCGAACGGCTCGGCAACGCGCTTGGTCGTGTTGTTGTTGCGCAGCGGGATCACCAGCGCTTCGGACTCCGTCGTCGTGCGGGTCCGCATGACCTCGCTGAGCGGTGTCGCGGTCTCGTTCCACGTGCCCCCGGCCGGAACCAGCAGCCCGGTCTCGTTGCGGGTGGTCATGGTGCGCATCGCGTCCCATGCCGACGCGGCGGTCTTGCCGTCGCGGCCCTCGACCGGGATCAGAAGCTCGGGGCGCACGTAGCGGTCAAGTCCGGCGCGGATGCGTTGCATCGTCTTGTCGGCCAGCGGCTTGGTCCGGTCACCGATGCGTGTGCCGGTCAGCGACCAGTCGATCGCGGCTGCCGCCGGAAGCCACCCCGGCTCGACGACCTGATTGCGGCAGTCGACATTCGGGCAGCGCCACACGTACTGGGCGCGGTATCGGCCCCACACACGCTCGGGGTTCTTCCATGCCTGCATCGCCCGCACCTGCCGGTCGCAGCCGGTGCAGTAGGCCAGTGGGCGGGTCCACCGGTTCAGGTCTGGGCAGCCGGTCTTGCGCTGGTGAGCGACCACGTAGAGCCGGTCGCGTGACTGCGGCGCCGGAAGTCCCCCGGCCTGGGCGTGCATCGAGTTGAGGTACACCACGTGGGTGCAGTAGCCGAGGGCGTCGAGCCCGGACCGCCACGCGGGCCACAGCACCCACAGCGCGGCGTCGACGACATTTTCGACCACGATCGCGGCGTAGCGGTGGTGCTCGGCGAACCGCACAACGTCCCACATCGTCGCCCGGGACCGCTCGGCCGCCTCGTCCGGCAGGGTTTCGCCGAACAGGTCGGGCATCGCGTCGACGTTGCGCTTGCGTCCCTTGGCCTGCGAGTGGTTCGTACACTCCGGTGACGCCCACAGCACGTCGGTGCGCGGGTACCGGCGCGGGTCAACCAGCGTCAGGTCGGCGCAGTCGTGGTCGGTGTCGGGGTGGTTGGCGTTGTGGCTTTGCACGGCCAGCGGCCAGTGATTGGCGGCCATTGCAACCCGGAAACCCGGCACGAGCGTCGCGCCGAACGTTGAACCACCGACACCGCAGAACAGATCCGTCATACTCAAAGTCATCAGTGCATCTCCCTTCCAAGGAGTGGTGCGGGGAGCGCCGTGGGTGCGTGGTCCTTCACCACGACGCTCCCCGTGCCGGTGGGTTAGTTGGTGCTGTCGATGTGGTCGTTGAGCTGCCAGTCCGCGTGGTCAGGGTCGATACCAACGAACTTCCTGCCGCACGAGCAGATGCTCACGACCTTGCCGTTCGCGATCGGCTGGGGTGCCGGTGTCACGTCACGGTGTGCGGGCCATCCGGTGTCGTTGCACGCAGCAACGGGTTCGATGAGGTCCAGGTGAGATGTCTGGGTCCGGTTGTTCACGGTTGTCTCCTTGCGACTGGTCCGTTTGGTTGCCCGCTGGTGGGCTTGTGTGGCGGCAGCCCCGTCCTTTGGGGCCTGCCGGCTACTGCCGCCTACCGGACCGGCTAGAGGCTCCGCGCGAAGCGGTTCCGAAAGTTCTCGGTTGGTGGACAAGGAAATAGCGAAGCGCCGCCGTCCATCAGGCGAGAACTTTCGGAACCGCTTCGGGTGGAGGGGGCCGGTCTGGTAGCCGCCCACCAACCTCAGCCGCAGAAGGGATTTGCCCGGCACTTGTGCCGGGGTGGCCCGCCCCCGCAGGGGCGGGCCGTTGCACGGCGGGTCAGCGCGCCGTGCCGTCTCCGATGGTGGTGCTGGCCTTGCTGGCCTGGTCTTCGACCTGTCGCTGTGCGGCCTGGTCGTCGTCATGCCAGGTAGCCAACTGGTCGGCGCGGTCGTTGCCCGCGGCCTCTTCGACGACCAACGCCGCAGTCTCGACCGTTGCCGATGCGCGGCTGACCGCGACGCTGCACGCCGAGGTCTCGACCGCGGCGGACACCTCGTCAGTGCCGGCTGAGTCGTGCAGCTCCGGCTCTGCCGTCACCGCATCGCCATTAGGTGCCTGGCCGGGCGCCCCGGTGGTCTCGGACTGGATCGTGCTGTCGTCCACTGCGACATCGGCGGCATCCGCCAGGTCGCCGAACTCGGTGCACTCTTCGAGTTCGAGATCCAGGTCGGCGCGACTCATCACGACGCCGCCCCACACGACATCGTCGTAGGGGTCGACGGCCAACTCGGCAGTCAAACCGCGCATGTCCTCATCAGTCAGGTCGCCGCCACTGTCGTCGACCTCGGCCGCGCTCGGCCACGTCTCGTCTGCAGCACCCGTGGACGAGCGCCGGTCCTCGCCACCCACCCCAGCCTCTTGGGTGTTGACCTCGTCAGTGTCACTGGCGTCGGCGTTGAGAGGATGAGTGTCGGCCTCCAAATCGTCGTCATCGCGGAGCCAATGAGGGGTTCTGCCTGCAGGCAGTTCGTCGAGCATTCCGTGCGGCACGTCGATGTCGTACTGGAACGCGTACTCGTGGATCGCGTAGTGCAATCGCGCGCGTTCGCTCGACCTTTGCGTCTCAAGGTCGGTCTCAGGCTGCTCGTTCTGCGCGGCCAGCCACGCAAAGTCCTTGGTGGTCGCGCCGATCATGACGAGGGTGTGCTCGAGTTCGTCCGCGCGGGAGGGATCGCCGGCGGCCAGGGCTTCGGCTCGGCGCTGCTCGAGGTGGGCTTTGATCGGGTCGACGCCGAGATGGTCCGATGAGCTGTCGTGTGCCAGTTCGGCTGTGGACGGCGCGGTGGTGAAGATGGCGTCGGCGTCACCGTTGTCGGTGATCGTGCGAACGTAGCTGCGTCCCAGCTCGCTCCACTGCTCGTACGCTGCGGACAGGTCTTCGGGCGTGATCCGGCCGCGGCCGAGGTCGTCGACCACGAAGCCAAGTTCGTCGCCCATGGTGCGCCACAGCCACGCGTAGTTGTCGGAGCGGAGCTGGTCGGACGTCGTTTCCGCGAGCGTGCGCAGCTCATCGAGGCGCTCGTGGAATACCGCGAGGTCGCGCGGGCGTTCGACGTCGCCGCCGGGTAGGCGACGGGCGAGGTCGTTGAAAACGTTGCTGACGAGTTCGTCGAGCCATGGTTCGTTCGGCATGGTGATCGTCCTTCCTGGGTCAGGTGAGTTCGAGCGGCTGTTCCGCGTCGAGTTGGGTTTGTTCGTGGTCGTCGTTGTGCCAGTGGGCGAGTTCTTCGTCTCGCCGTGCGGCTTCTTCGGCGGCGCGCCGGGCGTCGGCCTGGTCACGCTGGCGGACCTCGATGAGGGCACGCTGCGCGCGGCGAACCGCCTCGGCGGTCTCGTCGGCGGTCGGCACGCGCAGGGCGTCGGCTTCGAGTACTCGCGGCTCGGCTGAAGCCACGGTGCGCAGGTCCGCCGGGGCCTGCGCCTCGAGTTGCTCCGTGGCTTCGTCGTCCGCATCGGTCAGGCCGGTGTCGTCGGTGTGCGCGTCGACGACCTCGGCGTCGGGGATCTCGTCGACCTGCACCGCGCCGCCCTCCTCGGCGGCGGTGAGCTGGTCGTGGACCAGTTCGGCCTCGACGAACTCGTCTCCTGGCTGTGCGGTGGCGGTGTCGCGATCGCGGGCGTCGGCGACCTCGGTCAGGTCGTTTTCGCCGAGCACTCTCCAGTCGTCGTGCTCGCGCTCGGCGGCCAGCCACTCAGCCGAGGTCGTCCCGTGGTCGGTCTCGGCGCGATCGACGACCTGCACACCACGCTCTTTGAGCTCGGAGCGGGCGCGGGCAGCCGCATCTCTCGTCGCGGCGGTGTGGGCGAGCCATTCGGCGCGGGCCTCGTCGATCTCGGCCAGCTCGGCTACGAGTGCGTCGTGGGCCTTCGCGAGTGCTCGCGCGTCGTCGGCCTCGGCCCGCAGGCGTTCACGGGCCTCGTGGGCGCTGGTGGTTTCGGCTTCGGCGTCGCGCAGCGCGGCCTGCTGCCGGGCCTTGTCGGCGGCCTGGCGGGTCGCAGCGAGTTCCTCGCCGACGTAGGGCGGCGCCCATGCCTGTTCGCGCTGGTAGGCCGCGACCCGGACCCGGAGCTGACCGACCGTCATCTCCGCCTCAGCCCGGTGATCGTCGTGTCGGCCGAGCGCGTCCCACGCTGCGCGCCACGCAGCGTAGGCCTCGGTCTGGCCCGCGTTCGGCGCCGGGCCGATCGCGTTGGTGTCGGAGTCCCAGGCAGCCAGGTCGCGGTAGCCGGCGACCGCTGCGGCTCGCCCGATCCACGCCTCGGCGGCGTCCGCGTCATCGTCCGGGCACTCGCCGAGCTGCTCGACCAGCCACGCGGGCTGCTCTTCGGCCAGATCGAACGCCAGGTCCCGGGCTGCGGTGTCGGCGTCGAGGGCCAGACGGTCCAGGTAGTCGCCCCAGGCGGGGTCGGCGACCGCGGGCAGCCGCTCGCTGTAAGTGGCACCGACCGGGTCGAGCCGGGTCGTCTTGGTGATCCGGTCGTGGATCACGTTGGACAGCTCGCGTGCGTTGCCCAGATCGCGGCGGCTGATCGCGTCCGACAGGACCGCCTCGGGGTCGTGTCCGGCCAGCTCGACACGTCGAAGCAACGCGGTCAGGGTCGCCGCGCCTGCTTCGGCGGCGAGCTTGGCGCGCTGCTTGACCGTCAGCGCCCCGTCTGCGGCGGCCCGGTCGAGCCATTGCGCGGCCCGGGTCGCGGTGGCCATGCCGATCGCGTCGGCCAGCAACTCGGCCGGGGTCCGGTGCCGGACCGCTTCGGCAGCGGACGCGTCGCGGGCCTCAGTGGCCGATCGCTGCCGGTGCTCGGCGGCGGCGTCCATGATCTCGGTCAGCACCGCGCGCGGCGAGCGGTGCAGCGCCCGCCTGGTCTCGCCGGGCTCGGCGTCGCGCGGCGCGGACTGCGTGACCACATACACGGCGTTGATCGACCGGCCGCGACTGGCCTGCACGTACAGCGAGTTCAGCGACGTGCTGGACGTCACCACACCGTAGGAGGTGTCGACCGTCAGACCCTGTGCCGCGTGGACGGTGGAGGCGTAGCCGAGGCTGACGTGTTCGGCGACGTATCCGGCGGACAGGATCATCGTCTCGCCCGGCACTTCGCCGGTGGACCCGGTCTCGAGCGGCGTCACGCGCAGCCCGCCGTCGGGCAGGACTTCGTCGATGCGATAGAGCGCGCGGTTGATGACCGCGCGCGTATTCCCCGACTGCCCTGCGAGCTTCCGGTCGTTCTTACGGGCCTGGATGATGTCGCCGGCTCCAGCTCGAGTGCCCTGCATCCCGAGTCGGACGGTGCGGGCGTCGCCGACCATTCCGAGTGACACCAGTCGCGCCCGCAGCTGCGCGGAAACGCGTGCGGCCTGGTCATTGGTGTCGACCAGCAGCATGGAGTGCAATCCAAGGATGCGATCGGACAGCCAGGCGTCCCCGGCGAGTGCCTCGGCGCGCTCGACGTTGCCGCCGTCGATGATCCGGCCCCGGCGGTGGTACTCGGCCAGCACGGATTCGTCACCGGCCCGGAGCCGTAGCGACGCGGGACCTTCCCACGCGTTGTCGAACCGGCGGGTTTCGGTCAGTTCGTGGGTGAGGGCCTGGCTGGTGACGAGATCCATGCCGCCACCGGCGCCGACGGCGGCGAGCTGGCGCTGGTCGCCAACGAGCAGCAACTTCGCGCCGAGCCGGTCGCAGGTCTCCCGGATCGCCGCGAGGTCTTGTGTGCTGGTCATCCCTGACTCGTCGAGCACCACCAAGTCCCCTTCGCCGACGATCCATTGGCGATCCGCAGCGGCATAGGCGCCGTTGGCAAGCCGCTGCTGCGCGGCGAGCCACCGCGACACGTTCAGCGCCGGCACGTTGTCGGCGGCTAGGACCTCGGTTGCGATCTGCGACGACGCCAACCCGACCACCCGCCGCGGTACGCCGTGCCACGGCACGGGGTCGGCCCATGCCTTAGCGAGGGCGCCGACCACGCGGGACTTCCCGGTGCCAGCCGGACCGATCAGAACCTCGGTCGTGGCACCGGAGCACAAGATCCCGCGTACGGCGGCGGCCTGGTCGTCGCCGAGCCGCAGACCCATCGCGGCGAGATCCTTCACGAACGCCCGGGCCTGCTGCTCGGCCATGCAGGGCGCGCCGCGCTCGTAGCCTGCGCGGGCCAGCTTCCGCTCGGCGTTCAGGTGTCCCGCGGTCGCGTAGGTGGCTCGCCCGGGCGCTTCGTAGGAGGACTGGCCGTTGGCCAGGCGAAGCTCGGCGGGCAACTGGTCCGCGCCGGGCTTGGCGGTCCCGAGCTGCACCGCGCGATCGAGGCCCTTGCGGGTCAGCCGCTCCAGCTGCTCGGTGATCTCCTCGGGTCCCAGCTCGCCGAGCGCGTCGGGCAGGGCGAGGCTGATCGCCCGGGTCAGGTCGGCCTCGCGCCACTCGGCCTGCTTGTCCTGCACCGAGGCCAGCGCGATGTCGAGCACCTCGTCTTCGTCAAAGCGGGTCGGGTCCTGCTGGCGCTGTCGCCTGGCGAGCACCTGGTCGGCGACCGTGGCCAGTCCTCCGGCGACCTCCGCGCGCAGCTCCTGGTCCCACCGGTCCAGCCGTGCCTCTGCGGTCTCTCCGTCGTGGGACTTGGCCCGCCGGGTCGCCTTCGTGGCGCGCTCCTGCATCCGTTCCAGTTCCAGCGCGTTCGGTTCGCGCCCGAACCGCTGGCGGAACTGTGCGACGAGCGTGGCGGTCTTCTTGGTGATCGCGACCCGGCGCGAGCTGAACAGGTCCATCACGGACTGGTCGACCCCGACGATCTCGCGGGCCTCGCCGTCGGGTCGCAGCTTGAACTCGACCCCGAGCGAGCGGGTCAGGTGCTGCTCCATGACCCGCTCACCGACCGCGCCGGCGGCGGACTTGTACTTGTACAGGCCCTGCCCGTCCAGGGTGCGCCACTTGCCGTCGGCACCCTGAACGCGGTTGAGGATCGCGTTGTGGATGTGCAGTTGCGGGTCGTGATCGCGTGAGTCGTGCTGGAAGAACGACGCCACCGTCCAGTCGTGCGCGTCGGCGTAGCGGCCGGACGCGCCGCCGTGGTGGCCGATCCGGACGTATCCGGACTTGTCGGCCAGGTACTCCAGGGCCGCGTTGTTGCCCGCCCAGATCGCAGCTTCGACCGCTTTGCGGTGCTGCGTCCAGGTCGCGGCCTCGGTCTCGGTGCGGTGCACTGCCTGCTCCAACCGGTGCACCGTTGCCGCCCCTGCACCGCTGTCCCTGGCCTCGTCCAGTGCACTGCGCGCCTGCTGCACTGCCCGCAGGGCACGCACCTCCTGGGCCTCGAACGCGGTGTGGAGCACCGTGACCGACTTCTGCACCGAGAACGTCGCATCGTGGAACGCGACGTTCTTCTGCGCCTTCCGGCCCGCCTCGCCCCGCAACTGCTCGCGGCGCTCCGCGTCTGCACCGGGTTCGTTGGCCAGTGCAGACGCATACAGCTCGGCCTCGGTCTTGTAGGCGCGGCCGGTGTGGCCGAGGTTCTCGGCCTCGTCCCACAGCGCCGGGTCGCGGAAACGCGAGTCCCGCGGATCGATGTAGCGCTCGTAGAGCGCGTTCATGTCCTGCGCGTCGACCTCGCCCTGCAACCCGAGGGCCGCCGCACCCCTGCCGTACCAGCGGCCGGGCGGCTCGCCGGCGGCGGTAGCGCCGGTGTAGTAGTTCTCCCGACCGGCCGCCACCGCGCCGGTCAGGTAGTCGGCGCTGTGGCCGGCGTGCACGCTCATCACGCGGCACCACCGCCCGCCGTACCGTGCCGCGGGGCGGCGGGCGGAACCGCTGTCCGGGCCACGCGGAGACCACCGGTCCAAACGGAGTGAGGACTCCACTTGATCGTGATGCAATGGTGTGTATCGAGGTTCTTCATCCTGTAGGTGCCTACTGACTGCTGGATGGTCCTCATCCGGGTGCTTGATCTGTGGATCGGGTGCCGCTGGGTGGTGTGCTTCATCGGTTGCTGCTCGTTTCGAGTTCGCGGGCTTCTTCTGGTGTCGTGTTGTGCTGTTCCGGGGTTTGGTCGTTGCCGTTGGCATCGGGTCCGGTCGTGTCGTCGTGGTCGTTGACGACGGGTGCGCCGGAAGCAACGCCGTCGGCGGGCTCGACCCACCCGGCGAGCTCGGCGAGCCGCCGGGCCTTCGGGAACCCGACACCCGTCTCGCGGGTGATCTGGCGCTGGGTGAGCGCCTTGCCGCCGTGCTTGGTGCGCGACAGCTCCAGCAACTCAGCCACGTAGCTCTCGTCGGACCGCTTGCCTCGACCGCCCGCACCGCTCTGTGCAGACTCGGCGACAGGTGCACTGATCACCGATGCACCGGCCTGCTCCGGTGAGGTCGAGTGCTGCACCGGAGCAGGTGCACCGGAGCGGGGTGCGGGCTGCACTGGCGTGGGTGCACTGGTGCGGCTGTCGTGGTGCGGTGCGTGTGCACCGTTCCGGGCCTGGAGCGGTGCACTGGTGGGGGTGCTCTGCTCGTCGACGGTGCGGGTGAGGCTCTGCTGGTGGAGCGCTCCGAACACGTACCCGACGGCCCACGCAGGCAGAAGCTCGGGCTCGGCGTTCTCGCCCGGCTCGTCGTCTGCCGAGTCGACCGGAGTCGGGTCGATCTGGTCGCGGTGTGCGGCGAGCAGGTACAGGACCAGCCAGGCCGGAAACTCGGCCCGCGACTGCTGGTCGTCGACGGCCAGACCGAGGGCCGCGGAATCGACGATCGCCAGCAGCTCCCCTGCGGTCATCCGGCCCGTGGTCGGCAGCAGCGCGGCGAGTTCGCCTGCGGTCAGGAGGCCGTCGCGGATCGTCTGCAACGCCGCCGACCGCGCGGCGCGTGCCGAGTCGAGCGGGAAGCCGCGGCGGCTCGGGCAGATCGTGTTCAGTCGCGACGACATGCGGACGACCTGCTGGACCAGCGCCCGGGCCTGGACCGGGTCGGTCGCGCCCGTGCGGGACAGGTGCAACCAGACCCGCGTCGTGATGACCGGTGAGGTGAACCAGGTCAGCGCCGACAGCTTCGCCCGGGCCGGCTGCGACAGCTTCAGGTGCAGCCGCAGCATGTGCGCGAGCATCTCGACTAGCACCGCGTAGGCCAGCGGCGCGAGTGCGTGCGCGATCGCCTTGTCTGCCTGGCCGTTGGCGGCGTCGATGTTCAAGCTGACGGTGCCGCCGATGAACACGTTGGTCGTGAGCAGCGCGCCCGGGATCCGCCATCCGCGGGTCAACGCGGCCAGCCGCAGCGCGGTGCAGGCGATCACCATGCCGTCGGCGACCAGCGGAACCAGCGCGCTGTCGAACTTCTCCGAGACGGCGCGGAACGACTGCACACCGCCGATTCCGGCGACGGTGAACGCCACCAGGATCGCTAGCACGATCAGCACCTGGCGACCTGTCCAGTTACCTCGGGCAACAGCACGTGTCGCGCGGTGGATCATCAGCGCCAAGCCGGCAACCGCAGCGACCGTCATCAGCCCCGTCGCGAGAACGACCGCGCTCTGGGGCGCGGTGAGGCTCTCGCCGCGGGTCAGGGCGTCGAGCAGGTTGGTGAAGGTGTTCATCGGTAGCCTCCGTCCTGGTCCGGCACGGCGGCCAGGCCGCCGCGGCGACCGGCCTGGATCTGCTCCCGCGTGGGCTCCGGGCCGTTGTTGTCGCGGTCCGCGGCCCACCACTTGACGAACCCGTCAAGGTCGTCGATCAGCGGCACGACGGCCGCGGTCTCCCCCGCGTGGTCGCGGTGGGTCGGCAGGTCGCAGCCGCCCGCGTAGATGCCGACCCGTCGCATGACGCCGGGGCGTTGCCGGTCGTGCCAGTCCCCGACCAGCCGCAGCGACGCGTCCGGGCCGTAGAACGCAGAGGTCCACGCGTCCATGAGCCACAGCAGCTCCTCGACGATGTCGGGATGCCACAGCCAGCACGGCGGCAGCGTCTCGCGCGCGTCGCCGTAGCGCAGATAGACGGTCTGCAGCCACGGCACCAGCTCGCTCAGCACCGTCTCGGCAGCGGCCTCGTCCTCGGGCAGCCGCAGCCACGACCGGACTGGCTCCACGTCGGCGGTCTTCTGGCCGCCGGAGTGGCCGGTGACCTGCATGACGGTCTCGCCGAGCTCGGTCACCACGCCGGCCAGCCGGGTCACCTCGGCCTTGGCCGCGGTCTGCTGCATCCCGCCCTTGAGCGCCTGGACATCGCGCGACAGCTGGTCGACGGTACGGGCCAGCGCCGCAACCGCCTTCTTCGCGGTCTGCTCAGGGTCGCCGTGATCGGTGTGCTTCACTCCTGGTCCTCCTCTGCGCCGTCGCCCTGGCCGTCGTCGATCTCGTCACCTTCCTCGGCGTAGGCGTAGAGATGGTCCTCCAGTGCGGCTGGGTCGACGGCGATCCAGCCGGTCGCGCTGCCGTCCTGGTCGTAGGCGGGGACTGCGTCCAGGCCGTACCGGTCGGCGAGTTCCTGGCAGTTCCACCGCGCCCGCAGTTCGTTGCCTGCGGCCCCAAAGTTCGTCGTCATGCCGCACCTGCCTCCATCGCGCCGAAGCGATCCGCTCCGGTGTGGTCGTCGTCGCCGGAGCCGTGCTCGGCGTGGTCGTCGGGGTGCCAGCGGGCCAATTGCTCGTCCCGCGTGGCGTCGTCTGTTGCTTGCTCGGTGTGCCGGGTCTGCGCCGCGGCGCGGGCGGCGGCCTCGGCGGCGCGGTCGACCGCCGGGGCCACGTCGTCGCTCGCGTCGGTGTCGCTCTGCCACTCGTGCAGGACCCGCCATGTCGCGGCCTCGTCGCCGGGGGGTGTGACTCCGGCCTCGTGGCAGTCGCCGCACAGCTGGTCGGTCGTGCGCACGAAGTGGTCGACCGGCCCGCACTCGGCGCACAGCTTCCGTGCCGCGAGCGCCTTGCCGACCGCCGTCAACTGGGCGTCCGTTGCGGTGCGCTTCGGCTTGGCGTGTGCGTCGACGTACAGCCAGGCGAAACGGCGGTCGCGTTTCCACACCAGCCGCGCGAAGGGTTCCTGCCCGCCTCGGCACAGGCCGCGGTCCCGCAGCTGGCGCCGGGTCGACAGCCCCGGCGGCGCCATCCCGAAACCGAACTCCGGTACGCCGTCGCGGACCCGTCCGGGCCAGCGGCGGCCGTCCCACAGCTCTACCCATTCCACGCCAGGGCCCGTCATGAGACGGCCCCGGTGAGGTACCAGACCGGCTTGCCGGTCCGGGTCGCGTAGTCGATCTCGCGGCGGGTCGACTCCCCGACGTACCCGCCGGGATTGACGACGTAGACGTACGACGCGAGGTCGATCTTGGCCAGGTGCAGTCGATCGAGCCGTGCCTTGTCCTGGTCGGTGACTTCGTCGCCGTCGTGGGCGAAGACACCGGGCGCCAGCACGATGTATCCCGCCAGCGTCAGCTCGCGGTTCACGCGGGCGATGTCGGCGCGGAAGCGGGTCGATCCGCAGATGGTCACGACCGTGCCGGTCAACGGTTGGATGTTGGTTGCTGCTGGCCACTTCATCGGCGTACCTCCCGGTCCACCGGGCGGTCTGTGCGCGCAGCCAGCGCGGCGCGGGCCTTGCACATGGCGTTGTTGAGGCGCAGCCGGGCCACGAACTCGCGGACCGGGTCGGCCGCTTCCAGCCGAGCGAGCACGCCCGAGGGACGCCGCAGCGCGGCGCCGCGGGTCGGTCGCCGGCGGGTCGGCGCGGGCTCGATGACCTCGCCGCCGGCGGCGACCTGGGCGTCACCGGTCAACGGGGCGAGCATCCACCCGAACTGCTCGACCATCCACGCGCCGAGCCTGTCTTCGACCGCTGTCGAGGTCCGCGTCACGGCCAGCATCGGGCGCCGCTGACCGACCCAGTGCGCGAACCTGGCTACCCGGGCGTGGGCGTGCTCGGCCTTGCGGGCGAGCCGCTCGGTGCGCACGTCCCACCGCTGGTAGAACATGCGCGCCTTCACGATCGCGGGCGGCATTCCGTTGCCGATGACCAGCATCTGCCTCGACCGCAGTTGCGAGACTTGGCCCGGGGTGAGCACCTGCGTCTTGCGGGTGCTCTCCGAACGCGAACCGGTCCCCCGGTCCTTCGTGATCGCGGGTTCTTCGCGCTCGCCGGCTAGCGTTGCCCAGTACTGCAGATCCTCCGCGTCACCGGTCCCGCCGAAGACGATCTTCGTGCCGGTGTTGGTGAGCAAGGCACCGGTCGCGGCGTCGCCGAACCGTTCTCGCATCTGCGCCCGCGATTGGGCCACGATGTGCATGCAGATCCCGCGGCTGCCGAAGTCGCCCGACCACTGGTCCAGCGGGATCAGGCAGATCAGCGCGGCCTCGTCGAGCACCATCGACAGGAACGGGTCGAGCCGCCCGCCCGGCATCCCGGCCGCGATCGCCTTGGCCTGCCGAGCGATCTGGGCAGTCAGAGCGGTGACCAGCGGCGCGGTCTTCTTGTCCTCCGCGCCGATCAGGTAGACCGTGCCGGTCTGGTCGAGCAACTGCTGGACGTCGAACTGCTGCCCACCGGCCGCGGCCGAGGCGGCAGCGGTCGGAACCGACAGCCAGCTCAGCGCGGGCATGATCGTCGTGCTGATGCTGGACTGCGTGTTGGGGTTGTTGCGGAAGAACTGCTTGGCTTCCTGATGCATGCCGGCGGCCGCAGGGCCGGCGTCCTTCAGCTCGTACAACACCGCGCGCTCCGCGGCCTCCGACGGGTGCGCGACCCACTGCTGCACGTCGTACATCGAGTACGCGCCGAGCGCGGCGGCGTGTAGCAGGGACTGAAGGGTCTGCTTGGCGAACCCGTCCCACCGCTCGCCCTGCCCGTCGTTCTTCGACCGGCCGATGCCGTCGATCAGGTCCGCGGCGCGGTCCATCGCGACCGCTGCGTTCTCGCAACCGACCAGCGGGTTGAACCGCACGTAGGTGACGCCGTCGGCCTCCAGCTGGTCTGCCTGCTTCGAGGCGGGCCGGATGACCTCGGAAGGGTCGAACACCCACACAGGTCCCCGCCGCGACCGGCGACGGTACGTCAGTGCGAGTACGTCGAGCTTGGTCGACGTGGTGATCAGAGCACCGGGCGCGTCCAGCGCCCAGTTCATGATCAGCTGGGTCTTGCCCTTGCGCGGGCCACCGAAGGTGATCGTGTGGTCCTCCGCGGACGACCACACGCCGATGAGCCCGACCCGGGCGATCTTGACGCCCAGCTGGGTCAACGCGACGTTGCGGCGCTTCCATCGCGACACCGCCGCCAGGCTCGGCCGGACCTGTGGGGCCTTCTTCCGCAGCACTCGCGCCGACGACCCGCACCATACGTCCCACATCGACGCCAGGCCATCGGTCTCGCGACCGGCCCGGCCAAGCCGTCGCAGCAAACCCCGCGAACTCGAGCGCGACATCACCACCTGGGCCACCGTGACCGTGCAGATCAGAGCGCCGGCCGCGACCAGCAGCCACCAATACCTGTGCGCGCCGACCTGCTCCGGCAGAGCCCGCAGCAAGAGCCCGGCATAGAGCGACCACCCGGCGATCGTGAGGCCGCCGCCGATCGGGCGATTCACCGCGACCAGGCACACCGACGCACCCGCCAGCAAACCCGCGGCGATCAGCCACCGGCCCGCGTCACCCGGCGCACCAGTCGCAGACGCGACTGCACCGGCCAGTCCAAGCCACAGCGGCAGCGCGAGCAGCAGACCGGGACCGACCCGCCAGAACAGCAGCGCCGAGGTCGCGACCCCGACGCCGCCAGTGGCCGCCAGCCACGTACCCACCTGGACGGCCAGTGGCGCTTGGGCGCCGAAGGCCAGCGCCAAACCGGCCGCCGTCACGACCACCGACACCGCCGCGAACCTCGGCATGACAACACCCTCACGAGCAGTCGGCCGCCGGTTCATCGCGAACCACCACCCAGAACCACCGCAACGACCGCCAGAACAGCGCCGGCCCCAGCGGCCGTGAACGACACCCGCACCAGCCGGTGCTTGGCCCACGCGATCTCCGACAGCCGCTTGGCCTGGTGGCTGATCGCCTCCCACGGCTCCGCGACCGTCTCGCCGTAGTTCTTCGGAGCCAGATGCTTGCGCAGCTGGTCAATCGACCGCAGCCGCACGGCACCGAAGTACAAGAACTCCCCCGGCACCAGCGTGTCGCCCGGGGCATGCAAGCGAGGAGTGACAACCAGCATCGCAGCGGTCAACGCGACTGCGAGCACCACCAACGACAAGCCGAACAGCACGCGCACCGCGAGCGGCGCGCCGTGCGCCTGCGACAGCAGGTTCAGAACCACCGCCGCCGCAGCAGTCTCCACCGTCGCGGCAAAACCGGCCTTCGTGTCGGCCCGGTCAACCGCCGCAGCGGCCGAGTCGTGCATCCGCCATGCAAGGTCAAGCTCCGTGCCGCTGCTCATCGCGCACCTCCGGCGCCGTACTCGCGGGCGGTGTCCGCCGCGGTCCGGTGACCGAGCCGCCCGGTGCTGGCGTGCGCATTCAAGGTCTCGTCACGATCAGTTCCGTACGGGGTTGGCCTCACCACACACCGCACCCACACCAGACCGATCCTCCGCGACGCGACGTAGGCACCATCGGCGGCCAGGGCCGGGGTCACACCCAGGGCCGTGGCGGTCGCTTCAACCTCTCGCATGCCCTCGGAGAAGCGCTCACCGCCAGGAATCATCAGCGCGTTGACCGTTGGCAGCGGCAACTCGGGATGATCTGCCACGAACGCCGCGAACTCGAACAAGCTACGAATCAGCGCCGCGCGCTGCGGCGGCACCTGCAACGATCCAAGCCTCGGCACCCAGTCCGTGCCGGCGGGATCTGCGTCAGTCATGCTGTAGACCTCTCGAACTCGTACCTGAGTGATGGGAGAACCGGCCCTGTTCTGGTTGGCGCCCGTGCGGGGCCGGTCCGTAATCTCGTGCTGTTGCTGCGCGGCTCCGCGGTTCATCCCGCGACCTGCGCGGGCCGCCACTCGGCCGCATCGACAACTCCCCCACTGGCGATAGCCGCGGTGGCCATGTCGTCGAGGGCCTGGCTCGGGATGAACAACCTGCGGCCGACTCGGACCGCCGGGAACGAGTTCGCCTGGATCACCCGGTAGAGGGTCATCTCGGACAGCCCGAGCACCTCGGCGGCTGCAGCCACGCTGAGGAACTTCCTGATGGCCTCACTGGGCTTCGTGACTTCACTCACTGCGGCTCTCCTTATCAAGAGTTAACTAGGTTGACCTAGGTTAACCTAGGTCACTTGGGCGTGCAAGACTTCGCCTGTAGACCGATCTAGTTATCTAGGTCGACTACCGTTGAGATATGACGGTGGACATCAACGACCCCAGACCGCCCTACGTGCAGGTTGCTGACGGGCTCCGTGCGGCGATCCGGTCTGGCGACCTTGCCCCCGGGGTCAGACTCCCCTCGGGCCGCGAGCTAGCCAGCGAGTGGGGTGTGGCGCTCATGACCTTGCAGAAGGCCGTTGATCTGCTGCGGGACGAAGGCCTCGTGTATTCACAGCAGGGACGGGGCGTCTTCGTGGCTGCCGCCGGGACGGAGCGGCCGGCAGACGAACTGATCGCCTTACGCGAGACCGTAGAGAACCTCGAACGCCGGCTCGCGGTTGTCGAGGAACGTCTGCAAACCAACGACAACCACCGCGGATGACACTCGCACCCCCTCTTGTTGCTCTCTGCTTCCATACGAACTAGTGAATACTGGTGGTGACCAGCGAGGAACTGACTGCTAGTGCGGGTTCAACCGTCCGCCAGCACAATCGGGGAGGCAGCTGACGCGGTGGTGAGAGCGCGAACTCTGACTGGGGTGCAGGGTTTCCCAGAAGGCCCGGAGAGCGGGGCGGTTGCAGGCTTTCTACTGAAGCTGCTCCGGGGCTCGCTCGGCTTAACTCAGGTCGAGCTGGCTGAACAGCTGGTCGTTGACGACAGCACCATTCAAGGTTGGGAGAGCGGGCGCAGGCCGCTCTGCGCGTTGAAGGGCTCCGATCTGCTTCGCCTTGGACGCGCCCTCGCCTCGCTTGGCGCACCAGTGGGGGCTGTCTCGCAGTTGCCCCTGGCGGTCGAGGCTGACGAGTTTCTCACCACCTGCATAAATGCGGGCGGGACACTGATGTCGGTGCGAGATAACCCGCTCGGCCACGCCGTCCACCGCCGGGACTTCGTCGCCTTCGCAACTTGGCCCTTCACGGGTGTGGTGCCATCGGTTGTCCGCGACCTTCCCTTGCCGAAGTCGCGCGGACCTGTCGCAGACCGTCCTCAGCTAACCTCGGTCCAACAACGGTCGTTCTTCGACCAGATGTTGGTTGCTGCCGAGGCAGCCGATGACCGCACCCAACTGATCCGCCGGCAGGCCACTTACATGCTGGGCTTCGACAACCGGCCTTCCTCAGCCACATGGCTCGCAGACCAGCACGGACGCATCGCGATCCGAGCAGTAGACCTCCGCGACGTCCCGGGCGGCATCGCGACACGATCCGCTAGCTTGGCCCTGGCTCGACAGGGAGACCCGGAACCAATCCGTCACTTCATCCAGGGAACGCTCACGGAGAACAAGCAACTCCTTGGCACGCTCACGTACTGGGCGTACTGGCTGGGTGAGATTCCCGAGACATACCCCGACGACCAGGCGATGCTGACCGCTGGGTCCGACCTCTGGTCAGGCCGCCGATTGATCGAACACCTGACAGGCCACCTCACCGATCCGAAGAACGCCGAGATGAACATCCACAGCCTGCTGGGCCTCGTCATGGCTCGCCGCGACCTCCTCGAGTCCAGCGCGACCCTCCGCGATCGCATGTTCGAGGTCATCGAGCAGGCCGACACCCCGGCCCTCAGCCGCCACGCTCGGACGGAACTGGCAAACTTACGGTTCGCGGCTCAGTTGGCCGGCCGCTAGCAAGGAAGGGCGATCATATGACCGAGTCGTACGACCAGGACGCGACAGGAACCGCAGCGTTCGCCTACGAGATGGGCGTACTCAAACGGCTTCGGCGTTCGGGTTGGTGGCACGCCGGCATCCGCGACCCCGAGTCGGTCGCCGAACACAGCCTCCGCGTAGCCCAACTCGCTGCTCTTATCGCCGCGGAGGAAGGAGGCGATCCCGCCCGCGCGGCTTATCTCGGGCTGTGGCACGACTCCCAGGAGACCCGCATCGGCGACATCCCCCACAGCGCAAAGCCATACGTGACTGCCCGGCCGAACGAGGCGATCACGGCCGATCAAGTCGCTGGTCTGCCAAGCCGTTCGGCCCAATCGGTCATTGAGGCCGTGGCCGAATACGAGGCCCAGGGAACGATCGAAGCGATCTGCGCGAAGGACGCCGACAAGCTGGAGTGCCTGATCCAAGCCGTGGAATACGGCGATGTCGGCGCGAGGAAGATCCAAGACTGGATTGACTCGTCCCGTGCGGCACTCAAGACCGAGTTCGCTATGCGTGTTGCCGACGCGGCCCTCAGGACCTCGACTCTGGCGTGGCGGGAGTAGTCGTTCCTCCGTTCCTGCGTGTTCGCTGAGCGCCCATCGCTCGTTGGATGGTCGCTCGCGGCCGACGATGTCGGGCAACCGATGCCTGCCCTGACAGCGCCGCCCGGTTTGATCACGTCAATCGCAAATTGAAGGGCCCGCCGCTCCTCCCCGGGTTTGCCAGTCTGGCGGTTGACGACGATCACCGCTAAGGATGGCTCGCCCCGCGCGATGCACTCTGCAGAGACACGGCGTAGAACTCCGTTGACGTGATGCGGTAGCGGAACGTCGTCGGGAAGGTCTAAAGCCATAGCGAGTTCGCCATAAGTCAGCGTCGTACGACGCATCGCCGCCGTGATGAGTGCGCCTCGCGCCGTCACCGCGTACCGCTCATAATCCATTCTTCGCCCTTGGCTGGCGGATCCGACGAGCCGAGGGTCACCTCTCTGGGCCGCGACTTGATCCCTGCGGAGTCTTGCGACCGCTGCCCGAGGGTTCGACGATGGCTGCATCCCCCATCAGAAGGAGCATCATGAGCGAGCAGACGAGCAATGCCTTGCCGATCGTGCTGATCCACGGGCTTTGGATGACTGCCCGAAGCTGGGACCGCTGGGTGGAGTACTACCGGGCGAAGGGACATGAAGTCATCGCGCCGTCGTACCCCGGATTCGAGATCGAGGTGGAGGCCTTGCGTGAAAAGCCCGAGATCATCGCCGAGGCTTCCGTGACCGAAACGCTCGACCATCTCAGCGAGGTGGTCGAGCGCCTGGAACGTCCGCCGATCATCATGGGCCACTCGTTCGGCGGGACCTTCACCCAACTCCTGGTCAACCGCGGCATCGGCGCGGCCGCCGTGGTGATCGACTCGGCGCCACCCGAGGGCGTGCGGGTGAACCCGCCGTCCCAGATCAAGTCCCTGTTCCCGGTCCTCAAGAACCCGGCCAACCGGCACCGCGCGGTGGGCTTCACCAAGGAGCAGTTCCACTATGCCTTTGCCAACACGGTTAGCCGGGAGGAATCCGACGCGGCATACGACCTTCTCCACATCCCGGCGCCCGGCAGTTGGGTGTGGGCGTACGGCCTGATAGCCAACTGGAAGCCGGGTCACCAGGAGACCTGGGTCGACTACGACCTGGACGACCGTGCTCCGCTGCTGTTCATCATTGGCGGCCAAGACCACTTGATGCCGCCCTCGGTGATCCGTTCGAACGCGAAGAAGTACCGCAATTCCGAGGCGCTGACTGAGACCTACGAGTTTCCGGACCGCTCGCACTTCACCGGTGTCGAGCCTGGCTGGGAGCAAGTGGCCGACTACGCGCTCGAGTGGGCGACGAGCCATGCGCGAGAGCGGCAGGGCTGACCAATGCGCAGACAGGTGGCGTCGCCACAGCTGGACGCCAGGATGACTGCGATGAGTCGGCCGCCGAGGTCGACTCCACACGGCTTCCCGTTGAGATCGCCGAGGAGTCGAATGGTAGGTGGGCGATCACGTCCAAGACTCTGAAAGCGAGGAGCCATGGCGATTCACACGAAAGCCGAGGCGCTTGCGATCATTCGCCGCGCCTACGGACCCGACCTTGCCGATTCGATCGCAGGACAGCTGCCAGATCAGATCGACCCTGACAACGAGGCGGACGCTGACCTGCTCTTCCGCCTCGGCGTGACCCGAGAGGGTCTCGTCGATGCACTCGGCGGCGAACTCTGAAGGCCGGCCGAGCCTTAGCGCCAGGCCGGCACGAAACCATGCCCCGCGCGAGCCACCAACTAGAAGTCTGAGGTGGTTGGAACGACACCAAGCCGAGGGCAACCAGACAGGCTTGCTACTTCGAAAGAGCGCAGGCACAAAGACGCGAAGACCAACATCATCTTCGACTCGGCGGTCGGCTCACCCCATCCGCCGCCTCAGTCGCATGGAAACCTGTGCTGAACCCAGGACATAGCGGCGGCTATCGGCACCGTGCTGAGCTGCCCACGTCGGTGGGAGAGTACTCGCCAGGTGCCGATGACGTGGGGCCAGTCGTGGGGCCAACTGGAGTCAAATAGTGTTGGCAAAGGGGTCAGATCGGGTCAGGCTACGAACTCCCGGAGCCTGAAGTCGACCGCTGTGGCAACGGCCGTCGGGCTTTTAATCCGCAGGTCAGGCCTTCGAGCGGTCGGATGTTCGATCGCAGGGGGTAGCGACCGTGGGTGTGGCCGCCTTCGTGTGGCGGCGAGGCGTCGCTGGCCTAGATCGTTGGTCCGGTTTGCGTCATCCGCTACCGCTCGGCCAGCGTCGGATTGAGCCGTACGAGCCGTGCGGTGGTTGTCTCGTCGAGTTCGGCGACGGCTTCCCGTGACCTCACGAAGTCCGAGAACGATCGGTAGCCGAGTGCCCTCTCGCTGAAGGACGGGTCCATGCGCTTCATCTGACTCTTCACCGCGGAGCTGTGCAGCCAGTCTGCGTCGTCTTTCTCGTGTCCCAGGCGCAGCGCCCGTTCGAGGAGACTCGTTGCCAACTGCTGGGGGTCTTCGGAGTCGGGATCGGCCTCGTTGGGCACCGCGGCGCCCGGGCGCCTGGTACGTCGCGAGCCGGGTTGGGAGGAGGTCCCGGCCCGCCCGTCGGGTTCGGCCTTGGGGGTTTCCGGTTGTTCGGTCGCCGACTGGGCGGTGTCGATGGGTATGACACCGGGCAACGCATCGTAGGTCACGAGCTCGTCGCAGGCTGCGGCGAGCGATCTGCTGGTCGATCCGGCCACCCCCACGCCCACGACGTAGCGGCCAAGGCGTCGACAGCGTTGGGCCAAGGCGATGTAGTCGGAGTCTCCGGCCACGATCACGACATGGGTCAGGTCCGGGAGGCGGAACATGTCTTCTACCGCGTCTACGGCCAGTCTGATGTCGGCACCGTTCTTGGCGTAGGCGGCGGCGGGAAACAGTTGCACCAGGTCCACTGCGCGGCTGACCAGTTGCCCGCGGTAGTCGGCGTTGACGGGGTCTGACCAGTCCGCGTAGGCGCGCGTGAGGACGAGCGTGCCGAACGATGAGGCGAAGTCGATGACTGCGCCGATGTCGACCGTGGCGCGCCTGAGCTTGTCTGCGATGTCGGGCTCGGCCGACGTCTCCGCCCGGTCGAACGCCCGCACCTTGTCACGCTGGAACTGGCTACGACCATGCACCTGGTCGTAGCGCGAGATCACGATATTGTCGAAGTCGATGTAGACGGCAACGCGGGTCACGCCGGGTTCGGCCATGATTCCCTTTCTCGATGGGATGTGCTCCCGACGCCATTCTGCCCAAGAACGCGAGGCACGCCTCCATCCCACCGCCCCACCGCTAGATACCACACCTCGCCTCCAGGGCCGAAGGCGACGATCCTGCCCGGCTGCGATCGCTCCCGGGCCGAGGCCTTCGCCCATCGGCGCTTCTGGTACCGGTCACTTGAGAGGACGTGATGGCCACTGCCGCCTCTCCGGAATCAGGAGACGGGCCATGCGTAGCGCCATGCGAAGCTTCCAGTCGTCTGGCTCGCGCAGCTGCTTAATGAGCGCACCTGTGCTTCTCTTGATTGACTCCTCTGCGGCCGCGCGGGCCAGCGGGTCAGTGAGCCGTTCAAAGTTGTACCACGCCATTCCACGTGACAACCGGATCCCATAGTTGCTGAACAACTCGTCCTGACCGGTGAACAACAGGTCCAGATCTGCCAATGCCCATGAATACCGAGATGCGAGGTCATCTTGTATTCCGTCTATCGCTGTCCCGAGTACGTCGTTCATTCGATGGAAGTCCGCGATGTGCACGCTCACGTCCATGCGATCGGCCATGTGTAGCAGGGCAATCGGAAGGTCATACGAGATGTGCGCCATCATCGCAAACAGCGCATCTTCAAGAACGTATGAACGACTACCCCTTGAGGCTACATACACTTCGCGCCACGGCTCAGGGACGACCTCGGGCAGGTCGTTAGGCACCACCTTCGACTGTCGGCTGTCTCCACTGGACGCGACCCAACGATCGATCGCGTCCATCGTTGAGAAGTACTCCGCCGCCAAGGATGTGGCGAGGTCTGCTACCCATGGCGGATCGAGGAAGGCTGGTTCTCCCTCTGCGAGGGCCAGTTCTAGCTTCTTCGTCAGTAGTAGATACTCGTAGGCGAAGACGGCTTCTGGATAGTGGGCCTGCTCGTACCTGGCGAGATAGTCAACGAGTCTCTCTCGTATCAGCGCGACCCTCTCCGCAGCGGACTGATTCTGGAGACTCGTCACGTACTGTCGCCCCCCACACGCTGCGCGACCTCCTTTGCTCTCGCCCAGTCACAAACCAAGTCACCCTTGAGAGTCTTCCTGTCCGAACCGACGTGATACGTCGCCGTCCATTCGTCGCCCAGCAATGGCATGAAGTAGATCGACGCCATTCCTCCATCGCGAATCTCCGCCTGATAGACGAAGGTACGTGTCATGAATCGAGGCAGCGGACCGAACTGTTCCGCTGCCTCGACTGTGACTCCGACGCCGTCACCGGACAGCAGGTAACGCTCCCGAAGCAGGTACAGCGGGAAGCCGAGCTTAGAGATCTTTACGGTATTCTCTGCGACACCGAACTCACCCTCCGTTGGCTGCGGGAGGATGGTGGAATCGAGACGAGCCGCGCCACCGATCCGCTGGGTGACATGCATTGCTAACACAAGCAGTTGATGCTTGAGTCCGACACGACTCTGTGTGAGGCGTCGCCAGGACGTTACGTGGAACGTAAAGTTCCCCCGCCACACGCCGGCGCCCACTTCAAAGTAGTAAACATGACTCGCGAGTACGGTCATCGCAAAACTCACCCCCGCGAAAGCGCAGCTAGGTCAGGTGCGATCGGGCCGCGACTCCCGCATTACTTGAGGGTCCGCCCAAGCTGCAGAGAGTGTCAAGGGCAAGACGCCGCCGGTGAAGAACGGTGCCCATTTGCGAGACTCAGGTCGCGATCGGCATCAAGACGGGCAATCATCCATGGCCCAATACATCGATGGTCCAGCAGCGACATCGACGCAGTGTCCGTGGCCCACGCCTGTTGCGATGTGGGCTTCACGCAAAGACTGCCCGGGCCGTGCTGACGGACTCGACAGCGCTCTGCAATCTCGGGACCAACCGGCCCCGCACTGCCGGCTTGAGGAGCTGCGAACAACGCCGGCGACCGAGCCACCCTGTGGCGCACAGACGAGTCGCCTCGGTGGGAGCCTGCGACACCGGACCGGTCGACAAGGTGCGCAGCACACCCGGGATTCGATCGCTGCAGCCAAGTAGCCCGCTGTACGACGTACGCCGATGCGAGGTTGTCTCTCATCGGTGCACGTCAGCACTGGCCACCCTGGGGCGGCCAGTGCTAGGCCTTGGTTGGCCAATAGGTCGCTGACTCCCGCGAGCGTCGACCAGCTGTTCCTCGCCGGCCGTTTCGCCTTCGACATCGGACCACACCGCCATCGCGTGCCATGGTTCGTGCCATGAAATCGCGTCTAAGAGAGTGGACAGAGCCGGTTAGAGCGGCCGAGTCCTGTACTCCTGCAGCCTGAAGTCAACCGGAGTGACAACTGGCGTGGATGCCCCTATGTTCGTCAAGTGGTCATGGCGCCGCTTGAGCCGCGTGTTCGACAGCAGGAGCTGGCCGCAGGAGCGGGTAGACCTCGCGGGCGACGTACCGCTTGAGGCAGCGGATGATTTCGCGGCGGGTCCTGCCTTCGGTGAGGCGGCGTTCGAGGTAGGTGCGGGTGGGGGCGTGCCAGCGCAGCCGGGTCAGCACGATGCGATACAGCGCGGCGTTGGCCTGCCGGTCGCCGCCGTAGTTGAGGCGCATGCGCTGGGTGTTCCCCGAGGACGCCTCGACCGGACTGGCACCACACAGGGCGGCGAAGGACGCCTCGCTGCCGAGCCGGTCGGGGTTATCGCCGGCGGTAATCAACAAGGCGGCGGCGTTGTCCGGGCCGATGCCCACCCGCTGGAGCAGTTGCGGCCTGTGTGCGTTGATGACGGTGGTCAATCGGTGGTTCAGTTCGCGGATCTCCTCGGCCAACCGGTGGATGCGCTCGGCCAGCAGCGCCAGGGTGTAGCGGGCGACGCCCGCAGTATCGGCACAGTGATCGCGATCGGCCGGGGCCAGTTCCGCGCAGCGGCGGATCAAGATCGGGGTGCTCAGCCCGGCCAGCGAGTCCCGCAGCCCGGCGTCGGCCGACACCAGCACGGCCTTGAGTTGATTGATCGCCTGCGTGCGGGACTTAACCGCGGAATCCTTGGCCAGCTTGAGCATCCGGGTCATCTCCGCCGGCCCATCGCAGGTCTTCGCGGTCGCAGTGGCGCGACCGGAAATCACTGCCTGCGCCGCGGCTTGGGCGTCGATGGTGTCGGTCTTGCCCCGTCGACGGCGGGTTGCCTTGTCAGGCTGGTTGACCTCCACCACCTCGACACCCTCGCCGAGCAGGTAGCGGGTCAGCCCGGCACCGTAAGAGCCGGTGCATTCCACCCCGGCTCGGTGCACCAGGCCAAGGCCGCGCGCCCAGGCCAGCAGACTCCGATACCCGGCCGTGGTGGTGGGGAAAGCCTTGCATTCGATCACCCCGCCCAGCACCGTCACCACGGCGGCGACATGCGTGTCCTTGTGGGTATCCACTCCGAGCACCACCTCCTCGGCGCAGGTGTCGGATTGGTCGGTCGCTACCGCCTGAGGCATGCTGGTCACGGCTGTCGGACTCCTGTTCGGTACGGGCACACGATGGCCAACACCGGGCCGGCAGGGGCGGTCAAAGCTGTGATGGCGCCTTGTTCACGGCAAGGCCCCTATTGGGACACGCCCCGCCGGACCGGTGACGGCAAGCACTGCCCCGCACCACAGCCGACAGATCCAAGCCAGGACACTGCGCTCTGCTCTCATACGGGTCAAACCGCGATCCGGGACAGCACGCCATGATCCTCACAGCTCTCATAATCCCTGGGCCGCGGGTTCGAGTCCCGCCTCCCTACAGGAAGAACATGCAGGTCAGCGCGCTGGTCACAGGTCATGTTGCCGGCCGTCGGCGGCGTGCCGGGCGGCCGACCTCCTCGGTGGAACAGCGTTGCGCGGGAGCCGTTGCCGTGGGCGACCGTGGTCCTCGATGCTGCGGACTCGCAGGCTCAATCCGCGTCGGCACCGGCCGGTGAGTCGCCGCTCATATCGGCACCAGCTTCGGTCCCCGGGAGCGCATCCGAAGGGCTTTGATTGAACGACTCTGACATCTCGGGCGACCCTTCCGACGGATCAAAGCCCATCGGCCCCACAGGACTTCCCATCGCATCGGGCGCCCCTCCCGACGGATCAAAGCCCATCGGCCCCACAGGACTTCCCATCGCATCGGGCGCCCCTCCCGACGGATCAAAGCCCATCGGGACGCCTTCCGAGCCTTGCACACCCGGTTGCGCCTCGCCGGGTGTGCCTGCAGTCTCAACGAGATTGAACTCCCGATTCGCCTCTACCTCAAGGTTCAGCTCGTTCTGGCGAACCTCCTCTGCCACGTCGAAGCGTTGTGGTGCACGGTCTTGTGAACCAGCGGGGGTGGGAGACGGGTCTGGAGGAGTGTCGGTGGGTGCGGTCGGTTCGGGCGTGGATGGTCCGAAGAATTCTGCGTCTGTGACCCATGTCGGGGTACTCACCAGGGCGGGGGCGGGGATGCTGTCCTCGGGTGCCTCGCTCTCCTCTCGGGATGCGCGTAGTTCCTTAGCGGCTTCGTTGAAAGTGTCCTCACCCAACTCACGCAGAGCCTTGACCACGTCCGCGAGAACCTTGACCGCATCAACGTCGTGCCGATCGAGCGGTGCGCGTCCTTCAGGCTTGGCGCCGAACCAGTTCTTGCCCCATGCCTCGATGGAATCCTCACCCAACTTCTGCATGCCTTCCCGAAACAGCGCGCCTGCGACCGCGGCAGCGATGTCTTTTCCGCTGTTCAGCGCCTTTCCCAGCGAAAAGAAGTCCTGCGGCTCCACTAAGGGGGACTCAAGTCCAAGAGGTAGCTTGGGCACGAACCGGCCGGCAAGGTCATCGACCCCTTTTTCGAGCGCCTCAGGAGTTGAGAACATCTCGCCAGTCCGCAAGTTGACACCGCCGAACCAGAACGTCACAGTTTGCGGAACGCCGTAGATGGGCGCCTCTTGTGAAGGGGGACTGGCGGGCTGATCCGTAACCTGCGGCAGGAGGGATGTTTGCTCACGAAGTTCCTCCAGTTCGTGCGGAGAGGGGAGCAGAGGCACTGCCGGTGAGGGCGGCGGGACGTCACCATCCAGCCGCCCGGGAGCGAGGGGGATAAGCGTGGCCCTACCTTCAAAGTGATAGAGGGCCTCATCGCGTCCATACCCGATCTCGTGCTCGACCGATTTGATTCCTACCACAACCTTCGCGCCTGGTGGGGCCTTCTCCTGCGCCACTTCGGTCACAATCTCGGCGAGCACTCCAGCGATTACGTCGGCGCGCGCAGCCTCGGCTACGGGATCGCTCGCCGGTCCTAGCTCCGAAGCAAGATCGTTGTTCTCAAGCACCGGCCCACGCCTCCTACTAAATGATGCCATTGATGATGGGGTTGCCGCGAATCAGGAACGTCAAGTTCAGAGGAGTTTGACGGACGAGCAACGGCTCGGGACCCGACGCAAGCCCGGTCACCCTCTCTGTTTGAGCGCGCGTCCTTGCCGTTCCGAGGGATCCGGTTCTGAGAGCGGTGGTTCATTGGATGATGCCCTTGATGATGGGATTTCCACGGAGAAGAAAGGTGAGGTTCAGCAGCCTTTGATGCAGCTCTACCAGATCTTTACCTTCCGCGATTCCGGTGACCTTCACAATTCGGTCATTCTTTCGTCCGCGCCGGGACTCGTCCGACTGGTCCAGCGAAAGCGTAAATTCAAGCGTTCCGTCGCCCGTGAGCCTGTTAACGAGCGTGCGGTCCAGATTCACGTTAAGGACTCGCCAGAGGTCAACGTTATCGAGACGTCTGTGAAGGATGCCGCGCTCGATCTGGAGACGGCCTTGTGCGATACGCACACGCGTTGTCTTTACCAATGCGTAGCAACCTAAAGCGACGGCCGCCATGACAAATAGGGCTACGACGAATAGCCCGCCTGCCGAACCGCTGGAATCTTCTAGACCGCTGGAGTGTCCCCCACCGTTATAGGGGTCAGCGAGCACGAAGGCAGCGAGGATGCCCCCTAGCGCGGCAACGCAGCCGATTTGGACGAAGTATCTGCCGACATACGCTGCGAATCTCGGACTGACCTCGTCCTCCAGCTCAGATATTAGTTCCACCGTCTGCCGTGAGATCAGGCTCGGGTCCTGTTTCAGGAGACTAAGGACCCCGGGCTCGATGGGATCGATGCTGATTTGTTCGGCAGGCGGAGGGCCAGACTGCACCGCAGCGGGTAGCCCGAGAGCCCGCAACCGGGACTGCGCGCCGGCATGCGATGCGTTCACCTCAATCGCGGACCGATACAGCTGCCGAGCCGCCTCGATGTCGCCCTGCCGTTCCGCGATCGCGCCAAGTTGGTAAAGCGCGTTGCTGTGGCGAGGGTGGATCGTGAGTGCCGATCTGAAGGAGTTCGCGGCGGCGGCCACGTCACCCTCGACCAATGCGACCATTCCTAGCCCGTAGTGGGCGCCGGCGGGATCGCCTGAGTCGCTGAGTGCCCGGCTGAACGCTTGCCTGCTCGCGACTGGCTGAGCGCCTTCAAGCAGCCGTTGCCCCTCCGCAAGCCAGTCGACGCCGTGAATCGTCCGCTGAGGCAACAGCGCCGTCAGATGGGTAGACCCGACTATTAGGGTGTCACCATCATTGAGGCGCACGCTTTGCCACACGCGCTTGTCATTTACGTAGGTTCCATTCGCAGAATCCAGATCTTCGACCTCGATGTGCCCATCACGGGTAGCTCGAACCTGCGCATGCCGGCGGGAGACCTCAGGATCGGCGCGCAAGAACGATACGCCGCCGGTCCTGCCGAGAATTAAAGGCTCCACGGGCACGGAAATGATCGTGCCCAGCGCGGGGCCCGAATCAACACACAGTGATGCCGATGTGATAGATCGAGTCGTGTCGTCGCCCTGCTGGTTCATGGGACCTCGCACCTGCACGGGACGCACACTTCAGCACCCCCAGTCCCGACTATAGATTCAGCGCTGGCAAATTGATACCTCCCGCAACTGGCTCCTAGTACGACAGCCGGACTTCGTGATGGTCGGCGTGGTGACGCGACGCGAAGCGGCCACCGCGTGATCATGCCGGGCTTGTGTGGAGTCCAGATGA
>NZ_SLWN01000002.1 GCF_004342025.1 Kribbella steppae | reverse complement strand
TCATCTGGACTCCACACAAGCCCGGCATGATCACGCGGTGGCCGCTTCGCGTCGCGTCACCACGCCGACCATCACGAAGTCCGGCTGTCGTACTAACCGAGACGAGGCCAGGGCGATGGAACTGGCCGCGGGCGGCGTGCCGGTTCTCGTGATCCGGCGCGTGGCGTACGACCGCACCGGCCGCGCCGTCGAGGTCAACGACATGACTCTGGCCGGCAACCGCTACGAGCTGACCTACGAGATCCCCGCCGACTGACCGCGCTATCCGCCGATCAGTGCTTGGGTAACGTATCGGCGCTCCATCTCGATAGTGGACCGGAGGGGAAGGGGCGGGTATGGACCAGATGTCCAGGGTGCGGGGACCTATGGGTCTGCCTTCAGCGGCGCGTCGAGGATGCGCCGGGCCGGGGATGGCCTGTAGAAGGTGCACTTCGCGGTGCGGGCGTGGTCCCCTGTGAGCAACTTGTCGCTGCCAAAGGCGATCCAATCGGCAGAGAATTTTCGCAGGCTGACCAATCCAGAGGCGAAGAATCTGCTCGAAGGCGACATCAACAAAGTGATAAGTGGAACCGTCGAGTGGTTCATTGAGGACACCCGTCAGGGCAGCTCAATACGGGCGCGGTGCAAGGTGGAAATCAGTAACAGTCTCGGTGAGCGCCTGTACCTCGATGGACGGATCGTCCTCGACCGGCCGTGGCAATCACATTGGATCCTGACATGGGGCAACAAGGCTCACCATGAGAAGCCCGCGACCATACGCCGCCTCGATCTGCGGGACGACCACAGGAACCCGGATGGACAGTTTTGGGATCGTGCAACGCACAAGCACCTGTGGAGCGTCGCCGACAAGAACCGTGTTGCCTATACGCCAACTGACATCCCACATGACCCTTCCGTGCCCCCCAACGCTCCTGACGACTACCGTGCGATCTTCGAGGCGTTCGCGAAGGAGGTCGGCATCAACTTTGCCAGCGACTACAGGTGGACCGATCCGCCGCTGTCCACACCCGCTCCGATGACGACGACCCTCTGGGACGTGCCATGACCACCTGTAAGGACCTAGCGCCTGTCATCTCAGCTCTTACGGAGCGCTATGGCTGGACCTGTCGTCCAGTGCCGAATCGTTCCGATGTCCTTGAACTCGGTACAGGCCGAGTGTGGCCGGACTCCGAGCCGCTGCGAATCCTGGTCCGAGTCGATGAGGAGAACAACGTCTTCGCCAGCGACGGCGGAGTTACGATGCTGCGGCTCCGCGACGGCGGCTTCGACGCGGACGACTCTCTGCTGCCATCGCTGTGGAACCTCGCCCTGGAGGAGTATGGGTTGAGCGAGGTTGACGATCGCCTGTACGTAGAGGCAGAGATGCAACTGGCCGCCGACGCTGTGAACCATCTTGCAGACGCAATGCTGGCGATCGATGGTTTGCGCCTAGTCGCAGTTCCCAAACAGGCTCGCGGCCGAGCGCTGTCGGATGAGGTGGAGGACTACCTCCGCACCGTCAACGCCGTGGTGAAGGTGCGGCGAAAGCCGACAATCAGATTCCCCGGCGGCCTGGTCGTGCGGCCAACCCTCAGCATTGACACGGTCGACCGGCGGCAGGTTCTCGTCCAGACCGGCGCACGCACGTCACGTGGACAGGCATATGACCACGTCTTCACGACCTTTGGCTTGGTGCATGGGGCCGAGGTGCCGATGGACCACCGCTTGGCTGTCCTCAGTGGTTCTGTCCAGAGTTGGCAGCAATCCCGCATCTGGGCGCTCGCTCAGTTCACCTACGTCGGCTTCTGGGACCACCGCGAGACTCTTCGCGATTTCTTCGCCGGACCGAGCCGGTCGCAGGACAGGATCCTTGTCCCGGAGGGCATCGAGATACCCCTCATCACGTAGAGATTGAAGAATCAATTACCTACGGCCTCGCAAAGATGCTTGGCCGGGGGTTGTCGCTGCCTCGCGCGCGCGAGAGGTCCCCCCACCCTTCCCGGTTCGGTCAGTTGCTGACGACCCGCTGAGCGCCGATCTGAGCCGCTGAGGGCAAGGTTGACACGAGGCCAGGCGAGCCGATGACGGCCCGCTCAGCGGCGCACCGGGGCCGGACACGCCAGCGCCCCGGTACCTGACGCATGTCGGGCACCGGGGCGCTGTGACTGGGGTCAGTAGCGGTCGCTGAAGCCTGACCGCGCGAACGCTTCCAGGGCTCGCTGTTCGGCCATGCTTGCGCCATAGCGGTCCACCATCGCGCGATCCTTCCAACCGGCCTTGGCCATCACCTCGGACTCAGACAGGCCGGACGACAGCGCCTCATGGGCCATGGTGTGCCGGAACAGGTGCGGCCTGATCACCTCGGGCGGGTAGCCAGCCTGGACCGCTCGGCGGCGAAGCATCTGGTAGATGCCATCACCCTTGAGCGCTGCGCCGGTCTTGTCCGCGATCCAGAGCGCACCCTCGCCGGGGGTACGGATACGCCGGTGCCTGGCGCGCAGGTTGAGCCACCGCTTCAGAGCAAGTACGTCACGATCGCCCAGGTCGATGCGCCGACTCGGCCGACCCTTCAGACCGATCACGGCGAACGTGCGGATGACCGAGGCGAGGTCCAGGTGCTCGACCCGCATGCTGGTGACCTCGGTTCGGCGCGGCCCGTGGAGCAGGACCCGGATGAGTGCGTGGTCGCGCCGGTCCTCGAAGGTCTTGCCGCTGGTGACCTTGAGCAAGGCGGTGATCAGGTCGGGTGATAGGACCGGTGGGTGCGCCTCATGGCGGCCATAACTGTTCCGCTTGGGATGCGTCCACAGGTTGTCGGTGTCGTACTCCTCGGCGATGTGCTTGAGGAACATCCGCAGGTTGCCCTGTTTGGTCACGGTGCCGCCGAGGGTGTGGCCCTTCAGGTAGTCGGCGAGGTAGGTGTTGAACTGGCCGATGGTCATGGTGTCGAATCCATCGGGGTGGCCTGTTCTGGTGAGCCAGCGGGCGAGCGAATCGACGGCATCCAGGTACGCGCCGATGGTGCGCTCGCTGTAGGGCTTGCCTCGCTTGCTGTTCTCGGCTCGCAGGGAGTCGGCGAACAGGTCGCGCTGTTCGGTGCGGGCCGACTGGCCCGCAGTGTCGGGCACGGCCCGGAGGGTGCGCGCCGGTCGGTGCGGCGCGCGGCTTGGAACGGTGGTCATGCGCTGGTGCTCCTCGGGTGTCGGACGGACCGATCCGCTTACCCGAAACTGTGTGTGCATGGCCTTGGTTACTAGCCGGGGGAGTCCGGCCCTGACCTGGAAACAGTCTGTCTATCCCAGGTCAGACGCCGATTTGTGCCCCCGGCAGGATTCGAACCTGCGACGCACGGTTTAGGAAACCGACGCTCTATCCCCTGAGCTACGGGGGCGCACTGAGGTGGGCCGTGGTGGGCGGCCGGTGGCAAGCCTAGCGGACCTGGGGGTGGGGCTCATCATCCGTCAGGGGAGTCGCGATCTTGCGGCGGGCCTTCGGCGAGCAGTCTGGCGGTGTGGTCCTAGTCGTCAGCCGGTGAGGGCGGTGACGCCCAGGTGGCCGCTGATGGAGGCGTAGCGCTCGGCGTAGAGGGTGGTGCAGCGCGAGGACGCGCAGCCTGCGCCGGCGAAGGTGATGCCGCGGACAGTGGCGCCGGTGGAGCCGGAACGGGTGTAGACGGGGCCGCCGGAGTCGCCGCCGATGATGGCGATCTGGCCGCCGCGGGTGGCGCGGATGACGTAGGTGGTGCAGCCGTCGGTGTCGCAGTACTTCGCTGACGTGGAGCGGACGGTGATGCCGCACAGCGACGTACTGAAGCTGCCGGACTGGCAGACGACCGTGCCGACGCCGGGGTCGCCACCGCCCTTGACTGTGCGGGTGTTGGCGGAGTCGCCGGGGCCGTCGGTCCAGATCTTCGGGCCGTACGCGCTGCCGGTGAGCAAGGCCTGGTCGTAGTCGGGGTAGTTCATCCGGACCGACGTGGTGCCGTAGTAGTTCGAGCCCGACTTCCACAGCGTCCCCACGCCGCCGCAGTGGCCGGCGGTCACGGACCCGCGCTGGCCGTTGGAACGCCGTACGACGGAGAAGCCGGCGGTGCAGTTCTTCAGGGCCGAGGTGATCCGGGCACCGCCCCAGTGGCCGCCCTTCGGGGTGTCGTTGAGACGGGACGTCCGTGCCAGCGAGCCTTCGACGAGTTGTACGCCGGACAGACCGCGCAGACCCTCCAGCGACGAGGCGGAGGTGGTGGCCCTGTCGTACTCGACCACGATGTCCTCGCTGACCGGGTCGAGGTCGGCGGCAAACGTCGTACGAGAGGCGTCGCCGGACCAGGACCGGGCGCCGACCGAGTTCCAGGCTTCCGCAATCTCCCGAGCCGAGCGGCAGCTGCGTTCGATGCCGACCATCTGCTTGTCGGCCGCGGGGACGTTACGGGCCATCGCGGCCTCGTACCTGCGCGAGTCCAGCGCCGAACTGTCGACCACGACCTTGTAGCCGGTCGAGGCGGAACCGACGACGCCGATCACGCCCTGGCTCAACCCGTAGGGCAGTCCGGACGTGGGCCGGCCGGTGGCGTCCAGCGGCTCGAGGGACCGTACGGCGATGCTGATGCCTTCGCCGAGGGTCTCGCCGAGCGGCCGCGGATCCGATGCGGACGTCGGCTGCGCGAGCCGCTGGGACTGGATCGAACTCGCACTCGGCTGGGCGTGCGAGCACACCGCCCCAGCAGCGGATGGGGCAGCCACGGACGCCGTGAGGCCGACCGCGAAGAGTGCTACTGAGCCGAGTGTGAGCAGCGGGACGGTAACTGAGAGTCGCACGTAGCTCCCCAGATCGGTGGACGGCCGCATCCATGGTCCGGTCAGAGACTTCATTCAGTCAAGAGCCGATCACCGTCAGCGAGCAAAATTGACTACCGTGCGCGAGCGTAGCTCGCAAGTTCACGCCCGTCGCCCCCGAAGAACTTCAGCGTGTCGGCGTCGAGAGTGATCCGGTCGGCGTCCTGCAGGACGGCCGTGTGCTGCACGTTGTCGCAGCCGACCAACCGCTGCGGGCCGATCGTGGCGGCGAACTCGCCGCGCTGCCCGATCGCGTACGTCCCCTGCAGCCCGTTGCAGCCGTCCGAGCCGGTCCACGTCCCGTCGGCCTTGAGCACGAGCACCGGATCGTCGGGCCGATCCGCCTTCAGCGAGGTCATCCCGGCCATCTGGACCGCCCGCCACGTCCCGGACACACTCTGCGCCGAGGGCGCCGCCTGGACCAAGGTCGATGCGGACGGCGTCCGACCGCCTGCGACCGGCGGCTGCACGGGCGCGTTCCGTCCACCCAGGCTGAATCCGACGACGGCGACGGCAGCGACCGCCACGGCGGCGGCTCCGGAGATGATCCAGGTACGACGCTGGGCCTGACGCGCACCCGTCGACGCCCGCTCGGTCAGGCCGGTGGCCGGCGGCACCGAGGCCGCGGCACGGTCGAAGGTTCCCCGCAGGTCGTCCTCGAGATCGGTGTTGCTCACGACAACCTCTCATCACACATGGTGGGTCTGCCTGGTCTTCCGCAGTGTGGCGAGCGCCCTGCTGGCGGTCGCCCGGACGGAGGACGGTTTGATGCCGAGTACGTCGGCGATCGTGCGGTCGTCGAGGTCCTGGTAGTACCGCAGGACCAGCACGACCCTCTCCCTGGCCGACAACTCAGCGAGCGCTCGCCAGAGGTCGTCGGAGTTCGCGATGTCGGTGGCGGGATCGGGCACTGTGTGCGGCGGGTCGATCTCGGCTGTCGGTGCCTCGGTGAACGATCGCCGCCGGGTCATCGACAGGTACTCGTTGATCAGGATCCGCCGGACGTAATGGTGCGGATCGTCCGCCTTCCGTACCTTCCGCCACGACCGGAACGCCTGCATCAACGCGATCTGGGCCAGATCTTCGGCTCGCTGATAGTCGCCGGAGACGGTGAAACCGAGCCGCACCAGTTCCTGTCCACGCGCGGACACGTACTCCTCGAACTCCACTCGCCACTCCCCAGCTGGGCGTACAACACCTCACACCTAGTAGACGCATCGAGTAGCCCAGGGTGCTGCAACCATTCGCACACAGTTGAGTCTCAGCCCAGCAGAAACGCGCGAACCTCGTCCTGCCCACGCTGGTCCCGCTGCACGCCATGCCCACTCCCGGGTACGACGACCAGCCGGGCTGACCGGGCATGCGCCTGCTCCCACCGAGCCCACTCCACCGGACAGAACAGGTCGTTGCTGCCGTGCAGAATGAGCGTCCGCGGCAGCAACTCGGCAGTAGCTGGGTACGTCGACATCCGCGCGGCCGGCCACCGCAAACACCCGTCCACGATCAGTTGCCGACGGGCGGTCCGCACGTCGTAGGGATACAGCCGCTGAGCGTCCAGGCGTCGTACGGCGGTCTCCAGAGCGCTCACTGCCCCGCCCGACCAGGGGATGCGCAGGTCCGAGCAGAGCGTGGCCAGGTGCAGTCCGGCCGACAGTACGTCGTACCCGAGGCCCTTGCTGCTCACTGTCTGGAGGAACTCCTTCAAGCCTGCGTCGTCGCCGTTGCGGGCCGCGTGGAGAGTCGCCGGGATCCCCCTCAGCGATGGGTTGACCGTATTGAGGCTGGAGATCGACAGGCTCTCCATCAGGCTCGTGCCGTCGACTGAACCGTGCTGCACCAACCACGCCAGGTCCGCGACCGGGTCCGTCGTACACGCAGGGTCTTGGCGGCAGGCTGCCTTGAGTACGCCGCCGGTCGCAGCCATCAGGTCGACGCCGAACGGGTCGATGCCCTTGTGTGGGACCACTGAGTCCAGCACGAGCGACGCGACCCGGTCTGGGTACTTCAGCCCGTACTGCGCTGCCGTGAAGCTCCCATACGACGTCCCGTCCAGCGTCAGCCGGTCGACACCGAGGTGCTCGCGGAGCAGTTCGATGTCTTCGACTGTGTCCGGTGTGCCGTAGTACCCGAGCCCAGAGCCGACTTGCTGGGCGCAGTCCTCGACAACCCCGGGAGGCGCGGTCAGAAAGTCCGAACCACCCACGGCTGCTTGCAGTGAAGGGCAGTTGATACCGGACGAGCCAGTACCGCGCTGGTCGAACATGACGAGCCTGTACTCGCGCAGCACGTCAGGGTGAAGGGTGTTGCGGACACGCGGCAGCAGGGGAACACCTGGCTGGCCCGGACCACCCGTCAGCATCAGCAGCACGCCACGTGGTGCATCCACGTTGTCTGCAGCGGCCACTGCCAGCTCCAGTGTCTGACCCTCAGCGCCAAGTGGCACGCGGAGCGTCGTACACGTGAAGCCGTCAGGGCATGCGGAGCCTTCTTCCGGCGAGGAGCAGGCCGTGCAGACGAGCAGTAGCGCGCAGAGAAGCCGGATCAGTCGCAGGCACACGCTGCAGCTTCCACCACGTAGTGGCAAGGCCGCTACCTGCCTTGCGGGTCGACCCCAGGGAGGGACCCGCAAGGCAGGCGCGGATTGACCCCGGTCCGGACGGCTTCGGGGGGCGCATCCGGCGCAGGGTCAGCGCAGTCCGAGCGACTTGATCAGCTCGGGGGACACCTGGCGTGGAGCCGGCAGCTCGCCGGGCTTGCCCTGACCCTCCAGGGAGGTCGCCACCAGGCGGCGGCAGCCGAAAGTCTCCACGGTGTAGGACAGCACGCCGCGGTCGTTGTCGGTGAACCGCAGGACGTAGGTGGGGCCGAGCTCCTGCGTGCAGTAGGTCGGCTTCTTGGCGACGGGCTTCGGAGCGTTCACCAGAGCGAACAGGTCCGTGGCCTGCTTGCTGTTGCGCTTTGTGCTGACGGTCGCGTAGTCCTGCCCGGACGCCTTGGCGTCGAACTGGCAGATGGCCACGCTGACCGGCTGGAACAGCGACGTCGCCGCGCCTTTGCCCCAGACGACTTTGTCGGTGGCTGCGCGTACCGCCGCGATGGTGTCGGGGCAGTCCATACTGGGTGTGCCGCTGGGGGTGGGCGGCGAAGGGGTGGTCGGGGTTTCCGTGGGCTGGGCGGCGGGCGGGGACGTGGCACTCTCGTTACCGCAGGCGGCGGTAACTCCGAGCACAGCCACGACGAGCGTCGCACCGATCAGGCCCCGTGTCCGTAATGCACTCACGACTCGGTCCTTCCGGGTTGGCAAGGTCATCAATGATGGTCGACGGGGGTCTCGTCCGGCGTGCCAGAAGCATCACGGCGGCGCGTCGTTCCGGTCACGTCGACAGATCGTGCGGCAACCGAGAAACACCTGTAACGTACACGCGCTGTTCGGCCTTGATTACGATGCTGTGCCGTGGGCCGGAAGAAGAACGACGAGGCGACGGCGCAGCGCGAGCGCGACGAGTGGCAGCTCGGCATCGACTGGGCCCGTTGGCTGATGGGCGGCAACGCTCCGCAATCACTCACCATGTACGGCCTTGTCCTCGAGCAGGGTGAGGTCGCCTACGTCAACACTCCGGCGCACTATGCACGCCTGTACGGCGGTAGTGGTCGCTACACGCACAACAGCGGCCTGTTCCTCGGCAAACCGGGTGTCGTGCTCGGGATGATGGCGGCGAACGCTGCGGTCAACGCGAGCCGGAAGGCAGCGGCCAAACGGGATATGCAGCTGATGTGGCGCGACCTGCAGGAAGTCCCGACCGTGGCGACGAACTACCGGCTGCTCTGCTTGCTGCCGCAGCGTGGCTGGATGAGCTTCTACTACAGCGCGGTGCAGGAGTTCTACCCCGATCCGGCGAACTGGACGATCACGTTCGGTTTCCAGAACGCGGAGCCGTTGCGGCTGGCCGGGCTGGCGACACCGACGTTGTCGGTGCTGACCGCGTGGTGCGTGCTCGGGAACGACCGCTGGCAAGGCGAACCGGGTATCGCGCCGCTGATCGAGGCCGCGACCGGGCACCAGTTGCCGCCCGGGGTGGTTCACGGTGAACTGGATACCGGACAGCCGCGGCGACTCGGTAATCTGGAGCCATGACCAGCCCGTACGAGGACGACGAGCCGCTGCTGCCAGAGCAGACCCGCGACGACGACCCGCGGACCTGGGGCGAGAACGACCCCAGCGGCGATGACGACGAGCGCTTCCTGCGCGAGGTCCCCCCGCACCACGGATGAGCGGCACGGTCGTTCTCGTCCGGAGCCGCCGGTGCCCGGATTCCCGCCGTACCTGGGGGAACTGGTGAGCGCGATCGCGGAGTTTGCGGAGGGGACGGGCGTGGAGCTTCGGGGGTTCACGGATGAGTACGGCGCTCTGGTCGCGGGGTGGGCCGGAGACGCGCGGGAAGTGGCGTTGCTGTCCGGGCGCGAGGAGTACCCGTTCCCGGCGGACCTGATCAGGAGCTGGCGGAAGATCGATCCTGACATCCAGTCGTACCTGTTCTTCGCCGGCGACCAGCCGGTCGGGTACGGCGAGGTGTGGCTCGACGACGAGGAGGTCGAGCTGGCCCGGCTGATCGTGGATCCGTCCGAGCGCGGCAAGGGGATCGGGGCGGAGCTGGTCCGGGCGCTGCTGAAGCCGGCGATCGCAGCCGGTCACCCGGATATCTTCCTGCGGGTTAGGTCCGACAACGCAGTAGCGATCAAGACCTATCTGAACGTCGGCTTCGTGGACGTTTCGCAGCAGGAGATGGACGAGTGGAACGCCGGCCAACCGGTGGCGTACCGCTGGATGCGCTACGCCACCGGCTGAAGGTCAGACCGGTTCGACCCGGACGTCGTCGACCCGGAACGTGCCGAACGCGCCCCTGAAGCCGAGATCGATCGAGATGTTGTCCACCGACGCGTCCCCGACTGTGGTGTAGGTGCGCTCGAACGACTTCCACTGGCCAGCAGCCGTGTCACCGGCCGGGAGCCAGTTGCGTTGCTCAGTGCCGAGCTGGCTGCCTCCGCTGCGCGAGCTGACGAAGTAGTACGCACCCAGGCCTGCGCCGGGCTTGTAGTCCTGCAGCTGGTACCAGAACGACACCTTGTACGTCGTGCCAGGTTTGGCCTTGAACGGTGACACACCTTGCTTGCGGCTGTGGAAAAGCAGGTTGTACGAGCCGTTCGCCGTGGTGTCGGTGCTGGTGAAGTAGAGCGATCGCGTTCCGGTCCGGGCGTAGTCCTCGGCGATGGTGCGGACGTACGGTCCGGTCCCGGCCGGCGACCAGATGTCCGCCTCGTTCGGCTCGAAGCTGTGCTTGTAGACCGGGACGAGCAGCGGATAGGCGTCGTACACGCGCTTGATCCGAGTCTCCTCGGGGTCGCTGCTCGCAGCCTCGGCGGCGTCCACCTCCGCCTTGAACTGCGCGAAGCTCGCCGATGTGTAGTCGTCGGCCGGTACGGCGCGGGCCTTCTGCAGCACCGTCGCGAATGAGTCGGCATCGAGGTACGCCGGTTCGGACGTCGAGGTCCGGCCGTCGACTTTTCGGGCCACCACCCGGTAGGACATCCGACCGCCGTACACGGTGTCGGTGAACGAGGTGGCGTAGACGTTGTCGAGCAGCTTCTCCCACGACACCCGATCCCGTGACCGGTAGAGGTCGAACGCGATCGCCTCTTTCGGTTTCGTCCAGGTGACCAGGCCGTCGCGGTCCAGGAACTTGCCCCAGGCAACGACGAGATCCGGGGCGACGGGTACGACGCTCACCTGCGTGAAGCTGCCGGATCGGTCCGCGGCCACACCGGCGTTGACCACGTCGACCATCGGCACCGAGGCCTCGCCGACCTGCGACCACTGCTGTCCGTCCTTGGACAGGAACGCCAGGACCCGGTCCGATTGCGGCATCCGCACGAGCTTGACGTAGGGGTAGTCGGCAACCGTGTAGCCCTTCAATTGCTGGACGAACGGGCTCCGCGTGACACCGCCCGCGGCGTTCTGACCGGCCGTCCCGGTGCCGATGTCCGCTCGGCTGTCCAGGGCGCGGAACTTGAGTGTCAGCGCGCCCGTCGCGTCCGCACCGAGGAACGCATACCGGGCTGTCGGCGCTGTGCTGTCCCGCAGGATCACGCCTCGCGTCGTACCGTCACCCAGCTTGGCCGAGACTGCTGTGCCGCCCTGTGCCAGCCGACTCACCATGGTGAGCGAGTCCTTGCTCCAGCGGTCGTAGATCACGCTGTCGTCACCGCCGCCGAATCCGTTGCCTCCGGCCTCTGTCACAGTGATTGCGCCATCCTTGGCCGAGACCTTGCCGGCCGCACCCGCGCCGATCGTGTCGGCTCGCCAGCGGTCGTTCAGCCAGGAGGGTTTGACGACAGCCTTCGCCTCGGCGCCGCGACCGGCACCCTGCGCGTTCACGGGCGTCACCCGGTAGTAGTACGTCCCGTCACCCGGGACCTTGTCGACGTACGACGTACTGCGAACATCGGTGGCAACGGCGACGAACGGGCCGTTCTGGCTGACCGAGCGTCCGATCGTGTACGACGTTGCACCCGCCGCATCGCGCCAGGTCAGGCCGACGGCCTTCGTGCCCGGCGTGGTCACAGCCACGTCGACCGCACTGGGGTCGTCCGGACGAACCTCCTCGGTGCCCAGGTCGAGGACCACGCCACGGGTCGGCTGCAGCACGACGACGCCGTGGACGACGGGGAGGTCGCGGCCGGAGACGAGGTCGCGTACCTGCGTTCCGTTGAATCCGGCCGGCAGCCGGACCGGGTACGTGTGCTCGTTGCCGTAGGCCCTCCGCGTGGAGTTGATCGCGAAGAAGTACTTGCCGTACTGCGCGGTGAGCAGGTTCGGGTAGCCGGAGTACGGGTTGTCCTGGACCCAGTTGTCCCGGTTGATCGTGCCGACCCCGGGCTGGTAGGTGATCGGCAGCAGCTCACCGGCCATCGCCAGCGGACGGTCCGCGTCGGTATAGCGGTCGTGGAACATCGGGTCCTCGTCCGACGCCGCGCGCAGGTAGTACTCCTTGGACTCGAAGACTCCCTGTGTCTGCAGTTGGACGAGTTGCTCGTGGTCGCCGTACTGCGCGTGCAGCCGGCCGTTGCCCAGGTAGCCCTTGTTCCGCTCGATCAGGTTGCCGAGCAGGTCGACGTCGCCGTCGTGCACGGAGACGAACATGTTGTCCACATCGACCCAGGCGGTGCGCTTCTCGTCGTCCCGGCTCACTCCGAGCCTGGCCAGCTCGTCATCGGTGAAGAGATCGAGGTCGGTGTGCGGCAGGACCACACCGGCCGGTCCGCGTTCCTTGGTCAGGTAGGCGTAGGTCTCGGCGATCCTGAGGTCGTACTTGTGGTTGCTCAGCACGCTGCTGAAGTACGGGAAGTACTGATTGTCGACAAGTTGCTGCTGGGTGTACCCGACAGCCTCGGTGGCATAGCGCCAGTACTGCGTCCAGGCCAGGCCGGAGTACTTCGCCTTGTGCTGCGCCATGTAGTGCTCGAGCGAGGCGAAGGCCAGACCGCGGCCGGTCCCGGTGTCGGCGGCGTACGCGATCTTGCCCGGGTACTGCACGGTGCGATCGTCGACAACCTGCTCCATGTACATGACCCGGTTGCCGTTCGCATCGCGGCCTTGGTGCCGCGTCTGGCCGCGAGCGTGCAGGACGCGGAGCGCGAGCTTGAGGATCTCGTCGTTCAGCTTCTCGTCACCCGCGTGGCCGAGGGTGCGGAAGAACCACGAGGTCAGGTAGTTCGTCGACTCACCGTAGCTGCCGACGTACCCGTTCTCGCGGGTCTGCCCGTCCCGGGTCACTCCGTAGTAGTGCACGCCGTACGGCGTCCTGCGTACGACGTTGCCGCTGGCATCGAGTTTGCTCTTGGCCAGCCCCTTCATCACGATCTGCAGGTAATCGTCGGTGTAGACCGCGTTCTGGTCGTGCTGGAACAGCGAGTGGTAGAGGTCGAGATTGGCGCCGTCCGGACCGACTAGGACCTCCTCGCCGAGGAACGGTTCGAAGCCGAGCGCTTCACCAGCGATCCGGTAGCTGCGTTGCTTGCCCTCGTAGAACCGCGATCCGATCACCCGCAGGCCTTCGTGCGCCTTCCAGGCACCTTCGTACGTGTACATCATCTGGTTGTAGATGTACGACAGGCGCGAACGGGCGAAGTCGTAGTTCGCCTTGAGGACGCGCTCCCAGGCCTCACCGCGGGTGAGTTGGCCGCCGGTCCAGTCGACGCCGGCGATGCTGTTCGGCCCGTCGACCGTGCCGGTCACGAACGGCTCGGCCAGGAACGAGGTGAACTGGGTGGAGCCGTAAATGCTGTCGTCGGCGATCAGATTGTCGACAATGTAGAGGGCTTCGCCGAGGGCGCCGTAGTAGCCACCCCAGTCGGACTGGTGGCCGCCGTTGCCGAGGCTCTTGACGTTGCCGTAGTACTGCTTGGTGAAGTTGTCGACGGACTTGAAGATCCGTTCCAGGGCAGCACGTTTCTCGTCCGGGGTCTTCGCCGGTGACCACTCGGTGCTGAGGACTTCGGCGTAGTAGCGCAGCTCGTCCTGGTATCGGGTGATCGACAGCGTGGCGTTCGGTGCGGCGTCCGACTTGGCCGCCAACGTGGTGAAGAGGTTGACCTGCGTGGTGCGCAGCCCGTCGATCGTCGCCTGTCCCTGCTCGGGCGTGAGCGCAGGCGCGGTCTTGGGTGCTGGCTGTGTGCCGGTCTCACCGAGGTCGACCTTCGGCTGCGTGTGTACGGCGGCCGCGTAGTAGCCACGGGAGTCGTTGCTGGCGTTGCCGGTCATGGCGTTGTTGAACGTCCGCAGGATGATCTCGACCTGCGTCCGGCCCTTGGTTGATGCCAGCGGCAACATTGTGGTGGCGATGAAGAACCGGCCGGGTAGTGCCTTGCCGGTGCCGAGGTTGATCGGCTCGTAGTCGCCGCTGTTGCGGTAGTTGGCTTGTGCGCCGTCGACGTACACGACGGTCCGGTACGGCGAGACGTCCTCGCCCCAGAACTTCAGCGAGAGGTAGTTCTGCGCGGCCGGGGCGACCTCGGCGACGAAGCGCAGGTCGCCGAGGTGGTTGGCGACTGGGGAGAGGGGTTTCGCGATCCGGGCGGACTGGTCGAGCGCGCCGGTGACGACGGTGCTGAACGGGGCGGCGAGGCCGTGCGCGGACTCGGACGCACTGTCCCCGAAGGTCAGCCGGTCGACAACACCGTCAGCCACGGCACCCGATCCCTCAGCACCCGCGACGGCGGCGGCTGGTGCGGCAGGCACCGCTGCGCCGGCTCGTGCGGCGGCGGGTGCAGCGCCGGCAGATGCTGCGGTCGCGGCGGCAGGTACTGCGCTTGCGGTGGGGGAGGGGGCTGCTGCGGCGGGGGTGGCGGAGAGGGCTAGGGCGGCGGACAGGAGGAGGGCTAGACGGCCGGAACGTTTCATCAACGCTCTCCTTCGGGCGGGAGGGCCTGTGGACGGACAGACGGGCGGCGGGCGGGACCACACAGAGTCGACGGTCATAGAAAACGTTCGCCAGACCATAGCCCTCTTCGGCGGAACGCGACAAGACCACAATGGCCCCGGCTCCACGGAAACCCCACAGCTACACGCCGACGGTGGACTGTTGACGGTTCGCAGATCTTCGTCCTAGCGTAGATAGCGCTTTCTATTCCTGATGCTGATCGGAGTACCGCCCGTGACCGATCGTCCGGTGGCGCTGTTCGCCCTCGCCGCGGAGCACTGGCCACTGCTGTTCCCATCGACGGTCCGGCAGCGGCTCGGCGAGCTCGCCGCGATCGACACCGACCTGGTCGTCGACAACTTCGACGACCCGCGGGTGGCCGGCCGGCTCGACGACCTCGAGGTGCTCATCACTGGCTGGGGATGCCCGCCGCTGGACGCGGAGTTCCTCGCCCGGGCGCCCAAGCTCCGCGCCGTACTGCATGCCGCCGGCAGCGTGAAGGCCCATGTCGGGTCCGCGGTCTGGGAGCGCGGCATCCTGGTCTCCTCGGCCGCGGCGGCGAACGCGATCCCGGTCGCGGAGTACGCGCTCGGCACGATCCTGCTGGCCGGCAAGGGCGTCTTCGCGCTCCGCGAGCACTATCGCAGCGGGCGGTCGTTCACCCTCGCCTACATCCATCCCGACCTGGGGAACTACGGCCGCCGGGTCGGCATCATCGGCGCCTCCCGGATCGGCCGGCAGGTGATCGAACTGCTCCGGCCGTTCGACTTCGAGGTCTGCCTCTACGACCCGTACGCCGAGGACCTCGGCGTACCGCGGGTGAGCCTGCCGGAGTTGCTGGCGACCAGCGACATCGTCAGCGTGCACGCGCCGTCGACTCCGGAGACGCACCAGATGATCGACCGGGCCGGCCTCGCTCTGCTCCCGGATGGCGCCGTACTGATCAACACGGCACGCGGCGAACTGGTCGAAACCGATGCGTTGATCGGCGAGCTGCGCAGTGGGCGGATCTCCGCCGTACTCGATGTCACGGACCCCGAGCCGCTGCATCCGGACTCGGCGCTGTTCGACCTGCCGAATGTCTTCGTCACCCCGCACATCGCGGGGTCGCACGGCAACGAACTGGCCCGGTTGGGTGCGTCTGCCGTGGACGAACTCGAGCGGCTGGTGACTGGCCGCCCGCTCCTGCACGAAGTCACCATGACCGACCTGGATCGGGTGGCGTGACCATGACGGCTTTCTCTCCGAACGAGGGGATCTCGCAATGAGTACCCGATCCAGTGGCGGCCGGCGGTGGGTGACGCTGCGGGGCAGTCTGTGGCTGAGCATGCTGGCGCTGCCGGCGGTGGCGTTCTTCCTGGTGTTCAGCTACGCACCGATGGCGGGCCTGGTGGTCGCCTTCAAGGAGTTCGACATCAGCCAGGGCATCTTCGCCAGCCCGTGGAACGGCCTGGACAACTTTCGCTACTTCTTCAGCTCGGGTGACGCGAAGCGGATCCTGGTCAACACCCTGCTGCTGAACACGCTCTTCCTCGCCGCCACGCTGGCGGCCGGCGTCACGCTCGCGATCATGCTGAACGAGATCCGCGGCCGGTTCTTCAAGCGCGCGGCCCAGTCGACGATCTTCTTCCCGTACTTCGTCTCGCCGGTCGTGATCGCGATCATGCTGCAGGTACTGCTGTCCGGCCCGCAGGGTACGGGCGGCCTGGTCAACGACACGCTCGGCGGCTTCGGACTGCCGACGCCGAACTGGTACAGCGAACCCGGTCCCTGGCCGTGGATCCTCACCGTGGTGAAGGTCTGGCAGTTGGGCGGGTACATGAGCATCATCTTCCTGGCCGCGATCACCTCGATCCCCGAGGAGGTCTACGAGGCCGGGCAGATCGACGGCGCCAGCCGGGCGCAGATGGCGTTCCGGATCACGTTGCCGCTGCTGAAGCCGACCGCCGCGGTCCTGCTGGTGCTCGGCGTCGGCCGGATCTTCTACGGCGACTTCGGCACGATCTACGCGATCATCGGCGACAACGGCACCCTCTTCCCGACCACCGACGTGATCGACACCTACGTGTTCCGCTCGCTCCGGCAGATCGGCGACTTCGGTACAACGGCCGCCGTCGGACTGTTCCAGTCGGTCGTTGGCTTCGTCCTGGTGACGACCGCGGTGCTGGTGCAGCGCCGGTACTCGAAGGAGACGAGCCTGCTATGACGACATTGACCTCGAGTGTTGCCAAGGTGACCGGCCGGACGGCGACTACGAAGCGCCGTACCAAGCTGGAGCCCTTCACGATCGTCAGCCTGATCGGCGTCAGCCTGTTCATGGTGCTCTGTGCGGTGCCGTTCTGGATGATCCTGTCCGGTTCGTTCACCGACGAGCAGAAGCTGGCCACCACCGGCTACAGCCTGTTGCCCAAGCCGTTCTCGACCGCGTCGTACGAGATGATCTTCACCGGTCCGACCGTGCTGAGCGCCTACACCGCGAGTGTCCTCATCACTGTCGTCGGTACGGCGCTCGCGTTGGCCTTCACCTCCGGACTCAGCTGGGTGATCGCGCGGCGGTTGCCCTACGTCAGCAGGCCGTTGGCGGTGTTCGCCTACATCCCGATGCTGTTCACCGGCGGCCTGGTCCCGCTGTACCTGCTCGTCACGCAGTACCTGAAACTGCAGAACACCTACTTCGCGGTGATCCTGCCGCTGCTGATCGCGCCGTTCCTGGTATTCATCCAGGTCAGTGCCTTCCGGCAGTTGCCCGAGGAGATCATGGACTCGGCCCGGGTCGACGGGGCGGGGGAGATGCAGATCTTCTTCCGGATCGGGCTGCCGCTGTCCAAGCCGATCCTCGCGGTGGTCGGCCTGTTCTACGCCGTGCACTACTGGAACGAATGGTTCACGGCCCTGCTGTTCATCTCCGACACGGACAAGTTCCCCCTTCCGCTGCTGCTGCAGAACCTTGTCTCGAACGTGTCGTTCTCGCAGATGCTGCCCACTTCGTCCGGGCAGTCCACGCCGGTCTATCAGCTCCGGCTGGCTCTGACGGTCGTCACCATCGGCCCGATCCTGCTCGCCTACCCGTTCGCGCAGCGCTACTTCGTCAAGGGCATCACCTTGGGTGCCACCAAGGGCTGATCCCAGCCATTCCATCCTTCTTCTGGAGGCATTGTGCCCGCCAACCAACTCTCCCGGCGCGGTTTCCTGTCCGCGACCGGTGGCCTGTCCCTCGCGGCCGCGCTCGGCCTGAGCGGCTGCGGCGACTCGTCGCAGTCCGGTTCCAAGCCGTCCGGCGGCGACACCCTCGCGCTGCTGCTGCCCGGCGACGTTCCGAAGGGCTGGGAGACAGTCCTTGCCGAGGTCAACAAGAAGCTCAAGACCGACCTCGGCTTCACCATCACGCCGCAGTTCATCGCCTGGTCGAACTACCAGCAGCAGGCGCTGCTGAAGTTCACCGCCGGTGAGAACTTCGACACCGCCCTGCAGGCCCGCTGGCTGAACATGGTCCAGCTGGTCGGCAGCAAGTCACTGGTCGCGGTCGACGAGCTGATCGGCAAGTACCCGAACCTGAGCAAGACGCTGGCCCCGCAGCTGATCGAGCAGAACAAGTGGTCGGGCAAGCTCTACGGCATCCCGCAGGTGAACTCGGCCGCCCGGCTGCACCACTTCACCATCCGGCAGGACCTGGCCGAGAAGCTCGGCCTCGGTGACATCACCACGTTCGACCAGTTGGAGAAGTACTGGTACGACGTGAAGCAGAAGGAGAAGATCACGCCGGTCGGGGTCAACTCGAACATGCCCGACCTGCTGGTCGCGTTCGCGCCGGTCGGCTGGCTGAACCAGCACGACTGGGAGAACCCGCACGTCAGCGTGCAGTTCTTCAGTGGTGGTTCGTTCCCGTTCTACCTGGCCCAGGACGGCAAGACCACCGGGTCGTCCAACCCGATCCCGTTCTGGGAAGCGCCGGGGGTGATCGACGCGCTGCGAACCGTCCGCAAGTACTACCAGGACGGCATCATCAACAAGGACGCGCTGAACGTCGACTCGAACGCGATCAAGACCCAGTTCGAGTCCGGCCGGATCGCGACCCGGTGGGCGATGACCGACGGACTCTCCTCGCAGTCGCTGGCGCCGTTGCGCAAGGCCGTCCCGTCCGCGCAGCTGGCCAACGTCGTACCGCTGGGTGGTGGCAAGAACGCCAAGCCGAACCAGACCTTCCAGGCTGACAACTTCGTCGTCCTGAACACGAAGGGCCGCAGCAACGAGAGGGCCCTGCAGCTGGAGGACTGGGTCTCGATCAAGGAGAACCACGACCTGATCAGCTACGGCGTCGAAGGCAAGGACTGGAAGGCGGTCGGAACGGACCGGTTCGAGCAGGTGTCGGCGTACAGCTTCCCCGGGTTCGCGTTGTGCTGGCGGCAGAGCCTGGAGAAGAAGATCAAGGACATCACTCCGACCGAGAACGAGTGGTTCGACTGGGCCCAGGACTACGACAACTTCACCGTCGACCCGTACGCGTCGTTCGTCCCCGACGTGACACCGGTGAAGCGGGAGGACAGCCAGATCACCGCGGCGATGACGCAGTACGGCAACCCGCTGTGGATCGGTGCGGTCGACGTCGACAAGGGCCTGGACCAGCTGAAGAAGGCGGTGGAGAAGGCCGGGCTGAGCAAGCTGCAGGCCGAGATGGCCAAGCAGGCCGACGCCTACCTCAAGGGTCAGTAGGGCCGGACCGATGGCCGCGCGATCGAAACTGGCGGTCGTCGCCCGGGAGGCCGGCGTCTCGGTGTCCACGGTGTCGAAGGTGCTGCGCGCCTACCCGGAGGTCGCACCGGCCACCCGGGCCCGGGTCCGGGACGTGCTGCGGCAGCGGGGGTACGCCGCCGACGTGAAAGCGGCCGGGAGCGGACAGCGACCGGCCGCACTGGTCGACGTCGTCTTGGCCAGCCCGGCTCCTGCCGGTGCGGTGTTGACCTCCTTCGACGAGGAAGCGCGCCGTACCGGCCTGTCGGTCGTGGTGACGACGGTGGCTCCGGACCGCCCGGTGCCACGACACTGGCTCGATCAGGTGTCGGCTCGGGGGACTCGTGGGGTCGTCGGGGTGCTGGTGGACTTCACCCAGGCGCAGCTCGGGTACCTTGCGGCGCACGACGTACCGTTGGTGCTGATCGCTCCGCCAGGTCGCTCACCTCAGCATGTGACGACACTTGCGCTGGGCAACGACCTGGGCGAGACGGCCCGCCGGGTGCTCGCGACGCTAGTCGAGGCGGGCCACTGAGTCGCGGACGACCACGTGGGTCTTCAAGGTGACCTGCAGGCCGGGCCAGTCCTCGCGCTTGTGGTCCTCGTCGGCGGCGACCTTCGCGGCTGTCCGACCGAGCTCCTCGTACGGAACGTGGACCGAGGTCATCCGCGGACGCAGATCCTGGGCGAGCTCGATGTCGTCGTACCCGACGATCGAGATGTCGTCCGGCACGCTCAGACCGGCCTCGTTGACGGCGGCGTACACGCCCGCGGCCATCACGTCGGTCGCGGCGAAGACCGCGGTGAAGTCGCGAGCCCCGGTCAATCGCTTCTTGGTGAGCTGATAGCCCGAGGCGCGGGTGAAGACACCGTGCTCGACCAGCGAAGGGTCGAACTCCACGCCGAAGGTGTTGAGGGCGCGACTGTAACCCTCCAGTCGCCCCAGACTCGTCGTGTGCCGCTCTTCTCCGCCCAGGAACAGGATGCGCCGATGCCCTTGCGCCAGCACGTGACTGGTGATGGCGTAGGCGCCCTCTTCGTTGTCGTATCCAATGACTGCTGCCGGTACGCCGGTTGCGAGGGGAGGGCGGCCGCAGAGCACCAGCAGCGAACCCGCGGCGCGCAACGAATAGGCGAGCTCGGTCATCTGCTCGTTGTAGTCGTCGGCGTCGGCGACACCACCGATGAGGACGACCGCGCCGGCGCGCTGCTCACGCATCAGCCGGACGATGGCGAGCTCGCGTTCCCGATCGCCCTGGGTGGTCCCGATCAGGCAGAGCCAGCCGAGCCGGGCGGCCTCCTGCTCGACACCGTGAGCGGCCTCGGCGAACGACGGTCCGCGTACGTCGGCCAGCACGAACGCGATCGTCTTGGTCTGGACGCCGGCCAGGGCCCGGGCATGCGTGTTGGCGACGTAGTTGAGTTCGCGGATGGAGCGCAGGACGCGCTGGCGGGCCGAGCGGGAGACCGGGTAGTTCCCGGCGAGGACGCGGGAGACGGTCGCCGGTGAGACTCCGGCGTGGGTCGCGACATCGCCGAGAGTCGCGGCGGTCGACGACTTCCGGCGGGAGCCCGAGCCGTCGTCGGCTGTCCGCGGGGTGCGGGCTGAAGCCATCGAACTGTCCCCTCTTGGTCGGCGGGCCGAGTCTACTTGTGCGGTACCGGGCCGGTTGAGCCCCGCACGACCAGATGGGTGCCGAGGACAACGTGCTGGTCGAGGGCGTACTCGTCGCGGTGCAGAGCGAGCCGGATCGCGGTCCGGCCGAGCTCCTCGTGGGGGAGGTGGACCGTGCTGAGGCCCGGCGTCAGGTCGGCGGCCAGCGGGATGTCGTCGTACCCGATGACGGAGACGTCCTCGGGGACTCGCAGGCCGGCTTCGTGCAGTGCGAACAGCACGCCGCTGGCGACCACGTCGGTGATCGCGAAGATAGCGGTGAAAGGAACGCCGCGGGCCAGTAGCCCCTTCGTCTGCTGGTATCCGGACTCGCGTTCGTAGGCACCCGGCAGGACTCGCTGCTTGGCGACTTTGAGGCCATGCGCCTTGTGTGCGCGGGTGTAGCCGCCGAACCGTGCCTTGGTGGTGGTGTGCTCGGGCTCGCCCACACCGATGATGGCGATCTGGCGATGGCCGAGCGAGATCAGGTAGTTGGTCGCCGCGAACGCGCCGCCCTCGTTGTCGTACTCGACCACGGTCGACGGGACGTCCGGGCCGATCGGCGGCCGGCCACAGAGCACCAACCGGGAGCCGGTCCGATCCAGGGCGTTGGCGAGTTGCGTCATCCGCTCGAGGTTGGCCGCCGACCGGACACCGCCACCGACGAGTACGACGGCCTCGGCCTGTTGCTCGCGCATCAGCTCGATCAGCTCGAGCTCACGGTCGGGGTCGCCGTTGTGGGTGCAGACCAGGCACAGCCGTCCCTCGGCCGTGGTCTGCTGCTCGACGCCTTGTCCGATGTAGGCGAACAACGGGCCGACCAGGTCACGAATGATGAAGGCCACGGTCCGCGGACCACCGCCGACGAGGGCACGGGCCTGCGCGTTCGCGACGTAGTCGAGCTGCTTGACCGCGCGCATCACCCGGCCCCGGGTGGTCGCCGCGACCGGGTAGTTGCCCGCGAGCACGCGGGACACGGTCGTCGCCGAAACACCGGCGACCGCGGCGACGTCCTTCACCGTGGGCCGATCCCCTGACGACAGTCTCGCCACCGAAGCTCCTTAGAAAGCGCTCGCTGGAATTGTGACACGATTCCGCGGCGCGAGAGAGCTCGGAGAGGCAGTTGGATCGTCGGACCTTCTGGCCTGCTTGGCAATCGAAGGCTGGTCTTGGGTGCTGAATGGCTTCTCGTCTTGATGGAAAACGTTATCGGAGCGACGACCAGATGCTCACCGACATCTCGCTGGTCCTCGACACCGGGAGTGGGCGGGCGGTTGGCGAGCTCAGGGGCAGAGGCAGGTACGCCCGCCCACTCCCGACGGGATCAGGGACGGGACCGCTGCAGGGCGTCGCGGATCTCGGTGAGGAGCTGCTGGTCGGTGGTCAGCGGGTCGGGCTCGGGCTCGACCCCGCGGGCGCGGCGCTCGGCGAGCTTGTTCAGCGGCAACACGATGACGAAGTAGACGGCCGCCGCGACGACCAGGAAGTTGAGCGCCGCCTGCAGAATCAGGCCGATCGAGAACTCCGAGTTGTTGATGGTGAAGGACCAGACCTGGCTGATATCCGTCTTGCCGAAGATCGCGGCGATCAACGGGTTGATCAGGCCGTCCACGATCGATTTGACGAAAGCGCTGAACGCGACGCCGATGACGAAGGCGACCGCGAGGTCGATCACGTTGCCGCGCATGATGAATTCTTTGAAGCCCTTGAGCATGTGGGTGCCTCCACGAAGCGGGTGATGTTCCCGGACAACGTAGGGCCAGGCATCCGTCGGTGCGAGGGAGCGCGCCGTTACGGAACTCATCGTGCTCGGTTGTGTCCGATAAGTAATCGTCAGCTGGTGTCCGGGGTCAGGGCCACGGTGATTCTGGAGTTGGCGGTGGCCTGGGCGAGGCGGGTGGCGACGTCGGGACTGGTGGCGACGACGATCAGCGCGCCGGTGGTCGTCGTACGAGGGGAGGGCAGGGCGACCACGCGGACGGCGCGGGCGAGGAGGTTTGCGGACTCGGCCGGCGTGCTGGTGGCGGCGTACAGGTTGATGTGGTCGCCGACGCGGAGGAGTGCGCTGATGTCGGCGTCGGCGATGCGGAACGGGTAGGCGAGTGAGCCGGCTGGGACCGAGACCGGTGCCAGGAAGCGGGCGTCAGTGAGTGGTTCGCCGGATCTGACCGGGCCGCTCAGGACGCGCGCGGTCAGATCGGTGCCCGGTCTGAGCGCTCCGTCGGGCACGGCGCCGGTGGGTAGATCGAGGGTGCGGAGGTCGGAGCCGGCGGGCACGGCTCCGCCGGCGAGGTCGCGCGCGGCGGCCAGCACAGCGACCGTCGGCGGCGGTGGAGGGGACAGGGCGGCAAGGCCGAAGTACACAGCTGCCGCGGCGGCCACGCCGGCCAGCAGCCGTCGATGCCACCGAGCGGCACGCATCAGGTCACGAAGCGGGAAACGGATTCTCATGCCAGAGAAAGTACGAGTTTCCCGAGCCCCCACCTGTTGGTTGTCCACAGCCGACCCGGCCGGCCAGGTGGACGTGACCGGGCGCTGGCCAAAAGGGACACGCCCCTCACACCGGCAGGGGCGGCGACTCACGCCGCGAGAGGACGCTGCCTAGATCAGGCGGCGCTGGTTTTGGTGTTCGAGGAGGAGGTGCCGCTCGACGAGGTGGAGGAGGAGGTGTTCGAGCTCGAACCCGACGACGAGGAGCCGGAGCCGGAGTCGGACGAGGACGACGACGAGCTGGAAGAGGAGGACGACGCGTCGGACTTGGCCGGAACCGTGCTCTTCCCCGAGTTGCGGCTGTCGTTGCGGTAGAAGCCCGAGCCCTTGAAGACGACGCCGACGGCGTTGAACACCTTGCGCAGGGTGCCCTGGCAGGCCGGGCAGACGGTCAGCGCGTCATCCGTGAAGCTCTGACGCACCTCGAGCGCCTCGCCACAGTCGGTGCACTGGTACTGGTACGTCGGCACGGTTCGTTCCCTTCAGGCCGTTGGCACTCCTACTACTCGACTGCTAATAATGCTCCAGCGAGCCGAACTATTCCAACTCGGGCGTGGGATACCTCAACTCAGCGTGGTTGTCCACCGGACGCAGAGCCACGCAAAGTTGTGCGGTACCCCATTTGGGGCGGGCGGGAGGATTCTCTACGGTTGGTCCGTGCGTCGCCTGCTACGAGTCGTCATCATGAGCGGAATCGCCCTCGCCACGCTTCTCGTGGTGATCGCGGGAACCGTCGTTTTTGTCGTCCGCCACTCCTTCCCGACGTACGACGGAACCATCGAGCTGACCGGGCTCGACGGCGACGTCGAAGTGATCCGGGACGCGAACGGCATCCCGCAGATCTATGCGGACAGCCCGAGTGACCTGTTCGCTGCACAGGGTTACGTGCACGCCCAGGACCGGTTCTTCGAGATGGACTTCCGCCGGCACGTCACCGCCGGCCGGCTGTCGGAGCTCTTCGGCGCGGACGCGCTCGAGACCGACAAGTTCGTCCGGACCCTCGGCTGGCGCAAGGTCGCGGAGAAGGAGCTCGGCCTGCTCAGCCCGTCCACCCGGCAGTACCTCGACGACTACGCCCGCGGCGTGAACGCGTACCTGGACACGCACAACGGCTCCGGCCTCAGCCTGGAGTACGCCGTCCTGTCGCTGCAACCGGGCGGCCGGAACTACGTCCCGGAGCCGTGGACCGCGGCCGACTCGCTGGCCTGGCTGAAGGCGATGGCGTGGGACCTCGGCGGCAACATGGACGAGGAGATCACCCGCACGAAGCTGGTCGCGGCGTTCCCGGCGCGCAACATCGAGAGCCTGTACCCGCCGTACCCGTACGACCGGAACGAGCCGATCATGTCGACCGGCGCGGTCGGCAGCGACGGCAAGTTCACCACCGCGCCGATCGCCTCCGAGGCTCGCCGCGGGATGCTGACCAAGGACTTGCTCAAGTCGCTCGACACGGTCGACAAGGTGGCCAAGGGTCTCCCGCAGCTACTCGGCCGCGGTGACGGCATCGGTTCGAACTCCTGGGTCGTCTCCGGTGACCACACCACGACCGGCAAGCCACTGCTGGCCAACGACCCGCACCTCGGCGCGACCATGCCGGGGATCTGGACCCAGGTCGGCCTGCACTGCAACAACGTCAGCCGGTCCTGTCCGTACGACGTCTCCGGCTTCAGTTTCTCCGGGCTGCCCGGGGTCGTGATCGGCCACAACAACGCGATCTCCTGGGGATTCACGAACCTCGACCCGGACGTCACCGACCTCTACCTGGAGCGCGTCGACGGCAACAACGCGCTCTACAACAACAAGTGGCGCGCGATGACGACCCGCGAGGAGACGTTCAAGGTCGCCGGCCAGGACGAGCCGGTGAAGATCACCGTCCGCGAGACCCGGCACGGCCCGCTCATCTCCGACGTCGGCGAGGACCAGCGCGAGACCGGCGAGACGGCCGCCAAACAGGGCAAGTATCCGAACGCGTACGGCGTCGCGATCCAATGGACGGCCCTGAAGCCGGGCCGCACCGCCGACGCCCTGTTCGCGATCAACCGGGCCCAGAACTGGACCCAGTTCCGCGCCGCCGCGAAGCTGTTCCAGGTCCCCTCGCAGAACCTGGTGTACGCCGACACCGAAGGGCACATCGGCTACCAGGCACCCGGCCTGATCCCGATCCGCAAGACCGGTCGGGGCGACTGGCCGGTGCCGGGTTGGGACCCGAAGTACCACTGGACCGGATACATCCCGTTCGATGCCTTACCCAGCGAGTTCGATCCCGCGGACGGGGTCATCGTGACCGCGAACCAGGCGGTCGTACCGCGGACCTACACGTACTACCTCACCAACGACTGGGACTACGGCTTCCGCTCGCAGCAGATCGTCGACCGGATCAAGGCTGCCGGGAAGCTGGACGCGAACGCGATGGCGTCGATCCAGTTGGACACCAAGAACCGCGCCGCCGAGATGCTGGTGCCGTACCTGCTCCAGATCGGCATCGACGACGACTTCCAGCGCCAGGGGCAGGACCAGCTGCGGAGCTGGGACTTCACCCAGCCACCCGACTCCGCGGCGGCGGCGTACTTCAACGTCGTCTGGCGCAACCTGCTCGCGCTGACCTTCCACGACCAGCTCCCCGAGGGCACCTGGCCGGACGGCGGCTCCCGCTGGTTCGAGGTGATCCACACGCTGCTCGGCCAGCCGAACAGCGGTTGGTGGGACGACCTACGGACGCCGCAGCACGAGAGCCGCGACGACATCCTGCGTGAGGCACTGGTCGATGCACGGCAGGAGATCACCCAGAAGATGGCTCGCGAGCCGTCCAACTGGGAGTGGGGTCGGCTGCACAAACTCACGCTGACCAACCAGACGCTCGGCAAGTCCGGGATCGGTGTGGTGGACAAGCTGTTCAACCGCGGCCCGTACGAACTGGGCGGCGGCTCCTCGATCGTCGACGCGACCGCATGGGACGCGTCGAAGGGCTACACCGTGACTGCGACGCCGTCGATGCGGATGGTCGTGGACCTGTCCGACTTCGACAAGTCCCGGTGGATCAACCTGACCGGTGTGTCCGGGCACGCGTTCTCGTCCAACTACACCGACCAGACGGACCTGTGGGTGCGTGGCGAGACTCTGCCCTGGGCCTACACAAAGGGAGCTGTCGAGGCGGCCCGCGAGCACACCGTCACGTTCACGACGCCGGAGCCCTAGCCACTCACCAGGCTGGGGCGCTGGCCTCCGCGAACAGCTCTTCGGGCCAGGTCCACAGTGCCCGCTGGGTCAGCAGGATCGAGATCGTCTGCTCGGCCGGAGTGGTCGACCAGAGGGTGCCGAGCCCGCCGGCCCAGCCGTAGCGATCGCTGCTGACCGACAGGCCGTAGCCCCACCCGGTCTCTGGCCCGAGGAAGTCGGCGGCCGCCGTACGCTGCGCAGCCGTCAGGTGGTCCGTCGTCATCTCCGCGACCGCAGCCGGCGACAGGATGCCGTCCCCACCGGCCTGCAGCATCCGGGCGAATGCGTGGAAGTCGTCCGCCGTCGAGATCAACCCGCCACTCGCGTCCGGGAACGACGGCGGCTCCAGCCACTGGCTGTCCGCTGCCACGTCGAGCGCATCGTCACCGACGTACGCCGTGGTCAGCCGCGCAGGATCCGACGCGGTGAACCCGGTGTCACGCATCCCGAGCGGCTCGAACAACCGCTCCTGCAGGAAGACCTCGAGTGGTTGCCCAGTGGCTCGGGCGATCAGCACGCCGAGCACGTGCGAGCCCGTCGAGTACATCCACCGCTCACCCGGCTGGAACTGCAGCGGCAGCGTTCCGAACCGTCGCATCCACTCGTCCGGCTGGAGCGGCGTCCGCGGCAGTGGCGGCCCGAACGTCCGTAGCTCCAGCTCCTCCTCCCGCTGCCGGATCTCCGGGTGGTCCGACTCACCCAGCCCCAGTCGGAACGTCAGGAGGTCGCGCAGCGTGATCGGCCGGTTCGCCGGAACGGTGTCCTCCAGTGGTCCGTCCGGATGACGCAGTACGACCGGATGCGCCAGCTCAGGGAGCAAGTGGCCGACCGGTGCGTCCTTGGACAGCCGGAGCTCGTCGACCAGGATCATCGCCGCGACCGCGACGATCGGCTTGGTGAACGACGCGACCCGGAACAGGCTGTCCCGCTGCATCGGTGGGCCGTCAAAGGCGACATCGCCCAGTACGTCGACCCGCGTCTCGCCGGCGTGGCTCACCAGGGAGACCAGTCCGGGCAGGACCCCGTTGTCGACGTACTCGCTCAGCATCAGCTCAGTCCACCAGCGAACGGGGTGTCCCGCCACTGGCCGACGAACATGCGGATGCCGTCAGCCAGTGAGGGCAGTCGGGGCACCAGAGGGGTGCACACCATGACCTGCAGCACACGGGCAGTGTCCATCACCCGCTGCACCGGCTCATCCAGCACAGGCCGTCCCAGCGCCGTCGCCGCCTCGTTGTAGACCTTCCCGAGGTCCGGACCGAAGCCGGCCATGTCCCACTCGATCGGACCGAGCGTCGTGTCCTCGAAGTCGGACCACAGCACGCCGTCCGCCGTCGGGATCACGTTGTACGACGGGGCGTCGCCATGGATCGTCTGGACCGTCGCCGACGGGAAGACGGCCTCGAACTCGGCCCGACTCGTCAGCATCGGCCCCAGCACATCCCACTCGGCCCGTGCCCGGTCCACGTCCTCCTGCTCGAGCAGACCCGGCACAACCTCCAAGTCCGCAAGGGCCGGCGGCACAGCGAGCAGCGGCGTCATCCACGGCAGCTCCTGCGGGTACTCAGCCAGTACGGCGTGCAGCTCGGCGGCCCTGGCCGTCCCTGCGACGAAGTCGAGCTCCACGGACTTGTCCTGGTCCACGAACTGCCAGAACGTCATGGAGAACCCGTTCTGCTGCACAGGCTGGAGCGGTACCAGTGGGCTCGGTGCGGCCACTGGCTTGCCCTGCTCCGCGAGCCACGCGGCCACGTCCAGTTCGCGCTGCTGCCGTCGCACGGCGACGTCGGGCTCCATCAGGTGATCCGGCAGGGTGATCGGGACCCGCGCGACCACGGGCGACGGCTTGAGGTGCACCACCACGGAGAACGCGTCGTACAGAACTGTCGGGTCGGTGACAGTCAGGCCCAAGCCCCGTGCGGCCGTTGCAGCGGCTTGTACCGCGTTCTCAGTCATCCACCGATCTTCTCAACAGGATCAACCGATTTGGTGTCAGCGCCGCATGCACCCGTTGGTCGTGGTCGTCCACCGGAAGCGCTTCGACGACCTCTGAGTCGTACACCGCGGCCCAGATCGGCGTACCGCGTATGACACGGGCGAGGGCCCGGTCGTACGAGCCGCCACCGCGTCCCAGGCGTACACCGTCGCGGGCGACCGCCACAGCCGGGCAGATGACCAGATCGGCGGTGGCGATGGCGTCCGTGCCCAGGTCGACAGGCGGCTCGGACATGCCTCGCCGGCCCGGGACCAGGTCGGCGGCACCCGGTGCGACGCCCCAGCCGAGGTCGTTGTCGGCGTACAGGATCGGTAGCAGCACCTCACGGCCGGTTGCCAGCATCCAGTCGATCAGCGCCCCGGTCTGCGGCTCCGGACCCATGGACACGTACAGAGCGATCCGCCGCGCCTCCAGCACCGCCTGCTGGGAGGTGGCGCTGGCCAGCAGGTCCCCTGCATGGGGCCGAGCTCTGCGGGCACCGAGCAAGTACTGTCGCGCCGCGACCTTGGACGGGAACACAGCTCGATCGTAAGCGGCGTGACGGGGGTAACACGGTGATTACCCGGCGTCCCCTAGGGTTGTGACATGAGTGAGGCAGGTCTTCGACAAGCGCAGGAGAAGATGCGGGCGGCCGGCGCTGCCGACGTCGCGATCCGCGTCTTCACGCACTACTACCGGCTGCTCGAGTCGGGCCAGCAGGGCACGATCCGCGAGGACGACATCGAGCCGGTGGGGGACCTGCCACACCTGGACCACCTCGACACCGATGCCGAGGCGATGCGCTCCGCGCTGGCCGAGACGGTGGTGATCAAGCTCAACGGCGGTCTGGGGACGTCGATGGGCGTGACCGGGCCGAAGTCCGCGCTGCCGGTCAAGGACGGGCTGAGCTTCCTCGACATCATCGCCCGCCAGATCCTCAGTACCCGTGCGGAGTACGACGTACCGCTGCCGCTGGTGCTGATGAACTCCTTCCGGACCAAGGAGGAGTCGCTGCAGATCCTGAGCGAGTACGACGGACTCGCGGTCGACGGCATCCCGCTCGACTTCATGCAGAACATGGAGCCCAAACTGCTCGCCGACGACCTGACGCCGGCCGAGTGGGACCCGGACCCGGAGCTGGCCTGGTGCCCGCCGGGTCACGGCGACCTGTTCACCGCGTTGGTTGCCTCTGGCACCCTCGATGCGCTGCGGGAGCGCGGTTTCCGGCATGCGTTCATCTCCAACGCCGACAACCTCGGCGCCACCCCGGACGCCCGGATCGCGGCCTGGATGGCCGAGCACGACGTACCGTTCGGGATGGAGGTCTGCCGGCGGACCCGGTCCGACCGCAAGGGTGGACACGTCGCGGTGCGCAAGTCCGATGGCCGGCTGATCCTGCGGGACAGCGCGCAGGTCGCCGACGAGGACAACAAGCACTTCCAGGACATCACCCGGCACAAGACGTTCAACACGAACAACCTGTGGATCGACCTGGATCGGCTGGCCGAGCTGATGGACGGGCACGACGGCGTCCTCGGCCTGCCGATCATCGTGAACCGCAAGACCGTCGACCCGGCCGACCCGTCGTCGCCGAAGGTGATCCAGCTGGAGACCGGGATGGGCACGGCGATCGAGACCTTCGAGGGATCGCAGGCGGTGCTGGTGGACCGCAGCCGGTTCAAGCCGGTGAAGACGACGAACGATCTGCTGGTGCTGCGGTCCGACGTGTACGAGCTGACCGAGTCCGGCGACCTGACCACGACCCACGAGGGCGACGAGCCGTACGTCGACCTGGATCCGGAGTACTTCAAGATCCTGGCCGACTTCGAGGCCCGGTTCTCGGCCGGGCCGCCGTCGCTGGTCCGGGCCGACCGGCTCGAGGTGCGCGGTGATGTTGCCTTCGGCAAGGATGTGACGGTGATCGGTGACGTCGAGATCGCAGCCGCCGACGGCGAGCGGCGCGAGATCCCGGACGGCGCCGAGCTCGGCGGCTGACGGCGCACCCTGGGGGAATCGATGGACGACTTGCTGATCAGGCCGCTGGAGCCGTACGACACCGACGAGGCGGCCCGGCTGTGGTGGCGGTCGCGGCATGCCCGCCCTGACTTGTTGCCGGCCGCGATCCACACCCCTGCCGAGGTCGCGAAGTGGTTCGCCGACGTACTCCTGCCCGACGCCCAGACCTGGGTCGCGCTGGACGACGGCCGGATCGTCGCCGTCCTGACCCTCGACGGCGACGACCTCGACCAGCTGTACGTCGACCCGGACACGGCCGGCCAGGGGGTCGGCTCGATCTTGGTGGACCTGGCGAAGGACCTCCGCCCGGGCGGATTGGCCCTGTGGACCTTCCAGACCAATCTCCGGGCCCAGTCCTTCTACTCCCGCCACGGCTTCACCGAGGTACGCCGTACCGACGGAGCCGGAAACGAGGAGAAGGCCCCGGACATCCGGATGACCTGGGGAAACCACCCGGAATCCACCGACTGAGCTCCGTCGGCGCCCTTGGATTAGGGTCGGGGCGTGAGACGGAGTGTGGATGAGCATCTGGAAGTAGTGCTGGGGAGGGTGCAGGCGCTACCGGCGTTCGAGCAGCCGTTGATGGAGGCTGTCGGGCTGGTGCTCTGCGAGGACGTCGTCTCGGGGCTGAGTCTGCCGGGGTTCGACAACTCCGCGATGGACGGGTACGCCGTCCAGACCGCGGACCTGGCCGGGGCGTCGCAGGACAACCCGATCACCCTGCCGGTGGTCGGTGAGATCGCGGCCGGCCGGGTCGAGCACATCGTGGTGACGCCGGGGACCTGTGTCCGCATCATGACCGGCGCACCGATGCCGCGGGGCGCGGACAGCGTCGTACCGGTCGAGTGGACCGACGGCGGGACGGTGAACGTGCGGATCGCGCAGCAGCCCGCGTTGGCAGCTTCCGTGCGGCGCGCCGGTGAGGACGTGCAGGCGGGGGAGAAGGTCCTGGACCGGGACACCGTGCTCGGTCCACGGCAGATCGCCGTACTGGCCGCTGTCGGTCGTGCCCGGGTCAAGGCCCGGCCGCGACCCCGAGTGGTCGTGGTGTCGACCGGAGCCGAATTGCGGGAGCCGGGGACCAAGCTGGGCGAGGGGCAGATCTACGACTCGAACAGCTACACGCTGGCCGCCGCCGCGCGCGCCGCTGGAGCCGTGGTGTACCGCGTCGGCATCGTCGGCGACGACCCGAAGCGGATCATGGACACGCTGTCCGACCAGCTCGTCCGCGCCGACCTGGTGATCACCACCGGCGGGGTGAGTATGGGCGCGTACGACGTGGTCAAGGAGGAGCTGTCGAAGCTCGGTACGGTCGACTTCCCCCAGGTCGCGATGCAGCCGGGGAAACCGCAGGGGTTCGGCGTCCTCGGTGAGGACGAGGTACCGATCTTCACGCTGCCCGGGAACCCGGTGTCGGCGTACGTGTCCTTCGAGGTCTTCGTCCGGCCGGCGCTGCGCAAGCTGATGGGGCAGATGCCGTACCGCCGGCGGCCGGTGCACGGGGTCTCGCTGGACGGGTTCAGCTCCCCGGCCGGGAAGCGGCAGTTCGTCCGCGCCGCGGCCACCTCCGGCGACGAGGGCTGGATGGCCAGTACAGTCGGCGGCCACGGCTCACACCTGCTCGGCGGGCTGAGCCGATCGAACGCGCTGATCGTGGTGCCCGAGGACGTGACGTCGGTCCGGGCCGGCGATCAGGTGGAGCTCTGGCCGCTGGACGAGGAGACCGGATGACGGACGATCACTGCCCGACCGGGTTGACTCACGTCGACGAGACCGGGGCCGCTCGGATGGTCGACGTGTCGGCCAAGGAGGCGGGCAGTCGCCGGGCCGTTGCCAGCGGCAAGGTTTTCGTTTCGGCCGAGGTGGTCGCGGCGCTGCGCGGCGACGGCGTACCCAAGGGTGACGCGCTCGGCGTCGCCCGGATCGCCGGCATCATGGGCGCCAAGCGGACACCCGACCTGGTCCCGCTCTGCCACCCGATCGCGATCACCGGCGCGAAGGTCGACCTTGAGGTCGCCGACGACGCCGTACTTATCACCGCCCAGGTCAAGACCACCGACCGCACCGGCGTCGAGATGGAGGCGCTCACCGCCGTCGCGGTCGCCGGTCTCGCAGTGATCGACATGGTGAAGGCGATCGACCCGGCCGCGGTGCTGTCCGACGTACGCGTGGACCTCAAAGAGGGCGGCAAGACCGGGCGCTGGGAGCGGCCGTGAAAGCTCTGGTCGTCAGCGTCTCCAACCGCGCCGCCGCCGGTGTCTACACCGACACCACCGGTCCGCTGATCGCCTCACGCCTTGTGGAGTGGGGCTTCGAGGTCTCCGGTCCTGAGGTCGTCCCCGATGGTGCCGCGGTCGGCTCGGCGTTGAGCGCTGGGGTCGAGGCGTCGTACGACGTGATCCTGACGACTGGCGGTACCGGCATCTCGCCGACCGACGAGACACCCGAGCAGACGGCTGCTGTGCTCGACCAGATCATCCCCGGTATCGCTGAAGCCATCAGGGCGTATGGGGTGGCGAACGGCGTACCCACCGCTGCTCTGTCCCGCGGACTCGCCGGCGTGGCAGGTACGACGATCATCGTGAACCTGCCCGGCTCACGCGGCGGGGTGAAGGACGGGCTGGCCGTATTGCAGCCGCTGCTGCGGCACGCGGTCGAGCAGGTCCGCGGCGGTGACCACGTCCGGACGGACAACGACTGATGGCGATCGTCCACTGGCCCGTCGAACTCCGGCACGGGCAGGTCGCACTCCGACCGCTCCGCGCAGGTGACGGTGCCGAGTGGGCGGCCGCACGTCAGCGCAACGTGAGCTGGTTGCGGCCGTGGGACGCCACCCAACCGCCGGGTGCGGAGGACGGTGCGCGGACGTTCCGCGCGATGGCACGCGACTGGAACCGGCAGGCGCGATACGGCCGGATGCTGCCGTTCGTCATCACGTACGGCGGTGCCGCCGGACCCGGGGCGCGATCGAAGTGGCCGCTGGTCGGGCAGTTGACCGTGTCCGGGATCACCTACGGCTCCGCGCGTTGGGCCAACCTCGGCTACTGGGTCGACGAGCAGTACGCCGGCCGCGGCATCGTGCCGACCGCGGTCGCGATGGCCGCCGACCACTGCTGGTTCACCCTCGGCCTGCACAGGATCGAAGTGGCGATCCGCCCCGAGAACAAGGCGAGTCTGCGGGTGGTGGAGAAACTCGGCTTCCGGTACGAAGGCGAGCGGCCGCGGTTCCTGCACATCGACGGTGATTGGCGCGACCATCGGATCTTTGCGCTGAACGTGGAGGAAGTCGGGCCCGGTCTCGTAGCGCGACTGGATTGATCACGCAGCGTCGCTATTCACATCAGTCACACGAGTCTTCTTGCGACACACCGACAGACATGCCTCATCTGGCCCTCGCTGGGTCTTAGCGTCGTCGCATGGGGACGACAGGGCTGATCTATGTGGCGATCGTCGCCGCGTGGGCCGCCTACCTCGTCCCGATGCTGCTGAAGCGCAACGACGAGGCCCGGCGTCCGCCGGTAGCGTCGTCCGACGCGCGCGTACTGGCCCGGCAGGGCGACCCACAGTCGCGGTCGCGGTACGTCGTACGCCCGGCTGCTGGTGCAGCTGGCGCTTCTGCTGCGGGTACCTCTGCTGCTGGGGCTTCGGTTGCTGTGGGCGAGGCGACGCAGGCCGATGACCTGCCGCCGCCGACGCCGCGGTTCGTCCCCAACCGCGCCCGCCGGGTGGCCGCCATGCGCCGCCGGCGGGTCCTGTCGCTCCTGACCCTTTCGCTGTTGTCGGTGACCGCGCTGGCCGGCCTCGAGATGTTGCTGTGGTGGACGGTCGCGATCCCGGGGTCGCTGATCGTCGCGTTCGTCGTACTGACCCGAGTTCAGCTCCGGCGCCAGGCTCGCGAGCGTGCGCGGGTTGCCGCCGAGCGTCGTGCCCGCGCCCAGGCCCGGCATGACCGCGGCCCGGCCGGCAAGCCAGCTCCGTCTCCGGACGAGGAGATGACGATCGAGGTCAAGCTCCCCGTCGAGCGTCCGGCCGCGACCGCCAAGCCGTCCTCGTCGGAGGGCCTGTGGGACCCGGTCCCGGTCACGCTGCCGACGTACGTCATGAAGGAGAAGGCCCCGGACCGCACCGTCCGCACCATCTCCCTCTCCGACGACGAGGTCTTCTCCAGCGCCCGTACGACGGACCCCGCGGAAACTCCGCCCGTCGTCGAGTCGCCGGCCCCCGCACCGGTCGACGAACCGGAGATCAGGCGCGCCGTCGGCGACTGAAACCCGCTCGACAACCTCGGTTTCAGTCCGCGACTATGAGCGTGTTAGAGTTTCGCGGTCGCCAGGGGAAACCCCGGTGACCAGCTCGGGGCTGTGGCGCAGTTGGTAGCGCGCTTCGTTCGCAACGAAGAGGCCAGGGGTTCGAATCCCCTCAGCTCCACTCAGGGTCAGAGGTCCTTTCCGAGCAATCGGGGAGGAACTTTGACTTGCCGTACAGCAGCGAAGTACAGGTGTAGGGTCATTCGCTCAGCCCAGCGGGGGCTCGGCCCTGAGAGCCGCCACGAAGACGGTGGTCAAAGGGCGCCCAAGGCGACGTGCCGGACATACTTGGCCACCAGGTGCGGCCGGTCGACGTGGTTGTAGTGGCCGGCGTCCGATTCGATGACGTGACGGCTGTTGACGGCGGCAACCATCTGGGGTCTGGACCGCGATCACTTGGGCAGTCGAATCCTCGGTGATCGGCGGCGAGTGCCCTTGAAGATCGCAGCGAACCGGCGACCGGAGACATGGCCCGGCCTCGAGCACGACCATACGCGCTGCCTGCCTGTCTCCAGCCACCTGAGCGCGCGGCTGTCCCGGTCGAGCTCTGCCGTTCGACACGATCACCGACAAATGCGCGATACAGCGGCCCTCTGGTCCGGCGCGTCAATGTCGCCGGTCATCGTCCGAGCCGTACGATCTCGATCGCAAGCTCCACCAGTGTGCGGGCCCGGCGGACCAGAGGTTCGGCCTTGATCGCGGTGACCACGTCTGTCCCGTACTCGACGTCGCCTTTGGCCGCAATCAATTCACGCAGTGCCCTATCGCCTGCGGCCGCCTCGGCCCGCTTTGCGAGCGACTGTCGGAGTTCCTTCGCCGCGGTGGCGTGGTCCTTTCGCTTGCTTGTCGAACCGGTGAGCGCGGTGACGATCGCATCCTTCGCGCTGATTCCGGCGTGGATCGCGTCGCCGGCTGCCGGGGTGTACCGCGTGGCGGCAAGGTTGGCTTCGGCCGAGGCGAGATACTCCTCGGCTTTCTTGAGGAAGCTCTTGGCGTGGTTGCGCTGCTCGGCCGTGGCCATCATGCAGCTCCGTGCTTGACTCGCGGCTTGGTGCCGATCAGCGCGACACCGTCACGGAGGATGTCGCTGACGACCGGCTCTCCCGAGGCAGCCAGCCGATTGAAGTCGGCCTCGGTCAAGACGAGGACATCGCAATCGTTGCCGAGATGCATCCGGACACTGTCCTCAAGCTCAACGCGGTTGTCCCAGTCGGGCGGCGCGATGACCGCTAGGTCGATGTCGCTGTCCGGCGTTGCCTCTCCGCGAGCGATTGACCCGAAGAGGAGCACTGCCTGCACGTCGCCGTCGGTCACCGCGCTGACCGCTTCTCGCAGGGCTGCCACCGGGTCCAGCAGATTCCGCAGCGGAGCCACGGAGGCGTGCTCCTCGTTGATGGTGTGTACGCCGGCCCGCCCGATGGTCTGGGTCTCCGCCAGACCGAGCTTGGTCAGCGCCTTCAGGGCTTCTTGGACAGTCCACAGGCTGTAATCATCGCTGAGCAGGCCATGGATCTGTCGCCCTGTCAGGGGCGTATCGGTGCGCAGCAGGGCCGCGAGCACTGCGCCACGCGCCCCGGGGATGATCCCGCCGAACGGCTCATTGAAGAACATATGACCAAACTACCAGTCATATGAGAGGTGTGCCAGTCACATGACAGCTGGCGTTGGCGGGCGATCCGGGGCACACGCCAGACATGCCCCAGTCTCAGCCGCGAAATCGGCTCAGCCAACTGGGATTTTCGCTCGGCGAGCGAGGCGGACACTATGTGCACGACGATCAGCCGCAGCCGGGTGCTGCTCGTCACCCGCACAAACGTCCTATCGTCGACCGAGGTGCCAAATCAGCCGTGCCCTGCTCGTGTGGTCACCTCGTCCGATGCATGTCTATTGACGGGCCTCGTACTCAGCGGACTGATGTTGGTCGACGGGGATCGGGGAAACCGAGGCTGGCGTAGCCGGGTGCGCGTCTGGCCAGTGATGAGGCCAGGACGCCGGTGTTGATGTCGTGGTAGTCGTGGACTTCGGCGGTGGTCTTGCCGGGATACGCTCGTAGGATCCGGCCGGCGTACTGGACCAGGCGGCCCCTGAATGCGATCGGTGCGGCAAGGAAGAGGGTGTCCAGGATTGGGCAGTCGAATCCTTCGCCGACGAATGGTCCGGTGGCGACGACCAGCAGTGGTGTGCCGTCGATGGGTGTGCGTAGCCGGGCGAGGGCGTCGCGGCGGGCCGTTGTGCTCAGTCCGCCGCGAAGCACGACTGGGTCGAGAGAACGTTGTCGGAGCTGCTCTTCGAACCGATCGATGTGGGCTGTCCACTGGGTGAGTAGCAGGCAGTGCCTACCGTGTTTCAGCGCGGCGGTCACGTCATTCACGACCTGGGTGAGGCGGGTCTCGTCGGCGACAAGGTCTCGGTAGATGGCGGCCATACCACCGGGCTTCGTCGGGTCGGCGTCACCGAGGTGGCGGTAGGTGGTCTCGTGCACGTGGAGTACGGGCGTTGGGCGTTGGGCGGTCTTTTCGAACTCGAACTCGAGCTGGGGCGGGCCGTCGGTGCCTGGTGGCGTGGAGTGGGTGATGGTGTGGCGGACCGGACCGAGTTGGAGGGCGATCAGATCGTCGAGCTTGTCGCGACGGTACGGTGTGGCAGTAAGCCCGAGCCAGCGGCGGGCTGGGATCTGCTTGACGGCGTGCTCGAACGCCGCAGCGGGGATGTGGTGGCACTCGTCCACGACGATCAGCCCGTAGCCGCTGGTGAGGTGCTCGATATCGGTCTTGCGGGCCAGTGTTTGCAGCATCGCGACGTCAACTACCCCACGGGTTTTGCGGCGGCCGCCACCGAGTTGGCCGGCTTTGACACCCAGCAGGTCGCTGATGCGGCCCGCCACTGATCGGCCAGGGCCTTTCGGTCGACAAGTACGAGCGTTGAGGTCGCGTGAGTGGCTATCATCGCGCAGGCGATCACGGTCTTGCCCGCGCCCGGCGGTGCGACCAGCACGCCAAGGTCATGGTCGCGCAGATCGTCCACGGCGCCGTGTTGCTCGCGGGTCAGGGTGGCGGTGAACGTGAACTCCTGCGCCTCGCCGGTATGCCGTTCGTCCGTGACCTCAAGGCGGCTGGAGGTCTGCTCGACTAACGACGCCACCGTCTCCTGCAGGCCTCGCGGAAGGACGAGCTTGCCGTCCAAGGTTTCGTCGTAGCTGCGTAGGAACCGCGGTATGTCCCGGGTGGACATGCGCAGCCGTTGGCGCTCGTAGAACAACGGGTTCGACATGGACGCGGCATGTTTCAGCGTCGCGTGCAGTGCCGGGGTCAGCTCGTCCGACGCAAGGCGGATTCCTGAGGTGAGATCGGCGTGTACAACGGCTGGAGAGCTGGCCCGGATCCGGGTCGAGAATGCTGCGCCGATCTTGTCGATGCTGGTGCCGACCGTCACCCGGCCGGCACGGCGCGCAACTCCAGTGGCCTCGGCAGGGCTCATCCGGCCGAGCGAGGACAAGTAGGCCCACTGGTCGTCGTGCGGCTCCATCGTGGCCAGGTCAAGGAATACTGTCGCACCGTCCTGGCGCGCCCTGCCGTGCAGAGGCGCGGCGATCAAATTCCCGACACCGCCCGCCGGCAGCACATCCTGTGACCCAGTGGTACTCGTTCACGAAACTGGTGGCGGTGATCCTCGCCCGGGTCGACAGGGACCGCACCGCAGCCTGCTCGTCATCGTCCAGCGGTCGGTCGATCGCCAGGAACTCGTAGTACTGGTACTCGCTCACAATCCCTCCGCGCGATCGTCAGCGGTGAAGGGCTTTGCCCGGAAACTCGAATCGTCTCCGTTGTGGAAGTACAAATGCCCGTCGACCGTCTCGTCATCGGCAAGAGACGCCCAGCCGCGCCCGCTGACCTGATCGCCCTCGTCGACACCCTCCCAGGTGAACTCGACACTGATCTGGCCGCCCCGCTCGACTGGGCGGCAGTCCAACCAGCCGCGGACGGCGATGAAACCGAACTGGCCGGTCCGACCGGTGAACTCGATGAAACCCGGCTCGACCAGATCGATGGCATCACGGTCCCACCCGCTCATCTCCACGATCCGCCACCGGCCGGTCAACCGCACCATGGACTTGCGAGCGCTCTTTGCCATGACGCGGCAGTGTAGCCATCGCGGGAGGATCGGCTCGCGGTGCCGCTGTCTGACGACGCACCCCAGTGTGTTGACTCGTGCTTCGACGCCAGGTCCCCGAGGGAGGTTCGATCCGTGGTCGGATCGACGCCGGGTCGCTCGCCGACTCGTGCGAGTACCAGCTGGAGTTGTAGAGGTGACGGCGTCGACCTGGTCCGGGGCAGGCTGTGGCGGCGCATGTCGGGGTCGGGTGGCGGGGGAGCTGATCGGCTAGGAGCGACTTGGCTGAGCCAGAGGGGACTTGTCACAAGCGGCCGTGTCGGTCCCGCAACTGCACGCCACGGTTCCTGAGGGCACATCGGACAGTCTCGGCATCAACTCCAAGTCGCTGACCTACTCGCTTGAGTGACAGGCCCGTGGCATATAGCCTTTCAGCCTCCACCTCCTGCTCGGGCGAGAGTCCCCGTGCGCGCATCTGGATTCCGTTCCTCCGCAGATCGATCCAGCTGTCTCCGGGTGGATGCCAAACCGCATGCCGAGCTCACGCAGCTTCGCACCGGCTTGGTAGCTGGCGACCAGTTGAGCCGTCTGCTCGGTGTTTAGTTGTCTGGCTGTCCGAGGCCGCCTCCGCGGTGCGGTGGCTGGCTCGCGCGCCGAGATCCGCTTGGGCAGCCTTCTGACCAGCCGTTCCAGGTCTCTGACCAGCGCGTTTGTGTTGTAATACGGTCCCCTCAGCTCCACGAAGGCGAGAGGCGAGGTGTGTCCGCGGAAAGCGCGGACTGCCTCGCCTTCGTCGTTTGTGCGGCTGCGCTTCGCTTGCCGCGAGCGGGGGCTTCGCCACCCGCACCCCCTGGCGCCGTCGCTTCGCTCGGCGGCTGGGGTGTTCGCCGCTCATTCAACTGCGAGGTGGTTGCGCGCGACAACGCACAGCCGGTGCTGGGACCGGTCTCGGGACGCTGGACCGCTCCCTCGCCGTCTTGCGTTATGCCGGGGTGGAGCCGTTCGCGTGCCAACTGTTGGTGGGGACGAGGGCCACGAAGTTCTGGGAGAGGATGGGGGCGTCCCTGCCGACGTCGGCGACGACGGCGCCGTCCTGCAGCGTGAAGCTGATGACGGGTAGCCACTCGTCGTTGTCTGTCCTCAGCATGTAGTCCGGTTGGGCCGCCGGCGCCGCCGCGACGGGGCGGCCGAACTGTGAACTGGCGAGGATGGCTGTGGTCACCGCGGCGCGCGCCTCGAACTGTGCCGCGGAGGCTGCAGAACGTGCGTTGACATCTGCGCGCACCATGATGGCGATGGCGATCGCCACGGCTGAGGCCAGCACGCCGACACCGTGAAGGCAGCCCGCTGCACGATGTTGCCACCATCTGGGCCGACGCCGAAGCCCATCAAGCCTGTCAGGATCGCGCTGCCACCGCCGATGGCGGCCACGATCGACGGCCAGACCTTTCCCAGGCTCGTGGCACCGGCGGTGATGACCTGGAGACTGGCGGGAGTACCGAACACGGTGGCAACGTCGGACTTCTTCTCCAGCAACCGCAGATCGCGGAGGAACTGCTGTACCGGTCCGCTCAGGTCATCGCCGCTCGCATTGACCGCCTTGCCTGGCCATTGCACTTTGTCGCTGGACATCTGATCCCCCTGTCCCGCCATGGTCCCCCCATGGATCTCAAGGTGAGAGTGACAGTCTGTAGCAGTGTCGTCCAGTGGCAGGCGAGGGCGAGGGGCAGATTGTTACGTTGAGCAATGGTTGATCCCGATGCGACGTGTGTCGTGGAAGCTAATCTTGACTGATTCCAGAAAAGGGTGGAAGACTGCGGGGGTGCCGACGGTGGAGGAGCTCGAGGGGTTGTTGCGGGGGGCTGCGTTGCGGGTGACTCGGCCGCGGTTGGCCGTGCTTGGCGCCGTACACACGCACGCGCATGCGGATACCGACACGATTATTGGTGCCGTGCGCAACGACATTCCTGAGGTTTCGCATCAGGCGGTGTACGACTCGCTGCATACGTTGACGGCGGCAGGGCTGGTGCGGCGGATTCAGCCGCTCGGTCTGGTGGCCCGGTACGAGTCGCGGGTCGGGGACAACCATCATCACGTCGTCTGCCGGTCGTGCGGTGTGATCGCCGATGTCGACTGTGCTGTCGGTCATGCGCCCTGCCTGACCGCGTCCGACGACCACGGTTTCGTGATCGACGAGGCCGAGGTCATCTACTGGGGCCTGTGCTCCGACTGCTCCACACACAGAACCTGACTGCTCCACACGCAGTACCTGACTTCCGTGAAACGTCCAGTCTGGAAGGAATCCGATGTCCGAGAACCACCCACCACTGCCCGCCGAATCGACCCCGGAAAGCGAGGGCAAGTGCCCGGTCGCGCACACCAGTCGTGCGCCGCACCCGACCCAGGGTGGTGGCAACCGGGGCTGGTGGCCGGAGCGGCTCAACCTGAAGATCCTGGCCAAGAACCCGGCCGTGGCGAACCCGCTCGGTGAGGAGTTCGACTACGCCGCCGAGTTCAAGACCCTCGACCTGGCCGCGGTGAAGCAGGACATCGCGGAGGTGCTGACCACCTCGCAGGACTGGTGGCCGGCCGACTTCGGCAACTACGGCCCGTTCATGATCCGGATGGCCTGGCACAGCGCGGGCACGTACCGGATCAGCGACGGTCGCGGTGGCGCCGGTGCCGGTCAGCAGCGGTTCGCCCCACTGAACAGTTGGCCGGACAACGGGAACCTGGACAAGGCCCGCCGGCTGCTGTGGCCGGTCAAGAAGAAGTACGGCCAGAAGATCTCCTGGGCCGACCTGATGATCCTCACCGGCAACGTCGCCCTGGAGACGATGGGCTTCAAGACGTTCGGCTTCGCCGGTGGCCGCTTGGACGTGTGGGAGCCGGACGAGGATGTCTACTGGGGTCCGGAGACCACCTGGCTGGGCGACGAGCGCTACACCGGTGACCGCGACCTGGAGAGCCCGCTGGGTGCGGTCCAGATGGGCCTCATCTACGTGAACCCGGAAGGCCCGAACGGCAACCCGGACCCGATCGCCGCGGCCCGGGACATCCGCGAGACGTTCTCCCGGATGGCGATGAACGACGAGGAGACGGTGGCCCTGATCGCCGGCGGCCACTCGTTCGGCAAGACCCACGGTGCCGGTCCCGCCGACAACGTCGGGGTGGAGCCTGAGGGCGCGCCGATCGAGGCGCAGGGCCTGGGCTGGAAGAGCACGTACGGCACCGGCAAGGGCGCCGACGCGATCACCAGCGGCCTCGAGGTCACCTGGACCACGACGCCGACTCAGTGGAGCAACAGCTTCTTCGAGATCCTCTTCGGGTACGAGTGGGAGCTGACCAAGAGCCCGGCCGGCGCGCACCAGTGGGTCGCCAAGGACTCCGAGGAGATCATCCCGGACGCCTACGACACGGCGAAGAAGCAGAAGCCGACGATGCTGACGACCGACCTGTCGCTGCGGCTCGACCCGATCTACGAGCCGATCTCCCGGCGCTTCCTGGAGAACCCGGACGCGTTCGCGGACGCATTCGCCCGCGCCTGGTTCAAGCTGACCCACCGCGACATGGGCCCGATCGTGCGCTACCTCGGCCCGGAGGTCCCGGCCGAGACGCTGATCTGGCAGGACCCGCTGCCGGCGGTCGAGGGCGAGGTCATCGGTGCCGATGACATCAACGCGCTGAAGGCCCAGATCACCGCCTCGGGGCTGTCCGTCTCGCAGCTCGTCTCCACCGCGTGGGCGGCGGCGTCGTCGTTCCGCGGCAGCGACAAGCGCGGCGGCGCGAACGGTGCCCGCATCCGCTTCGAGCCGCAGTCCGGCTGGGAGGTCAACAACCCCGACGAGCTCGCCGTTGTCCTGCGCACGCTCGAGGGCATCCAGGAGTCCTTCAACGCCGCCGGCGGCAAGCAGGTCTCGCTGGCCGACCTGATCGTCCTCGCCGGTACGGCGGGTGTCGAGGTGGCGGCCAAGAACGCCGGGTACGACGTGGAGGTCGGCTTCACCCCGGGTCGGGTGGACGCATCGCTGGAGCAGACCGATGTCGACTCCTTCGCCGCGCTCGAGCCGACCGCGGACGGGTTCCGCAACTACCACGGCAAGGGCAACCGGCTGCCGGCCGAGTTCCTGCTGCTCGACAAGGCAAACCTGCTGACCCTGAGCGCTCCGGAGCTGACCGTCCTCGTCGGCGGCCTGCGCGTCCTGGGTGCGAACTACGACGGCTCCAAGCTTGGTGTCTTCACCGACTCCCCGGGCTCGCTGACCAACGACTTCTACGCGAACCTGCTCGACCTGGGCACGGAGTGGACCGCGGTCGACGACAATCAGGAGGTCTTCGAGGCCCGCGACGCCGCCGGTGCGGTGAAGTGGACCGGCACCCGGGCCGACCTGGTCTTCGGCTCCAACTCCGAGCTGCGCGCCCTCGCCGAGGTCTACGCCAGCGACGACGCGAAGGAGAAGTTCGTCCAGGACTTCGCCAAGGCCTGGACCAAGGTCATGGAGCTCGACCGCTTCGACCTGCGCTGACCCGCACGTGACAGAAGACCGGCTCCCTGAATCCGGGGGAGCCGGTCTCCTCATATCCGGGTGAGTGGTCCGGCGCGGTGGCGTCCGGTGGTGACGACGTCGCTTGTTCGTGGTCGGGGCGCGTGTCAGGCTGGCGGGGCTCAGAGTTGTTCGTCTGAAGGAGATTGCCATGCGGTTTCACCATGATCGGGAGCCTGCTGGGGATCTGACCTTCAGTGACGTGTTCCTGGTGCCGAACCGGTCCAAGGTCGCGTCGAGGCTGGACGTGGATCTGTCCACGAGTGACGGCAGCGGTACGTCGATTCCGATCGTCGCGGCCAACATGACCGCGGTGTCCGGGCGGCGGATGGCCGAGACGATCGCACGCTGTGGCGGGCTGGCGGTGATCCCGCAGGACATCCCGGTCGACGTGGTCGCCGAGGTGGTTGCCTGGATCAAGGAACGGCACACCGTGCACGACACTGCGCTGGTGCTGCCACCGACCGGGACCGTCGGCGAGGCGCTCAACCTGCTGCCGAAACGCGGTCACAACGCGGTGATCGTGGTCGACGACGGGCGGCCGGTCGGTGTGGTGACCGAGGCCGACTGTGCAGGTGTCGACCGGTTCACCCAGCTGGACGGGATCATGTCCCGCGAGCTGCTGACCCTGCCGACCGGGATCGACGCCGAGCAGGCCTTCGACCTGCTGCACGACGGCCGGCATCGGCTGGCGCCGGTGGTGGATGCCGACGGCACGATCGTCGGTATCCTCACCCGCCAGCGCGCGCTCCGGGCGACCCTGTACGAGCCGGCCGTCGACGCGAACGGGAAGCTCCGGGTCGCCGCCGCGATCGGGATCAACGGCGACGCCGAACAGAAGGCGAAGGCGCTGCTCGACGTCGGCATCGACGTCCTCGTGATCGACACCGCGCACGGGCACCAGGAGCGGATGATCGAGGTGCTCAAGCTGGTCCGCGCTCTCGCTCCGGAGGTGCCGGTCGTCGCCGGGAACGTGGTCACTGCCGAGGGGGTCAGCGACCTGGTCGCGGCCGGTGCGGACATCGTGAAGGTCGGCGTCGGACCGGGCGCGATGTGTACGACGCGGATGCAGACGGCGGTGGGCCGGCCGCAGTTCTCCGCCGTACTGGAATGCGCCGAGCGGGCTCGCCAGCTCGGCAAGCACGTGTGGGCGGACGGCGGCGTACGGCATCCACGCGACGTCGCGCTGGCGCTGGCCGCCGGGGCGTCGAGTGTGATGATCGGGTCGTGGTTCGCCGGGACGTACGAGTCGCCCGGCGATCCGCATCGCGACAACGACGGCCGGATCTACAAGGAGAGCTTCGGGATGGCGTCGGCCCGCGCGGTTCGGTCACGGACAGTGGAGGACACGCCCTTCCAGCGGGCCCGGAAGAGTTTCTTCGGCGAGGGAATCTCGACCGCCCGGATGTACCTCGACCCGGAGCGCCCGAGTGTCGAGGACGTGCTCGACTCGATCGTCTCCGGCATCCGAAGTTCCTGCACGTACGTCGGTGCCGGCGACCTGGCCGAGTTCCACGAGCGGGCCGTGGTCGGCATCCAGACCGCGGCCGGCTACACCGAAGGCAAGCCCCTTGACACCAGTTGGTGACAGGAGCGTTCCGTCGGACGTCGATTTCCGCCCCGTAGGGGTTGCGTAAACGACTACAGAGAGTCTCATTCCCGGGGTGAGATTGAGGACACAACAATCTCATGCCCCGGGCGATAGGCAGGTCCGGACCAAGATGTCACCGTGTAGTCAACGGGGGGTGGAGGTAGGGACGCTGAGCAAACTGTCGGGGGGTCGCCGATCTCGCAGGGGGCGTGGGATCGAACGACGCGGGGGATCACTGCACAGGCGTCCCGAACCGTAGTTGCGGGTGGTGGTGTGGAGTTCGACCGAGGCTTGGGAGGGCGACTCGGGAACTCGGACCCACCACCCGCGACTGCTGTCTGCGCACAGTAATCGTGTGCACCGCGCTTGCTCTGGGTGAGAGAGTCGGGGCGTGACCGACGCAGCGAGGACGGAGACCGCACCGGCGGCTCTCGAGATCGTGTGCGACGAGTCCGGGTACGAAGGCGAGAAGCTGGTCGGCGGCGTGACCGACGTGTTCGCGCATGCGAGTGTCCGGATCGACGAGGAGACCGCGGCCGAGTGCATCACCGAGTTACGGCTGCGGATCCGGTCGCCGGCGACGATGTACAAGGCCAACCATCTGCTCAGGTCGAAGCACCGGTCGGTGCTGCTGTGGCTGCTGGGACCCGACGGACCGCTGCTCGGCAACGCTCAGGTGTACCTGGTCGACAAGACCTACTTCCTGGCCTCCCAGCTCGTCACCTTCCTCGGTGCCCGGCCGTCACTGACCCGGTTCCTGTACGACGCCGGCCGTCGTACCGGGGACGCCGAAGCGTTCCTGGTCGCGGCCAACGACTTCCTCCGGACCCGGTTCCGGGATGAGCAGCCGGTCGTCTCGCCGCTCGATCCGTTGATGCCGGCGATCGTGCGGGCGGTCGAGCACTGGGGTGCGGGCGGGCAGCCGGTGGCGATCGCGCACGACCGGCAGACCACGTTGTCGACCGAGCGCGTCTTCACGCTCCGCCGATCGGCCCCGGGGTTCGCCGGGCTGGAGCAGATCGACTCCTTCACCGACCAGCGGGTCCAGGTCGCCGACTTCCTCGCCGGAGTGGCGCGCAAGATCGCCTCGGACCAGCTGAAGGACTCCGACGACGCCGAGGTCAGCGCCGTGCTCCGCCCGTACCTGGATCCGGACTCGGTCTGGATCGACGAGCCGAGTTGGACCAGACTGACACGCTGAGGGCCTTGGCACGGTCCACGTACGGCGGCATAGTCGAGTGATCGATAGAGCAGCGTGGGGAGCCGATGTCGTGGAAGGAGACAAGGCGGCCGCTCCGCTGCGGGTTGATGCCGAGACCGCGATCATCCTGCGCGAGGCGTACCACAAGATCGAGGCGTTGTTCCGGGCCGACCACTACGGCCTCTACGACTACGTGCGGGTGGTGGCCGGCAAGGTCGCCCGGGTCGACACCTTCTTCGTCGGTTTCCTGCAGGGCAGCAGCCGGGTCCGGTATCCCTACGCGTACGACGACGGCCGGTACGTCGACCCGGACACGCACATCTTCGGCCCGAACGGCCAGACCGCGTGGTTGCTCAAGCACCGGCAGACCTATCGCCTCGCCTACGACGACGGGACCGCGCTGCATGCCGGCGTCTCGATCGGGGATGTCGGGCGGCGGTCGGAGGACGCGGTGACGGTGCCGATCTTCCGGCCCTCGAAGGAGGGGCCGGACCAGTTGTTCGGGATGCTGTCGATGCAGAGCTACGTGCCGAACAGCTACGACGACAACGCCATCCGGGCGTTCGAGTGGCTCTGCGGCGTGGTCGAGCGGGTGCTGACCCGGGAGGGCGAGGACCGGGACGCGCTCCGGCGGCTGCCCGCCGGTGACATCGGGCCGAACCTGCTGACGTCCGACCACGTGATGGAGTACCTGGCGCACCGGGTCGGGTCGATCCGGGAGATCGCGGTCGAGGCCATGGACGAAGCCGACGTGACTGCCGCGGTCCAGAGCCACCTGACCCGGATCGTCGACGCCACCGAGCACATCCAGTCCGAGCTGATCGAGATGCTGATGGACACCGACGAGGGTCCGGAGCGCCGGTACGGGAGCCTGACGAAGGCCCAGCAGGGCGTCGCAGTCCGCCTGGTCGACGGCCTCGACAACGATCAGCTGGCCGCGGAACTCGGCATCAGCCTGAACACCGTCAAGACCCACCTGAGCGCCATCCTGCGCAAGTACGGCATGGCCAACCGCGCCCAGGTAGCCGACGACGTCCGCAGGTATCTCGCCCGGTGACCGCGGTGGTCACCGGGCGCTGTCGTCGAGATCAGATCGAGGCGAGGGCGTCGTTCCAGGTTTTGGAGGGGCGCATGACGGCGGCGGCCTTGGCCGGGTCGGGCTGGTAGTAGCCGCCGAGGTCGACCGGGCTGCCCTGGACGGCGAGCAGCTCGGCCACGATGGTCTCCTCGTTCGCCGCGAGGGTCTCGGCGAGTTGGGTGAACTCCTTGGCCAGCTCGGCGTCGTCGGTCTGCTTGGCCAGCTCCTGGGCCCAGTACAGGGACAGGTAGAAGTGGCTGCCGCGGTTGTCGATCCCGCCGACCCGACGGGTCGGCGACTTGTCCTCCTCGAGGAACGTCGCGGTGGCCCGGTCCAGGGTGTCGGCGAGGATCTGGGCGCGGGCGTTACCGGTCGCCTGGGCCAGGTGCTCGAAGCTCGCGGCCAGCGCGAAGAACTCACCCAGGCTGTCCCAGCGCAGGTAGTTCTCCTTGACCAGCTGCTGCACGTGCTTGGGCGCCGAGCCACCCGCGCCGGTCTCGAACAGACCGCCGCCGGCCATCAGCGGGACGACCGAGAGCATCTTCGCGCTGGTGCCGAGCTCGAGGATCGGGAACAGGTCGGTCAGGTAGTCGCGGAGCACGTTGCCGGTCACCGAGATGGTGTTCTCGCCGCGGCGGATCCGCTCCAGCGACAGCTTGATCGCGTCCACCGGCGCCAGGATCTTCAGGTCCAGGCCCTCGGTGTCGTGCTCGGTCAGGTACTCGTTGACCTTCGCGATCAGGTTCGCGTCGTGGGCGCGGGTCTCGTCCAGCCAGAACACCGCCGGGTCGCCGGTGGCGCGGGCCCGGGTGACGGCCAGCTTGACCCAGTCGCGGATCGGGTCGTCCTTGGTCTGGCAGGCGCGGAAGATGTCACCGGCCTCGACCGCCTGCTCGAGGACGACGGTGCCGGCCGCGTCGACCAGCCGGACCGTGCCGGCGGTGGCGACCTCGAAGGTCTTGTCGTGCGAGCCGTACTCCTCGGCCTTCTGCGCCATCAGGCCGACGTTCGGCACCGAGCCCATCGTGGCCGGGTCGAAGGCGCCGTTGGCGCGGCAGTCGTCGAGGACGACCTGGTAGATGCCGGCGTAGCTGCTGTCCGGCAGCACCGCGAGGGTGTCGTGCTCTTGGCCGTCCGGGCCCCACATGTGGCCGGAGGTGCGGATCATGGCCGGCATCGAGGCGTCCACGATCACGTCGGACGGGACGTGCAGGTTGGTGATGCCCTTGTCGGAGTCGACCATCGCCAGCGCCGGGCCGTCGGCCAGCTCGGCGTCGAACGAGGCCTTGATCTCGGCGCCGTCCGGAAGCTCGGCGAGCCCGGACAGGATCGCATTCAGCCCGTCGTTGGGGGACAGGCCGGCGTTTGCGAGCGTCTCGCCGTACTGCGCGAAGGTCTTCGGGAAGAAGACGCGGACCGCGTGGCCGAACACGATCGGGTCGGAGACCTTCATCATGGTGGCCTTCAGGTGCAGCGAGAACAGGACGTCGTCCGCCTTGGCCCGGGCGACCTGCGCACCGAGGAACTCGCGCAGCGCGGCCACGTGCATCACCGAGGCGTCGACGACCTCACCGGCCAGCACCGGGACCGAGTCGCGTAGCACGGTGGTGCTGCCGTCCTCGGCCACCAGTTCGATCCGCAGGGTGCCGTCGGCCTCGATCACGGTCGACTTCTCGGTCGACCGGAAGTCGTTCTGGCCCATGGTGGCGACGTTGGTCTTCGACTCGGCGGTCCAGGCGCCCATCCGGTGCGGGTGGGCCTTCGCGTAGTTCTTCACCGAGGCGGGTGCGCGGCGGTCGGAGTTGCCCTCGCGCAGCACGGGGTTCACCGCGGAGCCCTTGACCTTGTCGTAGCGGGCGCGGATGTCGCGCTCCTCGTCGGTCTTCGGCTCGTCCGGGTACTCCGGCAGCGCGTAGCCCTGGCTCCGCAGCTCGGCGATCGCGGTCTTCAGCTGCGGGATCGAGGCCGAGATGTTCGGCAGCTTGATGATGTTCGCCTCGGGCGTCTTGGCCAGGTCGCCGAGCTCGGCCAGCGCGTCCGCGATCCGCTGATCTTCCTTCAGGTAGTCCGGGAAGAGCGCGAGGAGCCGCCCGGCCAGCGAGATGTCCCGGGTCTCCACCCCGACCCCGGCCTGGCCGGCGTACGCCTGGATCACCGGCAGGAACGAATACGTGGCCAGCGCCGGAGCCTCGTCGGTGTGGGTGTAGATGATGGTCGAGTCAGTCACCACGTGCTCCGCTTCACTCGTTGCTTGCGTCCTGCCGCCCGTGGCGGCGATCCCCACCCTAATAGGCGTCCCGGCCCGCCTGGCCCGGACGTGTCCATGTTCACGCTCCGTCGAGGTCGTCCGGGTGGGCGAGCTTGATCTGGAGCGCGGACGCGAGAGCGGTGGTGACGGCGAGCATGTCGATCGGGGAGGCGTTCGCGATGGTGGCTCCGGCCAGGCTGGCGATGCCGCGGGTGCCCTCCCAGGTGCAGTCGACGAAGGTGGCGCCGGCCGCCTTGACCTGGGAGAACTCGGCCGAGGTCAGGTCGCAGCGCCGGAACACCGTGCCGCTCAGGTCCGCGGAGACGAAGTCCGCGCTCTGCAGCCGGCAGTCGCTGAACTCGACCCGGACGAACTTCGCGAACCGGAACGACGCGAAGTCCAGCACGCTGTCGCGGACCGTGACGTGCTGGAGGCTGGTCCCCGGCGCGGCGAACCCGGTGAGCCGCGAGGACGCGACCGCGAGCCGGGTCACAGCGGCATCGGACCAGCGGGCGTTGGCGAGGTCGCACTGGGACAGCTCGGAGTCGACCAGGATCAGCTTGTCCAGGTCCGAGCCGCCCAGGTTGCACCGGGTCAGCCGGCAGCCGCTGAGCTCCACATGCTCGGCGGCCAGGTCGCTCAGGTCGACGTCCTCCAGCGCGAGATCGAGCAACCGCGCCTCGTCGTCGATGTCGTCCGAGGTGGGGGAGGCGGCGTCGAGCTGGGTCCGCAACCGCGGTACGGCGATCTTCCGAGTGGCCATGTGGCGACCGTAACCAGTGCCACCGACAGCCGTCAGCGTGACCGGAGGTAGTGCGCGGCCGCACCGATCAGGGCCGAGTGCTCGGTGTCCTGGGTGGCCTCGACCTCGACGTCGAACACCTTCCGGACGATGTCGAAGGCGCCGGAGATCGAGCCGCCCAGCACCACCTTCGTCACCCCGAACCGCTCCAGCCACGGCGTCAACGCAGCCGCCAGTACGCCGAACGCCTCGAGCAGCACGTCTCGCGCGTTATCGGCTCCACCACGGGCCCGCTCGGCGATCTCCTTCACGCCGATCTCCGGCTCCTCGGTGCCCGTCCGGTCGAAGTAAGCGCGCAGGATCGCGCGGGCGGAGATCCAGTCCTCCAACGGCTTACCGTCGTACGACGTCCGGTAGAGCTCACCGCCCGGCGGCACTGTCTCGCCCTCACGCACCACCCAGCCGTCGGCGAGGAACGCCGTACCGATGCCGGTGCCGATGGTGACGCCGACGCAGCGGTCGATACCGCGGACCTCGCCCGCCGTCCATTCGCCGACCGCGAACGCCTCCGCGTCGTTCATGAACAGGATCTGCTCGAGGTCCAGCAGGTCGCGCAGGCTTTCGCCGACGTTGTAGCCGTAGAGGTTGTCGAACTTGCCCTGCCCGCGGTACCAGGCGATCCCGGTCTCGACATCGAACGGGCCGGGCAGTGCCACCGCCAGACCCTTTGCCAGCGGCAACTTCCGGGCCGCGGTCGCGAGTTGCCCGAGAACGACCTCGGCCGCCTTCTGCGACTCGAGGTCCGCTCGCTCCACCACGTTCACGGCCCAGGTGTCCGACGACACCACGGCCGCCGTCACGTGGCTACCCCCGACCTCCAGCACCGGTACGTCCATGCCGCCCATCATCCACGACCGCGCAGTTCATCCCGGGCATCACCACTTGCCCACGGCATCGAGACCGCCGCGCGCGTCGTAGATCCGGATGACCGCGGTCGGCATCACGCCTGGCCACGGCCGCGCCTCGATGTGCCGGTAGACGAAGAAGTCGGACTTGGCCACTCCCTCGCCGCTCCTGCCGTCGCCGGTGTCGACGACGACCTTCAGCGCCTCGCCGTACGCCCGGCCGAAGACGGTCGTCATGCTCCTGGTCGAGTCGATCGGGCTCTTGCGCAGCAGCATGCCGCCACGGCCGCCGGTCGGCGCGTTGGCCGCAGCGGCCGGCTGGGTGACGCAGAACGCGTACATGTCGATGGACGCGTTCCTCTCGCCGGGCTCCCGTCGGATGGAGGCCGACCCGTAGTCGTCGCTGATCGCCAGCACCTCACTCCAGGCCCAGACCTCGGATCCGAGCGTCCGTCCGTTCGACGCCGTACAGAGCTTGTAGTTGTCCTGTGGCCGGTTCGGACCGGTCGGGGCGGTGGAGGGCTGGGTCGCCGGCGCGACGCCACTCGGGTCCTGAGCCTCGAGTGCGACGGTGACTCCGGCGAACAGGAAGACGACCGCGGCGAGCGAGCCGGCCAGTCTGCGGTTCCGCACCCGCCGACGCCCCGCGGCGACCAGCTTTTCCGGATTCGGCAGGAAGATGTCGGGCCGCTCGGTCGCGCGGTCCATCAGGTTCTTGAGTTCACGCGTCATGTCAGCCTCCCAGTCCGGCGAGGTCCGAAAGTTCCGCGAGGGCGGGATGGCTGCGCAGTTTGTCGAGGGCCCGCAGTGTCTGGCTCTTGACCGTTCCCGGCCGGCAGTCCAGCACAGCGGCCGTCTCGTCGACCGAGAGTTCGTCGAAGTACCGCAGTACGACGCACGCGCGCTGGCGGGCCGGGAGTTCGGCCAGGGCCTGCGTGATGACCATGCGGTTCTCCAGCATGCCGAGCGGGTTGGCGGTGTCGGCCTCGGCGGCGAAGTACCCGTCACCGCCGACGACCTCCTGGCTGGACTTGCGGCGCAGGCCGTCCAGCGTGGTCGAGACCACCACCTTTCGCGCGTATGCTCCGACGCTGCCCTTCCGCTGGATCCGGCCCCAGACCCGGTACAGCCGGATCAACGCCTCCTGGGTCGCGTCCTCCGCCCGCTTCCAGTCTCCGCACAGTAAGTAAGCGGTTCGGCACAGAGAGTTGGCTTGATGGGTCACGAAGTCGACGTAGTCCTGCTCGACTTCTTTCTTCACACCCTCCGCCTCCCCCAGGGTCGTGCGGTGTCAACGTGATCGGCGGCCCATTCGGTTGCACGGTGCGGCAAGATTTCTTCCGTGCATGAGCTCATGGTCGACGGTGTGCGGTTCACCTACCACGTCCATGGCACCGGCCCGGTGTGCCTGGTCTACCCCGGCGGCCCCGGATTCGACTGGCGCTACCTGCGGCTGCCGATGCTCGAGGAGCACCTGACGACGGTGTACGTCGAGCCGCCCGGCAGCGGGAACTCCGGCCTGCTGTCCGACGGCGACTACTCGATCGAGCGGTACGCGTCGTTCGCCGACCACCTCGCCCGGCACCTGGGGGAGTCGAAGGTCTTCCTGCTCGGCCACTCGCACGGCGCGTTCGTCGCCCTCCAGACGGCGCTGGACTTCCCCGACCGGCTGGCAGGGATCATCGTGTACGGCGGTACGGCCTTCTACGGCCCTGAGCTGTTCGACCAGGCGTACCGCAACATCGAGGCGTGGGTCGCCGGGCGCTCACCGGGAGATCCGCTGTCGGAGCAGATCGTCCAGGCGTGGCACGACGATCCGCCGGAGCCTGAGGCCCACATGGACGCGTTCCGGCGGCTGCTGCCCATGTACTTCAAGGACTACGCGGCGATCGAGACCCGGCTCACCGACTGGCGGACGGCACTCGAGATCACCCTCGACCCGAACCGGCAGGAGGAGCACTGGGACATCCGCGACCGGCTCGGCGAGATCGTCGTACCGACGCTGGTGCTGGGCGGGGTGGCGGACTTCATCACCCCGTTGAACTCGGCGCAGGAGCTGGCCGACGGGATCCCGGGTTCGGAGCTGGTCGTCCTCGCCGGGAGCGGGCATCTCGGCCATCTCGAGGAGCCGGACGCGTTCCGGAACTCCGTCGTGGGCTTTGTTCGTAGAGTGTCTTGATCGGCACTTGAGGGGACAGGTATGCCCGCGGAGAGCAGAGCGACCTCCGTGGTCGCGGCGCTGAGCGTCGTGGTCGCGGTGCTCGGCCACGTGCTCGCGGGTGGCGGGCCGGTGCCGCTCGGGGTGGTCGCACCGCTCCTGGCTCTGACCGGGGTGTGCTGGCTGCTCGGTGAGTACCTGGCCGGCGAACGCCTGCTGTCCGGACTTGTCCTCGCGTGTGTGCAGCTCTTCGTCCACGTCACGTTGGATGCGGCGCACACGGGGCACGAGACGATGCATCGTGGGATCAGCGGCAGTCTGTTCATGACCGCAGCCCACCTGGCGGTCCTGTTCGCAGGGGTCCTCGCGATCAGCCGCGCGCACCACTGGGTTCACCGTGTCCTGCGGATCTTCGAGCGGCTGCTGCCGAGGCTTCCGGTTCTGATCCCGGTACGACGCTGTGCCGCCGTACTGCTCGCAGAGCCTCCGACGCCCCGACTGCTGCAACGGTGGCTGACTGCGAACGTCTCCCGGCGTGGACCACCGCTCACACGAGTCATCCCAGCTCCGTCCTGACCGGCCGCGTCACATCGCGGTCGGTAGAACTCGTGTGACCGTGAAAGGTCCTTTCATGCCCAAGAAGTTCGTCCTGCGTGCTGCCGCGATCGCCGCGGCGTCCACACTCGTTCTGGCCGGTGCCGCCACCTCGGCATCGGCCCATGTCACGGTGTCGTCGCCGGACGCCAAGCCCGGCGGGTACGCCAAGCTGGTCTTCCGGGTCCCGACCGAGTCCGACAACACCAGCACCACCAAGCTCGTCGTCTCCTTGCCCAAGGACCACCCGTTCGCCCACGTCGGGGCGCTGGTGAAGGACGGGTGGAAGGTGGAGAAGAAGACCGAGAAGCTGCCCGCGCCGGTCAAGGTCGGCGACGTCAACCTGTCCGAGGCGGTCACGACGGTCACCTGGACCGCCACCGGCGCAGGCATCCCGCCGAACGACTTCGACGAGTTCGCCCTGTCGGTGGGCCGGATGCCCGAGGGCGTGGACTCGCTGAGCTTCCCAGCCGACCAGACGTACAGCGACGGCGAGGTGGTCAAGTGGGCCGATGCCGCCAAGGACGGCGCCGACGCGCCGGAGCACCCGGCACCCACGCTCAAGCTGACCGCCACGATCACCCAGGTCTCCACGGCCGCCGCTGAGAGCAAGGACTCGTCCGACCCGGTGGCGCGCTGGCTCGCCGCTGGTGGATTGGTGGTCGGCCTGCTCGGCCTCGCCTTCGGCCTGCGGGCTAGAAAGGCCGCAGCCGCGGCTGGTCCGACGGACTCAGGGAAGGCACAGTCGTAACCGTGCGCCGGTTGATTGCTGTTCTGGTGGCGTCGCTGCTCGCCCTGGTGGTTTCCACCGGGGTGGCGGCGGCGCACGCCAAGCTCGAGTCGATGACACCGGCCGACGGGTCGTCCATGGCCGCCCCGCCGACCCAGGTGGTGCTGACCTTCAGCGAACCGGTCGGCAGCAACGGCACCCAGGTCCAGGTGAAGTCCCCCAGCGGGAAGAACGTCGCCACCGGTGATGTCCAGGTGCTCGACAACAAGGTGACCCAGCCGGTCGGTGCGATGATCGAGGCCGGCCGGTACCAGGTCGACGCCCGGCTGGTGTCCGCCGACGGTCACCCGATCACCGTCACCGGATCCTTCACCGTGACCCACGCCGGCCACCCGGCGACACAACCGGCCGGCACCACACCCACCGCCGACAGCGGCAACTCGAACACGGTCACCATCGTCGCCATGTGCCTCGTCATGCTGGTCGTCGTCGCCCTGGCCGTCGTCATCGTCCGTCGCCGTCCGGCCTCGCAATGAGCGCCGGCTCGCCCAGCCCGGTGAGCGCCGGGCAGGGGAGCGGCCGGCGGTCGAGCTGGGTGCTCGCCGTCGGGATGGTTGCTGTCGGCATCGTGGTGATGGTCATCGCCCTGGCCGCCGCGGGTGGTGCGCCGCAGCGACCACCGGAAGGCCTGATCGGCGCCGGAATGCCTTTGTCCTGGTCGGTTCCGGTACTGCGCTTCATCGCGGACGCGGCTGCGATCGCGACGGGCGGTGCGCTGCTGGCTGGCGTACTGTTGCTTCCAGCAACTGATGGGAAGCTCGGTCCGCAAGCACTGCGGGCCTGCCAGGACGCGGCTGTCGCGGCGGGTGTCTGGGCGGTGGCGAGTGTCGGTGGACTGATCACGTCCGCGGCCGTCATTCTCGGCATCCCGCTGTCCCACCTCGCCGACCACGCGTCCGCGGCAGGCGAACTCGACCAGGTCAGGGCTCTCGCGGTCACCGTCGTACTCACGGCGATCCTGGCGGTGATCCTCAGCGGCTGCCGCACGACCCGGGGAGCCCGCTTCGCGGTGGTCCTCACCGCGGCGGCGTTGACCGGGCCGCTGCTCACCGGTCACGGCGCGATCGAGCGCACCGGCTTCTGGTCGGTCCTCGCGACCAGCTCTCTGGTTGTGCACGTCTTCGCGGCAACCGCATGGATCGGCGGTCTTGGCGCCGTACTGCACTATGCCCGGGGGCGGCACGCGGTCGAGCAGTTCAGCCGGCTGGCCCTGGTCTGCGCGATCGCGATGGGCGTCACCGGGCTGCTGACGGGGGAGATCCACCTCGGCGACCGGGAGGACGGCTGGGGCCTGATCACGCAATGGGTGACGAGCGGGTACGGCGCTCTGGTCTTCGCCAAGACGGTTGCGTTCGCGGTCCTCGTCACGGTCGGTTGGTGGCATCGGCGTACGACGCTCCCGGACCTGGCGGCCGGGGACCCGGCGGCCTTCCGGCGGCTGGCGGTGGTCGAGCTGCTGATCATGGCCGCGACCGTGGGACTCGCCGTTGCCTTATCGCGCACGCCGTGAGCGTCGGACTCGGTGATATGTCAACAGAAGTCCGTATGATGGTCGGATGACGGAACCACGGTGGCTGGACGCGCGCGAGGCGCGTCTGTGGCAGTCGTACCGTGACGCGTACCGCGAGCTGATGCGCGCCCTGGAGAGCCGGCTGATCGGCAATTCCGGCCTGTCCGGCGCCGACTACGCCCTGCTGCACCCGTTGTCCGTCGCTGAGCACGGCGTCCTGCGGACCCGTGACCTCGGCAAGTCGGTCGGCTGGGAGCGGAGCCGGTTGTCGCACCAGGTCAGCCGGATGGAGAAGCGCGGCCTGGTCTGCCGCGAGGAGTGCGTCTCCGACGCCCGCGGCTCGATGGTCCGCCTCACCGACCTGGGCCGCAAAGCGATCGACGCGGCCGCACCGGACCACGTCGACGCGGTCCGGACGTACTTCTTCGAGCGGTTGAGCCCCGAGGAACAGGACCAACTCGCGATCCTTCTCGACCGCATCGTCGCGAACATCCCCGCGGACCCCTGCGGATCCGCCGACTGCGCCGACTAGACACCTCCCCGGACGCGGCGCACTTTGTGCACCAGTTCAGTACGGAGCAGCGCTCGGCGTACTCAACTGGTGCACAAGGTGATGGCCGGTAGCGGCTGCGAAAACGGTGGTGACTGCCGGTACTCGGAGGTAGGGGATGGTGACACGCCGTCACGGAGCGCAGGGGGTGGGTGAGCCGGAAAGAATGATCTCGTCTCGTTCGGATGCGCGCTGAATTTGACAACGATTTTCATTAACGGCAGGATCTCTCACCGACGGCGACCTCGTCGGGACCTCTACCGTGAAGGAAGCGCGCATGTCCGATGCACTGAACAGGCGAGGATTCCTGGGGCTGGCCGGTGGACTGGGACTGGCGGCGCTGACCGGGTGCGGAGCTGACGGTCAAGCAGCCGCCCAGCCCACGCAGGGTGGCCGGCTGCGGGCCGTGTACGCCGGCGGCGGGGCGAAGGAGGTGCTCGACCCGCACGTCCAGAGCCTGTTCGTCGACATCGCGCGGCACAAGGCGATGTACGAGAAGCTGGTCGAGCTCGGCCCTGATCTGAAGCCGGTGCCGCGGCTGGCGGAGAAGTGGGAGAGCGACGCGCAGGCGACGACCTGGCGATTCACGCTCCGGGACGCGACCTTCCACGACGGCAACAAGCTGACCAGCGAGGACGTTCTCTACAGCCTGGCCCGGATCGCCGACCCGAAGGTCCCGGACCGCGTCGCGCAGGCGTCACTCACCACCCTGGATCTGCGCCGCAGCAAGGCGATCGACCCACGGACCGTCGAACTGACCCTGTCCGCGGCGAACGCGGAGTTCCCCGCCCTGCTGGCCGGCATCGGCACCCAGATCGTCCGCAACGGCTTCGCCGACCCGACCAGGCCGATCGGCACCGGCGCGTTCCGGTTCGTCTCGTTCGACGCCGGCCGGTCGATGGTGGCCAGCCGGTACGACGACTACTGGGACGACCCGGCGCGGATCGACGAACTGCACATCCTGTCCGCCGACGCCGAGGCCCGGGCGAACGCCGTACAAGGTGGACAGGCCGAGTACGCGAACGACATGACCGCGACCTTCGCCCGTACGGCGGAAGCCGGCAAGACAGTCCGGATCGTCGCGGCGAAGGCCAGCACGATGCAGGCGTTCGTGATGAAGTGCGACCGGCCGCCGTTCGACAACCCGGACGTCCGGATGGCCTTCAAGCTGCTCGCCGACCGGCAGCGGCTGGTCGACGTGGTGCTCGCCGGTCGTGGTGCCGTCGGCAACGACCTGTTCGGCAAGGGCTACCAGTACTACCCGGCCGACCTGCCGCAGCGGGAGCGCAACGTCGAGGAGGCGAAGGCGCTGCTGAAGAAGGCCGGTCTGGTGAACAAGGAGATCGAGATCTTCACCGCCGACGCGTCGGCCGGGTTCGTCGAGGCGGCCACACTGTTCGCCGAGCAGGTCGGGGAGGCGGGGGTGAAGCTGAAGGTCACCACCGGCAGCTCGCAGACCTACGCGAAGGACCTGCTGACCAAGGGTGTCATCGGCAACCACCGGTCCGGTGCGATGCCGATCCCGCAGTACGTCACAGACCGGCTGCTGTCCAAGTCGCCGTTCAACGTCACGCATTGGCGCCGGCCGGCCTTCGACTCAGCGTTCGCGGGCGCGCAGGTGCTGACCGACGAGACGGCGAGGTCGGCCAAGTACGGCGAACTGCAGAAGACGCTCCGGGACGAGGGTGGCATCCTCGCCTGGGGTCTACCGGATTACCTGGTCGCCGTGTCGGCCAAGGTGCAGGGTGTGGAGGCGGTCCCGCCGAACACCCTGGACTCGGGCAGGTTCGACAAGGTGTGGCTGGCCTGAATGCGGTCATACGCAGCGCAACGCGCCGCACTCGCCGTCGTCCAGCTCGCCGTACTGTCCGTCCTCGTCTTCTTCCTGACCGCATTGCTTCCCGGGGACGCGGCCGAGATGCGGTTCACCGAGACGCTGACACCTGAGCAGGTCGATCGGATGCGCGCGCAGCTCGGGCTCGATCAGCCGGCAGTCGAACGGTTCACGCACTGGTTTGGCAACGTGCTGACGGGTGACCTCGGTACGTCGCTGATCAGCGGCGGCCCGGTGATCGACATCGTCAAGGACTCGGTCGGCGCCACGCTGGTGCTCACGCTGGCCACGCTGGCGGTCGTGGTCCCGTTGGCCGTTGCCCTGGGCATCGTGATGGGGACACGCGAGAACGGCCGGCTGGATCGGGCGATCACCTCGGTCACCTTGGCGCTTTCGGCGATTCCGGACTTCGTCATCGCGGTCCTGCTGGTGGCGGTGTTCTCCCTCAAGCTCGGTTGGTTGCCGGCGACGTGGATCGGTGGCGATCTGGTCGCCAGTCCCGTGTTGCTGGTGCTGCCGGTCGCGGTGCTGTTCGGGCGGACGGTCTGTCTGCTGTCCCGGCAGGTCCGGGCCGGCACGATCACGGCGCTTCAGGCGGAGTACGTCGTACAGGCTCGGCGGCTCGGGGTTCCGCGGCGGCGGTTGCTGCTGCGGCATGTGCTGCCGAACGCCGCTGTGCCGGGTGTGCAGGAGTTGGCGCGGACCGGGGACACCCTGCTGGGTGGGGTGCTGGTCGTGGAGGCGATCTTCGCGATTCCTGGGTTTGCGACTGCGCTCGTGGATGGGGTGGAGACGCGGGATGTGCCAGTCGTGCAGGGTCTGACGCTGGTGCTCGCGGTCGCGGCGCTGGTGATCAACCTCGGCGCCGACCTGGTCTGCAACCGCTTGGTCCCGCGGACGGAACTGCTCCGATGACAGCCCGCGCACGATCTGGGGCCCTCACCGCCCAATTGCCGATCGCGGTATCGACCGCGCTGGTCGTCGTGCCGCTCCTGGTCGCCGTCTTCGGGCCATTCCTCGACGTGCGGACCACGCCCGGTCTTCCCTACGACTCGCAGGGCTTGCTCGGCACCGACGGCTCGGGACGGGATGTCCTGCAGCTCTTGCTCGACGGTGGTCGGACGGCTCTCGGCATGGCCTTCGGCGCGGTGCTGATCGCCTACCTCGTGGGCGGTCTGATCGGGCTGACTGCGGCATCCACCCGGCACCGCTGGCTTGACGAAGCGTTGATCCGGCCGCTCGACGTACTGCTGCCGTTGCCTTCGCTCCTGGTGATCAGCGTGGTCGCCGTCGGCTGGCGGGCGTCGGCGTTCGCGATCACCCTGGCTGTTGCCATGGTCAACGTTCCGACCGTCGCCCGACTCGTCCGCGCGGCGGCCCTCGACGCGGCCAGCGGACCGGTCGTTGAGGCGCTCCGGATGCAGCGGGAGAGCTGGATCGGCATCCATCTCGGGTACGTCGGTCGCGCCGTACTGGGCCCTGTTGCCGCCGACATCGGTACCCGCATCACCCTGGCCGTCTTTCTCGTCGCCTCCGTGAACTTCCTCGGCCTCGGGCTGAGCCCGACCGCCCCCGACTGGGCGGTCAGCGTGTCCCGCAACCGTGAAGGTCTCCTGCTCCAGCCGTGGGCTGTGATCGCACCTGCCTTGATGCTCGTGTCGTTCACGCTCGGCTTCAACCTGCTGGCCGACCGCGTGGTGCACCGCTCGCGCCGCCTGGCCGAGGTGAGCGGATGAGCCCGCGCTCTCACACCTCCACGCCGACCTCTGGGCCGGGTGAGGAGGCGCTGGTACGAGTGAGCGCCCTGGCCGCGACCGCCGGATCGTCGATCCTCGTCGACGGCGTCTCGTTCGAGGTCTGGCCTGAGCGAGTGACAGCGTTGGTTGGTGCGTCTGGCTCTGGCAAGACGACTTCCGCTCTTGCGCTGCTCGGTGAGCACGGGAACGGTGTGCGGCTCGAGGGTACGGTCGAGGTCGATGGGCAGGTGGTTGTCGACGGCAACGGGCCGACGACTGCCGCGTCCGCCGTACGTGGTCGGGTGGTGGCGTACATGCCGCAGCATCCCGGCAGTGCGCTCAACCCCGCGCGACGAATCGGCAAGACACTGCAGGAGCTCGAGCGGCTGCATCATCCGGGTGAGTCGGTTGTCCCTGAAGCGCTCCGGGCGGCCCAGATCGATCGCAGCACGCTGCGGCGGTTTCCGCATCAGTTCTCAGGTGGGCAGCGGCAGCGGATCGCGTTGGCGCAGGCGCTGACCTGCCGACCGAAGGTCCTGGTGCTGGACGAGCCGAGCACCGGTCTGGACTCGATCACCCGGCTGCAACTCGTCAGTGAGCTGCAGGATCTGGCGACGAGCGGGCTCGGTATCCTGCTGCTCAGCCACGACCTCGATCTCGTCCGGGCGCTGGCCGAGCACGTCGTCGTACTGTCCGCAGGGCAGGTGATCGACTCAGGTGGTCCCGAAGTGCTCCCGGCCACGCTCGAGCTGCAGTCGCTGGGAACGCCGAGCCCGGGCAAACCATTGCTTCAGGCAATGAACCTGTCAGCGTCGCTGCGGCCCCGCGGCCGTGATCCCATCCTGCACGAGGTCGACCTCGCCGTCCGGCCGGGACAGTGCGTCGGCATCGTCGGTCGCTCCGGCAGTGGCAAGACCACGCTCGCCCGCTGCCTGGCCGGCCTGCACGAGCGCTCGACGGGCCGGATCCTCCTGGACGGTGATGACCTGCCCGTCCTGCGGAAGCGATCGCTGGAACAGAACCGCCGAGTCCAGTACGTCTGGCAGGAGGTCCGCGGCTCGTTCGACGAACGCCGCCCGGTCGACCAGCAGGTCGCTCGCACAGCCCAACGGCTACGCGGCCTTGGCTTCAAGGACGCCCATGCCGAAGCGGTCTCGACCTTGGCGCGGTTGGGCGTCTCGGCCGACACCGCGGCCCGGCCGCCGAGCCGGCTGTCCGGTGGAGAGCTGCAACGCGCCGCACTCGCCAGGGCCGTCCTCGCGCACCCCGACGTACTGATCTGCGACGAGATCACCACAGCCCTCGACGACCGCGGTACGACGCTCGTCGTCGAACTGCTCGCCGAGCTGAAGGACCGCGGGACCGCGCTGGTCTGGATCGGGCACGACCTCGGCCTGGTCGCGGCGGTGTCCGACCACGTCCTGGTGATCGACGCCGGCCGGGTGATCGAGCACGGTCCACCCGCGACCGTGATGACCGCACCGAATGAAGAACTGACCCAGCGGCTGGTGAGGGCCGCGCGGATCGGACACACCCCAGAACCTCCGCCCGTGCTGACCACCTGTGCCGACACGAGGAGCGAACCGCGCCGATGACGCGACTGCACGACCACCTGGCGGAGGCCATCAAGGACCCGGACCCGATCCGGGTCGGCGATGACCTGATCTGCCTGCGGTTCGAAACCATGAAGGTGTACTCCGCGCTCGGCGCCGTACGCCACCTGCTGGAGACCGGGGCCGTCCGCCCTGGCGACACGCTGATCGACAGCTCGAGCGGGATCTACGCGCACGCGCTGGCGCTGGCCTGTCACCGGTACGGGATGAAGTGCCACATCGTCGGCTCCACCACTGTCGACCGGACGCTGCGGGTCCAGCTGGAGATCCTCGGCGCGACCGTGGAACAGGTGCCGTCGTCGAACAACCTGCAGCTGGACCAGAACCTCCGGGTCCGGCGGATCGGCGAGATCCTGCGCGACAATCCGACGTACCACTGGATGCAGCAGTACCACGACGACATCCACTATCTCGGGTACGGCGCGGTGGCCGACCTGGTGAACGAGGTGGCGCCGACCGGGCCGCTGTGTCTGGTCGGCGGGGTCGGGACCGGTGCGTCGACCGGTGCGATCGCGGAGTACCTGCGCAATCGCGGGCGGGACGTCAATCTGGTCGGGGTGCAGCCGTTCGGCAGCATCACGTTCGGGGCCGGGCACACCCAGGACCCGGAGATGATCATCGCCGGGATCGGCAGCTCGATCGAGTTCCGGAACGTGCGGCACGAGTTGTACGACCGGCTGCACTGGGTGTCGTTCGACTACGCGATGTCGGCCGCGGTCGACCTGCTCCGGACGTCAGGGGTCTTCGCCGGCCTCTCGGCCGGAGCGGCGTACCTGTCGGCGCTCTGGGAGCACAACTGCGACAGCAGCCGGAAGCACGTCTTCCTGGCCGCCGACACCGGGACGCGGTACGTCGAGTCGGCTTTTGCCCGTCATGCCGAGGCGCGGCCGATGGCGTCGATGCGGCCGCAGGAGATCGCCTCGCTGGACGAGCTCGCGGTGCCGTGGTCGGCGATGTCATGGGACCGGCGGGACTCGGCGCTGGCCCAGCGCGAGGAGTTCCCATCTGCGACCCCGTCGCATTAGTCTGAGGGTGTGACGGGGTATGTGCTGCTGCGGACCGCGTCCGATCGGCGCTCGCTGCTGCACTGCTTCCAGCCCGCGGGTCGTCCAGAGTTATCCGCCCTCACTTACAACCCCGAAAGGCTGGCCGACCTGCCATGACCGCTTCCGTGGCTGCCCTGACCTCCTCCGTGCTGTCCGCCGCACTTGGTCCTTCTCCTGCTGAGATGCCCATCACCAGTGCCTTCTGGCTTCACCACACCACCCGGCTGCCCGGTGCGGACGTCACCTATCGGAACTACTACGTGCTGCTCCGGGTTGGCGAGGTGTTCGGTGCGTGCTCGTTCGAGGCGGGCGAGCTCGATCCGTCGTACTGCGCTGACACCTCGGGCCTGACGATTCAGGACTTGTTGTCCTCGGAAGGCGTTGCGTTGCCGGTGCGGATCGCGGCGCTGGACGCCTATCTGGCCGCGGTCGAGCCGCATCACGCGTCGCCGCTGGCCGAGGAGATCGTGCTTCCCGCTGGTACGCCGGACGTGCGGGCGCGGGCCCGGGATGCGGCCGTCGCGGGGTTGCTGGATGTTGCCGAGGGCACCAAGGTCGCGTTGATCGGAGTGGTGAACCCGCTCGTCGACGCGATCACCGCGCGCGGTGGGGTCTGTCTGCCCTGTGATTTCAACCTTCGCGAGACCGCGTCCGGGCTGCCGGTTTCCCGCGACATGACGGAGGTTATCGATGCCGCCGATGCTGTCGTGGCGACCGGAATGACCTTGTCCAATGGGTCTTTCGACGTCCTCGTTGATCGTTGCCGTCAGCAAGAGAAGCCGTTGGCGGTCTATGCTCAGACCGGAAGCGCCGTGATCCGGTCCTTCCTCGGTTCCGGTGTCACAGCCCTCTCCGCCGAACCCTTTCCCTTCTCCCAGTTCAGCTCCCGCCCGAGCAGCCTCTACCGCTACCCCAGGACGGACACATGAGCAGCAGTACCCCCAACTCGGCGCCTGCCGCCGGCCCTCGCCCCGCTGTTGCGCTGAACGCAGCTCCTCCCTCTGCCCACGCGCGCAGCGCGGGGGCGGAGGTGCCTGGGGACTGGCGGATGGCGCGGCGGCTTTGGCCTTTCTTGCTGGCGTCGGCGGTGAGTTTGATTCCGTTCACGGTGTTCGGGATGTACTTGGTGCCGATCGCGGCGGCGGCCGGTGGGAGCGTGGCGGAGATCGGCGGGCTGCGGGGGCTCGGCGGTCTGGCGGCGCTCGTCGTCGGGTTCTCGCTGGCGCCGTTGATCGACCGGATGGCGCGTGAACTGGTGGCCGCCGGAGGCCTGGCGCTGCTGGGGATCTCGGCCGCATTGGGTGCTGTCGGCAACGTGTTCGCGCTGGCCGCGTTCTGCCTGCTGATCGGTGCGTCGACCTCGATCCTGGCGCCGTCGATCGGCGCCGCCGCGGCCGACCGGTTCACGTCGCCAGCGGCTGCCGGGCGAGCGGCGACACTGGTGTCCGCGACAACGTCGGCGATGGCGATGCTGGCTGCACCGCTTCTCGCCGTACCGGGGATGCTGTGGGGCTGGCGGGGCAACCTGCTCGCAGCGTCGGCTGTCTCGCTCGCGTTGTCGGCGGCGTTCTTCTGGCGCGGCCGCGGGCGGAAGGCGCCGCTCCGGGCGGATGGCGGTCAGCGGATGAGCTACCTGGCGACGTACCGGGAGCTGGCCCGGGTTCCCGGCGCGCTGCCACTGCTCGTGGTCGCGATGCTGCGGACGGCAGCGTTCATGGGGTACCTGGCTTACCTGGCCGCGTTCTACGACGAGAAGTTCGACCTCGCGCCGGGTTGGTTCGCGCTGGTGTGGTCGCTCAGCGGTGCGTCCTTCTTCCTCGGCAACCTGCTGGCCGGCCGCTACATCGCGCTCGAGCGTCCCTGGATCGGCCCCGAGAAGATGCTGCTGATCGGTCTCGGAGTCGCTCTGACGAGTGTCGCGGCCTTCTACTTCTCGCCGACGCTCCCGCTCACTCTGCTGCTCACGGCACTGATGGGTGCCAGCCACGCAACGGTCGCCGCCTGCGTCACGACGCTGCTCGTCCGGCGCAGTGGCGACCTCCGCGGTTCGGCGCTCAGCGTCAACGCCGCCGGGATGAGTCTCGGCACCTTTCTGGGTGCCGCGCTGGGCGGTCTGGGCCTCGGCCTCGGTGGTTACCCGGGCACCGCCCTGACTTTCGCGTCGATCACCCTGATCGCGGTGCTTTTTGCCCTGCGAGTACGCCGCTGACGGGGTTATTGTTCCGTCTTATGGAGAACCTGCCCGAGCGCCCGCATCCGCATGCGCACCTGCGCGCGTCAGACACCGATCGTGACCGGGTTGTCGACGTACTGCGAGATGCCCTGATGTCCGGGCGGTTGTCGCAGGACGAGCATGCCGAGCGGCTCGAGCAGACGCTGCAGGCGAGGACGCTGGGCGAGCTCGAGCCGATCACGCAGGATCTCGTCGTACCGCAGCAGGCGATGCCGGCCGCGAGTCCGGCAGCGTCGAACAGCCCGGTGCCGATCGAGGAGCCGGCCAACCCGTCGGACAGCTTCGACACCATGTTCGCGGTCTTCGGCGGCGGTGAGCGGTCCGGCCGCTGGCGGGTCCGGCGCCGGACCAACGCGGTCGCGATCTTCGGCGGGCACGACCTGGACATGACGAACGCGGTCTTCGAGGGCCGCGAGGTGACGGTGTGGGCCTTCGCCATCTTCGGCGGGATCGACATCACGGTCCCGGACGCGGTCACCGTCCGCAGCGAGGGCGTCGGGATCTTCGGCGGCTTCGGGGTTCGCGGCGGCGACGATCCGGACCCGAACGCACCGGTCGTCGTGGTCAAGGGCCTGGCGCTGTTCGGCGGCGTCGGCGGCCAGAAGTCCTCCAAACGCCACAAGAACAAGTCCAAGGGCCACGGCCACCTCGGCCACTGAGGCCTAGGGCGCAGCACGCAGGGAATTGAGAGACGCACCCTAGATCCAGGACTTGAACCACATGCGGTTGAGCCAGTCCGGGTGCGGCAGCACCTCGTCGGTCAGGATCGGCCAGATGTAGGCGAAGTTCAGCACGACCAGGACGACGAAGGCGCCGACCACCGCACTGCCGATCAGCCGGCGTGGTGTCGCCTGGCCGAGTGCTGTCCGGGCCGGGCCGAGGATCTTGCCGAGCACGAGGGCCAGTGCCATCACCGTGAACGGGATCATCGTGACGGCGTAGAAGAAGAAGATCGGCCGGTCGTCGAAGGCGAACCACGGCACCCAACAGGTGATGTAGCCGACGATCGGGATGCCGAATCTCCAGTCGCGCTGGGCTATCCAGAAGACCAGGGCGGCGAGCAGCGCCAGCGCGCCGCCCCACCACAGCAGCGGCGTACCGAGCGCGGAGATCACCGACAGGCAGTTCGTCCCGGCCGACGCGGTGCAGCCCGCCGTACCGGGCTTGATGTCGTTGACCGCGTCGAACCCGATCGGGCGGGCGATGATCGGCCAGCCGGCCGGGTTCGAGGCGTACGGGTGGGTGGCGTTCTTGATGTAGTCGCCGGTGTGGAAGGCGAGCACTTCCTGGTGGTAGTGGATCAGCGACCGGAAGTCGTCCGGGACGACCTTCATCACGCCGTGCGCCGGGTTCTTGGACGCGTAGTCGTGGTCGTAGGCGTTGTCGTGCAGCAGCCAGCCGGTCCAGGTCGCGGTGTAGGTGACGAGGGCGACCAGGACGATGCTGAGGAACGCCGGGATGCCGTCGACCAGCGCCGACTTGATGAACGCGTGCCGGACACCGAGCGCGCGCCGGGCGCCGAAGTCCCAGGCGAAGACGAGGATGCCGAAACCGGCGATCACCCAGACCGCGGACCACTTGGTGCCGAGCGCCAGCCCGAAGCAGATGCCGGCCGCGATCCGCCACGGGCGGATGAGCAGCCAGCGCCCGAGGGTACGGCGTTCGCCCTCAGGAATTGGCGTGTCGAGGGACTCGGCGTGCCGGCGGCGGGTCCAGTCCCGGTCGGCGACCAGACAGGAGATCGCGGCGACCAGCCAGAACGCCAGGAAGATGTCGAGCAGCGCGACCCGGGACATGACGAAGTGCAGGCCGTCGACCGCGAGCAGCAGGCCGGCGACACAGCCGATCAGGGTGGACCGGGTCATCCGCCGTACGGTCCGGATCACCAGCAGCACGGTCAGGGTGCCGGCCAGGGCGGGCATGAACCGCCAGCCGAACGTGTTCATCCCGAACAGCTGCTCGCCCGCGGCGATCATCCATTTGCCGACCTCGGGGTGCACGGTCAGGCTCGGGGTGTCCTTGAAGACGTCCAGGTTGCCGGCCAGGATCGCCTTGTCCGCGGCGCCCTCCGGCTGGTCGATGAACTGCCGGGCGTAGCCGAACTTGAGCAGGCTGAAGGCGTCCTTGGCGTAGTACGTCTCGTCGAAGACGAACTTCACCGGGTCGCCGAGGTTCCAGAACCGCAGGAACGCGGCGATCGCGGTGATCACCAGCGTCGCGATCCAGCCGCCCTCGAAGTCCTTCGGCATCGGCGGGTACAACCGCTCCTTCAGCGGCGGCAGCCGTCTCCCGAGCACGTCCCGCCCGAGCACGTCACGCCCTCGGCGGGCGTCCTCCCACTGGGCGGATCCATCCTCGAAAGCAGCAGTCACGCCCGCCATGGTACGGAGCCCCCAGTAGCACTGACCCCCGGCGTGCTGTCCGGGGCTGCGATGATGGGGCCCGTGACCGGGCGATTGGTGCTGGCTGGGAGTCCTATCGGGGATGTGCAGGATGCGTCGCCTCGGCTCGGGAAGGTGCTGGGTGAGGCCGATGTGGTGGCGGCCGAGGACACCCGGCGATTGCGGCGGCTGACGTCGGGGCTGGGAGTGGTGGTCCCCGGCCGGGTGGTCAGCTATTTCGAGGGCAACGAGCGGGAGCGGACCCCGGAGCTCCTGGACGCGCTGACCGCGGGGCAGACGGTGGTCGTGGTGACCGATGCGGGGATGCCGAGTGTTTCGGACCCCGGGTATCGGCTGGTGGCCGCGGCGATCGAGGCCGGCGTCGACATCACAGCCGTACCGGGGCCGTCCGCCGTACTGACTGCTTTGGCGCTCTCCGGCCTCCCGGTGGACCGGTTCACCTTCGAGGGGTTCCTGCCGCGGAAGCCGGGGGAGCGGGCCCGGCGGCTGGGTGAGCTGGCGGACGAGCCGCGGACGATGGTGTTCTTCGAGGCGCCACACCGGCTGGCCGCGTCGCTCGAGGCGATGGCGGAGGCCTTTGGCGCAGAACGTCGTACGGCGGTCTGCCGCGAGCTCACCAAGACGTACGAAGAGGTCAAGCGCGGGCCGCTCGACGAGCTGGTGACCTGGTCGAAGGACGGCGTCCGCGGCGAGATCACGGTCGTGGTGTCCGGCGCCGACCCGCACAAGGTGCTGACCCCGGAGCAACTGGCCGAGGAGGTGGCCGCCGATGAGGCGGCGGGTACGCCCCGTAAGCAGGCAATCTCAGACGTGGCCAAGCGTTTCAATGTGCCCAAACGCACCGTCTACGACGCCGTCCTGGCCAAACAGCGTGCAGATCGACAGGACGTATAGCCCGAAATCGACAGGTAGGTCCGCTGCCCAGGCGCAGGCTCGCCCTCGGGGGCGGCACACCTCCTGTCGATCTGCACCGGGTGGCCCTGGTAAATAGCGCTGGCGCGCGGCACTACCCTTTTCGTATGCCCGAAGACAAGGCCTACTACGTCACCACCCCGATCTACTACGTCACGGCGGCGCCGCACATCGGCAGCGCGTACACGACCGTGGCCGGGGACGTCCTGACCCGCTGGCACGCGCAACGCGGGGAGCGGAAGTGGTACCTGACCGGTACCGACGAGCACGGCGAGAAGGTGATGCGCAGTGCGCAAGCCCAGGGCATGACGCCGAAGGAGTGGACCGACAAGCTCGTCGAGGAGGCCTGGAAGCCGGCCTGGGGCGACGTCGACATCGCGTACGACGACTTCATCCGGACCACCGAGCAGCGGCACACCGAGCGGGTCCGCGAGTTCTGGCAGACGCTCTACGACAAGGGCGACGTCTACAAGGGCGAGTACGAGGGCATGTACTGCGTCGGCTGTGAGGAGTTCAAGCTCCCCGCGGACATCCGCACCGACGAGGACGGCACCCAGCGATGCATGATCCACGGCACCGAGCTGGAGACGGTCTCGGAGACGAACTACTTCTTCCGGCTCTCGGCGTACGCCGACAAGCTGCTGGAGCTGTACGAGTCGCAGCCGGACTTCGTCGCCCCGGCCAGCGCCCGCAACGAGGTGATCGCGTTCGTCAAGCAGGGTCTCCAGGACCTGTCGATCACCCGGTCGACCTTCGACTGGGGTATCCCGGTCCCGTGGGACGAGGAGCACGTCCTCTACGTCTGGATCGACGCGCTGCTGAACTACGTGACCGCGGCCGGGTACGGCACCGACCCGGAGCGCTTCGAGCAGCTGTGGCCGGTCGACGTACACCTGGTCGGCAAGGACATCCTGCGGTTTCACGCGGTGATCTGGCCGGCCATGCTGATGGCTGCGGAGGTCGCGGTTCCGAGGCAGGTGTTCGCGCACGGGTGGCTGCTGGTCGGCGGCGAGAAGATGAGCAAGTCCAAGCTGACCGCGATCGCGCCGCACGAGATCACCGACCACTTCGGGTCGGACGCGTTCCGGTACTACTTCCTGCGCACGATCCAGTTCGGCTCGGACGGGTCGTTCTCCTGGGAGCACCTGAGCGCGGTCTACACCTCCGAGCTCGCCAACGGCCTGGGCAACCTGGCCAGCCGGATCGCGGCGATGGTCGGCAAGTATTACGACGGTGCCTTGCCCGAGCCGACCGACCACGGCCCGGCCGAGCAGGCGCTCGCGGACAAGCTCGCCCAGACCGTGGCGACCGCGGACAAGGCGATCGAGACGCTGGCGTTCCACGACGCGCTGGCCGCGATCAACGACCTGGTCGGCGCGATCAACGGGTACGTCACCGAGCAGGAGCCGTGGAAGGTCGCGAAGGACGAGTCCCAGCGCGACCGCCTCGCCACCATCCTGTACTCGGCCGCCGAGGCTCTCCGCGCGGTCGCCGTACTGCACAACCCGACCATGCCCAAGACGTCGGCCAAGCTCTGGACCCTCCTCGGCGCCGAGGAGAAGCTCGGTTCGCTCGCCGACCAGCGGATCCAGGACGCCGGCACCTGGGGCCAACTCCCCGCCGGCGCCACCCTCACCAAGGGCGACGCCCTGTTCCCCCGCCTCGAGGAGTCCTAGACCGCTGTTGCGTGGTAGAGGGCGGCGGCTTGGGTTCGGCTGGTGACGGCGAGTTTGGTGAGGATGTTGGCGACGTGGAACTTGACTGTGGATTCGCTGATGTGGAGGGCTTCGGCGATGGAGCGGTTGCGGTGACCTTCGGCGAGGCGTTCGAGGACTTCGAGTTCGCGGGTGCCGAGGGCGGCCAGCGGGTCTGAGGTGATCGTCTGCGGTGCCGAGTTCGCCTGGAGGGTGATCCGGGCGGTCAGGCCCCAGCCGGGGACGGCGTCCAGGTCCAGGTCGCCCTCGTGCAGGCGGAGCCGTTCGGCCAGTTGACCGAGGTCGAGGACGTCCTCGAGCCGACCGGGGCCGTCGTCGCGGATCGTCGCCTGGAGTTCCGTGCCGGTCCACCGCCAGCCGACCCGGATCCGGCGTACCCGGTCCTGGGTGAGCATCGCGAGGACGACGGACCGGACGGCGACCCGGGCCCGGTGCGCGACACCCGCCGGGATCAGCCGGTCATTGCCAGGGGTATCCAGTTCGAGCTCGACCGGCCCGTGCCGGAGCAGCGCGCGGAGCGAATCGGCGAGTCGGTCGAAGGCCTTGCCGGCCGGTTCCTCGCCGCTGCACACCCGGTCCCGCTGGGTGTCGGTGCGGAGCTCCGCCAGGCCGTTCAGGGCCAACTCGACCGCCATCGAACGGGCCGAGGCGTCGTCGATCCGCTGGTTTCGCAGTACGCCGAGGAGAGTCGCGAGCGTGGCTGCGTGAGCCTCGCCGAGCTCGGCGGCGACGTCGGCGCGAGCCTCCGCCACGGCCCGGTTCTGTGCGAGGGCGCCGGGCTCCCGCTCGAGCGTGAGTCGGTACATGTGCGCGGTGACCAGGTCCCACAGCTCCTGGATCATCACGGCGGCGGGCGTCGGCGTCTCGTCGTACCGGATGAAGACGACCACGGATCCGCGTGGTGCCCGGTCGCTGGAGACGGCCAGGACGGGGTGGTCCGAGCCTGCGATCGGTACGACGCCCTGCCACGGCTGACCGGCGGTGATGGTGCCGAGCAGGGCGGCCAGGTCGGCACCGCTAACAGCCTCGGCCAGCTTGGGCTCTCCGTGCGCGGTGACCGGCGTGGACGCGCACTGGGACGCGAGTTGAGCGACCGCGCGGTGCGGGATCAGTTCGGCGGTCGCCGCCGACAGGCGCTCGAGGAGCTCCGACGGCGGTCCGTCGATGATCTGCGCGACCGACGCGAGCACCTCCGCCACTCCGACACTCTCGCCTGTCATCAGCATGGTGTTCAGAGTACGTCGGTTGATGCGTCCACCCGAGCCCGTCTTTCGGGCGGTGGACAACTGTCCGAACGGCCAGTCGGAAAAGCACGGCGTCCCGCCACCCTTGATTGAAGCATCAATCAATCGATGGAGGCAGAACATGCAAGCGGTGGTATTCGAGGAGTTCGGCGGTCCCGAGGTGCTGCGGACCGAGGACGTGGCCGAGCCGCATGCCGGACCGGGGGAGGTGCGGGTCAGCGTCCGAGCCGCCGGGGTGAACCCGATCGACTTCAAGATCCGCCGCGGCTGGACGCAGGGTTTCATCGACGTCACCTTCCCGGCGACGCCCGGGCTCGAGGTCGCCGGTGTGGTCGACGAGGTCGGTGAGGGTGCGGACTTCGCGATCGGCGACGAGGTCGTCGGTTGGTCCAAGACCGGTTCGTACGCCGAGGAGGCGGTCGTCGGCAACGTCGTACCGAAGCCGGCCGGGGTGAGCTGGGAGCAGGCGGTCGGTCTGCCGGTCGCGGGTGAGACGGCTCAGCGGGTCCTGGACGAGCTCGGGCTCAAGGCCGGCGAGACCCTGTTGCTGCACGGAGCCGCGGGTGCTGTCGGCTCGATCGCCGTACAGCTCGCCAAGGCCGCCGGCGCCACGGTCATCGGTACCGCGTCACCCGCGAACCACGACTTCCTGCGCGAGATCGGTGCGATCCCGGTCGCGTACGGCGACGGACTGCTCGACCGGGTCCGCGAGGCGGCGCCGCAGGGAGTCGACGCGGTGTTCGACGCCGCCGGCCAGGGCGGGCTGCAGGAGTCGATCGAGCTCCGCGGCGGCACCGACCGCATCATCACCATCGCCGACATGCAGGCCGGAGCGCTGGGCGTCGCGCTCTCGGCGGCCAGCTCGGCCTCGCCCGAGGAGATCGGCGCCGCGCTGTCGAAGCAGCTCCAGGCCGCCGCGGACGGCAACCTGAAGGTCCGGGTCGCCGAGACCTTCGCGCTCGCCGACGCCGCCAAGGCCCAGGAGCTGAGCGAATCCGGCCACGCCCAGGGCAAGGTCGTCGTACTGATCTGAGAACTGTGCGGGCGGGGACACCCGCCCGCACAGTTCAGACGTACGCGAATCGCGAGGCTGGTGCCGGTACGTCGTCCAACCGCGGATCCCAGCGGTCGACGAACCGAACCCCATCCGGGATCTCGACGCAGGCCGTCGAGGTCCACCCGCGAGTGAGCGTCGGGAAGTCCGGCACGTCCGGGTGGTAGTGCGGCTTCCCGGTGCCGAGCATGTCCCTGGCCATCGGCGCGCTGACGGCCTGGTACCGGAAGTCGGCCGACACTCGCAGTTGCTTGGTCCGGTTCGGCATCGCGCCATGCACGGTCAGGCTCCCGAACAGCAGTACGTCGCCCGGCCGGTACGACGTCGTCCGCCACTCCGGGTGGTTCTCGTCCGCCTCGGCCCGCATCATCCCGGGCCCGTCGGACGCCTTGACCGGAAGGACACCGAGCCGCGGCGAGCCCGCGAGTACCCGCAGACCACCGATCTCGGGCGGTGCCTCGCTGAGTGGAAGCCAGGTCGTCAGCGTGTCGATGCTGCCCTGGATGAACCGGTAGTCCTGGTGGATCGGCGTCGGGTTCGCCCCGGGCGACGACGGCGCGATCCGGCAGATGTGCGCCGGGTGCGCGAACGCCTCCTCACCCAGCAGCCGGCTCGTCAGGTCCAGCAACTCGGGCCGCACGGCCAGCTGATGGAACGCCTCGGTGCTCTGGATCGCCGTGTAGGCACCGAAGAACCCCGGCGATCCCTCCTCAACGGCCCGATCCGACGCGACCAGATCCTGGGCGTCAGTGCCCGGCGCGAGCCAGTTGCTGTCGTGCAGAATCCGGGCCAGCTGCTCCCGCACGTCGTCGACCACGCCGACGGGCAGCAGTCCGCGGAAGAAGAGGTAGCCGTCCTCGGCCAGTCGGGCCCGCAGTACGGCGGCGTCCGTCAGCATGCCGGACGAGTCGGTCAGTTCTTTCACTTGTCATTCCCGATCTTGTCCATGGACGCCGCGATCGCGGCGACCTCCACCTTGTCGACGTACAGGTCGTTGACCGCCTTGTTGATCTCGGCGACCTTCGCGGTCCAACCGGACGCGATCGGCATGTTCACCGTGCTGCCGGCCGCCGAGTCCAGGAACGGCTGGACGTCGACTCCCTTCTTCTTCCAGAACGCCGTGTACCCGGCACCGGCGTCGTTCAGCGCGGGGATGATGTAGCCGGCGTCGCCCATCAGCTTCTGCGCCTTCTCCGAGCCGAGGAAGGCGACCAGCTTGCCGGCCTGCTCCGGGTGCTTGGTCTTGGCGAACATCACCTCGGCGAGCCCGTTGATCACGACTGTGCGGCCCGACGGTCCGGCGGGCATCGGGGCGACCCCGATCGGGAACTTCACCTCCGGCAGCGCGAACGGCAGCAGCGCGTTGTTGGCCGGGAACATCGCCACCTCGCCCCGGTAGAACATCTCGGTCGCCTGCCCGGTCGGCGGGTTGGTCCGGGTGCCATCGGGGGAGACGCGCCACTTGAAGATCAGGTCGCGCGCCCACTGCAGCGCCTCGACCGACTTCTGACCGGCGAAGTCGAAGGTGCCGTACGGCTTGTCCATCGCGTGGCCGCCGTTGGAGGCGATCCAGTTCAGCCACTGGGTCTGGCTGTGGTTCCAGGAGCAGAAGCCCCACTGCTTGGTGCCGACGGTCAGCTTGCGGGCGAGCTCGACGAACGAGCCCGAACCGTCCGGGGCCCAGGTCAGCTCGGCCGGCATCGTCACGCCGGCCTTCGCGAACAGGTCCTTGTTGTACAGCAGCCCGACCACGCCGAGATCCTTCGGCATCCCCAGTTGCTTGTCCTCGAACTTGTACGACTCCACGACGTTCGGGTGGTACGAGTCGAGCTTCAGGCCGGCCTTGCCGATCAGGTCGTCCAGTGGCGCGAGCACGCCCTTGCCGGCCAGGTCGGGGAAGTTCTCGACCGTCAGCCAGAACACGTCCGGCGCCTTGCCGGCGGCCAGTTCGGTGGTGAGCTTGGTCCAGTACTGGTCCCACGGCAGCACCTCCATCCGGACGGTGATGTCCGGGTTCTCGGCGGTGAACGCCGCGAACACCGCCTTGTAGCCGACCTCCTGCTGTTCGTCCCACAGACGGTAGACGAGTTCGGCCTTGCCGCCGCTGCTGCTCGCGTTGTCGTTCGACGACCCGCAGCCGGCCAGCGCGAGCACAGAGCCGGCGCCGATCAGGAAGGTCCGCCGGGACAGGGGCTGTGGTGAATTCTTCGGGAACATGTGAGCCTCCTACTTGAGCCCGGTGACCGCGACCGAGCGGACGATGAAGCGCTGGAAAACGACGAAGAGCACGAGCAGCGGCACCAGCGCGACCAGGCTGCCGGCCATCACGGCGTTGTAGTCGACGCCGATCTCGCTCTTGAACAAGGCGATGCCGACCGAGAGCAGCCGCTTGTCCTCGCTGCTGGTGATGATCAGCGGCCAGAGGAAGCTGTTCCAGTTGGCGACCACGGCCAGGGTGGTGACGGTGACCAGGATGGGTTTCGACAGCGGCAGCACGATCGCGACCAGGGTGCGGATCCGGCCGGCGCCGTCGATCCGGGCCGCGTCCTCGAGATCGGCCGGGATGCCGCGGAAGAACTGCCGGAGCAGGAAGATCGCGTACGGCGTGCCGAGCATCGTCGGCAGCATCAGGCCGGCCCAGGTGTCGACCAGCCCGAGCTTCTGCATCATCAGGTAGAGCGGGATCATGGTGACCACCGGCGGCACCATCAACGTCGACAGGTACACCCAGAACAAGGCGTCCCGGCCTGGGAACGACAGCCGCGCGAACGCGTACGCCGCCAGGATCGCGAACACCACCTGGCCGGCCGTGATCCCGGCCGTCACCAGCACCGTGTTCACCAGGTAGCCGCCGAAACCGGACGCGAACAGCCGGTCGAAGGCGGCCGTGCTCGGCGGCAGGCCCGGCTCCCACGGCAGCGTTTCCGACAGTTGCCCAGGGCCCTTGAATGCGGTCAGGACGGTCAGGAAGTACGGGAAGATCGCGAACACACAGCCGGCCACCAGGACGCCGTACGGCAGGAAGCGCAGTCTCACGGTGACACCACCTCAGGAGAAGTCGTAGGTCGTACGGCGTTCGAAGTACACGAACTGGGAGATCGTGGCGATCAGCACCACGGCGAACAGCAGCACCGAGATGGTCGAGGCGTAGCCGAAGTCGAACTTGCGGAACGCCTCGTCGTAGATCAGGTACGTCGCCACCTCGGTGCTGTCACCCGGGCCGCCCTCGGTCATCACGAAGATCGTGTCGAAGGCCTGGAACGAGCCGATCACGTTGGTGATCAGCACGAACAGCATGGTCGGCCGGAGCAACGGCAGGGTGATCGAGAAGAAGTGCGCGACCGGCGACGCACCGTCCAAGGACGATGCCTCCCGCAACGATCGTGGGATGTGCTGCAGACCGGCCAGGAAGAACAGCATGTTGTAGCCGGCGAACTGCCAGATGTGGACCGCGGCGACGCTCGGCATCGCCAGCAGTGAGGACGACAGCCAGGCCGGGCCGTCGATACCGAACAGCCCGAGGAACTGGTTGATCGCGCCGCGGCCGGGGTCGAAGATCCACGTCCAGACGAGTCCGAGCGCGACCGGTGTCGCCATCCACGGAATCACCAGCAGGGCCCGGAAGTACTTCATCCCGCGCAGCTTGCGATCGACCAGCAGGGCCAGCAGCAGCGAGAGGATCGTCGTCCCCGGGACGCAGATCACGACGTAGTACAAGGTGACGAGCAGCGAATGCCAGACATCGGAGTCGGTGGCCAGTTCGCGGTAGTTCGCCAGCCCGACGAACTCCGGCGTCGCCAGCAGTTTCCAGTCGAACAGGCTGAGCACGATCACGATCAGCACCGGCGCGAGCAGGAAGCCGATGACACCGACCATGCTCGGTGCCAGCAGCGCGTAGGCGGCCAGGGTCTGCCGCCCGCGGCCGGTTCGCCGGGTACGGCGGGGCGCCGGCCTAAGCATCGGGATCCTTGAGCGGATGCGGGCGAGGCGAACTCGGGACCAGCAACTCACGGGTCCGGTCGAGGCCCCAGCGGTCGAGCTCGCCGATCGGGTCACTCGACATCCGCAACCCAGGGCCGGCGTCGATGTGATCGGCCCAGCGCTCTCGCTGCTGGATGTCGGGCCGCACGATCAGGCAGTCGGAGTCGTTCGCCCACCACCGGCCGTGCAGGAACTCGCGTGCGACCGAGGTGGACCGCGCACCGCGCTGCCCTGGCTGACTGATGTCGCCGGACGGCGGGTCGACGAGCGGATCGGTGTCGGGCGAGATCCGCATGCAGTCGACCAACCCGAGACTGGGAAGGATCGGGGCGCCACACCCGTGCAGGATCCGGTTCGGCCCGACTGCCTGCCGCAGCAGTCGCATCCCGTGCCGGTAGGCGGCGATACCGTCGATCGGTTCGTGCCGCGGGCCTTCGATCGCGCCGGCGTAGAGGAAGTCCAGCTTGAAGTGGTCGTAGCCCTGCCGGCACAACTCGGTGAACACGTCCTGCAGATGTTGCGCGGCACCCGGGTGCGTGACGTCCAGAACCAGTTGCTCTTGGCCCCAATTGGTGCCCGCGCTGATTCCGGGGACGAGCCAGTCCGGGTGCCGGCGGGCGGTCTCACTGGCGCTGCCGACCAGGAACGGGGCCACCCAGATCCCGGCCCGGCGGCCGCTCGATCGGATGTCGGCGGCCAGCCGCACGGTCGACCCGAAGTCGTCGCGCGGCGTGAGCCAGTCGCCGATATCCGCCTGGTAACCCTCGTCCAGCAGCACCAGGTCGACGCTCAGATCGTGCTGGTCGAACTGCCGGACGTCGTTCATCACGTCCCGCTCGGTCACCTTGCCCCAGTACGCGTACCAGCTGCACCAGGACGGTCCGAACACCCGGACGGGCGTCGTACCGAAGGCTTCGGCCCAGTCGGCCAGCGCCTGATTCGGGTTCGTCTGGGTGCTCGTGGTGAGCTTCACCTCGCCGTCGGCCGAGATCACCAGCCGGCCGTCCCGGACCTCGGCGCGGATCGACGGGACCGCGTCAGGGCTGGTAGCGGCCGCCACGACGACCTCGCCGCCGGTGGCTACCGCGAGCAGACCCTCGCCTTGGAACCGGCCGGCGGCGATGCCCGGCCGATACGCCATCACGTGGTGGTTCGGCGCGGTCGGCCGGGGCGGACTGTCGTCGAGCCGGTACCAGCCGCTCGGGCTCCACGACTGCCAACCGTGCTCGAAGACCAGGGTGGTGGCGTCGTACCCGAGCTCGGCGACAGTGCTGAAACCCACGGGATCCTCGATTCGCTGGGGGTGCAGGATCTTGCTGCTGTGTCGCTAATCTTGGAGCGCCAACGAGGGGATCGACCATGACGGAGCCTGCTGACTTCGACCACGATCTTGCTACTCAGGTGCTGATCGAGCTCTACAGCGAGATCCCGCCACCGAGCAAACTGGTCACCGGCCACTTCCACAGCGGCGGTGACTACCGGGTCGTCCGGCCGGACGGCGTGGGCAGCTGGTACCTGCTCTACACCGCCGGCGGCACCGGCCGGTACGTGATCGGCACGAACAGGCTCACGCTGCGCCACGGCGACCTGGTCCTGGTCAGCCCGGGCACCCCGCACGACTACGGAACCGTCGGGACCTACTGGGAATCCTGGTGGGCGCATTTCCAGCCGCGGCGCGAGTGGCACACCTGGCTCTCGTTGCCGCAGGCAATGCCGGGCCTGTCGTACGTGCGGCTGACCAGGTCGTCGGAGACGGACCGGATGGTGTCGGCGTTCGACCGGTTGCACCGCGACGCACAGCGCGCAGGGTTGTCGCCGACCGGCGACACCGAGCTGCACCTGCTGGAGAAGAGCGTCGCGGTCGAACTGACCATGAACGGCATCGAGGAGGTGCTGTTGACCGCTGTCGCCAGCCTGCGCCGGGAGACCCAGCACCTCGACGCACGGGTCCAGCTCGTGCTCGACGCGATCTCAGCGGACCCGGCGCGGCCGCACACCTTGACCTCGCTGGCCGGGATCGCGCAGATCTCGGTCTCCCGGCTCGCGCACCTGTTCAAGGAACAGGTCGGCGACTCGATCATGAACGTGGTGATGGCATTGCGATTGCAGCGGGCGGCCGAGCTGCTCGGTGCCACCGACATGTCCGTCGCACAGATCGCCCGCGCGGTCGGGTTCGAGTCAGCGCACTACTTCAGCCGGCAGTTCGGCCGCCGGTACGGGATGGCCCCGACGGCCCACCGCGACGCGGTCAGGAACCCGGAGCTAGAGCTATATTGAGCTCGGTCGCGGCCGCGTAGTCCGCGCCGCCGGCCAGGCCGATCAGCCGGACGTAGCGGGCCGTCGTACCGGACGGCAGCCGGGCGATCTTGGCATCCACAGTGCCGTCCCAGCTGCCCGTCGCGACCGACGTGAACGTGACTCCGTCGGTGCTCGTCTGGACGTCGTACGACGAGATCCGGCCGTTCGGGACCGCGGCGTCCTGGCGTGGGGTGTAGACGAGGGCCTCGATCGCTCGCATGGTCTTGAGGTCGAGCGTGATGTGCTGCGGCAGCGGCGCGTGCGGGCTCCAGTTCGAGTGCCACATGGTCGCGCAGTTCCCGTCGAGCGCGGCGGCCGCGCTGTAGGCGGTCGATCCCTGGCTGGTCGCGGTTGCCGTCATCTCCTGCTGTGGCAGCAGGTTCAGCGGACCGAACGGCCCGTCGACCGGCGGCGGCGTGCCCGGAATCGCGGTCACCCGGCCAAGCGCCGGCGCCTTGATCAGCTGGTGCGTCCGCAGGTGGTTCAGGAACACTTCCTGGCCCATCCGCGGCGCCCGGTCGAGATCGGTGAACTGCTGGAAGCCCGGATAGCCGTACTGCGCTCCATGCAGCGGCATCACCGCAGTCGTCGCCACCCGGTACGTGCGGTCGAGCCGCAGCGGCCTGCCGTCGACGAGCACCTTCGCCGGATCGACCCGGTCGCCGACCGGTCTGCCCAGGTCGTAGGTGTAGCGGAAGTTGGCCGAGGTCGCGAGTGACGACAATCTGCTGCAGCCGTACGCCGGCGGGATCCACTGCTGCTCGAGGACCGCCTCGACCGTCGATCCCTTCATCGACAGCGTGGTGATCGGCGAGATCCCGGCGACCGGCCAGGCTTCGCCGTACATCACTGTCCCTGCTTGCAGACCGGCGGCGATCACGTCGATGCCGAGGTCGGCCGGTACCAGGGCGAAGTCGGCGTCGTCGTGCGCAGCCTCTGCGCGGTAGAGATCGGCGACCAGATTGCCGGTGCGGCTCTCGGCCGTCTTGGCGAAGTCGAGATCACGGTCGAGCGTGGTCAGCGGCTGGCTCTGACGAGCCGCCCACTTGTCCATCCAGTACTTGACCGTCTTCTGGATCCCTGGATCCGGTGTCAGGTTCTTGGTCACCGCATGGTTGGCGGCCGTGGTCGCGGACCGGATGACCTCACCGGTGGCCGGGTCGAGCGACAGGTTCACCTCACCCAGCACGCGACCGTGGTTGCTCGCCTCCAGGACCGGACGCGGTACGCCGTTCGGATCGGGGATCATGCAGTTGAACGCGGTGTGCCAGTGGCCGCCGAGGATCACGTCGATGTCGGGGGACATCGCCCGGGCGGCGTCGAAGATCGGGCCGATCGGGTTCTTGCACTCGTCGTACAGGCCGCCCTGCTGACCGCCTTCGTGCATGCTGACCACGATCGCGTTCACACCTTGGGCCTTCAGCTCCGCCGCGGCCCGGTTCGCCGCCTCGACCAGGCCCTGGAAGTTGAACCCGGACCCGCCGATCGACAGAGTCTCGGTCGGCGTCCCCGGGAAACCCAGTCCGATGAAGCCGATGCGGGCCGAGCCGGCGTTGGCGATCCAGTACGGCGGCAGCACCGGACGTGCTGTCCGCGGGTCGACGATGTTGGCCGCGTGGTAGGCGTAGTCGGTGCCGTGGAAGTTCCGTCCGGTCGAGTCCTTGAAGCAGGAGTCGAAGCCCGGCGTGCCGTAGCAGGCGCCGGTCGTCATCCGGCGCAGGAACGGGAACTCCCGGTCGAACTCGTGGTTCCCGGCCACGTCGAAGTCCATCCCGAGGGCGTTCAGCACCTCGATCGTCGGCTCGTTCGCGAACGCCTGCGTGTAGTCCGGCCAGCCACTGAACTGGTCGCCCGAACCGATCAGGAAGCTGTTCGGCTGCCCGGCCCGCAGCTTGTCCAGATGTGCCTTCAGATAGCCGGCGCCACCGACGGCCAAGGTGCCCGACGGCCCGGCGATGGTCAGATTCTCGGTCTCGGACAGGTAGCCGTGCAGGTCGGTCAGGCTGAGAACCTGCACCGGGATCGGGGTGACGGTCGCGGCTGTCTCACTGGGCGCGGCGGTGGTCCCCACCACCAGACCCAGTACGGCGAGGGCCGCGCTGATCCGGGATTTCCTGGTCATCGGATGCTCCTGTCGGTCGGCGGAACCGACTCGCAACCTAATGCGGCGGAGGCTGCCCGAACATCGCCGGACCTGCTGACTTCCTACACAATCCGGCTGCGTAACCCCGGCGGTCCTTCTACAGTCGGCAGCATGACTGTATTGAATGCCGCGCCTCCGGCGCGGAGGTCATGGGGCTTCAACTCCCGGCCTTCCCTCGTCACTCCAGTCGCTTCGCTCCCTGCGCTCCTCAGTCCAGGCCGGGAGGCCCCATGACCAGCATCCTGTCCGCCGTGGCCTGGCCGTATGCGAACGGTCCCAGGCACATCGGCCACGTCTCCGGCTTCGGTGTCCCCTCCGATGTGTTCAGCCGGTACTTGCGGATGGCCGGTCATGACGTGCTGATGGTGTCGGGGACGGACGAGCACGGTACGCCGATCCTGGTGCAGGCCGAGCGGGAAGGTGTCAGCCCGCGCGAGCTCGCCGATCGGTACAACCGGGTGATCGTCGAGGACCTGCAGGGGCTCGGACTGTCGTACGACCTGTTCACCCGGACCACCACCCGCAATCACTACGCCGTCGCGCAAGAGTTGTTCAGAACCGTTCACCGCAACGGATATCTGGTCCCCAGGACCACGATGGGCGCGATCTCACCGTCGACCGGACGCACTCTGCCCGACCGCTACATCGAGGGCACGTGCCCGATCTGCGGGTACGGCGCCGCGCGCGGTGACCAATGTGACAACTGCGGCAACCAACTGGACGCGATCGACCTCCGCAACCCGCACAGCCGCATCAACGGCGAGACCCCCGTCTTCGTCGAAACCGAGCACTTCTTCCTCGATCTCCCGGCCCTCGCCGACGCGCTCGGCTCCTGGCTGCAGACTCGCAGCGGCTGGCGTCCCAACGTGCTGAAGTTCGCCCTCAACCTGCTCGACGACGTCCGGCCGCGCGCGATGACCCGCGACATCGACTGGGGGATCCCGGTCCCGCTACCGGGCTGGGAGGAGAACGCCAACAAGCGGCTGTACGTGTGGTTCGACGCCGTCATCGGCTACCTGTCCGCCAGCATCGAGTGGGCCCGCCGTACGGGCGATCCGGACGCCTGGCGCAGGTGGTGGTGCGATCCGGACGCACAGTCCTACTACTTCATGGGCAAGGACAACATCACCTTCCACGCCCAGATCTGGCCGGCCGAGCTCCTCGGCTACAACCGAACTCCTGGCCGGTACGGCGCCCTGAACCTGCCGACCGAGGTGGTCAGCAGCGAGTTCCTCACCATGGAGGGCCGGAAGTTCTCGTCGTCCCGCTCGGTGGTGATCTACGTCCGCGACGTCCTCGAACGCTACGGGCCGGACGCGCTGCGGTACTTCATCTCCGTCGCCGGACCCGAGACCCAGGACACCGACTTCACCTGGGCCGAGTTCGTCCGCCGCAACAACGACGAACTGGTCAGCACCTGGGGCAACCTGGTGAACCGGACCGCGTCGATGATCGCGAAGAGCTTCGGTGCGATCCCGGCGGCCGGTCAGCTCACCCCGGCCGACCGCGAACTGCTTGCCGCCAGCAATGAGGCGTTCGGTGCCGTCGGCGACCATCTCCGGCACCAGCGGCTCAAGCTCGCGATCGGCGCGGCGATGCACAACGCGGCCGAGGCGAACCAGTACCTCTCCCAGCAGGCACCCTGGAAAGAGTCCGACCCGGAGCGCAAGGCGACGATCCTGCACGTCGCCGCCCAGGTGGTAGCCGACAGCAACCGACTGCTCGCACCCTTCCTGCCGCACTCGGCCCAACGCGTCCACGAGGCCCTCGGCGGCACGGGGACGTTCCTCCCGCAGCCGGAGATCCACGAGGTCGCCGACCTCGACGGCGGCCCGTCGTACCCGATCATCACCGGCGACTACTCCGCGCAACCGCGGTGGGCGTCGGATCCCGTCGTACCGGGGACTCCGGTGCCGTCGCCGACGCCGATCTTCACGAAGCTGGCACCCGACGTGGTCGAGGAGGAGCTCGCGCGGCTCGGTTGACGCTTTTCTACAAGCGCGTAAGGCGGGGTCGTCGTACGGTCGGGGTAGAGAGGAGTTGAGGGACATGGCCGACTACCTGGCTACTGCGGAGACGGATATCAAGGCATCACCTGCGCGGGTGTGGGAGGTGCTGACCGATCCGGACGAGATCAGGAAGTTCATGTTCGGCGCGGAGGTGAAGACGGACTGGCAGCAGGGGAGTCCGATCACCTGGAGCGGCGAGTACGAAGGCAAGGCGTACGAGGACAAGGGCGAGATCCTGGAGGTCGACCCCGGCCGGACGCTGCGGGTGACGCACTACAGCCCGTTGAGCGGGCAGCCCGACGTACCGGAGAACTACCACACGCTGACCTACACGCTGGACGACCACGGCACCTCGACACACCTGACACTCACCCAGGACAACAACAGCAGCGAGGACGAGGCCGCGCACTCGAAGGGCATGTGGGAGATGCTCGTGGCGAAGGTCAAGGAAGCGTCTGAGGAATAGCGCTGAGGATTAGTCAGTAATCTAGGCCGTATGTCTGCTGACGGTGTGGAGGTCCACCGGCCCACTCGCGAGCGGGCCGCCATCGGGGAGGACGGCCGCTCGCGGGACCGGACCCGGCCGGCGGTGCCCGATCCACTGCCGATGAGTGTGGTCGACGCGCACTGCCATCTCGACATCGCCGACGGCGAGGACGGTGCCTGGCTGAGCCCGGCCGACGCGATCAAGCTGGCGTCGTCGGTCGGGGTCACCCGGATCGTCCAGGTCGGCTGCGACCTGCCGGGCGCGGTCTGGGCGGTCGAGGCCGCGGAGCAGTTCAAGGGCGTCGTCGCCGGCGTCGCCCTGCATCCGAACGAGGCGCCGAAGCTGAAGGCCGTCGGCGAGCTGGACAGCGCGCTGGCCGAGATCGAGCAACTGGCGAAGAGCTCGGACAAGGTCCGGGTGATCGGCGAGACCGGCCTGGACTACTTCCGGACCGGTGAGGACGGCCGGGCCGCGCAGCACGAGTCGTTCGCCGCGCACATCGACCTGGCCAAGCGGCTGGACAAGACGCTGATGATCCACGACCGGGACGCGCATGACGACATCCTGCGGATCCTGGACCGCGAGGGGGTGCCGGACCGGCTGGTGATGCACTGCTTCTCCGGCGACACCGAGTTCGCCCGCGAGTGCGTCAACCGGGGTGCGTTCCTGAGCTTCGCCGGGGTGGTGACGTTCAAGAACGCTCAGTCGCTGCGGGACGCGCTGGCTGTGACCCCGCTCGACCACGTGCTGGTCGAGACGGACGCGCCGTACCTGACTCCGTCACCGCATCGCGGTCAGCCGAACGCGTCGTACCTGATCCCGCACACGGTCCGGAAGATGGCCGGCGTGCTGAACATCTCGGTCGCGGAGCTCTGCGACGCCCTGAACACCAACGCGAACAGGGCCTTCGGCGGCGCATGGTGAAAGTCCTCACGGATGCCGGGCGCAGACGTCGGCGTACGAGCCGCCGTTCATCCTGGTCGGGACGCCGCAGCACGCCCGGCTGACCAGCCTGGGCGCGGTGCTCGCCGGTGACGCGGCCGGCCAGACCGGGCCGGATCAGACCGTGATCTTCTGCTCGGTCGGGCTCGCCGGGACCGAGGCGTACCTGCTGGCGCGGCTGATAGACAGTGCCTCATGGAGTTCAGTGAGGTAGTCCGGCGGCGCCGGATGGTCCGCAACTACGACCCCGATCGCCCGATTCCCGCGGAGATCCGGGAACGCATCCTGGAGAACGGCCTGCACGCACCCTCCGGCGGGTTCAGCCAGGGGTGGGCGTTCCTGACCCTCGAGGGCGACGACCGGGACCGGTACTGGGCCATCACGGCCGAGGATGTCGACGAGAAGTATGTGGAATGGATCACAGGCCTGCGCCGCGCGCCGCTGCTGATCCTGGCCTTCGCGCACAAGGACGCGTACCTCGATCGCTACACCGAGCCGGACAAGGGCTGGACCGATCGCGACGAGTCCCGCTGGACGGCGCCGTACTGGTACGTCGACACCGGGATGGCGGTGCTGCTGATGCTGCAGACGGTCGTCGACGAAGGCCTGGGAGCGTGCTTTTTCGGGCCTCCCGCGGACAAGGTGGGCAAGCTCTACCAGGAGTTCGGGGTGCCGGCCGGGTTCGATCTGATCGGCCTGATGTCGGTCGGCTACCGGGCCCCGGACAAGCGGTCGCCGTCGCTCGAACGAGGTCGCCGGAGTACGGCGGAAGTCGTGCATCGAGGGCAGTGGGGCCATCACGAGGCGTGATCGCCTCATTACACCTTTTTGCGACTCGCCGACGAGAGGATTGGCACTTCCGGGACTTCTTCGTTACTGTCTCGTGATGTTGGCCGGGATCGGGGAAGATCCCGGGCAGCACGCCCCTCGGCGTGAACCGTGGTTTCCGGGCCCTGTTATCCCGGCATTCGCGGCCTGCGCCAGTGCTGTCCGACCCCGTGCCCGGGTAGCCCTACCTGGGAGCGTTAGTGCGTAAGTCCATCATCGTGGCCGTCGGCTTGACGGCTGCGTTTGCCGTCGCGGGCGGCTCCGTGGCCTATGCCAGCAAGAGCAAGACCGTCAGTGTCTCCGTCGACGGCCAGGTGCGGAAGGTGCACACCTTCGGCTCCACCGTGGCAGACGCCCTGAAGGACCAGAAAGTTCAGGTCGGCGAGCACGACGTCGTCGCTCCCTCGCCGGACTCCAAGCTGAAGGACGGCCAGGAGATCGCGGTCGAGTACGGTCGCCAGCTGACCGTCAACGCCGACGGCACCAAGAGGGCGTTCTGGACCACCGCCGACAGCGTCAACGAGGCGCTCGCGGACCTGGGTCTGCGCTACGACACCGCGGCCGTCTTCTCCACCAGCCGCAGCGCGCCGATCGGGCGCGAAGGGCTGGAGCTCGTCGTCAAGACCCCGAAGACCGTGCAGATCGTGCGGCAGGGCAAGGTCGCGACCATCAAGTCGATGGCCGGGACCGTCGGTGAGGCCCTGACCGCGGCCAAGGTCGTCTGGGACAAGGACGACCGGATCAGCCCGGCGCCGGCCACCGCGCTCAAGCCCGGCGTGAACAAGATCGGCTACGTCAAGGTCGACCTGAAGAGGGTCACCAAGACCGAGGCGATCGCGTTCGGGACCGACGAGACCAAGTCGGCCACCGTGCTCGAGGGAACGAAGAAGACCACGGCCGCCGGTAAGGCCGGCCAGAAGTCGATCACGTACCTGTACACCTACCTGGACGGCAAGCTGTCGACCACGAAGGTGGTCACGAGCAAGGTCGTCACCGCGCCGGTCGACGCGAAGGTCACCGTCGGCACCAAGCCGAAGCCGGAGGAGCCGACGACCGACACCGAGCCGCCGGCCACCGGGAACACCAGTGCGTGGGACCGGATCGCCGAGTGCGAGTCGGGCGGCAACTGGGCCACCAACACCGGCAACGGGTACTACGGCGGCCTGCAGTTCAGCCACCAGACCTGGGTCGCGTACGGCGGCGACGCCTACGCCAGCAACGCCCACCTGGCCAGCAAGGCGCAGCAGATCGCGATCGCCGAGAAGGTCCGGGCGGCTCGCGGTGGCTACGGCGACTGGCCGGTCTGCGGTCAGCGCGCCTGACCGGTGCTGCCACACTGACGGGGTGACCTCGTCTGATTCATCCACCTCCGCCGGACCGAGACTTCTCGGTCCGGCGGATGTGCGTTCACTGGCCGCTTCGCTGGGCGTCCGCCCGACCAAGCAGCGCGGCCAGAACTTCGTCATCGACCCGAACACCGTCCGCCGCATCGTCCGGGCCGCGTCGCTCGCCGACGCCGGAGAGACGGTGCTCGAGGTCGGCCCCGGACTGGGTTCGCTGACACTCGCGTTGCTGGCCGCGGGGCATCGGGTCGCCGCGGTCGAGATCGACCCGTTGCTGGCCTCGGCGCTGCCGTCGACGATCGCGTCGTACGCGCCGGATCAGGCCGATCGGCTGACGGTGATCGAGGCGGACGCGATGACCGTCGGGCCGGCCGAGATCGGTACGCCGTCCGCGTGTGTGGCCAACCTGCCGTACAACGTCGCCGTACCGGTGCTGCTGCATCTGCTCGAGGTGTCCGACTCGCTGCGGCACGGGCTCGTGATGGTGCAGTCCGAGGTCGCCGACCGGCTCGCGGCCGGGCCGGGTTCACGCACGTACGGCATACCGTCGGCGAAGGCGGCCTGGTACGCCGAGGTCCGCCGGGCCGGCCCGATCGGGCGGAACGTGTTCTGGCCCGCTCCGAACGTCGACTCGGGACTGGTCGCCTTCGAACGGCGGGAGCCACCGGCCACCTCGGCGACGCGCGAGGAGGTGTTCGCGGTGATCGAGGCGGCCTTCTCGCAGCGGCGCAAGACCGTCCGGTCCGCGCTGGCCCGCTGGATGCCGGACCGCGACCGCCTGGACGAGGTGTTCCGCCGTACCGGGATCGACGCTCAGCTGCGTGGCGAGATGCTCGGGATCACCGAGTTCGCGGCGATCGCCGGTGCGGCTCGGCCTGTATAAGGCACCTAGGGCATGTCCGCCTCCTCCATGCGTGCTGCGCGGCACTCGGCGGGCACCTCGCGGCACTGGGGCAAAGGTCACGATGCTGGGGCATCGCAACCTTCGCCCCAGCACCCCGAGGCACTCCGCCGAGCACCTGCTCGAGACTGCATGGAAGAGACGGACATGCCCTAGCCTGTGCGAGTGCCACCTTCTGCTGAGGTCACGGTGCGGTCCCCGGCCAAGATCAATCTCGGTCTGTCCGTCGGTCCGCCGCGCCCGGACGGGTTCCACCCCGTCGCCACGGTCTACCAGGCCGTTGCCCTGTACGACGATGTCACCGCGGTGGTCCGGGACGACGACGCGTCGATCTCGGTCGAGGTGGTCGGCGACTTCGCGGCCGACGTACCCACGGACGAGACCAACCTCGCGGTGCGGGCGGCGCGGCTGCTGCAGGCCGAGTACGACGTCGAGGAGGGCGTCGAGCTGACCGTCCGGAAGACCATCCCGGTCGCGGGTGGGATGGCGGGTGGTTCGACTGACGCGGCAGCGACTCTGGTGGCGTGCAATCGGCTGTGGGGTCTGCAGTTGTCGCAGACCGAGTTGCAGCATCTCGCGGGCGAGTTGGGCAGCGACGTACCGTTCTGCCTGGTCGGGCACACGGCGCTCGGCCGGGGGCGTGGTGAGCAGGTCACCGAGGTGATGTCGCGCGGGACCTTCCACTGGGTATTCGCGATCGCCGACGGCGGTCTGTCCACACCTGCTGTCTACGGCGAGCTCGACCGGCTGCGTCCGCTGCGCCGCGTCGAGCCTCCGCAAGTCCGCCCCGAGCTCCTCTCGGCCCTGCTCTCCGGCCAGCCAGGCGCCCTCGCGGTTGCTCTCAGCAACGATCTCCAGGCTGCCGCGCTGTCGCTGCGGCCCGAACTCGGCGACACCCTCCAGTTCGGCCTCGACCAAGGCGCCCTGGCCGGCCAGGTCTCCGGCTCCGGCCCCACCTGTGTCTTCCTGGCCGCCGACAGCCGCAGCGCCGTCGACCTGGCGGTGGAACTCGCCGAATCCGGCCTCTGCCGCATGGTCCGCCAAGCCGAAGGCCCAGTCCCCGGCGCCCGAATCCTCCCCGCCACCGTCAACCGCTAGGGCGCGAACCGAGGTACGCTTAGCTAAGCGGACTAAGGAGGGCCGATGGGCGAGCCGGCTGCGGCACAGTTCAACATTCACGAGGCGAAGACCCAACTCTCGCGGATCATCGATCGCGTCGAGCACGGCGAAGAGGTCATCATCAGCCGTGCGGGCCGGCCGGTGGCCAAGGTCGTGCCTCTGCCGACCTCCGTACGGCGGGCCGGCCGGGGTTCGCTCGCCGGCCGGATCCACCGGGCCGACGACTGGGATTCTGCTGAGACGAACGAAGACATCGCCCGCGACTTCGGTCTGCCCTCGTGACGGTTGCCTCGGCCAGACTTCTGCTGGACACGCAGGTGTTGTTGTGGTGGCTCGAAGACAGCCCGGAGCTCTCCGAAAACCTCAAGGACCGGATCGACTCCGAGCTCGAGGTTCATGTCAGCGCGGCCACCGTCTGGGAGCTCTCGATCAAGACCGCGTTGGGGAAACTCGAGATCCCCGATGATCTGACCGAGCTGCTCGAGCAGAGCGGACTGAGCGAGCTGCCGATCCGTTTCCAGCACGCCGAGCGTGCGGGCCGCTTGCCGCCCGTGCATCGGGATCCGTTCGATCGCATGCTGATCGCCCAGGCGCTCACCGAGCGACTCACGCTGGTCACCCGGGACGAGCTCATCCACAAGTACGACGTGCCGATCCTCAAGGCCTGAAAGCCTCAGCCTGGAAGGGATTCTGGGTTCGATGGCGCGAGGGACCGGCGCGGCCCGTCAGGATGGATAGGAGGGATTCGGCGCCGGGGGTGTTGGCTGCGAGGCCGGTGAGGAGCGAGCGGACGGCGAGGGGCGGGTCGAAGTCGTGCGGGTGGAGTGCTGCCGCGGCTCGTCTCAGGTCGGCCTCGGAGAGGGTGGCAGGGACCGGTCCGTTGACCGTGGCAGGCGGAACGATCACAGCGGTCACACCAGTGGGCATGGGTACTCCTACCGTGGGCGGCGGCACGGAGTCGACTCGGTCACTCTCGTCACCGAGTCGATCACAGACGGCGACATTACTCCTTTCGTGGCTCGCCAACCAGCCCAAAACCCCTGAAAACAAAGGGCTTTCGGGTCGGTGGGCCAAGCGAGCGTTTGACTAGGCCGGGGCGCGCTGAAAGGGCACACGGAAAATCAGTCGCGGCTCAATGCGCGGCCGCGCTACCCTCCAAGCGCTTGCCCTCGGACTAGGTGATGAAAGGGAGAACGGGATGCGCTGCGTAGTGATCGACCTCAACAGGACTGATCACTTCGACGCATTCGCGAGGACCCTTGAACTCTCTGACGATGGGCATTGTGGCGCATGTCGACGCCGGTAAGACCAGCCTGACCGAGCGGCTGCTGCACGCCGCCGGTGTGATCGACCGGATCGGCCGGGTCGACGACGGGAACACCCAGACCGACTCGATGGACCTCGAGCGGCGACGTGGGATCACCATCCGTTCGGCGGTGGTGTCGTTCGAGCTGGACGACCTGACCGTCAACCTGATCGACACCCCCGGGCACTCGGACTTCATCGCCGAAGTCGAACGCGCGCTGTCCGTGCTGGACGGCGCGGTGCTGGTGATCTCCGCGGTGGAGGGCGTCCAGGTCCAGACCCGCCTGCTGATGCGCACCCTCCAGCGTCTGCGCATCCCGACGTTGCTGTTCGTGAACAAGATCGACCGCCTCGGCGCCCGGTACGACGACCTGCTGGCCGACGTCGGACGGTTGCTGACCCCGGCCTGCGTGCCGATGGGGTCGGTGCTGGATCTCGGTATCCGGGCGGCACGCTTCGAGCCGTTCGACCTGCAGAACAAGGCGCTGTGCGAACTGCTTGCCGAGCGCAACGACGACTTCCTGGCCCGCTACCTGGAGGAGTCGCTCACGGTGGATGACATCGAGACCGAGCTGCGGCGACAGGTCGGCGCGGCGCAGGTGCACCCGGTCTACTTCGGGTCCGCGATGACCGGTGACGGAGTGTCGGAGGTGATTGCCGGCATCCAGTCCTGGTTGCCGCGCGCAACGGGATCGGCTGCGGAGTCCTTGCAGGCAAGGGTTTTCAAGGTCGAGCGCGGAGCGGCCGGTCAGAAGATCGCGTCGGCGCGGGTGTTCTCCGGCTCGCTGTCGCCGCGTTCGTACGTCGACGTGCACCCGGCGGCAGGTCCGTCGTACCAGGCTCGTCCGAGTGCTGTCGAGCTGTTCGAGCGCGGATCCCGCCGTACCGTCGACCGGGCCGAAGCCGGCCAGATCGTCGCGCTGCGGGGGTTGAAGGATGTCCGGATCGGTGACCACCTCGGCGTCCGCGTCGGCGGCGTCGGACGGTTGTTCGCGCCGCCGACACTCGAGACCGCCGTCAGTGCGCGCGACCGGGTGAAGCTCTTCCAGGCGCTGACACAACTCGCCGAGCAGGACCCGTTGATCCGCGTCCGCAAGGCCGACGACATCACGGTTCATCTGTACGGCGAGGTGCAGAAAGAAGTCATCGCATCACTGCTGGAAAGTGAGTACGGCCTCGACGTCGACTTCAGTGAGACCAGGCCGATCCACATCGAACGGTTGAACGGCGTCGGTACGGCGTACCGGGAGATGGGTGCCCCCGACAACCTCTGGACCGCAACCGTCGGCTTCCGCGTTTCGCCCGGTGACGGCGGCGTCGACTACCGCATCGAGTCCGAGCTCGGAGCCCTCCCGCGAGCCTTCCACACCGCGATCGAGGAATCCGTGGGGCTGACCCTGCAGCAGGGACTCTACGGCTGGGAGATCCCAGACATCGAGGTAGCAGTCACCCACACCGGCTACGACTCAGCCGGCACTGTCGCCGCCGACTTTCGCCGCCTCGTGCCCTTGGTCCTCATGCAGGCCATCGCCGACGCAGGCACCACCGTCCACGAACCCGTCAACCACTTCGACCTGGACGTCCCGCCCGACTCGTTGTCGAAAGTCCTGTCCCTCCTGGCCGAATCCCGAGCCCTGGTAGAACAAACCACGCTCCACGACGACATCGCGACCCTGCAGGGCACCATCCCGGCCGCCACCACCCACCCCTTCGAAACCCACCTCCCCGGCCAAACCCACGGCGAAGGCATCCTCACCACCACCGACACCACCTACACCCCGGCCCCCGCACCAACCCCCACCCGCCCCCGAACCGACGGCAACCCCCTCAACCAGAAGCAATACCTCCTCCACCTCAACCAGGCGTGACGATGACCATTGATGATCAGTGGATCTCGACGAGTGGTCGGATTGGTTGCAGCGGCGGGTGGCTCAGGCGGCTACAGACCTAGCGGTTCTGGACCTGCTGGCCGAACGCGGACGGACCAAGGCAACCAGAGCCACTGCCACCAAAAGGCGTGGGAGCGAGCCCTCGCCGGATGCGAGCTAGTACGGGGCGAGGGTGTCGTGGATTTTGGTGAGGGCGCTTTCGGTGGGGCCGAAGTGGGCTAGGACGCAGAGGTGTTCTCGGAGGTGGAGGAGGGGGAGGCGGTCTTGCCAGCCGGGGGTGAGGGGGTGTGCCTCCTCGTAGGCGGTGAAGAAGTCTTCGGGGATGTTGCCGCAGCCGTCGAGCATGGAGAGTTCGGCTTCGGGCCAGCCGTAATAGACGGCGGGGTCGATCAGGGCCGGGGCCGGGAGGAGGTTGCCGTGCCAGAGGTCGCCGTGGAGGAGGGCTGCGGGCTGCTCCGGGATCAGATCGCGGAGGCGGGCAGCGAGGCGTTCCAGGCGGGTGCGGTCCTCGGCAGGGAGGGCGTTGGCGCAGTTGGGGACTTCGAGGTAGCGGAGGAGGCGGTGTTCGGCGAAGAAGGCGTGGCCGTCCGCCGTCCAGGGGTTTCGCTGGGGGAGTACACCGAGGTAGTTGTCCTGGTGGTAGCCGAACTTGTCCGCGGTCTGCTGGTGCTGGATGGCGAGCCGGTGACCGGCATCACGCCAGAAGTCCGGGGTTTGATCGGCCAGGACGCTTGAGCCGAGGTCGGTGAGGACCAAGAAGCGCTCCGTCACCCGGAGCACTTCCGGTACGACGAACGCGCCGGGTACCCGGAGGGCGTTCAGGCCGTCCGCCTCCAACGTGTACAACCCGGGCGGCGGATCGTCGTGTGTCTTCACGATCACCGACCGGCCGAGCGACGTACGCGCTCGGAAGGTCTTGCTGGCATAACCGCCTTCCAGCACGTCACAGGACACGGGTTCCCCCAGAGCGAGGCCGTCGAGCCAGGAAGGAGTCAGCACATGGACGATCCTGGCATGCGGTCAGTCGTCGGATACCCTGGTCCGCGATATGGCTGGTTCTCCCGCACCTAATCTGGTCAACCTGGAAGCCGTTTCCAAAGGCTTCGGGACTCGGACACTTCTCGACTCCGTGAGCCTCGGCATCGGCCGGGGCGAGCGCGTCGGCGTGGTCGGGCGCAACGGCGACGGCAAGTCGACGCTGCTGCGACTCCTCGCCCGCCGGGAGGAGCCGGACAACGGGCGGATCACCCACAACCGCGACGTCCGGATCGGGTACCTGGGCCAGACTGACGACCTCGACCCCGAGCAAACCGTCCTGCACGCGGTGCTCGGCGACGTCGAGACCTACACCTGGGCGGCCGATCCGCGTGCGCGTTCGGTGATGGAGCATCTGCTCGGCGGAGTCGACCACCAAGCGCTGGTCGGCACCCTGAGCGGTGGTGAACGCCGCCGGGCCTCACTCGCCAGGCTGCTGTGCACCGAGGTGGACCTGCTCATCCTCGACGAGCCCACGAACCATCTCGACATCGAGGCGGTCAGCTGGCTGGCCGACCATGTGGTCGACCGGGCCAGCGCACTCCTCGTCGTCACCCACGACCGGTGGTTCCTCGACGCGGTCTGTACCGACACGTGGGAGGTGCAGAGCGGCAGTGTCGCGTCGTACGACGGTGGGTACGCCGCCTACGTACTGGCCAAGGCGGAACGCGCCCGCACAACTCAGGTCACCGAGGCCAAGCGGCAGAACCTGCTGAAGAAGGAGCTCGCCTGGTTGCGCCGCGGTGCACCGGCCCGCACCAGCAAGCCGAAGTTCCGCATCGATGCCGCCAACGCCCTGATCGAGAACGAGCCGCCGCCCCGCGACAAGCTCGCGCTGTCGCAGCTGGCGACCGCGCGGCTCGGCAAGGACGTGTTCGACGCCGAGGACGTGAGCCTGAGCTTCGGCGACCGGGTGATGCTCAACCACGTCACGTTCCGCCTCGGCCCGGCCGACCGGATCGGGCTGCTCGGTCCGAACGGTGCCGGCAAGACGACGTTCCTCCGAGTCCTCACCGGCCAGTTGCCGCCGGACAGCGGCATCGTCAAGCAGGGCAAGACCGTCCGCGTCGCCAACCTGTCGCAGACCCTCGAGGAGATCGACGGTACGGCGACAGTGCTGCAGCACATCACCGACATCCGTCGTACGGCGGCACTCGCCGGCCGCGGTGGCGAGCTGACGTCGTCGCAGCTGCTGGAGCGGTTCGGGTTCACCGGCGACAAGCTGACGACGCGGATCTCCGACCTGTCCGGTGGTGAGCGCCGGCGGCTGCAACTGCTGCGCATCCTGCTTGACGAGCCGAACGTGCTGATCCTCGACGAGCCGACCAACGACCTCGACGTCGAGACGCTCACCGTGCTCGAGGACTTCCTCGACAGCTGGCCGGGTGTCGTCGTCACCGTCACCCACGACCGGTACTTCCTCGAGCGTGTCAGCGACATGGTCTACGCGATCAGGGGTGACGGCCAGGTCCGCCACCTGCCGCGCGGCGTCGACCAGTACATCGACGAGCTCAGTGGCGAGGCTCCGCGCCGTCCGACGGTCAGCAGTCCGGCCGTCAGCAGTCCGGCCGTCAGTACGACGGAAGAGCCCGACGAGCCGGTGGTTGATGCGGCAGCGGCCCGGGCGGCGAAGAAGGAACTGAACCGGATCGAACGCCAGCTCGCCAAGCTCACCGAGACCGAGGCCAGGTTGCACGACCAGTTGGCCACCAACGCGAGCAACTACGAACGGCTGGCCGAACTCGACACCGAGCTGCGCAAGCTGGCCGAGGAACGGTCCGAACTGGAAACCGCCTGGTTCGACGCGGCCGAACGCGCCGAATGATCGTCAGCGGTGGAAATCGCGCGCTGAGTTAATCCCCAGGTTGTGAACAGCCGCACGATGTCGGTGCCTGTGGAAAACGTGTGGAAACAGAACTGAGTCGCGGCGCCCCCTCCGATCCCCTGTGTTTCGGAGGGCGCGCCGCGACTACCGGGTGAGCGGGCCCCGTGCCGGCCGGCGTTGTTCGGGCCCCGAGCCCCGGACACCGCGCGGCCACTTTCGGCGAACCACCTCTTGCCGCCGAAGTCACCATAAAATTGTACGTTTCGTGGTCGATCAACCACCGACTGTGAGGACCCTAGTGGCCTCGCTCACTCACTGTCGATAGTCGACCGCTACAGCAGTCTCTCGATCTCGTTGCAACTAGCAACGATCGGAACAGGGGCGAAGTGACGGGTCGTCTTTTCGGATTATTCCGGCGAAATTCCCGGTGGTTTCTCTGATGCCCGGAAAAAGGTGGCTCAGTGCTTTTCGAGGTCGAACGGCCGGACCAGCTCGCGCAACACGCGGGCGATCTTCGCCTGGTCGCGATCGCTGATCGAGCCGAGCAGAGTGCGCTCGTGGGCCAGCAGATCGGCCATCGCGGCGTCGACCGCGTCCCGGCCGGCGGCGGTGAGCTGAACCAGCACGCCGCGGCGGTCGCCCGGGTCCGGGAGGCGCTCGACCAGACCGCGAGCGGCGAGGCGGTCGACCCGGTTCGTCATCGTGCCCGAGGTGACCAGGGTCTCCTTCAGCAGCTTGCCGGGGGACAGTTGGTACGGCGCGCCGGCCCGGCGAAGGGCCGCGAGGACGTCGAACTCCCACGACTCCAGGCCGTGGGTCTCGAACGCCTGGCTGCGGGCGCGGTCCAGGTGCCGCGCGAGCCGGCTGACTCGGGACAGCACCTCCATCGGCGCCACGTCGAGGTCGGGGCGTTCTCTGCGCCAGGCTTCGAGCAGCCGATCGACCTCGTCTTCCATGCTGTTGAGATTACGCCATCAAGACTCTTGACATCAAGACAACTCGCATGCCTAGAGTATCTCGACATCAAGATAAATCCTCGGAGAGAGGCAGCAGCATGCGAACGTCACCGGTCTGGAGCCCGAAGCAGTACGGCACGTACGCCGAGGAGCGCGGCCGCCCGTTCGCGGACCTGGTCGGCCGGGTCCGGGCGGACGACGTACGCACGGTGGTCGACCTCGGCTGTGGTCCGGGCAACCTGACCGTGACGCTGCGCGAGCTCTGGCCGCAGGCGACCATCCGCGGGATCGACAGCTCACCCCCGATGATCGAGGCGGCTCAGCAGTACGCCGACGACCAGCTCACCTTCGAGATCGGCGACCTGCTGGAGTGGACCGCCGAGCCGGGATCGCTGGACGTGATCGTCACGAACGCGGTCCTGCAATGGATCCCGGAGCAGCTCGACCTGCTGCCCGGCTTCGTCAAGGCGTTGCGGCCGGGTGGCTGGCTGGCGATCCAGATCCCCGGCAACGGCAACGCCCCGTCGCACTCGATCCTGCGCGACCTGGCCGCGACCGAGCCTTATGCGCAGTACGCGAAGAACGCATCGCTACGAGCCGAGGTCCCCGGCCCGGACACGTACGTCGATGCGCTCAGCGCCGAGGGCTGTGTCGTCGACGCGTGGGAGACGACCTACTACCACCTGCTGCAAGGGGACAACGCCGTACTGGAGTGGGTGAAGGGGACGGGCGCACGGCCGGTGCTGCAGTCGTTGCCGGATGAGATGCGGCAGCGGTTCGAGGACGAGTACGGCGCTCGGCTGGCCGATGTCTACCGGCAGCGCGACTACGGGACGCTGCTGCCGTTCCGCCGGATCTTCGCCGTCGCGCAGAAGCTGGAGGGCTGAGCGATGCGCCTCGACCACGTGCAGGTGTCGTGTCCGCCTGGCGGCGAGGAGATCGCGCGGGCGTTCTACCGCGATGCGCTCGGGATGACCGAGGTGGAGAAACCGCCGCTGCTGCAGGCCCGCGGTGGTTGCTGGTTCCGCGAGGGAACGGCGGAGGTGCATATCGGAGTCGAGCACGACTTCCAGCCGGCCAAGAAGGCGCATCCTGCGCTGGCCGTCGACGACCTGGACGCGCTGGCCGAGAAGCTCGAGAAGCTGGGATATCCGGTGACGTGGGACAACGAGACGATCCCGGGCCGCCGGCGGTTCCACACCGCCGACGGCCACGGGAACAGGGTCGAGATCGTCTGACCTACTCGGTCGCCAGGGCTCCGGCGGGCGCCACCTTGGCGGCCCGTCGAGCCGGGAGCACCGAGGCCAGCAGGCCGGCTACGGCGGCGACTGCGGCGATGATCAGCAGCAGGCTCACGGGTACGGCGTACTCCACGCTGCCGTCAATGGTCTGACCGCCCATCAATGCGCTGGTGCCGGTCCAGCCGTAGATCAGGCCGAGCGCGATCCCGAGGCCGGCGGCAACAAGTGCCATCAGCAACGATTCGACCGCGAGCATGCTGCGCAACTGACGGCGGGTCAGTCCCATGGCCCGCAGCAACGCGTTCTCCCGGGTCCGTTCGAGCACCGACAGGCTGAGCGTGTTGCCGACACCGACCAGCGCGATCAGCACCGAGACCCCGAGCAGTCCGACACCGACGATCAGCAGGACGTCGAAGACCTTGGTGTAGCTACTCCGCTCGGCCAGGCCGCCGTCGACGGAGAGGTCCTTGACCGTCGGGATGGACTGCTCCACCGCTTCGATCACCGCCGAGCCGTCAGCCTTCGGATCGGACGCCAGCCAGAATCCTGTGGTCGGCGCCGTCGCAGACAGCTTCTTCAGGTCCGCCGTGGTGATGGTGATCGGGTCCAGCCCGCCTGCCCGGTGTGCGGTGAGCGTGAGCTTCTGCCCACCGGCCACTACGGTCACCTGGCTGCCGTCCTCGACTCCGAGCATCTTCAGCGTCTGCGAGTCCACCAGTGCGCTACCCGGCGTGAGTTGCGCGGCCAGGGACGGATTGTGGATGACGGAGCCGGCCGCGGCCTGGTCGATCCCGGTCACCGGCACCTCCTCGCTACCGGCCTTGACCCTCACCTGACTGACCGGAACGACCTGGGTGATGCCCTTGATGTCACGCAGTTGCTGCTCGGCACCGGCCGGCATCTTCTCGTCGTAGGCGGCCACCTTGAGATCGACCGGGTACTGCCCGTCCATCGACACGTCGAACGTCCGCCGCACCGACGCGATCCCGACACAGGTGAGGCTGATCAGCGTCACACCGATCAACAGTGCCGACGTGGTGGCCGCCGTACGCCTCGGATTCCGTACGGCGTTCGCGACGGCGATCCGGGCCGGTACGCCGCCACCACGCGCCGGCAGCGCACCGAGCAGCCTGATCAACGCCGGCACCAGCAGCGAACCGGTCGCAAGGATGCCGAGGAACGACAACACGCCGCCTGCGACGCCGATCAGCACCTGGTGAGACGACGCACCCGTCGCCAGCAGGAGTCCACCACCGGCCAGCAACAGGAAACCGAGGACCAGCCGCACTACGCCGGCCTTCGACGCAGCCGCCGGAGCAGTCTCCGGCCGCAGCGCGGCCAGCGGAGAGACCTTGGTCGCCCGACGAGCCGGTACGACGGCCGCCGCGATCGTGGCCACGGTACCCAGCGCGAACGGCAGTAGCAGCGACCACAGGTCGAGGTGCAGAGACACCGGCGGGAGGCCCCAGTCGAACTCGCGGGCCAACGCGAGCACCAGAGCGGACAGCGCGACACCGAAGACGACGCCGATCGCCGACGCGACCGCACCGACGACGGACGCTTCGGCGAGGACGGACGAGAACACCTGCTTGCGCGACGCGCCGACGCAGCGCAGCAACGCCATCTCACGGGTGCGCTGGGCGATCACGATGGTGAAGGTGTTGCCGATCACCAGGCAGGCGACGAACAGCGCGATCAGGGCGAACATGCCGAGCACGCCGCCGAGGACGTCGATGCCGTTCGTGAAGCCCTTCACCTCGTGATCGATCCAGGCCTGGCCGGTGTAGACCTTCAGGTCACCGGAGACGACGCCTTGGGCCGCGGTAGCGAGGGTCTGCTGGTCGACGCCGGGCTTGGCGGCGAGCGCGACCGCCCTGATGAACGCGTCCGGCTCGAAGATCTTCAGCGCGGCCGGGGTCGCGACCGCCGACGCCGGTCCGACCGTGTTCTTGTCGTCGAGCAGACCGACCACGGTGACGTTCCACGACTTGCCGGTATACGCGTTGATCCGCAATGTCTGTCCGACCGAGACCTGGTGCTTGGCCGCGAGCTTGGCCGGCAGGGCGATCTCGTTCGTGGCGGTCGGCAACCGTCCGGACGACGTACCAGGACCGGCGATCCGGGTGGTGTCGTAGAGCGCGTCGATGCCGAGGCCCGCCGGGCGGACCAGGTCGGGGAACGAGGCGGTCAGGTAGGCGCTCGTGAGCGTGACGACCGAGTCGGCCTGCGGGAGCTTCTGGAGCTTGGCGAGATCGGCCGGCGTGACCTCGGCGTTCTCCGGGTAGACCACGGTGTCGACGCCGCGGAACTGCGCGCCGATCGTCTCGTCGACGCCGTTCGACGCGGAGGCGTGCGCGGTCAGTGCCAGGGTGCCGAAGCCGACCCCGAGCACGATCGCCAGACAAGCGGCGATCAGGCGGCCCAGGTGGGCGCGCAGTGCGGACAGGATGGAGCGTCGCACCTCAGGCCCCCAGCTGCCGCAGGGCGTCGAGCACGGTCTCCGGGGTCGGCTCGAGCAGCTCGCCGGCAAGCTTGCCGTCGGCAAGCATCACGACGCGGTCGGCGTACGACGCGGCCAGCGGGTCGTGGGTGACCATGACGACGGTCTGACCGAACTCGCGCACCGATCGGCGCAGGAAGCCGAGCACCTCGGCGCCGGACTTGGAGTCCAGGTTGCCGGTCGGCTCGTCCGCGAACACGACCTCGGGCCGGCCGATCAGCGCGCGGGCCACCGCGACCCGTTGCTGCTGACCGCCGGACAGCTCCGACGGCCGGTGTGTGAGCCGGTCCGCCAGCCCGAGTACGTCGATCAGCGTCGCGAACCACTGCTGGTCGGCCTTGCGGTTGCCGAGCTCGAGCGGGAGCAGGATGTTGTCCTTCGCGGACAGCATCGGAAGCAGGTTGAAGGACTGGAACACGAAGCCGACCCGGTCCCGGCGGATCTTGGTCAGCTCGGCGTCCGGGAGCTGGGTCAGCTCGGTCTCGCCGAGCAGCACCTGCCCGCTGGTCGGGGTGTCCAGGCCCGCGAGGCAGTGCATCAGCGTCGACTTCCCCGAACCGGACGGGCCCATGATCGCGGTGAACCGGCCGACCCCGAAGTCGACCGACACGCCGTCGAGCGCGGCCACCGCGGTGTCACCCTGCCCGTACACCTTGCGTAGCTCGTGCGCCCGGATCGCGGTCCGCGGTACCCCGTCCTGCGGCAACCGCCCCGCCGCAAGCTCACCGGTCTGCAAACTCATGTCACTCCTCAACTCAACGGACTGTCGTTGGTCAAGAAGTTAGTGATTCCGCCGGGAGATCTCGTCGGACCGCAGGCTGGAGTCGGCGTAGTACCTGGGTATTACTTGGTGGGTCTGACCAAGCCCGTTTCGTAGCCGAGGACCACCAGGGCGACCCGGTCGCGCAGGCCGGTCTTGGCCAGGATCCGGCCGATATGGGTCTTGACCGTTGCCTCGGACAACGTGAACAGCGTGGCGATCTCGGTGTTCGACAGCCCGCGGGCCACCTCGACCAGGACCTCGCGTTCCCGGGCGGTCAGGTCGGCCAGGTCCGGCCGCTCAACCTCGGCGTCGGGCAGTGCTCCGGCGAAATGCTCCAGCAGGCGTTTCGTCGTACTCGGGGAGACGACGGCATCACCGGAGTGCACCTGCCGGATCGCCGACAGCAGGTCGGCCGGCGGCGTGTTCTTGAGCAGGAAGCCGGCCGCGCCGGCCTTGATCGCGGCGAACGCGTACTCGTCCAGGTCGAAGGTGGTCAACACGATCACCTTCGGTGCCTGCGGCAACGACTGCAGCCGGCGGGTGGCCTCCACCCCGTCCAGCCGCGGCATCCGGACGTCCATCAGGACGACGTCGGACGCGGTGACCTGGATCTTCTCGATCGCCTCGCCGCCGTCGCCGGCCTGGCCGACCACCCGCATGTCCGGCTGGGAGTCCACCAGCATCGTGAATCCGGCCCTGACCAGCTCCTGGTCGTCCACCAGGAAAACCCTGATCACGTCCGTCTCGCTCACTGCTGTCCTCCAGTCGGAAGGTGGTACGGGAGCTTGGCGATCACCTCGTAACCGCCGCCCGCCTTCGGTCCGGCGCTCACCGTACCGCCGGAGATCGAGGCGCGCTGCCGCATCCCGACCAGACCGTGACCCGGATCCGAGGTCGGCGCGACCCCGCCACCCCGGCCGTCGTCGGTGACCGCCACGGTCAGCATCTCGCGACCGAAGTCCAGCCGGACGGAGGTCCGTGCTCCCGGCCCGGCGTGTTTCAGCGTGTTGGTCAGACCTTCCTGCACGATCCGGTACGCCGTCAGGCCGAGCAGCGCGGGCAGATCACGCGGTTCGCCGGTCACCTGGTAGTCGACGGTGAGCCCGGTGTCGCGGACGTTGTCGATCAGCTCGGGCAGGCTCGAGACACCCGGTTGGGGGCGTGGCTGGTTCGGGTCGAGATCGAGTTGTTCGTCCTGTTTGAGCAGGCCGAGCATCTTGCGCATCTCGGTCAGCGAGGCGCGGCCGGTGTCGCCGATCGTCGCGAGTGCCTTCTTCGCCTGCTCGGGTGACTGGTCCGCGGCGTACAGACCGCCGTCGGCCTGGACGATCATGATCGACAGGCCGTGCGCGACCACGTCGTGGATCTCCCGGGCGATCCGGGTCCGCTCGTTGGAGACGGCCAGCTTGGCCTCGCGGTCGCGGTCCCGCTCGAGTTGGGCGGCCCGCTCCTCGAGTTGAGCGACGTACAGGCGACTGGTGCGGCGGCGTTCGCCGAACGCCCAGACGCCGAACACGAGAGCGCCGAGGGCGACCATCATGGTGACCTGCTGGCGCCAGTCCGAGTTCGACCAGTACCGCGAGGTCGCCATCAGGACGCCGAGGCCGCCGACCCCGAGGGCGATCCGGCTGTAGCGGACCGCGCCGTACACGGAAATCGTGTAGAGGGCGACGAGCAGGCCGACGTTGGCGGGCATCAGCCGGGCTCCGACCAGCCACTGCAGCGTGGCGACCGCGGACACGCCGAAGAAGACGAGCTCAGGGTGGGTACGGCGCCAGACCAGCGGCACCAGCATGCCGAAGCCCAAGACTCCCGCGAAGCCCTCCTGTGCGATGCCCAGGAGCCCTAGGACCATGCACATCCCGCCCGCGAGCAGCAGGTCGAACGCCTTGCTGCGGGCAGGCACGGGCCGCGCGGTGAGGATCCCCGTCATGCGGGCCAGGTTACGGGGATCAGTCGCCCGGGAGGTCATTCCATGGGCGGATGTCGACGTACGACCGGGGACCTAACGACAGGAGGTAGTGGTGCGCAACCGGGTCGGCGAGGGTGGCTCACGCTCGGCGGCCGGCCGGAGATCGCCGTACCTCCTGTCCTTCGGACCTACTTGTGCGGTCTCGTCGACAGGGTGGGCTTGGCCTCGAGGCCGGACAGGCCGTTCCAGGCGAGGTTGACCAGGTGGGCGGCGACGTCCGGTTTCTTCGGCTTGCGGGCGTCCAGCCACCACTGACCGGTGAGCGCGACCATGCCGACCAGCATCTGCGCGTACATCGGCGCGTTCTTCGGGTCCAGGCCGCGGCGCTTGAACTCCTCGGCCAGGATGTGCTCGACCCGGGTGCCGACATCGCTGAGGATCGAGATGAACGAGCCGCTCGACGACCCGACCGGCGAGTCGCGCACCAGGATGCGGAAGCCGTCGGAGTTGTTCTCGATGTAGTCCAGCAGCGCGAGCGCCGCCTGCTCCACCAGTTCGTGCGCGCGCCCGGCCGTGAGCGACTGGGTGACACCGTCGAGCAGCGCCCGGACCTCGCGGTCCACGACGACGGCGTACAGGCCTTCCTTGCCGCCGAAGTGTTCGTACACGACCGGCTTGGAGACCTCGGAGCGCGCCGCGATCTCCTCGACCGATGTCGCCTCGAACCCCTTCTGGGCGAACAGGCCACGGGCGATGGTGATGAGTTGTTCGCGACGTTCGGCACTCGTCATCCGGATTCGGCCGGTCCGCCGCGGTTTGGGTTCCGTCACGTCGAGATCACGTCAGCATCATGCCGTACTCGGGTGTTGCCGGGGTGCGATTTACTGCCGGTGATGCCTCAAGCCGCCGCTTTCAGCGGCGTCTTGGCGTTCGCATCGACCCGGCGGGCCTCCAGGCGCTCGCGCACCGGCCAGCGGACATCGCTGACCCAGCCCATCTTCTCGAAGAACCAGATGGAGCGGGCCGACGTGTCGAGTTGGCCGCGGAGTACGCCGTGTCGCGCGCAGGTCGGGTCGGAGTGGTGCAGGTTGTGCCACGACTCGCCCTGGCTCAGGATCGCCAGCCACCACACGTTGCCGGACTTGTCCCGGCTCTTGAACGGCCGGTCTCCGATGGTGTGGCAGATCGAGTTGATCGACCAGGTGACGTGGTGCAGCAGCGCGATCCGGACCAGGCTGGCCCAGAAGAACGCGGTCAGCGCGCCCTCGATCGACCACGACCAGAGCCCGCCGATGACGGCCGGCGCGAGCAGCGAGATCGTCACCAGCAGCGGGAACATCCGGGACACCCTGATGATGTCCTTGTCCTTCAACAGATCCGGCGCGTACTGCCGCTGCGGGGTCTGCTCGGTGTCGAACAGCCAGCCGATGTGCGCGTGCAGGAATCCCTTGGTCAGCGCGCCGAGGCTGGTGCCGTACTTCCACGGGCTGTGCGGGTCGCCGTCGCGGTCGGAGAACTTGTGGTGCTTGCGGTGGTCGGCCACCCAGCGGATCACCGGGCCCTCGATCGCCAGCGAGCCGGCGATGGCGAGCGCGTACTTCATCGGCCGGTTCGGCTTGAACGACTTGTGCGTGAACAGCCGGTGGAAACCGATCGAGATGCCGTGGCCGGCGACCGTGTAGAAGACCACCGCGATCACGATGTCACGCCAGCCCAGGAACCCGCCCCACGCGATCGGTACGGCGGCCAGGACGGCAAGGAATGGAATACCGATGAACAACGCCAGGGCCACCTGCTCCCACGGGCGCTTCTGCTCACCCCCGAGCGTTCCGGTGTCGACGTCGAGCTCGTCGGCCTGCTGGGCGCGGGTGGGCGCCTCCGGTGCGGCAACGGCGGGTGGAGTCATTGGCGTGTTTCCCTCGGCTGGAGGACTGCTTACCTACGCTACCGTAACCTACGGAGGCGTAGGTAAGGAACCCCTCAGCGTGTTGTGCGCCCCATTCATGGCAAACTGTCCCGGCGACCACGATCCCCCGTGGGGTACTCGGCAGCCCGCGAGACTTTGAATCTCGAAGACCAGGATCGAAACCTGGCGGGGGAGCAACAAGAACCCCCAGGTCAGAGCGCTTCTGACCTAGGGGTTCTGTCATGCCGGGACCGTTTTGCCAACGGACTTGCTAACAAACGACCAAGGCCGGTCCCTCGTCGTCGGGGGAGACAATCATCCACGGTCTGCCGTCTGGATCCTCGTGGTACCAATCCTGGAGCCCAGGCATACGCGCCGAGAGCTCATCGAAGAAACCTCGCTCCGCCGTCGTCGGGTCACTGTCTCTCACCTGACGAGTTTGTCATGCGGGCTCGGCTGTCGCACCGTTTCCCACGGCAGCGCATCAGCTGTCAACGACCCACACCCGATGGGTCAGGGCCCCGGACTTGCATCCCACGCGTCGCCACGCGCGCTCCGCCAACTGGCGTGCGCCAGGTCTTGAAGCCTGCCGGCCTCGTGACGGGGTCCACGAGGCGCCAACGTGCGGATTGCGGATGTCCGAGTGGTGCGGTCGGTGCAGGGATGCCTGCGTTTGATGCGCCACCCGGACTGGCCGTTATTGGCGGGCCATGGCTACTTTCATGTCGGTTGCGGTGTCGACGATGAGGTCTCCGGAGAGGTCGATGGTGACGCGCTTGAGGGTGCCGGTGAAGGGGAAGTCGTCCTGGTAGTAGTCACTCGCCACCCGGCTGCCGCCGTCCCGGCCGCAGGTGAGGCCCTCGCTGCTGAAGATGTTGGGCACGGTGTGCGGCATGTCGACGGCACCGACGAGCTTGCCGTCGATGTAGAGCTGGCCCTGGGCGGGCGCTCCTTTCCCAGCCTGGAAGTCTGGTTTACCTGTCGGTTCGAACTCGTATCGCAACGCGACATCGCCTCGGGGTACGTCCGTGTCGGATACGACGATGAACATGTCGCGGCCGAGGAAGTTGTAGGCGCAGTGCAGCTTGCTGTCCTTCACGAACAGGCAGTAGCCGCCGACGCGGCCGCCGTGCGCCAGTAGCACCCCTTCAGCGCCGCTGTCCGGGACATGTACGTCGGCTGTGATGCTGAATGCCCGGTTGTAGACCTTCGGGGCAGCTGAGAACGGTACCGGTGCTCCGCCGGGGTAGTAGACGAAAGTGTCCCGTGGCTTGGCGATGGAGGGGCGCTCGACGTTGAGTCGCTGGAGCATCGAGCCGTCGATCGGCATCACGTCGTACTTGCCGGCCTCGGCCCACCAGCGGCCGACCATGTCGATCACCTTGTCGCGGTTCTCGGCGGCCAGGTTCTTGGTCTCCGCGTAGTCGTTGGTGAGGTCGTACAGTTCCCAGTCGTTCGCTTCGAGGTCAGCGAGGATTGTGCCGTCGATGGGGTCCCCGTAGTGGCGCCCCTTCTTCGCTGCCTCGGTGAAGCTCGGCCCGGGCCACGGGCAGACTGCGCGCCAGCCGTCGTGGTAGATCGCGCGGTGGCCGAACATCTCGAAGTACTGCGTGTGGTGTCGGGTCTCGGCATCAGCTGCGTCGAAGGTGTGCGCGAAGCTCACGCCCTCGATCGGTGCCTGGGTCACACCGCGAATGTCCTTGGGCGGATCCACGCCGAGTGCGTCGAGCACCGTGGGGACCAGGTCGATGATGTGGGCGTACTGGCGTCGGATCTCGCCTCGTGCGGAGATCTGCGCCGGCCACGACACGATGCACGGGTCGGTGGTGCCGCCGCGGTAGGTCTCGCGCTTCCACCGTCGGAAGGGGGTGTTGCCGGCGTTCGTCCAGCCCCAGGCGTAGTGGTTGAAGACGTTGGGGCCACCGATCTCGTCGATCCGTTCGAGGTTCTCGTCCATCGACTCCGGCACGTTGTTGAAGAACATCATCTCGTTGAGTGAACCGACCGGTCCGCCCTCGGAGCTGGCGCCGTTGTCGGAGATCAGCAGGAAGAGGGTGTTGTCGAGCTCGCCGATCTCCTCCAGGAAGCTGATGACGCGTCCGAACTCGTGGTCGGTGTAGCTGACGAAGCCGGCGTACACCTCCATCATCCGCGCGTAGACGCGTTTCGCGTTCTCCGGCAGGGTGTCCCACTCAGGGACGTCGGGGTCGTGGGCGGACAGCTCTGTGCCGGGCGGGATGATGCCCATCTCCAGTTGGCGGGCGTGGACGACCTTGCGGTACTCGTCCCAGCCCCCGTCGAACTTGCCCTTGTACTTGTCGGCCCACTCCTTCGACACATGGTGCGGCGCGTGGCCGGCGCCGGTGCAGTAGTGCAGGTAGAACGGCTTGTCCGGGGCGTTGACGTGCGCGTCCTTGACGAACTCGATCGCCCTGTCGGCCAGGTCGCTGCTCAGGTGGTAGCCGTCCTCGGGACGTGCGGGCGGTTCGACCGAGTGGTTGTCGTAGACCAGCTCGGGATACCACTGGTTGGTGTCGCCCCCGAGGAAGCCGTAGAACCGCTCGAAACCACGACCGAGGGGCCAGCGGTCGTAAGGACCTGCTGGGGTCTCGTGTTCGGGTGGAGAGAGGTGCCACTTGCCGACCAGGAAGGTGTTGTAGCCCTGCGGCCGCAGCATCTCGCTGAGCATGCCCTTGTCGAACGGCAGGATGGCGTTGTACCCGGGGTAACCGGTGGACGTCTCGGCGATGGTAGCCAGGCCCAGCGAGTGGTGGTTCCGCCCGGTGAGGATGGCTCCGCGTGATGGTGAGCAGAGCGCCGTGGTGTGCATGTTGGTGTAGCGCAGGCCGTTGTTCGCCAACTGGTCCAGCACCGGCGTTTCCACCAGTCCGCCGAAACACGACAGCTGCCCGAAGCCGACATCGTCGAGGACGAACATCAGCACGTTCGGCGCTCCCTCGCGTGCTTGCGGCGGTGTCGGCCACGCCGGACTCGACTCGTCACTCGTGCGACCGATAACCCCCGAGAACGGCTCACCGTCCGCATATGTGACCAACTCGCCCATCTGCCGCAACCCCTCTTCGTCTGGACCAACCGACGGATCGCAGCGGACAACCTTGATGACCGGCCTCAGTCGGCTTTGACACACCGCCCCGCGCGGAAACTCAATTCACGATCCCGCGCTCAGCTCGATCTCGGATCATCCCGAGAGGATGAGCAGACCGGTTCGGGCATCCCAACGCCATCCCGCCCCGCCGACGGGTCCTGGCCGCGCTAGCTGACGTGGATCAGGTGGGGGGCTTCGAGGGTGGTGTTGTCGATGAGGATGGTGGCGCGTTGGTGTGGTGTGCAGGCGTTGAAGTAGAGCTGTTGGGCTCCGACGTACCGCTGCATGGTGGGGTGGTTGGGGTCGGGGCTTGTGCCGTCTCGGGTCGCCATGCGGGCGGCTGTCACCTCGAAGGGGACGTCGAGGAAGATCGAGAACTCCCAGGCGTCGGATAGTTCGTCGCGGTGGAAGAAGAGGCCGTCGGCAACCAAGACTGTGCTGGGTGGAGCGACCTCGTAGGGAGGGTCGAGGACCTGGTCGCTGGTGAGGTCGTGTGCCGCCGGGCGATACCGCCGTGAGCCGCCGGGTCCGCGCGGCGTGAGGACGTCGGCGCGTAGGCGGTCGTAGTTGAAGGAGTCGAGCCAGAACCCGTCAGGCGACAGGCGGCCGCGGCGGTATCGCGTGCTGCGGACGTTGTGGAAGTCATCCACGGATACGCGTACGACGTACCTGCCGAGGCTCCGGAGGACAGCGGCCAGCTCATCGGCGAAGACGGTCTTGCCCGAGCCGTCGACGCCGTCGACGCCCACCCGGACGCAATTCTCACCAACCGCACCGGGCACCAGCTCGGCCACCTGTCGGAGAACCTCCAGGCGCTTCTCGGGGATCGCGTCCATCATTCCGCCATCCTGGCACTAGCTGCAGAGATACTGGCCCCGTGATTGTGCTGCCGCATGAGCCGTCGGGGCTGACGAAGGCGACCTGGACGGATGCCGACTTCGCGGAGATGGGCTGGCACGACTGCCGGATCCATGCCTTGAGCATCGATGAGTACGACGACGACACGCTTCCGCCGGCGCGGATGCTGTTCGACCTCGACTACGTCCTGAAGTGGGTGGATCCCGCCCGAGGGCAGCGGTATTTCACCTTCTGGATCTCGCCGGCGACGCTCGTGTTCGAGCGGGCCTGGGGCATCGAGGGCGATCTCGGCCCGCTGCACGAGCTGCTGGAGATCGCCGACATCCATCGCCTCGATCCGCCGGACGACGCACCCGATCCGCTCTGGCACATCGAGGGTCAGAACTTCGACCTCCGGCTCCGATCCGCCGGCTACACGCAGTACCTCCGTCGACCGCCCCAACACGTCCGCCGCCAGATGCTCTCGTCGGCCGAACGCGGCAGCCTCAGCTTCGACGAGCGATCATTCGGCTGACCTCGCGGGGTAGCCATGGAGATCGCCTGCTCACTCGATGATGCAGAAGAGGGTGCCGTCCGGGGCGGCGAGTACGACGAAGTCGGCGTCCGGCGGGTACTCCCACTCGACCCGCTGAGCGCCCAGGGCGATCAGGCGGTCGACCTCGGTTTCCAGGGTTGAGGTGTTGCGGTCGACCCAGAGGTCGAGGTGGGTGCGGTCGGTCTCGTCGAGGTGAAGGCGGGTGCCCGCGCCGTTCCTGGGCCCGAGGAAGGCGGGGTTGTCCGGGCGGGCGTCGTACCCGAGGGCCTCGCTCCAGAAGGGCGCCGAGCCGTTGATGTCCGGCACGTTCAACACGACTGCTCCGAGCGACAAACTCATGAAAGCTCCTTGCCTGATGGACCGGCCTCTGACTCGTCCAGGATTGCAGCGCTCAGGGTGGCGGCTGGTTATGCCGGCCTGCTCATACAGCCACCGTAGAACCGTTTCCGGACGATCTACGTCCGGAACCTTCAGCCGACCGCGGTGGTCACCTCCAGCTGCCCCGCAAGTGAGTGGCACGCAGAGTTACCGGGGTGAGCAGAGGGTGGGAGTGAGACCGGTCACGCGGTTCCTCCGGCCGGGTGCGGGGTGCGGTCGGGGGAGCAAGTAGGCTTGCGCGGGCACCGTTTCGAGTGCCTGTGCAGATACTTGTTCCAGAACTCGCAGGGAACTCGAGGAGAAGACCGCGTGACTTCCCATCGTCCCGCGGCGGTCGTGATCATGGCCGCCGGTCTGGGAACCCGGATGAAATCGGCGACCCCGAAGGTGTTGCACGAGATCGGCGGGCGCAGTCTCGTCGGGCACGCGGTGGTCACCGCCCGTGCACTCGCCCCGGAGCACTTGGTGGTCGTCGTCGGCAACGGCCGCGAGCTGGTCGAGGCTCACCTCAAGGACGTCGACCCAGGTGCGAAGACCGCCGTCCAGGAGCAGCAGCTGGGCACCGGTGACGCGGTCCGCGCCGGCCTGACCGCCGTACCGGCGGACTTCGACGGCTCGGTCGTGGTGACGTCGGGCGACGTACCGCTGCTCGAGGCGGAGACCCTGCAGGAGCTGGTCGGCGCGCACGACAAGCACGGCAACGCGGTGACTGTACTGACCGCGCGGGTGCCTGACCCGACCGGGTACGGGCGGATCATCCCGGGCGAGGACGGCACCGTCGCCGGGATCGTCGAGCACAAGGACGCGTCGCCGCAGCAGCGCCAGATCGACGAGATCAACGCCGGGATCTACGTGTTCGACGCGGCCACGCTGCGCGACGGCCTGGCCCGGATCACCACCGACAACGCGCAGGGCGAGCTCTACCTGACCGACGTACTCGCGATCGCCCGGCAGGACGGCAAGCGGGTCGGTGCCTACTCGACCGACGACGCGATGCAGACCGAGGGCGTGAACGACCGCGTCCAGCTGGCCACGCTCCGGGCCGAGCTGAACCGCCGTACGCTCGACAAACTGATGCGCGACGGTGTCACGATCGTCGACCCGAACACGACCTGGGTCGACCAGACCGTCCAGGTGGCCCGCGACGTCACCCTGCTACCGAACATCCAGCTGCACGGCGCGACCACGGTCGGGAGCGGTACGACGATCGGCCCGGACACGACGCTGACCGACGTAGAGATCGGCGAGAACGCCACGATCATCCGGGCGCACGGCTCCAGCTCGGTCATCGGCGACGGAGCGTCGGTCGGTCCGTTCGCCTACCTCCGCCCCGGTACGTCGGTGGGCGTGAAAGGCAAGATCGGGACGTTCGTCGAGACCAAGAACACCAGCATCGGCGACGGCGCCAAGGTGCCGCACCTCACGTACGCCGGTGACGCGACGATCGGCGAGGGCGCGAACATCGGCGCCGGCACGATCTTCGCCAACTACGACGGGGTCGCGAAGCACCCGACGCACGTCGGCAAGCACTCGTTCATCGGCAGCAACTCGGTGCTGGTCGCGCCGCGGACGATCGCGGACGGCGCGTATCTGGCCGCCGGTACGGCGCTGACCGAGGACGTCGGCCCGGGTGAGATCGCGGTCGCGCGGGCCCGGCAGCGCAACATCAAGGGCTGGGTGGCCCGCAAGCGCGCCGGCACCAAGACCGCCAAGGCCGCGGAAGAGGCCCTGGCCGCACAGCAGACCGACGCTGCACAGCAGGCGGACAACGGCGCTGTGGGCGACACTGGCGACAAGGCGTAACGGGAGGCCGGCCATGAGCGGGATGAAGCGAACCACCGAGAAGAACCTGATGGTGTTCTCCGGCCGGGCTCACCCCGGTCTGGCCGAGCAGGTCGCCGAGCAGCTCGGCGCCGGCCTGGTCCCGACCTCGGCGTACGACTTCGCCAACGGCGAGATCTACGTCCGGTTCGAGGAGTCGGTCCGGGGCAGCGACGCGTTCGTGATCCAGAGCCACACCTCGCCGATCAACGAGTGGATCATGGAGCAGCTGATCATGGTCGACGCGCTGAAGCGGGCGTCGGCCAAGCGGATCACCGTGGTGCTGCCGTTCTACGGGTACGCCCGGCAGGACAAGAAGCACCGCGGCCGCGAGCCGATCTCGGCCCGGCTGATGGCCGACCTGTTCAAGACCGCCGGCGCGAACCGGCTGATCTGCGTCGACCTGCACACCTCGCAGATCCAGGGCTTCTTCGACGGCCCGGTGGACCACCTCATGGCGCTGCCGATCCTGAGCAAGTACGTGCAGGAGAAGTACGGCGACCAGCAGCTGGCCGTGGTGTCGCCGGACGCCGGCCGGATCAAGGTGGCCGAGCAGTGGTCGGCCCGCCTCAGCGGCGCACCGCTGGCCTTCATCCACAAGACCCGCGACATCGACCGGCCGAACGAGATGGTCGCCAACCGGGTCGTCGGTGAGGTCAAGGGCCGGGTCTGCATCCTGGTCGACGACATGATCGACACCGCCGGCACCATCACCAAGGCGGCCGACGCGCTGTACGCCGACGGCGCGGCGGGTGTGGTGATCGCCGCGACCCACGCGATCCTGTCCGGCCCGGCGGTGGACCGGCTGAAGAACTGCCAGGCCAGCGAGGTGATCGTCACGAACACGCTGCCGATCGCCGAGGACCGACGGTTCGACAAGCTGACCGAGCTGTCCATCGCGCCGCTGATCAGCCGGGCCATCCGCGAGGTCTTCGAGGACGGCTCGGTGACCAGCCTGTTCGACGGCCGCGCCTGACCGTCAGACGTCCTCCCCAGCCGGCCGGTCAGGCGCGCACACCGTCAGGCGCTGATCCGGCGTCCGGTCACCTTCCCGGTCGCGGAGTCGAGCACCTCGGTCTCGCTGTTCGGCGCGAACACGGTGACCCGGTAGGTCCCCGAGATCTTGCCGTGTGACAGGACGCCCCTGAGCCGGACCCGGACCGTCGGTCCGACCGATCCCGGTCCTTCCTCGCCTGCCAACCCGGTCCAGAAGGTCGCCCGGAACGACTTGCCGTGCCGCGACCAGGTACCGGTGAACGGCGGTGAGGCCGGGCTGATGTCGTGGGACACGAACACGTCACCCGCGGCGAAGCTCAGAACCAGCCGTACCGTCTCGGATGAGCCGTCGTCCTGCCGGCGGCACATCCAGCTGCCGAGCAGCCCGTTGTCGTTGTCGGCCACCGCCGGCGTGGCAGTCGCCAGTCCGGCAATCGCCACACCACCCGCGGCGATGCCCGCACCCCTCAGCGCCTGGCGGCGCCCCATTGCGTTCTCGCTCATTGGAGTCCCTCCCCAGAGATCCGCTGTTTCCTCCACGCTGCACCCGGCCGCGTCCCTGGGCAACGGTTCGGACCCCACGACGACGAGGGGTAGCGTCCCGCCTCCTGACCGTCAGGCCCGACGCCAGGCGTAGTACGCCGTACCCAGTGAGGCGGCTGTCATCGGCAAGGCGGTGAGCAGGCCGGCGACACCGTTGCCGGGGACGATGAAGGTCGCCACGATCGTCAGCCAGAGCAGGGGGATCCAGCGTGGTACGGCGTGCGAGCGCCAGAGGCCGACGGCCTGGATCACGGTGCCGAGGGCAATCAGTAGGGCGCCGGGGATCAGCATGCCGAACAGGTGGGCGGAGTCGTCGTTGATCCGCTCGATCACGCTCGCGTCGACCCCGGGTGCGGTGGCGAAGTAGTACGCGGCCGCCCAGCCGGCGCCTCCGACGGCGTACAGCGCGGTGCCGATCCACATCATGACGGCACCTGTCGTCGCCCACGCGGAGCCGCGGCGGCGCACGAGGAACGTGGTCAGCAGCGCCTGGGCCGTCACGTTGATCACGAGTGCGGCACTGAGAACCACCAGCAGCCCCCACCACAGATCGCGGACGGGCTGGATGTCGCTGTGGGCGTAGGTCTCGCCGCCTGCGGCCGGCTCCGGCCAGAGCAGTCCGCCCGAGACCGCTGCGACGGCGGTGAGCGCCAGCAGCAAGGCAACGATTCCGACCCGGCGCCGGAGCACGGGATCGGCAACGGTCGGGCTGGGAGCAGTTTGGGTCGTCATGGTGATCCTCCGAGATGTGAGCTGACGACCTCAGGAAACGTCGGACGGGCCACTCGACACATCGGAGCCGACACGGAGGCGGTCTCCGTGCTGGCTCGGAGCCGTCCGGCGTACTGCGGACTTACTCTGACGACATGCGGTGGCCGCGGTGGGTCGCGCTCGGTACCTTCCTGCTCGTCCTGGTGATGGTCGCGGGAGGTTCCTGGCTGCTGATCGCGTACAGCACCGGCCCGCACACGCTCCGGAACTTCATCGGCCTCGCCGCGATCGGGACTGCTATCGCAGCGCTCGGACTCGTGGTCAGCCGGCGTGAACCCTTGGTCGGCGCACTCCTCGGCTGGATCGGCGCGATCACGGTCTTCCTGACGGCCCGCGACGTCTACTACAACGCCGAGGGGCTGCGCCTGGACACCCGGGTCGTTGCTTGGCTGGACGAGAGTGGTTGGTGGCTGCTCGCCGCGGTCAGCCTGTTGCTGCTGTACTTCCCGAACGGTCAACTGGTCAGCCCGCGCTGGCGACCCGTTCCACCGGCGTTGCTGCTGCTCTGCACCGCGCAACAGGTCTTCGGCGCGTTCGCCACAACGCCCTTCCTCTCACCTCTGCAGGAGCTACCTCGCCCGTACGGCGCCCTGCCGCGGCCGCTCCAGGTGCTGAGCGAAGTCGTGTTCGCCGCCTTCCTGGCTCTGTGTTTGGCATCGGCCGTCTCTGTGGTGATCCGGTACCGCCGGTCGACCGGCAAGGTCCGGGCACAGGTCAAGTGGCTGTCGCTCGCCGGAGTGGCCGCCGTTCTCTACCCGCTCGTCTGCCTCGCCGAGATTGTCGTCACCGGTGACACCGGCATCGTGGCGACGGTCTTCGGTCTCGTCGCGCTGCTATCCCTCCCGGTCTCCGTCGCGGTGGCGATGCTCCGGCACGACCTGTACGACGTCGACCGCGTGCTGGCCGACACCGTCACCTACGGCATCGTGATGGTCGTCCTCCTGGGCACCTACGCGGTGGCGGCAGTATCACTTGGGCTGGTCCTCAGCGACTCCGCAGTTGTGGCCGCCGCAGCCACAGCGGTCTGCGCCCTAGTCCTCTCACCACTCCGGACGAGACTGCAGCGCTCGGTGGATCGCCGGCTCTACCCACCGCGGCGCGCAGCGTTGCTGGCGATCGATGACCTGCAACGCCGGATCCACACCGAGCAGGCCCAACCGGAGGAGCTGGAGGCCGCTCTGCGCACCGCACTGCGCGACCCGGGTCTTCGTGTCGGTCTGCTGATCCCTGGCGCGTCGGGGTTCGTCGATGCCGCTGGTACGCCGGTCGGCAGCCCACAGCTGGTTCCGGTGATGCTGGGTGGTGCGCAGATCGGCGTACTCGCGTCGGATTCGACCAGTCCCGCCGTACTGAAGGCAGTGGCGGCTGGGGCGGCCAGTCTGGTTGAAGTGACGAGGCTCAGGGCTGAGTTGGCCGGGGCCTTGCGGGAGGTGGAGGCGAGCCGGGCGCGACTTGTGCAGGCGGGTGACGAAGAGCGGCGGCGGCTCGAGCGGGATCTCCACGACGGGGCTCAGCAGCGGCTCGTCTCGTTGGGGATGGCGATGCGGTTGGCGCAGCGGCACCTGGACGACGGGACGGTGGACGTCGACGGGCTGCTCGATCAGGGGGTCGCGGAGCTGGCCACGGCGGTCGCGGAGTTGCGCCAGATCGCGCACGGGTTGCGGCCGACCAGCCTGGACGACGGCCTGCATGCCGCCTTGAGCGCGATCACGCAGTCGCTGCCGATTCCAGTCCGGCTGCAGATCCCGTCGGACCTGCCTGAGGAGCTGGCCACGACGGCGTACTTCGTGGCGGCCGAGGCGGTGACGAACGCGGCGAAGTACGCGAACGCGACCTCGATCGCGGTCCGGGTGTCGCACTCGACCGAGCAGGTCACGGTGCTGATCGAGGACGACGGGTGTGGTGGTGCGGCGCCGCGTCCGGGGTCGGGACTGAGCGGGTTGCTGGATCGGGTGGCTGCGGTGGGTGGGTCGCTGAACCTCCGGAGCCCGGCCGGCCGCGGTACGACGGTCGAGGCGGTGCTGCCATGCGGATCGTGAACGGGCGGACGAGGTCGATCGTGAACGGGGGCGGATGATGCGGATCGTGATCGGGGAGGACTCGGCGTTGTTCCGGGAAGGGCTGGCGCGGTTGCTGGCCGACGCCGGGCACGAGATCGTCGGCCTCGCGCCGGACGCACCAAGCCTGATGACCGTGGTCGCGCAGACCTCACCCGACCTGGCGGTGATCGACATCCGGATGCCGCCCGACCAGACCGACGACGGGGCCCGGGCGGCGCGCCGGCTCCGGATGCTGCATCCCGGGCTGGCCATCGTGCTGCTGTCCCAGCACATCGAGACCCGGCACTCGGTCGAGCTGGTCGCGACCGGCCGGTTCGGCTACCTGCTGAAGGATCGGGTGCTCGCGGTCGACGAGTTCCTGGACGCGCTCGACCGGGTCGCGGCCGGTGGGTCAGCCCTCGACCCCGAAGTGGTCACCCGGCTCCTCGGCCGCCAGCGGTCCGACGACCGGCTCGCGCCGCTGACGCCGCGGGAACGTGAGGTACTCACGCTGATGGCCGAGGGCTGCACCAACGTCGGCATTGGGCGCCGGCTGTTCCTGACCGAGCGCACCGTGGAGACCCACGTCGGCAGCATCCTGTCCAAACTCGGCCTCCACACCAACGACGAGCAGCACCGCCGCGTCCTCGCCGTACTGGCATATCTTGGGGAGCACTGACCGCTTCTCAGAGGATGGGCTCCATGCGGATCGCTGTGTTCCACCCCGGCGCGATGGGTTCGAAACTGGCCGCGCAACTGGTTGCCGCAGGCCACGAAGTGCACTGGGTGCCGGAAGGGCGGAGTCCGGAGAGTACGGCGCGCGCCGAGGCAGCAGGGTTGATCGGTACGCCGTTCGCCGAGGCGGTCGGTGCGGCCGAGGCGGTGTTGTGCTCGTGTGCACCACAGGGCGCGGTGGACATCGCCGTACAGGTCGGTCGGGCCGGGTTCGACGGTCTCTACATCGAGGCGAACCCGTTGTCGCCGAAGTCGCTGCGGGAAGCGCAGGAGGCGGTCTCCCAGGCCACGTTCGTGGATGCCGGTGTGATTGGCCCACCGCCGACCGGTGGGCCGAGTCCGACGCACCTGATGCTGTCCGGCTCAGCCGCCGAGCAGGCCGCCGGCCTGTGGGCCGGGACCGCGGTCACGCCCATGGTGGTCGGCGATCAGCCCGGTGCGGCCAGCGCAGCCAAGTCGTCGTACGCGCTCTACAACAAGGGGAAGGCAGCCCTCGCGGTCCTCGCCTTCCAGCTCGCCGAGAAGCACGGCGTCACCGAGGCCCTGACCGCACAGCAGGTCCGCGGCGATGCCAGCTCGCTCCAAGACCCGTCGCTGCCTGAGCAGCTCCGCCGCGTCGCGTGGCGCTGGGGCCCGGAGTTCGACGAGCTCGCGGAGACGCTGGACGACGCCGGTCTGGAAGGCGACGCCGCCCGAGCCCTCCGCCAGGTCTGGACGAAGCTCAGCTAGTACGTCGGCTTGCCGTAGTCGCGGACGACGTACGGCGGGATGCGGTCGATCACACCGGCCATCGCCTCCAGCCGGGCGAGCACGTCGCGAACGACGAAGGAACCGTGGCCCCAGGAGACGAGCGCGTTCCCGGCGAACTGCCACTCCAGGCCGCGGTTGAACAGCATCCACTCCATCATCCGCGGATGCAGGACGGCCGAGGCATACCGGTCGTCCTCGCAGCCGACCCGGAACGCGTCGTTGAACGCCTCGCTCTCCAGCTCCAGATCACGGCCGCCGAACATCCGTTTGAGACCCGAGTCCCTGGTGAGCGTCAGCGGCGGCAACGCGACCGGCAGATTGAGCGCGACCACGTGCACGGTGTGGTTCTGTGTCTGACCTTTCGAGCCCGAGCTGGTCGTGTAGGTGTACTCGAGGACGCACAGACCGCGACCGCGGAAGTCGCCCGCGAACATCTCGCCGGGCCGGCCGCGCTGGAACAGCCGGGCGGTGACCTCGATCAGCCAGGGGTTCGGCGGGGTCAGAACCCAGCCGAAGGACGCCGCCTCCGCCGCCCGCCGCCGGAGGAAGTCCTGGCGGTTCTTCATCAGCACGACGATCAGTACGGCGACGGCCGCGAGCACCATACCGGCGAACAGGACGCTGATCAGGCTGAACGCAAACACGCGGGCAACGTAGCGGACGGCAGGTCCAGTGGATTCCGGTATAGCCCTCCGGGGAAAAAACACCGCCTGGTGCCGCTGAACGGCAGCTGAAGAACGGATTTCCTGTCCGGGCGCAGTGATGGGTAGACTGTTTTGGTTGCCTCGGCGAGGGACGCCCCCCGAGAACTGTTGGGCGCGGCTCCGTGATCGACGCGGTGGTTCGTTGCCTGACGCCTTCTCCGGGGTCACAAAGCGCCCGCTGAGGCCGCAGCCGAGTTCCACCTGACAACAGATCACCGCAACGCACCTGAGGAGTTCATCTCGTGGCCGAGGTCAAGATCCAAGCCGAATCGCGCACGGAGTTCGGCAAGGGTGCTGCCCGCCGAATCCGCCGGGACAACAAGGTTCCCGCAGTCCTGTACGGCCACGGCAGTGACCCGGTGCACATCACGCTGCCCGGTCACGACACCATGCTGGCCCTGAAGACCGCCAACGCCCTGCTGCTGATCGAGGTCGAGGACGGCGAGAGCCACCTCGCGCTGCCGAAGCAGGTCCAGCGTGACCCGCTGAAGGGCTTCATCGAGCACGTCGACCTGGTCATCGTGAGGCGCGGCGAGAAGGTCCAGGTGGACATCGCCGTCCACCTCGAGGGCGAGGCCGTCAGCGAAACCCTGGTCGTGCTGGAGCACCCGAGCATCCTGGTCGAGGCCGAGGCGACCCACATCCCGGACGGCGTCACGCTGTCCATCGAGGGCCTCGAGGTCGGCGCCCAGCTGCACGCGTCCGACATCGAGCTGCCGAGCGGGACCACGCTGGCCATCGAGCCGGACACCCTGATCGTGAACGTCACCGCCCAGCAGACCGCCGAGCAGGCCGAGGCCGAGCTGGCCGACGCCGAGGCCGAGGCCGGCATCGAGCGGGACGAGCCGGAGGCTCCGGCCGAGGAGCCGGTGGCCGCGGCCGCCGAGTAAGGTTGCGCCTCAGCACCCAGACACAGCAGGAGGGCCGGGATCCGTGGCGGACGACGTGTGGTTGGTCGTCGGACTGGGGAATCCCGGCCCTTCCTATGCCCGCACCCGGCACAACATCGGTCACCTCGTCGCCGACGAGCTGGCCGACCGCACCGGCGGCAAGTGGAAGCAGCACAAGCAGGTCCGGTCCGAGGTGATCGAGACCCGGATCAGCGGCATCCGGACCGTGCTGGCCAAACCCCGGTCGTACATGAACGAGTCCGGCGGACCGGTGTCCGGGCTGATGAAGTTCTTCAAGGTCGAACCGACCGGCCTGGTCGTGGTGCACGACGAGCTGGATATCGACTTCGGCGTCCTGCGGGCCAAGTTCGGCGGCGGCGACAACGGCCACAACGGGCTCAAGTCGCTGCGGAAATCGCTTGGCACCGGTGAGTACTATCGAGTCCGGTTCGGTGTGGGTCGTCCACCGGGCCGGCAGAACCCTGCCGACTTCGTCCTGAACGAGTTCTCCGCCACCGAGCGCAAGGACCTGCCGTTCGCGGTGGATCGTACGGCGGACGCGGTGGAGTCGCTGCTCACCGACGGCCTCGATGCAACCCAAGGGAAGTACAACTCGTGAAGCTGAGCGGTCTGGTCGACACCCTGATCACCGATCCGGTGGTGGCCGAGGCCGTTCGCGACGCCCGAACCGAGGGCGTCACGACACTCGACCTGAGCACGCCTGGCCCGGTGCGCCCGGTCCTGCTCGCCGCGCTCGCGTCCGAGCAGAAGGGCGCCGACCGCCCGGTGCTCGCGGTGACGGCGACGTTCCGCGAGGCCGAGGAGCTCACCGAGGCCCTGCAATGCCTGGTCGATCCCGCCAACGTCGCCTACTACCCGGCCTGGGAGACCCTTCCGCACGAGCGGCTCTCGCCCCGGTCCGACACGGTCGGCCGGCGTCTCGCCGTACTGCGGCGCCTGGTTCATCCCGACCCGTCGGACGAGACCACCGGGCCGATCAAGATCCTGGTCGCGCCGGTGCGGTCCGTGCTGCAGCCGCAGGTCGCCGGTCTCGCGGACCTGAAGCCGGTGCAGTTGCACGTCGGTGACACGGTCGAGCTCGAGGACGTCGTCGAGCAGTTGGCCGGGGCGGCGTACCACCGGGTCGACCTGGTCGAGCGGCGCGGTGAGTTCGCGGTCCGCGGCGGCATCATCGACGTGTTCCCGCCGACCGAGGAGCACCCGCTGCGGGTGGACTTCTTCGGCGACGACGTAGAGGAGATCCGGTACTTCGCGGTCGCCGACCAGCGGTCGCTGGAGATCGCCGAGCACGGCCTGTGGGCACCCCCGTGCCGTGAGTTGCTGCTGACCGACGAGGTGCGCTCGCGGGCCGCCGTACTGGCGAAGGAGCACCCGGAGCTCGCCGAGCTGTTCGAGAAGCTGGCCGAAGGGCATGCCGTGGAGGGCATGGAGTCGCTGGCCCCGGTTCTCGTCGACGAGATGGAGTTGCTGGTCGACTTGATGCCGGCCGGGACCCATGTCGTGGTCAGCGACCCTGAGCGGGTGCGGGCCCGGGCACACGACCTGGTCGCGACCAGCCAGGAGTTCTTGGAAGCGTCGTGGGCGGCCGCTGCCGGTGGTGGCGAGGCGCCGATCGATCTGGGTGCGGCGGCGTACATCTCCCTCGGCGATGTCCGGTCGCATGCGCTGAGCAACGGCCTGGCCTGGTGGAGCATGTCGCCGTTCGCCGCGGCGCCGACCGACGCGCCCGAGCTACGCGACTCGATGGGCGAGCGGGTCTCGTTCGACATCGACCCGGACGCGGGTGCGGTCCGGAGCCGGGCGATCGCCGCCCACGAGGTCGATCCGTACCGCGGTGAGACCGCGGCCGCCGTCGAGGACATCCGCGGCTGGCTGCGGAACGGCTGGCGCATCGTCTGCGTGACTGAGGGTCATGGTCCCGCCCAGCGTCTGGCCGAGGTGTTGTCCGAAGCCGAGCTGCCTGCCCGGGTGGTCGAGGGCATCGACGAGATCCCCGAGCCGGGCGTCGTGCTGATCTCACAGGGTCAGCTCGACCACGGATTCATTGCCGACGGCATCAAATTCGCCGTCCTCACCGAGAACGACCTGGCCGGTCAGCGGTCGATGGCCGAACGGCGTTCCCAGCAACGGATGCCGAGCCGGCGGAAGAAGACGATCGACCCGCTCGAGCTGCAGCCCGGCGACTTCGTCGTCCACGAGCAGCACGGCGTCGGCCGGTACGTCGAGATGATGCAGCGGACCGTCGGAACCGGCACGCAGAAGGCCACCCGCGAGTACGTCGTCATCGAGTTCGCACCGAGCAAGCGCGGCCAGCCCGGCGACCGGCTGTACGTGCCGACCGACCAGCTCGACCAGGTCACCCGGTACGTCGGCGGCGAGCAGCCGAGCCTGGACAAGATGGGCGGCGGCGACTGGGCCAAGCGCAAGGGCCGTGCCCGTAAGGCGGTCCGCCAGATCGCCGGCGAGCTGATCAAGCTGTACGCCGCCCGCCAGGCGACCAAGGGCCACGCGTTCGCGGTCGACACCCCGTGGCAGCGCGAACTGGAGGACGCGTTCCCGTTCGTGGAGACGCCGGACCAGTTGGCCACCATCGACGACGTGAAGCGCGACATGGAGCGCGTGATGCCGATGGACCGGATCGTCTGCGGTGACGTCGGCTACGGCAAGACCGAGATCGCCGTCCGGGCCGCGTTCAAGGCGGTGCAGGACGGCAAGCAGGTCGCGATCCTGGTGCCGACGACGCTGCTCGTGCAGCAGCATTACGCGACCTTCGCCGAGCGGTACGCCGCCTTCCCGGTGAACGTGGCGCCGCTGTCGCGGTTCCAGACCGACAAGGAAGCCAAGGCCACGGTCGACGGTCTCGCCGACGGGTCGGTCGACGTGGTGATCGGAACGCACCGGCTGTTCAGCGGCGAGGTCGCGTTCAAGGACCTCGGGCTGGTCGTGGTCGACGAGGAGCAGCGGTTCGGCGTCGAGCACAAGGAACAGCTGAAGCGGTTGCGGACCGCGGTCGACGTACTGACCATGTCGGCGACGCCGATCCCGCGGACGCTGGAGATGTCGATCACCGGCATCCGGGAGATGTCGACGATCGCCACCCCGCCGGAGGAGCGGCACCCGGTGCTGACCTTCGTCGGCGCGTACGAGGAAGGCCAGGTGACCGCCGCGATCCGGCGCGAGCTGCTCCGCGAGGGTCAGGTCTTCGTCGTCCACAACCGGGTGAACACGATCGAGAAGGCCGCCGCCCGGATCCGCCAGCTCGTGCCCGAGGCGCGGGTGTCGGTCGCACACGGCCAGATGCCGGAGCACCACCTCGAGCAGGTGATCCAGGGCTTCTGGGAGAAGCAGTCCGATGTGATCGTCTGTACGACGATCGTCGAGTCCGGTATCGACATCTCCAACGCGAACACGATGATCGTCGAGCGCGCCGACCTGCTCGGCCTGTCCCAGCTGCACCAGCTCCGGGGCCGGGTCGGCCGGGGCCGGGAGCGCGCGTACGCGTACTTCTTCTTCCCGCCGGAGAAGCCGCTGACCGAGACCGCGCACGACCGGCTGGCCACCATCGCGCAGCACGCCGACCTGGGCGGCGGCATGGCGGTCGCGATGAAGGACCTGGAGATCCGCGGCGCCGGCAACCTGCTCGGCGGTGAGCAGTCCGGCCACATCGCCGACGTCGGCTTCGACCTGTACGTCCGGCTCGTCGGCGAGGCGGTGGCCGAGTACCGCGGCGACACCCAGACCGAGGAGCCCGAGGTCAAGATCGAGCTGCCGATCGACGCGCACCTGCCGCACGACTACATCCCGTCGCAGCGGCTGCGGCTGGAGATGTACCAGCGGCTGGCCGCCGTCCGCGACGAGGACGGCGTCGCCGAGCTGGTCGAGGAGTTGCACGACCGGTACGGCGACATCCCGCAGCCGGTGCTGAACCTGGTCGAGGTGGCGAAGTTCCGCAACCACGCCCGCCAGGCCGGTCTGCACGACGTCACGCTGCAGGGCAATCTGATCCGGTTCGGGCCGGTCGAGCTGCCCGATTCGAAGGTGCTCCGGCTGAACAGGCTGTACCCGAAGAGTCTGGTGAAGCCGCAACTGCGTACGATCCTGGTGCCGAGACCTGCCACCCGGCCGGTCGCCGGTCAGCCGCTCCGCGACCAGGAGCTGCTGCAGTGGTGCACCCGGCTGATCGACGACGTGATCGCCGAACCGATCGGGGTGCCGGCGTGAACTTGAACTGGACAAGGCGAGGAGATTCGGTGAGCACATCGCGACGGCTTCGGGCCCTCGGTGCGGCAGTGGCGACAGTGCTGCTGGTCGGCGGCTGCGCGGCGGGGACGCACCCGGGTGCGGCGGCCGTGGTCGGCGACACGGAGATCACCGTCGGTGACGTCGACACCACCTCCCGTGCGGTCAGCACCGCGCTCGGGCAGGACTTCAACAGCACGGTGGCGCTGAGCGAACTGGTGAACAACGCGCTGGTGGCCCATGTCAGCGAGCAACGGTCGATCGCGGTCAGCGACGCCGAGACCGCCGAGGCGGCCAAGCTGGTGGTCAACGACCCGACGGCGTACGCGAAGTTCGAGGCGGACCCGGTGGCGCGGGACTTCCTGCACCAGGTCGCCGCGGCCGCGGTCGCGACCATCAAGCTCGGCGGCGGCACCGGGGTCAAGGACCCGAAGGTGCAGGTGGCCCAGCAGGCCGGTCTGCAGGCGATCAAGGAAGCCTCGAAGGACGTCGACGTCGACATCTCGCCGCGTTTCGGTCAGTGGACCGACGGCCGGATCGACAGCAAGATCTCCGGCTCGCTGTCCGAGGAGTCCGCCCAGGCCAAGGCCAAGCGGGAAGCCGCCGAGCAGGCCGCCCAGCAGAACCAGCCCCAGGGCTGAGGTACCTGGATGCCTGGTGACACCGCGGGCGGTGCGATCAAGGTCGTCCTGACCAGCCCTCGGGTGGCACCAGGCCTGCTCACCCGCGCGGCCTGGCAGGCCTTCGCCGACGCCGACGCCATCGGCGCCGCGGGGATCTCCTCCGGCGCCGGCGCGGCCGTTCCGGCGAGGCCGGATGTGCAGGCTTTGGTGGGGTCCGGCCTGGTGGTTTCCCAGGTCGAAGGCGGAGTCGCCGAGCACTGGGCGTGGCTTTCGGCTGCGGCCGGCGCGGGTCAGCGAGTCGTCTGGCTGGTCGGTGAGGACGGGGAGCCCGGGTTGTTGCGGGTGGTGGCCGACCAGCTGAGTCGGGAGCCCCGTCCGCCGTACGAGGTGGAGATCCTGCACGGGTCGTACGACGTACCCGGCGCGCGGCTCATCGACCTGGTGCGGGTGATGGACCGGCTGCGCCGGAACTGCCCGTGGGACCAGGAGCAGACGCACGAGAGCCTGGCGAAGTACCTGCTCGAGGAGACCTACGAGACCCTCGAGGCCATCGACACCGGCGACCGCGCCCACCTTCGCGAAGAGCTCGGCGACCTCCTCCTCCAGGTCGCGTTCCACTCCCGGATCGCCGAGGAGGACCCGGACGAGGGCTACTCCGTCGACGACGTGGCCGGCGACATCGTCGAGAAACTCATCCGCCGCCACCCGCACGTCTTCGGCACCGTTGACGCAGCCGACGCGGCCGCCGTCGAAGCCAACTGGGAAACCATCAAGGCCGCCGAGAAACAACGCACCTCAGTCCTCGAAGGCATCCCCCTGGCCCTCCCCGCCCTGGCCTTGGCCGACAAGGTCCTCGGCCGAGCCGCCAAGCATCTCCCCGCGGAGGTGAAGAGGGCCGAGCCTGCTGACGATGCCGACCGCATCGGGCAGCAGTTGCTGGATCTGGTCCGCGAGTCCCGCACCCTAGGCATCGACCCCGAACAAGCCCTCCGCACCACCATCCAGCACCTGGCCCAAGAGATCCGCACCACCGAGTCCGCCGGCTGAAAACCCGATGCGAGCCCAGCGACCGGGCTGGCAGGGTGGGGCGGGTGGATGTCGCGGAGTTGCTGGCGGAGCGGTGGGGGCGGAAGGCGACGCGGGTGGCGCGGTTGCCGGGTGGGATGGGGTCGACGACCTGGCTGGCTGAGGGCGATGAGTGGCGGGTTGTCGTCAAGGCGGTGGATGCGAGTGACGAGGGGTTCGGGCCTGGGCTGGAGTTGGCGGCTCGGCTTGGTGACGCGGGGTTTGTGACCGGTCGGCCGGTCCCCAGCAACGCTCGCCGGCTGGTCGAGGCGTACGACGGCCGGTGGGTCGGCGTACTGGAGTTCGTCGACGGGGTGCCGCTGACCGACGCTGACGCGGCTGCGGTTGGTGAGCTGCTGGGGCGGGTGCATCAGGAGAGCCGGACTGCCGAGGGGGACGTGGCCGAATGGCTTCAGTTCCTGCGGGTCTTCGAGTCGTCGCTGGACCTCGAGGAGTGGATCCGGCCTGCCGTCGAGGGTGCGATGGAAGGGGTACGACGGCTCGGTCCGCTGACCTGGGGGTGGTTGCACGGAGACCCGTCCCCGGAGGCGTTCATGCGTCTGCAGGACGGCGCCACCGCGTTGATCGACTGGGGTGCGGCGATGCACGGGCCGGTGCTGTACGACGTGGCCTCGGCCGTCATGTACGTCAACGGACCCGGCTCAGTCGTTCCGGCGTACCTGAAGGAGCGGCCGGAGTTGCGCGATGAGGTCGAGGCCGGGCTCGACGCGTTCTTGCAGGTGCGGTACGCCGTCCAGGCCGGCTACTTCGCCTGGCGGTGCTCAAACGACGTCCGCACCGGGATCGCCGACCCGGCCGAGAACCGCAAAGGGCTTGCCGACGCCCGCCGCGCCTTCGGCCTGTAGGTCATCGAGGATCTGGGCCTCGGTCGACGCCCAGTTCTTGAAGAGGTAGCGGTAGGCGACCACACCCTCGATGGCCGCGATCACGTCCGGCTTGTCGTCGACGAAATGGGTGATGCCGAGGTCGGCGCAGTGGATCGCCTTCTGCGGGCGTTGCAGACAGAAGCGGACGTTGCCCTCGGCAATGCCGGTCAGTTCGAAGAAGCGGTGATGCCGCAACCATTCCAGTGAGCGTTGCTGCACCCGCGGTCCACACTTGGACACCAGCCACGCCTGCCCGTCGAACAACCGCACCAATCGCGTGATCGCCTCGAAAGCCCCTGGTACGGCGGGGGTCCGCAGCATGGCCGTGGTGTCGCCGGAGAAGAACGACGTGTCACCGGTCCCCGAGGATCCGTCGATGATCACCCGGCCGATGTCGATTCCCAATCTGTTCATGTCTTCAGGCTGACGACTCGGACTCTCCAGCAGAACTATCAATCAGCTCAACAGCTATAGTTTGAAGTAATGATTGGATTGGTCGCGGAGGACCTGGAAGCGTTCGCGGTGTTCGCCCGGCACCGCAACTTCACCCGCGCCGCAGCCGAGTTGCACGTCAGCCAGCCGGCCCTCCACACCCGCATCCGCAAGCTCGAAGCGCGCTTGGGCAGGTCGCTGTATCTCAAGCAGGGCCGGCTGCTGCGGCTGACCGAGGTCGGGGAGCAGTTGGCGGCTTTCGCGAACGACAGCCGCGACAGGGCGGCCGAGTTCCTCGGCACATTGGATCTGGCGCCGTCCAGACCGCTCGTGCTCGTGGCGGGCTCAGGCACGTACCTGTACCTCCTGGGCGACCCCATCAGACGGTTCCTGGCGAAAGGGCGTGAGCTGCAGCTGAGGACCGGAGATGCCAGTGAGACCCTCGCGGCGGTGAGGGAGGGCACGGCAGATGTCGGGGTCACGGCGCTGACAGTTCCGCCGGACGATCTCGAGTGCGAGGTGCTGTCGCAGTACCCGCAGACCCTGATCACCCGGGCTGATCACCGCCTGGCCGATCGGCGGAGCATCAGGCTGAAGGACCTGCAGGACGAGGCGCTCGTCGTACCGCCGAAGGGGCGTCCGCACCGGCAGCAGCTGGAGCGGAGCATGCTGGATCAAGGCATCCGGTGGTCCGTCGCGGTGGAGGCGGAGGGGTGGGAACTGCTGGTCCACTTCGTCCGTCTAGGAGTAGGTCCGGCCGTCGTGAACGGGTCGGTCCGGGTGACGAGCGCCGTACGGCGGATTCCGGTGAAGGACCTGCCGCCGGTGCGGTACTACATCGTCACGCGCGGGGATGCGAGTGATCGGGTGGACGAGCTGAAGGGGATGTTGCTGTGAGCAGGGACAGCCGGAAGGTCTCCAGGCTGCTCAGGCATACAGCAGGTGAGCGCGGTCTCACGATGAGTGCGGACGGCTGGGCGCTGATCGACGATGTCCTTCGGGTCCTGCAGATGGACCGTACGGCGCTCGATGCCGCCGTGGAGCACAACGACAAGCAGCGCCTACAGGTGGACGGCGACCGGATCCGGGCGTGTCAGGGCCACTCGCTCGCCGGGATGCCGGTGACGTGTGAAGCCTTGGAGAACAGTTGGGAACGGGTGCACCCCGATCACCTGCTCTGGCACGGGACCAACCGGCAAGCGCTGCCGGCGATCCAGCGTGACGGTTTGCTGCCGGGACGGCGTACCCATGTCCATCTGGCCCCTGCGAAGGACAGTCCGGTCAGGCGGCGATCGGCCGTAGAAGTCTTGCTGGGCGTGGATTCCAGGGATTTGGCCGTCTATCGCGCACCCAACGGAGTGTTACTCACGCGGTCGGTACCCCCGGATGCGATCGTGGAGGCCGACGCGGTCCACCCTGCTCGCTGGTCTGGCAGCTAGGCTCAGGCTGATTCGTCATCGAGAACTTGGGAGTCAATGTGGCCACCATCGAGGCCGTCGGCGCCCGCGAGATCCTCGACTCGCGCGGCAACCCCACTGTCGAGGTCGAGGTTCTGCTCGACGACGACACCGTAGCCCGGGCGGCCGTGCCGTCGGGTGCGTCCACCGGTCAGTTCGAGGCCGTCGAACTGCGTGACGGCGACAAGGCCCGGTACGGCGGCAAGGGTGTCCAGAAGGCGGTCACCGCCATCCTGGAGGACATCGACAAGGAGATCGTCGGGTACGACGTCCACGAGCAGCGGCTGATCGACCACGCCCTGCTGGACCTGGACGGCACCCCGAACAAGGCCAAGCTGGGCGCGAACGCGATCCTCGGCGTCAGCCTCGCCGTCGCCAAGGCGGCCGCGGAGTCGGCCGGCCTCCCGCTGTTCCGGTACGTCGGCGGCCCGAACGCGCACGTGCTCCCGGTGCCGATGATGAACATCCTCAACGGCGGCGCGCACGCGGACAGCAACGTCGACGTGCAGGAGTTCATGATCGCCCCGATCGGCGCACCGACGTACGCCGAAGCAGTGATGCAGGGCGCCGGCGTCTACCACGCGCTGAAGGCGGTGCTGAAGGAGCGCGGACTGTCCACCGGTCTCGGTGACGAGGGCGGTTTCGCGCCGAACCTGGCGACCAACCGCGAGGCGCTGGACCTGATCCTGGTCGCGATCGAGAAGGCCGGGCTGGAGGCGGGCAAGGACATCGCGCTGGCGATGGACGTGGCTGCGAGCGAGTTCCACACCGACGGCGTGTACGCGTTCGAGGGTGGCAAGAAGTCGGCCGACGAGATGATCGCCTACTACGCCGACCTGGTCGCGTCGTACCCGATCGTCTCGATCGAGGACCCGCTGAACGAGGAGGACTGGGACGGCTGGAAGAACCTCAGCACCCAGCTGGGCGACAAGATCCAGATCGTCGGCGACGACCTGTTCGTCACCAACGTCGAGCGGCTGCAGCGCGGTATCACCGAGAAGGCGGCGAACTCGCTGCTGGTGAAGGTGAACCAGATCGGCTCGCTGACCGAGACCCTGGACGCGGTCGACCTGGCCCGCCGCAGCGGCTTCACCTGCATGATGAGCCACCGCTCCGGTGAGACCGAGGACACCACCATCGCCGACCTGGCGGTCGCGACCAACTGCGGCCAGATCAAGTCCGGCGCGCCGGCCCGGTCCGACCGGACCGCGAAGTACAACCAGCTGCTCCGGATCGAAGAGGAGCTCGACGACGCGGCGGTCTACGCCGGCCGCTCGGCCTTCCCGCGGTTCAAGGGCTGATTGGATGGCCTCGTCCCGTCGGGAATCCGGTGCACGCCCCGGCTCGCGTCCGTCGAGTCGGACCCAGTCGCGTCCACCGGCCCGGCGGGGCGACCAGCCCAAACGCCGTACGACGGGAACCTCGGCCGAACCGGCCCGGACCCGGGGCTCCCGCAACCTCACCGGCCGGGCGGCCGTCGTACTGCTCGTGCTCGGTGCGTTGATCGTGTCGTACGCGCAGAGCCTGCGGGTGTGGTTCGACCAGCACCAGCAGATCACCGCGCTGCAGCAGGAGATCCGCGACCGGGAGAAGCGGGTCGGCGAGCTGAACGACGAGATCGCCCGCTGGGACGACGACGCGTACGTGAAGGCGCAGGCCCGGCAGCGGCTCGGCTGGGTGATGCCGGGTGAGGTCGGCTACCGCGTGATCGGCGCGGACGGGAAGCCGATCGGTGCGCCGCCGGAGCCTTCGACGCCGTCCGACGCCTCGGCCGACGAGCAGCAGCCGACCTGGTACACCAGGCTGTGGGGGAGCGTCGAGGGCGCGGGCAAACCCGCCGTCCCGTCGACCCCGAAGCCGGCCAAGCCGACCCCGAAGCCGATCTTGACCCCATCTCCGAAGGCGACCCGGTGACCGTTAGTCCTGACGACCTCGAAGCGGTCAGCAAGCAGCTCGGACGGACCGCGCGCGGGATCCGGTCCATCGCCCACCGATGCAGCTGCGGCCTGCCCGACGTGGTGGAGACCGAGCCCCGCCTGCCGGACGGTACGCCGTTCCCGACCACGTACTACGTGACCTGCCCGCGACTCGCGTCCGCGATCGGCACGCTCGAGGCCGAGGGCATGATGAAAGAGATGACGGACCGGCTCGGCACCGACGAGGACCTGGCCGCTCGCTATCGCGCCGCCCACGAGTCCTACCTGGCCCACCGCGAGTCGATCGAACACGTCGAGGAGATCGCCGGCATCACCGCCGGTGGCATGCCCACCCGGGTCAAATGCCTCCACGTCCTGGCCGGCCACTCCCTGGCCGCCGGCCCAGGCGTGAACCCCCTCGGCGACGAAACCCTCGAAGCCCTCGAAGACTGGGGCCGCCGAGGTCCGTGTGTCTGACCGCGTCGCCGCGGTGGACTGCGGGACGAATTCCATCCGTTTGCTGATCGCCGACCTGGCACACGGTGAGCTCGTCGAGGTCGACCGGCGGATGACGATCGTCCGCCTCGGACAGGGAGTGGATGCGACGGGAGCGTTCGCACCGGAAGCCCTCGAGCGGGTGTTCACAGCCTCCGACGACTTCGCCGCTGTGATCCGCCAGTCCGGCGCGACCCGGACCCGTTTCGTGGCGACTTCGGCGGCGCGGGACGTCAGCAATCGGGACGAGTTCTTCGCGGGAGTCTCCCAGCGCTTCGGCGTGGAGCCGGACATCATCTCCGGTGCCGAGGAGGCCGAGCTGACCTTCCGTGGCGCAACCGGTGGGCTGACCGCGCTCGACGTACCCGGCCCCTACCTCGTGGCCGACATCGGCGGTGGATCCACCGAGCTGGTTCTGGGTGACCCGGACGGAGTGATCGCAGCCGAGTCACTCGACATCGGCTCGGTGCGGCTGACCGAGCGGCATGTCACCTCCGACCCGACCACGCCGGACGAGCTCGCCGCCATCGCCAAGGACGTGGACGCGTTGCTGGACGCAACCTCGGTGCCGATCGGTCAGGCCCGGGCGTTGGTCGGCGTGGCCGGGACGGTCACCACAGTCGCCGCTGTCGCGCTCAAGCTGACCGAGTACGACTGGTCGCAGATCCACCACGCGCGGATCGCCGGGCCGGTCTTGCGCGACACCACCGCCTGGTTGACAAACTCCAGTCGCGCCGAGCGTTCCGCCGTACCGGTGATTCATCCTGGACGGGTGGACGTGATCGGTGCGGGCGCGTTGATTCTGCAGCGGTTGTACGACCGGCTGGCCGTGGAGGAAGTGCTCGTGTCCGAGCACGACATCCTGGACGGCGTCGCACTCTCACTCGCCTGAGCCGGATCTCCAGGCCATCACAATGACGCCGAATCCACGTCACCGCGCCTGTTGCCGGTCATCAGGCCCGGTTGTGATGGCCTGGGCGTCCGCGGGTCAGCGGTTGCGGATGCCGTCGAGGGCGATCGCCAGGACCCGGTCGCGCTGCGCGTCGTCGACGTACCCGGCCGCGGTCAGGCCGCTGACCATCCGCAGTACGTCGTCGAAGTTCACGTCCGAGCGGGCGTCGCCGGACTTCTGCGCCTGCTCGAACAGTGGGGTGCCGGCGGCGAACATCGCCTCCCGGGAGATCTTGAAGCTCTCGGACTCCCGGTTCAGCGACTCGTAGATCGCGCGCTTGGTCGCGGCGTACCCGACGAACCGGCGCAGCCAGGTGGTCAAAGCCTCCCACGGCGGCAGGTCGGCCACGTCCTCGGCGGCGATGCACAACTCCTCGATCTCGCCCAGGTAGACCGCGTTCAGCAGGTCCTGCCGGGTAGGGAAGTTGCGGTACAGCGTGCCGATGCCGACACCGGCCCGACGCGCGATCTCCTCCAGCGACGCATCGACCCCTTTGGTCGCGAACGCCTCCCGCGCGGCGGCGAGCAGGGCGTCGAAGTTCCGCCGCGCGTCGGCCCGCTGCGGCCGTCGTACGTCGACCCGCAACGCCGGCCTGGTCTGATCCACACTTCACCCTAACGACTTGGAACCGGAGGTATGCCTCCGTTATAGTGGAGGCGTACCTCGACTTTACCAGGCCGGGGACTTCTGACGCCGCCGCAAGTGGCGTACTCACACCCTTTCGAAGGACTTCTGCATGCCTGGAAGTAGTTCCTCTCCACGCCTGACGCTGGCTGTGCTGGCGACCGTCGTGGCCGCGTTCTCGATGTTGCAATCGCTGGTCAGCCCGGCGTTGCCGGTCATCCAGCGCGACCTGGGTACGACGGCCGGCACCGTCACCTGGGTGTTCACCGCACTGCTCCTTTCGGTCTCGGTGGCGACCCCACTGCTCGGGCGGATCGGCGACATGGTCGGCAAGGAGCGCACGCTGCTGATCGCGCTGGCTGCCCTCGCGGTCGGTTGTCTGCTCGCTGCGATCGCCCCGAACATCGGCGTACTGATCGGTGCCCGGGTGGTCCAGGGCCTCGGCGGCGCGGTGTTCCCGCTTGCGTTCGGCATCATCCGCGACGAGTTCCCGCCGGAGCGGGTGCCGTCCGTGGTCGGCGTACTGTCCGCTGTCATTGCGGTCGGTGGCGGTCTGGGCATCGTCCTGGCCGGCCCGATCGTCGAGGCGCTCGGCTGGCGCTGGCTGTTCTGGATTCCGCTCGTCGTCGTCACGCTGGCCGCTGTGATGGCTCGCCGGTACGTGCCCGAGTCGCCGCAGCGGGTGCCGGGCCGGATCGACTGGCTGGCCGCCGCGTTGCTGTCGGGCTGGCTGGTCGCGCTGCTCCTGCCGTTGAGTGCGGGTCGGTCGTGGGGCTGGGGTTCTTTGTCGACAATCGGTTTGTTCGTGGCGGCCGCCGTACTGCTCGTCGGCTGGATCACGGTCGAACTGCGGTCGCGGAACCCGTTGATCGATATGCGCATGATGCGGTTGCCGGCGGTCTGGACGACCAACCTGGTGGCGCTGTTGTTCGGTGCGGCGATGTTCGCGGTGTACGCGTTCGTGCCGCAGTTCATGCAGATCCCGACGGTGGCCGGCTTCGGGTTCGGGTCGAGTGTGAGCCAGGCCGGGCTGCTGATGCTGCCGATGCTGGTGACGATGGCGGTGAGCGGTTCGCTGAGCGGGCCGATCGCGCCGTGGTTCAGCGTGAAGGCGCAGGTCGTCTGGGGATCGGCGCTCAGCCTGGTCGCGTCCGTGGCCTTCGCCGAGTTCCACGACCAGCCGTGGCAGGTGGCGATCGCGACCGCCGTGTTCGGCCTCGGTCTGGGGCTGGCCTACGCGTCGATGACGAGTCTGATCGTGCAGAACGTGCCGCGTGAACAGACCGGCGCCGCGACCGGCATGAGCGCCAACATCCGCACCATCGGCGGTTCGATCGGTACGGCGATCGCCAGCTCGATCATCACCGGCCATGTCCAAACGAGCGGCCTGCCGGCTGAGTCCGGCTTCACCGACACCTTCCTGCTCCTCGCCGCCTTCTGCGCGGTCGCCGTACTCCTGGCCCTGGCCATCCCACGGGCTCGCCGCGTGACTGCCACACCTGAGCCTGTTCTAGAGGAGCTTGTCGGCTGATTCGAGGATCCGGTCCCACGGCAGCCGCCGTGGGCCGTCCTCGGACCGCGGCTCCAGCAGCTCCCACTCCACCAGCACGACACCCGCCGTACGCAGGGTGTCCAAGTGACCGGCCCACGCGGGATGCCTCGCGTGGGCCGCGTTCACGCGTGGAAAGACGACCATCGGCGTACCGCCGAGCCCTTCGCACAGCACAGTCAGCGCCTGGCTGTCGCCGATCCCGAGTGCCAGCTTGGCGACAGTGTTCGCGCTGGCCGGGGCGGCGATGAACAGGTCGATCGGAGGGTGCGGGCGTTCCTCGGCGGGGATGCGAGCGGACCGGGAGTTCGGTGAGGCGTTCGAGCTCCCACCGCTCGGCCGGCGCGAGCCACTCGGCCGCCGTCGGCGTGAGGGTGATGGCGGGCTGATGTCCTCGCGCGATCAGCGGTTTGATCAGGTGCTCGCGCAGTTGCTCGACCCCACCCGTTGCCGACGCAACGACTCCTACGACGCTCATCTCTCTAGTCTGAGGGGTATGAAGTTGCCGCACCCGTTGACGGGGGAGTTGTTCGAGAGTCCGGTGCCGCCAGGGTCCGGGTGGCCGGAGGATCCCGCCGTACGGCGTACTCCGGTGGCACGCTCGGCTGCCGAGGTGGTCGAGCTCGCGGAGACCGGTGAGCTGGCGGAGCTGGAAGCTCGGGTGTCGGTGTGCCGGGCTTGCTCGCGGTTGGTGGAGTGGCGCGAAGAAGTTGCCCTAGGCAAGCGGAAGTCGTTCGCCGACCAGCCGTACTGGGGCCGGCCGATCGCCGGCTGGGGTGCGGCCGAGCCGCGGATCCTGATCGCCGGCCTGGCACCCGCGGCCCACGGCGGCAACCGGACCGGCCGGGTCTTCACCGGCGACCGCTCCGGCGACTGGCTGTTCGCCGCCCTCCACCGCGTCGGCCTCGCGAACCAGCCGACCAGCGAACACGCCGGCGACGGCCTCCAACTGACCGCCACCCGCATGATCGCCGCCGTCCGCTGCGCCCCACCCGCCAACAAACCCACTACCGAGGAACGCGACACCTGCGCCCCGTGGTTCCGCCGCGAACTACAACTGGCCCTCCCGACCACCCGCGCCATCGTCTGCCTGGGCAAGTTCGGGTACGACGCACTCCTCAACGCCCTCGCGTCCGTCGGCGCCGCCGTACCCAGACCCCGCCCCAAGTTCGGTCACGCAGTAGAGCACCGCATCGGCGACCTGACCGTCCTGGGCTGCTTCCACCCCAGCCAGCAAAACACCTTCACCGGCAAACTCACCGCCCCGATGCTCGACGCCGTCCTCACCCGCGCAAAGTCCCTGGCAGACCTCCCATGAGCAGCTCCTCAGACCATCAACTTCAGCCCAGCGACGTGCAGATGGTCAGATCGGCGCGTGTCAGGTGAGTTGGTGGCGGACCGAGGAATCGAGGTTGCCCCAAGAGTCGACGATCTTGCCGTCGGAGAACCGGTAGATCGCGAACTCCTCGGCGCTGACTGTTCGGCCTGTCGCCGGGACGTCGAGAAAGGTGCCGGTGTGGGTGCCGGTGTCGATCAGGTGGGCGGAGAGCCAGTCGCCGTCGACGAGGAGATGTTGCAGGTCCCAGTGGTAGTCGGGGAACGCGTCGACGACTGCGCGCATGCCGGCGGCGTACTGGTCGAGCCCGGTGGGTACTCCGTTCACCCGGACGTCGGCGTCGACGAACTCGCCGAGGTCGTCGAAGCGGTGCTCGTTGCAGCGCGTCAGGTAGCGCCGGTAGAAGGCCTCCATCGACCCATCCTGGCAGGTCGGGCGGTCTTGCGGTTGTGTGTCGGGAGTGGTCGGGGCTCGGTGGATCGGGGGGTGGGGGAGCACCATGACTACATGACGAAATCCCTCTCGAGGGGGAGTGTTTCGGTGGGTGAGATCACCCGGCAGAGGGTTTGTGAAAGTTTTCACGAGTGCAGTAACCTGAAGTAGACATGAAGTCAGAGATCCACTCAGGGAGAGTGAACCGCATGACAGCCCAGGTGCCGCACATCCTCATCGTCGGAGGCGGTTACGTCGGGATGTACACCGCGTACGGACTGCGTCGCGCGGCCAGGAAGGGCAAGGTCCGGGTCACCGTGGTGGACCCGCGGTCGGTGATGACGTACCAGCCGTTCCTGCCCGAGGCGGCGGCCGGCTCGGTGGAACCGCGGCACGTGGTGGTGCCGCTGCGCAAGACCCTCAAGGGCTGCCGGGTGGTGACCGGCCGGGTCACCGGGATCGACCACGAGAACAAGGTCGCCAAGGTGATGCCGGAGGAGGGCCCGGAGTATGAGCTGGCCTACGACCAGGTTGTGGTCGCGCTCGGTTCGATCGCCCGGACGCTGCCGATCCCGGGGCTGGCCGAGGAAGCGACCGGGTTCAAGAACGTCGAGGAAGCGATCGCGCTGCGCAACAAGGTGCTGGACCGGCTGGACGTCGCGTCGTCACAGCCCGACCCGGCGCTGCGCAAGTCCGCGCTGACCTTCGTCTTCGTCGGCGGTGGGTACGCCGGTGTCGAGGCGTTCGCGGAGCTCGAAGACATGGCCCGCTACGCCACCCGGTACTACGACAACATCAACCCGGAGGACATGCGCTGGGTGCTGGTCGAGGCGACCGGCCGGATCCTGCCGGAGGTCGGCGAGGAGCTCGGCAAGTACACCGTCGACCAGCTGCGCAAGCGCAACATGGACATCAAGCTGGAGACCCGGCTGGAGTCCTGCGAGAAGGGTCGCGTGATCCTCAGTGACGGCGAGGAGTTCGACGCCGACACGATCGTCTGGACCGCCGGTGTGAAGGCGAACCCGGCGCTCGCGGCCACCGACTTCCCGCTGGACGAGCGCGGCCGGGTCAAGTGCCTGGCGAACCTGCGGATCGAGGGTGTCACCGACGCGTGGTCGGCCGGCGACAACGCCGCCGTGCCGGACCTGACAAGCGAGAAGCCCGGGGTGTACTGCGCCCCGAACGCGCAGCACGCGGTCCGTCAGGCGCACCTGCTGGCCGAGAACATCCTGCGTGTGGTCGACGGCAAGGCGCCGGAGGACTACAAGCACAAGTACGTCGGCTCGGTCGCGAGCCTCGGCCTGCACAAGGGTGTCGCCCAGCTGTACGGCGTGAAGGTGAAGGGCTGGCCGGCCTGGTTCCTGCACCGGACCTACCACGTGTCCCGCGTCCCCACCTTCAACCGCAAGGCCCGCGTCATCCTCGACTGGACCCTCGCGCTGTTCTTCCGCCGTGAGGTCACCAGCCTCGGCAGTCTCCAGATGCCGAACGAGGAGTTCCGCCGCGCAACGCGGTCTTAGTGATCGACCGGAGCGGCGCCCCAATCGGTGGGCGCCGCTCCCATCTGTACGACGACGCGTCCGCCGTGCGTGATGAACGACTCCGGCAGCCAGGACTCGGCGCGGTTGCGACCGTTCAAGGCCAGCGATTGCACGTACTGATTGGTGTCCGATGTCGCCGGAGCCTCGATGGTCAGTCGTACGCCGTTGCTTCGTCGTACCTCGACCTTCGGGAACAGCGGGCTGCCGACCAGGAGTTCCGCGCGGCCCGGGGTCTGCGGGAACAGGCCGATCGCGGCGAACACGTTGCGGAGTGCGCTGCCGCCCTTGACGGCCCAGTTGCCGTTCTCGTCGTGGAAGAACGCGTCAAGACGCTGGACCGCCGAGCCGTTCATCAGCGAAGCCAGCCCGGAGACGTCCTGCGGCACCATCCAGGTGTACGTCGCACTGGAGCCTTGAGCAAAGCCGACATCGGTCGAGGGGGTGAAGCCGGGCTGCCAGGTGCCATCAGCCTTCCGAGCCCGTTGATATCCGACGGCCGGATCGTAGGTGTTCTTCCACCAATCGCCGCGCTCGCGAAGGGACTGGACGTCGGCGCCGAGCCGGGACCCCCACTGAGCCAGGGAGAAGTCGGCGAGCGAGTTCTCGAGCGTTTCGGCGGCACCGCCCCAGCAGTGGCACGCGTCCTGCGGTGCGTACTGCTTGGCCAGGTAGGTGTTCAAGGCCTGTCGTTGCCCGGTGCATTGCCCGGGGCAACCGCCATCGTTCTCGGCGTCGACGTTCTGCACGGTTGCCTGGCGCACCAATGAGTCATAGGCGCTGCGGGCATCGAAGTTGCGCACCCCCCATCGCCGCGAACGTCGCCAGCGTCGGTGCGGCCGGATCGCCGGTCATCACGTGGGTGGGTCCGTTGTTGTGCAGCCAGCGGTCCCAGATCCCCTGGTTCTGCTGGGCAAACTGGTGCATCGACTGAGCGAAGTCACCCGCGATCTCCGGTTTCAGCAGGGCCAATAGCTGGATGTGTGCGCGGTACTGATCCCAGCCGGAGAACGTGCCGTACTGCGCTCGCTGACCCGGCGCAAGCCGGTGGATCTGCCAGTCGCTGCCGAGGTAGCGGCCGTCCACGTCGTTCAAGACGTTCGGCTGCAACATCGCGTGGTAGAGCGCGGTGTAGAAGGTTATGCGCTGCGTGTCCGTTCCACCGGTGATGCGGACGTTCTCCAGCTCGCGCCGCCATTCGCGATATCCGTCGGCCGCGATCCGATCGACGGTTGCCTGCGGCCGAGGCCGAGGAGAAGTTCGTCCGACGCTTCCGTGCGTCGGTGGAGCGCGGCGAGGTCGGGGAGCTCTGGCAGCGACTGCACCCGTCCTGAGTCAGCGGGTGTCGTCGAGCATGCCGGCGTCGTGGACCAGCAGGGCGATCTGGACGCGGTTGTTCAGATCGAGCTTGGTCAAGATGCGCGACACGTGCGTCTTCACGGTCGGGACGCTGAGGTAGAGCGTCGCGCTGATCTCGGCGTTCGACTTGCCCTCGCCCACGGCGACCGCGATCTCGCGTTCCCGGACGTTCAGCTCGGCCAGCCGGTCGACCGCCTTGGTCTTGCGCTGGTCGTTGCCGGACGCCGCGACCCGGGTGATCAGGCGCTTGGTCACGGCCGGCGAGAGGACGGGCTGTCCGCCGGCCACTCGTCGTACCGAATCGACGATCTCGCCTGGCGGGGTGTCCTTGAGCACGAACCCGGCCGCGCCGGCGCGGAGTGCCCGCAGTACGTGCTCGTCGGCGTCGAACGTGGTCAGGATGACGACCTCGGGTGCGCCCGGACGACGCCGTACCGCCTCCGTCGCGGTCAGGCCGTCGGTGCCGGGCATCCGGATGTCCATCAGTACGACGTCCGGCGCGAGCCGGTCGATCAGCCCTTGTACGCCGGTGCCGTCGCCCGCCTCGCCGACCACGCGGATGTCCGGCGCGCCGCCGAGCATCAACTTCAGCCCGGCCCGCAGCAGCGGATCGTCATCGACGATCAATACCCGAATGGTCATGCCGGCCACGGTAGCCAAGCGGAGAGCCGGAACTCGCCCTCGGGGGTTCGGCCGTGTTCCAGCCGGCCGTCGACCAGCGCGGCTCGTTCCGCGAGTCCGAGCAGGCCTTTCCCATCTCCTCGGCGACGGTTGGGTGCGGGGTTGCGCAGTTCCACGGACAAACCGTTGCCGGGGGCACCGGTCACGCTGATCCGGACCGGCTCACCGGGCGCGTGCTTGAGCGCGTTGGTCAACCCCTCCTGCACGATCCGGTACGCCGTACGCCCGACGTGCTCCGGCAACGTGCCAGGAGCGTCCAATACCAGGTCGACCGGAAGGCCGGCCTCTCGCGAACCTTCGACGAGCACAGGCAGGTCGGCGAACGTCGGCTGCGGGAGTTCACCGACGGGTGCCCGCAGTACGCCGATCACCTCGCGAAGATCCTGCAAGGCCTGATGAGCGCTGGCCCGGATGATCTCGGCCGCCCCGGCGACCTCCTCGGTGGACGCATCGGGACGGTAGGCGAGCGCACCGGCGTGGACGCTGAGCAGGGACAGCCGGTGGCCGAGTACGTCGTGCATCTCGCGGGCGATCTCCTCGCGGGCTCTCAGTTGGGCCTGCTCCGCTTGGAGCTTGGCCATGATCTCGGCCCGCTCGGCGCGGTCGCGGAGCGTCTGAAGGAGCTGGCGGCGGGAGCGGATGTACAGACCCCAGGCCATCAGGGCGATGTAGATCGCCACGGCGGCCACGACGAGGGCCTCTGTCTCCTGTTTGTGCCTGACCTGGACGTAGATCAGCAGGCTCACCGCGTTGACCGCGAAGATGAGCAGCGTGGTGCGCAGCCGGCAGTGGATGGCGACGGTCAGGATGATGATGACGCCGGCCCCGCCGGCCGTGTCCGAGAACGTGCCGATCACGGCCGCGATCAACGCCAGCTGGACCGGCCAGCGGCGCCGGAACCACAGCGTCAGGCAGAGCGCCATCCCGAAGACGAAGTCGAAGGCGAGCAGGTCCGGGCTCACCGGGTCCTTGCTGCCGTCGTCGTAGAGGATGAAGCCGGTGAACACCGCGACGACGAAGACGAGCGAGTCCACGATCCAGTCGCGCCTGCTGCGGCGCGGGCGGCGCGGGGACTCGGTCATGGCACGAATGTAGCGGTGCGTAAGCGCTCTCCGGAGGTTTCGCGGCTGTCCGGATACCGAAGTCGTTTCTTTGGCTACTTAGGTCGGACGGTAGGTTTCCGGGCATGAGTCAGCTCGCAGTCACCGTCATCGGTCCGGACCGCCCGGGCATCATCGCGGACGTCACCGAGGCCCTGGCCGGCACCGGAGTCAACCTCGAGGACTCCACCATGACGCTGCTGCGCGGCCACTTCGCGATGATGATCGTCTGCTCCGGGCCGTTCGAGGAGGTCAAGGCCGCGGTCGAGCCGCTGCGCGGGGAACTGGTGATCACGGTCCGTAAGGTCGTCCCCGAACACGAGCACGCGCCGATCGGGCCGTCGTACATCCTGAGCGTGCACGGCGCGGACCGACCGGGGATCGTCGCCGCGGTGACGCGGATGATTGCCTCGGCTGGCGGGACGATCACCGACCTGACGACGCGGCTGAGTGGGGAGCTGTACGTGCTGACCGCCGAGGTCGAGCTGCCGCTGACCGCCGAGCTCGAGATGCTCAACCGCGCCCTGGAGATCACCGCCGAGGAGCTCGGCGTCGGCGTCACCTTGCGTTCGGCGGAGAGCGACGAGCTGTGACCGTGATTACCGGTTGGTCCCCTTCTGCGCTGGGCGTCGAGGGCTCGTTTCTCGAGGTACTACGGGCGCCGCATCCGGTCCTGGCCACCGAAGGCGCGACCGTGGATCCGCTCGACCCGTCGATGATTCAGCTCGCCGCCGACCTGGTCGCCACCATGCGGGTGTCACCTGGTTGTGTCGGACTGGCGGCCCCGCAGGTGGGGGTGGCGGCCCAGATGTTCTCGCTCGACGTGACCGAGCACCCGAAGACGCGGACCTGCCACGGGATCTTCGTGCTCTGCAACGCGGTCGTGGTCGAGGCTTCGCGACAGGAGAAGGGTCGTGAAGGTTGCATGTCAGTCCCGGACTTCACCGGCGATGTCAAACGCGCCACCCGCCTGACGGTCACCGGCATCCTCCCCGGTACGACGGACCAGGTCATCATCACCACCGACGCCTTCGAGGCCCGCGCCCTCCAGCACGAGATCGACCACTGCAACGGCAAACTCTTCCTCGACCGAGTCGCCGGCGCCCACGCCATCTACCCCCGCAAGGTCTACAAGTAGCCGCCGCCACCGCCTCGCCAGCCGCCCGGATGTTTTCCTTGTAAGGTCAGACCTTGCCGTGCGGGCCCGGGTGGCGGAACGGCAGACGCAGCGAGCTTAAACCTCGCGGCCGAAAGGCATACGGGTTCGAATCCCGTCCCGGGCACATCCTGCTTCGACCTGCGGGTATCACGAACTGTGACATAAGCCGCGACTTACCGATCAGCGCGATAGTTGCTCCTTATGTCAACGCCCTGCTCCAGGAGCAACGTCGCGGCGGTACGGCGAGCATCATGAGGCCGACGAGCGTGCTCCGTGACATGCGTTCATTGCGCAGCAACGAATAGGGTTGAGGCAGCCACCTTGGCCGCTGTGACCCTGAAGGGGAACCGTCATGGACAACGACACAGCACTCATCGTCGCGACGGTTCACGACTACTTCACCGGGTGGTTCGACGGTGACGTGTCGCGCATGGAGCGAGCGCTCCACCGCGATCTCGTCAAGCGGTCGCCTGGGCAGGATCAGGCATCCACGCTCTCGTTCGTGACGGCCGAGCAGATGATCACCTGGACGGGCGAGGGCGAGGGTGTACAGGTCGCCAGTGGTCTCGCTGACCGCAAGATCGAGGTCGACGTGCTCGACGTCAAGCACGACATCGCTTCAGTGCTTGTCCGCTCTGAGCCGTACCACGAGTACCTTCACCTGGTCCGCACTCGCGACGGTTGGAAGATCGCGAATGCGCTCTGGTGTACGCCCTAATAGCGACTGATCTGAGCCCCCAGGCTGCTGCGGGCTTCCACATCGACTGGGCAAGGCGTTGGGTTGAGAGCTCTAGTTGGGCTCAGTCATGGAAGTTCGGCGAGCAGTTCCGCGGTGCAGAGCCAGATGGCCGCCGAGGAAGCCCGCACCCGCGATCACCAGGTTCCCGGCTACAGCAAGCTTTGTGCCGAGCTGGTGCCTGCCGCGCAGACGCGCGACGAGCGAGCCGGCAAAGAGGAACATCGCAGCGTCCGCGCCGAGCCCGTGGACCGCACCGATCCTGCGTTCGGCGCCTGACAGTTCCGCCCAGTCGGCGGCGCCTGCGAGAGCCGTCGGCATGGACGCCAGCAGTCCGAACCCGGCGAGGAGCGCCGCCCCGCGACGCGACTCGGACCCACCGGCGAGGTCGAGAATGGACGTGCCGAGCCAGCACCCGGTGGTCACGTCGGTCAGCGACGGATGCAACGAATGTCCGAGCACGTCGGTGTGCAGCGGGCTGCGTCGTACCCGTTCGATCAGCGGCCCGTAAGCCAGCTCCTGAGCGCGGGCAAGCCGCTCGGAGAGCGGGCTTTCGCCGACCGCGCGGACTGCGCGTTGCGGCAAGGATCTCGATGCCACGCTCTCAAGATACGCTCACGGCCGTCGCCCCTGGAAGCGCTCGCTGACGCTGTCCTGAGTACGCCGGTGGCAGAAGCGCAGACCTGCCGCGATCCGTGCCTTCGGCTGTCGCAGATCACCTGGCGGATGGGTGTCGACGCATTTCAGCCTATGGCTTCAGATAGACGTCGACCTCGGGCAGCACTTCGGACAGCGGTCGGTGCATGTCCAACTGGAGGTAGTTGCCCGAGGGACGTTGAACGCGGTCCATCGAATCGCGGAACAGCGCCTCGCCGTCCACCAGCTCGTCACCGAGGTCGACTGGCGGACAGTTCACGCCGCGACGGTGGGTCCTCAGCCTCGGCCGCCGAGCAAGCCTCTCGTCGAGGACCTTCAGATCACGAACCTGGCACTCGATATATCTGTAGCTCGCATCGTGCTGCCTGGCGATTTCCATGCCCTCGGCCAGGATCCTCGGCCAGAAACACGGGCTGTCCATGACTACGGGATGCCCTTGAGCTAGCACATGACGCGCCTGGGCGTACATCACCTCGTACGCCGCTTTGGTACTCGTGGCGAGGTCGAAGCCCGCGTCGAGAACAGCGGACTTGATGACGTCGTAGTCAACGGCAACCGCACGACACGTCTCGACGACGTGGGCGGCCACGGTCGACTTCCCAGAACCTGGAACGCCCGACATCTGAAGCAGGAACATCGCGTCCCGATCCTCCATTCGTCGCTGCCGCGGCGCCTCGACCCCGACGTCTGCGTGCCTTCTGGCGGGCCACCCTAGCAACTCGATACCAGCGGCCCACGGTTGAATCGGCGGTCGCAGTTCACTCTGGTACGGGGTGGTTCGGACGCGGCCGAAAGGCGTACGGGTTCGAATCCCGTCCTGGCACTAACTACAAGAACTGCACCCTGAGCAGGCTCCTGATAGGTGTCATTCAGCACCTTCGTGCTCGATGTCCCTCGTCGCGGGGATGGTCTGCGTGGTCGACGCGCGGGTCTCCGCGGCTGAACCCACGAGCCGCCAGCGCCGATATACGTCGACTGGACGGTGCTGCTCGACGTACCCGCCGTCCGCCCGCCGGACTACCCGGCCGGTCTCGACGCCGAGCATCGCGATCCGCGCATCCCGTTCCTGCAGCCCAAAGCAGATGCGACGGGTGATCACCAGTGCTGCGGGCGGGCCCAGGATCACGAGGACCTGGAAGACGTGCAGGAGTGAGTTGACCGACAGGTGGAACAGCACGGCGATGGTGTCGGCGCCGGCTGCGGCCCACAGGATGCCGTAGAAGGTGACACCGGCGAGGCCGATGCCGGTTCGGGTCGGGTTGTTGCGTGGATGCTCGAGGAGATGGTGATGCCTCCGGTCGCCGGTCAGCCGCTCTTCGATGAACGGGTGGACGGCCACGAGCGCGAGGAACAGCGTGCAGACCGTGACCGGCAGCAGTACCGCCAAGCTGAAAGTCTTGCCCCACCAGACGAATTCCCAGCCTGGCGCCAGCCGAAGTGAGCCGTCCAGGAAGGCGAGATACCACGCCGGGCCGACACCGGCCGAGGCGTTCGCCGGATCCGCGGGGCCGTACAGCCACACCGGGTTGATGGTCGCCGTCGCGCCCATGAGGATCGCAACCCCCGCGACGATGCCGAGCAGGCCAACACCCTTGACCGCGGCGACAGTCGCCGGACGTCCCACCACGTTGTCTTCGGTTCGCCCGGGTCCTGCGAGCTGCGCGGGCTTGTGCCGGAGCGCAAGGACCGCGCCGACAATGAAGAGGCCGACAAGTACGGCAGGCAGGACGACGATGTGCAACGGGTAGAACCACGAGAGCACATCGCCCGGGAACTCTCCCCCGAACAGCAGGGCCGAAAGGGCAGTGCCTACGAGCGGAGTCGCCTGCAGGACACCGTCGAGTACGGCGAGGCTCGTGCCGGACGCCATATCGTCAGGGAGTGAGGTGCCGGTGAGACTTGCGGCCAGCATGACGATGAGCAGCCCGAAGACAACGAGCCAGTTCAGGCGCCGTGGCCGACGGAACCCGGCGGTGAAGAACAGCCGCAACAAGTGCAGCGTGATCGCCGCCACCATGATCAGCGTGGCCCAGTGATGGACCTGGCGTATCAGCAGCCCACCGCGGACCTCGAAGGTGATCGCCATGGTCGAATCCAGTGCCCGCGACATCTCCACGCCGTGCAGCGGTGCGTACGGTCCGTCGTACACGACGGGATCGACCGACGGTTCGTAGTACACCGTCAGGACCACGCCGCTGAGCACGATCACAACGAAGCTGTAGAAGGCGATCTGGCCGAACAGCAGCGACCAATGGTCGGGGAATACCCGTGCTCGCAGGTTGCTCCATGGGCGGTGCATGGCTCCACCCTCCTCAGTCATCCTCCATGCGGCCGCAATCCGCGGTCATCCATACGACCCCGCAGCCCTCGCGACTGTGACATCGCGTGTCGCACCTCACGTAACCGTCAAGCGTTGGCTGGGTCGGCTGCTCTGGCGGCGTGCTCGATGGTCGCGCGGCGCTCCGCCCAGAAGGTCGGGTCGTGTTCTTGCAGGGCCATGCTTTCGGCGTCTGTTCCGACTGCTCCGTCGAGCTCTTCGCGAAGGATGTCGGCGTGGCCGGCGTGCCGACTGGTCTCGGCGAGCATGTGGACCAGGACGCCGAACAGCTTCACGTCGGGGCGAGGCCACCACGCCACGTGGCCAGGGGCATCGATGGCGAGGGCTTTGATCGTCGCGTCGCTGTGGGCCCACACTCGCCGGTATCGGTCGACGATGTCCGTGCGGGACTCGTGCTCGGTCGCCCACATGTCGGCGAGGCGCTCGGCTTCGACATCCCAGCGGGGCAAGGGTTCGGGAAAGGGTCGGTCGAAGACCTCGCCGAAGTACCTGGCTTCCCAGGTCGCCAGGTGCTTGATCAAGCCCAGGAGGTTGGTCCCAGTAGTGGTCAGCGGGCGGCGGGCGTCGTACTCGGAGAGCCCATCGACCTTCGCGAGCATCGCCTCGCGGAGATGTTGCAGGTAATTGTGCAGATAGGCCTTCGCGGAGTCATCGATCATGGGACAGCAGCCTGCCACGCTTCTCACTGAGGATCGTCTGGAAACACGATTGCCGACCTGTGGGCACGCTGACACGATGCCGGTCATGAGCAGTGTTGGAGGACCGGACTGTCTGCTTGTGACGGGGATGCCTGGGGCCGGAAAGTCGACCGTGACCAGGCTGGTCGCCCAGCGGCTGGCACGTTCCGCTCGGCTCGACGGCGACGAGCTGAACCGGATGATTGTCAGCGGTTTCGTGTGGGCCCTGGGCGAGCCCGCCGACGAAGCAGCGCGGCAAGTGGAGCTGTTGCACCGCAATCTGTGCGCGCTGGCGAACAACTTCTCCGACGCCGGATTCACACCCCTGATCGACGCGATGATCCCCTCCCGCGAGAAGCTGGACTTCTTCCTCGAGCTCCTCGCGCCTCGCCGGGTCTTGTTCGTTGTCCTCACGCCGGGCGCCGACGTCTGCCAATACCGCAACACCATCAGGGATCCACGTGAACGGTTCGACTTCGACGGCTACGAAGCCCTTGACGCCCAGATGAAACGCGAGCTCGGCGACGTCGGCTGGTGGTTCGACACCGCGACCCTTACCCCCGATCAAACCGCCGATCGCATCGTCCGCGAAGCAAGCCGCCGTGCCCTCGTGACCTGACTGCGGGTCAGGGGTTCAGGCGGTAGGTCGAGATGTGGGAGGGGGAGTTGGCGGTGAATTGGGCGCCTGACCAGTCGGCGTGGCGGGATTCGAGGGTGAAGCCGGCTAGTTGGGCCATCAGGTCCAGTTCGGCGGGCCAGATGTAGCGGTGGGGGGTGCGGGCCAGGTGGGCTTCGGTGCCGCCGTCCTCGTCGAAGTGGAAGTGGTGGGAGACGACGTGCTGGTTCAGGACGTCGTACGTGTCCAGGAGGATGTAGCCGGGATCGGCGACGCCGACGGTGGCCGGGAGGCCGGGTGGGAGGCGGCGGAGTTCGGGGACCCAGAGTTCGATCACGAAGTGGCCGCCAGGGGTGAGGTGGCGGGCCGCGTTGCGGAAGCATTCGACCTGCTCAGCCTGCGTCAGCAGGTTGGAGATCGTGTTGAAGACCAGGTAGACGAGGGTGAACTCACCGGAAACCTGCGTGGTGGCCATGTCTCCGATGACGACAGGGATTGTCTCCTCGTCGACCTTCGTGCGGAGCTGATCGATCATCGCCGTGGACAGCTCGATGCCGGTGACGGATACGCGTTCGGACAGCGGTACGCCGACGCGCCCGGTGCCGATCGCGAACTCGAGCGCCCGGCCCTCACCAGCAAGCGCAGCCAGCCGGTCCACCGTCGGCCCCAACACCTCGGGTGCGAACATCCCGACGCCAGGTGTGTCGTAGCGCCGCGCGGTGTCCGCACCCCATAGGTCGTCGTTCACAGCAGTCCCCTTCTGATCGAGCCAGCGAAGTTTGTGCTCGGTGTCCGACTCGCCGATCTTCGCGAACCCAAGGCGGTCGTACAGCCGGCGGGCGTTCGGATTGTCCTTCTCGACCCCAAGATCGAGCGGTACGCCGGTTGTCGCCGCCTCGGCCTGGAGACCCCGGATGACCGCCGTACCGATGCCGCGGTTCTGCATCTCGGGCAGGAGCTGGATGCCGCAGAGCTCGATGGATTCGGGGGTACGGCGGATGCGCAGCCGGCCGACGCGTTCGTCGGACAGCTCGATGACAGAGGTCATGGCGAGCGTTTCGATCGTCCAGTCGGAGAACCCGGCCCGCCACTCCACCTCGTCGAAGTCGGCCGGAAGGCGCCCCTGGGCCGTCGCCAGCGAGACGTCCGCGAGGAAGCCGACGTCTTCGGCGGTTGCGGGGCGGATTCGGTACGGCTCTGCCATGACTGGCCAAACTACGCAGCCCGCCCGCAATCCTCCACGGGTTTTCTACGCGCCGACCTCGCCGTCCGTGGCCTCCCGGAGATCTGGGGCCGGAGGCAACAAGCCCGGGCGTCGCGGCATCGTGGATACCTGGATGGCGTGATCACCACGTCGCAGGCGGTCGCGAACGGCGGATCCACGGACGATCTGATCGAGCACGTGAGGGCCGCCCCGACCTCGAGCAGCGCAAGGTCGCGGTAGCCCTGGCCGACCAGGTCGGCGCCGCGCTCTCCTCCCGGGATGCCCTGCATCCCCACCTCTGACCCTCGAGCTGGCCTGCGGAGGCGCGCCGGGCCGTCCGATCGGCAGGCGATTGGCTTGTGCAACCGTTTGCCGAGAGGGTGGTTGCGGTTGGGGAACAGGGGTGTGATTCTCAGACGTTGTTAAGGGTGTGACCGTAGTATCTCTTTACGGCCCCGGATGTGGGTCACCAGGAGGATGACAATGCAGAGCAGTAACCCGGTGCTGAACCGGTCGAGTGCGTTCGCGCCTGGCCAAGGCCAGGCCTATCCGGGGGCAGCTCCGTACGGTCAGCCGGGTCCCTACGGCCAGCCCGGCCAGTACGGCGGACCCGGTACGCCGCCCCAGCAGTACCAAGGCGCGCCGGCCGGAAGCCGCCCCATGACTATGGACGATGTCATCGTCCGCACCGCCGCCACACTGGCCGTCGTCGTGGTCTTCGCCGCGCTCGCCTGGTACATGGTTCCGGAAACCCTGGTCACCCCAGCGTTCCTGGCTGGTGCCTTGCTGGCGTTCGCGCTCGGCATGGTGCTGTCCTTCTCCCGTAAGGTCAGCCCCGCGCTGGTGATGGTGTACGCCGCCGCCGAAGGTGTGTTCCTCGGGATCGGCAGCGAGTTCATCGCGCGATGGGTCGGTGACTCCGGCATCATCGTGCAGGCCGTGCTGGCGACGATGGTCACAGCCGGTCTGACGCTCGCGACGTACAAGTACTTCGCGATCAAGGTGACGCCGCGGTTCACCAAGATGGTCATCATCGCCACGATGGGCTTCGCCGGCGTGATCCTGATCAACTTCGTCGCCAGCCTGTTCGGCTTCAACTCCGGGATCGGCGGCTTCGGCGCGATGGGCCTGCTGTTCGCCGCGCTCGGTGCCGGTCTGGCGGTGTTCAACCTGATCCTCGACTTCGACATGATCGAGCAGGGCGTCAAGCACGGTGCCCCGCAGGCCGAGGCCTGGCGGGCCGCGTTCGGCCTGACCGTCACCCTGGTCTGGCTGTACTGGAACCTGCTCCGCATCCTCGCCATCCTCCGCGGTGGCGACTGACCCCAGACGCACAACCCGAAGGGCCGGCCCAGGTGGACCGGCCCTTCGGCATTCTCGGAGGGTTCTCGAGGAATCCCGGGCTGACAACAAGAAGACCCGCCCTTCCACCTGAAAGGGCAGGTCTTCGGTGTTCTCAGACTCCTGTTCGGCTCGTCAGCCCATTCGCCGGTGCGCTCTGACCAGGTCGTACTCGTGGACGATGGCGGTTGCGTGCCCGTGCGCGAGGGCGTACTCGCTGGAAAGCCATCTCACTCTGTCGTCGAAGCGCAGGAACGACGGTCCGTCGTTCATCAGCTGGAACCACTCGGTCATCTCGCGTCCGGTGCACCTGGGCACCTTCTCCACCAGACGCTGGTGCGTCTCCTCGGAGTGGTTCAAGCCCATCTTCGCCTCCCGTCATCGGGGTACCGCGTAGTTATCGACTGTGCACCACGCAGCCGCCGCTAGGCAAGAGTGACTTCATCAAAACGCCAGCTCACAGTATGAAGATCGCCGCTCAGCGGACGCGCTATTGCCCAACAGGAACTGGCGCCGAGTCCTCGTCGACCCGGTCGACGTCGGCCTTCGGGTGCCGGCGCCGATGCCGCAGTTCCGCCCAGCGACCCCGCGGACCGCGTTCGCGCCCGGCGACCTCGGTCGCCGCGACCTCGGTGCCGGCCGTCCGGGCAGCCTGTGCGGCGGCCTCCGCGATCGGCAGGATCGCCTCGCCCCGAAACGATTCCGGATGCACGAACGACTCCGGCCCGACCCCGACCGCGGCCGCGACCGACGGCAGCAGCGCGGCGGATGCGGCGGCGTACCCGGTGGCCGACGGGTGGAAGTTGTCCCGCCCCCACATCGTCGGGTTGGTCCGGAACACCTCGCCGAGCAGCGAGCCGAGGGACACAGTTCGGCCGCCTGCCTCGACCACTGCGATGGTCTGAGCGGCGGCCAGCCGATGGCTCCAGGACCGGGCGACCTGCCGCAACGGCGGCATGATCGGCCGGACCACACCGAGGTCCGGACAGGTTCCCACCACCACCTCACAGTGCGCGGCCCGCAACCTGCGGACCGCGGCCGAGAGTAGTTGCACCGAGGTTGACGGCGGCATTTTCGCCTTGACGTCGTTGACGCCGATCAGGATGACCGCGACGTGTGGCCCGGCCTGCAGGGCGGCATCCACCTGCGCGGCCAGATCGGTCGACTTGGCTCCGGTCTTCGACACGTCGACCAGCCGCACCGGGCGCTTGGCCAGCTCGGTGAGGCCGGAGGCGAGCAGTACGCCGGGGGTCTCGTTCGGCGAATCGGTGCCGTAACCGGCGGCACTGGAGTCGCCGAGCATGGCGAAGGTGATCGGACGTCCTGGATACCGGCCGAACAGGCCGTCGCCCGGAGTCGGGTAGTAACGGATCGGTCCGATCACGCGTTTGGCGTACTCGGCTTCAGCCGTCAGTACGCCGTACAACGTGGCACCGATGAGTCCGAGTCCACCGCCCCCGAGGGCGGCGGCCTGGGCCAGACGCTTCGCGGCCCGGGCCCTGCTTGATACTTTTCCCGCCCCACCGCCCTGGTCACTCATGAGTCCAGGATTACACGCTGTGACACCCGCGCAAGTGAAATAGGGGAATCGGCACGCCCAGACTTTCCCAGACAGAGACCGCACTACAGTGAAGGTGTGCGTTACGCAGAATCTCTCCTGGACCTGGTCGGCAACACCCCGTTGGTGCGGCTGTCGAAGACGACCGACGGCGCCAAGCCGCTGGTGCTCGCGAAAGTCGAGTACTTCAACCCCGGCGGCTCGGTGAAGGACCGGATCGCGGTCCGGATGATCGAGGCGGCCGAGGCCTCCGGCGACCTCAAGCCGGGTGGCACGATCGTCGAGCCGACCTCCGGCAACACCGGTGTCGGGCTGGCGATGGTGGCCCAGCAGAAGGGCTACAAGTGCGTCTTCGTCTGCCCGGACAAGGTCAGTGAGGACAAGCGCAACGTGCTCAAGGCGTACGGCGCCGAGGTCGTGGTCTGCCCCACGGCGGTGGCACCGGAGCACCCGGACTCGTACTACAACGTCTCCGACCGTCTGGTCCGCGAGATCGACGGCGCCTGGAAGCCGAACCAGTACGCCAACCAGAACAACCCGCGCTCGCACTACGAGACCACCGGCCCCGAGCTCTGGGAGCAGACCGAGGGCCGGATCACCCACTTCGTCGCGGGTGTCGGCACCGGCGGCACGGTCACCGGCACCGGCAAGTACCTCAAGGAGGTCTCCGGCGGCCGGGTGCAGATCATCGGCGCCGACCCGGAGGGCTCGGTGTACTCCGGCGGTACCGGCCGGCCGTACCTGGTCGAGGGTGTCGGCGAGGACTTCTGGCCGGACACGTACGACCGGAACATCTGCGACCGCATCATCGAGGTGTCGGACGCGGACTCGTTCGCGCTGACCCGGCGGCTGGCCCGCGAGGAGGCCATGCTGGTCGGCGGTTCGGCCGGGATGGCGGCCGCGGCCGCGATCCGCCTGGCCCACGAACTCGACGATCCCGAGGCCGTCATCGTCGTACTGCTCCCGGACGGCGGCCGCGGCTACCTGACCAAGGTCTTCAACGACGACTGGCTGGCGCAGTACGGCTTCCTCGCCGATTCCCGGCAGGGGACGACGCTCGGCGACATCCTGGCGAGCAAGGACGGCGGTATGCCGCCGCTCGTCCACACCCATCCGCACGAGACGATCGCCGAGGCGGTCGCCATCCTGCGGGAGTACGGCGTCTCGCAGATGCCCGTGGTCCGGGCGGAGCCGCCGGTGATGGCGGCCGAGGTGGCCGGCGCGGTGTCGTCGCGGACGTTGATGGACGCCCTGTACTCCGGGAAGGCGCGGCTGGCCGACATGGTCGAGCTGCACATGGACCCGGCGCTGCCGTCGCTGGGCGCCGGCGAACCGGTCACCAAGGCGGTCCAGTTGCTCGAGGATCGGGACGCCCTGATGGTGCTGGACGACGGTAAGCCGGTGGGCGTTCTGACCCGGCAGGACCTGCTGGTCCACCTGTCCGTCGACTGACTCAGCCGCGGCTGGCCGCGGCTGAGACTTATCGGTCTACGACCGAGGGCACGATGGCGAGCAGGACCATGACCACGATGCCGATCACGATGGCCGCCGCTCCGGCGAGCTGAAGGATTTCCATACCTCAAGAATCCTTCAGTGGGCGCGTCCGGACATCGGCCCGAGGACCGGTCTTGCCTTCATCCCAAGGTCGTACACCGAGACGCCCGCACTCCTACTTCAGGAGTGCGGGTAACCCCTAGTGGACCAGCACGAAATCAGCCGGATCCAGCCGGCGGGTACGGCGCCAGTAGGACACCGTGAACTCGGGCCAGATGGTCGAGTTCCGGCCCTGGGCGTCCAGGTACCAGCTGTTGCACCCGGACTGCCAGACGGTGCCGTCCAGCTCGCCCTGGATGCCGCCGACGAACCGTTCCTGGGCGTCCTCGCGGACCTCGACGTACGACGCTCCGCGCCGGCGGAGCAGGTGCAGGGCCTGCATGACGTAGCGGACCTGGGCCTCGATCATGAAGACCATCGACGAGTGGCCGAGGAGGGTGTTCGGGCCGACCAGCAGGAACAGGTTCGGGTAGCCGGCGACCGTGATGCCGAGGTGGGCGCCGATGCCGTTGCGCTTCCAGTGGTCGGTCAGATCGACGCCGTCCTTGCCCAGGATCGGCATCCGGGTCAGGTTGGCCGACACCTCGAACCCGGTGCCGAGCACGATCGTGTCGCAGGGCCGCTCGACCCCGTCCGAGGTGACCACACCGGTCGGTGTGATCCGGGTGATCGGGGTGGTGACGACATCCACGTTCGGGCGGGACAGCGCTGGGTAGTAGTCGTTGGAGTAAAGGATCCGCTTGCAGCCGATCTGGTACGCCGGCGTCAGCCTGGCCCGCAGCTCGGGATCGGTGACCTGCTTGTGAAGATGCCGTTTCGCCTGTAGTTCAAGGCCTTTCATCAGCTTCGGGTTGCCCGCGAATCCGACGCCGCGACCCTCAAGACCCCAGTAGATCGCGTTGCGGATGGTGCGTTGCCCGGCCGGGAACCGCTCGTGCAGTCGGCGTTCCCACGGGCCGATCGCACGGTCCGGCTTGGACATGACCCACGGTGGCGTCCGCTGGTACACGTCCAGTTGCCCGACGTCCGGGGCGATCCGCGGCACGAACTGGATCGCCGAGGCGCCTGTGCCGATGACCGCCACGTTCCGCCCCCGCAGGTCCTGCGAGTGATCCCATTGCGCCGAGTGGAACGTCGTACCGGCGAAGGAGTCGAGGCCCGGGATGTCCGGCAGTTTGGGCTGGTGCAGGCTGCCGACGCCGGCGACCAGGGCCTGGGTCTCGATGGTCTCGGACCCGTTGACCGTGACGGTCCACTGGCCGGTCGCCTCGTCGAAGACGGCTTCGGTGACCTCGGCGCCGTACCGGATCTTGCCGGCGACGCCGTACTTGTCCGCACAGTGCTTGAGGTAGGCAAGGATCTCGTTCCAGGGCGCGAACATCCGGGTCCAGCGCGGGTTCTGCTCGAACGAGAACGAGTAGAGGTACGACGGGATGTCGCAGGCGCAGCCGGGATAGGTGTTGTCCCGCCAGGTGCCGCCGAGTTCGCCGGCCTTCTCCAGGATGACGAAGTTCTCGCACCCGGCCTGCCGCAACTTGATCCCCATGCACAACCCGGCGAACCCGGACCCCACGATGACGACCTCGGCCTCTGTCATAGCAGCCGAGGTTACCGGCGGGTCACACTCGCGGGCTAGTGCTTCAGGCGGTGGAGGATCTCGCCGGCGTTCGGGATCACGAGAGTGTCGGGGTCGTTCTCGTACGCCGTCAGGTCGACGTCGGCCGGATCCAGGTAGGCCAGGTTGGCCCGGCGTACGACGTCCTCGGGAATGCCGGTCGCGAGGGTGACGTGGACGCGGAGGTGCTCACCGGTCGCGGGGTCCCAGGTGCCGGCGCCGCGGAGGTGGGTGGAGTGCGCGAGGACGCCCCAGTGCAGGTCGCGGAACTTCTCCCACTGACCGAGGAAGTAGTCGCGGCAGTGGTAGCCGATCTCCTCGATCTCCGGGTGCATCGCGGCGAGCTCAGTGACGTGCGGCGCGTAGAGGATGACTTCGCCGCCGTCGGCGACGATCGGCTCGACCTTGTAGAAGCCCTTGGCCGCCGTCCAGATGTCCTGGTACCTGGTCGGCATCACCGACACGACCCGATGGACCGGGTGATCGAGGTAGCGGACGTGGGTCTGCGCGGAGACCTCGGCGGCGGCGCGCCAGGACGAGATCGTGTCGCCGAAAGCCACCGCGTGCAGGGCGTTCGTGCCCGACTGTGCGACCACCGACAGGGCGAGCTTCTGCGCCGGGATCAGCGCGGCGGCCTCGTCGATCAAGGCCCGGACTGGAGTGATGCCCGGCGTACCGATGATGCTCGCGCTGGTGATCAGGGCGCCGAGCCAGTGGGAGAAGTCGATGACCTCCTGACCGGCCACGCCCGGGAAGAAGTACTTGTTGCCGCCTGAGAAGCCGACCACCTCGTGCGGGAACACCGGGCCGACGACCAGCGCCACATCGTGCTCGACCACGGCCCGGTTGAGTTTCACCGGTACTTCGTCGCGCAGCATCTCGTCGGAGATCTCACCGATCCGGTCCGCGCTGATCGTGCCGAGATCGGCGAAGGTGTCGGGTTTCCACCACTCGTGGTTGAGCACGCCGTCGTACTCGCCGCCGAGGTGCGTGCGCAGCTGGTCCGGCGTCATCTCCGCGTGGGTGCCCAGGGCAACCAAGATGGTGAGCTTGCTGACCCGGCCGTCGAGGGCTTGGTGCACCGCCGTCAGCAGCAGCGGCAGCGGGCAGCTGCGGGTGGCGTCCGGGACGATCACGCAGACGCTGCGGCCCTCCAGCCCGGCACCGCTGAGGGAGTCGCCGATGAAGCTCGTCACCTCGTCCTCGGTCAGCACCTGGCCGGGTCCACCGATCACCGCCGCATCCATGGGCTCCAGCCTAGTGCCTCGGGGACGGCTCCGAGCCGTGATCGATCGGGGACCGTTGGTAGACAGAGGGATCACGTCATCGGCGGGTAAGGAGTCGAGCCGTTGACCGGCCCGGGCGGTCGGCGCAGGATCGGCGTGTCAGGTGGGGAGCGCCGACACCATCAAGGGGGAGTTGGACCATGTCCGACACGATCGAACGGCCGGCAGGGGCGAGACCGGAAGGTTTCGGGGGAGTCGTGCTGCAGGCGGGAGATGCGGCGTACGACGAGGCCCGAACGGTTTTCAACGCGATGATCGACAAGCGGCCGACGATGATCGCGCAGTGCGAGTCGGCGGCCGACGTGGTGGCGGCGGTGAAGTACGGCGTCGCGCGGGAGCTGGAGGTCGCCGTCCGGGGAGGCGGCCACAGCGTTGCCGGGGCCGGCGTGACCGACGGCGGTCTGGTGGTGGACCTGCGCCGGATGAACAGCGTCCAGGTGGACCCGGCAGGGCGGATCGCCCGGGTCGGCGGCGGTGCGACGTGGGGCGACTTCGACCGCGCCTGCCAGCCGTACGGTCTGGCCACCACCGGCGGCCGGGTGTCGACGACCGGGGTCGCGGGACTGACTCTCGGTGGCGGATCGGGGTGGCTGGAGCGGAAGTTCGGGCTGGCCTGCGACAACCTGATCTCGGTCGAACTCGTCACCGCGGACGGCCGGCTGCTGATCGCGGACGAGACGAAGAACACCGAGCTGTTCTGGGCGCTGCACGGCGGTGGCGGCAACTTCGGGGTGGCGACGTCGCTGACGTTCCGGTTGGAGGACGTGCCGACGAGCACGCTGGCGATGCTGATGTGGCCCGCCGAGGCTGGTCCTGCCGTGGTCCGCGCGTACCGGGACATGATCGAGGAGGGCGTGTCCGAGAACCTCGGTGGTGGCGTGATCTACCTGACCGGGCCGCCGGAGCCGTTCGTACCCGAGCATCTGCAAGGGCAGCTGGTGGTGGCCGCCGGTGCGGTGTACGCCGGTCCCGAGGCGGAAGCGCGGGATGCGTTCGCGGCGATGTTCGCGCTCGATCCGGTTGGTGAGTTCGTCGCGGAGATGCCGTACGCCGATCTGAACTCGGCGCTGGACGATCCGCCGGGGCATCGCAACTACTGGTCGGCCGAGCATCTGTCCTCGTTCCCTGACCCCGCCGTACAGGTGTTCAACGAGCGGGCGATGGAGATGCCGTCGCCGTCACCGTCGCAGCAGATCGCCCTCCCGTGGGGCGGGGAGGTCCTGCGCGGCGCTGACAAGTGGCCGCTGCCGCACCGACGGGCCGCGTGGGTGGTGCACCCGTTCGGGCTGTGGTCGGACCCGGCCGACGACGCGCGCGGGCGGCAGTGGTCGCGGGACCTGTGCACCGACCTGAAGGAGTGGGCGACCGGGTACGTGTACCTGAACTTCATCGGCAACGAGGGCCAGGACCGGGTGATCGCCGGGTTCGGGCAGGAGAACTACGACCGGCTGTCGCGGGTCAAGTGCGAGTACGACCCCGAGAACGTGTTCCACCTCAACCAGAACATCCTCCCCGGCTGGCCGGAGAAATCAGCCGACTGAGTGAGGCGACGTCTGGTGGTCCCGTTTGTTGTGGGGTAGGCGGGACCACTGGGCGGCGGCGACGACGGCGTACGTGATCGCGGCCAGCGGTACCGACCAGAGCCGGAAGAATGGCAGCTGCCCGGCGGCCGCGGTCGCCGCGAAGATCACCCCGAAGACGGACAGTCCGGCGACGGTGCCTCGTCGCCGGCTGTCGAGCGCCGTACTCGGGAGTGGGCCCAGGTGCCGATCGAGTACGACGGACATCGCCGACAACCCGACCATGGCCGCGACGGCGAACATGATCCCGCCGGGGAGACCGCCGAGGACGATCGCGAACGCGTTGGCCGCGGTCAGAACGGCGACCACGACCGCCATATCCAGCGCGCCGAAGGTCAGCTGGCTCATCCGCCGCTTTCCCAGGTCGATATCGTCCGCCGTCTTCTGTGCGCCCGGTTCGCCGGTCAGCCGCTGGACGGTCAGGATCAGGCCGGTGATCAGGACGATGAGGATCAGTACGCCGACCACGGACAGGACTGCGGACTTCGCCGGCGAGATGAAGTCCTGGACGTTGCCGCTGCCGAAGTCGCAGCTCGCCTGGGGCGGGAACCAGCCGGTGTGCACCTCGACGTTCGCGCTGTCGGCGCCACCGAACCGCAACGCGCACGCCTCGGCCGGATCGAACCAGCTCGGCATCGACGTGGTGACCGCGACTGTCCACGCCAGCCCCAACACGAGCGCGATCCCGAGCAGGGTTCCCGCACGCCTTCTGATCCTCTCCACGCGCCCCAACCTAGGCCACACTTCCACCCATGACGGCATACGAGGGGTCATACCTGTGGGACATCCGGCAGCAGGTCGGCTCCCGCCTGCTGCTGATGCCCGGCGCCCAGGTCCTGGTGGTGGACGACGCCGAGCGGGTGCTGTTTCAACGGAGTCGGGACTCCGGGTTGTGGGAGCTGCCCGCCGGAGCGGCCGAGCCGGGCGGGAGCTTCCGGAGTACGGCGGCACGCGAGCTCCTCGAGGAGACCGGGCTGCTGGTGGCGGAGGACGACCTGGTCCCCTTCGCTTCGCTGTCCGAGGCGGATCTTCACACTCTCACCTACCCGAACGGCGACGTCCTCCACTGCTTCGCCCTGTGCGTCGAGGCCCGCCGCTGGACCGGCGAACTCACGGCGGACCCGGACGAGGTCCTGGAGCTCGCCTTCTTCGACGAGCCGCCTCGCGACCTCCATCCGCCAACGCGAGTGGTGCTGGAGTTGTACGAGGCCTATCGCGCGTCAGGGCTGTTTCAGGCTCGGTAGGCAAGCTGCCCGTGGCTCGGCGCCTAGATGACCGGCACCGGGCGCGACGCGGCTACGGCAGTTGACCTGCCTGGTCGCGGAGGAAGTCGGTGGCTGAGCGAGGCGTGATTCCCCTTTGGCGTAAGGGTTCGTCGTCCCAGGTGATGGCGTGCTGGTCTTGGAGGAGACCGACGCCGAACGCGGATGCGAGCCCGTCGTTGGTGTGGTTGAGGATGCGGACCGAGAGCCGGGCGAGCGTCCGCGGCATCCGCTGCACCTTCATCGTGCGGTGGGTCAGGTCCTCAGCGATCGCGATCGCCTCGTTCCTGCTGAGTGCCTCCGGCCCGCCGAACACGACCAGCGCCGGCGGATCGGGCTCGACCGCCACCGCCGCCACCAGTGCCGCGGCATCATCGGTGCTCAACCACCGCACCTTGTTGTCACCCTTCCCGAACACCGACACCTTGCCCGCAGCGATATCGAACCGCCCCAGCGGCCCGAGATGGATCTCCTGGAACGCATCCGGCCGGACGACGACACGCCGCAGACCCGACCGTGCGAGCCGTTGCTCCGTGGCCAGCTTCGCCTTCCCGATGGGCGTCCCGAGCGCGGCGTCCACACCGGCGAACGAGAGGTAGACGAACCGCCGTACGCCGGCCGTCTCCGCCGCGTCCACCAGCGACCCCATCCCCACCTCATCGGCCTCGCGAATCGACGGTCCCGGTACGCCGGCCAACCGCCGCGCGATCACCGTCGCGGTAGCGATCACGGTGTCGATGCCCTGACACGCCTCGACCAGACTCGCCGGATCAGTCAGATCCCCACGAACGACCTTCGCCCCCAGCTCCTCGAGCCGCCCACCATCCGACCCCTCCCGGACCAGGCACCGCACCTCATGCCCTTGCCCGAGCAACAACCGAACGACCCGTCCACCAAGCTCCCCGGTACCCCCGACCACCAGCAACATCACCACCACCCCCACCACGACCGTGAACCTCTTCTTCCCCAGCCGCAACCCCTCAGGGCCAAACCAGATCGGCAGCACAGCCCGAACCGACCCTCAGCACGAGGCGCGGCCGGGTCGATCGACGTGTTGCTGATGGCAACTTGAGTGCGTCCGATCGGTTGCCGTCATTGAGCGCGTAGTTGGGTGAAGGCTGTGGGCGGGCCTTCGTGGAGGCGGTCGCGGATCTGCGCCGCGCACTCGGCCGGAGTGTGCTGCTCCGTGTCGACCTCTACGTCGTACACGCCGTGCTGGTGGACGAGTGGGAACTGGGCCTCGGCTCGGCCGATCGTTCGGTTGCCGCGGTCGCGTTCGCGTCGTTGGAGTTCGGGGAGCGAGCATCGGACGCCGACGAACAGCACCTGGTGTTCGCTGAGGACGGAGAGACAGTCCGCGAGGCGCCACCGTTCGCCGAGGACGTAGTCCATCACCACATCGTTGCCGGCCGCCACCATCCCGGCGACGGCCCGGTGGAACCCGAGCACGGTCCGCTGGAAGATCGGGAGGAACTCCTCCTCGGACCAGTCGCGCCGCGAGCGGACCCGGTGAAACCCGTCGATCCCCAGGTGAAACCACGCGCCGTCCAGCACGGTGAGCAGTTCCGCCGCGATGCTCGACTTTCCTGAACTCGACGTGCCGTTCAGCAGAATCACGCGTCCAGCCCGCGCACCCGCAACCACCTCATGCGACACGCTGATCGTCATGCGTGTAACTGCTCGGTGATGGGTGCGCCAATCGGGTAGCGGTCGAGCTTGTCCTCAGTCATCGCGAAAATGCTAGGCGAAAACCGCGGGCGAGCTGGGATCATTTTGCGATGGTCAGCGCAGCGGAGATCGCCGACGGGCTCAGACAGTTGGGGCTGGATCGGTCGTCCAGCGTGATCGTCCATTCGTCGTTGAAGTCCTTCGGGTACGTCGACGGAGGCGCCGAAGCAGTGTGCGACGCGCTGACCGACACCTGCGGGACCGTGCTGGCGCCGGCCGGGACGTGGGACTTCACCGGTATCGGCCCGCCGCCCGGAACCGCCCGCCCGCACAACGCCTACGACCCCGCGCCGACGTGGGAGGCCTTCGACGAAGAGCTCACCCGAGCGACCGCCTTCAGCCCGGACCTCCCGATCGACCGCGAACTCGGCCGCATCCCCGAAACACTCCGCCTGACACGCACCCCCGCACGCACCGCACACCCGCTGTTCTCCTACATCGCAGTCGGTCCCGCGGCCGACCAACTCCTGGCAGCCCAACGTCCCGACTGGCCCCTGGGCCCGATCGAGGAACTCGGCGGACTGAACGGCGACGTACTCCTCCTAGGTGTCGACCACACGACCAACACCACCATCCACCTGGCCGAACAACTCCTCGGCCGCTCCCGCTTCTACCGCTACGCGAAGACCGCGGACCGCGTCTGGTCCGAGTTCCCCAACATTCCCGGCGACAGCCACGAATTCGACACGATCGAGCCCACTCTGCGATCCGCAACCCGGGAAACCACCATCAGCAACTGCCGAGCCCGCAAGATCCCCGTCACCGCAGTACTGGCCGCCACCCGCCAACTCGTCCTCGCCGACCCAGCCGCCCTCCTCTGCACCACGCCAACCTGCAGATGCGCAGCCGCCCACCAGCAACGCCTGGCCGTGCTCTAGTTGCCGGAGAGGATGTCGAGGTCGCGTTCCGCGTACAGCCGGTGTTGCCATTCCTCGTTGAGGACCATGAGGAGGCAGTCGCGGACCGGGTAGCTCACAGAGTCGGGCCAGCCGGGTTCAGGGACGGGGGTGGTGTGGGTCTCGAGTTGCTCGTCGGTGAGCTCGTCGACGTACCGCCGTACCACGGCCATCCGATCCTTGCGCAAGGCAAGGACCTCGTCGAGTGACGGGCGTACGGCGCGATCCCACGGAACGCCGGGGACATCGCCCATCCCGTCGAACGGGAGGTCGAGCGCGTCCCACGGCCGCGGATCGCCGAGGATCACCCGCCCGACCCAGGCGTCGGTCGCGAACACCAGGTGGCGCAGCGTCTCGATGAACGACCACTCGCCGTCGACCCGCTCGTGCAGGAGCTCCGGCCGCATCGCCCGGGCCCGCGCGACCGTCCCGTCCCACAGGTGTTCGACGATGTCCCACGCCGTACGGAATCCCGCCGGATCGGTCGGACGCATCTTGACCCGATCCGGATAGCGGCGGTCCAGTTCGGCGTACACGAACGGCGCGACGTCCACTCCGTTGATGACCAGGCCCTCGACGTCGCCGTCGACCGTCACGGTGCTGAGGTCCACGCCGCGCATCCTCGCTCCGGTCAGGACCACCTGTTCGAACCGCGCGTCCCGCAGATCCACAGCGCGGAAGAACGTTCCCGTCAGATCGACCCGCTCGATCCGCTTCCCTGACAACCCGTCGGTGAACCTCATAGCCTCACGGTAGAACAGGTTCCGGACGATTCCCTTCCGGAACGCTGACCTCTGGCCGACCGCTGTCGGCTCGGTTACATTGCGAGAGCGTGAGGCCTGGGGGAACTGGTCTATCCGCTTGTGGGGGGAACCATGCGTGTGTTCCGTCGTGGCGCCGTCGGCGCCGTCAGTCTCGTCGCGGCCTTCGCTCTGGTCGCCGTCCAACAGATCCCGGCCGCGGCCGCGGCCGTTCCGGCAGAGGAGTACGCCAAGCTGCTGGTCAAGAAGGTCTCCGGAGAGAACGTCAAGAAGCACATGGTCGCTTTGCAGACGATCGCCAGCCAGAACGGCGGTAACCGCGCCGCCGGCACCAAGGGCTACGACCTGTCGGCCGAGTACGTCGCTCAGCAGTTGGAGCTGGCCGGCTACAAGGTCACACTCGACCCGATCAACTTCGTCGAAGCCTGGGTGGAGAACAGCCCGCCCATCCTGAGCCAGGTGACACCGACACCGAAGACCTACGTCAGCAACTCCGAGTTCTTCACCTTCCGGCCGTCACCCGCGGGTGACGTGACCGCCCTGGTGCAGGGTGTCGACCTGACGCTGCCGCCGGCGCCGGTCTCGTCGTCCACGAGCGGCTGCGAGATGTCCGACTTCGCCGGGTTCGACGCCGGCAACATCGCGCTCATCCAGCGTGGCACCTGCCCGTTCGCCACCAAGGTGCGCAACGCCGGGTTCGCCGGCGCCGGCGGCATCATCATCTTCAACGAGGGTCAGCCGGGCCGAACCGACGCGTTCCCGCTCGACATCGGCGAGTGGCGGGCCGGCGTCCCGATGGTCTTCGCCAGCTTCGCCATCGGCAACGAGCTGGCCGCGAACCCGAACACGACCGTCCGGCTCAAGGTCGACTCCACGCTGACGCTGGGAACCGACTACAACGTGATCGGCGAAACCCGCAAGGGCGACCCGAACAACGTCGTCATGGTCGGTGCCCACCTCGACAGCGTCCCCGCCGGTCCAGGGATCAACGACAACGGCTCGGGGACGGCGGCCATCCTCGAGACCGCGATTCAGATCGGGAACTTCCCGCTGAAGAACCAGGTCCGGTTCGCCTTCTGGGCCGCCGAAGAGATCGGTCTGCTCGGGTCCGACCAGTACGTCGAGGGCCTGACCGCCGCCGAGCGGGACCGGATCAGGCTGTACCTCAACTTCGACATGATCGCCTCGCCGAACTACGCCTACAAGCTGTACGACGGCGACAACTCCGACGGTACGGGCGCACCGGCCGGACCGCCCGGCTCGGAGGAGATCGAGAAGCAGCTGGCGAGCTTCTTCACCAGCCGCAACCTGGCCACCGTCGGCACCGACTTCGACGGTCGCTCCGACTACGGCCCGTTCATCGCGATCGGCATCCCCGCCGGCGGCATCTTCACCGGCGCCGAAGGCATCAAGACAGCGGCCGAAGCGGCCCTGTTCGGCGGTACGGCGGGAGTCGCCTACGACATCTGCTACCACCAGGCCTGCGACACCATCGCCAACCCCAACCTCACGGCCTTGGACGTCAACGCCGACGCCATCGCCGACTCCACCGCCCGCTACGCCTTCAACCTCACCTCCATCCCGTAGTTCACGGAGGTGCTGACAGCCCGGGTCGCTACGGCCCGGGCTGTCAGGTGCGCAGTGACTTGGTGAACATCAGGTTGGCTCCGTCGTCGTTGCGGACGGTTTCGCCGGGTGGGACCGGCTGGTTGTCGTACATTAGGCCGCGGCCGTCGGGGATGTAGCCGCGGCGGACGTACATGCGCTGGGCTGTGCCGTAGTCGACGTACAGACCGACGCCGATGCCGACGACCGCGGACCGTTCGGCGACCCGGGACTCGGCGGCGTCCATCAGGCCGCTGCCGATCCCGCGGCGACGGTACGGCGGGAGGACGTTGAAGTCCTGGATCTCCGGGATCGCGCCGAAGTACGCCGACTCCCACCGCACCGTCACGTAGCCGACGAACTGGTCGTCGACCGTCGCCACCAGTACATCGCGCTTGCCGGCCTGCTGCTCAGCCAGATAGGCCTCGTACTGACGCACCGGCTTGTCCCAACCGATGGCAGTGAACGCCGCCGAGATCACCTCCGGATCCCCGTCCCGCAACGCCCGGATCGCATACCCAGCAGCCATCGGCAGCCCCTTCCGCTCCCGCCGAAGGGTAATCGACCCACCGCCATCCGGTCGCCGGGTTTTCCACAGACCGCTCGGGTCAGCGTGTTGCTCGGGCGGCCCGTTCGATGACCTTGGTGACTGCGCTCGGGTTGGTGATCAGGACGAGGTGGCCGGCTTTGACCCGGGTGATCTTGGCGCCTGCGCGCTCGGCCATGAACTCCTGCGCGGTCGGCGTGATGATGAGATCGCGGGTGCCGAGCACGTACCAGGACGGGATCGTGGCGTACGCCGGCGGACCTGACACGTCGTTTCCGGCGGCCAACGTGAGCGGCCGCTGCGACGGGTACAAGAGTTCGGCCTCGCGGCGCGGCACCCCGGACGCGAACGACGTCAGGAAGGTCTCGCGCTTGAGGTACAGATCCACGTCACCGGCAGGCCCACCAGGGTAGGGGACGAAGTCGAAGACTGTGGTGGGGTCGGGGACGGCCAATGCGGAGTCCGCGCCGGCCAGCGGGAAGATCGACTCTCCCTGTCCGGGGGCGAACCCGTCGACGTACACCAGCGCCTTGACGTTCGGATTGCCGGTCGCCGCGTTCGTGATGACGGCACCGCCGTACGAGTGACCGACCAGCACAACGGGCCCGGACAGTGTGGAGAGGAAAAGCCTGATGGTTGCGGCGTCGCTCTCGAGGCGGCGCAGTGGGTTCGGTGGCACTCGGATGGTGTAACCCTCCGACTGGAGGCGGCTCGTGACCTTGGCCCAACTGGATCCGTCGGCCCAGGCACCATGGACCAGGACGACGGTGGGCTTGGGCTTATCCGAGTGCGACGCCGCGGCGGGCGTCACCGCGGTCAGTACGACGGCCAAGACCGCCAGCAGCACGGTCAACGTACGGGGCAATCGGTTCCTGCTCATGACACGTCCTCTCGTCAGGCGATCATCGCCGGGGGAGGGCGTTTGGGCATGACGAAGTACTTTGTGGTGCGGGTGATCTCTAGGACTGAATGAATTCCAGCAGGTCGGCGTTGACGACGTCGGCGTGTGTGGTGGGCATGCCGTGCGGGAGGTCCTTGTAGGTCTTGAGGATCCCGTTCTTCAGCAACTCCGCCGATCGAGGGCCGGAGGCGACGTACGGCACGATCTGGTCGTCCTCGCTGTGCATCACCAGCACCGGGATGCTGATCTTCTTCAGGTCCTCGGTGAAGTCGGTCTGGGAGAAGGCGACGATGCCGTCGTAGTGGGCCTTCGCGCCGCCCATCATGCCCTGGCGCCACCAGTTGGCGATGACCGCCTCGGACGACTCCGCGCCCGGCCGGTTGAACCCATAGAACGGTCCGGAGGGCAGCGCTCGGTAGAACTCCGAGCGGTTCGCCGCGAGCTGTGCCTGCAGGTCGTCGAAGACTTCCTTGGGCAGGCCGTCCGGGTTGGCGTCGGTCTTCACCATCAGCGGTGGCACCGCGCAGAGCAGTGCGGCCTTGGCGGCGCGGCTTTCGCCGTGCCGGGCCAAGTAGTGCGTGACTTCGCCTCCGCCGGTCGAATGGCCGACGTGGATCGCATCGTGCAGGTCGAGGTGTTCGACGACCGCGGCCAGGTCATCGGCGTAGTGGTCCATGTCGTGACCGTCGGCGGTCTGGGTGGACCGGCCGTGACCGCGGCGGTCGTGAGCGATGACGCGATAGCCGTGCTGCAGGAAGAACAGCAGCTGGGTGTCCCAGTCGTCGGCCGACAGCGGCCAACCATGACTGAACACGATCGGCTGGCCCTCGCCCCAGTCCTTGTAGAAGATCTCGGTGCCGTCGCTGGTGGTGATCGTCCCCACGGTGTTGCCCCCTTGAACGCGCGAAAACCCTTGTCAACAACAGGTTCCAGGGGCGGCCCCACGCCACCCTAACCCGCGACGGCCGATCTGAGGACCCCATCAGACCACCGGGAATAGTTGACCTAGCAGCTTGCCTTTCAGCCAACGGTTTTCGCGGCGCCGACGACTTGCCACGCCGGCTACGACCCTCTTCGTTCAGTGGTGGTCCAGTGCGCGTAGGTCATCGATGCTCTCGTCGATCAACCGCGCTGACGGGCCGAGCCTTGCCCCTATTCCTTTGGACGCAGTTTTCGCATCCAGCTGGGCCGTCGTGTGAGTCGTCGTCTGGGCCGTCGTACGGGCTGTCGTGCGGGGAGGGACCGCCGGCGGGACGCCGTACGAGACCGGTGACAGCACTATCGTGCCCTCCACGGTCAGGATCCGCAGTCCGAGCAGCCGGGCTACCAGTGAGGTGTGTACAACAGCGCCGCCGGCGAGGGTGTTAGTTCCGGCTGTGCTCGTCCAGATAGCTGTCGAGTCCGTTGCTCCCGCTCCCGGCGCGGGAAGGCTTGCCGCGTTGACGGCGAGCCTCGTCGAGCCGCTGCGACGCCGCCTGGAGCGCTTCGACAATCTGTACATAGCGTTCACGTCCCGCCTTGGCTCCGAGCACGTACCCCACGCCGAACACCGCGAGACTGCGCAGCTTCATTTCTTGTCCTTCTGCCGCCGCGACGACACCACCGCGCTCGCAGCGCTCATGCCGATCGCCGCGGCAGCGGCGGCAAGGCTGTTGCGCACAGCACTACGGCGCATCGCGTTCGTCGCGTTGGTCGCGATCGGCTCGACCACCCGCTCCCACCGGCTCTTCCTGTGCAGCAGTCCCATGGTCGTCTCCACTTCTGATTAGCGTCGCTTCGATCCGGACGAGCGTTTGAGGGCGGTCACCAGCTCGGGCTTGCTCATGGCCGACCTGCCCTTGACGTCCTCAGCCGTGGCGAGGTTCAACAGGTCCGTCTTGGTCATCTCGTTGAGGTCGGCGGTGGTCTGAGCCCGCCCGTCGCGCTTGCGCTGTGCGCTGACTCTGGCGCGGGACCGGACCTGTTCGGCCTCGCGGACCCGTTCGTCGGCGCTCTGGGCCTCGCGGTTGGCGTTCGCGGCGAGCTGCGCGGCCTGCCGGTGTGCTTCTTCGGCTGCCGCCTTCGTCGCTTCCGTGGCCTCGTCGGCCAGTCGCCTGGCCTCCGCAAGGCTGGCCGTCGCGTCGGCCATCGTCTGCTTGGCCTTCGACTGCGCCGCCTCTGCCTCCTCGCGAGCCTTCGCGACCCGGTCGTCCGCCTCTGCCTTCGCCCGTTGCACCACGCGGTCGGCGTCTGCCTGCGCCGACGCACGAGCCCGCTCGACCCGCGCATCGGCCTCGCGGCGGGCCTCGGCGACCTTCTCGCTGACCTCCTGCGCCTGCTCCCCTTCGACCTCACGCACGTACGCCCGGCACCGCTCGGCGACCTGACGCGCTTCGTCGCTCCTTGCCTTCGCCTCCTCGGCCTCGCGGACTGCCGCTGCCTCGGCCTGCTGGGCCTCGTCGGCCGCGGCTCTGGCTCGCTGCAGCTTCAGTTCGATCGAGTCACCCACGGGCAGCGCGTCCAGGACAGAAGCCCCGGCCTGGCGGGCGATGTCCACCAGCCCGCCTCCGGCTGCGTGCGTCGCGCTGCCGGCCGCGTCCTTCGTCGCTTCCAGCGGCGTCAACGCCTTCGACAGCAACCACGTCGTGTTCCGCGGCAATTCCTTGACCCCGGTTCCCCACGCCTTCACCAGCCTGCCCGCGGCACCTGTTCCGGCCATGTCGCTGCCTCCCTGATCCTGATCATGTACACACCACCAGGCCCCCAGCCACTCGGCCGGTACCCGGCGTCAACCACCACAAACGAAACTCACCCCACCCGATAAGCCATGCGCGCAGCGTGGCCCGCGCCCTACCGCTCGAGTACGGCCACCCAGCGGTACGGGCGCAGTACGGGCAGTGCGGCGCCAGTGGCGATCCCTAGCCTCGGTGCCCGCGGATCACGACTCCCGCGTGGGGGCACCCGAGATCCCAGGAGTGGAACTACGACGATGGCCGGCCCAGTCGCGAAACGCAGGAAACAGGACGCCGTTCTGCTGCTGGCAGGTGTGATCGTGGTCGGTCTCGTCGGCCAGCTGTGCGCGGTCCTCGGGCAGAACGGAGAGCGCGTCGCGCGGATGTGGGTCGCGGCGGACATCCGTGGCGACGGGACCGCCCGGATCACCGAAGTACTCGACTACGACTTCGCCGGCGAGAACAAGCACGGCATCTATCGGACAGTGCCGCAGGACTCCCGTGGTGACCTGCGCGACGTTTCCGTCACGATGGATGGTGCGAAGGTTCCGTTCCGGGTCGACCAGGGCCGTCGGGCGCGGATTGTGATCGGCGACCCGGCGGCGACGGTGACCGGGACGCACCGCTACCGAATCGAGTACACCCTTCCGCGCCTGGGGGACGGGGAATGGCTGGCATGGGACGCCGTCGGCACTGAGTGGGAGGTACCGATCGGGCAGGTGCAAGTCCACCTCGCTGCGCCGTACGCCATGAAATCCGTCCTTTGTGTTGCGGGATCGTCTGGTTCCGACGATGCATGCGCGGCGATGGAGCAGCCTCTGCCGGGTCAACTTGACGCCACCCATGGCGGTCTGGGCAAGGGACAGGGCATGACTCTGTGCGGGCAGATCACGGACTCCGGAGGGGGCGGCGGTGCCAGGTTGCCCGACCCGCCGACCGGTCCGGCGCCTGCCGAGCGCGGGGGCAGTGTCTTGCTGGTCTGGTTGTGGGTCACCGGCATCGCGCTCGCGGCGGCGGTGGTGGTCGCGGAGCTCCTGCGGCTGGCGGGACGTGAGCGCGTCCAGGGAGCAGACGGCCGGATCCGGCGGATGGACATCGGCCGTCTGGCCCGGAGCGTTCAGCCGTCCGCTGTGCCACCAGCCGGCATCGGCCCGGCCCGAGGCGGAATCCTGCTGACGGACCGAGTACGCAAGCACCATCTCGTCGGGTGGCTGCTGGGTGCCGGGCTGGACGGCTACCTGCGTGTCACTGGGGTTTCACATCCAGTGCTCCGCAGGTCCGAAGTACAGCCGGGCGGCGCCGACAAGTTGACGATGGACGTGCTCGGCGCCCTCTTCGCCGGGAACCCGAACGTGTCGCTCCGCAAGTACAACCGGCATTTCTCCAACGCATGGACCAAGCTGCGCCGTGGTCTGCGGAGCTGGCGCCGCTCAGGTGGTGATGGTCTGTGGGTACGGGGCGGGGAGCAACTGCGCCTAGCGGCTCTGGTCTGCGGGGCCTTGGCCATAGTCGCCGGGGTGATCGTCCTCATCGTCACGGCAGGGGACATCGCGGCTCCGGGCACGACTTTGCGCACACCAACGGCAGTCGGCGCGGCACTGGGAGGTGCCGGTCTCGCGGCGATGCTGCGTGCCTGGGAACTGAGGGCACGCACCACCCATGGCTCGGAGCTGTGGTGCCAGGTCGAGGCGTATCGCCGCCATCTGGCCGGTATCGACCGATGGGACGGCCGCGACGAGGACCTGCTCACCGCATGGGCGGTCGCCCTCGGCGAGACCAGGGCCTGGCTGGCCGCAGCCGAGCGCGCGGCGGACAGTTCGCGTTCGTCCTCGTCCCGTCAGACGGTGCCCGACGATCACGTCCGCTGGCAGCTCGCCATGTACATGCCGATCGCCGCACACGGCGCCAGGTCTCACACCGGCAGCAGTTCTGGCGACTCCACGTCCTCCGGCGGCTATAGCGGCGGAGGTTCCAGCGGTGGTGCGGGCGGTGGCTCCGGAGGCGGCGGCGGAGGCTCATGGTGACAGCGCCGACTGGTTCGGATCTCCTCGGGCTGGGTCAAACACCTGGCAAGCGTCGAGGTGAGGTGCGGTACCGACGGACAGGAGGTGTCCGGTGGAGTGGGCGTCTCTCGCCAGGCTGTCAGCGGGGCGGCGCCTAGTGACCATTACTACGTCCTGTCGGTCGGTACGCTCATCCGTCGCACTAGCTAGACGTCAGCTGGGATGGGACGCCGGTGTTGCTGTGGCAAGCAACCTGATCGAGAGGAGGATGCGGCAGGGGAACACGACGGCGACGACCAGCACTCGCTGATACAAGCCGGCCCAGTCGTGCAGGGGAGCGCCATCCGGCATCACGAGTCCTCCACCTGCGAGGAAGCCAACGAGTGCGACGATCCCGGTGACGAGCGAGTACGTCGCGAGGCTCCGCCACCTTGGATCATGCGCCAGTCGACGCGACACGACGATCAGTCCGACTGCGCTTGTCATGAAGAACAGGAACCCGGCGACGATGTGGCCGCCCGGGTCGTAGGTCACGCCGGCGGCGTCCTGCCGCAGCGGGAAGGTCGCGGCGAGCAGACAACCGATCCCGCTGAGGAACAGCAACGCAGGGCCGGCGATACCCGCCCTCGTCGGCTGCAGGCCGCGGTGCAGTCCCACCGCGCAGGCGATCGTGAGCAGGCCGAACACGACGAAGTTGACCTGCTGAATCCATCCGTTGGGTCCGGCCTCCAGCGCGCTGACCGGCTCAGCGAGCGGGCTGTACTCGCTCCTGCGGAAAGCCTCCTGGGCCAAGAACGTCGCGGTGAACAGAACCGGGCCGATGATGCCGGCCCAGGCCGCCAAGGAGAGGGACCAGTCCGGCCGCTCCTGGAGACGGCCGCCGGCCGACTCTTGGTTTCGCCTGTGCGCGTCCTGCAGAGCACTCATGACCGCCTCCGTCTGACGGCACCCGATCGATCTGCCGGGTGCGCTCGTCTGCGACGCTACGGTCGGCCACCGGTTGGAACCATCGGGAGTTCTCCCCATGCGGCGAGACCGTGCTGCATCGCGAACACGGTGGCAGCAGCTCGGGTCGAGATGCCGATCTTGGCGTAGGCGTTCTGGATATGGCGGTCCGCGGTCTTGGCTGAGATCCCGAGCACGCGCGCGATCTGCTTTGTCTGCAAGCCGCGGGCGAGTAGTCCGACGACCTCGGCCTCTCGCTCGGTCAACCCCGCGGGCCGGGTGACACGCCGGGTCCGATGCCCGGCCGCGTCGAGTACCGCGGCGACGCTGTCGGCGTCCAGCCGCCCACCGCGCGCCTCTTGGCCGAGCAGGTCAGCCGCCTGCTCCGGCGTCAGCGCGGCGCGGTGCGGACGCTGCTCGGTCAGTGCGTGGTACACGTCCGCGGCGGCGAGCAGGCGCGCCGGAGGCGTGAGGGCAGCCACTGTCGCCCCGCGGTGATAGCCGGCGCCGTCGAGCCGCTCGTGGTGGTACGTCGCCACCGGAACAAGAGATGCGAGAAATGGCGATCGGCACAGGACGCGTTCGGAGTGGTACGCGTGCAGCCTGACCTGTTCCCACTCGTGCGGCGACAACCGCCCGGCCTTCTGCCAGATAAGGACGGAGACCGCGACGCGCCCCACGTCGTGGACGAGCGCGGCCCGCCGTGTCGCCACCACGTCGCCAGGTGGAAAGCCGCACCGCTGTGCCGCGGCCTCGGCCAGCTCCGCGACACCCGCCGAGTGACCGACCAGGTACGTCGAAGCCAGATCAGCGAAGTCACCCATCGCCGCGAGCGCCCGGTCGATCGCCTCGCCCCGCAACGTCAGCTGAGGAGTGGGCTCGGCCGCGAGGACGTCGTCCCAGGCAGACCGCTCGTCGTCGAGCGCCAGGACGTCGGTCGCCTCATCCGCCAGTCGCGCCGCTATCGCTGGATCGAAGGCGCCTCCGGCTCGCTCCCGGACCACACGTGCGGCATGGTCCACGCCACCGATCATGCGCTGCAGAGCGGCGTCGCGCGCCACGTGGATGATCCGTAACGGGAGTGCCATCTCCTCGCCCTGGAGGCCACCAGGCTGGCCTTTGCCGTCCCAACGATCGGTGAGGTGGGCGAATAGTTGTTGCACCTCGGGCGACACACCGAGCCGTTCGCTCAGGAGCTGGGCGACCTCGCACATCGCGGCGATGTGACGGCGATGACCCCGAACCGCCGTCGGCAGGCGGCCGGCCGCCTGCAGTGCGCGGACAGGCATCGGGCTTTCTGGATCGGCCAATGCGCGCAGGATGCCGGCCATCGTTTGCGCGGGGGACCCGAACATCACCGAGTTGAAGTTCGTGAGCAGATCGCCCTTGAACAACTCGGCGCTGATCTCGGCGTCCACAGTGCACCCGACGTAGAACAGCAGGCATCCGTAGTAGGTCTGCGACGCGGTTGCGGAGTCGACCCCCAGACGATCGGCAAGCCGCATCGCGAACTGGGTGCTCTGCAGGCCGTGCTCGAGCGGAAGCCCCATGCCGAGATCCGTTGCCAGGCACAGTGACGCGATCACCTCGGCGGTACGGATCTCGTCCTGGATCCGGGCCGGCTCACCTGCCACACCTCGACCGTACGCCGCCCTGCTGTCGAGCACAGCCCGTCCGACGTCGTACCAGAAGTCAGGCTCGAAGGGCGAGGAGATCGCCATCGTCTCCGAGTAGAGGTCAGAAGCTGGCCGCTATGGATCTTAGGGTCGATGTATGACGACGAACGAGCAGATCGTGACCGGTGAGCGGGCTGACATCCTCGACTTCCTTGGCAAGCATCGGTACTTCCTTCGGCACACTGCCGACGGTCTGTCCGACGAGCAGGCGAACACGCGCAGTACCGTCAGCGCGCTGACGGTCGGTGGGCTGATCAAGCACGTCACCGCGGTCGAGCGCAAGTGGGCCGAGTTCGCTCAGGCGGGCGGCGGCGAGGAGGTGCCGGAGGAGATCGAGTTCACCCCGGAGCTGATCGCCGAGTGGGAGAGCCAGTTCCGGCTCACCGACGGGGAGACGCTGGCCGGCGTACTGGCGGAGTACGAGAAGGTCGCGGCCGCCACCGACGACCTCGTCCGCACCCTCGACCTCGACAAGACCTACGAACTCCCGGCCGCCCCGTGGCAGCCGCCGGGCGTCTTCTGGTCGGTCCGCCGCGTCCTCCTCCACATCGCCGCCGAAACCGCCCAACACGCCGGCCACGCCGACATCATCCGCGAAACCATCGACGGCCAAAAATCCATGGGCTGACGTCACGGCCGAGGGCACCACCGCAGCGGGTGGTGCCCTCACCACGCCTACTCGCGCAGGAGCATGAGGGCGGCTTCACGTTCGAGGTCGAGGTACGAGTCGCCGCTGACGTCGATCGCGACCCGGTTGATCCTGCCGCCGGTGAACCGGTACGGCGGTTCGCCGGCGTAGTCGTCGGTGTCCTTCACGTAGAGGGCATGGCGGCCGAAGCGCGAGCCGAAGGCGAAGAGGATGCCCCTAGATCGCGCACGCCCTCGTCGATGCAGCAGGATCAGTTGGGTCCGATATCCGGGACTGCTCGGGCCGCGGTCGTGTCTGGCCTGGAGGTTAGGGTAGCCTCACCTGCGTGATCGTCTGCCATTGTGAGGTCGTCAGCGACCGGGAGGTCCTCGAGAGCATCGAGGACGGCGCTAGCACGGTCGCGCAGGTGTGCGGGGCGACCGGGGCCGGGCGGAACTGTGGTGGCTGCGTCTTCTCGCTCAAGCGGTTGTTGTGCCAGCATGGGAGGTCGGTCCCGGCACCATCGTTCACGGAGGTGGCAGGTGCAACCGGTTAACCCACGCGTCGTCGTACTGCTCAACGAGGCGCTGACGCTCGAGCTGACGGTGATCAACGGGTACTTCCTGGAAGCCAGGATGCTCGACAACTGGGGATTCAGCCGGCTGGGGAAGGTCTTCTACGACCTGTCCATCGACGAGATGAAAGACGCCGACGCGCTGATCAACCGCATCCTGCTGTTCGACGGTCACCCGAACCTGCAGAAGCTGGGCGCCGTGACGGTCGGTGAGGACGCCCAGGAGATGCTCCGGCTGGGCCTCGAGAGCGAGCACTCCGCGGTGGCGAAGTTCAACGCCTCCGCGAAGGAGTGCCACGACCTCGGCGACCACGGCACCGCCGCCGTCTTCGAGGAGATGGTCCGCGACGAGGAGAAACACGTCGACTGGTTCGAAACCCAACTCGACGCGATCCAACGAGTCGGCCCCCAGCAGTACCTCGCCCAGCAAATCGACCCCGACAAATCCCCCGCCTGAACCTCATAAGTCGGTGTTGCGGCGGTGATGGCAGCCTCGAGCGTTGGTCCTCAGCGCGATCGGCCTTGGCGAACCGGCCCACGAGCTCCGAACGAAACTGCTGGAGCTGATACGAGAGAGAACACGGGACCTCGGAGATTCCCGCGGGCGCGATCGTACACAGCATCCTCGGCCCGCGTTCGGACTCGTAACGCCGTTGATTTCGTGGTCGTACGACGGCCGAGCGGCGTCGACGTACGACGAGGGCGCCGTCGCGCGGACGGCGCCCTAGCGTGACTACGAGCTCAGCTTTCACCGCCTTCCTCACCGCCACCCGCGGCGGCCAACTCGCCGACCTCGAGATGCGCCACCGCGGCCACGCCCGAGTCGAAGACCGGATCCGCACCGGCAAGGACACCGGCATCAGAAGGCAGCCAGAACACGGTTCAGCGACACGCCGAACCGGCATGAAATTTGGAGGCTGGAGCCGGAGCGACGCAGGAGCGCTTCACCAAGGTGGGTGGGAGCGCCCAGAGCCGGAGCGACGTAGACAGCGGAGGTGGCGGGCGCGTGGGGGACGCCGTACCTGATCTATCGTCGGGGTGCTTTGGACCAGGTGAGCGGAGGGTCGTGGTGGGTGACGTGTTTGCCGGGCGGTTTGAGCTCATCGACCCGGTTGATGCAGGTGGCAACAGTGTGGTCTGGCGTGCTTGGGATCGTCGGCTGGGGCGGCTCTGCGCTGCGAAGGTGCTTCGGCAGCGGCATGCGGGATCCATGCTTCGGTTCGTTCGCGAGCAGAGGCTCCGGCTGGATCACCCGCATGTGCTGAGCCCATACAGCTGGGTGGCCGAGGACGATCAGGCTCTGCTGGCCATGGACCTGGTCGGTGGTGGTTCGGTGAGTAGTCTGGTCGCAGACTTCGGTCCGCTGCCCGAGCGCTATGCGGCTGAGCTGCTGGCGCAGTTGCTGGGCGCGCTCGATCAGGTCCACGCCGCCGGGCTGGTCCACCGGGACATCAAGCCGGCGAACCTCCTGCTCGAAATCACCGGTACCGGTCGTCCCGTACTCCGGCTGAGCGACTTCGGCATCGCGTTGTCGCTGGGAGAACCGCGCCTCACCCAGCACGGCGCGGTCGTCGGCACGCCGGGGTACGTCGCACCCGAGGCGCTCGCCGGCGAGCCGCCTTCCATCAGCCAGGACCTGTACGCCGCGGGCGTCACGGGCTGGCAACTCCTGACCGGCGAGGAACCACCGGCCACCGGCCCACCGCCGAGCCGTCCTGCGGATGCGGCCGACGAAAGCGTCCTGTGGCGTGTCGTCGAGAGCCTGGCGCACCCCGAGGCGGCTGACCGCACCCCCTCGGCCAAGGACGCGCTGGCGGCGCTTGCGCCACTTCTGGCGGAACCGTTGAAACTCCCGGCGTTCACGCTCGACGGAGAACCGATCGAGGTCTTCGACCACCTCCCGCCACTTCCCGGACCGTACGCGGCTCTCGCCGAGACACCCAAGCCCCCGGACCATCCAGAACCACCAAACTCCCCAACGCCGGCCGAGTCGGCCCAGTCAACCGAGCTGCCCCAACCAGCCAGGCTGTTCCAGCCAACCGAGCTGCCCCAACTGGCCGGACTGCCCCAGCCGCCCGAAGGCAGGCCGGCTCCGGGAAGGCGTCGCGTCGTACTGGCCGCGTCCAGCGTTGCGGTGCTCGTGGCGGCGGCCGTGATCGCGGTTCTGGCTCTCGACGGGGACCAGGCGGGCAAGAAGACGCCATCGCCGAATCAGTCGTCCACCCCGCAGACGATCGGCACCAGGCCCGTCACGCCGTCGCCGAACGCTGAAGTGAAGGTCGGCGGAGCGTGCGGTTGGCAAGAGGCTGGCAGCATCGAGACGACTGCTGGCGGCACCCGGGTCGTGTGCCGCCAGCAGGGTTCCTCCTACCGCTGGGTCAAGGCTGGTTAGACCAGCCTTGCCCCGGCCCGTTCGGATACATCGGCGGCATCGGAGACTTGCGACGGCGAAGGATCAGCGCCGCGATGACGACCGCAATACCCAGCACGAGCGCGGCGCCGAGGATGATCCAGGGCAGTGGCGAGGAAGTCTCGGCCGCCACCGGCTTGGTGTCGCCACCGGATCCTTGGCCTGCCGTAGTACCGGCCCCCGAGGGGGTCGGCTCGCTCTGGCCGGCCGACGGGGTCGAGGTCGGGGTCGCAGGGGTCTCACCGGTCGACGCGCCGTACTCGGGTCCAGCGACCTTGTCGCCCGCGACCGCCACGTCCATCGTCACCGGTACGCCGCCCGGCTGGTGGTCGCCGAAGGGAGTACCCAGCTTGACCACGATGTAGTACCAGCCGTCGACACTCGCCTTGCGGAGCAGCGCGTCGCCGGCGTTGCGGTTCAGGTACGCCGTTCGCGGGGTGGCGATCGCCTTGCCGCTCGACGGCAGGATGTTCGTCGTACCGGTGTAGGCCGTCGTGTCGAACTTCATCTCCGAGCGGACCGGGCTGAACAGGCCGGTACGGATGTTGGTCGTCTGCGCATCCGGAACGGCACCGAAGGTGACGCGATAGGCCAGACCCTGCCCCCAGTCGAGCTTCACGCGGTAGAACAGCTCTTCGCCGTTGTAGATCGTCTCGCCGTAGCGACCGGAGCCCGTCAGAGAGGTCGCCTCGTTGAACGAACCACCGCCGCGGACCGGACGAACAGCGCCGGCCGGCTGCTGCGCGAAACTGACAAGGCCGGTCTGCGCCGGCTCACCGAGGCTGCCGGTCACCGGCGGCTCGATCCGCAACTGCAGCTCCAGCGGCACGCGATCGGTGCCGTCCTTCGCGTCCCGGGTGACCCGGAATACGTACTTGCCGGGCACGCTGCAGCCCTTTGGCTTCGACGAGCCGGCCACAGTCCCGTTCCAGCTGAGAACCGAGGTCAGCGCGCCACCGTCGTCCTTCGCCCGGGTGTGCAGCTCACGCTCGCGCGTGTAGCAGTCCGCTCCACCCGGTCCGGTGATCTTGATGTCCAAGACCTCGATCTCGCGCGGGTTGCCCCGCGGAAAGACCGCCGTCGCCGCGAAGTACGCGGTGTCACCTGCCTTCAACTCGGCCGCGTAGAAGCGTTCCTCGACCGGGCTCAGCGTGTCCAGGTATTGGCCGGGCGTCATCGCCGGCGCCGTGAACGGATCCGCGGTACCGGTGATCGGCACGCCGGTCGGTTCGTAGTGCCGCAGCGCTCGGTCGGTCACCCGGCCCAGTACGCCGAGCAGCGAGTCGGCGTCGGCGGCATCGTGATAGGTCCCGCCGGTGTTCTGCGCGATGCACGCGAGCTGGGCCCGCGCCTTCGCGTCGACACGGAAGCCGATCGCGTGCACGTGCAGGTCGACTCCCTGCTTGCTGAGCTCCTTCGCCACCTCGCACGGCTGCGGCGGCGCACAGGTGTCCTCACCGTCGGACACCAGCACGATCGACCGCTGCCCCTCCTTCGGAAGCTGAGCGGCCGCGACTCGCAGCGACTGGCCGATCGGCGTATAGCCGCTGGCCTTCGTCGCGTTCACCGCTGCCTTGAGGGCGGGTTTGTCGATCGCCTTCACCGGCTGGACGACCCGGACGTCGCGACAGCCGGCGGCCTTCTCCGCCCCGCTTGATCCGGTGCCTGCGCCGTAGATCGCCATACCGACCGGAGCCTGGGCCGGCAACCCGTCGATCATCGAGACGACGGCTCGTTTCGCGGCGTCCATCCGGGTCCCGCTGCCGCCTACGTCGCGGGCGGTCATCGAGCCGGAGGAGTCCAAGACCACCATCACCGGCGACAGCTCGCCCTCGGCAGCGGCCGTCGAAGCATTTCCGAACGCGAACGTCACGGTGAGAGCGGGTAACGCAGCCAGGGCGGCGAGGCGTCGTATCATGGCGTCTCCAGAGGCATTGAGCGGTGAATATGCGATAACCTAGCGTTTGCATATGCAATTTGCAAACAGTAACACGGAGGTGCCTGTGACCGACCTGTACGCACGGAACCTCAAGCTGCAGCTGGAGTGGTACGGCGAACCGCTGGGCGAACGGTTCCGTCGCTTGCTCGGTCATCTCGACCTCTCCCAGGCGCAACTCGCCGGCGTACTCGGCCTGTCCGCTCCGATGCTGTCGCAGCTGATGTCCGGCCAGCGCGCCAAGATCAGCAATCCGGCCGTGCTGTCGCGCCTGCTCCAACTGGAGGCGACAGTGAACGAGCCTGGCTGGGACTCCCTGCCGTCGGCTGAGCAGGTTCGCAGGGTCGAGGAGGTTCGTGCGGCGCAGCGATCGACCCTCACCGTCGATCAAACCCGAGAGGCCCCAACTGACCCAGCAGCCTCCGCCGACCCGGTCACGGCCATCCAGTCGCTACTCCGGGACGTCGCCTCCGCAAGCGATCTCCAAGGAGCCGCCGAACTGCTGGACGACCGATACCCCGAGCTAGCAGAGGCACTTCGAGTACTCGGCGCCGGCCGAACACAGGACGCCCGCGCCTACTACGCAAACCTCACCAACCGCCGCTGACACCTCCCCCGGTACTACGCGCGCACCACCTCCACTCCTAATGAGTGCGGCACGAGAGCCTCACGGCCACCTGGCCCACATCGGATAGCACCTAGTACTACTGCGGTACTTCGTGAGGTGCTGCGTGCCGTGGCCGGTTCGCATCGCGCGGCCCCTGACCGCCACCACTCACTAACCTCGCCCGACCAGTCCTGGTCAGGCGAGGGCGGGTGTGCGTCGGGCTGGGTAGAGCAGATTGGTGGGTGGCAAGGTGCGTGCTGCTTGGCCCGGCTATTCGCCGTCCAGCCAGGCGTTGGTCCGGGAGGCGTGGACTGCGCCGGTGAAGGCGACTGGGATCCTGCCGTACGACGTGATCGCGGTTGCCGTGCCCTTGGCCCTGCTGAAGGCGTACTGGTAGCCGGAGTCGGTGTTGTGGTCGATGCCCACGACGACGGACCCGTAGTTGTTGCCGCAGTGCTCGACCAGGAGCGACTCGAAGGAGGACCAGCCGGACTTGCGGATCAGCTTGACGACCGGCTTCGCCGTCGCGGTGGTCGGGATGTGGATTGTGTAGAGCGCCCCGGCGGTGGTCGTCATCAGGAGCGTGTCGTACGTCGGCTGCTGGCTGATCATCGCCATCGTCTTGAAGCTCTTGAACCCACCGAACGAGCCGTACGCCTTGTAGCCGGTACCGCTCGCCGCGTACCGGTAGAGGTTCCCGTTGGTGTTCAGGCCGTACAGGAACGAGTGCTTGCGACCCAGCGGGTCGGCGTAGTTCGACGTGGCGATCGCCTTGAAGCTCGTCCACCCGCCGCCGAGCTTGGTCGCGGTCACCCGTGCCCGGCTACCCGGCGGGGTGATGGTCGAGTGCCGGTACAGGTTCCCGCCCTGCAGCAGCAGCCCATAGGAGTACTGCTCACCCTGACGCGTCGTCGACATGTACCAGGTGGACATCGCCCGGACCGGCACGAACTGCGCAACCTGATAGCGATCCCAGACTCGCGGCGGCTTTTGCAGCGAGGACGTCAGCCTCCTGCACGGCGTGCGCACTGTCAGTCCAAACAATCCGATTGATGCACGGCACCGAATCGGCAACAGCAGCCTGCGCCGGCCCTGGCAACCCGCTAGCCACCAACACTCCAACCCCACCCAGAACCAAACCGAGTCGCCGCACGCCCATCCGCCCCATCCCTCCACAATCCTCAACCCCGGACCGCAGACGATAGCGCCCCCTCCGGACCAAACCGCCTTCCTTTGCCACTTCCTGCAAACGAAGGCGGCCCCCACCAACCGGTGGGGGCCGCCTTCAAGAGCTTCAGGCAGGGAACGGTACGCCGGTGTTGCTGTGGCAGCGGTAGCCGTTGGGGTTCTTGTGGAGGTACTGCTGGTGGTAGCCCTCGGCGTAGTAGAAGGTGGTGGCCGGGGCGATCTCGGTGGTGATGGCGTCGTAGCCGCGCTCGGCGATGACGGGGGCGTAGAGGTCCCGGGTGCGCTCGGCCTCGGCGCGCTGGGCGTCGTTGGTGTAGTAGACGGCCGAGCGGTACTGGGAGCCCAGGTCGTTGCCCTGGCGCATGCCCTGGGTCGGGTCGTGGGTTTCCCAGAAGACCTTCAGCAGGTTGGTGAAGGTGGTCTTGGTCGGGTCGTAGACGATCCGGACGGCCTCGGTGTGGCCGGTGCCGCCGGTGCAGACCTCCTCGTACGACGGGTTGGGCGTGTACCCACCCGCGTAGCCGACCGCGGTCGTGTAGACCCCGGGCTGCTGCCAGAAGATCTCCTCGGTACCCCAGAAACACCCGGTGCCGAACCAGACCTCCTCGTACCCCTCAGGGGCAGCGACCGTCTGCGGCGTACCGAGAACGATGTTCTCGGCCGGAACGGGGTAACCGGGCTCCGGCCGGCCGGGCAGAGCGGCCTCGGGCTCGACCAGGGCTGTGTTGCGCTTGAAGAACGACATCTCACGCCTCTCGCAGAGTGACTCTCATAGTCTCCCAACGCCCCTTGCGGGGTGAACCTTCCCCCACCCGATTACGGCACGCTGACGTGCTCAGGCGATCATTGCGGCGGGTCGGCGGAGCGGTGAACCGGCGGTCAAGCCGTTGTACGACGCTGCTAGTCGCTCGACGCCGTCGCGGAGGGCGTCCGGGTCGAGGGTGAAGGGCAAGCGGATGAAGGACTCCAGGCCGCCGTCGGGGGAGAAGCGGGAGCCGGCCACGAGCAGTACGCCGTTGCGTTGCGCCACACCGACCAGTGAAGAACCGACCGGCTCCGGCAGCTCGCACCACAGCGACAACCCGCCACCCGGCAACTGGAACCGCCACGACGGCAGGAACTCCGACACGGCAGACGCCAGCGCGTCGCGCCGGCGCGCGATCTCGAGCCGGCGCTCGGGCAGGATCGTCGACCGCCGCCGCAACAGCCCGGCGACCACGAGTTGATCCAGCACGGGTGCACCGAGATCCATCGACGCCTTCGCATCGAGGACGCGCGCGATCAGCGGCTCCGGCACTCGCATCCAGCCGATCCGCAGCCCGCCCCAGAACGACTTGCTCACCGAGCCGACCGTGATCACGCCGGCCGGGTCGTACGACGCGAACGGCGGCGGCATCTCCTGCCCGTCCAGCGACAGCTCGAACAGCGTCTCGTCCACGATCGCCGTCGTCCGGGCGCGCGCGAACGCGATCGCCAGCCGCTGCCGGTCCGCGGCCGGCATCAACCATCCGGTCGGGTTCTGGAAATCCACCACCAGCCAGGCCGCCCGCGGCGCCGACTGCCTGATCGTTGCCTCTAGCAAAGGAAGGTCCCAGCCGCCAGGACTCGTCGGTACGGCGACCACACGGCAACCGCTGCGTCGGATCGAGTCCACCGAGTTCGGGTGGGTCGGGCTCTCGGTCAGCACCCGGTCGCCGATCTGGGTGATCGCCCGGACCGCGATCGACGTCGCGGCGAGCGCACCCGCGGTGATGATGATCTGGTCCGGCGACGTCGGCAGACCGCGTTCCTCGTAGGCAGCTGCGATCTCCGCCCGCAGTACGGGCAGACCCTGCGGGTGATACCCCGGCGTCGCCAGATGCACTGGCAAATTCGCCGTGGCCTCAGCGACCGCTGCACTGATCCCCGGTACGGCGCTCGGCGCAGCACACGTGAAGTCGTACAGGCCGTCGGTGTCGATCCCCGGAGCATGGTGCCGGCCGAGCTCAGGCTCGACCTTCGACGGGAGCGCGGTCACGCTTCCCGAGCCGCGGCGCGAAAGCAGGTAGCCGCTGTCGCGCAACTCGCGGTACGCCGAGGCGACCGTCGTACGGCTGACACCGAGCGCGTCGGTCAACTCTCGCTCACTCGGCAGCCGCGACCCGGGCATGATCCGCCCGTCCGCGATCAGCAGCCGGAGCCGCTCAGCCAGTAGCCGGTACGCCGGTCCAGTCCCGTCCGACCACGCCCCGAGCAGGCCGGAGAGCGTGCTGGCGGGAAGATATTGCCCCTTCATGCAGTCCACTATCGCGCAATTGGCTATCGAATGCCAGGCCACTTGCTCGCAGACTGAAGTACGTGACCGCCACTTCCGATGCCCCACCCCGCCAACTCGCCGCGCTGAACCCGATCCAGCAGCTGAAAGCAGGCCACCTTCCCCGCCGCCTGGTCCAGCTGTACGTCGGCCTGACCCTGTACGGCGCCTCGATGGGCCTGATGATCCAGGGCAACCTCGGCCTGGACCCGTGGGACGTGCTGCACTCCGGCATCACCCAGCACCTGCCGCTGAGCTTCGGCACGGTGGTGATCGCGATGAGCTTCGTCGTCCTGCTGGCCTGGATCCCACTGCGGCAGTGGCCCGGACTCGGCACCATCAGCAACGCGATCGTGATCGGTCTGGTGACCGACCTGACGCTGGCTACGGTCGACCGGCCGGATGCGCTCTGGCTGCGGATCGTCTTCATGGTCGCCGGCGTCGTGGTCAACGCGCTCGCGGGTGCGCTCTACATCGGTGCGCAGTTCGGTCCCGGTCCGCGTGATGGGCTGATGACGGGCCTGGTACGACATACCGGCCTGAGCGTCCGCCTGGTTCGGACCACGATCGAGGTGACCGTTCTCGCGGTCGGCTTCCTCCTCGGCGGCGTGATCGGCATCGGCACCGTCTTCTACGCCTTGGCCATCGGACCGCTCGTGCACTTCCTGCTGCCGATCTTCACGGTTCGACTCAAAGCTCAATAGACCAACGGGGTCCCGGGCCAGGTGGCCCGGGACTCCGTTGTTTCGCAGGACCCCTCTGCCTGCGGACTGTGGATGATCAACCGACGGGTTCCAAGGAGCGTTCGTCCGGAGCCTTCGAGGGCTGCTTGATCTTGCGCGGCCACCAGGCCTTGGTTCCCAGCAGCGCGGTGACGCTCGGGACCAGGAAGATCGACATCAGGAAGGCGGAGATCACGATGCCGGCCGCGACCGAGAAGCCCATCTCGGTGAGCAGCGCCATCCCGGCCAGCATCAGCGACGAGAACGTGCCGGCCAGGATCAGCCCGGCCGCCGCCACCGACGGACCGCCGTGCTCGATCGCCAGGTCGGCGGCCTCCCGCGGCTCGGTGCCCTGCTCCGCCTCCTCCCGCAATCGGGCGATCATCAGGATGTTGTAGTCGGTGCCGATGGCAACGACGAACAGGTACAGCATGATCGGCAGCGAGAACGTCACCCCGGCGTGCCCGGCGGCGCCCTGGAAGACGAACACCGTCGCACCGATCGAGCTGAAGAAGCTCAGCACCACGGCGACCATCAGCACGATCGGGGCCAGCAGCGACCGCAGCAGCAGCGCCAGGATGATCGCGATCAGCCCGCCGGCGACCGGGAAGATGACCGAGAGGTCCCGGCTGTTCGCGTCCCGGATGTCGGTGTAGCTCGCGGTCACCCCGCCGAGCAGGGCGGTCGACCCGGCCGGCGCGTCGGCGTGCGCGACGTCGCGCAGCTTCCCGTCGACCAGGTCCAGCGACGACGTCGCGTACGGCGCGCCGTCCAGTACGACGTTGATCTGGGCAACCGTCTTGTCCGGGTTGAGCAACGCCAGGCTGCCGTCCGCACCGGCCGGGAGTACGGCGCCGACACCGTCCACCTTGGCGAGTTTCCCGGCGTACGTCGTGAGTTCGGCCGGATCGAGCGGCGTACCGTCGGTGCTGCGGACGTAGACCGTGGTGGGGTTGAGCGCGCCGGCCGGGAAACCGGCCTGCAGATCCTTGATCGCGCGGGCGGACTCGGTGCCGTCCGGCAGTTGGCTGAACGCGTCGTAGTCGACCTTCATCCCCAACGCGCCGAGGGCGAGGGCGACCATCAGGCCGCCGGAGACCACGGCCACCACCGCCGGGCGGCGAGCGGTGAACCGGCCGAATCGCTTGAACATCGCGCCCTTCGGCGTCTTCTGCCACGACTTCGACGGCCAGAACACCTTCGGGCCGAGCAGCGACACCACCGCCGGGATCAGTGTGATCGCGGCGAACGCCATCACTGCCACCGCGATCGCCAGGCCTGGGCCGAGGCTCTTGAACCCACCGAAGACGGCCAGTAGCAGGGCGCTGAAGGCGACGATGATCGCACCCGCGGCCGACACGATCACCTCGGCGACCCGCGCGGTCGCGTTGACCAGGGCCTCCTTCGACGGCTCGCCGGCGCGGAGACGTTCCCGGTAGCGGAACAGCAGGAACAGGATGTAGTCGGTGCCGACGCCGTACAGCACGACGGTCAGGATGGTCTGCAGATCCTGCGTCACCTGCAGGTCGAAGGCCTTCGCGGCCAGTGCGATCAGACCGGGCGCGATCGAGGCCACCAGGCCGACCGTGAGGATCGGCAGCAGCGCGGCGACCGGGCTGCGGTAGATGACCAGCAGCAGGCCGATGATCAGTACGACGGTCGCGATACCGACCACGACGAACGCGTTCTCGAAGGCGTCCTGGTTGTCGAGATACAGCGCGGCGTCGCCGGTCACGCCGTACTCGAGATCGTTGCCGCTCAGCGCCGGGCCGGTCACGTCGCGGATCTTCTGGACCGCGTCCAGCACGGCCTGGTCGTCGGGCAGACCCTTGAGGCCGACGCTGACGATCTGGACCTGCTTGTTCGGCGAGACCGCCTGCGGGCCGGTGATCGCGCCGGTCACGCGGTCGATCTTCGCCGCGGTGATCTTTGCCGCGAGCTCGGTGATCCTGGCCTGGTCGGCCGCGGTCAGTTCGCCGCCCGCGCTGCGCTTGACCACGATGCTCGCGGTCGCGTCGTTGGTCTGCCCGAAGGCGTCCGCGGCCAGCTTCTGCGCCTGCACCGACTCGTATTTGTCGGGCAGGAAGGCCGCCTGGTCCTTGTTCGTCACGTCGGCGAGTGTCGGCGCGAAGGCGACCACGGCGATTGCCGCGATCACCCAGGCGGCGATCACCTTCCACGGGTTGTGGACGACGAATCGTCCGAGTTTGGTGAACACCCCAACCCCTCCTGAGGCTCTGTCTACCTGCCGGTCGGTTGGTAGACTACCTGCCGACCGGTAAGTACGGGAAGCGGCCCCGGTGCGCGATCAATGAGAGGGTGGTCACGTGCAGCACGCGACGAATCCCCGTGAGCGGGTGAGAGACACCAAGACCGAGATCCATCGCGCGGCGGTCGAACTGTTCTCGAGCCAGGGGTACGAGAAGACGAGCCTGCGCGAGATCGCCGAGCAGGTCGGCATCACCAAGGCGTCGCTGTACTACCACTACTCGTCCAAACAGGACCTGCTCCGCGCGATCGTCGGCACCTTCCTGGATGACATCTCCCGGGTTCTGAGTCAGGTCGACGAGCTGCCGTGGTCACCGGAGACCGAGCGTGAACTGCTCGGTGCGTACGTCGACGTGGTCATCGAGCACCGATCGACCGGGCCAACGCTGCTGCGCGACATCGCCGCCGTACTGGCCGCGTTCGGGGACGACCTGGACAGGCTGATCGCGCAGAGCCGGCGCTTCCAGCTCTGGCTGGCCGGCCCGGACCCCTCACCCGCCGACCGCCTCCGCGCCGCCGCCGCGGTCGAAACCGTCGGCGCCGCCATCTCGGTCGAACTCGACCTCGGTGTCACCGATGCCGAGATCCGCGCCGTCCTCCTCGATGCCGCCACCGCCATCCTCGCCCGCCGCGGTACCGCCCCCGAGACGACCTGACTGCGCGGCCCGTCGTACCCAGACCGCTTGTCGGTGCCGGCCGCTACGGTCGCCTTCGTGACCACGTTCCACTTCTCGGCGGCACTGTGGCAGCACCCGGGCGAAGGTAGCTGGTACTTCATCTCGGTGCCCGCCGACATCAGCGACGACATCGCCCACCTCACCGCCGCCACCCGCAAGGGCTTCGGCTCGGTCCGCGTCACCGCCGCGGTCGGCTCCACCGTCTGGCAGACCTCCGTGTTTCCTGACAGCAAGACCGGCACCTACCTCCTGCCGGTCAAGAAGGCCGTCCGCACTATCGAGGACCTCACGCCAGGCGACGCCGTCGAGACTCGGTTGGAGTTGGCTGAGCTGTAGCGGCGCGGGTCTGTGGAGAGTTCACTTGGCGTTCAGGTCGGGCGAACGCTGCGGTGGTTAGCGTTTGGGGATCCATTGAGTGGAGGGGCGTTATGCGTAGGTCGCGTGGGCTGGTGGGCGCACTCGTAGTGGTTCTTGGAGTTGGTACGGCGGTAGTCGCGCCGGGGCATGCGGTTGGGGTCGCGGAGTCCGGGGGTGGTGGTCGGCACGACTCGGTGCGGGTGGCGACGTACAACGCGAGCTTGAACCGGGGTGCGGCCGGGCAGTTGGTCGCGGATTTGAGTACTGGCGGCAATGCGCAGGCCAAGGCTGTGGCTGAGGTCATTCAGCGGACGCGGCCGGATGTGCTGTTGATCAACGAGTTCGACTTCGTGCCGAACCAGCAGGCGGCGAAGCTGTTCCAGGCCAACTATCTGGCGGTCGGGCAAGGTGGTGCGACGCCGATCAACTATCCGTACGTGTACGTCGCGCCGTCGAACACCGGGATCCCGAGTGGATTCGACCTGAACAACGACGGCCAGGTCGCGGGCGGCGACGACGCGTTCGGGTTCGGGGTGTTCGAGGGGCAGTTCGGCATGGTCGTGTACTCGCGCTACCCGATCGACACCCGTCACGTGCGGACGTTCCAGCTCTTCAAGTGGAAGGACATGCCGGGCGCGCTGCTGCCCGACGACCCGGCGACGCCGGCGCCCGCCGACTGGTACTCGCCGGCCGAGCTCGGCGTCTTCCGGCTGTCCAGCAAGTCGCACTGGGATCTGCCGATCCAGATCGGCAAGCGCACCGTGCACTTCCTGGTCTCGCACCCGACACCGCCGACGTTCGACGGTGCCGAGGACCGCAACGGGCGACGGAACCACGACGAGATCCGGTTCTGGGCCGACTACGTGCAGCCGGGCAAGCGGTCGTCGTACATCTATGACGACAACGGCCGGTACGGCGGTCTGCGGCCGGGCAGCGCGTTCGTCATCGCGGGCGACCAGAACAGCGACCCGGTCGACGGGGACTCGGTGCCGGGCTCGATCCAGCAGTTGATCGAGCACCCGCGGATCATCGACCCGTTGCCGACATCGGCCGGTGCGGCGGAGGCCGCCGTACTGCAGGGTGGGGCTAATGCGTCGCATGAGGGCGATCCGAAGTACGACACGGCCGACTTCGCGGACAACCCGGCGCCTGGGAACCTGCGGGCCGATTACGTGCTGCCGTCACGTCAGCTGAGGCCCGTGGGTGCGGGAGTGTTCTGGCCGGTTCAGGCGGATCCGCTGTCGCGGCTGACCGGGGTCTTCCCGTTCCCGACCAGCGACCATCGGCTGGTGTGGGTCGACCTCCGCAAGCACTGAGCGGACGGGCCTAGCCGGCTTGACGACGGCTAGGCCCAGTCAGCCCTCGAGGTGATCTTTCAGGGCGTCGAGGCGGGTGTCCCAGTCGCGGGCCATCGCGGCCAGGAACTGCTGCGCCACCTGCATCGGCGCTGAGTGCAGACGGAACCGCACGCGGCGGCGCTCGCCGTGTTCCGCTGTGACGAGCCCGGCGTCGGAGAGCAGTGTCAGGTGCTTGGCGATCGCCTGCCGGGTGATCGGCAGGCGATCCGCCAGGTCCGTGGCGGTCGCGGGACCGCCCGAGGCCAGCGTGGCCAGGATGCTGCGGCGACTCGGATCGGCCAGCGCGACGAACACCTGCTCCGCCACCGCCTCCATCTCGGCGCGGGTCGCCGTACCCGCGCTGCTGTCGGCTGCTCGGGGCGGCTCGGGGCGCTGAGCGTCAGGCTGCATCGAGGTATTCGACCAGTTCGTCGATCTCGGACGTCCAGCCGTCCGTGTTGGCCTCGAACGCCTTGCGGTACTCGTCCTCCGGCAACTGGGCGAAGCCGGTCTCGATGACGGTCAATCGCGTGCCGGCGTCGACGGGCTCGAGGGTGAACTCGACATAGGTACGGCGTGGGTCGTCGGCCGGCAGACCGTAGATGTGCCAGGTGAAACCGAACGTGGTCGGCTCCTCGACCCGTTCGATCCGCATCTCGGCCTGGTCGCCGCTGGTCCACGTCATCTGCGCGGATCCGCCCGGCCGCAGGTCGATCGTCGCCTGGTGCCCGAACCACGTCCCCAACCCTTCGGCGGTGGTCAACGCAGCCCACACCTTCGCCGGCGGATGCCCGATCTCCACGGTCCGCTCGATCCGATCCGGAAACCCCATCACAACCTCCACAAGTAGCAACCGTTCAGTTGCCACAAACCTATTGCAACTCCCCGGTTGCGTCAAGCTCAGTCGCCCAGGCACGAAGTCACCCGGGCGTTCACGTGGGTCACCCAGGTTCACGCAAGCCCAGGTCCGCGCGAGCCCCAGGTCCGCGGGCGCGTGGGCTCTGTGTGGCTGGGGCTCGTGGCGTGCCTGCTTCGGTTAGCGCTCTTTGGTGTCCTTGCGGTCGGTGCCTGGTCCCGACGAGCGGTGGGCCTCGTTGCCGACCGGACGCTCGCCGGCGGGGCGTGACTCCCCGTCAGTCTGGATCGTGGGTTGAGCCTGGCCGCTGAAGGCGACGTGGTGCAGCTTGCTCGCCTCGCCCTTCATGTCGGCCTGGTTCTGGGGCGACATGTCCGGTCCGCCGTGTTGTGGGTTGGGTGTCCACTGCTGGTTGGCTGCAGCCGCGACCTGCTGCTCTGGACCAGTCTGTTGCGCGGCGGTCGCCTGCTGTCGTGGGGACAGCTGCGCAGCAGGCACCCGCCCCTGTGCTGCTGGCTGTTGCCCAGCCTCTTGCTCGGGAGCGGGTTGTTGGGCGGCGGGTTGGCGGGTGCCTTGGCCGGTGCCTGAGGCAACCCAGTCGGACCTCACGTCGGCTTGGGGCTCAGCCAGGGCGGGGTCTTGGGCTTGCCGCTGTGCGGGCTGGGTTTGCGCCGGCGCCTGCGGCTCCGACGGAACCACTGCGTGCTGCCCGACATGGTCGGGGTTCTGTGCCTCTGGCCGCGAGACCTCCGGCTGCTGCCCAGCTACAGCCTGCGGTTGCTGTCCGGGGACGGCCTGCGGTTGCTGTCCGGGGACGGCTTGGGGTTGTTGGCCGGGTTGGGTGAGTTGGGGCTGGGTGGTTTGTTGTTGGGCTTGTTGGAGGTCGGCCAGTTGTTGCTGGATCTCCTGGAGGCGCTGGTTTTGGAGCATGGTGGCCTGCAGTTGGAGCTGTGCGGTCCGGAGGATCTGCTCGCTGAGGGCATCCAGTTGGGCCGGGTCCTGCTGGGATTGCTGCGCTCCAAGGGCCCCGGCCACAGCTCCAGGAGCCGCGCCGGGCGCCGCCCCGGGTGCGGGCCCGCCCGTTCGGCCCTCGGGGCGGAAGACGGTCGACAGGTGTCTTCGTGACATCGCCTGCAGGTCCGAGCGGCTGATCTGGCTCTGGCCGATCTGCCGGCGGATCCCTGCATCCATCTTCTTCACGTCCCGCGCCGCCTGCGCGTAGGCGGCCTTGAGCGTCTTCGTGCCCCGTCTGGTCGCGCGCCAGCGGGAGAACCGGTTGGTCCGCCCGTTCGCCGGGACACGACTTGCCGCGGCCTGGTCGAGCCGCTGGGAGAGGTCGCGGTGCTCCTGCTCGCCGTAGCGGCCGGCGATGTGAGCGGTGGCCAGTTGCTGCAGGTCGGCTTTGGTCAGGTTGGCGCGGCCGATCCGCTCGCGGACGACGGGGTCGATCCGCTGCACCTCGCTCGCGGCCCGGGCGTAGGCGGCCTTGAGCGTCTTGGTGCCGCGCCGGGTCTCCCGCCAGCGCGAGACGCCGTTGGACATGCGGCGGATCCGGCCGGGCTCCTGGGAGGGCTCGCTCATTCAGGGGTCTCCTAGTCGATGTAGACCGCGTAGTTGACCCCGACAGACGTCGTCAGCGGGTCCTTGCTGGGCTTGTTGCTGTACAGGTGGAACTGCGCGCCCGGCCGCAGCCAGACAGCCAGATGCCGGCGGCCGGCCCCAGCGCCGGGATCCCACTCGTCGGCGAAGGTCGGGCTGCTGTCGTCACCCACGTAGTCCGGCTGGCCCCAATGCCGGGTCGCCAGTGCGAGGTGCTCCGGCCAGTGCGCGTCCAGCCCGGCCTCGGCGGCGGCGATGTCGTCCGGCCCGATCTCGTACGCCGACCAGCCGCTGTCCGGGCAGTCGGAGAAGACCAGGCCGTCGAAGACGATCATCGTCGTACCGCGGGGAGTGGTGAATCCCCAGGACACCATCTCGGCCGCGATCACCTCACCCGGTTCCAGTGGCCAGGGGCGCCACGGGATCTGCGACATCACCCGGTTGACGAGCGCACGGACGACCTGTGGGCCGGAGTCGTCGTTGTCCGGGCCGGCGATTGCGGTCCAGTCCCGAACCTCGGCGAGGTCCGCCATCGCCAGGTCGTCCTGGTCGAGCGGCCTGGCTTGTGTCTTCATCCGGTGCCGTCGTCCTTCCTTCTGCGCTCGTGCGTTGACCCAGGCAACTACATGCCGCCGACATGGCAACTCCATGACAACCACGCGGCAACTACTCCCCAACAACAGGCAACTACCCTGCGTCGGCGATGGTCATCACTGACCGCAACGGTATGGCGCGCTGTGGGTCAGATGCCAGCGGGTTCGACGCGTCTGTGGACAACCTGGATCCATCTCTTACATAGCGGTTCATCTCACCTGTGGACGGCGCGCGTCAGCGGTAGCAGACCAGGCCGTACGCTGGTCCGGTGAACAAGGAACACCACTACGGCTTCGAGACACTCGCCATCCACGCCGGAAACGAGCCCGACCCCACCACCGGTTCGGTGGTGCCGCCGATCTACGCGACCAGCACCTACAAGCAGGACGGCGTCGGCGGGCTGCGCAACGGTTACGAGTACTCCCGGTCGGCGAACCCGACCCGGACCGCGCTGGAGGAGTGTCTGGCCGCGATCGAAGCGGGGAACCGCGGCTTCGCGTTCGCCAGTGGTCTCGCCGCCGAGGACACCCTGATCCGCTCGCTGTGCGTGCCGGGTGACCACGTGGTGTTCCCCGACGACGCGTACGGCGGCACGTTCCGGCTGTTCGCCAAGGTGCTCGGCGCCTGGGGTGTCGAGATGACGCCCGCCGCGGTCACGCACCCGGAGGCGATCCGCACCGCGATCCGCCCGGGTAAGACCAAGGTGGTCTGGCTGGAGACCCCGACCAACCCGCTGCTCAACGTCGCCGACATCGCCATCGTCGCCCAGATCGCGCACGACGCCGGTGCTCTGCTGGTCGTCGACAACACGTTCGCGTCGCCGTACCTGCAGCAGCCGCTGGAGCTCGGTGCGGACGTGGTCGTTCACTCGACCACGAAGTACATGGGCGGCCACTCCGACGTCGTCGGCGGTGCGCTGATCGTCCGCGACGCCGAGCTGATCGACAAGATCGCCTTCCACCAGAACGCGATCGGCGCAGTGGCCGGCCCGTTCGACTCCTGGCTGGTGCTGCGCGGTATCAAGACCCTGGGCGTCCGGATGGACCGGCACAGCGACAACGCCGAGCGGGTCGTCGACTTCCTGCAGCGGCACAAGTCCGTCACCAAGGTGCTCTACCCGGGCATCGACGGCCACCCCGGTCACGAGACCGCCGCCAAGCAGATGAAGCGGTACGGCGGCATCGTGTCGTTCCGGGTCTCCGGCGGCGAGCAGCAGGCGATCGACATCTGCAACAAGGCGGAGGTCTTCACCCTGGGCGAGTCGCTCGGCGGTGTCGAGTCGCTGATCGAGCACCCGGGCAAGATGACGCACGCCTCGGTCGCCGGTACGCCGCTCGAGGTGCCGTCCGACCTGATCCGGCTGAGCGTCGGCATCGAGACGATCGACGACCTGCTGCTGGACCTCGACCGCGCGATGGCGTAACCCGTGGGCCTCGTGGTTGCGGTCGACTTCGGGTCGACGTTCACGAAGGCGATCGCGGTGGATTCAGGCTCGGGCGACCTGATCGCCCGAGCCGAGCACCGCACCACGATCGGGACCGATGTGATGGACGGCTGGCATGCCTGCCGGGCCGTGCTCGAGGAAGCCGATCGCGGCGTCGCCAAGGCTGACGTGGTGGCCTGTTCGAGTGCGGGCGGCGGCCTCCGAATCGGTGTCGTAGGCAACGAAGAGCTGGTCACCGCCGAGGCCGGCCGTCGGGTCGCGTTGTCCAGCGGCGGCCGTGTGGTTGCCGTGGTCAACGGTGGGCTGACGGCAACGTCCCTGAAGGACCTGCGCAAGGACCGTCCGGACGTCGTACTGCTGCTGGGCGGCACGGACGGCGGGAACTCTGCCGTCTTGCTGACCGCCGCACAGACGCTGGCGAAGTACAGGTGGCGACGTCCGGTCGTTGTCGCAGGCAACGTCGAGGCCCAGGCGGAGATCGGCGAAACCCTCGCGGCCGCCGAGGTTCCCCATGTGCTCGCGGACAACGTCGTACCCGAGATCGGGGTGTTCGCGCCGGACAGCGCACGGGCCGCGATCCGGGAGATGTTCCTCGCCCACGTGATCGGTGGGAAGAACCTGTCCAAGGACCCGTCCTTCGCGCGGATGGTCCGGGCCGCCACGCCGGATGTCGTACTGCGGGGAGTCGAAGTGCTGGCCCGATTGCACGGTGACGTGGCGGTCGTGGACATCGGCGGGGCGACCACCGACGTGCACTCGGTGATCGAGCTCGATCCGGAGGACGCCAACCTCGGGCGTGAAGTGGTCGCGACCCATCCGGTGACGCGGACCGTCGAAGGTGACCTCGGCATGCGATGGAGCGCGGTTCCGGTGATCGCGGCTGGTGTCGAGGCCGGCTTGATCCCTGACGACGAAGTGGTTCGCCAGGCTGCGGTCCGCCGGCACGACGATCCGTCATACCTGCCGGACAGTGCGATCGAGACGTCGTACGACGAGATGCTGGCGAAGGTTGCCGCGACGGTCGCACTCAGACGGCATGCGGGCCGGCAGCGGATCGTGTTCGGGCCGGGCGGCCGGGTGATCGAGCGGTCCGGCAAGGATCTGCGCGAGGTGGATCTGCTGGTCGGGTCCGGGGGAGTACTGCGGCACAACGGGCCGGACGTGGCGGCACGGATCCTCGGGTCCGTGGCGGCGAACGCGCAGGAGGAGGGCTGGCTGGTCCCGGAGCGCGCGGCGATCGGTGTCGACAAGGACTACGTGCTCGCCGGCGTCGGCCTCCTCGCCGACCTCGACCCCCAAGCAGCCCAAGGCCTGGCCGCCCGCATTCATGGAACGGTCCGCACCGGGCACTAGTCTCAGCAGCAAGGCAAGGCTGCTCTCAGCAGCACGGCGAGCTGCGGAGGTGTGATGAGCAAGGGGCGGGACGACGACGTGCCGGACGTCGGGAACGACGACCCGAGCCCGGTGGCGGACAACCAGGTGCTGGAGGAAACCAGCGGCGCCGTCGACCCCGAGCACTCGGTCGACGACCGGTCCAGTGAAGATACGGCGGTCGAGCAGGACCTGGTGGCCGCGTCGAGCCGGGGGCGGGTGAACACCGGGGTGACGCCGGGGATGGAGATCGCCAGTGCCTGGGCCTGGCGGTTCCTGGTGCTCGTGGCCGCGGTGCTCGTGATCGGGTACGGGATGCGCTACCTGTCCGAGGTGGTCGTTCCGGTGACGGTCGGCGTACTGCTCACCGCTCTGCTGGTGCCGGTGACCGACGGACTGCAGCGGCTACGGATCCCGCGCGGACCCGCGGCCGGAATCACCGTGTTCACCACCGTCGTGCTGGTGGCCGGTTTGCTCACGCTGGTCGGGACCCAGATCGCCAGCCAGTTCGAGAGCCTGTCCGCACAGGTCGGCGAAGGTGTGCAGGAACTGCGTGACCTGGCCCGGATCAACTTCGGCCTGGACGACCAGGACATCACCAGCGCCTTCAACTCGCTGCGAGAGGCGGTCACGTCCGGCGGTGCGCTCGGTCAGCGCGCGGCCGAGGTCGGGACCACTGCGACCCACGTCGTCGCCGGGTTGTTCATCGCGCTGTTCTGCCTGTTCTTCTTCCTCTACCAGGGCGAGCAGATCTGGGCCTGGCTGGTCCGGCTGTTCCCGCGGCAGGCGCGGGAGAAGGCGGACTCGTCCGGCCGGAAGGCGTGGGTCTCGCTGACCGCGTTCGTGCGGGCCACCATCATCGTCGCCGCGGTGGACGCGATCGGTATCTCGCTGGGGGCCGCGATCCTCGGCCTGCCGCTGGTCAGCGCGATCGGGATCCTGGTCTTCGTCGGCGCGTTCATCCCCGTGGTCGGTGCGCTGATCAGCGGCGTCGTCGCCGTACTGGTCGCACTGGTCGCCAAGGGCCTGATCATCGCGATCATCATGCTGGGGGTCGTGATCGGCGTACAGCAACTCGAGGCGCACGTCCTGCAGCCGTTCCTGCTCGGCCGCGCGGTCGCTGTCCACCCGCTGGCGATCATCTTGGCGATCGCCACCGGTGTCATCGTCGCCGGGATCGTCGGCGCGCTGATCGCCGTACCTACGGCCGCGGTCGTCAACACCATCGTCAACCACCTGGCCGGCAACGACGTCGACCCCGAACCACCCAGCCGCCAGCTACCCCGGCGAAGACACCGCGCACCCGAAGTCGCCGACGGCTAGAGCACGAGAAGGCGCCGCCGAGAAGCTCTCGGCGACGCCTTCCAGCGTTCGTCAAAGTCAGCCGATGGTCGGGCCACCCTTGGTGGGTGGGTTCTTGTTGAGGTTGACGGTGCTCTGCGCACCTTGCTCGTTGCTCTGATCCTGGCCGGTGGTGGCCGCGGCCGGCGCCGACGTGTGAGTGGGCGGGTGGACGCCGCTGAAAGCGCGGAACGCCGCGTTCTGTGCCTCCGCCTGGGGGTTCTCCTGCGTGGCGCCGATCTTGGCCTCGGTCGACCGGAGCAGGTCGTCCACCGCCGTGATGCGAGCCTCGTAGGTCGGAGCGGACATGATCTTGCTGAACTGCTGGCTCAGCTCGAGGCGATCCTGCAGGCTCCCCGCGTCCCGCGGCAGCGTCGGGTCCATCCGGAACGCGGCGAAGGACGCGCGGGCGGCCTCGGCGCGGGTCTGGGCATGGGCCTTCTTGTCCTGGAACCAGCGGGACACGTTGCCGGCCAGCTGCTGCCCGGCCGCCACGGCCTGCCGACCGCCCTCGGCAACCGCTCGGCCAGTGGCCTGCGCGCCCTGCACGATGCCTTGGCGGGTGGCCTGCGCGCCCTGCACAACGCTCTGGCGGGTGGCCTCGGCGGCTTGCGCCACCGCGCGGCCGGCGGCGTTGACGCCCTCGCCCACTCGCTGCGCGGCGAGGTCTGCGGCGACCGCACCACGCTGGGCCAGGTCCGCCACGTCCTCCCGGACGTCCCGATAGCCCTGCGCGACGCCTTGGGCGACCAGATTCGCAGTACCTACCGCGGCCTGCCGGTACTGGTTGGCCTGAGTGGCCAGCGTCTGGGCGGCCTTGCTCAGCCGTGTCCTCGTCTGGTCATAGACCTGGTGAACCCGGGCCACCGCGTTGCCGATCGCGGTATGAATCCGGGCCCGCAGCGGCTGCTTGTTCAGCATCCGCTCCAGCTTCTGCGACTGCTCCTGGGTCATGTCAAGCACCAGCTGAAGGTTCCGCTGCTGCTGGGCGTTCAGGTTCGCGAGGTAGTCGGTGGCGGCGACCCAGTTACCCGGTTCCCACTGCCCCGGCCCCTGGTGAGGTGTGGACATTCGATCTCCTAGTCGATGTAGACCGCGTAGGTGACACCCACCGCGCTGGTCAGCGGATCCCGGGTCGGCTTGTTGCTGAACAGGTGGAACTGCGCGCCCGGGCGGACCCAGACCGCGAGGTGACGCCGGTCGGCCCCCGCACCCGGCGCCCACTCGTCAAGGAAGGTGGGGCTGCTGTCGTCACCGACGTAGGCGGGCTCGCCCAGGTGCTTCCGGGCGAGCTGGAGGTGCTCCGGCCAGTGGGCGTCGAGCCCGGCCTCGGCCTCGGCGATGTCGTCCGGCCCGATCTCGTACGCCGACCACCCGCTGTTGGGGCAGTCCGCGAAGGCCAGCCCGTCGAACATGATGATCGAGCTTCCGCGCTTGGTGGTGAATCCCCAGGAGGCCATCACCGGGTTGATCTGTTCACCCGGCTTGAGCGGCCACGGCTCCCAGCCGGTCGCCGTCGTGACCCGCTGGACCAATGCACGGACCACGGCGGGTCCGGAGTCGTCGCTGTTCGGGCCTGCCAGCGTGGTCCAGTCCGCGATCTCGGCGAGGTCGGCGATCGCCAGGTCGTCCTCGTCGAGCGGCCTGTCCTGCGTCTTCATCCGGGCTTGTTCCTTCCGTCCGTGACTCAAGCCATCGTCGGCCACCGTAGGGCGCGATCAGGGTCATGCGAACGCGCCGGTCGCCGACTTGGCAGATCTCTAACGCCGGGCACTCCGGCAGCCGGATTGGTTTAGATCACAGCGGACATCAGCCGCCTGGGCTAACGGCCGTCTCTGCCGGCGCCGCGGTCGATCTGGCCGGTGGTCTGCGGGCGCTGGCCGGCGTCGGTGCCGCGCGCCTGCCCGGGCTTCAGCGGCGGCGCCGTCGCAGCGTTGAGGCTGGTCTGCAGATCGCTGGAAAGACCCGGTGCGGACGCTTGCCGCGCGGCCGCGTCGGCTCCCTGGGCGATCGTGGTGAGCGACTCGGGTGAGACGCTGCTGCTCGCCCCGGTGCCGGGCGGCAGGTCGCTGTTGGCCAACGCATCCCTGGCACCTTCCCTGAACTGCCGCTTGGCCGCGAGCGCGAGGTGCCGTCGCTCCTGGCCCGCGCCGGGGGCCCACGCGTCGACGAACCCGGGATGGTCGTCGGTTCCGACGTACGACGGTTGGCCCCAGTGCTTGCGGGCCAGCTCGAACTTGGCCGGCCAGTGCTCGTCCAGTCCCGCCTCGGCGGCGGGGATGTCATCGGGCTCGATCGCGAACGCGACCCACCCGCTGAACGGGCTGTGCGGCAGGATCTGGTCCTCGTACACGGCCTGGTCAGCTCAGGCGTCCGCCTCACGCACCAGACGGCCGACGGAGAACGCGAAGGGCCCCACCGGTTTCCCGGTGAGACCCTCCGTTCATATGGCCGCCGTCAGTGCATCGCGGCGGCTGCGGAACTCTCGACCGAGTCCTCCGGCTTCGTGTCGTCGGACCGGCCGGCCAGGCGCTGCTCCGGCGTGATGACCGCGAGGATGAAGGCGATCGCCAGGAACGGCAGCGAGACCAGGAAGACGTCGTCCATCGCGTCGACCAGACCGTGCAGGGCCCAGCCCTTCATCGGCTCCTTCAAGCCGTGCAGGGCCTCGACGCTGTTCGCCGCCTTGGCGAGCCCGTCGACCATGCTCTGCGTCGCGTTCGGGACGATGTCGGTCAGGTGCTCCTTCAGCCGGGTCGTCAGTACGGCGCCGTAGACCGCCGTACCGATCGCGCCGCCCATCGAGCGGAAGAAGGTCATCGTCGAGGTCGCGGTGCCCATGTGCTGCCGGGGCACGCTGTTCTGCGCGGCGGTGACGGTGATCTGCATCGACAGGCCCAGGCCGGCACCCATCAAGAACATGTAGATCGCCAGCTGCCAGTACGGCGTGGTCATGCTGAGCGTGGACAGCAGCACCATCGCGCCGCCGACCAGCACCGCGGAGATGATCGGGAACGCCTTGTACCGGCCGTTCTTGCTCATCAGCTGGCCACTCGGGATCGAGGCGGAGAAGATACCGACGATCATCGGCAGCAGCGCCAGGCCGGACTGGGTCGGCGACATGTCCTTCACCGCCTGCAGGTACAGCGGCAGGAAGATCAGCGCACCGAACATCGCGAACCCGAGCAGGAAGGCGTACCCGGCGTACCCGGAGAAGATCCGGCCCTTGAACAGGTCCATCGGGATGATCGGCTCGGACACCTTCAGCTCGATGAAGACGAAGCTGACGGCCAGCACGACGGCCGCGGCCAGCAGGGCGATCGTGGTCCCGTCGCCCCAGCCGTGGCCCGGGCCGCTCCACGAGATCGCCAGCAGCAGCGAGGTGACCGCGCCGGTGATCACGGCGGCGCCGAGGTAGTCGATCTTGTGCGACCGCTTCACATGCGGCAGCTTCAGTACGGCGGCGACGATGCCCAGGGCAACCAGACCGATCGGCAGGTTGATCCAGAAGATCCAGCGCCAGCCCGGACCGTCGGTGAGCAGACCGCCGAGCAGCGGACCGGCCACCGAGGACAGACCGAAGACGGCGCCGAAGTACCCCATGTACTTACCGCGCTCGCGCGGCGGAATCACGTCGCCGATGGTGGCGAAGGCCAGCGACATCAGACCGCCGGCGCCGAGACCCTGGACGGCCCGGAAGCCGATCAGCATCTCGATGTTCTGTGACAGCGCGGACAGCACCGAGCCGGCCAGGAAGGTGACGATCGCCGCGATGAACAGCGGGCGGCGGCCGTAGAGGTCGGAGATCTTGCCCCACAGCGGGGTGGAGGCGGTCGAGGTCAGCAGGTACGCCGTGACCACCCAGGACAGCTTGTCCAGGCTGTTGAACTCGCTGACGATCTGCGGCAGTGCGGTCCCGACGATGCTCTGGTCGAGTGCGGCCAGGAACATGCCGGCCATCAGGCCGCCGAGGACGACGAGGATCTGCTTGTGGGACAGGTACTGCGGGGTATCGGACCCGGTTTCAGGCGCAGCGCCGCCGGTGGTGGCGGGCTCGGTGGTGCTCATCTGGTGCTCTCCAGGTTCTTGTCGGTGTTCTCGCGGGCAGCAGGATCCCCACCGGGCGCGAAGTCTTCGGTACTGCGCTCAACCGCAACCGGCCGGATGCGCGGGGCGACGGCGGCCCAGCCCTTGTCGGCCCAGGTGCGGTTGTCGGCGCCGTCGGTCTGGCTCGCGACGCCGTCGGCGAACCGGGACATCAGCCGCTCGAAGGTCAGGACGTCGTCCTCGGACCAGCCCTCCATGGCGGCGCTGAGTAGTTCCATCCGGCGGCGGGCGCCGGCCTCCCACTGCTCGAGGCCCTGCTCGGTCAGCTCGACCCGGAAGGCGCGGCCGTCGTCGGGGTCGGGGGAGCGGCGGACCAGGCCGAGCTGCTCCAGCGCCCGGACGTGCCGGCTCGCGGTGGAGGCGTCGAGCTCGAGCCGGCTGGCCAGATCGGACAGCCGCAGGGCGCCGCTGCAGCGCAACACGAACAGGACCACGTGGGCGCTGTGGTCGAGGGTGTCGCCGGGCTGCTTGCCCTTCAGACGCCGGCCGATCCGGGTGAACGCGTGCAGCACACCCTCGATCGGGGTCTGCGGAGAGTACGCGTCGTTTACTTGCATGCTGCAAGCATATACATGCTTGCGTGATACACGCAAATGAGTTTCCAAGACTCCTGACTGAGTCGCCACTCATTTGCTCTTCGTGTCCGGGTGGTCACATCGAGTGGAAGAGGTGGACCTGGCGCCTGGCGCTGTTCCGCTGACCTACGTGATGCTGTTCGTCAGCGAACGCCTCCGCGGTGGCGTGCCGGCGGCCATCCTCGTGCACGCCGCGTGGAACCTCTGCGAGGAGTTGATTCCTCCCCTCGGCAACGGAGTCTGGGTGGAGCTGCTCGTCCTGACCGCGGTGGCGGGAGCCGTCGGCTGGTACTGGCGACGCACCCCGACAGGCACCATGACGGCGTCCGACTGAGCGTCCTGCAATCCTGGACGTCGATTCGGCGAGCGGCAGGAGGGCGTGCGGATGGCGCAGGTAGCGGTGGTGACCGGTGGTGGGTCGGGACTCGGCCGGGAGATGGCACTGGCGTTGGCGGCAGCCGGGTTCGAGGTGATCGTCACCGGGCGGACCGAGTCGACGCTGCGCGAGACCGCTGCCTTGGGCGGTGCCTCTGTCGACTCCGTCGTACTGGATGTTGCGGACGGTTCCGCCGTACGGGCGTTCTTCGGTGGGCTGGAGCGGATCGACGTACTGGTGAACAACGCGGGCACGGGTGCGCCGGCGTCGCCGGTCCAGGACGTGTCGGAGGAGGACTGGCGGCGGGTCGTGGACACCAACCTGACCGGGTCGTTCCTGTGTGCGCAGGCCGCCTTCGCGCTGATGTTGCGGCAGGACCCGAAGGGTGGGCGGATCATCAACAACGGGTCCATCTCGGCCCACGTACCGCGGCCGCACGGGATCGCCTACACCGCGAGCAAGCACGCGATCAGCGGTCTGACCAAGGGCCTCGAACTGGAGGGCCGGGGGCACGGGATCACCGCCTGCCAGATCGACATCGGGAACGCCGCCACCCCGATGACCGAGCGGATGGGCCAGGGCGTGCTGCAGCCGGACGGGTCGGTCGCGGTCGAGCCGACGTTCGATCCGAAGGTCGTCGCGGACTTCGTGGTCCGGATCGCCCAGCTCCCGACGTCGGTCGCCGTACCGACGCTGACCATCATGGCCGCCGGCATGCCGTACGTCGGCCGCGGCTGAGGTTGCACCCAAAACGACAAGAAAGTGTCGGCTGGGCGGTCTAGGGTCGGGCTCGTGAGTGAGCAGCGGGAGTCTCTGGTCCATGTCCGCGGGTTGCGGAAGGCGTACGGCGACTTCGAGGCGGTCAAGGGGATCGACCTGGACGTGTGGAAGGGCGAGGCGTTCGGGTTCCTCGGGCCGAACGGGGCGGGCAAGTCCTCGACGATGCGGATGATCGGCGCGGTCTCGCCGGCCAGCGGCGGCACGTTGCGCATCCTCGGCATGGACCCGGCGACCGAGGGGCCGTCGATCCGGGCCCGGCTGGGCGTGTGCCCTCAGGACGACACCCTCGACACCGAGCTGACCGTCCGGGAGAACCTGACCATCTACGGGCGGTACTTCGGGCTGAGCCGGGCCGAGTGCCGGTTGCGGGCTGATGAGCTGCTCGAGTTCGTCGCGCTGACCGAGAAGGCCAAGGTCAAGGTCGACGAGCTGTCCGGCGGGATGAAGCGGCGGCTGACGATCGCCCGGTCGCTGGTGAGCAAGCCTGACCTGCTGCTGCTCGACGAGCCGACCACCGGTCTGGACCCGCAGGCCCGGCATCTGTTGTGGGACAAGCTGTTCCGGCTGAAGCAGGCCGGCGTGACGCTGATCATCACCACGCACTACATGGACGAGGCCGAGCAGTTGTGCGACCGGCTGGTCGTGATGGACGGCGGATTGATCGCGGCCGAGGGCTCACCGGCCGAGCTGATCCGCGACTACTCGACCCGTGAGGTGACCGAGCTGCGGTTCGGCCCCGAGGTGATGCTGTCGGACCACGACGCGCTCGCGGAGAAGGTGGAGGATCTGGCTCAGCGCATCGAGGTGCTACCGGACCGCCTGCTGCTCTACACCGACGACGGTGAGCACGCGGTCACCGCCGTCCATGAGCGTGGTCTGGAGCCGGCAGCGGTGCTGGTACGGCGCTCGACGCTCGAGGACGTGTTCCTGCGCCTGACCGGCCGGACGTTGGTGGACTGATGGCACTCGCGTTGGAGAACGGTCGTCGCCAGTTCGACTACTGGCTGACGGTCTACAAGCGCACCTGGAAGGGCACGCTGATCAGCAGCTTCCTGCTGCCACTGCTCTACCTGGCCGCGATGGGGATCGGGCTCGGGTCGTTCGTGGACAGCAACGGGAGCGGCGCGTTGGGCGGGGTGAGCTACCTGCAGTACATCGCGCCGGGGCTGCTCGCCGCGACCGGACTGCAGATCGCCGTCGGTGAGGCGACGTACCCGGTGATGAGCGGGTTGAAGTGGCAGAAGTTCTACTACTCGATGATCGCCACGCCATTGCGGCCGGCGGATGTCGTCTACGGGCAGCTCGGGTTCATTGCGTTCCGGGTGACCAGCACGTGTGCTGTGTTCCTGGTGGTGATCACCGCGTTCGGTGGATTGAAGTCACCGCTCGGCGCCTTGGGCCTGCCGATCGCGCTGCTGGTCGGGATGGCCGTTGCCGGTCCGATCGCGGCGTACGCGACGAAACTGGAGAACGACGCGGGCTTCGCGATGATCTTCCGGTTCGGGGTGGTCCCCGCGTTCCTGTTCTCCGGTGCGTTCTTCCCGGTGTCCCAGCTCCCGAACTGGATCGAGTGGCTCGCCTACGTGAGCCCGTTGTGGCACGGCGTCGAGCTGTCCCGCGACCTCAGCCTGGGCACGGTCGATCCGTGGATGGCGCTGCTCAACGTCGGTTATCTGCTGGCGTGGTTCCTGATAGGCACCTGGCTCGCGGTCCGCGGCTTCACCAAGAAGTTGGTCGGCTGATGGCGACGCTTACCGCCCGGGTTGTTCCGGTGCCGCTCCGGTTCGGTGGCGGGCGGCATATCGTGGAGCGCAACTTCCTGCTGTATCGCCGGTCCTGGGTCGTCTTCCTGTCCGGCTTCTTCGAGCCGGTGTTCTACCTGCTGTCGATCGGTATCGGCGTCGCCCAGCTGGTCGGCGACTTCACCCTGTCCGACGGCACCACGATCGGGTACGCCGCCTTCGTCGCGCCGGCGATGCTGGCCAGTTCGGCGATGAACGGTGCGATCTTCGACTCGACGTACAACATCTTCTTCCGGATGAAGTACGCCAAGCTCTACGACTCGATGCTGGCGACACCGCTGCGGCCGTGGGACGTCGCGACCGGTGAGGTGACCTGGGCGCTGCTGCGCGGTGCCTGCTACTCGGCGATGTTCATCCTGGTGATGCTGGGGATGGGGCTGGTCGAGTCGTGGTGGGCGGTGGCCGCGCTGCCGGCCTCGGTGCTGATCGGGTTCGCGTTCGCCGGGGCCGGGATGGCGCTGACCACGTTCATGCGCAGCTGGCAGGACTTCGAGTTCGTCCAGCTGGCGATCATCCCGATGTTCCTGTTCTCGGCCACCTTCTACCCGGTCGAGACCTACCCGGCGGCGATCCGCTGGCTGGTCGAGATCACCCCGCTCTACCAGGGCGTCGTCCTCGAACGCGCCTTCACCACCGGCACCGTCAGCTGGTCCCTCCTGATCAACGCCGCCTACCTGGCCGCCATGGGCACCGTCGGCATGTACGTCGCCTCCCGCCGCCTCGGCAAGATCCTGCTCAAGTAGGAACTCCGGATCCGGATGCTTGCGGGGCTGACGGCCGGGCCAAAGTGATGACCTGACGTGCGCAGATAGTGACGCTGCGGAACCCGGGAGGTTTGCGGGCGCGTCCGACAGGCATGATTCGGCGGGTGAGGAATCCGATCGGGGTGTTGCGGCGGGAGCAGCAGGTGCGGGCGCGGTTGAAGGCGCCGCGGGAGCGGTTGCCGGGTGGGCGGCGGCGGTGGATCCGGTCGTCGATGGACTGGCTGGTGGCCGAGTTCGGGCGTGACGTCCTGCTCCGGCCGATCGTGGTGCCGGGGGAGTTGATCCCCATCGGGTACGACGGTGGGCTCGCGGCAGCCGAGGAGTTGTGCGCCCTGGTCTCGGAGCGGATGGACCTGCCGTCGGGGCACTGCGGGTTGAGCTTCGGGCTCGTGGCCGACGGGGTACGACGTCCGGCGTACCGGGGAGTGGTGAAGGAGTCGTCCGGTCGGTGGGTCCGCGGTGCCGACCGCAACGAGATCCAGCACGCGCCCGCGCTGGCCGCCGACCCGGTCGCACTGATCGCGATCTTCGCCCACGAGGCCGGTCATGAACTGTTGCTCGGCGGCGGCCGGATCTCGTTCGCGCACCGGCCCGACCACGAGTCGCTGACCGATCTGCTCACCGTGTTCTACGGACTCGGGATCTTCACCGCGAATGCGGCGTACGAGCGCCGGCCGCGGCCGAACGGGAAGGGCAAGCAGCCGCTCGCCCGCGGGTACCTCCGCGAGGCGGCCCTGTCCGACGCACTCGCGTACTACGCCCTGCTCCGCGGCGAGCGTCGGCCGGATTGGGACCGTCACCTCGATCCGCCGGTACGACGGGCGATGCGCAACCAGCTCGCGGTACTGGCCAAATGACCAGCACGTAGCCGGTTGCCGCCGTAATGTGAGGGCGTGATCGATGCCAGGGACATTGCTCGCGCGGCGGATCTGCTGCATGACGTGGTGGCGCCGACGCCGCTGGAGTACTCGCGCTGGCTGAGCGAACTCGTCGGCGGCGACGTGTTCCTCAAGTGCGAGAACCTGCAGCGGACCGGTTCGTTCAAGCTGCGCGGTGCGTACGTCCGGATGGCCCGGCTGAAGAAGGCCGAGCGGGCCCGCGGGGTGGTCGCGGCGAGCGCCGGCAACCACGCGCAGGGCGTGGCGCTGGCGGCGCAACTGCTCGGGATCAAAGCGACCGTGTTCATGCCGCACGGCGCACCGATCCCGAAGGAGAAGGCGACCCGCGCGTACGGCGCCGAGATCCGCTTCGTCGGGACGTCGATCGACGACTGCCTGCGGGCGGCTCGTGAGTTCGAGGCCGACACCGGTGCGGTCCTGATCCACCCGTTCGACCACCCGGACATCGTGGCGGGTCAGGCGACGACCGGGCTGGAGATCGTCGAGCAATGCCCGCAGGTGCGGACGGTCGTCGTACCGACCGGCGGCGGTGGGCTGGTCGCCGGGATCGCGTGCGCGATGCAGCGCGACGGGGTGCCGATCGAGGTGGTCGGCGTACAGGCTGCCGGTGCGGCGGCGTACCCGGCCTCGCTCGCGGCCGGTGAGCCGGTCCAGTTGGACTCGATGTCGACGATGGCGGACGGGATCGCCGTCGGGTTGCCTGGCAAGGTGCCGTTCGAGGCGATCCAGCAGTACGTCGGGCAGATGCTGACGGTCGGCGAGGATTCGTTGTCCAAGGCCCTCTTGTTGGTACTGGAACGCGCGAAGCTGGTGGTCGAGCCGGCCGGCGCCGCCGCGGTGGCCGCCGTACTGGACGAGCCGACGCGGTTCACACCGCCGGTCGTGGTGGTGCTGTCCGGCGGCAACATCGACCCGATCCTGCTGATGCGGGTGATCCAGCACGGTATGGCCGCGGCCAGCCGGTACCTGTCGTTGCGAGTGCGGATCCCGGACACCCCGGGTGGTCTGGCGACGTTGCTGACCCAGCTCGCGACCCTGGACGCGAACCTGATCGAGGTGCTGCACGAACGCATCTCGGAGACGCTGAATCTGGACGAGGTCGAGGTTGCCCTGCAGCTCGAACTGCGGGGTGAGGAGCACCGTGAACGGGTATTGGCCAGCCTTACCGGCAACGGGTACACGTACACGCTGAACTGAGGAGTCCTTGTGAAGAAGACGCTCATAGCGGCCGCGGTTCTGTTGCTCTCGGCAGCAGCCTGTACGCCGGGATCCGACAGCCCGAGCGGCGGCACCAGCGCGCCGAGCACCGTGAAGACGGACGCCGCCGCACTCGGCGACGTCCAGTTGACCGTCTGGGACCAGGAGGTCCGCGGCGGCCAGGCGGCCCAGATGACCGAGTTGGTCAAGCAGTTCCAGGCGAAGTACCCGAACATCAAGATCACCCGGGTCTCGCGTTCGTTCGACGACCTGAAGACGACGCTGCGGCTGGCGCTGTCGGGGAACAATGCGCCGGACGTCGTCCAGGCGAACAACGGCCGCTCGGACATGGGCGAGTTCGTCAAGGCCGGTCAGTTGCTGCCGCTGGACGAGTGGGCGAAGGCATACAACTGGGGCAGCCGGTACCCGGACTCGGTGCTGCAGTACTCGCGCTACTCGGCCGACGGCAAGACCTTCGGCGAGGGCAACCTGTACGGGCTGCCGCAGGTCGGTGAGGTGGTCGGGCTCTACTACAACAAGGAGAAGCTGACCAAGCTCGGCGTACAGCCGCCGAAGACGTGGGCCGAGTTCGAGGACGCGCTGGCCAAGGCGAAGGCGGCCGGTGAGGTGCCGATGCAGTTCGGCAACCTGGACAAGTGGCCGGCGATCCATGTGTTCGGCACGGTGCAGGACCGGTTCGTGCCGGCCGACAAGATCACCACGCTCGCGTTCGGCCGGGCGGGTGCGTCGTGGAGCACGCCGGAGAACACGAAGGCCGCCGAGACTCTGGTGTCCTGGGTGGACAAGGGCTACTTCAACCAGGGCTTCAACGGGCAGGGGTACGACCCGGCCTGGCAGGACTTCGGTAAGGGCAACGGGGTGTTCCTGATCGCCGGCACCTGGCTGCAGGCCGATCTGCAGAAGGCGCTCGGCGACAAGGTCGGCTTCATGCTGCCGCCGGGTGAGTCGGCCGACGCCAAGCCGGTCGTCACCGGTGGTACCGGTCTGCCGTTCGCGATCACCAACAAGGCCAAGAACGCGGACGCGGCCGCGGCGTACATCAACTTCATCACCAGCCCGGACGCGATGAAGATCCTCACCAGCACCGGGAACCTGCCGATCGCCGACACCTCGGCCCAGCAGGCCCCGCCCGGTCTCGCCAGTGACATCTTCAGCAGCTTCGGTACGGCGGTCAGCAAGGAAGCGCTGGTGCCGTACCTCGACTACGCGACGCCGACCATGTACGACACGATCGGCGCGTCGCTGCAGGACCTGCTGGCGAAGAAGGCGACACCGCAGCAGTTCCTCACCACGCTCGAGACCGACTACAGCAAGTTCGCCGGGAAGTGAGTTCACCGCCCGGGGAGCCGCGCCGGATCGGGTATCTCTACATCCTGCCGGCGCTGCTCGTGTACGGCGCGTTCCTGCTGTACCCGTTGCTTCGCGCGGTGCACCTGTCGCTGTTCGAGTGGAACGGGATCACCCTCGCCCGATTCGTTGGCCTGAGCAACTATGCGGACGTGGTCCGGGACGCCGGACTGCGGGCCGCGTTCGGGCACGCGCTGGTGCTGATCATCTTCTACGCGGTGTTTCCGGTGCTGATCGGGCTGGCGCTGGCCTCGGTGTTGCAGCGGGCCAGGGTTCGCGGGCTCGGGTTCTTCCGGACCATCGTGTTCCTCCCACAAGTGGTTGCGATGGTTGTCGTGGCCGTTGCCTGGCGCCACATCTACGCTCCCGACGGTCCGCTGAACGACGTACTGCGGGCGATCGGGCTGGACAGTGTGGCGCGCGGTTGGCTGGGGGACTACACATTCGCCCTGCCTGCGGTCGGGGTGATCGGGACGTGGTTCGAGACCGGGCTGGTGACCGTGTTGCTGCTGGCCGGGATGTCACGGATCCCACGGGAGCGGTACGAGGCGGCCCGGCTCGACGGAGCCGGGCCGTTCGCCGAGTTCTTCGCGGTGGTGCTGCCCGCGGTCCGGGGTGAGATCGCGGTCGCGGTGACGTTGACGGTGATCGCCGCGCTGCGGACGTTCGACCTGGTCTACATCACCACGAGCGGCGGTCCGGGTACGTCGACCAGCGTTCCGTCGTACGAGGTCTATCACCGAGCGTTCGAGCTCGGCCAGGTCGGATCGGCGGCGGCGATCGGGGTCTGCCTGACGGTGCTGATCTTCGTGATCACGCTGGGCGTCAACCGGCTGGCGGATCGGGGCACCGCGTGAGGGCGTCACTGACCGAGCGGATCGGCAACTACGCGCTGCTGACCGTCTTCGGGTTGTTCGCGCTCGGGCCGATCGTGACGATCCTGGCGGCCGCACTCGCCCCGGACGACGCGGGCAGCGGGTCGAGCGGGTTCGGGAACTTCGGCAAGGCCTGGGAGATCGGGCACTTCGGCACCTACCTGCGGATGAGTGTCGCGGTGTCGGTGACGGTCGTGGTGGTCAGCGTGCTGCTGTCGATCCTCAGCGGGTACGCGTTCGGCACGATGCGGTTCCGCGGGGCCGGGCCGCTGTTCTACCTGTTCCTGATCGGGATCATGATGCCGACCGAGGCGATCGTCGTACCGCTGTACTTCGATCTGCGCACGCTCGGGCTGACCGACACGTTCTGGGCCGTCGCGCTGCCGCAGATCGCCCAGTCCGTTGCCTTCGGCACCTTCTGGATGCGGGCGTACTTCCGGTCGTCCAGCCGGTCGATGGTCGAGGCGGCCCGGCTCGACGGCGCCGGGCACTGGCGCACGCTGTGGCTGGTGCTGGTGCCACCGGCCCGGCCCGCGCTGGTGACGCTGATCGTGCTGGTGTTCATGTGGACGTGGAACGAGTTCCTGATCCCACTGGTGATGGTGACGAGCGAGTCGCTGCGGACCGCACCGCTGGGGCTGGCGTTCTTCTCCGGTCAGTACACATCCGGCTTCACGCTGCTCGCCGCGGGTGCGGTGATCGTGGGTCTACCGGTCGTCCTCGTCTACGCGTTCCTCCAGCGCCACTTCATCGCCGGCATGCTGGAAGGCGCCGTACGGGAGTGATCAGTCCCGGCCAGCGGGCGCACGTACGTCAGCAGACTGACGAGCGTCTTACCGGGCTCCTCCCAGGGCGCGAGGTGGGCCGAGTTCTCGAACCAGACAGCCTGCTTGTACGGCGCCTGGACCTTGGCCAGCCAGGTCGCGGGCGGCTCGGACGGTGTCGTGTAGTCGTGCCGGCCCATGAACATCAGCACTGGGATCGGGAACTCGGTGACCCCGGTGAAGTCGACGTCGAGCAACTCGTCCAGGATCCGGCCCAGCGTGAACTGGTTGCCTTCGCCAATGGTCTCGGACTCGTCCAGGGTGTACTCGGGGGACAGCAGCGGCGCCTGGAAGAAGTAGAGCGAGTCGTCCCGGTAGGCGCTCAGCCCACCGCGGTACTGCGCCCACTGCCGGGCGATGATGATCCGCTCCCGGGTCAGCGGCTCGTCACCGGGGTACGGCGCGATCGACTCGAGCTGCTCGAGCGCCTCGGTGTGCTCGTGCTTCCGGGCCTGGTCGAGGGCGTACTCGAACGACAGGGTCTCGTTCGTCCGCGAGTTGATCACCTGGCCGATCCCGACGTACGCGTGGAACAGGTCGGGTCGCGCGAGGGCGGCGTACATGCCGATCACGGTGCCCCAGCTGTGCCCGATCAGGATCATCTTGCGGACGCCGTACCGCTCCCGGATCTGCTCGGCGAGCTCGATCGCGTCGTCGACGTACTGCGAGATCCGGAGCGTGTCCGCGATGCTGTCGGGGTCCACCGAATGCAGGGTCCGGCCGGCGGCGCGCTGGTCGTAGGTGACGACGGTGAAGTATTCCTCGATCGGTCGCTGGAACTGCCACCAGGCAGGCGCCAGCGGCGACGCGGGACCACCGTGCACGAAGAGGATGACGGGATTCGAGCGATCCTGACCACGGGCGTACACCCAGTGGTCGATGCCGCCGGCCGTCAGCTGGTAGGTCTCCTGGATGCCGCTGGGCGCGACGATGCGTTGCAGGTCCGCGATGATCTCCCGAGCCTCATCGGCGGACAGGGGCGGTTCCTCAGCCATCCACCGATGGTAGGGGCTCGCAGGCCTTCACCAGGGGAGCGTGCAGCCGCTCGGCGAGAACGCGGCGCTGGGTCGGCTTGGCCTCGGTCTGCCGCTCGAGGCCGGCCTCGGTGAGCCGGACGTTCACCGCGCGGCGGTCCTCGGGGCACATGTGCCGCTCGACCAGGCCGGCGGTCTCCAGCCGGCCGATCACGCGGGACAGCGCGCTCTGGCTGAGGTGGACCGACTTGGCGATCGTCTGCACCTTCGCGGACTGCTCGGGCAGCTCGGCGAGGCGCTCGAGCACCTCGTACTCACTCATTCCCAGCGAATGACCAGCCTGCAGTGCGCGGTCGAGCGCGCAGGTCAGGTCGGCGTGGCGAGCCAGCAGCTCGCGCCATTTCCTGACATCAGCACTGGCATCGGCGCTGGTCTCACCAGGACCTGCGCTGACCTTCGTAGCGGTCATGGAGGGGACGTTATCATGCAGGCGCATTCAATGCAAGCGCATTTAATGCCTAGACATTAGATGCATGTGCATGGAATAGTCTCCCCTCGTGACACAGACAACGCACACCCCATCACCAGCCGGCACTGCACCGGCCCGCATGACCTGGGACGCGCGCCTCTGGGGCGCTCTTCTGGTGGTCTGCGGCGTGATCTTCCTCGACGGCCTGGACGTGTCCATGGTCGGTATGTCCCTGCCCTCGATCGGCGCCGATCTGGGCGTATCCCTGTCCTCCCTGCAGTGGGTCGTGACCGGCTACGTGCTCGGGTACGGCGGCCTGCTGCTGCTCGGCGGACGCGCCGCCGACCTGCTCGGCCGCCGCCGGGTGTTCCTGATCGCGCTGGCCGTCTTCGCCGTCGTCTCGATGCTGAGCTCGCTGGCCACCAGTCCCGAACTGCTCATCGCCGCGCGGTTCGTCAAGGGCATCGCCGCCGCGTTCACCGCGCCGGCCGCGCTCTCCATCATCACCACGACCTTCCACGAAGGCCCGGATCGCAACCGCGCCCTCAGCATCTTCACCACCTGCGCCGCCTCCGGCTTCTCGATGGGCCTGATCCTCGGTGGCGCGCTGACCGAGGTCGGCTGGCGCTGGACCTTCCTGATGCCCGGCCCGGTCGCCCTGATCGTGCTGCTGTTCGCGATCAAGCTGATCCCGAACAGCCCGCGCGACAACGCCGCCGGCGGGTACGACGTCCCCGGTGCGATCACCGTCACGGCCGGCATGCTGTCGCTCGTGTACGCCGTCGTCGGGGCCGAGCACGCCGGTTGGGTCTCGGTCCAGACCATCGGGATGTTCGCGCTGGCCGCCGCATTGCTGGCCGGATTCGTCGCGATCGAACTGCGGTCGAAGCACCCGCTGGTCCGGCTCGGCATCCTGCGCAACGCCTCGCTGCGCCGGGCGAACCTGGCCATCCTGACCGTGTTCGGTGCGTACGTCGCCTTCCAGCTGATCGGCACGCTGTACCTGCAGAACCTGCTCGGCTGGTCGTCGTTCGAGACCGCGCTGGCCTTCCTGCCCGCCGGTCTGCTGGTGGCCACGCTGTCGCCGAACGCGGGCAAGCTGGCCGACCGGATCGGTACCGAAGCGATGATCGTCGCCGCGATGGCGCTGTTCGTCGTCGGGTACGGCCTGTCGCTGCGGATCGGCCCGGAGTCGGCGTACTTCTCCACCGTGTTCCCGACCATCATGCTGATCGGTCTCGGGTTCGCGATCGGGTTCCCGGCGCTGAACATCCAGGCGGTGTCGGGTGTGCCGGACCACGAGCAGGGCCTGGCCTCCGGGCTCTTCAACACCTCGAACCAGGTCGGTGGCGCCGTGGTCCTCGCGATCGTGACCGCGGTGATCAGCAGCCAGTCGGTAGGTGTCACCAACCCGGCCGGGATGTTGTCGGCGTACAAGCCGGGTCTGGCCGTGGTGACCGGTATCTCCGCGCTCGGACTCGTGATCGCGCTGACCGGTCTGCGCGGGCTGCGGGCACGGCGGGCTGCAGAGGCAACTGAGGCAGCTGAGTTGGCCGCCGTACAGAACGAACTGGCCGAGGAGGAGATGTCCCCGGCCGCGTGACAACAACCAGCTCCGGCTGCGGGGCTGTGCGGTGATAGAGAACAAGCAGTGCGGGTCACAGATGTGGCCCGCACTGCTGTGTGTTCAGAGCGGTCGGGCCAGCACCGTGGCGATCGCGATGGTCACTGCCATCACGGTGAGCTCGACCGTGGCCAGGGTGGCGAGTGCGACGGTCTCCTTGCGGCGGACTGCGGGTAGGAGGATCTGTCTGATGAAGCCACCTGTTGCAGCCAGCAGTGTCAGGCCTGCGAGCTTGCCGAGTACCAGCCAGCCCGCAGGGGTCTCGAACAGGGCGTGAAGTAGTACGGACAGGTGTGGCGTGACGTCCTTCGTCAGACGTGGTCCTGCGAGCAGTACGCCGGTGACCGCGACTGTGGCGATCGCACCGCCTGCCACAGTCGAGAATCGTGGCAGGACCAGCGAGAGAGCAGAGCGGTTGCCGGCGACCAGCACTGTGACCAGTGCGAGCCCACCGACCCACAGGCTGACCGCACACATGTGCAGAGTGATGGCAGGTGTCGTCAGCCAGCGTGCGTTGCCCTGTGACGCATGACCAGTGACGGGTACGGCAACCAGTCCGACCAGGCCGAGTCCGAAGCACACCAGCGGCCAGGAACTCGGCGTACGCGTGAGCATGGCCAGTGTGTACGCCACCGCTGCGAGCACCGTCAGCGCAAGAGCAGTGCCTGAGGTGACCTCCACGGCGTACGACGCCATGCCGGCGAACGGCATCTTCGACCCGGACTGCGAGATCGCCGCCGCCTGGAGCCACCACGTCGTCGTGGTGGCGGTGACCCAGGCGATGCCGGCCGCGATGCCGATGACCCGGGCCCGTTGGCTGACCGTCTCGTACTCCCTGCGTCCTGCTGCCCCGAGCAGCAGCAGGAAGAGGGTGACGCCGACCGCGATGATGGCGGAGCCGTTGGTGACGAACCGGGCCAGGGGAGTGGTGTAGAGGATGCCGGGGCTGGTGATGGACATGGCCGGCTCGGGTGCCGGCCGGGTGACGACGATGGCCCACACCAGAGCGGCCACGCTGAGTGTGGTGATGGCCGAGAGGGCTGCGGCCGAGCGTCGTACCTTGACGAGCGGGGCGGCGAGGTCCATCGGCTAGTCCCGGGTCGCGGAGTCGAGGCGGGCGAGGACCTGAGCCGGCGCCGGCGGACTGCTCTGGTCGGATCGCCAGCGGACGAAGCCGTGCAGCAGGAAGAGCGCGGTGGCGAACTCGAGGATCCAGATCCAGGCGGGGACACCGCCGGTGGGCAGGGTCATCGCGGCCAGCATCGGCGAGCCGGTGTCGGCGCGGTCGAGGGTGACGGTGATGTGGCCCGTGATCGGGTGGCCGTCGCCGGAGATGAGCCGGTAGCTGACCGTGTACGTGCCGGCCTGGGCGAGCCGGTCGCAGCTGGCGTGGACCGTGTTGCCATCGACCCGCACTGACTGGGCGGCGTGCCGGAACCCGTCCGGGCCGGAGACCAGGACGGCGTCCCAGCCCTGCACCGGTTGCAGGCTCTGGTCGAAGGTGAAGCTCAGGGCCGAAGGGCTGGAGGCGAGCCGGGCACCGTTGGCCGGCGTACTGGCGGTGAGTTTGGTGTGCGCGCTCGCTGCCCCGGCCGGTGCGACGGTCAGGGCGGCGGTGATGGCGAGGACGGCCAGGATCGGTGGACAACTCCGCCGCAGCGAGCGGAGCCAGGACGTCGGGGGCATTGACATCCGGATCCTCCTGTCAGGAATATCGGAAATGAATATGTCCGGCGGTCGTGGCGCTATTTGGTTATTGGCTCGTAACACATTCCGCCGCCGGAGAAATATGCCGGAAACCTCACAAAGGTAAATTGCTGGTGTGAGGATTTGGGCCCGGATGCAGATCACCCGTGGTCGCGGATCGGTCTCCGCGGCCACGGGTGATCGTGGTGACCTTGCGCCGGTCAGGACGACCGGCGCGTCGGTCGGTGCTGCCTCAGTGGTCGTGCCCGTGACCGGTGCCGTCGTCGGCGATCGCGTGCCCGGTGAGGGTGTACGACAGCACGTTCACGCCGACCGGGAAGACGTGCGATCCGGTGTAGCCGACCGGGTTGTCGATGGCCGGGTTGAGGCCCAGCATCTCGTCCTCCAGGTGCAGTTGCACCTGCGTGGTGGCGTAGTCGACCGCGTCGCCGACGTTGGCGACGGGGGTCGGGCTTTCGTGCGCCGACGCCGTGGAGGCCGCCAGTGCGGCGCCGCCGATCGCCAGCGTGATGCTCGCCAGCGGGACGGTGATCAGGCGGGTCCTGAGGTTGGGCATGTTGCTCTCCTTGCAGGAGTCAGTGGTCCGCCCCGGGAGGGTGGGGCGGACGACGTGAGGGAGGGAAACCGGTCGCCGTTGACCGGCACAAATGTGAAACCGCGGGGCATGATGGCCAATCAATGCCTCGCTTGAAATGAATGTATTCAGGTTCTCTGCGTGACCACAAGCAATTGTGATTATTTGACCACGGAATGATACGGATGTTGCCGCGTCAAGCTCACAGCCGGAGGTGAATTCCGGGTATTAGGTGAGAGAATTCCGCGCGGTGGAATGTCTGCCGGGGGATCGGGCGTGCGGCCGGGGTCAGGGTGCGGCGGGTCGCGGTTCGGGGCGATCCCGGATTGGTTTCGACCTCCCAGGGTGCTGGACTGGGGGCATGAGTAACCAGAGCGACTACGACCGGCGGGTCAAGGACATCCTGGACCGGGTCGCCAAGGGCCACCTGTCCACTGAGGAAGGCGCGACCCTGATCGCCGCCATCCAGCCGGGCGCGGCCGCGGGTGAAGGCGCCGCGGCACCTGCAGCCGGTACGGCGGGCGAAGCGGATGGGCCGGTCGCGCAGGAGCCGGTTGCCGACAACGGAGGCACCCCCACGACGAGCAAGCCGTGGCCGTCTGCCGACGAGCTGCCGTCCCCGTCCGTCTGGGCGGACGCGGTCGACTCCCCGGACGCCGCAGACGCAGCCGATGTATCCGCCGGCAAGCACGCCGCACCGAACGGCACCGAGGCAGTCGCCGAACCGAACGGCACCGAGGCGGCCCCCGCGCCGAACGGCGCTGAGGCCACTGCCGCATCCAACGGTGCCGAGGCCACCGCCGCGCCGACTGCTGCCGAGGGCAACGGGGTGCAGGACAGTGTGGTCGACGACGCTCCCGCCGATGCGGCAGCTGGTGGTGCCGCCGACAAGGCTCCCGCCGACACGACGCCGGCCGGCGCGGCCGAGGCTGACGTCGAGGACGTCGAAGAGGAGCACAGCAATGTGCCGATGCCCGCAGGGGTGCAGCGGGTGACCGTGCGGGCTATCGGGCGCCGGGTGCGGCTGATCGGTGAGCCTGCGATCAACGGTGTCGCGGTGGACGGGCCGCACGTGATCAAGCGGGACGGCGACACCCTCGCGATCAGCAGCGAGGGCGACATGGGCGTCTCGATCGACGGGTTCAGCATGTTGCGCAACCCGACCAACCTGAAGTCGCACGTGAACGGCCTGGCCAAGGAGCTGTCCATCCGGGTCAACCCCAGCCTCCAGGTCGAGGTCGAGGTGACCGGCGGCAGCGTCCACGCCGAGCGCCTGCCCGGCCTGACCCGGGTCCGCGTCACAGCCGGGACGGCGAAGGTCACCGACGTGAGCGGTCCGATCGACCTGCTGGTCCAGGCCGGCTCGGCCAACCTGGACGCCCAGATCACCAAGGGCCGCTCCCGGGTCCGGGTCGAGTCCGGTGCCGCGAACGTGAACCTGCGCCGCGGTTCCGACGTCCGCGTCCACACCGAGTCCCAGCTCGGCCGCGTCTCCTGGGTCGGTGCCGTCACCGGCCAGTCCAAGGACGTGGAGATCGGTCGCGGCCGGGCCGCCCTCGATGTCGAGGTCCTGGTCGGCACCGCCCAGATCGTCTCCGACTAGTCCCTTCGGGTGCCAGGCAGATCCTGACGGTCTGCCTGGTGCTCTGGTACGTCGGGGACCGTGCGCAGAGTGCGGAACGGCGAGCAGTACAGGAAGGCCGTGCCGGCGAGAGAGGCCAGGCCTGCGATCCAGAGGGTCGCGTGCAGTCCGAAGACAGTGCCGAGTGCACCACCCAGGAGACTGCCGAGGGGAGCGGCGCCCCAGCCGACGAAGCTCATGGTGGCGCTGACCCGGCCCTGCAGCTCCGGCGGGCACACGCGCTGCCGCGTGCTCACCTGCAGGATGTAGCTGATGATGATGCAGAACCCGGCGAGCAGAGTAGCCACCACGAACCAGCTCACCTGCCAGCCCGGTCCGGTCAGCGCTTGCAGAGTGAAGGCCACGCCGATGCCTGTCGACGACAGGAGCAGTGTGCGCGCATCGCCGTACCGGTTGCTGATCTTCTCTGTCACCGCGGACGCGACGATGGCGCCGGCCAGGCCGATCATGCTCAGTACGCCGATGGTGCTCGGCTGCAGGTGGATCTCGCGGACCAGGAACACGATCATCACCGCTCCGGCCGCGGCCTGGAACAGCATCGTCGTCGCGGTGTTCAGCGCGATCGGTCGCAGTAGGGGATGCCGGAACACGTAGCGCATGCCCTCTGCGATCTCCCGCCGCAGGTTCGGTGTCTCCGGTTTGGCCGGCCGTGGTTCCGGCGTACGGATCGAGCGGAGCCAGATCGCCGACCACAGGAAGCTCAGGGCGTCCACGCCGATCGTCACCGCGGCACTGAGCCACTGGACCAGTACGCCGCCTGCGCCCGCGCCGAGCACTGCGGCGACAGAGTGGTTGGCGGCCAGCTTGGCGTTGCCCGGCAGGAGCTGGTCGGGCTGTAGCAGTCGCGGCGGGTAGGAGCTGTGTGCCACGTCGAACAGCACCGTCAGGACCCCAGTCAGCGCCAGTACGACGTACAGCTGCGTGAGACTCAGTACGCCGAACAGGGCGGCGACTGGGATCGAGCCGAAGAGCACTGCCCGGCCCAGGTCAGCGAACACGAGTACTGGCAGGCATCTGACCCTGTCTACCCAGGCACCGGCGAACAGGCCGAGCAGTAGCCAGGCGGCTGTCTCGCACGTGCGGAGGAGCGAGACCTCGAAGGTGGTCGCGTCCAGGGTCAGCACGGCGAGCAGGGGGATCGCGATCATGCTCAGGCGCGTGCCGAGCTGGCTGAGCAGGTCCGCGATCCAGAGGCGGCGGAAGTCGGGGTGTCTGAGGATGCTCTGGCTGGACGTCATACCGGGACCGTAAAGGCAGAGTTGAGCGGTGTCGACTCAACTATCAACAAAGTTGAGTCGAACGCACTCAAGTTTCTGCTCAGGGAGAAAGGTGTCGAAACTGTCGACGGCCTCGGTCAGGATGGTGGCCTGCGTCACATCCAGAAGGGGGACGTTCACGCATGGCAGCTATCGAGGCGACTGGCCTCGTGAAGACGTTCAGGTCCAGGAAGAACACGGTGAAGGCACTCGACGGGATCGACCTCGACGTGCCGGAGGGGAGTGTGCTCGGCCTGCTGGGGCCGAACGGTGCGGGCAAGACCACGACGGTCCGGATCCTCACCACACTGATGGCGCCGGACGAGGGCACGGCCCGGGTGCTCGGGCACGACGTGGTGAAGGAAGCCGACCTGGTCCGTTCACTGGTCGGCCTGTCCGGTCAGTACACGGCGGTCGACGAACTGCTCACCGGCCGGGAGAACCTGTGGATGTTCGGCCGGCTGTATCGGCTGAGCGGCCAGCAGGCGCAGCAGCGGGCCGAGGAACTGCTGGAGATCTTCGACCTGACCGAGGCCGCTGACCGGATCCTGAAGACGTACTCGGGCGGCATGCGGCGCCGGCTCGACCTGGCCGGATCGCTTATCGCCCATCCCAGGGTGCTGTTCCTCGACGAGCCGACCACCGGCCTCGATCCGCGCAGCCGCCTGGACCTCTGGCAGATCATCCGCGACCGGGTCAGCGAAGGCGTCACGATCCTGCTCACGACGCAGTACCTGGAAGAGGCCGACGAGCTGGCCGACAGCATCGCGGTGGTCGACCATGGCTCGGTCATCGCCCGCGGTACGGCGGACGAGCTCAAGGCGAAGGTGGGTGGTGAGCGGATCGAGGTCGTCGTCCACGATCCGGAGGCGACCTACCGGGCGCTGGAGTTGCTCACCAGCGCGCTCGACATCACCGATCCGGAGGCCACCACGATGGACCAGCACAGCCGGCGGATCACCGTGCCGGCGCCCGGCGGATCGAGTGAGCTGGTCGACGTGATCCGCACCCTCGACGGGGCCGGCATCCGGATCGCCGACATCGGGCTGCGGCGGCCGACACTGGACGACGTGTTCCTCACCCTGACCGGGCACGAGGCCGAGCAGAAGGAGCATGTATGAGTACGACCGCTGACCGGAGGCCGGTTGACGCTCCGGCACCGGTGAACCCACTCGGCCGGGCCCTGACGGACGCGGGAGTGCTGGCCTGGCGGAGCCTCAAGCGGATCCCGCGGACGCCGGACATGCTGGTCTACGCGACCATCCAGCCGATCATGTTCGTGCTGCTGTTCGCCTACGTGTTCGGCAACGCGATCCCGATCCCGGGGTTCCCGGGGGCACAGGCGTACCGGGAGTTCCTGATGTCCGGGATCTTCGCCCAGACGATGGCGTTCGCGGTTGCCTCGGCGAGTGTCGGGATGGCCGACGACATGTCGAAAGGCCTGATCGACCGCTTCCGGTCGCTGCCGATGGCGCGGTCCGGCGTGATCGCCGGGCGGGTGATCGGCGACCTGGCGTTCAACGCGTTCGTGATGGTGGTGATGGTGATCTGCGGGTTCATCGTCGGCTGGCGCTGGCACAACGGGTTCGCGCAGGCGATGGCCGCGTTCGCGATCCTGCTGCTGTTCGCCTTCGCGATGTTGTGGGTCGGGGCACTGATCGGTCTGTCCGTCGGCAGTCCCGAGGTGGCGGCGTCGGCCGGCCTGATCTGGCTCTTCCCGCTGACATTCCTGTCCAACGCCTTCGTCCCGACGCCGAACCTGCCCGGCGGGCTCCAGCCGGTGGCGGAGTGGAACCCGATCTCCTCGATCGTCGCGGCCTGCCGCCATCTGTTCGGGAATCCGTCACCGTTCGCCAGTCCGGACGGCTTTCCGGCGCGGCACCCGGTCTGGCTCGCCCTGATCTGGTGCTCCGTCATCATCGCCGTCTTCGCCCCACTGGCAGTCCGCAAGTACCGCAGCGCCACTACGCACTGAGTCAGTCACCCGGCGGCCGGACACCTGTGTGTCCGGCCGCCGTTTCCCGCCTGAGCCGTTGACAAGATTTATACAGTGTGCAAATACTTCGAACTATGTTAAAGAAACCGGCGGCGAACTGGCGGGAGGCGCGGCGGGAGAATGCCCGGGCCGCGGTGCTGACCGCTGCCTGGGAGCTGGTGCGGGCCGACGGGCTCACCGCGCTGTCGTTGCGCGAGCTGGCTCGGCGGGCCGGTATCACCACGCCGACGGTGTATGCGTACTTCGAGTCCAAGAACGCCATCCTGGACGCGATGTTCGCGCAGGCGGCGCAGGAGTTCGTCGACCTGAAGGCGTCGCTGCCGGCGACGGACGATCCGCAGCAGGATCTGCTGACCGAGGCGCGGGCGTTCATCACGTTCTGCGTGTCCGACGTACCCCGGTATCAGCTGTTGTTCCAGCACTCGGTGCCCGGCTTCACGCCGTCGGCCGAGTCCTATGAGTTGGCGGTCAAGGCGCTCGACGTCACCCGCGAACTCCTCGCACGCAACGGCGTGCACGATCCGCGACACCTCGACATCTGGACGGCGGTGAACATCGGTCTCGTCGGCCAGCAGATCACCAACGACCCTGGCGGCGACCGGTGGAGCCGTCTCGTCGAGGAGGTCACCCGGATGTTCCTGGCTCAGTTCGCGAGCGGGAAGTCCCAGTAACGCAAGGGGGAACCATGACCAGCGTGACCCAGCCCAAACTGCACCACCTCGCCCTGACCGTGACCGACCTGGACGCGAGCGTCCAGTGGTACGGCGAAGTGTTCGGTGTGCAACCGGTGCTCGACGTACCCCACGAGGGCGGCGTCGGCCGCATCCTCACCGATGCCGACCGGCAACTGATGATCGCACTGCATCACCACGACACCAACGACGGTGCCCTGTGCAAGGAGACCGTCACCGGCCTCGACCACGCCGGTTTCGCGGTCGGTTCGCGGGCCGACCTTGAACAGTGGCAGGACCACCTGGAGGCGCACGGCGTGATCCGCGCCGACACCGCCGACAAGCCCCTGACCCAGTCCCCGATCGCCGACGAGCCCTACGCCTCCGTCCTCGTCTTCCGCGACCAGGACAACATCCAGCTGGAACTCTTCGCCCCGGCCCAGCACTAGACGTACGACGTACGGCGTCCCGCGTCGGGCCTCACTCGGCGTACAGCCGGGGGTCGCCCCACGCGGCGGCGCCTGCGCCCGAGCAGCTGCCTTCGCTGGCGACCAGGACGGCCTCCAGCTCGAGCGCGTCGGCGTGATTCAGGGTTACCTGCAGCGGATGCGCCTGATACTTGCCGAGCACGACAGGCTTGGTCGCGGTCCTGCTCGTGCCGTCGGTGATGTAGGCGGTGAACTTGACCTTGAGGGTGGGATCGGTGCTCTTGTCGGTCAGCCCGATCACGGCGTTGAACCGGGTGTACTTGCGGGCCAGGTTCCAGGTCGTCGAGACCGTCCGGTTGCAGGTCCCGACGTTGCGATAGAGCCCGTCACCGAACGGCTGCGCGTGGATCGCGAACGAGCCCTTCACGAAGCCACCGGCGATCGGCTGAAGCTCCGCGAGGCTGTCGCCGGCAGTGTTGGTCCCGGTGTTCGTCCCGGTGTTCGTCGTACCGGCCCCGGCCGTCGAGCCCGGGGGCGTCACCGTGACAGTTGTGGTGGTGGCCGGGCCGGGCGCTGTCGTGGTGACCGTCGTGGTCGGCGGTGACGCGATCGCGTCGAGCTTGCCCTCGCGGGCGGCCCAGACCGTCGCCACGGCACCGATCAGCGCGCTCACCAGCGCGGCGACGATCGCGGCCAGCAACGGATGCTCCAGCCGGCCCGGACGTTTCCCAGTACTGCTGTCGGACATGATCCAGCACTTCCCCCCAGCGGCCTGACGCCGCTACCCCTGCTTGATCGTCACCTGCCGCACCGCCGTTACAGAACGCCACGATGCGATCGCCGGCGTGCTGTCGGGCGGCCGGCGTACGGGGGGAATGAGAAGCGCCCCGGTGGGTGTCCACCGGGGCGCTCGAGCTGTGGTGGGTCAGCCGGTGAAGGGTTCGGCGGCGACGATCTCAACCGTCACATCCTTGCCGTTGGGCGCCTCGTAGGTCGCCTTGTCACCCTTCTTCTTGCCGAGGATCGCGGATCCCAGCGGGGACTGCGGCGAGTACACGTCGATGTCGACCGACGAGTCCAGGGCGAGCAGTTCGCGGGAGCCGAGCAGGAACGTCTCGACGTCGTCGTCGCCGGCGAACTTGATCGACACCTTCATCCCCGGCCCGATCTTGGCGCCGGCCTTCGGGGTCTCGCCGACCCGGGCCCGGCGCAGCATGTCCTCCAACTGCCGGATCCGTGCCTCGATCTTGCCCTGCTCGTCCTTGGCGGCGTGGTAGCCGCCGTTCTCCTTGAGGTCGCCCTCGTCCCTGGCCTCGCTGATGCGCTGGGTGATCTCGGCGCGGGCCGGGCCCTTGAGGTGCTCGAGCTCGGACTTCAGCTGGTCAAAACCGTCCTGCGTCAGCCAGACAACGCTGTCCTCTTCGATCCGCTGCGTCACGGGCTGCTCCTTGCGTCGGTGGGATGGGCAGAAATGCTTCTGGCCGCCGTCGTCGACGGCGACCAATCCACTGAGCGTAGCAAGTTACAGCCCGGAACCCCACAGGTCTTTGCCCCCTCAAACACGGGGAAACCGCTTGCCCGGTGGTTTTTCCCACATCGTGGGCAGTTCCGCGGCAATCGGTTGCCGCTACCAGCCCGGACAGCCTCCTGACCTGCGCGTTCTCCGGCCCGGTGTCCGTTGTCAGTGCGGCCGGGGGTTGTCCGGAGTCGTGCAGCCGATGAGAACCACCGAGGTGGCGGCCCGCTGGGTGGTGAGCGTGGCGGGCAATGTCTGATGACGAGGGGAATCGGCCGGCACCGTGAGGGTCAGTTCGCCGACGATGGAGAAGTCGGCGGCCTTGGCCTGCAGGCGGCAACTGGCCTCGGTGGACTTCGTCCGGTCGACCTGGATCGTCGCCTTCGCCGAGGTCGCCGAGGTGATCTCGAAGCCCAGCAGCCGCGACGTCACCGGCGGGTTCGACTGGATGAACGCTGCCCACAGCAACCAGGTCAGCCCGACCGCGGCGACGACGGCGACCATCCCGATGATCAACGGTCGGCGTGACCGCCCGCTCCGCCCGTACCGGGCGTCGAGGTCTGCTGTCGGACTGGTGGGTGATGACTCGGTCAACGGGGGTCCAGGGGGTCGGTCGTGGGGATGGGCCGGGCTTGGAGGACCATTGTGTCTTGTGAGTGGAGATCTTCGGTTGTTGCATGTGCATGCCCACCCTGATGACGAGTCGAGCAAGGGGGCCGCGTCGACGGCCAGGTACGTCGCCGAAGGCGTCGAGGTCCTGGTGGCCACCTGTACCGGCGGGGAACGCGGATCGATCCTGAATCCGAAGATGGACCGGCCGGAGGTGCTCGAGAACATCTCCGAGATCCGCCGGCAGGAGATGGACGCGGCCCGCGAGATCCTCGGCATCCGGCAGGAGTGGCTGGGCTGGGTCGACTCCGGCTTCCCCGAGGGTGACCCGTTGCCGCCGCTGCCGGAGGGCTGCTTCGCCGCGCGGAAGGTCGAGGACGCCGCCGCCCCGCTGGTGAAGCTGATCCGCGAGTTCCGTCCGCAGGTCGTCACGACGTACGACGAGAACGGCGGCTACCCGCACCCGGACCACGTGATGTGCCACCAGATCACCGTCGCCGCGTTCGAGGCGGCCGGTGACAAGGACGCCTACCCGGAGCTCGGCGAGCCGTGGCAGCCGCTGAAGCTGTACTACCACCACACGTTTCACTACGAGCGGATGAAGGCGCTGCACGACGGGATGATCGCGCGCGGCCTGGAGTCGCCGTACGCCGACCGTCTGAAGGACTGGAAGCCGGACCCGGAGAACGAGCGCCGGATCACCACGCGGGTCGAGTGCGCGCAGTACTTCGGCATCCGGGACAAGGCCCTGCTCGCGCACGCGACCCAGATCGATCCGGACGGCGCGTGGTTCGCCGTACCGCTGGAGGTGCACCAGGAGGCGTGGCCGACCGAGGACTACGAGCTGGCCCGGAGTCTGGTCGAGTCCGAACAGCCCGAGGACGATCTGTTCGCGGGGTTGCGCTGACGGCGGGCGTGGACAGTGAGAGAATGGTGGCGTGACAGCGATGACCTTCCTTGCGACGGCCGAGATCGACCCGAACTCGGTGCGTCCCGGCTGGGTCGCGCTGCTGATCGTGCTCGCACTCGGTGCCGCCACGGTGCTGCTGATGCGCAGCATGGGCAAGCAGTTGAAGAAGATCGACTTCGACGACGGTTCTGCGCCCGGCCCAGCACCGTCCGACGGCCCAGCGAGCACGGACAGCTCAGCGGCCCCGGCTGGCGATGCCGAGCCGACGGCGACGGACGCACCGACGACGACTGAGTCGTCAACAGAGAGTGACGCCAAGGCGCACTCTCAGCACTGAATCCGTACATCACCCGACACCCTCATCACGAGATGGTGTCGGACTGGGCAGCCCACCTCAGGCTGACCCTATAGTGAGCGCGTGTTCAATCGTGCCGAGGGCGGGATCGCTCTGTGACCGCGACCCACGCCGCCCGGCACCGCATGCCCGGTCGGCTGGTCGCGGGTGGTGCGGGCGCGGTCGTCGTCGCCTCGGTGGCGCTGGCGGTCGCCCTGTTCGCCGCCGACAGTGAACCTCGAGACATCGGTGGGATCGGCGGCCCGAGCCTGTTCGTCGGCTGGCTGCTGCCGCTCCTCCGGCTGATCTCCATGCTCGCGACCGTCGGCTGCGCCGGCGCGCTGCTGGCGGCCGTCGTACTGCTCCGGATCGAAGGCGGACCGCTCGGGGTCCAGGGCCGGCGGGCGGTGCGGGACGCGAGCAACTCGGCGATCATCTGGGCGCTCTGCGCGTTCGCCGGTGCGGTCGTCACCGCGGCGATCCTGCTCGACACCCCGGTCGACCTGCTCCGGCTCCGGTTGGACGACGCCCTCGGCGTACCGGAGGTCAAGGCCCTGCTGATCACCGGCATCCTCGTCGTCGCCCTAGCCATCGGCATCCGCCGGGTCCAGACCTCGTCCGCGGCCGGGCTCGGCGTGATCGTCGCCATCACCGCTTTGATCCCGACCGCGCTCACGGCGTACCCGCGGAACGAGTCGTACGTCGTCCTCGCCGGAACGGCCCTGGTCTTCCACGTCATCGCGGCGACGACCTGGATCGGCGGACTCGCTGGCCTGGTCCGGTACGGGCGGGCCAGTCGGACCGGCCTCCCAATCGTGCTCGAGCGGTTCAACCAGGTCGCGCTCATCTCGTCGATCGCCGTCCTGCTGAGCGGCCTGATCAGTGCGGCCGGCCGGCTCGCGGCGAAGGGCGGTGGCTGGGGTTCGGTCCCCGACGCCCTCACCGAGGACACGTACGGCGCACTGCTGCTGGCCAAGGTGGCCGCCTTCGTGATCCTGATCATCGCCGGCTGGCTGCACCGCCGCCGCGCCACCGGCGACCTTGTCAACAGCGGCCGCGCCTTCTGGCAGGTCGTCGGCTTCGAACTCCTCATCATGGCGCTCACCCTGGGCCTGTCAGTCGCCCTCTCACAGACCGCATAACGTGGGGGTATGGCACCCGTCAATGAGCTAGGCCGGAGCACGAGTCCGTATTTGCGGCAGCATGCGGATAACCCGGTGGCCTGGCGGGAGTGGTCCGACAAGGCGTTCCGGGAGGCGCGGGAGCGGGACGTGCCGGTGTTCCTGTCGGTCGGGTACTCGGCGTGTCACTGGTGTCATGTGATGGCGCACGAGTCGTTCGAGGACGAGGCGACGGCGGCGTACCTGAACGAGCAGTTCGTCAGCATCAAGGTGGATCGCGAGGAGCGTCCGGACGTGGACGCGATCTACATGGCGGCGACGGTGGCGATGACCGGCCAGGGCGGCTGGCCGATGTCGGTGTTCCTGACCCCGGACGCCGAGCCGTTCTTCTGCGGCACGTACTTCCCGGCCGAACCGCGCAGCGGGATGGCGTCCTTCCGGCAGTTGCTCGAGTCACTGGCCGACGCCTGGCGGACCAAGCGCGACCAGATCGACGGCATCGGCCGCCGGGTGGTCGAGCAGCTGGGCGCTCAGCAGAGCCAGCAGGGTGGCACGGTGGACCTCGACCGGGCGGCCGCGCTGCTGAAGGTCGACTTCGATCCGGTGGACGCCGGCTTCGGCTCCGCGCCGAAGTTCCCGCCGTCGATGGTGCTCGACTTCCTGCTGCGCCATCATCGCCGTACCGGTTCCGAGGATGCGCTCGCCATGGTCGCGGCGACCTGTGAACGGATGGCCCGCGGCGGCATGTACGACCAGCTGGCCGGCGGCTTCGCGCGGTACTCGGTCGACGGGCAATGGGTCGTGCCGCACTTCGAGAAGATGCTGTACGACAACGCTCTCCTGCTCGACGTCTACACGCACTGGTGGACCGTCAGCGCGAACCCGCTGGCCCGCCGGATCGCCGAGGAGACGGCCGACTTCCTTCTCGCCGAGCTCCGCACCGACGAAGGCGGCTTCGCCTCCGCCCTCGACGCGGACACCGAGGGAGAGGAAGGCAAGTACTACGTCTGGACGCCGGAGCAGCTCCACGAGGTGCTGAGCGATGACGACGCCAAATGGGTCATCGACCTCTGCGACGTCACCGGCACCTTCGAGCACGGCTCGTCGGTCTTGCAGCTCCGCCAGGACCCTGACGATCCCGGTCGTTGGCAACGCATCCGCGCGAGCCTCCACACGTCCCGCAGTCGCCGTACCTACCCCGGCCGCGACGACAAAGTGGTTGCCGCCTGGAACGGTCTCGCCATCACCGCGCTGGCCCGAGCCGGCGTGCTCCTCGACAAGCCCGAGTACGTCGAAGCCGCGGAGAAGGCGGCCAGATTGGTCCGGGACGTCCACATCGACGACACCGGTCGGCTGCATCGCACGTCCCGAGACGGCGCGGTCGGTACGGCGCACGGTGTGCTCGAGGACTACGCGGCGTACGCCCAGGCCTGTCTCACCCTTTTAGGTGTCACCGGCAACATCGAGTGGTACGAAACAGCGCACAGCCTGCTGGATCGGACACTCGACCAGTTCGTTGCTGATGGCTCCTACTTCGACACGGCGGCCGATGCCGAGGCGCTGGTCTGGCGTCCACAGGACCCGACCGACAACGCCAGCCCGTCCGGAGTGAGCCTCGCGGCCGAGGCCTTCACCACCCTCGCCAGTCTGACTGGATCAGTCCGGTATGAGACCGCCGCAGAGCATGCCCTGCAGGCGTCCGCGACGATCGCCGCGCGCGCGCCCCGGTTCGCCGGCCGGGCCCTCGCCGTCGCCGAGACGGTTGCCTCCGGCCCGCTCGAGATCGCGATCGTCGGCACGTCCCCGGAGCTGACCCGGACCGCACTGGCCGCCGCTCCCTGGGGTACGGCGATCGTCCACGGTGCGCCCGGTCTCGCCGTACCGCTGATGGAAGGCCGTGGTCTGGTCGGTGACCGGCCGGCGGCGTACGTCTGTCAGAAGTTCACCTGCCGGCTCCCGGTCGTGTTGCCGGAAGACCTTCGTCGTGAGTTGACACCCTCGCACTGACAACGACGGCGGTGCGGGTTTTCCCTGCGGTTTCGCCGGAATCCCTTGACTCGGGGCCCTGCGGGGACCAGAGTCCTCCCTCAGTCGGATGTAACAGATCTCGCATGTCCTGACACGCAGTGTCACAACTGAGGCAGTGGCACTGATGGGCCAGACATCCGGCGTCCCCAAATTGAATTGGTCGCTGCGCCCAAACAGCGACCACACCGTGAGGAGATGTTGTCTTGAAACGACTGACATCAGCAGGGGCGGTGGCCATCGTCGCGGCAGCAGGACTTGCCGGGGCGTCGTTCATCGGCTCGCCCGCGGGAGCCGCTGATCGTGCGGCCCCGCTCCCGGCATCCGGCTACAACCAGCCGGCCGCCGTCCAGGCCGAACAGGCGCTGACCGCGCAGACGGCCGCAGCTCTCGGGCTTGCGTATGGTGAAGTACTCAAGGTTCGTGACGTCGCGAAGGATGCCGACGGCACCGAGTACGTTCGCTACGACCGGACCTACAACGGCCTGCCGGTCGTCGGCGGCGACCTGATCGTCAAGCGCAAGGGCGCGACCGTCGGCCAGGTGACCTACAACCGCGGCGCCAAGTCCGTCGGTGTGCCGACCAAGCCGACTCTGTCCCAGTCGGCCGCGTTGACCACCGCCGCCAAGACCGCCAAGTTCAAGGCCACCGGCAACAAGGGCTCCCTGGTCGTCTTCGTCACCCCGACCAAGCCCGTGCTCGCGTACGACGTCGTCACCACCGGGGTGAAGGCGGACCAGACCCCGTCCGTCCTGCACTCCTACATCGATGCCAAGACCGGCGCGGTGCTGGCTCAGTCAGACGAGATCAAGACCGGTACCGGAAACTCGATGTACTCCGGCACCGTCAGCATCGGCACCTCGGGCAGCTACTCGATGACCGACCCGAGCCGCGGTGGCAACTACACCACCGACCTCAACGGAGCCACTTCCGGCACCGGTACGACGTTCACCGACCCCGACGACACCTGGGGCAACGGCACCACCTCGAGCCGTCAGACCGCCGGTGTCGACGCGCACTACGGATCCCAGCTGACCTGGGACTACTACAAGAACGTCCACGGCCGGAACGGCATCTTCAACAACGGCCAGGGCGCGCGCTCGCGGGTGCACTACGGCAACGCGTACGTGAACGCGTTCTGGGACGGCAGCCAGATGACGTACGGCGACGGCTCCGGCAACGCCCGGCCGCTGACGAGCATCGACGTGGCCGGCCACGAGATGAGCCACGGTGTCACCGAGGCGACCGCCAACCTGAACTACTTCGGTGACGCGGGCGGCCTGAACGAGTCCACCTCGGACATCTTCGGCACCGCGGTGGAGTTCTCCGCCAACAACACGTCCGACCCGGGTGACTACCTGATCGGCGAGAAGATCAACATCAACGGCAACGGCACCCCGCTGCGCTACATGGACAAGCCGTCGAAGGACGGGCGCAGCTACGACTGCTGGAGCAGCGCGGTCGGCGGCGCCGACCCGCACTACTCGTCCGGCCCGCTGAACCACTGGTTCTACCTGGCCTCCGAGGGCACCGGTAGCAAGGTGATCGGGGGAGTGACGCACAGCAGCACCGCCTGCAACGGCGCCACCATCGCCGGTGTCGGCCGCGACGTGGCCGCCAAGGTCTGGTACCGCACCTTGAGCACCAAGCTCAGCTCGGGCAGCACCTACAAGGACGCTCGCGAAGGTGCGATCACCTCGGCCAAGGAGTTGTACGGCGCCGACTCGGCCCAGTGCAAGGGCATCGAGGCCGCGTTCACCGGCATCTCCGTGCCGGCAGGTGCGGCGACCTGCGGCGGTGGCACCGACCCGGAGCCGCCGACCGGTGACAACCTGCTGCTGAACCCGGGCTTCGAGTCCGGTGCGGTGAACTGGACCGGCACCTCGGGCCCGATCACCAACAACAGCGGGCGTCCGGCCCGGACCGGTACCTGGAAGCTGTGGCTGCAGGGCAACGGCCGGACCACCACCGAGAACGTCAGCCAGTCCGTCGCCATCCCGGCGTCGGCGACCACTGCGACCCTGTCGTTCTGGATCCGGATCGACTCCGCGGAGACGACCACCTCGACCGTGTACGACACGGCCAAGGTCCAGATCGTCGACGGTTCGACCACCACCACGCTGGCGACGTACTCGAACCTCAACAAGAACAGCACCTACACGCAGAAGAGCTTCAACGTCACCGCCTACAAGGGCAAGACGATCTCGGTGAAGTTCCTCGGCCAGGAGGACTCCTCGCTGCAGACGAGTTTCGTCATCGACGACACCTCGCTGACCGCGGGCTGATCCACCACCCCTGGTAACACTCGTCCGGGGCGCGGCGCGCGGCCTCCCGCCCAGGCCCGCGCCCCGGATTTCTTCTTTGTTTGAGGCCAAAGGAGATCCGCCCATGCGCAAGTCCCTCTACTCCGGTCTCGGCATCGTCCTCGTGGCCGGCGCATTGCTTGCCCCAAGCAACGTCGCCGGCGCGGTCGAGTCCCCGGACATCTCCGTCACCAACACCAAGGCGCACCTCGACCAGTTCCAGTCGATCGCCACCAGCAACGGCGGCAACCGCTACACCGGCCGCCCCGGTTACAAGGCCTCCGCCGACTGGGTCAAGGCCAAGCTCGACACGGCCGGCTACACCACCACCTTGCAATCCTTCTCCACGTCGGCCGGTACGTCGTACAACGTCATCGCCGAATGGCCGCACGGCGACGCGAACCACGTCGTGATGGCCGGCTCACACCTGGACTCGGTCAGTTCCGGTCCGGGGATCAACGACAACGGCACAGGCAGCGCCGGCGTACTAGAAACCGCCCTCGCTTACGCTGCCAGCGGCCAGACCCCCAGGAACCGGCTGAGGTTCGGCTTCTGGGGTGCCGAGGAACTCGGTCTGCTCGGCTCGAAGTACTACGTGAACAACCTGCCCGCGGCCGAACGCGACAAGATCGAGCTGTACCTGAACTTCGACATGATCGCGTCGCCGAACCCGGGCTATTTCGTGTACGACGACAATCCCGCGGGCAACGGCGCTCGCGACGATCTGGTCGCGTACTTCACCAGCAAGAGCGTGCAGACCGAGTTCATCGATGTCCAGGGCCGGTCCGACCACGCCGCCTTCCGGTCGCTCGGTATCGCGACCGCGGGCACGTTCTCCGGCGCCGAGGGGACGAAGACGTCCGCCCAGGCGGCCAAGTGGGGCGGTACGGCGGGTCAGGCCTACGACCCGTGCTACCACCGCTCCTGCGACAACATCAACAACCTCAACCTGACCTCGCTGGACCGCCAGATCGATGCCATCGGCCACATGGTCTGGAACTACACCCAGAAGGACTACAGCGAGGGCCCGCCGCCGACCGGGGACAACCTCCTCCAGAACCCGGGCTTCGAGTCGGGGGCGGCGAACTGGACCGGCACCACCGGGGTGATCACCAACAGCACCTCGCGGCCGGCCCACGGCGGCAGCTACAAGGCGTGGCTGCAGGGCAACGGCCGGACCACTACCGAGAACATCGGCCAGTCGGTGGCGATCCCGTCCACCGCGACCGCCGCATCGCTGTCGTTGTGGATCCGGATCGACACCGCGGAGACGACCGGCTCGACGGTCTACGACACGGTCAAGGTGCAGATCGTCGACGGCTCCACGACCACCACGCTGGCGACGTACTCGAATCTGAACAAGAACACGTCGTACGTGCAGAAGACCGTGAACGTCCTTGCCTACAAGGGAAAGACGGTCACGGTCCGGTTCCTCGGACAGGAGGACTCGTCGTTGCAGACCAGCTTCGTGATCGACGACGTCGCCGTGACCACGAGCTGAATCAGACCGGCTTGCACAGCTTGCCCGGTGGGATGGCGGCTTCGGTGAGCAGAGTAGTCACCGGGGCCGTCATCGCCTTCACCCGCGGTTCCTCCAGCCGGGCGGTCTTACCGTTCGCCGTCACCGCGACGATCATGTCGTCGGGGTGCCGGACGGTCGGCTTGACCACCGGGAGGCTGGCCCAGTCGACCTGCTGCGCGGCCGCGGTGATGGTCGCCAGCAGGGACTGATCCAGCTTGCAGCGGACCGTCTCCTTGCCACGTGAGCTCACCGTAGCGACACCGTCGGTGTCGATCACCACCTTGTCGTCGAAACCGGCGAAGCCGCCGGTCCTGGTGACGACGAGTGGCAGGCCGGTACCGACCGGTGTCGACTGGGTCACTGTCGGCATCGTCGGTGTGGGCGTGCTGGACGGGGTGCCGCCCGAGCCGCCGTCGGACTCGCTGCCGCAGCCGGTCAGGACGAGGCCCGCGACGGCGGCCACCACTGCGCATCTGCTGAGGTTCCTCACGCACCATGGATACACGCAGACGGGGCGTTCGTTGCAGCTGTGACACGACTGAAATGTGGTCGTTAGACCACTGTGGAGACCAGATCCACCAGTGCGCGCGTGAGCATCACCCGCTCCTCGAACATCGCCAGCGTGGCCTCGTCGCCGGGTTTGGTGATCTGCTCCAGCGGCAGCGCGGTGAAGGTCGCCCGGGCGAGCAACGAGCCGAGGTAGCCGTACAGGACCTGCTCCTCGCTCGCCTCCATCCCGTCCTCGGCCATACCGGTCAGGAACGCCTTGAAGATCGTCTTGTGCACGAGTGGCAGGGCCTCCGGCGCCAGTTCGCCGGCGTGTGCGAGCCCAATCAGCAGCTGCCCGAGGTCGAACCCGACCGCCTGCGGACAGTCGAACCCCCAGTCGATCACCACGAACTCGTCTGGTTTCCCCTTCGGCACCAGCAGATTCTGCGGACTCGCGTCCCCGTGCTGATAGCACTGCGGCAACGTGTCGAGAGCATCCAGTACGGCGGGCAGCCGGTCGGCGAGCTCGAGCAGGTCGTCGCGCAGCCGGTGGTCGCCGAGATGGCACACGGCCGCGGCGAGCATCGGATGGCGCCAGGTCTCGGGGTCGGCGAGGGCCGGTACGGCGGACTTCAGCACGCGGCCGTTCGTGTAATACCGCAGTCCGACGCCGGGAGTGGTGATGTTGCCCCGGGGGAGCAGCGGCTCGACCAGATGCGGCTGGCGTCGGGCGGACAGCCGGCCGAGCAGGTAACCCGCCCGCTCGAAGCGCTCCAGCGGCCACGGTCCGGGCTCCTGGACGACGTTCTCCATCCACAGGGTGCCGCGATCGTCGTCGTACACGTCGATCCGGTAGGCCGTGGCCAGTCGCATCCCGTCGGGGAGCAGCTCGGCGATGCCGCTGCGGTGGACGGCGATCTCCAGCTCCCAGGGCAGGTTCTGGATGAACGCCTCGCGGAACCCGTCGGGCACCATCGCGATGAACGGCCAGTGCCTGGCCGACTGCAGTTTCTTGACGAAGCAGGACCAGTCGACGGTGTCCGTCTCCGGTGCGCCGGTCGGCAGGGTCGCCGTACCGAAGACGCGCAGCAGCGCCTCGGTACTCGGCGTACCGATCGGATAGTCGACAACTTCGACCCGGACGTCTCCCGGGTCGGCTTCCGGGTGGCCGGTGATGGTCCGGACCAACGCGGTGAAGGCGTCCTCGGCCAGCGCGTCGCGGCCCAGCGGTTCCAGTGCGGTGATCATGGCTGTGTCCCCCCAAAGCGATGTCTACTGCCCATCGTGCGGGAGGATCTTCAGCCAGTCTTCAGGGCTGGCACGGAGGTGTCAGAAGATTCAGCCTGCGCGGTACGTCGCGATGCTGACGGCGATGTAGTGGCAGACGAACGCCGCCACCGTGAACGCGTGAAAGATCTCGTGGAACCCGAACCACAGCGGTGACGGGTTCGGCCGCTTGGTGCCGTAGACGACCGCACCGATCGAGTACAGCCCGCCACCGACCGCGATCAGGGTGACCACCGCGGCGCCGCCCTGGTGGTAGAAGTCGCCCATCCAGAAGATCGCCACCCAGCCCAGCGCCAGGTAGATCGGGGTGTAGAGCCAGCGTGGCGCGTGCACCCAGAAGATCCGGAACAGGATGCCCAGCAGCGCGCCGCCCCAGACCATGCTGAGCAGCAGGACCCGGTCCTTGCCGTGCAGCAGCACCATGCCGAGCGGCGTGTAGGTGCCGGCGATCAGCAGGAAGATGTTGCTGTGGTCGAGCCGGCGCAGGACGGCCTCGCCGGCCGGGCCCCAGTAGAACCGGTGGTACAGCGCGGAGATGCCGAACAGCAGCATCGCGCCCATCGTGTAGACCGCCGCCGCCCAGCGCGCGCTCGCGCCCGGGGCCAGACAGATCAACACGATGCCGGCGGCGGTGGCGAACGGGAACGTGCCGGCATGCAGCCAGCCGCGGAGCTTGGGTTTGAGCGGCCCGAGCCGCCCGGACAGCCGGTGACCGACTTCCTGGGCCTGCGTGCTGGAAGTGGTCATCGCCGTCCTTTCGAGGTGCCGGGCGGTGGTTTTACCTACGCAACCGTAACCTACGCAACCGTAGGTTCAATGGTCCATAAGCATGAAATGTAGGCGAGATCACCCGGATGCACACCTCCCCTCGCGTGTCCGACGCACGAACTCAGGGGAAAGTTCGGCGTGTCTGCGAGTTGGCTGTGAGCTCGCTGCAGGCCTCACCAGGGCGGTGAATCTCGGCTAGCCTCGTGACCGAGAGTCTTCGAGGAGAGCAACCTGCCCATGCGGACACCTGGCAAACAAAAGCTGCGCGACGCGGTGTACGGCCTGTACGAGCGTCGAGTGCGCCGGTCGCTGTCGCCGGACCGGATCCCGCGGCACATCGGCGTCATCATCGACGGCAACCGGCGCTGGGCCCGGGCGGCCGGCGACCCGGTGTCGCGCGGTCACGAGGCCGGGGCGAACAAGATCACCGAGTTCCTCGGCTGGTGCGACGACGTCGGCGTCAAGGTGGTCACCGTCTGGATGCTCTCCACCGACAACCTGAGCCGCCCGGCCGACGAGCTGGAGCCGCTGCTGCGGATCATCGAGCAGACGGTCGAGGAGCTCACCGCGATCGGCCGCTACCGGATCCACCCGGTCGGTGCGCTCGACCTGCTACCCGGCGCCACCGCCGAGACGCTGAAGGCGGCCGAGACGGACACCCACGCCGTCGACGGGATGCTGGTCAACGTCGCGGTCGGGTACGGCGGCCGCCGTGAGCTGGCCGACGCGGTCCGCTCGCTGCTGCTCGAGGAGGCGGCGAAGGGCATCTCGATCGAGGAGTTGGCCGAGCGCGTCGACGTCGAGCACATCGCCCGCCACCTCTACACGAAGGGCCAGCCGGACCCGGACCTGGTCATTCGTACGTCGGGTGAGCAGCGGCTGGGCGGGTTCCTGCTGTGGCAGAGCGCGCTGAGCGAGTTCTACTTCTGCGAGGCGCTCTGGCCGGACTTCCGGCACGTCGACTTCCTGCGGGCGATCCGGAGCTACGCACAGCGGGAGCGTCGCTTCGGGACGTGACACCGCGTCCACACCGACGGCACGTCGTACGACGCCTCAGGCAGTAGGCGTACGTCGCCGCACCGAGGCATGCTCCCCACAGGACCCACAGGACACCGGGGAGGTTCACCGCCCAGTTGTCCGCGTAGGTCGGCAGCTGAGCGTTCATCAGGCCCGCGGGGATCAGTACGACGGCCACCAGCGACGCGGGGATGATCGCCAGCAGCGGTGGGACCGGCTTGCCCGCCTTGAACCAGATCCAGCCTGGATAGACCTCACCCCAGCGGCGCACCAGCCCGTGGGTCAGGACGCCGCCGCCGATGCCCATCAGGGCCATGGCCAGACCCATCTCCAGCATTCCGGGGGTGTCGGCCATCATCTGGTGGAACTCGTCGGTGATGCCCAGCGGCCAGCCGACGTACCAGGCCACCCGGGTGAACTCGTAGGGAAGGTTCGCCACGACCGAGACGGCTACCGCCCAGCGTCCCCATCGCAGCGCCGACTCCGGTGTCGTCCAGGCCTTCTCCGGTCCCTCGCCGCGGCCACAGGAGACACAGGCGTTGCGGCTGCGGCGGTGGTACGCGATCGCGGTCGCGGCCCAGAGCAGGCCGCCGACGAAAAGGATGACCAGGTTCACCCGGTGCCAGTACAGGATGTCGCCGACGCCGGCTTGTTCGCCGGGTATGCCGGTGAATGCGAAGACGATGATGGCGGGGGAGAGCGCGACGAGCGCGATCAGCGTGTAGTCGGGGATCACCAGGGCGAGGCCGACCCCGAGGACCGCGGCGATCGTCTGCAGGACCCAGCCGCGGGCGCGACGCCTGGTCATCACGATCGCGAGCACCGCGCCGCCGAGTCCGACCGCGGCCATGATCGGTGCCACGACGTCGGCTGACGACCCCTCCAGGATCGAGCCGGTCGCGCGCTCGTCGGCCACCTTCGCGAACGGGTAGTCGGCTCCTCCGAGTGACCAGTAGACGCCGAGTACGCCGTACGCGAAGGACCAGACGGCTGTCGCGTATCCGGTCAGTTCCGGCCAGTGTTTTCGCATGGCGCCAGCGTTCCGCGAGCGGGCGCCGTACCGGATCACTCCAGTGGGTGAGCGGCCTCCCCCGCGTGGGGGGACAAGGTGTAACAAGCCGTTAACCCCGCGGACGGGCGTGTCGGGCTGCGCCGTTTGGGCGGCAGATCTACCCTCGTGGTGACGGTCGGAGGGGAAGCCGGCTGTCCGGGAGGCCCGATCAGCTTGAGAATCGTTCGCCAGCCGGTTGCCCCATGAGGGGCAGAACGGAGTGCCCGAGACCCCAGGTCTCGATCTCACTGGTTCCCGGATCCGCTCGTGCGGCGGTCCGGAGGGGATCTGCACCAGATCCCCGGGCCAGGTTGTCTCCCCCCACCTCCTTCAGTCGCGAGGCCGTGCCGAGTGCCGCGCAGCACGAAGGAGGTGGGGGGAGACACCCTCACTCCCGGTCCAACACCTAACCACTGGTGGGCCGGGCGTGGTGCACGTCGCGGCCCGAGAGGACGTGCGACATGGCTGCCACCCACGCCAAGGCGTCAAGTACCTCATCCGCACCGGCCCAGCGCACCTTCGTGCTGGACACCTCCGTGCTCCTGTCCGACCCGCACGCGATGATGCGGTTCGACGAGCACGAGGTGGTCGTCCCGGTGGTCGTCGTCACCGAATTGGAGGGCAAGCGGCATCACCCGGAACTCGGCTACTTCGCGCGCACCGCGCTGCGACTGCTGGACGAGCTCCGGATCCTGCACGGACGTCTGGACGCGCCCCTGCCAGTGGGGGAGAAGGGTGGAACTCTTCGGGTCGAACTGAACCATACGGACCCGGAGACCTTGCCGGCCGGCTTCCGGCTCGGCGACAACGACAGCCGCATCCTCGCGGTGGCCTGCAACTTCAAGGCCGAGGGCCGCGATGTCACGCTGGTCTCGAAGGACCTGCCGATGCGGGTCAAGGCGTCGGCGTGCGGCCTGGTGGCCGAGGAGTACCGCGCCGAGCTGACGCTGGAGTCCGGCTGGACCGGGATGAGCGAGCTCGAGGTCGAGACGCACGACGTGGACGACCTCTACGAGAACGGCGTACTCGAGCTTCCGCAGGCCGGTGAGTTCCCGACCCACACCGGGTTGGTGCTGCTGTCCGAGCGGGGCAGCGCGCTCGGCCGGGTGATGCCGGACAAGCGGATTCGGCTGGTCCGGGGTGACCGGGAAGCGTTCGGGATCCGCGGCCGGTCGGCGGAGCAGCGGGTCGCGCTCGACCTGCTGCTGGACCCGGATGTCGGGATCATCTCGCTCGGCGGCCGAGCCGGTACCGGTAAGTCGGCGCTCGCGCTGTGCGCCGGGCTCGAGGCGGTGATGGAGCGGCGGCAGCACAAGAAGGTCGTGGTCTTCCGGCCGCTGTTCGCGGTCGGCGGCCAGGAGCTCGGGTACCTGCCCGGCTCGGAGTCGGAGAAGATGCAGCCGTGGGCCCAGGCCGTGTACGACACCCTCGGTGCGCTCACCAGCGCTGACGTGATCGACGAGGTGATGGACCGCGGCATGCTCGAGGTGTTGCCGCTGACCCACATCCGCGGCCGGTCGCTGCACGACGCGTTCGTGATCGTGGACGAGGCCCAGTCGTTGGAGCGCAACGTGCTGCTCACCGTGCTGTCCCGGGTCGGCGCCAACTCGCGAGTGGTGCTCACCCACGACGTCGCCCAGCGGGACAACCTGCGCGTCGGCCGGCACGACGGCGTCGTCGCGGTGGTCGAGCAACTGAAGGGCCACCCGCTGTTCGCGCACGTGACCCTGACCCGGTCGGAGCGCTCCCCGATCGCCGCCCTGGTGACCGAGATGCTCGACGACCTGCACCTGTAAGGAGTGTTCCTACTCTTAGGTCATAGGAGTCTGTAAAGCTCAGGTAAGACTTCCGCTGTACCCGGTGCGGCCGCCACTCAGGCGGCCGCACCGTTCCTTGTGACCTGCTTGTGATCACGGTCTGTTTAGGCCAGAGTATGTTCCTGTTGCAGCCGACGGGGGTCGGGTTTTCTCGGAAGGACAGATGAAAGCGAAGCGCTCCTTCGCGGCTCTCTCAGTGACTGGGATCGCCGTCGTCTCCGTTGTCGCGGGTATCGACCTCTTCAGCTCCCCCGGGAGCAGTCATGCCTCGGAGCAGGTGTCAGGCCGGGCCGAGATGGCCGTGCTGAACAGCGAGAAGGCACGCGCCGTCAAGACCCCGTCGGTCAAGCCACTCAGCGCCGAGGAGCAGGCCAAGGAGGTCTCCCGGCTGCGCAACCAGCTCGAGGCCGTCGAGCAGGCCCGGAAGGCGGCGCAGGACCAGGCCCAAGTGAAGCGGGCCGCCAAGAACGCCGCGCTGAGACGGTATGAGGCGCTGCGGAAGACCAACGAGAGCTCCAGCGACGAGCGCGCCAGCCGGGACGCCGAGCGGAAGAAGCTCGAGGGCACTCCCAAGGAGGTCGCGATGAACCTCCTGCCCGACCACGGCTGGGGCGAGGGGCAGTTCAGCTGCCTGGAGAAGCTGTGGAACAAGGAGTCCCGCTGGCGCGTCGACGCCGACAACCCGAGTTCCTCGGCGTACGGCATCCCGCAGGCCCTCCCCGGCAACCGGATGGCGGCGTACGGCTCCGACTGGCGCACCAACCCGGTCACCCAGATCAAGTGGGGCCTCGACTACATCGAGGACCGCTACAACTCCCCCTGCTCCGCCTGGGCCCACTCCCAAGCAAAGGGCTGGTACTGATCCCTCGTTTTCCTTGCGTCCGGAGATCTGTGGCCTATCGCCCACAGGTCTTGGGACGGTGTGCTCTCAGCCGCGCCGACCGCCGTTGCGGAGGACGCGGGCTAGCTGGGTCAGAGAGTGGCCGGGAGACCAGAGGCCGAGGACGCGGATTCGGAGGACGCGGTCGCTGCCGCTCGTTCTGACTGTGGCCTCTAGCCCTCGATTCTGCGGGCGTAAGGGGTGGGGGAGGATGTGCCCGTGAGCGAGGTGGCGCGGGCGGTCAGTGAGCGCGGGGAACTCGTGCTGCGGCGGCGCGTGGATGACGGGGCGCTGGAGTTGCGGGTGAACGGCGTCTTCGTGATGGACGACGTGGAGACGTCCAGCGAGGAGTTGCTTGCGTCGGCTGTGCTCTCGTCGGTACGGCGTCCTGATCGCGTGCTGGTGGGTGGTCTGGGGCTCGGCTACACCGTGCGCGCGCTGTTGAGGGATGTGCGGCTGGGTGAGGTGGTCGTCGCGGAGATCGAGCCGGATGTGGTCTCGTGGATGCGTGCCGGGTTGGTGCCGTCCGTGCTGGACGATCCGCGGGTGTCTGTGGTGTTGGGCGACGTACGCGATGTGGTGGTTGCTCAGGAGGGTGCGTCGCTGGACGGCATCCTGCTGGATGTCGACAACGGGCCGGATTTCCTTGTGTACAACGAGAACTCGGCTGTTTACGCTTCCCCGTTCGTCACCACTTGTCGATCCAAGCTACGAGCTGGCGGCGTACTGACAGTCTGGTCGTCGTCCGCGTCTCCGGACCTGGAGGCGGTCGTCACCTCCGTCTTCGGCGCGTGCGAGGTGAAGCCCGTCCCCGTCGATCTCCAGGGACGGGCCGAGACGTACTACGTCTATCAGGGCAGCTTGTAGTCCACGGTCAGGCGCGGCCCCTGTTCGTCGTGCTCGTAGACGACCGTGCCGGTGAGGCCGGTCAAGTCGCCGTCAGCCGCGACGATCTTGCCCGGTGAGGACGTCTGGTCAGCCGTTGCCCCGTGCACCATGACGAAGGAGCCCGTTCGGCCGGCCAGTGTGCCGGTGAAGCGCTCGACGGCTGTGTACGTCGCCGGCCCGTCGCCGGTCCCGACCATCAGCAGCTCGGCGGAGCTGGTCCCCTCGAGATCGCCGCCGGTGAAGGTCTTGCCGACCGTTGCCCGGCCGAGCTGGATCTTGCCCGTTTCGTCGTACGCCGCCTGCTCCCACTGGGTGATCTCGAAAGCCTGGGTGAACGCCATCCGTCCTCCTGTGTCGTTGTCCACAAGCTTGTTTATCAGGGCGGGCCGACAGCGCTGAGCGACGTACTCTGCAGGTATGGGTGACAACGTGGAATTCAGGATCGAGCACGACACGATGGGCGAGGTCAAGGTGCCTCGGGACGCGTTGTGGCGGGCGCAGACCCAGCGTGCGGTGGAGAACTTCCCGATCTCCGGCCGGCCGCTGGCACCGGCGCTCGTGCATGCGCTCGCGCAGATCAAGGCCTCGGCGGCCGTGGTGAACGCCGAGCTCGGCGTCATCGACCAGGCGCAGGCCGACGCGATCGTCGCCGCCGCGAGCAAGGTGGCCGCGGGGGAGTACGACGCGGAGTTCCCGATCGACGTGTTCCAGACCGGCTCGGGGACGTCGACGAACATGAACGCCAACGAGGTGATCGCAACACTCGCCAGCCGCGAGCTCGGCACCGAGGTGCATCCGAACGACCACGTCAACGCGTCCCAGTCCAGTAACGACACGTTCCCGTCGGCGATCCACGTCGCCGCCACCGCGGGCGTCGTCCAGGATCTGTTGCCGGCGCTCGAGCAGTTGGCGCAATCCCTGTCTGACAAGGGATCCGAGTTCGCCGAAGTGGTGAAGTCCGGGCGGACCCACCTGATGGACGCGACGCCGGTGACGCTCGGGCAGGAGTTCGACGGGTACGCGATGCAGATCCGTCGCGGTGCAGACCGGGTCCGTGCGACGCTGCCCCGGGTGTCCGAGCTGCCCTTGGGAGGTACGGCGGTCGGGACGGGGATTAACACGCCACCCGGGTTCGCCGCCAAGGTGATCGACGAGCTGAACCGCCGGACCGGCTTGGAGCTGAGCGAGGCGGCGGATCACTTCGAGGCGCAGGGGGCGCGGGACGGGCTGGTCGAGCTGTCCGGTCAGCTCAAGACGATCGCGGTCAGCCTGACGAAGATCTGCAACGACCTGCGCTGGATGGGGTCCGGGCCGCGGGCCGGGCTGGGCGAGATCCAGTTGCCCGACCTGCAACCGGGGTCGAGCATCATGCCGGGCAAGGTGAACCCGGTGATCTGCGAGGCGACGCTGATGGTCGCCGCCCAGGTGATGGGCAACGACACCACGATCACCGTGGCCGGTGCCGGGGGCAACTTCGAGCTCAACGTGATGCTCCCGGTGATCGCGCGCAACCTGCTCGAGTCGATCACCCTCCTGGCGAACAGTTCCCGCCTGCTGGCCGAGCGCTGTGTCGACGGCATCACCGCGAACGTCGAGCACGCCCGTGCGCTGGCCGAGTCGTCGCCGTCGATCGTGACTCCGCTCAACCGCTACATCGGGTACGAGAACGCGGCCGCGGTGGCGAAGAGCGCACTCAAGCAGGGCAAGACGATCCGCGAAGTGGTCATGGAGAATGGCCATGTGGAGAAGGGCGATCTGACCGAGGAGCAGTTGGACGCGGCGCTCGACGTTCTCTCGATGACTCGGCCGGCCCAGGAGTCGGCCCAGAATCCGGCCCAGAATCCGGCGCAGCCGTGACGGCCGCGGCGGCGCCTGAGCCGGGGCGCTTCTGGGAGCCGGGCACGGTGATCGAGTGGGTGTACCAGGGGACCGGTCGGCACGAGGACAAACCGAACGTCCGGCCGATGACAGTGGTGCGAGACGACGAGGACGGGCTGGTCGCCTGGCTCGCGCCCGGTACGCCGCTGATCAAGCCGGTGCTCACCGACGGCCGCGAGACCAGGTACGCCGGTCCGGTCGCGATGTTCACCGAGGAGCGGGTGCTGAAGCTCGACGTCTGGCGCGGCACCGGGATCCTGAAGGTGCTGCCACCGGGCAAGCCGTGGTCGGTCTGGCTCTTCTGGGCGGAAGACGGCACGTTCCGCGGGTGGTATGTGAACCTCGAGGCGCCGCATGTTCGGGACGTCGCTGGTCGACGTACCAGCACCGTCGATCATGTCCTCGATCTCTGGATCCACCCGGATCGGACGATCGAGTGGAAGGACGAGGACGAACTGGAGGGTGCGGTGACCGCGGGTCGTTTCACCTCCGCCGAGGCCGCCCGGATCATTGCCGACGCGCATGCGGCGGTTCGCGAGATCGAGGCCTGGGGCTCGCCGTTCTCGGACGGCTGGGAGTCCTGGACGGCGCCCGCTCACTGGCGCCTGCCGACGGCCCCGACCACACACCAACCGACCCTGATCGCCGAGGAGCTCCACAGTTGACCATGCCGCAAGCTCTGCTGCTCAGCGGTGGCATCGGGGTCGGCAAGACCACCCTTGGCCAGGCCATCGGTCGTCTGCTGACGTCCCGTCGCCACCCGACCGCGGTGCTCGACCTCGACGCCGTCGCCCAGTTCGGCCCTGCGGGTCGACCAGGCCCGGCCGTCGCCGGTCGCGCTCACCTCGCCGGTCTGCCGTTCCACGACCAGTTGCGGGTCCACAACCTCGCCGCGGTCTGGACCACCTACCGCGACGCCGGTGCCCGCTTCATGGTCGTCAGTGGTCCTGTGGACACGGCCGACCACCGAGCGGCGTACACCTCGGCGTTGGTGGACTGCGACGTACAGGTGGTCAGGGTGGTCACTCCGCCGGACCTGATCGCGGAGCGTACCCGGACCACCCGCGGACCCGAGTGGGACCTCCAAGCCGCCCTGGACCATGCCGCGACCCACGAGCCGATCCAGGACCACACCGTCACCAACGACCGGGCCCCGGAGGAGGTCGCCGCCGAGATCCTCGCCCATGTCGCCTGGATCTCGTGAACAACGGGTGGGTCACGAGGGGTTCTTAATTCCCGGTTCGGACTTACCGTGGAAATATGTACACGATCGAGCTGCAACCTGAGGAGCTGCGACTACTGCGATCCGCGCTTGGGTCGTACCTCCAGGCCTTCGGCCACAACGAAGCCGACGTCGTCCGGGCCGCCAAGATGCTCCTCCTCAGACTCCCGGACCCAGTCGAAGCCCAGGCCGGCTAGCTCTCGACGGGTTCCAGTACGGCGACCGGGATGGGGCGCTTTGCTTTGGTGGCGTAGCGGCCGATGCGTGGGTCTTCGGCCAGGATGACGTCGGTCCAGACGGTCTGACGTTCCTGGCCGGTCAGTTCGCGCGGATGCATGTTCTGGTGCTTCGCGCCGATCTGGACGTCGGTCGTCTCGACCGCGCGCAGGTTGCGGAACCAGTCCGGATCGCTCCTCGACCCTGAGCCGGTTCCCCAGACCAGTAGTCCGTCGGGCCGTTCCAGGTACCGCACGCAGGTCGAGTGCGGTACGCCGGTCCGGCGGCCGGGCGTGGTCAGCATCAGGACGTGCACGTCCTTGCTGCCACTGACCAGCCGCCCGTCGAGGGTGCGATACATCCACACCCCGATCCGGTTCCCCATCCGCGCCATCCGTCGGCTCATCCCCACCACCCCCGCTTCCGAGGGTCCTGCGATCACCGGCAGTCGTCAAGCACCCTCGCAGTACCGAGATGTCAGCTGCGGGGGCGGACCGTGAGGGGGACGGGTTTGCGGGTGTCGGTGAAGAAGTCGTTGCCCTTGTCATCCACCACGACGAACGCCGGGAAGTCCTCGACCTCGATCTTCCAGACCGCTTCCATCCCGAGCTCGGCGTACTCGATCACGTCGACGGACTTGATGCAGTCCTGCGCCAGCCGCGCCGCCGGACCGCCGATCGAGCCCAGGTAGAACCCGCCGTGCTCCTTGCACGCCTGCGTCACCTTGGCCGACCGGTTGCCCTTCGCAAGCATCACGAACGATCCACCGGCCGCCTGGAACTGGTCGACGTACGCGTCCATCCGGCCCGCCGTGGTCGGCCCGAAGGAGCCGGATGCGTACCCCTCGGGCGTCTTGGCCGGGCCGGCGTAGTACACCGCGTGGTCGCGCAGGTACTGCGGCATCGGCTCGCCGGCGTCCAGCCGCTCCTTGATCTTGGCGTGCGCGATGTCCCGCGCGACGACGAGCGGGCCGCTCAGCGAGAGCCGGGTCTTCACCGGCAGCTTGGTCAGCTCGGCGCGGACCTCGCTCATCGGCCGGTTGAGGTCGATGCGGACGACGTCGGTGTCGTCCGCGAGGTGCTCGTCGGCAGTGTCCGGCAGGAACCGTGCCGGGTCGCGCTCGAGCTGCTCCAGGAACACACCCTCCGGCGTGATCTTGGCCAGCGCCTGCCGGTCGGCCGAGCACGACACCGCGATCGCGACCGGGCAGGACGCGCCGTGCCGCGGCAGCCGGATCACCCGCACGTCGTGGCAGAAGTACTTGCCGCCGAACTGTGCTCCGATGCCGAACTCCTGGGTCAGCTCGAAGACCTTCTCCTCCAGCTCCAGGTCGCGGAATCCGTGCCCGAGCGGCGAACCCGAGGTCGGCAGCGAGTCGAGGTAGTGCGCGGACGCGTACTTCGCGGTCTTCAGCGCGTACTCCGCGGAGGTGCCGCCGACGACGACCGCGAGGTGGTACGGCGGGCAGGCCGCCGTACCGAGGGAGCGGATCTTCTCGTCCAGGAACCGCATCATCCCGTCCGGGTTGAGCACCGCCTTGGTCTCCTGGAACAGGAACGACTTGTTCGCCGAGCCACCGCCCTTGGCCATGAAGAGGAACTTGTACGCCGGGTCGCCCTTGGCCGGGGTGGAGTAGAGCTCGATCTGCGCCGGGAGGTTCGAGCCGGTGTTCTTCTCGTCCCACATATTCAGCGGGGCCATCTGGGAGTAGCGCAGGTTCAGCTTGGTGTAGGCGTCGTACACACCGCGGCTGATCCACTCCTCGTCGACCGCGCCGGTCAGTACGCCCTCGGACTTCTTGCCCATCACGATCGCCGTGCCGGTGTCCTGGCACATCGGCAGGACGCCACCGGCCGAGATGTTCGCGTTCTTCAGCAGGTCGAGTGCGACGAACCGGTCGTTCCCGGAGGCCGCCGGGTCGTCGATGATCCGGCGCAGCTGCTCGAGGTGCGCGGTCCGCAGGTAGTGCGAGATGTCGTGCATCGCCTCCGCGGTCAGCGCCTGCAGCACGTCCGGCTGCACCTGCAGGAAGGTCCGGTCGCCGGCCGTGAACGTGCTCACGCCCTCGGTCGTCAGCAGTCGGTACTCCGTGTCGTCGGCACCGAGCGGCAACAGGTCGGAGTAACTGAAGTCGGCGGACACCGGCGTACCTCCATCACAAGTGGTCTGAACTCCCCAAAGCCTAGTTCGCCGCGTCCTGCCGACTGAGGTTAGGCCAGCCTCAGGGATCGGATCAGGGTTGAATCGGGGAGGACACCTGGCTGCCGTGCGCCGTGCCCGCGCGTAAGGTTTTGGTGTGGCTCAGGATGAGGTTCCCCAGGACAACCGACCGCAGGATTCCGTGCCCGCGCAGCCGCCGGCACCACTGACCGGTGACGAGCTGGCGATGCGGCGCCGGGTGTCGGACCTGGAGCGCGAGGAAGTCGCCGACGTACTGCGGGAGGCCGCGGCCGAGGGGCGGCTGTCGTACGCCGAGCTCGAGGAGCGACTCGAGACCCTGTTCGCCTCCAAGACGTACGGCGAACTGGTCGAGATCACCGCCGACCTCCCGAACGGCCTCGCCGTTCCGGGTGTGCCGGCCGTCAGCACGCAGCAGTACGCCGGGGTCACGGTCCAGACGGGACCGGTGATCAACGCGTTCATGTCGGAGACCAAGCGCACCGGCAACTGGCTCGCACCCCAGCACCAGGAGGTCAACGCCGTCCTCGGCGACATCACCCTGGACTACACCGAGGCCCAGCTTCCGTACGACGAGGTGTACGTCGAGGTGAAGTCGATCCTGGCCGACGTGAAGATCCGCGTCCCGCAGAACGCAATCGTCCACCTCGACAGCAACCCCATCCTCGGCTCCGTCTCCGAACAACAGTCCGGCCCCGCCGGCCCCAGCACCCCCGGCAAGCCGACCACCTTCCACATCCGCGGCACCGCCATCCTCGGCGAAATCAAAATCAAACGAGGCCCCCGCCTCACCAAACGCCTCGGCCTCGCCTGACCCGGCCGCCTAGGGGTTGCGGATCTGCGTCGTGTCCTAGTCGGACGCAAGGTCATCGGTGACGGCCAGGCGGCGTTGCTCCTTCAGTACTTCCTCCAGCCAACGGGCAAGAGCGAGAACGTCCCGAACGTTCTCCTGGCTGAGGGTGAGGTCCTTGGCCCAGACGTTGGCCGGGATGATCGGGAGGGTTTGGAGGAATCCGGGGCCGTGGGGAATGCCGATCGCGCCGATTTCGATCCAGGGCATGAACTTCCGGCCGGAGCGAATGCCTGCGCGATCGACGGTCAGAACGGGCCGCCGGGTGATTGCCTGCCAGACGAGGTAGCCGGCAGAGCCGATGAACAAGGCGAACAGAAAGAACGCCAGGACGCGGGAGAAGCCTCCCTCTTCCAGCATGCTGGGGGACGCGTTCACCGCCATGACGGCAGGCCAGACGGTGATGACGGCCTTGAACACGAAGGCTCGCGGTCGCTGTGGAAAGACCACCCGACCAGTGCGTCGCAGTTCCTCGGCCCACACCTCGGCGGACGCGTCCCCCATCACAGCCATGGCATCCCCCAGCCCTCGACTCCCCCCGGAGCAAGGTCACTTTAGACGGTGCCGAGGCGCAGGCCGAGGATCTCGACGGTCCCGCGGGTCGGATGCGTGACCGCCCCGCACAAACCCAGCAGTGTGCTCTTGCCTGCCCCGTTCGGCCCGAGCAGCGCCCACCGCTCACCTTCGCCGATCGTCAACGACACCCTGGCAAGCAGCAGTTTGCCGTCCCGGACGAAGTCGACGTCCTTCAGTTCGAGCACCCGAAAACCTCCTCGTACAGTTCCTTCAGCTCCACCGCACTCGCCTCCCGGCCCGTCTCGTCGGTACGGCGCTGCACGTGCCGCGCGAACTCGCGTTCCTGGTGAGCCGAGAGACGTACGCCGTACGTCGTCTCAAGCACGTGCGCGATCCCGCCCTTCCCCGACTGGCTGTTCACCCGTACGACGGCCTCGTACCCGCGACCCAAATCGGCCGGATCGATCGCCAGATAAGGCACATCCCAGGCCACATCACCGCCGGAGGAGGACCGCCGCCGGTGTTCCGCGAACCCCTTCCGGATCGCGTCCTGATGGGTCCCGGAGAACGCCGTGTAGACGAGGTCCCCGACGTACGGGTGCCGTGGATGGATCGGCATCCGGGTGCAGTACTCGACCGTCTCGCGGATCCCGTCGATGTCGGAGAAGTCGATCATCGGGTCGACGCCCTGCGCGTGCAGATTGAGCGCTAGGGTGGCGATGTCGACGTTCCCGGTGCGTTCACCGTTGCCGAAGATGCAGCCCTCGACCCGCTGCGCGCCGGCGAGTACGGCGAGTTCCGCGCAGGCGATCCCGGTGCCACGGTCGTTGTGCGGGTGGACCGACAGGATGACGCTGTCGCGGCGGGGCAGGTTCTTGTCCATGTACTCGACCTGGTCGGCGTACACGTTCGGGGTTGCGGCCTCGACCGTCGCGGGCAGGTTGAGGATGACCGGCCGCTCCGGCGTCGCATCCCACCGCTTGGTCAGCTGATCGCTCAACTCCAGTACGAAGTCCGGCTCGGTCAGGTTGAACACCTCCGGCGAGAACTGGAACCGCACGTTCTCCTGTGCACCTGCGAGCCGCAGGATGTCCTCGGCGCCGGCGTAGATCAGCGACGCCAGTTCGTCCTTGGTACGACGCAGTACGACGTCCCGCCAGGTCGGAGCCGTGGCGGCGTACATGTGGATGACCACCTGACCGCGCATCCCGGCGATCGACTCGACGGTCCGCTCGATCAACTCCGGCCGGGCCGGTGTGAAGACCACGACCGTGACATCGGCGGGCACGAGATCACCAGTCGCCAGCAGCCGGACGAAGTCGAAGTCGGTCTGTGAGGCGGACGGGTACCCGACCTCGATCTCCTTGTAGCCGATGGCAACCATCAGCTCGAAGAACCGACGCTTGCGCTCGGGGTCCATCGGGTCGGCCAACGCCTGGTTGCCGTCCCGCAGGTCGACCGGCACCCAGAGCGGGGCGGTGGTGATCCGGCGGTCCGGCCACTCGCGGTCGACGGGTGCGACCGGCACCTTCGCGAAGATGTCGCGGTAGCGGTGGCTGGGCATGGTGGAGTGCTGCTGGCGGTTCCAGTCCATCGATCTCTTCCTTCGGCTCGCAACTGAGACCGGCAGGCGACAGCACTCCACGGTGGGGGTGCCGGTCGAATCAGCTCCCGCCGTGGCGGCCAAGAAGGAGAAGGTTCCAGGACATGCGGAACACGCTAACCCGAGATCAACTCCTCAGACAAGCTGAGAACTTCAGACGCCCTAGACTGAGCCGCATGATCCGCCGTCACCCACTCGCAGAGCAGGCGGCCGAGGAGCTCCTCCGCCGGATCGGCAGCGGCGAGTGGCAGCTCGGCCAGAAGCTGCCGGGCGAGACCACGCTGGCCGCACAGCTGGGTGTCGGCCGGTCGACGATCCGCGAGGCGGTCCGTGAACTGGCCGGCCGCCGGGTGCTCGAGAGCCGCCAGGGCGCCGGTGTGTTCGTCATCGCGCATCAGGCCACGGAGGACTGGGACAAGGTCCTCCGCAAGGCCGACATCACCGACGTCCTGGAAGGGCGGCTTGCGATCGAGACCGAGGCGGCCCGGCTGGCGGCAAGCCGTCGTACGCCGGCCGATCTCAAGAACTTCCGGTACACACTGACGGACCGGAAGAAGGCCTCCGAGAAGTCACCCGACGACTGGTACGTCGAGGCGGACCTGGCCTTCCACCGGGCCGTGGTCACCGCCGCGCACAACGCCGTACTGACCGAACTGTTCGACACCTTCGTACCGCGGATCCGCCGGGCGATGCTCGACATGCTGAAGCTCGACCAGGTGCACCGCCACCGCCACGATCAGGCGGCGCACGAGGCGATCGCCGACGCCATCCGCGACCGCGACCCCGAGCTCGCCGCGACCAGGGCGCGGGAACACCTCAGCGCGGTCCGGAGCGCAGTCAACTAGGCGCGATGCCGGTCGTGGAGTGAGCGCAGCCAAGGCGTTAGGGCGTCCAGGTCACCGACGTTGTCCTGCGGGATGGTCAACGGCCGGGCCCGCCGATCAGCGGGGCGAATCTGCACGGTCCGGATGCCGGGCAGACCGGCCGGGTCGTCGATGCTGGTGATGCCGGACCAGCGCAGACTGCGGCCGCGCGTGATGCCGTCGGCGTCGACCTTGACGACCGGCCGATTGGTGATCAGTTGCCACAGCGTCAGGCCGGTGCCGTAGACGAAGGCGGCCAATGCGGTCAGCCGCAGTACGCCGAGCGTCCCGGAGATGTCGTCGTTGCGCAGATGGTCGAGATTCGTCCACGCCGACATCACCATCAGCAGTGCGAACCCGGCCAGCCGGACCGCCAGCCGCCCCCGCCGCGGCGGGAAGACGACGCTGCCCTTGCTCTCGAGCTCCGAGGACCACGTATCAGCTGACATCAAGCACCCCAGGTCGCAACATGCTCAGCAGCCGACGGCGGGTCGGCCCCGTGCCGCGTGCACGTGATCGCGGCAGCCTTCACCGCGTAGTCCACCACATCACGCAGGTCCGACGCCGTCAGTCCTTCCAGCCGCGTCGCACCGAGCAGACCGCGCGTGTGCAGGCCCGCGATCAACGCCGACATGAACGAATCGCCGGCGCCGACGGTGTCGATCACCGTGATCGCGGGCGCCGTCACCTCGACGCGCGCGTCCGCGCTGATCCCGATCGCGCCGTCCCCGCCGCGCGTGATCACCACGCACCGGGTCCGATCGACGCTCAGCAGCTCCGCCGCGATCTCGTCGGCCGACTGTCCGGGCCGCAGGAACTCGCAGTCCTCGTCGCTCAGCTTCACCAGGTCGGACAGCGCGGCCAGCTCACGTACGGCGGCCCACGTCGACACCGGGTCCGGTGTGATCGTCGGCCGCGCGTTCGGATCGAGCGTCACCGTCACCGGCTGCTCCGCCATCGACTTCAGGAAGGCGTGGATCGCCTCCGCGCCCGGCTCGAGCACAGTCGCGATCGACCCGGTGTGGATCGCCGGGCAACCCCGCGACAGCGAGAGCGCCGGCGGCTCCCAGGTGATGTCGAACTGGTACGACGCCACCCCGGCCGCATCGAGCGTCGCGGTCGCCGTACTGGTCCTGAAACCGGGCTCCACCGAGCCGGGCGCGAGCTGGACGCCGTTCCCGAACAGGTGAGCGCCGAGCTGGTCGCCGTACGGATCGGTGCCGAAGCGGGTGACGAGCTGGGTCGGTACGCCGAGACGCGCCAGCCCGACAGCGACATTGGCCGGCGAGCCGCCAGGCGTCGCCTTGGTCTTGCCGTTGCCGTTCCTGGTGGTCTTTCCCGCGGCACCGACAATGTCCACGAGAGCCTCCCCAACAACGAGGACGGGCGCGGTCACGGGACCTCCCGGCCTGGACTGAGGAGTGGAAGGACCCGCCGCGCCGGAGGCGTGGCCAAAAGCACCGCGACTGGAGCGACGAGGGAAGGCCGGGAGTCAAAGCCCCGTGACCCTGCCGGCGCCGGAGGCCCGGCCAAGAGCACTGTCATCTGGCGTGCTCGAAGTCGATGGCGGAGTAGGCGCGGAGTTTCTCCAGTTGGTGCACGCTCTCGATGCTGCGGATCGTGCCGCTGCGCGACCGCATCACCAGCGAGTGGGTACGCGCGGTGGACCGGCCGTACCGGACGCCGCGCAGCAGCTCGCCCTCGGTGATCCCGGTGGCGACGAAGAAGCAGTCGTCCCCGGAGACCAGATCGTCGGTGGTCAGCACCCGGTCCAGGTCGTGGCCGGCGTCGATCGCCTTCTGCCGCTCCTCGTCGTCCTTCGGCCAGAGCCGGCCCTGGATCAGTCCGCCCACGCACTTCATCGCACAGGCCGCGATGATGCCTTCCGGCGTACCGCCGATGCCGAGCAGCATGTCCAGACCGGTATCCGGCCGGGCCGCCTCGACCGCACCGGCCACGTCACCGTCACTGATGAACTTGATCCGCGCGCCGGTGGCCCGGATCTGGGTGGCCAGGTCCTCGTGCCGCGGGCGGTCCAGCAGTACGACGGTGACGTCGTCGACCGTGGAGCCCTTCGCCTTCGCCACCCGGCGGATGTTCTCCGCGACCGGGAGCCGGATGTCGACCACGTCGGCCGCCTCCGGGCCGACCACCAGCTTCTCCATGTAGAAGACCGCGGACGGGTCGTACATCGAGTTCCGCGCCGACACCGCCATCACGGCGATGCCGTTGTTCATCCCCTTCGCGACCAGCGTCGTACCGTCGACCGGGTCGACCGCGACGTCACACTCCGGGCCGTCGCCGGAGCCGACCTGCTCGCCGTTGTACAGCATCGGGGCGTTGTCCTTCTCGCCCTCGCCGATCACCACCGTGCCGTTCATCCCGACGGTGCCGATCAGGGTGCGCATCGCGTTCACGGCCGCGCCGTCCGCGCCGTTCTTGTCGCCGCGACCGACCCAGCGGCCCGCCGCCATCGCCGCGGCCTCGGTGACCCGGACCAGTTCCAGGGCGAGGTTCCGGTCGGGCGCGTCCGCCTCGACCTCGAGGTGGGCAGGTGGCGTCGTCGGATCGCTCATGCTTCCACCTCGCTGGCGCTCGGCTCCAGCATGAGCGATAAGTCGGCTCTGCTTCGTGTTCGCTCGCTGCGCTCGCTCATGGCACCGGATCGTAGCCAACTCCTTCGGAGCCCGTTCAGGCGAGATGCGACACTCGTCGTATGAGTTCGACAGGTCAGGGCCCATCCGGCGACGGCGCACCCGCGGCGACGGAGGACCCGCAGGCGGCGCAGGATCCGCGCGCGGCGGCCGCGGCGCGGGAGAAGGCCCGGGCGCGGGCCGAGGCGATCGCTTACCGGGAACAGAACCGCAAGGACCGGGCCAAGGCCCGCACGCTGACCAACATGGTCTGGGCGCTGCTGGCCTGTTTCGTCGTGGTGGCGTTCCTGATGATCGTCACCTGGCGGCCGAAGGCGGAGAAGATCACCGCGATCGATTACACCGCGCAGCTGGAGGACGCGAAGAAGGTCGCCCCCTGGGTCCGCGGCCCGGCCCCGATGCCGGCCGGCTGGTCCGCCACCAGCGTGGAATTCCGCACTCCCGAACAGAGCCCGATCACCTGGCACCTGGGCATTGTCACGAACGAGAAGAAGTACGTCGGCCTGGAACAGTCCAACGTGACCGGTCCGAAATTCCAGTCCGAGGAACTCGGCAAGACCACCGACGACGGTACGTCGAGCGTCGAGGGTGTCACCTGGCAGCGCAAGGTGCTGCTCGACCGCAAGAACGAGAACGCGTTGGTGCTGGTCGGTTCCGGTGTCACCACGATCGTGGTCGGGAATGCCGGCTACCCGGCCCTTGAAGCGTTTGCTTCGGTGCTGCGCTGATCAATTCCTGACCACGTTCCGGACGAACGTTGACACCTGGGGCAGCAGCGGGGTTCCATCGATTCTTCGGCTTGTTCTGTGCTCGGGGAAATCAGAGGGAGCTCTGCTTTGATTTCTGCAACCCAGGTCGGGGGTTGACCCGAGCATGTTTGTCACGGGGCTGTTGCTCGCCGCGGCAGGTTCGCCGCACCTCGGCGTACCGCGGCAATTGCTGTCCTACCACGGCGACACCCTGCTCGGTGCGGCCCTCGACACCGCCCGTCAGTGTGGCTTCGACCAGTTGATCGTGACGCTGGGTACCGCGTCGGAGCAGATCCGCGACCGGATCGACCTCGACGGGGTGCGGGTGGTCGAGTCACCGCACGCTGACACCGGCAGCTCGTCGATCGTGCCCGCGCTGGACGTGGTCGACCGCCGTACCGACGGAATCGTGGTGATGCTCGGCGACCAGCCGGGCGTGACATCGGCCACGGTGTGGTCGCTGGTCGCCGAGGTCGGCGGACCGGCCACCCCGATCGGAGTGAGCCGGTACGACAACGGTCGCGGGCACCCGTGCTGGTTCGGCCGGGAGCTGTTCGGCGAGCTGCGGCAGCTCCGCAGCGACGCCGAGCTCTGGGAGCTGATCGAGCTCGGCCACCACCCGGTCACCCAGGTTGATGCCATAGGCAACGTTCCGCTCCAGGTCGAGACCTGGGACGACTACCGCCGGCTCGTCGCCGGCTACGACCCGGCCCTGCGCGCGTTCACGCCCGGCGCTTTCGACGACACGCACCCCACGCCACTGCCGACCCGCGGCCCACACCGCCGCCACCGCGCAACACCCTGACAAGGGGCGGACCGCGAGGCCATCACAATGCGCGCCACGGAGCGGCACCACGCGTGGCACGGGGCCAGGCGGCCATTTGTGATGGCCTGGCGGACCGCTAATCCGCGCCCACCAGCCGTAGCCCGACCACGCCGGTGACGATCAGCGCGATGCAGGCCAGGCGGGCCGGCGTGAGCGGCTCGTCGAACAGCAGGACGCCCAGCGTCACGACGCCGATCGACCCCAGGCCGGTCCAGACCGCGTACGCCGTACCGACCGGAAGGCGATCCAAGGTCTTCGCCAGCAGGACGACGGAGATGACGCCGAAGACCAGTACGCCGACGGTCGGCCAGAGCCGGCTGAATCCTTCGCTCGGTTTGAGGCTGAGCGCGAACGCGATCTCGAACGCGGCCGCCGCGAGCAGTACCAACCACGCCATCAGGCCGCCAGTGCTCCCCTCAGCTGCCGCAGCGTGACGGTCGCGACCCGGACGCCGAGGGCCTCCGCCGTGCGCAGGTCTGTCGCCGGCGGCGCCTTCTCGGCCGACAGGTCGGCGTCGGACTGCGCCATCGCGCCGAGCCAGCTGCCGAGCCGGTTGAGGTCCTCGATGCTCGCGGTGCTCTCGGCCCAGCCGGGGTAGATGTCCAGGCCGACCCAGATCATCCCGTGCTGGGCGGCGAACACGGCGAGGTCGACCAGGCTGTTCAGCTTGTCGCCGGACATCGCCTTCGAGTTGGTGAACCCGGCGGCGATCTTGTCCCGCCAGGCCAGGTTGTCGGCCCAGGCGCGCACGCTCTCCTCGGCGAACTTCTTGAACACCCAACTCGGGCTGCCCATGTACGTCGGGGCGCCGAAGACGATCGCGTCCGCGGCGGCGAGCCGGCTCCAGACGTCCTCGGTGAGCTCGTCGAGCGGGACCAGGTCGGCGACGGCTCCCGGCACGCTGGCTGCGCCGGCTGCGACTGCCTCTGCTTGGCGAGCTGTGTGGCCGTACCCGGAGTGGAAAGCGATCGCGATCCGGGCGGGGGTGTTGCTCATACTTCCTCCAGGGTCTTTAGCGGACTACAGTCCGTCTTATGAACGACAGTACCGGACCACAGTCCGCTTCACAACAGGGTCTCCCGGTCGTGGGTCAGTCGCGCCCGGAACGAGCCGACGCGCGGAGGAACCGGCTGAGGGTGCTGGAGGCGGCCGACCGCCTGTTCACCGAGCACGGCGTGAAGAACGTGTCGCTGGACGCGATCGCCGCGGCGGCGGGTGTCGGCAAGGGTACGGTGTTCCGCCGCTTCGGCGACCGGGCCGGCCTGGCGGTGGCGCTCCTCGACGAGCGGGAGCAGGAACTCCAGGCCAAGATCCTCACCGGCCCACCGCCGCTAGGGCCTGGCGCTCCCGCGGTCGACCGGGTGACGGCGTTCCTGGACGCCTACCTCGACCTCCTCGACCGCCATGTCGAGCTGTTCATGGACAGCGAGAACGCCTCAGACGGCGCCCGCTACCGGATCGGCTCCTACCGTCTCTGGCACCGACACCTGGCCCTCCTGATCGAAGAGGCCCGCCCGGCTCTCGACGCCGACTACATGGCCCACGTCGTACTTGCTCCGCTCGCCGCCGACCTGCACAACGCCCTTCGGGACGAGGGCTTCGACCTCAGCCGGATGAAATCCGGCCTCCGCACCGTGGCGACAATCCTGCTGGGCGCGGTCAGCGGCGGCGAGGGGGCTTGAACCTGCCTTTGATCGTCACGATGTCGGTGGCGTTCCCGGTCAGCTTCTCCGCCGTAGCAGTGCCGAGCAAAGCCCGCACCCTAGTCCGCCCGAAGGGTCAGCCTGATCTCCGTAGATTGGTCAGCGAGAAGCAGGTTCGCGCGGCGATCTCGGTGAAGCCGCAGCGCGCGGAGCAGCGCCAGGTCGCTCGGATCGTGTTGCTCAGTTGGGCTTTTCCTCGTGGGCGGCTTGGGCTTTGGCCAGGCGTTCGCGGGCGCCGTCGAGCCAGCGTTGGCAGGTGGCGGCGAGTTCTTCGCCGCGCTCCCACAGGGCGAGCGACTCTTCGAGGGAGGTGCCGCCGGCTTCGAGTTTGCGCACCACCTCGACCAGTTCCTCCCGGGCCTGCTCGTAGGAAATCTCCGGACGGTCGCCGCTCACGTGTCCTCCTCGGACTTGACTTCGACCGCGAATCGGCCGTCACTGACTCGCGCCTGCAGCAGATCGCCGGCCGCCACCTGCGCCACTTCCCGTACGGCGGTCCCGTCGGCCAACTGCAGCACGGAGTACCCGCGCTCCAGCGTCGCCTTCGGGGACAACGCCCGTACGCTCGCCAACCGGTGGGTGATGTCGTCACTCGCCCGATCCAGCCGGTGTGTCAGCGTTCGCCGGCTCCGCTCGACCAAAGCTCCGATCTCGTCGGATCGCCGCTGCAGATCCGTCACCGGCGCCGCCAGCGACGGCCGGCTGCGAATCGCCGCCAGCGCATGCATCTCCCGCTCCAGCCAGCCGGTGATCGCTCGCACACCGCGCTCCCGCAGCAGCCGTACGCCGTCCAGCTCCTCGCGCACATCCGGCACGATCCGCTTCGCCGCATCCGTCGGCGTCGACGCGCGCAGATCCGCGACCAGGTCGAGCAAGGGGGAGTCCGGTTCGTGCCCGATCGCGCTCACCACCGGCGTACCCGCCTGAGACACTGCCCGGATCAGCCCTTCGTCCGAGAACGGCAGCAGATCCTCCAGCGACCCGCCGCCGCGCGCGATCACGATCACCTCGACCGACTCGTCCGCATCCAGCTTCCGCAGCGCGGTCATCACCTCACCGGCCGCCGCCGGCCCCTGCACCGACGCGTACTCCACCCGGAACGCCACCGCAGGCCACCGGCGCTTCGCGTTCTCCAGTACGTCGCGCTCCGCCGCCGAGTCCCGCCCGCAGATCAACCCGATCGTGTGCGGCAGGAACGGCAAAGACTTCTTCCGGTACGACGCGAACAAACCTTCAGCCGCAAGGAGTTGTTTCAGCCGCTCGATCCGGGCGAGGAGCTCACCGATGCCGACGTGCCGGATCTCGTTGACCGCGAGCGCGAGCGTGCCGCGACGGGCGAAGAAGTTGGGTTTCGCGTTCACCACCACGCGCGAACCGTCGGTGACCGGCGGATCGACCGCCTCGAACACCCGGCGGTTGCAGGTGAACCGCAACGAGATATCCGCGTCGGTGTCCCGCAACGTGCCGAAGACCGTGGTCGTCCCGCGGCCGATCGACACGTCGGTCAGCTGTCCCTCGACCCAGACAGCGCCGAGCTGGTTGATCCAGCTGGCAATACCGTTCGCGATCGTGCGAACGGCTGCAGGCGCATCCGGCGAGGTCTCCAATGCCACGCCCAGACCCTACGACCCCGCGCCGACAAACCCCCGCACGCCACCTCACCCGGGCGTGGATCCCACCAGTTGCCGGATCACCTTCTCGAGCAGTCCATCGGGGAGTACGCCGGGCAGAGTGAGCTCTTCGAGCATGAACCCGCCGACGGTTAGGTAGAGCAGCAGTGGATCGCCGGGCAGGCCGTGCTCCTGGTGCAGCCGGATGTTCTCGTCCAGGTTCTCCCGCACCCGCTGGGCGAGGGCCTCTTGGAGCGCAGGCCGTCGGGTGGCCTCGAGCCGAAGCTCGAGGAGCGCCAGATAGCCGACCCGATCCTTCGACAGCCGTTCCTGCAGCAGGTGGAGCAACGAGGTCAGGAACTCGGTGGACGGCGGCTGATCGAGGTGCGCCGGATCAGCGCCCAACCGGTCGTGGATCCGCATTCCGGCCTGCAGTAGGAGGTCGTCGCGGTTGGCGAAGTAGTTCGACGTCGTCCCGTTCGGCACACCCGCTGCGACGTCGACCGATCGGAAGGTCAACCCGCGCGCGCCGTCGGCTGCGAGTACTTCGATCGCCGCGTCGACCAGCGCTGTCCGCCGCTCCGGATTGGTTCTCATGGTGTTCTCCTTGTCGAAACCACTTTGATCAGAGTACTTTGATCAAAGTGGTTTGATCAAGAGAGGCGACCATGCGAGAACTGACCTACTTCATCGCGGCCACGCTCGACGGCTACATCGCGGACCCGAGCGGCGGCGACCCCACCGACGTCAGTCCGGGCGGGTTCTTCCTGTCCCAGGGCGATCACTCGGCGCCGCTGATCTCGGCGTACCCCGAGACGCTGCCGGGCGCCGTACGCGAACTGCTCGGTCTCGACGCGCCCAACACGGTCTTCGACACTGTCCTGATGGGTCGGAAGTCCTGGGAGCTGGGTAAGGCGCTCGGCAGCACGAACAGCTACCCGCGCCTGCGCAACTACGTCTTCTCCCGGACGCTGACCGAAAGCACCGATCCCACGGTCGAGTTCGTCTCCACCGACCCGGTCGCGAAGGTCCGCGAACTCAAGCAGGAGGACGGTCTCGGCATCTGGCTGTGCGGCGGCGGTGGGCTGGCCGAAACCCTCTGGCCCGAGATCGACCGCCTGGTCATCAAGGTCAACCCGGTGGTGATCGGCGCCGGCATCAAACTGTTCGATGGGGCCGATTTCGCCGTACGACGCCTGGAATTGACCGATCACCAGGTCTACCAGAGCGGCGTCGCCGTACTCACCTATCGCAAGGCCTGATCACGTGCGCCCTCTGTTGCTGCTCGACTTCGACGGTCCGCTGAATCCGTACCGTGCGCGCGAGATCCCGGCCGGATACGAGCGGCACGAGATCGTCGAGGGCGACAAGACCTGGGTGGTCTTGCTCAACCAGCAGCACGGCGTGGAGCTCAACGCGCTCGCGGACGTGTTCGACCTCGTCTGGGCGACGAGTTGGGAGCATGGCGCCAATCGCCTGCTGGGGCCTCGTCTCGGCCTGCCTGAGCTGCCGGTGATCGTTTGGCCGCCTCGGGAATCGATTGCAGGGGTACGACGAGGGTCATGGAAGACGCCGTACGTCGCGGAATGGGTCGGCGACCGTCCGTTCGTCTGGGTGGACGACGAGCTGAACCGGCACGACCGCTTCGCTCTCGCCAAGGCGCACCGTTCGCACCTCCTGCATTGGGTGGAGGCGGATCGTGGGCTGACCGCGGCGGACTTCGCGGCGATCCGGGACTGGGCGAGCCGTAATTCCTTTGCGGACAAGGCGTTTCGCCCCCATGATTGAGGCACTGGAACACCTCCCGGGGGAGCCGTCCGGACAGGGCGGACGGCTCCTCGTTGCGGTCAGCAACGTACCTGTCGTGGTGATGCTGGTCACAAATCCGGGCGGTTCGGGCGGCCCTGAATCCGGCCCGTACCATGGGGGACGTGACTGCCCAGCCTGAAGACCCTGGTACGACGACCGCGGTGAGGACCAAGCGGGTGCTGCTCGCTGCCCCACGCGGGTACTGCGCCGGCGTGGATCGGGCGGTCGTGGCGGTGGAGAAGGCGCTCGACCTGTACGGGCCGCCGGTCTACGTGCGCAAGGAGATCGTGCACAACAAGCACGTCGTGCAGACCCTGCAGGCGCGCGGCGCGATCTTCGTCGACGAGACCGACGAGGTGCCCGAGGGCGAGACGGTGATATTCTCCGCACACGGCGTCGCCCCGGTCGTGCACCAGGAGGCGGCCGCGCGGCAACTGAAGACGATCGACGCGACCTGCCCGCTGGTCACCAAGGTCCACCACGAGGCCAAGCGGTTCGCCGCCACCGACTACGACATCCTGCTGATCGGCCACGAGGGCCACGAGGAGGTCATCGGGACCAGCGGCGAGGCGCCGGATCACGTCCACCTCGTCGACGGCCCCAGCGACGTACCGAACGTGACGGTCCGTGACCCGGAGAAGGTGGTCTGGCTGTCCCAGACCACGCTGTCGGTCGACGAGACGATGGAGACGGTACGGCGGCTGCGGGAGCGGTTCCCGAACCTGCAGGACCCGCCGAGCGACGACATCTGCTACGCGACCCAGAACCGCCAGGCCGCGGTCAAGAAGCTTGCCGCGGAGGCCGACCTGATGATCGTGGTCGGCTCCCGCAACTCCTCGAACTCGGTGCGCCTGGTCGAGGTCGCCGTCGAGCACGGCGCCAAGGCCGGCTACCTGGTCGACTACGCCGCCGAGATCGACGAGGCCTGGCTGGAGGGTGTCGACTCGGTCGGCGTCAGCAGCGGCGCGAGTGTGCCCGAGGTGCTGGTCCGCGACGTCCTGCGCTGGCTGGCCGAGCGCGGGTACGCCGAGGTCCAAGAGGTCACCACGGCCGAGGAGAGCCTGACGTTCGCCCTGCCCCGGGAGCTCCGCAGTGACCTCAAGGCGGCCGGTCTGCCGACCACCGGCACCTCGGATCACGCCTGGACTATTTGATCACCAGCTTGATGGTCTTGGTGGTCTCGAACGGTCCGTCGGTGCCGCAGTACTCCACCGTGTAGTGGAAGGTGTACGTGCCCGGCTTCGTGTAGGTGTGTGAATCGATCGGGTAGGTCTCGCGGCCGGTGGTCCGCTTCTTCGAGTACTCACACGTCACCGCACCGCCGTCCGAACCGCCTGGATCCTTGCCGTCGCCCCAGGTGTAGTTCGTGCCGCCGGACAGGTTGAGGAACGAGGTATCGGCGGGCAGGGCCGTTCCTTCCGAAGTCGTCGGCCTGAGCACGGTGCCCGAGACCGTGACGTCCATGGTGACGGTCCGTCCGTTGATGGACGGCGTCAGCTTGACGTCGACATCGATCGGCGGCTGCGCCGGCGGGGTCGTCGTGGTCCCGGTGCCGGTCGTCGTCCCCGCGCCCGTGGTCGTCCCCTTGCCCGGGCTCGACCCAACGGTGGGACCCGCCGTTGTCGCCGGGGTGCTCCCGGTCTTGGTGTCCGGCGTCGTGGTCGGGGAAGCCGGCGTTGTCGGGCTGGCGGTCGGCGGTCCAGTGACGACCGTTGTCGGTGCGCCCGGCGTGCCGGTCACCGGCGGGCTGCTGTTGATGTCGGTGAGGTTGCCGGCGGCAACGGCGACGGCAACCACCGCGGCCGCGGCCAAGGTCACCACACCGGCGGTACGACGGCGCCGTACCGAACGAACCCTGGCGAACACGGCCTCACTCGGGACCCCGCTCGGCGGTGGCGGATCGGCGACAAGTTGCTCGAACTGGTGCTTGAGATCGTCGGTCATGGTCAGCCCTCCTTCTGGACCGTGGCGGGGATTGCGGTGATCAGTTCGTGTTCGCGGAGCCTGGCCAGCCCGCGGGAGACGTTGGACTTCACGGTGCCGATCGAGCAGTTCATGATCTGGGCGATCTCGGCCTCCGGCAGGTCCTCGAAGTACCGCAGAACCAGCGTCGCCCGGGTACGCCGGGGGAGTGTGGCGAGTGCCCGCAGCAACAAGTCGCGGTCGTCCACGGTGCCGTACTGCTCCCGGGCGTGCGGCTCGGGCAGTTGCTCGGTCGGCGTCTCACCCCGCCACTTCCGCCGCCACCACTGGGTGCTGGTGTTCACCATCACCGTCCGGGTGTAACTCTCCAGCGCGTTGCCGCTACGCAACGAGTTCCGGTGGAACCACACCTTGGTCAGCGAGGTCTGCACCAGATCCTCGGCCAGATGCCATTCCCCGGTCAGCAGATACCCGAACCGTTGCAGTGCGGTGAACCGCCCGTCCACGAACTCGGCGAACTCGTGGTCGCGTCCTGGATCCATCCCAACCCCCATCTCATCCATCTCGGTCAGACTTGTGATGACCGGACGAGAGCAAAAGGTTGAGTCCCGATCTGCCGGCGCTGAACTGTAATCTCCCCGCCTGCCGACGGCGGCCAGGAGTGGCGCGAGCGCGGCTGACGCCCGGGATCGGGTGATCTCAGTTGCTGAGCGGCTTGCCCAGATATCCGCGCGCGATCATCGTCACCCACTGGTAGACCGCGTCCTCCGCCGGTGCCAGCGGCCCGGGCCGGAAATGCGGTGACTCCGCCCCACGCTGGACCGACTCGCACGCCGCCCAGTCCTCGCGATTGGTCACGTCCCAGAACTCCACGGCGTACGACGGATCGCTCACCTCGGCCGGGAAGTACCACGAGCACTCGATCGCCGTCACCCCCGGCGCGCGCGGCTCCAGGCGATGCGTCATCACGTAGTCCGGATGCAGCGAGAGCAGCAGGTTCGGGAACAGGCCGAGGTAGTTCACCCGGCGCGGATCCACCCCGGGTAGCGTCACCCCACCCGACCGCCCATCGAGCGACATCGTCTCGACACCCGGTCGCAGGTCCATCAGTCCGCCGACCCAGGCGCCCGGCAGGTTCCAGTTGTCACCCGAGGTCGGCGGCGACACCTTGCACAGCTCGGGATGGATCAGCGGGCAGTGGTAGCACTCGTGGTAGTTCTCGACCACCGTCTTCCAGTTCGACGCGACGTCATACTGATGCCTCGCCTTCAGCACCAGCGTCTCCGGCTGGTACGGCGCAACCAGTTCGGTGATCCCGCCAAGATGCTCGGCGAACGGTCCCGCCGTACCGGTCGCGTTCACGAACAGCCACCCGTGCCAGACCTCGGCCGGCAGTTCGACCAGCTTGTACGGCGTGGGGTCGAACGCCTCACCCATCCGCGGTGCCGCCTTCACCGAACCGTCGAGCTCGTACGACCACCCGTGATACGGGCAGACCACGGACCGACGATCGCTCGCCTGGTCACACTGCAACAACTCATGCCCGCGATGCCTGCAGGTGTTGGCGAACGCACGCGGCCGATCCCCGAAGGTCAGGACGACCGCGATGTCGCCCACGTTCACCGCGCGATGCGTCGTACCCGACGCCAACTCGTCCACCCGGCCGAGACAGCTCCAGCTCCCGGCGAAGAAGTGCCGTCGTTCCCACGCGAGTACGGCGGGATCGGTGTACGCCTCCTGCGGCAGCATCACCGACTCCCCATGCGGCCGCAGCGAAGCCTCCAACCCACGGGCATCGACCGGAGCATTCACCATCCGCCCACTATCAGCCGCAAACCCACCCGCCGTCGAGCAATCGGCATGTCGGGTACGGCGAGCGCGCTTCTGGTGAGCGCCCGCCGTGGACCCGCGCTACTCCACGCCCGCCACGTACGCGCCGAGGACGTAGTCCCAGCCGGTGTCGTAACCGGCGCGGGCTCGAACGCCGTCCGGCCGCCGTTCCCACCCGGTGTGGACCAGTTCGACCTCGGTCCCCTCGTCCACTGCGGTGAACGTCACCGTCACGTGGCCTGCCTGCAGCGGATCAGTCCCCGGATGCCAGGTGAAGCTGACTGACTTCGGCGGATCCCAGTCCGAGACCGTCCCCCACGACCCAACCTCTCCGTCGTCGTCGTACTCAACGATCCGCCCACCCACGGCGCCCTCGAGCCGCACCTCACGCGCCTTCTCCTGGGCGACCGAATGTGTTGCCATCGGCCACCACGCAGACATCTCCGCGGTGAACACCTCGAAGGCCCGCTCGGGCCCCACCGGGACCATGACCTTCTTCACCAACGGCGCCAACCCTTGATCCACGCTCATCCCCGTTCCTCCTCCCAACTATTGCTCGCCGCCGGACTCGGTGCGGCGGATGTGGTCGGCGTACGCCTCGAGGGCGTCGTCCCAGAACCGGTCCAGCCAGGCCCGCAGTTCGTCGAGGCCGGTGCGGTCGACGCGGTAGATGTTCCGCGTGCCGCGTGACTCGTGATCCACCAGGCCCACCGCCCCGAGCACCTTCAGGTGTTGCGAGATCGCCGGCCGGCTGACCGGGATCCGCTCGGCCAGTCCACCGACCGAACTCGGCCCGCCCCGCCGCAGTGTCTCCAGAATCGCCCGTCGGGTCGGATCCCCCAGCGCATCCAGCACGGGTCCGGCCACCTCGAGCAATCCGTAAGTCCCCACGAACGGTAAGCTGCCACTAACCAAGGCGTGCGTCAAGGTCTCGGGACCACTCGCCCGCACAGCAGTCCACCGCACCCGCAGCTCGGTGCGCTGTGGGTGCGGTGGACCGGGGCGGACTGGGGTCAGTTGAAGGGGTCGAGGGTCAGGTACGCCTGCTGGGGGTTGCCGTCGTGGACGAGGGACTCGTGCGCGCCGACGTCGTCGAAGGCGAACGCGTAGGCCTTGCCGTCGGCCATCTGGGCGTGGATCTTGCGTGCGTAGTGGTTGGTGACGGTGTCGAGGTAGAAGCCGGCGTTGTTGGGGTCGGGCTGGTTCGGGTTCACCAGCAGAGTGGAGCGGTTGTAGCCGGCGCAGAGAGTGCGCGAGATCGGGCCGCGGACCTGGTCGTTCGGTGCGTCGAGCAACTTGAAGCAGCCGAAGATGCTGACCGAGTCAGGCTTCTGGAACGATGTGACGACCACGCCCGAGCTGTTGGTGAAGTTCATGACATCGCCGGAGACGCGGCCGAAGTACTTGATGCTCGGCTGGTCCGTGAACGGTGTGACCGTCAGCGTCTCCGAGCTGTACTTGGCCCAAACCCGGTTCACGTAGTCGTCCATCGCGTTCGCCGGTAGCGCGCCGGTCTCAACGCCGTACAGGGGTGAGAGCGCCCGCAGTACGGACCCGTTCGGCGCCGTCTGGATCAGGTTTGCCCAGCCGCCGGGCTGTCCGCGGAGTGCGTCGAAGAACCCGTTGTACCCGCCGGGCTTCAGGTGGCCGGTGGTCTTGGTCGACCCGTCGGCGAGCTGCACCCCGACGGCGTACGGCGCTGAGAACATGTCGACCTGGGTGCTGTTGATCCACAGTCCCGAGTCGTTGAGCGTGTACTCGGACCAGTTGAACACGATGTTGCGGTTCGGATCGCTCGGGTTCTGTACGGCGGGTTGCGCCAGTCCGCCGGTGGTGAGTTTGAAGACGAGCTTCTCGCCGTACGAGAAGTACACCCGGCCGGAGAACTTCGGCATCCGGATGGTGAGCGACTGCCCGTTGGCCGGGCCGGCGATCGACGCGTCCGGCGCGGGAGTCGGCGGATTGCCCCCGGCCGGCCAGGCATGGAAGTTGCCTGCGGCATCGGCCCAGCCCTGTTGCCCGGTGGCCAGGTTGGTCCCCAGGTTGTAGATGTACACCGGGTCCCCGCGGCCCGAGTTGTTGGTGATCTGCAGTGGAATGGTTGCCGGGACGGCCGCCGCCGGACTGTCGTTGGTTGCCGTCAGTACGCCGGCGATACTCGCCGCGGCCACGGCGATCGCCAGCAGGTGATGCTTGATGCGCACAGTTCCTCCTCAGGTTGTCCCGTACGAGAAGGCGAGGCGCCGGCACGGCCGAGCCGCTGCGTTACCGGGGCACACCAGCCCCGCGAACCGGCGCTCAGGTCCGAACGACGAGGGACGGTGGATCATCGAACGACCAGGTGAGAGCGCTCTCATCGTTCGCGAACCAACCAACGCCTGTCAACACCCCACCCCTGTCGGCTTTCCGACAGGCGCAGGACCCAAGGTGACGGCTGTGCTTGCGCCTGGCCGGGCCGGGGTCAGCCGCCGCACCCCAGTGGACTCGTGCTTGCGGCGGGGTCAGCCGGCTTGGGGCGGCGGCCACTTGCGGGTTGGGTGGGGGTCCTCGAGGGCTATGAATTCCGGGGCGGTGAGCGGGCGGACGGAGGCTTCGATCGACTCCATCGCGGTCAACTCCGCCTCGGTGACGTGGAGGTCGCGGAGTTTGCGGGCGGTGATGAACACCCGCCGCTCGAACGACCCGACCGTGCCGTTGTACGCCTCGACGGCGGAGGTCAGCGAACGGCCGACCCGGTTCAGGTGGTCGCCCATGGTGCTGAGGCGTTCGTACAGTTCGCGACCCAGCTCGAACACCTGCTGCGCGGACTCGGTCAGGGCGGACTGGTTCCACGCGTACGCCGCCGCGCGCAGGGTGGCGATGAGCGTGGTCGGCGTCGCCAGGATCACTCGGCGTTCGGCGGCGTATTCGAGCAAGGACGGCTCGACGTCGAGCGCCGCTGACAAGAACGACTCCCCAGGAACGAACAGGATGACGAACTCAGGTGACGGCGAGAGCCGGGTCCAGTAAGCCTTCGCCGCCAGCTGATCCACGTGGGTCCGCAGGTGCCGCGCGTGGGCACTCAACCGGTCCTCACGGAAGTCGGCGTCGTCCGACTCGGCTGCTTCCAGGAACGCAGACAGCGGGACCTTCGAGTCGACGACGAGATTCTTGCCCTCGGCAAGTCTCACCACCAGATCCGGCCGCAGCAGGCCGTCCTCGCCCACGGTCGTTGTCTGCTCAGTGAAGTCGCAATGCGCGACCATGCCGGCCAGCTCGACGGTACGGCGCAGATGCAGCTCACCCCAGCGCCCTCGCACTTGCGGCTTCCGCAAGGCAGTCGACAACGAAGCCGTCTCTCGCCGCAGTGCCTCGCCGCTCATCCGCACTTCGTTGACCTGTTGATGCAGCTGGCTCTGCCATGCCGCGCGCCCCTGCTCCAACTGGTTCAGCTGCGCGTGCAGGCGATCCAGCGCCTCCTTCACCACCGCCTGCCCCGACATCTGTTGCCCGACGGCGGTCCGCTCCTGCGTCAGCTCGACGACCCGATCCTCGGCCGCATCCCGCTCAGCCGTCACCCGGGCGAGCTGGGCGCCATCCCTCCCGCGCACGTAGAGCACACCGAACACAGCCCCGAGGAGCAACCCCACCACGAGGAACAGGAGCAGCAACAACACCGTCGTACCGGTCATGTGACAGATAGTGCCGAAGGCCACCGACAGTTTCTGCTGATTCGCCGCGGAGTGCCGGGAGAATGCCGGAAAAGTGCTCGAAGAGTGCCGTGTCTGTTCCGTCGCATCGATGAAGACTCGAAGTCAGCAGTCCATCGCGGGGAACGAGTAGCCCTGCGCCTTCAGAAGGGGGAGCACCTTGTCCAGAGCGGCGACCGTCTGCGAGCGATCCCCGCCGCCGTCGTGCAGCAGGATGATGTTGTGCCGGTGAGCGTGGGTCAGGATGTTCTGAACGATCGCCTGCGTGCCGGGCCGGGCCCAGTCGCGCGGATCGACGTCCCAGAGGACCTGCACCATACCGGCCGCTTCGATGTCGGCGCGGACCTTCGGATTCGTGGCGCCGTACGGCGGCCGGAAACAGGTCGACCGGGGTCCGTCGAAGATCTCGTGGTGCCGCTTGACGGCGGACACCGCGGTCAGCTGCGGATGGGTGATCGAGTGGCTGCCGATCGTGTTGCCGGCGGCAAGCACTTGTTCACGTAGACCGGGGTGGGCAGCCTCCATGCTGCCCAGCTCGAAGAAGGTCGCGTGGGCGCCGTGCTTGGCGAGCACCTGCAGGATCTTCGGCGTCCAGACCGGGTCCGGACCGTCGTCGAAGCTGAGGAACAGCACCTTCTTGTTGCCCGTGGCAAGCGCAGCGGTCGGGTTCGGAGCCGGCCGCAGCGGTGAGGTCGGCGCGTTGAGGGTCGGTGTTGTCGTCGGGGTCGCCGACGGCGTGACCGACGTGGACGTGGACGCGACAGCGGGCTTGGGCGGGTGCGACCTTCCCAGCGCGATGGCGATCAGCGAGCCGATGACGAGCATGGCCAGCGCCGTACCGGTCGCGACGAACGCAGCGAACCTACGGGACATGATTGCTCCCTTGCAGATCAGGCGGATGTACCCCGGTCGCTCCCCCGAAGGAGCCCTCACAGCTCAGGCCTCACGCTGCTGTGCCGGACATCTGAAGAGACGCGTCATCGCCTGATCTGGTTGGCGTTCTCGTGTTGCGGTGAGATCTCAGCTGTCGTGATGTCGGTCGCGCGCGGCGTCGCGACGGTGGCCGGTGCGCCGCGGTGGTAGAGCCTGCCCTCCAGCGACTTCACACTCGCGACCAGGACGAAGCTCATGCTCACCAGCAGCGCCCACGCGCCGAATTTCGCCGGATGCACGAGTCGCCAGACATCCACCTGGTCGGGGTAGTTCCACGCGTCCAGGAAGGTTCCGAAGTTCTCCGCGACCCACAGGAAGAACCCGATCAGTCCGAACGACACCGCGAGCGGCATCCGGTACCGCCGTTCGCCGACCGAATAGAAGACCCAGGTACGACGCAGTACGACGAGCAACCCGATCGCGATCGGAATCCGGAGGTCAACGATCCAATGATGAGTGAAGAAGTTCGCATAGATCAGCACCGCGAGGACGGTCGTCAGCACCGGCCGATAGCCGCTCACGCGCAGGTCGAACCGCCGCCACGCCTGGCAGATGTAGCTGCCGACCGCGGCGTACATGAACCCGGCGAACAGCGGTACCCCGCCGACCTTCGTGTAGGCCTCACCCGGGTACTGCCACGACCCGACCTGCACCTTGAACAACTCCAGCCCGAGCCCGACCAGGTGGAACCCGAAGATCACCGCGACCTCCCGCCAGGTCTCCAGCCGGACCAGCCAGAACAGCAGCGTCAGGCCGAGGCAGTACACGAGCAGGGCGTCGTACCGGGGGACCGGCAGGTCGACGTACTTGGAGACAGCGAGGCCGGCGAACAGGCAGACCGGAAACAGGCAGGAGACCGCCTCGAGCCAGCCGAACCGCAGGAATTGCAGGCAACCGGTCACGAAGCGTGTTCGAGGGGCGGTGCGAACTCTCCAACTGGTCACAGACTGGAGACGTCGCTTGCCCTCGGCTGGTTCGGACGGATACATCAACGGCAAGCGATGAGGAGGTGCCGCGATGGATCCGAAGGTGGTCTACGAGACGGAACGGCTCGTGGTGCGCGACTGGGTGGACACCGACGAGGATCGCGTGTTCGACATCTACCGGCGGTGGGAGGTGTCGCGCTGGCTCGGCGCCCAGCCTCGGGTGATGACGGCCCGGGACGCCGCGTCCCGGACGATCGAGCGCTGGCACGAGCGCAACCAGGATCCGCTGCACGGCGTCTGGGCGGTAGAGGAGCGGTCGACGGCCGTGGTGGCCGGGACTGTACTGCTCGTGCCGCTGCCCGATCCGTCCGACGGGACCGAGAGCAAGGGCGAAGTCGAGGTGGGCTGGCACTTCCACCCCGACGCGTGGGGTCGCGGCCTGGCGACGGAGGCTGCTCTCGGCGCGATCGCGCACGGCTTCAGGGGTGGTCTGGAACAGATCTACGCGGTAGTCCGTCCAGACAACGCCGCATCACTGGCGGTGTGCCGACGCCTGGGGATGCGTCCGCTGGGCCGGACCAGGCGCTGGTACGACGCGGAGCTGGAGGCGTTCCTGATCTGACCTCGGTACGACGATCCGCGGGGTGCCACTGCACGTCGTCGTACCGGTCGACGCCGTACGGCGGGATGCTCGTCGTACCGCGGATTGGGGTACGGCGGGGTTGGCCGCGTACCCTTGACGCCCGTGGCACTCACCATCGGAATCGTCGGGCTCCCCAACGCGGGCAAGTCCACCCTGTTCAACGCGCTGACCAAGAACAACGTGCTCGCCGCGAACTACCCATTCGCGACCATCGAGCCCAACGTCGGCGTGGTCGGCGTACCGGACGCGCGGCTGGGCAAGCTGGCCGAAGTGTTCAGCTCCGCCAAGGTGATCCCCGCCACCGTGCAGTTCGTCGACATCGCCGGGATCGTCCGCGGCGCGTCGGAGGGTGAGGGCCTGGGCAACAAGTTCCTCAGCCACATCCGCGAGTCGGACGCGATCTGCCAGGTCACCCGGGTCTTCCGCGACGACGATGTCACTCACGTCGACGGCAAGGTCTCGCCGGCCGACGACATCTCCACCATCCAGACCGAGCTGATCCTGGCCGACCTGCAGACCGTCGAGAAGGCGATCCCGCGGCTGGAGAAGGAAGCCCGGCTGAAGAAGGAGAGCGCGGTCGTGCTCGAGGCGGTCCGGGCCGCGCAGAAGCACCTCGAGGCCGGTACGCCGATCATCGCTACCGACGTGGACCGCGACGCGATCCGCGAACTGATGCTGATGACGGCCAAGCCGTACCTGTTTGTCTTCAACTGCGACGCCGACGAGCTGTCCGACGAGCCGCTGAAGCAGCAGATGCGTGATCTGGTCGCGCCGGCCGAGGCGATCTTCCTGGACGCGAAGTTCGAGGCGGAGCTGGTCGAGCTCGGCGACGAGGACGAGGCCCGCGAGATGCTCGCCGAGATGGGCATCGACGAGCCCGGCCTGGACGTTCTGGCCCGGGTCGGCTTCGAGACCCTCGGCCTGCAGACGTACCTCACGGCCGGCCCGAAGGAAGCCCGTGCCTGGACCATCAAGCGCGCCGCCACCGCCCCCGAGGCCGCCGGTGTCATCCACACCGACTTCCAGCGCGGCTTCATCAAGGCCGAAATCGTCTCGTACGAGGACCTGATCGCCGCCGGCTCCATGGCCGCCGCCCGCTCCGCCGGCAAGGTCCGCATGGAAGGCAAGGACTACACCATGCAAGACGGCGACGTCGTCGAATTCCGCTTCAACGTCTGAGGCGGCTGCTCCGTCGCAGGTCACGAGCCTGCTCCCTTCCCGTGGGGCACTGGCGGGCGGCTACGCCTCGTCCTCGTCCGGGCCGTCGTCGGCGACGAGCCCGAGGTCCCGAAGCTCCTGCTCTGACTTGCCCTTCAGCTTGGGCCCGAGCAGGGGTCGCCCGTCGTCATGCGGGTGCACCCCTGGGGGCTGCTTCGGCATGGGCTCCTCCCATCCTCGCCACATCGCCAGCAGGCGGATGGTGTACGCGACCACGAACGCGACGCCCGTACTGATCCAGTTGTTCAGACTGGCGGCGTCGCAGATGACCCAGACGAAGGCGGCGAGCAGGGCGGTGCCCACGTAGTACTCGCCTCGTACGAACAGTTTCGGTGGCACGCCGCTGGTGAGGTCGATGACGTACCGGCCCGCGGTGGCAGCGACGACGGCCAGCAGGAGCACACCGACGATCGTGTAGTCGCGGTATGCGAGGGTCGGCGGGCCAGGAGCGCGCCGTTGACGGCGCCGATCGTGGCCGCGATCAGATCGATGGTGGTGAAGTTGCCGGTCAGGCTCCAGTCGCCGAACCAGTCGACAGGCGAGTCAGCCAAGGGGGTCATCCGGCGCTCCTGTGCAGGGGGCCCGAGCCGGTCATGTGCGTTGTGTGACGAGCCCGGATAGATCCTCGCGGTCACGCGTGGTCATGGACCACTCCCACCGTCGAATCGAAACTGCCCGTGCCCCTCACCGACGCTAGCCCGATACCCGGTCTGGTCCATCACCCAATCTGGACGATTGCGCATCCGTCCCCTTGACGCATCAGGGTCAGGCCGCCGGTCACGGCGTCAAGGTCGCATTCGCGTCGCTACGCGGTCGAGCGAGCTCGAACGTTGACCCCACGCCCGCCGACCAGGTTGGGCAGCGTTCAGGGGGACGGGGCTGATGGCGTCGCGGAAGCCGCCTTGAGGCACGTTTGGCGCACGGGAGTCCGACGACCGGCGTCGAATTCCATTTCAGCACGCTGAGATTTGCTCAGGTGCCGCAATGCCCGTCAGCCATCACCTCGGCCGACGGGCCTTACGCGCTCGCGAATGCGGCATGCGGACATTTCAGGGAATCTCCGGCCGCAACTGTCATTACGTCAGTTTCAGATGACCCCGGTAGACGTAGGTAACTGGTTCTCCGATGATGTCCTTGAAGTCGAGCCGGCCGGTGGCGTCGTCGAAGCCGCCGGTGCCGCTGCCCGCAACGATCGGGTGTTGACAACGCCCGTGAATCTCCGTGAGATCGGGTGCAAATTTGGCTTCGAACCTGTAGGTAGTGGCGAAGGTTCCCTCGGGACCACCATTGAGTCTGCCGACGAAGACCTCTTCGCCGGTCTCCATGTAGGCGCCACTCGGCGTCTGCGTGGACTGGTCGACTCTGGTGTACAAGCAGCCGTCCAGGCTGCCTGTCATGTCGAGCCCTGGATAGCTGACAAACTCCTCGTACCCCGCGGGCGGGGCGGGACATGCTGCCGCGTCATATAACGCATCCCCCGAGACTTGATTCGTCGCCGCTTGAGCAGACACCGGGAGCGCAGTCAGTAGGCCCATCACCACCACGAACAGCAACGTAAGTCGTTGAATCTTCTTCTGCACGATCTTCCCCCATCTAGCCGGGCGAACTGAGTCGCCCGCCACATTTCAGCATTGTGCGGGAAACAGACCATGTCCACGGCCGCCAGCAGCAAAGACTCACTTGGATTCGAGGGAGAGTTCCGTTCGTAAGGGACATCAGGCCGGCTGGCCTACGGCGACGTGACCGAATTCCGCTTAACCGTTTGAACAGTCGGTGGGAAGGGAGTTAGTAGGAGTCGGCGACGTCGTCGAGTTCGCTTCAGCCCAACATCACCTCCGAAGACGGCCGAGGCAATACTCAGTCGGTCGCGATCTGATCCTGCGCGAGAAGGCGTTGGAGCGATTCGGGAACCGTCATGGCGGGGACTTCTGACTGCTTGTCCGAGATCGCGCGGCGCAGGAGTGGCACGTTGAGTCGAGTCCTGTCGATAGCGGCGATGGTCGCAGTGATCCGGGCGTCCTGCTGCCGGGCAATCATCGTGGCGAGTTGCACCTCGACCGGGACGCTCGGGACGGGATGTCCGTGGCAGTGCAGAGTTTCCCGTTCCTGCCACGCCAGCGGTGCGCGGGTCTCGATCATCAGCCCGGCTACGGCGGGCGCGTCGATATGTGCCAGTTCGACCTTGACGCCGTCGATGATCCATCGGCCGAAGGTCCACCGCTCCCCGGCGTCACCGAACTGAAGCGTCGGCTCTGCCGCTGTGCTGATCCAGGCAGACGGTTCGTCAGGCTCAGCTAGCTCCGGCGCGTCGGGCGTCGGCAGAACGGTCGCGGCGCGGGTGACGTCCTCGGCTGCGAGGACGGCGATGTCGATGTCGCCCGGAACGATCGCGGCACCGCGGAGCGCTGTCGCTGCGCTGCCGAGGAGCATCCACTCGATGTGGTTGCGGTTCAGTTGCTCGGCGACGGTGGCCAACGTCGTAGTCCATAGAGCGCCCATGTCTGCCGAAGTTAGCCGCCGCCACCGACAGCTAGCTGAGTGTCGCCACCCCGATCGCTGGCCGTTGCCTGGACTGGTGGGTTCGGGTAGCGTCTCGGGGGCGTGGTTGGGGCTGCGTCGAGACTCGCCGGAAGGCTGGAAGCCACCCCTGTTGGGCGGCGTTCCCTTGTGGCCTGTGCGAGTCCGGGCCCGAGAGGACGCGTTGTGAGACATCTGCCTGATAGCCCGAGCCTGGGGTTTCTCCGTAAAGAGGCCAAGGATCTGCTGGCCGCGCTCCGTGAGTCGAATCCGGAGGTATCGCTGGCCGAGGCGCAGCGGACGTTGGCGGTTGAGTACGGTCTGCGTGATTGGGCCGAGTTGAAGGCCGAGGTGGAACGCCGGATGCTCGAGGCGCCCGTCGTACCCGATGGGCTTGCCGAGGCGTTGGCGACCACCTTCGGGCTCGGTCGTGTCATCAAGGAGGCATCGCCGGTCTCGTTCACTCCGATGGGCCGGTGCTGGTCGATCACGACCGACGAGGGTCGCTGGCTGGCCGTCACCGTCTACCCGTGGATCACTGCGGACCAGGCCGAACTCGGTACTCGGCTTCGCGACGCAGCCGTTGCCGCCGGCGTGACCGCGCCGACTCCTGTGCGCAGCCCTGAAGGCCGCCTGATCGAAACCGTCCAGGAACAGAACTGGCGGGTGCATGAGTGGATCGAGGTCGGTCCGTCGCCGGTGGCGCCGACGCCGACAGCTGTGGCGCGCCGGGTCGGAGAGATCTTCGGGACGCTGCACTCGCTGGCCCTCCCGACCGACGTACCCATCCATCCGTACGTCATGATGCGGAAGTCCGAGGCCGAATGGGACGAGCTCCTTGGCCGAGCCCGGGCCGCCGGCAAGCCGTGGGCCGAGCAGCTCGCCGCCACCTTCCCGACGATTCGCGACCTGGACAGGATCAAGGCCGACTTCGACGGGGCCGAGTTCATTCTGTGCAACCAGGTCATCAACCCCGAGAACGTTCGCCTGAGCCACAACGACCAACTCGTCGTCACCGAATGGGACTTCGCCGGTTCGCTGACGCCCGAGTTCGAGGTCGCCTGGGCGCTCACTCACTGGGCCTTGCGTCCGGCCGTCAACCACGCGGCCGTCACGGCGTTCCGCGATGGGTACGTCGACACCGCGGGACGCTGGCCCGATCTCACCCTGTCGTCGTTCGGCACCGCGGTCACCGGCTGGCTCAACTGGACCTACAACTCCATCTGCGAATCGATCAGCCCAACCGACCCCGACCACGCCAACTTCGCCGAACGCGAATCCACCGACCTCCTCAAGCACCCCATGACCCCCGCGTCCCTCAACCAACTGCTGGCATGCGCTTCGGCGTGATCAGAGGGATCGAGCGCAGCGGGTGGCGCGTTGGGCGATGAGGTCGGTCAGGCGATCGGGAAGTGTGACTTCGAGGCTACGTACGGCGGGGTCCGCGGCTGCGGTGGCGAAAGCGTCCGGGGCGGTGGCGACGAGTCGTCCGGCGCGATCGCGGATCTCGGCCTCCGGTAGTTGCAGTTCGGTCGCGAGCCGGGCCCACGGCCTGCCCGCTGGGTTGACGACGTAGCCACTGCCGAACTTCATGGCCAAACGCAGCTTCTGTTCGGGAATCGAGTTGTATGGCAGCGCGGAGGCGACGTCGTAGAACGGAGCAAGCCTCACCTGGCCTCCGAGCAGGAGGAGCGAGTAGTTCTTGGCGTGGGCGTCAGTGCCGGCGATGATCCAGTTCCACACCAGTCCGTCGAGGAACGACAACGTTGCCTCTCGCGCCGCTGAGCGTGGCATGACTCGCTGGAACAGAGCAGCTATGTCTCGAGGCCCGGGCCCGCCTTCGTTCTGATACTTACGCACCGGATGGACTCCCAGTGCCTGGCACAGATCTTCCTGATGCACGCGAAGTTGCCGCCCGTCCCGCGAGAGGCGGTCGTACCGGGCGACGACGATCGCGCTCTGGTCCTCGAACCGCTCGACCCTGCTGCGGACCGCTAACAGTCCGGCGGCACGCATCGCTGACAGGCAGAGGTGTTCGTTGAGGTCGTGGATGTCCAGACCTTCGATGGCGGGCTTCACGATGTGAGTGGTTGCCGTCGGCCCCTGCGGATCACCCCACCGATCTCCGTCCCGGAGAAGTGCGGTCTTGGCCTGAGCCCCAGCCAGGCTGAACCGCCCGGCATGGTCTGCGCCGAGCCACGTGGTGTGGTCCCGCTTGAGATCACGCAGCCGCTGCGCGATCTGCGCCTCGGTCAGCCATTCGACGTCGCTCAGGCCGGAGTCATCCTCCGCCGGCAGGCGCTCCGCTGGGATCAGCCGTACGGCGCCCGGGCAGTCCTCACCGACCGGCGTCGCCAACAGAGCGAAGGCCGAGCCGGCCGAGACGTGGAACTCGCGCGACCATCGATTCAGTACGGCGTCGTTGTCCGGCAGCAAACCCCACAGCCAGGGGTTGATCCGGCTGTCGGTGTGCGAGGTCACCTGGGTCGGCATGGACACCGAGATCGGTGTGGCCGCGCTGCCCTTCGCGACGTACGCCGCGTCGTACTGGAAGGCCAGCTTGCCGTTCGAGAGTCGGGCCACGGTTCCCGCGACTTCGTCGCCGAGCAGCAGGCTGAGCTCAGTCGCGGTCATTCTGCTCCCCGGTTGTACTCCTCCATCAGGGAGTCGAGATCCAGCTCCGTCGCTGCGCCCGCGACAGGTTCCCCTGGAGCGCTCACATCCACGATGAGATCGAGCGTCAGGAGGACCGAGAGAACACGGCCGAGTTCGACTGTCGGCTTGCCGTTCTCGAACTCGGCAAGCCAGACCCTCGACACACCTGCTGCTTCGGCCACTTTGGTCTGCGACAGGCGGAGGGCGCGGCGGCGGCCTCGTGCCACGGCGCCCAGGTCGCCGGGGGTTCGGATGTCCACCTGCCACCTCCTCAGAGCCGCATTTCCACATATGTAAGCGTACGGCGACAGAACCGAAATGCAAACGTACGCTGGCATTCTCCAGATGTCAACGTACGCTGGCAAAATCCGTGGCGGCTGTCGGGCCTGGCCGCATACGGTCGGGGGATGGTTGACGCATTGTTTGGGGTTGCGCGGTTGGCGGGGGTTTATGACGCGCTGGATCCGGGGCGGCGGGAGGATCTGGAGCATTACGTCGCGATGGTGGAGGAGTTCGGGGCGGGGCGGGTGCTGGATGTGGGGTGTGGGACGGGGGAGTTGGCCTGTTGGCTGGGGCGGCTCGGGGTTGAGGTGGTCGGGGTGGATCCGGCGGAGGCCTCGCTGGAGGTTGCTAAGGGCAAGGAGTTTGCCGAGCGGGTGCGGTGGATTCACGGGGATGCGACCACGTTGCCGCCGCTCGAGGTCGATCTGGCGGTGATGACGGGGAACGTCGCGCAGGTGTTCCTCACCGATGAGGAGTGGGCGGGGACGCTGCGCGGTGTCCGGGGTGCGTTGCGGCCGGGTGGGCGGTTCGTCTTCGAGACGCGGGATCCTGCGCGGCGGGGGTGGGAGGAGTGGACACGGGAGGACACCCACCAGGTGACGCCGGTGGCGGGAGGCGAGACGGTCGAGAGTTGGTCTGACCTGACCAGCGTCGAGTTGCCGTTCGTGTCGTTCCGCGGTACCTACGTGTTTTCGTCGGACGGCGCTGTGCTGACGTCGGATTCGACGTTGCGGTTTCGGGAGCGCGTGGAGATCGAGGAGTCGCTGCGGACCGCTGGATTCGCGGTGGACGACGTACGGGAAGCGCCGGATCGGCCCGGGAAGGAATTCGTGTTCGTCGCTAGCCGGGCGGACTAGGCACGGCGCCTCACTCCGCGGTGAGCAGGGCCGTCAGGGTGTGGTGGGCGGTGCGGGACATGACGGGGTTGGTTTCGACGTAGTACCAGAGGCAGCCGATCGCCTGGGCGAAGGACCAGCCCATGCCGCGGCGCCATTCGTTGTCGTCGCTGCCGATCGCCGTACGGAACGCGGCCCGGGCAGCGGTGTCGAGGAGGTTCCAGGCCGGGGCGAGGTCGATGGCCGGGTCCGCGACGGTGAAGGTGCCGACGTCGATGACGCCGACGAGCCGGCGGTTCTCGGCGAGCAGGTTGCCGGGCATCAGGTCGCGATGCGCCCAGACGTCCGGTTCGGTCCGCGGGGTGGTGCGCAGGTCGGCCCAGAGCCGGGCGAGGGCGTCGACGTCGATCATCCCGCGGCTGCGTTCGAGCCCGTCGGCGACGTAGTCGTCGTGCGTTGTGAGTACACCGCCACGCCACGAGCCGGTGAACACGCGACCCTCGGTCGGCACGGCACGCAGCGCGTGCACGAACGTCGCGAGGTCCTCGGCGAACCCGGTCGAGCCGGCGACATCGGCGTCGTACGCGATGGTCCCCGGGAGCCAGCTGTAGACGGCCCAGGGCAGTGGGTACCCCTCGCCGGGTTCGCCGATCTCGATCGGTTCGGGTGTCGGGTACGGCGAGATGGCGTGGAGCCGGCGTGCGGCGTCGGCTTCCGCCTCGAGGTCTTTGCGCACCTCGGCCGGGTCGCCGGGCTCGATCGGGAGCCGCGCGACCAGGTCGTCGCCGATCCGGAACAGCGCGTTCACCGTGCCGTGCGAGGTGACGGGGTTGATGGTCAGGCCGCTCCACGCCGGGAACTGTGACCGGACGAGCCGTGTCACCAGATCCGTCGTCACGTCCAGCTGTCCAGGATGCATCGGCACGCCCAGCAGTATCCGCGAGCCGCCTGCCCCACCGCACGTCAATTACCTGGCTAGTGGGTTGCGAGGGGTTTGGCGCGGTCGGTGGCGAGGCGGACGGCGAAGGCGGCGAGAGCGGTGCCGGTGAGGTAGCGGTGGATGCGCATCCAGGTCGGGCGGCGGGCCAGGAAGACGGCGACCGAACCGGCGGTGATGACGAAGATCGCGTTCACCGCGACACCGACGGCGAGCTGGACCAGGCCGAGGATCAGGCTCTGGGTGCCGAGGTGCCCGCGCGACGGGTCGAGGAACTGGGGGAGCAGGGAGATGTAGAGAATGGCGATCTTCGGGTTGAGCAGGCAGGTGAGCAGACCCATGCCGAACAGCTTCCGCGGCCGGTCGGGCTCCAGCTCCTGGGTCGCGAAGACCGAGCTACCGCCGGGGCGGAAGGCGTTCCAGGCGAGCCAGAGCAGGTACGCCGCGCCGGCCAGCTTCAGCGTCAGGTAGATCTCGGGGACGAGCGCGAACAAGGTGGCGAGTCCGGCGCTGGCGGCCAGGAGATAGACCAGGAAGCCGACGCCGACGCCGGCCAGCGAGACGAGTCCGGCCCGGCGGCCCTGGGCGACCGACCGCGAGACCAGGTAGATCATGTTCGGCCCGGGAATGATCACCAATCCGAGTTCGACCAGCGCGATTCCGAGCATTGCCTCACCACTGACCAGCACCTGCATCCCCTTTCGTCTGCTCGAACCTAACAATCTCCGTCGCTGCCGGGCGGGGATTTTCTCAGGCTGAGACGGCGCGCGGTACGTTGCCGGGATGAGCGACCAGACGTGCATGCGCTGCGGTGAGCAGGTGGAGTCGAGTCGCGACGACTACGAGGTGTTCGAGCGGATGCACTGGGACTGCTTCCACTACGCCTACGAACACGATCTCAACGGCGAGGTCCCCGAGTCCACCGACTGCGGCATGCCGGGCTGCCCGTCCGGCGCCGGCTAACGAGCCTGTGACCGGGCCGGCATGTATCTGAACGCGATAGCCGTTGCCACACAGAACAGCACGGCCGCGATCAGCAAGCCGAGCGAGTAGCCCGACGTCGGTCCACTCGAACTGTTGTGCAACGCCACCGTCGACAGAACTGCGAGCCCGATCGATCCGCCGAGCTGCCGTGAGCTGTTGACCAGGCCGGACGCCATTCCTGCCTCGGTCGGAAGTACGCCGCTGGTCGCCGCGAGTGCCACCGGCTGCCAGGCGCGCCGGGCAGCCGGTGGTACGCCGTACCGGGATCAGGTGTTCGCGTCGATCGATGCCGAGCGGTACCCGAGGCTGGCGTCCGTGGCGGACGAGTGGGTGGAACTGGCCGGGCAGGACACGTATCGCGAGGGTTTGGAAGCGCTGGTGGCCGGGCTGCTCCCGCCGAGGTGACGGGCCCCGGTGGTAATCCATTCGCGGGTGGGTGACACAGTTGGTTAGCTTGGGTGTGTACGCCTGACGGTTTGAAGGAGACGGTATGAGCGACAAGTCCAGCGAGCCGGCGGACGATCTGCAGAAGAAGTTCCGTGAAGCCCTCGAGAAGAAGAACGCTCATCACAACGCGCACCCGGGGTCCGGGACGCGGCGTGAGGGCGTCGGCGAGGCGCACAACGACAAGCAGAAGCGCCAGTTCCGGCGCAAGTCCGGCAGCTGATTCCGCCAACTGTCCATCCATCCGCCTGAGCCCCGGGTTGCCGCCCGGGGCTCGACCTTTTCCAGCGCCAGGCCGCGGGGTCAGCCGCCGTCCTGGTTGTCAGCCTCGGTCGGTTGCGGGGTCGGGCTGCTGAGCGTTGAGTAGTCCGGCCAGTCGGCCAAGCTCCGGCTCCCAGCCAAGCCGGTGGTTGGCCGCGTCCTCGTCGGTCTCGAAGCCGGTGTGGGTGAGGAGCATGCGAGTGCCCTCGGGTACTTCGGCCAGCTCCACCTGGACCCGGGTCGGCTCGTCGGCGGTGCCGTCCCAGCGCCAGCTGAAGGCGAGCCGGTACGGCGGTTCGACCTCGAGGTACGTGCCTCGGACAATGTGTGGACCCATCTCGACCACGTAATCACCGCCGACCCGGACGTCCGCCTGGACCTTCAGCTCCAGATCCGGGTTCGGGCAGTACCACTGGGTCAGCAGCTCCACCCGCGTCCACGCGTCGTACACCTTCCGAATGGTTGCCGGTAGCACCCGTTCGATCCGGATGTCAGGTCCCATCCCCGCCTCCTCGCAGCAGCTCTTCCAACCGGTCGACTGTGCTGTTCCAGTACGCCGTGAGGTCGCCGAGCCAGTCCTCGACCTCGGTGAACGCCTCGGGCCGGATCGTGCACACGACCGTCCGGCCCACCTTGCGCCGGGTCACCAGCCCGGCATCCACCAGCACCCCGACGTGCTTCGTCATCGCGGGCAGCGTGATCCGGTGCGGCTCGGCGAGCTCGCCCATGGTCGCGTCACCCCGGCTGAGCCGGCCCACGATCGCCAGCCGGGTCGGATCCGCCAGCGCCCCGAAGGTCGTCGTCAGCACGACAACACTTCACCAACTGGTGAAGTATCTGTCAAGGTCTCACAGCAGGTCGGCGAGGAACCGGGCGGCCCGGGCGGCACCGTCAGCAGCCACGGCGCGGTAGTCGGGCGAGGTGGTGATTGCTTTGGCGATGGTCTCGGCCAGCACCATCGGGTCGGCGGCTTCGCCGTACGTGAGGCGGTGGCCGGCGTTGTAGCGGTCCAGCCGCGCGGCGACGTGGAAGTTCTGCTCGAAGTGGTGCTGCAGCGGCACGTAGATGAATGGCACCCGGGCCGCGGTGAGTTCCATGCAGGTGGTGAGCCCGCCCTGAGTGATCGCGAGGTCCGCCGCGGCCAGGTGCCGGTGCAGGTCGGGGAGATAGCCCCGCAGCGTCACGCCAGGGGTGGACTGGAACGAGGCGGGATCGATCCGCGGGCCGGTCACGACGACGAAGGTCAGGTCAGGGACCAAGCGTCGCGCTAGCGGCACGGCGTCGAGAACCCTTTGCAGCAAGGAGGATCCGACGCCGGAGCCGCCGACCGTCACCACGCAGAGCAGGCCGTCGGCCGGATAGCCGAGCTCCGTCCGGTCCACTCGTGACGGGACGAAACCGGTGACGTAGCCGGCGAAGTCGAAGTTGCGTTCGGTCCAGTCGCGGATCGTCGGCAGCCCCGGACCGAAGGAGGCATCGACGATGTCGTCCGGGTCGCCGACGAAGACCGACCGGTCCCGCAGCCGGGCGAACCGGGCCCGCTGCTCGATCATCTCGGCGTTGTAGTCCGCCGTCAGCCGCGCCTCGCGGGAGCCGCCGTCCGGCATCGGCAGCCAGCCGACGAAGTCCGTCATCCAGGCGTACGCGAACCGCTTCAGCTCCGGGTTCTCGTGCAGGAAGTAGTCCACGTCCCACGCCTCGTCCCCGATCACCAGGTCGTACGGCCGCTCGGCCACGACATCGGCGAAGGTGAGGAAGTTCGCCACCAGGATCTCGTCCATCCGCCGGATCGCCTGGAACGCGTGCAGGTCGTGCTCACCCGCCTCGAACTCGATGTGCTTCGACTCGTTGCACAGGTACGACGACGCCGGATGGACCGTCTCACCGGCGTCCTCGAGCACCCGCGTCACCGGGTGCTGTGCCAGCCAGTCGATCTCCAGGTCCGGGTGGTGCGTCCGTAGTTCGCGTGCGATCGCCAGATCCCGGCGGGCGTGGCCGAGTCCGATCGGCGACGACAGGTAGAGCGCTCGTTTCGGCCGGCTCATCGCCCGTACCCAGGTACGCCGTACCGGCCGCGGAACGACCCGGTCGACGAAGTCGCGGAGCAGGTGGTTCACCATGACCGGGTCGCGGGCGTGTGGCGCATGTCCGCCGCCCTCCACCGTCACCAGCGACCCTCCGGTGGCCTCTGCGAGCAGCGCACCCTCGAGATGCGGCCGGATGCCGTCCTGCGCGCCGTGGATCACCAGCAGCGGACACGACACCTGGGTGAGCCGCTCCGGCGGCAGGTGGGCTCCCCGGGCGACCTCTGTTTCCACCAGCCGCTCGGGACCGATCTCCCGGCCCCAGTCGATGCAGTCCTCGATCTGCTTGGTGGAGTGCGGTTCGTTGAAGAGGTGCTCGAAGAAGAACTCGAGGAAGTCGTCGTACCCGCCTTCGAGCCAGTAGTGGCGGTTGAACTTCGCCCAGCCCTCAGAGCTGTCGTGGCGCTCGTTGAACGTCCACTGCGTGCGCTCCTCCAGCTTCGGCGCCAGCCTGGTGGCCGGACCGATGCACACGATGCCCAGCACGCGCTCCGGCTGCTCCAACGCCAACTGCAACGCCCACGGGCAGCCACGTGAGAACCCGACCAGCACGCAGGACTCGGTCTCGGTCGCGTCCAGTACGGCGAGCGCGTCCGCGACGAACTCGGAGTCGCTGTAGGCCTCCGCACCCACTGGTCGGTCGGAGCGCCCGGAGCCGCGGCCGTCGAAGGTGATCACCCGGTAGTGCCTGGAAAGGTAAGGGACCTGCGCCTTCCACATGCGGGACGGCACGATCGACCACGTCGGCAGCAACAGGACCGTCGGCCCTTCGGTGCCGTGTACGGCGTAGTCGATCGTCACCCCGTCGCGCTCGACCGTCCCCTGCAGGTCAGGTGCCAGCGCAGGTCTCTCCGTCATCTCCCTGTCCCCCTCGACCCTGTCCCCCCGGACCTCAATGTGTCAGGGCCGTACCTCGAACACCAGGTTGAACGGCGTCTCCGCGACCGTGCGGAACCTGGTGAACCCGGCTGCTGTGGTGACGTCCCGGATTCGTGCCGGACCGGCCTGGGTGCCCAGTGCGAGGCCGACCGGTTGGGAGAGAGATCCCGGCGTACAGAGCAGGGTCGAGAAGCCGTAGTACGCACGGCCGACCGGGTTCAGGTTGTCCTCGACCTTGTCGCCGGCCATCGGCTCCACCAGCATCCAGGTGCCGTCCGGTGCGAGTGCCTCCCGGACGTGGCGGGCAGCGCCGACCGGGTCACCCATGTCGTGCAGCGCGTCGAAGGTCGTCACCAGGTCGTATTTGGACCCGCTGAACCCAGCAGCCGGCGCCACCTCGAAGCGGATCCGTTCACCGAGTCCTGCCTCGGCTGCACGCAGTCGAGCGGTCTCGATCGACTCCTGGTGGTAGTCCGAGCCGACGAACTCGGACCGCGGGAACGCCTCCGCCATCAGGATCGTGGACGCGCCGTGACCGCACCCGATGTCTGCCACCGTCGCACCGCGCTCCAGCTTCTCCACCACGCCGTCGAGTGCCGGCAGCCAACTGGGGAGCAGGTTCGCGTTGTACGACGGCCGGAAGAACCGCTCACACCCGACGTGGACGTCGGAGGTGTGCTCGTGCCACCCGATCCCTGCGCCGCTCCTGGCCGCCTCGATTGTCTCGGAGGTGTGATGCACCGTGCCAAGTGCGATCTGGAAGAAGCCTGGCAGGTACGCCGGACTGCTCGAGTCGGTCAGCGCCACGATCTGCTCCGGCGGCAACGTGTATTGGCCGTTGCTCGGGTCGTACTCGACGTACCCGCCCGCAGCCTGGGCGTTCAGCCACTCACGCGTGTAGTGCTCACTGGTGTTGGTGCGCTCGGCGAGCTCTCCTGGTGTCGCAGGCCCGTCGTCGGCGAGTGCTTGGTAGTAGCCGAGTCGATCACCCATCACCACCAGCGCCGCGTTCAGCGTCGCTCCCACTTCGTCCACGGCCTTGAAGACCAGCCCCATCAGTTTGTCGCTGTCGATCGCAACAGTCATGTCATCCGCCCCCTTGCTAGATCAGTACGGCGAACCTAGGCAGGGCGGCCGGGCCGTCGCATCAGGTGCCCCACCTGGTGCACACTGCGAGACATGCTGGTGGGGCGGGACACCGAACGTCGGGTCATCGAGCAGTTGGTCGCGGGGGCGCGGGTGGGTGCGGCCGGAGTGCTGCTCGTCACCGGTGAACCCGGCATCGGCAAGACCACCCTGCTCGACGAGGCCGCCACCCTGACCACGGGCCTGCGCCTGCTGCGAGCCCGCGGCACCGAAGCAGAACGAGACGTCCCCTTCGGAGCCCTCCACCAACTCCTGCGACCCGCCCTGGCCGACCTCGGTCGCATCCCGCACCCTCAGCAGGCGGCCCTGTCTGCCGCGCTGGCACTCAGCCCGGGGGAGAGCACAGCGGACAGATTCGCTGTGGGTGCTGCGACGCTCAGCCTGATCTGCCGGTACGCCGAGGAGGCGCCGGTCGCGGTGATCGTCGACGACGCGCACCTGCTCGACCGTCCGTCGGCGGAGGCGCTGCTGTTCGCGGCCCGGCGATTCCTCGCGGATCCGATCGTCCTGCTGATCGCCGCCCGACAGCACGAGTCTCATCCACTCGCCGAAGCCGACCTGCCCTCCCTCTCGCTCGGTGGAGTGCCGCTGGAGGCGGCGCAGCAGTTGGTTCATGGGCTGCCGGTGGACCTGGTAGCCCGGCTGCACCGGACTGTGGCCGGGAACCCGTTGGCTCTGCTGGAGCTGGCCGGCAGTCCTGACGAGCTTCAGAGGCTTCCACCCGGGGTGCCTCTGCCTGTCCCCGCATTGCTCGCAGACGCCTTTACCAAAAGGGCAAACCGGCTCAGCCCGGCCGCACGTACCGCACTGCTCGTAGCGGCTGTCGACGACGGTGAGCTTGGCGTGGTGGTCAGGGCGTGCAAGGACTTGAGCGTCGACGTCGCAGCGTTGGCTGAGGCGGAGTCGGCTGCTCTGGTGGCGATCCGTGAGGGTCGAGTCGAGTTTCGCCATCCACTGGTCCGGTCGGCGATCTACACGAGTGCTGACCCGGCTGAGCGTCGTACGGTGCACCTGGCGGTGGCGGCAGCCACGCAAGACGAAGACAGACGTGCGTGGCATCTGTCCGAGACGGTGCTTGGCACTGACGACGAGGTAGCGGCCAGGCTGGACGTCGCAGCAGGTCACGCAGCCGGTCGTGGAGCGCACTCCGTCGCGGCGACTGCCTATGAACGGGCGGCCCGACTGACTGAAGCGCCGCAGGACCGCGCACCGAGGTTGGTCGCGGCAGGCGAGGCAGCGTGGTCGGCAGGGCTGCCAGAGCGGGCTGACGCCTTGCTCGACGAAGCGTTGGCGCTGCAGCCGCCGTCGACCACCAAGATCCGGGCACAGGAGATCCGGGCAGACATAGCGGTCAAGTGCGGCTCACCGGCCCAAGCACGCGACATCCTGATCGAAGCCGCCTCGGAGTGCGAGGACGCGGCCATAGCCACCGGACTGCTCGCCGACGCGGTCAGTGCGTGCTATCGCCTGTGCGACACCGCGTGCGCACTCAAGGCAGCGGAAGGCATCGACCGACTGTTACCTGCTGTCGATCGCCCGGGTCCACGCATCATCGGCATGATGGCCAGCGGTGTCGCCAAGATCCTCGCCGGGCAAGGCGGGACCGACCAGATCCGCCAGGCGATCGCCTTGGCGCCATCGGACGAGCTGGACCGCGACCGCCGCCGGCAGGTGTGGATGGCGATCGCACCGCTGTTCCTCCGAGAGAGCGGCACGGGCAGAGCCCTGCTGCAGCAGGCGATGCTCGAGCGGCGTGACCAGGTCGCGTTGGGCGCTCTGCCCGGCTTGCTGTTCGTGCTGGCCCGGGACGACGCCACTACTGATCGCTGGGCGGACGCGGCGACGTCGTACGACGAAGGGATCCGGCTGGCGCGGGAGACAGGTCAGACGGCCGAGCTGGCAATGAATCTGGCCGGTCAAGCCTGGCTGGCAGCTCACCAAGGCCATCAGGAGTGCCAAGACCTTGCGGCTGAGGCTCTGCGGATCTGCACAGAGCGCGGGATCCAGTTGGGCACGGTGTGGTCGTTGTTCGCGCTCGGCGACTACGAGCTGGGCCGTGGTGATCCAGCGGCCGCGCTGCCGCAGTACGAGCGGCTGTTCGACGTACTGGCGTCCAACGGGCTCAAGGACCCTGACTTGTCACCGGCGCCGGAGTTGGTGGAGGCGTACCTGCGGCTGGGACGGTCCGACGACGCGGAGTCGGTGGCACGGGAGTACGTCGTACAGGCTCAAGCCAAGGGGCAGCCGTGGTCGCTGGCGCGGGCGTCTCGGGTGAGGGGAGTGGTGGACGAGAGCGAGGAGGGGTTCGAGAAGGCGCTGGGGTGGCATGCGGAGACGCTGGACGTGTTCGAGCGGGCTCGGACGCGGCTGGCGTACGGCGCCTGGTTACGACGGACGCGGAGGCGTGTGGACGCGCGGGCGCAGCTACGGCTTGCAGTTGAAGCGTTTGATGAGCTGGGAGCCGCTGGGTGGGCCGACCAAGCGGCGAGTGAGCTGAAGGCGACGGGGGAGACCGCACGGCGCCGAGTGCCGAGTACGGCGGACGAGTTGACCCCACAGGAACGGCAGATCGCCTTGCTGCTCGCGGACGGGCAGAGCATCCGCGCGGCCGCGGCCAGGCTGTTCCTCAGCCCGAAGACCGTCGAGTACCACCTCCGCAAGGTCTACGCGAAGCTCGGCATTCACTCACGGACCGAGCTCGCCCAGCACTTAGCGGCGCCGTCACAGCACGCACAGCACGCACAGCCGACGGACCCTGAACATCCGCTGAACCACCGCTGAACCACCGCTGAACCACCGCTGAATCACCGCTGAATCACATCGATGGGATTGCGGCGTTTTTGGCTTTCAATGGCATCCTGTTCGGGATGACAGAGTTGATGGAGGCTGCACGGCAGCTGCTCAGTGTGGCGATGGCCTCGCATTGGCTGCTGCTGGTCCTGTTCCTGGCCGCCGCGATCGACGCTGTCTTCCCGGTGATCCCCAGTGAGGGCCTGGTCGTCACGGCCGGTATGGCCGCCGCCGCAGGGCACCAGAACCTGCTCCTCGTCATCGTGCTGGCGATGCTCGGCTCCGTCATCGGCGAAACCGTCTGCTACTTCATGGGCCGCGGTTCCGGGCCGGCGCTGCACCGCTGGATGAAGCGTCAGGAGCGCAGACAGGCGGTCTACGACAAAGTGTCGGCCGCGCTGCATTCTCGCGGCGGGCTGATCCTGATGACGGTCCGCTACATCCCGGGCGCGCGGATGGTCGCCACCCTGACCGCGGGCGCGACCCGGTACTCGTTCAAGAAGTTCTTCGTCTTCACCTTCGCCGGCGTCACGGTCGCCTACACGTACGTCGCTCTGCTCGGTTACCTCGGCGGTGACGCGTTCGCGCACGACTCGCTGAAGGCGCTGGCGTTCAGCCTGAGCCTGGCGTTCGTGATCGGCCTGGTGATCGAGACCTCGCGCCGGATCGCCGTCAGGCGCCGCGCGGCCAAGATCACCGCCGGGTAACGATCGCCTGGCGGGTTTCCCCGCGAAGGCGTGTCCCGGACCAACTCAACCGGTCCCGCATGCGTCAGTAGACACGTGGTGAGGCCTGGGGCGAACCTCCTCGGTGCCGCTGCGGTGGTGGCGGCGCTGCTTGTCGGATGTGCCGACGTGCCGCTGGAAGGCGCACCGTCCCCGTCGAGTACGCCGACCAAGCCCCGCCCAACCCCGAGGCCCAGCGCCACCCCCAGCACCCCGCACAGCCCCAGCCTGCCGCCCACTCCGCCCACTCCGACCGCGAAGCCGAGCACGAAGGGCGAGAAGGCCGCGGCGCCCGTCACGCGGAGCTTCCCGGCACGGCTGGCGGACGGGAAGCCGCCGTTGTTCGTGGTCGTCTCGTTCGACGGCGCCGGTGATCTTGCCCTCTGGGCTCGCTGGCGGGCGGTCGCCAAGCAGGCCGACGCTCGGATGACGTTCTTCCTGTCCGGCCCGTACCTTTACCCGTCCGCACGCCGGACCGACTACAAACCGCCGTACAAGAAGCCCGGCGCGTCCGACATCGGCTGGGGTGGTGACCCGGGCGCGATCGAGGCGCGGACCGCCGTACTCCGGCAGGCGATCGCCGAAGGCCACGAGATCGGCACCCACGCGAACGGTCACTTCTGCGGCCAGACCGGCGTCGGGCGGTGGACCACAGCGCAATGGACCGCGGAACTGCAGTCGTTCGACCAGATGGTGCGGACCGGTCCGACGCTCGCGGCCGGCAAGCCCGTGGCGGCTCCGTTCGACCCGGCGACGGTGAAGGGGATGCGGACGCCGTGCCTCGAAGGCAATCGACCGGCGTACCGGCAGGCGATGGTGCAGCGCGGGATGCTGTACGACGCTTCCGAGCCGGGAGTGATCGCCTGGCCGACGAAGTCCGGCGGTCTGTGGAACTTCCCGCTGCAGTCGGTCGAGTTGGCGGGGACCGGCAAGAGCACGCTGACAATGGACTACAACCTGTGGTTCACCCAGACGGGCGCTCGCACCGCGCCGATCGCGCAGGCGCCGGTGCTGAAGGCACAGGTGCTCGCGACGTACCGCCAAGCGCTCGCGAAGTCCCGGGCGAACGGGAACCCGCCGCTGTTCCTCGGCAACCACTTCAACCGCTGGAACAACAGCGTCTACTCCGACGCCCTCACGAGCTTCGTCGCGGAGACCTGCAAACAACCGGACGTCCGGTGCGTCAGCAACATGGAGCTGGTCAGCTGGCTGACCAAGTACCGCGGGTGACGGGTACCGAAGGACAGGAGGTATCGGCCTCAGACAAGGTGACCGCGCCGGTTTGACGCGCGGATCATGTCGGCGGCGACTGATACCTCCTGTCCTTCGGTCCCATCCGACCGACGCTAGGTGCCAGCGAAGGCTCTAGCTCACAGGCGGAGGTAGCCGTAGGCGCTCTGCCAGGTGCCGCCGTCCTTGATCCGGCCGACCACCAGCCGCTGCAGCGTGGTGTCCTGCGGCAACTCGTCCAGCCGCTCCAGATCGTGCGTACGGAAGGTGAAGAAGATCGCGCCGTCCTGGCTGTCGTTCGGTACGCCGTACGGCGTGAAGCGGCGGCCGAACCGGACCATGTTCGACTCCGGCGGAAGGTTGTCGAGCAGGTACGGATCGATCAGCCAGGACCACAGGTTCGCCGTCTTCACCGGGAACTCCGGGAAGTATCGGGGGAAGAACTCCCGCGCCTGCGCGAAGCTGTCGTCGACCAGCTCGGGCGTCAGCGGACCGGTCTCCGGGATGTGGACGCCGATGAGCCACTCTCCCGGCTCGGTCCCGGGCACGGGCTTGTCGGCCGGTGGCTGGTGGAGCAGGAACTGCAGCCGGCCGAGCGCGTAGATCTGGCCGGTCCAGTGCACTGTCATCCACCAATGCGTTTGCAGGCCGTACTCACCGAAGGTCCGGCGATGCACTTTGAGTTGCTGCCCGAGATCGGCGAGGGAGGCCCAGCTGATCTCGTCCGGGATGCCTCGCTCGGCGTGGAAGCGCCGTATGTCCGGCAACGTGTCGAGGAAGGCCTGGACCGAGTTGCGCGGGTCCTCGGGCATCCGGAGCTGCGGTTCGCTGCCGAGCTTGCCGATCGCCGCCCGCAGTTGGTCGGCCAGATCCTTGACGACGACCGGGTCCGCCTCGAAGGCCTCGGTAGCGTCACGGTCCTCGTCGCTGAACCCCAGCAGGCGGTATTCCTCGGCAGTCGTCACTCGCCAACGGTATCCGATCCGGGCCAGCCAGAGACTTACCGCTCCTCGGCCAACCCGAGGTAGAGGATGGTGGGATCGGCCGGGCTGAAGGCCAGCGACGGGATGCCGTCGTTGCGGTTGTGCTGTTTGGTCAGCTCGCCGGTCGACGGGCGGAAGCGGTAGAGGTCGGCGCCGTAGTTGGCGAACGACGTTCCGTAGCTGAAGTAGAGCAGATCCGGGTCGACCGGGCTGGCCCACATCTTGTTGCCGTTGATCAGCGTCGCCCGGCTCTGGTCCAGCACCGGCTCGAACTTCAGCCCGCCGTCCGCCGACTCCCAGATGAACCGGGTCGAGCGGTCCCGGTCGTACCCCTCCATCCAGACCTTCGACGGATCGGCCGGCGAGATGGCCAGGCTGAACGCGTTCACCCGGCTGACCGGCTTCGACCGGATCCAGCTCCGGCCGCCGTCGTCGGTGACGTAGACGCCGTCCGACATCACCCCGATGACGATGTGGTCGTGATTGCGCGGATCGACCACGGCGTCGTACAGGAACAGATCCCGCGCCGCCGGTACGCCGATGGGCTGCCAGCTGAGCCCGTCGTCGTACGAGTCGTAGAGCTGACCGTCACCCGCGACCACGCGCAGCCTGCCCGGGGCGGCGACGAGCGCGGCCAGTCCGCTGCCGTTCACCGGTCCTTGCACGGTGGTGACGACGCTGCCCTTCACCCGGTGGATCGGCTGGTCGTTCACGCTGTAGATGTACGCCGTATCGCCCGGACCTGGCTGGACGTCGTACGCGCTCAGGTCGTCCGGCGCCTTGTCGAGCAACTGCCAACTGCAGCCGGCGTCGCTCGACCGCTGGATCGACTGGCGGCCGATCGTGATCAGGGTGTTCGGCTCCTCGAGGGCCGCGACCTTCGCGTACGTGACCGCCTGCAGCTTCTCGGTCGTCGGCGCAAGCGTCGCGCCGTCCGTCTCGGTGATCGTCACCGACCCATCGCCGTACACGGTGTCGCAGTGCGGCCGGTTCCAGAACCAGCCAGGGTTCGCCAGCTGTGGCAGGACGAGCAGGTGGCGAGGGCTGAGGTGAACATGGTCAAGATGTACGTGCCGGTTGCCGTGCCGGGCCAGCACTCTCCGTGGCGGACCTACGACATGACGCGAAGCAGCCATATCGTGAGCCCGTGGTCGCCTACCTTCGCTTCCCGCCACCGGCCGCGCAGCGCGACGTCGTCGAGCACTACTGGATGGTCGAGGCGCCCGGGTCGGCCCAGGTGCAACGGGAGATCCTCATCCCGAACGGCCGGCCCGCACTCGCGGTCGCGCTGGCAGAGCCTGGTCACCGGCACGATCCGGTGTCGGGCGCGCACTGGCTCAACGACGCCAGCCTGTTCGGGATCATGACCCGGCCGAACGTGCTCACCCAGTCCGGCCCGTCGAGCTATGCCGGTGTCGAGCTCAAGCCCTGGGGAGTCGCAGCACTCGGTGTCGCCGATGGACTCGTCGACGGAGTCGTCTCCCTGGACAGTTGGCTGGGTCCTGGTACGACGTACCGCCTGGCCGAGGCTCTACGCGGACAGGAGTTCGGAGCCGACCGGGCTGACGCGTTGGCCGCCTTCCTGGAACCGCATTTCCGTCCGCTGGAGATAGACCTGGTCGATCGCGCCGTACGACTCATCGACGAGAGCCGCGGCGGTCTGCCGGTTGCCACACTGGCGGCTGAGGTCGGGACGTCGTACTCGACCCTGCATCGTGTCTTCAGCGGGCTGACCGGTGTCGGGCCCAAGAAGTTCAGTGAGATCGTCCGGTTCTTCCACTTCGTCGGCGGCTTGCTCGACGGGCCGTCCGACGCCGCTGCGACGCTGGCCGCGCTGCATGGGTACTACGACCAGGCTCATGCCGCCCGGGACTTCAAGCGGTACACCGGTGTGAGTGCCTCGTCGTTCCGCGCGGTGGAGAACGGGATCGCGGCGCTGATGCATGAGAGATCCGTCCAAGACAGCACCGGTTCGGCCCGGCCACGCTGAGGTCTGCGAACCGTTGGGACGAAGGAGAGAACTGTGGGACGGATCATTCATGTCGAGCTGACCTCGGCCGACCTCGACCGGGCAGCGGCGTTCTACGGCAAGGCGTTCGGCTGGACGACGGAGGCGTCACCGTTCGTCGGCGGCTATCTGGTCGCGTCGACCGGTGCGGGGGACGGGATCGACGGGGCGATCATGAGTCGGGACTACCAACAGCAGCCGGCGATCGCCTGGATCGAGGTCGACGACCTGGACGCCACGTTGGCGGCGGTCGCCGACGCGGGTGGGACGGCCGCGAGCGACCCGCAAGAGCTGCCGGGGGTCGGGCGGCTCGCGTATGTCCGTGATCCCGACGGGACTCTGCTGGGACTACGTCAGACGGCGTGAGCTGCGGGGTCAGCCGGCGGCGGTGTCGATGTGGCGGGCGAGGACGAGGTCGTCCTCGGTGATCCCGCCGGCGTCGTGGCTGCTGACCCGGAAGGTGATGGTGGTGTAGCGGATGTCGATATCAGGGTGATGGTTCATCGACTCGGCCAGCTGGGCGACCGTGGCGACCAGGCGGATGCCGTCCAGGAACGTCTCCCGCTTGACGCTGCGGACCAGCCCGTTGTCCGCGAACTTCCACTGCGGGAGGTGGTCGCGGATCGCTTGGTCGATCTGGTCGTCGGTCAGCAGCTCAGCCATGCGCCACACTCTAGACCCCAACCTGCTCCCAAAATGCCAGGCGGTGCTCCTGTTCGTAGTCGACCTGGCGGATCGCGTTCGGCGCGAGCGACTGGACCGTGTCCGGGGTGGTGAACTTCGGCCACTCCGGCAGACCGTCGCCGTTCGGGTCACTGCGATGCGCGAAGTTGGTCCAGTAGCCGATCATCGCGTCGGACAGCGCCAACTGGTCCTTGGACATCTCCGTTGTGCCGGACCGGAACAGATACTGTACGTCGCCCGCATGCCAGGCGCCGGCCTGGAAACCCTTCGGGAAGGGGATGTCCAACGGAGCGTTCCGGTCCGCGAACTCGTAGAACCACAACGGGTTCTTTGCTGAAAGCAACTGGTTCTGCTTCAGCTGTGCCTTGGCCCACATCCGATCAGTGAGTACAGCCGCCCAGGCCAGCGCTGGTGTCGCGTAGTCCGTCAGCGGGTACTCGGCCTGGATCTTGGCAGCTTGGTCGCCGAAGGCCTTGCGGAGCAGCTCGGGGTAAGCCGCCGCGGTGACCGGCATGCCGGCGAGTTCACGGAAGAACGCGACGAACGTCGTGTGCTCGTCCCGCGTCGTACCGGAGAGCACCGGGACGTTCGCGAACTCGCCGTTCGCCAGCGCCTGGGCTGGATCGGCCGGGAGTTGGTCGTTGCCGAGGGCATACGGCTGGAAGATGTTCATCACCTGCGGCACTTCGAGCAGCTTGGCGACCGGGACCGTGCGCAGGCAGGTCAGGTCCTTGCAACCGAGTTGCTGTGCCAGGCCGACGCCCTGGGTCTGGGCGTCCTTCGTGGTGGTCCAGCCGTACCAGGGGAGGGCCGGGATGCCTTCGTAGACCGCCCCGGCCGGCATGTCCATCAGGGTGAAGCCGCTCTGCATGATCACCTTGTGGAACAGGCCGTGCGACTCCTTCGACATCAGGTGCGCGCTGGTCGACAAGGCGCCGTACGAGACTCCGAACAGGGTCACGTTGCCCGGATCGCCGCCGAAGGCGGCCGCGTTGCGCTTGACCCACTGCAGGACGGCGCGCTGGTCCTGCAGGCCGATCGTGCCGGAGTCCTTCAGCTCGGGATGGCCGAAGCCGCCGAAGACGCCGAGGCGGAAGTTGAACGTCACCACGACGACGTCTCCGTCCACCGCCAGTCGGGCCGCATCGAAGATGTCACCGGACCCGATCGCCCCGTCGCCGTGGATCCACACCATGACGGGCTTCTTGTGGTCCGGCGACGCGGTGGCCGGCGTGGTCACGTTGAGGAACAGGCAGTCCTCGTTCGTCCCGGACAGGTCGGCGATCACGTTGTTCAGCTGCGGACACGGGCTGCCGGGTTTGGTGGCGGCGCGCTCACCCGTCCACGGCTTCGCGGGTTGCGGGGGCGCCCAGCGGAGTTCGCCGGCCGGTGGGGCGGCGTACGGGATGCCTTGGAAGACGCGGCGATCCGGATGAACGGTGCCGCGGACGTCGCCGGTGTCGGTGTGGACGACGGGGCCTTGGACTGTCACTTGAGGGCTCACATCCTTGCTACAGGCAATCAGTGCCGCGAGGAGGGTCAGGGTCAGTGCGATCGCTCGCATGTCAGGCCTTCCGGGTGGCCAGGTCGACCAGCGTGGCGAACTCCCGGCCGGCCGCGTCCAGGTCGAGGTCGGGTTCGAGTTCGAGCTGGCGGACGATGCCGTCCCGGATCGACAGGATGAACACCGCGACCAGATGCGGGTCGAACTCGCGCAGTACGCCGTTCGCCTGACCCAGCCGCAGTACGTCGGCCAACCGGTCCTGGTCCGATCGCGTTAGCTCGGCGGGCGCGACATCCTGCTTGATCCGGACCAGTGCGGCCGCATGGGAACGGTGGGTGCGCAGGAACGCGACATTCGCCTCGACGAAGGCGTGCAGGACCTCGGCCGGCTCCTCGATGCCCTGGGTGCGCTCGAGCACGAAGTCGCCGAACGTCTCCAGGATCTGCCGTCCGACCTCCTCGATCAGCTCATGCCGATTGGCGAAGTGGTACGAGATCAGCCCGGTGCTGCTCAGCCCGGCCTGCTCCGCGATCGCCTTGAAACTCGCCTGCGCCGACCCGCCCGCCGCGATCACCTCGATCGCCGCCGTCACGATCTGACTCCGCCGCGTCTGCTCGGTAAGCGTTCGTTTTGCTCGCACAAGCAAACCTTAGCTCACGCAAGCAAATTTCCAAACCTCAGGGGCGGACGCGACCCGCGGTGAGGAGGCCGAGGAGGGCGATCGCGGCGCTGACCGAGATGATGGCGCCGAAGACCCAGGGCTGCGGATCGGCGGCATTGAGGGCGAGCAGGGTGCCGCTGACGGCGAGGGCTGTGGCGATGCTCATCGTGCCGGCCATCTGGGCGGCGCTGCTGTTGCGGCCAGAGTTGCCGGCGTCGGACAGGTCCAGCGTGAGGACCGACAGGCTCGAGGAGCTCAGGCCCATCCCGACACCGGCGAAGGCCCAACCGATCAAGCCGAACCACGTCGTCGCATCCGTCCATGCCAGCAACGAGGTCACAGCGAGACCGGCCGTCATCAGCGCGAGACCCGATCGCAGCACGTTGACCCGAGTGATGCCGAGGTTCCGCCCCTGCAACCAGGACCCGAGCGCCCAGCTCACGCCGGTGATCGACAGCGTCACCCCGGCGCGCGACGGGCTGAACTGATGCTGCAGCGTGAGCAACAGCGGCAGATACGCACCAGCCCCGGCGAATGCCGCACCCCCAAGTCCCCGAACCGCGACCACGGCCGGAAACCCTCGCCGCGCCACGAAGGTCCCCTTCGGCATCACCCGTACGGCGGCCAGCGCGAGCACCACCAGCGCCACCGGGATCGCGATCCCGCCGATCACCCGATGCGCCTCCAGGTGGTCACCGGCCAGCGTCATCGAGAACAACGCGACCGAGGCGGCGAGCGCCCACGGAAGCGCCGCCCGCCACGCTTGCAGCTCGGCCGCATCCTCGGCGCTGCGCTCGGGCACCGGAGCGTTCGCCGACTGCCGCATCGCCGGACCGAGCAGCATCCAGCTCGGCACGATCAGCAGGACCGCACCCAGGAACACCCAGCGCCAGCCGAACTGCTCGGTCACCAGGCCGGTCAGCACCGGACCGAGCACCGACGGCAGGATCCACATCGCGGCGAACAGCGAGAACATCTTCGGCCGCAGTACGGCGGGCAGCGCACGGGCGACCAGCACCATCAGCGAGACGTCGAGCAGCCCTTCCGCGAAGCCGCTGAGCAGCCGGCCGGCGACGACCATCGGCATCGCGGCCGCCGTACCGACCAGCAGTTGGGCCAGGGTGAACGCGATCGCGCCGACCCGCAGGGTCGGGATCGGGCCGCGACGGTCGGACCACAGGCCGGCGATCGCGAGTGAGATCAGGTAGCTCGCGTTCGGCGCCGCGTTGGCCAGCCCGAAGCTGCCGAGTGCGTCGAACTCCCGCACCATCGTCGGCAACGCCGTACCGACCGCGCGGTTCTCGAACGCGCCGAGGGTGACGAGTCCGATCACGCCGAGGACGAGCGGCAGGTGCCGGCCGCTGAACAGTCGTTGGGGGGTCGCGGCAGGGGCGGTGGTCGAGGACATGGTGCATATCCTCAAAGTTCAAGTGAACTTCAAGTCAAGGGAGGTGGCTGAAGAGCGGAGGATGCGGGTCACGTGCGGCTGCTGTCGGGCAGGCGGAAGACGAGGACCAGGACGCGGAGGACCAGGACGGCGCAGATCACCAGCAGGTTGTAGCCGAACAGGTGGAACAGGGTCATCGTCTCGGTGATCTTCGGGCCGCCCGGCGTCCCGAGCAGCAGGACCGCCATCAAACCGGCGGTGGCGCCGAGGATCGCGAGCAGGACCTGATGCAGCAGCGTGGTGATGTGCCGACGGTCCCGATCGTCCGCGAGCAGCCGGACGTTCAGGCCCAGCCGACCGCTCTCGGCCGCGGCGGTGATCCGGTCGATCCGGCGTGGCAGTCGCCGCAACATCGGCAACAATGTCGCGAGCTCCTCGGTCGCCGTACGGCGTAATGCCTCCGGAGCGAGGCGGTCGGTCACATGCGCCGAAGCGAACTGGCGGGACGCGGCGACCAGGTCGAACCCGGGGGAGATCCGCGAGATGGTTCCCTCGATCGTGGCCAGCGCCCGGAAGACCGCGGCCACCTCCGGCGGTACGCCGAGATCGTGCGAGGTGATGATCTTGAACAGGTCGTTGAACATCGCCGGCCCCAACGCAACCCCGGCGGCGAGGTGGCGGGTCATGAACTGCCCGACGGCGCGCTCGAGACTGCGTTCGTCGATGACGTCAGGGCGGTACACGATCTCCAGCAGGGCGTCGGTCGCGGCGACCGGATCGCCGTGGTCGATCGCGAGCAGGAACCGTTGCAACGCCTCCCGGGTGGCCGGATCGAGCCGGCCGACCGAGCCGAGGTCGAGCATGCCGATCCGGCCGTCGTCGAGGAGCAGGAAGTTGCCCGGATGCGGGTCGGCGTGGAACACCCCGTCGATCGCGACCTGACCGAGCAGGCAGTCGAACAGCACGCGGCCCAGCCGGGTCGCGTCCAGACCGCGGTCGGCGATCGCCCGTGCGGCGTTGCCGAGGCCGATGCCGTCCAGCCGCTGCATCGTCAGCACCCGGCGGGTGCAGGCCCCGGGGTAGAGCTCGGGCACGACCAGGTCGTTGTTCGAAGCAACGGCTTGGCCGGCCGCGATCGTGGTCATGTTGCCGGCCTCGACGGTGAAGTCCAGTTCCTCGCGCATCGCCTCGGCGAACCCGTCGGCGAGAGCCCGGACGCCCATCGACCGGCCCCAGTCGGTGTTCCGCTCGAGCAGCCGGGCCAGCCGCCGGACGATGTCGAGATCCCGATCCACGACCGCGGCGATACCGGGGCGCTGGACCTTGACGACTACATCCGCGCCCTCCGGCAGCCGAGCCGTGTAGACCTGAGCGACCGAGGCGGAGGCGAGCGGTTCGGTGTCGAAGTCGGCGTACAGCTGGTGTGGCGGTGCGCCGAGCTCCTCGGTGAGGACGGCCTCGATCTCAGGCCACGGCGCGGGGGAGACCTGGTCCTGCAGACGGCTCAGCTCGTTGGCGACGGCGGCGGGGATGACATCGCTGCGGGTGGACAGCACCTGGCCGAGTTTGACGAACGTGACGCCGGCCTCGTCGAGAGCATGACGGAGCGAACGGGCGAGCTCGGCCTGGCCGGCGGGGTTCTCGCGGCCCGGGCGGCGACGGCCGCGGAGGTACGGGCCGAGGCCGTGCCTGATCGCGATCCGGAGGATCTGGAGGTAGCGCTTGGTCCGGGCGATCCGGCCGCCGACGTCGCGACGTAGATCGCGGGCCCGAGGCAACGAGCCGGTCGGCACGACTGCTTCGGACAGGACCAGGAAGATCAGGCCGGCCAGCATCGAACAGACCGTGGTGAGCGCGAGGAACGCGACCGCCGCGGCGTTCGAGCCCTCGAACGGCGGCGGCCCGACCAACGCTGACGCGATGGGTCCGAACACGGCGAGGGTGAGCCCGGCGCCCATCGCCAGCCGGATCAGGCCGAACCGGACGCCGAGCAGGCGCTGCGCGACGGGTACGAAGATCACCATGAAGATGCCGACGTTGATCAGCCCGACCAGCACGATGTCCATGCCCGGAACCCTAGGCCCCGAACCACCCGCAACAGCTCCCCCACACGGGTGAACGCCCCCGGCGAGAGCCCCCGGCGTGGTGCCGGGGGTTCACGCATTGCTACGCCGGGCGGCGGCGGATCTTGTTGCCGAGCCAGACCAGCGGGTCGTACTTGCGGTCGGCGACGCGTTCCTTCATCGGGATCAGCGCGTTGTCGGTGATCTTGATGTGCTCAGGGCAGACCTCGGTGCAGCACTTGGTGATGTTGCAGTAGCCGAGGCCGTGCTGCTCCTGGGCCTCGAGCTGCCGGTCGGCGGCGTCGAGCGGGTGCATGTCCAGCTCGGCGATCCGCATCAGGAAGCGAGGACCGGAGAAGTTCTCCTTGTTCTCCTCGTGGTCCCGGATGACGTGGCAGGTGTCCTGGCACAGGAAGCACTCGATGCACTTGCGGAACTCCTGCGAGCGCTCCACGTCGGCCTGCTGCATCCGGTACTCGCCCGGCTTCACGTCCACCGGCGGCGTGAAGGCCGGGATCTCCCGGGCCTTGGTGTAGTTGTACGAGACGTCGGTGACGAGATCCCGCATCACCGGGAAGGTGCGCATCGGGGTGACGGTGACGACCTCGTCCTCGGCGAACGTGTTCATCCGGCACATGCACATCAGCTTCGGCATGCCGTTGATCTCGGCGCTGCAGGAGCCGCACTTGCCGGCCTTGCAGTTCCACCGGACCGCCAGATCCGGCGTCTGGGTCGCCTGCAGCCGGTGGATGACGTCGAGGACGACCTCGCCCTCGTTCACCTCGACCTCGTAGTCCTTGAGGTCACCACCCTCGGAGTCGCCCCGCCAAACACGGAACTTGCCTTTGTAACTCATCGGCGTCCTCGCTGCGCTGCGGGCGCCGATGAGCAGAGCTCGCTGTGCTTATTGATGCCCTCGCTTCGCTCAGTCATGCGCAGGCAACTCCTCTTCGGTCAGGTACTTCTTGAGCTCGTCCAGTTCGAACAGTTCCAGCAGGTCGTCGCGCATCGGGATCTGGTCCTTCTGGACCACGTTCACCGCGTGATCGGCGTCGAGCGAGCAGACCAGCAGCAGCTTGCGCCACTCGGCGTTCATCCCCGGGTAGTCGTCCCGGGTGTGACCGCCGCGCGACTCCTGCCGCTGCAGCGCCGCCTTCGCCACGCACTCCGACACGGTCAGCATGTTGCGCAGGTCGAGGGCCAGGTGCCAGCCGGGGTTGAACTGACGGTGGCCCTCCACCGTCATCTTCGCGATCCGGCCGCGGAACTCGGCCAGCCGGCCGAGCGCCTGCTCCATCTCCTCTTCCTTGCGGATGATGCCGACCAGGTCGTTCATCGACTGCTGCAGTTCCTGGTGGATCGTGTACGGGTTCTCGCCGCCCTCGAGCTCGAACGGCGCCAGCGCCTCGGCCGCCGCCGTGTCGATGTCCTCCTCGGCGATCTTCGGCCGGCCCTGCAGCGAGTCGACGTACATCGCCGCACCCATGCCGGCCCGGCGGCCGAACACCAGCAGGTCGGACAGCGAGTTGCCGCCCAGCCGGTTCGACCCGTGCATCCCACCGGCGACCTCACCGGCCGCGAACAGGCCCGGTACGACGGACTGCGCGGTGTCCGGGTCGACCTCGACGCCGCCCATCACGTAGTGACAGGTCGGACCGACCTCCATCGGCTCGGCGGTGATGTCGACGTCCGCGAGCTCCTTGAACTGGTGGTGCATCGACGGCAGCCGGCGGGTGATCTCCTCGGCCGGGAGCCGGGACGACACATCCAGGAAGACACCGCCGTGCGGCGTACCGCGGCCGGCCTTCACCTCGGAGTTGATCGCCCGGGCCACCTCGTCACGCGGCAGCAGTTCCGGTGGCCGCCGGTTGTTGTCCGGGTCCTTGTACCAGCGGTCCGCCTCGTCCTCGGTCTCCGCGTACTGCGCCCGGAACACATCCGGCACGTACTCGAACATGAACCGCTTGCCCTCGGAGTTCTTCAGGACGCCGCCGTCACCGCGGACCGACTCGGTGACCAGGATGCCCTTCACCGACGGCGGCCAGACCATGCCGGTCGGGTGGAACTGGATGAACTCCATGTTGATCAGCGTCGCGCCGGCCCGCATCGCCAGCGCGTGCCCGTCACCGGTGTACTCCCAGGAGTTCGAGGTGACCTTGAACGACTTGCCGACCCCACCGGTGGCCAGGATGACGGCCGGTGCGTCGAACAGGATGAACCGGCCGGACTCACGCCAGTAGCCGAAGGCACCCGAGATCGCGTCGCCGTCCTTCAACAGCTCGGTGACGGTGCACTCGCCGTACACCTTGAGGTTGGCCTCGTAGTCGCCGGTCTCGCGGAAGTCCTCCTGCTGCAGCGAGACGATCTTCTGCTGCAGGGTGCGGATCAGCTCCAGGCCGGTACGGTCGCCGACGTGGGCGAGCCGCGGGTAGGTGTGGCCGCCGAAGTTGCGCTGGCTGATCCGGCCGTCCGGGGTCCGGTCGAACAGGGCGCCGTACGTCTCCAGCTCCCAGACCCGGTCCGGGGCCTCCTGGGCGTGCAGCTCGGCCATCCGCCAGTTGTTCAGGAACTTGCCGCCGCGCATCGTGTCGCGGTAGTGGACCTGCCAGTTGTCGTTCGAGTTCGCGTTGCCCATCGCGGCGGCACAGCCGCCCTCGGCCATCACGGTGTGTGCCTTGCCGAACAGCGACTTGCACACGATCGCGGTGCGCTTGCCCTGTTCGCGGGCCTCGATCGCCGCGCGCAGACCGGCGCCGCCGGCCCCGATCACGACGACGTCGTAGGTGTGTCGTTCGAGCTCAGTCATGAGAGAGAAGGTCCGTCTCAGTTGAAGATGCGCAGGTCGGAGAACCAGCCGGCCGACAGCGCCATGATGTAGGCGTCGGTCAGGATCACGGTGAACAGCGACGTCATCGCGAACGTGCCGTGCTTGGGGTTCAGCTTGGACACGAAGGTCCAGTACCGGTAGCGCAGCGGGTGCTTGGAGAAGTTCTTCAGCCGGCCACCGACGATGTGCCGGCAGGCGTGGCAGGACAGCGTGTACAGCCAGAGCATCACCAGGTTGACCCAGATGATCACCGTGCCCAGGCCGATGCCGAAGCCGCCGTCCTTCCCGTGGAAGGCGAGGATGCCGTCGTACACGTTGAGCAGACCGAAGACCAGCGCGCCGTAGAAGAAGTAGCGGTGCAGGTTGAGCGCGACCAGCGGGAACTTGCGCTCACCGGTGTACTTCTTGTGCGGCTCCGGGACCGCGCAGGCGGCCGGTGCGAAGAACAGCGACCGGTAGCCCGCCTTGCGGTAGTAGTAGCAGGTGCCGCGGAAGCCGGCCAGCACCGCGAAGGTGATGAGGCTCAGCGGCAGGAACGCCGGGAACTTGGGGAACCAGGTGCCCAGGTGGCTGGAGCCGGCGACACACGAATCGCTGATACAAGGGGAGTACAGCGGGGTGAGGTAGTGGTACTCCTCGACCCAGTACCACTGGTTCATGAAGATCCGGATCGTCGCGTAGACGATGAAGAAGACCAGGATCACCCCGATCCGCAGCGGCGCCAGCCACCAGCGATCGGTTCTGAGAGTTTTCTGCCCGATCTGTGCGCGACCGGGAGCGCTAACACCAGTCGCCATCAGGGAGCGTGCCTGTCAGGCGCGCCGAAGCCTTCGTGCTCCGCGTCTGTCCACATGGACGCGTCATACTCCACGTCGGGAATCTCCTCGAGTTCCTCCGGAACAGGTCCGGGTTTGTGACGGGGGTCGGGAGGGCCGAGCTCGGCCAGATCGTCGTTCAGCCTGGCCACGTCCGACACCAACCGGCGAATGCCGAGGGTGTCACCGTACTCCTGGCTGAGATTCCCGACGGCCGCATGCAGCGTCTCGAGCGCGCGGACGACCGCGGCAACGCCGCTGTTGCCTTCACCCATGCCGACTCCAGTGATTGTTTTGTCGCTGTCAGTATGGGCACACTTTGCCCCTGCCAGGCGTCCAACGGAAGACCCTTCGGTACGGCGTGTTTCTAGTTAGGCTTACCTCAGTTGCCGAGCGCCGTCGGGTGCAGTAATGGAGTGAATCCCGCCTTCAGTACAACGAGATTCGCCGGTGGTGTGAGTACGGCGACCTGGTGCAGCCCGGGTGGCCGGACCGGATCGCCGTACCCGTCCCAGGACCAGGGCAGCACCTGGCGGTCGAGCACCAGGGCCGGGCGGCCGTCGTACCGGATCATCGCGCCGTCAGGGAGTTCGTCGAGTTCCTGGATGGTGGTGCGCTGCTGCCGGGTGCGCGGGTCGACGCGCTCGAGGTGGAGTTGGGCGTCCATCGCCGCGGCGCGCGGTCGTTCGTCCAGACCGCGGCCGCCGGCCCAGGCGCCGGCGTACAGGAGGAAGTCCCTGCGGCGGCAGTAGTGGCAGGGGCGATGGCCGGCCGCGAGGGCGACGGCCTCGTCGAAGAAGAACAGTGCGGTCCAGCGTCCCGGCGGCATCGGATCGCGCCGAACGCCCTTCCAGTCAAGGACGCAGCAGATCCAGGCCTTCGATCGCCAGCGGGTGGTTCCGAGGCGGCGGTCGGGTCCGTGCAGCGTGCCACGGTTGCCCATCAGCAGGCCGCGGTCGGGCTCGGCCACGATCTCCTGGGTGGGTAAAACCCTGTTCTGCAACGGCATACCGGTCATCCTGCCGGACGCCGTCGACAGTTTTGCTTTGTATATATGGAAGAGTCGCGACGTGCAGATAGTCGTAGGAGTGGCCGTCGTCCGGGACGGTCTGGTGCTGGCGGCGTACCGGCCAGGGCCTGACGGCGGGTGGGAGTTCCCGGGCGGCAAGGTCGAGCCGGGGGAGACCGAGGAGCAGGCGGCGGTGCGGGAGATCCGCGAGGAGCTCGACCTGGAGATCAAGGTCGGGGCGTCGCTGGGGCCGCCGGTCGGCATCTCCGATCGCTATCGATTACACGTCTACCTGGCCTCGATCGTGGCCGGGGAGCCGGTACTGCGGGAGCACGCGGAACTGCGGTGGTTCGCCCCGGACGAGCTGGACGAGTCGGAGTGGCTGGTGCCGGACCGGCCGTTCGTCCGCGAGCTGCTCCGGCAGCTGTGATCCTGGCGCTGAGTGGCAGAAGTCACACTCCCGATCAACTGTATGGGTTAACTGTATGGGTTGTACCTGGCGGGCGGTCTGGACCGGACGGGAGAATCTTCCCCTGAGCTATTGGGGAGGAGCGAGCAATGTCGGTCTACCAGGTCGTCCCTGCGGTGCGGAGGGACGACATCGCCCCGGAGATCGTCTGCGACGTCTACGAGCTGGGTTCGCGACGGCGGACCCAGGCGGCGGTGAAGGAGCTGACCAGTCGTCAGGTGGCGATCGGCCGGATGATGTCCACCGGCGCCAAGGACGCGGCGATCGCCCGTGAGCTGGGCCTGTCGCTGCGGACGGTCCGGGCCGAGATCAGCGCGCTGATCGCCGGCCTCGGGGCCAAGTCCCGTTTCCAGGCCGGCTGCCTGCTCGTCCGCCGGTTCGGCTGACCGCCCGACTGAGACGATTTTCTGTCCGAACGGCGACGTAGGCTTTCGGCATGAGCGAGCTTCCTGATCGCCGGCTGTTGCTGGTGCACGCCCACCCGGACGACGAGACGATCAACAACGGTGTGACGATGGCCCGTTACGTGGCCGAGGGTGCCAGTGTCACGCTGATCACCTGCACGCTCGGTGAGGAAGGTGAGGTGCTCGTCCCCGAGCTCACCCACCTGGCCGCCGACCAGACCGACCAGCTCGGCGAGCACCGGATCGGCGAGCTCGCCGCCGCGATGGCCGAGCTCGGTGTCACCGATCACCGCTACCTCGGTGCGCCCGGGAAATATCGCGACACCGGGATGATCTACAACGACCAGGGCAACGCCGACGTCCCGCCGGACACCCGGAAGGACAGCTTCTGGCAGGCCGACCTGCTCGAGGCGGCGAACGACCTGATCCCGGTGATCCGCGAGATCCGTCCCCAGGTGCTGGTGACCTACGACCAGTACGGCAACTACGGCCACCCCGATCACATCCAGGCGCACCGCGTCGCGACGTACGCGGCCGCGCTCGCCGCGGCTCCGTCGTACCGGGAGGATCTGGGTGAGGCCTGGGACATCTCGAAGATCTACTGGATCGCGATGGCCGAGTCGAGTCTGCGCGACAGCCTGCGCAAGCTGCGCGAGTCCGGCGACACGACCACGTTCGAGGGGATGGACCCCGACGGGCCGCTCGGGCCCTTCGTCACCCCGGACAAGTACGTCGACTGTGTGATCGAGGCCGGGCAGTACCTCGATCAGAAGATGACCGCGATGAAGGCGCACGCCACCCAGATCACCGTCGACGGCCCGTTCTTCGCGCTGTCGAACAACAACGGCAACGAGATCTGGGGCTCCGAGGCGTACCGCCTGGTCAAAGGCACCGCCGCCCCAGGCCCGGACGGCGTGGAGGACGACCTGTTCGCCGGCCTCTGACAAGGTGATCGGATCCACACGGTCGGTTGAGGCATCAACCTTTCGGCGGGCATAGGCTGCTGGGGTGTCGTCCTCGGACCCCAGTGGGAGTGTGGCGCCCGCGGAGTTCCGTGCGGCGCTGGGGCGGTTCGCGTCCGGGATCACCATCATGAGCACGCTCCAGGACGGGGTCGCGCACGCGATGACGGCGAACGCGTTCACCTCCGTCTCGCTCGATCCGCCGCTGGTGCTGGTCTGCGTCGACAAGGGTGTCCGGATGCATGCCGCCGTCCACGAGTGTGGGTATTGGGCGGCGTCGGTGCTCGCCGGGGACCAGCAGCCGATCGCGGACCGGTTCGCCCGGTCCGGGCGGGATCTCTACACCCAGTTCGACGGCATCGGTACGGCGGCCGGCCCGAAGACCGGCTGCCCGGTGATCGAGGGAGCGCTCTCGTGGCTGGAGTGCCGGACCTGGGCGACGTACGACGGAGGCGACCACACGATCGTGGTCGGGGAGGTCCTCAGCCTGGGCGTACCCGGGTCAGGTGATCACGGAGCGTTGATCTATCACGCGGGTGGTTACCGAGAGCTACCGGACGTGTGAGTGTGGAGGGGCAGACCGGGCCTGCCCCGAGGGTCGGAGTGGGCTGGGCCTTCCCGTAGGATGTGCCCTTGTGCCCCGCGCGGGCGCAGCCTGTGCACACGGCTTCGAGCAGGAGGACTCTGTCCGGTGGGGAGAAAGCAACTCGCGGGGATCATCGCCGCGGCGGGGCTTGGCGTGCTCGTGGTGGGGTACGGCGCGGCGTTCGCGTTCGCCGGTGACAAGATTCCCGGCGACACGACCGTGCTCGGCATCCCCGTCGGCGGGTTGTCCGAGAAAGCCGCCAAGGCGAAGCTCGAGGCCGGCCTGAAGGACCGCCTGGCCCAGCCGGTCACGCTCAAGGCCGGCGAGTCGACGTACCAGGTGGATCCGGTCGAGGCCGGGCTCAGCGTGGACGTCGCTGCCACCGTCGACGCCGCGGGCGCGGGCCGCAGCCTGGCCCCGGGCCACATCTGGCATGCCCTGACCGGCGGTGACGCGATCCAGCCGGTGGTCACGAAGGACGACGCGAAGCTGCAGGCGGCCGTCGCCAAGCTCGCGAAGCGGGTGAACCGGCCGGCTACCGACGGCACCATCACGTTCAAGGACGCCAAGCCGGTCCAGCACGCCGCTGCCGACGGACTGCAGCTCGACAACGCGAAGGCGCGCGGCATCCTGCTCGCCGCGTACCCGGCTGACGGCACCCCCGACGAGCTCGCGGTCAGCGTGACCAAGCCGCAGGCCGACGCGGACGCGATCCAGAAGGCGATGACGGAGTTCGCCGATCCGGCGATGTCCGGCCCGATCCGGCTGACCGTCGGGTCGAAGTCGGTCGAGCTCACGCCGGAGGAGCTGGCCCCGGGCCTGGCGGTGACCGTCAAGGACGGCGTGATCACCCCGTCGCTGAGCACGAAGCTGCTCGAGCCACTGTTCCAGCAGCGGTTCAAGGCGCTGGAGACGCTCCCGAAGGACGCCAGCGTGCAGATCGTCGGCGCCGGCCCGAAGGTCATCCCGGCCGTCGACGGCATGGTGGTGGACCGGGCCAAGGTCGGGACCGCCATCCTGGCCGCGCTGCCCAAGCCGGTCGGTGAGCGCCGGGCCGTGGTCAACCTGGCGCCGACCAAGGCGAAGGTGACCACCGAGGCGGTGCAGGCGCTCGGGATCAAGGAAGTGATGGGGCAGTTCACCACCCAGTTCCCGCACGCGCCGTACCGCAATGTCAACATCGGCACCGCGGCCCGCAAGATCAACGGCACGCTGCTGAAGTCGGGCGAGACGTTCAGCCTGAACAAGATCGTCGGTGAGCGGACCAAGGAGAACGGGTTCACCGAGGGCAACATCATCAGCGGCGGCAAGTTCGTCCTGGACCTCGGTGGCGGTGTCTCGCAGTCGGCCACCACCACCTTCAACGCGGCGTTCTTCGCCGGGCTGAAGGATGTCGAGCACAAGGCGCACAGCGTCTACATCAGCCGTTACCCGATCGGCCGGGAAGCGACCGTGGCCTGGCCGTCGGTGGACATGAAGTTCCTGAACGACTCCGGTCACGGGATCCTGGTGCAGACGATCTTCAAGGCGTCCACGCCGGGCAGCCCGGGCAGCATCACGGTGAAGATCTGGGGCACCAAGGTCTGGGACATCACCGCGGGGCAGTCGGGGAAGTCCAACCCCCGCAAGCCCGGGATCGTCTACAACACCGAGGCGAACTGCCGGGCGCAGGCTCCGACCGCCGGGTTCGACATCACGATCTACCGGTACTTCGCGCAGAACGGCGTCCGGAAGAAGACCGAGTCCTTCGTGACCAAGTACAACGCGGCCGACGACATCCGCTGCGGCCCCAAGCCCGGTACGACGCCCCCGCCCGCCAGCACCACCCCGCCAGGCGTGGGCAAGCCGACGACCCGCCCGCCGGGCTAGTTCTGCAGTTTGTGGAGTTCGGCGGCGACCTGATTGAACAGGTCCTCGCCGATCACTGCGCCTTCACGCCGTACCTGGGCCGGGTCGATCCGTAGTACCCGGTCCAGCCGGACCTCACTGCGCCGACCGTCCCGATCCCACTCGCCGCTGCCGATGTCCAGCCAGACGCGGCCCCAGCGGGCCTCGTCGGCGGCGTCGCGGTCGTGGTCCTTGCTGGTCAGGATGAGCGCCAGCAGCCACGGACCGTCCGACCCGACCACCAGCACGGGTCGGTCCTTGCCCCGGTTGTGGTCCTCCTCGAACGGCACCCAGGTCCAGACGATCTCGCCCGGATCCGCCACTCCGTCGTCCGGGTGCGGCGTGTACTCCACGTGCACCGCTCCCTCGAAGTCCCCCGCGTACTCCGGCCGCTCGGCCACGTGATCCGCCATAAGACCCGAGACTAACGGCTAGGCGGTGGTCAGATAGCGGTAGCGGTAGGCGGGCGCGTAGCCGAGGTTGCGGTAGGTGGTCACGGCAGGCGTGTTCTCTTCCAGGACCTCCAGATAGGTCCGACGGCCGCCAAGAGCGCCTGACCAGCGGGCCAGGGCCTGCAGGAGGGCCGTTCCGAGCCCGCGGCGGCGGTACGACGGGTCGACGCGGATGGCGTCCACACCGAGCCAATGGCCGGTCATCGAGCCGCGGCCGACAGCGACCGACTTGCCGTCCAGGGTGATCGAGGCGAACACGGCCTTCGGTGCACCCTCCATCACGGTCGGGGCGGGCTCGGGCACCGGCCCGTCGAAAGCGGCCGCGTACCAGGCCGGATCGGGGTGCTCCGCGATCAGTACGTCGTACGCCGGGGAAGCGTTCACGTGGTCGAGTGTCGTGTGCATGACCAGGACGTCGGACTGACCCGGGCGGGCGTCGATCCACCCACAGGCAAGGAATTCGGCCTCCTCGGGGCTACCGAGCCGGACCAGCGCCAGCGCTGGGAGGCCGCGCTCGTCGTAGAAGGCTTCAGCGTGCTTGAGCGCCTCGGGCACGGGCATCCCAGGGCTTCCCGCGGGCAGCAGTGAGTTGGCCCGGCCGGTCCAGCCGGACGATGCCCGCAGCAACCACTGGCCGACGTACGACGTCTCGACCGCCGGCCGGCCGAGGGCGGTGGTGAGGAAGAGTTGCTCCACGTCGACCGGCCGCAGCGGCATCTCCGGGATCGTTTTCGCCGCTGTCACATCCCCGACACGAACCTCGTGCAGACTGCTGTCAGCGTGGCGAACGACAAGGCCTTCAGGGTCCCAGGACTGCAGTACGCCGATGACGTCGGTGAGCCCGCCCGGAATCCGGTGCCGGACGACGACACGGTGGCCGATATCACGGGCCTTAAGTCCCGTTTGGGGGCCTGACACGATGCGGACTCCTGGCAGAGTGGACGAAGGACTACCGTGATACTAGATACCTGCATCACAGCATCCGCAGCACCCCAAGACCGGCGCTGCGCTTGCCTGCCATAGGAGGAGTAGCAGTGACCTACGTCATCGCGCAGCCGTGTGTTGACCTGAAGGACCTCGCCTGTGTCGAGGAATGCCCCGTTGACTGCATCTACGAGGGCAACAGGATGCTGTACATCCACCCCGACGAATGCGTCGACTGCGGAGCCTGCGAGCCGGTCTGCCCGGTGGAGGCGATCTATTACGAGGACGACACTCCGGAGCAGTGGAAGGACTACTACACCGCGAACGTCGACTTCTTCAACGACCTGGGCTCCCCGGGGGGCGCCTCCAAGCTCGGCAAGATCGACAAGGACCACCCCATCATCGAAGCCCTGCCCCCGCAGGAACACGACGAGTAACCTTCGGACTACTGATCGAGGCGGGTGCACCCTGGGTGCCCCGCCTCGCGTCAGAGTTACTGCTCCTGGACGTCTACGTGGACGTGGTCCAGGTGGCGGAGGATGGTCGGGTCGCCGGAGCGGGCGGGTGGGGTGTAGTCGCGCCAGCCGCTGTCGGAGCGGCGGCCGGCGGTCCAGATCTTGTCGCTGAAGATGATCGTGCGGATCTTGAGCATCTCGGCCCGCGCGACCAGGTACTGCGCCATCGCCCAGCCTTTGGTCGTGTTGGCCGTCGAGATCGGCCGCACGAAGACATCCACCGCCCGGCCCTCGTAGTGCGCCGAGCCCTCCATGTGCCCCGACCGGATGCCTCCCGGCGCGTACCCACCGGTCGACAGCTTCCCGAACGTCAGCAGCAGATCCCGCCGTACGGCGTCTGCCCTCGGCGTCAGCCCATTCCGGCCCACGGTCTGCGCGTCCACCGACTCCGTGTCGACGGTGCAACTGAACGCACTCTTCGACTGCCCGGTCAGCGCCGACGCGAGGATCCGCGCATCGGCCTCGTGATCCGCGTAGGCGTTGGGGAACGCGCTCCGCTGGACCAGATCGGCCGCCACCGTCACCGCGAGCTTCTGGTAGTTCTTGATCTTCACCAGCGCGTCGTAGAACTTCCCGGCCGAGTAGTGGGGATCCCGCACCTGCGCCGCAGTACCCCAGCCCTGCGACGGCCGCTGCTGGAACAACCCGAGTGAGTCCCGGTCACCGTGCGCGAGGTTCCGCAGCCCCGACTCCTGGTACGCCGTCGCCAGTGCGATCGTCGCGGCGCGCGCCGGCAGTCCACGCCGTACCGCCACACCAGCGATGATCGCGGCCGACTCGGCCTGTTCCGGCTCCAGTACGACGGTCGCGCCGTTGACCGTGGCCTCGCACTGCTCCTTCGGTGGCAGCAGCGGCCCGAAGTCCTGGTCGCCGACCCACGCGATCGCGAGGCCGACGATCAGCGCGAGTGCACCTATCGCACCCACGGCAATGACGGCGCCCCGCTTCATCGGCATACCGCTCCCAACGTTCGGGAGCGGGGTCCGGGTTCCTGTCTATGGGTCACGAAGTGGTTGACGTGCGCGACCTGCGGTTGGTTGGCGCGGGTCACGCGTTGGCGTGGAGTGCTTCGTTGAGCGTGATGCCCTCACCCTTGCGCGGGCGGGCCTCGACGGCGCCGGTGACCGAGTTGCGGAGGTACAGCAGGCCCGGCTGGCCGGACAGGTCGCGCGCCTTGACCACGCTGCCGTCCGGGAGGGTGACCTTGGTGCCCGCGGTCACGTACAGGCCCGCCTCGACCACGCAGTCGTCGCCGAGCGAGATCCCGGTGCCGCCGTTCGCGCCGAGCAGGCAGCGCTTGCCGATCGACACGACCTGCGTACCGCCGCCGGACAGCGTGCCCATGATCGACGAGCCTGCGCCGATGTCGCTGCCGTCGTCGACCACGACACCGGCCACGATCCGGCCTTCGACCATCGACGTACCGAGCGTGCCGGCGTTGAAGTTGATGAAGCCCTCATGCATCACCGTCGTCCCCGCGGCCACGTGGGCGCCGAGCCGCACCCGGTCGGCGTCGGCGATCCGGACACCACTCGGTACGACGTAGTCGGTCATCCGCGGAAACTTGTCGACACTCGTGACGGTCAGGTACTGACCCGCGGCGCGCGCCCGCAGCCGGACCTGCTCGATCTCCTCGACCGGGACCGGGCCGAGCGACGTCCAGGCGTTGTTCGGCAGGGCGCCGAAGATGCCGTCCAGGTTGACGCCGTGCGGGCGGACCAGCCGGTGCGAGATCAGGTGCAGCCGCAGGTACGCGTCCGCGGTGCTGCCGTCGGGCGCCTGGTCCAGGGCGATCTCGGCCGAGACGACCTCACGCCGTACCTGCCGCAACTCGTCATTGCCCTCGGCAGCGATCAGCTCTGCCGGCGCCTTGACGTCGGCCGGCTTGGTGCCGAGCTCAGGAGCCGGGTACCAGACATCGAGGATGGTCCCGGTGACAGTGACAGTGGCGAGGCCGAAGCCCCAGGCGTGGGTGGCGTTCTCGGTCATACCCCAAAGCCTGCCAGACAGGCGGTGACGTGGAGGAAGCGGACTGGGGAATGGACACCGCGGCTGTTCTCCCGGCCATCTCCGGTGAGATGTGGTTCGCGCAGTTCTTCCGACCGGTCGGTTGTGTGTAATTTGGGGGCACCTGGCGACGGAGCGTGGTCTACTTTTCGGATGCTTCCCGCCTGGCTCGAGACCGTGTCCGCTCCGATCCTCCAGGTAACCGAGGCGCCGACGGTTGAGGCGCTGCATGGGGAGCTGTTGCGGCAGTGGGGGTCGTCGGAGGTGTGGCGGCTGTCATACGGGCTGCACAGCGTGGTCGTGAAACGCGGTACCGATGGGCAGGCCGACGAGGCGGGTGCTTACGAGCGCTTCGTCGTACCGCTCGGTCTGCCTGCGCCTGAGTTGATTCACCGGCACCGGGATGGCGAGGGCGGGGTGCTCGTGCTGGCGGATGTCGGTCGGGTGACGCTGGAGCAGGAGCCAACGGCCGAGGGGTTCGTGGCGGGCGCCGAGCTCCTCGCGACGATCCGGGGGCGCTCGGTGGACGGCTCGAGTGAGTTCCCGCCGGAGCGGGTGAAGGAGATGGCGGGTCGGATCGGCCGGATCGGCTTCGACCTCGCGCCGCTGACCGAGGCCCTGGCCGGGCTGCATCGCGAGGTACCGGCAGCCGTTGTCCACGGTGACTTCGTCCCGAAGAACCTGGTCACCGACGGCACGCGCTGGACCGCGATCGACTGGCCGGGCGCCTATCTGGCACCGCACCTCAGCGACCTCTACACGTTGGTCCGCGATGCTGTTGCCCTCGGCCACGATCGCGAGCCGATCGTTGCCCGCTACCTCGATGCCACCGGCGCCGATCCGGCCCTGGTCGATCGTCAGCTGCTGGTCGGCGGCGGTTGCTTCTACCTGGTGGCGTTGACGTTCATCGTCGAGGAGGGCCTGCGCACCATCCCGGAATCCAAGGACTGGATCGACGGTCTGCTCACCGAGCTCGAGGACGTGGTCGGAGCGCTGGCGTGAAGCTCCTCGTCCTCGGCGGCACCAAGAACCTCGGCCGCCACGTGGTCGAGGCCGCTCTCCGCGACGGCCACGACGTGACGCTGTTCAACCGCGGCCGCACCAATCCGTCGCTGTTCCCGTCGGTACGCCGCCTGATCGGCGACCGCTCTGCCCCGGACGCGCTGGCGACGGGGGAGTGGGACGGCGTCATCGACATGTCCGGCTTGCTGGTTCACGACGTACGACGGGGTGCCGAGCTGCTCCGGGATCGCGTCGGGCACTACACCTACATGTCGTCGATCGCCGTCTACGCCAGTAAGATCACGCCGGGAATGACCGAGGACGCGCCCCTCCTGCCCTGGCCGGACGGCGCACCTGAGGACCACTTCACGATGGACCTCTACGGCCCTTCCAAGGTCCGCTGTGAATCGTTGCTCGAGGCCCATTTCGGCGAACGGACCTCGGCCGTCCGCTCCGGCTTCGTCGTCGGCCACTACAACCCGGACTTCGGCAACTGGGGCGAGGCGCTTGCGCACGGCCAGACCCTCGAGTGCGCGGCCCGCCCCGACCAACCCATCCAGTACATCGACGCCCGCGACCTGGCCGCCTTCCTCCTGCGCCTCACCGTGGACCGTATCCCCGGCCCGTTCAACGCCGTCGGCCCATCCACCACCATGTCCACCCTGGCCGACGCCTGGCGTTCCGTCGAACCTGATCCTGGGCCGATGGACTGGTCACCAGCTGACGACCGCTTCCACCTACCGCACGACGGGAGCAACGACGGGACCTTCCAGCTCGACAACACCCGGGCCCTGACCGCCGGCCTGACGCTGCGTGCGGACGAGGAGATCGCCCGCGACTACGTGGTCTGGGTCCAGGATGGAAACATCCCGCCACCGCCGCCGCACTGATACGTAACATTGCGCCCGTGATCATCGAGACAGGCGGAGGTCCGGTCGGCGGCGGGACCAGCCCGAGCGGCGCCGGATTCAGCAACGTCAACGCGACCCGGTACTCCGGCAGTACGAACGGCCGACGCCAGCAATCAGCGCTCCAGGCGCCTGATCTCGTGGTGCAGGCTGGTGACCGGTTGCGGTACAAGATCTATCCGGAGCTCGACGTCCAGCTCGAGTATGTGGCGACGTACGCCGCCGTCGACCTGTTCTTCACCGATGGCACCACGCTGTCCGAGCTCGGCGCAGTGGACCAGTACGGGATACCCCTCGACGCGGCCGGCCAGGGCGCGGCCAAGATCCTCTACGCGAACCAGTGGAACGACGTCCAGGTCGACCTGACCCTGGCCGTGGGAAGGACCGTCGACCGGGTGTTCCTCTCGGTCGACGCGCCGGGCACGGGGACGGAGTTCCAGGGCTGGATCGACGACCTCGAGATCGGGCCGGCGCCGACCCGGCTGGACGGCTCGGACCTGGCGGCGTACGTCGACACCCGGCGCGGAACGAACGCCAGCCACGACTTCTCTCGCGGCAACACGCTGCCGATCACCGCCTGGCCGAACGGCTTCAACTTCCTCACCCCGGTGACGGACGCCTCGACCCACCGCTGGCCGTACGAGTACCACCGGGCGAACAACGCCGACAACCGCCCTGAGCTGCAGGGCCTGAGCTTCTCCCACCAGCCGAGTCCTTGGATGGGCGACCGCGACCAGCTGTCGATCATGCCGGTGGCCGCGGCCGAACCGCTCGGTGATCCGGCCGAACGCGCCGCCGCCTTCAGCCACGACGACGAGATCGCCCGCCCGGACCTGTACTCCGTCCGGCTGGCCAACGGCATCCTGGCCGAACTCGCGCCAACCGACCACGGCGCGATCTTCCGCTTCGGCTTCCCCGCGGACGCGGACGGTCGACACCTGGTGTTCGACACCATCGACGAGCACGGCGCCTTCTCGTACGACGGAACCGCGCTGACCGGCTGGGTGGAGAACGGCTCGGAGTTCGGCCGTACCCGGATGTACTGCTACGGCGTCTTCTCCGTCGAGCCGACCGGTTTCGGCCCAACTGTTGGCGGCCGGAGCAACGCTCGCGCGGCGACTTTCCCGACGGTCGAGGAGGTGACGCTGCGGATCGCCACGTCGTTCATCGGCGTCGACCAGGCCCGGCACAACCTCGAACTCGAGCTCGACGGCCGATCCTTCGACGACATCCAGCAGGCCGCCAACCAGGCGTGGAACGAGCGGCTCGCGGTGATCCGGCCGGACGACGCGACCGAACCACAGCTGCGCACGGTCTACGGCAACCTCTACCGGCTCAACCTCTATCCGAATTCACATTTCGAGAACGCCGGCAGCCACGATGAGCCCGACCACCGCTACGCCAGCCCCGTCACAGCTCCCGAGGGTATGGCGACCGACCTCGAGACCAACGCGGTCGTCAAGCCGGGCAAGCTCTACGTCAACAGCGGCTTCTGGGACACCTACCGCACCGCATGGCCGGCGTACGCATTCCTCTATCCGGAATTGACCGCCGAACTGGTCGACGGTTTCGTCCAGCAGTACCGCGACGGAGGCTGGATCGCCCGCTGGTCCTCGCCCGGCTACGCGGACTGCATGACCGGGACCAGCTCCGACGTCGCGTTCGCCGATGCGTATCTGCGCGGAGTACCGCTGCCCGACCCACTGGCGACGTACGACGCCGGCCTGCGGAACGCGACCGTCGCACCGCCCGAGACCGAAGTCGGGCGCAAAGGGGTGACGACCGGCTTCTTCACCGGTTATGTGAGCACCGACACCGAGGAGAGCGTGTCCTGGGCGCTCGAGGCGTACCTGAACGACTTCGGCCTGGCGACGATGGCCGAGCGGCTGGCCGACGACCCGTCCGTGCCCGGTGATCGACGTGCGCAGTTGCGCGAGGAAGCGTCGTACCTGCGCCGGCGATCCCTGAACTACGTGCTGCTGTTCGACCCGGAGATCAACTTCTTCCAGGGGCGCCGGCCGGACGGGCGGTTCGCCAAGACGCCCGACGAGTTCGACCCGTGCGAGTGGGGCGGCGACTTCACCGAGACCGACGGCTGGAACTTCGCCTTCCACGTCGCCCACGACGGCCGCGGCCTGGCCAACCTGTACGGCGGTCCGAGCGGACTGGAGGCGAAACTCGACGAGTTCTTCGCCACCCCGGAACTCGCGGTCAAGAAGGGCACCTACTCGATCGTCATCCACGAGATGCTCGAGGCGCAGGCGGTCCGGATGGGGCAGTTCGGCTTCAGCAACCAGCCGGCCCACCACATCGCGTACATGTACAACTACGCCGGTACGCCGCACAAGACGCAGGCGATCGTCCGCGAGGTGCTGCAGCGGCTGTTCGTCGGCGAGCAGATCGGTCAGGGCTACCCGGGCGACGAGGACAACGGCGAGATGTCGGCCTGGTACCTGTTCAGCGCACTCGGCATCTACCCGCTCCGGGTCGGCGCGCCGGAGTACGCGATCGGCTCACCGCTGTTCTCCCGTGTCGAGGTGACGCCTCTGGGTGGTTCGCCGATCGTGATCACGGCCGAGAACCACGAGCACCCTTACGTGCAGGACGTCCTGGTCGACGGCAAGCAGTTGCCAACAGCATCGATCGCCGACGCCGACCTACGCGCCGCCCGCCGCATCCACTTCACCCTCGGCCCTGATCCTTCAGACTGGGCAACCCTCGACACCCCGCCGTCACTCACCGCGGACGACGCTGTCGCGACGCCACTGGTCGACCTCATCCCACGGACACCAGAGGACCCCCTCTTCGACGACGACTCGTCCACTGAGGTCCGGTTCGACACCAGTACCCCAACCATCCACTGGACCCTCCCCGCGCCGGCCACCGCCACCATCTACACCCTCACCAACGGCGAGCCCGACGGTGGCGACCCCACCTCCTGGCGTCTGGAGGGCTCACTCGACGGCACCACGTGGACCGTCCTGGACGAGCGCACCAACCAATCCTTCACCTGGCGCCACCAAACCCGCCCCTTCACCATCCCGACCCCAGCCGAGAACCAGCACTACCGGCTGTCGATCACGGCGGCGACCAGCGATGTGGCACTGAGCGAGATCGAACTGCTCAGCTGAGCGGGTAAACCGCGCCAAGGACACCGCAGGTCTGAACGACGGAGCGCTGTCGTCATCGTCGGCCGGGATCGTCGGCAAGCTTCGACTGGCAGAGTTTTCCACGCGTCACGAGTCCACTCAGCGTCTCGGAGTGCGTTGTGTGCGGTCGTTGGTGGCCGCAACTCTGTCTCGAGATCGACGTGAAGCTGATCCGCGAACTGTTGAACGTCGCGGCCGCTCGGTGTGCCCACAGATTGGGTCGTTCGCACAGGCCGCTCCTGCGGAGAGATTGCGGGCAAGCGGGTCGGGGAGCGGTCGGATGTGACCACGACCGATGGTGTACGGGCGACGGGTGTTGCAGACCTGTTGATCTGGGGAACGGCGGTGACGACACCCGCGCCTACCGAGGGGAACGGAATGTACTGGGTGAGCGCACGGCTCGGCGGCTGCCCGGGGTCAGACCGGATCGGCGAGCCCGTACACGCTGCCCGGCTGGAGGCAAGATTGCGCACCCGGTACTCCGAGCTGCAGGTGACGAACGGGCCCACGGCCCGCCCGGAGTCGTGACCGAACCGCAGTGGTGGCGATTGTCGGCGCTCGCCACATACAACAAGAGGCCGCTGGAGAGGGTGTGACCTTTCGCCTTGTGGATAAGGGGTTCTGAGGCTTTCGTGTGTTTGGCTGATTGCTCGCGATGACGTAGAATCAAACACATGTTCGAGGAAGATCTGACGACGCTGTCGACGGCCGACCTGTTGGAGTCGGCCGCCGCGCACCGTGCCGAGGTCAACAGGCTTGATGCGCGTCTGCTCGAACACGCCCAGATTTACGCCGATCGCCACCACCCCGATGCTTGCCCGGCCCGTCCCGGCCGCCGGTCTGGTGATGGTCGTGAACGCGCCGTCGTCCTGGGCGGTGACGGCTGCCCCGAGATCGCCGAGTTCGCGCCGGCCGAGTTCGGCGTGATGATCGGCATCTCGGCCGGCGCCGCCGCGGACTTCATCGGCCAGGCGCTGGCACTGCGACACCGGCTGCCCTTCACCTGGGCCCGCGTCCTGGCCGGCGAAGCCACCCCGTGGAAGGCCCGCAAGATCGCCACCGCTTGTCTGGAGTTGTCGCACGAGGCCGCCCACGCCGTCGACCACCGCGTCGCGCGGGTGGTCGATTCACTGACGCCGGGCCGGTTGGACAAGATCGTCGAGGCCGCGAAGAAGCACGCGGACTCCGCCGGCGCCCGGCAGAAGGCCGAAGAGAAGAACCGGGAACGCGGCGTGTACCTCGGCCGCTCCGACGAGCACGGCTCCAAGAAGATCTTCATCCGCACGGGTTCCGGTCATGCGATCCGGTTCAACGCCCGGATCGGCAGCATCGCCGAAGCGCTGAAGGTCCTCGGCGACACCAACCCGCTGCAGTCCCGTCGCGCGGACGCGGTCGGCATCATCGCCGACCCCCGCTACACCGAAGAACTCCTCCACCAAGCCCACAAGCTCCTGAGCACCCGACCGGCCCCTCCTGAGCCGCCAGCAGACACAGGCAGCGGCGTTCGACCGGCCGACGCAACCACCACTGACAGCGCCGCGCGAGCAACTGCCGGAGCCACCGGTCAGCACGCCACCTCACATGCCGGCACGACCACGGACCACAGCACCGCCCCGAGCAATGACCAGAGCACCGCCCGGACAGCCAACGCGGCCACCGGCCGGGGCGTTGGTCCAACGGCCGACGCGGCCACCGAGCGCGGGACCGCCGCGAGCGCCGATTGCGGCAGTGCGGCAGCCTCTGGCCGAGGGTCCGGCGGCGGTGACGTGTCGACCGCCGACCCGGCCTCTGCTCGCCATGAGGCGTCGACAGCCGGGCCCGAGGCCGGTGCTGAAAGCCGTGGGCGTGCACGAGGAGGCATGGACGACGGCGCCGACTTGGGTGATGAGGGTCTGCTGGAGGACTGGGCAGAACCAGGTCTGGACGACGAAGCCGACCGCGACGCGCCGCACCCCAGCCACAGCGATCTCCCCGACCCGCTCGACACCCCATTCAAGGACGCGGTCGAGCCGTTCGACCCCAGCCTGCGGCTCGACCGCGACGACAGCGACACCCTCGGCACCGCGACTCCCGATACCGACACTGTCGATGCCGCGGCGCGCAGGGCGCTGGATGCCCGGCTGGCCCAGATCAGGCACGACGCCCACACCCACCCGACCGCCCGCGGGCGCGCCAACGATGCAGGCAGCACAGCTGGCCGGCTGCGCCCGGGCAAGACCGAGATCTACGTCCACCTCACCGACCACACCCTGGCCACCGGCACCGGCGTACTCCGCGCCGAAGACCTCGGCCCCCTGCTCGCCGGCCAGTTGAGCGAGCTCGTCGGCCACGGGCCGTACGTGGTGAAGCCGGTCATCGACCTCAACGACGCGGTCAGTGTCGACGCCTACGAGATCCCCGACCGGATCCGTGAACGCGTCAAGCTGATCCACCCGGTGGAGTTGTTTCCGTACGGCACTCGCGAAACCCACGCGGCGATGGATCTGGACCACATCGAGCCCCACGACCCTCTCGGCCCACCGGGCCAAACCACTCCAGCAAACCTCGCGCCCCTGCGCCGTTTCCCGCACAGGGTCAAGACCCACGGCCGCTGGAAGGTGCGCCGCCTCGATCCCAGGACGCTGGAGTGGACCACGCCCAACGGCTTCGCGTTCCACGTCGACCCCACCGGCACCCACCGAGCACCACAACCAAACCGAGACACATGAAAGGTCAACGCCGCAGGCGCAGGGTGTCGGCGAAATGGGTCATGCTGGAGTCGCCGCCGTCGAGGTGACGTGTTCCTCGGAAGGAACTATGACCTCGAATCGGCCGTGTTGGGCGAGCACGACCTCGGCGAAGATTGGTCGGCACCGCGAGTCAAACATGTGCGCTGGTCAACCTGCTGCAGGTCAGACCGACCAGTCGTTCGTCGAGCACGCGATCCGCGATCGCCTCGGTGTTCTCGCTCGCAGGTTGGTGCGACCGGTGATACCGACGATCCTGGTGCGGTCGGTGCAGTCACGTTTGTCTGCGGATACCTGGCGCACAGCACATTGGCGTCGTGAGTCCGGTCTGCGCCTGCCGCCGGCGGCGTCCAGAGGAACACCCGCCGCGAAGCGATGTCCTTTACACGTGCCTCTTACTCATCCAGTCCTCAGCGCCGACCACGCCGACCCGATACACATCCTGCACGCGCCGCCGGAGGCGCCAAATGACAGCCTCCGCAGAGCGGCGATCCTCCTACCTCTTCGTGCGGCGTTTGGGGGCTGAGGTGGCTCGGATGTGGAGTTCGGTGCGGAGGGTGACGGTGGATGGGGGGCGGCCTGGGGAGGCGATGCGGTCCTTCAGCAGCAGGCCGGCGGTGCGGCCCAGTTCGTAGGTGGGCTGGGCGACGGTGGTGAGGCTGGGGACGACGAGGTCGGCCCAGGGGATGTCGTCGAAGCCGACGACGGCGATGTCGGCGGGAGCGCGGACGCCCTTCTTGGCCAGGCATTCCAGCGCGCCGACCGTCATCAGGTTGTTGGTGACGAACAGGGCCTCGGGTGGTTCGGGGAGTTCGAGCAGGCTTTCCATCGCGGCGTACCCGCCGGCCTCGCGGAAGTCGGCGTGCCGGACCAGGTCCTTGTCGTAGCGGATCCCGCCGGCCCGCAGCGCCGACCGGTAGCCGGCCAGCCGGTCCATCGCCGTACTGACCTTGCGCGGGCCAGTGATGCAGGCGATCCGCTGATAGCCGCCGTCGATCAGGTGTTTGACGCCCTCGGTCGCGCCGTGTTCGTTGTCGACCAGCACGGTGTCGGCCTCGACGCCGTCGACCCGGCGGTCGATCAGCACCATCGGGAGCTTCGCCTCCGCGAGTTGCTGCACGCCCTCCGCCGTACTCGTCGGGGAGATGACCACGCCGGCCATCTGGTCGGTCAGTACCGCGGACGCGTACGCCGCTTCCTTGGCCGGGTCCTCGTCGGAGTTGCACAGTACAACGTGGTAGCCCGCGGTCTGGGCGACGTCCTCGAGACCGCGGACCAGTGAGGTGAAGAACGGGTTCTCGATGTCGGAGATGACAACGGCCCACAGGTTCGTGCTGGATTTACGAAGGTTTCTGGCCACCCCGTTCGGCCGGTAACCGAGTTCGGCGACCGCGGCGCGAACCTTCTCCGAGAGCTCCGGATCCACGTTCCGCCGCCCGCTCAGCACGCGTGAAACGGTGGCCGGAGACACACCGGATCTCCGCGCGACGTCGTAGATCGTCGTCATACCTGCTCCCCGCTGGAGTCCAGTAGATCGTCTGGATCGCACTTTAGCTCCGATCCGGGGAAAAGGATCTCACGACGAAGGCGGACCGAGACTGAAGACCGCCCCGTCGAGGAGCGCGAGGGCGGTGGCGCGGTCAGGTGCGGAGTCGGCGGCGCCGTTGACGGTTGTCGACAATGCACCGGCCGCATTGGCCAGTCGTACGGCGTCCACGAGCTGTGCACCCGATGCGAGTGACGCGGCCAGCGACCCACAGAAGGCATCGCCCGCGCCGACCGTGTCCACCGTCGCGACCTGGTGCGCACCGATCCAGACTTCCGCGCCGGAGTCGCGGTCGACGACGAACGCACCTCGCGACCCGAGCGTCACCACACAGCCGCGCAGGTCCCACTCGTCCGCGAGCTTGCGGGCGATCACCGGCACCTGCGACTCGTCGTCGCAGTCCAGCCCGGTCAGCGCGGCCGCCTCGACCTCGTTCGGGACCAGGATGTCGACGAAATCCGACAGCGTGCGATCGACCGGTCCGACCGGAGCCGGCGTGAGGATCGTGGTGACGCCCGCGGTCGAGGCGAGCTGCAGGGCAGCTCGGCTCGCCTCGACCGGGAGTTCCAGTTGGACACTGAGCACGGTGCTGGCGGTCAGTACGTCGGCAGCGGCCTCGACGTCGGCGGGTGTGATCGCGGCATTCGCGCGGGACACGATGATGATCGAGTTGCCGCCGTCCGGAAGGACCAGCGGCAGTCCCACGCCGGTGCCGAGCTCGGGATGCCGGACGACCCACGCGGTGTCGACGCCGTCGGACTCGAGCAGTTCGAGGAACTCCTCGCCGTACCGGTCCTCGCCGATCGTGCCGACGATCGCCGTCCGCGCACCCATCCGCGCGGCCGCGATCGCCTGGTTCACGCCCTTGCCACCGAGGAACTCCGCGAACCCGGTGCCGTGCAGCGTCTCGCCCGGCAACGGCCGCCGTTCCGCGGTCGCGACCAAGTCCTTCATGAACGAGCCCAGCACGCACACGTCGTACCGGCTCATGCGTCATCCCCTTGCAACAGCCGCCGACCGAGTGCACCCGATGGATGGAAGCGGGCGAAGTCGTGATGACTGAAGTCCCGCAGTACGACGAGAGCGCAGGCCAGGGCATCGCCCATCGCGAGGGTGGCTGTGGTCGATGCGGTTGGGGCGAGGTTGAGCGGATCCGCCTCGCGCAACACCATCGTGTCCAGCGTGAATGTCGCGATCCGTGCCAGCGTGGACTCCTCGTTGCCGGTCATCGCGATCACCGGGATCTCACGCTCCACAAGCATCCGGGCGAACGCGCACACCTCCGCGGTCTCGCCGGACGCGGACAGGGCCAGGACGAGATCGCGGTTCGTCACCGCACCGGAGTCGCCGTGCAGCGCGTCGCCGGAGTGGATGAAGGTGGCCGGCGTACCGGTGCTGGCCAGGGTGGCGGCGATCTTGCGGCCGACCAGCCCGGACTTGCCGAGGCCCGTCACCACCAGGTGGCCCTCGCAGCCGGCGACCGCGATCAGCACATCCAGGAAGACCCCGTCCAGCCGGTCCGCCAGCGCCGACACGGCCGCCGCCTCGGTCTCGATCGCGTTCCGCGCCGCCTGCAGCCCCAACGCGACCAGATCCCGGGGTGCCTCGACACCGCCACGATTCGGCACAACTGGCATCCCAGAGCCCTCTCATCTCAGAAATCGATTTCCGCAGACTAGGCAGCGAGGTCCGGCAGTGTCAACGTCTGCGCTCTCCTCGAAACCCTCACCTGCACGGGGAAAACGGCGGACTTGATCACATCGACACCGGCCCGGGGGTTGACCGGCCAGGTCGTCACTCGTAGATTGCGAGAAATCGATTGCCCCGAAAACGGTCAACACGGTGGCGACGACCCCCGACACCACCGGCGGCACCGACGCGGTCGGCCGTTCGAGACACCCCCTGGAGCACCTGATGGCCGCAACACCCATCCCTGCCAGACAGCACAGCCTTGCCACGCCGGTCAGCCGGCGCACGATCCTGCGCGGCGGTCTCGGCGCCCTCGCCGCCTCGGCGGTCGGCGGACCGCTGCTGACCGCCTGTGGTGGCGACGAGTCCGGCGGCAACGCCAAGGAGATGTCGTTCTGGAACTTCTACGGTCCGTCCGACGACCAGGGACCACAGAGCAAGTGGTTCATCTCGACCGTCGACGAGTGGAACAAGAACAACGACGTCAAGGTCAAGCTGCGCTACATCCCCGGCAAGGACTACCTGAACGGCACCACACTGCAGACCGCCTTCCAGTCGGGGCAGGGTCCGGACATCTTCCTGATCAGCCCGGGTGACTTCCTCCGCTACTACAACGGCGGCGTCCTGCAGGATCTCGGCCCGGCGCTGTCGGACGAGTCCAAGGCCGACTACCTGCCCGGCCTGCTCGATGCGCGCAGTGTGGACGGCAAGGTGTACGGCCTGCCGATGGAGATCGAGCCGCTCGCGATGTACTACAACGAGACCGCGTTCGAGAAGGCCGGCCTGTCCGAGGCCGACCTGCCGAAGACCTGGGACCAGACTCTCGCAGTGGCGGAGAAGCTGACCGGCAAGGACCGGTACGGCGTGATGTTCGAGACGCTGCCCGGTTACTACCAGAACTTCACCTGGTACCCGTTCCTCTGGCAGGGCGACGGTACGCCCATCAAGGACGGCAAGGTCGCGTTCGACTCGCCGGCCGCCGTACAGGCGCTGAAGTTCTGGCAGGACACCATCCAGAACAAGGTGGCTCCGCGCAAGGCACTCGGCGACGGCGGCGGTGACGTGGTGTCCAACCTCGGCTCCGGTGCGGCCGCGATGCAGCAGAGCGGTATCTGGGCGGTCGCGGACATGCGGGCCAAGGCGAAGAACTTCAAGTACGGCATCATCCCGCACCCGACCCCGGACGGCGGCAAGCCGGCCACCGACCTCGGCGGCTGGGCGTTCGTCGCCAATGCCAAGGGCAAGAACCCCGAGGCCGCGGCCAAGTTCATCGCGTGGGCCCTCGGCTCGACCGATGCCGCGGGCATCGAACGGCAGCGGCAGTGGAACACCGTGGTGAAGACCAACGTGCCGCCGCGCAAGTCGGTGCAGCAGGCCGCGGACGCCAAGGGTGCGTTCGCCGAAGGTGTGCTGAAGCAGTTCGTCAGCGAGATCGCGCCGACCGGCAAGCCGGAGCCGCGGTTCCCACCGGAGGTGTACCAGCCGATCGCCGACGCCATCCAGGCCTGCCAGCTGAACGCGGCCGACCCGGGTAAGGCAGCGGCCGATGCGGCGGCGCGGATCGACACGTTCCTGAAGACCTACCAGGGCGCGCCCATCAGCTGATGGTGACCACGACAGCTCCTCCGTCCAAGCCGCTGGTGAAGGCTTCGCCGGCGCGAGGCAAGGCTCCGCTGACCCGGAAACGGCGCGAGGCGTTGGCGGCGTACGCCTTCCTCGCGCCGGACGCCATCGGTCTGCTGATCTTCGTCGCGCTGCCGATGGTGCTCGCCTTCGGCGTCGCGTTCTTCAAGGTCGACGGCTTCGGCAACTACCAGTACGTCGGTCTGGCCAACTACAAGCTGATGGGCGGCGACGATCAGCTCTGGGCGTCGCTCAAGGTCACCGCGATCTACGTCGTCACGTTCGTGCCGCTCGCGTTCGTGGTGAGCTTCGCGCTGGCGATGCTGGTCCGCAACCACTTCCGCGGTATCGGGTGGGTGCGGTCCGCGTTCTTCCTCCCGCACGTCGTCAGCCTGGTCGTCGTCGGCCTGATCTGGCAGTTCCTGCTGGTGGACAAGCGCGGTGCGCTCTCGAAGCTGCTGGCGCCGTTCGGCCTCAGTGACGTGTCCTTCCTCGGTACGCCGTCGCTTGCCCTCGGCACCTATGTGGTGATCAGTGTCTGGTTCGTGATGGGCTACCAGATGCTGGTGCTGCTGGCCGGTCTCAAGGACGTCCCGAAGGAACTCGAGGACGCCGCCCAGATCGACGGCGCGAGCACCTGGCAGCGGTTCCGCTACGTGATCTGGCCGCTGATGCGCCCGACCAGCTTCTTCGTGGTGGTGAACTCGACGATCGGCGCGGTCACCGGCCTGCAGGCGTTCGACCTGGTCTTCGTGCTGACCCACGGCGGTCCGGCCCGAGCCACCAGCACCGTCGTCCTCTACATCTACGAACAGGCGTTCACCTTCAACAACATGGGGTACGCCGCAGCGCTGACCACCGTGGTCGTCGCGATCCTGGTGGCGTGTACCGGCCTCATGTTCGCCTTCACGAAGGGAGGCCGTTTCGATGAGGACTAGATTCTTCCCGGTCCTGGCCCATGTTCTGGCGTTCATCGTGGTGGCGCCGCTGCTGTGGGTCCTGGTCAGCGCACTGCGGCCGGCCGAGGACGTGTTCACGTTCGGCTGGCCGACGAACTGGACGTTGGACAACCTGCAGTACGTGCTGTTCAAGATCCCGATGCCGACGTTCCTGATGAACAGTGCGATCATCTCGGTGGTCGTCACCGTGGTGGCGCTGTTCTTCCACTCGATGGCGGCGTACGCGCTGGCCCGGCTGAGGTTCCCGGGCCGCGCGATCATCTTCTCCGGCATCATGTCGACACTGCTCGTCTCGCTGCCGGTGATCCTGGTGCCGCTGTTCCTCGTGGCCAAGCAACTCGGCCTGCTGGACAGCTACGCCGGGCTGATCGTGCCGAGCATCTTCCATGCCTTCGGCATCTTCCTGCTCCGGCAGTACTACCTGAACATCCCGCGCGAGCTGGAGGAAGCCGCCGACCTGGACGGCTGCGGCTACTGGCGCCGGTACTGGAGTGTCATCCTGCCCCTCAGCCGGCCGGTGCTGGCCTCGCTGTCGGTGCTGTTCTTCCTGGCCAACTGGAACGCGTTCCTCTGGCCGCTGACCATCACCCGGAACCCGGACCTTCGCGTCATCCAGCTCGGCGTCTCCGGCATGCAGGGTCAGTACGCCTCCGCCTGGAACCTCATCCTCGCGGCCGCGGTGATCGCGGCCATCCCGACCGTCGTGGTGTTCGTCGCCGGCCAGCGCCGGCTGGTCGACGCGATGAAGACGACCGGTCTCAAGTAGCTCCGAAAGGGATAGCTCATGAAGCGTGGGGCCTTGCTTGCTGTCCTGCCGCTGGTCTTCGGCTCGGCGGCGCTGCTCACCCAGTCCGGTGATTCCGCTTCGCCGGACGGTGCCAACAGCACCTACATCGGCACGACCACGGTCGAGTCCAAGGGAATGCCGAGCCAGAGCGACGGCGACCTGTGGCCGTCCTGCTGGGCCGGGAACGACAAGCTGTACGCCGCCAACGGTGACGGCAAGGGGTTCAGCCTGGACCAGGAGTTCTCCGATATCGCGGTCAGCGAGGTCACCGGCTCACCCTGGAACCTGTCCGGGACGACGATCTCGAAGGGTGACCAGGTCGGGCCGATCTGGAGCGGTGGCGGGTACAACCGGAAACCGACCGGCATGGTCTGTGTCGGGGACACGATGTATCTGGCCGTCCAGGATCTGGCCCTCGACTTCAACGACGTACCGGCGGCGACGATCCTCAAGTCGACCGATCACGGCCGGACCTGGACATGGGACCAGCGCAAGCCGATGTTCTCCGACCATGTCTTCACCACGATCTGGTTCGCGGACTTCGGCAAGGGCGGAGCTCTCGCGCCGGACGGGTACGTCTATGCCTACGGGCTGGACGGGAACTGGCGGGACTCCTTCGACGACACCGTCGCCGATCCGCAGAGTGTGTTCATGGCACGGGTCCCGAAAGGCAAGGTGCAGAACCGCGGTGCCTGGGAGTTCTATGCCGGGAGCAACGATCGCGGGAAGCCGTCGTGGACCTCGAAGATCGCCGAGCGCAAGCCGGTGCTGACCGACCAGCGTCGGCTGTACGCCCAGACGTACGGGACGAATGCTTCGAACCTGAGCGTGATCAGCCAAGGCGGCGTGACCTACCTGGCGAAGCAGAAGCGATATGTCTACACGTCCTGGACGGAGTACACCTTCGAGTTCTACGAGGCGCCGACGCCGTGGGGTCCGTGGAAACACTTCCTCAGCAAGGACTTCGGCGGGTACCCGTGGTCGACCTCGAAGTACGGCGGGTACGGCGTGACGATCCCGTCCAAGTTCGTCCAGCCGGACGGCAAGACGATGTACGTCCAGGCGAACGTCTGCCCGTGCGGTGGCGGCGGGATCGGTACGTCGGTCTACAACTTCAACCTGCGCAAGCTCGTGCTGACGCCGTCTTCCGGTGAGCCTGCGGACAACCTGCCGTCGGATGACAACCTCGCGGCGCCGTCGACGGGTGCCGGCGCGATCTCGAAGTCGTCGCAGTCGGGCAGCCTCGCGCTGATGAACGACGGTGCTGTGACGGGGAGCGAGACCGACTTCGACGACGAGGTGAAGGGTGCCTCGTTGTGGGGCTACACGTGGCCTGCTCGGCAGAAGGTGAACAGGGTTGAGTTCACATCCGGTGCGGTGTCTGCTGAGGGCGGGTACTTCACCGGTCGGCCGCGGGTTCAGGTCAAGGTCGACGGCGCCTGGGTGGAGGTTGCCGCACAGACCGTGTCACCGGCATACCCCGGCGACGCGTCCGCGGGTGCCAACAAGACGTACACGATCACCTTCCCGGTTCAGGAGACCGACGGGGTGCGCGTGATCGGACTGCCGGGTGGGACCCGCAGCTACACGTCGGTCTCCGAGTTGGCGGTCAAGTACGTCGCCCAACTCGCCGACGGTGGATTCGAGGGAACGGGCGGTGGCAAACCGGCCTGGCTCTTCGAAGGAACTGCGGCCAACGGCGTCGACCGTGGTCTCGGGTTCGCGCACTCCGGGGCCAACAACGGCTGGATCCGCTGCACCTGCACCGGCTGGAGTGCCCTCTACCAAACGGTCCCGGTCAACCCTGGTACGACGTACACCTTCGGATCCTGGATCAACGCGTCGGCGGGGCTGCCCGCTGATCAGGGTCGTTTCGGTGTCCGCCTCGGGACCCAGGACCTCGGGTCGAAAACCTTCGGCGCGTCAACCGGTTACGTCCACCACGAGGTCACCGTGACCGTCCCGCCCGGAGTCCACGAGCTGACGGTCTACGCCGGCTTCAACGCCCCCAACGTCGACACGTGGATCCAGCCCGACGACTTCACCGTGAGCTAGCCGGAGCCGCGCCGACGCACTATGGCCAGGGGAGGAGTTCTGGTGGTTGGCCGGTGATCGGGCCGGTTGGCGTGCGCCCGGCGTACCAGGCGGTGAGGTCGGTGAGGGTGCCGGTGAGGATTCGGTCCTCACCGGCGCCGGTCTCCCAGGTGGTGCCGTCGGTCGCCTGCACGATCAGGTGGATGCCGTCAGGGGTGCGAGGGCGGAGGAAGTCGAGGAGGTGGAGGCAGAACTCCTTCGACCAGCCGTCCGGGGTGGGCTCGAGGGCCAGGTCGACGGCGTGTACGGCGAACTCGCGCCAGGTGGCGTAGATGGCGGCGGCGAGGTTGCTGTTGCGGTGCATGACCGGGCGTTCCCAGTCGTCGGGGCCGACCCTCTCCCAGGCTGCGATCAAGGCGGTCGTCGCCTGGAGCAGGTGTTCTTGCAACTCGGCGGCGGGTCGGCCGGCGCCGGCTTCGATGCCGGCGTCCCGGGCCGGGCGGCCGCCGTCGTACACCTCGACCAGGCGGCCCTGGAGCGCTTCCTCGACCTGCCGCGTCATCGCCTCGGAGAAGTTGGCGATGTGGGTGATGACATGGCCGCGCGACCAGCCGGGCAGGCCTGACGGCGCCCGGACCGCCGCCTCGTCCACCGTCGCCACGGTGTCGTTGACGCGTTGAGCAGCTGCCTTGACCTCGGGCCGGATGTCGCGCATGGACGTCAGCCTAACCAAGCAAGTGTTTGTCGGTCGCTCGGATTAGGGTTGGCTGCATGAGCGTGGCCCGGTTCAAGGACCTGTGTGTGGACGTGTCGTGCCCTAGTGCGATGGTCGCGTTCTGGGGGCGGGTGCTCGGGCTGACCTCACCGGCCGACAACCCGAACGTGCTGGTCGGCGAGGTACCGGAGAAGACCATCTGGATGTGCCAGGTCCCGGAGCCGCGCACGGTGAAGCAACGGGTGCACCTGGACGTGCAAACCGGCTCGATCGACGGCCTGGTGCGTGAGGGCGCGACGGTGCAGTCGCCCGCGACAGAAGAGCAGCATTGGACCGTGATGGAGGACCCCGAGGGCGGTGAGTTCTGCGGCTTCGTCCGCGACACGGTCCCGGCGTACCGGCTGATGGAACTGGTGGTCGACTCGGCCGACCCGGAGGCGCAGGCGCGCTGGTGGGCCGGCGTAGTCGGCGGCGATGTCGGGAGTAGGCCGGGCCAGCCGTACTACTGGCTGGAAAACGTGCCGGGACTGCCGTTCCCGTACTGGGTGTTCGTCCCAGTGCCGGAGGCTAAGACGGTGAAGAACCGGATCCACTGGGACGTCACCGCGCCCGCCCTGCAGCCGGTGCTGGACGCGGGTGCGACACTGCTGCGGCCCAAGGACGACGAGATCGGCTGGCACGTGTGCGCCGACCCCGAGGGCAACGAGTTCTGTGTGTTCCTGAGTTGAATTGCCGCGCCTTGTTGAATTGCCGGGAGGCCCCATGACCCTGCTCGACCTGAACATGTCCGGCCCGGATCTGACCGTGGCGCTGGTGAACCACCAGTCGGTCAGCGGGACCGAGGAGCAGTTGGCGGACACGATCGAGGCGGCGCTGTCGGCGTACCCGCACCTCAAGGTCTTCCGGCACGGGAACACCGTGGTCGCGCGGACCGACCTCGGCCGGGACGAGCGGATCGTCGTCGCCGGGCACATCGACACCGTGCCGCTGAACGACAACCTCCCGGCCCGGCGCGCGGACGGCCTGATCCACGGGCTCGGCGCCTGCGACATGAAGGGCGGTCTCGCGGTCGGGCTCCGGCTGGCGGCGACGCTGGCCGAGCCGAACCGGGACGTCACCTATGTCTTCTACGACTGCGAGGAGGTCGAGTCCGAGCGGAACGGCCTGTTCAAGCTGACCCGGTCGAACCCGGAGCTGCTCGAGGGTGTCTTCGCGGTCGTGATGGAGCCGTCGAACGGCGTGGTCGAGGCGGGCTGCCAGGGCACGATGCGGGTCGAGATCACCACCCGCGGCGAGCGGGCGCACTCGGCCCGGTCCTGGATGGGGTCGAACGCGATCCATGCCGCGGGCGAGATCCTGGCGCGACTGACGGCGTACGAGCCGCGCCGGGTGCCGATCGACGGGCTCGAGTACCGCGAGGGGCTGAACGCGGTCGGCATCCACGGCGGCGTCGCGGGCAACGTCATACCGGATCTGTGCACGGTGGAGATCAACTACCGGTTCGCGCCGAGCCGGTCGGAGGCGGAGGCCGAGGCGCATCTGCGGGAGGTGTTCGACGGGTTCGAGTTGGCCGTCACCGACTCGGCGCCGGGCGGGCTGCCCGGGCTGGAGCGGCCGGCCGCGGCGGCGCTCCTGCAGGTGGTCGGGGGTGAGCCGAAGCCGAAGTTCGGGTGGACCGACGTGGCCCGGTTCACGCTGCTCGGCGTACCGGCGGTCAACTACGGGCCGGGTGACCCGCTGTACGCGCACAAGCAGAACGAATTCGTCCCCGAGGCGGAGATCGAGCTGTGTGAACAGCGGCTGAGGGCCTGGTTGACGGCGTAGTTCCGTACGCCGTACCCCGCGTGGCCTGGCTCGCGTCGGCGCGCCGGTTGAAATGTCCGCACTAATCTGGAGGTATGGCAGAACCCTCGATCCACCCCGACCGCCCGATCGGCCAGAAGCAGCGCGGGCCGGTCGTGATGCGCCGCAACCAGGTGCAGCAATCCACCTCCGAGCAGCGGCTGCTCGACAGCCGCGGCCCGTCGGACTGGGTACACACCGACCCGTGGCGGGTGCTGCGGATCCAGTCGGAGTTCATCGAGGGGTTCGGCATGCTGGCCGAGCTCGGGGTAGCGATCAGCGTGTTCGGCTCGGCCCGGACCAAGCCGGACGACCCGATGTACACCGCTGCGGAGGAGCTCGGCCGGAAGTTGGTCGGCGCCGGTTACGCGGTGATCACCGGTGGTGGACCGGGGGTGATGGAGGCGGCGAACAAGGGTGCCTCCGAGGCCGGCGGCGTGTCGGTCGGGCTCGGCATCGAGCTGCCCTTCGAGAACGGCCTGAACGAGTGGGTCGACGTCGGGATGAACTTCCGCTACTTCTTCACCCGCAAGACGATGTTCGTGAAGTACGCCCAGGGGTTCGTGGTGATGCCGGGCGGCTTCGGCACGCTGGACGAGCTGTTCGAGGCGCTCACGCTGGCCCAGACGCGGAAGGTCACCTCGTTCCCGGTCGTCCTTTTCGGTACGTCGTACTGGAGCGGGCTGGTCGACTGGCTGCGCGAGTCGATGCTCGCGGACGGGAAGATCTCGGCGGCCGACCTGGACATGTTCGTGGTGACCGACGACGTGGACGAGGCGATCAGCTACATCGTCAAGGCCGGTGAACTGGCCGACGCGGCGGCCGAAGAGGCAGCGGCTGCGGCCGCCCGGGACGTGGCCGACGCGGACAGCCCAGAGGCGCGCGAGCGGCGCGAAGCGCACCGGTTGGGCTCGGACGGTAGCTGAGGGTTCACGCCTCGGTCGGCACTACGCCGAGGGCCGAATCCGGCTCCGATTGTGCGGGTGACTTCGTCGGCATGGCACGATCGGTCCCGTGATGTGGTTCTTCGGGCTGATCGTGGTGCTGTTGATCGGGGCTGTCGCGGTGGTGGCCTCGGGTCGTTGGGGTGCCATGAGTACGGCGTACGACGACCGGCCCGACCTGAGTGTCCCGGCCCGGCAGACGCTCACCGCCACGGATATCGAGTCGGCGCGGTTCGGCGTCGGCCTGCGCGGCTACCGGATGGACGAGGTGGACACGCTGCTCGAGCGGGTCGCCCGCGAGGTGGCGGAGCGGGACCGGCGGATCGCCGACCTGGAGCGCGCGGTGTCGCCGATCATCGACGGGCCCGGGTTCGCCTCGGGCGCCGACTACGACCCGTCCGACTTCGACGACACCGGCGTGCAGAAGCCGATCATGGTCGGCGGCGACTTCCCGGAATCTGTCAACGAGCCCGAGACCGCCGAGCAGACCGCCATCGACCAGCCGGCCGAGGCACCTGCGGCCGGCTCGCCGACTGCTGGCTCACCGTCTGCTGACGCGCATGCTGCTGGCTCGCCGACTGCTGACTCCGGCGCGGCTGACACGCCGGCTGCTGGCTCGTCTGCTGCTGGCCCGACTGGTGGCTCGCCCGCTGTTGGCTCGTCTGGTGCTGACGAGAAGGGCGCTGGGGCGGCGGCGGTTGCCGGGTCGATTGGTGTCGAGTCGGAACGGGATGAGTCCGAGCCTGAGACCCAGGAAGTGCCGGTGGGGGAGTCCCACGGCGCGGCGGACGAGTACGAACGCCTCCAGGCCGAGGCACGTGCCTTGCTGGACGCCCAGTCCCAGCCCAGCTCTCCCCGCAGGTCCCCAGTAGAGCCGGAGCCCCCGACGTCGGCTGGCGACCAGTCACACCAGAGCGAGTCCCCCCAGGCACAGGCCGCTCCGACCGAGTCGCCGATCGTCCTCCAGCAACCCGCGTCCGCGCCGTACTCCTTCACGCCGCAGCAGCCGGACGCCTACGCGCCTCAGCCGGACCCCAACGCCCAGCAGCAGGACACCCACGCGCGGCAGCAGCCGGACTCGTTCCCGCCGCAGCAGCCCGACTCCTACACGCCGCAGCAGCCGGACCCCAACGTCCAGCAGCAGGACGCCCACGCGCGGCAGCAGCCGGACTCGTTCGCGCCGCAGCAGCCCGACTCCCACGCGCCGCAGGAGCCGGACTCCTACGCACCGCAGCAGCCGGAGCCCTACGCGTCGCAGCAGCCCGGCCCCAACGCCCAGCAGCAGCCGGACTCCTACGCACCGCAGCAGCAGGAGTCGTACGCCCAGCGGCAGCCGGAGTCGTACAGCCCGCAGGAGCAGGAGTCGTACAGCTCGCAGCGGGAGCCGTACATCGCTCAGCAGCCTGAGCCGTACAGCCAGCAGCAGCCGTACAGCCAGCCGCAGCCCTACGCCGCGCAGCAGTCGTATGGCACCCAGCAGCAGGAGTCGTACAGCTCGCAGCGGGAGCCGTACATCGCTCAGCAGCCTGAGCCCTACAGCCAGCAGCAGCCCTACGCGCAGTCGCACGAGTCGCAGTCCTACGAGCAGCAGACCGACTCATACGTGGGGCAGCAGCCCGAGCCCGAGCCGTGGTTCCCGGCCGAGCCCGCGCCGTCTGCCGACCCCCAGGCGCAGGCCGCTCCTCAGCCAGAGCCGCAGGCCAGTCAGCCCGCTCCTCGGCCGGAGTCGCAGACCACTCAGCCGGAGTCGCAGACCGCTCAGCCCGCTCCTCAGCCCGAGTCACAGGCCGCTCAGGCCGAGTCGCAGCAGGATCCGCGACCGCAGAACGCCCAGCCCGCTCCTGCGCCTCAGTGGGTGCTTCCCGAGCCCGCCCCGCAGTGGCAGCAGCCGTCACCGCCACCACCCGCTCAGAACTACTCCGAGCAGCCGCCCGAGCAGCCGACCTACTCCGAGCAGCCGACCTACTCCGAGCAGCCGCCCGAGCAGCCGACCTACTCCGAGCAGCCGCAGGCCCAGCCGACCTACTCCGAGCAAGCCCAGCCGTATCCGTCGCAGGCGCCTGCCCAGTCGTACCCGGCGCAGGCGCCGTACGCGGACCAGCAGCCTGCCCAGGACCCGTACGCCCAGCGGCAACAGCAGGCTCAGCAGCAGCCGGAGCAGGTGCAGCAGCACCAACAGCAGGCCCAGCAGCAGCCGGAGTACGGGCAGCAGTATCCAGAGCAGGCCCAGCAGCCTCCTGCTCAGCAGCAGGAGCAGGGGCAGCAGGAGTCGTGGCAGTTCTGGCCGCCGGCGGACCAGCAGCCCGCCACGCCGCAGTGGCCGGCTCAGGGTCAGCAGCCTGCGGGACCACCGTCGAACGGTCAGGCGCCTGAGCAAGGTGCATACGCACCGGATGAGCACGGCGACTATCCGACGGCCGAGCAGGGGTACGTGCCGCCTGAGCAGGGTGATCAGGAGCAGCACGGGCATCCGGCACCTGAGCAGGGCGCGTATCAGCGGCCGAGCTGATCTGTTCGGCTGATGAACTCCGCGCGCATCTGCCACGCCGAAGCCTCGGTCGACCTGCCGTTGGATCCGCAGGCGGCCTGGGACGTGGTCATGGACTGGGACCGGCAATCGCGCTGGATGCTGCTTACCCGCGTCTGGGCGACCGAGAACGACGGTGTCGGTCTCGGCGGCGGGGTCGCGGCGCGAACTTCTGTCGGTGCCTTGGGGTTCACTGACGACATGGTCATCACACACTGGGATCCGCCGCGCGAATGCACGGTGAAACACCTGGGCACCGTCGTCCGCGGGACCGGCACCTTTGCAGTCACTCCCGGACGCTGGGGAGTCGACGGCCCGGCCGCGGGGGCGGGGACAAGTACGTTCACCTGGTCGGAGGACGTCGTACCGCCGCTGGGGAAGCTTGGAGTTGCGGTGTGGCCGGTCGTTCGGCCGGCGTTCGAGGTGATGATGCGGGTGTCGTTGCGGCGACTGGCGCGGGAGGTGGCGCGGTGACGGTGATCGGGCCGGACGGGCAGCCGCGTTGTGGGTGGGCGACGTCGGCGCCGGAGTACGTCGAGTACCACGACAACGAGTGGGGCAAGGAGATCCGCGACGACCTCGGACTGTTCGAGCGGATGACGCTGGAGGGGTTCCAGTCCGGGCTGTCGTGGATCACCATCCTGCGCAAGCGGGAGAACTTCCGGGCCGCGTTCGCGCACTTCGACCCGACGGTGATCGCGAAGTACGGCGCCGACGACTTCGAGCGTTTGATGGCAGATCCCGGTATCGTCCGCAACCGGCTGAAGATCAACGCGACCATCTCCAACGCGCGTGCCCTGCTGGAGTTGGACGACGGTGAGTTCACCGAGCTGCTGTGGTCGTTCGAGCCGGCCAAGCGCAAGGCCCCGAAGACCCTGGCTGACGTTCCAGCCACCACGCCGGAGTCCGTCGCGATGTCCAAAGCCCTGAAGAAGAAGGGCTTCGTCTTCATCGGCCCGACCACCGCCTACGCCCTGATGCAAGCAACAGGCATCGTCAACGACCACCTCTCAACGTGCGTTGCCCGCTGATCGTCATGGGCGGTTGGTGGAAAGAGCAGGTAGCTGCATTGCCCGCTGACTGTTGTGGGACGGTGGGGTGAAGAGCAGATGGGATGGCGGTGAGCCGCGTTGCCCGCTGACCGTTGTGGGTGGTGGTGGGGAGGGGTGGCGGTGAGCTGCATCGCCCCGTTGATCCGCCGGGTGGTGGGGGACGAACAGCAGGGTGACCTGTATAGCCCGGTAACCCGATCGGGCAGTTGTTTGACGGGTTTTAGAGGCGGTTGATCCGATGCACGTGCAGGTAGCTTGTGCATCTGCAAGTTGCGCTCAGGAATGTTGAAAATAAGGGAACACAAACGGCTGAACGAGTTGTGTTCCGGGCACTGAACGTGATGAGGTATTCACCGGGCTCCCCGTCTGTCAGGTGGTTGTCCGGCCGTGACTCGCCCGGCCGGAACGCGGCCGGGGAGCCCACCAAACTTTCTACGGCGCCTTGTTCTCGCCGTCCGCACTGAAGGCAGTACGGAACACGTCCGTCGCGGTCAGACCGGACACTTGCGTCCCGTCCTGCGTCGTCGTCAAGTAGACGTTGGCCTCGGCGAACGGATCCGCCGCGTCGTCATTCGTCGTACCGAACTGACGGATCCAGGTGCGGGTGAGTTTCGGGCGAGTACTTCGTCACTACGCCGTCGAACTTTCCGATGCTCGTCTCCACCGCCCCATCGGTGAACCCGGCGACGTACACGTTGCCTGACCCATCGACTGCAACGGCAGCACCCTTGTCGTTCCCCGTCGTACCGAGTTGGTCCCGCCACGTCAGCACCCCATCACCGTCGACGCGCGCAACGATGATGTCCTTGTCGCCCGCCAACGCACCCGAGAAGTCGCCCGCGGTGTAGCCCGTCAGATACACACCACCGGCTGGATCGGCCGCCAGCCCCCACGCCTCGTCGGACGCAGAGGTCCCGAACTGCTTCAGCCATACCGCATCGCCATCGACCGAGTACCGCGTGATGAACCCCGCCACCCCCGGTACGCCGAACTGCCTTATCCACCGTTGATTCCCGGCCGCGTCGTACTGCACCGCGAACGCATCATCGGTCGTGTTCCCGGCATGTGCGCCGTCGAGATTCCCCGTCGTGTACCCGGTCACCACGACTCGGCCCTGCGCGTCGACCGCCACGCCGTACGCGCGTTCCGTCCCGCTTGTCCCGATCGAGCGCGTCCACTCCCGCGTCCCGTCCGGTGCGTACTTGGTCAGCGCCACATCCTTGCGGACGGTGAGCCGTCCAGCGACCCCTCCACAGCGGCCGCCTGATAGACGTTGCCTGAGGCATCAGTAGCGATCCCGCCGGCCGGTCCTCACCCGCCGTACCGGTCACCGTCGCCTTCATCGGTACGGCGGGCGGCTTGCCGATGTACTGGAAGATGTACTTCGCCCCACCGGCGAACGTCGACCCCCAGACGTCCCAGTCGTGGCCGCCGTCGACGACGCGGAGCTCCGAGGTCAGGTTCGGCACCCGGACGGCCTGGTTGAACACGACGTGCGCCTCGGAGTCCAGGTCGTGGGTGTAGTCGACCGGCTTCGGGTTCCACTCGTCGTCGCCGACCGCGATGAAGAGATGCGACAGCAGACCCTTCGCCGCGAACGACTTGAACGCGGACGGATAGTTCAACCGAAGATAGGCAGCTTCCGAGAACGGATCCTTGCCCTTGCCGAAGGCACCGAACTCACGTGCGCTCGAGTCGGCCGGCGGCAGCGGGAAGTACACCGCCGGGCTGAGCGCGATCGACGCGCCGAACACCTCCGGATGCGCCATCGCGTACCGCAACGCCCCCGCGCCGCCCATCGAGTACCCCGCCACCGCACGCTCGCGGCCGAGATCGTTCCGGGCGGTACGGCGGCCGCCGGCTGAGCTGCCGCTACCGGGACCGAAGGACAGGAGGTGTCCTTGGATGAGTCACCGGTCGCCGCGTGGCGGCCGCCGGGACGGCCCGGCGGAGCGCCGTACCTCCTGTCCTTCGGTACCTCACCGCCCGTTGAAGGTGGGCTTCTGCTTGGCGACGAAGGAGGCGACCGCGTTGCGGTGGTCCTCGGTGTCGCCGGTGTGCTGCATCTTCCCGGCCTCGAACACCAGCGCCTCGGCCAGCGTGTGAGTCGCCGAGTACCCGAGCGACTGCCGCACCGCGCCGTACGCGACCGTCGGCCCGGCCGCCAGCTTCGCGGCCAGCGCGTCGACCGCCGACGAGAACTCCGCCGCCGGTACGACGCTCGTCGCCAGGCCGAGCGTCAGCGCCTCGTCGGCGGGGACCGTGCGCGGGAAGTACAGCAGCTCGAGCGCCTTCGCCTGCCCGATCAGCCGGGGGAGCGTCCAGGAGATCCCGGTGTCGCACGACAGCGCGATCCCGGTGAAGGCCAGGTTGAACCCGGCCGTGTCCGCCACCACCCGGAAGTCGCACGCGAACGCCATCGACGCGCCGGCCCCGGCCGCGACCCCGTTCACCGCCGCGATCACCGGCTTCGGCATCTCGGCCAGAGCCAGGGCGATCGGCGCGAAGTGGTCCGGCACGGTGCTCCAGAGCGCGTCCGTGTCGTTCGCCTCGAGCAGCCCGATGTGCTCCTTCAGGTCCTGCCCGACGCAGAACGCCCGCCCGGTCCCGGTCAGGACGACGACCCGGACGGAGTCGTCCTCGGCGGCGGCCAGGACGGTGTCACGGAGCAGAACCTTGGTCGGCGTGTCGAGGGCGTTCATCGCGTCCGGCCGGTTCAGCGTGATGGTGGCGACCCCATCGGTCAGGGCGTAGGTGACGGAGTCACTCATCGTGGTCAGCTCCTTGACAATCGGTAAGGAATTTCAGTGATAGGTCAGGCAGTTGTCGACGAAACGCCCGGCCGCGGGGCTCAGCCGTTCGGCGTGGAAATCGAAGAACGCGGCGGCCTTGGTGCCGGCCCAGTCGTCCGGCAGAAGCTCGGCCGGCAGGCCCGGATCCAGGAACAGGAACTTGCGCCATTCGTGCACCAGTTCCGACCGTACGGCGAACGCCTGCTCGTCGGAGGTGTCGTCGCCGGCGGTCTCGACCAGCGCCTTGGCCTCGATCAGCCAGGCGTCGTACGACGCGCCGAGCGCGTCCAGTTTCCACACCCGGCGGGCGAACTCGACGGCGCCGTCGTCGACCGGTGCCCGGAACCGGTCCGCCGCGATCCCTTCCATGCCAAGGATCTGGTCGACCTCGGCGTCGTTGCGCAGGCCGACCCAGGCCCCGTCGGACAGCGGAGCCCAACCCAGAAAGGCGAGTTGGCTCGCCAGTTGCTCACGGCGCCGGGCGTTCGGGACCTCGCGCAGGATGCCCAGATGCCAGTGCCGGTCCCAGCCGCCGGAGCCGTTGCCGCTGAGGCCGGATCCGTTGCCTTCCGGCGTCGTGCGGTAGATCCGGGCCGCGGCGTCGTCCAGCCGGCGACGCGCCCGGGACGTGAGTGCGTATCCGGGCTGCCCCTCGATCCGGACCGGCTCCAGCCAGCCCTGGCGGACCATCCGCGAGACCGCGGTCCGGACCGCCGGAGGGTGGACGCCGAGCGGCGCGAGCAGCCTGACCAGGGCCGCGACCGGGGCTCGCGCACCACGCGCGCGCAGGTGGTCGCCGTACAGGTCGAAGAGGGCTGAACGGGCGTGCACGTGCCTGAGTCTGCCGTATGGTGCGCGGCTCTGGCCTGTGATCGGGAATAATGGGTCCTGATACACACTGCGATACGCGCCGACGGCGCATCACCGCACGGCGCCGGAGACGGTACCCAGTGCGGTGTCGTCGCTCAACACCGACACTGGGAAGGGGTGCGCGCATGGCGGCGATGAAGCCGCGGACGGGCGATGGTCCGCTCGAGGTCACCAAGGAGGGGCGGGGGATCGTGATGCGGGTTCCGCTCGAGGGCGGCGGTCGGCTCGTCGTCGAGTTGAACGCCGACGAAGCGACCGAGCTCGGCAACGCGCTCAAGGCCGTCGTCGGCTGAGCGAATACTCCCGGGGTGTCCTCGCATCCCTACATATCTATGCGACCCCGGTGGGTGCCCTTTTGCGGCACCGGCCGGGGTCGTTACGGTTGCCCGTGGTGCCCAGACATCTTTGATCAAACAGTGAGGTCCTTCTAGTGGCTCGCCGCAGCAGCAAGTTCGCGTTCCCGACTCTTCCGGCCGTGGCCTGGCAGCCCGGCCTGCCGGTGCACGGTGCCCCGACCTGGGTGATCGTGGTCGGTGAGAGCGGCCTGCCCGCCGCCGCGAAGGACGCCGGGGAGCGGCTCGGGGTGGACCTCAGCCGGCTGCTGGAGGTACAGCAGGCGACCGGCTTCACCACGACCGCCGGTTCGACCGCGGCGTACCCGCTGCTGACCGGTGAGGTGACCGAGATCCTGCTGGTCGGGGCCGGTGACGGCAGTGCCAAGGACCTGCGACACGCCGGAGCGGCGATCGCGAGATTCGGCCGCGGCAAGGACGAGCTCACCACGGTAGTTGCTGATGGCATCGAGGACGCGAGGCTGCAGGCGTTCGCCGAGGGCGTCGTACTCGGCTCCTTCACCTACACCCTGAAGACGGTCGACCCAGGTAAGCCGGTGGTCGCGCGGGTGACGCTGACCGACGGTTCCGACGACGACCGGCAGGTCGAGCTCGACCGGGGCGTCGTGATCGGCCGGACCGGCTGGCTGGCGCGGCAGTTCGCCACCACGCCGTCGAACGAGAAGGACCCGGCCTGGCTGGCCGCGCGCGCGACCGAGCTGGCCGCGGAGTCCGGCCTCGAGGTCTCGGTGTGGGACGAGAAGAAGTTGGCCGCGGACGGGTTCGGCGGCATCCTCGCGGTCGGCAAGGGTTCGACCCGGCCGCCGCGGTTCATCCGGCTCGACTACGTCCCGGCGGGCGCCGACGACGACACGCCGTACGTCGTACTCGTTGGCAAGGGCATCACCTACGACACCGGCGGTCTGTCGCTGAAGCCGCGCGAGGGCATGGTGTCGATGAAGCGCGACATGACCGGCGGCGGGTCGGTGATCGCGACCCTGTCCGCGCTCCGCGAGCTCGGTGCGCAGGTCCGCGTGACCGGTCTGATCTGCGCGGCGGAGAACATGCCGTCCGGTACGGCGTACCGCCCGGACGACGTGATCCGGCACTACGGCGGTCGCACCACCGAGGTCAAGAACACCGACGCCGAGGGCCGGCTCGTCCTCGCCGACGGACTCGCCTACGCGGTCAAGGAACTCGAACCCGACGTCATCGTCGACATCGCCACCCTGACCGGCGCGATCAAGGTCTCCCTCGGCTCGATGCTGTACGGCGGCCTGTTCGCCACCGACGACGCACTCGCCGACAACCTGGCCGACGCCGGGCGCGTGTCGGGAGAGGAACTGTGGCGGATGCCGCTGTCCGCGGCGTACCAGGAGCTGATCGCGACCCCGATCGCCGACTCCGTCAACAGCTCCAAGGGCCCGGGCTCCATCACCGCCGCCCTCTTCCTGAAGGCCTTCGCCGGAGACATCCCCTGGGCCCACCTCGACCTCTCGTCCATCGCCGAGTCCCCCGCCGACCGCTTCGAATACTCCCCCGGCGCCACCGGCGCCGGCGCCCGCCTCCTCACCACCTGGCTAACCTCCAAAACCCCCACCGCCGGCATCGCCTGACCCCTCCCGCAGATCTGCGGGGGCGTGGCAGGGTGGCGGGGTGGAGGTTGCGGAGGTCAGCGGGGTTGCTCTGGCGCTTGATGGGGTGAAGGAGTCGACGGCGGGCGGGATGCTGCGGTGGACGCTGGATGGGCGGCTGGTTGCGCGGCAGTACGACGACTCGGCGATCGTCCTCCGGATTGGGTTCGAGGAGCGGGAACGGTTGCTGCGTGCGCATCCGGAGCTGTTCTTCGTGCCTCCACGGTTCGACGCGCACATGAAGGTCGTGCTTCGCCTCACGGATGCGGAGCCGGCCGTCGTGGCGTCAGCGCTGCGCGCGGCCTAGAACTTTCAGCGCGACGCCGATTGAGCGGCGTCCCGGCCACGATGTGTCCGCTGTCTGCGAGCGCCTCGTCTGGGGCGGTTGCTGAGGTTTGGTGGGGGTGCCAGGGTGGGGGGATGGTGACGGTGTTCGAGGCGGCTGGTGGGGATGCGGGGATGCTGCGGCTGGCTCATGCGTGGCATGAGCGGGTGATGGCGGATGAGGTGGTTAGTCACGCGTTCAGCCATGGGTTTCGGGACGACCACAGTGTGCGGTTGGCGGCGTACTGGGGTGAGGCGCTCGGTGGGCCGGCGACGTACACGGATGCCTACGGCGACGAGTCGACGGTCGTGCGGATGCACAGTGGGAACGGTCCGCACGAGGAGATGGATCGTCGCGCCGTCGCCTGCTTCGACCAGGCACTGACCGACATTGGCCTGGCCGACGACGACCGGTTGTACGCCGTGCTGCACGACTACTTCAGTTGGGCGACGACGGTCGCGATGACGAAGTACCACGCCTCCGCCGCCGACGTACCCACCGACCTGTCGATCCCTCGCTGGTCGTGGGACGGCCTGGTCGCCGACTGAGACACACAACCGCGGCCGCCTCGGCAGACTCCGGCGCGGGGCGGTTGGTTCAGCCTGTGATCGTGTCGAGTTCGGTGATGGCGTCGGATGGGAGGACGAGGTCGGCGGCGGCTGTGTTTTCGCGGAGGTGGGCTACGGACGACGTGCCTGGGATGACGATGCTGGTGGGGGAGCGTTGGAGGAGCCAAGCCAGGGCGACCTGCTGGGGAGTGGCGTTCAGGCGGGTCGCCACCTTCGCCAGGGTCTCGGACTGCAGCGGACTGAAGCCGCCGAGGGGGAAGAACGAGGCGAACGCGATGTTCTCGGCGGCGCAGAAGTCGACCACGTCGTCGTCGGCACGCTGCACCAGGTTGTAGAGGTTCTGGACGGTCACGACCGGGGCGATCGCCTGGGCCTCGCGGATCTGGGGGATGGTGACGGCGCTCAGGCCGAGGTGGCGGATCAGGCCCTCCTGCTGCAGTTCGGCCAGGCCGTGAACGACTCGGCGATCGAGGCCTCGCCGCCGCCGTCGTGTTCCGCGGTCCGCAGGTTGACCACATCGAGCACGTCGAGACCGAGGTGGTCGAGGTTCTCGTGGACGGCGGCCTTCAGGTCCTCTGGCGCCAGCGCCGGGTTCCAGCTGGCGTCGTCGCCGCGGCGGGCGCCGACCTTGGTGACGAGGTGCAAGTCCGCCGGGTACGGGTGGAGTGCTTCCCTGATGAGCTCGTTGACGACCGTGGGACCGTAGAAGTCGCTGGTGTCGATGTGGGTGATGCCCAGTTCCACCGCTTCCCGCAGTACGGCGATCGCCTGGTCGCGATCCCTGGGTGGTCCGAAGACACCCGGACCGGCGAGCTGCATGGCGCCGTACCCCATCCGGGTGATGGTGAGGTCGTCGGCGAGCGTGATGGTCTTGTCTGTCATGCTTCCCACTGTTCCTCCGGGTCAGCAGACCTGGGAGAGCCCTGCTGATCCTGGGAGTGACAGGGCCAGTCAACGGGCCGCGGGCGCGGCTACGGTGGAAGGCATGGAGAGCACGAACGCGCTCGGCGAGTACCTCCGGTCCCGGCGGGACCAGGTCCAGCCGGAGCACGTCGGGATCCGGCGGGCCGGGTTGCGACGGGTGCCGGGGCTGCGGCGCGAGGAGGTCGCGATGCTGGCCGGCATCAGCTCGGACTACTACCTGCGGCTGGAGCAGGGCCGGGACCGCAACCCGTCGGTCCAGGTGCTCGCGGCGTTGGCCGAAGTACTGCGGCTTGACGCGGATGCGACGGCGTACCTGATCGGGCTTGCCCAAGAGCGTCCGCGAGCTGCCCCGAAGGGCGGCCGGCGGCCGAAGGCCGAGCCGGTGCCACCGAGCATCCTCGAGCTGGTCGACAGCTGGACTGACAATCCGGCGTACGTGCAGAACAAGTACACCGATGTGCTGGCGGTCAACACGCTCGGGCAGGCCATCAACCCCAAACTGAGGGTCGGCGTGAACCTGCTGACCACGGTTCTCCTCGACCCGGCGGAGCAGACGTTCCACCGGGACTGGGAGGACCTGACCGAGGAAGCTGTCGCCGCCCTGCGGTCCGAGCTCGGGTCGGACGTCGACGACCCGCGACTCGTCGAACTGGTCGGCGACCTGTCGGTCCGCAGCCACCGCTTCCGGGAACTGTGGGCTCGCCACGATGTGCGGACGAGGCGCGGGCGGACGAGCCTGCTCACCCATCCGCAGGTCGGCGACATCGAGCTGAAGAAGAACAAGCTCACCATCGGCGGCACCGACTCGATGACGCTGGTGGTCTACCACGCCACGCCTGGCAGCCGCGACGCCGAGCTGCTCGCACTGCTGGGCAGCCTCATCGCGTCCAGCGACGAGGTGCCCGAGCGGAGCAGTCAGCCCACCGGCGACGGCTAGACCCAGCGGGCGAGCTACCCGAGCAGGTTGGTGTAGAGCTGGACGGTGCGATCGGCGACGGCGTCCCAGCCGAACTCGGAGACGGCGCGGTCGCGGCCGGCCTTGCCCATGGCTTCGGCCTTGGCCGGGTTGCCGATCAGGTCGTTGATGGCTGCGGCCAGGTCTCGTTCGAAGGTGTCGATGTCGTTCTCGTCGTACCGGACCAGGGTGCCGGTGACGCCGTCGTCGACGACCTCGGGGATGCCGCCGACCGCGCTCGCGACGACGGCCGTCTCGCACGCCATCGCCTCCAGGTTGACGATGCCGAGCGGCTCGTAGATCGACGGGCAGCAGAACGCCAGCGCGTGGGTCAGCACCTGCCGGACGTCCTCACGCGGCAACATCTCGGAGACCACGAAAACGCCGTCCCGGGCCGCCTTCAGGTCGTCGATCAGCGCGTCCGTCTCGGCCTTCAGCTCGACCGTGTCGGCTGCGCCGGCGAGCAGCACCAGCTGGACCGACGGGTCCAGTTGCAGGCCGGCCCGGAGCAGGTGCGGGACGCCCTTCTGCCGGGTGATCCGGCCGACGAACGTCACGTACGGCCGATTCAGGTCGACCCCGAGCCGCTCGAGCACGTTGGTCTTCGGGTCCGGGCGGTAGAAGTCGGCGTCGATCCCGTTCGAGATCACGTGCACCTTGGCCGGGTCGATCGCCGGGTAGCAGTCCAGTACGTCGTCCCGCATCCCACGACTCACCGCGACCACGGCGTCGGCCGCCTCGTACGCCGTACGCTCGGCCCAACTCGACAGGCGGTAGCCGCCGCCCAGCTGCTCGGCCTTCCACGGGCGGCGCGGCTCCAGCGAGTGTGCGGTCACCACGTGCGGGACGCCGTACAGGAGCTTCGCCCAGTGGCCGGCCATGTTGGCGTACCAGGTGTGGGAGTGCACGAGCTGCGCGTCGCCGACCGCGGCCGTCATGGTCAGGTCGGTGGAGAGGATGCGCAGCGCCGCGTTCGCCTGTGGGATGCGCGGGTCGTCCTCGGAGTGGGCGGTCGCACCGTGGCGTGGTTCGCCCATGCAGTGCACCTCCACGTCGAGCAGGCGACGCAGCTCGCGGACCAGGAAGTCCACGTGCACCCCCGCCCCGCCGTACACGTCCGGAGGAAACTCACGCGTCAGGATCGCCACCTTCATGCAGCCGACCCTAGGACATCAGGACGTTCGTGTCGGTACCCAGAAGCGCAGCTTTCCGTGTCGCTCGTCTTCCAGTTCGCCACCGGCCGCCTCGATCACGCGGCGGGACGGGAGGTTGTCCGTGTCGCAGGTGAGCAGCGCCGGGTCGATGCCGAGTCGGGCCGCGAACGGGAGCGACTGGGCCAGCATCTCGGTCGCGTACCCCTTCCGCCGGTACGACGGGCGGACGAAGTACCCGATGTGGCCGCCGAGCTCCTCCAGGGCCGGGGTGAGGCGGTGCCGGATCGAGAGCCGGCCGAGCCACTCGGGTCCGTCGACGAACCAGAGCACGGTCTGGTGCACGAGGTCCGGCGCCAGCTCGGTCTCCGGATCCGCCTCGGTCCTGATCACCTCGATCAGCCGGGCGAACTCGCCCGGATCCTCCGCCTGGTCCCGGCTCCACTCCTCCTCCTCGTCGCCGGCGATCGTCCGGGCACCCATCCACCGCTCGTGCTCCGGTCCCGCCTCGTCCCACGCGGCGAGGAACGAGCGGTGAACGGCAACGGTGGGTTCGGTGAGGATCGGCATCTTTACAGTGTCGCGACACTCGCAAGCGCCTATGCCCCGGGGGTTCCAGAGCTAAGGCCATGTGCCCGCCGAGTGCCTGCTCGCACTGCACATGAGGGGTGCACATGGCCTAAGGTGCGGGCATGGCAAAGGCGCCCAAAGTTCTCGGAATCGTGCTGGCGGGTGGCGAGGGGAAGCGGCTGATGCCGCTGACGGCCGACCGGGCCAAACCGGCCGTGCCGTTCGGCGGCAGTTATCGCCTGATCGACTTCGTGCTGTCCAACCTGGTCAACGCCGGGTACCGCAACCTGTGCGTGCTCACCCAGTACAAGTCTCACTCGCTGGACCGGCACGTCACCCTGACCTGGCGGATGTCGACCCTGCTGGGCAACTTCGTCACCTGCGTCCCGGCGCAGCAGCGGCTCGGCCCGCAGTGGTACCAGGGCAGCGCGGACGCGATCTACCAGTCGATGAACCTGATCAACGACCACCGACCCGATATCATCGTGGTGTTCGGCGCCGACCACGTGTACCGGATGGACGCCTCCCAGATGGTGGCGGCGCATATCGAGCGCGGGAACGGCGTCACCGTGGCCGGGATCCGGGTGCCGCGGGTCGAGGCGACCGAGTTCGGCGTGATCAAGACCGGGCCGGACGGCCACGCCATCGAGGAGTTCCTGGAGAAGCCGGCCGACCCGCCTGGGCTGCCGGACTCGCCGGACGAGACGTTCGCGTCGATGGGCAACTACGTGTTCAGCGCCGACGTCCTGGTGGAGGCCTTGCGCAAGGACGCGGCTAACCCGGCGTCCCGGCACGACATGGGCGGCGACATCGTCCCGATGCTGGTTGCCGAGGGCAACGCCGGCGTCTACGACTTCAAGGACAACGACGTCCCGGGCGCGCTGGACCGGGACCGCTCGTACTGGCGCGACGTCGGATCGCTGGACTCCTACCACGAGGCGCACATGGACCTGGTCTCGATCCAGCCGGTGTTCAACCTCTACAACTCCGACTGGCCGATCTTCACCTCGCACCCGCAACTGCCGGGCGCGAAGTTCACCGACGACGCGACAGTCGGCGAGTCGATCATCTGCCAGGGGTCGATCGTCTCCGGCGCGACCGTGGAGCACTCGGTGCTCGGCGCCAACGTGATCGTCAGCTCGGGGGCGACGATCGAGCGCTCGGTGATCATGGACAACTGCAAGATCGGCGCGAACGCCGTCCTCAAGAACGTCATCCTGGACAAGAACGTGGTCGTCCCGGACGGGGTCGAGATCGGCGTCGACCCGGACTACGACCGGGAGCGCGGCTTCATCGTGTCCAAGGGCGGCGTGACCGTACTCGGCAAGGGCCAGGTGATCGAGGCCGCCCCCATTGAGGCGAAGGGCGAGGTCGCCGAGGCGTGAGCGCGCTGGAGAAGGAGGCGCTGGAGCTCGACCTCGCGGATCCCGGGAACCGCGAGCTCTTCGACGTACCGTCGGCCCAGGGTGGCGACTACCCGGAGGTCGCGTACTTCGCCGGCAACTCGCTCGGCCTGCGCCCCAAGGCGACCCGGACCGAGCTGCTCGAGGATCTGGACGCCTGGGCCGCGCTCGGGGTCGAGGGACACCTTGATGCGGTCAGACCGTGGTTGCCGTACCACGAGCTGTTGACCGGCCCGGCTGCCCGTCTGGTCGGTGCATTGCCCAGCGAAACCGTGGTGATGAACTCGCTGACGGTCAATCTGCACCTGCTGATGGTCTCGTTCTACCGCCCGACCCGCTCGCGGCACCGGATCGTGGTCGAGGACTCGGCCTTCCCGTCCGACAGCTACGCGGTCCGCTCCCAGGCCCGCTTCCACGGGTACGACGCCGACGACGCGATCATCCGCCTCCGGCCACGCCCCGGCGAGGACTCCCTGCGTACGGCGGACGTCGTCGAGCAACTGGGCAGCGACGTGGCGCTGGTGTTGCTGGGTGGAGTGAACTACCTGACCGGCGAGCTGATGGACATCCCGACGATCACCAAGGCCGGTCATGCGGCCGGTGCGGTCGTCGGCTGGGACCTCGCGCACGCGGCCGGAAACGTCCCGTTGTCGTTGCACGATTGGGGCGTGGACTTCGCCGCCTGGTGCTCGTACAAGTACCTGAACTCCGGCCCGGGTGCGCTCGCGGGCGCCTTCGTGCACGAGCGGCACCTCGGTGGGGATCGGCCACGGTTCGAGGGGTGGTGGAGCACCGAGGCGTCGACGCGGTTCGAGATGGCGCCGGAGTCGCGCCCGCCCGCGTCCGCGGATGCCTGGCAGGTGTCGAATCCGCCGATCTTCTCGATGAGCCCGGTCCGGACCTCGCTGACGATCTTCGACCAGATCGGCATGGAGGTGCTGCGCGAGCGCAGTCTGCGACTGACGTCGTACCTGGAGAAGCTGCTGGCCGGTGTCACGCCGGGACGGCCGCTGCGGGTGATCACGCCGGCGAACCCAGATCAGCGGGGTGCACAGTTGTCGCTGCGGATCAGTGGTTCGCTGCGGGCGGGTGAGCTGGCGAAGCGGCTTCGCTTCGAGTACGGCGTGATCGCGGACGCGCGTGAGCCCGACGTACTGCGGCTGGCTCCGGTGCCGTTGTATTCGACGTACCACGACTGCTGGCGCGCGGCGTCGGCACTGACCGAGGCGGTGCCGGCGTGAAGATCGCGATCGTCGGGGCGGGACTGACCGGGAGTCTGCTCGCCTGCTTCCTGGCCCGGCGCGGGCTGACGGTGACGCTGTACGAGCATCGGCCGGATCCGCGGATCGGGCCGGCCGAGCGGGGCCGGTCGATCAACCTGGCGATCTCCGAGCGCGGTCTGGACGCGTTGCGGCGGATCGACCTGGTCGACCAGGTGATGGCCGATGCGCTGCCGATGAAGGGCAGGATGATCCATCCGGTCGAAGGGCCGCTGGACTTCCAGCAGTACTCCGCCGCCGGCGACCGGGCGATCAACTCGATCAGCCGGGGCACGCTGAACAACGCACTGCTGACCGCGGCCTCGGAGGCTCCCGGGGTGACGGTCGAGTTCGAGCATCGGCTGGTGGAGCTGGACTCACAGGCCGGGCGGATGGTGTTCGCGACCCCGTCCGGGAAGGTCTCGGCCGAGGCAGACGTCGTCCTCGGAGCCGACGGCGCGGGGTCCGCGGTCCGCGAGCAGTTGCTTGCCGAGGGCATCGTTGCCGAGGACGTCGACTTCCTCGACTACGGGTACAAGGAGCTGTCGATCCCGGCCGCCGACGGTGAATTCGCGCTGGATCCGGGCGCGTTGCACATCTGGCCGCGCGGTACGTCGATGATGATCGCGCTGCCGAACCCGGACCGCTCCTTCACCTGCACGTTGTTCTGGCCGGCCGGATCCTTCGACGCGCTGATTTCAGCACCCGAGATCGAGCAGCATTTCGCTCAGCACTACCCGGACTTGGTGCCGCTGGCACCGGATCTGGTAGACGACTACCTGAACAACCCGGTCGGTGTGCTCGGCACCGTCCACACCCTGCCGTGGCAGGCACACGGCCGGACGGCGTTGCTCGGTGATGCCGCGCACGCGATCGTGCCGTTCTACGGGCAGGGCGCGAACTGTGCCTTCGAGGACGTGGTCGAGCTGGACCGCTGCCTCGGCGACACCGGTGGGTCGTGGGCGCGGGCGCTGCCGCTGTTCGAGGCGCGCCGGCGGGAGAACACCGAGGCGATCGCGGAGATGGCGCTGGCGAACTTCGTCGAGATGCGCGACAAGGTGGCGTCCCCGGTGTTCCGGCTGACCAAGCGAATCGAGCACGCGCTGGAGCGGGCGTTGCCCGGCCGGTACGTCTCCCGCTACGAGCTCGTCTCCTTCTCGACCACGCCGTACGCCGAAGTGCGGCAACGCGTCCGTCGCCAGCACCAGATCCTCGGTGCGGTGATTGCCGGTGCCGGTGTGGTCGCGGTCGGACTACTGCGGAGGCGGCGATGAACCTGTGGAGTTCCGACCTGTTGGCCGGAAAGGTGTCGCGGCCCGGTCTGCTGCGCAACTTCGTCGACGGTGGGTTCGTCGAGGGCGGGTCGACGTTCGCGAAGCTGAGTCCGGTGACAGGTGAGCAGATCTTCGACGTGTCCGAGGCTTCGGCCGAGACTGTCGATGCGGCTGTCCAGGCTGCTCGGGCTGCGCTGCGAGGTCCATGGGGCCGCATGAGCGAGCAGGAGCGGGCCGTCGTACTGCGGCGGGTCGCGGACGGGCTCGAAGCTCGCTTCGAGGACTTGGTCGCGGCCGAGGTCGGCGACACCGGCAAGTCCATCAGTCAGGCGCGGACGCTCGACATCCCGCGAGGCGCGGCGAATTTCCGCGCCTTCGCGGACTTCGCGACGACCGCGTCGAGCGAGTCGTACACGACCGTGCTGCCGGATGGCAGGCGGGCGCTGAACTACGCCGTACGCAAACCGGTCGGTGTGGTCGCGATCATCGTGCCCTGGAACCTGCCGTTGCTACTGCTCACCTGGAAGGTCGCGCCGGCGCTTGCCTGTGGCAACGCTGTGGTGGTCAAGCCGTCCGAGGAGACGCCCGCGTCCGCGACCGTACTGGCCGAGGTGATGGCGGAGGCGGGCGTACCGGCTGGTGTGTTCAACCTGGTGCACGGGTTCGGGCCGTCGTCGGCGGGGGAGTACCTGACGCGGCATCCGGGGGTGGACGCGATCACGTTCACCGGTGAGTCGACGACCGGTACGGCGATCGCCAAGGTCGCCGCGGACCGGGTCAAGTCGGTGTCGTTCGAGCTCGGCGGGAAGAACGCGGGGCTGATCTTCGCCGACTGCGATCTCGACGCTGCGGTCGAAGGATCGGTGCGCTCGGTCTTCACCAACGGCGGCCAGGTGTGCCTGTGCACGGAGCGGCTGTACGTCGAGCGGCCGGTCTTCGATCAGTTCGTGGAGCGTCTGGCTGAGCGGGCCGCCGGGTTGGCCTACGGCTGGCCCGCGGACGAGGCGACGATGAACATGCCGCTGATCTCGAAACAGCACCGGGACAAGGTCCTCTCGTACTACGACCTGGCCCGGGCCGAAGGTGCATCCGTGCTGGCCGGTGGCGGCGTACCGTCGTTCGGCGACGCTCGCGACGGTGGTTGCTACGTGCAACCGACCGTGGTCACCGGTCTGCCGCCGGACGCCCGGACGAACACCGAGGAGATCTTCGGCCCGATCTGCCACATCGCGCCCTTCGACACCGAGGAGGAGGCGTACGCCCTGGCCAACGACTCCGACTACGGGCTCGCGGCCACCGTCTGGACCCGCGACGTCGGCCGCGCCCACCGCGCCGGCATCGCCCTGGACGTCGGCATCGTCTGGGTCAACACCTGGTACCTCCGCGACCTCCGCACCCCCTTCGGCGGCATGAAACTGTCCGGCGTCGGCCGCGAAGGCGGCCGCCACTCCCTCGACTTCTACTCGGAGCCAACCAACGTCTGCGTGGAGCTGACATGACAGTCGTCCCCGGGAAGGCGGTGCCGCGGGGGCGGTTTCCGCATGTGAAGGTCGCTCACGGTTTTGCCTATGTCTCCGGTACGTCGAGCCGGCGGCCGGACAACACGATCGCCGGGGCGTCGGTGGACTCGATGGGCACCGTGTCGTTGGACATCCGGGAGCAGACACGCGCCGTACTGGAGAACATCCGGGACGTCCTGGCGGCAGTCGGGGCCGGGCTCGAGGATCTGGTCAGTGTGACCACGTACCTGGTGTCGATGAACGACTTCGGGGGGTACAACGAGGTGTATGGCGAATTCTTCGACGAGTCCGGGCCGGCCCGGACCACCGTCGCAGTCCATCAGCTGCCGCATCCCCAGCTGCTGATCGAGATAGCTGCCGTCGCGGCCGTCCCACGAGGACAAGGCCAGCTGAGCGCAAAGGAGTAGGTCAATGGCCAATCTGGAGTCGACGAACTTCCCGCAGTGGATCGAGGAGAACAAGCACCTGCTGAAGCCGCCGGTCGGCAACAAGCAGATGTTCCCGACCGGTGACGACTTCATCACCATGGTGGTCGGCGGGCCGAACCAGCGCACCGACTTCCACGTCGAGCCGTACGAGGAGTTCTTCTACCAGATCAAGGGCACCATGCACGTCGACGTGATGACGGAGGCCGGCCCGGCCCGCGTCGACATCAACGAGGGCGAGATGTGGGTGCTGCCGCGGAACATGCCGCACTCGCCGCAGCGCGACGCGGACTCGATCGGCCTGGTGATCGAGCGGGTCCGGGAGCAGGGCACGCTGGAGAAGTTCCGCTGGTACTGCGACAACTGCAACGCCATCGTGCACGAGGTGGAGCTGCAGGTGAACGACATCGTCGCCGACCTGCCGCCGGTCTTCAAAGCCTTCTACGAGAGCGAGGACGCCCGCACCTGCCCGCAGTGCGGCACACTGCACCGCGGTAAAGGCTGATGGCGGTTGATGTCCACACCCACCTGGTCCCGAAGGGCTGGCCGGATCTCTCGGTAGCGTGCGGCGGCGACGGCTGGCCGTGGCTGCGGATCGACTCCGAGCGCGCGGCGATGATCATGGTCGGCTCCTCGGAGTTCCGCCCGATCGGCCCGCAGACGTGGGATCCGTCCGTCCGGCGGGCCGATATGGATGCCGATGGCATCGATATCCAGGTGGTGTCGCCGACGCCGGTGTTCTTCGCCTACGACCGACCGGCCGACCAGGCGGTCAAGGTGGCCCGGATCTTCAACGACCTGACCCTGGAGACACTGGCCGGCGACGACCGGTTCGTCCCGTTCTGCCAGGTGCCGCTGCAGGACCCGGACGCGGCCTGCGCCGAGCTGGACCGGTGCCGGGCGGCCGGGCATGTGGGCGTCGAGATCGGCAACCACGTTGGCGACAAGGACCTTGACGACGCCGGGATCGTTGCCTTTCTCAATCACTGCGCCGAGACCGGTACTCCGGTCCTGGTGCACCCGTGGGACATGCCGGGCGGCCCGCGACTGGACCGCTGGATGGCTCGCTGGCTGACCGGGATGCCGGCCGAGACCCATTTGTCACTGCTGGCGATGATCCTCGGCGGTGCGTTCGACGCGCTGCCGCCGTCCCTGAGGATCTGTTTCGCCCACGGCGGCGGGAGTTTCGCGTTCTGGCTGGGGCGGGTGGAGAACGCCTGGCACCGGCGCGGGGACATCGTCCGTGGTTGCTCCGAGCATCCACCGTCGTACTACCTGGATCGTTTCTTCGTCGACACAGTGGTGTTCGAATCAGCGTCATTACGGCTTCTTGTGGATACCGTGGGGGAAGACCGCGTTCTGGTCGGCAGTGACTATCCCTATCCACTGGGTGAGCGGCCGGTCGGGGAGGTGGTACGAAAGGCCGGTTTCCTGACCGCGGACCAGCAGCACAAGCTGCTGTCGACGAACGCCCTGCGTTATCTCGGGAGGTCTGATGAGTGAAGACCGATCGGTTCTGACGCGCGCAGCGCGCGAGCCGGACGAGGAGCTCCGGTACGGCGACCACGCGGACCAGGTGATCGACTACTGGCACGCCAAGGAGTACCGCTCGCTGGTCGTCTTCGTCCACGGCGGTTTCTGGCGGCCGGAGTACGACCGGATGCACGCCCGGCCGCTCGGTGAAGCCCTGTCCGACATGGGCTGGCCGGTGCTGTCACTGGAGTACCGCCGGGAGCCGGGTGATCCCGACGCCAGCACGTCAGACATCCGTACGGCGCTCCAGAGCCTGCCCGACCTGGTCGACGTCCACGCGGGCTACGTGCTGGTGGGCCATTCCGCAGGCGGTCAACTCGCTCTGTGGGCGGCCTCGACGCTCAACCCGGTCCGGCTCCGCGGTGTGATCGCGCTGGCCCCGCTCGCCGACCTGCTGATGGCCGACCGCATGGGCCTCGACAAGGGCGCCGTACAGGACTTCATCGGCAGCGGGGTCCGCAACGACCTCGACCCGGTCCACCTACCCGCCTCGATCGCCCCGGTCAGCCTCATCCACGGCACCCTGGACTCCCGGGTCCCCATCACCGTCACCGAGTCCTACTTCGCCGCCCACCCCACCGCCCGCTTCACCCGGGTGGAGTCCGCCGGCCACTTCGAACTCATCGACCCGCTCGCCGAAGCCTGGCACGACGTCACTGCCGAACTCACCCGGCTGACAGGCTGATCATGCTCAAGGGGGAACGGGTTGTCCTGCGTCCGGTGCGTGAGCGCGATCTCGCGGCCTTCATCACCGCGCACACCGAGATCTCCAACCGGGGCGAGTTCTTCCCGCTCGGCGTCCGGCCGGAGTCGGTCCTCCGGCGAGCGTACGCCGAGACAGGCTTCTGGGAGCGGGACGAGGGCACCCTGCTGATCTGGGACCGGGACGATGTCCTGGTCGGCCACATCGAGTTCTTCCGGCCGGTCAACTACTGGGACGCGTACGAGCTCTCCTACCAGCTCTACGGCCCGGAGCACGCCGGCCAGGGGTACACGACCGAGGCGGTGCGCCTGCTGGTCGACTACTTGTTCGCGGCGAAGAAGGTCAACCGGCTCTCCCTGGTGATCGTGCCCGAGAACGCCCCGAGCCGGCGGATCGCGGAGAAGTGTGGATTCCAGCTCGAGGGCACGGCCCGCGGAGCCTTCTTCAACCGCGGCCGCAACGTCGACGTACTCATCTACGCCTTACTCCGCGACGACCCCCGCCCTTGGCACACCCCTACGTAGGGCACTCTCAGCCGCGAGCAGGCCGTCAGCTGAGGCGTTTGGCGGCGGTGAGGAGGCCCTCGGAGGTGGGGAGGAGGGCGGAGACCAGGTCGTCGTCGTCGCGGACAGCGCGGATGAGGTCGCGCAGGGCGTTGGTCTCGGGGTCCCGGTGGGCCGGGTCCGCCACGCGGCCGCCGGTGAGGATGCCGGCGAAGGCGACGACGCCGCCGGGGCGGAGCAGGCGGAGGGCCTCGTGCAGGTACGCCGTGTTCTGGCGCCGGTCGGCGTCGCAGAAGACCAGGTCGTAGTGGCCGTCGGTGAGCCGGGTGACGACGTCCAGCCCGGCGCCGGCGATCAGGCGGAACCGGTTCGACGCGACGCCGGCGTCGAGGAACGTCTTGCGGGCCAGCCGCTGGTTCTCCGCGTCGATGTCGACCGTGGTGAGGGTGCCGTCGGTGCGCATGCCGCGCAGCAGCGCCAGCCCGGAGACGCCGGTGCCGGTGCCGATCTCGACCACCGCCTTGGCGCTCACGCTGGCGGCCAGCAGGCTCAGCGCAGCGGCTGTGCCGGGGCCGATCGGGGCGATACCGCTGTCTTCGGCGCTCGCCCGTGCACCGGTGACGACCTCGTCCTCACCGGTGTAGTCCTCGGCGTACGCCCAGGACGTCGGGTCGATGCCGGTGGCGATGATGCCCTCCCTGTGTTCTGCCCAGTGTTCTGGCGCTGCGTTACTCATCCTGGACCGAAGCCTAGCGTCACGAGGTCCGCATTCCGTGTCTCCCGCGCTGGGACTGCGCACTCTTGCTCATAACACTGCGCCTAGAGTCAGATATGATCGGCATTAGCAGGACAGACTCGTCCTCGGAGAGGAGGTACGGCGGAAAATGCGGTGTCAGGCAGTACGTCGTACGCGCTCAGGACCGGATGACGTCGATCCCGGCTTCCTTGAAGACGCCCAGCTGGCTCTCGTCGGCCTGGGCGTCGGTGACGAGGGTGTCGATCTCGCTCAGCTCGCAGATCCGGGCGAAGGCGCGCTGGCCCAGCTTGGAGGAGTCGGCGACCACGACGACCTTGGCGGCCCGGCTGACGATCAGCTGGTTGATGTTCGCCTCACCCTCGTGGTGGGCGGTGGCGCCGGTCTCGTCGATCCCGTCGACGCCGATGAACGCGATGTCCAGCGACAGGTCGGCCAGGATCCGGTGCGACAGCGGCCCGATCATCTCGTAGGACTGCGGCCGGGCCACGCCGCCGGTGAGGACCATCTTGACGTGCGGCCGGACGATCAGCTCGTTGGCGATGTTCAGCGCGTTGGTGACGAGGGTGAACGCGGGCTCGCCGTGCTCGGCGGACAGCTCCGGCCGGGTCGCCAGCGTGCGGGCCACCTCGGAGATGGTGGTGCCGCCGTTCATGCCGATCACCATGCCGCGCCGGACCAGAGTGGCCGCAGCCTGCGCGATCCGCTGCTTCTCCGACGCGAAACGCGCAGTCTTGTAGCGCAGCGGGAGGTCGTACGACACCGCGTTGGCGACGGCGCCGCCGCGGGTCCGGGTGAGGAGCTGCTGCTTGCCCAGGTGGTCCAGGTCGCGCCGGATCGTCGCCGCGGACACGTGCAACTGCTCGGCGAGCTCGTCGACGTCGATGGCGCCTTTCTCGGCGAGCGACTCGAGCAAGGTGTTGAGGCGTTCATAACGCTTCACCCGCGGCTCCTCCTTCACACAATCAGTCAGCCGGGTGGCGGCTGGTTGGCACCATTCGATCACGTTCGAGCAGTTTCGACCACGACAAGCGCGGAGACAAGATGACGCAGACGCCATTTGTGAGCACTGAGATCGCCACTCAGCCGGACCTCTGGCGGCAGGTCTCGAACGGTTTCGCGCAGTACGGTGGTGCATTGCCGAAGCCCGGTCAACGGGTTGCAGCCGTGGGTTGCGGCACGTCGTGGTTCATGGCGATGGCGTACGCCGCCCTGCGTGAGGACAACGGTCAGGGCGAGACGGACGCGTTCGCGGGCTCGGAGTTCCCGGCCGGCCGGGCGTACGACGTGGTGGTCGTGATCAGCCGGTCCGGTACGACGACCGAGGTGCTGGACCTGATCCGGGCGACCGATGTGCCGACCGTGGCGATCACCGCGACTCCCGGCTCGCCGATCACTGAGCTGGCCGACCACATCATCCTGCTGGACTTCGCCGATGAGCAGTCCGTCGTCCAAACGCGCTTCGCGACGACCACTCTGGCGCTGCTGCGGGCGTCGCTGGGGGAGGACCTGCAGCAGGCGGCTGCCGACGCGGAGACCGCGCTGACGCTGGACGTGGACGAGCTGGCAAAGCTGGAGCAGGTCACGTACCTCGGCACGCGGTGGACCGTCGGCCTGGCGCATGAGGCGGGCCTGAAGCAGCGTGAGGCCGCGTCGGCCTGGACCGAGGCGTACCCGGCGATGGACTACCGGCACGGCCCGATCGCGATCGCCCAGCCCGGCCGCGGCGTCTGGATCTTCGGTACGCCGCCGGCCGGCCTGCTCGACGACGTCACCGCCACCGGCGCCACGATCGTCCACCATCCCGACCTCGACCCGATGGCGTCCCTGGTGGTCGCCCAACGCGTCGCCGTCGCCAAGTCCCTCGCCCTGGGCCTCAACCCGGACCAGCCCCGCAGCCTCTCCCGCTCCGTCATCCTCGACTGACGGCTGCGGCCGGTTGGCGGTCCAGCGCCGCCAACCGGCCCAAGCCTGCCGCGGCAACCATGGTCAGGGCTACGGCCAGCAGTACCTTGTGGGTGCCGATGACGGGGACGAGGAGTCCTGCGGCGACCTGGCCGAGGGCTGAGGCGCCGACGCGGAGGCTGGCGGCTGTCGCCAAGCCGGGTGGGACGTGGGGCCAGTGTTTGGCTGCGATGACGGCGCTCGGACTGGCCGGGTTCGCTGCCGGCCACGGGTTCGCCGCCATCGGGACCTGTGCGGCTGTCGACTGTGAGCGCGTCTTCGTGAACGCGGCCGAGCGGCGGCCCCGGCGGTTCTGCTCGCCGACGTGTTCCAGTCGCACCCGGGTCGCGTCCCACCGCGCCCGCCGGAGCGGTGGACGAGAGGCCTAGGATCGAGGCGGAACGTCCGGGAAACGAGGGAGTGCGAGTTGAGTCACACCGTGGTGGCAGAGCTGGTGGCGAATGTGCTGAAGGTCACAGCCCGGGCCGGGGACACGGTGGGGCCGGAGGACACCCTGGTCATCCTGGAGTCGATGAAGATGGAGATCCCGGTGCTGGCCGAGGTGGCCGGCACCATCGTCGAACTGAAGGTCGTCGAGGGTGAGGTCGTCCGTGACGGCGACCCTATCGCGGTGATCGAGGAGAAGTAGGCCGCAACAAATATGACTGTCAACGCGTCCGATCCTTGGGAGGCTTTCGCCGGGAACTTCCGGCTGAGGAGCCGCGTTGAGCCGTCGTACGAGCAACTCAGGGTAGAACCCGGGTGTTCCCGACGTGCGCAGAGGACGGTGACCGCGGCACCATGGCCTTCACGCTTATTGCCGAGAGGACCCAGGGAGGCGTTGCGGTGAAGCCGGCCGACATCTCCGTGGCGCCCGCGCCCCAGCCGATTCCGGACGCGCTGCCGTCCTGGGACGAGATCGTTCGTACCCACTCTGCCCGCGTGTACCGGCTCGCGTACCGGCTGACTGGCAACAAGCACGACGCCGAGGACCTCACCCAGGAGGTCTTCGTCCGGGTCTTCCGCTCGCTGTCGTCGTACACGCCCGGCACCTTCGAGGGCTGGCTCTACCGGATCACCACGAACCTGTTCCTGGACGGCGCCCGCCGCAAGCAGCGGATCCGCTTCGACGGCCTGCCGGAGGACGCGCACGACCGGCTGCCCGCCAAGGGTGTGGGCCCGGCCGAGAAGCTGGACTCCGACCTGTTCGACCACGACGTGCAGTACGCGCTGGACGCGCTGCCGGAGGACTTCCGCGCCGCCGTGGTGCTCTGCGACATCGAGGGCATGACGTACGACGAGATCGCCGACGTGCTGGACGTGAAGCTCGGCACCGTTCGCAGCCGGATCCACCGGGGCCGCTCGATGCTGCGCAAGCACCTCGAGCACCGGGCACCGCGGTCCGGCCAGACCCGCGTCGGCGGCCCGCCCACCGACGACCCCCTCAGCGCCGGAGGTGAGCACCGGTGACGTTGCAGCATCCCCTGGACAAGCTCAGCGCCGTCGTCGACGGGGCGCTCGACCACGACTCGCGGGACAGGGTCCTGAGTCACCTGGTCAGCTGTGACACCTGCCGGTCCGAGGTCGACGCTCAGCGCCGGCTGAAGGCCCGGATCGCGGCGCTCGAGTCGCCGGAGCCTTCCACCGACCTGATGCAGCGCCTGATGGGCGTCTCGTCGTTCTCGCTGGAGCCGCGCGAGGAGATCCGTCCGGTGCTGACACCGGCCGTCTCACTCTTCCCGCAGCGGTCCGCGTTCCCGGCCGGTCGCACTGGTGCTACCCGTCCGGGTGCTTCCCGGACCACGCGCAGCCGGCGTCGTACCGGCGTACTGGGGGCTGCTGGTTCTGCTGCGGCCGTCGCGTCACTGCTGGGCACAGCCTTCGTCGTCGGGGACCCGTCTCGGCAGGAGCAGCCGCCGACGCTGCAGCCGCCGGTGGCGAGCTTCTCGTCCGATCACGCCAGCACGACGAGCGGAGCGCCGTTCACCGACCCGGTGGCGCTGCTGAACTCCTACAACGGGGCTGGGTATGCAGGGCTGAGCCCGACGCTGCAGCCGGTGGCCCTGACAGGACGCTGACCGTGAGCCTCTCCCGGCTCGCCGTACTGGTCAGCACCGCACTGATCGGCTTCGGCCTGCCCGCGCCCGCTGTCGCGGCGCCACCCACCACGTCCCGCGAGGACTCGCCCCTGGCGATCAGCTGGCTGGCGCGCGCCGCCACGGCCCCGAACAACGTCTCGTACCACGGCACGCAGATCATCACCTCGTGGGGACCGCAGGGCGCCAGCTCGGCGATGCTGGACATCGTCCACGCCGCCTCACAGGGGTCTGAGATCAGTGTGGTCGGCTCCGAGTCGTCACCGGGGGCCAAGGCGTTCGTACAGCGTGCTACGAATGCGGATGCGGCGATCGACGGTGGTCCGCTGACTTTGCTGCAGGCGACGTACCAGCTCGTCTACAAGTGCTGCACGGACACCATCGGGCGGGCCGCCGTACTCGTGGAGGCTCTGCGGGAGAACCAGACACTGGCCGCCCGGTTCTGGATCGACAAGGAGACCGGACTGCTGCTGCAGCGGCAGCTGTTCAGTGTGGACGGCAAGACGATGGTCCGGGCGACAGTGTTCACCCAGCTGGAGATCGAGGAATCGGAGTTCCTCGGCCACCTGCCGCCGATGGCGCCCAACGGGATCGAGTCGCTGGGCCTCGGCAAGGTCGACGGCCTGCGCTCCGAGGGCTGGGTCTGCGCGCCGGAGCTGCCCGCGTCGCTGAAGCTGTACGACGTCCATCAGGACACCGCGAACGGGTCGCTGCAGTTCTCCTACTCCGACGGGCTGTTCAACGTCTCGCTCTTCGAGCAGCGCGGAGCCCTCGATCCGGCCGCGGTCGCCGGGTTCAGCACCACCGAGACCCCGGGCGTCTACCTGCGCTACGGGATGCCGTCGTACGTCGTCTGGTCCTCGGGCGGGATCGTCTACACGCTGATCGGCGACCTGCCGCCGGACATGCTCGGGCAGGTGGTCGGTTCGTTCCCACAGGACGTCCCGATCAAGCTCACCGCGGTCCAGCGGGTGGGCGCCGGGCTGGCGAAAATCGCGACCTGGCTCACTCCGATGGGTGCACTTTCCGGGAAGCTGGGATAATCGAATTTGGCAGTCCCTACCGCGACCCGGTGAGCGGCCGCCGACCGATGACCACGACGACGACGTGAGGCGGGGGCACCGTGACCAGCGACGACGCCGAGCCGACAGTTCCAACGCCGAGCACGGAACCGACCCGTGTCCTCCCGGCCGACCCCTCCGGCCCGCCCGTCGCGCCCTCCCCGGACCCCGTTACCACCGGCTCTTCGGTTTCTTCAGCTCCTGACGCCGACTCGCCGTTGAGCGCCTTGCTGCCACCTTCACCAGCAGCGGGGGCGGCTCCTTTGCCGACGCCAGGCGGTGACCAGACGTACCGGCAGAACGGCGGTCGCTCCGTCACGCAGCGCAGCTTCGGCCGTCCGCAGGCGCAGGAGCCGACTTTCCGGCCGGTGTACCCGGGCCAGGCCTGGCCGACCCAGCGCCCGGCCTACCAGCCCACGTACACGCCGCCTCCGCCGCTCGACTGGCACCAGCAGCAGGCCCGCGCGTACACGCCGGCCCCGCCGCCGAAGGGCAACCGGGTCATCGCCATCGCGGCCGTCGTCGCCCTCGTCATCGGTCTGCTGGCCGGCGCCGGTGCGGCCGTGACCGTCGTCGCGCTGGACGACAACCGCCCGGTCGCCGAGCAGCCAGGACCGCCGGTCGGCACCGGCGCGGACCCGAAGATCCGCAGCGGCTCGGTCTCCGCGGTCGCCGCCACGCTGCTGCCGAGCGTCGTCCAGCTGAAGGTCGAAGGCGCCGACAACACGAACGCGACCGGCTCCGGTTTCGTCATCGACAACGTCGGCCACATCCTGACCAACAACCACGTCGTCGCGGCCGCGGCCAAGGGCGGGGCGATCCAGATCATCAACGACAAGGGCAAGTCCTCGACCGCACGGCTGGTCGGCCGCTCGCCGGTCTACGACCTCGCCGTCGTCCAGGTGGTCGGCCTGGACGCGCCATCGGTGCAGTTCGGCCGCTCCGAGCTGGCGATCGTCGGCCAGGACGTGGTCGCGATCGGTTCGCCGCTCGGTCTGGCCGGCACGGTGACGTCGGGCATCATCTCGGCCAAGAACCGCCCGGTCACCACCGGCGGCGACGAACCCGGCCAGGAGTCGTCGTTCATCAGCGCGCTGCAGACCGACGCCGCGATCAACCCGGGCAACTCCGGTGGCCCGCTGGTCGACATGAACGCGCGGGTGATCGGGGTGAACTCCGCCATCGCCACCGTCCGCGGATCGTCGGAGCAGAGCGGCAACATCGGGCTCGGGTTCGCGATCCCGATCGACCAGGCCCGGCGGACCGCACAACAGATCATCGCCACCGGGACGGCGACGTACCCGGTGATCGGCGCCGAGGTCGACATGCAGTTCGAGGGCGGCGCCCGGGTCAGCACCGTGACCCCGGCTTCCCCGGCCCTGCGCGCGGGGCTGCGCGTCGGTGACGTGATCACCTCGATCGACGCCCAACCGGTCACCAGCGCCGAGGCACTGATCGTGGCGATCCGCACGCACCAGCCGGGTGAGAGCGTGCGGCTCGTGTACGAGCGCGGCGGCAAGGCCCGGCAGGCCAGCGTCACCCTCGGCCAGCGGACCGGCTGACAGTTGCTGGTACGACGGCAGGCCCCGGGGTGTCCGGAATCGGCTGACCCGGCAGGCGGTGTCACCATGTTCCGGCTACGCTGGTCGCCGTCGCAGACGTCGCCTGGAACGACGTACAGAGAGGTGGGGACATGTTCGGCATCGGGCCACTCGAGCTGGTGGTGATCGCGATCGTCGCCGTGCTCGTTTTCGGTCCGGATCGGCTGCCGGAGTTCGCCCGTACGGCGGGCCGGCTGCTGCGTCAGGTCCGTCAGATGGTCAGCAACGCGCAGAACGACCTGCGTAACGAGCTCGGCCCGGAGTTCGCCGACCTGGACATCCAGGACCTGAACCCGCGCAACTTCGTCCGCAAGCACCTCCTCGAGGGCGACGACGACTACGACGACAAGCCCCACTCCACTCCCGACTTCTCCGACACCCCCCAGCGCCTCCCCGCCGGCCAACGCGCCCCCTTCGACCCAGAGTCCACCTGAGCCGCTCAGGACTGCTGCGGAACGTCCGAGGCGAGTAGGTCGTAGGTGACGCGGGCGTCGAGCGTGCGGCCGGCCAGGGGGAAGGCCTCGCGTTCGGTGCCGACGTGCTGGAAGCCGGCCTTCTCCGCGACCCGGCGGGCCGCGGTGTTGGTGGCGGCGGTGCGGATCACGAGCTTGCGGCCGGCCAGGCCGCCCTCGGTCTCGGGTGCGAAGTACCACCGGGCCACTCGCTCGATTGCCTCGGTCATCACGCCGCGACCTTGGGCTTCGGGGTGGGCCCAGTAGCCGAGTTCGGCATCGCGGACCGCGTCGCGGTAGATGTTGAAGAGGGTCAGGTTGCCGAGGCCCAGGTCGGTGTCAGCGTCCGCCAGGCACCAGTTGAAGCGGCGGCCGGCTGCAGCCTGCTCGGCCATGTCCTTGAGCCAGAAGCGGGCGTCCGCGGCGGTGAAGGGCTGGGGGATGAAGGGGAGGAAGTGGGCCGTCGCCTGGTTCGTGCGGGCGGTGGCGATCCGCTCGATCTCGTCCTCGCGCCAGGCGCGGAGCCGCAGCCGCGGGGTCTCCAGCACCGGAATCTCGAACCACGGCCTGCGAGGCTCCCGCGGATCCGTTGGCCCGATCCAGCCCGTCCATGCGTCGACCCGGCGGCCGCCCTCCTCGGCAAGCTCAGGGATCAGCTCGCCCATCCGGAACCCGGTGGCCCACGCCACCCGGCGGGACGGCCAGTTCCCGACCCGCGCCCACCAGTGCACGACGTGGAACCCGCACGTGCTGAACCCGAACTCGAGCAGCAGCCGCACCGCCCGGCTCGCCACCCCGGCACCACGGGCCCACCGCGACAGGCCGTAGTGCACCCTTGCGTTGCCGTCGGCATCCGGTTGGAGCGAGGCAGTACCGGCGTACCGGCCCTGATACTCGATCACGAACGCGAACCGCTCGCCGGTCTTCCAGGCCTCGGTGATCCCGTAGCCGATCCACCGGCGCGCGTCGTCCTCGTCGAACCCCCGGTCCGGGTCTTCAAGATGACGTTCGACCTGCCCTTGTACGTCGTCAGGCCGCGGCGCGCGCAGCGTCACCACACCGTCGGTCAGAACCGGATGCTCAGCAGGAATCGGCACACGGCCAAGTCAACACCAGCAGACGGCGACCTTCAGCCGTTTACCGCCCGACGGGGGAGAGACCGAGTTGGCGGCCGAGCAGGCCGCGGGGACGTCCACCGAGCCTGGCCGCGATCCCGTCGAGGACCTGCGCCGCCGGAGTCTCCGGGTCGGCCGCCACCAGCGGCTTACCCAGGTCACCGCCGCTGCGCAGTCGCTCGTCCAGCGGGATCTCGCCCAGCAGCGGGATGTTGTACCCGAGCCGTGCCGACAGCGTCTCCGCCACCCGCGTCCCACCGCCGCTGCCGAAGATCTCGATCCGGTGCTCCGGACCGCAGTGCGGGCACGGCAGGAAGGACATGTTCTCGACCACGCCGGCGACCCGCTGGTGCACCATCTGCGCCATCGTCCCGGCCCGCTCGGCCACCTCGGCGGCGGCCTCCTGCGGAGTCGTCACCACGATCACCTCGGCGCTGGTCAGCCGCTGGCCGACCGAGATCGCGATGTCGCCGGTACCGGGCGGCAGGTCGAGAAGCAGTACGTCGAGGTCACCCCAGTACACGTCGGCCAGCATCTGCACCAGCGCGCGGTCCAGGATCGGGCCGCGCCAGGCGACCACCTGGTCGCGCTTCGGCTTCAGCATGCCGATCGAGATCACCTTCACGCCGTGTGCGGGCACCGGCATGATCATGTCGTCCACCGCGGTCGGCCGCTCGTCCGCGACGCCGAACATGGCCGGCACCGAGTGCCCGTAGATGTCCGCGTCCAGGACGCCGACCGACAGCCCCTGCTGGGCCATCGCGACCGCGAGGTTGACGGTCACCGACGACTTGCCGACACCGCCCTTACCGGACGCGACCGCGAACACCTTGGTCAGCGAGTCCGGCCGGGAGAACGGGATCTCCTTCTCCGCCACCCCGCCGCGCAACTGCGTCTGCAGAGCGGCCCGCTGCTCGGCCGACATCACGCCGAGGTCGATCTCGACCCCGGTGACGCCGTCGAGTTTGCTGACCGCGGCGGTGGTGTCGCGCCGCAGCGTGTCCTTCATCGGACAGCCGGCGACGGTCAGCAGGATCCGTACGACGACCACGCCGTCGTCACGGACGACGACGGACTCGACCATGCCGAGCTCGGTGATCGGCTTCTTGATCTCCGGATCCAGCACACCACCGAGCGCCGTGGTTACCTGATCAGCGGTAGGAGCCATATGCCTAGGCTACGTGCTCCGCCTAACCCCCGCCGACCACGGTCCGTGTGACGTAGGTCCGGCAAGGCAACCCTTACTTCAGAGCCCGGGGGCGCCGTACACGGGGAACCAGCGGCTGAGGTCGGCCTCGAAGCGCAGATCCGTGCCGATGATCGACTTGATCTGGAGCTCGGTGGCGTTGTCGCGGCGGTCCTGGCCGACCGGGACGAACGGGTACCAGGTCCCGCGCTTGTACAAGTATACGAGCCCGAGCGACTTGGTGCCGTTGGTGAAGGCGACCAGCGTGCACAGGAGCGCGGAGCCGAAGCCTGCGTCGACGAGCGACGTGTTGACCGCGTGCAGGTCGGTGACGAGCCCTTCGACGTCGTCGGGGGTCGTCTGCCGGACGAGCCAGGTGAAGCCGTACGCGTCGGTGTGGCTGGTGAACTTGCCGTTGTCGAGCGCGAGCAGCTTGTCGACCTCCTCCCGCAGCGTCGAGAACCCGCCGCCCTCCGCAGCCTTGAAACAGACCGAACCACTGCCGGTCGGCCGGTAGCCGGCCGCGGTCTCCAGGGTGATCGCGGCCGAGGGCAGCGAGAAGAGCTGGTCGAGGTTCGGCGGGACGGCTTTGCTCCGGCCGAGCAGGATGTCGAGAAGGCCCATGGACTAAGCCTGCTCCCCCAACTCGCGAGCGAGCACCGCGAGGCGGTCGAGTCGCGTCTCGAGCGGCGGGTGGGTGGAGAACAGCGACGAGAGGCTGAAACCGCCCGAGCGCGCCGGCGCGAAGAAGAACGCGTTGAACGCCTCGGCCTGACGCAGGTCGCGGGACGGGATCCGGGCGATGTCCCCGCTGATCTTGGTCAGCGCGGACGCCAGCGCCGACGGTCGGCCGGTCAGCATGGCGGCAGCCCGGTCAGCGGCCAGCTCGCGATAGCGCGACAAGGCCCGGGTCAGCATGAACGAGATGGCGTACACGATCACGGACACCAGGACGACGGTCAGAACCACCAGCGCCGCGTTCTGGTCGCGGTTTCGACCCAGGCCGCCGTACAGACCGAAGCGGGTGATCAGGCCGGCGAGGACGCCGAGGAACGACGCGATGGTCATCACGGCAACGTCCCGATGGGCGACGTGGGACAGCTCGTGGGCGAGGACACCTTCGAGCTCGTCGGCGTCCAGCCGGCGCAGGATCCCGGTCGTCACGCAGACGACCGCCTTGTCCGGGTTGCGGCCGGTCGCGAACGCGTTCGGCAGATCGACGTCCGCGACGGCGACCTTCGGCTTGGGCATGTCGGCCAGCGCGCACAGCCGGTCGATCGCGCCGTGCAGCTGTGGCGCCTCCTCGGGGCTGACGATCCGGCCGCGCATCGCGTACAGCGCGATCCGGTCGGAGAACCAGTACTGCGCGAACAGCGCCCCACCCGCGATCACGACGGCCAGTACGGCGCTCTTCGTCAGCGCGATCAGCAGGGCCACGAAACCGACGTACAGCAGACCGAGCAGGAAACTGGTGACAACCATTCTGCGGGTCAGCCCACGATCAGGCTTGAAGCGGGTCTTCATCGCATCGTCCTTCCTCACCTGCTAGCGAGAGTAGCTCGGCCCGAAAGGCGTCAAACGCGGTCGTCCTCGCGCCCCCTCACGTCCAGGTCGGCCAGCAGCGAGCGCAGTTCGGAGCGCAGGAAGTCGCGAGTGGCGACCTCGCCGACGGCCATCCGCAGCGACGCCATCTCGCGGGCCAGGAACTCCATGTCCGCCCGGGTGCGCGCGTCGACATCGCGGTCGCGTTCGTACTGGACCCGGTCGCGCGACTCCTGCCGGTTCTGCGCCAGCAGGATGAGTGGAGCGGCGTACGACGCCTGCAGGCTCAACGCCAGCGTGAGGAAGATGAACGGGTACTCGTCGAAGCGCAGACTCGACGGGGCGAAGATGTTCCAGACGACCCAGAACAGGATCGTCGCGGTCATGTAGACCAGGAACCGCCCGGTGCCGAGGAACCGCGCGATCCGCTCCGACAACCGTCCGAACGCGTCGGCGTCGTACGCGGACCGCAGGGTGATCGTGCGGCGCAGCTCGCGCGGGATGTCCAGGCGGTTGGTGTTCCGGAACAGGCGGCGGTCGTCCGAGCTGCTCCGCGAACGGCGGTCGTCGGTGCTGCGGTCGTCACGGGGCATGGCGGTCCACCTCCTGCGGTCCGGATTCGCGCCAGTCGTCGGGCAGCAGGTGGTCGAGTACGTCGTCCACGGTCACCGCTCCGAGCAGCCGGCCTTCGTCGTCGAGCACCGGTGCGGCCACCAGGTTGTAGGTGGCCAGGTACTTGCTGACCACGTGCAGACTGTCGTCCGGCCGCAGCCCGTCCAGGTCTGTGTCCAGTACGGCGGACACCAGCTCGGATGGCGGTTCGCGCAGCAGCCGTTGGATGTGGCCGACCCCGATGAACCGTCCGGTGGGGGTCTCCAGTGGTGGCCTGCAGACGTAGATCATCGCGGCCAGCGCCGGACTCAGCTCGGCGTTCCGCACATGCGCCAGAGCGTCTGCCACGGTCGCGTCCGCGGGCAGGATCACCGGCTCCGACGTCATCAGTCCACCGGCCGTGCGCTCCTCATACGTCAGCAGGCGCCGTACGTCCTCCGCCTCGTCCGGCTCCATCAGGGTCAGCAGCCGCTCAGCGGTCTCGGTCGGCAGCTCGGCGATCAGGTCGGCCGCGTCGTCCGGGGACATCTCCTCGAGTACGTCGGCGGCCCGCTCGGTGTCCAGACCGGCCAGGATCTCCACCTGGTCGTCCTCGGGCAGCTCCTCCAGTACGTCGGCCAGCCGTTCGTCGTTCAGCGCGGCCGCGATCTCCTTGCGCCGCTTCGGAGACAGCTCGTGCAGTACGCCGGCCAGGTCGGCGGGCTTCATCGAGTCGAACGCGGCCAGGATGTGAGTCGCGCCCTGACCCTCCTCGACCTGGGCGAACCCGCTCACGTCGGTCCAGTCGAGCACATGCGACTGCCCGCGCCGCCGGAACCGCTTGGAGCTCTCGCGGACCGCCACCTTCGACATCACCCAGTCACGCGTCCGCCACTGCTCCATGGCCATGTCGAACACCACTGCGGTCGTGCCGGTCTCGTTGATGGTGACTGTGCGGTCCAGTAGCTCTCCGAGCACCAGCACTTCGGTTGCCCGTTGCTCGAATCGGCGCATGTTGACCAGACCGGTCGTGATCACGTGCCCGGCGTCGACGGACGTCACCCGGGTCATCGGCAGGAAGATGCGCCGCCGGGTGAACACCTCCACCACCAGCCCAAGGACCCGCGGCGGCTGGGTGCCCTGCCGCAACATCACCACGACGTCGCGGACCTTGCCGACCTGGTCCCCGTTCGGGTCGTACACCGGGAGACCAGCCAGCCGGGCCACGTAAACGCGCGACGGCGAACCACTCATCCCCGTCCTCGCTTCGCTCCGGGCGCGGATGAGCGGAAGGCCACACTGTGCCTGATGATGAACTCGCTCCGCTCGTTCATGATCGAAGGCTAACCCGCCAACACACCGTCTCAGCTCAGGCGCGGGCGGCGGCGGATGCGGCGGTGCAGGGTGATCGGCGGCTTGCCCCGGGTGGTCGCGGGGGTCCCGATCGGCGACTCGGCCCGTGGGCGGTCGTCGTACTGGCCGCCTCGCTCGGTGATTTCACCGGTGGGCTCCAGCACGAGCAGGTCGGCCTCGGACTTCCACCGCTCGAGCTGTTGGTCCAATTCGGCTGCGTTCAGCCGCTCTGTGCGCAGTACCTGGGCCGCAGCGGTCCACTCCTCGCTGCCAGGCTCCAGCCGCCGTACCGTCGCCTTCCAGCTGGCCAGCCGGCTGGTTGCAGGCTTGGCCGGTACGACGACCTCGGCGGCACCTGCCGTGGCCAGCCCGGGCAGTGGCTGCTCCGCACCATCGGATGCATCCGCCAGTACGACGTACTGCCCGTCGACCGTGGCGAACCAGGCCGGAGCCGGCCGGCCATCGTTCCACGACAGCCAGACCAGGCCGGCCTTCTTCATGACACCGGCGATCTCGGCAGCAGCGTCCTCGATGGTCACAGGTCCAAGACTGTCACATCGAGCCGTTGCCGAGGTCCCGAATGGCTGCCTGCGCGCCAGCCTGGAAGCGAGTGCGTGCACCCAGCTCCTGCATCAGGGCGGCGATCTTGTGGATCGGCACCGACGGGAGCACGCGAGCAGCCTCGTTGCCGGAAGCATCAAGTACTGCGCGCTCGTACACGGTCCTGCAGTCCGCACGATGCAGTGGGGGAGGGCCGTACGCTGCCTTGACCAGTCGTCGCAGTTCGGTCCGTGCGGCCTGCTGCACCTGCATGACCTGGCAGCCGGTCAAGACGAAGAAGTCCGGTCGCAGCGAGTACACCGCCGTACTCAAGCACCCTCGCCTGCAGCACACGACCGGTGCGGTCACCCTCCGCACCGAGGGTGTGGACGCTGCCGGCAACACCATCACAAACCATCAACCGCGCCTGCGGCCTCACCGCACGGTGAATCGGGACACACTCTGAGGGGAAGTGAGCCGGGTCACCGGAGCGTCGGCGGTTTCGCCGTACGCTGCCGGTGACCGGCGGGTAACCCGAGGAGAGGGAACGGTGATGGCGGAACAGGTCTTGCGCAGCAGGCGGTCTTGTCTGGCGACTCCGGGGTCGAACCCGCGGTTCCTGGCCAAGGCGAAGGGGCTGGACGCCGACCAGGTGTTCCTCGACCTGGAGGACTCGGTCGCGCCGATCGCCAAGGTGGACGCGCGCAAGAACATCGTCGCCGCACTCAACGAAGGCGGCTGGGGCACCAAGCTCCGGGTGGTCCGGGTGAACGACTGGACCACCGAGTGGACCTACGCCGACGTGATCGAGGTGGTCTCCGGCGCCGGCGCGAACCTGGACTGCATCATGCTGCCGAAGGTGCAGACCGCCGAGCAGGTGGTCGCGCTCGACCTGCTGCTCACCCAGTTGGAGAAGGTGCACGGCCTGGAACCGGGCCGGATCGGCATCGAGGCGCAGATTGAGAACGCGCTAGGCCTGACCAACGTGAACGCGATCGCACAGGCGTCACCGCGCGTCGAGACGATCATCTTCGGCCCGGCCGATTTCATGGCGTCGATCAACATGAAGTCGCTGGTGGTCGGCGAGCAGCCGCCCGGGTACGACGTCGGTGATGCCTACCACTACATCTTGATGCAGATCCTGATGGCCGCGCGTGCGCACGGGAAGCAAGCGATCGACGGGCCGTACCTGCAGATCAAGGACGTCGACGGGTTCCGCCGGGTGGCCGGCCGGTCGGCCGCGCTCGGCTTCGACGGCAAGTGGGTGCTGCACCCGGACCAGATCGCCGCCGCGAACGAGGTGTACTCGCCTCGCCAGGACGACTACGACCACGCCGAGAACATCCTCGACGCCTACGACCACTACACCTCGGCGGCCGGCGGTGCCCGCGGCGCGGTGATGCTCGGGGACGAGATGATCGACGAGGCCTCCCGCAAGATGGCGCTCGTCATCTCCGCCAAGGGCCGCGCCGCGGGCATGACCCGCACCGATATCTGGCAGCCCGAGGACTAGGGCACGTCTCTCAGACGCACCCTAGGCCGGCGCCACCTGCGCCATGATCGCGAGCAGGTGACCATCGGGGTCGGGGAAGAACGCCATCCATTCCTCGACCCCGTTGTCGTGCTTGTGGATCAGGTGCGGCGCGTTCTCGAACTCCACGCCCCGCCCGCGCAGTTCGTCGTACGCGACCTGGATGTCGTCCACCTGGAAGTACAGCACCGAGGGCTCGCCCACCGGCCCGTCGTTCGCACTGAGGAACAGCCGGGTCCCGCCACAGTCGAAGAACGCGAGATCCCCGAACGTGTACAGATGCGGCAACCCGAGCACCTTGCCGTAGAAGTCGACCGCGGTCTGGATGTCACCGACCGGCCGGGCGATCTGCCCGATCACACCTAGCTGCATTGCCATGGCCGGCTCTCCTTGTCCTCGCAGGGCACTGTCCACGGGTACGCCGCGCCAGGTCCGAAGCTCGGCCCGGCGGTCCAGGCCGAGCTTCAGCACCGCGTTCGCGACGTGGAACTTCACCGCATCGGTGCTGATCCCACGCCGCCGCGCGATCTCCCGGTTCGACATCCCGTGCCGCACCATGTCCACGACCCGCCACTCGGCTGGTGTCAGTACGTCGGGATGCCGGGGCCGTCCACGTGTACCCACAACCTCAAGCTAGCCCGATGAACGCCGAATTACCCTCCCCCGAGGGCTCAGCGGGTCCAGACCTTGAAGATGCGGATGGGCTTGACCGGCGGGCCGTCCTGGTCGGGGTCGGCGATACCGGCGGCGACCATCCGGTCGAAGGTGGACATGCCGAAGATGACCTGGCCCAGCACGGTGTAGTTCGGCGCGATGTTCGCGAACGAGTGCACGACGAAGAACTCACTGCCGTTGGTCCCCGGTCCCTGGTTGCCGTAGGCAACGGTCCCGCGCGGGTAGGTCTCCTGGCCGGTGACCTCGTCGGGGAACTTGTACCCCGGGCCACCTTCCTCCTGCCGGTAGATGTCACCGCACTGCAGCACTCCGAGCCGGGCCGAGTTGGTCAGCCGGAAGCACTGGGTGGAGTCGTAGAACCGGCTCTTCACCAGGTGGACGAAGTTGTGCACCCCGCAGGGTGCGTTGGTGCGGTCCATCCGGACCACGAAGGGTCCGTAGTTGGTCACGAAGTACACGTCGACCGTGCCCTTCGCGCGGGCGACCGGCGATGGGATCCGGACCGGCTTGGCGGCGGGATTCTCCGGCGTCGGGGTGAACTCGCACTTCACCACCGGCTTCGGGTGACCGGCCGGAACAGGCGCGGCCGTGGCGGTGGCTGTCGTGGTGGTCAGCGTCGCGGCGACCAAGGCGGCCGCGATCAGGGCGGTGATTGATCGCTTCATAAGCTCACCGTAGTACTTTCATCGCTCTCCGCAGAGGTTTCAGGTGCGGACTCGATCTCGTCGCCCGGGCCGCCTAAGGTGTTGCGGTCCGCTGCGGAAGGTGTGGTTGTGAACGGCGAGGTACTGGCAGGGCGTTACCGGCTGCTGACTCTGCTGGGCAGAGGCGGCGCGGGTGAGGTGTGGCAGGCCGAGGACACCGTGCTGGCCCGGCAGGTCGCGGTGAAGCTGCTCCGGCGGCTCGAGGGCGACCCGATGGACGCGGTCGTGCGGTTCCGCGCCGAGGCGCAGGCGGCCGCGCGGCTGATGCACCCGAACGTCGTCGCGACGTACGACGTGGGTACTGAGGACGAGCACGTGTTCCTGGTGATGGAACTCGTGTCCGGCCCTGACCTGGCGCAGCTGATGCGCAGTTCGGGCCTGCCGAGCGGGAAGCTGGTCGCCGACATCGCCACTCAGGGAGCGCGTGCTCTCGACGCGGCGCACGCGGCCGGCATCGTTCACCGGGACGTGAAGCCCGCCAACCTCCTGCTGGCACCGGATGGCACCCTCAAGATCACCGACTTCGGTATCGCGAAGGGCGCCGGCACGGAGACCACCGGCGTCGGAGTCCTCCTGGGTACGGCGTCGTACGTCTCACCGGAGCAGGTCCGCGGCCAGTCGGCAACCCCGGCCAGCGACTGGTACTCCTTCGGCTGCGTCCTGTACGAACTCCTCAGCGGTACGCCGCCCTTCACCGGACCGAACGTGGAGTCGGTGATGCGTCAGCACCTCGACGCGACCCCGGAGCCCATCCATCGGACGGATGTGGAGCCGGCGCTCGCCAACCTGGTCCTGCAACTCCTGGCCAAGGACCCGGAGGACCGCCCGACCTCGGCTGCCGAGGTCACCGCGCTGCTGGCCGCAGCCCCGAACACGCAGGTGCTGCCGTTTCTGCCGTCAGCTGAGCAGGACGACGCCCCGGCCGAAGCGCTCGGAGTTGGGAATTGGGAAGAGGAGCCGGCAGCTACCGGCACGCACCGGGCTCCGCGGAAGGGCTTCCCGTTCGCCAAGGTGCTCGTGCCCATGGCAGTCGTGCTGGCCGCTGTGATCGGCGGTCTGATGTTGCGGGAGAGTGTGACGACCGATCCGCCTGCTGCCGCCGGTGGGACGCCGTCGGCGCCGGTGGCCAAGGCGTCTGCCGCGCCCAAGACCACGCCGAAGCCGACGCCTTCGAAGACTCCGTCCAAGACGCCGTCGCCCAAGCCGACTCCGAAGGAGACGCCGAACCCGCAGGCGGCGCTGGTGCAGTCGTTGCGGACGCTGGCCGCGCAGGTGCGGCAGACCGAGCAGGGGAGCCGGAGCAAGGCCCCGCGCGAGGCGGCCCGCGACCTGGACCAGGCCGCGGAAGCGCTGGACAACGGCAACATCGAGTCCGCGTCCAAGCACTTCTACGAGGCGCGTCAGCGCCTGGCCGAGGCCCAGCGGAACCATCGCTGGCAGAGCACTCCGCAGATCTCGGCACTCTTCGCCGCCGTGGGGCAGGTCCTGCCGCGGCCGGACGGCGACGGTGAGCGCAACCAGGGTGACTAGCAGGCTGTCCGTCGTACCGGAGTGAGGCACGCGACCTCCGTCAGGTGGTCGGTGTCACAGCGGGTGTCACCCTCGTGCCGGGATGCTGAGAACCGCGATACTCGCGGGTAAGGCGTACCGACACCCAAGGAGCCGACGATGAGCAGGTTGCAGCAGACCGACGGGCTGACCGATATCCAGGAAGAGATCCTGAAGACGGTCCGCGCGTTCGTCGAGTCGGAGATCCTCCCGGTCGCCACCGAGCTGGAGCATCGCGACGAGTACCCGACCGAGATCGTCGAGGGCCTCAAGGAGCTCGGCCTGTTCGGCCTGATGATCCCGGAGGAGTACGGCGGCCTGGGCGAGTCGCTGCTCACCTACGCGCTGTGCGTCGAGGAGATCGCCCGCGGCTGGATGAGCGTGTCCGGCATCATCAACACCCACTTCATCGTCGCGTACATGCTGCTGCAGCACGGCACCGACGAGCAGAAGCAGAAGTACCTGCCGCGGATGGCGACCGGTGAGGTGCGCGGTGCGTTCTCGATGTCCGAGCCCGGCTGTGGTTCGGACGTGGCTGCGATCAAGACCAAGGCTGTGCGTGACGGCGATGCGTACACGATCAACGGTCAGAAGATGTGGCTGACCAACGGTGGCTCGAGCAATCTGGTCGCCGTACTGGTGAAGACCGACGAGGGCGCGGACTCGGTCTACAAGAACATGACCACCTTCCTGGTCGAGAAGGAGCCGGGGTTCGGTGAGGTGGACAAGGGCCTCACCGTGCCGGGCAAGATCGAGAAGATGGGCTACAAGGGCGTCGACACGACCGAGCTGGTCTTCGACGGCTACCGGATCGACGCCGGCCAGATCCTGGGCGGCGTACCGGGTAAGGGCTTCTACCAGATGATGGACGGTGTCGAGGTCGGCCGGGTGAACGTGGCTGCCCGCGGGTGCGGGGTGGCGCGGCGCGCGTTCGAGCTGGGGATCTCGTACGCACAGCAGCGGGAGACGTTCGGCAAGAAGATCGCCGAACACCAGGCGGTGCTGTTCCGGCTGGCCGACATGGCGGTCAAGGTGGAGGCCGCGCACGAGCTGATGGTGAAGGCGGCGCGGAAGAAGGACGCCGGCTCCCGCAACGACTTCGAGGCCGGGGTGGCGAAATACCTGGCCAGCGAGTACTGCCACCAGGTCGTGGAGGACTCGTTCCGGATCCATGGAGGGTACGGATTCTCCAAGGAGTACGAGATCGAGCGGCTCTACCGGGAGGCGCCGATGCTGCTGATCGGCGAGGGGACGGCGGACATCCAGCGGATGATCATCGGCCGCCGCCTGCTCGAGGACTACAAGCTCTGACCAGCCGGCGTGCTGGGTCGACGGGCGGGGCGGTGCCGGTCGGCCCAAGCACGCGGCGGGGCAGGGTCTAGGCCGTCATACGGGGCTGTGGTTGGGGCTGGCGGAGGCTGCCGGAGCCGTGGCCGGACAGGAGCCAGATACCGAGCTGGGTGACCTCGTGGCGGACGGACGCACCGGCCCGGCGCGTGGTGATCAGCCCGGCCTGCCGCAGTACCGTCGCCTGATGGCTGGCCGCGGCCGGTGAGATCTTGCAGCGCTTGGCCAGCTCAGTCGTCGTACAACCCGCGACAGCGGCTTCCAGCGCGGCCGCACGGGTGGAGCCGAGCAGAGAGCTCAGCGGCTCGCTCGACGGGAGCGCGTCCATCGACTGCTGCCGCAGGATGCCGGGCGCGTGCTGGATCGGATAGACCAGGATCGGCTTCAGCTCCGGGTCGCGCAGTTTGGTCGGCACCTGCCAGCAGAACGCCGACGGCTGCAGCTGGATGCCGCGCCCGTCCAGGTAGAGATCGCGGTCGTGCATGTCCAGCACCTGCAGCACCGGCGCGACCCATCGCACTCGCGGGTGCAGCGTCGACAGCAGCCGGTCCACCCCGTGCCGCGCCAGTGCCTCGCCGCGATGCGCATGGTCGGCCGACACATGCGTCCCGATCGACTTCCAGTACGGCGCGATCGCCGCGGCGTGGTAGGTCCGGATCGCCCGGCCCAGCTTGTGCAGCGATGCCCGCTCGCCCTGCGCCAGCTCCCGCGTCCACGGCGACATCGGGCGGTACTTGCTCAACAGCTCCAGCTGGTGGCGGATCTCCTGGCGTGGTGTCGCCAGTGTCATCTCCAGCGTGGTCTCGAAGTCCGGTCCGGCCTCGGCCGGGGTGAGGAAGTCAGGGGAGTAGCCCTTGGGCGGGGTCAGCTCCAGCAGCAGCCGCATCTGGTCCGGCGCGACCTTGGCCCGCACATGCCGGCGCCAGTCCTCGAAGACCAGCCGGCCGTCGGACTGTTGCAGCATGTGCAGGCTGAGCAGCACCTCCCACAGCGGAGCGGGGGTGGCGGCGACCGTGACGCGGGCGAGGTCCCGCGGCGTGAAGTGGATGCGTAGCACGGCGGTCCTCCCTGGTGATGCCCGTTCGTCACGACATTCCCGCGCTGCTGTCGGTCGCAGAATGTGGTTGGTTGCTGACCGACCGCGATGGGCGAATTCAATCAAGCCGCTCAAACGATCCACAACCGTTTGAACCATCGAAAAGCTCGGTAGTGGCGGCCATGGCAGAAGGTTGCCAGCGGGCGGCTCAGAGCCAGTGGTTGCGCTTGAACAACCGGTAAAGCACGGTGCACGCGGTGGCCATCACGCCGAGAACGACGAAGTACGCGTACTTCATCCGCAGTTCCGGCATGTAGTCGAAGTTCATCCCGTAGATCCCGGCGATCATCGTCGGCACCGCCAGGATCGCCACCCACGACGAGATCCGCCGCATGTCCTCGTTCTCGGACACCTGCACCTGGGCCAGCCCGGCCTGCAGGATCGAGCTGAGCAACTCGTCGAACGAGATCACCTGCTCCTTCACTCGCAGCAGGTGGTCGTCGACGTCGCGGAAGTAGTTCCTGGTCTCGTCGCTGATCAACGGGTGCCGCAACGTCGACAGCGCCCGCATCGGCCCGGTCAGCGGTGCCACTGCCCGCTTCAGCTCCAGCACCTCGCGCTTGAGCTGGTAGACCCGGTCGATCTTCCGCCAGCCACGCGGGTTGAACATCTCGCTCTCGATCAGGTCGATATCGGCCTGTACGGCGTCCGCGACCTCGAGGTACCGGTCGACCACATGGTCCGCGATGGCGTGCAGTACGACACCCGGACCGGCGGCCAGGTGCTCCGGCTCCTGCTCGAGCCGCTGCCGCAGACCGGCCAGCTCGCTGTGCTCACCATGCCGGACAGTGACGACGAACCCAGGCCCGCAGAACACCATCACCTCACCCGTCGCCACCACCTCACTGGTGGCGGTCAGATCCCCGTGCGGCACGTACGTGACCGTCTTCAGTACGGAGAACAACGTGTCGTCGTACCGCTCGAGCTTGGGGCGCTGGTGCGCCTCGGTGGCGTCCTCGAGAGCCAGCGGGTGCAGGCCGAACTCCTCGCCGATGATGTCGAGTTGCCGCTGGTTCGGCTGGAACAGGCCGATCCAGACGAACCCCTGCCCGCGCCGGGCCCGGGTGAGCGCCTCGGTGTAGGAGTTGACCTTGGTGTCGCGGCGGCCGGCGCGGTAGAACGCCCAGTCGACCAGAGCGCCGTCCAGCTTGCCGCTGGCGACCAGATCGACCGGCTCCGGCACCCCCGGGGAACGCCGGGCGAAGACGCGTCCCATCCGGCGTGTCGCACCCATGTCCCACCGTCGCCCGGTCATCACGGCGAGGCTATCAAGGCGCGGTAACCAGCCGTCAGCAATGATGGGGGTGGAAGCACGTGGAGAGGAACGACGATGACCACGCAGGGCATGCCCTCGATGGACCCCCGGCCGAGCGGCCTGACAATCGGGACCTATGACACCTACCGGGAGGCGCAGCGCGCTGTCGACTATCTCTCGGACGAGAAGTTCCCGGTCGAGCACACGACCATCGTCGGCAACAACCTCCGCCAGGTGGAGAAGATCACCGGTCGGCTCACCTGGGGCAAGGCGCTGACCGCCGGCCTGGCCAGCGGTGCGTGGTTCGGTCTGTTCGTGGGTCTGCTGCTCGGCCTGTTCACCACCGGCAACTGGATCGCCGCGGTGCTGACCGGTGTGGTCCTCGGTGCCTTCTTCGGCCTGGTCTTCGGCGGCCTCGGCTACGCGCAGTCGGCCGGCCGGCGTGACTTCACCTCCCGGACCGCGGTGGTCGCGACGACGTACGACGTACTGTGCGACTTCAAGTACGCCGAGGAGGCCCGCAATCACCTGGCCAAGCTCGCCCTCAAGGGTGAGGTCAACCCGCGGATCCCCGAGCAGCCGGCCCAACGGCCCGTCCAGCAGCAGACCCCGTTCCAGCAGCCGCACGACTGACGCCGTACCGGATGCACCGGGTGACGAAGGTCTCGCCCGGTTGAGAGGTAGGCCACGCGCGGGCTACTGCACAGTCACGTCCGGATTCGGCACCATGGGCTGCGGGGACACCGATAAGGAGCCGAAAGATGCAGTTCGGGCGTAGCTACGAGGAGTTCGAGGTCGGGGCGGTCTACAAGCACTGGCCGGGCAAGACGGTGACCGAGTACGACGACCACCTGTTCTGCCTGCTCACCATGAACCACCACCCGCTGCACCTGGACACGAACTACGCGATGGAGACCACCCAGTTCGGCAAGAACGTTGTGGTGGGCAACTACATCTACTCGATCCTGCTCGGGATGTCGGTACCGGACGTGAGTGGCAAGGCGATCGCCAACCTGGAGATCGAGTCGCTGCGGCACGTCGCCCCGACCTTCCACGGCGACACCATCTACGGCGAGACCGTGGTGCTGGACAAGTGGGAGTCGAAGTCCAAGGACGACCGCGGCGTGGTGTACGTCGAGACCAAGGGCTACAAGCAGGACGGCACCGTCGTCTGCCTGTTCCGCCGCAAGGTGATGGTCCCGAAGAACAGCTACCTCGAGGCCCGCGGCGGCGAGCAACCCGGCCGCCCCACCCCCATCGACCGCAACTGACCCCGTCGCCAGAGCGGGTCGGGCGCAGACGAGCGGCCTGGCCGGGGGAGGGGTGAGACCCCGGGACAGGCCGCTCGCCAACCGCGGACGGATCGTCTAGAGGAACAGCTCGATCACCGGGACCAGAGCGTTGGGCTTCTGGATGGGGAGTTTCAGGGTCAGGACGTCGGACGAGACGCCACCCATGGTGGTGTTCTGCGCGGTCTGGTGCGGGTCGTTGACGATCCGCTTGATCTCCGACGCGTCGTTCAGCAACTGCGCGTACTTCACCTTCCCCGCCAGCCCGGGCAGGTGCACGTGGCCCATCGGCCACGAGAACAGGTGCAGGTAGAGCCGATCGCCCTTCTGTGTGTACCGGCTGTCGCCCGGCGGGGTGAACTCGCTCGGACGGGCGCCGCGCACCGACCGCTCGTGCAGCCGGAACCATTCACCGATCGAGGACAACGTGGCCAACGCCCGCGGGTCGAACTCGCCTCGACCGGTCGGACCGACGTTGAGCAGCAGGTTGCCGTCCTTGGAGACCGAGTCGATGAGCATCTTCACCAGCAGCTCGGGCGACTTCCAGTCCAGGTTGTCGCGGTCGTAGCCCCAGCTGCCGTTGAGTGTCTGGCAGGCCTCCCACAGCACCGGCTGCCCGTCGCGCATCATCGGTCCGTCTGGCTGATACTGCTCCGGCGTGACGAAGTCGCCCGGGATGTCCAGCCGGTCGTTGATCAGGATGTCCGGCTGCAGTTCCCGGACCATCGCCATCAGTTCCTCGGACCGCCAGTCGTCCCGGCCCTTGCCGTGTCCGTCGCGGCCGTCGGGGTACGTGCGGCCCGGATACGAGAAGTCGAACCACATGATGTCGATCGGCCCGTAGTTCGTCAGCAGCTCACGGGTCTGCGCGTGCAGGTAGTCGGCGTACACCTGGACGTCCCGGCCGGCCGCCTTGGCGATGGCCTCCTCGTCGTCGCGCTGCGGGTGGACCAGGTCGATCGGGAACTCGGGGTGGTGCCAGTCGATCAGCGAGTGGTAGAACCCGACGCCGAGCCCCTCGGCCCGGCACGCCTCGACGAACGGCCCGACCAGGTCCTTGCCCCACGCCGTCTTCGTGACCGTGTAGTCGGACACCTCGGAGTCCCACAGGCAGAAGCCTTCGTGGTGCTTCGTCGTCAGTACGGCGTACTTCATGCCGGCCTCACGGGCCGCGGCGGCCCACTTGCGCGGATCGTAGAGATCGGGCTCGAAGTGGTCGAAGTACGGCTGGTAGTCCTCGTCGGTCAGCCGCTCGCGGTTCTTCACCCACTCGTGCCGGGCGGGCAGCGAGTACAGGCCCCAGTGGACGAACAGGCCGAACCGCCAGTCGCGGAACTTCTCGACGGAGGACGCTGGAGGCGCGTCGGTCATGTCAGCAACTCCTTGGAGTAGTAGAGATTCACCGGCCACCCAGCCCCGTGACGAGGAGGCCGCGAACGAGATGTTTCTGCAGGAGGATGACGAGCAGGACGGTCGGCAGCATCGCCATCACGGACGCCGCCATCATCAAGTTCCACTGAGTGCCCTGCTGGCCGATGAACTGGGCCAGGCCGAGCGGCACCGTGCCCTTCTCCGCGACGCTGTTGATGATGATCAGCGGCCACAGGAAGCTGCCCCAGAAGGCGATGAAGGTGAACACGGTCAGTACGGCGATGGCCGGCCGGGCCAGCGGCAGCATGATCCGCAGGAACGAGCCGATCGGCCCGCACCCGTCCACCCGGGCCGCTTCCTCCAGTTCGACCGGCACCGTCAGGAAGAACTGCCGGAGCAGGAAGGTGCCGAAGGCGGTGAACGCCCAGGGCAGGATCAGCGCCCAGTAGCTGTCCACCCAGCCGAGTGACTGCATCAGCCAGTACATCGGCACGATCAGCACTTCCTGCGGCACCATCAACGTGCCCAGGAACAGCACGAACAGTTGCTCACGGCCCCTGAACTTCAGCCGGGCGAACGCGTACGCCGACAAGCTGGACGCGACCACGACGACCAGGGTCCCGGCGATCGCGACGAACAGGCTGTTGAGGAAGTAGCGGCCGAACGGCGCGAAGGTGAACGCGTCGGCGTAGTTCTGCCAGCGGATCTCGGAGCCGATCCACTCCGGTGTCGGCGTGAACACCTCGTCGGCCGGTTTCAGCGAGGTCGAGACGGCGTACAGCAAGGGCACGAGGAAGGCGATCCCGACCACGATCAGCAAGATGTGCGAGACGCCGCTGCGGACCTTGCGGACGGCGCTGCTGGTATCAGACGTCATAGTGCACCCACCGCTTCTGGCCGAGGAACTGGATCGCGGTGATGCCCATGATGATCACGAACAGCACCCAGCCCGCGGCCGACGCGAGTCCCATGGTGAGGAACTGCCAGCCCTGGTTGTAGACGAACATGACGATGGTCTGGGTGGACACCCCCGGACCGCCCTGGGTCAGGATGAACGGCTGGGCGAACACCTGGAACGAGGTGATCAGCGTCATCGTGGTGGCGAAGAAGATCGACGGGGTGATCATCGGCCAGGTGACGTACCGGAACCGCTGGAGCGGTCCGGCGCCGTCGATCTGCGCCGACTCCAGTTGCGACTGCGGCACCTGGTCGAGGGCGGCGGAGAAGACCAGGAAGTTGTAGCCGAAGCCCTGCCAGACCGACATCGCCACGATCGACAGCATCGCCCAGTTCGACGACCCGAGGAAGTTCGGCGCGGTCACGCCGAACCAGCTCTGCATCGTGGTGTCGATCAGGCCGCCGGGCTGGAACAGCAGGCGCCAGACCATCACGTTGGCCACCATCGGCGTCATCACCGGGATGAAGAACAGCACCCGGAACGCCTGCCGGCCCTTGATCTTCGGTCCCAGCCAGACCGCGAGCCCGAGCGAGATGACCACGTTCAGCGGTACGTACAGCACCACGAACAGCGCGGTGTTGAACACCACCCGGCGGAACACCGGGTCGTTCAGCAGCTGCGTGTAGTTGTCGATGCCGAGGAACGTGCGTTCGCCGAACACCGGCCAGTCGAACAGGCTGATCCCGAGGGCCATCGCGGTCGGGAACAGCGTGAACAAGGCCAGCCCGACCAGGCTCGGGGCCAGGAAGAGCCCGGCGTACCGGCCGTCCCGTCGCAGCGCGGGCCGCCGCCCCGCCGGGCTGCTACCCGGCGGGACGCGCCCTGGAGGGGCGACGGTAGTGGTGTTGATGGTCATGGGGCCTCCCGGCCTGGACTGAGGAGCGCAGGGAGCGGAGCGACTGGAGTGACGAGGGAAGGCCGGGAGCCAAGGCCCCATGACCCTGCCGGCGCCGAAGGCCCGGCCAAAAGCACAGCCATCAGGACCCAGCGCCCGCCTGGTCCTGGATGGTCTTCAGCGCCTGCTCCGGTGGGATCTCACCGTTCATCGCCTGGGTCCCGAACCGGTTGAGCAGGTCAGCCACCTGGACCCAGTTCTTCGAGGTGACCAGCGGGATCGAGTTCTCCGAGGCGTAGTCGATCGTCTCCTTCGCACCGTCGATCCCCGCCGCGGTGAACCAGGCCGGGTGCGCGGCGATCCGGGCCGGGTAGGCCCGGCCGGCAGCGGCCAGCGTGGTCAGCGGCTTCTCACCGGTCATCGACATGATCGCCTGGAAGGCGGCGTCCGGCGTCTTGCAGGACCGGGAGATGCCGAAGCCCGAACCGGCGGTGTACGTCTTGGAGCCGTCGGGACCGGCCGGGATCGGCGCGATACCGAGCTTGAACTTGACCTTGCCCTTGGTGTCGATCAGCGACCACGGCCCGTTCAGCTGCATCGCCGCCTTGCCGGCGACGAACTGCTGGGTCTCGAAGTCGGGGTTGCCACCCGGCACCGGCGGCGCGATCTTGTCGGTCTTGACGAAGTCGGCGTACTCGGAGAATCCGTCGACGAACTTCTGGTCGGTGAGGTTCAGCTTGCCGTCGGCGAGCGGTTCCGCGCCGGTCAGTGTCCGCACCCAGGACGTGACACCCAGGTCGCCGGGTGTCGTCACCAGGCCGCTGCGCCCGGCGGCGGTGAGCTTCTTCGCGGCCGCCTGGAACTCGTCCATCGTCCAGCCCGGCTTCGGCTCGGCCACACCGGCGGCCTTGAACAGGTCGCGGTTGTAGAAGATCACCATCGGGCCGGAGTCGTATGGGATCGCGATCTGCTTCCCGTCCACCTTGAGGCCGTCCATGATCGGCTTGTCGAAGTCCTCGGCCTTCAGGCCGTACTTGCTCATCAGGTCGTCCAGCGGCAGCATCGCGCTCGCGTACGACGCGGTCCGCAGGCTCTGCATGCCGATGATGCAGGGCGCCTTGCCGCCGGCCAGCAGGGTGCCGATCTTGGCCCAGTAGTTGTTCCAGTCGGTGCCCTGGAGCTTGACGGTGATGCCGGGGTGATCGGTGGTCGCCTGGTCGGCGACCTTCTGCCAGGCAGCCTGGTCCTCGGTGCCGCCGACCCAGAACGACCAGGTCAGGTCGGCCTTGTCGGCGGATCCTGAGCTGTCGGCGCCACCGCTGCCGTCGTTGCCCCCACACGCGGCCACGGCCGTCAGCGCGAGGGCCGACAAAGTGGCGATCGCCCAGCGGCGGGCTCGCGCTGGTGTTCGGTACATCCTGACCTCCAGGGGAACTGGTACCTCGAGTTCGAAGTGATTCATCCGATCTATATGATGAACACTTGACATGAGTCAACAGTTCATGTCCTTATTTCAGGGTCGAAACCCAATGCTGAGCGTGGAGAACTCGCCCAGACATCCGATGTGTGCGACGCTGACGTCGGATGTTTCCACCGTCAGGTCAGGAGGTGTGCGTGCGGGTCACCGACGAGGCGATCGACCGTATCAAGCAGATGATCGTGACCGGCGAGCTGCGGCCCGGCGATCGGCTGCCGCGTGAGCCGGATCTGGCCGCGCGCCTCGGCCTGTCCCGGAGCTCGCTGCGCGAGGCGGTCAAGGCGCTCGCGCTGATCCGGGTGCTCGAGGTCCGCCAGGGTGACGGCACGTTCGTGACGAGTCTCGATCCGGCGCTGCTGATGGAGACGATGGGGTTCGTCCTCGACCTGCACCAGGACGCGTCCGTGCTGGAGTTCTTCGAGGTACGGCGGATCCTCGAGCCGGCCGCGGCTGCCCGGGCCGCACTGCGGATGGCGGACGCGGACATCGCCACCTTGCGCAAGCTGCTCGACGAGCTCGGCCCGGAGCCGTCGGTGGAGGACCTGCTCGCCAGTGACGTGGAGTTCCACCGGCTGCTCGCGATCGGCAGCGGCAACCGCGCACTCGCCTCGATCATCGACAGCCTGCGCCAGCCGACCTACCGGGCCCGGATCTGGCGCGGCCTGACCCAGAACGACGCCGTCGCCCGGACGCTGGCCGAACACCGGGCGATCCTCGACGCGATCGAGGGGCGCGAGCCGGAGGTGGCCAGGTCCTGGGCGACGGTGCACATCGCCGGCGTCGAACGCTGGATCCAGGAAGCGGTCAATCTCGAGGCGGTCGAAGCTCGACCAAGACCGCGGAAGGCATCGGCAAAGTCAGGTCGAGTGCTGACCCGTTCCACTCCAGCGGAGTACTGACCATCCGGCTGCGTTCGGCCAACTCGCTCAGCTGCTCATCGGTCGGCCAGTCGCCGATCCCGAGCTCGGCGGCGGCCGCCGAGACATCCCCGACTCCGATGCCGAGAGTGGTGGCTGTGGCCTGCCAGGACGGATCCACACCGGGCAGCTCGACGTGGACCGTCCTGGACAGTTCCGGTGCACCGTCGGACTTGGTCTGGTCGAGGGTCAGATTCCACAGCAATACGGCGATCCGGTCGCGATCACGGGACGCCCATGCCTCCACCAGACTCCCGCCACCGTCACCGGTCAGCGTCACCGGCAGCTCGACCGGACCGAGCCGGCTCAGCAGACTCATCGCGTGGTACCGCGGTTTAGCCAGCCCACCCACGGTCTGCAGGCCGAAACCGCCGTGCAGGAACCGCGGCGGGCGGCCCAGCTCCTCGAAGTGGTCCGACGCGACCCAGTAGGCAAGTGCGTCCACCCGACCGGCCGCCGACCGCATCCCGCGGAGCAGGAACACGCCGGAGAACACCGAGTCGTTGATCGGGTTGAAGTGCGTCGGCGTCACACCCCACTCGGTCCACAGGATCCGCGCATCACTGAACCCATGCCGATCCAGCGAGGCGCGGACGTCCAGCGGCGGACTTCCGTACGTGTGGGTCGTGACGAAGTCCACCGGTGTCCCGTTCGAGGCCGCGTGCGCCAGCAGGTCGTCGACCCAGCCGGCCGCGGCCGATGACGGTCCGCCGATCGCGAGTCGTGCGTCGACCGACTTCACTGCCGCCGCGGTCGCGTCGTACAGGTGGAGCCACTCGGCCTTGGTGCCGGACCAGAACACCTCCAGGTTGGCCTCGTTCCAGACCTCGAAGTCCCAGGTGAGCACCTCGTCGAGGCCGTACTTCTCGACGAGATGCCGCACCAGTGCGCGGACCAGGTCGTGCCACCGCTCGTACGACTTGGGTGGCGAGATGATCGCGCCGTACGCGAACACGGTCTTCGACGGGTCACTGGCCAGATCGCGCGGCATGAACCCGAGCTCGACCACCGGCCGCAGCCCGATCGCGAGCAGCTTGTCGTAGATCGTGTCGACGACGGAGAAGTCGTACGTCGGTTCGCCGTCGATCTCGGTGTAGACCCGGGTGTCGTCGTGGAAGATCGCGTGCGCCCGGACCGTCCGGACCCCGATCTCGTCGTGCATCCGCCGCAGCGCCTGCTCCAGCTCGGCACCGATCTCCCGGCCGCCGCTGCGATCGGTGCAGAGCAGTTGACTGAGCCGTTCGCTGCCGACCATCGGCACCCACGGCGTCGGCAGCTCGGTGCCCTCGGCAACCGCATCGACGGTCACCGATACCACCGGAAGCGTGCCATCGGCAACGAGCGGCACCGCGGTGACAGCAGCACTCGCTCGGCCGGCCACGGTCACCTCGGGAACGCTCGCGACGGCGTACCGGTACGTCGTCCCCGGGGTGCACGTGGTGTCGACGTACGGCGGCGCCGGGACCGACAGGACGTCACCGCTGTGGTGGTCGACCGGCTCGAGCGGGCCGTGGTCACCTGTCCCGCGCAGGATCAGGTAACCCACTGCGCCGTCCACCGGTGACCAGTCGATGGTGACCTGTCCGGCCCCGCCGACCGCGGTGACCTCCTTGGGCGGATCGAGATCCGGGAACGCGAAGGCCCGTTCCTCGTCGCTGCGGACCGCGATCCGTGCGTCCCAGTCGGCCCGTGCGGTCCCTGGGGCTTCGTCGTGCTGCATCAGCTGAACTCTCTCCCGTTGGTGTTACTCGAGACCGGACTCGAACTGCTCCATCGCGATCAGTGGGCGGATCCGCTGTTCGACCTGCCGGCTGCTGAAGTTGCGCCGGATCACGTCGCCGGCGAAGACGTTGCCGATGGCACCCAGCACCATGGCCTGGTCGAGGGCCAGGTATCGCTTGGCGATCAGGCCGGACCGGACCGCGACCGAGTCGTAGAAGCCACCACCGGCGTACGCCTTGAGGTTCTTCTCGATCCGGGACAGGTTGTCGATCGCCTGCCGGGGTGCGTACTGCATGGCGAGGAACGCCGCGTGCGGCGTGACCACGCCGTCGCCGAAGGTCGGGTTCGGGTTCACGCCTTCACGGCAGCCCTCGAAGCCGGCGTCGAAGTTGGTCGCCTCCAGGTCGGACGGGTAGCCGCCCGGGTCCATCCCGATCGCGTCGACGCCGTACACGGAGTACCCGCCGCGAGGGTTCGAGGCGGGCGAGAAGCCCCAGTAGCCGTACTTGGCGTCGTCCATGCCGTGCTCGATGTGCGCGCGGACGGTGAGCGGGTGGTTGATACCCCAGCTCCGCGGCGCCCACTTGGATTCGGGGATGAACAGGTCGGGCATCAGCGACTCGAACATGTCGCCGCCCCACGACGGCACGAGGCGCATGCCGCGGTACGAGTACGTGCCCTCGAACACGTCGAGGCCGAGGTACGTCCGGTGCACGCCCTTGGGCCGCTGCTCCACCCAGGACCAGTCGCACGAGTCCGGGAAGGTGCGGTAAGTGGCGAAGTACTGCGTGTGCGGGACCTGTCCGAGGGCGAACCCGATGTACGGCGCGATGCGAGCCTCGGTGTTGCACGTGTCGTAGTGGAACTTCCGGTAGTACACGTCCGGGCCGACACCCGCGTGGTTGCCCTTGTCCGTCTCCTCGTCCGGCGGCGAGGTCTCGAAGAAGCCGCCGCGCATCAGCCCGCCCGGCCTGGCCGCGGGGTTGTAGTAGAAGGCGAAGTTCATCTTCTTCAGCAGGGAGTCCGCGAGGGCGCGGGCGCCCGGCTCGGCGTTGCGCACCACCATCAGCGCGGCCGCGAACCAGCCGTTGTCGACACTCGACACGAACGGCGTGATCGGCTTGGTCCCGTCCGGGTCCGTGTACAGCACCTCGCCGGTCGACTCGTCGTACCAGTTGAAGTACATGCCGCTCGGGTCGTGGTGATCGACCTTGGTCATCGTGGTCAAGGTCTGGGTGATCCGGCGGTACGACTCCTGCGGCGAGATGATGCCGAGGTGGCGGGCGACGACCGTGCTCCACAGGTAGCCGCCGATGTTGGTCGGTGAGGTGTAGCGGCTGCGGACCGGGTTCGTCACCGAGTCGCCGATGTTGTCGGCGGGCAGGCCGGTCTTCTCGTCGGTCATCGCGACCAGGCTGCGCCAGGTGTCGCGGGCCCAGCGGCCGACGAGGGCACGATCGGCCTGCGTCGGGCGCCAGTTGCCCTTGAGCAGGGCGCCCGGATCAGGTGTTCCGGCGTACGTCGTACCACTGGTGGCGCCGATGAGAGCGACGGAGCCGGTGGCGGTGAGCAGGGTGCGGCGACTGATGTTGGCGGTCATCTTGTCTCCAGAGAAGGTCTATTTGAGGCCGGTGACGGCGATGCCCTTGGTGACGTGGCGCTGGAAGATCAGGAACATCACCAGCACGGGTATGACGACCACGACCGCGCCGGCCATCAACAGGCCGTAGTTCTGCGCGTTCTGGCCTTTCGAGTACAGCGCCAGGGCGACGGGAAGGGTGTACTTGTCCTGGGTCTGGGCGATCACCAGCGGCCAGAGGAAGTTGTTCCAGGAACCGAGGAAGGTGAGGATGCCGAGCGTGGCCAGGGCCGGCCTGGTCAGCGGCAGCATGATCCGGGCGAAGATGCCCAGTTCACTGCTGCCGTCCACCCGGCCGGCGTCCATCAGGTCGTCCGGCAGCCCGAGGAAGAACTGCCGCATCAGGAACACACCGAACGGCGAGACCAGGAACGGCAGGATCAGGCCGGGGTAGCTGTTCGCCATCCCGGCGTTGGTGACGAGCACGAACAGCGGCACGAACGTGACCATGCCGGGGATCATCAAGGTGGCCATCACCAGCACGAACAGCGCGTTGCGGCCCTTGAACCGCAGCTTGGCCAGCGCGTAGCCGATCATCGAGCAGAAGGCCAGGTTCCCGGCCGTCACCGCCAGCGCGACGACCGTCGAGTTGAGGAAGTAGCGCGGGAAGCTCTCCTTGTTCAACAGATCCACGTAGTTCTGCCCGGTCGGCTGCTCCGGCCACCAGGTCGGCGGGACCCGGAGCAGTTCGCCCTGGGTCTTGAAACTGCCGAGCAGCATCCAGACGAACGGCGCCGCGACGGCGACCAGGCCGAGCACCCCGATCAGGTAGATCCACCAGGTACGGCGCATCATTTCTCCCTCAGCAGCCGGAACTGGATGAACGTGACGACCGCGATCACGACGAACAGCAGGTAGGCCATCGCCGTGGCCAGGCCGTAGTTGCCGAACCCGAACTGCTGGTACGTGTACATCGACACCGAGATGGTGCTGTTCAGCGGACCGCCCTCGGTCATCACGAACGGTTCCTCGAAGAACTGCAGGTAACCGATCCCGGTCGTCACGCAGTTGAACAGGATGGTCAGTCGCAGCAACGGCAGGATCAGGTACCGGAACCGTTGCCACGGGCCCGCACCGTCGATCTGGCCGGCCTCCTCGACCGACTGCGGGATGCCCTGCAGCCCAGCCAGGAAGATGATCATCGCGGACCCGAAGTTCCGCCAGACGGCCATCGCGATCAGCGACGGCATCGCCCACGTCTTCGACGCCAGCCAGTTCGGTCCGTCGATACCGACCCAGCCGAGCACCGTGTTGACCAGGCCGGACTCCGGGGCCAGCACGAACCGCCAGATCACCGCGATCGCGACGATCGACGTCACCACCGGCAGGTAGTAGCCGACCTTGAACAGACCCTGGACCTTCTTCAGCCCGCGGTCCAGCAACACCGCGGCGGCCAGCGCGACCACCAGTGTCAGCGGTACGCCGATGACGACGAAGTACGCGGTGTTGAACGCGGCCTTCCGGAACGTTTCGTCCTGAAAGGCCTTGATGTAGTTGTCGAACCCCACCCCGTTCACCGCGAACGGCGTCCGGAGATCGCGCTGGCGCATGTCGGTGAAGCTCATCAGCAGCGACCCGATCACCGGCCCGGCGGTGAACGCGAGGAACAGCACGGCGAACGGCAGCACCAGGATCCACGCGGTCGCGGTCTGGTGGTCGAGGCGTCGCCGCCGACGCCCGGGTGGCGGGGTGGCGGTTGCCACCCGGGCGCGCGGCTCCGTGGCGGTGGACATCAGGTCAGCTACCCGTGCCGATCGCCGTGGCCTTGGTCTGGGTGGCCTTGGCGGTGTCGGCGGGGGACTGGCCCGCCTTCGCCATCTTCTCGATCTCGGTGTCGAACGCGGTCGCGACCTGCTCCCAGTTCACGATCGCCGGCGGGGCCTTGGCGGACTCGAGCTGCTTGCCGAACACCGGCAGCAGCGGGTCGGAGGCGATGCTCGGGTCCTCCCACGCGCTCTTCACCGCGGGCAGGTCGGACGACATCTTGAACCAGGCGGCCTGCGTCTTCGCATCCGACAGGAACTTGACCAGCTTCCAGGCACTGTCCTTGTTCTTCGAGTTCTTGAACACGACGAAGTTGGAGCCGCCGACGAACGACGTGGAGGTCTTGTTCTTCGGGATCTCGAAGACACCGATGTTCGGCTTGATCGCGTCACCGCCGAGTTTCGCCACCGAACCCGCCATCCACGGCCCGGAGATGAACATCGGCACCTGGCCGTTGACGAACTGCGCCTCGGTCTGGTTCGGCGGCAGGTCGGTACCGGCCAGCTTCTCGGTGAAGAAGCTCTGGTAGTACTTCAGCCCCTCCTGCATCTCCGGCGTGTCGAAGGTGAACTCCTTCTGGTCGTCGGTGGTGAGGTTCGCGCCGGCGGACCAGGCGAACGGCATCACCGTCTGCCAGGACCCGCTGCCGCCCGGCTGCAGGTTGATCCCGTACTTCGCGCCGGCCTTCTCCTTCATCGCCTTGGCCATCGCCTTCAGACCGTCCCAGTCGGTCGGCGGCGTACTGACGCCGGCCTTCGCGGCCAGGTCCTTGCGGTAGTACACCAGCCGCGTCTCGACGTACCAGGGAACCCCGTACTGCGTGCCGCCGACCTTGGTGGTGTCAAGCGCGCCGGGGTAGAAGGCGGCGTTGTCGAAGCCTGCCGGGGTCGGGTCGAGGGCGCCGAGGTCGGCGAACTCGCCCATCCAGGTGGTGCCGACCATCGCGGCGTCCGGCAGCGTCTGCGCGGTGATCGCGGTGGTGAACTTGTTGTGCGCGGCGTCCCACGGGATCGGCGTGACGGTGACCTTCACGTCCGGGTTGGCCTGCTGGAACTGCTCCATCAGCTTGGGCAGGTTCTCGCCCTCGGTGCCCATCGCCCAGACGGTCAGATTGCCGGTGGCCGGCCCTTCGCTGACCGTGGTGGTCGCCTGCGAACCCCCGGTGGGGGCGTCCTCCGACCGGCCACACCCTGCCAAGGCAAGGGCGGTGGCGGTGATCGCAGCGCTGCCGATCACCAGCCGGCGGCGGATGCTGTGGGTGATCATCTGTGTCTCCTCACTCGGTTACTGCTGCATCCCCCGGTCCCGTGCCGCAGCTGTCCCGCAGCACGAGTTGTGTTGCCAGTACGTCGTTCCGCGCGCGGGCCCGTTCGCCGGTCACCCGCTCGTGAAGTCGTTGGGCCGCCAGCCGGCCCAGCTCGGTCATCGGCTGCCGCACCGTGGTCAACCCCGGCGACACGTACCGCGCCGCCATCACGTCGTCCCACCCGGTCACGACGATGTCCTTCGGTACGGCGACATCGGCCGCGAGCAAGGTCTTCAGCGCGGCCAGTGCGAGCTCGTCGTTCGCACAGAGCAGCCCGTCCGGCCGCTTCCTTGCCGTCAGCAACTTCGTGGCGACGGCGGTGCCGGCTTGCTCGGTCATCGGGACGCACTCGGGTTTGGGTACCCGCAGTCCGCGTGCCTCGAGGGCGTTGGCGAATCCGGCGTACCGCTCGGACACGTCGTACCCGCTGGCCGGGTCGCCGACGAAGAGGAGATTGGTGCGGCCGTGGTCGAGCAGCCGGGTGGTCAGCTGCTCGGCACTGGCCGCGCTCTCGCTGCGGATCGAGTCGCAGCCGGTGACCGGCGGATGGGCGATCAGCACGATCGGTACGTCGGCCTTGCGCAGGCTCTGGATCGTGGGTAGGTCCAAAGCGTTGCCGTGGACAACGATCCCGTCGACCCGGCCGGCCAGGTCACGGACCGTGCGGCGCGGGTCGGGGTTGCCGTGAGTGACCGTGATGATGACGCTCTGGCCGTGTTCGCCGGCCCAGCGCTCGTACCCCATCAGCAGGTCGCCGTAGAACGGGCCGGCCAGGTCGGGCAGCACGAGTCCATGCGCCTCATGCCGTTGTACCGCCAGGCTTCGGGCGGCGCGCAGCGGTACGTAGTTGAGCTCGCGTGCCGCCTGGTCGACCCTGGTCCGCGCCTTCTCCGACACCGGTCCAGTCCCTTGCAGGACACGCGAAACCGTCGCGATCGACAGCTTCGCCCGGGCCGCGACGTCGTAGATCGTCGCCGGCCGGCCGGTGGGTCCGGAGGCCACTGCTCGCTCCTGGGGGTCGGAGTGGAAGCGCTTACAGTTTTCGACCCTGCCCTGTCCGGGGTGGGTTGGTCAAGACCTCGGGTGCCATCTGGGCCGATACGGGTTCACATTTGCGAGGATGAGGGCGTGACCACACCTGAGCGCCAGGACCAGCTGTTCCTGATCCGGCACGGCGAGACCGAGTGGAGCAAGTCCGGCCGGCACACGTCGACCACAGACCTCCCGCTGACCGCGGAAGGTGAACGCGTGGCCGCCTCGCTGAAGGAGAAACTGGCAGGGGAGACATTCGAGCTGGTGCTCACATCACCGCGGCAGCGCGCCCGCCGGACGGCGGAACTCGCGGGCTTCGGGGATGCCGAGGTGGACGACGACCTGGTCGAATGGGACTACGGCGACTACGAGGGCATCACCACCGCGGAGATCCGCAAGACCGTGCCGGGCTGGACGGTCTGGGCGGATCCGGTACCCAACGGCGAAACCCCAGCCCAGGTCGCCGCCCGGCTCGACCGCGTCAACGCCCGCATCGCCGCCGTACCCGGTGATGTCCTTGTCTTCGGTCACTCCCACGCGCTGCGCGCGCTGACCGCCCGCTGGCTCGGGCTCGACGTCACCGAAGGCCGCCACTTCGTCCTGAACACCGCCACCATCTCGGTCCTGGGGTGGGAGCGCGGATCAGCGGCTATCCACCGCTGGAACAACGAGTAGGTCGACGAGCAGGTCCGCCCGGGCCTGCAGGTGATCCGGGCGCAGCCGCGCCCCCCGATTGAGCGTTGCCTGCCCGTGCAGCGCACTCCAGAACACCTCAGTCAGCGTCTCGGCATCCCGCTGCGCGTAAGGTTCGACGCCGGCCAGGAACTCGGCGTACGCGTTCCGGAGTGCCGCCGGAGTTTCCGCGGTGCCGAACACCAGGTCCGTCCGCCGGACGAACATCGCCTCGTACACCGCCGGATGTTCGTCGGCGTACCCGAGATAGGCCGTCGCCAGCCCTCGCAATCCATCGGCGACGCGTGCCTCGCGGAGTACGCCGGCCAACTCCTCGAACCCCTCCAGGGCGACGGCCGCGGCGATCGCATCCATGTTCGCGAAATGGCCGTAGAGGACCGGCTGGCTGTAGTCGACCTGCTCCGCGAGGCGCCGGGTGGTGACCGCCTCCCACCCCTCCGCCTCGGCGAGCTCCCGGGCGGTCCGGACGATCAGCTCCCGGCGCTCCACCCGCGCCCGCTCCCTGCGTGACTGACTCGGCATAGGGCGACTCTAGCACTGCTAGACAATCTAGCGATGACAGTGTTAACGTCGCTAGAAAATTTAGCACTGCTAGATACAGGAGTCCGCCATGCGTCGCTTCACCACCGTCCTCACTGTCCTGCTCGGCCTGTTCCCGATCTCGTTCGGGCTGCAGTTCCTCCTGCTGGATCCGCACGGCGCCGCGGCGGGCTTCGGGATCGATCCCTGGCCCACCGGCACCGCGGCCGGCTACTTGGCCGTCAAGGGCATCCGCGACATCGTCTGCGGTCTCATCATCCTGGTCCTGTTCGCGCTCGGCGAGCGTCGCGCCACCGGCGTCGTGCTGGCCGTCGCCGCGCTCATCCCCTTCGTCGACGCGATCGTCGTCCTGACCCACGACGGCACCGTCGCAACGGCCCTCGGCGTCCACGCCCTCACCGGCGTCGTCGTCCTGGTCGACGCCTTCCTGCTGCTGCGCGAGCGTTCGACCGCCGCCACTCAGCCGGTGCCGGTCGGAGCCCACTCGTAGAGGTCGATCGTGCAGTACTCGCGGAACCCGAGCCCGGCGTACACGGACCGTCCCGCCGGCGACGACCCCAGTACGCCGTACTCCGCCACCGCCTCGGCTTCGCGCAGCGCGGCGTACGTGATCGCCGCCCCGATCCCACGCCGCCGCACCTCAGGCACGGTCATCACGAAGTACACCCCGGCCGCGCCCGCGCCGAGATAGATGGTGGTCGTCGCGACCGGCTCGCCGTCCAGCCGGCCGAGGTAGTGCCGCCAAGGATCCGCGAACCCCAGCCGGCGGTACGTCTCCGCGACCCACCGGGCTTCCTTCACACCCTCCCCGAACCCGCGCCCCAGCGTGGTCTCCCACACGGCCAAGTCGTCCTCGCTGTCCACCCGGCTGACGTGCAGCCCCGGTACGACAGCCGGCGGGCGCAGGTCCGCCACCTTCACCGCCATCCCGGGCTCACTCCCACCATGCGTGAACCCGGCCGACACCAATCGGTCCCCAAGATCCGTCGGCCGCATCGACGGCCCCACATGCCAGCATCCTGGTACGGCGTACTGCTGCATCAACTCCAGTGATGTGGCGATGGTGCGATCGACCTCCGCCGCCGGCAGATCGGCCGCGACCACCGCGTTGTGGTAGTCGATCGGTGAACCGCCGATCGTCCAACGCACTGTGCCGTCGTCTCGCTGAACCCCACCTCCGGCAGCACCCATCGCCATCAGCAGTTCAGCGGCGTTCTCCTCGATCGCGCGCATCATTCAGCCCGGGAGGGCATTCCACTGGGCGAGGGTGGAGGCGAGGAGCGTGGCGGTGGCGAGGTTGTCGAACTCGTCGCGGCTGACGAACCTCGCGTCGCTCGCGTCGTCGCCAGGGGTGAGCGTGCCGCCGACCGCCGATGCCTCGTAGTCGCGGATGACGTAGAGCTGGCCGTTCGGGCCCTCACGCTCGACCTCGCCGACCAGGGGGCCGACCGTGACTGTGAGACCGGTCTCCTCGGCGACCTCGCGGGCCACTGCGGTCGGATCGTCCTCACCGGGCTCGACCCGGCCGCCCGGCAGTGACCACAGGCCGCGACTGGGTTCGTTGGCCCGGCGGACCAGGAGCAATCGGTGCCGGTCGTCGTACACGAGAGCCCCGACGCAGTCGACACGGTGCGCATCCATGCCAGCACCATATAGAGCCCGACTGTGGATAACGACCGGGTATGGGGTCGGGCGCAGATAGCATCAGGCCTGACAGTGTCCATGGAAGGGATCCGGCCCCGCTCGTGCGTATCGACCTGCACACCCATTCGAACCGCTCGGACGGCACCGACCCGGTGGACGTCCTGATGGCGCACGCCAAGCGGGCCGGCCTGGACGTGATCGCGCTCACGGATCACGACACGGCCGACGGGTGGGCTGACGGCCGGCGCGCCGCGGAGGACCTCGGCCTCGGATTCGTCCCCGGGATCGAGATCTCCTGCAAGCTCAACTACATCAGCGTCCACTTGCTCGGATACCTGCCCGATCCGTCGTACCCGGGGCTGGCCGAGGAGCTGCGGATCGTCCGCGACGGCCGCACCGACCGGATCCCGTCGATCGTCGCCCGGCTGAACAGCGTCGGCGTCGACCTGACCGTCGACGAAGTGCTCGCCCAAGCGACCGGTACGCCGTCCGTCGGGCGGCCGCACGTGGCCGACGCGTTGGTCGCGAAGGGCACGGTCGCCAACCGGAGCGAGGCCTTCGACCGGTTCCTCGCCGACGGCAGACCTGGGCACGTGTCGCACTACGCGATCGAGCCGGGCCGCGCGATCGACCTGGTCCGCGAGGCCGGCGGCGTACCGATCATCGCCCACCCCTGGGGCCGGTCCAGCTACAAGGTGATGACCGCGGACACCATCGCCCGGCTGGTCGAGGACCACGGGTTGGCCGGCATCGAGGTCGACCACCAAGACCACTCGGCCGAGTCCCGCACGGCGCTCCGCGGGATCGCCCAGGAGCTCGGCATCATCTACACCGGCTCGAGCGACCACCACGGCGACGGCAAGATCGATCATGACCTGGGGGTGAACTCCACCGAGCCGGAACAGTTCGAGCGGCTTCTCGAGGTCGCCAAGGTCAACGCGGCCGCCGCCTCCGAGGCCAAGGTGCCCGAGGCCTACCTGCCGTGAACAGCGTCATCAACCTGGGGCTGCTCAGTGAGGTCGTCGTCACGCTGTTCGTGATCATGGACCCGCCCGGCACGGTGCCGGTGTTCATCTCGCTGACCGCCGGCCAGTCCCGCGCGGTCCGGAAGAAGGCCGCCTGGCAGGCGGTGCTGGTCGCGTTCGGCGTGATCGTCGTGTTCGCGGCGTTCGGCCAGCAGATCCTGAACAACCTCGGCATCACGCTGCCGGCGCTCCAGGCTGCGGGCGGTCTGCTGCTCCTGCTGATCGCCTTGCAGTTGCTGACCGACACCGCCGAGGACCCGGTCCAGACCAAGAACGTGAACATCGCCTTCGTCCCACTCGGTACGCCGTTGCTCGCCGGGCCGGGTGCGATCGTCGCCACGATGGTGTTCGTGCAGCGCGCGGACGGGTCGGTGCCGGACGTGGTCGCGATCTCGGTCGGCATCATCGTGATCCACCTGGTGATGTGGCTGACGCTGCGGTTCTCCGGCGTGATCATGCGGATCCTGGGGGAGAACGGCGTACTCCTGGTCACCCGGATCGCCGGTTTGCTGCTGAGTGCCATCGCCGTCCAGCTGGTCGCGGACGCGGTGACCGACTTCATCAAGGCGGGCTGATGGACGACATGCTGCCCGGGATGCCGACGCGGCTGTTCGTCGCGACCCCGACCAAACTGCTCACCTTCGCCGACTGCAAGCGGAAGTACCGCTACACCTACCTCGAGACGCCGCGACCGCCGAAGGGTCCGCCCTGGGCGCACAACACGGTCGGGGCGATCGTCCACGAGGTGCTCGCCGACTTCTTCGGTCGCTGGCCGGCTGCCCGCCGTACGCCGGACGAGGTGGTCGCCAAGATGCGGTCGAGCTGGCGGAGTGAGGGCTTCCGGGACGAGGTGCAATCGCTGGACTGGCGGGACCGGTCGACTTCCATGGTCCTGGGGTACCTGCGGGATTCCGATCCGTACTACGAGCCTCGCGGCGTGGAACGCACCGTCGCCTTCACCACCGAACGGGCGTCCCTGCGCGGCCGGGTGGACCGGATCGACGAACGGCCGGCTCGCGACGGGAGCGGTACGACCGAGTTGGCGATCGTCGACTACAAGACCGGCCGTCGCCCGCTGACCTCGACGGATGCGCGGTCGTCGCTGGCGATGGCGCTGTACGTGCTGGGTGCCCGGCGGGTTCTGCACAAGCCGTGCACCCGGGTCGAGCTGCACCACCTTCCGACCAACACCGTCGCGGGCGCGGATCACGACGACGCCTCGCTGGCTCGGCATCAGCGTCGAGCCGAGTCGATCGCGGACGACGCGGCCGCCGCTGAAGCTCGCTGGCGCGAAGGTCTGACGCCGGCCGAAGCCGACGAGGCGTTCCCACCGGAGCCGTCGGCGCTGTGCGGCTGGTGCGATTTCGCCCGCATCTGCCCCCAAGGCCGCCGAGTCGCCCCACCTCGAGATTCCTGGGCCGGCCTCGACGACGCCGCTCCCATCCCGATCGAGGACGCCGACTGAGTTCTGTTGGCGAGGCGTGCCAGCGCTGTGTGCGTGGGATGCCAGCGGGTGGCTGGAAGCTGAAGGCAACGGAGAGAGGGGTTGCCTGATGGGCGCGAAGACTGTGAACAAGCTGACGGTGCCGGGTGCGACGCTGCACTACGAGGTGTCGGGGTCCGGGCCGGTGCTGGTGCTGATCGCGGGTGGCGGCACGGACGCGGGGATCTTCGGCGGGATCGTCGGTCAGCTCTCGGCGGACTACACGGTGGTGGCGTACGACCCGCGCGGCAACTCCAGGAGCCGGTACGACGGCGAGCCCGTGAACGAGAGTGTGGAGCAAGCGGCCGAGGACGCGCTGGCGGTGACCGACGCGGTCGCCGGTGACGAACCGGCGTACGTGCTGGGCAGCAGTTCGGGCGCGATCACCGGGCTCGAGCTGATCACCCGGCATCCTGACCGGGTGCGGATGCTGGTCGCCCACGAGCCGCCGGCCGTCGAGGTGCTGCCGGACGTGGTCGATGCGCGGGCGTTCTTCCAGGACGTGTACGACACGTATCGCCGGGACGGTCTCGAGGCCGCGGATCTGCTGTTCAGCATCGGCACCGGGATGGACCAGGACGAGCTGCCACCGCCGGAGGATCTGCTGCCCGAGTACGTGGAACTCTTCGAGCGGATGCGCGCCAACGCGGGGGACTTCTACCAGCACAAGCTGTTGCCGTTCACCCGCTATGAACCGGACCTTGACGCGCTGAAGGTCGTTGCCGACAAGATCGTCCCGGCCGCCGGACTGGACTCCGCCGAATACCTCCCCGGCCGCCCGATCCAGGTCATCGCCGAGCACCTCGGCTGGCCCGTCGTCACCTTCCCCGGCGGCCATGGAGGCTACGCAAGCCACCCGGCCCCCTTCGCCACCCTGCTGGCCCGCGTCCTGGAAGCCGAACTCCCCTGATCCACCGGCCCGGGCTCAGGTCTGAGGGGTCCTGAGCCCGGGCCGGTCGAGGTTCTCCGCCCGCTTCGTACGCGCCGTGTGGCGTATCGTCGAGCCAGGGGGGCGAGATGACGACATTGACGGTTGCAGCTGTGCAAGCGGCCTACGTGCTGATGGATCGCGAGGCGACGCTTGCCAAGGTGGAGGAGTTGCTGGCCGACCCCGCAGTACAGGCGGCCGACCTGGTCGTGTTTCCCGAGGCGTTCGTGCCTGGTACGCCGATCTGGATCGACGGACCGCCGATCTGGGACGGTGACGAGCAGTGGTTCGCGATGCTGGCCGACCAGGCCGTGGTGGTACCGAGCGAGGCCACCGACCGGCTCGGGGCAGCAGCTCGCCAAGCGGGGGTCTATCTGGTGATCGGGATCAACGAACGCGAGGCCACGGGGAGCACGATCTACAACACGTTGTTGTACTTCGATGCAGGAGGCAATCTCCTCGGCAAGCATCGCAAGCTGATGCCGACCGGCTCGGAGCGCACCGTGTGGGGAATGGGCGACGGCTCGATGCTCGAGACCTACCCGACCCCCTTCGGCCGCATCGGTGGGCTGATCTGCTGGGAGAACTACATGCCGCTGGCCCGGTTCTACCTCTACTCGCAGGGCGTCGACATCTGGGTGGCACCGACGCTGGCGAGAGGCGACGGGTGGATCGCGACCATGCGACATATCGCCCGAGAAGGCCGCTGCTACGTGATCGGTGCGAATCCGTGCCTGCATGTCGACCAGATCCCGGCGGAATTCCCCGACCGGGACCGAGTCTGGCGGACCGATCCGGACGACCCTGACTGGGTCGAGCCCGGCAATACGGTGATCGTGGGCCCGAACGGAGAGATCCTTGCCGGACCTGTCCGGCACGCCGAGACCGTCCTGGTCGCCGAACTGGATCTCGCCAAGGTGCGGTCGGCGCGGCGAATGTTCGACCCGGTCGGCCACTACCACCGCCCCGACGTCTTCCGGCTCGCCGTCGACACCGCGCCGCGGCCCGTTGTCACCACACTCCGCAACGGCCTCCCCGACGACTGACCGTCTCCTAGATCCGAAAGGTCGGGCGGCGGCCCGCGGATGGCGCGCGGGGGAAATTGCGTTGACGGTCGGCCGATCCGCGGCGTACTGTCGCGAATCTTTCCTTGACAACGGCGTGGGTCATCCATGCCTGTCACAGTGGTGTCCGAACCCCCGGGTCTTTTCCAGATCCGGGGCAGTTCTGCGTGCCGCTGGACCGATCGGACACCACCTCGAGCGATGAGAGGAGGTTTCCGTGGGCGTCTACTGGGCGATCGGCGTCCGGTCGTTCCGCCGGTTCTCGACGTACCGGATCGCCACCGCGTCCGGCGCGTTCACCAACACCGTGTTCGGGTTCATCCTGTGCGGTGTCTACCTGACCCTCTGGCACGAGCGGCCAGGTCTCGGCGGGTACGACGAAGCCGACGCGCTGACGTTCGTGTGGTTGCAGCAGGGGCTACTGATGCCGATCGGGATCTTCGGCGCCACCACCACGGTCGAGCTCGGCGAGCGGGTCCGCAGCGGCGAGATCGCGGTCGACCTGTACCGGCCGACGCACCTGCTGTTGTGGTGGCTGTCGGTCGACTTCGGGCGGGCGATGTTCCAGCTGATCGTCCGTGGTGGCGCGCCGCTGCTCGTCGGTTCGCTGGTGTTCGACCTCAAGTTCCCTTCCGGCGCGATCACCTGGCTCGCGGTCGCGGTCGGGCTGATGCTCGGCATTCTGGTGAGTTTCTGCATCCGGTATCTGATCGCGTTGTCCGGCTTCTGGATCATTGACTCGCGCGGTATGGAGGCCCTCGGGCTGATGCTGTCGCTGTTCTTCTCCGGGACGATCCTGCCGCTGGTGGTGTTCCCCGGCTGGATCGGCGAGTTCGCCCGGGCGACCCCGTGGGCTGCGACCTTGCAGGTGCCGATCGACATCTGGCTCGGCCGCAATCCCGGCGGGATCGGGTCCGCACTGGCCTTCCAGCTCGGCTGGCTCCTGGTCCTGCTGCTGATCTGTCAGCTCACCACGTCGTTCGCGACCCGGAAGGTGGTGATCCAAGGTGGTTGAGCAACTCCGCCGGGCACCGGCGCAGTACTGGATGCTGGTCGTGATGTGGATCCGGTCGGCGCTGGCCTACCCGCTGTCGTTCGTGCTGATGCTGTTCACCGGGATGATGATCACGCTGACGGACTTCGCCGCGATCGTGCTGATGTTCAGCCACATCGACGCGTTCGGCGGGTTCACGCTCGGGGAGATGGCGTTGCTTTACGCAACGGCCTCGATGACGCTGGGGCTGGCCGACCTGATCACCGGATCGATCGAGCGGGTCGGGCAGCGCATCCGCGACGGTTCGCTCGATGTCTACCTGATCAGGCCGATGCCCGCCTTCATCCAGACCGCCGCGGACGGGTTCGCCTTGCGCCGGATCGGCCGGCCACTCCAGGCCGGCCTCGTCCTGGTGTTCGCGCTCGGCAACCTCGACGTCGACTGGACCGTTGCCAAGGGCACCATGCTGGGGCTGTCGATCATCACCGGGTCGATCATCTTCGCCGCGATCTTCGTGCTCGGGGCGGCGTTCCAGTTCGTCTCGATCGACTCGGCCGAGCTGGCCAGCGCGTTCACCTACGGCGGTCAGACACTGACGCAGTACCCGCTGAACGTCTTCGGCAAGGACATCGTCCGGGCCGTCACGTTCGTCGTACCGCTTGCCTTCGTCAACTACTACCCGGTGCTGTTCGTACTGGGCAAAGCGGCCCCGTTGGGCCTGCCGTCCTGGATCGGCCTGCTGTCCCCGGTGGTCGCCGCGTTGATGGTCGCGCTGGCGTCACTGGCCTGGCGGGGCGGTCTCCGTCGTTATCGCAGTACAGGGAGCTGAGCCGTGCCAGTCATCGAATTGTCCGACGTGTCCCGCGCCTTCACCATTTCGTCGCGGACCGGGTTCCGCCGTACCCGCCGCGAGGTCCGTGCGGTGGACGGCCTGTCGTTCACCGTCGAGCCGGGGGAGGTGATGGGGTACATCGGGCCGAACGGCGCCGGCAAGTCGACCACGATCAAGATGCTGACCGGCATCCTGGTCCCGAGCGGCGGCTCGATCCGGGTCGCGGGCGTGGACCCATCGCGGCACCGGCTCAAGCTGGCCAAGCGGATCGGCGTGGTCTTCGGTCAGCGTACGACGCTGTGGTGGGACCTGCCGTTGAAGGACTCGTTCGCCGTACTGCAGAAGATGTACGACGTCCCGCGGGCCCGGCACGCGGAGAACCTGGCCACCTTCGTCGAACTGCTGGACCTCGGCGATCTGCTCGACGTACCGGTCCGCCAACTGTCCTTGGGCCAGCGGATGCGCGGCGACATCGCGGCCGCACTGCTGCACGATCCCGAGATCGTCTATCTGGACGAGCCGACGATCGGGCTGGACGTGATCAGCAAGTCCCGGCTGCGCGAGTTCCTGGCCCAGGTCAACGCGGAACGCCGTACCACCGTCATCCTCACCACGCACGACCTCGACGACATCGAAGCCCTCTGCACCCGCGTCATGGTCATCGACCACGGCCGCCAGATCTTCGACGGCACCCTCGACGGCCTCCGCGCCAGCCAATCCGCCCCCCGCACCCTGGTAGTAGACCTGGCCACCCCCCTCCCACCCATCGAGATCCCCGGCGCCAGCGTGGTGAAAGTAGACGGCCCCCGCCAACACCTGACCTTTCCCACCACCACCAAAGCCGCCCCCCTCCTGTCCCACATCGCCGCCAACTACCCCCTGGTCGACCTCACCATCGCCGAACCCACCATCGAGTCAGTCATAACCCAGCTCTACACGCCGAGACTCACGGGCTGAACCCGCCAGCACCGGCGTCAAGCGGCTTGGCACCTGCCCGCCAGAACGCCAACGCAGCAACCCACACCAACCGCTCCTCTTCCCTCATCAGATAGAGCTTCATCGCGCGATCCCGCCGTTCCGAACTCGACCACCCTCGCGATCAGGCGAGATCAGCAACCATCGACGCGAACACCACCTCGGCATCCATCGCCCGTTCGTCCTCCCGCCACCGTCGCACCGAGTCCGGGAACTCCTGCTCGTCCACCGTCCCCACCCCGGCGCGGATGAACCGCTGCGCCTCCGCGATCCCGATCTCGACGTACTCCAACTCATTCAAGAAGTAGAAGTCGTGCCGAGCCCCCTCGTTGCGGTGAAACTGCCCCGTGTTCACCACAAAAGTCCAAACATCCTCATCCACCAACGCCGCCACCCACAGCCGCCGTTCACCCTGACTGACCAGAAAGAGGCGCGTCACGACGATCTCAGCGGTTGTAGCCGGCTGCGATCGACAGGACGTCGGTTGGGTCGAGTGGTTTGGGGTCGGCTTGCCAGATGGCGAGGATCTCGGCTTCCTCGACCTCGTCGAGTCGGCCGACACCGCCGTCGATCAGCCGACGCGCCTCGGCCGGCCCGATCTCCTCGTAGGTGAAGTCCCGCTCCATGTAGTAGTCGTTGCGCAAGGCATTGTTGTCATGGAACTTGCCGGTGTTGGCGACATAGCCGTACATCCGCTCATGTGCCAGCGCAGCCACCCAGAGCGGCTCACCCTCTTCTTTCACCAGGTAGAGCTTCATCGCATCATCCCGTCGTTCCTCTTATTCACCGAAGGGTGTTCAGCCGCTGGTCGCGCGCTCGCCTGTAGTCGGTCCGCAGGCGGCAGCTGTTGCCTGGAGTCACTGTAGTTGTTGACCGCGACGGGCCGACCGCCCAGCATGGTGAGGTTCTCGATGCCTGGAGGTGGCCACAGAGTTGCCGACAAATCGGCGCAATGCTGCCGTGCGGCGGTCCGTTCTTCATCCGATGCCCGGGCGCTGCGCTCGATCTCGTACCACCGAGTGGTCAATTCTTTGACCTTTGCCGAGGCAGGCGAGTGGAACTGCAGTTCGACGCGATCGACCCCGGCAACGGCCAGATAGGCGTGGATTCCCTTGTAGCGGGAGCCATCGGTATACGACTGCATGGCGTACGCCACTCGCCAGCCCTGGTCCGTCAGCTGGTCAATCGTGTGACGTGTGGTCTTGACCAGCTCGGACGGTGATGTGGTCAGCGCCGTGTAGCGCAGCACGTCATCCAGAGGCACCCGCTTCCGCTTGACGGCCGCGTTGTGAATCTTGCGGGCGAGAGAGTCCGGGGACTTGACCCGCCGGGTGAGCTGGTACGGCGAGGCCGTAGGCGGCAGCGCAGCGAGGAACTGGGCGGTGATCCGCGGCTCGACGGCGACGGCCTCCTCCAGCATGCGCAGGCTCTTCCGCGCGGCCTGGGTGCTGTACAGCCCGGCGATGTCTGCTGTTGAGAGTGAGTTGTCGCCCCAGTCGAGGGGGCCGTTGCGTTCGAAGGCGTGGTGGAGGGTGGATGGGTCGGGCGGGTGGGCCGGGGCGGGTGGCATGTGGTCTCCCCAGGTCGGTTCGTGCTTCGACCGTAGTTACTGGGGGAGGAGCTGTGGGGTGGGTTTTGGGATCTGTGGATAACTCGGGGAGGTTACGAACGGGGGGTGGGGTGTGACTTGAGGTGGGTGGGGTCGTTGGAAATCGGGTAGGACCCAACCGGAAGTGGGATTCGGGGGTAGACAGGGTATGCCGACGATGACGGATGAGCCGGCGGTGGTTGTGGGGCCGCCTTCGGACGGGGCCGGGTTCGCGGAGTGGGTGCGGCCGCATCTGCCGGTGATGGCTCGTCTGGCGGCACGGCTTGCGGTGGGCGCGGACCGGGACGACATCGTCCAGGAGGCGCTCGCGCGGGCGTGGTCCAAGCGGAGTCAGTACGACGCCGGCCGGGGGACCGCCTCGGCCTGGCTGCTGGCGATCACCGCGGACCAGGCCCGGAAGGCAGCCCGGCGCTTGCGTCCGGTCGGGGAGCTGGACGACCACGACGCCCCGGTGTCGCGGCCTGATCTGGATGCCCGGATGGACGTGGACCACGCGCTCGCCACCTTGTCGGCACGGCAACGCCTCGCGGTGGACTGTTACTACTTCGCCGACCTGTCGGTTGCCGACACGGCTGCGGTGATGGGCTGCTCCGAAGGCACCGTCAAGTCCACCCTGTCCGATGCGCGGGCCCGCCTGCGTACCCTGCTGGAGGTCAGCGAATGAACCCGACCGACGAGGTCGACGACCTGCTGACGCGGGCCGGCGCGCGGTGGCGCGCGGACCAGCCGTCAGCCCCAGAACCCGACCTGGAACAGATGCTCGGCGGTCGCCGCCGCCCGCGAGGCTGGGTCCCGGCTCTGGCCGCCGCCAGCGTCGCCGCGATCGCCGCCGCGGCGCTCACCGTCCTGCCGGGTGGTGACAAGGAGCCGGCCGCCGGACCGTCAACGACCGGCGGCACGCCGCAATCCTTTGCTCAAGGCAATCAAGCGCCCAACGACGACCTGCTCGTCCGCGACGGTGACCGGGTCGAGGTGGGCGGTCACGTGATCGCCGCTCCGGGCAAGGAGCCGGTGTTCTGCCCGCCGCTGCCGCAACCCGCGATCGGCCGGCCGAAGGGCGCGGAGCTGGTGCCGTCCTGCCCGGCGGAGTATGCCGTGACGCTGAAGGGCTTCGACCTGAACAAGCTTGGCTACGCCAAGACGATCCAAGGGGTGCGGACCGGTTCCGCGATCGTGACCGGCATCTGGTCCGGCCGGACGATCGAGGTCCAGGAACAGACGGTGCCGAAGACGTTGTCGACCACGGCGGAGTTGCACATCCCGCCGGATCAGGTGCCGTGCCCGGAGCCCGCGGGCGGCTGGAAGGCCGGGCCGAATGACATCAACAAGCCGGGCGTCGCGGCGTTCCTCGATGCCCGCCAGGCGCAGGCCACCGACCCGCGCCTGCTGTACCCGAAGGGCCGTGTGCCGGGTGCGCCGGAGGTGTACACGATCGGGGTGGCGCACGGTGATCTGGCGGCCTTCCGGACTGCGTTCGAGAAGGTGTACGACGGCAACCTGTGTGTGCACCAGGTGAAGCTGAGCAAGGCCGACCTGGCCAAGATCGGTACGGCGGCCGACGCGCTGATGGACAAAGATCTCGGCATGTACGGCTTCGGCCCCGACGGCGTCGACAAACTGGGCATCTCGGCCCTGGTGTACGACGAGGCCCTGAAGACCGCGCTGACGCCGATCGGCCTGGAGAACATCAAGCTCGACGTCGTGGTGAAGCCACTGCGCTGAGCCGCGAAGTCAGCCCGTGAACCCGTCGCGGTCGTGGAAGAACTTGACCAGGAGGCGGGCGGTCGCAGCCGGCTGCTCGATGGCAGGGGAGTGGAAAGCCTCGGGAATCACCTGAGGCTCCACACCCAGAGCCTCGGCCATCCCTCGCTGGACCGGGATCGGCCAGCCGTCGTCGCCCTCGCCGTACAGGACCTGCGCCCGTACGCCGGACTTCGCCAGCTGATCCGTCTTGTCCTGCGTGTCGATCAGCCGCCGGGTGACCTCCGCGAGGCCGACCGGGACGTTGCCGGTGAACCGCTTCCTCAGGAAAGCAGCGATCTCCTCGGGCGGTGCGATGTACGCCGGGCCCGAGCTGTCGTGCTGCAGTTTCAGGTCGTACACCTGCTCGATCGGCAGGTTGTCCAGACCGTAAGCCAGCATCTGCAGGCCCTGCAGCGTCACCTCGTCGGTGAACGCCGCCGGACCGGAGCACATCAGACTGATCGTCGAGAACACCGACGGATCGGTGAGCACCGCCTCCCGAGCGACCAGACCGCCGAACGAGTGCCCGACCAGCTGACTGTAGCCGCCGAGTGCCTTGCTCATCGCGACCACGTCGGCGCCGAGCTCTGCCAGCGTGTACGCCGATGGGTCGGCAGGACCAGGTGTCTCGTACTGACCCCGCTGGTCCACCGCGACCGTACGCCAGCCGTAGCGGCACAGGTGGTCCACCAGCGGAGTGAAGTCCTCCTTGCTGCCGGTCCATCCCGGCACGAGCAGCACCGTGCCCAGCGGTGTACCGATGTCCGGCACGGCCATCAGGGTGGCGAAGGACCCACGGTCGGTCTCGAGGGTCGCAGGGCGCACCCCATCGGGCAAGGTCAGCGAACGTGGCGTACTCACAAGTAAAGAGGGTATCCGCTAGTCCGTCCGAACCAGTGTGGCCGTGGCCACGCCGAGCAGAACCACGATGACCGCGCCCATGACGACTGCCAGCTGCACGCCGTTGGTGTAGGCGTCGCGGGCGAGTTCCAGCAGCTCCTGTGCACCCGGTCCGGGCTGACGCTCGGCAACCGCTACCGCACCGCCCAGCGTGTCGCGAGCCGCCTCTGGCGCCCCAAGCGGGATGGCGGCGCGGTAGACCGCCGTGACGAGGCTTCCGGCGATGGCGATTCCCAGAGCTATGCCGAGCTCTGTACCGGTCTCGCCCATGCCGGACGCCACACCGGCCCGCTCCGGCGGTGCACTGCTGACCACCACGTCGTACGTGAGCGCCAGCACCACCTGGATGCCCAGGCTGACGACGGCCACCCCGATCACCACCGGCAGCCGTCCTGTCATCGCCATCAGAGTCAGTCCTGGTACGGCGACCGCGAAACCGAGCGTCATCGCCGTACCGGCCCGCAAGTGCCGGACCACCCACGGTGCACCGAGCGTGCCGATGATCCCCGCGACCATCATCGGCACCATCCACAGTCCGGCCTCGAGTGGCGACATGCCGAGAACGAGCTGGAAATACTGCACCGCCAGGAACTGCATCGCCGCGAGCACGTACAACCCGAACATCTGCGCCCCGAGCGAAGCGCTGAACGCGGCCTGCCGGAACAGCCGCAGATCGATCAACGACTCCGCGAGCCCCAGCTGCCGCCGCGCGAACACCCAGCCCAGGACCACACCGACCAGCGCGATACCCAGGCCGCTCAGGTTGAACCCGTCCTTCGCCGTCTCCTTGATGGCGTAGACGACCAGGATGATCGCCCCGGTGGAGAGCACGACGCTGACCAGGTCGATCCGGCCGGCATGCGCGCTCCGGAACTCCGGCAGCAGGATCGGAGCCGCCACCAGCAGCACGATCAGCGGCGGTACGCCGATCAGGAACACCGAACCCCACCAGAAGTGTTCGAGCAGTACGCCGCCGATGAGCGGACCGGCCATGCCGCCGATCATGAAGTTCGTCATCCAGATCGCGATCGCCAGCTGCCGCTGACCGGGATCACGGAACATGTTGCTCAGCAGCGACAGCGTCGACGGCATCAGCGTCGCGCCGGCCAGGCCGAGCAACGCGCGGGCGGCGATCAGCAGTTCGGGACTGGTGGCGAACGCGGCCAGGACGGACGCGGCCAGGAACCCGGCGGCACCGATCATCAGCAGCCGGCGGCGGCCGATCCGGTCGCCGACCGTGCCCATCGTGACGAGCAGACCGGCCACCACGAAGCCGTAGATATCGATGATCCAGAGCAGCTGGGAGGAGCTCGGCGCCAAGTCGGCGCTCAGGATGGGGGCCGCCAGGTGCAGTACGGTCCCGTCCAGGCCGATCAGGATGGTCGGCAAGGCGAGCACCGCGAGCCCGAGCCACTCCCGCCGCCCAGCCCGTGCCGGCGCAGCAACCGTGGGCTCGTCGCAGTCGGGGGTCGGGGGATCGGGGCACACTGTGGTTCCGGTCATGCGCCAATGCTGAAAGTTAAAGGGTGATTGAGGTCAACCCCCCGGGGTGAGGCCGGGCGTTCCGGGGTGCGGCACAATGGCCGGGTGCCTCGCACCATGGCGGTAGCCAACCAGAAAGGCGGCGTGGCCAAGACGACCACTGTCGCGACGCTCGGTGCTGCCCTGGCCGAGCGCGGTCAACGGGTGTTGCTGGTCGACCTGGACCCGCAGGCGTGCCTGACGTTCTCGGTCGGGATCGACCCCGAGGACCTGGCCAAGTCGATCCACCACGTCCTGCTCGGCGGTGTGAAGGCACGCGACGTCCTGGTGGAGTTCGAGGACGGGCCGGACCTGCTGCCGGCCACGATCGAGCTGGCCACTGCCGAGGTGCAACTCGCCCGCGAGAGCGGTCCGGAGCAGGTACTGCGCACCGCGTTGCGTCCACTGCGGTCGTCGTACGACTGGATCATCGTCGACTGCCCGCCGACGCTCGGACTGCTGACGGTCAGCGGATTGTCGGCGGCGTCCGACGTACTGATTCCCTTGCAGTGCGAGACGTTGGCACATCGTGGCGTAGGGCAACTACTTGACACGATCCACGACGTTCAGCGGCTGACGAACCCGAGCCTGAACGTGCTCGGCGTCCTGCCGACCTTGTACGACGGGCGTACGACGCATGCCCGGGCGGTGCTGGAGACGATCGCTGACACGTACTCGCTGGACGTGCTGGCGCCGGCGATCCCGAAGTCGATCCGGTTCGCGGAAGCGCCGGCGTTCGGCGAGACCATCCTGCGCACGTCGCCGGCCTCGCCCGGTGCGAAGGCATACCGGGCGCTGGCCGACGCGTTGCTCTGACCTACTGCCCGCTGTCCGGGGCCTGACTTGGCGCGAGCGCCGGCTGCCGACGCAGCCGGTTCCGGAACCTCCACAGCGGTACGCCGATCAGCGCCAGCAGCACCAGGAACGGCAGGACCGCCCCGAACGCAGTCGCCAGCGCGCTGAACGTCGTGGTGAACGCGTCCCAGCCGCCCTTCAGCCCGGCCAGGAACCCACGGTCCGGGTCCTCCTCGACCACCGGCTCCTCGCCCTTCGCGGTCAACGTGAGCGCGAGCGTGGCGAGTTCGGTCTGCAGAGCGAGGTTCTTCTGCTTGGCCAGCAGGGATTCCAGGTCGGCCTCACGCCGGGTCAGCTCGGTCTCCACCGAGACGATCTCGCCAATCGTGTTCGCCTTGGCCAGCAGGGTGCGCATCCGCTCCAGGCTGGCGCGCTGGGAGGAGATCCGGCTCTCCACGTCGACCACCTGCTCGGTGACGTCGCTGGACTCCTGGTGGATCTGCATCCGCTTGCCGAGCTCGGACAGCCGCTGGATCGCGGTCTCGTACGACGAGGTCGGCACCTTCAGGACCAGGTTCGCCCGGGTGATCTTGCCGTCGTCGTCGCTACCGGTGTCCTCGGAGGACACCTGTCCCTTGAGACCGGTGATGACCGTGATCGCCTTCTGTCGTTGGGCGTCCACGTCGTCGGCCTCGATCGTCAGCGATCCGGTCTTGATGATCGCGCGTGTGATCGTCGGCTGTTCTGCCTGCTTGTCCTGCCCCTGCGGTGCACTCCCGCTGGACTTGCCATCGGCCGCCTCACCGGAGCCCGTGGCCTGCCGGTCGGCCGGTGCGGCCGCTCCGCTGGTGGATTCGCCGGCGTTGTCGCCGCTCTCACCGGAGCACCCTGCCAGCAGCACCATCCCCAGCAACGCCACCCCGGCCGCGGCAGTCTTGATCCGCCTCATCACCCATGCCCCTCTCTCGTGGTTACCGCTTGGACGGCAACCGAGGGGCAGGGTGTTGCAGGTTCAGATCACCTTTCAGCCACGGTCAGGCGACGAGGAGGTCACTCCGGGGCGGTGAACAACGGGGTCGTCGGGCTGGTCCCCGGCTCAGGCGCCTCGGCAGCCTTCGACTTCCGAGGCGCCGGGGCCTCGGAGGCTTTCGGCTCCTCGGTCTTCGACTCCTCGGTCTTCGGCTCGGCGGCCTTCCGGGTCCGGGTCCGCGTGCGCTTCACCGGCTCGGCCGACTCGGCGGACGCAGCCGGCTCGGCAGACGCAGCCGCTTCGGCCGGCGCTTCAGCCGTCTTGCGGGTCCGGGTGCGCTTGGCCGGCTTCTTCTCGGCCGGCTCGGCCACCGCGGACTCAACCTCGGCCACCGTGGCTTCAACCTCGGCAGCCGGCTCCACAGCAGCGGACTCAACAGCAGCAGACTCGGCGGTCTTCCGGGTGCGGGCGCGCTTGCGCGGCGTACGCACCGGCGCCTCCGCGGCCTCGGTGGACGACTCGGCCGTCGGCGGGACCTGCGTCTTCGAGGTCACGTCCGCCTCGGACTTCGGCTCAGTCGCCACCCCGTCGACCGTCTGGCCGCTGCGGGTGCGCTTGCGGACCCGGTTCCGCTTTCTGGCCGGCCGCTCGCCACCCTCGGAACGCTCAGAACGCTCAGAGCGCTCGGGGCGTTCGGAACGCTCGTCGGTCCGGCGCTTGTCCCGGGTGGGCTTCTCGTCCCGCGGCTCCCGAGACGGCTTGATCCGGCCCTTAGCGTCGGTCGGGATACCCAGGTCGTGGTACAGCTCCGGCGACGTCGAGTAGATCTCCTGCGGCTCGTCGTACGGCAGATCGAGCGCCTTGTTGATCGTCTTCCACCGGGTCACGTCCGCCCAGTCGACGAAGGTCACCGCGATCCCGCTCGCACCCGCCCGGCCGGTCCGGCCGATCCGGTGGATGTAGGCCTTCTCGTCCTCGGGACAGGTGTTGTTGATGACGTGCGTCACGCCCTCGACGTCGATGCCGCGGGCTGCGACGTCGGTGCAGATCAGTACGTCGATCTTGTCACCGCGGAACCGCATCAGCGCCCGCTCGCGGGCCTGCTGGTTCAGGTCACCGTGGATCGCGGCCGCCTTGAAACCGCGGTCCTGCAGATCGTCGGTCAGCCGGGACGCCTCGCGCTTGGTCTTGCAGAAGATCATCACCCGGCCGCGGTCCTCGGCCTGCAGGATCCGGGCCACCACTTCGGGCTTGTCCAGGTCGTGCGCGCGGTAGACGAACTGTGCCGTGGTCGGCACCATCTGGGTGTCCTCGTGCGACTCCGCCCGGATGTTCAGCGGGTGCCGCATGTGGGTGCGGGCCAGCGCGATCACGGCCGACGGCATCGTTGCCGAGAACAACATCGTCTGACGCAGCTCAGGTGTCTTGCGCAGAATGCGTTCCACGTCGGGCAGGAAGCCGAGGTCGAGCATCTCGTCGGCCTCGTCCAGCACCAGCACCTTGATGTGGCTGAGGTCGAGGACACCGCGGTTTGCCAGGTCCAGCAGGCGTCCCGGCGTACCGACGACGACGTCGACGCCCGTCTTCAGCGCGTCCAGCTGCGGCTCGTACGCGACGCCGCCGTACACGGTCAGAACCCGGACGGTACGGACGGTGGACGCGGTGGTCAGGTCCTTGGCGACCTGGATGGTCAGCTCGCGGGTCGGGGTGACGACCAGCGCCTGCGGCTTGCCGGGCGCGGCGAGTTCCTCGTAGTCGGCCTCGCCGGGGGAGATGGTGCGCTGCAGCAGCGGAATACCGAAGCCGAGCGTCTTACCGGTACCGGTCCGGGCTTGGCCGATCAGGTCGGTGCCCATCAGGGCGACCGGGAGCGTCATTTCCTGGATCGGAAACGGCTCTACAATGTTGACGCGGTCGAGCGCGTCGCAGATCTCGGGCAGCACGCCGAGCTCTCTGAAGGTGGTCAGGCTGATCGCCTCTCACATGCTTGTACGGACAGTTGCATCAGTGGCCGGGCGCCAGGAGCATTCCAGCTCCGTCGTGAGGCGCGGGGACACTGTGCAAGCACCTCGCACCAGCTTGCCCATCTGGGCGCGTCACCGGCGAATCGCCCACCAGTGTAACCGCAAGACCTGTCAACGCCGCTTCGTGTGGTTTGCGCCACTCGCGGTCCGGTCCAGATAGGGTGCCGGGCATGGAGCAGACGGCCTTTGATGATCCCGCCTACCGGGCCGCGGCGGTGGATCTGCTGGGAGTCCTCGCGTACGGCGAGCTGACCGCTTTCGAACGGATGGCCGAGGACGCCAAACTGGCGCCGACCCTGAACGACAAGGCGGAGCTGGCCGCGCTGGCGACGACCGAGTTCCAGCACTTCCAGCAACTGCGGGACCGGCTGGTCGCGCTCGGCGTGGACCCGGATGGAGGCGATGCGGCCGTTCGTCACCCCGCTGACCGCGTTCCACGACCACACCGCGCCGTCGGACTGGCTGGAAGGCCTGGTCAAGGCGTACGTCGGGGACGGCCTGGCGAACGACTTCTACCGCGAGATCGCGTCGTTCGTGGACGCGGAGACCCGGGCCCTGGTGCTCGAGGTGTTCGCCGACTCCGGGCAGGCCGAGTTCGTGGTCGACCGGGTCCGGGCCGCGATCGAGGAGGACCCGAAGCTGGGTGGCCGGCTGGCACTGTGGGGACGCCGGCTGGTGGGCGAGGCGCTGAGCCAGGCGCAACGGATCGCCGCCGACCGCGACTCGCTGGCCGCGCTGCTGGCCGGCAGCGTCGACCGCCCGGGCCTCGACCTGGCCGCGATCGGCCGCATGCTCACCCGCCTCACCGAGGCCCACACCGCCCGCATGACCGCCCTCGGTCTCCAGGCCTGACCCTCCCCTCAGCCCACCAGAGGGGACGGCAACGGCCGCCTGCCCCTGGTGGGGTGGCGGCCGTTTGGTGGTGCCTGCAGCCTGTTGTCAGGCGGCCGACGTCTTGCTGTTGCGGGACGAGATGAAGGCGACGACGATCGCGGCGCAGATGATCTGGATCAGATACTGGATCCAGTCCGGGCCGGTGGTGTCCTTGACACCGAGGAAGTAGGCGATCAGACCACCCAGGAAGGCGCCGATACCGCCGCCGAGAATGGTCCACACGAGGCTGATGTTCTGCTTACCGGGGAGCACCAGCCGGGCCAGCGGCCCGAAGATGATGCCCGCGAGCAGGCTGACGATGATCATCCAGACCCAGAATCCCACGGTTCCTCCTTTGAGGGATGGCTGACCTGCGCCTGGTCCGGTGCCCCGTTGACTGACCAGACCACCTCAACGCAGGTCTATCGCCATCGTGCCCGCTGGATGGCACTCCGCAACCGGGACACGCTCGACTGTGTCCCGACCGGGATCAGATCGCGCCGAATCCGACCTTGCGGATCGACACCTCACCGATCTCGACGTACGCGAGCCGGTCGGCCGGAATGATCACCCGGCGGCCTTTGTCATCGGTGAGCTGCAGCAGGTTGGACTTGCCGCTGAGCGCCGCGGCGACCGCCTCCTGGACCTCTTCCGGGGTCTGCTCGCTCTCCAGCACCAATTCACGATTGGCGTGCTGCACGCCGATCTTGACCTCCACGAAACCCTCCGGGCACGTTCCGACCGGCGGCTCTCGCCGGTGACTGTTCGAGCCTATCCGCTGCCGACCCTCAGCTCTCACCCGTCCGCCCAGAGCAGAACCCTTGATCAGGCGGTACGACGTACCAAGTCAGGCGTCGGTGCGGGGGAATCCGCCGATACCGCGCCAGGCCAGCGAGGCGACCATGTCGGCGGCGTGCTCCTGGGGCAGCGACGGGTTGTCGGCGGCCAGCCAGTAGCGGGCGCTGACCTGCGCCATGCCGACCAGGCTGACGGCCAGCACCATCGACTGCTCGCGGTTCAGCCCGGCGTCCGCGCTGATCACCTCGGACACCGCCTCGGCGCACGCGTGGGTGACCCGGTCGACCCGCTCCCGCACGGCCGGCTCGTTGGTCAGGTCCGACTCGAACACCAGCCGGAACGCGCCCTGGGCATTCGCCACATAGTCGTAGAACGCGTGCATCGTGGCCGTGACCCGCTGCTTGTTGTCATCGGTCGACTTCAGCGCGTCCCGGACCGAGGCGACGATCGCGTCGCAGGAGGTGTCCAGCAGCGCCAGGTACAGCTCCAGCTTGCCGGGGAAGTGCTGGTAGAGGACCGGCTTCGAGACTCCGGCGCGGTCGGCGATGTCGTCCATCGCGGCGGCGTGGTAGCCGTTGGCGACGAAGACCTCCTGGGCCGCCTCGAGCAGTTGCGCGCGGCGAGCCAGCCGCGGCAGGCGGCTGCCGCGTTTCGGCGCGGTCTCGGGTGTCGTCGACACAGTCGGCTCCTTCGATGGTGCGGCACCGGCGGCACGGGCTCGACCGCCGGGTCGTTGCCCGAATCCTACCCAGCAGTCCTCCCCGCCAGTAGCTTCCCCGCCGATCGGTGTTCCATCGTGGTACTGCCCGCCGTTCCGGCGTACTGCTTCAGCGGTAGTCGTCCTCGTCCGCGTCGCCGACCTCGCGGCGCTGCTCGTCCACATCGGCCGGGTCGGCCTCGATCGGTACGCCGGAGTCGTCGACCCGGCCGTCCACGGCCGAACTCTGGCGTTGTTCCAGTACGTCGGCCTCGGGGGCGTCGTCGGGCACGCTGTCGAAGCCGGGACCCTCGTAATCGGGCTCACTGCTCATGCGACTGCTCTCCTCTCGATCACCGACGGTTACGACGGTAGTGGCTTCGGGTCGTCGTACATGCCTTCCAGGACGTCGCCGTACTCCTCGATCCGGGCCAGCACCTCGTGGGGCAGGAACCGGAGCTCCTCCGGCGTGGTCGCCGACGCCACCTCGTCCCAGTCGATCGGGGTGGACACTCGCGGCTCCTCGGCGCCACGCAGCGAGTACGGCGCCAGCGTGGTCTTGGCGCTCGCGTTTTGACTCCAGTCGATGAACACCTTGCCAGGCCGGAGCGCCTTGGTCATGTTGGCGGTCACGTTCTCCGGCAGGGCCTCGGCCAGCTGCTCCGCGAGCTGCTTGGCGAACGCACTGGTCTTCCGCGACGACGCCGGCTCGATCGGCACGTACATGTGCATGCCCTTGTTGCCTGAGGTCTTCGGCCAGCCCTCCAGCCCGAAGTGGCTCAGCAGCTCCCGCAGTGCGAGGGCCACGTCGCAGCACTCGACGATGGTGGCTCCCGGCCCCGGATCGAGGTCGAAGACGATCAGGTCGGCCTGCGGGTCCTTGCCAGTGTCGGACAGACCGATCCGCCACTGCGGCACGTGCAGCTCGAGTGCGGCCAGGTTGGCCAGCCACACCACGGTCTGGACGTCGTCTGCCACCACGAAGTCGGCCTCGTCCCGCCCGGTCGAGCTCCCGGGGGTCGGCAGTGTCACGGTACGCACCCAGGCCGGCGTACCGCGGGGAGCGTTCTTCTCGAAGAAGTACGGCGCCTCTGTGCCGTCAGGCCACCGCTTACGCGTCAGGGGCCGGTCGGACAGGTGTGGCAGCAGCAGTGTGGCGACCTGGTGGTAGTAGTCGATCACCTCGGCTTTGGTGAAGCCGGTGTGGGGATACAGCACCTTTCCGAGGTTGGTGAGCTTCATCGTCTGCCCGTCGACCTCGGTGGTCAGTTGCTGCGATGCGGCTGCCATGCCTCCCAGTCTCCACCGTCAGGACGGGACATGCATGCAATGCGCGATGTACGAATCGTCCGGGTGCCCTTGATGGTGAGCGGTACTCCGTCATGGGTGGAGTGTTCCGGGCGATCGGGTCCTACCATGGGTTCCGTGGATAGTTACGCGGCAGTAACCGGTGGCCACGCGCCGTTGGGGGCGCAGGAATGGCCGGCGCGGCGCGTGCCGGTCGCCGGAGTGGATCTCCATGTCAGGGACGCACCAGGCGCGGCGGCGGACCTTCCGCCTGCCCTGTTCGTGCACGGCCTCGGCGGGTCGTCGCTGAACTGGGCCGCCCTGGGCCTGCTGCTCAACGACACGGTCCGCGGTATCGCCCCGGACCTCCCGGGCTTCGGGCGTACGCCGCTGTCCGGTGCGGCCGGGATCAACGAGCAGGTCGACGTACTGATCGAACTGCTGGAGCGTGAGACCGACCAGCCGGTGCACCTGTTCGGGAACTCGATGGGCGGGGCCACGTCGGTTGCGCTGGCCGCGCGTCGGCCGGACCTGGTCGCGTCACTCACACTGATCTCTCCCGCGCTGCCGCATCCGCGGGCCTCCGCGAGCGCCCTGTGGTTCGCCGCGGTTGCCACGCCGCGGCTGGGGCAGGTTGTGCTGACGCGGACCCGGCAGTTGCCGTTCGACCGGCGGTTCCAGGCGTCACTGGCGATGGTGTTCGGCGATCCGCGGTCGCTCCCGGCTGAGGTCACGGCAGCGTACGAGGCGGAGTTGCGCCGCCGCGACACGGACCCGTGGGGGATGCTGGCGACGGTACAAGGTGCCCGGAGCATCCTGCGGTCGTCACTGGCGCCGCCGCGCCGGTCGCTGTGGGCCGACGCGGCCAAGGTCGAGTGCCCGGTGCTGCTGATCTACGGCGGGAAGGACCGGCTGGTCGACGCCCGGATCCGGACCAAGGCCCAGCGCCACTTCCGGGACGCGCGGCTGCTCTATCTGCCGCAGTCGGGACACGTCGCCCAAATGGAACACCCCGAACACGTCGAGCGCGCGTTCCGTCAGCTGATCGGTTGATCGAGTCACAGCTGTGGTCGGACTGAGACACGGTTGAGCAGCTCGTCGGATCAACTTTCCTCTCGCTCATGGAGTCGGACGAACACTGTGTTCGTCGAACGAGAGGACCACTGTGCGGGTAATGGGCAGACTCATCAGAAGCCTGTCGCTGGGGATGGTCGCACTACTGGGTGTGGGGGCGTTGCACGCGAACGCCGCACCACCGACACTTCCGCCATCATCGGTTGCTAAGGGCAACAACTGGGACGTGAAACCGGTGGCCTCGGGCTACCAGCTGACCTTGCGCCTCGCCGCGCCGGCGCCGATGCGCGCGTCGCTGCCGCTGCTGGCCGTGGACGGCGTACCGATCGGGGTGGCCCGGCAGTCGCCGGACCAGCGGACGCTGACCCTGATCACTACCGATCCGGCCGTACTGAAGGCGCGCGACGTACGACTGATCTGGTCGGGTGACGTCGGCAAGAGCACCGGCCGGAACCGGAGTCAGGCTGCCGGGCCGACCGATGCGGACTGGCTGAAGGCGAAGCAGGGGCCGCTGCTGAAGGACGATCCCGGCGCGCTGGGCAAGTATCAGGTCGACACGTCGGAGTACAACCTCGGTGACGAGGCCGTCTACCTGCCGGGCCTCGGGCAACGGTCCGAGCTGCGCGGGAAGGTCTACACGCCGCGCGGTGCGGTCGGGCCGCGGCCGCTGGTGCTCTTCCTGCACGGCCGGCACCAGTACTGCTACGGCGACGACGTCACGCCATCGGACAAGCCGTGGCCGTGCCCGACTGGTTCGAAGCCGGTGCCGAGCTTCCGCGGGTACGACGGCCCGGCCGAAGCGCTGGCCAGCAACGGCTACCAGGTCGTGTCGATCAGCGCCAACGCGGTCAACGCGTACGACGGTGATGTCTACGACTCGGGCGCGCAGGCGCGGGCCGAGTTGATCCTTGATCACCTGGCGCTGTGGAGGACGTGGTCGACGATCGGCGGCGGGCCGTTCGGCCGCACCTTTGTCGGCAAGGTGAACCTGCAGAACATCGGTCTGATGGGCCACTCTCGTGGTGGCGAGGGCGTCGCCCGGGCCGCGGTGCTCAACGCCGACCGCGGTGGGCAGGACGGAATCCGCGCCGTCCTGCCGCTCGCGCCGACCGACTTCGCCCGTGCAACTGTGCCGGGCGTTGCGATGAGTGTCTTGCTGCCGTACTGCGACGGTGACGTCTCCGATCTGCAGGGCCAGAAGTTCTACGACGACACTCGCTACTCCGTCACCGGCGACGCCGCACCACGGTCGACCGTGACCGTGCTCGGTACCAACCACAACTTCTTCAACACCGAGTGGACCCCGGGGCAGTCGGAGGCGCCGTCGGGTGACGACTGGTTCGGTGAGGAGAAGGAGTCGCCCTGCGGTGCGAAGTACGCGGGCCGGCTGACGGCCAAGGAGCAGCAGGCTGTCGGTACGGCGTACATCGCGGGCTTCTTCCGGCTGCAGCTCGGCCACGAATCGAAGTTCCTGCCACAGTTCGACGGGTCCGACGGACGGCCAGCCTCGGCTGGGCGGGCCGTCGTACGCGTGGTCTCGCAGGCGCCGCTGGCGTCGCGGCGGGACGTGAATTCCCTGGACACGGTACTGCCAGCGGGGTCCGTCACGGGCAAGGCGTCAGCGACGGTGTGTGCGGGTGTGAGCGAGCCGTCCGGTCGGACGGCCGCGACACCGACGTGCATGACGACTAACGACTGGGCCAACGCTCCGCACTGGGGCGCTGCCTGGTACGCCGCTCGCACACCAACCACTGCGGTGACCAAGCTGAGCTGGACCGGGACTGACGGCGTACTGCGACTCAACCTGCCCGCTTGGCAGCGAGACGTACGACGCTTTGCCACGCTGTCGTTCCGTGCAGCGCCTGACCCGGCTGGCACGCCGAAGACTGATCTGACGGTGCGTGTAGTGGATGGGCGCGGCCGTGCGGCCGTCGTACCGGTGTCTGCTGTCAGCGACGCGCTCGTGCGGATGCCGGGACGTGACGACAGTGGGCTACCGAAGAACCTGCTGCGGACCGTGCGGATCCCTGTGGGGTCGTTGAAGGGCGTCGACCTGCGTGACGTGCGTGCTGTCGAGCTGCGGACCGACCGGGTGGCGCGTGGGTCGGCGTACGTGAGTGATGTCGCGTTCTCGTCGCCGGGGGTCGGGCTGTCGGCTCCTGCCCGGTTGCTGCCGCAGTTGTCCGCGTCGAGCGTGACGGTGAAGGAAGGCGACAAGGGCACGAAGTCGATGGACTTCTGGGTCACGTTGTCGCGGCCGAGCATCCGCCCGGTCAGTGTGTACGTCGAGACGAACGGCGACCTGGGGACTGCCGTGGGCGATGTCACTCGGCAGCTCGTGTTCAAGCCGGGGCAGGTGCGGCAGAAGGTCAGCGTGCCGGTGGCCGGGAACACTCGGGACAGCTACGACCTGCCGTTCAGTCTGGTGCTCTCAGCGCCTCGGAACGGGTTGCTGAACCAATCGTTCGGGCACGGTCTGGTGATCGACGACGATGCCACGCCGACGCTGACGATCGGGAATGGACAGGCGGGCGAGAAGGCGGGCGCGCTGCGGTTCCCGGTGAAGTTGTCGGCGCCGAGCGACAAGATCGTCAACATCTCCGGTCAGCTGAAGGACGGAACCGCGGTGATCCGGAAGGACTACCTGAGCGAGTACGACGACGGGACCAACCCGCCGAACCGCTCGGTCGACGGGTACGTCGAGCCGGGAAAGACCACCGGTGACCTGCCCGTCCGGCTGGTCGACGACAAGGTGAAGGAGCCGACGGAGACGTTCACCGTCGACATCCAGGCGGTGGACGGGGCGGAGATCAAGCTGCCGCTCATGCTCAAGGCCACCGTCACCGACGACGACTGAGGGAGGGCGGACCTCCAGGCCACATCAATCGAGGGCGGGAGCGGCGCTGAGCATGGCGCCGCTCACACGACCCCCATTTGTGGTGGCCTGGAGGTCCGCATCCTCGTGAGACTCCGATCCCGGGATGCGGACCCCGGCGGGGGCGGTTGGGGTTGTGCGGGAACATGGGGGAGGGAAGAACGGTTGAAATCCGGAGAACCCGACCGACATCGTTCACGAGGAGCCGACACGTGTCATTGCCACCGCTGGTCGAACCGGCCGACGAGCTGACCATCGACGAGGTGCGCCGGTATTCGCGGCACCTGATCATCCCCGAGGTCGGGATGGCCGGGCAGAAGCGGCTGAAGAACTCCAAGGTGCTGGTGATCGGCGCCGGCGGCCTGGGCAGCCCGGCGCTGCTCTACCTGGCCGCGGCCGGTGTCGGCACCCTCGGCATCGTCGAGTTCGACACCGTCGACGAGTCGAACCTGCAGCGCCAGATCATCCACGGCCAGTCCGACGTCGGGAAGTCCAAGGCCCAGTCGGCCAAGGAGTCGATCCTCGAGGCGAACCCGTACACGAACGTCGTCCTGCACGAGGAACGCCTCGACAACGACAACGTGTTCCAGATCTTCGAGCAGTACGACCTGATCGTCGACGGCACCGACAACTTCGCCACCCGGTACCTGGTGAACGACGCCGCGGTGCTGCTCGGCAAGCCGTACGTCTGGGGCTCGATCTTCCGCTTCGACGGCCAGATCAGCGTCTTCTGGGCCGAGCACGGCCCGTGCTACCGCTGCCTCTACCCCGAGCCGCCGCCGCCGGGCATGGTCCCGTCCTGCGCCGAGGGCGGCGTCCTGGGCGTGCTGTGCGCGTCCGTCGGCGCCGCGCAGGTGACCGAGGCGATCAAGCTGCTGACGGGGATCGGCGACCCGTCGCTGGGCCGGCTGAACATCTACGAGGCGCTCGACCTGAACTGGCGCACCCTGAAGGTCCGCAAGGACCCGAACTGCGCCATCTGCGGCGAGAACCCGACCGTCACCGAGCTGATCGACTACGAGAGCTTCTGCGGCGCGCTGACCGAGGAGGCGGCCGACGCGGCCGTCGGCTCGACCATCTCGGTGAAGCAGCTGAGCGAGTGGATCAAGCTGAAGGACAACGGCGAGAAGGACTTCGTGCTGATCGACGTCCGCGAGCCGAACGAGTACGAGATCAACCGGATCCCGGGCTCGGTGCTGATCCCGAAGGCCGACTTCCAGACCGGTGTCGCACTGGAGAAGCTGCCGCAGGACAAGCAGTTGGTCTTCCACTGCAAGTCCGGTGTCCGCTCCGCCGAGGTGCTCGCGATCGCCAAGGGCGCGGGCTTCGGCGACGCCGTCCACGTCGGTGGCGGTGTGGTCGCCTGGGTCGACCAGATCGACCCGAGCCAGCCGGCGTACTAGAACAGACAGACTTGAGGGCTGGAGCAGGTGCTCCAGCCCTCAGTCATGTCTAGAACGGCATCCGGCAGGTGGCGACCGCTTCGGCGGCGACCGGATCTCCGGAGACGACCGGTTCGTCGTCGCGGCCCGAGATGGTCCGCATGTAGCTCACGGCATCCACGGCGGCGGAACCGACCGGCTCGCCCCTCCCCAGCCGGTAGGTCCCGCCGCCCTGTCCGGTGAGCTCCAGTACGACGGCCGGTCGCTCACCCCAGAACGGCCCGTCATCCACGTCGTACACCACCTGCGCGACGATCTCCTCGGCGTACGGCCCGGCGTCGAACGACCGCCCGACCGCCTGGCACACATCGTCGCGGTGCATCCACAGATCCCGGGCCAGCAGGATGTCCCACACATAGCCGAGGGCCAATCGGTCGAACCCGGGGATGTCATCGACCTTCATCGTCACCCGCCGGATCAGCTCGGGATTGCGCGAGATGCTCCGCGTCGCCTTGCCCCAGGTCCGGTCGAACAACGCCCGCAGTTCGGCCGGCGGCGTACCGCGGTGCTCGTCGGCCTGCACCATCATGTGCGCGTCGAAGCGCGGTACGCCGGGGTAGACCCGCTTGCCCTTGCGGAACCGGCGCGGGAACGACCACGGCTTGATCACGTCCTCCGCCTGGCCGATCAGGTGCCCGGCGATGTCCGCGACGTCCCACGCGTCGCAGACCGTACGGCGTTGCCACTCGGTCCCCTCGAGTGACGCCAGCAACTCGTGCCACGCCTGGATCTCCGCGTCCCGATGGACCCGGCACCGTTCCCGGCCGGCGCGGCCGATCTCCCCCGCGAGTACTGCGGTCATCATTACCCCCTGGTTGGTGCGTATCGCTGATAGAACATCTCGAGTACGACGGGCAGCAGCCGGCTGAACCGTCCTTCCTCGAACGACGCGTCCGGCTGGTTGGCGATCTGCTGTGTCAGCACGCCGGCCGTCATCGAGGTGAAGAGCGCGATGGCTTCGTCGCCGGTAGCGTCCGGATGTAACCGGCCCTCGTCCACTGCCGCCTGCAGGCGCTTGCGGAGCTCCTCGATCGCCTGGTTCGCGGGCGCGAACGCGGCTGGACTCGGCTCGAAGCCGGGAATCGTCCGCCAGAACAACAGTTGTGAGTAGACCGGGTGCTGCAGGCACCACCGGCAGAACGCGTTGATGCCGCGCTCCAGTGCGTCCTCGTCCTCGGCTGCCGTGGCGACGGCCTCCAGTTGCACGGCCAGGACGAGCTCGGCGCCGCGCTGGAAGAGCGCGTCGAAGATCGCCATCTTGGACGGGAAGTACTGGTACAGCGACGGTGGCTGCATACCGAGCCGCCGGGCCACCGCGGACAGGCTGAGCGCCGCGACGCCTTCGGTCTCCATCAGTTCGATGGCGACCTCCAGGATCTCCTCGATGGTCTCCTGGCGGCGACGAGTCCGGCGGTCCAGCCCAGTGGCGCTCATGCACTGAGGAAAACCTAAAGGTATTAGGGAAGTCAATACCTCGTAGGTTTCGGTTGGATTGTCCGCTCCGGCACGTAGTGTCTTGGCATGTGCAGAAACATCACCGTCCTCCGGGGACTCGAGCCGGCCGCGACCTCTGAGGAGATCTACGCGGCCGCATTGCAGTACGTGCGCAAGGTGACCGGCGTCGGCTCGTTGAGCTCGACCACCCGGGAGCCGATCGAGCGGGCCGCGGCCGAGGTCGCGCGGATCACCGAGCAGTTGCTGGCAGAGATGCCGGAGCGCCGGAACCCGCCGCAGACCGTGCCGCCGCTGCGGCGTCCCGAGGTGCGGGCCCGACTCGGTCTCGACTGAGGCCGAACCAATGGGGGAGTCGCGCACCAGCCGCCGCCATCAGGGGCTGGTGCTCGGGCTGGTGGTCGCCGGCGTGCTGCTGGCGACGATCAACGCCAACGCCCAGGCCGAGCTGATCCGCCGGCGTCAGGCAAGCTGCGACGGTTCGCTCGCCTTGCCGACGACGGCGTACGTGCTGGGCTTCGTCGGTCTGGTGGTCGGCGCGGTTGCGCTCATCCTCCTGATTCGCTGGTTCGGTCACAGCCGGCAGCCGATCGAGCTCATCCTGTTCGCGACCGCGACCGCTGCTGTCATCTTCGAGCTCTTCGCCCTCGTGACCGCCTTCCAAGAAGGTCGCCCGGTCCACCCCATGTGTGGCGGCTGACCGGGTAGGGTCGCAATCGGGAAACGGTTACCACTACGAGGAGGCCGGGATGCGGTTCGCGATCAAGACCAGGCCCGAGCACACCACCTGGCAGCAACTGCGGGACGTGTGGATCGCCGCGGACGACTTCGAGATCTTCGAGTCCGCGTGGCACTGGGACCACTTCTACCCGTTGAGCGGCGACATGGCCGGCCCGAACCTCGAGGCCTGGACCACATTGGCCGCGCTGGCCCAGGCGACCCAGCGGATCCGGGTCGGGTGCCAGGTGACCGGGATGATCTACCGGCATCCCGCCGTGCTGGCGAACATGGCCGCGACCACCGACATCATCTCCGACGGCCGGCTCGAGCTCGGGATCGGCGCGGGCTGGAACGAGATGGAGACCGCCGCCTACGGCATCGACCTGTACCCGTTGAAGGAACGCTTCGACCGGTTCGACGAGGGCACGGAGGCGATGATCGCGCTGCTCACCGAGAAGGTCGCGAATTTCGACGGCAAGTACATCAAGCTCACCGACGCGTACTGCGAGCCGAAGGCTGTGCAGACCCCGCATCCGCCGATCACGATCGGCGGCAAGGGCCCGAAGCGGACGCTGCGCGCGGTCGCCAAGTGGGCGCAGCAGTGGAACGTCATCGTCCAGAGCCCCGAGGAGTGGAAGGAGCTCAAGGACGTGCTGGTCCAGCGCTGCGAGGAGGTCGGTCGCAACGTCGACGAGATCACCTGCTCGGTCAACGTCCGGATCGATCCCGACCAGCCCCTCGACACCGCGGTCGCGCAGGCGGCGGCGTACGGCGAAGCAGGTGTCGACCTGGTCGTGATGAACCTCCCGCTCGACGCACCGCCGTCCGTCGTCGAGCCGCTCGCGAAGGCGCTGGCACCACTGGCCTGAACTGTCAGCGGTCCCCGCTAGGTTTGGGCTTGTGGACAGGGAGGAGTACGTCGAGGCGGTGCTGCGTGCCGTGGAGTCGATCCCGCCGGGCAGCGTCGCGACGTACGGCGACATCGCCGAGTTCGTCGGTCAAGGTGGCCCGCGCCAGGTCGGCGCCATAATGCGCGAGTACGGCGCCAGCGTGCCGTGGTGGCGGGTGATCCGGGCCAGCGGTGTGCCGGCGGACGAGGTCGGCGACGAGCAACTCCACAACCTTCGCTCCGACGGTGTCCGTGTCACGAACGGTCGGGTCAACCTGCGCGAGGTCCGCTGGGATCCGCAGTAGACATCAGCGATGCGGCGGCCCCGCCCCGGACCTCCGCACCGCCGATGCGCGCCGGCAGTTGAGGGAGCCGGCTTCGAACGTCTTGATGCACGAAACCTGTGGGAAGTTGTCCGCAGTCCGGTGAGGTTCGGGGTACGCGGTGTGTGCCGACGGGGATTGTCGGTGGGGTCTGGTGGGATGAGGCGGTGGTCAGCAGACAGGGGTCCCGGTACCGGTTGGTCCGGGCGGAGGGGCGCAGTGCGGATGCTCCTGTTCTGGATGCGGATCAGCAGGCGGTGGTGGATCATCCGGGCGGACCTCTGTTGGTGCTGGCCGGTCCCGGGACCGGGAAGACGACGACTCTCGTCGAGGCTGTTGTCGACCGGGTGCGCAATCGCAGGCTGAGTCCCGACGAGGTGCTGGTGCTGACGTTCGGGCGCAAGGCGGCGACCGAGTTGCGGGACCGCATCACCGGTCGGCTCGGGCGGACCACTCGGGTGATGCCGTCGATGACGTTCCACTCCTTCTGCTATGCGTTGCTGCGCCGCTTCACGCCGGCCGACGCGTTCGACGTACCACTGCGTCTTCCGTCCGGGCCTGAGCAGTCGTTGCGGTTGAGCGAGGCGTTGTCCGGCAGTCGCGAGGTCGGCGCGGTGCACTGGCCGGGCAGTTTGCATCCGGCGTTGAAGACGCGCGGTTTCACCGACGAGGTGCAGGCGGTGATCGGCAAGGCGCGGCAGCTCGGGCTGGATCCCGAGGATCTGTCGGCGATCGGTCGGTCCGCGGACCGGGCTGAGTGGATCGCGGTCGGCGACTTCTTCGAGGAGTACCTGCAGATCCTCGACCACGAGCAGGTGCTGGACTACTCCGAGCTCATCCACCGTGCGGTGATCCTGGCCCAGCAGCCGCAGGTGCAGGACAAGCTGCGGACCGAGTTCAAGGCCGTCTTCGTCGACGAGTACCAGGACACCGATCCCGGCCAGACCCAGTTGCTCCAGGCGATCGCGGGCGACGGCGGCGACCTGGTTGTGGTCGGCGATCCGGATCAGTCGATCTACACCTTCCGTGGCGCCGACGTCCGCGGTCTGCTGCGCTTCACCGACGAGTTCCGTACGGCGGACGGCGCCGAAGCGGCCCAGATCGCCCTCGGCACGACCCGACGTTTCGGTACGACGCTCCAACGCGTGTCCCGCAATGTCGTCAGCCGACTGGGTGTCCCGGGGACCCTGGACCGCGACACGTTCGAGCGGTTCCGGAATCCGGATGCGAGCGGCTGTGTCTACGGCTCCGGCAAGGTCGAGGCGAATCTCTATTCGACCAGCGGGGCTGAGCTCGAGCACATCGCGGATCTGCTCAGACGGGCGCATGTGCAGGACGGCGTCGGCTGGCACGAGATGGCGGTGCTGGTGCGGTCGGGCAGTCGTTCGATCCCGCCGTTGCGTCGGGCGCTGGCCGCTGCGGGGATCCCGGTCGATGTGGCCGGCGACGAGCTGCCGTTGTCCCGGGAGCCCGCCGTACGGCCGATGCTGCTGGCATTGCGGGCTGTCGCGGATCCGTCGACGCTGACAGTCGACGTCGTACGGGCTCTGGCATTGTCGCCGTTGGGGGCGATGGATGCGGGGCAGTTGCGGCGGCTCGCGCGGGTGCTGCGGCGCCGGGACCGTGAAGCCGCAGGTGGTCAGCGGTTGCCGCATTCGTCCGACGAGCTGTTGCGGGACGCGTTGATGAACCCGCTGCTGCTGGACGAGCAGGCGTCGCCGGCGGAGGCGCGGTTCGCGGCCCTCGGCGAACGGTTGCTGAAGGCAAGGAACATCGTGACCGCGGGTGCGGCGCCGGACGAGGTGATGTGGTCGCTGTGGTCGGAGTCGCCCTGGTTGCGGCGGCTCCGCGGTCAGGCGAACTCCGGCGGTGAGCAGGCCCGGACGGCGAACCGGGATCTGGACTCGTTGTGTGCGCTGTTCGACGCGGCCAGCCGGGCTGAGGAGCAGGTCGGGTTCAAGGGGGTGTCCGCGTTCCTTTCGGAGCTCGAATCGCTGGACATCGCCTCGGACCACCGGTTCGACGGGACGTATCGCGAGGCCGGCGTACAGCTGATGACCGCGCACCGGTCGAAGGGGCTGCAGTGGCGGCTCGTCGTCGTGGCGAGTGTGCAGGAAGGGCAGTGGCCGGATCTGCGGCGGCGCGGGTCGTTGCTGGAGCCGGACCGGCTTGGTCCGGATGGTCTGGTGGAGCCGTTGTCCGCGGGCGCGCTGCTGGCGGAGGAGAGACGGCTGTTCTACGTCGCGATCACGCGGGCGCGGGAGCGATTGATCGTGACCGCGGTGCAGGCGCCGGAGGCGGACGGGGATCAACCGTCGCGGTTACTGGCCGAGCTGGACATTCCTTTGAAGTTGGTGGCAGGGCGGCCGCGACGGCCGTTGTCGTTGCACGGTCTGGTCGCTGATCTGCGTTGTGTGCTGGCGGATCCGGCGTCGTCGCCCGCGTTGAAGCGGGCTGCGGCTGATCGGTTGGCTCAGTTGGCGGATGCTGTGGACGATCGCGATCAGGTCCTGGTGCCGACGGCGAATCCCGAGCGCTGGTGGGGTGTGCGGGAGCGGACCCGGTCTCTGAAGCCGATCGCGGATCCGGATCTGCCGGTGCCGTTGTCCGGGAGTGCGCTGACGACGATCGTGGACTGTCCGCTGCGGTGGTTCCTGCAGCGGCGGGCGGGTGGCGAGACGCCCAGTACGTCGGCGATCGGGTTCGGCATGGTGTTGCACACGCTGGCGGATGCGGTGGCGACGGGGACGTTGCCGCCGGACGTGGACGAGTTGAACGGCTGGCTCGACAAGGTGTGGACGCAGCTGGAGTTCGAGTCGACCTGGATCTCGGATCGGGAGCGGGTCGAAGCCGAGCAGGCGTTGCGACGGTTCGTCGCGTGGCATCAGGGCCGGCCGGATCGGCGGCTGATCGGGACCGAGGTCGACTTCGACGTACTGCTGCCGGATACGGACAAGCCCGCCGTCCGTGTGAAGGGCCGGATGGACCGGATCGAGGAGGACTCCGAGGGCACGGTCCGAGTGGTCGACCTCAAGACTGGACGCACGATGCCGACCAAGCCGGCGCTGGAGCGGCACGTGCAGCTCGCGATCTACCAACGAGCGATCGCCTCGCGCCAGCTGGAGAAGCTGGGCGAAGACCCGGTAGCCGGCGGCGCCGAGCTGGTCCAGCTCCGCCACGACGACAGCGGTTTCCCCAAGGTCCAGCACCAAGGACCGCTGCAGTCCGACGAGGAAGGTCGCACCTGGCTCGACGAAGCCGTCGAGGACGCCGAGGCGATGGTGCGCTCCGAAGAGTTCGTTGCCAAACGCAACGACGGCTGCGCCCGCTGCGACGCCCGCCCGCTGTGCCCCATCCAACCCGAAGGCCGAGAGATCGTCTGATGCGCATGCCCAGGGAGAACGTGATGCCTCTGCCGGAGGTGGGAACACCTTCCGGTGGCCTGAGACAGGAAATAACCTGTCTCAACCACCGAGTTCCTGTTCAAGGCCCCGGTGGCGAGCGCGTCGGTGCGGGGTGCCGCTGATGCGGGGGGCGCAGCTGACCTCGACCGCTGACCTGGTGGAGTTGCTGGGGATTCCGTTCAGCGATCAGCAGTTGGCGGCGATCACGGCTCCGTTGGCGCCTGGGGTGATCGTGGCGGGGGCCGGGTCGGGGAAGACGACGGCGATGGCGGCCCGAGTGGTGTGGTTGATCTGCACCGGGCAGGTGAAGCCGGAGGAAGTGCTCGGGCTGACGTTCACCAAGAAGGCCGCCAACGAGCTGGATGTGCGGATCCGGGACGACCTGACGAAGGCCGGCGTACTCGGGTCGACGCTGCCGACGGACCAGCATCCGATCCTCGCCGCCCACCTGCGCAGCAACATCCCGAACTGGGAGCCGGAGGAGCCCGGCGAGCCGGTCGTCTCGACGTACCACGCGTTCGCCGGGACGTTGATCGCCGAGCACGGGCTGCGTCTCGGCCTCGAGCCGGACGTCCGGGTGCTCGCCGACGCGACCAGGTTCCAGTTGGCCGGTCGCGTCGTACGGCGATCCGCCGGTCCGATCCGGCACGCCTCGCATCACGTGCCCACGCTGGTCAACAGCCTGCTCGCGTTGGACGGTGAGCTCGCGGACCACCTGCTGCGGGCGGACGACGTACGGGACCATGACGAAGCGGTACGGCGGGAAGTCGCGGCGGCGCGGAAGCAGACGGTCGAGGTCCGCAAACTCGCGGAGACCGCGCTGAAGCGTGATGAGATCCTGCAACTGGTCGAGGAGTACCAGGCGTACAAGGCCGAGCGTGGTGTCGTGGACTTCGCGGACCAGATGGCGCTCGGTGCGCGACTGGCGGAGGAGTGCCCGGAGGTCGCGGTCGTCGAGCGTTCGCGGTACAAAGTCGTCCTGCTCGACGAGTATCAGGACACGTCCGTGTCGCAGCGACGGATGCTGACCGCGTTGTTCGCCGGGCCTGATGGTCGTGGGCACCCGGTGACCGCGGTCGGTGATCCATGCCAGGCGATCTATGGTTGGCGCGGCGCATCCGTCGCGAACCTGGATGAGTTCCCGGAACACTTCCCTCAGTCTGATGGCACGCCGGCTCAGCGTTATGTGCTCAGCGTCAACCGGCGCTGCGGCAGCCGGATCCTCGCCGCAGCCAACCAGCACGCGGCCGAGCTCTACGAGCAGCACCCGGGCGTGATCCCGCTCGAAGCGCCTGCCGATGCGCCCGAAGGTGCGATCACCGTCGGCCTGTTCGAGACGCGCTCGCAGGAGATCGAGTGGGTCGCCGACGCGATCGTCGCCGCGCACCGGACGCCGAACCGCCGATGGAAGGACATCGGCATCCTGATGCGGACGAACGTCGACCTGAGCGCGGTCCACGAAGCGCTGATCGCCCGCAAGGTCCCGGTCGAGGTGGTCGGCCTCGGTGGACTCCTCGCGCTGCCCGAGGTCGTCGACGTCGTCGCCACTCTGCAAGCCGTGAACGACCTGACCGCCAACGCCGCGATGCTGCGGATCCTCACCGGTCCCCGCTACCGGATCGGCCATCGAGACCTGGCGCTCCTGGCCAACCGCTCCCGGGCGCTCGCCGACGCGGGCGACCGTCCGGCGGCCGACGACCTGGTCGCCGCGCTGGATGCGGCGGTCGCCGGGATGGACTCGACCGAGGTGATCTCGCTCGCCGAGGCGGTCGACGACCCAGGTTCGCCGGACACGTGGGGTTACTCGCCCGAGGCGCTGGTCCGCTTCAAGGAACTGTCGGTCGAGCTCCGTGAGCTGCGCGCGCACGCGGGGGAGCCGCTGCTCGACCTGGTCCGGCGGGTGATCAGCACGATCGGCTTGGACGTCGAGCTGACTGCGACCCCGGATCACGTCGACTCCGGCCGCCGCGATCACTTGGCCGCATTCTTGGATGCCGTCGGCAACTTTGTCTCCACCGAGTCGGACGGATCGCTCGACGGCCTGCTGGCGTATCTGGCCGCCGAAGAGGAGTACGCCGCCGGTCTCGACCTCGCCGTACCGAGTGAAGCGGACTCGGTCAAGCTGCTGACCACGCACCGGTCGAAGGGCCTGGAGTGGCCGATTGTGTTCGTGCCGACGCTGGTGAACAAGGTGTTCCCGTCGGATCGCGGCCGGGACAAGTGGACGACGAACGCGAAGGTGCTGCCGTGGCCGTTGCGCGGTGACGCCGACACGCTGCCCGACTTCCACGACCTGTCCAACGCCGGGCTGAAGGCGTTCGCGGACGAGTGCAAGGACGTGAACGCGCTGGAGGAACGGCGGCTCGGGTACGTCGCCTTCACCCGTGCAAAGGAGATCCTGGTCGCGACCGGGCACTGGTGGGGTCCGACGCAGAAACGTCCGCGCGGCCCGTCGTCGTACCTTTCGACGCTGAAGAAGCACGCTGGCGAGCGTGTCATCGCGTGGGCCGAGCAGCCGGAGCTGTCCGAGGAGAACCCGGAGCTCGCCGAGCAGACGCAGGCGCCGTGGCCGACGCCGTACGATGTCACGTCGTACCAGCGGCGGCTGGACGCAGTGGCGCTGGTCCAGCAGGCACGTGCCGAAGGGCCGTCGCAGGAGGCGGAGGAGTCGCTGCTGCTGGACGAGCAGGCGACGGTCGCGCGGTGGGACTCCGAGCTCGAGAGATTGTTGTCCGAGGCAAGGGAAAGCCGGAGCCGGAAGGCGTACGACGTGGCGCTGCCGGCCGCGTTGTCGGCGACCCAGGTGATGCGACTGGCGAAGGACCCGGACGGTCTCGCGTCGGACCTGGCCCGGCCGATGCCGCGCAAACCCAACCGGGCGGCGCGATTCGGCACCCGCTTCCACGCCTGGGTCGAGAGCTACTTCGGCCAGCAACTGCTGCTCGACCCCGACGACCTGCCGGGCGCCGCGGACGAGGACATCGTCGACGACACCGACCTGACCGACCTGATGGACGCCTTCCGCACCGGCCCCTACGGCGAAACCACCCCGTACGAGATCGAAGCCCCGTTCGCCCTGGCCATCGCCGGCCGCGTCGTCCGCGGCCGCATCGACGCCGTCTACCAGGTCGTCCGCCCCGACGGCTCCCGCGGTTACGAAGTCATCGACTGGAAAACCAGCCGCTCCGAATCCGCCGACCCCCTCCAACTAGCTATCTACCGAGTCGCCTGGGCCGAACTCCAAGGAATCCCGACAACTCAAGTAACCGCCGCCTTCTACTACGTCCGCACCGGCGACATCATCCGCCCAAACCTCCTACCAGAAAAGCAAGAACTCACCACCCTCCTCAACGGCTAGTCCGCGAGTTCGGCTGGCGCGATCCGTACTGGGAACGTGAGCTTGGCGTCGAAGACCGCCTTGCCGGTGACCAGCGCGCTGCATTTAGCGCCCGTCGACAAGTTTGTTCCGCATGTCGTCGTCAGGCAGGAGATGCAGGTCTGCCGTCGGCAGCCCCGAACTGGCCGCTGAGGTCGGCGCCGGCGACTATCGCTCCCGGAGCAGCTCAACCGGGACGATCTGCACCGGGAACGGGAGTGTCGCGTCGAAGACCTTCTCTCCGCTGACGACATCACGCTCGACGTACACCCCGTCGACCAGTTCAAGTACGGTCAGCGTCTCTTTGTCCGGATCCAGGATCCAGTAGGAGCGCACACCGGCCTGTTCGTACAGTCCACGCTTCAGGAGCAGGTCGTGCATCCGGGAACTGTGTGAAACCACCTCAGCCGCGAGGAGCAGAGGCTCTATTGCATGCTTCGGGTCGTGATCGTCCGGGCTGCACACAAGCACGTCCGGCTGAAGCGAACGTTCAGGTGTCGGTCGATAGTCGAACGGCGCTACGAAGACCTCAAGGCCGACGGGGCAGGCGGACCTGAGCCTGAAATAGAGCTCGCCGACCGCCCGCTGGTGGAGCCTCGAGGGTGCCGGCGTCACGTACAAACCGCCGTCGATGATCTCGCGCCGTCTCCCGTCGTCCGGCGCGGTGTCGAGATAGGCCACTGTGTAGGGCCCTGACTCAATGGGTTCCACGGACACAATGGTGCCTCCTTCCAGGTCATCCGACCAGCATGGTGGTGTCCGCTGCGTGGTTGGTGCCATTTCGGCGATCTGCCCCTGGTTGCCCCGGAATCTGCCCCGGCATGCCCCGGGCCGGGCGTCATCCGGTCAATGCCGCGGGGGTGAGGGTGATGGGGAACGGGGTGGTGGCTTGGAAGGTCTCTTTGGCTTGGACTACGGCGCGGCAGGCGTAGCCCGAGTCTGTTAGTTCCAGGACTGTTAGTTCGTGGTGGGTGGGGTCTAGGAGCCAGTAGGAGGGGACTCGGTGCTGTTCGTAGAGGGCGCGTTTGAGGACTACGTCGGTGGTTCGGGTGGAGGGGGAGAGGACTTCTACGGTGAGTAGGGGCGGGGCTTGGAGGAGTTGGGGGCCTGCGTCGGATCGGCGGCAGACCAGGAGGTCGGGGCGGAGGGAGACGTTGCGGGTGGGGCGGAAGTCGAGGGAGCTCACGGCGACCAGGAGGTCGGGTGGGCAGGCTTGTTTGAGTTGGATCATCAGGGCGACGACGGCTGCGTGGTGGGCGGGCGGCTGGGCACCTGTCACCAGCAACCGCCCGTCCACGACCTCGTAGCGCCGGCCGTCCCGCGGGACCGCCTCGCGACGACCGCCATCTCCCGCGAGAATGCCCCGCTGCGGAGCCTCGATAACTTGTTCGCTGGTCACCCCACCAGCTTGGCTGATTTCTCGAAATCGCCGCGCGAGTTATCCACAGCGAAGGTCGGCATCGGCAGGGGAGTGGTGGACAGGCCGACGAAGGATGGTTCCGTGGTCAGGATCTCCAAGGCGTCCCAGATCTCCAACCCGTCCTCCAACGACAGCGTTGCGGAAACGACGGCGCCAATGCATCTGGGGCGCGCGCGAGGCACTGGCCGATCGAGGACTACGAAACCTGGCTAGGTGACACCCTGGTCAGTCAGTTGCTGCTTCAGTGACGAGCGGGTTGACCAGCGATCCCACGAACTGCAGCGACCCGGCGATATCCGTCAGGTCCACCATCTGCTGGTTGTTCTTCAGTTGCAGCCGGTTCAGGCACGACAACGCGAACGACGGCGCGAACACCTCGTACTTCGCGAACGCCTCGGCCAACTCCGGCGTCGCCGCCTGATAGTCCCGCACCGACGAAGCGACCACCGACCAGAACTCCGCCGGCGTCAGCAGCTCCTCCTGATCCAGCAGCGGTGAGAGGAACCGGAAGATGCAGTCGAAGATGTCCGTGAAGATGCACAGCAGTTTCTCGTCGTCCGGTACCTCGGCCCGCACCCGCTCGGCCTCCGCCGGCAGCGGCGTCGCCGGGCTCATCACCGCGATCTCCTCGGCGATGTCCTTCATGATCACCCGGATCGGGATGGCGTCCCGCAGTACCAGGATCAGGTTCTCGCCGTGCGGCATGTACACCAGCTCGTACGCGTAGAAGCTGTGCAGCAACGGGATCAGGTAGGCGTCGATGTACGCCCGCAGCCAGTCCGCCGGCGCCAGCCCCGACTCGCGGACCAGTGCCGCCGCCAGCGATGAGCCATGCCGGTCGACGTGCAGCAAACTCGCCATCGTCGCGAGCCGCTCACCAGGCTCCAGCGTCGGCACTGGGCTCTCCCGCCACAATGCCGACAGCATCTTCCGGTACGGCGACGTCTTCTCCGTGGCGGCCTCGTAGTACCGGTTGTGATAGCCGGCCGCCGCGATCTCCCGCAGTACCGAGAAGCCGTACCGCTTCAGCACGACATCGTTCTCGACCAGTCCGTACACCCAGTCGTTGATCGCCGGCGTTGCGGCCATGTACGTCGGGGAGAGCCCGCGCATGAAACCCATGTTCAGCACGGACAACGCCGTCTTCACGTAGTTGCGCGACGGCTGCGACCGGTTGAAGAACGTCCGGATCGACTGCTGCGGCTGGTAGTCGTCGTCACTCGACCCGACGTGGATGATGTGCCGCTGCGCGATATCCGCCGCGAACGTGATCGACGTCTTGTTCTCCCACTGCCAAGGATGCACCGGCAGGTAGACGTACTGGTCCGGATCGGCGCCCACGGCAACGATCTCCGCGGCGAACCGGCGCAGTACGTCGTCACCCAGCTCGGTCTGCAGCAGGTCGTCGTACGTGATGGTCGTACTGTGCGAGACCGTCGCGCGGTCCTTGCGTACGGCGATCCAGGTCAGCCGGACCGGTTGCCCGGTCTCCGGTGCGAAGGCGCGGTAGTCGGTGACGCCGAACCCGAGTCGCCCGTTGTTCGCGACGAAGCACGGGTGGCCCTCGGTCATCGCGGACTCGATCGTCTGGAAGTCGGCGGTGACGAGGTCGGCCGCGGTCAGATCAGGTTTGGAGAGCTTGTACGCCGCACTCGCGAGCGTGCTGCAGATCTCCTCGAGGTACACCGGCAGCATCGCGGCGCCGATACCGAGCTGCTGGTGGAACTCGGTGATGAAGTCGAGCGCATCGACAGGCCGGTCACCGTCGCGCTGGATGCTGTCGGCGTCGACGTCCCAGTGGTTCAGTGGATACAGCCGGGCAGTGAAGGTGTAGCGGCTGGTGCCGGAGCTGAGCTCGTAACCGTTGTCGGTGGCAACCGGCTCGAGGATCCGTTCGTGGATGAACTCGGCCAGTGCCTTGCGGACCAGTGCGCGGTTGGCGACCGCCCAGGCGTCGGGGGTGAGATGTTCGGTCGTCATGGATCAGCCTGCCTCGTTCATCCGGGTCGCCTCGGCGTACTGGTCGCGGGTGCAGAAACTCAGCCAGGCCTGCTTGTCCGGCAGGTCCACGATGCTGTGCTTGCGGAATCCCATCCGCTTGTTCAGCGCCTGGATCTTGGTGTTGCGGACATCCGGCTCGACCACAATCCGGTCGACCAGCGGGTCAATGAACAGGCTGTCGAGAATCGTCTCGAAGATCGCGCCGGTGAAGCCCGGGATCCGGAACTCCGGCGGGGCGACCAGGACGTGCATGCCGATGTCGCCCGGCGCCACGTCGTACAGCGTGCCGACCGCGTCGTACGCCGGTTCGTAGCGCTCCATCAGGAACGCCGGCCGGCCGTCGTGCTCGCCGAGGAAGGCGCGGTGGTGGCCGGTTCTCTCGATCCGGAGGTACTCCGCGTGCACGTCTTCGACCGAGGCGTTCAGCAGGCCCCAGTACTGCGCGTAGGGCTGGGTGACCCAGCTGTGCAGGGTGGTCACATCCTCGGTCAGGTCGAACGGCCGGAGGCTGAGGGTGCCGATACCGGCGACGAAGCGCCGGTAGGACGGCTCGGGCAGTGCTCTGGTCATGGCGGTCTGCTTTCGAGGTGGGCGAACCTGTTAGCTAAGGCTTACCTTACTAGATAGTCAGCAAGGCAACGACAGGGGTCCCGTATCCCGGTGGCCACCTCATCCGTCCTGCCAGGTATGACAATCCAAGATGTGACCGATGCACTCGACCTGCCGGAGTTGCGGGCCGCCCGGCAGGCGCGCAGGGAGTTCCTGGACCGCCTGGAGCCGCTGCGCTCCGACCTGTACGCCTACTGCCGCCGTCTGACCGGCAACGCCTTCGACGCCGAGGACCTGGTCCAGGAATCGCTCGCACGCGCCTTCACCCAGGCCGCGCAGGCGCACAGCCCGATTGCGAACCCGCGTGCCTGGCTCTTTCGCGTGGCAACCAACGCGTACGTCGACAACTACCGCCGGCAAGCGCCCGTCCTCGTGGACGCGCTCGAGCAGGTCGCACCGGCCACAGCAGACCCCGCCGAGGTCCGTGACGCCTGGGCTGAGCTCGTGACCCTGCTGCCGCCACAGGAACGCGCCGCACTCGCTCTCAAGGACCTGTTCGGGTTCACCCTCGCCGAGGTCGCCGACGTACTGCGCACCTCCGTCGGCGCAGTCAAAGCTGCCCTGCACCGTGGTCGCGGCCGACTGGACTCGCCAGAGCGCGACCGATCTCTCAAAGCCAGACAGGCGCCGGACCGCCGTCTTCTCGACGCTGTCGCCGAGGCCTTCACGGCCTACGACGTACCGCGGTTGACTGCCCTTCTACTGGCTGACGCGGACAGCGAGATCCTCGGCGTACTCACCGAGTGGGGCGCCGACCAGATGCGCAACGGGTCCATCGAGCACACGCTCGACCACTCCAAGCCGTACCGGTACACCGCAGAGGTCGTCGAACTGTGGGACGAGACGGTGCTCGTCGTACGCATCGTGCGTGACGGCAAGACCGCGGTGAACGACCTCATGCGCCTCACCACCGAGGACGGCAAGGTCCGGACGATCCGGTGGTACTACTTCTCGCCGGACTTCCTCGCTGAGGCGGCAGCCGCGCTGGGGGAGCCGGTGGAACTCAATGGCTACCACTACTGAAGTCGGATATCGGAGGTAGTCCGCGCGGCTGATGTGCGGTAAACGCGTGTTTGCCTACGTTGGACGCATGTTGATTGCCGAAGATCTCTTGTTGCTGTTGTACGACGACGAGAGTGGGAAGCCGATCACCGGAGCGCCCGGGCTGGACTACGCGCTGGCCGGAGCCGTGCTGATCGAGCTGACCATGCTCGGGAAGCTGGACGTCGCCGGTGAAGGTGAGGAGGTCAAGCGCGGTCGCCTGAAGGTGCTGGACGCCAGTCCGACGGGTGACGCCATCTTGGACGAGCGGCTGGCATACGTGGCCGACAAGCCCGGCAAGCGTCCGAAGGACCAGATCGGCCGGCTGTCGAAGAAGCTGCGGGATCAGCTGCTCGCCAGGCTGGCCGAGCGTGGTGTGCTGACGGCGGACGAGGGCAAGGTGCTCGGCATCTTCCCGGTGACCCGCTGGACGGCAAAGGACGCGCGGCACGAGGCGGAGGTGCGTTCGGCGCTGGAGAGCGTGCTGAAGGTCGGCACGTCGCCGGACCAGCGGACCGGTGCCCTGATCGCGTTGCTCAGCGCGCTGAACGTCGTACCGAAGATCGTCACCGACGCGGTCGACAAGAAGGCGCTCAAGCAGCGGGCCAAGGAGATCGCCGAGTCGGACTGGGCGGCGGACGCGGTGAAGAAGGCCGTCGCCGAGATGCAGGCCGCGGTCACCACGGCCATCGTCGTATCGGCCACCGCGGCTTCAACTGGAGGCTGACAGGTCCAGAGCGAGTTGGGCCTTGATGTCGGACTTGAGCACCTTGCCGACCTTGGACCGCGGTAGATCCGGCCACACCAGCACTTCCTTGGGTGCCTTCACGCTGCCGATCCGGGCTTTGACGAAGGCGATGAGCTCGTCAGGATCGATCTCGGTCTCCGCCTGTTGCTGTACGACGGCCACCACCCGCTCGCCCCACTTGTCGTCGGGCCGGCCGATCACCGCGCAGTCCCGGACCGCCGGATGGGCCATCAGCGCCTGCTCCACCTCGGTGGAGTACACGTTGAAGCCGCCGGTGATGATCATGTCCTTGGCCCGGTCGACGATGTAGAGGTAGTTGTCCTCGTCCAGATAGCCGATGTCGCCGGTGTGGTGCCAGCCATGCCGGGAGGCGTCCGCGGTGGCCTCGGGGTTGCGGTAGTACCCCTGCATCACCAGCGATCCGCGGACTACGATCTCACCGCGCTCGCCGTGCGGGAGCAGCGATCCGTCCGGCGCCATGATCGCGGTGGTGACGAGTGGCGACGGCCGGCCGGCCGACGACAGCCGGGCCCGGGCAATGTTGCCGTCAGCATCGAAGTGGTCGGCCGGCGGCAGGATCGAGATCATCATCGGCGCCTCGGTCTGGCCGAACAACTGGGCCATCACCGGGCCGATCCGTTGCAGCGCTTCCTCGAGTCGGGCGACCGACATCGGTGCGGCGCCGTACCAGAAGCAGCGCAGGGACGACAGGTCGGTGCTGTCGAGCTCCTCGGCCGCGAGCACCATGTAGATCAGTGTCGGCGGCAGGAACGTGTGCGTGACGCGGTGCCGCGGGATCAGCTCCAGGAACGCGTGCACATCCGGCGTCCGCATGATGACGATCTCGCCGCCGGAGGCCAGGACGGGGAAGCACAGCACGCCGGCCGCGTGGGTCAGCGGCGCCAGGGCGAGGTAGACGGGCCGCTCGCCGAACGGATAGCCCATCAGCGTCAGCGCCGTCATCGTCTCCAGGTTGCCGTTGCTGAGCATCACCCCCTTCGGGCGACCCGTGGTCCCACCGGTACCGACGATCAAGGCCAGCTCGTCGGGACCGGTGAGATCGGGTGCCGGCTGGGACACGCCCCCGCAGAACGCGTCCCAGCCGACGCTCCGGCCAATAAGGTGGGGGGCCTGGCCGGAGTTTGGATCGGCATCCAGGCAGACGAAGGTGTGGACCTTCGGCACCGCGACCCGGATCCGATCCACCAGGGGCGCGAACGCCGCCTGGTAGATCAGCACTTCACAGTCGAACTGGTCGAGCAACTCGCGGTTCTCCGCCGCCTCGTTGCGTGGGTTGATCGGGCACCAGACCGCACCGGCCCGGCTGATCCCGAACACGCAGCTGAACGCGATCGGGTCGTTCGCCGAAAGGATCGCCACCTTGCCACCCGGCCGTACGCCGGCCGCCGCGAGACCGGCCGCGATCCGGTACGACAGTTCCTGGACGTCAGCGTACGAGAGCGTCTCGCCGTCGGTGGTCAGGCACGGTGCGTCCGGACCGAGCGAGGCGCCCTTGTCGAGGTAGTCGACCAGTCGCACTGCTACTCCTTCACTGCAGCACGGTCAGTTGAGGTTCGGAGACCAGCCCGAAGGACCGCAGTACGCCGAGCAGCTCGCGGTGGCCGAATGCCTGACAGCCACTGGCGAAGCCGACGCGCTTCGGTGGGGTCTGCAGCAGTGAGTACGCCGCGTAGGCCTGCAGCAGACCGGTCTGCTGGTAGTTGCTGTTGCCGTGGATGACACAGTGCGCCCGGCCGAGTGGACCAGAGGCATGCACGGAGTCCAGCGACTTGTTGACGCGCGGGTTCTCCCGCGGCGGCATCTGGTTCATCACCTGGCGGGCGGTCTCGGCCAGAGCCGCACTGCGTTCGTCCGCTGCCATGTCCTTGGTGGCTTCCAGCGCTGCGGCAACAATCTGCGGCACGCCGTTCATCAGTGCTGCATTGAAGACACCACCCTGCGCCTTGCAGTTGGCCACGCGCGGATCGCGTTTGAACCAGACTGGATGCGACGTACCGCCCCAGGGCAGGGACAGCGCGAGTTCGTGTTGCCCGGGCACCACCAGAGGTACGAGGCCCTGCTCGGGAAACTCGACGTACTGGTTCTGCTCCAGGAAGTGCGCTTTGGACGTGGCCGCGTTGACCAGGATGCTTCGAGTCGAAGCGATGGTCGGACTGCCACCCCAGAACACCGCGATGTCCAGAGTGTCCAGGCCAGGCTGTTCCAAGCACAGCTGGGCGGCGATCTCGCCGGTGGTGTACATCTGCGCGACACCGGGCGCCAGCAACAGGCCTGCCTCCGCGAACTGGGCGCCGAACTGCTCGTCGCAGGTGATCAGCCAGTTCTGCTCGCCGGTGGTATCGGTGTAGTGCGCACCCGCCGCGAGTGCCGCCTCGACTGCGGCCGGGCCGAGTTCACTGAACGGTCCGACCATGTTGAGCACCACTGACGCGCCCTTGAACAGATCGGTCAGTGCGGCGACGTCATGCTCGACCGTGGCGACCTCGTAGTTGGCGGTCTCGATCCCCGCCACGTGGGACTCCATCGACTCCTTCAGCTTGTCCTCGCTGCGGCCGGCGGCCACGAACGGGACGTGGTACTGACGGAGGTACTCACACACCAGCCGGCCGGTGTAGCCGGAGGCGCCGTACACGACAACGGGTTTGTTGGTCATGGGGCCTCCCGGCCTGGACTGAGGAGTGGAAGGAGCGAAGCGACTGGAGTGACGAGGGAAGGCCGGGAGTCAAAGCCCCATGACCCTGCCGGCGCCGGAGGCCCGGCATTCAGCACAGTCATTACATCCCCATTCCGCCGTCGACGGGCAGGCCGATGCCGGTGATGAACCTCGCCTCGTCCGACGCGAGGAAGACGACGGCGTCGGCCATGTCGGTGACCTCACCGAGCCGGCCGGCCGGGGTGAGCCCGATCACCGCGGCGACTGCTGCCTCGGGGGACTCGAACAGCCCGAGCTGGGCGACGTCGTTGGCCAGGCCGGCGCCCATCGCGGTCGGCACCAGGCCGGGGTAGATGCAGTTGACGCGGACGCCGTACCCGAGCTTGCCGGACTCCATCGCGGCGACCCGGGTGAGCCGGTCGACCGCCGACTTGGTCGCGGAGTAGACCGCGATCCCGGGGAACGCGATGGTGGCGGCTACCGACGCGACGTTGATGATCGCGCCGCCCTGACCGGCCAGTCCGTCCGGCCGCATCGTCCGCAGGCCCCACTTGAGCCCGAGCGTGGTGCCGAGCACGTTGACCTCGAGCATCTTGCGGATGTCCTCGGCGGTGACCTCGGTGAGCAGGCTGGTGATCTCGATCCCCGCGTTGTTCACCAGGATGTCCAGGCCGCCGAGGATGTCGTTGGCCGCGACGACCGCGTTCTCCCAGCTGCCCTCGTCGGTGATGTCGTGGGCGACGAAGCCGTTGCCGGCGCCGAACTCGCTGTCCAGCGCGTCGGCGACCGCCTCGCCGGTGTCCTTCTGGATGTCGCTGATCACCACTTTGGCCCCGGCCGCCGCGAGTGCTCTCGCCATCCCTTCGCCGAGCCCCTGGGCTCCGCCGGTGACGAGTGCCTTCCGGCCGGAGAGGTCGAGTCCGCCCATCTGAAGCTCCTTTGCTCGAAGGACCGCTGCGCTTCACACTTTGGAGATTCTTTTGACAGTCGTCAAGACTTTGTTTGACACTTGTCAAGAAATCTCCCGCCGTGGATCCCGCCTGGGTCCGCGGCGGGTAGATTGACGCCGATGAATCCGGCCGGAGAGAGGGGAACGGCGATGAGCTTGACCTCGGATGCTGCCGGTCCGGAGCCTGCTCCGGACTCTGGGCCGGCCCGGCCCGCCCGAGTGTCGGGGATCGACAAGATCGAGCGCCGCCGGGTCGCGCTGGCCGAGTCGGCGCTGAAGACGCTCGGCGAGCTGGGGTACGCGCGGACCAGCCTGCGCGAGATCGCGAACAACTCCGAGTTCACCCACGGCGTCGTGCACTACTACTTCCGCGACAAGATCGACCTGATCGGCTACTGCGTGCGGCACTACAAGACGAAGTGCGCCCAGCGGTACGACGAAGTGGTCGAGACGGCGTCCTCGGCCGACGAACTGGCCGTCGGCTTCCTCGCCAAGCTGACCCAGACGCTGGTCGAAGAGACCCCGATGCACCGGCTCTGGTACGACCTGCGCGCGCAGAGCATGTTCGAGGAGCAGTTGCGCGACGACGTGGTCGCGATCGACCAGCTGCTGGAGCAGATGATCTGGCGCATCCTGACCCGGTACGCCGACCTGGTCGGTGGCACTCCGACCGTCGACGCGCCCACGGCGTACGCGTTGATCGACGGTCTCTTCGAGCAAGCGGTGGTCGGCTACGCCGCGGATCCGGATCGCGTGCCGGACCTGCTGGCCGATCGGGTCAGCCAGGTCCTGTCGAAACTGATCGCGGCGTAGCCAGACGTACCTACTCCGCCTGGCAGTTGGCCTTGCAGAGTTTGTCGGTCAGCGTCAGGTGTGCACCGGGCTCCTCGCTGTCCACTTCGGCCGAGTAGTCGGCCTGCCAGTCGCCGAAGGTCGCCTGTGCTGTTGTCGTGCTCTTCTGCTCGCTGAACCAGGTAGCGATCTCCGCGCCCTGGTTGATGTGAGCGAGCTCCAGCGTCTTCGGCAGCACCTTGGCGATCTCGGCCGACGCGGTAGCGACCGGTCCGGGAGCGTGCAGCGACACCACCGGTGGGCGGGGATGCGATCCGGTGAGCACCCAGACCGATGCGGCTCCCGACGTACAGATGGCGTAGGCAGCGTCCGTAGTGCACTTGTAGCCGGCGCCGGTCAGCGCGCTGACCACCTGTGTGGCGTTGATGGCCGGCAGCGTGGCCGGTGCCGGACTGGACGTTGTCTCGGTTTTCGACGGCTCGGTTTTCGACGGCTCGGTTTTCGACGGCTCGGTTTTCGACGGCTCGGTAGCCGACGGCTCGGTTGCCGTCGGCTCGGAGTTACCGGAGCAGGCGGTGAGGAGGGTCAGGGCGGCCAGGGCGGTGGCGACCCGCTTCAGACCGGCACCTCGATCGCAGCATCGAGGGCGATGGTGATCATCTCGGAGAACGTCGTCTGCCGCTCCTCGGCGGTCGTCTCCTCCTTGGTGATCAGGTGGTCCGACACCGTCATGATGCCGAGCGCCCGGCGGCCGAACTTCGCCGCCAGCGTGTAGAGCGCGGCGGCCTCCATCTCGATCCCCAGTACGCCGTACTCCGCCGTCCGCGACACCAGGTCGGGGCGGTCGTTGTAGAACAGGTCGCCGGAGAACACCTGGCCGACGTGCACGTTCAGGCCGCCCGCCTCGGCAGCGTCCACCGCGGCGCGCAGCAGCTGGTAGTCGGCCGTCGGCGCGTAGTCGATGCCGTGGAAGCGCAGCCGGTTCATCTGCGAGTCGGTGCTCGCGGACATCGCCACGATGACGTCGCGGACCCGCACGGCCTCGGTCAGCGCACCACACGTACCGACCCGGATCAGCGTCTGTACGTCGTACTCCGCGAACAGCTCGTGCGCGTAGATCGAGGCGGACGCCTGGCCCATGCCGGAGCCCTGGACGGAGATCTGCTCACCCTTGTAGGTGCCGGTGAACCCGAACATGTTCCGGATCTCGGTGTAGCAGGTCACGTCGGACAGATAGGTCTCCGCGATCCACTTGGCCCGCAGTGGGTCACCGGGGAACAGCACGCGCGGCGCGATCTGCCCCTTCTCGGCGGCGATGTGAATACTCATGCGGGGATGCTCTCACGCTGCCGGGATATGTTGAGGCACGTGGCCTACTCCATCGCTCCTGGTTCCTTAGCCCTGTCCCGCGCCGTACTGGATCGCGCTGCCGATCGCAGGCGTGACGAGGAGTGGCTGGAGAAGGCGTGGGGCGACCCTGACACCCAGGTGGCGGTAGTGGCCGGTGACAAGCTGCAGGTGAACCCCGAGCGCACCGCGCTGAAGCTGGTGCCTCCGTCCGAAGCGCCGGACGGCGTACGAGTCTTCCTGGGCATCGACCGCGAGGCCGGTGCGGGTCAGACGGCAGACGGTCGCGCTGTGTTCGCCGTACTGGTCGCCACCGAGGCGGACGAGTCGTACGCCGGACTCCGCGAGCTGGGCGCCGTACTGAACGACCGTGAGGCCGGTATGGCGGTCCACGTGGTCGGGCTGTCCAACTGGCACGGCGTCCACACGCACTGCGCGAACTGCGGCGAGCACACGGTGGTGATCGAGGAAGGGCACGTGCGGCAGTGTCCTGAGTGCGGTCTGTCGCACTTCCCGCGCAGCGACCCGGCGATCATCGTGCTCGTCACCGACGACCAGGACCGGGCTCTGCTCGGTCGCAACGAGGCCTGGCCTGAGGGTCGCTACTCGACCCTGGCCGGCTTCGTCGAGCCGGGTGAGTCGCTGGAGGCCGCCGTGCGACGTGAGGTCCTCGAGGAGACCGGAGTGGTCGTGGGGCCCGAGGTCGAGTACGCCGGCAGCCAGCCATGGCCGCTGCCGTCCAGCTTGATGCTCGGCTTCTACGCCAAGGCGGCGAGCACCGACATCGAGGTGGACGCCGACGAGATCGCCGAGGCCCGGTGGTTCACCAGGGAGGACCTTCGTGCGCTGGTCGAAGCCGGCACGATGGCCCTCCCCGGCAACATCTCCATCTCCCGTCGCCTGATCGAAGGCTGGTACGGCGAAAAGCTCACCGGCAGCTGGTGATCACTGGCCTACATTGGAGCGTGCGGCGGCGATGCGGATGAGGACGCCCTCCCAGCGTTGCAACGTCCCGGCGCTCTCCAGCTCCCTGGCCTTCTTGTCGACCGCACGGACATAGGCGCTGTGGCTCGGCCAGTCCGCTGAGGCATCCGGCAGTACGTCGGTCAACGTGCAGCCGTAGGTCACATGCCGGTTGACCACGTGGCTGTCGATGTTCCCGGTCCACACCGTCGCCCGGAGATCCGACTGCGGACAGCCGTCGACCGGTGCGGTGTACGAGGCCAGGTTGGTCGGGTTCGTCCAGCCGTCCGGTCGCAGCAACGTGTAATACGTGCCGTCCGGGGTCTGGGTGAGCCGGTTGAGACCGTGGTCGCGCAGCACGGTCGACGTACCGCCGAGGCTGTCCACGACGAACAGTCGTCCTGCTGTGACGCCGTACAGGTAGCCGTCGCGCCACTGGAGCGCTCCGTCGTTCGCGCCGGCCCTGCCGCTGAAGATCGGGATCTGACGCAGTAGCGCACCGGTCGTTGGGTTGACGACGAACACGATGCCGTCCGCCAGGCCCCACAGGTTGCCGTCGGGTCCGATGATCAGCTCGTTGATGCTGGCCGCACCAGGCACGGGTACGACGTCGGTGAGCACCGCACCGGTCGACGGGTCGACCTTGATCAGGTGGGCCTCGGTTGCGACGGGCTCAGTGCCCTGACCGCCCTCAATGCTGGAGCCTGCCCACAGCCCAGCGCCGACTGGCAGCAGTGACGAGATGGTCTGGTCGGCCACCAGGTTGCGGTACACGGTGAAGGCGCCGGTCGGGACGTCGTACACCGTGAGTGCTCCGCCGTACTCGCCGTACGCCGGTGTGGTGCCTACGTAAACGCGGTTGCCCGCAGGCTTGACCGAGACGGGCCTGTTCTGGTGGTGGCTGTCGACGAGGCTGAATATCTCCTTCGGATTCGTCGGGCTCGCGGGAGCATTCGGATCCCAGAGCGACAACCGGCCGTACGGGTAGATGCCGACGTACATCTTGCCGGTGTTGTCCCAGGCCCAGTCCTCGACCTGGCCCTGCCGCGTGGTGACGGTGGACTTGCCGGTCGCAGGGTCATAGACCGAGGTGGAGCCGTTCAGGTAGGCGTTGACGAAGACCTTCCCGGTCGAGGGGTCCGCGAGCGCGTGCATGAGCGCCACCGGGACGTACTGGAACGGTGAGCTCCACTGCGCGAGCGTGCCGGCCTGTGGGTCGTACCGGAACGTTCCGCCGGAGTAGTTGCCGGCCAAGCCGTACAGCACCTGCTGGCCGTTCTCGGTGACCCAGCCGTAGCCGATCGAGGCACCACGGGTCAGCGTGTACGGCGGTGATACCGGGCCGACCGTGTTGGTGTCGAGGTCGTAGTGGGTGAGTGCGAGCGTGCTGGTGGTGAAGTACACGCCACCTGGACCGGCTGCGGACACACCGCGGGCTGCGAGCGAGTAGTCCATGACCTGGGTGCCCGTCGCGGCATCGGTGAACTTGATCTGCTCACCGGTGACGGCGTCGACCACGACCAGGCGGCTACTGGCGTTGGCGAAGATGCGACCGCCGGCGTAGTCGAGGTCGATGAAGTCCTTGGCGGTTGTGCCGGGTGGAGTGATGTCGTCGACCTGACGCGTCTCCACGTCGATGCGCAGCAGCCTCGCGTTGGGTGTGGAGATGCCGACGAACAGCTTGTTGTGGTCCGGGTCGTACACGGTCGAGCGGGCGTACTGCTGCACCGGGTCGAGTGAGCCGTAGTCGGTCACCTGACCGTTCGACGGGTCGTACTTGAAGGCGTGGGCGGTCGGGTACGTCCCCGCGTACACGTTGCCGTTCGGGTCCGCGGTGAGGCCGTAGATGACGGACTCGCCGGGGATCGGCTGGCCGAGGTCGGTGACAGTGCCTGTGCCCGGGTCGTAGCGGTACAGATGCGCGTTCGGGTAGGTGCCGACGTACAAGCTGCCGTCGGGCGCGACCACGATCGCCCACGCACCCGCGGCCCCGGTGAGCGGCAGGGCGTGGATCAACTGGCGGGTGTGCAGGTCGACGACGTTGAGTTGGGCGTTCTCACCGGCAGGTACGGCGTACACGACGTCGCGGCCGTCCGGCGTACGGCCGATGGCGCCCTCCATCACGGTGAGCGAACTGATCGGCGGACCGAGATCGCGGATCGGGTCCTCGGCTGCGGGGCCCATCCGGGTGGCGTCCGGCCGGATGGGACCGGTCTCCGACGGGAAGGGATCAGGCCGCTTCGGATCCGGGTCGGCCGCGGCGGTGAGGCCGCCGGTGGCGAGCAGGCCCAGCATCAGAGCCAGGACCAAGGCGGTGCGGATGAAGACGTGACGACTGAATACATGGCGAACGGGACGGCGCGGAATCATGGGCGGGCTCCCTGCGGCGTTGTTCCGAGGAAGGTATAACGGTCATGACCGTAATGTCCATAACTCGCGATCTATGAGTGTGGGCAGCACAAAAACGGCGCCGGCCCTGTCGAGGCGCGGCGCCGTACTGTGGGGGATCTAGGCGGCCAGCTTCTCGGCGACCTGGGCCAGCGACGGGTTCGTCATCGCGGTCCCGTCCGGGAAGACCACCGTCGGCACCGTCTGGTTGCCGTTGTTGATCTTCTCGACCAGCTTCGCGGCATCCGGCACCTGCTCGATGTCGACCTCGGCAAACTCGATCCCGGCGCGCTTCAGCTGACCTTTCAGCCGGTGGCAGTAGCCGCACCAGGGTGTCGAGTACATCGTGAATGCCGCCATCGGCTGACTCCGTCTCCCGGGCGATCGGATTCTGTCCGGTAGCCCGTCTAGGGTTGCTCTCGACGTATCCGAACCCAGTCGCAGGTGGTGCTGTTCCCGAATGTCCCCGTCCGTGAGCGATCTCACACACTCCGCATCCGCGGATGACCTCCTCGAGGCGCTCGATCCGGAGCAGCGGGCGGTCGCGACCTCGCTGAACGGACCCGTCGTGGTGATGGCCGGCGCGGGCACGGGGAAGACGCGAGCGATCACCCACCGGATCGCGTACGGCGTCCGCACCGCGACGTTCGACCCGCTCCGCGTCCTCGCGGTGACGTTCACCCAGCGGGCCGCGGGGGAGATGCGCGGCCGGCTCGCCCAGCTCGGCGTCGAGGGCGTCCAGGCGCGCACGTTCCACTCGGCCGCGCTGCGGCAGGCGAAGTGGTTCTGGCCCAAGGTGTACGGCGGGGAGCTGCCGCCGATCGTGGATCGCAAGTTCCCGCTGCTGACCGAGGCGGCGTCACGCTGCCGGGTCCGGGTGGACACACCCGCGCTACGCGACCTGGCCGGTGAGGTCGAGTGGTCGAAGGTGAGCAACGTCCGGCCCGACGACTACGCGCGACTGGCGCCGCGCTCAGGCCGCACCCTGGCCGCTTTCGACCCGGCCACGATCGCGCGGGTCTTCGCGGCGTACGAGGACGTGAAGCTGGAGCGCGGGCGGATCGATCTGGAAGACGTGCTGCTGTGTGCGGCCGCGCTGCTCGCGGAGGATGAGCGGGTGGCGGCGGAGATCCGGCGGCAGTACCGGACGTTCGTCGTGGACGAGTACCAGGACGTCAGTCCGCTGCAGCAGAGCCTGCTCGACCTGTGGCTCGGCGGCCGTGAGGACGTCTGTGTGGTCGGCGACCCGGCGCAGACCATCTACTCCTGGGCCGGCGCCGAGCCGGAGAACCTGGTGCGCTTCGCGTCCCGGCATCCGTCCGCGACGGTGGTCAAGCTGGTCCGCGACTACCGGTCGACGCCGCAGATCGTGGACGTTGCGAACAAGGTCCTCGACGCGGCCGGTCCGTCCGGGCTGCCGGGGCGGGTGACGCTGCGGTCGCAGCTCCCGGCTGGTCCGGTGCCGGTCTACCGGGAGTACCCGGATGAGGTCGCCGAAGCCGATGCGGTGGCGCGGGCGATCGCCCGGCTGCGGGACGAGGGGACGCCGCTGCGGGAAATCGCCGTACTGTTCCGGACGAACGCGCAGTCGGAGAACTACGAGCAGGCGCTCGCCGAGCGGAAGATCCCGGCCGTGCTGAAGGGCGCCGAGCGGTTCTTCGAACGGGCCGAGATCCGGCAGGCCGCTGTACTGCTGCGGGGGCAGGCGAAGGCCGGGGACGTGTCCGACGATCTGGTCGAGGTGGTCACCGGCGTACTGGGTGGGGCCGGGTGGACGCCGGAGTCGCCGGCCGGGACGGGCGCGGTGCGGGATCGGTGGGAGTCGCTGAGCGCGCTGGTGACGATGACGTCGGACTTCGCTGCGGCCAACCCGACGGCTCGGTTGGCCGACCTGATGGCTGAGCTGGATCGGCGGGCGTCGATCCAGCACGCGCCGCTGGCCGAGGGGGTCACGCTGGCGACGCTGCACGCGGCCAAGGGGCTCGAGTGGGGCTGTGTCTTCATCGCGGGCGCGCACGAGGGGACGCTGCCGATCAGCTACGCCCAGACGCCGGCGCAGGTGGAGGAGGAGCGGCGGCTGTTCTATGTCGGCGTGACGCGGGCAAAGCAGCAGCTCCACGTCAGCTGGTCGACCTCACGCTCCCCGGGCGGGCGCGGTCAGCGCGGTCCGACCCGCTTCCTCGACCCTCTGAACGTGCGTACGTCGTCGCGGCCGACCGCATGGGAGCCGACGGCCGAGCGGTCGGAGCGTTCGCCTCGGGCCGGCCGGCCGATCCCCAAGTGCCGGGTCTGCGGCCGCGGCCTGCTCGATCCCGGCGCCCGCAAGCTGGGCCGCTGCGAGGACTGCCCGTCCTCCATCGACCAGGAGCTGTACGACGCCTTGGTCGCCTGGCGCACCGAGCAGGCAGCGTCCGAAAGCATGCCCGCCTTCGTCATCCTCACCGACGCCACCCTGACCGCGATCGCCGAAACCCGCCCGACCGACGAGCAGTCCCTGCGCCGGATCCCCGGCATCGGCCACACCAAGATCACCAAGTACGCGGAGCCCATCCTCAATCTCTGCACGCGCTGATCGACCTGCCCTATGGGGCAGTCTTCGGCGGCGGGTGAGAAATGTGTTGCCAGGCAGGCGTGCGGAGGCGCATGGTGGAAGACGTGCCGCATTCTGCTGACGGCAGACGTGGCATTTAGGTGACAGAGGCAACGATCCCGGAGCGTGCGGATGACGTCCCGGAGCGTGCTGGAAGTCTGTGGTGGCAGCCAGTTTCGGCCACCGCCGCGGCAACTTCCGGCCAACTTCGCGAACTGGCGTTAAATAGTTTGCGGGCTCCGCTGGGGACGGCGTACTGTTCTTTCTGCGGTCGAAGCCTGGCCGAAAACTTCAAACCACCATAGCGATCGAGCTAACCGCCCGCTTCGCCACAACGAGAGGAGGTGCCCTGGATGAACATCAACACGGTCAAGAAGCCGTTCAGCAAGGTAGTCGCGCTGCCGTGCGCCCCGATTCAGGGTGCCTCGCCGCGCCTGCACGGCGCGACCGTTGTGCTCATGGCTTCCGGCGCTGCCCAGTTCAAGGGCGGAGCTGTCGGCGATGCGAAGTACGGCGGTTCGGGTTCTCGAGCATGGAGTCCACCGGTCTGACAGACGTCAGAGCCGGCACCTCCAAGGCCGCGGAACCCGAAAAGGGTCCCGCGGCCCTTTTGTTTGTCCCTGATTTTGGCGGTCATCAACCGTTGACCGTCACCGACGACAAGAGATCAGCACCTAAAAGTCACTGGGAGGTGACCGGAATGAGCGTGAGCTTCCTCGATGTCTTCACCGAGGTGGCCTCGTCGCAGGACCTGCCCTGTCGGTCCTACGCGCCAGAACTCTTCTTCGCCGAATCGCCGGCGGACGTCGAGTATGCCAAGTCTCTTTGCACCACCTGCCCGCTCAAGGCCGAGTGCCTGGCCGGAGCGCTCGAGCGTTCCGAGCCGTGGGGAGTGTGGGGCGGCGAGCTGTTCGTCCAAGGAGTGGTGGTTCCGCGCAAGCGGCCCCGTGGGCGTCCCCGCAAGAGCGACACCGTAACTGCCGCCTGACGACCCAGATCCGAAACGAGACTGCACACCATGAGAAACCAGACTTCACACAGGAGAATTGAGATGCATTTACTTCACGAAGATCTTGCTCGTGCTCATTGTCGTTCCACACTGAACGACGCAGAGCAGAACCGGCGCTTCCGCCTCGCTCGCCAGATGGAGCGTGCGCAGAAGCAGGCCGAGCGGGCCAGCAGGCGAGCGGAGAGGGCCAGCGCACGCGCGCGCCTCGCGCTTGCCCGCCTGGTCTGATCCACCAGTAGTCAAGCCCCGCCCGGCCGGTCCGACAAGGAGGACCGGCCAGGCAGGGCTCACAGCCTGACCAGCTGAATCACCGAGGGGCGGCCCCCACCAGGAGGCCGCCCCTCGTCCACGCCCGGTCCCGCCCCGCCGGGCACGCTCAACCGCGCGCCCCGCCCCCGGCTTCAACCGCGCGCCCCAGCCCCGGGCGCATTTGAGGGGAGAACCCCTCAAATGGCCCCTTCTCCCCTCGAAATACCGAGGGAGAAGGGGCTACTTCAGGGGAGAACCCTTCATATGCTCCCGGGAGCGGGCGGCCAGGTGAGCAGGGTCTGTTGGAGGCCGAGCAGGGTGATGCCGCTGAGGATCTCGTGCCGGGCGATCATCCCCGGTACGTCGGCCACGCCGAGGCGTCGGTCACCACGGCCGCGGCCACGTCGCTCAACCGGACCGCGTGGTAGTCGACTCGGTCGCCGTCCGGTTGCTCCACGTCCAGCCGTCGTACGCTCAGCCACGGACTGGACCAAGCCTCTTCCTCACCGTGGATCACCCAGCGCATGGTGGGAGCCTAGGGCCGGGGCCGCGGGGGTACCGGCTTGGGGGGAGGTGCACACTGATGCGCGTGATCAGAGCTACTTGTTCGCTGTGTGGTCAGCAGGCGGAGACCGAAGAGGTGCCGCTGACCTGGCTGACCTCGGTGGAGAACGGCCGGAAGTTGCTGTACTGCGACCGCTGCACCCGGGAGAACGTCCGCGCCATCGAGGGGAGGCTGGACCCCGTCTACTGGTGAGAAACAGCTGAACCGGATGTCGATCCGGCGGTGATCCGTCCGACGCAGGAGTGAAGGCAGATACTCCAGCGGAAGGACCGGAGCAATGACCGTCACCGAGAGCGCCGCCGTGACCACCAGCCGGCGGCAGTGGATCGGGCTGGCCGTGTTGTCACTCGCCACGCTGCTGGTGTCGCTGGACCTGTTCGTGATGCTGCTCGCGGTCCCGGCGGTGACCGAGGCCCTCGGTGCGACCGGCAGCCAGCAGCTGTGGATCCTGGACGTGTACGGGTTCATGGTGGCCGGGCTGATGATCACCATGGGCAACCTGGGTGACCGGATCGGCCGGCGACGCCTGCTGCTGGCCGCGGCTGCGGTCTTCGGGGTGGCTTCGGTCGTGGCGGCGTACTCGACCAGTCCCGAGATGCTGATCGGCGCCCGGGCTGTGCTCGGTCTCGCGGGTGCGGCGATCGCGCCGTGCACGCTGTCCCTGATCTCCACGCTGTTCCCGGACGCACGGCAGCGGGCGACCGCGCTGGGCGTGTGGGCGGGCTGCTTCACCGTCGGTGCGATTGTCGGCCCGATCGCCGGTGGCGTGCTGCTGGACCACTTCTGGTGGGGCTCGGCGTTCCTGATCGGCGTACCGGCGATGGCTGTGCTGCTGGCGGTCGGGCCGTTCCTGCTGCCGGAGTACCGCGACGAGAAGGCGGGCCGGCTCGACGTACCGAGTGTGGTGCTGTCGCTGGTCGCGATCCTGCCGGCGATCCACGGGCTCAAACAGTTGGCGTCGCATGGCGTGAGTACGACGGCCATCGGCGGTCTGACCGTGGGTGCGGTGTTCGGGTGGGTCTTCGTACGTCGGCAGCGTCGGCTCGCGGACCCATTGGTCGACGTACGGCTGTTCTCCCGGCGGACCTTCAGCGTGATGTTGGGCAGCATGATGACGTACTCGATGCTGTCGGGCGGTGTGATGGTGTTCGTCGCGCAGTACTTCCAGCTCGTGCAGGGGATGACCCCGCTGACCGCCGGCATCGCGCTGGTGCCCGGCATGGTCACCTCGACCGTGGCCTTCCAGCTGGCACCGCGGCTGGCCCGCCGGATCCGTCCTGGTGTGCTGATCCCGGGTGGCATGGCGTTCACGATCGTCGGGATGGCTGTGATGACTCAGGCGACGTCTACCGCCGTACTGGTGGTCGCCTTCGCTGTGCAGTGCCTGGGCGCGGCGCCGCTGATCACGCTGGGCACCAACCTGGTGATCGGGTCTGTGCCGCCGGAGAAGGCCGGCGCGGCCGGTGCGCTGACTCAGACGGGTAACGAGTTCGGGTACTCATTGGGCATCGCCGTACTGGGCAGTGTGGTCACCGCGACGTACCGCAGCCAGATGGGCGGGCAGGGCGGTAGTTCACTGGGGGAGGCCATCAGCGGTGCGGTGCCGGCCGCCGTACTGGACGCAGCTCGCGACGCATTCACTGACGGGCTTCACGTGGCTGCAGGGATCACCGTGGTCGCTCTGACGGTGAGCAGCATCCTGCTGGCCCGCACGCTCCGCTCTGAGCCGGCCTTGGACTCAGGCGCGGGCTTCGGCTCGGGCCCAGACGCGGGCTCAGACGCGGGTGAAGCCGGGTAGGAACTCGTCCAGGACGGAGCTGAACGGTGCCTCCGCCTCGAGCTGGGAGAGTACGGCGATGCCGCCGATCCAGACGCGGTGGATGAGCAGGTACGACGGTGGCAGATTGAGCTTCAGCGCCAGCGACGCGTGCGGCGAGCGGAAGTCACCGGTGCGGTTCGCCTGGGCCCGCATCCAGGCGCGGCTGAACTGGAACATCTCCGCCCGGGCCGGCTCCGCGAACGGCGCCAGGTAGTCCATCAGTTGCTCCGGGTCGATCTCCATCCGCGGCTTGATGAACCCTTCGTCCCGGAGCCCGTCGCGGACCGCGATCCCGTCGCCCTCGAGCGAGATGGTCAGCAGCCGCCCGATCGCGGGCGGCAGCCCGTCCGGCAGCCGCGCGCAGAGCCCGAAGTCGACCACGCCGAGGCGTCCGTCCGGCATCACCCGGAAGTTCCCCGGATGCGGGTCGGAGTGCAGCAGCCCGGCCAGCCTCGGCCCGCTGAACATGAACCGGACGTACTTCAGCCCGATCTCGTCCCGCTCCTGCTTGGTGCCGTCGGTGATGAACGACGACAGCGGCCGGCCCTCGATCCACTCCGACACGATGACGCTCGGGGAGTGCTTGATGACCCGGGGGACGACGAACTCCGGGTGGCCCTTGAAGGCGTCGGCGTACTGCTGCTGCGCCTGTGCCTCGCGGTCGTAGTCGAGCTCCTCGCCGATCCGCTCCTGCAACTCGGTGACGAGTGGCTTCATGTCGAGCCCGGGGACCAGCGTGCCGAAGGTCCGGGCGAACCGGCCGAGCTGGCGCAGGTCCGCGCGCAGCGCCTCGGCGGCGCCCGGATACTGCAGCTTGATCGCGACCTCGCGGCCGTCCTTCAGCGTGCCGCGATGCACCTGGCCGATCGAGGCGGCGGCCGCGGGCAGGTCGTCGAACTCCTCGAACCGGTCCCGCCAGCGCCTGCCCAGCTCCCGCGACAGGATCGTGTGCACGGTCGAGGCCGGCATCGGCGGGGCGGAGTCCTGCAGCTTGGTCAGGGTCGCCCGGTACGGCGCCGCGAGCTCCTCCGGCATCGCGGACTCCATCAGGCTGAGCATCTGCCCGAACTTCATCGCGCCGCCCTTGAGCTCACCCAGGACGGCGAACAACTGGTCGGCGGTCCGGCGCTGGAACTCCGCCATCACGGTCTCGGCCGGCGCACCGCCGATCCGCTTGCCGAGCCCGACCGTCGCCCGGCCGGCGGCACCGAGCGGCAGGCTGGCGAGCTTCGCGGTCCGGCTCAGCGCTTTACGGGGAAGGTCCGACACCCCCCCATTCTGTCGGGTCGCCCAAGCCGGAGCCCCGTCGGGGCACCGGCATGTCGTGTACGGCGTACGCCGTACCACCGGCTGTGGACGGCAGCCGGCCAGCCTTTGCGTCCTCGCCGGGGGATCCCTCGCGTCTCCCGGCCCCTGACTCGCCCGCACGTCCGTTGCTCCGAGCCCGGCCGTCAGGCCGGCTCACGGAGGGTGCGGAACGACGAAGGGCGGTGTCCGGCACACGTGTGCCGAACACCGCCCCACGACTTGGTGCGTCAGGCCTTGCCGAGGATCCGGTTCAGGTTCGTACCGCACTCGGGGCACTTGGCCTTGGCCATGCGCGTGCCCTTGTCGTTGACCTTGACCTCGCCGTCGGCGGTGCGCTTGGCCTTGCACTTGACGCAGTAGAACTCGCCGCTCCAGGTCTCTGCCATGAGGGCCCTCTCCTTGCTCTGAATACCAGCCCGGGTTCTCGCCCCAGGTTGTCGTGGATGCTAACGGCAGACCGTCCTGCCGTAGGCCGTTCGGCCCAGTCGGGATTCACCCTACGGCAGCCAGGCGCACGCTCAAGCGCACCGCCCGGCCAGCGCGCCGCTGGGTCTCCCCGAGGAAAGCCCTTTCCGCACTGTCTGGTCACACAGAGCAGGCTCCCGGGTATCCGCCTTCGGAACCGCTCGGCTTCCCCTCCGAACGGCCCCGGAGGCGATCCGGGAGCCTGCTGACGTCGACGCTAAGAGGCGCGGGCGGCGCAGGCAAGGGCCCGTTGTCCACCCCTGTGGATAACCCTGTGTGCAACCTGTGGGGCGCGCCGCCGGTCACTGTGGACAGGCGGGGGAACATGATGTGAACAACCGGAATCCAGCGACCCAAGATCTGGCGTCTGACCTGCGGAAACGTCGATGCACAGGATGTGGACGGAAGAAAGTTGTCGGATTCGGGGGGTACATTTTTGACCCATGGCCGACTCCCCACCGCGCCCGATCCCTCCGTATGTGGATATCCGTCGCAGCAAGCGGCGCAAGCGGACCGTCAGCGCCTACCGGGACGGCGAGCGGGTGGTCGTGCTGATGCCCGACCGGCTGTCTGCCACGGAGGAGGCGCGCTGGGTCGAGACAATGCTGGCGCGACTGGAGAAGCAGCGCAGCCGATCCCGCGTGTCGGACGAAAAATTGTTGGCCAGAGCACACGAACTCGCGTGTCGCCACCTCCCCGAAGTGCCCGAACCTGCGTCAGTCAGGTGGGTTTCGAACCAAAACAGACGGTGGGGATCGTGCACTCCGGCGGACCGATCGATCCGGTTGTCGACTCGTTTGCAGTCGATGCCCGCCTGGGTGGTCGACTATGTGCTCATCCACGAGCTGGCCCACCTGGTCGAGCCGGCCCACAACGCCGCCTTCTGGGCCCTGGTCCACCGCTACCCCAAAGCCGAACGCGCAGAGGGCTATCTGGAGGGCATCTCCGCCGCCTCCTCCCTCAACCTCGAGGACTTCTAACCCCGGCCCGTACCCCGGCGCCCGCACCCTCCGCACCGGCACCTCCCGCACCTGCCGCGCCGCCTGCGCGCCCCGTGTATGGGCGCTACCCGCACCCGTTCGCTCACGCTGTGGCAGCAAGCCCCGGCCTCACCCTCAGCCGGGTGAGGAAAGCCGCAGGGGAGGGGTGGGGTTCTCCTCAGGGTGAAGTCGGTGGCTTCCTGCATGGTGGCGACCACCCTCCAGCGACGAGGCTTTTGAGCCGTAGCCAGTGCCGTGCCAGGCAGCGCTGGGTGGGGCGCCGGAGGGGCGCAGAGGGGCAGGAACGATATGGCCAGGGGACAGATCACGGTTCGGGCGGCGCGCTGGAGTGCCACCCATCCGTGGCGGGCGATCGCGATGTGGGTGGTCCTCGTGATCGCCTGCTTCGCACTCGGCTCCGCGACCGGCACCAAGGAGTCCGACGGAGAAGGCGACATCGGCGAGGTGACCCGGGCGGACGACATCGTCAAGTCCGGCAACTTCGCCGACCCGGATGTGGAGAGCGTGCTGATCACCGCACCGTCCGGGTCACTCGACCAGGCCGAGGCGGCCAAGGCGGCCGGCGTGGTGATCGAGCGGATGCGCGCCCTCGGTGGGGTCGCGGAGGTCGCTCAGCCGATGCCCTCGCCGAACAAAGACGCCCTGATCGTCAGGGTCACCCTGAAGGACGGCACCGATGACAATCGCGTACAGCCGCTGCTCGACACCACCGCCCAGGTCCAGCAGCAGTATCCGGACCTCCGGATCGAGGAGGTCGGCGGCCTGTCCATCGGCAAGGCTCTGGACGAGACGCTCGGCAAGGACTTCAAGCGCGCGGAGATGTTCAGCCTGCCGGTGACACTGGCGATCCTCTTAGTCGCATTCGGCGCACTCATCGCGGCCTCGGTGCCGTTGGTGCTCGCGCTGTCCGCGGTCGCCGCCGCGATCGGTCTCTCCGCAGCGGCCTCGCAGTTGGTTCCCGCGGTCGACGCGGTGAACAGCGTGATCCTGCTGATCGGTATGGCGGTCGGCGTCGACTACTCGCTCTTCTACCTCCGCCGCGAACGGGAGGAACGCGCCAAGGGCCGCGGTCACGTCGACGCGGTCGAGATCGCCGCGGCCACCTCAGGTCACGCCGTCGTCGTCTCCGGTGTTGCGGTGATCATCTCGATGGCCGGGTTGTTCCTGGCCCGTGACGCGGTGTTCTCGTCCTTCGCGGTCGGCTCGATCCTGGTCGTCGCGGTGGCCGTCATCGGCTCGCTGACCGTGCTCCCCGCCGTACTCGCGAAGCTCGGTCGCTGGGTGGACCGTCCGCGGATCCCGTTCCTCTGGCGGCTGACTGCGAGCAAGGCGAAGCCGCGGTTCTGGCCGGCCATGCTGAAGCCGGCGCTGAAGCACCCGGTTGCCACGCTGCTGGTCTCGGTCACCGCGCTGCTCGCGGTCGCGTCGCCGGCGCTGGGGATGACGCTGAAGTTCCCGGGCACCGAGGACCTGCCGCGCGACACCGCGGTGATGAAGGCGTACGACCGGCTCACCGCAGCGTTCCCGAGCACGGGCACCAGCCACGAGGTCGCCGTACGCGCCCCGGCCAACGAGCAGCCGGCGGTCAAGGCCGCTTTGGCCGACCTGGTCAAGCGGACGCAGAGCGACAAGCTGTTCGCGCAGGACGGGCTGGAGGAGCCGCGCATCTCCCAGGACGGCACGGTGACGGTGCTCGAGGTCGCCACGCCGTACGAGGGTGGAAGCCAGGAGGCACGCGATTCACTGACCAAGCTTCGCTCGGAACTGATGCCGGAGACCGTGGGCAAGGTGCCGGGAGCCGAGTACGCCGTCGGTGGCTTCGTGGCCGCGGACGTCGACTACGCGGCTCACACGAAGGCGAAGCTGCCGCTGGTGATCGGGTTCGTGCTGCTGCTGACGATGATCGTGATGATGGTGACGTTCCGGTCCGTGGTGGTCGCGCTCACCGCGATCTTCCTGAACATGCTGAGCGCGGGAGCGGCGTACGGAGTGGTCACGGCGGTCTTCCAGAACACCTGGGCCGAGGGGATTCTCGACTTCCGATCGAACGGTGCGGTGGTCTCCTGGTTGCCGCTGTTCCTCTTCGTGGTGCTGTTCGGTCTGTCGATGGACTACCACGTGTTCGTCGTCAGCCGGATCCGCGAGGCGGTGCTCCGCGGCGTACCGACCAAGCAGGCCGTTGCCGAAGGCATCACCGGCTCGGCGGGTGTGGTCACCAGCGCGGCCGCGGTCATGATCGGTGTCTTCGCGGTCTTCGCCACGCTGAGCACCCTGGACATGAAGCAGTTGGGTGTCGGCCTGGCGGTCGCGATCCTGATCGACGCGACGATCATCCGGGCGGTCGTCCTGCCGAGCATCATGACCCTGCTGGGTGATGCCAACTGGTGGGCGCCGAAGTGGCTCCGTGGCAAGCAGGCCAAGCACGCGGCCCCGCCTGCCCCGCGCGAGGAGGAGCGCGAGCTGACCCCCGTCGGTTGACAGTTATTGCGATTCGAGCGCCTCACCCGGCCGTCGTCGGGTGAGGCGCTCGCCTGTATTTCGGTGGTGGGCTGGTGACGACGACGGGTAGCGTCCTTCGCCCTGGGGCGAGGAGGCGGTGTGGAGCAGCGAGCCGAGACGTTGGCCGAGTTGGCGGAGTTGGTGCTGGCGGTTGATCGTCCGCATCCGGTGCGGGTCGCGATCGACGGGTGTTCGGCGGCGGGGAAGACCACGCTGGCGGACGAGTTGGCGCAGGTACTGCGGGATCGCACCGAGCGCGAGGTGATCCGGGTGGGGATCGACTACTTCAAGCGTGCGGTCGTGCTACGTACGGCGTACCCGGTGGACTCACCCGAGGGCTACTACCTCGACACCTGGGACAACCAGGCCATCCGCGATCGGTTGCTGATTCCGCTCGGACCAGACGGCGATCGCCGCTACACCGCCGGCCTCATGGACCCATCGGCTCAGAATGCCCTGAAGACACCAACCGCGGTGGCGGCCGAGGATGCCGTCCTGCTCGCCGACGGCGCGTTCCTCCAACGGCCAGAGCTAGATGCCTACTGGGACCTACGCGTCTACGTCGACATCACCTTCGACGAAGTACTCCGCCGCGGCATCGCCCGCGACCAGCACTGGATGACGTCCCCTGAAGCTGCCGAACATCGCTATCGCACCAAGTACATCCCCGGCGAACGCCTCTACGTCGACCAGATCCAACCGCACCTCCGCGCCCAGATCGTCCTGAACAACCAGAACCCAACCACCCCGACCCTCACCATCCGTCGCCGCTGACCCGCCCCGATCCGCCCGGCCCTGGAGGTCAGGGGGTGGGTGGGTGTTGGCGGGCTCGGTGGGTGGCTGCCTTGACCCGGCTTTGGCATTGGGGGGAGCAGAAGCGGCGCTGGGCGTTGCGGGAGACGTCGACGAAGACGCGGTCGCACTGTGGGGCTGCGCAGACCCCCAGGCGTCCGGCGAGGTCACTGCCCAGTGCGATGGCGAGACCGGCCGAGCAACCGGCGGCCCAGCCGTTGGCTAGTTCGTCGTTCGGTCCGTGGAAGTGCAGGCTCCAGGGCCGGTCCTTGCCTCGGTCCAGCTGCGGTCGCGCGTTGGTGTCGAGCAGGAGCGCGTTGACCTCCGTCGCGGCCCGGTCGAGATCTCCCGTGTGAGCCGCCTCGAACACGATCCGCATCCGGCCCGCGAGCTCCGCGAGCCGTTTCGCATCAGCTCGGCGTACGGCGGACTGCGGGTACCCGATGGCTGCCAACGCCTCCGCGACCGCTTGCGCCTCGTCGGCCGGCGTGGTGACGGGCGACCCGCCGGAGTACCCGGGCGTCAACCGGTTCACGTACTCCACAGCAGCAGCCAGCACGCTTCGCGTGTGACTATCAAACGATACTTGACCAGTCACTCCATCACTCCGTACAGTCGATCCGCGTGACTAACCATACCCCTTTAGCCAGTCACGCAGAGGAGGCCCCGGTGACCACCCCACCCCGCCCCACATCCCCACCCAGATCTTCGCCCGCACCGCCCGCAGCTCCATCGCTGGCCGCATCCTCGGCTGCACTACCGACGTCTTCGGCCGCATCCCAAGCCTCACCGCCCGCCGGGTCTTCGGTGGCGTCGGTTGGTGGGTTGCGGGGGGTGGGGGCGTCGTGGGGTGGGGTTTCGTCGGTGGTTTGGGTTTTGGTGGTGGCTCGGGCTGTTAATCGGATCGGGGCGTTTACGTTGCCGTTCCTTGGGGTCGTGCTGACTGTGGAGTTCGGGGCATCGCTGAGTCAGACCGGGCTGATCCTGGCTCTGTTCGGGGCGGCGACGATTCCGTCTCGGTTGCTTGGTGGGCAGTTGGCAGACCGGATAGGTCGCCGCCGGACGATCGTGCTCGGGCTGGCCGGGTGTGCCGTCGCTCAGACCTGGATCGCCGTCTCCGACCAGCTCTGGTCCGCGGTGCTCGCCGCCCTGTTGCTCGGTCTGGTGTTCGAGATCTACGAACCGCCCAGCCAGGCAACGATCGCCGACGTCACCGAGCCAGTCGACCGACCAGCGGCGTACGGCCTGCTCGGTGCCGCGATGGCCGCCGCCGGCGTACTGGCCGGCCTCCTCGCGGCAGCCCTCAGCCACTGGGGCCTGCGCTGGTTATTCATCGCCGACGCGCTCACCTGCCTCGCCTGTGCCGTCCTCGTCGCCCGTGCGCTCCCAGCCGACGTGCGGCCCACCAGCGAACCGACGACCACAACCACGGTATGGCGAGACCGCCGACTGCTCATCCTGCTCGCCGGCGGCACAGTCTTCGCCACCATGTACATGCAGCTGGTGATCGGCCTACCGCTCTCCCTGCTGGAACAAGGCCTGCCAACGTCAGGCACCGGTTTCATCCTCGCCGTCTCCGCGGTCACCCTGATCCTCGCCCAGCGCCTGCTCCGCGTGCAGCGACTGGATGACTTCACCTCGTTGACCATCGGCTACGCCCTGCTCGCCATCGGCCTCATCGTGAGCGCGTTCGCGGAGACTCTGACCGTCTACCTGCTGGCCACAGTCCTGTGGAGCCTCGGCGAACTGTTCCTCCTGACCCGCTACCTCACGCTGGCCTCGGGCCTCGCGCCCGACCACGCACGCGGCCGCTACCTCGCCGTCTTCGGACTCAGCTGGGGTATCGCGACCGCGATTGCGCCGCTGACCGTGACCTGGTTGCTCGAGTCGTTCGGACCCGAAGGACTCTGGCTCTCCAGTGCCGCGGTGGCCGTCGCGCTGGCGGCAAGTCAGCCGTGGTTCAGGACGAGACTGGCTCCAGCCTGACCGTCAGGCCTTTGGCAACCGGGGTATTGCTGCCCTTCGCCACGTCGTCGGCCGACATGAGCACGTTGGTCTCCGGGTAGTACGCCGCCACGCAGCCGCGTGCAGTCGGGTACGAGACCAACCGGAACCCGGAGGCCCGCCGCTCGACCCCCTCGAACTCGCTGACGATGTCGACGTACGCCCCGTCCTTCAACCCCAGCTCGGCCAGGTCGTCGGGGTTCACGAAGACCACCTCGCGCGTCCCGTGCACGCCGCGGTAGCGATCCTCCAGCCCGTAGATCGTCGTGTTGAACTGGTCGTGGCTGCGCATCGTCTGCAACAGCAACCGACCAGGTGCCGTCGGCAACCAACTCAAGTCGTTCGCGGTGAACTGCGCCTTCGCGTCGGACGTCTTGAACTCCCGCCGGTCCCGCGCCGCATGCGCCAGCAGGAACCCGCCCTCGTTCGCCCGCAGCCGCTCCTCGAAGTCCTCATACCCGTCGGCCACCCGCCCGATCCGCTGCCGGATCAGGCTGTAGTCATCGGCGAAATCCGCCCACGGAATCTCTCCCACCGACGGTACGACGGCCTGCGCCAGCCCGCAGATGATCCCGATCTCGGACTTCATCTCCGGACCGGGCGGAATCAGATTGCCGGTGGACAGATGGACGGCACCCTGCGAGTCCTCGACCGTGACCGACTGTGGACCCGCCGCGGTGTGGTCGTGATCGGTCCGCCCGAGCGTCGGCAGAATCAGCGCCTCGCGGCCGGTGATGGTGTGCGATCGGTTCAGCTTCGTCGACACGTGCACGGTCAGATCGCACTGCCGCAGCCCGCGATGCACGACCTCGGTGTCCGGCGTCGCGGACGCGAAGTTCCCGCCCATCGCGACGAACACCCGGACGGACCCGTCGCGCAACCGCCTCACCGTCGCGGCGGCGTCGATACCGTGCTCCCGCGGTGACCTGAACGCGAACTCGTGGTCGAGCCGGTCCAGGAACGCGTCCGGCATCTGCTCCCAGATCCCCATGCTGCGGTCGCCCTGGACGTTCGAGTGACCGCGCACCGGGCACGGACCGGCGCCGGGCTTGCCGATGTTTCCCTGCAGGAGGAGGACGTTGACGATCTCGCTGATCGTCGCAACCGCCTCGCGGTGCTGGGTCAGCCCCATCGCCCAGCAGATCACCGTCGCCTTGGACTTGATGAACCGCTGGGTGAACTCCTCGATCTCGGTACGACGTAGTCCGGTGGCCAGCTCGACGGCGTCCCAGTCGAGCTCGGCGTTGTGTTTCGCGTAGAGCTCGAAGCCGCTGGTGTGCGAGTCCACGAAAGCCTTGTCCAGCACGGTGCCCGGATTGTCCGCCTCGGCCTTGAGCAGAAGGTGGCCGACGGCAAGGAACAGCGCCTGGTCGCCGCCGATCCGGATCTGCAGATGCTGGTCGGCGAGCGTTGTACCCTTGCCGACCCAGCCGCTCGGGCGTTGCGGGTTCTTGAAGTTCATCAGGCCAGGCTCAGGCAGCGGGTTCACCGAGACGATGTCGGCTCCGTTGCGTTTCGCGATCTCGAGGTGGCTGAGCATCCGGGGCGCGTTGGTGCCTGGGTTCTGGCCGACGACCACGATCAGCTCGGACTCCTCCAGCATCTCCAGGGTGACCGCGCCCTTGCCACTGCCGATCACCCGGGACAGCGCCGTACCGGAGGACTCGTGGCACATGTTCGAGCAGTCGGGCAGGTTGTTGGTGCCGTAGGCGCGGACGAACAGCTGGTAGAGGAACGCAGCCTCGTTGCTGGTCCGGCCCGAGGTGTAGAAGACGGCGTCGTTCGGGTCGACGAGGGCCTTCAGGTGCCGCGCGACGACCTGGAACGCCTCGTCCCAGCCGACCGGCTCGTAGTGCGTGGCGCCGGCCCGGAGCAGCAGCGGCTCGGTGATCCGGCCGAGCTTGCCGAGCTCGAACTCGGAGATCTGGTTCAGCTGGTCGATCGAGTGGTTGGCGAAGAAGTCGCGCGGCACCCGCTTGCGGGTCGCCTCCCAGGCGACTGCCTTGGCGCCGTTCTCGCAGAACTCGGCGGCGTGCTTGCGCTTGTGGTCAGGGTCCGGCCAGGCGCAGGACGGGCAGTCGAAGCCGCCGTCCTGGTTCATCTTCTGGAAGACCTTGCCGGTCCGGACTGGGCCCATCTCGCGGAAACCGAACGTGAACGACGACAGCACCGCGGGCACGCCGGCGGCCTTCTTCTTCGGCTGTTCGATATCGACCATGTCTCCACGATAGGTCCACCTATCGTGACCCGCTGCTTCGATAGACGCGACTGTGGATAAGTAGGGCTCAGGACCACTGAACCAGGCCTGGATGTGTGACGGCGTCCCATAGTGCGGGAGCGCGCTTGATTCCTACAGTCGTCGGCCATGGAGACCCGTCGAGCCCTCGTCACCGGAGCTGCGTCCGGCATCGGCGCCGCGTGTGCCCGCCGCCTGGCGGCTGACGGTGTACAGGTGGTCGCAGTCGACTACGACGCTGCCGGTCTCGAGGCGCTCGAGGGCGTGCAGACCGTGGTAGCGGACCTGGCAGACCTGGAGAGCCTCAGCGACCTGCCGAAGGACGTGGACATCCTGGTGAACAACGCAGGGGTCCAGCAGGTCGCACCACTCGAGCAGTTCCCGCCGGAGCGGTTCAGCTACATCGTCCGGCTCATGCTCGAGTCGCCGTTCCGGTTGATCCGTCAGACCCTTCCCCACATGTACGGCGCAGGCTGGGGCCGAGTGATCAACATCAGCTCGGTACACGGTCTCCGGGCCAGTCCCTTCAAGGCGGCGTACGTCGCTGCCAAGCACGGACTGGAGGGACTCAGCAAGGTGGTCGCACTGGAGGGTGCGCCCCACGGAGTGACCAGCAACTGCGTGAACCCGGCCTATGTCCGTACGCCGCTCGTCACCGCCCAGCTCGCGGATCAAGCGGCCACCCACGGTCTGACCGAGTCAGAGGTGCTGGAGAAGGTCATGCTCGAGCCAGTCGCGGTGAAGCGCCTGATCGAGCCGGATGAAGTAGCGGAGCTGGTCGCACTACTGTGCGGTCCGGCCTCCGCCTCCATCACGGGGAGCTCGTTCGTACTCGACGGCGGCTGGACCGCCCACTAGCTCAGGAGAGCCCGTCAATGACAGCAACACAACCGGTCCAAACCCGTACGCCGATTGTCCGGGTGGTCGGCGCGAGTCTCGTCGGCACGACCGTCGAGTGGTACGACTTCTTCCTGTACGGCGTGGCCGCGTCGGTGGTGTTCGGCGAGCTGTTCTTCCCCAAGGGCGAGGAGCTCACAGGTACCCTGCTGAGCTTCGCCACCTTCGCGGTCGGGTTCTTCGCCCGTCCGATCGGGGGAGTGGTGTTCGGCCACTTCGGTGACCGTCTCGGCCGCAAGAACCTGCTGGTGCTGTCCCTGCTGATGATGGGTGTCGCCACCTTCGCCATCGGCCTGCTGCCGACGTACGCACAGGTCGGTGCGCTCGCTCCGATCCTGCTGACCGTGCTGCGGCTCATTCAGGGCTTCGCACTCGGTGGTGAGTGGGGTGGCGCTGTACTGATCGTGTCGGAGCATGGTGATCCGGCACGGCGTGGCTTCTGGGCGTCCTGGCCGCAGGCCGGTGCTCCGGCGGGTCAGCTGATCGCCAACGGCGTACTGGCCGGCCTGGCCGCGTTCCAGTCGGACGCCGCGTTCAACTCGTGGGGCTGGCGGATTCCGTTCCTGCTGTCCGCCGTACTGGTGCTGGTCGGGCTGTGGGTGCGGCTGCGGATCGAGGAGTCGCCGGTGTTCAAGGAGGCCCGGGCCAAGCAGGAGCCGACGGACAAGCTCCCGCTGCTCGAGGTGATCACCAAGTACCCGCGTGAGGTGCTGACGGCTATGGGCGCGCGGATGGCGGAGAACGTCAGCTACTACATCTTCACCATCGTCATCGCGACGTACGCCAAGGAACAACTGGGTCTGGGCAAGTCGTTCGCGCTGAACGCCGTACTGATCGGTGCAGCCATCCACTTCTGCGCCATCCCGCTGTGGGGTGCGCTGTCCGACCGGATCGGCCGGCGGCCGGTGTACCTGATCGGTGCGATCGGTGTCGGCGTGTGGGCGTTCGTCTTCATCGCACTGGTCGACACGAAGAACTTCCTCCTCGCCACCCTGGCTGTGACTGTCGGACTGGTGCTGCACGGTGCGATGTACGGGCCGCAGGCATCGTTCTTCACCGAGCTGTTCGGCACCCGGGTCCGCTACTCCGGTGTCTCGGTGGGCTACCAGCTCGCGTCGATCATCGCGGGCGGTCTGGCGCCGTTCATCGCAGTTGCACTGCTCAAGGCGTACGACTCCGGCTATGCGATCGCCGTGTACGTCGCAGTGTGTGCAGTCATCTCCATCATCGCGGTGACGTCGTACTCCGAAACGCACCGTCGGGACCTGACCAGCGTGTAGGTGGCATCATCGCCACCGTGGAGGAGCTGCTGCGGCTACTGGCCGAGGACGCGCCCGGGAGCGAGCTGGCCCGGGCGGCGGGCGAGGACGCGGTCGCGCGCGACCTCGCCCTGCGGATCCGGGCCGGTATCGACGCCAGCAAGAAGCGTGAGGCCGAGCTGTCCGCCCTGGTCGACGTCGCCCGGGAACTCGCGTCGGCCCGCGACCCGGGCGGCGTACTCGACACCATCGTCCACCGCGCCCGCACCCTGATCGGCACTGATGTCTCCTACCTGACCTTGTACGACCCCGCCCGCGGTGACACCTACATGCGGGCGACCGACGGCTCGGTATCGGCGGCCTTCCAGCAGTTGCGGCTCCCGCTCGGTGCAGGCCTCGGTGGACTGGTCGCCGAGACGTACAAGCCGTACTGGACCGCCGACTACCCGTCCGACAGCCGCTTCCGGCACACCTCGCCGATCGACCACGCGGTCGGCGAGGAAGGCCTGGTCGCTATCTGCGGTACGCCGCTCATCGTCGACGGAGCCTTCGTCGGCGTACTGTTCGCCTCCAACCGGACGCGCCGGCCGTTCAGCCGCGAAGAGGTGTCGCTACTCGGATCACTCGCTGCTCTCGCGGCCGTGACGATCGTCCAGGTGCGAGCGGCCGCCGAGACCGAGGCCGCGCTCGACCAGCTGTCCGAAGCCCACGCCGGGACCGAGCACGCGGCCGCAGCGCACGACCGCTTCGCCGACATCGTCCTGTCCGGTGGTGACGTCGACGCCATCGCCGCTGCACTGGCCGAGCTCCTGGACGTGTGGGTCGTCCTGGTCGATGCAGTCGGCAACGAATTGGCAGTCGCCGGATCGCCCGACGAGGCCGCCGTACCGTGGCAGGAGTCCGAGTCCGGCCGGTTGACGAAGATCGGAGATTGCTGGGTCGTTGCCGCGACCGCGAAAGGCGAGCGCCTCGGCGCACTGATGATCGGCGGTGTCGACGACCTCACCGACGCGGACCAGCGCATCGTCGAACGTGCCGCCGTGGTCACCGCTCTGGTGCTCCTCTTCCGCCGTCAGGCCGCCGAGCAGTCCCAGCGCGCTCAGGCAGACCTCCTGTCCGACGTACTGAGTGGCAGCGCTGACGCCAGGACCCTGGCCGACCGACTCCGTCTACTCGCTCCGAACCGTCACCACGACCGCCTGGTCGTAGCCGTCTGCCGTGGCGACCACTCCGCCGTACGAGCTCGGCTCTCCGCACCGCTGGAGGACAAGCTGGTCCTGTCTGGCCCGTACGGCGGCGACCTAGTGCTCCTGATCAGTCGGACCGACGCTCCAACCGCTGCACGCGAGTTGGCCGAAGTAGCCAAGCGCACCGGTGTCACCATCGGTGTCACCGGCCCGGCAGCGTGGGGCGACCCATTGGTCGAGTCACACCGACGGGCGGTCCACCTGGTCGCCACCATGCGCCGACTCGGCCGCAGTGGTGGGTCCGCGACGCCGGACGACCTCGGTGTCGCCGGTCTGGTCGGTGCAGCAGAGGTCGACGTACGGGCTCATGTGCAGCACGTCCTCGGCGCTGTCATCGAGTACGACGAGCAACGCGGCACCGATCTGGTCGGCACACTCCAGGCGTACTTCGCTGCCGGACAGAGCCCGACGCGCGCGGCGACTACCTTGCACATCCACCCCAACACCGTCCAGCAACGCCTGGACCGGATCACCGCCCTCCTCGGCGACGGCTGGCAACACCCCGACCAGGCCCTGGACCTCCAGGTAGCACTCCGCCTCCGCACCGCCCTCGGCTGAGGGGGTCAGTCAGAAGACGCCAGGCAACAAGGCGGCAGTCCTGGTGCGATAGGCGGCGTACGTCGGCAATGCCCCGAGCAGGACGTGCTCCTCGCTGCGCGCGCGGTAGACCTGGAGGGCGACGAGGGTGATCCAGACGGCGAAGGCCGTCGTGGTGCCGGCGGTGATGGCGAGCCCGAGGGACGAGACGATTTCGCCGGTGTACAGCGGGTGCCGGACCCAGCGGTAAGGGCCGTGCTCGACGACTTCGCGGGCCTGGGCGAGGACCGACAGGTTCCTGCCCAGGCTGAGGAGCGACCAGACCGCCCAGGACGTGCCGGTGACCAGAAGGACGTTGGCGACCAGCATTCGCCCGGTGGTGACCGTTGCGCTGTTGAGCAAAGGGAAGGCGAACGGGATCAGGGTCGCGGTGATCGCGGCGACGTGTGCAGTGAGCGAGGGGCTGGTAGCTCGGGCGGGTCCGCGGCGCAGATAGGCCCAGATGATCACCGCGTAGAAGGCTGCGACCAGGGCGGTGCCGATCCAACGCAGCGTGCCCGCGAGTCCGTTGCCGTTGGACTGCGTCAGGACGATGGCGTCGACGACCAGCATCATCGTTGCCGCGGGCACCATGATGAGGCGGCCGGCGTCGAGCCGGCGGTGGTCGGGCTTGAGCAGGGTCATGGCGGGCTACTTTCCGAACAGGACCTGGACGATGCTGAGCGCCGCTGGTCCGAGGATGACGATGAACATGGACGGGAACAGGCAGAACACGAGCGGGAAGAGGATCTTGACCGGCACCTTCTGGGCCTTCTCCTCGGCGCGCTGCCGGCGCCGCAACCGCATCTCCTTGGCCTGTTCGCGCAGTACGTCGGCAATCGTGATGCCCAGCTCGCCCGCCTGGACGAGGGCTGACACGAACGATCGCAACTCGGGCACCGTCGTCCGGTCGGTCATCGCGCGCAGCGCCTGAGACCGTGACTTTCCGATCTGGATCTCCTGCAGCACCCTGGAGAACTCCGCGGCCAGCGGGCCGCGGGTGTTGCGGGCGACCTGTGCCAGCGCCGCGTCGAACCCGAGCCCGGCCTCGACGCAGACCGTGAGCAGGTCGAGCGCGTCGGGCAAGGCCCTCTGGATCTTGTCCTGGCGCTTGAGACCGGCGTTGTAGAGCAGGAGGTCGGGGAGGAAGAACCCGGCGGTCGCGGCCACCGCGCCGCCGACGATGAGCAGGCCGATCGTGCGCAGCCCGTACAGTGCGCCGAGGCCGCCGAGGATGAACAGACCGAGACCCTTCGCGGCCAAGATCCGGTCCGGGGTCCACCCCGAGGGGTTGCCGGCCAGGTCGAGCCGGCGCTGCAGCGTCGCACCGATGCCCGCCGGCGACAATCGCATCGCCAGGACTCGTAACCACCCAGGCAGTGCCGCGAACGCATCACGCTTCGGCTCGGCATCGATCGGTGCATGCCGGGTGTAGTGACTGTCGATCGTGGCGAGTGCCCTGGCCACGCCGTCCTCGGCAGGCCGCGCGGCAACGCTGAGCACTGCGAGCACCACGGCGAGACCGAGGGCGGCGAGTCCGCCGATCAAGAGCACGGTTGGGGTCATCTCACGCCTCCACGTTGACCAGGGCTCGGATCCAGAAAGCGCCGGCGATGATCAGCGCGGCACCGCCGGCGATCAGCATCAGGCCGACCGATGTGGTGAACAGCGGGCTCATGTACTGCGGTTTGCTGAACGTCAGCCAGGCACCGAGCACGATCGGCAGACTGACGATGATGACGCCGGACAACCGCCCTTCAGCGCTGATGGCACGGACGTGGCGGCGGGTCTGCGCGCGTTCGCGCATGGTGTCGACCGTGTTCTTCAGAACCTCGGCCAGGTTGCCGCCGACCTCCCGCTGGATCCTGGTGGCCATCACCACCCAGCGCAGGTCCTGGCAGTCCATCCGGTCCGCGACGCGGTTGAGCCCGTCCCCGAGGTCGACTCCGATCCTGGTTTCCGCCAGCGCACGAGAGAACTCACCGGCGGCGGGTTGGGTGCCGTCGCGGACGACGGCGTCGATGGACTGCGCCAGCGAGAACCCTGAGCGGAGCGATCCGACGATCAGCTGCAGCACATCCGGGAGTTGCTCACTGAAGGCCGCGCGACGCCGCCCGATGCGGAAGCTGAGGTACACGTGCTGGACGATCCAACTTCCGACGAGCCCGATCGGCAGACTCAGCAGCGGGCTGAGGCCGAGGAGGATCAATGCGGCCACCAGCGCCGCGCCGCCGCACGCGGTCAGCAACGCCCATTCGGCGGGCTTCCGGTGGACGGCAGCGAGATCGAGCCGGCGGGCAAGACCTTGTTCGGCGCCGCTGGAGCGCAGGGCTTGGCCGACGAATCCGACAGCCGTCCGTGCGGCAGCGCCCTCGGTCTCACTCGTCTGGTCAACCTCCCGACGAGGTCCGTAGTGACTGATCTGCTGGACCAGCCGGCGCGCCGAATCTTCGCGGACACCCTGCCAACGCAGGAGAACCACTGCGAGCAACACCACAAGGAAGACACCGCCGAGCAGCGCGAGGAGCTGCCAGGACCAGAATTTCCGGTCAGCGCCGGCTTGCTGTGCAGTGTTCGGCGGTGCCGGCGAAGCCGTGGCAGGCGCCGTCACCGCGGCGAAGGTCACCGCGGTCTTGGTGCTGACCGAACCGACCGTGACGCGCAGCGTGACGTTACGGCCGGCCAGGGCGTCGGGCACGGTGAGTTCGATGTTCGCGCGTGCGGTGAAGTTGCGCGCCACCGCAGCGAAGGCCGCCGTCAACTCGCCGGCGTTCCCGGCAGCCAGCACCCGGCCGCCGGCGGCCGACGCGATCTTCTGTGCGGCTGACGCGTCACCGCTGCCATACCGGAAGGCGACCACATCGGCCGCGATCCGCTCGGCCGCGAGTTGGCCGGTGACCGACGTGAGGGCAGCCCGGCTGGACGTGTCCACGCCGTCGGACAGCACGACCAACCTCCGCTGGGCCGAGGCGCCGAGCCGCGCGGCATCGAGCGCCGCAACGGCTGCGCGGACAGCGTCGTACAACGCCGTCTCCCCGGTGGCTTGCACGCGAGCCAGCGCAGTGCGCACTGCTGCACGGTTCGTCGTGGGCCTGACGGCCAGTCGAGGTTGGTCGGAGAACGTGAGCAAGCCTGCCTGTACGTCGCTCGGCAGGCTGGCCAGGTAGCTCAGCGCGGCCTGACGAGCGGCCGCGATCCCCGAGCCGGCCATCGAGCCGCTGGTGTCCAGCACGATGATCACCGCGCGCGGCGGGGCCGCCGTGGTCGTCGTGTTGCCGACCGGCGTGACGCGCGCGGGGAGTGCGGTCGTGCCGGCGTGGACGCGCACAGTCTTCGAGTCCAGCTGTCCCGGGACGTTGGAGGTGGTGAGCACGAAGCCGGCATGACCCGGGCTGACGCGCACCGAGTCGATCCGGGCCGACGGGGGGCTGTCCGCGTGGGCGACGTTTGGCAGGATCACCGCCAAGCCCACGAACACGGCACCCAGGACGGCGAGCAGTCGGCTGCGTCGAGAGACCGTCATCGGGCCACCTCCTCCATCCCGAACATCCGCGGCGGCAGGAGGATGCCCCGGTCGGCGAGCCGGTCGAGGAAGCCTGGCCGCAAGCCGGTGGACCGCAGCGTGCCGAGGAACCGGCCGTGCTCGTCGACGCCGGCATGGAAGTCGAAGAGGAACAGGTCCTGGAGGGTGATGACCTCGCCCTCCATGCCGCTCACCTCGGTGATGTGGGTGATCCGGCGGGTGCCGTCCTTGAGCCTGGTCTGGTGCACGATGAGGTCGATCGCCGAGGCCATCTGCTCGCGGATCGCCCGCTGTGGCAGGTCGACGCCGCCCATCAGCACCATCGTCTCGAGGCGGGACAGTGAGTCGCGCGGCGCGTTGGAGTGCACCGTCGTGATGGAGCCGTCGTGGCCGGTGTTCATCGCCTGCAACATGTCCAGCGCGGCGCCGTCGCGGACCTCGCCGATGATGATGCGGTCGGGACGCATCCGCAACGCGTTGCGGACCAGGTCGCGGATCGCGATCTCGCCGCGCGCCTCCACGTTGGACGGCCGGGACTCCAGGCGCAGTACGTGGTCCTGCCGCAACTGCAACTCGGCGGCGTCCTCGATCGTGACGATGCGCTCGTCGTCGGGCAGGAACGAGGACAGCACGTTCAGCGTCGTCGTCTTGCCGGAGCCGGTCCCGCCGCCGATCAGGATGTTCAGCCGGCCACGGACGCACGCGCGCAGCAGTTCGGCCACCGGCGAGGTGAACGTCCCGAAGGAGATCAGGTCGGCGGTGGTGAACGGGTCGGCGGCGAACTTCCGGATCGTCAGCATCGACCCGTCCAGCGCGATCGGCGGGACGACGGCGTTCACGCGGCTACCGTCGGGCAGACGCGCGTCCACCATCGGGCTCGCGTCGTCGACCCGTCGCCCGACCCGGGAAACGATCTTGTCGATGGTCCGGCGCAGGTGACTCTCGTCCGTGAACGCCGCATCGACCCCGACCAGCCGCCCGTCGCGTTCGATGTAGATCTGGTCGTGGCCGTTGACCATGATCTCGGAGACACCGGGGTCACGAAGGTAGGGCTCGAGCGGGCCGTGCCCGAGGATCTCGTCCGCGACCTCCTGGGCGACCCGCGTCCGGTCGGCAGCGGTCATCGGGGTGTCGTCGCGTTGCAGCACTGACTGCAGAGTCTGGGTGACCCGCTGTTCGAGTTCGCTCTGGTCGAGATGGGCGTCGTAGAGCTTGGGGCCCAAGGCCTCCAGCAGGCCCTGGTGCACGCTGCGCTTCACGCCTGCGAAGGGGTCGGCGTTCCGCGCCGCGCGGCGCGGCACGTCAGCGGCCGGCCGCGGGCCGGCTGCGCCGGCGGGCCGGACCGTCTGGGGTTGCTGGTCCCCGAGTGCCTGCCGCTGGGCCAGCCGTTCGGACAGGTTCATCATCGCCTCCCCGCACCACGGCGACCGGCGAAGGCCTTGTGCCGCGCCGGAGCGGGCTGGCTCAGCAGCCGTTCGTGGGCGAACCGGATGATCGCCTGGCTGACCGGATGCGTCGGCGTCGCGATCACGATCGGAGTCCCTTTGTTGATGGAGATCGGGACGTTCCGGCTGGACGGCACCTGGGCGGTGATCGGGCTGCGCACCACCCGGTCGACGTCGTTCGAGGAGAGCCCGACCTTCGAGTCGGAGCGGTTGACCACCACCGAGCGGATGTCCCGCGCGTAGGACAGGAGGTCGAGCATGTCGAGAGCGATCCGCAGGTTCTTGATCGCCGGCGTGTCCGGCGTGGTCAGCAGCACGTGATGGTCGGAGGCATCCATCGCGGTGAGCACGTGCTCGCTGAACTGGGCCGGGGTGTCGACCACGACGAAGTCGTACATCCCGCGCAGTACGGTGAGCAGCTCGCCGACGAGCGCGGGCGGAATCTTCTCCGCGTCGCCCGGCGTGACCGGCGCCAGCAACATGTCCAGTCCAGGCCCGTACGACGTCAGCAGCGAGGCTGCGCCGGTCGTGTCGAGGTGACCGGCCATCGGCAACGCGTCGCTGATGGTGCGCACCGGTTCCAGCTGGACGCAGATCGCCACGTCGCCGAAGGAGAGATCAAGGTCCAGGACGCACACCCGGTGAGCACCGTCCGCGGCCAACGCCGCGGCGAGGTTGATCGCGATGGTGGTCTTGCCGCAGCCGCCCTTGGCGGCGAACACCGTGATCACCTTGCCCTGATGGGCCGGCTCCGGATCCTCGTAGGCACGGACATCGGCCCGCACATGTCCGGACAGCGCACGTGAGCGCTCGCATGCGGCGGCCAACGCCGCGTGGTCGCCGGCGGTGACCACTTCCCGTACGCCGGCTCGCAGCGCATCCGTGAGCATTACGACGTCGACGTACTCGCGCACGAGGATGACGCCGGCGGTCGGCCGCTCCAGGCGCAGCTGCTCGGTGAATCGGAGCGCCTCCTCGGTGTCGGCCTCCGGGCCGACCACGACCAGGTCCTCGGTGGGGTCGTCGGTCAGGGCGCGGAGCGCGGCGCCGAGGTCGTCGGCGGTACGCACGTCGTCGCCGAGGCTCGAGGTCAGTTCACCCGGCCACGGGGCCGGCTGGCAAAGGATGGTCATCGCGGTGTCCTTACTTCGTCTTTGCCGGTGGTGGGAACTGGGGAACGACGTGGTCGTCGGGCTTGACCTGGGCGGACGGGCCGAGCAGTGCCAGGTACGGCAAGCCGGTGTGTGTCAGCAGGATCAGCCGCTCGGCGTCGTCCTGGTTGACGGCGAAGGTCACCAACGTCAGGTCGTTCTGGGCGGAGGCAGCTCCCTGCGACAACGAGGTGTTGGTGGTCTTGGCATCGTCCTGCGGCGTGGCCGGCGCGGCCGGGCCGATCGCGAGCACTCGCACCTTGGGGATCACGACGCGGGTGTTGCCGATTCCTTTGCCGATCTGTTGCTTGTGCTGACCGGTGCAGTTCGGCTGTGCGGTGACATCAGCGTTGCCGCCGGCAACGAGGGTGCCGAACACCGCGACCTCGGACCCGGCCCGCACGTTGCCGGCCACCGCCTCCGGGCTGCAGAGCGTGATGGTGACCGCGACCTTCCCCTCGGGAATCGTCAGCCCGCCGGTGGCCTGCTCCGCGGACACCAGCATCGACTGCAGCAGGAGCTGGCCGGGCCTGAGATCGGCTGAGGTGATCAGGCCGTCCTGGTCCGCGGTGATCTCCGTGATGGCATCGGAGGCCACCGAGGAGGCCGGCAGCGTTTCCTTGCGCAGCGACGATTTGGCCTCGCCGGCCGTGGTTCCGGACGGGATCGCCTTGTCGACCACGAGAACGGTCACCGCCTGCTGCCCTGCCACCGCGCGGGCGTCCGCGCGATTGACGTAGACCAGCACGGCCAGCGTTCCGAGCACTGCCAGCGTCACCGCCAGCACGATGGTGAAGACCCGACGTTTCATTGCTCTCTCTCTTCTGCAGGCAGTACTAGCCGGCGAGCTTGATGGCGGTGGCACCGAAATAGGTGCCGCCACCGACAGTGGTGGTCATCGGCACCAGGGCCTGGGTGAAATGTCCGAAGATGCAGGACGGAGTCGTCTTCCCGTTCGGGCAGTCGGCCTTGGTGAACGGGGCGGGGATCTCGTCCTTGAGCGGGTTCATGTTCACGTAGCCGGTGAGGATGAAGGCGGCCAGTCCGACCAGGTGGTACGACGCTCCGCTGCCGGATCCCGTCGTCGTGTCGAAGATCGGGATGAAGATCGGCGTCTGGTTCGCGACGTACGACGTCAACGCGGCCTGGCACTCCGCGGAGATATTCTTGCCGGGGTCGCTTCCGGTGATGTAACCGCTGTTCGTCAGGTCGACCTGCGCCGTACATCCGCCGACGTCGCTGAGCCAGCCGAACTCACCGGGCCGGCTCAGGCCCGCACACGTCGGTGCGTTCGGCGCGTCCCGGACGAAGATCCTGACATCGGTACCGAACGTCGGGGGAGTGCCGCCGGTGGCCTGGGTCCAGGCGCACAGCGACAGCGTCATCGCGAGCGAGTTCGAGGTCTGGAGGGCCGGGCCCCACATCGCCCGGGCGCAGGCGAGCACGGTGCTGCCCGCGTAGCCCGCGTTGCCGGCCAGCGCGCGGGCGAACACCGGGGGCAACAGCGAGGAGCCGCCCGTGGTCAGGGTGGCGGTGTGTACGTCGACGTAGTTCGTGCCGGACGCCGGTGCGCTCGGGCAGTCGTAGATCGCGCCCGAGGACCCTGGGCAGCCCGGCAGACCTCCCTTGAGGTCGTGGCCGCACACCAGGGTCACCGCGGACACACCGTCCTTGGCGTTGAGATTGGCGTAGGTGGCTGCCGTACCGGGCGTGCAGCTGGTGATGACGCAGGACTTGGCGACCGCGATCGAGCCGGAATCGGCGCCGTTCTGCAACTCGGCGCGCTCCTGGTACAACGTGCCGACGTCGATGGTCAGCGCGGCCATGCCGAGCAGCACGCCGCTCCCGAGCAGCATGCCGATCAGGACGCCGAAGGCACCTCGGTCGTCGCGGCCGAGCAGCCGCATCATGGGCCGGACGAACGGCGGGACTAGGTCTCGCATGGCATGACTCCCTGGGCGGACAACGTCATCTGGCCGCTCAGGCCGGCGCCGCCGAACAGGCTGACGACGTACCCGAGCCCGGGCGTGAACTGGAAGGTGTAGCTGGCTTGGACAACGCCGTTGCTGGCCGGGCCGGCGCCGGTCGGACAGGCCGACAGGATCGCCACTCCGACTGGGCTCAGCCCGGTCGCGGCGGCCTGCGTGCGACTCGGCACGTTCGGCTGCCCCAGGGCGACGAGCCGGGAACCTTCGCGTGCGGCTTGGGTGAGAGTCACCTGCGCGTTGAGCATCCGGCCGAAGTCGACGATGCCCAGCACGATCAGCAGCAGCAGGGGAAGCAGAAGCGCGAACTCGACGGCTGCGGCGCCGTGGTCCGCGCTGCTGCTCCCATGCACCGACGAGGGAAACATGCGGCGTACCCGTGCCGCGGGCCGCATGCGAGGTGCCTGGCCGTGGTGAGTTTCCCCGCCGCGTTTCCCTCGGATCGGATACATGAGTTCTCCCGGTTCAGAAAGGGTCAGAAGCCACCGATGACGCCCGTGTACAAGGCGGCGACCAGGGGGCCGAGGAGGATGACGGCGGGAGCGACGACGATCGCGATCAGCGTCGCCAGCAGGCCGTACTCGATCAGGTTGGCGCCGCGGTCGTCGTGACGCAGCGACGCGGCAACGGCTTTGACGAGCCGCACGAGCTCGAGCATCGGAACCCCCTCGGCAGGAGCGGTGGCGGCCCGGCCGATCCGGCCGGGCCGCACCACCCTCGCGATCGAACTGAGTGGATCGGCAGACCGCTCTCAGCGATCAGAGGTTGCCGGCGACGCCGTTGAACAGGTTGAAGATGGCCGGGCCGAGGATCACCAGGGCGGGAACCACGACGACGGCGATGAGGGCGACCAGCAGGCCGTACTCGACCATGGTCGCGCCACGCTCGTCGCGACGCGTCTGCTTGATGAAGCTCTGTACGTTGGCAAGCAGGTTGTTGAGCATTGCGAACTCCTCAAGGTGTCGGTGAGGTGTGGAACCCCGCCGGATGGATCGAACGGCGACCTGCCGATCGGTACCGAAACCGTGCGGCATCGGCGCGCCGGCCTGGCATCGGTCAACCGGCCGGAACGCGGCGGACGACCGGCCGACAGCACACCGATCGGCCGACACCAGGCGACGTGGCTGCCGGTCGACCGGCCGACACCGTCGGCCGAACAGTCGGCGTCCGCCGCCGGTCGGTCAGTTCTGCGGTAGTGCGGTTCCGCCGCCGCTCAGGGCGCGGTTAGCTTGGCCGGCATGGACATCGCATGGGCAGTGGCCGGGGGTGCGATCGGTTTCGGCGCAGGGATGGCGCTTCGCGGCACGGTGTTCCGGCTGTCGGTGGCCTCCGGCGAGCCCGAGCGGACCGACTGCGCGCGGTGCGTGACGCCGATCAGTGGCCGTGCACACCTCCGGATCCGGTGCACGCACTGTCGTGGCTGGTTCGGGGTGCCGCTCCTGCTCGAGCTCGTCACCGCGGCGGTGCTCGCCCTGCTGCTGTGGCGGTTCGCCGGCCACGCGGACGCGGCGGCGTTCGCCTTCGTCGGTGCGCTGGGCGTGGCCCTCGCGGCGATCGACATCGCCGTCCAACGGTTGCCTGATCGACTGACACTGCTGCTGTACCCGGGGCTGATCGCTCTGTTCGGGCTCGCCACGGTGGTGAACGGTCACCCGGAGAACTTCCTCCGCGCCCTGCTGGGCGGAGTGGCGCTCGGTGGCGGTTACCTGGTCCTGGCGATCGCGAGCCGTGGGCAGCTCGGCGGCGGCGACGTCAAGCTCGCCGGCGGACTGGGCATCGCGCTCGGCTGGCTGGGCTGGCCGACACTGCTCACCGGTGCGGCCCTGGGCTTCGTGCTGATGGCGGTGGTCAGTCTCGTGCTGTTGATCGCCCGCCGGATCACGCTCCAGCACGCCATCAGCTTCGGGCCCTTCATGCTCGGCGGCGCACTGCTCGCGGTCCTCGTCAGTTCCTGACGGAATTTCGTCACCACGCGTTCCAGTAAGTCGAAATAAAGCACCCATTCGAATTCCGTAACACACTGTAGGCGTGTCGCGATCACAGTTACGGCAGGTGACATCGGTCACGCGGCATCTGGGGAGACGCACTACGGAATTCACGGGGGCCAACCCATGCAAAGCCCGATCACCGTCGTTGTCATCGACGGTCACACCCTGACCAGGTACGGACTGTTCCGGCTGGTCAGCGCCGACACCGGCATCACCGTCGTCGGTGAGTGCGGGCTGGCGTCCGAGGCACCGGCCCTCGTCGCGTCCAGCCGTCCCGACGTCGTGGTGCTGGACGTCGCGCTTCCGGACGCCGACGGACTCCAGTTGGCCCGGGAGCTCCGCGATCGCCACGCCGAGCTCGGCATCGTCGTACTCACGGCCCAGGCCGAGGACGACGTACTGTTCCGGGCTCTCGAGACCGGCGTCTCCGCCTTCGTCCACAAGACCGCCCCGAACACCGAAGTACTCGGCGCGATCCGTCATGCCGCGGTGGCGGCAGCCTCCTTCACCGCGACTGGTCTCGCGCACGCACTGGCGCGCCGCGCCCAGGTCGCTGCGGAGCCGGTCGGATTTCCCGCCGGGGGCATGCTGCTCAGCCCGCGCGAGTTCGAGGTGCTGTCCCTGCTGGCCACCGGACTGTCCGTCCCGGCCATCGCGGGCACCATGTTCGTCAGCCTCTCGACGGCCAAGACCTACGTCTCCCGGGTGTACGAGAAGCTGGGCGCCGCCAACCGGGCCAGCGCGATCATGACCGCGATGCGACTGGGCCTGATCAAGCCGGAGCTCAGCGTCATGGCCTAGCGCACAAGCGCCGGCTCGAGGTGTCGAACCGGGCTCAAGCGATCATGACGGCACTCCAACGCGGTCTCATCGCGCCGAAAAGCTGAGGTTCGCCTGCTGGAGAGCTAGTCTCTGCGGGGAAGTTCCCCGCTCTGGGAGAGACAGCGTGCCGACCCGTGATGCAGCTCAGCTGGGGCAGAACCCCGCCCCGACGTACGACGCCTATCTGTCGACCTGTCCGGCCCGGCAGCTGGTCGACCGGATCAGCGACAAGTGGGTGACGCTGGTACTGCCCGCCCTTGCCGACGGTCCGCAGCGCTACTCGGATCTTGCCCGCCGGATCGACGGAGTGAGCCAGAAGATGCTGACGCAGACGCTGCGGACGCTTGAGCGCGACGGGCTGCTGACCCGCCACGTCACCCCGTCGGTACCGGTCCGGGTGGACTACGAACTGACCCCGCTCGGATTGAGCCTGATGCCACTGATCGCGTCCATCAAATCCTGGGCCGAGACCCACATGGACGAGGTCTCCGCCGCCCGCGACGACTACGACTCGGATTCCTCCCGGTGAGCTCCGAGGTGGGTTCTTCCAGCGCTGAGGATCGGCGGGTCGTCGTACTGGTCGTGCCGTCTGCCGGAACCTGGGCACCGCCGGGTCGCTCATCCGACGCCTGGCGTCTGGCGCTCGCTGAGGACACCTACGAAGTACTGGCCGCGCTGGACCGAGTCGACGTGGCCGTGGCCGTTGCAGGTGGGGACGACGCGGCTGTGGCCGAGGTGGGCGCTCTCACCTGGCCCGGGACACCTGTGTACGCCGTCGACGCCGCAAGGCCGGTGCTGGACGCGGTGGCTCTGGCTGGGCCGGCGGCAGCGGTGGTGGCCGTCAGCCACGACGTACCCGACCTGCCGGGACTTCTGATCGGCAAGCTCTTCCGTGCACTCAGCAGCGCGGACGTCGCGGTGACCCCGGCCGAGGACGGCACTTTCGCGGCGATCGGCGTCAACATCCCCACGGCCGAGTGGGTTGTTGCTGCGGGCCCGACCTTTGACACTCTTTTGTCCGAGCTCGAATCGCTCAAGCCCCGCCGGCATGCCGTTGCCGTCGGCCCTGGTTGGCACCGTCTGCGATCGGCCGCTGACATAGCGCGACTGGATCCCGGGCTCGAAGGCTGGGACGCGACCAGATCCATACTTCGTCACTCCTGAGCCGTCACCTTCTTCCCAGTCGCTCGTTCAATCAGGCAGCGGGGAACTTCTGGGGGAGGTTCACGCCGTCTCCGTACTGGGGTCGATGCCGTTCAGGGGCGGTACCCGACACCAGCGGGGACGCGGGGATCACGGGGCAGCGGTGACAGTAATAAGCAGTGAGTGAGGGATTCACGGGGACAGCCGGAGGGCACACGGGGATTGCAACAACCCGCTGCCGTCGACGGGGGACGGCAGTGCGACGAGGGACAGCACGGGTACACGAGGACAGTCGTACAACGGGGAACCGCCGGAATCGCAGTACAACGGGGATCGCAGTGCAACGGGGATCGCAGTGCAACGGGGGGATTCACCGGGGAGCAGCACAACGGGGATTCACCGGGATCGCAGTGCAACGGGGAAGCAGCACGGGGATTGCAGGACAACGGGGAAGTAGCGGGACAGCAGCACGGGGAATCACGGGGATTGCAGTACTGCGGGGGCTCTCCGGGGGGCACAGGGCGACGAGGGTTCCACCGGATCGCGGTGCGAGGGGAGCAGCGGGACAGCAGCACGGGGAATCACGGGGGATCGCAGTACAGCGGGGAACCACGGGGGGATCGCAGCAGCACGGCGGGGGATTCACGGGGGATTGCAGTGCGAGGCAACTAGCGGGGATTGCAGTGAGAAGGGGCTCCAAGGAGGCCCGTTTGGTGGCGTGCGGGTCGGTCTAGCCGGCCGGCCCGCAGCCACCTGCCTCAACTCCTCACCGCGGAGGCCATCTCGCATGGTGCTCCAGAGACACTCCGTCGAGTGGTCTCGGTCGGCTGGAGCGTGGCGCGCGTGACGGCGTTCAGGCGGGGATGACGCCGTACTTGACGAGTTCTTTCTCGACGAGGTGGAGGCCTTGCTGGCCGGGGAGCGCATCGATCTTGGCATCGATTCTGCGGGCTTCGGCCAGGCCCTGCTCGCCGCCGTACAAATAGGTGAGCATGTGCTTCACCTCGTCCGGCGGCATGATCGTCGAGCCGACGATGCCCCACGCCTTCGACAGCGCGAACCGGGCGATCTTCTGCGCCTTCTTGCTGCGCAGCATCCGGTCCCGCGCCTGGCTGTTGTAGAACGCGACGTGCCGCGTCTCCTGCTTGGCGATCCGCTTCAGGATCTCCGTGAGTACTGGATTGCTCTCGGCCTGGATCAGCCGCGTGTACGCCGAATGCGCGCACCACTCGTTGATCGCGCCCCACGCCATGTGCGTGGCGATGAAGTCCTCGCCGATGATGTTCGCCAGCAGCGACTGCCGGATCGGCGCCAGCCGGTCGCGCCAGCCGAGCCGGGAACGCACCGCGCGGGTGTGCTCGGGCCCGGTCGGAATGCTGTGCCGCTCGAGTACCTCGTCCAGCACCTCACCGTGCCAGTACTCCTCGAGGTTCCACATCGTCAGGAACACGGTGACCTCAGGATCGGCGTGCGAGGGCGTGACAAGCAGGTCGCGCAGGTAACAGACCGTGTGGGTCTCCACGTCGCTCATGTAGCTGAGGCAGCGGAGCGCGTCGTCGGACAGCGGCCGGGTCTCGAACGAGGACATGTCGAGGTCGTCCCAGCGGATGCGGGTCGAAGTCTGGGCGTAGTGATCGATGTCGAAGCTCACGGAGATCCTTCGGCACACAAAGGCGACCGGATGGCCGCGATCAGTTGCTAGCCGTCGATCACCCTCGGGTGTCTCTACCCGGGACGAGCGCAAGGCGCTGGCGGGCCCTGCTCACCAGATCCTCGACCGTGTGGTCCACGCCTTCCGGAAGTGCGTCGATTGCGAACCATGCGAGATCGTGCGACTCCTCGCTGACGACGAAGTCAGTCGTCTCCGTGGCAGTGACCAGGAACTGAACATCCAGATGGAACGCACCAGCACACCCACCGGCCAACAGTTGATGCCGCGAGAGCTGCAACGGACTGGGATCGATCGACAGCCCAGTCAGCCCGGACTCCTCCGTAGCTTCCCGCAGAGCCGCATCGGCCAGCGTCGTGTCACCGGCCTCGCAGTGCCCGCCGAGCTGCAGCCACTGCCCGACAACCTTGTGCAGCGTCAACAGCACCTGGTTCCCGGGCGCATCCACCACCAGAGCGCTGGACGTCACATGCTCCGGCCGGCAACTGCGCCACATCCCATCCGGCCGCTCAGCCAGATGCCGCAGATAGTGCGCCCGCAACTCCCCCTGCGCCCCATCAGGCGCAGTCCAGCCTTCCAACGTGCCTACCGCATCCCCAAGAAGCATCCCGCCAGTCTCTCCCACCACCTCAAGAGACCGTCCGGCGCCGTACGACGTCCGTGCTCAGGAGTGCGTCCGGCACCGTCCGACGTCCGTGCTCAGGAGTGCGTCCGGGACCGTACGACGTTCGTGCGCAGGAGTGCGTCCGGGACCGTACGGCGTTCCGCGGCAAGACGCAGGTTGGAGCGCCGTACGGGTGTGCGGCGACGACTACTTGGGGGTGTCCGGGTTGTTGCCCTGGTCGCCTTCCTGGGTGCCTTCGTCGGGCAGGAAGTCGGTGATGTCGATGTCGGCCAGTTCGCCGGCGTGCTGGGCGAAGCCGATGGGGTCGTCCAGGTCGGACGTGCTCGGCAGGAGATCCGGGTGCGACCAGAGTTCGTCGCGGCCATCCACACCACGTGCGTCACGTACGGCGGCCCACAGATTGGCAGCGTCACGCAGTCGCCGCGGCCGGAGCTGCAGCCCGACCAGCGTGGCGAACGTCTGCTCCGCCGGACCACCCGCGGCCCGACGCCGTCGTACCGTCTCCGCCAGCTGAACCGCCGCCGGCATCCGGTCCTTCGTCGCCTGCCGTACGACGTCGTCCACCCATCCCTCGACCAACGCGAGCGCGGTCTCCAGCCGGACCAGAGCCGCCTTCTGCTGCTCGGAGTCCTCCGGCTCGAAGAGTCCGCCCGCGAGCGCCTCCTGCATGGCCTCCGGGTTCTGCGGATCGATGCCCGCCATCGCCTCCTCGATCTTGCCGGTGTCGACCTCGATGCCCGCGGCATAGTCCGCCACTGCGGCGAGCACGTGCTGCCGGAGCCATGGGACCCCGGCGTACAGCCGCTGGTGAGCGACTTCGCGCAGCGCGAGATACAGCCGCACGTCTTCGTCGGCCAGCCCCAGCCCTTCGGCGAACTTCGCGACATTGTCCGGAAGTAGCACCGCCTGCCCGGTCGGTCCGAGCGGCAGTCCGATGTCGGACGAGCTCACGACCTCGCCGGCCAGCTCACCCAGCCCTTGACCGACCTGTGCACCGAAGATGGAACCACCCAGCTGCCGCAGCATGCCCGCCATCGGCCCCGCCAACTGCTGAGCCTCGGCCGGCAGCGCGTTGCCCATCGCGCCAGCGACGTGCTCGGCGACCGGGTCTACGATCGTCTGCCAGACCGGCAGCGTGTTCTCCACCCACTCCGCACGGCTCCAGGCCGCGGACGAGGTGGAAGCCTCCGGCAGCGTGGTTGCCTCGTCCAACCAGTGCTCGGCCAGCCGGACCGCGTCCGCCACCCGGTCCGAGTCGGTCGGCGTGATGGACCGGTCCCCGCCCGCGGAGACGGTCTTGCGGGCGATGTCCTTGGCCAGATCCCAGTTCACCGGCTTACCGTCGCCGGAACCGCTGAGCAGCTGCTGGACCTGGGCGAAGATCGCGTTCAGGTCGGGAGCGCCGCCCGCGCCGGCCGCACCGGAGAACTGCTGGAACATGGCCTCGAACGGAGTTCCCTTGAACGGGTTGTCCGGTTCGTCGCTCATCGGAGTGGGCCTTCCTGTGCGGGTGGGGCGTACAACTCCAACGTACTGGTTCCACCCTCCAGTTCCTCCCCCGGCGAACGCATTACCCCTCCACTTCGCCCCTGGCAGACCCCTGACTTTCCCCCGACAACCCCATCACCACAGCCCGCCAACCCTGGAGTCGCGGGCGAGGAGCTGCGGGGCCTGGCGGGTGGGAGTTGTGAAGCGGTAGGGCGTGCGGGAGCAACAGGTCAGGGGATTGTGCTGGGTACGCCGGAGCCGGGAGCGACGGACGGGTTCTGCGGGGTGAGGCGGTGGCGGGAGCAGCAGGTGAAGAGCTGGGCGGCGCTGGCAGTTGCGGGCAGAGGAGCTGTGACGGCGGAGCGTTGGGAGGACGGGGTGGGAGGGGGTGGTGAGGGCTGGTGAGGGAGAATTGAGGGGGTGAGGGTTGGTTCGTGGTAGGTGTGTGGGGTGGATTCCCGGCGGGAGTGAGGGACGATGAGCGACGCGATCAGGCTGCTGGACATCCGTGAGGGTGTGCTGTCCAGTGACGAGGTGCTGGCCGCTGTTGCCGACGCGAGCGCCGGTGGGACCGCTGTCTTCATCGGTACTGTGCGCAACCACGACCACGAGAAGCCGGTCGATCGGCTGAGCTACGAGGCTCACCCGGATGCGCTGGAGCACCTGCGGAAGGTTGCGCTGCGTGTCTGTGACGACCCCGCTGTGACCGCGCTGGCCGCCGTACACCGCACCGGGGACCTCAAGATCGGCGACGCCGCCGTGATCGTGGCCGTGGCCGCGTCGCACCGCGATGTCGCGTTCGCCGCCTGCCGGAGGCTGATCGACGATCTCAAGGCCGAGGTTCCGATTTGGAAACACCAGCACTTCACCGACGGTCCTAGCGAGTGGGTCGGCGCTCACTGACACGTACTCTGGGCGCATGAAGGTGGCCGGATGAAGGTTTTGGCGTGGCTGGCGTTCCCGCTGGTCGCGACGCTGCTGGCGATGTGCTGGGCGGCGTGGCGCGGGCGGAGCCGTGGTCCGCGCCGGTCCGGTGGTGCCTTCGCATCGGTCGAGGACTTCCGCCGGTTCAACGAGGCACTCGCCGCGCCGGGACCACGGGCAACCCCGGAACGACGCCGTAGTCTCCGCCGCCGTACCCCCAAGAACTCAGCAGCCGACAATCCCAGCACCGGCGAGTCCGCCGGCAGATCCGAGTCGGCCACGAACCCCACCTCACCCGACCCCCAGGGCTCCATCCGTAACCCGAACTCCGCCGCCAAGCCCCGTTCCACTGGTACGGCGACCGATGCCGGGACCGGTACGGCGAGAAATGCCGGGCGTACCGGTGTGGTGAGTGGTGCGGGGAGGGCCGGTTTCGGTGACGGCGGGACGGTTTGGGGCGCTGGAGCGTTGGAGTCAGCGGGGACGCTCGCCGTTACCAGGAAGCTCGGTCCGGCCGAGACGTTCGGTTCCACCAAGATCGCAGGGCAGGGTTCGTGACACGTCGTACCGCCACGCTGGTCGCTTCGATCGTCGTGCTCGTCATCTCGCTCGGGCTGGTCACCGCCTTCCCGGTGCCGTTCGTCTCGTTCAGCCCGGGGCCGGTGAAGGACACCCTCGGCGAGACGAAGGGCAAGCCGGTCATCGAGATCTCCGGGCACGAGACGTTCCAGACCTCCGGCCGGCTCGACCTGACCACCGTGTCGGTCACCTCGCCGGAGCGTGAACTCACCCTGCCGCAGGCGATGCGCAACTGGCTCGACCCGCACCACGATCTGTTCCCGCGCGACATCATCTATCCGCCGGAGCAGAGCGCTGATGAGGTCGAGGAGCAGAACACGGCGGAGATGACCGGCTCGCAGGACAGCGCGATCGCGGCCGCTCTGCAGGCGGCGAAGGTGCCGTTCCACGCGAAGGTCTCGACGGTGGGGAAGGACACCCCGGCCGACGGCAAGCTCAAGCCGGGTGACGTCGTCCTCGCGGTCGACGGTGTGACGGTGTCGCAGGTCCCGCAGGTCGGCGACCTCGTCCGCAAGCACAAGGTGGGCGAGGACGTGATCTTCCTGATCCGCCGCGACGGCGCCGAGCAGACCGTGCAGCTGAAGACCGCGGCCACGCCGGGCGAGGCCACCCGCCCGATGGTCGGTATCACCATCGGGATCGAGTCGCCGGTGAAAGTGACGGTCAACCTCGGCCAGGACATCGGCGGCCCGAGTGCCGGTACGGCGTTCGCGCTGGCCATCTACGACAAGCTGACACCGGGCGCGTTGCTTGAGGGCAAGCATGTTGCCGGCACCGGGACGATCGACGCACTCGGCCAGGTCGGCGCGATCGGCGGGATCCAGCAGAAGATCGCGGGCGCCAAGGAGGACGGCGCCACCGTCTTCCTGGTTCCCGGACCGAACTGCGAGGCTGCACTGCACGCGGGCGTGAAGGACATCCAACTGGTGAAGATCACCACCCTGAGCGAGGCGATCAGCGCTCTCAGCGCGATCGCCAGCGGAACCGGAGCTGTCCCGACATGTACGCGATGAGCAACCTGAACGTATCGGCCGGCCGAAGGGGAGAGCTGACGGCATGGATTCCGTAGGCACTCTGCCTCCCGACGCGCTCAGTCGCGCGGTGGTCGAGATCGAGAAGCACGTGAGCAGCGCGGGCTGGGACCAGCCCGCGCAGCTGTTCGCGCTGGTCCCCACCGAAGAACTGCTCCGCGCCGAACCGCAACTGGCCGCCGAGCTCGGCGCCGAGGACGCGTCCCAGCCGCTGACTCCGGTCGCCCAGGGTGAACTGCCGGGCGCTCTCGAGGACGAGCACCTGGCCGATGCACTGGGCCGGATCGAGTGGCCGGACGGCGTCAGCGGCTGTGCACTCGCGATCGAGCGAGTCGTCCTGCCGGCCTCGGCCGAAGCGGGCCTGTCCAGCGCCGAGTCCGACGCCGAGCTGGCCCGGATGGCCGGCAGCGATCCACGCCGCCACGAGGTCCGGATGGTCGCCGCGGTCCTGCGGGAAGGCGACCGGTTCGGTGCCGTCCGGCTGCGGTCGCACGACCAGGACAGCGCCGTGCTGACCGGCGCAGACTTGGTCCCCACGCTGTGCGAAGTACTGTCTTTGACATTCGAACCTTCGGTCGGCAGCCGGCCAGGCGAAGGTCCTGGGGTCGACGGCATGAATGACGACGAGGAGAACCGATCATGAGCGACGGCGTCTACGACATGCCGGAGGAGCCGCGGAGGACGCGGCGAACGTCTGGAGGACGGCCCCGGGCACTGCTGCCCACGATCGCCACGCTGATCGTCCTGCTCATCCTGTTCAGTGTCTTCACCGACGTCTGGACGCAGCGGCTGTGGTACCGCTCGGTCGACCTCGGTTCCGTGTTCAGCACGGTGCTCGGGACCCGGGTACTGCTGTTCTTCGTGGTCGGCCTGCTGATGGCGGCGGCCGTGGTCGCGAACATCGTCATCGCCTTCCGGACCCGGCCGCGGGTCGCCCTCGCGCCGTCGCCGAGCCCAGGCTTCGAGCGGTACGGCGACCTGCTGCAGCAGCGCGGGAAGATCGCCGTCGGCGTGATCGCGACTCTGATGCTGGTGTTCGGCGGCTCGGCCGCGTCGGGGGAGTGGAAGGTCTTCCTCGCCTGGCGGAACCGGACCCCGTTCGGCGTCACCGACAAGCACTTCAACAAGGACATCGCGTTCTTCGTCTTCGACTACCCGTGGCTGCGCGTCCTGCTCGGCTTCGGCTACTCGATCGTGCTGCTGTCGCTGGTCGCGGCGATCATCACCCACTATCTGTACGGCGGCTTCCGCCCGTCCGCGAAGGGGCAGAAGGCTTCCGGCGCGGCGCAGGTGCAGTTCTCCGTGCTGCTCGGCCTGCTGGTCCTGCTGAAGGCGTTCAGCTACTGGCTGGATCGCTACGGACTGACGACCTCGGACAGTCGGCTGTTCACCGGTATCTCCTATACAGGTGACAACGCGGTCCTGCCCAGCAAGGAAATCCTGGCGGTCATCGCGGTGCTGTGTGCCGGGTTGTTCTTCGCCAATGTCGTACGCCGGACGTGGCTGCTGCCGGGTGTGGGCACTGTCGTACTGATCCTCTCGGCGATCCTGCTCGGCGCATTGTGGCCGGCGGCTTTGCAGCAGTTGCGCGTCCGGCCGAGCGAGCCGGTGCGTGAGGCGCCGTACATCAGCAAGAACATCGAGGCGACGCGCCAGGCGTATGGCCTGGAGGGCACCGAGGTCATCAACTACCAGGCGAAGGCGACGGCGACCCCGAGCGATCTGGCCGGAGACGCCGAGGTCTTGCCGGGTATTCGGCTGATCGACCCGAGTGTGGTCGGGCCGACGTTCGAGCAGTTGCAGCAGGTGCGTGGCTTCTACTCGTTCCCCACCGACCTCGACGTCGACCGGTACAAGGTCGGCAACAAGGTCAACGACACGGTGATCGCGGTCCGCGAGGTGCAGGTCGACCGGTTGCCGGCCGGCCAGCGCAACTGGAACAACGACCACACCGTTTACACCCACGGCTACGGCGTCGTCGCCGCGAACGGCAACCAGCGGGCCGCCGACGGAACGCCGGTGTGGTCGGAGAAGGACCTGCCGCCGACCGGTCAGCTCGGTAAGTACGAACCGCGGATCTACTTCGGCGAGCAGTCCCCGGACTACTCGATCGTCGGCGGGCCGGAGGGTGGTCAGGCGGTCGAGCTCGACACGCCGGAGGGTACGAACGGCGGCGACCCGACGCTGAACACCTACGCCGGCAAGGGCGGCGTCCCGGTCGGCACGTTCTTCAACCGGCTGCTCTACGCCACCAAGTTCCGCGACGCGAACATCCTGCTGTCCAGCCGGGTGAACCCCGATTCGAAGATCCTCTACGACCGCAGCCCGCGCGAGCGAGTCGAGAAGGCCGCGCCGTGGCTGACCCCGGACGGCGACCCGTACCCGGCCATCGTCGACGGCCAGGTCGTCTGGATCGTCGACGGCTACACCACCTCGGCGAACTACCCGTACTCCGAGAAGGTCGCCCTGGACGACAGCACCCGGGACACCACGACCGGCCGCGGCACCATCGCGCAGCAGCCGAGCGAGGAGATCAACTACATCCGCAACTCGGTCAAGGCCGTCGTCAATGCGTTCGACGGTTCGGTCGAGCTGTACGCCTGGGACGAGAGTGACCCGGTGCTGAAGACGTGGATGAAGGCATTCCCGGACACGGTCAAGCCGCGCTCGGACATCTCGCCCGCGCTGATGTCCCACCTGCGGTACCCGGAGGACATGTTCAAGGTTCAGCGTGACCTGCTGGCCAAGTACCACGTCCAGGACTCGACCACCTGGTACCAGAACAGCGACCTGTGGCGCGTCCCGGCGGACCCGACCGCGGTGACCGCCGGCGCCGACTCGTCGGTTCAGAACAACCAGCCTCCCTTCTACCTTTCGCTGCGGATGCCCGATCAGACCGAGCCGAAGTTCTCGCTCACCTCGGTGTACGTGCCGAACGCAGAACGGGAGAACCTGACCGCGTTCATGGCCGTCGATGCCGAGGCGACATCGCCGGACTACGGCAAGTTCCGGATCCTCCGATTGCCCGGCAACGTGCAGATCCCGGGTCCCGGACAAGTCTTCAACAAGTTCCAGACCGACGACGGGATCAGAACCGCGCTGCTCCCGATCAACCAGCCGACCAGCGGCGCTAGAGCACAGTTCGGCAACCTGCTGACGCTGCCACTCGGCGGTGGCCTGCTCTACGTCCAACCCGTGTACTCGGTGCGGACGAGTGGACCCGGTAGTTATCCGGTGCTGCGCTACGTCCTGGTCTCGTTCGGCGAGCGGGTCGCCTTCGGCAGCACGCTGCAGGAGGCGCTGACCAGGGTGTTCAACACCACCGTCAGCACCGGTGAACCGACGCCCAACCAGCCGACGACGCCGAACACACCGTCGACCAACCAGACGGTCAAACAGGCGCTGGCGCAGGCGCAGACAGCCTATGAGGCGGCCCAGACTGCGCTGAGGGCCGGCAACCTCGCGGAATACCAGAAACAGGTCAACCTGATGAAGGCGGCTATCGACCGAGCCGTCACGGCGGGAGCCGCGGTCACGCCGAGCACGCCGCCTCCCAGTGGTACGCCGACAACGACGCCATCCACGCCGGCACCATCGGGTCCACCGACCCCCTCGCCGACAGGCTGACCGAGCGGCTGCTCACCCGAGGCGGCGACATCGACCACCGTCGATGTCGCCGCCCCGGTTCGTTGCCCACAGCATCGGCTGCCGAGAGCGCCGGAGAGGCAGCGCCGGCTTCACACGATCAGCTGGTGGTCTCCGGATGGAAGCCGGTCGCCGTGTCGAGCAGATCCTGCTCGGAGAAACGTCCGCGATCGAGAGACACCTCGGCAGCGACCCCGGGCGAGACGAAGTAGAACACCTCGTCGCCCGCGACCAGGCCGTCGTACGCGCCGACCTTGACCGGGCGCAGCTCCCAGGTCTCCGGATCCTTCTCCTCGTACTCGGCCAGGAAGTCCTTGAGCGCCTCGAGATCCGACAGCTTCTCGCCGCGCATGGTCTTCATCGTCAGGTCGACTTTGTACGCACCCTCGGGATCCGGCGCGGTCTCCCAGACCCGGCTGTGGAAGCTGACGTCCTCCCACTCGTACTCGAAGTCGGTCGGCGTACCGATCCCGTCGGGAAGATGCTCGATCACGAAGCCGTCCAAGGTGCATGCCCTCTGCTCGGTCGATGGGGGAGCCACGGCGTACCCGGATCGCGGCTCGATACCGGTCGCCGCAGCCGAGGCGGTCGTCCAGATACCGAGTGAGGCGAGGACGACCGCGCTCCCGATCACGATACGACGGGTCGTCGGAACGGCTCGGGAACCAAGGGAAGAACGCGACATGGCTGCCTCCTGAGGACGCCGACGCCCTGCCTGCTGCAAGGCGTCTTCTTGCCCTAGAAGTTGCACCGATCGGCGCCCTTCCCGGCGCGCGAATTCGAACCTGTGGAAAAGCTCCTCAGTACCCGATCAGCCGATGCAGCCGGTGGAACGTCTGCTGAAAACCGAGCTTCGGCCAAGTCCGCGACGACAGGAGGTTGGTAACCCGCCAGTCGGTGACCACGGCTGTGTAGCCGGTGTCGGCGGACCACTGCAGCACGGCCTCACCCAACGCGCGGCCGGCCCCGCGACCACGTGCCTCCGGCAGTACGGCGGCATAGCCCAGGAATCCCGCGTTGTCCGGCCGAGCCAGCCCGCTGTGCGCACTGGACTTGTCCACCGAGCACCCGACGGACGAGCCGATCACGCGACCGTCGTACTCGGCAACAAATGTCGCGTAGTCCAGGTCGTCGATCGATTCCTCCCAGTCGGCCAGTGCCTCCTCCAGCGTGGGTAGCTCCCCGGCCGAGAACACCGGCGACTGTCCTTGGTGCTGTGGCAGTACCAGGTCCAGCTCGGCCAGTACGGCGATGTCGTCGCGCGTGCCACGTCGTACGGTCAGACCAGGCGGTGCCTCCAGCCGCGTGGTCGGCGCCGGACGAACCGCGTGCGCGTGTTGCGAGCCGAAGCCCAGCCTGAACCAGGCGTCGACCAGCTCCGCGTCGTCCGGCACTAGCACGTACTGAGCCGTCCGGCCGTCGTCCACCCACTTGGCGGCGGCAGCGCCGTAGAGGTCGCGGATGTGTTCTGGCTCACGCACGGCCTGGCCTGCGGCCTCGATCCAGACGTTGGGACCCCAGACAGGCGACGGCTTGGGCGCACCCAGCACGTAGCCGGTCAGCTCGTCTCCCTCCAGCAGTACGGCGCCGGACGCGCTCTCGCTCTCCCAGAGGGCCGTGACCTCGACCACGGCGACCTGCTCGTCCTCGTACTCGGCTGGCAGCAGAGGGTGTCGCTTCCGGTGCTCCCTGTGCCGCTCCGCGAGCAGGCCGGCGGCCGCAGGCAGGTCCGCCTCCGCGAACGGGCGAATGACGTGTCGGGACATACCCGGACGGTACGCCGCACCGCCCGCCTGTGGCACGGGTTTTCGCTCACCCCGAGCCACACCGGGAGCCGATTTGGTTGCTCAGCGCCGATCCACTAAACTAAAACCACAACGGCGCGGGGTGGAGCAGCTCGGTAGCTCGCTGGGCTCATAACCCAGAGGTCGCAGGTTCAAATCCTGCCCCCGCTACGAAAGAAGGCCCGGACCAACAGGTCCGGGCCTTCGTTTTGTCCTATGGGGTCTGACCTGCAGGTTGTCCAACTGGAGATCTCGTCCTGATGGCGGGAGTGAGCTGCTTCACACCGGTTCGTCGGTCGGGTCTTCGGCGGACATTTCGCGATCTGTACCCAGATCAGTACCCAAGGCATCCGTGCTGGACGTCGTGCCGGTGACCGTGATGTCGGCGTGGCCGATCCGCTCGCCGAGTATCTTGATGTTGGGCCTGCATCCTGCCCGCTCGACTCCCGCGGGCTCGGAGCGACGCATGACGGTCGTTGCTGGCAGCACCCACTGCCAGCGGTCTTCAAGGGCAACTGTGAGGAATGCGTCTCGCTCGCCGCGCATGGGGCACGGCTAGGGTTGGCTGATGTCGAACAGCCGCGGGTCGGCGGATCGGTTGGCCGAGGACTGGATCCCTCCCGCGCCCCGCGACACGAGTGGCCCATTCCGCTTCCTGTTCTGGCTCGCCTGGTCGCAGGCGCGCCGCGTCGCGGCAGGCGCGGCGCTGGGGAGTTCCTGGATGGTCGGCCTGGCCGTGTCGCCGTGGGTGCTGTCCCGCGCGGTCGATGATGGTCTCGTCGCTGGAGACACTGCAGCCCTGGTCACATGGTGTGTGGTGCTGGTCGTGGTGAGCCTGCTCATCGCCGTACTGGCGATCTCCCGGCACCGAACCATGACGAAGATCCGCATGGACGCATCGTTCCGCACAGTGCGCACGGTCGTGCGGCACACCGCCCGCTTGGGCTCTGCGCTGTCCCGGCGGATCGGCACGGGTGAGGTGGTGACGATCGGTATCTCCGACGTACAGATCGTCGCGCAGGCGATGACCGTGACGGGTCCGGGGTTCGGCGCGGTCGTGGCGTACGCGGTGGTCGCTGTGGTGCTGTTTACCATGTCGCCGCTCCTGGCCTTGGTCGTGCTTGCCGGGGTACCGCTGCTGGCTGCCACCGTCGGGCCGCTACTGCGACGCATCGAGCGCACCGGCGGCGACTACCGGGTAGACCAGGGCATGCTGACCACGCGGCTGGTGGACATCCTGGGCGGGCTGCATGTGCTCAACGGCCTCGGAGGCAAGGAGTTTGCGGCCGAGCGCTACACGCGCCAGTCGCGGGAACTGGTGGAGCGTGGCTACCGCGTCGGCAGCCCGGCGAGCTGGGTGACCGCTCTGGCGAGCGGGCTGCCCGCACTGTTTCTGGCGGCAGTGGTGTGGCTGGCGGCGCGAATGACCGCGCAAGGCGAAATCACCATCGGAGACCTCGTCGCGGTCTACGGCTACGTCGCCGTACTTGTTGTACCGGTGTCGTCCTTCATTGAGAGCGGTGGCGAGATCGCCCGCGCGCGGGTAGCCGCCCGGCGCATCGTCGACCTGCTCAATCTGCGGCCCGAACACGACAGCCTCCATGACGTGATCGACCTCCCGGCTGGCTGCGGGCCGCTGGCCGACCCGGAGTCCGGCGTCCTGGTGCGGCCCGGTCTCTTGACGGCGCTGGTGAGCGCGCGTCCCGATGAAGCAATCGCCGTGGTGGAGAGGTTGGGCCGGTTCACCTGCACCGACGCGACGTGGGCAGGGGTGCGGGTCGACGCGGTAGCGGCCGACCAGTTGCGGGACAGGTTGGTTGTCGCCGACAACAACGCCGACCTGTTCGCAGGTACGGTACGCGCCGCCGTCGCGGGTCGGTTCGAGCCCGACGACAAGCGGATCGATGCGGCAGTGCGGACCGCCGTGGCAGAGGACGTCGTGGAGGCGCTGCCCGGCGGTCTGGACGCGCCCGTCACGTGGGGCGGCAGCACATTGTCAGGCGGGCAGCGGCAGCGGCTCCGCCTGGCGCGCGCCCTCTACGCCGCACCGGACGTGTTGCTGGCTGTCGAGCCGACCTCCGCAGTCGACGCGCTCACCGAGGCCGCCGTAGTCGACCGGGTACGCGTGGCCAGGCGCGGCCTCACGACAGTGGTCACTACGACGTCGCCGCTCGTACTCGACCAAGCCGACGAGGTCATCTTCCTGGTCCACAACCGCGCCGCGGCGTCCGGCACGCATGAGGAGCTGCTGCGCGACAACGCCGCCTACCGGGACCTGGTGTCCCGCGTGCAGGACGGGCAGGTGGGCTCGTGACTGCGACGCTGCCTGTGGCAGGGGCAAAGCTGGTTCGGGCCGCGGCGTGGGGCGACCTACGCGCGGACCGCGGCGCCGTAGCCGGCCTCCTGCTGCTCAACGGCATGGCCTCTGCGGCGGGCCTGGTCGGGCCGTGGTTGCTCGGCCGGATCGTCGACGCAGTCCGGGCGGGCTCCGGCGACGTACTCGGCACCGTGGATCGCCTGGCGCTCGGTGCGCTGGTGTTCACCGTCGTGCAGATGCTGCTAGGGCGGTGGGCGCTTGCAGTGGGCTACCGGTTCGGCGAGCGCACGGCGGGTCGGGTTCGCGAGCGGTTCCTGGCGCGTACGCTCGCGCTGCCGCCGTCTGTCGCGGAGCATGTGCCCGCCGGCGACCTGATCGCCCGCGGTACTACGGACGCCTCCGTGGTGGCGTTGACGCTGCGGCGGGCGGTGCCCGAGGTCCTCGTGGCCCTCGTCCAGGCTGTGTTCCTCATCGCCGCAGTGCTTGTGCTGAACCCGCTGCTCGGGCTGTGCGGGCTGGTGTGCTTCCTCGGCGTGGGCGCCGCGCTGCGCTGGTACCTGCGGCGTGCCCGTCCGGCCTACCTGACCGAGGCGGCCACCGGCGCGCGGCTCGCCGACGTCGTCACGAGCACCGCGAAGGGCGCCCGCACGATTGAGGCGCTCGCACTGGAAGGCCGACGCGCAGAGGCCGCAGACAGAGCAGTCGCCGACGCAAGGGCCGCCCGGCTGCGGACACTGCGGCTGCGGACGGTGCTGTTCCCGTCGTTCGATGTCTCGTGCGCGCTGCCGGCCGTCGGTGTTCTGCTGGTGGGTGGGGCGCTGCACGCGAACGGTCTGGTCAGCGTCGGCGTGGTCGTGGCCGCGACGGTGTACATGCGGCAGCTGGTGGGTCCATTGGACACGCTGACGGTGTGGGTGGAGCAGTTGCAGGGCGCGATCGCGTCCTATGCGCGGATCGAGGGACTTGCGGAGGTACCGCGCGAGGAGCTCAGGACTGCTGCGTCCCCGACAGACGACCGCATCGAGGTGTCCGGCGTCCGCTACGCCTACGACGGCGGCCGGGACGTACTGCGTGGAATCGACCTGGTGGTGCGGCCCGGCGAGCGGCTGGCCATCATTGGCACCTCAGGGGCGGGGAAGTCCACGCTGGCCCGGCTGCTGGCGGGCCTCGACCGACCCCGCACCGGGTCGGTGACCGTGGGAGGGACGCCGGTGGCGGACCTCCCGGCGGACCGGCTACGCGAACAGGTAGTGCTGATAACCCAGGACCACCACGTCTTTCACGACACGGTGCGCGACAACCTACGGGTGGTGAAACCGAACGCCACCGACGAGGAACTGCGCGGCGCGCTGGAGGCTCTGGGCGCGCGCTGGATCAACGACTTGCCGCAAGGCCTGAACACGGAGGTCGGCGCCGTCATCAGCCTCGATGGCGCGCGTGCCCAGCAGTTGTCGCTGGCGCGAGTCGTGCTTGCCGACCCGCACACGCTGATCCTGGACGAGGCAACGGCGTTGCTCGACCCGACGACCGCCCGGGAGACGGAGCAGTCGCTGGCGGCGGTCCTGCGCGGGCGCACGGTCATCGCAATTGCCCACCGGCTGCAGACCGCGCACGACGCCAACCGAGTGGCGGTGCTGGAGGCGGGCGAACTGGTCGAGCTGGGCACCCACGACCAACTCGTTGGTGCGGGCGGCCACTATGCCAGTCTGTGGACCTCCTGGCACGGTGAGTACGACGGACAGGACCCGAGACGACAGCCGGGCGCGGCCCGTCGCGCAGGACAGTGAAGCCGGCCTTCGAATTGTGGGGGAGTTGCGGTGGGTACTGGCTAGGTATCCGCCCGACTTCCGACAAGGAGCATTCGATGTTCGCGATCATCGCCGCAGTTATCTTCGGGCTCGCGCTCATCCTGGACTGGGCCAACGTCCGGGCCAGCGACGCATTCACGCCGCAGACACTTCTCACCGCTGGTCTTCTGTGCGTTGCACTTCACCTGGCCGGTGTCGGCACTGCCCGCAAGTGGGGCCGACGCCGCTGACGAACACGCAGCAACAAGCGCCCGGACCACAGGTTCCGGGCGCTTGTTACGTGAGCCAGATGACGATGCCGGTGAGGTGGTGGAGGATGCTGGCGGTGCCGGCCTGGATGGCGGCGGTGGCTCGGGTCGGCGTGAAGGGGTTGGGGTATGGCGAAACTGAACCGGGACAAGGGCGACGAACGCGGGCGTTAGAACTTGACCCGTACCTGCAGCCCCAGGTGGTCGGAGAGGTACCCCGGACCACCGGGCATCGGCAGTTCGCCGGTGAAGGTCAGTTCCGCCGCCTCGACCGTGATCGACGGATTCGAGAGCAGCAAGAAGTCGATGCAGTTCGAGATCTTGCCCGGCTCGAGGTACGCCGCATGGAACGTCGGAGGACAGTCGTCGCCGAAGGCATCGAGCAGGCCGGTGTCGCGGATGGAGTCGCGGTACAGCGAACTGTCGCGGGCAATGTTGAAGTCGCCGGACACGATCGCGGGCTGCTGTACTGTGCCGACGTACTGGCCGAGCGCGGCCAACTGGCCCTGGTGCAGGCGGTAGAAGCGGTTCGTCTGTGACCAGTCGCCGTCGCGGTTGGCCAGCAGGTGGGTGTTCACGATGCTGATCCCCGCCAGTCTGGTCACCAGCGATCCCTTCATGGCCGCCGTCAGCCGGTACAGCCGGGGCAGTCCGGCCATGTCAGCGGCTGACGGGATCGGGAAGCGGTGGTAGCTGCTCCCGGCGACAGGTCTCCGCGACACGGTCACCAACCCGCCGGCCGGCCCGGCCGCCGAGCGGCGGAAGTTCACGAAGCGGTACGACGTCGCACCAACTGCCGGAGGTGGTAGTAGGTCAGTACCTCCTGGAAGTTGACGACATCCACCGCGGACGCTTCGAACACTGCGGCAATCGCCGTGCACCGCTCGCCCAGTCGCGAGCCGCGGAGCGGGATGCCCCGGGTGTTGAGTGAGGCAACAGTCAGGCCGCTCATGGTCCTCCAGTCGTATCCCGAGTCAGGGTAGTTGCCGCGGGAAACCCTGATGTGGTTGCGGGGCGTCCTTCAGTAGGTTCGGGTGGGTGATGACTTTTGAGGTGACGATCCGGGGGTTCGCCGGGACCGACGAGGCGCCGGGCGAGGTAGTCGAGCGGGTACGGCGCGTTGTCGGTGGGCGGGAGGTTGTGCTGGCGGAGGGCGCGCCTGGTCGGTTCGAGGAGCTCGAGGAGCAGTACCGGATCGAGCATGGAGGCTGATACTGGGCACGTGGACGCTGTCGCCGAGGCCAGGAGTGCGTACGACGCACGGGCCTGGGCGCGGGCGTACGAGCTGTTGGCGGCCGCGGGAACCCTGGACGCCGACGACCTGGACCGGTATGCCGTCGCGGCGATGCTGCTGGGTCGGATGGATGACTACTACGCCATCCGTGAGCGCGCCTACGAGCAGTTGCTCGCACAACACGACCTGCTCGGCGCAGCGTCCGCCGCGCTCTGGTCCGGGCTTCAGCGGATGGTGTCCGGCGACGTGGTGGTCGGTGGCGGCTGGCTGGCCCGCGCCGCACGGCTGATCGAGGAGGACGGGACCGACTCGGTACCCGCCGCCGTCCTGAGGATGAGTGAGGCCTTCGGGGCAGCAGACCTGGAGCAGGCGCTGGCGATCAGCAATGAGGCGGTCGCAGCCGGGCGCCGGCTTGGCAACAGGGACTTGGTCGGGCTGGCGCTGCACCAGGAAGGACTGTTCCTGCTAGAGCTCGGTCGTACGGCGAACGGCCTGGCGAAGCTGGACGAGGCCATGGTCGAGCTCACCTCCGGCTCGCTCTCGCCGATGGTGACCGGCATCGTCTACTGCGGTGCGATCTCCGGCTGCTGGACGGTGTACGAGCTTCGGAGGGCGGAGGAGTGGACCGCCGCGATGACCCGGTGGTGCGACGCGCAGCCCGAGTTGGCCAACTTCACCGGCGAGTGCAAGGTACGTCGGGCCGAGCTCAAGCAACTGCGTGGCGCGTGGACCGACGCCCGCAAGGATCTGGCCGGCGTGAGCACAGCCGACATCGACTTGTGGGCTGCCGGTTGCGCGGCGTACGTGCGTGGGGATCTCGACCGACTGCAGGGACACTTCGCCGATGCCGAGGAGTGCTTCACCGAGGCGAGCCGGCTCGGCTATGACCCGCAGCCCGGACTGGCTCTGCTACGGCTGCAGCAGGGCAGTGTGCAGGCGGCGGCTGCGATGATCCGCCGATGTCTCTCCGAGTCGCAGAACGACGCCAAGCGCGTGGAGGTCCAGTTCGCCGCTGCCGAGATCCTGGTGGCGTCGGGCGACCTCGAAGCGGCCGAGAAAGCAGTCGACGCCCTCGCCGATCTCGCGAGCAAGTGTCGTACCACGATCGTCTACGCGCTCCAGGAACAGGCCCAGGCGATGATCCGCCTCGCCGAAGGCCGCCCGGACTCCGCACTGACGCCGGCCCGCGCTGCCCTGCGCCGGTGGGTCGAGCTGCGAGCGCCGTACCAGGAAGCTCGCACGCGGTTGCTGATCGCGGATGCCTGCCGTGCGCTGGGCGACAACGAGTCGGCGGACCGCGAGACATCGACAGCGCGACAGACGCTGGAGAACCTCGGCGCTGTGGCCGAGCCGAGAAGGCCGGAGGGACTGCTTTCGCCGCGCGAGATCGAGGTACTACGGCTCGTCGCCACCGGAGCCACCAACCGCGTGATCGCCGATCAACTGGTGCTGAGTGAGCGGACCGTAGATCGGCACGTCAGCAACATCTTCACCAAGCTCGGCGTCTCGTCGCGGTCTGCCGCGACGGCGTACGGTCTCGAGCACAAGCTGGTCTGAGCGGTACCCATTCACGGTGTTGGGTACTTTCACCGACGCGGCACAGCAGCGCGGATTCCTACCTTCGATACAACACGAGGGAGGAAGACATGAGGTACGAGACAGTTGTGATCGGGGCCGGACAAGCGGGTCTGTCGGCCGGGTACCACCTCGCCGAGCGCGGCAAGCCGTTCGTCATCCTGGACGCCGCGGACCGGGTCGGAGGGTCGTGGCTGAACCGCTGGGACTCGCTGGCCCTGTTCACGCCGGCCAACCGCGACAGCCTGCCCGGGGCCAAGTTCGGGGGTGGCTACACCTTCCCGTCGAAGGACGAGATGGTCGCCTACCTGGAGCGGTACGCCGAACAGTTCGCGCTACCGATCCGCCTGAACACCAAGGTGGACGGACTGTTCCGCGAGGGTGACGGATACCGCGTCACCGCGGGCACCGAGTCGTTCGAAGCGGACAACGTCATCCTGGCGACCGGCGTACACCGGGTGCCGAAGATCCCGGCCTTCGCCGGTGAACTCTCGCCTGACATCGTCCAACTGCACACGGCCGACTACCGCAACCCCGGACAGTTGCGGCCGGGCACCGTGCTGATTGTCGGCGCGGGGAACTCCGGTGCCGAGATCGGGGTCGAGGTCGGCAGGACGCACAAGGTCCAGCTGGCCGGCCGCAACGTCGGCTACCTGCCGATCGAGATGCGCGGCTGGCAGGGCAAGCTGATGTTCCCGCTGGTCTGGTGGGTGTGGGAGCACATCCTGACCGAGGACAAGAAGCCGGGCCGCAAGGTGCAGGCCGAGGCGCTCGAGGGCCACGGCGAGTTCCTGATCCGGCAGAAGGAGAAGGACCTGCTCGCCGTCGGCATCGAACGCGTCCCGCGCATCGCCGGTGTCGTCGACGGACGGCCGCAGACCGAGGACGGCGTACTGCTCGACGTCGCCAACGTGATCTGGTGCACCGGATTCACGCCCGACTTCGGCTGGATCGACCTGCCCGGCCTGGACTCGTCCGGGCGGATCGCCAACGAGCGAGGCTGTGTCACCGGGCAGCCGGGGCTCTACGTGCTGGGCCAGGAGTTCCAGTACATGTTCAACTCGCACACGGTCGGCGGCGTCGGCAAGGACGCGGCGTACGTCGTCCGGCAGATCGCCAAGCACAACGCACCACACCTGTTGACCTCAAGCGAGGTTTAGCTAGCAGGATCGGCGGCATGAAGATCGAAGGACAGATCCCGAGTCAGGCCGATGTCGATGCGATCCTGGCGCTGGTCGACGCCGTACAGGATGCCCAGAGCAACGAGGACGTGGACGCGTTCATCGCACTGTTCCGCAAGGACGCGCTGTGGGTGACGGGGCACGGCAAGCGGCTGTACGGGCGGGACACCATTGCGGAGTTCACCAGCCGGGTGCTGCCCGGGGCGACGAAGGATTCGTACGCCACCTACGTCCCGGACCACCTGCTGTTCGTCCGGCCCGACATAGCCGTCGTCAACGTCAACCAGACCTACGTCCGTCGCGACGGCTCGACCACCGAGCTGCCGGCCGAACACGGCAGCCCGGTCTACTTCCTCGCCAAGAACGGGGACACCTGGCAGATCGCGGCGGCGCAGAACACCGTCGTCGTCGCGGAGTGAGTCGCGGAGTGAGTCGCGGAGTGAGTCCCGGAGTGAGTCGCGGGTTGAGTCGCGGGTTGACGAGCTACTTCACCGCGAGTTCGCCGAGTTCGGACCAGTCGTCCTGGGGGAGCTTGAAGTTGACGATGCGTGGGGTCTCCACCAGGTACTGCGGGAGGTGCTGCTGAGCGGCCTTGAAATGGGCCGAGGTGACGTGGGCCGTGGCCGCGTCGTCGTCGGCGAAGGCCTCGACCAGGACGTACTCGTCGGTGTCGTCGAGGGAACGGGACCAGTCGAACCACAGGCAGCCCGGCTCGGCCCGGGTGGCCTGGGTGAACTCGGCACTGATGGACGGCCAGTTCGAGGCATGCTCGGGCTGAACGCGGAACTTCGCGGTAATGAAGATCATGCGCCCGATGCTAGCCCTCAGCGCAGCGTGAAGCCGGTGCCGAGGGGGTCGCGGGGGTCGAGGGTGAAGGTGGCCGTGCCGGTCCGGTACGCCGCGCCCTCGACCTCGGTGATCACCCCACCGTCGACAACCTCCACCACACGCCCTAGGAACGTGGTCCCCACGATCGACTCGTGCCGCAGCACCTGACCGTCGGCCAGTCGGCCCTCGTCGTACAGCAGCGCAAGGCGCGCCGACGTACCGGAGCCGCACGGCGACCGGTCCACCTCCCCGTCGGCGAAGATTGCGACGTTGCGCTGGTGCGGTCCACTGTCCGAGGAACCCAGGTCGTCGTAGAAGATCGTCCCGTAAACACCGTTCAGCCGCGGGTCGACGGGGTGGACGGCCTGCGTGTCGAGCGCCCACTTGATCTCCCGCCCCACCGCGATGAGGTCGGCGTAGCAGGCAGGTGTCACCGACAACCCGACCGATGACGCCGGGACGGAGGCGTAGAAAGCGCCACCGAAACTCAGATCGGCGACGACATCCCCACGCGACGTCGACACCGCCAGACCGAGGCCAGCGACGTACGACGGAACGTTGCGAAAGGCAACGCCGGACACCGCTCCACCGGTACAGGTGACCCGGGCAACCACCCGTCCGGACGGTACGTCGATCACCACATCCGTAACCCCATCAGGGGAAGCGGGCACCAGACCGCTTTCGACCGCCCAGGTGCCCAGGGCAATCGTCCCGTGCCCGCAGGCCGTCGAATACCCGTCCTTGTGCCAGAAGAGCACGCCGAAATGCGCATCGTCATCGTTGGCCGGAACAACGAACCCGCCGTACATGTCCGCGTGCCCGCGCGGCTCGTTCACCAGTAGCTGCCGGACCGCATCGACAGTCGGCGACGTCTGGGCGAACACCCGTCGCTCCGGCACCGAAGCACCCGGAATCTCCACCGATGTCACGATCCGGAACGGCTCCCCGGCGGCGTGGTAATCGACCGTGCTGACCGGAAGCATCAGAATCCCAGCTGCTGTCGGAGGGACTCGAGGGTGTGCGCCGACTCCATCGTCCGCTCGGTGTCCGCGGCCGCCACCGCCTGCGCCAGCGCGTCGGTGGTGACGATCGTGGTCAGCACCTCCGCGGTGATCCCGGTGACCGTGTTCGGGACGTGGATCGCCACCGTCACGTCGGCGGCCAGTCGTTCGGCGATCAGCTGCTCGCTGAGCAGGATGATCCCGGCGCCGACCGCGCGGGCCCGGTCGATCACGATCTCCGCGTCGATGACGAGGCGGCCGGGGGCGATCACGATCACCACGTCGTCGGCCCCGATCGCGAGCAGGTCGTCGGCGAGCCGGAACCCGGCGGTCTGGATGCAGCGGCTGCGCCGGCCGAACCGGCGCAGCTTCAGCGTCAGGTGCTCCGCCGCCACGTAGTTGGCGCCGAACCCGTACGTCGCGATCTCGCGCGCGTCGAGCATCAGCCGGACCGCCTCCTGGTAGGCGTCCATCGCCATGTGCTGGTTGAGGAACTCGATCCGCTCGATCGCCTCCGTGATCACCCGGTCCCAGACGTGCTTGGGGTCCCCGCCGGTGGACTCGATCCGGCTCCGCAGCCGCTCCTCCCGTCGGCTCGGGTGCTGGAACGGTGAGGCGACGCGGTCCTTGAGCTCGGCCAGCCCGGCGTACCCGAGGGACTGCAGGGTGCGGACGACGGTGGCGTTGCTGGTCTTGCTCGCCTGGCCGAGCTCGGCCGCGGACAGATACAGCAGCCGCTCCGGCGAGATCTCCGACAGCGACCGGCAGACCGCGCGGGAGGCGGGCGTGAAGTCGTCCCAGTGGTCCCGGATGCGGGCCCGGAGCTCGGCAATCGCCGGATTTCTCGTAACCCCTGTTACATCATCGGCCATCTGTGTATCATCCGTTCCCATCGCGGTTGTAACAACTCATCCAAGCACACCAGTTCTGTAACACATCGTCAAAGGAAGCTGATGCGGATCATCGAAGTGTCCAGCCCCTCGGCCCATGATCGCGGACGGCAGTACGGTCGCGCTGCGGCGGACCTGATCGGCACGGCGATCGAGTACTACGGCCGGGCGTTCGAACTGCAGACCGGACGGACCTGGGCGCAGATCCTCCAGCAGTCCGCCCCCTGGGAGCAGCTGATCAGCAGCGAGTTCCCCGAGTTGTACGACGAGATCCGCGGTATCGCGGACGGCGCCGGCGTCAGCGTCCGCGAGATCGTGGTGCTGAACTGCCGCGGCGAGATCGTGTACGACGCACCACTGCCCGAAGAAGAAGACGTCCCCGACGGCTGTACGTCGTACTCGCTGACAGCCGGTGACGGTCATGTCTACACCGGCCAGAACTGGGACTGGCGCCACGCCGTCCGCGACACCGTCGTCATCCTCCGCATCGTCCAGCCCCCGAAACCCACCATCGTCATGCAGGTCGAGGCGGGCCAGATCGGCCGGCACGGCGCCAACTCGCTCGGGTTCGCGCTCAACGCCAACGGCCTCGGCGGCCGGTTCGACGACACCATCGGCGTACCGCAGACCATCATCCGCCGTCTCGTCCTCGACTCGGCCTCGATCTCCGACGCGCTCAAGGTCCTGGTCAAGACTCGCGCGCACATCGCGAGCAACGCGCTGCTGACCGATCGATCCGGCTACAGCATCGACCTCGAGACCACCCCTGGCGCCCACGGCTGGGAGTACCCCACCGGCGGGCTGCTGGTCCACGGCAACCACTACCAGGCGTTCGTCCCGCCCCAACTGGCGGCGAACCACCGCCCGATGTCGCCCGACTCCCTGCTCCGCGTCCCGCGAGCCCAACAGGGTCTGCGCGAGGCGTTGACGGCGACCGACGTACGCAAAGCCATCCGCACCGCGATGTCGGACCACCTCGGTCTGCCCGACTCGTTGTGCGCCCACCCCGACGAGCGACTGCACGAGCTGCGCCAGTGGTCGACCCTGCTGTCCAGCTGCGTCGACCTGACCACCGGCGAGTACTACGTCGCGCCCGGGACTCCCTGCGAGCACGAGTACGAGCTCATTCCGTTCAATCTTTACGACTAGGAGTATCAATGTCCGGCAAACACCTTGGTACGGCGCTCTGTGCCTCCGCCGTACTCGTCCTCGCAGGGTGTGGTGGTGGCCAGAACGCCGCACAGTCGCCCGTCAAGGACCAGGTCAAGCTCGTCGACAGCACGCCGGCCGCGGCCGGTCAGCTCGACCAGGCGACCTGGTTCATGCCGAAGGAACCGCGGTCGCTCGACCTCGACGCGGACGCGGCGAACTCGCAGAGCGACCTGATCATGGCGAACGTCTGCGACCGCCTGCTGCAGCTCCAGCCCGACTTGACCCTCAAGCCGGGTCTGGCCGAGAAGTACGAGTGGAAGGACAAGACCAGCCTGGTCTTCACCATCCGGCAGGGCGTGAAGTTCCACGACGGCAGCGCCCTGACCGCCGACGACGTGCTGTGGAGCCTGCAACGGCACTCGGCCGACGGCGCCTCGGAGTCCGACGAGTACGTCAACGTGACCGGTGTCGCGAAGACCGGGCCGAACGAGATCACCGTGAAGTTCAAGCAGCCGGACGCCGTCTTCGTCGAGGCGATCGCCGGTGACGCGGGTGTGGTCTTCAGCCGCAAGTTGGTCGAGGCCCAGGGCAAGAAGTTCGGTACGCCGGACGGCACCGACGCCTGCACCGGCCCGTTCGAGCTGTCGGAGTGGGCGCCGGGCAAGCAGATCGTGCTGACCAAGTCCGCCACGTACTGGGACCCGGAGAAGGCGGCCAAGACCGACAAGATCACCTTCAAGTGGGGTAGTGACGACGTCATCGTCAACTCGCTCGTCACCGGCGCCGCGACCGGCTCGTACCTGGAGAACCTGTCCTCGGCGACCCAGCTCGCGGGCGGTACGGTCACCACCGTCAGCCAGGGCCCCGACACTCGGGTCTGGAACCTGATGGTCACCGAGAAGGGCGCCCTCAAGGACGTCCGGCTCCGCAAGGCACTCGCGCTGGCGATCGACCGCGAGGGCGTCTCCAAGGCAGCACTCTCCAGCCTCGGGCAACCGTGGAAGGAGCCGGTCGGATCTGGCGCCTGGGGCTACGAGAAGGCGAAGTTCCAGGCTGCGTACGACGCCATCGACGGCTTGCCGGCAGCACCGCAGCAGGCCGACATCGACGCGGCGAAGAAGCTGGTCCAGGAGGTCGGTCAGACCCAGCCGATCGTGGTCGCCAGCGACGGCAGCCCGGTCCGCAACGTGATCGCGAACGCGGTCGTCGACGCCGCCCAGAAGATCGGGCTGCAGGCAACGATCACGCAGATCCCGATCCAGGGCTACGACATGACGGACGCGTCGGTGCGGGCGACGGCCGACCTGTTCAGCGACGACTACTTCATCTCCAAGAACGACCCGGTCGGCTTCTACAAGAACGGTGCCAGCAACTCGTCGGTGCAGTGGCTGCTGCGTGATCCGGCGTACGACGAACTCGTGAGCAAGGGCCGGGCCGCGCTCGAGGACGCGGAGCGGGCGACGATCGCGATCGAGCTGGCCAAGCGCTGGACCGACGCGATGCCGTGGATCCCGGTGGTGCAGAGCCCGAGCACGGTGGCGCTGTCCACCAAGGTGACCGGCGTTCCGGCCAGTGGCTGCTACCGCTACTACCCGTGGGCCGCCGACCTCGGGACGAAGGGGGCCTGAGACAGATGGTCGCACTGCGGCGCCTCGGCGCGATGGTGCTCACCCTGGTGATCAGCTCGTTCGTGATCTTCGCCGGCATGTACGCCGCGCCCGGGGACCCGGTGTCGTTCCTGATCGGGAACCCGGAGAACATGACACCGGAGCGGATCGCCGCGGTGCGAGCCGAGTACCACCTCGACGACCCGTTCATCACCCAGTACCTGACCTGGGCGAAGGATCTGCTGCACGGCGACTTCGGTACGTCGATGGTCTACCAGCAATCCGTCACGACGCTGCTCGGCAGCCGGTTGCCGGTGACGCTGTCGCTGGTCGTCTACGCGTCGGTGTTGTTCATCGTGATCGGGGTGCTCCTCGGCATCTGGTCGGCACTGCGCCGGGGGACCGCCGTGGACGCCCTGATCACCGGAGTGACGACGTTCGCGACGTCCATCCCGAACTTCGTCGTCGCGGTGGTGCTGATCTCGGTCTTCGCGGTGAAGCTGCGCTGGTTCGCGGTGTCGGGTCCGGGCGAAGGGTTCTTCGGCCGGATCCACCACCTGACCCTGCCCGCGATCGCGCTGTGCCTCGGCGCGATCGCGGTGGTCAGCCGCGTGACCCGGCAGACGATGGTCGAGCAGCAGAGTCTCGACCACGTCGAGGCGGCGCGCAGCTACGGTCTGGCGCAGCGCAAGACGGTGGCCAGACACGTGTTGCGCAACTCGCTGGGCCCGATCGTGACGATGTGCGGCCTGATCGTGGCCGGCATGCTGGCCGGCACGGTCGTGGTCGAGGGTGTCTTCGGCCTCAACGGCATCGGCAGTCTGTTGGTCGAGGCAATCAACACTCACGATTTCCCTGTGGTGCAGGCGATTCTGCTCTACATGGTGATCGCGTACATGGCGGTCACGGTGATCGTCGACCTCATCTATCCGTTGCTCGATGCACGGGTTCTCGCCAGGAGTGCCGCATGACAGTCGCTGTTCTGACCGATGTGACGGTACGCCGCAAACACGAGTGGCCGTTCTACCTGAGTGCCGGCGTCCTCGTGATCGCCGTACTCGCGGCCGTGTTCGCTCCGTGGGTGGCGCCGTACGACCCGGCGAAGACCGACTTCGGCGCGATCTGGCAGCCGGCCAGCCCGGCGCACTGGCTCGGGACCGACCAGCTCGGCCGGGATCTGCTGTCGCGGATCATCCACGGCGCCCGGCCGAGCCTGCTCGGCGCGATCGCGCTGCTGGCCGTGGCGACGGTGCTCGGCGTACTGATCGGCGTGACCGCCGCGTGGAAACAAGGATGGGTCGATACCGCGCTGAGCCGGATCACGGATGTGATGTTCGCGTTCCCGGGCCTGTTGTTCGTCGTTCTGTGTATCGCCGTGTTCGATCGCGGCGAGCTCACCTCGGTGCTCGGGATGGCGCTCGCCTATGCACCCGCGATCGCCAAGTTCACCCGGTCGATCGCGTTGGAGGAGATCGCCCGCCCGTACGTCGACGCCTATCGGCTGCAGGGGGTCGGCGGGTTCGTGCTGTGCTTGCGCTACCTGCTGCCGAACCTGTTGCCGGCGCTCGTCGGGTATCTCGTGGTGCTGTTCGGCGAGGGACTGATGAGTCTCGCGTCGTTGAACTTCCTGGGGTTCGGGTCCCAGCCGCCGAGTTCGGAATGGGGACTGATGGTCCAGGAGGGCCGGACCGGCGTGATCCAGGGCATCGTCGGACCGGCGCTCGTCCCCGGTCTCACCATCGCGATCGTGGTGGTCGCGACGAATGTGGTCGGTGTCCGGCTGTCCGACAAACTGGCGGTGCGACGATGACCACCTTGCTGGAGATCAGTGATCTGAAAGTCAGCGTCCGCACCACGGAGATCCTGCGAGGCATCTCCGTCACCGTCGAGGCCGGCGAGACCGTCGGCCTGGTCGGCGAATCGGGCTCCGGGAAGTCGACCACGGCCCGCGCCGCGCTCAAACTCTTCCCGGACCAGGCGGCGACGTCGGGCGCGGTCGTTGTCGGCGGCACCGATCTGCTGACCTGCCCGCCCGCTGAGGTCCAGGACGTGCGGGCCAACCACGCCGCGATGATCTTCCAGGCTCCGCGGACGGCGCTCAACCCGGTCCGGCGGATCGGTGATTCGGCGACCGAACGGCTCGTCCAGGTGCACGGCGTACGGAAGAACGTTGCACGAGGCAAGCTCGTTGAGTTGTTCGGCGAAGTCGGGTTGCGGGATCCGGAGCGGTTGCTGCGGTTGTATCCGCATCAACTGTCCGGCGGCATGCTGCAGCGGGTGGTGATCGCGGCCGCGCTGAGTATCGACCCACGTCTGCTGCTGGCGGACGAGGCGACGAGTGCGCTGGACGTGACCACGCAGGCCGAGGTGCTCGCGTTGCTGAGACGGCTGCGGGCCGAGCGGGACCTCGGGGTGCTGTTCATCACCCACGACCTGCACCTGGCGGCGGCGTACTGCGATCGCGTCTACGTGATGAAGGACGGTCTGATCGTCGATCACCAGCCCGGGCAGACGATCTTCGAGAACCCTGTCAACGAGTACACCCGGGCGCTGGCGGCCGCCGTACCCAAGTTGCCGGACCGTGAGGAGGTGCCGACATGACCCTGCTCCAGGTACAAGGACTTGGCAAGACGTACGGCGAACGGCGCGGAGCGGCACCGACCGTCGCCGCGCGCGACATCAGTTTCACCGTCGAGGCTGGTGGATCGCTCGGGGTGGTCGGCGAATCCGGCTCGGGCAAGACCACGGTCGCGCGGATGCTGGTCGGACTGACCTCGCCCGACACGGGCAGCGTCACCATCGACGGCGTGGAGCTCCATCGGGCCGGACGTGGTCGTGCGGCGCGGTTGCAACGAGCTCGCGCGATCCAGATGGTGTTCCAGGACCCGTACACCTCGCTCGATCGCCGACTGACCGTGGAAGGCTGCCTTCGCGACGTACTGCGCCGGCATCGACCGTCCGCATCCGCCAACGAGATCGGCAAGCTGCTCGATCAAGTGGGCCTCGGGCAACGATTCCTGACGTCGAGACCCCATGAACTGAGCGGTGGCCAGCGGCAACGCGTCGCGATCGCGCGGGCCCTCGCCGTACACCCGAAGGTTCTCGTCCTCGACGAGGCCGTCTCCGCCCTGGACGTCTCGGTCCAGGCCAAGATCCTGGCCCTGCTCAAGGAGATCCGCGAGTCCTTGGGCATCGCCCTGGTCTTCGTCAGCCACGACCTCGCCGTGGTCGGTGAGGTCACCGACCGGATCGTGGTGATGTACCGCGGTGCCGACGTCGAGCAGGACGACACCGACGCGCTGTTGCGCCGGCCCCAACACCCTTACACCCAGATGCTGCTCTCTTCCGCCCCCGGACCCGGCTGGCAGCCGGAGCGGGTCGGCGAGCTGAGAGCCGCGTTCGCACTCACCGAAGGACGTCCATGACACACACCTCGACCTTCTACCAGCGCGGGGCGACGCCGATCTTCGCGTCCCAGGCCGACCCGCGGCTGCACTACTGCCTGTACGTGCCGCACCAGTTGGCCGACGACGACCGCGCGCCGTTGGTGGTCGTTCAGCACGGCACCGCGCGCTCGGCGGCGAACTACCGCAACCAGTTGAAGGAGTTCGCCGACGAACAGGGCGCCGTCGTCCTGACGCCGATCTTCCCGGCCGGCCTGGTCGATCCGACCGACCTGCACAACTTCAAGTTCATCGAGTACCAGGGGATCCGGTTCGACCGGATGCTGCTGTCGATCGTGGACGAGGTCGCGTCCCGGTACCCGGTCGCGGCGGAGAAGTTCTACCTGCACGGCTTCTCCGGCGGCGGGCAGTTCACGCACCGGTTCCTCTACCTGCACCCGGACCGCCTGGCCGCCGCCTCGATCGGTGCGCCCGGCCGGATCACCCAACTGGACGACGCCCTGCCGTGGTGGCTCGGCACGAAGGGGTTCGAGGAGAAGTTCGGCCAGCCGATCGACGTCGACGCGCTGCGCCGGGTCCCGATCCAGCTCGTGGTCGGCTCCGAGGACGTCGAGACCTGGGAGATCATGAATCGCGGCGAGTCCAACTGGATGGACGGCGCCGAGCTCACCGGCACCACCCGGATCGAGCGCCTGCGCACGCTGGAGAAGAACTACCGCTCCCATGGCCTCGACATCACCTTCGACGTCGTCCCCGGCGCGGCCCACTCCGGCCGCAAGATCCTCCCGACCGTGGAGCGGTTCTTCACCGACCAGTTCAAGAACCGGTCAAACCCAGGTACGTGAGGACGGCGAGGACGCGCCGGTTGCTGCTGTCGTCGTCGGTGATGCCGAGCTTGCCGAACAGCGACGTCGTGTACTTGCTGATGGCGCTGTCACTGAGGAACAGCCGCTGTCCGATCGCCTGATTGGACAGGCCCTCGGCCATCAGACTGAGGACGGCCAGTTCGCGTTCGGTGAGCTTCTCGAGCCGGCGGTTCGAGGAGCCGCTGGACATCAGCTTGGTGATGACGGCCGGGTCCATGGCGGTCCCGCCGGCGGCGACGCGTTCGAGCGCATCGACGAACTGATCGGCGTCGAACACGCTCTCCTTGAGCAGATAGCCGATACCGCTGGCGCCGTTGGCCAGGAGTTCGCGGGCGTACAGCTGCTCGACGTGTTGGGACAGGATCAGGACTGGTAGTCCTGGTACTTCGAGACGAGCGGCAAGCGCTGCCTTCAGGCCCTCGTCCGACTGGGTCGGCGGCATCCGGACGTCGATGACGGCGACGTCCGGCCGCCACTTCAGCAACGCGGCGAGGGTCTCCGGACCGGTCGTCGCCGTCGCCACGACCTCGTGCCCGTAGGCCTCGATGAGGCGGACCATTCCGTCCCGCAGGAGGTAGAGGTCTTCGGCAACGACTATTCGCATGGCACCGTCATCCTCGCACGGGTCGGGCCGCCGGCCGGGCTGGTGAGGTCAAGGGTGCCGTCGAACACCGCGAGGCGGCGGCGCAATCCGGCGAGTCCGCCCTCGGCGCTCACCTCGGCTCCGCCCCGGCCATTGTCCTCGACCTCGACCACGATGGCTGTGTCGTCCCGGGCGATGGAAATGTGCGCTCGGGCCGCGTGGGCGTGCTTGATCGCGTTGGTCAGCAGTTCGGCAATACCGAAGTACAGGGCGGACTCGATCGGCGGATCCAGCCTGAGCTCGACCTCGGCGCTGACCTCTGTCTCGAGCGGGCTGTCCATGGCCAGGGCACGGACGGCGTCGACGAGGCCGCGCTCGTTCAGCACCGGTGGGTTGATGCCCCGGACCAGTTCGCGGAGCTCGGTAAGTGACGTGGCGGCACCGACACGGGCTTCGCGCAGCAGCGCCCTGGCCTGTGCGGGGTCAGTCTCCATCAGCTTCTCCGCGGTCGCCAGCGATAGCCCGAGCACGACCAGTCGCGCTTGCGCTCCGTCGTGCAGGTCCCGCTCGATCCGGCGGATCTCGGCAGCCTGCGCCACGGTCGTGTCCGCCCGCTGAGCTGTCAACTCGTCGACCCGGTCCGCCAGCGCCATCGCCGCCGACGGGCGGAGGAACCGTACGGCGACCGGCTCGATCGGCCGCCACGCGTACGGCGCACTGCCGATCGCCACGACCAGGCCAAGAACGCCAACAAGGGGCACCGACTGGGAGAAGCCGAGTACGCCGGCCACGACTCCGGCCGGCGGGATCGCCGCGACCAGACCCGCGGTGAACGGTGCGATCGCGATGAAGCGTAGGTCACGCCAATTGGCGGGGTCCTTGAACCGCAGCCGCAACTCCTGGTCCTCGCGAGCCTCCTTACTGGTGCGCGAGTACGACGTGCCGTTCCACCAGTACCCGGTGGACATCTGCGTCACCGGCCCGACCTCCAGATAGCCGGCCGGGATCACGGTGCTCGTCCACTTCGCGACCAGGGAGCGGACCATCTGGCAGACCGGCCGGGACAGAGCGAGAGTCCCGACACAGGCCAGCACGACCAACGGGATCCAGGACCACGGGTTGCCCGCCCACCAGATCGCCACCGTCACGGCGGCGGCCCACACGGCGGGGACCAGCATGCTGACCACCGTCACAACACACGCCCGGACGAACCCCACGCAGGCACTCTTCACCCACGACATCGAAACCTCTTCCTCGCTGCGGTTGGTGATTTCACTCTGCACCACCCGAACCGCGAATTCGGCCAGATCGGGCCCGAAGTAGGCCTGGCCCCACCCAACCGTGCGCTCAGCCACATACCGCGCCGGTCAGCCTTTGACGTGCAGACAGACGTCGGCCGCTGCTGCCCCGGGGGACAGCAGCGGCCGACGGTGCTTTTGGAGCGACCTGAAGGAGTGTCAGGCAGCTAGCGCCTGCGCCTGCGCTTGCGGGACGCGGGTGCGGTTCTTCTGCGCCCACACGGCCCGGCGCAGTTGCGCCTTGTCCGGATAGCCGGCGGCCCGGCCGATCAGATAGACGTCGTGGTTGCGCATCTTGACCATGCCGGCGACGAACCAGACCGGGCTGCCCTCGGCGAGCATGGTGACGATCATGTTGGTGGTGGCGGTGTCTACGGTGGCGGTGATGTTCATTCTGACCCTCTCCTTTGGTCGCTCTTACTGATACGTCGGACCAGACCCGCCAGATTCGACATCACCTCGACAAGTTTTTCTGGTCCGTTGTCCAGCCACACGTACGCCGCCCTCGCCGCGTTCACCTCCGGCCGCATCGACGGTCCCCGGGGAGCCCATCCGTCGCACGGCGGACGCTCTGCTCGACCCCGGCACTCGATAGAGGTACAGTCCGGAATTCCCATGATTTGCAGGGGAAAACAGAGCGCCCCGATCAGAGATCGGGGCGCTTGTCCGTGTGGGTCCCGGGGGGAGTGGGACCACCACACGTTGGGGGGACTTAAACCGTAACCTGGCCGCGGGGTCATGTTCGAACCAAATCCGCGCCTCGGCAAAAGTCGTTCTACGAACGGCATGAAAAAAGCGTTCAGCGGCTGGTGCGGCGGCGGTACAACGATGTCGCCAACGTGACCGAAAACAGGAGCAGACCGGTACACCAGGCGAGCGCGATCCAGCCGTTGTTCCCCATCGGTGTCCCGATCAGGAAGCTCCGCACGGTCTCGATCACCGGCGTGATCGGCTGGTGCTCGCTGATCGGCCGCAACCACGACGGCATCGTCTCCGGCTGGACGAACGCGCTGCTCAGATACGGCAGGAACAACATGAAGAAACTCAGCGTGCTGGCCGACTCCACCGACTTCGCGATCACGCCCAGACCGGCCGCGAGCCAGGACAGCGCGAGAACATAGAGAAGGAGCAGTCCGATCGCGGCGAGCCAGTCGGCCGGGCCGGCGGCGGGCCGGAATCCCATCGCCAGCGAGGCGAGGATGACGATCGCCGTTGACACCGCGTTACGCGCGACACTCGCAGTAACGTGACCGGTCAGCACTGCGAAGCTGCGGATCGGCAGCGATCGCAGCCGATCGATCATTCCGCTGTTCATGTCGTCCGCGACCGCCATCGCCGTGTTCGAGGCGCCGTACCCGGTGGTGAGCAGCAGGATGCCCGGAACGACGTAGTTGATGTATTCCGCGCCCGTGTCGATCGCGCCGCCGAAGACATAGACGAACAGCGCCATCATCAGCATCGGCAACAGGATCGAGACGAACAGGGTGTCCACGTTCCGGCGCATCAGCCGGACGCAGCGGTCGATCATGGTGACCGCGTCGGAGAGCGCGGCGCCGGCTCCTTGATGTGACATTTGATCAGCTCCTATCTGAGGCGGTCAGAGCCAGAAAGACGTCGTCCAGCGTCGGCCGGTGGGACGACACTCGTTCCGGTTGCAGCCCGTTGTCCCGCAGTACGTCGAGGACGTGGTGCAGGTGCGCCGCCGTACCGTCGGACGGAATGTTCAGCACCAGTTGATCGGCGATCCCGTCCAGTACGCCGGTTGCCTTCAGCAACTGCATCTCGTCGGCGAACCGGAGCTCGATCCGCTCGCCGCCGATCTGGGCCTTCAGTGCGTCGGCGGTGCCGGTGGCGACGATCCCGCCCTTGTCGAGCAGCACGATCTGGTCGGCGAGCCGGTCCGCCTCCTCGAGATACTGCGTGGTCAGCAGGATGGTGGTGCCGTCGCGGACGAGTTCGCCGATCGCGTCCCACATCGTCGACCTGCTGGCCGGGTCGAGCCCGGTGGTCGGCTCGTCCAGGAAGATCACCCGTGGCTGCGCGATCAGGCACATCGCCAGGTCGAGCCGCCGCCGCATCCCGCCGGAGTACGTCTTCACCCGGCGGTCCATCGCATCGGTCAACCCGAACTGTTCGAGCAGTTCGGCGGTACGGCGTCGCGCGGCAGGCCGGCCGAGATGCATCAGCCGGCCGACCATGACCAGGTTCTCCCGGCCGGTCTGGTTCTCGTCGACCGCGGCGTACTGCCCGGTCAGGCTGATGACGCCGCGAACCTGGGCCGGCTCGCGCAGTACGTCGTACCCGGCGATGGTCGCCTGGCCGGCATCCGGCCTGGTCAGTGTGGTCAGGATCCGCACGATGGTGGTTTTGCCGGCGCCGTTCGGGCCGAGCAGGGCGAGCACGGATCCCTCCGGGACCTGCAGGTCGACCCCGGTGAGTACCTCTGTCGCCCCGAAGGACTTCCGCAGGCCGGTTGCCTCGACGATCATCGTTCCCCTCCCCACTGCGTATTAGATACGCTAAATAGCGTAGCATGTACGCTATATGTATGTGCAAGCCCTACTTGGTGGCTCCCTAGACTGAGGCGGTGGAGATGAGCGAGTTGCCGGCCGAGGTGGCGCTGATGTGGCGACTGCGGGACGGCAGCCGGCGCGGGCCGAAGCCGTCACTGACCGTCGACGACATCACCCGGGCGGCGATCGACCTCGCCGACGCCGAGGGCCTGGCCGCGGTCTCGATGGCGCGGGTGGCCGAGCGGCTGGGCAACTCGACGATGGCGCTCTACCGGCACGTGAAGAGCAAGGATGAACTGCTCGTCCTGATGTCGGACGCCGCGCTCGAGCGTCCCGATCCGCTGCCGGACGGTGTCGACTGGCGGACCGGGCTGACGTTCTGGGCGGAGGGCGTGATGGTCGCCATCCGCAAACACCGCTGGTATTCGAAGCTCCCGATCGCCGGCCCGCCGGCCGGGCCGAACAACCTCGCCTGGCTGGATTCCGCCCTCGGCGCGCTGAAGGACACCGGCCTGCCCGAGGGGGCCAAGGTCGGCGTCGTGATGGGCCTGATGACGTATGTCCACGGCGAGATCCGGCTCTCCCTCGACCTCGCCGCCGGATTCCGCGAGAACCCCGCCGCCTTCAGCCAGTACGGCGAGATCCTCGCCCTCGTGGTCGACAGCCGCCAACTCCCCGCGCTGGCGCGGGTCCTCGATGCCCGTGTCTTCGACGAGGTGAGCAACTTCGACGAGATGAGCGACGAGGACTTCGACTTCGGCCTCCAGCTCTACCTGGACGGCGTGGCCGGTTTCATCGAGCGGGTCTGTCAGGACAGCTGAATGACCGCGTCCGCAGCCGGCGCGGTGGCGGCGATCAGTCTGGCGTTGTGTTCGTCGGTGCCGAAGGTGCGCTCGCGGGCTTCCTCGGGGGAGCGGCCGTAGCGGCGGTGACGGGCTTCCAGGCGGTCGTGCCGCAGTTGTTCGGGTACCTCGACGTACCAGCAATGGTCGAGCCACGTGCGGACAGCTGCCCACGGCATCTCGTCGAAGAGCAGGTAGTTCCCCTCGGTCACGACCAGCATGACGTCCGGTGCGATTCCGATGCTCGCGGCAATCGAATCCTCCAACCCGCGTTCGAAGCGCGGCGCCCAGATCTGCTCGTCCGGTGCCTCCTTCAACCTCTTGAGCAAGGCAACGAACCCGTACCCGTCGAACGTGTGCGGCGCCCCCTTCACCTCGGCGAGACCGAGGTCCTCCAGCACCGACTGCGCCAGGTGGTACCCGTCCATCGGCACCAGCGCGACCCGGTGCCCGTCGGCGATCAGCTTCGCCGTGAGCTGCTCGGCGTACGTCGACTTCCCGGCCGCCGGCGCACCGGTGATGCCGAGGATGGAACGCCGGCCCTTCGTGGCAAGGTCGACGGCACGGTCGTACGCGGTCGCCGAGTCGAGTGTCTGCACCCCACGATCCTAGAAGCTCAGCGCACTTGCTGGAGGTCGCTCTCGTGATGCTCGTGGACCAATCGGCGCGCGATCGAACCGCACCCCTCGAGCTGCATGGTCTGAGCCTCTTCAGGAAGGCGGAAGCCGAGCGAGGTGACGGTGTCCAGGCAACGGGCGGTGTGCATGACCGCCCAGCCGTCGCGGGCGTCGGGGGACAGGTCGAGGTCTTCGGCCAGGGTGAGCTCGTCGCCGATCCACGCCCGCGTCATCGTCTGCAGCGCGCCGCCGACTTCTCCATGCCGCCCGAGTACGAGTGACTCCCGCAGTTCCGCCGTACACCCGTTCTCCATCCGTACGACGGTCGACCGCATCACCGCCGCATCGGCCGAGACGACGAACGGTTCGCCGTACCAGCGCAGACTCGCACCGTCGGTGAGCCGGATGTCGACGTCCCACCGCGCCGACCCGCCGCGCATCCCATACGCAACGGTCCCGGCTGTCTCGACGATCTCCACCCGCACCGGCCCTGACACCACGACCTCGATCCGCACCTGGTCTCCGGCCAGCAACAAGGCCCCAGCGGCGACCAGCGCAATCCGTACGACGCCGGGCGGCCCAGGTAGCTGCCGGGGTGACAGGTGATCAGTCGTCAGCACACATCGGTCGCGAACCGGGTCGGCGACAACCTCAATGCGCGTGGGCATGGGTATGGGTGATCAGCTCGCCGTTCTCGCCGACGTGAGAATGCGGCGCCATCGGGCCGGGATCGACGGGCGTGTGCTCACCGCTGCGGACGACTCTTGTCATGGACAGCACCCATTCCTTCAGCCGGGCGACCGATGCCGGGTCGTTGCGGGACAGCGCGAGTACCGGCTTACCGTCGCGCGCGGCCTCGGCATCCTTCACCATCTGCTCGACGTCCACCCCGACGTACGGCGAGAGATCCGTCTTATTTACTACGAGTAAGTCCGCTCGCGCGATCCCCGGACCGCCCTTGCGCGCGACGTCCCCACCGCCCGCGACATCGAGGACGAAGATCTGCGCATCGACGAGCGCGGGGGAGAAGGTCGCCGTCAGGTTGTCACCACCGGACTCCACCAGGACGACATCCAGCGGCGCGAAGTCCCGCTCGAGATCCTCGACCGCGATCAGGTTCGGCGTCACGTCGTCCCGGATCGCGGTGTGCGGGCAAGCGCCGGTCTCCACCGCGCGGATCCGCTCCGGCTCCAGGACGCCGGCCGACCGCAGCAACCGCGCATCCTCGTCGGTGTAGATGTCGTTGGTGATCACGCCGAGCCTCAGTTCGTCGGCCAGCTCCCGGCAGACGGTGGCAATCAACGAGCTCTTCCCAGTGCCCACCGGGCCGGCGACGCCCAGCCGGAAGGAACGCGTTCTGTGTTCAGGCATGGAACAACCTCATTCTTTCGTTGGCGTGGTTCTGGGCGAACACGTCGATCAGCGGCGCCCCGTCCGCCGGCAACTTGTCGATCTCGGTCAACGGCGCGACGTCGGTGACGAGCCGCTCGATGTCGTCATGCAGTCCGGCCAGCCAGGTCGCCGCGTCGGCTGGATCTACTGGCAGTAACTTGAGCGAAGCGGCCACCACTGTCTGTACGTCGTCGTACGCGACCAACCTGGCAACCTGCTCCGCCGACAGCCCTGTCACACCCCCGATCACCCCCACCACAATCGGCCTCGCGACCTCACTGTCTCGCTTGAGATACCGCAGTACATCGGGCCAAACTCGCGCCGCCAGCCGCAAGTACGCCCGCCCTTGCCGCCGCGACACCCCCCGCAACACCTGAGAAGGCGTCCGAGCCGCCCAGGCCCCCTCAACCACCGCGAGCCCCGATCGTCCCGCCGCCGCACCCGTCGGACCCCCAGCACTCGCGCCCACCTCGTCCTCCGCTGAGTCGACACTCAGTCGTGGATTTCCGTCGGCTGAGGGCCCGTTCTCCAGCAGAAATCCACGACTCGGCGACGGAGCATCCAGGGTGATGTGGCGAGCGAGTACGGCGGTGGCGGCTTCGACTCGGGTGACTGTGCGGAGACGGTCTCGGGCGTAGGCGGCGACGTCGGCGAGTTGCTTGCCGTCGGCACCTAGCCCGGCGCGGACGGCCGGCTCGAGACCGGCGGACTGGGTGTGCCCGCCGGTCGGCAACCGGCCGTCGGCCAGCATCAACGCGACCACCTCAGGCGAGGTCATCAGAACATCGCATAGAGCTGGGCGAGTGGCAGTACGTCGGCCGGCGCCGGCTCCACCAGGTCTCCGTCGACCTTGATCGCGAACGTCTCGGGATCGATGTCGATACTCGGCAGCGCATCGTTGTTCTTCATGTCCGCCTTGCCGATCTCCCGCGTCGGCCGTACGGCGAGCAGCCGCCGACGCAACCGCAGTCGCTCGGCCAACCCATCGTCCAACGCGGCGGGGGAGACGAACGTGAACGACAGATCCGCCCCGATCGCATCCCCGAACGCCGGCCGCATCAGCACCGGCTGCGGAGTCGGGATCGACGCGTTCGGATCGCCCAACGCCGCCCACGCGATTGCGCCGCCCTTGATCACCAGGCTCGGGCGGACACCGAAGTACCGCGGATCCCACAGCGTCAGATCCGCCAGCTTCCCGCTCTCCACCGAGCCGACCACGTGATCGATGCCATGGGCAACTGCCGGGTTGATCGTGTACTTCGCGACGTACCGCCGTACCCGCTCGTTGTCGGCCGGCAGGCTCGTGCCGAGTGGGCCGCGCCGGTCCTTCATCACGTGCGCGACCTGCCACGTACGAGTGATCACCTCGCCGATCCGGCCCATCGCCTGCGCGTCCGACGAGGTGACGGACAACGCGCCCAGGTCGTGCAGGATGTCCTCGGCCGCGATCGTCGTCGCCCGGATCCGCGACTCGGCGAACGCGAGATCCTCTGGCAGGTCCGGGCTGAGGTGATGGCAGACCATCAGCATGTCGAGGTGCTCGGCGACGGTGTTGACCGTGTGCGGCAACGTCGGGTTGGTCGAGCCCGGGATGACATGCGGGTACGACGCGATCGAGAGGATGTCCGGCGCATGCCCACCGCCGGCGCCCTCGACGTGGAAGGCGTGGATCCCGCGACCGGCGATCGCGTTCAGCGTGGATTCGACGAAGCCGGCCTCGTTCAGGCTGTCGGCGTGGAGGGCAACCTGGAGCCCCCACTCGTCCGCGGCCCGCAGCGCGGTGTCGATCGCGGCCGGGGTCGAACCCCAATCCTCGTGCACCTTGTATCCGGCGGCACCGGCCAGCGCCTGCTCGGCGAGCGCCTCGGCACTCACCGTGTTCCCCTTGCCCAGCAGCAACACGTTGAGCGGGAACGCGTCGAGGCTCCGGTGCATCTGCTCGAGATGCCACGCACCTGGCGTCACGGTGGTCGCCTTGGACCCCTCGCTCGGCCCGGTCCCGCCGCCGACGATCGTGGTGATCCCGGTGGCGAGCGCCTCATGCAGCTGCGACGGCGAGAGCAGGTGAACGTGGGAGTCGATCGCGCCCGCGGTGAGGATCCGCCCCTCGCCCGCGATCACGTCCGTCGACGGTCCGATCCGCAGCTCGGGGTGCACGCCGTCCGCGATGTCCGGATTCCCGGCCCGCCCGAGCGCGACGATGCGGCCGTCGCGGATCCCCACATCCGCGCGCACGATGCCCCACCAGTCGAGGACCAGCACATTCGTGATGACGGTATCCGGCGCGCCTTCCGCCCGGGTCGTCGTACCCTGCCCCATCGACTCCCGGATCGACTTTCCCCCGCCGAACACAACCTCCTCACCTCCGACCGTGAGGTCCTGCTCCACCTCGATCCACAGGTCCGTGTCCCCCAACCGAACCTGATCCCCAACCGTCGGCCCGTACAACGCGGCATACGCCGCCCGCGAGATCTCAACCATCCCGCTTCACCTGAATCCCCGGCACCCGCCGATTGCCTTTCAACGCCACCAGCTCCACTTCCCGAGATGCCCCGGGCTCGAAGCGCTGCGACGTACCGGACGGGATGTCCAACCGGAAGCCGTGCGCGGCGGCCCGGTCGAAGGAGAGTGCGGTGTTGGCGTCCGGTAGGTGCAGGTGGGAGCCGATCTGCACGGGTCGGTCGCCGGTGTTCACGATCACCAGGGTCTGGCGTTCGTCGGCGGTGCGGTCGGCGTTGAGCCGGATGGTGCCGGGGGCGACCCGGACGGCACCGGGTCCCGGCCCGGTTGCGTCGTTGCCCGCCCCCTGTCCTTCATTGCTAAGTCTAATCCTGCTCGTCATCGATTCCCCCTTAAATTATTGGGCTGTGGATAGTGACGAGCTTGCGGCCGTCGGGGAAGGTGGCTTCTATCTGGACGTCCGTGAGGAGATCGGCGACTCCGGGCATGACGTCGTCGCGGGTGAGGACGGTGCGGCCGCGTTCCATCAGGTCGGCGACGCGGGCGCCTTCGCGGGCGCGCTCGAGCACCCAGGTACTCAGCAGCGCGACCGCTTCGGGGTGGTTGAGCCGGACTCCCCGGGCCAGCCGGTCGCGAGCGACCATGCCGGCCACGGAGAGCAGCAGCTTCTCGGTTTCGGCGGGCGTGAAGTTCACGGCGTGGCCGGGAGGACGTGGTCGGACACCTTGTCGGTGCTGAGGCAGAGCGAGCAGACGGCCGCGTCGTGGGTCTGGCACGCGGTCATGTCCGGCCGCTCGTAGTCCTGCCGGCACACGTGACAGGTCAGGACAGCGCCCGACGGGTTGCCGTGCTCGTCGTACATGGGCAGGTCGAGTCCGTCGTCGGTACGGCGGAGGTAGTACTTACCGCGAGTAGCAACGGCCAGGACCGGCGGCAGGACGACCGCGAGCCCGATCGCGACGAGTGGTGAGTACGGCCTGATCGTGTCGCCGAGTCCGCCGAAGAACACCAGGATCGAGACCCCCGCGGCCGCGGCCATCGACACGAAGCCGACCGGGTTGACGGCGTACAGCATGCCGCGGCGGAACTCGGGCTCCTTCGGCGACAGCTTCAGCAGGTACTTGTTGAAGACGATGTCGGAGGCAACGACCACGATCCACGCCATCCCGCAGTTCGCGTAGAAACCGAGGATGGTGTTGAGGAAGTCGAACATGTTCGCCTCCATCAGCACCAGCGCGATCACCAGGTTGAACGCCAGGAACACCAGCCGGCCGGGGTAGTGCCGGGTCAGCCGCGTGTAGGAGTTCGTCCACGCGAGCGAACCGGAGTAGGCGTTCGTCACGTTGATCTTCACCTGACTGATCACGACCAGTACGACGGCGAGCGCCATCGCGAGCCAGCCGGGCATGAAGCCTTCGTAGATCTCGAGGAACTGATGCACGGGTTCGTTGGCGACGGACGCTCCGTCGGCGACGTTGGCGATCAGGTAGACGGCGAGGAACAGGCCGATCACCTGCTTGATCGCACCGAAGATCACCCAGCCCGGCCCGGCCAGCAGCATCGCGGTCCACCAGCGGCGGGAGTTCTCCGGCGTCTTCGGCGGCATGAACCGCAGATAGTCGATCTGCTCGGCGATCTGCGCGATCAGCGAAAGACACACGCCGGCCGCGAGCAACATCGAACCCACATTCGTGCCCTCGTTGTTCTGACCGCGATAGTCGAAGAACGTCGACACCGAATCCGGATGCGACACGACGAGATACACGAACGGCAGCACCATCAGGATCAGCCACAGCGGCGTCGTCCACACCTGCAGTGTCGACAGCACTTTCATCCCGTAGATCACCAGCGGAAAGATGACCAGCGTGGACACGGCATAGCCGAGCCACAACGGGATATGCAGCCCGAGCTCGAGACCCTGCGCCATGATCGAGCCTTCGAGGGCGAAGAAGATGAACGTGAACGATGCGAAGATCACGTTCGTCACGACCGAGCCGTAGTACCCGAAACCGCTGCCGCGGGTGATCAGGTCGAGGTCGATGTTGTAGCGCGCGGCGTAGTACGCGAGCGGCAGGCCGGTCGCGAAGATCACCACCGCGAAGATCGCGATTCCCCACAGCGCGTTCGTGGTTCCGTACGAGATGCCGATGTTCGCACCGATCGCGAAGTCGGCCAGATAGGCGATCCCGCCGAGGGCCGAGACGGCGACGACGCCGGTCGACCACTTGCGGTAGCTCCGTGGCGCGAACCGGAGGGTGTAGTCCTCCAGGGTCTCGCGTGTCGCGGCGGTTGGAGTGGGTGGTTCGGGGGTGGCGCGGTGGTCGAGCGAGGGTTCAACAGTCATTGGCGGAACTCCTGCGGCACCTTCGGGCGAGCGGTGCTCCGGCGAACCGGCGACGCTGCCGGCCGGGATGCACCCGAATGGAAGGAACCTAGGAACGGGTTGTTACCGCGGTGTTGCCGATCGACTACGTTCGTGTATTTCCATCTGGAAGTAATCCGCGAGATCCGCCTCGAGGTCGCGCTGAGCGGCGGCGATGCGATCGGCGACGGTACCGCCGACGGAGGACAGGGCAGTGACGATGCGGCGCTTGTCGTCCGGGTGGATCCGGCGCAGGACCAGGCCGCGCTCGACCAGCTTGTCTACGTGCCGGGTCAGGCTGGCGGCCGGCAGGACGGCGGCCTCGGCCAGGATCGACATCGGTTGACCGGGCTCCTCGTGCAGCACCGATATCACCCGCCACTGCTCGATGGACAGCCCGAACTCGTCGAGCAACGGCTGCAGACCGAGCTCGATCCGGCGCTCGGCCTGCTTGAGCAGCAGGAGCAGGCTGGACGGCATCCGCACTCCTCCCCGGTTGTAGGTGCTGGGAATATAGCCCAGTGCTCGGAGATCCGCCTCCACCTGCGCCACACTGGGCAGACTCCGGTACGGCGTACTGACTATCAGTGGAGCTGGCTGACATGAGGGAGGTGCTTGTGCGGCGTTCCGACGTGGTGTCGATCGCGTTCGTGGTGCCGCTGCAGGGGCCGACCGGGATCTACGGGCCGTCCTGCTTGGCCTGCGGTCAGCTCGCCGTCGAGCAGCTCAACGCACGGAACGGCATCGCCGGCCGCCAGGTCGAACTCGTCCAGGTCGACGCCGGTCGCGCACCCGACGTCGTCGCCGAAGACGTCGGCCGTCTGGTCGACACCGGCCGGGTCGATGCGGTCGCCGGCTGGCACATCTCCGCCGTACGCGTCGCCCTGACCCGCCGCATCGGCGGTCGCGTCATCTACGCCTTCGCCGCGATGCACGAGGGCAGCGACGACACCCCGGGCGTCTTCATGCTCGGCGAGCGCCCGGTCAACCAGTTGCTCCCGGCAACTCATTGGATCCGTGAGCACCGCGGCGCCCGCCGCTGGGTTGTCGTCGGCAACGACTATGTGTACCCGCGAGTGACCGGCTCAGTAGCCCAGGAATCCTTACAGGGAACGGGTTCCGAGATCGTCCAGTCGGCCTACGTCCCGCTCGGCACCTCGGACTTCCAGACGGTCCTCGGTGATGTGGCCGAGGCGAACGCCGACGGCGTGATCATGCTCCTGATGGGCCAGGACGCCGTACATTTCAACCGCCAGTTCGCCCGCCAAGGTCTTAGTGAGAAGCTCCTCCGCCTCAGCCCCGCGATCGAGGAGAACACGCTCCTCGGCGCCGGCCCGGGAGCCAACGAGGGCGTCTATGCGGCGGCGGCGTACTTCGACGGCCTGGAGACCGTGGAAAGCGGCGAGTTCGCCCAGCAGTACTACACCCGTTTCGGCCGCTACGCCCCAGCGCTGAACGCTGTCGGCGAGTCCTGCTACGAAGCGATCCGCTTCCTCGCCCGCCTGGGCGAGGTGAGCGGATCCATCGCCATGTCAGCCGCCCTCCCCACCGGCCACTTCTATGACAGCCCCCGAGGCCTGATGCGCCTCGACGGCAACCTCGTCGATCAAGATGTCTACCTTGCCGCCGCCGACGGGCTCGAGTTCAAGATCCAGGAACAGATCGCCTAGGCGAGATAGCCGTCCGGGCGGATCAGGATCTCGTCGCCGTCCTGGGCGTGGTAGTGGGCGTAGGCCTCCGGTGACGCATACGTGCCGTCCGCAGCATCCCGTCGTACGACGTCAACTGTGTGCTCACCTGTCGACGGCGTGGTCGGTGTGAAGCGCAGCCGTGTGAAGTGCGGACCGCGGAACAGGTCGAAGAGGCGAAGCTTGTTGCCGGCGGCATCGACCAGTGGAGCGTCCGGGGCACGATCGCCTGAGGTCATGGCGCTGCTGTCGGACGGGGAGCGGTAGGAGACGTCGAGTTGGCGGGTGTTCTCGCCGCGTTCCATCGCGCTCTCGTCGCCCTCGACGTGCTTCTGCATCAGCTTCTCGCTGATCCCCAGGACTCGCATCGCGTTTGTACGACGCTCGATCTCGTACGTCGCCAGCACCTCCTCACGCCCGTCGGCCAGCTTCCAGCCCAGGTTGTACGCATCCTGGACGCCCGTGTTGAGTCCCTGCCCACCGGTCGGCGGGTGGACGTGCGCGGCGTCGCCCGCGATGAACACGCGCCCGACCCGGAACCGCGCGGCCAACCGGACGTTCGGCCGCCAAACGGTCGACCAGGTCAGATCACGAAGCTTGGCCACGCCAGGGCCGGCGTAGTGGTCGACGCGTTGCTGCAGAGTCTCGAGCGAGGGGTCGACCTGATCGTCGTCCAGCGGCGCGCCGAACTGGAACTGATCCCCGCCGGACAGCGGTGTCAGCGCGATGCCCGCCATCGGGTTGTCCCGCGTCGCGAACCAGTAGCCGTACTCGTGGTCGAGTCCGTCCGCCGCGACATCGCCGAGCAGCATCCGGATCGACTCGTCCGTCGTACCCTCGAACGCGATCCCGAGGTGCTTGCGGACGAAGCTCCGGCCGCCGTCCGCGCCGACCAGGTACTGCGCTTCGACCGTCTCTCCGGTGGACAGGTCGGCCGTCACCGTGCCGGCGTGCTGGGAGAAGCCGACGATGGCGGTGTCCAGTTCGACGCGTACGCCGTACTCCGCCAACTTGTCGCGCAGGATCTGCTCGGTGCGTGACTGCCCAAGCATCCACGCGTTCGGGTACGGGATGTCCGGGGTCGGCTCGAGGATCGGAGCCATCCGGCGCTCGTCGGCCACTTTGCCGTCGAGGTAGATGCGCATCAGCGGTAGTGAGCGGCCTTGGCGGAGTACCTCGTCGATGATGCCGAGGTCGTCGAAGACCTCCAGTGTCCGCGGCTGCAGCCCGTCGCCGCGCGAACCGTTGAAGTACTCGGTCGCCTTGTCGATCAGCCGTACGGCGATCCCGCGCCGGGCGAGGTCGATCGCCAGGGTCAGGCCGGTCGGACCCGCACCTGCGATGAGGACAGTCATCCTTGTCTCCTTTGGGTGAATTATGATTCACTGAATCTGAATTCACTATGGAGGTGGCTAGGGTTCGGTGTCAAGGAGGTTCTGGTGACGGACACGGTGAGCCGCCGGGAACGGGCGGCCGGGACCGAGGCGGCGCTGAAGCAGGCGGCCCGGGAGGTGTTCGCCGAGCGCGGATACCTGAACACGAAGATCACCGACATCACCGCGGCCGCGAGCCGGGCGACGGGATCGTTCTACAACCACTTCGCGAGCAAGGAGGAGCTGCTCGAGGCGCTCCTCACCGACATGCTCGCGGCGGCGGACGAGGCAGTCTTCGACGACGCCGGTCACGACCCCGACTTCAGCAAGATCTCGTCGATCCGCTGGCATGTCGCGGCGTTCTGGCGGTTCTACCGCGAGCACCTGCCGGAGATGGTCGCGGTGAAACAGGCGTCGATGGTCGACCCGGAGCTAGGCCGCCGGCTGCAGCGGATCATGGCCGACGACGACACCCACATGATCGAGCACTTCACCCACCTGCCGAACCCGCCGGCCGACCCACTGGTGACCATCTCGGCCATGAACGCCCTGATGGAGGGCTTCGCCTACACCTGGCTGGTGGTCAACCCGTCCGACGGCCGCACCATCTCCGACGAAACCGCGATCGACACCCTCACCAACCTCCTCCACCACGGGCTGGCCGGCGAGAGTGCGGACGGCCACACCATCACAACTGCGTGAGACTGTTGCTCGTGCGCGGGTAGGCGCCTCGCGTGCCGCGATCGTGATGGCCTGGGCGTCCGCCTATTCCTCCGGCGGAGGTGGTTCCTCGGCGCCTTCGCGTTCGTCCCGCTCGGCCCACTCCAGCAGGGTGTCGAGGGTGTAGACGTTGTCGTCGATCGTCTCGTGCAGGTCGCCGAGCTCGGCGAAGCGAGCCGGCACCGTCTGGATCGTGAACGCCTTCGGATCCACGTCGTCGATCTCGTCCCACCGGATCGGCGTCGAGACCGTTCCTTCCGGATTCCCGCGGACCGAGTACGCACTAGCGATCGTGTGATCCCGGGCGTTCTGGTTGTAGTCGACGAACAACTTCTTCGGGTCGCGATCCTTGCGCCACCACGTCGTCGTCACGTCCTCCGGTGCGCGCCGCTCGACCTCCCGCGCGAACGCCAACGCAGCCCGTCGTACGTCGGAGAACCCGTGCTCCGGCTTGACCCGCACATAGACGTGGATCCCCGACCCGCCGGACGTCTTCGGGAAGCCGACCACTCCGAGATCGTCCAGCACCTCGTGGACGACGTGCGCGACCCGGCGGACCCGATCGAACGGGCACTCCGGCATCGGGTCCAGGTCGATCCGCCACTCGTCAGGCTTCTCGGTGTCGGCGCGACGGGAGTTCCAGGGGTGGAACTCGACGGTCGACATCTGCACCGCCCAGACCACGTGTGCGACCTCGGTGACGCACAGCTCGTCCGCTGTCCGGTTGTACCGCGGGAACTTCACCCGCACGGTCTCCATCCAGGGCGGCGCCCCGTGCGGCAACCGCTTCTGGTGCACCTTCTCCCCGGAAACACCCTCCGGGAACCGATGCAGCATGCACGGCCGCTCCCTCAGCGCCCGCACGATTCCGTCGCCGACGGACAGGTAGTACTTGACCAGATCCAGCTTGGTCTCGCCGCGCGCGGGGAAGTACACCCGGTCCGGATTGGAGATCCGCACCGTGCGCTCACCCACCTCCAGCTCGATCGCCGGAGTCTTAGCCTTCCCCGCCTTGGACTCAGCCATGACCTCAACCTAACCGCCGGCAGGGACAACCGGCAGTAACTACGCCAGCCGGGTCAGCCAGCCTCGATGGTCGGGGATGTGGCCGTACTGCAGGTCCAGGAGGCTGGAGCGGATGGACTTGGTGACTGGGCCGACGCCGTAGTCGACGGAGTGGTCGCCGATGGTCAGGTCGCCGTCGGGCCAGGCCAGCCGGCCGATCGGGGTGATCACGGCGGCGGTGCCGGAGGCGAAGACCTCGGTGATCTCGCCGCTGCGGACGCCGTCCTTCCACTCGTCGGCGGAGATCTGGCGCTCCTCGACCTTGTGGCCGAGGTCGGCGGCGAGCTCGATCACGGAGGCCCGGGTGACGCCCTCGAGGATCGAGCCGGACAGCTCCGGGGTGACGATGCGCCCGTCGGCGTACACGAAGAACATATTCATGCTGCCGATCTCCTCGAGCCACTTGTGCTCGACCGCATCGACGAAGGCGACCTGCTCGCAGTTGTTGGCGACCGCTTCGGCCAGACCGGCGAGGCTAGCCGCGTAGTTCCCGCCACACTTGGCTGCACCGGTCCCACCGGGGGTCGCGCGGATGGTCGAGGTCGTCAGCCAGATCGACACGGGCTTGGGGCCGGTGTCGAAGTACGGACCGGCAGGAGAAGCGATGACGCCGAAGAGCACCTCACGGGCCGGCCGCACGCTGAGTGCCGCCTCGGTGGCGATCATGTATGGCCGGATGTAGAGGCTGGTCTCGCCACTGTCAGCAGACGGCACCCATGGCTCGTCGACTGTCACCAGCGCCCGCAGCGCCGAGATGAACGCGTCCTCAGGCACCTGCGGCAGGGCAAGCCGCGCAGCGCTCGCGGTGAACCGTGCGGCGTTGCGATCAGGCCGGAACGCCCACACCGACCCGTCCGCGTGCCGGTAGGCCTTGAGTCCTTCGAAGATCTCCTGCGAGTAGTGCAGTACGGCGGCGGCCGGGCTCACCTTGATTGGTGCGTACCCAGTCACCTTCTGGTCGTGCCAGCCATCGTCTGCCGTCCAGTTGGCCACGACCATGTGGTCAGTGAACGCCTGTCCGAACGCAGGCTCGGCCAGTACAGCCGTCCGCGCCTCCGCAGTTGCCGGATCGCTGCGCAGCTCAACCGCAAAGTCCCACACGTCTGTCACTGCCGTTTCACTACTCACTCCCGGCACGTTACCCCTCTCACAGCAGTGAGCTCGACCCAGTGCCCACACTCCGGCTGTCCAGGTACGGCCTCCGTCCAAGGAGCTCCTGCAGTGTCGCCGCCATTCCGGGTTGTCTGGTGCGTACGGCGTTCAGCACCCGCGCGGCGTCGTCGTACAAGTAATAGGTGTGCCACTCGTCCGGCAGTTCGACCAGAACCCGCAGAGCCAGCGCGACACCCGCCGCGACTTCTCCGTCGACGACCAGGCACTCTGCCAGCCCCATCTGCAGCCTGGCCCGCTCACCGAGCCAGTCCTCTGGACACAGCTCGATGGCCCGAGCCAGCAGCACGCACCCGGCGGCGCCGTACCCCAGACTCGCGCACACCCGTCCCTCCACACCATGCACCTCGTACGGCGCCCAGTCGCTCAGCGGACCGGACGACGTACTTGCCGAAGGCAACTCATCCGCAACCCCGATCAACTCCTGCAGCGCTCGATGAGCCTGTCCGTGGTGCCGTAGCTCTGCCAGCACCCACGCTCGGGCAGCGTGCGCCTGCACCACGGCTCCACCACTTGCGACCGCGAGAGCTTCGTCGGCTGTCTCCAGTAGTTGCGTCAGCGGTCGCCGCTCGGCCAGCCCGCTGATTGCCTCTCGGGCCCGCACCGAACTCTGCACAGAGGTGTCTGCCGAGCTGTCCGCGGCGGTCCGCGCTGCCTGCCACCACCGCCGGGCAGTGCTCGGCTGCCCAAGGCTGGTCAGGGTCTGCGCGGTCAGCACGCTCAGTTGGGCTGCAACGACCGCGGACTGGGCCGGCGCCATGCGGAGATCCGTGATGAGCTCCGGCAGCAGGCGGGCCGGCGGAACGCTCCGGAAGTCTCCGAGCGCAGCAGTCGTGTCCGTGCCGCCGAATGCCGTGACGAGCCCGTGCCAGGCCGCCGACAACGGATCAGCTGCCGCCAACGGATCGGCCGACTGCACGCGATCAGCCGCCGCCAACGGCTCAGCCGGCTCCAGCGGATCAGCTGGTGCGAGGGCCGCCGGCGTCGACCGGCGCCGCTGCTCGAAGGTGCCGGTCAGCTCGTTGCCGGTCCCGAGCTCACGGTCGCAGAGCCGGGCCAGCTCGGCAGAGCCCGGTCGTTGGCCGCGCTCCACCTGCGACAAGTAGCTGTGGTCGTAGCCGACCCGCGTAGCAAGTTGCCGCAGACTCAAGCCGACCGCTTGCCTGCACTCCCTCAACTGCGCGCCGAACGTCGCCTCAGCCACAGGATCACCCCCGCTCACTAGCGTGAAACGGACAGTACAAGCCCTCACTGACAAAACCGTCCTGTGGTCTGTGGGCTGTTCACACAGCCCACAGACCACACCTGTTGTAGCCAGCGGGTGCCGAGCAAAGCTGCAGAAGTGAACACGATGCAGCGGCAGCCTCGACTCTTCCGGTTGGTGCGCCACACCGATGCATCCGGCGTGCGCGGCACAGGCACCCTGGCAGAGGGCGTCGAGTGGTCCGACGGCACGGTAGCCGTGCGCTGGCGCGGCCGCTGGCCCAGCACGTCCACCTGGGACGGCGGCATCGAAGCCCTCCTGGCCGCCCACGGCAACGGCGGCCGCACCCAAGTCCACTGGTTCCCGAGCAGCCCACAACCCGTGCTCAGTCGCACGGCGCAGACCGCCGTACAAACCGCCCCACTCTGGCTACCAGCCCCAACTCTCAACGGTCACTGCCCCCGCTGCGGCCAACCCTGGCCATGCCCAACTCTCTGCCGCTGAGGCATCAACAGGTGGTCAGCGCACGGCTTCGGCCAGGAGGTATGGAGCGGGGAGGCGAACTACACCGGACGGGGTGGTCCAGTTGGCGGTGATCAGGGTCAGCGTGCGGGAGCGAACGTCGGCCAGTACGCCGGCCTGCTCGAGGAGGGGGAGGGCGGCGACGCCCATTGGGTGGCCGGCGATCCGTGTGGACCAGTAGTCCTCGGCGGAGTGGGTGGTGATGGTCAGGTCCTTGGTGGTGCCGGTGACCTGGAAGCCGTGCGGTTCCAGCAACGTGGTGAGCACGGCGGGGTCAGACCAGTCGATGCCGCCTTCGGTTGGATCGCTGCCGATCACCTCCGTGACCGCATTGATGAGGATTCCGAGGACTTCGTCGAGTACGCCGGGGAGCCAGGCGGTGAGGAGGATGCGTCCGTTCGGTGCGGAGACGCGGGCCAGTTCGGCGATGGCGGCCTTGGGGTCGGGGGCGAAGATGACGGCGAAGTTGGAGAGCAGTACGTCGGCCGAGCCGTCGGGCAGCGGCATGGAGGCCGCGGTGCCGTCGACGACAGTCAGGTCGCGTCCGCCTTGCTGGATCACCTCGCGGAGACGGGCAGCCGGCTCGACTGCGGTCACGCGGGCGCCGAGGTCGGCGGCGAGCAGGGCGACGTTGCCGGTGCCGGCGCCGACGTCGACCACGTGCTCACCCGGTTGGATCCGGGCCGCCGCGACCAGTTCGCGCGCCGCCGGCAGCAGGTCCGGAGCAGTCGATTCGTACCGTCCCTGGCCCCAGTCGAGCTGATTCATGGCCCCACCGTAGGCGGCTTCCGGACACGGTCGGGAAGCCGACAGCGGCCGCGCATTGACCAGGTAGTTATGGAGCATCTCTACTAAATGGACCCCAACCGCCCCGGGAGGTCCGCCCATGCGTTCACGGTGCCTTGCTGTCGTCCTTGGTCTGCTCCTGCTGCTGGTCGGCGGGACCCAGTCCGCGCAGGCGGCGAACGTCCTGACCAACCCGGGCTTCGAGACCGGGTCGCTGAGCGGTTGGACATGCTCGGGAGGCTCTGTCGTCAGCAGCCCGGTGCGCACCGGTGGCTACGCGCTCAACGGGGCTGTGTCGAGTTCTGACTATGCACAGTGCATTCAGACGGTGGCGGTGCAGCCGAGTACGGCGTACACCTTGTCGGGCTGGGTGCGTGGGTCCTACGTATATCTGGGTGTCACGGGTGGCTCGTCCACGTGGACGCCATCTGCCACGAGCTACACGCAGTTGAGTGTCTCCTTCACGACAGGTGCCAGTCAGACGTCGGTCCAGGTGTATGTGCATGGCTGGTACGGCCAACCGGCGTACCAGGCGGATGACATCACTCTCGACGGCCCTGGTGGCAACCCGTCCGGTCCTGGTGTTCCTGGTACGCCGTCAGTCAGCGGTACGACGAACAGCAGCATCTCGCTGAGTTGGGGCGCATCCACGGGCACAGTCACGGGTTACCGGGTTTACGAAGGCAGCAGCGTCGTACAGACCGTCACTGGCACGACGGCAACGCTCAGTGGACTGGGAGCGTGCACTAGCCACACCTACTCGGTAGCGGCCTACGACAGCTCAGGTGAGTCGGCCAAGTCTGCAGCTGTCACAGGTACGACGGGCGGCTGCACAAGCACGGGGTTGCCGAAACACGCGCTGATCGGATACCTCCACGCCAGCTTTGCCAACGGATCCGGGTACGTGCGGATGGCCGACGTACCGGTCGAGTGGAACATCATCAACCTGGCGTTCGGTGAACCGACGTCAGTGACCTCGGGCGACATCAGGTTCAACCGTTGCCCGGCCGCTGAGTGCCCGAACGTGGAGAGCGAGGCCGAGTTCATCAGCGCGATCCGGGCCAAGCAGGCCGCCGGGAAGAAGGTGCTGATCTCGATCGGTGGCGCCAACGGTCAGGTGCAGCTCACGACCACTGCCGCGCGGGACGCGTTCGTGAGCTCGGTCAGCGCGATCATCGACCGCTACGGTCTCGACGGGCTGGACATCGACTTCGAAGGGCATTCGCTGTACCTCAACTCGGGTGACACCGACTTCCGCAACCCGACCACGCCGGTGATCGTCAATCTGATCTCGGCGCTGAAGACGCTCAAGGCGAAGTACGGCGCGCAGTTCGTGCTGACGATGGCGCCGGAGACGTTCTTCGTGCAGGTCGGGTACCAGTTCTACGGCGGTGCCGGCGGTGGCGACAACCGGACCGGGTCGTACCTACCGGTGATCCACGCGCTGCGCGATGCGCTGACTGTGTTGCACGTCCAGGACTACAACTCGGGGCCCGTGATGGGGCTCGACAACCAGTACCACAACATGGGCGGCGCGGACTTCCACATCGCGATGACCGACATGATCAAGGCCGGATTCCCGGTCGCGAGCACCGGCCAGACCTTCCCCGGACTGCGGGAGGACCAGATCGCGTTCGGACTCCCGGCGGCGGTCAGTGCGGGCAACGGCTACACCGCCCCGGCCGCCGTTCACCAAGCGCTCGACTGCCTGGTCAAGGGCCAGAACTGCGCTGGCTACAGCCTTCGCGGCGGGGCGTCGCCGGCCTTCCGCGGGCTGATGACGTGGTCGATCAACTGGGATCGGTACTACGACTGGGAGTTCAAGAACAGCCACGCGCCGTACCTCGCGGCCCTGCCCTGAGGTTTCCCGCAGGTGCGTACTGCGGGAAACCACAGCGGAAGTGTGTGGAGATTACCCTTCCCGGATGTTGGTCCCGCGCTGGTATGAAGGAGGCATGACAGCGTCAACGACCCGCCCGGTGATCCTCACCGTGGACGACGACCCCGGTGTTTCCCGGTCGATCGCCCGTGACCTTCGCCGCCGCTACGCCGAGGCCAACCGCATCGTCCGCGCGGAGAACGGGCCGCAGGCGCTCGAGGCGCTGCGCGAGCTCAAGCTGCGCGGCGAGCCGGTCGCGCTGCTGCTGGCCGATTACCGGATGCCCCAGATGTCCGGTATCGAGTTCCTCGAGGCCGCGATGGACCTGTTCCCGCTGGCCCGCCGCGTCCTGCTCACCGCGTACGCCGACACCGACGCGGCGATCCAGGCCATCAACGTGGTCGACCTCGACCACTACCTGCTGAAACCGTGGAACCCGCCGGAGGAGAAGCTCTACCCGGTGGTCGACGCGATGCTCGACCTGTGGAGGTCGACCCCGGAGCCGTCCACCGACGAGACCCGAGTGATCGGCCACCGCTGGTCGGCGCCGTCGTTCGCGGCCCGCGACTTCCTCGCCCGCAACGCCGTGCCCTATCGCTGGTACGGCGTTGACGACGAGGAGAGCAAACGGCTGCTGGAGGCGGCCGGCGTCGACGGCTCGACCCTCCCGGTGGTCATCACGCCTGACGGCACGGTGATGGTGGCACCGAGCGAGGCCGAGCTGGCGAACAAGGTAGGACTGTCGACCGCGCCGGCCGAGGAGTTCTACGACCTCGTCGTGGTCGGTGGCGGCCCGGCCGGCCTCGGCGCGGCTGTGTACGGCGCCAGTGAAGGGCTGCGCACTGTGCTGGTCGAGCAACTGGCCACCGGCGGTCAGGCTGGTCAGTCGAGCCGGATCGAGAACTATCTCGGCTTCCCGGACGGCGTCTCCGGTGCTCAGCTGACCGATCGGGCCCGACGGCAGGCGGTGCGGTTCGGAGCCGAGCTGCTGACCGCGCGTGAGGTGGTCGGTCTGGAGACGCTCGGGTCCGCCCGGCGCCTGCGGTTCTCGGACGGCAGCGAGATCTCGTCGCACTCGGTGATCCTGGCGACCGGAGTTTCGTACCGGACGCTCGAGGCGCCCGGTGTCGACGACCTGTGCGGCCGGGGCATCTACTACGGCTCGGCGACGACCGAAGGGCCGAGTTGCGCCGGCCAGGAGGTCTACATCATCGGCGGGGCGAACTCCGCCGGCCAGGCTGCGGTGTATTTCTCGAAACATGCCAAACGCGTGCATATGCTGGTCAGAGGACCATCGCTGACGGCGACGATGTCGACGTACCTGATCAATCAGATCGACGAGATCGACAACGTCGAGGTCCACACCTGTACGCAGGTGGTCGACTGCAAGGGTTCGGACCACCTCGAACGGGCGACCCTGCGGAACAGTGCGACCGGCGAGACGCGCGAGGTGGACACGGAGTGGATGTTCGTGTTCATCGGTGCGGCCCCGCGGACGGACTGGCTGCCGGGTGACCTGCTCCGCGATGAGCGCGGGTTCGTGCTCACCGGTCCGGACCTGCGTGGCAGACCACCGGGCTGGGCGCTGGAGCGGGAGCCGTACCACCTGGAGACGAGCATGCCGGGCGTCTTCGCCGCCGGGGACGTACGGGCCGAGTCGGTGAAGCGGGTCGCCTCCGCGGTCGGCGACGGAGCGATGGCCGTGACACTGGTGCACCGATACCTGGAGATGCTCTGATGACTGTCCACACCGATGAGCCGCGACGGCTGAGCATCGACGAACTGCGCACGCTGTTCCTGTTCGAGAGCCTGGCCGACGAGCAGCTGCAGTGGCTCTCCGACACCGGGTACGTCGAGGAGGTCCAGGAAGGGATCGTCTTCGCCGAGGGCGATCCGGCCACCTGCTGCTACATCCTGCTGTCCGGCGAGCTGCGGCTCTGCAAGCTGTCACACGGCGAAGAGGTCGAGATCAACCGGACCCGGCAGCGCGGGGTGTATTCCGGTGCCTTCAACGCCTTCTTCGGAGCCGACGAAAAGAAGAAGAACTACACCGCCACGATGCGCGTGACCGAGCCCTCGGAGTTCTTCGTCATCGACGCCGTCACGATGGCGACGATGATGAACACCTGGTTCCCGATGGCGGTGCACCTGATCGAGGGCTTCATCATGGGGGTGCGCCGGACCAACGAGACGTTGGGGGAGCGCGAGCGGTTGCTTGCCCTCGGCTCCTTGTCGGCCGGCCTCACCCACGAGCTCAACAACCCGGCCGCTGCGGCTGTCCGCGCTGCGGCGACGCTGCGGCAACGGGTCGCGGGGATGCGGTCCAAGCTGGCGATGCTTGCCGACGGCACCTTGGACGCCACCAAACTGCACCAGATCGTCGAGCTGCAGGAGGCGGCGGTCGAGCGGCTGGACAAGACGAAGGACAAGGACATCTCGCCGATGGATCTGTCTGACGCCGAGGACTCGCTGACCGACTGGCTGGACGACCACGATGTTCAGGCCAGTTGGGACGTCGCTCCGGTGCTCGCCGCGGCCGGACTGGATGTGCCGTGGATGGAGGAGGTGCTCGCCGCGGTCGGGCCGACGTACCTCGAGGGCGCGGTCCGCTGGCTGATGTACACGATCGACACCGAGTCGCTGATGAACGAGATCGACGACTCCGTCACCCGGATCTCGACGCTGGTCGGTGCCGCGAAGCAGTACTCGCAGATCGACAGGGCGCCGTACCAGATCGTCGACCTGCGCGAGCTGCTCAAGTCAACGCTGGTGATGATGTCGGGCAAGTTGCAGGGTTACGAGGTGGTGAAGGACTTCGATCCGGAGCTGCCGGCCATCCCGGCGTACGCGGCCGAGCTCAACCAGGTGTGGACCAACATCATCGACAACGCGGTCAGCGCAATGGGCGGATCGGGCACCCTGACGATCCGGACCAAGAAGGATGGCGAGTACGCGGTCGTCGAGATCGGCGACACCGGACCGGGTATCCCACCGGAGATCCGCCGCCGCATCTTCGAGCCGTTCTTCACCACCAAACCCATCGGCGAAGGCACCGGCCTGGGCCTGGACATCTCCTGGCGCATCGTGGTCAAGAAACACCACGGCGACCTCCGAGTCGAATCCCAACCCGGCGACACCCGCTTCAAAATCGTCCTCCCCCTGGAACCCGACGAAGAACTCGAATCCAACCCAGACCTCCTCGGCTAACCCCGGCCCCCGACCCCACCACCCCGCGCCACCACGCGACGCCCCAGCGGAGACCGCGCACGTCCCGCTGCGCGCCCACCGCCCCGGGCAGCCCCGGCTACGCGCAGCCCCGGCGTCGCGCAGCCCCAGCCCGGGCCGGCCGTTGGCGGCGATGTCCACCCCTGTATGTCGGCCGCCGACAGGTCGGTGGGGCTCATCCCGGCTCGTTCACCTCGAACGACCTCATCCGATTCGCCGCGTATTGCCTGCCCGTCTGCTCAGCTGCTGCCGAGTCGTGGATTCCTGCTCGCTGCCGTGGGGTGTCGAGAGCAAGATTCCACGACTTGGCGAAGTGCAGGGCGCCGAGCACCAGGCCGTTGCGGTACTCCGGCCCATCGCCTTCCCGGTGGAGAGCCGCCGTCGGGGACACCTGAGCTGTGTCACACCTCCTCGCCGGGATTCGTCAACTGGACGTACCCGAAACCGCGAGGAGAAGATCATGCAGACGTCTCAGCAGTTGACAGCAGAGCGGGACACCGTCGTAGCCGCAGGAGTTGTGCGGATCCACACGTACGCCGTCGATCCGGCAGACCGGTCCGAGTTCCTCAAGCGCCGCGCCACGGTGATCGACCTGATCCGCGCGGCTCACCCCGGCCTGACCTCGACCCGGCTCCTCCGCCTCGAAGACGGCACCTACACAGACACCTGGAGCTGGGACTCCTTCCAGACCATGGCCGCCGCCTTCCCGATGGCCCAGTCGCCCGAGGCGGGTGCGGCCTGGGCGCTCACCACCAACGCGGCCGCCGCAAACGGCGAGGTCGTCGACGAGCACTGAGAAAGAGACGAGCGCTGAGGTCCTCGACGAGTGCTGAGAAGAGACGAGCGGTTGCCGCCAGGCTCACCACGGCCGTCCGGGTCTGCGCTCCGGCGGTCAGCGCCGCTTCATCTTGAGCGTCGCGCCGACTGTGAACGCCGCGGTCCCTGCCACCACAACGAGGACAGCGATGACCGCCAGGAGAGTCGTGACCTCGACAGGTGTGATCAGCAGCGCGGCGCCGAATCCGCCGGCGATGCCGAGCAGCAGTCCACCTATTCCGAGGAGAACGTCTGAGCTGCCGGAAGGTGTGTACAGGCCGGCGTGCTCGCTGGCCCGGCGGACGAACGCCTGCGAGACGGTGACGGCTCCAGCGCGTCTGGCGATGCGTTCGGCTTCGTCTCGCAGGTCAACAGTGTGACGCCGGATGATGGTCTGACCCTCGTCGCGCGCCTCTTCGTGCCAGGGAAGAGCTGCTGCCCAATCGTCGTCTGGGTCGCTGCCGGTCGGACGTCGATTCGGGACGGCGCGCGTCACGTGGACACCTCCTTCGTGCCGCGCGGCAGGCTCTCGCGAGCCGCCAGCGCCTCGCTCCAGGCCTGGTCGGCCACGGTCCATACGGGGGGCGGCTGCTGGTTGCGCCTGACCCTCCGGAACTCCGCAACGAGAAAGTTGACGCCGACCGCGGCGAGCGGTGTGAAGGCAAGAGCCCAGGCATAGCTTGGGGCCGGTTCGTTCGACGTCAGACTATCGGCGATCCAGTCCGCCAACAGCGAGGTCGCAGTCGATAGTATGAAGGCGCCTACGGTGATCACCACCCACCCGATCCACCGCTTCTTGCCGTACACCGCCACCACTTCGACCAGATCCGGAAACGAACGCACCCTACCGTCCAGGAGAGGCACTAGCCACCCGAGGAACTCGTCACTGTTGTGGCTGCCGGCTGGCTGATGGAGGTGCGGTGGTTTGTGGTGCGGGGGCGGACGCGATCGGCTAAGGGAAGGGTTGGGTTGCCTCCAGGTCGGCTATGGCTGCTCGGGTGGCGGTGGTGAAGGACCAGAACACTGGGAGGGTGGTGTTCTTGCGGTCCTCTCGGGTGTTGGTGCCGAACATTGCCTGACGCAACGGTGTCGTGAGTTCCAGTTGGGCGCCGGCGGCCAGGAGGGTGCGGTTGGCGATGTTGGTGGGTTCATCGCCGTTGAGGTCGGGGAGCGAGTTGGCGTCGATGGCTTGGAGGCCGGCGGCGGTCAGCCTGGTGAGGAGATGGGATTTCAGGGCTGTGCTGCGGCCGCCTACGAGGACGGCCTGAGTGCCGGCTGGGAGGTCGGCCTGTTCAGGTTTGCAGCCGTGGAGGCCGATGGCGTTGAGTGAGCCGCCGGCGATGGCTCGGGCGACAGTGTCGTCGCAGTTGGTGGATGTGACGTGCAGTCGGGTGTTGCCGGAGGACAGCAGTCCCTCGAACATCCAGTAGTCGTGGAACGGGCCGGCCGTCGGCGTTGGTGCGAGATCGGCTGGGTGGTAGCCGGCGATGGCCAGGCACAGTTCCGACGTACCGGTTTCGATGCCGCCTCCGTGCGGTGCCAGGATCGCCGTGCGCTGTACGGCGTACCGCTGGGTGAGGTCGTCGTCGAACCACGGATGCCGGCGGTACCGGCGCGAGTAGTCGACACCTTCAGTCAAGGACGTGTCGGCGTACAGCGCGGTGTTAGACGGGTAGCCGTCGGCTGCGACAGTCGCCGACGCTTCCGGCACTTGTGAACCGGTGTCTGCCACATCCGTCATCCCCAAAAAGCTCCGCCGCGTGGTCCCCATCCCAGCTCCCTCCACCTGACCTCACCCACTCTGGGCCATCCACAAGCCACCGAACACCCCAGGCGCGTGTTGCGATCCGCTGCCGATCGCCTACGTGCAGGGCCACCGAGCGGTCCAGCGGCGCGGGACGGTGCAGACAGGGCGCGGAACTGTCCTGGGTGGGGGCGGAATGGTCCAGGGGTGCGGAAGGGCGGGGGTTGGGGTTAGCGGAGGGCGGTGCCTTGGGAGTGGGTTAGGAGGGTTAGGTCGGTGCGGGTGGGGAGGGATTCCCAGTCGCCGGTGGCGGTGACGCAGAAGGCGCCGGAGGTGGTGGCGCGGTCTAGGCGGGACTCGGGGGAGAGGTTGTCGAGGGTGGCGGAGAGGTAGCCGGAGACGAATGCGTCGCCGGCGCCAATGCTGTCGACGACGGTGACGGGGAGGGCGGGGCGGTGGATGGTGCCTGCCTCGGTGTGTGCCCGGGCGCCCTTGCCGCCTGCGGTGACGACGACTTCGGCGGTGCCGCTGGTCAGCAGGTCGCGGACTGGTTCGGATGCGTCGGTGAGGATGTCGAGTTCGTCGTCCGAGGCGAAGACCGTGTGTACGTAGGGGAGTAGCTCACGCAGGGCGGTTGCCTCGGTGCGTGACCACAGGCGGGCGCGGTAGTTGACGTCCAGGGATACGCGTACGTCGGAGTCTGAGGCTGCGCGTACGACGTCCAGCACCGCGGCGCGGGTGGAGCCGGAGAGGGCCGGGGTGATGCCGGTGACGTGGAGGAGGCGTGGCGATGCTGCCTGCAGGGCGGTGAGGCACTCCGCGCTGGTCAGCGTGGAACCGGCTGAGCCGCGGCGGTGGTAGCTGACGCGGGTGATGTCGTGCGACGGCTGGTCGAAGGCTATGAACCCGGTGAACGACTCGTCCGAGAACCTCAGCCAGCTGGTGTCGACGCCCTCGGCCCGCAGTGTGCGCTGGATCAGACGGCCTGGCTCGTCGTTGCCCACAGCACCTAGCCAGGCAACCTGGTGTCCGAGACGGGACACGCCGATGGCGACGTTGCTCTCCGAGCCGGCGATCGACAGGTGAGCGTCACCGCCGAGCCGCATCGGGCGGGCGGTGCGCAACGAAACCATCGTCTCGCCAATGGTGAGGAGGTCGGTCATCGGTCTACTCCGTGGTGGCCGTCAGTGGGAGAACTGAGTGACTGCACCCGAGGCGCTGCCCGTGTGGGGCGGGGTGGGTGCTGTCCCTGTGCGCGGGGTGGTCATGGGTGGGGGGCGGCTACGGCGGTGAGGAAGGCTTTGGCGCGGGCGGCTAGGTCGGCTTGGGAGCCGCCGGTGGCGGCGTCGCCTAGGAGGGGCGAGGCTACGCCGACGGCTAGGGCGCCTGCGGCTAGGTACTCGGGAGCGGTTTTGGCGTCGACGCCGCCGACGGCGATGAGCGGGGCGTCGGGGAGTGGGGCGCGGAGTTCGCGGAGGTAGCTGGGGCCGTAGACCTTGGCGGGGAAGATCTTGACGGCGGTGGCGCCCAGGTCGAGGGCGGCGACCACCTCGGTGGGGGTGAGGGCGCCGCAGAGGAGTGGGAGGCCGAGTTCGACGCTGCGGTGGGCGCCGCGGGTGATCGCGGGGGTGACCGCGAAGCCCGCGCCGGCGGCGGCGACCTCGTCGGCCTGGGCGGAGGTGATGACGGTGCCCGCGCCGATCAGGACGGACGGGTCGTACTCGGACCGCGCCTTGGCGATCGCGTCGGCGCCGCCCGGGGTGGTGAGCGACACCTCGAGAGCGGTGATACCCGCGTCGACCAGGGTGTGAATGCATTCGAGGGCGCGGTCGGGGCCGTCGGTGCGGATGATGGCGAGCACCTTGCGGTGCCGGAGTTCGGCAAGCAGATCCATGGGTTCCTCCTCGGGGTCCACGCTATTGGATCGATCCACCCATAGGACGTCCGATGTGTTCGGTTTTGGACGGTAGTCGAGTGGACAAGTTGCGGAGTGAACAACCCGCCCCGTTGTTTACTTTCAGTTCATCTGGAGGCATCCGACCATGCCCATACGCCTTCCATTCCTCATTGCCCTCACGCTCCTGATACCCAGCGTGCCCACCGCCGCCGCAGCCCGCCCACCCGGTGGCGACGAAACGATCGGCAACCCGGCCCGGGTCGAAAGCGTGCCGGATCCGACGGCAGCCGAACCGGCCCAGCTGCCGGTCCAAGCAGCGGCTCGACCGCCGGCCGAGACATCCGCCGCGCAAACCTTCGAGCCGGCTGCCATCACACAGACCGTGCTGTTCAACAAAGGAGATGCCGGGTACGGCTGCTACCGGATTCCCGCCATCGTGAGGACCAAGGCCGGCACGTTGCTCGCGTTCGCCGAGGCGCGGCGGGCCTGGTGCGCCGACTCGCAGGAGATCGACCTGGTGATACGTCGATCCGACGATGACGGACGAACCTGGTCGGCTACGCAGACCGTGTTGTCCGGGACCGACTCCGACCCGAACGCCGTCGCCACCCGCGGCAACCCTGCGCCGATTGTCGACTATGAGACCGGTCGGATCGTGTTGCTCAGCACGATGGATCCCGGTACGACGACGCGGCCCAGGACGCCGTACGTGCAGGTCAGTGATGATGACGGCAGGACCTGGAGTACGGCGGGAAATATCGGTGATCAAATCGATGATCCGGCCTGGGGTTGGTACGCGACCGGTCCGGTGCATGGCATTCAACTGACGCGGGGTGCCCATGCAGGACGACTGGTGGCCGGTACGAACTACGACAACGGCGCAGGTGGCCAGGCCGGGTAACTCGTCTACAGCGACGACCACGGCGAGACGTGGCACAGGGGTGCGACGGACCTCAGGACCGACGGGGCCGTACCGCAGGAGATCAGTGTCGTCGAGAAGGTTGACGGCGGCATCTATGCGGTTGCCCGCAACAACGCCGGGGCAGCCGGTGCCAGCCGGATGTTTGCAGTCAGCAACGACGGTGGTCAGACATACGCAGCGCCGTACGCCACGATCTCCGGGCTGACCACGCCGGTCGTGCAGAGTTCGCTGCAGCGCCTCAAAGCGGTGGATCGTGGTGACAAGTACAACCGCATCCTGTTCGCCGCGCCGGCTGATCCGGAGCGGCGCCGGTACATGACGATCCGGTCGAGTTTCGACGAGGGCAAGACGTGGCAATCCGTTGCCGACGGCACCAGGATCACCAGCGACTGGTCCGGGTACTCCGATATGGCGATCCTCGACACCGGCGAGATCGGGCTGCTGTACGAGGGCGGCACCGTGGACGCGCGTGATCAGATCCGGTTCGCGCGGTTCACCGAGACCGACATCGGCCACCCGGATGCGCCATTCGGTACGACGACGCCCGACGTTTCCGGGCTCGACAATGACAGCTACCTGCGCGGCGGGACGACCACGGTCGCCGGGAAGTTCGGGCAGGCGCGGGATCTCGACGGGATCGACGACGCGATCCAGTTGCCGTTCGCGGAGTCGCTGGCGGTCGGCGCCGGGGACTTCACTGCGATGGCGTGGATCAAGTACGGCGCGAGTACGGCGAACCAGGCCATCTTCTGGGGATACAACATCAACGAGTTCTCCCAGTTCTGGTTGCGAGCCGAACCAGCGGACAGCCGGATCCGCGGTCTGATCACCACCAACGGCAACACCGCGTCCGTCACCACGACCAAGGCCTACAACGACAACTCCTGGCACCACGTCGCACTCGAGCGGAAGGCCGGAACGCTGTCGATCTGGGTGGACGGGGTCCAGGCCGCCAGCGTCACCGCCCCTGCCGGTTCGGTCAGTCCGGGACGGCCCTTCAAGATGTACGTCGGCCAGCGGCTCGACGGCGCGCATCACTTCGACGGCTCGATGGACGAGGTCCGGATCTACAAGCGGGCGCTGACCGCGACCGAGCTCAACAGCATCCGTACGACGAACAGCACCGCGGTGGCCAACGTCGTACTCGATCTGCCGTTCGGATAGCACCACTAGACCGGCCTGGCGGAGACGGTCAACCGCCAGGCCAGCTGACCGCTCGCCGGTACGACGGCCGCGTCGCCCGGCCCGGCTTCCGCGAGGTCGAAGACGCGACCGAGCATCGGCTCCACACCGAGGCTCCGGTACGGCGCCCCGACCGGGAAGCCGGCCTGGTTACGCCACAACGCGGTCGAGACTGGTTGCCCGGGGCAACTCAGTTCGAACACCAAGACGGCATCGCGGTCGTGCACGGAAACGCTCGGACAGTCGACCAGGACCGCGCCGACGGCGGTGCCATCAGAGGGTCCGTAGGTGGCCAGGTTGAGCGGTGTCGGCCAAGCCGTCGCGACCCAAGGCGCGTCAGCCGGCCAAGCAGACGGCAACAGCCCGGCGGCCTCGGGGTAGAGGCGGCAAGCGGTGCCATCGGGCGCCGAGATAGTTGCTCCGTCTGCGCAGTCCAGCAATGCGTGGGCGGCCCAGACGAACTGGTAGCCCGGCGGAGCGTGGAGGTGGTAGTCGACGGTGATCTGGTCGAGTTGAGGGTCGGTCGGGTCCGGCGGGTGTTCGGTGAAGGTACGAGTGAGGGTCGCCTCGCCGTAGCTGACCGAGGTTTCCCACGGCTGGTTCCACAGGCCGCCGTGGTCTGGTGTGCCGCGGACGGTGGGCAAACACTCGTCGAGCCCACCGGCGTCGGTGAACGAGGAGTGGCCGGTGCGAGGGCCAGACACGAGACCTGGACCCGCCCAGAGCCACTCACGGCCGGCCAACCGAAGAGACGTCCACCGGCCGCCGTCGGCCAGGTCGATGGTCACCGCCGCACCACCAGAACCGTTCACCGCCGCACCACCAGAACCGGTCACGCGCGCATCACGAGAACCGGTCACCATTCGGCGAAGGAGCCGTCTTCGTGGGTCCAGACCGGGTTGCGCCAAGCGTGGCCGGTCTTGTCAGCCGCGCGGACGGCGGCCTCATCGACCGTGATTCCCAGGCCGGGCAGCGGATTCCACTCGGCATGACCGTTGACCCAGGTGAACGGCGTCGGGTCCGTCACGTACGACGTGAGGTCGCTCGCAACGTTGTAGTGGAGACCCCGGCTCTGCTCCTGGATCAGGAAGTTGGGCGTAGCGAACGCGACCTGCAGACTCGCCGCCAGCGAGATCGGCCCCAGCGGACAATGCGGCGCCACCATCGCACCATGCGTATCGGCAAAGACCGCGATCCGGCGAAGCTCCGAGATCCCACCCGCATGCGACACATCCGGCTGCACAACCGCGACACCCGCACTCAGCGGAGCCACGAAGTCAGCGCGATGGTAAAGCCGCTCGCCAAGCGCCACCGGAACGGTCGAGGCACCGACCACCTCCGCCAGATGCACCATGTGCTCCGGCAACACCGGCTCTTCCACGAAGAACGGCTGCAACTCCTCGACAGCACGCAGGATCCGCCGAGCGCCGGCGACCCCAACCCGACCGTGCAGATCGATCGCCACGTCGCGCGTGTCACCCAGTGCACCACGCGCCGCGCTCAACCGGGCGACTATGTCGTTGATCTCGGCAACAGACGGCGAAGGCTGGATCCGCCCGCTGCCGTTCATCTTGACTGCGGTCATGCCGGCCTCGACCTGTTCGGCAACTGCATCCGCCACGGCGGCCGGCTCGTCACCGCCGACCCACGCATACACGCGGACGCGATCGCGCACCCGTCCACCGAGTAACGATGCGACCGGAGCGCCGTACACCTTGCCGGCGATGTCCCACAGCGCGTGGTCGAGCCCGGCGACCGCGCTGCTCAGCACCGGTCCGCCGCGGTAGAAGCCGCCCTTCGACAGCACCTGCCAGTGCCGCTCGATCTGCAACGGGTCCTGGCCGATCAGGTACTCCGACAAAGTCTCGATCGCGGTCCGGACAACCTCGGCCCGTCCCTCGACCACGGGTTCACCCCAGCCGACGACGCCGTCGCTCGTCTCGATCCGGCAGAACAACCAGCGCGGCGGGACCAGGAACGTCTCGATCCTTTCGATCTTCACGAGCGACGCCGACCCTGCCGCGAGCCAGCCGCAGGTCCAGACGTCCCGCGAACCTCGGTCAAGTCCTCGGCAGCCTTCGCCAGCAGTTCACGCATCGCCGATTCGGCCGCAACAGGGTCGCCGGAACGGATGGCCTCCAGCACCCGCCGGTGGCTCGGCAGCGGGTCGTCCGAAGGCTTCACCTTGTGCACCAGCCGGTCGCGATCGGCGAGCCCGGTCTCCATGATCACTTCCATTTTCGTCAGTAGTTCGTTCCCCGTTGCCGCCAGCAACGCGCGGTGGAAGGCAAGGTCCGACGCCACCGCAGCCTGGTCGTCCGTGGCCGACTCCATCGAAGCCATCGCGGCGTCCAACGCCTCCAGGTGCGACGACTCCGCACGCAGTGCGGCCAGCCGGGCGGCGGCCGGCTCGACGATCCCGCGCACCTCGTGCAGTTCCTCGAGCAGTTCCGGGCGTACGTCGTCGTCGAAGTGCCAGCGGATCATGTCCGCATCGAGCAGGTTCCAGTCCGATCGCGGCCGGACGAAGGTCCCGCGCTTCTGCCGCGCGTCGACGAGCCCCTTGGCGGTCAGTACCTTCAACGCCTCGCGGACCGCGGTCAGGCTGACACCGAGATCGGCCTGCAGGTCGGGCACGTTGATGGTCGCGCCCTCCGGGATCTGCCCGGACAGGATGCGCTGCGCCATCACCTGCACGATCTGCCCGTGCAGTCCCCGCGGCACGCCGCGCTGAATCCCCGTCACCTTGCTCTCCCTCATGCCGAGTCCTTCACCGCGGACCAACCACCGTCGACCACCAGACTGGCGGCGGTCACGTACGACGCTTCCTCCGACAAGAGGAATGCCACCACCTGCCCCACCTCGTCCGGCCGCCCGAGCCGCCCGACCGCCGTCGCCTTCGCACTCTGTTCCCGGCCCTCGTCATCGACACGGTCCCACATCGCGGTCTCGATCGGGCCAGGCAGCACAGTGTTCACCCGGATGGAGCCGCCGTACTCGACGGCGAGTTGGCGTCCGAGCGCAATCAAGGCGCCCTTGGTCGCCGCGTAGGCAGGGTGGCCCGGTAGGCCGATCAGCGCGTGCACCGACGAAACCAGCACGACGGACCCGGCGCCGGCCGCGAGGTCGTCGTACAAGGTCTGGAAGCCGAGGAAGGCTGCGGTCAGGTTGACGTCGAGCTGCCGTTGCCAGGACGGCGGCGACAGTTCGTGGGCCGGTTTCACGTCGACGAAGACCGCGTTGCTGACGAGTCCGTCGATCGGGCCGAGCTCGTCGCGGCCGCGTGAGCGCACCTCGGCCCAGGTGTCGGGCGCCGCGACATCACCCAGTACGGCGATCGCCCGGCCCGGGACCTCCTTGCACGGCTGTACGTCGACCTGCACCACCGACGCGCCGTCGGCCAGCAGCCGCTCGACGCAGGCCGCACCGATTCCGGACGCGGCCCCGGTCACCACGATCACCCGCCCCGCCAACCGCACCCGCGCCTCCTCAGGCCAACCCGGCTCCGACAACGAGCCGTGCACCGATGAACGAGGCACCAGTTGACCGTGATGCCCTCGCCAGGTCAAGTGATTTGCTCGTAATTTACGAATTAATATTGACACCTGCGAGCGCTCGCCGCAAGATCGTCGGCAACACACCACTCACTCGACTGGCACGGCCGGCGAGGCGATTTCAGGAGTTGGCAATGACGGGTCTGGCAGCAGATCGGCGGACGTTCCTCAAGGGGCTCGGAGTGCTCGGGGCAGCCGCCCTTGTGCCCGGCTGTGCGACCTCGACGAAGAGTCCGGGCAGCGGTAGTGCGGCCACTGGGGAGCTCGCGCTGCAGTCGAACCTCTCCAGTGAGCAGGCGAAGGCCGCGATGGAGAAGCTCGTTGCTGCGTACAACAAAACCGGCGGTTCTCAGGTCAAGTTGAACACGGTCGCGTCGGAGATCTTCCGGACCCAGCTGCCGACGTACCTCACCTCGGCGAATCCGCCGGACGTCTACACCTGGTACGCCGGTTCGGTCGCGGACTCGTACGCGAAGAAGGACCTGCTGCTCGACGTCACCAGCGTGTGGGACGGGCTGAAGAACTACCCGCAGTCGATGCAGACGCTGTCCACCAGCAGCAACGGGCAGAAGATCTTCGTACCGACCAGCTACTACTGGTGGGGCATGTTCTACCGGAAGTCGAACTTCGCCAAGTGGGGCGTGACGCCGCCGAAGACGTGGGACGAGTTCGTCCAGGTCTGCAAGACGATCCAGGGCAAGGGCATCCCGCCGATCGGCATCGGTCTCGGTGACACGCCGTGGGTCGCGTCGGCCTGGTTCGACTACCTGAACATCCGGATCAACGGCGCGCCGTTCCACCGGCAGTTGCTGGCCGGCGAGGGCCGCTTCGACGACCCGAAGGTGAAGGCGGTCTTCACCAAGTGGCGCGAGGTGCTGCCGTACTTCGACCCGAAGGGCAAGTCGTTCCCGTTCCAGGAGGCGACGTCGGCGCTGCTGGCGGGTAAGACCGGGATGTTCCTGATCGGCACGTTCTTCGCCGACTCCGCGCCGAAGGACGCGCTGGACGACATCGACTTCTTCCAGTTCCCGATCATCGATGCGGGCGTACCGGTGGCCGAAGAAGCGCCGACGGACGGGTACTTCGCGTCGAAGAAGGCGAAGGACCCGGAGGCGGTGAAGAAGTTCATGACCTGGCTGGCAACGGCCGAGGCGCAGGAGATCTATGTGCAGAACTCCTCGGGTACGGCGATCCCGGCGAACCCGGACGGGAAGGCCGCCGACACACCGCTGGTCAAGAAGGGCAAGGCGATGATCGAGAGCGCGGCCGAGTTGACGCAGTTCTTCAACCGCGACTCGAGTGACGCCCTGCAGCCGACCGCCGACGCCGCCCTCACCAAGTTCCTGGACAAGCCGGACCAGATCGACAAGATCCTGAAGGACTGGCAGGCAGCGGCCGAAAAGGTCTTCAAAGCGTGACTTCCACGGTGACCGAGACGGCGTCGCCTCCGCGCCGGTCCGCGCCTCGGGCCGGCGGAGGAGCGTCCCGCCGTACCCGGCAGCGGCGCTTCTCCCCGCTCATCCTCGTGTTCGTGTTTGTGCCGTTCGCGGTTGAGGCAGTGTGGGTGTTCTGGCCGGCGCTGCAGGGGTTCTGGCTGGCGTTGACCAGCTGGGACGGGTTGTCGGCGCCGAGGTTCGTCGGCGTCGGCAACTTCAGCGACATGGTGTCGGATCCGATCTTCCGGACCGCGCTGAAGAACACCGCGATCTGGCTCGTGCTGTTCGGCGGGCTGAGTGTGGTCGGCGGGTTCGGGATGGCGTTGCTGCTGCAGCGGGAACGCCGCGGCGTCGGCATCTACCGCGCCGCGCTGTTCACACCGGTCGTCTTCTCGCTGGTGGTCACCGCGCTGATCTGGCGCGTCTTCTACCAGCCGGACGGCCTGGTCGACACCGTCCTGCGGACCGTGGGTCTGGGTGACTTCATCCGGCCGTGGCTCGCTGACCCCGACACCGCCCTGTACGCCGTGATCGTGCCGGCCCTCTGGCGTCAGATCGGCTACGTGATGGTGCTGTACCTGGCCGGCCTCAAGGCTGTCGACCCCGCGCTGTACGAAGCGGCGAAGGTGGACGGCGCCTCGGCCTGGCAGCGGACCTTGTACGTGACGATCCCGCAGCTCAAGGGCGTGAACTCGGTCGTGCTGTCGGTGATCGTGATCGACTCGCTCCGGTCGTTCGACATCGTCTGGTCGATGACGAAAGGCGGCCCGTACCACTCGTCCGAGCTGCTCAGCACGTACATGTACTCGACCGCGTTCCAGTCCACCCAGCTGGGGTACGCGTCCGCGCTGGCCGTGGTGATCTTCCTGCTCGCACTGGCCGTGATCCTCGGCTACCTGATCCGTGCCTTCCGGGAGGAGACATGAATCGCCTCAAGACCTCCGGCTACCACGTGGCGATGGGGCTGGTCTCCTTCCTGTGGGTCGCGCCGATCCTCTGGGTGATCGTGATCTCGTTCCGCAGCTTCGACGATGTCGCGGCGAACGGGCTCGGGTCGCTGCCGCATTCGTTCACGTTCTCGACGTACAGGTCGGCGTGGGAGGACGCGGACGAGTTCCGGGCCTTGATCAACAGTCTGCTGGTGACGATCCCGGCGGTGCTCCTCAGTCTCGGGCTCGCGTCGGTGGCGGCGTACGGGCTGGCGAGGTACAACATTCCGTTCCGGCGGACCGTGCTGCTGCTGATGTTGATGGGGAACCTGCTGCCGCCGCAGATCCTGCTGATCCCGATCTCGCGGTTCGTGGAACTGATCGGGTACTACGACACACTCATCGCACTGATCGCCGTCCACGTCGGCTTCGGCCTGGGGTTCTACACGTTCGTGCTGCACGGCTTCATGCGGGACCTGCCGCGGGAGATCCAGGAGGCGGCGACGATCGACGGGGCCGGGCCGGGGAAGATCTACGCGAGTGTGATCCTGCCGCTGACCCGGCCGGCGCTGGCGGCGCTCGGTGCGCTGTCGTTCACCTGGATCTTCAACGATCTGCTCTGGTCGATCACGGTCATTCGCTCCGGCGAGAAGATGCCGGTCACGCCGGCGCTGCTCGGTCTGCAAGGGCTGTTCGTCTCGTCCTGGAACGTGATCGCCGCCGGTACCGTGATCGCCGCGGTCCCGACCGTCGCCGTCTTCCTCCGGTTCCAGAAGCACTTCGTCGGCGGACTCGCGATCGGAGCCGTCAAGTGAAGACGTGGACGGTGCGCGGTGCAACGACATCGTACGTCGTCGGTGTCCCGGAGCACGGTCAATGGGCCGAGCTGGTTGCCTGGGGCCCACATGCGGTGGCCGAAGGCCCCTCGACGGTTGCCCCGGTTGGCACTGAACACTTCCTCCCACGAGCCGATGTCGAGCCGCTGGAGTACGCAGCCCGAGGCGTCCGGTTCGCGTCGCCTGTAGAGCTGGTTGTCACCGGCGCCGAGGGCTCCGACGAACTTCGTCCGACGTTCGCCGGTGTGCAGTCGGGGGATGAGCTGCAACTGGAGTTCCAGGACGAGCTGCGGTCGGTGTGGGTTGTGCTGCACTACCGGATGGTCGGGGATGCGGTGGAGCGGTGGGTCTCGGTGCACAACGACAGTGCCGATGAGCTCACCCTGCACCGGCACGACTCGGCCGCCTTCGTGATCCCCACGAGAGGGCCGCTCCGGTATCTGTGGGGCGAGTGGAACAGCGAGTTCGAGCAGGCCGAGGTGACGCTCGATCGCGGGCGATTCAGCATCGGCAGTCAACAGGGGATCACCGGGCACTCCTACTCCCCGTTCCTCTCGGTCGAAGGCAGTGACGCGTCGTACGGCGTGCAGCTGGCGTGGACTGGGTCGTGGGAGATGTCGGCCGAGGTGGACACCACTGGGCAGACGCGGATCCAGGCAGGGCGGGCTCCGTCCACATTGGGGCTGCGGCTGGCGCCGGAGGAGTCGTGGGTCTCGCCGAAGGCCGTCGGGGTGTGCAGCGCCGAGGGACTCGAGGGCGTGGCGCGCGCCTTCCACGACTATCAGCGGACCTTCTCCCGCCGAAGCACGCCGAAGATTCTGTACAACTCCTGGTTCGCGACCGAGTTCGACGTACGCGCGGAGCAGCAGCTCGAGCTGGCTCAAAAGGCCGCGGCCATCGGCGTGGAAACGTTCGTGGTCGACGACGGCTGGTTCACCGGGCGGACTGACGACCGCCATGGACTCGGGGACTGGGAGGTCGATCCGGCCAAGTTCCCCGACGGTCTCGACACGTTCATCACGCAACTCGACGAGATCGGGCTGGACTTCGGGTTGTGGGTCGAGCCGGAGTCGGTCAGCCCGGGGTCGGCGCTGGCGGCCGAGCATCCGGACTGGATCCTGCGCACCGACGGTCGGGAGCCGCTCCAGGTTCGCAACCAGCTGCTGCTCGATCTGAGCCGTGACGATGTCGCCGAGTTCATCTGGGCGACGCTCGATCGGCTGCTGTCGTCGTACCAGATCAAGTATCTGAAGTGGGATGCGAACCGGCCGCGGCTCGACGCCGGCGATCAGCGACGGGACCTCGACGGTCGCGTTGTCGCCAACCTGTACGCGATCCTCGACCGGCTGCGGGCCGAGCATCCCGGCGTGTACGTCGAGGGCTGCGCAGGCGGCGGCGCACGCGTCGACCTCGGGATAGCCGCCCGGGTCGATACGCTGTGGCCGAGTGACAACACGGCCCCGCTGGATCGGCTCAGGATCCAGCGGGGTTTCCTGACCGGCTACGCGCCGCACCTGATGAGCTCGTGGGTGACCGATGCCGTCGGTACCCATGACGGCCGCGAGCGGTCGCTCGACTTCCGGTTCCACGTGGCGATGTCGGGTGTGCTCGGGATCGGCGCCGACCTGTCCCGGTGGACCGACGATCAGCTCAAGACGGCGCAACGCCATATCGCCCAGTACAAGACGATCCGCGATGTGGTTGTTAACGGCAACGTGTATGACCTGGGCGCCGGTCTGCAGTACGTCGGTGCCGACCGGTCCGTGGTGTTTCTGTGGGAGACGGGTGACGGCAACGTGCGCGGGACGTTGCCGACCAGGCCGCGACGCGTGCCGCTCGTCCAGTTGGATCCCGCGACGAACTACCGGGTGGGCGACGAGATCCACCCGGGCAGCTATCTGCTGCAGGTCGGCGTCCGCTGGGACGGCTCGACCGACTCGAACTGCCTGGTCGTCGAAGCACTCGACTGACCGTTCCGCTCAACGGCAGCAAAGGACAACAGATGAAGCGACTTCTCGGTCGGGTGATCGCGGCCGTCCTGGTGACCGCCGCACTCGTCACCAGTACGACGTCGGCCACCGCGACGACAACGAGTACAACGCAACAGACCGACGTAGTGAGCCCGACGCCGTACATGGGCTGGAACACGTACTACGGTCTCGCCGGCGACTTCACCGAGGACACGATCAAGTCGGTCGCCGACTCGTTGGTGAGCCGCGGGCTGGCGAAAGCCGGCTACGACATCGTCTGGCTCGACGGTGGCTGGCAGGCCGACGTACCGCGGAGTGCGGCCGGTGACCTGCAGCCGAACGCGGCGAAGTTCCCGAACGGGCTGAAGCCGCTCGTCGACTACATCCACAGCAAGGGGCTGAAAGCCGGCATCTACACCGACGCCGGTCCGTACATCCCCGGCAAGTGCGGGCTCGGCAGCGGCGGCTACTACCAGCGTGACGCGGACCAGTTCGCGGCCTGGGGCTTCGACGCGGTCAAGGTCGACTACCTCTGCGGCATCGCGGCGGACCTCGATCCGAAGACCGTGTTCACCGAGTTCGCCCAGGCCCTGCGGAACAACGCGAGCCACCGGCCGATGATCTTCAACCTCTGCAACCCGGTCACCTCGCCGGACTGGGGCAACTACCCGGAGTCCCAGCAGTCGATCAACTCGTGGTCGTACGCTCCCGGGATCGCGCAATCGTGGCGGACGTACACCGACGTCGGGTTCCTCGGTGACATCAAGTTCAAGGACGTACTGCGCAACTACGACGCCAACGCGCGTCACCCCGAGGTCGTGAAGCCGGGTGCGTTCAGCGACCCCGACTACCTCGGTCCTGAGCTCGGTATGTCGGACGAGGAGTTCCGCAGTCAGTTCACGCTGTGGGCCGTGGCCGCGGCGCCGCTCGTCATCGGTAGCGATGTCCGCAAGCTGAGCACGACCTCGATTGCCACCCTGACCGATCCGGATGTGATCGCGATCAACCAGGACCGGGCCGCGGTCCAGGCCGTTCGTGTCGGCGCGGCCGGTACGACGGAGACGTGGGTGAAGCGACTCGCGGACGGCGGGCGCGCAGTCGTCCTGCTGAACCGTGGTGACAGCGCGAAGACCGTGACCACGACGGCTGCCGCGGTCGGTCTGTCGGGTGCGCGGTTCACGCTGAAGAACGCCTGGACGAACGCCGTCACCGAGAGCGCCGGCACGATCAGCGCGGCGGTCCCGGCCCACGGTACGGCGCTCTTCCGCGTCCAGCCGGCTCGCGGCGTACCCGGCATCCCGCATGTGACTGCGGGGATTCCGCAGGTGACCAAGGTCGGCACGGACGCGCAGCCCGAGGGTGTCGCACCGGTGGTTGCCGGTGGCGACGAACTGACCGTTCAGGTTGCTGTCCGCAACGATGGCCTGCTGCCGGTCTTCAAGCCGGCGGTGAAGGTTGCTGGTGGCAGCGGGTGGACCGTGAAGTCGTTGACCACGGCACCGGAGTACCTCCCCGGCGGCGAGCAGGCGACCTTCACATTCACCGTGAAGCTCCCCGCCGGCGCCGCCCCCGGATCCGCGAGCCTCACCGCATCGACGTCGTACGAGACCATCGGGTACGGCGTCCAGCGGCAGACGACCGTGTCACCTGTCGTGGTCGCACCGGAGCCGCCGGACGGAACGGTCGCTCTGTCCCACCACGACTGGATCACCGCGACCAGCGGCTGGATGTCGCCGACCGTGGACGAGAGCGTCGGTGGCGGATCCCCGATCAGCCTGGCCGGGACGACGTACCCGACTGGTATCGGTGTCGCTTCGCCGTCGACTGTCCGCTACTACCTGGGCAAGGCCTGCACGCGGCTGACCGCGACTGTCGGCATCGACGACGCGGTACGGAACGTCGGGCCGGAAGGCGGTACCGCGACGTTCCAGGTGATTGGTGACGGCAAGGTTCTGTATGACAGCGGCGTTGTCGATCGGGACCACCCGAAGCCGGTCGACGTCGACCTCACCGGCGTACGCGTCCTCGACCTCTTCGTCGGCGATGCGGGCGACGGCGGGTACAACGACCGGGCCGACTGGGCCGCGCCGACCGCGACCTGTTAAGGCGCCCAGTTGATCTCCACCGACTGGAACCAGGTCCAGCCGCGGTGCTTCCAGGTCAGAGACTGGCGGCCCAGGCGGGTGGCGTAATCGGACCAGTCGGTGGAGGTCTGGCGGGTCCAGGCCTTCTCCGCGGCGCCGGCGAGACGGGGGAGCAGCGTGAACTCGAGCTCGTCGGACGTCGCGATGGTTTCGCACCAGACAGCTGCTTCGACGCCGGCGAGCTGATCCTCTGTCTGCACTCCCGGCGTGTTCTCGACCGGGTCCCACTCGACGCCGTCGCGAATCGACGCCGCCGGGTAGAACGGCAGGCCGACCCGCTTCCGTGCCTCCTCCTGCCCCGGATCGGACGACGCGTCGGCGTGCGGACGGTCGAAGTACAGCCAGGTGGTCGGCGAGACGAGCAGTCGAGCGCCCTGGGCGAGTGCCTTCGGGGCGTCGTGCTTCGCCTTCCGCAGACCCTCGACGAGGATCGGCAGCAGGTCCGGCGGCAGCATCGAGGCAGCCTTGTCGCTGTCCGCCGACTCGGCCTCGGCGACATCCATCCAGTACTGCACTACGTCATCGGAGCTGATCGCGGCTCGGGCGACCTCCTGCCAGCCGACCACCCGCTTCCCGCGGGCCCGGACGAGCGCGGCGGCCTGCTCGACGAAGGATGCGTGCGCCTCGTCGGACATACCCCATGTCTCGTCCGCACCGATGTGCACGTACGCGCTCTGCGGGAACTGCGGGATCACGGCATCCAGCACGTCCTCGACGAACGCCCACGTCTCGTCCCGATCAGGGTCAAGGGTGCTGAGCTGGATGCTGGACCCGTTGCCGAGATCGATGGAGCGGATCTCCGCCGGCGCGAGCTCGGGGTACGCGCTGAACACCGCCGACGTATGGCCGGGCATGTCGATCTCGGGCACCACCGTCACGAAGCGCTCCGCCGCGTACGCGACGAGCGCGGCCACCTCGCTCTGCGAGTAGAAGCCGCCCGGACGGTCGCCAACCGCGCCGGTGGCGCCGACCTCGGTGAGCGCCGGCCGCGACGGCACCTCGATCCGCCACCCCTGGTCGTCGGTGAGGTGGAGGTGCAGCACGTTGAGCTTGTACAGCGAGCACATGTCGATCACCCGCCGTACGACGTCCGGAGCGTGGAAGGTGCGGACGACGTCGAGCGACAGCCCGCGCCACGCGAATCGAGGCCCGTCGACGATGCGGGTGGTCGGCAACGCCGCGGTGCCGTCCTGGGCGTGGGTCGTGATGAGTTGGCGGAGCGTGGTGAGCCCGCGGTGCACCGCCTCCGCGGTCCGGCCCCAGACGCGTACGCCCTCGCCGGTGATCTCGAGTCCGTACCGTTCGTCCGCGTCGGTGATCGCCTGACCGTCGGCGCGAAGACCTGCCGCGGGTGCGATGTCATCGATGCCGTCGCCGTCGATCAGCAAGGTGATACCGGCCGACTCGGGCGAGAGTGCGATACCGGCGTCGACTTGGATGTCCTCGACGAATCGCGCGGCGACCTCGGCGAGATCCGCCGACTGTACGACGACTCCGAGAGCGGCCCCGACGATCAATGTCCCGTCATGAGCGGTCGCGGTCGCGGGTGCGGGGATCACTGGAAGGTTCATCAGGCTCCAGTCGGGCGGGGTGGTGGCCGGAGGCTTCGCGGGACCACCGGCCACCACGTTGGTATTTGATCAGATGCCGGGCGCGGCGTCAGCGGGGTGTCTCAGGACCGGGGCGGTCAGATTCTTTCCGGATTCGACGACTCGCCGTTTGGTGGTGACTTCGCGTTCATCGTAAGGCAGTCTCATTCTGTCGGAAAGTGCTTGCACAGACAGTTGAGGAGACAATTGTGCGCAGAGACCGCCCCTCCCGCGCGATCGCTACCGCTCTTGCGGCGATCCTGACCGCCGGCCTGGCCCCCGCGGCGCCGGCCTCCGCCGCCGAGGCCGTTACCACATCGGTACCGGATCCCGCTGCCACCTCCGTACCGGTGCAACTGGTCTCGATGACCGATTTCCACGGTTATCTGCGCCCGCCGTCCACCGCGGACGGCGGCACCATCACCGGTCCTGACGGCAAAGCTCAGGTCGTCGGCGGAGCGGCGTACCTGGCCACGCATCTGAACACCATCCGGGCCGGGAAGCAGAACTCGATCTTCTTCGCCGACGGCGACAGCTTCTCCGGCTGGCCGTTCGAGGTCGACGCCCACGCGGACGAGCCGACGATCGAGGTGATGAACGCGCTCGGCGTCGAGTTCTCCAGCGTCGGCAACCACGAGCTGGACGTGTCGAAGAGCTTCCTGGTCGACCACATGGCCCGCGGCACGTGCTTCGGCACGATCGGTGTGGACAGCTGCTTCACCGACTCGACCGGCCGCCGCTTCCACGGTGCCGACTTCACCTTCCAGTCGGCCAACATCGTCGACTCCAAGGGCCGCACGATCGTGGCGCCGTACACGATCCGCTGGGTCCAGGACAATGGCCGCGCGTACCCGATCGGCTTCATCGGTCTGACCGTCCCTGACACTCCCGTCGGCTCCACCTCGTTCCAGCCCGACCTCAAGGCGCTCGACCCGGTCGCATCGGCCAACGCCGCCGCGGCCGAGCTGACCAGGCGTGGCGTGAAGGCGATCGTGCTCAACATGCACGACGGCGGTACGGACGGCTCGGCGACGTACGACAACTGCGTCAACCCGAGCGGTCCGGCGATCGACCTGGCCCGTCAGGTGACTCCGCAGATCGACGCGATCGTCACCGGTCACTGGCACGCAGCCTTCAACTGCAGCATCCCGGACCCGGCCGGCAACCCGCGCCCGGTCGTCGAGGCGGCGAACCACGGCCGCCTGATCAACGAGATCAACGTCCAGCTCGACCCCCGGACCGGTGAGGTCTTGCGGGATCAGACCACGTCGACCAACCACGCGGTCACCCGCGACGTCACACCCGATCCGAAGATCCAGAGCATCGTCGACTACTGGACCACCGCCGGCGAACGCAAGTACGCCGAGCCCGTCGCGACCATCACCGGCGACTTCACTCGTACGGCGAACGCCGTAGGAGAAAGCACCTTGGCCGATCTCGCGGCCGACGTACACCTGTGGACCGCTCGCCAGAACGGGCCCGCCGACCTCGGCATCATCGCCGCCAAGCCGGCGACCGGGTCGACGGCGTTGCGTGGTGACCTCCTGGTTGCCAACAGCAACAAGCCGGGTGACGCGGACGGCCGGGTGCTGCTTGGTGAGTCGTGGGATGCGTACGGCTACGGCAACCCGGTGCTGACTGTCAGCCTCACCGGTGCGCAGTTGGACGCCGTACTCGAGCAGCAGTGGCAGACGCAGGCCGACGGCACGGTGAAGTTCGCCCCGCTGGCGGTGTCGGGCAATGTCGCCTACTCCTTCGACGCCGCCAAGCCGGTTGGTCAGAAGGTTGACCCGGCCGACGTGAAGATCGACGGCGCGGCACTGGACCCGGCCAAGACCTACCGGATCGCCGCGCTGGCCTACACCGTGATCGGTGCGGACGGTTACTCCGCCTTCAAGAGCTACACCAACCCCGTCCGCAACAACACCGACCACGAGACCTTCGCCGCCTACCTCAGGACCCACAAGACCCTGACCCCGGCACCTCTGACGCGGGTGACCCAGAAGGGCTAAGCGTCCGGCGCGCGCCCGTCGGACGAAACAGTCGACGACTGTCTGGTCTGACGGGCGCTCCGGTGTCATGGTCGTGCTGTGGTGCTCGCGTTCGATGGGGATCTGGAGTTCGACCCGGTGTTGTTCGAGGTTCGCCGGGCGGGGGTGCCGGTGCCGTTGGAGCCGCAAGCGTTCGATGTTCTGGCCTATCTCGTTTCGCACCGTGACCGGGTGGTTGCGAAAGAGGAACTGATGGACGGGGTCTGGGGCGGGCGGTTCGTCAGCGAGACGGCGGTGACGAGCCGGATCAAGCAGGTACGACGAGCGCTCGGGGACGACGGCCACAGTCAGCGGATGATCCGGACGCTGCACGGCCGGGGCTATCGTTTCGTGGCGCCGGTCGAGGCGCGGTCCGAGCTGCGGGCGCCCGAGCCGATCCGCTACACCGTCAGCGACGGTCTCCATATCGCGTATCAGGTGACCGGCGGCGGTGAGCTCGACATCGTGCTGATCTCCGGGTTCGTGTCGCACCTGGAGCTGGACTGGGCCGATCCCCGGCACGCCCACTTCCTGCACCGGCTCGGGTCGTACGGCCGGCTCATCCGGTTCGACAAACGTGGTACCGGGATGTCGGACCGCCCGTCCGGTCTGCCGGATCTCGAGACGCGGATGCATGACGTGCTCGCCGTCATGGACGCGGTCGGATCGCGCCGGGCGGTCCTCGTCGGGTACTCCGAGGGTGGGCCGATGGCGATCCTCTGTGCGGCCACACATCCCGAGCGGGTCGCGGGGCTGGTCCTGTACGGCAGTTACGCCAAGCGGGTCTGGTCGAAGGACTATCCATGGGCGCAGACCCAGGAAGTCTGGAAGGACTACACCGATCGGCTGGTGAACCGGTGGGACTGGGAGGAGGACATGCGGTTGCGCTGCCCGTCGGCCGACGTACCGATGCAGCGGTGGTGGGCACAGCGCATGCGAGCGTCCGCGACACCTTCCACCGTGCGGGCGCTGCTGGTGATGAACTCGCTCGTGGACGTGCGGGACGCGTTGCCCGCGGTGCGGGTCCCGACGCTGGTGCTCCATCGGGTCGATGACGGGCTCATCGATGTCGGGGGAGCCCACTTCATCGCCGAGCGCATTCCGGGTGCGCGGCTGGAACTGCTCGAGGGCGCCGATCACTTCGTCTCGGGGAACCCGGACCAGATCCTCGACCCGATCGAGCGGTTCTTGCGGGAGCTGCCGAGTCAGGCGGCCCGTCCACTGGCATTGGCGGCCGTGACCGCGCCGGCCGGACCGGGCGCGGGTGACCTGGCATCGAGTCTGGCCGCGGCGGGTGGGCGCCAATGCTCAGGCCCGGGTGGCCGGACGGTGGTGCTCTTCGACGGTCCCGCCACTGCGGTGCGGGCCGGACTCGCGCAGTTGCATGGCGACGACAAGCTCGGCGTCGCGATCGCCGAGGTCCCGCGTGACGAGACCGAGCTCGACGCGTACGGCGTCCATGCCGCCATCGCACTCGCCGACCAGGCCGCACCCGGATCGCTGTGGATCACTCCCGGCGTGCGTGACTTGCTGGCCGGTTCGGGTGTCGTGATCGAGCAGGTCGACGGGGGTGAACCGGTGTTCCGGGCGGTCGCCGCGCACTGACGGCCGGCCCGAGCAAGGGCCGGCCGGTGGGCAGTGATCAGGCGGTCGCGACGTCGATCGACACCGGGACGCCGTGGGTGATGACGTCGTACACGGCCGAGCGCTTGCTCGACTGCTCGACCAGTGCCGCCAGCTTCGCGGCTTCCGCATCGCCCTTGACGTGGAACACGACGCGGATGGCCTCGTACCCGTTGCGCACCTCGGGGTCCAGCCCAAGGATGCCGAGCAGGTTGATGTCGCCCTCGACCGTCGAGGTGACCTCCTCGAGGTCGATGCCGCGGGCGGCGGCGATGTTCGCCAGACCGCTGGTGAGGCAGGCGGCCAGTGCGTGCAGGAGGTGCTCGGCCGGGGTCGGGCCGTTGTCGTTGCCGACGAGTACCGGCGGGTGGTCGGCGTCGAACTCGAAGTCCGCCGGACGCCTCTGTTCCTGCCCGGCGCCGTAGAACCCGTTGATCGTGCCGCGATTGTGAGTGCCGCTGATCCACCGGTTGGTGGCGCGGAACTGGAAGCGGGCGATCTCGGGCTGGGCCTTGACGGCGTCCAGCGTGGCGAAGAGCGTGGCGGTGTCGACGCCGTTGCGGCCGCTGTGCGTTGCGGTGGTGGTCATGGTGCGGTTCCTTTCAAGATCAGGCGGCTGAGCTGATGGCCTCGCGGCCGGGAAACGAGGCCAGCTGGTCGGCCTCCTGTTCGAGTGCCTCGCCGAGCCGGATCTGCAGCTCGACGAAGCGGTCGGGTGGTGGGAAGCCGGTCAACGCGCAGGTCAGGTCGAAAACCTCGCCCGCCATCGCGTCCCGGATCTCCTGGTACGACGACATCGCGGCGGGCTCGACCGTCGGATCGCGGAGGCTGTGGTCGATCGCGGTCGCCAGCAGTTCCGCATCGCGGAACGCATCGGTGATGCCATGCCCGGTGATCGGATCTCGGTGCTGCCCGGCGTCGCCGACGAGCGCCCACCCCGGGCCGTGGGACTGACGACGGAAGTTCGGCAGCTCGGCGGCCCCGCGCAGCTGTGCGGTGATGCGGTCGGTCCGGACTCGGTGGCCGAGGTTGGGCACGAGCAGTTCGAGCTGATCGACGAATGCGTCCGTGCGTCGGGCGCCCGCCGTACGGATCGGCTCCAGGAGCGAGGTTGGCCGGATCAGCCAGACACACGCCTGATCGCCATGCGTCGGGAAGACACCGGCGAACGTATCCGGCGCGAGGTGGAACTCGTAGGTGTCGGGGGCGAGACCGGTCACATAGGTGTAGAAGGCCGCGCACGGCGAGGTGAACTGCTCCAGCGTCTCGGCGCCGAAGTGTTCGGCCATCCGCGACCGGCGACCGTCCGCGCCGACGACGATGCGGGCGGGGAGCTCGACGACGCCGCTCGCGGAACGGCCGATGACGCCGACGACCCGTCCGTTGTCCGATCGCAGCAGATCGGTCGCGGTCACGCCGGTCCGGAGCTCCGCACCCGACTCCACCGCGGCATCGGCGAGCAGGCTGTCGAGCACCTGGCGACGTGGCGCGACCAGCATGTCCACGCCGGCACGCGGCTTGATCCGCCGTACCTTCGTCTCGCCTTCGCGGTCAAACATCACCTGCGTGACCGCCGGCGCGCCGCTCGCGAGGACGCGATCGAGCAGCCCCCAGCGGGACAGCTGGACCACACCGCCGCGAACGAGCCCGTGCGTCGACAGGGTGTCGCTCGGCAGTCGCGCCTTGTCCACCATCACGACGTCGTGGCCCATCCTCGCCAGCAACATCGCGGTGGCGGCCCCGGCACACCGCGCCCCGACCACGACAACGTCGTACATGATCCGCCCCCAAACTCAAGTCGTCGATGGGACGACTCTGCGACGGCTCGCCGCGTGAACCTTGGCGGCGAGGTGGAGGCTGGTTGGAGGACCGGTCTCCACGATTCCTCCACATTTCCACCGCCCGGCCGCCAAGCCCGTGGGCGAAAGCGGACCGACCGTTGGGGTCATGACGTCTGTACTCGACAAAGCGGCGCCGCCGGCTGTACTCGCGCGGCGCGACACCGTCTCGATCGCGCTCGGTTTGGTCGCGTTCGGCGTGACACTCGGCGTCACGATGTCCGTGCTCGGCTTCGGCGCGTTGCCCGGACTGGTCGGCGCGCCTGTCGTGTACGCCGGTAGTGCGCAACTCACCGCGGTCACGCTGGTCGATCAGGGCGCGGGGCTCGCCGTCGTTGTCGCGTCGGCCGCCATCGTGAACTCGCGCCTGCTCTTGTACAGCGCGTCCTTGGCGCCGCGGTTCAGCGGTCAGCCGGCGTGGTTCCGCTGGCTGGCGCCGCACTTCCTCATCGACCAGACGTACCTGCTGTCGAACGCCCGGCCGGATCTCGACCCACGAACGTTCCGGCGGTACTGGGGCTGCCTCGGGTTCTTCGTCCTCGTGGTCTGGTCGACGTCGGTCGCCGCTGGCATGGTCGCCGGTCCTGCTCTACCGGACCTGCCGCACCTTGTCTTCGTCGGCACCGCCATGTTCGTGGGCATGCTCGCGCCACGGCTGACGAATCGTCCGGCCGTCGCGGCCGCGGTCGCCGGGGGACTCGTGGCCGCTGTGGTCGGTCTCGTTCGACCGGAGCTCGGCATCGTGGGTGGAGCGATCGCGGGCCTGATGGCCGGATCGGCGGCACGGCGATGATCGCGCTGGTGTCGATGCTGGTGCTCGGAGCGGTCAGCTGGGTGTTCCGGATCGCGTTCATCACCCTGCTACCGGCGGAGCGCCTGCCGGCCCGGCTGCAGAACGACCTCGAGTACCTCGCGCCGGCAGTGCTCGCGGCCATCGTGGCCGTCGAGCTCATCGCGCTGGTTCGTGACGCCGAGCCGGTCGATGCCGTCGTACTGCTGGGAGCTGGAGTCGCGATCGGCCTCGTGGCCTATCGCACCCGGAACATCTCGATCGCCTGCGCCCTCGGCGTCGGGACAGTGCTCATCCTGACACTGTGAACAGGTCGGTCAGGGCTTCGTCGAAGTTGGCGAGGCCCGGCTGTGGGTGGAGTTGTCGAGGAGGATGTGGGCAGGCCCGGACCGCCAGGCCATTACATCTGTCCGTCGCGGGAGTTGCGCCGCTGGGCGATGGACGGATGCGCCGGATGTGATGGCCTGGGGGTTCGGGTCTACTGCCCGCGGTGCCTCTGGGCGAGGTCCTTCAGGTACAGGGCGCTTTGCTTGGGGGTGCGGGCTTGGGTTTCGTAGTCGACCCGGATGATGCCAAAGCGTTTGGCGTAGCCGTAGGCCCATTCGAAGTTGTCCATCAGGGACCAGGCCAGGTAGCCGCGGATGTCGGCGCCTTGGCGGATTGCCTCGGCGACGGCTGCCAGGTGGGAGGTGAAGTAGGCGGTGCGGTCGGTGTCGGCGACGAAGCCGGAAGCGTCGGCGTGGTCTTCGAAGGCAGAGCCGTTCTCGGTGATCACCATCGGCAGACCTGGGTAGTCGCGGGCGATGCTCACCAGGAGGTCGGTGAAACCTTCGGGGACGATCTCCCAGTCCATCGCGGTGCGCGGCTTGTCCAACGGGATCGTCCGGCTGATCGGCTGGCCGGCGTCGTCCACGGTCCGGCCGTCCTCGGCGTATCCGGTGAACTTCTGGCTGAAGTAGTAGTTCACCCCGAGTACGTCGATCGGCGCGGAGATCAGCTCGAGGTCACCGTCCTCGACGGGCAGCTCGACTCCCTCGGCGGCGAGGTCGGCGACCACGTCGGCGGGATAGTGACCGTGCACGAGCGGGTCGAGATAGATCCGCCGGCCCATGCCGTCCGCATGCCGGGCCGCCTCGACGTCAGGCTCCGAGGAACTTGCCGGGTACGCCGTTGCGACGTTGAGCGTGATGCCGATGTCCACCTTGCGTGGAGCCGCCTCGCGCATCCGGACCGTGGCAAGCCCGTGCCCGAGCAGCAGGTGATGCACAGCCGCCAGCGCCGCCGGGTACTCACGCCGGCCCGGAGCATGAGCGCCGTACGCGTAGCCGAGCATGGCCGAGCACCACGGCTCGTTCAGCGTGGTCCAGGTGTCGACGCGATCGCTCAACGCGTCGAAGACGAGCATCGAGTAATCAGCGAACCGGTACGCCGTGTCGCGCACCGGCCAGCCGCCTGTGTCCTCCAGCTCCTGGGGCAGATCCCAGTGGTACAGCGTCACCCACGGGTCGATGCCGTGGACAAGCAGCTCGTCGACCAGCCGGTCGTAAAACGCGATCCCGGCCGGGTTCACCGGCCCCTTCCCGCGCGGCTGCACCCGCGGCCACGCGACCGAGAACCGGTACGTGTCCAGCCCGAGATCCTTGATCAAGGCAACATCGGCAGGCATCCGGTGGTAGTGGTCGCAGGCGATGTCACCGGTGTCGCCGTTGTCGATCGCACCGGGCACCCGGCAGTAGGTGTCCCAGATCGACGGCGTCCGGCCGTCGACAGCGACCGCGCCCTCGATCTGGTACGCCGACGTCGCGACACCCCACCGGAATCCGGCCGGCAAGCCCGCGATCAGTTCGGCGTCCCCCGAGACAGAAGTTGTGCTCATAATCGCCCTTCAGAGGTAAGAGGTAAGGGTCAGCCGACCGGCACGCGGCCGGGCAGCCAACAGGCGACGGAACGGCTGGGATCGTTACGCGCCGACGGGATGCCGAGCAGCGGGATCTCCGCCGAGCAGCGGTCGAACGCGTGCGGGCAGCGCGGATGGAACGAACAGCCTGACGGCATCCCGCGCAGGTCGGGTGGCGATCCGGGGATCCCGGACAGCTCTCGCCGCGGTCCGCGCAGCGCGGGAAAGGACTTCAGCAACCCCTCGCTGTACGGATGCAGCGAGTCCTTGTACAGGTCTGCCGATCGCGCCTCCTCCACGATCCGGCCGCCGTACATGATCGCGATCCGGTCGGAGAACTCGACCAGCAGCGACAGGTCGTGAGTGATGAAGAGAACCGAGAACCCGAGCCGCTCGCGCAGTTCGACCAGCTGGGCGAGGATCTGGCGTTGCATCACCACGTCGAGCGCGGTGGTCGGCTCGTCCATGATGACGATCTGCGGTTCGAGGACGAGTGCCATCCCGATCATGACTCGCTGCCGCATCCCGCCGGACAGCTGATGCGGGTAGGCGTCCATCCGGTCGGCCGAGATCCCGACCAGCTTGAGCATCTCCTGGGCCCGCGCGGTCCGTGCCTGCGACGAGAGTTGCGGCTCGTGCGCCCTGATCACGTCGAGCATCTGGGTCGAGACCTTGTGCACCGGGTTCAGCGAGTTCATCGCGCCCTGGAACACGATCGACGTCTCGGCCCAGCGGAACGCCCGCAACTCGGGGTCGGTCAGGGCCATCACGTCGTACGCATCACCGCTCGGCGGGTGGTAGACGACCGAGCCGCCGCTGATCACACCGGGCGGTGGGAGCAGTCGCGTGACGCCGTACGCGAGGGTCGACTTGCCGCTACCGCTCTCGCCGGCCAGCCCGAGCACCTCACCGCGATGCAGCGTCAGCGTGACATCGCGAACCGCCTGCACCGCCTCGTCGCCGAGACCGTAGTCGACGCAGAAGTCCTTGATCTCCAGCACCGGCCTGGTCATTGGGCCTCCCGGCCTGGACTGAGGAGCGGAGGGAGCGAAGCGACTGGAGCGACGAGGGAAGGCCGGGAGTTCCAGCCCAATGACCCGCCGAGCGGTAGCGAGGCAATGTGCACAGTCATGCGGCCTCCTTCTTACGCCGTACGACGGGAGTCGCGCGCAGCTCCTTGGACCCGAGGACCGGCGTGAAGCCGACCCGCATCCGGACCGATTGGCCGTCTTTCGTCTTCACCCGGGTGTGGCCGCTGCTGCGCAACCGCGGGCTGACGAACTCGTCGATGCCGAAGTTGATCAGCGACAGCGCCGTACCGAGGATCGCGATCGCCAGACCGGCCGGGACGAACCACCACCAGGCCCCCTGGGCCAGGGCCTGCTGGCTCTGCGCCCAGAACAGGATCGTGCCCCAGTTCCACTCGGAGATGGTGGAGATACCGATGAAGGCCAGGGTGATCTCAGACATCACCGCGAAGATCACCGTGCCGACGAAACCGGAGGCGATAATCGCGGTCAGGTTCGGCATGATCTCGGCGGTGATGATCCGCCAGGTGCTCTCGCCGGTCGCCCGCGCGGCCTCGACATAGTCGCGGCGGCGCAATGACAAAGTCTGTGCCCTCAGCACGCGCGCACCCCAGGCCCACGAGGTCAAACCGATGACCAAGGCAACCATGAGATCACCGGCCGAAGGGATGGTCGAGGCAACGATGATGATCAGCGGCAGCGCCGGGATCACCAGGAAGACGTTGGACAAGGCCGACAGGCTCTCGTCCGCGGCGCCGCCGAGGAAGCCGGCGCTGACCCCGATCAGGACGGACAACGCGGTCGCGACGATGCCGGCCAGCAGACCGACGAACATCACGCCGCGCGTGCCCACGAGGACCTGGCTGAAGATGTCCTGCCCGAGGTGCGTCGTGCCGAACCAGTGCTTGCCGGACGGCGGCTGGATCAGGTCACTGCTGCGGGCGGACGGGTCGTACGGCGCGATCCACGGGCCGATGATCGCGATCAGGCAGAAGAACGCGAGCACGATCAGGCCGGTCGCGGCCTTCGGGTTCGCGACGAACCGCAACCGGCGGCGTTTCGCCGGAGCTATCGCGACCTCGGGACCTCCCGGAGTGACCGCGGTGATGGTGCTGGCTGGTGCGGACATCAGCCCTCCTTCCGGGTGCGCGGATCGAGCAGCAGGTAGGCGATGTCGGCCATCAGGTTGGCGACCAGGACCGACAGCGTGATGACCAGGAAGATGCCCTGCATCAGCGGGTAGTCCTTGGCCCCGACCGCCTGGAAGAGGTTGTAGCCGATCCCCGGGTAGGAGAAGACGATCTCCACCAGCAGCGTGCCACCGACGATGAAGCCGAGCGACAACGCGAAGCCGGAGACGTTCGGCAGCAGCGCGTTGCGGGCCGCGTAGCTGACCATCACCCGGCGCTCGGGCAGACCCTTGGCGTGGGCAACGGTGATGTAGTCCTCCGAGGCGACCGTCACCATCATGTTCCGCATGCTCAGGATCCAGCCGCTGACCGACGAGATCAGGATCGTGAGGGCCGGCAGCAGGCTGTGCTGGATCGCGCTACGGATGAACTCGGCGTTCCACGACGGCACCAGGCCGGGCTCGTAGCCGCCGGACGACGGGAAGATGCTGTCCGGGCCGGCCAGCAGCGTGATCGCCAGCAGGCCGAGCCAGAAGTACGGGATCGAGGACAGGAATGTTGTCACCGGCAACAGTCCGTCCAGCCAGGAGCCGCGGCGCCAGCCGGCCACGACGCCGAGCGACGTACCGATCATGAAACTGGCGAAAGTGGTGATGCCGACCAGCGCGATCGTCCACGGCAGACTCTGGCTCAGGATCTCCGAGACCGGCGTGGGGAAGAAGGTGAACGACAAGCCGAGGTCACCGCGGAACACCTGGCCCCAGTAGTCGACGTACTGGCTCCAGAGGCCGGCATCCTTGTCCAGGCCGAACAGCACGTAGAGCGAGTTGATCGCCTCGGTGCTCATCTGGCCCTGGAACTTGTTGATCAGCGAGGTGACCGGGTCGCCGGGGATCATTCGCGGGATGAAGAAGTTGATGGTGAGTGCGGCCCACGCGGTGAACAGGTAGAACGCGATGCGCTGCAGGAGGAACTTCACTTGGCCGCTCCTTCCTCGTACAGCCAGCACGCCGCCCAGTGACCGTGATTGGTGGGCAGGTCGAAGCGCGGTGGAAGGTCGGTCGAGCACTTCGGCATGGCGTGGACGCAGCGCGGGTGGAACCGGCAGCCGGTCGGCGGGGCGATCAGGCTCGGCGGTTCGCCGCGTCCCTCGTCCTCCGGGACCTCGCGCGCGTCGCCGACCCGGTCGAGCCGGTCCGGATCGGGGGCACTCTCGATCAGCAGCCGGGTGTACGGGTGGGCCGGGTTCTGCGTGACCGTCTCCGAGTCCCCGCCTTCGACCATCCGGCCGGCGTACATGACGAGGGTCTCGTCGGCGAAGTAGCGGGCCGACGCGATGTCGTGGGTGATGTAGAGGATGGCGAGGTTGAGCCGTTCCTTCAGATCCCGCAGCAGGTTCAGTACGCCGAGCCGGATCGACACATCCAGCATCGACACGGGCTCGTCGGCCAGCAGCGCCTCCGGGTCGGCGCCGAGCGCGCGGGCGATCGACACCCGCTGACGCTGACCGCCGGAGAGTTCGTGCGGGAACTTGTCCAGGTAGCGCTCCGGGGGAGTGAGCTGCACCCGGAGCAGCAGGTCGCGGAGGTTCTCCTCGAGCTCGGCCGGACCGTTGCCGGCCCGGCCGTGGATCTTCAGCGCGCGGGTCAGGTGGTACCGGACGGTGTGCGTCGGGTTCAGCGACGCGAACGGGTCCTGGAAGATCATCTGCACCCGGCGGCAGTACGCCCGGAACCTGCGGCCGCCCTTCACGGTGACGGACTCGCCGTGCAGCCGGATGTCACCCGACGTACGGCCGTAGAGCTGGGCGAGCAGCCGGGCGACGGTCGACTTGCCCGAGCCGGATTCGCCGACAAGGGCGGTGACGCGGCCCCGGCGCAACGTGATCCGGATGTCGTCCACCGCGTGCACGACCTTGCGGTCCTTGGTGAGCAGGTCGCGGACTCCCCGCCGGACCGGGAAATGCTTGGTGAGGCCCTCGGCCTCGAGAACCACCTCGGTGTCGGTCACCGTCATGGAGCTCCAATCACGGCTCGCTGCGCTCGCCGGCTGTGGTGGCTGAGATCGTGGTACCGCGGCGCCAGACAGGAGAGTCCGGCGCCGCGGTCCGGCCTCACTGGGCGCCGGCGGGCTTCAGGTTCAGGACGATCTGCAGCGCGTTCTGCTGGGTCGGCTGAGCAGGCGCGTACTGGTTCTGCTCGTCCGGCCAGCCCTCCCAGTTCTTGGTGCTGTAGAGACCGCCGACGTTGGAGGCCGAGGTGGGCACCACCGGCATCTGCTCGACCATGATCTTCTGCAGCGTGTTCAGCGCCGCGGTCCGCGTCGCGTCATCGGTCGCGTTGGCGTACTCGTCCAGCGCCTTGGTCGCCTCCGGGCTGTTGAACCGGCCGTAGTTGCCGCTCACGCCACCCTTGCCGACCGGCTTCAGGATCTTGCCGTCCATGATGTTCTGGTAGATGTCGTACGGCGTCGCGCCGCCGTTGGTCCAGTGCATCCCGGCGTCGAAGTTGCCCTCGTCGAAGGCCTTGAACCAGGCGTCCTGGTTGGCCTTGTCGACGGTCGCCTTGATCCCGATCGTGGACAGGTTGTCCTTGATGATCTCCAGGTCGGTGATGTAGTCCGACCAGCCGGCCGGGTCGGTCAGCGTGATGGTCACCGGCTTGCCGGTCGGGTCCTTCAGTACGTCGCCCTCGAGCTTGAAGCCGGCGTCGGTCAGCTCCTTCTTCGCGGCGTCGACGTCGACCGAGTGCTTCTTATCCTTGAAGTCCGGCGCGATGAACGACTCACCGGCCGGGGTCGGGATACCGGTGACGGACTCGACCTTCGGGTAGAAGTAGCCGGCCTCACCCTGCATGAAGATGTCGTCGCGGTTGATCACCTTGTCCATCGCCCGCCGCAGCGCCGGGTTGTCGAACGGCTTGCGGGTGGTGTTGATCCACAGACCGTGGATGCCGAGGTTCGCCGGGAACCACAGTTTGTGGTGCTCCGGGTCCTTGTCCTGGTAGACGGCCTTCACGTTCGGGACGAAGACGAAGCTCCACTCCGACGCGCCGTTGGCCAGCGCGGTGGTCTGCGCGTTGTTGTCGTTGTACGACGTGTACCGCAGCTCCTTCACCTTCGGCAGGTCCTGCCAGTACGCGTCCCGCACGACCAGCGTCGTCGTCTGCGGGGTGAACGACTTCACCGTGTACGGCCCGGTGCCGATCGGGCTCTTCAGCGTGTCCTGGCTCGGGTCCTTCAGCGTCGACCACTGGTGCTTCGGTACGACGAACACGGTCAGGATCTTGTTCTGGTTGACGAACTGGGACCGGGTGAAGGTCAGGTCGACCTTGTTACCCGACGCCGCGATGGTGCCGTACGGGATGGCGTCCTGGTTCAGCCCCTCGTTGTCCTTGCGCAGCTGGAACGAGTAGGCGACGTCCTCGGCCGTCATCGGCTTGCCGTCGGAGAACTTGACGCCGTCGCGGATGGTCAGCGACAGCTTGGTGAAGTTGTCGGCCCACTTCCACTCGGTGGCCAGCCACGGCTTGCCGGCCTCGGTCGGCTTGATGCCGTTGATCATCACCAGCGGCTCGAAGATCATCCACCGGTACCCCAGCGAGGCACCCGAGGAGGAGCCGAGGAACGGGTTGTGGTTCTCGGTCTGCGGGCCGTTCGGCATCCCGACGTTCAGCACCGTCGCGGCGCTGTTGGATCCGCTGTTCGTGGTGTTCCCGTCCCCGCTACTACAGGCAGCCAGGGTGGCTGCCGCGAGCAGGCCCGTGAGGGCCAGCGCGACAGTGCGTCGTGCTCGCATCGGTTCCTCCTGTGTTCTTTTGGCGGATGCTCGCGCCTGAGCCGCGCGAGCGAGTTGCATCGTGGCGTGAAAGCGCTCTCATGGGAAGAGCGGACGCCTTAACGGATCGATATCGAGGGGTTCACCGGCGGCGGGACAGGGGCAGCTGCCCCGCCGCCGGAGTCTCAGTGGGACCGGGTTCTCGGGGCGGGTTTGGTCCTCGTGGCGGCCTTCGGGGCGGTTGAGCTGCGGACGATCAGCGTCGTCGGCAGCACTTGGGGGTCCTCGGGCAGCGGGGTGCCGCCGAAGTACCCCATCAGCATCCGGGCCGCCGCCTGACCCATCTGGCGCATCGGCTGATGCACCGTGGTCAGCGGCGGCTCGGTGTGCTCGGCGTACGGGATGTCGTCGAACCCGACCACCGAGACGTCGTTCGGTACGTTCCGCCCGGACTCCCGGACGGCCTGGATGGCACCGCCGGCGGACAGGTCGTTGTGGGCGAAGATCGCGTCGAACTCAAGCCGCTGGTCGAGCGCGTACTGCACGCCGCGGCGCCCGCTGTCGTGGGTGAAATCGCCTTCGAACACGAGCTTCGGATCGAGCTCGATGCCGGCTTCGGCATAGGTGTCGCGGAAGCCGTCCAGGCGTTCGTGGGTACAGCCGAACCGCTCGACGCCGGTGATCACCAGCGGCCGGTGGCGGCCGAGCTCCAGCAGGTGCCGGGCGGCGGACTCACCGCCGGCCAGGTTGGTGGTGGCGACGGACGGGAACTGAGGGCGCTTGGCGCGGTCGTCGATCAGGACCACCGGCAGGCCGCGCGCATGCAGTTGCTCGATGTAGGTCAGGGTGCCCTCGGGCTCGATCACCAGCAGGCCGTCGAACGACTGGGCCGAGACCTGGGACGCGAACTGGTGCATCGACTCCTCACCCCGGTTGAAGGTGAAGAGCAGCAGTCCGTAACCCTCACTCTCGACCACGTCGACGGCGCCCTGCAGCACCTCGCCCATCCAGGGCCAGGTGAGCGACGGGACCAGCATGCCGACGATCCGGGTCCGGCCACGGGCCAGGCCGACCGCACGAGCGCTCGGCACGTAGCCGAGCTCGGCGATCACCTGACGAACCCGCTCGGCGGTCCGCAGGTCGAGCTCGCCCTTGCCGTTGAGGACGCGCGAGACGGTCGTCTTGCTGACACCGGCACGCGCCGCGACATCGGCGATGGTGATCGACACTGCTTGCTCCCCTCGGGCGGGTGGGGCTGCGTGACCTGAGGCCGGAACCGGTTTCGGAAGCGGTTCCGTAAAGTGAAGCCGAGTGCGTCGGTCACCGTCAATCACGGGACGGTAACGAATCACTGCTTAGTTCACGACCTGGAGGAAGGTCAGTCTTCCGGGCGGCGGTACGGCGTGATGAACTCTGCGGGAGCGGCCTGCCTGAGGCCGGACCAGGTAGGGGTAGACGGCATGGACGTTCGGCGGACCACTGTGCGCGACATGCGGCGGTCCAACCGGTCGGCGCTGCTGACCACCATCTACCGGGACGGTCCGCTCAGCCGGTACGAACTGGGTCACCGGACCTCGCTGAGTGCCGCGAGCGTGAGCAACCTGGTCAGCGAGCTGATCGCCGAAGGCGTCGTCGAAGAGGCCGGATCGGTCGACTCCGAGGGCGGCCGGCCGCGCATCCTGCTGCGGGTCTCACCGACGTTCCGGTACGTCGTCGGCGCAGAGGTCGGCGAGACACGGGTGCGGGTCGAGTTGTTCGACCTGGCGATGAAGGTGCTCGCTCAGGCGGACTATCCGATCGACACGCCGTCGCCCTCGGTCGTCGTGAAGCATGTGCTGGAAGGGCTTGCGGTGGTGATCGCCTCGTCCGGCGTGCGCTCCGAGTTGATCCTCGGCCTCGGTGTCGCGGTCGCCGGTGTGGTCGAGGGGAACGCCGTCGTCGACGCGCAGACGCTCGGGTGGGACGCCGTACCGCTGCGGCAGATGCTTGCCGACGGCACCGATATTCCGATCCAGGTGGACAACGGCGCGAACATGCTGGGGCAGGCGGAGATGTGGTTCGGCGCCGGCCGCGGCGCGACGGATGCGGTGGTTGCCCTGATCGGCTCCGGTGTGGGCGCGGCATTGGTTGCCGATGGCTCCAGTTATCGCGGAACTCGCAGCAGTGCGGGCGAATGGGGCCATATGACGATCGCGTACGGCGGTCGTCGGTGCCGGTGTGGAGCGCTCGGATGCCTGGAGGCATACGTCGGCGCCGAGGCGGTGCTCGAACGATACCGGGAGGCCGGCGGAGTTGTGGAGACTACTGACGAGGAGGTCGCCTTCGTCGAGTTGCTCGACGCCGCCGGTACGTCGGAAGTCGCGGCAACGATCGTGGACGACACGATCGGGTATCTGGCCGCGGGAGTCGCGAATCTGGTGAACTTGGTCAACCCCGAGCGGATCGTGCTCGGCGGGTGGGCCGGGCTGCTGCTGGGGGAGCGGTACCTGCCGCGGTTGCGCGAGGCTGTCGGCGAGCACGCGTTGCGTCAGCCGTATGCGCAGGTCTCGATCGAGCTGTGCGAGCTCGGCAGGGACGCGGTCGCACTGGGCGCCGCGACCCTGCCGGTACTGCGATTACTCCGCGATGGCGGCGCTGTGCCGTCGCGATAGCCGCTTTCCGGAGGATTGGTGCCACCGGGTGGCACCAATCCTCCGGAAGGCTGGGTCAGACGGTCCACTTCTGGTTGGCTGCTCCGGTGCAGGTCCAGGTTTGGAGTGGGGTTGCGTTGGCCGAGTTGTTGCCGGTGACATCGAGGCACTTGTTGGCCTGTGGGTTCACCAGGTCCCGGCCGGAGCTGTAAACCCATTGCTGGGCAGCAGATCCGTTGCAGGTCCAGAGCTGGACTTTGGCGCCGTCGGCAACGGATCCCGCGTTCACGTCGAGACACTTGCCCAGGGCCCGGATCGTGCCGTCACCCGGCCGGGTCCACTGCTGGGCGTTGGTGCCGTTGCAGTCGTAGAGCTGGACCGGTGTCCCGTCCGCGGTGTTCGCGGCGGCGACGTCGATGCACTTGCCGGCCAGCCCGGTGATCGGCGTACCGCCTGAGCTGCTGCCCAGGGTGGACACACGGACGTAGTCGATCGTCATCGTCTGCGGCAGGACCGTCGTACCGTCGGGGTAGCCCGGCCAGTTGCCGCCGACCGCGACGTTCATGATCATGAAGAACGGGTGGTTGAAGACCCAGGTGTTGCCGCCGAGGTCGGCCGGTGTCCGGCGCTGGTACTGGACCCCGTCGACGTACCAGGTGATCGCGTTCGCCTCCCAGTCGACCCGGAAGGTGTGGAAGTCGTCGGCGAACGCCCATCCGTTCGGATGGTTGTAGGCCGCACCGATGCCACCGGCACCGGAGTACCCCGGTCCGTGGATCGTGCCGTGCACGGTCGCGGGCTCGCGGCCGATGTTCTCCATGATGTCGATCTCGCCGTCGTTCGGCCAGTTGCCGCCGCCGAGCATCCAGAACGCCGGCCAGATCCCTTGTGTCCTGGGGATCTTGATCCGGGCCTCGAACCGGCCGTACGTCTGGGTGAAGGTCTGCGCGGTGAGCAACCGGGCCGACGTGTACTCGCAGGTGCCGTAGTGGCATTGGTGGCCGCCGCTCTCGCGGCGCGCGGTGATCACCAGGTTGCCGTTGCCGTCGAGAGCGGAGTTGTTGGTGCTGTTGGTGTAGTACTGGCGCTCGTTGTTGCCCCAGCCGGAGCCGCCGATGTCGTATCTCCACTTGGACTGGTCCGGCGCCTGACCGGCCGGGCCGTCGAAGTTGTCCTCCCAGATCGTCGCCGTCGGGGCGGCAGCGGTTTCCGGGCGGGCGTTGGCGGGGGACTGCAGGAGGGCCGTGCCGAGGAGTGCGGCGCTGATCGCGACGAGCGCCGTGATCCGGGAATGCTTCATGGATGCCTCATTTCTCGCGGGGGCGGTCGGGAGACAGGGCGAGGGCATGTCCCCTCATCCCCTGCGTGCTGCGCGGCACTCGGCACGGCACCTCGCTGCACTGGAGCAAAGGCCACGATGGAAACCACATCGAGACCTTCGCTCCAGCACACCGAGCTACCGCACCGAGCACCTGCTCGCGACTGCAGGGATGAGGAGGCATACCCTGGCCGGATCTTCGTGTGAGAACGCTCCCACGTCAAGGTCGGGACTAAATAAAAGACGTGAAAAAAGTACGGGTCCGGCGTTGACACGGTGATATACGGATGGTTACCTCGTGCTGACCACCTGTTGCGGCGCGGGCAGACGCCGACAACTCCCTGTTGTCTGAAAACCCTTCCACACAAGGGAGATCCGCCCATGCCCGCGAACGGGACCCTTCGTCGCGCCCGCCCCTGGCGACGACGCCTCCTGCCGGCCGCGGTGGCCGCTGTCTGTGTCGCCGCCACCGGACTCGGATTCGGTACCGCACCATCCGCCCAGGCCGCCGGTGAGCAGGTCAACATCTGGCTGACCACCACGAACGACGCCGCCGGCCGCAACGTCACCCGCGGTCTGCAGCAGCAGACGCCGGTCAACTTCGGCCCGGCCGGAGGTACGGCGAACCAGACCGTCACGGTCAACGAGAACACGACGTACCAGTCGTTCGAAGGCGGTGGCGCGTCGTTCACCGACAGCGCCGCCTGGCTGCTGAACAGCAGCAACACGATCACGGCCGCCACCCGCGACCAGGTGATGAGGGACCTGTTCGACCCGGTCAACGGGATCGGGCTGGCCTTCACGCGCAACCCGATGGGCGCCTCCGACCTGGCCCGGTTCAACTACTCCTACGACGACACGTGCTGCGATCTGAGCGACTTCAGCATCGGCCATGACCTGGCGGACGTCGTACCGCTGACAAAGCAGGCGAAGCAGCTGAACCCGGCGCTGAAGGTGAAGGGCGCGCCGTGGAGCTCGCCGGCCTGGATGAAGGACAACAACAAGTTCACCAACCGCGGCTGGCTGAAGTGGGAGTACTACCCGATGTACGCCCAGTACTTCGTCAAGTACGTCCAGCAGAACGAGGCCCAGGGCAACCACATCGACTACGTGTCGGTGCAGAACGAGCCGACCTGTTGCGGGACCGACGACACCGGCTACGCGTCGATGAACTGGAACGGCTCGGGTCTGCTCGAGTTCACCAAGAACCACCTGATCCCCGCGTTCCGGGCGGCCGGTATCACCACGAAGGTGATGATCCTGGACTACAACTGGGGCAACTACAACGACCTTGGCTCGGTGCCGCTGGCGGACGCCGCACTGCGGAACGACCCGCTGTTCGGCGGGATCGCCTGGCACGGGTACGGCGGTGACGTGAACCTGCAGACCCAGGTGCACAACCAGTACCCGGCGGTGAACCACTACATGACCGAGCACTCCGGCGGCACCTGGATCGCGAACCAGCAGGTCGAGGACATGAACAACCTCATCGACTACACCCGCAACTGGAGCAAGTCCTGGGTGAAGTGGAGCCTCGCGCTCGACCAGAACCACCTGCCGTACGTCGGCGCCGGCTGCAACGTGTGCACGGGTCTGGTGACGGTGCAGCGTGGTGGCAGCAGCGCGGGCCAGGTGGACAAGACGGTCGAGTACTACACGATGGGTCACCTGACCAAGTTCGTGAAGCCGGGTGCGGTCCGGATCGACTCGTCCGCGAACAACTCGGTGAAGAACGTGGCATGGAAGAACCCGGACGGATCGAAGGCGCTGATCGCGTTCAACACGACCGGCAGCTCGCAGTCGGTGCGGGTGAACTGGGGATCGCAGTCGTTCATCTACACCCTGCCGACCAAGACCTCGGCGACCTTCACCTGGTCGGGTTCGCAGGGCGGTGGCGGCACCGGTACGGCGATCACCGGGCTGGCCGGGAAGTGCATCGACGTTGCCGGGGCCAACAGTGCCGATGGGACCGGCGTACAGCTGTATGACTGCAACGGGTCGGCGGCACAGCAGTGGACCCGGCCTGGTGACGGGACGATCCGGGCCTTGGGTAAGTGCCTTGATGTGAACGCCGGATCGGTCGCCGATGGTGCTCGCGTCCAGCTGTATTCGTGCAATGGGAGTGCCGCACAACAGTGGACCTATACGTCAGGGCGTGACCTGGTGAATCCACAGGCGAACAAGTGTCTTGATGTCACCGGCAACAATTCCGCGAACGCGACACCGCTGCAGATCTGGACCTGCACGGGCGCGGCGAACCAGAAGTGGACAGTCTGATGCGCCGGGTAGCGGCGGTGGCCGCGGCGGTGATGCTCGGCGCAGGGCTGCTTGTCACGGCAGCACCGGCTCAGGCGGCGACCGGGACGATCACCGGGCTGGCCGGGAAGTGCGCGGATGTTGCCGGCGCCAACAGTGCGGACGGCACCGTCGTACAGCTGTATGACTGCAACGGATCGGCCGCGCAATCGTGGAGCCGGTCGACCGATGGGACGCTTCGTGCCCTGGGCAAGTGTTTGGACGTCAGTGGTGGTTCGACCGCCAACGGCGCACGGGTTCAGCTGTGGACGTGTAACGGGAGCGCGGCTCAGCAGTGGACCTACACGTCCGGCCGCGACCTGGTGAACCCGCAGGCGAACAAGTGTCTCGATGTCACCGGCAACAACTCGGCGAACTCCACGCCGTTGCAGTTGTGGTCGTGCACCGGTGCGGCGAACCAGAAGTGGAACGTCCCTGCTGCCGACGACGGTCCGCCGCCGACCGGTGGCGCTCCGATGGCGGCAGCGCCGTACCTGTACCAAGGCTGGGGCAGCCCGCCGAACCCGGCGACGGTGATGAACGCGACCGGGGTGAAGTGGTTCACGATGGCGTTCATCCTGTCCAACGGGTACTGCAACCCGATGTGGGACGGTCAGCGTCCGTTGACCGGTGGCGTCGACCAGCAGGCGATCAACGCGATCCGGTCGAACGGCGGCGACATCGTGGTCTCGGTCGGCGGCTGGTCCGGGAACAAACTCGGTGAGAGCTGCAGTAGTGCGGGTGAGCTGGCGGCGGCGTACCAGAAGGTCATCAACGCGCTGTCGCTGAAGGCGTTCGACGTGGACATCGAGGCGACCGAGTTCAGCAACGCGACGGTTCGGCAGCGGGTGATCGACGCGCTGAAGATCGTCGAGCAGAACAACCCGGGGATCGCGACGTACCTGACCTTCGGTACGACGACCTCCGGGCCGGACGGCAACGGGCAGGACCTGATCCGGCGCGGTGCGGCCTCCGGGCTGAACCTGGACGGCTGGGTGATCATGCCGTTCGACTTCGGTGGTGGGTCGACCAACATGGGTGCGCTGACCCGGCAGGCGGCCGACGGGCTGAAGAACCGGGTGCGTGACGCCTACGGGCTGAGCGACGACGCGGCGTACCGGAAGATCGGCATCTCGTCGATGAACGGGCTGACCGATGTCGCCGGTGAGCGGGTCAACCTGTCCGACTTCGAGTCGATGCTGGCCTACGCGTCCGAGCACCACCTGGCCCGGTTCACCTTCTGGTCGGTCAACCGGGACCGCCCGTGCACCGGCGGGCCGGCCGACAGTTGCAGCGGCGTACCCCAGCAACCCTGGGACTACACCAAGGTCATCGGCCGCTACCGCGGCTGACCTGACGTGGGGTGGGCGGCGGGTTCCGCTCACCCCACCTATTTCCTTCCACCCGACCCGCGACGCGCGACGTCGCGGGTCGTTTCATGCCAGGTTTGACTCTCCGGTTACCGGAGGGTGGAAGGTTAGGCACATGGCGGCTTTGGTGACGGTGGGGGAGTTCTCCCGCCTGACACATCTCAGCGTGAAGACACTGCACCACTATCACGAGATCGGCTTGCTCGCGCCGGCCTCGGTCGACCCGGCGTCGGGGTACCGGCGGTACGGGACCGGCCAGGTCGACACTGCCCTGCTGATCCGGCGGCTCCGGGAGCTCCGGATGCCACTGCCGGAGGTCCGCGAGCTCGTCGAGACGTCCGACGACTCCCGGCGCGAGGAGACGCTGCGGGCGCACCTCGAGCGGATGGAGCAGGAGCTCGCACACACCCGTGACGTGGTCACGTCGCTGCGCGAGATGCTGACTCCTGGGCATCCGGCGCTGGATGTCGACTATCGCTTCATCCCCGCGTTCCGGGCGTACGGCGTACGCGACCAAGTCGAGCGTGCGGCGATCGGGCCCTGGTGCGAGCGCGTCTTCCGGCGGTTGGGGGCGGCGGGTGCGGAGCATGGCATCTTCGCCACCTCCGGAGCGACGTACAGCGATGATTTCTTCACCGAGGACGCAGGTGAGGTGGTCGCGTTCCTGCCGGTCGCGCCCGATCAGGAGCCGGCCGACGGCGTCGAGCTGGTCGACATCTCGGGTGGCTACTTCGCGATCGCCGTACACACCGGAGCACTGACCGACTTCGACCGCAGCTACGGCGCCCTCGGCAGCCACGTCGCGGAACACTGCGAGGTCGCCCCCGGACCGATCCGGGAGCTGTACGTCGTCAGTCCCGGCGACGTGGATGACCCGGCCGCCTGGCGAACCGAGATCTGCTGGCCGATCCAGCGAATCCCTGCACTGAAAGGCTGATACATGTCCATCTCCATCGCTCAAGTCACCTTCGACAGCGACAACCCGCGCGCTCTCGCCGACTTCTGGGCCGCCGTTCTCGAGCGAAAGGTCGATGACTACGGCAACGAGTTCGTCGCCACCGTGGGCCGGGTCGACGACCGCGGTACGGGGCTGATGTTCATCAAGGTCCCCGAGGGCCGCAACGGCAAGAACCGGATCCACCTGGACCTCGCCACGGCCGACTGGGCCGCCGAGATCGACCGGCTCGTCGGCCTCGGTGCCAAGCGCCTCGACGAGTACGACGAGTACGGCACCCACTGGATCACCTTCGCCGACCCCGAAGGCAACCTCTTCGACCTCGCCGAGATCCGCTAGCGGGCCGGGTTTTGGTACCGGGCGCCGTCGAACGCCGCCCGGCCGTCCTCGACCAGCTCGTCCAGGCGGGCTCGTGCCTGCGCCACCGGCCACCGGAAGGCGCGGCCGAGTTCGCCTGGCGTGGTCTCCAGCATGGTGTCCAGGTATCGCTCGGTCGCCAGTGCGTGGTCCGTCCGGCCACCGACATCGAACTGCTCGCAGGTCAGTGCGATCAGCGCGGCGGGCCAGCCGGATCCGGACTCGTGGACGCCGGCCGTGGTGACCAGCAGGTTGCGTTGGAGCTCGGTGATCGCGCGCTGGTAGCGGCTGCGATCGCCGATCAGTGCCCGGAGGGTTGCGCTCGGCAATGGTTCGGCGGCGATCGCCTTGGCGATCTCGTGCGCGGCCGGCGACAGGTCAAGCGACTGGTGGTCGCTGGGGTCACCCGCGGCTGGGTAGAGCGCGTTGAGCAGTTCCGGTGCGAGGAACGTGCCTCGGCCGCCCAGATAGGCGCCGTACCAGGCAAGACTGCGGCGCGGCAGTTCGTCCTTCCACGTCCAGACGCGCTGCTCGTTGGTCCCCATGCCGGACCCGAACGGCTCCTCGTCCTCGCCCGCCACCGCCTCCCACAGTGACGGTACGACGGCCCGCGGTGCCGGAAACAACAAAGCGAACCCGACGTCGTCGACAAACGCCCCGGCCCGCTCGATCGACCCGATCCGTCGTCCCCGGACCCACCAGCGGGCGGCACGGGCCTGTCCGAGCTCAGCTGTCATCGCGCCAGTCAATCACCGGTCGTCCACCCTCGTGCGGGGGAGGCGGCTCACCCGCGCTGGGGAGTGACGTCCGGGCGGTGAGTTCTATGGTCGGGCCATGGCTGATCCTGGTCGCCCACGACGCTGGCCGGCGTACGCGATGGCGCTGCTGTTGCTCGGCTACGCCGCGGGGAAGGCCGCCTTCGCGCTCCAGGCGCGGCTCGGGTTCCCGGGCGGCCCGCCGGTGTCGGCCGCGGAGACTGCGGACTACTTCCTCGATCCGGCTCCGGCGCAGTGGCTCGCTTGTGCGTCCGGAGTGTTGGGTGCGTTCATCGCTGTCGCCAGCGTCACCGTGCTGGGGCGCGGCGTACCCAGGCCGGTGATGCTGGTCGTGCTGGCTGTGATGACGCTGTCCGTCATCGGCGGTGGCGGGATCATGATGCTGGACGGGTTCGTCGGCATCGGTGTGGGCTGGCAGTGGTACCACGGAGTCGCCGGCCTCGTCGCCATCACCTTGTCCGTGGAGATGTTCCGGTCCTACGCCCGAACTGCGCGAGCGGTTGCTCACACGTGACCCGCTGTTCGTGGCAAGGGCCGCTGGGCGCTGGTCGACGTACCGAACGTGAGCGGTTGTGATCGGCGAGACATGGTGCTCGGGTGTGGTTGCGCGGGGCATTGCCAGGGCTGTGCTTGCGGAGCAATGTGGGGTGCGTCCGGTGGCGCCACCGGGGCGCTGCCCTGAGGGGTAAAGGGGGTGGATCGTGTACGCGCGTTCCACCACGATCAACGCCAAGCCGGGTTCCATCGACGCCGGCATCGCGCAGCTGCGTGACGAGGTGATGCCCATGATCCTGGACATGGATGGCTGTATCGGGCTGTCCATGCTGGCCGACCGGGAATCAGGACGCTGCATCGCCACCAGCGCCTGGCAGTCGGAGGAGGCGATGCGGGCCACCGACGAAGCGCTCCGCCCGATCCGCGACCGGATCGCCGACATGATGGGCGGCGGCACTCCCACGGTGGAAGAGTGGGAGATCGCCGTACTGCACCGTGATCACCGCTCGTCCGCGGGCGCCTGCGTCCGAGCCACCTGGGTGAAGGTCGACCCGGCGAACCTGGACCGGTCGATCGACGTCTACAAACTGGCGTCACTGCCGAGGCTCGAGGACCTGGCCGGCTTCTGCAGCGCCAGCCTGCTGGTCGACCGCGCTTCCGGTCGTGCAGTCTCGTCCGTCACGTACGACAGCCAGGAGGCGATGGACAGCAACCGCGACGCCGCTGCCTCGATGCGCTCCGCCACCGCCAAGGAAGCCGGCGCCGAAGTCCTCGACGTCTGCGAGTTCGAACTAGCCATCGCCCACCTCCGAGTTCCCGAACTCACCTGAGCCGACGGCTAGCACACCCCCGCCCAACTACCGGGCCGACCGGGCAACCCGCTCCCGGGCCCACGAACAGCCCAACCACGCAGCACGGCCCGGACCCCCATCCGGGCCGTCGCTCACCCCACCCACCACCCCCCACACAGCACAACCCCTCGCTCATCCCACCCACCACCCCGTAGGCAGCGCAGCCCCTCGCCCCGCCTCGGTTGGGGCTGCTGGGTCTAGTCCATCGTGTCGAGGTGGGCCTCCAGGGCGTCCAGGCGGGTGCGCCAGAGGTCGCGGTAGGGCTCGAGCCAGGCGTCGATCTCGGCCAGTGGGGCTGGGCGGAGGCGGTACCAGCGGCGCTGGGCGTCCTGGCGGACCTCCACGAGGCCGGCGTCCCGCAGTACCTTCAAATGTTTCGAGACCGCGGGCTGGCTGAGTGAGAGTTCTTCGACCAACTCACCGACCGGGCGCTCGCCGGCGCGCAGCAGGTCCAGGATCTCCCGCCGCCGCCCCTCCGCCAGCACCTCAAACGTACTTGCCATATGAGGAATATACGTCTGCGGCCTCGAAACCGGGCTCAGAACGTGTGGCCGAACGTTGCCGTGAAGGCTTCACCGAAGAGTCTGCGCAGATCGGGTCGGCCGTCCTCGGCGGCCCAGCGGAGTACGGCGATGTGGAGCACCCCGAGGCATGCGCTCGCCGCGGCGCGAGCCTGGAACTCCAGCGCGGAGTCTTCGGATCCGGCGCAGAGCGCGGTGACGAGGGCCTCCTGGGTGGCGTACTGGCTGTCGAGATGACGAGCACGGAGGGCCGGCGTCGAGATCATCAGGCGCAGCCGGGCGAGGTGGAACTCTCGGTCGGCCATCGCCTGGTCGTAGGTTGCCGCGAGGGTTCGGGCGATGCGTACGACGAGTGGCTCGTCTGCCGGGAGTTCGGTGATGGTCGTGGCGGCCAGTTGGTCGAACTCGTCGTACAGGACCAGATCTTCCTTCGTGGCGAAATGCCGGTAGACCGTCATCGCCGAGATGCCGACGGCGACGGCGACGTCGTTCACCGTGGTCGCGTCGTACCCGCGGTCGACGAACAGCCGGATCGCCTGCCGCTGGATCGTGTTCCGCGTCTCGGCTCGGCGGCGCTCCCGGATACTCATGTGTTAGATTCTAACAACTTGTTAGTTTCTAACACTCTAGGAGGGGCGATGAGAGCGGAGCTGAGCGGCAAGGTCGCGTTGGTGACGGGTGCGTCGAAAGGCATCGGGCGTGCGATCGCGGAGCGGTTGGCGGCGGACGGGGCCGAGGTGGCGGTGCACTACAACCGCGACAAGGAAGGCGCCGCCGAGACGCTGGATCGAATCGGGCGTGGGTTCTTGATCGGGGCGGAGCTTGGGGTGCCAGGCGACATCGATGAACTGTTCGCGCAACTCGAGTCCGGTCTTGATGGGCGACCACTGGACATCCTGGTCAACAATGCGGCCGCACCTCCGGCAGGACCGATCGAGACCGACACCATGGACCAGTTCGATCGTCTGATCGCGGTGAACGTGCGAGCGCCGTACTTCCTCATCCAGCGGGCCCTTCCGATGGTGCGCGACGGCGGCCGGATCATCTCGATCACTTCCGTCGCCACCCGCATGGCGAACTCGATCCAGACGTCGTACGCCATGACGAAGGGTGCCCTCGAAACGATGACGCTCACGCTGGCGCAATCGCTGGGTGCCCTTGGCATCACCGTCAACGCGGTCGCCCCCGGCGCAACCGCGACCGAGGCGAACGTGGCGCTGTTCGATACTCCAGGACTGACCGACGCCATCACTGCCCTGACGGCGCTCGATCGGCTCGGACGTGCTGAGGATGTCGCCGACGTGGTCGCGTTCCTTGCCTCCGACAACGCCCGCTGGATCACCGGCCAAACCATCGACGCCAGCGGCGGCCTGTTCCTGGGCCCCCGGGCCGCCTGAGCCCACGCCTCCCCACGTCGAGACACGCGCCCGCCCCACGCATCCGATGACGTGCCCCCGCACGTGTGGCGTTCCGACGTACGTGCGTTGGGAGTGAGTGTTGTCGGAACCATGCGGGATTCGGGAGGTCGGCAGGATAGGACGCATGCGAATCATCGGGACGGGTTCAGAGGCCGAGATGGTCGCGAGCTTTCTCGTCGGCGAACTGAGCTCGGAGCGGTTTGGACCGACCATCGCGCGGATCCTGGCAAGCCACGGGCAGCCGAAGACGCTTCTCACCAACGCGAACCTGTCCGACCCCGAGGAGAACGAGCAGCGAGGTCGGGTGCTGGGCGAGTTCCGGGGCTACCGCCAGAATCGCGAACTGTTCACCGGCTTCCCTGACGAACTCAGCTGGCAGCAGGTCCTGATGTCGCCATCCGAGTTGCTGGAGGTGCTGTACATCGACTACAGCTACTGGACCGCACTGACCAACGGAACCCGGCGACCAAGCGACGCCGCCCGGTTCATCCGCGGCGGAGGCCTCGTCTTTGGCCACATGCCCACCGGGCACTTCCTCGCTGTTGCCGATTCCATGCGGGAAGGAGCCGCCTGGGAGCCGATCATCTGCGTGCGTGCCGGTGACGGTCATCCGATTGTGGTTCTTGAAGGTCACACGAGACTCACAGCGATGGCTCTAGCCTCCGACTATCTGCCAGCCGAGGTGCCAGTTCTGCTGGGCACATCGCCGGCGATCTCCGACTGGTCCTGCTATTGATCAGCGCCGGGCGGGCTGACGGCCACGGGACGGCGCCGAGGCTGGCCGTTCTCGGCTCGGCTACTCTCGGCGCCACTGACGTTCGGCCTGCGATCCGGGTACTGCAACCGAATCGGCACTCGGGAGACGCCAACGCATGAGTACGCCACAGCCGCCACCTCGAGCCGAGCGGACTGACACATCAGCCGTCCAGATCGGCGCTCTCGTTCCGCTGACTCGGCCTGGCTGGGTCGAGGCAGGCCAACATCTGCTCGCTGGACTCGAGTTGGCTGTTCGCGACGTCAACGACGCCGGCGGGATCGTCGGAAGACCGCTCGAGTTGGTGGTCCGAGACACCGCGGCTGATCCACAGAGGGCCGCGGCAGCCGTCGACGAATTGGCTCGTCTGGGCGTGGCTGCCTTGGCGGGGGAGTATCACAGCGTCGTCGCTCGCGCCGCTGCCGCAAGGGCCGACGCCCTCGGCCTGCCGTTCCTCTGCTCGTCAGCGGTTCTCGACGCGCTCACCGAACAGCCGACGGAATGGGTCGCGCGCCTCGCCCCGCCGCAGTCCCGCGGCTGGCAGCTCTACGCGGACTTCCTCCTCAGCGCGGGCCACACTCGAATCGCCGTAGCAACCGAGCCGAGTGTCTACTGGGCATCTGGAGTCCGCATTCTGCGGGACTACCTCGCTTCACGCGGCGGCACCGTCATCGAACTCGACATGCGCGCGCTCGCCCCTACGGCCGTGTGCGACGAACTCATCGACAATCGCGCGACAGCCCTCCTTCTTCTCGTCGGCAACCCGGAGCCGGCGGTATCGATCGTCAAGTCTGTCCGCGGCGACCAGCGCCTCACCGAGATCATGATTGGTGCTCCGGCCGGGCAACCGGAGTTCGCCGAATGGGCGACGTTGCTGGGCGACGACAGCGTCGCGATCCCGTTCTTGCGCTACCTGCCCGAGCGCCTCAGCCCACTCGGTGCACGAGTCGAGACGGTCCTCCGCGAGCGGCTGGCCGAAGCGCCGTCCTTCGTCGCCTTCGAGGGCTACGACACGGTCGCCGTCCTCGCCGATGTGCTGCGTTCTGACGGCGCGGACCGGGCGCGGATTGCCGAATCCTGGCCGCGCGTTGCAGTCGAAGGCACCCGCGGGCAGATCCAGTTCTCCCGCACGCCAGGCATCAGCGTTTGGCAATGGGCTTCGACGCCAATCCAAGTCGTTGATCGAGATCCGGCGAAACCCGATCGCTTTCGGATCCTCCACACCAGCTGAGAGAGCACGGTACGCCGGGAGAGCGCGGTACGCCGAGAGAGCACGGTGTGTTGAGAGAGCACGGTGCGTTGGGAGTAGGCGTTCTCGGAGCCGGCGCTATTCCGCCTCGTCTCTGGCAACGGCTCTTATCGGAGGAGCCCGACCGCCGGGACGCTTGGAGTTCGGGTGGTGTTCCGACTCCTACCGGCCTGCTGGCCGCCGCTGGCGGGCCTGCATACGTGCACGTGGCGCACGCGGTGGCGTTCCGGCGACGGGTGCCGTTCCGATGCACGGTGGCGGACGGAGTGGCGTTCCGGGTGCAGGGGGCATACGCACTGGCGCACGCGGTGGCGTTCCGCTTGGTACGGCGTCGACGTACCTGCGCTGTGGCGGAGCGGGTGGCGTTCGGGTGCGCGTGGGGTGGAGTGGGGGACTAGTTGGTGAGGTAGGTGACTACGGCTTGGACTCGGCGGTTGTAGCCGGGGGTGTGGGTCAGGCCTAGTTTGTCGAAGATGGCGTTGGCGTGTTTCTCGACGGCGCTGGAGGAAATGAACAGGCGCTCGGCGATGCCGATGTTGTTGTGGCCTTCGGCCATGACCGCGAGGACTTCGCGTTCGCGGGCGGTGAGCTTCTGCAGTGGGTCGGAGTGGGTGGTGCGGGACAGGAGTTGACGGACTACCTCCGGGTCTAGGGCGACACCGCCGGAGCCGACTCGCTCGAGGGCCTCCAGGAACTCCTCGACGCGCATGACCCGGTCCTTCAGCAGGTACCCGATCCGGTCTTGGCCGGACGTGATCAGCTCACTGGCGTAGGACTTCTCGACGTACTGCGAGAGGACGAGGACGCCGACGGACGGCCAGCTCTTGCGGATGGCGAGCGCGGCGCGGAGTCCTTCGTCGGTGTGGGTCGGTGGCATCCGGACGTCGACGCAGACGACGTCTGGCAGGGAGCCGGCGTCGGCGGCTGCGCGCACCGCGGCGACCAGCGCATCTCCGTCGCCGACGGCGGCTGGGATCTCGTGGCCTTCCTCCAGCAGGAGGCGCATGAGTCCCTCCCGCAGGAGTGTCGAGTCCTCCGCCAGGATCACTCGCATGGGAACTCCGCTTGGATCGTAGTGGGACCGCCGGGTGGGCTGGTGATGGTGAGGTGACCGTCGCCGGCTGCGACTCGTCCGGCCAGGCCGGTGAGGCCGCGGCCGTGCGGGTCGGCGCCGCCGCGGCCGTTGTCGGCCACGGTGATCAGCACGTGCGAGTTGTGCCCTCGTTTCTCGTCCGAGATGCAGAGGTGTGATCGGGACAGCGTCACGTCGACCTGAGTGGCGTCGGAGTGCTTAGCGGCGTTGGTGAGAGCTTCGGAGATGACGAAGTAGGCGACGGTCTCGATCCCCTCGGGTGGTCGGTTGGGCAAGTCGTAGTGCAGCCGGACGGGGATGCTGGAGCGTTCGGCGAGGACTCCGATGACATCGCGGAGGCCGAGTTGGTCGAGGACGGTGGGGTAGACGCGCCAGGCGACGTCGCGCAGATCCGCAAGGGCCTGCTCGGATTCCTTGTGCGCTTGACGGACCAGCTCCGCAGCGTGCGCCGGGTCGCGTGTACGGCGGGCGCGGCTGAGGAGCAGGCCGAGGGCGACCAGGCGTTGTTGGACGCCGTCGTGCAGATCACGCTCGATCCGGCGGCGCTCGTCGTTCACCACCTCGACCACCTCTGCCCGGCTCACGGTCAGCTCCGAGATCCGGCGGGTGAGGGTCTCCTCGACGGACGGCATCAGGTGTCGACGGGCGAGCCGGGTGTCGAGATCGACTATGCCGATGAGGCCCATCACGTTCAGGTACAGCAACAGGGCACCGGGAACAGCGGCCACCAGCAGCGTCGCCGTGCTGACTCGGCCGGCGCTCTCGATGAAGCCCCAGGTCCCGTCAAGGGCCCAGGCGCTCACCATCGTCCCCGCGACGACGAGCCCGTACAGAAGTAACAGCACCACGAGGCCTCCCAGTCCGCCGATCGCCCAGCGTCTGAGGATGTAGTCGTAGGCCGAACGATCGGAGTACGGACCGAGATCCCGGATGTTGTGGAACGTGGCGAGGCGGCGCTGTTCCATCGCCGCAAGTTGCCGTGCGCAACGATGGATGAACGCCTCCAGCGCACGGCGGGCGCGCGGTGTTGCGATGACCGGCACCAGTGTGACCGCCGACACAAGGACGAAGAGCAGCTCGACGACGGCCGTCAGCGCGCCGGACATCAGACCCGCCAGGGTCGCGATGCTCCTTCGCAGGAGGCTGTGTCGTGGCTGCATGCCCGCAAGAGTAGTGGGCACAGGACCAGAAGAAACTGTGGTTTTCCACAGTTATGTACTGTGGAAAATCCCCCCGAAAGACGGCGGTTGACCTCAATGTGCGGACACGCTTCGCGGGCCTAGCGTCGTCGACATGTTCACGACGAATCAGGTGATGATGACCGCGCTGCAGGCGACGCACGAACCGACCGGAGGAGTGGCCGGATGGGCGATCGGCCTGATGGAGAGGCTCGGTGCGCCCGGTGCCGGGCTCGCGGTGGCGCTGGAGAACCTGTTTCCGCCGTTGCCCAGCGAGGTGATCCTGCCGCTGGCCGGCTTCGCCGCCAGCCGCGGTGATCTCGGGCTGATCAGCGCGATCGTGTTCACGACCTTCGGATCGATCGTCGGTGCGCTCGCCCTGTACGGCGTTGGTGCGGGGCTGGGCCGGGATCGGACCAGAGCGCTGGCCGGGAAGCTGCCGCTGGTCAAGATCGAGGATGTCGACAAGGCGGAGGGCTGGTTCACCCGGCACGGTCCGAAGGCGGTGCTTATCGGCCGTTTGGTGCCGGTGGTGCGAAGTCTGATCTCGGTGCCGGCAGGGGTGGAGCGGATGTCGGTGCCGCTGTTCATGACGCTGACCGCAATGGGCAGCCTGATCTGGAACTCGCTGCTGATCATCGCCGGGTACCAGCTCGGTGAGCGGTGGCATGTGGTGGAGTCGTCGGTGGGCGTCTTCCAATGGGTCGTGCTCGCGGGTGCGGTGGCGGCCGTGGTGTGGTTCGTGGTTGTCAAGGTTCGAGCCGGGCGTTCAGAATCTGAGAAAGTCAAGTAGCAAGCTCGACTTTGGCTACTCTCGATCCATCACTGCCAAGCTCAGGAGATGGGTCAGATGCCCTCAGTCGCGTTCGAAGCGCAGGTCGTACCGGATCCGCCGGTGTGGCCGCAGTCTGTCGTCACCGTGGTCGGCAACCCCAGGGCTGGTTCGCGGACGGCGGTGGCCGCCGCATCCGTCGCCGAACTGCTGGCGTCTGAGCTCGGTACGCCGTACCGGATCGATGAACTGGTCGACTTGGTGACGTTCGCGTCGGCGATCTTCCAGGGGGAGAACGCAGGGCAGGAGGAGCGGGCGGCGCTGGAGAACGCGATCGATCTGGTGTCGTCGGCGTCCGTGATCGTGATCGCGACGCCGGTGTACAAGGGGAGTTATACCGGGTTGCTGAAGAGCTTCCTGGATGTCTTGCGGCCGCAGGCGTTGGCGGGTGCGGTGGTGGTGCCGGTCACAGTGTCCGCGGCGCCCAGCCACAAGTTGCTGGCGGATCAGCACCTGCGGCCGGTGCTGGCGGAGCTGGGGGCGAGTGTGCCGGTGCCTGGGGTGATCCTGGAGGAGCGGGATCTCGAGGATCTGCAGGTGGTGCTGTCCGGCTGGCTGCGCAACAACGCAGGCATCGTCCAGGCCACGACCATCGCGCTGCAGCCGGTAGCTGAGCCGACTCCGGCGAAGTAGGTCAGCTCACACCGGTTGGTGTGTTGCCCGCGCGGGTGTCCTTGGTGGAGGACACCCGCTCAGGTCGTTAGTCGGCGTGGGTGGGTTGGGTGGGGGAGTGGCGCAGGGTGGTGGTGGCGGGGAGGAGGGTTGAGGTGAAGGTGAGGGCGCCTGCGGCACCGATGATCGCCAAGTAGATCCACAGCGGGCCGGTGGGGAGAGAAGACGTCGAGACGGTGGCGGAGTAGGGGAGTAGGCAGGCCAGGGCTACCAGGGTGCCGAGGGTGATGCCGGCTAGCCAGATCAGGGTGCTTTCGGTGGTCAGCATGCGAAGGACCTGGGCGCGGGTGGAGCCGGTGAGGCGTTGGAGGGCGAACTCGCGCCGCCGGCGCAGGGTGGTCGAGACCAGCGTGTTGATGACCGAGACCGCGGTGTACGCGATCAGCATCCCGACGAGCATGTAGTTGATCCACGCCTGCGTCTGCAGATCTTCCGCATTCGAGGCGACCAGGGTGTCCCGGTCCGCGACCTGTACGCCGGGGTGCTTGGCAGCGACTGCAGCGAGTGCCGGGCGTACGTCGCTCCCAGGCTCGGAGCGGACCAGGATCTGCTTGGTCAGACCGTCCGTGGTGTGAGCGGCGACCAGTGAAGCAGGCAGGACGATCGATTCGTAGCCGCGCTCGGCCGCGAACAATGCGACCACCCGCAACCTCACCGATGCGCCGTCGCCCAACGTCATGGTGATCTCTGACCCGATACCGCGATCCATCTTGGATGCCACGTATTCGGGCAGCGCCACGGTCGATCCGACCAGGCCCGACAGCGATCCGGCGGTCAAGCGGACAGGCGCCGTACCGTCGTGACCCTGGGCGTCGACGCCCAGCACGGGAGCGCCGTCCTCGTCGAAGGGAGCGTTGCGCGGTTCGTCGATGACCGCCGTACTGCGGACGAAGGCCGAAGCACTCGCCACACCCGGTGCCTCCCGCACCTCGTTCAGCAACGCAGGCGACAGACCTGCTTCGGAGACTAGTACGGCGTCCGCGCGCAGATCCCGGGTGAAGGCTTCGGAGGCGGCGTGGACCTGCGTGGTCTGCATGTACAGGTTGGCGGTCGAGATGCCGACGGCAAGCATCACCGGCATGACCGCGGCCGACATCGCCACTGATCGGGCCGTGACGTTGAGGATCGCGAGCCGTCCGTTGACCCGGGTCAGCAACTGCACCGGCCAACGCCACAGCAGTAGAACCACCTTGGTCCAGAACGGGCCGAGCAACGCGACACCGATCGCCCAGCACAGGATCGACGGCCCGGCAGTCGCACCGGCGAGCGGCCCGGTCATCACTGTCGCGGTGACGATCAGCAGGGCCAGACCGCCGCCAAGGAACAGCAGTCCGAAGAGCAGACGGACCCAGCTGAACCACTTCCGCTGCAGCGACGCCTCCATCAGCGCCTCGACCGGACGGATCTTGGCCGACTTGCGGGCCGCGATCAGGGCGGCGCCGATGGACGCGAGTACGGCGGCTCCCGCGCCGGCGACGAACGGGAGCCAGCCCTGGGAGAACTCGACGAACGGCGAGGCGACACCGTGCGAGCCGAGTTGCTCGAAGAGGAAGCGGCCGAGGAAGACACCGGGTACGGCGCCCAGCAGCACGGCCGGGATCGAGACGAGCAGGGACTCGCCGAGGATCATCCGCCGTACCTGGCCTGGCGTCGTACCGATGCCGCGTAGCAGGGCGAACTCGCGCTCGCGGTGCTGGGCGGACAGCGCCAGCGTGGAGGCGACCACGAACATCATCGTCATCGTCGCGATACCACCGAACGAGCCCGCGATCGAGATCAGAGCGACCCGCTGTGACTCCCCGCCGACGTGCTCGGCCAAGCCCCGGTCGATCCCCGTGCTGACAGTGATCCCGGTGTCGAGTGCCTCGATCCGGTCCTTGATCGCCTCGACATCGGTGCCGGGGGCAACCAGTACGCCGACGCCCGCGAAGCTGGTCGGATTGTCGACACAGCGGGCGGCGTCGCGGTCGGAGAAGAAGCTGTGACCCGCCGGACCGGAGGCCAGACCACTGACAGTGAAGGTCGCGGGCTCGCCCTTGATCAGGAAGGTGACGCGATCGCCGACCTTCGCATCAGACCCGGGTACGACGACCTGACCGGCCCGAGGAGCACGGCCCGACGTCAGCCGGTACGGCGCCAACGCCGCACTCGACCAATTGTGGCCCTCGGTCGCACCCGCCCCGAAGGCTGCAAACGTGTAGTCGCCGATGGCTTCCGAAACGCCGTCCACAGAACGAATCTTGTCCACAACTGAAGCCGGGACGCCGACGCGTTCGGGCAGTGGGGTCGCGTCCTCGGCGCCAGGCCGAAGGTGAGACTGTTTGCCGGAGACAACGATCGGGGCCGCGGCGAGGCGTTCCGGTGCGACGTTGGAACGGATGCCGGTTTCCATCAGACCGCCGCAGGCCATCACGATCGCCGTACCGAAGACGACCGCGATGAACGTGGCGACGAAGCCGCCCTTGCGGAACCGCAGAGTGCGGACAGCCAGGCGCATCATCGAGCAACCGCCATCGAGAGCCTGGAACGGGCGCCCAGGTGGGTCATGCGGTCGGCGACCTGCTCGGCGGTCGGCGCGGTCAGGCTGCCGGCCAGTACGCCGTCGGCCAGGAAGACGACCTGGTCGGCGTACGAAGCGGCGACCGGGTCGTGGGTGACCATGACGACCGTCTGGCCTTGGGTGCGAACCGGCTCGCGGAGCAACTCGAGGACGTCGGCGGCGGTCTGGGTGTCGAGTGCACCGGTCGGTTCGTCGGCGAAGATCACGGCGGGTCGCGCGACCAGAGCACGGGCGATCGCGACGCGCTGCTGCTGACCGCCGGAGAGTTCGCCCGGACGGTTCTTGGAGCGATCGCCGAGGCCGACGCGGTCGAGCACCTCGCGGACCGCGTTGCGATTGGCGCGGCGGCCGTCGAGTTCTTGCGGCAGGCAGACGTTCTGCCAGACAGTCAGCGCGGGCAGCAGGTTGAACGACTGGAACACGAAGCCGATGCGCTCGCGGCGGAGCTCGGTGAGCTTGCGTTCGTTGAGGCTGGCAAGGGCTTGGCCGTCGATGTGGACGGTGCCCGAGGTCGGCCGGTCGAGGCCGGCGGCACAGTGCAGGAAGGTGCTCTTCCCGGAACCGGACGGGCCCATCACTGCGGTGAAGGTGCCGCGGGCGAAGCTGATGGAGATGCCGTCGAGCGCGGTCACCGCGTTGCCGCCGCGGCCGTAGACCCGCCGTACGTCTTGCAGGACGACCGAGTGATCGCTCCTGCTCACAACTTCCCGCTTGCGCCTCATGCGTTGGGCTCCTTGCGTCTTCAGGTGGACGCCATTGACGCTACGGAGCGCGAGCCGCGGTCCCCATGGTGCTGGACCGCCGCCGATGGTGGGTGTAGGTCCACCTAGGGCTGGAGCAGTGCGCGCAGTCCGGCCGTATAGGTGTCGGGGGAGACGTCGCCGATGAGGAGGCGTTGGAGGATGAAGCCGGGGAGGAAGCCGAAGAGCACCTGGGCGATGTAGTGGGGGTCGACCGAGGCGTCCACAGTGCCGTCGGCCTGGGCACGACGCGCCACGGCCTCGAAGTGGGCGCGGACCTGGATGTACTTGCCCTGTGCGGTCGCCTTGATGGCCGGATTGCGCAGCGCCTCCGCCCAGGCCTGGATCGCTACCCGGGTCACATCGCCGCCGGGGCGCTCGGCGACCGCGACGATGTGGTTGAGCGCGGCCTCCAGGGCGGCGAGCGGGGTCAGCGGCTCCTCGGTCGCGAGGATCTTCTCGAAGAGCTCGTCGACCGTGCTGAGTGCTTCCTCGGCGATGGCCGCGACGATCTCCTCCTTGCTCTTGAAGTACCCGTACACCGCACCCGCGGACATCCCGGACTCACGGATCACGTCGGCCATCGTCGTCTTGTGGAAACCCTGCTCGACCACGCAGAGGCGGGCCGCCGCCACGATCTGCTGACGGCGGGCCAGGCGGTGTTCCTCGGTGACCTTCGGCATATCCGGAACATAAAACGAATGTCCGTTCTTGACAAGTCGCCGCCAGAGGAGTCACGCTCGAATCAATAAAGAACGGTCATTCGGTTTCACGGAACAAGGAGTCCCCCATGTCCGCTCAGCTGACCGGGCACCACCCCGACCAGGCGCCCGAACATGCCCCGGAACACGCCGCAGACAACCGTCAGCGGCCCCCGCTGGTCGTCGTCATCACGCTGCTGACCGCACTGCTCACCGTGCTGCTGATCGCGTTCGCGTGGCCGGCTGCGCGCTCCGAACCGCGCGACGTCCCGCTCGCCGTGGTGGGGCCCGCGCCGGCTGTCGCCCAGGTCGAGAAGGGGCTCGAGCAAGCGATGCCCGGTGGATTCGAGCTCTCCGCCGTACCGGATCGGGCTGCCGCGGTGCAGAAGATCGAGGACCGGGAGGTGTACGGCGCCATCGTGCTCGACCCGCAGCAGCCGGAGGTGCTGACCGCGTCGGCCGGTGGTCCCGCGGTCGCGCAGATCATCACGCAGTTGGCGACGCGGCTGTCGCCCGAGACGCCGGCGAAGGTGACGGACGTCGTACCGCTGCCGGCTGACGACCCGCGTGGTGCGGGGCTCGCCGCGGGTGCGCTGCCGCTGGTGCTCGGCGGGATCATCGCGGCCGCGTTGCTGACTCAGCTCGTGAGGAGCGGGGCGAAGCGGATGGTCGGTGCGGTGACCTTCGCGATCACCGGCGGTCTCGCGTTGGCCGCCGTACTGCAGTTCTGGCTCGGATCGTTCGAGGGCAGCTACCTTTCCAACTCGGGGGTCATCGCGCTGTCGATCGCGGCGGTCAGTCTCACGCTGCTGGGTCTGGAATGGCTGCTCGGTCGCGCGGGACTCGCGCTCGGCGCGGCCATGATGATGCTGCTCGGCAATCCGCTATCCGGTCTGACGAGTGCGCCCGAGATGCTGCCGAGCGGCTGGGGTGCGCTGGGGCAACTGCTTCCGCCGGGAGCCGCGGGTACGGCGCTCCGTTCGGTGAGCTTCTTCGACGGCGCCGGAGCGGCCGGGCCTCTCGTCGTACTGAGCTGCTGGCTCGTCGCCGGTCTCACGCTGTGTGGCCTCGGCGCTCTGCGGTCCCAGCGCGTCGTACATCCCCGCCACGAGGCGAAGCCCGTTACTGTCTGAAGGTATGACAATGAGGTGACCGGATCGTTACGTGCCGGTCACCGCGTCAGCGCCCACAGACCGGGACAACGTTGTCTGTCAAGCATTGACTTCGGCCACCTCGGCCTCCTACGGTCGCGAGAAAGCCCAGCGGGTTTGGGTCGTGGTACCGGGATGACAACGATTGCCCGAAGGTGGACGTGATGGTGACAAGGAAACGTTTCAAAGCAGCCGCCGCCGTGAGTGCGCTGCTGCTGGCGGTCTCGGCCTGCAGCCAGGGGTCGACGACCAAGGAACCGGAGGCGGGCGGCTCGCAGAGCGCCGGTCCGGCGAACATCAAGATCGCGTACCAGCAGTGGGGTCCGGGCACGGTGATGAAGAACTTCCTCGCCGGTGTCAAGACCGAGTACGAGGCGGCCAACCCCGGATCGAAGGTCGAGATCCTGCCCATCGTGGCCAGCGAGAACGACTACTACACCAAGCTGCAGCTGATGATGCGGTCGCCGAACACCGCACCGGACGTGGTCTACGAGGACACCTTCCTGATCAACTCCGACATCACCGCCGGCTACCTGCGGCCGCTCGACGACTACATCAAGGGCTGGGACCAGTGGGGCCAGTTCGAGGACACTGCCAAGGGTGCCGCGAAGGCGCTGGACGGCAAGACGTACGGCGTCCCGGACGGCACCGACACGCGTGCGCTCTGGTACAACAAGCAACTCTTCGCCAAGGCCGGACTGCCTGCCGACTGGCAGCCGAAGACTTGGGACGACGTCCTCACCGCCGCCCGGGCCATCAAGCAGAAGGTTCCCGGCGTGATCCCGCTGAACGTGTACTCCGGCAAGCCGATGGGTGAGGCCTCGGCCATGCAGGGCTTCGAGATGCTGCTCTACGGCACCAAGGACACCCTCTACAACAACGACCAGCAGAAGTGGGTCGTCGGCAGCCAGGGCTTCAAGGACTCGCTGAACTTCATCAAGACCATCTACAGCGAGGGTCTCGCACCCACACCGAAGCAGGCGCTCGACCCGAACATGGGCAGCAAGGTCGGAACCGAACTGCTTCCCGGCGGCAAGCTGGGGATCGCGCTGGACGGTTCGTGGATCTACGGGAACTGGCAGAAGACCGGTGCGAAGCCGTGGCCGCAGTGGAGTGAGGTGCTCGGCCAGACCGCGATGCCGACGCAGGACGGCGGCGGCAAGGGCAAGGTCAGCCTCTCCGGCGGCTGGACCTGGGCCATCCCGGCCAAGTCGAAGAACCCGGATGCGGCCTGGAACCTGATCAAGACGCTGCAGACCCAGAAGAACGCGGCCAAGTACGCCACCGAGGGTGCGCAGATCGCGGTCCGCAAGGACGTCGCCTCCGACGCGGCGTACAAGTCGTCCGCGAAGAGCACCCAGTTCTTCACCGACCTGGTCTCGGTCACCGTGTACCGGCCGGCCTACGCGGAGTACCCGAAGGTCTCCAACGAGATCATCACCGCGATGGAGGCGGTGATGACCGGGCAGTCGTCGCCGGACGAGGCCGCGAAGAACTACGACGAGGCCGTCGAAGGCATTGTCAGCAAGGACAAGACGACCACCGACAGCGGCGGCCAGTAGCGCCGGTCTGACGAAGGAACTGCCCCTGTGACGACGACAGTCGCCCCGGCCTCGGCCAAGCCCGCTCCGTCCGGTAAGAAGTCCGGACGGAACGGGCGGCCGCGAGGCGCCAAACTGGCCAAGATGTTGCCGCTGACACCGGCGATCGGGCTGATGCTGGTCTTCCTGGCCGGCCCGATCATCTACTGCCTGTACGCCGCGTTCACCAACATGGCGCTCACCGGCACCGGCGCCGCGAACGTGAGTTTCGTCGGACTGGACAACTTCCGGAAGGCCTTCGGCAGCGGCGCGTTCACCAACGCGATCTGGCTGACCCTGGTGTTCACGCTGATCTCCGCGATCATCGGCCAGAACACCCTCGGGCTCGGCCTGGCCTTGCTGATGCGCAAGTCCACCAAGGTGATCCGCAACTTCGTCGGTACGGCGGTGATCGGTGCCTGGGTGCTGCCCGAGGTGGTGGCGGCGTACCTGCTCAGCGCGTTCTTCAACGACGAGGGCACGCTGAACGTGATGCTGCACGCGGTCGGCCTGCCCGACCAGGACTGGTTGTACGCGGCACCGATCATCGCGGTCTCGCTGGCCAACATCTGGCGCGGTACGGCGTTCTCGATGCTGGTGTACTCGGCAGCCTTGAGCGAAGTACCGAAGGAGATCGAGGAGTCGGCCGAGATGGACGGCGCGACCGGTCTGCGGCGGCTGATCTTCGTCACGCTGCCGATGATCAGCCGGGCGATCATGACCAACCTGATGCTGATCACGCTGCAGACGCTGAGCGTGTTCGGTCTCATCTACGCGATGACCCGCGGTGGCCCCGGCACCAAGAGCCAGACGCTGCCGCTGTACATGTACGAGCAGGCGTTCAGCTTCTCCCAGATCGGCTACGGTACGGCGATCGCCCTGGTGATGCTGCTGATCGGCGCGGTGTTCTCGCTGATCTACCTGCGTGGACTGAACTCGGAGGCCGCATGATCGCCCGCGATCGGATCAGCAAGCTGAGCGCGAACCTTGTCCTGCTGGCGATCGGCGTACTGTTCGTGCTGCCGCTGCTCTGGGTGCTGTTCGCCTCGATCAACCGGACCGCCGGCCTACGGGTGGAGTTCCCGACCAGCCCGACGCTGGGGAACTTCAAGGCGGTGCTGAACACTGACACGACGTACCGGCCCGTGTTCAACGGCGTGGTGCTGTGTGGTGGGGCGGCACTGCTCACGATGATTTGTGCGGTGCTGGCGGCGTACCCGCTGTCCCGCTTCAAGTCGAAGTTCAACCGGCCGTTCCTGCTGACCGTGCTGTTCTGCACCGGGTTGCCGATCACCGCGGTCATGGTGCCGGTGTACGGCCTGTTCGTTCAGCTCAACCTGATCGACACGCTCGGCGGCACGATCATGTTCATGGCGACCAGTTCGCTGCCGTTCGCGATCTGGCTGACCAAGACGTTCATGGACGGCGTACCGATCTCCCTCGAGGAAGCCGCCTGGGTGGACGGCGCCGGCAGCATGCAGGCTCTGCGCAGCATCGTCCTGCCACTGATGTGGCCGGGGATCGCGGTGGTGCTGATCTTCACCTTCATCGGCATGTGGGGCAACTTCTTCGTCCCCTTCATGCTCCTGCTCTCCCCGGAACGCCTCCCCGCCTCCGTCAGCATCTTCACGTTCTTCGGCCAGTACGGCGAACCCAACTACGGGCAGCTGGCGGCGTACTCCCTCATCTACACCACCCCGGTCCTCCTGCTCTACCTGCTCCTCAGCAGGAAGCTCGGCGGCGCGTTCGCGCTGGGCGGCGCGATCAAGGGTTAGACACCGCTGCGCGGCGGCCGGTCGATCAGCTGCTGGACCGCGCCGCCAGCGTCTTGTGGGTCTCCTGCCAGAACTCGAGTTTTTGCTGGAAGGTCCAGTCCCACTGGACGTCCGGCACGGCGTTGGCGTAGCGGTCCAGGGCGATCGGGGCCAACGCGCCGGCTGTTTCCGGGACGCCGTCGATGACCAGGGCCAGTCGGACGACGAAGGTGACCAGCCGGGTGAGCCGGGAGTGGTCGTGTGAAGTCTCGAGCTCCTTCAGCTCGCCGCGGAGCTGTTTGATCGTGCGCAGCGCCGTACGACGTTCGGCCCGGCCTGGTGCCGCGGCGAGCTCGTCGGGCGGGATGCCGAGGAGCTCTGCCACATCGTCCAGCTCGACCTCGGTGGCGGCCGCCGTGGGCTTGCGCAGCAGGCGTGGTTTGTCGGCCTGGAGCCGTTCGGCGATCTGGTCGAGCAACTCGTCCAGGCCGCGGACGACCTCGGGCACTGAGTGATCGGCGGTCCTCCGCCGGTTGCTCACCAGTGCGGCTACGCGGTCGTGGTCTGCCTCGACCACGGTCCGCACGGTCGGCGGCCAGTCGTCGAGGCCGACGAGCTGTTCCTGCTTCGGCGCGGACGGGTTGAGGTCACCCGCGTTGAGCGGCTTGGCGCCGGCGCGCGCCGCGGTGATCTCCTCTTCGAGCTTCTTCTGGGGACCCGGAACGATTGAGCTCACCCACCCACCCTACGCACGTCCCAGCCCAACGCGACCACAACCGCGATCCCGGTGAAAGGACGCCGCTTCGCGGCGGCTGACTTACTGACCGCCTTCGGCGCAGTGCGCGGACGGGTGTGGACAGGTCGGCGCGGTTGGCGCCGTGTGCGGTCAACTCTCGGTGTCTGCTGAGTGATCGCGGCAGTGATCAAGGGCTGACCAGCTGCGGCCTGCGCCGAGTCGTGGATTTCGGTCGAGAACTGGCCCGTCGGACGACGTGAATCCACGACTCGACGACAGTGCTCGAGCGACGCTCCGGACGAGAGTTGCGTTCGGTGGCTGGATTAGCCTTGAGCGATGGTTGGCGAGCTCGGCGCGGAGCGTGCGCGTTGGTTGTCCGATGGGCAGGACGAGGATGCGCGGTTGATCTGGGATTACCACCAGATGCATCACGAGCTGCGGTCGGCGTCAGTGGGGATCGGTCTTGGTAGTCATGATCTGGGTGTCGCGGCGTTGGCAGCTCAGCTGTACCGGCGCGAACTGTTTCCCAGGCTCGTGTTCACTGGTGCGAACAGTGCGACGACGGCCGGGCGGTTTCCCCGGGGCGAGGCGATTCACTACCGCGAGCACGCGATCGGGCTCGGGGTTCCCGCGGCTGCGATCTCGGTCGAAGTCCAGGCCGCCAACACGGGACAGAACATCACCCACACCAGGGATCTGCTCGCACGTGAAGGCGTGCAGGTCGAGTCGGTTCTGCTGATCTCCAAGCCGTACATGGAGCGGCGTGCCTTTGCCACGTGTCGCAAGCTCTGGCCGGAAGTTCAGGTCGTCTGTGCTTCGGAGCCGATCGAGTTCTCCGAGTATCTGCGCAGCATCGGCGATGCGGCGCTGGTCGTCGAGATGTTGGTGGGCGACCTCCAACGAGTCATCGAGTACCCGGCACTCGGCTTCGCGGTCGAGCAGGACGTCCCGGGCGATGTCCTTGCTGCGTACAACCGACTCGTCGACGCGGGATTCACCAGCCGGCTCGTGACCTGATGGCGCAAGGCGTCGATGCCCTCGTCACTACTCCGGGTCCGGCAGTGTCGTTCGTTGGTGGCGCGGTGGCGGGGGTGTTCTGGGTTGCGGTGGGGCGATGGAGGGGAAGCCCTCGCGATTGGCTACTGAGCGTGACGTGGATATGCAGGGATTCATCACAAGGTGTGACCGGTGAGGGCTGCCGCTTCGGGGCGGATTTCGCTACCTTTGGGTATTGGTCCCTCGATCTGCAGGAGGCTCCGTGAAGATCAACGACGTACTGCGCGGCAAGGGCAACCAGGTCGTCACCATCTCCCCAGAAGCCACAATCACCGAGCTGCTCAGCCTGCTGGCCGACCACAACATCGGCGCCGTGGTCGTGAGCCCGGACGGGTCCTCCGTGGCCGGTATCGTCTCCGAGCGCGACGTCGTCCGGCTCTGGAACGCCACCCCGGACGCGGGAGACGTCCGGGTCAGCTCGATCATGACGGCCGACGTCGCCACCTGCGGCCCGGACGACCACATCGACAACCTGATGCGGCTGATGACGGACCGCCGGATCCGGCACGTTCCGGTCGTGGTCGACGGTTCGCTGACCGGTCTGGTCAGCATCGGCGACGTGGTCAAGTCCCGGATCGGCGAGCTCGAGTTCGAGCGCGAGCAACTGTCGAACTACATCAGCAGGTAGGCGGAGCGGCTACAGCAGCAGCTAGGCCGCAGAGAAGGCGAACAGCGCGAACATCCCCAAGACGATCAGCAGGCCGATGCCGAGCAGTGCGGTGCCGATGAGGCCGCAGATCTGCCCGGCCTGAGCCATGCCCCGGTTGTTGTAGACGCCGGGCGACGCGTCGATCTCGGCGAGGGCTTGGCTGCCGAGCCACCAGGCCACCGGCGAGACGATCAGCAGGCCGGTGCACAGCGCGATCGCGCCGAGCACGAGTGAGACGGTGGCCTGCGAGTGGTCCCGCAGGATGCCGTACGCGGGCTGGTTCGGGAATCCGGGCTGGAGCGGGTACGTCGGCCCCCAGAAAGTGTGGGTCCGGTCCGTCGCGTCGGTGGGACGATCCGTGAACGACATGCCGCTCCTCTGCTCAGTGCCCCGGTGACTGAGCAGAGGAGGGCAGGTCCGTCAGCTCAGTTCGATCAGGTCGCCCAACGCCAGCTCGGTGAGCTGGGGCCGGACGTCCTTCGCTTCCCCTACGACGACGACCAGTAGGCCGTTGGTTCCGACGTACCGGCGGTAGGCCTCGGTGGCCTGGTCGGCGGTGGTGGCGGCGATCTGGGTCAGGTAGGTGTCGGCGAAGCCGATCGGTACGCCGTTCGCGATGTTGCTGCCGACCTGCTGGGCGACCGAGTCGGCCTGCTCGTACCGCAGCGGGGCCGTCCGGATCAGGCTGTCCTTAGCCTCCTGGACCTCCTGCTCGGTCAGCCCGTCGCGCGCCTCCCGCAGGATCCGGAGCGCGTCGCTGATCGCGGCGCCGGTCACCTCGGTGCGGACGGCGCCGCCGAGGCTGAACGTGCCGCCCTTCCGCGGTGCGGCGAAGCTGGTCCGCGTGCCGTAGGTGTAGCCCTTCTCCTCGCGCAGCACGGTGTCGACGCGAGAGGTGATCGTGCCACCGACCACGTGGTTCGCGACCGCGGCCGCGCCCCAGGCGGGATCGCGGCGGTCCGGACCGGCGCAGCCGATCAAGAGCTGGCTCTGCACTGAACCCGGCCGGTCGACCAGTACGACGCGATCGCCCGGGATGAAGAGCGGCTCGGGCGTCTCCACCGCCGGCCCCGCCGCGGAGGTCCAGCCGCCGAACGCCTCGTCGATGATCCCGGCCACGTCGACGCCGGTCGCGTCACCCGCGAACAGGATCTGCGCCCGGCCCGGGCCGATGTTGTCCCGGTAGAACTCGGCCACCTGCACATTGGTCAGCGGCCGGACCGTGTCCGGCGTACCCGCGGTCGGGCGGGAGCGCCGCGTCGACTGGTCGAACAGGTTCGCCGCGAACGCCTCGCGGGCGCGGTAGCCGGCGTTCGCCCGCTCCTGGTTGATCTCGCCGAGCCGGATCGTCACGTGCCGGCCGACGTCGGCCTGGTTGAACGCGGGCCGGGTGACCGCCTCGGCGAGCAGCTGCACCGCCGGGGCCAGGTGTGACACCGGCACCGAGATCTCCACGTGCAGCGCGTCCGAGCTGACATCCACGCCGTACGCCGCTCCGTGCCGCTCGAGGGCAGCCGCGAACTCGTTCGCCGACCGCAGCTCGGTGCCCTCGTCGAGGGTCCGGGACATGATCGTCGCGACGCCCTCGAGCTCACGCGGCTCGGCGATCAGCGGCATTGCGATCGTCACCCGGACGGTGGCGACGTACTGGCCCGGGCGGTCGAAGACGTGCACCGGGGTCCCGGTGGCGGTCGTCGTCGTGGTCGACGCCGGGAACTTCCACGGGCGGGGAGCGCCGACGGCCGGTGGGGTGGTCAGAACCTGGTTCATGCCTGCTCTCCTGCCGTCTCGGTACGGCGGTAGGTCACCTGAGCGCGACCGGACGCGCGGAGCCACTTGGCCGCCGCGGCCTGCACCTGCTCGACGGTGACTGCGCGGACCTGGTCGATCCGGGTGTTGATCCGGTTCGGGTCGCCGAACAGCAGCGCGTGGTGGGAGATCTCGTCGGCCCGCCCGGCGCACGTGGCCAACTGCTCCAGCCAGTCCCGCTCGGCCTGCGCCTGAACGGTGGCCAGTTCGTCCTCGGTGATGCCGCCCTCGGCCAGCTTCTCGATCTCCTCGAGCAGCGCGTCCTCGACCTTCTGCAGGTCGACGCCGTCGGAGGCGATCCCGGTCAGCGTGCCGAACGAGACGCCGCCGATCAACGGAAGCGCACCGCCGGACACCGACTGCGCGATCTGCTCGTCGCGGACCAGGCGGCGGTTCAGCCGGCCGCTCTGGCCGGCGGCGAGGATGTCGAGCGCGAGACCGGCCGCGTCCAGCTCCGGCGTCCCGTCGACCGGCAGCCGGAACATCATCGTGATCAGGTCGGACGGTACGTCGGAGACGACGTCGTCGCGTAGTACCTCGGTCAGCGGTCCGATCGTGCCGTCCGGAGCGGCCGGTGGCTTGGGGATCGCCGGCAGGTGGCCGAAGTACCGCTTGGCCGCGTCGAAGGCGTCCTCCTCGGAGACGTCACCGACGATCGTCAGGACCGCGTTGTTCGGGCCGTAGTACTTGCGGAAGAACGCGTGCACGTCCTCCACCGAGGCGGCGTCGAGGTCGGCCATCGAGCCGATCGTCATATGCGCGTACGGGTGGTCGTCGGGGAAGGTGAGCTTGACCAGCCGCTCGTAGGAATCGCCGTACGGGCGGTTGTCGTAGCTCTGCCGCTTCTCCTCCTTGACCACGTCGCGCTGGTTGTCCAGGTTCTCCTGGTTGACCGCGTCGAGCAGGTAGCCCATCCGGTCCGCCTCGAGCCACAGGGCCAGGTCGAGTCCGCCACTGGGCAGCGACTCGAAGTAGTTGGTCCGGTCGAAGAAGGTGCTCGCGTTCAGGCTCGCACCGGCGGTCTCCAGCAGGCTGAAGTGCTGGCCGGACGCGACGTTGCGCGATCCCTGGAACATCAGGTGCTCGAACAGGTGCGCAAAGCCGGTCAGTCCCGGCGGCTCGTGGCGCGATCCGACGTCGTACCAGAGGTTCACGGCGACGATCGGTACGGCGCGGTCCGAGCTGACGACGACGCGTAAGCCGTTGTCCAGCGTCTGTTCCGCGATGGGGTAGGTCAAGGACATGCCAGCCACCCTACGTGGTCCGAGAATTCTCCGCGTGTGATGTCGATCTGGCGCAGGCTCACGCATCGGAGTGGTAGATGCTGGACCCAGGAAGCGGGTCCGGACCTTCCAAGGAGAGGTGATACCAGTGGGCAAGTACCTGGTGATGATCTACGACGACGAGTCGGCCTGGGCCGCGGCGGACCCCTCGGCGGCCGAGCTCAACCACAAGCGCCACCAGGCGTTCGCGGAGGCCAACGGGTCGGCACTGCGGGGCGGTGCGCAGCTGGCGGAGAGCAACACCGCGACCTCGATCCGCTCCGACGGCAACGGTGGGTTCCTGGTCACCGACGGGACCTTCGCCGAGACCAAGGAAGTGATCGGCGGGTACTACGTCATCGAGGCGGCGGACCTGGACGAGGCGCTGACGATCGCCAAGCAGGTGCCGTCCCCGATGGGCGGGGTCGAAGTGCGGCCCATCATCGGCATGTGATGAACAGCCTCGGCATGTGAACACCATCAGTACCGGCGCGGTCGCCAGGGCGGTCCAGGAGGCTCATGAGAGCGAATGGGCCTTCGTCCTGGCGGCCACGGCCCGGGTCGCGGCTGACCTGGATCTGGCCGAGGACTGTGTTCAGGATGCCTACGCCAAGGCACTCGTGCACTGGCAGGAGCAGGGCATCCCGCGCCGACCGGGTGCGTGGCTGACGACCGTGGCCACCCGCCGGGCTCTCGAGCACCGGCGGCGGGCCGCGGTGTCGGAGCGCAAGCTCCCGCTCCTGATGCCGGATCCGGTGGACGACGCCGAGGTCGCGGCCGGTGTATTCCCGGACGACCGGCTGCGGCTCGTGTTCACCTGCTGCCATCCGGCGCTGGCTCAGGAAGCTCAGATCGCCCTGACCCTGCGGCTCGTCTGCGGGTTGTCGTCTGGCGAGATCGCGAAGGCGTTCCTGGTGAAGGAAACCGCGATGCAGGCGCGGATCACCCGGGCGAAGCACAAGATCTCCCAGACGGGCATCGCCTACCGGATTCCGCGGCTGACCGATCTGCCGGAGCGCATCGACGTGGTGCTCGACGTCGTACACCTGGTCTACACCGCGGGGCACACGGCGGCGGACGGTGATGGGCTGACGCGGCCGGACCTCGCGCGGCGTGGGCTTGATCTCGCCCGGATGGTGCGACTGCTACTGCCTGACAGCGGTGAGGCGGCGGCGCTGCTTGCGCTGATTTTGCTGACGCAGGCGCGGCAGGCAGCGCGGGTCGACGGTGCCGGGCAGTTGGTGTTGATGGAGGACCAGGACCGGGCGGTGTGGGATCGATCGCTGATCGCCGAGGGGCTGGAGCTGGTGCACGAGGCGCTGGCGCGGCCCGCCGGGCGATTCGGGTTGATGGCCGCGATTGCCGCCGTACACGCTGAGGCTGAGCGGTGGGAGGACACCGACTGGGCGGAGATCCTCGGGTTGTACGACTTGCTGCTGGCTCGCTGGCCGTCGCCCGTGGTCGCGCTCAATCGCGTGGTGGCGTTGAGTTATGTCGACGGCCCGGAGGCGGGGCTGGTCGCGTTGCAGTTGTTGGCCGACAACCCGGCGTTGTCCACGTATCCGTACCTCGCGTCCACGCGGGCCGAGCTACTTCGTCGTACTGGCCGGGACGCCGAGTCGCGTGCGGCGTACGAGGAGGCGTTGGCGTTCACGAGCAACGTTGTCGAGGCTGAGTTCCTGATGCGGCGGATCAGGCGAGACGCTTGAGGACCTCGTCGTGCAGGCGGCCGTTGGTGGCGACCGCGTTCGGGCCGTTCGGGCCGGAGACGCCGTCGACCGAGGTGAACTTGCCGCCGGCCTCCTCGACGATGATGGCCAGCGCGGCCATGTCGTACAGGTTGAGCTCGGGCTCGGCGGCGATGTCGACAGCGCCCTCCGCGACCAGCATGTACGACCAGAAGTCGCCGTACGCGCGGGTCCGCCAGCAGGAGTCCATCAGGTCGGCCCACTGGTTCTTCTTGCCGAGCTTCTCCCAGCCCTTGAGTGAGGCGTAGGACAGTGACGCGTCCTCGATCTTGCTCACGTCGCTGACCCGGCACGGCTGGGAGGAGTGCAGTGCGCGACCGGTCCAGGCGCCGTCGCCGTACGACGCCCACCAGCGCTTCCCGAGTGCCGGAGCGGACACCACGCCGACGACGACCTGGTCCTCGATCATCAGGCTGATCAGCGTCGCCCAGACCGGGACGCCACGGATGTAGTTCTTGGTGCCGTCGATCGGGTCGACCACCCAGCGGCGCACACCCCAGCCGGAGGTGCCGTCCTCCTCGCCCACGAACGCGTCCCGCGGGCGGGCCCGGGAGAGCGTCTTGCGCATCACGTCCTCGACCTTCTTGTCCGACTCGCTCACCGGGGTGAGGTCCGGCTTGGTGGCCACGTGCAGGTCGAGCGCCTTGTAGCGGTCCATCGTGGTCGAGTCCGCGTCGTCGGCCAGGATGTGGGCGAGCCGCAGGTCATCCGTGTGCGAAGGCATGCCGGAAGGCTAGCCTGAACCCCCGCTCAGCGGGCCAGGTGTCCGCAAAGGTTGCGGAACGGTTGCGGCGCGGATTGAACCGAACGCGGTCATTGAACGTGCAGTAAGTGTCCCGTGCGTCGGTAGCGTCAAGCCACGTCACGCACGGGACACTGTGTCTGATCACGTCGACGACTGCCCTGGAGGCGTCAATGTTCGAGCGCTTCGGTGACCTGCCACTGCACGTGCTGGTGATCCACGCCGCGGTGGTCGTACTGCCGGTGGCCGCCCTCACCGCGATCGCCTTCGCCGTACTGCCGCGCTGGCGCTGGCTGCTCCGCTGGCCGGCCCTGCTGCTCGGGGTCGGTGCGCTGGTACTCGCGTACGTCGCGAAGGAGAGCGGGGAGGCGTTCGTCGCCGCGGTTCCGACCCTGGAGCAGGCGGTGCGGCTGCACCAGCAGCGGGGCGACCTGCTGTTCTGGTACTGCCTGATCTTCGCCGTGGTCGCGCTGGCCGCGTTCCTGCTGCTCGGCGGCACGTCCGCGCTGGCCAGCGGAAAGGGTGCGAAGGCAACGAAGAGCAAGCCGCTGGAGCTGATCACCAGCGCCGCCGTCGTGGTGATCGGCGTCCTGGTCATCTGGCAGACGATCCGCACCGGCGACGCCGGCGCCAAGGCCGTGTGGGACGGGCAACTGCCGCCTAAGTAGCTTCTTGCTGCGTAGATTCTTGCTGGGCGGGGGGACTCTCGCGACCTTCGCGGCTGGCGAGCAGGCGCCGGAAGGACGCGACGCGTTCCCGGTCGACGCCCTCGGCCTCGTCGAGCGCGCAATCGGGTGCGGTCTCGGTGTGGGTGCAGCCGCGGGGGCAGTCCTCGGCGACCTCGGCCAGGTCGGGGAAGGCAAGGATCAGCTTGTCCGGATCGATGTGCGCCAGGCCGAACGAGCGGATGCCCGGGGTGTCGATGATCCAGCCGCCATCGGGCAAGCGCAGTACCAGGGCAGTGACCGAGGTGTGACGTCCACGGCCGGTCACCTCGTTGACCACGCCGATCGCTCGGTCGGCGCCCGGGATGAGCCCGTTGACCAGGGTCGACTTGCCGACGCCGGAGTGGCCAACGAGGACGCTGGTGCGGTTGTCGAGTTGCTCGTGGAGTGCGCTGAGGTCGCCGCCTTGCTGGGTTGCCACCGACTCCACACCGAGTGGGCGGTAGATCGACAGCAACGGATCCGGGTCGGCGAGGTCGGTCTTGGTCAGGCAGAGCAGTGGGCGCATCCCGGCGTCGTACGCGGCGACGAGGAAGCGGTCGATCAGGCCGGTCCGGGGTTCGGGGTTGGCGACGGCGACGACGATGACGAGTTGGTCCGCGTTCGCCACCAGCGGGCGTTCGACCGGGTCGTCGTCATCGGCCGAGCGGCGTAGCAGCGTCGTCCGGGGGAGGACCTCAACGATCCGGGCCAGGCTGCCTTCGCTGCCGCTCGCGTCGCCGTCGAGTTTGACCAGGTCGCCGACGATCACGCCCTTGCGGCCGAGCTGCCGGGCCTTCATCGCGGTGACGACCCGATCGCCGGGCTCGACCCAGCAGGTGTAGCGGCCGCGGTCGCGGGTGATGACGAAGCCGGTGGCGGCGTCGTCGTACGAGGGGCGGTCTTTCGTCCGCGGCCGGGTCCGGCGCTTCGGCCGGTCGTACCGGGCCTCCTCGTCGTACCGCGACATCAGCCGGCCAAGCCGTGTGTGACGGTCCAGCGCCGTGCCGAGTGCCGCGCAGTAGGCGCTGGACCGTCACACACGGCTTAGCCCCGACCAGAGCTCGGGGAACTCGGGCAGCGTCTTCGCCGTGGTCCCGATGTTCTCGATCTGCAGGCCGTCGACGAGTAGCCCGAGTACGGCGGCCGCGTGCGCCATCCGGTGGTCGTGGTACGTGCCGAAAAGCCCACCGTGCAAGGGCTTCGGCCGAATCTCCAGCCCGTCGGCCGTCTGCGTCACGTCCCCGCCGAGCGCGTTGAACTCCTGCTCGAGCGCCGCCAGCCGGTCCGTCTCGTGGTTGCGCAGATGAGCGATCCCCCGCAGGTACGACGGCCCGTCCGCGAACGCAGCCACCGCCGCGATGACCGGCGAGAGCTCACCGACCTCGCCCAGATCGAGATCGACACCCTGCACCCTGCCGGTGCCACGCACGGTCAGACCGTCGTCGGTGCGGGTCACCTCGGCGCCGAAATGACTGAAGATATCGCGCAGGTGATCGCCCGGCTGGGTGGTCTGCGCCGGCCAGCCGGTCACGGTGACCTCGCCGCCGGTGAGGACGGCCGCGGCCAGGAACGGCGCGGCGTTGGACAGATCCGGCTCGATCGCGGTGTCCAGCGCCCGAATGGGGCTGGGGGCAACGACCCACCGGTTCGGCTCGCTGTCGTCCACCTGGACGCCGCGCTCGCGCAGCATCGCGACCGACATGTCCAGATGCGGTTGCGACGGCACCGGCTTCCCGTCGTGGCGGATGTCGACGCCCTCGTCGTACCGGGCTCCGGCGAGCAGCAGGGCGGAGACGAACTGGCTGGAGCCGGACGCGTCCAAGGTGACCTTGCCGCCGCGGACCGAGCCCGCGCCGGAGACGGCGTAGGGCATCCGGCCGGTGCCGTGGTCGTCGATCTGCACGCCGAGGGTGCGCAGGGCGCCGAGGATGACGTTCATCGGCCGCTCGCGGGCGTACGGGTCGCCGTCGAACTCGATCACGCCGTCGGCCAGCGCGGCCACCGGCGGGACGAACCGCATAACGGTGCCGGCCAGACCGCAGTCGACGCTCGCCGGGCCCTTGAGCGAGCCGGGGGTCACGGTGACCTGGGCGCCGTTCTCGGCGATGCCGACGCCGAGCGAGACCAGGGCGGACCGCATCAGCGAGGTGTCGCGGGCCGCGAGCAGGCCGGTCAGGTGGGACGGGCCGTCAGCGATCGCGGCCAGGATGAGCGCGCGGTTACTGATCGACTTCGATCCGGGGACCGTGACCCGGCCAGTGACCGGTCCTTGTGCCCGCGGTGCCGCCCAGCCCTGCTGCTCGCTCATCCCACTCCTTCGGCTCGATTCTCAGGACTGAGCCTAGCGTTACTGCACCCGGCGGCCTTCCGGGAGCGTGAGTGAGGGGGTGTTCTGCCGAGGGCGGGCTTCGGCAGATCAGCTCAGGTGGAACTCAGCCTTCGCGAGTCGGGCCGTCTGCTTGGCCTCGTGGGCGAGCTGCTTGGCTTCCCGCTTGGCCGCCTTGGCGCCGCGCTTGGTCTCGCGCTTCGCCGCCCGGGCGCCGTGCGTGGCCCGCCAGGCGATACCCGGCTGGCCCTCGGTGTCGACCGCTGCGAGCAGCAGTCCGCCGAGCAGGCCGAGGTTCTTCATGAACTGGATGCGCTGGACGGCCCGGGCCTCCTTGTCCTTCACCTGCCAGAACGGGTGCCCGGCCACGGTCACCGGGACCAGCGTGGCGGCCAGCGTCGCGGCGCCCAGCCGCCGCCCCTTACCGCTCGCCAGCGCGAGGCCGCCGAGCACCTGGACGGCGCCGTTCAGCCGGACCAGGTTCACCGTGGTCTCCGGGATGCGCTCGCTGACCTGCGACGGCGCGACCCTCTTCACCATCGGCACCAAGCGATCCGTCACCGGCTGGGCCTTCGGCACCAGTGGCTCCGGGTTGCGAATCGAGTTCACACCCTGCACGACGAAGATCATGGACAGCAACGGCCTGGCCAATGCGCGCACGACAGTCATGCCTCCTTCATACACCACGTCTCGAATGACTCCCGGTACCCACCGCTGAGCCGTTCAGACTCAGATCGGGCAGCCGTCCGGGCCGCAGGCCGCGTCGTCGGTCGCGTCGGGGCTGTTGATCAGGGTGACCGGCTTGCGGTCCGCGTTCGCCCGGCGGAGCGCCTCGCGGAACACCTCCACCGGCTGTGCGCCGCTGACGCCGTACTTCTCGTCGATCACGAAGAACGGCACCCCGTTCGCGCCGTACGCCAGCGCCTGGGCCTGGTCCGCGGCCACTTCCTCGGTGTACGTCGTACTCGCGAGGACCTCGGTGACACGGTCGGCCGGGAGGCCGGTCTCCGCGGCCAGGGCGGCGAGGGTTGCGTGGTCGCCGACCGGGAGGCCGTCGGTGAAGTAGGCCTTGAGCAGGCGCTCCTTCAGCCGGTCCTGAGTGTCGGCGGGGACCTGGCCGGCCTCGACCAGCTCACGGGCCAGGTGGAGCAGACGGTGGGCATCGACGGTGTTGGCGGACTTGGCCTGGTCGAGGTGGTAGTCCAGCCCGAGCTCGGCCGCGATCTCGGTCACATGCGCGTTGGCCTGCAGACCCCACTCGCGGCCGCGCCCGTACTTCTCACCGAGCCGGGTCGGAAGGTCCCTGGGGTCGTCGTTCGTGGACGACGGATCCAGCTGGAAGCTGTGCCAGACGATCTCGGCCTGGTCGCCGTTCTCCGCCAGCGCCTGCTCGAGGCGGCGCTTGCCGATGTAGCACCACGGACAGACCACGTCGGACCACACATCGATACGCATGCTCGAGGCAACCTCATCCGTTCCGGACCTATTCCGAACCAAGCCGCGATGTGACGCGTCTGACGCGTCATGGACGAGGACTTCGTGCGCGGACTCATACGGGATCATCATCCGGATCTGGCGGACCTGCCCCTATTACAGGTGGTCGGCGGTTGGGACAACCAGCAATGGCGGCTCGGGGACGACCTGGCCGTGCGGTTGCCGCGGACACCCCGCGGCCCGGAGTTGCTGCGGAAGGAGTACCGCTGGCTGCCGGAGCTCGCGCCGCGGCTTCCGCTTCCGGTCCCCGTCCCGCAGCGGATCGGCGAGCCGACCGAGCAGTTCCCGCACACCTGGCTCATCACTACCTGGGTGCCTGGCCAACCAGCCGACCGTACGCCGATCAGCGACCACGGAGCGGCGGACACCCTGGCCGCCTTCCTCCGGGCGCTGCACCAGCAAGCGCCTGCCGACGGTCCGGTGAGCCCCGGCCGTGGCGTTCCGCTCCGGACTCTGGAGCTCGGCTTCGAGGAGATCCTCGCGGATCTCGAGGTGGATGACACCGTACGCAAGATCTGGGCAGAGGCCGTTGCGGCACCGGAGTGGGCCGGGCCGCCGATGTGGCTGCACGGCGATCTTCATCCCGCGAACGTCGTGGTCGAGGACGGTGTCCTGACCGGGGTGATCGACTTCGGCGACCTGAGTACCGGCGACCCGGCCTGTGACCTGGCCGCCGCCTGGATCCTGCTTCCCGACGGCGCGGCGGACCGCTTCTTCGAGGTCTACGCGATCGCGGACGAGTCCACGATCACCCGCGCTCGTGGCTGCGCGGCCGGCAAGGCACTCGCCCTGATCTCGGTCGGCGATGCCGGCGACAAGGGCCTTCCCGGTGGGAAACCGACCTGGGGTCCCGCGGGCCGCCGGACCCTGGAGCGGCTGCTGGCGGTGGGGTGGTGACGTCCGAGCAGGAAGCGATTTGAATGCCGCTGTATTCGAAGCTATGTTCGATTCATGAGTGATTGCCCGGTCTCTGAGTCGGTCTCTGAGCCTGCCGTCGAGGGCGCACGTCCGTCGAGGGCTGCTGGGCGTGTGTTGTCGGTGGTGCCGGAGCCGGCGCGGGTGATGTCGCCGGAGGAGAGTGCGGCGAGTCTTGCTCGGCTGAGGGAGCGTGTACGGCGGGATGCGCGGTTGGCGGCGCGGCATGGGCTGCTGGCGCGGTATGACGACCCGGACGACCCGGACCGTGGCACGGCGCTGTATGAGGCGGTGGTCTTTCAGGACACCTCGGAGTTGACCGATTCTGGGTGGCTGGATCGGTTGGAGGCAGTCGGGCGGTTGGAGGCGCGGCTGGCCGCGTTGAAGGCCGAGGCGATCGCCGGGCATGACGCAGCGCTGAACGGTGTGTCGGCGGATCTCGGGCATCGCTACCCCGAGTCCGGTGACCGGGCCGCGGCTCCCGGAGAGCGGCGCTGGGTGGCCGGCGATCTGCGGTCGGTGGCCGATGAGGTCGCGTTGGTGCTGCAGCTGAGCAAGGGGGGCGCCACGGTGCGGATCCATACATCGTGCCAGCTGGTGCACAACTTCCCGGCCACCCTGCAGGCCTTGTCCGAGGGCGAGCTGACCGAGCGGGCCGCGTTCACGATCGTGCGGGAGTTGTCGGTGCTGGAGGATCTGGACGATATCCGGGCCGCTGAGTCCGCGCTGCTGGAGTGGGCCCGCAAGCATCCGCTGCAACGGATCAAGCAGCAGGCGCAGCGGGAGGCTGCCCGCCGCGACCCGGCCGCCCGCAGCAGGGCACACGCCCGGGCGATGGAGGAACGGTCGGTGCGGATCTTCCCGACCAGTGACGGCACCGCGGAGCTCGTCCATACCCAGGACGCGATCGACGCCGCCGCGGTGATGACCAGCCTCGACCGCGCCGCGGCCTATCGCCGTCGCCACGGCGACTCCCGCACCCTCGACCAGCTACGCGCCGACATCGCCCTGGCCCGCCTCCTGCCTCGTACGAAACAGACCAGCGTCAGCAAGACCGACGACCGGGCCTATGCCGCAGTGGCCGACAACTCGCCTGAGGACCGCACGGCCGGCACGGATCTCGCCGGCAACCACGAGGCTCGTACCGGCGAATCTGACGCAGCGGCGAGCGACCTGATCGACAGCCACCTGGCTCCCAGCCCTCCCGGCAACTTCGACGCACAAGATGCTGACGCCGCCGACGACCCGGACGTCGGTGCCGACACCACCGTCATCATTCACGCCACCGGCGCCGAGCTCCGCGCCTTGATCAACGGCGAGGAAGGCACCGGTGGCGAGGCTGGCCACCACGGGACGATTCCGCAGAACTCCTTGCGCAAACACCTCATCCGGACACTGAGCCGAACCCTGCTGCCCGGGCCCGCGCCAACCAGCAGGCACCGCACCGACCGACCCACAGACCCTCACACCGCATCCACAGTCCGACGCGTGGTTGCAGCAAACGATCGCATCCGGGCACGCATCGACGTGCGCATCACCGACGAGCCTCCCGACGGCAACCCTGACACGTATACACCCACCGCGGCCGTCGACCGCTATGTCCGGCTGCGCGATCGCACCTGCCAGTTTCCCGGGTGCAACCGTCCGGCGGAGTTCGCCGACCTTGACCACCGCACCGCGTTCGCTGAAGGCGGCCGCACCACCACCGACAATCTGCATTGCCTGTGCCGGCACCACCACCGCCTCAAGCACCAAGGCGGCTGGATCATCACCCCCAACCTCGACGGAACCACGACCTGGAAGAGTCCCACCGGGCGCTGTTACCGCACGCCATCACCCGGATCGGACCCGCCCACGACTACGTAGCCACGGGCCAAGGTCCGGGTCAAGACCCGAGATCGCGGCGGCCGGCCGCTGAGGACCGGGCCGGCCGGCGAGTACGGCTTTGGTTCATGTGTTGCATGGTCAGTGGTGCCGCGGCCAGGCGGGAGGCGCTATCGGCCGCAGCGGCGGAGAGTTAGGAGGGCGTACGTGCGGGCGGCGTGAAGGACCTCTGCGAGGCGGACGTGTTCGTCGGTGGCGTGGGCGTAGCGTACGTCGCCGGGGCCGTACTGGAGGGTGGGGATGCCGGCCGCGGCGTACTGGCGGAGGTCCGAGCCGTAGGGCGCGCCCTTGACCTCCGGGGTTGCACTGCCGGTGTCAGTAGCGGCTTGGAGGGTGTCGGCAAGGAGTGGGTCGTCGGTGGGGAGGACACCGGAGGCGAAGGCGCCGCCGGGCCAGGTGACCTTGGCCGGGTGGTCGCGGAGCCAGTCGTCCTTCGCACAGACCTCGGCGATCGCGGACTCGAAGGCTTCGCGGGCCTCGACGACCGGTTCGCCGAGTCGTACGCCGTACCGGCCCTCGGCAACGAGTACGTCGGGCACGGTGCTGGCCCAGTCGCCGGAGCGGACCGTGCCGACGGACAGTGGGTTCGCCAGGTCGAGGTGGGCGAGCAGCGGGTGCGGATCGCGGTTGCGCTCGGCCTCCAGCGCTTGCAACGCGGCCTGGATCACGACGAACTTCTCGATCGCGCTGACCCCGCGGGTCCGGGTCGAGCCGTGCGTCGCAAGGCCGGCCACCTCCAGCCGGAAGGTGAGCGAGCCCGCGTTGGCCGGGATGACACAGCCAGCGGTCGGTTCGGCGATCAGGCACGCCTCGCCGGTGTGACCGCGCTGCAAGGTCGCGAACGCGCCGGCGCCGCCGTCCTCCTCGCCGATCACGGTGTGCACGGCCAGCGGCTTCCGCAACCGGATGCCCGAGGCAACGATGGCCGCGACCGCACCGAGGATCGCCGCGACCCCGCCCTTCATGTCGCAGGTCCCGCGTCCCCACATGATCCCGTCCTCGACCCGCGCCGAGAACGGATCCCCGTCCGGCCACAACCCGAGCTCACCCGGCGGCACCACATCCACATGCCCGTTGAGAATCAGCCCCGGCGTCCCGTCCCCACCGAGTACGCCGACGCACCCCCACGCCTGGTCGCGCTCGACCTCCATGCCCGGGAACTCCGGGTCTGCCGTCACCGACGGCAGATCGATCCGCCAGTGATCGACGCTCAACCCGAGGTCGGTCAGCCGCCGCGCACACCACGCCTGGACGTCCGCCTCAGCGGCCGTGCCGTCCACACTCGGAATCCGCACGAGCGCCTGCAGATCGTCGACAATCCGCTCGTCGTCAATCGCCGAGAGCACCCGCCGCTCGACCTCACTCACCCTGCGCTCACCCATCCGCTCATCATGCGTCGAGTAGCTCCAGTAGCCGACGCGCGCCATGGAGGGCACGGTCCTGCGAGTACTTCGAGCGCTCGCGGACGAACTCCGCGAGACTCGCGTACGCCGCCGCCGCGCAGACCGCGACCGCAGCCCGTCCGCCGGCCCGCAGTGCCGCCTGCAGGAACAGCTCGTCGACACCGGCGGGTGCGCCGTCGCGTGCCGCCGAGGTCGCCAGCGAGACCAGGTCGTAGGCGCGCGATCCACCGCCGGCTGCCTCGATGTCGACGATGCCGGCGACCCGTCCATTGTCGACAATCACGTTGCCGACATTCAGATCTCCGTGGACGAGATCGTCGTCTGGGAGCACATGACCCCGGTACGGCTTGCACAGCACGGCGTACCGCTCGATCAGCTCGACGGTCTCACCGCCGTACCCGCGGACGCGCTCCCACACCCCGTCCCAGCCGTCGAAGACGACTCCGCCGGCCCACACCGACCAGTTCGAGTCGTGGTCCGGGACGAGCTCCCGCTGCGTCTCGCAGATCGCGATCAGCTCGCCGGCAAGGGACGGCCCGATCGTCGACGCATCGCGAAGAGCAGCGCCCGCAACGAACTCCTGCAGTTGGTACGGCGATCCGGCCGCAGTGGTGCCGACCGCCAGCCACTGCGGGGTCGGGTAACCGGCGGTACGGGCCCGGCGGACGAGCTCGGCTGCCCGGCGGACCCGCGGGGCCCAGCCCGGGTCGTCGCTCCACTTGAGGACGACCCGGGTCCCGCCGTCGGTGAGCTCGTACGCACTCGACTGCAGACCACCGGGCAGTTGCCGCACCAGGTGATAATCGGTGCTCAGGGCAACGTTTATCTCGGCGACAACCGACTCGGTGGTGTCCACTACGGCGTCAGCCGGTGCAGGTCGCGCGGGAACAGCGTGACCTCGCGGATGTTCTCCGCGCCGGTCAGTCGCGCCACGAACCGCTCGAGCCCGATCGCGAATCCGCCGTGCGGCGGCATCCCGTGCTTGAACGCCTGCAGGTACGAGCTGTACGCCGGCGCTTCCGCCGACTCACCCCGCGCCTCCAACGCCGCCACGTAGTCGCTGTAGCGGTGCAGCCGCTGGCCGCCCGTCACCAGTTCGAGCCCCCGGAACAGCAGGTCGAACGAGTTGGACCAGCGCGGGTCCGACGGCTGCGGATGCGTGTAGAACGGCCGCTTCACCATCGGGTAGCCCTCGACCGCGACGAACTCGCTGCCGTGCTCGCGCAGCGCCCACTCGCCGATCGCCCGCTCGTCGGCCGGCGCCAGGTCCGGCTCGTCCGGGTCCGCACCGGCGATCTTCAGCGCCTCGCTGAAGTGCAGCAGCGGCACCTCGACCGGGATCTCGGGCAGCTGGACGCCCAGCCGCTCCAGCGCCGGAGCAGCCCGCTCACCCACCGCCGACAGCATCCCCGCGACGGTCGTCCGCAGTACGGCGAGAACGTCACGATGGTCCTGGATGAACCCGAACTCCGCGTCCAGCGACACGTACTCGGCCAGGTGCCGGACCGTGTCGTGCGGCTCGGCGCGGAACACCGGGCCGACCTCGAAGACCCGCTCGAACACTCCGACCATCGTCTGCTTGTAGAACTGCGGCGACTGGGCCAGGTACGCCGGACCGCCGAAGTAGTCCAGCGCGAACACGTTGGCCCCGGACTCGGTCGCCGTACCGACGATCTTCGGCGTCTGGATCTCGGTGAAGCCCTCGTGCCCCATCGCCTCCCGGAACCCGTGCATCGCCGCCGCGGCGATCTCCCAGTTCGCCCGCACAGCAGGATGCCGCAGGGCAACCGGCGCGTTGTCCAGTACGACGGGTAAGCCCGCCCCGACCGTGGGTCGCCACAGCTCGATCGGCGGCGTCTGCGCCGGCTCGGTCAGCGGCTCGATCACCGGGTCGACGATCTCCGCACCACTGGGTGCCTGCGGGTTGGCGGCGACCGTACCGGTCACCTGGACGACGGTCTCCTCACCGAGTTCGTCCAGCAGTGTCTGGGTTTCCTGGTCCTTGATCACGATCTGGCTCAGGCCGGACCGGTCGCGCAGGATCAGGAAACTGACGGTGGCGAGCCGTCGTCTTCGGTGCACCCAGCCGGCCACCGTGACGGTCTGGCCTACTGCTGAGGGGATCTCATGGCTGAGAATGCGCATCGCTGTTTCACCTCCAGGTCGTTTCTCGTACCCCGGAGGTGTGGGCGAAGGGGTTCTCGCGGTGCCACCACACCTTCACCGGATCCGACGGACCCGGCCTCTTGCCGTGCATTCGCTCAGGAGTGTCTTCGCCACCGCTCCATGTATCGCCTCACAGCAACCGGCGACTCTCTCGAACATGGTGTACGGCGCTACTCGGTTCCATCAGCGCGAACACCACCAGAATAGAGCAGCCGGCAAGCCGATTTCACCGCCGGCCGGTGGACGGCGGGATCTGGGCGGAGTCGGTGTCCTGCCGGCCGCCGACCCGGGCGTGCACGGTGATCTGGTTGGCGGTGCCGGTGCCGGGCAGCCAGGCGTTCCATTCGGAGTTGAACGGCTTGCTGTAGTTGTCGGTCCAGCAGGTCGCGCGCCGGACGTCGGTGGAGCGCGAGCAGGTCCAGTCCTTGTCCAGCGCGGACAGGAACGACAGGTTGCGTCCCCACGAGATATCCAGAGTCACCCGGCGGTTGGCGACGCCGTTCACCTTCAGGAACCGGTTGTAGACGAACGGGTTCGGGTCGGTCTGCGGTGTCGGTGTGATGATCTGCAGCAGCGACTCGTCCTGCCGGACGCCCGGCAACGTCTGGGAGTCCGTGTCGCTCACCAGCCCGGCCGTCGCGGCCACGGTGAACGTCCGCGCCGCTGATGAGCCGTCCGACGGTACGTCGAAGTCCGCCGGCAGTGGCGCCGGTTTGGCCGGGGTGAGCGCCGTGCAGGTCTGGGTCTTGGCCGTGCACTTCCAGCCGGCCGGGCTCGCCGCGATCGGCCACTCGAGCGAGGAGCCGTAGGTGATCTTCAGGGTCACGCTCGGCCGGCCCGTGCCGGGAGCAACGGTCAGGATGCGGTGGTGGACGTCCGGATCGGCCTTGCCGGTGACGATCTTCAGCAGGTTCTCGTCGGTCCGCGGCGGAGCGGTCAGGGTCTCGGAGTCGTCGTCGTACAGCCGGCCGGTCTTCGCCGAGACGGTGAAGGTCCGCTCGGCCGCGGTCCCGCCGGTGGGCGAGTCGAAGGTGACCGGGAGCGGCTGGGGTGCGGCCGAGTTGGTCGCCGTACAGGTGCCGGTCGCCGGGGTGCAGGTCCAGCCGCGCGGGTTGCCGCTCAGCGGCCACCCGAGGGCGGCGCCGTACTTGATGCCGATGACCACGGGATTCTGGTTCTGCGCCGGGGTCTTGATCGTGATGACGAACTTGACGGCCTCGGCCTGCGTTCCCCCGGCGCGGGTGGACGGACCTCCGCCGCCAGGCGGCATGCTGATCGTCAGCAGGCCCTCGTCCAGGATCGGTGTCGTCGGCACCGGCGGCGTGGCCGTGGCGGTCGTCGGCGCCGTCGGAGTGGGTGTCGGCTCGAACTCGGTCGGTTCGGTCGTCGGCGCGGTGGTCGGAGCCGTGGTGGGCTTCGCGGACGGCGGTTTGACCGTCGGCGGTTTCACCGGCGGGACCGTCGGCGGCTCGACCGGCGGCTGGGTCGGCTGCTGCGCCGGCGGGTTGTTGATCGCCGCCGGGGGAGTGTCGTTGCCGGTGAGCGCCATCGCGGCCAGGACGGCGGCGACCGCGACGACCACGACCGCCCCGGCGCTGACCGCCGTACGCGTGCTGTTCTCCGTCGCCTTCTTCCAGCCCGTGGCGACGAAGCCCACCAGGCCGACCTTCGCGCCGGAGGCGGCGGCCAGGTAGCCGAGGCCCGCGGTGCCCAGCAGGGCCGGAGCGAGCAGGGCCGGCAGCGCACTGTTGACCTCGACGAGTTCGAGGTAGACCGCGGTGCACTTGGCGCAGTCGTCCAGATGCTCGCGGACGTTGCGGTTCTCCCGCTTGGTCAGGCCGCCGCGGACATACGCGCCGAGGCGCTCGGTGGTCCAGCGGCAGCGGTCACCGGCGACGTCGGCCAGGTGCTGCTGGAGGTAGGCCTGCCGCAGACCCTCGCGGGCGCGGTAGGCGAGTGCGGAGACGCCGTTGGCGGTCAGGCCGAGCAGCGGAGCGATGGCCGCGGGCTTCTCGCCCTCGACCTCGGTGTGCCAGAGCACGGCCTGCCAGCGCTCGGGCAGGCTCGCGAACGCCTTGGCCGCCGCGCCGCTCTCGAAGCCGGTGACGGTCGGGTCGTCGAAGGTCTCCGGCTCCCGCTCGTACGCCGCGATGTCGTCGGTCGCCTGGACCTTGCGGCCGGACCGGATCCGGTCCACGTGCACCCGTCGTACCGTCGTCAGCAGGTAGGCCCGGAAGGAGATGTCCGGGCCGCCTCCGGAGCGCAGCGCGTCGAGCACCTTGGCGAACGCGTCACTGGCCAGGTCGTCGGCGTCGTTGGCCGGGACCAGCTGGCGGGCCATCCGCTCGGCGGCGTGGTGATGCCGGCCGAACAGTTCGCCGTACGCCTCGAGATCGCCGTTGCGGACACGCGCGATGAGTTCGGCGTCGCTCGGTCCTTCCGGCGTCTCCATCTGTCTCCCCGTGGGCTGCATCACGACTGTCCGTACAACGCTGTCACGATCCGTCACATCGTTGCCGTGAACAAGGTTCCCACGTGGGACGGATCCGCGCACGTTTCCTGACGCGGAACCGTGCTCCTTTCCTGACGACGGCGCCTACGCGGAAGTTACGCGGAAAAAGTTTGGCGAATCCGCGTCATGAAGGTCGCCGCTGGCTGTCTCACTCCTGGAACGACGCTTCCGGCCGGCCGGTCGGGAGACTGACGGGGCTATTCGAGGAGGGCCATGTCGCTGTTCGCGGACATCCGCAGACGGTTCGACCTGCGTCCGGCCAAGTCCCTGAACCTGGCGGGGTCGCCCGCCCGGACCCGGCCGGAGGCGTCGTCCCCTGATGAGCAACCGTGCGAGTGGAGGGACTCGCACGGCGCAGCTGGCACCGACCACAGCGCCTATCTCGCGATTGCCGAGGCGCTGCGGGACGGAGCCGATGTCGTGCCTGCGAGCGACGAGGTCGGTCGGCAGTTGGCGACCGACGGAGTCTCGTTGCTCGAGGCACTTGATGGGCTGAGTGCGTTGTACCGCTCGATCGCCGGGGGCGAGCCGGCTTTCGACGCGGTACGCGCACTCAGTTCCAGCTGGGCCGAGGCCTCTTTGGTCTACCTCCACTCGCTGTCCTGCGAGGACCCGCTGACCGGGCTGTCCAGCCTGTCGCACCTGCGGTCCCGCCTCGGCGAGCTCTATCGAGAGGCGGAATTCCGTGGAACTTCCGTACCGCAGACCCATGCACTGGTGGTTGTCGAGCCGCTCAATCCCCCGGGGACGTCGCCCTTCGACCGCGAACTCAAGCTCGTCGACGTGGCGGAGTGCCTGCGGATCGTCTTCTGCGGCGGTGACGTACTGGGTCGCGTCGGCTCACACCGCGCGGCGGCGCTCGTCGGCCGCGAGCCGAACCTGCCGGAGCAGGTCGAGACGGTACGAGCCCTGATCACCGAGTGGCGGCTGGACACCGACGTACCCCAGTTGGCCCGGATCTGGATCGAGGGACTTCCGAGCACCGACGCGATGGCCGGGCGGGTGCTCGACGAACTGGCCAGACCTTAGGACCTGCGTCCGGACGCCAACAGGGGGGCGCCCGGACGCATCAGGCCGGCGGCGGATTGCCCATCACGGGGTGGGCAATCCGCCGCCGCTCGTCGCATCGTCACTGTCGGCGGGGCTGACTAGGCTGTCTCCCATGTGCGGTCGATATGCGTCCAGCCGGGACCCCTCCGATCTCGTCGTCGAGTTCGAGATCGAGTCGGGGAATGTGCGCGAGTCCGTGCAGGAGTTGCCGGACAACTACAACGTCGCGCCGACCGACTCGGTGATCGCGGTGGTCGAGCGGAAGAACCGTGAGGTGCCGGACGAGACGATCCGCAAGCTGACGACGGTCAAGTGGGGGCTGGTGCCGTCGTGGGCGAAGGACACCTCGATCGGAAGCCGGCTGATCAACGCGCGGATGGAGACGGTCGCGGAGAAGCCGGCGTTCAAGAAGGCGTTCGCGACCCGGCGCTGCATCCTGCCGGCCGACGGGTACTACGAGTGGTACAAGTCCGAGCAGAAGGTGAACGGCAAGCCGGTCAAGCAGCCGTACTTCATCCGCCCCGCCGACGGTGGCGTCCTCGCGATGGCCGGGCTGTACGAGATCTGGCGGGACAAGTCGGTCGAGGACCCGGACCAGGACGAGGCCTGGCTGTGGACCTGCACGGTCCTGACCACCACGGCCACCGATGACCTCGGCCGCATCCACGACCGGATGCCGTTGCTGGTCGAGCGCGAGCGGTACGACGCCTGGCTCGACCCGCTGAGCTCCGACCCCGACGACCTCCTCGACCTGCTGGTGCCGGCCGCGCCCGGCCGGCTGGAGGCGTACGCCGTCTCGAAGGCGGTCAGCTCGGTGAAGAACAACGGACCCCACCTGATCGATCCGCTTCCTCCGGACGGCGTCGACCCGATCGACAAGCCGGAGGAGCCGGAGGAGACCACTCTCTTCTGACGCACCGCGCGCACACCGCCGATCCGTGCTCGGGTGATGACAGGATGGGGCGGTGACCGACGAACGGATAGTGGGGACGCCGCACGGGGACGCCCGGATCGTGGCGCATCGGGCCCGGCGGCCGGTAGCGACGCTGGCCCTCGGTCATGGTGCCGGGGGCGGGATCGAGTCGGGTGACCTGGCCGCGCTGGCCGCGAGGTTGCCGAAACAGGACATCAACGTGTTCCTGATCGAGCAGCCCTGGCGCCATGCCGGCAAGAAACTCGCACCCGGACCGAAGATCCTCGACGAGGCCTGGATCGCGATCATCGGCCAGCTCCGGATCCGCACGCCGCTGGTGATCGGCGGCCGTAGCGCCGGCGCCCGGGTGGCCTGCCGGACCGCGAGCAGCCTGGGTGCGTCCGGCGTACTGGCGCTGGCTTTTCCGCTGCATGCACCGGGCAAACCGGAGAAGTCCCGGGTCGACGAGCTGCAGGGAGCGGGGCTGCCGACGCTGGTGGTGCAGGGGGAGCGGGACCCGTTCGGGACGCCCGAGGAATTCCCGCCGCTCACCGAGATGGCCGTCGTACCGGAGGCCGAGCACGCGTTCAAGGTGCCTAAGCGGGCGGAGCTGACCCAGCAGGAGGCGTACGACGTCCTGGTCGAAGCCGTGTTCGAATGGGTCAGCCGCGAGGTGTCCGGATAGTGGTCAGGGGCTGATGGCCGCGGTCTGAGCGGGAATGCCCCCGCGCCCGGGCGTGTTGTGGCAGGCATGATGGCGACGAGTGAGGCTCCGGCGCGGACCTCGGGGAAGACCCCGGTATTCTCGATCACGATGCCGACTCCCACCACGACTGAGACACCCGAGCAGCGGACCGCGCGCTTCGAGCGCGAGGCGCTGCCTTTCCTCGACCAGATGTACGCCGCGGCGATGCGGATGACCCGTAATCCGTCGGACGCCGAGGACCTGGTCCAGGACACCTTCGCCAAGGCGTACAGCTCGTTCCACCAGTTCACGCCGGGCACCAACCTGAAGGCGTGGCTGTACCGGATCCTGACGAACACCTTCATCAACGGATACCGCAAGCGGCAGCGCCAGCCGACGCAGTCGCCGACCGAGGAGATCGAGGACTGGCAGCTGACCGCTGCCGAGTCGCACACTCCCGGCGGCCTGAAGTCGGCCGAGGCGGTCGCACTCGAGCATCTGCCCGATTCCGACGTCAAGGAAGCCCTGCAGGCGATCCCGGAGGACTTCCGGCTGGCCGTCTACCTGGCCGACGTCGAGGGCTTTGCCTACAAGGAGATCGCCGACATCATGGGGACGCCGGTCGGCACCGTGATGTCGCGGTTGCACCGTGGCCGCCGCCAGTTGCGTGACCTGCTGGGCGACTACGCGCGCGACCGGGGCCTGATCCCGTCCGACGAGACCGGAACCGAGGAGGAGTCGTGAGCTGCGGCGAGCACCACGACGTCGACTGCAGCGAGATCCTGCAGCGTGTGTACGTCTTCATCGACAACGAACTCGAGGGCGCCAGCACCGAGGAGATCCGGCAGCACCTGGAAGAGTGCGCCCCGTGCCTGGACGAATACGACCTGGAGCGCTGCGTCAAGAAACTGGTTCACCGCTCCTGCGGCTCCGATCACGCGCCCGACGCACTCCGGCAGAAAATCCTCCTCCGGCTGACCCAAATCCAGGTCGAAACCACCATCACGACCACCGACTGAACGCCGGCTGAATTCGCTTTACCCGACGCCGGAATCGTCGAAGACATACGTGTAGCGGTCGCCTCGCTGGACCAGTGCGCGCAGCTCGCGGGCGGCGGCTTCGAAGTGCGGTGATATGCCCTGCAGAACGGCGATCGCGGCGTTCAGGTGGTCGATCGCGGCGGTGGAATCTCCGACATCGGCGCTGAACTTGGCGAGCTCGAGAAGAAAGCAGCCTTCGCGCAGTCTGTTGCCGAGCTGCCGGGCCAGTGCCAGCGCTCTTTCCAGGTATTCCTGCGCCCTCTTGTGCTCGCCCTGGCTGGCGAAGACGGCGGCCAGGCAATGCAGGCTTTGGGTGGTGAGATCGTCGTTCCCGGCGTCTTCGGCGACCTTGAGACTGTTGTAGAGCGGCGCTTTCGCATCCTCCAGCCGGCCGACCAGCAGGTGGGAGAAGCCGATGTTCAGGTACCGCTTGGACAGTGACCGGGCGTCGCCCAGCTCCCGGGCCAACTGGATGCCGCGCTCGAACGCCTCGTCAGCGCGGGCGGCGTCGCCCTTGCGGTCGTAGAGACCGCCGAGCGCGATGAACGAAACACCCTCCACGGTCTTGTAGCCCAGCTCCTGGCTGAGCCGCAGTGCTTCGGTCCCGAACTGCAAGGCCTCGTCCAGTCGGTCGAGCCGGCCCAGGACGTGGGTGAGCGATGAACAGCAGCGGGCCTGCCCGGGATCGTCGGACAGCTCACGGAACATGTCGAGGGCACTGAAGAGATGGGCCACGGCCGCTTCGAGACTTCCGTTCTCCACCTCGGGGATCGCGCTGTCGTGCTCGAGCCAGGCAGCCATCAGGCGCAGGTCGAGCTTCTGCGCGACCGCCACACCCACCAGGCATAGCTCGCGCATCTCCACCCAGCGCGATCGGGACTCGTGGTAGCCGAACATCGCGAGCGCCAGCTCCGGGAACAGCGCGGACCCGGCCAGCGAAGTCGCGGCGGCCTGGTGGAACCGGTCCATCAGATTGCGCTGCTCGTCGTCGAGCCAGCCCACTGCCGACGCCGCGCGACCCAACGCCGGAACGGGACCGACCGAAGTGACCGCGAGGGACAGTCGCGGACTGGCTGAATGGGTGAGCTTCTGGCACGCCCAGGCGAAACCGGTATAGAAGCGCAGGACGCGTTCGATTCCGGCATCGCGCTCGACCGAGGTGAGGGTCTGGTCGGCGAGCTCACGGCTGTAGGTGCGGATGAGGTCGTGGAAGCGGTAACGCTCGGGGGCGACCGAGTCCAGCAGGTTCAGGTCGACGAGGCGTTCCAGGATGGCATCGGCCCGCTGGACCGGGATGTCGAGCAGGTGGGCGGCGATGGCGGTGACCAGGTCCGATCCGTCCGGGACGCTCAGCATCGGCAGGGCCTGCGCGGCCTCCCGATCGAGGCTGCGCTCGCTGGTCTGCAGGAACTGCACGGAGCTGGCGATGCTCGCCCGTACGCCGGTTTCGTCGGAGCCGAGGCCGTCGAGTCGCCGGCCCTCGTCGCGAAGTAGGTCGACCAGGTGCTGGATCGGCCAGGTCGGCCGGGCGGCCAGCCGGGCACCGATCAAGCGGACCGCCAGCGGCAGCCGGCCGATCAGCAGGGTGAGGCTCTCGGCCGCATCGGGCTCGGCCGCGACCCGGTCCGCGCCGACGACTCCGGACAGCAGCTCGACCGACTCCGTCTCCGACAACGCATCGAGCCTGATCTGCCGCGCCCCGGGCAGCGTCGCCATCGCCCCTCGGCTGGTGATGATCACGGCCGACCCCGGACTGCCCGGAAGCAGCGGCAGGACCTGCCGTACGTCGGTCGCGTTGTCGAGCAGCACGAGCACCCGGCGGCCGGCCAACTGTGATCGCAGCAGGGCCGCTGCCTCCTCGACACCATCGGGGATCAGCCGCAGGTCCAGCCCGAGCGAACGAAGCAACTGACGCAGGGCCTCGGCGGTGGTCATCGGCCGGCCGGGACCGTACCCGCGGAGGTTGAGATACAGATGGCCGTCGGGGTAGCTGTCCACCAGCTTGTGGGCGGCCTGAACCGCGAGCGCGGTCTTGCCGATCCCACCCATGCCGGTCACCGCGACCAGACCGACCGTGCCGTTGCGCGGGTTGGCCGGAACCCGGAGCACCGACAGGATCGCCTCGATCTGCGCGGCCCGACCGGTGAAGTCCGGTGCGGCCGGCGGCAGCTGCCACGGCATCGGCAGGGAGTCGGCCGCTTCGGCGTCGGGGGCAGGTGCCTGGCGCTTGCGACCCTTGCCGCGGGCCACAGTCATGAACTCCGCGGTCTCGTCGGCGGTCAGGCCGAGGGCCGCGGTCAGCGCGCGCACGGTGTCGACCCGCGGACGACTCCGGGTGCCGCGCTCGAGAACGCTGATCGCCTGCTCGCTCAGACCGGCCTTGTCGGCAAGGGATGCCTGGGTGAGCCCGGCTCGGGTCCGGTACCTGCGCAGCAGTTCGCTGAGGCTCTCGGTCGCCACCCCACCCACCTCCCTCACGCGTTGGGTCCTGCTCGGCTACGGTCGGTGCCGGACGTCGGAGCTAACTCTAGGAGGCCCGGCCGATTGCGCGCTGTCGCTATCCACAGCAGCGACTGGACCGGTTTGGCAACGGTAGGCGGAGTGCCGCAGATCACATCGGTGAAAGCCCAACGATCGTTTGAACATTGCAATCGGTATTCGGGTGCGGACGCTCCGAATACAAGACCTCTGGGAATGGTGGTCTGAACCCACCCGTAACCAAATTGCAAAGACCCCGGCTTTGGCCGGGGTCCTCGCTGTCTGTAGCCGCCTGAGTCAGGCGTTGGGGCGCTTACCGTGGTTTGCGCCCTTCTTCTTGCGTGCGCGGCGCTTGCGGCCGGTCTTGCCCATTCCTAAGCCTCCTTGAAACAACTGCAAAGAGTCACAGTCTCTCATACCATGCGCGGGTCTTCACTTCGTGCGGCGGGTCACGGTCTGGCTTACAGTGTTTCGGCGCAGCGCATATGAGCAAAATATTGATCAGTCAGCGAAGTGCTGTCTGCCCCCCTGTGCCCTGCTGCCTCAGGCAGGCCCCAAGACTGCGACCGCTGAACGGAGGTGCGACATGCTCGCCGACGGCTGGGACTGGTAGTCCGGGGACGTCCGTCCGGGTAGCGTTGCGCGCGTGAACCGGCGGGTGCTGCTTCGGCTGGTGGTTGTCACGACGACCACCCTTGCTGTTGTCATTCTCGGACTTGCCGTGGCACACGCGCGGATTGACGCGCCCACCATCTGCCTGGGCCTGCTCATGCTGGCCGGAACCGTCCTCCGGCCGAGGGTGGGACAGGTCTACAGGACGTCACTCGACTACGTACTCGTCATTGCGCTCTATCTGTTGTCCGGTGTGGGATCCGCGATCCTGGTCGGCGCCGTCGGTGCCCTGTCACAGGATCGGCGTCATCCCTTGGTCAAGAAGGTCTTCAACGGTGCTCAGTCGGTGATCTGCGCGGCGGCCGGAGGGATGGTGTTCCACTTCGCCGGTGGGCCGACAGGCGACGCAGTGCTGTCACATCCATGGGATGCGATCTGGACCACTACGGCGGCGAACGCGACCTGGCTGGTCGTGAATGCGTTGTTGCTGTGCGTGGTGCTCTCGCTCGAACCGGGTGATCCGACCCCGGCCACCTTCCTCCGCAAGGTCGCCTTGCCGACGTCGCCGCCCCTGCTCGGCTACGGGCTGCTCGGCCTGCTGCTCGCGGTCGCCTGGCTGTCCGGCCTGGGCTTCCTGTCCATCCTCCTCATCTTCGTCCCGCTCTACGTCAGCCGGTGGGCACTCTCGCAGTACGAGGCCGAGCGGCGGGCGCAGGCGGCGACCATGCGGGCGTTCATCCAAGTCATCGAGACCAAGGATCTGTACACGCGGGGTCACTCCGAGCGAGTCAGTGAGGGTGTCGGGATGCTCGGCCGGCACCTGGAGCTGACCGACGACCGGCAGAGCGCGCTCGAGCATGCCGGGCTGCTGCACGACGTCGGCAAGGTCGGGGTGCCGACCAGCATTATCCAGAAGCCCGGCCGGCTGGACGACTCCGAGATGGACGCGATCCGGCTCCATCCGGCCCGCGGGGTGGAGCTGATCGGCAACATCCCTTTTCTCGAAGAGGTCAAGTCCGCGGTCCTGCACCACCACGAGAAGTACGACGGCAGCGGCTATCCGGCCGGCCTCAGCGGTGAGAACATCCCGTACTTCGCCCGGATCATCGGCATCGTGGACGCGTTCGACTGCCTGACGTCGACGCGGTCCTACCGTCCCGCCCGGGGTGTCGAAGAGACTCTGCAGATCCTGATCCAGGACCGTTACACCCACTTCGATCCGAACCTCGTGGACGCCTACGTCGAGGTCATCCGGCGGCACGGCTGGAAGACCGTCGACCAGCCGGCACCGGACGGTTCCGTGGTGGTGACGATCGACCACGACGACCTCAGCCTCGGCAGCGGCGGCGGCGCGACCGGCAACGCGGCAGGACCCGACTGATGGCCGGAAATATGACGGAAGGCCTCGAACTGCGCCGGATGGGCAGTGGTGTCATCATCGTGGCTGCCGGTGTGGCGCTGGCGTTCATCGCGATCATCCTGACCGCGCGAGAGGGCATGACCGAGTGGTCGTACGCCCTGACCTTCGGCGCGCTGATCGCGATCGGCGAGATGGTGCAGTTCCGGGTCGACCGGATCCGCAACCGGGCGCCGATCGCAACCAGCGCGGCGCTCGGCTACGCGATGCTGCGCGGACCCTCGGTGGAGTTTCCGCCGGATGTCGCGCAGATCGTGGCGGTGACCGCGGTCGCGACCGTGGCGGGTCTGCTGCCGCGCGCGATCGCCGGACTGGGGTGGGACATCGTCGTGTCCTCCCGACGGGGGATCTCGGTCGCCTGTGCTGCCGCGGTTTTCGCCGCGCTGGTGCCCAGTGACCTCGACTGGACCGGTCGGTGGCAGGACGCGCTCTGGCTGGCCGGCGCCATGCTTCTGGCGGTCCTGAGCGCGGGGATCAGTGACGCGCTGATCGGCGCCGGACAAGCCACCGAACGCCACAACCGGCCGTTCCCGGCGGCGCTGCGCGACGAGCTCTTGGTGATGGGCCGCATCGGCTTGGCGATGGGGATCAGCGGCATCCTGCTCGCCTGCGGTACGGCGTTGCTCGGCCTCTGGGCGCCGCCCCTGGTCGTGGTGCCGTTGTTGTTGACGCAGTTCGCGTTCCGGCGGTTCGCTTCGGCGCAACGGACGTATCGGACCACGGTTCGGTCGATGGCCCGCAGTACGGAGATCGCGGGCTTCAGCAGTCCTGGGCAGAACGCCCGGACGGCTCAGCTGGCGGTTGCCCTGGGCCACGACCTTGGGCTGGCGCCGCCGCGGATGGAGGCACTGGAGTACGCAGCTCTTCTGTCGGGAGTCGGCCAGTTGGCGTTGGCGGATCCCAGTCCTGGTGGGGCTTCGCTGCTGCGGACCCGGGAGGAGCGGCAGCGGGCGGCGGAGATCGGTGCCTCGGTCATCGAACGGTCCGGCGTCCTGGATCACGTCGCCGAGATCGTCCGGCACTCGAACGATCCGTACCGGCACGGCCGGGCCAACAACGCCGACATCCCGCTGGAGAGCGGGATCGTCAACGTCGCGCTGGCCTACGAGCAACTGGTCGGCGAGGGGACCGGACAGTCGCCGGGCAAGGCGATGGAGTCGATCGGTCTGGGCATCGGCGCGGAGTACGACCCGGTCGTGGTCGAGTCACTCAGGAGGGTGATCGGCCGAGGCTTCGACTTTTAGCCGAAGCAGTGCGGGCGTTCCCTCGCAGGGCTCCAGTTCGTCCCACACCGGCGCAGTTTCGGCCGGTATACGGTGCGATCCGCCCATTCCGGCGTACAGCAGGAGACCCGCGCCGGCGGCGATCAGCACATCACCCGGGCTGACCGCCTGTCCGAGGCCGGGGAGGGCCACTGGTACGACGTCGCCGAGCCAAGGCAACGTGGTTGTCGCGTCGGACAGTTCGTGGCGCGGATCGCTGACGAAGGGCCCTACGCCGGCGCGGGCCAGGGCGTCAGTGGCGACCGGCATTGCGCCGTTCAGTGCGACCACCAAGGCGTTGCAGAGGAAACCCAATGCAAGCAGGCCGACACCGGGATGGCGGAGGTTCTGGCGGAGGAAGACCGCGATGCAGACCGCGGATCCGATCAGGCCGACCGCGTACGCCGTACCTCCGGTGAGCGAGCCGAGGAACTGCCCGATCGCCGCGGCCGCCAGCCAATGCACACCGGTCAGGGAGTTGTCGGCCAGCCGGGTGAAGCGTCCACCGGTCACCCAGGCCACACCCGCGGCGAGCACCATAACGAGGAGGACCAGCAACACCCTCGCGATTCTGCCGCGCCCGCACCGGAATCCCGGGCAAGCTGAGCCCGCAGCGTGTCGACATAACAGCAAAGAGTGATGGCGGCCCCTCGCGCCACTGGCGAAAGGGGCCGCCGTCAACCACCTAGGACTTGGCCGGCGAGGCGCCGCCCTCGTCGAGGAGCTCGGGCAGGTCCTTCACACCCGGGTCACCCTGGTCGGCCCGGTAGTCCGACGGGTGCGTGTTGTCCACGCCGTCCGGCACCTTCAACGCCCGGAACACCAGCGTCAGCACGACGACCAGGATCAGGTTGAGCCCGAACGCCGTCAGCGCGATGTAGGACTGGGTGTCGGTGAACGGGACGTTGGCCAGCGAGCCGCCGAAGTGTTTCTTCGTCGCCGGGTTGATCACGTTGTAGGCCTCGATGGTGCCGAACAACATCGCGACCGCCCACCCGGCCAGCAGCGCCCAGCGGTGGAACCACCTGGTGTAGAGGCCGACCACGATCGCCGGGAAGGTCTGCAGGATCCAGATCCCGCCCAGCAGCTGGAAGTTCAGCGCGAGCGTCTTGTCCAGCACGAGCACGAACGCCAGCGCACCCAGCTTCACCGCCAGCGACGCCAGCTTGGAGACCTTCGCCTCCTGGGCCGGGGTGGCGTCGCGGTTGAGGAAGTCGCGGTAGATGTTGCGGGTGAACAGGTTCGCCGCCGCGATCGACATGATTGCCGCCGGCACCAGCGCGCCGACCGCGATCGCCGCGAACGCGATCCCGGCGAACCAGGACGGGAACTCCTGGTCGAACAGCCGCGGGATCGCCAGCTGCGGGTTCGCCAGCCCGTCCAGGCCGGTGGTGTTCACATTGGCCTTGATCGCCATGAAGCCGAGCAACGCGAGCAGGCCGAGCAGCAGCGAGTACGCCGGCAGGATCGCGGCGTTCCGCCGGACGATGTTGCGGTTCTTGGTCGACAGCACCGCGGTCACCGAGTGCGGGTACATGAACAGCGCCATCGCCGAACCGAGCGCCAGCGTCCAGTACGCCGAGAAACCCGACTCACCCGGGATGAACGCGCCGACCGGCTTCCCGGTGGCCGGGTTCGTCGCAGTGAGCTTGGCCTCCGCGGCGTCGAAGATCGAGCCCCAGCCGCCCAGCACGCCGGGCAGGTAGAAGATCGCCACCGCGATCACCAGGTAGATCAGACCGTCCTTGACGAACGCGATCATCGCCGGCGCCCGCAGGCCGGAGGAGTAGGTGTACGCCGCCAGCACCGCGAACGCGATCAGCAGCGGCAGGTCCTTGGCCAGCAGGTTGTCGCCGCCGAGACCCATCGTCTCGAACACGGCCTGCATACCGACCAGCTGCAAGGCGATGTAGGGCATCGTCGCCAGGATGCCGGTCACCGCGACCGCGAGTGAAAGGGCGCGACTGCCGTACCGCCCGCCGACGAAGTCGGCCGGGGTCACGTAGCCGTTGCGGTGCGAGACCGACCACAGCCGGGACATGAAGATGAAGATGATCGGATAGACCACGATCGTGTACGGCACCGCGAAGAAGCCGCTGATCGCGCCGGTGGCGTACATTGCGGCCGGTACGGCGATGAACGTGTACGCGGTGTAGAGGTCGCCACCGAGCAGGAACCAGGTGATGAAGGTGCCGAACCCGCGGCCGCCCAGACCCCACTCGTCCAGGCTCTCCAGGTTGCCGGTGTTGCGCCATCGGGCCGCCATGAAGCCCATCACGGTGACGGCGCCGAAGATGACGATGACGATGATCAGCTGGACCCAGTCGACGCTGTGGTTCACTGGTCGCCCTCCTTGGCCGTACCCGGCTTGTCCGGGTTTCCGAGCCCTGCTGCCGCTCGCCGCTTACGTTCCTCGGTGATCACCAGCCGGTAGCAGATGCTGACCAGGCCCGCGGAGAGGAAGACCCACAGGAGCTGGTACCAGTAGAAGAACGGGAAGCCCCACAGCCGGGGCTCGTCCTTGGCGTAGGTGGACACCAGGAGCGGTACGACGACCGCGACCGCCAGCAGGACGCCGGAGATCCAGTACGCGGGTTTGACCGCGGACAATCGGGACACTGCAAACCTCCTCGGGACACAGGCGCAACGGAGCACGCTACCGTTCGACCGGACACCGGACTAGATCTTCAGGGTGGTTCATGGATAACGAACGCGCATGGTTGGTCCGGCGGGTCGTCCTGTCCGTCCTGTTCCTGCTGATCGTTGCCGTTCCCCTGTATCCGGAGCTGTTCGGACTGGACGAGGTCACCCCGTTCGCGCAACTCGTGGCGTTTCGCCCGCAGGGACTGGTCGTCCTCCTGGTGCTGGGGATTCTGATGCCGGTACGGCGCGGATGGCGGATCGCCGCCGTTCTGGTGATGGTGCTGGCGCTGACCGGCGCGGCGCTGACCGCACCCCGGCAGTTCTCGGATGCGAAGCCGCCGTCGGCCGGGTCGCGGGTGCTGACGATCATGGTCGCGAACGTGCTCGGCGGTGGGGCCGACGCGGGTGCGGTGGCCAAGGTGATCCGTGAGCGTAGGCCAGACCTGGTTTCGTTGCCGGAGGCACAGGCCGACGTACGTGAGGAGATCCGGGCGCAGCTGCAAGGCCTTGTCTACAACGGTTACACGCTGCAACCGAGTGCGGCGGTGGAGAGTGCGACCAGCGTCCTGGTGTCGTCGTCACTCGGCGCGGTGCGGTTCGCCGAGGACCAGTCCGCGACGACCTTCGGACACATCATCGTCACCGGCGGGAACCTGGGGGAGGTGCGGCTGATCGCGTATCACGGGTTTCCGCCGCTGCCGTCCGAGGTGACCACCTGGAAACAGGATCTCGGGGTGCTCCGGCTGTGGTGCGCCCAGAATCCGCCGACGATCGTGGCGGGCGACTTCAACGCGACCACGGACCACGCCGACTTCCGGCATGCTCTCGGTTCGAATTGCCGCAGTGTGGCGTCGTTGACCGGCTCCGGGCTGGTCGGCACCTGGCCGTCGGATCGGCCGGCGGTGACACGGACCCAGATCGACCACGTGCTGATCACCCGGCAGCTCGAGCCGGGCAGGTTCACGACGTACGCGATCAAGGGCAGCGATCACCGGGCCGTCGTGGCCACAGTCGCCCTGCCCAAGACTGGCTAGCCTAGGACGGAGTAGCGGCCGGGCGGTAGATGTACGGCTGGGAGGCCTGCACGGCCTCGGTGAGCATCAGCAGCATGTCCGCACGAGCCTCGATCGGTCGGCCGAACAGCTCGTCGTCTCCCGGGATGGGGAAGCCCTTCACCCCGATCGCCAGCTGGCTCAGCAGGACATGCAGTACGCCGCGGGCGTTGAAGACCGAGGGAGTCGGCCACTCCGGCAGCGTCTCGTGCATCAACGGCTGCTGGGCCGCGGTGGCCGCGACCGGCTTCAGCCAGCGCTCCAGCTCGTCGCTGGTCAGCATGTTCCGGTGCAGGATCGTCATCACCGCGTGCGCGACCCGGTCGTGCTCCTCGTGCACCCAGCGGTACTGCGTGTCCTTCACGATCCGGTCGGCCAGTACGTCGAGCAGCGCCCGAAGCACCCCGGCGTCGCAGTGCCGTGACCGGGCCAGAGCGCCGATCGCGTCCGCGCCATGGGCCACTGCGTGCGCCCAGCCGCAGTCCGGCACATACCCCCGCAGGTCGCGCTCCCGCAGCAGCCAGGTGGCCAGCCGGTCACCCCAGCGCATCACCACTTCGTCGTGCACCAGGAACTCGGCGTTGTCGCGGTGGATCACCTCCGCCAGCGTCAGCGCGGTGAAGGAGCGGCGGAAGACGGTGTCGGTGCCGTCCTCACCCAGCCCGTAGGCGAGTCCGGCGCACAGGCCGTCACCGAAGCCCGGCAGCAGGTCGTCGTACACCCCGCGCTCCAGCCAGGTCGCGAGCGTCGGATACGCGAGCGCGTCGCGGACCTGCGGGTTGGTACTGGCGAGGCCGCGGACGAGTTCCTCGGTGAGGTCGGTCAGCGCACGGTCGCCCGGTACCGCGTAATCCGCGGCCATCACGTCCTGCCAGTACGTCGACTCCACCCGAGCATCCTTTCATCCGTGCCTGCTCAATCAACACCCATCCGGGCCCTTCTATCAAGCCGGACCAGTGGTGGTACTGGTAGCCGAGGACCCGGGGCCACGCCGGTAGGCTCAGGCTGTGCCGTCTTTGAGCGACGTGGCGCGGAACCACACGACCCTGGACCAGGCCGACCTGGACCGCCTGCAGCTGCTCGTCTCGGACTGGCAGATGCTGGCCGACCTGTCGTTCGCCGACCTGGTGCTCTGGCTGCCGGACACCGAAGGCCTCGGCTTCTGGGCCGGGGCGCAGATGCGGCCCACCACCGGACCCACGGCGTACCTGGACGACATCGTCGGCAGCTTCATCCCGCGCGGTCGCCGGCACCTGCTGGACCAGGCCTACGACGGCGGCCGGATCTGCCGGGAGGGTGACCCGGAGTGGCGCGACGACGTCCCGGTCCGGGTCGAGACGATCCCGGTACGGCGCGGCACCCGGGTGATCGCGGTGATCGCGCGGAACACCAACCTGCTCGGCGTCCGGACGCCGTCCCGGCTGGAGATCGCTTACCTGCAGAGCGCGACGGACCTGGCCCGGATGATCACCGACGGCATCTTCCCGTACGGCGGGGAGCGGCTGCTGTCCACCACCCCACGCGTGGGTGACGGGTGTATCCGCGTCGATCGGCACGGGATGGTGACGTTCGCCAGCCCGAACGCGTTGTCGGCGTACCGCCGGATGGGGCTCGTCACCGACCTGGTCGGGAGCCGGCTGAAGGACGTCACCGGTGAGCTGCTGCACAGCGGGCACAAGGTCGACGACGTCCTGGCGTCGGTGCTGACCGGGCGGGCGGCCAAGGAGTTCGAGATCGAGAACCCGGAGGCGACGCTGTTCCTGCGCGCGATCCCGCTGCGCGCCGACGGCCAGCACGTGGGGGCACTCATCCTGCTCCGGGACGTGACGGAGCTGCGCAGCCGGGAGCGGGAGCTGGTCACCAAAGAGGCGACCATCCGGGAAATTCATCATCGCGTCAAGAACAACTTGCAGACCGTCGCCGCGTTACTCCGGATGCAGGGCCGGCGGATCACCGTGCCGGAAGCCCAGGCCGCACTGGCCGAGGCGGTCCGGCGGGTCGGGTCGATCGCGATCGTGCACGAGACGCTGTCGGAGTCGTTCGACGAGCACGTGGACTTCGACGACGTCGCCGACCGGGTCGGGGCGATGGTGGCCGATGTGTCGACGGTCGCCACGTCGGTCGAGACCAAGCGCTCCGGCAGCTTCGGCGTACTGGACTCCGAGATCGCGACCCCGCTGGCGATGGTGCTGACGGAGCTGATGCAGAACTCGGTGGAGCACGCGTTCCGGTCCCGGGACGGGGAAGAGGCCAGCGGGACGATCGAGCTGTCCGCCGAGCGGTCGGTCGGCCGGCTGCACGTCACCGTCGTCGACGACGGGCACGGCCTGCCGGCGAACTTCGACTCCGAACTGTCCGGCAACCTAGGCCTGTCCATCGTCCGCACCCTCGTCATCGGCGAACTCGACGGCACCCTGGAGTTCGGACCACGCCACGACGGCGAGCACGGCGCCCAGGTCACCCTCGACATCCCCGTCAAGGACTAGCGCGCCCCTCTCGTGGGTCAGCCAACCGAGGGGGTGCGGGGAAGCGAAAGGCCCCGCGGGGTAGGTCCGCGGGGCCTCGAAAGTTCTAGCTCAGGCGGTGCGGATGCGGGCGCGAGCGTTACGGCGCTTGAGGGCGCGGCGCTCGTCCTCACTCAGTCCGCCCCAGACCCCATGGTCCTGACCGGCTTCCAGCGCCCACGCGAGGCACTGCTCACGCACGTCGCAGCGACGGCACACCTGCTTGGCCTCCTCGATCTGCATGATCGCGGGCCCGGTGTTGCCGATGGGGAAGAACAGTTCCGGGTCCTCATCGAGGCAAACGGCCCGGTGGCGCCAATCCATGGCGGATCCCATCTCTCTCAGTAGTTGTCGTACGCTGTGAGCTTGGTCTGTGCCCAGGCAGCGCGGCTTTACTCGTGGTTCAGCTCGCACACGAGGCGTGTGGTGCGAGGTGTTCGATCCTAAGACGTGTTGTGAACGTTTTCACGAACGAGACCATGTTCCCAATCTCGGCTGGGTGAAACAAGGGTTCTGGAGTTGTCGATCCGATCACAACACTTCCTTAACACTACGAACCGGTGCCCAGCGGTTCGCCCCGTCCGTTAACCGGACAGAGACTCGTTCCCGCGATCACCCGTTCACTGCAAGTAACCGATCTAACCGCCTTCGGGTTACGCACAACCTCAAATCCCTGTGGGGCTGGGGTTCCTGCGGCCCGTGCGGGAACGCAGGAAGAGCAGGGTGGTCGACCCGCGCGCCCGAATCACGTCCGGCACGGAGCACCCAGAGAGTGTCTCCTCACCCCGCGCAGATCACACTGCACGGGCTCAGGAGACACGCCCTAAGCTGACGGACATGCCGACCGACCCCCCAGCTGCCGCCGTACCGAGACCGCTCAAGCTAGCCGCGGCTGTGGTCGCTGCGGAAGGGCTCGTGCTGGTCGTTCTCGGAATTGCCGAAGCATTTACGATCCAAAGCTCCCGGCTGGTCCTCGGACTGACCACCTCCGCCTTCTTCGTCCTGTACGGCGTGGGCCTCGGGATCGTCGCCCGTGGCCTGTCCCGCGCGTCGACGTGGAGCCGTGGACCTGCCGTGTTCGCCCAGCTGATCCAGCTCCTGGTCGCCTACAGCTTCTGGGGCGGCTCCACCAAGGCCGTCTCGGTCGCACTCGCCCTGGCCGCGGTCGGCGTACTGGTCGGCATCTTCCAGAAGGCGTCCACCGAGGCCCTTGCGGACGACCCGACCAAGGACCGCCCCGTCCTGTAGTCACTCCTTGAGCAGGCCGGCTCTCAGTTCGGTGAGGGTGCGGGCCAGCAGCCGGGAGACGTGCATCTGGGAGATGCCGATCTCGTCGGCGATCTGGGACTGCGTCATGCCGCGGAAGAACCGCAGCGTCAGGATCCGCTTCTCCCGGGTGTCCAGCTGCGCCAGGAGCGGTTTCAGGGACTCCCGGTACTCGACGCTCTCCAGCGCCTCGTCCTCGCCTCCGAGGCCGTCCAGGACCGTGGTGGCGTCCGCCTCGTTCTGATCCGGTGCGTCCAGCGACAACGTGTTGTACGCGTTCGCGGACTCCAGTCCCTCGATCACCAGATCCGGCGACAACCCCAGTCGATCGGACAGCTCGGCGACCGTTGGTGCCCGGCCCAGCTCCTGGGTCAGCTCGGCCGTCGCCGCGGTCAGCGAGAGCCGTAGCTCCTGCAGCCGCCGCGGCACCCGGATGGCCCAGCCCTTGTCCCGGAAGTACCGCTTGATCTCGCCCAGGATCGTCGGCGTCGCGTACGTGGAGAACTCGACCCCGCGGTCGGAGTCGAACCGGTCGATCGCCTTGATCAGGCCGATGGTGGCCACCTGGACCAGGTCGTCGTACGGCTCGCCCCGGTTCCGGAACCGGCGGGCCAGGTGCTCCACCAGCGGCATGTGCAGCGAGACCAGGCCGTCCCGGGCCCCGATATGGCCTGGCTCTCCCGGACCGGCGGCCGCCATCGCCCGGAACAGGTCGGCCGTCCGGGTCCGTAGATCGGGTGTTTCCTGGGGCTCGCCCAGGGTTCGTTCCTCAGTCACGCCTTCTCCGCGGCGGTGGCGGTTGCCGTCACGGTGATGGTGAGCCGGCCGTCGATCGTCTCCGCGGCCGCGGACTCGACCAGTGCGGTCAGCACGGTCCAGCCGAACGACGAGGTGTCGGGACGCCAGCCGTTCGGTACGACGGCGCTGGTCCGCACCGTCAGCTGTGGCGGGTCGATCTCGAAGACGCAGTCCAGCACGCCGTCGGACGCCTGCGGGAGGAGCAGCGCGCACGCCTCGTCGACGGCGATCCGCAGATCGTCGATCGCGTCCACGGTGAAGTCGTTGCGAGCCGCCAGGTTGCCGACCACCGACCGCGGTACGGCGATGTACGCACTGTCCGCCGGAATGCTCAGACGGACCTCGGCGGATCGTCCGGTGCTTCCCACACTGCCTCCCTCGTGTTCGGCGGGTGATCGCCCCACCACGCCGTACATCTTCCACGCTGTCAGCCCGCAATGCACGGCGAAGGGCCCGGCCTTGTGGACAAGGCCGGGCCCAGGCGGTGGAACTCAGCCGGTCGGCTCGACGTGGGTGGGGTCGAGGACGCGGCGCAGGAAGGTGCGGGTGCGTTCGTGGGCGGGGTTGCCGATCAGCTCGGCCGGCGGACCCTGCTCGACGATGACACCGCCGTCCATGAACGCGACCCGGTCGGCCACCTCGCGGGCGAACGCCATCTCGTGGGTGACCACGAGCATGGTCATCCCGTCCAGCGCCAGCTTGCGCATCACCGTGAGCACCTCGCCGACGAGCTCCGGGTCGAGTGCCGACGTCGGCTCGTCGAACAGCATCAGTGCCGGGTCCATCGACAGTGCCCGGGCGATCGCCACCCGCTGCTGCTGACCGCCGGACAGCTGGGCCGGATAGGCGGTCACCTTCTCGGTCAGGCCGACGCGTTCGAGGTTGGCCCGGGCGACCCGGGCCGCCTCGGACGATTTGCGCTTCAGCACGGTCGTCTGCGCGACTGTGCAGTTCTGCAGGACCGTCAGGTGCGGGAACAGGTTGAACTGCTGGAACACCATGCCGATCTGCTGCCGGGCCGCGTCCAGGTGGCAGTCCCGGTCGGTGATGTCCTCACCGCGGACGATCACCTGTCCTTCCTGCGGCTGCTCGAGCAGGTTGACGCAGCGCAGCAGCGTCGACTTGCCCGACCCGGACGGGCCGATGACGCAGACGACCTCGCCCTGCTCGACGGTGAAGTCGATCCCGCGCAGGACGTGGTTGCTGCCGAAGGACTTGTGCAGGTTCTTGATCTCGACCAGAGCCATCAGTACGCCCTCGCAGCCTTCGCCTCGAGCCGTCGGACCAGGAGGCCCAGCGGCAGCGTGATGATCAGGTAGCAGAAGCCCGCCGTGACCAGAGGGGTCAGGTTGGAGTAGGTGTTCGCCAGGTCCCGGCCGAATCCGGTCAGCTCGTACGCGTCCGCGCTGACGCCGATGATGAACACCAGCGAGGAGTCCTTGACCAGCAGGATCAGGTCGTTGGTCAACGGTGGCAGCACGATCCGGAACGCCTGCGGCAGCACGATCTTGCGGGTGGCCAGACCGGCCGGCATCCCGAGCGAGCGGGCCGCCTCGACCTGACCCTTCGGGACGGCCTGGATTCCGGCCCGGATGACCTCGGCCATGTACGCCGAGGCGACGATGCCCAGCGCCAGCCAGACGACGCCGTAGGGGTCCCACGGAATCGTCAGACCCTCGAAGGCCAGCGGCAGCAGGCTGAACGCGATGAACACCACGATGGCCGGCAGGCCGCGGAAGAACTCGATGTAGGCGGTCGCGAGCCAGCGGTACGGCCCGACGCTGCTCAGCCGCATCAGCGCCAGGACGGTGCCGCCGACCAGGCCGATCACGAACGCGCCGGCGGTGTACTCCAGCGTCTTGACCAGAGCCTGGAGCAGTCCGTCCTCGAAGGAGGCCTTGATGAACTCCGGCTTGAAGAAGACCTCGACGATCTGGCCCCAGTCCGCGGTGAACGCGGCGAGCAGGACCAGGACGATGAGGATCGCGTACTGGATCCAGCGGGAGCGCTGAGCCCGCTGCCGCGGGCTCAGCCCCTTCCGCTCAACGATGTCGGGTTCGGTGGGCGCACTCACTTCTTCGGCTCAACCCCGAACCACTTCTTGTAGATCTCGTTGTACTGGCCGTCGGACTTGGCCTTGGTCAGCAGTTCGTTGAACTTGGCCACCAGCTTCGGGCCGCTGCCGTCCTTGAGCGCGGCGAAGCCGTACTGCTCGCCGGTGTTGAACTCGGTGGCGATCTCCATCTCCGGGTTCGCCTTGACGAAGTCGTAGAGCACGCCGTTGTCGTTGATGGCGGCATCGACCCGGCCGGACTTGACGTTGTTGGTCTGGATCGCCAGGTCGTTGAACGGGATCACCGTGTAGCCGTTGGCCGCGGCGTTGTCATCGGCGTACTTCTTGCCGGTGGTGTCCGCCTGGGCGCCGATCTTCTTGCCCTTCAGGTCCGCCAGGCTCTTGATGCCGGAGTCCTTCTTGACCATCAGCACCTGGGTGGCGTCCATGTACGGCTCGGTGATGCTGATCGCGGCCTGCCGCTCCGGCGTGATCGTCATCGCGCCCATGCCCATGTCGCACTTCTTCGCCTGGAACGCGGCGCCGGAGGTGACCTGGGCCCACTCGATGTTGACGACTTCCTGCTCCAGGCCGAGGTCCTTGGCGACCAGGTCGAGGAGATCCACGTCGAAGCCGACCACGTCGGCGCCGTCCTTGTACTGGAACGGCTTGTAGGGCAGGTGGGTGCAGACCATCAGCTTGCCGGGCTTCACCAGGGTGATCCCGGCCGCGGCGGCCTTGTCCTCGGTTCCACCGCTGCCCGAGTCCGAGTCGCCGCTGCCACAGGCTGCGAGCGTGAGCGCGAGTACGGCGGTCGCGGCCACGGTGACGCGGACGCGACTCTTGCGGAGGGTGGAGACGATGTTCATCGCGATACCTCTCGACACTGGAACTGGTACGCCGAACCGGTCGGTACCGGTCCGGATGCCGCATCCTGACACAGCAACCAGCCACGTGTCGGCTGCTGACTACGGCCGAGACCTCATCGTCACCCGGATGCAGCCCTGAAGGCCGTTGTGGGGACCCTCACAGAGCAGACCAGTGCGGTGTGTGGTTTACTCGGTGCGACGGGTGACCCCCTGGCCGCGGCGCTGTCCGACGTACCCATTGATCGAACCGCCCACTCACTGTAACCAACCGTCTGCTCGCTGTTCTCCGAAGGGTCCCCGCATGGTCGCCCAGCCCCATCCGTCCGTTGCCGCTGCCGTTCCCGAGTCCGACCGGTATGCCGGCGACGCCGTCTTCGAGCTGCACCGCGGCGGCAAGATCGAGGTCACCTCCTCGGTTCACGTCCGCGACGCCGCCGACCTGTCGAAGGCCTACACCCCTGGTGTGGCCCGGGTCTGTACGGCGATCGCCGAGGACCCGTCCCTGGTACGGCGCTACACCTGGAAGTCCAACGTGGTCGCGGTCGTCACCGATGGGACCGCCGTCCTCGGACTCGGTGACATCGGCCCGGCCGCGTCGCTGCCGGTGATGGAGGGCAAAGCCCTGCTGTTCAAGGAGTTCGGCGGCGTCGACTCGGTGCCGATCGCGCTCGACTGCACCGACGTGGACGAGTTCGTGGAGACCGTCGTACGGCTGGCGCCGACCTTCGGCGGGATCAACCTCGAGGACATCTCGGCACCGCGGTGCTTCGAGATCGAGCGGCGGCTGAAGGAGCGGCTCGACATCCCGGTGTTCCACGACGACCAGCACGGTACGGCGGTCGTCGTACTGGCCGCGCTGCGGAACGCGCTCCGGGTCACCGGCAAGTCGATCGAGGACATCCGGGTGGTGATCTCCGGAGCCGGTGCGGCCGGGGTCGCGTGTGCCCGGATCCTTCTGCAGGCAGGTGTCGGCGACCTGGCCGTTGTCGACAGCAAGGGTGTGCTGCACGAGGACCGCGCCGACCTGAACCCGGTCAAGCTCTCGCTGGCCCGGGACACGAACACCGGTGGGCTGTCCGGCCGGCTGGTGGACGCGCTGGACGGCGCGGACGTGTTCCTCGGCGTGTCCGGCGGAACGGTGCCCGAGGAGGCGATCTCCCGGATGGCCGACGGGTCGATGATCTTCGCGCTGGCGAACCCGAACCCGGAGGTGCACCCGGACATCGCCCACCGGCACGCCGCGGTGGTCGCGACCGGTCGCTCCGACTTCCCGAACCAGATCAACAACGTGCTCGCGTTCCCCGGCATCTTCCGCGGCGCCTTCGACGCGAACGCCTCCCGGATCACCGAGGGCATGAAGCTCGCGGCGGCCGACGCCCTGGCCGGCCTCATCACCGAGGCCGACCTGCGTCCCGACTACATCATCCCGTCGCCGTTTGACGCCCGCGTAGCTCCGGCCGTCGCCACCGCAGTCGCCACCGCCGCCGAGGCCGAAGGGGTCGCCCGGGCCTGATCAGCCGCGGACGACCATGCGCTCCCACCACTGGCCGGCTCGGTTCAGCATCTCGACGTCCTGGCCGCCGGACTCGACGTACCCGGTCATCGCCAGCCGGGAGTAGACCGCGGACATCGCGCCGCGGCCGGAGCCGTCGTACCAGCCGCCCCGGCGGATGTCGTCGTCACCGGTTCCGGGGAACGTGGTGCGCTCCAGGTCGAGCCACGGGAAGTCGGCGGGGACGGCGAGTTGGGTGGCCTCGATGAACCGGTGCGTGTACTCGATCTTCGCGTCCAGTCCGTGCCAGAACAGTCCCGGTGCGAGCACGCTGCGCGGGGGAGTACCACGCCAGTACGACGCCAGCCAGGCAGCCGCGTGCGGCACCTTTACTCGGTTGTCGCGGACCGCCTTCAACGCCGTACCCATCTGGGCGATCGCGTTCGGGGACCAGCCGTAGGTGATCAGATACGGGTGCTCGCCGGTCTCTTCGCCGATCTCGTACGTCGCGCCGTCAAGCGGGAACCCGGCCGGTTCGCCGGCGTAGATGAGGTCCGGATCGATCTCGGTGGTGCCGAGCAGGTGGCGGGTTCCGGCCGCGGCCGCGTCGTTGTAGGCGCCGGAGCGGAACCGGCCGTACCCGACGGCGAGTGCGCGGACCGCGGCGTACTGGTCGAGTGACAGCATCGACGGCGCCCAGTGCTCCACGTCCCAGCTGCCCATGTTGCCGTCGTCACCGGTGATGAAGTGCGGGAAGGCGCCGACGTACCGGTCGTTGTGGAACGCCGAGACGGCTTCCTGACGGGTGTACTGCAGTGCCGCCACGCGGTCGAGCATGGCCCGAGCCGCGGTGTCGGCGGACAGGATCCTGGCCGGGTCGCCGGACCGCTGCTCGAGGTGCTCGGCGTAGTTGACCAGCAGCTCGGCCCGCCCGGTCAAGGTGCGGATGTCGCCGCTGCGCAACACCGTGTCGGGCTGCGCGGCGTACAGACCGAGGAGCGCGGTCAGGTAGGTCTCCAGGTTGGCGAGCAACCGCGGATCGCCTTGCAGGTAAGGGCTGCGCAACAGTTGTAGGGCGATGTCGGTGTTCATGTGGCCCGGCCGCCGCTGCAGGATGTAGTCGAGCAACTCGTCGGCGGTCTGGCGCTGCCGCGGGTCGCCGGTCACGTCGTACATCGCAGACAGTGCCGCGTGCGCGTGTGACGCGCCCTCGAGACCCCGGCCGGTGGCGACGCCGTCAGCGGTGATCTGCAGGTAGGCCCCGGTGACCTGTGCGGTCGTCGTGGCCGGGGCGGGCACGCTCTGTCCGGTCAGCAGGGCGGCAGTCACGCCGGCAATCATCAGGACACGTCGCATCGGTTCTCCTCGGAATTACGGCCAGGCCCGTTATTCTCGCGGATACAACCACACGACCGGCTCGTTGACCAGCCCTCGAGGCGCGGAAGCTAAACTCTGACACGGATGTCAGAGTCGGAGGTGTGGTTGCGTGCGGATGCGGGAGATGGTCGCCCGGACCGGGGTGAGCGAGCGGTTGTTGCGGTACTACGAGGATCAAGGGCTGTTGAAGCCGGAGCGACTGGCGAGCGGGTATCGGGAGTACGCCGAGAGCGATGTGGACCTGGTGGGGCGGGTCCGGACGTTGCTGGCGGCTGGGCTGTCGACGTCGACGATTGCGCAGGTGCTGCCCTGCGTGACGGAGAAGTTGGAGCCGACCTGCCCGGTGCTGATCGATCAGCTGCAGCAGGAGCGCGACCGGATCTCCGTGTCGATCAAGGCGCTCGAGGAGTCGCGGCAGTTGCTGGACGGCGTGCTTTCCACACCCATGGTGAAATCGGTAACTGACTCGGCTCAGACCACCCCCTAGGGTGGTACGCATGCTTGCTGCCTATGCCGCCAAGTTCGCCGCCGACGACCCGATCGCCGCACTGGAGGTGGGGGAGCGCCCCGACCCGACGGTGCCCGAGGGGTGGGTGACGATCGACGTACGGGCGACTGCGCTCAACCACCACGACCTGTGGTCGCTGAAGGGTGTCGGGCTGGCCGAGCAGAATCTGCCGATGATCCTCGGCTGCGACGCGGCCGGGATCGACCCGGACGGTAACGAGGTCGTCGTGCACGCGGTGATCTCCGACCCGGCGTGGAAGGGTGACGAGACGCTCGACCCGAAGCGGTCGCTGCTGAGCGAGCGGTACCAGGGGACGCTGGCCGAGAAGGTCGCCGTACCCGCGCGGAACGTCGTACCGAAGCCGGCCGGGCTGAGCTTCGAGCAGGCCGCGTGCCTGCCGACCGCGTGGCTGACGGCGTACCGGATGCTGTTCACCCAGTCGGGTCTCAAGCCGGGTGACACCGTGCTGGTGCAGGGAGCCGGCGGTGGGGTGGCGACTTCTTTGATCACGCTGGCGCGGGCCGCGGGGATCCGGGTCTGGGCGACCAGCCGGGACGAGGGGAAGCGGGCGAAGGCGCTGGAGATCGGCGCGCACGACGCGTTCGAGTCCGGGGCGCGGCTGCCGGAGCGGGTCGACGCGGTGATGGAGACGGTCGGCCAGGCGACCTGGTCACACTCGCTGAAGTCGCTGAAGCAAGGCGGCACCCTGGTCATCTCCGGCGCGACCAGCGGCCAGGCACCGAAGTCCGCCGAGCTGAACCGGATCTTCTTCCTGCAGTTGCGGGTGCAGGGCTCGACCATGGGCACCCGGGCCGAGCTGGCCGAGCTCGTGCAGTTCATGGCGAACGCGGGCATCTCGCCGCACATCGACTCGGTGCTCCCGCTGGCCGACGCCCGCAAGGGCTTCGCCAAGATGAACGAGGGCGACGTCTTCGGCAAGATCGTCTTTACTGTCTGAATGCAGCCGGAGATCCGTCGGGCCACGGTGGAGGATGCCGAGGCCGCGGCGTGGTGCCATCTGCTCTGCTGGCGGGAGGCGTACGACGGATTGGTCGAGCCGGACGTGCTGGTGGACCGGACCAACGATATCGATCGCCGGATCGAGCGATGGACCACGCATATCGGGGCGGGGCGGATCCACTGGATCGCACTGAACCCGGCCACCGGTCTGCCGGTGCAGGAGCAGGTGATCGGCTTCGCCGTACCAGGACCGTCCCGGGACGAGGATGCGCCGACGCCGCTGGAGCTGCTCTCGATCTACGTCCGCAAGGCCTGGTGGGGCACCGGCCTCGGCGTCCGGTTGCTGGAGGTTGCCATCGGCAAGGAGCCGGCCAGCCTGTGGGTGTTCGAGGGCAATCACCGGGCTCGTGCCTTCTATCGCCGCCACGGGTTCGTCGAGGACGGTTCCCAGGTCGACGACCCGTTCTTCGGGCTGCCGGAGATCCGGATGGTACGGCGATAGTGCCACCGGCACCGTTGTGCCGGTGCCGTTTCACGCCCGAAACATGCGCGTCGCACCGGGGCAATCGAACTGGACCAGTCTGGTCCTACCGCAGGAAACCCCCGCGGGTTCGATCCGCCCGATCGACGAGCGACCAGGAGTGCCCATGAGGCCGACCTTGACGGTGATCGCCGACCCCGCCGACCGCTGGATGATGAAGGCCGCCTGTGTCGGCCAGGCGCCGGCGTACGACGAGACCGCGACCCAGTGGGAGCAGCGCAAGGCCCAGGCCCTGTGCCTGACGTCCTGCCCGGTGATCGAGGAATGCCGCGAGTGGGCCCGCCGGACCAAGTTCACCGGTACCGCGGCCGGCGAGAAGTTCCTCTACGGCCGCCGCCGCGGCCGCCCCGGCCCCCAGGAGCGCCGCCGCCCCTCGATCGTCGAGGAGCAGCAGGCCAGCTGATCTCCGGAAGGAAATAGCCGCCTACCGGCGAAAAGTCTCCGAAGATCAGACCTCGATGAGCTCGTCGGCGCGTTCTGCGTCGGCGGGCTTTTCCGTCCGGCGGAACGGAGAGGTGATCGTCGGCAGGATGTACTGCCGGTTGCGGACCAGCGCGACCACCGCGAGCACCAGGTAGACCCCGCACAGCACATACCGCCCGGTCTGACCCGGTACGGCGAACTGCACCGCGAACAGCCCCAGCAACGTCCAGGCCGCCCACCGCGGGAAGCGAAGGCTCAGCAGGACGGCGAGACCCAGCAGCGTCTGCGTCGCGGTGAGCAGGAACTCCTCGACCTGACGCCCATCCAGGTGCAGGGCGGAGGGTCCGCCACCGATCATGTACGCGATCGGCAGGCTGCCGATCAGCAGGGTCCACTGGTTCACCTTGGCCGAGATGAGCAGGCCCAGTGCGGCCCCGCCCTTGCCCCGCCAGGCGAACAACAGCGCCACGATGAACTCCGGAGCCTCTGACGCCAGCGGAGCCAGCCACTGCACCAGCAGGAACTGGTCGATCCCCAGTGCGTGGCCGCCCTCGACCAGCGAGTCGGCGAACGGCTCGGCCGACAGCAGGATCACCACGGCCGCCGTCACGAACATCCCGATCACCGCGGTCCGCCGCTGCACCGTCGGCAGTGCGCCGATCCGCGCGGCCGGCCCGACCAGGTCCGGCTCGTCGTCGTGCTCGGACGCAGCCGCGCGCCACAAGTAGTACCCGAAGAACGCCAGCAGCCCGATCCCCAGCACGAGGTGGATCTGCCCGGTGACCGGGATGACGAACGCGACCACGCTCGCGATCCCCAGGAAGCCCAGCTCCCGCTTGTACCCGGAGTCCAGCACCAGCGCCTTCACCGACCGCCCGCTGCGCCGCGAGGCGACGTACAGGCTGATCAGTACGACGCTCGACCAGCCGAGGCCGAGGAGCAGTCGGTTGGAGCCGGTCATGTTGGCCGCGGCGTACTGGACGTACGCCGGCTCGCTGCCGGCCGTATGCGCGAAGTAGAGGTCCACGGCGTACTCGGGCAGCACCGCGATCACCGCCAGCAGCGCGATCGCGAGCCCGCCGGAGATATCGACCTCCGCGGCCTCGGCGGCCCAGGCGAGCACGAACGACGCGGCGACGACGCCGAGACCGAAGAGCACGATCGCGAGCGGTGCCGACGGATGCACTCCGGACAACCGGAGGGCAATTGCCGGAAGCGCTGCGGCGAGGCACAGAAACACAGGGCGGAGGGCTCTGGGCATGTCTCTAGGCTGCCATCGTTTTAACACTTTCGCAATTGCGAAAGTATGAGACCGTCGTCACCGCGGCTCGGCGTACTGCCGCCTGACCGGTCCAGCGGTCACAATGACTGCGCGATGACCACATCCCCTGAACCGACGAAGGCGCAGCTCGAATCCGCCGCGGGCACCTTCGCGATGCTCTCCGCACCCGTCCGGTTGCACCTGGTGTCACTGGCGGCGCAGGGCGAGTACGACGTCGGCACACTGGCGGACCGGGTAGGCGTCAGCATCGCCACCGCCAGCCAGCACCTGGGCAAGCTGCGGCTGGCCGGCATCATCACCGCCCGGCGCGAGGGCCGGCGACACATCTACACCGTCGACGACCCGCACGTGCTCAACCTGGTCGACCAGATCTTCGAGCACATCGCCCCCGACGGCTCACTGGCTCCCGACCCACCCCGGCGTACCAGACCCCCGCACACCGACTAGAGAACGTGCCGCAGGTACCGCTCCGGCGCCTGCAGGTACGCCGGGATGGTGTGGGGCCGGCGCCCGGACGGACGAATGCCCTCCGCCGCGGCGACCCGTCGGACGGGATGGTCGGCGAAGGGCATTCGATCAGGCTAGTCGTCCTCGTCGTCGAGGCGGGCCAGCCAGGTGGCGAACCGCTCGATCGGAGTCTCGAACTCTGGGTTCAGGTCGACGAACTCGCGCAGCCGCTCGGCCACCCAGGCCAGCGTGACATCGTCCTCGCCACGCCGGCCCTCGAGTTCCTCGATCCCTCGGTCGGTGAAGTACACGTCAGCTGAACGCCTGCTTCAGCAGCGTCGCCTGCTCGGCCTGGTGCGCGCCCATCGAGCCCACCGACGTCGCCGACATGGCCGGCCGGGAGACCCGGTAGAACGGCCTGCCGCCGAGGTGCTCGGTCAGGTTCAGCGCCATGAACGGCCACGGACCCTGGTTCGCGGGCTCGTCCTGGACCCAGCGGATCTCGGTCGCGTTCGGGTACTTGGCCAGCTCCGCGACGATCTCGTCGACCGGCAGCGGATAGAGCTGCTCGACCCGGACGACCGCGGTGCTGGTCTTGTCCGGCTCCGCCTTCTTTCGCTCGGCCAGCAGGTCGTAGACGATCCGGCCGGAGGCCAGGACGACCCGCTCGACGGTGGCCGCGGTGGCCTCTGCCTCGGCGTCGCCGATGACCGGCCGGAAGGCGCCGTGGGTGAGCTCCTCCGGCTGCGACACCGCCTCCTTGCGCCGCAGCAGCTGCTTCGGCGTGAAGACGATCATCGGGTTGTGCTCCTCGCCGAGCGTGTGCCGGCGGATCAGGTGGAAGTACGACGCCGGCGTCGACGGCTGCGCCACCGTCATCGCGTTCTCGGCGCACAGCGACAGGAACCGCTCGATCCGGGCCGACGAGTGGTCCGGGCCCTGGCCTTCGTAGCCGTGCGGCAGCAGCAGCACGACACCCGACTTCTGGCCCCACTTCGCCTCACCGGCCGAGATGTACTCGTCGATGATCGACTGGGCGCCGTTGACGAAGTCGCCGAACTGCGCCTCCCACACCGTCAGCGCGTCCGGACGGGCCACGGAGTAGCCGTACTCGAAGCCGAGCGCGGCGTACTCGCTCAGCAGCGAGTCGTAGACGTGGAAGTTCGCCTGGTTCTCGTCCAGGTGCTGCAGCGGGACGTAGTCCTGGCCGTTGACCCGGTCGATGATCGCGGCGAACCGCTGCACGAATGTGCCCCGGCGGCTGTCCTGACCCGCGAGCCGCACCGGCCGTCCGGCCAGCAGCAGCGAACCGAACGCGGTCATCTCCGCGCTGGCCCAGTCGATCGGACCCTGGGTGATCGCGGTCGCCCGGCGCTGCAGTTGCGGCAGCACCTTCGGGTGCACGGTGAAGCCCTCCGGCAGCGTCGTGTGCGCGTCGGCGATCTTCTTCAGGATCTCGGGTGTCGTGGCGGTCGCGTCCGGGCCTTCCGGCTTGTCCGGGTAGACCGGGACGGTCACGTACGGCGCCGGGGTGTCCGGCTGGCTCTTCGCCTCGCGGACCTCGGTGAACACCCGCTCCAGCCGCTGCTGGAAGTCCCGCATCGCCTGCTCGGCCTCTTCGACCGTGATGTCGCCGCGGCCGATCAGGGCCTCGGTGTAGAGCTTGCGGACGGACCGCTTCTGCTCGATCAGGTCGTACATCAGCGGCTGGGTGAAGCTCGGGTCGTCGCCCTCGTTGTGACCGCGGCGGCGGTAGCAGACCAGGTCGATGACGACGTCCTTGTTGAACGCCTGCCGGTACTCGAAGGCCAGGTCGGCGACCCGGACACAGGCCTCGGGGTCGTCGCCGTTCACGTGGAAGATCGGCGCCTGCACCATCCGGGCGACGTCGGTGGAGTACATCGACGAGCGGGACGAGGCCGGCGAGGTGGTGAAGCCGACCTGGTTGTTCACGATCACGTGGATCGTGCCGCCGGTGCGGTAGCCGCGCAGCTGGGACAGGTTCAGCGTCTCCGCCACCACGCCCTGGCCGGCGAAGGCCGCATCACCGTGCACCAGGACCGGCAGCACCGGGAACGCCGCGCCGCGGTCCAGGATGTCCTGCTTGGCCCGGACGATGCCCTCGAGCACCGGGTCGACGGTCTCCAGGTGGGACGGGTTCGCCGCCACCGAGACCTTGATCTTGTCGCCGAACTCGGAGACGAACTCACCCTCGGCGCCCAGGTGGTACTTGACGTCACCGGAGCCCTGCACGGTCCGCGGGTCGATGTTGCCGTCGAACTCGCGGAAGATCTGGCCGTAGGACTTGCCGACGATGTTGGCCAGCACGTTCAGCCGGCCGCGGTGCGCCATCCCGATGACGACCTCGTCCAGGCCGGCGCCGGCCGCCTCCTCGCACAGCTCGTCGAGCAGCGGGATGGTGGTCTCGCCACCCTCCAGCGAGAAGCGCTTCTGGCCGACGTACTTGGTCTGCAGGAAGGTCTCGAACGCCTCGGCCTCGTTCAGCTTGGCCAGGATCCGCAGCTGCTCCTCGCGCGGCGGCTTGGTGTGCGGCCGCTCGACCCGCTCCTGCAGCCACCTGCGCTGCTCGGGGTCCTGGATGTGCATGTACTCGATCCCGGTGGTCCGGCAGTACGAGTCACGCAGGATGCCGAGGATCTCCCGCAGCTTCATGAACTTGCGGTCGGTGGCCTGGCCGAACGACCCGGTGGCGAACTCGCGGTCGAGGTCCCACAGGGTCAGGCCGTGCGTGGCCACGTCCAGGTCGGGGTGGCTGCGCTGCTTGTACTCCAGCGGGTCGGTGTCGGCCATGATGTGGCCGCGCACCCGGTAGGCGTGGATCAGCTCCAGGATCCGGGCCTGCTTGCTGATGTCGTCCTCGTGGCTGTGCGGGAGGTCGGCGGCCCAGCGGATCGGCTCGTAGGGGATCCGCAGCGACTGGAAGATCTCGTCGTAGAAACCCTCCTGGCCGAGCAGCAGCTGGTGCAGCCGGCGCAGGAACTCACCCGACTGGGCGCCCTGGATGATCCGGTGGTCGTACGTCGAGGTCAGCGTCATCACCTTGCTGACCGCGAGCTTGGCCATCGTCTCGTCGGCCGCGCCCTGGTACTCCGGCGGGTACTCCATCGCGCCGACGCCGACGATGCAGCCCTGGCCGGTCATCAGCCGCGGCACCGAGTGCTGGGTGCCGATGGTGCCGGGGTTGGTCAGACTGATCGTGGTGCCCTGGAAGTCGGGCAGCGCCAGCTTGTTGTCCCGGGCCCGCCGGACGATGTCCTCGTAGGCCATCCAGAACTCGGCGAACGTCATCGTCTCGGCGGCCTTGATCGACGGCACCAGCAACTGCCGGGTGCCGTCGGGCTTCTGCATGTCGATGGCCAGGCCCAGGTTGATGTGGGCCGGCTGGACCAGGGTCGGCTTGCCGTCGGTCTCGTCGTACGACGCGTTCATCTCCGGCAGCGTCTTCAGCGCCTTCACCAGCGCCCAGCCGATCAGGTGGGTGAAGGAGATCTTGCCGCCGCGGGCGCGCTTGAGGTGGTTGTTGATGACGATGCGGTTGTCGATCAGCAGCTTGACCGGGACCTGCCGGACGCTGGTCGCGGTCGGGACCGCGAGGCTGCTCTCCATGTTCTGCGCCGTCCGCGCGGGCGCCCCGCGCAGGATCTTCCGCTCCGCGTCCGCGGTGGTCTCGGGAGCGGGCTTGGGCTGGGCGCTGGGCGGCTGGTTCACCGTGCCTCCGGTCGGGGCGGCGCTGCTGGGAGCCGGTGCCGCTTTCGCTGCAGGTTGGTTCTGGGGTACGGCGGTCTGCGCACCGGCCGGCGGTGTTGCGGCAGCCGCGGCCGGAGCTGCGGCGGCAGGGGCAGCGGCGGTGGCCGCAGCTGCGGGCTGGCTCGAGGCGGGCGCGGACGCAGCTGTGCCGCGGCTCGGCGCCTCGGGAGTCTTGTTGTCCGACACCGCGTCGGGCCGGGGAGCGTTTGCCGGGGTCGTCGTCACCGGCTTCGCGTCACCAGGCTTGTAATCCTTGAAACTGCCGCTCTCGAAGATGGCGAGCCATGCCGGATCCACTGATTTCGGGTCCTGCAGGTACTTCTCGTACAGCTCGTCGACCAGCCATTCGTTAGCACCGAAGGCTGCTAGTGGATTCGTGTCTGATGGCTCGGTGGCCACTTGGCAGTTCGCCTCTTCCGATCGATCCGGTATCGCGGTGGTTAATGCTGATGTTATGGGGGCATCCCCAGGGGCAAGGCTAATAGCACGCGGACCACTTCCACAGCCCGGGATCACCGGACCAGTGCGTCGAGTGGTCGGGCCTTGTCGGCTTGATCGTTCGAGGCCTGAAACACTGTGCTGGCAGGTGTTTCAGCTCACAGGCCGCCGGTCCGGATGTGAGCGACCTGGTCGAAGGCATGCCGGAGTGCTGGACGCCTTACAGAGGTGGGATTCCGGCCCCTCCCGCGGTGACTCTGGGTGCACCGTTTGAGCGTGACTGGCCACTGTATGCAACTGACCACTCGCCGTCAGTGGTGAACAGGACTGCGCAGAAATGTGGTGAACCTCACGCTCTGGATCAGTCCAGTTCGCCCCCACTGGGCTCACCGCCGCAGCTCGAGCTCAGGTGATGGATGCCGTCGGGCAGGTACCGAAGGACAGGAGGTAGTCGCCTGAACAGCTTGTGCGGCGCGCGGCGCAGGCGGGGCGACCTGCCGGATCGGCGCCACCTCCTGTCCTTCGGTACCTCTCGCGCCATACTGACTGGATGGCGTTGACGGATGAGGCGATCGTCAAGATCAAGGGGATGATCACCTCGGGGGAACTGGGTCCGGGGGATCGGCTGCCGAAGGAGGCGGATCTCGCGGCGCGGCTCGGCCTGTCGCGGAACTCGCTGCGGGAAGCGGTGAAGGCGCTGACGCTGGTCAACGTGCTCGACGTGAAGCACGGCGACGGCACGTACGTGACCAGCCTGGACTCGGCGCATCTGCTCGATGCGCTGAACTTCATGGTCGACCTGCATCGCGACGACTCGGTCCTGCAGTTCTTCGAGGTACGGCGCTTGCTCGAGCCGGGGGTGGCCGCGCTGGCCGCTGTCCGGATCAGCAAGGAACAGCTGACGGAGTTGCGGCTGCTGTGCAGCGACCTGACCCCGGACGCGCCGGTGGAGGAGCTGGTCGCCAACGACCTGCGGTTCCATCGCGCGATCGCCGAGGCGACCGGGAATCAGGTCGTCTGCTCGCTGCTGGACGGCATCTCCGGCGCGACCCAGCGGGCCCGGATCTGGCGTGGGGTCACCCAGGCCGGCGCGGTCGAGCGGACGCTGTCGGAGCATGCCGCGATCCTGGACGCGATCGAGATCGGCGACGCGGAGGCGGCTCGCGCCTGGATGACCGCCCATATCGCCGGCGTCGAGACCTGGCTCCGCAAGGCGCCTTAGCGGCCGCTATGGCGTACGAGCCGCCACCGCCGCGCAGTGCCCTGACACTGCGGCTGGTGCTGGCGTGTTTCGGTGTCGCCATGTGGGTCACGGCCGCGGTCCTGTTCCTCGTGTACGACGTCCCCGCCGGCTGGGTGATCGCCTGCGGCGTGCTGGCGGTCGTCGCCCTGGTCGACCTGGTAATCGTTGCCTGGCGCAAGCATCGCGAGCACGTGGGGGATAAATAGTTGAACCGGTGAAGCAGTGCCCGTAATCTAGGTCGCGTCCCATTCCCGGCGTCAGGGGTCTGCGTTGTAGCTCCGAGGTCTTCTTTTCAGCCGGTGATCGCCACCCGTCGAGGTGTGCGGTCTCGTCCGAGACCTCTTCCTGGAGTACACGCACATGAGTCATTCCCTGTCCTGTACGGACCTCTTCTTCGCCTGGCCGGACGGCGACGTCCTGTTCGACGGGCTCAGTTTCGTCGCCGGACCCGTGCGGTCCGGACTCGTCGGCCGCAACGGGGCCGGCAAGTCGACGCTGCTCCGGCTGATCGCCGGCCGGCTCACCCCGCAGCGCGGCGCGATCCGCGTGAGCGGCGAACTCGGGTACCTGCCGCAGGACCTGACCCTCGACACCACGCTGCGCGTCGACCAGGCGCTCGGCATCGACGCCGTCCGCCGCGCCATCACCGCGATCGAGTCCGGTGACGCGTCGGAGGAGAACTTCGCCGTCGTCGGCGACGAGTGGGACGTGGACGAGCGGGCCGAGGCGCTGCTCGGCAAGCTCGGCCTCGGCGCGATCGAGCTCGATCGCAACGTCGGCGAGCTGTCCGGCGGCGAGACGATCCTGCTCGGGCTGGCCGCCGAGTTGCTCAGGCGTCCCGACGTACTGCTGCTCGACGAGCCCACCAACAACCTCGACCTGCGGGCGCGGCGGCATCTGTACGACGCCGTCGACCAGTTCCGCGGTGCGCTGCTGATCGTCAGCCACGATCGGGAGTTGCTGGACCGGGTCGACCAGATCGGCGACCTGCGCAAGGGCGACGTCACCTGGTACGGCGGCAACCTGACGGCGTACGAGGAAGCGGTGGCGATCGAGCAGGAGGCGGCCGAGCGGATGATGCGCTCGGCGGAGGCCGACGTCCGCAAGCAGAAGCGCGACCTGATCGAGGCGCGGATGAAGATGGACCAGCGCCGGGCGCGGGGCCAGCGGGCGTTCGAGCAGGGCGGGATCCCGAAGATCATCGCGGGCGGTCTGAAACGGTCCGCGCAGGTGTCGGCCGGGAAGCACCTCGGCATGCAGAGCGAGCGGCTCGACTCGGCGCAGGAGGCGCTGGCCGAGGCGGAGTCGCTGGTCCACGACGACGACGCGATCCGCGTCGACCTGCCGAAGACCGCCGTACCGGCGGGGCGGATCGTGCTGCGGCTCGAGGATCACGTGTTGCGGACCGGTGCGCAGGTGGATCTGGAGATCCGCGGGCCGGAGCGGATCGCACTCACCGGGCCGAACGGTGCGGGTAAGACGACATTGCTGGAGTCGGTCACGTCGGGGGAGTTGCCGGAGGTGCCGTACCGGTTGCTGCCACAGCGGCTCGATCTGCTGCAGGACGACCTGTCGATCGTCGACAATCTCGCCCTGCTGGCGCCGAGTACGGAGAACCAGGAGCGACGGTCGCGGTTGGCCCGCTTCCTCTTCCGTGGGCGTGCAGCCGATCAGTTGGTCAGCACGCTGTCGGGTGGCGAACGCTTCCGGGCGACCTTGGCCGCGCTGCTCCTGGCCGAGCCGCCGCCGCAGTTGCTCATGCTCGACGAGCCGACCAACAACCTCGACCTGGCCAGCGTCGCGCAATTGAAGGACGCCCTGTCGTCCTACAGCGGTGCGCTGCTCATCGCGAGCCACGACCTGCCGTTCCTGCGGGACATCGGCATCACCCGCTGGGTCGAGCTCACCCCCGAGACCCTGACCGACATCGAGCCTCTGTAGTACGCCGCGACTGCCCCGTCATCCCTGTGGATGGCGGGGCAGTTTTCTGTGCCGGGCTTGAGTGGAGATACCCCTAGGGGGTATGGTCTCAGTATGGATGAGCATCACGAGCACTCCGGGCATGACGCGCACGCCGGCCACGCGGGTGGGCATGAGGGTGGACATGAGGGGCACGGGGATCATGCGGCGCAGTTCAAGGACCGGTTCTGGATCAGCCTGGCGCTGGCGGTGCCGGTGGTGTTCTTCAGCGAGATGTTCGCCGACCTGCTCGGGTACATGCCGCCGGAGTTCCCCGGCTCGAACCTGATCGCGCCTGTCCTCGGCACTGTGATCTTCCTGTACGGCGGCCAACCGTTCCTGACCGGTGGATGGGGCGAACTGAAGTCCCGCCGGCCCGGGATGATGCTGCTGATCTCGATGGCGATCACGGTCGCGTTCGTCGCGTCTTGGGTGACCACGCTCGAGCTCGGCGGATTCGACCTGGACTTCTGGTGGGAGCTCGCGCTGCTGATCGTGATCATGCTGCTCGGGCACTGGCTGGAGATGCGCGCTCTCGGCGCCGCGTCGGGCGCGCTCGATGCGTTGGCCGCGTTGCTGCCCGACTCGGCGGAGAAGGTGACCGACGACGGTGTGGTCGAGGTGTCGCTGGCGGAGTTGCGCGAGGGCGACGTCGTCCTGGTCCGCTCGGGTGGTCGCGTACCCGCCGACGGGAAGGTGGTCGACGGACAGGCCGAGGTCGACGAGTCGATGATCACCGGCGAGTCCCGGCCGGTCCCGCGGGCCGTCGGCGACCCGGTCGTGGCCGGGACCGTTGCCACTGACAATGCTCTGCGGATCGAGATCACCGCGGTCGGGGAGAACACCGCGCTGGCCGGGATCCAGCGACTGGTCGCGGAGGCGCAGGCGTCGTCGTCCCGGGCGCAGGCGCTGGCGGATCGCGCCGCGGCCTTCCTGTTCTACTTCGCCTCGATCGCGGGTGTGATCACGTTCCTGGTCTGGACGTTGCTGGGCGAGGTCGGCGAGGCGGTGACCCGGACGGTGACTGTCCTGGTGATCGCCTGCCCCCACGCCCTCGGGCTGGCCATTCCGTTGGTGATCGCGATCTCCACCGAGCGCGCCGCGAAGGCCGGCGTACTGGTGAAGAACCGGTTGGCGCTGGAGCGGATGCGGACGATCGACGTCGTCCTGTTCGACAAGACCGGCACGTTGACCAAGGGGCAGCCGGTCGTGACCGGGGTCGCGGGCGTCGGTTCGGTGGCCGAGGATGAACTGCTGGAGCTGGCGGCCGCGGTCGAGGCGGACAGCGAACATCCGTTGGCCAAGGCAATCGTCCGGGCGCGCGACGAGCGATCCCGAGTCGGTGCCGGCAAGACGGCTGGCGAGGCCGGCGGGGTTGCTGGCGGCAACGGTCGGTTGGTCGCCTCGGAGTTCCGGTCGCTCACCGGACGCGGTGTGCAGGCTGTCGTGGATGGCGCCGAGGTTGCCGTAGGCGGTCCGGCTTTGCTGCGGGAGTACGGCGTACCCGAGCCTGCTGAGCTCGAGGCGGACGTGCAGGCTTGGAAGGAACGGGGTGCGGCGGTTCTGCATGTGGTTCGGGATGGGCAGGTGCTCGGGGCGGTCGCGTTGGAGGACGAGGTCCGCGAAGAGTCCAAGCAGGCAGTGGACGCGCTGCACCGGAGGGGTGTGAAGGTCGCGATGATCACCGGTGACGCGCATCAGGTGGCCGAGGCGGTGGCGAAGGAACTCGGGATCGACGAGGTCTTCGCCGAAGTACTGCCGCAAGACAAGGACGCCAAGGTCGCGGAGTTGCAGGCTCGCGGGCTGAAGGTCGCGATGGTCGGCGACGGCGTGAACGACGCACCGGCCCTGGCCCGCGCCGAAGTCGGCATCGCGATCGGCGCCGGCACGGATGTAGCCATCGAGTCAGCCGGTGTCGTCCTGGCCGCCGACGACCCGCGGGCGGTGTTGTCGGTGATCGAGTTGTCCAAGGCCAGCTACCGAAAGATGTGGCAGAACCTGGCCTGGGCCACCGGCTACAACGTCGTGACGGTCCCCCTGGCCGCAGGAGTCCTAGCCTTCGCTGGCATCCTCGTCTCGCCGGCCGTCGGCGCGATCCTGATGTCCGTCTCCACCATCGTGGTCGCCCTCAACGCGCAGCTGCTACGTCGCCTCGACCTCTCACCTGTCCACCTGACCTCGTAATCCGGCCAGCGTCACCGCGACCAGGCGCCGTACCGCCGCTTTCGACGGTACGGCGCCTGCCGCCGCCAGCGCATGCACGCAGTACGCGGCCAACTCCTTCGGCGGTACGTCGTCCCGCACGTCAGCCTCGGTCAGCAGTTCGGCGAGGAAGTCCACGAGGTGCTGACGGGCTCTCGCGACGTGTTCTGCGCGGTGCAGTGACGCGGCCGGTTCGGCAGTCGGGTGTGCGTGACAGATCAGCGCATACGCCTCCAGCACGTCCTCGAGACGCCCCGTCCGATCGCGGATGCCGACCAACTGCTGCAGGTGGTTGCCTACCTGGCGTTCGTGCCAGGCGACCAGGATCGTCTCGACGTCGGGGAAGTACTTGTAGAGCGTCGCCCGCCCCATGCCGGTCCGCTTCGCGATCTCCGACATCGTCACACCGGTCAGACCTCGCTCGGCGACCAGCGCGGCCGTCGCGTCGAGAGTCGCCTCCCGGACGGCGTGACGGTGCGCGTCGATGGTGTCGTCCCACAGCTTCGGCACGGCCCAAGACTACCTGGACATAGTGTCGCTGTTCGAGACACTATGTATTGAAAAAGGAGTGCTGGGATGCCGGTGATGGAGGCGTACGTCGCAACAGAGCGGGCGGCGCGGTATGTCGAGCAGTTGAGCAGTCACTTCGCGCACGAGCCGGGCGGGATGCGGCTGCTGGCGCAGCAGCCGGGCGAGTTGCTCATCGATCTCGGTCCGGCGACCTGGCGGATCGTCGCCGAGCCGGACCGGCTGGTGCTCAGGGTGGAGGCTGCCGACGCCGCGCGGCTTGATGAGGTGAGTGCTCATGTCGCCGAGCGCATCGAGCAGATCGGCCGCCGCGACGACCTGCGGGTTCGCTGGGAGCGGGTCGACGGTATGAGCAAGTGATCGGGCCGGGCTCGCCTTCACGGAGAGCCCGGCGTCGTCCGATCAGCTCACGGGGAGTTGGCCCACGAGTCTTTGCATGGTCGCGATCTCGGCGGTCTGGGCAGCCTGGACCTTCTGTGCCAGGGCGATGGACGCGGGGTCCTTGCCGTTGGCCTGTTCGGTCTTGGCCATTGCCACCGCCCCCTGGTGATGCTTGATCATCAACTGGATCCACATCCGGTCGAACATGCTGCCTTGCTGTTTGCCGAGGTCGGACATCTCCTCCTCGGTCATCATCCCGGGCATCTCCTCGTGCCCGCCGTGGCCGCCGTGGCTCGGGGTCGGGACCGGTTTGCCCCAACCGGTCAGCCAGCCGGACATCAGCTTGATCTCCGGGTCCTGCGCGGCCTTGATCGCGGTGGCGAGTTTCTTCACCTCAGGGGTGGTCGCCTGGTAACCCGCCATGCTCGCCATCTGCACGGCTTGCTGGTGATGTGGGATCATCTGGGTCGCGAACCTGACATCGGCGTCGTTGTACGCCGCCGCCGCGGAGGTCGGCGTACTCGAACTGCTGTGGTTCATCCCCGGCATCGGGCCGGCGTCGGAGTCACCACAGCCGGTCAGCGCCACTGTGGCGACAAGTAAGGCGGTCGTGCCGTAGACGTGCTTCATCGCAAATCCTTTGATGTCGAAGAGTTGGTACGGCGAAACGAACCTGATCGGCTCAGGTCCGCAGGACGCACAACTTCGACAGCGATGGAGCAAGCCAGGGCGGAGAGCGCTCACTCAGCACGACCCGCGCGGCGGGCGGGAGCAAGAGCACGAGCCGCCACGCCAGCAGACTCCGCAACGCCAGCACCAACGCCAGGAACAGCAAGAGCCCGGTCAGCATCGCCACGCAGGCTGACACCATCCCGTGCTGATCCCCTGCGGGTGCGATCGCCACTCGGTCGAACGCGTCGACGAGAGCGATAGGCAACGCCACCTCGTGCTTCACGTGAGGTGCGGCGACGTCTGCTGTCCGCATCGCGGTGGCCGGTTCTGTCTGCATCGCAGTGGCCGGGTGCCCCGTCGGCATCGCGGCGTCATGGTGGGCGGTGAGGCCGTGCATGGCGAAGACGCCGACGACTACTCCGAGCACACCCAGGAGGCGCAGCAGTAGCGCTCCGCGACGAGGGACCCGGCTGTTCATCGTGACAAGAGTAGCGACCTGGGCTGGGTGCACAGTGCGGCCGCGTCAGGTGTGCACAATGGACGGTGAGCCGGGTCGGCCGGCGTCGTACGTTCGATGGAATCCCCAGTCCTGGAGGTTCCCCATGGCCGCTTCACAGGTCGGTACCGACGACTATGCGCTCGCCCGGGTCCCGGCGAGTGCCCGATATTCCTGGTGGTCTGTCGCGACCCAGCGGTTCGGGCAGATCTCCGCACTCAGTCAGTTCCTGCTCGGGGCCACGCTGGGGTTCGGGATGGACTTCTGGACCGCGTTCTGGGCGCTCACGCTCGGCGCGGTGATCCTCGAACTGGTGGCGATCCTGATCGGCATCATCGGCGCTCGCGAGGGTCTGCAGACCTCGGTGATCGCGCGCTGGACCGGGTTCGGCCAGGCCGGTTCGTCGCTGATCGGGCTGGCGATCGGGATCAGCCTGATCGGCTGGTTCGGCATCCAGTCCGCCGTGTCCGCGGCCGGCCTTAGTGCGCTGGTCGGCGTACTGCCCACCTGGGGATGGTCGCTGGTGTTCGGTCTGGCCGTGACCTTCGTCGTCCTGCGCGGCTTCCACTCGATGGCCTGGGTCGCCTACGTGACCGTGCCGGCCTTCCTCATCCTGGTCGGCTGGTCGATCATCAGCGAACTGTCCAACCACAGCCTCGGCGCGCTGACCAGCTCCGCGCCACCCGGTCCGCCGCTGAGTCTGCTGGAAGGTACGACGCTCGTCGCCGGCGGCTTCATCGTCGGCGCCGTCATCACCCCGGACATGACCCGGTTCAACCGTGGGGTCGGCGACGTGGTGAAGCAGACGCTGCTGGGGATCACTCTCGGCGAGTACGTGATCGGCCTGTCCGGCGTCCTGCTCGCGCACGCGGTCGGCTCGGCGAACGTGATCACGATCGTCACCTCGTCGGTCGGCTGGGTCGGCACGCTGGTGATCATCCTCGGCACCATGAAGATCAACGACTGGAACCTCTACAGCTCCGGCCTCGGCGTGGTGAACTTCATCGGCACCGTCTTCGGCCGGCACGTCAACCGGGCCGCGGTCACCCTCGTGGTCGGCGTCATCGGCAGCGTGCTCGCGGCCGGCGGCATCCTGGACAAGTTCACCGAGTTCCTGATCGTGCTCGGCGTCGCGTTCCCGCCGATCGCCGGGATCATGGTCGCGGAGTACTTCGTGGTGAAGCGCTGGCGTCCCGAGCTCGACCAGACGCGCGACCACGGCACCCTGCCCGCGACCGCGCCGACCTGGGTGCCGGCCACGATCGTGATCTGGATCGGCGCCGCCCTGATCGGCAAGTACGTCGAGTGGGGCCTGCCCAGTATCAACTCGCTCGTCGTCGGCTTCGTCGCGTACGTCGTGGCCGGCAAGCTCGGCCTGATCCGCGGTGTCGGCACGAGTCGCACCATGGACAGCGAGCAGACCGAAACCACCGCCGTCCCGGCCACCAGCTAGCCACTCTGCGGTACGGCGACCTGCCCTCAGCCGGTCGCCGTACCCGAAACCCAGGAGGATCCGCATGCGTATCGGCATCGATGTCGGTGGCACCAACACCGACGCCGTGCTGCTCGAGGGCAACACTGTGCTCGCGGCCAACAAGTCGGCCACCAGCGAGGACGTGACGGCGGGCATCATCGACACCCTCGACCGGTTGCAGGCCGAGCGGTCGTTCGACCCGGCCCAGGTGCAGGCGGTGATGATCGGCACCACGCACTTCATCAACGCGCTGGTCGAGGCGCGCAGGCTCGCCCCGACTGCGGCGCTGCGGCTCGGCCTTCCCGCGACCGCATCGCTGCCGCCGCTGGTGGACTGGCCGCAGCGACTGGTCGAGGCGGTCAGCGGTCGCAGTTATCTGGCGCACGGCGGGCACGAGTTCGACGGCCGGCACATCGCCGAGCTGGACGAGGATGAGCTGCGCCGGCACGCCGCGGACATGCTCGCGCATGGCGTCCGGTCGGTGGCGATCTCGTCGGTGTTCTCGCCGGTGAGCAACGAGTTCGAGCTGCGTGCCGCGGAGATCCTGCGGTCCGAGCTCGGCGACGACGTGGCCATCTCGTTGTCACACGAGATCGGCCGGATCGGCCTGCTGGAGCGGGAGAACGCGACCATCATCAACGCGGCGCTACGGGAGCTCGCCGCGAGTATTGTCGACGGTCTCGCGGGCGCAGTCGCCGGGCACGGCATCGCCGCGCCGCTGTACCTGAGCCAGAACGACGGCACCCTGATGGACGTCGACTTCGCCCGGCGCTACCCGGTCGCCACCTTTGCGTCCGGCCCGACGAACTCGATGCGCGGCGCGGCTCTGCTGTCCGGCCTCGACACCTGCGCGGTCGTCGACGTCGGCGGTACGACGACCGATGTCGGCGTACTCACGCACGGATTCCCGCGGGAGGCGACCACCGAGGTGGACGTGGCCGGCGTACGGACGAACTTCCGGATGCCGGACGTGCTGAGCATCGGCATCGGCGGCGGCAGTTTGGTGGCCGGGGACAACGACCTGGTGACGGTCGGTCCTCGGTCGGTGGGCTACCGGTTGACCGACGAGGCCTTGGTCTTCGGCGGTACGACGTTGACCGCGACCGATATCGCGGTCGCGGCCGGGCGGGCTGAGGTGGGGTCGGCTGATGCGGTCGCCGATCTGGACCCGACGCTGGTCAAGGCTGCTCTTGCCCGGGTCGCGGCCGATATCGCGGACGCGGTGGAGCGGATGCGGACGTCGCCCGACCCGCTGCCGGTGGTGGCGGTCGGTGGTGGGTCGATCCTGTTGCCCGACGATCTGCCGGGCAGTCTGGCGGTGCATCGGCCGGATCACTTCGCGGTCGCGAACGCGATCGGTGCGGCCATCGCACAGGTGGGCGGCGAGGTGGATCGGGTGTACGCGATCGATCCCGGTCGTCGCGACGCGGTGGTCGACGAGGCTCGCCAGGAGGCGGTCGACCGAGCGGTCGCGGCCGGTGCCGATCCGGCACAGGTGCGGATTGTCGACTTCGACGAGGTGCCGATTCCTTACCTACCCGGCAACGCCACCCGTATCCGCTGCAAGGCGGTCGGCGACCTGCGGCTGGGGCAGTCATGACGACTCTTACTGCGGCTGATCTCGGGCCGCTCGCGCGTGGGGCCGCCGTACTGGGGACTGGTGGTGGCGGTGATCCGCACATCGGCCGGCTGCTTGCCGAGCAGGCGTTGCGCTCGCACGGAGTCGTCGAGTTGGTGAGCGTGAACGACCTGCCGGACGACGCCTGTGTGTTGCCGGTGGCAATGATGGGTGCGCCGACCGTGATGGTCGAGAAGCTCCCGTCCGCGGACCAGATCGCGATCGCGGTCCAGACACTGGCCAAGTACGTCGGCAAGACGCCTACCCACATCGCCTGTATCGAGGCCGGCGGCGTCAACTCGATGGTCCCGGTGATCGCGGCCGCCCAGCTCGGCCTGCCGCTGGTCGATGGTGACGGGATGGGCCGCGCGTTCCCCGAACTGCAGATGGTGCTGCCGACCCTGGCCGGGATCGAGGCAACACCGATGTCGATTGTCGACGAAAAAGGAAACCGCGGTGTTTTCGACACGATCGACAACACCTGGGCAGAGCGGCTGGCGCGGTCCGCGACGGTGGACATGGGGTGTTCGGCGATCGTCTCGCTGTACGCGATGACGGGTGCCGAGGTGCGTGCGGCGTTCGTGCCGGGGACGCTCAGCCAGTGCCTCGCGACCGGTCTGGCCATCGACGAGGCGCGGCGTTCGCTCAGTGATCCGGTGGCCGCGGTGGTCGATCGGCTCGGCGGGCGGTTGCTGCATGTCGGGAAGGTTGTCGACGTTCAGCGTCGTACGACGACCGGCTTCGCGCGCGGTGATGCGACCGTCGACGGGCTGGACGCATCGCTCGGACGCGTGCTGGTACTGCGTTTCCAGAACGAGCACCTGGTCGCAGAGATCGACGGTGCCGCGGTCGCGACCACGCCGGACCTGATCATCGTGCTGGACACCGAGTCCGGCGAGCCGATCACCACAGAAGCCCTGCGCTACGGGCAACGCGTGAGTGTGTTGGCCGCGCCGTCCGACGAACGCTGGCATTCGCCGGCCGGTATCGCCCTGGTCGGACCGCGCTACTTCGGCTACGACCTCGACCCGATTCGGGCGTTGGAGACGGTATGACCGAGCGTAGCGAGGGAATCATTCAACACAGCGCGATTCGTGCCTCATGCCCGCCCGGAGCGAAGCGAGGACGGGCATGAGCTGGACATTGGACATCGAGCATCTGCGGGATCTTGCGCGTGGGGCGGCGATTCTCGGGACCGGGGGTGGCGGGGATCCGTTGATCGGGCGGTTGCTGGTGGAGCAGGCGATCCGGGAGCACGGGCCGGTGACCGTGCTCGACCCGGACGAGCTCGACGACGACGCGTTCGTCATCCCGACCGCGCAGATGGGTGCGCCGACCGTGATCGTGGAGAAGATCCCGCGCGGCAGCGAACCGGTCGGCGCGCTGCGGGCCCTCGAACGTCACCTCGGCCGCACCGCCGACGCGACCATGCCGATCGAGTGCGGCGGCATCAACTCGATGATCCCGCTGCTGGTCGCGGCCCGGACCGGCCTCCCGGTGGTCGACGCCGACGGTATGGGCCGCGCGTTCCCGGAGCTCCAGATGGAGACGTTCTCGGTGTACGGCGTACCAGGGTCGCCGATGGCGATCGCGGGCGAACACGACGAAACAGTTGTCATCGATACGGGTGTCGACAATCGACAGATGGAATGGCTGGCCCGCGGGATCACCATCCGATTGGGCGGAGTCGCACACATCGCCGAGTACTCGATGACGGGCGCCGAGGTGAAGCGCACCGCCGTACCGCGGACGCTGTCACTAGGCCTGTCGCTCGGCCGGGCGGTCCGACTCGCGCGCGAGTCGCACGGTGACCCGATCGAGGCTGTGCGTACGGCGCTCGCTCCGACGCTGTACAACCACTTGCGAGTGCTGTTCCGCGGCAAAGTGGTCGACGTCGAGCGCCGTACTGTCGAAGGCTTCGCCCGCGGCCGGGTCCGGTTCGCGTCGTACGACGACACCTCTTCGCTGGAACTGCGCTTCCAGAACGAGAACCTGGTCGCTGAGGTCGACGGTTCGGTTGTCTGCACGGTCCCGGATCTCATCTGCGTCCTGGAGGCGGACACCGCCGAGCCGATCACCACTGAGGGCCTGCGGTACGGCCAGCGCGTCACCGTCGTCGGTATCTCGACACCGGACCTGATGCGGACGCCGGAGGCGCTGGCGGTCTTCGGGCCGTCGTGCTTCGGACTCGACGTGGAGTTCTCGCCGGTCGAGCGCCGTACCGACGCCGTCCTCACCACCCCCTGACCCTCGGCCCACCGCGCGACCCCTCCACGGTGGGCCGAGGGTCCACCCGGTGGGCAGGCTGCGGTGACATCATCAGCCCATGACGACCGTCATCCGGGAGCGGGACCTGGAGGCGCTGGTCGTCGGCGTCACTCTGCTGGGGTCCGGTGGTGGCGGCGACAGCCGGGCCTTCGGGCGGATCCTGCAGCGGCGGCTGGGGACCGGTGACCTGGAGCTGCTGGACGCGGCGGACGTTGCCGACGGCTACCTGAGCCCGGTCGGCGTGGTCGGGGCGACCAGTGTGCTCTCCGAGAAGCTGCCGAGTGGCAGAGAGTTCGCTACAGCTGTGCAGGCCGTCAGCCGCTGGACCGATCAGCCGGTCGACGGGTTGATGTCGCTGGAGGCAGGTGGCCTGAACGGCCTCAGCGCACTGGTTGCCGCGGTGGACATGGGTCTGCCGTTCGTCGACGCGGACTTGATGGGCAGGGCGCTGCCGCGACTCGACCAGTTCTCGTGGGCGGTGGCCGGGCGTTCGTTGACGCCCTGTGCGTTGAGTGAGCCGGGCGGTCAGGTCGTAGTCGTCGACAACATCGATCCGGCCGGGCTGGAGCGCGCCGTACGCAGCTTCGTCGTACATACGGGTGGTTGGGCCGTGCTGGCGCTCGCACCGACCCCTGCCGCAGCCGCGATCTCCGATGCGGTCAACGGCAGCCTGGCCAGGGCACTCGAGCTCGGCCGTACACACGCGGGTCTGCCCGTCTCCGCCGCACCCAGCGAAGTGGCTGGGGCTCTCGGCGGGCGGCTGCTGGGTGACGGGCGAGTCGACGAGGTGGCGCGGTACGGCGGTCGGTCGCACGGCGCGGGTGGTGCGTTCGGACGCGGGACTGTCTGTGTTGTCGACGAGCCGAGTCGTGCGGTGGTCCGGATCGAGACCGAGAACGAGTACCTGCTGGCGATGGTCGACGGCGAACCAGTGGTGACCACGCCGGACCTGGTGTGTGTGCTGGACCGGCGGACCCTGCAGCCGATCGCGGTCGACGCCATTCGCTCTGGTGACGAGGTGCTGGTGATCGCCCTGCCAGGGCCGGAGTGGTGGCGACACGGCGAGCGTCTGACTCACGTCGGTCCGCGGGCCTTCGGCCTGACCTGCGACCCACTGTTGCTGGCGGCCTCGTGACTGGGCTGGCGCCGACGCTGGCGGCGATGCTGACGTCGCCGGGGTGGCGGGGGGTCGTCGTACTGGGTGGTGGACAGGAGCCGGGGCCTTCGTTGGCCGGGTCGCGGGTCTTGATGGATGTTGCCGGGCATCCGTCGCCGATGCGCGGGGAGTTGCTCGTCGTACTGCTGGCGTCGGATCACACCGACTGGCGGATCGATGCGCTGATCAGCAGAGCCTCGGCGGCGGGTGTGGCTGCTGTGCTGCTGGCCGGTGTGGAGCCGTTGGGGCGTGGGGCTCAGTTGCTGGCCGAACGGCTGCAGTTGCCGGTGTTGGGAAGTCTGGATCCGTTAGCCGCGCATGAGCACCTCAACCGGGTGACGGCCGAACCCGAGCTCGTGCGGGCGGACTTGGTGCTGCGGGCGGTGACCGCGCTGCGGCGGTCCGACGGTGAGCTCGACTCGGTGCTGCGTACGACGTCCGCCGTACTGGAGAGGCCGGTGACACTGGCCGGGTCTGACGGCGGAACGTTGGCGGGGGAGCCGTTGGAGGCTGCTGAGCGACCTGAGTTGGTTGCTGCGTTGCCTGCGGTGCCTGTGACGTGGGCGGCGCCGTACCGGGTGGATCTGCCGAGTGGTGCGGTACTGATCGCGGTATCTGTGCTTGGTGCGGGGCCTGCGTGCTGGCTGGTGGCTCGACTGCCTGGTGTGGTGCCGGCTGAGGTTGCCGCCGTACCTATTGTGCTGACTGTGGTTGCGCCGGCGGTTGGGCAGCGGTTGGCGTTGCGGCGGTTGGAGTTGGAGCGGGACGCTCGGCAACGTACGTCGCTGCTGGGGGAGTTGCTGCACGGTGAGCCGTCGGAGGCGACTCGGCGACGTGCGGTCGACCTGGGTTGGCAGTTGGACGGCTGGCACACCGGCATCCGGATCGGCGCCGACGGACAGGTGGATGTGGCAGGTCGCCGTACCGACGTAGTCGAGGCCTTCGACGCGGAGGGCTTGCAGGCGGTCGTTGTCGAGCAGGGCGACGGCTGGTCCGCGTGGATCACCGCTGCGCGCGAACCGACCTCCACCGAGGTCCAGGAGCAAGCCGCAGCCATCCGCCGCGTCCAACGCAGCCTGGTGCAAACCGTCGACGCCTATGTGGGCGTAGGCCGCGTCCAACCCGGCCCGGGCGGCATCGCCACCTCGCTTGCCGAAGCAGGCGACGCAGCCGGGCTGGCCCGCGGCCGCCCCGAAACCGGCCGCTTCCTGCACGTCGACCGCCTGGGCCTGGCCCAACTCCTCCTGGCCTGGACCCGCACCGACACCTTCCAACCAGCCGCGCGGGCCCTGTTGGCCCCCATCCAGGACCAACCAGGCGACCTGGTCGGCACGCTGGCCGCCTATCTGGACACCGAGTCCTCACTAGCCGAAACCGCCGCGGTCCTCGGCATCCACCGCAACACCGTCTCCGCCCGCATCACCAAGATCCAGCAACTCCTAGGCGTAGACCTCGCCAACTCCGACGAGCGCCTGGCCCTCCACCTAGCCTGCCGAACCGCCCGCGACTAGCGCGGGCCGGCCTCCGGACTCAGCCTGCTGCTCAAGATCAGCCGGGGCTTGAACAGGAACTGGTGGGCCAGGACAGGGAATTACCTGTTCCAACCCACCAGATGGTGTTCAAGCCTGCGCCGGGACGGGGTTGGGGCGTCTTCGCGGAGGAGGCCGGCGTCGGCGGTCGCCGGTAGGGCTGGTCAGTCGGTGGGGCGCCGTGCGTCCACGGTGCTGTCGATCAAACGGGCGACGCAGGAGCGGTGGCGAGCACGCGGGTAGCGCCGCGTGGGTCAACTATCCAGGTGTGGGTGCGTCCTCGCGGAGGAGGTTGGCTGACTTGAGGTCGGACCAGAGGGCGGTGGGGACCTCGGTGCGGGCTAGGGCCGCGTTGGTGTGGACTTCATCGGGCGTGCGGCAGCCGACGGCGATGCCGGCTACGGCGGGGTGGGCGAGGGGAAAGGCGAGGGCGGCGGCGGGGAGGGTGACGCCGTGGGACTCGCAGACCTCGGCGAGTTTGTTCGCCTTGTCGACCAGGGCGGCGGCGGCCGGTTCGTAGTTGAATGTGGCGCCGGGGGCAGGACGGGGCTGGGAGAGCAGGCCGGAGTTGAAGACGCCTACGGCAACTACCTGGACGTTGTTGTCCAGGCAGGCGGGGAGTACGTCGTCCAGGCCGTCCGGGTCGATCAACGAGTAGCGGCCGGCCAGCATGATCACGTCGATGTCGACCTCGCGGGCGAACCGGGTCAGCATCGCGGTCTGGTTCATACCGGAACCGATCGCCCCGATCACGCCCTGGTCGCGGAGTTCGATCAACGTCGGGAACGCGGTCGCGACAGCCTCGTCGAAGTGGTCGTCGGGGTCGTGGACGAACACGACGTCGAGGCGGTCGGTGCCGATCCGACGCAGCGAGTCTTCGATGCTCTGCAGCACCCCGTCACGGCTGAAGTCCCAGCGCCGCCGCCGGGTCGTGCTGATGTCGAATCCCTCGTCGTCAACAGCCTCCGAGTCGGCCGAGTAAATGATCCGGCCGACCTTGCTCGACAGTACGTACTCGTCCCGAGGCTTGGCGTCGAGGCCGGCACCGAGCCGCTCCTCGGCCAGCCCGAGGCCGTAGTGCGGAGCGGTGTCGAAGTACCGCCAGCCCTCGTCCCAAGCGGCGTTCACCGTGGCGACGGCGTTGGCATCGCTGACCTCGCCGAGCAGGTTCCCGATCGGCGCCCCGCCGAGCCCGATCCGCTGGTCGTCCGGGAAGAGCTTCATGAGCGGGCCGCCGGGAGCCTCAGGTTCTGCATCCCGCCGTCGACTGCAACCGCAGTACCAGTGGTCGAACCCGACAACGGGCTGGCCAGATAGGCGATCGCGTGCGCGACCTCATCGGCCGAGACCAACCGGCCCATCGGCTGACGAGCCTCCAGAGCAGCCCGCTCCGCCGCCGGGTCGTCGGCCGCGTCGAGCAAACGGCCGACCCACGGCGTATCCGCCGTACCGGGGTTCACGCAGTTCACCCGGATGCCTTCGCGGACGTGGTCTGCCGCCATCGCCATCGTCAGAGCGAGTACGGCGCCCTTGCTCGCCGAGTACAACGCCCGATTCGGCAGGCCCGCGGTGGCGGCGATCGAGCAGGTATTCACGATCGCGGCGGCTGAGGACTTGCGCAGGTGCGGCAGCGCGGCCCGCGTCACCCGGGCGATCCCGACCACGTTGACGTCGAAGACGCGGTGCCACTCCTCGTCGGCGTTGGCCGCGACCGTTCCCTGCGCGCCGATGCCAGCGTTGTTCACCACGATGTCGATGCCGCCGAGTTGCAGCGCGGCCGCGGAGACCGCGTCACGGACCGAAACGTCGTCGGTGACGTCCGTGGTGATCCCGGTCAGCGGCGCGGAGACATCAGGCTTGAGGTCGAACACGACCACCTGCGCACCTCGGGAAGCCAGCAGTGAGGCGGCCGCGAGTCCGATACCCGAAGCGCCTCCGGTCACCACAGCCCTCAGGCCGTCGAAGTCGGTCACGGGGCCTCCCGGCCTGGACTGAGGAGCGGAGGGAGCGAAGCGACTGGAGGGACGAGGGAAGGCCGGGAGTCAAAGCCCCGTGACCCCGCCGGCGCCGGAGGCCCGGCCAAATGTACTGTCACTAGTCCTCCTTGGTCAGGTCGATCCAGATCTTGCCACTCGGGTACCGGTAGTCACACAGCGTCTCAGCATCCATCTCGGCACCGAACCCGGGTCGCAGCGGTACGACGTAGTGCCCGTCCTTGATCACCACCGGGTCCAGGAAGTGCTCGTGCAGGTGGTCGACGTACTCGATCACGCGGTCCTCGACCGTCCCGCTCACCGCGATGTAGTCGAACATCGACAGGTGCTGGACCAGCTCGCACAGCCCGACCCCGCCGGCGTGCGGACACACCGGTACGCCGAACTTCGCGGCCAGCAACAGGATCGCGATGTTCTCGTTCACCCCGGCCACCCGGGCGGAGTCGAGTTGCAGCACCGACAGCGATCCGGCTTGCAACATCTGCTTGAAAACGACGCGGTTCTGCACGTGTTCACCGGTCGCGACCCGGATCGGCGCGATCGCCTTGGCGATGGCCGCGTGCCCGAGCACGTCGTCCGGGCTGGTCGGTTCCTCGACCCACCAGACGTCGTACGGCGCCAGGGCCTTGACCCACGCGATCGCATCGGCCACGTCCCAGCGCTGGTTGGCGTCGATGGCGATCCGGATGTCCGGGCCGACCGCCTCGCGGGCCAAGCGCATCCGCCGTACGTCGTCGTCCAGGTTGGCGCCGACCTTCAGCTTGATCTGGGTGAACCCTTCGGCCACGGCCTCGTGGCAGAGCCGGACCAGCTTGGCGTCGTCGTACCCGAGCCAGCCGGGAGTTGTCGTGTACGCCGGGTAGCCACGGTCACGCAGCAGAGCTTCACGCTCGGCACGCCCCGACTCCGCGGCGCGCAGGATCTCCAGCGCCTCCGAAGGCGTGAGTGCGTCAGTGAGGTAGCGGAAGTCGATCAGGTCGACGATCTGCTCCGGTGTCAGGTCGGACAGCAGCTTCCACAGCGGTACGCCGGCCCGTTTGGCGGCCAGGTCCCAGACCGCGTTGACGACCGCGCCGATCGCCATGTGCATGACGCCCTTCTCGGGGCCCAGCCAGCGCAGCTGCGAGTCGTGCACCAGTGACCGCCAGAACCCGCCGAGGTCCTTCAGCGTCGAGTCGACATCGAGCCCGATCACGTGGTCGCGGAGCGCCTCGATCGCCGCGGTCTGGATGTCGTTGCCACGGCCGATGGTGAAGGCGAATCCGTGGCCTTCCAGCCCGTCGTCGGAGTCGGTTCGCAGGATCAGGTACGCCGCTGAGTAGTCCGGGTCGGTGTTCATCGCGTCGGAGCCGTCCAGGTCCAGCGACGTGGGGAAGCGAACGTCGTAGGTCTCTAACTCGGTGAATCGTGGCATCAGGACCCGATCTGCAGCGGTGGGCGGGCTGTCGCGAGGAATCCTATAGGATATGTGGCGGATTGGGCAGTGGTGGCCCGGATCGCCAGGCCATCACAACTGCGGCCAGCGGATGCGGGTGCGCTCGGACTGCCGGCCGGGCGTCGATTGTGATGGCCTGGCGGTCCGCCCCGTAGAGTCGGTGCCGTGGTGGACGAGCGTGACGGGGTGTTGCGGCTGGGGAGCCGGGCGTTCGGGGTGGGTGAGTTCGCGCTGATGGCGATCATCAACCGGACTCCGGACTCCTTCTTCGACCGCGGGGCGACGTACGCGACCGACGCGGCCTTTCAAGCGATCGATAAGGCGGTCGCGGACGGTGCCGACCTCGTCGACATCGGCGGCGTCAAGGCCGGGTACGGCGAACCGGTCAGCGAGGACGAGGAGCTCCGCCGGACCGTGGACTTCGTCGCCGGCATCCGCGCGCGGCACCCCGACCTGGTGATAAGCGTCGACACCTACCGCAGCGGCGTCGCCCGCCGGGTGGCCGAGGCCGGCGCCGACCTCATCAACGACACGTGGGCGGGCGCTGACCCTGAGTTGACCTCCGCTGCCGCCGAGTTCGGCACCGGACTGGTCTGCAGCCACGTCGGCGGCCTCTCGCCGCGCACCGATCCGCACCGGATGGCGTACGACGACGTGGTCGCCGATGTCATCCGTACGACGACCGCCCTCGCCGACCGTGCAGTCGCCGCCGGGGTCCGGCCGGACGGGATCCTGATCGATCCGACCCACGACTTTGGCAAGAACACCCTGCAGTCGCTGGAGCTCACCCGCCGCCTGGACGAGCTGGCCGCCACCGGCTGGCCGGTCCTGGTCGCGGTGTCGAACAAGGACTTCATCGGCGAGACCCTGGAGTTGCCGCCGGGGCAGCGAGGCAATGGGACGCTGGCTGCGCTGACGGTCTCCGCCTGGCTCGGCGCCCGGGTCTTCCGCGTTCACGACGTACCGGCGGCTCGCCAAGCGCTCGACCTGATCGCAGTACTGCGGGGCACCGCTCAACCCGCCGGAACCCGAAGGAGTCTCGCCTGATGCGTCGACTGGAAGACCTCACGGACGCGGATCTGGCGGCGGCCTACGAGCCGACCGACCGGTCGGTGCCGCACCTGCGCGCGAACTTCGTCAGCAGCCTGGACGGCGCGGTCGAGATCGACGGCCAGTCCAAGGCGCTGTCGAGCGACTCGGACAGCCGGTTGTTCAGCCGGATCCGGATGCTGGCCGATGTGGTCATGGTCGGCGCCGGGACGATCCGGGACGAGGGCTACAACCCGCTGCGGTTGTCGGCCGCGAGCCGTGAGTGGCGTCGCGCGTCCGGACTGCCGGAGAACCCGACGCTCGTGGTCGTCTCGTCGCGGCTGGAGCTGAGTCCGGTGAACCCGATCTTCCAGTCGGCGGTCCGGCCGATCGTGGTCACGCACTCCGCGTCACCGCCGGAACGGCGCGAGGCGCTGAACGAGGTGGCCGACGTACTGGTCCTGGGTGCGGCCGAGGTCGACCTGGCGGCGGTCGTGAAGGAGTTGGGTGAGCGAGGAATGCCGCAGATCCTGTGCGAGGGCGGTCCGCATCTGCTCGGGTCGCTGACCGAGGTCGATCTCGTCGACGAGCTGTGTCTGTCGCTGGCACCGTTGCTGGCCGGTCCGGGCGCCGGGCGGATCACGGCCGGTCCGGAGACGACGTTGACGCGGCGGATGAGGCTCGAGTCGGTGCTGACGGCGGAGGATGGGTACGTGTTCCTTCGCTACCTCCGGGAGGCGTAGGCGTGCCCGTCGTGAGCGCCGCGGTCTGCCCGCACCCGCCGTTGCTCGTCCCCGAAGTCGCCTCCGCCGCGGCCCCCGAACTGGACGATCTCCGCGCGGCCTGCCTGACCGCGATCGAGCACCTGTCTGCTGCGGATCGTTTGCTGGTGGTGGGCTCAGGTCCCTCGCAGCAGCAGTACGACGGCTCGGCGGGCGGAACCTTCGGCGCGTACGGCGCTCCCGGTGTGTGCGTGGGGACAGGTGCTCCGGTGTTGCCGCTTTCGCTGGCGATGGGCGCTTGGCTGATTGAGCAGACCAAGGCGGCCGACCTTCCCCGCACCTACCTCGCGGTGCCCGCGGACGCATCGCCCGCGCACTGCCTCGAGCTAGGCCGAGAGATTGCCGCAGGCAACGACCGGATCGGCTTGCTGGTGTTGGGTGACGGCTCAGCGCGCCGCAGTGAACACTCACCCGTCCACCTGCACCCCCGCGCCGAGATCTTCGACACCACAGTTGCAAACGCGTTGGATCACGCGGATTCCGCCGTACTCGCTGCTCTGGACCCAGACCTGGCGGCCGAGCTACAGGCCGCCGGCCGCGCACCCTGGCAGGTCCTCGCCGGTGTACTCGAGACCGGCCTGTCCGGAGACCTCACCTACCACGCAGCGCCTTACGGCGTCGGCTACTTCGTCGCCACCTTCACCTAGCCGCCTCGCCGACCTCAGCCGCCCTTCACCCCGAACACGTGCTCAGCCGCGCCCCTCGCCCCGAACACGTGCTCAGCCGCGCCCCTCGCCCCGAACACGTGCTCAGCCGCGCCCCTCGACCCGAACACGAGCTCAGCCGCGCCCCTCGACCCGAACACGAGCTCAGCCGCGCCCCTCGACCCGAACACGAGCTCAGCCGCGCCCCTCGACCCGAACACCCCGAACACGAGCTCAGCCGCGCCCTCACCCCGAGCATTTGAGGGGTTAACCCCTGAAGTTGGGGGTTCTCCAGCCTGAATACGAGGGGAGAACCCACAAGCTGAGGGGTTAACCACTCAAATGTTGCGGTGGCGGCCGGCGCGGATGTGCGCGGGCGGGCATGGGTTAGGCGGGGTAGGCGGGCGCGGATGTGCGCGGGCGGGAGAGGGCTAGGCGGGGTGGGCGGCGCGGATGTGCGCGGGCGGGGATGGGGCTAGGCGGGGTGGGCGGGGTGGGTGGGCTCGATGGGGATTGGGGGCCAGCGGTCGGCGGTGTTGGCCAGGTGGTTGTGGCCGGCTGAGCGGAGTTGGGTGACTAGGTCCGATCGGGCGGCTTGTACGACGGCTACTGCTGCGTCGGCGGTGTCGTAGGGGCCGGACCAGTTGCACACCGGGTCGCCGGCGTACCAATTGCCTGTGGCTGAGCGTCGTACGTGCGAAGCAGCCAGGCGGGCGGCTGGGAGGTCGGTGTTGGCCAAGTGGATGACGGCGTCGACCGCAATCACGTCGGCGTCCAGGTCGAGGAGTGGGCGCAGCTCGACGGCGTCTGTCAGGACGAACTCATAACCGGCCGGCGCACGCTCGGATAGCCAGGCGAGTGCTTCCTTGGCTGTCTCCTGGAGGAGCCGTGCGTTGTCGGGATCCGCCAGCGTGTGTACGCCGCACATCCGCGTATGAGTCGGCCGCAGTTCGTTCTGCCAGAGGCGGACCTGGAGTTCGTCGCGGCCCGACAGTCGCCGGCCGAGGATGCGGGCCAGGCCGACGACGTCGAAGTTCAGCTCGTCCGGCGTCCGCTTCCGTCCTGGGTCGAGCGGCTCGCCGGGCAAGCTTCCACGCGTGGTCCAGGGACCGACATGCCACCGGGTCAGAGCCGTCACGCTCCGACCCTACCGACCGCGCCCTACCGACCGGGCCGTGCCGACCGCGCCCGCCCTACCGACCGGGCCGTGCCGACCGCGCCCGCCGTACCGACCGGGCCGTGCCGACCGCGCCCGCCGTACCGACCGCGCCGTGCTGGCCGCGCCGCGCCGTGCCGGCCGGGTGTCAGTCGGTCTTGGCGGGGGCGGGGACGTCGAAGGACTTGGCGAGGTCGGTGAGGATGACCCAGGCGCCCTGCAGACCGACCGCGGTCATCCAGGTCAGGTCGGGGACCTCGTGGACCTTCGGGGCCAGCGGTGTCCACAGCGGGTTGGCCTTGAACTGGGCCGCGGTCTTGGCGCTCAGGCCCTTCTCGTCGGCGTACTCGGTGACGAAGATCGCGTCCCCGTCGGCGTCCTTGATCCGCTCCGGGCTGATCTCGAGCGCGAAGTCCTCGACGTCCTGCGACTTCGGCCGGGCCAGGCCGGCGTCCTTCAGCACGATGCCGGAGAAGCTCTTCTTCTGGTACAGCCGGGTCGGGCCGTCGACGAACCGGACGATCGAGATGGTCGGGTTCGAGGCCTTCGCGTTGATCGCGTCACCGACGGTCTTGGCGGCCTTCTCGTACGACGAGATCTCCTTCTCCGCCAGGTCCTCCTGGCCGAGCGCCGTCGCCTCCAGCCGGATGTTGTCCTTCCAGGTCGGCCCGGTCGTCTCCGACATCACCGTCGGCGCGATCGCGGACAACTGGTCGTAGAGCTTCTCGTGCCGGACCTTGGCGGTGATGATCAGGTCCGGGTCGAGGGCGGCGACCTTCTCCAGGTTCGGCTCGGCCAGCGTGCCGACCGCTTGGGCCTCGGAGCCGTACGTCGTCCGGTCCTCGCCGAGGTAGTCCGGCAGTTTCCCGTTGATGCTGCGGTAGTCGGTGTACCCGAGGACCGGGGTGTCCAGGATCAGGGTGGCGTCGACGAAGCTCGCGTCCAGGGCGACCACCCGCTTCGGCTTGGCCGGGATCTCGGTCTTGCCCATCGCGTGCTCGACAGTGCGGGGGAAGCCCGGCGCCGATCCGGAAGCTTCCGGCGATTCGTCGTCGGAGGACCCGCCACACCCGGTCAGGGCGGTCACAGTGAAGAGGGCGGTCACAGCGAACAGGGCGGTCAGGCGGGGCAGGCGCACAGGTGTTCTCCTGGTGAGGACGAGTCGCAGGTTAAGGTGGCTCACCACCTCAGTGAAGTAAGGCAACCCTAACCCTATGCGCTCCGCTGCCCCTGCCGCACGTCCGGTCGCCGCACGTCCGGTCGCTGGACCGCCGGTACGACGTACCGCCTCGCTGCTGATCCTCGTCGCCGTCCTGGTGCTGGCGTTCGCGGCCAGTCTCGCGCTCGGTTCGCGGTGGCTCGGACCTGGCGCACTCTGGCACGCGCTGACTACCAACAGCGGATCCGACGCCGACGTGATCGTCCGCAACCTGCGCTTCCCCCGCACTGTGGTGGCACTGCTGATCGGGAGCTGCCTCGGCATCGCGGGCGCGTTGATGCAAGGTCACACCCGGAACGCGCTGGCCGAGCCGGGGATCTTCGGCGTGAGCTCGGGGGCTGCGTTCGCCGTCGTCCTCGGCCTGCAGGTCGGTCTGGTCGAGTCGGTGTCGTCGACAGTGTGGGTCGCGCTCGTGGGCGCGTTGGTCGCCACCTTCGGAGTGCAGCGGTTGGCGTCGAGGGGGAGCGGGGCGTCGCCGGTCGGCCTGGCGCTGACTGGTGCCGCTGTGGCCGCGATGCTCGGTGCCGCGACGTCCGCGATCGTGCTGCTCGACGCGAACACGCTGGACAGCTATCGGTTCTGGGCGGTCGGTTCGGTGGCCGGTCGCGGGCTGGACGTCGCCGGGCAGGTGCTGCCGTTCGCGGTAGTCGGTCTCGTTCTTGCCCTGGTCAATGCCCGGGACCTTGATCTGCTGGCCCTGGGCGACGACGTGGCCGCGGGGCTCGGGTTGTCGATCCGGCGGGCGCGGCTGGTGGGGCTGGCCGCGATCGGGTTGCTCACCGCGGCTGGGGTCGCGGCGTGCGGTCCGATCGGGTTCCTCGGGTTGCTGGCAGGTCATGTCGCGCGGCGGATGTTCGGTGCCCGCAACAGTTGGCTGATCCCGGCGGCCGGCCTGATCGGCGCGACCGCGCTGGTGTTGGCGGACCTGGTCGGTCGCCTCGTCGGTGGAGCCGGTGAGGTCCAGGCCGGCGTCGTCCTCGGCATCGTCGGGGCGCCGTTGTTCGTGATCGTCGTACGCCGTCGGGCGGTGGCCCTGTGATGCTGCAACAGCGACCGAAGCTCAGCACCGTCAACTCGCGGACGGTCGTCCTCGGCCTGCTGTTCGCGGCCCTCGCGATCGCGGTCGCTCTGATCTCTTTGAGCGTCGGTACGACGAAACTGCCCGTGTCGGATGTGGTCGAGGTGCTGCTCGGTGGCGGCCGCCGCGGGACCCGGCTCGTCGTTCTGGAGCTCCGCCTGCCCCGCGTCGCGACCGGACTGCTCGTCGGCATCGCCTTCGCCGTGTCCGGTGCGCTACTGCAGACCCTGTCGCGCAACGCACTCGCCAGCCCGGACATCGTCGGCGTCAACTCAGGTGCGTCGGCCGGTGCGGTGGCCGTGATCGTTCTGGCCGGCACCGGTGGTGGGAACATCTCCGGCGTCGCGGCCAAGGTCGGCATCCCGCTGGCCGCCGTACTGGGTGGACTCCTCGCGACGCTGATCGTCGGTGCGCTGTCGATCCAGCGTGGTGTCGTGGACGCAGGCCGGTGGTGCTGATCGGTGTCGGTATCGCGGCCGCCGCCAACTCGCTCGTCGCCTGGCTGCTGGTGATCGGCGACGTCAACGATGCCGGCCGGGCTGCCGCGTGGCTGGCCGGTTCGCTCAACGCCCGCGCGTGGAGTGACGCCGTACCGGTAGCGCTAGCCGTACTGCTGCTGGTGCCAGTGGCCATGATGTTCAACCGGGACCTGTCCGCGCTGGTGCTCGGTGATGACGTCGCCTCCTCGCTCGGGGTGCGGGTGGCGCGGGTCCGGCTCGCACTGCTGGTCATCGCGACCGTGCTGGCCGCGATGGCGACCGCGGGGGCCGGGCCGATCGCGTTCGTCGCCCTGGTCGCACCACAGATCGCGCAGCGGCTGACCCGGATGGAACGGCCGCCGCTGCTGCCGACCGCGATGCTCGGCGCGCTGTTCGTCGTACTGGCGGATCTCCTGGCTCGGAACGGGTTGCAGTGGTTGCAGGTCGGGCCGTACGAGCTGCCCGTCGGTGTGGTCACCGCCGCGGCCGGAGCGCCGTACCTGCTCTATCTCATCGGTCGTCAGCAGAAAGGACGCTGAACCGTGCACGTCGAGAACCTCACCCTCGCGTACGGCGCTGATGCGCCAGTGGTGTCCGGGCTGACGCTGGAGGTGCCGGCCGGACGGCTGACCGCAGTGGTCGGGCCGAACGGGTCCGGCAAGTCGACGCTGCTGCGCGGCATGAGCCGGCTGCTGACTCCGCAGAGCGGTCAGGTGCTGCTGGACGGGACGGACATCCACAAGCTCCCCGCTCGCGAGCTGGCCAGGAAGCTCGGTGTACTGCCGCAGGGTCCAGTGACGCCGGAGGGGATCACGGCTGCTGAGCTGGTCTCGCGCGGGCGGCACCCGCATCGCGGACTGTTCGGTCGGCTGACGGCTGAGGACGACGCGGTGATCGACGAGGCGCTGGCAGCGGTCGAGCTGACCGAACTCCGGGAGCGGCCGGTCGACCAGCTGTCCGGCGGTCAGCGGCAGCGGGTGTGGATCGCGATGGTGCTGGCGCAGGGGACTCAGCACCTGCTGCTCGACGAGCCCACGACGTACCTGGACCTGGCTCACGCAGTCGACGTGATGAACGTGGTCCACGCGGCTGCCGCCACTGGCCGGACCGTGGTGGCCGTGCTGCACGACCTCACCCTGGCGGCCCAGTACGCCGACCACCTCGTGGTGATGGGGGAGGGCAGGATCGCGGCTGAGGGGCGGCCGGTCGACGTACTGACCGAGGAGCTGCTGGACGACGTGTTCGGGCTGCAGGCCACCGTGGTGGAGGTCAGCGGTGCACCGGTCGTCGTACCCGACCGTAGGCTGGCCGGGTGACGTACTCCGTGCGCAGGCTCGCGGACATCGTGGACGACACGGTGGCGTGGGTCTCTGTGCGCGTAGCGGACTCCGTGCCCGGGCCCGAGTGGGTGTCGTGCGCGGACGTGGTCGCGGAGCAGCAGGCGGGTGGCGATCCGACGTACGGGTGGCGGAAGACCGTGGGGGAGGACTACGGGCGCGAGTACGCCATCGAGCCGCCGGTGCAGATCGCGGCGATGATCACGCTGATGTGGTACGTCCAGGTGCCGACGATCGTGGCGGGGGTGGCTGCCGCGGTGACCGGGATGTCACCAGACGTCTCGCCGTCGTCACTGGCCTTCCGGCGGCACCCGACCGCTCACTACCCGGTGGAGATCGCGCTACTCACGGACAAGGTCGTCACGGTTGGTGAGGCTGCAGCACAGGTCGACGCGCACACGAGAGCGTTCCTGGAGTCCTACCGGCCTGAGGTGAAGCTCGGCTCGTTGCAGCGGTTCGGAGCGGTCAAGGACGAGCTGTGGCAGGCGATCCGGATGCCCGAGGAGGCGCCGTACGCCGATCAGGCCGCGGCAGCCTTCGGGGTGTCGCTGGATGAGAAGCTGCGGATCTCATGCTGCTACTTCTATGCACTTCCGAACATCAAAGCGTGCAGTACCTGTCCACGCTTTCGCTGACACCAAAAAGTGTCGGTGGGCCCGGGCACGATGTTCGGCATGACTTTTTCAGCGTGTTCGGCGTCACTGACGGGTAATCCGCCGTCGGTTGTCCGGCCGATGGTCCGGGGCTAGGTTCGCAGACGTGACCTCGTCCGGTGGTGCTCCGGCGACGACTCCGATCGGCTCCCGGGCCGAGGCGGAGGGTTTCGTCGCGATGGTCTGTTTCAAGCACGGTCCTCCGCAACTGCATGGCGTCGAGCTCGAGTGGACGGTGCATCATGCGGACGACCCGCGCCGGCCCCTTGACGCCGATCGATTGCGCAAGGCCTTGGGCGTGCATGCGCCCGCCACCCTGGTCCGCGGCAGCCCGCAGGTGCCGCTCGGCCGGGGTGCTCTGGTCACGGTGGAGCCGGGTGGCCAGGTGGAACTCTCCGGCCCCGCCCTGGCGTCGATTCCCCGGCTGATCGACGACACCGCCGCCGATGCGGCCGAACTGACCTCCCTTCTTCTCGACGCGGGCCTCGTCCCGGGCGACCACGGCCTGGACGCCTACCGCGCACCCCGCCGGATCCTGACCGTTCCCCGCTACGCCGCGATGGAGGCCGCCTTCGAGCGCCTCGGCCCGCACGGTCCACGGATGATGTGCAGCACCGCCGGCCTGCAGGTCTGTCTCGACGCCGGCGAGGCGGATCAGACTGCTCTCCGCTGGCGGGCCCTGCACGATCTCGGTCCCGCCCTGGTCGCACTGTTCGCCAACTCCAGACGCCGCGCCGGCGCGGATACCGGCTGGGCCTCGGCGCGGACCGAGGCGACTTTCGGCACCTGCGCCCCGTTCACCGAGCCGCCGCCGCTCGACGGTGACCCCGCCGCCGCGTGGGCCCGGATGGCGATGGAAGCACCGGTGCTGTGCTTTCGCCGCGGCGAAAGCTGGGACGCTCCGGCCGGGCTGACGTTCGGCGCCTGGGCGGACGGCGAGCTGCCCGGTGACAGACCGACGTACGACGACCTCGAATACCACCTGTCCACGTTGTTCCCGCCGGTCCGGCCGCGCGGGTATCTCGAGGTGCGCTACCTCGACGCACAGACCGGCGACGGGTGGATCGCCCCGACCCTGCTGCTCACCGCGCTGCTGTCCGACGCGGTGCCCATCGACCAGGTGCTCGCCGCTGCGGAACCCGCGGCGGGGCGCTGGTTCCCGGCCGCCCGCGAAGGGCTCGAGGACAAGTTGGTCCTCGACGCCGCCCGCGCCGTGGTCGAGCTGGGCACCCGCGTGCTGGACCAGACCGGCGTGGACCCCGAACTCAGCGATCAGATCGCGACCCGACTGAATCGCATCGTCGACAACACCCAAAGAAGGCGAGCCTCATGACAGTGCTGACGACCCACCAATTGTCGGAATTGTCTGTCGAGGGGTTGCGGGCGTACGTCGCCGAGCAGCTCGAGCGGTCGCGGGCGCGGACTGTTCAGCTGACCGACGCGGTCGACACCGACGACCTGGTCAAGCAGCACTCCAAGCTGATGTCCCCGCTGGTCTGGGACTACGCGCACATCGGTAACCAGGAGGAGCTCTGGCTGGTCCGCGACGTCGGCGGCCGCGAACCGCTCCGGCAGGACATCGACGAGTTGTACGACGCGTTCATGCACCCGCGCGCCGATCGCCCCACGCTGCCGCTGCTCGGTCCGTCGGAAACGCGGGCGTACGTCGTCGAGGTGCGGGACAAGGTCCTCGACGTCCTCGACCACGTGAAGTTCGACGCCGGGCGCGCGCTGGTGGACAACGCGTTCGCGTTCGGGATGATCGTGCAGCACGAGCAACAGCACGACGAGACGATGCTGGCGACGCACCAACTGCGGGCCGGCGTCCCGGTGCTTGACGCGCCGCCGCCACCTGCCGGCCGCCGGCTGGCCGCACCCGAGGTGCTCGTTCCCGGTGGGGTCTTCGAGATGGGTACGTCGGTCGAGCCGTGGGCGCTGGACAACGAGCGGCCGGCGCACGCCGTACAGGTCGCGCCGTACGTGATCGACACCGTGCCGGTGAGCAACGGGGACTACCTGCGGTTCGTGCTCGGCGGTGGGTACGACGATCCGCAATGGTGGTCCGAGGACGGGTGGGCCCATGTGCAGAAGGCGTCGCTGGTCGCGCCGCGGTTCTGGGAGCTCGCGGATGGTGAGTGGTGGCGGTTGCGGTTCGGGCATCGGGAGCCGTTGCCGTTGGACGAGCCGGTGATGCACGTCTGCTTCTACGAGGCCGAGGCGTACGCGAAGTGGGCCGGGAAGCGGCTGCCGACCGAGGAGGAGTGGGAGTTCGCGGCGCGGTTCGATCCGGAGACCGGGCGGACGCGGCGCTTCCCGTGGGGTGACGAGAACCCGGGTCCGCAGCACGCGAACCTCGGCCAGCGGCATCTGCGGCCGGCGCCGGTCGGCGGCTATCCGGCGGGTGCGTCACCGCTGGGTGTCGAGCAGCTGATCGGCGACGTCTGGGAGTGGACCTCGAGCGACTTCCGGCCGTACCCGGGCTTCCGCGCGTTCCCGTACGACGAGTACTCGCTGGTCTTCTTCGGCACCGACTACAAGGTGCTCCGCGGCGGCTCGTTCGGCACCGACGAGGTCGTTGCCCGAGGCACGTTCCGGAACTGGGACTACCCGATCCGCCGGCAGATCTTCGCCGGCTTCCGCTGCGCCCGCGCCCCCCGCCCCGAGGAGCTGCGCAGCTGATGTGCCGCCACCTGGCCTACCTCGGCCCCCCAGTCACCCTCACCTCACTCGTCCTGGAGCCCTCCCACTCCCTGTACGAACAAAGCTGGGCCCCACGCGACATGCGGGGCGGCGGCTCGGTCAACGCCGACGGCTTCGGCCTCGCCTGGTACGCCGACGGTCAACCAGTGAGGTACCGGAGGAACGTCCCGATCTGGGCCGATGACAACCTGCCCGGCCTGGCCGGCTCGATCCGGTCCGGGGCGGTGCTGGCCGCCGTACGCAACGGCACGGTCGGCATGCAGCTCGGCGAGTCCGCGGTCGCGCCGTTCCAGGCGGGGAGCTGGTTCTTCAGCCACAACGGCATGATCACCGGCTGGCCGGACTCGACGCTGAAGCTCGCCGAGCGGCTCCCGGTCGCTGAACTTCTCCGACTCGACGCACCGATGGACTCCGCCTTGCTCTGGGCGCTGATCCAGCAGCGCCTGTACGACGGAACACCGCCGGCTGATGCGGTCGCGGCCGTCGTACCGGAGGTGGAAGCGGCAGCGCCGGGGTCGCGGCTGAATGTTCTATTGACCGATGGGGAACAACTGGTTGCGACCACCTGGACACATTCGCTCTGGGTGCGACAGACAGCCGACTCGATCACCGTCAGCTCGGAGCCGTTCGGCGGCGACGGGTGGGACGAAATCCCTGATTTCTCGTTGCTCGTGGCCACCGCCACGACGCTGCGCATCACGCCGATGGAAGGACCACCAGAGTGACCCAGATCGACGTACATCTGACCCCGGACCACGCTGCCCGCGCGCTCCGGGAGGATGCCCGGGCGGGGCTGACCGCGGACCCGAAGTGGCTGCCGCCGAAGTGGTTCTACGACGCCCGCGGCAGTGAGCTCTTCGAGCAGATCACCCGCCTGCCGGAGTACTACCCGACCCGCGCCGAACGCGAGATCCTGCAGACCCGCGCGGGTGAGATCGCGGCGATCACCAAGGCGCACACGCTGGTCGAGCTCGGCTCCGGTTCGTCGGAGAAGACCCGGCTGCTGCTCGACGGCCTGCGCGATCACGGCTCGCTCACCACCTTCGTACCGCTGGATGTGTCGGAGTCCGCCTTGCGCGACGCGGCCGACGCGATCAATGTCGACTACCCGACGCTCGACGTCCACGGTGTCGTCGGCGACTTCACCGCGCACCTCGACAAGCTCCCCGGCGAGCCACCGCGGATCGTCGCGTTCCTCGGCGGCACCATCGGCAACCTGCTCCCGGCCGAACGCGCGACCTTCTACGCCTCGGTCCGCGACGTCCTCGAACCAGGCGAATGGCTCCTGCTCGGCACCGACCTGGTCAAGGATCCCAACACCTTGGTTGCCGCGTACGACGACAGCGCGGGAGTGACCGCGGAGTTCAACCGGAACGTGCTGCGGGTGATCAATCGGCAGCTGGGTGCGGACTTCGACGTGGACGCGTTCAGCCACGTCGCGATCTGGGACGCCGAGAACGAGTGGATCGAGATGCACCTGCGCGCCGACCGGGCGATGCGGGTGCTGATCCCGGAGATCCACCTGGAGATCGACTTCGCCGAGGGCGAGGAGCTGAGCACCGAGGTGTCGGCCAAGTTCGAGCGCCACGGCGTCCAGGCCGAACTCGACCAGGCCGGCTTCACCAACGCCACCTGGTGGACCGACACCAAGGCCCGCTTCGCCCTGTCCCTCTGGCAAGCCGTCTGACGGTTCCTCCTCCATGCCAAGCGCCCGGCGAGCGAAAGCTCGCCGGGCGCTCGGTTCTCTCGGCGCTCAGCCGCCTTGTTTGATCAGGTCGTTGATCTTGGTGACGTAGGTCTGTAGCTCGGAGATCGGCTTCTTGCCGCTGATGATCGGCTGGTAGGTCGCCGTCGTCAGGTCACCGACCTGCTGGGCCCACTGGGTGGTGAACCTGACCCCGACCGTCTTCTCCGCGGCCAGGTCCGCCTTGACCGTGTCGACCACGGTCGTCTGCTGAGCCTTGGTCAGCGCGTCGTAGTAGCTGGTCTGCGCCGGCGTGTAGGCAGGCGGCGCGACCGGCGAGGCCGGCAGGACGGCGTCCCACACCTTCGTGTTGATGTACTCCAGCACCTTGAACGTCGCGTCCTGGTTCTTCGTGTACTGCGGCGTGCAGATGCCGACCGAGTCGAACAGGGTCGCCGGCGTCTCCACCTGCGGGAACGGCGCGAACCCGTACTTCACCTTCGGCTTGTCCGTCTGGAACCCGGCCGCCAGCCACTGACCGCCGAACATCATCGGCACCTTGCCCGCGGCGAACAGGGACTGGACGTTCGAGGCGTCGTACCCGGGCGGCGCGACGGAGCCGTTCTTGACCGCGTCGACGAGTTTCTGCACACCCTCGGTGTACTTGGCGTCCGCCTCGGCCTTGGTCGGGTGGTTCACGTTGTCGGTGAACGGTGCGCCGCCGGCCGAGACGGAGTACATGCCCATCGTGAACGGCCCGTCCGGTCCGGTCAGTTGGTCGGCGACCAGTCCGTACTTCGCCCCGTTCTTGTTCGCCAGCTTCGCGGCCGCGCTGTACATCTCGTCCCAGGTCCAGCCGGCCTTCGGCTCGGCCAGGCCGGCGGCCTTGAACGCGTCGGCGTTGTACCAGACGCCGTACGCGTTCATCAGCGACGGCAGGCCGCCCATCAGGCCGTCGGCGGTTTTCCAGTTCTCCATCGCGGACGGGACGAACTTGTCGGCCTTGAAGTCGCCGTCGCCCTCGTTGATCTTGTCGGTCCAGTCGACCAGCAGTCCCTGCGTGGTGTACTGCTGCTCGGTGTCGTTACCGCACCAGAACAGGTCCGGCAGCTTCTTCGCCTGGGTCAGCGAGGCGAGCTTGTCGCCGAAGTTGCCGCTCGGGGTGTCGAGCAGTTCGACGGTGATGTTGTCGTCCTTGAACTCGGCCAGCGCCTTCTTGATGGCCGCGTTCGTCTGCGCCGACTCCCACGTCATCACGGTCACGGTGACCGGGCCGTCGCTCGAGCCGCCGGCGGAGTCGTCCCCTCTGCAGGCCGTTGCCGTCAGCAACCCGGCACAGGCCAGCGTGGTGGCGATGAAGGTGTGTTTCACGAGAACTTCCCCTCTATTTCTGGTTCGTGCTGCCGAGAGCGCCGAGACCCTGGATGAAGTAGCGCTGCGCGGCGAAGAAGACGATCAGCGGCGGCAGCATGTAGAGCAGGTTGGTGGCCATGTAGTAGCTCCAGTCCGGGGTCTGGCCGGCGAAGGCGGAGATGAACGACGCCATTCCGACCGACAGCGGCCACTTCTCGGAGGAGTACAGATAGACCAGCGGATTGAGGAAGTCGTTCCAGGACGCCTGGAACGCCAGGATCGACATGGTGATCCAGGCCGGCCGGGTCAGCGGCAGCATCACCTGGGTGAAGATCCGGAAGTGCCCGGCGCCGTCGATCTTGGCCGCTTCGTCGATGGAGTAGGGGATCGCCAGGAAGTACTGGCGGGCCAGGAAGATGAACAGCGGGTTCCCGCCGAGGAAGGCGGGCACGATGAGCGGCAGCCAGGTGTCGTACCAGCCGATGCTCTTGTAGAGCTGGAAGAGCGGGATCAGGCCGACCACGCCGGGCAGCAGCATGCTGCCGACGAACAGGTAGAACCAGACCTTCCGCCCGGGGAACCGCAACCGGGCCAGCGCGTACCCGGCCATCATCGCGGTCATCACGCCGCCGACCACGCTGAGCGCGGTGATGATGGTGGAGTTGAGCAGCAGCCGGGGGAAGTGGATGGCCTCCGGGCCGTTGACGAAGTTGCTCCAGGTCCATTCGGTCGGCAGCAGCTTGGGCGGAATGTCGAAGACCGCCGTCCTGCTCTTCAGCCCGATGGTGATCATCCACAGCAGCGGGACGACCATCACCGCGCAGACGAACAACGCGGTCACGTACCACGCCGTCGTACCGACCAGGCGGGGCTTCTTCGCGGGCCGGGGCGCCGGCGGTGGTTCCGTGGCCGGGACGACCGGGGCGACGGTTTCAGTCGGGAGTGTTGTCACTGTAGGTCCAGAGCGAGGTGAACTTCGCGGTCAGGGCGATTACGGCGATGATCAGGATGAACAGCACCCACACCTGCGCGGACGCGTAACCCAGTTGCGGGATCCGGCCGAGGTTGGGGAAGCCGTTGTTGTAGATCGACAGCATCAGCACGTTGGTGCTGAAACCCGGTCCGCCGTTGGTGAGGATCTTCGGCTGGTTGAACGTCTGCAGGGCCGCGGTGGTCTGCAGGATCACCTGCAGCAGCATGATCGGGCTGATCATCGGCAAGGTGATCCGGACGAACACCGACCAGGCGCCGGCCCCGTCGACCCGGGCCGCCTCGTACAGCTCGTTCGGCACCGCCTGCAGGGCGGCCAGGAAGATGATCATCGTCCCGCCGACGCCCCACAGCATCATCAGGACGACCGACGGCATCGACATCGCCGGGCTCTGCAGCCACAGACTGGTCGGCAGGTGCAGCCGTTCCAGGATCGTGTTCAGCAGACCGACCTGTGGGTTCATGATGAACTTCCACAGCGTGATCGTCGCGATCGCCGGTAGCACGACGGGTAGGTACGCGAGCGTCCGGACCAGCCGCACCCCGGCGAACCGCTGGTTGCAGAACATCGCCAGGGCCAGCCCGAGGATCAGCGACAACGGCACGTAGAGCAGTACCAGGTACGCCGTCGCGCGCAGCGACGGCCAGAACGCCGGGTCGACCGTGAACATCCGGCGAAAGTTGCTCAGGCCAACGAACACCGGGTCGGTCAGCCCGTTGTACCGGGTCAGGGACAGGTAGAACGAGCGGATCAGCGGATACACCACGAACACGGTGAACCCGATGATCGCCGGGGCGATGAACAGGTACGCCGCCTTGGCGTCGGATCCGGCGTTGCGACTCATCCCGCCCCGGCTCCGGCGGGTCCGCTGCAATCCACTGCGGGAGACCGTGCTCATGCTTCACTCTCAGAAGGTCTCATCCGGCCTCCCTGGACGGTAACGTTTCCAACGATTTACTGTTGGGTGACGATGCCGTGTCGTGAAAAGGAAGTCAACCCCGTGTCCGAAACGTTTCCAACAGTCCCGGAGGCCAGCCGGCCGACGATGATCGACGTCGCCCGGCGGGCCGGGGTGGGGTTGGGCACGGTGTCGCGGGTGGTGAACGGCGGCCACGGTGTCCGGGACGAGACCGCGCAGCGGGTTCGGACCGCGATCGCGGAGCTCGGCTTCCAGCGCAACGAGGTCGCCCGTGCGCTGCGACCGGGTAAGAAGTCGTCGAGTCTCGCCCTGGTGCTCGGCGATCTGACCAACCCGTTCTACGCGACCATCGCGAAGGCGTCGCTGGAGGTGGCCGGGCAGTCCGGGTTCGCCGTCGTCCTGGGCAGCGTCGACGAGGACCCGGAGGGGGAGAAGCGGGCGATCCAGGAGTTGGTCAGCCGGCAGGTCGCCGGGTTGATGATCGTGCCGGACCAAGGTGATCACTCGTTCCTCGCGGGGGCCGGCGTACCGGTGGTGTTCGTCGACCGGCCGGCGCACGGGATCGAGGCCGACATCGTGATGGTCGACAACGAGGGTGGCGGCCGGCTCGCGACCGAGCACCTGCTGAATCAGGGTCATGAGCGGATCGCGATCCTGCTGGCGCCGTCGTACTACACGACCGGGCGGCGGTTGCGCGGCTACCGCCGGGCGTATCGATCGGCGGGGATCGACGTCGACGAGTCGCTCGTCGTGCAGTTGCCCGAGGGCACTGCCGAGGCCGCGGAGAAGGCGACCCTCGAGTTGATGCTGCAGCCCGATCCGCCGACAGCCGTCTTCGCCTCGACCAACTTCCTCACCGAAGGTGTGTTGCGGGCGCTGCAGGAGGTCGGCACGGAGCCGGCTGTGGTCGGGTTCGACGACTTCCGGCTGGCCGACATGCTGCCGACACCGGTGACGGTCGTTGCCTCCGACATCGCCGAGTTGGGTCGCAACGCGGCTCAGCTGTTGCTGGATCGTGCGTCGGGCACCGACACCCGCCCAGCGCAGCGGATCGTGTTGCCCTGCGCGCTGATCCAGCGCGGCTCGGGCGAGCGGCCGCCGGATTCTGCCACGAAGAGAAAGGCGCCCTGAGCCGTCGCGACCGTGGCTATGGTCGTCGGATGTACTACGAATCGTTCGGTGCAGGCCGTCCGATCGTCTTCCTGCCCGGTTGGGGCGGGGACGCCGGCGAGGGTCGCGACATCCACGAGCCGGTGTTCGAGGGGCGTACCGGGTGGCGGCGGATCTACGTCGATCCGCCGGGGACGGGTAAGTCTCCCGCGGTGCCCGGGATCACCGACCAGGACGGGATGCTCGCGGCGATCGCCGTACTGATCGACGAGGTCGTCGGCACCGAGCGGTTCGCCCTCGCCGGTACGTCGGCCGGCGGCCTGCACTCCCGTGGCATCGTCCAACGCGACCCGTCCCGGATCCTCGGCCTGCTCCTCCGGGTGCCGGGCATCATCGTCGACCGCGCCAAGCGGGACCTGCCAACCGACGAGCACCTCACCAAGACATCCGAGTGGCACGACAAGCAGCGCAGGTACTACGACGTCACCGAAGAGCAGGCGGATCTCGAGTTCCTCGGCCGCATCCAGGCCGACGTACGCACCTACGCCCTGAGCGAGGACCCGGCCGCCCGTTTCGACGGCCCGACCCTCATCGTCACCGCTCGCCAGGACACGATGACCGGCTACGCCGACGCCTGGTCCGTCCTCGACGACTACCCCCGCGCGACGTACGCCGTACTGGATCAGGAAGACCACTTCCTCCCGGTCCGACGGCACGCGGTCTATCGAGCGTTGGTCGCCGACTGGCTCGACCGCATGGAAGAGCACCTGGACGCGTGAGGGGCGGAACGCGCGTCCAGGTGCTCTTCGGGTGAGTGGTGGTCAGAAGTTCGGCCAGGCCCAGCCGAGGTAGCTGGAGAAGTACGGGAGCTTGGCCAGGCCGATCCTGCCGTTGACGCTGGTGGCCCAGAAGTAGCCGTCACCGCGGGCCACACCGACGTGGCCGTACGGTGCGGCCAGGTCCCAGAAGACCAGAGCGCCCTTCGGCGGGTTCAGGTCGCCGCGGTGGGCGGCGCCGCGGGCGACGGCGTCGTTCCAGTTGGCCTTGGCCGAGGCGTAGATCCCGGTCTTGCCGTAGGAGTTCTCGGCGGCCATCTCGCAGTACCCCTGGAACGCCGTCGAGCCGTTGCGGGCGGAGTACCAGGCGATGGACTTGTCGGCGCGCGGGTTGCTGGTGCACAGCGGCGCGACCAGGCCGGAACTGCCGGTGTCGACGTACGCGTCGGAGATGTAGCCCTTGCCGGGGATGTGGTCCCAGATCAGGCTGCGGCCGAACTTGCCGGTCACCGGCTCGCCGTAGATCTGGCAGTCGATCTCGACCGGGCCGTTCGGCTGGGTCCCGACCGCGCCGAAGCTGGTGGCGTTCCCGGACCGGATGGTCACGCCGAGCCCGCTGTCGGTGACCACGGTGCCGGTGGCGGCGTGCGCGGGCAGGGTGCCGGCACTCACCAGGGCGGTCGCGCCGAGGACGAGGGTTGCGGTGATACGAGCGATGCTGCGCAGGAGGGCGGTACGCATGATGTTTGTCCTTTTCGCTCAGTCAGTGGCGAACTGGCACTGACTTACAGAGAATCAGAGAGTTATCTTGTTGTCGCAGTGGGCAACGATCGATTCGGGAGTGCGCCGTGAGGCCAGCACAGGCTCGTGTTGTGATCGGCTGCCGGATGCGTGAGCTCCGGGAAGCGGCCGGCGTACCGCTGTCGCGCGCCGCCGCCCAGTCCGGCTGGGACAAGGGCCACCTGTCCCGGGTCGAGCGCGGTCACACCAAGCCCAGCCGCGAGCTGATCGAGTGGTACGACGCCTCGTTCGGTGCCGGCCAGGCCTTGGTCAACCAGTTGATGGAGCTGGATGCTGCCGTCCGAGCCGGTCGCGACATGTCGCTGCGGGACATGCGCCGGCGCGTCCAGCCGGTGCTGCTCGGTGGATCCGTGCCGGTCGACCACCACCCGGAGGACCGGGCGGAGTTGGTGGGGGAGACGGTGCCGGACGGCACGCGGGTGTGCCGGGACCAGGAGTTCGAGAAGACCTGGGAGGTCCGCAACAGCGGTGAACGGCCCTGGCACGATCGCTGGCTGACCCGGCAGGGCGCGGCGGGTACGCCGGGGTGGTTGCGGTCACCGCATCGCGCTCGGCTGCCGGACGCCGTACCGGGGGAGATCGTGACAGTGTCGATGGCGTTGCAGGCGCCGTCCCAGGTGGGCGCGTCGACGGCGTACTTCAAAATCACCGATGACGTCGGGCGTTTGTACTACCCCGGGCTGGAGTCGCCACCGATGTACTGCACAATCTTCACCGTCTACGAGCTTTAGGGATTGCCCTTGACCTTGCTGTGGCGGGTGTTCCTGGTGGCCGTTCCGGAATAGGTTGCTGTCTGCTGAACCCGCCCGGACACACAGGAGTTGACAGCGTGATCAGACTTCCCAAGATCGCTCTGGCCCTGGCGACGGTACTCGTCATGCCCCAGGTGGCCATCAGCTCGGCCGCCGCAGCGCCCGCGGCCAATGGTCCGGTGGATCCGCCGGTCCCGTCCATTCCACAGAAGTACCTCGACCAGCCGATCACCTGGTCGGTCTGCGCGTTCGACGCACAGGTCAAGAACCTGTACCCGCAGGCGCCGACCACCAACTGCGCGAAGGTGAAGGTCCCGATGGACTGGGCCCACCCGGACGCGCACCCCGACGTCGAGGTCGCGATCGCCTACAGCAAGGCCACCGATACGTCGAAGGGCCTGATGACGACCAACCCGGGCGGACCGGGTGGCGCCGGACTGACCCTGTCGGCCTCGCTGGCGATCGAGAAGACCCAGCTGTTCAGTGACTTCGACCTGCTCGGCTTCGACCCGCGCGGGTTCGGCCAGAGCACCCCGCTGCAGTGCCTGACCACGACCGAGGCCCTGAACGCGTTGCCGACGACCCCGGACCGCAAGGAGCGCACCCGGCAGACCCACGTGGCCGAGGTGGCCGAGGCCAAGCTGCTCGCAGACGCGTGCTCCGCGACCGAGTTCAGCCAGTTCGTCAGCAGCCAGCAGACGGTGTACGACATGGAGTTCCTGCGGGCGCTGTTCAAGGCGCGGCAGCTGAACCTGATCGGCTACAGCTACGGAACCTGGCTCGGCGGCTGGTACGCCGACACCTACCCGTCGAAGGTCGGCCGGTTCGTGATCGACTCGAACATGGACTGGACCCACACCCAGTGGGACAACGTGAACTTCGACCCGTTCTCCGGCCAGCGCCGGCGGGACACCCAGTTGTTCCCGTGGATCGCCCGGCACGCCGACCAGATCGACGGCCTGGGCAGCACGTTCAAGCAGGTGCGGGCGACGTACAACGGAATCCGCGCGGGCCTGGTCACGCTGGTCAAGGCCGGTACGTCGTCGGAGACCGGGGAGAGCCTCGACACCACCATCTACAGCGTCCAGTACGGCAATGTCCGCTTCATCCGGGGGACGCTCGACATCCTGATTCACGACGAGTACGTCAAGGACCCGTCGGCCTCGGGGGCGATCGAACTGCGGCACGTCGACCGTGCCTGGGCCCGGATCTCGCCGGAGCTGCAGGCGTTCGACACCCTCGCCGCGATGCGGGCCCGGTACGGCGTGACGCCGGCGGCCGTATCGACCCTGGCCGCCCTGAAGGTGGACTCGACCCACTCGCTGATCGCCGACGCCCGCGCGACAGCGGCCAAGTCGACGGGTGACGCCGTGGTCAACCTCGGTCCCATCGGTACGACGGTCCGCTGCAATGACACGAAGTGGAACAGCGACCCGCGGTTCTACCTGCGCGAGGCGGACCGGATGGCCGCCAAGTACAACTTCTTCGGCTACATGAACGGCGTACCGTTCTGCGCCTTCTGGCCGTACGAGGCGCAGGATCGCAAGCTCGACCTGAAGGGCTCGCCGCGGATGCTGATGATCCAGGGTGAGCTCGATCCGGCGACGGCGTACGAGGGTGCATTGCGCACTCACCAGGACACCGCCAAGGCGACCAGGTTCGTTGCCATCGACGACGAGGGCCAGCACGGCCAGTACGTCGGCTCGGCCTCGTCCTGCGCCGAGGCGATCGGTGACACCTTCGTCTTCAGCGGCGAACTCCCCGGCAAGAACCAGGTCTGCGGCACCTCCCCACTCCCGGCGGAGCTGTCCGTCTACCCGGTCAACGGCCCAATAGACGGCAACGCCGTACACCTCCCCAAGTCCAAGTCCACCAACCACAAGGTGAACCCCTTGCTCCAGCAAGCCCTGGACACTGTGGCTGCGGGCACACTCCGGTAGCCGCGGCTAGGACAAGAACTGGTGGCCTGGGACAGGGAATTGCCTGTCTCAGGCCACCACATTCTGTTCACGCATTCAGCCCCGCACGGATCCGCTCGGCGGTGGCTCGGGGCCGGTCGAGGTCAGCCCAGCCCGTCCGGACAACCTGATGACCGCACGCCCGGAGCCGGTCCTCCCGCCATTTCTCCGCCAGCACCGCGTCGGCGCTGTCGCCGTACTTCTGTGCTCCGTCGAATTCGACGATCAACCGTCCCAGCAGAAGGAAGTCCACTCGCCCGATCCGCCGGTGGTTCCGGTCGTGGATCTCCACCTGCAGTGCCGGCGCCGGGAGGCCCGCGTTCGCCATCAGTACCCGCAGCCGGGACTCGCCGACCGATTCGCTCAACCCGTTGGCGAATCGTGCCGCAGCTCGCGCCGCCGGCGAACCGTTCCAGTACGTGTGCCGGTCCGCCGTCGCGATCAACAGCTCCGGCGCGACGAGCTGCTGGTGAAGCGCCGCGTCACCCAGCACCACACCCACCTCGTACGACGAGCCGCACGCGGACTCGGCGACCGCGCGGGCCGGAGCTACCGCCCGAAGGCCGTCCACCTCGGTCAGTTCGTCCGCCTCTATCGATGTGCGGTGGACCTCGACGACGGAGTCCGATCGTGCTCGGCCGGAGGTCCGAGATACCTGGACCCTGCGCAGGTCCAGTCCCCACGTCGGGAGGCCGTGCAGCACTGCTGCGGAGTGATGACTGACAAAGGTCTTCGGCCCCATCCGCTCCATGGCGGCGCGCAGACTCAGCAGATGTAGCCGTCGCGCCCGAGTTCCCGCCTGTGGACACGCCTTGAACAGGAAGCCGGGGGTTAGGACACGGAATAACCTGTCTCAACGCCCGGCTTCTTGTTCAAGCCCTGCCTTGACTAGGTGCCGTACTCGGCGTCGAGGGCGGCGTCGATCTCGGCTTTGCGTTTGATCCAGCGCTCGCTGAGGCCGTGGACCTCTTCCTCGATGAACTCGATGAAGCCGAGGGAGGCGCGGATCCGGCGGTGGGCGGCGGAGCCTTCGCCGGCTGCGGCCAGGACCTGGTTGAGCGAGTCGGACCAGCGGGTCAGGGCCTGGTCCTGGCGCATCATGGTCTGGTACCAGAAGTCGTCCTGGACGACGTACACGTCGCGGCGGCTGCCGGGCTCCCGCTCCCGGCTGGCCAGTCGCAACTGCAGCAGGTAGTTGACCGCGCCGGACACGGCGGCGGGGCTGGCCTGCAGGCGGTCGGACAGCTCGGCGGCGGTCATCCGCCCCTCCTCGCTGGACAAGATGGCGGCGAAGACCCGGGCGGCCATCCGCGGCCAGCCCGTGTCGGCCAGCAGGTTGCCGAACTGCTCGGCGTACCGCCTGACGGCTTCGTCGTCTCGTTGTGCACTCACCGCCCCATCATCTCCTCTTTCGCCGGCAAACCACCGACTGTGTGAGAACCGTGTTAGTAAGATTCACAATCTTCTGAATGAAGTGTACGTTATGAACTATGACATCAGCCATCGTGGTCTCTGGACTGCACAAGTCGTACGGAAGTACGCACGCCCTCGATGGTCTCGACCTGGAGGTCGCGACCGGTGAGGTGCACGGATTCCTCGGCCCGAACGGCGCCGGGAAGTCCACGACCATCCGGGTGCTGCTCGGCCTGCTGCGCGGTGACGCCGGTGACGTCTCGCTGCTCGGCGGCGACCCGTGGCACGACGCGGCGAAGCTGCACCGCCGGCTCGCCTACGTCCCGGGTGACGTCAACCTCTGGCCGAACCTGACCGGCGGCGAGGTGATCGACCTGCTCGGCCGGCTCCGCGGCGGGCTGGACCCGAAGAAGCGGGACGACCTGCTGCGCCGGTTCGACCTCGACCCGACCAAGAAGGGCCGCACCTACTCCAAGGGCAACCGGCAGAAGGTCGCCCTGGTCGCGGCGCTCGCGTCGGACGTCGAGCTGCTCATCCTCGACGAGCCGACGTCCGGCCTGGACCCGCTGATGGAGGAGGTGTTCCGGCAGTGCATCGAGGAGGAGCGCCAGCGCGACCGCACCGTGCTGCTGTCGAGCCACATCCTGTCCGAGGTCGAGGCCCTGTGTGACCGGATCAGCATCATCCGGCGCGGCAAGGTGGTCGAGTCCGGCACGCTGTCCGACCTGCGGCACCTCACCCGTACGTCGATCCACGCCGAGCTGGCCGGGTCGCCGAACGGGCTCGCGTCACTGCCCGGCGTCCACGATCTCGATGTCGAGGGCAACCGGGTCCGGTGCGAGGTGGACACCGCCCAGCTGGATGCGGTGATGCGGCAACTGTCCGCGAGCGGGATCAAGAGCCTGGTCGCGCAGCCGCCGACGCTGGAGGAGCTCTTCCTGCGCCACTACGAGGAAGAGTCCGAACCGATGGCGGCGGTCCGATGAGCGAGCGCAGCGAGCGAACAAAAAGCACAGCCGACTTATCGCTCATGCTGGAGCCGAGCGCCAGCGAGGCGGAAGCATGAGCGACTTCGTCGGTACCGGAACCCTGGTGCGGCTCGCGCTGCGCCGGGACCGGATCCTGATCCCGGTGTGGATCGTGGTGTTCGTGACGATGGCGGCCGGATCGGCACAGGCCTCGATCGACCTCTACCCGGACGTCCAGTCCCGGATCGAGGCCGCCCGGACGTCGAACGCGTCGCCGGCCCTGGTGTCGCTGTACGGCCGGATCTTCGACGAGACCTCGCTCGGTGAGCTGTCGCTGTTCAAGCTGACCGCGTTCGGCGCGGCGCTGGTCGGGTTGCTGGCCGCGATCCTCGTCGTACGGCACACCCGAACCGAGGAAGAGTCCGGCCGGCTCGAGCTGCTCAGCGCCGGAGTCCTCGGCCGGTACGCCGCTCTGGCCGCGGCACTGATCGTGTCGTCGGGGACCGTCGTACTGCTCGGTCTCCTGACTGCTCTCTCGTTGATCGGGGTCGGACTGCCCGCGGCCGGTTCGTTCGCCTTCGGGCTGATGTGGGCCGCGGCTGGACTGTCCTTCGCGGGCGTGGCCGCGGTGACCGCTCAGCTGACCGAAGGCGCTCGCGCCGCGAACGGGTTCACCGCGGTCATCCTCGGGGTCTCGTACGTACTGCGGGCAATCGGTGACTCGTCCTCCGACGGCAAGTCCGAGTGGGTGTCGTGGCTGTCGCCGATCGGATGGTCCCAGCAGGTCCGCGCGTTCGCCGGTGACCGGTACGTCGTCGTACTGCTGCCGCTGGTGTTCATGGCCGCGCTGGTCGCCGGTGCGTTCGCGCTGATCCGGCGGCGGGACGTCGGTGCCGGCCTGGTGCGGCCGCGGCCAGGGCCTGCGACCGCGTCACCGTCGCTGCGGTCGCCGCTCGCGCTGGCGTGGCGCCTGCACCGAGGCTCCTTGTACGGCTGGGGTTTCGCGTTCCTGCTGCTCGGCCTGTTGGTGGGCAACATCGCCAGCAATGTGGACGGGTTCGTGTCCAGCGACAGCGCCAGGGAGATGGTGGAGAAGCTCGGCGGCGTCAACGGCATCACCGACGCGTTCCTGGCGACCGAGATGGGGATGGTCGGCCTGCTTGCCTCGGCCTTCGGCATCCAGGCGGCGCTCCGGCTGCGGTCGGAGGAGACGGCGCTCCGGGCCGAGCCGCTGCTGGCCACCGGCGTCACCCGGGCGCAGTGGCTGGGCAGTCACGTGCTGATGGCCATGTTCGGGACGGGTGCGCTGATCCTGGTTGCCGGGCTCGGCTCCGGTATCTCCAGTGGTGCCTCGCTGGGCAACATGGGTCGGCAGGTGCCCCGCATGCTCGCGGCGGCGGCCGTCCAGCTTCCCGCGATCTGGTTGGTCACGGCGCTGGTCGTCCTACTGTTCGGCCTGGCTCCCAAGCTGGTCACCGGTGCGTGGGTCCTGTTCGGCGTCTTCCTGCTGATCGGCCAGTTCGGCGCGATCTTCAACCTGCCCGAGGGCGTGATGAATCTCAGCCCGTACGGCCACACCCCGCGCCTGCCCGGCGGCGACTTCACCGTCGCTCCGGTCCTCTGGCTGACGGCCATCGCCGCGGCCTTGACGGTGGCAGGCCTGGCCGCCTTCCGTCGCCGCGACGTCGGCTGACCTGGTACCGGCGCCGGTCTGAGGGGTCCGGCGCCTGACGGCCCGCCTGGCTGATTGCCGGGCGGGCCATCACGTCTACCATCGCGGGGTGCGTTGGAGTGATGGACTTGTGGAGTTCTGGACCGAGCGGCATCTGTGTGTGCTGAGCACCGTCCGTGCGGACGGGACCGTGCACTCGACGCCGGTCGGGGCGACCCTGGATGTCGAGGCGGGGCTCGCGCGGGTGATCTGCTCGGGTACGTCGTACAAGGCCCGGACGATCCGTCAGGCCGGGGTCGCTGCGGTCGCGGTGACCCAGGTGGACGGCCGCCGCTGGTCGACGCTGGAGGGGCGTGCTGTGGTCAACGACGATCCCGAGCGAGTGGAGGACGCCGTACGGCGCTATGCCAAGCGCTACCGGGAGCCGCGAGTCAACCCACAGCGCGTGGTCATCGAGATCACTGTGACGAAGGTGCTGGGCAATGCCGGGTGACGTCGTGACAGTCGTGGGAATCGGTGCGGACGGGTGGGAAGGGCTCTCGTCTGCTGCAAGGAGTGCCGTCGAGTCAGCAGACGTACTGATGGGCAGCACCCGGCAGTTGGCGCTCGTCCCTGGGGTGACCGGACAACGCATCGCGTGGCCCTCTCCGTTGTCGGAAGCCCTGCCTGGCTTGTTGGACGAGCACCGTGGGCGACGAGTGTGTGTGCTGGCCAGCGGCGATCCGACGTTCCACGGGATCGGTACGACGTTGACGCGGTTGCTGGGGGCGGACGCCGTACGGGTGATTCCCCACCCGTCGAGCGTGTCACTGGCGTCTGCGCGACTCGGGTGGGCGCAGGACCAGGTCCAGGTGGTCAGTCTGGTCGGAAATCCCGTCGAGCTCATGCACCCGCACGTACAGCCGGGCCGTCGGCTCCTCGTGTTGAGTTGGGGCGCGCACACACCTGCCGAGGTGGCCGGACTGCTCGTATCGCGTGGTTATGGCTCCAGCGCGGTGACCGTGCTCGAACAACTTGGCGGACCGTCGGAGCGTGTGCGGACGGCTCGCGCAGCTGAGTGGTCGCACGAGGTCGATGCGCTCAACGTGATCGGCGTACTGTGCCAGGCGGATGAGGACGCAGCGCTGCTGCCTACTGTGCCTGGACTGCCCGACGACGCGTACGAGAACGACGGGCAACTCACCAAGCGCGAGGTCCGCGCGGTGACGCTCTCGCGGCTCGCGCCGGTTCCGGGTCAGCTGCTGTGGGACGTCGGCGGTGGTGCGGGCAGCATCGCGATCGAGTGGTCGCGGCATCACCCCACCTGCCGGGCGATCGCGATCGAACGTGATCCTGACCGCGCCAAGCGCCTGGAGCGCAACGCTGCCGCGCTCGGTGCCTCGGTGACGGTTGTGCTGGGCAAGGCACCCGACGGATTGGACGAACTGGAGACGCCCGACGCGATCTTCATCGGCGGGGGAGCGACCGCGGCCGGCATGGTCGAAGCCTGCTGGAACGCACTCGCACCCGGCGGCCGACTCGTGCTGAACGGCGTGACGCTGGAGACCGAAGCGTTGATCGCCCGCTGGTACGGCGAACTCGGCGGGGACCTCGTCCGCCTCGACGTCCAGCGCGCCTCGGCGGTCGGAACCATGACCGGCTGGCGCCCCGCCATGCCAGTGACGATCTGGAGCGTGACCAAGTGACGGTATTGAATGCCGCGTCCAGACCGGAGGCCCCGTGACCGTGCACTTCATCGGGGCCGGCCCGGGCGCCGCCGATCTGATCACCGTCCGCGGTCGTGACCTGATCTCATCCTCACCGGTCTGCCTGTACGCCGGCGCGCTCGTTCCCGTCGAGCTCCTCGACCACTGCCCGGTCGGCGCCCGCAAGGTCGACACGGCAGCCCTGAACCTCGACGAGATCATCGCCGAACTCGCCGCCGCGAACGCCGACGGACTCGACGTCGCCCGGCTCCACTCCGGCGACCCGTCGGTCTTCAGCGCGATGGCCGAGCAGATGCGCCGCCTCGACGACCTCGGCATCCCGTACGACGTGACACCCGGCGTACCCGCATACGCGGCGGCCGCGGCCACCCTTGGCCGCGAGCTGACCGTCCCCGAGGTCGGCCAGACGGTGATCCTCACCCGGATCGCGGGCCGGGCGTCCGCGATGCCTCCCGGCGAGGATCTGGCCACCTTGGGCGCAAGCGGGTCGACGATTGCGCTGCACCTCGCTGTCCAGGTGATCGACCGCGTGGTCGACGAGCTCACGCCTGCGTACGGTGCCGACTGCCCGGTCGCGGTGGTCGCACGGGCGTCCCGCGACGACGAGGTGATCCTGCGCGGCACGCTCGCCGACATCGCCGACCAGGTGCGCGCCGCGGACATCCGCCGTACCGCGGTCATCATCGTGGGCAAGGTCCTGTCGGCGACCGCCTTCCGCGACAGTCACCTGTACTCGACCACGCGGACCCGATGAAGATCCTCCTGCTCGGTGGCACCGGCGAGGCACGCTCGCTCGCTGCTGCGTTCGCGGCCGAGCCTGGTGTCCACGTGGTGTCCTCGCTCGCCGGCCGCATCACGGACGCGCGCCTGCCGGTCGGGGAGGTCCGGCAGGGCGGTTTCGGCGGCACCGAGGGCCTGGCTGCCTGGCTGCGGGACAACTCGGTCGACGCGGTTGTCGATGCCACGCACCCGTTCGCCGCCACGATGACCGAGCACGCCGTCGAGGCTGCTCGCGAGGTCGACGTACCTCTCCTGATCCTGCGCCGCCCTGGCTGGACCTCGGCCCCAGGTGACGAGTGGCACTGGGTCGACACGGCGTCGGAAGCGGCCGGGCTGCTGCCCGCGGTTGGATCCCGTGCGTTCCTCACCATCGGCCGCCAAGGGCTGTCCGCCTTTGCGCGGATCGGCGTGTGGGCGCTCGCGCGCTGCGTCGAGCCGCCGGAGCCAATCCCGACGTGGTGCGAGCTGATCCTCGACCGAGGCCCGTACGACGTTGACGGTGAGCTCGAGCTGATGCGGCAGCACCAGATCGACGTATTGGTGACCAAGCACAGCGGCGGCGCACAGACGGCTGCCAAGCTGATTGCTGCGCGAGAGCTCGGCGTATCCGTGGTGGTGATCCGCCGTCCGCCGCTGCCTGCCGGAGTCGAGGCAGTCGAATCAGTGGACCGGGTCGTCGAGTGGGTCAAGGCCCGTCGGTAGATTGACGCCCATGGGGATTCAGATCGCGCCGAGCATCCTGTCCGCCGACTTCGCCCGGCTCGCCGACGAGGCGGCCGCTGTGTCGAACGCCGATTGGCTGCATGTCGACGTGATGGACAACCACTTCGTGCCGAACCTCACCCTCGGCCTGCCGGTGGTCGAGTCGCTGGCCAAGGCGACCGACACCCCGCTCGACTGTCACCTGATGATCGAGGACCCGGACCGGTGGGCCCCCGGGTACGTCGAGGCCGGCGCCTCGAGCGTCACCTTCCACATCGAGGCGTGCCGCGCCCCGATCCGCACCGCCCGGGAGATCCGCGCCAAGGGCGCCCGCGCCGCGATGGCGCTCAAGCCGGCCACCCCAATCGAGCCGTACGAGGACCTCCTCCCCGAGCTCGACATGATCCTGATCATGACCGTCGAACCCGGGTTCGGCGGCCAGAAGTTCCTCGACGTGTGCGTGCCGAAGATCCGCCGGACCCGCCAGCTCCTCGACAAGCACGGCCTCGACCTCTGGGTCCAGATCGACGGCGGGGTCTCGATGGACACGATCGAGCGCTGCGCCGACGCGGGCGCCGACGTCTTCGTCGCCGGCTCAGCCGTCTACGCCGCCGACAACCCCAACGCGATGGTCGACCAGCTACGCACCCTCGCCGAGCAGGCCTCCAGCTGACTCAGTGGACACGCTTTCGGTGGGGAGTTGCGGTGGGACTCTGAGCAACAGGACGAACGCCCCTGCCGCGAGCACCGTCGCGACGAGCCAGACGTAGCGGACGCCGAAGCTCTCGACCACCGCGCCGGACACCGCCGATCCGATCGCGGCTCCGCCCATCGCCGCGCTCCCCATCCAGCCGAAAACCTCGGTGCGCACGGAGTCGGGGGTGAGCGCGCCAAGACGCTCGTACAAGGCGCCGATCGCCGGCGCCAGCGTCAAGCCGGACACAAGCAGCGCGGCGCCGAGCGCCACCGGTGACCAGGTCGCGAACACACACAGCAGCATGCCCACTGTGACCAGAGCCGCCCGCCGCCACAGGTACGACGTATGCCGCCCAGGCAACGCACCGGCCACAGCTCCACCGACCAGGCTGCCGAACGCCCAGACGGCCTCCAGGATGCCTGCGATCAGCCGCTCACCGTGCTCGTCCGCGAACGCGACGATGCCGAGGGAGATGCCGCTGAACGCCATCACCCACAGACCGAAGGAGAGGATCAACGGCAGGCGATAGCGGTGCCAGACCAGCTGACGCGCGGTCAGCCGTGGTCCGCTCGCGTCGTCGTGGTCGAGCGGCGCGGGTTGCAGCAGTGCGTACCACCAGATGAACGCGGCCGCCATCGCGGCCGCGAGCAATACACCGAGTCGCGGGCTCGCCACGCTCACAGCTGTTGCCCCGAGCATCGGACCGACGATGAACAGCAGCTCCTGCGCGGTCGCGTCCACCGCGTACGCCGTCCGCAGCCCCGGACCGTGGACGACCCGCGGCCAGGCTGCCCGCAGCGTCTGCATCACCGGCGGTACGAGCGCCCCCGCGACGAAGGTCACCAGCGGCATCAGCCGGTAGAGCCCGGCCGGGAGGGCGGCCAGCGCCGCCAGTGCAACGCTCCAGGACATACCGGTCACCAGCAGCACGCCACGGGCACCGCGCCGGTCCGCCGTCCTGGACCACAGCGGTCCGGCGATCGCCATGCCGACCGAGTACGCACCGGCGACGATTCCGGCCCAGCGGAACGACCCGCTGAGGTCCTTGGCCAGGAACGCGACCGGCACCATCGTGGCCAGCATCGGCAAGCGCGCCAGCAGCGACGCTGCCAGCAGGGCCATCACGCCGCGCGTGTGCCACAGTTCGCGGTATCCGGAGAGCTCCATGGCCGCATTCTCACGCCTGCCATCGACAGTTTCGAGTCCTCGCTACGATGGGGCGGTCGGCGGCGAAGGAGTCTGAATGACCGAGCACAAGCCGGTGGAGAGCTGGCTGACGGACATGGACGGCGTACTCGTGCACGAGGAACGCGCCATTCCAGGGGCCGGCGAGTTCATCGCCTCGCTGCAGAAATCCGGGAAGAAGTTCCTGGTCCTGACGAACAACTCGATCTTCACCCCGCGCGACCTGCGCGCCCGATTGCTTGCCGGTGGCATCGATGTCCCCGAGGAGGCGATCTGGACCAGTGCGCTGGCCACCGCCCAGTTCCTCGACGACCAGCGCCCCGGCGGTTCGGCGTACGTGATCGGCGAAGCCGGCCTGACGACGGCCTTGCACGAGATCGGCTACGTGCTGACCGAGCGGGCGCCGGACTACGTCGTCCTGGGGGAGACCCGCACGTACTCGTTCGAGGCCATCACCAGGGCGATCCGGCTGATCTCCGACGGTGCCCGGTTCCTGGCCACCAACCCGGACCCGACCGGCCCGTCGACCGAGGGACCGCTGCCCGCGACCGGTTCGGTGGCCGCGCTGATCACCCGCGCCACCGGCGTAGCGCCGTACTTCGTCGGCAAGCCGAACCCGCTGATGATGCGCAGCGCTCTGAACCGGATCGAGGCGCACTCAGAGACTGCGGTGATGATCGGCGACCGGATGGACACCGACATCATCAGTGGTCTCGAGGCCGGCTTGCGCACCGTCCTCGTGCTGTCTGGTTCGACCGGCGAGCACGAGGTCGACCGCTTCCCGTACCGTCCCACCCGCATCGTCGAGTCGATCGCCGACGTCGTACCCCTGGTCGAGGCCTTCGCCTAACAGGTGACGGTCCGGAACCCGTAGCCCCGCGCCTTGAGTGTCTTCAGGATCGTCGGCAGCGCGGCGACCGTCTGACTGCGGTTCCCGCCGCCGTCATGCATCAGGATCACCGAACCGTTGTGTACGCCGGCCAGCACGCGCCGTACGATCGCTGCCGTACCGGGCTTGGTCCAGTCGCGTGAGTCGATATCCCAGACCACGAGATCCTTGCCGAGGGCCTTCGCCCGCTTGGTGACGGTGCTGTTCATCGCGCCGTACGGCGGCCGTAGGCAGGCCGGCGTACCACCGGTCTGAGCGCGGATCGCCTGGTCCGTGGATGAGATCTGCTGCCGAAACGATGCCGCAGACAGCGGCCGGAGGTCCGCGTGGGTCCAGGTGTGGTTCTGCACACTGTGCCCGGCGGCGTGGATCCGCTTGGTCAGGGCCGGATGCTTCACCACATTCCGGCCCACCTCGAAGAACGTCGCCTTGGCGTCGTACTTCGCGAGCACGTCGAGGATCAGCGGGGTGTACACCGGATCGGGCCCGTCGTCGAAGGTCAGGACGACGTACTTGGTGGGGAGCGCTTTTTGGACCGGTGCTGCTGGTGGCGGGCTCGCCGACGGCTGGCTGGGCGTGCGGGCAGCCGCGACCACCACTGTGCCGATCACAGTGCTGACCACCATCATCATCGCCAGACCGACCATGCGGTGGCCGGAGCGCGTCAAAGCCATGTGTCCCCCAGGGCGGTGGTGGGCTCACTTCCTCACCCGTCCACCTTCGGCGCGATCGGCCGGAAAACGAGTACCCACGCCGTTGTCGCGTCAACAATCCACGGATAGCGGACGCTAGCGGCACCACAGGGGGTAGAACACGTAGCCGCGGGCGTTGAGCGTCTTCAGGATCGTCGGCAGCGCCGCGACCGTCTGACTGCGGTTGCCGCCGCCGTCGTGCAGCAGGACCACCGAGCCGCTCCGCACGTTCGCCAGCACCCGGCGGGCGATCACCGACTTGCCGGGGCGCGTCCAGTCGCGCGGGTCGACGGACCACAGCTTGATCGTCTTGCCGAGCGTGGCCGCCCGCCTGGCGACCAGCCTGTTCGTCGCGCCGTACGGCGGCCGGAGGCAGCGCGGGGTGTAGCCGGTCTGAGCGCGGACGTACCGGTCCGTGGTCCGGATCTGGTACTTGAAGGTCGACCAGTTGACCTTCCGGAGGTTCGGGTGGGACCAGGTGTGACTCTGCACGCTGTGGCCGCGCTGATCGGCGCGCCGGGTCAGGGCGGGGTAGCGCTTGACGTTCTGACCGATGACGAAGAAGGTCGCCCGGACCTTGTAGGTCTGAAGAATCTTCAGAACCTGCGCCGTGTACCGCGGACTCGGCCCGTCATCGAACGTGAGATAGACCCACTTCACCTTCCGCGTCCCCGCCGCTTGCTCTTCACCCCCAGCCATCACCTGGCCCATGGCCTCACTCACTGCCTGGTCCGCGCCCCCAACCACCGCTTGGTCCGCGCCCTCGGTCAATGCTTCGCCTGAAGCCGCGGTCACCGCGTCGGTATCGGCACCCGTCTGCGCGGCCGCGGCCGACTCTGCGGTGCCTGATGGCGCTGCGCTCGCCACGCCGCCGAGCGCGGCGCTCAGCCCGATGGCGAGCGCTGTCGAGGTCAGCCGGCCCGACCAGCGAGCCTGGCCCGGCAATCGAAGATTTTTCATTATGACCATCCCCCAGCCATGGTGAACCCCATATGGGGTTCGTCTCCCCATCGTGGCCCCCGGCAACCATTTACGCCAGGGGTCAGCGAGTTCAGAGAACCTGGGAGAGGAACTGCTGCAGCCGTGGCGACGCCGCGGCCGTGAAGATCTGCTCCGGTACGCCGGACTCCACCACCACACCGTTGTCCATGAACGCGACCTGGTCGGCGACCTCGCGGGCGAACCCCATCTCGTGCGTGACGACGACCATCGTCATACCGGCCTGGGCGAGATCCGCCATCAGACCCAGCACACCCTTCACCAGTTCGGGGTCGAGCGCCGAGGTCGCCTCGTCGAACAGCATCACCTCGGGCTTCATCGCCAGCGCCCGCGCGATCGCCACTCGCTGCTGCTGACCACCGGAGAGATTGCCCGGTCGCGACGACGCCTTGTTGCCGAGGCCGACGAGCTCGAGCTGCGCCAGCGCCGCGGCCCCAGCCTCCTCGGGCCCGAGGTTCTTGATCTTGCGCAGCGGCAGCGTGATGTTCTCCAGCACGGTCTTGTGCGGGAACAGGTTGAAGTGCTGGAACACCATCCCGATCCGCCGCCGCAGCTCGTCCGGATTGCTCTTCAGTACCGACTCATCGCCCAGCCGGATGTCTCCGGCGTCCGGCTCGAGCAGCCGATTGATTGCCCGCAGCAACGTCGATTTCCCGGACCCGGACGGCCCGATCACGCACGCCGTACGCCCGGCCGGTACGGCGAGATCGACACCCCGCAACACCTTGTTGCTGCCGAACGCCAGCTCGATCCCGGAGACCTCGAGACTGGCCGCCGCGTAGTTCTCAGCGGTTTGCATGGGCCAAGTCCTCCAGTACGACGTCGTCCGCGCGGGTCTCGTCGGTCGGACGACCCTCGCGCAACCGCTTGTCGATGTAGTTCACCAGATGGGTCAACGGCACCGTGATCACCAGGTAGAAGATGCCGGCCAGCAGCAACGGCGACAGGTTTCCGTTGGTCGCTGCTGCGTCCTGCCCGATCCGGAACAGCTCTCGCTGACTGGCGAGCAGCCCGAGGAAGTAGACCAGACTCGACTCCTTCACCAGCGCGATGAACTGATTCACCAGCGCCGGCAGCACCCGTCGTACCCCTTGCGGAATGACAACCAGCTGCATCCCGGCCGTGTAAGTGAATCCGAGTGCCCGAGCCGCCTCGAGCTGGCCCTTCTCCACGCTCTGGATGCCGGAGCGGAAGATCTCGCCGATGTACGCCGCCGCGATCAGCGACAGCGCCAGGATGCCGAGCGGATACGGGTTCGGGCCCCACCAGTGCCGGGTGATCGGTGACAGGCCCTGACCGATCAGCAGGATGGTCAGGATCGCCGGCAGGCCGCGGAAGATGTCGGTGTAGATCTTCGCCGGCCAGCGCAGCCAGCGCTTCCGCGACAGCCCCATGACCGCCACGATCATGCCGAGCAGAGTGCCCAGCACGACCGAGGCGGCGGCCAGGATCAGGGTGTTGACCAGTCCCACCTTGAGCATCTCGGGCAGGACTTCCTTCATCGACGCCCAGTCGAGGAAGGTGTCGTTCAGGGTGGACCAGATGTCCATCTCGGTCAGCCGTCTCTTCAGCCGTCGCCGCCAGCCGCGGCGGTCAGCCGGCGGCCGGAGTGCCGGTCGCCTTCGGGACGGTGAACTTCACCGAGCCGCTGCCCGGCTTGAAGTTCGCCGGTACGGCGCGACCCGGGTAGTACTGCTCGACCAGCTTCGTCCAGGTGCCGTCGGCGATGACCTCGTCGAGCGCCTTGTTCACCGCTTCGCGCAGCTTGTCGTTGTTCTTGGCCACCGCGAACGCCATCGGCGCGTCGCTGAGCTCCTTGGCGGCCAGGATCACCGTGCCGCCACCCTGCTCCTTCGCCATCTTCTCGCCGATCTCGGCCGGCGAGACCCACGCGTCCGCCGTACCGGCCTTGAGTTGGCCGAGCGCGGCGTTGTAGTTCGGCACCCGGACCGGGTTCAGGCCCTTCTGGGTGGCGTAGTCGTCCTGGACGGTGCCCTGGACGACGACCACGCGCTTGCCCTGGAGCTGGTCGAACTTCGTGATACCGGAATCCTTGGTCGTGTTCAGCCCGAGGTAGCCGAAGTCGTACCCATTGCTGAAGGCAACCGTCTTCTTCCGTGCCTCGGTGACCGTGATGGACGAGCTGCCGAGGTCGTACTGGCCGCCGTTCACCTGGGACAGCAGCGCGGAGAAGTCGGTACCGACGAACTCCGGCTTGAGGTTCAGCTTCGCCGCCACCGCGGTGATCAGGTCGTTGTCGAACCCGGTGAACTTGCCGTCCTTCACGTACACGTTCGGCGGCGCGTCGGTCAGCGTCCCGATCCGCAACGTCCCGGCGTCCATCAGCCCGAGATCCGAACCGCTCGCGGCCGGGTCGTTATCGCTGCCGCAGGCAACCATCGACACCGCCAGCGTGACAGCCGCTCCCACCGCGACAACCCGTCGAAAGCCCCTGAAGGCGCGCACAACTATCTCCTCACAACCGTTGACTGAGCAGGACGCGAACCGCCTGCCTTCGAGACCCAACACCACCCCCACCGAGGCCATTCCACCCCGACACCCACTGAGACACCGCCGAAATGTCTACTCGCGCTGTGCTATATCCGCGCCGCCGCTATTGCCCCTAGCAACCACCCATCAACCCCGTGTGACCCGACGCCCGCCCACGTCGCCGGGGAAGTGACCGCCACCACACCTCGTGCCTTCCCGTGACGTGGCACAAATCACCAAACCCACTGCGTAAGGCGAGTCCCGCGCGGCCCGGCTGCTCAGCCCTCGCCACCGAGCCGCTCAAGCGCAGCCCGGAGAAACGCGTCACGCCTCGCGGTGGCCACTGGGCCTAGATCAGTTGGTGTGTTGAGTGCCGCAACGGCATCCCAGTAGTCGATGTTCGTGGCTGACCTGCCAGCCGTCTGTTCCCAGCCGTCCACGACGCCCGCGATCGCCTCGGGTCCGTAAGTGATCGCGATCTGCTTGCGGAGTTCACCGATGTCAACGCCCGGATCGCCAACCCCGGCTGTCTTCCAGTCGATCAGAGTGCAGCAGGTGTCAGCTGTCCACGCCATGTTGCCCGGCCACACATCGCCGTGAAGGAACACCGTCGCGCCCTGCGGCTGGAGCAGGCTCTGAATCCATTCGTCCGCCGTACGCAACAGCGGTGTCGTTGCCATCCGACCCCGCCGCCGGTCGCCGGCGAAGTCATCGACTGCAATCGGGCGCGTTCTGAGCGGCAGGTGAGGCTGAGGCTCCAGCGGGATCGCGTGGACCTGTGCAAGTGCCGCACCTGCCGCATGGAGCCGCACGATCGACACTGCCGACGGCCAGGCGGTACTCCCGCCGACGAAGGTCTCCAGCGTCGCCGGTGCGCCGGCCGCACGTCCGTCCAGGTCTTTAGCGAGCAAGCGTGGAGCCGGCAACCCGTGCCGTTCCGCAACCTCCAACGCCGCCGCACCGGTGGCGATCAGGTCAACATCGATCCGTGGCGTAAGAGACCGCAGTACCAAGTGGTCTCGACGTCCCCGCACATCGACACAAATCCGCCACGGTCCTTGATCGTCGTGCAACTCCCGCACCGACACGACCCTGGCGCCACCCCCGACGGCACGCGCAACCCACCGCAGCAATCGGTCGCCCGGCCACGCGCCGCCTGCCCTCTTACCCTTCCCGCACTCCGCGAGACTGCCACACCACTACCCGCGCGGCAACAAGATCCCGACAGGTCAGAGCTCCTAGCCATGGTGGTGCTCGTAGTGGGTCAGGGCGTCGGCGGTGCGGCCAGTGCCGTAAGTGAGGAGGAGCTCGGCGAGGGCGGGGGAGTCGGGTGCGATGGCGCTCGCAGCGTGCTGGATCTCCTCGGCAGAGGCGACAGCGCGGAGCAGGTCCTGGATCTCGCGTACGACGGCGCGCGCGGATGGCGGCGTACTCGCGGCAGGTGCGACTGCCGCTGGTCGGGACTGCTGTGTCGTCGGCACTGCGGACAGGCCCGGTGGGCCGGGGAATGGTGTGGCTTCCGGGACCTGCGCTGCACCCGCGGACGATCGTGGCAGCTGTGCGGTCGGGGTGGAGCGGGTGAACGCGCCGGTGGCGCCGCGGATGCCGTCGAGCTCGGCCGGGATGTCGTCCGGATCGATCTCGCCGATCATCGCCAGGTGGGCGAGCTCGTCGAGGGCCTGGAGACGGGAGACGACCGCCGGATTGCCGATCTTCACCCGTTGGGCGCTCATCAGCTGCGACAACATCGGCGCGGACAGCCCGATCACCTGCGCCAGCGCACCTTGGGTCAGACGGAGCGGGCCGGCCACCCGGCGCACCAGTTCACCGAGCGGCTCGCCGTACAGCTCGGTCTGCTGCTGCAGGTTGTGCGCTGTCTGGTCCATTCGCGTGATCTCCTCTGACCGCCCGCCGCTCGGTAGCGACTGCAAACATCTTCGCAGTCGCGAACGCAAATTTCCAGCCGAGCATCCACAGATCCGCCGATCCGGGCGTGAGCGGAAGCGACTTGACATTTGCTATCGCAAACTGAGAGCGTTTGCGGCAGTGAATCTCATTGGAGGAAACGATGACGGCTCTGCAGGGACACCGCCGCCCCGCGGTGTGGGCGATCTTCGCCATAACGCTGACCGCCCTACTGGCCGGCCTGGCGATCCCGGCCGCTCAGGCTGACCCTGACCCGGGCAGCAACAAGCTGGTCCTGGTGCTCGACTCGTCCGGCTCGATGAAGGAGCCGGCCGGCGACGGGCAGACCAAGATCGTCGCCGCGCGGACCGCGCTGACCAAGGTGGTCACGAAGCTGCCGGCGGAGGCGGAGGTCGGCCTGCGGGTGTACGGCGCGACAGTGTTCAAGCGCACCCAGCCCGGTGCCTGCACGGACACCCAGCTGACCGTGCCGATCGGCACGAACAACCGGCCGCAGTTGCAGGCCGCGATCGCGACGTACAAGCCGTTCGGTGAGACTCCGATCGGCTACGCGCTCCAGCAGGCCGCCAAGGACCTCGGTCCGTCCGGCCAGCGCACGATCGTGCTCGTCTCGGACGGTGAGGCGACCTGTGCGCCCGACCCGTGCGTGGTGGCGCAGCAGATCGCCAAGCAGGGTATCGACCTGAAGATCGACGTGGTCGGCTTCCGCGTCGGCGGGAAGGCGCGCAGCCAGCTGCAGTGTGTCGCCCGTGAGGGCCGCGGTGACTACTACGACGCCGACTCGACCATCGACCTCGAGGCAGGGCTGGATCGCTTGTCCACGCGAGCGTTCCGCCCGTTCCGGATCTCCGGAGAGCCGGTCCAGGGTGCCGCGCAGCAGGAGGGCGCTCCGGAGCTTGCCCCAGGCCACTACTCGGACACGTTCGGCGGCGACCAGACCGCGAAGTACTACCTGATCAAGCGCAGCATCAAGGGCTCCACCCTGCGGGCCGGAGTGAGCTTCCGGCGGATTCCTGGCGACGAGCTGGTGATCCAGGCCGAGGTCAAGCTCAAGACCCTCGAGGGTGACGAATGCGGGTGGAGCTACCCCCGGGTGTTCGGCAGCGACCAGGGTCTGGCGACCGGGACCGCGTCGAGCTGGTCCGATTGGCAGGAGGCGTGCTCGGATTCCGACCAGATGGTGCTGACTGTCTCGCCGGGGAAGGACTACCGCGAGCTCAAGGGCGTGCCGTTCGAGCTGCGGATCGATGAGGAGCCGCCGGTGTCGTCCACGGCCAACCTGCCCGACGAGGCCGGTGACCCGACCTGGACCTCGATGCCCGGGACGACCCCACGCGAGATCGTCCCCGGATCGAGCTTCCCGGACGCGCCGCTGCTCGAGCCCGGCAGCTACAAGACCACCCTGATGCCGGGTGAGCTCCAGCTGTACCGGGTGAAGGCCGACTGGGGTCAGCGGATCCAGGCGCAGTTCACGGTGCCGCAGCTCGGTGCGGCGACGAGCAAGGCGCTCGACGGCATCCGGTACCTCGACACGGCCGTGATCTCGCCGATCGGTGAGGATGTGTACTCCGTCTTCGCGAAGAAGGTGCCGGGTGGAGCGGGCAAGCGCGGCGTCCTGACCAAGGACGGGACGATTCAGGCGCTCACCACCAAGGAGATCCGGTACCTGAACCGCAACGGTGCGAACAACCAGGACACCGGGACCTCGATGCCGGGTGAGTACTACCTCGCCGTGTCGCTGACCCGCAAGGACGACGACAAGGCGTTCACGATCCCGGTCACGCTGACTGTCGGCGTGCAGGGTGAGGCGGGCACCGGCAAGCCCGAGTACGTCGACGGCGCCACGCCAGTCGCCGGTACCTCGGTCACCCCGTCACCCACCGCCGACCCGTCCGACTCCGGCAATGAGAACGGGAACGAGAACGAGAACGGCAACGGCACCCAAGCCGGCGGCCCCGTCCAGGGCAGCGACACCAACTCCGGCGACAGCACCCCGGTCGCCCTGATCGCCGGCCTCTCCGGCGGCGGTGTTGTCCTGTTGCTGGTCGGCCTCCTGGCCGTCCTCCGCCTCCGCAAGAAGCCTGCCATCGTCCAGCCGGCCGGCTGGTCAAGCGGCCCGCAGCACCCGGGCCAGGTGCCGCCGCAGTACCCGAACCAGGGCGGCCACCAGCCGCCAAACCAACCGCCATACAACTAACACCCACCAGAGCCCGGGCCCAACAGCCCGGGCTCTGTTCATGCACGGCCCGCGCGAACATGCGGCGGCAGCGCCTCAGGGAGCCTCGGGGAGTGGCTGACCGGTCTGCGGTCAGCTGAGGAGGAGCCAGGCGGCGGTGCCGAGGAGGGCGACCGCGCCGGTGATGCTGACTGCTGCGACCCAGACCAGCAGTCGACTCCGGCTTTGGGCCGGAGCTACCCCGCCCACGACTGCTGGTGAGTCGGGAGTGCTGAGCGATGGGATCGGCGTGCTCCCGTGGTGGCTCGGCGCATTGTCACCTGTCGCAAGGGGATTGGCTGCGGCTGTGCCTGCCGTCGTCGCGACCTGTCCGGCAGCGTGAGATTGGACTGCGGGGCCGGTGGGGGTCCAGGCGCGGGGGAGGGGTGGGAGTTGGTCGAAGACTTCGGGGGAGTCGGGCTGGGTTGCCCAGGGGGTGGTCGGGGCCGGTGGGAGGGCGCCGGACTCGGCGAGTAGGCGGCCGGCGGTGTGCGCGGAGTCGGGGCGTTGGGACGGGTCGGTCGCCGTACTGCTGCGGATGAACTCGGCCAGTGGGCCGTCGACGGGTGGAAGCTTGCCGTCTGGGCCTGGGCGTTCGCCGGTGAGGAGTTCGGCGGCCACGGCGCCCACGGTGTACAGGTCCTGGCGTGGGTCGGGGTCGGCTCCGGCCAGTTGCTCAGGGGCGATGTAGCCGGGTGTGCCGAGGACGGTGCTGTGGCGGGTCATGCGGGGCTCGTCGAGGAGACCGGCGACACCGAAGTCGGACAGGCGGAGATGTGGGCGTCGCTTGCCGGTGGCGTCGAGGAGGAGGTTGGCGGGCTTCAGGTCGCGGTGTACGACGCCTGCCGCGTGGACTGCGGAGAGGCCGTGCAGGAGTTGGTCGAGCAGTACGGCGACGTACGACGTGGGCAGCGGGCCGTGATCCCCGAGCAGCGTCGCGACGGAGCCGCCGCGGACCAGCTCCATCGCGAACACGACCTTGTCGTCATCAGCCGCCCACCCGTGCGGCGCGACCACGTGCGGGTGCTCGATCCGCAACGACTGCTCCCGGACGAACCGCAGCAACGCGGCCGCATCGTGTTGCCCGAGCACCTTCGCCGCCACGTACGCCGACCGTCGCAGGTCCCACGCCCGCCAGATCGAGCCCATCCCGCCGGTCCCGATCAGATCGATCAGCCGATACCGGCCCGCAAACGCCTCCACCGGCAAGAACCTACCGCCCCACCAGCCCGCGGTGGAGGGGAATCGGGTTGCTGCCGGGGTGGGGAGTGAAATACTGCGATTGATGAATTCTGCGGCGGTCACCACTCGTGCGGCGGCCGGCAACCGTGTTCGGGTTCGGCGGGTGGTGGGGGCGCGGAGCTGATGCGGGGGACCAAGATGTGACCTGGCTCCTGGCGGGTTGGGCCGGCAGTGGCACACTTGAGGTACGAGTGAACCCACTCGCGTGCTCCGGGGTCGGTGTAATTCCGAGCCGGCGGTAATAGTCCGCGACCCGGCCGCAGCAGTTGAGCGGCCGGCTGACCTGGTGGAATTCCGGGACCGACGGTGAAAGTCCGGATGGGAGGCGCACGCGATCGGCGGGTGCGCTCTGACGTCCGGCGACGCGAGCCTCACCAGGCGAGCTCCGGACGGCAGAGCGTGCATGCCGGTTGTCACGACCCCGGAGTGCGTCCGTGACGACGAGGGACCGTGAGTGAACAACGCTTCGCCGATCGATGTCGCCTGGATGCGGCGTGCGGTCGAGCTGGCCGGCCGGGGCATCGGCAGCACCCATCCGAACCCGGTGGTGGGCTGCGTGATCACCGGCCGCGACGGGCATCCGGTCGGTGAGGGCTTCCATGCCGTTGCCGGTGGCCCCCATGCCGAGGTCGTGGCACTGACCATGGCGGGTGATCGGGCCCGTGGCGGTACGGCGTACGTGACCTTGGAACCGTGTAATCACACCGGCCGGACCGGGCCGTGTGCCGACGCGCTGATCGAGGCCGGGGTGGCCCGGGTGGTGTACGCCGTACCGGACCCGAACAGGCAGGCCTCCGGTGGTGCGGAGAAGCTCAGCAACAAGAACATCCAGGTCGAGCAGGGGGTGCTCGAGACCGAGGCCGAGGCGGTCAACCACGTCTGGCTGCACAGCGTCCGGATGGGCCGCCCGTTCGTCACCTGGAAGTTCGCGACCACGCTTGACGGGCGCTCAGCGGCCCCGGATCGGACCAGCAGGTGGATCACCGGACCGATCGCGCGCGCCGACGTACACCGGAAGCGGGCCGAGTGTGACGCGATCGCCGTCGGCACCCAGACCGTGCTGGACGACGACCCGGAGCTGACGGTCCGCGACGAGGACGACGTACCTGCCGCCAGGCAGCCGCTGCGTGTCGTCGTCGGCGACCGGGAGATCCCGTCGACCGCGAAGGTCCGCAACGACCGCGCGCCGACGCTCATCCTGCCCACCCATGACCCCTCCGAGGTGCTCCGGCAGCTGGACGATCACCACATCCGGCACCTCTGGCTCGAGGGCGGTCCGACGCTGGCCGCCGCCTTCCTCCGCGCGCAGCTGGTCGACCAGATCGTCGCGTACGTCGCCCCGGCCGTGCTCGGCTCCGGGTTCTCCGCGATCGGGGACCTGGGAGCGGAATCGATCGACCACCTGCGGCGGTTCAAGCTAGCGGACGTCACCCGCCTCGGCGACGACGTCCGGCTGACCCTGACGCCGCTCGAACTACAAAGGACACGCTGAATGTTCACCGGAATCGTCGAAGAGCTCGGCACCGTCGAGGCGCTCGACTTGCTGGAAGGGGACGCCGCCCGGCTCACGATCCGCGGCCCCAAGGTGACCGAGGATGCCGGCCACGGTGACTCGATCGCGGTCAACGGCTGTTGCCTGACCGTGGTCGAGACCGGGGACGGCGCTTTCACCGCCGACGTGATGCGGGAGACGCTGATGCGCACCAGCCTCGGCCAGGCCACCAAGGGCTCGCAGGTCAACCTGGAGCGAGCGGTGTCCGCGCACGCACGGCTCGGCGGGCACATCGTCCAGGGCCACGTCGACGGTGTCGGCACGATCGCGAGCCGAACGCCGGGCGAGCACTGGGAGGACGTCCGGGTGGCCGCGCCCGCGAGCATCCTCAAGTACGTCGCCGAGAAGGGCTCGATCGCCATCGACGGCGTCTCCCTGACGGTCACCGACGTGGACGACGCGACCGGCACCTTCGGAGTCAGCCTGATCCCGACGACGCTCGAGCTGACCGTGCTCGGCCGCAACGCGGTCGGCGACACCGTCAACCTCGAGGTCGACGTGATCGCCAAGTACGTCGAGCGGCTGCTGACGAACAACGGAGGCACCAAGTGATCGACTGGTTGCTGCACGCGGAGGTCGTGATCCTCGGTTCGGCGGTGCTCGTCCGCGAGATCGTCGGCAACGTGTTCGGCCTCGGCAGCGCCCTGTTCGGGATGCGCCGGCAGGTCGCCGCCTGGCCGGTCGGCATCGTCGGCAACGTGCTGCTGTTCACGGTCTTCGTCGGCGGGATCTTCGACACCCCGCAGGACAAGGATCTCTGGGGCCAGGCCGGACGCCAGGTGTTCTTCGCGCTGGTCAGCCTCTACGGCTGGTACCGCTGGTACCAGACCCGCCACGGCGGCGCCGCGAAGGCGGTGCAGCCGCGCTGGGCGACCGCGCGCGAGCGGCTCGAACTGCTCGGCCTCGCGGTCGTGCTCTATGCCATCTCGTACTTCGTGCTCCGCGAACTGGGTTCGTGGGGACCGCAGTGGGACGCATGGATCCTGACCGGCTCGATCCTGGCGACGTACGGGATGGCCCGTGGGTTCGTCGAGTTCTGGCTGATCTGGATCGCGGTGGACGTGGTCGGCGTACCGCTGCTGATCCAGGCGAAGTTCTACCCGTCGGCGACGATGTACATCGTCTACGGATTCTTCTGCGTCATCGGGTTCGCCTCGTGGTGGCGGATCCAGAACTCCGAACGCACCGTGACCCCCGAACCCGTGGTGGTGGGCTGAGATGGGCGACATTCTGAAGCTGGACACGATCGAGCACGCGATCGACGAGATCCGGGCCGGACGGCCGGTGATCGTGGTCGACGACGAGGACCGGGAGAACGAGGGCGACCTGATCTTCGCCGCGTCCAAGGCGACGCCGGAGCTGCTGGCGTTCCTGATCCGGTACAGCTCGGGGGTGGTCTGCGTCCCGATGGAGGGGGCCGAGCTCGACCGGCTCGGCATCCCGCTGATGACCCCGCACAACCGGGAGCGGATGCGGACGGCGTACACGATCTCGGTCGATGCCCGCGACGGCATCAGCACCGGGATCTCGGCCGCGGACCGGGCCCGGACGATCCGCGTGCTGACCGACTCGGCGTCCGAGTCGTACGACCTGGTCCAGCCGGGGCACGTGTTCCCGCTGCGCGGCCGCGAGGGCGGTGTCCTGGTCCGGCCGGGCCACACCGAGGCGTCGATCGACCTGGCCCGGATGGCCGGGCTGACGCCGGCCGCGGTGATCTCCGAGCTGGTGAACGACGACGGCACGATGAAGCGCGGTCCCGAGCTGCGCGAGTTCGCCGACGAGCACGGGCTGGTGCTGGTGTCGATCGACGATCTGATCCGCTACCGGCGTCGTACCGAGCGCCAGATCCAGCGGGTCGCGACCACGACTCTGCCGACCCGGTACGGCGATTTCATTGCCTACGGCTACCGGAACATCGTCGACGGGTCGGAGCAGCTGGCACTGGTCCGCGGTGAGATCGGGGACGGGCCGACGCTGGCCCGGTTGCACTCGGAATGTCTGACCGGCGACGTGTTCGGCTCGCTGCGGTGCGACTGTGGTCCGCAGCTCGACGAGGCACTGCGTCAGGTCGCGGCCGAGGGTGGTGTCGTCGTGTACCTGCGCGGTCACGAGGGCCGTGGGATCGGGCTGCTGCACAAGCTGCAGGCATACGAGTTGCAGGACGCCGGCCGCGACACGGTCGACGCGAACCTGGACCTCGGACTGCCGGCCGACGCCCGCGACTACGGCACCGGCGCGCAGATCCTGGCCGATCTGGGCGTCAAGGAGGTCCGGCTGCTGACGAACAATCCGGACAAGCTGGCCGGCGTTCAGGGCTACGGCATCGACGTGGTCGAGCGGCGCAGCATCTCGATCGACCCGACCGAACACAACCTGCGGTACCTGCGGACCAAGCGCGACCGGATGGGCCATCACCTGCCGGGCGGCGTACTGGCTGAAGAGAACGGAGCCGGCTGATGTCGGGCAGTGGAGCACCCACCATCGAGACGCCGCGGGTCGAAGGGGCCCGGGTCGCGATCGTCGGCGCGCAGTGGCACCCGAAGGTGACCGACGCGCTCGTCGCCGGTGCGATCCGCGCGCTCGACGAGGCCGGCATCACCGACTACACGGTGATCCGGGTGCCGGGATCGTTCGAGCTCCCGGTCGCGTCGTTGCACGCGGCAAAGAGTGGGTACGACGCGGTGATCGCACTCGGAGTCGTGATCCGCGGAGACACCCCGCACTTCGAGTACGTCTGCCAGGCCACGACCGACGGGCTCATGCAGGTCGGCGTGACCACCGGGGTTCCGGTCGGCTTCGGCGTACTGACGTGTGACAACGACCCGCAGGCGCTGGACCGGGCCGGTCTGCCGGACAGCCGCGAGGACAAGGGGTACGAAGCCACGCAGGCAGCGCTGTCGACATTGGTGGCCATCCGTAGTCTCTAGGGCTATGGACTGGCACAGCTGGCACGGTGACTACGACGTGCCCGATTCGTGGCTCGCGCGGCGGCTGGCCGTCGTACAGGAGCAGATTCGCACCGCGCTGGATGCCTGCCCGCCCGGTCCGCTGACGGTCGTCAGTCTGTGCGCGGGCGAGGGCAGTGACCTGCTGGAAGTGCTGCCGACCCACCCGCGCCGCGACGACGTCCGGGCCCGGCTCGTCGAGCTTGATCCACGCAGTACGGCGGTCGCCGAGGAGTCGATCCGGGTCGCGGGGCTGACCGGCGTCGAGGTGGTCGAGGGCGACGCCGCGCTGGTCGATCACTACCAGGATCTGGTGCCGGCCGACGTCGTACTCGTCTGCGGGGTGTTCGGCAACATCGTCGACGCCGACATCGAGCGGACCGTCGACACCTGCCGCCAGCTCACGAAGTCCGGCGGCACGGTCATCTGGACGCGGCACCGCGGCGAGCCCGATCTGGTGCCGACGATCTGCCGCTGGTTCGAGGAGCGCGAGTTCGACCGGGTCTGGCTGTCCGACCCGGAGGCGGGCTTCGGCGTCGGCGTCCATCGCTTGACCGGACGACCAGATCCGCTCAAACTTGCTCGAAGCATGTTTGTTTTCGCCGGTTATGAGCAATTGGGAGGATAGTGAACTACCGACCCCTCATCTGGCTTGCGGTAGCGACCTTCTCGACCGGCATCGACGGCTACGTGCTGGCCGGTCTGCTCCCCGCCATCGCCGAGGACCTGAACGTCGTCGAGGCGGCCGCCGGGCAGCTGGTGTCAGTGTTCGCGCTGACGTCCGCGCTCGCGGCGCCGCTGCTCAGCACCATGACAAGCCGCTGGGAGCGTCGCCGGACCATCGCGTGGGCGCTGGGCGTCTTCGTCCTCGGCAACCTCATCGTCGGCTTGGCGACCACCTACCCGATCGCGCTCGGTGGCCGGGTGGTGGCGGCGCTCGGCGGATGCCTGCTCAACGCAGCCGTCACCGGCTACGTGCTCGCCCTGACACCGGCCAAGGACCACGGCAAGGCGCTGTCCTTCGTACTCGGCGGCTGGATGGCCGCGACCGCGCTCGGAGTGCCGGTCGGCCTGGTGCTCGGGCAGTCGAGTTGGCGGCTCCCGATGATCCTGGTCGCGGTGGTGGGCACCATCGCGCTGACCGGCATCCTGCTCAAGCTGCCGCGCCTGCATCTCCCGTCCGGAACGCTGGCGGACCGCTTGCGCCCGCTCGGCCAACCGCGCCTGCTGGCCGGTCTGCTCGTCACGACCGGCATCCTCTGCAGCAGCTACGTCTGCTTCACCTACGCCACCCTGATCCTGGGTCCGTCCTTCACGGCCGAGTGGACGATCATCCTGATCATGTTCGGCTACGGCCTGGCCAGCATGCTCGGCAACGCAGTGACCGGCCGGCTCGTCGACCGCTACACGGCGCTCCGAGTGCTCACCGTCGTACTGACCGGGCTCCTCCTGGACGCCGCGCTGGGGGCGCTCGCGTTCAGGGTGGTGCCGCTCGGCACCGCACTGGCTGTCGCGGGTCTGGTGTGGTTCTTCGTCGCCGGGATCGGCAACGGCGGCGCAGCCGTTCCCCAGCAGGCCCGCCTCGCCGCCCTCGCCCCGGACTCCGCGGCCATCGTGATGGCGCTGAACGGCAGCGCCATCTCGCTGGGCGTTGCCTTGGGCGGTGGCCTCGGTGGCATCACCTTGGCGGCTGGGGCGTCACCGCACGGGCTGCTCGTCGTCGCCGCCGCCATCCTCGCCCTGACGTTGGGCCTCCACCTGCTCGTAGCGAAAGCCCGGCGCTACGACGAGGTTCCTGCCCAAGGCCGTGCCTAGCCGATTCTGGTGTGTTGCATTTTCCAGTTGGGGATCCAGGTGTTGCCGCCGTCGACCGAGAAGGACTGTTCCCAGGCGGCTTTGTCGGTGCCTGGGGTCCAGGTGAAGCGGACGTCGATCGGCTGCCCCTCCCAGACGTCCGGTCCTTCGAAGATCCCGGTGCCGTCGTCGCGGAACGAGCCGATGACCGGTGTCTCGAGTTGGCCGCGCAGGCTGTTGATCCAATGGATCGCCCAGGTCTTCGACTCGGGGTTGTAGATGCGCAGCGTCGCGCCACGGAAGCCTTCGGTCGGGAACCAGCCCTCGTCGAAGCTGACGGCACCGTCCATGTACGTCGTGACTTCCATCTCCGACTGCATGTCGTACCACTCGGCCTCGGCGCCGAGCGCGGGCTTGCGACGGCTGTTGTGCATGTCCCACTTGCCGACGAGGAAGTCGAAGTCACCGGTCAGCTTCGGTACGTCGAGTGACGGCGGCGGCGTGTCCCGCCGGGTGAAGTCCATGACCCAGTTGAGTTCCCAGGTCTTCCCGCCGTCGTTTGAGTAGCACTGCTCCCAGTGCGCGGTCTGCTCGGTGATGTCGGACCACTCGTAGCTGACCAGGATCGGCTGCCCATCCAGCTCGTCCTCACCGACCAGCCGGCACGACGTACCGTCCTCCGACCAGCGACCGTGGACCGGCGGATACAGCTGCATCGTCCTGCTGTCGATCCACCAGATGCTCCACTCCTTCTCCACCGGGTCGAACAGCCGGACCGACATCCCGTACCGCCGCTGCGTCGGAAACCGCATCTCGTCGATGCTGATCGCCCCGTCGAAATGGGTCCGCGCGGTCGTCGTCCCGTCGAACTCGTTCCACTCGTCGCAGCCCACGAAGGCTTCCTTCAGGGTTCGGTGCCGTACGTCGAAGTACCCGTTCAGGAAGTCGAAGTCGCCGGTCACCTTGGTCCATGTCGTCATGCAGTCAGCGTGACGGTGAAACCTGACAGCGCATGGCAGTGTTCGGAGCTAACCTCGGATCATGCGTTCGAGCCGGCTGCTGTCGATCCTGCTGTTGCTGCAGACCCGCAGGCAGCTGACCGCGCGTGAGCTCGCCGAAGAGCTGGAGGTCTCGCTCCGCACGATCTACCGCGATGTCGAGGCACTCGCGGCGGCCGGAGTTCCTGTGTACGCCGACCAAGGTCGAGCCGGTGGTTATCGCTTGGTCGAGGGCTACCGCACTCGCCTCACCGGACTCACCGAGCAGGAGGCGGCAGCGCTCTTCCTGGTCGGCATGCCCGGTCCGGCCGCGGCGCTCGGGCTGACCGCGGAGACGAGTGCGGCCGAGCTGAAGCTGCTGGCGGCGCTGGCCCCGGACCAACGCGACCGAGCCGGCCGGCTGAAGAACCGCTTCCACCTCGATCTGCCCGCGTGGTACCAGGACGCCGAGAACTCGCAGCACCTCTCCGCCGTGGCCGACGCCGTCCTGCACGACCGCCGGATCAAGGTGCTGTACCGGCGCTGGGAGGCACCCCGCGAGGTCGAGCGCGTGCTCGAACCGTACGGCCTCGTGCTCAAGAACGGTGCCTGGTACGTCGTCGCCGCCACGGGGAACGGGATGCGGACGTACCGGGTCGCCAGCATCCTCGAGCTCACCTCGACCGAGGAAGAGTTCGAGCGGCCGGCGGACTTCGACCTGGCCGGCTTCTGGCAGGAGCGCCTGGCGGACTTCGACCAGACTCGCTTCACCGCCGAGGCCGTTGTACGCGTGTCGGCCGGGCTCGCCGGGCGCATGCACGACGTGTCGTTCCCGGTCTTGGTGAAGGCGGTCGCCGCAGCCGAGCCGGCGGACGACGGGACTGTGACGGTCACCGTGCCGATCGAGTCGATCGGCAACGCGGCAGCCGCCTTCTGCCGGTTCGGGAACGCCCTCGAGGTGCTCGATCCGCCCGAGTTGCGGGCCGAGCTGGTCAAGCTCGGCCGCACGCTGGTGACCCTCTACGACTCCTGATTCAGCTTCTCGGTCGCGGAGCGGCCGGCCTCGGCACTGCGGCGGAGGAAGCCCGCGATGACGTCCAGTTCGTCTTCGGTGTAGTCGGCCAGGACGTCGTCCATCGCGCCGAGCATCGGCTGGTAGAGCCGGAAGACCTCGATACCGCGGTCGGGCAGGACCCGGATGGTCACGCTGCGCCGGTCTCCCCGGGCCCGGTCCCGGGCGATCCAGCCGGCCCGCTCGAGCCGGTCCAGGATGCCTGTCAGCGTGGCCGGGTGCAGGCCGGCCTGGCGGGCCAGCGCGCTCGGGGTCAACGGTCCACTCCGCGCCAGCACGTCCAGGCAGTCGAGGTCGATGTCCTTCAGCGCCAGCCGGCCGCCCACCTGGTGATTGAGCAGCGCGAGCTGGATGCGCAGGTCGCGCAGCGCGGCCTTGATCTCGTTGCCGGTCCGCCGGCGGTGACGCGGGTCACCCGGTTGTGTCTGTTCCATATCTTATGAGTTCCGTACTATATGAGTTACAGAGAAGCTTCACGGTATCGCAACTGGAGGAGTCGGATGAAGATCACGGTGTTCGGGGCGACCGGCGGGATCGGTGGTCACGTCGTGCAGCAGGCGTTGGATGCGGGGCACAAGGTGACGGCGGTCGTTCGCGCGTCGTCGTCGTACCAGGTCGAGAATCCGTCGCTCGAGGTGGTCCGGGTGCCCGGGCTGACCGAGGCCGGGCCGCTGCTGGAGGCGGTGGACGGGAGTGAGGCGGTCATCTCCGGGGTCGGGCCGCGTGGACGGAAGGACGGTCCGGTCGCCTCCGGCAGCACCCGCTCGATCCTGGCCGCGCTGTCCGAGACCGGCGTACGGCGTTTCGTCGCGGTGAGCGCGGCGCCACTCGGACCGGCCGCGCCCGACGAGAGCTTCCTCAACCGCCGGCTGCTGCTGCCGATGATCAACGCGTTCGCGGCCGACGTGTACGCCGACCTGCGGGTGATGGAGGCGGACATCGTCAGCAGCGGCGCCGAGTGGACGATCGTCCGGCCACCGAAGCTCACCAACAAGGCGCTGACCGGGAACTACCGCACGGCCGTCGGCGGCACTGTTTCCCGCGGCTACACCATCTCCCGCGCCGACGTCGCCCACCTGATGCTCGCCGCGATCGACGACCCGGCCATGGTCGACCGGCCCGTCGGCATCGCGTACTGACCGAGAGGAACCAACTCATGATCCTGATCACCGGAGCAACGGGAACCGTCGGCCGCCCACTGGTCGAGCTGCTGAAGAGCAGGGAGATCACCGTCCGCGCAGTCAGCCGGTCCGCCGATGGTGCTTTGCCGGCAGGCGTTGAGCCCGTCATCGCGGATCTGGCCCGGCCGGAGAGTCTCGCGCCTGCGCTGGAGGGTGTGAGCACGCTGTTCGTGCACCCGCGCGCCGTCGGGGAGTCCGCCGGCAAGCTGCTGGCGATGGCGGCCGAGCAGGGTGTTCGCCGGGTGGTGGTGCTGTCGGCGATCAACGTCGACGACGACCCGGCGTACCAGCCGTCGCGGCAGAACGGCGACCGCAACAAGGAAGTAGAGGATGCGGTCACCGGCAGCGAGCTGCCGTGGGTGGCAGTGCGATCCAGCACGTTCGCCGTCAACGCCATCGGGATGTTCGGCGCGCAGGTCCGGGCCGGCGACGTGGTCCGCGGTCCGTATGCGAACTTCGCCGAATCGTCGATCCACGAGGCGGATCTGGCCGCCGTGATCGCGCACGCGCTGCTTCATGACGACCTGGACGGCCGCCGGATCCCGGTCACCGGGCCGCAGTCGCTCACCCACGAAGAACAGGTCGCCGTCATCGGCACGGTGCTCGGCCGGTCGCTGACCTTCGTGGAGGTCCCGGCGGAGGCGGCCGCGGAAGGTCTGGTCGCCCGCGGCATCCCCGGCGCCTTCGTCACCGCCCTGATGGCCAGGTATGCCCGCGGTGCCGGGCAACCCGCGGAGGTCACCGATCAGGTGGAGCGGATCCTCGGCCGCCCCGCCCGCACCTTCGCCGACTGGGTCGGCGACCACACGCACGCGTTCCTCCGGGACACCGCATCACCAGCCTGATGGGGTCCGTGGCGCAGGAGACAGCAACTGGGTCGGCCGGTCCAGTACTGACTCCTGCCACACGGTGCGGAGCTGTGGTTGGAGAACTGACTGCTAGCTGACCGTGACCCCGGCGGCTTCGAAGTTGTAGGTCTTGCCGCCGAACTTCAGTGCGTCAACCGCGCCGGAGAACGCGTAGTCCCGGCCCTTGCTGACGGTCGCCGTGAGTAGCTTGGCGTCGTCGCCGCCGTCACTCAGGTAGGCGAGCATCTCGGTCCAGGTGCACCGGGCGCCGTTGATCGAGCACGCCGTTCCGTTGAAGGCGGTCCCGGTCAGGCCCCAGTGCTTGACCGCGTCAGTAGTGGCGTTGAAGGTCGTCCACTGATTGGCGGTCCCGTTGGCCGGTGCGTACACCAGCGACGAGTAGTTCGACGCCACCGCGGTCACGTTCGGGTCGATCTCGAAGATGATGCTCGGCATGTTGTTGCCCAGGGCGTTGTTTTCGCCGGTCGTGTAGACCGAGAACCCGACCGTGCCGAGGTCCTTCACGTTCCCGCCGGCGAAGTCGACCTCGTTGCCGAAGGCCACCTTGTCGGCCGCGGACGCGGTGTGCAGGTTGAGGGCGCCGTCACCGAGCGGCGACTGGGTGGACGTCGTGGCGAGTTCGGTGTCGGCCGCGCCGATCACGTTGCGGTGCACCGTGCCCCAGTGCTTCAGGTACGTCGGGCCTGCCTTGTTCAGCTTGCTCTGGACTGCCGGGGCGAGGTCGACCTCTGCCACCACGCCGTCCTTCAGCTTGGCCGATGTGTCCACCCCGTTCGCTCCGACCGCGAGCATCTTGGCGACGAACGCCTTCTCCAGGTCGCTCTCGCCGAGGCTGTAGTTGACCACCTGGCTCGAGGCCACCGAGTTGCGGACCAGCGGATAGGTGATCCCCGTAGCAGTCTGGCCGGTGATGACGGCGTCAGCCGCACCACCACCGAGCACCGAGATACCGACAGCGGTGACAACCAGCGTGAATGCGGATCCTGCCGCCGCGAGGCGGTTCTTCGAGTTCAACATGATTCCCCTTGCTTCCACCCCGAACGGGGCGGAATTGCGGTGCCGCCAGGAGTCGAACCCGGCCCATCCCCCGCACACCTAGCCGCGGCCTAGACCGCTCACTGTCCGTCAACCTACCGGTCATTGACAGTAAGCGGAACAGTCGAGCCGTCCGCAAAGCCGGGTAGCGGCGACCGCGCGGGCTGGCGGAGCTTGGCCGTCCAGTACGCCGCTCCTTGGACGAGAAGGATCGCGAACAGGGCGAAGCCGGTCAGGTTGGGCGCCGTCACCGGGAAGCCGATCAGGCTGAACCAGATCACGAACTGCAGCGGGATGTTCGCGAGTTCCCAGAGCGCGAGCGACCGCAACCGGCGTCGTACCCAGGTACGGGAGCGATGATGCATCGGGCGACTATCTCAAGCGGATGAGGTCGTGGGGGACGGCGTGGGCGGTTCGGCCCCGGAAACCGGTTGTGGTGGTGGCCATGGTCAACGAGTTGAGGAGGGCTTCCTCCACGGACTCGGTGGTGGCCTGGAAGGGGCCGCGGAGCTGGCGGTCGACGAAGGCCGATCGTCGGTTGGTGGTGAAGGCGATGGCGTAGTCGCCGCTGCCGGGGCCGAAGTCGGAGCCCACGCGCCCCATCGCGAAGACGGCCCGGCGGGCGACGCGGCCGAGTTGGCGGGCGTCGAGGGGGAGGTCGGTCGCGACGACGATCATGCAGGAGTTGCCGTCGCCATCGACCGGTTGCGCCGGGTCCGATTGCGCCGGGACCGGTTGCGCCGGGATCGGGGTGCCGAGAACGGTCAGCGTGCCGGAGAAGTTGGCTTGGACCAGCACGCCGATCGTGCCCGAGTCGAGCGTGCGGGACGCCGTACCGATGCCGGCCTTGAAACCGAGGGCCTCGGTCCCGGTGCCGGCGCCGACGCAGCCCTCGGCAGGCAGGTCGGTGGAGGCCGAGTCGAGAGCGGCGTGGACGTGCTCAGGGGTGATCGGGCGGCGGCGGATGTCGGAGAGGTGACCGTCGTTGGTCTCGCCGACGACCGGGTTGAGGCTGGTCGCCTTCGGGTCCCGGTCGAGCAGCCAGGTGAGCAACGCGTCGGCGACCCGGAAGACGCTCAGCGTGCCGGTCAGCAGTACCGGGGTCTCGATCACGCCCAGCTCGTCCACCTGGCTCGAGCCGACGAGCTTTCCGTACCCGTTGCCGACCGCAACCGCGGCCGGCAGACCGTCCGCGTAGCCGTCCGGCACGATCGCGGTCACCCCGGTGTTCAGGTCGCCGGTGGAGATCGTGGTCTGGCCGACGCGCACCCCTGGTACGTCGGTGATCGCGTTGAGCGGGCCGGGCGGCAGCGTGCCGACGGTGACGCCGAGGTCGCGGACTCTCCGGGGAGTTTGCATGGCAGCTATCGTCGGCCAGGTGCTGGAACAGGTGAACGACCGGGTGTGGCTCTACCCGCACGACCCAGACCCGGACGCGATCCGTCCGTCGGTCGCGGTGATCGCGGACGATCGGGGGAGCGTGCTGATCGACGCCGGGAACAGCCCTGAACACGCCCGGGCCATCCAGGCGGCGATCGCAGAGGCCGGACTGCCGGCGCCGAGGTGGCTGGTCTACACGCACCACCACTGGGACCACATCTGGGGTGCCTGTGCCTGGCCCGATGTGACGGTTGTTGCCCACACCGCGGCGGTCGAAATCCTGGCCGAGGAAGCCGAGCGCCCTTGGAGTCACCGGTACCTCCGCGACCAGGTCGAGGCGAATCCCAAACTCGGGCCTTCATTCCGGGCGCGTGCCCTCGCCGTACCCGACTGGACCGACTTCCGGGTCGTCCTCCCGGACCTGACCTTCGAGGACACGCTCACACTGCCGACGGGCGTCGTACTGCGTCATGTCGGTGGGAACCACGCGCCGGACTCGCTGGTCGCGATGGACTCGGGCGTCATCCTCCTCGGCGACTCCTTCTACCCGCCGCCGTTCCACCTCCGCGGTCCGGAGGACACCGTCGACTACGGCCTGATCAAGCGACTGCTGAACGAACGTCACTCCTGGTACATCGATGCTCACTCATCTCCGCGCCGGCTCTCGGAGGCCCTGGCGGAGTCCGGTTAGCGGACCTGGGGGCGGGGGAGTCGCGCCGGGCATCTAGGCTGGGCGCGCGATGAAGACCTTTGAGGAACTGTTTGCCGAGCTGGGTGAGAAGGCGCTGACGCGGCCGGAGGGATCCGGGACCGTGGCGGCGCTGGATGCCGGCGTGCACGCGATCGGCAAGAAGCTGGTCGAGGAGGCCGCCGAGTCCTGGATGGCTGCCGAGTACGAGAGCAAGGAGCGGGCCGCGGAGGAGCTGTCCCAGCTGCTCTACCACGCGCAGGTGATGATGCACTCGCTCGGCCTGGACCTCGACGACGTGTACCGACATCTGTAGGAGTCGATCCCGCGGACACCGGTTCACTTCTTCTTCAGAAAGGGCAGTGCAATGCTGCGCGTCGCCGTACCCAACAAGGGCTCGCTGAGCGAGGCCGCCACCGAAATCCTGACCGAGGCCGGCTACAAACAGCGCCGGTCCACCAAGGACCTCGTGCTCGCCGACGCCGCGAACGAGGTCGAGTTCTACTACCTGCGCCCCCGCGACATCGCCGTGTACGTCGGCGAGGGCACGCTCGACGTCGGCATCTCCGGCCGTGACCTGGTGCTCGACTCCCACGCCGACGCCGAGGAGATCCTCGAGCTCGGGTTCGGCGGGTCCACCTTCCGGTTCGCCGGTCCGCCCGGGGCCGCCGACTCGATCAAGGACCTGGCCGGCAAGCGGATCGCCACCTCGTACGCCGGGGTGCTGCAGGACCACCTGTCCGAGCACGGGGTCGAGGCCTCGGTGGTCCGCCTCGACGGCGCGGTCGAGTCGGCCGTCCAGCTCGGCGTCGCGGACGTGATCGCGGATGTCGTCGAGACCGGTACGACGTTGCGCCAGGCCGGACTAGAGGTGTTCGGCGACCCGATCCTGAAGTCCGAGGCGGTGCTGATCAAGCGGCACGGCGTGGAGACCCCGCCGAACGGGTTGCAGCAGCTGGTCCGCCGGCTCGAGGGCGTCCTGATCGCGCGCAACTACGTGATGATGGACTACGACATCCGGGCCGAGCAGGTCGACGCGGCCACCGCCGTCGCGCCGGGGCTGGAGTCGCCGACGGTGTCGCCGCTGCACCGCCAGGGCTGGGTCGCCGTCCGGGTGATGGTGCAGCGGGCCGACGCGCAGCGCATCATGGACCAGCTGTGGGAGGTGGGCGCGCGTGCCATCCTCACCACTGACATCCACGCCTGCCGGATCTGACGTGAGGGGCGACCAGCGGCTGTACACCTTCCATCCGCGGATCGTCGCGGTGATGTCCGGTGGCATGGGGTTGTCGCTGATCGCGGTCTTCGGGGTGATCTGGTTCCGGTTGTCGGAGGACTCCCGGGACACGTTCAGCTGGTTCCAGCGGCTGACGTTGCTGGCGTTCTTCGGCGCAATCCTGTGGATCCTGTACCGGATGACGACGCTGCGGGTGTCGGCGTACCCGGACCATCTGCGGGTGCGGAACGTCTTCAAGTCCTACACGCTGCCGTGGGACTCGGTGACCGCGTTGCGCTTCCGGCCGGGGGACGCGTGGCTCCAGCTGTTCGACGCCGACGGCAACCGGCTGGGCATCCTCGCGGTCCAGGCCGCCGAGGGTGCCCGGGCGAGTCGGGCGGCCAAGGAGCTGGCCGCCGTCGCCCGCGACCAAGGGGCCGGACCTAGACGGACACCGTGAGGCTGGTCGCGTGTGAGTCGCCAGGCTTGAGGACCACCAGGTTCTGGCCGGTGATGAAGGCGTTCGGCGGACACGTCATCGGCTCGACAGCGAGCGCCGTACGCCCGATCGCGGCGCCGGTGTAGAGCTGCATCCAGACCGTGTCACTGGTCAGGACCGAGCGGTTGCCGGAGTCCGGATCCGTCAGCGTCACCGACCACGAGCCGCCGCCCAGCCCGGTGAACGCGTTGTCGATGTCGAGATCCCCGATCACCCGGCCTTGGTGGAAGTCGTACGGCGAACCGGTCACCGGCGACAACCCGATCGGCGTCATCCGCTCCGGTGACACCTCCAGCCACTCGGCCGCGTGGAACTCGAGCACGCACTCGTCGATCGCCCGGCCGACGCTCAGATAGGGATGCATTCCATACCCGTACGGCGCATCACTCGTGCCGACGTTGGTCGCGGTGGCGGTCACAGTGAGCCCGTCGACCAGCTGGTAGGTGAGGCGGAGATCGAGCTGATGCGGGTACCCGGGATGGCCGTGCAGCCGGTGAGCGACCTCGACCACCGCCGGGTCGGTGCCGTCGTCCACCCGCTCCCAGTTCGCCCAGCGGGTCAGGCCGTGCATCGCGTTCTGGCGCTCCGGCTCGGTCAGGTCCAGTTGCTGATCGACACCCTCGAACGTGTACTTCCCGTCGGTGATCCGGTTCGGCCACGGGAACAGGTGCTGCCCGATCCCCGCCTGCGCCGGCTCGTCCTCGCCGTACCCGAGCAGCACCGCGCGCCCGTCGTACGTGAGCCCGCGGAGTCCGCCGCCAACGCTCACCACCGTCGCGGCGTACCCGTCGGCGGTGAGGACCCATTGCTCCCCGGAGGGCAGAACCTGTGCGCTCATATCCCCATCCTCACCCATCAACGGACCGGTCCGTTCGGCCGTCACTGGTACCGAATGACAGGAGGTAAAGCGGCACGTCCCCGCGGCCTCCGCCTGTGCGCTCCGCCGGAGGCCGGTTCCGGCCCGGATACCTCCTGTCGTTCGGTACCCGTCACAAGATTCTCCGGCGGGCGTGTCCATAGCAGGCTGACCCGTTCGTGGAGATGCTGTAAACACGCCAACAGGAGGATCCGAGATGAAGTATCTGCTGCTGATCAATGCCGGTGAGCTCGACCTGAGTGGCGGTGCGGTCGGGTGTGAGCCGGAGGACTGGATGCGGTTCGACAAGGAGATCCAGGACGCCGGAGTCGTGGTCTCGGCCGAGTCGCTGGCCGATCTGGTCACCTCGACCCGGGTGCAGGTCGCGAACGACGGCCAGCGGTCCGTGACCGACGGGCCGTTCGCCGAGACGCGGGAGGTCCTCGGTGGTTTCTACGTGATCGACGTCCCGGACCTGGATGTCGCGCTCGAGTGGGCGGCCAAGTGCCCCGGCTCCCGGGGCGGCGGTTCGATCGACGTCCGTCCGGTCGCCGAGTTCCCGGGGGCCTGATCCACGATGCACGCACAGGTCGAGGCGGTGTTCCGGGAGGAGCGCGGGCGGTTGCTGGCCGCGCTCGCCCGGAGGTTCGGTGACCTCGACCTGGCCGAGGAGGTCGCTTCGGAAGCGATCGAGGCGGCGCTGGTGAGGTGGCCGGTCGACGGCGTGCCGCCGAACCCGGGTGCGTGGCTGATGACCACCGCGCGGCGGAAGGCGGTCGACCGGTTGCGGCGCGACCAGGTGTACGCCGCCAAACTCGCCATCCTGCAGGTCGAGGCCGACCGGGCCGCGCCTGCGACCGAGGGCGATCAGCTGCCGGACGAGCGGCTGCAGTTGTTCTTCACCTGCGCTCATCCGGCCCTGGCGGCCGAGGACCGCGGTGCGCTGACGCTGCGGTGCCTGGCCGGGCTGACCACACCGGAGGTGGCCCGGGCGTTCCTCGTCCCGACCGCGACGATGGCCAAACGGATCGTCCGGGCGAAGAAGAAGATCAAGGACGCGCGGATCCCGTTCCGGGTGCCTGGTGCGGACGAGTTGCCGGAACGCCTGCCGGGCGTCCTGCAGGTGATCTACTCGGTCTTCACCGAGGGGTACGCGGCCAGCTCGGGACCGTTCCTGCAGCGCCTCGACCTCGCCGAGGAGGCGATCCGGCTGGCCCGGATCCTGCGCCGGCTGCTTCCGGACGAACGCGAGGTCGCCGGTCTGCTCGCCCTGATGCTGCTGATCCACGCCCGGCGCGACGCCCGTACCGGCCCGGACGGCGAGATCGTCCTGCTCGACGATCAGGACCGCAGCCGCTGGGATCGCGACCAGATCTCCGAGGGCAGCGACCTGGTCGTCGCCGCACTCACCGGCGGCACGGCCGGACCGTACGGCGTCCAGGCCGCGATCGCCGCCCTGCACGACGAGGCGGCCGATGTGGCCGGCACCGACTGGCCGCAGATCGTCGCCCTGTACGACATCCTGATCACGATCGACCCGTCGCCGGTGGTCGCCCTCAACCGGGCAGCCGCGATCGCGATGCGCGACGGACCCGAGGCGGGTCTGGCGCTGCTCGACGAACTGTCCGACGAGCCGCGGCTGCGTGACTACCACCCTTTCCCGATGGCCCGGGCGGATCTGCTGCATCGCCTCGGCCGCTTGCCTGAGGCAACAGCGGCGTACGAACAAGCCCTTGCCCTGGCCGGCACCGAACCCGATCGAGCCCACCTGCGCCGCCGGCTGGCGGCGGTCACGGAGGAGACCAAGCCATGACCGACCCCAAGATTCTTGCCTGGGTCGAGGCAACCGGCCGCCCAGCGTGCCTGACCACTGCCTCCGGCTCCGCAACAGACCGCATCACGGCGGGCCTGTGACAGAAGAACGCCTGGCCCGCGTCGCCCGAGGCTGGGACGAAGCCGCGGACGGCTACGACCAGTACTTCGTCCCTCGCTTCGCCCCCTGGGTGATGGCCGCCGTCGATGCGATCGGCCGTGTGCCTGGAGGGCCGATTCTGGTGCCGTGCTGTGGGACTTTTCCCGAGCTGGATTTGTTGGTTGGGCGGTTTCCGGGTCGGGAGATTGCGGGGATCGACCTGTCCGGCGGGATGGTTCGTCGGGCTCGCGAGCGAGCGGCTCGTCTGGCGTATGCCAGCGTGGAGGTTGTGCAGGCCGATGCCTCCACGCTCGACGCACGATGGTCGGGCCGGTGTGCTGCCGTCGTATCGGTGTTCGGGCTGCAGCAACTGCCCGACCCGGAAGGTGCCCTTCGGTCGTGGCTGGGTGCGCTGGCTCCAGGCGGTCGGATGTGCGTCGTCTACTGGCCCGGCCAGACCGAAGAGGACGGTCCGTTCGCCTTGATGGGGAAGGTGATCGGCGAACGCAGCGACTACTCGTGGGAGGACCGGCTCGTCGGTGCGCTCGACGAGGCCGTGATCGAACGCGACGAGCTGGTGTCCTACCCGATGACCCATCCGGACGCGGCGACGTACTTCGATGCCGCCGATCACGCCGGGCCGATGAGAGCTCTAGCGCTGGCCCGGGGTGACGCGTACATCGCCGAACTCCGGGCACGTTTCGTGGCCAAGGCACCCGCGGGGGAGTGGACCCACCATCCGCGAGCGCGGCTGATCGTGGTCAGGAAGCCGCTGAGTCGTGCGGCGGCAGCGCCACCGACTTCGTGACGAGCTCGAGAGCGGGGTCGTGCGGCGTCGACGGGTCGCCGTCGACGATGACATGAGCCCGGGAGCGGGTCGCCTGATCGGCGAAATGGTCGCGCTCCCAACGCATCCACTCGAGCCAGTGGTCGCGCAGTGCCTCGCCGTCGCGGGCGATCCCGCGATCCAGGCGGACCTCGTTCGACGTCTCGATCCACAGCCGCAGTGACTGCCAGTGGTCGGCGTCGCGGTCGCATGACGTGACGCCTTCGACGATCAGCAGTTCGACGGTCACGGGTACGACGTGGAGCTCGGCGTACGCACCGACGTGCCAGTCGTAGCGCCGGTACCGTCCTTCGCGGCCGTCCGCGATCCGCTGTAGTACGTGGTCGCGCAACAGACCGAATCCACGGACGGCGCCGGTCCAGCCGTCGTACAGGTCGTCCATGTGGATGACGCGGGTGTGGAGTCCGCGGGCTTCGGCGCGGGCCGCGATCGTCGCCGCGAGGGTGGATTTACCGGAGCCGGCCGGTCCGTCGATGCTGATCAGCCGGGTTTTGCCGAGCCGGGGTGGGGCGGCCTGGACGTGGTCCAGCAGGGAGTCGACGGTCAGCGTGGCAGTGGCTTTCGTGTCAGTTGATTCCATGGCGCTTCAAGATGTCCTCGATCTCGTCGAACTCCGACGATTCCTGCTGCTTCGCCTTCGACCCCTTGGCAGGCTTGGCAGCTTTGGCGGGAGCGGCCGACGCGGGTTCGGGACCCGTCGCGGTCAGCTCACCCGCGGGCGAGGCGGGCTTTGACTGTGTCTTGTCCTTTGGTGCCCTGTTCCCCCCACGGCCGCGGGCCACACCCGAAACGACGTACAGCACGACCGAGACGCCGAACAGCGCGACCCCGGCCCACACGGTGGGGGAGAAGATCAGGTGGGTGACCCAGCTGACGGTCGAGCGCACCACATCCCAGACCAACTCGAGCAGGCCGGTCAGGTACAGCGAGACCGGCAACAGGGACCAGGCCACGCCACGGGTACCGGCCGCCGCCCCGCGGCGCCGCCAGGCGGTCCACGAGCCGATCAGGCCGAGCAGCGTGAGGCCCACACAGAACGGCAGCAGCGTCAGATCGTTGAAGTCAGGCACATACCCAGGCTCGCACAGTCCCCCGCGGAACCAAGCCGGGAACAGCCCTGGTACCACCCTGAAACCCCACCCCGGGGAGGCCGAGTGGAGAATACGGGGCATGCAACCAGAGCGCCGCCTGGCCTTCACCGGCTTCGACAACGACGACGGGTCGGCCGACCCCGCGCTGGCGAAGGCGCTCGCAGAGGGTGACCACGGGGCAGTGTTGGCCGCGCTGACCAAGGCCCGCCTGCTGGTGCCGGTGGTGGCGATGCTCGGCGAGGTCGAGTACGACGAGAACGGGCTGGCCCACGACAAGACCTCGGACATGGCGGTCGCGCTGCTCCAAGGCCAGGACGGCCGCAACGCCCTGCTCGCTTTCACCGGCACCGAGAGCCTGGCCCGCTGGAGCCCGGACGCCCGCCCGATGCCGGCGCAGTCCCAGCTGGTCGCGACCGCGACAGTCCAGGAAGGCGCCGCCGCGATCGTCCTCGACATCGCCGGCCCCGCCGCCGGGGTGATCGAGACCGACGACGTACGACGCCTCGCCGCCGGCCTCCAGGTGATCCGCCTGGAAGACGGCGGCTACGCGTGGATCGAACCACCTCCGCTTTCCGGAACCTAGGCGTCACAGAGCACCTTTCTTCCGGAAACCTCACCCGATCGGTGAGCTGAGCGCATCCATTGGCTTGGGGCGCATGGCGAGTCGCGCGGTGACGGCGGTGGTGGGCAGGACCAGCAGCAGTACGACGGCGATCCAGCCGAGCAGGACCCAGGGCGAGCCGGAGGGGATCGGCCAGCCGCGCGTCGCGACCGCGATCGGGAGCACCGCGCAGGCCGCGGCCAGGACACCGAGGACCAGGCCGAGTGCTGCGATCACCAGGTGCTCCAGGTAGAGCATCGCCTTCACCTGCCGCCGGGTCGAGCCCGTCAGCCGTTGAAGACCGAACTCCCGCCGCCGGTCGAGGACAGCGACCGCGATCGTGTTGATCGAGGCGATCGCCGTGTACGCGATCGCGATCCCGGCCAGCAGGTACCCGATCCAGGCGTCGATCCCGAGCCCCGCGTCGTACCCGGCCCCGAGCACGTCGCGCCCGCCGACGGTTGCCCCAGGCAACTCGGCCGCCGCGATCACCTGATCGGGGTGCTCAGCCCGCAACAACACCTGTGCGGGCAGTCCGGTCGTGGTGTGCGCGGCCAGCAGCGCCGAGGGCAACAACAGTGACTCATAGCCGTCGGGACCCTCGGCGAGCGCGACCACCTTGACCTTCACCAGCGCGTTGTCGCCTAGGCGGAGGCCGAGCTCGGAACCGACGCCCACCTTCAGCTTGCGAGCGGCGTCCGGCGGCAACGCGACGGTCGAGCCGGTGAGGTCTTCGAGCGATCCCGCCTTCACTTTGCCCTTGTAGACCGGTCCGTTGAGACCCAGTAGCGGCCATGGATCGCTGGTGTGCGAGGTGTCGTACGGCTCCTCGATCCAACCTTTGCTGCGGACCAGTTCGGATGCTGCGGTGACTCCCGGCAGCGATCGCAGCTCCTCGAACTGTCCGGGCGTGACGCCTGCGGGGCTCGTCACGACGACGTTGGCGGAGAGGTTGTCAGTGTACGCCTCGACCGCTGCCTTCTGCTGAGTGGTCTGGGCGTAGATGTTGCCCAGCGCGATCGCCGAGGCGAGTGTGATCGGCACCAGGATCGCGGTGAACTGCGCCGCCCGCACCCGAAGGTTGATCACGGCGAGAAACCCGCTGGAGCCACGCTTCTCGAGCAGCGCCGTCACCCGCGGCACCAGTGCCGACCGGATCACCAGCGGTCCGAGGATCGCGACCGCGATCGAACCGGTCAGCCCGGCCGGCCCACCGATCGCCGCCGCGTTCACCGGACTCATGAACATGGTCGAGACCGCGATGCACCCGGTCCCGATCGCGAACACGGCCCCGACAATGAGCCGCGGCCGGCCGATCACCCCAGCCGGTACGGCGGCCTCTGCCAGCGCCTGGATCGGCCGGATCCGCGCCGCCCGTCCGGCCGCGAAGCCGACCGTTGTCCGCAACACCACGAACGTCAGCAGCGCGGCGCCCGCGAACGGCAACGGCCCTTGGTCGAACCGCAACTGCGACGGCACGATCCCGTTGCCGGTCAACATCCCGAAGATCCAGTCGCCCGCGACCCGGCCGGACAACAGTCCGAGCGCCAGGCCGATCACGCCGACCACCATCGTCTCTGTGACCACCATCCGGCGGACCTGTCGCGGGGTCGCGCCGCTGGCCCTGAGCAACGCCAGTTCACGCCGTCGCTGGCGCACCGACAGCCCGATCGTGGCCGACACGACCAGTGCCATCACCACGGCCACCATCCCACCGAAGACGCCGGACATGATGATCAGCGGCAGACTCGTCGCGATCCCGGTGTACTCCGCGACGCCCCGGTCATCCCCGATGTACGCCGCTACGCCGTCCGGCAGCTCCAGTCGTCGTACCAGCTCACGAGCCGAAACCCCCGGTGCCGGGAACACTCCGACCGCGTCGAACCCCCGCGGAGCCAGCCGGGCGGCATCCGCGTCGGCGAAGAAGACCGAGGGCAGGTCCACCTTGGCCGCCGCAACTCCGGCGACGGTGACAGCCTGCGGCTCTCCGTTGACGATCACGCTGATCCGATCACCCAACTGAGGACCGAGCTTGGCGTCGACCACTACCTCGCCGCTCGCCGGCGTGTGGCCCGCGATCAGCTGGTACAGCGCCAACGCGGCCGAGCTCCACCCATGCCCACCGATCACGTCCTTGCTCCCAGCAACCATGGCCGGGAAGGAACGATCCGGGATCACCTGTGCGACTCCCGTCGTACCGGCGAGCTTGGTGACGAGGGCTGCGTCCACGCGGTGCCGTTCGGGGAAGGCGACGGAGCCGGAGCCGTTGGGTGGGTGGTACGCCGGGTCGCCGGTGACGACGATCGGTGCGGCGGCGAGTCGCTGTGGCGGTGCGTTGAGCCGGAGTCCGGTTTCGAGGAGGCCGCCGGCGGCGCAGAGCAGAGCGCTGCCGAGGGTCACCGCGACAAGGATCGCGAGGAACGCCGCCGCCCGGTGGCGGAGGCTGGAGAAGGCGAGGCGGATCATGGCGAGACCTTCGATCGGGACGAGAGCTGGGCAAGTTGTGCCGCGACAGACTCGGGCGTCGGCCGGGCGGCTTCGGAGACGATCCGGCCGTCGACCAGGAAGACCACGCGATCGGCGTACGACGCCGCGACCGGGTCATGGGTGACCATCACGATCGTCTGGCCCTGAGCCCGCGACTGGTCCCGGAGCAGTGACAGCACCTCAAGAGCGGTGGCCGTGTCCAGCGCTCCGGTCGGCTCGTCGGCGAACGTGATCGCCGTCCGCGCTGCCAACGCCCGCGCGATCGCCACTCGTTGTTGCTGACCACCTGACAGCTCACTCGGCCGATGCCGGACCCGGTCGCCGAGCCCGACACGCTGGATCACCTCGGAGACCCACGCCCGGTCCGGCGACTTCCCTGCCAACGTGAGCGGCAGTACGACGTTCTGCCGCACCGTCAGCGTCGGCATCAGATTGAACGACTGGAACACGAAAGCCACGTGCTCACGGCGCAACTCGGTCAACGCGGTCTCGTTAAGTCCACGCAGGGACCGGCCGACCAGTTGTACGTCGCCGGACGTCGGCGAATCAAGTCCGGCGGCGCAGTGCAGCAGCGTGCTCTTGCCGGACCCGGACGGGCCCATCACCGCGGTGAACGTGCCCTCGGCGAAGCCGTGGGTGACACCGTCCAACGCGGTGACCGAGCCGGGACCGGTGCCGTAGACCTTGCTGACCTCGGTGAGCTGGACCGCCGCGTTCACCGCTCCACCTGTACGTCGGTCTTGCGGTGGTACGACTCGTGGGTCCACCAGAGGATGCCGACGACGAGACCGAGTCCGGCATCGGAGAACAGCCACCACGGCCAGTCGAGGTTCCCGAAGGCCGCCATCGTCAGCCAGACGACGAACTGCACCACGCACGTCACCAGCCAGACGGCAGTGACCACGCGCAACGCGACAGTGAGACCGTCGGACGGGACAGCGCCGTCGACCCCGTCGAAGACCTGGCGGAGCTCGCCGCGGTTGCGGGCGGTGTGCAGGAGGTCCCGGCGGACGACGGCCTGCGGCGGAGTGAGGGTGCCGTACCGGACGGCGTGGTCCAGCTTGGCGGCGGCGGTCTGCCGGTCGGTGTCGGAGAGGCAGACCTGGTCGGGCATCAACAGCGGGTCGAAGACGGTGTTCATCAGGAGTACCTGCTTTCTGCTCAGGCGCCCCGGAGGGCGTGTTCTCGGGCTCTTGATGAAATAGCGTAAGGATTGAACAGTTTCGCCACAGGGTGCCGAGGACCCGATCTGTGGGTGGTGCTAGCACCCCTGTCGGCCGCCGTACGCGAGGATGGGAGTCATGACCGAGGACCGCGGGGGACTGCCGCCGGGGCTGGCCCTGTCGTGGGGTGTGCAGCCGGTGCAGCGGCGTGGGCCCAAGCCGGGGTTGTCGGTGGAACAGATCGTCGACACCGGGATCGAGTTCGGCGATCGGTACGGGTTCGAGGCGATCTCACTGCAGCGGATCGCGGCGCACCTCGGCGTCACCACGAACGCGATGTACCGCTACGTCCGGTCCAAGGATGAGCTGATCGTCCTGGTCCAGGACAAGGCGCTCGGTCGCGCACCGGACTCGATCCTCGCGGCCGGTGGCTGGCGGGCGGGTTCCGAGGCGTGGGTGCACGCGGCCGTCGACCGGTACGCCGAGCGTCCCTGGCTGCTCGACGTACCCATCCGGGGTGCGCCGACGACGCCGAACCAGCTGCACTGGCTGGAGGTGCTGCTCCGGGTGCTGGCGGAGACGTCGCTCAGTCAGCACGACGCACTCGGCTGTGCGGTGCTGCTGTCCGGCTACGCCCGCAGCTACTCGGCGATGGTGCGCGAGCTGACCGCCAATGTCGACGTACCGGTCCAGGCGCCGGCCGTCGGCGCATTCCTGGTGCCGCGACTCCGGGAGGCCGGCTTCGAGATGGTGGCCGCCCTCTACACAAACCAGGAGTACGAGGATGAGGTCGACGACGATCTGGACTTCGGTCTCACCCGCATCCTCGACGGCCTGCAGAAGTTGATCGAGCTCTAGCCAGGCAGAACGATCCGGACCGGGCCTGCGGCGCGGGCGGCGACCCACTGCAGGTGAAATTCGCTGCCGGGGGCAACTTCCGGCCGACGGTGCGGCTCGGTCCGCAGGTCGACGGGACACGTGAGCGTGGTCGCCGGCTGAGGGCTGATCCCGGTGGACCGGACCTCGGCGATCACGTCGGCCAACGCCTGCGCGGCCGGCTTGCGCTGGTGATCGACAGTGAACAACCCAAGGTCGTACTCACGATCCGGGAAGTCCAGCAACCGCCGGTCGATGTCGTGCGACGACCACCAGGTGACACCCCACAACGCCGGGTTGGCCAGCACCAGCTCGACCGTCCGCCGGGTGAACTCCGCCTGCAGGTCCACCGGAATGTCAGGCCCCGGTACGCCGATCTCCTGCAGCCACACCGGCCGCGCCGGATCCAGCGACGCCGCCGCGGCCAGCTCGACCAGGTAGTCCGCATGGCTGAGCGTCGCTGGACCAAGTGGACCGTCCACCCGTGAGACCCCGTTGAATACCCACGAGTGGACAGTGCTCAGATCCCCCAGATCCACCACGTCCACCGGATGGAACGGATGGTCCACCTTGTACCAGGCGTCGTCGAACACCGAGTGCAGGGCCAGTACGTCGGGCGCCGCGTTCTTGACCGTGGTCAGCAGCTCCTGTGCCCAGCTCGTCGAGCTCTCGGCGCTGGTCGCGCTGTCCGGCCAGAGGTTGTTCACCTCGTTCCCGAGCGTGATCGCGAAGACGTTCGGCTTCTCCGCCAGGGCGCGCGCGACGGTCTCGACGTACGACGTCAGGCCGTCGCGGACCGTCGGGTCCTCGAACAGGCTGGTCTTGTGCCAGGTGAGCACCCAGGACGGCAGGAAGTCGAAGCTGGAGAGGTGGCCCTGGATCAGGTCGACCGCGACGGACAGCCCGTGCTCGGCGGCGGCGTCGATGGTGTCCAGCAGGTCCTCGATCGCGCGCTCGCGGATGATCGCCCGGTTCGGCTGGATCCACGGCCAGACCGGGAACACCCGGACGTGGTCCAGGCCCATCCCGGCCAGGTCGGCGAAGTCCCGTCGTACCGCGGCGCCGTCGTAGTCGAGCCAGCTGTAGAACCAGCCGGCCGAGGGGACGTAGTTCGCGCCGAACCGGGGCGTGACGGGATGCATGCCGACGATGCTAAAACGGTTTAGGAATCCGGGCAACTTCTGCGGCTGCCCCCTCGGAGCGGGGGTTGCCCACCGAGATTCTCAGTGGGCAACCCCCCCAGCTGAGTGGGCAACCCCTCAGGCGGGGGGTGCGGTGGACTCGCGGACGGTGAGGACCGGGTCGGGGGTGCGGCGGTTGATGATCTGGGTGGGGTCGGCGATGACCTCGAGCAGCACCTCGGCGGCCTGGCGGCCGAAGTCGAAGGTGTCGCGGGACAGCGCGGTCAGTGCCGGGTGCATCAGCTGGGTCAGGATCGAGTCGTCGAAGGCAACGATCGACAGGTCGCCCGGCACCGAGACGCCCATCTCCATCGCGACCCCGAGCCCGGCCACCGCCATCACGTCGCTGTCGTACACGATCGCGGTCGGACGCTGCGACTGCGACAGCAGTTTGCGCGTGATCGCGGCCCCCTCCGCGTCGCTGAAGTCGGTCGTCAGCGACGGCGAGTCAGCGAGGCCCAGCCGGGGAGCGGCGTCGCGGAGTGCCCGGATCCGGCGCTGGGTGTGCTGGAAGTTCGGCGTACCAGCGACGTGGGCGATCCGGCGGTGACCCAGGGCGGCCAGGTACTCCACGATCGACAGCATCGCCTCACGGTCGTCGGCCCAGACCGAGGGCAGTGCGCCCTTACCGCCGCGGCCGCCGATCACCACGGCCGGCAGCTCGAGCGCCTTCAGCTCGTCGACCCGCGGGTCCTTGACGGTCAGGTCGACCAGGATCACGCCGTCGACCCGGTGCTCCGAGGTCCACCGGCGGTACACCTCGATCTCGGCCGCGGAGTCCTCGACGATCAGCAGTTGCAGCGAGATCGACTCCGCGGACAGCCCGGACTGCACGCCGGACAGCAGGTGGGCGAAGAACGGCTCCACGCCGAGGGTGCGGGCCGGCCGGGCGATCACCATCCCGACCGAGTCGACCCGGGACGCGCCGAGCGCGCGGGCGGCACTGTGCGGCCGCCAGCTCATCTGCTCGGCGATCCGCAGGATCCGCTCCCGGGTCGCGTCGCTGACCCCGGGCCGCCCGTTCAGCGCGAACGACACCGCGCCCTTGGACACACCGGCCCGGTTCGCGATGTCGGCGATCGTCGGTCTCGCCACTGGTACCTCCCTTCAGAGGGTGTATGGGAACTCTGCGCCTACTGCGCGGCGCTCGGCGGGCACAGCGCCGCGTTGGAGGACAAGGCACGGAGAAACCCACTCCGAGCCTTGTCCTCGGCCTTGCGCTGCACTCCGCCGAGCGCCTGCTCGCCCCGGCGCAGAGTTCCCATACACCCTCTTCCCTTGACAGCGGATTCTACGATCCCGGATAGTGCAGGAGCTATACCGGTTTATCAACCCAGGAGATTTCCATGCGTAGACGTCGTCCGGCAGCGGTGGCAGCTCTGGCCGCCGCGGCTCTCACCCTTGCTGGTTGCGGCCTCGGTTCGACCGAGGATTCTGGCAGCGGCGCCACGCCGACCGTCGATGCGAACGCAGCCGTGACCGGTGAGGTCAGCTTCCAGACCTGGGCGCTGAAGCCGAAGTTCACCTCGTACGTCGAGGGCGTCATCAAGGCCTTCGAGGCGAAGTACCCGGGCACCAAGGTGACCTGGCTGGACCAGCCCGGCGACGGCTACGACAAGAAGGTGCTGAGCCAGGCCTCGGCCGGTCAGCTGCCCGACGTGACGAACCTGCCGCCGGACTTCGCCCTCTCGCTGGCCAAGCAGAGCATGCTGCTCGACGTCGGCGCCGCGGACCCGAAGATCAACGAGGAGTACGTCGAGGGCGGTGTGCAGGCGTACCAGTACCAGGGCCTCAATGGCACCTTCGGCTATCCGTGGTACCTGAACACCGACATCGACTACTGGAACTCCGACAAGTTCGCCGCGGCCGGCCTGGATGTGAAGAACCCGCCGAAGACCTTCGACGAGCTGCTCGCGGCCGCCAAGGTGATGCACGACAAGACCGCCGGCAAGGAGTACCTGATGAGCCGGCTGCCCGGTATCGGTGACTTCACCAACGCCGGCGTGAAGATCCTGTCCGACGACGGCAAGAAGTTCGTCTTCAACACTCCCGAGGCCGCCGCGCTGCTGGACAAGTACCGCGACGCGTACAAGGCCGGCTACCTGCCGCGCGACATCCTGACCCAGGAGTACCTGGGCAATTCCAAGCTCTTCACCCAGAGCAAGGTCGCCTGGACCACCGGCGGCGGCAACGCGATCCAGGACTTCGTCAAGGACAACCCGTCGCTGAAGGGCAAGGTCGTCCCGTCGCCCGCGCTGGACACCCCGCCGCTGTACGTGCAGGGCCTGTCGGTGTCGGCCAAGACCAAGAACCAGGCGGCCGCGATCGCACTGGCCCGGTTCGTCACCAACGCGGAGAACCAGGCCGCGTTCGCCAAGATCGTCAACATCTTCCCGTCCACCAAGGCGTCCGCGAGCGACCCGTACTTCTCCAAGAGCGACGGTACGCCGGAAAGTGACGCGAAGGTGCTCGCCTTCGAGTCGCTGGCCAAGGCCAAGGTGCTGCAGCCGCCGGTGATCAGCGGCGCCACCAACGACTTCATCGGGCAGCAGATCTCACTCGCGATCTCCGGCAAGATCTCGTCCCAGCAGGCTCTTGACGCAGCGGTGGCGAAGGCCAACCAGCTTCTTACCCAGTGATGCGTTACCAACGCTGGTTCACCCCGTGGGTGCTGGTCATTCCAGCACTCACGTGGTTGCTGGTCTTCAACCTCTGGCCGTCGATCAACACCGTCATCCTGTCGTTCACCAACGCCAAGCCGTTGGGCGGCGGCACATTCGTCGGGCTGAAGAACTTCGAGACCCTGCTGCACGACGAGCAGTTGCGCTGGGCCTTGCTGAACAGCGTCATCTACATGGTCGTCTGCCTGCCGTTCCTGACCGTCCTGCCGCTGCTGCTCGCCGTACTGGTGGAGAAGAAGCTGCCCGGGATCACCTTCTTCCGGACCGCGTTCTACACCCCGGTGGTGGCCTCGGCCGTGGTGGTGGCGCTGATCTGGCAGTGGATCCTGGACGACCGCGGTCTGGTCAACGGCCTGGCCGAGAAGCTCGGCGTCATCTCCGGGCCGCTGCCGTTCCTCAGCGACCAGTGGCTGTTGTTGCTCAGCGCCATCAGTCTGACGATCTGGAAGGGGCTCGGGTACTACATGATCATCTACCTGGCCGCCCTCGGGAACGTCGGGCGCGAGCTGCACGAGGCGGCCGCGGTCGACGGGGCCGGGCCGTTCCGGCGGTTCGTGCACATCACCGTGCCGGGGGTCCGCGGGACGATGATCCTGATCTCGATCCTGATCTCGGTGTCGGCCCTGCGGGTCTTCTCCGAGCTGTTCATCCTGACCGGCGGCAAGGGTGGTCCCGGCGGCCGCGACAACTCGGTCGTGATGCTGATCCAGCAATACAGCCAGGGCTTCGAGGGCAACCTCGGGTACGCGTCGGCGCTGTCGATCGTGCTGTTCTTCGTGACCGTCGTACCCATGCTGGTGCTGGCCCGGCTGAACCGGAGAGGAGCGGAAGCATGAGTGTCGTCACCGATCCGGCGCGGCCGGTCGCCGTACCAACTCAGCCTGGTACGCCGCCTGATCGCCGGCGTGGATCTTTTGGGTTCAACACTGTCTCGCGGCGCGAGAAGGTGGTCCGGTACGTACTGCTGGTGTTCGTCCTGCTGATCACGATCGGGCCGTTCCTGTGGCAGCTGTCCACGTCGCTGAAGGGATCCGGGGAGGACATCTACACCCGGATCCCGCGGCTGCTGCCGGCCGAGCCGACGTTCGACCACTACGGTGCGGTGGCCGACACGATCCCGGTCTGGGACTACGCGAAGAACTCTCTGGTGGTCGCCGTACTGGTTGTCGGCGGCAACGTCCTCGGGGCGTCGCTGGCAGGGTTCGCGTTGTCCCGGTTGCAGTTCCGCGGGCGTCGGCTGGTGCTCGGGCTGTTCCTGGCCACGCTGGTGCTGCCGGGTGAGGTCACGATCATCTCGCAGTACGTGACGGTGCGGGAGTTCGGGTTGGCGAACACGCTGTTCGGTGTGGCGCTGCCGGGCATGATCGGCGCGTTGAATGTGCTGCTGATGTACAACGCGTTCCGGTCGCTGCCGGTCGAGGTGGACCAGGCTGCGATCGTGGACGGCGCGAACGCCTGGCAGCGGTTCGTCTACATCGGCCTGCCGTCGGTGCGGGGGACCATCAGCGTGGTGGCGATCTTCGCGTTCATCGGTGCGTGGGACGACTTCCTCTGGCCGTTGATCGTGCTCACCGACCCGGACAAGTACACGTTGACCGTCGGCCTGCAGTACCTGTCCGGCACCTTCAGCAACAACCCCCGGCTCATCGCCGCGGGCACGATGATCGCCTTCATCCCGATCGTGATCGTGTTCGCGACACTGCAACGGTTCTTCTTCAAGGGCGTCGAGGAGGGTGCCGTCAAAGGCTAGCGTCTATTGACTTTCGATAGATGGCGGTCGATAGTCGATGCATGAATCTGGTGCATCGGGTGGTCGTGCCGCTCCGGGTCCTGCTGGTGATGCTGTTCGCCGGGCTGGTGGTGGCGCAGGTGATGAGCATGCCGGGTCAGTTCGCATACATGGCGCGGGAAGAGCCCGACATGGCGTACCTGCGCTGGCCGCTGACGATCTGGTCGATCCTCGAGCTGCTCTGCATCCAGGTCGTCATCGTCTGCACCTGGAAGCTGCTCACCCTGGTCGCCTCCGACCGGATCTTCAGCGAGGAAGCATTCGCCTGGGTCGACGCGATCATCTGGGCCCTCGGCGTCGGCTGGGTGCTGTTCCTCGGTGTGTTCCTCTACCTCGGCTTCCTGGCCAACGACCCCGGGCTGCCGATCCTGATGTTCGGGATGGTTCTGGTCGGCGGCGTGCTCGTGCTGCTCATGGTCGTCATGCGCGCCCTGCTCCGGCAGGCGACCACGCTGGCCGCCGACATGGAAGCGGTGATCTGATGCCCATCGTGGTGCGCATCGACGTCGAACTGGCGAAGCGCAAGATGGGCGTCGGCGAGTTCGCCGAGAAGATCGGCCTGACCCCGGCCAACGTCGCGGTCCTGAAGAACGGCCGCGCCAAAGCCGTCCGCTTCAGCACCCTGGAAGCCATGTGCCGAGTCCTCGAATGCCAACCCGGCGACCTCCTCGAATGGATCGACGACGAATCAGCCACCGCCGGCAACTCGCCGGCCGACACCCAATCGGTCTAAGGATTCACCTCCGGGCGGCGGAGGGGTGGACTGCGCCGGTGTACTTCTCGCCCGGGCCCTGGCCGGGTTCGTCGGGGATCGTCGACGACTCCTTGAAGGCGAGTTGGAGGGAGCGGAGGCCGTCGCGCAAGGGGGCCGCGTGGTGGTGGCCGAGGGATGCGGCGGAGGCGTCGAGGAGGCCGGCCAGGGCGTCGATGAGGGAGCGGGCCTCGTCCAGGTCCTTGTGCTCGGGCAGGTCCTCGGCCAGACCGAGATTGACCGCGGCCGCGCTCATCAGGTGCAGTGCCGCGGTCGAGATGATCTCCACGCTGGGTACGTCGGCGATGTCGCGGGACACCGTGGACATCGGGTCCGGCCGGTTGGCGGTGGGCTCGGACTGCGAAGTGGAGAGTTCGTCGGTCATGCTGCTACTCTTACACGGCGACCGACCTGGTCCGGTGGTGCCCCCTGAGAGGAATACTCGAGGGACGCCAACGGTTCTGGTCTAAGCGGAGGGCCACCTCCCACCCAGTCGATGCACAGTCGGCGGGTCCCGGTCACGCTGAGATTCCGGAAGCCTTCCGGGTGTCTCGGCGATCGTACGGCGTACCTCCCGCAAGGGTTGGAGCGCCGTCGATCTGGGAATTGGGCCTTCGTGTGATCGCACGAGGGCCTTTGTCATTCCCGGAGGTCCGCGGCGGACGCGAGGTGGCACGAAAACGAGCACAACCCAGGAGGACCCATCACCATTGAACTGCGCGTCAACGAGCGCATCCGCGTTCCCGAGGTGCGACTGGTCGGACCGAACGGTGAGCAGGTAGGCATCGTCCGGATCGAAGATGCACTTCGGCTGGCACAGGAGGCCGATCTCGACCTGGTCGAGGTCGCGGCAACCGCCCGCCCTCCGGTCTGCAAGCTGATGGATTTCGGCAAGTACAAGTACGAGACCGCGCAGAAGGCGCGCGAGTCCCGCCGGAACCAGACCAACACGGTCATCAAAGAGATGAAGCTGCGGCCGAAGATCGACCCGCACGACTACGAGACCAAAAAGGGTCACGTCGTCCGGTTCCTGCGTGCCGGGGACAAGGTCAAGATCACCATCATGTTCCGCGGACGTGAGCAGTCCCGCCCGGAGCTCGGCTTCCGGCTGCTGCAGCGGCTGGCCGAGGACGTGAGCGAGCTCGGCTTCGTCGAGTCCTCGCCGCGCCAGGACGGCCGGAACATGATCATGGTGCTCGGACCGCACAAGAAGAAGTCCGAGGCGCGCGTGGACGTGGAGGCCGAGAAGGCGAAGAAGCAGGCCGAGCGTGACGCCGAGCACGAGGCGGAGCGCGCCGAGCGCGCCGAGCAGGTGCAGGCTCACGAGGCCGAACGCGCCGCCGGCTCCACGAAGAAGCCGAAGGGTCCGGCAGACAACCTCGACCCGGAGTGACGAATCGCTCCGGTCGTGAGGCCGGAGCACCGTCAACCGAAGATCGAGTCAACGAAAGATAATCAGGAGCACAACAGCCATGCCGAAGATGAAGACCCACTCGGGGATGAAGAAGCGCGTCCGGATCACGGGCTCGGGCAAGCTGCGCCGCGAGCAGACCGGTAAGCGTCACCTCGCCGAGGCGAAGCCGACCAAGCGCAAGCGTCGCCTGTCCGGCACCGTCGAGGTCGCGCCGTCGCACGTGAAGAAGGCCAAGAAGCTTCTCGGCCTCTGAGTGCTGGATTTTCGGCACCCGTAGTGCTGGATCTTCCTCCCATCCCTTCCCCCGAACACCCCCGCCGAGTGGGCACCATCTGTCTCCGGCGCAGAAATACAAGGAGTAACACCTCATGGCACGCGTGAAGCGGGCAGTCAACGCCCACAAGAAGCGCCGGGTCGTACTCGAGCAGGCCAGCGGCTACCGCGGTCAGCGCTCGCGGCTGTACCGCAAGGCCAAGGAGCAGGTCACCCACTCGCTCGTCTACGCCTACCGGGACCGCAAGGCGCGCAAGGGCGACTTCCGCAAGCTGTGGATCCAGCGCATCAACGCCGCGGTCCGCGCCGAGGACCTGACCTACAACCGGTTCATCCAGGGTCTGCGGCTGGCCGAGGTCGAGGTCGACCGCAAGATCCTCGCCGACCTGGCCGTCAACGACCCGGCCGCGTTCTCCGCGCTGGTCCAGGTCGCCAAGGCGGCGCTGCCGGCTGACGTGAACGCGCCCAAGAGCGACGCCGCGGCCTGAGCAAGACCTTCCAAGTAGCACACACGAAGTGGCGAGCCCTGGTCTGCTGACCCCGCAATCCGTGCGGATCAAGCAGGCCCGGCGGCTCGCCACTCGTGCGTTCCGGCGCAAGTCCGGACGCTTCCTGGTCGAAGGCCCACAGGCCGTCCGGGAAGCCCTCGAGCACCGTGAACGCGTCCTCGAGGTGTACGCCGAACCCGACGTCGCCACCCGCCATCGCGATCTCCGCGACCTGGCGCGCGCCGCCGAGGTGTCGTGGTTCGAGGTCAATCGCGCGGCGATCGAGGCGTTGAGCGAGACCGTCACCTCCCAAGGTGTGGTCGCCATCTGCTCGCTGGTCGATGTCGGATTGGACGAAGCGGTACGACGTACTGCCCGACTGGTCGCGGTCGGCGTCCAGGTCCGTGATCCCGGCAACGTCGGAACCCTCATCCGTACGGCCGACGCCGCCGGCGCGGATGCCGTCGTACTGTCATCCGAGTCCGTCGACCCGCACAACCCGAAGGCGGTCCGTGCCAGCGTCGGAAGCGTCTTCCACCTGCCGATCTCCGTCGACGTGGACGTCGCCGGGGCCGCCAAGTCGTGGCGCGACCAAGGCCTGCAGGTCCTCGCGGCCGACGGGTACGGCGCCACCGACCTCGACAGTTGCATCGACGACGGCACGCTCGCCAAGCCGACGGTCTGGCTCTTCGGCAACGAGGCTCACGGCCTCCCCGACGGGTACGACGCCATCGTCGACCACTCGGTCAAGGTCCCCATCTACGGCCGGGCCGAGTCCCTCAACCTGGCCACGGCTGCCGCTATCTGCCTCTACGCGTCGGCCCGAGCCCAGCGTCGTACCGACTGAGTCACTTCTTCACCCGGGTTGCAAGGCCGTCGAGGAGAGCGTCGAGGCCGAAGACGAAGGACTCGGTGTGCATCGTGGCGAGATCCCGGTTCGAGCGGCGTCGCAGGGACTCCTGCATCTGCGGGTCGTTCGCGGTGGCGACGCGGGCCTGTTCCAGCACGTCGCCGACCCACTCATCAGTCGACCGGCCCGAGTTCCTGATCGCCGTGTGGACGGCGACCTCGGCGTTCGCCGTACCGAACACGTACGACATCACACTGCCCATCGCGAAGTCGACGTCGCGGTCGGCGAAGCCGGCGGCACCGAACAGCACGAGCCCTCGCGAGCCGAGTGAGGTGGCGTTCGGACCGATGCTCGGCCGGGTGTAGATGACCTCGGGCAGCCACGGGTGGCGCAGGACCATCGCGCGCAAGCTGTGCCCGAACAGCAGCGCACCGGCGCGCCAGCCGGCCAGCTCCGGCTCCGGTACGTCGACCTCGCCGTACGTCTCGTCGATGACCAGGTCGATGAGATCGTCCTTGGTCGGGACGTGCCAATAGAGGCTGGTCGCCCCCGCGTCGAGCTTGGCGGCCAGCTTGCGCATGCTCAGCCCGGCCACGCCCTCGGCGTCCAGGGTCTCTATCGCGGCCTGCACGATCTGCTCCCGGCTCAGCGTCTCCCGGACGGGTGCGGCGGCCCGGGTCCGGGTCCAGATCGATTCCTTCATGGGGTCATCCTACGCCGGACTCGCACACCGTACGAGTTTGTCGTACAGTGTGCGAGTGACTAGTACACCGTTCGAGTCCGCCTCAGCGACCGGTCATCCGCGACGCTGGTGGATCCTGTTGATCCTCTGCCTGGCACTGATGGTGCTGGTCGTCGACAACACCGTGCTCAACCTGGCCATCCCGTCGCTGATGCGCGACCTGGATGCCACTCCTGCCGACGTGCAGTGGATCATCGACGCCTACATCCTGGCGTTCGCCGGCCTACTGCTGACCGCGGGCAGCCTGTCCGACCGGTTCGGCCGGCGGAAGATTCTGATCATCGGGCTGGTGCTGTTCGGGCTGGCGTCCCTGCTGGCCACGCTGGCGACCAACCCGGAGCAGTTGATCGCATGCCGGGCGCTGATGGGCGTCGGCGGAGCGCTGCTGATGCCGAGCACACTGTCGCTGCTGTTCACCGTGTTCCCGCCGGAGGAGCAGCGCAAGGCGATGGCCGGCTGGTCGACCGTCGCGATGGTCGGCGTCATCGCCGGTCCGACGGTCGGCGGCGTCCTGCTCGAGCACTACTGGTGGGGCTCGATCTTCCTGCTGAACGTGCCGATCGCGGTACTGGCGATCATCGGTGCGCTCGCGCTGATCCCGGAGTCCCGTGGACCGGCGCGGGCGATCGACCCGGGTGGCGCGGTGCTGTCGATGGTTGGCATGACCGCGGTGGTGTGGGCGATCATCTCCATCCCTGCCGACGGGTTGGGCTCCGCGAAGGTGCTCGGCGGTCTGGCCGTCGGTGTGGTCGCGCTGACCGGGTTCGCGTTGTGGGAGAAGCGGAGTGCGCACCCGATGGTGCCGCTCGCGTTGTTCCGCGACCGGAACTTCAGCGGCACCAGCTTCTCGATCGTGCTGCTGTCGTTCACCGCTGGTGGCTTGCTGCTGGCGCTGACGCAGTACCTGCAATTCGTGCTCGGGTACAGCCCGTTGAAGGCCGGCCTGGCCCTGATCCCGTACGCCGCTTCGGCGATGCTGTTCAACGGTCTCGGCGCGACGCTGGGTAAGAAGCTGGCCGACCGGACGCTGATCGCGACCGGCTTGGTGGTGATCGCGGCGGGCTTCGGGATCCTCACTCAGGTCAGTACGACGTCCGGCTACGGCCTGCTGATCATCGGGCTGCTGGTGATGGGTATCGGCGGTGGGCTGGCCGGCCCAGCGGCGTACACCCTGCTGATGCAGTCGGTGCCGGCCGAACACCGCGGCGTTGGCTCGGCGATGAACGACACCGTCCAGCAGACCGGTGCCGCTCTGTCGGTCGCCGTCCTGGGGAGCGTCCTTGCCGCGGCGTACTCCTCGTCTCTACCGGACTCGGTTCCGGAAGTCGCCCGGAACTCCATCGCCGAGACGCTCGCCCTCGGCCCGGACTTCGTCGCCGCCGCCCGGAGCGCCTTCACCGACGCCATGTCGATCGCGATGACCGCCGGCCTGGTCGGTGCCCTGGCCGGAGCCCTGGTCGCCATCATCGCCCTGCCCCGCCGCAAGTCGGACCCGGTCCCCGAGCCCGAACTCGCCACCACCTCCGACGCCTGACGCCTGGTGCATGACGCCTGACGCCTGGTGCCTGGCGCTTGCCCACGCAGCTGGAGGGTTGCCCCCTCACATTCCGAGGGGGCAACCCTCCAGCTCAGGGGTTGACCACTGAGGTTGGGGGTTGCCCCCTGAGGTTGGGGGTTGGCCGCTGGGGTTGGGGGTTGGCCGCTGGGGTTGGGGGTTGGCCGCTGGGGTTGGGGGTTGGGCCGGGCAGGGGTGCGCCGGGAGTGGCTGCGTGTGGTCCGCGACTCGATCGGGTTCGGGTGGTTGCCTACGGTGAGCGGAGTGGTCACGGGTCGGGCTGTGGATAGCCGATTCACGGTTAGGCGGCCGAGGTTCCTAGACTGCTTCCGCAGAAGTTCCGAACCCCGAGAGCGAGCCATGTCCGGTCCCAACACTGATTACGACCCGGTCGAAGTGACGCCGTTGCATGCCGAAGAGGTGGAGCGGACCCGGGACGAGGCGCTGAAGGCCTTTGCCGAGGCGGCCGATCTGGCCGCCCTGCAGGAGGCGAAGGTCGCGCATCTGGGGGAGAAGTCGCCGATCGCGCTGGCCAACCGCGAGATCGGCGCGCTGCCGCCGCAGGGCCGCAAGGAGGCCGGTCAGCGGATTGGCTCGGCCCGGAAGGCGATCAACGAGGCCTTCGCGGCCCGGCTCGCGGTGCTCGAGGCCGAGCACGAGGAGCGGATGCTCGCCACCGAGCGGGTCGACGTGACGCTGCCCTGGCCCACGCCCGAGCTCGGCGCCCGGCACCCGCTGTCGCTGATCTCCGAGCAGGTCGCGGATGTGTTCACCGCGCTCGGCTGGGACGTCGCCGAAGGCCCGGAGATCGAGGCCGAGTGGCTGAACTTCGACGCCCTGAACTTCCAGCCGGACCACCCGGCCCGGCAGATGCAGGACACCTTCTTCGTCGAGCCGGCCGGTTCCGGCGCCGTGCTGCGGACCCACACCTCGCCGGTGCAGGCGCGCTCGATGCTGACCCGCAAGCCGCCGATCTACGTGATCTGCCCGGGCCGCGTGTTCCGCACCGACGAGCTGGACGCGACCCACACGCCGGTCTTCTACCAGGTCGAGGGCTTGGTCGTGGACGAAGGGATCACGCTCGCGCACCTGAAGGGCACCCTCGACCACTTCGTCGTCTCGATGTTCGGCGAGGGCCTCGAGGCCCGGCTGCGGCCGAACTTCTTCCCGTTCACCGAGCCGTCGGCCGAGGTGGACCTCAAGTGCTTCGTCTGCCGCGGCGCGTCCGTCGGCAACCCGGACCGCCCGTGCCGCACCTGTGGCAGCGAGGGCTGGATCGAGTGGGGCGGCTGCGGCGTGGTGAACCCGCGCGTCCTGCAGGCCTGCGGCATCGACACCGACCGGTACTCGGGTTTCGCCTTCGGCATGGGCCTGGAGCGGACGCTGATGTTCCGCAACGGGGTCGAGGACATGCGCGACATGGTCGAGGGTGATGTGCGGTTCAGCCGCCAGTTCGGGATGGAGATCTGATGCGGGTCCCACTGTCATGGCTTCGTGAGTACGTCGACCTCCCGGCCGGTGTGAGCGGTCGCGAGGTCGGGGAGAAGCTGATCCGGGCCGGCCTCGAGGTGGAGACCGTCGAGGAGTCGGACCTGACCGGCCCGCTGGTGGTCGGCAAGGTGCTCACGTACGAGAACGAGCCGCAGAAGAACGGCAAGACCATCCGCTGGTGTTCGCTCGACATCGGCAAGGACGAGCCGCAGTGGGTTGTCTGCGGTGCGCACAACTTCGAGGTCGGCGACCTGGTCGTCGTCGTACTGCCGGGCGCGGTCCTGCCGGGTGGCTTCGCGATCTCCGCGCGGACGACCTACGGCCACGTCTCCAACGGCATGATCTGCTCCAGCTCGGAGCTCGGCCTGGGCGACGACGGCTCGCATGGCATCGTCGTCCTGGAGCCGGGTGAGGCCGTGCCGGGTGACGACGCGATCGAGCTGCTCTCGCTGCACGACGACGTACTGGACATCGCGGTCACCCCGGATCGTGGCTACTGTCTGTCCATCCGTGGTGTCGCGCGCGAGGCCGCGACGGCGTACGGCGTACCGCTCAAGGACCCGGCCGACTTGGAGCTCGACGGGGACCAGAAGGGCGGCTACCCGGTCCGGATCGAGGACGAGCACGGCTGCTCCACCTTCGTCACCCGGACCGTCACCGGCATCGACCCGGACGCGACGTCGCCGCGCTGGATGCAGAAGCGGCTGCTCGCGTCGGGGATGCGGCCGATCTCGATCGCGGTCGACATCACCAACTACGTGATGCTCGAGCTGGGCAACCCGATCCACGGCTACGACCAGAACCTGCTGTCCGGCGAGATCGTGGTACGGCGTGCGCAGCCGGGGGAGAAGCTGGTCACGCTCGACGACCAGACCCGCGAGCTCGACCCCGAGGACCTGCTCATCACCGACGGCTCCGGCCCGATCGGCCTGGCCGGGGTGATGGGCGGCGCGACCACCGAGCTGTCGCCGACCACGCGCGACGTGGTGATCGAGGCGGCGCACTTCGACCCGATCGTGATCGCCCGGACCTCGCGCCGGCACAAGCTGTCCACCGAGGGTTCGAAGCGCTGGGAGCGGTCCGTCGACCCGAGACTGCCGCGGTACGCCGCGCAGCGGGTGGCGAACCTGCTCCGCGACCTGGCCGGTGGCACCATCGAGACGGCCGAGACCTTCATCGACGTGCACCCGCTGCCGGAGCCGGTGACGTTCCGGGCCGACCACGCCGCCCGGGTCGCCGGTGCGCCGATCTCGATCGAGGAGACCGTCCGTCACCTCGAGTCGGTCGGCTGCAAGGTCGAGCCGGCCGCGTCCGACGCGACCCCGGCTCCGCTGGCTGCCGGGGCCCACGCGCCGGCCCTGGTTGCCGGGGAGACCTCGACGCTGGCGGGCGACGACCTGCTGACGGTGACGCCGCCGTCGTGGCGGCCGGACCTGCGCGACCCGAACGACTTCGCCGAAGAGGTCATCCGGCTGTTCGGCTTCGACAACGTGCCGTCGGTCCTGCCGTCGGCGCCGGGTGGTCAGGGCCTGACCGTCTCGCAGACGCGCCGCCGCCGGATCGCGACCGCGCTGGTCGGTGCGGGCCTGACCGAGGTCGTTTCGTACCCGTTCACCGGCGACGCCGACTTCGACGCGATGGGCCTGCCCGCCGACGACTCACGCCGTACGACGGTCAAGCTCGTGAACCCGTTGTCCGACGAAGAGCCTTCGATGCAGACCACCCTGCTCGCGACGCTGCTCCGGACCGCCGAGCGCAACGTCGGCCGCGGCAACACCGACCTGGCGATCTTCCAGACCGGCCTGGTCTTCCAGCCCAAGTCGGAGTCCAAGTCCGCGCCGCTGCTGTCCGTGGCGCAGCGCCCGAGCGACGCCGAAATCCAGTCCTTGTACGACGCTTTGCCGGACCAGCCGCTTCACCTCGGTGCGGTGCTGACCGGTGCGCGGACGGAGACCGGCTGGTGGGGCAAGGGTCAGCCGACCAGTTGGTCGGACGCCGTCCAGATCGGCCGCTTTGTGGCGTCTGCGGTCGGTGTCGAGCCGGTCCTGCGGAACGTCGAGCTGGCGCCGTGGCACCCGGGCCGGTGCGCGGAGTTCTCGATCGACGGCACGGTGGTCGGTCACGCTGGTGAGCTGCATCCGAAGGTGTGCCAGGCGTTCGGGCTGCCCGCGCGGTCCGGTGCGGTCGAGCTCGACCTGGACGCGCTGATCGCGGCCGGTCCGGCGTCGATCGCGGCCACGCCGTTCTCGTCGTACCCGGTGGCCAAGGAGGACGTGGCGCTGATCGTCCCGGCCGACGTGGCCGCGGCGGAGGTCGAGGCGGCGCTGGTCGAGGGTGCGGGCGAGTTGCTGGAGTCGATCCGGCTGTTCGACCTCTACACCGGCGAGCAGATCGGGGCGGGCAAGAAGTCGCTCGCGTTCGCGCTCCGCTTCCGGGCGCCGGACCGCACCTTGAAGGAGAACGAGGTGGCGGACGCGCGGCAGGCCGCGGTCCAGGTCGCGGTCGAGCGCTTCGGCGCCGTCCAACGGGTCGGGTAGCCCAATGACCGGCGGTCACCCGCGGGTGGCGGTCGCGGCGCCCAACGCGGCGGCGGCCGAGGCGGGCGTCCGGGTCGCGGCCGAGGGCGGGAACGCGGTCGATGCCGCGATCGCGGCCACGTTGGTGACGATGGTGAACGAGATCGGCGTGGTGTCGCCGGCCTCGGGCGGTTTCGTCACGCTGCAGGTGGCCGGCGGCGAGGCCGTCACCATCGACGGCTGGGTCGAGATGCCCGGCCGCGGCCTGTCGACCGATCGGTTCGGCCGCGGCGTCTGGGACATCACCACCGACTACGGCGGCGGGACGACGACCACGGTCGGCCACGGCTCGGTCGCCACTCCTGGCGGGATGAAGGCACTCGACCTCGCGCACCGGCGATCCGGCAAGGCGCCGTGGCGTGAGGTGGTCCAGCCCGCGATCGACGTCGCCCGGTACGGTTTCCCACTGAGCCGGACGTCGGGCTACTACCTCGGGTACACCCACGAGATCATCTTCGGCTGGCACCAGCCGAGCCATCAGGTCGTGCACGCCGACGACGGCTCGGTGATCAAGGCCGGCAGTACGGTCGTCATCCCCGAGCTGGCCGAGGCGCTCGAACTGATCGCCCGCGACGGCGCCGAGACGATGTACACCGGCCAGCTGGCCGAGCTGCTCATCCGTGACATGGCCGAGAACGAAGGCATTCTCACCGCCGAGGACCTCGCTGCGTACGAGGCCGTCGTACGCCCGGCCCTGATCGTCCGGCAGAACGGCTGGCGCCTCGCGACCAACCCGCCGCCCGCGGTCGGGGGAGTCGCCGTGGCCGCGATGCTCGCGCTGCTGGACGGCGTACCGGCTGACGGCAGTTGGACCCAGCCGGAACTCGAGCGGCTCATCGAGGTGCAGCACGCCGTACTCGGGCAGCGGTTGGCTGAGCTGGACGGGGAGGATCAGCGGCAGTTGGAGGGCAAGAGACTGCTCGACCTTGCCGCGTCCGGTGATCTGCGCGCGCTGAGCTCACCGAGTACGGCGACTGTCTCGGTGGTGGACGACGAGGGCGACGCCTGCGCGATCACCGTGTCGTCCGGCTACGGCTCGGGCGTGCTGACACCAGGCACCGGGATCTGGCTGAACAACGCGCTCGGCGAGCAGGAGCTGCTCCACGGCGGGCCGCACAGCCTGGCGCCGGGCACGCGGCTGACCTCGAACATGGCGCCGAGCGTCGCCCGCCGGGAGAGCGACGGCGCGGTGCTCGCGATCAGCTCGCCCGGATCGGACCGGATCCCGACCGCGTTGGCACAGGTCTATGCGCTCTATACGCACGGCGGGCTGCCGCTGGCGGAGGCGGTCGAGCATCCGCGGCTGCACGTGCGGGTCCGGCAGGACGTGGTGGTCGACTACGAGGACGAGCTGCCGGTCTCCGGCTCGACCGCGCTGCCGACCCGTCCGATGCCGCCGCATTCGATGTACTTCGGTGGAGTCGCGGCCGCCATCTGGGATCCGGCCGACGGCCTGGTCGCGGTCGGGGATCCACGGCGTACCGGAGCCGTCGCGATCTCGCCGCCACTCTGATCGTGCCCATCAACCGACTGCGTCGTTAGTAAGGTCATCCCCTCGACGCCCTGAACTGGAGGTCTGCAGCATGCGGGACACGGACCCCGAGCTCTCCGTCGTCGTACCGATGTACGACGAGGAGCAAGTGCTGCCGATCTTCTTCGAGCGGATGCACCCACTGCTCGACGGCCTCGGGATCACCTACGAGCTGCTGGTCGTCGACGACGGCAGCCGGGACCAGACGGCCGCATTGCTGCTCGAGGTCGCCAAGGATTGGCCGCAGTTGCGCGTCGTCCGCCTGCTGCGGAACAGCGGTCACCAGGCGGCGCAGTCGGCCGGTTTCCGCCGGGCCCGCGGCCGGTACGTCGTCACGATCGACGCCGATCTGCAGGACCCGCCGGAGGTCATCGCGGACTTCCTGACGACGGCGCGCGACGAGGATGTCGATGTCGTGTACGGCGTGCGGTCGGACCGGTCGAGCGATTCGTGGGCGAAGCGGACGACGGCCCGGCTCTACTACCGGCTGATGTGCCGGCTGGTCGGCAAGGACATCCCGTTCGACGCGGCCGACTTCCGGCTCGTCTCGCGCCGCGTGGTCGACGCGGTCAACGCTCTGCCCGAGGACGGCCGGGTCTTCCGGCTCGTCATCCCGTGGCTCGGCTTCCCGAGCACCGAGGTGAAGTACGTCCGGGCTGAGCGCGCTGCCGGTACGACGAAGTACAACCTCTCCAAGATGCTCCGGCTGGCCTTCGACAGCGTGACCGCATTCTCGGCCGCGCCGCTGCGGTTGGCGACCTGGCTCGGTCTGCTCGGTGGCGTCACGTCCGGGCTGTTCGTCGTCGGTGCGCTGATCGTCAAACTGACCGGTCGCAGCATCCCGGGCTGGACGTCGACCGTGCTGGCCGTGAGCGTGATCGGCGCGATCCAGCTGTTTTGTCTCGGCCTGCTGGGTGAGTACGTCGCGCGGCTCTTCCAATCGAGTCAGCGCCGGCCGCAGTTCCTCGTCGGCTACGACAGCCTCGAAGACCAAGGGCATCAGGAACCGGTTCACCACCGATGAGGCGGTCCCTTCCGTGGCTGCTGCCGTTGGTGGTGGCGGCGCTGGGGCTCATCGCGATCGACGTACCGCCTGGACCCATCGTCAAGTACTGCGTCTACTTCGCGCTCGCGATCGCCCTCCCGGGCACGCTCCTCCTGCGCGCGGCCTGGCGCAGCACGGGCAACTGGGCCGAGGATCTTGGGCTCGGCTCCGTCGTCGGCGCGACCTGGCAGCTGATCGGTTGGGCCGTGTTCACCGCGCTCGGCTGGCAGCGCTGGCTCATCGTCTGGCCCGCGCTGGTGCTCGTCGCCTTCGCCTCGGTACGACGCTTGCGCAGCAACTGGCGGATCACGCAGCCGACGCCCTTGCCCGTCGCCTGGACGTGGGGACTCGCGGTCGCGTCGACGGTGGTGCTAGGTGCGACCACGCTGGGCGTGATGGCATATCACGAGCCGCCGCCGCAGGGATCGGCGTACTACCAGGACTTGCTCTACCACCTGTCGATGGTGAACGAGCTCATGCGGACAGTGCCTCCGGAGCTGCCGCAGGTGGCGGGGGAGCGGCTGGAGTACCACTGGTTCGCCAACGCTGACATGGCTGCGGCGGTGGACATCACTCGGCTGACGCCGATCATCGTGCTCTTCCGGCTGTGGCTGCTGCCGTGGCTCGTGGTCGCGTTGCTGGTGTCCGCGACGCTCGCGCGGACTGTGAGTCGCACGTGGTGGACCGGCGTACTCGCGGCCGGCGCGTTGGCTGCGCCCCAGCTGCACCTGTTCTTCGACACGAGTGTGAACCTGTCCGCACCGTTGAGTTTCCTCAGTCCGTCGCAGACCTTCGGCATGGTCGCGTGCGTCGCGGCGGCGGTGTTCCTGATCGAGTTGCTGTTCAAGGGTGCGCGGGGCTGGTTGTGGGTCGTCGCCTTCGCGGTGGTTGTGCTGGGGGGTGGGTCGAAGCCGACGGTGTTGCCGGTTCTGGTCGGGGCGGTGGGGTTGGCTTCGGTGGTGTTGCTGGTGCAGACGCGGCGGGTGCCGGCGCGGGTGGTCGTGGCCGGGGCGCTGCTGGTGGCGATCGGGGCCGCGACGATGCTGACGGTTGCCGGGAGCACCAGTGGCTCGGGCCTGCAGTTCCTCGCCATCTTGAAGTCGAGCGGCGACTACGCGGCCGCGACCGGTGACAGGACGCCGGCCGGGGAGGGCGGTCTGATTGTGCCGGCGCTGGCGCAGGGCGCGGTGGTCGGAACGCTGGTGCTGCTCTGTGTGCTGCTGATTCATCAGGCAACTGCCCTGGTCGGGTTCGGAGCACTCGGGAAGCATCGGCGGGAGCCGGTCGCCTGGTTCCTGATCGGTGGGCTGATCGCGGGGTGGGCGGGGTACCTGCTGATCGACCATCCGTCGGTGAGCGAGTCCTATTTCATCTATACCGCCATCCCGTTCGGTCTGGCCGCGGCTGGGTGGCTGGCCGCGACGCTGGTTCGCGACCTTCCAGCGCGCACCAGGACACGTTCGCTGGTCAGCGCGCTGGTGCTCGGCACGGTCTGCGCGGGGCTGATGCTGGTCGCCGATGCGAAGCCGGTCGGTTCCCAGCGGCACCAACTGCTCCTGGTCGCTCGGCCGTTGCTGGTGATACTCGTGCTGGCCGGGCTCTGGTGGTTGCTGCGACAACGGTCTGGCGCAGGGCTGGTCGTCGTACTGGCTCTGCTGGCTGTTGTGCCGATCAAGTCCTTCGGGCAGAGCGTCGTCCATGGTGACAGCGAGCGGGCGCAGAGGTTCACGTCTCCCCGGTGGTGGGTGTATCCGGACGAGGTGTCGGCGGCGCTGTGGCTCGGGAAGAACTCCGCGCCGACCGATGTCGTCGCCGCGAACACCTGGTGCCGTCCAGCCGGAAAGCAGACGTCCGGATGTGACGCGCGCGGCTACATCGTGAGTGGGTTCGCCGGTCGCCGGACGTTGATCGAGGGGTGGGCCTACACGAACGAGGCGATGGCCCAGCAGGGTGTCGGCGGGCGGCGGTACACCGAGCAGCCGTCGCCGTGGCCGGAGCGGGTCGCGCTGACGAACGAGGTCCTCGCCGCGCCGACGCCGGACCTGCTGCGGTGGCTCCGGCAGCTGTATCACGTGCGTTGGCTGTACGCCGACGCACGCGACGGGACCGTGTCACCGGCGCTGGACCGGCTGGCCGAGCTGCGACACAGCGTCGGCAAGGTCCGGATCTACGACCTCGGAGAGTGATTACCCCGTAACATCGAGTCGGCGTAGACCGTTACCTCTACGCTGGCCCGCCCGCCCCGTGGCCGACGCACGCGCACGACGTGAATGCTCGGGAGGGCGGCTACATGCGGGCAACACGACCGAGCCTGTCCATCGTGCTGGCTGCCGGCCTGGTCTCGCTCACCACCCTCGATGCGACGGCCTATCAGGTGCCCTCGGCACCTTTCACCCAGGGCGACACCGCGACGGCGACCATGCCGGGGTCCGGGCTCAAGCAGACCATCACCGTGACCGGCCAGACCGAGTTGCTCGACGCAACCACCGCGGGCGTCCGGGGCACCGGCCCGACGACCTACGCGCCTCCGATCGCGCGTACGACGCCCGCGCAGGATCTCCTGGTCAACACCGGGACCTGCGCCTCGACCGGGGGCTGCGGCGATCGCGGCACGGTGACGATCGCGTTCAGCCAGCCGGTGCGCAACCCGGTCCTGCACTTCGCCGGCATCGGCGGTGCCGTCACCCAGACGGTCAGCGGCAAACCCATCGCTCAGTCCGAGCTGCACTCGGTTCTCAAGCTCACCACCGCCGGCCTCAGCCTCACAAAGGTCGGTGCGGGCAACAACCTCACCGTCACCAGCGACACCGTCACCGCCACCAACCACGACGCGGGCCCGAACTGCGTCAACAACAAGACCGGCACCGGCCCCGACGCCTCGGCGACGGCCGCCTGCGGCTCGGTCCGGGTGAACGGTGTCGCCACGAAGATCACCTTCGACATCACCGCGCTCTTCACCAAGCACCCGAAGCTCCCGGCGTTCAACACCGAGTCCTCCGGTGAAACCTTCTCCGTCCTCGCGTCCACCGGCGAAGACTTCGGCGATGCCCCGGCGTCGTACGGCGCGGCCTGGTCGGTGCTCACCGACGTACGGCTCGGCAAAGACGTCACCGAGGACAACGCGACCGTCGCGAACGGCACCACCGGCCCGACGACTCCCGACCAGGCCGACGACGGCGTCACCTTCAAACCGCTGCGAACCAACTCCACGTCGTACTCCGCCGAGTTGGCCCTGGCCGGTGCGTCGAAGGCCGGCCGGGCGTGTGCCTGGATCGACCTCGACCGCGACGGGACCTTCGAGCCGGCCGAACGCGCCTGCGCTACCTTCGCCTCCGGCCAGAGCGCCGTCACTCTCAACTGGGCCAAGTACGCCCGCCCGACCGCCGGAGCGTCGTACGCCCGGGTGCGGGTCGGCTACAACAACGCCCAGATCGACAAACCGACCGGTGCGGCCGACTCCGGTGAGGCCGAGGACCACCCGATCCTGATCGCGCCGCCGCCTCCGCCGATCCTGCTCGACGACAAGGCGACGGCCGCGTTCAACACCGGTCTCACGGTCGATGTGCTCGGCAACGACCAGCCCGGCGATCCGGGGACGCCGCTCAAGCCCGGCTCACTGTGTCTCGTCGACGAGGGCACGTGCGTGGTGATGGTGAACGTGGTCGGCCAGGCCAAGTACGTCGCCAAGCCGGACGGCAAGATCGACATCGAACCGGTGCCCGGATTCTTCGGTCCGGCCAAGCCGGTCACCTACCGTGTTGCCGACAGCAACGGGACGACGGCGACCGCGAAGCTCACCCTCACCGTCGCCCTCCCGGCCCGGCCGGTCGCCACCCCGGACACCGCGACCACCCCGCAGAACGTCAGCCTCGCGCTCAAGCCGCTCGGCAACGACCGCCCGGCACCCGGCGTGAAGCTGGTCCCCGCCTCGGTCGTCCTCCGCGACCCGGCCGACGCCACCTTCAAGAAGAAGGTCGTCATCGCGGGCGAGGGGCAGTACGTCGTCAAGCCGAACGGCAGCGTTGACTTCGTGCCGCTGCCTCGCTTCACCGGCGTCGGCACCCAACTCGGCTACCGCGTCACCGACAGCACGAAGCAGACCGCCGAGTCCACGCTGACCGTCACGGTCACACCGGTCACGCCGACCGCGAACGGCGACTCGGTGTCGACCGCGTTCGACACGGATGTCGTCGTACCAGTGCTGGAGAACGACCTGCCCGGGTCGCCCGATGCTCCGCTGGATCCGGCCAGTCTCCGGCTGGTCGATCCGGTCAGCAACAAGCTGGTCGACAAGGTGACTGCCGCGCGACAGGGGTCGTACCTGGTTGCCAGCGGCAAGGTGACCTTCCAGCCGGCGCGTGGGTTCAACGGTGTTGGTACGCCGCTGACCTATCAGGTGCTCGACAAGAACGGCACGCCTGCGCGGGCCGAGCTCACCGTGTCCGTCGACGCGCCCGGTCCGCCGGTGGCGAACCCGGACGCAATCACGACGCTCCAGGGTGGCTCGGTCGTGGTCGCCGTACTGGACAACGACAAGGCTGGGCCGACTGGGTCGGCGCTCGTACCGGACAGCGTTCGGCTGATCCCGCCGACGCGTGGTGAGCCAGTCGCAACGCTGATCGTGGCTGGTCAGGGCAAGTACACCGCGAAGCCGGACGGCAAGATCCTCTTCGAACCGGTCCCGGTCTTCAGTGGTACGGCGAAGCCGGTGACCTACCAGGTTGCTGATGGCAACGGTGCGGTCGGCCGGTCGACCCTCGCGGTCAAGGTGACCAAGGTGCAGCCGGATGCGTCGGACGACACGGCCGGTACGGCGTACGACGCCAACGTGACCGTGGCGGTGCTGACGAACGACAGCGCGGGCGACCCGGCCGTGCCGCTGGTCCCGAGCAGTGTGCGGGTGCTCGACCCGAAGACTCAAGAGCCCAAGACGGCGGTCGTCGTCGACGGCGAGGCGTCGTACCTGGTGAAACCGGACGGGAAGATCGAGGTCGACCCGCTGTCGACGTACACCGGCGTCGCGGCGCCGATCACCTACAGCGTGTCCGACGTGAACGGCACACTCGCCACCGCAACGCTGACCGTCACCATCGCGAAGCCGCCGGCGCCGACCGCCAAGCCCGACACGGGCACGAGCAAGCAGAATGTGCGGCTGCTGCTCGATCCGCTCGCCAACGACACAGCCGGTCAGGGCACCGGGCTCGATCCGGTCAGCCTGGTGCTGATCGACCCGGCCGACGGATCGATGAAGAAGCTGGTGAAGGTCCCGGGCCAGGGCAGCTACCAGGTGAACCCGGAGGGCACGGTCATCTTCGACCCGCTGCCGGGCTTCACCGGTACGGCGGCCACGCTGACCTACCGGGTGTCGGACTGGTTCGACCAGGCGACGCGGTCGACGATCACCGTCACGATCACGCCGGTCACTCCGGTAGCGGCCGACGACGTCGCGAAGACGCCGTACGAGAAGACCGTCGCGGTGAAGGTGCTGACGAATGACGAGCCGGGGGACAAGTCGGCACCGCTGATGCCGGGCAGTCTGCTGCTCACCGACCCGGCCGACGGATTGCTCAAGGCAACGGTCACGATCCCCAACGAAGGTGTCTACACCGCCGCCGGGGGAGTGGTCACCTTCGATCCGGGTGCGACCTTCCGCGGTCCCGGCACCCAGCTGACCTATCAAGTGGCCGACAGCAACGGAACGCTGACCACGGCCAAGCTGTGGATCACCGTCGGGCTGCCGCCGGTCGCGGTCGCCGACACCGCGTCGACGCTGCAGGACGTCAGCGTCACCGTGAACCTGCTGTCGAACGACAGCCCGGGCACCGATGCGAAGCTCGACCCGTCGTCGGTCGGCCTGCTCGATCCGGCCGCCCGGACGGCCGGCTACCTGAAGAAGGTGACGGTCGCAGGGCAGGGCACGTACACGGTCCAGCCGAGCGGTGGCGTGGTCTTCGATCCGCTGCCGGCCTTCCGCGGGAAGACGCTCGCGATCAACTACCGCGTCGCCGACTCGAACCAGAACATCGCCGCCTCGACGCTGACCCTGAACGTCACGCCGATCTGGCCGGTGACTGTGGACGACTCGGCGATCACGTCGTACAACCAGGCGATCACGGTGAACGTGCTGGCCAACGACAAGGCCGGTGACCCGTCCGCGCCGCTGGTCCGGTCGAGCCTGGTGCTGAAGTCCTCGGCCGGCGGGTACGGCAAGACCGTCACCCAACCAGGTGAAGGCACGTACACCGCGGCCCACGACGGGTCGATCACCTTCACGCCGCTGAAGGACTACCAGGGTGTGACGACGCCGGCGACGTACCGGATCACCGACGACAACGGGGCGACCGCCGAAGGGCTGCTCTTCCTGACCGTCGGTACGGGGCCGCAGGCCGCCGCCGACACCGCCACGACGAAGCAGAACGTCACGACGACGGTGGACCCACTCGCCAACGACGAGCCGGGGACCGATGCGCAGCTCGAGATGACGTCGGTCCAGTTGTACGGCGTGATGGCGCGGAGCTGGGGGCGGACGGCGACGATCCCCGGGCAGGGTGTGTTCACGGTGAACGAGGTGACCGGGCGGATCACGTTCGACCCGGCGCCGACGTACCGCGGTGTCACCTCGATCGCCTACCGGGTGACGGACACGAGCCGGAACACGGCCGCGTCGACGATCGCGGTGACGGTCCAGCCGATCGTGCCGGTGGCGGCGGACGACGCGATCGCGACGCCATACGACACCGCCGTGACCGTGGCCGTGCTGAAGAACGACAAACCGGGTGATGCGTCGGCGCCGCTGGGCGAGGTGCGACTGATCGATCCGGCGACCGGTGATGCGGTCCCGTCGCTGGATGTCCCGGGTCAGGGGACGTTCGTGGTGCAGCCTGACGGCGGCATCCGGTTCGCACCGGTGGACGGCTTCGTCGGCGCGGCGACGCCGGTCGGGTACCAGGTTGCCGACCGCAACGGGACGGTCAGGTCGGCTTTGTTGACGGTCACGGTCCAGGCGCGACCGGTGGCGGCACCGGATGCGGCCCGGACGAAGCAACACGTGCCGGTGACGGTGGATCCCTTGGCCAACGACAAGCCCGGCCCGGGAGCGTCGCTGGATCCGGAGACACTGCTCCTGATCGGTCCGGACGCAGCTCTGGTCGGCCAGGTGACAGTCGCGGGCGAAGGCGACTGGGTTGTGGCTAAGGGCAAGGTGACGTTCAGTCCGGTGGCGAGGTTCACCGGGACGGCCCGGCCGGCGGCGTACGTCGTCAAGGACGGCAACCGGAATGCCGCCCGCGCGACGATCACCGTGACGGTGGCGCCGGTGCGTCCGGTCACTGCCGACGACAGCGCCCGGACAGGCTTCGGCAAGCCGGTCGTCGTCTCCGTGCTGGGCAACGACAAGCCGGGCGACGCGTCTGCGCCGCTCGTGCCGGCGTCCGTCGTACTGCGGGATCCGGCGGACGGTAAGGACAAGAAGTCGGTGACCGTTCCGGACGAGGGCGGTTTCATGGCCGGCGCGGACGGCACGATCACCTTCACCCCAGCGAAGGACTTCATCGGTACGACGCGAACCGTCGCCTACCGGGTCACCGACGCCAATGGCACCTCGAACTCCGCGCTGGTCGAGGTCACCGTCGCCGGTCCGATCCTGGCCAAGGCGACGACCGACACCGCGACCGGTACTCCGGGGAGTCCGGTCGCGGTCAACCCGCTGCTGAACGACAGTGGTGCACCTGATCCGAGTACGGTCTGCCTGCGCACGGGACCGGCCACCTGCTCGAAGCGGCTCACCGATGCGACGGGCACCTGGTCCGTCGCGCAAGACGGGACCATCAGCCTCGCACCGGCCGCCGGGTTCACCGGCAACGCCAAGGCGATCTACCAGCAGACCGATGCCACCGGCGGCACGGTTGCGGCGCCGGTGAAGTTCACGGTCGGTGCTCAGCCGGCCGCGGATCTGCGATCGGTCAACCGGGCCCAGATCCCGGCGACCGGTGGTCCGCCACCCATCCTGCTGACGCTCGGCGCGCTGCTGACCGCCCTCGGTGCGACGCTCGCCGCGATCTCGCGCCGCCGGTCTCGCTAGCGGGTCCATGACCTCGTCCGTCAGCGATCCGTGAATTCGTCCCGCTCGACCGGGTGCTGGAGCTGACCAGAGGACGGGGCGGGTCCATGATCCGTCCGTTAGAGGTCCTGGACGAGCATGACCTCATCGCGGTAGTCGTCCGCCGCGGCACGGACCGCACGCGGATGACGGCCGACAACCCGGTAGCCGAGCGGCTCGTAGAACTTTTCCAGGCCGAGACCGTCGCGGATCGTGAGTTGCAACTGCTCCAGCCCGAGGTCGACCGCCGAACCGCGCAACCCCTCCATCAGCATCCGCCCGGCGCCGCCGCCCTGGTACTTCGGGTGGACCATCAGCCGCAGCACCGTGCGCCAGTGAGCCTGCAACGCGCTGCCCCGACTCACGAGCAGGCCCATGCCCACGTAACGCTCACCGTTGTGCAGCACGCCAAGCAGATCCAGCCCGGCCGCGACCCGCCCCAGCGCTTCGTCGAGCGTCTCCGCCACCAACTCCACCGGAGCCGGTGCCGTGAACCCCACTGCACCACCCGCGTCGGTCGCCGCGATCCACGTGTCCAGCAGATCCGCCCGCAACCCCGGCTCGAGCACCTCGTCCGCCTCCACCACCAGGTACTTCACAACACCTCCACCTGCGACTGAGTTGCATCTAGTCTACGGCGGCCTGTGGTTGGGGGTGCTCCGGTCGGTGGGTGTGGTTGCGGGGCGGTTCGGGTGGCTGAGACACCCTGTGGTGGGTTGAGACAGTAAATAGCCTGTCCTGGCCCACGGCTTCTTGTCTTAGGTCCCGGTGATGCGCCCCTGACGCACGCCACCACGATCAAGCAGCCCGAAGCACCGCATCCACATCTCGTCTCACCGGAGCACACGACCCCACAGTCGCCGTACCGGCGTACCGGCTGCCGGAGAGAGCACGACTCAGCTGAGTTCGTGGAGCGTTGGGACCGTGTGCAGCTTGTCCGGGTTGCGGATCAGGTAGAGGTCGGTGATCAGGCCGTCGGTGGTCTGGAAGAAGGTGACCGTGTCCGGCTGGTCGTCGAAGTACGCGATGAACGCGGTCTCGTCGTTCAGCGTGGCCAGCCGGATCTCGAAGTTCGGGTTGTCCGCCATCACCGCGAACATCCAGCGGGCGATCTTCTCCGCACCCTGGATCGGGCGCAGCGCAGCCTTCTTCTTGCCGCCGCCATCGCTGATCAGCACCGCGTCCGGTGCCAGCAGCGACACGACCTGGTCGAAGTCGCCGGACCCCGCCGCGGCCATGAACCGCATCGTCAGCTCGTTGTGCCGCTCCTTGTCCACCCGGTGCCGAGGCTGCCGCGCGTGCACGTGCTCGCGGGCTCGGTGCGCCAGCTGCCGTACGGCGCTCTCCGACCGGCCGAGCGTGTCCGCGATCTCGTCGTACGGCAGGTCGAACACCTCGCGCAGCACGAATGTCGCCCGCTCGAGCGGTGACAGCGTCTCGAGTACGACGAGCATCGCCATACTCACCGAGTCCGCCAGCTCCACGGCGTCAGCCGGGTCGTCGGACGTCGCCGGGATCGGCTCGGGCAGCCACGGACCGACGTACTCCTCCCGCCGTGCCTTCTGCTGGCGCAGCCGGTTGAGTGCGAGCCGGGTGGTGATCCGGATCAGGTACGCGCGCGGATCGCGCACCTCCGCGTGGTCGACCGTGGCCCAGCGCAGCCACGCCTCCTGGACCACGTCCTCAGCGTCGGTGACACTGCCGACCACCCGGTACGCCGCACCGACGAGCACCGCCCGGTGCTCGTCGAACTCCTGCGCGAGCTGCTCGTCTGCCTCACCGGTCACGCCGGCCTCAGCTCGCACAACTCCTTGAAGCCCTGGCTGGTCAGGCCGAGCGCGGCGTTGGTGCGGGAGCGGTAGTTCTCCAGCGAGACCCATGCGGTCAGCTCGACCAGTTGCTCGTCGGTCAGGTCATGGCGCAGTCGCTCGACCTGCTCGTCGGTGACCTGCGGCGGGGTCGCCGTCATGGCCTCGGTGTACTCCATCACCGCGCGCTCCAGATCCGTGTAGGCGTCACTGTCCCGCCACCCTGGCACATCGCGCAGCTTCTTCGGATCGACACCCTGGTGGTGGAACTCCCAATAGCCGAAATCCATGCACCAGGTGCACCCGATCTGCGCCGACGACACCATCACCGCGAGCGCCTTGAGGGTCGGGTCGAGCTTGTTCCAGCGGGTGGCCGACCCCTCCATCAGCATCATCGACACCAGCACCCGCCGGTTGTGCATCGCCGCCTGCCCCGGGTCCAGCACCTTCCCGAACTTCCGCCGGCTGCCCCACTCCGAAAGCCGGACAAACCAGGTCCGCTTGTGCTCCAGCGTGATCCGAGCCATCACAACCTCCTACCGTTCGTCGTCCCCCTCTCGGACACGCCCCAACACCCGACGTGTGACATGACCTGGATCACAGCAGGTTCTAGCTGGCCAGAGTGGGTAGATGATCTGCAGCGCGGGGGTCGTTCTTGAATACTCATCCACCTCATGGCATACTCATTCATATGAGTGTGAAGGTGGCGGTGGCCGGGGCCAGCGGATATGCGGGGGGTGAGCTGCTTCGGCTGCTGAGTGCGCATCCCGACGTCGAGGTCGGCGCGCTCACCGCCGGAGGGAACGCCGGTACGGCGCTCGGGCAGCACCATCCACACCTTGTGCCACTGGCCGGGCGCACCCTGGTCGAGACCACGGCGGAGAATCTCGCCGGTCACGACGTGGTGTTCCTGGCCCTTCCGCACGGACAGTCCGCCGGAATCGCCGAGCAACTCGGCGAGGACGTCACCGTGATCGACTGCGGCGCGGACTTCCGCTTGACCGAGGCCGAGGTGTGGACCGAGTTCTACGGCGGCGAGCACGCCGGCTCCTGGCCGTACGGGCTCCCGGAGCTCCCCGGTCAGCGTGAGAAACTCCGCGGTACGAACCGGGTCGCCGTACCAGGCTGTTACCCCACCGTCTCCACGCTCGCCCTGCTGCCCGCCGTACAGAACGGTCTCGTTGATCCCGGCCAGCTGGTGGTGGTCGCGGTCAGCGGTACGTCGGGCGCCGGCAAGGCACCGAAGCCGCATCTGCTTGGCGCCGAGGTGATGGGTTCGGCCACCGCGTACGGCGTCGGCGGCGTCCACCGGCACACCCCGGAGATCGAGCAGAACCTCACGCCGTACGCCGACCAGCCGGTGAGCGTCTCGTTCACCCCGGTCCTGGTGCCGATGTCCCGCGGCATCCTCGCCACCTGCAGCGCACCGATTGCCGACGGCACCGACCTGGCCGTGCTGCGAAAGGCCTACGAGGACGCCTACCGCAACGAGCCGTTCGTGCAGGTGCTGCCCGAGGGGCAGTGGCCGCAGACGCAGGCCACCCTCGGCGCGAACACCGTGCAACTGCAGCTCGCCCTCGACCAGCGCACCGGCCGCGCCGTCATCGTGGCCGCGATGGACAACCTCACCAAGGGCACCGCCGGCGGAGCCGTGCAGTGCATGAACCTGGCCACCGGGCTCGACGAGACCCTGGCCCTTCCCCTCATCGGAGTCGCACCGTGACCGTTGCAGTCACCTCGGACACTCAAGTCGATCGGGACGCCGGGGTCACCGCGCCGGCCGGCTTCCGTGCGGCCGGGGTGATCGCCGGGATCAAACCGGCCGGCACGCCGGATCTCACCGTCGTCGTCAACGACGGCCCGTACGACGTCGCCGCCGGCGTCTTCACCACCAACAAGGTGAAGGCGGCGCCGGTCCTGTGGTCCCAGCAGGTTCTGACCGCCGGTAAGTTGAAGGCCGTCGTGCTGAACTCCGGCGGCGCCAACGCCTGCACCGGCCCGGAAGGTTTCCAGGACACCCACAAGACCGCCGAGAAGCTGGCCGAGGTGCTCGGTGTCGGCGCGGCCGAGATCGGCGTCTGCTCGACCGGTCTGATCGGCGAGCGGCTGCCGATGGACAAGCTCATTCCCGGGATCTCCTCCGCGGTGGATGCTTTGGGCAACGGCCCCGAGCACGGGCTGGCGGCCGCAACGGCGGTCATGACGACCGACAACGTGCCGAAACAGGCTGTGCTGAAACACGCCGACGGCTGGAGCATCGGCGGGTTCGCCAAGGGTGCCGGCATGTGCGCGCCGAACATGGCGACGATGCTCAGCGTCCTCACGACCGACGCCGTACTGGACCAGCCGCACCTCGACCACGCGCTGCGGAACGCGGTCGGCAAGACATTCAACCGGCTCGACGTCGACGGCGGTACGTCGACCAACGACACCGTTCTGTTGCTCAGTTCGGGCGCATCCGGGGTCACGGTCACACCTGAGGCCTTCGAAGCCGCGCTCACGACTCTGGCTGCTGACCTGGTGAAGCAGTTGCAGGCCGACGCGGAAGGTGTCACCAAGCACGTCAGCATCACAGTGCGCGGTGCGGCCACCGAGTCCGAGGCGGTCGCCGCCGCGAAGATCGTTGCCGAGGACAACCTGTGCAAGACCGCGTTCTTCGCCTCCGACCCGAACTGGGGCCGGATCGCGATGGCGGTCGGTAACGCGCCCACCGCATTCGACCCGTCGCTCCTCGACATCACCTTGAACGGTGCACCGATCTGCGTGGCCGGCGGTAAGGGTGTCGACCGGTCCGAGGCCGACCTGAGCGGTCTCGAGATCGACGTCGTGATCGACCTGCACGCCGGCCCGGCCTCGGCGACCGTGCTCACCACCGACCTGTCGCACGCGTACGTCGAAGAGAACTCGGCGTACTCGTCATGAGCCTTACCGCAAGTCACGCCCAGGCGGTTGAGAAGGCTGCTGTTCTGACCGAGGCGCTGCCTTGGCTGAAGCAGTTCCATGGCAAGACCGTCGTGGTGAAGTACGGCGGTAACGCGATGGTGGACGAGGAACTCAAGCAGGCGTTCGCCGAGGACATCGTCTTTCTCCGGTACGCCGGGGTCCGCGTCGTCGTCGTGCACGGCGGTGGGCCGCAGATCAGCGACATGCTCGGCCGGCTCGGCATCGACAGCGAGTTCCGCGGCGGGCTGCGGGTCACCACACCCGAGGCGATGGATGTCGTCGGCATGGTCCTGGTCGGCAAGGTCGGCCGCGAGTTGGTCGGCCTGCTGAACGCGCATGGTCCGTTCGCGGTCGGCATGTCCGGCGAGGACGCCGGTTTGTTCACCGCTGAGCGCCGTACGGCGATGGTGGACGGCGAGTCGGTCGACATCGGGCTGGTCGGCGACGTGGTCGACGTACGGCCGGAGGCGGTCGTCGACCTGATCGACGCGGGCCGGATCCCGGTGGTGTCGACGATCGCGCCGGACGAGGACGGCCAGGCGCACAACGTCAACGCGGACACCGCCGCGGCCGCCCTCGCGGTGGCGCTCGGTGCCGAGAAGCTCGTCGTCCTGACCGACGTGGCCGGGGTCTACCGGAACTGGCCGGAGAGCGACGAGATCATCACTCAGATCGACGCCGCGGAACTGGCCGAATTGCTGCCGTCGCTGGCGTCCGGAATGGTGCCGAAGATGGAGGCCTGCCTGCGCGCGGTCGAGTCGGGCGTGTCCCGGGCAACCGTGATCGACGGCCGGGTGCCGCACTCACTGCTCCTAGAAATCTTCACCGACGCCGGAAGCGGGACACAGGTGATTCCGTCATGACCGAACTGGTAACCGTCGACGGCAGTCAGGCCGCGCTGACCGAGCGCTACACCGGCGCGCTGATGAACACCTTCGGCGCTCCGAAGCGGGTGCTCGTCCGCGGTGAGGGCGCGTACCTGTGGGATGCCGACGGCAACAAGTACCTCGACCTGCTCGGTGGGCTCGCGGTCAACTGTCTCGGCCATGCGCACCCGTTCGTGGTGTCCGCGGTGACCAGTCAGCTGGCCACCCTCGGGCACGTGTCGAACTTCTTCGCCTCCGCGCCGCAGATCGCGCTGGCCGAGAAGCTACTCGGGCTCTTCGATGTGCCCGGCAAGGTGTTCTTCACCAACTCGGGCACCGAGGCGAACGAGGCCGCGTTCAAGATCACCCGTCGTACCGGCCGGACCAAGATCGTCTCCACCGTCGGCGCCTTCCACGGCCGGACGATGGGCGCGCTCGCCGTGACGTGGAAGCCGGCGTACCGGGAGCTGTTCGAGCCGCTTCCGGGTGACGTGGAGTTCGTCCCGTACGGCGATGCCGACGCCTTGGCCGCCGCGGTCGACGACGAGACGGCGGCCGTCATCCTGGAGCCGATCCAGGGGGAGAACGGCGTCGTCGTACCGCCGGCCGGATACCTGCAGGCGGCCCGGCGGATCACCTCCGAGCACGGCGCGCTGCTGTGGATCGACGAGATCCAGACCGGGATCGGGCGGACCGGGACGTGGTTCGCCTACGAGGCCGACGGGATCACGCCGGACCTGGTGACGGTGGCGAAGGGCCTCGGCGCGGGGATCCCGATCGGTGCCTGCATCGGGCTGGGCCCGGCCGCGGACCTGCTGCAGCCGGGCAACCACGGGACGACGTTCGGCGGCAACCCGGTCGCCGCGATCGCCGGGCTCGCCGTCCTGACCGTGATCGAGCGGGACGGGCTGCTGGCCAACGTGAATGCTGTCGGCAACCACCTCGCGTCGTCGATCATCGCCCTCGACCATCCGCTGATCGCCGGTGTCCGCGGCCGCGGGTTGCTGCTCGCGATCGAGCTCACCCAGCCGGTGTCCGACCAGGTGGCGGCCCTCGCGCTGGAGGCCGGGTTCGTGGTGAACAACCCGATCCCCAACGCGTTGCGGCTGGCGCCGCCGTACATCCTGAGCAAGGCTGATGCCGACAGTTTCGTCGCGGCCCTCCCCGGGCTGCTCGACCAAGTGGGGGCGGGATGACGAGACATTTCCTGCGGGATGACGACCTGAGCCCGGTCGAGCAGGACGAGGTTCTGACGCTGGGGCTGCAGTTGGCCGGGGACCGGTTCGGGCATCAGCCGCTGGCCGGACCGAAGACGGTCGCGGTGATCTTCGACAAGACGTCGACCCGGACCCGGATCTCGTTCGCGGTCGGGATCGCCGAGCTGGGCGGCGCACCGCTGATCATCGACGCGCAGACGTCGCAGATGGGCCGTGGCGAGCCGATCGCGGACACCGCGCGGGTGCTCGACCGGCAGGTCGCGGCGATCGTGTGGCGGACGTTCGCGCAGACCCGGATCGAGGAGATGGCCGCGGCCTCGAAGGTGCCGGTGATCAACGCGCTGACCGACGAGTTCCACCCGTGCCAGATCCTCGCCGACCTGCTCACCGTGCGGCAGCACAAGGGGCCCACGGCCGGGCTGAAGCTGGTGTATCTCGGCGACGGGGCGAACAACATGGCGCACTCGTACCTGCTCGGCGGTGTCACGGCCGGGATGCATGTGGTCGTGGGGTCGCCTGCCGAGTATCAGCCGGATCCCGCCGTGGTGGCCCGGGCCGCTGAGATCGCCTCGCAGACCGGCGGATCCGCCGCCTGGACCGCGGATCCTTACGCGGCCGTCGACGGCGCGGATGTCGTGGCCACCGACACCTGGGTGTCGATGGGCCAGGAGGGCGAGGCATCGTTGCGGGAGGCACCGTTCGTCCCGTATGCGGTGACCGAGCAACTGATGTCGAAGGCAAGCGCCGACGCGATCGTCCTGCACTGCCTGCCGGCGTACCGGGGCAAGGAGATCGAGGCGGCCGTGATCGACGGCCCGCAGTCGGTCGTCTGGGACGAGGCGGAGAACCGGCTGCACGCCCAGAAGGCGCTGATGTCGTGGCTGCTGGCAAGGAGTTTCGGCTCATGAGTCTCGCCGTACCGACAACGAAGACGGCTCGCCAGCAGCGGATCGTGGATCTGCTCGGGCGGCAGCCGGTCCGGTCGCAGACCGAGCTCGCCGATCTGCTCGCAGCGTCCGGGCTCGTCGTCGGGCAGGCGACACTCTCGCGCGACCTGGTCGAGATCGGTGCGGTGAAGGTCCGCGACTCGAGCGGGCAGCTCGTGTACGCCGTACCAGGTGAAGGCGGTGACCGTACGCCGCGAGCCGGTGAAGCCGCCGCCTTCGAGGCCCGGCTGGCCCGGGTTGCGTCGGAGCTGCTCGTTTCGGCGGAAGGTAGTGCCAACCTGGTGATCCTGCGAACCCCGCCGGGTGCGGCCCAGTACTTCGCGTCGGCGATCGACCACGTGGGACTGGACGACGTACTCGGCACCATCGCAGGCGACGACACCGTGATGGTCGTCTCCCGGAACCCGACCGGCGGCCCGGCCCTGGCCACGCGGTTCCTGTCGCTCGCCGCCCGCTCCGAACCCAAGTAGGCCGAACGCTCGGGACCACTGCCGCCAAGTAGGAGACGACGGCAGTCGGCGGAGGGGAGCGGGCATGGACGACTGGTTCGTGGCACAGGTCGAGCAGCACGGCGCGGATATCCACGCCTACCTGAGCCGGCGAACGATAGACGGGATCGCGGACGATCTGCTCGGTGACGTGTGGGTGGCGGCGTATTCCGGCCGGTCCGGGTTCGACCCCGACCTCGGCTCCGCGCGGGCCTGGCTGTTCGGAGTCGCCCGGCATGTTCTGCACGGCTACTACCGCAAGCACCGCCTCCGAACCGCCGTGGCCCGCGCTGTCGGCATCGATCGCCCGCTCGACGAGACCGCGGCAGTCGACGCCCGCCTGGACGCGGCCGCGCTGGCTCCGCAGCTCACGCAGGGACTCCGGGAGTTGCCGGCCGTCGAACGCGAGCTGCTTCTCCTCGTCGCCTGGGAGAACCTGACGCCGACCGAGGCCGCGCAGGTCCTGGGCATCCCGGCCGGCACCGCCCGCTCCCGGCTGCACCGCGCACGGCAACGCATGGACGAACGCCTCTCCGGTTCGCCCCAAGCACAGGACGAACCCAACCGACAGGAGGCCGACCGATGAGCACCGACCACTGGGACGACCTGAAGGCCGCCGGCCAGGTCCCACCCCCGTCACCCGAAGTCCTCGCCCACGCCAGGCGCCAACTCGACACGGTCGCCGCCAAGTCACACCGCACCCATCGGCGCCGTCTCGTGGTCTCCGTACTCGCGGCAGCAGGCACAGCGTCCGTGGTCGTCGGCGCAGTCGCCATCTACCAGACCGGCTCCACCCCAGTCCCAGCCGCCGGCCCGAGCACTACGCCGACCCGGGTCGGCGGCGCGCCCTCGACCAGTCGCCCGCTCGAGCAGGGCGCGGCCTCCTGCGTCGTCGGCTACTCGGCGGCCGAGCTGCGCAACCGGGCCTTCGCCTTCGACGGCACCGTGCTGTCCGCCGTGAAGGACCCGAGGACCGGTGCCCCAGAGACCTACACGGTGACCTTCCAGGTGCACGAGTGGTTCCGTCCGACCGGCGGCGATCAGGTGAAGATCCGGATGTGGATGGCGCCGGCCGCCGGCTCTGACGACCCGACCAGCGAGTCGGGGCAGCGCTACTGGATCGGCAGCCGGCTGCTGATCTCCGGAGAGTCGCTCAGTGGATCCAGCGCGCCCTGGAAGGGCCCCATCGCGTGGGGCTGCGGGTTCAGCCGCACGTATGACGCAAGGACCGCCGCGACCTGGCGGACGGCTTTGAGCAAGTGACTGAGAGGATGTTGGTGTGAGTTCTGGTGAGAGTGCGAGCCTGTGGGGTAGCCGGTTCACAGGCGGACCGGCGGATGCCCTGGCGGCGCTGAGCAAGTCGACACAGTTCGATTGGCGACTGGCGCCGTACGACATCGCCGGTTCGAAGGCGCATGCGAAGGTGCTGCACCGAGCGGGGCTGCTGACCGACGAGGACCTGTCCGCGATGCTGGCCGGGTTGGACGGGCTGCTGGACGACGTACTGGCCGGGAAGTTCCTGCCGGCCGAGGACGACGAGGACGTGCACACGGCGCTGGAGCGCGGTCTGCTCGATCGGCTCGGTGCCGAGCTCGGCGGACGTCTCCGGGCCGGCCGGTCCCGCAACGACCAGGTCGCCACACTGTTCAAGGGCTACCTGCGCGAGCATGGCCGCATCATCAGCCGGCTCGTGCTGGACCAGGTGAACACGCTGGCCGAGCAGGCGGAGAAGCACCTCGGTGTCGCAATGCCTGGCCGGACCCACCTGCAGCACGCGCAGCCGGTCCTGCTCTCACACCACCTGCTCGCTCACGCCTGGCCGCTGATCCGCGATCTCGACCGGCTCGCCGACTGGGACGCCCGCGTGGCCGCTGACTCGCCGTACGGATCGGGTGCCCTGGCCGGCAGTTCGCTCGGCCTCGACCCGCAGTACGTCGCGACCGAGCTCGGCTTCACCGACTCCTCGGCGAACTCGATCGACGGGACCGCGGCGCGCGACTTCGTGGCGGAGTTCGCGTTCGTCACCGCGCAGATCGGTGTCGACCTGTCCCGGCAGGCCGAAGAGGTGATCATCTGGGCGACGAAGGAGTTCGGGTTCGTCGAGCTGGACGACGCGTTCTCGACCGGGTCGAGCATCATGCCGCAGAAGAAGAACCCGGACATCGCCGAGCTCGCGCGCGGCAAGGCCGGCCGGCTGATCGGCAACCTCAGCGGCCTGCTGGCGACGCTGAAAGCGCAGCCGCTCGCGTACAACCGGGACCTGCAGGAGGACAAGGAGCCGGTCTTCGACTCCATCGACACCCTCGAGGTGCTGCTGCCCGCGTTCAGCGGGATGATCCGGACGCTGCGCTTCAACACGGCGCGGTTGGAGGAGTTGGCGCCGCAGGGGTTCTCCCTCGCCACCGACATCGCCGAGTGGCTGGTCCGGCAGAAGGTGCCGTTCCGGGTCGCTCACGAGGTCGCCGGCGCGTGCGTCCAGGAGTGCGAGAAGCGCGGGATCGAGCTGTGGGACCTCACCGACTCCGACCTGGCCGCGATCTCGCCGTCGCTGACTCCGGACGTTCGCTCAGTGCTGACGGTCGAGGGCTCGCTGGCGTCCCGCAACACCCGGGGCGGTACGGCAGGGGAGCGCGTGACTGAGCAGCTCGCCGAGCTCCGGGGGCGGGCCGCCGCGCACACTGCTCGCCTCGCCTGACGGCTGTTCGCCTAGGGTGCTGCGCATGCCTGTACGCCGCTCGCTGCTCGCGGGCCCCGTCCTCGACGTGGCTCCGAAGGTTCTCGGCATGGTCCTGCGCAGCACCACGGACGAGGGCACGGTCGCGGTCCGCCTCACCGAGGTCGAGGCGTACGACGGCCCGTCCGACCCCGGCTCGCACGCGTACCGCGGCCAGACACCCCGCAACGCGGTGATGTTCGGCCCGCCCGGGTTCCTCTACGTGTACTTCACCTACGGCATGCACTTCTGCATGAACATCAGCGCCGGCCCGGACGGACGCCCCTCGGCCGTCCTGCTTCGGGCCGGCGAGATCGTCGAAGGTCTCGAGCTGGCCCGTGTCCGCCGCCTACCCAGCCTCCCGGAAGGCAAGTTCAACCAGTCCGGGGGTACGACTCGGTCGGCCGAAGTGCGGTCAACCGGCGCGCGATCGGGCGGGGCTCAGTCGGCTGGGGCTCAGTCGGCCAGCGTGCTGCTGGGTCCTGTCGCCAAGCGGCCGAACGGGAATCCGGACCGCGATCTCGCTCGCGGTCCGGCCCGCATGTGCGTTGCCCTCGGCATCGGCCGGGACGACAACGGCGTCGACCTGCTGTCCAGGACCTCCCACGTCCAACTGCTGCCCGGCCCCGGCTTCGACGGCGAACCGTCCACCGGACCACGGGTCGGCCTTCGCGAGGCCGCCGACCGTCCATGGCGCTTCTGGATCCCGGATGATCCGACCGTCTCGCCGTACCGCCCGCACGTCCCCAAACGCCGCAGCTGAACGCGCTCCTCGGCCGCGGCCTCGATCAGCGGTTGGCCAGCTCCAGCACGTGGTCGAGCTGTGGGAGCCCGTGCTCCACCTCAGGGTCCGGGAACAGGCCGATGTGGTGCACGCCGGCGGCCTCCAGCGCCTCGATGTGTGCCGCCGCGTCATCGAGCGTGCCGACCGCGCCGATCTCGGTCCACCAGTCGACCGGCATCCCGACCAGACCTTCGGTACCGGACTCGTCGTACAGCTTCTTCAGGTCGTCGAAGAACGGCAGCGCCTTCAAACCTGGGTGGTTGTCATCGATCCGCCACCCGAGCCACGGTGCGGTCCACTCGTACGCCGTCTTGCGGTCGCTCCGCACACAGAACGCGCTGAACACCGCGACCACGAAGCCCTCCGGCGAACCGGCGTACTCAACCGACTGCCGCACGTACGACGGAGTGGCCGGCTCGGCGAGGACGAGCCCGCCTCCGACCCGCCCGGCCAGTGCCATCGACTTCGGACCCATGACCCCGAGCAGGATCGGCGGCGGCTCGACCGGCGGCGCGTCCAGCTTCACGTCCTGCAGGTAGACCGTCTTGCCCTCGACGCTCACGGTCTCACCGGCGAGCAGCCTGGTGACGGCGGTGGTGACCTCCTCCAGTGCGGTGAGCGGCGACTTGGGCCGGACACCCATTTGGCCCATCCACTCCTGTACGCCGTGGCCGATACCGGGCAGGAACCGGCCGGGCGCGAGCGCGTCCAGGGTGGCGAACTCCATCGCGGTGACGGCCGCGGTCCGGGCGACCGCCGGCAGGATGCCGACGCCGACCGTGAGTTGCTCGGTCGACGTCAGGGCGGCGGACACGAGCGACGGACCGGCGGTGTAGAAGCAGTCCTCGATGATCCACAGCTCGTCCGCGCCGCCTTGGTCCAGGCGGCGGGCCACGTCGGTCACCAGGGCAGCGGGGTAGGTCCGCGGGAAGCACATCCCGAGAGCGGCAGAGGTCTGTGTCATGCGAAGACCGTAGAGGTCGCCGCCGACAGTTCTCAAAGGGAGTTCCGGCAGTTCGGTAAAGGTGTTCCCAGGCAGCGGTTCAGCAGGCGTATCGGCCCCGGCTCCGGGTAGGTTTCGGACTATGGCCCGTCCGCACTATGCGTCCCGTCTCGAGGACTGGTTCAACATCGGGGTGCAGGCGATCCTGCGGCGTCGCGGCTGGCGGGAACGGATCATCCCGCACGTCGGCTACGGCACCACTCAGTTCGTCCGCGTGCTCGCGCGCGTCGTACTGAGCAGGGATCCGCGCAACCAGCCCCGGTTCGACGAGGACCAGGTGGTGCGCGGCTGGCGCGTCTTCGTCACCGCGCCGGCGACCAAGGTGAAGGTCACTGTCACCGTGAGCGGGCAGACGTTCGAGGCGCTGACCGACCGCGGCGGCTTCGTCGACCTCTCCGTACCGGTGGTGCTGCCTCCGGGCTGGCACGAGGTCAACCTGGGCGTGCACGGCGAGCGACAGGCCCGCGCCCGCGTCTACGTCCCGGACCCGGACGCCGCCCTCGGATTGGTCAGCGACATCGATGACACGGTCATGCTGACGATGCTGCCGCGTCCGATGATCGCTGCGTGGAACACGTTCGTCCGCGACGAGCAGGCGCGTCGCGTCGTACCAGGCATGGCAGAGATGTACGCCGAGCTCCTCGCAGACCACCCGGGTGCGCCGATCTTCTACCTCTCCACGGGGGCCTGGAACACCGCACCCACGCTCACCCGTTTCCTGGCGCGGCACGGGTACCCGGCCGGGCCGTTGCTGCTCACGGACTGGGGGCCGACCAACACCGGGTGGTTTCGCAGCGGGCAGGAGCACAAGCGCTCGGCGCTTCGCCGCCTCGCGGCCGAGTTCCCGAACGTCCGATGGGTACTGATCGGTGACGACGGCCAGCACGACCCACAGCTGTACGGCGACTTCGCACAGACCCACCCGGATCACGTCCGGGCCATCGGCATCCGCCAGCTCACCCCGGCCGAGCAGGTGCTGTCGCACGGTCTCCCGGTCCCCAACACGGACCCGGGCGCTCACGACCCGCACCGTCCGACTGCCGCCACGGTCCATGCGCCCGACGGCCATGCGCTGCGTCCTCAGCTCCAAGCCGTCCTGACCCGGCCGGACCCTACCTAGGCTCGGCCCACCCCGCGTCGCCCTCGCCGCCCGTCGATACAGGACACTTGTAGCTGACCGACGTACTCGAGGAGAGACAAGTGACCGACAGCGGGACCGAACGCCGCACCCAGGTACTCGACGACCTGGGGAGCCGCGGCCTGATCGCGCACTCCACCGATCCAGACGCCCTGCGGGCCGCGATGGCGGCCGGACCGATCACCTCCTATGTCGGCTTCGACCCCACCGCGCCCAGCCTGCACATGGGCAACCTGCTGCAGTTGCTGACCCTGCGCCGGCTCCAATTGGCCGGCCACAACCCCATCGGCCTCGTCGGTGGCGCCACCGGTCTGATCGGCGACCCCAAGGAGAGCTCCGAGCGGGTGCTGAACCCGAAGGACGTCGTCCAGCAGTGGGTCGAGAGGGTTCGCGGCCAGGTGGAGAGGTTCATCGACTTCGACGCGGCCCTGCCCAACCCCGGTCGCATCGTCAACAACTACGACTGGACCAAGGACCTCAACACCCTCGATTTCCTCCGCGACATCGGCAAGCACTTCCCGGTGAACCGGATGCTCGGGCGCGAGGTGGTGAAGGCCCGGCTGGAGCAGGGGATCAGCTACACCGAGTTCAGCTACGTACTACTGCAGTCACTGGACTATCTGGAGCTCTACCGCCGGCACAACTGCACACTGCAGACGGGCGGCAGCGACCAGTGGGGCAATCTCACGGCCGGTGTGGAGCTCATTCGTCGTGCCGATGCCGGTAAAGCACACGCACTGGCCACACCACTGGTGACCAAGGCAGACGGCACCAAGTTCGGCAAGACGGAGTCCGGCACGGTGTGGCTGGATCGGGAGCTGACATCGCCGTACGCCTTCTACCAGTTCTGGTTCAACACCGACGACCGCGACGTGATGCAGCTGGTGCGCTTCTACACCTTCCGGACAGCGGAGGAGATCGCCGCACTCGCGCAGGCGACCGCGGAACGACCACACGCACGTGAGGCCCAGAGGCTGCTCGCTGAGGACATCACCACGCTGGTGCACGGCGAGCAGGAGACCAGGAGTGTGCAGGAGGCGTCGAAGGCGCTCTTCGGCCAGGGGGAGCTCGCATCCCTCGACGGCTCCACACTGGTCGCCGCGCTCCGCGAAGCACCCCATGTCGAACTAGGCGCCGGCGAACCGATGCCGACGTACGGCGACCTGCTCGTGAAGGCCGGTCTGGTCGCCAGCAAGTCGGCCGCGCGCAGGACGGTCGCCGAAGGCGGTGGGTACCTCAACAACGAGAAGGTGAAGGACGCCGAGTACGTACCGGGGTCCGACGACCTGCTGCCGGGTGGAGTGCTGGTGCTGCGACGCGGAAAGCGTTCGTTTGCAGGGGTTCTGGCGTCGTCGGCGGGTAGCTGACCTTGCCGGTGCCGTGGGACTGCCGGCGTGTGGGAGGTGCCTCAGCGCCTCCCGCCGCACTCCCACAAAGTGGATGCCGAGAGCAAATTACAACCGTGTGATCCTGCCCACCGGGAACCGATTTGACCGGCCACCTCGAAGCCACGTAATGTTCTTCTTGTTGGAGCGAGGCGCGGGACGCGAAAGCGGCCGGTCGCTCCGAACCCCCCAAGGCTAGCTGAGCCGAACCGCGTTGTCTGACTCGGGCCGGTGGCTGTCACATGGGTGGAGGGCCAGAAAAATCGGGTCTTGACTCGGTGGATCTGCTCCGGTAGAGTAACGCAGGTTGCCCCGGAATCCTTGGCCGAAAGGTCGGGATGCGGTGTGCGTCCGATTCTTGAGAACTCAACAGCGTGCCGAAAGTCAATGCCGAAATTTGTTTTATCCCCGTTCACAGGCATTGGATGACTCTCCTGCCCTTGGTCTTCGATCTTGGGTGGTGGGTTGTTTGTTGTTTTGTGGCGGATTCCTTTGAAATTTTTTATTGATTCAAGTCAGTTTGATTGTTTC
>NZ_SLWN01000001.1:293971-1026575 GCF_004342025.1 Kribbella steppae | reverse complement strand
AACTCCAACGGAAACGCTTTCGGCATGACAGGCATCCTTCCAGCGAGGACCTAGTCCTCACAGGTCAGGAGTCAACCGAACCGGGGGCAGTCCCGCCGAAGTCGCGGCGCTACTAGACCTAGATTCGGCAACGCGCTGGTACAGCCAGCCATGTAGGCGACCGCTCATCAGGCCTTAGGCTTCTTGGGCTTCGAGGGTTTGCCGTCTTTGCGAGCCTTGCTGGGTTTGGCCGGGGCTTGCTTACTGGTGGACGTGGAGGACGGTGTCGCGTCGGCAGCCTTCGGTTGTGTCTGTTTCTGTGTGTGGGGTGTGGGGCGCGTTGTGGTGGCGGTGTGCCCTGGCGGCGTTGTGCTGGGTTTCGGTGCCGGTGTGGTGGCGCTCGAGTCGGGGGACAGGTTGTTTAGGACTGGCCGCTCGGTGGTCTGGCCTTCGAGCAGGATTCCGGCCGTCCCGGCAAGTCCGAGCGCCAGCGTCGCACCGGCGGCGGCGAGCACCTTCCGGCGCCGAGAACGTGGCGGCGATGGCGCCGCGACTTCGGTGATCGCGTCTTGGGTGATCGTCTCGCCCGCGACGACGGCGGGCGGCGTCGCGCCCTGCGCGATCTGGGCGGCGGTGGGTCGCTGCGCTGGATCCTTGGCGAGCAGCCAGAACAGCAGCGCCTCGAAATCGCCGGCCAGTTCCGGGTGCAGATTGCTTGGTGGAGCCGGCTCGGTCTGGACGTGCTGGTACATGATCGAGGCGGGGTCTTCGGCCGTGAAGGGCGGATGGCCGGTGACCAGGTGGTACAGGACGCAGCCGAGCGCGTACACGTCCGAGGGGCCCTCGGCGGGCTTGCCCAGCGCGCGTTCGGGAGACAGGTAGTGGCTGGTGCCGACGATCTGCCCGGTGGCCGTGAGCGTGGTCGTGGTGTCGTTAAGAAAGCGAACGATGCCGAAGTCGGCCACCTTCACCTGACCGTCGTCGGTCAGCAGCAGATTGCCGGGCTTGATGTCGCGGTGGACGACGCCCATCCGGTGCGCAGCCGCGATCCCGGCCGCCGCCTGCCTGATGATGTCGACGGCCCGCCCGGCCGGCAGGGGTCCGTTTCGCCGGAGTTCCTCGCTGACGGTCGATCCCTCGACCAGTTCCATCGCGAGGAAGTAGCCGTCACCGTGGGGGCCGAAGTCGTAGGCGGCGACGACGTGCGGGTCGGTCAGCATCGCGGCCGCCCGGGCCTCGCGCTCGAACCGTTCGACCGCGGCCACGGTCTCGGGCACCGGCAGTAGAAGCTTGACCGCCACCTCCCGGCCGAGTCTTTGGTCCGTGGCGCGGTAGACCTCACCCATCCCCCCGCGTCCCAGCGGCTCACCGAGCCTGTAACGCCCGCCCGCGAGCCCAGTGGCACTCCCAGATGTCGTCATCAAGGACCTCGGTACCCAGCCCCAGAACCCCCATGCGGTCGAAAACGGCGGGCACGTCGTCTGGTGATCCCCCTACGGTTGTCCCGCCGATTGTTGAACAGCCCCATCCGAGCTTGGTGGATACGAGTTCGGATGGCGCAGCCAGCTGATGGTGTCATCGGCGTTGTGGACGCGGCCGGTCCTTGGCCGTCGCGCCGGGCGTAGATCCAGGCGCCGAGCATTCCTCAGGTAGGAGGATCGACCTCTTATGGTGCTTCGAAGGCGGTGACTCGATTGCGGCCTCGGCGCGGTTGGTGCTGTTTCCTGGAAGGCTAGGCGGCTGAGCGGGCCTGCAGTTCTGAACCACCCAGGCTGGCGGGGACCTGTCCGTACGCATTTGGGTCGCCTGGTGCATCACCGGTTCCCCGAGGGGTACCTCACACCGAAGGCCGGCAGCGCGATGACGGCCCGGTACTGGAGGTTCGCGCTGTAGAGGCTGACGGTTCCGACCGCGACGTTGTTGACGTACACCCGCACCGAACCACAGGTCGCACACTTCGTGGCCACGATGGCGACCCGGCTGAGCGCTGCTCCGTGCGGCTGAGGTAGACGCCCGCCTTCGTCGTCACGGTGATAGTCAACCTCGTCGCCGGCCGGCTCTCGCTCGCAGCAAAGACCAACTCACGCGACTTCCGGAAGTAGCACCCGGTGACGACGGCCACGGCGCTTGTTGGGCGGTTCGCCACTGTTGTGAGCGTTCTTCGACTTGACCCGCGCGGCGAGGTTCAACTTGACCAACCGCCATTGGCTTCTGTTCGGAACCGCGTTCATCCACGTGTGGCTCACGCCGTTCATCCACCACGGGGGAGGCGACACATCGGTTGTGTTGGCGAGGCTGGCTAGATCTGTTCCAGCGGGCTCTCGGAGATGCGTGGTGGTCAGGAACTTCCGCGGAAAGATCGGGATCGATGTGCGGGACTCGACACCGGACTGGGATGCCTATGCTGCTCCTCAACCGCCGGGGGACGCCCCCAACGTTCTGGTGGATATGCGGTAAGCCTGCCAGGAGTTGACCGTTGGAAGGCCCGATTCATGACGGCTCGCCGGCTACGCAGAACTCGTTGCCCTGAGGGTCCGCGAGGACGAACCAGGTCTGACCGAACTCTTCGCGTGCGGTCGGAGTCAGTCGAGAGGCCCCCAGCTTTTCCAGACGGCTTTCACCTCCAGCTCAACGTCGTCTGCCAGCAGGTCGAGTGCATCCTGTTCTTGACAGTCTTGGGCTCTTCAGCCTGTTGAAGAGTGAGAGCAACATCGTGCCCACCCAGCGAGACGTACCGGCCTTCGATGACGCCAACCACGACGAACCCCACGGCGTCCCGCCAGAACCTCGACATGCGGTCCAGGTCAGCGCAGTCGAGCGTGAACTCGATCCTCACATCGACATTCTCCACCGGCGAGGCACCGACATAGGTTCTCCGGTTCGGCCTCCGAATTGAGACCCGATCGGGCTGTCCGCCCGGCGCCTGGCCGCCACCGCGCCGGGTCCGTGACGTGGCCTGGGTGGTTTTGCGTTCTCCGACCAGGGGTTGAGCGGCCTCGTACTGCAGCACGACCCATTGGGCGGGGCGTGGTCTTACCGTGGCTGGGTGAGGAGTTTGCGGCATCGTCGAGGGCAGGTCCTCGACGTGTTGGTGGTCGTGGTCGCGGTGGCGGCGTCGGTGGAGATCGCGCTGGCCGGTCTTCCGCGGGCATGGTGGCTGCTGGTGCCTGCGGCGCTGCTGTATACGTTGCCGCTGCTGCTGCGCGGGAGATGGCCGTTCGCGATGCCGGTGGTCGTGGTCGTCGTCCAGGTCGTGGTGTCGTTCCTCGACGTGCCCGGTGGGAGGCGCGAGAACTGGGGCGTGGTGGCGTACGTGCTGGCCTTCTGGGTCTTCGCCGCGTACAACCCGCTGCGGCTGGCCGTCGCTGGGCTCGGTGTCGCGCTTGCCGGGGTCGTCGTGGTGACGTTTGAGGATGTACGGGTGCCGGCGGATGAGGCGTGGAGCGTGGCGCTGGTGGGATCGCTTACCTGGCTGGCGGGGGTGGTGCTTCGGCGGCGCGGCCTGCATGCCGAGGAGGCCGAGGAGCGTGCCGCGGCGCTTGAGCATGATCATCGCGAGACCGAGGCGGCGGTGGCCGATGAGCGGGCGCGGATCGCGCGCGAGCTCCACGACGTGGTCGCGCACAGCGTCAGTGTGATGACGGTGCAGGCCGGGGCGGCGCGGATGCTGCTGAACACCGATCCGCAGCGCGCCGTCGCGCCGCTGCTGGCGGTGGAGGAGACCGGGCGGCAGGCGCTGGCGGAGCTGCGGCGGCTACTCGGTATTCTGCGCACGGATGAGGGCGGGAGGGGTCTGGTCCCTCAGCCCGACATCGGCGACCTGCCGGGCCTGGTCGAGTCCGTCCGGGATGCGGGCCTGCGCGTCGAGATGGTCGAGGCCGGTGAGGTCCGGCCGGTGGCGCCCGGCCTCGGTCTGGCCGCGTACCGGATCGTGCAGGAGGCGCTGACCAACGCGCTCAAGCACGCGGGCGCCGAGCATGTTGTGGTCACGGTGACCTACGGCGCCGAGCGGCTGGGCATCGAGGTCCGCGACGACGGTCGTGGGGACGATGGGGCCGCGGGCCATGGTGGCCATGGCCTGGCCGGCATGCGGGAGCGAGCGACGGTGTATGGCGGCGTCTTGGCGGCCGGCCCCGAGCCGGATGGTGGTTTCGCCGTCCGGGCCAACCTTCCGATCGAGCGGGCAGTGCCGTGATCCGCGTTCTGGTGGTCGACGACCAGGCACTGCTGCGGGGCGGGTTCCGGCTGATCCTGGAGTCGCAGCCCGGTATCGAGGTGGTCGCGGAGGCGGCCGACGGTCGTGAGGCGCTGGCGAAGGCGCGTGAGCTGCGGCCCGACGTCGTACTCATGGACGTGCGGATGCCCGGCATGGACGGGCTGGAGGCGACGCGGCAGCTGCTGGCCGGCCGTGAGCCACCGCGTGTCCTGATGCTCACCACGTTCGACCTCGACGAGTACGTCTACGACGCGCTGCGGGCCGGTGCGAGCGGGTTTCTGCTCAAGGACGTGCGACCCGAGCAGCTGGCCGATGCCGTGCGGGTCGTGGCCGACGGGGAGACGTTGCTGGCGCCGGCGATCACGCAACGCCTGGTCCAGCAGTACGTCAGACGCGCGCGGCCCGGTACGACCAGACCACCCGGCTTGGACACGCTGACCGACCGCGAGGTCTCGGTCCTGCGGCTGATCGCGCGGGGCGACTCGAACGCCGAGATCGCCGCCGGGCTTTTCCTCAGCCAGACCACGGTCAAGACCCACGTCGCCCACGTGTTCAGCAAGCTCGGGCTGCGCGACCGGGCCCAGGCCGTCGTGGTGGCCTATGAGTCCGGACTGGTCGAACCGGGCGAACCGCTGCCGTGACCGGCGCACAGAAACCAGCCGAGACCAGCCGGTACGCCGGAAGTAGGCCTGGCGCCGCTGTCTCATCCGCGAGGACGAGCAGCTGCTGACCACAGGAGGACGCGGCGACACGCGTCCGAGCGCATCCTCGACGTCATGATCACTGCACAAGAACTGTCCAAGCGCTACGGCCCGACCACCGTCGTCCACGACGTGTCGTTCAGCTGCGAGCCCGGCACCATCACCGGCTTCCTCGGCCCCAACGGGGCCGGCAAGTCGACAACGCTCAGGATGATCACCGGCCTGACCCGACCCGACCGCGGCACAGCGACGATCGACGGACGCGCCTACGCCGAGCTCGGCAACCCGTCGCGGGTCGTCGGCAGCCTGCTCGACGCCTCGGCGATGCATTCGGGTCGCAGCGGCAGAGCGACGCTGCGCATCGCGGCCGACCTGGCGGGCGCCGGGCGCGGCGAGGTCGACCGGGTACTCGAGCTGGTGGGGCTGTCCGGCAGGGCCGCCGACCGCAGGGTCGGCGCCTACTCGCTGGGGATGCGGCAGCGACTGGGCATCGGTCAGGCGCTGATCGCACGACCCCGGGCGCTCATCCTGGACGAGCCGGCCAACGGGCTCGACCCCGACGGCATCGCGTGGATGCGGACCCTGCTTCGCGACTTCGCCGGGTCCGGCGGCACCGTGTTGCTGTCGAGCCATCTGCTCGGCGAAGTGCAGGCGACCGTCGACCGTCTGGTGATGATCGCCTCGGGCCGGGTCGTCGCGCACGGAACGCTCGACGACCTGCTCACCTCGACGGGCGTCGTCGTCCGCGCCACCGACATGCCGGCGCTGCGCACCATGCTCGACCGGGTCGGCGCAACCCATCACCTCCACGACGACGGCGCTGTGCTGGTCGAGCACGACGACGATCTAGACGCCGAACGCATCGCACGGTTGGCATCGCAGGCGGGGGTGCTCCTGGTCGAGCTACGCCACAGCGACCGCGCGGGCCTGGAACAACTCTTCTTCTCACTCACCGGCGGCGCCGGGTCGCCGCAAACCCTGGAGACAGTCCGATGAACACCCTTCTCGCCGCGACCACCCGCACCGACACCGTGCCGTTCCTGCGACTGCTCAGGATCGAGTGGCGCAAGAGCGCAGACACCCGCGCCGCCCGCTGGATGCTCGTCGTGATCACAGTCCTCGTGGCCGGCGCCACCGCGGTGCCGCTGCTGCTGCCCGCCCAGTTCCCGCAGGCGTGGCCGGGCTATCTCGGGCCGGCCGCCCTGGTGCTCGCGCTGCTGCTCCCGGTCGTTTCCATCCTCACCCTGACCAGCGAGTGGGGACAGCGAAGCGTCCTGGTGACCTTCACCCAGGAACCGCGCCGCGTACGCGTCGTGGCTGCCAAGGTGCTCAGCGGGATCCTGCTCTCGCTGCTCGGATCGGCCTACGCCCTCGCCGCGGCGGCTGGGGCACTTGCGCTGTCCGATGGCCTGGGTCGCCAGGTGACCTGGCACCTGCCATGGAGGTACGTCATCGGTTTGGTCGCGTTCGTACTGCTGAACAGCCTGCTCGGCATGGCATTCGGCGCCCTCCTGCTCAATACACCGGCCGCCATCGTGCTGTTCTTCGTGCTCCCGACCATCTGGACCCTGATCTCCTACGGCTGGCTGGAGAAGGCGGGCAGGTGGCTCGACACCACTCAGACATTCAGATACGTGCTCGAGGCAGACTGGCGCGGCCACGGTGGCCCGATCCTGGCCTCGATCGGCTTCTGGATCGTGCTGCCACTCGCGCTCGGAGCCCTGCGAACCGCACGCCGCGAAGTGGCCTGACCATCCGCAGAAACCGGCCACCGCCTCCGGAGCCGCCTCACACCTTGCGGTCCGGCGGCAGTCCGCCGGAGCGTCTCCCACGACTCTCGGGGCCGGACGGCCGCGGCAACCATCAGCCCGGGACCGCGTGGGTTAGCGTCGGCGTCCGAGAATGGTCGCACGCTAGCCGCGCAGGCGCTTCAGCTGGCTCACCGAGTCGCCGAACCGCGACTGCTCTACCGAGCATCAACTGCAGCGCCGCGCGGCGTCTTCAGGCGAATTCCGCAGTTGTCGGGAACTTCTCCCGGCCAGACACGGGATCAACGTCGGCCCGACGAGGTTCAGCAGAAACAAGCAACATCAGGAGCCGAGTAGCAGCGGCGAGCGCACACGACGCGGCGAATGCCCTAGGAATAAAGGGGTTTCCGGCGACAGGAGCAACATCAAGCAGATCCCACCGCCAGCGCCCGGCGCGGGAGCTGGCGGGGCGAGTTCCCCGGAAGGTCTAGTGGCAGTGGAAGAACTCGTTGACCGTGCCGTCGGGCCGGGCGTTGAAGTGATCGACCTGATGGGTGTTGATCGTCGATCCGTCCGAGCCGGTGGCGTGGAGGTTGAACGTGAACGTTCCGTTCACGGTCGCCCCGTTGGCGTTGAAGCCTCCCCAGATCGTGACCTTTCCGGTGTAGCTCGGCAGAGTCGGGTCCTCCAGCGGCACCGCGACGAAGGTGCCGGTCTGGGTGAAGGTGTCGTGCTCGCGGCCGTCATCGAAAATGGTCGAGTGCATGATCAGGTTGGTGGTGGTGGTGATGGTGTAGAGAGGTCCTTCCTCCACGCAGTTGGAGTTGGGAACAATGTCGACGAAGGTCTCGACAAGGTTCTTCTGGGTAGTGGTCTCGGTGACCGGCGGCGCGCCGAACGCGGGCGCTCCGGCAAACAAGAAACCCGCGATCAGCAGGCCGACCATCAGCAGCAGGCGACGAAGCATTCCATGCCCCCTCTTGCGATATGGAGCTCTGTGCGCCGGGCGGTTGTGACGTTACTCGCGCCCGGCCGGCGGAACCAGGGCTGATCCGGGGCTACGCCAGCGACTCCTGACGAGTTGACCGACGCCCATGGGTGGAGGTCGTCATCCCGTGGTCGTAGTTGCACAGGTAGTTGCAGTTCACCCCGATCCGCGCACCTCCCAGGGATACAACAACCAGGTGACGAGCGCAGTGCAGACCGTGACGAACCGCCCCCCGGACAGGGCTGACCCTACGCGGGCGCGCGGTCATTTGATCGGAAGGCCAGCACGCCGCTCACGAAGAGGATCCATAACAAGAAGACCAGGAAACCGACGAAGCCGATGGCCAGTGGGAGCAGTACGGCGGTGACGACGCTCGACCAGCCGAGCCAGCGGGGCAGCACACCGTGGCGCAGCGCAGCAACAGCCACCCCGGCCGTCAGCAGGATCGCGGCGAAGGCGCCGCAGACGAAGAGTAGGAAGCCGGCGTTTTCGAACAGCCGGCGGGTGTTCGGCTCGAGCTCAAACTCCGCATCCGTCGCCGAGAACGCCGTCGCGCGGGAAAGCGCGTTCCCACGAGGATCAACACCGAGGCGGCCAAGCCCCCCGCGAAGGCGACCCGCGCCGCCAGTGGCCCGATGACGCGCCGCGCGGGGCGGTGACGACGTTCTGCGCCGAGTATCGCGGACACGAGGATCAACAGGCTCATTAGCGGTCGGCACCGCTCAAAGAGAGCCAGAAGTGGCACCACCAAGCACCCCAGATGTGTCACCGATGTCTTGACACAGAACCGTCACCGATGTCTGCGACATGACAAGGGTGTGCCCCGACAGGTGACCCAGTCCTCGAACATATGTGCCGTCGAGATCGCGCCCCAGGTTCCGATGGGCAGGGGTGCTCTCGGCATGTCAGGCCTCCAACCGGTACGACGGCTGGCCGCTCAACGCCTGTGGGCGCGGAGAATCCGAGAAATCAGCAACGTTGCGAACCGATGTGATGTGACGCACAGTCACGATCAAATGAAGGGCGAGCAGGCAGCCTGGGTCTTCGGAGGCAAGAGGTAGGACGAGCGCCGACGGATCAGCTCGGGGCGGAGATCCGGGAAAGTGGTGCGTAAGTGGTGCGCGGCGGGCACGAAGAAACCCAGGCCAACGCTGTGACCTGGGTGTTTGTGCGCCGCCAGGGACTCGAACCCCGAACCCGCTGATTAAGAGTCAGCTGCTCTGCCAATTGAGCTAGCGGCGCTTGTCGTGCTTTCGAACGATGAGGATCGTAGCAGGGCGGGGAGGGAGATGCGAAATCGGTTACGTCAGGGGTGCTGGGAGAGCAGGGACATGGCGGCGTTGTGGCCGCCGAGGCCGGAGACGGCGCCGCCGCGGCGGGCGCCGGAACCGCAGATGAGGAGGTTGGCGACGTCGGTCTCGGTGCCCCAGCGGCCGACGTCGGCGTCGTCGGTGGCCCAGGGCCATTGCAGGTCGCCGTGGAAGATGTGACCGCCCGGCATCCCGACGGATTCCTCGATGTCGTACGGCGTCTTGGCCTCGATGCAGAGGTTGCCGTCGACGTCGCGGGCGATGCAGTCCTCGAGCGGCTCGGCGAGGTATGACTCCAAGCCGGCCAGCACCCGGCGAGTGGCCTCGGCCCGGGCCGCGTCGTTGTCGGAGGCAAACAATCGGGCCGGGAAGTGGACGCCGAAGACGGTCAGCGTGTGGTGGCCGGAGGCAACCAGTGCCGGCGACAGGATCGACGGATCGGTCAAGGAATGGCAGTAGACCTCGGACGGAGGCACTGCAGGCAACTCGCCACTCAAAGCTGACTGGTACGCCGACTCCAGTTGGCTGTAGTCCTCGTCGATGTGGAACGTCCCGGCGAACGCCCGCCGCGGGTCGTCGCCCGACTTCAGCGCGGGCAGCCGGGAGAGCAGCAGGTTGACCTTGAGCTGCGACCCCTCGGGCTTGTCGCCGACCGGTCGGCCACGCAACGCATCCAGCGTGGCAGGCGCGACGTTGGCCAGCACATATGAACAGTCGACGGACCGCTCCCCGTCGCCGCCGAGCCAGGTGACCGAGGCGCTGACCCCATCAGCTTCGACCCGAGTCACCGACGCGTTGGTGATCAGCGACGCACCGGCCTGCCGCGCCGCAGCCGCCAAGGCGTCCGTCACCGCGCCCATGCCACCAACTGGCACCCGCCACTCACCAGTGCCGTTGCCGATCAGGTGGTAGAGGAAGCACCGATTCTGGATCAGCGACTCGTCGTGCAGGCTCGCGAACGTGCCAATGACCGAGTCCGTAGCGACCACACCGCGGACGGTGTCGTCGGCGAACCGCCGCTCGACCGCCTCACCGAACGGCCGCTCCACCAACTCGTCCCACAGCCCGGCATCGACACGGGAGCGCAGCTCAGCAGCCGACACCAACGGCTCGAGCAACGTCGGCGCAATCGCCGCCGCCAGGGAGCCAACTGCGCCGTAGAAGGCAGTCCAAGCGTCATAGTCTGCGTCGCTTCCAGTGAGGGCCTCGAACGACGCCCGCGTCGCTGCGCCCTCGGGCCGCTCGACCATCAGGCCGACGTCGCGGCCTGAGCGTCGTACCGGCGTGTACGACGCGACTCCTCGCGACCGGAGCTCCAACGACAGGCCCAGGTCGGCGACGATCTTGTCGGGCAGCAGGCTGACCAGGTACGAGTACCGCGACAGCCGCGCGTCCACGCCCGGGAACACCTTCTGGCTGACCGCGGCGCCACCCGTACGGCGCTGCTGCTCGAGCACCAGCGTGGACAGCCCGGCCTGGGCGAGGTACGAGGCGGCGACGAGTCCGTTGTGTCCGCCGCCGACGATCACGACGTCGTAGAAGTCCTTCATCCGACCGGCCAATCAAGCTTGTGGTACGCGGCGTCCCAGAACATCCATTCGTAGCGGCACGTCGTACTGAAGTGCCGATGACAACGCTCCCGCTCCGACGCGCTCACGTCCAGCCCGTCGGTCACCGCCAGCACCGATTCGACTACCGCGTCGAACTCGTCCGAGCCGTACGTCTCGATCCATTGCCGGTAGAGCGGGTCCGGCGACGACCGCTTCAGCAGCTCGCGGCCGACGTCGCGGTAGATCCAGTAGCAGGGCAGTACGGCGGCCACGGCCTCGGCGTACGTACCCGTCGCACACACCGCGGTCAGATACGACATGTACGCCGTCGTCGTCGGACCCGAGCCGGCCGCGTCGACGTCGGCCTCAGTCAGACCGAGTGAGCCGAGCAGCGAGGTGTGCAACGAGCGCTCTACCGCGATCGCGTTGGCGGCGTGCAGCGCGAACATGCTGACCGCGTCCTCGTCGAGCGCGCGGCCGGCAATCAAGGTCAGGGCGCGGGAGTACGAGCGCAGATAGTGACTGTCCTGAACGATGAAGTAGCGGAACGCGTCATGATCCAGCGTGCCGTCGGTCAGCCCGGTGATGAACGGGTGCCGGACGATCTGGTCGTACACCGGCGCCCCGCCGCGGTCCCACAGCTCGCTGGAAAGCGTCATCCCCAACTCCCTCGCCGTCGACTGCGACGACCTTATCCACAACGTGGCATGACAGCACGAGACGAAAGTCACTCGGCCGCTCTACGCTGAGCCATGACCATCCAGGGGGAGCGGGCTGACGCGACGGTCGAGATGCCGCCCGACACCCCCTTGCTGCGCCGGATCCGGGCCTCGGTGATCGGCGACGATCAGGTCATGCCCGGGCCGTACGGTCCCCGCCGGGTCACGTACGCCGACTACACCGCGTCCGGCCGTGCTCTCACCTTCCTCGAGGACTTCATCCGCGAGGAAGTCCTGCCGCGGTACGCGAACACGCACACCGAGTCCAGCGGCACCGGCCTGCAGACCACCCGCCTACGGGAGGACGCCCGCCGGATCATCAGCACCAGCGTCGGCGGCGACGACGAGACCGCGGTGATCTTCTACGGCTCCGGCGCGACCGGTGCGATCGACAAGCTGATCGGCATAATGGGCCTGCGCATCCCGGCCGAGCTCGACGACACCTACCACTTCACCGACCAGATCCCGCCGGCGCAGCGGCCGGTCGTCTTCATCGGGCCGTTCGAGCACCACTCCAACGAGCTGCCGTGGCGCGAGTCGATCGCCGACGTGGTCGTGATCAGTCAGGACCACGACGGCCACATCGACATCGACCAGCTCGAGTCGCGGCTGGTCGAGTACGGCGACCGCCCGCTGAAGATCGGCTCGTTCTCCGCGGCCAGCAACGTCACCGGGATCGTCAGCAACACCCGTCGCGTGTCGGCGCTGCTGCATCGGTACGGCGCTCTGTCGTTCTGGGACTGTGCGGCCGCGGCGCCGTACGTGGAGATCGACATGTACGGCGGCCGCTCCGAGGACCCGCTGGCCTACAAGGACGCGATCTTCCTGAGTCCGCACAAACTGATCGGTGGTCCGGGGACTCCCGGCGTACTGGTCGCCCGTCGCGAACTGCTGCACAACCGGGTTCCCGACGTACCGGGCGGTGGGACGGTCGCGTACGTGAACCCGCTCGAGCACCGCTACCTCGACGATCCGGTGCATCGCGAGGAGGGCGGTACGCCGGCGATCATCGGGTCGATCCGGGCCGGGCTCGCGTTCCAGCTCAAGCAGGCGGTCGGGATCGACGTGATCCGCGCGCACGAGGACTGGTATCTGCGGCGTGCGGTCGAGGCGTGGAAGGCGGAGCCGAACATCCAGATCCTCGGCAACCTCGACGCCGAGCGGTTGTCGATCGTGTCGTTCGTGCTGAAGGCGCCGTCCGGGCGGTACCTGCACCACAACTTCGTCGTCGCGCTGCTGAACGACCTGTTCGGCATCCAGTCCCGCGGTGGGTGTTCGTGCGCGGGTCCGTACGGGCACACGCTGCTCGGGATCGACCTGGAGCGGTCGCACGAGTTCGCCGAGGAGATCCTGCACGGGTGCGAGGGGATCAAGCCCGGCTGGGTGCGAGTCAACTTCAACTACTTCATCTCGGAGGCGGTTTTCACGTACGTCGTGGAGGCAGTGAAGCTGGTCGCCCACGACGGTTGGCGGCTGCTCGGTGACTACCGCTTCGACCCAGCGAACGGCCTGTGGCGCCACCACCGCGGTCCGGTGGAGCCCCCGATGCGCTTGTCCCAGGTCGGGTACGACGCCGACGGCACGCTGCGCTACCCACGCCACGACCACACGGCCCCGGAGTCAGCCCTCGAGGACTACCTGGCCGAAGCCCGCGAACTCCTCTCCACCTGCCAGGAGAACCCCGACCGCGAAGGTCATGTGAACGCGGACTTCGACCACCTTCGCTGGTTCGACCTACCGTCGCGTTGCCTGGCGGACCGGCCGGGAGGTCAGTCGTAGGTAGTAGCCGTCGGCATCGAACAGCCGGAAGTCCCGCAAGCCCCACTCCTGCAGTTGTACGTCGCCCTCCACCGGCCAGCCGGTCGTGCGCACTCGCTCGTACTCGGCATCGATATCGTCCACCTCGAGCACGATCTCGGTTCCGGTCGGCACCTGCCGTGCCGCTGGATCGACCGGCTCCGCAGTGGCGCCGATGCCGATCCGCGCGGTGCCGCGGCCCATCCACAGGTAACGGGGTTGCCGGGACAGTTCCTCGAATCCGAGGACGTCCCGATAGAACTGGCCGGCCCTGTCGAGGTCGTGGGTGAAGACCTCGATCCGCAACGTCATCTCCATGGTCCGATTCTCAGACCTCAAGTCTCCTTGAGATCAAATCGGCGGCTGCGAGTGCCTGGTTGTTGTCTTTGGCAATCACTTGTAGGCCGATGGGGAGGCCCGGAGTCGGTAGCGGGATGGTGATTGCGGGGTGTCTGGTGAGGTTGGCGAGGCGGGTGTTCTTGAGGAGTTGGGCGCGGACGGCTAGGGACCCGGCCGGATCGTCGACGGCGTCGATCGGTGGGGCTGTGGTGAGGACAGTGGGGGTGATGACGGCGTCGACCTGGTCGAGAAGGTCGCTCATGGCGGCGGTGATCTCGGTTGCCTTGGTGCGCGCGGCGTCGTACCGGGTGATGGGGACGGCTGCGGCCTCGCGGAGTCGTTCCTGGACGTCGGGTTGGTAGAGGTCGGTGTTGCGGCCGGCGTGGTTCGCGGCCGCTTCTGGGCCTTGGAGGTCGGCGGCGGTCTGGAAGCTCTCGGCCCAGTCGGGGAGGCGTACGTCGATTGTCGACAATCGGCTGATCGCGGTCGACCAGGCGGCGCCGACTTCGGGGGTGTAGTCGAGGTACTCCTCGTTGACGACCACACCTAGTCGCGTGGCGCTCGGTTGGACGGCTTCGGTGGTGCCGGTCAAGGCTGCGATCGCGTACGCCGCGTCGGCGACGGTGGTGGTGAGTACGCCGACGTGGTCGAGGCTCAGCGCGAGCGGGAAGACCCCGTCGATGGGCAAGGTGCCGTACGCCGGCTTGAAGCCGACCACTCCACAGAGCGCGGCCGGGATGCGGACGGAGCCGGCGGTGTCGGTTCCGATCGCCAGCGGGACGATCCCGGCCGCAACGGCTGCTCCGGCACCGGAGCTCGAGCCGCCGGTCATCCGGGTCGGGTCGTGCGGGTTGCGGCATGGGCCGACCCGGTTCGACGTACCGGTGCAGCCGTAGGCGAACTCGTGCGTGTGGCTCAGGCCGATGACGATCGCGCCGGCCGCCCGGAGTCGCGCGACCACCTCGGCATCGCGTTGGGCGATCTCGTCCATCGAGGCCGATCCACAGCGGTACGGCAGGCCCTCGACTTCGATGATCTCCTTCACCAGAACGGGTACGCCGGCAAGCGCGCCTGCCCGGGTGTGGTTGGCCGCAGCCTTGCGGGCGCCGTCCGCGTCCAGGTGCACCACGGCGTTCAACTGCTTGGAGTCTTCGGCCCGCTGCAGGGCCTGTTCGACCAGGAGGACGGGGTCCAGTCGGCCGCTGCGCACGCCCTCAGCGATCTCGGCGAGGCTGCTCATGCGCTGACCCTGTGATCGGCGGCGAGTTCGGCCGCCAGCGCGAGTGTTGCGTCGTCCAGTGGTTGCGGGCTCGTCGCGCCGTACGCATCGAGGACATGTTGCTCGACGGTGTCGACAATCAGCCCAGGCACCTCGGTCGAGAGCGAACCCACCGAGGCCGGATCGAACGGAAGCTCCAGCTGTCCATAGACCTCGGCCAACAGAGGTTGGAGACGCACGTCGTCGCCCACCACTATCAGCGCGCTGAACAGCCAACCATTCCGTACGACGCGCTGGCCGGTCCCCACCAGTTTCACCACACCGCGCGCGTTGACGCTGTGCGCACCCGGACAGTACTCACCGGGCACAGCCCCGACCCGCGCGTCGATCCCGAGGCTCTGCAGCACGTCGGCGTACCTCAAACCGAACTCCTTGAACCGGGTCTCCAGCCCTTCGGGTGCCAGCCGCTCATGCTTGACGTGGTCGACCACCACGGCCTCATTCGTGTACGCGACCGGCCGCCCACCCACTGCCCGCACCAACGGCTCGAACCCAGCCGCCCGAGCAGCACGCACCGCCGCCACGAACCCAGGCAGCCGCGTGTCCCGCCGCCCAAACACCACCACCGGCGCCGCCGGCCGATAGACCCGTAGCGCCTCCATCACCGCACCGTCCGACGCCCGCCGAACCAACGCATGCCCAACAGCCAACTCCAGGGCCTCATCGCCAACCCCGCCAGAGAACACCAACACACCGCCATCGTGTCACGCACTCCACCGACCGCGTGTGAAACTGATCGCCGTGGCGAGGTGGGGAATCGGCGAGCAGGCCTGCACATGAGCGAGAGTCGGCGGGTGATGGGCGTTGACGCCTGTAAGAAGGGGTGGGTGGGGATCTGCGGCGACCTGCGGGGGTACTTCGGGACGTCGATCGGGGAGTTGGTTGCGGCGGCGGAGCGGGATGGGGCTCTTGCTGTGGTGGGGGTGGACATTCCTATTGGGCTGCCGTTGGTGGGCGTGCGGCAGGCTGATGTGCTGGCTCGGAGGCTGGTGGGGAGACGGGCGTCGTCGGTGTTCTCGACGCCGGTGAGGGAGGCGCTCTTGGCAGCCACCCATGCTGAGGCGACGGCGCTGAATCTGCGGGCGACCGGGAAGGGGCTCAGCCAGCAGGCTTATGCGTTGGCGCGGAAGATTCTGGAAGTCGATACTTGGGCGCCGACGGCCGGTTGTGTGGTGATCGAGGTGCATCCGGAGGTCTGCTTCGCGACGATGGCGGGGCGCCCGTTGACGCATCCGAAGTCGACCTGGGCCGGCGGGGAGGAGCGTCGGCAGCTACTGGCGAGCGCTGGCATGCAGGTGCCCGCCGACATCGGCCGTGCGGGGGAGTTCGCGGCAGTCGACGATGTGCTCGACGCGGCTGCGGCGGCCTGGACGGCCAGGCGTTATGCGGAGGGCCGTGCCGTCGCCTATCCCGAACCTCCGGAAGTGTTCGGTGACGGGCTGCCCGCCGCCATCTGGGCCTAGCGGGCGCCCGCGTTGCGGAGGAGGTCGGCGATCTCGTCGTACCCGCGGGTCTCGGCGTGTTGTAGCGGAGTGACGCCGTCGCTGTCGGGGAGGGACGGGTTGGCGCCGGCCGCAAGGAGGATGCCGACGATCTGCTGCCAGGGTTCCGTGCCCTTGCCGAGGATGACGGCTTCCAGGAGAGCGGTCCAGCCCAGGTTGTTGACGTGGTTGACGTTGATGGGCGTTTGGACCACTCGGCGGACGTAGTCGACGTGGCCGCGTTCGCTGGCGGGGATGACGGAGATGCCGCCGAAGCGGTTGCGGAGGTTGAGGTCGGGGTTTGCCGGCAGCAGGGCCTCGAGCATGGCGACGCTGCCGGTGACGCCGGTGACCAGCCAGGGGGAGTCCTGGCGGTCGTCTTGGGCGTCGGGGTCGGCGCCGCGTGCGACCAGGAGGCGGGCCACGTCGACGTGGTTGTTCAGGGATGCGAGCAGGAGTGCGGTACGGCGGTGCTCGTCGCGCGACTCGAGTGGAGCGCCGGCCGCCAGTGCGGCTGCGACACGGTTGGCGTCGCCGGCTTCGGCTGCCGCGAGCAGAGCTGCAGGAGCCTGGTCGCGGGGTGGCAGCTTGGACGCGAGTACGGCGGCAACCTGGCCACGGGCAGCCTGCACAGGCGTCGTGCCGTCGCGCTCAGCCGGTAGGTCGCGGTCGGCCCCAGCTGCGATGAGTAGGCGGACTGTGTCGACGTACCGAGGGCTGCCGTCGCCGAGGAGGACTGCTTCGTGCAGGGCGGTCCAGCCGAGGCGGTTGACGTGGTCGACGGTGACACCGGCGCGGAGCAGTCGGCCGACCACTGCGGCGTGGCCGCGCTCGGCTGCCCGGATGAGCGCCGTACCGCGGTAGCTGTCGAGACTGCGGACGTCGGCGCCGTTCTGCAGGGTCAGCTCGAGCAGGTCGAGGTAGCCCTCGCTCGCGGCGATCAGGAAGGCGCTCTGCAAGGTGTCGTCCACCGCGTTGACGTCAGCGCCTGCCTCGATCAGCCGGCGGGCGGTGGGTACGTCGTTCTTCCAGGCTGCGGCGATCAGCTGCTGGTCGGCTTGCTGCACGGCGGAGGTCCTCGGGGTCGGGGCTGGTGCGGTCACAGAGGGGGAGCAGGCTGCCGCCACCAGGATGGCGGCAGCCAGGGCAGTCAGCCGCATCATCCGCGTGGCGGGGTCAGCGCGACGACCTCGTACGGCGGTACGGCGACCTGCTCGTCGAACTTGCTGTCGACGAGTAGCAGCCTGCCTTGTGCGAGCTTCGCGGTAGTGAACACCCGGGCCGGGTCAGTCGGAGTCGCCGAGACCAGAGTGCCCGTACGTCCGTCGTACGACAGTCGCAGCGTGCTCAGCACCCTGGAGAAGTTCCGCACCACCCACAGTTGGTTGCCGTCCCGCACCAGGCCGTCAGCGTTGACCAGGTCCGCCGCGCCTGTGTCGACAGCCGAGACCTTGCCGGTCCGCAGGTCGAACCGCCACAGCTTGCCGACGTTGCCCTGGGCGACGACCAGTGCACGGCGGTCTGGTGACACCACGATGCCGCCGAGGTTGAACCCGGTCTGGGTCGGGATCGTCGCAGCGGCGTCCACCCAGGTCCGCACGGTCCAGCGGCCGTGCCGCTCGGTCACCCGGAACACCTGCGGCGCGTTCGAGTTGGTTAAGTACGCCGCTCCGTCCGGACCGATCACGACGTCGTTGAGGAACGCGTTGGCCACTCCGGTACGCAGAGCGGCCAGCAGCCGGCCGGACCGGTCGTACACCCACAGGTCGGGCTCGCCCGGGTGATCGATGCCGTTCGGTCCACCGGCGACGTACACCCGGCCCTGCGAGTCGACAGTCACGCCGCGGGCGGTCCAGCGGCCGTCAGTACCGTCACCGCGCAACCACTCCGTCGCGGCCGCGGAGCGGAGCTGTGCGCGGTGGATCTCGCCACCGGTCGTCTCCGACACGTAGAAGCGCTGTGTGCGTACGTCGTACCCGATGCCCTCGAACTTGGACCCGCCCGCGTCACCGGGCAGCTCGTAGCTGGACGGCCGGGCGGACGCCGTGGGTACGCCGACGCCGAGCAGTACGGCGGACAACGCCAGGGTCGCGGACAAGGAGCGGACGGACATGAGGACCTCGCTTCAAAGGTAGTGGATGTTGTCCAGCCTGCTCCGTATGTGGCGCGGGTACGACGGGCGTTCGGGGACGATCGGATAGCCGAACGGATGATTCGGTAGCGAGTCGTTCGGGCCTACCATCGGCTCCACATGACCACTTCACGCTCGCACCCAACGGCTCCGGCCACGGCGCGCCCGACGGCACCGGCCTGGGCGGCCGGGGTCCTCGGCCGTGCGGACGGTCTGGTGACGGCGCTGCACACGGCGTTCGTCGTACTGGTGCTGGCGTCGGCCGTGCGGTACCTGTCCGGTCACGGGTTCGGGGACCGGGCGCCGTGGGTGCTCGCCGGGGCCGTGGTCCTGCTGGCCATCTACGCGGCGTACCGGGTGCTGCCCGCGCGGGTGTGGCTGGCTCTGCTGGTAGTGGTGTGGTTCGGGCTGGTGCTGCTCGCGCCGTCCTTCGCTTGGTGCGCCGTACCGCTGTCATTCGTGGCGCTGCGGGTGCTGCCGTTCTGGCCGGCCTGTGCGGTGGTGGCCGGCATGGTCGTGACCACTGTGGTCGTGTGGACCCGGATGACTGACCGGCTGGACCCGACGATCGTGCTCGGTCCGGTGTGCGTCGCTGTACTCGCTGTGAGCGCGTACAGAGCCTTGGAGCGGGATGCGCAAGCGCGGCAGGCGTTGCTGGACGACCTGCACGCGGCACAGGGTGATCTGGCCGATGCACAGCACCAGGCCGGCGTACTGGCTGAGCGGGGGCGGCTGTCGCGAGAGATCCACGACAGCGTCGCTCAGGGCCTGTCCAGCATCAATCTGCTGTTGCAGGCCGCTGAACGCGAGTGGGACGACCGGCCGGTTGCTGCCCGCGAGCACGCGGCCCAGGCGGCGGCGACCGCCCGCGACGGCCTGGACGAGGTACGGCGGGTAGTCCGCGACCTGGCACCCGCAGAGCTCGCTGCAGGCGGCCCAGCATTGCCCGATGCATTGCGGCAGACCTGTGAACGCCTAGCTGCCCACAGTGGGGTCGACGTGCAGGTCCAGGTGCACGGTACGCCGTTAGCACTCGGGCCGGAGGTAGAGACTGCCCTGCTGCGTACTGCGCGTGGCGCGCTGGCCAATGTGCTTGAACACGCTGCCGCCAGTACTGCCGTGGTCACACTGACCTACCAGCCGGATGCCGTCGTACTGGACGTCCGCGACGACGGCCGCGGCCTAGGCGCCGGCAGCTCTGACCCGGACCGCGGACGCGGCCTGGCCGGCATCCGTGACCGGCTCCAGGCGCTTGGCGGCACGCTGGTGCTGGAGAGCGAGCCTGGCGAAGGTACGGCGCTTGCAGCCTCCATACCGCTGGAGGAGTCGTGATCCGGGTAGCGCTGGTCGACGACCACCCGGTGGTGCGCGCCGGGATGCGTGCACTCGTGGACGGCCAGGACGACCTGACTGTCGTCGGTGAGGCGTCTGACGCGCACAGTGCCGAGCAACTGGTCGCGGCTGTGCGGCCGGACGTCGTACTGATGGATCTGAACCTCGGACGCGGGCCCGGTGGAGCTGAGGTGACCGCACGGCTGCGTGCCCTGCCGGAGGCGCCGCAGGTCTTGGTGCTCACGACGTACGACACCGAGGCGGACATCCTGAGTGCGATCGACGCGGGCGCGTCCGGCTACCTTTTAAAGGATGCGCCGCCCGAAGACCTGTTCCGCGCCATCCGCGGGACCGCACGCGGTGAGGTGGTCCTGGCGCCGGCAGTCGCCGCCCGCCTGGTCAAGCGCAGCGGCCCACTCCTCACCGACCGCGAGGTCGAGATCCTAGGCCTCCTCGCCACCGGCCAGTCGAACCGCGAACTGGCCAAGCGCCTCTTCGTCAGTGAAGCGACGATCAAGTCCCACCTCTCCCACATCTACACGAAGCTTGAAGTAGACACCCGAGCCGCCGCCGTAGCTCGAGCCATAGAACAACGCATCATCCGCCCACCCGCCTAGACGCGCAGTAGGCTCGGCTGCCGTGTGCAGCCGGGCCTCTGGTCCTACTTGGTCTTGCTAGGGGGAGTGGCACCCTTCGACGGCTTCACCACGGCGCTCTTCGGGGGCAGCTTCCAGGCCTTGCTCTGGACGAGTGCGGACAGCTGAGCGACGGAGTAGAGCGGCTTGGCGCGGGTGTGGGGTGAGCCCTTCTCGGCTGGGGCGTTGTAGCTGGTCATGCTGATGATGCGGCCGTCGGGCAGGCGTCGTACGACGTAGTTGCTCACGACGCCGTCCTTGTTGCGGTTACCCGGGTACTCCGGCTGGTCGGCCAAGCTGAACAGCGTCGAGCCGTCCGGGAGCGTCGTGCACGCGGCACTCGGGACAGCACAGCGGTCCTCCTCACCGCCACCCGTCAGCAACACGTCGACGCGCGATGCTCCCTTGCCGTCGTCGACCACGTACGCCGCTCCGAGCGCGCTCTTGTCACCCCAGGTCTCTGGCTTCGACAGCGTGAGGCCCGGCGCCTGGATGAGCGCCTTCAACGTGGCCAGAGTCTCCTTCGAGGTCACCGGCTTCGCAGCGGGCGTATGCGGGCTGGCTGACGGTGTTGGCGTCGTACCCGCGACTGCTGCGTCGGACGGGCGCCCGAGCACCTGGGTTGTGCCGACCACGAGGCCTGCGGTTGCCAGTACGGCGCCTGCCCCGGTGGCCGTGAGGAGCGTCGTACGGCGGCGGCGTAGGCGCAGGCCCTGCTGGACGGTGCGTTCGAGCAGGTCGGTGGAGGCCGGCTCGAGGTTCTCGGTGGCCCGGTGCATCAGACCGGGCAGGGTGTCGTTCAGGTTGTTCATGAGTTCTCCCGGTGAGGTCAGTGGGCGATCAGCTGGGCGGCACCGTCGCCGAGGACCGCACGCAGGCGGTCGAGGGCACGGGACGTCCGGGTGGTGATCGCGCTGGCGTTCTTGCCGAGATCGAGCGCGACCTGCTCAACGCTGCGATCTTCGAAGAACCGCAGCACCAGCACAGCCCGATCCAGCGGCGCCAGCTCCGCCAAAGCACTCTGCAGCGACAACCGCAACTCAGGGTCACCAGCCCGCTCAGCCCGCTCCGGCACCTCCGCCGTCGGCCGCTCCGACCAACTCCGCCGCCGGCGCTGAGAAATGAACGTCCGAGCCAACGCGGCCCGCGCATAGGCCGTCGGATTCTCGATCCGCTGCCAGGTCTTCAGCATGTTCGCGAGCGTGTCCTGCACCAGATCCTCGGCATGATGCCGATCCCCGGTCAGTAACCAGGCGGTCCGGTACAACTGCGGAATCCGCGCCCGCGCGAACTCCTCGAAATCCTCCGTCGTAGCCCTCATCGCAGCCTTTCGATCGACGCTCCTGCCTGAAAGACGCATCGACCGGCCCGCTAGATCACACCCACCTCAGAAGACCTTCGACAACACCCACACCACAAAGGCAAGAAAGCCGACCACGAACGTGACGACGAGCACAGCGCCGTACCCCAACCACAAGCTCCCAGAAGACTTCACCGGCCCCATCCTGCCAGGACCGCGGCGAGCAACCCCAGCCGCCGAGCGAAGCGAAGGCACACACCCGACAGGGGCGAGCAACCCCAGCCGCCGAGCGAAGCGAAGGCACACACCCGACAGGGGCGAGCAACCCCAGCCGCCGAGCGAAGCGAAGGCGCGCACATCTGACAGCGGCGAGCAACCCCAGCCGCCGAGCGAAGCGAAGGCGTGAGGGGGTGCGGGTGGCGGAGCCCCCGCTCGCGCGGAGCGAAGCGACCGCGCACAAATGCCGAAGGCGACCCGCTCCGCGCTTTCCGCGGACACAGATCGCCTTCGACTTCGGGTGAGTGACGGGACTTGAACCCGCGACCACCTGGACCACAACCAGGTGCTCTACCAGCTGAGCTACACCCACCATTGCCGGTCTGACTGCGACGGCTGAGCAATCATAGCGACGTTGGGCGATTACTAGAAATCGGGTCTGCCGTTGCCCCGTTGCCCGTGTCGGACACCAGGCTGGCGGCGGCGCGGGCGGTGTCGGAGTCGGGGCCGGGCAGGGGGACGAAGACGGTCTGGCGGTAGTACCTGAGCTCGGAGATGCTCTCGGTGATGTCGGCCAGGGCGCGGTGGTTGCCGGTCTTGGCCGGGGTCGCGTAGTAGACCCGCGGGTACCAGCGCCGGACGAGTTCCTTGATCGAGCTGACGTCGACGTTGCGGTAGTGCAGGTGCGCCTCGACCCGGGGCATGTCGCGGACCAGGAAGGTCCGGTCGGTGCCGACCGAGTTGCCGGCCAGCGCGGCCTTGCGCGGCTCCTTGACGTACCCGGAGATGAAGTCGAGGACCTGCTGCTCGGCGTCGGCGAGCGGGATCCCGTGCGCCAGTTCGGCGAGCAGACCGGAGTCGGTGTGCATGTCGCGGACGAAGTCGCCCATTTGCTCCAGCGCGGCCGGGGGTGGCGCGATCACCAGGTCGATTCCGTCACCGAGCACGTTCAGTTCGTAATCGGTGACGAGAACCGCGACCTCGATCAGGGCATCCGCCGCCAGATCGAGGCCGGTCATCTCGCAGTCGATCCACACCAGCCGGTCGTTCATGGGCACCCACCTTACGGTGACGGGCCGACACCGTCGCGACCACCGCCCTGAGCCCCGGCGTGGCGTATCCCTCCACACCAGCTCAGCGCAGTGCCTGGCCGACGTGAATGCTGCGCACGGACAGTACGGCGAGGTCGGTCCGCCGGCCGAGATACTGCTCGCTCTCCGGATCCAGCAGCCGGGCCCACACCGCCAGATCCTCCCGCGAAAGCCACTCCTGGACCTCAACGTGACCATGCCCGTGCCCATGACCGTGCGTCGGTACGGCGTCCGGGTTCAGCCGATCCACCCGGTGCTGGAATCCAGCGATGAGCCGGTCACGCTGCTCAGCGGACAGCGGCGCCGAAGACTCGCTCAGAATGCTCCGAGTGGTGACGTCGGTGAGCCCGGCGCGGGTCAGCGCATCGGTCCAGCCGTACGGCATCGGCACCGTGCCGGGCAGTGAGTCTCGCATCGCCGCGAACCACCTGTCCTGCGCCAGGTCGAGCCGCAACTCCAGTCCGGGCTCCCCAACCCCCAGGTCCCACGGCAGGCTCCGCGTCGGCAGACCGCCCTCCGCGAGCGCCAGCCGCCCACCCGGCGCCAGCAGCGACGCCAGCGCGTCGACGGCCGACTGCTGGTCCGCCGCGTGGTGAACCGAGGCCGACGCCCAGATCAGGTCCGCCGGCGCATCGATTGCCTTGCGCAACGGTTCGGCACCGTCGTCCATCGAGGCCAGCTCACACCGAACGGCACCGGCCGTGTGCTCCCGCGCCTGCTCCAGTACGTCGGGATCCGCGTCGATCGCGACCACCGTCGTACCGGCCGGCATGGCCTCGGCCAGCGCCTTCGCCATCCCACCGCCGCCGCAGCCGACGTCCACGGCCACCTTGTCGCTGTCCCGGACCAGGCTCGCGGCAACGGTCGCGTTCCACTCGGCCTCGCTCGCCGCCGACGCCCGCAGCCGCCCGGCCTCTTCTCTCCACTCGATCTCCACCATGAGGCCAGTCTCCGCCGGGTCGGCGCCAACCCCCATATCTCGTTGCCATTCCGGCAACACACCGTTCCGGAAACAGGTTGTTGTCCCAGGCATCCGGGAGGTTGCCCGGGCCGGTCGGGAATTTGTGACGTTCAACCGGGAGATCAGGGCCAGCACGGTTGCGGCCGGTGGGCTGGGGTGCTGTTCTATTCGAGTCTGGGGAGGAGGTGGGCTGCCGGTGGAAACCGTGGCGGGGACGGTAGGGCGGCCCCGGTTGGCGACGTTGCTGGACGAGGGCGCACAGCGGCGGCTGCTGACCGTGGTGGCGGATGCCGGGTTCGGAAAGTCGACCTTGCTGAGCTCCTGGGCAGCCGGACGTCCGTGCGCCTGGCACACGGTCCGCGCGGAGGACGCATCGCTCGCCGCCATGGTGTCCGGTCTGGTCGCAGCCCTGCGTCGCCAGGTGCCTGCCCTCGAAGCCATCCCGGCCGAGCTGCAGAGTCCTCGCGGCCCGGACGCCGATGCCGAGCAGCAGACGCGGGCGCTCGCGTACGCCACTCTCCTCGCCGACGCCCTGGAGCAGAACCTCAGCAGCGACCTCGTCCTCGTTCTGGACGACCTGCATGAGATCGATCCCGCTGCTCCCGCCGCCCGACTGATCGAGGGCCTAGTCCGCACCGCACCGGCGACCCTCCATCTGGTCGTTGCCTCCCGCACCCAGATGCCCTTCGGCATCGACCGCCTCCGGGGTCGCGGACAGGTGCTGGAGATCGACGCCACCGCTCTCGCGTTCACAGTCCCCGAGACCCTCGCCGTACTGCAGAAGGTCCTTGGTGAAGGCACCGACGACCTCGCTGAGTCGTTGCAGACCGCGGTGCAGGGCTGGCCGGCCGCCGTACGCCTGGCTGTGGAAGCACTGCGGACTGCGCCGGCCGAGGAGCGTGCCAGCCGGTTGCGACGGGCTCTGCGGTCGGACGGTCCGCTGTACGCCTACCTGGCCGAGGAGGTCTTCGCAGCAGAGCCTCCAGCGGTACGGCGCTTGGTCGCGGGCGTGGCTGTATTACCCAGGTTCGGATCCGAGCTGTGTAAGGCGATAGGCCTGACGGACAGTGCGGAGACCCTCCAGCAGCTCCGCAGGCGGGGACTACTCGTCTCGGCCGGTGACGCGGACGGCTACGAGCTCAACCCACTGGTGAGGAACTTCGCGAAGGACAGGCTGGCCGTCGACAAGCGGGAGATGACTGAGCTCTCTCTGGAAGCCGGCAAGTGGTTCGAGTCGACAGGAGAGCATCGGGACGCGTTGACCTGCTACCAAACCGTTGCCCCGGCGGCAGCCGCTCGCATGTTGGCAGAGCGGGGCCATGTGATGGTCAGCGGTGGGCTGGCGGAGATCGTGGTCGCTGCCGTCGCCGCACTGCCCGCCGAGCTGCGTGACGGTGCCATGGACCAGCTGGAAGGTGAAGCCCGGCAGGTGCTTGGTGACTGGCACGGTGCGGTGGAGTGCTTCGACCGGATCATCGAGCCCGAGGGTGAGATCCCGGTCGGCATCGCCTGGCGACTCGGACTCATCCACCACCTGCGCGGCCAGACCGATGTGGCGATCGCGACGTACCGGCGCGGCCGCATCGACGGGCAGCACCCCACGGACGAGGCCCTCCTGCAGGCGTGGTGGGCGGGTGCGCATTGGCTGCGCGGTGAGTTCGAGGAGTGCCGGGCGCTGATCACCGCCGCGCACGAGACGGCCAAGATCTCCGGAGACGACGGGGCTCTGGCCATCGCCCACACGGTCCTCGCGATGCTGGCAGCGGTCGACAGTGATCCACGCGGCAACTCCATCCACTACACACGTGCCTTGGAGCACGCGGAGCGGGCCGGCGACCTGCTGCAGTCGATCCGGATCCGGGTGAACCGTTCCTCGCACCACATCGGGGAGGGCGATTACGCACTCGGTCTGAAGGAGCTGGACACCGCCCTGGAGCTTGCGGACCGTGCAGGCTTCGCAGTGTTCCGGGCACTGGCTCTGAACAACCGTGGCGAAGCTCTCCTCAGGCTGGGCCGCTTGGACGAGGCCATTGGCGAGCTGGAGGCGTCGCGGGCGCTCTACCAGAAGCTGGACTCCAAGCGAGTCGCTCAGCCGCTGTCCGTCCTCGGCGAGGTCTACCGCGAGCGCGGTGACCGTGCGATGGCCAGAGCCTGCTTCGAGGAGGCCATCGCGATCGCCGAGGAGACCAAGGACATGCAGGCCCTGGTGCCTTCGCTGGCCGGTCTGGCCCGGGTGCTCGCTGTCGAGGAGCCGCAGCGCGCCGCCGAACTGGCCGCGTTGGCGCGCCAAGCAGTTGCCTACGGCCCTGTCCTCGGTCTGTCCGGTGCACTGGTCGCCCTGGGGTGGGTCACACTGCACGCCGGCAACCAGACTGAGGCCGCGGCCACTGCAGAGGAAGCAGCCGCGCTCTGCCGCAAGCGACGCGACCGGGCCGGCCTGGCTGACGCCTTGGAGCTGCTCGCCGCGGCAGGCGGTGGCGAGGTGCTGCACGAGGTCTTGAACATCCGCAGCGAGCTGGGCGACCAGTTGGGCCAGGCACGGGCCGAGCTGATGCTTGCCAAGCGCACCACCGGTCCGGAAAGCCGTGAGCTCGCTCTGCACGCACACCAGCAGTTCCTGGCCGCGGGAGCGACCCGCTACGCGGCAGCAGCGCTGGCGGCCAGCGACGAGACCGGCCCGGTTCCCGTCCGGGTCGAGTGCCTCGGTGGCTTCCGCGTACTTCGGAACGGCAAGGCAGTCCAGCTGGGGGAGTGGCCGTCGAAGAAGGCCCGTGACCTGCTGAAGATCCTGGTGGCGCGTCGCAGCCGCCCGGTTGCCCGCGTGCAGCTGCTGGACCTGCTCTGGCCGGAGCAGGACGAGTCGGTCGCCTCACCCAGGCTGTCCGTCGCGCTGTCGACCGTGCGGTCCGTACTCGACCCGGAGAAGAAGTACTCGCCGGACCACTTCATCGGCGCTGACCGGGCCACCATCTGGCTCGACCGTGAGCAGGCGGCCGTGGACGTGGAGCTGTTCCTGCACGACGCGCGGGAGGGCCTCAACACGAGCGATCTGCGGTTGCTCCGAGCGGCAGAGGCGGCGTACAGCGGGGACTTCCTGGAGGAGGACGTGTACGCCGACTGGGCTGCCGGGATGCGTGAGGAGGCCCGGGCGCTCTACGTCCGGGTGGCGCGCGTGCTGGCCGAGCGGGGCCGGCGTGACCCCGACGCGGCGGCCGGATACCTGCTCCGGATCCTGCAGCGGGATCAGTACGACGAACGCGCCCATCTGGGCCTGGTGTCGGCGTTCCAGGCGAGCGGTGCGCATGGTGAAGCCCGTCGGGCGTACCGCACCTACGTGCAGCGGATGGGAGAGCTGGAGGTCGAGCCGGCGCCCTATCCGGCGGTGCCGGCCCGGCTTTAAGGCTTTCTGAAGGTCCGGCCGCACCATCTGACCATGGCAGCGCCGGTACACAACCCAGTGGTGGTCCGCGAGTACGACGGGGTGGGTCACCCCGGTCGCGACTACCGCACCGAACCAGGCACTCCGATCAGGGCGACCCTGGCCGGTGTGGTGGTCCGCGTCGAGGCCGGCCGGGTCGTGATCGAGTCGAACGCGATCTGGCACGTCTACGACCATCTGTCCGAACTCACGGTCAGCCAGGGGGAGACCGTGGAGACGGGAGACCAGCTGGGGGTCGCTGCCGGTCCGCAGGTGCACTACGAGGAGCGGGGGGCGCCGTACAGGGTGGGGGACCAGCGGAGTCCGCAGTTCGATCTGCACACGAATGCCCGGATGCGGATGGTGGCGCAGGGCGGGTCGGTCGAGGAGGGTGCGACCGAGCCGTCCGGCGCTACCGTTGAGCCGTGATCGCCACTACGTTCCACACCGCCCGGCTCGCCGTACTCCCGCTGCAGGTCGAGTACGCCGCGGAGATGGCCAAAGTCCTGGCCGACCCGGACCTCTACACTTTCACGGGTGGCGAGCCGCCCACCGTGGAGGTCTTGGAGAACCGCTACCGCCGTCAGCTCGCCGGACCGGATCGTGACGACGAGCACTGGCTCAACTGGGTGATCCAGTACGACGACCAACTCGTCGGCTACGTGCAGGCGACAGTCACCGGCAGTACGGCGGAGATCGCCTGGGTCGTAGGTACTGACTGGCAGGGGCGGGGCTACGCGAAGGAGGTCGCGCTCGGCCTAGTCGCGTGGCTGGACGAGCACGGGGTCGAGCGGATCATCGCCCACGTCCACCCCGACCACGCCGCATCGGCGTCGGTCACAGCAGCCGCTGGTCTCATCCGTACTGACCAGTTGGACGACGGCGAGTACCTCTGGACCACATGACAACAGACCCGGCCCCCCTGAGGGGACCGGGTCTGTCGAAGTGAGGCTCAGACCGGGCGGACGTTCTCCGCCTGCAGGCCCTTCGGGCCCTGGGCTACGTCGAACTCGACCTTCTGGTTCTCCTCGAGCGACCGGAAACCGTCGGTCGCGATCGCCGAGTAGTGCACGAAGACGTCGGCGCCGCCGCTGTCCTGGGTGATGAAGCCGAAGCCCTTCTCACCGTTGAACCACTTCACTGTTCCGCTGGCCATGCTGTACTCCTTTTTGGGCCCAAGATGGGCACGGGTCGGGCCCGACGGGTGCCGGCGCCCGGGTTGCCGCAACGAGCCCTCCCACAACAGACCTGGGTCTGGAATGAGAAAACGCCCGGCGGATCACAATCCGCGGGCGCTTCGCAACGAACGTGGAACTGCAAAAACTGCAACCATCGGAAACCCTAGCAGACCGTCAACCATCCGTCAGCCCGCCGCCCGTCGTACTCGTCCGGTGTGCCCGACCAGACAGCCGAGCAACCCGAGCGACCGCACTCGCAGGCGAAGGGGTACGGCGGCAGCGACGCCAGCCCAATGTCTTCCTGCCACAACCGTCCCTGCCGACACGCGGCCTTGTTCTCGTACTGCCGCTGCCTCCGCAACTCACCACCGGCCTCAAGCTGCGGCGGCGACCCCAGCGCCTTCTCAACCGCAGCGGTAATCTCCACCCAGTCCGGTGCGGCTGACACCTCGATCAGTGTCCGCCCGTGCTCCACCGCTTCCCGCCGTACGAGGTCAGCCAGTACGGCGTCCCGCGCCAGCAGCCCCTCCAACCGCGCCCGCCCCTCCGGATCCTCCACCCGAGCCAGCCGCTCCTCCCGCGCCCGCCGGGTCTGCTCAGCATCCGGCACCAACCACACCGCGGCGGCAACCCCATTAGCCATCGATGGAAATAGCTGAGGCCCTTCCACCAGCGCCGGTACGTCGCCCAGCTCGCGGCCGCGGACGTCCTCACTCACCAGCTCCAACCGCGTCCGTGAGATCCGCACGAACGCATCGGCCGCAAACGCGGGCCCTTCAGCTAGGTCCTCAGCCAGCGACCGCATCGGTGGCATCCGCCCGACATGGTCGTAGGTCCACAGATCAACCGGATGCAGCGGCAGATCCCAGCGGCGGGCCAGGTCCCGCGCAATGGTCGACTTGCCGGCTCCCGGTGCCCCGCCGATCCACACCATCTGCGCGCGTGTCATCCCGCCATCGTGCCAAACAAACGGGCGAGCGCTTGCCAAGCATGTGATCTTGACCGCATTCAGGCTCCCGCCTACTGTATCCCGTATACCAAGCCCCTCCGGAAGGTGGGACACTCATGCACTCTGCCCGTTATGCGGTCAACTGCTCGATCCTGTTCACCGAACTCCCGCTGCTGGAAAGACCCGCGGCCGCACGGCAGGCCGGCTTCGGCGCGGTCGAGTTCTGGTGGCCCTTCGACACCTCGCTGCCCGGTGACGCCGAGGTGGACGCGTTCGAACGCGCCATCCGCGACGCCGGCGTACAGCTCGTCGGACTCAACTTCGCGGCCGGCGACATGGCCGGCGGCGACCGCGGCCTGGTCTCCTGGCCGCAGCGATCACTGGAGTTCCGCGACAACATCGCGGTCACCCTCGGCATCGGCGAGCAACTCGGCTGCCGCGCTTTCAACGCGTTGTACGGCAACCGCGTCGACGGCGTCCCGCCCGAGGACCAGGATGACCTGGCCACCGAGAACCTGGCCCTCGCCGCCACCGCGGCCGGCTCGTTCGGCGGCGTCGTACTGGTCGAACCGGTCAGCGGCGCGGACCGCTATCCACTCCGTACGGCGGCCGACGCCGTCGCTGTGATCGACCGGGTCCAGGGCGGGTCCGGTGTCACCGGCATCGGCCTGCTCGCCGACCTCTACCACCTGACCGTCAACGGGGACGACGTGACGGCGGCGATCTCGACGTACGCGGACCGGATCGCGCACGTCCAGCTCGCCGACGCGCCCGGCCGGAACGAACCCGGCACCGGGAAGATCCCGATCGACCAGCATCTCGCCGAGCTGCGAACCGCCGGGTACGACGGCTGGATCGGGCTGGAGTACAAGCCGAGCAGTACGTCGGCCGAGAGCTTCGACTGGATCTCACCCACCGACTGAAAGGCAGCTGGCATGCCCCGAATGACCGCCGCCCGCGCCGCCGTGGAGATCCTTCGCCGCGAAGGCATCACCCACTTGTTCGGCCTGCCCGGAGCGGCCATCAACCCGTTCTACTCCGCCGTCCGCGCCCAGGGCGAGCTCCAGCACGTGCTGGCGCGGCACGTCGAGGGCGCTTCGCACATGGCTGAGGGCTACACCCGGGCCGAACCCGGCAACATCGGCGTCTGCGTCGGTACGTCGGGACCGGCCGGAACCGACATGATCACCGGCCTGTACTCCGCGAGCGCCGACTCGATCCCGATCCTCTGCATCACCGGCCAGGCCCCGGTCGCCAAACTGCACAAGGAAGACTTCCAGGCGGTCGACATCGCCGAGATCGCCAAGCCGCTCGCCAAGTGGGCCGTCACCGTGATGGAGCCGGCCCAGGTCCCCGGCACGTTCCAGAAGGCCTTCAAGCTGATGCGCGAAGGCCGGCCCGGCCCGGTGCTGATCGACCTCCCGCTGGACGTCCAGCTCGCCGAGATCGACTTCGATCCCGACCTCTACACGCCGCTCCCGATCGCGACTCCGCGGGCCAGCGTCGCTCAGGCCAAATCGGTTCTGAAGATGCTCGCGGCATCGGAACGCCCGTTGATCGTTGCCGGTGGCGGCATCATCAACGCGGACGCGTCCGACCTGCTGGTCGAGTTCGCCGAGCTGACCGGAGTCCCGGTCGTCCCGACCCTGATGGGTTGGGGGAGCATCCCGGACGACCACCGGCTGATGGCCGGCATGGTCGGACTGCAGACGTCACACCGCTACGGCAACGAGACCCTGCTGGCCTCGGACCTGGTGATCGGCATCGGCAACCGCTGGGCCAACCGGCACACCGGGTCGGTAGCGACGTACACCAAGGACCGGAAGTTCGTTCACATCGATATCGAGCCGACCCAGATCGGCCGCGTGTTCGCACCGGACCTCGGTATCGTCTCGGACGCTCGCGCGGCCCTCGAAGTCCTGCTCCAGGTCGCCCGGCAGCAGGCACCGCTTGCCGATCGCTCCGAGTGGACGGCGGCATGCCATGACCGGAAGAAGACGCTGCACCGCCGGACGGACTTCGACAACGTGCCGGTGAAACCGCAGCGGGTCTACCAGGAGATGAACAATGCCTTCGGACCCGAGACCCGGTACGTCTCCACGATCGGGTTGTCGCAGATCCAGGCCGCCCAGATGCTGCACGTCTACCGGCCCCGGCACTGGATCAACGCCGGCCAGGCCGGACCGCTCGGCTGGACCGGACCGGCAGCGCTCGGCGTCGCGGTCGCAGACCCGGACGCGACCGTCGTGGGGCTGTCGGGTGACTACGACTTCCAGTTCCTGATCGAGGAGCTCGCGGTCGGGGCACAGTTCAACATTCCCTACATCCACGTAGTGGTGAACAACGCCTACCTCGGCCTGATCCGGCAGGCGCAGCGCAATCTGGACATGGACTACTGCGTCCAGCTTGCCTTCGACAACATCAACACTCCCGAGCTGGCCGGGTACGGCGTCGACCATGTGAAGGTCGCGGAAGGCCTTGGCTGTAAGGCGTTGCGGGTGTTCGAACCTGACGACATCCTGCCCGCCCTCGACGACGCCAAGAAGCTGCTCGTCGAGCACCAGGTGCCGGTCGTGGTCGAGGTGATCCTGGAGCGGATCACCAATGTGTCGATGGGCACCGAGATCGACAACGTCGTGGAGTTCGAGGAACTGGACGAGATCAAGCATCCGGTTCCGACCGCTTCTGGCCCTCGAAATTCAGCAGGGAGGGACTGATGAAGGTAGCTGTTCTCGGCGCCGGAGCGATCGGTGCCTACGTCGGCGCGGCCCTGCATCGCGGCGGGACCGAGGTGCACCTGATCGCTCGCGGCGCCCATCTGGAGTCGATCCGGTCCGGCGGCGTGAAGGTACTCAGCCCACGCGGCGACTTCGAGGCCCGTACGCCGGCCACCGACGACCCGACCGAGGTCGGTCCGGTCGATTACGTCTTCCTGGGACTCAAGGCCAACTCCTACGCCACCGCCGGCCCGTTGATCGAGCCGTTGCTGCACGACGAGACCGTCGTTGTCGCAGCCCAGAACGGCATTCCGTGGTGGTACTTCCACGGTCTCAAAGGACCCTACGAAGGTCGCCGGATCGAGTCGGTCGATCCCGGCGGGTCGGTGACCGACGTGCTGGCGCTCGACCGGGCCGTCGGCTGTGTCGTCTACTGCTCGACGGAGCTCGAGGGACCGGGCGTCGTACGCCATCTGGAAGGCACCCGCTTCTCGATCGGGGAGCCGGCCGGCGGGATCTCCGACCGGTGTGTCGCCTTCAGCGAGGCGATGATCGCCGGCGGGCTGAAGTGCCCGGTGGAGGAGGACATCCGCAAGGACATCTGGATCAAGCTGCTCGGCAACGCGGCGTTCAACCCGATCAGCGCGCTGGCTCGGGCGACGATGGTGGAGATCGCCACCCACGAGGGCACCCGGGCGATGGTCCGGCTGATGATGGAGGAGTCGCTGGAGATCGCGGCCGCGGTCGGCTGCCATCCGGACATCTCGGTGGACAAGCGGATCAACGGCGCCGAACGCGTCGGCGAGCACAAGACGTCCATGCTCCAGGATCTGGAGAAGGACAAGCCGCTCGAGCTCGACGTCATCCTCGCCGCGGTGGTCGAGTTGGCCGACCTCACCGGCACTCAGGCCCCGACTCTGCGGGCCGTCCACGCCGTCGCCGACCTGCTGGCCACCAAGATCGGGATGGCCCACGCGCCGACGTCAGCGCCGGCGCCCTCTTAAGAGCCAGGTGGGTCCGGCCACAGCGACGTCGGACCCACCTGTTCCAACTGAGTGAAAAGAAGGCTTCTACAGCTCGGTCGGCCCCAGCGAGAGTCCGGCGACGAAGTGTGCGACCGGCTCGGCGATCACCTCGAGTTCGAGGACGACGAGCTCGTTGCGGCCCGGCCGTAGTACCGGACCCGGAACGTAGAGCGTCTCCTGCGGACCCCGGCGCCAGTAGCGGCCGAGGCAGAAGCCGTTGACCCAGGCAAGGCCCTTGCCCCAGTCAACGGTGGAGAGGAAGTGGTCGACCGGCTCGGCGACATCGAAGCCGGCTCGCCACGCGGTGGGTCCGACACCGGGGGCATCCGGCGTCAGGCCGACGGTGTCCCAGAGTCGCGGCACGTTGTCGAGGTCGATCACGCAGGCAGACCAGTCGGTCACTTCCACCGAGCCGAGCTGGACCGGACCGATCAAGCCCTTGGGCTCACCGATGCGCCGCCCGTAGTTCACCCGGCCCTGGTCCTCGACCAGGATCTCGAGCCGGCCCCGTCCCGGCGGCACCATCATGGCCCGGTCGTGCCGTTCACGATCGAGTACGCCGATCGGAACACCGTCCAGGAAGACGTACGCCCGGTCCCGCACCTCGTCGAAACTCAGCAGTGTCGGCCGGTCGATGTCGAGGTCGGTCCGGAAGAGGACGAATCGCGCATCCAACGCGTCGAGCGTCGGCATAACCGGGTGCTCGCTCCACTGTCCCCAGGCCGTGGGGTCCGCGAGCAGCCGGATCGGCTCGCCCAGCGCCGCGGAGGTTTCCGGCGCGGCCGCGCCCGACGCCGGGACAACGTCGGGGACCGGCGCGTACCGGGAGATGACCTCCCGGAAGGCGTGGAACTTCGCAGTCGGGTTCCCCGCCTCGTCCAAGGGGGCGTCATAGTCGTACGACGTGATGGTCGGCCGGTAGACGCCCTTGTCGTTGGCCCCGCTGGTCAGCCCGAAGTTCGTGCCGCCGTGGACCATGTAGATGTTCACCGACGCACCCGCCGCGAGCAGTGCGTCCAGCTCGGCGGCAGTCTCCTCGGCACTGGTCGTGTGGTGCGGCCCGCCCCAGTGATCGAACCACCCGTCCCAGAACTCCATACACATCAGCGGCCCGGTCGGCTGATGCTTCCGCAGCGTGGCCAGCCGCTCGTCGGCCCGCGACCCGAACGAGCCGGTCCGCAGTACGCCGTCCAGACCGCCCGCCGCCAGCATCGCGTCGACCGGCTGGTCGACCGTCACCAGCGGTACCGTGATCCCGGCGTTCTGTATGATCTCGGCCACCGACTTCAGGTAGGTCTGGTCGTCGGCGAACGCGCCGTACTCGTTCTCGACCTGGACCAGCAGGACCGGTCCGCCCTGATCCACCTGCAGCGGCCGGACGATCCGCAGTACCTGCTCCAGATACTCCTGGACCGCCGCCATGAACTGCGGCTCGTAGCGGCGGACGCCCATGCCGGGCGTACGGAACAGCCAGGCCGGGAGACCACCGTTGTCCCACTCGGCGCAGATGTACGGGCCCGGGCGGACGATGGCGTACAGGCCGGCGTCCGCGATCTCCCGCAGGAAGCGCTCGAGGTCGAGCATGCCGGTCGTGTCGAAGACACCCGGCTGCGGGCTGTGCGCGTTCCACGGCACGTAGGTCTCGATGGTGTTGAGACCCATCAGACGAGCCTTCTCGATCCGGTCCGCCCAGGTGTCCGGGTGCATCCGGAAGTAGTGCAGCGCGCCGGACAGGATCCGGAACGGCTTCCCGTCGAGCAGGAAGTCGGACTCACCGATCGCGAACTCGGTCATCTCTCTCTTTTCAGCACAGGTGATGGTAGCGGCCGGACCGGATCCCGGCCGCTACCAGCGTGGGTACCAGCTAGCCGTTGACCTGGAAACCCTGCTGATTGCCGTAGGCAACCAGAGCGTCCTGCCAGGCCTTCAGGCCGGTGTTGAGATCGGACTTGGACTGGTACGACTTGCCGACAGTGTCGCCGTAGATGCTGTTGGCGTACAGCTCGTACGGCAGGTAGCTCCAGCCCTTGACGACCGAGCCGGCCGCGCCGGTGAGCACCTGGTTGATCTGCTGGCCGCCGAAGTACGCGCTCGGCTTGTCGACGAAGGCCGGGTCCTTCAGGTCCGCCGTGGTGGCCGGGAAACCACCGCTGGCCAGGAACGGCTTGACGCCCTCGCCGTGGTTCAGCCAGCGCACGAAGGCCGCGGCCAGCGCCGGGTTCGCGCTCTGCTTCAGCACGGACTCGGTGCTGCCGCCGTTCTCGGCGGTGGCCGGCTGGCCGTCGTACGTCGGCATCGGGGCGACCCGCCACTTGCCCGCGCCGGCCTTGACCGACGCCTCCATCACACCCGGCATCCAGGCGCCGGTCGGCAGGGTGGCGATGGTGCCGTCGCCGAGGGCCTTGAACCACTCGTCGGTCCAGCCGGGGATCTGCGAGACCAGACTGCCCTCGACCAGCTGGTTCCAGGTCGAGGTCCACTTCGTGGAGCCTTCGTCCTGCAGGTTGATGGTGATGTTCTTGTTGTCGGTCTTGAACGGCGTACCGCCGGCCTGCCAGATCATGCTGGTCGTGAAGCCGGCGTCACCGGAGTCGTTGGTGATGAACGACTTCGGGTTGGCCGCGTGCAACTTCTTCGCCGCGGCGACGTACTCGTCCCAGGTCTTCGGTACGGCGATCCCGTACTTGTCGAAGACCTCCTTGTTGTAGAACAGCGCCATCGGCCCGGAGTCCTGCGGCAGACCGTAGAGACCGCCACCGGCGTGGACGGCGGCCCAGGTCGAGGCCGTGTAGGCGGACTCGTACTGGCTGAAGCCGTACTGGTTCAGGTCGACCAGCGAGCCCGGCAGCGCGAACTGCGGCAGCGCCTGGTACTCGATCTGCGCCACGTCCGGCGCACCCGAGCCGGCCTTGATCGCGTTCTGCAGCTTGGTGTAGTGGTCGTTGCCGGTACCGGCGTTGACCAGGTTCACCTTGACGTTCGGGTACTGCTTCTGGAACGCCGCTACCTGAGCCTCGGCCGACGGCGTCCAGGTCCAGTAGGTGAGGGTGCCGCCCGCCTTGAGCGCGGCGTCGACCGCGTCGGCCGAGCCCGTGGTCTGGCTGCCGCTGCTGCCGGAGCCTTCCGACCCGCCGCCGCATGCGGCCACGACCGCCAGGGCGGTGAGAGCGGCTCCGGCAACCACCAGTTGCCGGATGCGCCGATGTGACTTCATGGTGTTCCCTTTCATTTGACGCTGCCTGCGGTCAGGCCCGACTGCCAGAATCGCTGGAGCAGGAGGAAGGCGACCACGAGAGGCACGATGGTCAGTACCGACCCCGTGATCACCAGGTTGTAGATGGGGCGGGCGCCCACGCCGGTCGCCTGGTTGCTCCACTGGGTGAGCCCGACCGTGAGTGGGTAGAGGTTGGGTTTGCTGAGCATGATCAGCGGGAGGAAGTAGTTGTTCCAGGTTGACACCACCGCGAACAGCAGGGTGGTGACGATGCCGGGGGCAAGCAGCCGGAGCGCGACGGTGAAGAAGATCCGGACCTCGCCGGCGCCGTCGATCCGGGCCGCCTCGAGCAGGTCCACCGGTACGGCCTCGGTCGCGTAGACCCACATCAGATACAGGCCGAACGGGCTGACCAGCGACGGGATGATGATCGCCCAGACCGTGTTGGTCAGACCCAGGTTCGAGAACATCAGGAACGTCGGCACAGCCAATGCCGTCCCCGGTACGGCGACCGCACCCAGGAGGATCGCGAAGACCGCACGGCGGCCGGCGAACTTGTACTTGGCCAGGCCGTACCCGGCGGCGGTCGCGAGCAGGGTCGCACCGCCGGCCCCGACGACCACGTAGAGCACGGTGTTGCCGAGCCAGCGCAGGAAGATGCCGTCGTTGTAGGTCAGCGTGTCCTTGATGTTGGCGAACAACGCGAAGCTGTCGCCGAACCACAGCCCCGGGCTGGACAGCAGGTCGTTCTGCGTCTTGGTCGCGCTGATCAGCAACCAGGCCAGCGGTACCAAGGTGTAGATCAGGTAGAGGATCATCACCCCGGTCAGCAGCGGCGACCGCCTCGGCCGCAACGGCGACGTCCTGGTCTTCTTCTTGACTCGTGCCGTACTCGTGATGCGAGGCGCCCGAGCAGTCGTGGTCATGGGGCCTCCCGGCCTGGACTGAGGAGCGGAGGGAGCCCGGTCATGGGGCCCCCGGCCTGGACTGAGGAGTGGAGGGAGCGAAGCGACTGGAGTGACGAGGGAAGGTCGGGAGCCAGGGCCCCATGACCCGCCGCGCCGGAGGCGTGGCATTGTGCACAGCGACTGGAGTGACGAGGGAAGGCCGGGAGTCAAGGCCCCATGACCCTGCCGGCGCCGGAGGCCCGGCCAAAAGCACAGTAGTCACAGGGCCTCCCGGGATCCGCGGAGTTGGACGACGTACGCGATGATCGCGGTGATGACGCCCATCACGATCGCGATGGTGGCGGAGTAGTTGAACTGCTGGCCGGCGAAGGACAGGTTGTAGGCGTACATGTTCGGCGTGTAGTACGTGCTGATCACGTTCGGCGCCAGCGTGCGCAGGATGTTCGGCTCGTTGAACAACTGGAAACTGCCGATGATCGAGAAGATGGTGGCGATCACGATCGCGCCGCGCAGCGCCGGCAGCTTCACCGCCCGGATGGTCCGGAACGTCCCGGCCCCGTCGATCGCGGCCGCCTCGTACAGCTCCCCGGGGACCGTGCGCAGCGCCGAGTAGAAGATCAGCATGTTGTAGCCGACGAACTCCCAGGTGACGATGTTGGCGATCGACGGCAGCATCCAGGTGGCGCTCAGCGGCTGGATCGCGGTCGTCCCGAACAACTCGTTCAGGTCGGCGGCCAGGCCGAAGTTGTTGCCGTAGATGTAGCCCCACATCAGCACCGCGACGACACCCGGTACGGCGTACGGCAGGAAGATGACGATCCGGAAGAAGCCGGCCGCGTGCAGCCGGGCGCTGTCGATGGCCAGCGCGGCCAGCAGGGCCAGGATCAGCATCACCGGAACCTGGACGATCAGGAACACCGCGACCCGGCCGAACGCCTCCCAGAACTTCGGGTCCCGCAGCGCCTCGGTGTAGTTGTCGAGGCCGACGAACACGGTGCCGCCGAAGAACGCCTGATCACGGAACAGGCTGAGGTAGATCGCGTACCCGATCGGCGCCAGGAAGGTGAGCGCGAACACGGCCAGGAAGGGGCCGACGAAGACCCATCCCTTCCCGTCCTGGCTGAACCTCCCACGCCTTCGGCGCAGTGCAACGGACTGGCTCATGCCTCCGCCGGCCTCCTTCACAAACTCGTGCCGACACGCGATGTTGACGTCAACATCGGTCGCCGAGACGGTAGCGTGTTTACGTCAACATGTCTACACTGCGGGCACAAGCGAGGAGGGCGCCGATGTCATCGGAGGAGTTGCCGGTCCGGCGGCGGCGCGGCCCGTCGATGGCCGATGTGGCCAGGCTGGCCGGCGTGTCCGGGCAGACTGTGTCACGCGTCGCGAACGAACGGCTCAACGTCGATTCGGTCACCCGGGACCGGGTGCAGGCCGCCATGCGCGAGCTCGGCTACCGGCCGAACAGCGCCGCCCGGGCGTTGCGCAACGGGCAGTTCCGGAGCATCGGCGTGATCGTCTTCGAGCTGTCCAGCTTCGGTACGACGCGAACGCTCGACGCGGTCGCCGCGGCGGCCACCATCAGCGGTTACGCGATCAACCTGCTGCCGGTCCTGGACGTGAACCAGCGCGCGGTGACGAACGCCTTCAGCCGGCTGGGGGAGCAGGCGGTCGACGGTGTGATCATCCTGATCGAGGCGCACACGCTGGACGAGGCCGGCGTACTGCTGCCCGACGGGCTGCCGGTCGTCGTCGTCGACTCCAGCGCCCACTACGACTACCCGATCGTCGACACCAACCAGGCCCAGGGTGCCCGTCTCGCCACCGAGCACCTGCTCGATCTCGGGCATGAAACCGTGTGGCACCTCGGTGGCCCGCCGACGTCGTTCGCCGCGGACCGGCGCCGACGCTCCTGGGAGCGGACCCTGACGGACCGCGGGTGCGAGGTTCCGCCGGTGCTGGACGGTGACTGGTCGCCCGGCTCGGGGTACGAAGCCGGCCGCCAGTTGGCCGCGAACCCCGACGTCACCGCCGTGTTCGCCGCGAACGACCAGATGGCGCTCGGACTCCTGCGTGCGTTGCACGAGCGCGGCCGGGTGGTGCCGGGCGACATCAGCGTGGTCGGTTTCGACGACATGGAGGAGGCCGCGCACTTCTGGCCGCCGCTGACCACGATCAGGCAGAACTTCACCGATGTCGGCCGGCTCAGCGTCGACGCGCTCATCCGCGAGATCCAAGCCGGCGAACACCACCACGACCCGGTCGCCGTACCCACCAAACTCGTCGTCAGGAGCAGCACGGCGCCGCCGCGCGCGTCATCGAGCTGAGAGCTGCTCGACCACCTTCAGGAGGGCGGAGTGGTCTAGGGAGCCGTGGCCTTGGGCTCGGGCGGCGGCGACGAGTTGGGCGACCACGCCGGTGACCGGGAGGGCGACGCCTGCCGCGCGGGCGGAGGCGAGGGCGATCCCCATGTCCTTGTGGTGCAGGTCGATCCGGAAGCCGGGCTCGAACTGGCGGGCCAGCGTCGTGGCCGACTTGAGGTCGAGGATGCGGTTGCCGGCCAGGCCGCCGGCGAGGACCTCGAGGCCGCGTTCGCCGTCGACGCCGGAGGCCTCGAGCAGGACGATGGCCTCGCTGACGAGGCTGATGATGCCGGCGACCATCAACTGGTTCGCCGCCTTCACGGTCTGACCGGCGCCGTGGCCGCCGACGTGGACGATGGTCCGCCCGAGGTCCTCGAAGATCGGCCGGGCCGTCTCGAAGTCCTCCGCAGTGCCACCCACCATGATCGCCAGCGACGCCTTGATCGCGCCCTGCTCGCCGCCGCTCACCGGCGCATCCAGCACGCGCACACCACGGTCGGCGGCGGCCGCGGCGACCTCCCGCGATGTCTCCGGTGCGATCGAGCTCATGTCGATCAGCAGTACGCCGGGCCGAACTCCGGCCAGCACACCACCGGGTCCGAGCACGACCTCCGCGACCTGCGGTGAGTCCGGCAACATCGTGATGACCACTTCGGCACCGTTCACCGCACCCGCGATGTCCGCGGCCGGCTTGCCACCCGCCTGCGCCATCCGATCCACAGCCGCCGGTACGACGTCGTACCCGGTCACCGTGTGTCCAGCCTGGATCAGGTTGGCCGCCATGTGCGACCCCATGATGCCGAGGCCGATGAAGCCGATCGTCGTCATACCGACACCGCCATCACCGCGCGCATCAGCTGCGCTGTTTCCGACGGGGTCTTGCCGACGCGTACGCCGACGGCTTCCAGGGCCTCCTGCTTCGCGGCCGCCGTACCGGACGAACCGGACACGATCGCACCCGCGTGACCCATCGTCTTGCCCTCCGGCGCGGTGAACCCGGCCACGTAGCCGACGACCGGCTTGGTCACGTTCTCCTTGATGAACGCGGCCGCCCGCTCCTCGGCGTCACCACCGATCTCACCGATCATCACGATCGCGTCGGTGTCCGGGTCGTCCTGGAACGCCCGCAGCGCGTCGATGTGCGTCGTCCCGATGATCGGGTCACCACCGATCCCGATCGCGGTGGAGAACCCGAAGTCACGCAGTTCGTACATCATCTGGTACGTCAGCGTGCCCGACTTCGACACCAGCCCGATCCGGCCGGGACCCGCGATGTCGGCGGGTATGATGCCGGCGTTGGCGCGGCCCGGGCTGATGATGCCCGGGCAGTTCGGGCCGATGACCCGGGTGCCCGCGGCCTGGGCGTGGGCGAAGAACGCGGCGGTGTCGTGCACCGGCACACCTTCGGTGATCACCACCACCAACGGAACACCCGCGTCGACGGCCTCGATCACCGCGCCCTTCGTGAAGCGCGGCGGCACGAACACCACCGACACGTCGGCGCCGGCCGACTTCACCGCGTCGGCACACGAGCCGTAGACCGGGATCGACCGCTTGGCGAAGTCGACCGACTGGCCACCCTTGCCCGGGGTCACGCCGCCGACGATGTTGGTGCCGGCGGCAAGCATCCGGCTGGTGTGCTTTTGTCCTTCGGACCCGGTCATGCCCTGCACGATGACCCGGCTCTGCTCGGTCAGGAAGATCGCCATGTCGCACCTCTCAGTTCTGGGCGGCGAGTTCGGCGGCGCGGGCGGCGGCACCGTCCATCGTGTCCACCACGGTCACCAGCGGATGGTTGGCCTGGGCAAGGATCCGGCGGCCCTCGTCGACGTTGTTGCCGTCCAGCCGGACCACCAGCGGCTTGTCGGCCTTGTCGCCGAGTACGTCGAGGGCCTGCACGATCCCGTTCGACACCGCGTCACAGGCGGTGATGCCGCCGAAGACGTTCACGAAGACACTGCGCACCTGGGCATCGCTCAGGATGATGCCCAGTCCGTTGGCCATCACCTCGGCCGACGCGCCACCCCCGATATCGAGGAAGTTGGCCGGCTTCACGCCGTACGAAGCGCCGGCGTACGCGACCACGTCGAGGGTCGACATGACCAGGCCGGCGCCGTTGCCGATGATGCCGACCGAGCCGTCCAGCTTGACGTAGTTCAGGCCCTTGTCCTGGGCCGCGGCCTCGAGCGGATCCGCGGCCGCCTTGTCCTCGAACCCGACGTGGTCGGAGTGCCGGTACGACGCGTTGTCGTCGAGTGTGATCTTGCCGTCGAGGGCCTCGAGTGATCCGTCGCCCAGCTTGACCAGGGGGTTCACCTCGACCAGTGACGCGTCCTCGGCGATGAACACGTCCCACAGCTTCCGGACCACGTCCTCCGCGCCGGCCGGGAAGCCCGCGGCCGCGACGATCTCGGCGGCCTTGGCCTCGTCCACGCCGACGGCCGGATCGATCGCCACCTTGGCGATCGCGTCCGGGTTGGTGTGCGCGACCTCCTCGATCTCGACACCGCCCTCGGTGCTGGCGATACAGAGGTAGTCGCGGTTGGCCCGGTCGACCAGGAAGGAGAAGTAGTACTCCTCGGCGATATCGGCGGCCGGCGTGAGCAGCACCCGGCGGACCGTGTGGCCCTTGATGTCCATGCCGAGGATCTCGCGCGCCCTGCCCACCGCGTCGTCGGGGGAGCCGGCCAGTTTCACGCCGCCGGCCTTGCCCCGGCCGCCGGTCTTCACCTGCGCCTTCACCACCACCCGGCCGCCCAGTTCTTCGGCGGCCGCGGCGGCATCGGCCGGGTCCTCGATCACCCGGCCGAGCGTCACCGGGACGCCGTGCCGGGCGAACAACTCTTTGGCTTGGTACTCCATCAGGTCCACGGCAGCAGCCTCCTGTTCGGGGTTATCGGCGACTGTATGCTGTATGCACATCACGTCACAAGGGCCCAACCGCAACACGCCGGGTCTGGACAGCCGTACGCCGGAGGAGTACCAAGGTTCCATACGGTATGCAGTAGTCAGGAGACGACGATGAACCACGCGACTCCACCGCCCCGGGACGTGCGCGATGTCTACGGTCGCCGCTACCGGATCGGCGAAGATGCCCGGGAGCTGACCGGGCACCCCCGACGCTGGCAACTGTGGGCCGCCTGGGCCTGCATGGTTGCCATCAGCCCACTGCAGTACTCCTTCGGCACCGCGGCACCCGTCCTGCAGGACGGGCGAGGCTGGGGTGCCGTCTCGACGATGTGGTTACTCGCGATCTTCGTCGCCTGCCAGGCTCTGATCGCCATCCCGGCCGCCTGGGCCCAGCGAGTACGCCGGGCGACGCCGACCCAGCTGGTCGTGGCGGGTGGTGTGTTCGCCGCGATCGGCCTGGCGACACTGGCGCATGCGGACAACTATCCGCTTGTGGTGCTGGGTTACGCGGTCCTTGGTGGAGCCGGCGCCGGACTGGTGTACGCCGCCTGCATCACCACCGCGGCACGCTGGTTCCCGGATCGCCGTACCGCCACCATCGGGTTGGTCACCGGTGGCTTCGCACTCGGTGCGGTGCCCAGCATCGCCTTGCTGACGATCTTCCAGTCGACCGGCGGTCAGCGCGCGGTCTTCGATGTCACCGCTCTGGTCGCTGTGCTGGTGGTGCTGATCGCCGGCGGTGTGCTCAAAGATCCGCCGCAGCACTGGTGGCCGGCGGAGATCGACGCGCAGGCCTGGGCGATCGACCGCAAGCTCAACCGGAGCATCCCGCACAACCTCCCGGCGGTCCGGCACTACCGCCCCGCCGAGGCGATGCGCACCGGTGCCCTGCCGCTGATGTGGCTGCTGCTGGCCATCAGTACCGCGCTGTCGTTGTTCGGCATCGCGTTCGTCGTGAGCTATGCCGTCACCGTTGAGCTGGGGGTTGCGGTGGCCGGGTTCGCGGCCGGAATGCTTGCCGCCGTCAACGGTCTTGGCCGGTCACTGGCCGGGCATCTGTCGGACCGACTCGGCCGGCGTCGGGTGCTGGCCGCCGTACTGATGGTCGAGGGATTCGCACATGTCGGGCTGGTCATCGCTGGTGAGGCCGGCGCGGGCTCGGCGTTCGTGTTGTGTGCGATGTTCGCCGGGCTGGGCGGTGGCGCGTTCTACGCGATCATGTCGAACCTGGTGCTGGAGTTCTTCGGTGAGAACAGCCTGTTGCAGAACCAGGCGATCCTGTACTCCGCCAAGGCTGCCGGTGGACTCGTCGGCGTTGGTGTCGCGGCTTCACTGGTGGCCGCTGTCGGCTACCGGCCGTTGTTCCTCGGTGCGGGGCTGCTCGGCGTACTGACTGCATTGACCGTGCGGTTCCTGAAACAACCCGGTAGGCCAGCACTACCCGTCCGGCCGCAACTGGGTACGCCGGTCGCAGGGTCAGGCGAGTGAGCGGCTACGCGAAGGTTGCGCGACCTGATCCGTGCGTGATGGAGCTGGTGTCGAAGCTTGCTCGTGAACCGTGGACCGATCGCCCGACCTGCGTGCATCCGGTCCTGAGCGCGGTGGCGAGGATCGTCCATGACCACAGCAGGTCAGCCGGTCGCCGTGAGTTGCTCCCGTTGGCTCCGCGCTTCCTGGACACTGTTCGCACTGGTTTCGAGCCCTCCGCGCGGTTGGTTGCGCTCTGCGTGTCGACCGCTCTCGCCGGCGGCGAGCTCACTCGGGACGAGCGGGTCAGGTTGGAACGGTCTGGTCGGACTGCCCTGCATTTGCTGGGATCTGCGGAGCAGCCTGGGGGTGTGGCGCGCTGTTGGCTTCCGGTGCTCGGGCGCCTCGGGTGGAGTGAGCCGTTCTACCGAAACGTCGTCGCCACCGAGCACGCGGCCGAAGCCGTGGCCGTCACCGCCCGGGCCTCGGACGACGTACGGCTACGCGGGCTGCTGAAGCAATGTCTGGCGGTGGTCGACTCCGCTGTCACCGGTTGCACGTCGACCGCGGGAGGTGGGCGCTAGGCTGCGGCCATGGCCAGGCGTACGGCGGACGGCAGCCCCACGATGGCGACCGTCGCCGCCGAGGCGGGCGTCTCCCGGGCCACGGTGTCGCGGGCCTTCAGCCAGCCGCACCGGCTGCGCCCCGAGACCGTCGAGCGGATCCGGGAGATCGCCGGGCGCCTCGGGTATGCCGTCAACCCGGCGGCGAAAGCCCTGTCCACCGGACGATCGGGCACGTTGGCACTGATGGTGCCCGACGTCGCGAACCCGTTCTTCCCGCCGATGATCAAGGCGGTCGAACGCCGCGCCGACCAGGCCGGGTACGCCGTCTTCCTCGGCCACACCGACGAGAGCCCGGCCCGGGAGGACCTCCTGCTCAACCGGTTCGCCCAGCAGGTCGACGGATTCGTCATCGCCTCCAGTCGGCTGACCGAGGCCGCCATCCGCGCGCACGCCGAGCGCAGTCCGGCGGTTCTGGTGAATCGGGACGTCGCAGGCATTCCCCGGGTGCTGATCGACACCACCAGAGGCGTCACGCAGGCGGTGGAGCATCTGGCGGCGCTCGGGCACCGGAGGATCGCCTACCTGCCCGGGCCGAGCCGCTCGTGGTCCAACAGCGAGCGCCGGCGCACAGTCAAGCGTGCCGGGGTGCGGGCCGGTCTGTCCGTCACCATGCTGCCCGGACGGCGTTCGTCGTACGAGTCCGGCCGGCAGGCGGTGCCGGCGATCCTGGCGACGGGGGTCACCGCGGTGATCGCGTTCGACGATCTGCTCGCTCATGGAGTGCTGACCGGGCTGGCCGAACGCGGCGTCGTCGTACCGCTGGACTTCTCGGTCGTCGGTTGTGATGACGTCCTGGCGGCGCAGACTCATCCGTCGCTCACCACCGTGTCGTCGCGGGCGGCCGAGGCCGGCGCGGCTGCGGTGGAACTGCTGGCCAACCGCCTCGGCGACGGCGGGACCGCAGCGGACGACCGGCTGCTACTCGACACGTCCTTGGTGGTGCGCGCTTCGACCGCGGCGGCGCCGGTGTGTTGACGTGCAACCGGTTGCACGCTTGACTCGATCCATGCCCGCACCCCTCCGGCTGGCCGTGATCGGCGCCGCGCACGCCCATGTCCGGTACGCGCTGGATGAGGTGACCGCGCGCGAGAATCTCGTGCTGGTCGGCGTCGCGGATCCGGATCCGGCGACGGCGGCCCGGTACGCCGGCGAGTTCGACGTACCGGCGTACGACGACCACGGGCGGCTGCTCGACGAGCTGCGACCGGACGTCGTCATGGTCGCGGGGATCTACGCGGACCGGGCCGAGGCGGTCGTCGACTCACTCCGCGCGGGCGCCCATGTGCTCGCGGACAAACCGCTCTGTACGACGCGCGCCGAGCTCGACGCGATCGAAGCCGCCCAGCAGGAGACCGGCCGTATCGTCACCTTGCTGCTGGAGAAGCGGAACTATCCCGAAACCCTCGCGGCTCGTGCGCTGCTGGCCGACGGTTCGTTGGGAGACCTTGTGCAGATCGCGTCGACCGGGCCGCACAAGCTCAACCGGCCCACCCGGCCGGACTGGTTCCTCACCAGGAAGGGCTACGGCGGAATCCTCGGCGATCTCGCCGTCCACGACATCGACCTCGTCCTGCTGCTGTCGGGAGCGACCGAGGGGACGGTCGCCGGGCTGGCGGACGGCACCGATCCCGAGTTCGCGCTGTCGGGGTCCCTGCTGCTCAGAGCAGGCTCGATCGCCGCGACGATCGAGGTCAACTGGCTGACGCCCGCTGCGTCGCCGTACCACGGCGACTACCGGATGCGGCTGACCGGCACCGAGGGTACGGCGGAGTTGTTCTGGGCGCAGAACAAGTTGATCGCGGCAACCACTGAACGCCCACCCTGGCAGGTGGAGCTGCCGCCCGGTCGGCGACCCGCGGCCGACGCGTTCGACGCGCTGTCGGCGGGTCTCGAGCCCGAGACCGGTACGGCGGCGGGGTTCGCCGCAACGCGGGTCGCGCTGCTCGCCCAGGAGAGTGCCGACGCGGGCGGAGTCGTCGTGCCGTGGACGTACGGACAACTGAGAGGACTGCCCGGATGAAGTTCGCAGTGGTGGGCGCCGGAGTCATCGGTGAGACCCATGCCCGCCTGATCACGTCCCTGCCCGGCGAGGCGGAGCTGGTCGCGGTGGTCGACGTGGAGGCGGACCGGGCCGCCGCGATGAGCAGCAAGTACGGCGGCGAGCCGATGACAGAGCTGGAGAAGGCCTGCGCCCGACCGGACATCGACGCGGTCAGCATCTGCCTGCCCAGTGGTCTGCACGCCGATGCCGCCATCACCGCGCTCGAGGCCGGCAGGCACGTTGTCGTGGAGAAGCCGATCGACGTGACGCTGGCAGCGGCCGACCGGCTCATCGACGTGGAGCAGCGGACCGGGCTGACCGTGGCGGTGATCAGCCAGCGCCGGTTCCAGCACGCTCCGGCCTTCGTCCACCAGGCTGTCGCCGAGGGCCGGCTCGGCCGGATCACCGCGGGCATCGCCGAGTCGGCCTTCTGGCGCTCGCAGGAGTACTACGACTCCGGCGGCTGGCGGGGTACGGTCGCGCTCGACGGCGGCGGAGCCCTGATGAACCAGGGCATCCACGTGGTCGACCTGCTGCTGTGGATGCTGGGCGAGCCCGTCGAGGTGCAGGCGTACAGCGACCTGCTCGCGCATGAGCGGATCGACGTCGAGGACACGGTGGCGGCGACCGTGCGGTTCCGCAGCGGAGCGATCGGGTCGATCGTGGCGACGACCGCGGCGTACCCGGGCCGGCCGGTCCGGCTGTCCGTGTACGGCGATCGCGGCAGCGCGGTGATCGAGCAGGACGACCTCGTTGCCTTCGACACCGCCGACGGTGAACCCGCGGACCAGGCGAGGAGCGCCCAGCCGGTCGCAGATGGGGAGCCGGCGGCCGAGGCGAGCGTCTCCCGATCGGTCGCCGACGCTCACCGCGACCAGTACCTCGATTTCATCGCAGCGGTGCGCGACGGCCGTCCGCCGTCGATCGGCACCCAGGACGCCCGGCGTGCGCTCGAAGTGGTGCTCGGTATCTACGAATCCGCCCGGACCGGCGGTCCGGTCCAGCTCAGCGGGAGACAGTGACGTGCGCATCGGCATCATCGGTACGGAGAACTCCCACGTCGACCACATCATCGAGTACCTGAACGTGCAGCGGCGCGCCGGGGAGACTCGCGTCGTCGCCGCCAGCGGCGGCCCGAGCGAACGCAACGAGAAGCTCCGCGCCACCGGGCAACTCGAGCGGCTCGTCGACGGACCCACGGACCTGCTCGGCCTGGTCGACGCCGTGATCATCACCGACCGGCACGGCGGTCTGCACCGGGAGCACGCCGTACCGTTCCTGGCCGAAGGCCTGCCGGTGTTCGTGGACAAGCCGCTCGCCTGCACCGAGGCCGACGCCCGGGCGATCGTTGCCGCGGCGCGCGAACACGATGCACCGTTGACGTCGTCCTCAGCCGTCCGCTGGGTGCCGGACACGGACGCGCTGGCCGAGCAGGCGGCGTCGCTCGGCGCTCCGCAGGCGGTGATCACCACCGGCCCGGCGGATCCGGACAGTCAGTACGGCGGTATCTACTTCTACGGCATCCACGCGGTCGACGTCGCCCTCAGGCTCGCGCCCGGCGTCATTGGCGACGTGCGAGTGGAACAGGTAGCCGACACGGTCATCGCCACCGCCGACGTCGGTGGGGTCCGGGTCGTGGTCCAGTTGGTGCTGCCGGGACCGGACGGTCAGGTCCCGTTCCACGGCATGGTCGTCGGACGGCACGGTCTCGCGGCCCGCGAGCTCACCCTCGGTACGTCGTACGTCGAGCCCGGACTGCGTGCGTTCCTGGAGATGGCCGAGACCCGCCGGCCGCCGATCGACTACGACGACCTGGTGCGTCCGATGCAGTTCCTCGACCCGATCGTCGAGGCGATCCGCCAGCGCTGACCTTGCGCCGTTACCCACTCCGGGCCCCGCAGCTATCGTCTGCCGGGCCCGGAGTTCGTTTACGGAGCGCGTCGGCCGGGGGCTCCCACACCTTCGTGGTCGACGTCGCCGGTGCCCCACAGTCCGTGGTCATGGTCACCGTCCGGGATCACCACCAGCTCGTGCCGGCGTGGTGCACCGACCTGCTGCTCGAGGCGGCGTAGGTCGGTCGAGCACCGGTCGAGATCATCGAGCAGCCGCAGTACGTCGAGATGCGGGCCGAGCCGATTCCTCAACGCCGTAAGGGATTTTTCCAGCGCCAGCACAGCCCGGCGAGTCTGGTCGAGTTCGTCGTGAATCGTCATCGCAGCCTCCTGGTGCCGAGCTCTGGACAACCGCCATGGCCTCCGGTAAGACTACGACTACACCATACGGTATGCAATCTACATTCTGTGTTGACACGACAGGGGCGCACCCCGGCCCTTCCGAGGAGATGACTGCAGATGGCGCAGACAGTGTCGGAGACCCAACCAGTCGCAGAGGTGAAGGAGTCCGAGGGTTCACAGCCGGCGACGATCTCAGGTGGTCACCTGGTCGCCAAGGCTCTGAAGGCTGAGGGGATCGACGTGATCTTCACCCTCTGTGGCGGTCACATCATCGACATCTACGACGGCTGTGTGGACGAGGGCATCGCGGTGGTCGACGTCCGGCACGAGCAGGTCGCCGCGCACGCGGCCGACGGCTACGCGCGGGTGACCGGCAAGCCCGGCTGCGCGGTGGTGACCGCCGGACCAGGGACGACGGACGCCGTCACCGGTGTCGCGAACGCGTTCCGGGCCGAGAGCCCGATGCTGCTGATCGGTGGGCAGGGCGCGCTGAACCAGCACAAGATGGGATCCCTGCAGGACCTGCCGCACGTCGACATGATGACGCCGATCACCAAGTTCGCCGCGACCGTGCCGCACACCGCGCGCGCCGCCGACATGGTGTCGATGGCGTTGCGTGAGTGCTACAACGGCGCCCCCGGCCCGTCGTTCCTGGAGATCCCGCGCGACATCCTGGACAACTCGGTCCCGGTCGACCAGGCGACCATCCCCGAGGCCGGCCACTACCGCGCCTCGACCAGGAGCGTCGGCGACCCGGCGAACATCGAGGCCCTGGCCGACCTGCTGTCGCGGGCCGAGAAGCCCGTGGTCCTGCTCGGCAGCCAGGTCTGGACGTCGCGCGGCAGCGAGGCCGCGACGGAGTTCGCCCGCACGCTCGACATCCCGGTGTTCATGAACGGCTCGGCCCGCGGCACGCTGCCGCCCGGCGACCCGCACCACTTCCACCTGTCCCGGCGGTACGGGTTCAACAACGCCGACCTGATCCTGATCGTCGGTACGCCGTTCGACTTCCGGATGGGCTACGGCCGCCGGCTGCCGAAGAGCGCGACCGTGGTCCAGATCGACATGGACTACCGCACCGTCGGCAAGAACCGCGATGTCGACCTCGGCCTGGTCGGCGACCCGGGTGCGATCCTTGCCGCCGTCACCCAGGCCTCGTCCGGCCGGGTCCGCAAGGCCGACCGGAAGGCCTGGTTCGCCGAGTTGCGCGCCGAGGAGGACGCGGCGTACCAGAAGCGGCTGCCCCGGCAGTTGTCCGACGCCAACCCGATCCACCCGCTGCGGCTGGCGCATGAGATCAACGAGTTCCTCACCGAGGACTCGATCTACATCGGCGACGGCGGCGACATCGTCACCTTCTCCGGCGGCGTGGTCCAGCCGAAGTCACCCGGCCACTGGATGGACCCGGGCCCGCTCGGCACCCTCGGTGTCGGCATCCCGTTCGTGCTGGCGGCGAAGTACGCGCGGCCCGACAAGGAAGTGGTCGCGCTGTTCGGCGACGGTGCGTTCTCGCTGACCGGCTGGGACTTCGAGACGCTGGTCCGTTTCAAGCTGCCCTTCGTCGGTGTCGTCGGCAACAACTCCTCGATGAACCAGATCCGCTACGGCCAGGAGGTCAAGTACGGCCACGACCGCGGCCGGATCGGCAACACCCTCGGCGACGTCAAGTACGACGAGTTCGCCAAGATGCTCGGCGGGTACGGCGAGGAGGTCCGCGACCCCAAGGACATCGGGCCGGCCATGCAGCGGGCCCGCGAGTCCGGGCTGCCCTCACTGATCAACGTCTGGGTCGACCCGGATGCGTACGCCCCCGGAACCATGAACCAGACGATGTACAAGTAGCCGCACAAGTAGCTGGAGGACCACGCATGACCGCTTCTGGCCAACGGGCCCTCGAAGGTGTCCGCGTACTCGACATGACCCATGTGCAGTCCGGACCCTCCTGCACGCAGATACTCGCCTGGCTCGGTGCCGACGTCGTCAAGCTGGAGGCGCCCACCGGTGACATCACCCGCCAGCAGCTGCGCGACGTACCGGACGTCGACAGCCTCTATTTCACGATGCTGAACTGCAACAAGCGCAGCATCACGCTGAACATGAAGTCCGACCGGGGCAAGGAGATCTTCACCGACCTGGTCAAGGACGCCGACATCCTGGTGGAGAACTTCGCGCCCGGTGCGATCGACCGGATGGGGTTCACCTGGGAACGACTGCAGCTGATCAACCCGAAGCTGATCTTCGCCTCGATCAAGGGCTTCGGCCCGGGCCGGTACGAGGACTTCAAGGCCTACGAGGTGGTCGCCCAGGCGATGGGCGGCGCGATGAGTACGACCGGGTTCGAGGACGGTCCGCCGACCGCCACCGGCGCCCAGATCGGTGACTCCGGCACCGGGATCCACCTGGTCGCCGGCATCCTGGCCGCGCTCTACCAGCGGACCAACACCGGCAAGGGCCAGCGGGTCACGGTGGCGATGCAGGAGGCCGTGCTCAACCTGAGCCGGGTCAAGCTGCGCGACCAGCAGCGACTCGCCCACGGGCCGCTGCCTGAGTACCCGAACGAGCATTTCGGCGACGAGGTGCCGCGGTCCGGGAACGCCTCCGGCGGCGGCCAGCCCGGCTGGGCGCTGCGGTGCGCTCCGGGCGGTCCGAACGACTACATCTACGTGATCGTCCAGCCGCCCGGCTGGGCCCCGATCGCGAGCCTGATCGGCAAGCCCGAGCTGGCCGACGACCCGGACTGGTCCACGCCGGCCGCCCGGCTCGACAAGCTGGACAAGATGTTCGCGCTGATCGAGCAGTGGACCGAGCAGCACACCAAGTTCGAGGTGATGGACAAGCTCAACGCGCTGAACGTGCCCTGCGGGCCGATCATGTCCACGCGTGAGTTGATCGAGGACGAGACGCTGGCCGAGCTCGGCGCCGTGGTCGAGGTGAAGCACCCGCAGCGCGGCAGCTTCAAGACCGTCGGCTGCCCGATCAAGCTGTCCGACTCCCCGGTCCAGGTCGAGACCTCACCCGGTCTCGGCGAACACAACTCCGTCATCTACGGCTCGCTCGGCATCGACACGAGCGAACTCGAGGAACTCAAGGCCGCCGGCGTCGTCTGACGCCCCACCTGATGGCAGCACCGTCGCATCCCTGAAGAAGGAGCTCAGGCATGACCTATGACAAGGCAGCAGTCCAGACCATCCTCGACCAGGCTCTGGCGGACGGCCGCACCTCACTGAGCGCACCCGAGGCCAAGCAGGTCGCGGACGCGTACGGCATCCCGACGCCGGGTGAAGGGTTGGCCACGACTGCCGAGGGAGCCGCCGGTCTCGCGGCCGAGATCGGCTTCCCCGTCGTGCTGAAGATCGTCTCGCCGGACATCCTGCACAAGACCGACGCCGGTGGCGTGGTCGTCGGCGTCGACTCCGCCGAGGCGGCGGTGAAGGCCTTCGACCAGATCGTCACCAACGCGAAGGCCTACCAGGCCGACGCGGACATCACCGGCGTACAGGTGCAGAAGATGCTGGTCACCGGCGGTGACGTGCAGGAGGTCATCGTCGGTGCGGTCACCGACCAGACGTTCGGCAAGGTGGTCGCGTTCGGGCTGGGTGGCGTCCTGGTCGAGGTGCTCAAGGACGTCACCTTCCGGCTGGCCCCGCTGTCGGCCGACGAGGCTCGCTCGATGATCGACGGGATCAGCGCGCACGAGATGCTGGACGGCGTCCGCGGTGCCAAGCCGGTGGACAAGGACGCCGTGGCCGACCTGGTCCAGCGGGTGTCCGACCTGGTCACCGACTTCCCGCAGTTCGCCGAGGTGGACCTGAACCCGGTGCTGGCCGGGCCGGACGGTGCCACCGCGGTGGACTTCCGGATTATCGTCGACGCCGAGGCCGGCAAGCCGGTCGAGCGGTACAGCCAGGAGGAGATCCTGACCGCGATGACCCGGATCATGAAACCGCGCGCGGTCGCGGTGATCGGGGCCTCGAACGAGACCGGCAAGATCGGCAACTCGGTGATGAAGAACCTGGTCAACGGCGGGTACCAGGGTGACATCTACCCGATCAACCCCAAGGGCGGTGAGGTCCTCGGGCTGAAGGCGTTCCCGAGTATCACCGACGTACCGGGTGACGTGGACGTCGCGGTGTTCGCCGTACCGGCCAAGTTCGTCGGCGGTGCGCTCGAGCAGTGCGGTGAGAAGGGCGTGGCCGGGGCGATCCTGATCCCGTCCGGGTTCGCCGAGACCGGCGAGCAGGAACTGCAGGACGAGGTCGTCGCGATCGCGCGCAAGCACAACGTGCGCATTCTCGGGCCGAACATCTACGGCTACTACTACCTGCCGGAGAGCCTGTGCGCGACGTTCTGCACGCCGTACGACGTCCGCGGCAGTGTCGCGTTGTCGTCACAGAGCGGAGGCATCGGGATGGCGATCCTCGGCTTCAGCCGGTCCAGCCGGATGGGCGTCTCGGCGATCGTTGGGGTAGGCAACAAGGCCGACATCGACGAGGATGACCTCCTCACGTTCTTCGAGAACGACGACAACACCAACCTGATCGCCATGCATCTGGAGGATTTGAAGGACGGCCGGGCGTTCGCCGAGACGGCGTCCCGGGTGTCGAAGAAGAAGCCGGTCGTCGTGCTGAAGGCCGGCCGGACCGACATGGGCGCGCGGGCGGCCAGCTCGCACACCGGTGCACTGGCCGGCAACGACAAGGTGTACGACGACATCCTCCGGCAGAGCGGTGTGGTCCGGGCGCCGGGGCTGAACGAGATGCTCCAGTACGCCCGCGGCATCCCGCTGCTGCCGACGCCGAAGGGCGAGAACGTCGTCATCATCACCGGCGCGGGCGGTTCCGGCGTACTGCTGTCGGACGCGTGTGTGGACAACGGCCTGCAGCTGATGTCGATGCCGGCCGATCTGGACGAGGCGTTCAAGAAGTTCATCCCGCCGTTCGGTGCCTCCGGCAACCCGGTCGACATCACCGGCGGTGAGCCGCCGTCGACGTACCGGAACACCATCGCGCTCGGGCTTTCCGATGACCGGATCCATGCCTTGATCCTGGGCTACTGGCACACGATCGTGACACCGCCGATGGTGTTCGCGAAGCTGGTCGCCGAGGTGGTCGAGGAGTACCGGGCCAAGGGCATCGACAAGCCGGTGGTCGCCTCGCTGTCCGGTGACGTCGAGGTCGAGGAAGCCAGTCAGTACCTGTTCGACCACGGTGTGGTCGCCTACCCGTACACCACCGAGACGCCGGTCCAGGTACTCGGTGCCAAGTACCGCTGGGCCCGGAACGCGGGTCCGCTCGGTTCACCAGGGCAGGTCTGATGGCCCCCCGCCTACTGCGCGGCACTCGGTGCGGCGTTGGACCATCAAACCTGCCCTAGCCCGATTGTTCATCGCTTGGAGGAAGCCGGTGATGCTTTTGGACCGGGGGGAGTGCACGGGGGAGCGGTAAGTCAGCAGCTGGCGTCGATCTAAGGAGTCCGCCTTGGACGTCACGAGCAAGACCTCAGATGTACCCGAAGAGCCTGCCGCCGCGCCCGTCACCGAGCGGGTCTGGCGTGCGGGCCGGCTCGAACCGATGCCGATCCGGAAGCTTCCGGACGCACCGCCCTCGATACACATCCTCGGTCCGACCGTCTTCCTGGTCGCGCTGGGTGTCGGTATGGGTGAGTCCTACATGTGGCCCCGGCTCGTCCTGGTGTTCGGGCCGGACATCCGCTGGCTGTTCATGGTCGGCGTCACCCTGCAGGCGTTCGTGCTGCTGGAGATGGCCCGCTATGCGATGGCGACCGGAGAGAGCATCTTCTTCGGTGCGGCCCGGATCTTCAAACCGTTGATGTGGTTCTTCTACGTCGCGGCGATCCTGATCTATATGTGGCCCGGCCACCTGTCGGCCGGGGCTGCCGCGTTCGAGGAGGTCAGCGGCATCCCTTGGCAGGTGTCTGCCTGTGTCGCGCTGATCTTCGTCGGTGTGCTGTTCAGCATGCTCTCGGTGATCTACAACTTCCTCGAGAAGCTCCTCGGCCTGCTGATCGGCCTCCTGGTCGTCGGTACGTCGGTGATCGCGGCGATCGTTGGCAGCTGGGACGACCTGGCGAGCACGCTGTCGGGCATGTTCGCGTTCGGGTACTTCCCGGACAAGGCCCTGTCCGAGGCCTGGTTCCCGATCGTGGTCGGCTCGATCGCCTTCGCCGGGCCGTCCGGTATGCAGCAGATGTGGTACACCCTGCAACTGCGCGACAGCGGGGCCGGTATGGGTGCGCACATCCCGAAGGTGCGCGGCCTGCGCTCGGCCGATGAGGCCGAGTCGATGCCGTCGCGGGGCTTCATGTTCGACACCGACGACCCGGCCGAGATGGCGAAGTGGAAGGGCTGGCGCAAGTGGGTCACATTCGACGCACTGCTGCTCTTCTGGGGTATCACCATGCTGGTCACGGTCTCGTTCACGGTGCTGGCCATGTCGGCGGCCCGGACGAACCCGGACGTTGCCGGGCTGATCGAGGGTGGTGACCGGGAGGCCGCGCTGAGCGCCATGTCGGATGCCTTCGCCTCGGCCGGCGGCCCGATCCTCGGCTCGTTGTTCTTCGGCTTCATCGCACTGATCGGGCTGAACGCGACCCTCGGTCTGTTCGACTCGTTCTCCCGCGGTCAGGCGGACATGACGTACTACTTCGTGCCGGGAGCCAAGCGGTTCTCGATGTCGAGGCTGTACGCCGGATTCCTCTGGGGTGTGATCACCTTCGGCATCCTGATCCTGCTGTTCGGGCCGGCTGACGGTCCGGCGGGAATCCTGGACATTCTCGCCTTCTTGTCCACGTTCGCGATGGGTGCCTACTGCGTCGTGTTGCTGCTGGTGAACAACAAGCTGCTGCCCAAGCCGATCAGGCCCGGGCCGGTGCGCAACGTGATCATCGGGTTCGGCGCGGTGTTCTACCTCGGCCTGCTGTTCTACAGCCTGGTGCGCTTCGGTGTGGTCGTGGGTTGACATGGTCGATCTGAAGCAGCTCGCGGAGTTCTCGGTCCCGGCCGCCTCGGTCGGGGTGGCCGGCGGCCTGGTTGCCGGTGCCCTGGGTGCGGTGGTCGGACAATCGGCCGGCTGGGCGATCGTCAGCGGCCTGGCGCTCGGCGTACCACTGGTACTGCTCGGCGCCGGGTACGCGGTCCTGCTGGCACTGGGCAAGATCCCGGCCGGGGTGTTCGCACCGGCCGCGGTCTACTGGGTGATCGGCTTCCCGCTGGCACTCCTGGTGCACGCGGTGGCGACCGAGTGGTCCGTCACCGGGAGCCCGGGGCTGCCGGTCGAGCCGTGGAAGTTCCTCGCCTTCCGTGCGCTGGTGAGCATGGGATTCGCGATCGGCTTCCTCTGGATGCACGAGCAGGTCGGCCGCCACTGGTGGCCGCGCATCCTGGATCGCAACGAGTACGCACAACGGACGGTCCAGCAGTACGTCCACCTCGCCGCCGCCCTGGAGGCCCGCAAAGCCGCCACCGGCCGCGGCCGCAAGAAACGCGTCGCGTGACGTGTGCGCGCCGCATGACATTTGAACGGATATCCGCTGATGTGGCCCCTTCTCCCCTGAAATTCCGAGGGGAGAAGGGGCCATTTGGGGGGTTATCCCCTCAAATGGCCGTTGGTGGGGCTGGGGCGTCAGGTCGTACGGCGGCGTCGGGTGCGCGGGGCCGGGTCGGGGTCGGTGGCCGGCTCGGCGGTGCTGCCGGCCTGGAGGTCGTGGTAGGCCTTGCGGGTGTGCTCGGTGTGCTCGCGCATGGTCTGCGCGGCCTTGTCCTCGTCGCCCACCTCGATCGCCTTGACCAGCCGGTTGTGCTCCCGCCAGGACGCGGCACCACGGACCGGCGCCACCGGCGTGTAGTACCAGCGGACCCGACGGTCCACCTGGGCGGCGAAGTCCACCAGGAACCTGTTGCCGGACATCTGGGTGATCAGGCTGTGCAGCTCGCCGTTCGTCCGGACCGCGCCGTCGATATCTCCGGCTTCGTGGTACGCCGTACCGACCTTGCACAGCTCTTTGAGCCTGGCCACGTCGTCCTTGGTCGCGTGCCGGGCCGCGAGCCGCGCGGACTCCGACTCCAGCGCCGCCCGGGCGGCCAGCAACTGGTCGACCTCGTCCTCGGCGGGCACATGCACCATCGCGCCGAAGCCCGGCCGGAGGTCCACCCAGCCCTCGTTGTTGAGCCGCTGGAGGGCCTCGCGGACCGGCTGCCGGGAAACGCCCAGCATGCCGGCCAGCTCGACCTCGACCAGGTGCCGGCCACGCTCGAGGGTCCCGTCGATGATCATCTCGGTCAGGGCCTCATAGACGGACTCACGCAACGGCGTCGGTCGCTTGACGTGCCGGACGCCAGGGGAGATGGGGTCGGTCGCACCCGCACTGATGGTCGTCATGAGGTCCTTCCCAGAACAAGCGCTGAAGAGATCATGATGGCACTTGGTAGACAGTCTACCAAGTGCTGTACTTTTGGCCGGGCCTTCGGCACCGGCGTGGTCATGGGGCCTTGCTCCCGGCCTTCCCTCGTCACTCCGGTCGCTGCGCTCCCTGCGCTCCTCAGTCCAGGCCGGGGGCCCCATGACCTGAGATGGTGGCGGTCGGTCAGGCGGCGGTCTCGTCGCGGCGCTGGGTGTCCTCGTCGGTGAGGTGGGCCAGCTCGCGGGCGAGCTCGACGTCCAGGTCGAGCTCTTGCTGCAGCTCCGGGGCATCCGGGAACTGCGGGCGAGCCGCCAGAGCACCGAACCTACGGGTGAAGATCATCATGGCCTTTCCGCTCCGGAACCATCCGGAGACTCTCCGTTCCCCGATCGGTTGATCCGGGAAATACTGGCTTCTGTATACATTCAACCAGTCGTACTGACCGGTTATGCCCTTGTCTCACGTGATCCCGGTTACCCCGGGCGTGATCCCCGTTACACGGGTGTGGTGGTGGAGTACGAGTGGGCGCCGGCGCCTGCCAGCCGGCCGCCGTCGACGATCAGGTACTCGTCGCGGATCGGCGTGCCCGCGAACCACGACTCCAGGATCTCCCGGGTGCCGGCGGCGTACCGGGCCTGGGCGGACAGCGACGAGCCGGAGATGTGCGGCGTCATGCCGTGATGCGGCATCGTCCGCCACGGGTGGTCGGCCGGCGCCGGCTGCGGGTACCAGACGTCACCGGCGTACCCGGCGAGCTGGCCGCTCCGGAGCGCCCGGTCGACGGCGTCGCGGTCGACGATCTTCGCGCGGGCCGTGTTGATCAGGTAGGCGCCGCGTTTCATGGTGCCGAGCAACTTGTCGCCGAACAGGCCCTCGGTCTCCGGGTGCAGTGGTGCGTTGATCGTGACAACGTCGCAGTGCGGCACCATGTCGGCCGCGTCGGGGTGGAAGGTCAGGTTGAGCTCGCGCTCGATCGACTCGGGCAGCCGGTGCCGGTCGGTGTAGTGCAGGTTGACGTCGAAGGGCGCCAGCCGGCGCAGTACGGCGAGCCCGATCCGGCCGGCCGCGACCGTGCCGACCTGCATGCCTTCGAGGTCGTACGAGCGGGCGACGCAGTCCGCGATGTTCCAGCCGCCGTCGAGGACGACCTGGTGCGACGGAAGGTAGTTCCGCACAAGGCCCAGCGTCATCATCACCACGTGCTCAGCGACGCTGATGCTGTTCGAGAAGGTGACCTCGGCAACGGTCATGCCGTGCCCGATCGCCGCATCCAGGTCGACGTGGTCGGAGCCGATACCGGCGGTGATGGCGAGCTTGAGGTTGGGCGCCTTCGCAATCCGCTCGGCGGTCAGGTACGCCGGCCAGAACGGTTGCGAGATCACCACATCGGCGTCGGGCAGCTCCCGGTCCAGCACCGAGTCGGCACCCTCCTTGTCCGAGGTGACGACCAGCGTGTGGCCCTGGCTCTCCAGGAAGGTGCGCAGTCCGAGTTCACCCGAGACGCTGCCGAGCAGTTGGCCAGGCGTGAAGTCGATGTCCTTCGGAGTCGGCGTCGTCTGGCCGCCGGGGTAGTGGTCGATGGTCGGGAGGTCGTCACGTGCGTACGACGTCGGGTAGCCGTCGGCGGGGTCGTCGTACAGGACGCACAGGATTTTGGCCATGGTGGGAAACTCCTTGTGTGGAAGGGATTTCGTCCCTTCCACAGTTGTCCCGCCAGGGCGCCATGGTCAAAGACTTGCTTGCTATGTCGAGATAGGGCCGCGCTATCAGGTGAACTGCGCGGAATAGCCCGATCCCATCAGGTGCACGTCGAGCAGCTCGTCCAGTGCGTTGTGGACACCGGCCTGCCGGGCGACGTCGAGCAGTGCGCGGGCCAGCACCGGCTCGGGGCTGCGCGCCGCGATCACCAGGCCGACCCGCGGCCCGTGCGCCGGACTCTTCAGCGGTACGACGCGCATGCCCTCGGGCACCCCGAACATGTGCAACCACGCGTGCGAGATCACCGTCGACCAGTGGTTGCCGTGCAGGTGGCTGTAGAGGCCGGAGACCGTGTCGCTCTCGATCGCCGGTGCGGCGGTGGCGCCGTCGTCGGTGAAGTAGCCGTTCATGATCCGGCGGTTACGCATGTCGGGGGAGAGCAGGCAGAGTGGCAGCTCGGCGACCTGCGCCCATGTTGCCACCGGCAACTCGGCGAGCTCACTGTGTTGCGGGGTGAGCAGGAGGTAGCGCTCCTCGTACAAAGGGGTCTTGCGGACCTGGCCGAGGGTGTCGTCGTCGAGGTAGGTCATCGCGACGTCCAGATCGAACTCGGCGAGCTTCTGGGTGATGTCGCGCGATGACAGCGACTCGATGGTCACCCTCGCGTTCGTGTGCCGTTCGCAGAACGGGGTGGTGAGCAGTGAGACGACGGGCATCGCGGTCGGGATCGCGCCGAGCCGGAGCGTCCCGGTCAGACCGCCGCGCATCACCGACAGCTCGTGTCGCAGGGCGTCCTGCTCGGCCAGGATCCGCTGGGCCCAGAGCAGCACCCGCTCACCCTCGGGAGTGAGACCCTCGAACCGGCGGCCGCGGCGGACGATCGGTACGTCCAGCTCCTGCTCGAGCTTGCGGATCGCGGCGGACAGTGACGGCTGGGACACGTAGCACGCGTCGGCCGCCCGGGCGAAGTGCTTCTCCCGGGCCAGGGCGACGAGGTACTCCAGCTGGCGGAGCAGCATCAGGACCGGCCCAAAGTGTGGACCGCATACCAGTCGTCTGTATACATAAACCAATTGTAGTGATGGGCGCCGGACGCCGGAAGGTTTCGCTGGTCGCGCTTGTGTCATGTGACGTGGATCACAGTCCACGATGTCTCCCTGGGCGGCCTCCGTTCGACGGATGGGCAGAGAACGACGTCGAGAAGGAGCTGTGATGGACAAGGTTGTCTCGAAGGACGGCACTGAGATCGCGTACGACACCTCCGGCAGCGGGCCGGGACTGGTGCTCATCGCCGGGGCGTTCACCGACCGGTCGTTCAACGTCGGGTACGCCGAGGCGCTGTCCGCCGCGTTCACCGTCGTCAACTACGACCGGCGTGGCCGCGGTGACTCTGGCGACACCACGCCGTACGCGGTCGAGCGTGAGTGGGAGGACCTGGACGCGGTGCGCACGGCGACGGGTGCGCGGTACGCCTGCGCGTTCTCGTCCGGGGTGATGGTGCTGCTGCAGGCCGGTCTGCCATTCGAGAAGCTGGCGATCGTCGAGCCGCCGTTCCGGGTCGAGGGCGCTCCGCCGGCGCCGGAGCGGTACCTCGAGCGGCTGCAGGAGTACGTCGACGCCGGCAACCCCGGCGGTGCGGCCGAGCTGTTCATGGTGGAGGCGGTCGGTCAGCCCAAGGAAGTGGTCGACCAGATCCGGGAGACGCCGATGTGGGCGGGACTGGAGGCGATGGCGCACACCCTCGTGTACGACGGCCTGCAGATGCGGGACAGCGCCGTACCCGTTTCGCTGTTGTCGACTGTCTCCGCCGAGACGCTTGCGCTCTACAGCAACGCCAGCCCGGAGTGGTTGAAGGACTCGGTGAGGCAGGCGGCGGCCGCGTTGCCGCACGGAAAGGTCGAGGGGTACGACGGGACGTTCCACACGATCCCGCCGGAGACGCTGGCCGCGGCTCTGACTGCTTCTTTCACCGGGGCGAGCTGACGGTTCCCGCGCCCTAGCAGGCGCTCGTGGTGTGGGGCCCCCAACTGGTTGCCTCAGGCCCCAGCTGCTCGCACGAGCTCGGGGTGCTCGGCCGCGACCCGCTCGTAGGCGGCAAGCACCGGCTCGGGGATGTCGACGTGATCGATGAAGTTCCGGCCGCGTGGACCGTAGCCATCGGCGTCGTCGCGCAGCCTTCGAATCTCGCCGAGGATCAGCGAGCTGAAGCGCCGGCGGCTCCAGATCTCCGGGAGGCCCGGACCGGCACTCACCCGGTCCGGGCCGACCCACGGGATCAGTGGCGCCTGGCTGATGAGGCGCGTGTCCTCGTTGAAGGACCGCTCGAAGCAGGCATGCGTCCGCCGCTGCATCGTCGGATCCTGGATCAGCAACAGCCGGCCCGGCCGATCCACCATCCGCCGGGTGAAGTCCGCGTTCTCACCACAGTTGGTTGATCGGTCCTCGACCGCGATCGCTCGTGGCGGTACGTCGTACCGGCTGATGAGCAGCTCGCAGAAGACGTGGGACTCCGGTCGTCCGCTGGTGTCGACGTTGAGGCGGCATCAGCTCGCAGTGCCGCTCGAACTCAATCGGTGACTCCTTCACTCGGGTTCTCGTCACCTCCTGGTCGGAAGCCGCCGCGGCGTTTTGACATCAGTTCGGCAGGCGCATAGGCATCAGGATGTACGCCGACTCGTCCGTCGGATTGTCGTCGGTGGAGTGGAGGCCGGTGAGATTGGCCGGCTTGGTCGGCTGGGTGAACGCGAAATGCGCGACCGGGGCACCGATCGACGCCAGAGCGTCCAGCAGGTAGCCCGCGTTGAACCCGGTCACCACCGGCTCGCCGGTCAGTACGACGTCCACCGACTCGGACGCCTGCGCCTCGTCCCCGCTGCCTGCGTCCAAGGTCGCCGTACCGTCCGCGAAGGTCAGACGCACCGGCGTCGAACGCTCCGCCACCAGTCCGACCCGCTTCACCGCCTCGATCAGCACGGCCGTGTCGACCCGCACAGTGGTGGTGATCGCGGACGCCGCCGGGATCAGGCTGCGGACCTTCGGGAAGTCGCCGTCGATCAGCCGGCTCGTCGCCCGCCGGCCGGCTCCCTCGAACCCGATCAACCCGTCCCCTGTGCGGGTTGAACCGAGCGCGAGAGTGAGCTCGTCACCGGCCATCGCCTTGGCCACGTCGGCGAGCATCCGGGCCGGCACCAGCGCATTCGCCTCGACAGTGGGATCGATCGGCTCCCATTCGAAGGTCCGTAGGGCGAGCCGGTACCGATCGGTGGCCAGCAGGGAGACGGTCGACCCGCGGATCTCCACCCGGATCCCGGTGAACACCGGCAAGGTGTCATCCCGACCGGCCGCACTGACCACCTGACCGACCGCGCGGGCGAACACTTCACCGCTCACCACACCGGTCGCCGTCGGCAGCTCGGGCAGCGCCGGATACTCGCTGAGCGGCAGGGTCTGCAGCACGAAGCGCGAACTCCCGCTGCCCACCCGCACCCGGGCCGCCTCGCCACCCAGGTCCACCGAGTCGCCCGGCAGGCTGCGGCAGATGTCGGCCAGCAACCGGCCCGACACCAGATACCGCCCACCGTCCGCCACCTCGGCCGGCACGCTCACCTGTGCCGAACTCTCGTAGTCGAACCCGGACAACGTCACCTGCCCGTCGCCGGCCTCCACCAGCATCCCGGCCAGGATCGGCACACTCGGCCGGCTCGGCAGCCCCTTGGCCACCCACCCGACCGCGTCAGCCAGCACCTCATGCCCAACCCGAACCTTCACTCGCACTCCTCCCCATCAAGAACTTCGAGCCAATCACCCGCCACCGACAGTTCTCTTCTGCAAGCCGGACCGACGCGCATCCTGTGGCCATGCTCACGCACCATCGAGCGTCGTCACGGATGCCTCCGCCTGACGGCCCTAGCTGGAGCGTAGGTAGGCGAGCACCGCGAGGACGCGGCGGTGGCTGAGCGGCGACTCGTGGATGTCGAGTTTCTGGAAGACGGACCGGATGTGGGTTTCGACAGTTCGCTCGGTGATCACCAGGCGGGCGGCGACAGCCGCGTTTGAGTGACCCTCCGCGGCCAGTCCTAGGACGTCGCGTTCCCGTGCGGACAACCTGCCGAGCCCGGAGTCGGCGGCCGACAGCAACGCGGCGACGACGTCAGGGTCGAGCGCGGAGCCGCCGGCCGCCACGCGCTCGACGGCGTCGAGGAAGTCGCCGACCCGGAGCACGCGGTCCTTCAGCAGGTAGCCGAACGCGCCAGTCGACACCAGATGGACCGAGTGCCTGGTCTCGACATGCTGAGACAGCAGGAGCATGGGCTGAGTCGGTTGGGCCTGCCGGATGAGGTGTGCTGCCAGCGCACCGTCGTCCGTCATCGTCGGCGGCATACGTACGTCGATCACGGCGATGTCGGGGCTTACTGAGTGGACCAGTTCGGGTAGACCATCCGCAGTCGCAGTCGTGTCGACCACGTCGTGGCCTGACTCAGTCAGCAGTCGTACGAGGCCCTCGCGAAACAGCACGGAGTCTTCCGCGATCAGGACGCGCATGGCAGCACCACCTCGATCGCCGTACCGGACCGTGGCGGGCTGGAGATGGTCAGCCGGCCGCCGACGGAATTGACGCGGTCCCGCAGTGTGACCAGGCCGTGCGACGGCGCACCGCCGACACCGTCATCGGTCACTGACACATGCAGGTGCTGATCAACCTCACGGACGATGACGTCGATCCGGGTGGCCTGCGCGTGCTTCAGTGCATTCGCGATCGCCTCGGCGACGACGAAGTAGGCGGTCGTGGCGACGATCTCGGGCGGCATCACCTCGGGCACGGTGAAGTGGATGGGGATCGGGCAGTCAGGCGCCAGTCGCCGCAGTGCAGCGGCCAGACCGTCGTCGAGGCTCGCCGGACGCACACCGTGGGCGAGGCGACGCAGCTCGCGGACCGTCTGCTCGAGACCCTCTACTGCCTGGTCGAGCTCACCGAGCACCGGATGCCCTGGTGGGAGCTGGCGCTGTGCGGCCCGCAGTTGCATTCCGATCGCCAGCAACTGTTGCTGAGCGCCGTCGTGCAGGTCACGCTCCAAACGGTGTCGTTCGGCCACTGTGGCAGCGACGATCCGGTTGCGGCTGTCGTCCACTTCCTGCAGTGCCCGGTGCAGCCCCAACCGCAGCCGGCTGACCTCGATCGGCAGGCGTGCCGCTGACACAGCGAGCTGCACTCGTCGCAGGTGCCGGGCCGACGGGTCACGCACGAGCAGGAGGCCGATCTCGGTGTCGGTCGTTCGTAGCGGCACGCGTACGGCGTCTTGCGGCAGGTGCACAGGCTCACCGGACAGATCGACGTACCGGCCATCGTCAACACTCGTCAGCAGCAGGGACAGAGCAGGGTCGCCAACAGCGTCGCGGAGTACCTGCTCGACCGCTTCCGGCTCGGCAGAGCCCTCACGGACCTGGTCGACGAACCGTCTGATCCGTTCGAGGAGTACGACGCGGTCCCGGTCGATGACCCGCCCGACAGCGTTGTGGAACCACCGGTGCAGTGGGAGGACCACCAAGGCGACCAGGAACACCGAGGCACTCAGCCCGACCACCGAGTCGCGCCCGACCAGGTAGCCGGTGGCCATCACGAGGCCGGCCGTCAGTAGCGCGGCCACCGCAGTAGTCAGGGCCCACGCGACCGAGTCGCTGAGGACGCGGTCGATCTCGAACAGGTCGTGGCGCAGGATCGCGATGGTGACCGCGGCCGGGACGAGTACGACGATACCCAGCAGGAAGCCGGCGTACGCGCCATCACCCATCCAGCCGAGCGAGGTCACCACCCAGCTGGCCACCATCAGCACCACGACTGCACCGGCGGCGAGGATCAGCCAGCGCAACTGCTGCCTGGTCCGCTCATCGCCGTGCCGGTAGCGGACCACGACACTCGCGAGACATCCCACTGTCACCGCGAGGACGACGCCCAGGGCTGCAAACATCAGCGGCATCCAGAGCGGCTCTGGTACGGCGATCGGCGAGTGAGCCGCAGGTACGTCGTCGTAGTTCATCGACAGGACGAAGGCGACGTTCATCAGCGCCGCCGAGGCGGGCACCAGCCAGCAGAGGACCCTCCACCGCCGACCGGGGAGCAGACCGGTCGGAAACACCAGCAGCAGGATCAGGAATCCGACCAGCTGCCACGGCCAGGCCCCCGCACCGATCACAGCGACCACGTCGGAGCCCCACCACGTGGTGTCACCCCAGGTCTCGACGGCACGCGTGCCCACTAGGCAAGCCGCTAGCCAGGCCAGCGCCGGCCCCACCGGGCTTGTTGGCACGCGTACGGCGATCAGCCAGGCGAGGCCGAGTGGCACCAGCCCCAAGAGGTCCGCCACGGTGGCAAGGGCGTTACCTGCGTCGGTAGCGGCAGCCACCACGAGGGCGGCCCAGGACACGACGCAGACCGCCGTCGCCCCAAGCATCAGCCCACGCCTCATGGCCAGATTGTCCACCGAGTCGCGGCCGGCGGGATTCCGTGCCAGCACTGGGCCGAGGTCCAGCGATGGCCTCGATGCCTCAGACCGCGTTGGCCGAGGACGGTGGTCTCGTCAGCAACCTGAGTCCTGGAGGACCACCATGATCGCCATTCTGACCATCCTCGTCGCCCTGCCGCTCGGCCTGTTGGTGCGCAACCGACTCGCGGCGTACCTCGTCTTCGCCATCGCGTTCAGCCACGTGTACACGTTCCAGACCGCGAATCTGGTGATGGAATGGGTCAACGGCTCGACGCACGCGTTCCCGGGGAGCCAGTCGAACCAATTGCTCGACGGCACCCTGGGCTACTTCGCCTTCACCTCGATGATCTACGCGGTCGGTTTCGCCCTGGTGACCCTTGGCCACTGGCTCCGCAACCGGCGCCGTACCGCTCCCGAAATCCGCCTCGACCAACCAGCCACCTGACCGCCTGGGTCAGCTTTGAGCCGACTCGAAGACGATCCGCTCGAGCCGGCTCGCCTGGCCCCGGCTGAGGACAACGGCGGAGACAGCACCGGGTACGACCTGGCTCGGGTCGGCGGCTGCCTGGGCCAGGAGGTCAGGCCAGCGGCGGCAGTGGGTCTCCATGCTCCCCGACCGCACGACCCGGCCGCGGGCCCACTGACCAGAGCGGGCGACATCGCCGGGTACGTCGAGCAGGACCAGGTGCACCGCCAGTCCGGACCGCTTGGCACGCCAACCGATCAGTCGCCGTACCCACGGCCGAGTGGCGCAGTCGTGGAGGATCATCGGGCCCGTGCGCATCGCGCTGAGGACCTTCACGTAGTACGCAAGGTGCAGCAGCGGCCGCCACCACGCGTACGGGACGGAGCCCAGCACCGGCATCCAGCGAGCCCGCAGCCGCTCGGAGTCGAACACCCGCACGCCCTGGTGGTCACCGCCGTCCGGGAACAGCCGGCGAAGCAACGTACTCTTCCCGGCCCCCGGAATCCCGGCCAGCACCACCACCGAGTCCGCCGGGCACCGCAACTCAGCCCTGTCCTGCGCCAGGAGGGTCCCCGGCGCCTCGGCGATCCCCAAACCTGTCACAGCAACTCCCGTCCGCTCGTCCGTACTGGTGTCAACAACCAGTTAGACGGACGACGTTCCCGCATCGCCCACAGAGCACGCTAAGAACTCGGTAGGAAAACCCTGAGAGCCGCCAGGAAGACTTATCGTCCGCGGCCTCGACAGCGGTGCGGATCGTTGAGGAAAATGCCAGCCTCGCTCGCCTCAACGGCTCAAGGGCGCTCGACAAGGAGATGTCATGGGAACTTTCACTCGGTCCGACGACCTGCGCGGAGCGAAATTCGTCGACGCGGACCTGCGTGGCACCCGGTTCATCGGGGCTGACCTGTCCGGGGTTGTGATGCGCGGCGTGGACGTGCGGGAGATGGAGATCGACGCACCGTGGCTCTCCAACGGTGAGACCTTCTTGCGCGTCAACGACGTCGATGTGATCCCGCTCGTCGAGGCCGAACTCAACCGCCGTTTTCCCGGCCGCGCCGACCGGCGGGCCGGAGATCCGGACGGTCTGCGCACGGCCTGGGCCGCACTCGAGCGCACCTGGGCGGCCACACTCGAGCGTGTCGCGGCGATGCCGGCTGACGCGGTCGACGTGTCGGTGGGCGGCGAGTGGTCGTTCGCGCAGACGCTGCGGCACCTGGTCCTTGCCACGGACATGTGGCTGGGCCGGGCGATCCTGGAGATCGAACAGCCGTTCCACCCGATCGGACAAACGGACACCAGCGCCGAGGACGGCGGTCTGGACAAGTCGAACTTCGTGACGGCCACACCGTCGTACGCCGAAGTGCTTGAGGTCCGGGCGGGTCGCGTCGCGATGGTGCGCGACTTCCTCGCCACAGTCACCCCGGAGGCACTGGCCGCGGCACGCAAGAATCCCCACGCCCCCGACTACCCCGAGACCGTCCTGTCCTGCCTGCACGTGATCCTCGAGGAGGAGTGGGAGCACCACCGCTACGCCGTCCGCGACCTCGCCGCCATCGAGGCCAAGACCAACCCCTAACCCACCCCCAGAACGCCGCTCTGACCCGCAGCTTCTCTGGCCGGACCTGTTGGCCGCTAGCTGATCGCCGGAACCATCGCCGCGCAGAGGTCGTCCTGCCGGCCGGTCTGCTTGAGGATGACAGGTCGCCCGATCTTGATGTCGTCGGATCGGTCCGTCAGGGTGCCGGCATAGTCGTACACGATCTGGTAGCGGAACAGACCGGCCTGGCGGGCGAGGATTGTGCCGTCTTCGGCGTACAGCACGCCGTTGCCGGTGTTGTTCACGACGTACGTCAGCGTGCCGTCGCCGTTATCCGTAACGTGGAGCTCTTGGCCCTGCCTCTCGGTGACCCAAGTCACCGACTTCCCGTTCGCTCGGTTGGTGTAGACCTCAGTGTCTTGCGCCTGCACCTGGAGGTGGAGCAGACCGTCGACGCCGTGGGGAGTGAACCTCTCCCGACCCTCAGAACCGCCCTCGAGGTGGACCGTGAGGCCGGGCACGTCACAGAAGTCGTCGAGGTCCTCGGTATACGGCGGGTCGCGGAAGGTCTGCCACTCGGTCGGCGCGGCCGAGGCGCCCGTCGTACCGACCGCGGCCAAGGCCAAGCCGGCCAGTGTTGCCACCGCACTTGTCATTGCACGAGATCGCTTCATGGTGCCCTCCCCGGATGGTTGGTGGGAGGCACTTCGAAGACACCCCCATCCCCGGCATACGCCTGGTCGACAGGGTGCGCAATGGCCCCGTCAGAGCCCGACGGGCCTTGACCCGCTGGTGACCTTCAGCTTCGCCTAGGGGTGGAGTTGGTGTCCGGTGAGGTTGTCTGATGCGGTTGCGATTTGGTTGGCCAGGTAGGAGGCGTCGGAGCCTATCCAGCCGAGGAGGGCGGAGGTTCTGGTGTGCTGCCATGTCAGACCGAGCATGTAGAGACCGGGCGATGGGGTGACGCCACGTTGGTGCAGGATGCGTCCCTGTTCGTCGTGTACGCCGGGTACGGCGATCCAGCTGTAGTTGGCGGTGAATCCGGTCGCCCACACGACGGCGTCGTACTCGGACGCGGTGCCGTCGGCGAAGGTCACGGTCCGGCCGGTCGCCATCGTCGCGCGGGCGCGGATTCGGACGCCGTGTCGCTTGGCAAGCTGTCGCGGGCCGTCGCCGATCACCTGGTCTCGCCCGGACAGGCGCTTTCCTAGCCGGGAGCCGACGGTGACTCGGTCCAGTCTGATCCCGCTCGCCCACCACCACACGTCGCGGCCCAACGGCCGCTGGGGGATCGTCGGGATCCGTTGGCCGGTTGCCAGCTCGACGGTGTGGGTGGCGCTGAGCTCCAGGGCGATCTGGCAGCCCGAGTTCGCGGCCCCTACGACCAGGACCTTTCCGGCGGGGATGGCTTGGGGTCGGCGGTATTCCACGCTGTGGATCTGGGGCATGTCGGCGTCGAGGCGGTTCGCGATCGGTGGGACGAACGGAGTATGAAAGGGGCCGGTGGCAACCACCACTTGCCGTGCCTGCACGTCGCCTCGCCCCGTCGTCACGACGAACCTGTCGTCGCTCCTGGTCAGCGAATCGACGGTCGTGTTCAACTGCACCGGTAGCTGGAACCGGGCCGCGTAGGCCTGCAGGAAGTCCGCGACGTCGTCTTTCCCGGGGTAGGTGTCCCTCGTGGCGGGGAAGGGCATCCCTGGCAGGTTGTCGAACTGGGCCGGTGTGAACAGTTGCAGGGAATCCCATCGCGAGCGCCACGCGTGGCCGATGTCCGCGCCCGCGTCCACGATCAGGAAGCGGTGCCCACGCTCGGCCAGGTGATAGCCCATCACCAGGCCGGCCTGGCCGCCGCCGATGACCAGCACGTCCAGGATGTCCGTCATGACGACGCCGGCTCGGGACGTCGCGCCACGTTGAAGCTGAACATCATCCCGCTCTCGGTGTGTTCGGCGATGTGGCAGTGCGCCATCCACAGCCCTGGGTTGGAGACGTCCAGCAGGATGTCCACCGTTTGGCCGGCCCTGACAAGGACGGTGTCCTTCCAGACGAGGTTGGCCTCCGGCTCCTCGTCCCTGGACAGGATGAGGAAGCGACCAGCGCCGTGGATGTGGAACGGGTGGTGCATCGGATGGTCGGAGTCCATCTCGTTGACCAGTCGGATCTTCACCCGGTCGCCAACGGCGAAAGCCCACGTGATGGCTTCGTTCTCGGCGCCGGTCTCCCGGTCGACGAGCTGCCAGATCATGTTGCCGGGATCCGATGCGCGGTTGATCTCCGGCATCAGGTCCTCCCACTCCAGGCCATCGCCGTGATCGTGGCCGTCGTGCACTGCACCCTCCTGCGGTGTCGCGGTGGAGGGGATCAGCTTCATGCCGCACTTTGGGCACGTCGACGGTTCGGTGGCGGTGACGTCGGGGTGCATCGGGCAGGCGTAGCTGGATGCTGGTACGTCGTCTGCGCCGTACAGGAGCGGCATGCGGGCGAGGAAGGCGAGGACCTTGTCAGGGGGCCGGTCGAGGTCGGGTCCGATCGAGTGGCGTTCGGCGGTGAGGTCGGGGTCGGTGCGCAACTCCTCGAACGACGCAGCAGCATCGCCGTCGGCGCCATCGGTGACAGTGAATCCGCCGAGGTCGTATACCCGGTCCGGCGTGCGATGCTCCAATCGCACGTCCCCGGGAGTGTCGAACAGTACGTCGACGACCGCGCGTTCCGAGGGGGAGAGCAGTACCGCCTCGACAAACGTCTCGCGCTCGTACCGGCCGCTGTCGCCGCCGACCAGTTTCGCCCGGGCGCCGCGGATGGCGACGTTGAAGATCCGGGTGTTGGCCGTGTTGACGAGATACAGGCGCACGACCTCCCCCCGCGTCGCGTGGCCGGACAACTGGGTCTCCCCGTTGATCAGCATGACGTTGCCGAACCGGCCCATTGCGGTGAAGGTCGGCCCGGAACGGTTGAACGGCGCGATATGTCCGTCTTCGACCAGCAGATCGTCCAAGGTGAGAGTCAGTTGCCGGTCGACCGCAGGCCAATACGTCGAGTCCGACGGTTCGACGACGATCGCGCCGTACAGGCCCATCTCCTGGGCGAAGTCCTCCCGCATGTGCGGGTGGTACCAGTAGAGGCCGGCGTCGGGAAACTGCACCTTGTACGTGAACGACCCACCGATCTCGATCGGCTCCTGAGTCTCGTGCGGGACCCCGTCGTACCGGTTCTCCAACCGCAGGCCGTGCCAATGCACGGTCGTCTCAACGTCACCTTCGTTCCGCACCCGCACCGAGATCTCCGACCCCTGATCCACCTGCAGGGTCGGGCCCGGGATGGACCCGTTGTAGGCAAGCATGCGCAGTTCGGAGCCCTCGATGCGTTTGCGCACCGCACCGATGCCGAGCTCGAGCAGATCGCCGTCACGCAGTCGCACCACACCCGTGGGCGCCACACCAGCCAGTCCGGCCGTTTCTGTGCTGAATACGTCGTGAGAGTCCATCTGCTTCTACTTTCATGATGTCGTCTGCGTTCGACGGCGGGTCGGCAACGCCAACCTACGCTGAGATACCGACAACAAACAGGGCCCGAGGAGGATGAGGTTGCCTTGGGCAATCAATGTGCGGCTGACCCGAGGCGAGAAGGCGACACAACCTTTGCCGGCTGGTCAATCGAACGTTGGATCGAGACGATGACGCGACGGACCAGTTCCTCCTCACCAAGCGGTCCCCGGCGGCACCCGTCTGCGCCACCTAGCGCTGTCGGCCGCAGCGTGCCGGATCAGTCGGAACGGGTACGACGGTAGGAGTTGATCGTCACGCCCGAGTCGCTGACCCGGCTGTCGGTGAGCCGGAACGTGGTCAGCCCGGCCGTGTCGGCGAACATCCGTTTCCCGCTGCCGAGCAGGATCGGGAAGATCAACAGCCGGTACTCGTCAACGAGGTCATGCTGGTGCAGTAACGGCACCAGTTGCCCGCTGCCGAACACTAGGATCTCTCCGTCTCCGCCATCGCGAAGCCGTTGCACCTCGGCCGGAAGGTCCGGGCCGAGCCGGATCGTGTTGTGCCAGGACGGATCGGTCAGCGTCCGCGAGACCAGGTATTTGGGGATCCGGTTCATCGCGGCGATCGCCGGGTCGGTCGCGTCGGTCTGTTCCCAGTCCACGACGAAGTTCTTGTACGTACGCCGGCCCAGCAGCAGGCCGGCCGCCCGGCTGGTCGCGCCACTCATGAACGTCGCCACGGTCTCGTCCATGAACGGGTGGACCCAGCCACCGTGGGCGAAACCGCCGTCAGTATCCTCGTCCGCCCTCAACGGCGCCTGGATGATCCCGTCCAGAGAAACAAAGTTGATCACGACAACACGACTCATAGCCGAGTCCTTTCGTCCGTGGGCGCCTCGGTCGAATCTACTTGCCGTATCAGCCGGCTCTGCCAGTCGTAGGTGGTGGCCGGCTCGCCTACCAGCCCGAGGCCCAGTGGAGCACTCGTTTGGGCCTCGACCGGCGGCGAGCCGCGGCCACGGAAGGCGCTAGCCGGCGGCACCGCTGTTGACCGCCGGTGGCACCCCAAAGCCTGCAGGATTAGGTCCGGGCAGGACACCGTCCGGGACCTCGAACCGTTGACCCCCCACTGATCGACGTCAGCGGTACTGCACACCCGAGTCGTAGGCGCGATCAGGAGAGCACCACGCCCAGACGCCGCCTTGCCCCTCCCTCGTCCAGGGGCTGAATGCCACCCACTTGTAGCCACTGATGGCGATGCAGTAGGCCACCGCGCGGTACTCGGTGATGCCTGGCCCGGCTGCGCAGTAGGCGAATGCGGCCGAGTAGTTCATTCCGACATAGTGCGTGCAGGTGGCGGCGTGAGCGGCAGGTGCTGAGATCACTGCCGTTCCGGCGACGATCCCGCTGGCCAGTGCAGCACTCGAGATCGACCTGATCAATGATCTGTTCATCGGTTCTCCTCGCATTTTGGCGACGTGGATTTGCCCTCCGAACGTTGCCAAGCGCGGCTTTCAATTCGCTTTCAGTCGCTTTCCCGCGGCGCCAGATCCCCACCGCATCGTCGCCTCGCACCTCGTTGCCCACACCCCGGACCGCTCGATGCCGTTCCGCAGTGCCGAGACCGGTCTGCGGCTGAGCTGGACTGGTGTGCCGCAGTGCAACAGCGACGGGCGCGACTGCCGACAGTTCGCCGGTTTCGGCTGTTGTGGATCAAGGGCCCCGGCGGCGGGCGGCGCTGGGGCGCCGTCCTCGCCGGAGCCCGAGAGCACGGGTCCCGGTACGTCGTCGGCGATCAGGCGGGATGCGCCGTCGAGTGGTCGCGGCGGCGCTGGATGCCGGACGCGATCCCTAGACCTACGCCACCCAGTGCGATGCCGCCCAATGCACCGAGCGCGGCTGAACTCACGTCGACAGCGGGTTCCGGCTGCTCGGGCGCGGGGACGTACACGTCACCCGGCTCGGGTGAATATTGCGCCATCGCCGGCGCGGCGGTTGTCATGAAGGCGACGCTGACTGCGGCGCCTGCGGCCAACCGGGCGAGCCGGGTGGTCATGGACTGCTTCGTGGTGCGTACGGCGTTGGTCATGGCTTCCTCTCCTCTGTCGGCGGGACCTCCGTGGTCGACGATCCAGATGCGCCTCGAGGTGTTGGCACTGTTGTCGCGCGCGGCGGTATCGGGGCGGCGGACAGCGGTATCAGCGCGGTATCAGTCGCCTTGACGGGTGCCTGACAGTGGTGGACTGTCGAAAGCGTGGTTATCGCCGTACTCGGCCCACTAACCATCGAGGGGGAGTGGAGGAACCTCGCACGACGCGATCGCGTCGTCCTGGTTGCACTCGCAGTGCATCCGGGAGAGGTTGTCAGCGCTGGGGTGCTCGCTGACGCGCTGTGGGGAGAACGACCGCCCGCCTCGGCGGTCAAGGTGATCCAGGGCTGTGTGGTCCGGCTTCGGAAGTCGCTCGGCAGCCATTCGATCGAGACGTCACCGGACGGTTACCGGCTGACCATCCCGCACGACCAGATCGACAGTCAGCGCTTCGAGCGTGCGGTCGGACGGGCTGGTGCGCTGCTGGCGGCCGGCGAGGCAGAACGCGCGGCGGTCGTGCTGGCCGACGTACTGACGCTCTGGCGCGGCACGCCGTTCGAGGAGATCGCGGAGTGGGACAGCGCCCGGATCGAGCTGGCCCGGCTGACCGAACTACGGCAGCTCGCACAGGAGTTGTACATCGAGTCCGCGCTGCGGTCCGGCGGCCATGACGGGGTCCTGAGCCAGGCCAAGGCCTTGACCGCGGAGGCGCCGCTGCGTGAGCGGAGATGGGCCCTGCTCGCGACAGCGCAGTACCAGGCCGGCCGGCAGGGAGAGGCGCTGGAGACTCTGCGACGGCTGCGTGTGGTCCTCGACAACGAGCTCGGGCTCGACCCGAGCCCGGAGATCGACGCGCTCGAGCAGGCGATCCTGCGCCAGGATCCGGCGCTGTCGAGTCCGAGCGCTCTGCCGGAACCGAGCGCGGCCTGTCCGTACCAAGGGCTGAGGCCGTACGACGTGGACGACGCCGAACTGTTCTTCGGCCGGGACACCGAGGTCGCTGCCGGATTGCGGAAGCTGTCCGATCATTCGATCCTCGCTGTCGCCGGTCCGTCCGGTTGTGGCAAGTCCTCACTGATCCGAGCAGGCGTCGCCGCAGCGTTGCGTGCCGACGGCGGCCATGTCGTTGCGATCACGCCGGGGCTCCATCCGATGAAGGCGCTCACTGCCGCGCTGCCGGGCGTTGGGCCGCGGCCGACTCTGGTCGTCGATCAGTGCGAGGAGGTCTTCTCGCTGTGTCAGGACGAAGGCGAGCGGCGGGCCTTCTTGGCCCGGTTGACCGAGCACGCTACCGGTGCGGCCCTGATCCTGGCGTTCCGAGCCGACCGGCTCGCAGACATCTCCTCACATCCGGGCTTTGCCCATGCCATCGAAGAAGGGCTGCACCTGCTCACCGGTATGTCCGAAGCAGAGCTCCGAGCAGCGATCACCGAGCCCGCGCGACTCGCCTCCCTGATCGTCGAACCAGGACTGGTCGACCTGCTGGTGGCTGAGGCTGCGGGCCGGCCAGGCGCCTTGCCGCTGCTGTCCCACGCCCTGGCCGAGACCTGGCAACGCCGAGAAGGCCGGACCCTGACAGTCGCGGGCTACCGCGCGTCCGGAGGCATCCAGGGCGCAGTGGCGCAGTCGGCGGAGCAGGTCTACGCACAGCTCACCCCGGAGCAACGGCCGATGCTAAAGGCATTGCTGTTGCGTCTTGTGACGCCCGGGCCGGACGGTCAGCCCGTGCGCAGCCGGCTGCCGCGGCGTTCGGTCGTCACCGGCCCGGAGTCGGATCAGCTCGTGAACCTGCTGATCAGCGCCCGCCTGGTCACCAGCGACGACGGCGTCGTCGAACTGGCGCACGAGGCGCTCGCGCGAGCCTGGCCCCGACTGCGCGGCTGGCTCGACGACGACCTCGAAGGCCAGCAAATCCTCCACCACCTCACCCAGGTAGCCGACTCCTGGGATTCCCTGGGCCGCCCGGACAGCGAGCTGTACCGCGGCGTCCGCCTCGCGAAGGCATGGCAGTGGCGCGACCAGGCGGCCCCCGACCTGACCGCGACGGAACAAGATTTCCTCACCGCGAGCAAACAGCTCGCAGATGCGGAACTCCGTGCGGCCGAGAACCGGGCCAGGCATGAAGCCAGGATCAACCAGCGGCTCCGTGCCGCGCTCGCCCTGGCCGCCACCCTGCTGGTCGGTGCCTTGATCGCCGGCTTCCTGGCGGCCGGCCAGGCACAGCGAGCCGATCGCCAGGCGGCTGCAGCGGAACGGTCCGCGACGATCGCCGCGGCCGGCCGGGCCGGTGCGAAGGCCGTCGTACAGAGCGACATCGACACCTCACTCCTCCTCGCGGTGGCCGCGGTCCGGATGAACCCGTCGCCCGAGTCGCGAGCGAACTTGCTCGCAGCGCTCGCGAAACACCCGCAGCTGATCAGGTCCCTCGAGACCAAACGGGTGAATTCCTACGGCCTGGAGGTCAGCGCGGATGGACACCAGGCATTCATCTACACCGCGACGAACCATGTACTCAGCCACAACCTGACCACCGGAAACCCCATCGCCTCGTACGAGCCGCCGAACCGATCGGGTGGGGCACATCACCAGGACTTCCTGGGCCCGATGGCACTCAGCCCTGGCGGTCGGGTGCTCGCGGTCGGGACGCCGCCACCAACCACGGAACCAGTCCTGTTGCTCGATCCCACGACGCTCAAGCCGACCGGCAGCCGACTTCCGGGCTTTACCAAGACACTTGCTCGTGCGACGCACGTCGGGTACAGCCACGACGGACGCTCACTCGTAGCGATGATCCAGTACTACGGCAACGGCGCGACCAGCGACTTCAGCGCCGGTGCAGTGTTCGTCTGGACCATCACGCCTGGCGCTTCGCCCGCCTTGCGAAAGGTCATGCCGCTTCCAGCCGTAGCTGTTCAGGATGTCGTACTCAGTCCGGCCGGCGATCGGTTCTATCTGACGAAGCCGGTGGCCGCCTACGAAGTTGCCACCGGCAAGCAGCTCTGGTCGAGAGCCGATCTCGCCTTCGTCGACGCCGACGTCAGTCCCGACGGGAAGTCACTCGCACTCGCGTGGGAGGCCAAGGACACCTCCAGCGCCAAGTACAGAGATGTGCTGGTGCTCGACGCGTCGACGGGAGCAACTGTGCATCATTTGAGCAAGCACACGAGCGGACTCCGTCATGTGCGGTTCTCCCACACCGGCAAGTGGTTGGTGTCGACCGGAGCCGACTATCGCGTCGTGGTGTGGGACACCGCGAGCGGAAAGCCGTTGGAGGAGATGCGGATCCCTGACAGTGGCACTCTTACGGCAGGGTTCAGCCCGGATGACCATACGCTCTACACGTCGGGAGGCGATGGTGCCATCCGGAGCTGGGATCTGCCCGGGCGACATCGCTACGTCAGCTGGCAGCGGACCGCGCAGAACTTCCAGTCCGGATGTCGCGTTATTGCTCCCGGCGGGAGCCGCTACTTCCGGCTTCTCGATTACGATGCCGGCTACTTGGACCCGGGTCCGGCCGCCGGAGGCTTTGTCGACAGCGCCACCGGAAAGGTCGTCCGCTTCGATGCGAGCCAGATCGGCGTCTCGACACAATCCTGCGGCACCTGGCACCCGCATGGAGACAGGTTCGCGATGGGCGATTCGAACGGGAAGGTCTTTGTCGAGGATGCCCGGACAGGTCGCTTGCTGGCCAACCGGAAGGTGGCGGCCGCCAGTGTGCTGGATCTCGACTACAGCGGACTGGACGGCAGCCGCCTGGTCGTTGGTGACGAGTCCGGCCTCGCCAGGCTGCTGGATGGAGCCACGCTCCGCGAGCTCAGCAAGCCCGTTCAGGTTGGTGGTCCTGTCGCCTGGCTGTCGGCGAGCCCGGACAATCGGTCCGCCTTCGTGGTGATCGGAGGCCGCCACATCTCGGACCGGCTTGACGTTGACTCCAATCGTTGGGCGTTGGTCGACCTGATGGCGGGCCGGGTGGTCCGGCGTGGGAGCTTCTCGATGAGCGTCCCCAGCATCGTCGCATTCGCCCCGGACGGGACGCGGGTGGCCGTCGGCAGTGAGGAGGGAGAGGTGCTGATCGTGGATCCAGCGACCGGCAAGGACATCGCGGCACCGCAGCTCGTCCATCAAGGCTTTGTCAACGGGATCGCCTTCTCGCCCGACAGTTCGCTGCTGGTCTCGGCTGGCTTCGACGCCGGCGTGAGTCTCTTCGACGGCAAGACCGCGGCGTTGCTCGGCTCGATCGAGACGCCCCACCCGCACATGGTCACCGCCGATTTCCTGCCAGACGGCCACACTGTCGCGGTCGCCGCGTACGACGACGGCGTCTATCACTGGGACACCCGACCGGGGCACGCCGTCGACACCGCCTGCCGGATGGCTGGGCGCGATCTGACCGCAGCGGAGTGGCGGGAGAACTTCGGCGATCGGCGCTACACGAAGACTTGCTGAAGCGTGCGCAGCACCAGGCAGGGGGGGCGAGGGCCCAAGGAGCGCGCCACCAGACCAGGCCACGCTGCAGCTGACCTGGGGTTCTTGTCTGTCCGGGGCTATGCCTGTTTGCGGGTGACGGTGACGGGTCCCGGGTTCGCGGATGGGTGAGGATTCAGACGGTGCCGCTGCCGGGGTGTTCGAAAATCTGTTCCAGAGAGGAGCCAGGGCAGATGCCGCCGCCTGCATCTGCCCTGGTCACACGAGGCGCGCCCGGCAGGATTCGAACCTGCGACCAACGGATTAGAAGTCCGACGCTCTATCCAGCTGAGCTACGGGCGCGTGGCACGGAAGAGTCTCTCAGATGGGAGGTGGATCGTGCGCGTGGGTTACCGCTGGGCGGGTCGAAGTACAGGCTTGTCGTTCCATCCCGGTAACGCTGCGTGGGCGGTCCTGCCACCGGATCGGGTCTCCAACTAGGCTGCGGGCATGAGTTACCCCTCACCCGGCCCGGCCGGCTCGCCGCAACCCGCGGCGGGGTCGGCGTACTCGCCAGGCGGACCGTACCCGCAGCCGAACGTACTCGGCAGCCATCCGGTCCCCGGCCAGCGGCGCAACCAGGGCATCCTGATCGGCATCGTGATCGCGGTCGTGTTCGCGATCGCGGGCCTGGTGATCTTCAGCATCGTGGCGAAGTCGACCGGCACGGGAGGCTTCACCTGGGGGCTGGTCTTCGCGTTCGTCCCCGTCATCCCGGTGATCGCGCTGTATCTCTGGCTGGACCGCTACGAACCGGAGCCGACCAAGTACATCCTGTTCGCGCTCTGTTGGGGTGCTTTCATCGCGACACTGGTGGCACTGTTCATCAACACCAAGGTGTCCATGCTGCTGGAGGAGACCGGCAGTGGCGGCTTCCGGTCGGCCGTGTTCGTCGCGCCACCGGTGGAGGAGTTCGCGAAGGGGGCCGTGATCCTCCTGCTGGCGCTGATCCGGCGCAAGGAGTTCGACGGGATCATCGACGGACTGGTGTACGCCGGGATGGTGGGGGTCGGCTTCGCCTTCACCGAGAACATCCTCTACTACGGCCGCATCTTCAGTGAGCTCTCGCAGGAGGCCGGCAGCGACGCCGGCCTGCGTGGTGTGTTCGTACTGTTCTTCTTACGCGGCTTCCTCTCCCCGTTCGCGCATCCACTCTTCACCTCGTTCACCGCGATCGGGATCGGCATAGCGGTCAGACATCGAAGTACGGCGGTCCGCTACCTGGCCCCGCTCGTCGGCTTCCTCACCGCCGTACTGGCGCACGGCTTGTGGAACGCGGTCGCGAGCTGGGCCAACGGCACCGGCTTCCTGATGGCCTACCTGTTCCTGATGGTGCCGATCTTCATCGGCATGGTCGTCTTCGCCCTGGTGATGCGGTCCCGGGAAGGCAAGATGATCGCGTCCCGGCTGTACGACTACGTCCGATTCGGCTGGCTGGTCGCCCCCGACGTACCGCTGATCGCGACACTGCGCGGCCGCAAGGCGCTGCGGCAGAACGCGAAGCGGTACGGCGCCGAGGCCGAAGCGGCCGCGAAGGCGTTCCAGCAGAACGCGACCGACCTGGCCTACCTGCGGGACAAGATCGTCCGCCAGGTGATCGGACCGGACGCGCTGCAGACCGAGAAGCGGCTGCTCGACGAGCTGCGGGCCCGGCGCCCGAGCGTGCCGTTCCCGCCGATGCCTGCGTTCGCCCAGGCCGCACCTCAGTTCCCTGGGCCGGGCGGACCGCAGGGGCCGCCGCCTCCGGGGCCCACGGCACCGGGCGGTCCGCCGCCCGGTGGTTATCCGCCCGCTCAGGCGGGGTATCCCTCGGGTCAAGCCGGTTACCCAGTGAGCCAATCCGGTTACCCACCGGGACCCCCTGGTCAGCAAGGACCGCCGGGGGGATACGGTCCGTATCCACCATCGCAGTGACTGCCACCCGTCCACGCCGCCAAACGGGGATGACGATGACTTTGCTTCTGCGCTGTCCGACCGGGCACTCTGTGCTCGTGGGCGGACACCGTGGCTGACACCAGGTCAGCAGCTGGTGAGGGTTCGGAGCCGCGGGTTCCGGGCCGGGATCAGCCTGCCCAGGAGCTGGCGAACCTGATCGCCCAGTCGGATGCCAAAGGCAAAGGTTTCTGGCGCCGCCGGCGCCGCAAGTCCGCCAGTACGCCGGAAGCCCCGACCTCACCCCCTGGTACGACGCCCGCCGCCGACCCCGAGCCGAAGCCGACCGAGCCCACGCCCCAGGTAGACGCGGCGGCACCGGACACCACCGCTCAGACCCCCGAGGCGCAGTCGCCCGAAACTCAGACGCCCGAATCTCAGTCGTCCCAGGCTCAGACGTCCGAGGCCGGCGTCGAGGCGGCGCCCGAGGCGAAGGCGGAGGCCGAGAAGGCCGAGGAACCAACTGCCGACGGGACAGCAGACGCGTCGGCTGGTGAAGCTCAGGACGCCGAGTCCTCGGCGGCTGCCGACGTAGCAGCTGCCGAGGACGCTGCCACCACCGAGCAGCCTGCTGCCGAGGAATCAGCTGCCGGGCAGTCTGCCGCCGGACAGGGTGCCGGCGACGATTCGCCTGCCGAGGAAGTCTCTGCCGAGGGGTCCGCTGCTGACGCGCCTGCGGCGGAGAAGGCTGCCGCCGAGCCCGCCGAGGATGAGCCGTCACGCCGGACCGTGGGTGTCGTCTACGAGCCGGACGAGTCGCCGGACGGCTTCCCGCTGGAGTTCGGCAACATCATCGTCGGTCTGCCGAAGCAGTCGGGTGCAGCCAAACCCGCTACCGACGAGCCCGCCGAGTCCGCGGCTCAGGCAGAAGCCGACCCGACGTCGACATCGGCCGACCAGCCCGCGGAGGCCGCGGCTGAAGGCACTCCGGACGCTGCAGACGACGACGCACCTGAGCCCGCCCAGGCGGAAGCTGACACCTCTACCCAGGGCGAACCCGCAGACGAGCCCGCCGAGGCGCTACAGGAGCCTGCAGAGGCCGCCTCAGAGGCGTCCGACGAGACCAGCCCAGCTGACTCGGCCGAATCGACCCCGACCGGCGACGACGCCCAGCCGGGTCCGTCCGATGACGAAACCGCGTCCGAGCAGCCCGACGCGACACCTGAGTCCGCAGAAGCAGGGTCCACGGACGGCCAGCCCGAGGCCCCGGAGCAGCCCGACGAGCAGTCCGAGGCGGGACCTGAGTCCACAGAGGCGCAGCCAGCCGATGACCAGCCGGCTCCTATAGATGCCGAGGCCGCATCGGACGAGGCAGACAAGACACCTGAGCAGCCCGAGGCATCCGAGCAGTCCGAAACGGCTGAGCAGTCCGACGAGGCGCCTGCGCACGCCGGAGTAGCCTCCGGCAAGCCAGAGTCGGCAACCGAGCAGCCCGAGGGTGCTGACCAGGCTGAGGCGGCAGCAGAAGCTGACGCGACCTCCGAGCAAACCGAAGCGGCGGCCGACCAGTCCGACGGCCTGTCCGCATCCGAGGGTGCAGAGTCTGATGGTGACCAGCCTGCTGACGCAGAGGCTGAGGGCTCGACCGAGGAGGCGGGCGCGGCGGCTGACCAGTCTGAGCAGTCCGATGAGGGTTCTGCGTCCGAGGGCGCGGGGTCCGAGGGCGAGCAGTCGGCCGACGCGGAGGCTGAGGGCTCGGCCGAGGAGGCGGGCGCGGCGGCTGACCAGTCTGAGCAGTCCGATGAGGGTTCTGCGTCCGAGGGCGCGGAGTCTGATGGTGACGAGTCGGCTGACGCGGAGGCTGAGGGCTCGGCCGAGGAGGCGGGCGCGGCGGCTGAGCAGTCCGGTGCGGAGGGTGACGCGGCATCCGATGCGGAGCAGGGTGCTGAGGGGGAGGCTGCTGAGGAGCTGACTGCTGAGCAGATGGCTGAGCGGATGGCTGCTGAGCAGGCTGCGATGGCGTTGATTACGGCGCTGATGCGGTTGCGTGGGGCTGTGGCTGCTAGTCAGTTGCCGATTGATGTGGTGGGGGCCGACGAGGCTCGTCAGCAGCAGAAGGCGATGCTGGATCAGCTGGACGACTACATCCTGCCGCGGTTGGTACAGCTCGAGGCTCCGGTGCTCGCGGTCGTCGGCGGCTCGACCGGCGCGGGCAAGTCGACGCTGGTGAACACCATCATCGGCAAGGTCGTCAGCGAGCCCGGTGTGCTGCGTCCGACTACTCGCTCGCCCGTCCTGATCCACCACCCGGCCGACGCGGAGTGGTTCGCCGGCGATCGGGTGCTGCCTGGTATGGCGCGGTCGAGCGGCGACAGCCCGGGTGGAACGGAGGACCCGGGTCAGCTGCGGTTGGTTGCCGCCGACACCGTTCCGCAGGGTCTGGCGATCCTGGACGCTCCTGACATCGACTCGGTGGTCGAGGCGAACCGCGATCTCGCCACCCAGCTTCTGGCGGCAGCGGACCTCTGGCTGTTCGTCACCACGGCCGCCCGGTACGCCGACGCCGTCCCGTGGGACTTCCTGCAGAGTGCGTCCGACCGCAGTACGGCGGTCGCCGTGGTCCTGGACCGGGCGCCGGAAGACACCATCGACGACATCACCGGGCACCTCGCGCAGATGTTGCTCGAGCGTGGGCTGGGTGACTCGCCGCTGTTCTCGATCCGGGAGACGGTTGTCGACGGCAACGGCATGCTGCCGGCCGATACCGTTGCCTCGATCAAGGACTGGCTGATCGACCTGGCGGCTGACGCGGAGGCTCGCGCGGCGGTCGTCCGTCGTACCCTGCACGGCGCGGTCACGGCGATGGTCAAGAAGACGCCGGCGTTCGCGACCGCGGTCCGGGCGCAGGCCGAGACGATGATCGAGTTGCGGTCGACGGCGGAGACGGCGTACGACCGGGCCGTCAAGGACATCGCGAAGGCGACGCAGGACGGCACGCTGCTGCGCGGTGAGGTGCTGGCCCGCTGGCAGGAGTTCGTCGGCACCGGCGAACTGCTGAAGGGCCTGCAGACCAACGTCGGCCGGATGCGCGACAAGATGAAGGCGACGGTCGTCGGCAAGCCGCCCCCGACCCGGGATCTCAACGACGCGGTCGAGTCCGGGCTGGAGTCGTTGCTCCGCGAGCACGCGGAGGCGGCCGCCGAACGGGCCGAGGAGTCGTGGCAGTCCACGGCTCCGGGCCGCCAGTTGCTCGCCGCCGGCGACCGCGACCTGGGCCGGATGTCGAAGGACTTCCCGGCCGCGGCCGGTCGCGCGGTCCGCGACTGGCAGGGCTACGTGCTCGACCTGGTCCGCAAGGAGGGCGCCGACAAGCGCTCGACCGCGCGCATCCTTGCGTACGGCGTGAACGGCTTGGGCCTCTCGCTGATGGTGGTGATCTTCGCCAGTACGGCCGGGATCACCGGTGCCGAGGTGGGTGTGGGCGCGGGAACCGCCGTGGTGGGGCAGAAGTTGCTGGAGGCAGTCTTCGGCGATCAGGCCGTTCGGACGCTGGTGACCAAGGCTCGCGAAGATTTAGACGGTAGGGTTCATGCCCTGATGGATGCTGAATTCGCCCGCTATCTGGCTGTCCTCGACCAGCATCCGGTCGATCCCGAGGCGGCCAGGCAACTGACGGAGGCCGCGCGCGCGGTGGAGGACTGCACGTGACGGGAATTGTGGATACGGTCAAAGGCCTGGTGAGGGGCTCGACCGATGTCCTGACGAAGATCGAGGCACTGGAGGCGGCCGCGGAGGCCGGTCAGGGCCGGCTGGACCCGGTGGTACTCACCGAGGCCACGCAGATCGTGGAGCGGGCCGGGCATCGTCTCAGGATGTCCGGCGAGCTGACCGTGGTCGCGCTGGCCGGTGCGACGGGTTCCGGCAAGTCGTCGCTGTTCAACTCGATGACCGGGCTCGACCTGGCCGCGATCGGTACCCGCCGGCCGACGAGCTCGATGCCGCTCGCCTGCGTGTGGGGCGAGGAGCCAGCCGGCGAAGTGCTGAACTGGCTGGGAATCCCGCGGCGTCACCAGGTGCAGCACCGCAGCTCCCTGGAGGAAGCACAGTCGGAGGACCTGGACGGTCTGGTGCTGCTTGACCTGCCCGACCACGACTCGACCGAGGTCGAGCACCGGCTGATCGTCGACCGGCTTGTCGAGCTGGTCGACGTGCTCGTGTGGGTGGTCGATCCGCAGAAGTACGCCGACGCCGCGCTGCACAACCGGTACATCAAGCCCTTCGCCTCGCACTCCGGTGTGATGGTGTTCGCGCTGAACCACATCGACAAGCTCACGCCGGACCAGCGGAAGAGCTGCCTCAACGACCTCGACCGCCTGCTCAAGGCGGACGGCCTCAAGTCGCCGAACGTCGTGGCCACCTCTGCGGTGAGCGGCGACGGCCTGGACGAGTTGCGCGCCTTGCTGGTCAAGCGGGTCAACAACAAGCGGGCCGCGCGTGAACGGCTCGCCGCTGATGTCGATCGCGTGGCGGACCGGATGGCAAGCCAGTGTGGCAATGCCAAGACTCCGGAGATCGCCAAGAGCGACATCACCGAGCTCGTCGACGCGCTGTCCGACGCGAGTGGTGTCCCGGTCGTGGTCGATGCGGTACGCCGCTCCTACCAGCAGCGTGCTGGTGCCGCGACGGGCTGGCCGGTCACCAAGTGGCTCGGTCGGTTCCGGCCGGATCCGCTGCGACGGTTGCACCTGGATCAGGTGTCGAGGCAACAAGGCAAGGCGCTGCGCAAGTCGGCGTCCCACGAGGTCGCGATCGCGCGCTCTTCGTTGCCTGCGGCAACTCCGGTGCAGCGGGCCCGGATGGACACCGCCGTCCGCACCATCACCAACAAGGCCGCCGAAGGGCTGTCCCGCCCGTGGGCCGACTCCGTTCGCTCGGCGATCCGCCGCCGGGAGGAGTCGCTCGGCGACGAGCTCGACCAGGCAGTCGCCCGGACCGACCTCGGTGCGAGCAACAACCCGAGCTGGTGGAGTGCCATGCGGTTCATCCAGTGGGTGCTGTTCCTGGTGGCGCTCGGCGGTGGGCTCTGGCTGGCCGCGATGGCCGTGTTCGGCTTCCTGCAGTTGGATGATCCGCCGCTGCCGAAATGGAACGGCATCCCGTACGCCACGATCATGCTGGTCGGCGGCGCAATCCTGGGAGTCGGCGTCTCCTTCGCCTGCCGCCTCTTCGCCACCAGCGGAGCGGCGCGCCGCAGCCGGCTGGTCGCCAAGGCCCTCCGCACCGAACTGGAAAAGGTTGCCGACAGCCACGTTGTGGCGCCGGCGCGCGACGAGCTCGCTGCCTACACCACCTGCCGCGACAGCCTGGCCACCGCCCGCCGCTGAACCTCCACCCCGGTCGTCCACCTGCGGCAACCTGTGGGCAGTGGATGTGGTCAACGTCCGGCGACCAGGAGAGTGTGCCCGGTGGAGTGCCGATCGGGGAGTGCCCTGTGCAGGCGCACTCCCCGGCGGGACGTTCGTCGTTCTAGGGTCCTGCGCTCGGGTCAGACCTCTGCGTCGGGCGCGTACTGTGCCATGGAGATCTTGGCGGCTTCCGCGAGGTCGTCTTCTGAGGTGGTCCCGGAGGAGCGGATCGCTTCGATCCAGACGCGGACCGACTGCTCGTTGTACTTGATGACCTCGGGGGAGTCGGCCATCTCGACCGGGTTGGTGTTCTCGTCGAGTTCGCCGGCGACGTAGAGAGCAAGGCCGAGCAGGCCGCCGTCCCAGCCCGGGCCGACCCAGAGCGCTCCGGAGCCGCCAGGGGCCGGAGCTTCGCTCATCGAGTGCTCGAGCTCCAGCTCGGTCGAAGCCCCGGGGCCTGGGAGCAAACGGAGCTCGAGCAGGCTGGTCGGGCCGCCGAAGGTGACCTTGAACCGCTTGGGTGGTTCGCACTCCAGGATCTCGCCGCCGGCGTTGCCCTCCAGCTGGAAGGCGCCGCCGACCTTCAAGTCGCCGGTGACCGGCATGAACCAGCGGCGCATCCGCTCCGGATCCGTCAGGGCGTCCCAGAGCTCCTCGGGCTCGGCCCGGTACGACCGGCGCATCACGACGGTGACCGTCTCGCCGGTCCGGCTGACTTCGCGCTGAACCGCGTTGATGTGCTCGAGGATGTCGATCACGGCTGTTTCCCTCTCGTTTCCGGCTGTGGTGCAGCCCAGAATGCCGTTCTTGACTTATATAAGTCAAGACTGAGATAGTCATGCCGCCTCCGACTCCCGGGTGGTGGGGGAGAGCGGGATCGGAGCCGCGGTGTACTCATCGGCTGGGAACGGCGAAGCGGTCGCCTCGGCAGGGTCCGACGAAGGAGCGATGCCGAGCGCGCCGGGTGACGCCGCGGCCTCGGAGGCGGTTTCTCCGCCGACGGTGGCTGACGCGCTGGCTGGGCGCGGAGGGGTCTTGGTGAACGTCGTCGTACCTCGGGTGAGGTCGTGGCCGAGGGAGAAGGCCTCGAGGACGACGCGGCTGCGGGATTCGCCGGCTTCGTCGGTCCATTCGTGGGTTCGCAGCCGGCCGGTGACGATGACCGGCTGGCCGACATGCACCGAGTCGAAGGCGTTCTGGGCCAGGGCGCGCCAGCACTCGACGGTGAACCAGGTCGTGGGTTTGTCGACGTACGTGCCGAGGGTGCGGTCGTACTGTCGTGGTGTCGAGCCCATCCGGAACGTCGCGCGGGCCGTCTGCCCGCCGATCTCCTTGAAATCCGGGTCGCTGCCGACCCAGCCCTGCACGGTCACATAGGTCTCGCCGAGACTCATGGTGGTCACCCTTCCGTTCGATCGCGGATGCGCTGTCACCGGAGAAGATGCAGGCGACGCGGCGCGTTCCGTCGTACCGATTCCTGATCTGTGGACAACTGAGCGGACAGATTGGGTTCGGGTGGGGGCGAGCACATAGGCTCTGGGGTATGGCGGATTTCATCTACACGCTTCGCAACGTCCGGAAGGCACACGGCGACAAGGTCGTTCTCGACAACGTCACGCTGAACTTCCTGACCGGCGCGAAGATCGGCGTGGTCGGGCCCAACGGCACCGGCAAGTCGTCGCTGTTCAAGATCATGGCGGGGCTCGACCAGCCCTCCAACGGCGAAGCGCGGCTGGCCGACGACGCGACGGTGGGGATCCTGCTGCAGGAGCCGCCGCTGACCGAGGGCAAGACGGTCCTGGAGAACGTTGAGGAAGGTGTCGGCGACACCAAGCAGAAGCTGGACCGCTTCAACGAGATCTCCGCCGAGCTGGCCGACCCCGATGCGGACTACGACACGCTGCTCGCCGAGATGGGGGACCTGCAGACCGAGCTGGACCACCGCAACGCCTGGGACATCGACGCTCAGCTGGAGCAGGCGATGGACGCGCTGCGCTGCCCGCCGGCGGAACTGCTGGTGGACAACCTGTCCGGTGGTGAGCGTCGCCGGGTCGCGCTCTGCAAGCTGCTGCTGCAGCAGCCCGACCTGCTCCTGCTCGACGAGCCCACCAACCACCTGGACGCCGAGTCCGTGCAGTGGCTGGAGTCGCACCTGCAGAAGTACCCGGGCGCCGTCATGGCGATCACCCACGACCGGTACTTCCTGGACAACGTCGCCGAGTGGATCCTGGAAATGGACCGCGGCCGGACCTATGGGTACGAGGGCAACTACTCGAAGTACCTGGAGACCAAGCAGGAGCGTCTGGTCGTCGAAGGCCGCAAGGACGCGAAACGGCAGAAGATCCTGGAGCGCGAGCTCGAGTGGGTCCGGTCGAACGCGAAGGCCCGGCAGACCAAGAGCAAGTCCCGGCTGGCCCGGTACGAGGAGCTCGCGGCCGAGGCGGAGCGCTCCCGCAAGCTCGACATCGACGAGATCAACATCCCGTCGGGTCCGCGGCTGGGCAGTACGGTCCTGGAGGCCGTCAAGCTGGAGAAGGGCTTCGGCGACCGCAAGCTGATCGACGGCCTGAACTTCTCGCTGCCGCGGGCCGGCATCGTCGGTGTGGTCGGCCCGAACGGTGTCGGCAAGTCGACGCTGTTCCGGATGATCGTCGGTCAGGAGACGCCGGACGCCGGCTCGCTGAAGCTCGGCGAGACGGTGCGGATCTCGTACGTCGACCAGTCGCGCGGCGGCCTGGACCCGAAGAAGACGGTCTGGGAGCAGGTCTCCGACGGCCTCGACCACATCAAGGTCGCGAACTTCGAGATGCCGAGCCGGGCGTACGTCGCCTCGTTCGGCTTCAAGGGCCCGGACCAGCAGAAGCCGACCGGCGTCCTGTCCGGCGGTGAGCGGAACCGGCTGAACCTCGCGCTGACCCTGAAGATGGGCGGCAACCTGCTGCTGCTCGACGAGCCGACCAACGACCTGGACGTGGAGACCCTGCAGTCGCTCGAAGACGCGCTGCTGGAGTTCCCGGGCTGTGCCGTGGTCGTATCCCACGACCGGTGGTTCCTGGACCGGGTGGCGACGCACATCCTGGCCTGGGAGGGCACCGAGCAGGACCCGGCGAAGTGGTTCTGGTTCGAGGGCAACTTCGCGTCGTACGAGGCCAACAAGGTCGAGCGACTCGGCCCGGAAGCCGCTCGTCCGCACCGGGTGACCTACCGGAAGCTCACGCGGGACTGAGCAGAAGAGCTCACTCGAGACTGAGCAGAAGACGTTCCAGCGCCCACCTCGCCGCACGCGAGGTGGGCGCCGGCGTTTTCGGTGGGCTCCTTCGAACTCATACTTAGCCCTTGCGTTAAGTATCTGCGGCCGCAATACTTAGCCACATGGCACAGTATTCGTCGGATGTCGACGGTGTGTTCGTCGCCCTCGCCGATCCGACCCGGCGCCGCGTCATCCGGCGGCTCGGCCGCGGCCCGACGAGTGTGGGTGAGCTCGCCGGTGAGTTCCCGATGACGCTGCCGTCGTTCATGAAGCACGTCCGCACGCTGGAGAGCAGCGGCCTGATCCGCACGGTCAAGGTCGGCCGGGTGCGCACCTGCGTGCTCAACCGCGACCGGCTCGCTCTCGTCGACGACTGGCTCGCCGAGCAGCGCCGGATCTGGGAAGACCGCACCGACCGGCTCGAACGTTTCGTCACCGATTCACTGGAGGAGCAGGCATGAACCCGGATCTCGACCTGACCCTGGAGCGGGTCATCCGCGCTCCACGCGCCGTGGTCTGGAGGGCGTGGACCGATCCGGCCCGCTTCGCGCAGTGGTGGGTGCCGGCTCCGGCCGTGTGCCGGGTCGAACGACTGGACGTCCGGCCCGGCGGCGCTATCGTGACGCAACTGAGCGACGACGGCGTGCAGTTCGGCCCGCATCTGGACGCGACCTTCCTTGTGGTCGACGAGCTCGAGCGGCTCGTGTACACGAATGCGATCGACAGCACCTGGCGTCCCGCGGATCCCGCACCGATCGCGATGACGGCCGAGATCAGGCTGGCCGATCACCCGGAGGGCACGGACTACCGGATCGTGGTCCGGCACGGCGATCCGGCCGCCCGTGCCCGCCACGAGGAACTCGGCTTCGCCGATGGCTGGGGTTCGGTCACCAAGCAACTCGCCGACGTCGCGGAGAGCGAGGCCTCGCGATGAAGCTCGTCCTGACCGAGTTCGTCTCCCTCGACGGGGTCAGCCAGGGGCCTGGTTCACCGACCGAGGACACCAGTGACGGCTTCACCCGGGGCGGCTGGCTCGTGCCCTACCTGGACGACCAGTTCGTCCGGCGTACCTCCGACTGGCTCGACCTCGCCGACGGGATCTTGTTCGGCCGGCGGACCTACGAGGCGTTCGCCCGGGACTGGCCGCAGATCACCGACCCGAATGACCCGTACACCGCGCGGATGAACTCGCTACCGAAGTACGTCGTGACCAACACCCTCACCGAGGGGAGTTGGCACCCGACGACCGTGCTGCGCGGCGACGCGGTCCAGACCGTCGGGGATCTCAAGACCCAGCCGGGACGTGAGCTGCAGATCCACGGGAGCGCGCGACTAGGCAATGCCCTGCTGGCGGCCGGTCTCGTCGACACGCTCAGGCTCGTAGTGGCCCCGACCGTAGTCGGTTCAGGGCGACGGCTGATCGAGCATCCAGGCGAAGCCGTCGGCCTTCGACTCGTCGAGCAGCAAGTGACGCCGAGCGGCTTGGTGGTACTCGAGTACGAGGCAGTCGGCGCCGCCCCGGTCGCGGCGTACGAGGGAGTCGCGGCGTTCGTGTAGTCAGGCCTGGGCTTGGTGATCGGCCAGGACCTCGGTGATCACCTGGTGATTGACCTCGGTGTCGCGGTCGGCGGCCAGAGTGATCAGGGCCTTCCAGAGTGCCCAGGCGCGGGCGCGAGCCCAGGTGCCTGCGTCCTGGGCGACAGCGGTGCGGAAGGTCTCGCGGGAGGCCCCGCTGAAGAACGTGTAGGCGATGACCAGGTCGCAGGCGGGGTCGCCGACTCCTGATGTGCCGAAGTCGATCACGGCGGACAGTCGACCGTTCTGGACCAGCAGGTTGCCGCTCGCGATATCGCCGTGGAACCACACCGCGGGCCCGTCCCACGGCATCTCCAGTGCGGTCTCCCAGACCTCACGCGCCAGGTCGGTGTCGATCCGGCCCTTGAGTACGGCGAGCGCCTCCATCGTCTCGTCGTGGTAGTACTCCGGCGGCGCACCGCGGTAGAAGCTGTGCGCGCCGGCTTCAGGACCGCCGGTCGCGTCGACGCTCTGCAGGGCGCGGATGAACTCGGCGATCGACCGCGCGAAGTCGTCGAGGTTCGTGACGGTGTCGTGCGACGCGGTCCGGCCGTCGATCCAGCGGCGGATCGCCCAGTGGTAGGGGTAGCCCTGACCCGGCTCACCCTTGGCCACAGCCTCGGGGATCGGCACGGGCAACGCCGGCGCGAGGATCGGCAGCCACTGGTGCTCCTTGTGCACGGCAGCGGTGTAGCTCTCGTGCGTGGGCAGTCGTGCCGTCAGTTCCTCGCCCAGGCGGTAGGTCCGGTTGTCCCAGCCGTCGATCTTCACTGGTGTCACCGGCAGGTGAGCCCATTGCGGGAACTGATCCGCGATCAAGCGCCGTACCAGCGCGGCGTCGATCCCGGCTCGGCCGTCTTGGTGAAAGTCCGTCACGCCACGGGATTCTCCGGGGCACGGTGGAGGGTGTCCAAGCCTTTTAGCTCTCCGCTACAACGTTCGTATCGGACCCGACCGCGTCGGCCAGGAACGCCGAGATCGTCCGGAGTTCGTCGACGCTGCGGGTCGCCAGCATCGCGTGCATCCGGGCGCCCTGCTCGGCGTACAGCGGGACGAGCTTCTCCTGGATCGCTTCGGGCGACGGGGTGACCACGACCTTGCGCCGATCGTGCGGGTCGGGCCTGCGGGTGACCAGCCCCAGGGTCTCCAGCCGGTCGATGACGCCGGTGACCGTGCCGGAGGTGAGGCCGGTGTGCTCTGCGAGCTGCCGCGGTGTCAGCGGGCCGTAGGTCTGCAACAGCGTCATGAACTGGGAGTCGCTGGCGCCCAGGCCCACCTTCGCGGAGACCGCGTGGTTGAACAGGATGACATCCGCGATCAGCCGGACCATCCGCTCCTGGATCTCGGCGGCGAGCTCTTCTCGGGAACTGGTCATGGTTCGCCTCAGCATAGGGCTTGTATTTCTCTCGGATCTCCAAGATACTCGGAATACCAAGATACTTGAAGATCCGAGATGAGGAGTTGGAGATGAAGGTGCTGGTGATCGGCGGCGGGACCGGTGGTCTGGCGCTGGCGCACGGTCTGAAGCGCGCTGGGATCGGTGTGACCGTGTTCGAGCGGGACGCGCTGCGGACCGACGGGCTGCACGGCTACCGGGTCGGCATCGATCCGGACGGCAGCCGAGCGCTGCACGCGCTGCTGCCGAAGGAGTTGTACGACACGTTCGTGGCGACCAGGGCGCGCGACCCGAAGTACTTCAACATGCTCACCGAGGACCTCAAGGAGGTCCTGTCGCTCGACCTGCCGCCGGTCACCGACCCGGTGGCGAGCGAGAAGTCGATCAGCCGGATGACGCTGCGCCAGGTGCTGCTGACCGGACTCGAGGATGTGGTCGAGTTCGGCAAGGAGTTCACCCGCTTCGAGCAGGACGGCGATCGCGTCACGGCGTACTTCGCGGACGGGACACAGGCGACCGGTGACCTGCTGGTGGCGGCCGACGGGGCTCATTCGCGCGTACGACGCCAATACCTGCCGCAGGCGACGACGGAGGAGACCGGGATCATCGCGATCGCCGGGAAGCTGCCGATCACCGAGGAGAGCGCGAAACTCGTGCCGCCGAAGGTGTTCGAGGGCATCACGATGGTGACCGCTCCACGCGGGCTGGCGTGCATCCTGCACGTGATGGAGTTCCAGTGGGACCGCGACGGGAACGTGAAGAGCGGTATCGGTGGCAACACCGAGGAGCTGATCCGGCGCTGGCCGGGGCTCCAGTTCGACAACACCCGCGACTACATCAACTGGGGCCTGTCGGCGACCGCGGACAAGCTGCCGGCGAACGTGATGGAGCTGCGCGGGCGTGAGCTGATCGATGCGGCGCTCCGGCTGACTCCCGGATGGCACCCGAATCTGCGCCGGCTGTTCGAGCTGACCGATCCCGGCACCGCCTTCCCGGTGAACATCTGGACCTCGGTCCCGCTCGAGCCGTGGCAGACGACCAACGTGACGCTCCTCGGCGACGCGATCCACACCATGACGCCAGGCCGCGGAGTCGGCGCGAACACCGCGCTGCGCGATGCGGTCAACCTCTGCAGGCAGCTGATCGCCGTACGCGATGGGCGACAGGAGCTGATCGCGGCCGTGCGTGAATACGAGGCGAAGATGATCGAGTACGGCTTCGATGCGGTGATCAAGTCGCGGGCGCAGATGACGGCTGACGACCCGGTCCACAAGCCGGTGGTCGGCCGGTTGGCGCTCGCCGGAATGCGAACGGCGATGCGCGCGGTGAATCACCTGCCACCGGCCAAACGCCGCATGCGCGACTCGATGCTCGCCTACCGCGGCGCCGACCGCACCGAACTGACTCTCGAGATCACTCCGCCCGCGCCGGTGAGCTGACCGGGGCGGGGAGTCAGCGCTGGCCGATGTGCTCCGAGACGGAATCGAAGACACGTCCGACCGCGGCGAAATCGTCCGGGTCGGCCAGGTCGACGAGGTTGGCGCGGACGCCCTCGACGTGGGTGGGGGCGGCCTGCTCCAGGAGGGTGAGGCCGGCCTCGGTGAGCTCGGCCCAGACGCCGCGCTTGTCGCTGGTGCACGACGTACGGCGGACCAGCTCGGCAGCCTCGAGGCGCCCCACGGTGTGGGTCAGCCGGGAGCGGCTCTGGTGCAGTCGGTCGGCGAGGTCGGCCATGCGGAGACGGCGGTCGGGGGCTTCGGAGAGCCGGACCAGGATCTCGTAGTCGTTGATACCGATGCCGAACTGACGCAGGTCGTCGTCCAGCTTCGCCATCAGGCGCGCGGTGCCCAGCAGGTACGCGCGCCACGCCACCTGCTGCTCGGCGTTGAGCCACCGGGTCTCAGTCGTCATCGTCACGGGATCAGTGTACCGGGAATGTAGTTGACATTTAAACCGTTCCTCTCTAGTGTCGTAGCTAAGAGATTGAACATTGAACTTCCCCCTGGCTGCGTCGACCCTGACCAGCACGCCCCCACGTAAGACCCGAGAGGAACCAATGAGCGAGACCGTTACCACCGGCACAACCCCGACCAGCACCATCCCCGGCCTGGTCGCCGGTACCTACGCGATCGACCCCGCGCACAGCGAGATCGGCTTCACCGTCCGGCACCTGATGACCAAGGTCCGCGGCACCTTCCAGGAGTACGCCGGCGACATCGTCGTCAAGGACTCCCTGGAGGAGTCGACCGCCAACGTCGTCGTCGAGCTGGGCTCCGTCCACACCCGCAGCGAGCAGCGCGACGGTCACCTGCGGTCCGGCGACTTCTTCGACGCCGAGAACAGCCCGAAGATGACCTTCACCAGCATCGCCCTCAAGCCGGAGGGTGACGACTACGTCCTGGCCGGCGAGCTGACCATCAAGAACGTGACCAAGCCGATCGAGCTCGCGGTCGAGTTCCTCGGCGTGGACCAGAACGCCTACGGCCAGACCATCATCGGCTTCGAGGCCTCCGCGCAGATCAGCCGCAAGGAGTGGGGCATCGACTTCAACGTGCCGCTCGAGGGTGGCAAGCTGCTGATCGGTGACAAGGTGGACATCCACCTGGACGTTCAGGCCGCCCTCCAGGTCTGACGCAGCTTCAAGGCCCCGCACCTCTTGGTGCGGGGTCTTTGCTATGTCTGGACCATGCGGTGGGCCAGATCCGCGTAGAGCGTGCCCAAAGCCTCCGGGTCCCCGCGATGCGACGTGTACCAGCGGGCGACGTCGATGGCCAGCGAGAGTACGGCGAGCGTCGTACCCGGGAGGTCGGAGACGGCGAAGGACCCGTCGCGGATGCCGTCGGTCAGGACCTGCTCCAGCTGGCTGGAGATGGCCCGGCGGATCGCGGCCACCTCGGCCAGGTGCTCAGGGGTGAGTGCTGCCAGCTCGTACTGCACGACGCGGGCGATGGTGTGGTGCTCGGCATGCCACGCGGTGAACGCGGAGATCATGCCGCGCAGGCGGTCCGCCGGTGACGAGCCCTGGTCGGCGTTCCGCAGTACGTCGAGAGCCGCACGGTGGCCGTACAGGCTGATCTCGAAGAGCAGCCGCTCCTTGGACGGGTAGTGCACGTAGAGGGCGGCCGGGCTCATCCCCGCCCGCGACGCGATGTCGCGGGTGGTGGTGGCCTGGAAACCCCGCTCGGCGAACGCGTCGATGGCGCCGGTCAGCAGCCGGCGTGCGGCGGCCGGCTGGACGTGCTCCCAGACGAGGGGACTGGTGACTGCGGACACGTTGACACCCTGCCTCAAGTTCGCGAAGCTAAGCAAGCGCTTAGCAACCTGTCTCAATCCTCGGAGGCCCCATGGAACGCGTCATCTTCAATGAGGACCACCACGCTTTCCGGGCGAGCGCGAAGGAGTACTGCGACCGCTCGCTGGTGCCGCGGATGGAGCAGTTCCTCGAGGAGAAGACGATCGACCGGGCCGCCTGGCTGGAGGCCGGCAAGCAGGGCTTCCTCGGGCTGGACGTGCCGGAGGAGTACGGCGGTTCGAGCGTCGGCGACTACCGGTTCAACGCGGTGTTCGCCGAGGAGGTGTCCAAGGTCTCCGCGTCGCTGTCGAGCTGCTTCGGCATCCACTTCGACTGCGCGGCGCCGTACCTGGTGGATCTGGGCACCGAGGAGCAGAAGCAGCGCTGGCTGCCGAAGTTCTGCTCCGGAGAGTACGTCGCCGCGATCGGGATGACCGAGCCGTCCGGCGGCTCCGACCTGGCCGCGCTGAAGACGACGGCGAAGAAGGTCGACGGCGGCTGGCTGATGAACGGGTCGAAGACCTTCATCACCAACGGCGACATGGCCGACCTCGTCATCACCGCCGCCCGCACCGATCCGGCCAAGGGCGCGAAGGGCATCAGCCTGTTCGTGATCGAGGAGGGCATGGACGGGTTCGCCCGCGGCCGCAAGCTCGACAAGGTCGGCCAGACCGAGTCCGGTACGTCGGAACTGTTCTTCGAGGATGTGTTCGTCCCGGACGAGAACGTGCTCGGCGAGGTGGACCGGGGCTTCATCCACATGATGGAGCGGCTGGCCCAGGAGCGGGTCGGCGCCGCGGTCTGCAACATCGCGCAGGCCACCCAGATCCTGGCCGAGACGATCGAGTACGTGAAGCAGCGCAAGGCGTTCGGCCAGGCGGTCGGCTCGTTCCAGTTCAATAAGTTCCTGGTCGCCGAGCTGGTGACCAAGGCCGAGGTCACCCAGGCGTACGTCGACAACGCGGTCGTCGCGCACGACGAGAACCGGCTGTCGGCCGTGGACGCGGCGAAGGCGAAGTGGTGGAGCGCCCAGGTGCAGAACGAGATCCTGGACGCGTGCGTCCAGCTGCACGGCGGCTACGGGTACATGAACGAGTACCGGGTGGCGCGCGCCTGGCGGGACGCCCGGGTGACGAAGATCTGGGCCGGCAGCAACGAGATCATGAAGGAACTCATCGGCCGCGACTTGGGCCTCTAGGAAGGACCTGCAATGCCTGAAGCAGTCATCGTGTCCACCGCGCGTTCGCCGATCGGCCGCGCGTACAAGGGGTCGCTCAAGGACATCCGGCCGGACGACCTCGCCGTACAGATGATCAAGGCGGCGGTCGACAAGGTGGGGCTGACCGGTGACCAGATCGAGGACCTGGCGGTCGGGTGTGCGGAGCCGCACGACGAGCACGGCGGCAACATGGCCCGCCGGATCGCGGTGCAGCTCGGCTGGGACAACACGCCGGCGACCACGGTCAACCGGTTCTGTGCGTCCTCGACCCAGACCGCGCGGATGGCGTTCCATGCGATCAAGTCCGGTGAGGGCGACATCTTCGTCAGCGCCGGCGTCGAGTGTGTGTCGCGGTACAAGAACTTCGGCTCGGCCGGGGTCGGCGACCCGAGTTCGTTCAACGAGGCCTTCGCCGACGCGGTGCAGCGGACCGAGAAGTACGCCGAGACCAACGACACCTGGCACGATCCGCGCTCCGACGGGCAGATCCCGGACATCTACATCTCGATGGGTCAGACCGCGGAGAACGTGGCGACGCTGAAGGGGATCACCCGGGCCGACCAGGACGCGTTCGGGGTCCGCTCGCAGAACCTGGCCGAGAAGGCAATCGGCAACGGCTTCTTCGACCGCGAGATCGTCCCGGTGACGCTGCCGGACGGGACCGTGGTGAGCAAGGACGACGGCCCGCGGGCCGGGACGACACTGGAGGGCGTCAGCCAGCTCAAGCCGGTGTTCCGGGAGAACGGCACGGTCACGGCCGGCAACTGCTGCCCGCTGAACGACGGCGCCGCCGCGGTCGTGATCATGAGCGACACCAAGGCCAGCGAGCTCGGTCTGACCCCGCTGGCGCGGATCGTGTCGACCGGAGTCAGCGGCCTGTCGCCCGAGATCATGGGCCTCGGTCCGATCGAGGCGTCGAAGCAGGCGCTGGCCCGGGCCGGGATGAGCATCAACGACATCGACCTGGTCGAGATCAACGAGGCCTTCGCGGTCCAGGTGATCGGCTCGGCCCGCGAACTCGGCATCGACGAGGACAAGCTGAACGTGCACGGCGGTGCGATCGCGCTCGGCCACCCGTTCGGATCGACCGGTGCGCGAATCATGACGACCCTGGTGAACGGGCTGCAGTTCGAGGACAAGCAGTTCGGCCTGGAGACCATGTGCGTCGGCGGCGGCCAGGGGATGGCCGTCATCCTCGAGCGTCTCAGCTGATGTCGTTGCAGGACCGTACGGCGATCATCACCGGAGCATCCCGGGGGATCGGGCTGGCGATCGCGCAGCGCCTGGTGGCCGATGGCGCGCGCGTCGTCATCACCGGCCGTACCCAGGAGACGCTCGACCAGGCGGTCGAGTCTCTCGGCGGCCGGGCCCACGCCTTCGCCGTCGCGGGTAAGGCGGCCGACCCGGAGCACCGTGCGAGTGTGGTGGCCGCCGCGGTGGCGACGTACGGGTCGGTGGACCTGCTGGTCAACAACACCGGCATCAACCCGATCTACGGCAAGCTGCTCGACGTCGACCCGGCCGTCGCGACCAAGATGGTCGACACCAATGTGCTGGCCACGATCGCGTGGGTGAAGGCCTGCCGGGACGCGTGGATGCGCGCCCACGGCGGCGCGGTGGTCAACCTGTCCTCGGTGGCCGGCCTGGCGCCGTCACCGGGGATCGGCTGGTACGGCGCGACCAAGGCGATGCTGTCCCGGGTGACGGCTGAGCTGGCGGTCGAGCTGGCGCCGGAGATCCGGGTCAACGCAGTGGCTCCGGCGGTGGTGAAGACCAAGTTCGCCGGAGCCCTCTACGAAGGCCGTGAGGACAAGGTCGCGTCGACCTACCCGCTGCAACGGCTGGGTACGCCGGAGGACGTCGCCTCGCTGGTGTGGTTCCTGCTGTCGGACGAGGCGTCCTGGATCACTGGCCAGACCATCACCATCGACGGCGGCCTCACCCTCAACGGCGGGATCGTCGGCTGACCTTACGGCTGCCGGCCCTGCCAGGCGGCCAGCCGGTCATACGGCGATGCGTCGTCGGCGACCGGTACGACGGGGCCAAACGGGACGTGGCCGCCGCGGGGCTCAGCCGGGATGAACTGCTGGACCAGGGGAAGCAGGTAGGTCGCCAGGTCGTCGTCGAGCCGGTCGAGGCGGCCGGTCGCTTTGGCCAGGTCCCATGCGTGCGTGGTGAGCTCACCGGTGTAGGCGGCGATGGCTGCTGCGCCGGGGAGAGTGCCCCAGGGCAGCTTGCAGGTCTGGTGGAGGACGGCGTCGTTGGCCAGCGTCAGGTCGAGTCGCGCCCGGCGTTCTTTCCAGGTGCCCATGACATCGGCGGTGGTGGTGATCGACGGGATGTCGAGTGCGTTCCCGCCGGTGAGTGCGAGGTTGATCCTGCCCACCACGGACAGCAGGTGACCCTGCAGGGTGCGGACGTCGTACTCCTGGCACGGTGTCGGCAGGTCCAGGTCGTCCGGCTCGACTGCGTCGATCAGCTGCTGAATCTGGTCGAGTGCACGGACGAACATCGGGCGGGGGTCATTCACGAAATCGGTCATGGAGACAGCTTCGGGGTGGATATGAGACATCTTCTGTCGCATATTCTGAAGTCGTGCGAGCCGACCGGTTGCTGCAGATCATCCTGTTGCTGCAGCGCCATGCGCGGTTGAGTGCGCGGGAGCTGGCCGAGCGGCTGGAGGTCTCCACGCGGACGGTGATGCGCGACATGGAGGCGTTGTCGGCGGCCGGCGTACCGGTGTACACCGAGCGCGGTCGCAATGGTGGGTGCGTGCTGCTGCCTGGTTACCGCGCTGACGTGAGTGGTCTGACGCCGCGGGAGGCGCAGGCGTTGTTCGCGTGGTCGGGGCGGGCCGCTCTGTCGGAGGAGCTCGGGCTGCGGGACGCGTTGCAGTCCGCAATGGGCAAGCTGTCGTCGTCGTTGCCGCTGGAGCTCCAAGGCGATGCCGAGGCCTTGTCGGGTGCCATCGTGGTGGATCGTCGCCGGTGGTTCGCGGAGGTCGAGGACACTGGCGCTTTGCCCGTACTGCGGCAAGCCGTGGTGACTCGGCGACGGGTGCGAGTGCTGTACGCGTCGGCGAGTGCTGGGCGGCCTCAGCGTCGTACCGTCGATCCTTGGGGGCTGGTCGAGCAGGCGGGCCGTTGGTATCTCGTCGCTGCGCATCGCGGGGTGGCGCGGATGTACCGGGTGTCACGGGTGCAGGAGGTCGACGTACTGGAGGAGCACGCCGACCGGCCGCCTGACCTGGACCTGCGGGCGGAGTGGGACCGGTTGCGCTCCGGACTCGAGCAGAACCTCCCGGTCGGGGTGGATGTGGTTGTGCGAGTGCGCCCCGAAGTGGTTGAGCAGGTACGACGGATTGCCACACCGATGCTGGCCAAGGGGGAGCAGGCGCGAGACGTACCGTCGGACGACGACTGGCCGCACCTCGCCATGCACTTCCGGGTGCGTGAGGCGGCGTGTGGCGTTCTACTGGGGTTCGCCACCGACGTCGAGGTGCTCGAGCCGCCGGACATTCGCCGGCGCATGCTGGAGCTCGCGACCGCGGCGGTGCGGATCTACGGCTGAGCCGGCCTGGTGGCGACGAAGCGTTGGCGGACGATGATGGTGCCTTCGGCGTCTTCGTCCTCGTTGCGCCAGTGGAAGCCGGACTCGCTGATGTCGGTGAAGATCCAGCGGGTCTTGGCGGCGAGGGGTTCGCGGGCGTCGAGCGTGATGGAGTTCTCGCCGGGGTGACCGATGAACGTCATCACGAAGGCGTACTTCGGGCCCATCCAGGTGGAGCGGAAGGCTTGGAGCTCCGGGTCGTGGATGCGGATGGTGAGACCCCATTCGCCGTCGCCGTCGGTGGGTCGGGCGGCCCGGCTGGGAGTGATCCAGATGTCGGCGACCGCACGGCCGTCCAGGGCCCAGGCGAAGTGCCATTCGCCCTTGGTCTGCCGGGTGACGTTGCCGTCATCGTCGTACCAGCTGACGTCGAGATCCCAGCTGCCGATGAGTCGCGCGAACGGCTGGAAGGCCTCGGCGAACTCGGGCCGCGGCTCGTCGGACACCATCAGACCGGCCAGCACCTCGGCGGCCGCCGCACCATCCGTAATCTGCATAAATGCTATTTACTCCTGACACCCATGGGGTCTGTCAAGAGCGCCCTTGCTTCTCTCGGGCGGAAGGAGGGGGCCTGTGGACTGCCCGCCGCCGGTGACCACGTCGTGTCCCAGCACGATGGCGCTTCCGGCGGTCGGGGCGATCAGTCCGACAGCACCGGGCCACTCTAATGCCAGTCCGCTACACGGCAGAATCACAGAGAGCGCGCACCTGTTGCGATCGCGTTGCTGTTCGTCCCCGGTTAATCCGTGGCGGTCCGCAGGTGTGCTGGTTAGGGTCCGGGCATGACGAGTCGGGTGGTGATCCGGTCGGCCGTGGGCGACGACGCCGACGGGGTGGCGGCGGTACGGCGGGCGGTCTACTCGTACAAGGTGATGTCGCCGGCAGCCACCCGGCACATGATCACCGTGTCGGCTCCGAAGGAGCGTTTCCTCGCGCTGGTCGCGGAGTCCGGTGGCGAGCTGGTCGCCTGGGGATCGGCCGGGCTGAACATCTGGACCAGCGAACCGGGTCAGAGCCACACCTCGATCTACGTGCATCCCGACCATCGCAAACAGGGCATCGGGAGTGCGCTGGCCGACCGGCTGCACCAGCACCTCAGCGAGGTCGGCGCCGTCCGGACGCGCGCGTTCGTGCACCCTGACGGCCTCGAGTTCGCCCGGAATCTCGGGTACGACGGAACGCGGCAGATGCACTACGCAGGCGTCGATCCGCGCGCACTGCCCGACCAGCCCCCGACCCCGGACGGCATCGAGCTGGTGACGATGGATCAGCTCGATCCACGCCAGGCGTACACCGCCGACTCGATCGCCTCACTGGACGAGCCGGGCGATTCTCCGATCGACTCGATCGACTACGACCGTTGGGTCGAGGAGATCTGGAACGGTCCGGCCGTCGACAAGTCACTCAGCGTCGCCGCACTGGCCGGTGACGAGGTGGCCTGCTTCACCGCGGTCGAGACGGACAGCGATCGTGCCTGGTCGGGGATGACCGGGACGATTCCGTCGTACCGGGGCCGCGGGCTGGCCAAGCTGGTCAAGTCGGTCGCGCTGCGTCGCTGCGCCGAGGCCGGGATCACCGCCGCCTACACCTCGAACGACGACGAGAACGGCCCGATGCTTGCCATCAACAACTGGCTCGGTTATCGCCGGGTGCAGACGGAGCTGGGACTGCTGCGCCCGCTGGGTTCGTAGCTGGTCACCCTCGGCTCCGACGTGGCTGATCTTCGAGCAGTGTAAAGAAAGCGCTGAGACAGAGCTGTAATCGATTTCGCATTCGGTCTGCGCCTGACACGCGTTATGTTCCGGAGAACTTCGCCGAAGGAGTTCGCATGGAAGTCAGGCGTGCTGAGCCGGGGGATGTCGAAGGCGCGATCGCGTTGCACGACGCGCATGCGCCGTACCTGGTGGTCACGGCTTCGGCGCTGCGCCGCGGGCTCGGATCCGCTCCCGTGCCGGGCCGTGGAACGTTCGCCGCGCTGGACGCGGGCGAGGTGGTCGGTTGGGCCTCGACCGCACTGATCGCGGGATCGGATCCGCTGGACGGGCAGCTGCGGGTGCTGGTCCGGCCGGACCACCGCGGCCGGGGGATCGGCGCGAAGTTGCTGGAGGCAACGCACGAGGAGTTGCGGACGGGCGGGGCGACGAGCGCGCGGGTGTTCGCGGATCCGTCGACGGTCGAATGGGCCGCTCGCTGGGGATACCAGCAGACCCGGCAGGTGCACTATGCCGGGATCGATCCGCGGAAGGCACCGGACATTCCCGGCATCCCGTCCGGGGTGGAGTTGGTGCCGCTGAACGAGGTCGACCCGCGCAGCCTCTACGAGGCGGACCTGGTCGCCCAGCGGACCAAGCCCGGCGACGCGAAGATCACCACACGGCCGTACGACGACTGGCTGGCCGGAGTGTGGAAGTCACCGGCGATGGTGCTGGATCTCAGCATGGCGGTGGTGTACGAGGGCCGGGTGATCGGGTTCACCCTGGGCAACGGCGACCACACCAAGATCTGGTCGCAGATGACAGCGACGATGCCTGAGTACCGCGGTCGCGGCCTGGCCAAGCTGGTCAAGTGTGCCGCGCTGCACCGGGCCGCCGACGCGGGCGTGGAGGGCGCCTACACCGCCAACTACGACGGCAACACCCCGATGATCGCGGTCAACGAATGGCTCGGCTACCACCGCGTCGCCACCCACGCCGTCCTGATCTGCCCGCTCTAAGGCACGAGCAGTACGACGGTTTCCGCGACGCAGGCGGGTTTCGTCGAGTTCTCCAGCTCGATGACCCAGTTCAGCGAGACCTGGATGCCGGCCGGGGTCTCGGAGGTGTTGGAGATCGAGGCGCTGGCCCGGACGCGGGAGCCGACCGGGACCGGGGCCGGGAAGCGGACCTTGTTCACGCCGTAGTTGAGCTTGGCAGTGACCCCGCTGATCGAGAACAGTTCGTCGCCGAACCGCGCGATCAGGCTCAGGGTGAGATAGCCGTGCGCGATCGTCCCGCCGTACGGGCCCTTCTTCGCGCGCTCGACGTCGACGTGGATCCACTGGTGGTCACCGGTCGCGTCGGCGAAGGTGTTCACCTGCTCCTGGGTGATCTCGAGCCACTCGGACTCACCCAGCTGGGTGCCGACCGCGTGCACGACCTCGTCGATACCGGTGAACGACTGCGCCATCTGCTGCTCCTCAGTGGATGTCAGTTACGAGGTCCGCCGGCGACGTACAGAACCTGACCGGAGACGAACCCGGCCTCCTCGCTGCAGAAGTACGACGCGGCCGCGGCGATGTCGTCCGGCGTGCCGGTCCGGTTCACCGGGATGGTCGCGGCGGTCGCCTTCTTGAACTCCTCGAAGTCGACGCCGACCCGGGCCGCGGTGGCTGCGGTCATATCGGTCTCGATGAAGCCGGGGGCGATCGCGTTCGCGGTGACGCCGAACTTGCCCAGCTCGATCGCCAGCGTCTTCGCCAGTCCCTGCAGGCCGGCCTTCGCGGACGCGTAGTTCGCCTGGCCGCGGTTGCCCAGTGCCGAGGTCGAGGACAGGAACACGATCCGGCCGTAGCCGGCCTCGACCATGTGTGCCTGGCAGGCCCGCGACATCAGGAAGCTGCCCTTGAGGTGCACCGACATGACCGTGTCCCAGTCGTCCTCGGACATCTTGAACAGCAGGTTGTCGCGCAGCACGCCGGCGTTGTTCACCAGGATCGTCGGCGCGCCCAGCTCGGACACCACCCGCTCGACCGCTGCGGTCACCTGGTCCTGCTTGCTGACGTCACAGCCGACCGCGACGGCCTTGCCGCCCGCCTCGGTGATCGCCTTGACGGTGGCCTCGCAGGCGCCCTCGTCGAGGTCGAGCACGGCGACCGCGTTCCCGTCCTTGGCGAGCCGCTGGGCGACAGCCGCGCCGATTCCCCGGGCCGCCCCGGTCACAATCGCCACCCGCTGCTCGGTCATCGGCTGCTCCTATCAGTCCATGGTGATGCCGGGGATGACATTACCCACGCTCCGTCACGTCGGAAGTACCCAGGATGCGATGATCGCCGTGTGGATCATCACAGCACCGGTGAGAACCGCCACGTGTATCACTGTCCGCTGCGCTGGGGAGACCAAGACGCACTCGGCCACGTCAACAACGGCCGGTACGTCGACTACCTCCAGGACGCCCGGGTCGACTTCCTGTTCCGGACCGCGAAGGAACTCGGCGCCGACGACCTGGAGACCGGGCTGCTGGTGGCCCGGCACGAGGTGCAGTACCGCGCGCCGCTGCGCTTCCGGCCTGCACCGGTCCGGATCGAGCTCTGGATCAGCGAGATCAAGGCCGCCTCGTTCACCGTCGACTACGAGATCCTGGACGCCGAGCCGGAGCGGAAGACGTACGTCGAGGCGCGCACCCGGCTGGTGCCGTTCGACTTCGCCGCCAACCGCCTGCGCCGGATCAGCCCGGTCGAGCGCGAGGCCCTGTCCAAGCTGGTGGGCTCGTGACAGTGCTTTTGGCCGGGCCTTCGGCACCGGCGTGGTCATGGGGCCCTGGTTCCCGGCCTTCCCTCGTCACTCCAGTCGCTACGCTCCCTGCGCTCCTCAGTCCAGGCCGGGAGGCCCCATGACCTTCACTCACCCCGTCCTGGTTCGCTGGTCGGACATTGACTCCTACGACCACGTCAACAACGTCCGGTACTTCGACTACCTGCAGGAGGCCCGGATCGCCTTCCTGTCCGAGGTCATCGGTACGACGGGCGACTTCTTCGCCGATCACCCGTGTGTCCTGGTCAGCCAGACCGTCGACTACCTGCGACCGATCCTGCTGAGGCATCCGCCGTACGACGTCGACGTGTGGGTCGAGTCCGTCGGTACGACGTCGTACACGCTCGGCTCCAGGATCATCGACCGCAGCGGCGAGAGTGCGGATGTCTACGCGAAGGCGGTGTCGGTGATCGTCACCGTGGACGGTGAGACGCATGCCAAGCGGCCGCTCGCGTCCAGTGAACGGGACGCCCTGCTCGAGCACGTTGTGACGGCTTGAGACACTGGGACGGTTATGACTGAGCAACTGAGCTTCTACGACGCTGTCGGCGGGGCAGAGACGTTCCACCGGCTGGTGGCGGCCTTCTACCGCGGCGTCGCCGCCGACCCGGAGCTGCGCCCGATGTACCCGGAGGAGGACCTCGGCCCGGCCGAGGTGCGCTTCCGGATGTTCCTGGAGCAGTACTGGGGCGGCCCACGGACGTACTCCGAGCAGCGCGGGCACCCCCGGCTGCGGATGCGGCACGCCCCGTTCGCCGTCACCCCGAGCGCCCGGGACCGCTGGCTCGGCCACATGCGTGCCGCGCTGGACGAGATCGCACTGCCACCGGATCGGGACGAGGAGATCTGGACCTACATGGTGATGGCGGCGCACAGCATGGTGAACACCGACGAACCGCAGTACCCGGGCGCGATCGACGTGTCCGGCCGCTGAATCCCATTCGAAGGAGACAACACGAGCATGGCCGCAACCCGTTCTGCCAAGGCCCACTGGGAAGGTTCGCTGCTGGAGGGGGCCGGTCAGGTCAGCCTCGAGTCGTCGGGCCTGGGCACCTTCGACGTGACCTGGGCCGCCCGGACCAACGACAAGGCCGAGGGCAAGACCAGCCCCGAGGAACTGATCGCAGCGGCGCACTCGAGCTGCTTCAACATGGCCCTCTCGAACATCCTGGCCAAGGCCGGCCACGCGCCGGAGTCCCTCGACACCACCGCCGACGTGACCTTCCAGCCGGGTGAGGGCATCACCGGCAGCAAGATCTCGGTGAACGGCAAGGTTCCGAGCCTGACCGCGGACGAGTTCGCCCAGTACGCCGAGGACGCCAAGAAGAACTGCCCGGTCTCCCAGGCCCTGACCGGCACCACCATCACCCTGGACGTCAGCTTCACCGCCTGACAGCTCCACCGCACGCCGCCCTCACAGCCGAGCTGTGGGGGCGGCGTCGTGTTGTCGCCAGACAGGCCTCCCGGCCGAGCGCATACTGCGGGTGTGCCGGACGATGCTGTGCTGCTCGACAACCACCTCGCCTTCCTGGCTGCGCATCGAGGGGACGTACGGCGGAGCGCCGCAGGGATCGACGTGATCGGCGAGGACGACTTCTTCTCCTGCTGGATCCCGCTCAGTGCGGATGCCGGCATCCCGGACGGGACGTCGGCCGTGCGGCTGGTGCCGTGGAGTGGGGACGGGTGGGAGCAGCGGCTGACGGAGGCCGGGTTCGAGCCGGCTGAAGTGCTGGTGCACATGGAGGCACCTGCTTCGGAGACTGTTGGTGAGCCGCTGGCCGCGGTCGGCACGGACGAGGACGCGGTCGCGTTCGCCGAGGTACAGGCCGCCGCCTTCCTGGGCGAGGACGATCCGGACGTCGACTGGTGGCGACAGAAGCTCCGGGAGATGGCGCTGCGCAACTACGCGGAGCCGGACCAGTCCTTCTACCTGCTCCGGGTCGACGGTGACCCGGCCTCGATCACGCTGGTGTTCGGTACCGGCGAGGTCTTCGGCATCTACGCGGTCGCGACCAAACCGGCGTACCGGGGGAGAGGGCTGGCCTCGACGCTGCTGGGTCAGGCGCGGCGGGACGCGGCCGGCGGGCGGCTCACCTTGCAGGTCGTCGAGGGCTCGACTGCTGAGCGGCTGTATCTGAAACTCGGCTTCCGTCCGGTGTTCCGGTCGCCGCACTTTCGTCTTCCGGCCTAGCCTCTTCGCGTTCGGTGGCGCTGCCGACACCTGAGGGCGCGGTGCTCTCGGGGTCGCGGGTGGTGAGGTTGCCGATCCGGAGGACCTCGCCGTTGCGGACGTACCAGGTGGTGCCGTCGTCGCCGCGCAGGGTCGTGATCCGCAGGCCGACGGCGACGACGACACCGGTCGCCTTCTCCATGTCGATCAGGTCGCCGACGCCGTACTGGTCCTCGAAGATCATGAAGACGCCGGCCAGGAAATCCTTCACCAGCGTCTGCGCGCCGAAGCCGAGGGCGACGCCGATGATGCTCGCCGAGGCGATCACCGGCATGATGTTGAACCCGAGCTCGGCCAGCACCATCACCACCGTGACGGCGCTCAGCACGATCGTCACCGTGCTGCACAGCAGCGAGGCGATCGTCTCGGCCCGCTGGGTGCGGCGCTCGTTGGCCAGCGTGTTCTCGACGAAGCCCTGGCCGATCTTCGACTTCGACAGCATGCCGGCCACCGCGCCGCTGCTGGCCGGTCGGCGGGCGAACCTGCGGATCACCCGGTGCAGCACCCAGCGGAGCACGAAGAAGCCGATGATCAGCCCGGCGATCCGGGCCGGGACCATGACGATCTGGTCGGTCACCTCCAGGTTGCCGTCGTTGCCGTACCGGAAGAAGGTCGGGAACGACTCGGGCAGTGAAAGCAGGGGGTGACTGACTAAGGACACAAGGTAGCTGGTCAGAATAGGCATCTCGCCGCCCGATCTTAGTAGTCAGACAAGGGAGACGATCGCATGCCCAGCCGGCTGGATGACGAGTTGACCAGGCTCGTGAGCGCGGGTGTGCTGCGCCAGTACCAGGCCGACACGCTGCGGGACGCCGCGGACGCCGAGGTCGCGGCGGCACTGGCCGACCCCGGCCGGCCCCAGCCGCAACCACCGGCCGAGTCGTCTCCCGCGAAGCCCAGGACACCGCCGACGGCGACGCATTCGAGTGCCTTGATCGAGGTGCTCGGCTACATCGGCGGCGCGTTACTCCTCGGCGCGGTCGCACTGCTCACGGTCGCGAACTGGGGCGAGATGGGGCAGGCCGCCCGCGTGAGCACCGGCTCCAGCGCTGCGGTGATCCTGCTCGGCGCGGCGGCCGTCCTCGGCGTGTTGCGGCGTCACGAGCAACTCAGTTCGGCGCTGGCGTCGCTGGGGTGTTGTGTGGCCGGCTTCGCGACGTACGTCGCGATCGAAGGCGAGACCGGTCGCGTCATCGGGGTCGCCGTCGCGCTCGCACTGGCCGGGGCCGGACTCTGGTGGCTGGCCGGCTCATCGTTGCTGGTGGCAACTTTTGCGATCCTGTCCGTCGGTGTGTTGGTGATCACGGCAGATGTCCTCACTCCGGACACCGGGTCGGCGGACACCAGCGCGGGGATCGCCGGGACCGGGTTCATCCTGGTCGCGTTCGTGATGGCGATGCTCGGGCTGGTCCGGGACCAGGTGACCTCGTGGTCGCTGGCCGGGGCCGCGATGTTCAGTTCGTCCATCTGCTGGCTGATCCAGGAGCGCGGCGAGATCATGGCGCTCGCGGTCGGCACCGCTGGTCCGGCCGCCCTCCTGGTCGCCTACGGTCGCCGGCAGGCGTCGGCGTACGCAGTGGTGGGGTGCGCGATCCTGCTGGTCATCTGGCCGACAGCGCTCTACCAGCTCACCGACAACATGGCAGGTGTCGCCATTGGCCTGGTGGTCGCCAGTGCCGTCTTGCTGGTCGCCGTACTGCTGCTCAGTCGTAGGCGCGCGAACCGGTAATCAGACACCGCCTCGGCGCGCGGCATATGCGCGTTGAGGGGGTTGATACGGCAGACTCGCTGAGGTGACTGCTCCTACTCCGGCCCTTGTCGAGCTAGCGGTTGCCCATGGCGTGGCGACGGAGTACTGGAACTGGCTGGGCGAGCATGTGATCGTCTCCAGTGAGGTGGTGGCCACCGTGCTCGCGGCACTCGGTGTCGACGCTTCCACACCGGAGAAGGCGGCGCAGGCGCTGGACGAGCACCGGCAGGCGCGTTGGCGTCGTACGCTGCCGGGCACTGTGGTGATGCGGGCGGGCTGGACGCCCTGGTTCGCCGTACACCTGCCGCACGGGTCCACCGCCGAGGTGTGGGTGGACCTGGAAGACGGCGGGCACCGGCGGGACATCGCGCAGCAAGACCACTGGGTCGAGCCGGAGTGGATCGACGGCGTACAGGTCGGTGAGGCGACGTTCCAGCTGCCGGGCGACCTGCCGATCGGGTACCACCGGCTGTGCGCGCGGATCGGCAGCAACCCGGAGATCTCGGTCAGCACGCTCATCGTCACCCCACGCAAGTTGGAGCCGGAGAAGCTGCACCGCACCTGGGGCTGGGTGCTGCAGCTGTACTCCGTCCGCTCGCGTCGGTCCTGGGGCATTGGCGACCTGCACGACCTCGCAGACCTGGCTGCCTGGTCGGCGACCGACCTGAGCGCCGGCTTCGTGTTGGTGAACCCGCTGCACGCCGCGGAGACCTCCGGGCGGATGGAGCCCTCGCCGTACCTGCCTGCCTCGCGGCGCTTCGGCAACCCGATCTATCTCCGCATCGAGGACATCGACGAGTACGGCGACCTCGCGCCGGCCGAGCGGGATCGGGTCCGGGCCTTGAGCCTGCAGACTCGGGCACTGAGCGAGGACCCGACCGCACTGGACCGCGACACCGTGTGGGCGGCGAAGCGGGAGGCACTGCAGTTGCTGTTCGGCGTACGGCCGTCGATCGGCCGGATCGCGGAGTACGGCGCCTACTGCGACCGGGAGAGCCAAGGCCTGATCGACTTCGCCACGTGGGCCGCGATCGCCGATGTCCACGGGCCGGAGTGGAGCAAGTGGCCCGAGGAACTGCAGGAACCGACCTCTCCGGCCGTCGTTGCCTTCCGCAACGAGAACCCGGACGCGGTGGAGTTCCACTGCTGGCTGCAGTGGCAGCTGGACGACCAGCTCGCCCGTACCCAGGCCCGGGCCAAGGCGGCCGGTATGTCGCTGGGCGTCGTACACGACCTGGCTGTCGGCGTGCATCCGGACGGGGCGGACGCGTGGGCGCTGCAGAACGTACTGGCACCCGGTATCCACGTCGGTGCTCCGCCGGACGCGTTCAACCAGCAGGGACAGGACTGGTCGCAGCCGCCGTGGCGCCCGAATGCGCTCGCCGAGACTGGGTACGCCGCCTGGCGGGATCTGGTCCGTGCAGTGATGCGGCACGGCGGTGGGCTGCGGATCGACCACATCCTCGGCATGTTCCGGCTCTGGTGGGTGACGTCGCCGGAGCGCCCGACCGAAGGCACGTACGTCCGGTACGACCACGAAGCGCTGGTCGGCATCCTCGTCCTGGAGGCCACCCGAGCCGGTGTGACCGTGGTGGGGGAGGACCTCGGCACGGTCGAGCCGTGGGTACGCGACTACCTGACCGAGCGCGGCATCCTCGGTACGTCGGTGCTGTGGTTCGAGCGAGACGCACAGGGGAAGCCGCTCGCACCGGAGCGGTGGCGTGAGCTGTGCCTGGCCACGGTCACCACCCATGACCTGCCTCCCACCGCCGGCTACCTGGCCGCGGACCACGTGGAGCTGCGTCACCAGCTCGGCCTGCTGACCAGGCCCGTTGCCGAGGAGCTCGAGGTTGACGAGGCCGAGCGGGATTCGTGGCTGAACGCACTGCGCGAGCGCCACCTGCTGAGGGACACCGACGGCGACGTCGAACGCCTCGTCGAGGCCCTTCACCAGTACGTCGCTCATACGCCGGCGAAGCTGGTCGGCGTGGCGTTGACGGATGCAGTGGGCGAGCGTCGTACGCAGAACCAGCCGGGCACCACGGACGAGTACCCGAACTGGCGGGTGCCGCTCGGCGGACCGGACGGGTCGCCGGTGCTGATCGAGGATCTGCCCAACAACCAGCGTCTCCGCCGGTTGATCGGCGCGCTGAACATCTAGCTATCCGTAAACAACCGCTCACGAGCCGTTGACAATAGATTTGAACGGTTGTTTTCTATCTGTCAAGAAGGCGCCTTCCTTCACTGTCTTTCCGCCCCAACAGTTGAAGGAGTTGTCCGCATGCTCCGAGCACGAAAGCTCAGCCTGGCCGGAATCGCCGTCGGTGCACTGGCGCTGACGGTCAGCACCTCGGTGCCGCTGGCGTACGGTCACGGCTACACGACCGGCCCGACCAGTCGCGCCAAACACTGCCAGAACGGCACCGTCCAGAACTGCGGCCAGATCCAGTGGGAGCCGCAGAGTGTCGAAGGCCCGAAGGGCTTCCCTGCGGCAGGTCCGGCCGACGGCAAGCTCTGCTCCGCCGGGCTGTCCCAGTTCGCCGAGCTGGACGACCAGCGTGGTGGAGCCTGGCCGGCGGAGCAGCTCACGGCCGGCCAGAGCTACAACTTCCGCTGGTACCTGACCGCACCGCACGCCACCACGGACTTCAAGTACTACATCACCAAGCAGGGCTGGGATCAGAACGCTCCGCTGACCCGGTCGGCGCTCGAGCTGAATCCGTTCCTGACCGTCACCATGAACGGCGCGCGGCCGGCCAACAACGTCAGTCATGCCGGCACCGTGCCGAGCGGCCGGACCGGGCGGCACATGATCATCGCCGTCTGGACCATCCACGACACGGTGAACGCCTTCTACCAGTGTTCGGATGTTCGTTTCTGATTCAACCGGACGTTTCGTCAATAACTTTCCGGGGAAGTGCACTCCTTGAAATATCCGCCCCGTATTTCAAGGAGTGTCCCCATGAAGACTGTGCTCCGCCGAGTTCTCGTCCCGCTCGTCGCCGTCCTCGCCGGCCTGCTGCCCGGTGTGGTCGCTGTCGATCAGGCCGCCGCGCTCACCAAGATGACGCACTCGCAGGCCACCGCGATCTTCCGGGCCGCCGGGATCACCTGGTCGTCCAGCGGCGGTTGCTCCGACTGGAACATCCCGACCTGCACGTCGTTCACCAACATCAACGACAGCACCGTGTACGGCGTACGCACGCTGAAGCAGGCGAGCGGATGCGCGGTGAACATCACCGGCGGCACCGAGGTCGGCCACGCCTCCGGCACCTACAGCCACCGCAACGGGTACAAGGTCGACATCTCGGTCTACACCTGTGTCAGCAACTACATCCGCAACACCTTCACCCGGATCGCCGACCGCGGTGACGGCGCCCAGCAGTGGCGCTCGGGCGCAGGCAACATCTACGCCAACGAGGGCAACCACTGGGACATCACCTACTACAACTGCGGCGGCTGCTAGTCAGGCGCCGTGCTCAGGCCCACGCCGGGGTGAGGCCCTGGCGTGGGCCGGAGGGCTGGGGACTAGGCTCTGGGTGTGATCACTGAAGTTTCCGGCCACACCCTGCTGGTGTTCGTCGGCATCCCCGCACTGGTCATCGCGGTGGTGGCGCTCCTGGTCTTCGCGCCGTCGATCGCGAACGGACCGCGCTACCGCCCTGGCCTGTCCTGGTGGGCTCCGCCGGTCTGGATCAACGGGCCGACCGCGACGAAGCCGGACCCAGCCAACCTGCCCGAGTTGCCTGGCGCACCGGGGACCACTGCGAGCGCCGGTGCCGGCGTCGCCCGTTCTACCGGAGGCGCAAGTGCCAGCTGGTGACGCTTTCACCCCTGAGCAGCTCTACGACATCGAGAGGGCGGTCCGGCACGCCGAGGAGGCCTCCGGCCTGCACTTCTCCGTGTACGTCGGTGGTGCCGACTCCGAGACCCGGCCGTTCGCGCTGGAGCTGCTGAACGAACTGGACGACCCGGACAACACCGTCCTGGTGTACGTCGACCCGGCCGGACGCCGGCTGGAGATCGTCACCGGCGCCCTCGCGAAGCGGCAGCTCTCGGACACCGCGGCCGGTCTGGCGGCGCTGGCCATGCAGACCTCGTTCGCCACCGGTGACCTGACCGGCGGTCTCGTCACCGGCGTACAGCAGCTGGGTACGCACGCTCACCAGGCTCCGCTGCTGCACGCGAACGAGCCGCACAAGCAGTGAGCCAGCGGCTCCGGCCACACCGCATCGAGCTGGACGACCTCGTCCTGCGCCCGTTCGGGTGGACGGACGAGCCGGCGGTCGCCGAAGCACTGCGGGACCCGGAGATCCTTCGCTGGACCGCGGGTACGGCGGTGATCCGCACACCCGCGGACCTGCGGGCGAAACGGTGGCTCGAGACGCGGGTCGACGGCTGGGAGCGTGGCAACGCGGTCTTCGCGGTCGCGGACGCCACCAGCGACTACGTGCTGGCCACGGTGTCGATCCGTGAGGTCAACCGGGTTCCCGACCAGGCAGTCGTCGCGTACTGGGTCAGCCCGGGTGCACGAGGCCGGAGGCTTGCTGCTCGCGCGCTGGATGCAGCAGCTCGCTGGTCCTTCGCGAAGGACGGACTGGGGCTGCACAGGCTGTCGCTGGATCACGCGCTCGTCAATGAGGGCTCATGCCGGGTCGCAGTCCGGGCCGGCTTTCCGTTGGAAGGCACGATGCGCGAGTTCTTCGTCGAGCCGACCGGCGAGCGGCACGACTCTCACCTGCACGCCCGGCTGGCGACCGACCCAATCGCCTAGCTGCCTGGGGCACCGGCTGGTTCGAAGGTGGGGCAAGCGGGGCTGCTGTGGACGCGCTGTGTCCTCGGATCGGAGCACAGGTCGAGCATCTGCCCCGACGATGTGCCCGGACCGAGGTAGACGATCCAGGTGTCGGTGACCGGCTCCATGGAGCTGTTGGAGATCCCGGGATACTGCCCGTTGACCAGCATCGCCTTGGCCGGAACGCCCGCCGTGATCATCTTGACCGCTGTGGCCTTGGCGAGCTGATCCGCGTCCATGCCGACGTCGGTCGGGTACTTCTCCATCACGACGATCCATTGGCCGCGCTTGAAGGCCGGAGAGGTCGCGCCGGTGTTCGGCGTCGCGCTCGGCGGGGTCTGCACCTTGGCCTTCGGCGACGCCGAGGACGCCGGCGGCTTGCGATCCGCCTTGGAGGTGTTGACCGACGGGGACGGATCCGTACTCTGGCTCGGCGCGGCCGCCGCCGGTGGCCCCGCTCCGCCGTTCGCGGCGCCGCCCACCCGCAGGCCGTCGTCGGTGGGCGGGGTCGACGATCCCCGGGTCAGGATGAACGCGAACACGGCGACCATCGCGGCGGCGGCCACGATCGCCGCACCGACCGCACTGTGCGAGCGCTGGGGCTTGCGGGAGTGACTGTGCGGGGAATGACTCTGCCGGGAAGGGCTCTTCGGTTGTCGCCGGGCGGGTGGCCTCCGGTGATCCACGGGTGTCACGACAAGGGTCCCTCCCCAGATTCCCCGGTGGTGGATATTTGCTGCAGCTTAAACCGAACCACTGAATAAATGAGTACTGCTCACGTGATGAGAATCTCCTTCGGGACAAGGAATCGCGCCCCGGAGTCGGCACCTCACTATCCGCCGAACAACAAGCGTTTGACTCTCACTGGCAGCGTTCGCGCTACCGCGATCTGCGACGTGCCCTAGGTCCCGGAGGGGATGCCGTCGTATTTCGGCTGGGGGCGGGTGTCGAGGGCGTCGTCGAGCCAGGCGTCCACATCGACGTCGGCGCCGAGGATGTGGTTCACGTACGACGCCCGTTCGTGGCTGAGGACCTCCAGCTCCCAGACGCATGGGGCCGCACCGATCGGGGCCGGCCGGAGGTCGTCGACGTCCATGCCGCTGAAGATGCTCTGCCGGGACTGGAAATCCTTCGCCCAGCTCTGCACGACGAGGTAGATCCCGTCGTCGCCGAGGTGCAGTACGACGACGCCGAGCCCGACCGAACCCATCGCGTCGTCGAACTCGAGCTGCCGGGTGGCGGTGGCGCGGGCGGCGTCGACCATCTGGTCGTCCCACTGCCGTCCGCGGGCAGTGATGATGTACGGCTTCACCAGGCGATGCGGATAGCGCCAGGGCATCAGTGGAGTGACAGGGCGAGGGCGGTACGCCTCTGCCAGTCCGGTCAGCGCAACGGCTGCCGCACCTGCCAGGGCGGGGTCAGAAGCGGGCACCGCCCCAGTCTTACCCCACCCTGGTCCAATTCGACACCGGCGGTCTCAACGAGAGACCGCCGGTGTCGTGTTCAGCTCGCGTCGCGGGCCTGGGCCGCGAGGGCGCGGGTCAGGTCGGCCTGGGCCTCGCTGACGTAGCGCAAGGTGGGAGCGTCCACCGACGAGGACTCCGTCGACAGCCAGGACGTGAGTGCGTCGAGCGTCGGCTGTTCCGCCAGATTCCGCGGCGACAGGTAGACCAGCACGTTCTCGCCCATCGAGGAGCCGAGGCGGGTGTAGACGTCCTTGGCCGCGCTCAGGTACCTCGCGACGAACGGCCGCAGCAGCTCCTCCTGACCTGGCTGCTGGAAGCCGAGGATCGTCCGGAACTGCGTCTCGTTCGGGGTGTCCCCGGACTCGACCGCGATCCGCCACGCGTCTTCCTTGGCCTCGGCGGTCGGCCGGGCGGCCCGTGCCTGGGCGGCCCGCTCCTGCCCGGTGATGGTTGTGTCCCGGGTCAACTCGTCGTCGATCTCGTCGGCACCGATCCGGCCGAGCCGGGCCAGCGCGACGATCAGCGTCCAGCGAAGATCGGTGTCCACCACGAGCCCCGAGGGCAGGTCGCGGTCGTCGAGCCACGCGGCCAGCCGGTCGGCGCCGGCATCGGAGAACACCGCGGAGCTGTAGGCCCGGGCGAACGCGAGCTGGTGGTCGCTGCCCGGCTCGGCGTTGACGAGCAGCTCGGCCAGCGTCTCTTCGAACTGCGCCCGCAGCGTCGGCCGGTTCGCCGGTGCCGCGTAGAGGTTGATCGCGCTGGTCGCCTGGCCGAGCAGCGACCGTACGCCGGTCAGGTCGGTCTCGGCCTTGATCCCGCGCAGCACGATGCCGACGTACTGGCTGGCCGGCATCTCGGCGTCGCGGGTCATGTCCCAGGCCGCACCCCAGGCAAGGGCCCGGGGCAACGATTCCGTCAGCTGGTCGATCGACTCGACCAGGGTGGCCCGGGACCGCTCGTCCAGCCGGATCTTGGCGTAGGTGAGGTCGTCGTCGTTCAGCAGCACGAGGTCCGGCTGCGTCGCGCCGACCAGTTCGGCCAGCTCGGTGCGCGGTCCGTCGATGTCGACCTCGAACCGCTCGGTCCGGACCAGGCCTTCATCGGTACGGCGGTACAGGCCGACAGCCAGCCGGTGCGGCCGCAGGACCGGGAAGTTCTCCGCCGCGGTCTGCTCGATCGCGAAGGACGTGAACGCACCCTCGGCGTCGACCGCGAAGTCGGCCCGCAGCGTGTTGACGCCGGCCGTCCGCAGCCAGCGCTCGGTCCAGTCGTCCAGGTCGCGCCCGGACGCCTTCTCCAACGGCTTCAGCAGGTCGGTCAGCTCGGTGTTGCCGAACGCGTGGTCGGAGAAGTACTCCTTCAGCGCGCTGATGAAGGTGTCCTCACCGACGAACGCGACCAGCTGCCGCAGCGTCGAGGCGCCCTTGGCATAGGTGATGCCGTCGAAGTTCACTTCGACCGCATGGAAGTCGACCATGTCGGCCGCGATCGGGTGTGTCGAGGGCAGCTGGTCCTGCCGGTAGGCCCAGTTCTTCCGCGCGTTGCAGAAGGTCGTCCAGGCACCGGCGTACTTGGTCGTCGCGACCGCCTGGGCCCAGTGGCTGGCCCACTCGGCGAACGACTCGTTCAGCCACAGGTCGTCCCACCAGGTCATCGTGACCAGGTCGCCGAACCACATGTGCGCGAGCTCGTGCAGCACCGTGTTCGCGCGGGCTTCCATCTCCGCGTGCGTCGTCCGGCTGCGGAAGATGTACTCGTCCCGCAGCGTGACGCACCCCGCGTTCTCCATCGCGCCCATGTTGTACTCCGGCACGAACGCCTGGTCGTACTTGTGGAACGGGTACGGCGTCCCGAAGGCCTGCTCGAACAGCTCGAAGCCCTGCTTGGTCACCTCGAACAGGTCGTCGACGTCGAGGGCTTCCTTCAGCGACGGACGGCAGAGCAGCGACAACGGGTAGCTGCCGTGCGGGCCGTCGTACGAGTCCGTGACGACGTGGTACGGCCCGGCCACCACCGCGGTGATGTACGTCGACATCCGCTCGGTCGGCGGGAACTCCCAGCGGGCCAGCTCCTCGCCGTTCTCACCCTGGTACGACGTGGGCTCGGGCGTCGGCGCGTTGGAGATGACCACCCAGCGGGCCGGCGCGGACACGGTGAAAGTGAAAGGGGCCTTGAGGTCCGGCTGCTCGAAGGTGGTGAACACCCGGCGGGCGTCCGGTACCTCGAACTGCGTGTAGAGGTAGGTCTCCTTGTCGGCCGGGTCGACCGAGCGGTGCAGCCCTTCACCGGTGCGCGAGTAGGTGCAGTCCGCGATCACCGTCAGCTCGTTGCGCTCCGCCAGCTCGTCCAGCTGCACGCGGGCGCCGTCGTACACGGTGTCCGGGTCGAGCGAGCGGCCGTTCAGGGTCACCTCACGCACCTTCTCCGCGATCAGGTCGGCGAAGGTGCTCGCGCCGGCGGTGGCGGCGAATGTGATGGTGGTCTCCGACCGGAAGGTCGGAGCGCCGCTCGGGGCGTTGGTCAGGTCGAGCTCGATCGCGTATTCGACATCGCTGACCACCCCGGCACGGGTACGCGCCTCGTCGCGCGTGAGGTTGGTTCCAGGCATGTCGGCATCCTATGCACCTGGCTGGCCGGTTCGCCGACGGTTTCCCCGCGATCTTGGGGCATGGATACCAAACCGGTGCATAGTTGTTCGATTTTGTATGATGGTGAATATGACTGCCTCCGCCGATTTCTGGTTCGACCCGGCCTGCCCCTGGGCCTGGATGACGTCTCGCTGGATGCTCGAGGTCGAGCAGGTCCGGGACGTGACGACGACCTGGCACGTGATGAGCCTGGCCGTCCTGAACGAAGGGCGTGACCATCTGGACGAGAAGTACAAGCAGAACCTGCGCAACCTCCGGGGCCCGGTCCGGGTGCTGATCGCGGCCGAGCAGGCCCACGGTAACGAGGTGCTGCTGCCGCTCTACACCGCGCTCGGCCAGCGGATCCACGTCGAGGGTCGTGGCGTCGGCGACGGCAAGGGTGACGTGGTGAAGGAGGCTCTCGCGGAGGTCGGGCTGCCGGCGTCGCTGATCGAGGCCGCCGAGACCGACCGCTATGACGATGCCCTGAAGAAGTCGCACCATGCCGGCATGGACCTGGTCGGCATGGAGGTCGGTACGCCGGTCATCGCCGTCGAGGGCACCGCCTTCTTCGGCCCGGTGGTCACGCCCGCCCCGAAGGGTGAGGCGGCCGGCAAGCTCTGGGACGGCGTCCGCCTGGTGGCCGGCACCGAGGGCTTCTTCGAGATCAAGCGGACCCGGGACCGCGGCCCGATCTTCGACTGATTCGGTCTGTGGTTCAGGGCTTGTTTCGAACCGCGCCGGCTGGTGAAGGTTGCTCACCAACGAATCCCCCGAGTGGTGAGTAGGTTCCAGATGACGCTGCGTGATGAGCTGCCCGAGATCGATGCGGTATCCGACGGCGTGACGGCCGGGATCGCCGTCTTCGACCGCAGGACCGGGCTGTTCGTCCAGCGGCACAACGCGGATCACCGGTTCCGGTCGGCGTCCGTGGTGAAGCTGCTGATCGTGCTCGACTACCTCTGGGACCGTGCGCCGGCGTACGACGTACCGGCCGCGGACCGGACCCGGCTCGAGGTGATGCTGCGCAGCAGCGACGACGACGCGGCGAGCTACTACTGGGACGAGCTCGGTGGTGCCGCCATCGTCGACCGGATGGTGCAGCGGCTCGGCCTGACCCACACGGCCGGGCCGCCCACCACCCACCCCGGCTTCTGGGGGTACGTCGCGATCACCGCCGCCGACACTGTCCAGATCTATCGCTACATCCTGGATCGGGCACCCGAGCCGGTGCGGGAGTTGGTGATGGGCCTGCTGCACCAGCCGACCCGCCTCGGCACGGACGGCTTCGACCAGTACTTCGGGATCGCGTCGGTCTTCGATCCTGATTTCAGCATCAAGCAGGGCTGGTCGGGTTTCCTCGGGTCGAGCGGCTACCGCAAGGACACGGCCAAGCCGGTCGATACGCCGGTCGACCTCGTCAGCGATGCACTGCACACCACGGGGACGGTCGGGCCGAGCGACCGGACCATCGTCGCGGTGTTCACGTTGCACCCGTCCGGAACGCAGTACGAGAAGGCCTACGCCGAGGTGACGCGGCTGACCGCGGCGCTGACAGTGCCGGGCGGCGTACGCACGCAAGGCGGCGGACAGTAGATTGCAGGCCATGCGAGTGCACATCGGCTCCGACCATGCCGGCTTCGAACTGAAGAATCACCTGGTCCAGCACCTCAAGGCTGCCGGACACGACGTCGTCGACCACGGCCCGGCCGTGTACGACGCGGTCGACGACTACCCGCCGTACTGCCTGCGGGCCGGTGAGGGGGTGGCCAAGGACGAGGGCAGCCTCGGCATCGTGATCGGTGGCTCCGGCAACGGTGAGCAGATCGCGGCCAACAAGGTGAAGGGGGTCCGGGCGATCCTGGCCTGGAGCACCGACACCGCGCGGCTCGGGCGCGAGCACAACAACGCGAACGTGATCAGCGTCGGGGCGCGGATGCACTCCGAGGACGAGGCGACCGGGTTCGTCGACACGTTTCTGGCCACCGACTACTCGGGTGAGGACCGGCACACCCGACGGATCGACATGCTGTCCGCCTACGAGTCGACCGGCGAGCTGCCGCCGTTGCCTTGAGCCTCCGGCTTGTCGTCATCGGCCGGCTCCGGCTCGGAGGGCTTCGGTTCGACCGGGCGGCGGTTGACCGGGTGACGTGGGCGGGAGACGTCACGGGCCCGCATCGAGCGGCCCGTGCCGACGACCGCCGGGGTGGGTGGGCCGCTGCGGCCCTTGGCTCCTGACGAACCTGTTATACCCATAAGAGGAATCATGCCTGAAGGTCACACCCTGCACCGGCTGGCGAACGACGTCTGGGACGCGTTCGGCGGCCGCCCGGTCCAGGCGTCCAGCCCGCAGGGCCGGTTCGTCGACGGCGCCGCGCGGCTGAACGGGCAGGTCCTGCGCCAGACCGAGGCTCACGGCAAACACTTCCTCGCCGACTTCGAGGGCGCAGGCTGGCTCCACATCCACCTCGGCCTGATCGGCAAGGTCGACTTCGGGCCGGCCCCGGTGCCCGAGCCGGTCGGTCAGGTCCGGCTCCGCTTGCAGAACGAGACGTCGTACGCCGATCTGCGCGGAGCGACCGTGTGCGAGGTGCTGACCGATCCCGAGCGCGAGGCGTTGATGGCCCGGCTCGGTCCGGACCCACTGCGCGACGACGCCGACCCTGAGCTGGCCTGGAAACGGATCCACCGCAGCAAGCTGCCGATCGGGCAACTGCTGATGGACCAGGAAGTACTCAGCGGCGTCGGCAACGTCTATCGCGCCGAGGTGCTGTTCCGGGCGAAGCTGCATCCGATGACACGCGGCCACCTGGTGAAGAAGCGCGAGTGGCAGGGGATGTGGGACGACCTGCTCGAGCTGATGAAGTACGGCGTCGAGACCGGCCGGATCGATACCGTGGCCGACGACCACACACCCGAGGCAATGGGCCGCGATCCACGTCAGGACGACCATGGTGGCGAGGTGTATGTGTACCGCCGGCAGGGGCAGCGCTGCCACGTCTGCCATTCGGTGGTCCGGACCGAGATATTGGCCGGACGCAACTTGTTCTGGTGCCCGAAGTGCCAGCGCACCGGCCTCACGCGCAAGAGCTGACATTCATCAGTTGTGTTACGACTGGATGCGCGGACCAGCCAGTGCCGTTATCTTCTTCACACCATGAACAGGAGTGGCGGTCTCGCTGAGGTACGACGGATCGGCCGCCGGGTCGAATGGCTGGGGCGACGTGCCCGCCGATCCCATCGGCTCGCCTTCGTCGCGCTGGCGCTGACGACTGTCGTCTTTGCCGTCTCCAGCCTGGTCTGGCAGACGTTGGTACCGGCCTCCTTGCTGATCATCCCGCTGGTGCTCGGCGGCCTGCTGCTGAGGTTCCGCGAACTGGTGGCGCTGACCGGGATCACGGTGACGTTCGGCGCGTACGTCGTCCTGTCCCGCGGACTGACGCTGCCCCGGATCGGCTTTGTGCTGGTCCTCGCGGTCATCGGCTGGATCATGCTGACCAATGCCAAGGTGCGCAGCCGGCTCGGAGTGCCGGGGACGCGCGGTGAGTCGATGCTGATGGAGTTGCGCGACATCCTCACCGCGCAGGGCGAGTTGCCGCCGCTGCCGGCCGGCTGGCTCGCCGAGGTGGCGATCCGCTCGGCCGGCGGTTCGACGTTCTCCGGTGACTTCGTCGTGTCGACGACCCGCGGCGACGTACTCGAGGTTGCACTGGTCGATGTCTCGGGCAAGGGAATCGACGCGGGGACCCGGGCGCTGCTGTTGTCCGGAGCGTTCGGCGGACTGCTCGGCGTCGTACCGGAGGAGGAGTTCCTGCCATCGGCGAACCGGTATCTGCGGCGCCAGGACTGGGACGACGACTTCGCCACCGTGGTGCATGTCGCCGTCGATCTGAGGACCGGGAACTTCGACGTTCGGACGGCCGGTCATCCGCCCGCGATCCAGTTCGACGCGTGGTCGGGGCGGTGGCAGACGCGGGACGCCGACGGGCCGTTGCTCGGGCTGATGGAGGCGCCGGAGTTCTCGGTGAACCACGGGCAGTTGAAGCAGGGGGACGCGTTGTTCCTGTACAGCGACGGGATGGTCGAGACGCCGCTGCGGGACATCGGCCGGGGGACCGACCGGCTGGCGGGGGCCGCGGAACGCCTGGTCGCACAGGGGTTCCAGGGCGGTGCCGATGTGCTGGTCGACGCAGCCGGCGGTCCGGGGGACGACTCCGCGATCGTGATCATCCACCGCACGGCGCTCGGCTGAGGCCGCGGTCCGCGGATGCCTAGCGGATGCCTTCGCGGATGCCTCCGCGAATGGCTCTGGGGATGGCGTAGCCTGCACGACCGTGACGATCGACAAGGATGTCTCCTTCGACGCGGATGCTGATCGGGCTGCGCCGGACGTCTCGTTCGGGGAACTGCTCGCCCTGATGCCGGACTCGGTCCGCGATGCGTTCCCGCCGTACCGATGGCAGCTGGAGAAGCTGTGGGAGCTCGACCTGAAGGTCGAGCCGGTGGAGGTCGCCGATCTGATCTGGATGTTCGACCTGCCGCTGTGGCAGCTCGACGGCGAACGCTTCAAGGTCACCCCGAACCAGGTCGCCGCCACCCCGATGAACTTCCGTGCCCCCTACCAGCGCGTGATGGATGCCGACCTGGAGCGCCCGATCAACCTGGTCGCCTACCGCGGTCGCCTGGTCGTCCTGGACGGCGTCCACCGGTTGCTCAAGGCGCACTTCCTGCGCCGCCGCTGGATCGAGGCCACCATTGCCACCGCGACCCAGCTTCAGTCCTGCGCTCCGTGATGTGCAAGTGGTGACTTGCACATCCTGCTGTCGAGTGGCAGGGTTGGAGGTATGGAGAGCAGGGTGGAGCGTGAGGTGTACGTCGAGGCGCGGCCGGAGGTGGTGTGGGCGGCCGTGACGCAACCGGAGAACTTTGCCCGCTGGTATGCGTTCGGCGGGGCGGAGATCGACCTGCGGCCGGGTGGGCGGCTGGTGATGCGGTGGGACGAGCACGGGGAGTATCTCGGGTTCGTGGAGAAGGTGGAGCCGGGGCGGCGGTTCGCGTACCGGTACGCCGTCGATCCGGGTGTGGATCCGATGCCGGGGAACTCGAACCTGGTGGAGTTCACCCTCACGCCGGAAGGTGAGGGGACCAGGCTGCTGGTCGTGGAGAGCGGATTCGATCGGCTGGAGGTCTCGGCGCAGGAGCAGCTCAAGCGGGCCGACGAGTCGGCGCAGGGCTGGGATGGTGGTCTTGCCGCTCTCACGGAGCTGGCGCCGTCGTTGTGAGTGACGTACTGGACTCGTCGCTCGGCTCCGGGGCTCCCGCCGTACGCGTGGACGGGGTGCTGGGGGCGTTGGGTGATGCAACTCGGCGGGCCGTCGTGGAGTTGCTGGCTGCCGGTGGTGGGCGGACGGCGACGTCGTTGGCGGGGGAGTTGCCGGTGACACGGCAGGCCGTAGTGCAGCATCTCGCCGTACTGCGGGAGGCCGGGCTGGTCGAGAGTCGCCGGTTGGGCCGGGATGTGCGCTTCGAGTTGTGCTCTCAGGCGCTGACCGAGACCGCGGCCTGGATCGCGGATGTCGCTGCCCAGTGGGACAGCCGGCTGGCCGTGATCGCGGAGATCGCCGAAACGGCACAGGTCGAGGCCGTGCTGTCCGAGAACCCGGCGTCGCCCGCTGATCTGTCCGCTAGCCCCGCGACTCAGTCTGGCAGTCCCGCGACTCTGTCCGGCGGTCCGGCGACAGCCCCACGAGCTGTCCGGGAATCGGGCGGCGACGCGCGGTGATTGTTGATGGTGACGCATCACCATTATGATCGGTCACATGACATCGAACAGTGACGACTACGCCCCGAGCCCGACCGGCTGGGTTCGCAACCAGGTGGAGAAGGTCGAGGCGGCCGGGACCACGGGCGCGGTCGACATCATGGGCATGCCGGTCGTGCTGCTCACCATGCGCGGCGCCAAGTCGGGCAAGCTCCGCAAGGTGCCGCTGATGCGCGTCGAGCACAACGGTGTGTACGCCGCCGTCGCCTCGCTCGGCGGCGCGCCCAAGAACCCCGTTTGGTACTACAACCTGAAGGCCGACCCCAAGCTCACGCTGCAGGACGGCGACGTCACCAAGGAGTACGTCGCCCGTGAGATCGAGGGCGAGGAGTACGACGAGTGGTGGCAGCGCTCGGTCGCGGCCTACCCGCCGTACGCCGAGTACCAGACCAAGACCTCCCGCAAGATCCCGCAGTTCGTGCTGGAGCCGGTCAACTAGACCCGGTAGCTGAGCCACACCATGCTGGAGCCGGCGGCGATCTTCACGACGCCGTCGGTCACCCAGAGCACCCGGTACCGGATGCCGGGGACCAATAGGCCGACCTCGACGACCACGCCGCCGCGCATCAGGGGAAGGTCCGGGCCGTCCTCGTAAGGTCTGTGAACAGATCCACGGCGGAAGGGTACTGGGTGAGCGAAGCAGCCCAGCGGTTGTGAGACGCTGGGGCCGGCGCGGTTGCGTTGACCGGGCCCGGCGCGCGCTGCGTCGACCGAGTTCTGGGAGTCGTCCTGACCACACACGACGCGGTGCAGGAACCGTTCGTCGGGTCGACGCGGTTGCGTCTGGCCGGACTGGCACTGCATGCCTATACCGCGAGCGGAACGGTGCTCGCGCTGCTCATCGTCATCGCCGCCATCGACGGGGACGCCGTCCGCGCGCTCTGGCTCGGTCTGGCCGCACTGGTGATCGACGGGACCGACGGGATGCTCGCACGCCGGTTGCGGGTGAAGGAGACCATCCCGTGGTTCGACGGCGCGATGCTCGACAACATCGTCGACTACCTGACCTACGCCTTCGCCCCGATCGTGCTGCTCTGGACCGGCGACTACCTGCCGTCCGGCGGCTGGGGCGCGGCGCTGGCCGCGTTGCCGTTGCTTGCCTCCAGCTACCAGTTCTGCCGGGTCGACGCGAAGACCGACGACCACTTCTTCCTCGGCTTCCCCAGCTACTGGAACGTGGTCGCGTTCTACGTGGTGATCCTCGGCCTCAGCCCGGTCACCACCGGCGTCATCCTGGTGGTCTGCTCGATCCTGGTGTTCGTACCGGTGAAGTACGTCTACCCGTCTCGGACGAAGGCGTTCCGGTCGCTGAACCTGCTCACCACCGCGATCTGGCTGGCGTCGTACGCCGTCCTGCTCGCCCAGATGCCGAACCCGAACGCCATCGTGGTCGCTGTCTCGCTGTCGTATCTCCTGTACTACGGGGTCCTCAGCCTGTACCTGACCTTCTGGGTACCCCGACGCAAGGTCGCGTAAGTGCTTCTTGGTCTCGGCGCGGCACTCAGTGCCGCGGTGCTCTTCGGTATCGCCTCGATCCTGCAGGCAGTCGGTTCGCGCAAGGTGCCGACCGAGTCGGAGCTCGATCCGCGGCGGCTCGGCGGGTTCATCGTCGCGTTGCTCAAGCAACCGGCGTTTCTTGCCGCGCTGGCGCTGAACCTGGCCGGCTTCGCACTGCATTTCGTTGCCCTGCGCCTGCTTCCGCTCTACCTCGCCCAGGCCGGGATCGCAGCCAGCCTGGTGGTCACCGCCCTGCTCGCGACCCGGCTGATGTCGGACCAGTTGAGCGGACTCGAATGGTCCGCAGTGATCGCGGTCTGCGTCGGCCTCGGCCTGCTTGCCGTGTCTGCCGGCGACGCGGGTGACAGCGCCCGCCACCAGGGCCTCACCATCGGCATCATCGTCGGCCTCGTGGTCATCGCCGTACTCGGTGCCCTCGCCAGTCGTTCACAACACGGCATCTCCACCGCCCTGCTCGGTCTCTTGGCAGGTCTCGGGTACGCCGGTGTCGCCATCTCAGCCCGGTTGCTCGAGGACGGCTCGATCAGCGAGCTGCTCCGCAGCCCAACGACGTACACCCTGCCGATCAGCGGAGCGCTCGCCTTCATCCTCTACTCGCTGGCACTGCAACGAGGTTCGGTAACGCTCGCCACCACCCCGATGATCGCGCTCCAAACGATCACGCCCGCCGCCGTCGGAGTCTTCGTCCTGGACGACGCCGTCCGCTCCGGCTGGTGGCCCGGCGCCATCGCCGGCTTCGTCCTCTCCGCAATAGGCTCCCTCATCCTCGTCCGCTTCGAATCCGTCAAGGACTAGCTGATCTACCCACGCACCACTACGCCCGCTCCTACGTCGCGTGCTCGCCGGTGCTCCCGCCCGCCCGGTCTTGCGTTGCGCGCTGCCACGCGCTGTGCGCGGACTCCTTCGTCGCCCGCTCCGCAACTACCCCGTGGTGTCGCCAGCAGGTGGATCTGCAGCAGACCGTGGACGGTCGGCAGCGGTCGAGCGACCGGGGTGTCGTCGTGCGATGCTGGGGTGGTGCGTGAGCTTCAGTCGGTCGATCTTCAGCTTCCGTCGCCGGTGTCGGAGCTTCACGACGATCGCCTGGCCAGTTCGGCCGTTCGTGTCCTGCTCAAGCGTGACGATCTCATCCACCCAGAGATCCCCGGCAACAAATGGCGCAAGTTGAAGTACAACATTTCCACGGCGCGCGAACGCGGCTTGGATACGCTCCTGACCTTCGGCGGCGCCTACTCGAACCACATTCGGGCGACCGCTGCGGTTGGCCACTACGGAGGCTTCAGGACGATCGGCGTGATCCGGGGCGAGGAGCATGTGCCGCTGAACCCCTCGCTCGCCTACGCCACGGCCCGCGGTATGCGGCTCACCTATCTCGATCGCACCACTTACCGCGCCAAGACCTCGGATGCTGTGATCAGCTCTTTGCACCGAGAGTTCGGTGATTTCTACCTGCTCCCTGAAGGCGGCAGCAACAGTACGGCTGTACTTGGATGCGCAGAACTGCCAGCTGAACTGAAAGAGCCGTTCGACGCGCTGTTCTGTGCGGTTGGTACCGGCGGAACGCTGGCCGGCGTCGCAGCAGGAATGGCTGCGCATCAACAGGTGGTTGGCGTTCCGGTGCTGAAAGGCGGCGAATTCCTCGAGGATGAGATCGTCGAACTGCAGCAGGCGACGTACGGCTCACGAGTTGGCACGTGGCGCCTCGAAGGCGACTACCACTTCGGTGGCTATGCGAAGCGGACACCTGAGCTGGACGACTTCATCGAGGATTTCGACACGAGACACGGCCTGCTGCTCGATTGGGTCTACGAGGCAAAGATGATGTACGCGCTCTTCGACCAGGTCACTCGCGGAGCGTTCGCCAGAGACACGACGATCATTGCCCTCATCAGCGGATCCGTTGGGGTCCCCGAGCTGTGAGTTCAACCCTCGAGCCATTCAAGGCGCCAGTCGCCAGAGTTGACGTTGAACTCCTTGTCGAATCCGAGCCACCGGCCTGTCATCGAGCGCCCCTGTGGACTGACGACGAGCTGGATCGTTCCGTGGTACACGGCCCCTCGGTAGTAACCCACAGATGACGTTCGCTCGGTCCAGGTCCCGGTGGCGATCGCTCCGCTGAGGGACAGGTCCAGCGTGAGCCTCGATCCAAGTTCCCCTGGATCATTGGTACCGAGTATCCGGCCACCGGAGTGGCGTAGCCGGACCGTGTGCTCGCCGTGCAGCTCCTCACCTCGGCCGGACGAGTAGTAGGTGTACCGGGAGACCCACGAACCGGTCAGGTTCCCACCGGCCGCATGAGCTGAGTCCGTCCACCTGAAGTCCGCCAGGTCGGCGACGAGATCGGCAACGGAGCATTGGTACAGCTCCGCCAGCCTGGCTAGCACTTCGAGCGACGGCGCGTAGCCGGTCGCCGCCGGCCACTGCTCCCAGTAGGAGAAGTTCTTGAAGGTCTTCGGGTCGGCGGGCCATCGCTGGTTCCACCGGTCCGCGGCATCGCGTTGGCTCCAGTCGTGAGCGAGGCGGAAGGCGACGCGTGGGTTGACGCCGTACCTGTCGGAGAATGCTTCCGCTACCTCGACCCAAGTGGAGCCCTGCACTCGCAGTTCGGCGGCCCAGTGTCGCCGCTGTTGGCGCAGGCTCGTTCCGGCTGCGGCGGAGCGAGGGGAGGGGTCGATACTCACCGTACCCATGGTGCCACGAAACGTCCCTGTCAGGCGGGGATAAATGCCTGGAATGATCACAGACCGCCTCGGTGGTTTCGGTGGGTGACTGACGGCAGAGTCTGTGGTGAGGCCAGGGCGGTGGGTGAGCTTCGAGTGCGTAGGGCGGTGCGCCGTCTTCCTGCCCTGTCGCCCTGGCCGTTCCAACTCGCTGCAAGATCTACGGGGGCAACGATGAACCAGTCGGCACCGAGAGAGCCAACGGCTGTGCTGGCGGAGGTGCGAGGGATCCTCGATGTGCACCGCGCCGCCGAAGACACGATCCGGATGCTCCGCGGGTTGCTGGATCCACCGCTCAAGCAGCGTCCGGTCAAACTCACCGACCGGGGCTGGCCAGTACTGCGGTCAGCAGCCTGGGTGGGCGATGACGTCCCGGAGAGGCTGAGATGAGCAGCGACGCGCTCGACCCCGATCTCACACCGCCGCGTCGGTTCTGGCTTGTACGACGCCATCGTGGGGCCGCCGAAAGCGAGACAGGGATTGTTGCCGAGGGAGCCGTCTGGAGCAGCGGGCAGGTCGCGCTGCACTGGCCGGGGCACCTGTCGTGACCTCCTCGTGGACGTCACTGGATCAGTTGATCGCCCACCAGAATGGCGGTCGGACCACCATCGAATGGATCGACAAGGACAACGTCGACTGGCCGAGCGAACACAGAGACGCCGCGTGTGTCGAGTACGACGGCGGCGCGATCTGGATTCACTAGCGGGACGGCCACTTCCAAGGTGGTTCGTCGAGGGGGCCTTGGTCGGCGATGGTGGTGGCGCCGTGGTCTTTGATGAGCTCGATGGTCTGTAGGTCGTCGGCGAGGGCCTCGAGTGAGGCGAGGAACGGGCGGGAGTGGGTGACGACGATGACCTGCGCCTCCTTTGCGGCGGTGACGACGAGGTTCGCCAAGGCGGGCAGGAGGTCCGGGTGCAGGCTGGTCTCGGGTTCGTTGAGGACCAGGAGTTCGGGCGGTCGTGGGGTCAGCAGGGCGGCGACCCAGAGGAGGTATCTGAGTGTGCCGTCGGAGAGTTCGGCGCCGGACAGCGGCCGGAGCAGCCCGTGCTGCCGGAAGGCGATCTCGAAGCGGCCCGCGGCGTTGACGATCTGCACCTGGCTGCCCGGGAACGCCAACTCGATCGCCTCGTCGAGGGCTCCCTTGGCCCCGATCTCGCGAATGGTCTGAAGCGCTGCCGCGACATCGGCACCGTCCGGGCCGAGGACCGGCGTACGGGTGCCGATCTGGACGCGTCGTGCGGGTGCGGCGGCGTCGGTGCGGAAGTGGTCGTAGAAGCGCCACGAGCGGAGCCGGTCCCGGACGGTCAGGAGTTCGGGGGCGCGCTCGGGGTCGGCGAACTCGCTGAGCATGCTGTCGAACGTCTGCAGGTGATGTCCGCCCCGTTGCCAGTCGCCGTCATTGGAACGGATTCGCACCTCGCGGTTGACGCGCTCCACCAGCAGCGCGGCTGGTCGCAGGAAGGGTCCTGACCAAAGCGCTTCCCGTTTGATCTCCGGATCGAGATCGAACACCGAGCCGTTCGGCACCGGTAGCCCGAGATCCATCAGGTAGCCGTAGTCGTCACCCGCGAATCCCATCCGCAACCCGACCGACTTGGTGCGGACGGTCCCTTGCACCGGGCGGTCTTTGCGGACGTGCTCCGGGCCTGCCCACAGCGTCGATTGGAGGCCGCCTTCGCGGGCCAACGCTGCGACGGCGCCGTTGCGGGAGGCGTCGGCGAGGAGACGGAGTGCGCGGTAGAGGCTGGACTTCCCGGTGCCGTTCGCGCCGGTGACGACGTTCAGACCGCGCAGGGGCATGACCAACCGCCGCAGTGACCTGTAGTTCTCCACCGCCAGCGTCGTCAGCATGTCCGTCACGCTACCGGCCTGCTCCGACAGGACTCGTCGCGAGAGACTGGCCGCATGACTTCGACTCCGATCCGCCTCGGCATCGTCGGACTCGGCGCGATGGGCCAGGGGTTGTTCACCGCGGCCCTCCCGCACCCGGACTTCGTTGTGTCGCGGGCAGCCGACCTCGACCCCGCCATGATCGCGCGCCTGGCCGCCGAGCACCTTGGCATTGTGTTCAGCACCGAGCCCAAAGACGTGATCGGTGCGGATGGGGTGGACGCGGTCTACATCGCGACACCACCCGGTACGCACGCGGCGCTCGTCGTACCGGCTCTGCAGGCCGGGCAGGCGGTGTTCTGCGAGAAGCCGCTGTCGGTATCGGCCGCTGACGCGGAGGCGATGCTGTCAGCCGCGAAGGCGAGTGGCCGCGCGGCGGCGGTCAACTTCTCGTTGTCGGATCGGCAATCCACCCGGTACGTCGAAGCGGCGATCGCGGACGGTCGAGTCGGTGAGGTGCTGGCGGTGGAGATCCGGCTGGCCTTCCCGGTCTGGCCGCGTGAGTTCCAGGCCGCGGCGACCTGGGTGGGTGAGCGGGCGCAAGGCGGGTTCGTCCGCGAGGTGTTCTCGCATTTCGCGTATCTGACCGATCGGCTGGTCGGGCCGCTGGAGTTGGTTCACGGCGTACTGGATCATCGCGGTCCGGGCAGCGAGACGGCGGCGTACGGCCTGATGCGGGCCGGCGACATCCCGGTGCAGTTGACCGGTGTGGTGGGCGCTCAGCCGACGACCTATGAGTGGGTACTGCGGGGGTCGCGGCAGTCCTATCGCCTGAGCAACTGGCGCGACCTGTTCGTTGCTGAGGGCAACGGCTGGCAACCGGTCGACCTCACCGGCGAACCCGGCTCGGAGACCACCCGCCTGTCCCTGTTCGCTCGCGCGATCCGCGGCGAGCAAACCCCCGACCTGGCCGATTTCGCCAGCGCCTACCGAGTCCAACAGGTCGTCGAGGCCTTCCACAGCGCCTAGGTCTACCTGCGCGCTCCTTCGTCGCCCGCTGATCGTCCGCCCGGTCGAGTCGCGTGGACGTGGAGTGACTGAGGCGTTACTCCAAGCGGCTCTCCTCGCAAGCCGCAGGTCGGTGCGGGCCGCCGGATCACGGCCGTGACCTCAGCCGAGTTCGAGCATGAGCAGGCCGAGGTCGCAGCGGCTGATCGGCCTTGCTCCGCCGGTTCGGCCCCACGCTCATCCGTTGTGGATGACGCGTGGAGGTGACGCGCGCACCAGTGTGGAGCGCAGGCATATCGACGCCTCCTGACAGCACCCACGGACCACAAGCCGAGATGACTTTGCGGCTGTGAGCGGGGATGCTCAGGAGAGGAGAGGGAGAGCGGAACATGGCAATCGGACCTGTACAGCTCATCGTGCTGGGATTCCAGCACCCTGAATTCCACGGTGAGATCATCGCCGAACTCGAACGGCTCCGTGAGAGCGACACCGTCCGCGTGATCGACTCGCTGGCGGTCTACAAGAGCGCGGACGGCGACCTGGAGGCCGAGCATCTCAGCAACCTGTCCGAGGACGAAGCGATCGAGCTGGGCAGCAAGATCGGGGCGCTCATCGGCCTGGGCTTCGAGGGCGAGGAGGGCATGGTGGCCGGCGCGGAAGCCGGCGCCGAGGCGGTTGCCGAGCAGGGCGGTGTGAGCGCGTTCACCGCCGAGGAGGCCTGGGATGTGCTCGAGGAGATCCCGAATGACTCCGCCGCGGCGCTCATCCTGCTGGAGCACCACTGGGCAGTGCCGCTCCGGGATGCCATTGCCCGGGCCGGGGGGTTCCGTATCAGCGACGGTTTCATCAGCCCACTGGACCTCATCGAGATCGGGCTGGTATCGGCTGAGGAAGCCAAGGAACTGCACGAGATGGAAACTGCGGGCGCCGCACGCTGACCGAGCGCCGTCATTCGCCACCGCACAGGGAGGAGGAGAACCGATGCTTGGATCACGCAGGGTCGCGCGCCGGACCGGGCGCCGCACCGCGCGGCGTGTCTCCCGCCGCAGGTAACGGCTCACAGCGAGTGGCCCCGAACAGCGGACCGCTTTCCCACGCGCCCGGGCGAACTGCCCGGGCGGCAGCCGCCTGCCTTGCAGGCGTAGATCGATCCGATGTGCGAGCTCTTAGGCAGAGGTCCAGGCAAGTTGCTTGCGCATGACCGTGATCATCGTTTCGTAGCGGGTGACTGTGCCGTCCGGCGCCTCCTGGTCCCAGGATCCGGGCTCGCGGCCGGTGACGACGTAGCCGAGGCGTTCATAGAGTGCGCGCGGGCGTGACTCGTTCTCGTCCACTCCCAGTTCGGCCCAGGTGAGGCCGCGTCCGCGGATCCGCTGCTCCAAGGCGCGGACAAGGACCGTTCCAATGCCACAGGAACGCAGCGGCGCATCAACCGAAAGCTGCCACAGCACTGGGATACCCGAGGGCTTGGCGTAGTCGACCCCGCCGGTCGCCACCGGAATACCCGAGGGCGGACAGACTGCGAGGAAGTCGACCTCGCCGCGCTTCGCCCGGTCGAGCGCGGTGAATGTGCCCTGACGATAGGTCGCTGACCACCCGGAGAAGCCCGGATGCAGGTCCTCGGCAGTCAGGTCTCTCACCGTCAGCGGTAGCACGACTTCGGGCATACGCGTCACCTTGTCACCCTTGGGCCGGCCACCGCCACAGCATTTCCAGTACCCGTCTCCGTGCCCAGGGAGGAGCGCGCAGAGTGGGCGCGTGGGTCAGACCAACCCACGCGCCCACCTCCACGTTGGCTCAGGCCAGGGAGTCTTCCCAGGCCTGGTGGAGGCCGGAGTAGTGGCCTCCGGTGGTGACCAGGTCGGTGGGTGCGCCGTCCTCGATGATCCGGCCGTATTCGAGCACCAGCACGCGATCCGCGGTCTCCACCGTGGACAGCCGGTGCGCGATCACGATCGCCGTACGGTCGGCCAGGATGGTCCGCAGCGCGCGCTGGATCAGCCGCTCGCTGGGGATATCCAGGCTGGACGTCGCCTCGTCGAGGATCAGTACGGCGGGATCCGCGAGGAACGCCCGGGCGAACGCGACCAGCTGCCGCTGGCCGGCGGACAGCCGGCTGCCGCGCTTCTCCACCTGTGTCTCGTAGCCCTCCGGCAACGCCATGATGAAGTCGTGCGCGCCGATCACCTTGGCCGCCTCGACCACCTCGTCCAGCGTGGCGCTCGGCTTGCCGAACCGGATGTTGTCCGCGACCGTGCCGGTGAACAGGAAGTTCTCCTGGGTCACCATCACCACCCGCTCACGCAGGTCGTCCTCGGTGAAATCACGCAGGTCGGTCCCGTCCAGCAGCACGTGACCGCTGGTCGGGTCGTAGAACCGTGCCACCAGCTTGGCGATGGTGGTCTTACCTGCACCCGTCGTACCGACCAGGGCGAGGGTCTGACCGGCCGGCACGTCCAGGTCGAGGCCTGGCAGTACCGGTACGCCGTCGACGTACTGGAACCGCACGTTGCGCAGCTCGAGGTGCCCGCGGGCCTTACCGGGACGCGCCGGCTTGACCGGCTCCGGTACGTCGGGCTTCTCGTTGAGCACACCGGACAGCTTCTCCAGCGCCGCACTCGCGGACAGGAAGGTGTTGTAGAACTGCGAGATGTCCTGCAGCGGCTCGAAGAACTGCCGCAGGTACAGCAGGAACGCGGTCAGCACACCGACCGTCACGTGCCCGTGGTAGGCCTGGTAACCGCCGTAGGCCAGGATCGCGACGATGGTGATGTTGCCGACGCCCTTGATCGACGGCATGAAGATCGCGTTCAGCCGGAACGACTCCAGGTTCGCCGCCCGGTACCGGTCGTTGACACCATGGAAGATCTCCTCGTTGCGCGGCTCCCGGCGGAACGCCTGCACCGCGCGGATCCCGGTCATCGACTCGACGAAGTGCACGATGACGAGTACGACGGCCTCGCGGGTCTGGCGGTAGACGACGGCGGACCGGCGCCGGAACCAGGCGGTGATCAGGATCAGGGCCGGGAACGACAGCAGCGCCAGCAACCCGAGCTTGAAGTCCAGCGTCAGCAGCAGGATCGCCGTACCGATCAAGGTCAGCAGCGCCGTGACCAGGCCATCGAACCCGTTCGCCAGCATCTCGTCGATGACGCCGACGTCCGAGGTCATCCGGGAGATCACCCGGCCGGAGGTGTACTTGTCGTGGAATGACGGGCTGAGCCGCTGGAAGTGGTCGAACACCCGGCGGCGCAGGCCGAGCAGGATGGTCTGGCCGAGTTTCCCGGATCGCATCAGGAACAGCTGCCGCGCGAACGCCTGCAGCAACGCCATCGCGAACACGGTGCTCACGACGGTGATCAGGGTCGTCGCACCCTCACCGGCCAGGATCGGCGGGATGCCGTTGTCGATGCCGAGGTGGACCAGGTACGGCACCGCGAGCCGGGCGCCGTTCTCGACGATGACGATCGCCACCAGCACCCAGATCATCTTGTGGTGCGGGCGGAGCAGCTCGCCGAGCAGCTTGCGGGAATCCTCCTTCAGCCGGATGGTCGTCGCCCGCGTCAGCTCCCGGTCGCCCTCGTCGTCGAAGTACCCCCGCCAGGATTCCTCGGCCGGCCGCTCCTCCTCGGTCTCAGCCTTCGGAGGTGTCTGCTGGGTCGTGGTCATGAGGCCTCCCGGCCTGGACTGAGGAGCGCAGGGAGCGCAGCGACTGGAGTGACGAGGGAAGGCCGGGAGTCGAGCCTCATGACCCGCGGCGCCGGAGGCGTCGCCATGAGCACAGTCATGCGTGCACCTCCTCTTCCTCGGCCGCGAGCAGCAGCCGGTACGCCGGGACGTCGGTGAGCAGCTCGTGATGCGTGCCGACGTGGGTGATCGTCCCGTTCTGCAACAGGGCGACCTTGTCGGCCAGCATCACCGTCGACGCGCGGTGTGCCACCACGATGCCGGTGGTGTCGGCGAGCACGTTGCGCAGCGCCTCCTCGACCAGCGCCTCGGTGTGGACGTCGAGTGCCGACAGCGTGTCGTCGAGGACCAGGACCGCGGGCTTGGCGAGCACGGCCCGGGCCAGTGCGAGTCGTTGCCGTTGGCCACCGGACAGCGACATGCCCTGCTCGCCGACCCGGGTTTCCAGGCCCCACGGCAGGTCCTTGACGAACTCGGCCTGGGCGACCTGGAGCGCCTGCTCGATATCGGCCTCGCTCGCGTCCGGCCGGCCGAGAGTGAGGTTCTCCCGGACGCTCATCGAGAACAGCGTCGGGTCGTCGAAGGCGGAGGCGACCGCGCCGCGCAACGACTGCAGGGTCAGGTCGCGCAGGTCGTGCCCGTCGATGGTGATGCGCCCACCGGTCACGTCGTACAGGCGCGGCACCAGTGCGGTCAGGGTGGTCTTGCCGGACCCGGTCGCACCGACGAGGGCGAGCGTCGTACCGGGGGTGAGGTCGAGGTTGACGTCGTGCAGGATCTCGGGGGAGTCGGGTGAGAACCGGAAGCTGACGTTCTCGAACCGCAGGTGGCCGCGCGGGTGCTTCAGCTCCTCATCGCCGGACTGGATGGTGGACCAGGTGTCCAGGATCTCGCTGATCCGGTCCGCCGCGGTCATCGACTCCTGCGCCATCGCCAGGATGGCGCCGAGTGAGGTGACCGGCCAGATCAGCGACAGCATGAGCGTGATGAACGCGACCAGCGTGCCGAGCGTGATCGCTTGCCGGCCGACGGCGAGCGCGCCGAGCAGCAGCACGATCACCAGGGTCAGGTTCGGGATCACGCCGAGGAAGCTCCAGAACCTCGACGCCAGCCGGACCTTCGCGACCGAGGTGTCGTAGAGGGAGACCGCGCCGTCGTCGAACTGCCGCTGGACGTGCTGACGCCGGCCGAACGCCTTGATCACCCTGAAACCGAGCGCGGACTCCTCGATCTGGGTGGCCAGGTCGCCCTGCTGGTCCTGGACCTGGCGCGAGATCACCAGGTACTTGCGCTCGAACTTCAGCGACACCACGATGATCGGCACCGCCGCCGCCAGGACGACGACGCCGAGCGGCCAGTACAGCCGCAGCAGCAGGGCGGTGACGACCGCCAGTTGGAGGATGTTCATCACCAGGAACAGCAGGCCGAAGCCCATGAACCGGCGAATGGTGGACAGATCGGTGGTGACGCGGGAGAGTAGCTGGCCACTCTGCCAGCGGGTGTGGAACTCCATCGGGAGGGACTGCAACCGGACGTAGAGGTCGTGCCGGAGCGTGGCCTCGAGGTCACTGACCGTCCGGGACTGGGCCCAGCGGCGGACCCAGACCAGCAGTACTTCGCTGATGCTGAGGCCGAGGGCGAGGAGAGCGAGGGGAACCAGCAGGTCGAGTTCGCGACGGGTGACCGGACCATCGATGATGGCGCGGGTGACGAGTGGGACGGTCAGGCTGACCCCGACGCCCAGCATGGCGGTGGAGAACATCACCGCCAGGCGCCACTTGTGCGGTCTGAGATAGGGGCGGAGCCGCCAGAGGTTGCGGCTGCGTTCGGGTGCTCGGGTGGTAGGGGCTGCAATCGACGGCGCTTGGGCAGGTCTTTCTGACGGCATCTGGACGGGCGCACTTCCCATCATGCTTGGCGTAGAAGGAGGGTCGCGACCGGAAAACGGCGCACTTTCCAGTATCGCCTACGGGTAAGCGCTTGTCTTTCGAATTCCATTCCTTGGTGATGAATTACCTCGTGTCGCAATAGGCGACCCCCGCCACCACGCGGTGACGGGGGTCACAGCCATTACGGATCGCGATAGGTCTAGGGATTGACCCTGAGGAACGCGATGCCGTCGATGGTGGCCGGGGCGGTCGAGGTGGACACGATCTTGACCGCGCCGGTCCGGAACGGGGTGATCGGAAGGTAGGTCACCTTCCGGGCTGTGGTGGTGGCTGCCAGTGAGACTGTGCCGATCTTGATGTTGGCGTGGTAGACGTCGACGCGGCCCTGGCCCGGGCCGTGGATGGCGACCAGCGCGATCCGGGCGCCAGCCTCGGTCGCCTTGGTCAGGTAGGCGCCGTTCGCCTTGAGGATCGAGGTGGTGCCCTGGAACGCGAGCGTGCTGGTGGAGCGGGTGACGGACCCGGCCGACGTCAGGGCGCGGTCGTCCTGGGGCACGACGCTGCAGATCTGCGGCGACCAGGCGGACAGATTGCCGAGGTAGTCGCGGGAGCGGACCAGGAAGCACTCGTCCCAGCCCAGCCGGGGTGTCCAGGAGATCGACGTGATCTTGGTGTTCTGCCAGGTTGGCGGGTAGATCCACTTGCCCAGGGCAACGCCCGGCGCGGCGACCTTGTAGACGACGTCGTACGACGCCACGTCGGTGTCGTCCTTGTAGGCCCAGCGGAAGGTGACGGGTGCGGTCACCGCGACCCGGTCGCCGATCCGCAGCGTGACCAGCGACGGCGCGGTCCCATCGACCTCACTGCAGTACGACGTACTCCACGCGCTGAGGTTGCCCGCGTAGTCGCGCGCCCTGACCTGCCAGCACGTGTCGGTGCCGATCGGTGCGGTGTAGCTGGCGCCGGTCGTCTTCAGACCCTGCCACGAGGGGACCTGGTTCCAGGCGCCGTACGGCGAGGTGCGGTTAGGCCGCTGTTGGATGCGCAGGTCGTACGAGTCGACGCCGGTCGCGGGGGAGTTGGGGTCCTGCGGGTCGGTGAACGCCCACTCGAACGACAGGCTCGTGTTGTCGCGGATCCGGTCGCCCGCCGACGCGCTGGACAGTACTGGCGCGACGGTGTCCGGTCGCTGCTGCGGGTCCCCGGTGAGCCAGCTCAGCGTGATCACGCGCGGTTTCGAGTCCGGGTCGGCGTACACGATCTTGGCCAGGCCGGAACCGTCGGCGCGGAAGCTGGCGGGGGTGCCGCGGACCGGTCCGTAGCGGCGCTGACCGAGTCCTTGGTCGTTGAGGTCAGTGACGAGCAGGTCCTGGTCGGTGGTCTTCTGGACCGTGAAGCCGTTGCCGAGCTGGGAGTCGGCCGCGACGGTGAGGTTGCGCGGGGCTTCTGGGCCCTTCACGTCAACGACCTGGTTGCAGCCGCTGAGCAGCGCCCAGCGACCGTTGACGCGGTCCGGTCCGACTGTGCACGCACTGGCGACCAGGACGGTCTTGACCGTGCCTGTGGTGAGGTCCTTGCCGGTCAGGTGGCCGGGCTCGGTGATCTTCCAGACGGTCGAGTCGGACATGGCGAACGGCGGTGCGAAGTCGGCCGCCTTGGTCTTGGTTGCTACGTCGTACACCTCTGCCGTGGCTGCGTTCGGGGTGCGGTGGGAGACGAGCTTGCCGCCCTTGCCCAGGATCACCTCGTCGGCCGCAGGGAAGGTGAGGCCGTTGACCTTGGCCGAGCCTGCTTGGAAGCTCAGCAGGCTCGAGCCCTCGAGTTGGAAGGGCTTGGTGTCGTTGGAGCCGCCCGTCGCGGTCCAGGTCGTGCCGTTGTTGCTGGTCTCCCAGAGGGTGTGATCGACCAGGTCTGTTGTGACCACCCGTGCGCCGGACAGGCCGACATCGCCGACCTGTGCCGTGGCTGTTCGGTTGGCGACCGGTACGCCCACGCCCAGGTGCTCCGGCGGATCGGCGGCCATCACCTGACTCGCCACCACCGGTACCAGCACGAACGCACAGGCGACCGCGGCCACCTTGACCCGCAACCTGACCACAGGAACCCCCTTGGCGCACTCCCCAGCGCGCCCTCGACACAGGGCGGCACCTTAGCCAGTAACCACCGGTAACGGAAGTGTGCATGGTCTGGACCAGTTCGCGGGCAGTGAACACGCTCCGCTGGGGGCGAACAGGCGTGGTCGGACGACTCTTCTCAGTGACAGGTTGCTCGCTATGGCTTGGGTCGTCAGGGGTGAGTTCAGAAAGCTGTGGGTCGGGCAGCTGGTCTCCGCGTCGGGCAGTGCGATCACCACCGTCGCGCTACCGCTGGTCGCCGTGGTCACGCTCGACGCGTCGGCTGTGGACATGGGCGTATTGGCGGCGCTGACTGTGCTCCCGCATCTGGCGTTCGGGTTGCCTGCGGGTGTCTGGGTGGACCGGTGGTCGCTGCGGCGCGTGCTGGTGGTGACGGACGTCGGGCGCGCCGTACTGCTCGGGTGCATCCCACTGGCGGCTGCTGTCGGGGCGTTGCAGATGTGGCAGCTGTACGTGGTGGCTGTGCTGACTGGTGTGCTGACGTTGCTGTCGGAGACGGCGTCGATGACGTTGCTGCCGGCGCTCGTACCGCGTGACGACCTCATCCGGGCGAACAGCGCGCACCTGCTCAACGTGAACGTCGCGTCTACGGCGGGACCGTCGGTGGCGGGCCTGCTGGTGCAGTTGGTGACTGCACCGTTCGCGATCCTCTTCGATGCGGTGTCTTACGTCGTGTCGGCGGTGGCGTCGTACCTGATCCGTGAGCCTCCGCGTGCATCGGTGGAGCGGTCGGAGGTACAGCTGACCGGTGGACTGCGGGCGATGTTCGGCAGTCCCATCCTGGCGCCGCTGGCGGTGTCTGCGACGGTCGGTGCGATCGCCGGCTCGTTGCAGGGTCCGCTGATCGTTCTGTACCTGGTCCGCGAGCTGCAATGGGCGCCTGCGCTGGTCGGTGTGGCGATCACGGCCTTCGGTGTGGCCGCTGTTACCGGCTCGCTCGTCGCACCCGCGTGGATCCGATGGGTGGGCATCGGCCGCGGCTACCTCACCGGGCAGTTCATCGCGTCCCTCACTGGAGCGGCTCTTGCAGTCGGCTTCGCACCGTTGATCTTTCTGGGGCAGGCGTTCGCGGGCCTCGGCATGTCGCTGTTCGCCGTACCGCAACGCACCCTGCGCCAGTCCCTCGTCGCACCCCACCAACTAGCTCAAGTCAGTGCCACCTGGCGCACCCTGGTGATCGGAGGTCAGTCCGTGGGCGCACTGACCTCCGGCCTCCTGGCTACCACCATGGGCCTCCGCCCCACCCTCGTCGTCTCCACCACCGCAATGCTCGGAGCCACCCTCATCGGGCTGCTCTCACCCCTCCGCACCCTCCAAACCCTCCCGGACCCCGTCAGTCCTCAACTGGGTGCGCGATAGCGCCCCCACCTGTCCAGGCGAGATCGGTGACGATGCGATTGGCGGAGTCGTCCAGCGTGCTGGAGATGTCGATCACCTGCTCACCTGGTACGCCGAGGAGGTCGCAGGGCTGATACCAGTCACGCATCTGTTCCGGTGTGACGACCTTCGAGAGTGGGCGGGTGGCATGCCGCTGAATGGTCTCGTCGAAGGGGAGTTGGAAGTAGTACACGCCGGTGGGGCCGGCGTGGTCGGCGATCAGTTGCCGGACCATCGCGCCGTACGTCGGGCTGTAGAGGATGCCTTCCAGGATCACGTGGTAGCCGGCATCGAGTGCATAGCGCACGGTCTGGTCGATCAGGCCGATGTTCGGGGCACCCGGACGGTCGTGCTCGCGGAGCAGGATCCGGCGCAGGTAGTCCTGCTCGACCCAGGCCACCCCGCGCCCGACCCGCCGCCGTACCTCCTGCGCCGTGGTGCTCTTCCCCGACCCGGAGTTCCCCCGGATCACCGCCAGCCGCGTCGTCGCATCCCCGAGTATCGACACGCCGAGACCCTAGACGACGGCGATGTCACCCGAAGACCAGCGAGCGAATCTGGTAGTCGTTCGGCCCCCGAGCGCGAAAGGATCGGTTCGTGTTGATCAGTGGCATCCCGGCCGATGACGTCGCCGTACCTGTGCAGATTCGTCGACTCGGCGACGATCAGTCCATGACGCCGGTGTGGCGCAATGGGCGTGGAGGCTTGACCTTTCAGCTAGGTAGCGGTCCATCGCGCAGGTTCGCAAAGTGGGCACCGGCCGGATCTGGACTCGATCTGACGGCAGAAGTCGTGCGGCTGCAATGGGCGTCTCAGTTCGCCTCGGTACCCGTCGTCCTCGACTACGGAGCAGACGCTGACGCAGCCTGGATGCTTACGGCGGGTCTGCCTGGGGACAGCGCCGTCAGCGATCGTTGGAAAGCAGATCCTGCGACGGCCGTCCAGGCGGCTGGTGTAGGGCTACGTAGGCTGCACGATGCGCTGCCGGTTGAAGCGTGCCCGTTCACGTGGTCGGTGGAGGACCGGATCGGCGAAGCCATGACTGGCGCTATTAGCGGTCTTCCAGTCACGCCGCCGATAGACAAGCTGGTGGTGTGCCACGGTGACGCATGTGTGCCGAACACGCTTGTCACACCCGACGGTCAGTGCTCGGGCCATGTCGACATGGCCAATCTCGGCACGGCTGACCGTTGGGCCGATCTCGCTGTGGCGACGTGGAGTACTGAGTGGAACTACGGGCCCGGCTGGGAGGAAACCCTCCTCTCTGCCTACGGAGTCGACCCCGATCCGGGCCGGACCGAGTACTACCGCATGCTGCGGGAGCTCGAGACCACACCGGCCACGTCCCCCTGACAGCCGCCGGCGCGGCGCACGTCAGGAGTCAGCTAGGCGAACGCGCCTATTGACGTCGCTGGCTGAGGATGCAGAACTCGTTGCCTTCGGGGTCTGCCAAGACAACCCACGACGCTTGCTCACCCTGGCCGATGTCAACACGCTGTGCGCCATGAGCCACCAGACGCGCCACCTCGGCGTCCTGGTCTTCAGGCCTGAAGTCGAGATGCAGTCGGCTCTTGGACTTCTTGGCCTCATCAAGCCGGACGAAGTCCAACCCCGGCAGGCGATCGGGCTCCGGGCGGATCTCGAACTCGTCATCGGAGGAGTAGACCACCACCCAACCAAGCGCCGTAGCCCACCACTGACCCAAGGCCACCGGATCGACCGAGTGGACAATAACCTGCTCCCATTCCAAGCTCATCCGCAGAGCTTAGACCCGCCAGGGCTCCAGAGCAGGCCCATATTCGGAGAACGAGCGAGCTACTTGAACGCCAAATCAAAACCAGGAACCAGGGCACACTGGCGCGCAGACCGATGCCCTCCGAGTGACCTCAGTTGACCCCGGCTGACCCCTCGTAATCGCACGCTAATCGCACGACACGCACGAGCGTCCCAAGCGGCCCTGGCGAAAATCCCATCGCCCCGAGCTGGACAAGGTCGCTAGGTTTCCGTGCGTGATCGCTCAAGATAACGACGGCCTCATCGATGCGGCCGTGGCCGTGCTGCATCCTCACCATGTCGGTGATCGAGTCTTCGGCGATGTGGCGTCGGCTCTCATCACTGACATCGGCAGCGTGTACGTCGGTGTATGTATCGACACCGCCTCCGGTACGGGATTCTGTGCCGAGCACGCTGCCATCGCGGCGATGGTGACTGCCCGTGAGTACAGAATCGCGAAGATCGTGGCCGTCTGGCGAGGCGAGGACCAGGGCCCGTTGCACGTTGTGCCGCCGTGCGGCCGCTGTCGAGAGTTCATCCGCCAGATTGACCCGGCGAACCTTGACACCGAGGTGGTTCTAGGACGGCACCGAACGTCGAGGCTCCGGGAGTTGCTGCCCGCTACTGACTGGACCGCGCCGCTGGACTGAGCGTTGCGGGAGCTTGGATCTGCCGCGCTCCCCTTGATCCCCCACAGCCAGCTCGAACGTCGCCACACCTGCCCCGCCCCCCGATAGCTGCCAGCCGGGTCGGCTAATCGCACGCGGCCTGAGCTGGCCCAGACGTGAAAGAAGCCCATGGCCACCGATTCCCTGTGGCTGGGGGCCTTCTGTTGTTGGAGCGGGTGACGAGAATCGAACTCGCGTAGCCCGTTTGGAAGTGCGGCCGAGCGCCCTCGCGGATCGGGACCTCCACGCCTGAAACCCGTACCCGCCACAGCCCGTGACTGACCACCAACGACCACCTGCTAGGGCACGTAAAGGGCACGAACTTGTCTTCCCTAGTCCGTTCAGCCAACTGCCTGCTTAACGTCGTTCTCCAGGCAGGTACCGATGTGAGACGGTGTGCTGCGTGCAGGAACCCTCGACGGACCCCAGGTGGTTAAAGGAACCTGGGTTCATGGCGGCGGGCATGATTATCGGGATGACTGCCTGCTGGTTGACGGGAATTGTCCTGGTCCTACACGCAATCGGAATGCCTGCCGAGACCGGCAAACTCGATGCCGTGGTGGAGTTCTACCTGCCGCTCGTGACACCTGCTGTCGTCGGTACAGGTCTTTGTGCAATACGAGTTGTTCGGCTGTGGGCTGCGAGCTTTGTGGTCGGCGTAACCGCCGGTTGGTACGTAGGTCTAGTACTCGGCTCCCTTGTGGTTGTCTCCTGGACCGTGTAGGCGCGATGACTGCACAGACATCCACACCTGCCCCGTCCCCCTAATAGCTGCCAAACCCAGGCCAGCGCGGCCCACGCCAAGAGTCGGCTTGCCACTGTCAAGTGGACCAAGCGGGTCGCAGAGGCTGGCCTTCCCAAGGGGTTCACGTTCCATGACCTGCGTCACACGGGTAACCACCTGGCGTCGTTGAGTGGTGCGTCCACGCGCGAGCTGATGCAGCGCATGGGCATTCGACGATGCGCGCGGCGCTCATCTACCAGCACGCCACGGACGAGCGGGCTCGGGAGATCACCGACCGGCTGAACGCAGTAGTTGAGCGAGAAGCCACGGTCGGTGACGGGGGCACGCCGGACGATGAGGATAGGCCCGCCGGGGTGCTGGTCCCGGTCCCTTAGGGCACGTGGAGGGCACGGCACTCGAATCCGGTCCCCGCATGACGAAGGCCCCCAGCCTCAGGATTCCTGTGGCTAGGGGCCTTTCGCGTTCCGAGCGGGTGACGAGAATCGAACTCGCGTAGCCAGTTTGGAAGACTGGGGCTCTACCATTGAGCTACACCCGCGGTGCTCGGACATGATTCCACACCGGGGTCGGGTGTTGGCAAACCGGTTAGCAGATGTGCAGGCGGATCGGGCCGGTGCCAGATTGGACGAGGACCATTTCCTCGGCTTCCCAGTGGATCAGAGCGCCTGGCTTCACGTCGTACCGCGGGCCGTCGACGGCCTCGATGCCCAGGACCATGACGTCCTGGTCGCCGATTCGGGCGAGGGCGGACGGGGCGGCCAGGTTCAGGGCTGCCGTACGGCGCTGGAGCGTGACCGTGGGCTCGGTCAGGTCGAGCCAGCGTTCGTCCTGGGTGAAGTGCGGGGCCGTGGTTGCGAGGGTTTCGTCCTGCGGTACGCCGGGGTCGCCGGCCAGAAGCCGGCCGACACCCTCCTCGAGGACCTCGCCGAGCAGCCGAGCCCAGAGGTCGCGGAGGACGCGCGCGGTGAGCGGGTCGGGCAGGGGGACCTCGCGCCGGGACAGGATCGCGCCGGTGTCGAACGAAGCCGCGGTCCGGTGCAGCGTGGCTCCGGCGGTCGGGTCGCCCGCATAGATCAGTCGCTGCGGATTCGGTCCCCGGCCCCGTGGCAGTGCGGACGGGTGCAGGTTCACCGCGCCGTACGCCGGTGTGCCGGTGATCTCCGCGGGGATCAGGCGGGGGTACGTCGCCGAGATCACCAGGTCGGGCTGGAGAGCGGCAACAGCCGGAGCAGCGGTTTCGAGGAGCCGGTCGGTCGGCAGACAGGGCTGGCCGAGCCCAGGGAGCTGCAGTGCGAGCGGGGTCTGGTCGCCGCCGTAACGACGGATCGCGTCATCCGCACTCGGCGTGACGACGAGTGCGAGCTCGTGACCATGCCGGGCAGCCCAGTCCGCCACCAACCGGTAGCCGGCCAGGGAGGCGTGCAGACTGACGATGCGTAGCATGACCAGCGTCTCCTAGGTGACGCGCGTAACCGCCGGGGGAGGGTGGTGGCGCGAGCATTGTGTCGGGTCGACTAGACTCGTGCGGTCACTGCGGGGCGTAGCGTAGTGGCTAGCGCGCCTGCTTTGGGAGCAGGAGACCGCAGGTTCGAGTCCTGTCGCCCCGACAAACCCCCTGCAGTACCCCTGCAGCGCGGGCTGTCCCCGTGCTGTGAAGTCATCGATCAAGGAGAACCGCCACCGTGAAGAGCACCGTCGAGTCCATGAGCCCGACGAAGGTCCGGCTCATCGTCGAGGTGCCGTTCGAGGAACTCAAGCCGAGCCTCGACGCGGCGTACCAGAGCATCGCGAAGCAGATCACCGTCCCGGGGTTCCGCAAGGGCAAGGTGCCGCCGCAGGTGATCGACCAGCGGGTCGGTCGTGGGCCGGTGCTCGAGGAGGCGATCAACGACGCGCTGCCGAAGCTGTACTCGCAGGCGGTGCAGGACAACCAGGTCAAGGCGATCGGCCGGCCCGAGGTCGACGTGACCGAGTTCAACGACCAGGAGAGCCTGCAGTTCTCCGCCGAGGTCGAGGTGCGCCCGGAGATCACCCTGCCGGACCTTGAGGGCCTGGAGGCCGAGGTCGAGGACATCGCCATCTCCGATGACGAGGTGGACGAGCAGATCGAGGCGCTGCGGCAGCGGTTCGGCTCGCTGAACCCGGTCGAGCGCGCGGTCCAGGACAAGGACTACATCACCCTCGACCTGTCCGCGAGCAAGGACGGCGAGAAGGTCGAGGAGGCGCAGGCCACCGGCCTGTCCTACCAGGTCGGCAGCGGCCAGCTCCTGGACGGTCTGGACGAGGCGGTCACCGGGCTGAACGCGGGTGAGAGCAAGACCTTCGTCACCCAGCTGGTCGGCGGCGCGCTGAAGGGCGAGGACGTCGACGTGGCGGTGACCGTAACCGCGGTCAAGGAGCAGGAGCTGCCGGAGTTCGACGACGAGTTCGCCCAGACCGCGTCGGAGTTCGACACCGCCGACGAGCTGAAGGCCGACGTCCGCGGCCGGCTGGAGCGCGGTAAGCGGCTGGAGCAGGCCGGCGAGGCGCGGGACGCCGTACTCGAGAAGATCCTGACGCTGGTCGACGTACCGGTGCCGGAGGGTCTGCTGGTCGACGAGCTCGCCGCCCGGAAGGAGAACCTGGAGCAGCAGCTCGGGTACTCCGGGATGACGTTCGAGCAGTTCCTGGAGGGCGAGGAGCAGTCCCAGGACGAGTTCGACGAGGACCTGAAGAAGCGCTCCGAGGACGCGATCAAGGCCCAGTTCGTGCTGGACCTGGTGGCCGAGCAGCAGGAGCTGAGCGTCAACGACCAGGAGCTGACCGAGCACATCGTCCGGCACGCGCAGCGCTCCGGCGTCAGCCCGGACCAGTTCGCCCAGCACGCGGTTGAGAACAACCTGGTGCCGAGCCTGGTCTCCGAGGTCGTCCGCGGCAAGGCGCTGGCCCACCTGGTCGAGAACGCCAAGGTGACCGACGCCTCCGGCAACGTGGTCGAGCTGAAGACCCTGCAGCCGGACGGTTCGTACGCCGACCCGGAGGCCGAGACCACCGAGGCCGAGGCGGACGCCCCGGCCGAGGAGCCGGCGAAGGCCTGACACCCGGCAGTACCTGACAGCAGTACGGCGCGACGGCCCGGATCCCCCGTGGATCCGGGCCGTCGTCGCGTGTCAGCCCGCTGAAAGCGATCTGAAAGCGGCGCTCCCTAGCGTTACCGGCGCACCGTAAGAGTCGGCCCTGGGGGACGCCTGATGAAGCTGAGCCTGCCGGCCGCGGCCGCCGCGGTGACTGGAACCTCAGATCGCCCACGCGGGAGGAACTGCTGTGGCAGATCTCGATGAGCCTTGCCTATGGCTGCCAGGGCATCCAGTACGTCACGTACGGGACCCCTGTCGGCCGCCCCGACTGCGAGTTCGGAACGGCGCTCATTGCCAAGGAAGGAAGACCGAGCCGGCTGTACGACGACGCGACCGCGATCAACACGACGTACCTGCAACCGATCGGCCGACGGCTCAAGCACCTGGGGAGCGAGTCGGTGGTGCACGCGAACGAGGATCCGCCGCCGGTGGGTACGACGAGGTGCACGCCTTCGCCGCAGTTGCGCTCTGTGGCTGGTGAACGGGTATCGGCACGGTCGAGGAGTTCACGCCCGGGAACGGGCGGTAGCAGCCCGCGGGGTGAAAGTTGCTGAGCGGAAAGAAATTCGCTCAGGGCAGACGCGGTGCGCCGTAAGCGAACACCTGTGGCCCAGCCTTAGGTCTGTCGCCCCGGCCCAGTAATGTCGGCTTCGTGAACGAGACATTTGCAGCCAGCCCCACCGCCGCGGGCGGCAACGGATCCGGCGGACTCGACGACCACATCTACCAGCGCCTGCTGCAGAACCGGATCATCTTCCTGGGGTCCGAGGTTCGCGACGACAACGCGAACGCGATCTGCGCGCAGATGCTGCTCCTCAACGCCGAGGACCCCAACAAGGACATCTGGCTGTACATCAACTCCCCGGGCGGCTCGGTGGACTCCGGCATGGCGATCTACGACACCATGCAGTGGATCTCCAACGACGTCGCGACCGTCGGGATGGGCCTGGCCGCCTCGATGGGCCAGTTCCTGCTCTGCGCCGGCGCGAAGGACAAGCGGTTCGCGCTGCCCCACGCGCGGATCATGATGCACCAGCCGTCCGGCGGTATGGGTGGTACGGCCAGCGACATCAAGATCCAGGCCGAGCAGTCGCTGCACATCAAGGCACAGCTGTTCAAGCTGATCGCCGAGCACACCGGCCAGCAGCTCGAGCAGGTCGAGAACGACGCCGACCGGGACCGCTGGTTCACCGCCGAGCAGGCCAAGGAGTACGGCTTCATCGACCACGTGGTCGCCAGCGCCGCCCAGCTCAGCAGCGGCAGCCCGAACTCCTGATCTCCCACTCCGTCAGCTAAGGACGCACCCATGAACTACTTCATCCCGCAGTGGGAGGAGCGCACGTCGTACGGCATGCGCCGGATCGACCCCTACACCAAGCTGTTCGAGGACCGGATCATCTTCCTCGGTACGCCGATCACCGACGAGATCGCGAACGCGGTGATGGCCCAGCTGCTGTGCCTGCAGTCGATGGACTCCGACCGCGACATCAGCATCTACATCAACTCCCCGGGCGGCTCGTTCACCGCGCTGACCGCGATCTACGACACCGTCCGCTACATCAAGCCGGACGTCCAGACGGTCTGCCTGGGCCAGGCCGCCTCGGCCGCCGCCGTGCTGCTCGCCGCCGGTACGCCGGGCAAGCGGCTGGCGCTGCCGAACAGCCGGATCATCATCCACCAGCCGGCCACCGAGGGCACCTACGGCCAGTCCAGCGACATCGAGATCCAGGCGAACGAGATCCTCCGGCTGCGGGCGCTGCTGGAGAAGATGATCGCCGACGCCAGCGGCAAGTCGCTGGAGGAGGTGTCCCGCGACATCGAGCGGGACAAGTTCCTCACCGCCGACCAGGCGATCGAGTACGGCCTGATCGACGATGTCCTGCAGACCCTCAAGTCCCCGGTCCCGGCCGGCGTCTGAGCCTCGATCCGTGCGTCCCGGCCGCCGTCCAACGCGGCCGGGAGCGCGGACTGAAGTGCTCCTATCACGTCCGACCCGCTCCGACGGTGCTGACATGGGTCTGTCAAGAGCGCAGCCCGTTCGCCACCGGCGTAGTCACAACGCGGCGGCGGGCGCGGCGTTTCGGCCTCAGGCGCGGTACCGTCGAATCGGATCCGGGTTTGCAGTACAGCACCCGGCCCGAGCGGCCTACGCCCCCTTGGCCCACGGTTCGACTGCTCAGAGAAGGGATCTGTCCCGGTGGCACGCATAGGTGACGGCGGCGACCTGCTGAAATGCTCGTTCTGCGGTAAGAGCCAGAAGCAGGTCAAGAAGCTCATCGCCGGTCCCGGCGTCTACATCTGCGACGAATGCATCGATCTCTGCAACGAGATCATCGAGGAGGAGCTGAACGAGGGCTCCGAGGTCGGCCTCACCGAACTCCCCAAGCCGCGGGAGATCTACGACTTCCTCAACGCGTACGTCGTCGGACAGGACGTGGCCAAGAAGGCACTCGCGGTGGCGGTGTACAACCACTACAAGCGGGTCCGTGACGGACAAGGCAGCTCGAGCGCCGGCCGGCACGCCAAGGACGAGGCCGTCGAGCTGGCCAAGTCGAACATCCTGCTGATCGGCCCGACCGGCTGCGGCAAGACCTACCTCGCGCAGACGCTGGCCCGGATGCTGAACGTCCCGTTCGCCATCGCCGACGCCACCGCCCTGACCGAGGCCGGGTACGTCGGTGAGGACGTCGAGAACATCCTGCTCAAGCTGATCCAGGCGGCCGACTACGACGTCAAGAAGGCCGAGACCGGGATCATCTACATCGACGAGGTCGACAAAATCGCCCGCAAGAGCGAGAACCCGTCGATCACCCGCGATGTCTCCGGCGAAGGTGTCCAGCAGGCACTGCTGAAGATCCTGGAAGGTACGACGGCCTCGGTGCCGCCGCAGGGTGGACGCAAGCACCCGCACCAGGAGTTCATCCAGATCGACACCACCAACGTGCTGTTCATCGTCGGCGGCGCGTTCGCCGGCCTGGACCACATGGTCGAGCAGCGGGTCGGCAAGAAGACGCTCGGCTTCAACACCTCGCGTGAGCCGGAGAAGCCGAAGGAGGCCGGCGGCTACTCCGACGTGATGCCGGAGGATCTGCTGAAGTTCGGCCTGATCCCCGAGTTCATCGGCCGGCTCCCGGTGATCACCACGGTGTCCCCGCTGGACCGCGACGCGCTGATCAAGATCCTGTCCGAGCCGAAGAACGCGCTGGTCAAGCAGTACCGGCGGCTGTTCGAGATCGACAACGTCGAGCTGGAGTTCAGTGACGACGCGGTCGAGGCGATCGCCGACCAGGCGCTGCTGCGCGGCACCGGCGCCCGCGGGCTTCGGGCCATCATGGAAGAGGTTCTCCTCAACGTGATGTACGAGGTGCCCAGCCGTGAGGACGTCGCCAAGGTCGTCGTCACCGGCGAGGTGGTGCTGGAGAACGTGAACCCGACGCTGATCCCGCGCGACCAGATCGAGCGCAAGCGCGAGCGCCGCGAGAAGACTGCCTGAGTTTTAGTTCCGACGAAGGAGGCCGGGAATCCGCTGTACGGTGGATTGCCGGCCTCCTTCTGTTGATGGACGCGACAGGAGTCGGCCGCCGCGGACAAGCGCGCGCCGCACTTCGGGCGGATGCGCCTGTGGCTCTGACCTCACCACCTTGAAGGCACCGGCCGACGGCTCGACCTGCAGCCAGGACCGCAAGCCGTTCGATCCGGCGCCGACGAAGGCCAGGCTGTTCTGGGGGGTCCTGGGCTGTAAGAGGTCCCGCTTAGAGCGACGCCAGCACCGAGTCGGCGACGGCGATCGTTTCGTCGAGCTGTTCATCGGTGTGCTCGGTGGACAGGAACCACAGCCCCCGGGGCACGATGTTGATCCCGGCTGCGAACAGGCCCGCGTGGAACTTCGCCATCGCGGGCCTGTCGCAGGCCGCGAAACTCCGGTAGTCGGTCACCGCAGGCTGATCGGTGATGTAGCTCTGAAAGACCGGCCCCGGGCCATCGACGAGCATCGGTACGCCGTGACGCTGCGCCGAATCAAGCAGACCAGCCATCAGTCGTTGGCCCGCAGCAACCAGCGGGGGATAGACGGCGTCACGGTTCTCGTCGAGATGCCTGAGCACCGCGTCGGCCGCGGCCATCGCGACCGGATGCGAGTTGAACGTGCCGGCGTGGGCCACGGTCCCATTGGCGATCGAACCCATCACCTCGTGTGAGCCGACCAGCGCCGACACCTGCATCCCACCGGCCATCGCCTTACCGAACGCCGACAGATCCGGTACGACGCCCAGCAACTCTTGAGCACCACCGGGAGCGACCCGGAACCCGGAGATGATCTCGTCGAAGATCAGCAACGCGCCATACCGTGAGGTCAGCTCGCGAAGGCCCTCGAGATAGCCGGGCGCGGGCGTGATGCAGCCGGTGTTGCAGAGCAGCGGCTCGAGGATCACGGCCGCGATCTCGTCGCCGCAGTCCTCCAGCACCGCCGACACCGCTGCGAGATCGTTGAACGGCAGCACGATCAGATCGTCCGCGCCACCTCGGGGCTGGCCCGCCGTACCGCCCACCGCTGCCGGATGCCGGGCGTCCCCGGCCAGCGCCAGGTCGGGGTGCACGCTGTAGAGAACCGGATCGAGCCAGCCGTGGTAGTTGCCCTCGAACTTCACGATCTTTGGCCGACCGGTGTGCCCGCGTGCCAACCGGAGCGCGCCGTGCACCGCCTCCGACCCGACGCTGTTGAACCGCACGAGCTCGGCCGACGGCACCATCCGGCAGAGGCGTTCGGCGACGATCGCTTCCAGTTCGTGCTGGGCGGCGTACGCGACCCCGCGGCTGACCTGGGCGGACACCGCCTCGGCCACGATCGGGGAGGCATGGCCGAGCAGGTTCGGTCCCTGCCCGAGGACGTAGTCGACGTACCGGTTGCCGTCCACGTCCCAGAGCTCGGCGCCGCGCGCGTGGTCGACGAACAGCGGCTGGTCCGCGCGGCGGGCGTCGCTCGACACTCCGCCCGCGATGACCCGCTTGGCGCGGTCGTACAGGCGATCGGTCTGTTCGTGGCCTCGGGCAACGGTCTGCACAGGTCCTCCAGGGGTCAGTCGAGCTTCTCGGTGAGCAGTCGGAACTGCTGGCGGGGCCGGCCGCCTCCGGTCGACCGAGCGGGTGGCAGCGGCCAGGCCAGACCGGCCTCGACGAGTTCCTTCAGCATCCGCCGCCCGGTCCGCTGGGTGACCTGCATGATGTCGGCGACGCTCTCGACGTCCACGACTACCTGCTGGCCGGCTTCCGGCGCGGTCGCCGCGGCGATCGAGGTGACGATCTCGTAGGCGCGCTGGTCGACCGGTGAGATGAGGTCGACCGCCATCGGTGGCGCGACTGTTCGACCTGGTGGCAGCTCGGTCCGGACAGTCGTACCGTCCAGGTAGACCGCGACCTTGCCTTCGCGGCCGACCGAGTCCTCGACCGCGAGCAGCGCGTTGGCCTCAGCCGCCCGCGCTGTCTGGCCCGCGCCCGCCCCCACCGCAACCGGTACGCCGAGCTGCGCAGTCAACGCACCCAGGAAGGGCGCCACGGTGAACTGCTCAGTCAGCCGGGTCAGCGCTCCGTGAGTGGTCGTGACGAGGAACAGCGTGTCCGAGCGACGTGCGACCGTCGCGCCCACCTGACGTGCCTCCGACAGCAGCTTCTGATGCGTGAGCACGGCGAGCTCCTGCTGCCAGTAGTCGCCGGACTCGGCCCGGGACGTACCGGTCGGGATCAGCTGTACGGCGATCATCGCGAGCTGGTGTGCACCCATCCGCGTGCCCTGGCCGAGCAGCACCGCGGTCTCGAGTGCATCGCGCACACTCGAGCGGGTGGGCGCGATCCGCAGTACCGGAATGCCTTGGGTACGCAGTTCGCGTTCGACCGAGAGGATCGTGGTCAGCGCCAGCGTGGTGCGTTCCTGCTCCCACTTCTCCCGGTGGAACGCCGCGAATCCGGCCACCGACTCGGGTCCCTCGTACGGGATGTCGTACACGTCGGCGGTGTCGAGACCGATCTCGCCGTACGCCTCCTCGACGTCGGCCGCGGACAGCGAGTCGATGCTCACCCGGCACAGGTCGACGTCGTCGATGGTCAGGGAGGCGCGCAGCAGGGCGGCGTACAACGCGGCACCGGTCAGCGGCAGGTGCGTCGACGGAACGGTGAGCCAGTGTCCGGCCGTGGCGAGGTCGAACACCCACGGCCCGGGGAACACGGCCGAGTCGATCCGGTCCCGCAGCTTCAGGTACCGCTCTTCGGCTTCGGCCTGGTCGTCGTACCCAGCCGACACGAACTTCACGCCGTGCGGGGACCGGTCGGTGATCTGCAGCCCGACCTCCGCCATGGTCTTCACCAGCTTGCGCGGCCCGAACAGCCCGACCGTCACCGGAGGCAGCCGCTCACCCGCCGTCGAAAATACTTCCTCGCTCATTGCTCCACCCCTGGATCTCCCGGCAGCGGTCGCCACCGGAACAGTCTGCGGGCGTTCCCGCTCAGAACATCTTGACGTTGACCGTCGGTCAGGGGCGCGCACACCACTCGCCCGAGCGACATCCGCTGGTCGATGAAGGGGAAATCGGAGCCGAACAGGACCCGCTGACTGCCGACCCGCTCCACCATCGCCATGATCAGCGGGCCGGTCATCTGCGAGCCGCAGACCTCGAGCCAGAGCGACTCATGCCGGGCGGCGGCCTCGATCGACTCGTCGACACCGGCCGGCGTGATCCCGGCGTGCCCGAGAATCACCGCTGCCCGCGGGTACTTCGCCGCGACCATCTCGAACAGCGGCGGCGCGTCGTACGCCGACTGATGCTCGGAATGGCTGAGCACCGGGCAGCCGGTCTCCTCGGCGAACGCCCAGACCGCGGCGTACCGCGAGCCCGTCACCGGGTAGCGGTGCAGGGTCGGGTGCACCTTGATGCCCACGAACCGGTCGTCGGCCGCGAGCCGCTCGAGCTCACGCTCCGGGTCCTGCCACGGATTGATGACCGCGTACGCCGCGAGCCGGCCCGGATGCGCATCGACGGCGGCCAGCGCCTGCGAGTTGCCCAGATGTGCGTCCTGCTGGATAGCACGGTTCGCGGCGACCACCGTGACCTCGGTCCCGGTCCGGTCCATCACTCCGACCATCGCCGCGGCGTCCGGCTCGGGGATGTAGAACAGCGAGTACGGACCGAGGTGCGCGTGAACGTCGACCACCCTCCGCTGTGGTCGCCTGCCGATCATGCTCGCCCTCCCAACTGCTCTGCCATCGCGGTACGACGGACGCCGAACAACCGATCCGCATTCCCGGCACCGATGCGCGCCACCGTGTCGTCGTCCAGACCCGACCACGCGAGCCGGACGATGCTCTCGCCGGGATCGCGCAGACCCAGCCCGGTCGCGAACAACAACCGGTCGGCCAGCCCTCGGGCCGCGAGCCACTCGATCGCCTGGTGACCGGCGAAGTCGACGAGATCGACGTACAGGTTCTCGTGGTCGCGGATGGCCGCCCAGAGGTTGCGCAACTGCCGGTACCCGAGGTTCGAGACGACGATCGGCAGCGCGGGGAATCGGGTGGCGATGTGGTCGAGGTGGTGCCAATCGACCTCGGTGAAGTCGACACACAACGGCAGGCCGTTGGCGGCGAGCGCGGCGTAGAGCTTATGCATTGCGGTCGCCACCGGCGAATACCCATGCGAACGCGGATGCAACCGGAACGCCGCAACCCCTTCGGCCACCGCTTGATCAACCAGCCCGTCCAGGGACTGCAGCTCACCGGGCGTTGGTGGCACGGCGGTCCAGCAAGCCAGGACGCCGCGGTCCGCCAGGCTGCGCGCCACCGCACTCGCCTCCGCATTGCCACCCACCGGATCGTGCAGCCACGAAGCCATCGCGCTGACGAGGGCACCCGACATCGCATAGGTGTCGAGGTGTGCCGCAATCGCATCCCGATCGCTGCTCTGCACGAGGGCCGCAGGGTGTGCCCCGGTCACGATGCGAGCGTCGAACCACCCGCTGGTGACGTCCTCAGTCATGACGTGCCCCCTCGACGATCCAGCGCCCGGCGTACGGCAAGGTGAGGTGAGCCCACCCCTCGTCGTCGCTCTCGGCCGTGATCGATACGCCGTTCAGCAGCAACCCCCGGCCGTGCGGCACCCGGAGCCCGCATCGACCCGCACAGGTCACCTCAAGGCGGAGCCCACCCTCGACAACCGTGGCCTCGACATCCACCTCGGCCGCACTCCGGAACAGCACCTGCTCACGGTCACGCAGCTCCCGGACCCGCCAACCAGTTGCCCAGGACAACAGTCCGCCGACGGTCCGCACCCAGCTGGACGCGTCGATCCGATCGACGGTGTTCCCGTGGTCGACGGTCAGCGAGGACCCCAGTGCAGTCACCCGAACGTCAGCCGGCTGCGCTCCCTCATGCGGAACGAGAACGGTCGTGAAAACCCCGCTGTCCCGCGTCAGCACCAGCGAGTGCAACGGCCCATAGTCCGCCACCCCACCGGCCAATGGACGCCGCGCGACCCCTTCAGTCGACGCAACCTCAGTCGTCTCAGCGTCTCCAACTTCGACCAGCAGCAACCCGGGCCCATCCGGCGCCGAAGCGTCGTACGCGAGCGACCCAACCTGTCGCCAGGGGCTGATCGCCTGCCAGCACGCCCGGAACACATGTCCATCCGCCGATGCGCTGTCGGACACCACCACGAAGGCCGGCTCCTGCCGCACCATCGTGACGGTCCGTGACTGCGGGACGACGTTCCCGCGGTGCCGGCCCGTGAACACGGCGACGCGCCCAGTGTCGACGAGCGGTTCGATGCTCACACCGCGATCGGTACCCAGCTCCTGGTCGTCCACGAGAACCGTGTTGTGTCCCCGACCCGACTGGTACCAGGTCAGGTACTCCGGATCGTCATAGCTCGGCGGACCACCTGCCTCCCACAGCAACGGCTGGTCCCAGCCATCCAGCACCAGATCGAGTACGGCGCGATGCGAGTGCGACTCGAGCTCGTGCTCGATGTGCGGGCCGTAGTTGATCACGGCCCTCAGCTCGTCAGCGCGCAGGACCACATAGCCAGAGTCGGCCAGCACGGTACTAGGCGGTGGCGCAGGGACCTTGTGGTCATAAGCAGTCGCCACTGTGTCCATCCACCGCTGCTGGCGGGCCGCATCAGCCCACGCCGGCAGCGCCGCCGCCTCGGTGGCAAACGCCTCGGGCGACAGCCACTGCGCCGCAATGCGAGCCAGCAATGGGTTGTCGAGCACGTAGCTGCCACGCAGCAGACTCAACGCCGGCCACTCGATGTGACTGTCTTGCAGGTGTGGGATCCAACCGCCGCTGGACACCAGTTCGCACAACCAGTCGTGCATTGCCGTCAGCTTCGGGTGCTCGGCGAATCGGCTGTCGATCATCGCGGCCGTCTGCAGCGCGCTCAGACACATCTTGTGATAGCCGGGGGAGCGCTCGTAGTGCCCCCCGTCGCCGTAGACATCCAGTAACAGATGCTCGTCGATCCGCTGCCGCGCTCGCGAAGCCCAACTGTCCGCCTCCATCAGATCGGGCAGTACGGCGCTGATATGCAGAAGCTCGGTCGCGCACACGAGTTGCCAGTTCCCATGCCGGAACACGTCGTGCTCGTCGTACGCCCACCGTGCACCGCCGACGAGAGTCACAACCAGCCGGCCCCACACCCGGTCCGACAGGGCCGAGTCGGTCAGGACCTCCAACGTCGGCAGGAAACTCCGGCACCGCGCCCAAGTCCCGAGTGAGTACCAGATGACATCGAGGCCGGGCCATTCGCCGGTGACCGAGTCACGCTGCTCGACCCAGTCGTCGAAGTGCTGTTCGAACGCGTGGAGGTACTGATCGTCGCCCGTCAGCAGCCACGCGTGGACACCAGGCGACAACCAGTTGAGGTAGTGGAAGCCATAGCGACGAGAGCGACCGTGCTCGCGCCCCGTCACCTCCACACCGGTGAGCAGCGGGGCCGCGTCGGCGAGGACGGTGTCCGCGGCCGGTGTGGACCGAATCGCGTCGGTCCACTCCGGCAACGGCCAGGCCGGCCGCCGCAGCCGACCGCCCACGAAGGCCCGCAACGTGGCGAGGTCGTGGACACCGTCGGGCGCCCCGAACGCCGTGATGAGGTCGTCGATCCCGATCCGGTTGACGCGGGCGTCGATGTGCCGCGGCTTCTCGGGACTCTTGTTCGTCGTCATCCGTTCCCCGGGTCGGCCAGCATGGAGACGTCGACGGATTGCCGGGTCTCGATCGAGGTGTGCGCGGCCTCGAGGACGGCGGTCACGTTCCGGCTGCTCTCGATCGTGATGAGCGGCTGCTCGCCGGTGCGGCAGCACCTGATCCAGTGCGCGATCGCGTCGGCGTACGCACCGGCCGGGATGCCGTGCATGACCCGTTGCAGCATGTTCCTCGGGTAGGCATAGCGATCCGGAGTCGCCAGGACGACGCTCTCCTTCTGCCGGTCCAGTTGGACCACGCCGTTGTCGGTGACGACCGACACGTAGGAGTCGACCGTGGTCGGGAAGGTGTTCGGGTAGATCCACGCCGACTCGAAGGTGGCCACCGCGCCACGGGAGTACTCGGCCTGGATCTGGATGGCGTCCGGAGTCTCGATGCCGAGCGAGCGCAACTTCCCCCAGCGGGCAGTCGCGTAGACCCGGCGGACCTGGTCGCGCAACAGCCAGGAGACCAGGTCGATGTCATGGCTGGACAGGAACCAGGCGCAGGTCGTGCGGTCGGACCAGGACAACATCTCGGTGGGGACGAAGATGGTGTCGTCCTTGCGTGCGTAGGCCACCGCGGCGTCGCCGAGATCCGCGAGCAACTCGTGCGCCTGCGCGTAGGCGGGAACCCAACGGTGGTTGAACAAACACATCGCCACCACACCGTGCGCACGGATCGCCTTGACCGCGGCATCCGCCTCGGCGACCGACGTGGTCAGCGGCTTCTCCACCAAGATGTGCTTCCCGGCCTCGGCCGCGCGCACCATCATCTCGCCGTGCAGGTGGTCCGGGGTGGTCAGGACGACGGCGTCGACGTTCTCGTCCTGCAGCAAGGCATCGAGGTCCGGATGGATCGTCGGCCGCGGGGCACCGCGGCCCTGGATCTCGTCGGCCAGCCGCCCGGCGCTGTCCGCCGAGCGACTCGTGACGGCCGCGACCTCGACCTCGGGCAGACCGGACAGGGACAGCGCGTTACCGCGTCCCATGATCCCGGCGCCGACGATGCCGATCCGGATGATGCTGCTCATTTGCTGCCCTTCGCGAGGGTTTCGTTCCACGCCTTCTCGGCGGTGTCCAGCGCTTGCTTGGCCGACGTCGTGCCTGACATGTACGCCCGGATCTGGTCGTCGAACAGCTTGCGCAGTTGCTCGTCGTTCCCGGAGCCGAGGGACGCGTCCACGCTGTTCTTGAACGTGTCCAGCAGGACCTTGCGGGCCTGGTCCGCCTGGGTGGTGCCGGCGATGTCGGTGAAGAACGGATCCTCGAGTGCCTTCACCGACGACGGGTAGATCGGCACCAGCTTGCAGAGCGCGAGTTGCTGCTCGGGTGCGGTGACGAACTTCAGCCACGCGGCCGCGGCGGCCTGGTTGTCCGACTTCGCCGGGACGGTGACGATCTGCTGGCCGGACATGTAGTACTTCCCGTCCGCCCCGGTCACCGGCGGACCGACGACGATCGAACCGTAGACGGCCGGCGAGTTCTTCTCGATGTTCAGCAGGCTGCTGGACACGGCCGCCGGGTTGAATGCGATCTGCCGGTTCTCCAGCGACTGGGGAAGCTCACGCGGGTTGGCGCCGAGGCTGCCCGGTGCGATCGCACCGGAGTCGAAAAGCGGCTTGAACTTCTCCACCAGGGCAAGCGTCTCGGGGGTGTTGAAGGCGGCCGTCTTCTTGTCCGGCGACAGCAGCGGGATGCCGTTGGCCTGGACCACGCTGGAGTAGGCCATGAAGTTGGTGGCCGACTTCCCGGTGGCGGTCTTGTACGCCGTGGCCAGCGCGAGTGCGTCGTCGTACGTCTTCGGCGGCTTGGCCGGGTCGAAACCGGCTTTGGCCAGCAGGTCCTTGTTGTAGAAGCCGAGCGAGGTGCCGCCGTTGTACCAGGGGATGGCGATCCGCTTGCCGTCGGCAACCAGTGGGTCGGCCAGGTTGGGCGCGTAGGCCGCGATCTCGTCCTTGCTGAACAAGGAGTTCAGGTCCGCCATCGAGCCGGCGAACAGGCCGGTGGTCGCGGAGGTGATGTTGACCGCGTCCGGCACCTTGCCGCTGGCGAGCGCGGCCAGCAGCTTGGTGGTGATGTCCTGGCCGGGGACGTCGACCCACTTGATGGTGACCTTGGGATGTTCCTTCTCGTAGGCGTCGATCCACTTCTGGATGTCCGGCCCGTAGTTCTTCTGCAGGTTGATCGTCCACCACTCGACTTCACCGGAATACGCGTCACCCGACTGCTCCGGCGCGTCCCCGGTGGCCGGACTGCCGGACACACAGGCGCCAAGCGCCATCGACAGCCCGAGGGCCATGGCGAGGGTGGGAACAAGCCGCCCCCGCAGCAGGGATCGTGTGCTTCGCGCCATCGCGAGCTCCTCACAGAGATGGAATGTCCTAAACGGTGCTTCCAGACATCATCGTGGTCGACGCCGGCTGCTGCCGTCAACTCGTTGTTGTGGAAAATCCTTGTAGTTACGGCTGGCGACCGACTGCCTTCTGAGCTACGGTCATCTGCAATACAAATCCGTAAGCCTGGTTTCAGACGCGAGAGGCGGCGTGTATGTCGGGTCTCAGTGGCCGGTTGGGTGCCGGTGGCCGACCAGGTCTCCGCGGCCGCGTGGTCGGCCAGCGCTGGTACACGCCGTACCTGTTCATGGTGCCCGGGCTACTGCTGTACGCCGCGATGTTCGCCTGGCCGGCGGTGATCGCGATCCAGCTCTCCTTCTCCGACTACGACATCGTCAACCCGATCCAGTGGTCGGGCCTGGACAACTTCGTCCGGCTGGTGCACGACCCGCGGGTCTGGATCGCGCTGCGGAACTCGCTGCTGTTCCTGGTCATGTTCCTGCCGCTGACCGTGATCGCGCCGCTGTTCCTGGCCATGCTGGTGAACGTCAAGCTGCGCGCGATCCAGGCGTTCCGGATGCTGTACTACCTGCCGGTCATCACGTCGATGGTGGCGGTCGCGGTCGCCTGGAAGTACGTGTTCAACCGCGAGGGCGTCGTCAACTGGCTGCTCCAGATGGTCGGGCTCGGGCCGATCGACTTCCTGCTCGACCGGCACTGGGCCTTGCCGACCGTCGTCCTGCTGGAGGCGTGGAAGAACGCGGGTCTGTTCATGATGATCTACCTCGCCGGCCTGCAGGCAGTGCCGTCCGACCATCTCGAGGCGGCCAAGATCGACGGTGCGAACGGGCGGCAACGACTGTGGCACGTCATCGTGCCGTCGCTGCGGCCGACGTTCGCGGTCACGCTGATCCTCAGCATGCTCGAGGCGATGCGCGCGTTCGAGTCCGTCTACGTGCTGACCCGCGGCGGTCCGCTCGACTCCACTCTCACTCTCGGCTACTACATCTGGTCGAAGGCCTTCGAGGACTACGACATGGGTTATGCCAGTGCGGTCGGCCTGGTGCTGTGGGCGATCATGATCGTCCTCGCCGCGGTCAACCTGGTCATCACCCGCCGGAAGGACGTCTGATGGCGGCCCGGCGGTTGTACCGGCGTACGCCGCAGATCGACCAGCGAACGGTACGGCGGATCGGCTTCTACCTCCTGCTCATCGCGGTGGCTGCGCTGTTCATCGGCCCGTTCCTGATCCTGCTCAGCTCGGCGATCAAGCCGGCCGACCAGGACGTCTTCGGGTTCCCGCCGGACCTGATTCCGCGGCCGCCGGTGCTCGACTGGTTCCGGGAAGCCTGGACGACGATCCCGTACGCCCGCTTCCTGGTGAACTCGCTGATCTACGTCGGTATCACCGTCCCGGTCTATCTGGTCGTGTCGGCGCTGACGGCGTACCCGCTGGCCCGGATCGCGTTCCGCGGCCGCGGGCTGTTCTTCATGCTGTTCCTGTCGATCATGTTCCTGCCGGGTGAGCTGATGCTGATCCCGCGGTTCCTGGTGATGAGCCAGCTGGGACTGACCGACACGTTCGCCTCCGTCATCCTGCCCGCCATCTTGTCCTCGCTCGGCATCTTCCTGCTCCGCCAGGCGTTCTCGCAGATCCCGGACGAGATCGTCGAGGCGGCCCGGATGGACGGTGCGAACGAGTTCGCCATCTTCTGGCGGATCGCGGTGCCGATCGTCGCCCCGACCCTGGCGGTGCTCGCGATCCTCGGCTTCGTCTCGGTCTGGAACAGCTTCATCTGGCCGATGGTCACGCTGACCAGTCAGTCCAAGTTCCCGATCGCACTCGGCATCGCCTACCTGAGCGGTGTCAGCGGGACCGACGTCCGCGGTCTCGCGGCCGGCACGGTGATCTCGCTGATCCCGGTCGTCGCGGTCTTCCTCCTGCTCCAGAAACGCATCCTCGACAGCATGGGTGGCGCCGTCAAAGGCTGACCGCTCATCCGCACCCCGCCCGCCCTTCCCTCCCCGCCCACCTCCTCCTCCCGCGCCGCCCACCCCCGTCAGCAAGTGAGGCAACGAGATGAACCCGCACATCACCAGACGCACACTGCTGTTGGGCTCCGCCGCCACCGGAGTCCTCGCCTGGACCGGCACGTCAGCCGTCCCCGCCTTCGCCGACGCACTCGTCTATGACTCACCCGAAGCCTTCGACACGGCGCAAGCGGCCTACCTCGCGACCAATGCCCAGCACAACGAAGCCGGCCTCTACGCCTGGGGTGAGTCCTACTTCCTCCTCGGCCTGCTCAGGATGTACGAGGCGTACGGCGACATGCGCTACCTGCAGACCTTCGAGCAACGAGCCACGCACGTGATGGCAACGACCGACCAGGCTCGTGGAGTGACGGACTACCTCGGCCGATCCGGAAAGGTGTGGCGTGCCGCCGGCGCCTACACGGCCGGCCACGGCGTGCTGCCCGACAGCAGCGGCAGCGCAGCCATCCAACTCCGCTGGGCCGGTGCGAGGTCGGGCGAGTCGACGGCCGAGGTCGCGAACGTCTCCGGCAGCACGTTCGACCTGATCCTCCGCAACCCCGGCACCACCGCCGTCGTGACACTGCAAGGCGTCTCGCTCGACCCGTCTGCCACGACGTACGTCGTGACCGCGGTGAACAACGCCTACACCGCCGGGCTCCGCTGGACGGCCGCCGATCTCAGGACATCACCTGGCCCGGCGACCCCGCCGAGCCCGGCGACGATCACGTTCCAGCCGCAGTTCTACGTGTTCGCCGTACACACCGGAATGGTCGCCTTCCCGCTCGCGCGCTATGTGCGGATGGTCATGCGTTCTCCCCGGCTGCGGCGCGGCGCTCGCCTTCGCAAGGCCAACGAGATCCTCGGTGCGGTCCGCGCGGCCGTCGCGTTCCATGACGGTGAGTACGTCGCCCGCCCGGACGGATCAGGCGACTATGTCTGGCCGAAGGGCGCGCCGATTCCGTTCGACGGCACGATCCAGCCGTACAACCAGAGTCACGGTCTCGGCCAGGTGTTGGTGGAGCTGTACCGCGCCACCGGAGAGCGGCCTTTCCGCACGAGAGTCGAGCAGTTGCTCAAGGCTTACCGAGTCGGGCTCACTCTCGGCGCCGACGGAGCGTACGTCTGGCCGTACTGGCCGCCGTACAGCCAGTTGTACGCCGGCTACCCCAACACTGCGGGGATCTCGGAGTACACGCCGTCGTACCCGGCCTCCCGGCAGATCGAGGACATCAGCCACGCGGCGATCAGTCTCGAGTTCGTCCAAGCGGCGTACGAGGCGGGGATCGACGACGGTCTGGCCGCGGACGTCCAGCGGTTCACCGCGACGTTCACCAAGAAGGTGATCCGGTCCGCGACCGAGGTCTGGCTCCGCGTCGACGGTACGACGGACGCCGCACCGGCCAATGCGGTCCAGTGCGCCCGCTGGGGTGCTTACGCTGAGCACGATGTACTCGTCTACCAGCAGTCACTTCGGGTGTACGACGCCGTACAGCTCGTCCCGTCGCAGGGGTCGCACGCACTCGGGATCGCATACCTGAACTGGGCGAAACAAGGAGCTTGGAGGAAGCAGTGAAGTTTCTGCGTGTCCATACTGACGAGGGTCTCCGGGACGCTGTCCTGACCGAGGACGGCAGGGTCGCGACGTTGCCCGGGGGGCCTGAGGCGTTCGATCCGGCTCGCCTGCGGGAGCGTGGCGCGGCGGCCCTCGAAGGTGTGGCGTTCCAGGACGTGCGCCTTGCCGCGCCGCTCAGTCCCGGCAAGATCGTCTGCGTCGGGCTGAACTACGCCGACCACGCGGCCGAGGGCGGTCAGGAAGCGCCGCCCGAGCCGATCCTGTTCATGAAGGCACCCGACACCGTGGTCGGTGCGAACGACGACGTGCTCATCCCGCGCGGCAGCGAGAAGACCGACTGGGAGGTCGAGCTCGGCGTGGTGATCGGGCGTACGGCGTCCTACCTGGAGACCGACGAGGAGGCGTTGGAGCACGTCGCGGGCTACGTCCTGGTCAACGACGTCTCGGAGCGGCACTTCCAGTTGGAGCGCGGTGGCCAATGGGACAAGGGCAAGAACGCACCGACGTTCTGCCCGATCGGCCCCTGGATCCTGACTGCCGACGAGGTCGCCGATCCGCAGGCGATCAAGCTCGGTCTCGACGTCAACGGCGACGTGCTGCAGGAGAGCTCGACGGCCGAGATGATCTTCGGCGTCGCCTACCTGGTCCGGTACATCTCCCAGTTCATGACCCTTTACCCTGGCGACGTGATCAGCACGGGTACGCCGGCCGGAGTCGGCGCCGGCCAGAAGCCGCCGCGCTATCTGAAGGAGGGCGACCTACTCCGGGTCTGGGCCGACGGTCTGGGCGAACAACACACCCGACTGACTTCTGCATGAACGTCGAGGTCTTGCCGGATCCTGCTGCCGTCGGGGCGGCTGCGGCAGCCGCAGCGGCCGAGTCATTGCGCCGGACCATCCAGGCGCAGGGCTCGGCCCGGCTGGTGCTCGCCGCCGCGCCGAGTCAGCTGCACACCCTCGCCGCGCTATCCGTTGCTGAGGGCATCGACTGGACCCGGGTCAAGGCGTTCCACATGGACGAGTACGTCGGTCTGCCGCCGGACTCGGAGCAACGCTTCGGTCGGTGGTTGCGCAGGCACTTCACCGACCGGGTGCCGCTCAGCCTGATCGATCCGGACGGCGGCGCAGCTCCAGACGCAGAGGCGGCTCGCTACGCGGAGCTGGTCAGCGCCGCGCCGATCGACATCGTATTGGCCGGTATCGGCGTGAATGGGCACCTCGCCTTCAATGACCCGCCGGCCGACTTCACCACGACCGACGTCGTCCAGGTAGTTGCTCTGGACAATGCGAGTCGGACCCAGCAGGTGGACGAAGGCCTGTTCCCTGAGCTGGCCGACGTACCCACGCATGCGTGGACGCTGACTGTTCCTTTCCTGCTGTCGGCGCGCGAGATCTTCTGCATGGTGTCGGGCCCGGCGAAGCGGGACGCGGTTCGGCGGACTCTGGCCGGCGCGGTGGATCCCGCCGTACCGGCGAGTGCTCTGCACACGCATCCGCGGACCCGACTGTTTCTCGACCAGGAGGCCCATCCAGATGAGTGACCAGCCCGATGAGTGAGTACCTGACCGCGATCACGGAACTCCTCGGCCGGATCGAGGTGGAGGAGAAGGACTCGATCGCCGCCGCGGCCCGGTTGATGGCCGACCAGGTGGCGGCCGACCGGCTGATCCAGGTCTACGGTCCGGGCGGTCACTCCAACCTCGCCGCGCAGGAGATCTTCTTCCGGGCCGGCGGACTGATGCACGTCTCGGCGCTGCTCGACGAAGGGACGTTGCTGTCCAACGGTGCGTTGCGGTCGATGGCCGTCGAGCGTACGCCGGGCTACGGTCGGATCGTGATCGAGAACGCCGGGCTTGGTCCGGACGATCTGCTCCTGCTGGTGAACGCGTACGGGATCAACGCGGCCCTCATCGACGCCGCCCTCACCGCGAAGGAGCGGGGCGTGCGGACGATCGGGGTGAGCTCGCGGACGCACGCCGAGCAGACCGCTCCAACCCATCCCGCCAGGCATCCGTCCGGCGCCAACCTGCACGAACTCGTCGATGTCGCCGTGGACACCAAGGTCCCGATCGGGGACGCGGTGATCCAGTTGGCCGGGATGCCCGAGCGGGTTGCCGCAGTCTCGACGTTCGCCAACGCGTTCACCCTCAACCTGATGGTGGTGCACACGATCGAGCAGTTGATCGAGGCAGGCGTCGTACCGCCGGTGTGGCGGAGCGGCAACGCGCCTGGCGGTGATGAGGCGAACGCAGAGTTCATCGGCAGGTTCCGGGACCGGGTCCGATGGCTCTGATCGGGCGTGATCCGTGGTCGGGGCAGATCCTGCGCCTCGAGTACGCCGATGGCCGCGTCACCGCGGTGCACCGGGAGTCCGGCGACGCGGACCTGCCGTGGATCAGCCCAGGGCTGGTCGACCTTCAGGTGAACGGGTACGGCGGCTTCGACCTGAACGGCGACGACCTCGACATTGCCACAGTCGTGGGACTGAGGGAGGCCCTCAGAGCGGTCGGTGTGACGACGTTCGTGCCCACTCTCGTCACCGCGAGCGCGGACCGAATCAGCCACGCGGTCGCCGTCGTGGCCGAGGCCCGCCGCCGTCACCCCGAGGTGGCTCAGGCAATTCCGTTCGTCCACCTGGAGGGACCGCACATCTCGGATCAGGACGGGCCGCGCGGCTGCCATGACGCGACCTTCGTCCGGCCGCCCGATCTCGCCGAGTTCGAGCAGTGTCAGCAGGCGGCGGACGGGCTCATCGGCCTGATCACGCTGTCTCCGCACTGGCCGGGCAGTGCGGAGTTCATCGCCGCGGTGCGATCCACCGGCACCCGCGTGGCGGTCGGCCACACCCATGCCGACACGGCCCAGATCCGCGCCGCGGTGGACGCCGGCGCGACCCTGTCCACCCATCTCGGCAACGGCGCCCACGCACAGTTGCCGCGTCACCCCAACTACTTGTGGGCACAGTTGGCCGACGACCGCCTCAGCGCGGGGTTCATCGCCGACGGGCACCACCTGCCAGTCGAGGCATTCGTGGCGATGGTGCGCGCGAAGGGCCTCGATCGGGCCTTCCTGGTCTCCGACTCGGTGGCGATCGGCGGGCGACCGCCGGGCGAGTACTCGACCGCCGTCGGTGGCGACGTGGAGCTCACCGACGACGGCCGGTTGCTGGTCAGGGGTACGCCGTACCTCGCCGGAGCGGCCGCACCACTGGCGGACGGGGTCGCCTGGGCGGCCGCCGCCTTCTCGTTGCCGGAGGCACTCACCATGGCGACCGCGAACCCCGGGCGGATCGTCGGCGGCACGGTCGGTCAGCTGTGTCCCGGTGTTCCGGTGTCGAGCGTGATCACCTTCCACTGGTCGCACATCGACGGCAACCTGTCGGAGATCACAGTCGGCGCCCTAGCGTGACCAGGATCAGAGACGGTCAGGCGTCGCACTGAGGCGTGCGTCGCAGGCTCAATCTGGGAGCGCTTCCAGCTTGCAGTGTGGACAGCCTGGACAGCGGTACGACGTACGGCAACAGGCGCGTACGTCGTACCAGCGTCTGTTCGCCCGTACCGGCGTCTACGCCTGCAGCGCGGCGGCGATCGAGTCGGCGATCGGGGTGGTCGGGCGGCCGATCAGGCGGCTGAGGTCGCTGCCGCGGCCGGCCAGCAGGCCGCGCTCGATGGCCTTGTCGACGTTGACCAGGATTGGGGCGAACCCCTCCGGAACCCCGGCGCCGGTCAGGATGCCGAGGAGTACCTCGGCCGGAACGTTGTTGTAGGCAACGTCCTTCCCGGACTGCTTCGACAGCTCGGCCGCGTACTCGGCCAGCGACCAGGAGGTGTCGCCGCTCAGCTCGTACGCCTTCTTCTCATGACCGACACCTGTCAGTACGGCGGCCGCGGCGGCAGCGAAATCGCGACGGGACGCCGAGCCGATCCGCCCGTCGCCGGCGCTCCCGACGACGCCGTGCTCGAGCTGGACGGCCAGCTGAGCAGTGTAGTTTTCGTTGTACCAGCCGTTGCGGAGGAAGGTGTACGTCAGGCCGGAGTCGAGGATCGCCTGTTCGGTCGCCTTGTGGTCGGCGGCCAGGTCGAAGTCGGCCTCCGGTCCACCGAGGACGCCGGTGTAGGCGAGCCGGGAGACTCCGGCAGCCTTGGCGGCGTCGATCACGGCCTGGTGCTGGTCGACGCGGTTGGGCTCGGTCCCGGAGATCAGCAGGACGGTGTCGCCTGGCTGGAAGGCGTTCGCGAGCGCGGCCGGGTCGTTGTAGTCGGCGATCCGGACCTCGACGCCACGGGCCCCGAGGCCAGCAGCCTTCCCGGCGTCCCGGGCGACGGCGACGACCTGGTCGGCCGGGACGCGCTCGAGGAGTTCGTGGATGACGAGTTGGCCGAGCTGGCTGGTGGCGGCGGTGACGACGATGCTCATCTTTTCTCCATGTTTTGGGGGTGTGTCACCGAGCGTAGGTGGCGGCCGAGAGCGGCTCTATGTCCATTTGGCGCTGTCTTATGTCTGATCGTCTTTGGCGTCTGGCGTATGATGCCAGCATGGATGTTCTTGCCGACGTCGTCACCGCGATGCGCTCGGGGCCGGCCACCTCCGGCCGGACCGACGTACGCGGGCCGTGGGGCCTGCGGTTCACGCAGTCCGCGGGCGCGACGTTCCACCTGGTCCTGCAGGGGAGTTCCTGGCTTCTGCCACCCGACGGCGGCGAGCCGCTCGCGATGGGGCCAGGTGATGCGGTGCTGCTGCCGCGAGGTCTCGAGCACGGGCTGGCGGATCATCCCACGACGCCGCTGGTCGACTTCGATCCGACTGTTGACGACCTGTCGCCGGGCAGCACGGGAGCCCGGTCGCTGTTGCTGTGCGGCACGTACCGGCTTGATCGGCAGCGGCCGCATCCCGTGCTGAGCAACCTGCCGGAGGTCGTGCATGTGCCGGCGGATCCCGGGCGGCATCGGACCCTGCACACCACGATCGGCGTCATGGGCGAGGAGCTCGACGCCAACCGGCCGGGCGCGGCGGCCGTCGTACCGCCGCTGGTCGATGCCCTGCTGGTGTTGATTCTGCGCGCCTGGCTGGAAGACCGGAGCTGCCCGACGGAAAGCGGCTGGTCGCGGGCGCTGACCGATACGGCGGTCGCACAGTCACTCGAACTGATCCATGCCGCGCCCGGTGCGACCTGGACCGTCGCCGATCTTGCCACGGATGTCGGCCTGTCCCGGGCCGCGTTCGCGCGCCGCTTCACCGAGGCGGTCGGTGAACCGCCGCTGACCTACCTGTCCCGCTGGCGGATGACGACAGCCGCGCGGCTGCTGCGCGATCACGATCGCCCGCTCGCCACTGTCGCCAAGGAGATCGGGTACACCTCGGAGTTCGCCTTCGCGAAGGCGTTCAAGCGTGACTTCGGGATCGCGCCCGGTGCCTATCGCAAGCAGTTGGCGGTCAGCGGTACGTGAGATCGTCCGGGCGAAGCGTCGCCACCAGCTCGCCCCGGCTGCGGACGCCGACCTTGGCGAATGCCGCCTTCAGGTGATCCTGGATGGTGTGCGGCGAGATCGACAACCGATCGGCGATCTCCGCGGTGGTGTGCCCGGAGATCACCTCGAGGCAGATCTCCCGCTCCCGGGTGGTCAAGCCGTACGCCGCCAGCAGCATGCCGACCAGGTGATGTCCGGACGCCGGCTCGATCGTCACCACGACCTCTGACTGGTCGTCGTCGCTGATCAACCGGCTGCCCTGTAGGACCACCCAGCCACCGGTCGCGGTCTGAATCCGCGCCTGGAACGTCCCGGTCGCCGCCGCCTGCGTGCCGGTCACGACAGCCCGCAGCAAGACGTTGAACCGTCCGGGCGCGATCTCGTTCAGCGCGTCCTGCCAGCTCCGCGCGGCCGGGGTGATCGCCCGCGGCTCACCGCCCGGTCCGGTCACCACGATTGACGGTCCGACCCCGCCTCGATACCCGTGGGCATCGGTTCGCACCGCCACTCGCGTCGCCGCACCGATCGCCGGCGCAACCGAGCCGAGGAACTCCACCTCGCGATCGGTGAAATCCGTCCCGCCCCGGATGAATCCGGCCGCACCCCAGCAGTCCCCGTCGACCGTGAACGCTGCCCGCAGTTCGTGCTCGATCCCGAGTGGTCGCCACACTTCGTTCAGTCGGCGACATCCGACGACCTCCCGGTAGGGCAGGTCGGACAGCCGGGCCACCGGGTACGGCCGCCGGGCCAGCGAGGCGAACGAGTTCGGGTTGTTCGCGGAGTACTCCGTCTCGGCCAGTCGCGGTTCGTACTCCGGTGCGATCCGCACGCGGCCGCTGGTCATCGAACTGACCACCAGCGTGCCGGGATCCATCGCCGCCCAGCAGGTCAAGTCGTCGCCGATCACGTGCTCGACCACCTCGATCGCGGCGGCGTGCAGTTCTGCGACGCCCAGTCCCGACGTCGCCAGTGCCGCGATGTCCCGCCGCGCGGCCCGGGCCCGGCCCTCCCACATGCGCTCAGTATGCGCCGCTGTCAATCGCCCCGCCTATCCCCGAAATGTGGGGATTCCGGTGCCGCGAGAAGCCCCGCCGGACGGGATGGATCCGCCTCCCGCTGATTCCTACCGTCAGGTCAACAAACCACCAGGGGAGGACATCATGACGGAATCGGTGCACCTGAGCACAGCCGGCACGGGCGCGGAGTACGTCGCTCCGGACGCGACCGTCACGGTCAAGGTCGGCAGCGAGCACACCGGCGCGCAGTACGAGATCTTCGAGATCGACGCACCCCGCGGACCGGCTGCGCCGCCGCACAGCGAGACCTGGAGCAAGGCGTTCTACGTGCTGCAGGGCCGGATCCTGGTCCAGGCCGGCGACCAGGGCTACGACCTCGGACCCGGGGCGTCGATCAGCATCCCGGCCGGAACGCTCAACACGTTCTCGGTGCTGACCCCGTCGGCGAAGTTCCTCGCCGTCAGTCAGACCGGGAAGATGGGCGACTTGTTCGCCGACCTGGCCACAGCCGACCCGACCGACTTCGCCGCGCTGGGGGAGATCTCGAGCCGGCACGGGGTCACGCTCGCTGGATCGACATCATGAGTACGGCGGCCCAGATCCTGGCCGTGGTCATCGCGGCGACCCTGGTCATGGTGTGGGTGATGGAGTCGTTTCTCTACCGGCAGCCGCGGCTCTACCCGCTGTTCCTCACCAAACCCGGCGACTACGACGCGGTCCGGCTGTGGACGGTGAACCTGGGCTTCTACAACCTGACGACCGCGGTGGCTCTGCTGGCGGGCGTCGTACTCGTGCAGACCGATCATCTGCCGCAGGGTGAGGCGCTGATCATCTTCACCGCAGCGCAGCACACGTTCCTGGCCGTCGTACTGGTCTTCACCGAGCGGAGGCTCTGGCTGAACACCTTGCTGGAAGGCGTTCCTGCCGCGATTCTGCTCGCGCTTGCCCTCAACTAGGCAGCTCTGAACGGTAGGAAAGTTACACAAACTGTCTCATCATGGGTATCAAGCACCACGCACACTCAAGGTTCCCTGGATGGCTCCTCAAGCTTCATCCGTCCGGGGAACCCCCGCCCTGAGTAGTAGTGAAGGTGAGGCTCATGAGCCCAATCAGTCGCAGAACCCTTGTCTTCGGCGGGCTTGCCGCCGCCGGTGTCAGCGCCCTCCCGGTCCGCTCGGCTGTGATCGCGGCGACCGCTGCAGTCCCGTACCCGTTCCAGTTGGGCATCGCGTCCGGTGAACCGGACGCGAACAGCGTCGTGCTGTGGACCCGGCTGGCGCCATCGCCCCTCAACGCCGACGGTCAGGGCGGGATGGCGAACGCCGACGTGACCGTCGACTGGCAGGTCTCCACCACCGACACGTTCAGCACGCTGGTCGCGTCGGGTTCGGTCACCGCGCGGTACGCGAGCGCCCACTCGGTGCATGTCGTTGCCGGCGGCCTCAATCCCGACTCGGACTACTTCTACCGCTTCCGCGCCCAGGGCCACCTCTCACCCGTCGGCCGGACGCGGACGACTCCAGCCCTCGGTGCAGCCGGGCGAGACCTGGTCATGGCGTTCACCTCCTGCGCGCACTACGAGGAGGGGTACTACAACGTCTATCGCCGGATGGCCGAGGACAACCCGGGCCTGATCCTGCACCTGGGCGACTACATCTACGAGTACGGCGCTGTGGCCGGGCGAACCCGTACGCACGCAGGTGCCACCGAGATCGTGACACTCGCGGACTACCGCCGGCGCTTTGCGCAGTACAAGACCGACCCGGACCTGCAGGCCGCACACGCGGTCGCACCGTGGATCGTCGTGACGGACGACCACGAGGTGGAGAACAACTACGCCGGCATGGTGCGCGCGGACAGTACGCCGTCACTCACCACTGCACAGTGGACGGCTCGTCGGACGTCGGCGTACCAGGCCTACTACGAGAACATGCCGCTGCGGCCCGCACAGGCGAACAGTGGCAACAGCATCCCGCTGTACCGGCGGCTGCGGTGGGGGAACCTGGCCACCTTCCACATGCTCGACACCCGGCAGTACCGCAACGACCAGGCGTGTGGAGACGGCTGGCAGGTCTGCTCCGATGCGGACCTGGCGTCGCGCAGTCTGCCCGGCAACGCCCAGGAGACCTGGCTGCTCGACGGTCTGGCCCAGCACCACGGCACCTGGGACATCATCGGTCAGCAGGTCTTCTTCGCCCGCCGCTTCAACTCGTCCGGCGCCGGGAGCATGGACTCGTGGGACGGCTACCGCGCCTCCCGGGCCCGGATCCAGCAGGGGTGGGTCGCTCGCGGGACACGCAATCCCGTCGTACTCACCGGTGACGTGCACCGTGCCTGGGCGAGTGACCTGAAGGCCGATTACAACAACGCGAGTTCGGCCACCATCGGCAGTGAGCTCGTCACCAGCTCGGTCAGCTCCAGCGGCGACGGCGACGGGTCCACCACGATCCCGGATCTCGCCACCAACCCGTGGCTGAAGTTCTACAACAACCGGCGCGGTTACGTCCGTACGACGATCAGCCCGACCCAGCTGCGGGCCGACTTCCGGAACGTCGCGAAGGTGTCCGAACACGGCGCCGCGGCGTCGACGGTGAAGTCGTTCGTGATCCAAGAGGGCCTGCCCGGCCTGCAGGCGGTGTGAGGGAGCTATGACGAGGACACTGCAGAAGACACTGGCGATCGCCGTCGTGGCGGCATCGTCTTTCGTGTTCACCGCGCCGGCCGCAGAGGCCCACATCGCCACACCGACCTGGTCGACAGCCAACAGCGTGTCGACGGGGGACCAGGACGCACCGGCGATCGCGACCAACCGCAACGGCTACGTCGCCGTGGTGTGGGAGGACGACCGCGACACGGACAACGGGACCGACAACGTGCACAGCGACATCTGGCTACGGACGTTCCGCAACGGTACGGCGCTGTACGAGGTGAAGCTGTCCGCCGGAGGCAGCAGTGGCGTGACCACCTGGCGGCATCTGCACCCGGACGTCGGGCTGGACGACAAGGGCAACGCCGTTGTGGTGTGGGCGGATGACCCGGACGGCAACGGTTTCTACAACATCCCCTATCGCGTGGTGAACACTGCTGGCACGGTCACCGCATCGGGTAGCGCCAACAGCAGTGCGACCGGTCAGCAGATCAATCCGCGGGTGGGTGTCGACCCGGATGGTGCCCCGGCTGGTGGAGCGGTCGCATTCACCGTGGTGTGGGAGGACATCCAGACCGGTACGCCGGCAACCGTGAAGGCGGCCGGGTACACCGGTCCGACAACGCGGGCCTGGGAAGTCACTGCCTCGGCCACGACCGGTCAGCATCACAACCCGGACGTTGGGGTGTCCGCCTCCGGCGACGCAGTCGTGGTGTGGGACGACGACGGCGACGCCAACTCGTCGTACGAGATCGGGCTGATCCGGCTCGGCCGGACCAACGGTGCGGCCACGCTGTCTCGCCGGGTCGCGAACTCGAACACCGCTGGGCAGCAGACGCGGCCGTCGGTGGCGGCCAACTTCAACGGCGACTTCGCCGCCGCTTGGGAGTCCGACCACACCGGTACGGCGGGTGCGTGGACGCGGACCTTCACCTCGACCGGCGCCGCCCGGTTCGCCGACGTCCAGGTTGCCGCCGGCGGGAAGGCGCCGTCGATCGGCATCGACGACCAGTCCCAGACGGTGGTCGGCTGGACGGTCCAGGCCACCGACCTCAACGTCTGGGTCCGCGGCTTCGGCACCGACGGCACGGACACGGGCCGGCTGTCGGCCCAGCAACTCAACTCCCTCCCCGACGGCCGGCAGGAACAGATGACGGTCGCCGTGTCGCCCTTCGCCCAAGTCGCCGTCGCCTACACCGACGACAACGACGGCAACACCTACGACCAGATCTACCTGGGCCAGGACATCTCCAACAACAGCTGGTGATTCAGTTGACCGCGAACCACAGGACCGCGGCCAGTACGACCTCGACCCAGAAGTAGAACCAGATCGGATAGAAGGCGGCCGGCCGGTCGACCACTCGCCCGACCAACCGGCCGGCCGCCATCCCGGCCAGCGCGACCGCGACCGCGATCACCGCACCCCGGCGGATCCCCTCGTCGATCGCCGCGACTACCAGCAGCGCAGCGATCGCCAGGCCGAAACCGCCGTACACGGCTCGCACTTCGGTGCGCGCGTGCGGACCGGTCGCCTGGATTCCGAACGGCTGCACCAGCGCGGCCGGCGCGGCGAGCCCGAACAGCCCCATGCCGGCGAAGAACACCGCCACGACCACTATTGCAATCATTGCAAGAGGCTACCTCACCGGCTCTCCGGTGTGAGCGTGCTCAGTACGGTGCCGCTGGCTGTCACCACTTCGAGGCGGTCGATGTCGCGGAACGGGATCGACGTACTGGCCGGCACGTCAGCCTGATAGGTGCTCGTCGTCGCCCACCAGCCGGCTGTCTCCGTGGTCCCGTCCGCCCCGTGCACGATGAGACTGCAGCTTTCCCCCGGACGCAGCTCGGCCATCCGCAGTTGGATGTCCGTGCCCCAGGGCTGGCTGGTCAGCTTGGCTGCTACGTCGATGCCCTTGGTCGCTGTCCACGTGACTGAAGCTTGTGGTGCGTCGTCCAGGACTTGCCAGCCGATGAGACCTGCGACTGCCAGGATCACGCTCGCTGCGGCCGCGAGCAGAGTCCGGCGGGGCGTTCGGCGTACCGGCAGCTGGAGCGGTGGTGTCGGCTCGGGCTCCTCCTCCGCCTGGATGTCATCGAGGGGTACGGCGTGGAGGAGCCCGGGAAGAGGGGCGAATTGGAGGAGGGCCTCGCGGCAGGACTCGCACGTGCTGAGGTGCTCTTCGGTGGCACGGCGTTCCGCGGTGTCCAGGGCACCGAGGACGTAGGCGCCGATCGCGATGGTCTCCGGACACGTCATGAGCCCGTCACTCCTCGTTCTTCCAGGGCAGCGCGCAACGCGTGCAGCGCGTAGTAACTCCTCGACTTCACCGTCCCGGGTGGGATCCCCAGTACGACGGCCGCCTCCGCGACGGTGCGTCGCCGGTAGAACAGCTCGATGATCACCTGCAGGTGATCCTGACTCAGCCCGTGCAGCACCTCGGTCACCTGCCACACCTGCAGCACCCGGTCGATGTCGTCACCGAGCGCTGGGAACTCGCGCCCTTCGATCGCCACCTCGGTCACCCGAGCGGCCCGCTTGCGCTGCCCGGAGATGATCAGGTTCCGCGCGACCGTGAACAACCAGCGCCCGGCCCGGTCCGGTTCGAGCTCGGCCGAGTGTGCCCAGGCGCGCGTCATCGTCTCCTGGACGATGTCCTCGGCGTACTGGTGGTCTCCGCCGACCGAACGCAGGACGTAACCGAACAGCGGTCGCCGGTATCTGTCGTACAGCGAGCGGATTACCGTTTCGTCCTCCACACCTAGGAACTACGCAGCCGAGCCGTCAAAGGTTCAACTGAACCGGTCGCGGTGTGGATGCGTACTTGTCCGGGAGAGGAGCTACCCGGATGAGAATCGTGACAATGTTGCTTGGAGCAACCGCAGCGCTGGCCACCTTGACCGCGTGCGGTGGTGGAGAAGCGCAGGAGGCGGCCAACCCACCCGCCGCGAGCGGTGCGGTCTCCGTGAAGGACGTCGACGGCGTGGGCCAGACCCTGGTCGACTCGGCCGGCAAGACGCTGTACTTCGCCGACCAGGAAGCCGATGGCACGATCAAGTGCACCGAAAGCTGCCTGACCTTCTGGTTCCCGGTCGAAGGAACCGAGAGTACGGCGAAATCGATGGACGGATTGGCGGTCGTCAAACGGTCCGACACCGGCGTGAGCCAGCTCACCTTCGAGGGCAAACCGCTTTACACGTTCAAACTCGACACCGGGCCGGGGCAGAGCAAGGGCAACAACCTCGAGGATGCCTTCGGCAACACCACCTTCATTTGGCGCGCTGCCACCACGGCTGCCGCCCCGACCCAAGCGCCACCCAGCTCAGGCACCGACTACGGCTACTGAGGTTCGACCAACACCCGCACGTCCCACGGGCCGAGGTCCAGCTTGTCGCTCACCGACGTGTCCGCGAGGACGTCGTGAACCGCTGCCGGAATGTCGACACTCACGCTGTCCCACGACCAGTTGTGGACGAACCGGAGCCGTCGGCCGTCCGCGGCGGTCGCCGACGTGACCGTCACGCTGGACGGTAGGTCGGTCCACGTGGAGGGTGCGATCCACCGGAACAACGCGGCGGCCAGCGGCACGTTGGGCACGGTGCCCACAGTGGTGATCCGTCCTGAGCCGTGAGCCCGCGTGGTGATCGCCGGCCACCGACCGAAGTGCGGGTGCTCGTATGTCGCGAGTACTTCGGCGTCGTCGACCTGCAGACCGTCCGCCCACCGGGTGCCCGCTGCGTCGTGACCAAGCGCGAGTCGCGAACCGGAAACCGGCAGCTCACCGGACAGGTTGCTGAACTCGTCGTACGAGACACCGGCCGCTGCGGCGAGTCCAGCCGGCATCGTGGCAGTGCGAGCCCGCGCCTCTGAGTCGGCGTAGCCAGTGCGCGGTCCGACGACCAGGTGACCACCAGCAGCGGCGTACGCCACCAACTGCTCCAGCAACCCGTCGTCTGCCAGGTACAACCCCGGTACGACGAGCACAGGGTGCTCTGCGACGTCACCGGTGAACTGGCTCGTGTGCTGGATGCGGACCTGCAGACCGGCGTCGAAAGCCCCACGATAGAAGGGATCGAAGAGACCGTGGTACGACCGTTCGTCCGGGCTGCCGTCCTCGTGTGAGAGCGGCGGGTACTTCTGCATCAGCCACTTGCTCGGCAGCGAGTACAGCATCGTCACGTCGCTGTCCGGCGTGAGGTCAGCAACAAGCGCCCCGGCTGTCTCCAGCTCAGCACCCAGTCGAGCGACCTCCTTGTACGTGCGTCCGGGCTTGCCGTTGTGAGGGAGCACACCACCCCAGTAGGTCTCCGCACCGAAGTGCAACGTGTGCCAGTGCCAGTACTCGATCATCTTGGCCCCACGCGAGACGAGTGCCCACGCTGCCTGTCGCCACTGGCCGTCGTACGCAGGCCGGTTGTCCCACGGGTACCCGATCGACTGTGCGTTCGTCTCGGTCACGAGGAACGGGCGCTGCTGTGACGAGTACATCCGGTCCGCGCTGAGGTAGAGCGCCCAGGTGCCGCTGGTGGTCCAGTGCTGCTTGGCTGGAGTGGTCTGCGGATGCAGCAGTCCGTCCTGCATCGCGTAGTACGGATTGCCTGCGGTCACGTCGAGGCGTCGTACCAGGTCGTCGTCTGCCATGGCAGGGCGGTCGTAGGAGATGCAGGTGGTGACGAACTGGTCGGGGCGGGCGTACTGGCGGACGATGTCGGCCTGCCAGCCGATGAACTCCGTGGTCTGGTCGGCCTGGAACTGCCGCCATGCGACGTCGTACTGCGGCTGGTAGTTGCCGTCCGGTGTCCACAGGTCAGCCCAGTCCGACAACCGGTGTGACCAGTAGACGAGCCCCCACTCGTCGTTGAGCGTCTGTACGTCGCCGTACTTCTGCCGCAGCCTGTCCACGAACCGCTGGAACACCCCGTGGTTGTGGAAGAGCTCGTTCCCCGGCTCGTTGTCGACCTGGAACCCGATCACTGCCGGATGGTCGGCGTACCGGCCGATGATCTTGCGGATCACCCGCTCGGCGTGGAAGCGGAAGCCGGGATGAGTGAAGTCCACCTCCTGCCGGGCACCCCACGGGATCCGCTGGCCCGTTTTCCGCTCACCCGCGATCTCCGGGTAGAGCCGCACCAGCCATGGCGGTACGGCGTACGTCGGGGTGCCCAGCAGTACAGCGATGCCGCGGTCGTGCGCACCGTCGAGGATGGGCTGCAACCAGTCCAGGTCGAAGCGCCCGTTCTCGGGCTCCCAGGTCGACCAGACCGACTCACCGACCCGGATCACCGAGAACCGGGCCTCGGCCATCAGGTCGAGATCCTGCTCGAGCCGGTGATGTGGTTGGTACTCGTGATAGTACGCAGCTCCGAAGAGCACACGCTCTTGCACAGTTTCTCCAATGGGTGTGAGTGACTCAGCCTTTGACGCTGCCGGTGGACAGACCCGATTGCCAGTACCGCTGCAGCAGGAGGAACGCCGCGATCAGCGGGATGATCGACAGGAGGGAACCGGTGACGACCGACGACAGCAGTGCGCCGGTTGCCCCACCACCACCGGTGGCTTGTGACGACCAGCTGGCCAGTCCGACCGTGATCGGGTACAGGTCCGGGTTGTTGAGCATGATCAGCGGAAGGAAATAGTTGTTCCAGGTCGCGACCAGGGTGAACAGCAGCACGGTGACGATGCCAGGCGCGAGCATGCGCAGCGCGACCTGGAAGAAGATCCGGAACTCTCCCGCGCCGTCGATGCGGGCGGCTTCGATGATGCCGTCCGGCACGGCGTCCTGGGCGTAGATGCGCATCAGGTACAAGCCGAACGGGCTGACCAGCGACGGCAGGATGATCGCCCACGGCGTGTTCACGAACCCGGCCCGGCTGAACAGCAGGTACGTCGGGATCGCGAGTGCCGTGGTGGGCACCATGATGGCGCCCAGAACCAGTCCGAACAGGACGCCGTTCCCGCGGAAGCGGTACTTCGCGAAGCCATACCCACCGAGCGCGCAGAGGAACGCCGCGCCGCCCGCGCTGACGACCGAGTAGACGACCGTGTTGCCCATCCATCGGGCGAACACCCAGTCGTTGTACGTGACGGTCTCACGGATGTTGCCGAGCAGGGAGAAGTCGTCCGCGAACCACAGGCCGAAGCTCGAGAACAGGTCGCCGACCGTCTTCGTCGAAGCCACGACCAACCAGAACAGAGGCAGCAGGAAGTAGATCAGCAACGCCAGCATGCCGAGGGTGAGGACGTTGCTCCGTCGTTGTGTCATGATCGGCTCCTCCGGGTCGTGATCAGCAGGACCGCGTACGAGGCGACGACGATGACGGCGCCGAGGAGGAACGAGACCGCCGCGGCATAGTTGACCTCTTGTCCGGTGAAGGCGAGCGAGTAGCCGTACAGGTTCGGCGTGTAGGCGCTGTCGATGACGCTCGGCGCGAGCCGCTGCATCAACTGCGGCTCGGCGAACAGCTGGAAGCTGCCGATGACCGAGAAGATGACGCAGACCAGCAGGGCCGGCCGGAGCGCGGGGATCTTGATGCTCCACGCGGTACGGATCGCGCCGGCGCCGTCCACGGCCGCTGCCTCGTAGAGATCATGCGGTACGGCGCGCAGTGCGGCGTACAGAATGATCATGTTGTAGCCGGTGAACTCCCACGTGACGATGTTCGCCAGCGACCCCAGCATCCAGTCGCTGCTGAGGAACTGCGGCCGCGCGACGTTCAGCTTGTCGGCCAGCTGGGCGAACGGGCCGAAGTCCGGGCCGTACAGGTAGCCCCACATCAGCGCGGCGACCACGCTCGGTACGGCGAACGGCAGGAAGATCCCGAGCCGGAAGGCCTTCGCCAGCCGGAGCAGACCGCTGTCGATCGCCAGCGCCGCCAGCAGAGCGAGCATGAGCATGATCGGCACCTGGATCAGGAAGAACAGCGCGACCCGTCCGATGCCTTCCAGCAGCCGCGGATCCGTCAGGGCCCGCGTGTAGTTGTCGATCCCGGCGAACACGGTGCCGCCGATCAGCCGTTCCTGGAACAGGCTGAGGTACGCCGCGTAGGCCAGCGGCAACACCAACATGGCCAGGAACACCAGCATGAACGGCGCGACGAACAGGTAGCCGGTGGCGGCGTGGCTCACACCACGCCGCCTCCGAACCTCCTCCCGACGGCTCGCCGTTCGGCGCTCGGCGCGCGGAAGGGTTGTGTTGCCGGTCATTGCCCCTCGACCTTGAAGCCCTGGTTCTGCGCGTACGACGTCATCCGCTGCTGCCACTGATCGAGTGCTGCCTTGGTGTCACTCTTGTCCGCGAACGACTTGCCGACCGTCTCGTCCCAGTCGTTGACGGCCTGGTCCAGGAACGGCGGCCACTCGAAGTTCGTGTCCACGGTGTTGCTGATGTCCGCGAACTGCTGGTTGACGGTCTGCCCGCCGTAGAACGCCGGCTTGAGCTGCGTGAAGGAGGGATCCGCCAGGAGATCCTTCTTGACCGGGAAGAGGAACTGCTCGGTCGCGAACATCTTCGTCGACTCGGGGTCGGTGTTGAGGAACTCCGCGAACTTCGCCGCGGCGATCGGGTTCTTCGTGCCCTGGACGACGGCCGTGGTCGAGCCACCCCAGTTGCCGGAGACCTGCTTGCTCCCGTCCCACTGCGGGAGCGGCGCCGCACGCCACTTGCCACTGGTCGCCTTGGCGCTGCTCTCCAGGAAGACCGGGCCCCACGCGGCGGTGAGCCAGGTGGCGTACTTTCCGCGGTTCAACGCCTGGTACCACGCGTCGGTGAAGTCCGGATCGGCAGAAACCGAACCGTCCTTGATCAGGCCGTTCCAGTAGTCGGCGAGCTTCTTCGACCCGTCATCGGCGAGGTTGATCTTGACCGTGTCCTGGCTCGGGTTCTCGAACGGCTTGACGCCGGCCTGCCAGAGCAGACCGAACCATACGCCGGCCTGGTTGGGAGCGAGGTTGGTCAGGTAGACGTTCGGGTCCGCGGCGTGCAGCTTGCGGGCCGCGGCGGCGAACTCGTCCCAGGTCTTCGGTACGGCGATGCCGTGCTTGTCGAAGATGTCCTTCCGATACAGCATGCCCATCGGCCCGCTGTCCTGTGGGACGGCCCAGACCTCGCCGCCGGAGCCGACCACCTGCTGCCAGGTCCACGGGACGAACTGGTCCTTGAGCGCCGCGGCGCCGTACGGTCGCAGATCCATCAGGCTCTTGGTGAGCGCGAACGTGGGGATGTACTGGAACTCGATCTGGACGGCGTCGGGGAAGCCGGTCCCGGACTTGAGGGCTGTGCGCAGCTTGGTGTACTGCGGTTCGCCCTGTCCGGCGTTGACCACCTTCACCTTGATGGCCGGGTACTTCTTCTGGAACAGGGCGACCTCCTTCTGGATGTTCGGCACCCAGGTCCAGAACGTCAGTTCGGTGGGCGTGGACATGGCCTTGTCGATGTCGGCCTGGCTGACGGCCTGCGCCTGGGTGGCCTGACCGCCGGCGTCGTCGTCACCACCGCCGCAGGCGGCCAGGGCGATACTGCCGGTGAGGACGAGCGCCGCGGCGAGCGCAGCCCGCCGGCGCAAGGGTGTGCGTTGGAAACGGAACACGTGAAACAACTCCTTGGGATGTGGGCAGACATCGCCCGAGTCGCGGCCTCGGCCGGCAAGTGAGGGACCGTCGGCAAGGCCCGGCGGACGTGGGCGTTTCAGCTGTGGCTGCTGCTCCGCCCGCGCGGAGCGGCGGTGGAGTGGCGGATGACCAGCCGGAGCGGTGGTGGCTCCGGCGCGGGGGAGCGGTCGTCGGTGGGCGACTCGATCTCCGTGACCAGATTGGCGATCCCGCGGGCGACGTGCTCGTCGAAGTCCTGCGGGACGGTGGTGAGCGGCGGCGTCAGGAACGCCGCGGACGGTATGTCGTCGAACCCGACGATGCTGACGTCGTCGGGGACAGCTCGACCGGCCTCGGCGAGCGCGCGCAGGACGCCGATGGCCATGTCGTCATTGGCGACGAAGATCGCGGTGACCTCGTCGTTCGCGGCCAGTTGCCGGCCGGCCTGGTAGCCGGAGGCAGGCAGCCAATCGCCTTCCAGGACAGGCGGTTCGGGAGCACCGGCGGCGGCCAGCGCTTGTCGCCAGCCGTCGAGCCGCTCCCTGGCCGCCCACCAGCGCTGCGGCCCGGCGACGTGCCAGACGGTCCGGTGCCCGAGGCCGAGCAGGTGCTCGGTCGCGAGGCGGCCGGCGCTGGTGTTGTCGCCGCCGGTGTACAGCGTGGAACGACCGCTGAGTCCGGGGAACCGCCCGAAGCTGAGCACCGGGATGTCGAGGTCGATCGGCTGGTTGTCACCTTCGTCGATCGGCTCGGACACGATGATGCCGTCCACCCCTTGCTCGAGCAGGTGGTCGACGGCACCCGCGACACCGCCGGTGTCACCTTCGAGGGTGTTGACGATGCTCAGTGAGTAGCCGGTACTGCGCAGGGTGCGTTCGAGCGCGACCAGTTGGGTCGACGGCCCGAAGAGCGCAGTACCGAGACAGACCACTCCGATCCGCCGGGTGCGGCCGGAGTTGAGGGCCCGGGCGACGTTGTTGCGGCGGTAGCCGAGTTCACGCATGGCGGCCTGGACGCGGAGGCGGACCTCCTCCTTCACGTACGGCTCACCGTTCAGGACCCGGGACACGGTCTTCTGCGAGACACCCGCGAGCCGTGCGACGTCCGTGCTGCCCGGACGGCGGGTACGTCCGCCGTCAGGTGCCGGTTTCGCCTCGCTCATGGGCCCTCACCTTAATGCCGGGCAGTCGTTCTGACTGCGTAGTCAGAATGTGTCTACGTAGTCAGAAACGTCAATCCCTAGTTACTGGACTGTGACTATCGCGATCGCGCGTAGAGGCCGGAGAGGCGGCCGCGGGCGAGGGTTCTGGAGTCGATCGCGTGGAGGGCGTCGTCGAGCTTGGCGCCGTCGGTCAGGCCGGTCGCCTCGGACAGCGCGTAGACGGTGAACCGGTAGTGGTGCGTGCCGCTCGGCGGGCAGGGCCCGAAGTACGAGGGCCTGCCCGCCGAGTTGTTGGCCTGCTTGGCGCCGGCCGGAACCTGTCCTTCGGTGATGCTGGTGGTGATCGGCTCCAGGTCGAGCAGCACCCAGTGCGTGAAGGTCCCGCGCGGCGCATCCGGGTCGTCGACGACCACCGCCACCGCGCCGGTGTTCACCGGCAGGCCCTTCCAGGCCAGCGGTGGCGATACGTCGTCGCCGTCGCAGCTGTACTTCTTCGGGATCTTTCCGCCGTCCTGGAACGCCCTGCTGGTCACCGTGATGCTGCTGGGTGCGGTCATGGCCGGCTCCTTCGCGGACTCCGACTGCGCGCCGCCACACCCGGCCACCCCCAGGCAGGTCACGAACAATGGCAGCAACCGCAGTCGCACTCCTTCAGAGTCGCACGACCGTTGAGCAGTAGCTAACGGCCAGGCACGAACACGATCGCGTCACCGACTGACCGCTCGGCTCCACCGGTTCCGCTCGGGTGGTTGACCAGGGTCCCGTCCTGCCGCGCCATCGCGGTCGACCCGCCGCCGTCCAGGTTGATCGCGTCGTGCATCCCCAGCGCGTCCGCGACCGCGGCCGTCTCGTCCATCGTCGTACCGACGCTGGTGGTCTGCCGTCCGTCGATCGTCGCCAGCAGGATCTTGCCGTCCCGCGTCGTACCGGCGATCGTGCGCGGGTTGCGGTCGAAGAAGCTTCCGGTGCCGTCCGGTACGACGATCTCGCCGCCCGACGTGAGCTGGTATCGACCGGTCACGCCGTACAAGCCGTTGCGCAGCGGCACCTCCTCGCCGTTCTGGTCCGACACCTTGATGTCCTTGGTGAGGCATCCGTTCGCAACCACGTCCTGGAGGGCGACGGTGTCCTTGCCGGTGGCCTGCAGGGAGGTCTGGCCGGCGGTGAGGCTGGTGCCTCGGGTCGTCGCGGTCCGGACGACGCAGCCGCGCCGGTCGAGGACGACCTCGATGCCGTGGCCGGCCGGGGTCGCGGCGGCGAACTCGGGGGTGAACAGGACGACGTCACCCGGCTCCGCGCACGTGGTCTGGTCGGGCAGTTCGGCACACGCGGTCGGGATCACCGGCGGGTGGTTCACGAACTCGAGCGGGAGTTCAGCGCCGGTGTCGCGGTTCTGGACCTCGCCTGACCAGCGCAGGTGGCCGGTCAGAACCTTGTTGCTGTTGGCATCGATCAGCAGATTGGCCTCGGCCGGGTCGGTCAACGGCTCGCTCAGCAGCTTGCCGTCGAAGATGCCCAGGCCGACCGGGTCACCCGGGTACAGAACGCTGGCGGTGAAGGTGAAGAACGACGCGTTCACCCCGGCCAGCGCACCGGAGGTGCGGACCAGGTCCGAGGTCTTCTCCACCTTGGCCAGGTCCGGCCCGTACGTCGCCTTCAGCCGGCCCTTCGCTTCGCGCGGGTCGATGGTCAGGACGTTGATCACCCACGGACCGCGCGTCGTCGTGTTGATCTGGTCGGGCGGCGCGGGCTCGGTACCGCGCACGATCTTCGTCAGCGTCACGCCCTTGGCCAGCGTCTCGCTGGTCCGGGTCTCGGCCAGGTCCTGGTCGCCGAGCGGCAGCCCGGTCGCGACCGTTGCGTCGGTTGCACTGCTTTCGGCGTACGCCGTCGGTACGGCGCTCAGTGTGGCCACGGTCGCGAGCACGGAAGCTGCGATCACCGCGGCGCGGGGGAGTCGCGCGGAAGTAGTCATGCCGGCCATCCTGTTCGTCGATGGTGGAATCTTTCGGATCCAGCCGCTGACTCGTCAGCATCTGACAGGTTACGGTTTCGTGCCGGTGCCGGGGAGGGCTCGCGGGGTGTCCGGTGGGTGAGTCGTCAGGAAAGGCCTGGCGCGATTTCGTATACGATCGCGGCCGTGTCGAAGTCGCTGAGTGCCTGATCGGCTGTGTCAGCCGTCGTTGGTGCCTTCGTCGCGCTCGTTTCGGTCGCCGTTCTCGGCTACGTCGTCGGGCTGACCGGCGTACTGCGGGCTCAGGACGAGTTGGTCCTGTCGCGGCTGGCGTTCTTCGTGGCCACGCCGGCGTTGTTGTTCACGACGGTGGCGCGGGCGGATCTGCACTCGATCTTCTCGGCGGTGCTGGTCACCAATGTGGCCAGCTTGTTCGTGGTGCAGTTCGTCTTTCTGGTGGTGGCGGCGCTGATCTGGCGTCGTACCCGGTCCGAGGCGACGATCGGCGTACTGGCGTCGTCGTACGTGAACGCGGGCAACCTGGGTGTGCCGGTGGCCGCGTATGTGCTCGGTGATGGTGCGCTGGTTGCGCCGATCGTGTTGTTCCAGTTGCTGGTGATGGCGCCGGTGGCGTTCGCCGTACTCGATGGCGATCGGCAGGGGTCCGGGCGGCGGGTGTCGCTGCGGGCCTTGCTGACGCGGCCGTTGCGGAATCCGCTGACGGTGGCGTCGCTGCTGGGGTTGCTGGTCGCGTCACTCGATGTGCAGCTGCCGGCGCTGCTGATGCGCCCGATCGACCTGCTCGCCGCAGCCGCCGTCCCAGTCGGCCTGATCGCCTACGGGCTGAGCCTCAGCGCAGGGACCAAGGGCTCCATCACGTTCCGGCGGGACGTCGTACTGGCCGTCGTGCTGAAAACCGCCCTGCAACCGATCGCCGCGTACGCCGTCGCGCGCTGGCTGCTGGACCTGCACGGCCCCGCCCTCATCGCCCCGACCTTGCTGGCGGCCCTCCCGACAGCCCAGAACGTCTACGTCTACGCGGTCCACTACCGCGCCAGCCGGACGTTGGCCCGCAGCGCAGTCCTCCTCAGCACCCTGCTCTCCATCCCGGTGATGACCGCGATCACCGGAATCCTGGGCTGAGTCACTTCATCGCGTTGAAGGCTTCCTCGGCCACCGGGCCTACGGCGTCGACGGTGACGTCTTCGTTCGCGGTCTGAGCGATCACGGTGAGGGTGTTGGAACCGCGGTAGCACTGAGTCGGCAGGTTGCCGGTCTCAACGCAGGTGGCTTGGCCGACCTTCTTGATCTGATCGGGTGTCGCGCCGGAATCCGCCACGGTCTTGTCGATGTCGACCTTCCCGCGCAGCGCGATCAGCATGTACAGGCGGTCGCCCTCGATACTCCCGTACGCCTCCACCGTGACCTGTTTGCCGTCGTTGATCTGACTCAGCCGCTCCCGGGTCTGATTCAGTTGGAGCTGGTCACGAGTGTCCTGATCGGTGATCCGGTCGAGCCCACCGAGTTTCGCCGGCGGCGTGATCCCCCGCTCCGCGTTCAGCCGATTCATCGGCCCCAGCCCCCACACGAAGCCGAGTGTCGCGAGGACGGCGAGCACGACGACGATTCCGCCAACTGTCAGCCAGGGACCGCGCTTGATCCGAAGCCGCCACGGCTTCTTGTCAGCCTTCGTCTTCCCCTCAGTCGCCTTCGCACCGGCGCCCGCCTGAGGTCCAGCCTCCGCCGGCTTCTCACCACCGTCGACCTTGCCGATCTCAACGGTGTCGTCAGTAGCGACCTTCTTACCGCCGTCGTCACCCGCACCCGTCCGACCGCCGTCCCCACCCTCCGCCGCGCCGCTCACAGCTGCCGCGCCGGCATCCGCAGTCTTCTCGGTGGAGCCCGCCTTCGCCGCGCCCTCGCGCGCCGTGCCGCTCACACCTGCCGCGCCGCTCACAGCTGCTGTGTCGGCATCCGCGGTCTTCGCGGTGGAGCCTGTTTTCGCCGCGCCCGCCGCTGTACTCCCGGCCGCCGCAGCCTCGCCGGCCTTGCCGCCGTCACCCGCCCGTCCAGCTGCCGCACTGGCATCCGCGGGGTTCTCGGAGCCCGCCTTCGCTGCGCCCGCCGAGGTGCTCCCGGTCGCCGCGGCCTCGCCGGTCGCACGCCCGTCGCCCGCCCGTCCGCCGGCAGCCCCTGCCTTGCCGACGGGGCTTCCCGCCGCCTCGGCTGCTCCTCCGGTTGATTCGCGGGAGGTGGGAGCTGTGCCGGTGGTGGTTTTGGTTGACTTGGGGGAGCTCGACTGGGCCTCGCTGCGGTTTGCTGCCGATTCGGCTGAGTTTGCCGCGCGGGTGGGGTTGGTGCTGGGAGCCTCGGAGGTCGGGCGGCGGTCCGGGGTGGTGGGGTCGCTCATGTGGGGGCTCCTCGGGACTGTGCGGTCACGCGGTTCGACCTGATGGTTCCACATCGGAACAAAGCCGGTTTCGCAGCGTAGTCGTTCAAGTTGAAACAGTAGCGCCCGCCTCCGCGGAAGGAGACGGGCGCCAACTGGAGCATGACCTCAGAGGGTCGCGACGACGGTGACGTTGGCGGACTCGTCCGGGCTCCAGACGATCTCGCCGGTGATCCGGCCGGCCGCGCGCAGGTCGGGCTCAGCCCGCTCGGCCAGCGCCAGGCGGGCCGCCGGACCGCTGACCTCGACCTTGCTGACCTCGGTCTTCATCGAGACCTGCGCCTCCGACTTCGCGCCGCGGATCCCCGCGAGCACCTCGGCGACCGCGTCCAGCACCTCGGGCTCCTGCGCCGCGACAGCGAGGTCGACATCCGGCTCCGGCCAGCGGGCCTGGTGGATCGAACCCTCCTGCCACCACGACCAGACCTCTTCGGTCGCGAACGGCAGGTACGGCGCGAGCAGCCGCAGCTGGACCGACAACGCAACAGCCAGCGCCGCCTTGGCCGACGAAGCAGCCGCCTCACCCTGACCGCCGTACGCGCGCTCCTTCACGAGCTCGACGTAGTCGTCGCAGAACGTCCAGAAGAACCGCTCGCCGACCTCGAGTGCACCGGTGTAGTCGTACCGGTCGAAGGCCGCCGTCGCGTCCGCGACCACGGACCGCAGCCGCTGCAGCATCGCCAGGTCGACCGGCTCGGTGACCGCGGACGCGTCCACTGTGGTCGCGCCGAACCCGAGGACGAACTTCGACGCGTTCAGAACCTTGATGGCCAGCCGGCGGCCGACCTTCATCTGCGACTCGTCGAACGGCGAGTCGAGCCCCGGCCGGGCCATCGCTGCCCGCCACCTGACCGCGTCCGAGCCGAACTTCTCCAGGATCTCCGACGGGACGATCGCGTTGCCCTTGGACTTGGACATCTTCTTGCGGTCCGGGTCGACGACGAAACCGGAGATCATCGACCGCGCCCACGGGAGCGTGCCGTTCTCGAAGTGGGCCCGGACGACGCGGGAGAACAACCAGGTCCGGATGATCTCGTGCGCGTGCGTGTTCAGGTCCATCGGGAAGGTGCGGGCGAACAGGTCGTTGTCCCGTTCCCAGCCGCAGACGATGTGCGGGGTGAGCGACGAGGTCGCCCAGGTGTCCATCACATCGGGATCGGCTTCGAAGCCACCCGGCTTGCCGCGCTGCGACTCGTCGTACCCGCGCGGTGCCTGCGAGGTCGGGTCGATCGGGAGCTCGGCCTCGCTCGGCAGCAGCGGGTGGTCGTAGTCCGGCTCGCCGTCGTGGTCCAGCGGATACCAGACCGGGAACGGCACGCCGAAGAAGCGCTGCCGCGACACGAGCCAGTCACCGTTCAGGCCCTCGACCCAGTTCAGGTACCGGTGTCGCATGTGCTCGGGGACCCAGGCCAGCTCGTTGCCCCGGTCGATGAACTCGGCCTTCAGGTCCGCGTCCCGGCCGCCGTTGCGGATGTACCACTGCCGGGTCGAGACGATCTCGAGCGGCTTGTCGCCGTTCTCGTAGAAGTTCGCCATCCGCTTGGTCGGCGTCGGCTCGCCGTCCAGGTCGCCGCTCTCGCGGAGCTTCGCGACGGTCAGCTCGCGCGCGCTGAACACGGTCTTGCCGGCCAGCTCGCCGTACAGCTCGGAGCCTTCCAGCCAGGGCGGGGTCTCGCGCAGCAGCCGCCCGTCGCGGCCGATGACGGTGCGGACCGGAAGCTGCAGCTCACGCCACCACTGGACGTCGGTCAGGTCACCGAACGTGCAGCACATCGCGATACCGGCGCCCTTGTCCGGCTCGGCCGCCTCGTGCGCCAGGACCGGGATCTCGACGTCGAACAGCGGCGTGCGGACCGTCGTACCGAACAGGTCCTTGTAGCGCTCGTCGGACGGGTGCGCGATCAGCGCGACACAGGCCGGGATCAGCTCCGGCCGGGTGGTCTCGATGTAGATCGGGCCCGCCGGGCCGTGGAACGCGATCCGGTGGAACGCACCCGGGTAGTCGCGTGCCTCGAGCTCGGCCTGCGCGACCGCGGTCTGGAACGTGACGTCCCACATCGTCGGCGCCTCGGCCAGGTACGCCTCGCCGCGGGCGAAGTTGCGCAGGAAGGCGCGCTGCGACGTACGGCGGGAGTCCTCGGAGATCGTGGTGTAGAGGTACGACCAGTCGACGCTGAGGCCGACCCGGCGCCACATCGACTCGAACGCCTGCTCGTCGACGTGGGTCAGCTCACCGCACAGCTCGACGAAGTTCTGCCGGCTGATCGGGAGCTGCTTCTTCGGGTCCGGCTTCGCCGGCGGGGTGAAGTCCGGGTCGTACGGCAGCGACGGGTCGCAGCGGACGCCGTAGTAGTTCTGCACCCGGCGCTCGGTCGGCAGGCCGTTGTCGTCCCAGCCGATCGGGTAGAAGACCTTCTTCCCCCGCATCCGCTGGTAGCGGGCGACCAGGTCGGTGTGGGTGTAGCTGAAGATGTGCCCGACGTGCAGCGACCCCGAGACGGTCGGCGGCGGCGTGTCGATGGAGTACACATCGGCGCGCTCGGCCGTCCGGTCGAAGGAGTAGGTCTGCTGCTCCCGCCATACGGCAGCCCACTTCTCCTCGAGGCCATCGAGGGTGGGCTTGTCTGGAACACGGGACGTATGGCTCATGCGCACAATCGTAGTGGTTGTCAAGGGGTGCTTCCGACCGGTTATCCACACGCCCTCCTAGACTGGGCAGTCTGATGAGCGACCTCTCCTTCGCCGAGGTATCGGCACGCCTCCAGCAGCGCTGGCCGGAGCACAAGATCGAACCCACGCTCGACCGGGTCCAGCGGCTCGTCGAGCTGCTCGGCGATCCGCAGAAGGCGTACCCCGTGGTGCACCTGACCGGGACCAACGGCAAGACCTCCACCGCGCGGATGATCGACGCCCTGATCCGCGAGGCCGGGCTGCGCACCGGCCGGTTCACCAGCCCGCACCTGGAGTCGGTCCGGGAACGGATCACCCTGGACGGCGAACCGATCAGCGAGCAGCGTTTCGTCGAGGCGTACGACGAGATCGCGCCGTACCTGGACGTGGTCGACGCCGAGCAGGAACACCCGCTGTCGTTCTTCGAGGTGATGACCGCGATGGCCTTCGCCGTCTTCGCGGACGCACCGGTCGACGTCGCGATCATCGAGGTCGGCCTCGGCGGCACCTGGGACTCCACCAACGTCGCCGACGGCACCGTCTCGGTGATCACCCCGGTCGCGGTCGACCACGCGCACATCCTCGGCGCGGATCCGGTGACCATCGCCCAGGACAAGTCCGGCATCATCAAGCCCGGGGGTACGACGGTGATGGCGCAGCAGAGCCTGGATGTCTTCGAGGTCCTGCTCCGCAAGGCCGCCGAGGTCGGTTCGCAGGTCGCCCGCGAGGGTATCGAGTTCGGCGTCACCGCCCGCTCAGTGGCGGTCGGCGGCCAGCTGATCGCGATCAAGGGCCTGGGCGGCGAGTACGACGAGATCTTCCTCCCCCTGCACGGTGAGTATCAGGCCCACAACGCCGCCACCGCCGTCGCCGCCGTGGAGGCGCTGTTCGGGGCCAGCCCGCAGACCGAGGGCCGGGTCACCACCGAGCTCGTCCAGGCCGGCTTCGCCGAGGTGACCAGCCCGGGCCGGATGGAGGTCGTGCGGAACAGCCCGACGATCATCGTCGACGCCGCGCACAACCCGCACGGCGCCGAGGCGACCGCGGCCACGGTGTCCGAGGCGTTCGCCTTCCAGCCGCTGATCGGCGTACTGGGCTGCATGAAGGACAAGGACGTGTACGGCCTCCTGGAGGCGTACGAACCGATCATGGAGACGGTCGTCTGCACCCGGAACAGCTTCGTCGAGCGGTCGATGCCGGCCGAGGAACTCGGTGAACTCGCCGCCGAGGTGTTCGGCGAGGACCGGGTGCTGGTCCGGCCGCACCTGGTCGACGCGATCGACGACGCGATCCGGCTGGCCGAGGAGAACTCGATCGCCCTCGGCACCGGCGGCGTACTGATCACCGGATCCGTCATCACCGCCGGCGAGGCCCGCGCCCTGCTTGTCCGCAAGCCGAAGAAGGCCGAGCAATGAGGTCACTGGCGTCGATCGTGCTCGCTTTCGAGTCGCTGGTGATCGCCTTGGTGACGCCGGTGATGATCTCCATTGCCGACGTCCGTCCCGCGGTCGCGCTGCCGGTCTGCCTCGGGCTGGCCGTCCTGGCGCTGGTGGCGACCGGGCTGCTGCGCAGTCAGGTCGGGTACGCCCTCGGCTGGGTGGTCCAGGCCGGTGCGGTCGGTCTCGGGTTCGTCGTACCGGTGATGTTCGTGCTCGGCCTGGCGTTCGCCTCGTTCTGGGTGGCAGCCATCGTGCTCGGCCGCCGCATCGAGGCGGCGAAGCAGGCCCACACCGGTTAGGCTCAGCGCGCCCGACCTACTTCGAGAGAGAGTTGACTGATGTCGCAGCGCACCCTGGTCCTGCTGAAGCCCGACACGGTACGCCGTGGCCTGGTCGGGGAGGTGCTCGGCCGCTTCGAGGCCAAGGGGCTCCGGATCGTGGCGATGGACCTGCGCGCGATCGACGGCGACCTGGCCGACCAGCACTACGCCGAGCACGTCGAGCGCGACTTCTACCCGCCGCTGCGCGAGTTCGTCACCAGCGGCCCGCTGGTCGCCCTGGTCCTCGAGGGTGACGAGGCGGTCGAGGTGGTCCGCGCCCTGAACGGCGCCACCGACGGCCGCAAGGCCGCCCCGGGCACCATCCGCGGCGACCTGTCCTTGTCCAACCGCGAGAACCTCGTGCACGGCTCCGACTCGCCAGAGTCCGCCGACCGCGAGATCAAAATCTGGTTCCCCGACCTGCCCTGAAGCCGTTGAACCCGTTCGGGGCCGAGACATCCGTCTGGTCATCGGTCGGATACGATGCGTATGCGGTCGACCTGGTGATCCGGACCCGGGCCCGTGTCGATGCGCCGGCGACCACGGTCGCGCGCTTAGCCTGAGAACCGGATCGAGCGGGAGGCGCCGCGATGGCGAACAGCATGCTCGGCCGCGACATGGCGGTCGACCTCGGTACGGCGAACACCCTCGTCTACGTGCGCGGCCGCGGTGTGGTCCTGAACGAGCCGTCGGTGGTCGCCACCCGGACCGACGAACCGCGCGAAGCGGTCGCGTTCGGGCACGAGGCGAAGAAGATGATCGGCCGGACACCCGGCAACATCACCGCGATCCGCCCGCTCAAGGACGGCGTGATCGCCGATTTCGACGCCGCCGAGCAGATGCTGCGCTACTTCATCCAGCGGGTGCACCGGCGCCGGTACTTCGCCAAGCCGCGGATCGTGGTCTGCGTACCGTCCGGGATCACCGCGGTCGAGCAGCGCGCGGTCCGCGACGCCGGCTACATGGCCGGTGCCCGGAAGGTCTACATCATCGAGGAGCCGATGGCCGCCGCGCTCGGCTCGAACCTCGAGGTCCGCGACGCCACCGGCAACATGGTGGTCGACATCGGCGGCGGTACGACGGAGGTCGCGGTCATCTCGTTCGGCGGCATCGTCACCAGCCAGTCGATCCGGGTGGCCGGCGACGCCATCGACAAGGCGGTGGTGAACTACTGCAAGAAGGAGTACTCGCTGCTGCTCGGCGAGGCCACCTCCGAGCAGATCAAGATGACCATCGGCTCGGCCTTCCCGACCACCGACGGGCCGGACTCCGAGATCCGCGGCCGGGACATGGTCTCTGGCCTGCCGCGCACCGTGAAGGTGTCCTCGTCGAACATCCGGCAGGCGATCGAGGAGCCGATCACGGCGATCGTCGACGCAGTCAAGGCCACCCTGGACAAGACCCCGCCCGAGCTGGCCGGTGACATCGTCGACCGCGGCATCGTCCTGACCGGCGGCGGAGCGCTGCTGAAGGGGATGGACGAGCGGCTGCGGCACGAGACCGGTATCCCGATCCACGTCGCGGACAACCCGCTGGACGCCGTCGTCCTCGGCGCCGGCAAGTGTGTCGACAACATCGAGACCCTGAACCGCATCCTGGTCACCGACAACCGGCGCTAAGGTTCCACCGATGCTCAAAGACCTCGGTACTCCGACGGCCAGGAGCGCCTTCCGCTCGGCCGGCGAGGCGCCGCTCCGCTCGGCGGGTACACCCGGGACGGTCCGCCGTCGGCGGACCGTGCTCGTGCTGGTGATCCTGGCGTGCTTCACGTTGATCGTGCTCGACGCCCGTCGCTCGGCCGGCTCGCCGGTCGACCCGTTGCGGCACGCCGCCGCGAGTGTGTTCGGGCCGCTCGAGTCGACCGCGAGCTCGGCCCGGCAGCCTGTGGACAACCTCCGCGACCGCTTCGCGGAAATGGATAGGTTGAAAGCAGAGAACGAAAAACTGAAGAGTGAGAACGAGAAGCTCCACCAGGATCTGAACACCACCGACTACGCCCGCAACCGGGCGGCCGAGCTGGATCGGCTGCTCAAACTCGCGCCGGCGTACGCGATCACCCCTGCCCGGGTGATCGGGATCGGCAGTGCGCAGAGCTTCAACCACACGGTCACGCTCGACGCCGGTACGGCGGATGGCGTCCACGTCGACATGACCGTGCTGAACGGGGACGGCCTGGTCGGCCGGGTGGTCCGGACCACCCAGGCGACCGCGACCGTGCTGCTGATCGGCGACCGCAACTCGACCGTGGGCGGCCGGCTGAACGCCTCGATGGCGCTCGGCTTCGTCTCCGGCCGGGGCGAGGTGGGAGGCACCCTCGACTACAAGCTGGTCGACCTGAAGGCCAGGCCGAAGGTCGGGGACCGGATCGTCACCTGGGGTTCGAGCGGCAACGCGCCGTACGTGCCGGGCGTGCCGATCGGCGTGGTCGCCTCGGTGACGCCGAACCAGGGAGCTCTCGGGTCCACAGCGACCATCAAGCCGTACGTCGATCCGACCCGGATCGACACCGTGGGTGTGGTGACCGGTCCGCCGGCCCGGACGCCGCGCGCACAACTCACACCGACGACCTCCGTGACAAAGGGAAAGGGGAACTGACGTGATCGCACTACGTATCGGGTTGGCCGCCCTCTTCCTGATGGTCGCCGTCACCGTGCAGACGTCCGTACTGTCGAACATCGCGGTCGCCGGGGTCACCTGTGACCTGGTGCTGATCGTGGTCATCGCGCTGGCACTGTCCCGTGGATCCGAGTGGGGTGCGATCGCCGGCTTCACCGGTGGCCTGCTGCTCGACGTCGTACCGCCGGCTGACCACACCGCCGGCCGTTGGGCGCTCGCGCTCGCCATCGCCGGGTATGTGGCCGGTCTGATCCGGCGTGAGACGTCAACCAGCCCGGTCGGACCGCTGATCGTGGCTGCGACGGTCGTGCTCGGGGCCTCGCTGTCGCTCTTTATCTACTGCGCCACCGGATCGCTGCTGCACGACCCGTCGGTCGACTGGGGTGAGTTCGGGGTCCGCCTCGGTATCGCCGCCGGGTACGACGTGGTCGGCGCGATCGTGGTGATCCCACTGGTCATGTGGATCATGGGCCGCGTCGTCGCTACCAGAGAACGGCGCCGGGTGTTGCCATGAGCTTTGACGGGTTTGAAGCACCGCTCAAAGCACGACTGCGGTTGTTCGTGATCGGCGTGCTGGTTTTCTCGTTGTTCTCCACGTTGTTCGGGCGGCTCTGGTACATGCAGGTGATGTCCAACGCGGACTACACCCAGGCCGCGACGCAGAACCACACCCGTCAGGTGCTGGTGCCGGCGCCGCGCGGCACGATCGTCGACTCGCAAGGTCGCACGCTGGTCGGCAACCGGGTGTCGCTGGTCATCACCGTCGACCGTTCGGTGCTCGCGAAACTGCCGGAGAGCCAGCAGAACGTGGTGATCGTCCGGCTGGCGAAGGTGCTCGGCCAGAAGCCGAGGGACCTCAAGGCGCGGACGATGCTGTGCGGTGAGCCCGGTGCCTCGAAACCGCCGGCGTGCTGGAACGGTACGCCGTACCAGCCGATCCCGGTGGCGAAGGACGTCAACGAGCAGGTCGCGATCGAGGTGATGGAACGCCGCGAGGACTTCCCGGGCGTCGCCGCGGAATCGCAGACGCTGCGCGCGTATCCCTCACCGCTCAAGATGAATGCCGCCCACATCCTCGGCTACCTCTCACCGATCACGACCGAGGAACTGGACGACCTGGAGAAGGCCGGTCAGGACTCGGTGCCGCACCGTTCCGACCTGGTCGGCCGGGCCGGTGTCGAGCGCACGTACGACAAGCTCCTGCGCGGTTCGCCGGGCGTCAAGGACGTCATCGTCGACGCGGTCGGGTACACCACCGGCGTCCGGAAGCAGACCGCGCCGGTGCCTGGCGCCACCCTGGTGACCACGATCGACGCGCGGATCCAGGCGTCGGTCGAGGCGCAACTGCGCACCGCGATCATGACCGCGCGGAAGCAGTACGACAAGATCACCAAGCGCAAGTACGTCGCCGACTCCGGTGCCGCGGTCGTGATGGACACCAAGACCGGCCGGATCGTCGCGATGGCCAGCTACCCGACGTACGACCCGGGTGTCTGGGTCGGCGGTATCACCCAGCGCGAGCTGGACGCGTTGTACTCGACGAAGTCCGGCACCCCGCTGGTCTCGCGAGCCGTGCAGGGACAGCTGGCTCCCGGATCGACGTTCAAGCCGATCACCACCGCGGCCGCGATGGGCGCCGGGTACAGCACCAAGACCCGGCTGGACTGCTCGTCGTACTTCGAGGTCGGCAACCGCCGGTTCAAGAACTACGAGTCCGCGTCCTACGGGATGATCGGCTTCGACCAGGCGCTCGCGCTGTCCTGCGACACCTTCTTCTACCGGATCGCGTACGCGCTCTGGCTGAAGGAGGGCGGCAACTCCAGCGACGTCAGCACCCGCGACCCGCTGGTCGAGATGGCGCAGAAGTTCGGCCTCGGCAAGCCGACCGGGGTCGACCTGCCCGGCGAGGTCAGCGGCCGGATCGCGGACCGCAAGTGGAAGAAGCAGTACTACGACTCGCAGAAGGACTACTACTGCAAGCTCGCGGACAATCCGCCGGCCGGGACCTCGGCGTTCCTGAAGCAGTTCTCGCGTGAGTTCTGCGTCGACGGCTACAAGTACCGCGCCGGCGATGCGGTGAACTTCGCCATCGGCCAGGGCGATACCACGCTGACCCCGCTGCAATTGGCAACGGTCTACTCGGCACTGTCGAACGGCGGGACGCTGTACTCCCCGCGGGTCGTGCAGTCGTGGATCGGCGCGAACGGCAAGCCGCACGAGATCAAGCCGAAGGTGAACTCGAAGCTGCCGGTGTCGGCGGCGACGCTGCGCTATATCGACCGGTCCCTGAAGGAGACGGTCAAGACCGGTACGGCGGCCTGGAAGTTCAACGGGTTCCCGGTCGACCAGGTGCAGATCCGGGCCAAGACCGGTACGGCGGAGGTCTACGGCAAACAGACCACCTCGTGGATGGCGTCGTACACGGACCGCTATGCCGTGGTGATGATGATCAGCCAGGCCGGTACGGGTTCGGGCGCCGGTGGTGAGGCGGTCCGCAAGATCTACGAGACGCTCTACAACATCAAGCCGACGCCGCCGGCCGAGCAGCCGAAGCAGCCGACACCATGAGGTCGCGATGATGGCGCTGCTGACGCCCATCCGGACCAGACCGCGGATGGACCGGCGGTCGACGGTGTGGCACGTGGACTGGGTCCTGGTGCTCGGTGTGGTCGCGCTGTCGTCGATCGGCGCGATGCTGATCTGGTCCGCGACCCACGGGCGGACCTCGCTGACCGATGGGAACCAGTACGCCTTCCTGCTTCGGCACGCGCTCAACTTCGCCATCGGCCTGGTGCTCGCGATCGGCGCCGCCGTCACCGACCCCCGCCGGGTCCGCATCCTCGCCCCAGTCCTGTATGCCGCTTCGGTCGTCGGGCTGATCCTGGTCCTGGTGCCCGGGGTCGGTGCCGTGATCAACGGTTCGCGGTCGTGGATCCAGCTGCCCTGGATGTCGATCCAGCCCAGTGAGTTCGCCAAGCTGGCGGTGATCGTCGGGATGGCGCTGCTGATCGCCGAGAAGGGCGAGACCGACCACCACGACACAGCCCGGACCGTCGACGTCGCGCAGGCGATCGGGGTCGCCGCCGTACCGGTGGTGCTGGTGATGCTGCAGCCCGACCTGGGCACGGTGATGGTGCTCGGCTCGATCGTGTTCGGGATCATCGCGGTCTCCGGCGTACCGAAGCGCTGGATGCTTGGACTGGTGACCGCGGGTGTGGTGGTGGCGGCGCTGGCGATCAAGTTGCAGGTGCTGAAGGACTACCAGTTGGCCCGGTTCATCGCGTTCGCGGATCCGTCCCAGGACCCGCAGGGCATCGGGTACAACGTGAACCAGGCCCGGATCGCGATCGGCAACGGCGGTGTGTTCGGCCAAGGGCTGTTCCACGGCGGCCAGACGCAGAACGCGTTCGTGCCCGAGCAGCACACCGACTTCGTCTTCACTGTCGCGGGGGAGGAGCTCGGGCTGATCGGGGCCGGCGCGATCATCGTGCTGTTCGCGCTGGTGCTGCTGCGGGGGCTGCGGATCGCGATCAACGCGCGGGACGCGTTCGGCCGGCTGGTGGCGACCGGAATCGTGTGCTGGTTCGCGTTCCAGGCGTTCGAGAACATCGGGATGACGCTCGGAATCATGCCGGTCACCGGGCTGCCGCTCCCGTTCGTCTCCTACGGCGGCTCGTCGATGTTCGCGTGTTTGCTCGCCATTGGTCTACTCCAGAACATCCACCTGCGCTCGCATCGCTTCTGACGCGCCGGGGTCACCCGGCTTGGCACGAAGAGACCTGACGGGTCAGGTACGCTGCTGCCTGCTCGACCACCGGTGGGTCCGCCCGGCCCTCAAAGGTTCTGGGAGTTCCATGACTCTATCGATGCCACGCCTCCGGCGCGGCGGGTCGTTTCCGCTCGTCCTTGTCACCGCTCTCAGCTTGTCGCTGACCGCCTGCGGTGGCGACGACAAGGACGCCGCTCAGTCGGATCCGGCCGCGAGCACGCCGACGCCGACCGTCACGCCAGAGACACCTGATGTGAGCGGGACGCCGGCCGTCGCGGTCAAGCGCACCTCGGCCGAGCTCGCCAAGGCGCTGCTCGAGATCGCCGATCTGCCCGACGGCTACCAGTTGGAGAAGGACGAACCGGCCGGCGACGCCGAGAAGCCGTTCTCGTCGACGAGCAGCAAGTGCAAGACGCTGGTCAAATTCCTCAACGCCACCGAGGCGCCGGGAGCCAAGGCCACCACGCACCGCTCGTTCTCGGCCGGACAGGAGGGGACGTTCCTCGACTTCGGAATCGATGCGATGGGCAACAAGGACGAGGTCGCCTACCTGCAGCACGCGTACAAGAAGGCGGTCACCTCCTGCCCGAAGGTGACGATGAAGATCGGCGAGGGCACCTACTCGATGAAGGTCGAGGAGATCTCCGCTCCGCAGTTCGGCATGGACCCGTTCGCCTTCCGCCTCACCGCCACCTCCGGTTCGCGCCGCGGTCTGGAGTTCACCGCAGCCACCACGGGCGTCGAGGACGTCGTCGTCTCCGTCACCTTGCTGGCCGGTCAGGAAGGTGAACTCGAGGGCGCCACCGAAGCCGCGGTCTCCAAGGCCCAGCAGGTGCTCAAGAAAGGCGCGTGACCGGAGTCACAGCCGCCGGTGTCACGTCAGGCCGGTGGGCGCCCGTCGTGTCGGTATGGAACAGCGAATCGATATCAGCAAAGTCGCGCCGGCCGGCTTCCGGGCCGTGTTCGGCCTGGAGAAGTACGTCCAGGGCGCCCTGGACCACACGGTGCTGTACCTGATCAAGGTGCGGGCCTCGATGGTCAACGAGTGCGCATACTGCGTGGACATGCACACCACGGACGCCCTCAAGGACGGCGAGAGCACCCAACGCCTGTTCGGGCTGGCGGCCTGGCGGGAATCCTCCTTCTACGACGAGCGCGAGCGGGCGGCGCTGGCCCTGACCGACGCGGTCACCCTGCTCGGCCGGACCGGCATACCGGACGAGGTGTGGGACGGCGTGGTCGAGCAGTTCGGGGAGGAGGGGGCTGCGAACGTGCTCCTCGCGATTGGGACCATCAACCTGTGGAACCGTCTGACGATCACGAGCAGGAAGCAGCCGGTGCTCGCCGCTTGACCAGCACTCTGCCCGAGTTCCAGTCGGCGCGCGGCATGCTCGCGAGCCTCGCGTACCGGCTGCTCGGGAGCTGGCAGGACACCGAGGACGTGCTGCAGGAGGCGTACGTGCGGTGGTCCGGTGTGGACCGCGCGCAGGTGCTCGAGCCGCGTCGCTACCTGACCAGGGTGGTGACGCGGCTCGCGATCGATGTACTGCGGACTCGTCAGGCGCGGCGCGAGAGCTATCTGGGGGAGTGGCTACCCGAGCCGGCGCCGTCGGACCCGTTCGCCTCGGTCGACACCTCCGACCTGTCCCTCGCTGTACTGCATCTGATGGAGCGGCTCACCCCGCCGCAGCGTGCGGTCTACGTACTGCGGACTGCGTTCGTTCTCCCGTACGACGAGATCGCGGAGATCCTCGGGCGGTCCGCGGAGGACTGCCGGCAGTTGCACACGCGGGCGAGCAAGGCGCTCGGGCGCGAGGGATCGCGGTTCGAGCCGTCACCGGTGGAGCAGCAGCGATTGCTGCTCGACTTCGTCTCGGCGGCGCGCGACGGTGATCTCGTCCGGCTCGAGTCGATGCTCAAGGAGTCGGTGACCGAGTGGAGTGACGGCGGCGGCATGCCCCGGGTCGCGCGCAAGCCGGTGACCGGACGGGAGCAGGTGGCCAAGTTCTTCAGCCGGATCTACGCGCGCGGCGAGGTGAGCGTCGTACCGCTCGAACTGGTGACCGGGCCGGCGCTGGAGGTGCGCGTGCCGGCGTTCCGGCACGTCCTCGACCTGGAGTTCGACGGTGGCCAGATCGTCGCCATCCGGGTCCAGGCGAATCCGGACAAGCTGTTAGCGCTCCGGTAGGGGCATGATCGTCGTACGGCGGTGGTGCTCGAAGACGACCGAGCTGCGGATGTCGGCGATCTCCTGCCGTTTGGCCAGCGCGAGGACCAGGTCGCGCAACGCCCGGGTGTCCTTGACCGCGACATGCGCGAGGAAGTCGGACGCACCCGACACCATGAACATCGCCAGCGTCTCCGGCAACTGGTTGACGTAGTCCTGGAACGCGGTCGCCACCGCCATCGCCTGCGGGCGGAGCTTGATCGAGATGATCGCCTCGGTGGACCGGTCGATCGCCTTCAGGTCGACCTCGGCGTGGTAGCCGCTGATCACCCCGCGGTCGCGCAGGCCGCGGATCCGCTCCAGGCAGGTGGACGGCGCGATGCCGAGCTCGGCGGCCATATCCCGGTTGGTCCGGCGCGCGTCGTTCTGCAGCATCCGCAGCAGCGCCGTATCAAGTTCGTCCATAGCAGGAAGTTTCGCAGATCTGCCGAACGATGTTCGGTAGTCGGGTGCGAATCCTGGCCAAGCGGCTAGGTTCTACTGCGTGCTGACGAACAAGATGGTCGTGGTGATCGCGGCCGAGGCGCCGGTCGGCGTCGCCCTGAACACTGCCGCCCTGCTCGGCGTCGCCCTCGGCGACCACCACGAGGACGTGGTCGGCCCGGACACCGAGGATGCTTCCGGCAACCCGCACACCGGGATGTGTGCGCACCCGATTCCGGTACTGCGGGCAACCGCCGAACAACTGCACGACCTCCGCGCGCAGGCGGCGGCTCGGGACGGCGTCACCGTGCACGACATGCACCAGATCGCCCAGCGCGCCCGGACCTACGAGCAGATGTCCGCGACCCTGAGCGGGACCAAGGCCGAAGACGTCGAGTATCTGGGCGTCGGGCTCTACGGCCCTCGCGCCGCCGTCGACTCCCTCACCGGCGCCCTGGCCCTCTACCGCTAACGCGCACCCGCTACCGCTAACGCGCACCCGCTACCGCTAACGCGCACCCGCTACCGCTAACGCGCACCCGCTACCGCTAACGCGCACCCGCTACCGCGAGGACGAGCGGCCGCGGCGGGCCGGCTGAAGCTGGAGTTCGATCGCGCCGACGGGTTGGCCGCCACCAAGGACCGGGACCTCGAGCAGTTCCGCGGCGGCGGTGACGTCCACGCCGCACATGCTCAGCAGCATCAGGCCGAGCGCCGTCGTGGCCCGCTGATTGCCGTCGATCACCTTGACCGCCACCGCGTGACCGTCCGGCGCGGCCATCGCGATCACGCCTTCCGCACCGCCCTTGGCGATGACGCCTGGCAGCGCCTGCATCACCAGGCTGTTCTGGTGCCCGCGACCGCCGACGTGCTCCGGGAACTGCCGCATCGCCTCCGCGACCTGGTGTTCCGCCGTACCCTCGGCAGCTGTGGCGAGCCGGCCGAAGCTGACTGCCAGCCCGCGCAGCGGCACGCCGACCAGAGGAGCGCCGCAACCGTCCACGGTGACGATCCCAGTTGTTGCCCCGGTCAACCGCTCGATCTCCGCGGTGACCGCTTTCTGCACCGGGCCGGCCGGATCGAGGTAATCGGACGTGTCGTTGCCTGTAGCAACTGTTGCCGCGAGCATCGCGGCGTGCTTACCCGAACAGTTCATCAGTACCCGGGACGGACCGATGCCGGTGGCGATCAACCGGTTCCGGGTCTCCTCGTCCTGGGGCAGGTCCGGCGGACACATCAGGTCGCCTCGATCGAGCCCGGCGGCCGCCAACATCCGGTCCACCACGGCGACATGCCGGTCCTCGCCGGTGTGGCTGCCCGCCGTGATCGCGGTCTCCTCACCCGACAGCGAGGCGCCGGCCGCGATGCACCCGACCGCCTGCAGCGGCTTCGTCGTGGACCGGGGCAACACCACCGCGTCCACGTCCCCGACCGTGACGATCGGCGTACCGCCCGGATCGACCGCGACCGCGATCCCGAAGTGGCGACTCTCGACGAACCCGCCGCGGACCACCGCTGCCAGTTCGCGGACAGATTCCAGGCCCGGCACACCCTTGGTCATGCCGCGGAGAGTAGCAGCGTCCGTAGTGTGGGCCTATGCGACTCAACTATGCGGAGACCGGTCCCGACGACGCGCCCGTGGTTCTGCTCGGGTCCTCGCTCGGGACGACGCACGCGATGTGGGCGCCGCAGGTCAGCGTCCTGGCAGAGCGGTTCCGGGTGATCGCGTTCGATCACCGCGGCCACGGCGAGTCCGAGGCGCCGCCCGGGCCGTACACGATCGACGACCTCGGCGGCGACGTACTCGAACTCCTCGACACCCTCGGCGTCGACCAGGCGTCGTACGTCGGCATCTCGCTCGGGGGCGCGGTCGGCCTCTGGCTGGCTCAGAACGCACCCGACCGCTTCCACCGCTTCGCGCTGCTCTGTCCGCCGTCCAACCCGTCCGACGACGCCCAGATGTGGACCGACCGAGCCGCCACCGTCCGCGCCGAAGGCACTCAAGCCATCACCGACGCGACCCTGGAGCGCTGGTTCCTCCCCGACTTCCCCGACGTCGACCCGCTCCGCCAGCAACTCCTCAACACCCCCGACGAGGGCTACGCCGCCTGCTGCGAGGCCCTCGGTACGACGGACCTGCGCGACAAACTCGGCGACATCACCGCCCCGGTCCTCCTCATCACCACCGAACAAGACACCTCCATCCCACCCGAAACCGTCATCCCGCTCGCCTCCGCCATCCCCGGCGCCCACCTCGAGATCATCGAGAACGCCGCCCACCTCGTCACCTACTCCCACCCCGAGGTGATCAACCCCCTCCTGCTGGCGCACCTCAGTTGACACTGTCCGTAGTCGCTGGTTCGCACTAACCTGCGAGGGAGGATGCGGATCGTGTGACGAGGGGGAGCCCATGGCCGCGCAGGAATCGGCAACGGCGCACGCTGGTCCGGTCGAAGTGGTGCTCGGCGACCTGTTTCTCGGTCGCGACGACGTCGTCGTCATTCCGTGCAGCACGTCCGGCAGCATCGCGCCGGATTTCAGCACGCGACTGGTGGACTACACGCTCGACATGCCCCGTCGACTGGAACCGGGACAGGTGGTGCGCGCCTGGGAAGCCGACGGGAAGGTCAAGCGACGGCCGGGGCCGACGACCATTCTGCTGGCGGCCGTGGTCGTCGACGGCGTCGGGTCGAAGGCGGAGTGGGTACGGTCGGCCGCCGCCCGGGCCGCCAGGCTCGCGTCGGACCGTGGCGGAACACTTGGCCTCCCGCTGCTCGGTAGCGGCGCGGGCGTTTTGGAGGCCGAGGAATCCTTCAACGCCATCGTCGCCGGCGTCACCCGACAGGACACACCGCCTGCCGTCTATTCAGCCCCATCCCTGCCGGTCAAGATCTACGTGCGGGATCAAGCGCAGTACGACCAGTTGAGCAACCAGTACCTCACGTGGTCGCTCGAGGACGTCTCAGAGAGCGCCGGCGAAGAAGACAAGGCTCCTGCGCCGTCCTGGCCGGTCGAGACTGTGCCGACGCATACAGATGGGCCGGCGGTGGTGGACGAGTTGGGGCGGCAGGGGTTTGCGAAGGTGTTGGCGCGGCGGATCCGGGATGCCCGCACGGAGGAGACCCGCAACAGCAAGCACGCGCCCGATCCGCAGGCCAGGCGTGGGGGTGCGTTCATCCTTCACCTGCATGCGCCGTGGGGTGCCGGGAAGACGTCCGTGCTCAACTTCCTTGCCGCCGAGCTGCGCAAGGACGATCCGGCCGCGGATGCGAAGCGGTCGGTGGTGGTCGACTTCAACGCCTGGCGCCATCAGCGCATCGAGCCGCCGTGGTGGTGGCTGATGCGGGCGCTGTACTCCGGCGCGGTCCGTGAGCTCGACACGTTCGACCGGCGCCGGGCGCTGACCGTCCGGATCCGCGAGTGGATCTGGCGGTCCAAGGGCGGCTGGCCGGGGTACCTGGCGCTGGTGCTGGTCGCCGGCCTCGTCTTCCTCGCGTGGCGGGCCGGCTGGTTCGGCGGGGCGGGGAACCAGGAGCTGTTCTCGCCGGCCACGTTCAAGGGGTTCGTCGTCACCGCGGCCGCGATCATCACACCGGCGCTCACCGTCTGGGGACTCCTGCACGCGATGGGACGCTGGGTCTTCAGCACATCGGCCAGAGGGGCCAGGCGATTCATCGCCAACACCAGCGATCCGATGCGTGTGGTCCAGGAACACCTCGCCGACCTGACCCAGTGGATCCACCACGACATCGTGGTGATGATCGACGACCTGGACCGGTGCAAGAGCCCGTACGTGGTGGAACTCCTGGAAGGTATCCAGACACTCTTCCGCGAGATCCCGGTGACCTACGTGGTCGCCGCAGACCGCGACTGGCTGGCCGACAGTTACGCGAGCGAGTACGCGACCTTCGGCAGCCTGGCCGGAGAGCCCGGCCGGCCGGTCGGTTACCTGTTCCTGGAGAAGACGTTCCAGATCTCGACCGGTCTGCCGCAGGTGCGCGACCGGATCGACGCCTTCTGGGGGCGCATTCTGCGCTCGCCGTCCGTGCCGGGAGAGGCGGACCTCGAGGCGGCGCGGACGGCGGCCGCCAGCGAACTCGGTAGTCTCCCGCCGGACGACGTACGGCGAGAAGTCGCCAGGAACCAAGGAAGCTCCGTGGCCGAGGTGCAGGCCCGGCGCGAGCTCGTGGCAGTCGAGATGGTCAGCGAACGGGCGCGGGTGGCCGACACTCACACGTTGGAGCCGTTCCGCGCGCTGCTGGGTGATGATCCGAACCCCCGCATGATGAAGCGACTCGTCAACGCCTACGGCATTGCGCGTGGCATCGAGACTCTGCAAGGTGTGAACCTGGACAACGACGAGACGCACGAGCAGCAGACGGCTCTGTGGACCATCCTCACCCTTCGCTGGCCCAAGCTCGGGGCGTACCTCGCCAGGTGCCCGGAGCGGCTGATCGACATCGGTTCCGATGAGCCCAAGCCCGGCATCCCGTCCGATCTGCTCCCACTGTTCACGGAGCCCGACGTCATCGCTGTGGTCAAAGGCAACGCTGCGAACGTCAAGACATCTCTGACCGTCAACGGCATCCGGTTCATCGCCCTGCGCTGACCTCGGCGCAACGGAATCCCTCTTGAGGTTTCAAGCAATTCTTCAACGGGGGCAGGGGGTTCGGGGGAAAGTTCACTGTCTTGGTGCGAAGGGTTGTGCGCGTGCGGTGATGGGTGGAAGGTGAACAGAGAGCAGTGACTTGGGGGCTGGCTGTTCGGTGGGGGAAGGCGGGTAGGACCGTCTTCGATCGAGGGGTGGGCTGGGGGAATCCTTGTCGGTCCGGGATCTCGGTTGGTCCCGACCTGCTTGTGCGCCCCCGCTGGAAGGGGGAGAGATGCCGAGGAAGGCCAACGGGAGAGCGGACAAGCACCGCGACGACGACCACCGGATGCCGGGCGAGGCGCGGTCCGCGAACGGAACGCCGGCCGTCAACGGGATGCCCGGCGAGCGGATGTCGATGGGTTCGGGCAGCGGTGCGCAGGGAGCAGGTGGATCCGGCAACATGCCCGGCGGCATGAGTGGCGGAGGTGCCGGCGGAGGCAGCGGGATGAGTGGCGGCGGTGCCGGTGGCGGTGCCGGGATGAGCGGCGGCGGCCAAGCGGGCGGTGCCGGAATGGGTGGCGGAGCCGGAGCCGGTGGTGCGGGTATGAGCGGCGCGGACGGGCGAATCGAGACTCCGACCAGACGGCAGTGCGGCGTGATGGACGTACACCGCAGACTGCTCTCCACCTCACCCGAGTACGCCATCGCGCGGTCGGCCATCGAGAACGCGACGACGCTGTACGTGGCCCGCCAGCAACGTTTTGCCGGTATAGCGCGGATCCCCTGTGTGGTGCACGTGGTCTGGAAGACCGCGGCACAGAACATCTCACAGGCCCAGATCGACAGCCAGGTCGACGTACTGAACCACGACTTCCGGGCGACCAACGCCGACATCGGGATCGTGCCGGCCGCGTTCAACGGGCTGATCGCAGACGCGCGGATCGAGTTCTATCTGGCCACCGAGGACCCGGACGGCAACCCGACGACCGGTGTCACCCGGACCCAGACGACCGTCAACGGGTTCGGCTCGGACGACAAGGTGAAGGCATCGGCGACCGGCGGCCACGACCCGTGGCCGGCCGACAAGTACCTGAACATCTGGGTCTGCCAGCTCAGCGGCGGCCTGCTCGGGTACGCGCAGTTCCCAGGTGGCCCGGCCGAAACCGACGGCGTGGTCATCCTGCACAGCGGGTTCGGCACCAACGGTACGGCGGCCGCGCCGTTCGACCTGGGCCGGACCACGACCCACGAGATCGGGCACTACCTGAACCTGTTCCACATCTGGGGCGACGACGGCACCGGCTGCAGCGGCAGCGACGAGGTCGCCGACACCCCGAACCAGGCCGGCCCGAACTTCGGCGTACCGACGTTCCCGCACGTGACCTGCAGCAACGGTCCGAACGGTGACCTGTTCTACGACTACATGGACTACACCGACGACCGCGGCATGGTGATGTTCACCGACGACCAGGTGGCCCGGATGGAGGCCTGTCTGGACACCGTCCGCCCCGGCCTGATCACGGGCGGCGGCGCCGGTGGTACGCCGGAACCCGCCGGATCCGTGGTGGCGTGGGGTGCGAACCGGCTGGACGCGTTCGTGGTCGGCACCGATCTGGCGATGTATCACAAGTGGTGGGACGGATCGTCCTGGGGACCGTCCGTCGGCGGCTACGAATACATGGGTGGTGTCTGTATGAGTGCTCCTGAAGTCGCGTCCTGGGCGCCGGGCCGGCTGGACGCGTTCGTCCTCGGCACCGATCACGCGGTCTACCACAAGTGGTGGGACGGCTCGAACTGGGGACCGTCGGTCACCGGGTACGAGTACCTGGGCGGGGTCTGCATGAGTCCGCCACGCCTGGCCACCTGGGGCCCGGACCGGCTGGACGCGTTCGTCCTCGGCACGGACCGCGCGCTGTACCACAAGTGGTGGAACGGCTCGAGCTGGGGACCGTCGGTCGACGGGTACGAGTACCTCGGCGGCATCTGTATGAGCCGGCCCGAAGTCGTTGCCTGGGGCAGCGACCGGCTGGACGTGTTCGTCGTCGGCACCGACAACGCGGTCTACCACAAGTGGTGGAACGGCTCGAGCTGGGGGCCGTCGGTAGACGGGTACGAGTACCTCGGTGGCGTCTGCGCTTCGCCGCCGCGGGTCGTTGCCTGGGGCGAGAACCGGCTCGACATGTTCGTCGTCGGCACGGATTCCGCGCTGTACCACAAGTGGTGGGACGGCTCGGCCTGGTCGGGCTGGGAGTACCTGGGCGGCATCTGTACGACGGCCCCGACCGTCGTCTCGTGGGACGAGAACCGGCTCGACGTGTTCGTGCTCGGCACGGATTCCGCGCTGTACCACAAGTGGTGGGACGGGTCCGCCTGGGGACCGTCGCTCACCGACTGGGAGTACCTGGGCGGCATCTGCACCGACGAGCCGCGGGTCGTCTCGTGGGGCGCGAACCGGCTCGACGTGTTCGTCACCGGCATCGACAAGCAGCTGTACCACAAGTGGTGGGACGGCTCCGCCTGGGGACCGTCGGTCACCGGCTACGAACCGCTCGGCGGCATCATCAGCGACTTCAAGGTGACCGTGCCGGAGTCGCCCGCATCGATCGAACAGGCGGTGCTGAGCTGAGCGAGCACACTCCCGGGCGGTGGACGCATTCCTTCGAGGAGGATCACGACGGGATCAGCGTCTACCGCCGGGACGACTTCGCCTTCCCGCCGGCCCGTGGCCGGCGGGGGGTGGAGTTCCGCCCGGACGGCACCTGGGTGGACTGGGCGATCGGTCGCGGTGACGCACCCGAGGCTCGCCCGGCCGGCCGGTGGGATCCCACCGGCCGGATCACCCGTGACCCCGGCGGCGAACAAGGCTCCGGCCAGATCGTCACCGCCGAGCCCGACCGCCTCGAGATCAGATGGCAGGACTGATATGAGCACGACACCTGTGCGCTACCTCGTTGTACCGACTGTGGAGGCCGCCGAGGGCGCGCATTCGGCGCGGTTCGGCGACAAGACCCTCCTCTGGGTCCCGGCCGACCAACGCCTCGGCCGGGCCTCCCGGACCGCACCCGGCCTGCTGCTGGTCACGCAGGTGGGCCGGAGCTTCCAGGACGACTTCCCCGACGTCACCCCGCTGGTCGACCACGGCCGCCATCTGGTGATCTCGTCCACCGACAAACCCCGCCGCCGGTCGAACAACTGCTGGCGGGTCGAGCCGTTGCGCGCCGGTACGACGGTCGTCGACGTACCGTCAGTGGCCGCGGCCAGAGTGGATCCGGCCGTCGCGGACCTCGTCGGTGAACTGTCGCCGACGTCGTACCAGGCCGATCTGACCTGGTTCGCGAGTCTGCCGACGCGGCACTCGCTCAGTCCGTCGTTCACTACCGCGATGGACTTCGCCGCCGCCCGGATGGTTGCCCTCGGCTACGGAGTGACGCGGACGTCGGTCACGGTCGGCGGCGGTCAGTCGCAGAACCTGATCGGGGATCGGCCGGGGACCGGTGGCGGCGGAGTCGTGCTGATCACCGCGCACCTGGACTCGGTCAACCAAGCCGGTGGTCCCGCCGCCAACGCTCCCGGCGCGGACGACAACGGGAGCGGTTCGGCCGGTGTGCTCGAGTTGGGTCGGCTGTTGTCGACCAGGTCGTGGCGGCACGACGTACGGCTGATCTTGTTCGGTGGGGAGGAGCAGGGGCTGTTCGGCAGCAAGCAGTACGTCGCCGCGCTGCCGCCGGCCGAGCGTGCGCGGATCCGCGCCGTACTGAACATGGACATGATCGCGAGCAAGAACACGGCCGTGCCGACCGTGCTGCTGGAAGGTGCGAACCTGTCGTCGACTCAAATGGCCGACCTGGCGACGGCGGCCGCGACGTACACCGCGCTGAAGGTCGAGACGTCGCTGAATCCGTTCGCGAGTGACCACGTGCCGTTCATCAACGCTGGGATCCCGGCCGTGCTGACGATCGAAGGAGCGGACAGCGCGAACGGGCACATCCACACGGCGACCGACACGCTGAACTTCCTCGACTGGGCGCTGGCGGCCGAGATCCTGCGGATGAACGTGGCCGCGCTGGCCGGCTGGCTCGAACTGGTGGCCGCTGCTGTGACCCGGCCCAGACCGGCCGGCTCGGTGGTGGCCTGGGGTCCCGGCCGGCTCGATGTCTTCGCGGTCGGGATCGACTCGGCGATGCACCACAAGGCGTTCGACGGTACGTGGAAAGATTTCGAATCGCTCGGCGGTGTTGTTCTAAGCTGACCGCGTGTGGAGCGGATGCCTGAATGCGCGTGACATCGGCGGACTTCCGACGCGGTACGGCGTACCGACATGCAGTGGGAGCGTGTTCCGGACGGACTCACCGGACAACCTGGACGACGAAGGACGGGCCGCGTTCGCTGCCGCCGGCGCCGGGTTGGTGCTCGACCTGCGTTCCGACTGGGAGATCAAGCAACTCCATCTGCTCGACGACTCGGCGTCGTACCAGCGGATCCCGTGGATCGACCCGGCTGCCGAAGTGCACCGCGATGCGGCTGCCGAGCCTCTGCTCGCCGACATCTATCGCGGCAGTCTCGACCGGAACAAGAGCCAGATCGCCAAGGCGTTCCGTGCGCTGATCGCGGCGCCGGATGACGCGCCGGTCGTCGTGCACTGCAAGGCCGGCAAGGACCGGACCGGACTGCTGATCGCGTTGTGGCTCGACCTCGTCGGCGTACCGCGCAAGGTGATCGCGGACGACTATGCCGTGAGCGAGGAGCGGCTCGGCGTCCTCGCGCGGCTCGCCGAGCTGCCTGCGGACGAGCGGCAGGCCGCCGAGATCATCTCGCGGACGTTGCCGGAGACGATCCTCGACTCGCTCGATCACGTGGACCGGCGCTACGGCGGCGTGCGGGCGTATCTGGCGGAATGCGGGCTGACGGCGGCCGAGGTCCATCGGCTGGCGGTGCGGTTGGTGCCGGTCGAGGTGCGGGCGGTGGTGTTCGACTTCGACGGGTTGTTGATGGACACCGAGACGACGATGGTGGAGAGCTGGCGTTCGGAGTGGGCACACCACGGGCTCGAGCTCGATCTCGACGACTTCTGGCCCGGTCACGGCGGCGACATCTCCGAGACGCGCTACGAGCTGCTCGGCGCGGCGGTCGGTACCGCCTTCGACCGGGCGGCGAGTCATGCGCGACGGACCGCTCACCGCGACCGCATGCACGAGGAGCTGGACTTCCGGCCGGGCATCCGGGAGTGGATCTCGGCGGCGCGGGAGCTGGGGCTGGCGGTGGCTATTGCGAGCAGTTCGCCGCGGCCGTGGGTTCGTGGTCACTTGGAGCGCGTGGATGCGATCGAGCTGTTCGATCTGATCGTGACCGGTGACGAGGTCGCGACGCACAAGCCCGATCCGGCCATCTACGAGCTGGCTCTGCGGCGTCTCGACGTACCTGGTGAGGAAGCGATCGCCGTCGAAGACACCGCGCACGGAGTAGCAGCGGCACAGGCGGCGGGGATGTTCGCGGTCGCGATCCCGAATCCGTATGTGGGCGAGGCCGACGTCGCCGCGGCCGACCTGGTTCTGGGCAGCGCTGACCAGCTCTTGCTCAGCGAGCTGCTTCTTTCGGCGTCGACCGCTGTAACTGAGTGACCTACTCTAGTTGCTCTCTGTAAGTTTCTCACCGCCTCAGAGAGGAACACCATGAAGAAGCTTCTTGGCGCCGCGCTGACGACCGCCGTCGCCGCCGGCCTGGCAGTCGGTACGCCGGCCCAGGCCTCGACCACCGGGACACAGACCTGCGATCTGGTGACGGCGAACAGCGTCGGCTACAGCGCGCTGATGCTGTACGTCGCGGTCGGTCTCGAAGGCTGTTCGACCAGCGTCACCGAGGTCCGGGTCGAGCTGCAGAAGGGCCCGAGCGCCTCCGGTCCCTTCACCACGGTCGCCGAGACGTACGCCTACTCCGGTGGCGGCGCCTGGTTCGACGAGGGCACCGGCTGCGGCTACTACATCGGCGTGGCCCACTGGCAGGACCAGACCGAGACGACGCCGAGCCCGGCGTACTACTGCAACTGACGGGTGCTGGCCTGGGTCTGCCGAGCAGGCCCAGGTCAGACGACGGACAGCGGCAGGAGCTTCTTGCCGGTGGGGCCGATCTGGATCTCGGTGCCCATCTGGGGGCAGACGCCACAGTCGAAGCAAGGGGTCCAGCGGCAGTCCTCGACCTCGATCGCGCCGTCCTCCTCGAGCGAGTCCTGCCAGTCCTCCCACAGCCAGTCGCGGTCGAGACCGGAGTCGAGGTGATCCCAGGGCAGGACCTCGGCGTACTCGCGCTCGCGGGTGGTGTACCAGGCCAGGTCGATCGGCTCGTCGGCCAGCGCCGTCTCGGTCGACTCGACCCAGCGCTCGTAGGAGAAGTGCTCGCTCCAGCCGTCGAACCGGCCGCCGTCGCGCCAGACCTGCTCGATGATCCGGCCGACCCGCCGGTCGCCGCGGGACAGCAGGCCCTCGATGATGCCGGGCTTGCCGTCGTGGTACCGGAAGCCGATGGCTTTCGCGTACTTCTTGTCCGAACGGATCGCGGCACCGAGCTTGGCCAGCCGGGCGTCGGTCTCCTCGACGCCGAGCTGCGAGGCCCACTGGAACGGCGTGTGCGGCTTCGGCACGAACCCGCCGATCGACACGGTGCAACGGATGTCGTTGCGGCCGGACACCTCGCGGCCGGTGGCGATCACCCGCTTGGCGAGGTCGGCGATCGCGAGCACGTCCTCGTCGGTCTCGGTCGGCAGGCCGCACATGAAGTACAGCTTCACCTGCCGCCAGCCGTGACTGTACGCCGCCGCGACGGTGCGGATCAGGTCCTCCTCGCTGACCATCTTGTTGATCACCTTGCGCATCCGGTCCGACCCGCCCTCGGGGGCGAAGGTCAGGCCGCTGCGCCGGCCGTTACGGGAGAACTCGTTGGCCAGCGTGATGTTGAACGCGTCGACCCGTGTCGAGGGCAACGACAGCGAGACGTTGCTGCCCTCGTAGCGGTCGCCCAGGCCCTTGGCCACCTCGGCGATCTCGCTGTGGTCGGCCGAGGACAGGCTGAGCAGCCCGACCTCCTCGAACCCGGACTGCTTCAGCCCGTTCTCGACCATGTCGCCGATCGTGGTGATACTGCGCTCGCGCACCGGCCGGGTGATCATGCCCGCCTGGCAGAACCGGCAGCCGCGGGTACAACCGCGGAAGATCTCCACCGAGAACCGCTCGTGCACGGTCTCGGCCAGCGGGACCAGCGGCTTCTTCGGGTACGGCCAGGCGTCCAGGTCCATCACGGTGTGCTTGGCCGTCCGCCACGGGACGCCGGGACGGTTCGGAGCGACCCGCTTGATCCGTCCGTCGGCCAGGTACTCGACGGTGAAGAACTTCGGGATGTAGACACCGCCGGACGCCGCCAGCCGCATCAGCACCTCGTCGCGCCCACCCGGGGAGCCCTCGTCCTTCCACTCCCGGATCACGTCCGAGATGGCCAGCACGATCTCCTCGCCGTCACCGAGGACGGCGGCGTCGATGAAGTCGGCGATCGGCTCGGGGTTGAACGCGGCATGCCCGCCGGCCAGCACGATCGGGTCCTCGTCGGTCCGGTCGACGGCGTACAGCGGGATACCGGCCAGGTCGAGCGCGGTCAGCATGTTGGTGTAGCCGAGCTCGGTCGAGAACGACAGCCCGAAGACGTCGAACGCCCGCACCGGCCGGTGGCTGTCCAGGGTGAACTGCGGGATGCCGTTGTCCCGCATCACCTTCTCCATGTCCGGCCAGACCGAGTAGGTCCGCTCGGCCAGGAGGTGGTCGCGCTCGTTCAGCACCTCGTAGAGGATCTGCACACCCTGGTTCGGCAGCCCGACCTCGTACGCGTCCGGGTACATCAGCGCCCAGCGGACACTCACCGAGTCCCAGTCCTTACTGACCGAGTTCAGCTCACCCCCGACGTACTGGATCGGCTTCTGCACCCCCGGCAGCAACGCCTCCAGGCGCGGGAACAACGATTCGACAGTCATCGGGCACTTCCGGTCGGGATCAGAGCGCCTACCAGACTAACGCTCGCCCCTGGATATCCCTGCATCCACTGCGCTCGGTCCAGGTCCGGGTACGAAGCGAAACCTGGAACTCCACGCCCTAGATGCTGAGCTCCCAGATCGTGCGCTGGGCGACGCGACGGAAGCCGAGCTTGTCGTTGACCGCGATCATCGGGGCGTTCTCGGGAGCGTTCCAGGTGTGCAGGGCGACGGATTGGGCGAGGTCTGCCTGGAGGGCGCGGAGGTTGGGCGCCTTGACGGCAATGCCGAGCCGGTTGCCGCGGTGGGAGCGGCGGACGTAGGTGTCGTACTGGTTGCGGCGGTCGGGGGTTGCCGGAGAGCCGCCCATCTGGGTGTACGCCGCCAGCTCGCCGGACTGACTGTGGACGGCGGCCGTGGTGTAGGTGAAGCGACCCTGAGCGATCCGGCGGGCCTCGGCCTCCCGGATCAGCTCGGGCGTCCACCGGGTCGCCTCGACGGTGCGGTCGCCGTGCGGAACGTCCTCGGCCATCCCGGTGAGCAACTCGGCGAACTGCTCGAGCCATTCCTCGGGCGCATGCTCGCGCCACTGCACGATCCGGTAGCCGGGGATCGGCTGGTCGAACGCCGCCAGTTGCTCGTCCGGCACCGGCAGCTCGAGGACCTGGTGCAGTTCCGCGTGCTTGCGGACGAACCCGCGCGCCGCGGCGAACGCCGTACCCGGGCTCTCGCCTGTGACCGGATCACCGGCCATGTTCAGGCCGGACAACACCCGGCGGCCCTCGGCGCGCGCTCGGTCGATGACCGCTTCCAGCAGTCGGGTCGCGACCCCGCGCCGCCGGTACGACGGATCGACCGCGAACTCGACGTCGACCGTCTGGGTGTTGTCGAGCAACCACCAGTCCAGCCAGACGATCCCCGCCCAGGTGTCCCCGTCGACCAGCCCGAGCCCGTCGGCCCGCAGGTCGGAGTGGTTCCCCGTCATCAGCACCCGGGCCTCCTCCAGGCCCAGGCCCGCCGGGAACTCCAGCTCCTCCCGCCGTACGCCGTCCTTGATCTGGAAGAACTGCTTGAAGACGTCTGGATCCCGGCCGTCGACCGTCACGATATGCACGGGCCGAACCTTATGCGGCCGGTCCCGGTCGCGCTCCCGAATTCTGCCGGGGACCGGTGCTGCCGCGGATGATGAGGTGGGCGGACAGCGTTCGGGTGCGGCGGGTTTTGCGGGCATGGAGGTAGGGGGAGAGGAGGCGCCAGGCTTCCTGGCCGAACTCGGTCTGGGGCATCGCGACGGTGGTGAGGCCGGGGGAGGTGAAGCGGGCGTAGACGATGTCGTCGAAGCCGGCGACGGAGATCTGGTCCGGGACGGTGATGCCGAGCTCCTGCAGCCTGGCCACGGCGCCGAGCGCGACCAAGTCGTTGAAACCGATCAGGCAGGTGGCGCCGGTGGCGAGGGCAGCCTCGGCCGCGGCGTGGCCGTCGTCCAGCATCGCGCCGGCCGGGACCCGGAACAGCTTGGTCCGGCTCCGGATCGAGGACGTCAGGGCCGACCAACGCTCGGCATCCGCGGCCGCGTGCGCAGGACCGCTCAGGTAGCACAGCCGGGTGTGACCGAACGCGTCGAGATGCCGGCACAGCTCCGCGACCGCCTCCCGGCTGTCGACGGTCACCGACGGGAAGAGACTGCCGGCCGGCTTGCGGTTGACGATGACGATTGGTACGTCGAGCTCGGTCAGGCCGGCCAGGTCCGGCGTACTCATCCGGGGACCGCACAGGATCAGGCCGTCGCTCTGCCGGGCCAGCTCGTGCAGGTGGCGGAGCTCCTCGCCCGGCTGTTCGTTGGCATCGGCAACCAGTGTCCGGTAGCCGTCGGTCTCCGCCTCGGCCGAGATGCCTTTGAGGATGGTGGCGAACAGCGGGTTCGCCAGGTCGGGGACGAGGACACCGACGATCCCGGTCCGGCCGCGGGACAGGTTCTGCGCCGTACCGCTGGGCCGGTAGCCCAGTCGCGCGGCGGCGTCACGGACCCGGGTCACGATCTGCGGATCGACATTCGGGGTGTCGTTCATGACCCGCGACACGGTGGACTTCGAGCCGGAAAGCACTGGCGCCTGAACGCGCTAGTGGTGCGGACGTAGAGCCCGGTTCGCGGCGGGTTCGGCGATCTGGGCGCGGAACGGGTGCGCCGGGTAGACGCCGAGCAGCCGGACCTCGACCGAGAAGAAGGCGAGCTCCTCCAGCGCAAGGGCGACGTTCGGCTCGTCCGGGTGGCCTTCGATATCGGCGTAGAACTGGGTGGCGAAGAACATGCCGCCGAGCTGGTACGACTCCAGCTTGGTCATGTTGACGTTGTTGGTGGCGAAACCGCCGAGCGCCTTGTACAGCGCGGCCGACACGTTGCGGACCCGGTAGACGAAGCTGGTGATGATCGGGCCGGAGCCGACCGGCGGCACCTCGGGCTCGCGGGACAGCACCAGGAATCGGGTGGTGTTGTGGTGCTCGTCCTCGACGTCGCTGGCCAGCGTCTCCAGCCCGTACAGCTCGGCAGCGGCCCGCGGGGACAGCGACGCGACGGTCGGGTCGGCGAGCTCGGACACCTCGCGGGCGGACCCGGCCGTGTCGTCGGCAACGACGGTCGACCAGCCGTGCTCGCGGATGATCTTGCGGCACTGCCCGAGGGCGTGCACGTGGCTGCGGACGGTCCGGATCCGGTCGATCGACGTACCGGGGACGCCCAGCAGCTGGAAGTGGATCGGCAGGAAGTACTCGCCGACGATGTGCAGCCCGGACTCCGGCAGCAGGTGGTGGATGTCCGCCACCCGGCCGGCGATCGAGTTGTCCACCGGGATCATCGCCAGCCCGGCCCGGCCGCTGCTGACCGCCTCGAGGGCGTCCTCGAACGTCGTACAGGGCAACTGCTCGCGGTCCGGGTACATGTCGGTGCAGGCCATCGCCGAATTGGCGCCTGGCTCACCCTGGTAAGCGATCGGTCCGTCCACGATCTCCCAGGGTAGACCCCCGCTGTCTCAGGTCCCGGATCAGGTGTCCGACTTGCGGACCTTCTTCGGTGCGCCGGTGACCGCGCGGCCCTCGAGTTGCTTGGCCTTGGTGGCGTACATGTCGAGGTACTCCTGGCCGGACAGCTCCATGATCTTGTACATGATCTCGTCGGTGACGGCGCGAAGGATCAGCCGGTCGCCCTCCATCCCCTCGTACCGGGAGAAGTCCAGCGGCTCACCGAACTTGATCGTGGGGGAGGCGACCGAGGCGACGATCTTGCCGGGCGGCGCGACCACGTCGGTGCCGATCACGCCGCACGGGATGACCGGGACCTTGGCCTCCAGCGCGAGCCGGGCGACGCCGGTGCGGCCCTTGTACAGCCGGCCGTCGTGCGAGCGGGTGCCCTCGGGGTAGATGCCGAACAGCTCGCCGCGCTCCAGCACCTTCATGCCGGCCCGCATCGCGCCCTCGGAGGCCGATCCGCCGGACCGGTCGATCGGCACCTGGCCGGTGCCCTTGAAGAAGCCGCGCTGGAACCGGCCCTTGATCCCGGCGCCGGTGAAGTAGTCGGACTTCGCCACGAAGGTGACGCGGCGGCGCAACACCAGCGGCATGAAGATCCAGTCGGCGTACGACAGGTGGTTGCTGGCCAGGATCGCCGGGCCGAGCTGCGGGACGTTCTCGGCGCCGATCACGTTCGGCCGGAAGATGCGCCTGACCGGCGGGCCGATCAGCACGTTCTTCAGCACCCAGTAGATGCCCTTGCCGTCGCCGTCACCGGCGTCGTCCACCGGTCGTCCGCGGTCCGGTTCGGGCCGCGGCGACTGCGCCGGTTCCGTCATCGATGTCCTTTCCTCACAGTTCCCCGACCCCTCATGATGCCGCACGCGGGCCCTGATTGGCGTGTACGTCGGCACGCGTGAACTCCTGACACGGGTCGGTCCACCTTCGTAAGCTGCTCACGGCAATGTCGCCGGGCTGGGGAGGGCATGTGAGGACCAGACGACTGACAGCAGTGCTCGGGGTGGTCGCGACCGTGTTCGCCGGCCTCCCGGTCGCAGCCGGAGCCAGTACGACGGAAGCCGAGGCGACGGTGGTCCCGATCCAGGTCACCGGGCCGGCCGAGTCGCGGTTCAACCTGGTCGTGATGGGCGACGGTTACACCGCGGCCGAGCTGCCCAAGTTCCGCGAGCAGGTCGACAAGCACCTGAACGTGCTCTGGAGCATCGAGCCGTTCAAGTCGTACCGGAACTACCTGAACGTCTACGCGGTCGAGATCCCGTCACCGGAGAGCGGCGTCGACTGTGACCCGAACCTCACCTCGCCCACGATCGACACCCCGCTGCAGATGGGCTTCTGGGGCGGCTGCAACCCGAACAGCGTGCAGCGCCTGCTCACTGTCAGCTCGACCGCGGCCACCCAGTACGCCGGCCTGGTCGCCGGCACCACCGCCGCCAACCGCCAGATTCTTGCTATCGGCAACAGCGACACGTACGGCGGTGCCGGTGGGACCTACGCGACTGCTTCCGGCGGCAATGCGCTGTCCGCGCTGATCACCCCGCACGAGCTCGGCCACTCGCTCGGCGGCCTGCAGGACGAGTACGACTACTACGCCCGCGGCGAGCGTGGCGCGCCGTACGAGGGGCCCGAACCCTCCTCGATCCACCACACGTTGCTGACCGAGCAGCAAATGCTGGATCAGCAGAAGAAGTGGTTCCGTTGGCTCGGTGAGCCGTCCGAGTCCGGCGGCACCATCGGCCGGTACGAGGCCGGTATGTACGCCGGCTCAGGAGTCTGGCGACCGAGCCGGCACTCGATGATGAAGACCCTCGGCTACTACTTCGACCAGGTGTCGCGGGAGCGGATGACGCAGCGGATCTCGTCCCGGGCGAACCTGTTCCAGGGCAGTACGCCGACCGGCCAGGTAGGCCCCGACCAGGTCGTCTGGCTGCAGACGCTGCACCCGGTCAGCCACGAGCTCGACGTCAGCTGGACCTTGGACGGTACGACGCTGTCGACCGCGAACAGTCGTGCCGTCGACCTCTCGACCGTGGACCTGTCACCCGGTCTGCACACGCTGACGGCCAAGGTCGTCGACCCGACACCGTTCATCCGGGATCCCGCCGTACGGCCGACTGCCTCCCGGTCGTGGACCGTCAACACCACGCTCCCGGCTGAGCCATCCGATGACCCGGTCGAGTTCACCGGGTCGACGTCGACCGAGCATCCGGTCAGCGCCGACGAGGTCGTCTACGCCGAGACGACCCAATCCGACACGTCGCAGCCGCCGATCGAGTGGCGGCTGGACGGCAAACTTGTCGCGAACCCGGGCAACGACCGCGACTTCGACCTCGAGCCGCTGAAGCTGACCGGGCGGCACACGCTGACCGCGACCGTGGGTGGCGCCACGCTGACCTGGTCGGTCGACGGGGTCGAGCCGGTGGTGACGTCGACCCTGTCGAAGCCGCTGCTGACGGTGCAGAAGCCGACCGGGCCGGAGTACATCTACAACGACGCGTTCACCATGGGGCTGGCGGCGACGGACGACAGCGACGGGTACGTCGTTCCGGAGTTCAAGGTCAACGGGGACGGTTGGTACAACTACTACGGCTGGCCGACCGACGCGTCCGCGCCGTTCCGGTTCACCGCCGAGGGGACCGAGATCGATCAGCTGGTCTACGGCAAGCTCGGGGTGCCGCGGGTGGTGCCGTGGGACGACGTGCCGTCCGGGTACGGCCGGCATCTGGTCGAGTACCGGGCCATCGATGCCTCCGGCAACATCGGAACCCCGGACCGGTTCGCGGTCACCTTGTTGCGCCCGGCTCCTGCCTGTACCTCGACGCTTACCGGGGTACGGGACGGTCCGCTCTACCTGCGGTCCGGCGTGACCTGCCTGGTCGGCGCGACCATCAACGGCCCGGTCCTGGTCGGCCCGGGCGCGTCGCTCGTGGCCACCGACAGCCGCGTGGTGGGCCCGCTCCGGGCGGATGATGCGGCTGACTTGCACCTGCTCCGGAGCCGGGTCAGCGGCCCGGTGAGCGTCGACGGGGTGACCCGGAGCATGGTTGCGGTCGGGTCCTCGGTCGAGGGACCGGTGTCCGTGACCGGGTCGCGTACGACGGAGGCCGCCGTACTGGCCGGGAACACGGTGGACGGGCCGTTGAGCTGCTCGGGCAACACGCCGGCGCCGGTCAACCTGCAAGCGCCGAACCAGGTCTCCGGGCCACGGACCGGCCAGTGTGCGCGGTTGTGAGTCTCGCGGACATGGTTGTGAGTTTCGGTGACATGTCCGTGCACGGTCCGGGTGCTCTAGCTTTTCCGGTGCGGGATGGTCCCGTCGTCGTCGTCGTACTGGAGGGGTGACTTGACGTCCTCCCCGCCGTGCACGACGGGGATTTCACTCGTCTACGCGGAGGTAGTGAGTTGAGGTTCACGCTTCACAGACATCCGTACAGGCTTGTCTCGGCGCGCAGTGACCGCCCGTCCGGCGGCGATGTTGATAGCGGCGTTCACGTCGGCGTGGTCGCTGTGGCCGCAGGACTGGCACCGGAACGCTTGGTTCTCGCGGTTCCCCGGTGCACAGTGCCCGCAACGCGAACACGTCTGACTCGTGTACGCCGGGTTGATCTTCTGTACCCGGCCGGCGGCCTTGTCCTCGAGCCGCCGGACCAGCAAGCTCCAGCCACTGGCGAGGATGCCACGGTTCAGCCCGGCCTTGGCGCGTCGCCGGTTCGGCAGGTAGCTGCCCGGCTTGGCGGGGTCGGGCTTCGGCTTCGGTCGCTTGGTCATCTGCGCGACCCGGAGGTTCTCGACGCGGATCATGTCGAACCGGCGTGCGAGATCGGTGGAGGTCTTCTCGACCCAGTCCTTGCGGCGATCCGCGGCGCGGGCGTGCAGTTTCGCGATCGCGGCCTTGACGCGCCTCCGACGGTTCGAGCCGGGCTGGGCTCTGGCGAGGCGCCGCTGCAGGTTTCCGAGGCGCCGCTGCTCGGACTCGGAGAGTCCTCGGCAGGTGAGCAGTTCGCCGGTGGACAGTGCGGCGGACACGGTCACCCCGCGGTCAACGCCGACGATCTCGCCGTTGCCGGGTGCCGGGATCGGGTCCCGCGTGGCGGCGAACGCGATGTGCCAGCGACCCACGCTGTCGTGGGTGACCCGGTACGACCTGGCGTCGGGCAGCGCGCGGCTGACCCGGAACCGTACCCAGCCGACCTTCGGGACCAGCACCCGCGCCCACGTTCGGCTCACCTGCTCAACCCGGCCGGCCTGCGGGCCGACAATGCGGAACCCCTCGTTGCGTCCGGCTTTGCGCCACTTCGGACGGCGGTGGCTGCCGGCGTAGTAGCTCCGGCGTGCTTGGTCGAAGTCCCGCAGCGCTTGCTGCTGGACGGTCTGCGACCCACCACTCAACCAGCCGAATGCGGCACGCGCCTCTGTCAACTGCCGAGCCTGCTCAACAGAACTCGGAGCAGGCCCTTTGTCGTGTCTCCACATCGACCATTGCTCGAGAGCCAGGTTCCACACGTATCGGGCATGTCCGCACTGCGCCAGCAGCCCAGCAGCTTGCACTGGTGTGGGATACAAGCGGTAGCGAGACATGCCCAAGATCCAATCAGGCACCGCCGACAGTTCGGCGACAACTTTGAGGGGAGGGAGTCGCGGTTTCACTCTGCCCTGACAGGCGGATTTCTCCGCGACCTATCAAATGAGTGGACTGCGGGTGGCCTCGTTGCTGGCGGCGACGATGGCGACGGGGTTGATGGCGGGGATCTACGGGATCTACTCGAACGCCTTCATGCCCGGCCTGGCGAAGACCGACGACAAGACCTTCGTCGGCGCCTTCCAGGCGGTCGACCGGGCCATCCTGAACCCGTTGTTCCTGCTGCTCGGCTTCCTCGGTGCGCTGGTGTTCACGCTGCTCGCCGGTCTGCTCAGCCTGAAGGAGAAGCCGCTGCCGTGGATCGCGGTGGCGTTCGTGCTCTACCTGGTCACGATGATCATCACGATCGCGGTGAACGTGCCGATGAACGACGCGCTCAAGGCGGCCGGCGACCCGGCCACGATCGACGTCGCCGCCGCCCGGGCCGCGTTCGACGAGGGCAAGTGGCAGGCGTTCAACCTGGTCCGGGTCGTGCTCAGCACGATCGCCTTCGGCCTCCTCGGCTGGGCCCTCTATCTGACCGGCAAGTCAGCCGCGCAGCCCTGAGCGATCGGCCGGTCCGCCGGTAATCGCTTTCCGGGCCGGGTCATCGAGGCGTGTACCAGGTCGCTGTGGCAGGTCGTCGTACTGCTGGCGGCCCCGGAGCGGCGAACCAGCCGGCGAAGGCTGAGACAATGCCCTCGTGGCACCTGTTCAAGCACCGCCGTCCCAGCAACTTCCCGCGGTCCAGAAACTGCGGGTCCGGTTCGCCAAGCGGGGGCGACTGCGATTCACCTCACACCGGGACTTCCAGCGGGCGTTCGAGCGCGCCGTCCGCCGGGCCGAGTTGCCGGTGGCGTTCTCGCACGGCTTCAGCCCGCACCCGAAGATCTCGTACGCCGGTGCCGCGCCGACCGGAGCCGCGTCGGAGGCGGAGTATCTGGAGATTTCGCTCACACACGAGCGGGCGGCCAACCAGGTCCGGGCCGCCCTGGACGAGGCGCTGCCGCCGGGGTTGGACGTGCTCGAGGTGGTCGTCGCCGGCGCAGGGTCGCTGGCCGACCGGCTGGAGGCGAGCGAGTGGCTGATCGCGCTGCCAGGCGTCGATGTGGCCGCGGCGTCCGCCGCGGTGGAGGTGTTCCTGGCCCGGGACGAAATTCTGGTCGAACGCATGACCAAACGGGGACTTCGCTCGTTCGACTGTCGGGACGCCGTTCTGCGACTCACCGTCGCGCACGAACCGGTGCCGGTTGCGACGTGTGCGATACTGCAAGTGGTGTTACGGCACGGAACCCCGGCCGTGAGACCCGACGACGTTCTCGCCGGAGTGCTCGAAGTAGCGACGCTCCCGGTGACGGGCCCGGCTCTTCTGACCAGGCTCGCCCAGGGCCCGCTGATCGCGGCCTCCGGCACGGTGGACGACCCGTTCGCTCGTGACCGCGACGCCACCCAGGCGACCGCGACCGGCCAGGCGGAAGACCACCAGACGCATTTCGCGGAGGGCGACGCCGCCGCTCCCACCGAGCCCTGAGCACGGGCGGAGCGGATCCAGCAGGCTTCCGCCACGCCGGCACCGACGCCGGGCGTAGCGAACCGTGACCGCTCTGTGGCTGCGCCGGACCCGTGACAGGGGTCGCAGGATGCGCCGGAGGGCTTGAGGAGACCCGCACCACATGCTCGACAACGAGCCGACTACCGAAGCAGCCGAATCGGCTGCCTCCGCCCAGCAGCAGCCCACCCGGCAGCGCACCTCGAAGGCGACCGCGAAGAAGGCCGCCGCCAAGAAGACCACCACCACCCGCAAGCGGACGGCCAAGACCGCCGCTGCCGAGGAGGTGCCCACCCAGTCCGACGGCGCGACCGCCGATCCGGCCCCGGTGAAGAAGACGGCCGCCAAGAAGGCCGCCGCGAAGAAGGCTCCGGCGAAGAAGGCCGCAGCCAAGAAGGCGCCCGCCAAGCGAACCGCCAAGAAGGCCACGGCTCAGGACACGTTCCCGGAGCTGACCGAGGCTGACGCCGCGGCGGAGACCACGCCGGCCGACGGTGGACCGGTCGCGGAGAACACCCCGGCGCCCGCGAAGAAGACCACCCGCAAGCGCACGGCGAAGCGGGCGGCCGCGCGGGCCGACCTGCTGACCGAAGACGGCCCGGTCGCCGACGCGGCCACCGCGCCCGACCCCCAGGCCGACACCCCGAACGCTGACGCCACTCCGGCCGAGGAGGCTCCGCAGCGGCGGACCCGGCGCCGGGCTCCGGCCGCTGCGCCGGTGCTGTTCCAGGCTCCGGTCGACGTACCGGCCAAGACTCCCGCGCAGGCCGCGGCGACCAGCCCGGTCGAGGCGACCCCGGAACCTGAAGCTGCCCAGGCGACGCCTGAGGCGGCTACCGAGCCGGGGACCGACGAGCAGCCGACCACGACGCGCCGCCGCCGGAACCGCCGGGGTCGCGACACCGAGGCCCGCGAGGCCGAAGAGGTCGTCGCCGAGCCGGTGCAGGAGACCGCCAAGCAGACCGCCAAGGAGACCGCTCAGCCCACCGACGAGGACGAGACCGCGGACGCCGAGTCCGCGCAGTCCGAGGACGGCGAGGAGGGCGGCGAGGGCAGCCGCCGTCGTCGCCGTCGCCGCGGTGGCCGTCGCCGCCGCAAGTCCGGTGACGCCGAGGACAGCGCCGACGAGCACTCGGACGACGACGAGCAGGACGAGCCGGACACCGAGGCGAGCTCCGACGACGAGCAGGACGCCGCGGCCGACACCGACGACGAGGGCGAGGGCTCGGGCAGTTCGTCCCGGCGCCGCCGTCGTCGCCGTCGCCGCAAGGGCGAGGACAGCGCCGACGCGCCCGACGATCCGGCCGAGACCGTCGTCCGCGTCCGGGAGCCGCGCAGCAAGAACACCGCGAACGAGATCACCGCGGTCGAGGGCTCGACCCGCCTGGAGGCGAAGAAGCAGCGCCGCCGCGAGGGCCGCGCCGCCGGTCGCCGCCGCGCGCCGATCGTCACCGAGGCCGAGTTCCTGGCCCGGCGCGAGTCGGTCGAGCGGACCATGGTGATCCGCGCCCGTGGCGACCTGACCCAGATCGCCGTCTCCGAGGACAACGTCCTGGTCGAGCACTACGTCGCCCAGGAGGAGCAGGTCTCGCTGATCGGCAACGTGTACCTCGGCCGGGTGCAGAACGTGCTGCCCAGCATGGAGGCCGCGTTCATCGACATCGGCAAGGGCCGCAACGCGGTCCTGTACGCCGGTGAGGTCGACTGGGCCACGCTCGGCGGGGCGAACGGCCCGCGCAAGATCGAGCAGGTCCTGAAGTCCGGCCAGGCCGTCCTGGTGCAGGTGACCAAGGACCCGATCGGCCACAAGGGCGCCCGGCTGACCAACCAGATCAGCCTGCCCGGCCGGTACGTCGTCTACGTCCCGCGCGGCGGCAACGGCGGCATCAGCCGCAAGCTGCCCGACACCGAGCGGAACCGCCTGAAGGGCATCCTCAAGGACATCGTCCCGGACGAGGCCGGCGTGATCGTCCGGACCGCGGCCGAGGGCGCGTCGGAGGAGGAGCTGACCGCCGACGTCAGCCGGCTGCAGAAGTACTGGACCGATATCGACAAGAAGTCGAAGAACGGCCAGGCTCCGCAGCTGCTGCACGGCGAGCCGGATCTGCTGATCCGGGTGGTCCGCGACCTGTTCACCGAGGACTTCACCAAGCTGGTGATCTCCGGTGACGACGCCTACGACCAGGTCCGCGAGTACGTCTCCGATGTCGCTCCGCACCTGGCCGACCGGGTCGAGAAGTGGACCGGCGACAACGACGTGTTCGCCAACTTCCGGATCGACGAGCAGATCAAGAAGGCGCTGGACCGCAAGGTCTGGCTGCCGTCCGGCGGTTCGCTGATCATCGATCGGACCGAGGCGATGACGGTCGTCGACGTGAACACCGGCAAGTTCACCGGCTCCGGCGGCAACCTCGAGGAGACCGTCACCAAGAACAACCTGGAGGCGGCCGAGGAGATCGTCCGGCAGCTCCGGCTCCGCGACATCGGCGGCATCATCGTGATCGACTTCATCGACATGGTGCTGGAGTCGAACCGCGACCTGGTGCTGCGCCGGCTGGTCGAGTGCCTGGGCCGGGACCGGACCAAGCACCAGGTGGCCGAAGTCACCTCGCTCGGCCTGGTCCAGATGACCCGGAAGCGGATCGGCACCGGTCTGCTCGAGGCGTTCAGCGAGAACTGCGACCACTGCGGTGGCCGCGGCCTGATCCTGCACGACGAGCCGAAGGAGTCCCGCCGGCGCGACAGCCGTGGCAGTCAGGACCAGAAGCCCGCCGCTCAGGCCGACGAGGGTGGCCGGAAGAACTCCCGCCGTCGCGGCCGGGGTCGTGGTCGCGGCGAGGACGAGCAGTCCGAGCCGGAGACCCAGCAGGCCAATGGCGACGCCGCCCAGCGGCTGGCCCAGATCGCGGCAGCGTCCGCAGTCACCGACGCCAAGAAGGCGGAGGAGACGGGCGACGCCGGTACGGCGGGGGAGCCGACCGGCTATCCCGCTGCCGGTGACGAGCCGGTGAGCGCCGAGGCGACCGGGTTCCCTGAGGGCGGTGCCGTGGCGACATCCGTCGTACCGGAGACCGCTGAGGCGGAAACCGCTGAGCAGAACGGCTCCGGACGCAACGGCACCAGGCGGCGGCGGAGCAGCCGTGGCCGGGGCAAGTCGGGCGGACAGAGTGACGAGGGGAGCGGTGCGGCGAGCGACGCCACTGAGCTGGTCACCACCGGCAATTGACCCGGTTTGACCCGTCTGTGACGCGACCCGTAAACTTGAGCTTCGGCGCGCGTTCCGCGTGCCATGTTTGTGTGGGCCGCTAGCAGGTCTGTGCAGGCCCCCGTAAGAACTTCCGAACCAGCAGAGAGCGAGATCCACGGTGTACGCGATCGTGCGCAGTGGCGGCACCCAGCAGAAGGTCGCCGTCGGCGATGTCATCGAGATCGACAGCCTGACGGACCAGGTCGGCGACACGGTTTCGCTGCCCGCAGTCCTCGTCGTCGATGGCGACACCGTGACGACCGACGCCGCCGCGCTGGCCAAGGTGGCTGTGTCGGCCGAGGTCCTGGGCCGTACCAAGGGCCCCAAGATCCACATCCTCAAGTACAAGAACAAGACCGGTTACCGCAAGCGCCAGGGGCACCGCCAGCACTACACCCAGGTCAAGGTCACCGCGATCGACGCTAAGAAGAAGTGAGCTGATCTAGACATGGCACACAAAAAGGGAGCGGCGTCGACCCGTAACGGTCGCGACTCCAACGCGCAGCGGCTCGGCGTGAAGCGGTACGGCGGCCAGTTGGTGAACGCCGGCGAGATCATCGTCCGGCAGCGTGGCACCCACTTCCACCCGGGCAACCTGGTCGGCCGTGGCGGCGACGACACCCTGTTCGCGCTGGCCGAGGGCCACGTAGAGTTCGGCACCCGGCGCGGTCGCCGCGTCGTCAACATCGTCCCGGTCCCGGCGGAGTAACACCGCCACCCGGACGTATTTCAAAGCTCTGAGAAGGGCGGGTCGCGGAATACCGCGCACCCGCCCTTCTGCTGTCCAAGACAGTAGCTATGTAAGAGAGATATCCCAAACAGGAAGCAGGCACCACCGATGGCGATCCCCAGCTTTGTCGACCGGGTCACGGTGCACGTCACCGCTGGCCGCGGCGGAAACGGCTGCGCCTCGGTGCACCGGGAGAAGTTCAAACCGCTCGGCGGCCCGGACGGCGGCAACGGCGGCGACGGCGGGAGCGTCATCCTCCGCGTCGACTCCGATGTGACCACCCTGGTCGACTACCACCGGTCCAGTCACCGCACCGCCACGAACGGTGCCCAGGGCAAGGGTGACCATCAGGCCGGCAGCAACGGTGCCCACGTCGTCCTGCCCGTCCCCGACGGCACGGTCATCAGTACGGCGGACGGCGAAGTGCTCGCGGATCTCGTCGGAACGGGCGCGGAGTTCGTCGCGGCCCAAGGCGGCAAGGGCGGGCTCGGCAACGCCGCGCTGGCCAGCTCGGCGCGCAAGGCCCCTGGTTTCGCGCTGCTCGGTGAGGACGGCGAGGAGCGCACCCTCGTCCTCGAGCTCAAGGTGGTCGCCGACATCGGCCTGGTCGGCTTCCCGAGTGCCGGTAAGTCGTCGCTGGTCGCGTCGATCAGCCGGGCCCGGCCGAAGATCGCCGACTACCCGTTCACCACCCTGATCCCGAACCTCGGCGTCGTCGTCGCGGGTGACACCACGTTCACCGTGGCCGACGTCCCCGGGCTGATCGAGGGAGCCAGCGAAGGACGCGGGCTCGGGCACGACTTCCTGCGGCACGTCGAGCGGTGTGCGGCGTTAGTGCACGTGATCGACTGTGCGACGTACGAGCCGGGCCGTGATCCGCTCAGCGACCTGGACACCATCGAGGCCGAGCTGCAGGCCCACGGCGGGCTCGAGGACCGGCCGCGACTCGTTGCCTTGAACAAGATCGACGTACCGGACGCCCGGGAGATCGCCGGGATGGTGCAGGCCGAGCTCGAGCAGCGCGGGCTGCGGGTGTTCCCGATCTCGACCGCGAGCCATGAGGGCCTGGAGGCGCTCAAGTTCGCGATGGCCGAGATCGTCGGGCGGCAGCGGGCCGAGGCGGAGAAGCCCGACACCACGCGGATCGTGATCCGGCCGCAGGTGCAGGGCGGTCCTGAGTTCAAGGTGAAGATGTTGCCGGACGACGGTGGCTGGCTGATCCAGGGCGAGAAGCCGGAGCGATGGGTCAAGCAGACCGACTTCGCGAACGCGGAGGCGACCGGCTACCTGGCCGACCGGCTGAACCGGCTCGGGGTGGAGAAGGAACTGCTGGAGCGGGGTGCGGTCGAGGGCGACACGGTCGTCATCGGCGACGGGCCGAACGCGATCGTGTTCGACTTCGCGCCCGAGGTCCAGGCCGGCGCGGAGATCCTGGCCCGGCGTGGTGAGGACCACCGGCTGGAGGAGCCTCGTCCGGCCGCGCAGCGGCGCCGGGAGAAGGACACCGAGTACCACCTCCAGCGGGCGTCGACGGATCGTTCCGAGTACAAGCAGGGCTGGGTCGAGGACGAGGTGGACATGTCCCCGGCCGAGGCGAAGAGAGCTGCAGAGAAGGCGGAGAAGCTGGCGCGCAAGGAAGCGCGCGAGCTCGACGCTCAGAAGGAACTCGACCAGAACGGTTGACCCTTGATGAAACAACGCGCGGAGGTCGTCAAGGCCACGCGGATCGTCGTGAAGGTCGGCTCGTCGTCGCTGACCCAGCGCGGCAAGATCGACCTGGAACGTCTCCGGCTGCTCGTCGACGCCATCGCGGCGCGACGGGTGGAAGGGACCGAGGTCGTGCTCGTCTCCTCGGGCGCGATCGCGGCCGGGCTGGCTCCGATGGGGCTGCGCTCGCGACCGCGTGACCTGGCCACGCAACAGGCGGCCGCGTCGGTCGGCCAGGGGCTGCTGATGGCCCGCTACAGCGACGCGTTCGCGGCCCACGGTCTGCGCGTCGGCCAGGTGTTGCTGACGGTCGACGACGTGACCCGGCGGAGCCACTACCGCAACGCGTACCGGACGTTCGCGCGGTTGCTCGAGTTGGGCGTCGTACCGATCGTCAATGAGAACGACACGGTGGCGACAACCGAGATCCGGTTCGGTGACAACGACCGGCTGGCTGCGCTGACGAGTCACCTGGTGCACGCTGATCTGTTGCTGCTGCTGTCGGATGTCGACGGTCTGTACGACGGGGATCCGCGCAAACCTGGTACGTCGATGGTCGCGGAGGTCCGTGGAGCCGCCGACCTGGAGAAGCTCAGGATCGGCCGGACCGGCTCGTCAGGCGTCGGCACGGGAGGCATGCAGACGAAGGTCGAAGCGGCCGCAATCGCTACCGAGGCAGGGATTCCGGTCGTGCTGACGTCGGCCGCCCGCGTCGGTGAGGCGCTGAAGGGCTTGCCGGTCGGTACTCTCTTCCACCCGACCGGCCGTCGCCGCAAGACTCGCCTGCTCTGGCTCGCGCACGCCACCTCAGGCCAAGGCCGACTGTGCTTGGACGAAGGCGCGGTCCGCGCGGTGACAGAACGCCGTAGTTCGTTGTTGCCCGCAGGCATCTCCGGTGTCGAAGGCAACTTCTCCGCCGGCGACCCCGTCGACCTGGTCTCGCCCGCAGGCGTCGTCATCGCCCGCGGCCTGGTCAACTACGACGCCACCGAACTCCCTGACCTGCTGGGCCGATCGACCCGCGACCTGGCCAGGGAGCTCGGAGCGGCGTACGAGCGTGAAGTCGTCCACCGCGACGACCTCGTGCTGCTGACCTAGGGCTTCACCGCAAGGACCGGGCAGTCGGCCTGCAACAGGATGGTCTGGGCCTGGCTGCCGAGGAGGAGTTTACCGACCGGGGTCCGGCGGCGGAGGCCGATCACGATCAGCTCCGCGTTGAGCTCGTGGGCGAGCTTGAGGATCTGGTCGCCCGCGTCCTTGCTCTCGACGAGCTGGGTCAGTTCGTGCTCGACGCCGGAGTCGGCCAGCCGGTGCTCGACCGACTCCCACTCGGCCCCGGACGCGAACCGCTTGTCCACCAGCGATTCGCCGCGGCTGGAGTTCACCACCACCAGCCGTTGCTTCCGCAGCTTGGCCTCCTCGATCGCGCCCTCCAGCGCCGCGAAACCCTCGGGGGTCGGTACGTAGCCGACGATGATCGCCACGATCAGTCTCCTGTCCGGTCGGAGTGCTGGGGTACGGCGTCCTGCTGGGACGTACGACGCTTGCGGATCCGGCCGACCATCGGCGGAACCACCAGCACCAGCAGGATCACGAAGTACACGGCCTTGGAGAACCAGGTGTTGTAGAGCCCGCTGATCGCGCCGTCGCTGATCTGCAGGGCGCGCCGCATCTGCTCCTCGGCGGTCGGGCCGAGGATGATGCCGATGATCGCCGGCACCACGGGCAGACCGTAGCGACGCATCAGGAAGCCGAGCGCACCCAGGACGAGCAGCAGCCACAGGTCGAAGGTGGACAGGTTCGCGGCGTAGGCACCGATGCTGGCGAAGAACAGGATGCCGGCGTACAGGTACGGCCGGGGGATCCGCAGCAGCTTGGCCCACATCGGGGCGAGCGGCAGGTTCAGCGCGAGCAGGATGGCGTTGCCGATGAACAGGCTGGCGACGAGTCCCCAGACCAGTTCGGGTTGCGTGTCCAGCAACCGCGGACCGGGCTGGATGCCGTAGCCCTGGAAGGCGCCGAGCATCACCGCGGCGGTCGCGGTGGTCGGGATCCCCAACGTGAGCAGGGGAACCAGACCGCCCGCGGCCGACGCGTTGTTCGTCGCCTCGGGACCGGCGACGCCCTCGATCGCACCCTTGCCGAACTCCTCGGGGTGCTTGCTCAGCTTCTTCTCGGTGACGTACGACAGGAACGTCGGGATCTCGGCACCGCCGGCCGGGATCGCGCCGAACGGGAAGCCGATCGCGGTCCCGCGCAGCCACGGCTTCCACGACCGCCGCCAGTCGTCGCGGCTCATCCGGGCCGCGCCGACCGGGATGATCTCGGCCGGGGTACGGCGCAGGTGGGCGGCGATCCACAACGCCTCGCCGACCGCGAACAGGCCGACCGCGACCACGACCACATCGATGCCGTCGGCAAGTTCCGGCAGGCCCAGCGTGAGCCGCTGCTGGCCCGAGGTCGGGTCGATCCCGATCAGGCCGATCAGCAACCCGATCGCGAGCGAGGCCATGCCGCGGACCTTCGACGAGCCGAGCACGGTGGTGACCGCGACGAACGCCAGCACCATCACCGCGAAGTAGTCCGGCGCGCCCATCTTGATCGCCAGGTTGACCACCACGGGCGCCAGCAGGGCCAGGCCGAGGGTGCCGATCGTGCCGGCCACGAACGATCCGATCGCCGCTGTCGCCAGCGCGGCAGCGGCCCGGCCTCTTCGGGCCATCTTGTTGCCTTCGATCGCGGTGACCACCGACGCGCTCTCACCTGGTGTGTTCAACAGGATCGAGGTGGTGGAGCCGCCGTACATGCCGCCGTAGTAGATCCCGGCGAACATGATGAAGGCCTGGGTCGGCTCGAGCGAGTACGTCAGCGGCAGCAGCAGTGCGATCGTCATCGCCGGACCGATGCCGGGCAGGACGCCGATCGCCGTACCGAGCAGGACGCCGATGAAGGCGTACAGCAGGTTGGTCGGATGCGCCGCGGTGGCGAATCCGTTCATCAGTTCGGAGAACGCGTCCATCAGAGGATTCCCTTGAGGATGCCGACCGGCAGGGCGATGCCCAGCGCGACGTTGAACAGGTACCAGGTGCCGACCGACAGGACGATCGCGATGATCGCGTTGCGGATCAGGTGCCGGCTGCCGAGGGCGAAGGCGGTGCCGAAGAAGAGCACCGCCCCCGACACCGGCCAGCCGAGCCGCTCGATCAGCAGGATGTTGGCCACGAACGATGCCGTCAGCAGGCCGAGGGTCTTCCAGTCGCTGCCATGACCGAGATCCACGTCCTCACCGGCTTCCTGCTCACCCCGGCCACCGCGGAGGATGTCGACGGCCAGCAGTACGGCGCTCAGGATCAGCAGCCCGCCGACGAGCAGTGGGATCGTCTTCGCGTCGATCGGCCCCCGGGTCTGGAGGTCGGGAAGCCGCAGCGCGTCGACCACGGCCCAGCCGCCGAGGACCAGGAGCAGGAGGGCCACTCCGAGCTCGGAGCGGCCCTGTGCCGGTGAGCCCTGGGCCGAGCTGCCCTGGGTCGAGCTCGTGGGCGGGGTGCTCATCAGGCCACGAGGCCCAATTCGCGCAGCACCCCGGCGACCCGGTCGTTCTCGCTGTCGAGGAACGACTTGAACTCGTCACCGGTCTGGAAGGCGTCGGCCCAGCCCTGGTCGGCCAGCGTCTGCTTCCACTGCGGGGAGTCGTGCATCTTCGTCAGCAGGTCGATGAACTCCTGCTTCTTCGCGTCGGACAGTTCCGGCGGCGCGACGATGCCACGCCAGTTGGTGAAGACCAGGTCGATGCCAAGGCTCTTCAGCGTCGGTGCGTCGATCCCCTCGACCGGCTTCTCCGTCGTCACCGCGAGGATCTTCACGTCACCGGTCTTGGCCTGCTCGGCGACCTCGCCGATCCCGGTCGCGGCGAAGGCGACCTTCTTGCCCAGTACCGCGGTGAGCAGCTCGCCGCCGCCGTCGTACGGCACGTAGTTGACGCTCTTCGGCTCGACGCCGACCGCCTTCGCCAGCAGCATCGGGGTCAGATGGTCCGGGCCACCCGCGTTCGAGGCACCGCCGACCGGCACCTTGCCCGGGTCGGCCTTCCAGGCCGAGACCAACTGGTCCAGGCTGGTGTACGGCGAGCCCTTCGGTACGACGATCGCCTCGGCCTCCTCGATCAGTTTGGCGACCGGGACGGTGTCCTGCAGGGTGGCCTTCGACTTGTTGGTGTAGACGGCCCCGACGACGCCGAGTCCCATCTGCATCATGATGTCTTCCTTGCCCTTCTCGTTCACCAGCCGCTGCAGGCCGACGGTTCCGCCCGCACCGGCGGTGTTGAACACCTCGACGGTGTCCGTCAGCTTGGCGTCCTGCATCGCCTTCGCGGCGGCGCGAGCGGTGGTGTCATAGCCACTGCCGGGGGAGTTGGGCACGAGGATGCGCAGGCCCTTCACGGGCCCGCTGTCAGTTCCGCCGGAGGCGTCGTCGTCGGCGCTGACACCGCAGCCGGTGGCCGCGGCGGTGAGCGCCAGGACGGCGGTGATGCTGGTGAACCAGGTCCGTGCTTTCACGGCGGTCTCCTTGGTCTGCGGGGGGTCCAGTTGTCGTCAGCGTGCCGCGCGCCTGGTGGAGGTGTCACCGTTACGAACGCAAACTCCGTTGTGTTCATTGTGCTCACGCCAAAGATGGCGCGATCCGGCCGTCGGCAGCACAATCAAGCCGTGACTGCGAGGTGGCGAGCGCGCTTGGGCCGGCGTCGATGGACGCTGGCCGGACGGATGCTGGCCATGCAGCTGCTGATCGTCCTCGTCGTCCTGGTCGGCGTCGCCGCGGTGTCGCTGGCCCAGTCCGACGCCCGCTTCCACGAGACCGAGGGCAAGCGGGCCCGTGACATCGCCGAGGGGTTGGCCGTCATGTCCGGCATCCGGGGCGCGGCCGCCACGAACGGCGCCTCCTTGCTCGTCCAGGCGCAGACCCAGGCGGAGTCCGGCCGCACCTTGTCCGGTTCGACGTACGTCGCGGTCGCCTTGCGGGACCGGCGCATCATCGTCTCCTCCGATCCGTTGCCGAAGAACTCCGTCCGACGGTTGCAGGCGACGGACGCGTTCCAAGGCCGCTCCTGGGTGGGGCACGACGAGGAGACCGGCGCCGCACTCGCGATGGCACCGATCCTCAACGGGGTGAGCGGGAAGACTGACGGCGTGGTGGCGGTCGGCCGGCAGTACCCCTCGGTGCTGGACAACCTGCGGGAGGCACTGCCCAACCTGCTCACCTATCTCGGCATCGCCAGCCTGCTCGGCATCCTCGGGTCATTGCTGTTGGCAAGAACCGTGAAGCGCCAGACCCTTGGCCTGGAGCCGCGCGAGATCACCGGGCTGGTGGAGCAACGCGAGGCCCTGCTGCACGGCATCAAGGAAGGCGTGCTGGCGGTCGACCTGCAGCGGCGGATCACGATGGTGAACGACCAGGCGGCCCACCTGCTCGGCATCCCGCTGGCCTCGGCCGGGCGTGCGCTGGGGGAGGTGGACGAGACCGGTCGGCTGCTGGAGATCTTCGACCGGCCCGAGCCGACCACCGACCAGATCCTGCCGCTGCACGGCCGCGTCCTCACCCTGAGCCGGATGCCCGTCCGCAGCCACGGCCGGCAGATCGGCTGGGTCGCGACCTTCCGCGACCGGACCGAGTTGCTCGAGCTGCAGCGTGAGCTCGACCTGACCCGCAACACGACCGACACTCTGCGAGCGCAGGCGCACGAGTTCAGCAACCGGATGCACATCGTCAGCGGGCTCGTCGAGCTGGGCGAGTACGAGGAGGTACTGCGCTACATCCAGCAGGTCGCCGCGGACCAGACCGAGCTGACCGCGGGCGTCACCGCTCGGGTGGCCGATCCGGCCGTCGCCGCGCTGTTGATCGCCAAGTCTTCCCAGGCCGTCGAGCGTGGAGTCGTCTTCGAGATCGAGCCGGGCAGCCTGCTGCCGCGCTTGGACGAGCGGCTCGCGACCGACGTGTCGACTGTCCTCGGCAACCTGGTCGACAACGCGCTCGACGCCGCCGCGGGCGCTCCCGATCCGTTCGTCGCGGTCGAGGTGCTCGAGCGTGATGGCGCCGTACGGATCCAGGTCCGGGACTCCGGGCCTGGCGTGGACAGTGCGATGCAGCATCGGGTCTTCGCGCACGGGTTCAGTACGAAGAACAGCGAGGCCGGCGATCACGGGATCGGGCTGGCGCTGGTGCGGGTGATCTGCCGGAAGCGCGGCGGCGACGTGACCGTGCACAACGACGCGGGCGCCGTGTTCGTGGCGACTCTGCCGATGCTGGCTCCGGTGGTGCGGGCATGATCCAGGTGCTGGTCGTCGACGACGACTTCATGGTGGCGCGGCTGCACTCGAGCGTGGTGTCCCGGCAGCCCGGGTTCGAGGTGGTCGGTGCCGCGCGCAACGGCACCGAGGCGCTCGCCGCCGTACGTTCGTTGCGGCCGGACTTGGTCCTGCTGGACATCCATCTGCCGGACATGAGCGGTCTGGAGGTACTGCGGCGGTTCCGCGAGTCGTCGGCCGACTACCCGGTCGATGTGATCGTCATCAGCGCGGCGCGTGATCTCGACAGCCTGCGTACGGCGTTGCGCGGCGGAGTGTTCCAGTACCTGGTGAAGCCGTTCGAGATCGAGTCGCTGCGGAGCAAGCTGACGGAGTACGCCGAGCATCGGTCCGAGCTGCAGCGCCTGACGGACATCGACCAGGCGGAAGTCGATCGGGTGTTCCGCGCGCAGGGGAGCCGCGGGCCTTCGACCGCGCCCAAGGGGATCAGCCCGGAGACGACGGACCTCGTGGTCCAGGCGCTGGGAGACGCGCCGGACGACGGCATGTCCGCGAGCGACTGTGCGGCGGTGACCGGCCTGTCCCGCAGCAGCACGCGTCGGTATCTCGAACACCTCGTGACCATCGGCAAAGCGGAGATGCGGCCCAGGTACGGCGTGGCCGGCCGGCCCGAGCGTCGATACCACCTCCTGCGACGCTAGGGGAGTCGCTCGCCGATCGCTGCGAGGGCTGTGTCGCGCGCAGTCAGGACGTGGGCCTCGGCGAGTTCGCGGGCCCGGGCGGCGTCGCGGGTGATCAGCGCGTCGAGGATGCCGCGGTGTTCTTCCAGCGCGGCGGTCCGGCGCAGCTGCGACTGGTTCGTGAAGGCTCGATACCGCGCCATCTGACCATCGACCTGCTCGTGCAGCCTGGCCGCCCACCCGTGGGCCGCGATCTCGGTGATCTCGAGGTGGAAGTCGTGACCGGCGTTCATCGCGTCCTCGGCGAACTCGACCAGCCGCTCGTTCCGCGCCACCAGCCGGGTGAGCGTCTCCGCCGCCTCATCGGTCATCCGCTCGGCCGCCTCCGCGGCCATCAACCCCTCCAGCGCTGCCCGGACGGTGTAGAGCTCGTCGATCTCCTGGGCGGACAACGACCGCACCACCATCCCGCCGGTAGGCAGCTGATCCACCAGGTCCTCGGCGAGCAACAGGCGGAGGGCCTCACGCAGCGGCGTACGGCTCACCTGCATCTGCTGGGCGAGCTCCGGCTCGAACAGCCGGCGGCCCGGTGGCAGCTCGAGCGACAGGATCTGCCGCTTCAGCTCGGCGTACACGACCTGGCCGCCGGAGGCGCGCCGCAGTTTGTCCGTCATCTGGTCTCTCCCTTTGCACACTTGTATACAAGTATGCTTCTTTAGTCTAGTCATCGTAACCGCCAGATCGGAGCAGCGGATGGCATCAGCGCAGCGGACCCGCCCGGAGGCGCTGCTGTCGTTCACCGAGGCCGTCCTGCGCGCCGAAGGTGTGCCCGAGTCCGACGCACACCTCCTGGCCGACACCCTGGTGACCGCCGAGCTCTGGGGGCACGCGTCCCACGGCATGCTGCGGCTGCCTTGGTACGTCGCCCGCCTCCGCAGCGGCGCGATGGCACGGGTCACCCGGATCGAGCGCGTCCGCGACTCCGGTGCGCTGGTGGTGCTCGACGGTGCCAATGGCATCGGGCAGGTGGTCACCGACCACGCGATCTCGTTGGGCGTCGAGCGGGCTCGCGAGTACGGCGTGAGCGCGATCGGCGTCCGGAATTCGGGCCACTTCGGCACCGCGGCGTACTTCACGCGCAAGGCCGCCGATCAGGGCTGCGTGGCCCTCCTCAGCACGAACGCGAGCCCGGCGATGGCGCCGTGGGGAGGTCGGCACAAGAGCATCGGGACCAACCCCTGGTCGATCGCGGCCCCTGCCGGACGGCACGGGACCGTGGTGATGGACCTGGCCAACACGGCCGTTGCCCGCGGCAAGGTCTACCTCGCGGCGGAGCGCGGGACCGAGATCCCCGTGGGCTGGGCCGCTGACGCCGACGGCAACCCGACCACCGACCCGCGCCGCGCGATCGAGGGACTGATCCTGCCGATGGCCGGGCCCAAGGGCTACGTGATGGCGTTCATGTTCGACGTACTCGCCGGGGTGCTCACCGGCAGTGCCTTCGGCGCCGATGTCGCCGGGCCCTACCAGCCGGATGCGCCGAGTGGGGTCGGGCACCTTTTGCTCACCATCGACATCGCCGCGATGGACGACCCGGCGTCGTACGCCGAACGCGTCGAAGCGCTCGTCGACGCGACCCGATCGGCCGAGACCGCCGCGTGGGCGGACCGGATCCTCGTGCCGGGCGAACTGGAAGACCGGAACCTCGCCGAGCACATCGTCACCGGAATCACCCTGACCGCCACCACCTGGACCAGCCTGGTCACCCTCGGCGCCGAGACCCAGGTCGACCTACCACCCACGGAGGAACTCGCCGCATGATCAGCCTCACCGTCTCCTTCCAGGTGCTCCCTGGACATCGCGATGCCTTCGCCGACGCGATCCGGACCCAGGCCGAGAACTCGTTCACCAAAGAGCCGGGCTGCTTCTACTTCGACGCCGGCCAGGACACCACCGACGACGACCACTTCACTCTGTACGAGTTGTACGCCGACGAGGCCGCGCTCGAGGCGCATCGATCGACCCCGCATTTCAAGGTGTGGCGGGAAGCCATGGCCGAGCACGTCGTACCCGGCAGCCTGGCCGTCACCGTGGCCCGCCGTCTCATCCACCACGCATCCGAGGACAACTCATGAACGAGCGGAGCGAGTTCATCATCAAGGACAGCATCCTTCGCGCCTCATCCGCGCCCGGAGCGAAGCGAGGACGTGGATGAGCTTCCTGATCCGTCCGGGCGAGATCGTCCCGTTCGACCGCGGCAACGGGGTCGTCACCCTGCCGTACGTCGGCCGGTGGAACTCTGAGATCAACCGGATCACCACCGGGCAGACCGTCTTCGCCCCGGGCACTGGACTTCCGCTGCACAGCCACAACGTCGAGGAGTCGGTTCTGATCCTCGAAGGTGACGCCATCGCGGAGATCGACGGTGAGCAGTTCGACCTGGTCGCGGGCGACGCGACCTGGGTCCCGGCCGGCGTGCCGCACCGGTTCCTCAACCGCGGCACCACCCCGATGCGGATCTACTGGGTGTACGGCGGCCGCGACGTCACCCGCACCATGACCGCGACGGGCGAGACCTTCGAGCACCTGTCGGAGAACGACCGCGGCGGGCTGAGCGCCCGATGATCACCACGATCAATCCGGCCACCGGGAAGACGCTGGCGAAGTACGGCGCGATGACCCCGGCCGAGCTCGAGCAGGTCGTCGTACACGCTGCGGAGGCGGCGGCGTCGTGGGGAGCGGTGCCGGTCAGTGCGCGGTTGGAGGCGCTGACCCGGCTGGCTGCGGAGCTTCGAGCCGCTGGTGACGGGCTCGCCGAGTTGATGACGGCCGAGATGGGCAAGCCGATCGGTGAGGCCGAGGGCGAGGTCGAGAAGTCCGCCGTCACTGCTGAGTACTACGCGGCTCAGGGTGGCGCGATCCTCGCGGACGAGCCGGTCGCGGTCGACGGTGCGCGGGCCTGGGTGTCGTACGAGCCGATCGGTGTGGTGCTCGCGGTGATGCCGTGGAACTTCCCGGTCTGGCAGGTCATGCGGTTCGCCATACCGACGCTTGCCGCTGGCAACGGGGTCCTGCTGAAGCACTCGCCCAACGTGACCGGGTCCGCGCTCGCGATCGAGCAGGTGTTCCGGGCCGCGGGGTTCCCCGAGCATCTGGTCCGCACGCTGGTGGTGGACGAGCCCGACGTACCGGCGACGATCGAAGGGCTGATCGCGGACGACCGGATCGCGGCGGTCACGTTGACCGGCAGCAATCGGGCCGGCGCCGCGGTCGGTGCGGCCGCCGGGCGCGCGTCGAAGCGGTCCGTGCTCGAGTTGGGCGGCTCGGACGCGTTCGTGGTGCTCGCCGACGCGGATGTCGACGCGGCTGCCGCGGCGGCGGTCCGGGCCAGGTTCACGAACTCCGGGCAGAGCTGTGTGTGCGCGAAGCGGTTCATCGTCGAGGCGGCGGTGGCCGACGAGTTCATCGACCGCTTCGTCGTCGGCGTCAAAGGGCTGGCGGTCGGCGATCCCACCGATCGTGGTGTGGCGGTTGGTCCACTGGCTCGCGACGATCTGCGGGCTGCCCTGCAGCGGCAGGTGGACGAGTCCGTTGCGGCTGGGGCGGTGCTGGCGACGGGTGGCGGAAGCATCGACGGGCCTGGGTACTTCTTCGAGCCGACGGTGCTGACCGGGACCGCTCCGGGGATGCCGGCGTTCGACGAGGAGACGTTCGGCCCGGTCGCCGCGGTGGCGGTGGCTCGCGATGCTGCGCATGCGGCGTCGTTGGCCGGTGCGACGCAGTACGGGCTGGGCCTGAGTATCTGGACTCGGGATGCTTCTCGAGGCGTCGAGCTGGCGCGGCAGATCACCTCGGGCGCGGCCTTCGTCAATGCTGTTGTGGCCTCTGATCCTCGGGTTCCCTTCGGCGGGACGAAGCGGAGCGGTTACGGACGTGAGTTGGCTGCCCACGGGCTCCGCGAGTTCACCAACATCCGGACCTACTGGGTGGCCGGCTGAGGTTGAGACGGTTGGGCGGGCCGGCGGGGATTCACCCTACGATGGGAGGGTGAGCGAGATCATCGAGCTGGCCCGCCGGGCGCGGGAGGCGTCGTACGCACTGGCGGAGGCCTCCCGGGCGACCAAGGACGCGGCGCTGCACGCGATGGCGGCGGCGTTGCGGGCGAACACGGACGCGATCGTCGCGGCGAACGCAAAGGACGTGGCGTCCGCGCGGGACGCCGGTACGCCGGAGTCCACGGTCGACCGGCTGGCGCTGGACCCGGCCCGGGTGGACGCGATGGCCGCCGGTCTCGAGCAGCTCGCCGGGCTGACCGACCCGGTCGGTGAGGTCGTTCGCGGCTACACGCTGCCGAACGGGCTGGAGCTTCGTCAGGTGCGGGTGCCGTTCGGCGTGGTCGGGATCATCTACGAGGCCCGCCCGAACGTGACCGCCGACGCGGCCGGCATCTGCCTGAAGTCGGGCAACGCGGTGCTGCTCCGCGGCTCGTCATCGGCCGCTTCGTCGAACGAGGCGATCATCGCAGTACTGCGGGAAGCCGCCACCGAAGCCGGTCTGCCGGCTGATGTGATCCAAGGCGTGCCGACGGACCGGGCCGCGGTGAAGGAGCTCATGCAGGCACGCGGGCTGGTCGACGTACTCATCCCGCGCGGTGGTGCCGGGCTGATCCAGACCGTGGTGACCGAGTCGACCGTGCCGGTGATCGAGACCGGCGTCGGCAACTGCCACGTGTACGTGGACTCCGAGGCGGATCTGGATCTCGCGCTGACGATCCTGCTGAACGCCAAGACCCAGCGTCCGAGCGTCTGCAACGCGGCCGAGTCCCTGCTGGTGCACTCGTCGGTCGCCTCGGACTTCCTGGCCCGAGCGCTGCCGGCGCTGGCCGAGGCGGGGGTGACGGTCCACGGCGATGCGGCAGTGGTTGCCGCTGGCAAGGATGTGGTCGCGGCGACCGAGGACGACTTCGGCAAGGAGTACAACTCGCTCGACCTGTCGGCGGCCGTGGTCGACTCGCTGGAGGCGGCCGTGCAACACATCCGCCGCTACAGCTCCGGTCACACCGACGCGATCATCACCCGCTCGCAGGCCGCGGCCCGCCGGTTCGTCGCCGCGGTCGACTCGGCGGCGGTGGTGGTGAACGCCAGCACCCGGTTCACCGACGGCGGCGAGTTCGGCTTCGGCGCGGAGATCGGCATCTCCACCCAGAAGCTGCATGCCCGCGGCCCGATGGGCCTGCCGGAGATGACGTCGACGAAGTACGTCGTCACCGGCGAGGGTCAGATCAGGACCTGAGCCGACCTCGTCCGTACGCCGGGCGGCTCTGGAGACATCACCGCCAGGGTCGCCACGTACCCGGCGTCAACCTCGAGCTCAACGAGCTGGAACCCAGCCGGTGGACCAGTGATCGTTCGCAGATCAGCGCGAAGCCCGTCTCCGGTAGCCTTCACGACCGCCTCCTTGCGCGTCCAGTACGTCGTGAACTCGCGGGCCCGCTCGCCGTTCCGGGGGAGCGCCGCCAGCTCGGCTTCTGACAGGCTGATCCTCGCCAGGCCGTCAACATCGAGGCCCGGATCGACCTTCTCCACATCGAGTCCGACCGGGCGGTCGCCGATCGCAACGCCGACCAGGTCACCGGAATGCGTCACCGACAACTCGGCACCGTCGGCGCGCACCTTGCCGTGTGGCTTCCCGCACTCCGGGCAGGTCCGATCCAGCCTGATACTTGCTGCAGGCAACGACAGTCGGTTGGCCAGCAACCGACGTACGATCGTGCATCCCAGCAGGAATCTGGCCTTGTCGTCGGCGCGTACGTAGGCTGCGTACCTTCCCCGCTCGACCGGATCCAGGTCGTCGGCGAACTCGTCCCGCACCTGCTCGATCCGGCCCCACCACACCTCGACCTCGGTCATACCGGTCCGGGCTTCCAGGTCAGCGAACCACTCCGCAGCTCGTCGACGATCGTGTCGATCCAGCGCACCTCGGCCTCGGTGATCGCCCTCAGATACTCGGTCTCGAGCAGGGCCCACCGGGGGATGTCGTGGTCGCCGGTCAGTTCGGCGTCGAAGTCGGCGATGCGTTGCGTCAAGCGGTCCCGGCGGTCGGCAAGCAGTTCGCCCGCGGTCTCCGGCATCAGCAGCATCACGAACGACAACGCGGCCGGGAACTCCGGGAACTCGTTGCGCGGCGTGGTGAGCATCTCGGTGAGCCACTGCCGGCAAACGGTGCGCCCTTCCTCGGTCAGGTGGTACGTCGTCCGCTCGGGATAGCGCTCGTCCCGCTCGGTCGAGCCGATCGCGATCAATCCGCCGTCCTCCAGCCGGTCGATCATCCGGTAGAGGCTGGTGCGCTGGCCGACGTTGACTACCTGGTCCTTGCCCCACTGCTTGATCAGCCGCTGCATCCCGTACGGGTGCAGCGGCCCGTTCTCGAGCAGGCCGAGGATCGCGAGGGCCAAAGGGGAACGGCGAAGGGTCACGCGCGTCAGCTTACGTGTTTGCGAAACTAGTTGCAATGAAACTAGATCGTGTGTGACTATCGAGCCATGGAGACAACGGAACTCACTCAGGGCGCGGTGGAATCCCGCGACGGCACCCGGATCGGGTACTGGAAGACCGGTCACGGCCCCGCGGTCGTCTTCGTGCACGGCAGCATGGAGTCGAGCCGCAGCCATACGCTGCTCGCCCAGGCGCTGGCCGACGACTTCACCGTCTACCTGCTGGATCGGCGCGGGCGAGGGCTGTCCGGTCCACACCGGCCGGACCACAGCGTCCGTACCGAGGTGGAAGACGTCGAAGCCGTGCTCACACTGGCTGATGCCGAGTTGGCGTTCGGGGTGAGTGCGGGTGGTGCAGTCGTGATGGAGGCGGCGCGCACGCTGCCGGTCCTTCGCAAGGTGGCGGTGTATGAGCCTGCGCTGGTGATGGAAGGCGACAGCCATCGCGTCTGGCTGGCGCGCTTCGACCATGAGATCGCCCGTGGTGATATTCCGGGCGCGATGGTCACCAGCATGTTCGGTCTGCACCTGGCGCCGTCGTTCCTGAAGGTGATGCCGCGGCGGATGCTGACGGGGATGACCGAAAGGATGCTGGCCAAGGAAGAGCGTCAGCTCGGCGCCGACGCGATCACCATGCGCAAGCTGGCACCGACCATCCACCAGGAAGGTGCGCTGATCGCCGAGCTGGCCGGGACGTTCGACGCGTACCGCGAGGTGTCCGCGGAGGTGCTGCTGATGGGTGGCAGCAAGGGGTTGGCGGCGCTCAAGCCGTGGCGGGACACGTTGGAGAAGGCGCTGCCGCACTGCCGGCGGATCGAGTTCGACGGCCTCGACCACGGCGCGTCGAGTGACCCGGGCGGGACCAATCCGCGGGGAAGCGCGAAGGCGGTCGGCCGGATCGCGGCAGAGATCAAGGCGTTCTTGTCTTGATGGCCGTTTGGTAGGCCCAGTCGACGGCTTCTGCGATATCGGTGACGGGATAGCGGACTGCCTGTACGACGCGGTCCTGACCGACCACGAGCACGACTCGCTTCAAGCGTTCGTAACCGCCGGCGCGGAAGGTCGGCAGCCGAAGTGCGGCGGCCAGCTCCAGATCCAGGTCGGACAGGAGCGTGTGCGCTATCTCCTCGGACGCTGCGAAGGCTCGCTGCTCGTCCGGGCGCTGGGTGCTGACGCCGCGGACCGCGATCCGTTCGGCGGCGAACTCGTCGTACCGCGCGGCGAAGAGGCGGTTCTCCAAGGTGCACCCGCTGGCGCCGGCGATCTCGCTCCAGCCGTCCGGCAGCGGGGTCGGCCGGCCGGTTGCCGGATACCCGAACAGCACGGTTGCCCGGGCGTCCGCGTCCACCACGTCGAGCGTCGTACCGGCTGTGGAAGGCAGTTCGATCCCGGGTACCCGGTGGCCGACGAGTTGGTGGAGTCGCTGCGCAGGCGGTTCGTCATCCGCGTTGGTGCCGGTGAGTGAGCCGTCGCCGAGGAGCCAGCGGTCGCCCCAGTCCTGGAGCGCGACCAGCACGGGCAGCAGCGCGCGGCCGCGTGGAGTGAGGCGGTAGGCGTAGCGGGTCGGGCGGTCCTGGTACGCCGACCGTTCGACGATCCCGCTGTCGAGCAGGCCGGTCAGTCGCTCGGTCAGGATCTTGCGGGAGATGTGCAGCGACTCCGCGAGTTGGTCGAAGCGATCGAGGCCGCGGGCCAGGTCGCGGACGATCAGCAGTTCCCAGCCGTCGCCGATCACACCGAGGGACTGCGCGATCGCACAGTCCGGCTCGGGTTCGAAGCTGCTCCGCCGCACGTCGACCCCCAATCCGGTTGCCACCACGCTAGCCCGGCAACTAAGTTCCTATTAGGAACTCACTCTACCTGGGGGTGCCATGTACTGGCGACGGATCGCGGAACTGCCGGGCTGGCTCAAGGCGGTGATGCTCGGTCAGTTGGTCAGCTCCGCAGGGGCGCTGGCGTGGATCTACCTGACGCTCTACCTGGTCGAGGACCGCGGGATGTCCGCGCAACAGGCCGGCTTCGCGGCGGCGGCCTACGGCGTGGGGTTGCTCGGCGGGAATCTGGGTGGTGGCTGGTTCGGTGATCGCTTCGGCCTTCGGTCAGCCGCGGTGGCCAGTCAGTTGTTGTGGGCGGTGGCGTGTGTGGCGATGCCTGTCGTGCCCCCTGCTGGTCTTGGAGTTGTGGCTGGAGTGGCTGGGCTCTTCGGGGGAGCGAGTCGGCCCAATCTGAGTGCGCTGGTCGCCACCGCGCTGCCGGATGAGCGTCGGCGGGAGGGCATCGCGTTGTCGCGTACGGCGAGCAACGCCGGCTTCACCATCGGGCCTCCGCTCGGCGGACTGCTGGCGGCGTACGACTTCTCGCTGGTCTTCGTCCTGGATGCGGTGTCGAGTCTGGTGCTCGCGGCGATCGTGTGGCGGTGGGTGCCGGCTGGGCGTCGTACCGTCGCTGTCGCGTCGGCAGGGATGTGGCGGGCGTTGGTGCGGGACCGGTCCGTGGTGGTGCTGCTGGCAACGATCGTGGTGGTGGACACGGTGTATCGGCAGGTGTTCGCGACGATGCCGCTGTTGTTGCGGGATGCCGGGTCGCCTGCGGTCGCGTACGGCGTACTGATCGGGTTGAGCTCGGTGGTAATCGTCTGCTGTGAGGCGCCGCTCGCCGTACGGCTGCGAGGTCATCGGGCCTTGCGCGTGATCGCGGTGGGATTCGCGCTGGTGGGGGCGGGGTTGGCGGTGCTCGGCATCTGGCCGGCGTTGGCCGGGGCGACGGTTGCGATCGTGGTGATCACGGCGGGGGAGATGCTCTACAAGCCGACGGCCACCGCTCACGTCGCCGACGCGGCGCCGATCGGGATGGTCGGCAGGTATTCGAGTCTGTACGCCGCCGCGTCGATCAGCGGCATGTTCCTCGCGCCTGCTCTCGGTGGATCGGCGTATCAACATGCGCCGGGGTTGCTCTTTCCGGTCGCTGCCGCGCTCGCACTTGCGGCAGGCGTCGTACTAATCCTGGTCGGGGAGCGGCGCCGGGCGGCTCTCCCAGCGGGTCGACAGGACGACCGTCGTCCGGGTGCGGACCACACCGTTGACGCGGCGCAATGAACCCACGACCGCCTCGAGTTGGGTGACGTCGGGTACGCGGACCTTCACCACGAGTTCCTGGTCGCCGGCCACGAACCAGCAGTCCTCGACCGCGACGATCTCGCGGACCTGGTCGACGATGTCGTCGGTCTCCACGTCGTCGCGCTGGAACAGCCCGATCAACGCGCTGGTGCCGAGCCCGACCTGGTCCGGCGCCACCACCGCCCGGTACCCGAGCAGCACGCCGCGCTCCTCGAGCCGGCGGACCCGTTCCTGGACGCTCGGGCCGGACAAGCCGACCACGCGACCGAGCTCGGCCCAGCTGGACCGGCCGTTCTCCCGGAGTGCCTCGATCAGCTGGCGGTCGATTGCGTCCATCGGCACGAACCTCCCCGTTCACCACAGATTCAAAGGTCTGCGGCCTAGCCTACCTTTAATTCGTTTGTATAGCCTGCACGTTCGTCGTAGAATCTGTGATGTCGGGATCGTCCGTCCCGAGACCGTCGTATCAACCCAGTGAAGGAATCATGATCACCCCCGAAGTCGCCCGTGCCCATATCGACGAGCTGCATCGCGTCGCCGCGCAGTACCAGCGCGCCCACGCCGCACCGTCCGCCTGGCGCCGGCTGCTGACCCGTTACATCCGCCACAGCTGACCCAATGCGCGCGACCGGTAGCCCGCCCGGGCGCCCGGTCGCGCTCGTGTCGGTGATCACGAGATAGGCTCTGCGTCATGCAAACGCACCTGCTGCCGCTGCTCGCGGCTGTCGAAGAGGCCGGCTCCGAGGCGTCGCACATCTCGCCGTGGTGGTACGGCGGGTTCTCCCTGTTCGTGCTCGTCCTGCTCCTCGTCATCACAGTCATCATGGGCAACGGCCGGCCGCACAGCTGAGCGGCTTGACGAAGGGCTGACGTGGCATCTGTGGAGCGGGTACGGCGCCTTGGCGTGATGGGCGGCACGTTCGACCCGATCCACCACGGGCACCTGGTCGCGGCCAGCGAGGTGCAGTCGTACTTCGACCTGGACGAGGTGATCTTCGTCCCGACCGGCCAGCCGTGGCAGAAATCCGAGCGGAAGGTCTCGCCGCCCGAGGACCGCTACCTGATGACGGTCATCGCCACCGCGTCGAACCCCCGGTTCTCGGTCAGCCGGGTCGACATCGACCGGCCCGGGCCGACGTACACGATCGACACCCTGCGCGATCTGTCCAAGCTGTACCCGGACGCCGAGCTGTTCTTCATCACCGGCGCCGACGCGCTCGCCCAGATCCTGACCTGGCGCGACGTGGACGAGACGTTCAAACTGGCCCAGTTCGTCGGCTGTACCCGGCCCGGCACCGAGGGTCTCGAACTGCCGCTCGACAAGCTGCCGATGGATCGGATCACCCTGCTCGAGGTACCCGCGCTGGCGATCTCGTCGACCGAGTGCCGGGAGCGGGTCGCGAAGGGGAATCCGACCTGGTACCTCGTCCCGGACGGCATCGTCCAGTACATCGCCAAGCGTGAGCTCTACACCAACCGTTAGAAGGAACTACATGCCAGCCAGCGAACGTGCCATCGAGCTGCTCACCGCGGCGGCGGAAGCTGCCCACGACAAGAAGGCCGAGAACGTCCTCGCCTTCGACGTGTCCGAGCAGCTCGCCATCACCGACGCCTTCCTGGTCGCGTCCGCCTCGAACGACCGCCAGGTCCGCGCCATCGTCGACGCGGTCGAGGAGAAGCTCCGGGTCGACTTCGACGCCAAGCCGGTCCGCCGTGAAGGCGCCCGCGAAGGCCGCTGGGTGCTGCTCGACTACCTCGAGATCGTCATCCACGTCCAGCACTCCGAGGAGCGCAGCTTCTACTCCCTCGAGCGGCTCTGGCGCGACTGCCCGACGATCGCCTTGCCGTCGCCGGTCCCTGGTTCCGCCGCCGAATGAGCGCCGGCCGTCTGATCGTCTGGCGTCACGGCCGGACCGAGTGGAATCTGCAGGACAAGATCCAGGGCCAGGCCGACATCCCGCTCGACGACGTCGGCGTCTCCCAGGCCCAGGCCGCGGCCGCTCGGCTGGCATCGTTGGCTCCGACGCGCCTCTTCGCCAGCGACCTCCAGCGCGCCGCCGCCACCGCTCGTGAACTGGCCGCGCTCACCGGGTTGAAGATCGAGTACGACGAAGCGCTCCGCGAGATCGACGTCGACGACTGGGCCGGCATGACCATGGCCGAACTCGCCGCCATCCACCCCGAGGCCGCCGCCCGCATCCGCTCCGGCGAACCCCAGCGCCGCGGCACCGCCGGCGAAACCGTCGAAGAAGTCGCCCTCCGCTTCTCCGAGGCCCTCGGCCGGGTCGCCTCCCAGGGCACCTCGGAAGACACCATCGTCGTCGCCACCCACGGCCTGGCCGCCCGCGTCGGCATCTGCCTCTTCCTCGGCATCCCCCAGGACCATTGGCCCGCCTTCGGCGGTCTCTCCAACTGCAACTGGGTGTCCCTGCTCCCCAGCCGCAACCACCGTTGGCGCATCGAAGAATGGAACGCCGGTTCCCTCCCCGAACCCGTCATGAGCGACGACCCCCAACGCTGAAACGACACCTGCTCCACGGCGGCTCTTCTTCGCGCCGCCTCCGGCGGCAGCCGAGAACCGTTGTCCGGCACGCTGTGTTCGGTGGCTCTCCTGGGGAGGCCAGTGGGCGCACTGGGAGGGGTGACTGAAGGCAACGTCGGTGCTTCGCGGGAGGTCTTCTGGCCGCCTCCGGCGACTGCCGTGGAGGGGCCCCACCCGATTTTTCTTTGACGCCACTCATCCGCTAAACTTCCGGAGTCGCAAGACACCGCGGGGCTTTGGCGCAGTTGGTAGCGCGCTTCCATGGCATGGAAGAGGTCAGGGGTTCGAATCCCCTAAGCTCCACCGCAGCTCAGAGGCCGGTTTCCCACTCGGGACACCGGCCTTTTGCATGACCTGACTAGTGGCTGTTCGATCGAGTCGAGAGCAGAGCACGTCGTGCGCGGCAGAGAGGTGCTGCCGCGCACGGCCGCCGTACGTGGTGCTGCGGCATGGTAGATGGTCCGGAGACCCCGACGTCAGACCTTCCGGATCCGGTCGGCGATCTCCGGCCTCGCCGCGAACCCGGCCGCCTTGTACGTCGCGACGCCGCCGACGTTAGAGCTCGGCGTGCACACGCGCACGCTCGACGAGCCCATCTCTCGCAGTGCGGCCGCCCCGGCGACGGTGATCGCCCGGCCATAGCCGCGGCCGCGGTGGTCCGTATGGACGCCCATCGGCTCGACCAGTCCCGGCTTCCCCGGGCCGGCCGACCAGACCGTCACCACCGCCGCGGTGTTGCCCTGGTCGTCGTAAGCACCCAGGCATCGGGCGTCGGCGTAGAACGGTCCCGCGGACAGCTCGTGCCGGTATTCGCGCGTGGGCCTCGTGGTGTTGAACGCGGACCGCAGGACGTCGGCGAAGTCCTGTGCCTGTTCCAGGCCGATCGCCTTGATCCACACGTCGGGGTCCTCCACCGCTTCGGCGAGGTCGCGGAAGAGCGGCGTCCACGGCTCGTCGACACCCCAGCCCTCCTTGGTCAACAGGTCGTGGAGCAGCAGGCCCTGCGGCGCCTCGATGGACACCGCTCCTTCCGGCAGCACGCCGCGCTCAGGCAGCGAGAAGTCCTCGACGAGCCGCCGCGCCAAGTCCTCGTCCTGGAAAGCGTCGGGAGCGACTGTCATCCGCACCAGTGTCGGCGAATCCAGCATCCCGACGGCGAGGATCCGTCCGTCCCGGCTCCAGGTCCGGACCACCGCGGCCGTCTCGGCCGTTCCGAACCGGTAGTTCCAGCCGATGTCCCCGGGATGCAGCTGCATCGGCGCTTCGTCGTGCTGCCACTCCCGCAGCGCCGCAATAGCCTCGCGCACCCCGTCGGCCGTCGGCGTACTCAGCAAAATCGTCATAGCCGGGATCTGACACCCCGTCTCGGTGGCGTGCAACCGATTAAGTAACTGAGTGACTAACGGTTTCGGGACAGGATCTTGTCCATCGCTTCGGCGCCCTCGGTCAGCACGGAAGTTTCAGCCGTCTCGGCCCTGCCATGTGGTCACGCAGACTTCGTTCCCCTCCAGGTCGGCAAGCACCCAGAAAGCGGGGGCACGCGTCGCGGACACAAGTCGGCCGCCAGCCGCCAGTGCGGTCTCGACGCGCCGTGGTGCCTCGTCATGCGGAACACAGATGTCGAAGTGGATGCGATTGCGCTGCGACCGCGCCCGGTCCATCTGCTGGAACCAGATGGCCGGGCCCTGCCCGACCGGGTCGACGAGCGGATCCTCCGGTCCCTCGGCCCCCGCCTCATCGGTGTAGCCCAGCACCGCCTTCCAGAACGCCCGAATCCCGGCAATGTCCAGTGCATCAATCGCGATCTCCAGTATCTGGACGGATCGCGGTGCCCCTGTTCCGATTTCGGGCTCCGCCAGAAACCCGGACCTGTCCGCGGTGGCAGAGATCCGAAGCGCGAGTTCGACATCCCGGGTGGTAACCGCTGCGCGCTCCAACGACTGCAGAGTGAAGACGACCCGATCGGGGCGGACATCGACCCGAAGGTGCCGGTCGGCGTCGTCGCCGCACGCCGCGACAGCGTCCGCTGCCAAGCCGATCGCCCGAGCCAACGACCCGACCGGGACCGACGTTCGCAAAGTGCCCAGCAAGTAGCGCCACCCAGAGTCCTGCACCGCCTCCGACGCTTTCTGCCGACTCAATATCTGTTCCATGGCCGCATCCTTGCAGCCCCCCACGGTCACCCCGCCTGCCCTAAGCTCCACCAGCAGGATCCGCAGGTCATCCCTGAAGGAGCGGGGCCGGTCAAGAGTTGCTGGTGACCGTTGTTCTGCTTCTCCGCTGAGGTTTGGGACGCGCCGAAGTAGGGCGTCGGGGTCAGGGCTCGGGCGTAGCCCGACCGCGATAGCGGCCGAAGGGCCTTGACGTCGGCGTCGTTCGGCGCACGATGTGGGCGGCGGAGAAGGAGTTTGCGGTGGGCTCCGTTGCTGAGTCGGATGGGTTGGGCGTAGCGCTCGTCATGGCCGGTGTCCCGGTGGTGGCAGTCCTGGTGGGGGCTGCTGTCATCCCTTCGCCGCGGCGGGGCGGCATGATGGGGTTCGCGGTCCTGGGTCGGCGGGGTCAATCAGAAGGGCGACCACGCCACGAGTGGGGGTCTTGACCTGCACGACCCGCGCCGACCGGTTCCGGGGCGAGACTGGCGGCTCATGCCGCCGTCCTCGCGGGAGGGTTCGTTTGATGGTTCAGGGCGCGGACGTGGTGGTCGCGCAGCGAGTAGTAGACGTACTCCAGTTGTCGGCGCCCGGCCGCGACGACACCGATGTTGTGTCCGCGGCGGGCAGCGACCCGGTCGCGGAACTGCCCGACCACGCTGGTTTCGGGCAGGATCTGCACCGACTCCACCACCGCCCAGCGGACCAGCCGCGAGCCCTGCTTGGTGATCCGGCCGCGATGGACGTGGGCATCGGACTCGTGATGGGTCGGTGTGAGCCCGGCCCAGCAGGTCAGCTGCTCCGGCCGCGCGAACCGGTCGATGTCGCCGATCTCGGCAACCAGCACCGCGGCCAGGGTCGGGCCGATCCCGGGGATCTGCTGCACCGCGATATAGCCCGGATCGCCCGCGAGCCGGCCCCGCACCATGCCGGCGACGTGATCGATCTCGAAGTCGAGCGCGTCCATGATCCGGCGCAGCGACCCGATCCGGGCCGCATACGGCGCCGCGAGCTCCAGCCGGTCCAGCAGCGCGGTGCCCTCGACACCGAACAGGTCGCTCACCGCCACCTGCACCCCGCACTTGGCCAGGACCGCGTGCACCTCGGCCTTGCAGTGTGAACGCAACCCGACCAGCTTCTGGCGGTGCCGGACCAACTCACGAAGTTCCCGGGTCGCCGGTGGCGCGATCCACGCCTCGGGCAGCCGCCCCATCCGCAACAGATCAGCCAGGTCAGCGGCATCACGCTCATCGTTCTTCACCCGCCGGTACTCAAACGCCTTCACTCCCAACGGATGCGCCAGATGCACCCTCGCGCCCTGCTCCCGCAGAGCATCGACCGCCCAATACCAGCCATAGGTGGCCTCCAACACCACCTCCGGGCTCTCCCCGGCCCGGGCGATCACCGCCGCCAAACCATCAACGTCGTTGACGATCCGGACCCGCTCGAGCACATCCCCCGCGGCCGTCATCCGCACCAGCACCGACCGGCGACGGTGCAGATCCATACCCACAAACTGCCGTCCCGCGTAGCCTTCCATCAGGGGCCTCCTTCGTCGTGAAACGCGAGCAACCCCAGCATCCGCCGGGGACCCACGAGGAGCGGAGGCCCCGCTCCTTCATCGCATCAGGAGGCACTCCCGCCCCCTGACCTGTTCTCGTAGACGCGACGTGCCCGGCCTGGTTCACTACCTTGGCCTAAGGTCTCGACCAGCGGTTGCAAACAACCAGGGGAAGGAGCCACCCGTGCTGAAGCAGGTCGCGGAGGGTGTGCTGATCCACCAGAGCGAGTTGATCGCGAACAACACCGTCGTCGTCCAAGGCAAGGCCGGCGTGTTGCTCATCGACGCCGGCATAACGGGCGATGAAATGGCTTGCCTCGCGAACGACCTGTCCGATGTGGGCCAGCCCGTTGTGGCAGGCTTCTCGACGCATCCCGATTGGGATCACGTGCTCTGGCACCCCAAGCTCGGCGAAGCGCCCCGCTACGGTACCGCCCGCTGCGCGGCCTTTATGCGAGATCTGCGGTCGAACCCGGACTGGAAGGCACGCGTCGCCGAGGGGTTACCGCCGGAAATCGCCGAGGACACACCGCTGGACCTGTTCGGCCTCATTACCGGTCTGCCTGCCGGAACGACGCAGATTCCTTGGGATGGCCCTAAAGTCCGGATTATTGAGCATCCGGCACATGCCCCGGGCCATGCGGCGCTGTTGATCGAGGAACGCAGGGTTCTCGTCGCCGGCGACATGCTTTCTGATGTCCTGATTCCGATGCTCGACGACTCCGGTGACGTGATCGAGGACTACCTCGTTGGGCTGCAGCTGCTCGAGGGCGTGGCGGACGACGTCGATGTCGTCATCCCCGGTCACGGGTCCGTCGGCAGAGCTGATCAGGTACGCGCACGGATCGACCAGGATCGGGCGTACCTGCATGCCTTGCGTGACGGCCGCGTTCCCAGCGACCCGCGGCTCGGCCCATCGGCTAAGCCCGGCTGGGAGTGGGTGAGCGACATACACGAAGGGCAACTCCAGCAACTCGCCCGACGAAGCGAGGGCGACGGGACGCCCGACTAGCGATCCGATCCGCCCAGCGAACCATCATGACCCTCGCCCATGGCATGGGAAGAGGTCAGGGGGTCGAATCCCCTAAGCTCCACCGCAGTCAGAGGCCCTTCCCCGACTGGGAAAGGACCCCTGCTGTTTGACCCGGGAGGCTAAGACTCCAGTTCCTTCCTGTCCGGTGTGGTCAGGCAAGCGCCTTGGCCTTGAGGGAGTCATACTCCGTCTGCGTGATCGTTCCGGAATCGAGCAATTCCTTGGCGCTGGCAATTTCTTCGGCCGGGCTCTTGGAAGTGGAAGTGCTTGCAACCTCCTGGATGTACTTCTCCTGCTCGGCCTGCCGCTGCGCAAGCGCCGTCCTTTGCCGCTCGTTCATGCTCCGGCCCCGAGCAATGAGGTAGATCAGTGCCCCCAGCCACGGCACGAAGATGAGTAGGATCGCCCAGCCGGCCTTTGCCCAACCGCTGAGCTCGCGGTCACCGAACAGGTCCCACAGGCAACGGAACCACACCATCAGTGCGGCGATCCAGATGAAGAACCAGAAGCTCCATAGGAGAACTTCCCCGAAGTCATTCGTCATTGCGTCCACGGCCATTCCCTCCAAGAGATGAGCGCACGCGCCGCCCGGTTCACCCAGGTCGGCCCTCATGACCTGCGCCTCCGACAGGCGTCACGCTTCGCATTGCAGCATGTCCGGACTGTCCAGTGCGTCACTCACGAGGGATGAACTATCGGGGTGCGTCGCCGCCCTCTCGTGGTCGTCAGGCTCCTAGACCTGTCGCACCTCAATCGGCGGACATATGGCGCGGATCTGTTGTTGTCGGATCACAGTGAGTGACCGGAGTCGGCAGACCGGGAGTGTCCGTGTCGAATATGTGTCGATGCTCGGCAGCCTCAGTGCCCACGGGCTGTGACTTGACCCTGACGGTGCGTGGTTCCCCCAGGCTGCGACTTCGAGGACCTCACTTGCTCTGACACCGGGCCGGGAGAGCAAGTCGTCAGGCGAAACACCGAGAAGGAAGGGAATCCGTGACTCGGTTCGACTACGTCATCGCCGGAGCAGGCTCAGCTGGGTGTGAGCTCGCCAACCGACTCTCCGAGAATCCTGCCGTCAACGTGTTGCTGGTCGAGGCAGGCGGTCAGGACACCAGCCCGCTCATCGCCATGCCGGGAGGCGCGACCGAGCTAATGGGCGACCCGGCAACCGCGTGGCACTACCCCACCCGGCCGTTCGGCCTCGCGGGCTGAAGCAGCGGATGGTGCCCCTGGCAAACGTTGCCAGGGGTGCCGGCACCCGGCCGCGTTCACCGATCAGCGGCCAGCACTGCCGCGAGGCCCTCTTGGAGATCCTTGACGAAATACTCGGGAACCTCCAGCGACGGGAAATGTCCCCCGGTTTCGGGCGACCTCCATCGGACGATCTGCCGGTACCGCTCCTGTGCCCAAGGGCGCGGACACTTCTCGACGTCGCGGGGATACGCAGTGATTGCTGACGGGACGTCGACCCGAAGTTCGGGGTCCAGCGAGTTGTGGCTTTCGTAGTAGATGCGGGCCGCCGATGCGCCGGTCCGCGTCAGCCAATACAGGGTGACGTCGTCGAGAACGCGGTCTCTGGAAATCGTCTCGAACGGGCTGTCTTCGGTGTCTGACCACTCGGCGAACTTGTCAAGGATCCAGGCGAGCAGCCCGACCGGTGAGTCGACGAGCGAGTAGCCGATGGTCTGCGGCCGGGTCGCCTGCTGCTTCGCGTACGCCGCGCGGTGGCGCCAGAAATCGCGGGTTTCCTCGGCCCACTTGCGCTCGACCGCCGTCAGCCCGTCGGTTGTCAGACCGGGCGGTCCCTCCGCGAACGTTGAGTGGATGCCGAGAACGTGGGCCGGGAACCTGCCGGCGAGGACCGTGGTGATATTTCCTCCCCAGTCGCCGCCGTGGGCTGCGAACTTGCTGTAGCCGAGCCTTCCCATCAGTTCCACCCAGGCGGCCGCGATCTTTTCGGTTCCCCACCCGGTGGTGGCCGGCTTGTCGCTGTAGCCGAAGCCTGGTAGCGACGGAACCACGACGTGGAACGCCGGTGCGTCCGCATTTTTCGGGTCTGCCAGCTCGTCTACTACGTCGACGAACCGAGCAATGCTGTCCGGCCAGCCGTGCGTCAGGATCAGAGGAGTGGCCTCTGCGCGCGCGGATCGGCGGTGCAGGAAGTGGATTCCCAGATCATCAATGGTCGTGCGGAACTGACCAATCGAGTTGAGGCGCTCTTCGAACGACCGCCAGTCGTACCCGGTGCGCCAGTAGTTCACGACGTCGACGAGGTCGGCGAGAGGAACGCCCTGTTCCCATCGGCGAGGGTCGGGCGCGGCGCGATAGACCGTCTCGGCCTCCGGCAGCCGCGCCGCGGCTAGTCGGGCGCGCAGATCGTCGAGGTCAGCGTCAGTCGCGTGGGCTTCAAATGCTTGCACGTCGCTGGTTGGACGGGGCATGAGACCTCCTGGCCATCGCGGAACCGGCTGCGAACCGTTGCGAACCGGCTAAGACGGTTCTACCAGGCCTTCCTGCCGGCGCGCAACCAGCTAAGGTGGTTCCATGCGTGCTGGGTTCCCTGACTTTCGCCTCGGTAGCGTGCTAGCGACCAGCTTCACGGGGACTCTGTCGGAGCGTCATGGCGACGCTGTGGAGCGCATTCCCACGCCGCACCGACTCGTCGACTGGCTGGCAGTGAACGGCCTCGCCGTGGACTCCTGCACCACCGCCCAGCTCGAACTCGCCCGGGAACTGAGGGAGTCGATTCACGCCGCCGCGACAGCGGCCGCGATCCAGGACGCTCTCCCTGCATCTGCTGTCCAAGTCATCAACGACTGCAGCGCTCAGGGTCGGGCCGCGGCCATCCTGACACCCGAGGGTGAGCGGCGATGGAGGCTCAGCTCGGCTTCCTGCGTGGAAGATGCCCTCAGCGTGATCGCCGCCGACGCGATCAGCATCATCGCGGGCGAACGAGACGGAAAATTGGCCTTGTGTGCATCGCCAACCTGCCAAGCCGCCTTCTTCGACACCAGCCAGAGTCGCACCCGCAAATGGTGTGACATGAACACGTGCGGGAATCGTCAGAAGAAGGCGCGCTTCAATGCCAACCGGCGCAAAAACCCCACGCCGGCATGATCCCTCGCGGTCTGACCGCCCCGCCTAACTCCGTGCTGGCGATGCCCTCGGGCTGCCAGGGCTGTGGAGAACGCGAGACCATGGATCGGATTGTGAGAATTTCTGCCGGGAGACTGTCGGATCCGGGGTGAGGCGTTCGTTGCAGGGGTGAGAGGCGGCCGGAGGGAGGCCGCCGGGACAAGGAGTGATGAGATGCCGCGATACCTGATCTCGTTCGAGAAGGGTGCGATGGACCACATCCCCGAGGAGGACTTCCCCGAGGTGGGCAAGACCTCCCACGCCGTGATCCAGGAGGCCAAGGACGCCGGCGTGTTCCTCTTCGGCGGCGGGCTGAGGTACGACGACGGCGACGTGGAGCACGCCGTGGTGGGCACGGACGGGGTGGTCACCGACGGCCCGTACCCGGAGAGCAAGGAGCTCATCGGCGGCGTCATGATCGTCGACGTACCCACCCGGGAGGCCGCCCTGGAGTGGGCCGCAAAGATCGCGGTCGCCTGCCGCTGTGCGCAAGACATCCGCAAGTTCATGTACGACCCGGACCTGATCGAATGAGATCACGCTGACGCGGCAGCTGTCCGCGCACGGTCAGGTGAGAGGCCGGTTTCCCGCTTGGGCGACCGGCCTCTTGCGTGACTCACCGGAGAGTACGTCGCCCCGTCGAAGTCGCTGGTCTGCCCGTCGCTGCAACGAGGTAGGACGGTGTCAGCGGGCGTGTCAGGGGCGTGTCAGGGGCGTGGCTGGCCGGCTCGCGATGGTTTCTGCATGACAACTTCGGCGATTGCAGTCTCGGGGCTGCGCAAGGCATTCAAGGACAAGACCGTCCTCGATGGCATCGATCTGGATGTTCCGGCGGGCACGGTCTTCTCCCTGCTCGGCCCGAACGGGGCGGGCAAGACGACGACGGTGAACGTGCTGACCACGTTGCTGAAGGCCGACGGTGGGACGGCATTCGTTGCCGGGCATGACATCGCGACCGAGGCCCGGGCAGTGCGCAAGGCGATCGGGGTCACCGGCCAGTTCGCGGCAGTGGATGAGCTGCTGACGGGGCAGGAGAACCTGCAGCTGATGGTGGACCTGAACCGGGCGACCTCCGGCGACGGCACGGGGATCGTCAAGGACCTGCTCGAACGGTTCGATCTGGTGGAGTCGGCGCAGAAGCCCGCCTCGACGTACTCCGGGGGTATGCGCCGGAAGCTGGACCTGGCGATGACGCTCGTCGGCAACCCGCGGATCATCTTCCTGGACGAGCCGACGACGGGACTGGACCCGCGCAGCCGGCGCACGATGTGGACCATCATCCGCGAGTTGGTGGCCGATGGTGTGACCATCTTCCTCACCACCCAGTACCTCGATGAAGCCGATCAGCTCGCCGACCGGGTCGCGGTCCTCGATCAGGGCCGCTTGGTTGCCGAGGGCACCCCCGACGAGCTCAAACGCCAGCTCCCCGGGACGCACGTCCGGCTCCGGTTCACCACCGTCGACCAACTCGACGCGGCCGCGCGTCTGTTCACCGACTCCACCCGGGACGACGAGGCGCTGACCCTGCGGGTCCCCAGCGACGGCGGGACGAAGTCGCTGCGGGCTCTGCTCGACCGGCTCGACGAGTCCTCACTCAGTGCCGAGGAGTTCTCGGTGCACACACCTGACCTTGATGACGTTTTCCTCGCCCTGACGGGCCACACCACGGAGGTAGTCGCGAAATGAGCACCAAGTCCCCTTCGATCGTCATGTTGCGTCGCGACTTCACCCACATCGCCCGGAATCCGACCTCGGTGTTCAACGCGGTCCTGATGCCGGTCGTGATGCTCTTCATGTTCGTGTACCTGCTCGGAGACGCTTTCAGCGTCGGTGTCGACTACGTCGACTACGCGACGCCGGGAATGATGCTGCTGGCCGTCTGCTACGGGCTGGGGTCGACCGCGATCTCGGCGAACTCCGACATGACCAAGGGCATCATCAACCGGTTCAAGGTCATGGACGTCCCCCGTGGCGCGGTGTTGACCGGCAAGGTCGTCGCCAGCGTGCTGACCAACCTGGTCGCCATCGCCGCCCTCCTCGGGGTGGCCTTCCTGCTGGGATTCAGCCCGTCGGCGAGTTTCGTCGACTGGCTCGGCGTGGTGGGCATCGTCGTACTGCTCGGGTTCGCGACCGCCTGGCTCACGGTCGCCTTGGGATTGGCGGCGAAGACTCCGGAAACGGCGGGGCTGGCCGCGGTGCCGCTGATCATGCTGCCGTTCTTCAGCAGCGCGATCGTGCCGGCGGACAAGATGGGGCCGGGCGTCCGGCAGTTCGCGGAGTATCAGCCCTTCACGCCGATCATCGAAACCATCCGTGGGCTGCTCGCCGGCACACCGTCGTCCAGCGACGCGATCACCGCCGTCGCCTGGTGCCTCGGGATCGCACTCGTCGGGTACCTGTGGGCGCGTTCCACCTTCACGAAGCGAGCGTGACCTCCCGGGTGATGGCTTTCCGAGGACCACGATCGGGCTGACCCGAAGCCGCGAGCGACGAGCTGATGCGGCGCACACCAACAGATCAGGTACGAGTCAAGAGGAGAATTGTCATGCCTACATTCGCCACCCCAGGGCCCATCGCCGCGACCGTGGAGGTCGCCGGAGCTCAGGTACGGGTCACCGCGACCGACCGGTCCGACACCGTGGTGCTGGTCGAACCCATCGACGCGTCGAACCGGTCGGACGTCAAGGTGGCCGACAAGACCAAGGTCGAGTTCGCCGACGGTCAGCTGTCGGTCAAGACGACCGTTTCCGGGAACAAGAACGGGTCGGTCACCATCACGATCGACCTGCCCACCGGCTCCAGTCTGGCCGCCTACCTCGCGCACTCGGCCGTGCACACCGGCGGCTCGTTCGGTGAGTGCAAGCTGCACATGGCCTCGGGTCAGGTCCAGCTGGATCGCATCGACGAGCTGCAAGCGAACATCGCCTCCGGTGAGGTCGCCATCGGCCACATCGCCGGGCCCGCCAAGGTCGACGGCGGGGCGTTCGCGCTGCGGATCGGCGAGGTCGAGGGCACGGTCGGGCTCTCTAACTCGGGCGGGCAGGTCTGGATCGGCCATGCCTGGTCCGACGTCGATCTCGGCAGCGCCAGCTGCGACTTCGACATCGACCGCGCCGACGGCAGCGTCATCGGCTCGACTGCGAGCGGTGCCATCCGGATCGGCCGGATGAGCAACGGTCAGGCGAAGCTGACGAACGGCTCGGGAGACATCGAGGTCGGCATCAGCGAGGGAACCGCGGTCTCCATCGACGTCAACAGCGAGCGCGGGGCGGTGCACAACTTCGTTTCCTCGCAGGGCGAGCCGGGCCCGTCCGACGCCAAGGTCTCGGTCCACGCCCGCACGCGGCACGGCGACATCACCCTTCAACGCGCGGCAGGCTGACCTCAGGACGCGAGCGTGACCTCGACCAGCTCGGACCAGCTCGTCTGCGTACCCTCCTGCGTCACCTCGGCGAAGCGTGCTTCGCCGAGGTGACGTCGTACGTCCCGCTCGATCCTGGCCGCATCCGGTTGGGAGAGATCCAGCAGTCCGCGTACGCCGACGCTGGCCGCCAGCAACCGCGCTGCCTGTTCGTACTGGTCGAGGCGAACCGCCTGGTCCGCGACGCCGACGAGGATCCGGGCGATCACAAAGGCGTGTCCCGCCTCGGATGCCGCCTGCCAGGCAGCCATTCGGTGGGTCCGGGCCTCCCGCACATCGTCGGCCAGGTAGCCGTGCAGGTCATAGATCTGGGCGCGAACGCTCGCCTGCTCCGCAGCATCGCCCAACAGGGTGGTCGCGAGGCCGAGTTGACGGCGAGCCTCCTCGGCGTCGCCGTCCAGGCGAGCAAGCCCCGCCTTGGCGAGCGCCAAGGAGACCAGAGCGTACGGCCAGGCGACACCTTCGGCGCTCCGCTCCGCCGCGGCGATGGTGGCGGCGCTGGCATCGCGATCGCCGTTGAGCCAGTACAGCAGGGCCTGCTGGGTCCGCACCTCGATGACATCCTCGACGGCGCCGACCTCGGTCAGGACCGCGATCGCCTGGTCGTAGTACTCGCAGGCACCTGCGAATTCGCCCCGGATGGCTAGTTGGTTCGCCAGCTCGGACAGGGCCAGCGACATCCCGAACCGTTCGCCGAGCGTCCGGAACTCCGCGAGCGCCAGCTCCAAATGGGCCTCCACGTCCCGGCCGCCCTGGCCGAGCATGGTTCGCATCTTGCCGACCTGCCACCGGGCCATGGCGCGTACCCAGGGGTCAACGCTGTCCAGCAATGACTCGAACGCGGTCACTGCTTCCTCCGGTGCCTGCAGCAGGCGTTCCAGCGGGACCACGAATCCCAGCAGCGGGTTGTCGTGCCGGCTCTGCTGGCTGAACCGATACGCCTTATGGATCCATTCCGCGCCCAGGTGTTCGTCGCCCTGTCCGGAGGTCACGTAGAGCACCACCAGCCCGTACGTGATGGCCCGGATGTCATCGGTCACCTCGCCCGGGAGGTTGGCGGCCGCGACCAGCAGCTCAAGGCCTTGGGTCCGGCGCCCGCCGAGCCACCAGTACCAGCCGGCCGCGGCCGCGAGCCGCATCGCCGCCTGGGCGTCACCGGCCGCGATCGCCCCTCGCACCGCGGCGCTGAGGTTGTCGTGGTCGGCCTCGAGCGTAGCGAGCCACTCCAGTTGCTCGGCGCGGCGCAGATGTGGCTCCGCGGTCTCGGCGAGCTCGGTGAAGTAGGCGAGGTGCGCCTGCCGGGCCTGGTCTGACTCTCCCGCTTCGGCGAGCCGATCCGCGGCGTACTCCTTGATCGTGGTGAGCATCCGATAGCGCGGAGCACCGTCGCCCGCGGTGACCAGGAGCGACTTCTCGGCCAGCGAGGTGAGCAACTCCAGCACTTGATCTCGCTCGACGGCATCACCGAGGCAGACGCGCTCGGCTGCCTCCAGGCCCGCTCCGCCCGAGAACACCGACAGCCTGCGTAGCACCGTCCGTTCGGCATCGGTGAGCAACTCCCAGCTCCAGTCGACCACCGCGCGCAACGTCTTGTGTCGCGGCAATGCGGTACGGCTCCCGCTGGTCAACAGGCGGAACCGGTCGTCGAGCCGGTTGGCGAGCTGCTCGATGGTCATGGTGCGCAACCGAGCAGCGGCGAGTTCGATCGCCAGCGGTACTCCGTCCAGCGCCCGGCAGATCCGAACCATCAACGCCGTGGTGTGCTCGTCGATCTCGAGGTCCCTGCGCACCGCGCCGGCCCGGTCCCGCAGCAACCGGAGGGCCGGCGAGGAGGCGACCTCAGCCAGGCCGGCGTCTGCCGGCAGGGCCAGCGGCTCGACCTGCCACAACGCCTCACCTGTGATGCCGAGCGGCTCTCTGCTGGTCGCCAGGATCCGCAGCCGTCGGCATTCTCCAAGCACCCGTTCGGCCAGCGCCGCCACCGACTCGATCACATGCTCACAGTTGTCCAGGATCAGCAGCATCTCCCGATCGCGGAGTGCAGCGATCAGCCCGTCCACGGGGTCCGCGCTCGGTGACGCGCCGAGCAGGGCATCCCGGAGCCCGAGCCCGGTCAGTGCCGTCTGCGCCACGTCACCATCGGTGCCGATGGGGGCGAACTCGATCAACCAGATCCCGTCCGGCAGGTCGCCGATCATCGTCCGTGCGGCTTCCGTGGCCAGCCTGGTCTTGCCCGAGCCGCCAAACCCGATCAGGGTGGTCAGTCGATGCGCAGAGATGAGCTCGCGGACCGCGGTGATGTCCGCGTCCCGGCCGACGAAACTGGTGAGCTCGGCCCGAACGTTGGACTTCCGCTTCTCCTCTCGCCGGCCCAACTCGCCCCGCAGCAGTGCGACGTGCAGAGCCGATACCTCCGGCGAGGGGTCGACCCCCAGTGCATCGGCCAGGGCTTCCCTCAGTCGCTCGTAGGCGAGCAGAGCCTCGGAGTCGCGGCCGGCTGCCACCAGAGCGCGCATCAGCGCAGCGACCAGCCGCTCCCGCAGGGGATGCGCGGTGACCGCGTCGGTCAGGTCCGCGACCACCTCGGCGCCGTGACCTTGACTGACCTCCGCGTCGAACCGATCCTCCATCGCCGCCAGGCGCAGCCCCTCGAGCCGAGTGACCGCCGCGTCGAACGGTTCGCTGTCCTCCAACCCGACATCCTGCATAGCCGCGCCACGCCACAAGGCGAGAGCCTCGCGCAGCCGCCGTACCCGCAGTGAATCCTCCTCGTTGCGGGCCTGACCGACGAGACGCTCGAACCGCAGGGCGTCGACAGCGTCAGGCTCCACCGCCAACCGGTAGCCGCCCGTCTGCCCCTCGACCACGCCTCCCGGCAGCGCCTTCCGCAGTCGGGAGGCCAAGCGCTGCAGGGCGTTCGCCGCGTCGGCAGGCGGGTGCTCGCCCCAGATCCAGTCGACGAGCGTCGCCTTCGGGACCACGTGACCTGGCGTGAGGGCGAGGGCGACCAACAGCCCGCGCAACCGGGCGCCCGGTACGTCGACCAAGACACCGTCGTCCGTGTGAACCTCGAATGGTCCAAGCATCCCGATCTGCACCTGCCTGATCTTGCCATGGGCAGTCGCACGCCCCCGACATCGCGTCAGCGCATGAGTTCGGGCGGCGGATTCATCCTGGCGGGGTGACGTTGCGGTGGCCTCTGGCGCAGACGATGGGGGCGGTGCGGCGGGTTGGCCATCGACACCGCGGCCGGGCTGGACGAGAACTGGGCAGGAACCGTGGTGACCCGAGGCAACGGGTGCGCGGTTTGATCGAAGGCGAGGAGTGCGACATGACCACCTTTACGGTGTGGAAGTTCGATGGTCCGGATGGAGCTCAGCACGCCGAATCGGTCCTCAAGGACTGCGCGCGGGACGGGCTGGTGAAGATCGTCGACCACGCGATCGTCTCCTGGCCCAAAGACGCTTCGCAGCCGACCACCAAGCAGGGACACGAGGAGAACTGGCGCGGGACCGGGTGGGGAGCCTTCTGGGGCATCCTCCTCGGGGCCCTCTTCTTCGTGCCCGTGATCGGTGGCGTGGCCGGGGCCGCGATCGGTGCGATCAGCAAGATGACACAGGATGCCGGCATCACCAAGGAGCAACTGCACAAGATCCGCACCGAGGTGACACCAGGAACCTCGGCCCTCTTCGTGGTGACCGACCACGGCGATCTCGACCGGGTGGGCGAACGCTTCCATGGCATGCACAGCAAGCTCATCGACACGAACCTCACCGAGGCCGAGCGTTCGGTGCTGATGGAAACGTTCGGCGGCAAGTGACACCGGGCGCTCGCCGGTGCTGCGACCTCAGGTCGTTCCCTTCACGTACGGCCACACCGGGCCAACTCGGCCCTAGCTCACGGCCTTCTTGATGAGGGTGGTTAGTTGCTTTTCGGTGGCGGGGGTCAGTTTGGTCAGGGCGTAGGAGGTGGGCCACATGGTGCCGTTGTCGAGCTTGGCCGGGTCGTTGAAGCCGAAGGTCGAGTAGCGGGCCTTGAACTTGTCCGCGCCCTGGAAGAAGCAGACGTTCTTGCCGTCCTTGAAGTACGCCGGCATCCCGTACCAGAGCTTCGGCTTGAGCTCGGGTGCGTTGGCCTTGATGATCTCGTGGATCCGTTCGGCCATGAGGCGCTCCGCTTCCGGCAGCTCGGCGATCTTCGCCAGCACAGCCTCCTCCTCGTCCACCTTGCCGCCCCGTGAGGATGCCTTCAGCTCCCGCGCGCGCTCCTTCATCGCGCCGCGCTCCTCCTCGGTGAAACCTTCGTACGACTTCTGGCCCGAGGCCGAGGTGGAAGTCTTCTTCGCCGTGCGCTTCTTCGGGGTCATTGGAGGATCCTGTCTACCTGGTCCGGTGGGGAACACTTCTCATGCTAGGGAGCCACCCACTGCAGCGGCTTCTCGAAAACTGATCGATTCCGCAGCCTCGAGTGCCGAGGTGGTTGCTTGAGTGCTGGCAGGCAGGAGCGGTAGGCGGACGTGTGGGCTGGGGATCCGGCCATGAGCTGACAGGACAGCCTTGATGACAGCCGGGTTGGGCTCGGCGAAGAGGGCTTGGGACAGCGGGAGCAGGCGGTTGTTGAGGCGGCGGGCCTGGTCGGTCGGGCCGTCTCGCCAGGTCGTGACCAGGTCCGCGTAGGCGCGGGTGGCCACATTGGCGCTGGCCAGGATCGCTCCGGTCGCGCCGAGTGCCAGCAGTGGAGCGACGTACAGGTCGTCACCGGCAAGGACCGCGCAGTCGGCCGGCCTGGTGCTCATGAAGGCGATCGTGGCGTCGTCGATGCTGCCGACCGAGTGCTTGAACCCGGCAACGTTCGGGATGCGGGCCAGCCGGCCGAGAGCATCGGCTCCCAAGGATCGGCCGGTGCGGTAGGGGACGTTGTAGACAATCAACGGCACCGGGTTGACGGCTGCGAGCCGGCGGAAATGCTCGACGACGCCGTCTTCGGACGGGCGGGTGTAGTAGGGAACGACGGTGAGCGCGGCGGCGGCTCGCGGATCGAGGTCGGCGAGCAGGTCGGCGGAGTCGGCGGTCGAGTTCGACCCGGCACCGACGATCAACTGAGCGTCGCGCTGCACGCACACACCGGCACAGATGTCGACGACCCTGCGGCGCTCCGCGGCCGTCAGTGTCGCCGGCTCGCCGGTCGTGCCCAAGGCAACGATCCCGGCCGCTCCATCATCGAGTACGGCGTGCCCTAGCGCCTCCAACGCGTCGGAAGCGAGTTCGTCTGTCGGTGTGAACGGCGTGACCAGCGGAACGTAGAGACCAGTGAGTGACATGCCTCGACGATCACCCAGGTCTGCTGTTCAGGTCCAGTTCGCATTTCTGTCGTCGAGCGTAAGCTCCCCTTATGCTCGACGTACGGAAACTCCGGCTTCTCCGCGAACTCGCTCACCGCGGGACGATCGCGGCCGTCGCAGAGGCGCTCGCCTACACACCGTCGGCCGTGTCGCAGCAGCTCACGGCCCTCGAGCGCGAGACCGGTGTACCGCTGCTGGAAAGGACCGGCCGACGGGTGCAGTTGACCCCGGCCGCATTGGGGCTGGTCGAGCGCACCGAGGAGATCCTCGCAACGCTGCAAGAGGCCGCCGCCGACCTGGCGGCTACCGCTTCAACGCTCACCGGAACACTGCGCATCGGGGTCTTCCCGACAGCGGTACAGACGATCCTGACGCCCGCCCTCGTCGCCCTGAGCACCGACCACCCCGGCCTGGATCTGACGGTCACCGAACTGGATCCGGCCGCGGTGCCCGATGCCCTCCGCGACGAAAGCCTCGATGTCGCGCTGATCCAGGAGTACGACTACGTACCGATCGCATCTGATCAGGGTTTGCAGACCGAACCGCTCCTGGAAGAGACCGTCTACCTGGCCGCGCTGACCGCCGAGCCGTTGGCCGCCCGGCGCGACACCTCCTGGATCGCCGGCACCCCGGGGACGCTCTGCCATTCCCTGACCATCAGGGCCTGCGAGGCAGCGGGCTTCACGCCGCGCATCCGCCATCACGCCGACGACTTCGGCGCCGTACTCGCGTTGGTGGCTGCCGGTCAAGGCGTTGCCTTTGTCCCCGACCTGGGCGCCGTGGCGCCGCCCGCCAGCGTCGTGCTGACCCCTCTACCCATCCGACGCAGAACGCATTTGGCGTATCGCCGAGGCACCGGCAACCACCCAGCGATCTCGGCCGCACGCACCGCCCTGCAAGCCGCCGCACCATCCTGACGCCTAGTCGCGGCATAGGGTTGCGGGGTGAGCTTCGAAGCCTTTCCGCAGCAGCTGGAGACCGAGCGGTTGCGATTGCGGGTCTGGGAGCCTTCGGATGCCGAGGACTACCGAGGGTTGTGGGCAGAGCGCGACCCCCGGTCGGTTCGCAGGATCGATGACGACGGGCGGCCCACGGTCGAGGAGATTCGTGGGTGGCTGGTGAAGAATCCGCTCGCCGCAGAGCCTGGCCTGGGATTGCTGCCGATCGTACGGCGGAACGAGTGCGACCTGATCGGGTACTGCGGACTCACGGTCGGGCGTGGAAGCTTCGAGGAGCCCGAGATCGCTTACGAGCTAGCGCAACGGGCTCACGGGTTCGGTTACGCGACCGAAGCAGGCAAGGCTGTCGTGGAGGCCGCGGCAGCAACCGGTCGGCGGCGGCTGTGGGCCACGGTGAGGGACTGGAATGCGGCCTCGTTCCGCGTCCTCGAGAAGCTCGGCTTCCACGACAGCGGTCGCGTGACCGAGGACCCGCAGCGTGGCAACACCATCTGGATGACGTGCGACTTGGAGACCCGGAATGCCTGAGGACGTGGCCATCCGCATCCTCGAGGAGGAACTAACCGCCCGAGGCCTCACCTTCGCGTCCTGAGACCCCGGCTACGAACTAGCCGACGTACAGGCAGAACGGGTGGCCGGCTGGGTCCAGGAGGACGCGGACGTCCTGCTGGGGTTGGACGTCGGCGAGGGTTGCGCCCAGTTCGAGGGCGTGCTCGACGGCGGCGTCGAGGTCACCGACCTCGATGTCCAGGTGCATCATCATCTGCTGCTGACCGTCGACAGCGGGCCACATCGGCCGGACCCATTTCGCCGAGGTCTGCGACTGGAAGGACAGGTACGTCTCCGAGTTTCCCGGCACCGCCAGGACGAACTCGTTGGGCTCGTTCTTGTGGACCTTCCACCCCAACACCTGGTGGTAGAACAGCCCGAGCGCCCGCGGATCCGGCGCGTCGATCACCGTGCCGAACCAATGCCCCTTGTCTGATCGTCCACGCAACACTTAACGCTCCTTGGGTACGACGCGGATCGCATCAGCGACCGCGAGACCAAGGGTTACCGGCGTCCCGTCATGGTCGACGTCGATCGTGCCGGCGGTGTCATGGCGGCCGTTGACCGTGAGAGTGGTGCCGATCGTGATGCCGAGCTGGTCGAGGTGCCGGAGGACCTCAGGGTCGCTGTCGGAAACTCGCGCGACCCGCGCCCGTACGCCTTCTCCAACCGTGTCCAGCCGGAGTTGGTCGTTGTCCGGGAGGGTGCCGTCCGAGCGGGGGATGGGATCGCCATGAGGATCGTGGTCGGGTTCGCCGAGGCGACTCGCCAGCCGGTCGATGAAGGTGTCGGAGACCGCGTGCTCGAGGATCTCCGCCTCTTCGTGCACCTCGTCCCAGGTGTAGCCGAGGTAGTCGACCAGGAACGTCTCGATCAGCCGGTGCTTGCGGACCATGGCGAGCGCGATCCGCTGTCCTTCCGGGGTCAGTTCGATCGCGCCGTACCGGGCATGGGAGAGCAGCCCACGCTCGGTGAGTTTGCGGACGAGTTCGGACACCGACGAGGGTGACAGGCCCAGCCGGGTGGCGAGACCGCCGACGGTCACCGGTTCCTCGGACCACTCCCGGGCGTTGAAGACGGCCTTGAGGTAGTTCTCGACGACTCTGGATTCCATCGCGTCCTTCCGCTTCATCCCACCGCGGCCGCCCGCCGGCGACTGGTCGTCAGGTGTCTGCCGAGTACGCCGTGGCGTGGGCTGAACAGATAGACCAAGGCGAACACGACACCCTGGACCACGACGACGAGTCCACCCGAGGCGGCGTCGAACCAGTAGCTGAGGTAGATGCCGAGGACCGAGCATACGGCGGAAATGATCGGCGCGATCAGGAGCATGCGGCCGGACCGATCGGTGAGCAGGTACGCCGTAGCGCCCGGGATGATCAGCATCGCCACCACCAGGATGACACCGACGACCTGGAGCGCTACCACGGCTGTGAGCGCCAGCATGCCGAGCAGCAGCGCGCCGAGCCGGCGCGGTGACAGGCCGATCGCGTGGGCATGGATGGGGTCGAACGCATAGAGCGTCAGGTCGCGGCGCTTCAGCACCAGGATGACAAGGCCGACGGCGGCCAGGACGCCGATTTGGACCAGGTCGGTGGTCGAGACGCCGAGGATGTTGCCGAAGATGATGTGGTTCAGGTCGGTCTGACTCGGGGTGACGGAGACGAGCACCAGACCGAAGGCGAACAGGGTGGTGAACACGATCCCGATCGCAGCGTCCTCCTTCACCCTGCTGGTGTCGCGGACGATCCCGATGAGCGCCACCGCGAGAAACCCGAACACCACCGCACCGAGGGCGAACGGGGCTCCGATGATGTAAGCGATCACGACGCCGGGCAGTACGGCGTGGGAGACCGCGTCACCCATCAGTGACCAGCCGAGCAACACCAGCCAACACGACAACACCGCGCACACGACGGCGGCGAACACCGTGGTGATGAGGGCGCGGACCATGAAGTCGTACTGCAACGGCTCCAGCAGAAAGTCGAGCGGATTCACGCCGCACCCTCTTCTTGCTCGAGTACGTCGAGACCGAAAGCGCGGGCGAGATTGGCCGGACGCAGCGCGTCGGACACCGAGCCGTGGAACAGCACCCGCTGCAGCAGCAGGATCGCCTCGTCCGCCAACTGGGGCAGGGCGTGCAGGTCGTGAGTCGACACCAGGATGGTCCGGCCGTCGGCGGCCAACTCCCTCAGCAGGCCGACCATGGTGGCCTCGGACCGCTTGTCCACACCGGCGAACGGCTCGTCCAGCAGCAGGATCTGCGCGCCCTGAGCGATGCCGCGGGCAACGAACGCGCGCTTCTTCTGCCCGCCGGACAACTGGCCGATCTGCCGGTCCGCGTACTCGGTCAGTTCTACGCGTTCCAGCGCCTCGGCCACCGCGGCCTGGTCGGCCGGACGAGTGCGACGGGTGAAGCCCTGATGCCCATACCGGCCCATCATCACCACGTCGCGCACCGACACCGGGAACGTCCAGTCGACGTCCTCGCTCTGCGGGACGTAGCCGATCCGGCCCCGTTTGCGTGCGACCGCCGGGTCGATGCCGTCGAGCCGGACCTGCCCCTGGTCGGGACGGATCATGCCCATGATCGCCTTGAACAGCGTGGTCTTGCCGGATCCGTTCATGCCGATCAGGCCGGTCACCTTGCCTGGCCCGACGGTCAGCGACACCCCGTCCAGCGCGACCACGTCGCCGTACCGAGCGACGACGTTCTCGACCTCGATCGCCGTCATGAGGTGCGTCCCGTCAGACCGCGGATGATCGTGTCCGCGTCGTACCGGATCAGGTCCAGGTACGTCGGAACCGGGCCGTCCGCCTCGGACAGCGAGTCGACGTACAAGGTGCCGCCGAACTCGGCGCCGGTGCCGGACGCGACCTGTCGCATCGCCTTGTCCGACACGGTCGACTCGCAGAACACCGCGGGTACGGCGTTGGTCTTCACGAACTCGGTCGTCGAGGCGATCTGCTGCGGTGTGGCCTGCTGTTCGGCGTTGACCGGCCAGATGTACTTCTCGGTGAGCCCGGCGTCGCGCGCCAGGTAGGAGAACGCGCCCTCGCAGCTGACCAGTGCGCGCTGCTTCTTCGGCACCGCCGACAACTCCGCCACGAGCTCGTCCTGCACCTTCTGCAGCTCCGCCTTGTAGGTCTTGCCGTTCGCGGCGAAGGCGGCCGCGTTCTCGGGATCGAGCTCGGAGAACGCGTCGACCATGTTGTCGACGTAGATCTGAACGTTCTTGGGGCTCATCCACGCGTGCGGATTCGGCTTGCCGGCGTACGAGTCCTCGGTGATGTCCATCGGCGCGACGCGGTCGGAGACGATCTTGTGCGGTACGTCGACCGACTCGACGAACTGGTGGAACCACACCTCGAGGTTGAGACCGTTGTCCAGGATCAGATCGGCGTCCGAAGCCTTCCGGATGTCACCCGGTGTCGGCTCGTACCCGTGGATCTCGGCACCCACCTTGGTGATCGACTCGACCTTCAGGTGGTCGCCCGCCACGTTCCGCGCGATGTCGGCGAGCACGGTGAACGTCGTCAGCACCACCGGCTCGTCGGTGCCGGAGGCCTGGCTCGGCGAGCACGCGGGCAACACCCCGAGAGCCAGCAGCAACGGCAGGATCGCGACTGTTTTCGGCACACCGAAAACATAAGAGTTCGGTGGACCGAAAACAAGGCCGGATTGCGGATCGGCACCGCGACTGGGAGGGTGCGAGCCGTGGACGACGACATCCGCCGGGGCGATCTGCTCGCCGAGGGCGAGCCGGAGCAGGAGTTCCATCCCGGGATCGCGGGCCGGTTTCCGCGGAAGACCGCGGCCGGCGGGGCGCTGATCCGCGATCAGGCCGGCCGCATCCTGTTCCTCGAGCCGACCTACAAGCCGACCCTGGACATCCCCGGTGGGATCGCCGAGTACGACGAATCGCCGTACGAGGCCTGCCGGCGCGAGATCCAGGAGGAACTCGGCCTGGCCCTGGAGATCGGCCCCCTCCTCGTCGTCGACTGGGTCCCGGCCCTCGGCGTCTGGTCCGACGCCCTCGCCTTCATCTTCGACGGCGGCGTACTCGATCCATCAACCATCGCCCAACTGAAGATCGACCCGGTGGAAGCCCGAGCCCACGACTTCCTCACCCTCGACGAAGCGCGCGACCGCCTCCGCCCTTCCCTGACCCGCCGCCTCACCCTGGCCCAGCAGGCCCTCACCGACGGCACCCCAAAGTACGCCGACTTCGGCCGCTGAACGCGCTTAGCGGACGGCAGTTGCCAGTAGATCGGTGTAGTCGCCTCTGTCCGCGGCACGAAGGGCATCGAGGTACCGACGGCGAGCCTCGATCGGCGATTGACCGCTGCGTGCGCCCCAGGACAGATGGTCGGGTCCGAGGCCGAGCGAGTCGGCGAGTGCGCCGGCGGCCAGGCGTGCGTGTCTGCCGTTGCCGCTCACAAACGGGTGGATGAAGACGAGCCGGTGGTGGAACCGAATGCAGATCTCCGATGCGCCGTACGTACCTTGCTCGATCCAGAAGAGGGTGTCACCGAGCAGCGTCTGCAACCGCTCCTGGATCTGGACCGGCGGGACGCCGATGGTGGTGTCACGCCGGCGGAGGAGACCCGCCCAGTTCCACACCTCGCCGAACATCCGGCGGTGCAGCTCGCGGAGCACGGACTGGTTGAGCAGGTCATTCGCTCCAAGCTCCTGATCCTCGAGCCAGAGCAGAGCATCGGTGATGTTCGACGCCTCGGCGTCGTTCAGCTCGTCGCGGGTCCCGATCCAGGCGTAGCTGTCTGTCAGGTGCTGCGCATCGTCGGCGTCGACTGGGGTCTGACCGTCCTCGTGGCTACTGAGCTGCGTCACGCGGCGGAGCGACCCTGGCGGCGTGCGACGACTTTACGAAGCACTCGCTGGAAGCCCTCGTCGGTGAGTGGCTGCGCCTCCAGGGCCATCGTCCAAGCCACCTTCTGAGCCTTCGCGATGTCGGCCTGCGTGGGTTGTTCGTCGCGGGCGAGTACGGCGAAGCCGAGCACACCCATGATGGTGAGGACCTTGTCCGCCTCGAGGCGGGGAGCCCCGTTCTCCAGGCGGCTGAGCCATTCCCGCGACACGCCCGCCTGCGCGGCCAGGGCAGCCTGAGACAGCCCGCGCCGACGTCGCTCGGCGCGAACGGCCGCACCCAGGCCAGCCATCTGCTGGATCGACATGCCCATCCTCCGTCCCCGCCTGCTGTGACGGTACTGTCACAGAGTAGCCCCTGTGACAGTACCGTCGCAAAGCATCAGGGGAACTTGAGGCGGACGATGAGGATGGTCGGGGTGCCGCCGTTCTTGCAGGGGAGTCAATCAATCATTAGGAAACCTTCCTAATGACGTCCGGCGTCACGCCACCGCCGCTCAATCGGTGTCAACAGCACGAAGCCCTCGCGGAGCCGGTCAGCAGCTCCGCGAGGGCTCGAGGTGTCGCCTACCCGGCGGTGGCCAGCACCGTGGGGCGGTACAGGGTCTGACCCGACGTCTCGTCGACGACGGCGACCCGGACGGACTCCGGCGTGGAGTCGTGATGCGGTACGGCGAAGACGGCGGTCGCCGGCCGGCCGTCGTACCTGGCGGTGTAACTGACGAACCGCCAGTCCTCGTCGTCCCAGTAGTCGTGGATATCGGACCGCAGCAATCCGTTGACCGCACGGTACGCCGGGCTGAGCAGCAGCCGTCGCTGCGTCGCAGCCAGTGGTACGGCGTCAGTCGCGGTGCCGCTGAGTGGATGGGTGATCCGCAACCGCAGCCGACGCAAAGGGAGCAGCCAGTACCGATCCAGCTCGGCGGACAACATGACGAACACCGCGGCCTCCAGCACCAGGACGACCGCTCCGGATCCGGCCGACCACCATTCGATGCTGGCCGTGGTCGCTGCCAATGCTGTTGCCAGCAGCAACAGTGATCGGCCGATCGCCCGCCGGTCGACGGGTTTGGCCGACGAACCGACGCAGCCGCAGGACGCCTCCGGGACAACGATCTTGGCGTAGATCAGATACCCGGTGAAGCCAACGGCCAGAGCCACGGCCGGGATCGCCTCAACAGTCCAGACCGGCGGCGCGAGCAGCGCCAGAGCGATCACGGCTTCGACTCCACCGACGAAGCGGTACACCGGTGCGGCACGCTTCTCGCCGACCAGCCCAGGCAACGCCGTACGTTTCGCTTGCTCTGCGCTGTCCCGCCGTACGACTTTGCCGTATGACGACCAGAGCAAGAGCAACCCGATGAGCAGCGGCTGGGCAGCCGCCACCTGATGTGCGAACATCACGGCCTCCCGGTCAGTTCGAGGCGTAGATGGTCGCGATGTCGATCTCGTTGGTCCCCGGTCGCCAGGCGCCGATCACCTGGGCGTGCCGGCCGACCTTGAGCATCGACAGGTCCGACACCGCGGGAGTGCCGTTGTAGACGGCCGCGGTGAGGCCGGGCTGCAGATGCCCGACGACCTTCTGGCCGTGGTGGTCGAGCTGCAGTGCCGAGCGCCCGATCGAGTTGATGCCGACGGTGAGGTTGACGATGTTCACCCACACCGACTCGGCGGCGAGGATTCCGTCCGGCATCAGGACGCCGCGGGCGTACAGGCCATCACCGACCCGGACCTGGTCCAGGGTGGTGGGCCGCAACTTCCAGACACTGGTCACACCGGTCAGCTGGATCCGGTGCATCCGGCCGTCAGAGCCCTGCACCTGCAGGAGATCCCGGTTCCGGCCGATGATCAGGCCCTCGGCGAAGTTCGGGTCCGGTTGGTCGGCATCCGGGTACTGCGTGGCCGCGGCGAACGCGGTCTCGGGGGCCAGTGAACCCATGGCGCTGGCGGCCACCAGGCCGGTGGCGCCGAGAGCGGCGCGGGTGAGCAAGGACCGGCGATCCATTGTTGTGGTCATCTCAGCTCACCCCTCAGCCGACGTCGACGGTGCAGGGGATCAGACCGGCACTCAGGCTCGCGATCGCGGAGAACGCGGCCGGAGTGAGGTCGATGATCCGGTTGGAGGCGCACGTGCCGCCGCAGCAGGCACGCTCACCACAGAACAGGTCGGTCTGCGGACCGCAGTCCGCGATCGACGTGACCACCCGCGCGCCGTTGCACAGGTTGGTCGTGGAGTGCCGGAACCCGCAGGTACGCCGGGACATCCCGGTGATTCCGCACGAGTCCGGCCGGGTGATGGCGTAGCACGCGTCCGAGGTGTTCGGCCAGGCGTGCTGGAAGTTCCCCGAGTGACAGGTTCCGCAAGCACCTCGTCCGGTGCTCGCACAGGGTCCCCATGCGTTACCGCAACAGAACCATGAGACTTCGCCGTTGATTCCGGCCATGACGATTTCCTCCAGGTCTAGGGGCGGACAGACCTTCTGGAATTCTTTGTACCGCGATCGCGGGAAATCTCACAGACTTCAGCCCCGAAACGGAAACTTTTTGACCACGGTCGCAAGGATGACCCTCGTAGCCCGCTACGCACGCTCCTCCGTCGCGTGCCACGCCGGCAGCCAGGCGCTCGCGAGCTCGCTGGATTGCCGCGGTCGTCGTCGTGGCTGCTGATGGTCAGGAATCTGGTTCGTTCACTGTGGACGCCGCGCGGCGGCGCGGGAGACAGAGCTGGGCGGACAGCAGTCCGGCCGCGGCGACCAGGGCCCACAGTGCCCATGGGCCGATCGCGTACACGGCGCCGCCGATGAGCGGTCCGACGCCTGTACCGATCGTGTACGCGACGCCGTGCAACCCCTGGTAGCGCCCGACCATCCCAGGCGGAGTCAGGCTTCCCAGGTAGGCCTGGGAGTAGGTGCTGGTGACCATCTCGCCGAAGGTCCAGATCACCACCGTCGCTGCCAGCAGGACCATGTCGGTCGTGAACCCGGTCAGCGCGAGACCGACTCCGACGATCAGGTTGCCGATGGCCAGTACGTACTCCGGCCGGTAGCGGGAGACCGCGCCGGTGATGGGCAACTCCAGCACCAGCACCAGCAGACCGTTGAGCCCGATGAGGAGACCGAAGTCGCGCGCGCTCAGGTCCACCGCGTTGACGTGCAGGGGCAGGCCGACGGTGGACTGGATGTAGACGAACTCGGCGACCAGGGTCATCACCAGGAAGCGCACCAGTGTGCGGTCGGCGAGCGCCTGCCGGTACCCCACCGCCTGCGCGCCCGCGTCGTCCGGGCCGGACGGCGGCTGGGGCTTGTCCCGCAGCAGCACCGCCACGACCACGCCGAACAGCAGGCATCCGGCGGCGTTTGCCAGGAAGAGCCCCGCATAGGAGGTGCTGGCCAGTACGCCGCCGATCACGCCGCCCAGGGCCGAACCGAGGTTCATCGCGAACCGGAACACCCCGAAGGCCGCGAGTCGTTGCTGGTTGGTCGTCACCGAGTCGAGCAGTACGGCGGCCGCGGCCGGCCGGTAGATCTGCGACGTCACGCCGATGAGACCTACCACCGCGACGAGGATCGGGAACGGTTCGACGAACGGCACCATCGCCGTCAGACCGGCGGTGGGCACGGCGGACACCACGATGGTCCAGCGCCGGCCGATCTTGTCGGCGAGGTAGCCGCCGACGGCGTTGCCGAGGACGTTGGCCAGACCTGCCACGCCCAGCACGAACCCCGCGGCGCCGGCGGAATAGCCGCGCTGGGTCAGGTACAGCACGATGAACACCGGCAGGAAGCTGCCCAGTCGGTTGACCAGGATGCCGACGCTGATGATCCACACCCGGCCGGGCAGGGTGCGCACCGCGTCGCGGAATCGCGGCTCGTCGACGCCCGGCTGGTCCGGCTGCCTGCTGCTCACGCGACGGCCTCGGTACGCACCTGGATCGCCGCGGCCAGCCGTCTGGCGTGGGCGATCGCTTCGGTGGCGGTGGAGCCGCGGGCGACGACGTGACCGACCTTGTCCTCGTTCCAGGTCAGCGGTGGTACGTCGTCACCCGGCCCCACCTCCAACTGGAGGTCGACGAACGCCGGGTCCGCGCGTACGGCGTCGACGCCGGTGACCTCCACGACGCGTCCGGGCTCCGGCGTGAGGAACCGGACGGCTGCTCCGCCCCGAGGCTCGGGCGATGCGGTCAGCGGCTCCACCAGGCCGAACCCGGCGCCCAGCGCGTACCGCTCCATGTCAACGCCGTAGGCGATCTCGGCCAGTTCGTTGATCCGGTCACCGCCAACGCGGTTGTGCGACTCGACGATCCGCGGGCCGCGCGAGGTCAGCTTGACCTCGGTGTGCCCTGGACCGTTGCGCAGCCCTACCGCGTCGAGGAAGTCCGTCACCAAGCGCGTGACCTCGCGCAGCGTCTCGGCCGAGTAGCCGCTGGGCTGCGAATGTCCGATCTCGACGAAACCGGAGCCGCCGATCTCTTTGTCGGTCACCGCGACGACCACATGCCGGCCGTCGAAGCTCAGGGTCTCCACGCTGATCTCCAGGCCGTCCAGGAACTCCTCCATCAGGAACTCGTCGAAGGAGTCGGCGGAAAACAGGTCTTTGGCGGCCCACTGCCCGTCGTCGAGGGATCGGAACCTTTCGGCGACGACGTCCACGTCGGCTTGGTCGCGGATGCGGAACACCCCCAGGCTGCCCGATTCGCGGATCGGCTTGACGATGATCGGGAGCCCGTGCGCCTGAACGAAGTCCCGAACGTCCTGCGCGGAACGGCCGACCGCGGAGGCCATTGGGCTGATGCCCCGTGCGGCCAGGTGCCGGCGCATCCGCCACTTGTCCAGCAGCAGTTCCACGGTGGCGACGGACTCGCCGTCGAGGCCGAGTGCCTCGTTGATCCGCGCCGCCGGCAGCAGCCCGAGCTCGAACAGCGACACGGCCGCCTGGAACGGGTACGCCTCGTGCAACACCCGGACCAGCGGCAGGAGCCGGTCGATGTCGCCGTAGTCGAGCAGCAGTGCCTGATCGACGTAGGGCCAGTGGCCGCGGTCGTACTCGTCCGGGAACTGGACGTGAACCACGTCCAGGCCGAGCTCCCGGGCCTTGCGTACATGCTTGAGCTTGCCGCCGATGACCAGGACGCGACGCCGTCCGGTGGTGGCCTTGACCGAGTCGTTCGTAACCATCTGGTGCTCCTCTGGGGCGGCCGGCTCCCTGCCGGGCATCCCAGAATCTGCTCGTCTGAGGTCGGCCGGCGCATAGGCACTCCTCCCTATCCTTGGTCCTGAGGAGGTCCTAGGGAGTCGGGCGTGGCGTCACGGCGGGAGAAGCGCCCCAACTAGCGCTGAAGTCTGTATGCGGTATACGATCGTTCGGAACACGCTGGCTGTGACCTGGTGCACGGTAATTTCCATTGGTGACGGATACACTCGGCGTGTTTGTGGAGGGGAGTATTCCTCTCGGGCCGCGGTGACGTGCGCCCGAACGCGGCAGTGTCGTCATCACGGGAGGCCTGGGCGGCCGAACCGGTGCTGCCGGCCCGGACCACCGGGCGGAAGAGACCTCCGGACCAAGCTCTGTTGCCGTCGTCCGGAGGTTCGTCATGGTCTCTGTCATGCCCCCTGCCGTCTGGGTCCTGACCATCGTCGGGTTGCTGGCGATCGTCGCTTTCGACCTGATCGTGATCGCCAGGCGCGATCACACCGTGACGATCAAGGACGCGACCCGGTGGGTGCTGTTCTACGTCGGCCTGGCGGCACTGTTCGCGGTCGGGTTGTTCCTGTTCAGCCCAGGGTCGGGGACGACCGGTGGTGAGTTCGTCGCCGGCTACATCACCGAGTACAGCCTGAGCGTCGACAACCTGTTCGTGTTCGTCATCATCATGGCCAGGTTCGCCGTACCGAGTCTGGCGCAGGACAAGGTGCTCTACGTCGGCATCGTGGTCTCGATGGTGCTGCGGGCGGTGTTCATCCTGGCCGGCGCGGCGGCGATCGCGGCCGCGAGTTGGGTGTTCTACCTCTTCGGCGCGTTCCTGGTCTACACCGCTGTCCGGCTGGCGCTCGAGGGTGACAACGACGAGACGGACTTCCAGGAGAACGCCGTACTGCGAGGGATGCGCCGGATCCTGCCGCTGTCGCACGACTACGACGGCGCCAAGCTGACCACTCGCATCGACGGCCGCCGGATGGTGACGCCGCTGGTGATCGTGATCGCCGCGATCGGGATGGCGAACGTGATCTTCGCGCTCGACTCGATCCCGGCGATCTTCGGGCTCACCCAGGACGCCTATATCGTGCTGACCGCCAACGCGTTCGCGCTGATGGGTCTGCGCCAGCTGTACTTCCTGATCGGCGGGCTGTTGGAGAGGGTCATCTACCTGAACGTCGGCCTGTCGGTGATCCTCGCTTTCATCGGCGTGAAGCTGATCATCGAGGCGCTGCACGGTTCGCATATCGACGACATCGGCGCGATCCACCTGCCGCACATCGGCATCCTCACCTCCCTCGGCTTCATCGCCGGCACCCTGTTCGTCACCACGGGCGCCAGCCTGATCAAGTCGTCGTACGACCGCCGCCGCATCGAGGTCCGCATCAAGATCGACGAGTAACTCCGGTACGACGCCGGCCGCGACCCACCGCCGTGGAGTCGCGGCCGGTTTGCGGAAACTAATCGGCGGCCCCCAGTGACGATTTCTCTCCGGAAAGCGCGCTGTCGCGGGCTGGGCGGAGGCGGAGGAAGAGGAGCGGGATGGGGGTGAGGATCAGGCCTGAGGCGAGCAGGGCGGCGCGCAGGGACGAGCGGCCGACGGCGCCGAGCGGCGGTCCGCCGACGACCTGACCGATCGCGTTGGCCTGCGACACCATCGAGATCACTGTGGCCCGGGACCGGGAGTCGACGTGCCGGTTCAGCCAGGCGGACTCGATCGGCCACGCGAGCGTGCCGGCGATCGTCTTGATCCACAGCACGGCAAGCGCCAGCCAGAGGTGGTCCAGCAGCGCGAACGTGATCACGGCGGCCACCTCGAACAGACTCAGCACCGCGAGGATGCCGTTCGGATGCGTGGCACTCAGCCGCTCCGGTGACAGCTTGTTCAGCACCACCGACGTGATCAGGGACAGCAGCGTCCCGACCAGGGCGAACACCGTGAACCAGAACGCGGGGGCCGACGTACCGAAGACCGTCGGGAACTGGAAGTCCAGGATCTTCACCGACCACAACCGGTCGAACGCCTCGCTGGCCAGCCCGGAGATCAGGCTGATCAGCACCAGCGTCCGTACGACGGGACGCCGCCGAGCGACCCCGAGACCGTGCTTGAACGTCTCGGCCATCTGCTTGAACGTCTCCCGCTCGCCCTTCGGTGTGCGGTGGAAGTTGTCCTCGCGCATCACCATCGCCAGCACCAGCGCGAGCAGGATCATCCCGGCACCCGCCAGCGCCATCGGCAGCGGCAAGCTGATCAGACCGAGCGCGCCGGCGGAGACGGTCCCGGCGATCGTGCCGGCCAGGGCGAACTGCTGCCCCCGGACGAACGCCTTGGCCGCGCGATCCACGCCGACCTCGTCGGTGATCCACGCCTGGTCGGCGCCGGAGGTGAAGGTGTAGCCGACACCCCAGAGCACCTGAGCGGCGAGGATCGCCAGGAACGTCGGCACCAGCCCCTGCAGCAGGAGACCGGCGCCGATCAGGGCGAAGCCGATGATGACGGACAGCCGGCGGCTGTACAGGTCGGCGACGATGCCGGTGGGTACCTCGAACAGGAAGCAGGCGAGCTCGAGAGTGGTGCCGACCAGGACCATCTGGAGTGGATCCAGTCCGACGTCGCGGACGTAGTACACCATGCTGAGCGTGAAGGCGAGGGCGCCGAAGAAGGCCCAGGCGGTGTTGAAGGCGTAATAGGTCCGGACCGGATCGGCCGAACGGAAGACAGGCATCGTGGGTCGCTCCCGAAAGCGTGTGCGGGCATGACGAAGCGCGACCTTCTACAGGTCAAACGCTTGCGTGACGCACGACGGCGACCCACCCGGTGGGCGAGTGCGGAGGTGCGCTTTCAGGATCGACGTTGCATGGCGTCAGAGTAGGGCAGGATCCGGCGAGTCCGCCTCCGATTTAGGCAACCACGAGCGGTGATCAGAGGTACCATCGATAGTGCCTGGCCCGGCCGTTCCCCCGTGATGGTCGGGTCAGGTTTTTCGCGCCCCGATCCAGAGAATCGCGGTGCGATCGCGGACTAGAACGGTTTGCGATACCTCGGCAGCCGTTCGGCGATGCGGTAGCCCAGGCTTTCGTACAGAGCCACACTGCCGGTCGGGTTCTCCATGATCGTCCACAGTGAGGTCGCGCGTACGCCGTACTGCCAGAGCTGGGAGTGGTTGGTCCGGAGCAGTGCTGAGGCCAGGCCGCGACGGCACCAGTCGGCCGGATGCCGGGCACCTCGGCGCCGGCAGGCAACGCAACCGCTGCCGGTTCGCTCAGCGCCCGTTGCATCCGAATCATGGTGAAGGCCACCCGATACCCGGCTGCCTCAACCATCGCGCGATCCCGCTCCGACTCCGGGTTGACCCCGAACACCGGCCTACCGACGCCCCCCTCACCCGCCGCGTGCAGCCGCGCCGGTTCCTCCTGCCCGGCAAGCTGCGCCGATCCACTCAGCAGATACAGCCGCGTCCCATCCGCCTCGTCCCACCACGTCAGTTCCACAACCCAACTATCCCAACCTCAGCGTGCTGGACGGGTTGACAGCGATGGGGGCGGACGGGTTGACTGCGATATAGTTCACAAAGGAAATAAAAGCCTCCGTACCTCGTTCCGGGGTGGGGGAGGTGGCAGCAGTTCGGACCGGGGTCGGCGGCTCAGAGCGACTCCGTCCGGGACTGGCGCATGCCCGGATCCGGTGGCCCAGCCATCGGATCATTCGGTGCATCCCGCCTATTAGTTGCCTGAAGCAACGTGGGAAAGCCCTTGAAAACAAGGGATCTGAGTCGATCGGTCAAGGTCTGGTCTCGGCCGGGGTGAGGCTCTTCCGCTGCCGGAGGTTCTGTGTCATCCTCCCGGAAGTAGAACCTAGGATCCTATCGGATATTGGGTTGGAAAGGATGAGGAGTGAGCACAACGTTGAAGCCGGCGGCGCCGCCCGCGCCGGTCCGCGGGGAGAAGGTGACGCCCGCCCGGATACCCCGCCCGAGCCGGCGGACCGCGGCCCACCGCAGTCTGCGAAGGCACTGGCAGCTGTACCTGCTGGTCCTCGTACCGCTCGCGTACTTCGTCATCTTCAAGTACATCCCGATCGCGAACGCGGTGATCGCGTTCAAGAACTACAGCCCGGTCAAGGGGCCGTGGGGCAGCGAGTGGGTCGGGTTCCGCAACTTCGAGTTGTTCTTCGCCAATCCGGTGTTCTGGACGCTGGTGAAGAACACCTTCATCCTGGCCGCCTACACCGTGCTGGCCAGCTTCCCGATCCCGATCATCCTGGCCATCGCGCTGAACGAGATCCGCAACGGCCGGTTCAAGAAGACCGTCCAGCTGGTCACCTACGCGCCGTACTTCATCTCCACCGTGGTGGTCGTCTCGATGACGATCCTGGTGCTGTCGCCGCGGCTCGGGTTCGTCAACGACGCGATCGGGCTGTTCGGCGTACCGGCGGTCGACTTCCTCGGCAACCCGGACTACTTCCGGCACATCTACGTCTGGTCCGACGTCTGGCAGACCACCGGGTACTCGGCCGTCATCTACCTGGCCGCGCTGGCCGGTATCGACCCGGCGCTGCACGAGTCGGCCAAGATCGATGGCGCGACCCGGCTGAAGCGGATCTGGCACGTCGACCTGCCCGGGATCATGCCGACCGCGGTGATCATCCTGGTGCTGGGCGTCGGCAACATCATGTCGATCGGCTTCGAGAGGGCCTTCCTGCTGCAGAACCCGCTGAACCTGGCCCAGTCCGAGATCATCGCCACCTACGTCTACAAGACCGGCCTGCTGAACGCCGACTTCAGCATGGCCACCGCGATCGGGCTGTTCAACTCGGTGATCAACCTGTTCCTGCTGCTCGGCGTGAACTTCGCCGCCAAGCGCATCACCGGAAACGGACTCTGGTCATGAGCCTTTCACTGCAAGGATTCCGCCGTACGACGGGACGTCCCGATGCCACCGTGATCGCGGAGACCCGAACCGACAAGGCCTTCCTGTTCGGCGTGAAGATCATGCTCTGGATCGCGCTGATCCTGGTCGCGGTACCGCTGATCTATATCGTCGCGAACTCGTTCAGCAGTGCGTCCGCGGTGAGTGCCGGCCGGGTGCTGCTGTGGCCGGTCGAGCCAAGCCTGCAGGCCTACAAGGTGGCGTTCGGCGATCCCCAGATCATGCAGGGCTACCTGAACTCGTTCATCTATGCGGTCGGCGGCACCCTGATCAGTGTCACGCTGACGATCGCGATCGCCTATCCGTTGTCGCGGCGTTCCTTGTTCGGCCGGAACGTGATCATGAGCGTGCTGATCTTCACCATGCTGTTCTCCGGCGGCCTGATCCCGACGTACCTGGTGGTGCAGGACCTGGGCATGCTGAACACCCGGTGGGCGATGGTGATCCCGAGCGCGATCGGGGTCTGGCAGGTGATCATCGCGCGCACCTTCTTCCGCTCGACCATCCCGGACGAGCTGTACGAGGCGGCGACGATCGACGGCGCGAGCGATCTGCGCTTCCTCTGGTCGATCGTGCTGCCGCTGTCCAAGCCGGTCATCGCCGTGATCGCGCTGATGTACGCCATCACCCAGTGGAACAGCTACTTCGACGCGCTGGTCTACCTCAAGGACCCGGGTCTGTACCCGCTGCAGATCGTGCTCCGCAACGTCCTGATCCTGAACACCACCTCGGGTGGCTCGACCACCCAGAACCTGGCCCAGCAGCTCGAACAGCAGCAGTTGGCCAACGTCCTCAAGTACGCGCTCATCGTCATCTCGAGCCTGCCCGTACTGCTCATCTACCCGTTCGTCGCCCGCCACTTCACCAAGGGCGTGATGGTCGGCGCGGTCAAGGGATAACTCTGAGAAGGGAACAACGAAATGCGCTCAACAGTGAGCAAAGTCGCCACGCTGGTGGTGGCCGGCACGCTCGCCCTCGCGGCGTGCAGCTCGGACAAGTCGGCGCAGGGGGCGGCGAACGAGACGGCGGCCGACGGCAAGGTCATCATCGACACCTTCACCCCGGCCGACCAGAACACCAACCTGGACACCAACCAGGTCACCAAGATCATGAGCGACAAGTTCAAGATCCAGTTCCGCTGGCAGACCACGACGTACGACGGCGGTCCGGCCAAGGAGAAGCGGCAGATCGCGCTGGCCAGCGGCGACTATCCGGACCTGTTCTTCATGATCCCGTGGATCGACGCGTTCACCCAGGCCGAGGTGCTCAAGCTGGGCCAGCAGGGCATCGCGGTCCCGCTGGAGGACCTGATCAAGGAGAACGCGCCGAACATCCAGAAGGCGCTGGACTCCAACAAGACGTACAAGGAGATGTCGACCGCGCCGGACGGCCACATCTACGCACTGCCGCAGTGGGCCGACTGCTACCACTGCACCTACCCGGACAAGCTCTGGATCAACAGCGCCTGGCTGAAGAAGCTCGGCCTGCAGACGCCGAAGACGACCGAGGACCTGCGCAAGGTGCTCCAGGCGTTCAAGACCCAGGACCCGAACGGCAACGGCAAGGCCGACGAGATCCCGATGACGACCGACCCGCAGGACAGCAGCCTGATCGCGTACCTGATGAACGCGTTCGCCTACGACCCGGTCGGCGCGAACAACGGTGTCCGGTCGCTGATCACGCTCGACGGGGACAAGGTCGTCACCCCAGTGACGTCGGCGCAGTGGAAGGAGGGCCTGAAGTACATCAACTCCCTCTACAAGGAAGGCCTGATCGACCAGGCCGCGTTCACCCAGAACGCCGCCGCGCTGCAGGCGCAGGGCAACAACCCGAAGGCTGTCGTCCTCGGTACGGTACCGGTGCTGTGGCCGGGCATCTTCGTCCAGCTCGACTCGAAAGACGGCCGGGACAAGCAGTACGACGCGGTGCCGCCGCTGACCGGTCCGGAGGGCAAGAGCTACACCGGCCTGAACTACCCGTCCTCCACTGGTTACACCTTCATGCTGACCAACAAGGCCAGCAAGGAGGCCCAGGTCGCGGCGATCAAGATGCTCGACTACATCTACACCGACGAGGGTCAGATGATCACCAACATGGGACCGGAGGGTGTCGGCTGGACCAAGCCGGGTCCCGGTGACATCGCGCTCGACGACAAGGTCACGCCGATGTACAAGCCCAAGCAGAACGCGCCGAAGAACATCAACTGGGGTGCGCTCGGCCAGTACAACAACACGCTGGCGTACCGGAACGCGCAGGTCGTACCGGCGGACATCTACACCGGCGCGGGCCTCGAGCGGCGGCTGTTCCAGGCGACCAAGCTGTACGAGGGTCACGAGGACAAGGCGCAGTGGTTCCCGCAGACCTCGGTCTGGCCGGACCCGAGCCTGAGTGGTGAGCTGGCCACGCTGCAGACGAACCTGAACAGCTACGTGAGCCAGAACCAGTTGGCCTTCATCACCGGGTCGAAGAACATCGACACCGAGTGGGACGCCTACGTGAAGGGTCTGGACAGCACCGGAATGACCAGGTACCTCGAGATCCAGCAGCAGGCCTACGACAAGTACAAGTCCGGAAGTAAATAGATCTCATGTCGCACGAACTGTGGTTCACAACTGCCGCCCCCGACTGGTTCGAGGCGTTGCCGCTCGGTAACGGTCACCTCGGCGCCAAGGTGTTCGGACGGATCGACGAGGAGCGGATCGCGCTCAATCTCGACGACGTCTGGTCGGGGGACGGTCCGCGCACGGTGACCGTGACGGACGGTCCGGGGGTGCTGGCCGAGGTACGGCGGTTGTTGCTGGACGAGGGTGATCAGCTGGCGGCGACGGAGCGGACCCGGGCACTGCAGGGTCCGTTGGTCGAGTCGTACCAACCGCTCGCCGACCTGCTGATCGCTGCGTCCGGGGAACCACAGGAATACCGGCGGAGCCTGGACCTCCGCACCGGGATCGCCGCCGTCGACTACACGGTCGACGGCGTGCGGTTCCGGAGGGAGACATACGTGTCCACGCCGGACCAGGTGATGGTGTGGACGATCACCGCCGACCGGCCGGGGTCGATCGACCTCGACCTGGCGCTGACCAGTCAGCATCCGGTTCGGGTGGAGGTTGCCGACGGCACCTATGGTGTTGTCGGCCACGCGCCGTCGGATCTGACCATCGAGTACCGGCAGAGTCCGGACCCGATCCGTTATGAGGAAGGGCGCGGCATCGGGTTCGGTGTCGCGCTGCGTGCTCACAACACTGGCGGCAGCGTCGACGTCGGCGCTGCGGGCGTCGCCGTACGCGGAGCCGACAGTCTGAGTGTGGTGTTGTCGGCGGCAAGTACTTTCGCCGGCTGGTCGGTCCCGCCCGGCCGCGATCCGCTGGTGGCGTTGCGTGAGGCAACCTCAGTGCTGGACTCACTGGCCCTGGACAGGCTCCGGGAGCGGCACCTCGACGATCACCTCGAGCTGTACGAACGCGCCGAGCTGCAACTCGGCGAGTCCCCTGAGCTCCCGACCGACGAGCGGATCAAGGCGGTCGCCGCCGGTGGCGACGATCCGGACCTGGTCGCGCTGACGTTCAACTTCGGCCGTTACCTGTTGATGGCGTCCTCCCGCCCCGGGACGCAGGCGGCCAACCTGCAAGGCATCTGGAACCAGGACCGCCGGCCGATGTGGGCCAGCGACTGGACCAACAACATCAACACCCAGATGAACTACTGGCCGGCCGACCTCACCGGCCTGGGGGAGTGCTTCGACCCGCTCACCGATCTACTCGAGGGCCTGGCCGCGTCGGGCGCCGAAACCGCCCGGACCCTTTACGACGCACCGGGCTGGGTGTCGCATCACAACGCGGACATCTGGTGCGCGACCTGGCCGGTGGGCGAGGGCGGCGACGATCCGGTGTGGGCGATGTGCGCGACCTGCGGCGTCTGGCTGACCGCGCACCTGATGGAGCACTACCGGTTCCAGCAGGACCTGGACTTCCTCCGCGAGCGGGCCTATCCGCTGATCGCCGGTGCGGCGGAGTTTGTCCTGTCGATGCTGGTCGAGGACCGTGACCGCCGGTTGCAGTTCATCCCGTCGACCGCACCGGAGCATCACTTCGTCCTGCCGTCCGGCGACAAGGCCTCGGTCGACCTCACCACGACGTACGACATCTGGCTGATGCGTGAACTGTTCACCAACCTCACCGAAGCCGAGACCGCGCTCGGCCTCAGCACCGAGCTGTCCAAGAAGGCCCGCTCCGCCCGCGAACGCCTTCCGGAGATCGGTACGACGACCGACGGCCGGCTGCTCGAATGGCCGACGGACTGGCAACCGTCCGAGCCCGACCACCGCCACCAGTCGCACCTCTACGGTCTCTACCCGGGCGCGGAGATCGACCCGACGCGGACGCCGGAATGGGCCGCGGCGGCCCGTGCATCGCTCGACCTGCGCACCTCCACCGGGAAGCCGGGCGGCTGGACAGCAGCGTGGCTGGTCGCGTTGTGGGCACGGCTGTTCGAGCCGGAGAAGGCGTCCGCGGTGATCCGCGACTACCTCAGCCGGCTGGTCTCGGACAACCTGCTGCACCGTGACGGCGACATCTTCCAGATCGACGCCAACTTCGGCATGACCGGCTGCATCCCCGAACTCCTGATCCAGAGCCACACCGACACCATCCGCCTCCTGCCTGCCCTCCCGGCCGACTGGCCGGACGGCTCGTTCCGCGGCCTCCGGGCTCGCGGCGGACTGTCGTTCGACGTCACCTGGCGCGACGGCAAGATCACGGCCGCGACAGTCCGGGCCACCCACTGCGGCACGCACCAGATCGCGATCGCCGACGAGGTGGTGAACGTCTCTCTTGAGGCGGGTGAACAGGTGGACCTGGTTAGGGCACCCTAACCAGGCTTGTTATAGGGTCAATGGCTATGAGGAACCGCCTTGCGATCGTTGTGGTGGCCGCCGTTCTGGTGTTGGCCGGGTGTGGTGCGAAGGACACGGCGAGTACGGACGCCGGACCCGGAGACACCGAGGTGGCGACCGGAGGGCGGCTGTTCAAGACCGCTGACCAGGAGACCGCCAAGCTGGGGTCGGATGCGCAGCCGGGGGCCTTCCCGCGGACGGTGAAGCACGCGCTGGGCGAGACCAACCTGGAGAAGAAGCCCGAGCGGATCGTCGTCCTGGACAGCGGTGAGCTCGACGACGTCCTCGCGCTCGGCATCACGCCGGTCGGGATGGCGACGACGGCCGGTCAGGCGGGCGTTCCGTCGTACCTGGCGGACAAGGCGCAGGGGATCAAGACCGTCGGCGGGATCAGCGAGCTGAACCTCGAGGCGATCGCGGCGCTGAAGCCGGACCTGATCCTGGGCAGCAAGCTGCGGGCGAACGACCTGTACGACCAGCTCAGCGCGATCGCGCCGACGGTGATGAGCATCCGGCCTGGGTTCCCGTGGAAGGAGAACTTCCTGCTGGTCGCGGACTCGGTCGGCGAGGAGGACAAGGCCACCGGGATCCTGAACGACTACCAGAAGCGCGCCGACGAGGTGAAGGCGAAGGTGCAGGGATCGCCGACGATCTCGCTGGTCCGGTTCCGGCCGGGGGAGATCCGGCTGTACGGCAACCTGTCCTTCATCGGCGTGATCCGGAAGGACATCGGGCTGCCTCGGCCGAAGGTGCAGGACGTCCCGGATCTCGCGGTCGAGGTGTCGCAGGAGAACATCTCGCAGGCCGCCGGCGACTGGCTCTTCTACTCCAGCTACGGCAAGCCGGAGACCACCGCCGAGAACACTGTTGTCAACGGCAACCTCTGGAAGGCGTTGCCGGCGGTCAAGAACGGTCAGGTCGCGCGCGTCGACGACGAGGTGTGGTTCCTCGGCCTCGGCCCGCTCGGCGCGATGGACGTGCTGACCGACCTGGAGAAGCTGCTCGCCGCGAAGGGCTAGTCCGTCACACGTCCGCGGTCGGTGACCTGGACGTGGGGTGCGTACCGTGCGACGGCGGCGACCAGGTCGTCGTACGGGAGGGGCCGGCCGAGGATCTCGACGGTGCCCGGCCACTGCTCCGACGGGCCCCATGCCTTCGAGCTCCGGGGCAGCGCGTCGCCGTCGTACCGGAGCACGACGAGATACGGGTGCCACGCATCCTCGCCCTCGCTGTTGACCCCGCGCCGTTCGACCCGGCAGATGCCGTGCACGTCGCTCCACGGGATCGTGCGCGGCTGCTCGCCGCCCAGGTAGACGCCGGTCTCGTTGATCGACAGCAGGACGTCGTCCTGGTCGCCCTCGTGCCGTTCCTCGGCGGTCGTCACCAGCCCGACCAGGAGCAGCACCGGCAGTCCGACCGCGAAGATCAGCGGCATCCCGCCCCAGGACAGCCAGACCGCCTCGAGCGGCTCGCGGATCGGCTCGCCCCTGATCAGCTGGACCACGACGCACAGCAGTGTGAACAGGACCATCAGGCCGAACACGACACTGCCGAGGTACAGCGTGGTCCTGGTCGTGCCGAGGCTGCGTCGCTTCACGACGAAGGGCTCGGTGGTCTGCGCAGGCGGCATAGCGGCATTGTCGGCCGCATCCGCTGTTCGCACCAGGATCCTCACAGAACCCTACTCATTTCGGCCGGAACGGTCGTTCCTAGGGATGAAATAGGGCTCGCCGACCCGGCCCGGACTTTGGTCCGGCCCAAGTGTCCGCAACAATCGCAGCATGCCGGACCGCCAGACCGCCGTCGCTTCTCGGAAGCCGCCGACGCGCACCACACGCCGGCGGCGCCGCACGGGCAGTAGGTGGCGCCGCGGCTGGATGATCGCCGTCCTCGCGGTGCTGTCCGCCGTGACGCTGCTGTTCCACCGCTGGGTGCCGAACTCGGTCGGCAACCTGGGCAGCCTGCTCGACACCTTCCTGCCCTGGGTCGGCCTCGCCGTACCGATCCTGGGGATCGCGGCGCTGGTACGACGTTCCGCCACGGCCGGGGTCGCGTTGTTACTGCCCGCGGTCGTGTGGGGCCTGATGTTCGGGAACCTGCTGATCCCGGGCAAGGGCGGCGGCGCCTACGACCTGCGGGTCCTGTCGCACAACGTCGACGCGGCCAACCCGGATCCGCAGCGGACCGCGCAGGATCTGCTCGCGGCGGACGCCGATGTGATGGCGCTCGAGGAAATCACGGCCGCGGACATGAAGATCTACAAGGCCGCGTTCGCCGACGAGTATCCGTACGAGGTCTCCCGGGACACGGTGGCGCTATGGTCGAAGTACCCGGTGGCCGAGAGCAAGTCGGTCGACGTCGGCTTCAAGTGGACGCGGGCGCTGCGGGCCGAGGTGAGTACGCCGCAGGGCAAGATCGCGGTGTACGTCGCCCACCTAGCCTCCGTCCGGGTCGGCACCAGCGGCTTCACCTCGGGCCAGCGCAACGACACGATCGAGGCCCTCGGCCGGCAGATCGCCGACGAGAAACTGGCCGGCGTGATCGTGATGGGCGACTTCAACGGTACGGCGAACGACCGCAGCCTGGCTCCGCTGACCGCCGGACTGCGCTCGGCCCAGGGTGCGGCCGGGTACGGGTTCGGGTTCACCTGGCCGGCCGACTTCCCGATGGCGCGGATCGACCACATCATGGTGCGCGGCGTCACGCCGACGAAGGCCTGGGTGATGAGCTCCACCGGCAGCGACCACCGTCCCGTGGTGGCCGAGGTGCGCGTCTGACCGCCGTAAGGGCTAATCGGCGATGCCCTTGCGGTAGGCGTAGCGGACTGCTTCGGCGCGGTGCCGGGCGCCGATCTTGGCGAAGGTGTTGTTGATGTGCGTCTTCACGGTCGCCTCGCTGATGTACAGCCGCTCGGCGATCTCCGGATTGCTCAGTCCCTGCGCGATCAAGCGCAGTACCTCGGTCTCGCGCGCGGTCAACCCGTCGGTCTCTTTGACCCGGCCCGGTGTCAGCCCGGCGATCAGACGGCGTGAGACCTCGGGATCGAAGGTGGACTGGCCGGCCGCGGTCGAGCGGAGCGCCGCGCCGATCTCGGCCCGGCCGGCGTCCTTGGTCAGATAGCCCCGGGCCCCGGCCCGCAGGGCGGTCGCGATCGACTCGTCATCGGCGTACGTGGTCAGCACCAGAACGGCGACGTCCGGGAAGCCGGCGGTGATCCGCGCGGTTGCCTGGACACCGTCGAGGACCGGCATCTTGAGATCCATCAGCACGACGTCGACGTTGCCTTGCGCAACGAGATCGACCGCCTCGACGCCGTTCGCGGCCGCGCCGGTGACCTCGATCCCGTCCAGCAGGCCAAGGAGAGCGACCAGTCCCTCCCGGACCACCTGCTGATCGTCGGCGACGACCACCCGGATCCCGTCACTCATCAGGCACCTCCGCGACCACCAGCCAGTCGTCACCGTCCGGACCCGCCGTCAGCGTCCCACCGACCAAGGCCAGCCGCTCCCGCATCCCCGCCAACCCGAACCCTTCCCCTGCCGTCGCACCCTTGTTCCGCACCGTCAGTCGGACGCCGTCCGCGAAGGCCAGCCCGACATCCACCGGCTGCCCGGGTGCATGCCGGGCCGCGTTCGTCAGCGCCTCCCGCGCGGCGTTGAGCAACGCGACCGTCGCTCCCGAGTCGAGCGGGCCGGCCGTGCCCGCCATGCTCAGCCGAACCGCGGCGCCGTGATCCGCTTCATGCTGTTCGGCGAGCGCCGCAAGCGCCTGCCGCAGATCGGGTACTTCGTCCTCCCGCAGCGCGGCCACCGCGTTCCGCGCCTCACTCAACCCTTGTACGGCGAGCCGCCGCGAACGCCGGATGCGGTCGAGAGCACCCTCGGTGTCACCGCGTTCCTCGAGCAGAGCCTCGGCCAGCTCGAGCTGCACACTGAGCGCACCGAGGGAGTGAGCCAGGACGTCGTGCAGGTCACGCGCGATCCGGCCGCGCTCGTCCAGGGCTGCGGCGCGGGCCTGTTCGCTCTGCGCCAGGCGGGTCTGTTCCAGGAGCTGCTCGGTCTGCCGCGCCTGGATCTCGTACTGCCGCCGGTTCAGGCCGAACGCGGTCAGCACCGCGGTCCAGAGCAGCTGGCTGAAGTACCAGCTGTCCGGCCGGTCGAACCACCACGCGGACAGCGCGAACGCCGCCGCCACACCGATGCCGGTAGCAACGATCGGCCGGTTCCCGCGCAGGACGCCGTACCGGGGGAAGGACATCACGGCGATGTCGGCGATGGCGACCAGGACCAGCACGAGGGCGTTGGAGTCCGGCAGTCCGGCGATCAGGGCGTTGCTCACCGCAACGGTTCCGAGCAGGGCCAGCGCGACGTACGGGCGGGCCGTCATCAGGACGGTGCCAACCATGAACATCGCCAGGCCGCCGCCGAGCACGAACCAGGCCCAGCTCTCCGCTGGACGCGCGGTGGTGAGTACGGCGATCGCGACGGCCGAGGTCAGCGCACGGCCGAGCCAGCCGCTCTCCCCGTGCAGGGTCAACCGCCCCAGCTTCCGCGACATCACACCGGCACCCTACGCAGCGCCGACGCCGGCAGCGGCCCGTCCGGGGGTGGAGATCCGGGTGGAGATTGCCCGTGGGCACCTCACTTCAGGAGGAGGAGCGGGTCGCTGCGACTGTGTCGGCGGGCAGTAGTAACCGTGGAAGAGGCGGCCGCGCGGGCAGCGGGCGAGGAATCGTCGCCGGGACAGTCGCCCGGGGAGTGACTTACGGCACCACTGGTCGTTGTAGGACCAGTGGTGCCGGTGGTCCTTTCGTAGCGGGACGCCGGCCCGGTCGGTCCCGTCCCACTCCGAAGGACTCGTGATGCCGGTAGCAGATCCACCACCCCTGTCCCGTCGGGCGTTCCTCGCCCGCATCGGCGTACTCGGCGCTGCGCTCGGGGGAGGTGGTCTGCTGGCGCGCAGCGTGTTCGCTCCCGCCGACGCCGCCACCAATCCGCTCCTGCCGACGACGGTGGACCTGATCCGGCCGGTCCTGGCCGCGCTCGCTCGGGACACCCTCAACGGGCTCACCGTGTTCGCGATGCCGGGGCCCGATCCGTACTCCCGCACGCAGGGGACGCCGAGCAGTACGCCGGGTGCGATCGAGGCCGGTGCGACCGACTTCATCATCAACTCCCTGGACAACTTCGTCCCGTTCCCGGACGCGGTCGCCCAGCCGGTCGGGGCCGCTCTGGTGACCGGCCTGGCCGACTCGGGGATCGCCCTGCCGGGTCTCGAAGTACTCCCGGTCGAGCTCCGCCGGCTGGATCGTGCGCTGGCGGCGTACCTGCAGAGCGACGAGGCGATGCCGCTGTCGTTCCCGATCTCCGGGCTGCTGAACCTGATGGCGACGCAGGTGAACCCGCTAGCGGTGAACGGGCCGCACCTGTCGCCGTTCGCGCGGCTGTCGTACGCCGAGAAGGCGCAGGCGTTCGAGTTGATCGAGCGCACCGACTCCGATCTGGTCGCGCTCCTCGATGTGCAGTTCCCCGAGCCGTTGAAGAGTTCGGTGTCCGGGCTGCTGAAGTTCGTCGGCGGCGCGCTGATCGAGTTCGCCACCTTCGGCGCGTACGGCGAGTCGGCCGTCTACGACAAGGTGAGCCGCACGCTGCGGGCGCGGCCGGTCGGGTGGAGCCACACCGGCTACCAGCCGCACGGCCCGGTCGAGGGCTGGGACGACTTCATCGGTTACTACCAGGGGCGCCAGGAGGTGCACGACTGATGCGCGACGTCATCGTGATCGGGGCCGGCGGCGGTGGACCGGTGGTGGCCAAGGAGTTGGCCGCGCAGGGTCTCGACGTACTGCTGCTCGAGGCCGGGCCGCGGCACGCCAACCCGCGGGAGGAGTGGACGACCTTCGAGGACGACGCGAACAACCCGCTGACCGGCTACCTGCGCTGGGGTCCGTCGGACCGCTCGAAGCCCGCCTGGTTCCGGGAGTGGCCGCAGAACTCGTTCGTCTGGCAGCTGTCCGGTGTCGGCGGCACCACCCAACACTTCTACGGCAACTACCCGCGCGCGTACCCAGGCGTCTTCGAGGGGTACGACGGCGCCGACCGGAACGGCTACGACGTCGACCACCGGTTCCCGTTCACGTACGGCGAGCTGGTGCCGTACTTCGAATGGGTCGAGGCGACGATGCCGGTGATGACGGCGGCGATGGGCCACAAGGAGCAGACCTTCTTCCGCGGCGCCGAGACCCTCGGGCTGCCGGTGCAGACCACCAAGACGACGCATCGGCCGTCGTACCGGCCGCAGGAGAACGCGATCCTGCAGCCGGGCGGGACGGCCGGGAAGACGTCGGACAAGGACCTGCTGAACTATCCGCAGGCGACCGGCTGCACCTTCTGCGGGTACTGCTTCCAGGGCTGCATGCGACCGAATGGTGCCCCGCGCAACCAATTCGCCAAGCGGTCGACGGACAACAGCTACGTGCCGATGGCGTTGACGGCCGAGGTATGGGCGCGTGGCGGGCGGCCGGTGGATTTGATCACCGATGCGTTCGTCACCCGTGTCCACGCGGAGAAGCGGCACGGCGTACTGACTGCGACCGGGGTGACCTGGCTGTCCAACGGCTCCGAGCATCGTGAGGACGCTCGCGTCGTGGTGATGTCGGGTGGCTGCACGGAGAACCCGCGGCTGTGGTTCAACAGCGGGTTGCCGAATCCGAACGGCTGGGTCGGCCGCGGCTACACCGATCACTTCTTCGACTGGGTGTTCGGGGTCTTCGACGACTACACCGGCAATCCGAAGGGCGTCGGCTCGAGTGCGCGGCTGGACTACCCGCCGTACGGCGGCTTGGAGAACGTCGGCCTGCCGCCGGCGTTGGCCGCGTTCGCTGGGACCTTGTCGGACAGCGGGATCCGTGGGCAGTACAAGAACGGTCGCGGGCGGACCGGGCCGTGGGACGGACCGGCCGGGCGAGTGATGGGGCCGGAGCTGAAGGAGGTCCTGTCGCACGGACTGGATCGGCTGCTGAGCGTGCTGGTGATCACCGACGACGACGTCGAGGCGCAGAACCGGGTCACCCTCTCGGCCTTGCCCGCGGACGAGAACGGGCCGATCCCGAAGGTCACCTTCAAGCAGCGGCAGCGGACCGCGCGGACGCTGCGGAACCGCGAGTTCATGGCCCGCAAGGCGGCCGAGCTGCTCCGCGGCGCCGGGGCGAAGAAGGTCTACCGGATCGACTGGGCGCCGCTCATCCTGCACGTCCAGTCCTCGATGCGGATGGGTTCCTCGGAGCGGAACTCCGTGGTCGATCCGCGCGGCGAGACCCGCGCGGTGAAGCGGCTGTTCGTGGCGGACAACTCCGCCCTCTCGAACGGCCTCGGCGGGCCGAACCCGACACTGACGGCGCAGGCGCTGGCGACGCGTACGGCGGAGAAGATCCTCCAGACGTACTTCGACGGGGATCCGTGGGTGCGCTCGAGCTCCCCTGTGGTGTCCACGGATCCGCGGATCAGCGTGCGGTTGGGACAGCTCGGGTTGTGAGCGTGTCCGTTTGACGAACATCGGCGTCCGGAGCGGTCCTGCCGTCCGGGCGCCGATTTTCCTACGCTCGAAGTACCCGATCAGGAGGACTTCGAGATGACGATCACTTCGAGCGGCGCTGACCTGACGACGCTGGCTCGGCAGTATGCCGAGGACGGCTTCGTACTGGTGAAAGGCCTGCTCAGCAAGGAAGAAGCGGCCTACTACCGGCAGCGCAGCCACGACCTGCTGGCGTTGCTGAACCGGGGCGACGACCCCACCTGGGCCGCCGCGCGTGACATGACCGATGCACCGACGAAGCTGCAGCATCTGCACGACGCGCAGTTCTACGACGCCGCCTTCTCCCGGCTGCTGGTGGACCCGCGGTTCACCGACGTGGCCGCCGCGGTGATGGGGGTGGAGAACGTGCAGCTGCACCACACCAAGCTGTTCGTGAAGCCGCCGGAGAACGGTTCGCCGTTCCCGCTGCACCAGGACTACCCGTTCTTCCCGCACAAGTACCACCGGATGGGCGCGGCGATCTTCCACTTCGACGACGCACCGGTCGAGAAGGGCTGTGTCCGGGTCATCCCGGGCAGCCACAAGGACGGTCCGCGCGAGCACGACCCGGAGGGCTCGTACCACCTGCCCGACGTACCGTTCGAGTCGGCGACACCGCAGCCGGCCGAGGCGGGCGACGTACTGTTCTTCACCTACCTGACCGTGCACGGGTCCGGGGTGAACGTGAGTGATCAGGCCCGGACCACCTGGCTGATCCAGTACCGCGACCCGGCGGACCCGCCGACGGTGAAGACGCACGAGTTCTCCCTCGGTCAGGGCATGATGCTTCGTGGAGTCGACCCGACGGGCAGGAGTGCTGTTTGACCCTCGCGGATGTCGCTGACGCGGACCGTTTCGTCGACCTCGCGGGGCTGCTGGAGTCCTGCGAGGTCGACGGGTTCCGTGCGGACTTCCTGAGCTGGGGGCACTACCAGCCGGAGTACTGGCGCAACTACTGGCACAGCCACTCGTTCCACGAGGTCTGCCTGGCCTACTCCGGCTCCGGCCGCTTCAACTCGGGAGACACGCAGTACGACGTGCAGCCCGGGTCGGTGTTCATCGCCCGCCCGGGTGACGTGCACGAGATCGAGTCCAGCCGGTCTGAGCCGCTGGGCATCGCCTTCTGGGGCTTCACCTTCCGCCCGGGCGCCTCCGATGGCCGACCGACGGCAGCTCCCGACGAGTCTGGTTGGTGGTCCGGACTGACTCGGCCCGATGGGCCGGTGGTGTCGAGTCGGACCGGCTCCCTGCCGTCCCTCATCACTGCGCTCGCGGCCGAGGCGGCTGCGCCGATCGCCGGCTACGGCACCGCACTCGGCGCACTCGGCTCCACACTCGTGGTGGAGACCGCACGAGCCTTCGCACTCGACGATGACCTGGCAGTAGAGCCAGTCCGGCGTGACCGCGGTCCGCTGGTGGTCGAAGCAATGCAGCGGCACCTCCGGGACAACCTGTCCCGGCCGATCACCGTCAGGGACGTCGCCGCGGTCGCACACCTGTCGGAGCGGCACGCGGAGCGCCTGTTCCACCAGCAGACGGGTGCGTCGATCATGTCCACCTTGCGCCGGCTGCGTCTCGAGCTCGCCGCGCAGTTGCTGCTGGACCCTTCGGTGACCGTGACCGAGGTGGCGCGCGCTTGCGGCTATTCCGACGTACGCCCGTTCTCGACGGCTTTCCGGCGGCACTACGGACGCACGCCGGGCGAGCACCGGCGCGCCGGCGGCACAGAGTTCGTCTGACCCACCTCTGCCAAGGATCTGACACGGAGAGTAGTCAATTGACGTCTGGACAGGGCAGACGGTGACTGCTCAAATGCACCCAGGTATTTCCGCCGTACTCCTGGAGGAGACATATGAGGGGTCGCCTCAGCCGAATCGCCGGCGTCATCGCGCTGGCGCTCGGCCTCGCAGCCACATCCCTGGTGCCCGCGTCCGCCATCACCGGAGGCGAGCCGGACGGGAACGGCCATCCCAATGTCGGTCTGATCCTGTTCTACATGCCCGACGGACGCTTCCGCTGTACGGCGACCCTGGTGTCGCCGACGGTGCTGGTGACCGCGGCCCATTGCACCCAGGGCACACTCGGCAAGACGCTGGTCACGTTCGACTCGGTGATCGCCGAGCAGCCGCCGTCGCCTTTCCCGGTCGCGACGGACCCGGCGAAGGGCTACACCCAGGCCGAGCTGGAGAAGGCCGGCTACAAGTCCGGTACGGCGGCCTCGCACCCGCAGTACTCCGATTTCACCGACCTGAACAACTGGAACGACGTCGGGGTGATCGTGCTCGACCGTCCGGTGACGAACATCGCGCCGGCGAAGATCGCGCCGGCCAATTACCTGAACGCCTACCAGCAGCCGAAGCTGAACAGCACGATCTTCACGTCGGTCGGCTACGGGACCGAGGTCCGCAAGGCCGACTCCGGCCCGCAGAAGCCCACGCCGATGTCGTACCCACTGCTGCGCCGCTGGGCCGAGGAGCCTGGCCAGAAACTTACCCCGCAGATCCTGCAGGTGAACGGCAACGAGCACGACAAGCGCGGCACCGGCGGCACCTGCTTCGGTGACTCCGGCGGGCCGACGTACCACGGTGGTTACGTGGTGACGGTGACCAGCTACGGCTACACACAGAACTGCCGCTACCTCGACGGTCTGCAGCGGATCGACATCAAGGTCGTCCAGGACTGGCTGAAGACGTTCGGTGTGCCGCTCGGCTGATTGTCCCGCGCTACTGGTGCCGCGACCCGTCTCAGTGGGTCGCGGCACCTACTTGTGCCGCCAGAGGCCGACGACGGCGACCAGGCCTGCGAGTGACGGCAGGAAGCCGAGTACGCCGTGGAACGTCGGCACGATCGTGGTGTAGGCCTCGCCGCCGACGGACAGGCCGATGAGCTGGACGGTCGCGCCGATGACGAACAGCGTGGTGCCGATCCCACGGACCCGGCGGTTGCCGCGGGCCACCGCCACGATCGACCACACCCAGCCCGCGAGGCCGAGGACTCCGACTGCCACCAGATAGATGGTGATGGCGTTCCGGTCCTTGGCGACCAGATCGGCGGACCAGCCGGGATAGGCGGCCCGGACGTGGTCGCCGATGCTGTCGGCCGTCACGAGGTCGATCAGCGGGGCGAGGACGGCGATGAGGGTCAGCGCCAGACCGGCGTACAGCGCCTTTCTGACGTAGGCCGGCGAGCGGGGTGGTGCGGCGATGGTGGTCATCGCAATCTCCATTCTTACGCTGTAAGATTCCAATCCACGGTAATCTTACGTCGTAAGAATCCTCAAGCCGAGGGAGTTTCGATGCCTGGCCGCCGTACCCCTGGCCACAGCGTGGGGCTGACGCGCGAGGCGGTGCTTCGGGCCGCCCTCGCACTGGCCGATCGCGAAGGGCTGAAGGCGCTCTCGATGCGCCGGCTCGGCGCGGAACTGGGCGTCGAGGCGATGACCATCTACCACCACGTGCCGAACAAGGACGCCTTGCTGGACGGTCTGGTCGAGCTGCTCGTCGCACCGATCGCCCCGCCGGCGTTCGAGGCGGCCTCATGGCAGGAAGGCCTGCATGGGTACGCACGAGCGTTGCGAACCACCTTGCTCGCGCACCCGAACGTGGTGGCCCTGGTCGCATCGCGGCCTGCCGTCACGGCACAGAACCTGCAAGTGATGGAGGCGGCTCTGGAAAGCATGCGGGCAGCTGGGCTGCAGCCCGCCGACGCTCTGGATGTGCTGTACGCCGTGACCGGCTTCGTCGTCGGGCACGTGGTCACCGCACCCGCGCCGGCGGATGACCCGGTGGACCACCTGGCGACCCTGGATCCGGCCGAGTTTCCGTTGCTGGCCGAGGCGGTGCGTGCGGCATCTCCGCCGGGTGCCGACGCGCGGTTCGAGTTCGCCCTCGAGGCCTTGTTGTCCGGACTCCGGCCGGACGCGCTAGACTGACGACATGCGAGTGAGCCTGCTCCTTAGTTAGCCGTACTGGCATCCAGGCGCTAGAGCGCCGGTCAGTGCGGCGTCCCCTCCTGTGCGAGGGGCTTTTTCATTTCTAGGTATGCCTTCTGGCAGATTTAGGCTCAACAACACACGAAGCATGGAGTAGGACCGTGAGCGAGCAGGTGGGCGACGCCCCTATCGACCGGGGCGGGTACGACTTCGACGCGATGCAGGCCAAGTGGCGGCCGGTGTGGGAGAAGCTGGACCCGTTCAAGACGCGTGACGACGGCTCCGCGGAGCGTCGGTACGCGCTCACGATGTTCTCCTACCCGTCGGGTGACCTGCACATGGGTCACGCCGAGGTGTTCGCGCTGCACGACGTGCTGGCGCGCTACTGGTTCCAGCAGGGGTACGACGTGCTGAACCCGGTCGGCTGGGACTCGTTCGGTCTGCCGGCCGAGAACGCGGCGATCAAGCGCAACGAGCACCCGGCGACGTACACCTACGCCAACATCGAGACCCAGGCGGAGTCGATCCGGCGGTACGGCCTGAGCTTCGACTGGTCGCGCCGGCTGCACACGTCCGACCCGGAGTACTACAAGTGGACGCAGTGGCTGTTCCTGCGGTTCTACGAACGTGGGCTGGCGTACCGCAAGGCGTCGTACGTGAACTGGTGCCCGAACGACCAGACCGTGCTGGCCAACGAGCAGGTGGTGCAGGGCCGGTGCGAGCGGTGCGGGCACGAGGTCACCAAGCGCGAGCTGACGCAGTGGTACTTCAAGACCACTGAGTACGCCCAGCGGCTGCTGGACGACATGGAGCTGCTGCAGTGGCCGGAAGAGATCCTGCTGATGCAGCGCAACTGGATCGGCCGGTCCGAGGGCGCCTTCGCCTCCTTCCAGGTCGAGGGCCGGGATGAGCCGATCCGGGTGTTCACGACCCGTCCGGACACGCTGTTCGGCGCCACCTTCATGGTGGTCGCGCCGGACGCGAAGCTGGCCGCCGAGCTGGTCACGCCCGAGCAGCAGGCCGCCTTCGACACGTACCTGGCCGCGGTCAAGTCCGAGACGGAGATCGAGCGGCTGAGCACCGAGCGGGAGAAGACCGGTGTCTTCCTGGGCTCGTACGCGATCAACCCGGTCACCGGTGAGCGGATCCCGATCTGGGCGGCCGACTACGTGCTGGCCGACTACGGCACCGGCGCGATCATGGCCGTGCCCGGCCAGGACACCCGGGACTGGGAGTTCGCGGAGAAGTTCGGCCTGCCGATCGTGCGGACCGTGCAGCCGGCGCCCGACTTCGAGGGGAAGGCGTACACCGGCGACGGGCCGGCCATCAACAGTGCGAACGCCGAGATCAGTCTGGACGGGCTGGCTGTCGACGAGGCCAAGGCGCGGATCAGCGATTGGCTGGAGAGCAAGGGCCTGGGCGAGCGGACGATCAACTACCGGCTGCGCGACTGGCTGCTGAGCCGACAGCGCTACTGGGGTTGCCCGATCCCGATCATCCACTGCCCGTCCTGTGGTGAGGTGCCGGTCCCGGACGACCAGCTGCCGATGGAGCTGCCCGACCTGCGCGGTACCGACCTGGCGCCGAAGGGTGTCTCGCCGCTGGCGGCCGCCCGCGAGTGGGTCGAGGTCGACTGCCCGAAGTGCGGCGGCAAGGCCGAGCGCGACACCGACACGATGGACACCTTCGTCGACTCGTCCTGGTACTTCCTGCGCTACCTGTCGCCGGACTACACCGAGGGCCCGTTCGACCCGGAGGCGGCCGAGCGCTGGATGCCGGTGTTCCAGTACGTCGGCGGCAAGGAACACGCCGTACTGCATCTCCTGTACGCGCGTTTCTTCGTCAAGGCGCTGCACGACATGGGCCTGCTGACCGCGGTCGAGCCGTTCACCCGGCTGCTGAACCAGGGCCAGGTGGTCAACCAGGGCAAGGCGATGAGCAAGTCGCTGGGCAACGGCGTCAACCTGGGCGACCAGATCGACGAGTTCGGCGTCGACGCGGTTCGGCTGACCATGGTGTTCGCCGGTCCGCCGTCGGACGACATCGACTGGGCCGACATGTCGCCGGGAGGCTCGCTGAAGTTCCTGCAGCGGGCTTGGCGGCTGGCGGGATCGGTCGAGGCCCCGGTGGGCTCGGACCCGTCGACCGGTGATGTCGACCTGCGCAAGGTCACCCACCGGACGGTGGCCGACGCGGCCGACCTGATCGACTCGATGCGGTTCAACGTGATGGTCGCCCGGATCATGGAGCTGGTGAACGCGACCCGCAAGGCGATCGACGCCGGCCCGGGTGCGGCCGACCCGGCCGTCCGCGAGGCGGTCGAGACGGTGACGATCCTGCTGAGCCTGGTCGCGCCGTACACGGCAGAGGACATGTGGGAGACGCTGGGCCACGAGCCGACCGTCGCCAAGGCCGGCTGGCCGAAGGTCGATCCGGCGCTGCTGGTTCAGGAAGCGGTCACCTGCGTGGTCCAGATCGCCGGCAAGGTGAAGGACCGGCTGGAGGTGTCCCCGGACATCAGCGATGCCGATCTGGAGCAGCTGGCGCTGGCCTCCGAGGCGGTTCAGAAGGCTCTGGACGGACGCGGTGTTCGCAAGGTCATCGTCCGCGCGCCCAAACTGGTCAACATCGTTCCGGCCTAGGGTCCGTGTCTGCTCGGACACGGACTAGTCTGCTCAGATGCGTTCTGAGCTGATCGATGTCGCGACCGGCGGTACCGAGGTTGTCTTCGACCTGACGAGCAGGTGCGAGCAGTTCGTCGCCCGTGAGGCCCACCAGGCCCAGGGCGACGGACTGCTGCACATGTTCGTGCCACACGCGACGGCCGGGATCGCGATCCTGGAGACCGGCGCGGGCAGCGACACCGATCTGCTGGCGGTGCTCGAGCAGCTGCTGCCGCGCGACTTCAGTTGGCGCCATCGGCACGGCAGCCAGGGCCACGGTCGCGACCACGTGCTGCCCGCTCTGGTGCCACCTTTTGCCAGCATCCCGGTGCTGGACGGGCGGATGATGCTCGGCACCTGGCAATCCATCTGCCTGGTCGACACCAACGTCGACAATCCCCGCCGGCAGGTCCGGCTTTCCTGGCTGCCCGGTTAATGGACCACCAGGTAACAAGGTGTTCCGGAATTCTTGTGACTTATCGTGATGTTGCGGGTGGCGTTACGCATGTGAAACACGACTCCGCTTGAATTGCCCACATGGCAGCGCTTGACACCCTTCGGGCCCAGTGGGTGGGGCTAGGCACCGAACTCCTGATCCGCGCCACGCGTGGTATTTGTGACGGGAGCCTGCTGAATGCCGACACCGGCCGGGCCGACACCAGCGCCCGACTCGAGGACTGGACCGGAGTGCTTTCCCTGTACACCGGTGAAAATGAATCCGCCTCGGTTCGCGCGACCGCTTGAAACAGTCATTCCTGTAGGTTCACTAATTCGAACCTGAATCAAACTTGTTGCCCTCATCAACCGTTTCGTGTGACCTGCGCCGCATCTCATGCCACCGGGCGTCCCCGGCGCGGACAGCCCAGTCACGCTATGTTGTGACGGGAACGTGAGGCTCAAGAGGGGTGACGGGCTTTGTCGGACACGGATGGCCGGGCTGAGGGACGGCGGGGTTTCGCCGATCTCTTGCTCGACTTGAGGGTTCAGGCAGGGCTCTCGCAGGAGGAGCTGGCCGACCGGGCCGGGCTCAGCGTGCGGACCATCCGTGAGCTGGAGGCCGGCCGGGTGGCGCGGCCCCGCAAGGACTCCGTCCGGCTGCTCGGTTCAGCGCTCGGTCTGCACGACGGTGACGCCGAACGCTTCCTCGCCGCGGCCGGGCACGGGACTGTGGTGCGCCCGGTGATCGCAGTGGCCGACCCCGCGCCGACCGGACTGCGCTGGCGCGGCACCAGGCCCATTCCCGACGGTCTCGTCGGACGTGAGCAGGAGCTGCTGGAGCTGGAGGTGCTGCTACGGCAGAACCGGCTCGTCACGCTCGTCGGCCCGGGTGGTGTCGGCAAGACCGAGCTCGCACTGGCCGCGGCCGACCGGTTCTCCGGTGTCGACACCACCGTCGTGGTCGTCGACCTCACGACCGTTCAGCGCGATGCCGCCGTACCGTCGGCCATCCTGGACGCCTTCGGCACCGCACCCGGTACGTCGGACCTGGACGACGTACTGTCCGGTCGCCAGCCCGGCGACCTGGTCATCGTCGAGGACAACGCCGAGCACGTGCTCGACGGGGTCGCGACGGTGGCGAACCGGATGGTCCGCAGCTTCCCGGGCGTCGGCGTACTGGTGACGTCGCGGATCCCGCTCGGCCTGCCCGACGAGGTGGTCCGGCGGGTGGCGGTGCTCGGCGTACCGGCGAACGACAAGGACTTCGAGGAGATCGCGGCCAGCCCGGCAGTGGAGATGTTCTGCCGGCGGGTGGCCAGGGTCCGGCCCGACTTCCAGCTGACCGAGGAGAACGCTTCGACCGTCGCTCGGCTGTGCCGTCGGCTGGACGGTCTGCCGCTGGCGTTGGAGCTGGCGGCCGCGCGGGCCGGGTCGCTGTCGGTGGAGACGATACTGGCCGCGCTGGACGACCGGTTCCGGCTGCTGTCCGGGCCGCGGCGGTTCGGCGCACCGCACCAGCGGACGCTGGCCGACACGATCGCGTGGAGTGTGGACGCGCTCTCGGACGCCGCTCGGCAGTTGCTGTACCGGGCGTCGGTGCTCGGGTCGCCGTTCACGCTGGACGCGGTGGCGGGTGTGTGTACGGGCGATCCGATCGACGCGGCCGACGTACCGATGCTGCTGGCCGAACTGGTGGACAAGTCGCTGCTCCAGCCGGTGACCGAGTTCGAGCAGTTGTACGGCGCTCGCTACAAGCTGCTGGAGACGATCCGGGAGCACGCGTACGCCGGCCTGTCGTCGCAGGATGACGACCTGACCGAGTTCCGGGACCGGGCGGTCGCGTGGTGTTCGACGTACGTCGATGGACTCGGCGGCGCCTGGTCCTCGCCGGACCGTGACCGGCGCTACCGGGCTGCGCATGCCAACTCCGCGCTGTTCGAGGTGGCGCTGGAACGTGCGGCCGAGTTGGAGCAGTGGGATGTGGCTGCGCCTATCGTGCTCGGGTTCCGGATCGCGTGGCAGTACCAGGCGAGCGTGGCCGAGAGTGGCATCCGCTGGGCGACGCTGTGCGCTGAGAACGTTGCGGACAAGGAAGTCAGCGGCAGGCTGCTGGCCATTGCCGGCCGGCTCTCCAGTCTGACCGGCGACGTACGGGGAGCCCGGCGGTACTACGGTGAGGCGCGTCAGCTCATCCCGGGCGAGACAGAGATGGGTCTGGTGGCCCGAGGCGGGTGGGTGTCGTCCGGCTCGCACCTGCTCGACACACAGAGCCTGGCCGAGATCCCAGCGCTTGTGGAGGACGCACGCAAGCACGGCGACGTGCAGCGGTCCGCGACCGTCCAGGCCACCTGCGCCCTCGCGCTGCTGCGGTGGGGGCGCCTGCCTGAGGCCAAGGAGTTGCTGCTCGCCTGGGAGGCCGCACTGGTCAACCCGGGCGTCTACCCGGACGAGATCGCGTACATGGCCCTTAGCCGGGTGGAGCTCGAGCTGGGCAATCTGTCCGAGGCGCGGCGGTGGGCGAAGCTCGCACGCGACAGCCAGGCCTCTGACGACCCGGAGCGTACGAAGGTGGCCGGCTGCCAGGCGATGGTCGAGTACCACGAGGGGCGGTACGACGAGGCGCGGGCGCTGCTCGACGACGCGGACGCCGACATCCGCGGGCACCGGGGGTACTTCGACTACCTGGTCATGCTCTACCGGTCGCGACTCGCCCGCGATGCCGGTGACGTGGAGCAGGCCCGGTTGTGCATCCGGGACGCGGTCAGCCGGCTCCTGCTCGAAGGGCGGGTCGTGTACCTGCTCGAAGTACTGCCAGAGGCTGTGGCCGTGCTGCATGCGCTGGGGGAGTCCGCGGCCGGTGATGTCCTGTGCGGTCAGTTGCTGGCATGGCAGCAGACGATGGACCCGCCGATGCTGCCTACCGCCTGGGCGATCCTGCAGGAGTCCTGCGAGAGCGCTTCGGTCGCCGACGGCTGGCCGGAGCCCGACCCCGCGGCCGCGGTGCAGCGGCTGGCGAACGACGTACTCAGCGCTCTTTCATGACGCGCTTCTGCTGAAGCTGCCGGGTAACTGCCGGTACTTCTGCCTCGTCCTGACATGCCTGCCGGCCGAAGAATTACAGCCGTAGGACAGGTTCCACGAAGCAGAGTCCGAAGCCGGGCACAGGCAGGGAATGGGCGGTGAACCGTGATGAGGCCATGGTGCTGCGCTGGACTGCCGAGCAGCTTGGGGGAGGCGACGCGGAGGGCATCCGGCGGCCGGACGGTGGGGGCGCCGATCGGCTGTCGAGAGCTCCGGGGTGCTGCGTCGTGTGGATCTGTCCTGCCTGAACCGGGTGCCGTGCGCCGTCAGGGCACCACACCCGGGGCGGGGTCCCAGCACTGGACCGGGCACACGACACAGGGGACGAGTGCCGGTCCGGCTGACACGGGGAAGCCGGCGGGTTTGGTCACCCGCCGGCGGGGTCAGCCGCTGGGGCCTCCCGGGACCTCGACGAGCTCGCGGTCAGACCGGTACCTCGCGGAACCGGCACGGGGAGTAGCTCGGCGAGGACTGAACTCGGCTGACAACCAGGGGGAGTCAGCACAGCGTTGACGGACAGGGGAAGTCGACGCAGCAGGTGAAGTGCTGACGCACAGGGGACGTCAGCACAGTGAGGTGAAGAGCTGACTCACAGGGGAAGTCAGCAGAGCGAGGTGAAGGCCCCGGAGGGGTAGGCCTTCACCTCGCTGCCTTGTGCCTTACTTCTTCCGCTTCGCGCTCTTCTTCTCGACTTGGGCCAGCAGCGATTTCTGGTCGCCGTACCCGACCATCCAGGACGGTTGCTGGCGGCAGTACACGATGTCCGGTCCCCAGCTCGATGGCGAGCTCCCGTAGTGCTTCACCAGGTGCTCCTCGATCTCCGCGAAGTCCGCGTGCTCCGGGGTGAGGAACTCGACGTCGCCGTGGCTGAACACGCCGATCCGCTCGCCGTCGACGTACGAGATGCTTGCCGCCGGTCTGGCCTTGAGCTGCCGGGCCTTCGCCGCGGAGCCGGACGTGGTGAACACCCACCGAGCGTGCAGGAAATGCCCGTCGACCGCGCTGATCCGCGGCTCGCCGCGTGCGGTGACGGTGGCCAGGTTGAGCGTGCACATGCCGGTCAGAACCCGCACCAGCGCGTCGGCGTCCAGCCGGCGCGAGTCCGTGATGATGTTGCGCAGATGCTCCGTCGAGCGCTGATACGCGGCGTCGAGGAGCTGCTGCAGTTCGGTGACTTCCGCTGCGGTCTCCTTCATCTTGTGGAGTCTGACACCACCCGCCGACAAAACCGTCCGGTAACCTCACTGCATGTCAGCCCGCGTGCACGTCGTCACCGACTCCACGGCCGGTCTGTCCACGCACGAGGTCCTCCGCCTCCCGCTGACCGTCGTACCGGTGCAGGTCGTCATCGGCGGCACGTCGTACGACGACGGCGCCACCTCGGCCGACGCGGTCGCCGAGGCGCTCAAGACGTTCACGCCGGTGTCCACCAGTCGCCCGGCGCCACAGACCTTCGCGGAGGCGTATGCCGCCTGTGCCGCGGCTGGAGCCGAGTCGATCGTGTCGATCCACCTCTCCGGCGACATGTCGGGGACGGTCGAGGCCGCCATGATCGGGGCGAAGGAGTCGCCGATCCCGGTCCGGGTGATCGACTCCCGCTCCATCGCGATGGGCCTCGGGTTCCCGGTCCTGGCCGCGGCTGCCTGCGCCGCGGCGGGCGAGAACCAGGCGGCCGTCGAAGCCGCGGCGCGCGTCCGGATGGCGTCGATCTCGGCGTACTTCTACGTCGACACCCTCGAGTACCTCCGCCGCGGCGGACGCATCGGCGCCGCCCAGGCCCTCCTCGGTACGGCGCTCGCCGTCAAACCACTGCTGACGATCAGCAGCGGCCGGATCGTCCCGCTGGAGAAGGTCCGCACCTCGAGCCGCGCCATCGCCCGCCTCGCCGACATAGCCGTCCAACGAGCCGGCGACGGCCCCGTCCAGGTCGCCGTCCACCACCTGGCCAACCTGGAAAAGGCCCACACCCTCGCCGACGGCCTCGCCGAACGCCTCCCCCAAGCCGACGAAATAGTCCTCCGCGAAGTAGGCGCGGTCATCGGCGCCCACGTGGGCCCCGGCCTCCTAGCCGTAGTGATAGCCCCTCGCTAGCGCCCTCGGGTGGTGCCTCGGCCCACCCCGCGACCTCGCGCCCCGCCACCCGGCGCCGGCTTGGCCCGCCCCGCGACCTCGCGCCCCGCGACCTCGCGCCCCGCGACCTCGCGCCCCGCGACCTCGCGCCCCGCGACCTCGCGCCCCCGCGACCTCGCGCCCCGCGACCTCGTGCCGGCTCGGCCCGACCCGCGCCCCGTGCCCCGCCCCATGTTCCGGCGCGGGCGTCGCTCTCCGCTCCGCCCACCTCGCGCCCGCCTCCTCGGCGATTTCCACAGGTCTGAATTCGTCGTTCCTGTGCGTCGGCAGACTCGTACTTTCTCTGGCGTGAAGGTCTTCCGCCGTGCCGCTGCGCCCGACCCGGGAGCGCGCGAGCGTGCGCTGGCTCGTCTCGCCGCCCGCGCACCTCAGCACGACGAAGCCGACAGAGAACTGGAGGAGCGTGATGAGGAGGTGCGAGGTGGATGGATCCCCGAAGCCGTCCGGCCCGAGCGACTACGTGGTGCCCGCTGGACCCTGTCACCACGCCACGTCGTGGTCCTGGCCGTCGTACTGTCCATCGGTCTGGCCTGGGCCGCCTGGTCAGTGTTCCGCGCCCGCCCCGAAACCCTCCCCGACGCGCGCCCACCCACCACCCTCACCTCTGGCGCCCCCGTCACCCAACCGTGCCCCAGCGGCTCCTCCTGCCCCTCACCCGGCGCCCAACCATCACCCGGCCCCCAACCATCACCCGGCACCCAACCGTCGCCCGGCATCCAACCGTCGCCCGGCGTCCCCGGTCAGGCAGCGGGCACCGTCGTCGTCCACGTCGCCGGCAAGGTTCGCCGCCCCGGTCTGGTCCGCGCGCCCACCGGTTCCCGCGTCGCCGACGTACTCACCCTCGCCGGCGGCCCGCTTCCCGGCGTCGACCTCACCACCCTCAACCTCGCCCGCCAGGTCACCGACGGCGAGCAGATCCTCGTCGGCCAACCCGCCCCACCCGGCACCTCCTCCACCGCACCAGGCACCACGTCCAACCCATCTACTGGCCCCGCCGACTCACCCGTCAACCTCAACACCGCCACCCTCGACCAACTCGACACCCTCCCCGGCGTCGGCCCGGTACTGGCCCAGCGCATCCTCGACTACCGCACCCAGAACGGCCCCTTCACCACCATCGACCAACTCCAGGAGGTCCCCGGCGTAGGCCCCAAGAAGTTCGACTCCCTCAAACCCCATGTCCGCGTCTAACCCCGCCGAGCCCGGCAAGACCAGCAACCCCGGTGGCACCGGCGGGGTCGGCGAGACCGACAGATCCGGTGGGATCGGCGGGGCTGGGGACTCCGGCAGGTCTGGTGGGATCGGCGAGGTGGAGGACGCCAGCGGGGTTGAGGAGACTGGCGAGCCGGTTGACGTGCGGTTGCTGGTCCCGGCCGCTGCAGGTTGGCTCGCTGCGGTTCTGCTCGTCGCGCACCGGCCGCTCGTCGGCGTGCTCACTGCGGCCGTTGCCCTCACTCTCGTCTGCGTGCTGGCACTGCTGCTGCGCGGCGCCGTTCGAACGCAGGTCGGCTGGGCTGCGGTCGGGGTGTTGGTTGTCGTGGCGGGAATGGGAGTGGCGGCTGGGTTGCAGGTGGAGGGGTTGCGGGCTGGGCCGGTGACGGGGTTGGCGGCGGAGGGTGCGTCGGTCGGCGTCAGGCTGAAGATCGATGGTGATCCGTCGGTACGGCGCAGTCCGGGCAGCCGGCGGCCGCCGTACGTGGTGGTGAAAGCGACGATCGAGGAGGTGCGAGCGCGGGGGACCGTGACTCGGGTGCGTACGCCGGTGTTCGTCATCGGGTCGGCGCAGTGGCAGCAGGTCCGTTTCGGGCAGCGGGTCGACGCGAACGGGCGGCTCGAGGCGGTCGAGCGCGGGTCGGATGTCGCCGCGATGCTCTCGATCCGGTCAGCTCCCCGGATCGTGGACCAACCACCCTGGTGGTTGCGCGCCGCGGAGAAGGTCCGCGCCGGTCTCCGCGAGTCCGTCGCCGGCCAACCGGACGACGTACGCGGCCTCGTTCCTGCGCTCGTGATGGGCGACGAGTCCGGCCTGCCAGGAGACCTCACCGAGGACTTCCAGACGACCGGGCTGACTCATCTCTCGGCAGTGTCCGGCACCAACCTGACCTTGCTGTTGGCGTTCGTACTCCCGTTCGCTCGAGTGATCGGCGTGCGCGCGCGTGGTCTGACCGCGATCGGCCTGATGACGGTCGTCGTGTTCGTGATCCTTGCCAGACCTCAACCCAGCGTCCTCCGCGCGGCCGCGATGGGCCTGATCGCCTTGGCGGCGATGACAAGCGGGGGAGGGCGTCGTCGCGCCGTACGCAGTCTGTCGTTCGCGGTGATCGGCTTGCTTCTCCTGGACACGTCGCTCGCGAGGTCCGCGGGCTTCGCGTTGTCCGTGCTGGCGACCGCGGGCATCGTGCTGCTCGGCCCGGGCTGGCGGGACGCGCTCGCCAAGTGGATGCCGGTGTGGCTGGCCGACGCGATCTCGTGTCCGTTGGCCGCGCAACTCGCGTGTACACCGGTCGTCGCCTGGTTGTCCGGCGAGGTGTCGTTGGTTGCCGTCGGCGCCAATCTGCTGGCGGGGCCGGCCGTCGGTCCGGCGACCATTCTCGGGTTCGCCGCGGCCGGTGTCGCTCTCGTGAGTACGGAGGCGGCCCACTTGGTCGGCTGGGCAGCGGGTTGGCCCGCCCGCTGGATCATCCTCATCGCCCGCGAAGGCGCCGACCTACCCGGCGCCGCAAACGCCTGGCCGGCGACCGCGGTGGGAGTCGCTGTGCTGACCCTGCTGTGCATCGCGCTCGTCTTCGGACTGCACCGCATCCTCGCTCGCCCGATCGCCATGGTGCTCGCGGTGGTCCTGCTGGCGGTCGTCGTACTGCGTCCTGTCGGTTCGATCGGCTGGCCGCCCGACGACTGGCTCTTTGTGATGTGTGACGTGGGGCAAGGAGACGGCCTGGTACTGCGGGCCGGCGACAGAGCGGCTGTGGTCGTCGACACCGGTCCCGATCCGACCGCGATGGATCGGTGCCTGCGTGATCTTGGGGTCGAGTACATCCCGGTCCTGGTGCTGAGTCATTTCCACGCCGATCATGTCGGCGGGTTGGCCGGCGTACTGAAGGATCGGCGGGTCGACGAGATCGAGGTGACGCCGTACTTCTCGCCGCCCGCGGAGTACGACCGGGTCGTCGACCTCGCGTCGCATCACGGCGTCAGCCTGCGCACGGTGACCTACCAAGAGAAGCGTGTGGTCGGGGCGCTCAGTTGGACCACGTTGTGGCCGGCGCGCGTCCCAGCGTTGCCGCCACCCGGTACGTCCTCAGCGACCTCCACCGACGAGGGGTCGCCGGAGAACAACGCGAGCATCACCATGATGGTCGAGGTCTCCGGCCTCCGGATTCTCCTCACCGGCGACCTCGAACCCGAATCCCAACGCGCCATCCTCGCCACCGGCGCCGACCTCCGCGCCGATGTCCTCAAGGTCCCTCACCACGGCTCCGCCCAACAGGATCCCGCCTTCATCGCCGCCACCGACGCCCGCCTCGCCCTCATCTCGGCCGGCCGAGACAACGACTACGGCCACCCAGCCCCCAGAACCCTCGACCTCTTGTCCCACCAGTCCACCCGAACCGCCACCACGCTCACCAACGGCTCTTTGACCATCACCAACCCCAACAACCGCCTTGTCCTCACCACGAACCAGCAAGCACTCTCACGTTGACGCGTTGGTGAAAGTGACGGCCTTAGCCGGGACTGTGTTCTCGGGCTGGTCGCCGAGGGCCCAGGCGGCGACCCGGGAAACGACGTGAGCCGGTACGGCGTCGCTGACGTCGGGTACCGCCGGGACGTCGTAGGTGGCGTGCGCGTCGTGGGGGAGGACAACTCGGTAGCCGCGGGCGAGGGCTGTGCGTGACGTTGCCTGCACGCACATCTCCGACATCAGGCCGCAGATGGCAACCGCTCGCACGCCTGCGCCGACGAGGACCTCGCCGAGCGGCGTGCCGTCGAAGCCGTCGTCTCTGGGCTTGCGGATCACATGCTCACTAGGCCCGGGCTTGATCGGGAGGTAGAGCTCCCAGCCTGGAGTGTTCGGCTCGTCGTCCGCGCCGGGTGCTCCGTCGTTTTGGAGGTGTACGACGAGGGCCCCGGTCTGCCGTGCGCGGTCCAGGAGGTCGTTCACCCGGTCGAGCAGACGAGCCGCGTCGGGTACGGGGTTCGCGCCCGAAACAAAGGCGGTCTGGACGTCGACGACGATGAGCGCCTCGACGGGCGATACGGCTGCGTTCATGCCGCCATCCTCCAGGCTCCTCCCGCCGTCCTCCAACGCATTTGCCGCTGGTGCCCGCCATCGGCGCCAGCTGCCCGGTTTCCGGACCTTGGGTGCCACCTGGCGACACCTTTCTTCCGAAAAGCGGCGCTCGCACGGACGTAAACGCGGACGGTTGGCGGCCGAGGCGTGGCGGTGGCGGTGGCGGCGGCGGGTGCCGGTGCCGGCACGGCGGCTGTGGTGTGGGAGGAAGCGGAGGTGAGGGTGCGGCGGTATCGGGCGGATGGTGGCGGTGGCCGTGCCTGGCGCCCGTGCCAGTACGGCGGCGGTGGTGCGGTGGCGGGCAGTTCCGTGGCGGTGGTGGTGGGCGGGTTTGTGGTGGTGGGGCGTGGGGCGGGGGCGGTGGTGGTGGGTTGGTTGGTGGGGGTGTCGGTGGGGTGTGGGAGGGTGGCGGCGTGGCTGCTCGTAGGGGTTCTGCGCCGAAGTTGGGCGATGTGCTGCTGGTGACCGGATCCGAGGCGTTTTTGGCGGATCGGGCTGTTCGGTCGGCGATCGCGGCGGTGTCGAAGGGTCGCGCTGAGGTCGAGGCGACCGAGGTCGATGCGGTCACGCTGGATGTCGGGGTGTTCGCGGAGCTGACCGGGCCGTCGTTGTTCGCGAGTGAGCGGGTGCTGGTGCTGCGGTCGCTGGAGAACTTGCCGGCCGAGATGGTGCCGCACTTGATCGAGTACGCCGGCGCCCCCTCGGACGACGTACTGGCTGTGCTGGTGCATTCCGGCGGACAGAAGGGGAAAGCGGTCCTCGACAAGTTGCGGAAGGCATCTGTCAGTGAGGTGGTCGCGACCGCGCCGAAGACGTGGGAGTTGCCGCAGTTCGTGGCCGGGGAGATCCGGTTGCACGGCGGGACCGTGGACGAGGCGGCGGCGTCGGCGCTGGTCGATGCGGTCGGTCATGATCTGCGGGCGCTGGCGGGGGCGTGTTCGCAACTGGTGTCGGACTCGGGCGGCCAGGCGGTCACCGTGGAGCTGATCGGTCAGTACTTCGGAGGCCGCGCGGAGGTGACGAGTTTCGCGGTCGCGGACGCGGCGATCGCGGGGCGGACCGAGCCGGCCCTGGAGCAGCTCCGGTGGGCCTTGGACTGTGGGGTCGCGCCGGTGCTCGTCACGAGCGCGATGGCGGGCGGGTTGCGTGGACTCGCGAAGTTCTCCAGCGCGCCCGGCGGCCTGCGCGAGGCCGATCTGGCTCGCGAGGTCGGCGTACCCCCGTGGAAGCTGAAGCAGCTCAAGCAGCAGGCCCGCGGCTGGACGCCCGGCGGCCTGGCGACCGCGATCAAAGCAGTCGCCCAGGCGGACGCCGACGTCAAAGGCGCCTCCGGCGACGCCGGCTACGCCCTCGAACGCATGGTCATCACCGTCAGCCGATCCCACGGCCGCCGCTAGCAGGAAACACAAAACCCAGCTGGAACGCCAGCTGGGTTTGGACGCAAAAACGATCGGCCTGTCCGGTGCGGACGGCCGATCGTTTGGCGGTGCTTAGAGGGAGGCGGCCTTCTTGAAGATGGACGACTTCCGGTTGGCAGCCTGGTTGGCGTGGATGACGCCCTTGCTGGCGGCCTTGTCGAGCAGGCGGGCGGCCACGCGGGCCTGCTCCTGCGCCTTCGCGGAGTCGCCGGCGTCGGCAGCCTCGCGGAAGCGGCGAACAGCCGTCTTGAGGGTCGACTTCACCGACTTGTTGCGAAGTCGCGCAGCCTCGTTCTGGCGGTTGCGCTTGATCTGGGACTTAATGTTCGCCACGGAGCAGAGCCTCGATCAGGTGTGTGCGGTCAATACAGGAAAGGTGTCGCGCGCACGGTTGACCATCACCCGTGGGGGCGCGAAGAGCCAGACTACCAACAAGCCGGGCCCGCGACCAAACCGGGAACCCGCCTGAACCCGCCGTCGGCGAGACTCCGGCCAAGACCGATGGTGCCGTGAACCGGATCGTCGCGCTGACGTTCCTCGGCATCGTCGTGGCCGCAATCGCCGTGATCGTCCTGGGTCAGACGCCGCGGTTCTACCCCGGCAGCACGGCGGTGACCCGGCTCACAACGCAGTACGACGTCCGGCCGGACGGCGACCTGGATGTCACCGAGACGATCATCTACGACTACGGCGCGTCCGGGCTGCCACTCGACCGAGTCGTCCAGCTCCGGCGACCTGACGCCGACCGCCTCGACACGCCGGTCCCCGACCGGGGGCGGGACCGCGTCTGGGAGGTCTCGGGCGCTGTTCTCCTGCTGGTACTCGTCGGCCTGGTCGCTCGCCGGATCACGCGGTCTCGGCAGCGGTCTTCAGCCGCTCGAGCGTGATCCTGATCCCGCGGTCGTTCGCCCGCACCCGGTCGCCGAAGAACGGCCGGAACATCGCCCGGAAGGCGGCCGGCCGGTGGTCGGTCCAGGACTCGGTGACCTCGCAGCCGGATTCCAGGCTGCTGAAGTCGTAGGACCACAGCGAGATCGGGATCGGCCCGAAGGTCACCACGAAGCTGAAGCGCTCACCCGGTACGGCGTCCACCACCCGGCCGAAGGTGAACCAGCGGACGGCGCCGGCCCGGTTGTGCCCGACGAACCGGGCTCCCACAGAAGGTCCCGGCGTACGGGAAGACCAGCTGACCCGCGTGCACTCAGGACTCCACTCGCTCATCCGCGGCAGGTCGCTGACCAGGCCGTACACCGACAACGCCGGCGCTGACACCGTGATGGACTCGCTCAGGTCCGGCATCGGGTTTTCCCTTGCTGTACGCCAACAGGAGCTGACGGGGAGCTGGCACGTGCAGTGCTGAGCGTGACATCGCTGCCCGCCACAGGCATACTCGGGCCCGCGTGACGCTGATCACCGCAGGGGGTGTGGAGCGTGCGGTCGTCACGGGTCAGCAGCGAGACCAAGCTCCACCATCGCGCCGTCCAATGCCCTGGAGGAACTCAGTGCCCCGCCGTACCCCGATCATTCTGGCCACCGCGCTCGTCGCGTCGCTGGTCGGCCTCCCGTTCGTGGCGCGTGCCGCGGACGCGCTACAGGCCGAGGAAGCACCCGTAGCCGCAGACCCGCAGGTCAAGGAGTCGTCGACCGGCTCCTACATCGTCCAGCTCGACGACGCCCCGGTGGCCGAGTACGGCGGCGGCATCGCCGGCCTGCCGTCCACCCGCGTCGTGCCCGGGAGCAAGCTGGTCAAGACCGCCGGCCAGGTCGTCGACTACGTCCAGCACCTCGCCCGCGAGCGCCAGGAGATCCTGGCCAAGGTGCCTGACGTGAAGAAGCTGTACGACTACAGCTACACGTACGCCGGCTTCTCCGCGCAGATGTCGTACGACGAAGCCGTCAAGCTGGCCAAGTCGTCCGGTGTGAAGAGCGTCGAGCCGAGCGAGATGCAGCACCAGGACACCGTGGACACCCCGCGGTTCCTCGGGCTGTCCGGTAAGGGCGGCGCCTGGCAGCAGGCCGGTGGCATCGACAAGGCCGGCGACGGGGTCATCATCGGCGTACTGGACTCCGGCTATGTCCCGGAGCGGGCCAGCTTCGCGCCGATCAAGACCACCACGACGTCGGACGCGATCATCGCGAAGAAGTGGAAGGGCACCTGCCAGGCCGGCGAGGAGGCGCCCGTTGCCTGCAACAACAAGGTGATCGGCGCCCGGTACTTCGACAAGGGCATCGGCACCCGGCCGATCCCGGAGGAGTTCAAGTCGCCGCGTGACTACGGCGGCCACGGCACCCACACGGCCAGCACCGCAGGCGGTAACTACGGCGTCGAGATGAGCGTCATGGGCCGCGACTACGGCAAGGGCTCCGGGATCGCGCCGCACGCCCGGCTGGCGATCTACAAGGTGCTGTGGGCGGTCGACCAGACCGGCGGCGGCAGCGGTACCGACGCGGACATCGTGGCCGGTATCGACGCGGCGGTCGCGGACGGCGTCGACGTACTCAACTACTCGATCTCCGGCTCCGGCTCGACCTTCGTGAACGCCACCGGCCTCGCCTTCCTGCGCGCGGCCCGGGCGGGCGTGTTCGTCGCCACCAGCGCCGGCAACACCGGACCGGGCGTCAGCACGGTCGGCAAGAACTACCCGTGGGTGACGACGGTTGCCAACGGCACGCATGACCGCGACATCCAGACCACGGTGACGCTGGGCGACGGCAAGTCCTACACCGGCGCCGGGATCGGTTCGGGTGTGCCGAGCACGCCGGTCGTCCTGGCCAAGGACGCCGGCCTCGCCGGTGCGAACCCGGCCAACCTGCTCCTGTGCATGGCGGACACCCTCGACCCGGCCAAGGTGACCGGCAAGATCGTGGTCTGCGACCGCGGTGGCAACGCCCGCGTCGACAAGAGCCTGCAAGTGAAGAACGCCGGCGGTGTCGGCATGATCCTGGTCAACATCACCGCGGGCACCCTGGACGCGGACCTGCACTCGGTCCCGACCGTGCACCTCGACCACGTCGCCGCACCCGCGATCAAGGCGTACGTCGGCGGCACCGCGAACCCGACCGCCACGATCAGCGCCGGTACGCCGGTCCGCGTGACCGCGCCGAAGGTCGCCAGCTCGTCCAGCCGGGGCCCGTCCCTGGCCGGCAACGGCGACCTGCTCAAGCCGGACGTGATGGCGCCGGGGACGAACGTCCTGGCCGCGACGACCGCCTTCAGCGCGGCCGGCGGCGAGTACGCGTTCATGAGCGGTACGTCGATGGCCTCGCCGCACATCGCCGGCGCCGCGGCCGTGCTGATCAGCAAGTACCCGAACTGGTCTCCGATGGCGATCAAGTCCGCGCTGCTCACCACCGGCACCGACAAGGACACCAGCGGCAAGCCGATCCAGAACGACTCCGGCTCGCCGGCCACGCCGTTCGGGTACGGCGCCGGCCTCGTGCAGCCCAAGACGGCGATGGACCCGGGCCTGGTCTACGACTCGTCGTACGAGGACTGGACCAAGTTCGTCTGCGGCTCCGGTCAGGTGCCTGCCACGCACGCGCTGTGCGCGAACGGCAAGATCGACCCGAGCGACCTGAACTACCCGACGATCGCGGTCGGCGACCTGGCCGGCAAGCAGACCGTCACCCGGACCGTGCGGAACGTCGGCAACCTGCCGGAGATCTACTTCCCGAAGGTCGAGGGGCTGAAGGGCTTCAAGGTGACGGTGTCGCCGCAGATGCTGGTCACGCTCCCGGGCCGTACGGCGACGTACAAGGTCACCGTCGAGAACACCGGTGCGCCGCTGGAGCAGTACACGTTCGGCAAGCTGACCTGGAAGTCGACCAAGCACGCGGTGAGCAGCACGGTGGCGATCAAGCCGCTGACGGTCAAGGCGCCGGTGCAGGTCAGCGGGACCGGGACCGCGGGGTCGGTGCAGGTGCCGATCACGGCCGGGTACACCGGCACGCTCAACACGACTGCCGTCGGTCTGACCCCGGCCACCGTCGCCGAGGCCGCGCTGAAGAACCCGGGTGGCGTGTCGTTCCCGACCACGAACCCGGCGGCCAACGACCACGTCGCCAAGTTCACCGTGAACGTCCCGGCCGGCGTGAAGCACGCCCGGTTCTCGACGTTCGACGCGGACTACCCGGCGGGCACCGACCTCGACGTCTTCGTCTACAAGACGGGTACGACGGCTCTGCTCGGCAGCAGCGCCGGTGGGTCGGCCGAGGAAGAGGTCAACCTCCCGGCACCGGCCGGAGGCTCGTACGACGTGTACGTCGACCTGTTCGCGGGAGCCAACGAGCAGCAGGTGAAGCTCAACCACTGGGAGCTGCTCAACGCGGAGGGCAACCTCACCGTCACTCCGGCGACCCAGCCTGTCCAGGTGGCCGCCCAGGCGACGGTCACAGCCTCCTGGACCGGCCTGACCGCCGGCACCCGGTACCTGGGCCGCCTGCAGTACAGCGATGGTGCTGACGGTTCGGGCTCGACCATCGTCCGAGTAGACAGCTAGGCCAAACGAGGGCGGCCCCCAGTCATCGGGGGCCGCCCTCGCGCTATCTCAGGGCTGCTGCAGGGTGATGTTCGCGGCGTCCTCCACCAGCAGCTTGCACGCACCAGTGGTGACATCACAGCGGTGGAGCTTCCGGGGGATAGCTCCCATGACGTCTTCGGGCTGGGTAAGCGCCAGCAGGTGCGTCGCGTCCTCGAAGACCGGCTCCGGCCAGTCGATCGTCTGATCCGGCAATTGGAGCTTGGTCACCTTGCCGGTGGCGACGTCGATCGCGACCTTCTGCAGGCTGTGGATGATGGTGCGGCCGTCGGGCGACAACACCGGGTATTGCTGCTCTTGGCCCTGGTCGCAGTACTCCCGCTGGACCTCGAAGTTCGTTCCACGCAGTACCCAGCCTTCAAGCAGCGGTTCTCACCTGCCCTGGTCGACAGGACGACTTTGTCGGTGGTGCCAGGGATCGCCCTCGCACCGTCGAAGGCGGGCGCGGTGACGGGCTGCGGCTGCCCCGATCCTGGCTGCCAGACGAGCAGCTCGGGTTTGTTCGTCTCGTCGTGGCTCATCCAGATACCGGCCTTGTTCCAGCCCAGTATGAGCGGCACTCTCGCCTGCACCGGGGTACTCGCGATCTCCTGGCCGGTCCGCACGTCGACGACCAGGACACGACCCTTCTGATCGGGCTGGCGAGCCACCAGCACGACCTGGCTGCCGTCCGGTGACAGCACCGGGCTTGACCCGCGGTGCGGGCCGACCGGCCGGAAAGAGCCGTCCGGCAGGAGAATGCCAGCCTGCAGGATCCGGTTGGCCGGCATCTTGAGCGTCAGCCAGCCGCCGCCGACCCGGCCGCGGAAGTAGCCGTCGCTCGGGAACGTGACGCGGACCTGCTGCCCGTCGTCGTGCAGCGTGAGCACGCGGTTCTCGCTCACCGTGTACGGAACCTGCGGAGGCTCGCCCGACACCGGTCCAGGTTGGCCGGCGGGCTCGGGCTGGTCGGGCGCGAGACGGGTCAGGAAGGACGCGGCGAGCACGAGGACCACGGCGATGGCCGCGGCGGCGAGGACCACCGGCCAGCGGCGGCGGTGGGCGATGGTGCCCGTCTCGAGGTCGAGGCCGGGGGCGCTGTCCGGAACGGTGCCGGCAGTGGCGTGCAGGTAGTCGCGCAGGCGAGCCTCTGTGTCGTTCATCGGACATCCTCCAGCTTCTGAGTGAGGACCGCGAGCCCGCGCGAGGCGGTGGCTCGTGCGGTGGATTCGCTGATCCCGAGGGTCTCGGCGATCTCGGCGAACGGGAGATCGAGGTAGTAGCGCAGTACCAGGACCGCACGGGTCCGGGTGGGCAGGGCACGCAGCGCATGCCGAACCTGCTGCCGGTCCTCGCCGAGTACGGCCGAGCTCTCGGCGGAGGCGTTCGGCGCCTCGTGGGGTGGGGTGTAGAGCCGTGCGACCTTGCGGCGGCGCAGGACCGAGCGGCTCGGTTGGGTACGGCCGTGCGGAGGTACCCCAGCGCCTTGCCGGATTCCCGCAGCGGCCAGTGCCGGTACAGGTCGGCGAAGGCCTCCTGTACGACGTCCTCCGCCGCTTGCCGGTCGTCCATCACCAGCACGGCCAGGCGAACCAGCCCGGCCCAGTGCTGCTGGTAGAGCGCCGACACGGCTGTCCGCGCGTCGTCCTGCGCCAGAGCCCGGTCTGGGCCGCTGATGCTCACCATTGGATTCGTCACACCCTCAGAGACGCGCATCTCCCCAGAACGCTGCGTCCAGAGGTCAAGTCAGCCGCTCGCGTACCCAGTCGAGGTGGATGAGCGCGTGCTTACGCTGCCAGGCACGGATCGTTGGCAGGCCGGGTGGGGCCGGCTGGGCCGCGCCCCACCACAGGCCGCCCGCGATGGCGGCCAGGAAGCCGGTGATGGCGACATCGTCCGGCAGATCGGGCAACGTCACCGACTCGCGCATGTCGGCCCGCAGGATCACCGTGTCGGCCCACGCCGGTGCCAGCGCCGCATGGGCCCAGTCGATGAACACCACGCGGTCCTCAGTCAGGATCACGTTGTCGGCCCGCAGGTCCCAGTGCGCGAGCGCCTTGCCCGCCGCAAGGGTCGTTAGGCCCTCCCGGGCCAGCTCGGCCAGCTGCTCCTCGCGTCCGGCCACCCAGGACGGTACGTCGAGACCGTCGGTGATCACGTTGTCCCACCGGCTCAGGAACTCCCGACTCCGTACGGCGGCGACCGGTGCGTCCGTCCACGGCGACGGGTCCAGAGCCAACGTCAACTCGTCCAGAGCATCCAGGACCCGTACGGCGTCCTCCTGCACCCAGGGGTGAGGCGGCAACCAGCCTTCGATGTCCTCGAGCAGCAGGACGACCCAGTCGCCGTCGTCGTAGACGTCGTACAGGACAGGGGTCTGGGGGAGCTGCCCGCCGCCCCGCATGGCGGCGATCTCGTTGCGGAACAGCTCCGGCGTCTTCGGGTTGAGCGACGTACCGACCGCCTTGACGAAGGCGCGGCGGCCCGACGCGGTGATCAGGCGGGCGGCGACGCCGGGGGAGAAGCCGCCCTGCTGGGTCGTGGCGGAGACCACCACCGACCCCAGTGCGCGTTCCACCCACGCCCGCACCTGAGCGGGCACCTCCTCGAAGGGCAACCGGACCCCAGCAGCATGCGCCATGCCTCCAAACGGTAGGCCCCCAGCCCGCGAGCCGCTCGGCATTTTCGAATCCGCTGGCCCCGCATGGGATGATTGACCGGTTGACCAGCAAGAACCCAGCAGGACCCTAGACGAACTGGATCCCCTCCGTGCCCGTTGGCCCCACGACCGTGCCCCAGCCGGGTCGTACCGACCCGTCGCTGATCCGGAACTTCTGCATCATCGCCCACATCGACCACGGCAAGTCGACGCTGGCCGACCGGATGCTGCAGATCACCGGGGTGGTCGACGACCGCTCGATGCGGGCGCAGTACCTGGACCGGATGGACATCGAGCGGGAACGCGGCATCACGATCAAGTCGCAGGCGGTCCGGCTCCCGTTCGCGCCGAAACCGGACTCCCCGGGTGGCCTGCTCGCCCCGGACGGTACGACGTACATCCTGAACATGATCGACACGCCCGGTCACGTCGACTTCACCTACGAGGTGTCGCGGTCGCTGGAGGCGTGTGAGGGTGCGGTGCTGCTGGTCGACGCGGCGCAGGGGATCGAGGCGCAGACGTTGGCGAACCTCTACCTCGCGCTGAGCGCAGACCTGCACATCATCCCGGTGCTGAACAAGATCGACCTGCCCAGCGCCCAGCCGGAGAAGTACGCGGCCGAGCTTGCCCACATCATCGGCTGCGACCCGTCCGACGTACTGCGGGTGTCGGCGAAGACGGGTGAGGGCGTTGACGAGCTGCTGAGCGAGATCGTGGCCCAGGTCGAGCCGCCGAAGGGCGTCAAGGACGCGCCGCCCCGGGCTCTGATCTTCGACTCGGTCTACGACACCTACCGCGGTGTGGTCACCTACGTCCGGGTGGTCGACGGCGAGCTGACCCACCGCGACCGGATCAAGATGATGTCGACCGGTGCTGTGCACGAGATGCTCGAGGTCGGGGTCATCTCCCCGGAGCCGATGAAGTCGCCGAGTATCGGCGTCGGCGAGGTCGGCTACCTGATCACCGGCGTGAAGGACGTCCGCCAGTCCCGGGTCGGTGACACCGTCACGGCGGCCGTTCACGGCGCGACTGAAGCGCTCGGCGGCTACAAGCACCCGCAGCCGATGGTGTACTCCGGGCTGTTCCCGATCGACGGCGACGACTACCCGACGCTGCGGGACGCGCTGGAGCGGCTGCAGTTGAACGACGCGGCCCTGCAGTACGAGCCGGAGACCTCGGGTGCGCTCGGGTTCGGGTTCCGCTGCGGCTTCCTCGGTCTGCTGCACATGGAGATCGTCCGCGAGCGGCTCGAGCGCGAATTCGACCTGGACCTGATCTCGACCGCGCCGAACGTGGTCTACCGGGTCGAGATGGAAGACGGCAAGGAGCATGTCGTCACCAACCCGAGCGAGTTCCCGGAAGGCAAGATCGCCGACATCTACGAGCCGGTGGTGAAGGCGACGATCCTCAGCCCGAAGGACTTCATCGGCGTCATCATGGAGCTGTGCCAGACCAAGCGGGGCAACCTGCAGGGGATGGAGTACCTGTCCGAGGACCGGGTCGAGCTCCGCTACACGCTGCCGCTGGCCGAGATCGTCTTCGACTTCTTCGACCAGCTGAAGTCCAAGACCAAGGGCTACGCGTCACTGGACTACGAGCCGACCGGTGAGCAGGCCGCGGCGCTGGTCAAGGTCGACATCCTGCTCCAGGGTGAGACGGTCGACGCGTTCTCGGCGATCGTGCACCGTGACAACGCGTACTCCTACGGTGTCGCGCTGGCCGGCAAGCTGAAGGAACTGATCCCCAGGCAGCAGTTCGAGGTGCCGATCCAGGCGGCGATCGGGTCCCGGATCATCGCCCGCGAGTCGATCCGGGCGATCCGCAAGGACGTCCTGGCCAAGTGCTACGGCGGTGACATCACCCGGAAGCGCAAGCTGCTGGAGAAGCAGAAGGAAGGCAAGAAGCGGATGAAGATGGTCGGCCGGGTCGAGGTCCCGCAGGAGGCCTTCATCGCCGCGCTGCGCACTTCCGACACCGGGGAGAAGGCCAAGAAGTAGTGCCGGTCGAGATCCCGGCGGACTTCCTGGTTGTCGCGTCGCGGGGTCAGGACTGGGCCGACTGGCTGGACCGGCTGCCGCGGTTGACCCGCGAACTGCTCGACGAGTGGCGGCTGACGGTCGACGGTACGACGTCGTACGGGAACTGCGCCCTGGTCGTGCCGGTGACCACGGCCGACGGGCAGCGCGCCGTACTCAAGGTGCAGTTCCCGCACTGGGAGGCCGAGACCGAGCACCTCGCGCTCCGGGACTGGGGCGGGAACGGCGCGGTGCAACTGCTGCGCGCGGATCCACGCCGGTTCGCCTTGCTGCTCGAGCGGTTGGAGCCACGTGACCTGACCACGATCGACGCGATCGAGGCCTGCGAGATCGTTGGCGACACCTACAAACGGTTGCACATCCCGGCAGGACCGCAGTACCGGACGCTGTCCGGCGAGCTGAAGCGCTGGGTCGAACGGTTCCGCCAGCTGCCCGCATCGGCGCCCGTTCCGCATCGGTACGTCGACCAGGCGATCGCGCTGGCCGAGGACTTCAGCACCGACCCGGCCTGCGACGGCAAGCTGATCCACACCGACCTGCACTACTTCAACGTGCTGGCCGGCGTTCGCGAACCCTGGTTGGTGATCGACCCCAAGCCGCTGTCCGGCGACCCGCACTACGAGGTCGCGCCGCTGATCTGGAACCGCTGGGACGAGGTCGTTGCCTCCGGCGACCTTCGGTTCGCGGTCCGGCAGCGGTTCTATGCCGCGATCGACGCGGCCGAGCTCGACGAGGACCGTGCCCGCGACTGGGTGATCGTCCGGCAGATGCTCAACCTCCTGTGGACGCTGGACGGTGCCGGCGCCGACGAGTCGCTGCCGCAGGACTGGCTCACCCGCAACATCGCCATCGTGAAGGCCATCCAGGATTAAACCGGTAGAGCCGCGGCCCGTATCGACGGATGATGGGGGTCATGCGGCTGCTGACGGTCAACGTGGTGGAGAAGCTGATCCCGGGTCCCAAGGAGACCGGGCTGACCGCGATCGACAAGCGTCCGCAGGTAGGTCGCGTGCACGTCGGCGAGCTCGGTCTCGCCGGTGACAGGGTCTGTGACACCAAGAACCACGGCGGTCCCGACCTGGCGCTCTACGCGTACGCCGAGGAGGACGCCCAGTGGTGGGCGGCCGAGCTCGATCGAGAGATTCCCACCGGGTTGTTCGGGGAGAACCTGCGCACCGAAGGGGTCGACGTCACCGGCGCGCTGCTCGGTGAGGTCTGGCGGATCGGCGACGAGGTCGAGGTGATGGTCCGGGCGCCGCGGATCCCGTGCATCACGTTCCAGCACCGGATGCAGGAGCCGCACTGGGTGAAGAGGTTCCACCAGGCCGGCTGCCCCGGCGCCTACTTGAAGGTGCTTCGGACCGGAGAGATCGGTGCAGGCGACCCGGTCGAGGTGCTGAGCCGACCGGACCATGAGGTGACCATCGGGCACATGTTCGGAGCGCAGGACCCGGCGAAGATGCAACGGATGCTGGACTCTGGCGTCGACCTGATGGATGAACTCCGCGGTATCGCCGAGCGCGTCGCGGCGCGCGGGTGAGGGGCCTGCTGCCCGCACCCGGACCACTTCGGCCACTCGCCCTCGCCACTCTGCTCAGCAGGGTCGGCAACGGGTTGCTGATGACGGTCAGCGTGCTGTACTTCACCCGGATCGTCGGATTGTCGATCGCTCAGGTCGGTCTTGGCCTCACCATCGCCGGTCTGTTCGGCTTGCTGTCGGCGGTGCCGCTGGGACATCTGGCCGATCGCCGCGGTCCGCGCACGCTGTTCGTCGTACTGAGTCTGATGGTCTGCGGACTCTCGCTGCTCTACCTGCTCGTGCAGACCTTCTGGCAGTTCCTGGTCGTCTCCGTCGTGCTCACCGTGATCGACCGAGGCGCCGGCGCGGTCCGGGCCGCGCTGATCGCCGCGATCACCCAGGGCGCCGACCGGGTCGCGGCCCGCGCCTACCTGCGCGCGGTCACCAACATCGGCATCATGGCCGGCGCCGGCATCGCTGTGTTCGCGCTGCATTTCGACACGAGTACGGCGTACCGCCTTATGTTCGTGCTCGACGCGACACTGAGCATCGTCGCGGCGTTCGTCGTGCTGGCGGTCCCACGGGTCGCGCCGCAGCCGAAGAGCGACGACGGGCCGGTCTGGGTCGCCCTGCGCGACCGCGGGTACCTCGCGGTTGCCGCACTCAACGCCGGGATGTCGATCCAGTACGCCGTACTGGACGTCGCGATCCCGCTGTGGGTGGTCGATCACACCGACGCACCCCGGTGGACGGTCGCGCTCCTGCTGATCATCAACACCGTGGTCGTCGCGCTGTTCCAGGTACGGTCGTCCCGCGGCATCGCCGACCCGACGACCGCGGCACGGGCGACCCGGACCGCAGGATTGTTGCTGCTGGCATCAATGGTGCTGTTCGCCGGCGCGTCCTGGGGGAACGCGGCGCTCGCGATCGGCCTGCTGGCGGTCGGTGCGCTGGTGCAGGTGATCGGTGAGTTGCTGCAGTCGTCCGGCTCGTTCCTGCTCGGCTTTGACCTCGCCGCCGACCACGCGCAGGGTCAATACCAAGGCGTCTGGAACACCAGCATGTCCATCAGCACCATGGTCGCCCCCACCGTCCTGGCCCTCCTCCCACTCGGCCTCGGCGCCCCCGGCTGGGTCATCCTTGGCGTCTGGTTCGCCCTGATCGGAGTGCTGTTCCCACCCGTCGTACGGTGGGCTGCGGCGCGGCGGAGGCAGGCTGGCCAGATGCAAACCGTCGGTGCATGATCGGCACTCATTGCTTGGGGGCAACCGGATTTCAGCCGGGCGCGGGATCTGCTCGGCTGGGAACCGAAGATCCCTACTGAGGAAGGGCTCCGGCGGACGATCGACTGGTTCCGTACCGACCTGCCACAGCAGGCGGCTTAGGTCGGCTCGCGGTAGCCGAGGGCGGCGGAGATCTTGCGGGCGGCCTCGATGGCCGCGGGGGCCATCAGGGCAACCTGGGCGATGGACTGCTCGAGCGACAGCGTGGAGATGCTGACCGCGGCGATCGCGGCGCCGGTGTGGTCGTGGATGACCGCGGCGACGCAACGGATGCCTGGCTCATTCTCCTCGTCGTCGAGTGCGTAGCCGCGGGCCCGCACCTGGGCGAGGTCCGCTTTCAACGCGGCCGCGGTCGTGTGCGTCAGGGGAGTGCGGGCCGGGAGACCGGTCCGGGTGATGTGGGCGTCGAGTGCCTCGTCGTCCTTCTCGGCCAGCAATGCTTTGCCGATGCCAGTGCAGTGCAGCCAGAACGCCTTGCCCACGCGGGACGGCATCCGGTACGGCTTCGGGCCGTCGAGGCGCGCGACGTAGATCGCCTCGTCGCCGTTCAAGAGACCGACATGCACGGTGCAGCGAGTCTGGGCGACCAGGTCGGCGAGCACCGGGCGGGCGACCGTGGCGAGGTCGACGTTGGTGAGCGCGTGCCCGGCGAGCCGCAGCGCCTTGGGGCCCGGGTGGTACGAACCGTCCTCGGCCTGGGCGACGAACTCGTGCTCGACCAGTGAGGCCATGATCCGGTGCACGGTCGACTTGGCCAGACCGGTCGCGTTGACGACATCGGTGAACCGCGAGTGTTCGAGGACGGCGTCGAGCACCATCAGCGTCTTGTCGATGGCCGAGGGCGAACTCATGTCGGTCATCCTGCCACCTCTCTCCTGGGCGAAGTGCCTATCTGGCCAGCCAGCCGCCGTCGACCGCGAGGACGTGACCGTTGACATAGCCGGCCGCCGCCGAGGCCAGGAAGACCGCGGCGCCGACCACATCCTCCGGCTGCCCCCAGCGACCGGCCGGGATGCGGTCCCGGATGGCCGCTTCGCGACCGGGATCCGCGCGCAGGTCGGTGGTGTTGTCGGTGCTGATGTATCCGGGTGCGATCGCGTTCACCCGGACACCGGCCGGACCCCACTCGTTGGCCAGCGCCCTGGTCAGTCCCGCGACCGCATGTTTGCTCGCAGTGTAGGCCGGAACGGTGATCCCGCCCTGGAAACTCAGCAGCGAGGCGATCGTGACGACCGCGCCGGCGCCGCGCTCGACCATCGCGGCACCGACCGGCCGGGTGACCGCCCAGGTGGAGTTGAGGTTCACGTCGATCACGTGCTGCCAGTCGGCGGTGGTGGTCTCGGCCGCCGGGGCACGCCGGATCGTGCCGGCGTTGTTGACCAGGATGTCGATCCTCCGCGTCTTCGCCAGCTCGGAAGCGGCCGCCTCTACCGCGGCCGGGTCGGCGAAGTCGGCGATGACTACGGTCGCCTCACCGCCGCCGTTCTGTTTGATCGCCTCGAGGGTGTCATCGAGGGCGGCGTCCCGGGCCATCAGGATCAGTTCGGCACCGGCCGCGGCGTACCCGGCGGCGATGGCCGCGCCGATACCCCGCCGGGCTCCGGTGACGAGCGCCGTACGGCCCTGGAGGCTGAACAGGTCAGCCGTCACCGCAGGTCCCGTACGTCGACGCCGTCCATATCCGCGAAGGCCTGGTTCTCGCCGGCCATCGCCCAGACGAAGCTGTACGACGAGGTGCCGGCGCCGGAGTGGATCGACCAGCTCGGTGAGATCACGGCCTGGCGATCGGCGACCAGCAGGTGCCTGGTCTCGTCGGGTTCGCCGAGCAGGTGGACGATCCGCTCGGTCTCGGGCAGGCCGAAGTACAGGTAGCACTCGGTCCGGCGGTCGTGCGTGTGCGCGGGCATGGTGTTCCAGGTGCTGCCTGAGTGGAGCGTGGTCACGCCGAGCACGATCTGGCAGCTGCGTACGCCGTCCGCGTGGATGTACTGGTCGATAGTGCGACGGTTCGCGGTCTGCTGGTCGCCGAGCTCGAGCCGGTTTCCCTCACCTGGATTGACCAGCGCGGTGGGGAAGTCGGTGTGGGCCGCGGCCGAGAAGAGGTAGAACGCCGCGTCGGGGCCGTCGAGGACGACCTCGCGGACGCCGCGTCCGACGTACAGGCACGCTCCGGTGGTCAGCTCGTACTTCGTCCCGTCGGCGGTGACCGTGCCTGGTCCGCCGACGTTGACGATGCCGGCCTCGCGGCGTTCGAGGAAGTACTCGCTGCGCAGCTCCGGCCAGGTCCCCAGCGTCAGCGGGCCGCTCGTGGGGCGCGCGCCGGCCAGGACGATCCGGTCGTGGTGGGTGAGTACCGCGGTGATCGTGTCCGGGACGAAGAGGTCGTCGACCAGGTAGTGCCGGCGGAGCGCCGCGGTGTCGAACCCGGGCACCTGATCGGGATGGGTGGCGTGCCTGATCTGCAGATTCACAGAACAAGGTTCTATTCCACGGAACAGTCTGTCAAACAGTGAGTTCAGTGGATAGGATCGAGAAATGTTCCGGGTTCCGCCACTTGACACTGTGTTCTGGCAGATGGAACCTTCCACCACAGCGCCCACGCCTCTGGGAGGTTCCACAATGACCGCTTTGGACTGGACGGTCCTGGTCGGCTACTTCGTCTTGATGGTGCTGATCGGCATCTGGTCGCGCTCGCGCTCGCGTCCTGGGCGATCGGCCTGATCGTCTGGGCAATCGTCAAGTGGGGGATCGAGTCCGCCGACACCGACCCTGGTCGTCGCGTTGCCGTTGGCAACTTCCTTGGTGGTGTACGTCGGTGTCGGCCTCCTCTTGCCGGCGTCGTACCGAAGTCGACGAGCTGGTCGACTCGCTGAACCGCGACCCGGCGAGACCGACGAGGTCGCGGGGAGACGGGCGGGCGCAGTCAGCCCTCACTGATCGAACCAACCCTGGAACACTGTCCCGTGTCACAGAACACTACCGATTTGGAGTGACCTCCATGCCGAACATCACCGTCGAACTCCTGCCCGGCCGCACCCTGGACCAGCGCCGCGAGTTCGTCGCCGCCGTCACCGAGTCCGCTATCTCCATCCTGAACGCCAAGCGCGAATCCGTCCGGATCGTCTTCACCGAGATCGAGACCACCGACGTAGCCAACGGCGGCGTCCTGGTCGCCGACGCCTGACACCGTACGGGCGAACGGGTAGTAGTCCGGCGCCGGCGGCGGCCACCCGCCTGAACGCCTTGGGCAGGCCGCGCCGCCGCCCACTACTACCCGTTCGTCGGTACGCATGCTGGAATTCCGGAGCCGGGCCGGCGCCCACCCATTACTGTCTTCTGCATGCGAGTAGGAGTCTTCGGAGCCACAGGTCAGGTCGGTAGCGTCATGCGGGAGCTGCTCGTCGAGCGGAAGTTCCCGGTGGACGAGATCCGGTACTTCGCGTCCGCGCGCTCGGCCGGTACGACGCTCCCGTTCGGTGACACCGAGATCACCGTTGAGGACTCCGCCACCGCCGACTTCAGCGGTCTCGACCTGGCGCTGTTCTCCAACGGCAAGACCGCCTCGAAGGAGTTCGCCCCGAAGGTCGCCGCCGCCGGTGCGGTCGTGGTCGACAACTCGTCCGCCTGGCGGATGGACCCCGACGTACCGCTGGTCGTGTCCGAGGTGAACCCCGGCGACCTCGACAACCTGCCGAAGGGCATCGTCGCCAACCCGAACTGCACCACCATGGCCGCGATGCCAGTGCTCGCGCCGCTGCACGGCTCCGCCACGCTGACCCGGCTCGTGGTGTCGACGTACCAGGCTGTCTCCGGCTCCGGAGGGGTGGGAGTCAGTGAGCTCGAGGACCAGGCGCGCGCCCTCGTCGAGCCCGGCGGCAGACTCGCTCGCGGCACCCAGGGCATCACGCTGCCCGAGCCCAAGGTGTACGCCGGGCCGATCGCGTTCAACGTGCTCCCGCTGGCCGGTTCGATCGTTGCCGACGGCACCGGTGAGACCGATGAGGAGCAGAAGCTCCGGAACGAGAGCCGCAAGATCCTGCACATCCCGGACCTCCTGGTCGCCGGGACCTGTGTCCGGGTCCCTGTCTTCACCGGTCACTCGCTCAGCATCCACGCCGAGTTCGCCGGGCCGATCACGCCCGAGCAGGCGACCGAGCTGCTCGGCGCCGCTCCTGGTGTCGCGCTCGCGGATCTCCCGACGCCACTGCTCGCGGCCGGTCAGGATCCGTCGTACGTCGGCCGGATCCGCCAGGACCAGTCGGTCCCGGACAACCGCGGCCTGGTGCTGTTCATCTCCAACGACAACCTCCGCAAGGGCGCCGCCCTCAACGCCGTCCAGATCGCGGAGCTCCTGGCCGAGCGCTGACTCCGCTGCGGCAGCACCAGATTCGCCCCAGGGCCCGGGCCCTAATGTCAAGAAAATGTCATACCGAGAACTGCTGCGTAGACTGACGCGGCGATAAGGTATGCCTTTCCTGCTGGTTGTTCCACGGCGATTCTTCGGCCGGGAGCAGGGGAGAGGTGACCGAGCTGGAGCAGCGTGGGATGAGCGGGCCTTCGGGGCTGCGCTTCCGCCTGCTCGGAACAGTGGAGGTGCGGACCGCCGGCGGTGAGGTGATCCCGCTGCCGGCACACCAGCCTGCGGTCCTGCTGGCCGCGCTGTTGCTGCGCCTCAACCGCACCGTGCGGACCGAGGATCTCGTCGACGTTCTCTGGGACGACGAGGAGCTGCCGAGCAGTCCGCGCGCCGCGCTGCAGATCTACGTCTCCCGGCTCCGGACCGCACTGGGGGACGCCGAGCGGACGATGATCCGCACCGGCGACGGCGGTTACACGCTGCATGCCGACCCGACGCAGCTCGATCTCGAAACGTTTCGGTCCCTGGTCCGCCGCGCCGGCGAGGTCGAGGATCCCGCCGACAGGGTCGCGCTGATCACCGAGGGCCTCGCGCTCTGGCGAGGCGAACCGCTGGCCGGTCTCGACGCGGGCGCGCTGACCCGGGAGATGATTCCGCGCCTGGTCGAGGAACATCTGCAGGCGCAGGAGTTGTCGTTCGACGCCCGGATGGCGCTCGGTGACGCGGCCGGGGTGATCCCGGAGCTGACCGAACTCGTTGAGCGCTACCCGACGCGAGAGCGGTTCTGGGCCCAACTCATGCGCGCGCAGCATGCGTCCGGACGGCAGGCGCTCGCGTTGTCGACGTACGCCGAAGTCTCGCGCCGACTGCGCGAGATCCTCGGGGTCGGCCCTGGTCCCGAACTGCAGCGGGTCCACGCCGAACTACTGGAGGCGACCGATACCGAGAGCATGGTGGTTCCGCGTCAGCTGCCGACCGCCGTACCGGCCTTCGCCGGTCGGACGGAGCACCTGCAGCGGCTGAACGGACTGCTTCCCGGTGTGCATCTCGGACTCATCATCGGACCGGCCGGAGTCGGCAAGACCTCGCTTGCAATCCATTGGGCCCGGCAGGTCGCGGACACCTTCCCCGATGGGATCCTGTACGCCGACCTGCTCGGGTACTCGCCCGCGATCGAGCCCGCCGACCCGCAGACGGTGGTGCCGCGTTTCCTTGCCGGACTGGGGATTCCGGCCGATCGGCTGCCGATCGCCGCGGACGAGCAGATCGCGCTGTACCGCAGCCTGCTCGCGGAGCGCGCGGTCCTCGTCGTACTGGACAACGCCCGATCTGCCGAACAGGTGCGGCCGCTGGCGGCATCCGGAGCGAACTGCCTCACCCTCGTCACCAGCCGGAACGAGCTCGCCGGACTGGTCGCGACCGAGCAGGCGGAGCCGATCCAGCTGGACGTGCTCGACTCCGCCCAGTCCAGACAGTTGCTAGCGGCAAGGATTGGTGACCGGCGGCTGCAGGAAGATGCCGAGAGCACCGAAGAGCTGATCGCCCGGTGTGCAGGGCTTCCGCTGGCACTTTCGTTGCTCGGGGCACAGATCGCGTTACGGCCCAGGCGACAACTGGACTCGTTTGTCGAGATGCTCAGCCAAGGGCCGCTCGATGCACTGTCGACCACCGACGGGGTCGACGTACGGACGATCTTCTCCTGGTCGTACCGGCAGTTGCGGCCCGAGCTCGCTCGGTTGTTCCGGCTGCTGGCTCAGCATCCTGGTGCCGAGATCACCGTTGGTGCCGCGGCGGCCTTGGCCGGTGTGCCGGTGCGTGAGGCTCGGGGCATGCTCGCCGTACTGGTTGCAAACCATCAACTAGTTGAGCTCGGGCCGGATCGCTATGCGCTGCACGATCTGCTGCGGAGCTACGCGCGGGAGCTGTGTGAGGAGCAGGAGGCGGACGAGGCCTTCGAACGGCTGCTCGGGTACCTGGTGCACACGGGCAATGCGGCCGCGTTGTTGCTCGCGCCGAGGCGCGATCCGGTCGAGCTGCCCGGGCTGGATCCCGGCGTCGACGTCGTACCGCCGTCGACTCGTGAGGAGGCGTTCGCCTGGTTCGACTCCGAGCAGCCGAACAATCTCGCCGTACTGCGGGCTGCTGCCGGCCGGGCCGATGGGCTGTTGTGGTTGTACGTGTGGACGATCGCGGACTATCTGGACTTCCGTGGTCGGCCCGGGTACCTGGAGTCCGAGTTGCTGGCGCTTGATGCGGCGGTCCGGCTCGGCGATCTGCGCAGGCAGGCGCAGACGCGCCGGGATCTCGCCCGGGGTCACATGGCGCTGCGGCAGTGGGACGACGCGATCCGGCAGCACGAGTTGGCGCTCGGCATCGCCGAGGAACTGGATGACGACGCCGGTGTCGCGCACGGCTCGCTGAGTCAGGCGCGGGTGCTGAGCCGGATGGGGGAGCACCGGCAGGCCATCGAGAAGACGACCCGCGCGCTCCGGATCTACGAGCGGACCGGCCACGTCGACGCGCGGGCCAACGCGCTCAACAACCTCGGCTGGTACTACGGGCAACTCGGCGAGTACGAGGCGGCGGTCGACTATGCGCACCAGGCGCTGAAGCTCTACGAGGAGCAGGACTCGGAGTACGGGCGTGCTGTGGTGAGCGACACGATGGCGTTCGCCTTGGCCGGCTCCGGCCGTCTCGATGAAGCCATCGCCAGCTACGCGACCGCTGTCGCCATCCTGCGCGCCCAGGGACGTCGCCACGAGACCGCGGAGTGCCTGATGTCGATGGCCAAGGTCCAGGAGCGAGCCGGTCAGCCCGAGGCGGCCCGGGTGAGCTGGACCGAGGCGCTGGAGATCCTCGAGGCGATGGACCACCCCGATGCGGTCGTGGTCCGTGGCGCGCTGGATCGGCTGCGGCAGGGCGGTTGACGGGGCCTGGCGGGCGAGGAGTAGAACTGACAGTGAGACATAGGCCACTGGCCGTGTGTACACGTTGCGGAAACGTAATGGAGAAGTGGGGGCGGGCAAGCGAGGGGCATAGTCAGCTGTGCCTGCTAGCCATTACCCTCCGGTTACTTGACCCCCGATGGAGGCCAGACAATGAAGCCAGTCGCCGATGAGGGCCAGCTCGCGCTGCTCAGCAATCGCAAAGAGAACATGGCCACGATGTTCCTCGATCGGGTCGCCGCGACCCCTTCGCGCGAGGCCTTCCGGTACCCGTCAGGGGACCAGTGGAAATCCGCCAGTTGGCGGGAGCTCGACGAGCTGGGCCGGCGCCGTGCTGCGGGCTTGATCGCCCTCGGCGTACAGCCCGAGCAGCGGGTCGCGGTCGCCTCGAGCACCCGGATGGAGTGGGTCGAGTGCTACCTGGCCGCCGTCCTTGCGGCTGCCGCGACGACCACGATCTACCCGACCACGATGGCGACCGACGTCGCCTTCATCGTGGCCGACGCCGACGTACAGGTCGTGTTCGCCGAGGACGCGACCCAACTGGACAAGCTGCGCGAGCACCGGTCCGAGACGCCCTCGCTGCAGAAGGTCGTCCTGATCGACGGCGAGCCCCCGGCGGAGGACACCTCCTGGGTTCTGTCGCTGGCAGCGCTGGATGAGCTCGGCGACAAATACCTGGAGGAACACGCCGACGCGATCGATGAGCGGCTGGCTCAGATCCAGCCGAACCACCTCTGCACGCTGATCTACACCTCCGGCACCACCGGGCGTCCCAAGGGTGTCCGGCTGCCGCACTCGGTCTGGACGTACGAGGGTGCCGCGGTCGAGGGGATCCGGGTCCTCAGCCCGGACGACCTGCAGTTCCTCTGGCTGCCGCTGTCGCACGTGTTCGGTCAGGTCCTGCTCGCCGTCCAGTTCCAGATCGGCTTCGCCACTGCGATCGACGGCCGGATCGACAAGATCGTCGAGAACGCGGCCGTCGTCCAGCCGACGTTCATGGCCGCCGCGCCGCGGATCTTCGAGAAGGCGCACGCCCGGATCGTCACCATGATCGAGGACGAGGGCGGGATCAAGGCCAAGCTCTTCCACTGGGCCTTCGGCGTCGGCGCCAAGGTCTCCGTACTGCGGCAGGCCGGCAAGGAGCCGGGTGGCGCGTTGGCGGCGCAGTACACGTTGGCCGACAAGCTGGTGCTGTCGAAGATCCGGGCCCGGTTCGGCGGGCGGATCCGCTTCTTCGTCTCCGGCTCCGCCGCCCTCGACAAGCAGCTGGCCGAGTGGTTCCACGCGGCCGGGCTGTTGATCTTGGAGGGCTACGGTCTGTCCGAGACCGCGGCCGGCTCGTCGCTCAACCGCCCGGGCCAGTACCGGCTCGGCAGCGTCGGCCCGATCTTCCCGGCCACCGAGGCGAAGATCGCCGAGGACGGCGAGATCCTGATCCGGGGCGACGGCGTGATGAGCGGCTACCACAACCAGCCCGAGCAGACCGCCGAGGTGATCGATGCCGACGGCTGGTTCCACACCGGCGACATCGGTCACTTCGAGGACGAGTTCCTCTTCATCACCGACCGGAAGAAGGACCTGTTCAAGACCTCCGGCGGCAAGTACGTCGCCCCGCAGGTGATCGAGGGCCGGTTCAAGATGATCTGCCCGTACGTCGGCCAGTTCGTTGTCCACGGCAACAAGCGCAACTTCGTCAGCGCGCTCGTCACCCTGGACCCCGAAGCCATCCAGGGCTGGGCCGCGTCGAACGGTATGACCGGCAAGCCGTACGAAGAGATCGTCAGCTCCGACGCGGCCCGCGCCATGGTCCAGGGGTACGTCGACGAGCTCAACGCCGGCCTGAACCGCTGGGAAACCATCAAGAAGTTCACCATCCTCGACCGGGATCTCACTGTGGAGACCGGCGAGATGACACCCAGCCTGAAGCTCAAGCGCAAGCACGTGGAAACCCAGTACGCCGACCTCCTGGACAAGATGTACGACTAACCCACGCCCGCCGCTGACGTCGGCCAGGTTGCCTCGGTGACCTGGCCGCCGTGGATGTCCACAGTCAGTTGGACCGGGCCGTCCGGGCGGACGTAGAGCTGGTAGCTGCCTTGGCGTACCTCGTGGAAGACGGCGGAGTGCAGGATGGTTCCGTCCGCCGTCGGCCGGGGTACGACAGCGACGTGCGGCAGGTGATGGCCGTGCCCGTGCCCGTGACCATGCCCGTCATCATGGCCATGTCCGGGACCAAGGCCCGTCGGGCGCAGCTCGATCTCCTGGTCTTCGAGTGCGGCCGGCAGTTGGATGACGAGGGCGCCGATCTCGCCGCCGATGTCGAGGGGTACCGAGGAACCCTTGCCTGCATGGGGATTCTCCACCGCGTTGTTGCCCGGGCCAGTGGTCATGATGCGGCCGGCGTTCCGGGAGTCGACTGGGAACCACCGGCCGGCGTACCGAGGTAGGGGAACCGGTCGAGCAGCGGCGAGTTCGTGTTCGAGGTGCCGTCCTTGATCGCCGATGCCGCCGCGTCGGGTTTGTACGACGGGTCGACCAAGGGGATGGTGAGTCCGGCTACCGCTCGCAGTTCGACCGTGACGACGTCGTCGATCAGCCGGCGCCCGTTCGGGAAGCCGGCCGCGTCACCGGCGACCAGGCCGAGCGGGTTCGGCGAGTCCGTCGGCGGCACGGCGACGTTGAGGCGCAACATGTCGGCCTGAACGGGGCCGGTGAAGTTCTGGAACCCGCGGACGACGCCCTTCGGGATACCGGTCAGCAGGATCGCCGCGAGGTCGGCGCGGTCCTTCTTGTACGCCGCCAGCTTCGGGAACACCCCGGGATACAGCACAGGCAGCAACCCGGCGAGCTCAGGCTTGACGACGTACTCCGCGTACCGCTTGTCCTCCGACGGAGGCCGGCTGTTCCACTTGTCCTTCTCGGCCATCGGAACGACGACCTCGTTGAACAACGGGTTACCCAGCCGGGAGACCTGCTTGTAGGGACCATGCCCCACGGAGACGCCGAGCTGGTCGTCGAGCATGCGGGACTGCCGTCGGCTTGCGGTGGCGTACACGCCGATGACGGCCTTGGCGTCCAGCACATCGGTCGGTTTGCGGCCGTCGCGGGTGAGGTCGGTGATCGGGACCTGGAGGGCGATGGTGTGCACGTTCGAGCCCTGCAGTCCGTTGACACCCATCGCGGCCGCGGACGGGATCAGATGAGCCATCTGGAACGGGCGGAGCGTGGCCAGATCGAAGATGCTGCCCAGGTCGGCGAAGAACGCGTCCGCGCGCTGACCGGCGAACACCTTGCGATTCCGGCCGATGGTGTGGATCGCCGTGCGGGCCAGCTTCGCGTAGTTCGGCGTACTGCGGACGCCGACGTTGACCGGGGGAGCGGCCAGGTCCCGGGCGAGGATGCGGGAGCGGCCGCGCTCGACCCTGGTGACCGAATAGAACTGGGGCCGGTTCCAGTTCGAGTCCTTCAGGGAGGTGATCGGGCCGGTGTTGTACAAGAAGGTCTTCTTGTTCCGGATCTCGGCGCGGAAGCGGAACTGGTAGCTGATGTCGGCCTTGCCGGTCCCGCTGTTGGAGATGTGGATCTGGTAGAGCACGTCGTCGCCGAACTCGTAGAAGTTCGGGCCGCCGTACGGGTTCTGGAAGGGAATGAAGTTGGCGATGATCGTGACGGTGTCCGCCTTGTCCGGGCTGACGAACGCGTACACGTCGGTGTTGTCGGCGACCGGATCCTTCGAGATCTCCGGCGCTTCGCGGTGCGAAGACATGACAGGTCCTCCAGTAGATGCAGTGAAAGCTGAGGGGTACCGATGAAGAGCCGCGGCGGGCTCGTGTGCGGCCGGGTCAGGCGGTCGTTACGCCGGCCAGCCGGGCGGCCAGTTCGCGATCGGTCACCAGAACCTCACGCTCGCCGACCATGATGGCCAGTCGCCCGGCCTTCACGTCCTTGACGTGCACGACGAACGACTCCGCGTTCGCCAGATCCGCAGGCTCCAAAGGCCTCGCGTTCTCGGCCGCGTCGGCGGCCTGGTTGCCGAACAGCGTCGGCGCTGCGACGGCCCCGACCGCTGCCGCGGTCCCCGCACCCGCGAACACCAGGAAACCCCGGCGGGTTGCGTCACTCATGCTCGTCCCCTCTCCATCGTCAACAGACCCCGACCGGGATTGGCCGGGCCACAAACGACAATTCGGAGGCGAGTGGTCAGCGGATGGGTCGCTCCTTGCGGTGGGTGCGTAGGGCGGCGCGAGGCCCGGGAATCAAACCCCCCACCACTTGCGTTGACATGTCAACCTAAGCTTGTAGTCGACATGCCCATCAGATGAGGAGTGACTCTCATGACCGACCTCGAGTTCGGCCTCGACACCTTCGGCGACATCCCCGAGGACGATGCCGGCCGACTCGTCTCCGACGCCGCGGCGATCCGACAGGTGGTCGAGGAAGCAGTGCTGGCCGACGAACTCGGCGTCGACGCGATCGCGCTCGGCGAGCACCATCGGCCGGAGTACTCGATCTCCACGCCGGAGACGGTGCTGGCGGGGATCGCCTCGCGCACCTCGCGCATCCGGCTCGGATCCGGCGTGACCGTGCTGAGCTCGGACGACCCGGTCCGGGTGTTCCAGCGGTTCGCGACGGTGGACGCGATCTCGAACGGGCGGGCCGAGGTCATCCTCGGACGCGGCTCGTTCACCGAGTCCTTCCCGTTGTTCGGCTACGACCTGGCCGACTACGACGTCTTGTTCGAGGAGAAGTTGCAGCTCTTCGCGCAGTTGCTCGACGAGAAGCCGGTCACCTGGAGCGGCACCACCCGGGCCGCGCTGGACCACGCCGACGTCTACCCCAAGACCGAGTCGGGCCGTTTGACGACATGGGTCGGCGTCGGTGGATCACCACAGTCGGTCGTGCGCACGGCGTCGTACGGGCTGCCGCTGATGCTGGCGATCATCGGTGGGTCGCCGGAGCGGTTCGCGCCGTACCTCGATCTGTACCGGCGTGCGGCCGAGCAGTTCGGCACGGTCGCGCATCCGGTCGGGATGCACTCGCCGGGCTTCATCGCCGACACCGACGAAGAGGCCAAGGAACTGTTCTATCCGCGCTACAAGGTAGTTCGCGACCGGATCGGAGCCCTGCGCGGCTGGCCGCCGATTCGCCGGGAGGAGTTCGACGCGGAGGTTGCGCACGGTTCGATGTACGTCGGTTCGCCGGAGACTGTGGCCCGCCGGATCGCCGGGGCCGTGCAGAAGCTGGGTGTCGGCCGCTTCGACCTGATCTACACGTCCGGCTCGATGCCGATCAGCGCGCGGCTGAAGGCGGTCGAGCTGTACGGCACGAAGGTGATCCCGATGGTCCGCGACATCGTGGCCGGCTGACATGAACGACAAGACAACGATCGCGATTCTCGGTGCGGGCAAGGTCGGCACCGTCCTTGCGCGGCTCGCGGTCGCGGCGGGTTATCGCGTGCTGATCGCCGGCTCCGGTGATGTGGAGAAGATCGCGCTGATCGTCGAGATCGTCACGCCCGGGGCCGTCGCGACCACGGCAGCCGATGCCGCCGCGCGGGCCGACGTCGTGATCCTCGCGCTCCCACTCGGCAAGTACCGCACCATTCCGGCCGAGGCGTTGCGCGGCAAGCTCGTGATCGACGCGATGAACTACTGGTGGGAGGTCGACGGTATCCGCGACGACCTGACGGATCCGCGGACGTCGTCCAGCGAGATCGTCCAGGCTTTCCTGCCCGGCGCCCGCGTGGTCAAGGCGTTCAACCACATGGGCTACCACGACCTGGAAGACGGCGCCCGCCCGGCCGGATCGCCCGGCCGCAAGGCGATCGCGATCGCCGGCGAACCAACGGACGCCGCCGCCGTCGCGGCGATCGTGGACGCGCTCGGCTTCGACCCAGTACGAGCCGGATCCCTGGCCGAGGGCGTCCGCTTCGAACCCAACACCGAACTGTTCGGCGCCAACGTCGACGCCGACGAGGTCCGCGCCATGCTCGACCGCTTCCCCGACACGCTCCACGGCCACCGCATCACCCAGGCCCGATCCAGCGACGACGACACCGCAAACGCACGCTGAAGGTCAATCCGCCGGTCAGGGGGATGTGGCGGTGGCCAGGAGGTACCAGGCGGTGTGGGGGATCCATTGTTCGGACCAGCGCCAGGAGTCGCCCTCGGGCTCGCAGCGCCACAGTCCCTCCTGGACCGACGAGCTCGGCGGTGAGGGCCCTGTCGGGTACGACGGCAACCACAGCGCTGCCCGCCGTACCGCCGTACCCGAGGTGCGAAACCAGAATCCCCGGACCCTCCTCATCTCGCGCCCACACGACGGCACCGCCCTTTCACTTGGTCGGCCGTAACCTACCCCGGTCCGTTCCGCGCACAGACCTGCACAGAACCTTCACGAGTCGTCGTGCCCTTCTGACCAGCTCGGCTCCTAGTCTCGAAGCGTGGCAGTCGATGGAGTAGCCCGCCGGATCCTCGTGGTCGAGGACGAGCCGGTGATCAACCAGGCGGTGACCGACCGGCTTCGCGGGTCGGGGTACGACGTCGTGCAGGCGTGGGACGGACCGGGGGCGGTCGAGCAGTTCGCGGCGACCGCACCGGATCTGGTCCTCCTGGACGTGATGCTTCCTGGGTTCGACGGACATGAGGTGTGCCGGCGGATCCAGGCCGGACGGCCGGTGCCGGTGCTGATGCTGACCGCACGCGACGACGAGGCGGACATCCTGGTCGGACTCGGCGTCGGTGCCGACGACTACCTCACGAAGCCGTTCCGGATGCGGGAGTTGGTGGCGCGAGTGGCAGCCCTCCTGCGAAGGGTCGACCGGGCGGCTGAGATGGCCGCCCACTCAGCCATCGAGCTGGGCGACCTGCGGGTCGACGCGGCCGCTCGCCGGGCCTGGGTCGCCGAGACCGAGGTCCATCTCACGCCGACCGAATTCGATCTGCTGCTCTGTCTGGCGGCCAAGCCGGGCGTCGTCCTGACCCGGGAGAACCTGTACGCCGAAGTCTGGGGCTGGCCGGGTGCGTCGGGCACCCGCACGGTCGACAGCCACGTGAAGGCGCTGCGAGCCAAGATCGGCGCGGACCGGGTACGGACGGTGCATGGCGTCGGCTACGCCCTCGAGCCCGGGAGTACGACGTGAGCAGCCCGGTGCTGGACCAGGTCACGTCGGTCAAGGTCAAGCTCGGGCTGCTCGTCGCGGTCAGTGTCATCGTGGCCTCGATCGTCGCGGCCGTCGGCGCCGTCGGCGGCGTACCGGCGTGGCTCAGCATCCCGGTCACGGTCGCCCTTGCCCTTGGCGTGACCCAGTTGCTGGCGGTCGGCATGACGTCGCCCCTGCGCGAGATGACAGCTGCAGCCCGGGGAATGGCTCGCGGCGACTACTCCGCCCGGGTCACCGCCACCTCGAGCGACGAGGTGGGAGAGCTTGCCCGGGCGTTCAATCGGATGGCTGATGACCTGGCCGCCGTCGACCGCCAGCGCCGCGAGTTGGTCGCGAACGTGAGCCATGAGCTTCGTACGCCGCTCGCCGCGTTGTGCGCCGTACTCGAGAACCTGGTCGACGGAGTCGCCGAGCCGGACCCCGTGGCCCTGCGGACGGCGCTCGATCAGGCAGAGCGGCTCTCGGCCCTCGCCTCCGACCTGCTTGATCTGGCCCGCGTGGACGCCGGCGCGGCCCGCCTGTCCACCACGCAGGTTTCCGTCCTGGACTTCCTGGAGCGTGCCGTAGCCGAGGCACGAGTGGTCGGTCGTGAGGTCCGGTACGACGTACGCGTCACGCCGCCGGACCTGACTGCCTCAGCGGACTCGGCACGGCTCCACCAACTGATCGCCAACCTGCTCGACAACGCTTCCCGGCACAGTCCCACCGGTGGAGTCGTCCGGATCACCGCCGAAGCCACGGACTCGGGGTGGCGGCTGGAGGTCGCCGATGAAGGGGCAGGCGTCCCCGTCGCCGATCGGGACCGCGTCTTCGAACGGTTCGGGACGTTGACCGACGCCGAGGGCGGCGGCGGTACCGGACTCGGTCTCGCGATCGCCCGCTGGGTCACCGACCTCCACGGCGGCAGCATCCACTTCGTCGACCCGGCGCCGCGCAGTACCGGCGCCCGCGTCCGAGTCGACCTACCGCGCGAACCACGGCAACACACCCACGTCACCAGGAAGGCACAGGAGCCAGTCATGGAGAAGCCGCTCGAGACGCCTGCACCCGCCGCAGCGCCAGTTGCAGCGCGAGAGCCGGAGTCAGGGATGGACATGTTGTTCGGCAAGTTCTGGCCGGAGACCGGACTTCCCGGCAATGTTCGTGCGGTCCTGTACTGCCTGGGTGTCGGTCTGCTGGCCGCCATTGTCCTGCCGTTCCGCGATCTCGGTCTCGGCACGTTCGTCGTACTGCTGGCGGCCGGGGCTGCGATCCTCACGTTCAGCGTCAACCGCCGGTCCCGTTTCACCCAGGCCTGTGCCGCGCTGTGCGTGCTTCTGGCCGCAACCTCCGTACTGCGGGACGCCGAGTGGATCGTGGTCCTCTGCCTCATGGCGGGCGCCGCCGTGTGTATGGCCGGTCTGGTGAACGCCCGCACCGTGCCGGCGTTCGTGGCGGCCGGGGTGTCCTGGCCACTTGCCGGGCTTCGGGGACTTCCGTGGCTGGGTCGCTCTGCGCAGGCGGTCAAAGGTCTGCGGACGAGTGCCGCGGCGCTGCGGACGGTCGTGTGGTCGTTGTTGGGGGTCGTTGTCTTCGGACTGCTGTTCGCGTCGGCCGATGCGGTCTTCGCGGAGTGGGCGGGCGTGGTCGTTCCGGATCTTGAGCTCGACTCATTCGTACTGCGGGCATTCATCACCGTGGCAGTTGGTGGTGTGGTGCTGGCAGCGACGTACCTCGGGCTGAATCCTCCCAACGTCGAGACCGGGGGCGCTCCGGTGCGGCCGGTCGCACGTCGCTACGAGTGGCTTGTGCCGGTGCTGCTCGTGGACGCGGTCTTCCTGGTCTTCCTGGCCGCACAGGCCACGGCCAACTTCGGCGGGCACGAGTACCTCGAGCGCATTACTGGCCTGACCTACGCGGAGTACGTCCACCAGGGCTTCGGCCAGCTCACCGTGGCCACTGCGCTCACTCTGCTCGTGGTGTGGGCCGCCGCTCGCAAGGCACCGCGCGGCACGAAGGCGGACGTGGCCTGGCTGCGCGGGTCGCTCGGCCTGCTTTGCTTGCTGACCTTGGTTGTGGTCGCGTCCGCGCTCTACCGGATGCACGTGTACCAGGAGGCGTACGGCTTCACTGAGCTCCGCCTGCTCGTCGACGTCTTCGAGGGCTGGCTGGGCCTGCTCGTGATCGGAGTGATGGTGGCCGGCGTGACCATGAAGGCGGCCTGGCTGCCCCGGGCCGCGCTGCTCAGTGGCGCCGGCCTCCTGCTCGGACTTGCCGCGATCAACCCGGACGCCTGGATCGCCCAGCACAACGTCGACCGCTACACGGCGACCGGCAAGGTGGATTGGCTCTATCTGCAAGGCCTTTCCGACGATGCCGTCCCGGTGCTGGCCACCCTCCCGGACGAGGCGATCGGCTGCGCACTGGCCGATCGTGAGCCCAGCACGAACGACTGGCTCGAGTGGAATCTGGGCCGTGAACGCGCCAACGCGTTCATCCGCTCCCATGCGTCGGCCACTGCCACAGCCGCCACCTGCCTGACCAAGCCGGCCGGATAGCACCCCCCGGGAAGTCCCCGGGCGCTGGGGATGGTGAGCCAGAGACAAACTCGCGGTTCGCTGTTTACAGTAAAAAGATTCGGAGATGGGGACCGAGCCGCAGTTTGCCGCCCGTCTTTCACTGCTGCCCCGGAATGCTCGGTGTGATGGGGAGGAGTAGGCGATGGTGCGGTTCAGTTACGTCCAGTTGCCGGATTATCCGCTCACGGACTGTATCGACATGATCAAGACCGCGGACGACTTGGGCTTCTACGCGGCGTACAGCGTGGACGAGACCTGGCACAAGGACATGTGGCTGCTGTTCGCGGCAGCCGCCGACAAGACGAAGAACATCCGCCTCGGGCCCAACGTCACGCACGTGATCCTGCGCGAGCCGACGCACATCTGCCAGATGCTGGCCACCCTCGACGAACTGTCTGGCGGACGGGCCGAGGCAGTGGTCAGCTTCGGTAACCTCGGTCTGCTCGAGCAGTACCACATCGACTGGAAGTCGATGAAGCCGTTGTCGCGGGTGCGGGAGGCGATGGAAGTGATGCGCCGCTTCCTCGACGAGGGCGCGATCACCTTCGACGGCGAATTCTTCAAGTACACCGGGATGTTCACCTTCGCCCGCCCGGTGCAGGAACGGATCCCGCTGAAGATGGGCGCGATGGGCGGACCGCGTTCGTTCGAGGTCGCCGGGGAGATTGCCGACGGCATGCACCACGCACTCGGCTACTCCCGGGAGAATTACGAGTACGTCGCCGAGCACGTGAAACTCGGTCTGGACAAGTCCGGGCGCAACCTGGACAACTTCGACCTCGGCGCGTGGGTGGTCTTCGCGGTCTCGGAGAACTCCGAGGCGGCCAAGCGGGCCGCGCGGATCATGGTCGGCTTCTACATCTCGTCGATGCCGGCCAACCAACTCGCCCGGCACGGTCTGAACCGGGACGACCTGCAGCCGATCATCGACGCCCTCGGGGCGGGCGAGATCGACCGGGCCATCGAACTGACCTCGCCGGAGATCGCGGCCACCCTGTCCGTGGCCGGTACGCCGGAGGAGTGCGTCGCCAAGCTGAAGACCGACATCCTGCCCACCGGGGTCAACCACATCATCGCCGCCGTCACGGACCCGATGATGGTGAAAACCTTCAGCGGCAAGGAGATCGAGGGCGTCCCGGACGTCCAGGGCCAGCTACGCCTCATCCACGACAAGGTGATGCCCGAACTCGGTTAAAGACGCGGGAGGCCCTATGACCACGGAAGCCGAGGATCAGCAGCGGGACTTCGTGAAGGAGTGGCGTGACCCGGCGTACAACTGTTTCAGCTCGGGTCACAAGTTCTGCCGCAACGTGTGCCCGGTCATGCAGGTCACGCAGAACGAGAACCATTCACCGACCGCGTTCCACGCGAACATCGTGGCGATGGAGCAGGGAGCGCTGACGGTTGCCGACGTCGCCGAGGACTACGTCCACTGCACCCAGTGCGGTGCCTGCGAGTTGCGGTGCCCGAACACGCTGATGGCCGGCGAGTTCTACCGGGCCCGGACGCGAACGGTGGATGTCGTCAAGGCGATGCGTGCCCTGGCCGTTGACTCAGGCATCGAACAGCCGAACTGGAAGCGCTGGGTCGAGGCGACCGTGGACCGGAAGAACGAGCCTGTTCTGGACGTACCGGTCGCGCAGGAGAACGTCGCGAACTGGGCGGGCGGACTCGGTCTCGGCGTCGGCGGCGACACCGTGCTGTTCGTCGACTGCGAGGCGGCGTTCTACCGGACGACGCTGCCTCGCGCGGTGGCCCAGATCCTACAGAAAGGTGGGGTCGAATTCGGCCTCATGCAAGAGCAGTGGTGCTGCGGCGGACCGGCTGCCGAGATGGGCTATGTGGCTCGGTCGCGGGAGTTCGCCGAACACAATGTTGCCGACTGGCGCAGTATCGGTGCGAGCCGGATCATCACGCTCGATCCGCATGACTACATCACGTTCACCGAGGACTATCCGAAGTACTTCGGGGACGAGTACGAGTTCGAGATCGTGCACATCACCGAGCTCGTGGCCGAACTGATCCGGGAGGGGAAGCTGTCGCTGACGGTGCCGATCGGGCGCGTGGCGACGTACCACGATCCCTGCCGGCTGAACAAGCGCAAGGGCATCCACAAGTCGCCGAGGGAGATCCTGCGGGCGATCCCGGGTCTGGACTTCCGTGACGTGGACCATGTGACGCAGTGGTCGTACTGCTCGGGCGCGGGCGGCGGGCTGAGTATCGAACGACCGGAGATCACCGCGGCGATCAGCGGGCAACGGCTCGACCGCGCGGCCGCGTTGGACGTCGACCTGTTGGTCAGTGCGTGCGTCTGGTCGGAGCGTCCGCTGGCCGCGGCCGGGGAGGCTCATGACATCGAGGTCCGCGACCTGATGGAGCTGGTGGCCGAGTCCGCCGGGCTCGAGGTGACGGCGGTGACGACATGACCACGATGGCCATCACTGACGCCCTGTACGACGAACTGGTCGGGATCCTCGGCGAGGACGGCGTACTGACCGGCAAGTCGGCGCGGTGGAACCGGACCCGGACGCCGGCGCCGTTCCCGGTGCACCGCTGGAAGGAGTACGTCCCCGACGTTGTGGTGTTGCCGCGCACAACGGAACAGGTCGCCGAGATCGTCCGCCTCGCCAACCGCACCGGTACGCCGGTGGTGCCGCGCGCGGCCGGGACAGGTCTGACCGACGGAGCTACCCCGCTTCGGGGCGGCATCCTGCTTGATGTGAAGCGGATGAACGAGATCCGCGAGATCGACCTGGTCGACCGCACGGTCACGGTGCAGCCGGGGATCAACATGCTCAAGCTCAACGAAGTACTCCAGCCGCACGGCGTGATGTTCCCGGACAACCCAGCAAGCTATCCGTGCTCGATGGTCGGCGGCCGGATCGGCACCAGCGGCTGGTCGTTGATCGGGGCCCGCTACGGCCATACCCGCGACCTGGTCTGCTCGATGGAAGTCGTGCTACCGACCGGCGACATCGTTCGGGTCGGCGAGGGCGGCGGACGCAAGTTGCGCAAGGCATCCACCGGGTACACGATCAAGCCGCTGTTCTTCGGTCACGAGGGCACGCTTGGCGTGGTGACGGAGGCGACGCTTGAACTGGTGCCGCGGCCGCAGGTGGAGTTCGCGGCGTTTTTCGGATATCGCGACTACGAGACCGCTTGGCAGAGCACGGGCGCGTTGGCCAAGTCGGGTTTTGCGACCCTGGCCGGGGTGGTGCTCTTCGACGAGTGGAAGCTTGCGTACTTGCGCCGGGACGACGAGGCGTACATCGAGCAGCCGGACTGGCTTCGCAGCGTGGTCGCGGTTGCGATGTACGGCAACGAAGTTGAGGTGGTTCCCGCGGCGCGGGAGATCATGCGGATCGCGCGGGAGTCCGGCGGCACCTATCTTGGCGACGAGGTCAGTCAGGGTGACTGGGCCGCCCGGCACGACCGGTACGCGATCCCGTTGCACGGCCGGCTGCGCACCGGCGAGGTCATTCCGATGTCCTGGCACTGCGAGGACGCCGCGCTGAACTACAGCGTGCTGCCGCGGGTCCGCGAAGAGTGGCACGCGATCGCCGACCATTACATCCGGCGGTACGGCGTCTTCGACGACTGGGGGATCTTCGCCTACACCAACGGTGCGTACAAGCCGTGGGGCGACTACCTCGTCGAGATCGATATCGGAATCTGGGAGCAGAAACTCGACGACGAGATGTGGGAGGCGTGGCTCAACTTCAAACGGGAGATCACCGAGGTGACGCTGAAGTACGGCGGCTCGATCAGCGCCTGCCACGGGGCCAGTCGTGAGGGCGATGTGGAATATGTGCCGGCTGAACTCGGTGGCGCATTCGACGTGATGAAGAAGATCAAGCGGGCACTGGATCCCAACAACGTGATGAACCCGGGTAAGTACCTGCTCGACCAGGCGTACGAGGACTGACATGTTCGGCTTCCGGCTCTCCGCACAGAAACCGCCCGAGGCGCGGCGGATCACCGACGACGTGGTGATGCGGTTCGACCACGTCTACGAGGTCGACCCGGACAAGATGGCGATCTTCGCCCAGCAGGACCTCCCGGCCTGGGACACCCACCGCATCATCGACAGCCGCTGGGACCACCTCGCCTGGATGCACCAACACTTCGCCGACAAAGTCCTCGGCATGCCCGACCTAGGCCTCAACGAAGACGGCACCGAACCCGAGAACTAACCCACACCCCGCCACGCCCACTCTTCCGCCGCGCGCTCGCCGGCCGGGCCGCTTCGGCGTACCCACAGGCCTGGGCAGCTGCTGAGGCCGATGCCGGGCCTCGGGGGACTGGGGGATGGTCCGGGGGGTGGGACGAATCGCCGGTGGGGGTGTGGGGTGGGGCTGGGGTTGGCAAGGTAGGGCGGGAGATCGTTTTCCGACGAGTGTGTTCAGCGAGGAGGCAAGGTGTCGAAGCCGCTGAAGGTTGCGGTTCTGGGGTTCTGGCATGTTCATGCGGGGGATTACAGCCGGCAGGCTCAGGCGCATCCTGGGACGGAGCTCGTCGGGGTGTGGGACGACGATGTGGCGCTGGGGCAGGCGGGCGCCGAGCAGTTCGGGGTTCCGTTCACGCAGGACCTTGACGGGTTGCTGAGTGAGGTCGACGCGGTCGTCATCACCACGCCGACGAACGAGCACCGCGACATCATGGTCAAGGCCGCGAATGCGGGGAAGCACATCTTCACCGAGAAGTTGCTCGCGCCGACCGTGGCGGAGGCGGAGGAGATCCTGGCGGCGGCCGACGGCAACGGCGTCAAGGTGGTGGTCTCGCTGCCGCGGCTTGCGCACGGGTACACGCAGGCGATCAGCGACGTGATCGCCAGCGGTGAGCTCGGGCAGCTCACATACGCCCGCGTCAGGCTGTCGCACGACGGGGCTGTGTCGCGCGATGGAGTCGAGGGCTGGCTGCCGCAGCGGTTCTTCGACCAGAAGGCTGCCATCGGCGGAGCCCTCACCGATCTCGGTTGCCATCCTGTCTACCTGGTGCAGCTGTTCCTCGGCACCCAGCCTGACTCCGTCAGCGCGATCTATCGCTCCGTGAACGGCCGAGGCCTCGAGGACAACGCCGTCGTTACCATCGGCTACCCGGACCAGAAGATCGGCGTGATCGAGGCCGGCTTCACCAGCCGGAACCCCTTCACGATCGAGATCTTCGGCACCGAGGGCAGCCTGACCTACACCGACGCCGGCAACATCCTGCAGGTCGGTGACCGGCAGCTGCCGGTTCCCGACCACAACCAGGACCCGTTCGGTCAGTGGGTCGACCACATCAATAACGGCACCCGGGCCGACGACAACCTGAGCCGGGCGGTGGAGCTGACCCGCCTGGTCGTCGCCGCCAACGAGGCCGCGGAAGTTGGCCGGACCATCCCCTACGCAGGGCTTTAGGAGACGTTCATGCCAGAGATCAAGGTCGGGTTGATCGGAGGCGGCGGCATCGCGGGCGCCCACATCCGGGGCTACCGCGAGCACGCCGAGCGGATCGGCATCACCGCGGTGGCCGACGCGGTCGAGGAGACGGCTGTTGCGCGTGGCAATGAGTTGGGTGCCACGCCGTACGTCGACTATCGCCGGATGCTCGAGACCGAGGACATCGATGCGGTCGATATCTGTCTGCCTCACCACCTGCACCGGGACGCGATCGTCGCGGCTGCCCAGGCGGGTAAGCACATCCTGTGCGAGAAGCCGCTGTGCCTCACCGCGGACGAGGCTGCGGAGGTCCGGAAGGCGGTGCAGGACAACGGCGTGACGCTGATGTGTGCGCACAACCAGCTGTTCCTGCCGGCCGTGGCCAAGGCGAAGGAGCTGCTCGAGGCCGGGAGCATCGGAACCGTGTACGAGGTGCGTACGACGGACAGCTTCTACAACGACTTCGACCCGAACAGCATGGGCTGGCGGGCGAGCAGCAAGACGAGTGGTGGTGGCGAGCTGATCGACACCGGGTACCACCCGACGTACCTGCTGCTGCATCTCGCCGGCGGCCTACCGGTCGAGGCGACCGCGATGCTGTCCACGCATCGGCTGAAGTTCATGGAGGGCGAGGACTCCGCGCAGGTACTGATCAGGTTCGACAACGGCGTCGTCGGTCAGCTGGTGACCAGTTGGGCCTACCAGCCGGCCCCTGCGACCGAACGCTTCTCCGCGGTTGGTGAACTCGGGTCCTTGACCAGCAACGGCAGCTCGCTGACCTACCAGCTGCGGTCCGGCGAGACCGAGACCTTCGACCTGGAACCGGTGGACACCTTCGTCGCCGAGATCGGCCACTTCGCCGACTCCCTGCTCGGCAAGACCCGTCCGATCCACACCGAGGAAGAGGGCATCGCCGTACTCGGAATTCTCCTGGCCGCCTACGAAGGCGCACGCACCAAGACGATCGCCCCGGTCCTGCAGATCCCGTGATCAGCGGCGGTCGGAGTGGCCGAGGTCGCGGTCGGGGGCGATGCGGTCGCGGACCAGTTGCTTGAGGGTCGGGATCTCGGGGAAACCGTTCTGCGCTTTCCGGGACCAGAGGGTCTCGCCGTCCAGGCGGACGTCGAAGACACCTCCGGTCCCGGGAATCAGCGCGACTTCGCCGAGTTCGGTGGTGAAGGTGGTGAGCAACTCCTGCGCGGTCCAGGCCGCCCGCAACAACCACCGACACTGCGTGCAGTACTCAACTTCCAACCGTGGCTCTCTCGTCACGCCGACCAGTATCGCTGCCGGACGCTAGCTGGTGACGTCGAGGACCCAGGTGATGCCGAAGCGGTCCTTGAGCATGCCGTAGAGCGGGGACCAGGCGGCCGGGGCCAGGTCTTGCAGGATGGTCGCGCCTTCGGACAGGCGCTTCCAGTGGGCGGTGATCTCGTCGGCGTCCTTGCCGCGGACGGAGACGAAGACCGAGTTGACGCCGGCGTCGTACGGCAGGCTTGACGGTACGTCGTACGCCATCACCTGGATGCCGTTGTCGCCCTGGACCTGACCCCACATGATCTGGTCGGCCTCGGCCGGGTCCTGGACGCTGTGGGCGTCCTGGTAGCTGACGACGGCGAGTTCGCCACCGAAGACGGATTGGTAGAACTCGAGCGCCGGGCGGGCGTCGCCGCGGAAGTTCAGGTGGGTGGTCGTGGTGATCGACATGCTTGCTCCTTAGGTGGGTTTCTCCGACCGTAGGGAGCATCGCGGCCAGTTCCTGACCGCAATGTCGGGGATCCTGGAGAGATGGCGAACACGAGTTCCCGGACCCTGCGGCTGTTGTCGTTGCTGCAGGCCCGTCGGTACTGGCCCGGTCCGTTGCTGGCCGAGCGGCTGGGGGTGTCGGCGCGTACGTTGCGGCGTGATGTGGACCGGCTGCGCGAGCTCGGATACCCGGTCGACGCGAATCCGGGGGTCGACGGCGGCTACGCCCTTGCGCCGGGTGCCGCGTTGCCGCCGATCGTGGTTGATGACGACGAGGCGATGGCGCTGGCGGTGGCCATCCAGTCCCACCTCGCGGCCGGGGACGGGGGCGAGGCGGCATTGCGTGCGTTGACCAAGATCGTCCAGGTGTTGCCGCGACGGCTGCGGGCGCGACTCAACGCCGTCGGATTGTCGACAACTCCGGCGCCGTGGAGTCCAGGCTTGTCGATTGACCACGCAGTACTGTCGACGCTTGCCCTTGGCTGCAGGGACTCGGAACGGATCCGGTTCGCGTACCACGCGGCCAACGGGACGCAGTCGACCCGGCTGGTCGAGCCGTTCAAACTCGTTCCCCTCGGACAGCGCTGGTACTTCGTTGCCTACGACGTCGATCGTCGTGATTGGCGGATCTTCCGGATCGATCGCATTGCCACCGCCGAGGGCGCTGGTACGACGTTCGCGCCACGCCGGCCGCCGTTCGACGACGTCGCGGTCTTCGTGCGCTCGAAGGTTCTGGGCGGGTCGCCTGGTGGTCGGTACCAGGTCGAGGTGAACGTCGAAGCGTCCGCCGACACCGTCAGTGGGTTCGTTGGGCGTTGGGCCGAGGTCCGAGCGCGCACGCCCCAGAGCTGCACCATGCTCATGGAAACCGACTCCCTCGACGGCCTCCTGTTCGCCCTCGGCTCCATTGGCGCCGACTTCACGGTGATCGGCCCATCGGAGCTCAAGACCCTGACCGCCGACTGGTCAGCCCGCTTCGCCCAAGCTTGAGTGTTGCCGATGGCATCGTTTGGCACCCGCCGGGGGAGAACCGGCTCTCGGGTACGCATCGCGGCTGCCCGCGCGTCACCTCCGACCGCTGCGCGTGCCGGTGAGGGGAACTGTCGGAGGTTGCTGTCAGAGTTTCGGGCATGACTGTGCTGATCCCGCCCCGACTCGAGCCCGGTGATCGGGTTCGGGTTGTGTCACCTGCGAGCACTCCCGACCTCGACCTCGTGGCTCGGGGAGTGGAGGTCCTGACCGGGTGGGGTCTGCAGGTCGAAATCGGTCAGCATGTCTTCGACAGCGTCGGCTACCTGGCCGGCACCGACGAAGACCGGCTCGCCGACCTGAACGACGCGTTCCGAGACCCCGGGGTCCGGGCCGTCTTCGCGACCAGGGGTGGCAAGGGTGCGTACCGGATCAGCGATCAGCTCGACTTCGATGCCGTACGCCGGGATCCGAAGCCGCTGGTCGGATTCAGCGACATCACCGCCGTACACCTGTCGCTGTGGAAGGAATGTGGGCTGGTCGGGATCCACGGGGCGTTCGTGCATCCGAACGACGAGTCGGAGTGCGCGCTCCACAGGGTGCTGATGAGCACCGACGAGATCGTCATTCGTCAGGACCCGAAGGAGTTGAGCGTGGGGTTGACCGACGGCGGCCCGGCGACAGGCTTCCTGATGGGCGGAAATCTCAACACGGTCGCGCACGCGGTCGGCGGCGAACTGTCCAGCCTCGACGGCGGCATCCTGCTGATCGAGGACAACCTCGGCACCGGGCTCGGGATGATCGATCGGCAGTTGACGCAGCTGATCAAGTCCGGGTTGCTGGACGGTCTGCGTGGGATCGCTGTGGGGCAGTTCATCGGTTTCGAGGATGAGCGCGTCAACGGGTGGTCAGTGCTGGACGTGATGCGGGACCGCATCGACCTCCTCGACGTACCCGTGCTGGGCGGTCTGCCGATCGGGCACGGACCTCAGCCCGCGACGGTTCCGCTGGGCACTCTTGCGACCATCGATCCCGCCGCGGGCACCCTCACGGTCGCGGCTGGTGTGAGGTGAGGATCTCGCCGGCCGCCCGGTGCACCATGTCTGCGAGTTCCTTCGGTGCAACGACATTCGCGTCGCCGGCCTGGGCGAGGACGGCGGCGCAGGCTTCGTTGGGGTTCTCGAGGTCGGTGTGGACGATGAACCAGCCGTCGGTGTCGGGCAGCGGCGGTGCGGTCGGTCGGAAGCGGATCACGGCCCTGTCGCGGACGCGGAGGACGATCGGGTACGACGGCCGCGTGGCCAGGAAATGCTGCTGCGCTTCGGCCCAGTAAGACGACAAGTCGAAATCGGTCGGTCTCGAGAACGTCTTGTCGGTCGCCTGAGCCGAGGTCACCCGGCTCAGGCGGTAGGTGCGGAACGCGCCGTCCGGTCGGCGGGCGATGAGGTACCACGTCCGGCTCTTGGCGACCAGGCCGAGTGGCTCGACGTCGAACGGCTCGGCCGGGTCCCGGTAGGTGATCGTGATCCGCCGTTCCTCCCAGATCGACTGCCGGCAGAGGTCCAGCCAGCGCGGCGCCTCCCGGCGGTCGTCCCAGCCGGCGTGATCGATCAGCAGTCTCTGCCGCGCGAACTCCGCATCGCGCCGGGCGCTCTCGGGCAGGGCCGCGATCAGCTTCGACATCGCCAGGTCGCTCGACGCGTCCATGCCGAGGTCGGCGAGCACATGCGCGGTCGCGCCGACGAACACCGACATCACCTCGGCCGGCGCGAGTCCGGTGAGCCGAGTGCGGTAGTCGGGCAGCAGAGCCCACCCGCCGCGTCGGCCGCGGACCGAGTAGACCGGCACCCCGGCGAGGCTGAGCGCGTCGAGGTCGCGCTGGACCGTGCGCGGTGAAACGTCCAGGTACTGCGCGAGTTCGTTCACGGTCGACTGGCCGCGGGTCTGAAGCCGCAGCAGGAGCCGGAGGAGCCGTTCGGCGCGCACTGTTCGACTATGACAGGAAAACAAGCCATTAGCTGGCGTCTTTTCTCTCTACGGTCGTCTTCATGACTGTGATCGACGTGTCCGGCCTGTCCATGTCCTTTCGCGCGCCGGTCCGGAAATCGGGGCTGCGCGCGGCGTTCGGTTCGCTGGTACGACGTGAGTATCGCGAGGTGCAGGCGCTCGACGACGTGTCGTTCGCGATCGAGCCGGGCGAGGTCGTGGGGTTCATCGGCCCGAACGGGGCCGGCAAGACCACCACGATGAAGATCCTCTCCGGGATCCTGCACCCGACGAGTGGTGACGTGCGCGTCCTCGAGTCGGTGCCGTGGCAGCGTCGTACCGGATTCCTCAAACGGATCGCGTTCGTCCGGGGCAGTCAGCCGGTCGGTGGTTCGCAGGAACTGACCGTGATGGACTCGCTCGAGTACCAGCGGCTTCTGTACGACGTACCGCAGCCGGATTTCGGGAGCACGCTCACTGTCCTGGAAGACCTGCTGCGTCTAACGCCCTTGCTGGAAAGACAGTTGCGGGCCCTGAGCCTCGGCGAACGGATGCGGGTCGGTCTGGCGCTCGCGCTGATCTACCGGCCCGAGGTGCTCTTCCTCGACGAGCCGACGATTGGTCTCGACGTCACCGCCGCCGGTCAGATCCGCGAGTTCGTCTCCGACTACGTGACCGAGACCGGAGCCACGGTTCTGCTGACCAGCCACTACATGGCCGACGTCGGGTCCCTGTGTCCGCGGCTGATCCTGATCGACCAGGGGCGGGTCGAGTACGACGGGCCGCTGGCCGAATTGTCTGCACGACTATCGCCGTACAAGCTGATCCGGATCACGGCACGAGGTGGTCCGGGGCCTGACTTCGGCGAGGTGGTGGAGTCGTCGGACGGGATGTGGGTGCTCCGCGTGCCGCGGGACGAGGTCGCTCAGACGACCTCGCGGCTGCTCCAAGCACTCGACGTCGTGGATCTGGCAGTCGAGGAACCGCCGCTGGAGAAGGTCATCGACCGGGCGTACCGGGAGGGCCTTCGATGAGAACCTTTGTCCTGCTGAGGTTCCGGCTCCGTCAGGAGGTGCTGGAGTGGTCCGGGGCTTGGTGGTTCCTGGCGACTCTTGTGGTCCAGGCCGTGATCGCGCCTCTGATCGGGCTATTCGTCTGGTCGGCGGTCTACCCGGACGATCCGACGATCGCGCGCTACTACGTCGCGATCATCCTGGTGACGCTGATGACCGAGTCGTTCGAGCAGCACACCTTCTCGGAGCGGATCTACGACGGAACGATCAGCCACGAACTGCTCCGGCCGCAGCCGGTCGTGATCGGCGTACTCGGTGCGAACCTGGCGATCCGCGCGTGGCTGACCCTGCTCGGTGCACCCGTCGTACTCATCACCGGACTCTCGCTCGACACCGGATTCGACTGGCGATCGGTGCTGCTCAGCCTGCCGTTCGTCGTACTAGCTGCCGCGTTAGTCTTTTTGTGGACATTCCTTTTGTCGATGACAGCATTCTGGACCGAGCGCGTCCACTCGATCGTCGGGTTCGGCAGTTCGTTGATCTTCCTGTTCGGTGGTACGGCGGCACCGATCGGTCTGCTGCCGGACATCTGGCGACAGATCGCCGAAGCCTCGCCGTTCTACGCGATGAGCGGTCTGCCTGCCGAGATCGCGGCGTACGGCGGGTCGACCGCAGCCGCGCTGGGCCGGCAACTGTTCTGGCTCGTGGTCTTGCTGGTCGCCGTGAAGTTCGCCTGGCGAGCCGGCGTGCGGCGGTACACGGCGGTGGGCTCATGAAGCTGTTGAGTCTTCTCGGCGCGAGCTTCTCGATGTCGCTGCGGCGAAGCATGGCGTTCCGGATCAACCTGGTCTTCGACGTGGCGCTGGCCTTCGTCGGCCTGGGTACGGCGATCGCCCCGCTGCTGATCGTCTTCACCCAGGCCGACACGCTGGCCGGCTGGTCGAAGGCCGAGACCCTCGTCCTGATCGGCACCTACCAACTGATCACCGGGTTGCGGGGCACCTTCATCGATCCCAACCTGTCCTGGTTCCCGGACAACGGGATCCGCAACGGCAAGCTCGACAGCTATTTGTTGCAGCCGGCATCGAGTCTCTTCCTCGCCAGCCTGTCGCTGTCCTCACCACTCACCCTGATCCAGTTGGTGCCAGGCCTCGGCGTACTCGGCTGGGGAATCGCGGCCGCGGACGAGCGGCCAGGGTTGGCGGGCGTCCTGGGTTGGCTGTTGCTGGTCGCGGCCGCACTGGTGGTCACATGGGCGCTCAGCGTCCTGCTGGCCTGCCTGGCCTTCTGGGCACCGAAGCTACAACTCGACGTCTTCTACCACTCCGCCTGGCAGCTAGGTCGCTACCCAACGGACATCTTCGCGCGACCGCTTCGGGTAGTGCTGACCTACGTCTTCCCGATGGCCCTGATCGCCTCGGTCCCTTCAGCCACTCTTCTCCGCGGCCCCAACTGGCAAGTCCTCCTCGGCGCCGCAGTCGCCGCCGCAGCCCTATCCCTCCTAGCAACCGTTGCTTGGCAGAAGGGCCTACACCGCTACACCGGCGCCACCTCATGAAGGCTGTCACTTAAGCCCAGTTGCCGAGCCGGGCCACTGCCTCGGCTCGTCAGTCGGCAGCTGCCTGATTGTGGGCACCTTGACTGATGTCGATGGGAGATGGTGGTGTGCCGTCGCGCAGGAGGTCCCGTAGACGCGTGCCGAGATCAGGTGGAAAGACCTGCTCCGTGGTCGATGCGAGCTCCTCGGCGGTCCACCATCGGAAGCCGGTGATGTAGCTCTGCTCTTCCTCGGTCAACGCCTGAGACGACGGGGTGAAGTGCTGGGTCCGCGCTACGAACCACCGCTCGTGGGTATCGGTCTGCGTTCCTCGCCACGAGTACAGGTGCCGTCGACGCCAGACCTCCGGTCCCATCCGCACCTCACGCCGGCCGGTCTCCTCGTCGATCTCACGCAGACCCGCGGCGACAGCGTCCTCGCCGTCCTCGATCCCACCACCGACAGGAAACCAGATGGACTCGCCGCCGGGCATCTCGTCACCTCGGAGAAGAAGCAACCGATCCGACTCGTCAAGGAGCAGCACCTTCACCGTCCGCCGATCCGACACAGAACCTGCCTCCAGCTCTCCGCGTGCGTCACTGACTCGCACACTACGCGGGGCTCGACCCGTTCCGTACTTCATTGTTTTCAGCGGTTTCGTCGTACAGGGCCTGGCGGACTGCTACGAGGGTGAAGAGGAGGAGGGTTAGGGCGTGGACGACTGTGCACCAGAGGCAGATGGCGTTGATGCGGAAGAGTTCGGCCCAGATGAGGTAGCAGACGAAGACCACGCCGACCGCGACGGCGGCAAGGCGGAGGCGGCTGGGCCACGGCGAGGATGTGCGCCAGAGCGGTGGGAGCGACAGCACGGTCATCGCGGCGAAGAAGCCGAGACCGAGCAACGCGACCGGGATGCCGAGGATGCGGGAGTACTCGCTGGTGGTGACCTTGACGCAGTTGACCACGCCGGTGTCGGGGCAGGCGAGCGTCGTACCCGCTGTGAAGTGCTCGTAGGTGAGGTACGACGCGACCGCGAGGCCCGCGATCGAGAGGACCAGTGTGGTCCACGGGATCCAACCCAGCGGAGGTTTGGAGCCTGCGCTCACTGATTCAGCTCTTTCCGAGCTTGCCGGCTGCGGCGGTGACCGCGGCGCTCGTGCACACGTTGCCGGGTTGGTTGCCGGTGACCTGGCACAGGGCAGCGGTGTACAGGTTGGCCGAGGCGTCGACGGCGCGGGCGATCGGGCTGGACGGGTCCTTCAGTGCGTTCGCGATCTCGGCCTGGGTCTTCCCGGCCAGGATCTCCGGACTGTACGTCGCTCCGGAGGAGACGTACTTCCCGCCGATGTCGATGAACGGGATCGAGCCGCCACTCTTCACGTACGGCGGCTGGTTGTACGTCTCGAACGTCTGCTGATCGGCTGCGCTCGGAGTGTCCAGCGGGGCGTACTGGTCGCCGACCTTCTCGTTGGTCGTGGTCTCCACACCGGTGAAGGCCAGGTATTGGCTGGTGTACGTCGCGCCGTGGAAAGACAGCGTCGGAGTGTTCGGATAGACGTCATCGCCCGCGGAGTGCGTCGTACCGAGGTTCCCGAACGCGCCGAACCGCGACAACGCCACCGCGACCGGCCAACGCTCCGCCGCGCAGAACGGGCAGAACTCGGCGCCGATGTAGAGCACCTTCGGCTTCCCGTCCGCGGTCAGTGCCGAGGCGTTGATCGCGGCCGGTCCGCCCTGAACGCCTGCGGTGCCGACTTCGTCGAATGTCGTCGAAGGTACGGCGGCCAGCGCCGAAACGATCTGCGCATCGGCGCTACCAGAGGGTCCGGCCGCGGCCTGCTGACCGCCGCCCGCGAGTCGTACGACGACGAGCCCCACCACCACGATGACGACGGCCGCGACCGCGCCGAACGCGATCAGCAGACGTTTGCGCCGTTCGGCCCGCCGTTGGGCGGCACGAAGCTCCGCGACCTTCGTCTGCCGTGCCTGAGCCTTCTGTTCGACCCGCCTGCTCATCGCTGGTCCTCTCGAGAACACCCCCAGAAGCACAACTTCCGACCACGCCGCGAAGTTCCATTGGTAACCGATGGATCGGGGATCGCGTCGTACCCAGAGGTCAGACCGCGGCGATCGCGTCTCGAAAGGGTCCGTACGATGGAGCCGTGCCGTCGACACTGCCCGAGGGGGAGGTTGCGCCCCGGGATGGGTCGCTGCCCGAAACCGCCGTACGCGAAGCCGCAAGTCGGCCGCTCGGCTTCTATCTGCACGTGCCGTTCTGTGCGTCCCGGTGTGGCTATTGCGACTTCAACACCTACACGGCGAAGGAGCTTGGCGGGGGCGGGTCGCAGGCGTCGTACGCCGAGACCGCCGTTGAAGAGGTTCGGATGGCTCGGCGGGTGCTCGGCAGGCTCGACCGGCCGGTGGAGACGGTGTTCTTCGGGGGCGGTACGCCGACTTTGCTGCCGGCGAAGGACCTGGGGCGGATGCTGGCGGCTGTGCGGAACGAGTTCGGGCTGGCGGCCGGGGCTGAGGTGACCACCGAGGCCAATCCGGAGTCGGTGGATGCGCGGTATCTGGAGGAACTGCTCGCGGCGGGGTTCACGCGGGTGAGTTTCGGGATGCAGAGCGCGTCGTCGCACGTGTTGAAGATTCTTGATCGGCAGCACACGCCGGGGCGGGCGTTGGAGGCGGTCAAGGAGGCCACGGCGGCTGGGTTCGAGCATGTGAACCTGGACTTGATCTACGGGACGCCGGGGGAGTCGCTCGAGGATTGGCGTACGTCGTTGGAGTCGGCGCTGTCGGCTGAGCCGGACCACGTGAGCGCGTACGCGTTGATCGTCGAGGACGGCACCCAATTGGCTCGCCGGATCCGTCGGGGTGAGCTGCCGATGCCGGATGACGACGACCTTGCCGACAAGTACGTGCTGGCCGACGAGATGCTCTCCGCGCAGGGCCTGACCTGGTACGAGGTCTCGAACTGGGCCCGCACCGAGGACGCGCGCTGCCGGCACAACGAGCTCTACTGGCGCGGCGACACCTGGTGGGGGATCGGCCCGGGCGCACACAGCCACGTCGGCGGCATCCGCTGGTGGAACGTCAAGCACCCCAGCGCGTACGCCGAACGCCTCAACGCCGGCGAAAGCCCCGCGCACGCCCGCGAAACCCTCGACCCCGAAACCCGCCGCATAGAACGCGTACTCCTAGAGATCCGCCTATCCGCCGGCCTCCCCGTAGAAGTCCTAGACGAGCCCGGCCGCACAGCCGCCACCGAAATCATCACCAACGGTCTAGCCACGCTCACCACCAACAACCACCTGGTCCTAACCAACCGAGGCCGCCTCCTAGCCGACGCCGTAGTCCGCGACCTCCTCCCTTAACCACCCCAGCCCGACCCGCCTCCCGCGCCAACACCACCCGCGCGATCACCTCCTACGCACGGCTCCCAGCGCGAGTACCTCCCGCCCGCACTCGTCCCGCGCGAGCGGCTCCCGCTCCCCGCGCGAAGCGCCTCGCGCGGAACGCAGCCTCGCGCGAACACCTCCCCGCGGTGGCCAGCGTCAGTTGATCGGGACCCGAACGGATCGCCTGCACCTCCGCAGTGTTCGCCAACACAGTGATTCCAGGATCCGCCGCCCCCGCGGCCGTCCGCCACCGGCTTGCCCCAGGCAACAGAATGTAGGCGTACTCACCGACGTCCGTCCCATGCTCAACCACCAGCGACACATAGCGCCGGGTGTACGGCGTAGTCGAGCCGCCCGTGTCGTTGCCAGTGTGATCTCCCGCCACGTGCCAGTGCGATCCTCCCTCGTCGCGCGCACGCGTCCGCCGCTCGGGAAGACACAGCCACCGACACCATCAAGGTGCGCCCACCGCGGATCGTCGTACGAACCATTCCCCGGCTGCGTGACTCCGTCACGGATCCTCTACCTCGGCGGTCCGACCGCTCTGTCCACGACGACCGCCCGGCTGCGTGGATTCGAGCAGGCGCTCGCCGCGCGCAAGATTCCGCTCGATCCGGCGCTGGTCCGCACCGGCGCGTTCGGTCGGCAGTGGGGGTACGAGCAGACCCTCCGCGCGCTCGACGACGGTCTCGACTTCACCGCGATCTTCGCGGCCAACGACATCGTCGCGGCCGGGGTCTACGCGGCGCTGCGGGACCGCGGGCTGTCCGTACCGGGCGACATCTCGGTCGTCGGGTACGACGACGTACCGGTGGCGACCGAGTTGCAGCCGGCCCTGACGACCGTCCGGGTGCCGCTGGAGGAGCTCGGCCGCGCGGCGGTCCGGGCCGGCCTGGCCGGGCAGGACAAGAACGCGGACCCGTTCGCCCACCAACAGCCGTTGGTCACCCTGGGCACGGTCGTCGTGGTCCGCGAGTCCGTCGGGCCGCCACGGTCCTGACGCTTACTCCCTGTGGTCAGCGTTCGGTGATCGGCGTGGTTCGCTCCGTGACGACGCGGGCTGATATGTCCTGACTTGAACCCGCTGGTATCTCAGCGTGACGACGTGGTGCTTGACATATCCAGTTGGGACGCTTGAAACTCAGCACACTTTCGCGATCCGAGAGCGCTCTCCAACTCCGTCCAGTTCCAGGGAGCTCCACATGCGGCCCAGTGCCGGCCACCGCCCCATCGCAGTCCTGCTCGCCTGCAGTGCGGTCCTGCTGGCGACCGCCTGCGGCGGCGCCGGCGATTCCGATGCCGGCGGCAACGACGCCGGCGACGAGCCGAAGATCGAGCTGACCATCGCCACCTTCAACGAGTTCGGGTACGAGGACCTGTACCGCGAGTACGAGGCGCAGCACCCGAACATCAAGATCGTCGACCGCAAGGCACCCACCGTCGACGCCCACATCAAGAACCTGGACACCAACCTGGCAGCCGGCACCGGCCTGGCCGACATCGAGGCGATGGAGGTCAGCTGGATCTACAACTACCTGGCCAGGGCGGACAAGTTCGTCGACCTGCGCGAGTACGGCGCCGACGACCTGAAGGACCGCTGGCTGGACTGGAAGGTGGCCGGCGCCACCACCCAGGACGGGAAGATCATCGGCTACGGCACCGACATCGGGCCGGAGGCGATCTGCTACCGCCGTGATCTGTTCGCCATGGCCGGACTGCCCACCGACCGGGCCCAGGTGGCCACGCTGTTCCAGGACTGGCCGTCGTACTTCGCCACCGGGCGGAGGTTCAAGGAGAAGGTGCCGGGCTCGGCCTGGTACGACTCCGCGGTGCTCACCTGGGAGGCGATGCGCAACCAGTTGATCCAGGCGTACTACTCCAACCAGGACCGCTACCTCGGCGCGGAGAACCCGCGGCTGAAGAAGGTCTGGGAGCAGGTCGTCCAGGGCAGCGCGGACGGTCTGTCCGCGAAGCTGCCGGCCTGGAGCGACCCCTGGAACCAGGCGTTCCGCACCGACAAGTTCGCGACGATCGCCTGCCCGGGCTGGATGCTCGGCGTGATCCAGGACAACGCGGGCAGTTTCGGCAAGGGCAAGTGGGATGTCGCCGACGTGTTCCCCGGCGGTGGCGGCAACTGGGGCGGTTCGTACCTGACCGTGCCGAAGCAGTCGCCGCAGCCCGAGGAAGCGGCCCGGCTGGCTGCCTGGCTGACCGCACCCGAGCAGCAGGTCAAGGTGTTCAAGAAGGTCGGCTCGTTCCCGTCCACGCTCGACGCGTACGACGACCAGCAGGTGAAGAGCCAGGTCAACGCGTACTTCAACAACGCGCCGGTCGGGCAGATCTTCATCAACCGGGCCAAGAACGTGATCCTCAAGCAGCACAAGGGTCCGCGGGAGGGCGATATCAACCAGGTCTTCACCGCCGCGCTGGCCCGGGTCGACGAGGGCAAGCAGACGCCGGAGGCGGCCTGGACGCAAGCGCTCGACCTGGCCGACAAAGCGGCCAACACGAGGAAGAAGGGCTGAGTGATCAGCCGGGGAAGTATTACGGTGTGAAGGTCACTCAGTCGTCCGTAGGAGGACCGATGAAAGACTCAGGTTCTCCGACTCTGGAGCAGGTTGCCGCGCTCGCGGGCGTGTCCCGGGCCACCGTGTCGCGGGTCGTGAACGGGTCGCCCAAGGTGCTGCCGGACACGGTGGCCGCGGTCGAGCGCGCGATCGGCCAGCTCGGGTACGTGCCCAACCGGGCTGCCCGGGCGCTGGTGACGCGCCGGACCGACTCGGTCGCGATCGTCGTACCGGAGCCGGACAGCCGGGTCTTCTCCGATCCGTTCTTCGCCGGCATCCTGCACGGCGTCAGCATGACGCTCGCGCCGACGTCCTCGCAGCTCGTGCTGCTGATCGAGCCCGCCGAGGGTGACGACCAGCGCCTGCTGCGGTACCTGCGCGGCGGCCACGTCGACGGCGCGATCATCGTCAGCCACCACGGTCGCGACAACGTGCTGCAGGAGTTGGCACAGTTGCCGCTGCCGATCGTGTTCAGCGCCCGGCCGCTGGGCGTCGACGTACCGGTGGCGAGTGTGGACGTGGACAACGTCGCGGGTGCGCGGACGGCGGTGGAGTACCTGTTGTCGATCGGGCGACGCAAGATCGGCACGATCGCCGGGCCGCTGGACATGACCGCCGGGCTGGACCGGCTGACCGGTTACAAGGACGTGGTGCGCGAAGCCGGGCTGACCGAAGCCGTTGCCTTCGGCGACTTCACGGCCGACGGCGGTGAACAGGCGGCGCTGCGGCTGTTCGACGAGTTCCCCGACCTGGACGGACTGTTCGTGGCCAACGACCTGATGGCGACGACGGCGCTGCGGGTGCTCTCACAGCGCCGCCGGCGGGTGCCGGAGGACGTCGCGGTGGTCGGGTTCGACGACTCGGTGATGGCGACGACCACGACGCCGAAGCTGACCACGGTGCGCCAGCCGGTCGAGAAGCTCGGTGCCCGGCTGGCCGAGATCCTGCTCGCCAAGATCGGCGGCGCGGTCCTCACCAGCCCGGAGATCTACGGCACCGAGTTGATCATCCGCGACTCCGCCTAAGGCGGATCGTTCTGGAACTGGAACTGCACCCGGATCGAGCTGTCCAGTGGTACGACGACAGTCGTGTTCGAGGCAGTCCATTGCTGTGGGACCAGGAAGAGCCGGTTCTCGCCGACGATCAGTAGGCGCAGTCCGCGATAGCGATAGTTGAAGGTCTGGCCGGCGCCCGCCCGCAGGGCGGTCTCCTCGAGTCCCGGTGATCGCAGTGCCAGCTTCTCCTTGGTGTCGAGGATGACGACCGGGAACTTGTCCAGGTCCTCCGCATCCGCCTTGGCCAGGCCGCGACCGGTGTACTGCGCTGTCGTCGCCGTGGCCCAGAACGCGCAGATGACGGTGACGACGACGAGCAAGGCGATCAGGGTTCGCTGACCACCGACGTGCGGACTCACCTGGCGTCGCAGGTAGGTGAGATACGCCAGTGTGGCCGAGGCCAGACCGATCACACCGGGCACGAACAAGGCGTAGTACGGAAGGTGTCCGATCAGGGGGAACGCGAGCAGGGCCGCGACACCGAACAGGAGCAGACCAACAGTCGCTCGGGCTGCTCGTCGTACGCCGGTCTCGGTCGGATGGATGGCGTTGTGCAGGAGCAGGCCCGCGACCGCGAGCAGGGTGATGACCAGCAGGGGAACGAGGAGCGGCTGGGGACTGCGCATCACGTAGTCCTGCGTGCTCAGGCCGATGGTGTCGACGTCGATCCCGAAGTACTCGTACTGCGATCGCGCGGAGACGTAACCGAAGTAGAACAGCAGAGCAGTGATCAGGGTGACCGGCGGGAGGAACTTCCCCGCGAAACTCACCCAGCGCTCGATCTGGGACTGTTCGTCCGCCATCCGTCAGCCGCCCGAGGGAGTCTCGGTCGGGGTTGACTCGGTCGGAGGTGGATCGGTCGTCTCGAGTTCGCCGGTGATGAAGTAGACCTGACTGCCCCGCTTCCTGGCCTCTTCGTCGATGCGCGCGCAGTCCTCCTCGGTGGCACACGTCACCTCCGCCGGAACGAGGACGTGGACGTTCTCGTCCCCGGCGGCGACCTGCCGTGCCCCGACGAAGCACGAGTCGTCATCGTCGGTTGTCCAGACGACGTTCGCGCACTGTCGACGATCGTCCGAGCAGGCCGACTGGTCGAGTTCGAAGATGTCCTTCGGATCGAGTTTCGGTGAGCCGAGCGTGACCGTCGTACCGTCGGGGATGTCGTCGGCGAGCCAGGAGACCGGGGTGCACTGACGGACGCCGGCTTCGTCGGGTGCTCCGCCGATCGGCGCGGTGGCAACCTTGATCGACGGCTTGTCCACCTCGGTCTGCGTGCTCTCCGGGTCGGTCGGCTCCGGCGACGGTTCCCCGGTCGACTCCGACGCCGTGGTCGGCGTACCGCCGCCGTCGGGCGTGTCCGCGCAGCCGGCCAGGACCAGCGCGGCGAACGCCGCGACCGCCAGAATCCTCGTGATCATGACGACCACCCCCAGCTACAGAATGACGTCGGGTGGTGCCCTCGACAACGGTTAGAGTCACCCTTTTGTTCACTCTCCGCTGCGACGACTGTCAATGCCCGTCACCACCGTGGTATCCCTGAACAGATGAGGGGGGATGGATGACTGATCACGAGGTTCGGATCGCGCTGGTTCTGAACGGCGGGGTCAGCCTGGCCGTCTGGATGGGTGGGGTGACGCACGAGCTGGATCTGATCCGGCGCGCGTCCGGCCCGAATGGCTCACCACCGTCGCAGCCGTACGACGAGGTGCTCGCGGACCGGTGGCGGGAGCTGTGCCACAGCGGTGACGAGCGCCGCCGGGTCGTGGTCGACGTGATCGCCGGGACGAGTGCCGGTGGGCTGAACGGATCGTTGCTGGCGACCGCGATCTCGAACGGCTCGACTCTCGATCCTGATGGCGAGCACGGGCCGTGGCTGCGGCAGAAGTGGGTCGGGCTGGGATCGCTCGAGGTCGGGAAGCTGGTGCCGTCGGCCGCCGCCAAACCGAGCTCGGTGCTGGATGGTGGGTACTTCCTGAAGGAGCTCGACACCCTGATCAAAGGGGTCGCCGAGGCCGGTGAGTCGTCGGCCGGGGAGGCGGTCACGCTGTTCGTCACTGCCTCCGGGCTGGGCGTTCAGCAGTTCGAGGCGACGGACGCTGCTGGGCAGTGTTTCGTGGTGCCGGACCACCGGTACCTGTTCCGCTTCACCAGCGAGCAGACCGCGACGTACGACGGTCTCAACCGGAAATTCTCGGTCCTTCCGAAGAACGAGTTGACGAACACCAAGCTGCTCGCCCTCGCAGCCCGCGCGTCCGCGTCGTTCCCGGCCGCGTTCGCTCCGGTCCAGGAGACGCCCAGGCTTGCTGATTCACCGCCCCGGCTGCAGCCCACGACCGCCGCCCCCGGTGCCTGGCTGGTGGACGGCGGCGTGCTCGACAACGCTCCGTTCGGGCCGGTGCTCGACGTGGTCGCCCGTCGTCCCGTGGCCGGCCGAGCGAGTCGCTATGTGCTGTACGTCGTACCGTCCGCGGGCGTCGGCCGTGAGGAAACCCAGGTGGGCTCCGGTGCGCCGGGCTGGCGGAAGGCGGCGTTGTCCGCCGTGCAGTTCCCGCGCGAGGTGGACTTCCGGTCCGATGTCGAGCAGCTCGAGCGGCTGCTGCTGGAGGCGGACGCGTCCTGGTCCGACAGCCAGCGACTGTTCGATCGGTGCATGGAGCAACCAGTCGAGCGAGACCGGCTGCGGGAGGCGGCGAAGGCGCTGCAGCCGACGTACTCGCGCGGCCGGGCCGCCGGTGAGGTGTGGGAGGCGGTGACGGTCGCGAGTCAGGACCAGACGACCGTTCTCGACGCCGCGTCCGCGCTGTCGGAGTCGGACGTCGACGAGATCCTGGCGACCGACCACCCCTGGGTCCCGGATCCGGACGGCTCGACCGCACCGCTGCACAACGATGCCGACGGCAACCCCAGCTGGCTGTGGGGGACCGGTGCGGCGGAGCGCGTCGTACGGCTCGTGCTGCGTTCGTTGCGGACGAAGCTCGGCAGCGCGGCGGCGGCCGAGCAAGCCGAGCTGGAGCAGCGGTTGCAGGCGACCAGCGACTGCCTGATGAAGACGCAGGCGGTGCGGGACGCGTTGTCCGCGCAATTGGCCGAGGCCGACCTGGAACTGGGCCTACCCGGTGGTGCCGAGGCGGTCGCGGTCGGGCTGAGCGACATCTTCGAGAACCTGCAGGTGCAGCGCGCCCTTGGCGACGCGTTCGCCGGGCTGATCGCGGCTGTCGGCTGGGATCTGGTCGAGACCGCGCTCGAGGTGGAGATCGTGTCGCGGTGCACGTCGGCGCGGACCCCGCAGCAGCGCAGTGCGCCGTTCCAGTTCGTCCGGCTCGGACCGGACGTCCCGCTCACCCTGCTGGACGATCTGCAGGAAGGGTCTGTCGCCAACGCGCTCAAGGACCGGATCCTCTACGGGACGCAGGTCGGGCACTTCGGTGCGTTCGGCGCGGCCGATTGGCGGCGGTGGGACTGGCTGATGGGGCGGCTGCACTGTGTCGCGCACCTCGGCGCCATGCTCGGCGCCGATGAGGACTGGATCCGCGAAACGCAGCGGCAGGTGCTGCTGGCCGAGGACTGGAAGATCGACAAGGTCGCCGAGCGGGTGCAGCGGCTGGCCGACGACTTCCGGGACGCCAGCGTGCTGTCCGCGCTGACGACCATGCGCGACGAATTGAACCAGTCGGCCGAGGGCCGGGCGACGACGAAGGGCTTGGCCGATCGGATGGTCCAGGTCTCCGATGGGCTCGGCAAGCAGCCGGGGGATTGGATCAAGGCCGTCGCGGGCCGGAAGGACCAGCCGGGATCGTGGCTGCTGCGGACCGCACGCTGGTTCACCGAACCGGCCCGGACCACCGTCTGGGAACGGCTGGTGCGGAGCCCGAAGCTGACGCCGGCCAAGCATCCGTTGATCTTCCGGCCCTGGTTGCCGGTGGCAGCGATCGGGCTGGGCGTCGCCCTACTGGTCGTCGCCGGGATCGTCGACGTGGCCGCCGTACGGATCATCGCTGCGCTGCTCGCCGGACTCGCGCTGGCCGCCGGCGCTGTGCTCGGTGTGGTGATCTGGTACGTCGGACAGGTCCGGGAGCGGATCCAGAAGTGGATCGTGGCGAAGATCCCGGACTTCAGTCCAGAGTCACGAAATCGATGAGTTCCTCGACCCGGCCGAGCAGCGTCGGCTCGAGGTCGGCGTAGCTGGTCACCTTCGACAGGATGTGCTTCCAGGCCGCGGCCACATCGGCCTGGTCGGTTGCGGGCCAGCCGAAGGTCTGCAGCACACCCTTCTTCCAGTCCTGGCCGTGCGGGATCTTCGGCCACGCCTTGATGCCGACCGACGACGGCTTGACCGCCTCCCAGATGTCGATGAACGGGTGGCCGACGACCAGCACGTGCCTGTTCGTCACCTGCGCGGCGATCGTGGACTCCTTGGAGCCGTCGACCAGGTGGTCCACGAGTACGCCGAGCCGGCGGCCCGGACCGGGCTGGAACCGGTTGACGATCCCGGGCAGATCGTCGACACCTTCGAGGTACTCGACCACGACGCCCTCGATCCGCAGGTCGTCACCCCACACCTTCTCGACCAGTTCGGCGTCGTGCCGGCCCTCGACGTAGATCCGGCTGGCCCGCGCCACCTTCGCCCGGACGTTGTCCACCGCCACCGAGCCGGACGCCGTCCGGGTCTTCTTCGCCGGACCGGCCTTCTTCGGTGGCTTCAGGCTGACCGGCTTGCCGTCCAGCCAGAACCCCGGCCCGAGCGGGTACGTCTTGATCTTGCCGAACCGGTCCTCGAGATCGACCACGCCGTGCTCCCACCGGACCACCGCGCCGACGAAGCCCGAACTCGGCTCCTCGACGACCATGCCCTTCTCGAGCTCCACCTCGACGGTCCGCCCGTTCTTGGGCTTCCGCCAGTCCCCGGACAGCACGTCGTTCCCATACCGATCAGCCACCGCACAACCGTATGTCGTGAACGCCGTCTGACCGGTCAGCCACACGCCAGCGGCGCAGCCCCGCAATTGCCGGGGGCCGAGACAGGAAACGGTGGGCTGAGACAGGGTATTTCCTGTCTCAGCCCACCGAACGGTGTCTCAACCTCACCAGAGGTCGTGGGGCGTCGTACTCAGAACATGGGAGCGGCGTGGGTCGGGTTGGATTGGCGCGACGGGGAGGCGATGGTGAGAGCCAGGTAGGTGAGGAGACCGACCACCAGGCCGACCGCCCAGGAGTAGTCGTACAGGGGTTTGAGGAGCGGGATCAGACCGTCGGCGGGGAACGGGCCGGCGCCGGGGTTGGAGTAGGCGCCGCCGACCGCGAGCAGCGAGCCGAACAGGGTGGCGACGACGGCACGCCAGTTCCAGCCGGCGGTGTACCAGTACCGGCCGCCGGGTTGGTAGAGGTCGGCCAAGTAGAGGTTGGTGCGGTCGAGCAGCCAGTAGCCCGCGATCAGTACGCCGGCCACCGACGCGAGCAGGCCGCCGTAGAAGGACAACCAGACGAAGATGTAGATCTCCGGGTCGGAAATCAGCCGCCACGGCTGGATCACCACGCCGATCACGCCGGTGAGCAGACCCGCGGTGCGGAAGTTCAGCCAGCGCGGGACGGCGTTGGCGAAGTCGTACGACGGACTGACCACGTTGGCGGCCACGTTGCACGACATCGTCGCCAGGATCGCCATGATCAGGCCGATCGTGACGACCGCCGGGTTCTCGAACCGGCGGGTCAGCTCGACCGGGTCCCAGATCGCCTCGCCGTACAGCAGCACGGTGCCCGAGGTGGTGATGATCGAGACCAGCGCGATGAACGACATCGTCGTCGGCAGGCCGATGATCTGGCCCCACACCTGCTGGCGCTGGCCCTTCCCGAAGCGGGTGAAGTCCGGCATGTTCAGGCTCAGCGTCGCCCAGAAGGCGATCATGCCCATCAGTGCCGGCGCGAAGATCTTCCAGAAGTCCGCGTCCCAGCCGAGTTTCGACGGCTGGTCCAGGATCGGGCCGAGCCCGCCGGCCTTGACCAGGATCGCGATCATCAGCGCCAGGAACGCGACCGTGACCAGCGGTGCGGCCCAGTTCTCGAACCGTCGCAGCCCTTCGATCCCGCGGAAAATCAGCGCCATCTGGATCACCCAGAAGAACGCGAAGCTCAGCCACTGCGTCCACGGGTGCCCGCCGATCGCGGACGCGTTGGTCCAGCCGTCCCCGGCCAGCTCGCCGACGATCACGTAGATCGCCTGGCCGCCGATCCAGGTCTGGATGCCGAACCAGCCGCAGGCGATGAATGCCCGCAGCAACGCCGGGAAGTTCGCCCCGCGGACGCCGTAGAAGGCGCGCGCGAAAACCGGGAACGGGATGCCGTACTTCGTCCCCGCGTGACTGTTCAGCAGCAGCGGCATGAGGACGATCAGGTTCCCGAGCGTGATGGTGATGAACGCCTGCAACCAGTTCATCCCGAGCGCGACCAGACCGGCGGCGAGCAGATAGCTGGGGATGTTGTGCGCCATCCCCATCCACAGAGCCGCGTAGTTGTACGTCGTCCAGTGCCGTTCGGGCAAGCGGGTCGGCGCCAGTTCCGCGTTCCCGTAGGGGCTGTTCGCCACCGCCTCCGGATCGGTCAGCTCGACCCGTCCGTCGGCATGCACGGTCTGCTCAGTTGTGGCCATCTGTCCCACCACCTCATCCGGTCAAGGACGTTGCCCGCAACGAAGTTGCGGGTCTGCGCTTCGGAACAAGTTGCGCTCTCCGTTGACGTTCTGTCAACGGATAACTACCGACGACCAGGCAATGGTGCGCCTTCAGGCAGCTCAGCCGGGGCCGAGCAGTGGGAGGGTGGGTCGGCGGGGAGTGCCGAGGGCTTCGTAGCCGCGCTTGATCGCGTCCTGCAGATGCTCGAGCGGCCAGGGCCAGTCGTCGGTGTGCTTGAGCGCGTCGTCGAGCGAGGTCCCGGCGTGGTGCAAACCGGAGATCGTGTTGGCGACGGTGCCGAGGTCGCCGGCCTGTGCACGGACGAACTCGGCATCGACGACCGCGCCGTGACCGGGAACGACCTTCGAGGTGTCGGACAGCAGGCCGATCACGCGGTCGATGGTGTCGGGCCATTCGAGCGGGAAGGAATCCTGGCCGTACGACGGTGGCGCCGACTCCTCGATCAGGTCGCCGACGAAGTACACGTCCACATCCGGTACGACGACCAGCGTGTCGCCGGAGGTGTGTGCGTTGCCGAGGTGCAGCAACTCGACCCGGCGGTCGCCCAGGTCGATCACCTTCGCGACCGCGAACGTCGTACCGTCGAGGTTCTCCTCGGCGGCGGCGTTCTCGTGCAGGTAGACGGTGGCGTCGGTGAAGACGCTGTTGCCGACCACGTGGTCGAAGTGGGCGTGGGTGTTCACCACCCAGCGGACCGGGGCGTCGGTGACTTCGCTGATGTGCTGCGCGAGCTCCTCGGCCTGCTCGGTGGTGGCGCGGGTGTCGATCACCAACGCGCCGTCGGTGCCGACGACCAGGCCGACGTTGAGGTCCCATTCGTCGTACCGGCGGACCCAGCAACGATCTCCGACCTCGGTCCACGTGCTCATGGCTTCGACCCTACTTGCTGAGCACGTCCCCGCTGATGACCTGGTCCCGCTCGACGCCGCGGAGCAGCAGTCCGACGTTCTCGCCGGCGTTCGCGCTCTTGACCGTCTTGCGGAACATCTCGATGCCGGTCACCTCGGTCTGCAGGATCGGCGTACCGGCTCGGCTGAGCAGCACCTGGTCGCCCACCGCGACCGTACCCGCGGTCACCCGGCCGGTGACGATCGTGCCCCGGCCGGTGATCGAGAACACGTCCTCGACGGTCATCCCGAACCCATCCGGCGGCCGGTTGTCCTGCGGCCGCGTCCCGGGGAAGGTGTTCGCCGGCGGACCGCTGTCTCGCTTCCAGAACTTCCATCCCATACCGCCGACCCTAGCGATCCCGAAGGCCTATCCAGAGGACGGAATCCCACTTGAAGGCCGGTCGGGCGGGGCCTACTGTCGCGGTGGCGGTCCCGCAATCTTTCCGAGCTCGGTACCGAAACTTTCGAAGGGCGGACGGCGTGACGAGACGACGTGCACTGGTGGTCCGAGGTGGCTGGGAAGGGCACTCCCCGGTCGAGGCGACCGAGTTGTTCATCCCCTATCTGCGGGAGAGCGGCTACGAGGTCACCGTCTCCGACACGACCGAGAGCTACCTCGACCTGGACGGCACCGACCTGGTCTTGCAATGCGTCACCATGAGCCAGATCGAGCCCGAGCACTTCAAGGGCCTGGACGCGGCGATCCGCAAGGGCACCGGGCTCGCCGGCTGGCACGGCGGCATCTGCGACTCGTTCCGGAACAACGCCGACTACAGCTTCATCACCGGCGGTCAGTTCATCTCGCACCCGCACGGGTTCACCGACTACCGGGTCGACATCGTCGCCGAGCACCCGATCGTCGAGGGCATCACGCACTTCGACGTGCACACCGAGCAGTACTACGTGCACTACGACCCGACGAACACCGTGCTGGCGACCACCACGTTCCGCTCGCACCCGGACTACCCGTGGATCGAGGGCGCCGTGATGCCGGCCGTCTGGACCCGGACCTGGGGTGCGGGCAAGGTCTTCGTCTGCACCGTCGGCCACAAGCTGGACGATCTCGAAGTACCCGAGGTCCGGACCATCATCGAGCGGGGGCTGCTGTGGGCGAGCAAGTGACGCGGGTCGGCATCGTCGGTACCGGGGTCATCTCCGGCACGTATCTCGACCACCTGGCCAAGCTGCCCGGTGTCGATGTGGTCGCGGTCGCCGACCTCGACGTCAGCCGCGCCCAGGCGATCGCCGACAGGAACCCTGCGATCCGCGCGTTGTCGCCCGACGACCTGTACGCCGCGGACGACGTCGACATCGTGCTCAACCTGACCATCCCGGCCGCGCACGCGGCGGTTCACCAGGCTGCTCTCGAGGCGGGCAAGCACGTGTACGGCGAGAAGCCGCTGGCCGTGGACCGTGCCGAGGCCGAGCCGCTGCTGAAGTACGCCGGCGCCAACAACCTGCGCGTCGGCTGTGCGCCCGACACCGTGCTCGGCACCGGCACCCAGACCGCCCGCGTCGCCATCGACCGCGGCGACATCGGCGTACCGACCGCCGCGACCGCGTCCTTCGTCACGCCCGGCCATGAGCTGTGGCACCCGGCGCCGGAGTTCTACTACCAGCCCGGCGGCGGTCCGGTGCTCGACATGGGCCCGTACTACGTGACGAGCCTGGTCACCCTCCTCGGTCCGGTACGACGGGTCACCGCGCGTGCTGGGCAGTCGCAGCAGCAGCGGAAGATCCACACCGGTCCGCGAGCCGGGGAGACGTTCCCGGTCCAGGTGCCGACGCACGTGACCGGCGTACTGGAGCACGAGTCCGGAGCGCTGACCACGCTGCTGATGTCGTTCGACGTCTGGGCCGCGCGGCTGCCGCGGATCGAGGTGTACGGGACCGAGGGCAGTCTGTCGGTACCGGACCCGAACGGCTTCGACGGCAAGGTGGAGATCGCCACCGCCACGAACCGTGACTGGTCCGAACTCCCAGTAGCCGGCGGGTACGCCGGAGCCGGCCGGGGCGTCGGAGTCGCGGACATGGCCCGCGCGCTCCGCAACGGCGAGCCGCACCGGGCCGACGGCGCGCTGGCCTACCACGTGCTCGACGTACTCGAATCCGTGCTGGAAGCGGCCGTCCAGGATCAGCCGGTGGACGTCGCGAGTACGGTCGACCGACCCGCCGCCGTACCGTTGGGTGCGTCTCCCGAAAGCGCCTGAGACCCGTCCCACGCCGCTTGCTGGCGCTAGCGGCTACTACGGCTCGGTAGACTGGCACTCGGATCATTTGAGTGCCAAGGGTCCGCTGACTGCCGACGGTCGATGGCGAGAGAGGGTGTGCGCGTGCTGGACGAACGCAAGCTGGATGTTCTCCGCGCCATCGTCGAGGACTACGTGGCGACACACGAGCCGGTCGGCTCGAAGACGCTGGTGGACCGGCACAACCTCGGAGTGTCTCCGGCGACCGTGCGCAACGACATGGCCGCGCTGGAGGAGGAGGGGTACATCACCCAGCCGCACACCAGCGCCGGCCGGATCCCGACCGATGCCGGCTACCGGCTGTTCGTGGACAAGCTGAGCACGGTCAAGACCCTGACCGCGGCCGAGAAGAAGGCGATCACCTCCTTCCTGGCCGGCGCGGTCGACCTGGACGACGTCGTACGCCGTACGGTCCGGCTGCTCGCCCAGATCACCCGGCAGGTCGCGATCGTGCAGTACCCGTCGCTGAACCGGTCGAGCGTGCGGCACATCGAGGTGGTCACGATGACACCGCGCCGCCTGCTCCTGGTGCTGATCACCAGCAGCGGCCGGGTCGAGCAGCGGATCGTCGAGCCGCCGCACGACGTCGACGAGCAGCTGATCGCGGACCTGCGGTCCCGGCTGAACACCGCGCTGGCCGGACAGCGGCTGAGCGACGCGACCACGTCCCTGGTCGCGGTCAGCGATCTGTTCGCCCCGGCAGACCGCCCGCTGGTGGCGGCGATCGTGACGACGCTGCTGGAGACGTTCACCGACGAGGTCGGCGAGCAGCGGATCGCGGTCGGCGGCGCGGCCAACCTGACCCGGTACGGCGACGACTTCGAGCGCAACGTGAAGCCGGTGCTGGAGGCGCTGGAGGAGCACGTCATCCTGCTGAAGCTGCTCGGTGAGGCGACCAACCCGCAGACCCTGACGGTCCGCATCGGGCACGAGAACCCGTACGAGGAACTGGCCACCACGTCGGTGGTCGCGACCGGGTACGGGTCCAAGTCGGAGGCGCTGGCCACGCTCGGCATCGTCGGCCCGACCCACATGGACTATCCGAGCACGATGGGCGCCGTACGCGCCGTCGCGCGCTACGTCAGCCAAATCCTGGCCGACACCTAGGAGGGGGTGTCTGATGGTCCAACGCCTACTGCGCGGCACTCGGCACGGCATCTCGCCGCACTGGAGCAAAGGCCACGATGGAAAAGCATCGAGGCCTTCACTCCAGCACGCCGAGCTACCGCACCGAGCACCGCTCGCTACGGCGCTGGACCATCAGACACCCCCTACACCACCAACCCCCTGGTCTGGAGTATGAGCACCGATTACTACGCCGTCCTGGGCGTCAGCCGTGACGCTTCACCGGACGAGATCAAGAAGGCGTACCGCAAGCTGGCCCGCCAGTACCACCCGGACGTGAACGACTCCGAGGACGCGCACCACAAGTTCCAGGAGATCGGCCGGGCCTTCCAGGTGCTGAGCGACCCGCAGAAGCGGCAGATGCACGATCTCGGCGGCGACCCGTTCGCGACCGCAGGTGCAGGACCGGGCGGTGCCGGATTCGGCCAGGCCTTCACCTTCACCGACATCATGGACGCCTTCTTCGGCCAGACCGGCGGGGCCACCCGCGGGCCGCGGCCGCGGACCCGGCGCGGCCAGGACGCGCTGATCCCGCTGCGGATCGACCTGGCCGAGGCTGCCTTCGGCACCACCCGGGAGCTGAAGGTGGACACCGCCGTCCTGTGCCCGACCTGTTCGGGGTCCGGTGCGGCGGCCGGTTCCGAGCCGGTCACCTGCGAGATCTGCCACGGCCGCGGCGAGGTCACCCACACCCAGCGCTCGTTCCTCGGCGAGGTGCGGACGATGCGGCCGTGCCCGAACTGCCGCGGCTTCGGCACGACCATCCCGAGTCCGTGTGTCGAGTGCTCCGGCGACGGCCGGGTCCGGTCCCGTCGTACCGTCACCGTGAAGATCCCCGGCGGCGTCGACACCGGCACCCGGGTCCAGCTGTCCGGCCAGGGCGAGGTCGGCCCCGGCGGCGGTCCGGCCGGTGACCTGTACGTCGAGATCGAGGTCGAGCAGCACGACATCTTCACCCGCAACGGCGACGACCTGCACTGCACGGTCACCCTGCCGATGACGGCGGCGGCGCTCGGTACGACGATCGACCTGCCGACGCTGGAGGGCGAGACGACCCCGCTGGAGATCCGGCCGGGCACCCAGTCCGGTATGGCGATGACGTTGACCGCTCTTGGTGTCCCGCGACTGCGGCACGCGGGTCGTGGTGACCTGATCGTCCAGGTGATCGTCGAGACCCCGACCAAGCTGGACGACGCGCAGGCCGACCTGTTGAGGCAGCTGGCCGGCATCCGCGGCGAGGAGCGCCCCCAGGGCCAGGTCCAAGCCGCCCACAAGGGCGTCTTCGGCCGCCTTCGCGACGCCTTCGGCGCCCACTAGATGGGCGTCGCGGTCTTCTTCGCGGAAGACCTGTCCGGTGACGAGGTGACGCTGGACGGCCCGGAGGGCCGGCATGCGGCGGTGGTGCGCAGGATCGGTCCCGGCGAGCGGATTCGGCTGACTGATGGGCGTGGGGCGTATGCCGACGGGGCTGTGACAGCTGCGTCGAAGGCTGGGGTGACTGTTGCTGTCGACAACCGTGGGACGGTGCCGGCGAGCAGCCCGCGGTTGGTCGTCGTACAGGCGTTGCCGAAGGGGGAGCGGGCCGAGTTGGCGGTCGAGATGCTGACCGAGGTCGGCGCGGACGTGATCGTGCCGTGGAACGCGGAGCGGAGTCAGTTCCGCAGCAACCCGGAGCGGTCCGCGAAGACCCTGGCGAAATGGCAGGCATGGGCGTTCGAGGCGAGCAAGCAGTCCCGCCGGAGCTGGTTCGCCGAGGTGGCCCCGATCGCCACCACCGCGGAGGTCGCGCGCCTGGTGGCCGACGCTGCGCTGCCCGTCGTACTGCACGAAGAAGCGAAGGCCCCGCTGGCGGGCTTGGATTTGCCCGAGGCCGGGGACATCGTGATGGTGATCGGCCCCGAAGGCGGCATCTCACCGGCCGAGCTGGAGGCCTTCGACGTTGAGCCGGTCCGCCTCGGCGAGACCGTGCTGCGAACCTCGACCGCCGGCGTCGCCGCCGCGTCAGCCCTGCTCGCCCGCTCGCGCTGGAGCTAGCCGCGGAGCGCGCGTTGTCCTTCCTATTCCGGACCTGAGGGCGCGGATCCTTACACAGCCCGAACACACCGGGGATCGTTTTCGAACGCCGGGCGGGGAGAGTCAGTCCTGTCCGGCGACGTGCCGGGTTCGTCGAGAGCGAGGAGTGGCGAGATGCGCAGGTCCCGCGGCATGGCTTGGGGTACGTCGGCCGTCCTACTGCTGAGTGGTCTGGTCGGAGGTACGACGGTCGCGGCGGCCGATCCTGGGGAGACACCGACCCCGACGCCGACCTATGGGCCGATCACCTTGAGCGCGGAGGAGTCCCAGCGGCTGTGTGCCGAGGTGCTGCCGAAGCTGATCGCGCGCCGGGAGAAGCTGGCGACCAGGATCAACGGTGGGGCCGACGTGAAGGGTTCGGTGGCGTGGCTGAAGGCCCGGGCGGTGAAGCAGCGGGCGAAGGGGCACGAGAAGGTCGCCACCCAGCTCGAGAAGCGGGCCGAGCGCAGGGCCGGACGGCTTGAGCAGCTCGGCAAGATCAAGGGCGAGCTCGAGGCGTTCAAGACCAAGCACTGCCAGGTGGTGAAGTGATGCGGAGCCTGGTCGCGCTGATCGGGACCGCCGGGCTGGTCGTCAGCCTGGCCGCCTGCGGGGGCTCCGCCGAACAACCTGCCGGTCCGCAGCCCGCGGCTCCGGCCGGCGCGGGCCAACAGGCGGGGTCGCCCGAGCAGGGGCAGGCGGGGACGCCCGGCCAGGAGCTGGCGGGGATCGGGTCTACCCTGGACGCCATTGATTCGGAGCTGGCATCGGACGGCTCTCCCTGAGCAGGCACTCCCCAGGAGCAACATGATGGGCGCACCCGGTCGCGGACTGGTGCTGGTGGTGGAGGACGAGGCCGCGATCGCCGAGGTGATCACGCTCTACCTGCGGCGGGACGGGTACGCCGTCCACGTCGAGACCGATGGCGATGCGGCGCTGGCGGCGTGGCGGCGGCTGCGGCCGGTCGCGGTGATCCTCGACATCGGGCTGCCGGGCCGGGACGGTGCGGACGTCTGCCGCACGATCCGCGCCGCCGAGGACTGGACTCCGATCCTGTTCGTCACCGCCCGCGACGACGAGGTGGATCGCCTGCTCGGCCTGGAGCTGGGCGCCGACGACTACATCACCAAGCCCTTCAGCCCGCGGGAACTCGCATTGCGCGTGCGGACTGTGCTGCGCCGCAGCGGCGGTGCGGTTCCGGCCGGGGAGGTGCTCAGCGTCGGCGGTGTACGGGTCGATGTGAGCCGTCGGCGAGCCTGGGCCGACGACGCGGAGGTGTCGCTGACGTCCACGGAGTTCGACTTGCTCGCGCAGCTGTTCCGTCGGCCGGGCCGGGTCTTCGAACGCGATGAGCTCCTCAGCTCGGTCTGGGGATACCAGAGCTCGGCCGGCACCCGGACCGTCGATGTACACATCGCCCAGCTCCGCGCCAAGCTCGGCCCGTCCAGCCCTATCCGCACTGTGCGCGGCGTCGGGTACGCCGCCGACCTCGACCGATGACGACAGGCAGACGGGGGTCGTTGGCGACCCGAGTGGTGCTGGTGTGTGTGGCGGTGGCCGGGGTCGCCGTACTCGTGGCCGGTCTGGTGATGGCCGGCCTGGCTCGGCGTTCTGCGCAAGGCGTGCTGCAGGACTCACTGGCCGCGCAGGCCGACGTACTGGCCAGCCAGGTGGACGAGCGCGGGCTGGGCTCGCGAGCGGTCGGGCTGGGGCGCGCCGCCGAAGTGGTCCGCGGGCAGGGCATCGTCGTGGTGATTCTGTTGCCTCGTCGCGGTATCCAGCCCACCGACCGGCGGTCCACCGACGCGGCGACGGCGGCCGGCCTGACCGGGATCAACGGCGGGCAGCGGATCTCCACGAAGGTGTCCGTGAACGGCCAGGAATACCTGGTCGAGGCCAGAGGAGTAGGCCCGCAGTCGGGATTCGCGTTGGTCGAGCCGTTGCGGATTCCGGACAGCGCCCAGCGGATCCTGGTCCGGAACATCCTGCTCGCGTTGGGTGCCGGACTTCTGGTGGCTGCGTTGGCCGGTGGGCTCCTGGGTCGACTGCTCGCTCGTCCACTGCGCCGTACGGCGGATGTCGCGGGGGCAATGCGGCAAGGACGACGGGATCTGCACGTCCCGGTCGAAGGACCGGCTGAGGTCGCCGAGGTGGCCGAGGCCGTCAACGAACTGTCGATCGCCTTGCAGCACAGCGAGGAGCGGCAGCGCGAGTTCCTGCTCTCGGTCTCGCATGAGCTCCGTACGCCGCTGACGTCCGTCCATGGGTTCGCCGAATCGATCGCGGACGGTGTCGTCACCGGGCCGGAAGCCCAGCGTGCCGGCCAGGTGATTCAGCGGGAGTCGCAGCGGCTCGAGCGTCTGGTCAGTGATCTGCTCGACCTGGCTCGAGTCGGCGCGGACCAGTTCCGGCTCGACGTGGCCGAAGTGGATCTCCGGGAGACGATCAGCGCCTGTGCGGAGGTCTGGCGGGTGCGGTGCGAGCGTCAAGGCGTGCACTTCCGGCTCGAACTGCCGCCGTCACCGGCGGTGGCGACCACCGATGCCCGGCGGATCCGTCAGGTTCTGGACGGACTGGCCGAGAACGCGCTGCGCGTGACCCCGGCTGGTTCGCAGCTGACCCTGGCACTGGATTCCACCCGGCCGGGGACGGTGGCGCTCCAGGTCCGTGACGGCGGTCCAGGACTCGCACCCGAGGACTACGCGGTGGCCTTCGAGCGCGGTGTACTCCATGAGAAGTACCGCGGCCGCCGCCCGGTGGGATCCGGAATCGGCCTGGCGCTGGCCTTCGGTCTGGTCTCCAGACTCGGCGGCACCATGACCGCCGGCCCCGCCCCCGAAGGCGGCGCCACCTTCACCGTCTGGTTACCGGCTACTTGACGAACACGGTCTTGGAGTCGGTGTCGCTGATGGAGCCGTCGGCGTCGGAGATCAGGTAGGCCTCGATTCGCCACTGGCCGGGTTGCAGCTTGAGGGGGACGGCGAACGGTGAGAAGGCCTGACCTTCCTTGGTGGTGGTGAAGTCGGCCTGGGTTGCACGGGTTTTCAGGTTGGTGGCGCGCCAGTTCACCGTGCCCTCGAAGGCGGCCGCGATTCCGGTCACGGTGAGCGGGCTCTTGGTGACCTGGCCGTCGGTCAGGTTGTCGATCCACACCAGTGCCTGGACCTTGCTCGCCTCTGCGCGGCTGAACGGGCGCGAGGTGTCGATGTGCCCGAAGAGGAGGCCGCCGGCCCTGCCTTGCTGGGTGACCTGGACGCGGTCGCGGGCGTTGTTCATGGCGCCCTGGACCGTGTAGACGAGCTGTTGGGTCGCGATGGTGGCGGCAGCTTCGTCCAGCTCTGTCTGCGGGAGCTGTTTGAAGTCGACCGTCACGACGTCGCCGGCGCGGGTCACCGAGCTCACCTGGGCGCCGCGCCAGGCGGAGTAGTAGTCGGGGTCGCCGGCGTCCTTCGACGTCATGATCCGGACCGCCTCGAACGCGGGCCGGCCGTGGACGATCTTGCTCCACGTGCGGTACAGCCGGACGGTCGGGTCGGCCGTCGTCGTACCGACCTTTTCGCCGAGCCAGTAGACCGGTACGGCGGCACTCCGCACCGTCTCAGGTATGCCCCGGACGGAGGGGGCAGCGGTGGTCTTGGGGGACGACGTGGGGGGCTGCGTCGCCGCCGAGGGCGCCGGGGTCGGGGCGGGGGCGGTCGTCGGGATCGTTGACGACGGGGCTCCGGTGGCGCTGGTCGTCGTACCCGGGCTGCCGGCCAACTGGTCGTCACCCGCGGTTTTGGCGCTGTCGTCGAGGACGGCGAAGGCGCCGATGGCCGCGGCGGTACCGATCGCGGCCGCACCGGCGGTGAGCACCCACGGACGGCGGGTGGCCGGGCGGCGCTGGGCGCGGGCACGGGCCTGGATCTCGGGCAGGGCGTCGGCCGGTTCGATCCGGTCCGCCTCGTTGGCCAGGGCCTGGCGCATCAGGTCGTCGAACGGGTCGTTCGGGTGGTCACTCATCCGCGTCCTCGCTTCGCTCCGGGCGCGGCTGAGGCACAAGTCGTCCTGTGCTTTCCGATGCACTCGGTTCGCTCGTTCATGCGTTCTGCTCCAGGAGCTGGCGGAGCGACTTGCTCGCCCGCGCGGCGTGGCTCTTCACGGATCCCCGGCTGATCCCCATCGTGTCGGCGATCTCCGCCTCGGACAGGTCACCGTAGTACCGCAGCACCATCACGGTGCGCTGCTTCTCCGGCAAGGTGCGCATGGCCTCGATCACCCGGTCGGTCTCGACCGTCCGCAGGACGGCGTGTTCGGCGCTCGGCTCATCCGGGAGCGAGCGGGGCGTGTGCTTGTCCACCACCACCAGGTGGCGCTGGCGGGAGCGGCAGCGGTTCACCACCGCGGTGCGCAGGTAGGCGAGCGCCTTGTGCGGGTCGCGCAGCCGGTGCCAGCGGCCGTGCATCGCGACGAACGCGTCCTGCACGATCTCCTCCGCCGCACCGGTGTCACGCAGCAACAAGGCGCCGAGGCGGACCAGCGACGTGTAGTGCGCCGTGTAGACAGCCGTCAGCGCCTCGTCGGCATCCCACGAGGACTCATGTGTCACGCCCTCTTCGTACACCACCGCCGGTTGCGCCACGAGAAGATGACGCGGAGACCACGTCCCAGGTTGACAACACCGTTTGGCCGGGCCTTCGGCGCCGGCGGGTCATGGGGCCAGGGGTCATGTGATCACGGGTTGGGCGTGTTCGGGGGAATTACAAGTGAGGGTGTCGGTGGAGACGGCTAGCATGGGTGGGTCAGCTACCCCGGCATCAGGAGGAAGAGCCTGTCCAGGCCACGCAGTATCGAACCGGAGGCGCGCGCGAACGGCGCCGCCACCGCCACGCAGGCGTCGCACAAGATCGTCGTGCCGAACAGCATCGACATGGTGGCCCTGCTCGGAGCCCGGGACGAGTTCCTCCGCATCGTCGAGAAGGAGTTCGCCGCCGACATCATGGTCCGCGGCAACGAGATCACGCTGACCGGCGAGCCGGCCGAGCTGGCCCTGGCCGAGCGGCTGATCGACGAGCTGATCGCCGTGGTCCGGACCGGTCACGGGCTGACCGCGGACTCGGTCGAGCGCAGTATCGCGATGATCAAGGCCGCCACCGTCGAGAGCCCGGCCGATGTCCTGACCCAGAACATCCTGTCCAGCCGCGGCCGCACCATCCGGCCGAAGACGCTGAACCAGAAGCGGTACGTCGACGCGATCGACAGGAACACCATCGTGTTCGGCATCGGCCCGGCCGGTACCGGCAAGACCTACCTGGCGGTGGCCAAGGCGGTCCAGGCGCTGCAGGCCAAGGAGGTCAACCGGATCATCCTGACCCGGCCGGCGGTCGAGGCCGGTGAGCGGCTCGGCTTCCTGCCCGGCACCCTATCGGAGAAGATCGACCCGTACCTGCGGCCGCTGTACGACGCCCTGCACGACATGCTGGACCCGGAGTCGATCCCGCGGCTGATGACGGCCGGCACGATCGAGATCGCGCCGCTGGCCTACATGCGCGGCCGGACCCTGAACGACGCCTTCATCATCCTGGACGAGGCGCAGAACACCTCGCCGGAGCAGATGAAGATGTTCCTCACCCGGCTCGGATTCGGCTCCAAGATGGTCGTCACCGGCGATGTCACCCAGGTCGACCTGCCGACCGGGACGAACTCGGGGCTCCGGGTCGTCCAGGACATCCTCGAGGGCGTCCAGGACCTGACGTTCTGCCGGCTGACCTCGCACGACGTGGTCCGGCACAAGCTCGTCGGCCGGATCGTGTCGGCGTACGAAAATTTCGAAGGGCAGCGCTGAGCCGCACAGATGAACGTCGAGGTCAACAACGAGTCCGGGGTCGAGATCGACGCACACGGACTGATGCGGCTCAGCCGGTTCGTGATGTCGTCGCTGCGGCTGCACCCGGAGTGTGAGCTGTCGATCAAGCTGGTCGACGAGGACACGATGGCGCGGTATCACGTCGAGTTCCTGGACCTGCCGGGTCCGACCGACGTGATGTCGTGGCCGATGGACGAGCTGCGGCCGGGTGCCGAGGACGACGCCGAGCCGCCGCTCGGTCATCTCGGTGACATCGCGCTGTGCCCGACCGTCGCGGCCACGCAGGGCACCAAGGCCGGGCACGGCACCTGGGCCGAGCTGGAGCTGCTGACCGTCCACGGCATCCTGCACCTGCTCGGGTACGACCACGCCGAACCCGCCGAGAAGGCGGAGATGTGGGACGTCCAGGGCCGGCTGCTGGAAGCATGGCGATCACCCGCAAACCGGATGGAGGGTGTCTGATGGTTCCCATCAGCCACCCTCTCGGACAGGAGTGACGTTGCGGTGACCTCCCACGACCTCGTTCTGCTGGTTGTGGCTGCGGTGCTGGTCCTGCTCGCCGGTCTCTTCGCCGGCGCCGAGGCAGCACTGTCGTCGTACTCCAAGGTGCGCGCGAACGAGCAGGTCGAGCAGGGCAACCTGCGCGCGGTCCGGCTGCGCGCCCTGCTGTCGGACGCGCCGCGCTACCTGAACTCGCTGCTGCTGGTCCGGCTGATGTGCGAGATCACCGCGATCGTGCTGGTCACCCAGGCGCTGTCGGAGGTCTTCCCGGTCACCTGGCAACACATCCTGATCACCGCCGTGGTGATGGTGCTGGTCTCGTACGTGATCATCGGCGTCGCGCCGCGCACTCTCGGCCGGCAGCACTCGGACCGGTTCGCGATCCTGTCGGCCGGCCCGGTGATGGCACTGACCCGGATCCTCGGGCCGCTGCCGAAGCTCCTGATCCTGATCGGCAACGCGCTCACTCCGGGCAAGGGCTTCGCCGAGGGCCCGTTCGCGACCGAGGCGGAGCTGCGCGCGCTGGTCGACCTGGCCGAGAAGTCGGCGGTGATCGAGTCCGGCGAGCGGCAGATGATCCACTCGGTGTTCGAGCTCGGCGACACCATCGTCCGCGAGGTGATGGTGCCGCGGACCGACATGGTCTACATCGAGAAGCACAAGAAGCTGCGCCAGCTCACCTCGCTGGCTCTGCGGTCGGGCTACTCGCGGATCCCGGTGATCGGTGAGTCGCTGGACGACATCCTCGGCGTCGTCTACCTCAAGGACGTGATGCGCCGGGTCTACGACAACGCGCAGGCCGAGTCGACCGAGCGGGTCGAGTCGGTGATGCGGCCGTGTATGTACATCCCGGACTCCAAGCCGATCGACGAGCTGCTGCGCGAGATGCAGGCGGCCAGGATGCACGTCGCGATCGTCGTCGACGAGTACGGCGGAACGGCCGGCCTCGTCACCATCGAGGACATCCTGGAGGAGATCGTCGGCGAGATCACCGACGAGTACGACGAGGTGCCCGACTCGGTGCAGGAGCTGTCGGACGGCGCGTACCGCGTGTCCAGCCGGCTGCCGATCGACGAGTTGGGCGAGTTGTTCGGCGTACCGCTGGACGACGACGACGTCGACACCGTCGGCGGTCTGATGGCGAAACTGCTCGGCAAGGTGCCGATCCCCGGGGCCGAGGTGGAGATCGCGGGATTGTCGCTGACCGCGGAGCGGCCGTCCGGCCGCCGCAACCAGGTCGGTACTGTGCTGGTACGGCGGGAGGAAACCGCCGACCCCTCGCACGACCAGAACCATCAGCACGCCTGATCCCCTTGGAGCATTTCTTGTCAGACCTCTCGGCCGAGGACGCCAAACTCGTCACGCTGGCCCGCGCCGCCCGTGCCCGCACCCGTGCGGCCGAAGGTGCCGCGGTCCGGGACTCCGACGGGCGCACGTACGCCGCCTGCACGGTGGCGCTCGACACCGTCGGCCTGACCGCATTGCAGTTGGCGGTCGCGATGGCGCTGTCCTCGGGGGTGAAGGGTCTGGAGGCCGCCGCGGTCGTCACCGACGCACCTGATGGCCTCGATGTGAACGTCGTCCGCCACTTCGCCGGCGCCGCCATTCCCGTAGTAGTTGCCAATGGCACCGGAGAGGTCCGCGATGTCGTCCACACCTGAGGCCTTCAAGTCCGGTTTCGCCTGTTTCGTCGGGCGACCGAACGCGGGCAAGTCCACCCTCACCAACGCGTTGGTGGGGCAGAAGATCGTGATCACCTCGTCGAAGCCGCAGACCACCCGGCACGCGGTCCGCGGCATCGTGCACCGGCCCGACGCCCAGCTCATCCTGGTCGACACCCCCGGCCTGCACAAGCCGCGCACGCTGCTCGGCGAGCGGCTGAACGACCTGGTCAAGACCACCTGGGCCGAGGTCGACGTGATCGCGGTCTGCCTGCCGGCCAGCGACCGGATCGGCCCGGGCGACCGGTTCCTGGTCACCGAAGCAGCCAAGGTCGCGAAGACCCCGAAGGTCGCGCTGGCCACCAAGGCCGACCTGGTCGAGCCGGACCGGATGGTCGAGCACCTGGCCGAGATCGCCGCGCTGGGGGAGTCGGCCGGGATCGAGTGGGCCTCGATCGTGCCGGTCTCGGCGACCTCCGGTTTCCAGGTCGACGTGGTCGCCGACGAGTTGGTGAAACTGCTGCCGGAGGGCGTCGCGCTCTACCCGGACGGCGACATCACCGACGAGCCCGAGGAGACCCTGGTCGCCGAGTTGATCCGCGAGGCGGCGCTGGAAGGTGTGCGGGACGAGTTGCCGCACTCGATCGCCGTCACCATCGACGAGATGGGCCTGCGCGAGGACCGGCCGGAGGACAAGCCGCTACTCGATGTGTACGCCAACATCTTCCTCGAGCGGGACAGCCAGAAGGGCATCATGATCGGTCACAAGGGCGCCCGGCTGCGCGAGGTCGGCGCCGCCGCCCGCCGCCAGATCGAGGCGCTGCTGGGTACGCCGGTCTACCTCGACCTGCACGTGAAGATCGCCAAGAACTGGCAGACCGACGCCAAGAACCTGCGCAAACTGGGCTTCTGAGTGACCCTGCAGAACCCGGTCTACGCCGCCCTGACCGGTCCACACTCCACCTTCGCCGAAACCCGCGGGAACGCCCGCTGCTACCCGAAGGCGATCGCTCCGTTCCTGGGCCTGCCGGACAACCCGACCGCTGAGGACTGGTCCAACGCGGCCGAGCTCCTCGGCGCCGGCACCACGGCCGCCCTGATGCGCCCGGACCTGCCGGTCCCGGACACCTTCAAGCTGGACCGCCAGTTCGACCTGGTCCAGTACGTCGCCCCGCCGACACTGGCGGCTGAGTACGACGAAGCCGTCGTCCTCACGTGGGACGACGTACCGGAGATGCTGGCCCTGGTCGCCCTCACCGATCCCGGGCCGTTCCGCTCTCGCACGATCGAGCTGGGCACCTACCTCGGCATCCGCCGCGAGGGCGAGCTGATCGCCATGGCCGGCACCCGCTTCGCCCTCCCCACCCACACCGAGATCAGCGCCGTCTGCACGCTCCCGTCGTACCGCGGTCAGGGCCTGGCCACCCACCTGATCCGCGCGGTAGCCGCCCACATCGCCTCAGCCGGCCGCACGCCGTTCCTGCACACCGGCGGCACCAACACCCGAGCGATCCAGCTCTACGAATCGCTCGGGTTCACCCTCACCAACTCGATGAAGGTCACCGTCGTCGAGGCGGTCTAGAGCGACTTCTGGTAGGCGATCGATCGGGCGACGATGCGGTAGTTGAGTTGTTCGTTGATCGCGATCATGTGGGCGTTGGACTCGGCGTTCCAGGTGTCGAGCTGGGTGACGGCGGGTTCTTCGTCGCGCATCCAGAGCAGCATGGCGGTCTTGACCAGGGCACCGAGGCGATGGCCGCGGTGGGCGCGATCGACGGCGGTGTCGTGCTGCTCGGCGATGTGCGGTCGCTCCCGCTCGACCACGATGGTCGAGTGCCCGGCCAGTGCGCCGGTCGAACGCTCGCGCGCGATCACCCGGTAGATGGTCCGGTCCGCGGCCTCCTGGGCTGCTTCGTACTTGCGCAGCCGCTCCGGGGTGAACACGTCGTCCTCGATGTCCAGGTCGTCCTTCGGCGCATCGTTGATCGACGCGGTCAGCGCGACCATGCCGTCGAGCAGCTCATCGGGCACCCGACCGGTCACCCGCACCAGTTCGTACGCGGCCGACGCCCGCACCGCTTCGTCGTACAAGCCCTGGACGACGGACCAGTCGAGGCCGGTGATGTCCTGCCGCCGGTTGACCTCGACCGCCTTCTGCTCGAACCCGTGCCGCAGCGAGAACGCGTTCGCCTTCGGCAGGTCCCAGTTGTCCGTCCCGAAGGACGTCCGCCCCAGCTCACGAGCCACCTGTTCGGCGTACCCGAGCAGCTCCGAGCCGATGCCACGACCTCGATGGTCCGGATGAACCTCGAGCGATGTCCACGCGAGGTGGGTGTTGTCGTACGTCGGCGTGTACAGGCCGATCAGTCCGACGACCACTCCGTCTTCGTCGCGCGCCAGATAAGCCCGGCCCGGGTCACCGTCCCACCCGTACTTCAAGTGGGCGGCGTAGCTGCGTGGCGTCGACATCAACGCCTCCGGGCAGTCCAGCTTGGCCGCGGCACTCTGCACCGCGACAGCATCAGCGCATCCGACCTCGTCGTCGGGCGACAGTCTTGTGATCTCCACCCCCTCAGCTTCCTCGCCGCCGCCGATTACCGCGAGTGGTTTATCCCGGTGAGGAAGTCACCGCACGTGCCACATCTCGCGCTCGGTTCACACCCTGACAGTCGGACGGAAATCTTGACCGATTCCAGAACGGTGGGAAGACTGCTGGGGTGGTAGTCGACGCCGACCTCCACCAGTTGTTGCGTGCGGTCGCGCTCCGGGTCACCCGGCCACGGGTGGCAGTACTCCACGCTGTCCACGCGCACCCGCACGCAGACACCGACACGATCATCCGTGCCACCCGCCGGGAACTGCCCGACGTGTCCCATCAGGCGGTGTACGACGTCCTGCGCGCACTCACCGACGCCCGGCTGCTGCGGCGGATCCAGCCGGCCGGTTCGGTCGCGCGCTACGAGGCGCGAGTGGGCGACAACCACCATCACGTGGTGTGCCGGTCGTGCGGCGCGATCGAAGACGTGGACTGCGCGGTCGGCGAGGCGCCCTGCCTGGACCCGTCGGACCGCCACGGCTTCTCCGTCGACGAGGCCGAAATCGTCTACTGGGGCCTGTGCCCTACCTGTTCCGCCGCCACTTCTGACCCTGCAACCGCACGGAAAGGCTGAGCATGTCCGACACGTCCGGAGTGACCCACCAAGGCAGTGAGAGCGAGAACCCGGCCATCGACGCCCCGACTCCGAAGGCGGGCAGGCCGAGCACGAACAAGGACTGGTGGCCGAACCAACTCGACCTGACCATCCTGCATCCGCACGCCACCAAGTCGAACCCGATGGAGGACGGCTTCGACTACGCCGAGGAGTTCGCGAAACTCGACGTCGACGCGCTCAAACAGGACATCGTCGACGTGATGCGGACGTCGCAGGACTGGTGGCCGGCCGACTTCGGCCACTACGGCCCGCTGTTCATCCGGATGAGCTGGCACTCGGCCGGCACCTACCGGATCGAGGACGGCCGGGGCGGGGCCGGCGACGGTGCCCAGCGGTTCGCGCCGCTGAACAGCTGGCCCGACAACGCGAACCTCGACAAGGCCCGCCGGCTGTTGTGGCCGGTCAAGCAGAAGTACGGCCGGAAGATCTCCTGGGCCGACCTGCTGGTGCTGGCCGGCAACGTGGCGCTGGACGACATGGGGTTCAAGACCTTCGGCTTCGGTTTCGGCCGCGAGGACGTCTGGGAGCCCGAGGAGATCTACTGGGGTCCGGAGGACACCTGGCTGGGGGACGAGCGTTACAGCGGTGACCGCGAGCTGCACGGGCCGCTGGGCGCCGTACAGATGGGCCTGATCTACGTCAATCCCGAAGGCCCGAACGGCAATCCGGACCCGATCGCCGCGGCCCGCGACATCCGCGAGACGTTCCGCCGGATGGCGATGAACGACGAGGAGACGGTCGCACTGATCGCGGGCGGCCACTCGTTCGGCAAGACCCACGGCGCCGGGCCGGCCGACACCGTCGGACCCGAGCCGGAGGCGGCGCCGCTCGAGGCGCAGGGGCTCGGCTGGCACAGCGGCTACGGCACCGGTAAGGGCAAGGACACCATCACCAGCGGGCTCGAGGTGACCTGGACGAATACGCCGACCCGCTTCGGCAACGGGTTCTTCGAGAACCTCTTCGGCCATGAGTGGGAGCTCACCAAGAGCCCGGCCGGCGCTCACCAGTGGGTCGCGAAGGACGCCGAGGCGACCGTGCCCGACGCGCACGTGCCGGACAGCAAGCACCGCCCGACGATGCTCACCACCGACCTGGCGTTGCGGGTCGACCCGGTCTACGAGCCGATCTCGCGCCGCTTCTTCGAGCACCCGGAGGAGTTCGCGCGGGCCTTCGCCAAGGCCTGGTACAAGCTGCTGCACCGTGACATGGGACCGGTCTCCCGTTTCCTCGGCCCGTGGGTCCCCGAGCCGCAGCCGTGGCAGGACCCGGTCCCGGCGGTCGACCACGAGCTGATCGGCGACGAGGACATCGCGGCGCTCAAGGACAAGGTGCTCGGTTCCGGCCTGTCCGTCGCGCAGTTGGTCAGCACCGCCTGGGCGGCTGCGGCCACTTTCCGCGGTACCGACAAGCGCGGTGGTGCGAACGGCGCACGGATCCGGCTCGAGCCCCAGCGGAGCTGGGAGATCAACGAGCCGGACCAGCTGGCCACGGTGCTTCAGACCCTCGAGCAGATCCAGCAGGAGTTCAACGGCTCGGGCAAGTATGTGTCGCTGGCCGACCTGATCGTGCTCGGCGGCTGTGCTGCCGTGGAGAAGGCGGCCCGTGACGCCGGGCAGGCGATCACCGTCCCGTTCCGGCCGGGCCGGACGGACGCCTCCCAGGAGGACACCGACGTCGACTCGTTCGCCGTACTCGAGCCGCGGGCCGACGGCTTCCGCAACTACCTGCGGGCGGGGGAGAAGCTCTCGGCGGAGACTCTGCTGCTGGACCGCGCCTACATGCTGACCCTGACCGCCCCGGAGCTGACGGTCCTGGTCGGCGGCATGCGGGCCCTGGGCGCGAACGTCGGCGGGGCGCAGCACGGTGTCTTCACCGACCGGGCCGGGACCCTGACCAACGACTTCTTCGTGAACCTGCTCGCCGCCGGCGCGGAGTGGAAGGCGTCGGAGTCGGAGGAGAACGTCTTCGAGATCCGGGACCTGGCGACCGGCGAACGCCGGGGGACGGCCACCGCGGCCGACCTTGTCTTCGGCGCGAACTCGCAGCTCCGTTCCCTGGCCGAGGTCTACGCGAGTGCCGACGCCCGGGACAAGTTCGTCACGGACTTCGTCGCGGCCTGGGTCAAGGTGATGGAGCTCGACCGGTTCGACCTCAGGACGGGGTAGGCATCCCGTAGGCGTGGTCGATGGTCATCGAGAAGACAAGACGCTTGTCGGTGACCATCGCCCGGCGGTACTCGTCCCAGTCGGGGTGTTCGCCGGACGCGGTCCGGTAGTAGTCGACCAGGTCCTCGACCACGGCGTCGTGCGGATCGGCCGCCACCGGACTGAGCTCGGCCTTGCCTTCCAGTACGACGTACGAGCGACCGCCGGGACCGTCGACGTACAGGCTGGCCCGCGGGTCGCGCCGCAGGTTCTTCGTCTTGGCCCGGCCGTCGGTCAGCGACACCCGGATCCGCTCGCCGTCGAACACGTAGGTGACGTTCGACAGCTGCGGCCGGCCGTCGCGTTTGAGGGTGACGAGGACGCCGAGGCCGTGGGTGCCGATCCGGTCGGTGAGGGATGCAGTCATAGATCAAGGTTAAAAATTCAAGGGCACTTGAGCACAAGTCGTCACGCTCCGTGTCTCGACGGTCGAGACCCCCGGTTCGACGGGCGGGCCGGGTTGTGCTTAGACTCACTGGCATCATGCGGCACCAGCTTCTCCTCCTTCGCTGCCGCGGCGAGGCCTGACAAGGCCGGTTCCCTCGCCGCGGAGTCTCGTCGTACGCCGGTCGTCCCTCACGACCCACGCAGTACACCTCCGAGGAGAACCCCCCGTGGCACCGAAGAACCAGCCCAAGCCCGTCCAGCAGCCGTCCGGGATGCCGATCCAGCGCTACCGCGCGTTTCCCCCGATCGACCTGCCGGACCGCACCTGGCCGACCAAGTCGGTCGACCGGACCCCGCGCTGGCTGTCCACCGACCTCCGTGACGGCAACCAGGCGCTGGTGGAGCCGATGTCGCCGGCCCGCAAGCGGCGGATGTTCGACCTGCTGGTGCGGATGGGCTACAAGGAGATCGAGGTCGGTTTCCCGAGCGCGAGCCAGTACGACTTCGACTTCGTCCGCAGCCTGATCGAAGAGGACGTCATCCCCGACGACGTCACCATCTCGGTGCTGACGCAGGCCCGTGACGAGCTGATCGAGCGGACCGTGCAGTCGCTGCAGGGCTCGCCGAAGGCGACCATCCACCTCTACAACGCGACCGCGCCGCTGTTCCGCCGGGTCGTCTTCAACGTGGACAAGGCCGAGTGCCTCAACATCGCGGTGCGCGGCACCGAGACGGTGATGAAGTACGCCGACGACATGCTGGGCCACTGCGAGTTCGGGTACCAGTACAGCCCGGAGATCTTCACCGGCACCGAGCTGGAGTTCGCGCTCGAGGTCTGCGAGGCGGTCAGCGACCAGTGGCAGCCGGCCGAGGGCCGCGAGATCATCCTGAACCTGCCGGCCACCGTCGAGATGTCCACCCCGAACGTGTACGCCGACCAGATCGAGTGGTTCAGCCGCAACCTGACCCGGCGTGAGCACAGCACCATCAGCCTGCACCCGCACAACGACCGCGGCACCGCGGTGGCCGCGACCGAGCTGGCCCTGATGGCCGGCGCCGACCGGGTCGAGGGCTGCCTGTTCGGCCACGGCGAGCGGACCGGCAACGTCGACCTGGTCACGCTGGGGATGAACCTGTTCAGCCAGGGCATCGACCCGCAGATCGACTTCGCCGACATCGACGAGATCCGCCGTACGGTCGAGTACTGCACCCAGATGCGGGTGCCCGAGCGGCAGCCGTACGCCGGCGACCTGGTCTATACCGCCTTCTCCGGCTCGCACCAGGACGCGATCAAGAAGGGCCTGGAGGCGCTGGACAAGCAGGCCGCGGCCGAGGGCAAGCCGGTCTCGGAGATCGCCTGGGAGGCGCCGTACCTGCCGATCGACCCGAAGGACGTCGGCCGGTCGTACGAGGCGGTCATCCGGGTGAACTCGCAGTCCGGCAAGGGCGGCGTCGCGTACATCATGAAGTCGGAGCACCGGCTCGACCTGCCGCGCCGGCTGCAGATCGAGTTCAGCCGGGTGATCCAGCAGCACACCGACGCCGAGGGCGGCGAGGTCGGCCCGCAGCACATGTGGGACATCTTCGCGGACGAGTACTTGGCGCCGGGCAAGCTGTCGCTCCTCACGGTCAACTCGTCGTCCGGCGAGGGCCAGGGTGACCAACTCCGGGTGCAGGTCTACTCCAACGGCGTACCGCACGAGCTGACCGGTGAGGGCAACGGCCCGGTGTCGGCGTTCGTCGACGCGATCAAGCCGCTGAAGTACGACGTCCGCGTGCTGGACTACCACGAGCACGCGCTCTCGGCCGGTGGCGACGCGCTCGCCGCCGCGTACGTCGAGTGCGAGGTCGGCGACGAGGTCTACTGGGGTGTCGGCCGGGACGCCAATATCCTCACCGCATCGCTGAAGGCGGTCGTCTCGGCCATCAACAGAGCCACTCGCTGACTACAGAAATCGCAGTCGCCCGTCACCCTTCGCACGGGGTGGCGGGCGTTTTCTGCGCTTGAGATCACGGTTTGTGCGTACTATCGGCAACGTTGTCTCAAGTCGTTGACTCGGTGTCTGCGGATGCGCAGACTGTCCACACTGTGCGCAGATCCTTGCAAGGCAGGGTCTCTTACTAAAGGGTGTCACCGGGGGCCATATTCGTCGGTAGTCGCTTGGAGGTGAGCTGTGGGCGGTGCGGTCGAGACACCGGCTGGGAAGCTGATAGAGGGTCCGGTCGACGAGCCTAGACCCAATGTCACGCGACGATTCCTGAACGCGTGGTTGGTCCGTCGAATCGCGAAAGCGATCCTGACCATCTTCATCGTCACCACCGGGACGTTCTTCCTGGTGCGGTTGCTACCGGGCAACCCGGTCGATACCTACATCCAGACCCAGATCGCGCAGACAGGTATCTCCTACGAGGCTGCCGCCGCGCAGGCCAAGAACCTGTTCTCGCTGGATCCGGACGAGCCGCTGATCCAGCAGTACGTCACGTACATGGTCAACCTGCTGCACGGCGATTTCGGCAATTCACTGCTGTCGCCGGGCACCACCGTGGCCCAGGTCATCAAGACCTACCTGCCGTGGACGCTGTTCTCCGTCGGCGTCGCGACGATCCTCAGCTTCATCATCGGCATCGTGGCCGGCATGATCATGGCCTACCGCCGGGAGAGCTGGATCGACCACACGCTCAGCTCGGTGGGTGCGCTGCTGCACGCGATCCCGAACTACATCGTCGCGATCCTGATCGTGGTCTTCCTCGGCGTGAAACTGCAGGTCTTCAACCTGACCGAGGCGCGAGGCTCCTACACACCGGGAGTGGAACCGTCGTTCAGCCTGTACTTCCTCAACGACATCCTCTACCACGCGATGCTGCCGATCCTCGCTTACCTGCTGACCACGGTCGGATCCTGGGCGCTGGTGATGAAGTCCTCCACGGTGGAGACCCTCGGCGAGGACTACGTCACGGTCGCCCGTGCCCGTGGCCTCAGTGACTCCCGGATCCGGTCCGGGTACGTCGGGCGCAACGCCGTACTGCCGTTGTTCAGCGCGCTCGCCGTATCGCTCGGGTTCGTCGTCGGCGGCGCGATCTTCGTGGAGAAGATCTTCGGCTACCAGGGCATCGGCCTGGCGCTCTTCAACGCGGTCAACGGTCGCGACTACCCGGTGCTGCAGGGAATCTTCCTGGTCGTCACGATCTCGGTGGTGCTGGCCAACCTGCTCGCCGACGTGCTCTACAGCCGGCTGGATCCGCGGATCCGGGTCAGCTCCGAGAAAGTGAGGGCGAAGGGTGCCGGCGACGCCGGCGACGGCGGCGGCGGAGAGGGATTGGGGTAACGAGATGGCTGAGACTATGACCACCGCCGGCGCTACCGCCGCGATCGGGACGACGAGCGTTTCGCGCTTCGGCGGCATACTGCGATCGCTGCGGCGCAGCCCGGCCGGCTTCATCGGCTTCATCATCGTGGCGCTGCTGGTACTGATCACCGCCATCGGGCCGTTCTTCACCCCCGCGGTGGAGCCGAACGTGAAGGAGATCTTCCTGCCGTTCGGGTCGCCCGGGCATTTGCTCGGGACCGACAACGAGGGCAAGGACGTGCTGATCCAGGTGATCGACGGCGGCCGGTCCGTCATCTTCATCGGGTTCCTCGCGGCCGCGATCTCGACCGCTATCGCGATCGTCCTCGGCTCGCTGGCCGCCTACCTCGGCGCCGGGACCGACTCCGTGGTGGTCACCGCGGCGGACGTCTTTCTCACCGTCCCGGTCATCGTCCTGCTCGCGGTGCTCGGCGCGATGTTCAAGCTGGATTCGCCGTTGCTGCTCGCCTTCCTGGTCGGTGGCCTGGCCTGGCCGGTGCTGACCCGGGCGATCCGGTCCCAGGTGCTCTCGCTGAAGGAACGCGAGTTCGTCGAGGCGGCCAAACTGCTCGACCTCGGCACGATCCGGATCGTCTTCGTCGAGATCCTGCCGAACATGGCCAGCTTCATCCTGATGAACTTCATGATCGGTGTGACGAACGCGATCTACGCGTTGGTCGGCCTCTACCTGCTGGGCCTGGCGCCGTTGACCGGGTCGAACTGGGGCATCATGCTGAACCGCGCCTGGATCGCCGGCGCCATCTTCAACGACGACAGTCTGCCCTTCATCCTGAGTCCCATCGTCGCGATCGTTCTCCTGCTGCTCGGATTGGTGATGATGACGAGATCGCTCGAAGAAATCCTCAACCCGCGCCTCCGGGACCGGTGAGCATGGTGACTGCGATGTCTTCCGGCGCCAGCCGCGCTGTCCGCGGCGGCCATGGCAAGCCGCTGCTGTCGGTCCGCGATTTCAACGTCGAGTACCGGACCGGGTCCGGCTCCACCGTGCAAGCCGTCCGCGGCGTCGACCTCGACCTGTTCCCCGGCGAAAGCCTTGCGCTGGTAGGAGAGAGCGGCTGCGGCAAGACGACCTTCGGCCTCGGTCTGCTCCGGTTGCTGCCGCGCCTGGGCCACGCCAGCGGCAAGGTGATCTTCAACCGTGGCGACGGCGTCGAGATCGACATCCTCGGCCTGGACGGCGGGGACCTGCGCAAGTTCCGCTGGCGGGACGCGGCGATGGTCTTCCAGGGCGCGATGAACGCGTTCAACCCGGTGCTGAAGATCCGTGGCCACATGCACGACACGATGCGGGCGCACACCAAGGCCACCAAGCAGGAGATCGAGGAGCGGGCCGGGGAGCTGCTCCGGCTGGTACGGCTGGAGCCGGAGCGGGTGATGGACTGCTACCCGCACGAGCTGTCCGGCGGAATGCGGCAGCGGGTGCTGATCGCGATGAGCCTGCTGCTCGAGCCGGAGGTGCTGATCCTGGACGAGCCGACCACGGCACTCGACATCCTCACCCAGCGGTCGATCGTCGACGTCCTGCACGAGGTGCGCGAGCGGCTCGGGTTCTCGATGATCTTCATCTCCCACGACCTGTCGCTGGCCGCCGAGCTCGCCGACCGGGTCGCCACCATGTACGCCGGTCGTATCGTCGAGACCGGCGGCGTCCGGGACATGTTCTACCGGCCGCGGCATCCGTACACGCTGGGCCTGATCAACGCGGTGCCGCCGATCGTCGGCGACCTGCCGGCTCTCGAGTCGATCCCGGGTGGACCGCCGAGCCTGGCCGCGCTGCCGCCGGGCTGCAAATTCCACCCGCGCTGCAAGTTCGCCACCGAGCAGTGCAAGCAGGCCGACCCGCCGCTCATCCCGTTGACCGACCAGCCGGGCGACTGGCACGAGGTCGCCTGCATCCATTCCGATCAGGTGCACCTCGAGCGACGGGTGCCAACCGACGACCTAGGAACCGCATCATGACTGTGCTATTGGCCGGGCCTTCGGCGCCGGCGTGGTCATGGGGCCTTGCTCCCGGCCTTCCCTCGTCACTCCAGTCGCTGCGCTCCCTGCGCTCCTCAGTCCAGGCCGGGGGCCCCATGACCGGGCTCCCTGCGCTCCTCAGTCCCGACAGGGAGGCCCGATGACCGCGACCGAGACTGCCCGGGCGGGGACGGCTGAGGGACGTCAGCCGCTGATGACGCTGGACGGGGTCAGCCAGGTGTTCGACACCAAGGCTGGTCCGATCCGTGCGGTCGACCACGTCGACCTGTCGATCAACCCCGGTGAGGTGCTCTGCCTGGTCGGTGAGAGCGGCTCCGGCAAGACGACCGCTGCGCGGATGGCGGCCGGACTGGCCCGGCCGAGCGACGGTAAGGTCGCCTTCGACGGGACCGACATCTGGTCGATGAAGCGGAATGCCTTCGGCACCTTCCGGCGCAGCGTCCAGTACGTCCACCAGGATCCGTACGCCTCGCTGAACCCGACCCGGACCATCCTGCAGACGCTCGTTGCGCCGCTGCTCAAGCACGGCGTGGTCAAGGGCAAGAAGGCGGCCGCCGAGCGAGCGGTGGAGCTGCTGACGAAGGTCGACCTGACCCCGGCGGAGAACTTCCTGCTGAAGTACCCGCATCAACTGTCGGGTGGTCAACGGCAGCGGGTGGCCGTGGCCCGGGCCCTGACGCTGGACCCGAAGATCATCATCGCGGACGAGTCGACCTCGATGCTCGACGTGTCGATCCGGATCAGCGTGCTGGCGATGCTCGGGCGGCTGCGGGACGAGCTCGGGGTCGGGTTCTTGTTCATCACCCACGACCTGGCGATCGCGAAGTACTTCGGCTGGCACGGGAAGACCGCGGTCATGTACCTGGGCCGGATCGTCGAGTTCGGCCCGACCCCGAAGATCATCAACGCGCCCACCCATCCCTACACCCGGGCGCTGATCGACGCGATCCCCGAACCCGATCCCGATCTGACCAAGACCAAGGGCGCCGGATCCCTGCGCAGCCTGGAGATCCCGAGCCTGGCGCACCTGCCACCCGGGTGCGCGTTCCATCCGCGCTGCCCGCTGTTCGAAGACGGTCTGTGCGACGGAGCGGTGCCCCAACTGGTCGAAGTACGTTCCGGTCAGTCGGCCGCGTGCCACGTGGTGGCCCGCGACGGCGCCGACGCGGGCCGGCCGGATCAACCGGTGGCCTGATGGGACCCCAGATCGGCCGGGTCGGGCTCGGCTGGGCGGCGTTCCTGGTGCTGGCCAGCGTGATTCTGCTGTTCACGCTGACGCCGGGCACACCGGAGTTCGTCGTCACCCTGTTCACCTTGTGTTTGGGCCTGCTACTGGGCCTGATCGTCGTGGTCTTGGTCGTCGTGGCCAAGCGCCGCGAAAAACACGAGGGCGGTTAGCAGTACGTCAAACCAGTAGTGCCTGGCCACATGGGCGTGTGGTCAGATCAGAAAGGACGAAGGAATGAGTCCCACCGGCACCAACGATTCCGGCACCAACGGACCGGGCGCGAGCGCCCTGTCCAATGCGATCTCCCGCCGGCACGTGCTCCAACTGTTCGGTATCGCCGGTGTCGGCGCGGCCGGCATCGGGTCGCTGACGGCGTGTTCGCCGAGCGACCCGAACAGCGACGAGGCGGGCGACAAGTCCGGCAACAAGGAGTTCCACGGCGCGTATCCCTACCAGCTGCCGCCCAAGGGCCACTACAACCTGGCGGCGGGTGTCACCGAAGGCATCCAGCAGCAGAGCCCGTACCTCGACCTGATCTACCCGAGCGGCGGGATGTACTACTGGGCGGACAAGAAGTGGGAATACATGATGGCCGAGTCCAGCTCGCTGGACGCTGCGGCCAACACCTACACGATGAAGCTCCGCTCCGGCCTGACCTGGAGCGACGGCTCGCCGGTCACCGCCAAGGACGTCGTGGACACGTTCAACCTGCGCTGGCTGATGCGCCAGCAGGACTGGACGTTCCTGTCCGACGTCAAGGCCCAGGACGACACCACGGTGCTGTTCACCATCGGCACCCCGTCGACGGTGCTCGAGCGCTATATCCTCCGGGCACCGATCCTGCCCAGCTCCGTCTACGGTGAGTGGGCCACCAAGGCCGAGGCCATGCGGAAGGCCAACACCAGCCTGGACAGCGCCGAGGGCAAGAAGCTGAACGGCGACTTCCAGAAGCTCCGGCCGGAGAACCCGGTCGTGTCGGGTCCGTTCAACTACGACCCGAAGACCATGACAAATGCCCAGATGACGCTGGTGAAGAACGACAAGGGCCTGTTCGCCGACAAGATCGCGTTCAGCAAGGTCGTTCTGTACAACGGTGAGACCTCCGACATCACCCCGGTCGTGATGAACAAGGACGTCGACTACGCGACCCACGGCTTCGCGGTGGCCAGCGAGAAGACCTTCCAGCAGAACGGGTTCCGGATCCTCCGGCCGCCGGTGTATTCGGGCCCCTCGCTCGTGTTCAACTACACCACCCACCCGGAGCTCGCCGACGCCCGGGTGCGGCAGGCGATCGCCTACGTCCTCGACCGCAACGAGAACGGCACCGTCGCGCTCGGCGAGTCGGGCAAGCCCTGCAAGTTCATGGCCGGGTTCTCCGACATCCTCGTCCCCGACTGGATCACCGACGCCGACCAGAAGAAGCTGCAGGCCTACGAGAAGGACCTCGACAAGGCCACCCAGCTGCTGCAGGCGGCCGGCTGGAAGAAGTCCGGCGACAAGTGGACGACGTCGGCCGGCAAGCCCGCGGCGTACGACATCAAGTTCCCGACCGAGTTCGCCGACTGGAACCCGGCCGCCACCAACGCGGCCGACCAGCTGAACAAGTTCGGGTTCAACATCACCAAGCGGGGCATCACCTTCACCCAGCTGAACCCCGACGTCCTGGCCGGGAAGTTCGACATCGCGATCCAGGGTTGGGGCGCCTCGAACCACCCGCACCCGTACTTCGCGTTCGTCCAGGACCTGTACACGTTCAACTACGTGATCGCGGCGAACTCGGGCGGTAAGGGGATGAACTTCCCGCTCAAGCAAACCACCTCGGCCGGTCCGATCGACCTGAAGGCCGTGGTCGACAAGTCGGCCCAGGGCCTGAATGTCGACGAGCAGAAGAAGAACATCACCGCCGCGGCGATGGCGTTCAACGAGTTGCTGCCGATCATCCCGCTGTGGGAGCGCTACGGTAACAACCCGGCTCTGGAAGGTACCCGAGTTGCCAAGTTCCCGGCGGACGACGACCCGATCCTGAAGAACGCGCCGTACGCCGACAACTTCGTGATCATGGGCATGTACTCGGGCAAGGTTGCCCCGGCCTGAGTAATTCGGTGGCCAGCTGACCCGTTCGTTTGGTTGGGTCGGCCGGGTGATCAGCGTTCGCGAGATCGACCCGGCCGACCTGGCCCTCTTCGACGAGTGGTACGACGCCCTGCGGGCCGGTGTGGTCGCGGGGCGCGAGGCCGCGCTCGTGGTCGGGCGGGAGGCGCTCGGCTTCTCGCTGCGCAACCCCGGCCCGCTCAAGCGGCGGCTCGCGGTCGGCGCGTTCGAGGACGACCGGGTGCTCGGTGCGATGCTGTTCGAGTACCGGCTGACCGACAATCTCGACACGGTCGAGGTCGAGATCGACGTACCGCCGCAGCATCGGCGGCGTGGTATCGGTACGGCGCTGTGGCAGTGGGCCGTGAGGCGGGCGGCGCAGCTCGGGCGGACCATTTTCCAGACCGAGGTCGGAGTGCCATCCGAGCCGTGGCCCGGCGCTGAGTTCGCCGGCCACCTTGGTTTCTCCGTCGAGCATGTCGAGGACCACCTCGTCGTACCACTGCCGTACGACGAGGTGCTGCTGGACGACTTGCGTCGTACCGCCGGAGTGCTGGACGGGTATCGGCTGACGTCGTGGGCGGGTGTGTGCCCGCCGGAACACCAGCAGGCGTACGCCGATCTGCACACCGCGATGGATCACGACGTACCGACGGGCGGGATGACGCGCGAAGTGGTGCCGTGGACGGTGGAGAAGCTGCAGGCGAGTGAGCAGCGGATCGACCGGAGCTACCTCGCGCTCGTCACGATGGCGCACACGCTGTCGGGGGAGCCGGCCGGGTACACGTTGATGTACCTGCCACGGGGTGACGACTCGCACGCCCAGCAGGACGACACCTTGGTACTGCGGGAGCACCGCGGGCACAACCTGGGCACTCACCTGAAGCTGGCCAATCTCGATCAGCTGGCGAAGCACCGGAAGACCCAGCGCTACCTGCACACCTGGACGGCGCTGTCGAACGGTCCGATGCAGAAGGTCAACGCCCGCTTCGGTTTCCGCTCGATCGAGGAGCATCGCGAGCTCGAGCTGACCTACCCCCGGCTGCGTCCCGCCGCTCGCGCCGTCGTACTGGACCCTGCCGACCGGATCCTGCTGGTCCGCTTCGAGTTCCCCAGCGGTCCGCTCTGGGCGACGCCGGGCGGAGGGCTCGAGGCAGACGAGTCGTTGCGGGACGGCCTGCATCGTGAGCTGCAGGAGGAGATCGGCCTCGACGCTCCTGACGAACTGCAGCACCTCTGGCACCAGGAAGTAGTTGCCGAGGGCCACGCCACCGGGTACGACGGCGTCATCAACGACTACTTCCTCGTCCGCACCGAGCCCTTCACCGTCGGCGGCACCCTCACCGAGACCGAGCTCCAGGCCGAGAACGTCCACGGCCACCGCTGGTGGACCCTGGAGGAACTCCTCACCTCCGAGGCCCGCTTCGCGCCCCGAGCCCTTCCCCAGTTGGTGCAGGATCTCCTCGAGAGCGGCCCACCCACCACTCCGACCCAGGTGAGCCTGTGAACCTCCGTCACTCCACCCGAGGCCTCATCCTGGACCCTTCAGACAGACTCCTCCTCCTGCGCTGCGAGCTCCCGAACCTCTCCTTCTGGGTTGCCCCCGGAGGAGGCCTTGAGCCGGGCGAATCTGCTCACGAAGCTCTCACGCGCGAGCTGCGGGAGGAGGTCGGTCTGCTGTCCGCCGACATCCAGCAGCACGTCTGGCGCCAGGAGGCAGTCGGACCGTACGCCGCCGGCCACGACGGCGTGCGCAATGACTACTACGTCGTCCGCACCGCGCACTTCACGCCTGAGCCCACGTCTGACTGGGAACTGGAGGGCGTCAGCGACTGCCGTTGGTGGACCGTCGACGAGTTGCTGGCGGCTGAGGCCGAGTTCTCACCTCGTGCGTTGCCCAGCTTGGTTCACGCGTTGCTGACCGAAGGTGTGCCCGCGCGGCCGCTCCTGATGGGCGTGTGAGAAACGCGTTCGATGTCTGTCCGGTCACAGACGCCGTACCCACGTCAGCCGGCCTTCGTCCATCAGCGCGTGGCCGTCGGCGGCCTCGGCGACGGTCGGGTCGTGGGTGGCGATGACGACAGCGGCACCGCGATCGGCCTGTGTCCGCAGGAGATCGAGCACCCGCTCGCGATTGCTGCTGTCGAGCTCGCTGGTCGACTCGTCGGCCAAGATCACCCGGCCCTGCTGGGCGATCCCGCGGGCGACCGCGACTCGCTGCTGTTCACCTCCGGACAGCTCCTCGACGAGATGGTCGCCGCTGTCCAGGAGGCCGACCGAGGTCAGCGCCTCCTCGATCACCCGGTCGACCTCCTCGGTGGGCTTGCGATCCGCCAGCAACGGCATCGACAGGTTCTCCCGCGCGGTCAGCACCCGCGCCAGCCCGTTCCCCTGTGGGATCAGTACGACGCCGTGCGCCGCCGCACGCGGGCGGTCCGTGATCACCCGACCGTCCACCTCGACCTGCCCCGACTTCACCGGCACCGCGCCGGCGATTGCCCACAGCAACGAGCTCTTCCCGGCGCCGGACGGTCCGCTGACCGCGAGCACGAAGCCGGGCGGCACCTCGAACGACACGTCCGCCACCGCGACCAGGTCGCCGTACGCGACTGTCACCTCGCTGACGCTGATCACCGCGTGCCCTCCTGTTCCACCGGCGTCAGGCGGATCTCGCCGTCCTCCGTCGTCACCTGGACCAGCGTTCCGGCCGGCAGGAGTTCGGCCACGTGCGGTGGCAACGGCAACGATCCGTCGGTCGCCACCACGGCGTACTCCTCACCGGACCGTCCCTCCGACGCGATCCGCCCGTCCCGGATCGTGATGGTCCGGGGGAGTGTCGCCGCGACCTCCGGGTCGTGGGTGATCAGCAGCACGGTCATCCCGGTCTCCGCGTTGATCGTCCGGATCGCTGCGAGTACCTCGTCCCGCGCCTGATGGTCCAGCTGACTGGTCGGCTCATCCGCCAGCAGCAGCCCCGGATACGTGGCGATCCCCACCGCTACGGCACACAGCTGGATCTGCCCTGGTGTCAGCGACGTCAATGGCGTAGTGCGGTGCTCTTGGAGTCCAACCAGCTCGAGTACGTCGTCAGGACTCGGCAGCTCGCGGTCGCGGCTTGCAGCGCCTTGTGCGTACCGGATGTTGTCCACCGGCGTCAGGTAGGGGATGAGGTTCCGCCCAGCGCCCTGCAGCACGATGCCCACGTCGCCCGAGCGCATCCGGTCCAGTTCGGCCTCGGTCATCGTCGCGATGTTGTGCTCACCGATCTGCAGTCGGCCGGCGCTTGGCGTCAGCAGTCCGCCACACAGCTGCAGCAGTGTCGACTTGCCAGCACCGGACGGGCCTAGCAGTCCGACCAGCTCGCCTGGTCGCACAGTGATGCCGATGCCAGACAGTGCGGCGACGTCATGCCCGTGTGCACGGTAGATGTGCACCAGTCCCGTCGTACTGATCGCCAATCCCGTCACGTCAGCTCCTCCCGGATGCGGTTGTAGCCAGCGCGTCTGTTGACCCCAGTGCCGAGTAGCAACGTCGCAGCGGCGAGCACAGCCGTTCCAACCAGCCAGAGCATCAGTACGACCGTCCAGTTGGTGTCCAGCTCCAACGGGATCGGCCCACCCGGGTCGGCAAACAGTGGGATCAACGGCAACGCCACCTGCGCGCCGACCACTCCACACACAGTCCCGAGCAGCACGGCCAGTGCCACCGGACCGGTCTGCTCCCACCGCGCAGCACGACCAGTGGTGTTCGCAGGTACGCCGGTGATCCGCAGACTCGCGTAGTCCTGCGCCCGCGACCGCCACGACGTCACCACAGTGAGCAGGAGTACGACGATTGCCAGCGCCCAGCCCGCGATACCGACGACCGGCGTCAGCTGCAACGCCAGTGCGCTAGCGGACCGCCCGTACGACGCGATGCGGTCGTCCCTGCGGTCGACGAGCTCTGCCGCGAACCCGGCCTTGTTCAGCTGGGCCATGATCGTGTCGACATTCGCCAGACCGTCCGCGTTCAGCCATACCTCGTAGTCCGTCGCTGACTCGTCCACGCTGCCGGCCAAGCGTCGTACCGTCTCGAGATCGACCACGGCAGTGCGGTCCGGGTAGCGGTTCACCGGGCCGAGCAGCTGGTTGAGCTTGGTCAGCGTCATCGGTGAGCCGTCGATCGCGGGGCTGGTCGTCGCGCCGTCGTCGTACGGGTACTCCGGAGTGACCAGGGCCGGAACGACCGTGGGCACGGTCGCGTACTGCAGGATCTGGTCGTTGCCGAGGCTCCTCACCGCGACGGTCAGCGCTCCGCCCGCCTTGGCCGTGATCGAGCCTTGGTCAGAGCCGGCCTGCCGGACCGGACTCCAGTCGGTCGGCGATCCGAGCGGGATGGACGGCCGGTCCGCACTGGAGAGTTTGCTGATCACCACGTCGCCTTCGACGCCCGCCTGATCGAGCGTCTCGCGGCCGATGCCGAGCTGTAGCAACTGGCAGCCGCCGAGGCAGTCCACCGCGGCCGTCAGCTCGAACGGCTTGCCGGGGGAGAGCGGCATCGGCGGGAAGCTGACCAGGTACCGGCTGCCGTTGCGCAGGCTGACGACACTCGCCCGCAGGATGACCGACTTCGGTGGCGCTGCCGCCGGCTGCTCACCGTTGGTGGTCTCCGCGGACACCTGCTTCATCGGGCCGGTCGAGGCCGTCACGGTGAGCTGCGAACTGCGGAACTCGATCGGCTGCGGGCCGGCCGGTGCCTTCAGCGTCTGCCAGCCGTCGGTGTTGGTCAGCAGGTCGCCGCGGTACGCGATCCGGCGGAAGCTGTCCGGCTCGATCATCATCGACCTCAGCGCGTCCGGCGACGGCGGGCTCGCGATCACCACCGGGGTTAGCCAGCGCCGGTCGGGGTCGATCTGGTCGACCGCCTGGGTGAACTCGCTGAGGTACAAGGCGTTCATCCGCAGCACGGCCTCGGCGCCCGTCTCGTAGCCGGCCCGGGTTTCCCGGTTGTGCTCGCCCACCGAGGACGCCTGCCCCGCGAACATCACCAGCGCGGCTGCTACTGCAACTGCCGCGACGATGCGAGTCACAGCCGGCCGGCGCGAGATCTGCAGTGCCCCGAGTGCGAGGCCGAGCTGTCCGCGTCGGGCAGCCTGCCGGCTGATCGCGCCTGCTGTTGGCAGCAGCAGATGTGCAAAGGCCAGTCCGACTGCCAGGGCCAGCAGAGCGGGTGTGAGGACTGGCAGGGGACCACGGCCGTCGCCCGTCAGCCCAGCGATGAGCCCGGCCACTGCCAACACGATGATGCACAGGTCCACCACGCCGAGAGCCCGGCGCCGTCGCGGTACGACCCGACGCAGCAGACTGGCGATCGGCTGTCGTACGACGCCGCGGATCTGCAGGCGTACGACGATCAGCGCAAGCGTCACTGCGACGACCAGTGCGGCCGGAACTGTCCACGGTAGTTCGATCGGCGAGCCGTTGCGGAGCCAGGTCGCTCGGACGATCATCAGCAGTCCAAAGCCGGCGAGAGCCCCTGCGAGCGTGCCGATCAGCACAGGTAGGCCCAGCTCGAGCGACAACGATCTCGCGGTACGACGTGCACTTGAGCCACGCAGCCGGGCGAGAGCGATCTCCGGCCGCCTCTGGTCGACCACAGCCGCCAGTGCCAGCGCCAGGACGACCACACCGAACAGGGCGACCTGCACCATCACCAGCGGGATGATCGTGGTCGCTTGCTCGCGCTCACGCTGGATGCGGTCGATCATCGAGGCCAGGCCGGAAGTGTTCTCGGCGAACAGTCCGAGCTCCACGGCATTGCCGTTGACCCTGGTCGACTCCTCCTGCAGGCGTTCCAGGTCGTTGATCCGTGCCACACCGGGAATCGGCCGGGTGTCGGAGGTCATCCGCGGAGCCCAGTCGGTCTGGGCGAACGTCGTACGTTCGGTGAAGAGATAGTCCGACGAGCCTGGGTCCTTGTCGCCCGGGATGCGCGAGTGGCCGGTCGGGTACTGGCCGAACCAGTAGTCCGCGCGGGCCTCCTTCGGCCGGTACAAGCCGACCACGGTGAGTTTGCCGCCGCCGTCGGCGAGATTGTCCGACGGCAGTGCCGTCAAGGTGGTGCCGAGCTTGAACTGCCAGGTGCCGACGTCCGCTGCCGACGCGGCCACCTCGTTCGGGCGCTGCGGGCAGCGGCCCTCGACCAGGACGAGTTGAGCGCAGTAGCCGTCCCGCCAGGTCAGTCGGCCGCTCGGTGCGGGGTCGTCGATGTTGCTCGGCAGGCGCCAGCCGACGGTCGAGTAGATACCGTGCACCGGTGGGGTGAACAACGGCTTGAGGCCGGCCGGTACGAGTTGGTCGAGCGCCTCCGGGGTCTCGGCCCGACCGGGGCCGCGGCTCCGGACCGGGGCGCGGGACTCGAGTTGCCAGGCGGCCGTCAGCTTCTGGCCGGACAGCGCCTCGGTCATCACGGTCTGCTCGACGGCGCGGGCGAACCACGGCGCGAACACCGCGCAGGTCCCGATCAGCAGGCTGACCCCGGCCAGCACCAGCGACTGGGACCACCGGTACCGCAGCGCCCGTCGTAAGAACATCGATCCCCCTTTTCGCCCGCTCGAACATACGGAACCGGACGGGCCATTGTGGTCTGCACCGATGACTCGATGCGGACTTGTTGTCTGATCAGCGATCGAGGTCACTGACCGTGATCGCAGGAGGGGGTCTTGCTCACAGCAACGGGTGACGACGGTAGGTTCGGGGTATGCGTGAATCGAAGCTCGGTGACCTGCACGTCTCCTGCCTCGGCCTCGGTTGCATGGGGATGTCCCAGTCCTACGGTGTGACGACGGACGAGGCCGAGTCCATCGCCACCCTGCACGCCGCCATCGACGCCGGCTGCACCTTCATCGACACCGCCGACGTCTACGGCGACGGCGCCAACGAAGAACTGGTCGGCCGCGCGCTGGCCGGCCGCCGCGACCAGGTGGTCCTGGCGACCAAGTTCGGCTTCAAGAAGCCGGTCGGTAACGCCCTGCCGAACGTGGTCGACGGCAGCCCGGAGTACGCGCGGCAGGCGCTCGACGCCTCGCTGCGGCGGCTCGGCGTCGACCACGTCGACCTGTGGTACCTGCACCGGCGCGACCCGCAGGTTCCGATCGAGGAGACCGTCGGCGCGATGGGCGAACTCGTCGCCGCCGGCAAGGTGCGGTACCTCGGCCTGTCGGAGGTGAACGGCGACACGGTTCGGGCCGCGCACGCCGTACACCCGATCAGCGCCGTCCAGAGCGAGTGGTCGCTGTGGACGCGTGACCCGGAGACCGTCGTACTGCCGGCGCTGCGTGAGCTCGGGGTCGGGTTCGTCCCGTTCAGCCCGCTCGGTCGCGGCTTCCTGACCGGGCAGCTCAAATCGCCGGACGACTTCGAGCCGGACGACATGCGGCGCGGGCTGCCGCGGTTCAGCGGGGAGAACTTCCAGCGCAATCTCGACCTGGTCGAGAAGGTGCGGGAGCTGGCCGCGTCGAAGGGTGTCACGGCCGGTCAGCTGGCGCTCGCCTGGCTGCTTGCTCAGGGCAACGACGTGGCACCGATCCCGGGGACGAAGCGGCGGAAGTACCTGGCCGAGAACCTCGGTGCGGTGGACGTCGAGCTGACCGCGGAGGAACTGGCCGCGCTGGACGAGGCGTTCCCGCCGGAGGCGGTGTCCGGACAGCGGTACACCCAGGGTGGGATGGACCTGGTGGGCAAGTGATCGGTGTCACCGGCTCCACCGGTCAGCTCGGTTCCCGGATCGCGCGTCTGCTGGTGGATGCCGGCGTACCGCAGCGGCTGATCGTCCGTGATCCCGCGCGGGCGTTGGACCTGCCGGCCGCGGAGGTCGTGCAGGCCGGGTACGGCGAGCAGGCTTTCGTCGACGCGCTGGACGGGGTCGAGACCCTGATGTTGCTCAGTGCAACGGAGTCGGCCGATCGCATCGCCTTGCACAAGGCGACGGTCGATGCCGCGGTGGCGGCTGGTGTGCAGCGGATCGTCTACACGTCGTTCATCGGCGCGTCGCCGGGAGCGACGTTCACCTTCGCACGCGACCACTGGCACACCGAGGAACACATCCGGTCTGTCGGCGTCGACTTCACCTTCCTGCGAGACAACCTGTACCTCGACTTCGTGACCGGGTACGTCGGCCAGGACGGCGTGATCCGCGGACCGGCCGGTGACGGGCGGGTGGCTGCGGTCGCCCGCGACGACGTGGCGGCGGTAGCGGCCCGGGTCCTGGTGGACCCGGGCCACTCCGGCGCTTCCTACGACCTGACCGGGCCTGCCGCCTTCACATTGGCCGAGGCGGCCGCCGTACTGTCCTCCGCCTGGGACCGTCGGGTGCGGTACGAGGCGGAGACGCTGGACGAGGCCTACCGGTCCCGCGAGGTGTACGGCGCTCCCGCCTGGGAGGTCGCCGGATGGGTCACGTCGTACGCGGCGATCGCCAGTGGTGAGCTGAGTGCGCTCTCCTCAGCCGTCGAGGACATCACCGGCCGCCCGCCGACCAGCCTCGAGGAGTATGTCGCCCGCGGGTGAGAGACTGATGGGGTGCCGCTCTACCGGGATGAGGCGATCGTGCTGCGCACCCAGAAACTGGGTGAAGCGGACCGGATCGCCACGCTGCTGACCCGCGGCCGCGGCAAGATCCGCGCCGTCGCGAAGGGCGTCCGCCGTACGTCGTCCCGCTTCGGCGCGCGGCTGGAGCCGTTCAGCCACGTCGACCTGCAACTCGCCACCGGCCGCACCCTCGACGTCGTCACCCAGGCCGTCTCGATCGCGGCGTACGGCGAGGGAATCGTCGGCGACTACGCCCGGTACACCACCGGCACCGTCCTGCTCGAGACCGCCGACCGCCTCGTCGTCGAGGAGAAGGAGCCCGCCACCCAGCAGCACCTCCTGCTGGCCGGCGCCCTCCGCGTCCTGTCCACCGGCGAACGCGAACCCGCCCTCGTCCTCGACTCCTTCCTGCTCCGCTCGCTCGCCATCTCCGGCTACGCGCCCTCCTTCGGCGACTGCGCCCGCTGCGGCGAACCCGGCCCCCACCGAGCCTTCAATCCCGCCGGCGGCGGCATGGTCTGCTCCTCCTGCCGCCCGCCAGCCTCAGCTATGCCCGCCCCAGCGACCGTCACCCACCTGGCCGCCCTCCTCACCGGCGACTGGGCCACCGCTCTCCAAGCCGACCCCCGAACCCGCCGCGAAGCCACCGGCCTGATCGCCGCGTTCTTCACCTACCACCAAGACCACCAACTCCGCTCCCTGCCCCACCTGGACCTGAGCTCGGACAGTGGGGCCTTAGGAGCAGGCGGACGCTGAACGCGGAGTGGTTTCAGACATCCTGTTCGTGGTTCTTCGACCGGTCCTGGGATTGCTGAGTGCCCTTGCGGGCTTGGGGGGTAGTGGCCGGGACGCGTGCCGCGCCGGTTGGCGGCGCCATACCGTCGAGGGCGCTTGATCTGGCGGAGCCTCGTTGGTTGGCGGTGAGGACCTCGGCAGTGCCCCGCTGGTCGGGCGGGACGACGGTGTTCAGGTTCTGGGCGAAGGAGCGGAGCTCCGGCTGGGTGGCCATCTTGTCGATGAGCTGGGACATGGTTCGTGGGTCGCGCTTGTTGCGGTTGACCATGTCCTGCAGGGCCGACTGGACGCGTTCCGGGTCCTCCTCGAGCTTGCGGTTGAGGAACTGGGACAGCTTCTCGACGCGCATCGCGTTCGGGCCGGAGGACGGCGGGTTGAAGTCCTTGACGTTGTCGGTGACCAGGACGGCCGATTCGCTGTGCACGGCGGCCGCGAGCACGTGCTTGTCCTTCGGGTCGGCCTGCATCTGTGGTTCCAGGCCTTCATGGCCGCTGGTCATCGCCCGGGGAAAGACCTTGTTCATCGCGCCGATGCGCTTGTCGACCTTCTCCTCGGAGACCCCTTCGGGCCGGTTGCGGCGCATCTCGTCGATGACGTGCTGCGACCAGCGCGGCTCGAAGACGTCCCGGTGCGCCATCGACATCAGGATGTCGTTGGTCAGTTGACCGCGAATCACGTTCGCGTCGAGGAACGCTCGCTCCGGTCGCGACGAGGCGGTCGGGGCCGACTCAGTCACGACTGGCGCCCCTCATCGTCGCCCTCGTCCCACGGCTCCTCGTCCAGCAACTCCTGGAGCGCCGCGCTCCGCTCCTGCCGACGCTTGTTGTCCCACGCAATCACGTCGGCCAGCCGCACCCAGTCGACGTACTCCGACGACCGGAAGGGAATGGCGCCCTCGGCAACGTACCCGCGAAGATCGTCCCGGCCGATCCCGATCGCGTCGGCGGCCTCGTCGATCGGCAGCTCGGGCCGCAACGGCGTGATCTTCACCGCCTGCCCCGCCCGCATCGCCTCGATCACATGCTGAACCGCCCGGAACACCTGCGGCGGAAGCTCCTCGCGCACCGCGTCCGACCCAATCACAGCCGGACCACCCGGCACGACCTGACGCTCATCCGCATCCAGCAGATAGATCCGCGAGTCAGTACTAGGCCCTGGCATGCCCCGAGTCTAATCAACCCTCCGGTCACCCCCGCCCAACCGGTGCGCCGCCCAGCCGACCGCTCAGCAGGTGGATTTTGCCGGGGCAGCGGGTTGAGAGTCGTCGTTGGGATCAACCAGCACCGGAACCGCCTCCCCAATACGAAGCTGGGTCCCAGCCTCCTGCGTCATCGAGATCTGCCCGGTATCACCCAGCGTGCTCTGCCAGGTGATGTCCCACTGAGCCGTCGCCGCCACGGGGTAGTTGCACTTCGGCAACTCCCGAGAGGTCTTCTTATACCGATGCCCACAATCCGGCGAGTCCTTGATCCCCATGGACTTGTCGTACTCCGTCCCACCCCCCTCACACCGAACGGTGCTCCCATCACCCATAGCCCAATTGACTGCCGTCACCCGCGCAGTAGCCGTCACCGACAACCCCGGCACGCTCGCACTTCTGGTGATCGGCCCCCAAGTGTTCTCAGTCTTCTCCACCCACAACCACACCGGCATATTCACCAACCCAACCTGCCCCACCCCAGGCGCAGTCTTGACAAGCGGCGGCGCCAACTCCATCATCGCCACCGCCCGATAAGCCAACGTCACCGGATCGATCACCACAGTGTCAGGCTCCCCAGGCAACCAAACCCACCGCGTCGTCAGGTGTTCACCCTCGTCGTAACCCAATTCCCGCACACAGGCCCAAATGCTGCCGTCGGTGTGCCCCTGCCACCTCGGATCGCTGTATGGAGGTTGAGGGCTGAGGCGCTGCAGATAGCACTGGTGGCTGTTCGACCAGTTGCCGAGTGCGGAAGTGCAGGCCTGCAGAGCGCCGCCGTAATGGCATACCGGCTTTACCGTCTTGGCTGGCTTCTTCCCGGGGGTCGTCTTGGTCGGAGGGCCACTCTCGGCGACGGAGCGGAGAATCCAATAGCACTTGTGGTTGGAGTAGCACACGGGCACGTAGTCGCCCGCGGGCTTCGGTGGCAGGGTGTTGTTGGCTGTCGCCGAGCCGCCCTGTACCAACGTAGAGGCCAGCAGGGCAAGAGCGATTGCAAGCGGACGGAGGGTAGCCGTCAGCATGCCCCTGCTTCTTTCTCCTGGGTGAAGAACCACATCTTTTTGGTCTGGCCGACCGGCGCCGCGTAAACCAGCACGGCCTGGGCCTTGTGCCGGTCCCCGTTGCCCGGGCCGACAGGCACGGGCTTGCGAGTCTCCTGGTATCGGATGGAGGTCTTGGAAGTGTCGAGGCAGACGGTGAGACGAACCTCGGGTTGCGGCCCGTTCATGGTGACCGATGCTGCGGACATCGACTCGATGACGACCTTGCCCTCCTGGTACCAACCGTGATCCTGGTTGAACTTCACATCGCCCAGAACCTGGATGATCCATTCGCCGCCGTTCCCGGCCTGCTCGAGCTTGGCGCGGGTAGCGGTCGACGGACTGTGCAGCGCCGCATCAGTCGCCGCGCGGGCCGCGGTGTAGCGGGCTTTGGCGGCGGTGATGGCCGCTTCTTGTTCTGGGGTCCAGGTGGGGGTGGAGGGGGCGGTGGGTGTTGGTGTGGGGGTTGTGGTGGGGGAGGTGGGGGTGGTGTTGGGGCGGCCGGCTTCTGGGGAGCCTTGGCAGGCGGTTAGCGCTAGGAGGGCGCAGAGGGCTGCGGTGGCGAGTCCGAGGGCCGGGCGGCGGGTCATTCAGGCTCCGATCTGAGTGCGGTTGGTGTAAGGGTGTCATACGGAGGGTGTTCGGCGGGGTGGGTTATCCACAGGTTTTGGGGGTGCGGGAGACTGCTCGGTATGTCGCCTATTGGTCGTCGTCGTCGGGGATTGGTTGAGGGGCCGCGGGGTGGGGAGAAGGTGGTCGTGCCGCCGGATGCGCATCCGTCGGGCGCTCGGCCGCCGGTGATTCCGGGGGAGTTGGTGCCTCGGCATGTGGCGATCGTGATGGACGGGAACGGGCGGTGGGCGAAGCAGCGCGGGCTGCCGCGGACCGAGGGACACAAGGCGGGCGAGGCGTCGCTGCTGGATGTGATCAAGGGCGGCATCGAGATCGGGGTGAAGTACATCTCGGCGTACGCGTTCTCGACCGAGAACTGGGCCCGGTCGCCTGACGAGGTGCGGTTTCTGATGGGGTTCAACCGGGAGGTGATCCACCGGCGCCGCGACGAGCTGGACGCGATGGGGGTGCGGGTGGTGTGGTCCGGGCGCCGGCCGCGGTTGTGGAAGAGCGTGATCGACGAGCTGGAGTACGCGCAGGAGCGGACCAAGCACAACGACACGATCACGCTGCAGTTCTGTGTGAACTACGGCGGTCGCGCGGAGATCGCGGACGCGATGCGGTCGATCGCGCGCGATGTTGCCGCCGGCAAGCTCAAGCCGGACCGGATCACCGAGCAGACGATCGCCCGGCACCTGTACGCGCCGGACATCCCCGAGGTGGACCTGTTCGTCCGCTCATCGGGTGAGCAGCGGACGTCGAACTTCCTGGTCTGGCAGCTCGCGTACGCCGAGATGGTCTTCCTCGACACCCTCTGGCCCGACTTCGACCGCCGCGACCTGTGGCGCGCGATCGAGATCTACGCCCAGCGCGACCGGCGGTACGGCGGCGCGATCCCCAACGAGGTCGCCAAGTAATCGGCCAAGCAGTCGGCCAAGTAGTCGGCGCAGTAGTCGCCCGGCAGCCGGTCAGCGGGTGCGAGGGGTGGGGAGTAGCCCGCGTTCCATGGCGACCGTCACTGCGCGAGTACGGTCGTCGACGTCCAGCTTGGTGAACAGGCGCTGTAGGTGCGTCTTCACGGTCGCCTCGCCGATGAAGAGTTCCCGGCCGATCTCCGCATTGCTCAGGCCGCGAGCGACCGCGGCCAGCACCTCCAGTTCGCGAGGCGACGGCTGAGCGGCCGGCGGCGCGGACGGCGTACGCAAGCGAGACATCAGCCGGGCAGCGACCGGCGGCGCGAGGACGGTCTCACCCCGAGCCGCAGAGCGGATCCCATCCAGCAGCTCGGCATGTGGCGTGTCCTTCAACAGGTAGCCGGCGGCACCGGCCTCGACCGCGTGCAGGATGTCGGTATCCGTGTCGTACGTCGTCAGCACCAGCACCCGCGTCGACGGGTACCCGGACACGATCGCACCCGTCGCCGACACCCCGTCCATGCGCGGCATCCGCAGATCCATCAGTACGACGTCCGGCTTGGTCGACTCCACCAGCGCGAGGGCCTCCGCGCCGTCGCCCGCTTCACCGACGACCGAGATGTCCTCGGTCACCGCGAGCATCCCGATCAGACCCGACCGCACCACGGGATGGTCGTCGACCACCAGAACCCGAATCACACATCCTCCTCAGCGACAGCAGGGACGAGCACCTGCACCCGGGTACCCCGACCCGGCGAGCTCTCCACCTGCACCGAACCACCCGATTCCTCGACCCGCCCCCGCATCGCCGCCAGCCCGAAGCCGGCCTCCGATGCACCAGGCGTGAACCCGGAACCGTCGTCCCGGATCTCGATCCACACCCCGCCGTCCGAGATCCCCAACGTGATCTGGACCTGCGTCGCCCCAGCGTGCTTCCGAACGTTCGCCAACGCCTCCTGGGCGGACCGCAACAGCACCACCTGCTGACCCTGCGGCAGCGCGGCGACCTCCTCGTCCGGCAGGTCGAGCGACACCTGTACGTCGATCCCTGTCTCCGCCGCGAAACGTTCGCCCTGTCGGCGCAACACCTCGGCCAACGTTGCCTCGGACAACGCAACTGGGGTGAACGCGGCAACCAACGCCCGCGCTTCGGCCAGGTTCTCCCGCGCCGTATCCTCGATCGCCGCCAATCGTGCCGCCGCTCCATCGGTACCGCCGCGCTGCAGCTCGACCGCGGCCGCCTGCGCGAGCATGACGATGCTGGTCATACCTTGCGCGAGCGTGTCGTGGATCTCCCGCGCCATCCGCTCGCGCTCGGCCATCACGCCTGCGCTGTGGTGCGCCTCGGCGAGCTCGTCCCGGGCCGACTCCAGCTGCGAGATCAGTTCGGCCCGCTGCTCGCTCTGCGTGATGATGCGCGCGATCCAGATCCCGAACAGCAGGCTCACGACCAGGCTGACCGCCATCCACGGCAGGATCTCCCAGAACTCGTTCCAGCCCCATCCGGCGCTCCACAGTTGCGCGGAGCCGACGCCGACCACCAGCAGTACGGCGAACGCGGCGCCCTCGCGGATCCGCTCGCACAGCAGCCACATCTGCGCCGACGCGATGAACATCACGAACACCGCCGGCGGATACAGCGCGACCAGCACCATCAGGCACCCGATCATGACGATCCGATAGGCGTACGACGGAAGCGACCGGCGCGAGGTGATCGCGGGCAACCCGACGAACTGGTACGCCGCCCCGAGCAGCACGATCGCACTCGTGTAGACAATCCGGCGACCTGTGCTGAGGTCGGCCGAGAACGAGACGACCAGCGTCATCGCGAGCAATACCCAGAACACGACGTGCCACCCGATCAGCGTTCGCATCCAGATCGGCTCGTCCACCCGGGTCTGTTCCACGGCCACCATCTTCCTCTACAGCAGATTGTCGACAATCAACCGGCGTCGCGGCGGGTCCACCGGAAGACGCGCTGCGCGACGAGCAGCCCGACCACCAGCCACGCCGACAGGACCAAGGCGCCGAGGCCGAGCTGCCACGACCCACCCGGCTCGTTCACCTCGAACCCGTCCGGCAGGAACACCGACCGCATGCCCTGCGCGAGCCACTTCAGTGGGAAGAACTCCGCGAGCGTCTGCATCCAGGCCGGAAGGCTGCTGTAGACGAAGTACACCCCGGAGATGAACTGCAGCAGCAGGACGACCGGAGTCACCACTGCGGAAGCGGCCTTACCCGACCTCGGTACGACGGAGAACGCGATCCCGAGCACCGACCCGGACGCCGTACCCAGCACGAAGATCCAGAGGAAGTTCAGCCACTTCGTCGGCTCGGTAGGAATGTCCACACCCAGCAACAGACCGGCGATCGCGAGCAGCAGCCCGAACTGCAGGACCGAGGTGACCAGGACCAGCCCGATCTTGCCGATGAAGTACGAGTGCGGCGACATCGGCGTACCGCGCAACCGCTTCAGCAGGTCCTCGTCCCGTTCCATCGCGATCGTGACGGACAGCGACTGGAAGCTGGTCAGGAAGATGCCGGAGGCAATCATTCCAGGGGTGAAGTAGGTGGCGGCGTCGACCCCGTCGGAGAAGTCGGTCCCGCTGAACACGGCGGAGAAGATGGCCAGGAAGATGATCGGGAAGAAGAAGGTGAAGATCAGCTGGTCGCGTTCCCGGAAGAACTGCTTCACTTCCAGCCCGGTCCGCGACAGTCCGACCTTCACCGGCGACGGGAGTACGACGCTCACTGCACAGCTCCTTCCAGTGCCGGAGCGGCCGCGACCGATCCGATCAGTTCCAGGTAGATGTCTTCCAGGCTCGGCCGCCGTACCTCCAGCTCCGGGACCTCACCGCCGTACTGCGCCATCAGCCGGGCGACCTCCGCGGTCGGCTCGTCGGTGCGGATCTCGCGCATCCCGTCGTCGGACAGCCAGGAGACTCGCGCGGTCCGGGCGCCACGCCCGCCGAGCGTCTCGGGGGTCGCGATCTCGACCATGCGGCCGTCGGCGATCACGCCCACCCGGTCGGCCAGGTGCTCGGCCTCGTCCAGGTAGTGGGTGGTGAGCAGGATCGTGGTGCCGGCGGTCCGCAGGTCCTCGATCAGGGTCCAGAACTGCCGGCGCGCCTCGGGGTCGAAACCGGTGGTCGGCTCGTCCAGGAACAGCAGTTCCGGATTGCCGACCACGCCGAGGGCGACATCGAGGCGGCGACGCTGGCCGCCGGACAGCTTCCGGGTCCGCGCCTTCCGCTTCTCGGTCAGGCCGACGGAGGCGATCACCTCGTCGGGGTCGCGCGAATTCGGGTAGTAGCCGGCGAAGTGGTGCACGATCTCGGCGACGGAGAGCTCGGCCTCGTCGCGGGACGACTGGGCGACGATCCCCAGTCGCGCCCGCCAGTTCCGGTCGCCGCGTGCCGGCTCGACGCCGAGCACACTGACCTCACCCTCGTCGGCGCGGCGATACCCCTCCAGAATCTCCACGATCGTCGTCTTGCCGGCTCCGTTCGGCCCGAGCAGCGCGAACACCTCACCCCGGTGGATGTCCAGGTCGACCCCGTCCACCGCCACCTTGTCCGGGTACCGCTTCACCAGCCCCCGCACCCTCACAGCCTCATCTGTCTCCATGCCCTCAACTCTCGCGCGCACCCACCGCTCCCCGGGAGCACCGCTCGGCGGACCCCCTGTCCCCCAACCGGTGGACACGGGGGACCGAAGGACAGGAGGTAGTGCCACTCGGCCCGCGTCGGCAGGCGGGGCGCTCGCCTGCGATAGCCGGTCAGGCCCGATACCTCCTGTCCTTCGGTCCCGGCGCCACGCCCGGAGGGGCTGACGGGGGGCGGCGGATGCGGCTAGCGTCGGGGCATGGTTCAGACGGTGCGTGGTGTGGTGGCGGCGGGTAAGGGTCAGCCGGTCTCGATCGAGGAGATCACGATCCCGGATCCCGGACCGGGGGAGGCGGTGGTGAAGGTGCAGGCGTGCGGCGTCTGCCATACCGACCTGCACTACCGCGAGGGCGGCATCAACGACGACTTCCCGTTCCTCCTCGGTCATGAGGCGGCCGGGATCGTGGAGTCGGTCGGCGCCGGTGTCACCGACGTCCAGCCCGGCGACTTCGTCGTACTGAACTGGCGGGCTGTCTGTGGCAACTGCCGTGCCTGTCTGCGCGGTCGCCCGTGGTACTGCTTCAACACGCACAACGCCGAGCAGAAGATGACCCTTGCCGACGGCACCGAACTCTCACCGGCGCTCGGCATCGGCGCGTTCGCCGAGAAGACGCTGGTCGCCGCCGGTCAATGCACCAAGGTGGACCCGGCCGCCAAGGCCGAGGTCGCCGGACTGCTCGGCTGCGGCGTGATGGCCGGCCTCGGCGCCGCCATCAATACCGGCAACGTCGGCCGCGGTGACTCGGTCGCCGTCATCGGCTGCGGTGGTGTCGGTACGGCGGCCGTCGTCGGAGCCCGGCTCGCCGGCGCGGCGAAGGTCATCGCCCTCGACATCGACGAGCGCAAGCTCGCAACAGCCCAGGAGCTCGGCGCGACCCACACGATCAACTCCAAGGGCCTTGACCACGACGGTGTGGTCGAGGCCGTGCAGGAGTTGACCGGTGGGTTCGGCGCGGATGTGGTGATCGACGCGGTCGGCCGGCCGGAGACGTGGAAGCAGGCCTTCTACGCCCGCGACCTGGCCGGCACCGTGGTCCTGGTCGGCGTACCGACCCCGGAGATGACGCTGGAGATGCCGTTACTGGACTTCTTCGGTCGCGGCGGTTCACTCAAGTCCAGCTGGTACGGCGACTGCCTGCCGACCCGCGACTTCCCGCTGCTGATCGATCTCCACCTCCAGGGCCGGCTGCCGCTGGATCGCTTCGTCTCCGAGACGATCGCGCTGGACGAGGTCGAGGCCGCGTTCACCAAGATGCACCACGGCGACGTCCTCCGCTCGGTCGTGCTCTTCTAAACGGCCGAGAACGAGATCCACACATCCGGCGTCGCGTCGGGATCGCCCGGGATCGGCCGCGTCTCCTCGGTCCACGCATCGCCGGCCACCGACGCCGCGACCCGCCGCCAGAACCGCACCGCCGTCGCGTTGTTCCCCTGGAACGGCACCTCCCACCGCCCAGGATGCTGCGCGATGACCTCCTGGACGGCGCGCAGCCCGAACCCGTTCCGCCGCGCCGGACGGACGATGAAGAACGTATTCATCACCCGCACAGGCTGCGTCAACGCACGGACGAAGGAGATCCCGACCGGATTCTCCCCGGTGGAGAACAGGTATCCAGCCCAGTCCGGGTCACCCGCCAGCACCGACTCGAGCCGCTCACTCCGGTAACTCCCGTCCGGCCGCGGCAACTGCCCCTGGAACTCCGACAGGTCGTGCCGGAACATCAGCCACAACCGCTCCAGCACCACCCGATCGGCCTCACCGGCACGGCGTACGACGAGATCAGACATGGGTCTCCTCACAACAGGAAAGGGGATGAGAACGCAGAAAAGCCTCCCGCGGGCAGCGGAAGGCTTACTGCAGAGCAGTTTATCACCCCAGTGGTGCAGTACTCCGGTCGACCCAGGTCATGTCTGGGTACCGCGGACCCACCGGCGTCAGCTTCGACAGCGCGGCCAGATCATCCTCGGAGAGCAGCACCTCGAGAGCCGCCACGTTCTCCTCCAGATACTTCCGCCGCTTGGTCCCCGGGATCGGCGCCACATCATTGCCCTGAGCAAGCACCCACGCAAGCGCGACCTGACCGGGCGTCGCCTCGTAGCGGGCAGCAACCGTCCGAATCTCGTCCACCAGCGCCAGATTGGCGTCGAGGTTCTCGCCGGTGAAGCGGGGCAATGTCCGCCGGTAGTCGTCGGCGTCGAGGTTTTGCGGCACAGCGCCGGTCAGCATCCCGCGCCCGAGCGGTGAGTAAGGCACGATCCCGATCCCGAGCTCGCGGCACGTCGGCAGGACCGACTCCTCGATGTCCCGGCTGAACAGCGACCACTCGCTCTGCACCGCCGTGATCGGGTGGATGGCGTGCGCGCGCCGGATCGTGTCCGCCGTTTGGCATGGCTCCGCCCGCCGACGGACGTCACGACGACGGTCGGCCAGGCAGAAGACAATTACGGAGTGGCGTGTCCGCCGTACGTGGTGATCTTGTAGTCGGTCACCGCCAGCGCCGCCTGCAGTTCCCGCAGCCGCCGCTGGATCGTCGCCCGGTGCTCCTCCATCAGGGCGAGCCGCTGCGGTGCGGTCTCCTCGCCCTGCTCGACCAGCTCCAGGTAGTGGCTGATCGTGCTGATCGGCATGTCCGACAGCCGCAGCCTGGTGATGAACACGATCCGGGCCAGCGCCTGCCGGTCGTAGTACCGGTAGCCGGCCTTGTCCCGACCGACGTGGACCAGCCCGATCCGCTCGTAGTACCGCAGCGTGTGGGCGGTGAGCCCGGTGACCTCGGCCGCCTCGGCGATGCTCAGGTGCTCCGGCAGGTCGTCGGGGAGGTCCAGCAGTCGGAGCAGCTCGGGATCGAGTGGCGTCAGCGGCGGCACCTCGTACCGGTCGACGAATGCCTGCCGCCGTTCGGGAGTGGTGAGGATGCCGGTCGTGTTCATGTCTTCGACCGTACGCCTTAGAGTGCGCTCAAAGGCAAAGGTGACCTGGAGCGCACTCAGGCGAGGAGCTCCCGGGCGAGCGTTTCGGTCAGCCAGGCGGCGTACTTCTCCTCGCTCCAGCCGTAGCGCCGCAGCGTGAGATACGGTCCGGACGAGGAGAGCATCATCAGCAGGTCGGTGGCCTCGGCAGCGTCCAGACCGGACCGCAGGCCCCAGCGCTCGGCGATCAGCTCGACGATCTGGCCCAAGCCCTCACGACGCAAACCTTCAGTGCGCTCGACCACGGCGGCGGCGTCAGGTTCGTGTGGCGCCGACTCGGCGACCTCTTTGATGGCCGCGACCCGCGTCAGGATCGCGGTGTTGCCCCGGACGAAGGCGGTCACCGCCGACCGGCCGGACTCCGCCGTGGCGAGATCGGTGAGGAACGGCTGCTCCATCGGAAGTAGCCGGTCCGGTCCGAGCACGGCGTGGTCGAAGCACGCCTGCAGTAGTTCGGCCTTGGTGTGAAAGGTGAAGTACACGGTCTGCACGGCAACGCCTGCACTGGTGGCGATGTCGCTCATCCGCGCACCGACGTAACCCGCCTCGGAGAAGACCTCGATCGCCGCGCGGATCATCCGTTCCCGGGTCGCCGCCGCCTGCTCGCGCCGGGTGCGCCTCGGTGTATTGACAGCCTTCGCCACCCGACCCAAACTAGCAGTAGTCGTTCACTAGTGACTATCACTAGTGAACGGATCAAGCGCATGGGGGCACAAATGGCTACACCGAGCAGTGCCGTGACGGCATCGGATCCCTGGGAGATGGCCTTGATCCACCGCGTGATCCGGCGGGGGTTCGAGCAGGCGAGAGACCACGTGGTGGCCGCGGGCGCGGAGTCCCGGGCTGCTGCCGTGGCCGAGTACATCGATTTTCAGCTCGACGGGTTGCACGCTCATCACTCGAGCGAGGACGAGTTGCTCTGGCCCTTGCTGCTCGATCGCGCCGATCTGTCGGCCACTGTGATTCACCGCATGGAGCAGCAGCACGTCGGCGTACACGAGGCGGTCGAGACGGCTCGCGGAGAGATGGCGGCCTGGCAGGCTGCGCCCACGGTCGCCGCCGCGGAGTCGCTCGCCGCGGCCCTCGAGACCATCTCGACTCGGCTCGCCGAGCATCTCGCGGAGGAGGAGCGTGACGTGGTGCCGCTGATCGCGGTGCACATCACTCAGGCCGAGTGGGACCACCTGGGGAAGGTTGCGTTCAGCAAGTTCAAGCCGCACCAGCGGTTCACCGCGCTGGGGGAGCTCCTCGAGACCGCGCGTCCCGACGAGGCTGCCCGGATGCTGGCCGGCCTGCCGGCCCCGGTCAGGGTTGTCTGGCGGCTGATCGGGCGCCGCCGGTATCAGCGCTTCGTGGCCTCGGTCCGCGGAACCTGACCGCCCCGGTCAGGAGGTCTGCTGGCATTCCGCGCAGGTGCCGAAGATCTCCAGCGTGTGGCTGATGTCGGCGTACCCGTGCTCGGCCGCGACCTTGTCCGCCCAGCGCTCCACCGCCGGTCCCTCGACCTCGACTGTGCGGCCGCAGCTGCGGCAGACCAGATGGTGATGGTGCCCCTTCGAGCAGCGTCGGTACGCCGTCTCGCCGTCGGCGGTGCGCAGTACGTCGACCTCGCGCGAGTCGGCGAGCGCCTGCAGGGTGCGGTAGACGGTGGTCAGGCCGACGGCCTCGCCCGCGCCCCGGAGCTCCTGGTGGATCTCCTGGGCGGTCCGGAAGTCGTCGAGATTGTCGAGCGCGGACGCGACCGCCGCGCGCTGACGGGTCGAGCGTGTTCCGATGGCCACCGTTCCTCCTGTCACTCCGTCACCGTGATTTCCCCGGTAACCCCGCCAATTCTCTCAGAGGTCAACAACCTAGTGCTCATCCCAGTGGTCCCCGTGCGCCGCGTGCAGATGCCCGTCGTGCACGTAGTCGACGTGGTCGCCGTGCTCGACCTTGGTGTGCCCGCACTGCGGGTTGTGCGCGTGCGGGTGCCCGTCGCTCACAACGTGGGGCTCGGGCGCGGGTACGCCGACCTCGGGCTCCTCGTCAGCGAGCGGTGCGACCCGTCCTTGCCGCCGCCGGATCAGCGTCCCGACCGTCGCCGCCACCGCGAACCCGGCCAGCGCCAGTACGACGATGGTCGCGCCCGGAGCCACGTTCGCGTTGTACGACGTGACGATGCCGGCCAGACACGCCAGTACGCCGATCGCACACGCCGTGACGAACGTACTGCGGAACGAACGCGTGATCTGCTGCGCCGTCGCCACCGGCACGACCATCAGTGCACTGACCAGCAGCAATCCCACTGTCCGCATCGCCACCGTCACAGTGACTGCAGCCATCACAGCGATAATCAGGTTCAGCAGCTGCACTCTGAGGCCAGTGACTCGCGCGAACTCCTCGTCCTGGCACACCGCGAACAGCTGCGGTCCCAGTCCGATCGCCACCACCAGTACGGCGACAGCCAGCCCGACGACGACGTACAGATCACTCGGCGACACCGTGGTCAGTGAGCCGAACAGATACGTGTTCAGCGTGGCAGCGCCCTGTCCGGCCAGGCCGATGAGCAGTACACCGCCCGCGATTCCGCCGTAGAAGAGCAGTGCGAGGGCGACGTCGCCGCTGGCCTTCCCACGGGCGCGCACCAGCTCGATCGCGGTGGCACCGACGATGGCGACGATCACGGCGGTGAGAACCGGTGCAGTCCCGGTGAGCAGGCCCAGTGCGACACCGGTGATCGCGATGTGGCCGATGCCGTCGCCCATCAGGGACAGTCGGCGCTGGACCAGGTAGGTCCCGATCGCGGGTGCGGAGAGCCCGGTGAGCAGACCGGCGATCAGCGCCCGCTGCATGAACTCGAGTTCGAACATGCTCATGACGACAGCCATCCAGGTTCGTCGCCACCGTGGGAGTGGTGGACGTGCGCGTGTGTCTGGGACGCGTGCGGCGGGCCGTCGTACACGATCCGGCCGCGACGCAGTACGACGGAACGGTCGATGAGGGCGTCCATCGGGCCGAGGTCGTGGCTGACCATCACCACGGTGGTGCCGCGGGCGACCCGCTCGCGGATCGCGTCGGCGAAGATCTGCTGGCTGGCCAGGTCGACCCCGGCCGTCGGCTCGTCGAGGATCAGCAGCTCCGGATCGGACACCAGCGCCCGCGCGATCAGCACCCGCTGCTGCTGCCCGCCGGACAGTTCGGCGACCGCGTCCTTGCGCCGGTCGGCCATGTCCACGACCTGCAGCGCCTCGTCGATCGCCTGCTTCTGCGCGGCCCGCAGCGGGGTGAACATCCGCCGCCTGGACAGCAGCCCGGACGACACCACTTCAGCCACAGTCGCCGGTACGCCGCCGGCCGCGGTAATGCGTTGCGGGACGTACCCGACGCGTCGCCACTGCCGAAAGCGTGGCACCGGCGTACCGAAAAGCCGGACCTCGCCGCGAGCTGCGGGGAGCAGGCCGACCACCGTCCGGATCAGCGTGGATTTGCCGGAGCCGTTGGTGCCGAGGATGGCGACCACCTCGCCCTGGCGGATCTGGAGATCGACGCCGCGCAGCACGAGACGACCGCCCAGGTCGACCGAGAGATCGGCGACCTGGACGGCCTTTCCACCAGTGTCTTGTGGTGTCACGCGCAGCTGTTCGCCTTCCGGAGCTCCTGCAGATTCTCCCGCATCAGCGTCAGGTAGGTCTCCTGGGAGTTGGCGTCCGACAGGCCCTCGATCGGACTCAGTACGGCGGTCTTGACGCCGACGTCCCGGGCGATCGTCTCGGCCACCTTCGGGCTGACCAGCTCCTCGTAGAAGATCGTGGTCACTCCCTGCTTCTTGACGATGTCCTGGACCTCCTTGATCCGGGCGGGGGTCGGCTCGGCGTCCGGGGTGAACCCGGCGATGCCGACCATCGTCAGACCGTACCGCTTCGCGAGGTACGCGAAGGCCTGGTGACTCGTCACGAACGTCTTGAGTTTGCAGGTCGCCAGACCGGTCTTGTACTCGGAGTCGAGCGTGCCGACCTCGGCGAGCAGGGTCTTGGCCCGGGCCTTGTAGCCGTCGGCGTTGGCGCTGTCGGTCTCGACCAGTTTGTCGGTCACCGCCTGGACCACGTCTGCGTACCGGACCGGGTCCAGCCAGAAGTGGGGGTCGAGAGCCTCGTTGCCGGCCTCGGTAAACGCGGCGGGCTTGGCGGTGGTGCTGCCCTCCTCCGCGTGGGCCTCGCCTTCCTCGTGCTCCTCGAAGTCGGCGCCGGTCGCCTCCAGCTTGGCCGCCGGAGCGATGTCGAAACCGGCGTCCTTGGCGTTCTGCTCGATCGCCTCGTCGACCGCGGGCTGCAGGCCCTTCTCGTAGACGACCAGCTTCGCTTCGGCGATCCCGCCGACCTGCTTGGGGGTGAGCTCGAGGTCGTGCGGCTCGACACCGGGTGCGGTCAGGGTGGTCACGTTCACCGCGTCACCCCCCACTGTCCGGGCGATGAACTCGAGCGGGTAGAACGATGCGACGACGTCGAGCTTGTCGCCACCGGAGCCGCTGGCGGCGTTGTCGCCGCCGCATCCGGCCAGGGTGAAGGCGGCGACCAGGGCGGTGGCGCCGGCGACAACAGCACGAGTACTAGATCTCATGACAATCATTTTCATTTAATTGGAACTGGTTGTCAAAACAGGGAGTTGACCGATGGCCACCCGCAACGCTGGACGCAGACGAGCCGACCACCGGGCCAACCGACGCCGGGGTCTCGACATTCCCGCAGGTCACGGGCATGGTCACGGCCACGGGCACGGTGAGCACGTGGTCGACACCTCGGTGGTGGATTCGGATGCGATCGTCGCCCGCCGCGTCCGGATAGTGGTCGCCGCGATCCTGATCCCGCTGATCGCGGCGGCCGTGGTCGCGATGATCGTGATGTGGCCCGGCGGTGGCCTGAAGGTCGCGTCGTACCAGACCGAAACCGCCCGCGGCGAGGTCGCGGCGATCAAGGCGTGCACCGACGCGAAGGCCCAGTGCGACCAGGCGACCGTCAAGCTGACCACCGGCGCGGACAAGGGGCAGTTGGTGCCGGTCGAGGTGCCGAAGACGGGTCAGGTGGCGATCCCCGTCAAGGTGGGGCAGTCCGTCATGCTCGGCGTCCAGACCGATGCGCAGACGATCGCCGAGAAGTACCAGTACGTCGACCACGACCGGACCAAGCCGCTGCTCGTGCTGGCGTTGATCTTCGCGATCGCGGTGGTGGCGCTGTCGCGCTGGCGAGGTTTCGCGGCGCTGATCGCGCTGGGCGTCACGGCGGTGATGCTGACCCAGTTCATCCTGCCGGCGATCCTCAAGGGCTCCAGTCCGTTGCTGGTCGCGGTCGTCGGTGGCGCCGTGATCATGACGGTCGCGGTGTACCTCACGCATGGGATCAATGCCGAGAGTTCGATCGCCCTGTCCGGCACGATCGCGGCGCTGGGGCTGACGGTGGGGCTGGGCTGGTTCTTCACCAAGTTCTGCCAGTTGAGCGGGCTCGCGTCCGAGGGGGCGTCGACGGCCAAGCAGTTCGCACCGAACCTCGACCTCGCCGGGTTGCTGGTGGCCGGGATGGTCATCGGTGCCCTCGGCGTACTCGACGACGTCACGGTCACCCAAGCCGCCGCCGTCTGGGAACTGTCCGCCGCGAACCCGTCGGCGAGCCGCACCGAGCTGATCGGCGCCGGCCTGCGGATCGGCCGCACGCACGTCGCCTCGGTGGTCAACACCCTGGTCCTGGCGTACGCCGGTGCTGCGCTGCCGATCCTGATCACCTTCGCCATCCAGGGCCTGCCCGGTCAGTACGTCCTCTCCACCGAACTGGTGGCCATGGAAGTGGTTCGCGGCCTGGTCGGCAGCCTCGGGATCATTGCCGCCGTACCGCTGACCACCGCCCTCGCTGCGATGGCCGTGGCCGACCGTTCCCGCGACCTGATCACCACCGCGCCGGAGCACCTCGGCGCTGACCCTGCCTGAAAACCCTTGTTACAAAAGGGAATCAGACCTTCACAGCGAGTCGTCTGACCTTCTACAGTTCGTATTAGGTCACGGAAAGTTCGCCCCCCACTACTTTTCGTGGCCGACGGGGTGAGGAGGTCGGATGAGATTCCGGCATCGGGACGGGTCGACCGTCCATCTGGGCTACAGCGCCACCGTGCACCCGGCCGAGGACCTCGACGGAGTGATCGCCGGGCTGGACGGCTGCGCGTCGTTGGTCCGCCAGGAGCTCGACGTACCGCTCCTCGGCGTCGGCCTGTGGTTCGCGAGCCCGCTGGCCGACCGACTGGCGAACTCGCCGACCGCGGTCACGAAGCTGCGCCGCGCGCTCACTCGCAACAAGCTGGAAGTCGTCACACTCAACGGAATCCCGCACTCGGCGTTCAAGGACCAGGTCATCGGCACCAAGCTCTACTGCCCGGACTGGACCGAGCCCGAACGACTGCGCTACACCCTCGACCTGGTCGACGTACTCGCCGCGTTGCTTCCGCGCGATGCGCCGTACGGATCGATCTCGACCATCCCGCTGGCCTGGCGGGTGCCCTGGTCGAAGGCGCGTGATGCGGCCGCGCAGAAGGCGTTCGAGCGGCTCGACTGGCACCTGGAGCGGACCGAGCAGCGCACCGGTCGCAAGATCCGCGTCGCGGTCGAACCCGAACCGGGCTGCGTGTTGGAGATGATCCCGCAGGCCGCCGGATGGCTGAGCCGCTATGCGAGCCCGTACGGCGGTGCGTCGCGGATCGGACTGGGGTTCGACACCTGTCACCTCGCCGTCCAGTTCGAGGAGCCCGACGACGCGTTCGAGACACTGTGGCGAGCCGGCGTGGATGTGGTGAAGGCGCAACTGTCGGCGGCTCCACAGCTCGTGGATCCCTCCGATACCGGTGCCCGGCGGCGGCTTGCGGACCTCGGCGACCCGAAGTACCTGCGCCAGGTCCGGGAGTGGTGCGGGCCCGGGGTCGACGATGTGGAGCTGGCGTACCAGCTGTCCGGCCACGCAGCGTGGCGGATGCACGCCCACGTCCCGGCGCATTGCTCGCTGCCGGATCCGCTCAGCGGCACCACCGCCGTACTGGAGGACTGCCTGACCCGCTTGGTCGGCTGCGGTCAGCCGCTCACTCATCACCTCGAGTCCGAGCCGTATGCGTGGCCGCGGAAACCCAAGACACCCGAGACGCTGGCGAAGAAGATCGCCAAAGAACTCGGCTGGCTGCGCGATCGCCTGACCGCGCTGGGCCTCGAGCACGTCTCAGGCTGACTCGCGGACGACGAGCTCAGCCGTTGGCGATCCGCGACACCGCAAACATCAGGATGATCAGGATCGAGAAGATCCGGAGGAAGCGGGCGCCGGTGCCGACGACCGGCCAGGACAGGAAGCCGAGCCAGGCCAGCAACAGGGCCAGCAGGATCAGCGCGGGTACGGCGAACGGGACCGGAGCGAGGACTCCGACCAGGGCCAGGACCAGGGTGATGCCGGGCAGGGTGAGTTTGGGCATCCCGTGCAGCTTCGCCACGTACGGGTAACTGAACTTGGTGATCCGCTGCCGGAGCGGACTCGCCGGCTGACTGCTCGGGGAACTCATCTTCCTATTGTTCCAGGCGCGCGGAGTTGTGGATAACTTCGGACCGGTGGCGCGGAAACCAATAGATTCAGGGCATGACCGGTTTGCCTTCCGTAGACGACATCCGCGCCGACCTGCCCGCCGTCCTGGCGCGGTTCCGCGCGGGCCGCACGCGTGCCTTCAGCTTCGGCGCAGGCGTGCCCGAAGCGGTGCTGCTGACGTACGACGAGTTCGAAGACCTCGGCGGCGAGGCGAAGTTCGCCGTCGGCACGGACGTGCTCGAGCCAGACGAGCTGGCGGAGCGGTTGGCCGCCGTGTTGGAGGCCGCGCGCGCCGGGTCTGGCGAGCCGGTCGTCTGGGGCGAGGCGGGCGAACCGGAGGCGGTCGTTCTGTCGACAGCGCAGTACCGGCAGTTGCGCGGCGACGACGAACCACCAGCCGGCGTGGTCGACGACCCCACCGTCCGCACCTACGCCACAGAACCCCTGCCAGGCAGCCGCCCCGTGAGCGTGGACGAGATCGCGGCGCTGATGGGGCCGGAGGCTGTTCAAGACCTGGAGGAGATTCGCCGTGAAGGCAACGAACCGTGAGCAGTCGTTCGGGCTACGAGCTGTTACTCACCGACAAGTTCGTCGACGACCTACAACGGCTCGCGGCTGACGCTCGGCGTGATTCCGGCAAGGTGTTCCTGCGACAGCAGGTTCTGCGACAGATCGAGCAGCTCAGCTCCGGTAGCACCGACGGGCATCATGCGTTGGGGTATGAGGCCGGGAAGGGGGATCTGCGGGACTGTGTCGTCGGGTATGTGCAGTCGGATCCGGAGCAGAAGGCTGATTACCGTCTGGTGTTCCGGGAGATCGGGCCCGGTGCGCCGGGCGAGCTGCCACGGCGAGAGCTCCTGGCGATCAAACCGCGCCACGGCTCGAACAACATCTACGCCCACGTCTGCGCTCGCCTGAACCGCCACCCGGCCGACCGCCAGCCCGGTCTCGATCGCTTCGGCGACCGCCCCGCGGACTCCGGTGGCAGCAAGGCGAGCCGTCAGGCCGAGCTCGACACCAAACGCGCGATCGCCCACGCCTGGACCGGCCAGCAACCGCTCGTCTCCTCTCGGCCCTTGACCCTCAGCGCCGGACGACCCCGGTCGTACGCCGAGGCATCGGGCAGGCCGCGCGCCGGCCCCCGCACATCGTCTGGACCCCCACGACCGATCAACGCCCGCCCAGGCCCCACCGGTTGGCCAACCCGCCACACCCAGTCCCGTGCCTGACGCGCTGGCTGCCGGGACGCCGCCGCTTTGCTTGGAGTCGCGGGGCTGAGACACCCACTCGTGGGTTGGGACAGGGTATTTCCTGTCTCGCCCCACCGGTTCCTGTCCGAGCCCACTGGCTACCGGGTGGGCTGGGTGTGGGTGGGGGTGCATAGGGTGGGTGCGTGTTCGTGGTGATCAGGTTTCGGGTTCCGGAGGCCGAGCAAGCGGAGTTCGCAGTACGGTTGCAGGCTGCGGTCGACGTACTGCGGAAGCAGAAGGGGTTCGTGGCGACCCGGGCTGGGTGGAACGTTGACGACCCTGAATTGATCGCTTTGACCATGGAATGGGAGAACATCGGCAGTTACCGGCGGGCGTTGTCGCCGTACGAGGTGAAGCTCACCGCGGTGCCGCTCCTCTCGCTGGCGATCGACGAGCCGAGCGCGTACGACGACCTGCCCGACTTCCTGCCGTAGCACCGATCTCCGCGTGGATTCCACCAGGGGCCGGTAGGACCGATAGCCTGGACCCTTCCGAGTTGCAAAGTGCCGTTACTGGAGTCGAAAAGTGCCCGTGGAAACCGTCGATGCCGTCGTCAGCCTCAGCAAGCGGAGGGGCTTCGTGTACCCGTGCGGCGAGATCTACGGTGGAACCAAGTCGGCCTGGGACTACGGGCCGCTGGGTGTCGAGCTGAAGAACAACGTCCGGACCCAGTGGTGGCGGGCGATGGTGACCAGCCGTGACGACATTGTCGGGCTGGACTCGTCGGTGATCCTGCCGACCAAAGTGTGGGAGGCCTCCGGTCACCTGTCGGAGTTCGTCGACCCGCTGACCGAGTGCCAGTCCTGCCACAAGCGGTTCCGCGACGACCACCTGCGCGAGGACTTCGCCCGGCGGAAGAACAAGGACGCCGACGAGGTCAAGCTGGCCGAGATCGCCTGCCCGAACTGCGGTAACAAGGGCACGTTCACCGAGCCGCGGATGTTCAACGGCCTGCTGAAGACCTACCTCGGCCCGGTCGAGTCCGAGGAAGGGCTGCACTACCTGCGCCCGGAGACCGCACAGGGCATCTTCGTGAACTTCGCCAACGTGATGGGCACGGCGCGGAAGAAGCCGCCGTTCGGTATCGCCCAGGTCGGCAAGAGCTTCCGCAACGAGATCACCCCGGGCAACTTCATCTTCCGGACCCGGGAGTTCGAGCAGATGGAGATGGAGTTCTTCGTCGCGCCCGGCTCGGACGAGGAGTGGCACGAGTACTGGCTGAAGACCCGCTGGGACTGGTACCTCGACCTCGGCCTGAGCCCGGAGAACATGCGCTACTACGAGCACCCGCAGGAGAAGCTCAGCCACTACTCGAAGCGCACCGTCGACATCGAGTACCGGTTCAACTTCGGCGGCAAGGAGTTCGACGAGCTCGAGGGCATCGCGAACCGGACCGACTTCGACCTGTCCACCCACTCCAAGCACTCCGGGGCCGATCTGTCGTACTTCGACCAGGAGAAGGGTGAGCGCTGGACGCCGTACGTGATCGAGCCGGCGGCAGGCCTGACCCGCAACGTGCTCGCGTTCCTGCTCGACGCCTACACCGAGGACGAGGCGCCGAACGCGAAGGGCGGTGTCGACAAGCGGACGGTGCTGCGGTTCGACCCGCGGCTGGCCCCGGTGAAGGCGGCCGTGCTGCCGCTGTCGCGGAACGCCGAGCTGTCCCCGAAGGCGAAGGACCTGGCCGGCGAGCTGCGGAAGAACTGGAACGTCGACTTCGACGACGCCGGTGCGATCGGCCGCCGCTACCGCCGCCAGGACGAGATCGGGACGCCGTACTGCATCACCGTCGACTTCGACACCCTCGACGACCAGGCGGTGACGATCCGCGAACGCGACTCGATGAAGCAGGAGCGGGTCGCGCTCACCGAGGTCACCGGCTACCTCGCCCAGCACCTGGTCGGTTGCTGACGATGGGGGTACGGCGCAAGCTGTCGCCGGAGGGAATCCGGTTCGGACTGACCGTCTTCAGCCTGTCCGCGATCGCGGTGTTCGTACTGACCGCCTGCTCGGACAGCGACCCGGAGGCGGCCAGCACCCCGGCTCCGTCCGCCTCGGCTCCGTCCAGCGCGCCGATTCCGACGGCGTCCACGCCGTCGCTCACCCCGCTGCCGACACCGTCGAAGCCGTGGCCGACGCCGAAGGTCACCGGCGAGCCCGAGAACGACGCCCCACTGGCCGAGCGGATCCAGTTCGCGATCGCCAAGCAGGCGCAGATCGCGGCCGGCAAGACCGCCGCCACGACGGTGAAGTGCCCGGGCATGTCAGACGTCGAGAAGCCCGGCAAGCACGAGCTGACCTGCACGGTCACGTACGGCGGGAAGGCCTACACGGGCACCCTGACGGTCGACGCGAAGACGTACACCGCGTCGTACAAGTTCACCTCCGAGTCGGTCGCGATCGTGAAGCCGAAGGTGGTCGACGCCGTCCTGCGGGCCGCGCCCGATGCGGCCAAGGTGACCTGCACGATGGATGATGTTGCCGTGGTCAAGCATTCCGGCGCCGGCATCGCGTGCGACGTCACCAGCACGACGAACGCGGTCCAGCCGTACAAGGCGCAGGTCTCCGGCAACGGCCAGGTCCTGGTGGCGAAGGCCTAAGCAAATGCTCAAGCTCGGCAACCTGACGATCGACACACCCGTGGTGCTCGCGCCGATGGCCGGCATCACGAATGCGGCGTACCGCCGGCTGTGTGCGGAGCAGGGCGCCGGGCTGTACGTGTGCGAGATGATCACCTCGCGCGGGATCGTCGAGGGTGACCAGAAATCGCTCGACATGCTCACGTTCGACGAGAGCGAGACGGTCCGCTCGGTGCAGCTGTACGGCGTCGACCCGGTCTACGTCGGCCGCGCGGTCCAGATCCTGTGCGACCAGTACGGCGTCGCCCACATCGACCTGAACTTCGGCTGCCCGGTCCCGAAGGTGACGCGTAAGGGCGGCGGTGCGGCACTGCCGTGGAAGCGCAACCTGCTCGGCGCGATCCTGCACTCGGCAGTTCGTGCTGCGACGCCGTACGGCGTACCGGTCACGATGAAGACACGTATCGGCATCGACCAGGCGCACCAGACCTATCTCGACGCCGGCCGGATCGCTGAGGAGTCGGGCGCCGCGGCCATCGGTTTGCACGGACGTACGGCGGCCCAGGCATACTCGGGTCAGGCGGACTGGTCCACGATCGCCGAGCTGGTGCGGCAGGTGAACATCCCGGTGCTCGGCAACGGCGACATCTGGGAAGCCGGTGATGCACTGCGGATGGTCGCGGAGACCGGCTGCGCCGGGGTGATCGTCGGTCGTGGATGTCTCGGCCGGCCGTGGTTGTTCCGCGATCTCGCGGTCGCGTTCGCCGGTGGTGAGACGCTGAACCTGCCGACGCTCGGCGAGGTCGCCACGGTGATGCGGCGTCACGGTGAACTGCTGGCCGACTTGATGGGGGAGCCGCGTGGGCTCCGTGACTTCCGCAAGCACGTCCCGTGGTACCTCAAGGGATTCCCGGCCGGCGGCGAACTGCGTGCGGCCCTCGGCATGGTCGAATCCCTGACCCAGCTGGACGAACTGCTTGCCCAACTGGATCCGGCCGTCCCGTTCCCCGTCGCAGAGCTCGGTGCACCCCGCGGCCGTCAGGGCAGCCCGCGCGACCACATCGTGCTGCCGCAGGGCTGGCTGGACGACACCGACGGGTTGACCGCCGACCTCGCGGACGCGGAGCTCGGCGTCTCCGGCGGCTGACCGCCCACCGCCGACGGCCGACCAAAGAACACCGCCCGCTTCGGGACGCTCTCGATCACTCGGCCTTGGGACATCCAGACGATTGCCGTAGGCAATTGCGGGTACCGGCCTCGCGCCGTCCAGCAGCGGGCGGGTGGTTGATGGATCGCACTGACGGAGACGATCGTGATCACCGTTGGCGGAGTGGACACGTACTACGACTACGACGAGTGCCAGTGGAAGTATCGCCGGCTGGGTGGCGGCCCCGTTCGCCCCAAGCAGGCCGGCCCGATTGTGGACGACCAGCTGACCGAAGCCCGCGCCGAAGTCATCCCCTCGCCGGACTCCGACGAAGGTCGGCCGGATCTCCTGCACCGGGCGGGGTGATCGACTCGGCCCGGGCAGGGTTCTCACTGATGCCCCGTGGGATCGCCTGTGCGTCGGGCAGGTGGTCCCACGGGGTCGTGTCAGTTCTTCTTCGCGGCTGCCTTGCCGCCCTTGCGGCCGGCTTCCTTCTTCTGGGCGGTGGTGCCGCCTTGCTTGCTGCTGCCGCCCTTGCCGCTCTGTTTGCCGCCATGTTCGCTCGACTTCGGCGCGTTGGCGATCTTGGCGGCGCGCTCCTTGGACATCCCCTTGTCCTTGAGAGCCTCGTACTGCTTCTCGTTCTTGACGTTCGCCGACTTCCCTGGCATCTCTACCTCCTGGCCTGCGTTCGACGTCTCACCGACCTACCGGTAGGTCTCGCCGTAGTAGCCGCCGAGGCGAGTCCGGTAGTCGTCGTCGACGCCGGCGTCCTCGTCGTACTCGGGTGCGTCTTTGATCTGGTCCTTGGTGCGGTCGACGTAGACCTTGCCCTCATCAGTGTCGACGCGGTCTACTACGCCCGCCGGCAGCAGCACCTTGCGACCGAAGATCCACGGGCCGGTGTCGACGACCAGTCCTGAGGTGCCGGACTCGTAGGTGGCCTGGTCGACCTTGCCGATGTCTCCGTCGGTGGCCGCGATCTTGAATCCGACCAGATCCACGCCGGACGAGTAGCCACTGTCGTGCCGGTAGTTCCACGGATCGAACGCGCTCATGGTCATTGTTGATTCCGCCTTCCATTGCGTGCAGGGGTGGGGCGGTGTGCAGGGGGAGCCGACCTGAGGAATGTCAGGTCTGCCCTTCAGCCGAGTGGGTCGGCGTCTGGCCGGCCGGGCAAGTCCGGGTTGGGATCGAAGTCCGGCTCTCGGTCTGGCGCGGGTACGCCGTCCGGATCGACGGGTGCGCTGTCCGGATCGACGTCGGGCTCGGGGAACGGCCCAGTGGGATCGCCAGGATCCTGGGGGAACGGCGTCGACATAACGGGCCTCCTTTCGCCGGTCGAGGCCCCTGTACCCGCATCCATGTGCCCGCCAACCGGCCACCGTAAGGCACAGTTTGCTGACCGTTCGTTCTGCGTGAGCAAGGGTGAAGCCCCCGTGCCCAGGGGCGTTCAGGTGGGTAGCGGGGGAGCGATGAGGTTGGTGTGTGGCCGGGAGTGCGGGGAGGTGCCGGCGGTGATGATGGTTGCGCGTTGCCACGGGCGGTCGCGTTCGAGGAAGGGGACCTCGGCTGCCATCCACATGTGCCAGAACTCCACCGCCGCCTCCGCATCGCCGTTGACGCCGGAAGCGATGTCGCGGGCGATACCGAGCCGCTCTGCTTCGGCGTAGTCGGATTGGACCCAGACCAGGACATCAATGAGATCGGTGAGTTCGCGTCGGCCGGCGCCTACTCCCTCGACGATCACCGCTGTGAGTCCGGCCGGTACGTCGACAGCGCCGGGCCGCTCGTGGATCTGCCACGCCGGTGGGCGGTACGACACAGCTTCGCCGCGATGGAGAGGTTCGAGAACGCCGGTGGCCAGCAACTCCGTCCACTCGAACAGGGGTGCGTGCCAGGCAATGTCATCGACATGGACAACTGTCGACAGCGGGATGACGGTGGACAGCCGATCCGCGAGGGTCGATTTACCTGAGCCGCTGCGACCATCGATCGCCACGATGAGCGGCCGCCCTGTCGGCACCGCCGGGCCGCCGAGAATTCTCGACGCAAGCTCGGCCGAGCTCACCGCCTCCCAGGGCTCCGCGAGCGGCTCACCAGGGGCAGGCTTCATGAACACAACCGAAGTCTGCCGGATGGGCTGGCACACGTAACTAGAGCACCAACGATGAGCACACGAAGTGTCATCGTGCCCGTTGTGCTCGGCATCAGGTCTCTGAGGTCGGGGTCAGTTCTGGGGGAGTTGCTCGTCGGGGTTCTCGTCCGGGTCGATCTCGGGTTCGGGGTTCGGCGTGAGGTCCGGGTCGTCCTCTGGTCGGCCACGACCGGGGAACGGGCGGTCGGGGTCCAACGGGTCGGGCAACGGGGGGACCGCTGGTGTGGTGCTCATGGCAACTCCTCCTGTTAGGGGACCATCGAGTACCCCGGTCGAAGGCCTGGAAACGGATCGGATGATCGGCATCCCAGGCGGGTACCGGCGGGCTCATGGGTGATGTGCGAGATCGGGTAGCGGACGTCTGGGGCGACCGGACTCCGCACGCCAAGGACACCGCGTGGCCGGTCAGAGTCGATCAGGAGCTTTCGGTTGCCGAGGCAGAGGTCGAGAGGTGGGTGCAGTCGGCCTGTGTCCTGTGCAGCAACGGATGCGCGTGCGACATCGCCGTCAAGGACGGTCGGATGGTGGGTGTCCGCGGACGGGCGACCGATCGGATCAACCACGGCCGGCTCGGCCCCAAGGGTCTCTACGGTTCCTGGCAGTGGAGTGATGAAGACCGTCTGACGCAGCCATTGGTTCGCCGTGGTTCCGAGCTCGTCGAGACGAGTTGGGACGAGGCCATGGACCGGATCGTCGCCGAGTCGAAGAAGCGGCATCCGCTCCGCCACGGTTTCTACACCAGTGGTCAGCTGTTCCTCGAGGAGTACTACACCCTCGCGGTGATCGGGAAGGCTGGACTCGGTACGCCGCACATGGACGGCAACACGAGACTCTGCACGGCGACTGCTGCGGCCGCCCTGAAGGAGACCTTCGGCTCGGACGGCCAGCCCGGCACCTACAACGACATCGAAGCCTGCGATGCACTGTTCCTGTTCGGGCACAACATGGCGGCGACCCAAACGGTTCTGTGGTCGCGGGTGCTGGATCGCGTCCAAGGCCCCGACACACCCTTGGTCGTAGCTGTCGATCCACGGTCGACTCCGGTGGCCGAGATCGCGCGGCGGACCGGCGGGGTCCACTTGTCGCCACTGCCCGGCACGAACCAAGCACTGATGAACGGTCTGCTCCGAGAGTTGATCGAGCACGACTGGGTCGACCACGACTGGATCGGACGCCACACCATCGGGTACGACGACCTTGCGGCGACCGTCGCGCCGTACACGCCGGACAAGGTTGCCGAGATCTGTGGCGTGCCCGCTGACGCCATCCGTCGTACGGCGGAGATCTTCGGCACGTCCGACCGGGTTCTGTCCACGGTGCTCCAGGGCTTCTACCAATCGCATCAGGCGACCGCGGCGTCGTGCCAGGTGAACAATCTGCACCTGCTGCGTGGGCTGATCGGCCGCCCAGGCTGTGGTGTGCTCCAGATGAACGGCCAGCCCACGGCGGAGAACACGCGCGAGTGCGGCGCCGACGGCGACCTGCCCGGCTTCCGGAACTGGGCGAACCCCGCGCATATCGACGAGCTCGCGCGACTGTGGAACGTCGACCCGCTGGTGATCCCGCACTGGGCGCCGCCGACGCACGCGATGCAGCTGTGGCGGTACGTCGAACAGGGGTCGATCGATTTCCTCTGGATCTCGGCGACGAACCCGGCCGTCTCCCTTCCGGAGCTACCGAGGATCCGCGACATCCTGGCCAAGGACGACCTGTTCCTCGTGGTGCAGGACGGCTTCCTGACCGAGACCGCGCAGTACGCCGATGTGGTGCTGCCGGCCGCCTTGTGGGGCGAGAAACAAGGCACCTTCACGAACGCCAGCAGGACGGTCCACCTGTCCGAGCAGGCGGTCGACCCTCCGGGCCAGGCGCGCAGCGACCTCGCCATCTTCCTCGACTACGCCCACCGGATGGAGTTCCGCGACAAGGACGATCGCCCGCTGATCCGGTGGTCGACGCCCGAAGAGGTATTCGAGGCGTGGAAGGAGTGCAGCCGCGGGCGTCCCTGCGACTATTCCGGACTGACGTACGACGTACTGCGCGGTGGCAGCGGCATTCCCTGGCCCTGTACGACGGACGCGCCGGACGGCACCGATCGGCTCTACTCGGACTGGGTCTTCCCGACCGAGCCGGACGTCTGCGAGGACTACGGTCACGACCTGCTCACCGGAGCATCGACCACGCCAGACAAGTACAAGGCCACTGCTCCGGGCGGACGCGCCTTTCTCAAGGCGGCCGAGTACACGGCAGCGCCGGAGCACCCGACGGACGAGTTCCCGCTGATCGCGACGACCGGGCGCTCGCCGTACCACTTCCACACGAGAACGAAGACCGGACGCGCGCCTCGCCTGCGCGCGGCCGAACCGAAGGTCTGGGTGGAACTGTCGAAGCCGGATGCCGAAGGTCTCGGCCTCCACGAGGGCGAGCGAGCCGTCGTCGAGTCCAGACGGGGCCAGGTGGAAGCCGAGGTCAGGATCGGCGAGCCTCGCGAAGGAGTCGTATTCCTGCCCTTCCATTTCGGCTACTGGGACAACGAGAGCGGACCGCCCAGCGCCGCCAACGAGCTGACCGTGACCGAGTGGGACCCGGTCTCCAAGCAGCCGATGTTCAAGGTTTCGGCAGTGCGCGTCCGGAAGACAGGTGAATGACATGCACCTGGCCACCTACCTCGGCCTTCTGCATCATGCCGAGCACACCCTCGGGAGCGCCTTCGAAGAGGTCGGTTCGAAGCATCGCGACGAGCCCGATGTCGAGCACACCTGCCAGGCATTGTCCGGCCAGGCCTTCAGTCACGAGGAGCGGCTCACGCCGTTCGTCGAGCGGTACGGCGAGCAGCGTGAGACGGAGCCGGAGCGGCTGAAGGCGGCCGAGTTCAGCGGCGCCCGATCGGGCGGAGTCGGGCTGCTGCGCGACCTACAGGACCTCTACAGCCTGGCGTCGTTCGTGGACATCACCTGGACCGTGGTCGGCCAGGCCGCGCAGGGCTTACGCGATCGCGACCTGCTGGACACGGTCTCCGCCTGCCAGTCGCAAACGGCTACCCAGCTCGCCTGGCTGCAGACCCGCATCAAACAGGCAGCCCCACAGGCTCTCATCGCAGCTCGCTGAAACGCGGCTCCAGCATGCAGGCGATCACCCGCTCTGCTGCTCCGGGCCGCTGTACCGCGTGGGTGGGTCTGTGCTCATTGTCTGCCTCCCCTTGTCCGGCACGCTGGTGGAGACCCGGCCCAGGTTCTGGGTGGTCGCATTGCTCAACGAAGGTCACTCGAAGCACCGTGCTCATGGCTGGTGGTACATCCGGCATCGGCGGGCTATCGACCGGGGCGCGGTCGGAGTTACCCTCGATCGGTGACGCCCAGCCGTTCAAGCGCCGGGTTGATTGGGCGGCGAAACGAGTGTCAGGCCCTTGACGACCTCTTGGAGGGCGCGAGGGCCGGCCGCAGCGCTGCCTTGGTCCTGCGTGGCGAGGCAGGGATCGGGAAGACCGAGCTTCTGAAGTATCTGCTCGAGCAATCAAGCGGCAGCCGCGTCGTGAGGGCTGCCGGCGTCCAGTCCGAGATGGAGCTGTCCTACGCCGGCCTGCATCAGCTCTGTGCCCCACTGCTCGCCGGAGTGGACCACCTCCCCGGGCCGCAACGAGACGCGCTCGCCACGGCGTTCGGTCTGCGCACCGGGGTTGCTCCTGACCGCTTCCTCGTCGGCCTGGCCGTTCTGAGCCTCCTCGCGGACGCCGGCGGGAACCAGCCGCTGATCTGCCTCATCGACGACGCGCAGTGGCTTGATCAAGCATCGGCACTGACCTTGGCGTTCGTCGCCCGCCGGCTGCACGCGGAATCGGTCGTGCTTGTCTTCGCCGTCCGCGAACCCCCACCCGACGAGACTCTCGCCGGCCTCACCGAGTTGCCCGTCGAGGGGCTGCCTGAGCGCGACTCCCGAACCCTCCTCGACTCGGTCGTCACCGGTCCGCTCGACCAGCGGGTGCGCGACCGCATCATCGCCGAGTCGCGCGGTAACCCGCTGGCACTGCTCGAGCTGCCCCGCGGGAGGATCGCAGCAGAGCTGGCCGGCGGCTTCGGGCATCCGGAGGCGCGGCCGTTGTCGAGCCAGATCGAGCGGGAATTCCTCCGCCGCGTCGAGTCGCTCCCGGCCGAAACCCGACGCCTGATGTTCACCGCAGCCGCCGATCCGGTCGGCGACGCGCGGTTGCTGAAGCGGGCGGCCGAACGGTTGGGTATCGACGTGGACGCCGCCGCGTCCGAGGCCTCTGAGCTGATGACTCTGCACACTGACGTGCGCTTCCGGCATCCGCTGGTGCGCTCGGCGGTGTATCGGGTGGCATCCCTGACGGACCGCCAGAGTGCACATCGAGCGCTGGCGGCGTCGATCGACGCTGACCTCGATCCCGATCGCCGCGCATGGCATCTGGCGCAGGCCGCACCAGGTCCCGACGAGGACGTCGCCGTGGAGCTCGAGCGTTCGGCAGAGCGGGCCAGGGCTCGCGGCGGCATCGCGGCGGTGGCCGCGTTCCTCGAGCGCGCGTCCGAGCTGACGCATGATCCCGCCCGCCGCTCACAGCGCGCAGTGGACGCTGCCCAAGCGAAGTTCCAGGCCGGGGCTTTCGAGCCGGCGGCCGCTCTCCTCGCAACGGCGAGGGCCGGACCGCCCGACGAGCTCACCCGTGCACGCATCGACGTACTGCATGCCGGGATCGCGTTCACGCAGGGCCGCGGAACGGAGGCTCCGCCGCTGCTGCTCGCCGCCGCCCGTCGACTCGAGCAGCTCGACGTGGCGGCCGCTCGGGAGACCTACCTGGAAGCGGTCGCGGCGGTCATCTTCGCGGGTCATCTGGCGCGCAGCCCAGGGTGGCAGGAGGTGGGCGAGGCAGCGCGCGGAGCGCCGCGGCCGCAGGTGCCGCGTGCGACCGACGAACTGCTGGATGCCCTTGCTGTGCGTCTCATGGACGGCTACGGGCCGTCGGTGCCGATGATCGAGCGAGTTCTCGGGGCGTTCAGTGACGGGGACGTCCCTGTCCAGGAGTCGCTGCGCTGGCTCTTGCTTGCCGGGGTCATCGCGGCGGATCTGTGGGACCTCGAGCGCTGGAACCTGGTCGCGGCCCGGCACGTGACCATCATCCGTGAGGCCGGTGCGCTCAGCGAGCTTCCCCTTGCACTCGACTCGTCCGCCGTCGTCCATGTCTTCGCCGGGGAGCTTGCGGCGGCGGAGTCCGTGATCGAAGAGGTGAGAACGGTGAGTGCGGCCATCGGGAGCAATCAGCCGCCCTTCGGGGCGCTGGCCTTGGCTGCCGTTCGTGGTCACGAGCGCGAGGCACGAATGCTGATCGACGCCACCGTCAGCGAGGGCACGCAGTACGGCCAGGGGCTCGGGGTTACCGTCGCACACTGCCACCATGCGGTTCTCTGCAACGGCCTCGCCCGCTACGAGGAGGCAATGACCGCGGCCCAAGCGGCAGCCGAACACCAGCAGGAGTTCGGCGCGCCGCGCTGGGCCTTGGCCGAGCTGGTCGAGGCAGCCGCACGAAGCGGTGCCTCGGAGCTGGCGTTCGGCGCGCTCGAGCAGCTCTCGGAGACGACACAGGTCAGCGGCACCGACTGGGCGCTCGGTGTCGAGGCGTACTCGCGTGCGCTGCTGAGCGAGGGCGACGCCGCGGAGAGCCTCTACCGTGAGGCGATCGAACGGCTGTCCCGGACTCGAGTCCGCGTCAACCTGGCGCGCGCGCATCTCTTGTACGGCGAGTGGCTGGTCCAGGAGAACCGTCGCGTCGACGCTCGTGCGCAGCTGGACGTCTCGCACGAGATGCTGAGCCGGTTCGGGGCCGACGCGTTCGCCGAACGGGCGCGCCGTGCGTTGCAGGCCGTGGGAGCGAAGGTGGGAAAGCGGACCGTCACGACGTCGACCGCCCTCACTGCTCAGGAGGCACAGATCGCACGTCTCGCCGGCGACGGGCTCACCAACACCGAGATCGGCGCCAGGCTGTTTCTCAGCCACCACACGGTCGAGTGGCACCTCCGTAAGGTGTTCTCGAAGCTCGGCATCGCCTCCCGCAGAGAGATACCCAGCATGCTGCCCCAGGGCGCGGCGACCTCGGCCTAGTGCCGGCGGCTCACATGCCGACCTTCTGGTGCTCGGGCTCGACGACGAGCACCATTCGTTCCTGGTCGCGTGGATAGCGCAGATCGATGTACTTCGCGACCAGTCGGTCGATGATCTCCCACGCCTCGTCGCCCTCGATCCATTCCACCACCCGCCCGCGGACGACGGGCTGGAACGGGTTGTCGACGGGCACGATTGACAGCATGAGTCGTGGGTCGCGGCGCAGGTTGCGCGCCTTGCGCGTCCCCGGACCGGTGAAGAAGACGATCTGGTCGCCGCGGGCGCCCACGTAGACCGGGGTGCTGTGGGGCGAGCCGTCCGGGAGGACGGTGGCGACGTGCGCGTACGAGGGGGTGTCGAGGACATCGCGAACGACGGGGTCAAGCATGGTTGCTCCTTCAGCGGGGATTGTCGGCGCGCCACGCGACGTAGTCGGCGACCGCCGTGGCAACGTCGAACTCCGGCGTGAAGCCGGTGTCGTCGATGAGCCGGCTGATGTCGAGATAGGGGTCGTCGCCGGGACCGTCCGCGCGTCCGGGCAGGAGGTCGAGCTGAAGGCCCGGGGTGATCGCCTGCAGCGCCTCCGCGAGTTCGCGGTTGGTGGCCGGCCGGCCGCTGGAGACGTTGTACGTGTCGTGCCGCAGGGTTTCCGCGGTCATCAGCAGCGCGATCGCGCGTCCGGCGTCCGGTGCGTAGCAGGAGTCGCCGCCGTCATCGGCGTACCGGGGCTGTGGCTTGTCACCGCGGAGTACAGCACTGATGTACGGCGGGGTGGAGTTGAACGGCGATTCTGGGTCCATCAGCGGTCCCCAGGTGCTCCCGATCCGAAGGACGACCGGCTGGACATCGGTGGCCTGCAGGCTGTGTGTGGTCAGCGGCTCCACGGCCTTCTTGAGCGCGACGATCGGGTTCGGCAGGTCCGCGGTCGGCAGCGCGAGCCCTTCGTGCCAAGGAATCTCGGTCCGGCCGATGTAGTTGCCGAGGCTGCTGGCTACGGCGAACCGGCGGACACCCCAGGTGCGTGCGGCGTCCAGGGCGTTGAGCAGACCGGTCAGGTCGGTGCGGAAGAACGCGACCGGGTCGTCGCCGGGAATGCTGCCGGCCAGGTGGACGATGTCGCTGATCTCATGACGTTTGCCCAGGGCAAGGAACGCGTCCCGGTCGGTGACGTCCAGGGACTCCACGGTGACCTTGCCGGCCAGGAACGACGGGACCTCACCGCTGCGGTGTGAGGTGACGACGACCTCGTGGCCGAGATCGACGAGTGCGCGGGCGGTGTAGGCGCCGATCATGCCGAGCCCACCGGTGACCAGAATCATCGGACCACCTCGTAGTCGACCGAGACGGAGTGGACACACACGGCGTCGCTCATGACTCTCCTTGCTTTGTGATCAGAGTGCTTGGGGTCAGAGTGATTGAGGGAAGGCGAAGAACCGTCCTGGGTCGTAGGCGTTCTTCACGGCTCTCAACCGGGGTTCGTTACCTGCGTGGTACGCCGCGGGTCCGTCGACCAGCGCCGGGTCGGGGAAGTTCGGGTAGACGTGTCCGCTGGCGTCGGCGTGGGCGGTCACCCAGGAGGCGTCGACCCAGGGGTCGCCCGCCGCGGCGACGTGCTCGAGCAGGAAGCGTTCGTTGCGGTGGGCGAACGCGGTCGCCTCAGCGGGGACCCGGTTGTAGGCGCCACCCATCGCGGTGAAGGAGAGCTGCCGCCGGCCCGCCGCCCGGTCCGCGCGGAGCTGGTCCAGCAGCGAGGCGAGGACGAGGTCGGACATCGAGTGCGCGAAGAACTCCGACCGGATCCGGAGGGCGTGGTGGTCCGGCACGTCGCGCGGGTCGGCGACGCTGCTCTTCAGGTCGCGCAGCGGCAGGCCACCGCGCAGCTCGAAGGGAACAGCCGTCCCGATCAGATCGCTGAGCTCCTGCAGCAGATCGCGGGACGGGCCTTCCTCGAGCAGACAGGCACCGAGCACAGACGCCTGTACGGGTCCACCGGGCTCGGATGCGATCGCGAGATTGACCGTGAGCTCGTCGGGTGTATCGGGTGCCCAGGCTTGCCAGGCCGCGACCAGCTCTTCCACATCGCGAGCAACCCAGTTCGCTTCGATCCGAGTGGTGACTGGCTGCGGGACGGTGTCGAACCGCAACGACGTCACCACCCCGAACTGACCGCCGCCCGCACCACGCAAGGCCCAGAACAGGTCGGGCTCGTGATCGGTGTCGCAGTCCACGACGCTGCCGTCGGCGAGCACGACCTGTGCTCCGACTAGACGATCGGAGGTCAGCCCGTACTTGCGCCCGATCAGACCGATCCCACCACCAAGGGTCAGGCCGGCGACGCCGACCGTGGGACCGCAACCGGCCGGCAGACCACGGCCGTGCGCGTGCAGCTCGGCGTACACCTGGGCGAGCAGGGCGCCCGCGCCGATCGTGGCGATCCCGTCGGCAGCCACCGAGATGCTGTCGAGGCCGGTCATGTCGAGTACGACGCCGTCGGTCGAGGACCGGCGGGCGAAACAGTGCCCGCCGCCGCGCGCCACCAGGTGCTCGCCGGTCGCGCCTGCATCCTTGATCACGGCAACGACATCCGTGACCGAGCGGCAGTGCACCACGAGTCGGGGTTGGGTTTCGATCGTGTCCGGCATGTGTTCGAGACTATTAGCGGCGTACCGCCCGGATCTTGAACAAAACGTGCACGCTCAGACCCGCACGGGCGGGCCGCCACGGGTGGCGAGGAAGGGCTGGTACGACCCGGAGTGGTCGTGCTCGCGCGCGCAGCGGTCGAGGTTGACCTCGAGGAGTTGACCGGGGGTGAGACCGCTCAGGCGGAGGCACTCGCGGTTGAGGTGCGCCTGGTCGGCGTACCCGACGTCGAGCGCGAGGCCCGCGACACCCTCGGTGCCCCGCCGGTCGGAAGGCGTCGCACTGGACGGCGTCGCACTCGCCTGGGCGAGGGCGAGAAAGCCCTGGAAGCGCAACGTCCGCTGGAGAACCTTGGGAGTCGTGCCCACCGTGTGCAGACAGCGGCGTCGGAGCTGGCTCCCGGAGAGGGCCAGGTGCGTGGCGAGGTTGTCGATGTTGATCGGATGCCAGGGCATCAGGGCGCGGACGGCCTCGTTCACCAGCGCATCCAGGCGAGCCGTGGTGCGGAACTCGTTCAGGAGATGGGCTTGCAGATAGGTCAGTGCCCGTTCGGGCGTCGTCGCCTGAGCCATCGCTTCTACGAGCCGGTCTGTCGTGTGTCCCCACAGGTCGGTCAGGCTCACCTGCTGGTCCACGAGGTCGTCGAGCATGGCCGGCAGCGGTGGCGCCGTCCCGGGGTGGAAGCGCACGCCGACGAGGGTGGTGTTCGCCGGGATGATCTCGATCGTCGGCCCGGTCAGCGGGCCGAGCAACTGCGGCCGGCCGCCGATCGGGAAGTGGATCTCGACTCCACCGGTGGGCAGATGCCGGTGCACGTGATCGGTCGGTCCGGTGCGCTGGATCCACACCGTCCGGACCACTCCTGCCAGTCCAGGGACCGGCAGCCGTTCGCGATAGGACTCCACGGCCACCACACTCGCACTGAAGCGTTCCGGCGGAATCGTGTCAAGCATGTCGACCACGGTCGAAGAGTCCATGGCCGCTCGAGAAGGTGTGGTGTGTTGATAGTTATTCAGGAGTCCCTCATTATGTGATCGACTGCAGCGAACTCCGGGGGTCGCGATGACTGATGCGCCGAGCGGTGGTGATCTCTCGCGGCTGCGGCAGCTCAACGCCCTTGGGGTGTTGCGGGTTCTGCGGGACGAGAAGCCGCTGACGTTGACGGAGCTGGCGAAGCGGACCGGGTTGTCGAGGGCTTCGACCGAGGATGTCGCTCGCGAGCTGCTGGCGCGTGGCTGGGTGACCGAGCTCGCCCCGGCGGCGGGCACCGTCGGGCGGCCGGCTCGTCGTTACCGCTTTCGCGCCGACGCCGGCCGGATCCTCGGGGTCGACGTCGGCGGCCACAAGATCCTTGCCATGGTCACCGATCTCGAGGGCGTCGTCCTGCACCAGACCCGCGTCGCGGTGAGCCCGCGGATCGGGCGCCGGGAACGCCTCGCAACACTCGACGACTGTGTCACCACGACGCTCGCCGCAGCCGGCGTCAGTCCCGCTCAGATCTGGTCGACGGGAGTCGCCACCACCGGACTCGTCGACGGCACCGGCAAGGTGATGCTGTCCGACTCACTGCCGGAGTGGACCGGTGTCGACCTGGCCGCGCATCTTCGCCGGCTGGTGCCCGGGCCGGTCCGGGTGGAGAACGACTGCAAGCTGGCCGCGCTCGCGGAGTCCTGGCGCGGTGTCGCGCGGTACGCCCGGAACGTGGTGTTCCTGCTGGCCGGCCTGCGGACCGGTGCCGGTCTGATCATCGACGGCAAGCTGCACCGAGGTTTCTCCAACGCCGCCGGGGAGATCGGCGCGTTGCCGGCGGCCGGATGGCTGCGGGCCCCGCAGCACCTGCACGACTGGCTGGGTGCCGGCGACGACGTGGAACGCGTTTTCCTCGCCGCCCGGGACGAGAACCGGGCGGCGATCCGGGCGGTCCGCGGGTACGTTCGCGACATCGCGGTCGGGGCGTCGGCGCTGGTCCTCACCCTCGATCCGGAGCTGGTGGTGATCGGTGGCGGCTTCTCCCGTTCCGCCGACGTGCTGGTCGAGCCGCTGCGCCGTGAGCTCGATCGCTGGTGCCTGCGGACTCCGGAGATCAGGGTGTCGGAATTCGGTGACGAGGGAGTGACGCTCGGTGCCGTCCGGCTCGCCCTCGAGGAGGTCGAGGCCACGGTGTACGACGGGGATCGGCCCGTCGCTCGTGGACAGGACGCGGCCGAGCTCTTGACATAGTTTCCCTGGAGTCCATGATTATTCCCAGGTCGCAGGACGCCCCAGGAGGACCGATCATGAGACGGCTCGTCACGCTCGTTGCTCTCGTCAGTCTGCTGTTCGCGCCACAGGCCGCGGCGGCCCAGGGGAACGGGTCGGAGACGACCCGCAGCTATCCGCCGACCGATGCCGTGCTCGCGAACCAGGAGCGTGGCTTCTACCACCACACCGAGACGCACTACCGCGCGGACGGCTCGGGCTACTTGCCGCTCAACGTCGCGACCCTGCGCGGCTTCCGGACCCAGGAGAACATCACGCAGATCCTCCGCGTGTTCTACCTGGAGAAGTTCGCCGGCCAGGACAGCCTCGACCCGGCGTACCTCGATCTGGTCCGGGCCGACTTCCAGACGATCCGTGCCGCCGGTGTGAAGGCGATCGTCCGGTTCGCCTACGCCCAGCCGCCCGGCTGGCCGCCCACCATCCCGTACGGCGACGCACCGGTCGCGCGCGTCCTCAAGCACATCGCCCAGCTGACGCCGATCCTGCGGGAGAACGCCGATGTGATCGCGGTAGTGCAGTCCGGCTTCGTCGGCCTGTGGGGTGAGGGGTACTACACCGACCACTTCGCCGACCCCCAGGACCCGAGCATCGTCACGGATCAGAACTGGGCGGACCGCCGAGCGGTGATCATGGGCTTGCTGAAGGCGCTCCCGAAGGACCGGATGATCCAGGTGCGTACGCCGTACATGAAGCAGCGCATGCTCGGCGTACCGACCGGGGCGGAGGGCGGACTCACCGCGGACCAGGCGTACAACGGGACGCCGGTGGCGCGGGTCGGTCATCACAACGACTGCTTCCTGGCCAGCCCGGACGACTTCGGGACCTACCTCAGCGACCCGATCGAGCTCGACAAGGATTTCGTTGCCCAGGACACCAACTACGTGCCCGAGGGTGGTGAGACCTGCGCGGTCAACCCACCGAGGTCGGAATGGGACTCGGCATCCGCGGAGATGGCGAGGCTGCACTTCTCGTACCTGAACACCGACTACAACCAGGACGTGCTGGACAGTTGGGGCGACAACATCACCATCGCCAAGCAGAAGCTCGGCTACCGGTTCGCGCTGGAGCAGAGCACGTTGACGAACGCCACCATGCCGAGCGGCACCGTCGAGGTCGACCTGAGGATCCGCAACGACGGTTGGGCCGCGCCCTACAACCCGCGTCAGGTCCAGTTGATCTTCCAAGGTGACAAGCGCAGCTACCGGGTGAATCTGCCGGCCGACCCGCGGTTCTGGGGCGCCGGCACGACCACCACACTCGACCGGCAGGTCTGCGCACCGGCCGTGCCGGGCCAATATCGCCTGCTGCTCAACCTCGCCGATCCGGCGCCCCGCTTGCAGTCCCAGGACCGGCTGCCGGGTTCCACCGAAACCTACAACTCGGCGTACGCGATCCAGCTCGCCAACGCGGGCACCTGGCAGGCCGCGACCGGCTACAACGATCTCGGCCACACTCTGACGGTCACCCCGCAACACAGCAGCGGCTCCTGCGGCAACCTCCCGAAACCGCAGCTCATCGGCTGAGACTCCGCCTCAGCGGCTGAGGCTCCGCATCGGCGTCGCTGGCGCCGATGCGGAATGCCTTCGTCAGGAACCCGCGGTAGACGCTTGGCGTCCCTTCAGTGATTCGTGACCTGCCTTGGCTGTCACAGCCGAGGTGGCTGGCCTGTCCTCATTGGTGAGTGACCGATCCGAGGCGGCCAGGAAGGTGTGAATCATGACGGGCGAAAACGTGACGCGTCCGGTGCCGTCAAGTCAGCCCACAAAGGGCTTGGGTGCCCTTCCCCGTCCCGTGGCCGTGGCGGTGGGCGGCGGGGGAGTCCTCGGAGCGGCGCATGTCGGTGTCGGGTACGCGCTGGAGCATCGGAAGTTCGTCCCGGACCTGATCGTCGGAACCTCGGTGGGCGCCCTCACGGGGGCGATCGCGGCCGCCCATCCCGACCGGGCCGCGCCGTGGCTGGACCAGGTGTGGACCAACTTGCGTCGCCGTGACGTGTTCCCGCTCGGCTACCTGTCCTCACGGGCCAGCGTCTTCACCGATCGCGGCCTGCGCCGGCTGATCGCTCGGTCCGGGCTGCCGTCGCGGATCGAGCAGTTGCCGGTCCCGTTCACCGCGGTGGCCATGGACCTGGTCACCGGCGCTGAGGTAGGGCTCGACCACGGCGACCTCGAGTCCGCGTTGCTGGCGAGCGCGGCCATTCCGGGCGCCTTGCCGCCGGTGGTTCGCGACGGTCGGACGCTCGTCGACGGTGGACTGATCGCCTATGTACCGGTCCGGGCGGCCGAGCGGGCCGGTGCGGCCAGCGTGGTGGTGCTGTCGACCGGTCCGTCGAGCTGGCCGGTGCGTCCGACTCTCCCTCGCCGGCGTCCAGGTGCGATCGCCTCCAGGGCCGCCGTACTGCAGGTGCACCATCAGATCGAGGGCGACCTGCACGACGTGGCCCAGCGCATTCCGACTGTGGTGCTGCCGACCGGCGTCGATGAATGGCCCGCGCCCTGGGACTTCGGCCACTCGCAGCGGCTGATCAGCACCGCGTCCGTCACGGCGGGGCACTTTCTCGACCGGCTGCACATCAGTGGGGCCGGACTGTATCGAGCCGACGATCATGCTCCGACGTCGGCAGACCTATCCCGATCGGGGGTCGCATTGTGAGTACCGTCGCGTTCCTCAACATCGGCATGCACGGTCGGGTCAACCCGACGCTGCCGGTGGTGGCCGAGCTTGTTCGACGTGGCCACTCGGTCACCTACCACACCTCGCCCGCCTTCCGTGCGGAGATCGAGGCCGCCGGTGCGACCGTGTACCTCTACTCCGGCGGTGGGCAGCCGCTGCCCGATCCGCCGACACCGATCGCGTTGCTGGCGGGACTCGCGCGTACCGCCGTACAGGTGCTGCCCGCTGTGCTCACCGATCTGCGCGGCGTTCGGCCAGACCTGGTCGTCCATGACGCCGCCTGTTTGTGGGGAGCAGTCGCTGCCCGTGAACTCGGAGTGCCGGCGGCGTCGTCGTTCACCACGTTCGCGTTCAACCGGCAGGTGCCCAGTCCCACCGGCGCTTCGAAGGAGTTGCTGCTGGCGGCGGCGACTCAACCCGGCATCATCCAGGGCTATCTGCAGGCGCGCTGGGAGTTGCACCGCCGCTTCGACGCACGGCGGTTGCCAGTGGTGGATCTGGGCAACATCCGCCAGCCACTCAATCTCGTCTACACCTCGCGGACGTTCCAGCCGGGTGTCGAGGAACTCGATCAGTCCTATCGGTTCATCGGCCCGAGCATCGGCGCCCGCCCGCCCGACCCGTCGTTCCCTACCGATCAGTTGCGGGACCCGGTGCTGTACGTCTCGCTGGGCACCGTGTTCAAGGCCGCTCCGCAGCTGCTGCGCACAATCGCCAAGGCGCTCGCACCGCTGGGCGGCACAGTGGTCGTCGCGACCGGTCAGACCGATCCCGTCGCGCTGGCTCCGCTGCCGGCCAACGTGCTCGTACGACGCTCTGTGCCACAACCGGACGTGTTGGCGCGGGCGGCCATGTTCGTCACCCATGGCGGGATGAACAGCGTCAACGAGGCGATGTACGCCGGGGTGCCGATGCTGGTGGTTCCGCAGGGCGCGGACCAGCCGTTGGTGGCCGGTCGCGTCGTCGAACTGGGAGCGGGCCTGTCCATCCGCACCGAGGACGTGGGGGAGGAGTCCGTGCGGACCCTCGCCTGGAGACTGCTGGACGACTCCCGGTTCCTCGAGGCTGCGACCACGCTTCAGGCCGCCCAGCGCGAGGCGGGCGGTTTCCTGCGTGCCGCTGACGAACTCGAGCTCTACCTGAAGACGACTGGTTCGATCGATCAGTCGGCTCGCGTCGATCCCTCACAGGGAGGCTGATCGATGTCACCCGTCGTCGTGCTGTTGCTGATCGCGGGGCTGTCGGAGGCTGCGGGGCGCGTCTTGCCCCTGGTAGCTCGCCGGCCCGGTATGTCTCGGCCGCTGGTGGCCGGATTGCTGATCGCGGGCGGTCTCATAGAGGCCACTGTGATCGCGTTGTGGCCGCTCACAGCGTGGACCCTTGCCGAACTGGTGATGCCCGCTGCGGCGCCGGACACCGCTGAGCTGGTGTGGACGACGGGCCTGATCGCGCCGCTGGTGCTCGCCGCCATCCTTGCGTTTCCGTGGCTCGGGCCCCTCCTGCACCTGCTGCTCCTGATCGGAGTCGGAGCCGGTCTGGCCGGAGCGCTCGCCACAGAGACCGGCCTGACCTGGGTAGTCGCCGCCGGTTGCGTGGCCGTCGCCGGAGTCGGGCTTGCTCTCGCGGTCGACGTCGTACGGCGTGTGGTCTCGATGCTCCTCGGGGCAGGGGTCCGGGAGGCGATCGCATGAACAACTTCCTGCTCTGGTTCGGCGGACTCGGGCTGGCTCTGATCATCGAAGGTCTGCTGGCCCGCTACGAGTTGCTTGCCTACAGCGTCGGTTGGCGTACCCCTATCACCGACCTCCCGGATGGCGTGCCCTATGCGCGGGGTGCGGCCGCTGACGGGCCGCCGGCGGCGTACCTGGTCTACCTCGATGGCATCGGCAAGCGCCGCGCCAGCGACACCCGGGACGGCGGCCAGTTGGTCAAGGCGCTGATCGCCGGGGCTCCGGAGCTGCGGGTACTTGGTCAGGTGCAGCCCTACTCACCACTGGCCGACCCGCTCGCTGATCGGCCCGTGTGGGCGTGGCTGCGTCGGCGCGCCGGGCTGTTGCTCTTCCTGCACAACGTCATGCAGACCTTCGTCGCCGCCGACCGTCGGTACCGGCCCTTCTACAACCGGGCTGTGGGCAACCAAATCGCGACTCAGCTCCGGCTCGCCGGCTACCAGCCCGACAGCGGCATCCCCGTGGTGCTGCTCAGCTACAGCGGCGGCGCCCAGGTCGCGACCGGTGCGGTGGACGAACTGCACACTCAGCTACGCGCCCCGCTCCTGCTGATCTTGCTCGGTGCATTCCACAACGGCGCCAACGACCTCACGTACGCCCAGCACTTGGACCAACTCACCAGTGCGAGCGACCGGATCGAGCGGGTCGGCACCTGGATCTTCCCCGAGCGCTGGCGGCTGTTCCGCCGTACCGGATGGAACCGAGCCGTCCGCGCCGGGAAGGTCACCGTGCATCGGCTCGACCCAGCCACCCATGTCGGGCCCCGTAGCTACATCAGCCCGACGGCCATGCTGCCCGACGGCCGCAGCCACCTCGACCGCACCGCCGACACGGTGATCGAGCTCATCCGCGCCCACCACACCGCAACCGCGGCGACCGACGACTCGTTGCCCTAGGCCCTGATTCTGCAGACCAGAACCCGGGCGGAGCAAGCCGCGCCGGTGCGCGGGCGCTGCGGCAGCGAGGCGTGTCGGCCTTTGTTTCCGGGAGATTTTGTTTGGGCTGATCTCTTGACCTGACCCTGCGATCGGGGCCACCTCTGTCGGCATTGGATTTACGAGTCACTTCCGAACCTGGTTCGTAAAGGGTGGTGCCGTGGCAATCGTCATCGGGGTCGTGACCCGTTCGACCCACCGGGTGGTCGAGCGCGGGTATCCGAGCGAGGCGGGGCAACCGCACAGTCGCGCGGTCGTGCGATTGTCGACAACCTCCGGGTGGACGAGGGACGAGTTGCTGGTCGCGCTGTGGGAAGGCGACCCGCGGATCGCGGTCGGAACGGTCGGGGTGGGCGACGACGAGATCGCGTTGAATCCGCAGACGGTGGAGGCTGGGGAGGACGTGGTGGTTCTCGATGCACCGGTGAGGCTTCTAAGCTCTGGGCATGGCGAGCAAGCCGGACGAGACGCGTGATGGGGTAGCGCTGACCAATCTGGATCAGCCGTTGTTCGACGATGCCGACGCGACCAAGCGGGATCTGGTCGACTATCTTGACGCCGTGCACGAGTGGATCCTGCCCGAACTGCGGAACCGGCCGCTCTCGGTGATCCGGATCCGGCCGGGGCAGCCGGCGTTCATGCAGAAGAACGTGCCCAAGTACACGCCCGAGTGGGTGAAGACGGTGTCGGTGTGGGCGGAGGCGTCCAAGCGTGAGGTGTCGTATGCGTTGTGCGACGATCGCCCGACGCTGCTGTGGTTCGCGAATCAGCGGGCTGTGGAGTACCACCCGACGCTGATGCGCGCGGATCGCTGGGATCGCGTCACCCATCTCGTGCTCGACCTCGACCCGCCGGAGGGGGAGACGTTCGCGATGGCGGTGCAGGCCGCCTTTCTGGTGCGGCAGGCGCTGACTGACGCCGGGCTGGCCGGGGCGGTGAAGACGAGTGGGGCGAAGGGCGTGCACGTCTTCGTGCCGATCGACGAGTCGGTGTCGATCGAGGACGCGGCGGCCGCGACCCGGGCGATCGCGGCGCGGGCCGAGCGGATCGATCCGGAGGTCGCGACGACGGCGTACATCAAGGAGGACCGGCACGGGAAGGTGTTCGTGGACTCGACGCGCTCCGGTGGAGCGACCGTCGTTGCGGCCTACAGTCCACGCGTTCGGCCCGGTACGCCGGTGTCGTTCCCGGTCGGCTGGGATGACCTCGACCGGGTCACCCCTCGCGACTTCACCGTCCGCACCGCGCCGGACCTGCTGGGCGGCGTAGACCGCTGGGCCGAACAACTGCCCGAACCACAAGCACTCCCGGAAGACCTCCTCGAGGAGGGTCGCGCCATTCCCGTCGCCCGAGTGGCAGCCATGCACGAAGGCAAACGCCGCAAGCGAGCCCGCGAAGCAGCCGGAGAGGAAGGCTGAGGGACCGCAGGATTAGGGCTGGGCGCGGTATCAGGCCGAGACCGGGGCTGGAGGTGGTCGCGGGGCGCCGAACGTGGTGCCGTCGGGTCGTGGTGCCGGCGGGGCCTGGTGCCGCGGGGAAGGTGCCGCGGGGCGTGGTGCCGGCGGGGCCTGGTGCCGCGGGGAAGGTGCCGCGGGGCGTGGTGCCGCGGGGCGTGGTGCCGCGGGTGGTGGCGGGGCGTGGTGCCGCGGGTGGTGGCGGGGCGTGGTGCCGGTGGAGTTTCTGACTGAGCAGCATGGCCATCGGCTCCGATAAGTCGGTCGCGCGTGCCGCCGTCCGGATGATGAGGTGGCACGGTGACCAACCACGACGAGGCGGCGGCCGTCCGACCGTTGACACTGGCTTGGGTGAACCGGCACCTGGAGGTCGGCGAACGGGTCGTCAGAACCGAGGCGCTGCACGGCGGCATCACTGCCGAAATGCGGAGGCTGACCATCGGCACGCGGGACGGGGGCACCCGTGACCTGGTGCTGCGGACCGTCGTGAACGTGGGGCACGCCGAGGACTGGCTGAACAGGGAGGCCGGCGCCCTGACCATGCTCACGGAGACCGGTGTGGGGGCTCCTGGACTGGTCGCGGTTGATCCGACCGCCGCGCATTGCGAGTATCCATCGCTCCTGATGACACATCTGGCGGGCCGGACGGTCCTCGACGATGAGGGATTGGAGACGCGCGTCCCACTGCTGGCCCGTCAACTCGTGGCGATCCACTCGTTGCGACCCGCCGAGCGGCCCCCGAAGTATGTGGCGTTGACGACCGCCGACACCGTCGTGACTCCGAAGGGCGCCGACGCGGCGGCATGGGCCGCGGCGATCGACGTGATCCGCAAGCCCGCCCCGCCCTATGAAGGGCGGTTCCTGCACCGGGACTTCCAGCCCGGCAACGTGCTGTTCGACGTGCCGCCCTCAGGGCCGGCTGGTGCCCGGATCACCGGCGTCGTCGACTGGGCAGGGACCTCTTGGGGACCAGCGGATCTCGATGTGGCGCACTGCTCCGCCAATCTCGCGCTGCTGCACGGCCCGGCGTGGGGTCTGCGGTTCGCTGAGGCGTATGAGGAGGCAGGCGGAGTGCTGGCCGCGGCCGCGAGCGAGCGGCTGTACTGGCTGGTGCGGGACGGGCTGGCGTTCTCAGAAGAAGTGCAGGTGGTGTCGCAGCCATGGCGGGAGGCAGGGAGGACAGACCTGACAACGCGAGCCGTGGAGGAGCGCCTGGATGCCTATGTCACCGCCCTGATGGACGCGCTGGGCTGAGCGGTCTGGCTGGTTCGCGAGGTTACGGCTCGTCGGCGGTTGTTTGGTCCAGGGCGCGCTGGCGGACCGGCAGGGTGGCGTCGAGGAGGAGTACGGCGGCCTCGCGGGCGCGGAGCGCGGGGTCGGCGGAGCCGGAGATGGCGGAGCGGGTGATCGCGCCTTCGCTGAGCAGGATGAGGTGGTCGGCGAGGCGCTCGGGGTCGGGGGCGCCGGCGTCCTTGGACAGCTCGGTCAGGGCTTGGCGGAAGCCTTCCTTGTGCTGCAGGGCCAGCTCGGCGACACGGGGTGAGACGGTGCCGAGCTCGCCGAAGGAGTTGATGAACGCGCAGCCGCGGTAGTCCCGCTGCAGGAACCAGTCGTGCAGGAAGTCGAACACCGCCAGCAGGCGGTCACGCGGCTCCGTGGCCGCGTCGAGGTGCTCGGCGAGCATCGACTTCCACAGGGCATCGCGGCGGTCCAAGTACGCCTCCACCAGCGTGTCCTTGGACGGGAACAGCTGGTACAGCCGCTTGAGCGATACCCCGGACGCCGTGCGGATCGCGTCCATCCCGACGGCCTGTACGCCGCGCTCGTAGAACAACTCGTCCGCCGCGTCCAGCACCTGCCGCTGTGCCGTCGCCGTATCGATCGTCATGGGCCTTCCCAAACCGTCGTGATCCGCGCCACGTTGCGCGGAGAACCATCGTTCTCCTAGAGTACAACACGACGGAGAGAACGCCCGTTCTCCCAAGCCAGGAGGAGATTCCGATGACCGTGCTCGAGCCCGCTGCCCAGGCCTTCGCCGACGCGACCGCCAAGCCGCCGTACCTGTTCCAGGTGCCGCCCACCGAGGGCCGCAAGCTGGTCGACGAGGTGCAGACCACCGACTATCCGAAGCTCGACATCGACGAGGAGTGGGTGACCGCGGCCGACGGTACGAAGGCGCGCATCATCAAGCCGGCCGGTGCGACCGACGTGCTGCCCGTCATCCTCTACATCCACGGCGCCGGCTGGGTGTTCGGCAACGCGCACACCCACGACCGGCTGGTCCGTGAGCTGGCCGTCGGTGCCGGTGCGGCTGTGGTGTTCCCGGAGTACGACCTCTCTCCGGAGGTGCGCTACCCGCACGCGCTGGAGCAGAACTACGCGGTCGCCCGGTGGATCATTGCTTCAGGCAAGGACCACGGGCTGGACCCGACCCGGCTGGCGATCGCGGGCGACTCGGTCGGCGGCAACATGACCGCCGCGGTGACGCTGCTCGCCAAGGAGCGGGGCGACGTGAAGTTCGTCCAGCAGGTGCTGTTCTACCCGGTCACCGACGCGTCCTTCGACACCGACTCGTACAAGGAGTTCGGCGAGGGCTACTTCCTCATGCGCGAGGGGATGAAGTGGTTCTGGGATCAGTACACGACCGACGAGCAGGAGCGGAACCAGATCACCGCGTCCCCGCTGCGCGCCACCACCGAGCAGCTGGCCGGACTGCCGCCGGCGCTGGTGATCACCGGTCAGGCCGACGTCCTGCGCGACGAGGGTGAGGCGTACGCCGCCAAGCTCCTCGAGGCCGGCGTGCCGACGACCGCCGTACGGTTCGCCGCGATCATCCACGACTTCGTCATGCTGGACGCGCTGCGCGACACCCACGCCGCCAACGCCGCGATCAACCTGGCGATCTCGACCCTGCGCACCGCGCTCAACTGACCCGCTCGAGGCTCAACTGACCCGCTCGAGTTCGGCGAAGGCGTCGGCGAGTTTGGGCAGGGTGTAATGCGCATTCAGTCCGCTCGGGTTCGGCAGGATCCAGACGCGGGTCTCGCCGATCATCCGGTCCTGTTTGCCCATCCGCGCCGTACGTTCACCGAAAGCATCCCGGTACGCCGTGACGCCCACGACGGCAAGCCATTCCGGCCGGTAGTGGAGAACCTTCTCGACCAGGTTCTGCCCACCGGCGACGTACTCCGCGCGGGTCAGTTCGTCGGCCCGCGCGGACGGACGATCGACGACGTTGGTGATGCCGAGGCGGTAGGTCAGCAACTCGGCCTGCTCGTCCGGCCGCAACTGCCGGGGCGTGAACCCACTCAGATGCAGCGCCGGCCAGAACCTGTTCCCGGGCCGGGCGAAGTGCTGGCCTCTCACGGCGGACATCAGCCCCGGGTTGATCCCACAGAACAGCACCCGCAACTCGTCGCCAATCACGTCTGCCAGCACGGTGGAAGGGTAGACCGGGACCGAACGACAGGAGGTAGTGGTCGCCACCGACCGGCCGCACGCCTGGAGTGCGCGCCCGCGAGCCAGCCACGCGGCAACACCTCCTGTCCTTAGGTCTCTCGCCGACCGCGTCAACCCAGGGTTGACGGGCGGCATTCGTCAACCTAGGGTTGACGGCATGACTCCTGGACCTGATTTGCAGCAACTGATTACGACGATCAAGGCGGACGCGGGCAGTGACGACGAGCTCGAGCAGCTTGCGACCGCGGCGACCACCATCAGTGAACTGACCAGCACCGGCGACGCGGCGCTCGGGTTCTTCGTGGACCGGGCCCGCGGTGCGGGGAAGTCGTGGGTCGAGATCAGCGCCGTGCTCGGTGTCAGCAAGCAGGCCGCCCACAAACGGTTCGCCGACTCCTGGACCGCCAAGCCGGCCTTCGATCGCTACACCAAGCGCACCCAGGCCGTGGTCAAGGCCGCGGCCGACGTGGCCCGCGGACGGAACCACGACTTCATCGGCACCGAGCACCTCTTGCTCGCGTTCTTCACCCAGCCCCAGGCGCTGGCCACCCAGGTCCTCGTCGACAAGGGCATCACCGAACAGTCCGTCCACGAGGCGGTCGACGTCTTGAGCCCGGCCGGACTGACTGCGCCGAAGTCGTTGGACGCCGGCAACCCGCCGTACACACGCCGGGCGGCCCACGTCCTGCAAGGTGCTGTGGGAGAGGCGCTGACCCTCGGCCACAACTACGTCGGGACCGAGCACCTCCTGCTCTCCTTCTACCGCGACTCGGCCGGCATCGCCACGAAGATCCTCCAGGACCAAGGCCTCGACGAGTCGGCGGCTTGGACCGCCCTCCGGGCGCTGCTCGAGGAGGCGTCGAAGTAGGTTGTGCGCATGCCTGACTGGTCTGCGCGGTTGAGTGAGTTGGCGGTGGCGGCGAAGGTTCCCGGTGCGGTGCTCGGGATCTGGTACGACGGCGAGACGACGATCGCGCCGTACGGCGTCCTGAACGCGGCGACCGGGGTCGAGGTGACGGCCGACTCGCTCTTCCAGATCGGGTCGATCAGCAAGCCGTGGACCGCGACCATGATCGTCCAGTTGGCGGCGGAGCAGAAGCTGAATCTTGACGACCCGGTCGTCAAACTGTTGCCCGAGGCACCGATCGATTCGCGGGTCACGGTCCGTCACCTGCTCACTCACACCAGCGGGATCGACGGTGACGTGTTCACCGACACCGGCCGCGGTGACGACTGCGTCGAGAAGTACGTCGGACTGCTCGGCGACGTGGACAGTCTGTTCGAGCCCGGTACGGCGTACTCCTACTGCAACGCCGGATTCGTCCTGCTCGGGCGGATCATCGAAGTCCTCGACGGCCGGACCTGGGACGAGTCGCTCAAGGCCAGACTGGTCGAGCCACTCGGGTTGACCAAGACGGTCACGCTGCCGGAGGAAGCGATCCTGCATCGGGCCGCACTCGGGCACCTGCTGGCCGACGGTTCGCCGGTCAAGACCTGGCAGCTCCCGCGCAGCATCGGCCCGGCCGGGCTGGTTACGCAGAGTGCGGGCGACCTGCTGGAGTTCGCCCGGATGCACCTGACCGACGAGCGATACGCGGCCATGCAGGAGCCACAGGTTCCGTACGCCGGCGGCATCGGCGGCTTCAGCGACCTCGGTCTGGCCTGGCGCATCTACGACTGGAGTGGCCGCACACTCGTCGGCCACGACGGTACGACGATCTCCCAGTTGGCGTTCTTGCGCATCGACCCCGAGGCGCGCCTCGTCATGTGCCTGCTGACCAACTCCGGCAACGGCTCCACGCTGTTCGAGTCGCTCGCGTCCGAGGTCTTCACGCACTACGTCGGCGTGGCGCATCCGGAGCCGCCGCAACCCGTCGACGAACCGATCGACGATCGTCACGTCGGCCGCTACGAACGGGCCAGCGTGCGGCTGGACGTCGTACGGCGGGAGGACGGGCTGGTGATGCGCTACCAGGCGACGGGGGAGCGGCTGGCGTTCGCCGAGGAGCCGGTGCACGAGTACGAGCTGCGGCCGACCCTGCCTGCCGATGGCAACCACTTCGTCACCCGGGAGTCGCCCACGCACCCGTGGGTCCCGGTCACCTTCACGCCGACGCACGTGTTCACCTCGGGCCGGGTTACCCCCAGGCGATGAGATAAAGCGTGTGCGGTTTGGGGCGAGCGAGCTAACGTCTTCAGGGTGACTAGTGCACCTGCTGAACTTCCCACTAAGGCCGGTGACCTCCGGGCCGCCGGACATCTTCCACGGTCGATCAAGGCCGAGATCCGTGACAATCTGCTGAAGGAACTCCGGGCCGGGCGTGACCCGTGGCCCGGGATCGTCGGATTCACCCGGACGGTGATTCCGCAACTCGAACGCGCCCTGCTCGCGGGGCATGACGTCGTACTGCTGGGTGAGCGCGGTCAGGGCAAGACCCGGCTGTTGCGCACCCTGGTGGGCCTGCTGGACGAGTGGACCCCGGTGATCGAGGGCGCCGAGCTGCCCGAGCACCCGCTCGAGCCGATCACGCCCGCGTCGCGTCGCCGGGCCGCCGAGCTCGGTGACGACCTCCCGGTGACCTGGCTGCACCGGAGCCTGCGGTACGCCGAGAAGCTCGCGACACCCGATACGTCCGTCGGTGACCTGATCGGTGACGTGGACCCGGTCAAGGTGGCCGAGGGTCGCAGCCTGGGTGATCCGGAGACCATCCACTTCGGTCTGGTGCCGCGGTCGCATCGCGGGATCGTCGCGATCAACGAGCTGCCGGACCTGGCCGAGCGGATCCAGGTCGCGCTGCTGAACGTGATGGAGGAGCGCGACATCCAGGTCCGCGGGTACACGCTGCGGCTGCCGCTCGACGTGTTGCTGGTGGCAACGGCCAACCCGGAGGACTACACCAACCGCGGCCGCATCATCACGCCGCTGAAGGACCGCTTCGGCGCCGAGGTCCGGACCCACTACCCGCTCGACATCGACGCCGAGGTGGACGTGATCCGCCAGGAGGCCGAGTTCACCGCCGAGGTCGGCGAGCCGCTGCTGGAGGTGCTGGCCCGGTTCGTCCGGCACCTGCGGGAGTCGAACGCGATCGACCAGCGGTCGGGTGTGTCGGCCCGGTTCGCGGTGGCCGCCGCCGAGACGATCGCGGCGGCCGCGTTGCGGCGTAGTGCGATCACCGGTGAGGAGCCGGCCGTCGCGCGTCCGGTCGACCTGGAGGCAGTGCCTGCCGTACTGCGGGGCAAGCTCGAGTTCGAGCCGGGTGAAGAAGGACGCGAGATCGAGCTGCTCGAGTACCTGCTGCGCCGGTCGGTGGCGGACACCGCGCGGGAACGGTTCGCCGGTCTCGACCTCAGCCCGCTCGCCCACGCTATTGCCGACGGCAACCTTGTGACCACGGGTGAACGGGTGCCGGGCCGGGACGTGCTCGCGGCGTTGCCCGAGCTGCCGGTGCTGCACGATGTTGCTGCCCGGGCCGGCGTCGAGCCGGACGAGTCGCCAGGACGCATCGCGGCGGCGGTCGAGCTCGCCTTGGAAGCGCTGTACCTGTCCAAGCGCGTAGCGAAGGACGCCGACAACGACACGACCATCTACGGGGTCTGACATGTCGGCGCCCATACCGGAAGGCTGGTCCTACGGGCCGTGGCATGACGGGCCGGATCCGCTCGCCGCGCCGGTGGATCTGCGCGACGCGCTGGACGAGATCGGCCGCGACGTGATGAATGGTTCGTCGCCGCGGTCCGCGCTGGAGGAGATGCTCCGGCGCGGCACCCGGAGTACGCAGGGCCTGGACGATCTCACCCGCAGGTTGTGGGAGCGCCGCCGCGAGATCCAGCGGCGGCACAACCTCGACGGCACCCTGCGCGATGTGCAGCGGTTGCTGGACGAGGCGTTGGAGGCTGAGCGCCGCGAGCTGTTCCCGAACCCGTCCGACGACGCCCGGTTCAAGGAGGCCGAGCTCGACGCGCTTCCGGCTGGTACGGCGGCCGCGGTCCGCGAGCTGGCCAACTACCAGTGGGAGTCGTCGGAGGCACGGGAGAAGTACGAGGAGATCCGGGAGTTGCTCGGCCGGGAGCTGCTCGGGTCGCGGTTCGAGGGTATGAAGGAGGCACTGCAGCAGACCACGCCGGAGGACGTTGCCCGGATCAACGAGATGCTGACCGACCTGAACGCGTTGCTCGCCGCACACGCACAAGGCCGGCCGGACGTCCCGCAGTTGTTCGACGAGTTCATGGCCAAGCACGGCGAGTTCTTCCCGGAGAATCCACAGAACGTCGACGAACTGATCGACGTGCTGGCGCAGCGGGCGGCCGCGGCGCAGCGGATGCTCAACTCGATGACCCCGGAACAGCGGGCCGAGTTGATGGAGCTGTCGCAGCAGGCGTTCGGCAGTCCGCAGCTCGCCCAGCAGTTGGCGCAGTTGGATGCACAACTGCAGGGGCTCCGGCCCGGGGAGGACTGGAGCGGTTCGGAACGGATGAGCGGTGACGATCCGCTTGGTCTCGCCGAAGGTGCGCGGGCGATGTCGGATCTGGCCGAGCTGGATGCGCTGGCCGAGCAGCTCGCGCAGTCCTATCCGGGTGCGCGGCTGGAGGACATCGATCTCGAGGCACTCACCCGGCAACTCGGCGATGAGGCGACGGTCGATGCGCGTCGGCTGAGCGAGCTCGAGCGACAACTTCGCGACCAAGGGTTGCTGGAACGTGCGCCCGATGGATCGTTGCGGTTGTCGCCGAAGGCGCTGCGGCAACTCGGTCAGACTGCGTTGGCCGACGTACTGCGGACTGCTCGGGGCTCAGGTGAACGCGACGCGGCCAATGCCGGTGCGGCCGGTGAGTTGAGTGGCTCCACGCGGCAGTGGCAGTTCGGCGACACCCAGCCGTGGGACGTGCCTCGGACGGTGCGGAACGCCGTACTGCGGACAGCTTCCCGCAGTGGCTCGGTCAAGCTCGACGTGGCCGATGTGGAGATCGCGGAGACCGAGCATCGGGCGCGGGCCGCGGTCGCGTTGCTCGTGGACACCTCGTGGTCGATGGTCCAGGAGGGCCGTTGGCTGCCGATGAAGCGGACGGCGCTCGCGCTGCACCAACTCATCTCGACGCGGTACCGGAACGACGCACTCCAGTTGATCACCTTCGGGCGGTACGCCGGAGTCGTCGAGCTCCCGCAGTTGATCGGGATGGAGGGCACCTGGGAGCAGGGGACGAACGCGCATCACGCCCTGCTGCTGGCCGGCCGTCACCTGCGTCGTCATCCGGACGCGCAGCCGGTCGTGCTGATGGTGACCGACGGCGAGCCGACCGCTCACCTCGAGCCGGACGGTATGGCGGAGTTCTCCTATCCACCTGAGCCGGCGACGTTGCGGAAGACGATCTTCGAGGTGGATCGGCTGGCCAAGCTGGGCGCTTCGCTGACTGTGTTCAGGCTCGGCGACGATCCACGGCTCAACGCCTTCGTCGATCTGCTCGCCCGGCGCAGCGGCGGTCGCGTGCTGGCGCCCGACGTCGATGGCCTCGGCGCAGCCGTTGTCGGCGACTACCTGAGGACCCGCCGCAAGCTGTGACCGCACGACCGGGGACAGAGCATTCTGTCCCCGGTCGGCTGGTTTCAGAGCGTTGCGCGGACCTGCTGGGTGGCGGTGGCCAGGTTGCGCAAGGCCGGCTCGACCTCGGCATAGCTGCGGGTCTTCAGGCCGCAGTCCGGGTTGATCCACAGCTGTTCGGCGGGCGTCGTAGCCAGGGCTGACCGGATCAGCGCGGTCATTTCCTCGGCGCTCGGAACCCGCGGCGAGTGGATGTCGTAGACGCCGGGCCCGACGCCGCGCCGGAAGCCGGCGGAGGCCAGGTCCGCCAGCACCTCCATCCGCGACCGCGCTGCCTCGATCGTGGTGACGTCCGCGTCCAGCCCGTCGATCCCGGTGATCACCGCGCCGAACTCCGAGTAGCACAGATGCGTGTGCACCTGGACCGACGCAGGTGCGCCACCGGTGGCCAGCCGGAACGCACCGACCGACCAGTCGAGGTACGCCTTCCGATCGGCCTCGCGCAGCGGGAGCAGTTCGCGCAGCGCCGGTTCGTCGACCTGGATGATCCGGATCCCGGCCTCGGCCAGGTCGGCGACCTCGTCGCGCAACGCCAGCGCGACCTGGTCCGCGGTCACCTGCAAGGGCTGGTCGTCGCGGACGAACGACCACGCCAGCATCGTCACCGGCCCGGTCAGCATGCCCTTGACCGGCCGGATCGTGAGCGACTGGGCGTACGACGTCCACGGCACCGTCATCGCGGTCGGTCGGGACACCTCGCCGTACAGGATGGGCGGCCGGACACAGCGGCTGCCGTACGACTGGACCCAGCCGAGTCGGGTGGTGGCGTAGCCGTCGAGCCGCTCGGCGAAGTACTGGACCATGTCGTTGCGCTCGGGCTCGCCGTGGACGAGGACGTCCAGACCGAGGTTCTCCTGCAGCCGGATCACGTCGGCGATCTCGGCCCGCATGCGCTCGTCGTAGGTGGCCTCGTCGATCCGGCCGGCTCGTAGGTCGGCCCGGGTCCGGCGGAGGTCGGCGGTCTGCGGGAACGACCCGATGGTCGTGGTGGTGAGCAACGGGAGTCCGAGTGATTGCTGCGCTTCGCGGCGTTCGTCGTACGACGCTCGTTGCCTGTCCTCGGGGTGGATCGCGGCGACTCGTTCGCGGACGGCCTGCTCGCGGGCCAGGTCGGACTCCTTGACCGGGCCACCTGCCGGCGTGGTGAGGTCGACGTCTACACCTTCGGCAGAGCTCAGCGCGCGGCCGAGCAGGACGACCTCGTCGACCTTCTGACGAGCGAACGCGAGGCGCTCCCGCACGCGCGGATCCAGCTCGTCCTCGACCTCCACGTCGTACGGGACGTGCAGGAGCGAGCAGGACGTGGAGACCTCGAGTCGGCCGACAGAGCCGAGCAGAGTGGCGCAGGTGGAGAGTGCGTCCCCCAGTGGGGTGCGCCAGACGTTGCGGCCGTCCACCACGCCCGCGACGACGGTCTTGCGTTGCAGCGACGGCAGTGCGGCGATCCGCGGGACCATGCCGGGTGCGGAGACCAGGTCCAGGGCTAGACCGTCCACGCCTGTGGACGCCAGCACTGGCAACGCTGGACCCGGGTCACCGAAGTAGGTCGCCACCAAGAGGCGTGGGCGGTCGGTGAGGGCCGCGAGCTTGTCGTAGGTACGCCGGAGCGCGTCGAGCTCGGCCGGTGTGCGGTCCTGGACCAGAGCCGGTTCGTCGAACTGCACCCAGTCGACGTCCAGTTGGCCGAGCAACTCGGCATACACGTCAACGAGTTGGTCCAGCAGGCTCAAGGGCTCGCAGTCTGGGGATTTGGAAAGCAAGAGGAAGGTGAGCGGCCCGATGAGGACCGGGCGCAGTGCGACACCGAGGTCGCGTGCTTCGGCGAGTTCGGTGACGAGCTTGGCCGGGTTCAGCCGGAAGACCGTGCTCTTGTCGAGTTCCGGGACCAGGTAGTGGTAGTTCGTGTCGAACCACTTGGTCAGTTCGAGCGGTACGACGCCGTCGCGGCCGCGGGCCATGGCGAAGTACGTGTCGAGGCCGGACAGGCCCAGTCCGCGGAAGCGTTCCGGGACGGCGCTGAACAGTTCGACGTGGTCGAGCATCTGGTCGTAGTACGAGAAGGTGTTGCCGGGGATCACGTCGAGGCCGGCCAGATCGCGCCAGGTGTCGGCGCGGAGTTGGCGGGCGGTTGCCTCCAGGTCGGCGGCGTCGGTGCTGCCGGACCAGTACTTCTCGACGGCTTGCTTGAGTTCGCGGGCTGCCCCGATGCGCGGGTAGCCCAGCACTGTTGTGTTCACGTCTCTCTCCTCGCGAGCGTGCCGATGGATCGGCGGGGTCGCGATGACGCCGGTCGGGTCCTCCCACGAGACCACCGATCCTCCGCGCACCCGGCTGGGGCGCGGACCGGCGGCAGGTCTTCGGACTCACGGGCGGACCGGCCACTGGCCGGTGTCCTACTGGCCGTCGCTTCCCGGACGAGGTGTCCAGTGCTGTTGACGGCGGTCGTTCCCGTTCACCGCTGCGGGGCAGTCCCGGATTCACACCGGGTTCCCTCTTGCCTCGCCCGGCACGTACTGCGTGTGCCAGGCGAACCGTCGGCACTGCGAGCGTATCCGCTTCCGCTCGCGGCCGCCGGTGTCCGAGACAAAGTCCACTCAGCGGACGCGTCGGGCCTTGCCCGGGTCCGGTGTGCCGGTGGTGAGAAGGGTGGCGAGCAGCTCGACGCCGTCAACGAGCCGAGGGCCGCCGACTGTAGACCGCGGCCGGCCATGAAGCACGCCAGTACCCAACTGAAGGGTGGGTGAGCAGCTGCTTCTGCGATTCCACGTCAAACGTGCTGATTGTCTCGCGTTGTCAACCAGGGAAGGGTTTTCCGGCCTTCGACCTGTGGGCAGGGTCACGTCGACATCGTGAGACCAGTGTTCAACTGGACTGGTTTTTGGGCTTACTCTGAAAACACGCCCCCGCCACCGGAGTCGATGGGCCGAGCGGGCCATCTCACCGCGCCGCAAACACCGCCTGAAACCCAGGGAGTGATCGTGTCGAATCTCGTCTACGACTTCGCCGAAGGCAACAAGGACATGAAGGAGCTGCTCGGCGGGAAGGGGGCGAACCTGGCCGAGATGACGAATCTCGGCCTTCCCGTGCCGCCCGGTTTCACCATCACCACCGAAGCCTGCAAGGTCTACCTGCGGACCGGAGCGGTCCCGCCGGAGCTGGCCGACGAGATCGACCACCATGTCGACGTACTGCAGCAGAAGATGGGCAAGAAGCTCGGCCAGGCCGACGACCCGCTGCTGGTGTCGGTCCGCTCCGGTGCGGCGGCGTCGATGCCGGGCATGATGGAGACGGTCCTCAACGTCGGCCTGAACGACGATTCGGTCAACGGTCTGGCCCACCAGTCCGGCAACCCGCGGTTCGCCTGGGACGCGTACCGGCGGCTGATCCAGATGTTCGGCAAGACCGTGCTCGCGATGGACGGTGAGGTCTTCGAGCAGGCGCTGGATGCGGCCAAGGACGCAAAGGGCGCGCGCAGCGACCTCGACCTGGACGCCGACGACCTGAAGGCGTTGGTCGAGACGTTCAAGCACGCCGTGCACGAGCACACCGGCCGGGAGTTCCCGCAGGACCCGCGCACCCAGATGGACCTCGCGATCGCGGCGGTCTTCGGCTCCTGGAACTCCGAGCGGGCGATCCTCTACCGCCGCCAGGAGCGGATCGGCACCGACCTCGGTACGGCGGTCAACATCTGCTCGATGGTGTTCGGCAACCTCGGCATGGACTCCGGCACCGGCGTCGCGTTCACCCGCGACCCCTCCACCGGTCAGCCCGGTGTGTACGGCGACTACCTGCAGAACGCGCAGGGCGAGGACGTCGTGGCCGGCATCCGCAACACCGTTCCGCTGGCGGACATGGAGCAGCTCGACAAGACGTCGTACGACGAGCTGATGGCGATCATGGCCAAGCTCGAGGGGCACTACCGCGACCTGTGCGACATCGAGTTCACCGTCGAACGCGGCAAGTTGTGGATGCTGCAGACCCGGGTCGGCAAGCGCACCGCGGCGGCCGCGTTCCGGATCGCGACCAGCCTGATCGACGAGGGCGTGATCGACACCGACGAGGCGCTCCGCCGGGTCACGGGCGCCCAGTTGGCGCAGCTGATGTTCCCGCGGTTCGATGCGGACGCGGAGAAGGAGAAGATCGCCAAGGGGATCGGTGCGTCCCCGGGCGCGGCCTCGGGCACCGTCATCTTCACCTCGGCCGCCGCGGTGGAGGCCGCGGACAAGGGCGAGAAGGTGATCCTGGTCCGGCGCGAGACGAACCCGGACGACCTGCACGGCATGATCGCGGCACAGGGCATCCTGACCAGCCGCGGCGGCAAGACCTCGCATGCGGCCGTGGTCGCCCGCGGCATGGGCAAGACCTGTGTCTGCGGTGCCGAGGAACTCGACGTGAATGTTGCCCAGGGCACCATCACGGTGAACGGCACGGTGATCGAGGAGGGCGAGACGATCTCGATCGACGGCACCACCGGCGAGGTGTTCCGCGGTGAGGTCCCGGTCGTCCCGTCCCCGGTCGTCCAGTACTTCGAAGGATCGCTGCACGCCGACGACGGTGACGAACTGGTGGCCGCCGTCCACCGGCTGATGACCCATGCCGATGAGGTACGGCGCCTCGGCATCCGAACGAACGCGGACACGGCTGACGACGCGGCCCGGGCGCGTCGGTTCGGGGCCGAGGGAATCGGGCTGTGCCGGACCGAGCACATGTTCCTGGGGGAGCGGCGCGAGTCGGTCGAGCGGCTGATCCTGGCCGACAACGACGCCGATTGTGCGGCCGCGCTGGCCGAGTTGGAGCCGCTGCAGCGCGGTGACTTCCTCGAGTTGCTGGCCGCGATGGACGGGCTGCCGGTGACGATCCGGCTGATCGACCCGCCGCTGCACGAGTTCCTGCCGTCGATGGAGGAGCTCGCGGTCAAGGTCGCACTGGCGCGCGAACGAGGTCAGGACCCGGGGCACGACGCGGCGCTGCTGACCGCGGTCGAGCGGCTGCACGAGGAGAACCCGATGCTCGGCCTGCGCGGGGTCCGGCTCGGCCTGGTCATCCCCGGCCTGTTCGCCATGCAGGTCCGGGCGATCGCATCCGCGGCCGCCGAGCTGCGCGAGCAGGGCAAGGATCCCCGGCCGGAGATCATGATCCCGCTGGTCGGCGCGGTCCAGGAGCTGATGCTGGCGCGCGACGAGGTCGAAGGTGTGCTCGCCGAGGTGGGCGTGGAGTCGATCCCGATCGGCACGATGATCGAGTTGCCGCGCGCTGCGGTGATCGCGGACCAGATCGCCGAGGCGGCCGACTTCTTCTCGTTCGGCACCAACGACCTGACCCAGACCACCTGGGGCTTCAGCCGGGACGACGTCGAGGGCGCGTTCTTCTCCCGCTACCTGGAGAAGGGCATCTTCGCTGTGTCGCCGTTCGAGTCGATCGACCGCGAGGGCGTCGGCGCGCTGGTCCGCACCGGAGTCGAGCGCGGCCGGGCCACCAAGCCCGACCTCAAGCTCGGCATCTGCGGTGAGCACGGCGGCGACCCGGACAGCATCCAGTTCTTCCACGAGGTCGGCCTGGACTACGTCTCCTGCTCGCCGTTCCGCATCCCGGTCGCCCGGCTGGAGGCCGGCCGCTCCGCGCTGGACTGAAAATGAGCAGCGCTCCCGGCTCATGCTCACTAACCTGCCAGCATGAGTCGGGAGCAGCTGCGCCAGACATTCGGGGAAGACGCCGAGCTGTACGACCGGGTCAGACCGGCCTACCCACCCGCCCTGTACGACGACATCGCGGACCTTCTCGGGAATCCGGATCAGCTGCGAGTGCTGGAGATCGGCCCCGGCACCGGTCAGGCGACGGCACCGATGGTCGAGCGCGGCTGGTCGGTCACCGCGATCGAGTTGAGTCCCGACCTGGCCCGGGTCGCGCAGTCCAAGCTGCCCGAGGCCGAGGTGATCGTGGCGGACTTCGACAGCTGGGAGTTGCCGGCCGCGACGTACGACCTCGTCATCTCGGCCACCGCGTTCCACTGGCTCGACCCGGCGACCCGGGTCGCTCGGTGTGCCGACGTACTGCGGCCGGGCGGGCTGCTCGCCGTGGTGTCGACCGAACACATCCTCGGCGGCAGCGTGCAGTTCTTCGCGGACATGATGGATTGCTACCAGCGGTTCATGGACGATGCCGACACGACCGGTCTGCAGCCGGCGGATGCCATTCCGCAGGACTCGTCCGAGGTCGACGCGACCGGCCGATTCGAGCCGGTCGAGTTCCGGCGGTACGAGTGGGAGCTCACCTATACGACCTCGGAGTACCTCGATCTGCTGTCGTCGTACTCCGGACATCGGGCCTTGACAACCGAGCGGCGTGACGGACTGTACGGCTGTATCAGCGCTCTCATCGACGCCGGCGGGGGTTCGATTACCAAGCGTTACCTGACTCAACTGTCCGCAGCAGTTTCCTTAACCAACCCCTTGCATCCGGGCTTGTCGACCAGTGAAAATAACCGGGCGGGAAGGGCGATCACTCGTCGACTTTCGGGTCTGACCTGAACCAGCCGCTGTGGCGGCTCGTGACTCCCTTCCCGCACCAAATTCCCTTGTATTCGGGCCGTGTAGGGTTTTCGGCATGGCCCTTTTTGTCGTGCAACTGCGCTTCGACCTCGCCGAGACCGACCGCCGGCTGGAGGTCCGTCCGGCCCATCGCGACTACCTGACCTCGCTCAAGGAGGCCGGCAAGCTCGTCGCCGCCGGACCGTTCACCGACCAGACCGGCGCGCTGCTGGTGTACGACGTCGCCGACGAGGCCGAGCTGCGCGACATCCTGGCCAAGGACCCGTACACCCCAGCCAACATCTACGAGATCGCCACCCTCGCCGAGTGGCAACCCCTCTTCCCCTTCAGCTGACCTCCCGCACCCTCTCCCGGCCCGCGTGCATTTGAGGGGATAACCGGCTCACCTTGCCCCTTCTGTGCTCGTATTCAGAGCAGAGAAGGGGCATTTGAGCGGTTATCCCCTCAAATGCGCCAGGGGCGGGGAAGGGGAGGCGCGGGGGTGGGTCAGGCTTCGGCGCCCTCGAGGTCGAGGTGGTCGACGTAGGCCCAGAGCCAGACGAGGGGGGCGAGTACCAGTTCGGGCTCGCCGTCCTCGTCGGCGACGAACACCATCGACGCTTCGCCGTTGGAGATGTCCTCGATCACCGCGTCGCACACCTCGACCGCGGCGTCGAACGGCAGCAACCGCGGCCCGTGCTCCCAGCGCGGCTGGGGGAGCGGGAGCACCGGTGCCTCGTCGGTGCCGTCGAGCTCGACCGACACCTTCTGCAGCTCCTCGTAGAGGTCGAAGGTGATCAGCCCGGCGAGCGGGCGGCCGTCGAGACCGATCAGATACGGGTCGTCGGAGCCGCGGCGGAAGTTGTCCCGCAGATCCGGGAACGCGGCCTTCAGGTCGGCCGCTTCCAGGTACGGCGCTTCGGCCGGATCGTCGTCGTCCTCGACCTCGACCAGGCCGCTGCGCATCTGGTCGAACTGGTGCAGCAGGTCGTTCAGCTCGTCGTACGCACCGCCGCCCGGTGCCTTCTCCGCACGGTTCTCCAGGTCGCGCAGGTGCTCGACCAGGTCGTCCTCGAAGTGCAGTTCGTACCGCGGCAGCCCGGGCTCGCGGCCGGCGTTGATCTGGGCGACCAGTTGGGTCGCCACCGGACCGAGCCGATCGGCCAGGACCTCGAGCGGGGTGGTCGGCTTCTCCTCGTCGTCGTGCGCGCAGGAGTCGTCCTCGACCTTTCCCTCGTTGTCCATCGCCAGCAGCACCTGGAACGCGGGGAAGGCGAGCAGCGCCGCGGTCGCCATCATTCCGTCGCCGATCAGCATCAGCGGGTTCCCGCCCGCCTCGGTCCGGCGCAGATGATCAGGCAGCAGTACGGCGGCCTGCTCGACGTTCACCTGGCTGGCCAGCGAGGACAGGCCGTGGTCGGTGTCCACGCCGAGCAGCTCGATCAGCCGCTCGGAGCTCATGTCGAAGTGGGAGCGCAGGTAGTAGCGCAGCCAGCCGGCGTCGACCGGGTTGGCCAGCAACTCCGCGATCCGGGCCCGGAAGTCGGCCAGGTCCGCGATCGCCAGCACGACCAGCACCGGCTGGTCGCCGTCGCCGATGACCAGCGGCCGGGTGTCGCCGTCCTGGAAGCCGTCGATCACCGAGTGCAGGCTGTCCGCCGCCGCCTCGAGCGGCCACGACTCCGCCTCGAACTCGTTCACCACCGCGGCGGAGGTGTCGTCGGGCATCTGCTGGTCCTCTCCGGGTGGCGGCGGGAGTTGGGGCAACTGTAGGCGGCTGACGCGGCCACCCGCTGTAGGGGGCCTGTCGGGGGTGGTCGATCGGGGCGAGGTGACGTTGGCTACGCTGACAACGGCGGGTCGGTGCTGGGGTATCTCACATGTGAGATAAGGTCCGCCGCATGACTGATGACTACCTGAGCCGGATCGGCAATCTCATCCGGGACGCCCGCAAGCATCGTGGGTGGACGCAGGCGCAACTCGCCGACGTACTGAACACCAGCCAGAGTGCGGTGAACAGGATCGAGAAGGGTCATCAGAACCTCACCCTCGAGATGCTCGCCCGGATCGGCGAAGCACTCGACTCTGAGATTGTCTCTCTCGGTGGCGGCCCGGTCCACCTCCGCGTGGTCGGCGGTCGGCAGTTGTCCGGATCGATCGACGTCAAGTCCAGCAAGAACGCCGGTGTCGCGTTGCTGTGCGCCAGCCTGCTGAACAAGGGCCGCACCACGCTGCGCAAGGTCGCCCGGATCGAAGAGGTCAACCGGCTGCTCGAGGTGCTCAACTCGATCGGCGTCCGGACCACCTGGCTGAACGACGCCGGGGACCTGGAGATCGTCCCGCCGGCCCACCTCGACCTGGGCGCGATGGATGCCGAGGCCGCCCGCCGTACCCGCTCGATCATCATGTTCCTCGGCCCGCTGCTGCACCGCGAGGACACCTTCCAACTCCCGTACGCCGGTGGCTGCGACCTCGGCACCCGGACGGTCGAGCCGCACATGGCGGCGCTGCGGCCGTTCGGCCTGGACGTGAAGGCGACCGGCGGTGAGTACCACGCGATGGTGAACCGGGCGGTGATGCCGGGGAAGCCGATCGTGCTGACCGAGCGCGGCGACACGGTGACCGAGAACGCGATCATGGCCGCGGCCCGGCACGACGGGGTCACCGTGATCCGCAACGCCAGCTCGAACTACATGGTCCAGGACCTGTGCTTCTACCTCGACCTGCTCGGCGTGCAGATCGACGGCATCGGCAGCACCACACTGACCGTGCACGGCCGGCCGGAGATCGACGTGGACGTCGACTACGCGCCGTCGGAGGACCCGATCGAGGCGATGAGCCTGCTCACCGCCGCGATCGTGACCGGCTCGGAGATCACCATCCGCCGCGCGCCGGTGGAGTTCCTCGAGATCGAGCTGGCGCTGCTGGAGGAGATGGGGCTGGACTACAGCCGCTCCGAGGAGTACCTGGCCGAGAACGGCCGGACCCGGTTGGTCGACCTGGTGACCCGACCGTCCCGGCTGCACGCGCCGATCGACAAGATCCACCCGATGCCGTTCCCCGGCCTGAACATCGACAACCTGCCGTTCTTCGCGGTGATCGCAGCCTCGGCGACCGGGCAGACGCTGATCCACGACTGGGTCTACGAGAACCGCGCCATCTACCTGACCGACCTGAACAAGCTCGGCGGCAGGGTCAAGCTGCTCGACCCGCACCGGGTGATGGTCGAAGGCCCGACGCACTGGTCCGGCGCCGAGATCATGTGCCCGCCGGCGCTGCGGCCTGCCGTCGTCACGCTGATCGCGATGATGGCCGCGAAGGGTACGTCGGTCCTGCGCAGCGTCTACGTGATCAACCGCGGCTACGAGGATCTGGCCACCCGGCTGAACTCGCTAGGCGCTCAGATCGAGACCTTCCGCGACATCTGAGCCACTGTGGATCGCCAGGAAGGCGAGTGCTTCCTCGATCACGGCCGGGTCCGACAGGATCCGGCCGTGGCCGAGCCCGGTCTTGGGCGAGAACCGGGCCTGCGGTCCGTATGACGCCAGCAGTACGGCGACCTGCGACGGGTCCACCACGTCGTCCACGTCGTTGTGGATCACCAGCAAATCGGCATCGCCAGCACCGACCGAGTACTTGGTCCAGATCTCCGGATCGCTGCCGAACAACTGTCGTTCGATCTCGCGCCGCAGGCTGTTCTTCACCTTCGTCCCCAGGCCCAGCTCGGCGCCGAACTTGTCGACCAGGTAGCCGAACTCGGCGAACCCGCTGATCGAGACGATCTTTCCTGCCACGACTCCCTGGCGGACGGCGTACAGGGCGAACGGCACGCCCAGCGAGTGTGCGATCAGCCCTTCGAAGTCGCCGTACCGCGCGGCCAGTCTGGTGATGATGCGCTGGTGGTCGAGGATCGTACCCATCGGCCTGGTCGTGTCGCCGTGGCCGGGACCGTCGTACGAGATCGGGCTGTAGCCAAGCTCGAGCAGGCGGGTGATGAAACCGGCGTACCGGGACGCACGTGAGCGCCACCCGTGGACGAGCAGGACGGGTCGTTGGCCGTCGCCCCAGGCGTACGTGACGATCCCGTCGACGACCTCGATCCGGGCAGACTCGTACACTGCGCGCTCCGACGAGCGGACCTGACCGCGGGCCATCGGCCGCCGCCACAACTCGAACGCGACCCGCCCGGCCAGCCGCGGTGAGACCGCGCCGATCGCCCGCAGTCCCGCCCCGACCGCCGTTGTCATCTGTGTCATCTCGCTCCTCGGCTGGCAAACAATACGAACGGTCGTATTATTAGTTCGGCACGGGCACAAGGTCAAGCGGAATAGGATCGGGTGGTGGAGAAGGTCGACGGGCGGTTGGTGCGAGGGGATCAGACCCGCCGTGCGGTGCTGCGCCGGGCGGTCGACATCGCGTCGGTCGACGGGCTCGAAGGGCTGTCGATCGGGCGACTGGCCACCGAGCTCGGGATCAGCAAGAGCGGGCTGTTCGCGCACTTCGGCTCGAAGGAGGAGCTGCAGCTCGCCACCATCCGGGCTGCGCGACGCATCTACGCGGACTCCGTGGTCGTTCCGGCGTTCGCAGTGGAGCCGGGGCTCGAGCGAGTGTGGAAGCTGAGCGAGTACTGGCTCGACTACTCGCGTCGTCGGGTGTTTCCCGGCGGCTGCTTCTTCCAGAAGGTCTCCCATGAGTACGCCGCTCGCGGGGGAGCCGTCCACGAGGCATTGGCCGGTGTGCACCGTGAGTGGATGGATCTGATGGAGGACGTCGTACGCGAGGCAGTCGAGCGCGGGGAGCTGGATGCGGATCCGGCGCAGCTGGCCTTCGACCTGAATGCGTACTACGAGGCAGCCAACCTCGCGTCGATCCTGCACGACAACCAGGCCGGCTATGACCTGGCGCGTCAGTCCATTCGGACCCGACTGGAGTCGGCGACCGGTACGACGCTGCGCTGGTGAGTCGGCAGGTCGCGTTGTCGACGGATCGGTGAGAAGAACAGAAACAGGCCGGTCAGCGGTACGCCGGCTGTGGTGATCCACAGGGCTGGTCTGAGGCCTAGGAGTTCGCCGAGCGTTCCGCCCAGCAGGGCGCCGAGTGGGATCGTCCCGTAGTTCACGAACGACGTCGTTGCCGCGAGCCGGCCAAGGAGTTCGGGTGGGCAGTAGGACTGATGGAACGTCGCCTTGACGACGTTGCCGCCGACCACGCCGAGGCTGACGCCGAAGCCGCCGATCAGGTAGAGCCACGGGCTCAGGCTGCTCAGTGGGATCAGGAGCGCGAGAGTCGGCAGACCGAGTTCGCAGAGGAGCAACGCACGGGCGGTGCCGAAGCGTGCGGCGAGGCGGCGGCCGGCGAAGGCTCCGAGGATGCCGCCGCTTGTGGCCGCGGCGATCAGGGCAGGCGGCCGCGGTGAGCAGGCCGACCTGGAAGGTGGTTGCCTCGAGCATCGAGATGGCGATGAGTGGGAGCGCCACCGTCGAGGTCGCGCTGCCGAACCGGCTGACCGTCTCACCGATCCAGAGCAGCCTGAAGTCCCGGTGTCGCCGGAGCAGACTCATGTTCTGCGCGGGTCGGCTCACGAGCGGCCGGATGTCGACTCGTCCTCGGAGGACCTCCGCGGGAACGACTGGAGTTGGACGATGACGCGCTCGGCGTTGTCGCCGGTCGGTTCGGTCGCCGTGTAGCGGTCGATGACCTCGGCGATCTCCTCGTTGAGTGCGTGCAGTTGCTCCGGACTCAGGCGGAGATCGCGCCAGTCGGACAGGGCGGCCGCGTACTGCCACTCGCCTGGCCAGTTCTCGTCGACGTACGTCCGGACGCGGTCGAAGTACCGCTCGACCAGATGCCGCAGGTAGACGTGCAGCGCGCCGCTCGTCTCCGGGTCGTCGCGGAACTCGGCCGGGTCGAGGACGGTCCGGCCCGGGATCCGCCACCAGCGCTCCCGCTTGGTGCCGCGCTCGACGTCCTCCTCGATGTACCCGTGCTCGGCGAGCAACCGCAGGTGCCAGCTGATCGTGCCGGTGTTCTCGCCCAGGCGTGCCGACAGCGTTGTCGAGGTGGCCGGGCCGTCCAGTTCGAGCGCCTCCAGGATGTCCATCCGGAGGGGGTGCGCGAGTCCGCGCAGGCTGCGGGCATCGATCCGTCGCATTATTGCAGAGTAGTCTCTGCAAATGAGTCTCTGCAACAAGGCGGACTGTCGGTGGCGGCGCATAGCTTGTCCGGCATGCGGCCTCATGTGGTGGCTCAGGTAGCGGTGTCGCTCGACGGGAGGACGTCGGGGTTCGACATCGACGTCGCGCGCTTCTATGCGCTGGCGACGCTGTGGCAGGAAGACGTGACGCTGGTCGGCGCCGACACGATCCTGGCGCAGGAGGCCGCCGTACGCTCGGCGCCGCATCCGGGTCCGCGGCCGGAGGGTCCGTTGCTCGCCGTGGTGGACAGCCGGGCGCGCGTCCGTGAGTGGGAGGGCCTACGACACCTCGGTTACTGGTCCGACGTACTTGCCCTGTACGCCGACCAGACGCCGGCGCGACCGCCAGACAGCACCATCAGCGAGCTCGTCACCGGCTACGACCGGGTGGACCTCGTCGAGACCCTGGATGTCCTCGGCTCACGTGGCGCTCGGGTCGTCCGCGTCGACTCGGGCGGCGTACTGCTGGGCGCCCTCCTCGATCTCGGTCTTGTCGACGAGCTCGCGCTCCTGGTCCACCCGGTCGTCGTCGGCACCGGCCAACGCTGGTCCGACGGCCACCGCCTCGACCTTCAGCCCGCCGGCACCGAGGTCTTCGAAGGCGGTGTCGTCTGGTTGCGGTATTGCCTGTCGCCTTAAGTGGTCGGCGGTTTTAGTGGTCGGCAGCGAGATCGTCGGGGCGGCCGGCTTCGAGGCGGGACCACTGGGAGATGGGGCGTCCGTCGGCGGTCAGGCCGCCGGGCTCCCACTCTTGCGGCCAGCCCTCGGGGGAGTCCTCGTGAGTCTCTCGGCGCCCGTAGACCGTGAGATCCATCAGCGAGTAGCTGTTGTCCATCACCTCGACGCCACGGACGGTCGTCCACCAGGTCTCGAACACCCGGTCGCCGTCGCGTACGTAGCAGACGAGATGCATCGAGCCGATGGCGCGGCCGACGAGGAGGGTGTCGAGGGAGGCCACGGCCGAGTACCACGGCATGGTCCAGCCCATGAAGTCGTGGTACCGGCGGCTTTCGTCGTACGGGCCCTGGCAGAAGACGGCGTACGTGATGTCGCGCGAATGCAGGTAGGACAGCTCCGAGACATGGGTGTTGCACCAGGTGCAGCCCTGACACTGTTCGGCCGCGGGGTGCCCGGGGTGCCACATGAAGTAGTAGGCGATGAGTTGCCGGCGCCCTTCGAACGCGTCGAGCAGGGTGAGCGGTCCGTTGGGCCCGATCAGCTCGGTCTTGGCATCCACCTCGACCATCGGCAGGCGCCGCCGGGCCGCGGCGATCGCGTCACCTTCGTGGGTATGCGCCTTCTCCCGGACTCGGAGTTCTTCGATCTCTGCTTCGAAGCTCTCGCGGTCGACGACCGGAGGAAGGGTCGTTGCCGTGCTGGCGTCCTTCATGACTGTGTCCTGTCGTTGCCTCTTCTTGGTCATGATCGGGACGTCGGAGCTCGCGCGGCGTTCTCGACCTGGCCCTTACTTTTCTTCGGGTTCCCGCTGGCCGTGGTGTCATGCGCTGTTCACGAAAAGTGTCGGTCGTGGCGGCTACTGTGAGCTGTGATGAGGAAGCAGCATGAGTGGTACGACGAGCATGACGCCGAGCGATGGGTGGCAGAGCCGGTCAAGCGGCCCGGGCGGACTGCCTTCGCTCGCGATCGTGCGCGCGTACTGCACAGTGCCGCACTGCGGCGACTGGCGGCCAAGACGCAGGTCGTCACCGCCGGTAGTGACGACTTCGTTCGCAATCGGCTGACGCACAGCCTCGAGGTCGCGCAGATCGGCCGGGAACTCGCCTTGACGCTCGGTTGTGATCCGGACATCGTCGACGCCGCCTGTCTGTCGCATGACCTCGGTCATCCGCCGTTCGGGCACAACGGTGAGCGGGCGCTCGACCAGGTCGCGGCGGAGATCGGCGGCTTCGAGGGAAACGCGCAGACGCTGCGTCTACTCACCCGGCTGGAGTCGAAGGCGTTCGACCCGGCCGGTCGCAGTGTCGGTCTCAACCTCAGCCGGGCAACGCTCGACGCCGCGACGAAGTACCCGTGGCCCAGGAGGACGGGCGAGCGGAAGTTCGGTGTGTACGACGATGATCTCGCGGTCTTCGAGTGGTTGCGTCAGGGCGTCGGCGAACGGCGGTGCTTGGAGGCGCAGGTGATGGATTTCGCCGACGACGTCGCCTACTCGGTGCACGACGTCGAGGACGGGATCGTTGCCCACCACATCGACCTGGCCGCGGTGGATGCGGACCGGGCGCCGTACTGGGAGATCGTCCGGCGGCTGTATTTGCCGGAGGCAACAGATGCGGTGCTGGACGAGGGGTGGCGGCGGCTGACCGGCTTGCCGTACTGGCCGGGGGCGTCGTTCGACGACAGCCGGCGGGCGCTCGGCGGGCTGAAGGACCTGACCAGTCAGCTGATCGGGCGCTTCTGCACCGCTGCCGAGCAGGCGACCCACGCCGTCTTCGGCCGCTCACGCCTGATCCGCTACGAGGCGGACCTGATCGTCCCCGACGGCATCCGCGTGGAGATCGGTCTGCTCAAGGGTGTCGGTATGTTCCACGTCCTCAACTCGCCGGAACGCCAAGCCCGCCGCGCCTCCCAACGTGAGCTCCTCACCGAACTCGTCGAGGCACTCTGGAAGTCCGCGCCGCTACACCTCGACACCGCCTTCAAAGCCGACTTCGCCGACGCTCCCGACGACAACGCCCGCCTCCGCGTCATCGTCGACCAGGTCTCCTCCCTCACCGACCCCTCAGCCCAGGCCTGGCACATCCAGTTGGTCGACTGACCGCACCCCTCATCCGGCTCCGCCCTCGGGCGTCGAGTCGTGGATTTCGGTTGTCGGCCGCCTCCGGTTCGGCGCGGAGCCAGACCTGCGGTGTCGTCCCCGATCCGGTGCGGTAGGCCCACAGAATCGCGTGTGATCCGGTGGCGGCGCCGTACTTGATCCACGCCATCATGGTGAAGTCCTGCGCGCCAACATCGATCGAACGGTCGAACGGCACCTCGACCCGATCGTCCACACCGTCCAACGCGAGCCCGGTGCCGAACTTGCCCTCGGCAACTGTCGCCCCCGCCGCGTACGTACGCCGGGTTGTGCGCCGGACCGACATCAGGCGTCAGTGGACCTGGCGCCGGTGGTCCCGGGATGCCCGGGGGAGTGCCGTTCGGCGTCGCCAGGTAGGCCTCGTTGAACCGCGCGTACCGGATCGTCTCGTACGGCGTCGCGACGCCGGCCTCGTAGAGCAAGGCAGCCTGGTCACCGTCGAGCCGGACCAGATCCGAGTACGCCGTCGGTCGATCTCCGCAGGACGACGTCGATGTCGCCGTCGTCGCCACAGTCCGCGACCCGGCCCTCGGCGAACGCCAGCACCATGCCGTTGCCCGCCCGCACGATCGCCGGGATGCGGAAGCACGCGTATCCGTTCGTCTTCTGTTCGAACAGCACGTTGTCGTCGACGAACGGGGCAGCCTGCGAGGTTGGTACGTCGGCGGTGGTTCGCGGACCGTTGGAGGCGGACGCGGACGTTGGCGCGGTCGCGGGCGTGGACGCGGATGCGGATGCGGTCGGGGCCTGAGTTGAGGGTGCGGTGGGTGGTGACTCCGGGGCAGTGCGGGCGGACGCGGCCGGGGCGGCGAAGGATGCCAGCAGCGCGCCGGCGGCGAGCAGGGCGGCGGCCGCGAAGCGACCTGAGGTGGTCTTGCGCATAGCTCTCCTGGCATGACATAGGACGTCTGATGTCCTGCGACAAGGTAGTCATCCGAGCGGGACGCGGCAAGGGCTCGGGCGCGCCGGGACCCGGCCCACGAGACAGCGCGCCGCCCCGATCCACGAGGCGCCCGCGCCCCGGTCCACGAGGCGTCCGCGCCCCGGTCCACGAGGCGCGCGCCCGGGACTGACGCACACCGAGCGAGGGCCTAATGTCGTGCGTATGACTGATGCAGAGCAGATTGTCATCGTCGGCGCGAGTCTCGCGGGGGCGACCGCGGCCGAGGAGCTCCGGAACGACGGCTGGACCGGCGGCATCGTCCTGATCGGCAGCGAGACCAAGCTGCCGTACGAGCGACCACCGTTGTCCAAGGGCGTCCTGCTCGGCAAGGACCAGACCGACGTCGCGCAGTTGCACGACCAGCAGTGGTACGACGACAACAACGTCAACCTGCGACTCGGCACGACCGTCACCGGTATCGACACCGCGGCCCACACCGTCACCTTGGACGACGGCTCACAGGTGTCCTACAGCAAGCTGCTGATCGCCACCGGCAGCCGCGTACGGCGTCTCGACTTGCCAGGTGCCGACCTGCCCGGTATCCACTACCTGCGGACGGCAGACGAGTCGCAGGCTCTGACCGATGCGTACGCCGCGAAGCCGCGAGTGGTCGTGGTCGGCGCCGGCTGGATCGGCCTCGAGGCTGCATCGGCCGCGCGGGAACGCGGCTGCGAGGTGACCGTGGTCGAGCCACAGTCCACCGCGCTGGCCGCCGTACTCGGTGAGCAGGTCGGCGAGCTGTTCGCTGACCTGCACCGGCAGCACGGTGTGGACCTCCGGTTCGACACCGGGGTCGAGGGCTTCGAAGGCACCGACAAGGTGGCCGGGGTGCGGACCTCCGATGGTGAGGTGATCCCGGCGGATCTGGTCATCGTCGGCGTGGGCGTGCAGCCGAACACCGAGCTCGCTGCGGACGCCGGTATCGAGGTCGCCACGCCGGACAACGGGTCCGGCATCGTCACCGGTCCGGACCTGCGCACCTCGGCCGAGGACGTGTACGCGGCCGGCGACGTGGTCCGGTGGGAGCACCCGCTGTTCGGCCGGCCGGTCCGGGTCGAGCACTGGCAGAGCGCGAAGGACACCGGGAAGTCCGCGGCGAAGGCGATCCTCGGTCAGGACGTCGCGCACGACGCGCTCCCGTTCTTCTTCACCGACCAGTACGACCTCGGCATGGAGTACGCCGGCGACGTTCCGCGCGGAGCGTCGTACCAGGTGGTGCTGCGCGGTGATCCGGCCTCGGGTGCGTATCTCGCCTTCTGGCTCGACGACGACCGGCGTCTGCTGGCCGGGATGCACGTCAACACCTGGGGTGCGACCGACGCCATCCAGGATCTGATCCGGTCAGGTAAGCAGCTCGATCCCGCACGGCTGGCCGACGCGTCGATCGACCTGGCCGACGTTTAGAGCGGGTACGCGACGTACGCGAAGCTCTTGCTGTCCGGCGACCAGCTCGGCACGTTCATCGTGCCCTGGCCGCCGAACAGCGTCGCGATCTCGCGGATCTCACCGTCCGGGCTCAGGAGGCGCAGGCGTACGTCGTCCACGTCCGCGGGATGCCCCCGGATGCCGGGCGGGAAGCTGACGTAGGCGATCGCGGAGCCGTCCGGTGCGAGGTGCGGGAACCAGTTGACCCGCTCGTCGAAGGTCAGTTGCTCGACCTCGCCGGTGCTGACCGCGATCCGGAACAGCTGGGCGTGACCCGGCGTCGTGGACGCCCGCTCGGAGTTGAAGTAGATCCACTTCCCGTCCGGGCTGTACTCCGAGCCGTCGTCCGCATGCTCGTCGTTCGTCACCTGGACGTCGGCGCCGCCGGCCGTCGGGATTGTCCACACGTTGGTCACCCGGCGGTCGCCCACCTGCTCCAGACCGATGTAGGCGAGCGTCCGGCCATCCGGCGAGACCCCGTGCAGGTAGTGGTGGAAACCCGGTCCGCGGTCGTTGCTCACCCGCCGCGGAGCGCCGCCTTCGAGCGGTACGGCGTACAGATGCCCATCGTCGGCCGACACGTAGATCGTCGTACCGTCCGGGCTCAGGACGTGGTCGTTGTTGATCGGCGGCACCCCGCCGAGGTCGATCTCGGTCAGCCCGTCCGACGCGGCGCTGAACAGGCGGCCGTCGCCGTTGACGACGAGCCGGCCGTCCGCGGTCCAGTTCGGCGCCTCGAAGAGCAGGGTGGTCGAGCTGTGGACGAGCCGCCGGTCGCCGGTGCTCACGTCGACGACGTACAGCTCGGAGCGCTGACCTGGGCGAAGAGTTCGTGGCATGCCCGCCAACCTATGCGATCGGCCCGGCTAGACTCACGGCGTGGCAGGCCGGATCAAGGACGAGGACGTCGCGCTGGTGCGCGAGCGAGCCCGGATCGACGACATCGTCGGCTCGTACGTGACCTTGAAGAACGCCGGCGGTGGGTCGCTGAAGGGTCTGTGCCCGTTCCACGACGAGAAGTCGCCGTCGTTCAACGTCACCCCGTCGCGCGGATTCTTCTACTGCTTCGGCTGCCAAGAGGGCGGCGACGTCATCGACTTCATCCAGAAGATCGACCAGATCAGCTTCCACGAGGCGGTCGAGACGCTGGCCTCGAAGGTCGGTATCCAGCTCCGGTACGACGACTCCGGCGCGCCGATCCACCGCGGCCCGGCGAACCAGCGGCCCCGGCTGGTCGAGGCGCACAAGGTCGCCGCCGAGTTCTTCGTGGAGCAGCTGTTCGGCGCGCCCGACGCGACGCTCGGGCGGCAGTTCCTGGACAAGCGCGGGTTCGACAAGGACGCGGCCGTGCACTTCGGCGTCGGGTTCTCCCCGCGCGGCGGTGAGGCGCTGACCGCGCATCTGCGGGGTCGCGGCTTCACCAACGCCGAGCTGGTCGCGTCCGGACTGTCGGCGGACGGCCAGCGCGGGCTGTACGACCGGTTCCGCGGTCGGCTGATGTGGCCGATCCGGGACGCGTCGTCCGATGTGATCGGGTTCGGCGCCCGGCGGCTCTTCGACGACGACAGGATCGAAGCGAAGTACCTGAACACCCCCGAGACCCCGATCTACAAGAAGTCCAAGGTCCTGTACGGCGTCGACCTCGCCCGCCGCGAGATCGCGAAGGGCCGCCAGGCCGTGGTCGTCGAGGGCTACACCGATGTGATGGCGTGTCATCTGTCCGGTGTCCAGACGGCCGTCGCCACCTGCGGTACGTCGTTCGGCGACGACCACGCGCGGGTGTTGCGGCAGTTGCTGCTGGATCACGACCAGTTCCGCGGCGAGGTAATCTTCACCTTCGACGGTGACGAGGCCGGCCAGCGGGCGGCGCTGAAGGCGTTCGCGGGGGACCAGGCGTTCGCCTCGCAGACGTACGTCGCGGTGGAGCCGGACGGGCTGGATCCGTGTGACCTGCGGCTGCAGAAGGGTGACGCCGCGGTCCGCGAGCTGATCGGCCGGCGGGTGCCGCTGTACCGGTTCGTGCTCGCAAACGTGCTGTCGAAGTACGACCTGGACCGCGCGGACACCCGGATCGACGCGCTGCGCGACGCCGCTCGCCTGGTGGTCAGCATCCGCGACCGGTCGAAGGTGGACGCGTTCACCCGTGAGCTCGCCGGGCACCTCGGGCTGGAGGTCGACCAGGTTCGCACCGAGGTGTACCGCGCGGCGTCGCGTCCCGCTGCCGCTGTGTCGAACGATCGGCCGCAGCAGCCGGTCGTCGTACAAGGGGAAGCTCCTCCGCCGCCGCCACGGGTGGATGTGCCGTCGCCGCGGGATCAGCGGTTCGTGATCGAGTGGGACGTGCTGAAGATCGCGATGCAGCATCCGGCGCTGGTGGGTGTCGCGTTCGACGAGTTGGACGACCACGACTTCACGCATCCGTGGCTGGCCGCGATCCGGTCCGCGATGGCGAAGGCGGGTGGTCCGGCGGCCGCGGCTCCCGGTGAGGCCTGGGTGGTCGCCGTACGCGATGCCATCGGCAACGATCCCGCCGCGGCGGTGGTCGGCGCGCTGGCCGTCGACCCGCTCCGGCTGGGCCGCGATCCGGACGAGGCGTATGCGCTGGCGCTGCTGGCCCGGTTGCAGGAGTTGACCTGCGCGCGCCGGATCCAGGACCTCAAGTCGAAGCTGCAGCGCACCAACCCGATCGACCGGGCGGACGACTACAACCGCATGTTCGGCGAGCTCATCGCCCTCGAGGCCTACCGCTCCGAGCTCCGCAAGAAGGCGATCTCCGGCGCCCTCTAGGGTGTGGTGCATGTCCCAGCTGCAAGGGGTGCCGCCTCGCCCGCCGCGTCTGTTCCCCGCGGCCCAGATCCTGAGCGGTGAGATCCGCCTCGACGGCTACCCGTTCCGCCACATCGCAGTGCACGGTGGGGGACACGTCAGCACCGCCGCGATCGACCTGGTGCTCAGCGCCGTCGAAATGCTCGACCCCGTCGGCTGGGACCTCGTGAACATCACCGATCACGACACCCTCCACTACGTCGCCTTCCTCCGCGTCCGAACCTGACGTGTAGCCACCGCGCAGTTCTTCGAGGAACTGCGCGGTGATTCGGATGATCCAACAGAACGGGCTAGATGCCTTGGGTGGAAGGCAGATGGTCGCGGCGGCGCTGGACGGCGAGGGTGATGCCGAGCGCGGCTCCGGCGAGCGTGATGCCGCCGATTGCGCCGAGGGCGACCGAGGTGGCGTGGAGTGCAGTCACTTGATTGACCGTCTCGGCTGGTACCTGCTGGTCGGCGTACCCGGGATAACCGGACCCCTCGTCCGGCCACGGCTCCACCTGCTGCGGTGTCGGTGTGGGATCCCACGGGCTCGCCGTCGCCGGTGCGGCCGTTGCGAATGCGAACGCGAAGGGAATGACTGCGATCGCCGTGATGCGGTGGTTCATGATTCCTTCTCCTTGCCGCACGTCCGGCGGGGCCGCTTGGCTGCGGTCCAGGTACGCCGTACGTCCGGTGCTCCAGTTGTCGCGTACGGCGGTATCGCGGCGCCTGACCGCGGTATCACGGCGGTAACGCGGCCGTTGACGGCTTGTCGGCGGAGGTCGACAGTCGAGAGGTGGGCATCGATGTATTGGGGCCGCTCACGATCGAGGGGGATCAGACTCTCGGGAGACGTGACCGGGTCGTGGTCGCTGCACTGGCCGTACATCCTGGGGAGGTCGTCAGCGCAGAGCAGCTCGCCGACGTGTTGTGGGGCGGCGAGCGACTGCCGCCGTCCTGGCACAAAGTCGTGCAGGGCTGCGTGGTTCGGCTCCGCAAGGTCCTGGGCACGCACGCGATCGAGACGTTGCCGCTCGGGTATCGGCTCGTCGTGCCGCTCGACGAGATCGACGCTCAGCGATTCGATCGCGCGGTGGTACGAGCTCGTGCGTTGCTGGCGACCGGCGAGCCGGAGCGATCGGCCGTCGTACTCGCGGACGCGCTGACGCTGTGGCGTGGCCGGCCGCTGACCGAGTTGGACGGCTGGGACCCGGCCCGGATCGAGGCTTCGCGACTGATCGAGTTGCGGCACACCGCCGACGAGTTGTACGTCGAGTCGGCGCTGCGATCGGGTCAGCACGAAAAGGTGCTCGCGAAGGCACAAGCACTCGTGACCGAGGCCCCGCTGCGCGAACGTCGCTGGGTCCTACTCGCGACAGCGCAGTACCAGGCTGGCCGTCAGGGCGAAGCATTGTCGACAATCCGCCGCCTGCGGACCGTACTGAGCCGCGACCTCGGCCTCGATCCCAACGCGGACGTCGACGCACTGGAGCAGGCGATCCTGCGCCAAGACCCGTCCCTCGTGGCGGAGAGCGCCCTGCCGGAACCGAGTCTGATCTGCCCGTACCCAGGGTTGAAGTCGTACGACGTCGAGGACGCGGACACCTTCTTCGGCCGCGACGCCGACATCGCGGCGTGCCTGCGCAAGCTGACCGATACCTCGGTCCTGGCCGTCGCTGGGCCGTCGGGGTGCGGCAAGTCCTCGCTCGTCCGGGCCGGTGTGGCGGCCGCGTTGCGCCGGGACGGCAAGCAGGTCGTGGTGATGTCGCCGGGTCCGCATCCGGTCGCCGCGCTGGCGGCTGCGATGCCTGGTACGGCGGCTCTTCTCGTGGACCAGTTCGAGGAGGTGTTCTCGCTTTGCCAGGACACTCGCGAACGTGAGACCTTCTTAGCCGCTCTGAGCGCCCACCAGGCACCTCTGATCATGTCGATCCGGGCCGACCGACTCGCTGACGTCTCTGCTCATCCGGCCTTCGCGCGACTCGTCGAGCGCGGCCTCTACCTCCTGTCGGGTATGACACAGGACGACCTGCGCGCAGCGATCGAGGAACCCGCCCGGCTGTCATCGCTGGTCGTCGAACCGGGGCTGGTCGACCTGCTCGTCAATGAGGTCACCGACCAACCGGGCGCACTGCCGTTGATGTCGCACGCCCTTCGCGAAACCTGGCAACGTCGCGAAGGTCGCACGCTCACCGTCGGGGGCTACAACGACTCCGGCGGTATCCGCAGCGCCGTCGCTCAGTCCGCCGAAGAGGTGCACGAACGGATCTCTCCGGAGCAGCGGGCAGTCCTGCACGACCTGTTGCTGCGCCTGGTCGCCCCTGGCCCGGAAGGTGAACCGATCCGCAGCCGCCTGCCGCGCCGGCTCGTCGTGACACGTCCCGCGGACGATCAGATGATCGACCTGCTCGTGTCGTCGCGGTTGCTCACGAGTGACGCCGGCGTCGTCGAGATCGCGCACGAGTCGTTGGTGCGCGCCTGGCCCCGGCTCCGCGGCTGGCTCGAGGACGACCTCGAAGGCCAGCGCATCCTGCACCACCTCGCGGTTGCCGCCGACTCGTGGAACAACCTCGACCGGCCCGAGAGTGAGCTCTACCGCGGCGTCCGCCTCGCCAAAGCCCTCGACTGGCGAGAACGTACGACGCCAACCCTGACCGCGACCGAGGACGACTTCCTTGCCGCAAGCAAGCGATTGTCCGAGACCGAGCTCCGCGCGGCCGAGACCCGAGCCCGCTTGCAGCAGCGAGTCAACCGCCGCCTCCGCGCCGCCCTCGCCACCGCGGCCGTTCTTCTGCTCGGCGCCCTCATCGCCGGCCTGGTCGCCGTACGCCAAGCAGACAAAGCCGAACTAGCGGCCAACCGCGAACTCGCTCGCCAAGTCGGCGCCCGCGCGTTGGTGACCGACGACATCAGCCAGTCGCTCCTCCTCGCCGCTCAAGGCGTCCGCCTCGACGACGCCCCCGAGACCCGAGCCAACCTGGTTGCCGCAATCAACAAGAACCCACTCCTCCTCCGCTCCACCCGCGCCCCGCTCGGCCGCACCGAGGCCGAGAACCTCGACGTCTCACCCGACGGCACCCGCATCGTCTCCGGCGACAACAAGGCGACCTTCAACCTGTACGACGCACCGTCGGGAAAGGTGCTCAAGTCGTACACCTTTGCCCCAGTCGCCGAGAACCTGGACATCTACACCCGACCCCGGTTCAGCCCTGATGGCCGCCTGATCGCTGTGATCGCGGGAGAGCACGACGGCACCGCGATCGACCCTAGATCGCCGATCCGATTGTTGACTGCAGACAATCTCGAGCCGGTGAAAGCGCAGCCTATCTTCCCGACGGTCGCCGTACCGCGGTTGAAGAACCTGGCCTTCAGCGCGGACGGCCGCTACCTTGCCATCGGTCTGCAGGAAGCACCGGGAGATGACTGGGACGTGATACCGGCGTTCGCTCTGGTGTGGGACCTCGCTGCACTCGATCGGCCGCCACACAGGCTCGCTTTGGGCATCGGGCCCCAGCGGGCGGTGATCAGCCCCGACGGTCGGACGGTCTACAAACCCTGGTTCCTCACCGCGTTCGACGTGGCTACCGGACGGCAGAAGTGGCAGCGGCAGGATCTGTTCGGCGGTCCGATTGTCGACTCCACTATCGGTCTTCCGATCATCGAAGTTTCCAAGGGCGGCGACCTGCTGGCCTATCTGCATCCCGGCCCGATCCGGAACGACCGGACCACGACAACGGTGGTCAATGCGCAGACCGGGGAGACCGTCAGAGTGTTGCGCAGTACTGCAGATCCACCGCGCGACGCCGCCTTTTCGGCTGACGGCAAGCTGCTGGCTACGGCTCATTCTGGTGGTGAGATCATCATCTGGAACCTGGCCACGGGCCAAGTAGTGCAACGCCTTCGCAGCGCAGAGGTGTCATGGGCGGTTGCCTTCAGCCCGGACAGCCGGACGCTGTACACGGCCGGCGACAAGGGCATCCTGCGCGCCTATGATCTTGGCGGCCAACGGCGGTATGTTCGCTGGACACAGGGTGCGCCGTCGCGCCGATACCTCCACGTACTTGCTTCAGGCAACGGGCAGCGGATCGCCTATCTGTGGAACGAGGCTGGCACGTCGTGGGTCAGCATCGCTGACGTAGCCACCGGCCGGATGACACCACCGACCAGTCTCGACCTTGAACTCCAAGGCGAAGCGCAGGTGCCGGCGTCGTGGCACCCGAACGGCCAGCGCCTCGTCGTCCATGGCCTCCACCTGGTTGCGGTCTTTGACGCCCGGACCGGCAAGGTACTGCAGAAGGAAACTCGGGACGTGGGCTCCGTCGGCTACGTCAACCACGGCAACCGCATCGTCGCCGGCACACACGAAGGCACCACGTATCTCGACGCTGACATGACGGTGGAAGACGTGACGCACGGCTGGATCGCAGACTGCTGCACGGCAGCATCCCCGGACGGTGAGACCGCAGTACTCTTCCAGGACGGTAGGAGCGGCGCCACGATGTCGTGGCGAATCGTCCGGGCAGCCACCGGCGAGGTCGTCGTGGAAGGCGACCTGGCGATGTCGGTCAACGCAGCCGCTTACTCATCTGATGGCCGACTGATCGCAGGTACCGGGACCAGTGGCGTCTTCACCATCGACACCCGCTCCGGTGCGGTCACCGTCGCCCCAACCACCGGCCACCGGGCGCAGGGCATCAGCATCCGATTCTCCCCGGACGGCGCCCGCCTCGTCTCCGGCGCCGCCGACGGCACCGTCACCGTCTGGGACGCCAAAACCCTGGACAACCTGCTCACAGGGGCCACCGCCAGCGAAGCCGCCCCGATCCCGGTCGGCCCGATCTTCACCCAAGACGGTGACGTGATCGCGATCCCGGCGTACGACGGCAAGGTTTACCACTGGGACACCAGCACTGCCCGCATCCTCACCCAAGCCTGCGCAATGGCGGGCCGCAACCTAACCCCCACCGAGTGGACACAAGCCTTCCCCGACCACCCCTACCAAAAGACCTGCCCCTGACCTCACAGGTTGGAGCATCGCTCGACGGTTGTGCTGGTTCAGGCGTCGACTTTGAAGGGGTCGTGTTCGGCGAGGAGTTTGTCGAGTCGGGCCTGGTCGACGCGGTTGGTGACTTCTGACATCTCCTGGCGGTCGCGGATGACCTTGGAGAGGGTGATTGTCGACGTGACGACGTACAGGAGACCGAGGGTCAGGAACGCTCGTACCCAGCCCGGTGCGGGGGTATAGATCAGCGCGAGCCCCATCGCCGTCAGCGAGAGTGCGAACGACAGAACGGCCTGGGCGTAATACGCGGCGGTGGTCGATGGCTGAATCGGCTTTGTCATGTGCTTATAGTCGTTTCGCCACCGGGTGCTCCACATGCGCTGAACTACTCAGATCGGCAGTGAAGGTGGCGCGGCCAGCACCTCGCGGGAGCCGAGTGCCTCGATCTCGGCCAGCGACTTGCGATACCACTTCGCGCTGCGCTGGAAGACGGACTGAAACAGATTGCTGATCGCCGAGAACCGGAAGTCCCACTCACAGAGTTCCCAGCTGTAGTCGCCGACTCCGGCGCTTCGCAACCCGTCCCAATAACGCCGCAGCAGCACTCGATCCCGCGCGAGGCGGTCTTCAGTCGGCACTACAGTCAGGCAATACGCAAGGTCGTGCGGCCCGAGCCCAGGCTTCGCCTCCGACCAATCAATGACCTTCGGCCGTACGTCGTCCGGCCTGAAGAACACGTTGCCGAGAAAGTGGAAATCCCCATGGATCAACGTGATCGCGGCTCCACCAGCGACGCGTACCTGGAATTGCCGCTCCCACGCCCCAAGGATGTCCTCGAGCTCCGCACGCTCGCCGGCGTCGAGTTCGGTGTCCGTAGCAAAGAACCTCTCCGCTTCGTCCCGCACCGCCGTAGCGTGCCGTGCGATCACCTCCGGCGGCCAGGCTTGCGCCGTACTGGTCACAGACAACTCAGACTGCCTGGCGTCGAGCGGTACGTCGTTCCAGAAGCAGGCATGTAGACCCACAAGTGTCTCGATGGTCCCGCGCAACTGTGCCTCTGAGACGCTCCCGCCGGGGGAGCGGTAGCCAGCCGCGTCCAAGTCCTCGCTCAACAGCAGGACACCCTCGCCGGCATCACAGACACCCAGCAACTGCGGCGCCGGATGATCCCACCGCGGCGCAAGCTGCTCGAAGAACAGCAACTCCCGCCGAGCCCCGACAACACCCGCGCCCGTTGCCCACTTCCCAATCACACTGAGCTCGTCTGGGTCCGCACAGCGAACCCGCAGCCGTGCAACTTCAGCCGCTGACGCCGCAAACCTCTCAACCACATCCACGCCAACGACCCGAACGCCCAACGCCTCACTCACGTCAGCCGCCGAAAACGCGGCGCCGGCTCCATCCACACCAGCAACCCTAATGCGCAGACCCCGGCGACTGCAGGATGGTGCCTCGGCCAACACCGGGTGGCTGGTTCTACTCCGAAGAGAAAGCGCCACGGAGGGCTGAGCCTCCGCAGCGCCCCAAGTCGGTGCTACTCGCCGAAGATCGGGTCCAGGACCGGTATGACGCCCCAGCGGAAATAGACCGGGTCGTTGAAAGTGCCGGGGACCTTGCCGAGGCCCTTGATCACCGTGGAGGTGCCGTTGGCGTGGCCAACGGCGTACAGGTAGCCGGCGCCGGTGTCCTTGTCGATGCCGAGGAGCAGTACGCCGTACTGGCCACACTTCTGTGCAGTGAACGACTCGAAGCCCTGCCAGGTCGTACTGCGCACGAGCTTGACGACCGGCTTCATCGGCGAACTGATCGGGATGCGGACGGTGTAGAGCGCCCCGCCGCGAGTGTTCATCAAGAAGGTGTCGTACGTGCGCGTCTTGCTGATCAGCGCCATCGTCTTCACCGACGCAAATCCGGCGTACGAGCCGGCTCTGTGCCAGATGCGCTTGCCGTCGACCGTCCACCGGAACAGCACGCCGTCGCGGCGCAGGCCGTACTGCGTGCTCCGCCCAGCGGCATATGTCTCGTAGTTGGAGGTTTCGAAGGCGGTGAAAGCACCCCAGCCACCACCGACCTTGGTGAGCCGAGGCGGCCCCACGGGGTCGGTCTCGCCGCCCCAGTGGGTCTCGTAGGCCACGTCGTACATCGAATCGCCCAGGATCGTGCGGCCGGAGATGTCGTTCCCCTGAGTGTCGGGCTCGACGACGAAGGTGCTGCTGAGCCTCGCCTGTCCGGCCGGGAGCACCCCTTCCCTGACGGTGTGGCGGCTGGTGGCCGTCGGCGGCGAGGTCGCCGTGACGTCCTGGCCTCCGTGATCACCATCGGCTGTGACCGACGCGAGGCTGATCTTGCAAGCGGCGGTGGCTGTCGTCGACCCCTCCGCGACCTGCCTTGCCGCACCCGCCGTTCCCGGGGCCAAGCCTACCGCCAGCAGAGCCAGCCCGAGTACGGCTGCACCGCCCTGCCTGCGTGTACTCCGCGTGGTGACCATCGCTTCCCCCGGTTGGCTTGTGCGCGCCTCTCGGCGCGCACAAGGGGTTTGTTCCTACTGAACTTGATGCGCCCGCAGGATCAGAAGTTGCGTTATTCGCCGAACAACATCGGTGCGTCGTTCGGGCGCAGGACGTGCCTGAAGTAGACCGGGTCGCTGAAGGTTCCAGGCATCTTGCCGAGGCCCTTGATCACCGTGGACGTGCCGTTGGCGTGGCCAACGGCGTACAGATAGCCGGAGCGGGTGTCCTTGTCGATGCCGAGCACCAACGTCCCGTAAACGCCGCACTTCTCGATGATGAGCGACTCGAATCCCTGCCAGGTGGAACTGCGCACCTGCTTGACGATCGGCTTCATCGGCGACGTCCGCGGGATCCGGATCGTGTAGAGCGCTCCACCTCGGGTGGTCGCCAGGAAGGTGTCGTAGGTGGCCGTCTGACTGATCATGGCCATCGTCTTCACCGCCGCGAACCCCGGCGCGGACTGCTTGTTGCTCCAGATCGGGCGGCCGGCGGCGCTGCCCATGGTCCAGCGGAAGAGTACGCCGTCCGCGCGGAGTGCGTACTGATTCGTCACCCCGGGCATCCCGTTGGGAGTGAACGGGTAGTACCTGACCGTCTCGAAGGCGGTCATGTCACCCCAGCCACTACCGACGGGTGCGAGTCCGATTTCCTCTGGCTTGACCGCACCGTCCAGCCCGACGCGGTAGCCGCTCTGGTACATCGTCGAGCCCATCACGACCCAGCCGCTGACCAACGAGTCGTAGCCGGGGATGTCCGGGTCAGTCGCCATGGCTCCACTGAGGCGGACCTTGCCGTCCGGATAGATGTTCTGGCGCACAGGGCGCGGCTGTGACGTGATGGGTGACGTCGCCGTGAGCAGGTTCGACGTGTGATCACCGCCAGGCGTCACGGAACCAACCAACATCCGGCAAGCCGCGCTGATGGCGCCTGCCTGGGTGGTCGTCGCGTTCGCGGTTCCAGGGATCGCTCCCGCTAGTAGCAGAGCAGCTGCCATCGCTACTCCCACACTTCGCTGCCGACTGGACATGCCGAGCCTCTCGTTGGTCTTGCTCGTGGTTGCCTGCGTGCGAAGTGACCTCATGGCGTCGCCGTCACCAGCTGTGGGCGACGTCGACGACGACACGGCTCGTGGAGCCTGGGCCGGTGAGAGTGAAGACGCGGAACGGCAGTCGGGCGCGGACGCCGAGTCCGATGGTCGTCTGTCCTTCGAAGCTGCCGGCGCTGACGACCTGCCGGAAAGTCCGGTAGCCGCTCACGTTCGTCAGTTCGTCGTAGTTCGCCGGGTCGTAGGTGTAGTGGTTCGTGTCGTCGTACGACGCTGCCAGCAGGACGATCGCCAGCTTGGCGCCGCCGCGGAGCGGAATGGGCTTGCCCTCGCCGACGGTGCCGATGTCGTTCACGTACGCCACGCGGAACCAGGACGGCTTGCCGTCGATGTCGAACACGATCCGGTCGAAACAGTCGTGCCGGCCGGTGCGAACGTTCGTCAGGTGACCGAGGCCCTGGAAAGTGCTTGCTTCAGGCAATGAACCCCAGCCGGTCGGGCAGGTGGCGGCAGCGGCGGTCCTGGATGCTGCCGTGGCTGGGCCGGCGAGCGCCGGTACAGCGACGGCTCCCACCGGTACGGCGGCTACTGCGAGCACCGCGAGAGCGGTGCGGATCGGTCTGCGGATGTGGATGGTGGGAATACATTTCACGGTGCCCCCTAAGGACACCTGTTAGATGCCCCCAGGAGGCCAGAAGTTATCGATCGGCCCAACGTGGCCTATCCAGGCACTACCTCGGTGTTCTGGCAGGCGACCAAGCGCCACTGCCCGTCCTCCTTGGACATGACGAACAGCGGGGTGCCCTCGTTGAAGACGATGCTCTCGTCGTCCACTGGCCGGCCGTCGAGCTTGCTGTACTGCTGGCGCACCTTGACGGCGGCGACATCGGGGCGGATGAACAGCACATGCACCACCGTCATGTCGACCGACAGACCCTGCCCCTTCATGCCGCCGGGGAGCACCTGATGGGTGAATGCCGAGATCTCTTCCAGCCCGAGCAGTTTCTTGCCACCGCCGGTCGTCCAGATCGCATCGGCGCGGAACAAGCCGAGGAACTCCTCGGGCAGCTCGTTGCGGGTGGAGTGCTCGACGGTGGCAACCACCTGATTGATCGCCTCGAGGTCGGTCTGACGTGCCAGATCTGCTGTGGTCATGAACGCAGTCAAGTCCTTCAAGCGAACTTGAAGTCAAATGCGTGGGCGGGTGGCTTCTGGCCACCGGACGCGGCCATTGACAGGGGCTGTACTCCCGAGGATGGTGAGAATCCTAGGGCGTATGCGGACGTTGGTCTCGGCGTGTTCGTCGGAGACAGCGATCAGGGCGCCGGCGTCAGCCAGGCACCCGCAGGGGGGCCCAATCATGACAACATCTGTGCTCTATCCGGTGCATGTGAACGCCGCGCTGGACCCGAAATCGTCCAGATGGCTGTGGTTGGTCAAGTGGATCCTCGTGATCCCGCACTACGTCGTACTGGCGTTCTTGTGGCTCGGCTTCATGGTCGGCTCTGTCATCGCGTTCTTCGCGATCCTCTTCACCGCTCGCTACCCACGCCGCATCTTCGACTTCAACGTCGGGGTGATGCGGTGGTCCTGGCGAGTGACCTACTACGCCTACGGTGCGCTCGGCACAGATCAGTACCCACCGTTCACCTTGAAGGACGTCCCGGACTATCCAGCACATCTGTCGGTCGACTACCCGGCGCAGCTGTCCCGCGGCCTTGTCCTGGTGAAGTGGTGGCTGCTGGCGATCCCGCACTACATCATTGTCGGCATCTTCGTCGGCGGTGGCATGTGGGCCGTCAACCGGTCCGACAGCTGGCAGTGGAACATCTTCGCCAGCGGCGGTCTCGTCGGCATCCTCGTGATCATCGCCGCCGTCATCCTCGCGTTCACCGGTGCCTACCCCCGACCGCTGTACGACGCCATCCTCGGGATGAACCGGTGGGCCCTACGCGTCGCGGGCTATGTGGCCCTGATGACCGACGTCTATCCGCCGTTCCGCCTCGACCAAGGAGGCAGCGATCCCGCCCTCGTCGTCCCGGCCGGCCAGGTCGAGGGACAGGGGCCCGTTACCACGCCTACGGCCACGTGAGTCGAAGGAGCATCGTGGAACGGAGCCAGGGCGGGTCGATGGCCGGGCGGACCGTGCTGATCACCGGTGGTACCGGAGGGATCGGCAAGGCCACAGCGCTCGGCCTGGCAACGATGGGTGCACGCGTCGCGATCATCGGCCGGGATCCCGGTCGGACCGCGGACGCCGTACGCGAAATCCGCGCAACTGGCGGCGGGCAGGCAGATGCGTTCGTCGCGGATCTGTCCGCACAGACCGAGGTACGGCGGGTCGCCGACGAGGTACTGCAGACCCTTTCGCGGCTTGACGTGCTGGTGAACAACGTCGGGGGGTACTGGAGCACCCGGCACGTGACTGCCGACGGGCTCGAGCGCACCTTCGCCGTGAACCACCTCGCGCCGTTCCTGCTCACCGCGCTGCTCCTCGACCGGTTGAAGCAGAGTGCCACGGGCCGTGTCGTCACGGTGTCTTCCAACGCGCATGCCAGGGGCCGGATCGACTTCGACGATCTGCAGAAAGAGCGGCCCTATTCCGGCTCTGCGGCGTACGACCAGTCCAAGTTCGCCAACGTCCTGTTCAGCTACGAGTTGGCCAGGCGGCTGCGGGCCACGACGGTCACCGCAAATGTCCTGCACCCCGGCCTGGTGAGTACCGCCTTCGGTGGTGAGGATCCCGGACGCGCACAGCGGGTGCTGGTTCCGTTGCTACGACCTTTCATGAAGTCCCCGCGGCAGGGCGCCGCCACCTCGATCCATCTGGCGTCCGACCCCGATCTGCAACGCGTGACGGGTCGCTACTTCGCCAAGTGCGAAGCCAAGAGATCCTCCAAGCACAGCTACGACGAGTCCGTCGCCGCACGACTCTGGCAGGTGAGCACCGACCTGGTCGGCCTCACCGCACCAGCGACCACCTCGTAATCACCGAGGTCCACTCAGCCAGGAACACCGGGCAGATGCTCGCCGTACTGGTCCTGAGTACCTGCAGTACCAGTCGGTCGGCCTGTGCCGACCTCAGGAGTTGAGCACCATGACCGCAACACCGCAATCGACCTTCCTCCGTACCTGGTTGATCTGGACCGCCGGGTTCCTCGCTTTTCCCATCGCCGGCATTGCTGGTACCGCGGTGGCAGGCCGCGTCAATGATCCGCTTGCCGCGTTGCTCGGCGGCCTTGTCTGCGGGATCGTCCTCGGCGCCGGCCAGACGCTGGTGAGCCGCAAACGGCTCGACCCGCGCAGATGGATACCGGCCACCGGCGTCGGCATGGGTGTCGGACTTCTCGTCGGCGCGGTCGCCGTCGACTACGGCACCTCGTTGGGCGACCTCGCTCTGATGGGCTTCCTCACCGGCATCGTCCTCGGCCTGGCACAGGCACTCGCCTTGCCGCGTGAGACGCGGCTGCGCTGGGTCTGGGCCGCCGCGCTGCCAGTCCTCTGGGCGCTGGGCTGGACCGTCACCACTCTCGGGGGGATCAGCGTCGACAACCAGTTCACGATCTACGGCGCCTACGGAGCGGTGACCTTCTCCGCGCTGTCCGGCCTGCTGCTCCATTACCTGCTGCCCTACAAAGCCCCCTCACGTCCGGCACCGATGCAGAAACCGGTCGGGTCCGCGACATGACGGCTCCGCAGCACGTCATCTTCGGCACCGGCGCGATCGGTCTCGCGACATTCGAAGCGCTCAGCAGCCGCGGCGAGACCGTCCGGCTCGTCAACCGGTCCGGTCAGGCCCGCGTGCCCGCCGAGGTCGAAGTCGTCGGTGGTGATGCCAGCGATCCCGAATTCACCACCGCCGTGGCCAAGGGCGCCCGCGTGGTCTATCAGACGCTCAATCCGTCGTACCCCGAATGGACAGCACAGTTCCCCGGCCTCCAGGCCGGAGTGCTCGCCGCCGCTCAAGCCAACGGTGCGCGGTTGGTCAGCATGGAGAACGTCTACATGTACGGGCGTCCCGCCGGCCGCCCGCTCACCGAGGACCGCTCCTACAACGCCCACACCAAGAAGGGCCAACTCCGGGGACGGATGGCTCGCGAACTCCTCGCATCCCACATCGCCGGCCGGGTCGAGGTCGCGATCGGCCGTGCGTCCGACTACTTCGGACCACGCGGCGGCGCGCAGTCGAACCTCGGTGACCGCGTCTTCGCTGCCGCCCTGGCCGGCAAAACGGCCACGGTTCTCGGCGATCCGGACCAGCCACACACCTACACCTACATCCCCGACATCGGCGAAGCGCTCGCAGTGCTAGGCGAACACCCGGACGCTCCCGGGCAGGTATGGCATGTGCCGAACGATCCGGATACCCGTACGACGCGACAGTTGGTCGACATCGTCTATCGGCACGCCGGTCAACCCAGGACGAAGCTCCGCGCCGTGTCGCCGCTGATGCTCCGCGCACTCGGCCTGTTCAACCCCACCGTGCGAGAACTCGCCGAGATGCAGTACCAGTTCGAGGAACCATTCATCGTCGACAGCAGCAAAATCACCACCAAACTCGGCGTCCACCCCACCCCAATCGACGACGCCCTGAACATCACCCTCACCACCTACCGCCACAACTAACCCAAGCTGACCCCCGCCTGCCCGCCGGAGGGCGGGTTCAGCGTGAGCTGGGCTGTTGGCGAGAATGCCGGGATGGATCTGCATTTGCATCTGGGTGAGGAGGGCGGGCTGGCGGAGCAGATCTATGCACAATTGCATGAGCGCATCAGCACCGACGCCTTGCCCGCGGGAACGGTGCTGCCGTCCTCCCGTGAGCTCGCTGCGCGGCTGTCGGTGTCGCGGGCGACGGTGGTCGCGGCGTACGAGCGGCTCGCCGCGCACGGGCTGATCCGCTCGCGCGCCGGGATCGGAACGGTCGTCACCGGGCAACGAATTCCCGCTCCGGCCGCGCCAGCCGCATCCCCGCTGCGGCCGCGGGCGATCTGGAGCGCCGAGCATCTCGCCGTTCCAGATCTCACCGCGCCGGCGACCGAGTTCGACTTCACGGTCGGGGTCCCCGCGCGCACCCGGTTCCCGTTCGCGCGCTGGCGAGCGCTGCTCAACGATCAGTTGCGCACCCGCACCGACGTCAACTACGCCGACCCGGCGGGCTCGGCCCGGCTGCGTGATGCGCTCGCGCGGCATCTAGTGGTGAGTCGCGGTGTCCGAATCGCGTCGGAGCAACTGGTGATCACGACGGGTGCGCAGCAGGCGTTCGACATCGCCGCGCGCGTTCTGCTCGAACCGGGCGACACGGTGGCAGTCGAGGACCCTGGTTACCTGCCGGCCTACCGTGGATTCCTCGCGCACGGAGCCCGCGTCGTCGGGGTGCCCGTCGACAGCGAAGGGCTGGTTGCCGACCGGATTCCGGCCGGGACGCGGATGGTGTACGTCACGCCGTCGCACCAGTTCCCGCTCGGCATGCCGATGTCCGAGTCACGTCGTACCGCGCTGCTCGCGTGGGCTGCCCGGAACGACGCGGCGATCGTCGAGGACGACTACGACTCGGAGTTCCGCTTCACCGGACGTCCGCTCACGCCGCTGCAGGCGACCGACACGGAGGGGCGCGTCCTGTACGTCGGGTCCTTCTCCAAGACGCTGCTGCCGGCGCTGCGGGTCGGGTTCCTCGGCGTACCGGCGACGCTGGGTGAAGCCGCGCGCCGCGCGAAGTTCGTCGCCGACTACGGCACAGGCGGTCACTTGCAGGCCGCGCTCGCAGCCTTCATCGAGGACGGCGACCTGGCTCGCCACATCCGGCGGATGCGGCGTTCGTACGAGCGTCGGCACCACCTGCTGATCGGCACTCTGCGTGAGCACTTCGCCGGTGTCCTCGAGCCGATCGAGTCCAGCGGCGGGACGCACATGGCCGCGTTGCTCACGCCCGGACAACCGCCTGACACGATCCTCGCAGCGCGCGCTCTTGCGGAGGGGGTGAACCTCGGGACGATCTCGCGCTGGGGGATCGAGGGTCCCGGTCCGAGCGGTTTCGTTTTCGGGTACGGCGCCATCTCGACCGACCAGATCCCGGACGGACTCGCCACGCTGCGTCGCGTTATCTGATCGAGATTGGACTGGCGCAGTACGCCGCGAATCGGCGCCTCCACCGGGTCGGCACCGTTCCTACGCTGCTGCGGACACCCACGACTGGAGGCCCGATGAGATCCCTGCGCATCGCCGCGTTCGCCATCGCCACCGCCGGCGCCGTCGCCGGCACGTCCCTGGCCAACGCGTCCCCCCGCTGCGACCAGATCGACGCGACGATCTACGACAAGGTCGTCACGGAGGGCTGCCCGCCCCCGAGCCAGGCCTGCGTGGTCGGCACTGTCCGCGGCAAGCACGGCTTCAACGGGACTACCGTGTTCGTGCTCGGCTCTCGTGCCGATGCGCCGGCGACATCACCCGGCTATCGCGCAGTCAGCGGGACGTTCACCGTCACTTTCAAGGACGGATCGACGCTCACGGCGCTCGAGACGAGCATCGGCAACGTCGACACCGCCACCGGCCTCGGCCACGCCGGCGGTACCCAGGAGTTCACCGGCGGCACCGGCCGTTACGAGGGCGCGACCGGTTTTACGTACCTCAATCAGCACTTCGAGGTCGACCAGTTCGTCACCACGATCCAGGGCGAGGTCTGCCGCTCGGAAAGCTAGTCCCCGAGCCACCTGCCGATGACCGCTCACCGTCTGCTGCTCGCCGGCCCTCGAACGGCGCGGGGGAGCAGAGACTCCGCACGGTTGGGAACAGCCGTCACTCTCGGTCCTGAGTAACTCCCGTGCTCAGGACCGGGGCTCGTCCGGCGGCCGGCGAGTCTGATGCTCGCGAGGTTGCTTGCGGCAACGAGTCGATGGACGGCGGGTCGACCGATGGGTCAGCTGACGCAACAGCGCGTCTCGAAGGTCGTGCAGATCTGGGTTGTGCGGTCGGCTGGCGCGGGGTCAGATCTCGCGCCAGATCTCGGCGAACGCCAGGGCCGCGGAGCTGCCGAACCATCCCTCCGGCTGGTGGATCTCGCCGCGCGCCGCAACACCGTTCACGCGCACCTCGGCCGCGGCGCACGGGCCGGCGACGGCCGAGGTCTCGAACCCGGTGAGGCGCGTCGTCACCTGGAAGTAGTCGAGTACGTCGCGCCACTCGAGCTCGATCGTGGTGGTGGCGGCGACGCACGAGATCCGGTGAAACCGGTCGCCGCCGGAGACCTCGACGAACCGGGCCGGAACCGGCGGGCCGGTCTCGATGCCGCGTCCACGGATCCTGTCGTAGTCGCGATAGAAGTGCTCCCAGACGTACTCGGCCAGCTCCGGGTTGTCGGCGTACATCCCGATCGGCGCGTCGGAGCCGAGTCCTGACTCGTCAGGATCGGCCCAGATCAGCAGCGCCCGACCCGAGCCGACGGGCGAGTAGCGCGCTGTCCACATGCTCACCAGGACGACGATGTCGTCGCTGCCGGGCCGATAGAGAATGATCATCGGATTCTCGCCGGCGATCTTGATGCCGTGCTGGGTGATGGGCTCGGGCATGCTGTCTCCTGATCTGCTGTCACTTCCCCCGGCCTCCGGTCAGCCGCCGCCGGTCCCCTCGAATGCTCGCACGGCGCGAGCCGGACAGCGCCGCGACCTTCGACCCTTGACCCGATCCGCTCCGGCCCGTAATCCGGCTGCGCGCGGACGACAGGTCGACGTAGTGTCCAGCAAGGCGACCATGGAGGTCTTCGTGAGGTACTACTACGCCGAGCACGAAGCTGCATATCGGCGGCTCCAGCAGGAGGGGATGACCCAGTGGAACGACCTCTTCGAGGAGAGCCGGCCGGATGATTTCGAAGCCTTCTCGAACCGGGCTTTCCTCGAACACATCCTTCCGCGCCTCAACCTGCCCTCGCCGTCTGAGGTCGACGTACTGGAATATGGTTGCGGCACTGGACTAACCGCGTGCTTCCTAGCGGCGCAAGGGTTCCAGGTGGACGCATTCGACCTCATTCCCGAGGCGATCACACTCGCTCGACGGTTCGCGCAGCAACGTGGCATAGAAGTCACGTTCGGCGTACAAGACGTCTGCGCGCTGGCAGACGAGCCGGTCCGCAAACAATATGACCTCATCGTCGACAGCTATTGCCTTCAATCGATCGTTACCGACGCCGACAGAGCTGCCCTCTTCGCCGCCGTCCGCGCACGTCTCAAGCGCGACGGCTACTACCTCATCTCCACAGCCACGTATGAGCCTGACCGCATCTACGAACCCGGCTTCCGACACGACACCACCACCGGGATCTGCTACGAGGAGGTACCGCCCGCCGGATCGAGACAAGACGCGGTCGAGATCGACGGCACGTGGTACCGACCTCACCGACGCCACCTGCCACCCACGGCACTACGAGACGAACTCGTCCACGCCGGCTTCCAAGTCGTCTCCCAGCAAGGCCCCTTCAAAGGCAACATCACCTGCCTCAGAGCCGACGCCCCCTGAACCAACCCGCGAAGCGCTGACCGCCACACAGCTCATGTCACCAGTCATGTATCGGCTGGAGACGCGGGTTCAGGTGGTGGGGTCCCATTCGATGTAGTCAGGCTCAGGGTCGATGTTGAACCGAACCGCATCGATAGTCGTCGTCCCGTTGAGCCAGGCCTTTGCGATCCTGTGCCCACCGTCCATCAAGCGCCCGTCCGCTGACAAGATCACTGGATAGCTGAGATCAGCCTTTTGGATGCGGTCGGCATGGCGGGCGACCATTCGGCACGTGACCGGCGTACCTCCGAACCAGCAATCCTCGTCGAACTCCTGGATGGTGTCGATCGGTACAGCTTCGACCGGAAGATCTTCGGCCAACTTCCAGAGGCGCTCGGTCAGGTAGAAAGCTCGGCCGCCTGGCACGCTGCGTGAGTGTCGTTCCGGCATCGCACCATCTTCTCTCGAGCCTCCAGCCGCGTGCCCTTTACGTGCCCTAAGCGGTGGTCGTTGGCCGTCACTCACAGGGTGTTGTGGGGATCGGCTTCAGACGTGGATATCCGTCCCGGGCGGGCCGGCAGACAACGAGATCCGGGGATCATCCTCCTCGGATGATTCGACGCGCTCGGTTTTCCGTTCAGGCTCAGGACATGACGTCGACTCCCCGTGATGCCAGTGCAGCCATCCGTTCCCAGCACAAGGATGCCGTCGGGTCCTTGCCGTTCTCCGATACTCGGGACTTCGAGGACGCGAATCGCGGTCTGATCTCACCGATCGAGGAGCCTGTCGTCGCCGGGGACGGCACGGTGCTGTGGGACAACTCCACCTATGACTTCTTGGCGGGCGACTGCCCGGACACGGTTCACGCGAGCCTGTGGCGGCAGTCCCAGCTGGCCGCGGTCGACGGCCTGTTCGAGGTCGTCCCGGGCATCTACCAGGTGCGCGGCATGGACCTGTCGAACACCTCGATCGTTGAGGGCGACGAGGGCATCATCGTCATCGACACGCTGCTGTCGGTAGAGACTGGCGCGGCTGCGCTCGCTCTCTACCGCAAGCACCGGGGCGACCGGCCGATCAAGGCTGTCGTGATCACGCACTCCCACGCCGACCACTTCGGCGGTATCCGGGGCTTCGTCTCCCAGGAGGAGGTCGAGTCCGGGCAGGTGCGGATCTTCGCGCCGGAGGGGTTCCTGGAGCACGCCGTCGCCGAGAATGTCTACGCGGGCACGGCGATGAACCGGCGTGCCGGTTACATGTACGGCGCGGCACTGGCCCGCGGCCCGCGGGGCGGAGTGGGTGCCGGGCTCGGCCAGACTGTCTCGATCGGCACCATCTCCCTCATGGAACCGACCGACATTGTCACCACGACCGGCCACGAAGAGACCGTCGACGGCGTCCGCATGGTGTTCCAGATGGCGCCCGACACCGAGGCGCCGTCGGAGTTCCTGGTCTACCTGCCCGCCTTCAGGGCGCTGTGTGCTGCGGAGGACGCCACGCACACGCTGCACAACCTGCTCACCCTGCGCGGCGCTCTCGTCCGCGACCCAAACGGATGGTCGAAGTATCTCACCGAGACCATCGACCTGTTCGGCGCTGAGGTCGAGGTCGTCTTCGCCTCTCACCACTGGCCGACCTGGGGCAACGACCGCGTCGTCGAGTTCCTCGCTACTCAGCGCGACCTGTACGCCTACCTCCACGACCAGACCCTGCGGCTGCTGAACAAGGGTCTGGTCGGACCAGAGATCGCCGAGGAGATGGTTCTGCCGCCGGCGCTGGAGAATGCCTGGAACACGCGCGGCTACTACGGTTCGATCAGCCACAACGTGAAGGCGATCTATCAGCGTTATCTCGGCTGGTTCGACGGCAACCCGGCGCACCTGTGGGAGCACACCCCGGTCGAGCGAGCCAGGCGGTACGTCGACCTCGCCGGCGGCATCGATGCCGTCGTTCAGGGAGCTCGCAACGCGTTCGACGCCGGCGACTACCGCTGGGCCGCGGAGCTGGCCAACCACGCCGTGTTCGCCCAGCCCGACCACGCCCCCGCACGGGAGGTCCTGGCAGATACCTACGAGCAGCTCGGGTATGGCTCCGAGAACGGCACCTGGCGCGACTTCTATCTCTCCGGTGCCACCGAGCTGCGCGACGGACAGTTCGGCACCCCGACCGAGACCACCGCCCCCGACGTCATCGGACAACTCACCCCGGCCATGCTGTTCGACGCCATCGCAATCCAGGTCAACGGTCCCGCCGCCTGGGACGAACAGCTCAGCATCGACGTCATCCTCACCGACACCGACGAGCGCTACCGGCTCCGGCTCGCAAACGGTGTGCTCACCTACAGCGCGCGGCCGCAGCCCGGTGACGCGGACGCCGCTCTGACCACCACCCGCCGCGCCCTGCCTACGCTCGCCCAGGGTGGCCTATCGGCAGACAGCCTCGCGGCCGCAGGCATCAAGCTGACAGGTGACGCCTCCACCCTCGGCCGGCTCACGGCAGTACTGGATCCTGGCGACCAGGACTTCGCCATCGTCACCCCGTAGTCGTCACAACCGAGGCAGATCGACCACACATAGCTGCCAGGCCGTACCGACCGTCCTTGAGGACGTTTGAAAGTGTCTTGAAAGTCGGAATGGCCAGACTGAGTGGTCTCGAGTGGCGCGACCCTTGGAGCTGTAGATATTAGCCTCGGCACGCTCGCGCTGGCCGCGCAGATGCAGGCTCTGATCGGTCACCATCCGCATGCGTGCCGCACCGCCAGGGGTTGCTGCGGTGTTGAGGCCAACAAGAAAGGATTCACACTTTGACAGCCAAGGACAATGCGCGCATACAGACGCCAATGGGGCCGAACCCCAAGCTTGCCGAGCTAACTGAGCGCTTGAGCGGGAAATGGCGAGTCAAAGGACCGGAAATCGACGGCGAGGCTGAATATAAGTCCATGCGGGGAGGTCTTCTTCTGGTCATGGATGTAGATTTTGTCGTGAGTGGCACCAAGATGAAGGTCATTCAGCACGTTGCCTACGATCAAGACACCGACACACTGCGGGCTCGCTACATGGACACCATGGGCGATGAATCCACCTACACGTGGGTGCTGGATGGCCAAAAGATGCGCGTCGGCCTGGCCGACAAAGAGTCAGATACTTACTTTGAGGCTAGATTCAATGATGACAACTCTGAGTACGTCGGCACCTGGCACTATCCGGACGACGGTGGCGATGACGCAATTATATATAGGCGAATTGAGTAACGATAACACCGCGAAGCGGCAAGGCCGATGGCTACCTTCTGGGCTCGTACCGCATCGCCACTGCCCCCGAGCCGAAGCCCCTCCACGGCGTCGTTCGGTCGTCACCTACTGATCGGTCGTAGTTGCACTGTGACAGGTCGTAGCCCGCGGCAACCTGACCACAACTAACCGCGCACGGGCATCTGAGGGTGCTGGGACGCGGAACCTGCGATGCTGCTCTGGCGGATGGAATGCGGGAGAAACCGGGAGGACCGTCATGGCACGGCAGATCATCACGACCGCGAACGCGCCGAGTTCGCCGCTCTACAGCCAGGGAGTCAAGGCCGGACCTCACGTGCTCGTCTCGGGCATCGTCGGCATCGACCCGAGCACCGGCAGCCTCGTCGACAACACCATCCAAGCTCAGACACGTCAGGCGCTGACGAATTGCGAGGCGATCCTCCAGGCCGGCGGCGCCAGCCTGGACGACGTCATCGAGGTGGGCGTACTGCTCACAGACCCTGCCGACTTCGCCGGCCTGAACGAGGAATACGCGCGGTGGTTCGGATCCGAGCCGCCGACTCGCTACGTCGCCAAGCTCGGTGTCGACCTGCCTGGACTGCTCGTCTCGATCCGGATGACCGCCTTCGTCGGGTAACGGCCGCTCCCAGCCGGAGCCAAGTCAGGCCACGAATATCACCACGACAGAAGCGGTGTTCGCGCCTCCAGGTTTGCCGGTACGCCGTTCGGGCGAACATCGCCGCAGGTGTCTGTCCGGACGTTGCGGCGGTAGCGACGCCGGGCGCTCGTCTCGTCGGCGTACACCTGGATCATGTGGCGCTCGCGGGTCCAGGTGCCGTATGGCTCGAGTGCCGGCTTTGGGCTGGACTGACCTGACAGTCCGCTAAGAAGACTGCGATGGGGACATTCCTGGGTGGCGGGCAACGTTGATACTTGTAAGACGGCCAGTGTGGCCGTGACGGAGGAGTCGATCATGAACCTCATCGGAGCCCTGGTCGGGTATGCCCTGACGGCCTTCATCTTGCTGTTGATCGTACGGATGGTGCTGGACTGGTCGGGTGTTATGGCAAACGGACCGCAGCGGGCGAGCCGGGCCCGCGAGTTGACTCATACCTGGACGGAGCCGGTGATCACGCCGGTGCGGCGGGTGTTGCGGCCGGTGCGTGCCGGCGGGCTGTCGATTGACCTGGCGTTCACAGCGGTGTTCATCGCTGCACTGATCCTGCGCTCGATCGCCTTCAGCCTGTAGCGGCGGCATTCGTGTCGCCCAGGTGCCCGAGAGCACCTATCGCGCTGGCGGCAAGATTTCAGCGGCGCGCCGTCCACTCCTCGTCGAGGATCGCGTAGATGAGCTGATCCGCCCATTCGCCCTTGAAGAACTCGTCGTGCACGAAGTGCGCCTCGCGTCGCATTCCGAGCTTCTCCAGCACGCGGGCCGAACCGAGGTTCCGGGCATCGAGTCGGGCGATGATCCGGTGCAGGCCGAGATCGGCGAAGCCGAGCCGGAGCACCACCGCAGCTGCTTCGGTGGCGAACCCCTGACCGTGATGGTCGGGGTGGAACACGAACCCGATCTCGCCTTGTCGATGCTCCCGGCTCAACCACTGCAGGTGAACCTCGCCGATCACCCGGTTGAGCTCCGGCCGGACCACGGCGAGCGAGAGGCGCTGCCCGACCTCGTCGAGCATCGACTCGCCGAGCTTCTGATCGAGAACTTCTCGTACCTGCGCAGCGTCACCCGGCTCCGAGTAGAGATAGCGGTTCACGTCCGGTCGCGAGTTGATCGCGTACAGGTCCTCGAAGTCGGTGGCCGCAAAGGGCCGCAGTTTCAGCCGCGCAGTCACCAGGGGATAGGCCGGTCGCACCACCGATCGATCGTACGACTCATCGGCGCATGGACGACGTCACCGACGCGCCGAGTCGAGGCAGCCCCTCGAACAAGCCAGCCATCCACGTCGGGCTGAACCCCGGAGTACGCCGTCGCGCCGGCCCGTGCCAGGAACAGTCTCAGGAGTAGATCACGCGAACCCCGGCAGGGAGTTGAGCGCCACCAGCGAGCAGCGCGCCGTCCAGCCAGGCCTCGACCACCTTCGCCAGCTCCTCCGGGTGACTGAAGTTCACGGCGTGGGCCGCCCGTTCTACGAGCGCGACCGCCAGATGCTCGGAAGCCAGCCGAACCACCTCGTCGACACGGGACGGAGACGGCATCAGCGGGTCACGGCCGCCCAGGACGGCCAACGTCGGGACGGGGCTGTGAAGCAATCGCTCCAGGGACGGGAACAGGGTCAGCTGGTGGAACAGGCGCAGGCCGTTGATCGGCCCGAACCTCAGGTAGTCCGGCAGCGCGACCGGGACCATCCTCGGGCTTTCTCGCATCACGTCCAGCGCCAACTGGCCGAGCCCGCGGGGCAGCGGCTGGTTCTGGATGCCCCCGGCGGGAGACACCAGGACAAGGCGGCGGACCCGCTCGGGTGCCTCGTGCGCCACCTCGAGCCCGATCGGACAACCCATCGAGTTCCCGATCAACACGGCCTGGTCGATGTTCAGAGCGTCCAGGATCGCCAGCAAGGCGCCGGCCAGAGCGCGAATGTCCAGGACGTGGTCGCGCCGCTCGCTGCGGCCGTAGCCCGGCAGGTCCGGGACGACGTTGAGCCATCGGCCGGCAAGGACTCGTGCCGTGGGCATCAGGTACGCGCCAGAGATGCCGAAGCCATGAATGTGGACGAGAGGCACCCCGCTGCCACCCAAACTGCGCTTCAGGTGGACAGACTTCCCCTCGACGCGCACGTACTCCGTAACCCACCCGTCGGCCACCATGGCGAATTCTCCCACGGGCGGGACGGATCCGTCTCCGCTCTGGCCTCAGCGGCTGGGGTCGGGGCGCTGCCAGGGAGTGCTTGCGCAGATCGACTCCCCACCTCCGGTCGGGAAGCACTCAGCGTACGTGTGGGCATCGCGGTCCGAGTCGTACAGCAGTTGACCGTTCGCGGAGTAGCCGCGGAGCCTGACTCCGGGATAGACAGCCATCCGGTGTGCGGGCGCGATGTCCTCGGCGTCGAGCGGGCCGAAGAACGGCCTCGGACCGCCTTTGATCGGCGCGAACCAGAACCCGTTGCGCATCGCCGCGTCGATCTCGGCACTGTCGCTGGTTTGTACCGTGACCCGCGCGACGGGCAGGCTGAACTGGCCGAAGTTCCGCCCCACCGCCTGAACCGGACTGATCAGCGGATTCGGCTCGGCGGTCACGACCGTGGCCCTGCCCCTCGTGGCAGTGTCCACCCTTCACGCCAGCGCCAGCATGGTCGCGCTACTGACAGCGGTGAACTGGGTGCCTTTTCTGGTGATCGGGCTTCCGGCCGGGGCGTGGGTCGACCGTTGGCCGCGTCGACGGGTCATGCTGGATCCTCACCATGGGCATGCTGCTGGCGGCAGCCCTCCTCGCCGGTATCGCCAGGGTGATCTTCGACCTGGCGTACAACGCTTTTCTGCCCCATCTGCTGGCCCCAGAGGACCTGCTCGAGGGCAACTCCAAACTGCAGACCAGCGCGGCGGCGGCCGAGCTTGCCGGTCCGGGCCTCGGGGGCCTGTTGGCCCAGGCTGTCGGCGCGGTCTGCGGGATCCTCATCGACGCCTTGACCTTCCTGGTCTCGGCGGCCTGTTTGGCGGGACTGCGGGCCGGACCCGAGCCGCGGCGAAGCCGGGCCGGTGATCTGGGCGTGTTCCGTCAGATCGCAGAGGGTTTCGGGTTCATCCGGCGCGAGAGCTTCCTGGTGGCCATGACCGCGATGGCGGCGATAGGCAACTTCGCGATGCTGGGCCTGACCGCACTGCGGATCGTCTACCTGGTGCGTACAGAAGGCGCGAGTCCGGGCACCGTGGGACTGGTGATCGGTGCGAGCAGCCTCGGCGGCATCCTGGGCGCCGTGCTCGCCTCCCGGATCGTGCGGCGCTTCGGCAACGCGCGCGCCTACCTGGTATCGAATATCGCGATCGCGCCGTTCATCCTGCTACTTCCGGCAGCCGGTCCCGGTTGGCGACTGTCTCTGTTCGCGGCCGGATCCTTCGTGGTGCTGACCGCATCCACAGTCTCGAACATCATCACCGCCACCTTTCGGGGCAACTACGTGCCCGTTCATCTGCTCGGCCGGGTCACAGCGTCCTCCCGGTTCCTCGTCTTCGGCACAGGAGCGCTCGGCGCGGTGACCGGCGGAGCGTTGGCGACCGCCTTCGGAATCCGAACCGCCATGTGGGCGCTGGCTGTCCTGTTCGCCTTTACCCGGACGCTCCCACTGGCCACGTCGATTCGCACCTTGCCCGACTTCCCTGCCTACGGCGCTGACAAGACGAACGACGCGAAGCCCGGCATACGGGCATCGCCGTGATAGGTACGACGCGCGGCATCTGGAGAGAGTGTCCGACGGATGTTGGGTGCGCGTCTGGGTCGGGCAACATGGCGGTGAAAACCAGGTGCGCCGTCGCGGGCGTGTGGAGTTAGATCGGCGCTGGCGGCGGTCGCCGCCCTGCGAGAGATGGGGGCGTCCAGCGCGACCGTGTGCACACCGAGCAGCAACGTCGGCGCCGTAGCGGCCTATGCCTCGGCCGGGTGCCGAAAGCTTCCGGATGTCACTGACTTCCGCCGGACGAGCTGACCTCGTCGGCCACCACCAAGCCCGCAAGGTAGGAGCACTGCACCATGACGAGCTATCCCCTTCTTGATGTGCGCGTCACTACGCCGACTCTGGAGTTGCGCGGCGCGACCGACAACCTGTTGGACGAGCTCGCGGATGCGGTGCGCAATGGTAAGACGCACGCCGACCCGGCGCCGTACGACGACCCGATCTCGTTCTACGAGCCAGATCCTGACGTGCGCGTGGCCAAGTGGCTACGGGCGATCTGGCGCGGCAGAGGGAAGGTCGAGCCCGACGCCTGGCGTCTCTACTTCGTGGTCGTCGTCGATGGGCACCCGGTCGGGATGCAGGACCTCATCGGGGTCAACTTCTCCACCCTCGGCACAGTCACGAGCTTCTCGTGGCTCGCCAACGATCAGCGCGGCCACGGGCTCGGACACGAGATGCGAGCAGCGATCCTGCACCTCGCGTTCGACGGGCTCGGGGCGAAGGAAGCAGGCAGCGACGCCTTCGTGGACAACCATGGCTCCAACGCGATCTCGCGACGTCTCGGCTATGAGCCCAATGGTTCAGACTGGGCCACACGGCAAGGCGAACCCGCCCTGCTGAACCGGTGGCGACTGACCAGAGACAACTGGGAACAGCGACGCAGAGACGACATCCATCTCCACAACATCGAGGCGTGCCGGACGTACTTGCCCCTGTCGTGACGCAATCAGAGCGTCCCCAACGGGCAGATAGTCACGGCGACCTGATCGAGCCGGATGGAAGCGTCTCCAGCTCGCCGCGCTGCTTGTTGCCCATGGCCCACGGTAGCGATTTCGGGCGTGGCGCCACGAGTGGCTCCACGCCCGTCCTTCGACCCATAGCCTCCACCAAGGCTCTGACCTGTATGTTCTCTTGTAGGGCGGGCGGGACTCGAACCCGCGACCCAGGGATTATGAGAGCCACGCCACCTGCCACACGCGCCAACTTCAGGCTCCCAGCGTTCGGAGTCCGGCATCTCTAGCTGACTGATTCCACTCTGTTTGACACGATTTCGTGTCACGAGTCATGTCACGCGCGGGATGTGTGGCAGTAACTCGCGAACGTCGAGCGGTGTCGCTCGAGCGAGTTTGCATCGCATGACGGCCGTGCCTGCTCCGTGTATACCAAGGGCGCGCCTTGGTCGGAGTCGGATCGGGGGATCGCCTTCGTGTCGGTCGCTCAGCCCAGTCACAGGACCTTTCACGCGCAACCAGAGGGGCCCAGGTCGTTCAACTAGGGCGCTCCTCTGCCCCTTCGGGAGTCTCGTCTTCGTCGAGACCGGCGCCTTCGACACGGACCAGGCCCGGGCGATCCTCACCGCCCGCGCCGCCAAGGGCCTCGGCCTCCGCGTCCACGCCAACCAGCTCGGCCCTGGCCCGGGTGTCCAGTTGGCCTGCGAGCTCGGTGCCGCGGCCGCCGACCACTGCACCCACCTCACCGACGCCGACATCGACGCCCTCGCCTCATCCGGGGTCGTGGCCGGTCTGCTGCCCGCGGTCGAGTTCTCCACCCGCGCGCCCTACCCGGACGCCCGCGGCCTGCTCGGCGCCGGCGCCACCGTCTCGCTGGCCAGCGACTGCAACCCGGGCTCCTGCTACTCCTCGTCGATGCCGCTCTGCATCGCCCTGGCCGTCCGCGAAATGCACATGTGCCCGGCCGAAGCCTCTGGTCAGCCACCGCAGGCGGCGCCGCCCCGCTCCGCCGCGACGACATCGACCGCGTGACCGTAGGCGCTCGCGCCGACCTGGCCGTCCTCGACGCCCCCTCCTATCTCCACCTGGCCTACCGCCCCGGCGTACCCCTCATCACCCAAACCTGGCGAGCCGGCCGCCCCCTCTGATGACCACTACGCTCTGCACCCGCCGCGAGCCCTTCAGTCCCGCGATCTTCCCATTTCTCATCAATGAGTAATGGGGTTTTTCCGTAGCGTGATGAAGTCCATAACAAATAGTTCGTGGTTGCATTTTTTCGCTTCTTTTTCGGTTGACAGAGAGCGACTTGGGCTACGGTGTGCCGTCAAGGGGAGAGTCACAATCCGGGGGGCCGGCATGCCGAAACGTTTAGCGACCGCTTTTCTCGTTCTCACTACTGCGGTCGTGATGGTGCTAGGCCTCACCGCCTCGCCCGCGCGGGCAGCCGAGGGTGATCCTGCGTCCTCCGTGGTGGCGACGTGGTCCTGCACCAGCAGCCCGTGCCCGTGGGGCCCGTCGGACACCAGCAACACGGCGGTCTGGCCGGCCGCGGCCGAGCCGGTCCGGGCCCGCTACGGCTATACCGTCTCCCACGACGTGTACGCTCCGGTGTCCAAGGTGGCGGGCTGGAAGATCACCGTCACGTCCGGCAGCGCCACGGTTTACGCGGGCCCGGCCGACGACTCGCACTCGTCGCTGGCTGCGCTGTCGGCCGGCGACAGCTACACCGTGTCCAGCACGCTGAGTAACAGCAGCCTCGTCAGCGTGCAGGACGGTGGGTCGTTCGAGTACACGATCACCCCCGGCACCCCGATCGACACGCCGCCGCCGGCCTCCGGTGACGGTTCGGTGCTGGCCACCTGGAACTGCACCAGCAGCCCCTGCCCGTCGGGCCAGAGCTACACCAGCAACGCGGGCGTCTGGCCGGCCGCGGCCCAGCCGGTCCGGGCCCGCTACGGCTATACCGTCTCCGCCGATGTCTACGCTCCGGTGTCCAAGGTGGCCGGCTGGAAGATCACCGTCACGTCCGGCAGCGCCACGGTTTACGCGGGCCCGGCCGACGACTCGCACTCGTCGCTGACCACGCTGTCGGCCGGCGAGAGCTACACCGTGTCCAGCACGCTCAGCAACAGCAGCATCGTGAGCGTGCAGGACGATGGCGCGTTCCGGGTCACCTTCACTCCGGGCGAGCCGAGCACGCCGCCGCCGGCGTCCGGCGACGGTTCGGTGCTGGCCACCTGGAACTGCACCGGCACGCCCTGCCCGTCGGGCGCGAGCTACACCAGCAACGCGGCGGTCTGGCCCGCGACGGCCGAGCCCAGCCGGGCCCGCTATGGCTACACCGTCTCCCACGACGTGTACGCCCCGGCGGCGAAGGTGGCCGGCTGGAAGATCACCGTCACCTCCGGCAGCGCCGCCGTGTACGCGGGCCCGGTCGGGGACTCGCACTCGTCGCTGGCCGCGCTGTCGGCCGGCGAGAGCTACACCGTGTCGAGCACCCTGAGCAGCAGCAGCATCGTCAGCGTGCAGGGCGGCTCCGCGTTCGAGTACACGTTCACCCCGGGTGGGCCGGTCACGCCCCCGCCGGCCGGCGACGGCGAGTCGGCCCCGGTGACCTGGACCTGCACCAGCAGCCCGTGCCCGTGGGGTCCGTCGGACAGCGGGTACGCCGCCGTCTGGCCGGCCGAGACCGACCCCAGCCGGGCCCGCTACGGCTACACCGCCTCGCACGACGTCTACGCGCCGGCCCCGCAGGTGGCGAACTGGAAGATCACCGTCACCTCGGGCAGCGCCACCGTGTTCTCCGGCCCGGTCGGGGACTCGCACGCGTCGCTGGCCAACCTGTCGGCCGGCCACAGCTACACCGTGCCGACCACTCTGAGCGGCAGCAGCATCGTCAGCGTGCAGAGCGGTTCGCCGTTCGAGTACGCCTTCGTGCCCGGCCCGCCGGTCCCGCCGCCGTCGCCCGCCTGTACCGACCCCACCACCTGCGACCCGGTCTCCTGGGTCAACGCCCGCTGGCGCTACGCCGGCACCGGCGAGAACCCCGGTGACTGGTACGGCGGCGTGATCACCTGGCCGGTCGGCACGGCCTACCAGGGCAACGGCCGCTCCGGCGACAACGCGCGCACCGTCTACTCGGAGTCGGGCGTTCCGCTTTACCCGTACATGGGTGCCTGGGCCGACGGGTGCACCGTCCGCGTGGTCACCGGCCGGGTCCTGATCGTCGAGTGGGAGCGCGGTACGGACGAGTGGCGGGAGACCCGCGTGAACGCCGGCCAGGCGTACACCATCTCGCTCAGCGGCTCCGAGGACGGCGCCATGATCGAGACGGACAACGACGTCGAGCCCTTCACGCTCTCGGTGAGCAACTGCACCCCGCGGCCGCTCTCGGAGTCGAACAACCGCCTCCCGGTGGCGAACGCCGGTGCGCCGCAGTCGGTCGTGGCTGGTACGACCGTGACCCTGAACGGGTCCGGCACCGACGCCGACGGCGACGACCTCACCTACGCGTGGACCCAGACCGGTGGACCGGCGGTGACGCTGTCCAGTACGACGGCGGCGAAGCCGACCTTCACCGCCCCGTCCTCGGCGTCCACGCTGACCTTCAGCCTGGTGGTGCGGGACGGCCGGGCCAACAGCGTGGCGGCGACCACCACGGTGACCACCACCCCGGTCAACCAGGTGCCGGTGGCGAACGCCGGTACGGCGCAGACGGTCAACACGGGTACCACGGTGACGCTGGACGGCTCCGGCAGCCGCGACGCCGACAACGACCCGCTGACCTACACCTGGACCCAGACCGGTGGGCCGGCGGTGACGCTGTCCAGCCGGACGGTGCAGAAGCCGACCTTCACCGCCCCGGCCACACCGGCCACGCTGACCTTCAGCCTGGTCGTGCGGGACGGCAAGGTGGACAGCGCGGTGTCGACCACCACGGTGACCGTCACCGGTCCGAACCTGGCCCGGGGCAAGACCGCCACCCAGTCGAGCACCAGCGGTACCGCGGTGGCGGCCCGGGCGGTGGACGGTAACACCAACGGCGTGTTCGCGAGCGGCTCGGTGACCCAGACCAACACCTCCACCCAGCCGTGGTGGCAGGTCGACCTCGGTTCCGCGGCGGCCGTCTCCACGGTCACGGTGTGGAGCCGGACCGACTCGAACCGGATGGGCAGCGGCTCGGTGTTCATCTCCTCGACCGACATGAACGGCCGGTCGATGTCCTCGCTAAAGGCCGACGACTCGGTGAAGGAGATGTCGTTCTCGGCGTTCTCGTCCACCACCAACAGCCTGACCCTGAACGCGGGCAACGCCACTGGCCGGTACGTGCGTGTGCAGCTGTCGAGCATCTTCACCACCCTGAACCTGGCCGAGGTGCAGGTCGGCGGCACCACCGGCGCCGTGAACCTGTCCACCAACCGGCCGGCCACGCAGTCGTCGACCGACGTCGGCACCGCCGCCCGGGCCGTGGACGGGAACACCAACGGCGTCTTCGCCGCCGGGTCGGTGAGCCGGACGGCGTCCAGCTCGCTGCCGTGGTGGCAGGTCGACCTGCTGACCAATTCCCGGGTCGGCAACGTCACGGTGCACAACCGGACCGACGCCTCGGCCGACAAGCTGAACAACGCGGTGGTGTTCCTCTCCACCGCCAGCATGTCGGGCCGGACCTACGCCCAGCTGATGGCCGACTCCACGGTGACCAAGCTGAACCTCGGGGCGACGCCGGGGGCGGTCACCAGTCTGCCGACCAACACCGTGGCCCGCTACGTCAAGGTGCAGTCGCCGGCCACCAGCGCCGGTGTGATCAGCCTGGCCGAGGTCACGGTGACGGGCACCCAGCCCAACTGACGCACGACCAGGGATCCGTCTCGGTTCGTTCCATCGACGAAGCGCACGGTCCGGGCTCCACGCCCGACCGCCCGTGTGAGGAAAGCCAGCGATGAGCGAGCCGGGACGAATCCTTCGTGCGCCGCGGGTCCGCCGGCGGACGGCGAAGCGGCGGCCATGCTGTCCGCCTCGATGACGAGCCGCCGGCCGGTGTCCGCCAGGTCGACCCGGGCGTGGAAACGATCGTCGCCGATCCGCACCTGCGGAACGAATCCGTCGAGCTCGGCTTCGATCAACACCGCTCGCAGTATCGATTCAAGAACCGACTCGCTGCGTCCGTCCAGATGCTCGGCGACCCGGAGTACGGCGCCGCGACCCGCACGGCCCAGCTGCCGACCAGCGGGGCCAGCAGTTCGGCGCGACTGACCGATCGTGCCCGGGCGGGCGAGTCGGCGATGGCGGGCGCGGGCCCGAGCGACAGGGTCCGCGCGCAATCGACCAACGTGCGCAACGGCGTCGTCACGGACTTCTTCGTAACGGGTTCTGGCCGGCGTATGCGCGCACTCGCATCGCCCCCCGAGGGGAGCACGGTGATGTTGCCACGCTGCCGCTCCCGCGGCTCCCGAAGCAGCCATACTCTGACGTTAATACGATTCATGTCACGGGCGGGTTTGGATCGGTCGCAGGTCACGGCCGAATGTGGCCGTGACCTGCAGTTATGCGTGGTAGGGCGGGCGGGACTCGAACCCGCGGCCCAGGGATTATGAGTCCCCTGCTCTAACCAGCTGAGCTACCGCCCCATGTCCGGCAGATCGTATCTGGTCTGGGTGGGTGGGCCATGAAACCAGGGGCGCGTCAGGGGTTTGACTGAGGGGTAGTTACCGGGGACCGGGCATGATGGAGGCAGGTCCCGACGAAGGGAAGACCGATGGGTTGGTTCATCATCCTCGTGCTCGTGGTGGGTGCGATCGCGGCGTACAAGTACCGCGTCCCGCTGCTGGCGAAGCTGACGGGGCAGCCGCAGCAGCGTATTCAGCGCGCCATCGACCGCCGCAAGGACAAGCCCTGAGTACCCGCCTCTGACGCGAAGATTCACCACGGTGGTCTTCGCGTCAGTGGCATTTCAGGACGCGTGGTCGAGGGTGACGCGGTAGCCCATGGCTTGGAGTTGTCGGATGGCTCGGGTGCGGGTGCGTTCGGGGTTGAGGCGGGTGTAGTAGTCGGCGCCGGGGTCGGTGTAGAGGGTGCCGGTGGTGGCCATGTGCCAGATCGCGATGAGCATGGAGTGCTGGATCGCGACGTTGGCCTTCTTGGGTCCGCGGCGGCTGGCGATGCGGCGGTAGCGGGCGCCGTAGTAGGTGCGCGGGTTCTGGGCGCAGGCCATCGCCGCGGCACCGAGGGCGCCTTGCAGGTAGGGGTTGCCCGGCCTGGTCTTGCTGGACTTCACCTTCCCGGCGGATTCGTTGTTCCCCGGTGTGGTGCCGGCCCAGGCAGCCAGATGCTTGGCGGTGGGGAAGCGGCTCATGTCGGCGCCGGTCTCGGCGATGATCACGTCGGCGGTCAGGGTGGCGATCCCGGGGATGGTGCAGCTCAGTGCCCGGAAGGCCTGAAAGGGCTCGATCACCTGCTCGATCCGGGCGGTGAGCTGGTTGATCGCGGCGGTGTGGCGGTCGATGAGGTCCAGATGCACCCGGGCCAGGAACGCGTGATGCTCGCCGAACCGCCCGTTCAGCGCCTCGGTCAACTCGGGGATCTTCGCCCGCAGCCGCCGCTTGGCCAGGTCAGCCAGAGCGGCCGGGTCGCGATCGCCGGCGATCAGGGCCTCCAGCATCGCCCGCCCCGCCACCCCGAGGATGTCGGAGGCGACCGCGGACAACTTGATGCCGGCGTCCTCGAGCAGCTTCTCCAGCCGCTGGGCCTCCCGGGCGCGTTCGCGGGTGATCGCCGTACGGGCCCTGGTCAGATCCCGCAACTGCCGGATCTCGGCCGGCGGCACGAACGAGCCCCGCACCAGCCCGTGCGCCCCCAACTGGGCCAGCCAGGTGGCATCCGCGACGTCGGTCTTGCGGCCCGGGACGGTCTTCACGTGGCGGGCGTTGACCAGCAGCACCTCCACACCGGGCAGGTCCTCGAGCAGGTAGTAGAACGGCTTCCAGTAGTCGCTGGTCGCCTCCATCACCACACACGTGACCTGCTGGGTGGCCAGATGATCGCGCAACGCGAGGATCTGACTGGTCATCGACCCCCACGTCGTGACCGTCTCCACCGTCTTCCGCCGACCCGCGCCGGCAACACGGACGCACACCTTCGCATCCTTCTTGGAGATGTCCAGCCCGGCACACCGACCATGCACCACTTCCATCGCCACCAACCCCCTCCCAAGACTCCACCCGAAGCGTCCGTCGCGGGGAGGGCAGGGAGAAGTTCAAAGTCTGACGCTCGGGCTCGATGGCACCAATCCACGGTTCCCGTGGAAGCCCTCCACCACCATGCTGACCTACAGGCTCACCGGCACCACAGAGGAATACGGGGTCGACCACGACGAACCCAACCAGTCTCAACCCCGCCAACAACCGGCGGCAACAACAACGCGGCGCCGAATCTTCGCGCACCATGGTGCGCCTCGAAGACGGCGCCGCGTTGCTGATCTGAGCTTTGGCTCTGTCGGCAGGTCTGCCGGCAGTTGACCGCCTGACGCGGTCAGGGCGCGTCACGCTGCGTGCCAGTCGGGGTTTCGTGCGCACAACAGCCCTCAGCCGGTCGGTTGAGGGCTGTTCGGTCTGCCCGGGGGCGGATTCAGGTCTGGGACGGCGCATGTGTGCGCTGGCGGTGGATGTTGGGCGGGTACGGCGTACGTCGTACCTCGGCTGGGGATGAAGAAAGCCGGTTTCTGGAGGGAAACCGGCTTCGTCTTGCTCCCGCGACTGGACTCGAACCAGTAACCTGCCGGTTAACAGCCGGCTGCTCTGCCAATTGAGCTACGCGGGATCGATGTGTATCTTGCCCCCGATCCCTGAGGACCTGAGTAGGTTAGCAGGCCAGGGTCGAACTACAAAAACGGGATTCCGGGGCTGGGAGGTTGGCTTCCGGGGCAGGTTTGGGGCCTGCTGTGGGTTAGATGCCGAACTCTTCGCGGACGGATTTGAGGGCGGCTTCGGCGGCGTCGACGACGCCGGGCTGGTCGGGCTCCAATCCCTTGTCCAGAACGACGTTCCAGGCGACCGGGGCGTCGGTGTCGGCCGGGTTGCGGCGGCCGACGACGCGGACGCCGCGCTTGCCGGACAGCGGGACGTGGCGCTGGACGACGATGCTGGCGTCGACGCGTTCGCGGAGGAGCTGGCCGAAGCGGCCCGGGTCCTCGACTTTCAGTTCGGTTGCGCGGAGTGGGGTGCCGAACGCGGTGGTCTCGTAGATGTGCATCAGTGATGCCTCGGAGTCCCAGCCGGCGCGCTCGATCTGCTCCCAGCCGACGCGGCGGACTGCGTCGGGGGAGTCGGTCGGGAGGTAGACGGCGGCGCGTGTACCGGCGACCCAGTGACCGTCGGTCAGCTGGACCGCGGCCAGGATGTCTTCCTTGCCGCCGGCCGCGTGCCTCGAGGTGGCGGTCACTGACTCGGTCAGTTCGCGGGGCCAAGTGGTGCGCCTGAATCTCACGCTCCCATCATTCCAGTTGGGCAAAGGGTCGTCGGGTGGGGTGCCGCTGCCGCAGCCGTCGGGGTGTGTGCGGGAGCGGCGGGGTTAAGCGGCGTAGTCGCGGAGGTGGTGGGTGGCTCGGCGGCGGAGGTGGCGGAGGGCTTCTCGTTCCAGGGTGCGGACCTCGTCGGGGGTGAGGTTGAGGGCGGTGGCGGTTTCGTCGGGGGTGGCGGGCGTGTGGCCGTTGAGGCCGTAGCGGTGGTGGATGACTTGGACGTGGAGGTCGTCCAGGAACTGGAGGTGGTGGGCGATGTCCCGGCGCAGGGCAGCGCGGAGTACGACGGCGTCGTCGTCGATCAGCGGCTCGGAGTCGTCCAGGTCGAGGGTCTCGGGGTGGATGCGCCACGCGTGGGCGCGTTCGACTCGGGCGACGGTGAGGCCGGCTGACGTGGCGAGCTCCGGGACAGTGGGTTCGCGGCCGAGGCGTTGGGTCAGGTCGTGCCGGATCGCTGCCAGGCGGCAGGCGTCGGTGTACGCCTGGGCCGGCATCCGCACCAGCCGGGATCTGTCCGAGATCGCGCGCCCGATCGACTGGCGGATCCACCAGATCGCGTACGTCGAGAAGCGGTTGCCGAGCCGGTGGTCGAACCGCTCGACCGCACGCATCAGCCCGATGTTGCCTTCCTGGATGAGGTCGAGCAACGAGATGCCCTTGCCGGTATAACGCTTGGCGAGCGACACGACCAGCCGCAGGTTGCTCTCGATCATCCGCCGCCGCGAACGCTTCCCGAGGGCGACCACCTGCCGCAGCTCGGCGGGGTCGTGCCGGCCGGGCTCGCCGGCCTCCAGCCGCTCGGCTGCGAGCAGCCCGGCCTCGATCCAGTACGAGTGCTCGTTGACTTCCTCCAGGGTCAGTAGTTCGTGGTGTCCGATGTCGCGCAGGTAGGCGACCAGCGCGGTCACGTCGGCGGGTTCACAGTCGAGCTCGGCCATCCGTTCCCCTCTCTTCGTCAAAGAGAGTGCCGTGATCAGGCCGCTCCGAACGCACTGACTTTCCGTCGGTGGATAACTACCCGAGGTCATCGGATCTGCTCTGTGGATAAAGGGCTTCGCCGCCGCGGTGGGGCGTATCATCCGCCAGTTGCGCCGCGGTCCGCTCGTCGTACAGCGGGGAGTGCGGGCTAGGCGTAGGTGCGGAGGCCGGAGAGGAGGCCGTTGTGGAAGGGGTTGGCGTCTACGGTGTCGAACCAGGTGCGGCCGGTGGTGAGGGGTTCGAACGGCGGGATAGTGACAGCGACGGGAGTCGCGCCGGCCGGGCCTCGGCGGCGGACCTCGGAGTCCAGCTCCGGGGCCGGCATGTCGGGGAGGAGGACGAAGGTGTCGCTGCCCACCAGATCCGCAGGACCGTAGGCGGTGACGAGTGCGTTGAAGGCTGCTTGGTCGGCGGCTGCCAGCGCGGCGAATGTGTCGGCAGCTCGGATGGCAGCCGCTGAGGGATCCTGACGGATCTGCTCGAGTTCGGTGATCACTGACTTCCAGGTGACCAAAGGGTCGCCGTAGTCGATCGAGCGGGAGAGGCGACCCACCGAGATCGAGGTCGCCTTCGGCGCCAGCGGCTTCATGAGTGACTGGAGTCCGTAGCGGGCTCGCCCGCCGATCACGACCAGGCGGATATCGGGTTCCGTCGCCGCGATCAGGTTGCGGTGGACGTCGGCGTGATCCCGTCGTACGACGATCAGGTCGGCCAGCGCACCTCGTTCGATCCGGCCGAGCGGATGCGGCCAGACGCCGGACAACGCCTCACCGGGGTTGGACGTTGCCAGCTGCACCAGTTCCTCGTCCGTGAACACCGGCGAAGGCTGTGCCTTGTTCCACAGATCGGCGACCTTCAACTCCCACAGGACATTGTGGGTGCCCGACGGTGCCCAGTCCGACCCGATGCAGAGTCGTACGCCGGCCGCCTTCGCACTCGCGACGTCGGCAGTCGCGCCGTACAGCCAGTAGTTGGAGAAAGGCGACCAGACCAGACTCGAATTCCCGTCCCGCATCCGGGCGAAATCGGCCGCGGTCAGCGCGCCGCCGTGAATGGCGACCAGTTGTGGTGTGACCACGCCGACCTCGTCCAGCAGCTGGAACTCCTTGCGCAGCTTGGGATCCGACCCCTCGGCCGAGTGCGCGATGAATCCCCGGCCCTGCTGGACGGCGGCGGCGTACGGCGCCAGCGCTTCTTTGCTGTCGGCAACGAGTGTGCTGACCCGGATGAAGTCGTCATGGGTGCCGAGCTTCTCCGAGTCGACGTTGCGGATCAGATCGTTGTCCGGTGGTACGGCGCCCCGCGGGTTGCCCTGGATCGACGTCGTACCGCCGACGATCGCGCGCGTCTCGACGTACCTCAGTAAGGCGCGACCGGCCGCGGCGCCGAGCAGTCGGGCGGGCTGGCTGATCTGCGAGCTGTACGTCGGTGCGCGGCCCCACTGATTGTGGGAGGTCCACGGCTCCGAGCGGGACGGCTCGGTCCACAGCGGCAGGCTGTTGTACATCAGATGGTTGTGCAGGTCGATCAGACCGGGATAGATGAGGCCACCCGCGACGATGTGCGGCGCGTTCTCGAAACCGCTGGGTACGGCGTCGGTCGGGGTGACCGCCGCGATCAGTCCGTCGTCGCCGACATACACCGCGCCCTGGTCGAGCACCTGTCCGTCCGGCCGCATCGTCACCACGGTTCCGCGCAGTACAAACATCGTCCCTCCCGTTTTACAATCCCCGTGCCGCCCCTGTTCACGAGCGTAGGTCACGAATCGATGAGGGGGAGGTATTCGCGATGGCCGATTTCGATCCGGGCCCGCCGGCCACGGTGGCGCGACACTTAGCGAAAATGCCCAGTTATGCGGATTACCGTGAACTGTTCTGGCACGACTGGGGCCCGGTGTTCTACCGCGGCCGGCTGAATCGCACCGCCCGGCTGCTGGCGATCGCGTCCGATCCCGGGCCGACCGAGCGGATCGCCGGGCGGACGCTGGTGGGGGACGCCGGCCAGCGCGTGCAGGGGTTCCTGACCAAAGTCGGTCTGACCCGCAGCTACGCACTCGTCAACGCTTACGCGTATGCATTGTTGCCGTCGCGGGCTCAGCAGGCGGCGCCGCTGTTGTCGCAACCCGATCACCTGGCGTGGCGCAACACCTTGCTGGAGATGATCACCGGTCCGCAGTTGCAGGCCATCGTCGCGTTCGGGACTCAGGCCCGGTCGGCGGTTCGGCTCTGGGACGACAAGCCCGATGTGCCGGTGTTCGAGGTGCCGCATCCGTCGAGTCGCAGCCCGAAGGTTCTGCTGGACAGTTGGCGCGAGGCGGTCACGGAGTTGCGGACCCTCGTCACGCCCGACTCCGACGGTGATCCCTCGGTGCCGAACTACGGTCCGAAGTTCCTCGAGTCCGACTACGCCTGCATCCCGGCTCGCGACCTGCCGTTCGGTGTACCGCCGTGGCTGGGTAACGACGCATGGGGTCGCAAGGACACGCCGAGGCACAACAACAGCGTGGAACGCCCGTCGACCGACCTCCGCAACACGCTGGTCTGGCGAGCCCCGAAGCAGGCCGTGAGCCCGTAAGCACATCCACCGACGGCCTAGGACCTGAAATGGTCCGTGCTGGGGTCTACCGTGGTCGGGTGCGAGTAGCGACGTGGAATGTGAACTCGGTCAAGCAACGGCTGCCGCGGTTGCTGGGGTGGTTGGACGAGCGGCAGCCGGACGTGGTGTGCCTGCAGGAGACGAAGCTCGCGGACGACGCGTTCACCGACTTGCTCGGCGCAGAGCTGTCCGCCCGAGGCTACGAGACGGCCCTGTACGGCGAAGTGCAGTGGAACGGAGTCGCTCTACTGTCGAAGGTCGGGCTGGAGGACGTGGAGACCGGGGTGGCCGGTGCGCCCGGCTTCCCGAACCCCGAGGCTCGTGCGGTCGCGGCGACCTGTGGCGGCATCCGCATCTACTCGCTCTACGTGCCGAACGGTCGCGTCCCGGAATCCGACCACTACCACTACAAGCTCGCGTGGCTGGCGGCTCTCAAAGAGGTCGTCGCGGCCGGCCCCGCCGACCAGATCGTCTGCGGCGACATGAACATCGCCCCGACCGACGCCGACGTCTTCGATCCGGCGGCGTACGTCGGTCAGACTCATGTGACCGCGCCGGAGCGGCAGGCGCTGGCCGATCTGATGTCGGCCAAGGGCCTGCACGACGTCGTCCGCGACCGCTGGCCCGACAACCGTATCTTCAGCTACTGGGACTACCGCGCCGGCATGTTCCACCAGGACCTCGGCATGCGCATCGACCTGATGCTCGCGACCGAGCCGGTCGCCGACCGGGTCAAGGCCGCGTGGATCGATCGCAAGGCCCGCAAGGGCACCGGCCCGAGCGACCACGCGCCGGTCATGCTCGACCTCGACGTCGCGCCGGACGGCGACATCGGCCCGGTCGTGCCGCCGCCGTCCGCACCGCGGAGCGGTCGCAAGACCACCACCAAACTCCCGCAGAACCGTTGATGCGTCGTCTAGCGGTCGCCGCCCTCGTCGGCACGTTGGCGATCCTTGCCGCCTGCAGCGACGACAAGCCGCCCACACCGCCGCCCGTCGCCTGGACGAAGGTCGACGTCGGCGCGGAGCCCGTCGTACTCACCGAACACGGCGATCAGGTCCTGGTCGGCCTGCGTCATCGTGGCGCCAAGGTCGTCCCCGAGCTCGTCCTGCTCGACGGTGACCAGCGCAAGCCGATCGCGGTCAAGCCGAACCCCGCGAGCCCGTACGCCTTCGAAGCGATCTGGTACTCGATCGCGTACGACGGCAAGCAGTTGCTCGCCCTCGGGGGAGCGGCCGGTGGTGCGCACTCGAACGTGCGCTGGACGGTGTGGACCGGTTCGGTCCAGACCGGCCTGGTCGAGCATCCGCAGGAGTTCAACACATTCGGCGGCCAGACCGCCGGTGCCCTCTTCAGTGCGGTCATCACGCCGAGCGGCCGCGCCTTGCTCGGCTCCTGGGGCGGTGTCGAGACCGGGAACGACGCCGCGGTCTGGCTGCCGGAGAGCGATGCCAAGTGGATCCGGCAGAACCCGGCGAAGACGGCGCTGCAGAGTACGCCGTCGCTCCTGGTGGGACCGAGTTTCGGTACGACGCTCGGCGACAGCCTCGTGCTCGTCGGGTCCCAGGTCCGGCTCGCGCCGAACGTGGTCGCCCAGGAGGCCGCGGTCTGGTGGTCGACCAAGCTCAACCAGGGGTGGCGCGCGATCGCGCTGCCTGAGCCGGGCAACCGTAGTCAGGCGGTGACAGCGTCCTGTACGCCGACGTCCTGCCTGGTCTCCGGGTACGTCGACAACAAGTTGGCACTCTGGCACGTGGAGCGCAGTGGCCCCGCCAAACGGATGACCGGCGTGCCGGACATCCCGGTCGGGGACAAGGACAAGCTGCCGCCGCCGATGGTCGTCGGCGATAAATTCGTCCAGATCGTTGCGCAGGACAACAAGGTGAAGGTGGTCAGCGGGTACGACGGCAGCTGGACCGTGCGGGAGTCGAGCGGCGGCCCGGAAGGTCCTGTCACCGATGCCGCCCTCACCGACGCCGGCAAGCTCTACCTGATCGCCGGCACGTCTCTCTGGCAGACCACGCTCAACTGAGCAGACCCTTCACGTACGCCGCCTGCCCCGCGTGCTGGTCGCAGTCGTTGATCACGCTGACCAGCCGCACGCCGAGCGTGACCGGCGGGTTCCACCGGCGGTCGACGATCCGGTCCAGGCCCTCGTCGGTGACCGACTCCAGGAACTCGACCGTGCGCGCGTGCACCGCGTCGTAGTACCCGAGCAGTTGCTCGGCCGAGAGCTGGACCAGCGCTACCTGCTCCGGGGTGTGCGCGTACCCGGTGTCGGCGGGCTCCAGCGGGAGTCCGAGCCGTTCGTGCCAGCCGCCGGCGGTATGGACCTGTTCGTACCCGCCGGCGTCGGCCAGGTGGTCGTCCTGGACCCGGGTCAGGTGCCAGACCAGCCACGCGATCGAGTTGGCCGTCTCGCCCGGCCGGGTCGCGAGCGATTTGTCGTCGAGACCCTGGACGACGTCGTGCACGACCTCCTGGATCCGGCTGTGTGCGTCGATCAGCAGTTCACTCGTCTTCATGAAGGCCACCGTAGTCTGCGGTTGGGACAGTTCTGAGAAAGGGAGCAACCGTGGAATATCGCACTCTGGGCGCGAGCGGCGCCGTCGTCTCCACCTACGCCCTCGGCACCATGACGTTCGGCAACGAGACCGACGAGGCCGGCTCGCACGCGCAGCTGGACCGGTACGTCGAGGCCGGCGGCAACCTCATCGACACCGCCGACGTCTACACCGCCGGCACCTCCGAGGACATCATCGGCCGCTGGCTGGCGAAGAGCTCCGCCCGCGACGACGTCGTCCTCGCCACCAAGGGCCGGTTCCCGACCGGCGACTCACCCAACGACGTCGGCACCTCCCGCCGGCACCTGCGCCGCGCCCTCGACGCGTCGCTCAGCCGCCTCGGCGTGGATCACGTCGACCTCTACCAGTTGCACGCGTGGGACCCGGTCACACCGCTCGAGGAGACGCTCGGGTTCCTGGAGGACGCCGTACGCGCGGGGAAGATCTCGTACGCCGGTCTGTCCAACTTCACCGGGTGGCAGCTGCAGAAGGCGTGCGACCTGATCGACCGGCGCGGGTGGTCGCGGCTCGTCACGCTCCAACCGCAGTACAACCTGCTGGTCCGTGAGATCGAGTGGGAGATCGTCCCGGCCGCGCAGGACAACGGGCTCGGTCTGCTGCCGTGGTCGCCGCTGGGAGGTGGCTGGCTGACCGGGAAGTACTCGTTCGACGAGGAGCCGACCGGCGCGACCCGCCTGGGTGAGAACCCGGACCGCGGTGTCGAGTCCTGGCACCGCCGCAGCCGCAACCAGCGCGTCCGCGACGTGGTCGATGCGGTTCGCGAGATCGCGGAGGCCCGGGGCATCTCCATGGCCCAGGTAGCGCTCGCGTGGCTGGTCGACCGGCCTGCGATCACCTCGGTCATCCTCGGTGCACGCACCCTCGAGCAGCTCGATGACAACCTCGCCGCCGCCGACCTCCACCTCACCGAGGACGAGACGGCGAAGCTCAACGAGGCCAGCGATCCAGGTGCTGCCGACTACCCGTACGGCGGCCCGGGCACCGACCAGCGAGACCGCCCGATCACGGGCGGTCGGGCCTGACCTCGACTGCAGTCCGGAGAGCGGCGTACGACGCCACCAGCGCCCGCCGCTCTCCGGCGAGCAGCGGGTCGTCGCGACGGCACCCTGCCTTGACCCAACGGTCGGACAGATCCATCGCCTCGACCCGCTTGCGTGCGGCCGGGCGGATCGCTTCGCGCTTGGCGTCGTACGCATAGCTGTAGAGGTCGACCAGCGCGTCCTCGAGTTGCTCCTCGGGGCCGTCGCGGTGGATGCGCCACCACTCGACCTCGAGCCGGGCCGCCTGCGCAGGGTCGAGATCGAGCCCGTGTTCCTGGACGACGAGCTCGAAGAACCGGCGCATGTAGGCACGGGCCGCGTCCGGCTCGTTGTCGGGATACGGTGCCCAAACCTGGTTGGCGCGCAGTACGAACCAGGCTCCGAGTACGGTCCGGCGCGGCGTCATCCCGAAGGCGGCTCCGACCAGCCCGACGGAGGCGACGAGGAAGCGACGCCAGTCGTGCAGGTAGTACGCAGTCCAGGCGTCAGTCTCGCGGTTGCCGACGACAACCGGGTCGAACGACCGTGGTCCAGAAGCCCCCATGAGCCCCCCTCTGAGGAGATCCGATGAACGATGGTATTCCCGGAGTGGTCGCCCGGATGCAGCAGCGGCTGGACGAACTGCCGAAGGAGCTCAACCATCGGCAGATCTTCCTCGGCACCTACCTGCGGACCACTCAGGCGGTGGGAACGGCGATCGAGCAGGCGCGCTTCGAGGACCCTGAGTGGGTGGCGGACTGGGACGTGAAGTTCGCCGAGCTCTACCTGGACGCTCACGACGCAGATCTGGCCGGCCGGAGCACCGCTCGGCCTTGGCGGCTCGCGTTCGACGCACCTGCCGAGCTGCCGCCGCTGCGGCATGTCCTGCTCGGGATCAACGCGCACGTCAACTACGACCTACCGCAAGGTCTCCTGGCGGTGATCAGCGACGAGGACTTCACCGACTCGCGGCTGATGGAGCGGCGCCGCCGCGACCACGAGCGAATCGACGGCGTACTCGCGGAACGCGTCGGTGCGGAAGACGATCAGCTCGGGGGCGCCAGGAGCCTGGTGGACCGCGTCCTCACCCCACTCAACCGACTCTCGTCGCAGCGCTTCCTTCGCGAGTCCCGCCAGAAGGTCTGGCACAACACCGCCGAATTGCAACGCGCCCGACTCGACGGCCCAACGGCGTACGCGACCCGCCTCGACGAGCTGGAACTCCTCAGCGCCGCCAAGATCGCCGACCTCCTCCGACCCGGCCAGGTGCTCGTCCGCCTCGCGATCACCGGCTTCGGCGTGACGCTCCCACCACCGGCCTAGCCCGGTAGGACACCCGACCACACAACGCCGAGCGCGAGACACCCGAGCGTCACCAGGCCGAAGACTCCGACCCACATCAACGCGGGTACGCCGGTCAGTCGCCGCAGCTGATCGGCGTCGGAACTCCGGCCGCCACCACCTCGGCGCGAGTGCTGCAGCTCGAGCACGGCGCGAGGCGCGGCCAACAGCAGGAACCACGTCAGCACATGTGCGAACGCGGACTGCACGTCCGGCGATCCCCACCAGGACACCGCGAAGACGACCGCGCCGAAGACGAGCACCGACCAGAGACCGTAGAGATTGCGGATCTGCAGCAGCAGGATCACCAACGCGAGCAACAGTCCCCAGAGCAGCGCAACGGCGTACCCACGACTGAGCACGAACGCCGCAGCCAACCCGAACAGTGCCGGTCCTGGGTAGCCGGCCAGTAGTACGGCGATCATGCCCGGACCGGTCGGATGACCACGCGACACCGTGACTCCGGAGGTGTCGGAGTGCAGCCGGATCCCGGCCAGCTTCCGCCCGACGAGCGCAGCGATCAGTCCGTGCGCACCCTCGTGCGCGATCGTCACCACCTGCCGCGTGTGCCGCCAGATCGGCCGCCACGCGATCAGCAGCAGCGCGGCGATCCCGGTGCCGATCACCACCCGGAGCGACGGCTCCGGCTGCACCGACGTCAAGCTGTCCCAGACCTCGTTCATCGCCCCATCCTTACAGCCACGTGGTCAACTGCTGACGGGAAGGGGATGTGGACGGTCACGCGCTCCTTCAGTTGACGCCTCGGTTGCCCGTACGACGCAATCCGCGCCGGCTCGTGGCAGACCGGTCGACTCAACGAGCCGAGGGCGTTGACATCGTGCGGTGCGCGGACGACGGTTGAGGAATCGCGGCCCGGGGAGGGGCTGCCGCATTGGGGGAGAGATGTCACAGCCACGCACGATGAAGTCCACTGCCAAGAAGACGACGGCGAAGAAGGCCAGCACCGCCAAGAAGACCAGTACCGGCAAGAAGACGAGCACAGCCAAGAGGACGAGCACAGCCAAGAAGACGAGCACAGCCAAGAGGACGAGCACCGCCAAAAAGGCCACGGCCAAGCGGACAACCGCAAGCAAGCGGGCGGCCAAGCAGACCATGGCGAGCACCACCGGGACCCGCGCGACCAGGACGCAAGCCACCCGGGCCGCCGCGGTCGAGGGTGCGGCCGCCGTACCGCTGCCAGACTTCCTCGCCTCGGCCGGCACGTTGACGCTCGGGCAGCGGAAACTGCTCGTCGACCAGGCGTTGCTGATCCTCGACCAGAACTACGTGCACCTGCCGCTGAAGGCCGCGATGCATGCGGTCAACCCACTGCAGCGGTTGCGCGTGATGCGTGCGCGGATGGAGCGCCAGACCGCCGAGACGATGGAACCCGAGTGGATGTTCCACCGGCAGATGTCGAGCATCTTCCACTCGGTCCGCGACCTGCACACCAACTACCTACTGCCGGTCCCGTTCGCCGGCAAGATCGCCTTCCTGCCGTTCATGATCGAGAAGTGCTACGACGGAGCCGGCGAGGAGCACTACCTGATCACCCGGACCGTCACCGGCTACTCGGCTCCGCAGTTCGGCCCCGGTGCCGAGGTGACGCACTGGAACGGTACGCCGATCGCCCGCGCCGTGGCCCTGAACGGCGCGCAGTTCGCCGGCAGCAACGACGCGGCCAACCTGGCGCGCGGCCTGGAGTCGCTCACCCTGCGACCGTTGGTGATCCAGTCGCCGCCGGACGAGGACTGGGTGAACCTCACCTACATCGGTCTCGACGGCTCGACCCAGGAGCTGCGCGAGCAGTGGAAGGTCACCACCAACCTTCCGCCGATGACAGACCTGGACGCGGTCAGCGAGACGTCCGCATCGATGGGCCTGGACCTGGACTCCGACGAGAAGGCCCGGGCGAAGAAGGCTCTCTACGTGCGCGACGTGGTCGAGTTGGAAGACGGCCAGAGTTCGGCCGAGTTGAAGACGCCGGCCGCGGTCGGCGGCGCGGATCTGCCGACCACGATGCCCGGTGTGTTCCGGGCCCGCGAGGCGGTCACGCCGTCCGGGACCTTCGGGCATCTGCGGATCTTCACCTTCAGCGTGCAAGACCCGGTCGCGTTCCGGGACGAGTTCGTCAGGCTTGCCGGCCTGCTGCCGCAGCGTGGTCTGATCGTCGACGTTCGCGACAACGGCGGTGGCCACATCTACGCCAGCGAGTTCACTCTGCAGACGCTGACACCGCGGTACATCTCGCCGGAGCCGGTGCAGTTCATCAGTACGTCGCTCAACCTGAGGATCTGCCGTCGGCACAAGGACAATCCGGCCGGGATCGACCTCGGACCGTGGTTCGACTCGCTCGACCTGGCAACCGAGACCGGTGCGGCGTACTCGGCCGCGAAGCCGATCACCCCCGAGGACGGCGCGAACGACATCGGCCAGACGTACCACGGCCCGGTGGTGCTGATCACCGACGCCCGGGTGTACTCGGCGACCGACATCTTCGCCGCCGGGTTCGCCGACCACGAGATCGGCACCATCCTCGGCGTCGACGACAACACCGGCGCGGGCGGCGCGAACGTCTGGACCCATGGGTTGCTCGCCGCGCTGCTGAACGAACCACCGCCACCGGACTCGACCTCGCCGTACGAGGCGCTGCCGAACGGTGCCAACATGCGCGTCTCGATCCGCCGCACCCTCCGGGTCGGTCAACTGTCCGGCACCCCGGTGGAAGACCTCGGCATCCGGCCGCACGAGACCCACAAGATGACGCAGGCCGACCTGCTCGAAGGCAACGTCGACCTGCTGGCCAAGGCCGGCTCGCTGCTGGCGGCGATGCCGCACCGGAGTCTCGGCGTGACCACGTCCTTCAGCGGTACGACGCTCACCGTGACGCTGAACGTGGAAGGGATCGACCGGGTCGACCTGTACCTGGACAACCGGCCGATCAGCTCCGAGGACCTCACCGGCGCGCCGCTCAGCATCGACATCCTGGAGGTCACGCCGGGCCAGTCGCTCAGAGCTGACGGATACAAGGCGGGTGCGCTGGTGGCCTCCCGCCGCCGCACCGTCTGAATCTCGAACCATCCGAAGATCGTCGATCATCTGAGGATGTAACTTTCGGATTGTGGACAATCTGCGCCTGACCGCCGAGGAAGAACGAATGCTCGGCGGTCAGGACGGCGACGGTGTCGCACTCGCGCTGCGGGTGATCGTCAGCCTGGCCCGGATCGAGGGTGCGCCGCGGCTGGTCGAGATCACCTCCGCCCACGTCGACTCGTGCCTGTACCACGGCCAGGTCAGCCTCGACTTCGCCCACAAACTGGTCGAGCTCGGCGCGAAGGTCCGCGTCCCGACCACCCTGAACGTCGGCTCGATGGACCTCCTGCATCCCGGCCTGATCCGCACCGGCACCGACGCCGAACGCGAGATCGCCCTCCGCGGCCGCGAGTTGATGTCCGCGTACGTCGATCTCGGCTGCACGCCGACGTGGACCTGCGCGCCGTACCAACTCCCGAACCGTCCCGGTCTCGGCGAGCATGTCGCGTGGGCGGAGTCCAACGCGATCGTGTTCGCCAACTCGGTCCTCGGTGCCAGGACCGATCGGTACGGCGACTTCCTCGACATCTGCGCCGCGATCACCGGGCGAGCGCCGTACTCCGGACTGCAGACGACCGAGGCGCGGCGCGGGACCGTGGTCTTCGACTGTCGGTCGCTCGGCGATCGGTTCCTGCGGTCCGACCTGGCGTACCCGTTGCTCGGACATCACGTCGGCTCGTTGGTGGGCAGCGAAATCCCTGTGCTGGTTGGGATTCCCGAGGATGTGAGCGAGGACCGTCTGAAGGCGTTCGGCGCCGCGGCCGCGTCGGCCGGGGGAGTCGCACTCTTCCACGTCGTCGGCGTCACCCCGGAGGCGCCGACCGGCTCGCTCGATCACCTGCCGCGATACGACGTCGACCTCGAGACGATGCGCGCCACCCGGCGGAGATTGTCGACAATCGCATCGGGTGCGCTCGACGCGGTGAGTGTCGGTACTCCGCATGCGTCGTACGCCGAATGTCTACAACTGGCCGATCTTCTCCGGGACGGGCCACCTCTCCAGGTGCCCTTCTACCTGTCCACCGGGCGGGCGACGCGAGCTCGCGCCGAGGACACCGGAGTGCTGGAGACTCTCGAGTCCGCCGGTGTCACGGTCGTGGTGGACACCTGCACGTACGTGACCTCGATCCTGTCGCCGGCCTGGAAGAACGTGATGACGAACTCCGGAAAGTGGGCGCACTACGCACCGGGCAACATCGGCGTCGACGTCGTCATCGGATCGCTGGCGGAATGTGTGGCCTCCGCCCGCGCTGGAAAGGTCGTACTCGACGCATGGTGATCCACGCGCGCACCCTCAACCCCGGCACGGCATCGGGCGAGCCCATCAGATTGACCGCGCCGTTGTCGTTCTGGGGTGGCACCGACGAGCAGGGTCGCATCGTCGACGCGCATCACCCGCAGTGCGGCACGGTCCTGGCCGGTCGCGTGCTGGTGATGGAGTCCGGCCGAGGTTCCAGTTCCGCGTCCAGCGTGCTCGCCGAGCAGATCCGCGCCCGCACCGGACCGGCCGCGATCATCCTCGCCCGTCCCGACACGATCATCGCCCTGGGTGCCCTCGTCGCCCATGAGCTCTACGGCCTCGCGACTCCGGTGATCGTCGTCGATCGGCCCGCGTACGACGACCTGCCGACCGACCGGCTCCTGCGCGTCGAGGCCGATCTGCTCGACGCCACGATCACTTGGTGACTACATTCGCCCGGTGAACACACGGGGTGTGGCCGCCGTCTGCGCGGCCGCTGCTTTGCTGCTCGCCGGTTGCGGGACAACCGCACAGTCCGGCACCGACGCGGCAGCAGCTTCGGAGGCTGAGAAGCTCAGGTCCGCGCTGCCGACCACCACACCGACGCCCGAGCCGACCGCGCCGGTGTCCGCGCCACCGCAGCCGACCGCTCTGGCGAAGAACCCGATCTACCGGGTCGGCAAGCTGGCCGCATCCGAGTGTGAGGAGCCGGCGGTTCCGGCCACCTCGCTCGCGAACGTTCGCAGCTACTACTCGCAGTACGTCGCCTGTCTCGACGAGGTCTGGGCGCCGGCGATCCGCAAGGCCGGCTTTACCTTCGTCCCGCCGAAGCTGGCCGTCGTACTGGGGCAGTCGCCGTCGTCGCCCTGCGACTTCGACGACGGGCAGGCCTACTACTGCGGTGACACGATCTACATGGACGCCGAGACCGACATCACCGCGTACAAGGAGGATCCCGACTGGGCCCGGGCGTGGATGGCGTTGCTGATCGGGCACGAGTACGGGCATCACGTCCAAGCGCTGACCGGGATCCTCGAGGCGAAGTACCAGCGCGGCCTTCACCTCAACGGCGTCGACCTGCAACTGGAGGAGAACCGGCGGCTGGAACTCCAGGCGTCCTGCTTCAGCGCCGTCTACCTCGGCGCCGACCGGGAGTACTTCCCGGCCGACGACGAGTGGCTGGACGTCTGGGACGAGGTCGTCGCCGCGACCGAGGATCCCGAACGCGACCACGGCAGTGCGCCGAACCACGTCCGCTGGACCAACGCCGGCTTCAACGCGGCCGGCCCCGGCGCCTGCAACACCTACAACGCGGCCTCGTCCCTGGTCGGCTGACGCTTCATCAGTACGGCGGTCGCCGCGAACAGCACCGCACACGCGCCGAGCGCCAGTGGCAGGTTCGTCAGCCGGGCGATCGCCGCGATGCCCAGACCACAGACGATCTCGCCCAGGTACTCGAGCTGCGCGAGGAACGAGTGCGTGGTCGCCCGGACATCGGCCGTCGTCCGCGCGTTGACCCAGATCGTGCTGATCACCCGGGTCAACGGCGTGACGATCCCGGCGACCAGTACGACGGCGATCGCACCGACGACCGGATCGCGGGCGAGCGCGAGCATCAGCATGCTGACCACCCCGGCGACGGCCGCCCAGGCGTAGTCCGTGCGGGCATGGTCGCCGTCGATGCGCCGGCCGAACACTCGCAAGGTCAACGCACCGACGATCAGACCGGCCACGCCGAGACCGGTGAACCAGATGACCGGATCGGGTTCGCTGGGCAACCCGAGGTCGAGAAGCTGTTTCTGCGTCAGCCGCCCGGCCGCGTCGGAGGCGCCGTTGACAAGAAAGGTCGCGGCGAAGATGAGCAGGATCTCGCGACTTCGCCGTACCAGCGTGAGACCCCGGCGGAAGGTGGTCCAGGACGACGACCAGCGCGCGGTCCGCACCGGGACGAACCGCTGCTCGGTGAAGCGGAGCGCGATGTAGAGCGCGAGCGACATCATCGCGAGACCGGCGACGACGATCGTGACATCGCGCCGAGTCGCCCAGGCGAGCAGGCCGAGCACGATCAGCCCGGTCGCCGCACCGGTGAGCTGAGCACGAGCAGCACGAGCAAGTACGGCGTTGATGCTGCCAGGCTGATCGAGTTCGTCGGTGATCCAGGCGACGTCGGAACCGCTGGCGAACGTCCAGGAGATGCCCCAGAGCACCTGAGTGGCGAGGAGCAACGGGAACGATGAGACCAGGCCGGTGGTCAGCATCGCCGTACCCATCAGGACTTGCGAGATCACCAGTGACCACTTGCGGCTGATCGTGTCGGCGAAGACGCCGGCCGGCACCTCGCACAGCAACGCGAAGACGCTCTGCACCGAACCGATCAGGACGAGCTGAGCGGGGGAGAGGCCGGCGTCAACGACGAGGTAGACGCTCGTCACGAGCCACCACCCGTTGTGCAGCACCGCCCGCATCCAGGTCCACCTGATGAAGACGGTCACCACGGTCGCCTGGTCCTCCTTCAGTCGGCTCTCCGGACTCAGGGGACGAGCTCCGGGTTCCTGCACGACCACCCTTCCCCGCCCGCCCACCGGGCGCCAACGGATTTCCGGGCCGGGTGTGAGTTCCTTCATATTCTTCGCAACTATCAGCAGATTGCGATAATTTGGAACGTGGCTCGATGCGGTCAGGATCACAGGGCAAAACGAACGACCGTTCTTGATTTTCCGCAGGCTACGGGAGCAGGCTGGAATTTCAGAGAACGAGCGTTCGGTTTGAGGTGGGGGTCGGCGTGGCGCAGATGACTCTGGAGCGGGTGGAGCAACCGGCACGACAGGTGGCGGTCAAACCGCCGGCCGGCGTACGGCGGATCATTCGCGAAGTCGCACTGCTGGCGGTTCTGTTCGGCGTCTACAACCTTGGGCGCTTCCTGTCCGCCGATCACGCCGGGTCGGCGTTCGAACATGCTGCGAAGCTCATCGGTTGGGAGGCCGGTCTCGGGCTGCCGAGCGAGGCGACGGTGCAGCACCAGGCGCTCCAGGTCCCTGGACTTGCCGAGGCTGCCAACGTCTTCTACGCGAGTGTGCACTTCCCGCTGACCGCGGCAGTCCTGTTGTGGTTGATGATCCGGCGACCGGCCGAGTACGGCAAAGCCCGCTGGGCGCTGGCGTCACTGACCGGGCTGGCGTTGATCGGGCACATGTTCTTCCCGTTGGCGCCGCCGCGGATGATGCCGGGCTGGCTGGACACCGGCGTACTGCTCGGGCAGTCCGTCTACGGTCCGACCACGGACTCCGGGGTGGCGAACCAGTTCGCCGCGATGCCGAGTCTGCACGTGGGCTGGTCGTTCATGGTCGCGGTGTTCCTGATCCGGGCGACGCGCTCGCGCTGGCGCTGGTTGTGGATCGCACATCCGGTGCTCACGTTCGCCGTCGTCGTGGTGACGGCCAACCACTACTGGCTGGACGGATTGGTCGCGATCGCGCTGGCGCTGCCGTTGCTGCTGATCTTCGACGCCCGGCGGGTGCGCCCGAAGGACGCACCCGCCGAGGATCAGCGTTCGGACAAGGTGCTCGCGGTGGCGAGTTCCTCGTCCGTGCGGACCAGGTAAGGCTCGCGGTCGAGGACCAGGCGGGCCGCGGCCGCACCGATATCGAACCACAGGCCGATCAGCTCGAGCCGCCCTTCGTCCTCCGCCGTGCGCACACAGGCGAAACTGCGCAGGTTCGCGAGTTGTACGCCGACGTTCGCGACCGACAGTTTGTCGGCCGGAGACAGCTTCACGCCGGTCGCCGGGTCGACGATGTCCGGCAGGCCGACAGCGCGCCGGATCGAGGGCTCCAGATGACGCAGCCAGTTCTGCAGGCCGGAGCCGGCCGGGATGTTCGCTTCCAGTGCGGCCGCCGCGGCACCGCAGTGCGAGTGACCGCAGACCACGATCGATTGCACACCGAGCACCTCGACGGCGTACTCGATCGCGGCGTCGACGGAGTTGCTGTTCGACCCCTTCGGCGGAACCAGGTTGCCGATGTTGCGGACGCAGAACTGGTCGCCCGGACCACTCGTGGTGATCATGTTCGGGACGATCCGTGAGTCGGCGCAGGTGATGAACAAGTGCGCCGGGCGCTGCCCATCGGCCGCGAGTTTCGCCAGCATCGGCCGGATCAGATCGGCCGACGCCTCGAACTCGCGGATACCGTCCAGCATCGACACGCGCTGGTCGGGCTCGGGGATCACCTGGCGTTGCCAGGGCAGCAGCCGCCGGGCCGGATCGGTCCGCATCGCGGCCCGGAACGCCGTCCGGTTCAGCTCGACCGAACCGCCGCGCGCGATGTGACCACGCTGCCAGTCCTCGATCGCCTCGTAGGCGGCATGGTCGAGGTGGTCGACCTCCAGCTCGACCCGCACCCGAGCGCCGACCGGGATCGTCCGCAGGGTCCGGATCAGTGACGAGACGCCGAGGAAGACCAACGTGCCGCGGATCCGCACGGTCCACAGTCCGTCCTGCTCGGTCGCGGTGACAGTTGCCCGGGCCAACCGATACAGCACTCGGGCGAGTGCCAGTACCAGTCCGATGAGGACGCCCTCGGCCAGACCGAGCACGGCAACGCCGGCAGCCGTGACGACGTACACGAGCAACTCGTCGTGCCGGTGCAGCGTGCGGATGTGCGCGAGCTGGACCAGCCGCAACCCGGTGACGAGCAGTACGCCGGCCAGTGCCGCCATCGGGATGAGTTCGAGCATCGCGCCGGCCGCGAGCACGAACGCCGCGATCCAGACGCCGTGCAGGATCGCCGAGGCGCGGGTGCGCGCACCGGCCGCGACATTGGTGGAACTGCGCACGATCACGCCGGTCACCGGCATGCCACCGAGTGCGCCGGACACCGCGTTCGCCGCACCCTGGCCGATCAGCTCGCGATCCAGGTTGCTCCGCTTGCCGCGATGAAGCTTGTCCACGGCAACGGCCGAGAGCAGCGACTCAACACTCGCGACCAACGCGACGGTCAGTACGGCGGTGATGATCTCCATCGGGGCGCCGTCGGGGATGGTCGGCAGGATCAGCTCCTGCAGTGGTTGGTCCGGCAGGTTGACCCGGGTGACGTCCGCCATGAAGACAGCGGCCAGTGCGGTCACGGCGACGACGGCGACGAGTGGTGCCGGAATCACCTTGACTTTGGGCAGTCTGGGCCACGCCAGCAAGATGACGACGGTCAGTACGCCGACCAGCACCGAGTGGGGGTGATGGGCCACGAGCTGGCCGGGCAGCGCTGTCAGGTTGGCGATCAATGAGCTCTGCGCCTGCCCGCCGAGCACCACCTGCAGCTGCTGGACGGCGATGGTGACGCCGATCCCCGCGAGCATGCCGTGCACCACGGCGGGAGAAAGTGAGAGGGCGAGTCGCCCGATCCGGGTGACTCCCAGCAGGATCTGCAACAGGCCGGCGGCACAGGTGATGCCGGCGGTCGCGGCCCAGCCGTACTGGCTGACGAGGCCGGCGACGACAACAGTGAGGCCGGCGGCTGGACCGCTGACCTGCAACGGGGAGCCGCCGAGCGCGCCGGCGACCACACCGCCGACCACTGCGGCCACCAGGCCGGCGATCAGCGGGGCGCCGGACGCGGCGGCGATCCCCAGGGAGAGTGGAACGGCGATCAGGAAGACCACCAGCGAGGCCGGTAGGTCATGGTGGAGAATCGACCGCCAGGTACTGCGTTCGGACGCAGTACTGGTCGCTGGCGGGGAATGGGAAGGTGACATGGTCGGCACGGGTCCCTCCGGCGTCGGTGCTCTGGGCATCAGGCGTCGAAACAAAGAGTGTCGATCTGGTTACTCATCGTACTTGCCTGTTCAAGGCCGGAGGTAGCGACAATTCCAATTCGTTGCCGAAGGCCCGGGAATCCGGAAAGGTGACGATTGCTCAGGGCATCTACCCGTGCGGGAACAGCACCCGGCGCGTGTGGTCGATGTCGGTGTACTCCCGGACTGCGACGATCTGCCCGCCGGAAACAGTGAAGACCGCTGCACATTTGTTGTCGTAGGCACCACCGGCCCGCCCCGTCGCCCTGGAGGTCCACTCGGCGAACACCTGCTCCCCGTCGGCGATGACATTGGTCAGCGTGATCGTCACCCGGGTACCCGGCGCGAACAGATCGCCGGCGGCACCGAGGAACTCGTCCAGGACCGCGTCCCGGCCTTTCCACTCGCCGGACAACGGGAGGTCGCCCGGATAGGTCCACACGACGTCCGGCGCGAAGCTCTCCCGCATCGTCGGCCGATCTCCGGCCGCTGCCGCCTCGACGTACTTGGTCACAACTGTCTTCGGGTCCATCAGTGGTGTCTCCTCCTGCAGGGTCAGTACGGCGTTGCCGCGGATGCGACGATTGCGTAGGGCATCGAGTACGACGTTCGTCTGCGACCAGTCCTCGATCCGGCCGAGCTCCGGGTGCAGCCGGCCGGATGCGACCAGCCGGACCAGCGTCGCCAGATCCTCGTCGTCGCGGCCGTCGGTGTAATGGAAGTGCCGGATGGTCGCGTTCTCCGGTCCGGTGAAGAGGTTGAAGAAGTCCAGCTCGACCGGTTGCCGGCTCGCCTGTCCGAACCAGATCAGCTGACCGCCGGCGGTGAGCTTCGACAATGCGATCGGCAGGCTCGAGCCGCCAACCGATTCGAGGACCAGGTCGAACGGTCCGCTCGCGTCCGAGACGTCGTACACGAGGGTCTCGGCGCCGAGCTCGAGCAGTCGCTGGCCGCGTTCGGGGGACGAGACGACGGCGGTGACGGATGCGCCGGCCGCGGCCGCGAGTTCGGTGAAGTAGTGGCCGACTCCGCCGGATGCTCCGGTCAGCAGGATCCGCCGTCCGATCACGCTGCCCGCCGTACGCAACAAACGCAGTGCGGTCAGCCCGGCCAGCGGAAGCGCGGCAGCCTGCGTGAAAGGGATGTTGTCCGGCAGTACGGCGACCTGTGTGGCCGGTGCGGTCACCCGCTCGGCCCAGCCCGAGTGCGGCAGATGTGCGACCACCCGGGATCCGACCGGCGGGCCGTCGCTGGTGGACTCGACGACGCGACCGGCGATGTCCTTGCCCGGCCGCCAGCCGTCGCGCGGCCGCTCCAACTGGAAAGTCTCACCGCGGTTGATCGAGAACGCCGCCACCTCGATCACCAACTCGCCGGCGGCCGGCCGGACCTCATCGACCTCGGCCGATCCGACCTTGCCACTGTCCACCGGGACGATTGCTCTCATCGCTGTCTTGCTCCCTCACCTAGACTCGGCAACGACGCTACGAACCCCCTCGTGGCGAGCGGAAGACAGCACTTATTACTGCTCTAGGCACCTCATGGATACCGACCAGGTCAGAAGCAGGTGGGACGCCACGAAAGGCGCCTGCCCGACCCGTCAGGTGCTCGGCCGGATCGGCGACACCTGGACGATGCTGGTGATCAGCACGCTCGAGAAACGGGGCACGCTGCGGTCCGGTCAGCTGAAGGTGAGTATCGAGGGCATCACCCAGAAGATGCTCACCCAGACCCTGCGCCATCTCGAACGCGACGGCGTTGTCCGGCGTACGGTCGTGCCCACGGTGCCCGTGACGGTCAGCTATACGCTGACTCCGCTCGGCCTGAGCCTGGCCGCGGCGGTCGCGACGATGCGGACCTGGGCGTACGACCACATGGACGAGATCAGCGCCGCCCGCGACGAGTACGACGCCAAACCCTGACTGACGGCAAGACCAGGACGTCAACCCTGAGGAGTCACGTGGAGCTGCAACTGTCCGGCCGGACCGCGGTCGTCACCGGAGCCAGCAAGGGCATCGGCCTGGCCTGCGCGGAGGCGCTCGCGCGCGAGGGCGCCAAGGTGACTGGAATCTCCCGTGATCCCGGCAATCTCGCGAAGGCGCAGGAGGAGTTGGCGGCGAAGGGGCTGCAGTACGACGTCGAGGCGGTCGACCTCACCGACTCCGACGCGACCAAGGCCGCGTTCGGGCGGATCGGCGTACCGGACATCCTGATCAACTGTGCGGGAGCGGCCCGCCGTACGCCGGTCGACGAACTCGACAGCAAGGCGCTGCACGCGGCGATGGAGGCGAAGTACTTCACCTACATGCACGCGACCGAGGCGATCATCCGCGAGATGGCCGAGCGCGGCAGCGGCGCGATCGTGAACGTGGTCGGCCAGGGCGGCCGCGCGGCGAACCCGCTGCACATCGGCGGCGGCGCGGCCAACGCGGCACTGATGCTGGCGTCGGTCGGCTACGCGAAGGCGTACGCCGCTCAGGGCGTCCGGGTCAACGTGATCAACCCCGGCATGACCCGCACGGCCCGGGTGGACGAAGGGCTCGAGGCCGCGGTCCGCGCCAGCGGTCGCCCGAAGGACGAGCTGCTGGCGGAGATGGTCGCCGAGATCCCGATGGGTCGCGTCGGCGAACCCGCCGAGGTCGCCAACGTCGCGGTCTTCCTCGCGTCCCCGCTGGCCAGTTACGTCACCGGCGCGATCATCACCATGGATGGCGGCGTAACATCGGCGATCTGAGGTTCGGGATCGGCGAACTGGCGGGCCGGTTCGGGCTCGCGACCCACGTCCTCAGGCACTGGGAGGACGAAGGGCTGCTCACCCCGGCCGGCCGCGTCGGCGGACGGCGCCAGTACGACGAATCGCACGTCGCGCGCGTGGTGATGATCCAGCGCGCCAAGGCGGCCGGTCTCAGCCTCGACCAGATCCGCCGGATGTTCGATGCGCCGAGCGGTCCAGAACGGAAGCAGATTCTGGTTGAGCAGGACACTGCCCTGGACGAGCAGATCCGCCAAGCTCAGGAGTCCAAGCGCCTCATCGGCCACGCCCTGACCTGCGAAGCACCCGACTTCACCGAATGCCCGCACTTCCAGTCGATGATCGCGGAACTCAGTCCGAGAACGGGGTGATCGGGCGGGCCTGCTGTACGCCGTCGACGGTGGTGTCGACCTTCTCGTCGAAGAAGGCGATGTGGTTGGCGATCGGGAGCAGCGGCGCGGTCGGGAAGTCGTAGGACCAGGCGAGGTCCGGGTGCTCTCCGACGGACCACCAGGCCGACGTCTTGCCTTTGTATGGGCACGCCGTGACGGTGCTGCTCGGCGTGAGCTGCTCGAGCTTCACCGCGGTGCGCGGGAAGTAGTAGCGCGGCGGCAGCCCGGTCTCGAAGACGATCACGGTCGACGCTGACTCCGCGAGGACGACGCCGTCGACGGCGACCTGGACGTGACGGGTCGACTTGATCGCGTCGCAGCGGGCGTACGGGTTTCGGGGGTGGACGAAGACTTCCTCGTCCTCCTCGAACCAACTGTCCAGCGCGTCCCACTGGAACCGGACCCGGTCCTTCGCGATCCCGTCGTCGTACACCCACGCCTTACCCGACCCCGCGGTGTGGATCCGCGCGACACCGTGGTCGAACGTCTTGGTCTCGCCGGTGTCGGTCAGCACGCCGTCGGCCACATCCGCGACCGGGACGTAGTACTGCGGGTACGGCGGGAACTCCCACAGGTAGATCGCGTCCTGTGTGTCCAGTACGACGCGATCGCCGAGCGTCGCGCGGATTCGTCGGGGGACCGGAGCCGTCGAGCCGGCGGGGACCAGAGGTTCGGGGTAGGCGCTCATTCATCCAGTAAAGGCACGGGGCCGGCCCAGGGGAAGGCCGGCCCCGCGATCTGTGGACAGCCGTCAGACGGTGATCCAGTCGATGTCGGCGATGTAGCCGGACGGGTTGTGCACCTTGATCGAGTTGGCTCCGGCCTGGAGCTTCATCGGCAGGTAGGTGACCTGCGGCGTACCCCAGTCGTTGTCGCCAAGGCCGTGGTAGTTCACCCAATAGCTGTCGGCGTCGTTGACGGTGAGCATGCTCTGCCGGCTGGTGTCACCGTCGGTGTAGGCGATCTTCACCAGGTAGGTGCCGGTGGTCGGCACCGTGATGTTGTTCAGCGTCACCGATGCGTCGTAGCCGATGTTGCCGATCTTCGCGCCGCCCGAGCACAGGGTGCAGCCGGAGATGCCCGCGTTCCCGGTCAGCGTGCTGGTCGACGCCTCGGCCTCGTACCTCACCGGTCCACCCGACTTCGAGGTGAACATGGTGACCGGCGCGCTGGCGTCCGACGTACGACCGCCGTTGATCGCCTTGACCTCGAAGGTGTACTGCGTCTGCGGCAGCAGCCCGCTCACGACCACGCTGGTGCTCGTGCTGCTCGCCACCTGCTTGCCATTGGCAAACACCTTGTACGACGAGGCACCGGTGCTCGGCTGCCAGCCGAGGCTGACCGTCGTACGGCTCACGTCGGTCGCCGTGAGGTCGGCCGGCTTGGTCGGCGACTCCGGCAGGTTCGGCGTGATCTTGTACAGCTTCGAGCCGTGGGCCGGGAGCGCAGCGCTGACCTGGCCGGTCACGTTGCGCGTGTTCTTGTTGGCCCAGACGTCGCGGACGGTCGCCTTGCCGGTGATGCCGAGCTGGTCGAAGTTCCCGGTCACGGTGGCCGGGGTCTCGGCCAGGTTGAACAGACCGACCGTGACACTGCCGTCGGCGTTCTTGGCGTACCAGACCTGCTGCAGCTGGTCCTGGTTCAGCGGGCGGGCCGGGTTGCCGGCCTGGTTGATCGCGATGACCTCGCGGTTGGTCAGCAGCTTCAGGCCGTACGAGTCGAGCTTGGTCATGTCGTCACCGACGAACAGTGGGGCCGCGTTGATCGCCCAGAACGTCATGTAGCTCTGCCGCTCGGCCTCGTTGATACCGTCCATCTCGCCGACGCCGACGTTGATCGCGTCCAGGTTGTTCCAGTGCCCCGGTCCGGCGTCGTCGACCCACTGCGGCAGGTCCCACCAGCGCTGCTTCACCGAGCCGTCCCAGCGGACGATGGTGTCGCAGTAGCACTCCACGTCGGTGTCGATCCGCCAGCCGTTCGAGTTCTGCTTCCAGACATCGGCGTACCGGTGGCTGAGCGACCACGACAGCGTGTACATCATCGGGCGGCCGGCGTTCTGCACCGCGCGCCACCAGGCCTCGACGTCCTCGGTGTTGTTGTGGTTCGGGTCGTCCGGGGCGCCCTTCCACGAACCGGGGCCGACACCGTCCATCTTGATGAAGTCGACACCCCAGTCGGCGAAGAGGTTGGCGATCGAGTCCGCGTACTTCTGCGCGCACGGGCTCGCGTAGTTGATCTTGTACGCCTGGTCCCAGCCGTTCGTGGTGCGCAGGTCCGGGTAGACGATGTCGCGGGTGAAGCAGCCGGGCGCGTCGTAGATCGGCGTGTTGCCGTCGCGGTAGACGTCGAAGCCGAGGCCGACCACGGTGTAGATGCCGAACTTCAGGCCGAGCTTGTGGATGTCGTCGCCGACCGCCTTCATCCCGCGCGGGAAGCGCTGGGTGTTCGCGACCGGGCGACCGTACTCGTCACCGCCGAGCTGCCAGCCGGCGTCGATGTTGATGTACTCGTAGCCGTACGGCTTGAGCTTGCTCGCCATCGCCTGGGCCTGGGTGAGGATGTTCTTCTCGCTGATGAAGCTGCCGGGGCCGTCCGGGTTCACCCCCGGGTAGTTGGTGGACTGCAGGCTCCAGCTGCTCCAGCCCATGTACGGCTTGGCCGCGACCTGCGGGTACTTCGCCGGCGTCCTGGCCGACGGCGTCAGGTCCGGGGTGCCTTGGAAGGCGGAGTCGGGCTCGACCAGGGTCGGCTTGGGACCCGGCTGGACTGCTGTTGGCTGGGCCGCGTCGGCCGGTGCGATCGCGGCTGCCGTCGACACCAGGGCGACGGCGGCCAGCACGACGGCTGCGGTACGGCGTCTGGTACGCCGGGGGGAGACAGACATGTGGGTGTTCCTCCAGGGGAGGAGAGAGCGGACGCCCCCGACCCTAGAGTCGCTTAATTTACAACGTCAAGTATTCGAGCCCGATGACTGTCTGTAGGCGCGGTGACCGGGACAGGGCCGGGTGGCAGCTACTCGACCCTGTCCCGGTAGCTCAGTGGTGTTGCGGCCGGCGGCGGGGGCGCAGGGGGCGGGCGTGCGGGTCGGTGCGCTGGTGCTGACGACGTCCGAGCACGAAGGGGCGCGAAGTCGGAGTCGTCGGGTGGCTCGTGGGAGCCGACAGCTGGATCGAGGTCTGCTCGAGGTTGAGTCGGACCGGCGGCTGGTGCCAGGGTGAGCGGGTCCGGACCAGGACCAGCCGGAGCCGGCCGTCGCGCCGGAGCCGGAAGGCGATCGCGATGGTCGCCACAGCGGGGATCAGTCCGGAGATCAGCAGCGCACTCCGCGCACCCCAGTTCTGGGCCAGGAAGCCGACCAGCGGTCCGCCGACCGCACCGCCGCCGATGAACACCAGGTTGTAGATCCCGGAGACCCGCCCGCGCAGCCCGTCGGGGGTGGTCAGCTGGACCATCGACTGCGCGGCCGTAAGGAACATCAGCGTCGCCATGCCCATTGCGGACAGCACCGGGATGAAGGTCCACAGCGACGGCTGGATCGCGGCCAGGACCTGAGTCACGGTCAGCAGTGAAGCGATGCCGACGAGGTTCCGCAGCCGAGGTGTCCGGACCCGCCGCGCGGACAACAGTGCGCCGATCAGCGCTCCCACCGCCACCACCGAGTTCAGTACGCCGTACCCGGTCGCGCCGGTGTGGAAGACGCGGTCGGCGAAGGCGGTCAGCGTCACCGGCAGGCTGATCGCGAACATGCCGTAGATCCCGACCAGTGCGATCGCCCAGCGGACGGCCGGCTCGTGGAACGCGTAGCGCACGCCGTCCTTCAGCCCGTCGCGGATCCGCATCCCGGCACTCGCCCGACGGGCCGCGTGCAGCCCGGGCATCTCGTGCTCGCGCATCATCAGCAGCGCGGAGATCGAGGCGAGGAAGGTGACCGAGTTCAGCGTGAAGGCCCAGCCGGTGCCGAGCGTGCCGAGCAGGATGCCGCCGAGCGCCGGACCGATCAGGCTGCCCAGCTGGAACGTCGACGAGACCATGCTGATCGCGTTCCGGACCCGGTCCTTGCCGACCAGTTCGGTGACGAAGGACTGCCGGGTCGGGTTGTCGACGGCCGTGGCCAGACCGAGGAACAGCGCCATCATGTAGACCTGCCAGACCTGCACCTGGCCGGTGAAGGCCAGCACGGCGAGGACGGCGGCCCCCGTGCCCATCGCTGTCTGGGTGACCAGCAGGACCTTGCGTTTCGGGAAGCGGTCCGCGATCACTCCGCCGTACAGGCCCAGCAGGAGGGTGGGGAGGAACTGCAGCGCGGTGGTGATGCCGACCGCGGTGGCGCTGCCGGTGATGGTGAGCACCAGCCAGTCCTGGGCGATGCGCTGGATCCAGCCGCCGGTCGAGCTGACCAGCAGTCCGCTGACCAGTAAGCGGAAGTTGCGGACCTGCAGAGCGCTGAAGGTGTCCCGGAAGCCGGGGCGCCGCTGCGGTTCGGCGCTGCTCGTACGGCGGTGGGTGTGGAAGTCGGGGGCGGATGGGACAGTACCGGTGGCCCGGGTGGTCAAGAGCGATCCCTACACGAGTGGACTGGTCAGGGGAGGACACCTCCATCCTCACGGTTGGGTACTGAATTCGGATAGCGAATTACTCCTATTACTCTTATAGCGTCGTGTAATGGGAGGTCCATCGATGTACGACCCTGATCAGCTGCGCACGTTCCTGGCGGTGGCGCAGTCGCTCAGCTTCACCCAGGCGGCCGAGCGGTTGGGCATCCGGCAGCCGACGGTCAGCCAACATGTCCGCAAACTCGAAGTGGCGGTCGGGCGACCACTGTTCCTGCGCGACACGCGGACGGTCACGCTGACCGCGGACGGCGAGGCGATGGCCGGGTTCGCCCGGACCATCCTGGCCGCGCACGAGGAGGCGGCCGGGTATTTCACCGGCTCAGAGCTGCGCGGCCGGCTGCGGTTCGGCGTCACCGACGACCTGGCCCTCACCCCGCTGCCGCGGATCCTGCGCGACTTCCGGCAACTGTACCCGCGGATCGACCTCGAGCTCACGGTTGCCCAGAGCCCCAACCTGCTCCGCCGGGTGGAGTCGGGTCACCTGGACCTCGCCTACGTGAAGCACAGCGTCGGCACCGGCTACGAGCCGAACGGACGGCTGGTACGGCGGGATCCGCTGGTCTGGGCCGGGATCAACGGGACCAGGATCGCGCCGGACGGTCCGGTGCCGCTGGTCGCGTACCAGGCACCCAGCCTGAGCCGGTCGCTCGGTGTGCAGACGCTGGAGCAGGCCGGCCGGTCCTGCCGGATCACCTGCATCGTCCGCGGCGTGAACGGCGTACTCGCAGCCGTCCGGGCCGGCCTCGGCATCGCGATCTTCGCCCGCTCCCTGATGCCGGCCGACCTGGTCGAACCCCCACCGAGCGCCGGCCTGCCCGAACTCCCGGCCATCGACCTGGTCCTGATCACCAACCCCCGCGCCGCCAAAGAGCCCGCAGAGGCCCTCACCGCCGCCATCCTCGGCAGCAACGCACCCCTGAAACCCGACGCCGCATAAACGAGGCGCCCTGGGGCACCCGACGAGTATCCCCTCTCTCGGAGGTTGAACCATGGCGACGACCGTCGGTGACTACCTGCTCGAGCGGCTCCGGGCCTGGCAGGTGGACACCGTCTTCGGCTACCCGGGCGATGGCATCAACGGCATCCTCGCCGCCTGGACCCGGACCGAGGAAGGGCCGCGCTTCGTCCAGTCCCGGCACGAGGAGATGAGTGCCTTCCAGGCGGTCGGCTACGCCAAGTTCACCGGGCGCGTCGGCGTCTGCATGGCCACCTCCGGCCCCGGCGCGATCCATCTCCTGAACGGCCTGTACGACGCCAAGCTCGACCACGTCCCGGTGGTCGCCGTCGTGGGCCAGACGAGCCGGTCCGCGATGGGCGGCTCGTACCAGCAGGAGGTGGGTCTGCACTCCCTGTTCAAGGACGTCGCGAGTGAGTACCTCGAGACAGTCAACGTGCCCGAGCAGCTGCCGAATGTCATCGATCGGGCGATCCGGACCGCACTGGCCCGATCCGCACCGACCGCGATCATCGTGCCCTCCGACGTACAGGAGCTGGAGTACTCACCGCCTCCGCACGCGTTCAAGATGGTCCCGTCGAGTCTCGGGTTCGCGGCTGCCACGCAACTGCCGGACGAGCAGGCCCTGCTGCGGGCGGCCGACGTACTGAACAGTGGCAAGAAGGTCGCGATCCTGGTCGGCCAGGGCGCGCGCGGTGCCCGGCGTGAGGTTGAGCTGGTCGCAGAGCTACTGAACGCGGGTGTGGCCAAGGCACTGCTCGGCAAGGACGTGCTGAGCGATTACCTGCCGTACGTGACCGGCTCGATCGGATTGCTCGGGACCCGGCCGAGCTGGGAGCTGATGCAGGGCTGCGACACGCTTCTCACGGTCGGGTCGAGCTTCCCGTACTCGCAGTTCCTGCCGGACTTCGGTTCGGCGCGAGCGGTCCAGATCGATGTGGATCCGACCATGATCGGGATGCGTTACCCGTACGAGGTGAACCTGGTCGGCGACGCCGCGGCGACCTTGCGCGAGCTCACGCCGTACCTGGTGCAGAAGGAGGACCGGTCCTGGCGGTCCGGGATCGAGGACGGCGTCCAGCGCTGGTGGGACGTGATGGCCGCGGCCGCGCAGGTCGAGGCCGATCCGGTGAACCCGCAGCGGCTGTTCCACGACTTCTCGCAGCGCCTGCCCGACGACTGCATTGTGGTCGCGGACTCCGGCTCGGCGGCTGACTGGTACGCGCGGCAGTTGCGGTTCAACGACACCACCCACGGTTCGTTGTCCGGGACGCTGGCGACGATGGGGTCCGCGGTGCCGTACGCGATCGGCGCGAAGATCGCGCACCCCGGGAAGCTGGTCGTCGCGTTCTCCGGTGACGGCGCGATGCAGATGAACGGGCTGGCCGAGCTGATCACGATCAAGCGGTACTGGCAGGAGTGGAGCGATCCGCGGCTGGTGATCGCCGTGCTGCACAACAACGATCTCAACCAGGTGACCTGGGAGATGCGGTCGTTGCAGGGTGCACCGAAGTTCCCGGACTCGCAGACGCTCCCCTCGGTCGACTACGCGGCTTTCGCGCGCTCGGTGGGACTCGCGGCGGTCACCGTTCGGGACGGCGACGAACTCGGGTCGGCCTGGGACACCGCGCTGGCCGCGGACCGGCCGACGCTGCTCGATGTGCACTGCGATCCCGACGTACCGCCGATTCCGCCACATGCCGGCTGGGACCAGATCCAGAAGACGGCCAAGTCGCTGTGGCGTGGCGACGAGGACCGCTGGGGTGTGCTCAAGGAAGGCGTGAAGACCAAGCTCCAGGAGCTACGGCACTAGCGCGTCGCCGCGGATGACGAGGGCAGCCACGCTGACCGCGGCGACGGCGATGGTGACCAGGAAGGGCGCGTTCTTCCAGGTCAGGATGATGGTCAGGAGCGCTGCGACGACCGCCAGCACGATCCAGCCGATCAGGCCGACAGGTCCAGGCGGCGCGACGACGAGCAGGAGCGTGGCCGCGGCCAACGGGATCGGCGCGAGGAGGCGGGCGTAGGCGCCCAGCCGCTGCGGCCAGCCGCGGACGCCGGTGGCGAGGTCGTCGGCCAGATCGGGTACGACGTTTGCCAGATGGGCACCGACTCCGAGCAGGGCGGTGGCAACGGTGGCCCACCAGGGCGCCCAGGTGCCGGTCGTGCCGAGGGTGACGAACGAGGGGAGTGCGCCGAACGCGACGGCGTACGGGAGCCAGGAGATCACGGTCGACTTGAGGCCGAGGTTGTACGCCAGGGCGCAGGCGACGAAGAGCAGATGCATCAGGCCGGCGGCTGTTCCGTTGGCCAGTGAGACGGGGATGGTGACGATCAGCATGACCGTGGCACCCACGATCAGAGTGCGGCGACTCACCAGTCCACGTACCACTGGCTTGTCCTGGCGGTTCACAATGGTGTCGCGGGCGGCATCTATCGCGTCATTGCTCCAGCCGATCGAGAGGTGGCCGGTGAGGATCGTTGCTGCGACGAGGAGACACCCGGCCGGACTTCGCCCGGCCGACCAGGCCACGGCCGTGGTGAGTGCGGTGACGGCGGCCGTCGGTCCGGGATGGCAGGCCAGCGCGAGACCTCTCACGGTCGTGAAGACTGGGCTCACCGAAGTAACGATGCCACGATGACGCGGATCGCAGCGGTCCGGCCCGCGTTGCCGCCGTACCGCTATCCGCAGTCCGAGCTCACCGACGCCTTCGCCTCGATCTGCCTGCCCGACGGCAGCGGTACGGCGTTGCTCCGCCGGCTGCACGCGAACGCGGGGGTGTCGTACCGGCACCTCGCGTTGCCGCTGGAGCAGTACGCCGTACTGAAGGACTTCGGCGAGGCGAACGACGCCTGGATCGCGGCGGCTGTGGACCTCGGTGCGGAGGCGGTCGCCGGGGCGGTGAAGGATGCCGGGCTGACGCTGGACGATGTCGATCTGCTGATGTTCACCACGGTCACCGGGGTGGCGGCGCCTTCGATCGACGCGCGGGTCGCGTTGCGATTGGGGTTGCGGGAGGACATCAAGCGGCTGCCGTTGTTCGGGCTGGGCTGTGTGGGCGGGGCGGCGGGGGTCGCTCGTGTGCACGACTATCTGAAGGCTTGGCCGACGCACGTCGCCGTACTGCTGTCTGTCGAGTTGTGCTCGTTGACTCTGCAACGGGACGACTCGTCGTTGCCGAACCTCGTGGGTGGGGCCTTGTTCGGGGACGGTGCGGCCGCGGTGGTGCTGATGGGGTCGGAGCATCCGTTGGCGTCCGGGCCGTCGGTGGTGGCGACGCGGAGCCGGCTGTACCCGGATTCCGAGCGGGTGATGGGGTGGGACGTCGGGTCGGGCGGGTTCCGGATCGTGCTCGGTGCGGACGTGCCGGAGGTGGTGCGCCGGTACCTCGGCGGGGATGTGCGCGAGTTCCTGTCCGGTCAGGGGCTGACCGTGCCGGAGATCGGGACGTGGGTGAGCCATCCCGGCGGGCCGAAGGTGCTGGAGGCGGTTGCGGAGACGCTGTCGTTGCGGCCGAGAGCGCTGGATCTGACCTGGCAGTCGCTCGATGCGGTTGGCAACTTGTCGTCGTCATCGGTGCTGCACGTGCTCGGTGAGACCATGCGGCGAGATCCTGTCGGAATGGGATTGCTACTGGCCATGGGGCCTGGGTTCTGTTCGGAGCTCGTCCTGCTGGAGTGGTCATGACTGTGCACATGGCCGGGCCTTCGGCGCCGGCGTGGTCATGGGGCCTTGGCTCCCGGCCTTCCCTCGTCACTCCAGTTGCTTCGCTCCCTGCGCTCCTCAGTCCAGGCCGGGAGGCCCCATGAGCTGGTACGTCGTACTCGTGCTGCTGGTCGCGTTGGAGCGCGTGGCCGAGCTGGTGGTGTCGCTGCGGAACGCCCGATGGAGTTTCGCGCAGGGTGGAGTGGAGTCGGGACGCGGGCACTATCCGTTCATGGTGGCGCTGCACACCGGGCTGCTGGCGGGGTGTCTGGCGGAGGCGGCTCATCGGCCGTTCGTGCCTTGGCTCGGGTGGACCATGTTCGCGGTGGTGCTGCTGTCGCAGGGGCTGCGGTGGTGGTGCATCGCGGTGCTCGGCCATCAGTGGAACACGCGGGTGATCGTCGTACCAGGGCTGCGGCTGGTTGCGGGCGGCCCGTATCGGTGGCTGCGTCATCCGAACTATGTCGCGGTGATTGCCGAGGGCATCGCGTTGCCGCTGGTCCACACGGCCTGGGTGACGGCAACAGTGTTCACGGTGCTGAACATTCCGTTGCTGGCGGTCCGGATCCGGACCGAGGAGGCGGCCCTGAACTCGGCGCTGCTCAAGTGATCGACCTCCTGGTGGCGGGCGCCGGGCCGGCCGGCGCGGCGACCGCGATCCGCGCGGCGATGTCCGGGTTGTCCGTCGTGGTGGTCGAGCCACGGACGGCTCCCATCGACAAGGCCTGCGGGGAGGGAATCGCGCACAGCGCGGCCGAGTATCTGGGCCGGTTGGAGGTGGGCTTGTCGGGCCGCCCGTTTTACGGCATCAGATACTTGGACGCCCACCACCAGGTCGACGCCCGCTTTCACGCCGGTCCCGGCTTGGGCGTACGCCGTACGACGCTCCACCAAGCCCTGATCGACCGCCTAGCCTCGCTCGACGTGCCGGTGGTCGACGCTCGCGTAGGCCCCATCACCCAGAACACCACTTCAGTCACGGCGGCCGGCTACACCGCCCGCTACCTGGCCGCGGCCGACGGCCTCCACTCAGGCATCCGTCGCCAGCTAGGTCTTGCCTCTCCTGCATCGGGCGAGGTTCGACGGGGTTTGCGCCAGCACTTCTCTGTCTCCCCCTGGACCGACCTCGTCGAGGTCTACTGGTCACCGCTCGGCGAGGCCTACGTGACACCTGTTGCCGACGATCTGGTCGGCGTTGCCATCCTCACCTCGGCCCGGGGGAGTTTCGACTCGCACCTCGACGCGTTCCCGGCGCTCAAGCGGCGGCTCCGCGGCTCCTGTCCGGCGAACGCGGTGATGGGAGCCGGCCCGCTGCGGCAGAGAGTGCGGGCGCGGGTGGCCGGGAGAGTGTTGCTGGTGGGCGACGCCGCGGGGTACGTCGACGCGTTGACCGGTGAGGGAATCGCGGTCGCGCTGCGAACCTCCGCGGAGTTGGTCCGCTGTGTGGAACAGGATCGGCCCGAGGATTACGAAGCGGCCTGGCGCCGGGTGTCCTGGGAGTGCCGGCTGCTGACCGGATCGTTGCTCTGGGCCCGCAACAGATCGTTGCTCGCACCCCGTATCGTGCCGGCCGCCACACTGCTGCCGGGGCTCTATACCCGGATCGTCAATCGACTGGCCTGATTTCCCTGTCGTGGCAGGGATTTCTCCTGGGGCCCGGCGATCGCTCAGACAACCGCCGGGCCCACGAGAAGCCCGAGCTTCCTGGTGAAAAGCTCGGACCGGCCGGTCCAGCCTCCTGGTGAAAGGCTGGAACGGTGCCCCAGCTTCCTGGTGAAAAGCTGGGACAGTCCTTGGGGTGTTGCTCGGTGTTTCTGAGGAAGACTTAATCAGGCGGATGTTGCCCAACAGTTGCCGGAATGTGAAGCCTTGTTACGTAGGGCTGTGGCGAACATCTCAGTGCTCTGTGCGCACCGCCGCGATCTGCAGTTGCAGGGCGAGCCGCTCCCGCGGATCCGACAGGTTCAGTGCCGCGATCTCGCCGATGCGCTTCATCCGGTGCCGCAACGTGTTCGTGTGTAAGTGAAGTTCTCGCGCCGCGCGCTGCGGCTGGCCCGGGTACTCCAACCACGCCTGCAACGTGTCGACGAACCCGGTGTCGTGCTCGATGTCGTGTCGCAGCAGTGTCGCGAGCGGTCCGTCCAGCTTGCTGGTGTCCAACGAGGTGACTGCTCGGTGAACAGTCAGCACATGCCAGGCCTCCTCCACGCGTAATGCGGGTCCGGGCGCGGCTCCCCGTCGTACCAGGCCCAGCAGCTCGACTGCCTGGGCGCGTGAGCTCGGCAGGTCGGCAGGAGCACGTGCGGGACCGCCTGCCGCGGCGATGGTGCCGGGAGCGGTCTTGGCCTGCTCTGCGACCAGCTTGCTCAACCAGTTCCACGAGCCGGGGCCGTCCGCGTCCGTGACGACTGCCAGCACGGTGCCGTCGAGGTCTGCGAGTTGCGGCTCGCTCCACCCGTGCCGACGACCGGTCGACTCCCACAGATCGAGTTGCTGCGGTACGTCGTACCCGTCTGGCGAGCCGAGTGCGACGACCCGCCAGGGCTGGGGTGGCAGCCGTACGTCGATCGGATTGTCGGGCGAGAACTGCCGGAGGATCGTCCGCAACCGGTCGATGGCACTCCGCCGTGCGACATCCGCCTGTGCCCGTAGCCGCAGCAGATGCAGTGCCAGCACCGACGCAGCGTTGCTCAGCTCGGCAGTCACCTCATCACTGACCGGCCCGTCCACCACAGCCCAGATAGACCCGAGCCACTCACCACCAGCCCGCACAGGTACGACGAGACGCGGCCGGATCCCGTTGGGACCGTCAGGCACCAGAAACGGCTCGCTGGACCGCGCCAGCCGGCGGAAGATGCCACGGGCCCGGAAGTGCGCGATCACCTCGGCCGGAACGCGTCGGCCGACGATGGTGGAGACACGGGTGGGGTCGGTGAAGTCCTGGCCGGAGGAGTACGCCAGTACGCGTGACTGGTTGTCCTCGATGGTGACGGGCGCGTCCACGATCGCTGCGGCCGCGTCTGCGAGTGCGAACAGCTCCTGGTGCACTCCGGCGTCTCCAGCGGCAGGGGAGTCGGGTGCGGCGGCTCTGTCGATGACACCGCGCAGCAGCCAGACCACGTGGGCCCACGTGACGCTCGGCTGCAGTGCGACGAGTGTGAGCAACCAGCGCTCGGCTGCCGCGATCACAGTGGGTTCGTGGGCGAGCGTCGTACGCAAAACGACTCCTGACGCGTTGCCGGCGGCGCAGCGCTCCACCAGCTCCACCGCGTCCTCTGCGTCGCGCAGACCGAGTCCTAGCACCAGATCGCCGGGCTGACCGGTCGTAGGCTCCTGCGGGTCGGCCAGGAAGACGTCACGGACCTCTAGGTCGCCTTTGCCGGTCACCACCACCTCGAACAGGGCAGGGCCGACGGCGACTATCAAGTCAGGCGCGGTGATCATGGAGGTTATTGTGCTCTGCGCACAGTCATTTGTCTCTTCTGTGGTGTGATCGCACCATGACAGCGGTCCGCCGTCGACGCACCATCGATACATGGTCGCTGCTGGTTCTGCTACTGGTTCCACCCACATCGTTCCCGATCGCGTCGCTGTCGTCGGCGCGGGCATGGTCGGACTCGCCACCGCCTGGTTCCTCCAGGAAGCCGGCGTCGAGGTCACCGTGCTCGATCGCGAAGGCGTCGCCGCGGGCGCGTCCTGGGGTAACGCCGGCTGGCTCACGCCCGGCCTGGCCACCCCGCTGCCGGAACCGGCCGTCCTCAAGTACGGCGTCCGCGCGGTGCTGAGCCCCTCCTCACCGGTGTACGTTCCACCGACCGCGAGCCCGCGGCTCCTCAGTTTCCTCACCCGCTTCGCTCGCAACAGCACCGCCGGACGCTGGAAGACCGCGATGGAGTCGCTGGTCCCGATCAACCGCCAGGCGTTGACTGCGTTTGATTTCCTGGCCAAGGCCGGCGTCGAGGCGCAGACGTACGAGGCCAAGTCGTTCCTGGCCGCGTACCGGACCGAGGCCGAGCGCAGCGTGCTGCTCGAGGAGATCGAGCACATCCACGCGGCCGGCCAGGGCATCGAGTTCGAGCCGATCAGCGGTGACGACGCCCGTGAGATCGAGCCTTCGCTGTCCGACCAGATCGGCGCCGCGATCCGGCTGCACGGACAGCGGTTCATCAACCCGGGCGACTACGTGCGGATGCTGGCCGACTCGGTGATCGCCCGCGGCGGGCAGATCATCAGCGGAGTCGTCGTGAAGGACATCGTCGACGAGATCCGCGGTGTCCGCCTCATCACCGGTGACGGTGAGACCGACCCGTTCGACGCCGTCGTGATGGCGACCGGGGCGTGGCTCGGCGATCTGGCCCGGCGGTTCGGCGTGAAGACCGTCGTACAGGCCGGTCGTGGGTACAGCTTCAGCGTGCCGATCGCGCACGTGCCGGCCGGCCCGGTGTACTTCCCGGCGCAGCGGATCGCCTGCACGCCGCTCGGTGACCGGCTGCGGGTCGCCGGGATGATGGAGTTCCGCAAGCCGGACGCGAAGCTCGACCCGCGCCGGATCGACGCGATCGTCGAGGCCGCCCGGCCGCTGCTCCGCGACGCCGACCTGGACGCGCGGACCTTCGAGTGGGTCGGACCGCGCCCGTGCACTCCGGACGGCCTCCCGCTGATCGGCGCCACCGCGTCACCGCGCGTCTTCGCCGCCGGCGGTCACGGCATGTGGGGCATCACCCTCGGCCCGATCACCGGACAGTTGCTGGCCGAGACCATCACCACCGGCCGCAGCCCGCGCGAGCTGGCACCGTTCAACCCACTCCGCTGACAACAACGGGAGGGACTCCAATGACGTGGTCCCTCCACCTGCGCTGACCCACACCTCGAGCGGCACTCCAGGTGACCCGTCCCGGGCGGTTCTGCCTCACCCGCCCTGCGCCACCTGTGGCTCACCTGCCGCCGCCTCCGGTCAGCCCGGAGCGGGCCCTGGCCGAGTTCTCCTGCCCAGGGCCCGCTCCCATCACCTTGTGACAGGGTGTTCACCGACCAGGTCGGCCGCTCACTCCTCATGCGCCGTACCAGTGACGCGAAGCTGACAACCTGAGGTCGCTTGGCCGGGCTGTTGCCGAACGTCGGGCTGCGGAGCACCATCGTTGACACCTCATCGACCTGGGAGGCCACGACGATGTCCGACACCAACGAAGGGCTTTCAGCTTCTGGTCGTCACGCCCCACAGCCGTTCAGCCAACCCCAGATGCCTCCTCAGGCGCCCGGTCCACGCGGCCCGGTTGCGCGAAGGAGTTCCTGGCTGGACCAGGCGCCGAGGACACTCGACGTCGCGGCTCGCGCTGTGTGTCTCCTGGCGGGCGTCGGTCTGCTCGTCACCGGCCTGGTGGGGCTCTTTTCCGACGTCGACGAAGGCGTTCTGGCCTTGGTGCTGGGGATTGGCGTCCTGCTGCTCATCACGCCGTCGATCATCGACCGGATCAGGTCGACGAGACTCGGCCAGTTCGAGGTGCAGTTGGTGCGGCAGGTCGCCGCCAGTGCCCGGCGAGCTGCCAACAGCCTGCAGCGACTTGGCCTCGGCCGCGAGCTCGATGCCTACGCCACGATCTACACAGAGCTGCGTGGTCCCGAACTCAAGAACGTCCGGGCGATGGTGCTCGACCGGATCATCGAGCGCGTGGCCGGCGCAGCGGTCGTCGAGAAGTTCGACCAGGACGAGGTCAAGGCGATGTTCCGCGAAGGTACGCCGATCGTGCGGGTGCTCGCCCTGGGCCTGATGGAGGGTGATCCCTCGCTGATCGACGGTGAGATCCTGCTCGAGGCCGTGAGCCGACCGCTGACCGGGAACGAGCAGTACCACGCGCTCAGGCTGGTCCGCGACGAGTGGAACCGCCTCTCGCCGGCCGAGCATGCCGCGCTGCGATCGGCCATCGACGCAAGTCCGCACCTCAAGGACGGCAGCGCCAGGGGTGACGTGGCAAGACAAATCCGAGCACTCCATGGTTGAGCACTCGGATTCGCTGTACCGCCGTCTGTGAGCTCTGGCTCACAGACGTTTGATTCAGTGGGTGTGCGGCTCGGTGCCGTGTTCGGCCTCGTGGGCGGCGATCTGCGCCCGGACCTCTTCCATGTCGACGGCGCGGAGCTGGCCGATCAGATCCTCCAGGGCGGGCGCCGGCAGCGCGCCGGGCTGGGAGTAGAGGACGACGCCGTCACGGACGGCCATCAGGGTCGGGATCGAGCGGATCTCGAACGCCTGGGCGAGCTCGATCTGTGCCTCGGTGTCGACCTTGCCGAAAGTGATGTCCGAGTGCTCCTCGGACGACTTCTCGAACACCGGTCCGAACATCTTGCACGGGCCGCACCACTCCGCCCAGAAGTCCACCAGCACGAGACCCTCACCGCTGACGACCTCGTTGAAGTTCTCCTGGGACAGCTCGACCGTTGCCACTACGACCTCCGAAATTTAGACGAATACAGCCTCTACAACACCGAATCGGCCGCGGGTGTTCCCGGCCGATGTACGTCGTACCGGCGTCCGAACGCAGGTACGACGTACAAGCGCTTGACCGTATCGGGAGGTGACCGAAATGCGGCGAAACGGGTGTGACGTGGCACACGTCCCGTCAGATCGGGATGTCCACGAAGGGTGACGTGTAGTCCTGGACCTCGCCGAGGATGGCGGCGGCGGCCTCCGGTGTGAGGTCGGCACGCTCGCGCTCGGCGACGACCATCTGGCGCAGCAACCGAGTCTCGCCGGCCGTGGCGAGGCCGGTGATTTCCGGGTGCCCGTTGAGGAGCCACGCGGTCGCCGCGGTGACATAGCGCTGCTCGTCGAACGGCCGATACCAGGTGTCGTAGGTCTTCTCCTCGCCCTCCCGCCAGTTGCGCCGGGCAATCATCTTGATCGTCATCAGCGCGGCGTCGGACGCCTTCACCGCATCCACCAGGGCGGCGTAGTCGGCGGCGTACTGCGGATCCGTCGACAGCCGGTAGTTCAGTGGTGTCAGCACGCTGTCGAAGTCGAACCGGCGCAATGCTTCGGTATGGACGGCAGGCGCCTGGTCGGTATGCCCGGTGATTCCGATCGCCCGGACCAGACCTTCTTCCTTGGCCCGGATCGCCGCTTCGAGCGAACCGCCCTTACCAGTGACGAGATCGAGATTCTCCAGATCACAGACCGCGTGCATCTGGATCAGGTCGACGTGATCGGTCTGCAGTCGCTCGAGCGACCGATTGATCTCGGCCCACGCCTCTTCAGCGGTACGGCGGCCCGTCTTGGTCGCGAGGAAGATGCGGTCGCGGATCTCCGGCATCCGCGGACCGAGCCGGAGCTCGGCGTCGCCGTAATCGGCTGCGACGTCGAAGTGGTTGATACCGGCATCAAGGGCCTCCTGGATCGAGGCGTCGGCCCGATCCTGGTCGACCCCGCCGAGCGATGCGGCGCCGTAGATGAGGACCGAGCTGTCGTGCCCGAGTCTGCCCAGTCGGCGAGTTTCCATCCTGGTCCTCCAGGGGTAGCAGGGTTACTGCGACCCTATGCCCGGGAAAGCGGTATTTGACCCCTCGCCACGGGAGAGTTTTCCACAGGCCGAGTCCACAGATCGGTTACTATGCGTGACAGTTGATCTGTTCTTTACCATGTTGTTCGCACGGATATTCGAACCTGCCCGCAGCGTGTGGCATGGTGTGCGCTGCCCGATCGACCGGATCGGGCATGAGAGAGGAGCTATGACGACGGTACTGAAGGTGTCACTCTTGCCCGATATGGGTGACACTGCCCGCAAGCGGGGTAACAGTATGGCTGCGGGGAGCGATAGACCATCCGGATCCTGGTCTGAGGTCTCCCGGACGGCAGTTGCTTGCCGTATTCTCCCGGCTACTGTCCGCGTAACTGCTGTCTGAGGGGCGGGTAGCGATGAGTTGGTGGCGAACGTTGCTGAATCTGCCGCCAAAAGGTGAGCAATGGTCGGATCAGCGGCGCACGAAGAAGCCGGGCAAAAAACGCCCGTCGAACACCGCCCCGGAGTGGTGGGACCACCCCGATGGACCGGTGTCACCCACCCCTCGCCAGGCACAGGGCGTAGCGGCGCAGTACTCGGCTCCTCAAGCGCATCCGCCGGCCGGCGGAGTGATGGCACCGCCACGTCGTCCGTCCTCGCGTACGCCGGACGCCTCACAATCAGGCCACCGCACACCCGAACGTTTGAAACAGCGCTCGCCGCATGGTTCGCACACTGCTCCCGGACCGGTCCGGGAGCCGCTCGAGCCCGGGCAGCCGCCGTGGTCGACCGAGCCCGAGTCGTCGTTCTCCACCTGGGCCCGGCGGTTCTTCCGCGGCCTGGTGGTCGTCGTGCTGCTGCTGGCAGCGATCAGCGGCGTCCGCTCCTGGGTCGCCCCGAACCGGACCCCGGAGACCGTGGTCAGCAATCAGAGCGGCTTCCCGGCCGACGAGGCCCGCGCGGTCGCGACCCGGTACGCCGTCTCCTACCTGAACTGGGACGAGGCGAATGCGGACGCCCGGCCGGCCCAGATCGCCCTCGACCTGGCGGCCGGACTGGACAGCCGGGCCGGCTGGAACGGTCGCGGCAAGCAGACTGCCGACCGGGCCTACCCGGGCGAGGTCAAGGTCGACTCCGGTGGTGTCACCGCCGTGGTCGACGTACGCGTGGAAGTCAGGCCGTACACCAAGCGCGGCGGAGCGTGGGTCGCTGGGCGATACAGCTGGGAGCGGCTGTCCGTCCCGGTCGCCCGGACCGCGTCACGCATCGTGGCCAGCGGGCCGCCGACGTTCGTACCGGACGAGCGGGCCGCGTTACCGGACAACATGCCGGAGGCCGGCGCACCGGACGACGACCTGACCGCGGCGACGCTCAAGGATGCGGAGGCCTTCTTCGCTGCGTACGCCGAGTCCGACAACAAGGTGTCGGCAGTGACCGCACCGGGTTCGACCATCCGCAGCTTGAACGGTTCGGTGAAGTTCGGCGAACTGAAGGATTGGCAGGTCTTCACCGGCAACGACGACGAGCGGCGGGCGACCGCGGCCGTCACCTGGGACGGGGCGGGAGATACCACCCTGGACCAGACGTACACGCTCACGCTGAGGCGCACTGTCGCCACGGACGGAGCACAACGATGGCAAGTGGCTGCCGTCGGATGACACCAGCGACCAGCCGTCGGACGACCGAGGCACTAAGGGAGACACCGCAATGATGACGCACGAACTTGCTGCGAGCGTGGTTCAGCTCGCCGCGCCACTGGTCGACAGTAACGTCCCGACGGGCGCGGATTTCAAGGACTGGGTCCTGGTCATCGCGGGGAACATCTTCATCGCCATCCTCGTGCTGCGCGCGATCGGGCACTACTTCAAGCGCGAGTGGGGCGAGCTGTTCGGCCATATCGCGGCCGGGGTGCTGGTGGGTGGGCTGATCTACGCCAACAACCAGACCATCAATGTGCTGAAGGGCTTCTGGGGATTGTTGTCCGGAGGTAATTGATGCGTGTCGGCCGTACCCTGACCCACCACTTCGAGATCGAGACCCGGCAGTACGACCTGCTGGGTATCGATCTGGGAGAAGGCGCCCGGCGGCGGATGATCATCTTCGGTGCGGTGATCATCGTGCTCTGGGTCGCGCTGCTCGTCCCGTTCATCGGGGTGCCGCAGAAGTCCACTGTCAGCCTGTACATCGTCCCGCCGTTCGTGATCACCGCCTTCGGCTGGCGCCCCGGTAAGTTCCACGAACGCCGCCGCCGCGTGACCGAGTGGGCGCTCGCCGTCCGCTACGCGTTGCGCGCCCACCGCCCGATCATCGGACTCGGCGCCCGGGCCGCCGACAAGACGGAGTACTTGCCATGGCGTGAGCGCATCGCGACCCAGAAGGTGGCCAACCTGGCGAAGGCCAGGGTGACCCCGGAATGGGAACGCGAGGTCGTGGTGGAGCTGGATCCGAGAGTCCGCGCCGGTGCGGACATCACGGTCAACCAGCGTGCCCGCCTGCTTGGGGCGGACCACGTGCAGCGGGTCAGTCGCAGGACGTCGTCTGGGAAGAGGCACAGATGAAGATCGCTGACAAGCTCCTGAACCTGGTGGGCGTCGGCCGCGAGCGCGGCCTGCCGCCGCCTCGCCTGGTCGCCATCGCGGACGGCCTGCTCGTCACCGAACGCAGTGCCGAGGCGTGGTTCCTCATCTCGGTGGCGAACACGGACCTGGCCACCGAGTCCGAGCAGGACGCGGCCCTCGACGCCGCGGTGAGTGCTGCCGCGACGATCCTCGGCGACCGGCTGAGCCACCTGAAGGTGGTCTGGGGCCGTTCGACCGGCCAGGACTACATCGACTCCGTGACCGGCCACTACCGGCTCGGCGACCACGAGGCCTGGGCACAGACCCGGGCCGACCGGATCGACGAGATGCGGATGCCGGAGCGGTACGTCGCCCTCGGCGTACACCTCAGTGACCGCGACCCCCGCGCGACCGCCCAGGTCCGGGGCTCCATCAGCGACGCCCTCGGTACGACGTCGTGGCGCGTCAGCGCCCGTGAGCTCGCCCACCTGGACGAGCGGGTCCGCAAGCTCGGCCGTCAGCTCGGCTCCACCGTCTGGCGGGCGCACACCGCGCCGGCCGAGGTGATCTCCTGGCTGATCAGCCGCGAAATGCACCGTGGTGCCGTCGCCGCGCCCCGCCGTGGCCTGATCACCGGTGCGTCCCTGGCCCGGCTCACCTCGGGCCGGGTGGTGCCGTACACCGATCACCTGCGCATCTATGACGCTCGCGGCCAGATCGCGGCGTACACGACCGTGCTCGCGATGACCGACTTCCCCGAGGAGCTCGAGACACCGGGCCCGGGGGAGTGGCTGCGCACGCTGTCCGAGATCAAGGCGATCGACGACGACGGCGACGAGATCGACGTGACCGTGGAGGCGTCCGTTCGCTTCCGGGTCTTGACGAAGAAGACCGCGCGGCACCTGGTCGACGAGACTCGTAAGAGCGCGAAGGAACAGCGCCGGTCCGCCGCCAAGGGCACCGCGGAGGAGACCGCTGACGAGATCGTCGAGACCGAGCGCGTGATGCGCGAGGTCAAACGCGATATCAACCGCAGCGGCTTGACCCTGGTCGAGGACCACCCCCGGCTGCTGGTCAGCGCGGACACCCGCGAGGACCTGGAGGCGTACGTCGACGCGGTCATCGCGCACTACGCCGACCGCGGCATCAGCGTCGCCGCCGGCGCGGACGAACAGCGCGACCTCTGGCTGGAATCCCTGCCAGGCGACCAGTTGCGCGTACCCGACCTCGGGCACGTGCGTGAGTCGACGGCGTTCTTCGGCTCCTGGTTCTGGGGTGGCGCGTCGATCGGTGACGCGACCGGCCCGGCCATCGGCTACCTGACCGGATCCACGCCGGGTCTGGTCCGCTTCGATGCGGCCGCCGGTTCTGCTTTGGGTGACGCGACGACGACTCTCTTCCTGGGTCGTTCTGGTCGAGGCAAGACGACGGCCGCCATGCTCGGTGGTCTCGACTCCGCCTTCGCCGGCGCTTGGGTGCCGCTCCTCGACCTGAAGGGTGACGCCGCCGGCGTGTCCGCGGTCGCTGCGGAGTACGGCGTACCGACTGCTGTCATCGAGATCACCGCACAGTTCTCCGGCGCTGCCGACCTGCTCCGTGTTCTCCCGGTCGACGACGCCTTGCTGCAGGCGCCTTCGCAGCTGATGCTGCTGCTTCCTCCACACCTGCGTGGCGCGGCCGAAGCTCCGGTCATGGCCGCGACCCGGGCCGAGATCCAGTCGCCCGATCCATCGTCCTGGGGCGTCATCCAGCGGCTCTGCGCCTCCGAATCGGAGACCATCCGTACGGTCGGTTTCGCCCTGCGCGACCTGGTCGAGACCGGCCTTGGTTCCGTCGTGGCCGGCCCACCGTCCGGCCTGTCCTCGCTGACCACCAACCCGGGTCTGTGGGTCGTCCAGATGCCAGGCCTCACCCTGCCCTCACCCGAGTCGGCACCGGAATCCTGGTCGCCGATCGAACGTGTCGGCATGGCCTGCCTGCGCGGCTGCCTCGCCTGGATGGTCCGTACGACGGGCCGCCGCGAGTTCCGTGGCCGCTCGAAGGTCGTCATCGTGCCCGAGGTGCACCTGCTGACGAAGACCCCGGACGGCGCGTCCTTCCTCGACTACATCGCCCGTGTCGGCCGCGCCCTCGGCGCCTCTTTGGTCCTCGACACCCAGGACCCGGCATCGATCCTGAAGCTCCCCGGCCTGGTCGAGCAGATCACCACCCTGTTCGCCTTCAGCCTCCGATCCCGCGAGCAGGTCGACTCGCTGCTGGAGCTGTTGGGCCGGCCGCAGACGCCGCCGTACCAAACCCTTGTCCGCGGCATCAACACCGCCGCCAACGGCAAGAGCATCCGCCACGGCCACTGCATCATGCGCGACCGCTGGGACGAAGTAGCGACCGTCCAAATCGACATCCCCAGCCAACAGGTCGCCGCCCTCCTCCGCACCACCCCCGAATCCGAACACGCCACCCAACCCACCCAATCCATCCCCGTCGTTCAGGACGTCGACCCCTTCGCCGACGACGAGGAAGAAGTCCTCACCCCCGCCGCCACCGCCACAGCCCAAGCCGAGGCCCACACCCAAACCCCCACCGAGGAGTCCACCCTCCCGGCACCCCCGCCGCCCCCCGCGCCGCAGCCCACGGCTCCAACCCCCGAGCCCTCACACGCGGCGCAGACAGCCCCAACGGTCGAGCCTTCACACACGGCCCAGGCGTCATATGCGCCGCAGCACCCCCCCGCGGCCCCCGAGGCACCACCACACCCCTCGCCCGCCACCACCCCGGTCCACCAAAACGGCCACCCCAACGGCCAAGGCCACAACCACCCCAACGGCCAGAACCAGAACCACTCCAACGGCCAGAACCAGAACCACTCCAACGGCCATACCAACGGCCAGGACCACGGCCACGCCAACGGCCAGGACCACAATCACCCCCTGCGCTACGAATCCCCCATCGGCCCCGACGAGGTCTACGACCAAGAAGCCGACGAAGCCGCCTACAACGAAGCCATGTACCCGGCCCACGGCGAAACCCCCACCACATCCCCAGACGGCAACTCCCAGACCTCAAACTCCGGCAACAAGGAGCACGTCGCATGACCTGGTCACGCCGTCTGCGGACGGCCGTGACAGTGCTCGCCATCTCCCTGATCGTCACCACCCAACTCGCCCTGGCCGCCGACCCAGATCAAGGTCCAACGAACCCGACAGGCTTCGCCGACCTGCTCCCGACTCCGGACCTCACCCACGGCGACACTCGGACGCTCTTCGAGCAGTACAGCCCCATGGTGTACGGCCTGGACTTCGACAAGGGCATCAGCGATACGTTCAACATGATCTTCAACGGCTACGCGTATCTGGTGATGATGTACATCGTCGCCATTACACGTGGCGCCATATCGGTCGGGTGGTGGCTCTTCTCGTTTACGGACGTGAAGCCCCTGACTGATGCGACGGCAGCGACGATCGGGGCCACCGGTACTCAATTGGTCGGCTGGTTGTTGCCATCAGCACTTGCCTTCGGTGCTGTCGCGGCGTACACGCAGCGGAAGGCAACCGGGACCGCGCTCGGTCAGTTGGTGTGGGTCTTCGTGGCAGGGGTCCTGAGCATCAGCTTCGCACTGGCGCCGGCCACCTGGCTGCGCGGAGTGGATGGAGCGCGTCAGCTCGGTGCGGGTGCGGTGATGACGGCCTCGGCGGATGCCATGGGGCCAACGATGCAGTCTCCTCTGCCCTGGCCGGAGCCGGGGTTCACCGGAACGCCGAAAGACACGCTGTTACGCAAGTCCGCTGATGCAAGCTGGCGTGGATTCGCCGTCACACCATGGTGCATTTCAGAGTTTGGTTCGATCGCGGCGTGTCAGCGGTATGGCAAGGGGATGCTCGACACCGGTGTCGATCCTGAGGCGCGAAAGAAGTACATAGATGACGTGATCACTCCGGCCGAAGGTGGCGGCGATGCGCCAACGGTGAAATGGGTGAAGGGTGATAATCCGTTCGGGCGCGTGGCCGTCGTTATGCTGGCGGCGATTGCCGCGACTCTGTTCGCGTTCTTGAACATTGCCTTGGCGTTCACCGCTCTGATGGCCTTCATCGGCTGCCTGTTACTACTTGTCGTAGGAGTCTTCTTCGCGTGCCTATGGATCATTCCCGGCCGACCACGACAATGGGGGCTGAACTGGTTCGAAGCATTGATTGGGTTGGTTCTCCAATCCTTTCTCGCCATGTTGGTGTTCGGTACGGCGCTGACCCTTGTGACAGCTGTCTTCAGTCTTAGCGGCAGCCTGGGCTGGCTCCCAGTCAGTGGCCTTGCGATCGCGGTCCTGATCGTTGGTTTCAAGCTCCGTCGGCTTCTGGACAACCTGACCTCGATGATGCGACCCGGAGCTGGCAGCATCATGCTCGGAGGGCTTGCGCGTAGAGGGGCTATGGGCGCAGTCAGGCGAGTCATGGGCGCGCTCAGTGGCCGTGGCGCTGCACCTCTCCCTGAGCGGAGCAAGGATCGCCTGCGACCAACCGAAGGAGGCTCGCAGCGGGTCACCTCTGTTCGCGTTTACCGACAGGCGCCTGCGGTTGGGTCGTTGACTCGAGGGGGCGCGGCCAGTTCGCCGTACGAGCTCACCGCAGGGCCAGAACGGCGCAGAACTGAAGGCGCTGGAACGTCCGGCGGCGTCGGGCCAGGTGGGCAGCAGATGGCTGGTGAAGCCGGCGGTGTTCGGGCGGCCGGCGCCGGTGGGCCGGCGAAGAGTACGTCTGCGTTGAATCTCTCCCGCGCTCGCGCCCAGTCGAAGGGTGAAGGGCGGCGGACGATCTCTGTCTCGGCTGCCAACGTGGTTCCCGCGAGCGGCTCAGGGAGTTCGCGTGGCGTGTCAGCCGAAGCGCAGAAGGCTCGCCATTCGCGTCGCCCCGCGCCCGCACCGGTCAGTGAGACGCGGTACGACCCCAGGGTGGTGCACACCCGTTCGGCCAGCCTCCGCGAGGGACCGCCGAAGAATCGTCAGCGGCGTCGGGCACCCGCTCAGCAGCAGCGCCGGTTCCGTGAGTACTCCGCCATCACGAAGGACGGCGTGACCGTACACGTGCCGACGCGTAGGTGATGCGGATGGCTCGGAAGCAACGATCGACTGAGAATCGCCGGGAAGGCGCCGGCCGTGGGCCGCGTCGTCGCGATCGCGGCAACTCTCCAGCCGACGCCGAGTACGAGGCGCGCGCGGAACGTCGGCAGCCGGACGCACCGGACAGTTGGCGTTCGGTGATGAGTACGGACTACGACTATCCGGAGGATCTGGACGAGCTCAGCGGTCGTGAGCGCCGTCGGGCGAAGAAGAACTGGCGGCGTGAGGACCATGCGCAGCGGATGGCTTGGTTGCGCAACCAGCGCCAGGCCGAGCCGACCAGCCCTGCGGTCATCGTGGCGTTGGTCGTCCTGCTGGCGATCATCATCCTCGGGCTGGGCGGCGGTTTGCCGCGCCTGCTCGGTGGCGAGAGCTCCGACGACAGCGCTCCCGTTGGCCTGCTGACGCCTGGTCGATCGGTGGTTCTGCCGACCGCACCGTCGAATACCCAGCCGGAAGAGGAGGAGAGTCCGCAAGTCACGACGCCGCCGCTGACGACTCCGCCGCCGCAGACTCGGCGGCCGTCCGCTGAGTCGACCGCGCAGGCAACCGATGTGGTCGGTGCCTGGGCACGTGCTTTCTACACCCGGAACCCGGCCGCTGAGACGTATTCGGCCTTGGTCTCCAAGTGTGCGAAGTACATGACTCCGGAGGTCGCGTCGAGCTTCACTGCGGCCGGAGACCCGACGTACGAGGCACTCAAGAAGGACGGTGGCAAGTCGACCGTGATCTCGTGGCCGGTCAGTTCCCCGCCGGCCAATGCGGAGGCGCCGGTCGACACACCGGCGCGGATCACGCGATTCATCAAGGTCACCATCGATGTCACCGGAAAGAACGCTCAGCGATTCGACGTACCCCTGCTCGTCACGTTGGTGAATCAGAACGCCCAATGGGTCATCAGTGACGTGTCAGGTGGTACAGGGCCATGACCACATCCGTGCGGGGCTGCGATGTTCGATGAGCGCGATCTCGGCAGGGGACTCCTCGCGGTCGCGAGCAGAGGTGTGTTCGTTAAAGCCGCGGCCGCCCTGGCCGTGGTCGGGGTTGCGAGCCTCCTCATGCTTGCTCCGTTCGGAGGGGCCAGCCAGCCGCAGGCAGCCTGCCTCCCGGGGCAACCTGGTCAGGTCGGCAACCCCATTGCCCGCGGTCCGCTGAGGGCGACTCAGGTGGCGTTCGCCAAGCTGATCGACCAGGTCGCGGTGCAACGTGGGCTTCCCGGCCAGGCGACGCTCATCGCCCTGATGACCGCGCTCGTCGAATCCGACCTGCAGAACCTGACCTACGGCGACGCGGATTCGGTCGGTCTCTTCCAGCAACGTCCCGGGGCGGGCTGGGGTTCGGTCACCCAGATCATGAATCCGCACTACGCCGCGGAGGCGTTCTTCGGCGGATCCGGGGCACCCAACCCGCCCGGCCTGGTCGACATCAACGGCTGGCCGTCCATGGGGTACGGCGACGCCGCTCAGCGCGTTCAAGTCTCCGCCTATCCCGATCGCTACGCGTTGCGTGAGGGAGAGGCACGGCAGATCGCGGCCGCCGCCGGCATCGACCTCAAGCGGTCCGGCAACCCGTACGCCGGCCGATCGAAGGCACCCGCTGGCGGGACGATCACTGAAGGCGTCTCGGACGATGAGGATTGCGGTGGGGAAGGGCTCATCTCAGGCCAGCCGGTGAACGGCGTGTGGCCGGCGGAGCAGCAAACCGTCACGGACCCGACCGGAACGGGCGGCATGGTCACTCCGCGTACGGCGGCCTGGGTCGCCGAAGCGCGGAAGAACCTGGGCACACTGAGCATGAGTTGCTGGGACGCACACGTCTGGAACCCGACCAGCGACCACCCTCGAGGAAAAGCCTGCGACATCATGGTCGGCGCCGACGCACGCAGATCATCGCCAGCACGCGCCCGTGGCGACCAGATCGCCAACTGGGCGGTCAAGACCGCAGGCCAGACCGGCGTGCGCTACGTCATCTGGTACGGCAAAATCTGGTCCGCCCGCCGAGGCACCTGGATCCCGTACAACGGCGGCGGCGTCTACAGCCCCACCGACGCCACCGGCGGCCACTTCGACCACGTCCACGTGTCCGTGTACTGAGTGGACACTTGATTGTGCGCCATTGCGATTGTCCAGCCGTTCCGGAGGAATGAGATCGATGACCCGCCCGAGTGAACCGAACGATCAGAGTGATCAGGTGGGAAGCACTCCTGGGCAGCCATTTGATCAGCCGTCAATGGATGAGCCTCGACAGATGCCGCCTCAAACGCCGTGGAACCAGCTGCCTCCTGGCAATGAGCAGAACGGCGGAGTCGGCAAGGGGAGAGAGGGATCGGGAACACGCCCGGAAGTCTCCGCAGCGACGACGCTGCTCGTAGCTGTGCCGTGGTTCTTTTGGAGCCTCGTCATCGTCATCTGGATCTCCAACATCTTCGGGAGCTGGAACTGGCTCGTCGTTGGGTTGTGGATCCTGTCCGGGGCAGTGACGTTCGTGAGTCCGGTAGAGGATCTGGTCGCCCGCTACCTCTATCGACTGCGGCGGCCAACGCTCGTTGAGGAGCAACGATTGGGGCCGATCTGGCTGCAGTTGCTCCGCCGGGCAGCTGTTGACGGTCGTCGGTTTTCCCTGTGGGTTCAGGAGTCTGATGACGTGAATGCAACCCCAACACCGGGGCATACCGTCGCTGTGACTCGATGGGCCCTGTACACGCTGCCGCCGTCTCACTTGGAGGCGGTCCTCGCGCATGAGCTTAGTTACCACGTTGGCGGCCGTGCTTGGCTCAGTCTGCTCAACTTTTGGTATTCGATCCCCGCTCGTTGTGCGCTGGTCGGTGTGCGAGCGTTGGTCCAACTGATGAAGAAAGTCCCCGCAATTGGTTGCGCCGTCGGGGGGTTTCTCTTCCTTGCCTACTCTGGAATCCTGCTTGCGGTCCTGACGTTCGGCGACGGTTACTTGACGGCGATGCTGTTCCTGACCCCGTTCATCGCACCACCGATTCTCGCGTGGCTCAATCGTTGGCAGGTCAAGCAGGCTGACCGACGGGCGGCGCTCATGGGGTATGGAGCCACTCTCATTCAGGTCCTGTACGGCTGGCAGATGCAGAATCAGCAGATGTTCGGCAGAGACACGAATCGCAGGACCCAACTGATGTCGAGTACGCCTTCCCTGGTCGAGAGAGTCCAAACTCTCGAAAGGGCAAACCCAGGCACATTGCCAGATCCGTCCTGAGCCACGACCGGCGAGGAAGCAGTTTGCGACCACGGTCGCACGATTCGGCGACCGGAAGTGGTGTCTGCTAGCAGCATGTGACCCGACTGGCAGATGCAGCAGAGCGATGCTCGGGGGCGGCCTTTGTATAGCCGGATTAGCTCGCGTGCACCCGTCGGTCGCCAAGCGCAACCAGGCGCTCGAGGTGCGTCCAGCGACCCTATCTCCTCAAACACAGCTTCATGTTCCGCGATCTGATCCGCGTGCCATGTTCGTCAGGTTATGAAATGAACCTGATCTCGTGGGTGGCGGTTGGGGAGGTGAAGGTTAGGAGGGTGGTGGCCTCGGCTTCGATATCCGTGCGGGTGGAGCGGGGGAGCTTGGTGATGGGCTGGATTTCTAGGGTGGCTTGGGTTTTGGTGGATTTGGTGAGTTTCCAGAGGGCGGTGGCTTGGCCGTTGTGGAGGGTGGAGCCTCGGGTCAGGACCTCTTGGAGGGTTAGGGATTGGCGGGTGGCGGTGTCGATCCAGCGGGTGCGGTCGGCGTGGGACAGGAGGAGGTTGTCGTACTCGGGGAGGAAGCGGGTCGGGACCTCGATGTCCTCGTCGGGGAGGTCGATGTGGGGGAGGTCGTAGAGGGTGCGGCCTGATTCGGCGTCGGTGTAGGTGCGGAGGTCGAGGCGGTCGAAGACTTCGGACAGGCGGGTGAGGCCGGACCAGTTCTGGGCGTCGGCGACCGAGGCGGGGCCGTAGGCGCCGAGGTAGCGACGGACGAGGTCGTCGGCCGAGGGGTTGGGGTCGACTGGGGCGCCGAGCCAGAGGTCGGCGGTGGACATGGCGGGGTTGCCGCCCTTGCCCCAGATGCCGCGGGGTGGGGTCTGGATGGTGGGGAGCAGGCAGCGTACGGCGTGAGCCAGCGCGGGGGGTTCGCGGTCGGGCCAGAGCGGGGCGAGGTGTTCACGCAGTTGTACGGCGGTCGCCGGGCCCTCGGCCATGCGTTCGGCACCGGCCTTCAGCACCGCGTCGATGTCGATCCCCTCGAGCCGGTGCCGGCCATACGTCATGTTCTGGAACACCTCGCGCTCGAGCCGCGGCTGGATCAGCGGGCGGAACGCGAGGAAGTCCCGGCTCGACATCAGGTGGATCGTTGCCCGCATCATCGAACCGCGCACGGCCTCGCGGTCCTCGATCAGCCTGGCCAGCTCGGCGGGATCGAAACCGTTGAGGCGGGTCCACAATCCGACGTACGGCGCGAGCGGCGACTGGGCCTGCATGCCGACCAGATGCTCGATCGCCTCCAGGGCGGTCGCGTCGTGGCGCTCGATCAGCCACTGGCGGTGCAGGGTGGCGCGGTTCAGGGCTTGCAGACTCAACTTCGACATGGCTGATCCTCTCCTGGTTTACGGATCCAACGCTAGGAGGAGAAGCGGTCAGCCTTGGACCTCTACTCAGCTGGCGCGGAGCCCGGCGAGGAAGCTGGTCAGGAGTTGCTGGCCGAGCGGCCAGAGGCCGAGCTGGCTGTCCGAGTTGAGGTGGCCGTCGTTGCCGGTGGTGATGAGAGGAACTTCCCAGTCGGTGGCCAGTCGGGTGGCGGCGTCGACGCTGCAATACGGGTCGTTGTCGCTGGCAATCAGGAGAGCTGGAACGGGGAGGGGTTTCGCGTCAAGGTTGGTGAAGGTCGGGAGCAAGTCCACGGGGAAGGTGGGCGCGAGTGGGTCGGGCGGCGCGACCAGGAAGGCGCCGCGGACGGTGGGTGAGCCGACCGTGGTCAGCCAATGTGCAACCGCGTGACACCCGAGGCTGTGCGCGATGAGTACGGCGGGATCGTCGGCGAGAGCGATCGCGTTACCGATGGCGGTGCTCCAGTCGTCGCGGTCCGGGTGGGTCCAGGAGGCCGGTCTGATGCGGGTCGCGCCGGGGAGCCAACCGGATTCCCAGGTGGACTGCCAGTGGTTGTCGTCCGAGCCGTCGAGGCCGGGGACGATGATGAATCGCATGGAAGACTCCCTTGGTGGCTGCAGTGAGCTGCCATCATGGGCGAGATCATCATCGTCGGACTACGTGAACTGATGAAGTGAAGGCAGATGGGCGAATCGAACACGAATCCATTGGACGACATCGACCGGGAGATCCTGGCGATCCTGCAGACGAACGGACGGCTCAGCGGCGCGGACATCGGCCGCAAGGTCAATCTGTCGCAGCCGGCGGTGTCGGCACGGATCCAGCGGCTCGAACGGTCCGGCGTGATCACCGGCTACCGCGCTGTCGTCGATCCTGCACGGATCGGCCTCAACATCCACGCCGCCGTCCGGGTGCGGACGACGCACGCGCGGATCCCCGACGCGCTCGAGCTCTTCGCCACACTCGACGAGGTAACCGCGACCTACCGTCTCACCGGCGACGACTGTTTCCTGCTCGACGTCCACACTCCTGACGCCGGCCGGCTCGAGCAGGTCGTCGACGCGATCGGTCGGCTGGGTCCGGTCACCACTTCGCTCGTGCTCCGCGAGTATCCGGTCAAACCTCTCGCATCCGGCTGAAAGACGTGAGCCGATCCGCGTAGGCTGCGCGCGCCGCATTGTCGACAATCAGGCCGCGGTCGTCGCCGGCCAATCGGCGTCCGAGCGCCATCACCGACGACGGCACCAACCCGTCCAGCACCTTCCACCCGCCCAGCCAACGCGGCACCGCGACCTCGGCCTGTCGCGTCCGGCAGGTTCGCAGTACGGCGGCCGCGACGTCGGACGGGTCCGCGGTCGGCAGTAGGCCGCCGAGGCGGACACCGGAGGAGAGGGAGGTACGTACGGCGCTGGGCAGTACGGCGCTCGCGGTCACGCCGGTGCCATGGAGTTCACGACGTACGGCGGCGGTGAGGCCGACCGCGGCGTACTTCGACGCGTTGTAGACCGCCATCCCCAGGAACGGGATCTTGCCGGCCATCGAGGCGATGTTCACCACATGGCCGTTGCCGCGGGCAATCATGCCGGGCAGGACCAGGCGCATACCGTGGATCAGGCCCCAGACGTTCACGTCGAGCGTGGTCCGGCTGAGCGCGTCGGGTTCGTCCAGGAACCAGCCGAGCGGCATCACGCCGGCGTTGTTCACCAGTACGTCGATGCGCCCGGCGTCGGCAATCACATTGTCAACAAAAGACGCGAACGACTCCCGGCAGGTGACATCCAGCACCCAAGGCCCATGGATCCGACCGGCGCCGCCGACGCTGTCGGGGGAGATGGCGTCGGGATCAGGACCGGCTGCGGACTGGGAGAGTGCGTGGGGTGTCGGTGTGTGGGGGTGGTCGGTGGGAGCGCTGGCGGCGTCGGAGGGTGTGGGGGTGGTGGGGTGGGGGGATAGGTCGCCGGTGTAGACAGTGGCGCCGGTGGTGGCGAAGGCTTGGGCTGTGGCGAGGCCGATTCCTTGGGCTCCGCCGGTGATGACGACGACTGCGTGGGACAGGTCGATGGGTTTCATCGGACGACCTCCAAGGGGGCCGAGATGGTGTAGGCGGAGGCATCGAAGTGGGCGACGCGTGTTCTGAGGCGGCCGCTGGACCAGGGCCAGCTGAAGCTGTTCCGGCCGTTCACGTCGTGGTAGTAACTCGCGCACCCGCCCGTCTCGTAGACGGTCCCGCGCAAGGCCTCCTGGACCTCCGCGACGAATGACGCCTGCACTTCAGGACGTACGTCAAGGCTCGACCAGCCGTGATCCAGCAACGACGAAACAGCGCCCAGCACGTGGTCGAGTTGCGCCTCCAGGATCATGAAGGCGGACGTGTGCCCGGTCCCGAGATTCGGCCCGAGCAGGTTGAACAGATTCGGGAACCCGGCCACCGCGGTCCCCAGATTCGCCCGCGGACTGCCCTGCCAGTGATCGGCCAGCGAGCGCCCGTCGGCGCCGTACACCTTCGTTGCCACCGGCAAGTCGAGGATCCGGAAACCGGTGCCGAGGATGACCACATCGACAAGCGCCTCGGTGCCATCGGCCCCGATCACCCGGCGACCGTCGAACGATGCGACCGCAGTCGGATGCACGGAGACGTTGCTCTGGGCAAGCGCTGGGTAGTACGTGTTCGACATCAGCAGTCGCTTGCATCCAAGGGTGTACGACGGAGTGAGTGCCGCACGCAACGATGCCGACTGCACCGAACGGCGAAGATGCAACAGCCCCACCTGCTGCACCGCCCGCATGATCCACGGATGCCGGAACCCGAGCCCGAGAGCCTCCATCCCCAGGTACTCGAGCCGCCGCAACAACCGCTGCACCATCGGAAACCGTCGGAACACCCACCGCTCAACACCCGGCACATGATGATCCGGCTTCGGCAACACCCACTGAGCGGTCCGCTGAAAGAGATGCAGTGACGAGACCAGCTCCTGGATCGCCGGTACGAACTGCACCGCCGAAGCGCCACTCCCCACCACGGCCACCCGAAGACCACTCAAGTCGATCGAGTGGTCCCACCGCGACGAGTGAAAGACAGGTCCATCAAACGCACCCGGGATCGACGGGATCAGCGGCTGGTGCCACGGCCCGGTCGCCGTGATCAGCACACGCGCCTCCAACGGCCCGTCGCTCGTCTCGAGCAACCACCGCTGCGCGGCCCCGTCCCACTGCGCCCGCAGCATCTCGACTCCACAGCGGATGTACGGCGTGACGCCGTACCGAGCAGCGGTGTCCGACAGATACGAGCGGATCTCCGACTGCCCGGCGAATGCGCGGGTCCACGAAGGGTTCGGCGCGAACGAGTACGAGTACAGCGCGGACGGTACGTCGCACGCACACCCGGGGTAGGTGTTGTCGCGCCACGTCCCGCCGAGCTCCGACGACTTCTCCAGCACCGTGAAGTCGGTGATCCCGGCCTGCAGCAGGCGGATCGCCGCCCCGATCCCCGACGCACCGGCGCCGACTACGACTACATCCATGAGCACCTCCGAAATCCAGAGACTGACGGTATCCGAATACCAAGAGGATGCCAATACCGTAGGCACTAGAGTCGGACCATGCCGAGGATGACGCGGGCGGAGAGCCAGGCGCGGACCCGCGAGACGCTGGTGGCGACCGCGACCGAACTGTTCCTGCGAGACGGGTACGGCGCCACGTCTCTGGAGAAGGTCGCGGACGAGGCCGGCTATTCCAAGGGCGCGGTCTACTCGAACTTCCGCAACAAGGACGAGCTCTGCCTGGCTGTGGTGGACGCGATCCGGGCCGACCAGGCGCACCGGATGGCGGCCGCGCTGGAAGGCGCCACGACGCTCGAGGCGATGCTCCAGTCTTTCCAGCGCTGGGCCGAGGCGACCATCGGCGACCAGGCGTGGACCGTTTTCGAGGTCGAGTTCGCCACCCGCGCGCGCCAGGACGACGTCGTACGACGGGAACTCGCGAAGCGGAACGCGTACATCCGGGACGCGGTCACCGGGCTGCTCGAGGAGCACGCGAAGGAGTTCGGCATCACGCTGCCGATGCCGGCCGCCGACTGTGCCACCGCGTTGCTCAGCCTGGGCGTCGGCCTCGGCGTCCAGCGCGCGATCGACCCCGAGGTCGGCGTCTCGGTCCTCCCCAACGTCATCCGGCTCCTCGCCGGCGGCTGAAGCGCCCGGCGGCCAAAGTACCGGAGGCTCAAGCCCCGACGCTCAAGCCCCGGAGCCTCAAGCACCGGCGGCTCAGGCGTCGGAGCCTCAAGTGCCGGCTCAAGAGCTGGTGGCTGATTTCCCTTGCGCCCGCGGAACGGCGAGAACTTTTCCTTCCCACCGGCGCACTCGGCCAACTAGGGTCGACGGATCGTAGTTGTTGCGTTACGCAACTCGTCTACCTAGGAGGGGAAATATGGCGAAACGCGTGATCGCGGTCGTCACCGCCGGTCTGGCCACCGCCGCCATCGGGCTGTCCTTCACCAGTGCTGCGGGGGCGGCGCCGGAGAGCTCCGCGGCGAACCCGGCCGGTCTCCAGCTGATCAAGACCAAGACCTCACTGCTCGGCAAGCACTACTGGTACCAGCAGACCTTCAAGGGCCTGCCCGTGATCAACGGGTACTACGCCAAGCATGTGACCAAGTCCGGCGCGGTCCAGGTCGCCGACGGGCGCGACGCCGTACCGGCGAATCTGGATGTGACCGCGAAGGTGCCGTCGGCAACGGCGACCAAGTCGGCCAACGCGGCCGTGAGTGCCCGCGCCGCCCGGGCCCGGATCGCCGGGCCGGAGAAGGACGTGACGCCGGCCCCGACCGCCACCGCCGGTGCCGCGCAGCTGGCTGTCATCGGCGGTCCGGACGCGCGTCTGGTCTGGAACGTCACCAGCAGGTCGGCCCAAGGCGTCACCCGCTCGCTGGTCGACGCGAAGTCCGGCAGCGTGGTCGAGTCGAAGGTGATCAGTGATCACGTCGACGGCCGTGGCCTCGTGTTCGACCCGAACCCGGTGGTCAGTGAGCGGGACGAGAAGCTGACGGACCAGGACGACGCGAACACCGATGAGCTGTTCCCGGCGCACAAGAACGTGATCCTGCGCAACCTGGCCGGCAACGGCAAGCTCGAGGGACTGTACGTGAACATCGTCAAGGCCAAGGGTGGGCTGGCGGAGAGCGCGAACAACCAGTTCCTGTACTACCGCGACGACGACCGGTTCGAGCAGGTGATGGCGTACTACCAGGTCAACCAGACGCAGGAGTACATCCACAGCCTCGGCTTCACCGAGGTCAACAACGAGTCGCAGGACTTCGAGATCAACACCTACAAGGGTGACAACTCGTTCTACGACCCGTCGAAGGACGTCATCACGATGGGCGAGGGCGGGGTCGACGACGGCGAGGACGCCGAGGTGATCTGGCACGAGTACGGTCACGCGATCCAGGACGACATCGTCCCCGGGTACGGCGAGACGGTGCAGGCCGGCGCGATCGGTGAGGGCTTCGGCGACTACTGGGCCGTGACGATGTCGGTGCCGGTCAGCCGGAACTTCGACCTGCCGTGCGTGATGGACTGGGACGCGACGTCGTACACCACGACCGAGCCGCACTGCCTGCGCCGGACCGACACCGGCAAGACCACCGACGACATCGTCAACCAGGTGCATGACGACGGCGAGATCTGGTCGAACGCGCTGTGGGACATCCACAAGGCGCTCGGCCGGACCAAGGCCAACAAGGTGATCCTCGAGGGCACGTTCTTCTACGCGCCGGACACCACGTTCGCCGACGCCGCCCGGGTCACCGTGCAGGCGGCCCGTCTCCTCTACGGCAAGGCCACGGCCGCGAAGGTGACCGAAGCCTTCCAGGCCCGCAAAATCCTCTGATCCACGCGGACGCCAGGTTGTGCGCCCCCGACTACTGTGGGCGCATGACTGTATTGATGCCACGCCTCCGGCGCGGCGGGTCATGGGGCTTTAACTCCCGGCCTTCCCTCGTCACTCCAGTCGCTTCGCTCCCTCCACTCCTCAGTCCAGGCCGGGAGGCCCCATGACCTGGAATACGGCGGACATCCCCGATCTGACCGGACGTCGCGCGCTCGTCACTGGAGCCACCAGCGGACTCGGCTACGAGACGGCGCTCGAACTGCTCAGACACGGCGCCGACGTGCTGATCGGGGCGCGCAATCCGGAGAAGGCTGCGCAGGTCGCTCAAGACCTGACCCAAGCATCGGGCCGGGAGCCGGCTGTCGTCGAGCTGGACCTCGCCGACCTCACCAGCGTCGAGAAAGCCGCCGACCAGGTCGTCAAGAGTTACGACAAGCTCGATCTCCTGGTGAACAACGCCGGCGTGATGGCAACGCCGTACCGGCAGACCGCGGACGGGTTCGAGCTGCAGCTGGGCACGAATCATCTCGGCCACTTCGCCCTCACCGGCCGGCTGCTGCCTTTGTTGCTGAAGGCACCTTCGAGCCGGGTGGTGACGGTCAGCTCGTTCATGCACACGACCGCCCGGGGGATCGATGCCACCGACTTCCGGCGGCCGGAGCAGGGCTACTCGAAGTGGGTCGCGTACGGGAAGTCCAAGCTCGCCAACGTGCTCTTCATGCTCGAGCTCGACCGCCGCGCGCGGGCTGCCGGGGTCGACCTGCTCAGCGCCGGCGCGCATCCTGGTTACGCGGCCACGCACCTCCAGGCGGCCGGGCCGGAGCTGGCCGGGCGAGCGTTCGAGGTCCGGATGTGGGCCGGTGTCAACAAGCTGGTCGCGCAGTCCGCGGCCGCCGGAGCCTGGCCGAGCCTGTACGCCGCGACCACCCCGGACATGCCGCCCGGAGGCTACTACGGTCCACGTTTCTTGGGGTTCCGCGGTGCGCCGACGACAGCGTGGCTGACCCGCACCGCGCGGAACCCGGCACTGGCCGAGCGGCTGTGGGCCTGGTCGGTCGAGGCGACCGGAGTCGATCCGACACTCACCGTGCCGAGGTAGTGACACACCGGCAACTTTGCGGTTACCCTCCGGTAATCCCGAGCCGGAGGTCGCACCCGTGCGCAGAATCGCAGCCGCCCTCGCTGTCGTCCTTGCCCTGATCACGATCGGTCCGGCCGTCGGTGCCGAGGCGGATCAGGCCGGGTTCAGTACGTCGTACCAGCGCATCCCCGGCGCGGGTGGGATCGAGATCGGCGCCGTCGTGCTGACCCCGACCGGCCAGGGCGACGGGCCGTTCCCGCTGGTCGTGATGCCGTCCAGTTGGGGTGTGCCGAACGTCGAGTATGTCGGCCAAGGCACGAAGTTGGCCACTGCCGGGTTCCAGGTCATCGCGTACTCGAGTCGCGGCTTCTGGGACACCGGCGGCGGTATCGATATCGCCGGCCCGCCGACCGTCGCCGACGTCACCGAAGTGATCGACTGGGCGGACCAGCACACGCCGGCCGACACCAACAGGGTCGCCGCGGTCGGGATCTCGTACGGCGCCGGCACCTCGCTGCTCGCGAGTGCGCAGGACCCGCGGATCAAGGCGGTCGGCGCGATGAGCGGCTGGGCCGACCTGATCGTCTCACTCGACCCGAACGGGACGCTCGCCCTCCAGTCCGTCGCCGGCCTGCTTGCCCTCGGCAACATCACCGGCCGGCCCGGTCCGGAGATGACGTCGCTGCAGTCCAAGTTCCTCAGCGGCAACTTCGACGGGGCGATCGCGGAGGCGGAGCAGTTGGCGCCGGTCCGCTCCGCGGCGACCGTGGTCGACCGGATCAACGCCAACCAGCCAGCTGTGTTCCTCGCCAACGCCTTCGAGGACTCGATCTTCCCGCCGACGCAGTACACCGACTTCTTCACCCGGCTGACCGGGCCGAAGCGGCTACTGCTGGCCCACGGCGATCACGCGACCCCGGAGGTGACCGGCGCGATCGGCCTGCCCAACGAGACCTGGGACGAACTCGCCGCCTGGCTGCATCACTACCTGACCGGCGCCAACAACGGCGCGGACGATGAAGCGCCGGTCCAGCTGAAGTCGCAACGCGGCGTCTGGCGGGGATACCCGAGCTGGGCGGCTGTCGGTCAATCGCGTACGTCGTACCTCACCAAGCCGACCGGATTGTCGCGGACCGGCGCGCTCCAGACGCAGGCATCGACGGGGTGGAGCAGCGGGATCGGGGCCGGTGTTCCGACGATCGCGGACAGCGGTGTGGCGCTCGTTTCCGGCGCTCTGCAAGGGCTTCTGTCGATTCCGACCGGTGTGGCGACGCCGTTGGTGGACAGGTCGTTCGCAGGTGTATGGTCCGGCCCGGTTTACCCCAGTGGCGCCATCGTCAACGGTTCGCCGAAGCTGCACCTGACAGTCAAGCCATCCGGTCCGGATACGTCGCTGTTCGCCTATCTGTACGACGTCGACGCACTCGGTCTCGGCTCGCTCATCTCGCACAAGCCGTTCACGCTGCGCGGTGCGACACCCGGCAAGGCTGTTCCGATCGACCTCAGACTGGAAGCGACCAGCTGGGAGGTGCCTGCCGGCCATCACCTCGTCCTCGTGGTGGACACGGTCGACCCGCGGTACCTCGGCCGCAGCGCGATCGGTAAGACGGTCACCTTCAGCTCGCCGGCCGGCGACCCGTCCTCGATCAGCATCCCGGTGGCATGAGAATCACCCGCCGCGGATTCCTCGGTGTCACCGCTGCCGCAACTAAAGGCCGGTGCCGGACCGCGCCACCTCGCCTTCCACCCGTCCGGCAAGAACCTGCGAGTCACCGCCGACACCTCCGGCCCGTCCGGGCTCGAGGTGGAAGTCACGGCGTACGACGGTCGTCGCGCGGTCGGCCAGGTCCGCGGCAAGGCCGATACCGAGCTCCGGCTGCCGATCCTGAACCCGAGGACGTGGTCCCCGGACCGCCCGTTCCTGTACGACGTGAAGGCCCGGCTGATCGACCGCGGCAAGACGGTCGACACTGTCAGTTCGTACGCCGGAATGCGCTCGGTCGGGATGCTGAAAGGTGCCGACGGCAAGCTCCGGATGGCGCTGAACGGGAAGATCCTGTTCAACCTGTCGACGCTGGACCAGGGCTTCTGGCCGGACGGACTGAACACCGCGCCGACCGACGAGGCACTGCGGTTCGATCTGGAACAGCACAAGGTCCTCGGCTTCAACACTGTCCGCAAGCACATCAAGGTCGAGCCGGATCGCTGGTACTACTGGGCCGACAAGCTCGGCCTGATGGTCTGGCAGGACATGCCGTCGTCGAAGACGGACGCGATGCCCGAGCCGTGGCGGACCCAGTTCAAGGCCGAGCTGCACGAGCTGATCGAGGAACACAAGAGCTTCACCTCGATCACCGTCTGGGTGCCGTTCAACGAGGGCTGGGGCGAATGGGACCGGGTCGAGACCGGGCAGATCGCGGACTCGGTGAAGGCGCAGGACCCGTCCCGCCTGGTCAACGCACACAGCGGAATGAACTGCTGCAACTCCAAGGGTGACTCGGGTCGCGGCGACCTCATCGACCACCACGCGTACCTCGGCCCGGCGACACCGGCACCCGCAGGTGAGCGTGCTGCGGTGGACGGCGAGCACGGTGGCTTCGGTCTGAAGACGCCGGATCACATGTGGTTCGGCGACGGCTTCGCCTACGAGATGACACCGGACTCAGCCACCCTCACCCGCCGGTACGTCGAGAACCAGCGCGACGTACTGCGATCGGCCAACACCTGCGGTATCAGCGGTTCGGTCTACACCCAGATCACCGATGTCGAGGGCGAGCTGAACGGCTTCTTCACCTACGACCGCCAGGTCCCGAAGATGGACTTCGCCCAGGTCCGGACCATCAACAACGCGATCATCGCCGGCGCGGACGGCACCGGGACCGGCGATCCGGACCCAGGACCCGGCACACCAGGTGCCGACGGCATCCACTTCTATCCACTCGACGGAACCACAGAAGATGCTGTAGGCAACAACGACGCGACATTGGTGGGCGGGGCAACCTTTGCCCCGGGCAAGAACGGAGAAGGCGTTGCCCTGAACGGATCCGGGCAGTACGTCGACACCGGCGCCGCGCTGCTCGATACCAACGGGAACTACTCCGCCGCGGCCTGGGTGAGGCTGAACAAGGCCGATGGTGCGTTCCAGACCATCGTCAGCCAGGACGGCGAACGCGACAGCGCGTTCTTCCTGCAGTACTCGGGTCAGGACCAGCGGTTCGCGATGAGCTTCCCGGGGTTGCGGGCGCTCTCACCGACGAAGCCGAACCCGGGTCAGTGGTACCACCTGACCGGCGTACGCGATGTGGTGAAGGGTGAGCTGAAGCTCTACCTGGATGGCGAACTGGTCGCCACGAAGGGCGCGTGCAGCCTGGATGCGACGTCGACCGGGAACACGGTGATCGGGCGGGCCAAGTTCGGCGGCAACCAGGTCGACTACCTCGACGGCACTGTCGACCAGGTCCACCTGTACGACCGCGCGCTGACCGATGCGGAGGTGAGGACGCTCTACGACTCGGGTCGCTGAGCCACGAAAGAGCGTGCGGTTTCGAGATGCGAACTCGTCGCGCAACCCCGATCCTGGTAGCAACCCGACCAGGCGAGGTGACAGTGCGATGGCCGCTCCCAGTCACGCGCTCGCGCCGGTCTCGGCGCGCAACTTCAGGCCACCCCGGTTCGGGCTCGGTGGTTCGCGACTCGGCGAATCACCGGGTCCGGACGGGGATGCGCAGGCGATCGCCACGATCGACGCGGCGTACCAGGCCGGCATCCGGTTCTTCGACACCTCCCCGGCGTACGGCGTCTCCGAGGAACGCCTCGGTACGGCGTTGCAGCGGCGGCCCAGGAGTGAGTTCCTGCTGTCGACCAAGGTGGCCGGCGCGGACGCGCGGGACTCGGTGCGGTCGAGTATGGACCGGCTCGGGCTGGCCGTCGATCTGGTGTTCATCCGGGATCAGGACGAAGCGGCGTACTCGGTCCTGAACGACCTTCGGCGCGACGGTGTGATCAAGGCGATCGGTGTCGCGTGCAACGACTGGCGGGTGCTCGACCGGATCGTTCGCGACGTCGAGTTGGACGCGGTCCTGCTGGCCGGGCAGTACTCGTTGCTCGACCAGTCCGCGACGCCGCTGCTCGATCGATGCCTGGCGCGTGGGGTGTCGGTGATCGTGTCCGGCATCCTCACCCCGCAGGTGCTGCAGACCGAGCAGTCGAGCGACCCGGCGACGATCCGCGCGCGGCGGATCTCGGCGGTCTGCGAGCGGTACGGCGTTTCGCTGCCGCAGGCCGCACTCGCCTTTCCCAGCAGGCATTCCGCGGTCACCTCGGTGCTCATCGCGGCCGCCAGCCCGGCCGAGATCCGGGCCGACGCGGCACTGGTCCGGCAGCCGGTGCCGTCCACGCTCTGGCGCGATCCGGAGTTGCTCAAGTTGGTAACCTGAAGGGAGGAGCCGTGTTCTACGGCTTCCCGGACGAGTTGGCGTCGTACCCGGTCCACGACAAGACGGCGCCCGCCCCTGGAGGGGCACTCCGATGCATGCAATCGACCTCGTCGAGATCGCCGGTGCGCTCACCATCCTGACCGCCTTCGCGGCCGCCCAGGCCGGATGGCTGCGGCAGCGCACCGCGTCGTACCAACTCCTCAACCTGGTCGGCTCCGCTGTGCTCGCCGTGATCGCCGCGGTCGAGTCGTCGTGGGGCTTCCTGCTGCTCGAAGGGAGCTGGGCCGTGATCAGCCTGATCGGCCTGCTGAGCCTCAGCCGCACCCGGGGAACAGACGACCTAGATCAGTCCCCGAGCGGACGACCTAGAACTTGTCGCCGGGATCGCCGGTGCCGGGGGAGCCCGGGGAGCTGGGGACGCCGGTCGGGATGCCGGTCGTAGGCACCGGAGTCGGGCTGGGGCCGGTCGACGGTGAGCCGGACGGTGACCCGGTGTTCGGCGGCGGTGTGGTCGGGGTGACCGTGACCGTCGCCGTACCGGTCGGGGTCGGGATGACCGGCTCCGGTTCCAGCGGCTCGGCATTGCGGAACAGCAGCCAGGCGAGGAACACCGCCAGCGCCATGATGATCGCCATCGTGATCAGGGACAGGATCAGCGCCCACCGCGACGCCGCCCGGAGTGAGTTCGGCCACGGCAGCGGCCAGATCCGGAATAGTCCAGGCCGCCGGCGGCCCTCCCAGTAGTGCAGGAAGTCCGGGCCGCGGAACCGGCCGGTGTGCGGGATCCGGTCCATCAGGACCGCGGACAGTACGTCCTCACCGCGACGCTCCGCGATCAGCCGCTCGTCCGCGGCCGCGCTGGTCCCGTCGTCGGCCCGGATCGGCCCGATCGCGACCCACAGCGCCAGATCGTCGTCGTCGGAGTCGTTGTGCGCCAGGACGGCGTCGCCCGGCACCTCGTCGACCGCGGTCACGAACCGGTCCCGCGCCGCGGCGTCGTCGGCCGAGCCCTCGGTCATCATCGCGACCACGGCCTCCCGGCCGTGCTCGTCGGCGGCGGTGTACAGGTAACCGGCCGCGTTCGCGCCGAGCCGGCCGCGCAGCCAGAACTCGCCCACCCGGGGCGGATCCTCCGGCATCAGCGGCAGCGCCTCCGGAATCAACCGGGCAGGGGTCTCCTCCGGCGCATCCGCCGGCCGCACCTCGGTGTGTGATTCCGTCGCAGTCATCACCCCCAATCCCACCACATCCCTGGTAGCACTGTCGCCACACCCGGATTCCGGACCGGGCGATGCTCACCGGCCGTGGGGGTGTCTGATGGTTCCCCGCCTGCTGCGCGGCACTACGCACGGCACCTCAGCGCACTGGCGCGAAGGCCACGATGCTCCGCATCGAGACCTCCCGCTCCAGCACGCCGATGCACCGCACGGAGCACCTGCTCGCTACGGCGCGGAACCATCAGACACCCCCAGTGACGACAGGCCGCCGGGGGAGTGCGGATTTGAGCGGATGGGGAGGATAGGGATGGACCTGGTGGGCCGTGCGCCCGGGGGACCCGGGGATCTGATGGAATGGCCGGTGTTGTGAGTGCGCCGGAAGACGGCGCGGCGTTGACAAAGGTCCGAGCGTGGACCCCGGAAGGACAGGCATGACCGAAACCACTGTGCCGGCTGGATCGGTGGCCCAGCAGTCCCGGCTGATCGGCGAAGCCATCAGCGAGGTCAAGCGGGTGATCGTCGGCCAGGAGCACATGGTCGAGACTCTGATGGTCTCGCTGCTCGCGAAGGGTCACTGTCTGCTCGAGGGCGTCCCCGGTGTCGCCAAGACGCTCGCCGTCCGGACCTTCGCGTCAGTGGTCGGCGGTACGTTCGCCCGGATCCAGTTCACTCCTGACCTGGTCCCGTCCGACATCGTCGGTACCCGGATCTACCGGCAGACCCGGGAGGCGTTCGACATCGAGCTCGGCCCGACGTTCGTGAACTTCGTCCTCGCCGACGAGGTGAACCGGGCCCCGGCCAAGGTGCAGTCGGCGATGCTGGAGCTGATGGCCGAGCGGCAGGTGTCGATCGGCGGCCAGACCTTCCCGATGCCGAAGCCGTTCATCGTGATCGCCACCCAGAACCCGATCGAGTCCGAGGGCGTCTACCCGCTGCCGGAGGCGCAGCGCGACCGGTTCCTGGTCAAGATCGACGTACCGCACCCGCGCGGGCACGAGGAGTTCGAGATCCTGCGCCGGATGAGCGTCGATCCGCCGGAGCCGCGGCAGGTGCTCAAGCCGGAGACCATCCTGGAGCTGCAGCGGTCGGCCGAGCAGGTCTTCGTCCACAACCTGGTCGCGGAGTACGCCGTCCGCCTGGTGATGGCGACGCGGACGCCGGCCGACTTCCACCTGCCCGACCTGGAGCCGATCATCGAGCTCGGCGTCAGCCCGCGGGCCACCCTCGGCATGATCGCGGCCGGCCGGGCGCTCGCGCTGATCCACGGCCGCGACTACCTGCTGCCGAGTGACGTGCAGACCGTCGCGCTGGACGTGATGGGCCACCGCCTCGGCCTCACCTTCGACGCGGTCGCGGACAACATCGACCCGCGCGCGGTGATCGAGCGGATCCTCGCCACCGTCCCGCCGCCGCAGCCGGTCTGGCGCGACGGCACCGACGGCTCCGGCCGTCCGGAGTTTGTATAGTGTCCCGGCTCCGGGGTTGCTTGGCGCTTTCGGCGCCCATGCACGTACTTCACGGCACTGCTCGAGCATCCACGATGCTCCGCATTGAGGACGCTCGCTCAGCACCGCGATGCACGCACCTGGACACCGAAATCACTCAAGCAACCCCGAAGCCGGGACACTAGATGCCCAACCGACCGGACCCGCGGGCTGCGATGACGATCTCGCAGCTCGCTCCCGAGCGTGCACTCCGGCGGCTCGAGCTGACCGTCGTACGGCGGCTGGAGGGCTATCTGCACGGTGAGCACCTGGGGCTGCTGCCTGGTCCCGGCACCGAGCTGGCCGAGGCCCGCGAGTACCAGGTCGGGGACGACGTACGGCGGATGGACTGGGCGGTGACGGCGCGTACGACGGTTCCGCACGTGCGGGACCTGATTGCGGACCGTGAGCTGGAGACGTGGGCCCTGGTCGACCTGTCCGCCTCGATGGACTTCGGTACGTCGCAGCTGGAGAAGCGCGAGCTTGCCGTGGCAGCGGTCGCCACGGTCGGGTTCCTGACCCACCGGCTGGGGGACCGGTTCGGCGGGCTGATGCTGCGCGACTCGGCGCTGCGGCGCTGGCCGGCACGGTCCGGGCGGCTGGCCCTGTACGGGCTGCTGCGGGCGCTGCTGGCCGAGCAGGTCAGCGGAGACCAGGAGGCGCACCGCAGTGATCTGGCGGCGGCGCTGGAATCGATGGCCCGGACCCAGCGCAAGCGCGGGCTGCGGGTGATCGTGTCCGACTTCCTCACCCCGGAGGACGGCGAGGTCGACAGCCGGATGGAGCCGTCCTGGGAGCGGGCGATGCGCAAGCTCACCGCGCAGCACCAGGTGCTCGCGGTCGAGATCGTCGATCCGCGCGAGCTGGAACTGCCGAATATCGGCGTGGTCATGATCGGTGACCCCGAGACCGGCGCGGTCCGGGAGATCGACACCCGGCGGCGCAAGGTCCGCGAGGCGTTCGCGGCGGCCGCTCTGGCGCAACGGGAACGAACCAGGACCGCGTTGCGTAGGGTAGGTGCGGGGCACCTGGTACTGAGGACCGACCGTGACTGGGTCGCCGACACCGTGCGGTTCGTGCTCGCGTACCGGCGAGTGGCGCCCCGCCTGCACCAACCGCCGAAGGGAGTGTCTCGCTGATGGAGTTCCTGTCTCCCGGGCGGTTGTGGTTCCTGCTGATCATCCCGGTGGTGGTCGCCGGCTACATCTTCCTGCAGCACCGCCGGGCGCAGTACGCCCTCCGCTTCACCAACATCGCGCTGCTCGACCGGGTCGCGCCGCGGCGTCCGCAGTGGCGGCGGCATCTGGCCGTCGTCCTCGCGCTGCTGGCGGCGGTCTCGTGCATCGTGGCGTTCGCGCAGCCCAAGGACCAGGTCAAGGTGCCGCGCGAGCGGGCCACCATCGTGGTCGCGATCGACGTGTCACTGTCGATGATGGCGACCGACATCGAGCCGAACCGGCTGGAAGCGGCGAAGAAGTCGGCGAAGAACTTCATCAACCAGTTGCCGTCCAAGTTCAACGTGGCGCTGGTCAACTTCGCCGGTACGGCGTCCATCATCGTGCCGCCGACCACCGACCGGGCCACCGTGCTGCGCTCGGTCGACGGGCTGGAGCTGGCCGAGTCGACCGCGACCGGTGAGGGCATCTTCACCTCGCTGCAGGCGCTCACCCAGGTCCCGCCGGACCCGGACCACCCGAACGACCCGGCCCCGGCGCGCATCGTGCTGCTGTCCGACGGTAAGCGGACGGTCGGCCGGACCGCGCAGGAAGGCGCGCAGGCCGCCAAGGCGAAGAACACGCCGGTCTACACGATCTGCTTCGGCACCGACTCCGGCTTCATCGAGATGGACGGCATCCGCCAGCGGGTGCCACCGGACCGCGCCGAGCTGCGCAGCGTCGCCGAGGTCAGCGGCGGCGAGGCCTACACGGCCGAGTCGGCCGGTGAGCTCGAGGACGTCTACAAGGACATCGGCTCCTCGGTCGGGTACGACGAGGTGGACAAGGAAGTCACCGCCCGCTTCGCCGGGATCGCGATGCTCTTCACCTTGGCGGCCGCGGGGGCCTGTATCGCTCTCGCGTCCCGCTTCCCCTGATCCGGTGAACGCCCGACTGGTCCGGTGAACGCCCGACGCCCGCGCGAGTGATCGCGGGGGCGTTCGTGCGTCTCAGGCCCCGTGCGTCTTCAGGTCGTGCGTCTCAGGCTTCGGCGTCGGCGACTTCAGTGAGGACGGCGGCAGCCGCGCGATGGAGGAACTGCTGGCGAAGTACCCGACCTGGACGGCGTCTTCATCGCCTGGTCCCCAGGTCCTCTGCGTAGACGCACGAAGGGCGCGGATCCGAAGATCCGCGCCCTTCACGTGGTGCGGCCGCTGTTTGCGACAACCGGGGGTGTCCCGACACCCGGTGGCCCAGCGGCCACGGCCCCTCCCACCCTAGTGAGATGTCTGATGCTGAGTCTTGTCCAAAAGTTCGGCGAAGTCCGTACCTTTCTCGGCTTTCTTCAGAAGTTCTCAGGTTCGCCCCATCCGTGAGAGCCTCAGACGACCTGGTGGAGCCACCGCACCGGCGCGCCGTCACCGGCGTACCGGAACGGTTCGAGCTCGTCGTCCCATGGCCGGCCGAGCAGCCGCTCGACCTCCTCGGTCAAATCCGCCTCGCCGCTGGCAGCCTTGAGCATCGCCGCCTTCAGCCGCTCCTCCGGCACCATGATGTCGCCGTGCACGCCGGTGGTCGCGTGGAAGACCCCGAGCTCGGGCGTGAACGAGTACCGCTCACCCTCGACACCGTTGCTCGGCTCCTCGGTCACCTCGAACCGGAGCTTCTGCCACCCGCGCAGCGCGGATGCCAGCTTCGCCGCGGTGCCGGCCTCGGCCTGCCACGACAGCTCGGCCCGATAGGTGCCCTGGGCCGCCGGCTGAGGCGTCCAGTCCAGTTTCACGGGCACGCCAAGTACGCCGCCCGCGGCCCACTCGACATGCGGGCACAACGCTGACGGCACCGTGTGGACGTAGAGAACGCCACGAGTTGTCGCCACCGGGACCTCCTGTGCTCGAGGGGCGCCTTCCCCAGCGTTCTCGAACATCCGTGTCGATCCCAGCGGAACCAGCCTCCCACCCGGCACCACAAGGCACCCGACAGAACACTGCGTACATCTTGCACCACCGACCCCACCAACACCAGTAACCTCGCCGTGTCAACCACATCACCATCGTGTCGCGATCCCAGATTCAGGCGACTCGATGGCTGCGCGGTCCTGATCAGAGCGGGATGTTGCCGTGCTGGCCGCGGCGGCCGGTGTCGGCTTCGGCGATGGCGGCGGCCAGGGCGGAGCGGGTCTTGGCGGGGTCGACCACCTCGTCGACGACGCCGATCTCGCGGGCGCGTTCGATGCCACCCGCAATCTTCTCGTGTTCGGCGGCCAATTCCGCCTCGACCTGGGGGCGCAACTCCGGATCGACCTCGGCGAGCTTGCGCCGGTGCAGCACCCGGATCGCGGCCACCGCGCCCATCACGGCCACCTCGGCTCGCGGCCAGGCGAAGACCCGGGTAGCGCCGAGCGACCGGGCGTTCATCGCGATGTAGGCCCCGCCGTACGTCTTCCGGGTCACCAACGTCACCCGCGGTACGACGCTCTCCGCAAAAGCGTGCAGCAACTTCGCCCCACGCCGTACGACGCCATCCCACTCCTGACCGACACCGGGCAGATACCCGGGTACGTCGACCAGGACCACGAGCGGGACGCCGAACGCGTCGCACATCCGCACGAACCGCGACGCCTTCTCGGCCGAGAGAGCGTCGAGACAACCGCCCAACCGCAGCGGGTTGTTGGCGATCACGCCGACGGTCCGCCCACCGAGCCGGCCGAGCGTGGTGACGATGTTCGGTGCCCATCGCTGGTGCAGTTCGACGGAGGAGTCCTCGTCGAGCACCCCTCCGACCAGCGGATGGACGTCGTACGCACGCTTGGCCGACTCCGGCAGCAACCCGGACAGATCGGTGTCCGGTACGTCGCCCGACACCGACCCCTGGTTCGCGAACAGATCCGCCAGCCGGCGCGCCTGCTCGATCGCCGCAGCCTCGGTGTCGGTGGTGATGTGGACGACGCCGGACCGTCGTCCGTGCGGCTCGGGACCGCCGAGGCGCAGCATGTCGACGTCCTCACCGGTGACCGAGCGGACGACGTCCGGACCGGTGACGAAGATCCGTCCCTCCGGGCCGAGGATGACGATGTCGGTCAGCGCCGGGCCGTACGCCGCGCCACCCGCGGCCGGGCCGAGCACCACAGAGATCTGCGGGATCTTCCCCGACGCCTGTGTCATCGCGTAGAAGATCTTGCCGACCGCGTGCAGGCTGAGCACGCCCTCGGCCAGCCGGGCACCGCCGGAGTGCCACAGGCCGATGATCGGCAGCTCCTCCCGTCGCGCCACCTCATAGGCCTTGACCACCACGTCGCAGCCCTCGTCGCCCATCGCGCCGCCCATCACCGTGGCGTCGGAGCAGAACGCGATCACCGGAGCGCCCGCGATCGTGCCGCGCGCCGCGAGCATCCCGCACAAGGTGTCCGGCGTGATCAGCTCCAGGCTGCCCGGGTCCAGCAGGTGCGTCAGTCGGGCGACCGGGTTCCGGGGGTCCTCCTCGCGCGCTAGCTTGGCGGGCTTCTGTGGAGCTGCGGTGGTCATGGCGTCTCCGGGGGTGAGAAGGAAACTGCGGTCCAGGACCGGGATGCGGCCCTGGACCCTCGAACGGTCAGCCCGTTTTACGGTCAGATCGTTTACGGTTCAGATCGTTTTGAAGGCGATGGCGGCGTTGTGACCGCCGAAGCCGAACGAGTTGTTCAGCGCCGCGATGTCCCCGTCGGCCAGCTTGCGCTGCTCCGTCGCGACGTCCAGCTCGATCTGGTCGTCGAGCTTGTCCAGGTTGATGGTGGGTGGCGACACCCGGTGGTGCAGCGCCAGGACGGTCGCAATCGACTCGACCGCGCCGGCCGCGCCGAGCAGGTGACCGATCATCGACTTCGGCGCGGTCGCGATCGCGTTGTCCGCGTCCTTGCCGAGCGCCAGCCGGATCGCCAGCGACTCCGCGATGTCGCCCTGCGGGGTCGAGGTGGCGTGCGCGTTGATGTGGCGAATGTCGGCCGGGACCAGGTCGCCCTCGACCAGAGCCCGCTCCATCGCCCGGCGCGCGCCGGAACCGGTCGGGTCGGGCTGTGCGATGTCGTGGCCGTCGGCGGAGATACCCGCGCCGGCGAGCTCGGCGTAGATCTTCGCGCCCCGCGCCTTGGCGTGCTCGTACGACTCCAGCACCAGGATGCCGGCGCCCTCACCGAGCAGGAACCCGTCCCGGTCCACGTCCCACGGCCGCGACGCCTTCTCGGGCTCATCGTTGCGCTTGCTCAGCGCCATCATCTGCCCGAACGCCGCCAGCGGCAGCGCCATGATCGCGCCTTCGGTCCCACCGGCCAGTACGACGTCCGCGCGGCCGAGCCGGATCTGGTCCAGGCCCAGCGCGATCGCCTCGTTGCCGGAGGCACAGGCCGAGACCGGGGTGTGGACGCCGGCCTTGGCGCCGAACTCCAGGCTGACGTACGCGGCGGACGAGTTCGGCATCAGCATCGGGATCGCCAGCGGCGACACCCGGCGCGGGTTGGTCTTCAGCGCGTCGTAGTTGGCCAGCGTGGTGTGCAGACCGCCGATGCCGGAGGCGCAGGCGACACCGAGCCGCTCCTTGTCCAGCCCGGAGTCCTCCAGGCCGGCGTCGGCCCAGGCCTCGCGAGCGGCGACGACGGCGAGCTGCGCGTTCCGGTCGAGCCGGCGGGCCTTCACGCGCTCGATCACCTCGGTCGGCTCGACCGCGGCCGGGGCGGCGATCTGGACCGCCAGGTTCTCCACCCACTCGTCGGTCAGCCGTCGCGCGCCGGAGCGGCCGGCCAGCAGCCCTTCCCAGGTGCTGGAGACATCACCCCCGAGCGGGGTCGTGGCTCCGAGCCCGGTGATGACGACTCGGGTCTTCGACATGGTTACCTCATCCTTCAAAGTTCGGGGATCGGTCAACGAGGGGTGTGTTGGTGCTCACCGGACCGGGGGTCCGATGAGCACCGGCCAGCACAAAGCAGGGCTTGGTCAGCCGTTCTGGGCGCGCTCGATGAACGCGACCGCGTCGCCGACGGTCTTCAGGTTCTTCACCTCGTCGTCGGGGATCTTCACGTCGAACTTCTCCTCGGCGGCCACCACGACCTCCACCATGGAGAGCGAGTCGACGTCGAGGTCGTCGGTGAAGGACTTGTCCAGCTGGACGTCCTCGACCGGGATGCCGGCGATCTCGTTCACGATCTCGGCGAGGTTGGAACGGATCTCTTCGGTGCTGGCCATGTTCTTGGTTTCCCTTTCGGAGTTTCTCTGGCTTACTTCAGCCGGGCCGGCCACCTGAGCCGGCCCGGACAACTATGGACGAGTACTACGGCAGCCGGATGACCTGGGCGGCGTACACCAATCCGGCGCCGAAGCCGATGATGAGCGCGAGGTCGCCGCTCTTCGCCTCGCCGGACTCGCGCATCGCGGTGATCGCGAGCGGGATCGACGCGGCCGAGGTGTTGCCCTGCCGCTCGATGTCGCGCGCCACCTTGACCTGCTCGGGCAGTTTCAGCGTCCGCCGCATCGCGTCGGTGATCCGCATGTTCGCCTGGTGCGGCACGAACAGGTCGAGGTCCTCGGCCTTGACGCCGGCCACGTCGAGCGCCTGCTGCGCGGTCTTCGCCATCTCGAAGGACGCCCACCGGAACACCGGGTTGCCGTCCATCTGCAGGTGCGGCCAGTTGGAACTGCTGACCGCCTCCTGCCACGACTCCTCCTGGCTGATCACCTCGTGCTGGGTCCCGTCGGAACCCCACACGACCGGGCCGATCCCCGGCTCGTCGGCCGGCCCGACCACCGCGGCACCGGCTCCGTCGGCGAAGATGAACGCCGTACTGCGGTCGGCTCGGTCGGTCAGGTCGCTCAGCCGCTCGACGCCGATCGCCAGCACGTACTTCGCGCTGCCGCCGCGGACCAAGTCATTGGCCATCGCGACGCCGTAACAGAAGCCCGCACAGGCGGCGGAGATGTCGAACGCGGCCGCGGTCGGGGCGCCGACCTCGACCGCGACCCGGGTCGCGATCGCAGGGGTCTGGTAGAGGTGCGTCACGGTGGAGACGATGACGCAGCCGATCTGAGCCGGCTCGATCCCGGCGTCGGCCAGCGCGTCCTTCGCGGCGTTCACCGACATCATCAGGACGGTCTCGTCCTCCTCGGCCCAGCGCCGCTCCTTGATCCCGGACCGGGTCTGGATCCACTCGTCACTGGAGTCGATGTGCTCCAGGATCTCCGAGTTCGGCACGACCCGGCGCGGGCGATACGACCCGATGCCGAGAACACCGGCGTACGGCGTACCTGTCTGAGCGGTGATCGCGGTCATGGGGCCTCCCGGCCTGGACTGAGTCATCAGTTCGTTCCGTTGGGGTGCAGACGGACCAGGGGCTGTCCGGGGGAGACCGGGTCACCCTCCTCGACCAGCCACTCGACGACGATGCCGCCGTGCGGTGCCTTGACGTCGAGCTCGTCGCGCAGGCTCTTCACCTGGGCGACAACCTCTCCGGCTTCGACCGTGTCGCCCGGCTCGCGCCGGACCTGGGCCTCGCGGGTGAACGTGCCCTTCATCGGCGCGACCAGCAACCGCCAGGTCGGCGACGCGTCGATCTCGGACGGGCTGCCGTGCTTCTCGGCGAACGCACGGGCGTCGTCGAGCTGATCCGGAGTCTTCAGTGCGAACGTCTCGACGCCCTTGAGGGCGCGCCGCGCGATCCCGGTCAGTGTGCCGGCCGGCGGCAGCTCGAGGATGCCGGTCACCTGCAGGTCGGCCATCGTCTCCATGCACAGGTCCCAGCGGACCGGGGAGTTGACCTGGCTGACGAGCCGGCTCAGGACCTCCTGGCCGTCGTGCACGACCTGGCCGTCGCGGTTCGAGATCAGCCGGGTCCGCGGGTCGTGGGTGCTGATCGCGGTCGCGTACTTCGCCAGCGTCTGGACCGCGGGCTCCATGTGCTTGGTGTGGAACGCACCGGCCACGGACAGCGGGATCAGCCGGGCCTTGGCCGGCGGGTCGGCGGCCAGCGCGGCCAGCTCCTCGACCGTGCCGGCGGCGACGATCTGGCCGGGTCCGTTGTCGTTCGCCGCGGTCAGGCCGTACTCGGCCAGCTTGGCCAGGATCTCGTCCCGGTCGCCACCGAGGACGGCGGTCATCGAGGTGGCGGTCAGCGCTGAGGCGGCGGCCATCGCCTTGCCACGCTCGCGGACCAGCACCATCGCCTGCTCGGCGCTGAGCACGCCGGTGCCGGCCGCGGCCGCGATCTCACCGACACTGTGCCCGGCGACGGCGCCAACCTTGCTGAGCGCGTCGGACGGGTGCGGGAACACCGCCAGCGCGGCCAGCATGCTGGACGCGACCAGCAGCGGTTGCGCGATCGCGGTGTCCCGGATCGTGTCGGCGTCGGCCTTGGTGCCGTAGTTGGCGAGGTCGAAGCCGGCCACCGCGGAGAGCCAGTTCAGCCGGCTCTCGAACGCGGGATCTTCCAGCCACGGCTCGAGGAATCCTGGGGTCTGGGCACCCTGACCGGGCGCGACGATGACGAGCACGTGACAACTCTCCCTGAGCCGGGCCGTCCGTGGGCTGGAATGCCGCACGAATTCTACCGGGCCGACTTTGTAGGAATCCTACAAAACGGAGCTACCCGGCTCGGGGTTGAGCAGGCGGCCCAAGGCCAGTGCGACACGGAGTGTGAAAGCGTCTCGGGGGTTCAGTGGCGAGTAGCCCGTGATCTCGCCCACACGCTTCAGTCGATACCGGACAGTATTGGCGTGGATGAACATCGCCCGAGCCGTCGCCTCGATCGATCCGCCCGAGTCGAGGTACGCCGACACGGTGTCGAGTAGCACGCCACCGCCTATTGTGAGCGGGCCATAGACGTCAGAGGCGAGTTGGCGACGCGCGTGGCCGTCTCCGGAGAGTGATCGTTCCGGCAGCAGCTCGTCGGCCTGGACCGGTCGTGGAGCCGCCGGCCACGCGGGTGCCGCGCGGAGTCCGGCGATGGCCGCGCGAGCGGACGTGACGGCCGCCATCAGGTCTTTCACCACCGGTCCGACAACGATCGGACCGGGTCCGAACCACTGAGCGAGGTTTTGTACGATCTCGACAGGTTTGCTCGTACCACCGAGTACTACCACCAGCCGGTCGCCCTGCATCGCACACAGAGCGTCAGCACCGGCCTCCCGGGCCGCGTGCCGGACCACGTCGGCCACGTTGGCGCTGCCGGGCTCCGATTCGGGCGCCCGGCCGACGACCACGGTCACCTCCCCGGATCCCGTCGTACCGGCTCCGGTCCAGCCGAGGGCGGAGGCGCGGGAGCGGACCGACTCGTCGGCCTCGCCGCGGATCACCGAGTCGACGACCAGGGCCTCGAGCCGGGCGTCCCAGGCGCCGCGCATCTCGGCGGCCTGCGCGTAGACAGTGGCCGCGGCGAACGCGACCTCGCGGGCGTAGCGCTGCATCGCCTCGCGGACCACCGGCACGTCCTCGGGCGGGAGCAGGTCGCCGATGGTGTTCTCGATCATCTCGATCGTGGTCCGGAGCAGGTCGACGGTCTGGTGCAGCGAGATGACCCGGGTGAACTCGCGCGGCGCGGAACCGAACATCCGGATCGGCATCGACGAGTGTTCCTCGGGGTCGCGGAACCAGTCGACGAACGCGGTGATGCCGGACTGCGCGACCAACCCGATCCAGGACCGGTCCTGCGCGGACAGCTTGCCGAACCAGGGCAGCTTCTCGTCCATCGCGGCCATCGCGGCGGTGGCCAGCGCGCCAGTCGCGCCCTGCAAGCGTTCCGCCCGCGCGAGATGCCCCTTCGACGCCTTCGCCACGTGTCGACCATAACCGGAGCCGCGGACCGCCAGGCCATCACAATCGCGGACCCCGGCCACCTTCTCGCCCGGGCGACTCCCGATCGCCCATTTGTGATGGCCTGGCGGTCCGCGCTGCCATCATGGGGTGATGACGGACAAGCAAGGTGTGGCGGATGCGGTGGCGGCGCTGCGGGCGATCGGGTACTACCTGGAGCGCGACCAGCAGCCGACACATCGGGTGAAGGCGTACCGGCGAGCTGCCGACACGATCGCGGCCTTGCCGGCGGCCGAGGTTCGGGCCCGCCGCCGGGCCGGGACGCTGACCGAGCTGCCCGGGATCGGGCCGAAGACCGAGGCCGTCATCCTCGAGGCGATGGACGGCAGCACGCCGTCGTACCTGGTCAAACTCGAGGAGGCCGCGGGCGCTCTCACCACCGCTGGTACGGCGATGCGCACGGAGCTCAAGGCGGATCTGCACCTGCACTCGGAGTGGTCCGACGGTGGCAGCCCGATCGAGGAGATGGCGCGTACGGCGCACAGTCTCGGGCACAAGTACATGGCGCTGACCGACCACTCGGCCCGGCTCACCGTCGCCAACGGGCTGTCACGCGAACGCCGGATGCAGCAGCTCGAGGTGGTCGCCGAGCTGAACAAGAAGCTGGCCGACGAGCTGGACGGCTTCACCATCCTGAACGGCATCGAGGTCGACATCCTCGAGGACGGTTCGCTCGACTGTGACACCGAGATCCTGGCCCGGCTCGACCTGGTCGTCGCCAGCGTCCACTCGAAACTGCGGATGGCGGCCGAGCCGATGACCGAGCGAATGGTCCGGGCGATCGCGAACCCGCACGTCGACATCCTCGGCCACTGCACCGGCCGCCTGATCACCGGCGGCCGCGGTACCCGGCCTGAGTCGGACTTCGACGCGGAGATCGTGTTCGAGGCGTGCCGTCAGTTCGGAACCGCCGTCGAGATCAACTCCCGCCCAGAGCGGCTGGACCCGCCCAAGCGGTTGCTGTCGCTCGCGGTCGAGATGGACTGCATGTTCTCCATCGACACCGACGCGCACGCGCCCGGCCAGCTCGACTGGCAGGTGTACGGCTGCGAGCGCGCCGAGGACTGCGGTGTGACCCCCGACCGCGTCATCAACACCTGGGACCAGGACAAGCTGCGGGACTGGGCCAGCTAGCGATCAGTGCTGGCGGGCCGCGTGCCGGGCGACGCGGGCGCGGTTACCGCAGGACTGTTTGCACCATTGCTGTTTGCCGTGGCTCTGGACGAAGTAGCGGACGCAGCGGGGTGCCTGGCAGCTGCGGAGCCGGCCGGACAATGGGCCGCTGAGGAAGTCGGCCACGGCCAGCGCGAGCGAGCCGAGGACCAGCGGTTCACCGCGGCTGCCGGAGGTACGACGGACCTCCACTGAGCCGCTGTCCAGATCGACCTCGTGGGTCAGCCCCAGCCCGGCGATCGCGTCGGTGAGCAGCCTTCCTGCTGTCGCCGGGGTCATCAGGTTCGTGGCGTCCGCGCGACTGGGAGGTGCGGGGGAGACCGTCGCGGCGAAGGCGGCGCGGGCGGCCCGGCGGAGTTCTCGCAGGGTCGTGGCGTCGGCGCGAGTGCCCGGCCAGTGTGCCTCGATCCAGGCTGCCACCTGATGGTCGGACGCGAAGTCGTCGGCAACGCCGCCGTGTCCGTCGTGCCGGATCGTGCTGACGAAAGCCAGTGCCAGTTCGCCGTCGGCGCCACTGTCGAGGACCACGTTCTGCATGATGACACTCTAACGGATATTTCAATTTATGCATTAGGGTGCCGATTATGACTTTCTCCGTCTTGCGCTGGCGACGACGCAGGCGCTGGCCGGCAACGTCCGCGGCGTACGAACCGTTGTCCTCGGCACCGGTCTCGGCATCTTCACGCACGCCGGTCTCGCCGCGGCCGGGTTGTCGGCGCTGGTGATGCGCTCCGCGACCGCGTACGAGGTGGTCCGGCTCGTCGGTGCGCTCTACCTGATCGGGCTCGGCCTCATCACCCTGTGGCGATCGCGGACACGGTCGGCACCGGTCGCGAACGGACGGCTCGGGCCGGTGACGCTGCGGTCCGCGTGGACGGCCAATGTGCTCAATCCGAAGGCGGCGGCCGTCTATCTGACGCTGGCTCCACAGTTCCTCTCGCGCGATGCGATCGGGCTGCCCGGCCTGCTCGCGCTCGCTGCCGTGCACGTCACACTGACGGCCGTCTGGCTGACCGTAAGTACAGGCGTCCTCCGGCTCGTGACAGCGAACAGCCGAGGGTCGGCGTTGACCCGGTCGGTCTCAGCGATCGGTGGCACGGTGCTGGTCGCACTCGGCATCCGCACCCTGATCCAAGGGCGCGTGTAGCAGGCCCGCTGAATCGGCGTATCGTGCGAATCGCTCGGCAGGCAGCGAAGGGATGGGACTCGTGAGCGACTTGGAGAAGGACCCGGCCGAGATCGTGTGTGTCGGCGGCAATGATGGGCCGGTGCTGGAGTTTCTCGAGCCGCGTGAGGTCGTCCTCGGCCGGACGACGAAGGTACGCCGGCTGCTGCCGAACAAGAACCGGCGGATGGTCGGTGCGTGGTGCTTCGTGGACCACTACGGGCCGGACGACCTGACGAGTCGCGTCGACTCGTACGACGTACCAGGGGAGCGGGGGATGCGGGTCCCGCCGCACCCGCACACGAGTCTGCAAACGGTCAGCTGGCTGTTCGAAGGCGAGATCGAGCATCGCGACAGCGTCGGATCGCACGCGATGGTCCGGCCGGGTGAGCTCAACATCATGACCGCGGGCAACGGGATCGCGCACTCCGAGGTATCGACCCCGACCGCGCCGCCGATGCTGCACGGCGCCCAACTGTGGGTCGCGCTGCCGGACTCCGTGCGTACGACGGTCCCACCCGCCTTCAACGCGTACGCCGACTTGCCGACGATCGACTTTGACGGCGCCCGAGCCACGGTCATGGTCGGCACCGTCGCCGGCGTCACCTCACCCGCCCCGGCCTACACGCCACTCGTCGGCGCCGACCTCACCATCGACCCCGGTCGCACGGTGACGGTGCCACTCACTCCGTCCAACGAGTACGCCGTACTGATCGTCGACGGCTCCGTCACAGTCGGCGACCTCACCCCGTCGTTCGGCGAGATGGTCTACCTCGGCGACGGCCGTGAGTCGGTCGATCTAGTTGCCTCAGACAACGGCACCCGGCTCCTCCTGCTCGGCGGCGAACCGTTCGAAGAGCAGTTGGTGATGTGGTGGAACTTCATCGGCCGCAGCCACGAAGAGATCGTCACCGCCCGCGAAGCCTGGCAGGAAGCAATCGCCGCCAGCGGCACCGACCGCTTCGGCATGGTGCCGGGCTACGACGGCGACCCGCTGCCGGCACCCGCGCTACCCGCTATCGCGCTGAAACCAAGGCCACGGGCACGCTGACGCGCCGGCGGTAGTAGGCCCAGGTGAGGACCAGGAGGGCTGGGCCCCAGAGCTGGAGCGGGGCGTAGCAGGCGATCATGAGGGTTTTCCAGGCTGGGCTGGAGAACGGGATGAAGTGGTTGGTGAAGAGGTCCCGGAAGCCGTAGGTCCAGATGGCGATGAGGCAGAGGGCGCCGAGGACGGCGGGGACGATGGCGGCGTAGGGGTTGACCCGGCGGCCGCCGATGAAGGGGATCCAGCGGGGTGCGACCTCGCCCCAGGGCTTGACCAGGCCGAAGGCGATCAGCGCGACTGCCTCGGAGAACAGCGACAGGAAGATGACGTAGATCGTCTCGCCGGTCCCCTCCAGGTAGATCGGGTGGCCGGCGTCGTTGGTTACGCCCATCGAGGACCCCGCCACGAGCCCGAGTCGCCACAGACCGGACGGCAGGGTCATGAACGGGATCGCGTGGGCCAGCCAGTAGGCCCACGGTGGCACAGGTCGCTCAGTCGTTTTCACACTCCGAGCATTCAACGTCCGCCCGTGGCCGGACCTCACCCGTGAGAGTGAACCGGTTCCCTCCCGAGAGCGTTTCAGAGCAGGTCGTGGTCCCGGGCGTACGCCGCTGCCGCGGTGCGGGACGGGACATCGAGCTTGGTGAAGATGTTGGTCAGGTGCCGCGCCACCGTCTTGTCGCTGAGCACCAGCCGGTGCGCGATCTCGGTATTGCTGTTGCCCGACGCAACCAAGCGCAGGACTTCGAGCTCGCGCCCGGTGAGCCCGCCGGCGATGTCGCGGTGCAGCAGCTTCTCGACCTCCTGCCGGGCCGGTGCCGCACCGAGCTCGGTGAAGGTCCGGACCGCCGACGTCAACTCGGAAGCCGCGGAGTCCTCGTCGCCGAGCAGCCGGAACGCCCGTCCGACCAGCACCTTCGCCCTGGCAACCTCGTACGGCGCCTGGAGCCCGTTCCACACCTGCGTCGCCACCCGAGCGTGCGGCAGCGCGTGGTCCGGATCGCCACGCTCCAACGCGACCAGAGCCAAGCTGTACTCCGCCGCTGCGCGAAGCCCCGCACACCCGAAGCCGGTCGCGGTCCCCGACAACTCCACAGCGGCCGCGTCTGCGTCATCGACGTAACCACCGGCGAGCAGCACCTCGACAGCCGGCCCGAGCAATCGGGACCGGTGCACCTGGTCGCCCGTCTCCGCGAGCAACCGTCGTACGGCGGCAAGAGCGGCCGGCGTACGCCCACGAGCCAGCTGCAGCAGCGCCCGGCCCGGCTGAGCCTCGTACCCGAATCCCGCGGCCTCGTCGTACGACGCCTCGGCTGACAGGTAGTCACCACGAATCCGCAGGATGTCGCCGCACTCACTCAACGCGAGTCCCGCGGCTGCCTGCGCACCTGACGCCGCATACCGACGGCACGCGTCGTTGAACTCCGCCAGTGCGTCCCCATATGCACCGTGCAACCGCAGGATCTGTCCCCGGTGTACGGCGCATTGCCCGGTGTACGGCACCAGATCCGGCTGGGTGTCGCACCACCGCGTCAGCGCCGTCGTCCACGCGGACGCGCGGGCGAAGTCCATGATCTCCTGGCACGCCTCGATCATCGCGCAGTACGTGTTGCCCGCGAAGATCGGCGACACCTCGCCGGCCGCGACGCCGACCATCGCTTCGTCCAGCAGTGCCAGTCCCTCGGGCACGCGGCCGGAGTACATCAGCAAGCGGCCTTGGCAGACGAGTCCCTGGGCCAGCAGGTCGGAGTCGTCGAACCGCCTGGCCAGCTCGGTGATCTCGGTGCCGAGCCGCAACGCACCGGCGAAGTCACCCTGTCCCAGCTGACGGAAGAACTCGTGGATGCGGAGGTAGCCGTGCTCCACCACGTCGTCGGGCTGATCCGCCAGCAGCCGCTCGGCCCGGGCGGACCAGCCGTTGCCGACGGCCACTTCACCTCGGAGGTTGTGCACCAGGCCGAGCCAGAAGGCGAACCGAACCGCGCCCAGGGGGTTGCCGTCGTCGACCTGCAGCCGGTAGCCGCGCTGCAACGCGCGGATACAGGCGTCGTTGTCGCCGACCAGGTAGGCGGCGGTGGCGAGCGAGAGCAGGTCGGCGGCCTGCAGGTCGGTGCCGGCCGCCAGCCGCTCGTAGGCCGTGGCCCAGTCGCGCCGCTCGAACGCCGCCCGAGCTCGCTCAAGATCGTCGACAATCCCCATCACATGCCCCTCACCCGTGAGCATGCGCGATGGATCAGGCAGCGGCAAGAGTCCGAACCGATCGGGTCGCGATCCGCTTGGCGACGTACGCGGCGTCCCGGCCGACGCCTGGCAGCACCATCGAACTGAAGGCGAACTGGAACGACAGGCCGCAGAAGAACAGGCCCGGCGCGTCGGTAGCCACGCCCCGCAGCTCCGACGGCCAGCCGTCCGCACCGGTCACCGGCAGCTGGATCCAATCGAAGACCTGCTTGAACCCGGTCGCCCACACCACGTTCGCCACGTCCAGCACCCGGGAGTCGCCGAGCACCGGCAGCCCGTCGCGGACACCGGTGACCCGGTCGAGGACCCGCTCGACCCCTCGCTCGAGCAGGTCCTCGCGCTTGACACGGAGCATCGGTCCGCCGTGGAACCGGACCTCGTCCATGGCCTTCCGCCCGATCGGGGTCCGCCGGGTGATCAGGTGCTTGCCGAGGAACAGGAAGACCGGGAAGAAGACGCGCGCCCCGGGGGTGCCCAGCCGCACCGGGATCTGGCCGGGATCGCGTCCGCACAGGATGGTCGGGTGGCTGGTGGCGACCTCGTACGCGATGTCCGTCCCCGAGTGCGATCCGCCGACGACCAGCACCGGTCCGTCCTTCAGTTGCTCGGGCCGGCGGTACTCGCTGGAGTGCAGTTGCCGGATCGCCGGGTCGAGGTCGACGGCGAAGTCCGGCAGGTACGGCGTCTTGCCGAAGGTGCCGGTGGCAACCACCACGTTGTCGGCGTGGATGGTTCCGGTGCCCGTGGTCACGACATACCGGCCGTCGGACGACTCGAGCTTCTCGACCCGGGTGCTGCTGCGGACCGGGAGGTCGAAGCGGTCCGCGTACGACTCCAGGTAGTCGGCGACCTCGTCCTTCGTCGGGTAGCCCCAGCGTTCACCCGGGAACGGCAGTCCGGGCAGGCCGTCGTACTTGATCGGTGTGTAGAGCCGCAGCGTGTCCCACTGCGCCCGCCACTGGTCGCCGATCCGGACGTTGCCGTCCAGGATCAGGAACGGTCGGCCACGCTTGCGCAGGTGGTAGCCGGTGGCCAGTCCGGCCTGTCCGGCACCGATGATGACGGTCTCGATACTTTCGGTGTTCATGCGAGCCTCCGCCCGTCAGTGGCGACGCCGCGATGGCCGGAGTGGTAGCGCAGCCACCACAGCAACATCAGCGCGGACGTCACGACGTAGAAGCCGTGCAGGGCCCAGATCGGTCCCGGCGGCAGGTGCACCACGTAGATGCAGTGGACGGCGTTGCCGACGTTCGCGAGCACCAGGTTCGCCGGGCTGTACGACCTGAGGTCGTGGGTCCGGATCGCCTTGATCACCATCGGCAGCGCGCTCGACGCGAAGAGGAGGGTGGACACCGTCCCCGCGAGAAGAGCAACGCTTGCGCCAGTCATGTCACCGACGGTAGGGACCGGGGGCCGCGAGGCGCGTCGGACGGAATGCGCAACCTGCGTAGACCGCTCCCTACGAGGTTTGTCGTACCCCGGTGTGCGGGCCTGGAGGTCCGCCGTTTTCCCACGGGAACGAAAACAGCCGCTCACCGGGAAGGTGAGCGGCTGTTCCGAAACAACCGTCAGGCGCCGGCGCCCTCTTGTTTCACGCCGGCGACCGCGGTCGGGTCGTCGATGCGGTACTTGCGGGCTGCCTCGGCGGCGACCTCCGGCTTGACGTCACCGCGCTTGGCCAGGATCTCCAGCGTGGCGACGACGACCGACTCGGCGTCCACGTGGAAGTGGCGCCGGGCCGCGGCCCGGGTGTCGGCCAGGCCCCAGCCGTCGGTCCCGAGCGAGGTGTAGTCGTTCGGCACCCAGCGGGAGATCTGGTCCTGGACCGCCCGCATGAAGTCGCTGACCGCGACCACCGGGCCCTTGGTGTCCTTCAGCTGCTCGGTCACGAACGGCACCTGCTCCGGCTCGTCCGGGTGCAGCAGGTTGTGCTCCTCGGCCGCGATCGCGTCCCGGCGCAGCTCGTTCCACGAGGTCACCGACCAGATGTCGGCGGCCACCGAGTACTCCTCGGCCAGGATCTGCTGGGCCCTGCGGACCCACGGCAGCGCGACACCGGACGCGAGCAGCTGCACCCGCGGTACGTCGTCGCCCTCGGCCGTCTCGTACTCGCTGAACCGGTAGATACCCTTCAGCAGTCCCTCGACGTCGAGGTTCTCCGGCTCGGCCGGCTGCGGAACGGGCTCGTTGTAGACGGTCAGGTAGTAGAACACGTCCTCACCGAACGGCTTGTCCTTGTCCAGGCCATAGCCGTACATCCGGCGCAGGCCGTCCTTCACGATGTACGCGACCTCGTAGGCGAAGCCCGGGTCGTAGTGCACCGCGGCCGGGTTGCTCGAGGCGAGCAGCGGCGAGTGACCGTCGGCGTGCTGCAGACCCTCACCGGTCAGCGTGGTCCGGCCGGCCGTCGCGCCGACCAGGAAGCCCCGGCCGAGCTGGTCGCCGAACGCCCAGAGCGAGTCACCGGTCCGCTGGAACCCGAACATCGAGTAGAAGATGTAGAACGGGATCATCGGCTCGCCATGGGTCGCGTACGCCGTACCGGCCGCGATCATCGAGCCCATCGCGCCGGCCTCGCTGATGCCCTCGTGCAGCAGCTGACCCTGCTCGGACTCCTTGTACGACAGCAGCAGATTGCGGTCGACCGCCTCGTATTGCTGCCCGTGCGGCGAGTAGATCTTGGCCGTCGGGAACATCGAGTCCATACCGAACGTGCGGTACTCGTCCGGCGCGATCGGGACGATCCGGTGGCCGATCTCCGGGTCCTTCATCAGGTCGCGGAACAGTCGCACCAGCGCCATCGTGGTCGCCACCGGCGAGTTGTTGCCCTTGCTCAGCGGCTTGTAGACGTCGTCGCCGGGCAGCTTCAGCGTCGTCTTCGGCGCGACCCGGCGCTCCGGCAGGGAGCCGCCGAGCTGCTTGCGCCGCTCCATCATGTACTGGTACTCCGACGAGTCGGTGCCGGGGTGGAAGTACGGCGGGTTGTACGCGTCCTCGAGGTCCTTGTCCTCGATCGGCAGGTAGAGCCGGTCGCGGAACGCCTTCAGGTCGTCCGAGGTCAGCTTCTTCATCTGGTGGGTCGCGTTGCGGCCCTCCAGCGCCTCGATCGTCCAGCCCTTGATGGTCTGGGCCAGGATCACCGTCGGCTGGCCGACGTGCTCGGTCGCGCTCTTGAACGCGGCGTACACCTTGCGGTAGTCGTGACCGCCGCGGGGCAGCTTGCGCAGGTCCTCGTCGGACAGGTTGCGGACCATCGCCTGCAGCCGCTGGTCACCGCCGAAGAAGTTGTTCCGGATGTACTCGCCGGACTCGACGGAGTAGGTCTGGAACTGGCCGTCCGGGGTGGTGTTCATCTTGTTCACCAGCGCGCCGTCGTGGTCCTGCGCCAGCAGGTTGTCCCACTCCCGGCCCCAGATCACCTTGATGACGTTCCAACCGGCGCCGCGGAAGAACGCCTCCAGCTCCTGGATCACCTTGCCGTTGCCGCGGACCGGGCCGTCCAGTTGCTGCAGGTTGCAGTTGATCACGAAGGTGAGGTTGTCCAGCTCCTCGCGGGCGGCCAGGCCGATCGCGCCGAGCGACTCCGGCTCACCCATCTCGCCGTCACCGAGGAACGCCCAGACGTGCTGCTGGCTGGTGTCCTTGATGCCGCGGTGGTGCAGGTACCGGTTGAACCTGGCCTGGTAGATCGAGTTCAGCGCGGCCAGTCCCATCGAGACGGTCGGGAACTCCCAGAAGTCCGGCATCAACCGAGGGTGCGGGTACGACGACAGTCCGTTGTGCGGACCGCGGGAGACCTCCTGGCGGAAGCCGTCCAGCTGGTCCGAGGACAGCCGTCCCTCGAGGAAGGCGCGTGCGTACATACCGGGGGAGGCGTGGCCCTGGATGAAGACCTGGTCGCCGCCGCCGGGGTGGTCCTTGCCGCGGAAGAAGTGGTTGAAGCCGACCTCGTACAGGCTGGCCGCGGACTGGTAGGTGGCGATGTGGCCGCCGACCTCGAGGCCCTTGCGGTTGGCCTTGCTGACCATCACCGCGGCGTTCCACCGGATGAAGGCGCGGATCCGTCGCTCGATGTGCTCGTCACCGGGGAACCAGGGCTCCCGCTCGGGCGGGATCGAGTTGATGTAGTCGGTGCTCCGCAGCGCGGGCACCCCGACCTGTCGCTCCCGGGCTCGTTCGATCAGCTTGAGCATCAGGTAGCGCGCTCGCGCCTTGCCCCGTTCGTCCAGGACGGCGTCGAGCGATTCGACCCACTCACGCGTCTCGTCGGGGTCGATGTCGGGGAGCTGGGTGGGCATCCCCTCGGTGATGATGGCTGGTGGTTCGTGTCCGGAAGCCACGGTGTCCTGCCGTTCTCTCTGGTTGTCTTCACCGCAATCCTGTCACCTGTTCGGAATGCGTTCTACTTCGCCTTCCACAGGGGCCCGATTCTGGTCGTTCGAGCGTGTTCCCACCGGACACGGACCGCGCTCACCCCGCGGATACCGGACACGTCACGGAACCCTCGTGCATACTTGCGCGACGCGGTAGGCCACGATGGACTATCGCTACTGACGCCTACCCCCAGGCAAGCGGGGACCACGGAGGAGGACACGTGAGCGCGACCGCGGACCACGCGGACGGCAAGAGCGGGGGGCCGACCATGGCTTCCCGGCTCGGCCTGGAGACCGGCTGGATCGTGCAGGAGATCGGGTACGACGACGACTGCGACGACGAGTTCCGCGACGCGATCCGGCAGATCACCGGAGAGGAGTTCGTCGACGACGACACCGACGAGGTCGTAGACGTCGTCCTGCTCTGGTTCCGGGAGGACGACGGCGACCTGGTCGACGCCTTCTTCGACATCCTGACCGACCTGAAGGCCGGCGGCGTGGTGTGGCTGCTGACCCCGAAGGTCGGCCGCGACGGGTACGTCGACGCCAGCGACATCGCCGAGGCCGCGCCGACGGCCGGACTCGCGACGACGAGCAGCCTGACCGTGACCGACGACTGGTCGGCCACCAAGCTGGTGGTGCCGAAGTCTGCGCGCGGCCGGGGCTGACCGTCTGGTGACGCCTGCGGTCGGCAGCCGGGCACCGGACTTCACCGCCCGGAACCAGCACGGCGAACAGGTCCGGCTGGCCGATTTCCACGGCCGCCGGGACGTTGTCCTGGTCTTCTACCCGTACGCCTTCAGCGGGGTATGCACGAGTGAGCTGACCACGCTGCGGGACCGGCCCGACCTGCTCGCGGCGGCGGAGTTCCTGGCGATCTCGTGTGACCCGATGTTCACGCTGCGGGCGTACGCGGACGCCCAGAAGCTCGAGTTCGGCCTGCTCACCGATTTCTGGCCGCACGGGGCGATCGCGTCGTCGTACGGCGTCTTCGACTCCGAGCGCGGCTGTGCGCTGCGCGGCACCTTCGTGGTCGACCGCAACAGCGTGATCCGGTGGTCCGTGGTCAACCCGATCCCGGAGGCCCGCAACCCGGACGACTACGCCGAGGCCCTGGCACGTCTGACTCCACATCTCGGGTAGACTGCGCCGTCGATGCGAGGGCGGATAGCTCAGCGGTAGAGCGCTTCCCTTACAAGGAAGATGTCGGGGGTTCGATCCCCTCTTCGCCCACTCGCTCACGAGCGAGGTCCGCCGCGCAAAATGCGCGCGCCGACCTCGCTCGTTGCGTTTCTGGTTCCTCGGCGGGGCGGTCTTTCTACCGAGCTCGACGCTGTTTGTCGGGACGGCGCGGACCGCCAGGCCATCACAACTGACGGTTCGGCGGGGGTTGCCGCGGGGGCTCCTGACCGTCGCTGCATTGTGATGGCCTGGCGGTCCGCCCGGTGGGATTCCGGTGATCGGACGGTGTCGGCGGAGGGCGTACCCGGGGGCGGCGCTGCTCGTTGTGCTGGGTGGCGGCGGGCGAGCGAATTCTTAACTGTCGGCTGCCGAGATCGGACTCCTCCAGGGCGGGTCGCGGCTGGTAGGGTTCACGGCTGTCGGTCGGCGCGATGACGCACCGGGAACACTCGGTCACGGCATCATTCCGGCAGGCGGAATTACGGGGCTTTCTGTCGGTGAGAGCGAGACGGGTCTGCCCTGAGCCCGGCTCCGTCCAGTTGGGGAGGCGCGTGTCCGTGGGTCGCCAACCGGCCACCGTTGCCCCGGTGACGTGTCGGCCTGCGCTCCCGCTTGACGCCGTACCCATCCTCCTCCCGGCGGTGGCATCGGCGTGGTGAGGAGCAGTGTGGACCGGCCGGCGATCAGCACCGGACCGGCCCTGATGATTCCGGCCGGGTACCCGCGCGACCTACCGAGTGCGTTGCTGCGGGCTGCCCGCGACTTCGGCGGCGCCGGTGTCGTCGAGATCGGGCCGGACGGTCGCGAGACCAAGCTCGACTTCCCGACCCTGCTCGAACTCGCCGCTCGCATCCTGGCCGGGCTGCGGGCGAACGGCGTACGCGCCGGAGATCCCGCGGTCGTGCACTGCACAGAACCGGTCGGTTTCTTCGCCTCGTTCTGGGCCTGCACGCTGGGCGGCATCCGCCCGCTGCTGATGGCGCCGAGCGCCGACGGTGACCGGACCGAGGAGGGCCGCGAGCGGCTCCGCAAGGTGACCGACCTGCTCGGCTGGACGGTCCTGATCGGCCGCCCGTCCGACCTCCCGAACGACCTCGGCCTGCCCGTCCTCGACCCGGACGCGCTGGCCGGCCACGAGCCGACGTCTGAGTTCCATCGGCCGGCTGCCGACGATGTCGCCGTACTGATGATGTCGTCAGGGACCAGCACCGGTACGCCGAAGATCGTGCAGCTGACCCATCGCGGGCTGGTCGAGTTCGCGGCCGGTACGCCGGCCATGCTGCCGGTCCGCCCAGGACAGACGACGCTGAACTGGCTGCCGCTGGACCAGAGTGGCGCGTTCCTGCTGTACCACCTGCTGCCCGTGTTCACCGGCTGCACGAACATCCACGTGAACACCGACTGGGTGCTGACCAACCCGCTGCGCTGGCTGGACCTGATGGACCAGCACCGGGTCAACCACTCCTGGTCGCCGAACTTCGGCTACCGCCTCGCCACCCAGGCCATCGCGGGTGAGACGGACCGGCACTGGGACCTGTCCGCGCTGCGCAGTCTCGTCAGCGGTGGTGAGCAGATCACCGTGCCGGTGATGTCCGAGTTCCTCCGGCTGACGAACCGCTTCGGCGTCGTACCCGAGACGTTCGTCGCGGCCTGGGGGATGACCGAGACCGTCACCGGGATCACGTTCGCGCGCCCCGGGCTGACGCCGAACGTGCACCGCGTCCGCATCCCGCCGACCGGAATCGTCGAGTGGGTCGACCAGCGACCCTCGACCGGCAAGGTCGCGGTGGCTCGACCGGGCAAGGCGCGGGCCGAGGCGCCCGGCGTACTGAGCCTGGTGTCGGTGGGTGCACCTGCGCCGGGGACGACCGTACGGATCGTCGCGCCCAACGGCGCGGTCCTGCCGGAGGGCCGGATCGGGCATCTGCAGATCGCGTCCGCTCGGGTGACACCTGGCTACCTTGGCAACCTGGAGGCGGATCGGGCCGCGTTCCCGATCGGCAACTGGCCGGCCCGCAAGTGGCTCGCGACCGGCGACCAGGGCTTCATCACCGGCGGGCAGGTGATCATCACCGGCCGGGACAGCGAACGCATCATCATGTCCGGGAAGCTGTACTACGCCCACGACATCGAGTCGGTCGCATCATCCGTCGTCGGCGCCGAACACGGCCTGATCGCGGCCTGCGGAATCGCGGATGCGGAGACCGGGACCGACCGGCTGGTCGTGTTCTACGCGCTCACACCCGAGTCGATCCCGGGGATGGACCAGGCGATCCGAAGCCTGATCCAGGGGCGGCTCGGCCTCGAGGCCAAGGTCATCGGCGTACCGCGACGCGACTTCCCGACCACCCCCGGCGGCAAGATCCTCCGCCCGCTACTTCGCCAACGCTGGATCGACGGCACCCTCGAGACGCCTCCCAGCCCGTACGTCGAACCAGCCGGAGCCAGCTCCTACTCCGGCCCAGCCGGCGAAGGCCCGGCCGCCGACGCCGCCGACACCCGCGTCTCGGTCGAAGAAGACGCCAGCGAACGAACGATGGAACTCCCAGTCGTCCGCCTCGCCTGGAAACGCACACTCCAACAATCCATCCCCACCCCACCCGAACGCCCCACCCTAGGCGCCCCCCGAGCCCCTGACGCCGCAGCTGAGCCCGCCCCCGCAGTCGAGCCGGACTCTGCAGTCGAGCCGAACCCCGCAGTCGAGCCGGCCCCTGCAGTCGGGCCGGATTCTGCGGTCGAGCCGGACTCCGGAGTTGAGCCCGACGAAACCAACGCCTACTTCGACAGCACAGCCTTCTCCCGCCACCCCGAGCAGGCGCCAGTACCCGCCGACCCAGACGCCACCACCCTGCTCCCTCGGGTAACGGCCAACACCACCCCGGTGCCGAGCAACGCCGCGCCCGCACCAACCGAGCCGCCCGTCAGCCCGCAAGCCGACGCACAGGCCCCGACTGCGACCGCACCCCACGAGTCGCTCCCGTACCCCGAGCCAACCCCCGGCGCCGACGACGAGTCCGCCGAGCCCGGCCCCAGGCCGAGCGAGCAGCCCGAGCAGGCGGTCGCCCAGCCCACCGAGCCCGAGCCAGACACCACCGGCGAGCCAATCGAGGCAACCGCGACGGACGCCGCTCGGCTTGCCGAGCCTGACCTCACCGCCGAAGCCGAACCTGAGGCCACCGCCCAGGCCGAGCCGGACCTCACCGCCGAAGCCGAACCGGAGCCCACCACCGGACCCGAGCCCACCGCCGAAGCCAAACCGGAGCCCACAGCCGGACCCGAGCCGACCCCCGAGCCCACAGCCGCCACCTCTGAGCCCGAGGTGACCGCCGACTCCGTCACCGCCGAGCCCGGCCCCGTACCGAGTGCCGAGCCCGCGCAGGAGGTTGCTCAGGCCGACCCTCGGCCCGAATCCACCACGCAACCCGTCGTCAAGTCGACCTCCGAGCCTGGGTCGGAAGCCGCTCGAGTAGCCGAGCCTCAGGCCGCCGCCGAGCCTGACAGCGACTCCGAAGCCGGCTCGACTCCCGCGCCTGAGGCCACAGCCGAACCCGGCTCTGTCACCTCCGAGTCCGGCCCCGAGCCGAGGGTCGAGCCCGCGGAAGAAGTTGCTCTGGCCGCCGAGGCCGAGCCCACTCCGGAGCCTGACTCCACCCCTGAGCCCGACTCCACCGCCGAGGCCGAGTCCGGCACCGGCGTGGCCGGATCCGGCTCCAGCGTCGAGCCTGGCCAAGAGGTTGCTCAGGCTGCCGAGCCTGAGACCGACATCGAGCCCGAGCCCTCCACCGAGCAGGTCGCTGAGGCTGCCGCGGAGGTTGCGCAGCCCGCCGACCCCGAGGCCGAGCCCACCCAGGAGCTCGACTCCATCTCGGTTCCCGATGTCAGCTCCGAGACCGAAACCGTCGCCGCCGCGGTCGAGTCCCGCACCGGCGAGGCTGGTTCCGAGCCGACCGTCGTGCCCCCGGAGGAGGCTGCTCAGGCGCCTGAGGCCGCGACCGAGGTCGGGGCCACCACCGGGCAGGTCACTGATCCAGCTGAGGATGCCGCGCACCCCGTCGAGCCCCAGGCCGACCCCGAGCACCAGGCCGGCCTCGAGCCCGAGGTCACCGCCGAGGCGGAGCCGACTTCCGAATCTCAGGTCGCCACCGAGGCCGAGTCCGACATGCCCAGCGCCGAGTCCAGCGCAGGGGAGGTCGAGTCCGAGGCGGACGCCGCACCTGCCGAGGAGGCCGCTCAGGCCGCGCAGCCCGTCGAGCGCCAGGCCGACCCCGAGCACCAGGCCGGCCTCGAGCCCGAGGTCACCGCCGAGGCGCGGCCGGCTTCCGAAGCTGAGGTCGCCACCGAGGCCGAGGCCGACGCGGCCAGCGCTGAGTCCGGCGCGGGGGAGGCCGAGTCCGAGCCGGACACCGCAGCTGCGGAAGAGGCTGCTCAGGCCGCGGAGCCCGAGCACACCGCCGAGTCCGAGCAGACCGCCGAGTCCGAGCAGACCACCGAGCAGGTCGCCGGCTTGAGCGCTGAGTCGGAGGCGGAGGTTGCTCGGGTGGTCGAGCCCGGGCCGACCTCGGGGCAGGCGTCGACCTCTGAGCAGGAGCTAGCCTCCGGGCCCGAGGAGGTTGCCGCCGAGGCTGGACCGCTCGCTCGCGAGGCTGGATCTGAGCCCGGCGTCGTACCTGCGGAGGAGGTTGCTCAGGCCGCGGAGCCCGAGCAGGCTGCCGGGCCCGAGCAGACTCCCGAGCCCGAGCAGACCGCCGATGGCGAGTCGACCGCTGGGCAAGAGCTAACGTCCGGGGCTGAGGAAGTAGCTGGCGAGGCTGCATCCGTCGTGGGGGAGGACGAGTCCAAGCCGGGCGTCGTACCTGCGGAGGAGGTTGCTCAGGCCGCGGAGCCCGAGCAGGCTGCCGGGCCCGAGCAGACTCCCGAGCCCGAGCAGACCGCCGATGGCGAGTCGACCGCTGGGCAAGAGCTAACGTCCGGGGCTGAGGAAGTAGCTGGCGAGGCTGCATCCGTCGTGGGGGAGGACGAGTCCAAGCCGGGCGTCGTACCTGCGGAGGAGATCGCTCAGGCCGCGGTGCCCGAGCACACCGCCGGGCCCCAGCAGACCACTGAGCTCGAGTCGAGCACCGATGAGGTCGCCGACTCGAGTGGTGAGTCGGAGGCGGAGGTCGCGCAGGCCGTCGAGCCCCAGGCCGACCCCGAGCCCGAGGTCACCGCCGAGGCGGAGGCGACGTCCGAACCTGACGTCGCCGCCGAGTCCGTTACCGGCGAGGCCGGATCTGAGCCGGGCGTCGTACCCGCGGAGGACGCTCCTGAGGCCGGGCAATCCGCCGAGGTCGAGCCCGCGGCCGAGCAGGTCGCTGGCTTGAGGGCTGAGTCGGAGGCTGAGGTTTCTGGGGTTGTCGAGCCGGCGACGACCTCGGAGCAGGAGCAAAGCTCCGGGGCCGAGGAGGTTGCTGGCGAGGCTGCATCCGTCGCGGGGGAGGCCGAGTCCGGGCCGAGCGTCGTACCGGCGGAGGAGGTTGCTCAGGCGGCTGAGCCTGCCGCCGAGACCGAGACCGAGTCCGTTACCGGCGAGGCCGACTCCGAGCCGGGTGTCGTAGCCGCGGAGGTTGCTCAGGCTGTGGAGCCCGAGCAGACCGCGGAGCCTGAGCAGAGCGCCGAAGGCGAGTCGACCTCCGAGCAGGACGTGACTTCCGGGTCTCAGGAGGTTGCTGCCGAGGCTGCATCTGTCGCGGAGGAGGCTGAGCCGGGCGTCGTAGCCGCGGAGGAGGTTGCTCAGGCTGTGGAGCCCGAGCAGACCGCGGAGCCCGAGCAGAGCGCCGAGGGCGAGTCGACCCTCGAGCAGGAGCCCGCGCGGATCGCTGCGGCTGCAGCCGTCGGGGGCGAGGCTAGATCCGAGACTGTGGTGGCGTCCGAGCCCGCGCTGGCGGCGGCTGCGGCTCAGGGGCAGGTTGGGCGGGGGGTGGGTGGTAAGGCGGCGGTGGTTGAGCCGGTGGCTGTGGTGGGGTTGGCTGGGCGGTTCCCGGGGGCGGAGACGCTGGAGCAGTTCTGGGACAACCTGGTGGGTGGGGTGGAGAGCATCCGCCGGTACACGCCCGATGAGGTGAGCCAGGCCGGTGGGCACCCGGACGACGATCTCGTCGCCGTGAATGGTGCGCTCGATCATGTGGCGTCGTTCGACGCGAAGTTCTTCGGGCTCGGCGATCGCGAGGCCGAGTTGATGGATCCGGCGCAGCGGCTGTTCCTCGAGGTTTGCTACCAGGCGCTCGAGCACGGCGGGTACGCCGGGACCGCGAGCCGCGTCGGCGTCTTCGCCGGCTCCGGCATGAACCTCTACGCCCAGCAGAACCAGCCGCGCGACTCCCTGGCTACCCGGGTCGCGTACCGTCTCGGCCTGACCGGCCCCGCGATCGGCGTACAGTCCGCCTGGTCGTCCTCGCTCGTCGCGGTGCATCTCGCCTGCCAGGCCCTCAGATCCGGCGACGCGGATCTCGCGCTTGCCGGTGCGGCCGCCGTACAGGTGCCTCAGGCAACGGGTTATCACCCGGCGCCGGAGTCGATCCTGTCGCCGAGTGGTCAGGTCCGCGCGTTCGACGCCGGGGCGGACGGCACGGTCGGTGGCAATGGTGTGGCCGCCGTACTGCTCAAGCGGCTCGACCAGGCAGTGGCCGACGGCGACACCGTGTACGCCGTCATCCGTGGCACCGCGGTCAGCAACGAGGACGCGCCTGCGGGCAACCAGGTCGAACTCATCGAACGGGCGCTCGAGCGCGCCGGATTCGCGGCCGACTCGCTCAGCTACATCGAGGCCAACGCGATCGGCAGCGCGACCGCTGACTCGGCCGAGGTGAAGTCGCTGACGACCGCGCTGCGCCGGCACACGGACAAGGTCGGCTTCTGCACGATTGGCTCGATCAAGCCGAACATCGGTCATCTCGACAGCGCCGCGGGGATGGCCGGCCTGATCAAGACCATCCTGATGCTGCAGCACCGGATGCTGGTCCCGACGATCAACTACACCGAGCCGAACCCGGACCTCGCGCTCGAGGGCAGCCCGTTCGTGATCGGCACCGAAGTCCGCGACTGGGAGGCCGGTACGACGTTGCGCGCCGGCGTCGGCGCACTCGATGCCGGCGGCACCAATGCACAGGTGATCCTGGAGGAGGCACCGCGGCAGATCCGCCGTGGCGACGACGGTCCGGTCGTGCTGCCGCTGTCCGCGCCCGACCTGGACGCGCTGGCCGACCTGGTCGAGTTGTACCGCACAGACCTCGGCCACGGCACCGGCCACCGCCTCATCGACCTTGCTGGTACGGCGGCACTCGGCCGGCCGGCGTACCGGCACCGGATCGCTGTCGCCGGCTCGTCGGAGGCCGAGCTGGTCGATGCACTCGGCACAGCGCAGGCAGCTGAGGTGCCGCGCGGTGGACCCGGGCCACTGGGCTATGCGTTCACCGGACAGGGTGCCGCACGTCGTGGCATGGCTGCTGGGCTTGCAGCTCGCTTCCCAGTGTTCCGGTCGGTGCTGGACGAGTGCGACCGCGTGTACGCCGAGGAGACCGGTGGCAGCCTGCTTGAGCTGTTGCTGACGCCTGCCGGTTCGTCTGAGGGCGTCTGGCCGACAGAGACCGCGCAGCCTGCTCTGTTCGCGTTTGAGCTTGCGTTGGCGCGGTTGTGGCAGTCGTTCGGCGTACAGCCCGCACTGGTGGTCGGACACAGTGTCGGGGAGTACGCCGCTCTGTGTGTGGCCGGTGCGTTGTCGCTACAGGACGGCGTACGGCTGACGGCCAAGCGCGGCGAGCTGATGCAGCGTGGCACGGTGCCTGGCGCGATGGTCGCCGTACGGGCGGATGCCGATCGGGTCCGCGAGTTGGCGCAGACGCCGGGTGTGGAGATTGCCGCAGGCAACGGTCCGCAGTCGTTCGTGCTGACCGGGTCCGAAGTGATCGTCGGGCAGTTGGCCGCGCAGCTCGACCGGTTGGAGGTCGCGTGGCAGCGGCTGGACGTCGACCGGGCGTTCCACAGTTCGCTGGTGGACCCGATCCTCGCGGACTTCGCGGCGATCGTTCGCGAGATCACGCTGAAGCCGCTGCGTACGCCGATGGTGTCGAGCTGGTCCGGCGAGCTGCTCGAGTCGGGGACTGTGCTGGACAGTGACTACCTGGTCGGCCAGTTGCGCCAGCCGGTGCTGTTCGGCGACGCGGTCGAGGCGGTCACTGCGGCTGGGTGCCGGCGCTTCCTGGAGCTGGGGCCCGACGCCGTATTGAGCCCGGCCGGTCGCCGGATCGCACCGAACAGCACGTGGATTCCGGCGCAGCGGCTCGGGCAGGATCCGGTCCTGGCGACGATGAACGGCCTGGCCGAGCTATACGAGCAGGGCACGGAGATCGCTTGGTCGAAGGTGTACGCCGATGGCGGTCGCGTGCCGTTGCCGACGTACCCGTTCCGTCGGGTGCACCACCCGATCGACCCCTCGGCCACTGTTGCTGGTTCTGCTGCGGGTGATACCGATGACGCGGCTGCTGGGCGGTCGGGTACGCGGATGCAGCCGAGTGCGTTCGAGCGGGCGGCGCGGGCGCAGGCTGCGGCCTTCGAGCCGGTGAGCGGTACTGGTCCCGCGGTGAAGAGGATCCCGCTGGACCCGCCGACCGAGCCGGATCCGGCCGAGATTGCGAAGGCAGACGAGAACGAGGCGGGGGATCGGTCGCCGTTCGCTCTACCGGCGGAGACGCATCAGCTGGATGCGGACTACCTGCTCCAGGCGGGCTCCTTGTCGGGTGACGAGGTCTCGGCTGAGCGGTACCGCGAGTCTCTCGACGTGGTGCTCGACCTGACCTGCGAGAAGCTGTCGCTCGACCCGTACGACCTGACCGTCGACCACACCTTTGCGGAACTCGGCGCCAACCCTGCGTCGATGACCCCCGTGATCGAAGAGATCAACACGCGCTTCGCCGTCAAGCTCACGCCCGAAGACCTCTTCACTGCGCACACGACGCCGCACAAACTCGCGACCGCGGTAGCCGTCCAAACTCCGAAGCCCGAGACCGCGGTGATCCGGGGCGTAGAAGTTGCCGAGGACATCGAACCCTCAGACATGGCCGAAGAAGTTGCCGAGGGCGCCGAGGTGGCTGAAACGCCTTCTGCTGTTGAGGATCCGGCCGAGGAAGCGCCGGCTCGCGATCCGCGGGCTGCGTTGGCGGTGCTGGGGTCGGGGCTCGCTGAGTTGGCCGCGAAGGTGGACGAGGCGGCGGAGGCAACCAGCGAGGCTGAGCTGCCTGGGTCCGGCATGGCCGCGCTCATGTCTCAACAGCTCCGGGTAGCAGGCCAGCTGGTCGACGGCGTCACCAAGCTGATGCGCGAGCAGTTGGCCCTCCTCAACGAGCACACTCCAGAAACCGCAGGCACCACTGATGAGGCTTCAGAGCCGGAGGGTGCCGAAGTCCCGCAGAGCGCCGACGTCCCGAAGAGTGCCGACGTCCCGGCGAGCGCTGCGGAGGAGGCATCCGCCGGCGAGGCCAAAGCCTCACTGGCTTCGGCTACCAGGGTGCGGGCGGAGCAGGTGTCCGCAGGAGGTTCGGCGGCTGCCGGCGTCGTACCGGATGATGCTGCCGCGGAGGCGTTGCGGGAGGAGCGGGAGCTTCGGCGGCGGGAGTTCGAGTACTGGGATCTGGCTTTGGCCGGGGCGGAGCCGTTGGTCTTGCCGGGAGATCGCCCGGCGGGTGAGCCGGGTGTTGCCTCGGTCAAGCAGGAGTTGGAGAGCGAGCTCGGCGACGCGGTGTTTGTGTTCAGCCGGGAGCGCAAGGTCAGCCCGCTGATGGTGATGCTGGCAGCGGTGGGGACTGTGCTCGGACGGTTCACGACGCAGGACGATGTGACCATCGGGACCGCGCTGATCCGGCCGAAGGGCGACACTTCGACGACGGCGCAGCGCGCGTTGCCGATCAGGATCGATCTGTCCGGCGAGCCTGATCTCGGGGAGCTCGCGCATCGGGTCCGCGACGTCACGACCGGTGCGTACGACCACGCCGGCACCGATCTCGCCGTACTGGAGCGTGACCCGCTCTTCCAGGTGCTGGTGGAGTTCGAGGAAGGTGAGGAGGAGCTGCCTGAGCACGTCGACCTGCGGCTGCGGCTGACTCACCACGGCGCCGGCATCACCTGTACGGCGGACTATCGCTCCGACCTGTTCAAGCAGAGCACCATCGATCGCCTCCTGGGGTACCTGGAAGCGGTACTGCGTCGTGCGACCAGCCAACCGCACCTGCGCCTGCCCGACCTGATGCTGCCGATCGAGTCCGACCTCGAGACGTTGCGTGAGCTGGAGGGCGACATCGACCCCGCCGGTCTGATCGGCCGGGTACGGCGGAACGCGGTGGTGGCCGGTGAGCTCAGCGGACTGCACACGCTCTTCGAGCAGCAGGTCGCCCGGACACCCGACGCGATCGCACTGATCCAGGGCGAGCGAGAGCTGACGTACGCCGAACTCGACCGCCGGTCCAACGCGGTCGCGTGGCAACTCGTCGACCTCGGCGTGAAGCCCGGGCAACTGGTCGCCGTACGTGTTGCCCGAGGCACCGAACTCGTCGTCGCGGTGCTCGCCGTACTGAAGTCGGGCGCGGCCTACCTGCCGCTGGATCCCGGCGTACCGGAGTCGCGCTGGGCGTTCATGGTCGAGGATTCGTCCGCGGTCGCGCTGGTAGGTGACGACGCGGCGCTGGCCGATCGGCTCGGGCTGCGGCTGGTTCCGGTCGCGGCGGTGGACGGCGACCTGCGGTCGCAGCAGGGACCGCCAGTGCGGTCGGCGGCCGATGATGTTGCCTACTGCATCTACACGTCTGGCTCGACCGGTAACCCGAAGGGCGTGCTGGTTCCGCATCGCGGGCCGGTCAACCTGATCCGGCACTACCTGCGGACCCGGAGCTCGCTGCGGACGTTGCAGTGGACGTCGTTCGGGTTCGACGTCCACGTGCAGGAGCTGTTCACCGCGCTCGCGTCGGGTGCGCCGCTGGTGCTGATCGGCGAGGACGACCGGTACGACCCGGACGCGGTGATCGCGGCGCTGCGGGACCACGGTGTCGAGCGGCTGTTCATGGCATTCAGCCCGTTGACGGCGTTGCTCGCGACCATGCGCCGACTGCCGGAACTGCCCGCGCTGCGCGAGATCGTCGCGGGCGGCGAGGCGATGGTGCTCACGCACAAGGTGCGCGACTTCCTCGAGGTGCATCCGGACTGCCGGCTGTTCAACGAGTACGGCCCGGCCGAGGCGTCGATCGTGACCACGATCCACGAGGTCGACCCGGCCGAGGACCGGCCGTCGATCGGCCGTCCGGTCGAGGGCGTCGTCGTACGGCTGCTGGACGCGGCGCTCCGGCCGGTGCCGGTCGGCGCGGTCGGGGAGATCCACCTCGGCGGTGCGGCCGTCGCCCAGGGCTACATCGGCCGTCCGGACGAGACCGAGCGCGTGTTCGTACCGGACCCGGGTCATCCGGGCGGTCGGCTGTACCGCAGCCGCGATCTCGGTCGCTGGCGGGCGGACGGGACGCTGGAGTACCTCGGTCGCGCGGACGACCAGGTGAAGATCCGCGGTCACCGGGTCGAGCCGGGCGAGACCGAACACGTACTGGCAGATCAGCCGGGTGTGGTCGACGCGGTGGTGGTCGCGTGTGCGGATCTGGCCGGTGACACGTGCCTGCTCGGGTACGTCGTACTGGAGGACAGCGATCCCGCGGTGCTGGCCCGGTTGATGCTTGACCTGGGCAAGGAGTTGCCGATCTACCTGGTCCCGGCCGACCTGATCCCGATCGAGGAACTCCCGCTCGACGACAACGGCCGGCTGGACCGCAGCCGTCTCCCCGAACCCGAGTGGCTCAAGCCCTAACCGGTGCGACGCTTCGGCCGGTGGCGAGGGGTACGACGCAGTGCGCCAGCTTGACGTGGTGCGACCGGGATCTGCGGTTGTCAGCAGACCCGGCCGCGGAGAGCGCTGCCCAGGCGAGGTCTAGGCCAGGACGTCGGTTCTGCACCGGGGACGGGAGTTGTGTCGGTGGCAGCCCTCCCGCACCCACCGGCCCACCGTCCACGGTGCAGAACCCGCGTCGATCCTCATCCCTCCTGAGGACCGATCGCACTCCGTGCAGGTCTGCCGCGGAACAGCGATGAGGCGCTGATCACGCAGACGAGCACGGAGTAGATCGCAAGCGCTGACCCGACACTGCCGGCCGTGGTTCCGACGCCGGCCGGGCCAGTTCCGTTCCCACCGGATCCGGACCCGAGCGCCATGACCGAGGTGATCACGACCAGCGCGATCAACGGTCCGGTCCAGCCGAGCACGCCCATCCGGCGTGCGTGCCCGCCGTCGCCCTGCCCACCGGAACCCGAGCCGGAGCCCGGGAGAGCACCCGGGCGAGAACCGGTGCCGGTCTCCGGTGAGCAGGCCGTGACCGCGCCTGCGATGGTCGCGGCGGGAGCCGAGCCGGCGAGGGCTCGTCCGCGCAGGCAACCATGCAGGGCGGCAACGCCGCGCGCGACGGCGACAGCGGTGATGAAGGTAGCGAAGAGGAGGAGTGCGGCGACGTCCATCCGGACCGATCCCTCTGGGTCGAGCGTTGCCTCGGACAACGCTGGCGGACGTTGCTACCTCACTGACGTACTGCCACGCGATGGCGGCGGAGAGTCTCCTCTCCGCCGCACTCGCGTTCTGGTCGGTCCAGGCCCCCCGTGACCGGCCGTTGTGGTCAGTCCAGGCCCCCTCGACCGACCGTGGATGACGTGCCCCCACCCCATCCATTCGTTGCATCGGGTACGAGGGGGCGGTCGTTACACGGTTCGGGGCAATTGGGTAAGAATTGCGCAAAGGTGCGCGGGACACCCTTTTCTGCACGAGATAACTGTGCGTGAGGTCACGAATGAATCACTCGAGGTGGTGAGAGCGCTTCAACCGGGGTCGCGGGAGTTCAGCTGAGAGTGGACCACGCTTGGTGGGCGGCGCCGAGGAGACCGGCGTTGTCGAGTTGGGCGGGTTCGACGCTGAGGTCGGTGACGAAGGGGAGCTGGGCGAGGCGCTTGACCCAGGCCTGGACCGGGTCGAAGAGGATCGGGCCGGCCTTGGCGACTCCGCCGCCGATGACCACCGTGGTGAGGTCGACGGTGACCGCGGTCGCGACGATACCGGCGGCGAGCGCCTGGGCTCCGTCATCGAAGGTCGCCAGCGCGAGCTCGTCCCCGGCGGCCGCGTCGGCAGCCAGTACGGCGGCATCCACCGCCTCGTCGGCCCGCCAGCCGCGACGCTTGGCCCGGGCAACCATCCGCGGCCCGCTCGCATACGCCTCGACGCACCCGGACGACCCGCACGCACACGACTCGCCGTCCAGGTCCACGACCACGTGACCGATGTGCGCGGCGTTCCCCGACTGACCGATCAGCGGCTTCCCGTCGACGACCAGTCCACCGCCGACACCGGTCGACACCACGATGCCGAGCAGCGTGTCGACCTCCCGCCCAGCCCCGGTCCAGAACTCGCCAAGCGCGAAGCAGTGCCCGTCCACCCCGAGCGTCACCGGTACGTCGCCGACCAGCGCGCGGACCCGGTCGACCAGCGGGAAGTTCCGCCAGCCGCCGATGTTCACCGGCGACACCAACCCATGCGTCTGGTCCAGTGGCCCGGCCGAACCGATCCCGACCGCCAGCGGCGTCGCGTCGCCGCGGACCTTGTCGATCAACTCGGCCAGCGCGGCGAACACCTCGTCGGCGCCGCCGGCCGGGGTGAGGATCCGGTCCCCGGTCAAGATCCGGCCGTCGGCGGACACGAGAGCGGCGGCCATCTTCGTGCCGCCGATGTCGATTCCGAGAACCGTACTCACTGCATCGTCGCTCATCGTCCCCCCGTCAGTGCCGGTGCAGGTTGTCAGGTTGGCTGCTATCGCCCGGGTGCTCGAGCCCGCGGACCAGCTGGACCCGCTCGTGCATGGCCGCGTTCAGCCAGCGCGCGAACGCCTCCAGCCGGGCGCTCAGCAGCAACTCGCGATGCCAGCCCGCCACGGGTACGCCGGGATCCGCCGGTGGCTCCTCACCCAGTACGTCGGCCGCGTACGCCAACTGCTCGGCCGCGATCCGTACGTCCGCGGTCACCAGCCCGGCAACCCGTCGTACCGCTTCCGAACCGGCAAGGGCCGCAGCCGTGATCGACCCGACCGCAATCGCCGTCGACACGTCGATCGCCCCCGCATCGGCACCATCCCGCGATCCGACAGACGCCCCGGGCGCGATCTCCTGCGGCCCGGCAGACGTCTCGAGTTCGACGTCCCGCGGGGCGGCAGGAGGCTCGGCGGGTGCGACGTCCTGCGGTCCGGGCGGAGTCTCGGGTTCGGCGTTCGTGTGGCGGTGGAGTTCGTCTAGGCAGAGCTGCTCGGTGAGGACGACCTGGGCGACCCAGCGGGTGAGCTGGCGGCCCTCGCGGCTGTCCGGCCGGGGGAGAACGCAGGCGGCGTCGCCGGCCCGCAGGACCGCGAGCCGATCGTCGAGCAGCTCGCGGGGCACGGGCTCACCGTTGAGGTACGCCATCACCTCCGGTGGCGCCACCGGCGCCTGGCTGTGCCCCTGCCCGTGGCTGTGCCCATGACCGTGGCCCACGGTGACAGCGGCCGTCACAGGATCTCCAGGCGGACGGTGGGTGCGTACTGGGCCCGGCCGAACCACATCACCTTCGGCAGCACCCAGGCGTGCGCCGGTGTCGCACCCGCCGGAGCCTGCACTGGCACCGGAACGGTGACAGACGACTTCGGCGGCACGACGACCAGCCGGACCGGGTCGGGCAACCACGACCAGGTCCCGTACGGCGATGCCAGCTGCAGCTCGGCGCGGATCTCCGACGACGTGTTGTTCGCGAACTCCAGCTCGAATGTCTCCGACGTACCGGGAGTCAGCCGCAGGTCCTGCGTCGACGGCGTCACGGTCAGACCGGTCGGTCGTCCTGGCTCGCCCTCGACCGCGCCCGAGCCGTGTTCCGGCTCCTCGGTTGGTGGCATCCCGAAGCCGAGAGTCGCGGTCAGCTCTGGGCTCTCGCCGACGAACACCGTGACGACGTCCTCGACCGCCGTGACGCCGGCACCACCGGCGAGCTCGTCGGTCTTGGTGAGCACCCGGGCGGCGACGAAGTACTGCCCGGGCTCGCAGTTCTCCGGTGGTGTCACGTTCGCGAGGTGGCGGACGTAACCACCCGGCTCGAGCCGGAGTGAACGATCGGATTGGTCAGTTGTCCACCCGTCCGGGAGTCCGATTGTAAACAATCCTTCGGCCGGAGTGTCGGCGTACTGGTTCGCGATCACCATCGAGATCTCGAACGGTTTGCCCGCGGTGCGCGCCACGGTCGGGGAGACCGACAGGCTGACCGGCAGGAAGCCCATCTGCGCGGGTCCCCGGTTGTGCAGCCAGTAGCGTGCGTACGACGGTTGGGCCAGCTCGCCCGGTTGGCCAAGTACGGCGGGGTTCGCGGGGGCCGAACCATCGACCTCGAGTACGAAGGTATCGACAGCGGATCCGGCCAGGTCGATCGTGAAGTTGCCGTCAGCAACCTCGATCGGGGCGGCCGGGTTCTCCAGCAGATCGGCGTGGTGGGCGCCGGTGATCGGGAGGGCAGAGGTGACCGTTGCCGTCGACCCCAGGCCCGTTGCCTCGATCAAGCGCAGGGTGACGCCGTCCCGCGGGTCGGCCGGGACACCCGACCCGCGGGCGATGGGGTTGCCGGCCGGTTTCAGCGTGGAGACCAGCACGGCGCGCTCCGGGCTGACCTGGAGCAGCGAGTGTGTCGCCGGCAAGGTGCCGTCGTGCGCGGTGGTGGTTGCCGCGAGCAACGGTGAGGAGAACTCCTGGCCGCGGCTCGGCAACTGCTGCTTGCGCCAGTCGCCGTCGCCGCTGGTCAACGCGTACCGGAACTCGTGGGTCCAGTGCTGCAACTGGAACGCCGACCCGTCCGGCGCCGACCGCCGCGGCGGATCGATCCAGATCCCCGACGGCCAGCCGGTACACGACCGCATCAACGACGCATGCAACGCACCCGTCGCATCCACCGCAAACCCAGGCAGTCCATACGTCAGCAGCGCAACAGTCCGATCCTCGAACTCCTCGATCACGCCCTCGCCCTGAACGGTCGCGGTAACGCGCGCCTCGGCGAGCTCGGCAACAGCCGCAGCAACCGCAGCCGGCGTAGGCAGAACAAGAGCAGGAATAGCCCGCACATCCCGAACATCCGCGTTGGGCTGCCAAACCTCAGCCAACGCAGTCCGAGGCGGAACAAACAAAGCCCCGCCGTCGGCGGCGGATGTGGAGGAGAGCGCGGCGGATGTGGGGGAGAGGGCGTTCGGCTCGCCCGGAGCAGCGGCGCCGGGCTCCGCCTCGGCCGCGGAGGTGGGGGAGACAGCGGCGGACGCAGGCGAGGGGGCGGCGGATGTGGGGGAGACGGCGGTGGATGTTGGGGAGAGGGCGGGCGGCTCGCTCGGAGGAGCGGCGGCGGGCATCGCCTCGGTGTCTTTGTCGAGTTGGTGCAGTAGTGAGGCTGCTGCGCCTACGAGGATGCGGAGGTCGGGGAGGTTGGAGTCGACCTTGAGGTGGCCGTAGCGGGAGCCGCTCGCGAGGGAGGTGGTGGCGGTGACGCCTACTCGGGCCAGGGCTACGACCAGGTCGCGGACCTCGGCTGGGTCGGAGTCGTCTGGTACGACGATTTCCGCGATCGCCAGCGGGCGGGTGCCAACGTGGTTGCCTGAAGCATCCACCAGGTCAACTCGCGCGGTGGAGCCTAGGCCGAACCAGGTGTTGGCGGGGTTGTCCAGGGTCCAGGGGGCCTGGGCGCTGTCGACGTCGATGAGGCCGAAGCCGCGGCCGACGACGGCGCCGGCGACCTCGCTCAGCGGGAGGGCGCCGGGGACGTCGGCGGGGAACTTGACCCGGACCAGACGATCCGACTGGGCGTGGTCCAGGATCCGGGTGGTGAACTCGATCCGGTCGAGACCGTCGTACACCGTGACGACAGCTTCGTACGAGATCCCGTCGACCTCACCACGGCTGACGATCCGGCTGCCGAGTGGTCCGGCCTGCGTGAAGACCTTCGCCGGCGCTTCGCTCGAGCCGACCACCGGACCCGACGGGAGCAAGTGCCACGGACCTTCGCCGAAGCGTGGGTGGTCCGGGTACTCCTCGTAGACCCGCAGTTCGTTGCCGAGGCCCTTGAGAACTTGTCGACCGGTTCGCTTGTCGACAATCTCGCTGATCCCACCGCCGCGGGACGGATCCACGGTCACACTGAAGAACTCGTTCTCCACCGACTCGCTCGCATCCGCCGGCCCCCAAACACCAGCACCAGCCGAGCCAGCGCCAGCAGCGGAACCAGCCCCAGCAGCCGATGCAGCACCACCGCCGGCCGAACCAGCGCCAGCCGCAGGAGTCAGTGCGTACGTCCGCCACCCCAGCGACGGCACCTCAGCGGCCAGGAACGTGAGCTTGTCACCCTCGACCACCGACGGAACGTCAACACCAGCATTGTCGACAATCTGCCACGGACCGCCGGAGTCCGGCAGTTGCACGGTCGCCAGATCGGTCCGCGTGAACGACAGCGTGTTGGTCACGACCACCGCGTGCGCACCGAAGGCCGACGTGTCGATCCGTGCCGCGAACGCCTCCAACGAAGCGGTCCGCGCGGCATCCGACAGATCGTGCGCCTCGCGCCACCCGGTGACGAGGTCGATGTACACCTGGTCCGACTCCGACCCGGTGATCGCGTCGTGGTGCGCGCCGTACGCGAGCTGCCGCCAGACCTTGTCCAGCGACGCCTCAGCGAACCGGCCGAGCCCGAGCAGATCGGCGTACGTCCCGAGCTTCTCGGCGTCGACCGCGGCCACTTCGGCCGCGCGCTGGGCCTGCTTGGTGTCGATGTACGACACGTCCTTGCCGGTGTAGATCGGGTTCATGTCCCGCGACTGCGGTGACGGCCTGCGCCCTGTCTCGGCGAGCTCGGACCGGACCCGGTCCATGAAGTGCTTCGTCGTACCGCAGACGAACTTCGGCCAGGCGTAGCGAGCGTTCCAGTCGTGGTGCAGCGCGGTGATCCAGTTGTTCGGCGGTGTGTAGTCCCCACCCACCGGCAGCAGGGTGTTGCGAGTGGCTGCGACCGTCTTCAGCGTGGCAAAGAGCTGGTACGCCGTGTCGCCCGCTGCCTCGACACTCGGCGCGTGCTGCAGCTCCCAGCCCGGGCCGTAGTGGTCCGGCATGTAGTGCGTCAGTACGCCGTCCCCACTCGGGCTGATCCACTCGAACTCGCTGTGGAACTGCATGACCGCCGCAGTCCCGGCCTTCGGGTCACCCCAGGCCTGCCGCAGCGGTCCCCACTGGTGGAACGGCCCACGTGCCCATGCGGACCCGGTCAGCCCGGCCTTGGCCAGGTACCCAGGGAACTGCGGGTCGTGACCGAACACGTCCAGCTGCCACGCGTTCTGCGGGTCACCGCCGAGGATGTCGCGCTGGTACCCGACGCCGTACACGATGTTGCGGATGGTCGTCTCCGCACCGGTCAGGTTCGTGTTCGGCTCGTTGTAGGTGCCGCCGATGATCTCGACCCGGCCCTCCGCGATAAGCCGACGCAGGACCGCGCGGTTCTCCGGGAAGGTGTCGAAGTACGGCTTGAGGTAGTCGAGCTCGGCCAGCACGAAGCAGTACGCCGGATCGCGCAGAGCCAGCTTGAGATGCGCGTCGACCAGGCTGAACGCGTTGTGCGTGTAGACCGGCCGAGTGGTGCCGTCAGGACCCTGCAGGTCCCAGCTGGTCGTGTACGCCGCCTGGGTGTTCCACCAGACCGGGTCGTAGTGGAAGTGCGACACCATCACCATCGTCCAGCCCGGCTCGGCGATCACCACCGTGCCGCTGTCCGACGCCACGTCCACACCGTCCGCCACGTCGACACCGTCCGCCGAGACCGTCACGGTCGCCGCGACACTCGCGCCGTACTGCGTGCGCAGCCCATCAGCGACCGAGAGCGGGACCTCGACCCGGACCGGGCCGTCGCCTGGTGGCAGGTCCGCCGCACCGGAGACGCCGTCGCCGGCGACTCGCACGGAGAGCGCGCCGTCGCTGGTGGAACGGGTCAGTTCCACCCGCAGCAGCTGGCGGGGATCGTCGTCGCTGCCGGCGAACAACTCGGGCGAGGAGACGTGAGTGATCTGTACGGTCACGGTGTCTGGCTCCGTCGAGAGCGGTCAAGGTCGAGAGACAACGTTATCCGTAGTCGGCCCGGACAGCGAGGGGTCATTTCCAGGAATCCGGGCAGAACCCACGTGCGTACGCTCAGAATTCGCCCTGACAACCCCTGACAACGATCGCACTCAGGGTGGCGACGGGCGCTAATTATTAGCTGTCCGTGATGGGTTGGGCACCCGCTTTCCCGCGCTCACTAAGGGCCTCCGCCGGAGGCGGTCCAGCGCGCGAAGGCGCTCGCGGCAGCAGTTGGCGGTGCCGACGGGCAGGGGCGGGGCGCAGGGGCAGCGGGGCAGGGGTCAGGGCAGCGAGAGGATCGCGGTGGGGAGCGAGGTGGGGTCGGGTGACGGGGTCGGGTGGCGGGAGGACCGTGGGCACGAGAAGGTGTGGGAATGAGTGATCACCTGGATCGTGAGGCCGCCGGCGCGCTGATCGTCGGCTTCGACGGGACCACCGCCCCGGACGACCTGCGTCGCGCTGTCGCGGCCGGACTCGGCGCGGTCATCCTGTTCACCCGCAACGTCGCCGACGCCGAACAGGTCGCCGCCCTGACCGCCACCCTCCGGGCGGAGCGGCCGGACCTGGTCATCGCGATCGACCACGAGGGCGGCGAGTTCAGCCACCTCGCTCCGGCCAACCCCTGGCCGCTGGCCTCGCCGCGGATCCTCGGCGACCTCGACGACGTGGACCTGACCCGCGCGTCCGCGCGGGACGCCGCCGCGACACTGGCGAGTCTCGGTATCGACCTGATGCTCGCGCCGTCGGTCGACGTGAACAGCAACCCGGCGAACCCGATCATCTCCACCCGCTCGTTCGGCGCCACCGCGGACCTGGTCTCGCGGCACGGCGTCGCCTTCGTCGAAGGTGTCCACGAGGCCGGGATCGCCGCCTGCCCGAAGCACTTCCCTGGCCACGGAGACGTCAGTGTCGACTCACACCTCGACCTGCCCCGGGTCGACCGCTCGATCGAGCAGGTGACCGAGGTCGAGCTCGCTCCGTTCAAGGCCACCATCGCGGCCGGCGCCGACGTGGTGATGAGCGCCCATGTCGTCTTCTCCGCGTACGACGACCAGCCGGCCACGCTGTCGCGTCGCCTCCTCACCGGGTTGCTCCGCGAGGAACTCGGGTTCAACGGTGTGATCACCACCGACGCGCTGGAGATGCAGGCGATCACCAAGAACCAGTCGATCGAGGACGCCGCGGTCGCGTCCGTCCGGGCCGGTGCAGATCTCGCCATGATCGCGATCGGAGCCGCCGACCCGCGCGCGCTCACCGCCCGCATGGTCGATGCGGTCAGCAACGGTTCCCTCGACGCCGAGCGGGTCGCCGACGCGGCCGGCCGGGTCCGTGCCCTCGCCGCGACGTTGCAGACCCGCACCCGGCAGCCCGGCCTCGACGGCGCCCCGATCCGCGAGGTCGCCACTCGTGTGGTCGCCGGCCAGACCCTGCCGGCGCTCGGTGGCGCGCCGTACGTGGTCGACCTGACTCAGGGCCTGCACCCGGCCTGGAACCCCTATTTCAGTGGGCTTCCGGACATCTTCAGCCGGATCGCACCCGGTTCGGACGGCGTGGTCCTGCGCGGCGAACACAGGCTGCTCGACGGCGCCGGCACCCAGTCCGAGGGTGCTATCGCCCGTGCCGCGGCGGCCGCGGCCAGTCGCCCGTTGGTCATCGCGGTGCAGGACGCCGTACGTACGCCGTGGATGCGCGAAGCGCTGACCACCTTGCTGCAGAACCGCGGCCCGGACACCGTCGTCCTGTGCACCGGCATCCCGGAGGATCGCGCGCTCGTCCCGGAGGGCGTCGCCACCGGTACGACGTCCGGCCGGAACCTGATCGTCCTCGAAGCGGTCGTCAGAGCCCTTACCCGGGCCGGCAGCTGAGGCGCAGGTCGAGGGCGTTCTGCTCGACGTAGTTGAGGGCGTGCCGGACGGCGCCGACGGAGACGATCGCGTCGCCAAGGGACGAGACGGCGACGCGCGGCGGCGTACTGGTGAAGCCGGCCAACTGCTCCTCGATCTCGGGCAGCAGCGACTTGGATGCTTCGGCGACCGCGCCGCCCAGCACGATCAGCTCAGGGTTGAACAGGATGCCGAGCGTGGCCACCACCCGGGCGGTCCGGCCGGCGACGTACTCGAGGATGCCTAGGGCAACTTCGTCACCGGCGTCCGCGGCCGTGAAGACCAGCTCCGCGGTGACCGGTCGGTCGCCGGCCAGGGTCCGCAGTGCCGTTTCCACCGCCGGATCGGCGACGGCCGCGACACCGCGTTCGCGGGCGATCCGGGCGATGCCGTGGGTGTCGCCGACGCCCTCGACGAGCTTGAGATAGACCATCTCACCGGCACCGCCGCGGCTGCCGTGCAGCAGTCGGCCGGAGTCCATCAAGCCCGACCCGAACCGCTCACTGGCCAGCAGTACGGCGAGGTCGCCGACGTTCCGGCCTTCGCCACGCCAGTGCTCGCCGAGGGCAGCAAGGTTCGCGTCGTTCTCCAGCAGCACCGGCCAGCCGTGCAGCACGGTCAGTCGCGGGGCCAGACCGGTGTCGAAGCGCCGCCAAAATTCGTCGTCGACCAGGATGTTGCCGTCCCGATCGACCGGCGCGGCCACACCGGCGCCGGCCGCGAGCACCTGCGCATCCGTCACCTGCGCGGTCTCGAGCGCCTCGACGACGGTCTCGTGCACGATCTCGGTCCGGTCGGCCGCCGTCGGGTCGCCGGACACCGAGCGCACCACCTTGGCGATCGTCTCGCCGCGCAGATCGGTGACCAGCACGGTGGTCTTACCCGCGCCGATGTCGATCCCGAGCACGCATCCGGCGCGGCTGTTGTACTCGAACCGCCGTGACGGCCGGCCAACGGAGGTGTCGCGGCCCGGATCGAGCTCGACCACCCAGCCCATCGAGATCAGGTCGTTGCAGACCGCGTGCACGGTGGCGCGGGTCAGGCCGGTCGCCTCGATCAGGCCGGTTCCTGTCATCACCCCGGCCTTCGCGAGCACACCGAGTAGCTTCCCCGCGTTGACCCGGCGCAGCATCGGCGGCGTCGCCGTGGGCGGAGTGGCCGCTGGTCTCGCCATGAAAAGCCCCTTGACCTGTCGTGGAACGGAAGCGCAGAATACTGCAGAATCTAAATTTAGAGTCTATATAAACAAGCGGGCAATGTCGCCGCAACCGCCTGGAAACCTGAACCCCGCGCCTGCCGACCCAAGTGAGGCCTTCTTGACCAGCACGCAGCCGACGACAGACCGAGACTGGTGGCGCCAGGCCGTCGTCTACCAGATCTACCCGCGCAGCTTCGCCGACGCCAACGGTGACGGTGTCGGCGATTTGCCGGGCATCATCAGCCGCGTTCCGTACCTCGCGTCCCTGGGTATCGACGCGGTCTGGCTGAGCCCGTTCTACCCGTCCGCGCTGGCCGACGGCGGGTACGACGTCGACGACTACCGCAACGTGGACCCGCGGCTCGGGACCCTCGACGACTTCGACCAGCTCGTCGCCGCGTTGCACGAGGCGGGGATCAAGCTGATCGTCGACATCGTCCCGAACCACACCTCCAACCGGCACGAATGGTTCGTCGAGGCGCAGGACGCCCCGAAGGACTCGCCGGCCCGGGACCGGTACATCTTCCGCGAAGGCGACGGCGACGAGCCGCCGTCGGACTGGGACTCGGTGTTCGGCGGATCCGCGTGGGCGCAGCTCGAGGACGGGCAGTGGTATCTGCACCTGTTCGCGGCCGAGCAGCCGGACCTGAACTGGGAGCACCCGGAGGTCCGCGCGGACTTCCTGACGACACTGAGGTTCTGGTCGGATCGCGGTGTCGACGGCTTCCGCGTCGACGTCGCGCACGCCCTGGTGAAGAACCTGAGCGAGCCGTTCCCGTCGAAGACCACGCTGCCCCGGCAGTCCGAGTCCAACGGCGCGCATCCGCTCTGGGACCAGGACGGCGTACACGAGATCTATCGCGAGTGGCGGACGGTCCTGAACGAGTACGACCCGCCCCGGTCGGCGGTGGCCGAGGCGTTCGTGCCAGCCGCGCGCCGGGCCCGGTACGCGAGTGCGGACGGGCTCGGGCAGGCGTTCAACTTCGACCTGCTGCAGGCGGACTGGGAGTACGAGAAGTTCCGGCAGGTGATCGAGGACAACCTCGCCTTGGCCGAGCAGAACGGGTCGTCCTCGACCTGGGTGTTCTCCAACCACGATGTCGTCCGGCACGCGACCCGGTACGGGTTGCCGAAGGACCCGTCCGGCCTTTGGCAGGACGGGAAGGCGTGGCTGCTCAGCAACGGCACCGAGCCGACGGTCGACGTCGAGCTGGGCCTGCGGCGGGCGCGTGCGGCGGTGCTGCTGATGCTGGCGTTGCCGGGATCGGCGTACCTGTACCAGGGGGAGGAGCTGGGGCTGCAGGAGGTCGGCGAGCTGCCGGCGGCGAACCTGCAGGACCCGGCGTACTTCCGGTCGAAGGGTGCTGAGAAGGGTCGCGACGGCTGCCGGGTGCCGATCCCGTGGACGGTCGACGGACTGTCGTTCGGCTTCGGCTCGGGCGGTTCGCACCTGGTGCAGCCGAAGTGGTTCGGCGGCTACTCGGTCGAGGCGCAGGAGGGCGACCCGGGGTCGACGCTGAGCCTCTACCGCAAGGCTCTCGCCGTACGCCGGGGACTCCAGACAGGCAACTCGCTCACCTGGGCTGACGGCGGCGACTTCGTCCTGCACTTCACCCGGCCCGGCGGCTGGCAGTCCATCACCAACTTCGGCGCCGCCCCGGTCGAGCTCCCCGAGGCCGCGGTAGTCCTGGCCAGCGGTCCACTCGAGGGCGACAAACTGCCGGGTGACACCACCGCCTGGCTGATCTGACCCTCGATCCGTGGATCCTGCCGAGGCCATGTCTGTCGGTCCAGCGCCTACTGTGCGGCACTCGGCACGGCACCTCGCCGCACTGGAGCGAAGGTCACGATGAAAACCACATCGAGACCTTCGCTCCAGCACGCCGATGCACCGCACCGAGCACCTGCTCGCTACGGCGCTGGACCGACAGACATGACCACCCAGGATCCACGGACCGAGTACGCCACCCCGTGCGGCAGGATGGGGATTGTGAATCCGACGGTTGGTGACGTGGTTGCTGTGCTCGATCGGCTGTATGACCCAGCCTGGGCGGAGAGCTGGGACGCGGTCGGGCTGGTGACCGGGGATCCGGACCAACCGGTACGGCGGATTCTGTTCGCGGTCGACCCGATGCGGGCCGTCGTGGACGAAGCCATCACTGGTGACTTCGACCTCCTCGTCACCCACCATCCGCTCCTGCTGCGCGGGGTCCACAGCGTCGCGGGTACGACGCCCAAGGGCCGCGTCGTCCGCGACCTGATCAAGAGCAACACGGCTCTGCACGTGTGCCACACCAACGCGGACAATGCGAACCCAGGTGTCAGTGACGCCCTCGCAGCCGTTCTCGGTCTACGGGACACCCGTCCGCTCAAGGCCCTGCCGTCCGACCCGATGGACAAGCTCGTCGTGTTCGTCCCGGTCGAGGAAACGCAGGCCATGCTCGACGCGTTGGCGAAGGCCGGTGCGGGCCGGATCGGGGACTACGAACGGGCCGCCTGGAGTGGGACCGGCGAAGGGACCTTCCGGCCGCTCGAAGGTGCCAACCCGACCGTCGGACAGGTCGGCGACATCGAGGTGGTCGCCGAGAACCGGCTCGAGATGCTCGTGCCGCGGCGGAACCGTCGAGCCGTCGTCGAAGCGCTGAAGGCAGCCCACTCCTACGAGGAGCCGGCCTTCGACATCTACGAGCTGGCCGTGCTGCCGAGTGAGCGTGGCGGCGGGCGGGTCGGCGTACTCCCGGAACCGATGCTGCTGAAGGACTTCGCCCGGCTGGTCGCCGACAACCTTCCGCAGACGGAGCACGGCGTACGGGTGTCCGGAGATCCTGACCGGACCATCGAGACTGTCGCCGTGGTCGGGGGAGCGGGTGACTCGGAGTTCGACCGAGTTCGCGCCGCGCGCGTGGACGCGTATGTCACTGCCGACCTCCGGCACCACCCCGCGACCGAGGCCCGCGCGTACGACGAAGGACCCGCGTTAATCGACGTCGCGCACTGGGCCAGCGAGTGGCCGTGGCTGCGGGACGCGGAGCGGCTCCTGCTCGAAGGGTTGGCAGACCAAGGCAGTACCGTGGACACTCACATCTCGACGCTCCGTACGGACGCGTGGAACCTGCGGCTCTGAGTCCGCGGCAACTGACAACTGAACGAACTAAGGAGCCGACTCTGAACGCCGAGCCCGCTGTCCAACGCCGGTTACTGGAACTGCAGGATCTCGACCTGCAGCTGGATCAGGTCGCCCACAAACGCAAATCGCTCCCCGAGCACAAGACCCTGGCCGAGCTGGCCGCGGAGAAGTCGGTGGTCGACCGCGAGCTCGTCACCGCCGACACCGAGGTCAGCGACCTGCAGCGGGAGCAGAAGAAGGCCGACAGTGATGTCGAGCAGGTGCGGCAGCGCAAGGCCCGCAACCAGCAGCGGCTCGACTCCGGGCAGGTCACCTCGCCGAAGGACTTGGAGAACCTGCAGCACGAGGTCGGTTCGCTGGACCGGCGGATCTCCGATCTCGAGGATGCCGAGCTCGAGGTGATGGAGAAGCTGGAGGCGGCCGAGGCGGTGCAGGCCGACCTGCGGACCCGCGCCGAGACGTTCGCCGGCCGGCAGGCCGAGCTGGAGACCTCCCGCGACGCGGCGCTCAAGGAGCTCGACGAGCAGCGCGCGCAGCTCGGCGACCAGCGGGCCACGATCTCCGCCGAGCTCCCGGATGCTCTCGTCACGCAGTACCAGCGACTCCGCGAGCACAACGGCGGGATCGGTGCCGCGCCGCTGGTCGGCAAGCGGTGCATGGGCTGCCGGATGGAGCTGGCGCCGTCCGACCTGAACCGGATCAAGGCGTCCCCGCCGGACGCCGTACTGCGGTGTGAGGAGTGCGGCCGGATCCTCGTCCGCACGCCGGAGAGCGCCGCATGACTTATCGCCATGTCATCGTCGAGGCTGATGGTGGGTCACGCGGGAACCCTGGGCCGGCGGCGTACGGCGCTCTGGTCCGCGACCCAGTGACGGGCGAGGTGATCGCGCAGTCCGGGAAGACGCTCGGCATCGCGACCAACAACGTCGCCGAGTACTCCGGTCTGATCGCCGGGCTCGAGCTGGCCGCGGAGTACGCGCCGGACGCCTCGATCGAGGTGCGGATGGACTCCAAGCTCGTGATCGAGCAGATGGCCGGCCGGTGGAAGATCAAGCACCCGGACCTGCAGCCGCTCGCGATCAAGGCCCAAGGGCTGGCGCCGTTCGGGACCGAGTGGACCTGGGTGCCGCGGGCGCAGAACGCCGCCGCGGACGCGCTGGCGAACATGGCCCTGGACGGCGTACCGATCCCGCTGAAGCCTTCAGTCGTCGAGGCTGCGGCCGTCAAGGAACCGTCGGATCTGCAGAAGGCGATCCAGGGCTGGGGTGCGCAGGCCGAGCCGCCGACGCAGCTGATCTTCCTGCGCCACGGCGAGACTCCACACACCGTGGAGAAGCGGTTCTCCGGATCCGGTGGCGACAACCCCGGGCTGAGCGACACCGGCCGGGCTCAGGCGCACGCGGCCGCGGAGTACCTGTCCCGGATCGGTGGCGTGGACGCGATGGTGACGTCGCCGATGCTGCGGACGCGGCAGACGGCAGAGATCGTCGCGGCCGGTCTCGGGCTCGAGCCGGTTGTCGACGACGGCTGGGTCGAGTGCTCCTTCGGTGACTGGGACGGGCACACGTTCGCGGAGGTCCAGCAGAAGTGGCCGGACGCGCTGAACGCGTGGATGGAGTCGACCGCGGTCGCACCGCCAGGGGGCGAGTCGTTCGACCAGTGCGCGCGGCGGGCCCGGTCGGCGCGGGACGGGCTGCTGTCCAGATACCCGGGCAAGACCGTTGTCGTCGTCACCCATGTCACGCCGATCAAGCTGATGGTGCGGTCGGTGCTGCAGGCCCCGATGTCGTCGATGTTCCGGATGGAGTTGCGCCCGGCAACGCTCACCGAGATTCACTGGTACGCCGACGGCCTGGCCTCACTGCGCTCCTTCAATGTGCAACCCTCGCTAGTCTGACCTCACGCACACACCGAGTGCGCTGACCAGGACGGAGAGCTCACGTGCCTTTGCAGAGGGTTCATTTCGCCGAGGCTGTGCCGGAAGTCTTCCGGGCGTCACTGCAAGCGATCCGGCATGAGCTGGAGGTCCCGGCGGAGTTCCCGGCCGAGGTGGTCGCCGCGGCGCTGCAGGCGGCGAAGAACCCTCGCCTGCCTGAGCTCGACCGGACCGACCTCGACTTCGTCACCATCGACCCGCCGGACTCGATGGATCTGGACCAGGCGCTGTACATCGAGCGCAACGGTGACGGCTACACGGTGTACTACGCGATCGCCGACGTCGCCGCGTTCGTCCAGCCCGGCGACCCGATCGACGTCGAGGCCCGCCGTCGCGGCGAGACCCTCTACGCCCCGGACAAGCGCACCCCGCTGCACCCGCCGGAGCTGTCCGAGGGTGCGGCCTCGCTGCTGCCCGACCAGGTCCGTCCCGCCGTGCTGTGGACGATCTCGGTCGACGCGGCCGGTGAAGGCACCAAGGTGGTCTGCGAGCGCGCGCTGGTGAAGTCGCGCGCCAAGCTCAACTACGCCGGCGTCCAGAAGGACCTCGACGCCGGCAACGCCTCGGAGTCGCTGCAACTGCTGCGCGAGGTCGGCAAGCTCCGTGAGCAGCGCGAGCTAGCCCGCGGCGGCGTGAACCTGCCCATCCCGGACCAGGAAGTCGTCACCTCCAACCACGGCTGGGGTCTGGAGTTCCGCGCACCACTACCGGTCGAGGGCTGGAACGCGCAGATCTCGCTGCTCACCGGGATGGCCGCCGCGCAGCTGATGATGCGCGGCGGAATCGGCATCCTGCGGACGCTGCCGGAGTCGCACGAGGATCTGCGCCGCAAGCTGGGGAACACGGCCAAGGCACTCGGGATCACTTGGCCGGACGGGACGTCGTACGCGGCGTTCATCCATGGGCTGGATCCGAAGGTTCCGGCGCACGCGGCGATGCTGGCGGCGTGCACGGTGCTGTTCCGCGGCGCCGGGTACAGCGCGTTCTCCGACGGTGTGCCGGAGCAGCCGGAGCATGCGGCGATGAAGGCGGAGTACGCGCACGTCACCGCGCCGCTGCGGCGGCTGGTGGACCGGTGGACCGCGGAGATCTGCGTGGCGCTGTCCGCGGGCACCGAGGTGCCGACGTGGGTGCGCGAGTCGATGGACGAGATCCCGAAGACCATGGACGACGCGGATCGCCGGGCGCACGCGTACGAGCGATCGATCGTCAGCATGGTCGAGGCCGGGTTGGTGGCCGATGAGGTCGGTTCCGAGTTCGACGGTGTCATCACCGAGGTCGACAAACGCGACAACACCCGCGGCATCGTCGTGCTGTCCACGTTGGCGATCGAGGGGCGCCTGTCCGGTACGACGCCACTGCCGCTGGGCCGGCCGGTCCGCGTCAAACTCGTCGAAGCCGATATCGCCAAGCGCCTGGTCGCCTTCGAACTAGTCTCCTAGGTAATCCTCGACCGCTTTGGTCGTGCGCTTGAGATCACCGGTCGCCAGCAGGTCCAGCAGGGCGCCGCGGAGCATCGCCAGCACGGCGGTACGACGTGCCTCCGCCTCGGCGGACCCGGGATCGGGCTGACTTGCCTTGAGCAGCTCGAGCCAGTCGTCCACCGTCGAGCGGCCGTAGTCCGCCCACGGGCCTTCTGGCGCGACCAGCGAGCGCCCGTACGCCTCGACCCAGAACTTCATCAACGGCCGTCGTTCGGGCGCGGCCAGCCACGTCCACAGCTCCCTGGCGACCACGGTCAGTCCTGGCGGTTCGTCGTACCGGGCGTCGAGCTGCCGCAGCAGTTCGAGCTCGTCGACGCGGGCTCGGGCGAGGAGGGCGCGGATCAGGCCGTCCTTGCTGCCGAACAGGAACAGCAGGACCCGTGGGCTGGAGCCGATCGCCGTCGCGAGCGGGCGCAGCGACAGGTCGGCCAGTCCGTGGGTGAGCGAGTACGCGTAGGCGCGCTCGAGCAGTTCCTGCTCGCGCGCGGACGGGGCTGGCTTCGTGGTCGGCACAACGCTAGTATCGCTTACTGAAACAGTCGTGTCAGTAGATTGGGTAGGGTTGATGACAAAGCTGATCAGGAAGCTGGGGGAGCCGGGCGACCTTGGCTGGGTGGTGCAGTCGCACGCCGAGATCTACGCGGCGGAGTACGGCTGGGGTCTGTCGTACGAGGTCTTGATCGCGCAGATCGTCGCGGCGTACGCGACCGACTACGACGACTCACGGGAGGCCGCGTGGATCGCCGAGGTGGACGGCGTTCGGGCCGGCAGCATCTTCTGCGTGCGCGGTCCGGACGAGACGACCGCTCAACTGCGGCTGCTGCTCGTCACCCCGGACGCGCGCGGTCTCGGCCTCGGCGCTGACCTGGTCGACACCTGCCTGGCCTTCGCCCGCGCGGTCGGCTACAAGCGGATGGTGCTGTGGACCAACGATCCGCTGGTCGCCGCCGGGCACATCTACCTTGCCCGCGGCTTCCGCCTCACCGGCTCCGAGCAGCATGACTCCTGGGGTGAGAGCCTCGTCGGCCAGACGTACGAGCTCGATCTCTAGGAGCTGCAGGCGGGGGCGCCTGGGGCTGGGGAGCGATAGATGGCGTGCGCCAGGAACGTGCTGACGTAGCCGTTCTGGACGCGGAGAGCGTGGCGTGGTCCGGCGCTGCCGAGTGGGAGGTACGTCCGGAGCGGCAGGGCCAGGTAGTAGGCGCCGTAGTCGGTGAAGTTGTAGTGGCGCGTCCCCGGGATGGTGGCGCACCACGACGTACTGCTGCTTGCCTTGAGCAACGACAGGGTGCGGTCCCGGTCCTCGTCGCCGCGGGCGTCCGGGCCGCAGACGCCGGTGATGCAGGAGTCGTCGGCGCCGAGCAGGAGGATCGGCGCCTGCACGCCCTTCGTCACCGCCTCGCCGTACGGGCTGCCATCCAGGTCGACCGCAGCCGCACACCGGCCGTCGGTCCGGCAGGCTTCGAGTGCTGCCGCGCCGCCGAACGAGTGGCCGACGTACGACGTGCCGATCCCGGACTCCACGCTGTTCGGCAGTTGCTTGGCGACCGTCGAGCCGGCGAACCGGGCGTCGGCGGCCCAGGTGCCGACGAGGCGATCGCCTTCCTTCTCGAGGTCGTTCGGCTTGGCGGCCTCGGTGCTCTCGACCTTCTGCCCGTTTAGGACGGTGAGGTCCGCGCTGTACGTCGGCGTCACGCCAGCCACCAGGTAGCCGTGACTCGCGAGGTCCTCGGCCAGGCTCGCGTACATCGGCGCCGACAGGCCCAAGCCCGGCATCAGTACGACGATCGGGAACCGGCCGGGTGCGACTGCCACCCGGTCGAACGCCGGGTCCCGCAGCGTGTCGAACGCTCCCTGGAACACCGAGGCGGGTGCCTTCAGTTGGAGGTCGCTCCACAGGCCCGGCGCGTACTGCACTTTGCGACCGGTCGTGCTCTTGGCCACCGGGTACCAAAGCCAGACGGACAGTTGGCGCTGCCCTTCGCCGTACGGATCCTTGCGGCCGGTGTCGGTCCACTCGAACGTCCGCCGGCCGACCTGATAGTTGCCGGTCGGGTCGGGTAGTGCCACCGGCTCCGACCGCTGGACCGCCACCCAGCCCACATATCCGCTCCCGGCGAGCAGCGCGAACAGTACGAGGATCACGATCCCCGTACGTACCCGACGTACCCCTCTGCGCGCCATAACCCCAAGCCTGCCATCACCCAGTGCCGAATCCGGTAGATCGGCTGGTGTGTGAGGGAACGGGCCGGTCTGTAAGCCGGATTCTGTGGTCGGCGACCATCCATCTACGGTGACCGTTGCCGGGCACCTCCAGCGGCCTACCCGCGAGCTCGGGCGGGCAGCCCTCGAACGCTCGCGCGGACGGTGGTTGCCCATCGTCCTTCTTGGCCTTGCTCCACGTGGGGTTTACCGAGCCTCCGCAGTCACCTGCGGAGCTGGTGGTCTCTTACACCACCCTTTCACCCTCACCCGCACTCCGATGAACCACGGGGTTCACCGAAGCCGCTGGCGGTCTGCTCTCTGTGGCACTGTCCCGCGGGTTGCCCCGGGTGGGTGTTACCCACCACGCTGCCCTGTGGAGTCCGGACTTTCCTCGGCGTCCACCGGTGGGGTGGACGACGCGATCGCCCGACCGACCCGTTCCGCGTTCAGGATACGGCCTCGGTGGTCACCTCGGGCCAACGGCCGTCGGTAGCCCGCTCGTACGGGCGTACGTCGACCACCGCGTCGAGGTTCAACGGGCCGTAGATGTGCGGGAAGCTGATGCCGATCGCGTCCAGGTCCTCGTCGCAGAGCGCGGACACCAGGCGCTCGGTGTCGATCACCAGCAGGCACAGCGGCTCGTGGACGTCGTCGTACACGAAGTTCGCCACCATGGCCACCTGCTCCGGCCGGGAGGCGTGGATGAACGTCGCCCCGTCGTCGAGGCTCTTGCCCCGCGTCGACCACCGGTAGCAGCCTGCCTGCTTGGCGGCTTCCCACTGGTCCGGAAACGCGATGTGCAGAATCGTCGCCATGCCCACAGGCTAGTGCCGCACCCGTCCCGGTGTGGTGCGGCTTTCCGTGGCTTCACCGTTAGCGAGCCGCTCTTGCGGGTGAACTAAGGTGCTCGGCATGGCGAAGGATGAGAGCACCGAGTCCGTGGCCGAGGTGGCGGCCGAGGAGCAGAAGCCGGCCGAGGCCAAGACGCCCACCGACGATCTGGTGTCGACGCAGCACGTGCTGTCGATCGGCCGGAAGAAGCTGAAGTACACCGCGACGACCGGGCGGATCGTACTGCGGCAGGAGGTGCTGACCGAGGGGAAGTTCGACGGGCACCGGGCGAAGGCGGAGGTGTTCCTGACCGCGTACACGCTGGACGACGCCGATGCCGCCGACCGGCCGGTGACGTTCGCGTTCAACGGCGGCCCGGGCTCGTCGAGCATCTGGCTGCACCTCGGCCTGCTGGGTCCGCGCCGGGTCGTGTCCGGTGACGCCGGTGAGCTCGCGCCCCCGCCGTACGGGCTGGTGGACAACACCGAGTCCTTGTTGCAGCACAGCGACATCGTCTTCATCGACCCGGTGTCGACGGGCTACTCGCGCGCCGTCGAGGGCGAGAAGCCGGGCGACTACCACGGCTTCACCCGCGACCTGGAGTCCGTCGGCGAGGTGATCCGGCTGTGGACGTCGCGCAACGGGCGGTGGATGTCGCCGAAGTTCCTGGCCGGTGAGTCGTACGGTACGACGCGCGCCGCCGGACTGGCCTCGCATCTGCAGGAGCGGTACGGCATGTACCTGAACGGCGTGATGCTGATCTCCGCTGTGCTCGAGTTCGGCACCCTCGACTTCGCGCCGGGCAACGATGTGCCGTACACGTTGTTCCTGCCGTCGTACGCCGCCATCGCGCACTACCACGGTCTCGGGCCGGATCAATCGCTGGACGAGGTGCTCGCGGACGCCGAGCGGTTCGCGGCCGGACGCTACCCGAATGCGCTTGCCCAGGGCAACCGGATCCCGGCTGACTACCGGGCCGAGGTGGTCACCCGGCTGGCGACGTTGACCGGGCTGTCCGAGGACTACCTCGACCGGGTCAACCTGCGGATCGAGCACATGCGCTTCTTCGCCGAACTGCTCCGGTCACGTCGCCAGGTGGTCGGCCGGCTGGACGGCCGCTTCACCGGGTGGGACGCGGACTACGCCGGTGAGACGCCGGGTAAGGACCCGTCGTTCAGCGCGATCATCGGGCCCTACACCGCCGCGCTGAACCACTACGTGCGGGTGGAACTCGACTACAAGAACGATCTGCCGTACGAGATCCTGAACATGGACGCGGCCAAGAACTGGTCCTTCAAGGAGTTCGAGGGCCAGCAGATCACCGTCGCGGACAAACTCGCTGACGCGATGCGGGTCAACCCCCACCTCAAGGTCCACGTCGCGTCCGGCCACTACGACGGAGCCACGCCGTACTTCGCCACCGAACACTCCTTGGCCCGCCTCCAGATCCCGGCCGACCTGGTCGGCAACATCGAGACCAAGTACTACCCGGCGGGCCACATGATGTACCTCCACGAGCCGTCCCGGGTGCAGCAGTCGAAAGACCTGGCCGCCTTCATCCGCTCGGCCTCCAACCGATGATCCTTCCGGCTGAGGTGGCTGCGCGCCTGCACGCACTGCTTGCCACCGGCAAGATCATCTCCAAGACCGCCGCCGGCCACCACGGTGCCGCCGAGTTCCTGTCGTACGCCGACCTCTGCACCCGAGCCATCAACCACCGAGCCGGCCACCCCATCACTTTCACCGTCGCCGACGCGGTACCCACGGTCGCCCTCGGTCGCAGAGTCGTCGTCGCAACCTGAAGGATTACGGGTAGATACCGGGCGAGCACTCCCGGGAGATGAGAGTGCTCGTACTGCGTGAGCCTCACGGCAAGGTGAGGACCTCGGTACCGGTGTCGGTGACGACCAGGGTGTGCTCGAACTGGGCGGTGAGGGACTTGTCCTTGGTGGTGGCGGTCCAGCCGTCGTCCCACAGGTCGTACTCGTGGGTGCCGAGGGTGAGCATCGGCTCGATGGTGAACGTCATCCCGGGCTCGATCACGTCGTCGAAGCGCTCGTCGTCGTAGTGCGGGATGATCAGGCCGGAGTGGAACGACGTCGCGATGCCGTGGCCGGTGAAGTCGCGCACGACGCCGTACCCGAAGCGCTTGGCGTAGGACTCGATCACCCGGCCGATGATGCTGACCCGGCGACCCGGTTTGACCGCCTTGATCCCGCGGTTCAGCGCCTCGCGCGTCCGCTCGACCAGCAGTCGCGTCTGCTCGTCCACGTCGCCGACCAGGAAGGTGGCGTTGTTGTCGCCGTGCACACCGTCCAGGAACGCCGTGATGTCGACGTTGACGATGTCGCCGTCCTCGAGCGGGCGGTCGTCGGGGATGCCGTGACAGATCACCTCGTTGACCGACGTACACAGCGACTTCGGGTAGCCGCGGTAGCCGAGGGTCGACGGGTACGCACCGCGCTCGATCAAGTACTCGTGGCCGACCCGGTCCAGCTCGTCGGTGGTGACACCTGGCTTCGCCGCGTCACCGACCGCCTGCAACGCCTGGGCTGCCAGCTTCCCGGCGACGCGCATCTTCTCGATCAGTTCAGGTGCTGTGACGTAGGAGCCGTCGTACGGCGTCGGAGCCGGCTTCCCGACGTATTCGGGACGCGGGATGGACGCGGGGACTTCGCGGCGCGGCGAGATGATGCCGGGAGTGAGAGGCGACATGGTGGGAACATTGTAGTGAGCTGCGACAAGACTCCCGGGAGGCGGTCATCCAGATGAGCGACGATCACAGCAACGAGTGGTACTACAACGTCAAGACCGGCAAGGTCGAGCCTTACCAGGGGGAGAAATCAGCCGACCGGCTCGGCCCCTACAGCTCGCCGGAAGAGGCGGCCCGGGCACTGGAGAAGGTCCAGGAACGCAATGAGGCCTGGGACAACGACCCCAAGTGGAACGACGACTGACCGCTGAGCACGAAGCAGCCGCTCCGCGGCGAAGTTGTGAAGGTGTGCAACGACGACAGACCACAGAGCAAGGCGCTGCGTGATGGTGCGGTCCGACGACCGATCGTTGAACGCACCGAGGGGCACCACCGTTGATGGTGGTGCCCCTCGGCTTTTTGGTTGGCGTCGCGTCAGAGCGAACGCCCGGTTCAGCGGGTGACCCGGCGGGCCGCGGTCTTGCGGGCCGGAGCCTTGCGTGCCGGGGCCTTCTTCGCCGCGACCTTGCGGACGGGCGCCTTCTTCGCCGCGGTCCGCTTCGCCGGCGCCTTCTTGGCGGCGGTCTTCTTGGCCGGGGCCTTCTTCGCCGCGGTCTTCTTGGCGGGCGCCTTCTTCGCGACCGTCTTCCTCGCGGGCGCCTTCTTGGCCACGGTCTTCTTGGCCGTCGTCCGCTTCGCGGGCGCCTTCTTCGCGACGGTCTTCTTGGCCGTCGTCCGCTTCGCCGGCGCCTTCTTCGCGACCGTCTTCTTCGCCGTCGTCTTCCGCGCGGTGGTCTTCTTCGCAGCAGTTGTCTTCTTGGCAGCGGTCTTCTTGGCGGGCGCCTTGGCAGCGCTGCGCTTTGCTGGCGCCTTCTTTGCCGCACTCACCTTCTTCGTCACTGTCTTCTTCGCTGCGCTGACCTTGCGCGCGGTTGTCGTCTTCGCGGCGCTGGCCTTCTTCGCGACAGTCTTCTTGGCGGGAGAAGCCTTTTTGGCTGTCGCCTTCCCTGCGGCTGCCTTCTTGGCTGGCACTCTGCCTCCTTGGTGCGGCTGAGGAAAACCACGGTGGATTCCTCGTCGTCATGATGATGACAACACTTGGTGGCTACGTAAAGCACCCGAAACGTCTTCAGGTTAAGGCGTCCTGGCCGCAAGCAGGCGCGCAAATGCCGAAAATCCTTGTGCAGAAGGGATTCCGTCGCGCTAAGAGGATGCCCGAAGGGCTCAAGAATTTCTTGGCGACACGCGCACAAAGTTCGTGTCGAACCGCACTTTCGGGGAGTGTTGTCCTCGGCAACGGCCTGCGCGAAGTGAGGTGACGGACGTGTCGAAGAGCGTGTGTGACGACGTCGGAGACGCATGATGAGAGAGCTTGCGGACGACCTCGGCGACGTCGTTGCGATGCCGTCGACAGTGCGTCGCGTGGTCAGCATCGTGCCGTCGTTGACCGAGTCGATCGCAGTGACGCATGCACATCTTCTGGTCGGTGCGACGGACTGGTGCACGCATCCGCGACAGCTCGATGTGACGCGTGTGCGGGGTACGAAGAATCCGGATCTCGATCGCATCCGTGCACTCGCACCCGACGTCGTCATCGCGAATGCCGAAGAGAATCGAGCGGTCGATCTCGACGCGTTGCGGGCGAGTGGAATCGCGGTCTGGACCACCTCGCCGATCACCGTCGCCGAATCACTCGACTCACTCGAACGCATGCTGTCTGCGATCACCGGTGAGTTGCCGGCTTGGTTGCGACAAGCGCGCGACGTGTGGAGTACGCCGTACGACGGGAAGCGGCGGCGGGCCGTCGTACCGATCTGGCGGAGACCGTGGATGGCGTTGGGACGGGACACATTCGCCGGTGATCTGTTGTCGCGGATCGGGATCGACAACGTGTTCGCGGAATCCGGTGAACGTTATCCGCGGATCGATCCTGATGCGTTGCCCGGTTACGACATCGCGGTACTGCCGGACGAGCCTTATGCGTTTTCACCCGATGATGGTCCGGAGGCATTCACCCGGCCGGCGAAGTGTGTCTCCGGCCGGCATCTGACCTGGTACGGCCCGTCACTCGTCGAGGCGCGCGAAGTGCTCACCAGACAGCTCGACTGAGCCGCTCAGCCGACGGTTGTGACGCTGATCGGACGGCTGTGATGCTGATCGGACGGGCGCAGTGATGTGCGACACGATGCCTGCTCGGTCAGCTAGACGGTTAGGTATGCCTCACCTACACTCGCTGCGTGCCATCGATGACCGCGAAGAAGAAGTGCTGCAAGGACAAGCCGAGGTGCAAGAAGTGCCCGGTGGTCCTCAAGCGGCTGGCTGATGCCGGCTGCGCGCAGCGGCTCGATCGCATCCACTACGAGGTCGACAAGAAGATCAAGAAGAAGGTCCTCAAAGAGGCCCGCAGCCGCTGACGCGGTGTCTCAGCACGTGCGGTGCTGACGCAGGATGCGGTGAGTCAGGACGCGCGGCGCAGGATGATGGCGTCGGCCGCCTGGCGGAGCAGTCCGGGGATGGTGACGTGGGCGGCCTGACCGGTGGCCTCGAGGTCGTCGCCGTACCACCAGCCGTGGGCGCTGATCGTCTCCAGCTCGAGTTGCTCCTGGTTGGCGAACGTCACGTCGACGCCGTCCACCGCGACCGCGAAGAACGTCTGGGTCTGGATGATCGGGCACCCGCCCCACTCGAACTCGATCGTGTTCGTCGCCAGCGGCGTACCGAGTGAGTCGATCGGCAGGTGGATGCCGACCTCCTCGCGCAGTTCGCGGCTGGCCGCTTCCACGATCGTCTCACCGGCTTCCACGCCGCCGCCGATGGTGAACCAGTACGGCGTCTGTGGCTTCAGCGGATCCCAGCCGTGCAGCAGCAGCACCTTGCCGTCCGGGCGGACCGGCAGCACGCGGGCCGTCGTACGCCGGACGACGGTGCCTGGTGGTGGCAGACGAGGATCGCTCACACAACAAAACGCTAGACGAGGAAGGCCGTCCCGCGTCGGCTGATGCGGCGCGTCTCACATTAGTTGCCGTACACATCAGGTGGCACGATCGACGTATGACGGCAACGATCGGCCTCGGACTGGCAGCGCTCGGACGACCCGGGTACATCAACCTCGGACACGACGAGGATCTGCCGCCGGGGCGCGCGATCGAGGACCTGAGAGCGCGCACACATCAACTCCTCGAGCAGGCCTGGCAGGCCGGTGTTCGCTACTTCGACGCCGCGCGTTCGTACGGTCTTGCCGAAGTCTTCCTCGGCGAGTGGCTGACACCCGAGCGACGTGACCAGCTCACCATCGGTTCGAAGTGGGGCTATACGTACGTCGCCGACTGGCGGCACGACGTGGACACACACGAGGTGAAGGACCACTCGCTCGCGACGTTCGAACGGCAATGGCCAGAGACCCTTCAAGCGCTTGGTGGAGCACCCGACTTCTACCTGGTCCACAGCCTCACGGCGGACAGTCCGGCGCTCGGCGACGCGCAACTGCTGGACCGCCTCGGTCAGCTTGCGGCCGACGGCGTACGCGTCGGATTGTCGACAAGCGGACCACAGCAGGCCGAGACTCTGCGCACGGCGTTGGAGCTCAACGGACCGTTCACCGCTGTGCAGGCGACCTGGAACGTGCTCGAGACCTCAGCCGGTGCCGCGCTCGCCGAGGCGCACGGCGCAGGTTGGTTCGTGGTGGTGAAGGAAGCCGTCGCCAACGGACGTTTGACCGCGAAGGCCGGTGAGACCCCGTTCAACGAGTACGCCCGTCAGCACGGCATCACGCCCGACGCACTGGCGATCGGCGCCGCGGCCGCACAGCCCTGGGCCGACGTCGTCCTCAGCGGCGCAAGCACCGCGGAGCAACTCGCCAGCAACCTCGCCCACCAGACCGCCGGCCCCCTCACCGAGTTCGTCCAACAACCAGACGAGTACTGGACCGAACGCTCAACCCTGCCCTGGATCTAACCCACCGCGTAGCACGCGTGGGGCGACCGACCGGGTGCGGCTAGAAGGTGTGTTCGTCGGTGGGGAAGGCTCCGGAGGCTACTTCGGCGGCGTAGGTGGTGGCTGCGGAGGTGAGGATGCCGCGTAGGTCGGCGTACCGCTTGACGAAGCGGGGCATCGTGCCGGAGCGCATGCCGGCCATGTCCTGCCAGACGAGGACCTGTGCGTCCGTGTCGCGGCCTGCGCCGATGCCAATGGTCGGGATCGTGACGCGCTTGGTGATCTCCGCGGCGACGTCGCCCGGCACCATCTCGAGGACGACGGAGAACGCGCCGGCCTCGGCCAGTGCGATCGCGTCGTCGATCAGCCCGGCCGCCTGGTCGCCGCGACCCTGGACCCGGTAACCACCGATGCTGTGTTCGCTCTGCGGTGTGAAGCCGATGTGCGCCATCACCGGGATGCCGGACTGGGTCAGCTTCTCCACCATCGGTACGACGGTCCGGCCGCCCTCGAGCTTGACCGCGTGCACACCCGCTTCCTTCATGAACCGGACGGCGGTGTGGAACGCCTGCTCGGGTGACGCCTGGTACGAGCCGAACGGCAGGTCCGCGACGACCAGTGCACGGTCGACAGCACCGGCGACCGCGCGGGCCAACGGGATCAGCTCGTCGACTGTGACGCGGAGAGTCGTCTCGTAGCCGAAGACGTTGTTCGCGGCGGAGTCGCCGACCAGCAGCACCGGGATGCCGGCCTGGTCGAAGATCTCAGCGGTGTACTGGTCGTACGCCGTCAGCATCGCCCACTTCTCGCTGCGGTTCTTCATGTCGCGGAGGTGGTGGATGCGGTATCGGCGCGGCCGCTTGCTGCCCTCACCCAGGCCCGCGGCCGAGGATCCCTGAGCTGGAGACCCAGCGGATGCCTGAGCGTCTGCAGGACCGCCCACCTGTGCAGTGACAGGACTGCTCACCTGTGCACTAGCCGGCGCGGGAGCGCCGCCGGGAGTACTCGGCGCGGGGGTAGTCGGTGCGGGAGAACCGCCGGCATTGGTCGGTGCAGGAGGGTTGCCGGCCTCGGCCTCGGCCTCGCCGCCGGCGGCCTGAGCCCGCCGAGCACGGTGTGAACCGGTGTTCTCGTTCGCCACCTGGCTCGGTGCGTCCTGCTGCACGTCCGCACGTCGCCGCGCGCCGACACGCTTGGGCTGCTCGCTCACCGGTGCGTCGCTCTCGTACTCCGCACTCGGGTCGGACGGGTAGCCGTTGTCCGACTGTCCTCCGGACTCCTGCCCGTAGTTGCCCTCCAGCATCTCCGGCAGGTACGCCGTGATGGTCGGAGTGTCCCCCACGTAGTTGCCCGGTGGGTTCGCAGGAGGCGATGCGGGCCGCTGGTTCTGCGGCTGCTGCGGAGGCTGCTGGCCCTGCGGCTGCGCGGGAGGAGGCGGTGGCGTTGGTGCCTGGCTCTGTGGCTGCTGCGGAGTCACGCCGTTGTTGTGTGCGGGCGTGCCATTCTGCGCAGCTGCTGGGGCAGGGCCGCTCCAGTTGGCGTTGCTGGTCCCGTTGGAACCGTGCGGTGCCGGTGCGTGCTGGGTCAGACCGTTGTTGCCGGCCTGCGGTGGAGCGGGCGGGCGCTGCGGCTGCTGCGGCGGTGTGCCGGGCGCCGGCGCCTGCCGGTTCGGCGGTACGCCGTTACTCCCTGGACCGAACGGACTCGGCCGACCTTGCGGCGGGGGAGGGCCTACCGGCGTCTGCTGTGGCTGCTGCGGCCGGAACGGGCTCTGCTCCTGGAACTGACCGAACGGCGACTCGTCACCACGAGCCTGCCCCGGCTCACCACGACCCGGCTCACCACGTCCCGGCTCACCACGACCGGGCTCACCACGACCGGGCTCACCACGACTCGGCTCTCCACGACTCGGCTCTCCACGACCCGGCTCTCCACGACCCGGTTCTGTGCGCGCGGACTCGCCGTAGTACTCCGACCGCTGCTGCTCGCCGTACGTGCGGCCCTGCGGCTGCTCGCCGTACGGACGAGGCTGAGGCTGCGGCTGGTCGCCGTACCGCTGCTGCTGTGGTTGCTGCGCGGGCGGTGGCGGGGGCGATGCCGGCAGGTACGGAGGCTTCGGGACGTACGGCTGTTGGGGCACCGGGCCGCGTTCGTAGGACCTGGGGGCGTTCGGCAACGACGGCGACGGGTCGAGTCCGAGGCCGTTGCCGCGGTCCCGCCAGGTGTCGTCGCCGTACTCCGAGCGGCGGTGCTCCTCGGTTGTCCGGTTCTTCGGTCCGGTCCCGTACGGCGAGGGCAGCTCGTCGTCGTCCTGGGTACCGGCCGACTGGAAGTTGTCAACCATGCCTTCATCGTCCCACCGTTGCGGAGGGTGAGCGCTACCGGTTGCGCCTGAGCGATCGCTCACATCGTCGGAGGGCAGGCCGGAGCGGTCCGTGAACTCCTCGGGGGAGCCCCACGGGGTGTCGGAGGTCGGGCGGTACCGCCAGGAATCAGTCAGTGCTCTCCGCCACCTTCCGGGCCTCCTCACCAGTCACCGGTACGTCCGAACCGGTGTCCTCACCTGACACCGGGACGTCCTCATCCGTCGCCGGTGTCGCCGAACTGTCCGTAGCCTTCACGTGCGCCGCCTTGCGGGCGTCCTCACGCCAGGCGTTCGTGATCGGCAGTCGGCGGTCCCGGCCGAATGCCTTGTGGGTGATCTTCGGGCCCGGCGGATACTGCCGCCGTTTGTACTCCGCCCGGTCGACCAGCTGGATCACCTTGCTCACGAGCTCGGTCTCGAACCCGGCCGCGACCAGCTCGGCGCTGCCGCGGTCCTGCTCGACGTAGTCGTCCAGCATGTCGTCGAGCAGGTCGTACGGCGGCAGCGAGTCGGTGTCCTGCTGGCCTGGCCGCAGCTCCGCCGACGGCGGCTTGGCGATCGAGTTCTCCGGGATCGGCGGCTGCTGGCCGCGCGCCTTCGCGTCCGCGTTGCGCCACTTCGCCAGCCGCCAGACCACCGTCTTCGGTACGTCCTTCAGCGGTGCGTACCCGCCGACCGCGTCACCGTAGATGGTCGAGTAGCCGACGGACAGCTCGGACTTGTTGCCGCAGGCAAGCACCAGGTGGCCGTCGGCGTTCGACAGGCCCATCCAGATCACCGCCCGGACCCGCGCCTGCAGGTTCTCCTCGGGCAGACCGGTCAGGCCGAGGGTGTCGATGAACGGCTGCACCATCGGCTGGATCGGCACCACCCGGTAGTTCAGACCGGTCCGGGCGGCGAGCTCGGCCGCGTCGTCGCGGGAGTGGTCGCTGGAGTACACACTCGGGTTGGAGATGCCGAAGACGTGCTCGGACCCGATCGCGTCACAGGCGATCGCGGCGACCAGCGACGAGTCGATGCCGCCGGACAGCCCGAGCAGGACCGACTTGAAGCCGTTCTTCTGCACGTAGTCACGCAGTCCGGTGACGATCGCGCCGTACATCTCGGCCTCGTCCGCCAGCCGGGGCGCGACAGCCGTGGCGATCGGTTCGTACGACGGCAACGCGTCGTCCTGGATCACGGTGTGGACGATGTCGATGCCTTCGTGCGACCCGGACGGCGTACCTGCCGGCGCGGGCAGGTCGAGGTCGACCACCATGCTGCCCTGCTCGAACTGCGGGGCGCGGGCGAACACCTTGCCGTCGGCATCGGCGATCAGCGAGTCGCCGTCGAAGACGAGCTCGTCCTGGCCGCCGACCAGGTTGACGTAGGCGAGCGAGCAACCGGCCTCGCGGGCACGACGTCGGACCAGGTCACCGCGGACGTCGTCCTTGTTGGCCTCGTACGGCGAGCTGTTGATGACCAGCAGCAGACCGGCACCCGCGGCCTTGGTCACCGCGACCGGACCGCCGTCCTGCCAGAGGTCCTCGCAGATGACCAGCGCGACGTCGACACCGTGGATCCGAACCACCTGCAGGGTGCTGCCGGGGACGAAGTGCCGGAACTCGTCGAAGACGCCGTAGTTCGGCAGGTGGTGCTTGACCGCGCTGGTGACGACGCGACCCTGGTGGATCACCGCGGCGCTGTTGGTCGGGGAGCCCTTGGGCCGGCCGAGCCGGTCGACGCCCATCGCCGTACCGGTGGCGCGGTCGAGGTAGCCGCAGACGACCACGATGTCGCCGAGACCTTCGTCGGCCAGCCGGGTGGCGAGGTCCTGGATACGGGCCTGCGACGCGTCCACGAACGAGGCCCGCAGGGCCAGATCCTCGACCGGATAGCCGGTCAGGGCGAGCTCCGGGAAGGCCACCACATGGGCACCCCGCTCGACGGCGTTACGGGTCCACGCGACGATCTTCTCGGCGTTCCCGTCGATGTCACCGACGGTCACATTGAGCTGAGCGAGAGCAACCCGTAGCTGAGGCACGGGAGCACATTACTGGTTCCCTGGCTCGAACCCACTCCCGATGTACACGTTGATCAAACGTAGTAGCGACCAAGGTTCGACCGGTCGCTGACTTTTGGTGGCTGTGAGGGGGCTGAGCGGCCGATTCACTGGGGGTATGACGTCTCAGGCTGGGCCGACGGGGTTGACCGAGCGGGCACTGGGCCCGGACCTGGCTCGGGGGTTCATGCTGCTGTTCATCGCGTTGGCGAACTCGCACTATTTCGTCAACGGTCCCTCGATCTTCGGCGGATTCCCGACCGATGGGTCGGTGGTCGACCGGGCGGTTGCTTTCCTGATCGCGACTTTCGTCGACGGCCGCTCGTTCCCGATGTTCGGGGTGCTGTTCGGGTACGGCGTCGCGCAGATCGTCCGGCGGCAGCGCGAGGCCGGGAAAGAGTGGCGGCCGATCCGGAAACTGCTCCGGCGACGAAGTCTGGTGCTGGTCGTCCTCGGCTTCCTGCACGCGATGCTGCTGTACGTCGGTGACATCCTCGCGGCGTACGGCGTACTCCTCTTCCTCGGCGTCTGGGCGCTGCGCTGGAAGGACCGCTGGCTGTTCATCGTGGCCGCGTTCATGCTGGTGCTCTCATCGCTGCCCAGCGGCGACTCGCTGTCGACGGCGACCGACCCGGTCGATCCCTCGATGCTGCCGCAGAACCTGCTCGACCAGTACGCCGACCGGATCGTCGTCCAGCCGTTCATCGCGCTGCTCGGCCCGATCGGGTTCATCGCGCCGTTCCTGATCGGGCTGTGGGCCGGCCGCCGGCGGGTCCTCGAACATCCGGCCGAGCATCGCACTCTGCTCTGGTCGACCGCGATCATCGGCATCACCGTCGCGGTCGTCGGCGCCCTGCCGGTGTCGCTGGTCGTCGGCGGCGTGATCGGCCGGCCGAGCGACCACACGCTGAGCATCATCGGCCCCCTGCACGACTCGTCCGGCGTCCTCGGAGGATTCGGGTACGCCGCTCTGATCGTGCTGATCGGGATGAGGCTGAGCGATCGCCAAGGCCGGGGAACCCTGGCGATCGCCGCGGTCGGTCAGCGCTCACTGACCTGCTACCTGGCCCAGTCGGTGGTGTGGACCGTCGTCTTCACGCCGTACCTGCTCGACCTGTCCGACACCCTCAGCACGACCACGACGGCACTCCTCGCCATCGTGACCTGGCTGGCGACTGTCCTCCTGGCCGAGCGGATGCGGCGGGCTGGCTACCGGGGACCGTTCGAGATCCTGATCCGCAAGTTCACCTATCAACCCAGTACGGCGGCCACCCGGTCGCGGAGTTCGGGGAGACGGGCATAGAAGACGTTGCCGGGGCACTGGGTCGCGTTGTAATCGCGGTGGCCGACGATCGCCGCGTGCGGATCGAGACCGTACGTCGTACCGGCACGCCGGGACATCCGGGCAGGTTGGAAACTTTCTGGGGCGGTCATGTTGTAGAAAATTCCCTACCACGCGTCGGGTGAAACCGCGGCGGGCGGTCGGGAGTGGTGTCTAATGGCGGGCGTGACGAGTGGGCAGGAGCCGGCGGGGGACGTCCGGCTGGGACGGGTCGGCAAAGGGCTGCGAGTCCTCGTGGCCGTGGTCGGGATCGGCCTGCTGATCAACGGATCGGTCCGGGCCAGTGACGACGCCTGGCCGTTCGGGCCGATGTCGCAGTACGCGATGTCGGTGCCGGACGACGCATCCATCACCTACACCCGGATCACCGCCCAGACCGACGCCGGTACGACGGTCGACGTACCGCTGAACATCGAGGGCGCCGGGGTCGCCCGGGCCGAGATCGAGGCGCGGACCGGGGAGATCGTCAAGGACCCGTCATTGCTGCAGCAGGTCGCGGACGGGTGGGCGAAGAAGCACCCGGACAAGCCTCAGTACGTGAAGCTCGAGCTGATCCGCGACACCACCCAGCTGGTCAAGGGCCGGGTCGAAGGCCCGCCGACGCCCGAAGTGCTGGCCACGTGGGAGGTGCGCCGATGAGCGCGATCGACGCTGCGGCGCCGGTCCGCCGATCACTGCCGGCACGCGTCGCGGGCTGGTTCACGCCGACGATCGCGCTGGCTCGGGTCGCCTGGTTGCGGACGGTCCTCTACCTGTTCGTCATCCTCGACATGCACGCGTTCGTCCGCGACACCCGACTCAAGGGCGAGCACTCCGGCCTCTACCAGCCGTTGCTGCTGGCCCGCATCTTCGAGCTGCCCGAGCCGTCGGTGGCGAACACGACCACCCTGTACGTCGTCCTGATCGTGGCCTGCCTGCTCGGCGCGACGAACTACTTCCCGCGGATCGCCGGCTGGATCGTGGCACCGGCGTTCACCTGGTGGGTGCTGATCGGGATGAGCGACGGCAAAGTCGACCACGACCACCTCGCCCTGGTGGTCGCGCTGTGGGTGCTCCCGACCGTGAAGGCCGGCAAGCGTGGTCTGGCGTCGTACGGCGATCAGACCAGGTCGGAGGCCGCCGGGTGGGCAGTCCGGTGCGTGCAGATCAGTGTGATCGCGACGTACTTCCTGTCCGCCGTGGCGAAACTGCGGAGTGCCGGGTGGGCGCTGACCTGGCCGGGCAGCGCCGTACTGACGTGGGCGATCGTACGGCGGCCGCACCCCGTCGGGGAATGGTTGCTGCACCACCCGTGGATGCTGCACGTGATGCAGTGGGTCGGGATCATCGCGGAGATCCTGTCGCCGGTGATCCTGTGGCTCAAGGGGCGGTGGCAGTTGCTCGGGGCGCTGTTCTTCCTCGGGTTCCACGCGGCGAACACGGCGATCCTGCTGATCCATTTCCTGCCGACGGTGGTCTGCTGGCTGGCGTTCGCGCCGCTGGAGCGGATCGTGCCGTGGTTCAAGCGCCGGCGTGAAAGTGGGCGAGACTCAGACGGCGACGCCGGAGAGGCCGAAGACCAGGCCGAAGAGGGCCGGCAGGCCAAGGAGCAGGCCGGCGCGTAGCCGGAACCGGCGGCCGCCCGGGCCGGGGGTACGGACCACGCGGGACAGCACGGCACCGGCGTACCCGAAGACCAGCGCGGCGAACAGGATCTGCTTGGTCGGCAGGTCGTCGGCGTTGTGGTGGGTCAGGCCGAGCGTGACCAGGCCGGTGCAGCAGAACGCGAACATGCCGAAGCCGAGCTCCGGGACCGGGAGCCAGCGCCGGCCCAGCACGTCCCGCTCGGCGGGCCGCCAGCCCCGGATCGACTGGACGGAGCGCGCGGTGCTGAGCAGCAGGTCGGCGGCACAGAGGATCGCGGCCACGATCAGGGCGGCGTGGTAACCAGCACCGAAGATCGTCTGCACACCGAAACGTTAGGCCCTGATCGGTGCGTTGTCCGCACGAGCACGTAACGTCTGCTTAACAGAGCAGGGGCAGACTGTGTGAGGGCCCTGTGAGATCGATGCTGAGCGAGAGGTGGACTGGCCGATGGACAAGCAGCAGGAGTTCGTACTGCGCGCGCTCGAGGAGCGCGACGTACGGTTCGTGCGGCTCTGGTTCACCGATGTGCTCGGGTTCCTGAAGTCGGTGGCGGTGGCGCCGGCGGAACTGGAGGGCGCGTTCGCCGAGGGGATCGGGTTCGACGGATCCGCGATCGAGGGCTTCGCCCGGGTGACCGAGGCGGACATGCTGGCCAAGCCTGATCCGTCGACGTTCCAGATCCTGCCCTGGCGGGGCGAGACGATGGGCACCGCGCGGATGTTCTGCGACATCAACATGCCGGACGGGTCCGCGTCGTTCGCCGACCCGCGGTATGTGCTGAAGCGGACGCTGTCGAAGGCGGCTGACCTCGGGTTCACCTTCTACACGCACCCCGAGATCGAGTTCTACCTGTTCAAGTCGCTGACCGGCGCGCCGGGCACGAAGCTGGAGCCGGTGGATTCGTCCGGGTACTTCGACCACACCCCGCAGGGCATCGGCAACGACTTCCGCCGCGAGGCGATCACGATGCTGGAGTCGATGGGCATCTCGGTCGAGTTCAGCCACCACGAGGGCGGTCCCGGCCAGCAGGAGATCGACCTGCGGTACGCCGACGCGCTCACCACCGCGGACAACATCATGACCTTCCGGGTGGTGGTCAAGGAGGTCGCGCTGAGCCAGGGCATCTACGCGTCGTTCATGCCCAAGCCGCTGAGCGACCAGCCCGGGTCCGGGATGCACACCCACATGTCGCTGTTCGAGGGTGACCGGAACGCGTTCTTCGAGGGCGGCGCGCAGTACCAGCTGTCCAAGACCGGCCGCGCCTTCATCGCCGGCCTGCTGCAGCACGCGGCCGAGATCACCGCGGTGACGAACCAGTGGGTGAACTCCTACAAGCGGCTCGCCGTCGGCGACGAGGCACCGTCGTTCATCTCCTGGGGTCACAACAACCGGTCCGCGCTGGTCCGGGTGCCGATGTACAAGCCGCACAAGGGCCAGTCGAGTCGCGTCGAGTTCCGCTCGCTGGACTCGGCGGCGAACCCGTACCTCGCCTTCGCGCTGATGCTGGCCGCCGGCCTGAAGGGCATCGAGGAGGGCTACGAGCTGCCGCGCGAAGTCGAGGACGACGTCTGGTCGCTGACGTCGCGCGAGCGCAAGGCCCTCGGCATCAAGCCGCTGCCGAGCAGCCTCGCCGAAGCCATCAGCGCGATGGAGGACAGCGAACTGGTCGCCGAGACCCTCGGCGAGCACGTCTTCGACTTCTTCCTCCGCAACAAGCGCGCCGAGTGGCAGGACTACCGCCGCCAGGTCACCCCGTTCGAGCTGAACAAGCTGCTGCCCGTCCTCTAAGCGCGTGTGTGAGAAGGCTCGGCGTGTCTGCGTGACTCATCCGCCGTGTGATCAACTGCGTGACCGGAGGAGTTGATGCTGGGATGACGGCAGGGCGACCGATGCCCACACAGGACGACGTGCTCGGGTACTTCAACACGCTGTCGAACTGGGGACGGTGGGGCGACGACGACGAGCTCGGCACTCTGAACCACATCACCGACGACGTCCGGCTGGCGGCGGCGCGGGCCGTGCGCCACGGCAGGAGCGTGTCGTGCGCAAGGGAGGTTGCCGCACCGGCAGAAATGGAGCGGTCGACGACGACGTGCCCGTGCGCGGCCGACATGCCGGGCGCCGAGAACATGCCGGCCGGATTCCGCAACGACCGGCGCTGGGGCTTTTCGAACGAGCGGCTCGGCATGATGTTCCACGGCAACACGATCACCCACGTCGACTCGCCGTGCCACCTCTTCTGGGACGGCACGATGTACAACGGGCGCTCGCACTCGTTGGTCGACGCCGCAACGGGATCGGCGTGGGCGGCCGTCACGGCGGCGGCGAACGGGATCATCACGCGGGGTGTCCTGCTGGACATTGCGAGGGTCCGCGATGTGCCGTGGCTGGAACCGGGTGAGGGTGTGTTTCCCGAGGATCTCGAGGAGGCCGAGCGTCGCCAGGGTGTGCGGGTGCGATCCGGCGATGCGGTACTCCTGCGGACCGGCTATGGCCGCGTCCGGCACGAGGCGGGTGATGCCGGCGGTATCACGCAGGCCGGCTGGCATGCGTCCTGCCTGCCGTGGTTGCAAGAACGGGAGGTCGCGCTGATCGGCGCTGACACCCCCCAGGACGTTCAGCCGTCGGGGTACGACGACGTGTTGATGCCGATTCACGCCGTGAGCCTCGTTGCGATGGGTCTGTGGCTGCTCGACAACTGCGACCTGGAGGTGTGCGCGACGACGGCTGCCGAGCTCGGCCAGTGGGACTTCCAGTTCGCGGTCGCGCCGGTCCGCTTCGCCGGTACGTCCGGCAGCCCGGTCAACCCGATCGCCACATTCTGACCTCGCTCTAAGGGATCAACCGACCAGCACGCTGAGGATGCGGATCGGCTCCGCGGGGTCGCGGCGATCCGGTCCAGCACCGGGAGCCCGTTGCTGACGGCACCGATGATGGTGGCGGTCTTGTGCAACAGAGTGTGTTCAGAGGTTGAGGAGTTGGTCGTCAGAGGCATGCTGCGAGGCCCAGCGCGCGGCGGCGGTCGAATGGCGGTACGGCGGATCGACCGGCGGAGGCGACGTGGGCACGCTGAAATCAGCCGGTGCCGGCGGCAGGATCGGCGATCCGTCGGGGGCGAGGGCGTGCACCTCCTCGACGGTGAGCAGACCGACCGGCCGGGTCCCTTCGGTGATCACCACGATGCAGCCGGGGATCACCTGCTGGGCGCGATTCCCCTTTGCGGGAACGAGAATCCCCTCGGCCTGGGTGCGCCAGGCGCCCGGCGCGAAGCGGCGCAACGCGATCCCGGCCTGGCCGTCGTCCGCCGATCTCGGTGGGAGGTAGGCGGTGGCTGTGTAGTCGTAGTCGTAATCCGGCTCAGGCGGACCCGACACTCGCCCGCCCTGCTGGGGCGTCAACCAGACCACCGAGCCCCGAACAGCGAGCGACCCCGTCATCATGACCATGAGACGCCATCATGCCGACTACTGAGCGAATCCGCTACACGACACCGTGTATTCGTCGCAACGCGGTCGCGATCCAACCGAGATGCGCCGTCGACCTTGTGCACGGTTCGAGCATAGTTCGCGTCGCGAAGTGCTCGGTGGGTGCACAAAGTGGGGCCGAGGGTGGGCCGAGGGGGATTGGGTAGCCTGCAGGCGTGGCCGAGGTGCGCAGAGGGTCTTGGGAGGGGCGGCTGGCTCGGCTGGGGTTCGCCGATCCGCGGCGGGCCGGCGTGATGATCGAGCAGTTGGACCGGCTGGATGCGCGCAGTCCGATGGTCAACGAGCAGGTGATCACCGCGCTGTCCGAGTCGGCTGACCCGGATCTCGCCCTGCTCGGACTCTGCGGGCTGGCGGAGGCACTGGAGCGCAACCAGCACGACGTCGCCGCGTTCGCGCGCACACTTGAGGTGGACGACGACTTCCGTCGCCGGCTCGTGTCCGTGCTCGGCGCGAGTGAGGCGCTCGGCCGGCATCTCGGCCTGCACCCGCGGCATTGGTACGACTTGGCCGATCCGGCGCTGGCCGGCGTACGGCCGTCGGCTGATGACGTCGCGGCCAGGCTCGCCACCGCGGTCGATGCGCCCAATCCGGTCGACGCGCTGAGGGTCGAGTATCGGCGGCTGTTGCTGCGGCTTGCGGCGCGTGATCTCGCCGAAGGGTTGCTGGTCGACGAGGTGGCCGCCGTCCTGGCCGATCTTGCCGGGGGAGCACTGGAGACCGCGCTGCACATCGCCCGGAACCAGTACTTCGCCGCGCACCCGGCCGCCGCCGACTGCCGGCTCGCGATCATTGCCATGGGCAAGTGTGGCGGCCGCGAGCTGAACTACGTCAGCGATGTCGACGTTCTGTTCGTCGCCGAACCGCTCGACGGCGAGCCCGAAGCGCCCGCGCTGAAGACCGCGACCCAGCTCGCCGCTGCCACGATGCGCATCTGCTCGGCCCACACCGCCGAGGGCACCCTGTGGCCGGTCGACGCCGCACTGCGCCCCGAAGGCAAGTCCGGCCCGCTGGTCCGGACCCTCGACAGCCATCTCGCGTACTACCAGCGCTGGGCGAAGACGTGGGAGTTCCAGGCGCTCCTCAAAGCCCGCCCGGTCGCGGGTGACGTCGAGCTCGGTCAGCGGTACGCCGAGAAGACCGGTGAGCTGGTGTGGTCGGCGGCGGACCGGCCCGGGTTCGTCGACGACGTCCAGAGGATGCGGCGTCGCGTGATCGACCACATCCCGGCGGCCGATGTGGATCGCCAACTCAAGCTCGGTCCCGGTGGTCTGCGCGACGTGGAGTTCGCCGTACAACTGCTGCAACTCGTCCATGGCCGGAGTGACGACGCGGTCCACAGCGGGACGACGCTCGTCGCGCTCGAGTCGCTCACTTCCAACGGGTACGTCGGCCGCAGCGATGGTGCCGTTCTGGCCGACGCGTATCGGTTCCTGCGGTCGATGGAACACCGCATCCAGCTGTATCGGTTGCGCCGTACCCATCAGGTCCCTGACGAGGAAGCAGATCTGCGCAGGCTCGGACGGTCGCTCGGGTTCACGAAGAACCCGGTCACCGAACTGACCGCGGCGTGGAAGAAGCACGCGCTCGAGGTACGACGCCTGCACGAGAAGCTGTTCTATCGACCACTACTCGCAGCCGTTGCGCGGATCCCCGGCGGCGAGGTGCGGCTGACGCCAGAGGCCGCCAAGCAGCGGCTGACCGCACTCGGGTACGCCGATCCGGCCTCAGCGCTGAGGCATATCGAGGCCCTGTCCGAAGGGGTTTCGCGACGGTCGTCGATCCAGAAGGCGCTGCTGCCGGCGATGCTCGGGTGGTTCGCGGAATCGCCTGATCCGGATGCCGGGTTGCTCGCGTTCCGGACCATCTCGGACACGCTCGGGTCGACGCCGTGGTACCTGCGCCAGTTGCGCGACGAGGGCGCGTCGGCCGAGCGACTCGCCCACCTGCTCGCGAGCGGCCGGTACGCCGTCGACCTGCTGCAGCGTGCGCCCGAGGCGACCGCGATGCTCGCTGACGAACGCGAGCTCGTCCCGCGGACGCTGGACGGTTTGCTGTCCGAGATGTCCGCAGCGGCGGGCCGGCAGGAGCAGCCCGAGGCGGCGGTGGCCGCGATCCGCGCGGTCCGGCGCCGCGAGTTGTTCCGGGTGGCCGCGGCCGATCTGTCCGGTCTGCTCGACGTCGAGACGGTCGGTGACGCGCTGACGACGATCTCGGTCGGGACGCTGACCACCGCACTTGAAGTGGCCAGACGTGCCATCGCCAAGGGGGAGCCCGAGCCGACCCGGATGTCGATCGTCGCGATGGGCCGGTTCGGTGGGCACGAGCTCGGCTACGGCAGCGACGCGGACGTGATGTTCGTTCACGATCCGGTGCCGGGTGCTGACGAGAAGGCTGCGACCGATTTCGCCACCCAGACCGCGACCGAGTTTCGGCGGCTGCTGGCGTTGCCCGGCGCCGACCCGGCCGTCCAGGTCGACGCGGATCTTCGCCCGGAAGGTCGTCAGGGGCCGCTGGTCCGGACGTTGGCGTCGTACGCGTCCTATTACGAACGCTGGTCGGCGGTGTGGGAGGCGCAGGCGTTGTTGCGGGCGGATCCGCTGTGCGGGGATGCCGACCTGTGCGAGGCGTTCCGCGATCTGATCGACCCGCTGCGCTACCCGGCGAACGGTGTCAGCGACCGGGACGTGATAGAGATCCGCCGGATCAAGGCGCGAGTGGACGCCGAACGCCTGCCGCGTGGCGCCAATCGGAGCACCCACACCAAGCTCGGCCGGGGCGGTCTGGCCGATATCGAGTGGACCGTGCAACTGCTGCAGTTGCGCGAGGCCAATCGGGTCCCTGCACTGCGTACGACGCGCACCCTCGGTGCACTGCAAGCTGCAGTGCAGGCCGGACTGGTCGAGGCGACGGACGCGGAAACCTTGCGGGTCGCGTGGGAGATGGCGACCCGCATCCGCAACGCGATCATGCTCGTCCGGGCCCGCCCTGGCGACTCGCTGCCCACAGACCCCCGGGACCTCGCCGCGGTCGCCCAGATCTGCGGCTACCCGCCGGGCGAATCGAGCCGTTTCTCCGACGACTACCTCCGCATCACCCGCCGTGCCCACAACACCGTCGCTCGCCTGTTCTGGGACGACTAATACACTCGTGCCGGTGGAGGCGGTGGAGGCGGTGAATGAGGTCAGGCAGGCTGGGGTTTTCAGCCATGTCCGGCGGACTGTTCGGATGACGGTTGGGCAGAAGCGGGTCTGGGAGACGAACTGGGCGTCGCTCGGCCGGAAGCTGGAGGAGCTGCCGCCGGGGTACGTCGATCTGGCCGACTGGTTCGGCCGGGAGGCGCCGACCGTGCTGGAGATCGGGTCGGGGATGGGTGATGCGACCGCTCAGCTCGCGGTGGCGGCGCCAGAGGTGAACCACCTGGCCGCCGAGGTGTATCCGGCCGGACTGGGTCAGCTGATGTTGTGGGTGGAGAAGTACGACCTCGACAACGTCCGGATGCTGCACGGCGACGCGCTCGACTTCCTCCGCGACCACGTCGCGCCCGGTGCGCTGGCCGGCGTACGGATCTACTTCCCGGACCCCTGGCCGAAGAAGCGGCACCACAAGCGGCGGCTCGTCACGCCGCCGTTCGTCGCGCTGGTGGCGTCCCGCCTGCAGCCCGGCGGAACGTTGCACCTGGCAACCGACTGGGCGGACTACGCGGACCGGATGCTCGAGGTGTGCGAGGCCGAGCCGCTGCTGCGCAACCAGTACGACGGCTGGGCCCCGCGACCCGAATGGCGTCCGGTGACCAAGTTCGAGTCGCGTGCCCAGGCCGAGGGCCGCGAGTGCCGCGACCTCCTCTACACCAAGGTCATGCCGACCGGCTCGTGAAGTTCCACAGCCCGGCCGGCACGGTGTAGATGGTGTAACCGTCCTCGTACGACGCCTCACTCGCGAACGGAGCCGGTACGACGGTGACGTCCGACGCAGCCGCGGACGGTACGTGGACCTCGGCCGTCGTACCCACGGGAACCTGGACGTCCAGCGACAGCACCCGGCTCACTCGCTTCCAAGCCACGGTCACCCGGCCGCGGATCGTGTCGGTGCGGATCGTCGCCGAGTCGACCTCACCACGCGCGTCCGGCCGGACGAGGATCCGTTGCCAGCCCGCATCGAGGTTGCGCAGACCGGCGACGTTCTCATACACCCACTGCACGACGGTGCCCTGGAAGTAGTGGTTCCGCGACCGCGAGTCCTCCTCCCACTTCTCCCACATCGTGTCCGCGCCGAGGTCGAACCAGTAGCCCCAGCTCGGGTAGCTCCGCTGCAACGCGACCTTCGTCGCCGCGTCGGCGTACCCGTGTGCGGTCAGCACCGGCAGCAGCACGCCGACGCCGAGGCAGCCGGTGTTGAGGTGGAACCCACGGGCCTCGACATCCGCGGCCAGGTTGGCGGCAACCCGTCGTACCAACTCGTCCGGGACGATGCCGAATGCCAGTGGGACCGCGTTGGACGTCTGCCGGTAGTCCGGGTCGTCACCCGACTTGTAGACCGCTGCCTCGCGATCCAGGAACGCGCGGTTGAGACCGTCCTTCAGTTCGGCCGCGGACTTCCGGTAGTCGTTCGGCTTGCCGATGAGGTCGCCGATCTCGGCGGCCGCGATCAGCGCTCGGTAGAGGTACGCCGTCCCGGTGAGCCGGCGGTCTTCCGGCGCTGGGCCGCTGCCGAAGCCGGGTGGGAGCCAGTCGCCGAGCACGCTGACGGACAGGCCGTCCTCGACTCGGTCGAGCTCCCAGGCCAGGTAGCGGGTCAGCGAATCCCAGTGCTCGTGCAGCAACCGCTCGTCGCCGTACGAGCGATGCATCTCCCGGAGCAGGAACGGGTACACCGTCGGCCATTCGGTCGCGGGGGAGAGGTCGGTGAAGCCCCAGCCGCTCGACGGGACGATCACCGGAAGTTGCCCGGATTCGGCCTGGCTGTTGCGGATATCGCCCAGCCACTTGGTGAAGAACCGGGCCAGATCGAGCGTCGCCAGCATCGTCGGCCCGCCCACCTGCGCATCACCGGTCCACCCGTTCTTCTCCATGAACGGTGTGTCGGTCGGGATGCCGTGCAGGTTGTTCAGGACGGTACGACGCATCGCCTGGTCGAACTGTTCGTACGACGACTGCGTCGAAGAGAACCGGGTCACGTCACGAACGTCCGAGTGCACCACCCGCATCAGCACATCGGGCCGATCGGTGATGCCTTCGACCTGGACGTAGCGGAAGCCCTTGTAGGAGAAGCGCGGCTCCCACTCCTCGATACCGTTGCCGGCGGCAATATACTCGTCGCGCTGGATCCGGTCGCCCTCGACGTGCACGTTGACCGCCACCACGTTGTCATCAGCGACCGTCTCGCCGTGGGTCAGGCTGATGACGGTGCCGGCGTCGGCGTTCACGGTGAGCTTGGTCCAGCCGGCCGTGGTGTGGCCGAAGTCGACGATCCAGACGCCTGGCCGCACTTCGGTGATGTCAGTGGGTCGGACGGTCTCGACGACGCGGATCGGCTCGTGGGCTTGGGCCTGGAGCGAGCCCTTGGGCGCGTCCACGACGGTGGCCGTCGACCAGGCGGAGTCGTCGAAGCCGGCGGTGTCCCAGCCGGGGCGGGCGCGGCGGGCGTCGTACGTCTCGCCGGTGTAGAGGTCGTCCGAGATGGTCGGGCCGCCGGTGATGCGCCAGGACTCGTCCGACACCACCTCGGTCGTGCGACCGTCGTCGTACTCGATGACGAGGCGGGCGAGCAGCCGAGGCTCAGCGGTCCAGGGCGCCTGGTGCCAGCGCCAGGCGTTGGGGGTGGTCAGTCCGAAGAATCCGCGACCGAGCTCGGCGCCGACCACGTTGTCGCCGGACCGCAGCAGGTCGGTGACGTCGTGCGTGACGTAGAGCACGGTGTGGTCGTAGTCGGTGAAGCCGGGATCGAGTACGGCGTCGCTGATCCGCTGACCGTTCAGTCGCAGGTCGGCGTACCCGAGACCGCTCGCGTACAGCCGGGCCTGCTTCACCGTCCCGTCGGTCGTGAAGGCCTGCCGAAGGAGAGGTGCGCTGTCGGTCGTGCCGCCGATCCAGCGCGCGGTGCCCCATCCCTCGTCGAGGAGTGCGGTCTCGAACCACTCGGGCTCGGCCCAGCTGCCTTCACGGTCCAGGCCGTCCCAGAGCCGGACGGTCCAGTGGTACCGAGTGCGTGGGGTCAGGGCCTGGCCGTCGTACTCGATGCCGAAGGTCCGTGACGAGCTCACCTTGCCCGAGTCCCACACATCGGCGTTCTCCGGCGTGAGCAGCTCCGGTGAGGACGCGACGAGGATCTGGTACGACGCTTGTGTCGCGCCGAATCCGGGAGCGGTCGCGATCCATCCGAGCCGTGGCCGCCGGACATCAGTGCCCAGCGGATGCACGGCGTACTCGGTCTTCAGTGTTCCGGCGTTCAGTGGACCACCAGGCGTCCATCCGTCCGGCAGATCGTGCATCAGGCGGCTCCTCAGGCTCGTCGACACCCCGAGGACCGTAGGCAGGCGAGCACTGCGCTTTCAACACTGTGACCACAACTGGTCGCGTCCGTTTCTGCGCCCAGTGGTGATCCCGTCCGCAGTTCCGCCCTGCACGGCTGATCGGAAGTGATCGTTTGTCTCAATTTGTGATTTCTCGTCTCGCATCGTGAAACCTGAGCATCTTGCTCGACTTTGTCCGCTTTCATGGATGCATGCAGGTCACCCGAAACGCTCCCGGCGACGCCCTCACGCGGCGCCGGCACGTCGACCTGCTGCGCGTGAACTCCGCGGGTTGTTGACCTTAGGCGTACTCCTCGCCCGTCAGCGCCTCCTCCCCGACCCGTAGGAGCAGTTCCGTGCGTCGTCTCATCCTGATCGCCTTGCTGGGTTCCGTCGCCCAGCTCGTCGACGGCACCCTCGGCATGGCCTACGGCGTCACCGCCACCACGGCCCTGCTGATCACCGGCATCACGCCCGCCGTCGCGTCCGCCTCCGTCCACCTCGCCGAGGTGGGCACCACGCTCGCGTCCGGTCTGTCGCACTGGCGGTTCGGCAACGTCGACTGGCGCGTGGTCGCGCTGATCGGCGTCCCGGGCGGCATCGGCGCCTTCGCCGGCGCGACGTTCCTGTCCGGTCTGTCGACCGAATCGGCCTCATTGTGGGTCGCCGCACTGCTGCTCCTGATCGGCATCTACATCCTGGCCCGGTTCGCGACCGGGAAGGTGCGGGCCGTGATGGAAGGCCGTCCGGCCGGCAAGTTCCTCGGCCCGCTGGGCCTGGTGGCCGGGTTCATCGACGCCACCGGCGGTGGCGGCTGGGGCCCGGTCGCGACCTCGACCCTGCTCAGCAGCGGCAAGCTCGACCCGCGCCGCACGGTCGGTTCGGTCAGTGCGGCCGAGTTCGTCGTCTCGGTCGCCGCCAGCATCGGCTTCCTTGTCGGCCTCGGCAGGGAGAACCTGCCGCTCGGCATCGTCGGCGCGCTGCTCATCGGCGGCGTGCTCGCTGCACCACTGGCCGCATGGCTGGTGTCCCGGTTGGCGACTCGCTGGCTCGGCGTCGGCGTCGGCCTGGTGCTGATCCTGACCAACGCCCGCACCCTGCTGAAGGGACTCGGCGTGGCCGAAGGCCCGCGCTACCTCGTGTACGGCGCTCTGATCGTCGGATGGGCCGCGGTCGTCGCCTACAGCGTTCGCACCAGCGGCCGCACCGGCCGCCGGGCAGACGTCCAGGCCGAGCGCGAACTCGAGACCGTCTGACCTCGTCACCACATTCCTGCTCGTCCTCCGCCCGCGGCCGCTCCGGCCGCCCGCACAGTTGAAGGTCTACTGAGCATGTCCAGAACTCGTCCTGCCCGTCGTCTCTTCGCCGCCTCCGCCGCCGTCCTGTCCCTGGTGATGGCCGTCGCCGGCTGCTCCCGCGCGGAGGGCAACGACGCCCCGGCCGCCTCGTCGGACAAGGGCCCGGCGACCGAGCTGCGGCTCGGCTACTTCCCGAACGTCACCCACGCCGCCGCACTGGTCGGCCTGGACAAGGGCCTGTTCACCAAGGAACTCGGCAGCACCAAGCTGGTGCCGACCAAGTTCAACGCCGGACCCGAGGCCGTCGGTGCACTGCTCGGCGGCTCGCTGGACGCGTCCTTCATCGGCTCCGGCCCGGCGATCAACGCCTACGCGAAGTCCAACGGCGAGGCCGTCCGGCTGATCGCCGGTACGACGTCCGGCGGTGCGCAACTGGTGGTGAAGCCGACGATCACCAAGCCGGAGGACCTGGTCGGCAAGACCGTCGTCACCCCGCAGCTCGGCAACACCCAGGACGTCTCGCTGAAGAAGTGGCTGGCCGAGAAGAACCTGACCGGCAAGGTCAAGGTCACCAACCTGGAGAACGCGCAGACGTTGGACGCGTTCAAGAAGGGTGACGTGGACGCGGCCTGGCTGCCCGAGCCCTGGTCGTCGCGGCTCGTCCTGGACGCCGGCGCGAAGGTGCTGCTCGACGAGGCGACCCTGTGGCCGGACGGCAAGTTCCCGACCACCGTGCTGATCGTCCGGACCCAGTTCCTGCAGGAGCACCCGGAGTCCGTGAAGGCGCTGCTCACCGGCCTGGTCGGGGCGATCGACTTCGCCACCACCGACAAGGCGGCCGCCAAGACGGTGGTGAACGCGCAGCTCAAGGAGCTGACCGGCAAGGCGCTGAAGCCGGCCGTCATCGACCGTGCGTTCGCCAACATCCAGATCACCGCGGACCCGATCGCCTCGACGTTCCCGCAGTTGGCCAAGGACTCGGTCACCGCGGGGATCGCTAAGGAAGCGCCGACGGTTGCCGGATTCGCCGACCTCGGCCCGCTGAACGACGTACTGACCAAGGCAGGGAAGCCGACCGTGGACGCGGCCGGCCTGGACACGAAGTAGGGGGTGGCAAACCATGACCGCGACAGTCGAGGTTGAGCAGAGCGTGGTGCGGCCGGTGCGGTTCCACCAGGTCGGCAAGGCGTTCGGTCACGGCCGCACTGCTGTCGTGGCGCTGGAAGGTGTCGATCTCGACGTCGCGGCCGGTGAGTTCGTCTGCCTGCTCGGTGCGTCCGGCTGCGGGAAGACCACGCTGCTCAACCTGGTGGCCGGTCTCGACAAGCCGACCAACGGGCGGATCGAGCTGAGCTCGTCGCGGCCGGCGGTTGTGTTCCAGGAGCCCGCGCTGATGCCGTGGCTGACGGCTGCCGGGAATGTCGAGCTGCCGCTGCGGATGGCCGGCGTACCGAAGGCTGCGCGTCGTGCGAAGGCTGCTGAGTTGCTGGAGCTCGTCAGACTCGCAGGACTCGGTGACAAGCGGCCGCACGAGCTGTCCGGCGGTATGCGGCAGCGGGTCGCGCTCGCACGGGCTCTCGCGTCTACCGACGACAACACCGGCGCCAGCGCGGGCAAGCCGTCGTTGCTGCTGATGGATGAGCCGTTCTCCGCGCTGGACGCGATCACTCGGGATGTACTGCAGGGTGAGCTGCTGCGGATCTGGCGTGCGACCGGTACGGCGATCCTGTTCGTCACGCACGACGTACGCGAGGCCGTGCGGCTCGGGCAGCGCGTCGTACTGCTGTCGTCGCGGCCCGGTCGGGTGGTGCGGCAGTGGGACGTCGACGGACTGACCGGTGCGGACGAAGCCGGTGCGGTCGACGAGATCAACGCGGCGCTGCGGAAGGTGATCAGCAGTCATGCCGCAGCCTGACGTCAAGGACGAGTTGTACGACGCGGCGTACGATCCTGGGTCCGTCGAAGCCGGCCTGGACGCGCTGGACACGCCGGTCAACCCCAGTGAAGGCTCACTGGCTCGGCGGATCGCCGGACGGGTGCTGCCGCCTGTTGTCGCGATCGCACTGCTCGTCGCGGTGTGGCAGGCGTTGTGGGCGGCCGCGTTCTGGCCGGAGTTCAAGCTGCCGGCGCCGGTCGACGTGTGGGGGCAGATCTGGCAACTGGTGACGACGGGGGAGATCCTCGAGCTGTTCTGGGTATCGGTGCACCGGGCCGTCATCGGCTTCGCGATCTCGCTGCTGATCGCCGTACCGCTGGGTCTGGCGATCGCGAACATCTCCGTCGTACGGCGGGGGATCGGTCCGCTGGTGTCGGGTCTGCAGAGCCTGCCGTCGGTGGCCTGGGTACCGGCCGCGATCCTGTGGTTCGGGCTGAACGATCGGGCGATCTACTGGGTCGTGCTGCTGGGCGCCGTACCGTCGATCGCGAACGGGCTGGTGTCCGGTCTGGACCAGGTGCCGCCGATCCTGCCGCGGGTCGGCAAGGCGCTCGGTGCCGGACGGCTCGGCGGAATTCGGTACATCCTCCTGCCGGCCGCGCTGCCGGGGTTCCTGGGTGGGTTGAAGCAGGGCTGGGCGTTCTCGTGGCGGTCGCTGATGGCCGCGGAGCTGATCGCGACCTCGCCGGAGCTCGGTGAGGGGCTCGGTCAGTTCCTGCACAACGGCATGTCGCTGTCGGACATCTCGATGGTGTTCGCCGGCATCCTGCTGATCTTCGTCGTCGGCGTCGGGATCGAACTGCTGGTGTTCCGTCCGCTGGAGAACTCGGTTCTGCGCGCCCGTGGCCTGACCGTCACGGCCCGGTGACGGATTACGGGTTGACCACCGGCAGGCCCGGGGATGCGGTGCTTTCGGCGTCGCGCCGTACTGTTGGAGCGTGGTTCGATTTCTGCCGTTCCTGATCAGCCTGGCGCTCAGCGTGTATGCGCTGTTCTCCTGCATCCAGACGCCCGACGAGGACGTGCCGCACCTGCCCAAGCTGGTGTGGATCGTCCTGATCGTGTTCGTCCCGTTCATCGGGCCGATCGTTTGGCTGCTGATGCTCCGCACTCAGCTCGGCCGTCGCGATCGCGCCGTCCGGCCGCCGAAGCCGTCCACCCGTCCGGTCGCGCCGGACGACGATCCGGACTTCCTCAAGTCCCTGGACCGCTATCGCGACCCGCGGACGACCGCGAAGCCGCCGCAGGATCGGACGCCGCCGGAACCAGAACCCGAGGCCGAGCCGGACCCACCGGACCGCAAGCCCAAGCCGAAGCCCAAGGCTGAGGACGAGACACCGTCAGAGTCCGACGACGGTAAGGCCTGAGCTTTCGCGCAGGCCTCACCGGCGAGGACTTCGGCTGATGGCGGGTGGTGGAGAAGCTGCTCCGTCACGCCGACTTACGGTGCTCGGGCAGGATGGAGTTGTCGCGCTCGGACTCCGTGGTGCCGCCCCAGACGCCGTACGGCTCTCCGACGGAGAGCGCGTGCTGACGGCATTCGGGCTGAACCGGGCAGGTTCCGCAGAGCGACTTCGCCACCATCTCGCGGGCCCTTTTGCGAACGCCACGCTCCGATTCGGGCGAGAAGAACAACTCCGGGTTGACGTCGCGGCACGCGGCTTGCGACTGCCAGTCCCACAGATCCATGAGCGGGCGGGGCAGGCGAGGCATCCCTCTCGACATGGCAACCTCCTTGACTCACCGTAAGCGCGGACGGGCGCTCGGTGAAAACTATGCTCAACTCACACCGAGTTCAACCCTTGTTGTCTCGAAGTTCGGTCCATTTGTTATCGGCACCTGGCGTCGCAGGTCGTGATCGGGCCCAGTTCACGCGGTGACTGTGTTCACGTCATCACCTGGTGTGACATGAGTCACTCAATTGCTTCAGGCGAGCACAGCACCGAGTACGGCGGCCAGTAGGCCGACGCCGAGGTTGAGTACGACGTTCAGCAACGCCTTCCCGCGATGCCCGGAAGCAGCGAGCGCCGTCGTCTCCGCGGCGAACGTGCTGTACGTCGTGAACGCGCCGCAGAACCCGACTCCGACGAGCAACGTCGTGGTCCGATCGGTCACTCCGGTGAGCAACCCGAGCAGGAAGCTGCCCAGGATGTTGACGGTGAAGGTTCCCCACGGCAGCGGCGCAGTGACTGTCGTACTCAGCAACAACCGGCCGACCATGTGCTTGTCCACCAGGAACCGCAGGGGAGCGCCGACGGCCGCACCGAGTGCGACGAGCAGGATGTTCATCGCGGCCGCCCGGCCCACTCGCCGAGCGTTGCCGCGAGCAACCCGGCCGCGACGGTCCCGAAGAAGTAGACCAGGGCAACGACCACGTGCTCGGGCAGCAGCTTCTCGGTGTCGACGGCAAACGTCGAGAAGGTCGTGAACCCGCCGAGGATGCCGGTGCCGAGAAACGGTCGGAGCAGCGGGTGCGATCGCGGCGTCAACCGCGCCAGCAGGAGACCGATCGCGAAACAGCCGACCACGTTCGTTGCGAACGTCGACCAGGGAAACTCGCCCGGCCCGTGCGGCGACGCCTCAGCAAGTCCGTAGCGGGCCAGCGAGCCGATGATCCCGCCGAGGGCAACGACGCCCAGGACGCGAGGTAGTCCAGGCTGTGCCATCGATGAGTTCGCTCCGCTCAGTCATGCCCCATCGTCCGCTGGATCGTAGCGGTAGTACTCGTGCGCGCCGTGCGCCGTACCCGTCTCGCCGGTCAGCGCGCGGATCACCATCGCGTGGGTGATCGCCAGCACCGGTCCGTCCGTGCTGGCGGTATGCCGGCCCAGCGCGGCCCGAGCCCGCTCGCGGACCCGGGACAGCGGCTCCCAGGGACGTTGGATGCCTTCGGGCCATTCCCCGTCGTACGCCTCGAACTCGGCCTGAGCGGCCCGTACGTCGGCCAGACCGCGCCACGACCCGGTGTGGTCCGGCAGCCAGTCGCGCAGGTCGTAGTCGACCCGTACGCCGAGGGCAAGCCGGTGCCCGATGATCGCGGCGCTGTGCAGGGCGCGGGTGAACGGCGAGCTGACCAGGTACGTCGCTCCGATGCCGCTGAGCAGGTCTGCGAGCTCCTCGGCCTGCTTGGCGCCGACCGGGGTGAGCGGGGCGGTGTCGGCCGCGATCCCGGGCAGACCACGGGAGTCGACCAGCTCGTAGTCCGGCTCTCCATGCCGAACCAGGTAGATCTGCGTCACGGGCATGTTTCTACCTGAGATGGCGGGCGCCTGCCCATCCGCGGGCGTGGCTGCCCGGCAGTGGGTCGGCGACGGAATTGGGCGGACGGACCTGGTGCAACTCGTCGAAGAGGCTCGACCTGGACTGCTCCTCGATCCAGCGCACCTCGGTCGCGCCCTGGTGACCGTGGACGGCGAGCACGGAGTCGATATCCGGCCAGACCGCCGTCGCGGGGTTGTTACCGCACCAGCGCAGCGCCACCGAGCCGTCGCTGAACTCACAGCCCTCGGCCACCACACCGGTGCCGGAGACGCCGCTGGGATCGCGGTAGCGAACCAGTTCGAAGGTCCGCGGCCTCACCGTCCGGCCCCGTGCCGGCGGTCACCGAGCAGAACGTGTACCCCGAGCGGACCAACCACCGTCACAGCACCCCTCATCGTCTAGGCCGTTGCAGCCCTCAACGACAGCGGACCGCCCGTGGTTACTGACGAGCAATCACGCGGCAGGCCAGCCTGCCGGAAGTGCTCGAAGACCTCCACCGGTGGCGGGTGTTCCGCGACGTCGGTCATGCCGATGTCGCGGAAGAGGACTCCAGCGGCGAGTTCGAGCGACTGGAGCAACGGCAGCTCGCTCGGTCGCGCGGTTCGGATGCTCACCGGCTGAGACAACCATGACCAAGGCTCGGATGCCAGGCATTTCCTGGAGTGCTATCGTCGTACTCGTGAAGCGCAGCTATTGGCGATTTTTTGAGTGGCCGGCCCTGGTGCCGGGCGACTCAGCCGCCTGCTGACGCCCACCGAAGACACCAACGCCGGCCCGAAGGCAAGGACATCCGTCCTTGCCTTTTCTCACTCCCGCCGGCGCGTGCCTAGGACCTCCTGGCGTGGCCGGCCATCAAAGGAGACCCAGCAGATGAACACCCTTCCGAGGCAGACGGATCAGGCCGCGGTCGTCGACCGACGGATCGAGAAGACCGTCCCGCTGATCACACCGCTCGCCCTGCACGACGAGTTGCCCCTCAGCGACGCTCTCGCCCAGACCGTGGTCGACGGTCGCCAGGCCGTGAGCGACGTACTGAACGGCGTTGACGACCGCCTGCTGGTCGTCGTCGGCCCGTGCTCGGTGCACGACGCCAAGGCGGCCCTCGAGTACGCCGAACGCCTCCGACCCGTGGCCGAGCGACTCTCCGACGGTCTGCTCGTGGTGATGCGCGTGTACTTCGAGAAGCCGCGGTCCACCCTGGGCTGGAAGGGCCTGATCAACGACCCGGGTCTCGACGGCTCCGGTGACGTGAACCGAGGCCTGCGCACGGCCCGTCAGCTCTTGCTGCAGGTCCTCGAGCTCGGCCTCCCGGTCGGTTGCGAGTTCCTCGACCCGATCACACCGCAGTACATCGCCGACACCGTCGGGTGGGGTGCGATCGGCGCACGCACGGTCGAGAGTCAGGTGCACCGGCAGCTGTCTTCCGGTCTGTCGATGCCGATCGGCATGAAGAACCGCCCTGACGGCAGCATCGGTACGGCGGTCGACGCGATCAAGGCCGCCTCCGTACCGCACGTCTTCACCGGTATCGACCACGACGGCGCCCCCGCGATTCTGCACACCCGCGGCAACCCGGACTGTCACCTGGTACTGCGCGGATCCGACAGCGGACCCAACTACGACACGGATTCCGTGGCCGGTGCGATGGAGCAGCTGCGCAAGGCCGGGCTGCAGGAGCGCGCGGTGGTCGACGCGAGCCACGGCAACAGCCGCAAGGACCACCGCCGTCAGCCGGTGGTCGCGGAGGAGATCGGCCAACAGGTGGCGGCCGGCAACGACGCGATCGTCGGCGTGATGCTCGAGTCCTTCCTGGTCGAGGGCCGCCAGGACCTGGACCCGACGCGCGAGCTCGCCTACGGCCAGTCGATCACCGACGCGTGCATGGGCTGGGAAACCACGGAGTCGGTGCTGGAGAACCTGCGGGCCGCAGTGCTGGAGCGGCGCGCCAGGTAGGTCGCCCGGTTGTTCACCTTCTGGCCTAGCGGCGGCTACAGGGCGGTCCTAGTGTCCCGGGCATGACTGAGATTTCTCGGCGTCTGGTGCTCGGCTCGGCGGCAGGGGGAGTGGCGGCTTCGCTGCTCCCCCCGTCGCTGCACACGGCGATGGCGCAACCGGTGAGGCGCGGTGGTCTGCGCGCGGTGGAGCACGTGATCGTGCTGATGCAGGAGAACCGCTCGTTCGACCACTACTACGGGACGCTGCGCGGTGTGCGTGGGTTCGGGGACCGGCAGCCGCTGCGGCTGCGCAACGGCAAGAGCGTGTTCCACCAGCCGAAGGCCGGTGGTGGCGAGGTGCTGCCGTTCTCGATCCGCAAGGCCGCGGCGGACGCCGGCCGGAAGGCGGACGACATCCAGTACCTCGGTGCCCTGCCGCACGGCTACAGCGACGCCACCCAGGCCTGGGGCAACGGCTGGAACGACGACTGGGTGCAGGCCAAGACCGCGGCCACGATGACCCACTACGACCGCCGCGACATCCCGCTGCAGTACGAACTCGCCGAGACCTTCACGATCTGCGATGCCTACCACTGCTCCGTCAACGGCTCCACCAACCCGAACCGCAACTACCTCTGGTCCGGGACGACGGGATACGAGCCCGGTACGACGCAACGCGCGGTGACCAACGCGGCGTACTCCTACGACCACCAGGGCTACGACTGGACGTCGTACCCGGAACGGCTCGAGCAGGCCGGGGTGTCGTGGCAGATCTACCAGGAGTGGGACAACTTCACCGACAACGCGGTCGAGTACTTCACGACCTTCAAGGAGCTCGGGCACCGGATCCTCGCGTCCGTGCCGGGTGGTTACCGCACCACCGAGGAGTTCTACGACAAGCTCTTCGCGAAGACGCCGGCCGAGCAGGCCGCGGCGTTGAAGCAGTTGCAGGCCGCCGTTGCCAAGCAGCCCGCCAAGGACCAGAAGCTGTTCTACCAGGCGATGTACCGGTCCGAGCCGGAGTCGCTGGTCCCGCGGCTGCGCGCCGACATCACGGCCGGCAAGCTCCCGCAGGTCAGCTGGCTGGTGCCGTCCGCGATCGACTCCGAGCACCCCGGCTCGTCCACGCCGGTCGGCAGTGCGAACCTCGTCTACGACCTGCTCGACGCGATCGCCTCGGACCCGGAGACCTGGTCCAAGACCGTGCTGCTGATCAACTTCGACGAGAACGACGGGTACTTCGACCACGTCCCGCCGCCGGTCGCGCCGCGGCCGGACTCGGGTAACGGCGACGACTGGTACGCCGGTCAGCCGATCGGCCTCGGCCCGCGGGTGCCGATGACCGTCGTCTCGCCGTGGTCGGTCGGCGGGCACGTCAACTCGCAGGTGTTCGACCACACCTCGGTGATCCGGTTCCTCGAGCGCTGGACCGACGTCCGCGAGCCGAACATCAGCAGCTGGCGCCGGACCGCCTGCGGCGACCTCACGTCGGCGTTCGACTTCGGCCGCACCTACCGGCAGCCGTCCCTGGACGCACCCGGTCCGGTGCCCGCGCCGATCGAGCGCTGGAAGCCCACCCCGCCGGCCGACCAGGCCGTGCCGCAGCAGGAGCCTGGTCACCGGCCGGCCCGCGCATTGCCTTACCAGCCGTCGGTTTCCGGCTTCGTTGCCGATGGCAAACTGACGTTGGCCCTCGGCAACAAGGGCACCGAGGCCGTGCATTTCGCGATCTACTCGTACGGCGGTGAACTGCCCGCGCCCGAGCATGTCGACGTACGGCGGGAACGCGCCGAGGTGATCGCGGTCGACGGGCCGTACGAGCTCGCCGTCCAGGGGCCGAACCGGTTCTGGGTCGAGCTGGCCGGATCAGCCGACGGCGCCGCGGCCGGCCTCGACGTTCGCGCTCGCCGGGACCGGAACTCACTCGAGCTGGAGTTGGTGAACACGTCGCGGAAGCCGCTGACCTTGAAGGTGAAGGCCCGCGGTTACGGCAGCAAGACGGTGACAGTGGAGCTGCGCGGCAAGCAGACCCGCGAGCTGCCCTGGCCGACCGACCGCGGCTGGTACGACGTCGAGGTCACGGCCGCCGAAGACGCGACCTACCGCCGTCGCCTCACCGCCCACCTCGAAACCGGCCACCCAAGCATCACCGGCTGACTGACCCGTCACGACCGAAGGCGCTCCGTCCTGGGGATCCCGACGCGCCAGCCAGCCTTGTGGAGCTAGCGGGCGATGGTCGCTGTGCGGGCGTTGGTGACGGTGATCAGGTCGGTCGGAGCTAGGCCGATGTCGAGGCCGCGGCGGCCGCCCGAGACGTAGACGGTGTCGTGGTCGGTGGCAGTCGCGTCGATAACCGTCGGCAGGGCGCGCTTCTGACCGATCGGGCTGATGCCGCCGACCACGTACCCGGTGGTGCGTTCGGCGGCGGCCGGGTCGGCCATCACCGCCTTCTTCCCGCCGGCCGCGGCCGCGATCGCCTTCAGGTCGAGCTGTTTGTCCACCGGTACGACGCCGACGGTCAGCTTCCCGTCGACCTCGACGAGCAGCGTCTTGAACACCTGCTCGGGCGCGAGACCCAAAGCCTCGGCCGCCTCCAGCCCGTACGACTTCGCGCCTGGGTCATGGTCGTACGTGTGCGCGGTGAACTCGACCTTCGCCTTCGTCAACGTCACCGTCGCCGGTGTGCCCTGACTCTGCTTGCTCTTAGCCACCCGCCGAGCTTAGACCGGCCGGCACGAGGCGGACGCAGCACTGGCCGGGGGTTGGGATGAGGCGGGCTTCGTACGGGATGTCGAGGGTGCTGATGAGTCCGGCCAGCAGGTGCAGGTTCATCCCGCAGACCAGTTGGGGCTGGTCTTTGGCGATGCGTTGGAACGGACAGTTGGCGAGCGCGATGCCGTCCTTGTCGGGACGAGGCTCGAAGCCGTGGGCTTTGAGGATCTGGTCCACCGACCCTTCGCCCGCCGTCCGGCCGAGTGATTCGCCGTACTCCCGGGCGCGACGGTTCACGGCCTCGCGGGGTGAGCCGCCGGATGCTTCGGCGTCCTCGACCGCGGCGGCAAGCAGGCGGCCGGCGACGGCGTACTGACGCTCGGGGAGGGTGATGTCGATCTCACGTTCGGACCGGTGGTAGAGCTTCGCCGGCCGTCCGGCGCCCGGGCCGGTGCGCCCGCTGCGGCGCTCGTAGCAGGTGGCGAGGAGGTCTTCCTCAGTGAGCTTCTCCAGGTGGAACGCGGCCGTGGTCCGGGGGATGCCGAGCGCGGTCGCCGCGTCGTCCCGGCCGACCGGTGTTGGCTGGGCGACGACGTACTCGTAGAGGCGGCGCCGGGTCGGTTCCTCGAGAACGGCGACCGCCTGAACCTGTGCGTCCCAGGACGTGTCCACGGGTTGATTCTATCGCCAACATCGGTTGATAAAACAGTTATGATGGCAGTTCGTTGAGAACTCAGGGAGTGTGTTGATGGCGATTTCGGCTGATCTCGAGTCCGTCCCCCTCCGCATCGTCGCCGGCCGTGCGGAGATTGACCTCCCCGCCGCCCAGCGGGCGGTCACCGATCTGCTGGTCGCCCTGGGGCGGGACCCGCACAGCGCGCACCTGGCCGACACCCCGCGCCGGGTCGCGAACGCGTACGCCGAGATGCTGACGCCGCGGGAGTTCGAGCTGACCACATTCCCGAACGACGAGGGATACGACGAACTCGTCCTGGCCAAGGACATCCCGGTGCAGTCGCTGTGCGAGCACCACCTGCTGCCGTTCCACGGCGTCGCGCACGTCGGGTACCTACCGGGGGAGCGGATCCTCGGGCTGTCGAAGCTGGCACGCGTGGTGGAGTTGTTCGCCCGTGACTTCCAGGTGCAGGAGCGGCTGACCAAGCAGGTCGCCGACTGGCTGCAGGACCACCTCGCGCCGAAGGGCGTCGGCGTGGTGATCGAGGCCGAGCACCAGTGCATGTCGCTGCGCGGTGTCCGTGCCACCGGCTCTCGCACCGTGACGTCGTCCCTGCACGGCATCCTCCGGGAGAACCCCAGTTCCCGTCAGGAGTTCTTCGCCCTGACCGGTCTGACTCCCTGACCGTTTCGTACGACGTCCTTCCTTGGGCGTCGTACGTCAGGCTGTGGCCACCGCCTTCGGGTGGTGGGTGTTGCGTCCGGTGGCGAGGATGTGGGCTACTTCGCCGGGAAGCAGGTCGGTGCCGGGGACCGTTTCCATCTCGGAGACGTCGAGCCAGCGGACGACGGTGGCGCCGCAGTGGCCGTGGACGGCCAGGATGGAGTCGAGGTCCGGCCAGACGGCCGTGGAGGGGTTCGGGCCGTGCCAGCGCAGCGCGACCGAGCCGTCGGTGAAGACGCACCCTTCCGCGACGGTGCCGGTACCGGAGACTCCGCTGATGTCGGTGTAGCGCACGAGTTCGAAGGTCTGGGGTTTCACCGGCGGACCTCGCCGGGACGACCTGCTCTGGTGGAACTGGGTCTGTCGGAACTGGGTAGGCCTGAGGATGCTGCCATGGTCCTTTCCCCGTGGTCGGCGTGGGTGGGCACTCGCCACAAACCGGGGACAATACCGACTGTCAGCGGGGAAGGACGGTCTGTAGCGACTCATCTTCTCGAAAACAAGCTAGAACCATTCCGGGCAACACGCCAGACTTCCGTCAGCGTGTCTCAATGTTCGATCGTCCGCAGGCGGCGAAATCCCTTCAACTCCTGACAAATCGGTGGGTTCGCGACCGCTCGGCGTGATCGAATACGGACGTGTTTCTGACGCTTGCCACCGACTTTGCCGGAGTTGACGCGCCCGCGAGCGATTTCGGGTTCCTGTTGCACAAGAATCCGGCGCGACCGCAGGGCATCGAGATCACCGGTGGCACCGCGCAGGTGTTTTACCCGGAAGCATCAAACGATCGTTGTACGGCGGCGGTGCTGCTCGAGATCGACCCGATCGCGCTGGTGCGAGCCGGCCGCGGTAAGGCCGCGGAAGGTTTCACCCTCGGCCAGTACGTGAACGACCGCCCGTACGCCGCCTCCAGCCTGCTCGCCGTCGCACTCGGGAAGCTTTTCCGTACGGCGATGAACGGCCGTTGCGACGCCCGTCCCGAGCTCGCCGCCCGGCCGATCCCGCTCGAGATCCACATCCCCGCGCTCCCGTGCCGAGGTGGTACTGAGCTGGCTGAGCGGATGTTCGGTCCGCTGGGTTGGACCGTCGACGCTCGCCCCGTGCCGCTCGACCGGGAGATCTCTGAGTGGGGTGATTCCCGGTACGTCGACCTGCGGCTGACCGGCGTACTCCGGCTGGCTGACGCACTCAATCACCTCTATGTGCTGCTCCCGGTCCTGGACGACGCCAAGCACTACTGGGTCGGGTCCGACGAGGTCGACAAGCTTGTTCGCGCCGGCGAGGGTTGGCTCGGTGCGCACCCGGAGAAGGACCTGATCTCCCACCGCTACCTGGCCCACCGGCGCTACCTCGCCGACACCGCCCTCGAACGCCTCGCCGAGGCCGACGGGCTCACCGAGCCACTGGCCGTTCCGGACGACGCGGAGGGTCCGGTGTCGCTCGCTGTTGAACGCCGTACGACGGTCGCCGCCGTCCTGAAGGAACTCGGTGCTCGGCGGATCGCGGATCTCGGCTGCGGTGAGGGCGCGCTGGTTGGTGAGCTGCTGAAGGACCCGATGGTCGGGGAGTTGTTCGCCACTGATGTCTCGGCGCGGGCGCTGATCAGCGCGAAACGGCGTCTGCACTACGACGAGCTCCCCGATCGCCAGCGGGAGCGGCTGCGCTTCCTGCAGTCGTCGGTGACGTACGCCGACCAACGGCTGGTCGGCCTGGATGCCGCCGTATTGATGGAGGTGATCGAGCACGTCGACCCCCCACGGCTGCCGGCTCTGGCCAAGGCCGTCTTCCAGGCCGCCCGCCCGGGCGCTGTCGTCGTCACCACCCCGAACAGCGAGTACAACGTGCGCTTCGAGTCACTCCCCGCCGGCAACTTCCGTCACCCCGACCACCGCTTCGAATGGACCCGGCCTGAATTCCATCAGTGGGCGACGCGGGTTTCTGAGCTGTACGGCTATTCGGTGGAGTTCCGTCCGGTCGGCGCGGTGGATCCGGAAGTCGGTCCGCCGACCCAGCTCGCTCTCTTCAAGCTCCAGGACAAGGTGGCCGGCTGATGGCGGCGATTTCGATTCCGGCGCTCTCTCTTGTCGTGCTGGTGGGTGCGAGTGGGTCGGGGAAGTCGACCTTTGCCCGGAAGCACTTCAAACCCACCGAGGTGATCTCCAGCGACTTCTGTCGTGGGCTGGTGTCCGACGACGAGAATGACCAGGCGGCGTCCAAGGACGCCTTCGAGGTGCTGAACTTCATTGCGGGTAAGCGGCTCGCGGCCGGCCGGCTGACCGTGATCGACGCGACCAACGTGCAGCCGGAGGCGCGCAAGGAGCTTGTCGCGCTCGCACGTGAGCACGATGTGTTGCCGGTGGCAATCGTTCTGGATCCGCCTGAGCGGGTGTGTGTCGAGCGCAACGAGCAACGACCGGACCGGCAGTTCGGTGCGAAGGTCATCGCCAGGCAGCGGTCACAGCTGAAGCGCGGTCTGCGCAGCCTCAAACGTGAGGGCTTCCGCACGGTGCACGTACTCGACAGCGTCGACGAGATCGATGCCGTCAGCATCGAACGGACCCGGCTGTTCAACGACCTCAAGGATCAGACTGGCCCGTTCGACATCGTCGGCGACATCCACGGCTGCCGTGCCGAGCTGGAGGAGTTGCTCACCAACCTCGGCTACGCCATCACCCGCGACGACGCCGGCCGTGCGATCGACGCCGTACATCCGGAACGTCGGGCGATCTTCGTCGGCGACCTGGTCGACCGCGGGCCGGACACTCCTGGCGTACTGCGCCTCGTCATGGGGATGGTTGCCAATGGCCACGCTTTCTGTGTGCCCGGCAACCACGAGGACAAGTTGCTCAAGGCGCTCAGAGGTCGCAACGTCAAGATCAGCCACGGTCTGGAGACGACGCTGGAACAGCTGGCGGGTGAGCCGCCGGAGTTCCGCGAAGCCGTCGAGACGTTCGTCGACGGCCTGATCTCGCACTACGTCTTCGACGGCGGCCGGCTGGTCGTGTCGCACGCCGGCCTGGTCGAGCGGATGCACGGCCGCGCGTCCGGCCGGGTCCGTTCCTTCTGCCTGTACGGCGAGACGACCGGCGAGACCGACGAGTTCGGGCTGCCGGTCCGCTACCCGTGGGCGAACGAGTACCGCGGTCGCGCCATGGTCGTCTACGGGCACACGCCGACGCCCGAGCCGGAGTGGATCAACAACACGATCTGCCTCGACACCGGCTGTGTCTTCGGCGGATCGCTCACCGCTTTGCGCTATCCGGAACGCGAACTGGCCTCGGTCCAGGCGGCGGAGGAGTACTACGCGCCGGCCAAGCCGTTGCACGTGGCAACCGCACCGGCCCGTGAGCCCGACGTACTCGAGCTCACCGACGTCACCGGCCGGCGGGTCATCGAGACGTCGACGCACGGGCGGCTCAGCATCCGCGCGGAGCAGGCCGGGGCCGCGCTGGAGGTGATGAGCCGGTTCGCGATCGACCCGCGGTTCCTGCTGTACCTGCCGCCGACGATGAGCCCGGTCACCACCTCACCCGAACCAGGGCTGCTCGAGCACCCGCTGCAGGCCTTCGAGACGTACCGCGGGCAGGGCGTCACCGAGCTGGTGTGCGAAGAGAAGCACATGGGGTCGCGGGCGGTCGTGCTGCTGACGCGGTACGACGACGTCGCGGAGAAGCGCTTCGGCCTGGCCGGACGCGGCGCGATCCACACGCGGACCGGACGGTCGTTCTTCGACGGGGCGCTGACCGACGAACTGCTGCTCGCGCTGCGAGGGGTCGTCGCCGAGGCCGGGATCTTCGACGAGCTCGACACCTCCTGGCTCCTGCTCGATGCCGAGCTGCTGCCGTGGAGCGCCAAGGCCGAGGACCTGCTCCGGAACCAGTACGCCGCTGTCGGTGCGGCCGCCCGTACGTCGTTGCCAGCGGCAACCGCAGCGCTGGAGGCAGCCGTCGCCGCCGGGCTCGACGTGGGCGATCAGTTGGCGCGGATCAAGCGTCGTACGACGAACGCGGAGCGCTTCACCGAGGCGTACCGACGGTACTGCTGGCCGACTGCCGGGCTCGACGGGGTCCGGCTGGCGCCCTTCCAGGTGCTGGCGTCGGAAGGTACGACGTACCAGGACAGACCGCATGCGTGGCACCTCGGGATCGCGGACCGACTGGTGGCTGTTGGGCCGTCGCTGATCACGCCGACTCGGCGACTCTTCGTTGATGCCGGCAACTGGGACGCCGGGATCACGTGGTGGGAGGAGCTCACCGCGGCGGGTGGCGAGGGGATGGTGGTGAAGCCGGCCGCCAACCTGACGCGGACGGCGAAGGGGTTGGCGCAGCCGGGGCTGAAGGTGCGTGGGCAGGAGTACCTGCGGCTCATTTACGGACCGGACTACACCGAGCCGGCCAACTTCGAGCGCCTCCGCGACCGGAACCTCGGCCACAAACGCTCGCTCGCGCTGCGTGAGTACGCGCTCGGTCTCGAGGCGCTGGAACGAGCCGCCCGCGGCGAACCGCTCTGGCGCATCCACGAATGCGTCTTCGCCGTCCTCGCCCTCGAGTCGGAGCCGGTCGACCCGCGCCTCTAGCTCACCCGGTCACGCGTCGAACGCCGACGAAGATGCCGGTCGCCAGCAGGAGAGCGCTGCCACGAGGTAGGCCCAGGCGGTCAGCACCCAGACGAGGGGCAGGGTCATGCGGCGGCGGCGGTGGCGCGGAAGAGGCCCGCGGCGGGGGTGGCGGGTGCGGCGGCGTAGATCGAGGGGCGGTCCGCTCATGCCGACCACCTTGGACCACCGAAGGGGGCAGTGGGTCGCGGCGGAAGTTGTGTCCGGCGTGTAAACGTCTTTCGTCTTCTCTTGGCAAGGTGTGACATTGCACTTAGGGTCTGTGCAATGTCACACGGTACTGGAGTGCTTGGATGAGTGGAGCGGTGCGGGCTGGTCGCGGAGTGGTGCTGCCTGTGGGTGAGGTGGAGCTGACGGGCGGGCTGCTGGCGGACTGGCAGCGGCGGAATCGGGAGGCGACGGTTCCGCATGCGATCGCGGAGTTGCGGAAGGCGGGCAACCTGGAGAACCTCCGCCGCCTGGCCGACCCGTCGGTCGGGGCGTACCGGGGGCGGTACCCGTTCCTCGACACCGATCTCTACAAGACGCTCGAAGGGCTCGCCTACGAGATCGGCCAGGACGACGCGCCGGCCGGAGCGCGGGAGTTCTTCGACGAAGTGGTCGAACTTCTCGAGCAGGCGCAGGCCGAGGACGGCTACCTGAACTCGTACTTCCAGGACCCGGACCAGCCCAACCAGCCGTGGTCCGATCTCGGCTGGGGACATGAGCTCTACAACCTCGGTCACCTGATCCAGGCCGCCGTCGCGGCGAATCGTCGACTGGGCGACCGCCGATTGTTGACAATCGCCACCCGGTTCGCGGACCTCGTCGTCCGCAAGTTCGGCAAGGACGGCGAGGAGGTCGTGGACGGGCATCCCGAGGTCGAGATGGCGCTGGTCGAGTTGTATCGAGAAACCGGCACCGCGGACTACCTCACCCAGGCTCAGTTGTTCGTCGACCGTCGTGGTCAGGGGAAGCTGAAGCACACGATCTTCCCGGCCGAGTACTTCCAGGACAACGCGCCGTTCCGCGAACTCCCCTCGGTCACGGGTCACGCCGTCCGGATGGCTTATCTGGCAGCCGGTGCCGCGGATGTCTCTCTCGAGACCGACGACCCGACCCTGCTCGCGGCGCTGGAGCGGCTGTGGGACGACATGGTCGCGACCAAGCTGTACCTCACCGGCGGATTGGGCAGCCGGCACTCCGACGAGGCGATCGGCGACCGGTACGAGCTCCCGTCGGAGCGCGCCTACACGGAGACGTGTGCGGCGATCGCGACGATGCAGTGGGCGTGGCGGATGTTCCTTGCCACGGGCAAAGCGTCGTACCTCGATGTCTACGAGACCGTGCTCTACAACGCTTATGCCGTTGGGCTTTCGGCCGACGGTACGGCGTTCTTCTACGACAACCCGTTGCAGCGTCGGCCGGATCACGAGCAGCGGTCGGGCGCCGAGAGCGGTGGAGAGCCGTTGCGCCGGTCGTGGTTCGGCTGCCCGTGCTGCCCGCCGAACATCGTCCGCTGGATGTCCGAGCTCCAGGATCACGTCGCGGCGCAGCAGGGCGACACGCTGTACGTCGGTGTGTACGCCGATGCACGCATCACCACCGAGACCCTCGCCGTCACCGTCCGGACCAACTACCCGTGGGACGGCGAGATCACCATCACCGTCGACAGCGCGCCGGAGGACGAGCAGGCGATCGCTTTGCGGATCCCTGGGTGGTGCACCGGCGCCGAGATCGACGGTGCGGTGGTGAACGACGGCTGGGCGGTCGTGCGGCGGCGGTTCATTGCCGGGGACTCCGTTCGGCTGACGTTGCCGATGGCACCGAGGGCGCACGGTTCACATCCCTACCTGGATGCGACTCGAGGCGCGCTTGCTGTTGCCCGGGGCCCGCTGGTCTATTGCGTTGAGCAACAAGACGTGCTGACACCGGTCGACGACCTGTTGCTGACGCCCGCTGCTGTGGCCGGTGCGACCGCGTATCAGCGGTCGGTGGTGGACGGCGTACCGGAGGCCCTCGTCCTCGAACTCACAGCGGGTGTCGCGTCGGCACCGTCTCCCGAGCTTTATCCCGTGATCACTGATCAAGAAGCCCAGACCGCCATCAGCGAAGTGCCGGCGACCTTCGTCCCGTACTTCCTCTGGGGAAACCGTCAGGCCCTGGCCATGCGTGTGTGGCTACGCGCCGCGAACTGAAAGAGAAGGCACATGAAGAGATCCATGCGAGTGCCCCGCGTCGGAGCACTACTGGGGCTCGCGCTGTCCGGAGTGCTGGTGCTCAGCGCCTGCTCGGGTGGTGGCGCGACCGGTGCCGCCGACTCGTCGGCCGGTCCGGGCGGCGAGACCGCGAAGGGCGGAACGCTCCAGGTGCTCGCGAACGCGGGCTTCTCCCACCTCGACCCCGCCCGGGGTTTCGACGGTGGTGTCAACAACTTCTACCGGCTGATCTACCGGACCCTGACCACTCAGGGCGCCGCACCCGGTGCCGACGGCACCAAGATCGTCCCCGACCTGGCGACCGACACCGGCAAGCCGTCCGAGGGCGGTAAGACCTGGACCTTCACGCTGAAGGACGGGCTGTTCTTCGAGAACGGTGCGCCGATCACCAGCGCGGACGTGAAGTGGGGTGTGTCCCGGGCCTGGGACCCCGAGGTCGGCATCGGATCGCCGTACGCGAAGCAGATCATCGACGCGCCGGCGACCTACCAGGGGCCGTACAAGTCGGGTGACCTGCCGACGATCGCGACACCGGATGCGAAGACGATCGTCTTCCACCTGAAGAAGCCGTACGCCGACTTCGGCAGCGTGGTCGCGCAGAACACCTTCGTACCGGTGCCGAAGGGCCAGGGCGCGGGCAACCAACTGGACAGCAAGCCGATCTCGTCCGGTCCGTACAAGCTGGCCGAGTACAAGCCGGGCGCGTCGCTCAAGCTGGTCCGCAACGACAAGTGGGACAAGAAGACCGATGAGGTCCGGACTGCGAACCCGGACGCGTTCCAGTGGACCTTCGGTCTCGACCCGGCCACCATCGACGAGCGGATGATCGCCGGCCAGGGCACCGATATCAACGCGATCGCGGGCACCGTCCAGGCCGCCTCGGTGGCCCGGATCCAGACCCCGCAGCTCAAGCAGCGCACGATGACCGGTCTCGGCGGCTGTACGACGTACATGGGTCTGAACATCACCAAGAAGCCGCTGAACGACGTCCGGGTCCGGCAGGCGATCAACCTCGCGGTGAACAAGCAGACCGTGCGCGACGCGGTCGGCGGTTCGACGCTGGCCGACATCGCCACCAGCATCCAGCCGCCGACCGTGGCCGGCCGGGTGGACTACGACCCGTACCCGAGCCCGGACCACAAGGGCGACATCGAGAAGGCCCGGGCGCTGCTCACCGAGGCCGGCGTCGCGAACGGCTTCACCCTGACCCTCGACACCCGGACACAGCCGAAGATGCAGGCGATGTCGGTGGCGGTCCAGCAGGCGCTGGAGCCGCTGAAGATCACCGTCAAGATCAACCCGATCGACACCTCGACGTACTACGAGGTGATCGGTACGCCGTCACAGCAGAAGGACATGGCGATCACCGGCTGGTGCCCGGACTGGCCGTCCGGTGCGACGTTCCTGCCGCCGCTGTTCGACGGCCGCAACATCACCACCAAGGGCAACTCGAACCTGTCCCAGCTGAACGACAAGGGCGTCAACGCGAAGATCGACGAGATCGCCAAGCTGACCGACGTGACCGCGGCGAACGCGGCGTACGGCGAACTGGACAAGCAGATCATGGCGCTCGCCCCGGTCGTCCCGCTGCTGTACGAGAAGGTGCTGATGCTGGTCGGCACCAACATCGCCGGCGCCTACCTGCACGACGGGTTCTCCGGTGGGATCGACCTGGTCTCGGTCGGTCTCGCGGACGCCGGGAAGTAGCCGATGACCGCGAGCCCGGTACTGCTCGAGGTCGAGGAGGTGGGGACCCCGGCTCCGGCCGGCGGTCCCCCGACCTCGAGCCGGCGGATCCTCACCACCATCACCCGGGACAAGGGCGCGCTGGCCTGCGTGCTGTTCCTGGCGATCGTGCTTCTGATGGCGGTCGCCGCGCCGCTGATCACCAAAATCAGCGGCTGGGGGCCGTACGAGTTCGACTCCGCCGCGATCAACTCAGATCTCGGCGGCGTCCCGCACGGCGCGCTCGGCGGGATCAGCGCGGACCACTGGTTCGGCGTCGAGCCGCAGAACGGTCGCGACCTGTTCGCCCGGATCGTGTACGGCGCCCGCGTCTCGATCACGATCTCGCTGTCGGCGACCCTGCTGACCGGGATCCTCGGGGTCGTGTTCGGCATGCTGGCCGGGTTCTACCGCGGTTGGGTCGACCAGGTGATCTCGCGGCTGATGGACTTCCTGATGGCGTTCCCGGCGCTGATCTTCATGATCGCGATCCTGTCCTCGCTGCCGGCCGGGAACCGCCCGGTGCTGCTGGTGATCGTGATCAGCGCGTTCGGCTGGCCGTACCTGGCCCGGGTGATCCGCGGTCAGACGATGACGCTGGCCAATCGTGAGTTCGTCGAGGCGGCCAAGGCGTCCGGTGCGAAGGACTCCGCGGTGGTGTTCCGGGAGATCCTGCCGAACCTGCGGGGCTCGATCATCGTGATGACGACACTGGCCATTCCCGGCTACATCGGGACCGAGGCCGGCCTGTCCTTCCTCGGCGTCGGTGTCTCACCGCCAACCGCGTCCTGGGGCCAGATGATCGCGAGTTCGGTGAGCTGGTACTCGGTCGACCCGATGTTCTTCGCGATCCCCGGAGTGTTCCTGTTCCTCACCGTGCTGTCGCTGACCGTCCTCGGCGACAAGATCCGCTCGGTCGTCGACCAGGGAGAGGCCGCATGACTGTGCTTTTGGCCGGGCCTTCGGCGCCGGCGTGGTCATGGGGCCTTGCCTCCCGGCCTTCCCTCGTCACTCCAGTCGCTTCGCTCCCTGCGCTCCTCAGTCCAGGCCGGGAGGCCCCATGACCCGCTATGTACTCGGTCGTCTTGGGGGAGTGGTGTTCATCCTGCTGGCCGTCTGTCTGTTCACCTACCTGATCTTCTTCAAGCTGTCCCCGGATCCCGCGGTGATGATCTGCGGCAAGACCTGTACGCCGGAGCGCATCGACTCGATTCGCGACGTGCTGGGTCTGAACCAGCCGATCCTGACCCAGTTCTGGGAGTTCCTGCAGGGCATCTTCGTCGGCCGCGACTACGGGTCCGTGCATTGCTCGGCGCCCTGTCTGGGTTACAGCTTCCAGACCAACGAGTCGGTCTGGAAGATGATCACCGCGCGGCTCCCGGTCAGCATCACGGTCGCCGTCGGCGCCGCCGTACTGTGGCTGCTGGCCGGCGTGATCGGCGGTCTGATCAGTGCGATCAAACAGGGCACCTGGTGGGACCGTACGGCGATGGCGCTCGCGCTCGGCGGTGTGAGTGTGCCGAACTACGTGCTGGCGCTCGTGCTCCAGTTCGTGCTGGTGGTGAAGCTGCAGGTGCTGCCGTTCCCGTCGGCGCCGGCGTTCGCGGACAACCCGATGCTGTGGTTCGAGTCGTACATCATGCCGTGGACGGTCCTGGCCGTCGGTTATGCCTGTCTGTACGCGCGGTTGACCCGTTCCAACGTGATCGACACGTTGTCCGAGAACTACTTCCGGACCGCCCGGGCCAAGGGCCTGAGCCGGCCGCTGATCATGCGGCGGCACGCACTCAGGCCGGCCCTGACCCCGATCACCACGATCTTCGGGATGGACTTCGCCGGCCTGCTCGGCGGTGCGCTGATCACCGAGACCGTGTTCGGGCTGAACGGGATCGGCAAGATGGCAGCCGACTCGATCGCCAAGAACGACCAGCCGGTGATCATGGCGGTCACCCTGCTGGCCGCCTTCTTCGTTGTCATCGGCAACGTCGTCGTCGACCTCGTCTACACCGCCCTCGACCCGAGAGTGAGGGTGACCACGTCATGAAGGATGACCTGTTCGTGGTGGAGGACCTGACTGTCACGTTGCCGACCGGGGGTGGTCCGGTGGACGTGGTGAAGAACGTGTCCTTCACGGTCGGCCGCGACGACACGCTCGGCATCGTGGGCGAGTCCGGGTCGGGCAAGTCGATGACGGCGCTCGCCGTACTCGGGTTGCTCCCTCGGGGCGCGCGGACCACGGGGAGCATCCGGCTGGACGGCACGGAGTTGCTCGGGCAGTCCGACCGGGAACTGCAGTCGGTGCGCGGCAACCTGATCTCGATGGTGTTCCAGGATCCATTGTCGTCCCTGAATCCTTACTACACGGTGGGGCTGCAGATCGAGGAGATGTACCGGGCGCATCGCGGTGGTTCGCGCCGGGCGGCCCGGCGGGTGGCGATCGAGGCGCTGGAACGGGTCAGCATTCCCGATCCGGCCCGGCGGATCGACCATTATCCGCACCAGTTCTCCGGTGGCCAACGGCAACGAATCATGATCGCGATGGCGTTGTGCTGCTCGCCGTCGCTGCTGATCGCGGACGAGCCGACGACCGCACTCGACGTCACCGTGCAGGCGCAGATCCTGGAGCTGCTGGCCGAGCTGCAGTCGACCACCGGCACCGGGATGATCTTCATCACCCACGACCTGGCCGTGATCAGCTCGATCGCCCAGCGGGTGCTGGTGATGTGCGAAGGCGACGCGGTCGAGTACGGCACGGCCGAGCAGGTGTTCTCGAATCCGCAGCACGACTACACGCGGACGCTGCTGGACGCCGTACCGAGGATCGATGACGCGGTGCCAGCCGAAAGTAGGGCCGTATGACGTTGCTCAAGGTTCGTGAGCTGACCAAGCAGTTCGTCAGTCGGGGCGAAGGTTTGGCGGCCCGCAAGTCGGCGTTCACCGCGGTGGACAACGTCAGCTTCGATGTCGAGCTGGGCGAGACGTTGGCGATCGTGGGGGAGTCGGGCAGTGGGAAGTCGACCACCGCGCGGATCGCGGCCCGGTTGCTGGAGCCGACCAGCGGGACGGTCGAGTTCGACGGGCAGGACGTGACGCGGGCGAGTGGCAAGGAGCTGGCCCGGTTCCGGAACGACGTGCAGGTGGTGTTCCAGGATCCGTTCTCGTCGCTGAACCCGCGGTACACGGTTGAGCGGATCATCACCGCGCCGCTGACCTACCAAGGGATCGCGCCTGCGGGCGGCCGGCGCGCGTTCGCGCAGGAGCTGATGGAGCGGGTCGGGCTGAACCCGGACCACTGCCAGCGGTACCCGGCCCAGTTCTCCGGTGGTCAGGCGCAGCGGATCGGGATCGCCCGGGCACTCGCGGTGAACCCGAAGCTGGTGATCTGCGACGAGGCGGTGTCCGCCCTCGACGTGTCGATCCAGGCCCAGGTGCTTCAGCTGCTGATGCGGCTGCAGCGGGAGAGCGGGTTCAGCTACATCTTCATCGCGCACGACCTGGCCGTCGTACGGCAGATCTCGCAGCGGGTCGCGGTGATGAACAAGGGCAGAATCGTGGAGCTGGGGTCACGCGACCAGGTGTTCGGCGAACCCCGCGACGACTACACGAAGACGTTGCTGGCCGCCGTACCCCGGATCAATCCGGAGTGGGACCGGCGGCGTCGGGCTAGGGAGGCTCGATGATCAGCTACACGATCCCGGGGATGCACGTCCGGGAGCACACGGTCGAGGTGCCGCTCGACTGGTCGAACCCTTCGGAGACGATCACGGTCTTCGCGCGGGAGCTCGTCGACCCGGTCCGGCAGGACGAGGACCTGCCGCTGCTGCTGTTCCTGCAGGGCGGGCCGGGCGGCAAGTCGCCGCGGCCGACCGAGCCGTCAGGGTGGATCGGGCAGGCGCTGAAGACTTATCGGGTGATCCTGTTCGACCAACGGGGCACAGGTCGCAGTACGCCGATCTCCGGGCGGCGGATGGCGTCGTTCGCCACCGCCGAGGAGGGCGCCGACTACCTGGCCTGCTTCCGGGCGGACTCGATCGTGCGCGACGCCGAGCACCTGCGTACGACGGTCTTCGGCAGCAACAAGTGGTCGACACTCGGCCAGAGCTACGGCGGATTCCTCACGCTGACCTATCTCTCGCAGGCGCCCTCGGGTTTGACGGCTTGCTACGTCACCGGCGGGCTGGCCTCGATCGATCCGTCGGCGGCCGAGGTCTACCGGCGGACGTATCCCCGGGTGGCCGCGAAGAACCGCGAGTTCTACCGGCGCTATCCGCACAACGTGAAGCGGATCGGCGCGATCGCGGATCGGCTCGCGGCGGACGACGTACGGCTGCCGGACGGTGATCGGCTGACGGTACGGCGTTTCCAGTCGCTCGGGATCGACTTCGGGATGAAGCCCGGGTACGAGCGGATGCACTGGTTGGTGGACGAGGCGTTCGACGGTGACGAGCTGTCGGACACGTTCCTGAGTCAGGTGATGGACCGGTCGTCCTACAGCGGCGGGCCGTTGTTCGCGGCATTGCAGGAGAGCATCTACGGGTCCGGCGCCGGTGCCACGAGCTGGGCGGCCGAGGCGGAGCGGGGGCTGCATCCGGAGTTCGCGGAGGACGCGCGGCCGCTGCAGTTCACCGGCGAGATGATGTACCCCTGGATGTTCGCGGAGATCCGGGTGTTGCGACCTTTCCAGGCTGCGGTCGAGGCGTTGGCTGCGCGCGGGCAGTGGTCGTCGTTGTACGACCTGGACAGGCTGGCGGCGAACGACGTACCGGTCGCTGCGGCGGTGTACTACGACGACATGTACGTCGACTCCGGGCTGCAACTCGACACCGCAGCGCGGGTGGGGAACATGCAGGCCTGGGTGACGAACGAGTACGAGCATGACGGGCTCTCGTCGGAGCGGGTGTTCAACCGTCTGACCGAGCTGGTCCGGTCGGTGGGTGGCGGCGTACGGGCGGGTTGAGCGGTCTGATCCCAGATGAGTGCCCCACAATGGGGCCGGACGATGCGGGGAGGTGATCGGATGTCGGCCGATTCGATCGGGCCGTTGCCGAGTGTGCGGCGGCTGAAACAGCGGGAGAACCTGCGCGACAGCGTGGCCAACGCGCTGCGCGCTGCGGTGATCTCCGGCGAGCTGGTGCCGGGGGAGGTGTACTCGGCGCCGATGCTCGGCGCGCGGTTCGGGGTGTCCGCGACGCCGGTGCGCGAGGCGATGCTGGACCTGGTCCGCGAGGGCCTGGTGATCTCGCTGCGGAACAAGGGCTTCCGGGTCACGGAGATGTCCGACGACGACCTGGACAACCTGGCGTCGCTGCGACAGCTGATCGAGCCGCCGACGATCCGGGACGTCGTACCGGTGGTTCCGGCGGAGGACTTCCCCCGGTTGCGGGCGCTGGCCGAGGAGATCGTGGTGGCGGCTGAGGCGGGGGACCTGATCGCCTACATCGAGGCGGACCGGGTCTTCCACGTGACCCTGCTGGCGTACTCCGGTAACCAGAAGCTGGTCGACGTCGTCTCCGACCTCCGCTCCCAGACGCGCCTGCTCGGCCTCACCCCGCTGGTCGAGAGCGGCCGGTTGGTGCAGTCCGCCGCCGAGCACCACGAGCTGATGGACCTGGTCGAGGCCCGCGACGCCGAGGGAGCCGAGCAGTCGATGCGCCGGCACATCGGCCATGTCCGCGGTCTGTGGGCCAGCAACCCCGAAGGCTAGAGACAGTCGCCGAGGCTTGAACAGGAAATGGCTGGCTCGGACAGGTTATTTCCTGTGCCAGCCCACCAGAAGGTGTTCAAGCCCCGGCGGTCGGGGCTCAGTTGAGGTGGAGGGCTTCGGCGGCGGTGGTGGCGGCGGGGGAGCCGTAGGCGGCGGCGAGGCGCTTCAGGAAGGTGGGGCGGTCGAGGGTGTACTCCTGGGTGCCGACGGTTTCGAGGACTGTGGTGGCCAGGGTGCAGCCGATCTGGGCGGCGGCTTCGTGGTCGAGGCCCGCCGCGCGGCCGGTGAGGTAGCCGGCCCGGAAGGCGTCACCGCCGCCGGTGGGGTCGACCAGGCCCGGAGCCGGGACGGCCGGGACCTTGGCCAGGATGCCGCCGGCGTTCTCGATCACGACACCGTCGCCGCCGTGGGTGCTGACGCGTACGCCGACGCGCGCCAGGATCTCCTCGTGGCTCCAGCCGGTCTTCTGCACCATCAGGCCGGCTTCGTACTCGTTGCTGAACAGGTACTGCGCCCCGTCGATGAGCCGCTTGATGTCGTCGCACTCCATCCGGGCCAGCTGCTGCGACGGGTCCGCGGCCACCGCGATCCCGTTCGCCTTGGCCAGCTCGGTGTGCTTGAGCATGCCCTCCGGGTCGTCCGCGCCGATCAGGACCAGGTCGATCCCGCCGGTCGCGGCATGGATCGCCCCGAGGTCGAGCTCCCGCGCCTCGGCCATCGCACCGGTGTAGAACGAGGCGATCTGGTTCGCGTCCAGGTCCGTCGTACAGGTGAACCGGGCCGTGTGGACGTTCTCGCACACGCGCACATGGGACACGTCCACGCCGGCTTCGGTGAGGGCGGCGCCGTACTCGGCGAAGTCGGCGCCGACCGAGCCGACCAGCAGCGACGGCTGGCCGAGCTGGGCCATTCCGTAGCAGATGTTCGCGCCGACGCCACCGCGGTGGACGACCAGCTCGTCGACCAGGAAGGACAGGGAGACCTTGTGCATCTGTTCCTCGAGGAACTGGTCCTTGAACCTGCCCGGGAACGTCATCAGGATGTCGGTCGCGATCGAACCGGCGACGGCGATGCGCATGCGGGGTGCTCCTCAGTGGGGTGGGTGCGCGGCGTTTGGGCAACCCATAGAGACTACAGGCGACCGATCTAATACACCGAAGGCAGGATTCGATGGGTAATCAGGTGCTGGTGACCGACGAATTACACGACTACATGGTCGCGCACGGGATGCCGCTGGACGAGATCGCAGCCGACCTGGTGGCCGAGACCGGGCAGCTCGGCGAGGTGTCCGTGATGCTCACCACCGCCGACCAGGCGGCACTGCTGACCACGCTGACCCGGCTGATCTCGGCCCGCCGGGCGGTCGAGATCGGCACCTTCACCGGGTTCTCCGCGCTGGCGATCTCGCGCGGGCTGCCGGACGACGGGCAGCTGATCTGCCTGGACGCGAGCGAGGAGTGGACCTCGATCGGCCGCAAGTACTGGGAGCGGGCCGGTGTCGCCGAGCGGATCGAGGTACGGATCGGCGACGGGCACGCACTCGCGGCCGAGCTGGACGGGTCGTTCGACCTGGCCTTCGTGGACGCGGACAAGCCGGGGTACATCGACTACTTCGAGCGCCTGGTGCCGCTGATCCGGCCGAACGGGCTGATGCTGTTCGACAACACGCTGGCCGCCGGCCGGGTCGTCGGCCAGCACTCACACGACCCCGTCGACCGCAAGGAGTTCAACGCGCACATCGCCAAGGACGACCGGGTCGACGTGGTCATCCTCGGCATCGGCGACGGGCTCACCCTGGTCCGCAAGAAGTGAGCAAGGCCGCGGCTCGGTTGAGCGTGAAGGAGTTGCAGCACAAGTACGGCGACCGCCCGGTCATCGAGGGTCTGACGTTCACCCTGGCCGCTGGTCAGGCGATCGCCCTGGTCGGGCCGAACGGCGCCGGCAAGACGACCGTGCTGAAATGCATCGTCGGCTCGGCCGAACCGGCAGCGGGCAAGATCCTGCTCGACGGCCAGCCGATCGACGAGCGCGCCGAGACGGTACGACGCGACGTCGCCACGCTGCTCGACGACCTCGACTTCTTCCCGGACCTGACCGCGGCCGAGCACCTGGACCTGCTCGCCCGCGCCCACGGCAACCCGGAGCCGGAGGACCTGGTCGACACCCTCCTCGACGACATCGGGCTGCTGCCGGCCGCCGATCAGCTGCCGGGATCGCTGTCCTCGGGTCAGCGCCGTCGCCTCGCGTTGGCGACGGCGCTGGTCCGCCCGCGCACGCTGATGGTGCTGGACGAGCCCGAGGCGCGGCTGGACACCGACGGCGTGCAGTGGTTGTCGGATCGCCTGATCGCGGAGAAGCAGTCCGGTACGGCGATCCTCTTCGCCAGCCACGACCCGGCCCTGGTCGAAGCCGTCGCCGACTCCGTCGTCACCCTGACACCGCTCCCATGACGGTGCTTTTGGCCGGGCCTTCGGCGCCGGCGTGGTCATGGGGCCTAGCTCCCGGCCTTCCCTCGTCACTCCGGTCGCTTCGCTCCCTGCGCTCCTCGGTCCAGGCCGGGGGCCCCATGACCGGGCTCCTCGGTCCAGGCCGGGAGGCCCGATGACCTCTGCTGAGGGGCCGGTCGTCTTCGATCCGGCTGACTTCGGTGCGATCCCGGCGTCGCGATCGGTGCGGGCCTGGATGCGCACGACCCGGCGCAGGCACGCGGACCGCTCGTTCTGGCAGGTCTTCGAGAACGTCTACCTGGTCATCTTCACGCTCGCGATGGTCGGCGCGACCGGCGGTAACGTCGTCCGGCACCTGAACGAGAACGCGGCGCACTGTACGTCGCGGGCCTGCCTGGATCTGGCCTACTACCTGCCCTGGATCCTCGTGCCATTGCTGGTAGCAACGACGTTGCGGGTGCTGCTGAGCGTCGGACCCGTGTCGGCGTCGCGAGCAGCAGGCTTCTGGTTGCTCGCCACTCCGGTCAACCGGACGGCCCTGCTGCGGCCGGCGTACTGGTGGATGATCGGGAGCGTGGCCGTGGCCGGCGCGCTGGCCTCGGTGATCTCCTGGGCACTGCTCGGCGCACAGTTGCGGTCGATCGGGGAAGCCTCGGTGCTGACGGCTTCGCTGCTGGTCGGTGCCGCGTGTGTGACGGTCTGGGCGCAGCAGTCCGCGGTGCGCGCCAAGTGGACGCTGCGCGTCGCCGATGTCCTGCTGGTCGCCGCCGCGATCCCCGCGGTCTGGCTCGCGACCCAGCGTGACTCCAACGACGTGCAGCAGACCGCGAACGTGATCCTCACCTTCGAGGACGTCCGGTCCGTCGATTCCTGGCTGACAGCTGAGACCGCGCGGTTCCTGGTGGTGGGCGTGGTCTGTCTGGTCGTGGTCCTGGCGTTGGTGATCGTCACCGCGCGGACCCTCGCCAATCTGACCCGAACCACTGTGATCGCCGGGGGAGAGCTCCTGGCCGGGCTGGCGGGTGCGGCCAGCAGCCTGGACATCAGCATGCTGGCCGACGTCGTCGCCGGTCGGCACTGGCGGTTGAAGGGGCGCGTCCGGTCGCGGCGGGGTCGCGGGTCCCACGGTGGGGCAGTTGTCTACCGGGAGTTCCTGCGGATCCTGCGGTGGCCTCGACGGCTGATCATCGGGTGTGCGTTGCTGGTCGTCCCGTATGCCGTTGCGGGCACGGGCGTCCAGGTCCTCGTCCCGGTCGCGGCCGGGTTCGCCGGCTTCGTCGCCATCCGCCCGCTGATGGATGGGCTGAGGTCGGTCTGCCGGTCCACCGGGCTGGTCCGGGCCCTCGGCATGGATCTTCGCGAACTCCGGGTCATCATGGCGGTCGTCCCCGCGGGCTTCACCCTTTTGTGGGCCTTGCTCGCCTTCCCTGCCCTGGGCGACGGCGCGACCACCTTCGCCGTTGCCGCCGGCATCATCGCTGGCGCCGTACGCCAGGCCTCAGCGCGACCGCCGTCGTACTCAGGGCCTCTGGTCGCCTCCCCGATGGGCGCCATCCCACCCGGCATGTTCTCCCAGCCCATCCGCGGCTTCGATCTGCTGCTGCTCTGCCTGGCCCCGGTCCTCCTCGGCCTCAGCTCCACCTGGGTGCTGGCGATCCCGGCCTTCGTCCTGGCCGTGATGTTCTCCATCCGACCGAAATCCGACTGAGAACCTGCTGACACGCCCCTCCTGCTGCTGCTGATCGGGCCGTTCGTCCTGGTGATCGGCTGGCTGGCCGGCGTCTGGCTGTTGTGGACCTCCGACCGCTGGACCCGAGGCCAGAAGTTGGCCGGCACGCTGGCCTGGCCACTCGGCTACGCCGCCGCGCTGGTCAGCGACTACGTTCTCTTCAACCCGCTGTGGGTGAGCCTACTGGTCGCCAACCTGATCACGATCGGCATTCTCGTCGTGCTGGCCATGACCGCCCGCCCAGGACGATCCAGCGCTGTCCGGAGTGCCCCGGCCGGCGCCCAGCCGGTTGCCTCAGGCAACAGCTAGATCTCGTGGGCGAGCCATTTCTTGTCGATTTCGCCGGGCAGGTCGACGTCGTGCTGGCGGGCGAGTAGGAGGAGTTGGCAGAAGACGTCGGCGAACTCCTGGTGGAACGTGTCGCGGATCTGTGCCGGGCTGAGTCCCTTGGCGCGAGCGCGGCCAGTGTGCTGGAGGTACGCCTGGGTCAGCTCACCCATCTCCTCCTGCAACTTGAGCAGGAACCAGTCCGGATCCCGCTCGAAGCCGAGAAACTCGCCGTACCGCACCGACAACTTCTCCAACCGCTCCGACAGCTCACTGATATCCACCCACCTACCCAACCAGCCCCCGCCGACACAGAATGGGCGGGTGGATGGGGTGGCGTGGTTGTTGGGGTCGGGGGAGCCGGCGGTGCGGGGGATGGCTCGGCGGGATCTGGTTGGGCGGCCGCACGGCGAGGATGTGCTGAGTGGGCCTAAGGTGCGGGCCCTGCTTGATGGTGCGTGCGGGGACAAGCGGGCCTACAAGAAGTGGACCGGGGCGCACTGGCGGATTGTGTCGTTGGTGGAGTTGGAGGTGCCCGCGGGCGAGCCGCGGGCGGTGGCGGCTGCGGAGTACGACCTGGCCGAGGTGATGCGGTCCCTGCGGTACGGCGTGAGCGTCGTCGACGGACTGGTACGGCGGTGTGGGTCGATCGAGGGCAACACGCTCGGGGCGTGCAGTCGGCTGGGGATGGCGGATGATCCGCGCGTACAGCAGTTGGCCGAGGGGCTGCTGGAGTGGCAGTGGCCCGATGGCGGCTGGAACTGCGACCGCAACGCGTCTGGCCGGCGGTCCTCGTTCCACGAGACGCATGCGGCTGCCTGGGGGCTGCACGAGTACCACCGCGCGACAGGTGACACCGCTGCGCGTGATGCCGCCGTACGGGCTGGGGAGTTGTTCCTGGAGCACCGGGTGTTCCGCAGCCTGTCGACCGGCGAGGCCATCAACAAGAGGTGGCTGCGGCCGAGCTATCCGCCGTACTGGCACTACGACATCCTGCAGGCGCTGCTGGTGTTGTCGCGGCTCGGACTGGTGCAGGACGAGCGAGCTGGTGACGCGCTGGACGAGTTGGAGCGGCAGCAGCAACCGGATGGTCGCTGGCACGCGGGGCAGCAGTGGTGGAGTCGGCCGGGTGCCGACCGTACGCCGGAAGTCGTCGACTGGGGGCGCACTGGGCCGAACGAGATGATCACCCTCAACGCCCTGCGGGTGCTCAAAGCCGCAGGACGCTGAAGGGCGCTGCTGTTACTGCTGCGGGCTGGGGTTGGGCTCCGGGTCCGAACCCGACTCCGGCTGACCAGCCGGCTCGGGGTCCGCGCTTGCCGCCGGCGCGCTCCCGTCGGCAGCCGGCGCGCTCCCGTCGGCAAGGGAGGCGTCCGGCGTCGTGTCGACGGTCGGCAGCTCCTCCGGTTCCGGGAGCAGGAGGTAGGGCTCCGCGCTGGGGTCGGGCTCCGGCCCGGGGTCCGGGGCAGGCTTCGGCTCGGTGTTCGTCGGGAAGTTGTCGGGTGCCGTCGCCCAGACCGCGGCCGCGGCGCGCTGGGCGTCGGCGGCGTCGGTCTGGCGCTCGTAGTTCTTGATGTCGAGCGCGTACGCCTTCACCACCGCGGACAGGTCCGTGCGCAGTTGCCGGTGCACCCAGAGGGCGTAGGCCTGGCTGCGGGCCTCGATGAAGTTCTTCAGTTCCTGCATCTGGGCGGGGGTCATGTCGTCCTCCGACGAAGTTGGGGTGAAGTCGCCGCGGGCGATCGCGGCCCGGGCGGCCGGGCCGGGACAGTCGGTACCGTCCGGCCGGACCGCGGAGTGCGGCCGGATCGCCGTACCGCGGGGGAAGAATCTGCGGAAGTCGGCGATCACCCCGCGGGTGGTCGCCTTCATCGCGGCGGTCGGCTGCTCGCCGGTGACGAGCACCAGCAGGATCGCGCCGTACCGCTCGTTGAGATCATTGTTGCCATTGGCACCGGACTGGGTCCGCAACCCGCGCAGTGTCCAGGCCCGGCCGGCCTGGTCGACCGCGATCTGGTAGGCGATGTCGGACCAGCCCCGGTCGTCCATGTGGAAGTTCTGCCAGCCGCGCAACGCCGACGCGACCGCCGCCTTGCTGTGGATGACACTTGTCGATCCGGTCCCTGGCCAGTGGATCACCGCACCCTGGACCCGGGAGACCGTCAGGTTGCCCGGCCCGCCGTTCGGTGGCCGCGCGTTCCAGGCGGACCGCGGCAAATATGTGACCATCACGTGCTCCTCACATGCCTCACGAACACCGCTTACCCAGCGCTGGCGCTCGGTAATCAACCGATCACAATCGGCATGCGATCGTCAAGGGAAAAGGACGCACCGGGCGGGCGAGTTTCGTCCCAAGAGGCAGCACACTATCGGCCGGACGGCACCCGTGGTGTCAGGTCCGTGTCGTCAGGGCACGGCGTTTGGTCAGGACCCGTTCGTGAGCAGCGGGAGGAGCTGGTCGCCGATGCGGACGATCTCTTCGCGGTACGGCGTGTCGGACAGGACGAAGTGGGTGATGCCGAGGTCCTGGTACTTGCGCAGCGACTTCGCGACGTCGTCGGCCGAGCCGACAAGCCACGTCGTACCGGCGCCTCCGCCGCCGTACTTGCCGGGCGCGGTGTAGAGGTTGTCGTCGAGGACCTCGCCCCGCTCGGCCAGGTCCAGCAGCCGTTGCTGGCCGACCGCCTTGAACCAGCGGCGATCACGGGAGCCGTGAGCCTCGGCCATCTTCGCGACCTTCGCCTCCGCGTCCGCCCAGGCCTCCTCGGTGGTGTCACGGACGAGCGTGGTGATGCGCAGCCCGAACTCGAGTGGCGCGTGCTCACGCCCCAGCTCGGCCTCCAGTTGCCGCAGCGTGCTGATGCGCTCGGCGATTCCGTCCAGCGGCTCACCCCAGAACAGCTGCACATCCGCCTCGGTCGCGGCGACCCGCTGAGCGGCGTCGGACGCGCCACCGAAGTACAGCCGCGGGTGAAGCCTTCCCTCGCGTACGACGGGACGCGTCGCCACCGTGGATCCGGTGACCGAGAAGTACTCGCCCTCGTAGGTCACGTCCTCCTCGGTCCACAACCGCCGTACCAGTTGGAGGAACTCCTTGGTCCGTGCGTACCGCTGCGGCTGGTCGCCCTCACTGTCGCCGTACGCCGCCAAGTTGTCCTGCCCGGACACGATGTTCACCAGCACCCGACCGCCCGTCAGCTGGTCGAGCGTGCTCGCTGCCGACGCGAAGTGCGCCGGCCGCCAGTAGCCAGGCCGGATCGCGATCAACGGCTGAAAGGTCGTCGTCTGCGCAGCCAGCGCGGTCGCGACCGTGAACGTGTCAGGCCGCCCCCACCCGGTCCCGAGCAGCGCCCCACCCCACCCGTGGTCCTCGGTCAGCCGAGCCAGCTCGGTCAACCGCTCCAGACTGTTGTGCCCTCGTACGGCGTCATCCCCGCGATGCCCGGGATCGACCTGATTCGGGATGTACCAGAGGAAAGTCATGCAAAACAGTCTAAGTGCACTCGGATAGTCGACTTTGAGCTGTCTCGCCCGCTGGTCAAGCACACCCGGGCCACGCCATTGACATCGTTGTCCGGGGCGACCACGATACTCCAGCGAGACCTGATGAAACGTTTCCAACCTCGGTCAGCCGAACCGCCACGAAGCACTCGAGGAGATCCGATCATGGTGTTGAGTCGTCCGCGCGTTCTGTGCGCACTGATGGCCGGCGTGGTCACGCTGGCCGTCGGGCTGGTGTCCCTACCGTCTGCCGAAGCCGATCCGGCGGGAGGTGCCGACGGCCCGACGGCGACGGCGCGGGCCCGGGTCGCCGCCGACGTCCTGATGAGTTCGTACGAGCCGGTCAAGGCATGGTTCCCCTCCAGCTGGTGGAACTCCGCCGTCGCCCTGCAGACGATCGGCGACTACATGCAGCGCACCGGAGATCGCCGCTATCTGCAGCAGCTGGACAACACGTTCGAGAAGGACAAAGGCGTGTTCCCTGCGGGGTACCTGTCGGGTGATCCGCTGCTCGGGAACTTCACCAGCCGCGCCATCGACGACTCCGAGTGGTGGGCGCTGACCTGGATCCAGGCCTACGACCTGACCAAGCAGCGCAAGTACCTCGACATGGCGGTCACGATCGCGGAGTACGTCGAGGACTACTGGGACGACACCTGTGGCGGCGGTGTCTGGTGGGACGCCGAGCGGACCTACAAGAACGCCGTCACCAACGGCCTCTGGATCCGCCTCACCGCCGAGCTGCACAACCGGATCCCGGGTGACCGGCACTGGCTCGGCCGCGCGCAGCAGGGGTGGAACTGGTTCACGGGCAGCGGGATGATCAATTCCGGCGGCCTCGTCAACGACGGTCTGAACACCGGCACCTGCCAGAGCAACAACGACACGGTGTGGACCTACAACCAGGGCCTGGCGATCGGAGCCGGTCTCGAGCTGTGGCGGGCGACTCGGAACCCCGAGTTGCTGACCACCGTACGGCGGCTGGCCGACTCGGCGACCGGCGCCGGGGGACTGGTCTCGAACGGCGTCCTGACCGAGTCCTGCGATGTTCCGGGCAAGGTCTGCGACGACAACCAGAAGCAGTTCAAGGGCATCTTCATGCGCTACTGGATGGACCTGGCCGACACCACGCGCGACCCTCGGTACGCCGCCTTCCTCGCCAAGCAGGCCGCCAACGTCTGGGACAGCGACCGTGACGCGGCTGGACGGCTCGGCCAGCGGTGGTCCGGTGCCACCAGTTCGGACAACCCGAACGTCTTCGACTGGCGTACTCAGGCCAGTGCGCTCAGTGCCTTGATCGCCGCCGTACCAGCGCTGCCGCCGGTGCAGTCGCTGTCAGCGGCCATGACTCCGGCCCAGCCGGTCGTGATGCCCGCGAGCGGGAGTGCGACCCACGTCGCGCTCGTGGCCGGGCTCCAAGCCAGGGCACCGGCGGGACAGGTGATCAAGACCGAGGTACGAGCCACCGGCCCCACTGGCTGGACCGTGACCCCGAGCCGGGCAACCGTGACGCTTCGCCCCACGGGAAACGCCGTACCCGCGCGGGCGAACGTTGAGCTCGACGTGGCGATTCCCGCTGGTACGCCGGACGGCCGCTACCCCGTGACCGTGACCGCGACGTCCGGTCCGCTGCTGTCGTTCAGCACGCAGGCCGAGATCCTGGTGGCGCACACCGCGGACTTCGACACCGGTACGGCGGCGGAGAGCCCGTGGCTGTGGGACGCCGGCGGCTCACAGAGCAACGGGATCCAGAACCGTTTCGCCGACGGTCATGCGTACTTCGTCTACCGCTTCCCGTTCCCGTCCGACACCACCTCGGCGTCCGCCACGCTGACGCTCGACAACGAGTACGTCGTCGAGGTGAGCGGCGACGGTCAGCAGTGGACCACTGTCGCGCGAGAGACCGAGCACGTCCACGACGGCCAGAACAAGGCCACCCAGACGTTCGACCTGACCCCCCACCTCGGCCCGAACAAGGCTGCCTACATCCGCATCTCCGACTCATTCCCCGACGAAGGCTGGGGCGGCCGGGTGTACCACGTCACCGCGACGTACACCGGCTAGCAGAAACGAGACCGGCGGCCTACCCGGAACCCAGGTTCCGGGTCGGCCGTCTGCTGCGGGGTGGCTGAGCGGCTGAGCGTCGAGGGCCGGGTTGTGGACGGTCGGCGTACTCATCGAACAGGATGGGCCTATGGAGGACGTGCGCTCTCTGACCATCTCGGTCATGCTCGCAGTCGAGGACGTTCCGGCAGCCGTCGATTGGTACCGCACGGCGATCGGGGCGGAGCTTCAATGGGACCTCGGGTCGGTGGCGGGATTGCGGGTCGCCGGTGCGCCGCTTCTCCTCGGTGAACCTGGCAACAACGGCTGGGCCGCGCCGGCGGTGCTGGGGACGACCTCGACCCGAATCGAGGTCTTCGTCGCGGATCCCGATGCGTTCGTAGGTCGCGCGGTCGCTGCTGGAGCGACAGCGGTAGATCCGATCGAGGTTCATTCCATGCCGTGGGGTCCGCACAGGCAAGGCACGTTCACAGATCCGTTCGGGCACCTCTGGTTCGTGGGCGATCACAGCCCACTGGATGCCTGACGCACAGCGGCGGCCACTGTGCCGGAGCACAGCAGCCGCCGCTGGTGTTTCGGAGTTCTGAACTCAGACGTCGTAGTAGAGCTCGAACTCGTGGGGGTGGGGGCGGAGCTGGATCGGGGCGATTTCCTGCTCGCGCTTGAGGTCGACCCAGGTCTCGATCAGGTCGGAGGTGAACACGTCACCCTCGAGCAGGAAGGCGTGGTCGGCCTCGAGGGAGTCGATCACGGCCGGCAGCGAGGTCGGCACCTGCGCGATACCGGCGTGCTCCTCCGGCGGCAGCTCGTACAGGTCCTTGTCGACCGGGTCGGCCGGCTCGATCTTGTTGCGGATACCGTCCAGGCCGGCCAGCAGCTGGGCCGAGAAGGCCAGGTACGGGTTGGCGGACGGGTCGGGGCAGCGGAACTCGATCCGCTTGGCCTTCGGGTTCGAGCCGGTGATCGGGATCCGGATGCAGGCGGACCGGTTGCGCTGCGAGTAGACCAGGTTGACCGGCGCCTCGAAGCCCGGCACCAGGCGGTGGTAGGAGTTCACCGTCGGGTTGGTGAAGGCCAGCAGCGACGGGGCGTGCTTGAGCAGACCGCCGATGTACCAGCGGGCGACGTCGGACAGGCCGCCGTAGCCGGCCTCGTCGTAGAACAGCGCCTCGCCGTTGGAGAACAGCGACTGGTGGACGTGCATCCCGGAGCCGTTGTCGCCGAAGATCGGCTTCGGCATGAAGGTCGCGGTCTTGCCGGCCTGCCAGGCGGTGTTCTTGACGATGTACTTGAACTTCATCAGGTTGTCGGCGGTCTTCAGCAGCTCGTCGAAGCGGAAGTTGATCTCCGCCTGACCCGCGGTGCCGACCTCGTGGTGGGCGCGCTCGACCAGCAGACCGGACTTCTCCAGGTTCAGCGTGATCTGGTCGCGCAGGTCGCCGAAGTGGTCGGTCGGCGCGACCGGGAAGTAGCCGCCCTTGTAGCGGACCTTGTAGCCGCGGTTGCCGCCGTCCTCGACCCGGCCGGTGTTCCAGGCGCCGGCGACCGAGTCGATCGAGTAGTAGCCGGAGTTCTGCTTGGTCTCGAACCGGACGTCGTCGAAGACGTAGAACTCGGCCTCGGGTGCGAAGAACGCGGTGTCCGCGATACCGGTCGACTTCAGGTACTCCTGAGCCTTGCGGGCGATGTTGCGCGGGTCACGGCTGTAGGCCTCGCCGGTCAGCGGGTCGTGCACGAAGAAGTTGATCGCCAGCGTCTTCGTCCCGCGGAACGTGTCCAGGAAGGCAGTGGTCGGGTCGGGCAGCAGCTTCATGTCGGACTCGTGGATCTGCTGGAACCCGCGCACCGACGAGCCGTCGAACATCAGGCCTTCTTCGAAGACCTCAGGTCCGAACGACGACACCGGGACGGTGAAGTGCTGCATGATGCCCGGCAGGTCGGAGAACCGGACATCGATGATCTCGATGCCCTCGTCCTTGACGTAGGCGAGCAGCTCCTCAGCGCTGGAAAACATTCGTACTCCTCGGGGTGGCTCAGAGATTGCATCTGAACGTAGGGCCCGACGATTAACCCGTCGTGACCCTGATGTTTCGCGGATGTTACGCCCAGCGTGTCCGCGCTGACCCACTGGTGTACGGCGGTTACGCCCTGAGATATCCCGATCCGCTGTGATCAGGTCCAGGCCGTGTCCGTAGGCTAGCCATCATGGCATCATCCCCGCAGCCGGGCACAGGACCCACCCAAGAATTCCGGTTTCCGGGCAATCGGCTGGGCCTGCCCGAGGAGGGCCCGGGCTCGGTCTCGGGCTGGGGCCGCCGGGTGCTCGCGCTGTTCCTGGACTGGCTGATCGCCGGTCTGGTCGCGTCCGCGATCACCTCCCAGCCGATGTGGGCGGGCGGCAACGACTACAGCATCGCCCAGCTGGTCACCTTCTTCGCTATCACCGCGATCCTGACCGGTCTGGCCGGGTCCACCATCGGCCACCGCATCTGCGGCCTCCGCGTCATCCCGGTCCGCCCTGGCAGCGCCGGCTACACCACCCAGCCAGGCCTGCTGGCCGGTGTGATCCGCGCCTTCCTGCTCTGCCTGCTCATCCCCGCCGTCGTCTACGACCGCGACCGCCGAGGCCTCCACGACCGCGCCGCCAACACCGTCGTCGTCCACCGCTGATCCACCGGTACGACGCCCGATCGCGGTGCCGGCGTACGTCGTACCGCTGTCAGCGCCGGGTCAGGCGGAGTTGGACGTCGTCGAGGTAGTTGGTGCGAAAGCCGGCCTCGGAGTAGGCCAGGTAGAACTCCCACATCCGGCAGAAGGTGTGGTCGAAGCCGAGGTCGGCGATCGCGGGCCAGCGGTCGACGAAGCGGTTGCGCCAGATCCGCAGCGTCCGGGCGTAGTCGGCGCCGAGGTGCCGGATCACGTCGACGTGCAGGCCGGTGTGTGTGGCGGTGACGTCCTCGATCACCTTGATCGACGGGATCAGGCCGCCGGGGAAGATGTACTTCTGCACCCAGGTGAAGGTGTTCCGGGTGGCCAGCATCCGCTCGTGCGGCATCACGATCGCCTGCACCACGCCGACCCCGCCGGGCGCCAGCCGCCGCTCGATCGCGTCGAAGTAGACCGGCCAGTACCGCTCGCCGACCGCCTCGATCATCTCCACACTCAGCACGGCGTCGAACTCGCCGATCTGGTCGCGGTAGTCGCGCAGCGCGACCTGCACCCGGTCGCTCACCCCGGCCTCGGCGATCTTGCGTTGCGCCAGCAACGCCTGCTGCGGGGCGATCGTGATCGCGGTGACCCACGCACCTCGCTGGGCCGCGCGGATCGCCAGGCTCGCCCAGCCACAGCCGATGTCGAGCACCCGCGATCCGGACTCCACCCCGGCCGCATCCAGGATCGAGTCGAGCTTGTTCAGCTGGGCCTGGGTCAGTTCGTCGTACGACGCGGTCGCGAGATCGGCCGTGGCGGCGTCGCCGAAGTACGCCGCGGAGTAGGTCAGGGTCGGGTCGAGGAACTCGGCGAACATCGAGTTGCTCAGGTCGTAGTGGCGACTGACGTTCTCCCGGGCGCCGGCCCGGTCGTTCTCCTGGTCGCCCGGCTGGGACCGGGTGACCAGCCAGCGCAGCGACTGGGCCCACTTCGGCAGCAGGTGCCGGGTCTCCTCGTTGCTGAACCGCTCGGCGAACGGGACCAGCAGGTCGGCCAGGTCTGTCCCCGGCTCAGGATCCCAGTCGCCGGCCAGATAGGCCTCGCCGAACCCGGACCCGGCGTCCTGCCCGAGCCGGTCGAGGAAGGCCGAGCTCCGGTGCACCCGCATGGCCGGCCCGCCCAGGCCGTACGAGCGGTTGTTGTCCAGATGGATCGTGGCCGGCAGGTCCTTGGCGATCAGACGGATCGCGGCCATCGCGCCGGCCCGGCGGACCGGGTTCGACCGCGGCCGGGCCAGCGAGGGCCACGTGTCAGCCGCCGGCTGGTGCACCCTCGGCATGAGATCCGTCATATCCGTCTACCTCGTGTCTCGATCTGTCCTGGTCGCACCTTAAGGCCCGACCCCCACCCCACAGCGCGACACGAAGGCACACTCGTGCCACGTCACGACAGATCAACTACTCAGCGGCCGCCGGGTTACCGGCATCTCACGCTGAGAGAACCCCCAGCGCCCGTCAGCGCCCCTTCATCGCCTGACGGGCACCCTTGAGGCTCGTCGGCACCGGGCCCTTGGGCATCGGCACCTGCGGCCGGACGGCGTCCAGCGCCTTCAGCCGCTGCAGCAGGTCGGTGATCTCGGACGGCTGCAGTGCGGCCGGCAGCTTCATCACGTGCTTGGTCAGCTTGCGGATGTCGATCTCGTCCTCGCCCTGACCGGCGACGATCTGGATCACCGGCGCGCCACCCGCGACCCGGGTGTGCTTCTTGCCTTCGGCCTGGAGCAGGTTCTTCACCCGGCTCGGCTGGCCCTCGCCGACCAGGACGATGCCTGGCCGGCCGACGACCCGGTGCACGATGTCGGCGTTCTTGGTGACCGCGATCGCGGGCGTCACGTTCCAGCCGCGGCGCAGCGTCTGCAGCGCCGACGCGGCCGCACCGGCCTGGCCCTCGATCTGGCTGTACGCCGCCTTCTCCACCCGGCGACCGAAGATGATCGTGGTGGCCAGGAAGGCGAGCGCCACCCCCAGCGGCAGCCAGACCAGCAGCGGTCCGACCAGGATGGAGACCGCGACGAACACGGCGACGATGCCGAGGAAGATCCCGGCGAGCACCAGTCCGATCTTCGGATCGGACTTCTTGGTCAGCTGATACGCCGACCGGATCTGCTTGAGCCGGCCGGTCTTCTCGGCGGGTGCGTCCTTCTTGGCCATCTCTACCTTTGTCCGTGTCCTCTTATGCCTGCTTCGCGGAACTCATCCGCGACTCCACAGCCTGACGGTACAGCCGACCGGCCCGGTACGACGAACGTACGAGCGGCCCGGACATGACTCCGACGAAGCCGATCTGCTCGGCCTCGTCGTTCAACTCCACGAACTCCTCCGGCCTGACCCACCGCTCGACCGGGTGGTGCCGCACCGAGGGGCGCAGGTACTGGGTGATGGTGATGATCTCGCAGCCGGCGTCGTGCAGGTCGCGCAGCGCCTGGCTGACCTCCTCGCGGGTCTCGCCCATGCCGAGGATCAGGTTCGACTTGGTCACCAGGCCGTAGTCGCGGGCCTGGGTGATCACGTTCAGGGACCGCTCGTACCGGAACCCGGGCCGGATGCGGCGGAAGATCCGCGGCACCGTCTCCACGTTGTGCGCGAACACCTCCGGCCGGGAGGAGAACACCTCGGCCAGTTGCTCGGGTACGGCGTTGAAGTCGGGCGCGAGCATCTCCACCCCGGTGCCGGGGTTGAGCTCGTGGATCTGGCGGATCGTCTCGGCGTACAGCCAGGCGCCGCCGTCGTCGAGGTCGTCGCGGGCGACACCGGTCACGGTCGCGTAGCGCAGGCCCATGGTCCGGACCGACTCGGCTACTCGGCGCGGCTCGTCGCGGTCCAGCGCCTCCGGCTTGCCGGTGTCGATCTGGCAGAAGTCACACCGCCGGGTGCACTGGTCGCCGCCGATGAGGAAGGTCGCCTCGCGGTCCTCCCAGCACTCGAAGATGTTCGGGCAGCCGGCTTCCTGACACACCGTGTGCAGTTGCTCGGACTTCACCAGCTTCTGCAGCGCCTGATATTCCGGGCCCATCTTCGCCCGGGTCTTGATCCACTCGGGTTTGCGCTCGATCGGGGTCTCCGCGTTGCGCACCTCGAGCCTGAGCAGTTTCCGTCCTTCTGGGGCGATCGTCACGCCCTCCAGGGTACGCGTCCCCTGGACAGCAGCTATCACCCCTTAGGCTGATGGACTATGTCCACTACGGCCCAGTCCCCGGTGGGACGTCGTACCGGGGAATCGAAGGTGTCCGAACCGGGGACACCGCCCGCGACCGGGACGACCGTGCAGGGCTGGCGCCGGCCCGGGCCGACGCCGAAGGAGCAGAAGTACGACATCCTGCTCGGGCTCGGGATGGCGGTCGCCGCCGTGATCGGCACCGAGCTGGCCCGCGGAGCGGCGCCGAACCAGGTCGACCTCGGGATCGGTGGTGTCGAGCCGTACGTGCTGAGCGCGGCCGGCGCGTTGCCGCTGTGCTTCCGGCGCCGGTGGCCGATCCCGGTGCTGCTCGTCGTCTCCGTGCTGTTCGTCGTCGCCGGCGAGCGCGCGACCTTCGCCTTCGCCGGCAACCTGATCACCCAGGCGACCCAGTTCATGGCGATCTACGCGGCGGTCGCCTGGGCGCGGGACCGGCGGCTGATGAAGGCCGCGGTGGGCCTCGTCTTCATCGGGATGTTCGGCTGGCTCGTGCTCAACTTCGTCCGGGCCCTGGAGAACGACGAGATCAAGGGCCCCAACAACGGCCTGCTGTCGCCGTACATCTCCGGCGTCGTCATCACGCTCGCGTTGAACGTTCTCTACTTCTTCGGCGCCTATTTCTGGGGACGTACGGCGTGGGGGACCGCGCGGCAGCGCTACGAGCTGGAGCAGCAGGCGACCGAGCTCGCCGCCCAGCAGCAGGCCAACGCCCGGCGCGCGGTGATCGACGAGCGGCTCCGGATCTCCCGTGAGCTGCATGACGTCGTGGCCCACCACATCAGCAGCATCGGCGTCCAGGCCGGCGGTGCCCGCCGCGTGATGGAGACCGACCCGGAGGCGGCCAAGAACGCGCTCAGCGTGATCGAGAACTCCAGCCGCACCGCGGTGAACGAGATGCGCCAGCTGCTCGGCATGCTCCGCGCGGCCGACCCCGACCTCGACGTCGAGGCCCCGGCGGCGAAGGCCCCGCAGGCCGGCGCCGACCGGCTGCCCGCACTGATCGCGGACGTGAACGGCGAGGGTCTGTCGGTCGGGTTCCACCAGATCGGCCACCCGGTCCAGCTGCCGGAGACGGTCTCGGTCTCGGTCTACCGGATCGCCCAGGAAGCCCTGACCAACGTACGACGCCATTCGACCGCTCGTAGCGCACACATCACGCTGCGTTATCTCGGTGACTCGGTCGAGCTCGAGGTGATCGACGACGGCCGGCCGAAACACGCCCCGGTGGGGAGCCGGCTCGGCCACGTCGGGATCCGTGAGAGGGTCGGTCTGCTCGGTGGCGAGACCGAGATCGGACCTCGCCCGGTCGGTGGCTTCCGGGTCCGGGTCCGGATCCCGCTCGACCCCCAGAATCGCCCGCTGGCCAAGGAGGAGCAGTCGTGAGTGAGGCAGATACCGCGCCGATGCGCGTGCTGCTGGTGGACGACCAGGATCTGGTCCGGGCCGGGTTCCGGATGATCCTGTCGGTCGAGCCGGATATCGAGGTGGTCGGTGAGGCCTCGGACGGCGAGAAGGCGATCGACCTCGCCCTCGCGCTGCGGCCGGACGTCGTACTCATGGATGTTCAGATGCCCGGGATGGACGGGATCACCGCGACCCAGCGGATCGTCGCGGCGGATGCCGGCAAGGTCGTCATCCTGACCACGTTCGACCGGGACGACTACCTGTTCGAGTCGCTCGGCGCCGGAGCCAGCGGGTTCCTGCTGAAGAACACTGCACCGGAGGACCTGGTCGACGCCATCCAGGTGGTGCACTCCGGTCACGCCCTGCTCGCTCCCGAGGTGACCCGGCGGGTCATCAAGCGGTTCACCGGCGGTGGCGAGCGCGTCTACCGCCCCGACCTGCTCGAGGAGCTGACCGACCGCGAGCGCGAGGTCCTCGGCCTGATCGCCCGCGGTCTCACCAACACCGAGATCGCCAACCAGCTCTACGTCGGCGAAGCCACCGTCAAGACCCACGTCTCCCGGGTCTTGCTCAAACTGGGCCTCCGCGACCGAGTCCAAGCCGTCGTCTTCGCCTACGAATGCGGACTGGTGACCCCCGGCGACGACCCGGCCAGCTGATTCGCGCGAATCATCACCAGAGCCGCGATCAGTACGACGACACCCGCGACCGCGACCACCACGGCGACCGGCGGAAGCACGAGCGGCAACAGCAGGACGAGCGCAACGCTGCCCAGGATCAGGGCGGGTGTGGTGACCGGCGGCGAGATGATCGGCGCGTGCACCAGCCAGAGCGTGAGCAAGTACACCGCGACCGGGATCGCGACGGCGTACCCGACCGTCGTCGAGGTGGAGTGGTGCGCCGCCTCCTCGACGGCGACCTCGAGCCCAGCTCCGACGGCAGCCAGAGCGGCGAACAGGAAGAAGTGACCGTACCCCCACCGGTAGGAGGCGGCCCGTCGCTCGCTCAGGCCGTGGCCGGCTGGGTGCAGGAAGTACAGCCACCAGAGGGCGAAGAGCAGGACCAGGCCGGCCCCGGCGACGAGCAGGAAGGAACTGCTGATGTCACCGGCCGCGAGTGCCTTCTGGACGCCTCGACTGGCCGCGAGCACACTCTCGCCGAGCAGGATGATCACGAACAGTCCGTACCGCTCGGCGATGTGATGCGGGTGCCAGTTGGTGGCCCGCGGCCGCTCGGCCCACAACGGCAAAGCGAGCTCGAGCACGACCAGTACGACGAACAGCCACAACGCCATGTGGGTGAGCACAAGTGCCAGGATCCAGCACGCGTTGAGGGTCAGGATCCCGCCTGCGTAGCGGAACGCCGTACGGCGACGCTCGGGGTCCTCGTAGCCGGCCCGCAGCCACAGGGCGGCCAGGCCGATCCGCATGATCAGGTACCCGAACGGCACGGCACTGTAGTCGGACTCGGCGGTCGCGGCCGGGACTCCGGCCGCCAGCACGAGCACACCGGCCATCTGGAGCATCGTCAGCAGCCGGTAGAGGACGTCGTCGGTGTCGTAGGAGGAGGCGAACCAGGTGAAGTTCATCCAGGCCCACCAGATGCAGAAGAACACCATCAGGAACTCGACCACCGCGGCGTGACCGTCGGCGATGGTGTGCGCGAACTCGGCCGTCCCTGCGGCCACCGCCACCACGAAGGTGAGATCGAACAGCAGTTCCAGCGGGCTCGAGGTCCGGTGCGGCTCGTCGATCGGCCGGGCCGTCATCCGGATCCTGAAGCGGCTCGATGCAATGGGCAACGGTCCTTGTCCTCCCCAGTCAGTTCGGTCTGCCAGCCAAGACAGGACAGGCTCGCGGTTTGTGACGGTCACAAGTCCAGGGGCTGTCCTGTCTTAGCTGGCGACCGGTCGCCAGCGGGGTGCCCGGGGACAGGAGAGTGGCTGTGAAGATCGTGGTGATCGGTGGCACGGGGCTGATCGGTTCGAAGCTGGTACGGCGGTTCGAGGCGCACGGACACGAGGTCGTCGCGGCGTCACCGAACACCGGGGTGAACACCCTCACCGGCGAAGGCCTGGCCGAGGCGGTGGCGGGCGCCTCGGTGGTGGTCGACGTGTCCAACTCGCCCTCGTTCGAGGCGAAGGCGGTGATGGACTTCTTCACCACCTCCACCTCGAACCAGCTCGCCGCGGAGGCCGCCGCCGGGGTCGGCCACCATGTCGCGGTGTCGATCGTGGGCACCGAGCGGATGCCGGAGAACGCCTACTTCGCCGCCAAGCTGGCCCAGGAGAGGCTGATCAAGGAGTCCGGGGTCCCGTACTCGCTGGTGCACGCGACCCAGTTCTTCGAGTTCGTCCGGGCCATCGCGGACTCCTCGGCCCAGGACGACGGGGTGCACATGGCGCCGGTGGGCTGGCAGCCGATGGCCGGTGACGACGTCGCCGACCAGGTCGCCAAGGTCGCGGTCGGTGAGCCGCTGAACGGGCGCAAGGACATCGCCGGGCCCGACCGCTACCGGATGGACGAGTTCTTCCGCAAGGCACTCGCCGAGCTCGGCGACAAGCGTGAGGTGATCACCGACCCGAAGGCGACCTACTTCGGCTCCGAACTGGTCGAGGACTCGCTCGTCCCGATCGGCGAGGCCACCCTCGGCCGGGTCCACTACGGCGAGTGGAACCCGTCATGAGCGGTGACTTCCTGCACGAGCTCGAGCACGAGGTCCAGGCCGACCTGAGCATGGTCGAGTCCAGTCACCCCACGGAGGCCGCCGCGCTGCCGCCCAGTGAGTGGACGGTCGACCCGGCCGACGTCGAGCGGGAGGAGATCGGTCTGCGGAGCCTGCTCGGCGCCGTCGAGGCGCTGGAGGGTGACGCCGACAGCTGAAGTCGGTCCGTCCCGGCCCCCCGGGTGGTGACCAGGTCCGCCGTGCGGATGACCTGCGTGATCACCCTGGGGGCCGACGTGCGTGTGGCACCGGTTCACTAACTTTGAACTACTTCCTGACGGAGGCGGTCAGGCGCGGGCCTGGCGAGGGGGCCGAAGTGAATGGGAACGGTGACGGATGCTGAGCGTGGCTGGATTGACCCGGCGGTTCGGGGAACAGCTGGCGCTGGACGACGTGAGTTTCGACGTCGTACCGGGACGGATGACCGGGTTCGTCGGGGCCAACGGGGCCGGCAAGACGACGGCGATGCGGATCATCCTCGGCGTGCTGGCCGCGAACGCGGGCGAGGTGCGGTGGAACGACGCGCCGCTGACGCAGGTGATCCGGCGTGACTTCGGATACATGCCGGAGGAGCGCGGGCTGTATCCGAAGATGAAGATCCGCGACCAGCTGGTGTTCTTCGGCCGGCTGCATGGGCTCGACCCGATCCGGGCGACCGAGCGCACCGACAAGCTGCTCGAGCGACTCGGGCTGGGCGAGCGGGCGACCGACGTACTGGAGACGCTGTCACTCGGTAACCAGCAGCGGGTGCAGATCGCCGCGGCGCTGGTGCACGAGCCGATCGCGCTGGTCCTGGACGAGCCGTTCAGCGGTCTCGACCCGCTCGCGGTCGACGCGATGGTGGACCTGCTGCGTGAGGAGGTCACGGAGGAGGTGCCGGTGCTGTTCTCCAGCCACCAGCTCGACCTGGTCGAGCGGCTCTGCGACGACCTCGTCGTCCTGTCCCGCGGCAAAGTCGTTGCCGCAGGCCCCGTTGCCGAACTGGCCGCCGGGCCGTCCCTGACCTACAAGCTGATCGTCGACGGCGACGCGGGCTGGCTGCGAGACGTCCGCGGCATCCGGGTGCGCGATGTCGCCGGCGGTACGGCGCTCTTCGACGTCGAGGACGACGGTGTTGCGCAGCAGGTTCTCCAGCAGGCGATCACCCGCGGGCCGGTGCTGCAGTTCGCGCCGGAACGGGTGGCACTGAGCGACGTCTTCCGGGAGGCGACCCGATGAACGACCGTACCCTTGACCGTCCCGCGCTGCTGATCGCCGAGCGCGAGATCACCACCAAGCTGCGGGACAAGACCTTCCTCGGCTCGACCGCGTTCATGCTGGTCCTGGTGCTGGCCGCGGTGATCATCCCGGCGCTGCTCGCGGGCCGCGGCGGTCCGGACAAGATCGCGGTGATCGACGACGGCGGCGCGAAGGTCGTCCAGCAGGCTTCGGCCACGAACGGTGACGACGGCTTCGAGGTGACCCGGGCGGCAGATCGTCCGGCGGCCGAGAAGCTCGTCACCGACGGTGAGGCGGAGGCGGCGCTGCTGCCCGGCACCGACGGGTTCGTCGTCCTCGGGAAGGACCGGGTCGACTCCGGGCTGGAGAGGGCGCTGCGCGAAGCAACCGTCAGCGTCGGGATGGAGCAGAACGCGGCGCGCGCCGGTCTCACGCCGGAGCAGTTGCGCGCCGGGACGAACATCCAGCTGGAGCTGCTGAAGCCGGCACCGCTGCCTGACATCGTGGCCGACTTCGTCAACATCGGTCTGGCGCTGGTGTTCTACATGACCGCGCTCGGCTTCGGCATGATGATCGCGCAGAGCGTCGTGCAGGAGAAGGAGAGCCGGGTCGTCGAGATCCTGGCCGCCGCCGTACCGATCCGCTCGCTGCTGTGGGGCAAGGTGCTCGGCAACACCGTGCTCGCGCTGTCGCAGATCGTCGTGATCGCGGGTGCCTCGGTGATCGGCCTGGTCGCGACCGACCAGCTCGCGATCCTGCAGGTGGTCGCGCCGGTGGCCGGCTGGTTCGTGGTGTTCTTCGTCCTCGGGTTCGTCGCGCTGGCAGGGTTGTGGGCGGTGGCCGGATCGCTGGCCACCCGGCAGGAGGATCTCGGGTCGACCACGCTGCCCGGGCAGATGATCCTGATGATCCCGTTCTTCTTCGCGGTGTTCGCCGGGGCGTCGGCCAAGACGGTCGCGTCGTTCGTGCCGATCGCGTCGTCGATGGCGATGCCGGGGCGGATGCTGACCGAGAAGGTGCCGCTGTGGCAGCCGCTGCTCGCGATCGCGATCCTGCTCGTCGCGACGGTGCTGATCGTCCGCCTCGGCGCCCGGCTGTACGAGCGCACGCTGCTGCAGACCGGCCGCCGGCTCGGCTACCGTGAGGCACTGGCCCTCGAATCGTCCTGACCTATCGTCACAGCCGGGGCCAGCGTTACAGGGTTGGTCCTGGCTGAGACGAAACCGCAACACTCGATAGCTGTGTGCTGTAGGGAGACCTGGACTACGGTCTCAACGCATGAACGTCGAGCTGCGCCACCTGCGGGTGGTGGTCCTGGTGGCTGAAGCGGGGTCCGTCGGACGGGCCGCCCGCTGGCTCAAGGTCAGCCAGCCGAGCCTGACCGCGCAGCTCAAACGGATCGAGGCCGCGTTCGGTGGTGAGCTGTTCGAACGCTCCCGCACCGGCGTCACCCCGACCGCACTGGGCCGGTACGCCGTCGATCGCGCCCGGGCCATCCTGGTCGACGTCGACCACCTGTCCGCGACCGTGTCCGCGATGACCGCGGTCGAGTCCAGCGCCGTACGGCTCGGCGGGTTCCCTACCGCGCCGATGTCCGGGATCGCCAGCCGCCTGCGCGACCACGGTGAGATCGAGCAGGTGAGCATCGAGGTCGAGTGGTCCACCAGCGTGCTGCTGCAGCAGCTGGAGAGCGGACGGCTCGACTTCGCGCTGTTACGGGAGTTCCCCGGCTTCGAGCTGCGGCTGCCGAGTGGTGTCGAGTTCTGCACAGTCGTCGAGTCGGAATCGGCGTACGTCGTGATGGCCGCCGACCACCCGTTGGCGATGGCGTCGCGGCATCGCGGTGAGATCGAGCTCTCGGCGTTGTCGGGGGAGGAGTGGATCGGGGAGCCGCCGGACGACAGCGGGTTCCACGTACTCTTCCGGGCCGCGTGCGAGCAGGCCGGATTCCAGCCGAAGGTGGAGCACCACTCGGTGGACACCTCGGTGCTGATGGGCTTCGTGACGAGCGGTCAGGGCGTCGCGCTGATCTCACCGACGTCGTACCGGATGCTCTCCAGCGACGTCACCACCCGCACACTGGTCGGCGACCCGATCCACCGCAAGCTGATGCTGGCGTGGAGCATGGAGTCGCCGCGAGCGCAGATGGCGCGCGACGTGCTGCAGATGGCGACTTTGGCGTACGACGAAGCTTTCGCCGAACACGCCCGCCGCGACCAGGTCCAACGCATGCACGTGGCGTGAGCTTCTAACCCCAGCGAGGCTTCTGAATCCCAGCAGGTTTCCCAATCCCGGCTGGGCTTGTGAACCCCAGCCGGGCTTCTGTCTCCAGCGCTTCTAGGCTCCGGCCGGGCGGATGCTCACCTGGGTAGGGTTCTCGAACGCACTGATGTAGAGCTCCCCGGTGTCCTCCGGGTTGTCCATCCGCTCGCGGTACTGCTGCCCCATCTGCTCCTTAGCCGTCGACGCCGCCGGCCCCTTGGCCTGCGTCACCGGCGCAGCCATAGCCTGCTGACCGCCGTCAGCACCCTTCTTCTCCTGCCGAGGCTCATCCACCTGCTCCGGCGCCTTAACAGGCGCCACAACCGTCTCGTCCTGATCCGCCCCAGCCGGCTGCTCCGCCTTCGGCTCCTCCGCCGCGACTGGCGCCACCGCAGTCGGCTGCTCACCCGTTTCGACCGGAGCAGCGGCAGTCGGCTGCTCGTCCGCCCCGGCGGGTGCCGTCGCCCCGGCGGGTGCCGTCGCGGCGGCGACCGGCTGTGCGTCTGCCTTGGCGACCGGCTGCTCCTGCGGTTGGGGTTCGGCCGGCCGCTGCTCCTCCGCACCGCCAGGTGCCGCGACCGTCTGCTCGTCCGCATCTACGGTCGGCTGCTCTTGCTCCGACTGCGGGGGAGTAGGCCCGGTTGCCTGCGCCTGCGCGGTCTCGTCGTTCTCGACCGGCACCTGCGTCGTCTCGTCGCGATCCGTCGGGACCAGCACGGTGTCGTCGGCCGAATCGTTGCCCTGGGCACCGTTGTCCGGCCCGTCGTTACCAGGGAACTGCGCGGTCTGGTCCGGCGCCGAGACCGGGAACTGCGAGGTCTGCTCGTCCGCCTGATTCCGCGGCCGGACCGGCTCCGGGTCTTCGTCGAACAAGTCGTCGAACCGGTTGCTGTTCCCGTACGAACCGGCGTACGGACCGCCCTCGGCCGGATAGGTGCTCCCAGCAACCGGGTAGAGCGTTGCCGACTCGGCCTCCTGCTGCGCCTGCGCGGCTTCCTGCTCGCGCTGCAGCCGCTCGGCCTCCGCGCGCTCCCGCCGCCGACGCTGCGCGCTCTGCACGATCAACTGGATCCCGTAGACCAGCGAGATCACTGTCAGGATCGGTACGACGCCGTTCAGCGTGTACTGCCTGGACCCCTCGATCATCCCCGTGGTCACTCCGGGGACGTCGTTGAGGAAGTTCGTGGTCCGGTTCGGGATCCAGAGCCAGCAATAGATCAGCGTGCCGAAGGCGACGAACGCACCGAGCGCACCGGCGCCCGAGAAGTACGACACCACGGTCCAGAAGATCAGCGCGCCGATGCCGTAGGCAAGCGCCATCTCCTTCGCATTCAGCTCGATACCGCCCGGCGCGGCAAGGACTCCGAACACCGCAGGCCCGGCCAGTGCAACGACCACCCCGAGCAAGAACCCAAGAAATTTGGACACACCACCAAGGTAGCGACGTTTTGCCGTCACACCCGGCAGACACTTCGCAACCCACCGGATGGCGGCTGGACCGCCGCCAGGCAAACGCTTCCTTGAACATAGGGTGGTACGTCGTGAACCGACCGAACATCGTGGTTGTGCTGTCCGACGAACACACCGGTACCGCTGCGGGATGGGCCGGTCACCCAGGGGTGCGAACACCGAACCTCGACCGCCTCGCCGCGCAGAGCCTGTCGTTCGACCGCGCGTACACGAACAGCCCGATGTGCGTCCCGTCGCGCCTGTCGTTGATGGCCGGCCAGTACGTCCACCAGATCGGGGCCTGGGACAACGGTGTCATCCCCGGCCCGGAGTTTCGGTCGTGGGGCCATCACCTGACCGACTACCAGACCGTGATCGCCGGCCGGACACATTTCAACGGACCGGACCGGTTGCTCGGCTTCGACCGTCGGCTCACCGACGACCTGGACTTCTGGCTCGACCACAGTGGCCGGCCACCTCGTCGTACGCCGGACTGGCAACGACCCACCAACTCCCACGTGACCGAGCACGGCGCCGGCGATCACGTGCACACCCAGCACGACGTCGACGCGACCGACGCTGCTCTCGACTTCCTCCGCGATCCGGGACCGGAGCCGTACCTGCTGTACGTCGGGTACATGCATCCGCACTTCCCGCTGGTGGCACCGCCGGAGTTCCGGGCGCTCTACGATCCGGCCGAGGTGGAACTGCCTCCGTCGTGGGATGAGTCGGTGTCGTCGCAGCATCCGGTGATTTCGCTGCTGCGGCACGGGTTCCGCAACGACGAGCCGATCACCGAGGAACAGGTTCGCGAGGCAACGGTCTGCTACTGGGCGCTGATCAGCCACCTCGATCACCAGATCGGCCGGTTGCTGGCCGCCATCCCCGACGACACGGTCGTGATCTACACCAGCGACCACGGCGAGATGGCCGGTCACCATGCCATCTGGCAGAAGCAATGCTTCTACGAACCAGCCGTCCGCGTCCCGCTCCTGCTCCGCCACCCGTCGCTGGCTCCGGCGCGGATCACCTCCCACGTCAGCCTGATCGACGTACTCCCGACCCTCCGAGAGATCGCCGGCCTACCCCCGGACCCAGCCCTCCCCGGCCACAGCCTGCTCGATCCGGTCGACCGCCCGGTCCTCTCCGAGTACCACGCCCAGGGCATGCCCGACGCCGGCTACATGCTCAAGTCCGGCCCCTGGAAATACTGCTACTACGGCCCCGCCCAACCGCCGCAACTCTTCAATACCGAGGCGGACCCCCACGAACTCCAAGACCAATCCACCAAGAATACCCAAACAGCCAAGCTAGACGCCCAGCTGAGAACAATCCTCAACCCCGACCAAACCAACCAAACCGCCAAATCGCACCAGGCCTCCCGAGCCCGCCACCCCTAGCAATCGGCCCGTAACGCCATCCGCGCGGCACTCCATGCCCGGAGCCGCCAGGCACCCAGCAATTGGCCCCATCCACAACCGCTGGGAGCTACCCAGAACATCGCGGTAGCGATGCTGATTCAGACAGTCAGCCCGTAAGTGATCGCCGTCGGCTCTTCCTCGTGCCCGATGTCGGGAGTCCGCTCGTACTCTTCCCACGCGAGCATCCGGTCGAGATGCCGCCGTACCGACTCGAGCACCTCCGTCACCGCCACATCCCGCCCGACTTCCTTGGACAGCGTGGTCACATCGGCATCCGAGATCCCACACGGCACGATCCGGTCGAACCACCCCAGGTCGTTGTCACAGTTCAGCGCGAACCCGTGCATCGTCACGCCCTGCGAGACCCGGATCCCGATCGCCGCGATCTTCCGCTCCCGGCCGCGATCGTCCGCCGCGACCCAGACGCCGCTGCGTCCCTTGACCCGCCCGGTCTTCACCCCGAGGTCGGCGCAGACCGCGATCAGCGCCTCCTCCAGCCGCCGTACGTAGTCCACCACGTACACATGTGAGGCCAGCTTCACGATCGGGTAGCCCACCAGCTGCCCCGGACCGTGCCAGGTGATCTTCCCGCCGCGGTCGACGTCGACCACCGGCGTCCCGTCGAGCGGCCGCTCGTGTGGCTCGGTCCGCTTGCCCGCCGTGTACACCGGTGGGTGCTCGAGCAGGATGACCGTGTCCGCACCGGTGCCCTCGGCAACTTCCGCGTGCAGGCGCCGCTGCTCGGCCCACGCGGTCTCGTAGTCCACCGCGCCGGCACCGAACCCGGCCTCCACATACCTGATCTCCCTCACGCCCTCGAGTGTATGCGGCCCTCGCACCCGCCGTACGCCGCCGTCCACAGCCCACCGTCGTACGGCGCTCTCGCCAGGCAGCCTGACGCTCCTATAGATCGTCAAGGAGTGGGGTGAGGGCGCCGGCCGCCGTCGCGGGTGCGGATCGAGGCCGCCCGCGCCAGTCGACCATTTCCATAAACTATGAATATAAGGATGTTATGCTTCGAGCATGAGTCGTCAAGACACCGCTCCTGGCGGGTCCGCCGCCATTGGGGCAGCCCTCTACGGCCTGGCCACCAGGGCCGTGAGACGCCTGCCCCGGGACATGAGCCTGACGTCCGCCGCCACCCTGGCCACCCTGGACCGGACCGGCCCGCGGCGCATCACCGATCTGGCCGCGGTCGAGGGCGTCACGCAGCCCGCGATGACCGCCCTGGTCCGGGTGATGGAGGAGTCCGGCCTGGTCGAGCGGTGGGGCGACGCGTCCGACAAGCGGGTCACGCTGGTGTGCCTGACCGAGGCCGGCGCCGCCTATGTCCGGACGCGGCGCCAGGCGGGCGTCCACGCGTTCGAGCGGTTGATCGGCGAGCTCACCGGCGACGAGGTCGAGGCGCTGGTGGCGGCCCTTCCGGCGCTGAAGCATCTGGCAGAGCTCGAAGGCCAGGACCGCGAGGGGCCGAAGCAGTGACCGGGCAGCCGGTCGGCGGGGTTCCGGTGAAGGCGTTCCCGGTGGCGCGTTCCGAGGCGCGGCTGCTGGTCCCCGCCCTGATGTTCATCGCGCTGGTCGTGGCAGCGGTCGCCAGCCTTGGGGCGCCGCTCATCACCAGCGTGGCGACGTCGTTCCACGTCTCGCTCGGCAGCGCGCAGTGGACGCTGACCGTCGCGTTGCTGAGCGGCGCCGTCGCCACGCCCGTCCTGGGCCGGCTCGGAGCAGGCCCGCACCGGCGGGCCACGATTCTCGTCACGCTGGCGGTCGTCGTCGCCGGCAGCGCGCTCACCGTGCTGCCGCTGCCGTTCGCGTGGCTGCTCGTCGGCAGGGCTGCTCAAGGTGTGGGGCTCGGTCTGACGGCGCTGATGATGGGCGTGGCCCGCGACCATCTCCCCGAGGCGCGCAGCGCGGCCACCATCGCCCTGATCTCGGTGGTCTCGATCATCGGGGTCGGTGTCGGTTACCCCCTCGCCGGGCTGCTCGCCCAACTCGGCGGGGTGCGCGCCGCCTACGGCTTCGGTCTGCTCGTCACCGCCGTCGCCTTCCTGACCGCGTGGCGCTCCATGCCCGAAGCCCCCGAAGGCCGCTCCGCCCACGTGGACGTGGCAGGCGCGGTCGTCCTGGCCGCTGCGCTGCTCCTGGTGCTGTTCCTCGCCGGCGAACGGAATCTGTGGAGCCGGCACCTCGCCGTGGCGGCGGGCCTCGCCGTCGTCGCGGTGGTGCTGCTCTGCGTCTGGGCCGTGATCGAGCTGCGCAGCACGACGCCCCTGGTCGATGTGCGGGCGGTCCGGCACCCGGCGGTCGCGGGAGCGAACCTCGCCATGTTCGTCGGCGGGATCGGCATGTACCTCCTGCTCACGCTCATCACCCGGTACGCGCAGACGCCGCACGGCGCCGGCTACGGCTTCGGGCTGACGACCTTCGTCGCCGGGCTGGTCCTCATCCCGTTCTCGGTGCTGGGGTTCGTCGCCGGCAAGCTCACGCCGCGGGTCCGGACGCGGATCGCCGACCCCCTGCTCCTGGCCGGCAGCGCCGTCGTGGTCGGCGGCGGGTTCGCCCTGTTCGCGGCGGCCCGGTCGGACCTGGCCGAACTGTTCGTGGCGATGGGCGTGCTCGGCTTCGGCGTCGGCGGCTTCTCGGCCGCGATGCCCGGCGTCATCCTCGCCGTCACCCCCAAGAGCGAGACGTCGAGCGCCATGAGCTTCAACTACGTCGTCCGCAGCGTCGGGTACTCCCTGGGCAGCGCCATCGGCGGCCTGATCCTCGCCGCGGGCACCGGCCCCGGCCACCTCTTCCCCGACGACAGCGCCTACACCACCGCGGCGCTGGTCGGCATCGGCGCTATGGCGATCACGACGCTGACAAGCCTCGCTCTCGCCCGCCGTCGCTCGTCCGAGACCAACCCGTAAGTCAGATGCACTCATCCCAACACTGGAGGTTCCATGCCCAAGGGCTACTGGGTCAGCGTTTACCGCACCATTTCAGACCCTGAGAAGCTGGCCGCTTACAACAAGTTGACCCGTCCGGCCGTCCAGGCCTTTGGCGGGCGGACCCTCATCCGTGGCGGTCGGGTCGTCGCCCACGACGCCGGAATCGCCGAACGCACCGTCCTGGTCGAGTTCGACAGCTTCGAGCAGGCCGTCGCGGCGCGCGAGAGTGCGGCCTACCAGGAGGCGCTGGTCGCCCTCTCCGACGGCGTCGAGCGCGACTTCCGCATCGTCGAAGGCATCGACTGACCGAGGTCCAGTCGGATCTTCACTACGCTCCTTTAGATCGTCAAGGAGTTGAGGTGAGGGCTTGGTGGATGTGGGGCAGGAGTTCGCGGGCGATGTGGCGCTTGAGGCAGCGCATGATCTCTTTCGTGGTGAGGCCCTGGGCGGGCCGGCGGGTTACATAGTCGCGGGTGGGTTGGTGGTGGCACATTCGCACCATCGTGACGGTGAACAGAGCTGAGTCGGCATGACGATCGCGGCCAAGCTCCTATCAGGTCACGCTCCGTCCGGCCGGTACGTGCACCCCGCACGAAGACGGATCAAGCCACAGACAGCATCGTCAGTGGATAACTGGGTCATCCGCGCGGGGCAACCCAAATCATCACTGTGGATAACTTTCGGGGCGGTGGCGGCGATTCGTGCACTCTCTAAGGCATGGCACTCGAAGACATCGCCGGCTACAGCCTGCGCCGGAAGCTCGGGTCCGGATCGGCCGGCACCGTCTGGCTCGTTCGCGACCGCGCTTCCGGCCGCAACGCTGTGCTCAAACGCGTCCCGATGACAGCGATCTCACACCCAAATGAGCTCCGTGAAGACCTCACAGTCCTGCAGCGCATCGATCACCCGCACGTCGCGCGCCTCCGAGAGGTCCGCGAGACCGGCACTGAGTGGCTCCTGTTCAGCCAGTACGTCGTAGCCGGCACGCTGACCGCATTACTCAGTCGCCGCGGACCGCTCACGGACGGCGAGCTCGTCACGCTCCTGAGCCCACTCGCCGCAGCCATCGACTACCTCCACCACGCCGGCCTCACTCACGGCCGAGTGACCCCGGCCAACATCATGTTCGACGCCGACGGCCGCCCGGTCCTCACCGATGCCGTGCTCCACACCGCCCGCCCCGCCACACCTACTGACGACCTGACCTCCCTGCCCGCAGTCGCCCACCAGTCAGGAGGCGACCCCAGCATCTTCACGCCCAACCTCTTCACCACCACCCGCCCTCACGATCTCCTGACCCTCACAACCCCCATCCCCATCAACCTCGCCTTCACCCAAGACCCCACGCCCACCGACGACTCCACCTCCACAAACAGCACCACCCCACCACCACGCCCACGCCCAACCACCAAGCCCCCAACCACAGACGACCCCATCCACCGCGCCCGCGACCCCCTAGCCCCACCCCCGAAGAAGCCGTCCTCCCCACACCCCTCTCAACCCACCCCGCCCCAACCACCCCCACCCAAACCAACCCCTGGATCCACCAAGCGCGCCCGCCGCAAACCCCGCCTCCCCAACCTCACCCGCCGCACCCGTCCAACCCCCACCCCAATCAACCCCCTGTCCCGCCTCGCCCCACCCGCCACCACCCCACTCACCCCCGACCCCACAACCACCCCCGCCCACACCCCAGCCCTCGACCCCGCATTCAGACTCGGGGTCGCCGGGGCGAGCTTGGGAGACGTACCCGACCAGGCCGTCGCCGAGCCCGCCCACACACCAGTGCCGCCCGAGCTCGCAGCCGCACCCATCCTGGACGCCTTCCACCCCGCAAGCGACGCTGACCATCCCGCAACCAGCGCCGGCGACCCGACATCCAGCGCAGCAACCTCCACGAGCGTTGCGTGGGGTGATGGTGCGGCCGGATTCGTCCGTCCGCCGGGCAGGTCGTCGCGCACAGCCCTACGCCGCCGTCGTACCTGGCGGCGAAGGTATGCACGCTGGAGACGGTTCATGCGATCTGTTCATGGGCCCGGGTCGAGGATGGCGCTAAGCAGAGCAGGTGGATTGGGGTCGGTGCCGAGGGCATCAGGATCTGCCTCGGGCACGTCTGGTTCGGCTGTGCAGATGTCAGGTTCGACTTCGGGAACATCGGGTTCGGCCCTGGCGGCGTCAGGTCCGGCTTCGGGGACGAGAGGAAGCCGACGCTTTGGGTTCCGCCAATCGGCGTACGGCGTACTGGCTGCGGTCGGAGTCGGTGCGGTCGTTGTACTCATCTTCGGCCTGCTCACTGTCGGCGTCCTGGACAACCCGGCTGGCACAGCAGCAGTTGCCGACCGCACCGAGCAGTCGCCAGCCCAATCACCGGGCCCTGCGAGACCCACACGCTCACTGAGCCCTACGACACCCACACGCTCGCCGAGCCCTACGACACCCAATGCGCGGGCAACTACCTCGCGCCCGACCGCGCCAGCGCAACCATCACGCGTTGACGCGGGGGAGTGGACCCGAACGCTTGAGGCGCTCGACACCCAACGCGCACAAGCGTTCTGGACGCTCGACCTCGCCCTGCTCGACGCCATCTATGTGCCCGGCACCGAACCGTGGGAAGCCGATCGCGCCCTACTAACGACGTACCGCAAGCATCAGATCCGAGTCCGTGGCCTGCAGATCCGCATCGACAAAACCACCATCGAAAGCCAAACCCCGTCGACGGTCGTCCTACGCACCGTCGACCACCTGACAGGAGGCCAAGCCATAGACCCCTCCGGCACCACAGCGACCCTCCCGGCCGGCGCCCCCGCCACCCGCCGAATCACCCTCACCAGCACGCCAACCACCCAACGCTCAACCACATCCGCCTGGCGGATTGCCGCCATCACCTCCGCCTAACCGCACCCACCACACCACCCAACAAGCGGGCGGGGCTGGCTGGTGGTGATTAGGTCGCTAGAGCGGCGGAGAGGGCTGATTGGGGCGTGGGGTGGTGGAAGGTGAAGCCTTGGGATTGGAGGCGGGTGGGGAGGGATCGGTTGCTGCCCAGGAGTTCCCAGGCGAACTCGCCGAGGGCGGCCTTCATGAGGAAGGCCGGGACGGGGCACAGGGCGGGGCGGTGGAGGGCCGTGGCCACGAGTTCGGTGAATTCCTGGTTGGTGACCGGGTGTGGGATGACGAGGTTGACCGGCCCGCTGACGGCGTCGTGTTCGGCGACGAAGCGGACACCGCGGAGCCAGTCGGTGAGGGAGAGGATCGGGAAGTACTGGGTGCCTGGGCCTAGGCGGCCGCCGAAGCCTAGGCGGAAGGGGAGGATCAGCAACTGGAACGCTGGGGCCTTGCGGTCGAGGACGATGCCGGTGCGGATGGCGGCGACGCGGCAGCCGGCGGCGCGGGCAGGTTCGAGGGCGCCTTCCCAGACGCGGACCACGTCGGCGAGGAAGCCGTCGCCGAGCTCGGAGTCTTCGGTGAGAATGCGGTCGCCGCAGTCCAGGCCGTATCCGCCGATGCCGCTCTGGGTGATCAGCACCGGCCGTCGCTCGAGTTCTGCGGCGGCGTTCGCCAGCGTGCTTGTCGTGCTGACCCGGCTTTCGCGGAGCACCGACCGGTACGTCGGGGTCCACGGTCGGCCGATGTTCGCGCCGGCCAGGTTGACGATCACGTCGGGGTCGCCGAGGGCGGCCGGATCCAGGTCACCGCGGGCCGGGTCCCAGCGGACCTCGTCCGGTGTGGTGGGCGTACGACGTACCAGGCGGACGACCTCATGGCCATCGGCGGTCAGGTCGCGGGCGAGCGCTGTACCGAGGAAGCCGGAGGCGCCGGCCAGCACGTACTTCATCCTGCTTGCTCCTTGAGGATCGTCCTGCCGACGCGGTACCCCGGCCGGAAACGAAACGGCGCTGGACCCGGGCGGAAACCACACGGCGCCGGGCCCGTCCGAGAGGGACGGACCCGGCGCCGGGGTGTGGATCAGACGTCGAACTGGGCCTCTTCGAGGCGCTGCTTGACGGCGGTCAGGTAGCGGGCCGCGTCGGCACCGTCGACCAGGCGGTGGTCGTAGGTGAGCGCCAGGTACACCATCTGCCGGATCGCGATCGTCTCGCCGAGCTCCGGGTGGGTGATCACGACCGGACGCTTGACCACGGCGCCGGTACCGAGCATGCCGACCTGCGGCTGGTTCAGGATCGGCGTGTCGAACAGCGCGCCACGGCTGCCGGTGTTGGTGATGGTGAAAGTACCGCCGGCCATCTCGTCCGGCAGCACCTTGTTGGTGCGGGTGCGCTCGGCCAGGTCGGCGATCTTCTTCGCCAGGCCGGCGATGTTCAGGTCGCCGGCGTTGTGCACGACCGGGACCATCAGGCCCTTCTCCACGTCCACGGCGATGCCGAGGTGCTCGGCGGCGTGGTACGTGATCTCGCCCTTCTCGTCGTCGATCGAGGCGTTGAGCTTCGGGTACTGCTTCAGCGCGTCGATCGCGGCCAGGGCGAAGAACGGCAGGAAGGACAGCTTGACGCCCTCGCGGGCCTCGAACTCGGCCTTCTTCGCGTTCCGCAGCTTGGCGATCTCGGTGACGTCGACCTCGACCACGGTGGTCAGCTGGGCCGAGACCTTCAGCGAGTTGACCATGTGGGACGCGATCGCCTTGCGGATCCGGCTCATCTTCTCGGTGGTGCCGCGCAGCGGGCTGATCGGAGCGGCCTGGGCAGCGGCGGCCGGGGCAGCAGCAGCCGGCGCGGCGGCCGGTGCGGCGGCGGCGGCCTTCTTGGCCTCGGCGGCGGCGATGACGTCCTGCTTGCGGATCCGGCCGCCGACGCCGGTGCCCTGTACGGCGTTGAGGTCGACCTCATGCTCGGCGGCGAGCTTGCGCACCAGCGGGGTGACGTAGTTCGGGCCTTCAGAGGTGGAGCCATTCGGGGAAGCAGCCGGCGCCGATGCGGCCGGAGCGGGAGCTGCGGGAGCCTGTGCCGGTGCGGCCTGCGGAGCGGGTGCGGCGGCCGGCGGCTGAGCGGCTGCGGCCGGAGCCTGAGCCGGTGCGGCCTGCGGGGCCGGTGCAGCGGCGGGAGCCTGCGCGGGCGCGGCCTGCGGAGCCGGGGCAGCAGCCGGAGCCTCAGCCTGGGCGGCAGGTGCCGACTCGGCGGGTGCCGACTCGGCGGGGGCGTCGGCGGGTGCGGGGGAGGACGCCGGGGCGGCGTCGCCCGAGCCGACGATGGCGAGCTCAGCGCCGACCTCGACCGTCTCGTCCTCGGCGACCTTGATCTCCAGGAGCTTGCCGGCGATCGGCGAGGGGATCTCGGTGTCGACCTTGTCGGTCGAGACCTCGAGCAGCGGCTCGTCGACCGCCACGTCGTCGCCGACCTGCTTCAGCCAGCGGGTGACCGTGCCCTCGGTGACGCTCTCGCCCAGCGCCGGCAGGGTGACCGACGTACCCGAACCACCGGATGCGGCCGGAGCCTCCGCGGGCGCCGAGGAGTCGGAAGAGGCCTGCGACGGCGCGGGGGCCTGCTCGGCCTCGGCCGCGGGAGCTTCCTGAGCGGGCGCCGACTCGGCCGGGGCCTGCTCGGCCGGAGCCTCGGCAGCCGGGGCCTGCTCGGCCGGAGCCTCGGCAGCCGGGGCCTGCTCGGCCGGAGCCTCGGCAGCCGGGGCCTGCTCGGCCGGGGCCTCAGCGGGTGCCTCGGCTGGAGCGGAAGAGCCGGAGCTCTCGCCGGCGTCGCCGATCACGGCGAGTTCGGCGCCGACCTCGACGGTCTCGTCCTCGGCGGCCTTGATCTCGAGCAGGGTGCCGGCCACCGGCGAGGGGATCTCGGTGTCGACCTTGTCGGTCGAGACCTCCAGCAGGGGCTCGTCAACGGCAACCGTGTCGCCGACCTGCTTGAGCCAGCGGGTGACGGTTCCTTCGGTGACGCTCTCCCCGAGGGCCGGCAGGGATACAGAGGTCGGCATGACGGTCGTTGCTCCTTCGTCGATCGGTCGAGGTCAGCCTACGGTGCCGCGTGAGCGCGCGGGATCCGGGTCACAGGCGACCCGCACGCCCCTACGGCCATAAACCTACTCGGACGGTCCAGTGGTCCGTCCGGGGATCTCAGTCATGGAAATGCAGCGGCTTCCCGGCAAGCGCGAGGTGGGCTTCGCCGAGGGCCTCGTTCTGGGTCGGGTGGGCGTGGACGAGTGGTGCGACGTCGGCCGGGTAGGCCTCCCAGTTGTAGATCAGCTGGGCTTCGCCAATCAGTTCGCCGACCCGGGAGCCGACCATGTGCAGGCCGACAACGGCGCCGTCCTTGGCCCGGACCAGCTTCACGAACCCGGCCGTCTTCAGGATCTGGCTCTTGCCGTTGCCGCCGAGGTTGTAGTTCAGGATGTCGACCTCGCCGTGCTTGTCCCGGGCCTGCTCCTCGGTCAGGCCGACGGAGGCGACCTCGGGCTCGGAGTAGGTCACCCGCGGGATGCCGGCCTCGTCGATCGGGGTCGGGTTGAGCCCGGCGATGTGCTCGGCAACAAAGATGCCCTGCTGGAACCCGCGGTGCGCCAACTGCAGCCCCGGCACGATGTCGCCGACCGCGTACACCCCCGGCACGCTGGTCAGCAGGGTGTTCGGGTCGACAGTCACGAATCCACGGTCGAGCGCGACGCCGACCTCCTCGTACCCCAGGCCCGAGGTGTTCGGGCCACGGCCGACGGCGACCAGCAGCACCTCGGCCTCGATCACCTCACCACCGGCCACGGTCACCTTCACGCCGTTGTCCACAACCTCGACGGACTCGAAGGCGGTGCCGGTCTTGAAGGCGATCTTCCGCTTGCGGAACGCCCGCTCGAGCGTCTTGCTGCAGTCGGCGTCCTCGGCCGGGACCAGCCGCGGCAGCGCCTCGACGATGGTCACCTTGGTGCCGAAAGAGGTCCAGGCGCTGGCGAACTCCACACCGATCACGCCACCGCCGAGCACCACAGCGGACTCCGGCACCCGGTCCATCGTCAGCGCGTGCTCGCTCGCGATCACCCGGTGACCGTCCAACTCCAGCCCGGGCAGCGATCGCGAGTACGAGCCGGAGGCAAGGATGACGTTCTTACCCGTGTACGACGTACCGCCGACATCCACTGTGGTCGGGGAGGTGAGCCGGCCCTCGCCCTCGATCACGGTGATGCCACGAGCCTTGAGCTGACCCTGGAGACCCTTGAAGAGGCGGTCGACGACGCCGTCCTTGTACTTGTTCACCCCGCCCATGTCGACGCCCTCGAGCGTCGTCCGGACACCGAACTGCTCACCTTCGCGGGCCGAGTCGGCCACCTCCGCGGCGTGCAGCAGCGCCTTGGTCGGGATGCAGCCGCGGTGCAGGCAGGTCCCGCCGACCTTGTCCTTCTCCACCACTGCGACCGACAGGCCGAGGGTCGCGGCCCGCAGCGCGGCGGCATAGCCACCGCTGCCGCCACCAAGAATCACCAGGTCGTACGTCGTACCACTCTCAGTCACAGGTTCCTCCGTGGGTCTGGTCGGCGGGCAGGCCCCGGATCGCGGTTCCGGCCCGGCGTCATCTTTTCACCGATGCCGCCCGGCGCCACCCCCGGGCTGGCCGGAACCGTTATGCAGGATTTCTGCGGAGAGTTGCCCGGATAGGGGACACTTGCCCCATGAAGTGGTTCGGTCGCCGGCAGAAGCCGGGCACGATGCGCCGGTCGGACAACCCTGACCAGGCACACCTGCGGGAGTTCGCCCAAACCCGCCAAGGCGTCGAGGGATTCGTCGAGCCGCGGACGGCGGTGACGGAGTACACCCTTCTGCTGGTCGCCATCGACGGCGAGTGGACCCGGCGCCGGGTCCCGTCGGTCGAGTGGGCGCACAAGTTCGCCAACGGATTGGGCATTCCGTCGTACGACGCCGCGGTGGTCGGCTACCCGCCCCGCATGCGCGAGTACAACGCCCGCATGAAGAAGAACGGCCTCGCCTAAAGGGCTGTATTAAAGAATGGGCACCCGCGACCTCACCGTCGCGACCACAGCCGTGTCGACGGTCGCCTGCAGGATGTCAGCGCCCGCACCCAACCGAGCAGCCGTCTGCCCCAAGGGAGTAGTCAGGCTGCTCCGGCCGATACCCAGCGGATCCGTGCCGACCGGCGGCACGTAAGCCTGGTCGCACGCCAACACCCAGGCCTGCGCATCCGCTGCCCGCGCCCGCGTCAGCAGATCCCACTGCTCTTCCTTGCCCGGACCCGCACCCCACGACGCCGGTACGACGATCAACTCCGCACCGAGCCGACCGAGTGCCGTGAACTGATCCGCGAAGCGCAGGTCGTAACAGGTCGCCAGCCCAATCGTCAGATCGCGGTAGCCGAAGGTCACCAGCTCCTTGCCGGGGGCAACGGTGTCCGACTCGTGCGATCCGAAGGCGTCGTACAGATGGATCTTCCGGTACGACGTCTCCACGCCCGGACCGGTGACGAGCAGCGTGTTGTGCACCCGCCCGTCCTCAGCCGGCTCGAACAGACCGGCCACGACCACGACCCCGAGGTCCGCAGCCACCTTGCGCAGGCCGGTCGCGAACGGGCCGTCGAGTGGTTCGGCGACCGACGCCAGGTCGGTGCCGAAACAGGCCATGACGGCCTCCGGCAGCACGACCAACGAGGCTCCGTCGGCGGCCGCTCGTCGTACCGCTTCCACCGCGCCGGCCAGGTTGGCGACCGGGTCCGGACCGGCCGAGACCTGAGCGGCGGCGACTCGCAGACGTGCCGTGCTGCGATCTGACATCTTGGCCTCCAAGGCTGTATACATTGAGTATGCGATTGAGTGGGGACTCCGGCCGGGATCGCGCCTATCAATACCTGCGGGGGACGGTCCTGAGCGACCCCGCGGTATCGGGGACGTTCATCAACGAGCAGGCAGTGGCGACCGAGGTCGGGATCTCCCGGACTCCCGTCCGCGAGGCATTGCTGATGCTCGCAGCCGAGGACCTGGTCCAGTTGGTGCCGCACCGGGGTGCGTTCGTCGCACCGGTGCCGGGCCGGGAGATCGCGGAGATGATGCAGGCCCGTGGGGTGATCGAGACCTGGGCGGCGACCACCTCGCTCGCGGCCGGCGACGCCCCGGTCGAGGCGATGTCCGCCGTACTCGAGCAGCAGCGGTCGATTGTCGACAACGGCGACGCGAAGGAGTTCATCGAGCTGGACAGCCAGTTCCATGCGCTCCTGGTCGATGCGGCCGGCAACTCGGTGCTCGGCCGGCTGTACGACAACCTCCGCGCCAAGCACGTGCTGCTCGGTGTCGTCGCCCTGCAGCGCAGCGCCACCCGCCGGCAGGAGGTTCTCGATGAGCACCAGGCCATCGTCGACGGTCTGGCGGCGGGCAAGCCGGAGGTGGCCGAGAAAGCGATCCTCGGCCACCTCGACAGCACCGGCTCTCTGCTCATGCAGGGCTGACCGCCGCGTCGACGGAGTCGTCGACCGCCTGACCGAGCCGCAGACCGACCAGGGTGACCGCGCACGCCACCACGATGTACGCCGCGATGACGTACTCGGTGCCGGACTTCGCCAGGAAGTACGTGAACGCCAGCGGCGCCAGCGCACCGCCGATCACGCCCGCGAAGGTGTAGGCCAGCGAACTGCCCGTGTACCGCAGCCGCGCCGTGAACTGCTCCGACACAAAGGCAGCCTGCGGCCCGTACATCAGTGAGTGGAACAGCAGCCCGATCACCACACCAGGCAGCACAGTCGCGAATGACGACGCCACGGCGAAGAACACCACCGACCACACCGCTCCACCGACCGCTCCGATCGCATAGACCGTACGACGGCCATACCGGTCCGAAAGCCAACCGGACAAGGGGATCAGCCCGACCTGGAACGCAGAGCCGACCAGCACGGCGGTGACGGCTTGACCGCGACTCATCCCCAACTCCTTGGTCGCGTAGGTGAGCACGAACACCGCGAACATCGCGTAGAGCACATCCGGTCCGACCCGCGCCAGGATGGCCGCGATCAACGGCCGGGTCTGCGTCCGCAGCACCTCCGACACCGGTGCGGTCGGCCGATCGCCACGCGCCTCCAACTCGCGGAACACCGGAGTCTCCTCCAGCTTCGTCCGGATCAGCAGACCGAAGGCAACGAGTACGGCGGACAACAGGAAGGCGAGCCGCCAACCCCAGCTCAAGAACGCCTCCTCGGACAGTGTGCCGGCCAGAACAGCCAGTACGCCGTTCGCCATCAGCGTGCCGAGTGGCGGCCCGACCTGAGCCGCTGAAGCCCAGAAGCCACGCTCACCGGCCTTGCTGAACTCACTACTCAGCAGAACGGCTCCACCCCACTCGCCGCCCACCCCGACGCCCTGTGCGAAGCGGAGTACGACCAGCATCGTCGGTGCGATCGCTCCAGCCTGTGCATGCGTCGGCAGCAGGCCGATGAAGAACGTGGCCACGCCGATCAGCAGCAGCGTGGCGACCAGGACCCGTTTGCGGCCGATCACATCGCCGAGCCGGCCGAAGAAGATGCCGCCGAGTGGACGGGCGACGTACCCGACCGCGTACGTCGCGAAGGCCTGCAACGTACCGGTGAGCGGGTCGCTGCCCGGGAAGAACAGGTCACCGAAGACAAGCGCGGCGGCAGAGCTGTAGACGGCGAAGTCGTACCACTCCAGCGACGTGCCGGACAGGCTCGCGGCGAACGCCTTGTACAGACTGCGGCGCTCTGAGACAGGTCCGTGGACGACAGTGGGAGAGCTGGACATCGAGGTGGACCTCCTTGGGTGGATGCTCCATACTCGTTGTATACGACGTGTTCACGCAAGCGCTGACCCAGAATTTTTCGGAGGAAGCCCGATGACCCAGACCCTGCGCTTCACCCTTCCCGGCGGCCGTGAGCGGGAGATCACAGTCCGCTACGCCCTGAACGCGGGGTACGCCGGCCGCGACACCGAGCAGGTCCAGCACCACGTGGACGAGCTGGCCGAGCTCGGCATACCGGCACCGCGCCGCATCCCGACCCTGTACCCACTGTCCGCGTCACTGGTCGGACGGCCGGACGTCGTCCAGGTCGCACACGCCAAGACGTCCGGCGAGGCGGAATGGGCGCTGGTCGTTGGGGAGAACGACGTTCTGCTGACGGTCGCGTGTGATCACACCGACCGGGCGCTCGAGGTCCACGGTGTTGCCTGGAGCAAGCAGTCCGCGCCGGACGTGCTCGGCGACGTCGCCTGGCCGCTGAGCGAGATCGAGCACGAGCTGGACCAGTTCACGTTGAAGGCGTGGGTCCGGCACGGCGACACCGAGCAGCTGATCCAGGACGGCACCCTCGCGCAGTTGCTGCCGCCGTCGTACTGGCTGAAGGAACTCGGCGACCGCGTGGTCCCGGGCACAGTGCTGCTGAGTGGGACGATCCCGATGATCGCCGGCGTCGACCAGTTCGCCGACGCGTGGCGGGTCGAGCTCACCGACCCCCGCCGCCTCACCAGCCGCATCCACTACACAGTCGAAGAGCTCGCCCCGGCCTGGGACTGACACATGAAGGACGAGCGAGAGTTCTTCACCACGACAGATCTGGCCTGGACCGATGCGGGCGGCGGGATCGCCCAACGCATCCTGAGTCAGGATCCCCACGACGGCACGCTCACGAGAATCGCCCGCTGGGCGCCCGGCACCATCTCAGGGAACGACGTCATCAGGCACGAGTACGTCGAGGAGGTCTATCTGCTCGAGGGTGAGCTGACCGATCTCACCCTCGAGCGGACATTCGGCCCCGGCGACTACGCGTGCAGGCCGCCGGGGATGCCGCACGGTCCGTACGTCACGACCGGCGGCTGCACGATGCTGGAGATTCGCTACTCAGCTCGCTGACGCGGCCAGTTCCACCAGGGTGCGTACGGCGTACCCCGTGCCGCCGCCCGGGGTGTAACCGCTGGCGCCGCCCTCGTTGAAGGCCGGGCCGGCCACGTCGAGGTGGACCCAGTCGATGCCGTCGGCAACGAAGTCGCCGAGGAACGCGGCCGCGGCCAGCGCGCCGCCCCATGGCTCGCCGGTGATGTTGGCCAGGTCTGCGACCTTCGAGTGCGACTTCAGCTTGTCCAGCATCTCGGCCGGGATCGGCAGCGGCCACATGGCCTCACCGGCCGCGATCGCGGCGTCCACGACCCGGTCGCGGGCGGCGTCGGTGTTCGCGAACGCGCCGGCCACCTTGGTGCCCAGGGCAACGACACAGGCGCCGGTCAGGGTGGCCACGTCGACGATCAGGTCCGGCTGGTCCTCGGACGCGCGGACCAGGGCGTCACCGAGGACGAGCCGGCCCTCGGCGTCGGTGTTCAGCACCTCGACGGTCTTGCCGCCGTACATGGTCAGGACGTCGGACGGCCGGGCCGCCGACCCGGACGGCATGTTCTCGGCCATCGCGGCGTACGTGGTCACCTGGACCGGCAGGCCGAGCCGGGCGATCGCGACGGTCGCGCCGATCACCGCGGCGGCACCGGCCATGTCGGCCTTCATGCTGACCATCCCGCTGGCCGTCTTCAGCGACAGGCCGCCGGAGTCGAAGGTGATGCCCTTGCCGACGAAGGCCAGGTGGGTGACCGGCTTCTTCGGGGTGTAGCTGATCCGGATCAGCCGCGGCGGGTTGTTCGACCCCTGGCCGACGCCGAGGATGCCGCCGTACCCGCCCTTGGCCAGGGCCTTCTCGTCCAGCACCTCGACCTTGACGCCGTACTCCTTGCCGAGCTTGAGCGCCTGCGCGGCGAAGTCGGCCGGGTTCAGGTCCGACGGCGGGGTGTTCACCCAGTCGCGCACCTGGTGGACCGCGTCGGCGGTCACCTCGGCCCGCTCGAGCGCGGCCTTGGCCTCCTTGTTCCGGGCCAGGTCGGTCAGCACCGTCAGGGCGCCGGGCACCTCACTGGCACCTTCCGAGGAGGACTTGTACGCCGTGAACGAGTAGCGGCCGAGCAGGGCGCCTTCGGCGATCGCGCGGATGCAGTCGGCATCCGGGGTCGGCAGCGCGAAGGCGACCGACTGGGTGGTCTTGGCGGCGCGGACACCGGTGCCGGCCGCGGTCCGCAGGTCCTCGGTCTTCAGCGCACCGTCGGGCGCCTCGCCGAGACCGACCGCGATCAGGTTGGCCGACTTGCCCGGCTTCGGGCCGGGCACCAAGGTGGCCTCGCCGGCCTTGCCGGTGGCGCCGAGACCCGACAGCACCTCCGCCAGCTTCCCGCCGTACGCGGCGTTCAGCGACTCGGTGCCGGCCGGCAGGGCGACACCGCCGCCGACCTTGACCACGCCGATGACCACGGCGTCGGTCCGGACACCGGCCGCATCGGACTTGCTCAGGGTGATGGTGCTCACGGAAATCTCAGTCCTCCTTGACCGGCGGGCAGAAGGCCGGTCGTGACGGTACGTGAATGCTGCCTCCGCATGCTACGCGTCGGGTAGTTTCCCCTCCATGACCGAGTCGCCTGAGTTGAAGAAGTCGCCGCTGCACGAGCGCCATGTCGCCCTCGGAGCCAAGTTCGCCGAGTTCGGCGGGTGGGAGATGCCGCTGGAGTACGGCGGGGTGGTCGCGGAGCACACCGCGGTCCGTACGTCGGTCGGTGTCTTCGACGTCAGCCACCTGGGCAAGGCGACGGTGAAGGGCCCCCGTGCGGCGGCGTACGTGAACTCCTGCCTGTCCAACGACCTGGGCAAGATCGCTCCCGGCCAGGCGCAGTACACGCTGTGCTGCAACGAGCGCGGGGGAGTAGTCGACGACCTGATCGCCTACCTGCATGCCGACGACGACGTGTTCCTGATCCCGAACGCGGCCAACACGGCCGAGGTGGTCCGGCTGCTGCAGGCGGACGCGCCGGACGGCGTGGTGGTGACCAACACCCACGACGACTACGCGATCCTCGCGGTCCAGGGCACGAACAGCGACGACGTGCTGAACGCGATCGGACTGCCGACCGGGCACGACTACATGTCGTTCGCGACCGCGGAGTTCTCCGGTACGCCGGTTGTCGTCTGCCGGACTGGTTATACGGGTGAGCGCGGGTACGAGCTCGTCGTGCCGAACGAGGGCGCGGTCGCGGTGTTCGACGCGCTGCTCGAGGCCGGAGCGCAGTACGGGATCGTCCCGGCCGGACTGGGTGCGCGGGACACCTTGCGGACCGAGATGGGCTACCCGCTGCACGGTCAGGACATCTCCCCGGACATCACCCCGGTGCAGGCGCGGTCCGGCTGGGCGGTCGGGTGGAAGAAGGAGCACTTCTGGGGTGACGAGGCGCTGCGGGCGGAGAAGGAGCGCGGCCCGGCCCGGATCCTGCGCGGCCTGCGCGCCGTCGGCCGCGGCATCCCGCGCCCGCACATGACGGTCCTCGACCCGTCCGGCACCGCCCTCGGCGAGGTCACCTCCGGCACCTTCTCGCCGACGCTGAAGAAGGGCATCGCGCTGGCCCTGCTCGACGCGACGATCAAGGAAGGCGATCAGGTCACCGTCGACATCCGTGGCCGCCAGGAGTCCTTCGACGTGGTCAAGCCGCCGTTCGTCACCGTCCACGTGCGCGAAAGCTGACCACCACGGCCAGGGCGGCAGGCCTGTCTGCCGCCCGGCCGTGGAGCGGTCACCATTCCCAGGTCCGGCGTACCGGCTGTTGTCTGTCTATATGGGGCGGCCGGGACTGGTAAGTCAGCTGCCGCGGTGCGGTTCAACGGCTTCCTTCTGGCCGAGCTGCCGACTGTTCTTACCCACGCGCGGGAGATCGTCACCCGGTCACGCAGTCCGGGAGCTGGAGCACCAGCCAGAGGCTCCTCGGCTGTTCCGTCACAGTTAGCAACCAGACACAGAACGTGTCTCGCCATCACATAGCGTCATAATGTGGCACAAATTGGCCACTGTCGGTGCTGTGCCGACGCGTTTTGCGAAGGATTGATCGCAAAGGGTGACGAATCGGGGCAAATGTTCCGGTCCGGTACCCGTTCCGGTAACGATTTGTGCACTGGTGCCTAGCACCGCTGGTTTGGTGTCACAGTGTCAGGCAGGCTAGCGCGCGGTTGTGGGGGATCGCGGGTGTCAAGGGGATTTGACGCAGGCCCTCCACACAGCAAAAGGTTCGGCACGATCTACCCGATTGCTGCCGAATCATACGAACCGAATCTGGCTGAAAGAGCTGACGGAGCGCGAATGACAATTGGTCCCCCGGACGCCTCGGTCGGCGTCGAGGAACACCCGGCGTCGGCGGAACCTGTACGTGGTGCCGCGGTTGCGCATGGCAAGTCCCCGACCCGGATCGCGATGGACCGGTTGCGCAAGGACAAGGTGGCCGTGATCTGCGCGACCGTCGTGCTGCTGTTCATTCTGGTCGCCGTCTTCGCGCCGCTGCTGTCCAAGCTGGAGGGCCAGGACTACGGCACCTTCCACACCGACCTGGTCGACGAGTTCGGCTTCCCGATCAGCGGGCCGACCAGTACGCACTGGTTCGGCGTCGAGCCGAAGACCGGCCGGGACAACTTCGCCCGCTGGGTTTACGGCGCCCGCCCGTCGCTGATCGTCGCCTTCACCGCGACCCTGTTCGGCACCGTCGTCGGTGTCGTGATGGGCTTGCTGGCCGGCTTCCTCGGCGGCTGGGTGGACCGGGTCATCTCCTGGTTCATCGACTTCGTCCTGAGCCTGCCGTACCTGCTGTTCGCGATCGCGATGGTTCCGATCGTCGAGTCCTGGCGCGGCGGTTCGTTCAACCTCTCGCCGGAGCAACAGGCGTCGACAAGGTTCTACGTACTGATCTTCGTGCTGTCGTTCTTCGGCTGGGCCGGGCTGGCGCGCATCATCCGCGGCGAAGTGCTGTCGCTGCGCGAGCGCGAGTTCGTCCTGGCTGCCAAGGCGATCGGCGTTCCCACCCGCCAGGTACTGTTCAAGGAACTGCTACCGAACCTGGTGGCTCCGATTGTCATCTCGGCATCGCTGTCGCTGCCCGCGTACGTGACAGCGGAGGCCGGTCTGTCCTTCCTCGGTGTCGGTCTGGTTGAACCGATCCCGTCCTGGGGCCAGACGATCGCCGTCGCCACCAACTGGTTCAAGGCCTACCCCTTGTTCCTGTGGCTGCCGGTGATCGGTATCACCATGCTGGTGCTCGCACTGGCCCTCCTCGGCGACGCCGTCCGCGACGCCTTCGACCCCAAGACTCGCCGGTAGTGCGGCGATTGCCCCAGCGGCAGAAAAGGAGAAACACGACCATGCAGTGGAAACGGATCACCGCAGTAGCGGCGACGGTCATGCTGGCCGCCGTGGCATGCGGCAGCCCGTCGTCGAGCAACGACTCTGGCGGTGGTGGCGGCACCGGCGATGAAACCGCGCAGGAGAAGGCCACTGACCCGACTGCCAAGGGGCCGGCCAAGGAGGTCGATGGCGCGAAGAAGGGCGGCACGATCACCGTCCTGTCCGACGTCACGCCGGACACCTTCGACCCGACGAACATCTACTACGTCGACGGCAACCAGATCGGCAAGCTGATGTACCGGGCCCTGACCCAGTACCGGCTGGACGAGGGCACCGGCAAGCCGGTCCTCGTGCCGGACCTGGCCGAGGACCTGGGCACCAAGTCGGCCGACGGCCTGACCTGGACGTTCAAGCTGAAGCAGGGCATCAAGTACATGGACGGCACGCCGGTCAAGGCCGCCGACTACGCGTACGCGATCAAGCGGTCCTTCGCGCACGACCTGTACGACGCCGGACCGACGTACCAGTTGCAGTTCTTCAAGGACGGCGACAAGTACAAGGGTCCGTACGGCGCGAACGGCGCGAACTACGCCGGTGTCGAGACGCCGGACGAGAGCACCCTGGTCATCAAGCTGGCGAAGAAGTTCGACGACCTGCCGTTCTACGCGGCGTTCCCGATGTTCACGCCGATCCCGCAGGCCAAGGACACCCAGAAGAACTACGAGCAGCGCCCGATGGCGACCGGCCCCTACAAGGTCGACTCGTACACCCCGGGTACGCAGCTCAAGCTGTCGAAGAACCCGAACTGGGACCCGGCCACCGACCCGGTGCGGCACCAGTACGTCGATGGCTGGGACTTCAAGTTCAGCCAGGACCTGATCAAGGCCCAGCGCCAGGTGCTGGCCAGCGCCGGTCCGGACGCGAACGCGCTGAACTACACCAACCTCGACGTCAGCCTGCTGCCCGAGGTCAAGGACCAGGCTCAGCTCGTCAAGGGCCAGGGTCCGTGCACCATCACCTACCCGATGGACACCCGGAAGATCCCGCTCGAGGTGCGCAAGCTGATCGCCAAGGCGCACCCGTACGACTCGTGGCGTAAGGTCGCCGGTCTGAACCCGAACGACTCGCCGCCGGCTTCGACGATCCTGCCGCCGGCCGTTCCGGGCTTCGAGAAGTACGAGGTGGCGGGCCTGACCGGAACCGGCAAGGGCGCCGAGGACGACGCCGTCGCCGCCGAGGTCAAGTCGGAGCTGGCCAAGCTGGGCAAGGCGAACTTCGAGTTGAGCTGGTACTACCAGATCGACGACAAGATCTCGACCCAGGTCACCCAGTTGCGCAAGCAGGTCTACGAGAAGGCCGGCTTCAAGGTCAAGGCGATCGGTGTTCCGAAGGCCAAGTACCGCACCTTCATCGGTGACCAGGACGCTCCGGTCAACATCGGCAAGTCCCCGACCGGTTGGTGCTCCGACTGGCCGTCCGGCACCAGCTGGTTCCCGGTCCTGTTCAAGTCCGACGCGATTGCCCTGGGCAACAGCATCGGTCAGCTCCAGGACAAGGCGCTGGACGCCGAGATCGACAAGGTCGCGGCGATGGACCCGAACGCGCAGCTGAAGGAATGGACGAAGGTCGACAAGGACATCCTGGAGAAGCACCTCCCGGCTCTGCCGCTGTACTACAGCGCGACCAACTCCCCGATCGGCAAGAACATCGGCCACGCGGTCAACGACATGACGCAGGGCATGCCCGAGTTCACGTCGATGTACCTGAAGCAGCCCTGATCTCCTCCTCGCACCTGAGGTAGTAGATCTGATCTGAACGGTGGAGTGGTGCCCGGATTCGTCCGGGCACCACTCCGATCGGTGAGGAGACAAACCCCGTGATCTATTTCGTGGCGCGCCGGCTGGTCAGCGCGCTCAGTGTCATATTGGTCACGCTCGCCGCGACCTTCGCGCTCTTCTTCATCGCGCCGACCGACCCGGCCGGTGCGATCTGTGGTGAGCGGAACTGCACCGAGCAGCGATACAACGAGATCAAGGCAAACCTGCATCTGGACCAGCCGAAGGCGCAGCAATTCGCGGAGTACACCGCGGGCATCTTCGCCGGCCGCGACTTCACCACGTCCGGTGTCGTCAGGCACTGTGACGCACCCTGCCTGGGCTACTCGTTCAAGAACGACCGCCCCGTGCTCGAGATGCTCTCCGCGCGGTTCCCGGTGACGCTGTCGCTCGTGATGGGGTACGCCGTCATCGTCCTCACCGTCGGTGTCTTCGTCGGCTCGATGGCCGCGAAGAGACGCGGCACGGTGGGCGACCGGGGCCTGATGACCAGCACCCTGGTGCTCAGTTCGGTGCCGTACTACATCGTCGCCCTGATGATTTCGCTCTACCTGACCATCCTCTACCCGATCCTCCCGCGCGGGTCCTGGACGCCGCCGTCGGAGAACATCGGGAAGTGGTTCGCGGGTCTGTTGACACCCTGGCTGGTGCTCGGCATCTACAGTTGTGTTTCCTACGCTCGCTACTCCCGTGGCTCCATGGTCGAGACGCTGAGCGAGGACTTCATCCGGACCGCCCGGGCCAAGGGCCTGTCGGACCGGAAGGTCACCTACAAGCACGCGCTGCGCTCGGGCCTGATCCCGGTCGTCACGATCTTCGGTCTGGACGTCGCCGCCAGCCTGGCCGGCGCGATCTTCACCGAGCGGATCTTCGACCTGCCGGGCCTCGGCGTGCTGGTCCTTGACAGCTTGAACAGCTATGACCTGCCGGTCATCATGGGCACAGTGCTTGTCGCATCGGTGATGATCGTTGTGATGAACTTCCTGGTGGACATCGGTTACAGCCTGATCGACCCGCGGGTGAGGCTTTCGTGAGCACACCCGCCCCTGAGGACCGGAAGGACACCATGGTCGAGAGCGCAGCCGGCCAGCCGGAGACGCCGGCGGCCGAGGCCAAGCGAGGCCCGGCGATCGCCACCCGCGAGCGCCGGCAGGGTTTGATCAACCCCAGCGGCGAGACGCCGTACCTGGTGGTCGAGGACCTGACCGTCAAGTTCCCGACCGCGGACGGCGTGGTCAGCGCGGTGAACGGGCTGAGCTACTCGGTCCCGCTCGGCCGCACGCTGGCGATCGTCGGTGAGTCCGGCTCCGGCAAGTCGGTCTCCAGCATGGCCGTGATGGGCCTGCACGACCGCAAGCGGACCAGGATCACCGGCTCGATCCGGCTCGGCGGCGACGAGATCGTCGGCCTGCCGGAGAACGAGCTGATGAAGGTCCGCGGCGACGCGGTGGCGATGGTGTTCCAGGACCCGCAGTCCTCGTTGCACCCGCTGTACACGGTCGGCAACCAGATCACCGAGGCGTACCGGGTGCACAACAAGGTGTCCAAGGACGCCGCCAAGAAGCGTGCGCTGGAGATGCTCGACCTGGTCGGCATCCCGAACCCGCAGCGCCGCTTCTCGCAGTACCCGCACGAGTTCTCCGGCGGTATGCGGCAGCGCGCGATGATCGCGATGGGCCTGGTCAACGACCCGAAGCTGGTCATCGCCGACGAGCCGACCACCGCGCTCGACGTGACCGTCCAGGCACAGATCCTGGACCTGCTGAACAACCTGCAGAAGGAGTTCGGCTCCGCGATCGTGCTGATCACGCACGACCTCGGTGTGGTCGCCGAGATGGCCGACGACGTCCTGGTGATGTACGCCGGTCGCTGCGTCGAGTACGGCACCGCCGAGGACGTGCTGGCCCGGCCGCGGATGCCGTATACCTGGGGTCTGCTCGAGTCGATTCCGACCGTCTCGGCCGCGACCGAGAAGCTGCGGCCGATCAAGGGCCTGCCGCCGAGCCTGCTGAACCTGCCCACCGGCTGCTCCTTCAACCCGCGCTGTCCGTACACGGACCGGGTGAAGGGCGAGCGCTGCACAACTGATCTGCCGGAGCTGCTGCCGGTCGACGGTGCCGGTGCCCACACGTCCCGTTGTCACCTGCACGACAAGGCCTCGATCTACGAGGCCGAGGTCGCGCCGAGACTGGGCTGACAGGGGCTGAGGAGAGAGATGAGCAAGACTGTGCGCAAGATCGACAGCGTTCCCGGGGCGAGCTCGGCGCCCGATTCCGGGACCCCGCTGCTGCAGGTCCGCGATCTGCAGATGCACTTCCCGATCAAGGAAGCGGCCGGTCTGGGCCGGACCAAGAAGGTCGTCCAGGCCGTCGACGGGGTCAGCTTCGACCTGAACGCCGGCGAGAGCCTGGGGCTGGTCGGCGAGTCCGGCTGCGGCAAGTCGACCACCGGCCGGATGATCACCCGGCTGCTGACCCCGACCGCGGGGCAGATCATTTTCAAGGGCACCGACATCGCGCGGCTGAAGGAGCGGGAACTGCGCCCGTTCCGCCGGGAGCTGCAGATCGTCTTCCAGGACCCGTACAGCTCGCTGAACCCGCGGCAGACGGTCAGCAACATCATCAGTACGCCGTTGCGGGTGCACAACCTGGTCAAGAAGGGCAAGGAGCTCGACCGGGTCCAGGAGCTGCTGGAGCGGGTCGGCCTGAACCCAGAGCACCACAACCGGTACCCGAGCGAGTTCTCCGGCGGCCAGCGGCAGCGCATCGGCATCGCCCGGGCGCTCGCGGTCGAGCCCGAGGTGATCATCGCCGACGAGCCGGTGTCCGCGTTGGACGTGTCCATCCAGGCCCAGGTGATGAACCTGCTGGAGGACCTGCGCCGCGACCTCGGCATCGCGTTCGTCTTCATCGCCCACGACCTGGGCGTGGTCCGGCACTTCTGTGACCGGGTCGCGGTGATGTACCTGGGCAAGATCGTCGAGCAGGGCGCGCGGGACCAGATCTACGGCGCTCCGCAGCACCCGTACACGCAGGCGCTGCTGTCCGCCGCTCCCGACCTGGGCACCATCCGCGGTGTCCCGCCGAAGGAGCGGATCCGGCTGGTCGGCGACGTACCCTCGCCGATCGACCCGCCGAGCGGTTGCCGGTTCCGGACCCGCTGCTGGAAGGCCGAGGACATCTGCGTGACGCACGAGCCGCCGCTCGAGGCCAAGCCGCAGTCGGGCTCCGGCCACGCCGCCGCCTGCCACTTCGCGGAGCCCAAGGTCGACCTGACCGCCGCCACCGCCTGAGGCACCTGCTGTTGAGCAAGCCCCCGCTCGTCGGGGGCTTTTCTCATGCGTGCTGTTCGCCGTGTTTGAGCTGATCGCGTTCCTGCGCGAACCGGACCGACTCGAACGCCACCAGCCCGGCCAGCAGAGCGGCCAGTACGCCGAGCTGCCCCAACGCCGGCACCTTCGCCACCAGCGGTACGGCGATCAGCGCAAGCGCGGCCGTGATCAGTCGCGAAACACCCACCTTGTGCATCGTCCGCCACTTGAAGCCGACGTGGCCGAGCAGGTAGACCGCCACGCCGCCGAAGAGTGCGAACAGGCCGACGCCCTTGAGCGGGTCGTCGAGGTGATGGTGCTCGGTGTCACCGACGTACTCGAGCACCTTCTTCAATCCCAGCGCCAGCAGGACGACGCCGACCATCATCGGGAAGTGCCAGAACGTGTACGCGTCGCGGGCCAGCTTTGCCCGGGTCTCCGCCGGTTCCGCGGCCAAGGCGTGTTCGCCGTAGTGCACGGTGGCGTCGAAGTAGATCCACCAGAGCGCGGCCGAGACCCCCAGACCGAGCAGCGACGCGATGATGATCGGCCAGGAGATCGGCAGGTCGGTGACGCCGACACCGATCGCCACGATCGACTCGCCGAGCGCGATGATGACGATCAGCGCGTGCCGCTCGGCGAAGTGCGCGGCCGACCGGAATCGCCAGCCCCGCGCGTCGATCAGGTAGGTGCCGCCGTAGTCGACCAGCAGAGCTGCGGCCCACAGCATGGTCTGGGTGCTGCCGTGGTGCTGCGAGGCGATCAGCAGCAGAGCGGTCGCGCCCAGCATCGACGGCGCGAACCGGATCAGGGTACGGCGCAGCACCGCGTCACCGTCGGCGATCAACCAGAACAGCACCAGGTGCAAGGTGCGGAAGGCGAAGTACGCGCAGGCGATCACGACCGGGCCGGACAGGCCGCCGGGCAGATCGTGGAACGCCTCCGGGATGGCGAGCGCGATCATGAACATCGCAGCCATCGCCAGCAGGAGGACACCGCGGACCGACCCTTCGTCGGCCTTGACCAGGTTGCACAACCAGGAGAAGCCGATCCAGCTCCACCACAGCAATCCGGTCAGCAGGACTCCGCGCAGTACGCCGTGCCAGCTGAGGTCGTGCGCCATCAGCGCGGTGATCTGAGTCAGTGCGAACACGAACACCAGGTCGAAGAACAACTCCAGCGGCGTGACCGTCTGGTCCTCACTGGTTTGCTCCGCCCTGATGGGCTTTCGGGACGTCATGCGGCACATCCTGCCACCAGATCAGGCTGCCGGATTGGAAACGGTGGGCTCCCGCCTGGTCAGGGTCAGAAGAGAGAGCCCACCGTGCTCTAGGCGCGGCCGTGCGCCTGGCGGCTGCGGCGGCTGAGGGAGTCGATGGTGACGGCGATCAGCAGGACGCCGGCGGTCACCATGTAGCGGACGCTGGAGTCGAGGCTGAGCAGGGCGAGACCGTTGGAGATCGACATGATCACCAGGGCGCCGAGGAGGGCGGAGTACGCCGAACCACGGCCGCCGAACAGGCTGGTGCCACCGATGACCGCGGCGGCGATCGCGTTCAGGTTGGTGTCGGCGCCGCCGCTGCTCTGGTTCACCGCGACCAGCCGGGCGGCGGCCAGCAGACCGCCGACGGCGGCGAAGGTGGAGCAGGCCGCGAACACGGACAGGTAGATCATCCGGACGTTGATACCGGCCCGCCGGGCGGCCTCCACACTGCCGCCGACCGCGACGACCGAGCGGCCCCAGCGCGTCCGTCGTACGGCGAAATCGGTCGCCACCACCAGCCCGAGGAAGAGCAGGAACATCGATGACACACCGCGGTCGCCGTTCAGGACGATCACCGGGATGAGCAGGACGACGGCGAGCGCGCCGGCCTTGATCGCGATGATCGAGTTGGGTGCCGCCGACAACCCGGCCGCCGTCCGGGCACCGCGGCCGCGCAGCCGGGTCAGCACGTACACCGCGACGACCGCCGCGACCAGCCCGTAGGCCAACGCGGGGGAGAGGAAGCTGCGAGTGGCGAACCCGACGAGCGCGGAGTCGAAGGGCAGATTCAGCGAACCCTCCTTACCGAGCACCAGCAGCTGGAGACCGAGGAAGCCGAGCAGACCGGCCAGCGTGATCACGAAACTCGGTACGCCGAACCTGGTGTAGAGGGCGCCGTAGAAGAGTCCGATCACGACGCCGAGCGCGACCCCGGTCAGCAGCGACAGCACGAGCGGCCAGCCCTGGTTGACGAACGTCACCCCGAGGACGGCGGCCGACAGCCCGCTGACCGAACCGACCGACAGGTCGATCTCGCCCAGCAGCAGGACCAGGACGATGCCGATGGCAATCACCCCGACCGAGGTGGTCTGCAGGGTGAGGTTGACCAGGTTGCGGCTGGACAGGAACGAGCTGTTCGCGATCTGGAAGACCGCCCAGATGATGATGAGCCCGACCACCACCGGCACCGAGCCGAGGTCGCCGGAGCGGAGCCGGGCGGTGAAGGCCGAGACGGCGCCGCTGATGCCGTGGCTGGCGATCAGCCGCTCGTCCTGCAGGTCGGCCGGCAGCTCGGCCGGCGTGCCGTTCCCGTTCCCGGCGGCCGGGCCCGGGGTGTCCTGCGGCCGGATCTCTGATCCGTGCAGCGTCATGATGCGGTCCCCTCCTCACGGGTCCGGCGCGCTGCGCGCTCGGAGACCGCGTTGTTCGTCGCGCCGGTGATGGCGGCGATGATGTCCTGCGTCTTGGTCTCGCTGACCTCGAAGACGCCGTTGTTGCGGCCCAGACGGAGTACGGCGACCCGGTCGGCGACCGCCATCACATCGGCCATGTTGTGACTGATCAGGATCACCGCGAGACCCCGCTCGCGCAGCCGCTCGACCAGGTTGAGGACCTCGGCGGTCTGAGCTACGCCGAGGGCCGCGGTCGGCTCGTCCAGCATCACGACCTTGGGTTGGCCGAGCAGCGAGCGGGCGATCGCGACGGTCTGCCGCTGGCCGCCGGACAGGCTGGCCACCGGGATCCGGACCGACGGGATCTTCGCCGACAGCTGGCGGAGCAGTTCCCAGGACGAGCGCTCCATCTCGACCTCGTCGAGGACCCGGCCCTTGCGCAGCTCGCGGCCGAGGTACAGGTTCGCGACCACGTCGAGGTTGTCGCACAGCGCCAGGTCCTGGAAGACCGTGGCGATACCGAGCTGTTGCGCCTCGGCCGGACTGCCGACCCGCACCTCCCGGCCGTCGAAGACCATCGTGCCGTCGTCGGCGGTGTAGACGCCGGCGATCGTCTTCACCAGCGTCGACTTGCCGGCGCCGTTGTCGCCGACCAGGGCCAGGACCTCACCGGCCCGGACGTCCAGCTCGATGTTCTTCAGGGCCTGGACCGCGCCGAAGCGCTTGGAGATGCCCCGTAGGGCCAGCACCGTACTGGTGCCGACCGGGGCCGGTGTGGGGGTGACAGTCACTCGATCAGCCTCCTGGGCTTGTCTTCAGGCCATGATCCCGGCGATGCGCCGCTGGGGACAGCGCGACGCGGCGCCGCGGCCGTCGGGATGGTGCTGACCCGGCGCTGCCCCCGCACCTCACTGCGGGGGCAACGCCAGGGGGCGGGTCAGCTGAGGCCGGCGGCGGTGCAGGCGGCCGTGAACGAGGCGGTGCAGATGTCAGTCACCTTGTAGAGCTCGTCCTTCACCACGGTGTCCTTGATGTTGGCCTTGGTGACGGCGACCGGGTCGAGGATCGTCGACGGTACGCCGCTCTTGTCGGTGGTCGACTCCGGCTTGTCGCCGTTCGCGAGCGCCACCGCGCCCTTGGCGGCCGCCTCGGCCTGCGGCTTGACCGCCTTGTAGATGGTCATCGCCTGGTCGCCGGCGACGATCCGCTGGATCGCGGCCAGCTCGGAGTCCTGACCGGTCACCGGCGGCAGCGGGGTCACGCCACCACCCTTGAGGGCTGCGATCGCGCCACCCGCCGTACCGTCGTTGGCGGCGTACACACCGACCAGGCCGTTCTTGATCGCGCTGAGCTGGCCCTCCATCCAGGCCTGCGCCTTGTCCGGGCTCCAGTCCGGGGTGTCGAACTCGGCGGCGACCTTGAAGCCGCTGGAGTCGAGCACGCTGTGCGCGCCCCTTCTTGAAGTCGGCCGCGTTCGGGTCGGTCGGCGAGCCGTTGATCATGGCCAGGTTGCCGGAGGTCTTACCGGCCGCCTGCAACGCCTCGACCAGGGTCTGCGCCTGCAGCTTGCCGACCGCCTCGTTCTCGAACGAGACGTAGTAGTCGGCGTTCTCGATGAACCGGTCGTAGGCGACCACCGGAACGCTCTGACCCTTGGCGGAGGCGACCACCGCGGCGGCGGCCTTGCCGTCGACCGGGTCGAGGACCAGCACGTTCGCGCCCTGGGTGAGAGCCGCCTCGGCCTGCTGTTGCTGCTTCGCCGCGTCCTGGTCGGCGTTGCTGTAGATCAGCTCGCAGTTCGCGCAGGCCGCCTTGAGCGCCTCGGTGAACAGCGGCCGGTCGAGCGCCTCGTAGCGGGTCGTCTTCGACTCGGGCAGCAGGAGCGCGATCTTCTTGGCCTCACCGGAGCCTCCGGCGGCGGGTTCGTCCGACCCGCAAGCCACCAGGGACAGGGCGAGGGCCGAGACGGTCAGGCCGAGGCCGACGAGACGAGTTGGAGAGACGAACATGTGGCGGCTCCTTGACGTGATGGCCCGAGTAGGCCTGACCGAAGTCAAGCGGCGTGAAGCTTTGACGTCAAGACTTGAATTCAAGAAATAGACATATTCACGTCACAAACCCCGAACCTAGGCCACACACAGCCGCGCCCGCACCCCCTCGACGCAGCCCGGTTGCCTACTCAGTTGGGGGGTTGCCCACTGAGAATCTCGGTGGGCAACCCACAAGGTGAGGGGTTAACCCCTCAGGTGTTGGGCTGGCGCGGCGGGCGGAGGCGGCCGGCGGAGGCGGCTGGCGCGGCGGGCGGA
>NZ_SLWN01000001.1:0-293876 GCF_004342025.1 Kribbella steppae | reverse complement strand
GCGGAGGCGGCGGGCGGGGCGGGCGGAGGCGGCGGGCGGGGCGGGCGGAGGCGGCGGGCGGGGCGGGCGGAGGCGGCGGGCGGGGCGGGCGGAGGCGGCGGGCGGGGCGGGCGGAGGCGGTGGGGGTTAGGCCGGGGTGGTGGAGGTGGTGAGGGACTTGGTGGCCTGGGAGTGGCTGAGGACGGAGGCGAGGTGGATGGCGCCGAGGATGTCGGCTTCGTCGCCGAGTTCGGCGCGGCGGAGTTCGACGGTGGCGGCGGCGCTGGGGATGGCGCAGCGGTCGAGGGCCTCGCGGAGCGGGTCCATGATCAGGTCACCGGCTTCGGCCATCAGGCCGCCGACGACGATCACCTCGGGGTTGAGCAGGTTCACCATCCCGGCCACCGCGACCCCGACCCGGCGGCCGGCGTCCTCGATCACCCGGCGGCAACCGAGGTCGTCCTGCAGGGCGCGGTGGATGATGTCCTTCAGCCTGAGTGGGCCGTGTGACGCGGCCAGGCTCTGGATCAGCGCCCGGGATCCGACGAACGTGTCCAGGCAGCCCCGGTTCCCGCACCGGCAGATCGGCCCGTTCTCGTCGATGGTGACGTGCCCGATCTCGCCCGCCGTACCGGCCGAGCCGCGGAAAACCTCACCGTCCAGGACGATTCCGGCGCCCACGCCGTACGAGAACTTCAGGTAGCAGCCGTGCCGGACGCCGCGCAGCGCTCCGTTGCGGAGTTCGCCGAGCGCGGCCAAGTTGGCGGTGTTGTCGAGTGCGACCGGCGACCGCAGATGGCCGGCCATCGCATCGGCGACGTTGACGCCGCGCCAGCCCGGCAGCACCGCGTCCGAGCCGGCCTCGCCGCTGACCGAGTCGACCGGCGCGGGCAGGCCGAAGCCGATCGCGGCGATATCCTCGACACCGGAACTGACCGTCTCGGCCAGGTCCGCGAGCAGCCGCGCGGCGCGTTCCATCCCGTCGTCGGCGACGTGGTCGGCCTGCAGCGGCATCAGCTGCTGGGCCAGGATCACGCGGGACTCGTCGGCGATGGCGACCCGGACGTCGCGCTCGCCGAACGCGACCCCGGCGAGCAGTCCGCCGCCGGACGCGAGCGACACGAGTACGGCGCGGCGGCCGTTGCGGATGCTGCGGGACAGGCCGACCATGCCGGCCTGGTCGAGCTCGCGGACCATGTTCGACACGGTCGCGGCGGACAGGCCGGAGGCGGCGGCGATCTCGACCTGGGTGAGCGGGCCGTGCTGCCGCACGACTCCCAGAACGCGCTCGCGGTTGGCTTCGCGCAGCGAAGCCTGCGACCCAGGCGCCGGGCGGGTTGCGTTCATTACATAAACATAACGGATCGCGAGGCCTCCGCTGCCAAACACCGCTGATCAACCCAGAACATCGCCATCTGACCTCGCCGTTGACTGCCCCACACGAACGTCCCCGGTGACAGTAATGCACCACCCACCGCCCCCTCCGCAGACCCGCCACAACCCCATCCACAGTCCCCATTTGGCTGGCCGACCCCCGAGCTGGTGGGTTCGCCACCCGGACTCAGGGTGCAGAACCCCCGAGGTGCCGGGCCAACCACCAAATGAGGGGATATCCGGCTCAACTGCGCCCTTCTCCCCTCGAAATACGGCAGGAGAAGGGCCAACTTCGAGGGTTATCCACTGAAATGCCGACGGCGAGGTGGACGGCGGCGAGCTGTGCCGCGCCGGTGGGGACGAGGGCGGCGGTGGTTGGCGGTGGTGCGGTCGGCCTCGCGGGTTGCAGCGGGCCTGCTGGGGTGCGTGGGCTGGGGAGGTCAGGTGGTTAGGGCGAGGGTTAGGAGGGTGGTGGGTAGGGCGAGTTCGATGGTGGCGCCTAGGACGTCGCCGGTGGTGCCGCCGAGGGCTGTGCGGGCTCGGCGGGTGGCTAGGAGGCTGACTGCGACAGCCAGGAGTACGGCGGCTGTGGTGCCGGCTAGGAGTGGGCCGTCGATGGAGGCGACCTGGTCGAAGGGGTCTTCCCCTGGTGGGGTGGTTGGTGTGGTGAGCCAGGTGAGGACGAGGGCCGCGGCCAGTACGCCGATAGTGGTGAGGGTGGCCGTGATGGGGAGAACTGTGGCGGCGACGGTGGCGCCCAGGCCGTCGGGGCGGGCCGACGGGACCGTAGTGCGACAGGTCCAAGGGAGGGTCAGTCGGCTGGCGGTGGTGGCTATGAGGATTGCTTGCCAGCCGAAGCCCGACTGGATGCACGCCGTGAGCGCCGCGACGTCGAGGAGCAGGACGATGGTGATCGCGACGACGCCGAAGGGGCCGATGTCGCTCTGCTTCATGATTCGAAGCATGGTCTCGCGATCCCGTCGGCTGCCGAGCGCGTCCGAGAAGTCGGCCAGCCCGTCCAGGTGCAGCGCCCCGGAGAGTACGACGAGAACGAGCACGCCGAGCACAGCCGCAAGCAGAGGCGCATTCGGCCGCATGAGGTGAACCAGCGCCACGACCCCGGCCGAGATCCCACCGAGAAACACCCCGACGAGTGGCGCGAGCGTCATCGCCCGCCCGCCGACCACCCGGTCAACCCGCGAAGGCATCGGCGTCGGCAGCACGCTCAGCGTCCCAACCGCCAGCCACAACCCATCCACCCACCCCCCACGCCGCGGCAGCCGAACCCCGCCTACACCCGGCCCGCCACCCATCCCACCTGCGTCGCCGCGACCGAGCCCACCCGGGCCACTTGCGTCACCGCCAGCTGGCTGGCCCGGGTCACGTGGCTCACCCGGCCCGCCCGTCTCACCGCCACCCAGCTCACTCGGAACAGTTGCGTCACCGCCACCCGGCCCGCCCGACTCGCGTGGCTCACCCGGCCCACCGGCGTCACCGCTGCCCGGCCCCCTGGCGTCGCCGTCATCCCGTCCGCCTGGGTCCGAAGGCTTGTAGCTGTTCATGTGAGGGGGAGGGTTCGGCCGGCGATGGTCCAGAGGGCGGTGGTGGAGCGGAGGGAGATTGTGGTGTTGAGGCGGCCCATCTGGTCGCGGAAGAGGCGGGTGCCTGCGTCGGCCGGTACCACTCCCGAGCCCACGTCATTGCTCACGGCAACCACCATGCGAGAGGTTCGTGACCAGGCCTCGGCCAGCTGGGCGATCTCGTGCTCCACCAGCCCGGCGCGGCTCAGGTCGGACCAGATGTCGAGAGCGTCCATCGTGCGCGACAGCCAGAGCGTCAGGCAGTCGATCAGCAGCGGCGGCCCATCGGAGTCGAGCAGCGGCACCAGGTCGATCGTCTCCGCCAGCCCCCACGTCGCCGGCCGCCGCGCGCGATGCTTGGCGATCCGCTCGGCCCACTCCGGATCGGACGAGCCGTCACCACCGGTTGCGACGTACAGGACCTCGGGCTCGGCGGCCAGCAGTCGCTCGGCGGCGATCGACTTGCCGGACCGGGCACCGCCCAGGATCAACGTCCGCTGTTCAGCCATCGGCCCTCCTCGAGTCGAACACCACCGGTACGTCGAAGGCCGCCTTGCGCGCCGTCCGACGGAAAGCATTCAGCACCGGCCGTCCGAGCACCAGCACCAGTACGGCGCTCAGCACTCCACGTGGAATGTCCCACCCCAGTGACGTCGCCACCACGAACAGCAAGTACCGATGCAGGTTCTCCGCCAGCGCGTCACCCGGGATGAACGAGAAGTCGCTGCCGAACGTCGCGTACGGCCAGAACCACAGGTTCATCACCACGCCGTACAGCACTCCCGAGACGAGTGAGTACGCCGCCAGCATGAGCACCTCCATCCGGCCGCCCACCCGCGGCAGCAGACCCGCCAGGCATCCCACCCACGCGCAGGCGAACATCTGGAACGGCATCCACGGCCCGACCCCACCACTGATCATCGCCCCACCCAGCAGCGACACAGCCCCCAGCACGAACCCGAACCCGGCTCCGAACGCCCTACCCGCCAGCACGAGCAGGAAGAACCCAGGCTCCAGTCCAGCAGTACCAGGACCGAGCGCACGCAGCGCAGTCCCGACAGCCGCGAGCATGCCCAGCAGTGAGATCACCTTGGCGTCGATCCCCGACTCGGACAGCTCAGCCAGTACGACGGCCACCAGCAACGGCAGCAGCAACACGAACAGCCACGGCGCGTCGGTTGTGTGTCCGATCGCCGACTCACCCACCTGATCGGTCTGCCACAGCAACGGCCACCCGAAAGCCAGCAGTCCGACCAGAGACGCCACCACGAGCATCGCCGTACTGCGCGGCTTCAACCGGACCAGGTTGAGCGGGCGGATGCGCGGAGCTCGCCCTCTCACGACGCACGTTCCAGAGCGGTGGCAACCTCACCGACGGTCAGGAACGGCAACGGCGCAAGGATCTTCGCCACCTGCGGAGCAAATGCCGGAGACCCGGCGATGACGGTGGCCGTCTCGCCGTCACTCACCAGCTCGCCCTCAGCCAGCACCAGCACGCGCGTGGCCACCTCAGCCACCATCTCCACGTCATGCGTCGACAGCACTACGGCATGGCCCGCAGCAGCCAGCTCTCGCAGGATCTCCACCAACCGCCGCTTGGCGCCGTAGTCCAGCCCACGCGTCGGCTCGTCCAGCAGCAACAGTGGCGGAGCACCACACAGTACGACGGCCAGCGCCAGACACAGGCGTTGTCCCTCGGACAGGTCGCGTGGATGCATCTTGTCGTCGACGTCCGGCGCCAGCCGGGTTAGTAGCGCTCGGCAACTACCCGCCGGCATCCGGAAGTCGGCGTCGGCCGCCGCGCACTCGTCAGCCACGGTGGCCGCGTACAACAGGTCCGCGGGCTCTTGCGGCACCAGTCCGACGGCCTTGACCAGCTTGGACGGTCGCGTGCGAAGTGGGTCCGTTCCGGCTGCGGTCGCCGTACCTGACCGTGGCGTGATGATCCCAACCAGGGCGTTCAGCAGCGTTGACTTGCCGGCACCGTTGCGGCCCATCAGTGCGACGACCTCACCGGCGTTGATGCTCAGTGACACTCCACGCAGCGCAGTGACGTTGCCGTAGCCGACTACGAGGTCCCTGCAGTGCGCCAGCTCGGCACCTGTTGCAGCGACGGACCGGAGCGGCGCCACCTCGCCCAACCGGCTGCGCAGCGAGACAGCAGCCCGGCGAGCGTCCCGCACAGACAAGGGGAGCGGGGACCAGCCCGCAAGTCGTCCCAGCTCAACCACCGGCGGCGCGACCGGTGCAGTGACCATCCGCTCGGCCGGAAGCCCAGTAGAGACAGCAGCCGAGCCACCCGGTACTTCGATCACGCTGTCGGCGTACTGGATCACCCGCTCGAGCCGATGCTCGGCCAGCACCACAGTGACGTTCAGATCGTGCACCAGCCGCTGCAACGCGGCCAGCACCTCCTCAGCGGCCTGCGGGTCCAGCGCCGACGTCGGCTCGTCCAGTACGAGCACAGCAGGGTGCGACGTGAGCGCGGCCCCGATGGCCGTCCGCTGCCGCTGCCCACCGGACAGTGACGTCAACGCCCGATCCCGTACGTCGGCCAGCCCGAGCAGATCCAGGGTCTCCTCGACACGTCGACGCATCACGTCAGGGGCAACCCCGAGGGACTCCATGCTGTAAGCGAGCTCGTCTTCCACGGTGTCGGTGACGAACCCGGCCATCGGGTCCTGGCCGACCATGCCGACCACATCGGCCAGATCACGCGGCCGGAACTCCCGGGTGTCGCGGCCGTTGACGAGCACCCGCCCGGCCAACGTGCCTCCGCTGAAGTGCGGCACCAGGCCGTTGATTGCCCGCAGCAGTGTGGACTTGCCGGAACCTGTCCGCCCGATCACGAGCGCCAGCTCACCCTCTGGCACTGTGAAGCTCACGTCCCGCAACGCGGGCTCCGTCGCACCGTCGTACGTGACCGTCACCCGGTCGAACTCGATCATGCGGCCACCAGCTCACGTCGCCGAGCCTGCAGTGGCGGTGCGACCACCGCAGGAGCCAGTCCAAGCAGGATGCCGGCGACCGGCAGCAGCGGAACGGGCGGTATCACCAGGGGACCCGCCAATACCAGCCCCTCGATACCGAGCGCGGCGGCCGTGATCATCGACCCCGCAGCGAGCGCACCGGAGCCGACGACCAGCCACTCGGGTAGCGCCCACGGGTCCGGCCGGTACCGGGTCCGCGTCACTCGCTGCCGCCCGATAGCCATCGCGCCCACAGCGAGCAGCAGCCCGATCGCCAGAGCGGTTGTAGCGAGTGGGAATGCCATGGAGTCGGTCAGCAACGCGTAGACGCCGAGCAGGATGCCCAGCAGTCCCAGCAGCACGCACACCCCGGTGATCCGGCGCTGGCGTCGTGGGACCTGCGCAGTACGGCCGTAGCCGCGTGAATCCATCGCAGCGGCCAGTTCCACCGATCTGTCCAACGCACCTTCCAGCACGGGCATGGCCGTCGTGCGGAAGGAGCCGCGGGTACGGCCGCGCAGTCGGCGGGCGGCGCGGATACGACGGGCGTCGGTCACCAGTTGCGGTGCGAACGTCAGGGCGACCACGCAGGCCACGCCCATCTCGTAAAGGGCCCCAGGCAACGACTTGAGCAGACGCCGTGGACTGGCGAGTGCGTTGGCCGCGCCGATGCAGCACAGCATGACGGCCAGCTGGAGGCCGTCGTACAGCGCGGTCAGCAACGCCTCGAGAGTGACCTCGCCGCCGAGCTTCACGCCGTTTGCCCAGTCAGGCAAGGGAATCTCGGGCAGTATGAACAGCACGATGTTCCCCTGCGAACGGGTGGACAGCAGCGCCTGCAACACGACACGGATGCCGATGACCACCAGACCGAGCTTGAGGAACGCGGCGTAGCTGTGGGCCCAGGGAGCGTCGCTCCGCCGGGCCGACACAACAAAGCCGGTGACCGCGAGGATCAGCACCAGCAGCACCGGATTGCGGGTCCTGCTGGCGGCCACAGCCATGCCGAGTGCCCACAACCACCATGCCCCCGGGTGGAGTGCCCGGGGGAGCGTGAGGTGATGGACAGTACGCACTCAGCTCTGCTGACTCGAGCGCCGGCGGCTCAGCACCAAGCCACCACCGGCCAGTACGACGACCGCGACCGCGACGGCGATGATGGCGGTCACAGGTGGCCCGTCGTCATCGGATTCCGCAGTAGCCGGCACGACCGTGGACCCGACCGCCGCGTTGATCTGCAGGGTCACGGGCTCGTCCGTCGCCGGGACACTGATGTTCTTGACCTGGTCTCCGCAGCCCTTGGCCGGGTAGCCCGCGATACCGCAGGTCAGACCCTTCTCGATCCGGACTGGCCCAGCGGCCGCCAGGATCTTCGCACCCGTCGCCTGAACGTCCGTCACCACGCAGGTGCCGGTGGCAGGCCCCGGTGTCTCGCCGCTGAGCGCGTCGGCCGGCGTACCCGGGTCGACGACCAGGGCCACCCGCTTCTTACCGGTCTCCGCCGGGGTCTTGCCGCAGATGTCCTCGAAGTCGCCCGCTGCGCGCGGCACCCGGGGCTTGGCGCCACCGAGGGCGTACCGCCACCCCTCCACGGCCCCGTCGGCCGGTACGACGCCGTCTGCGCCCTTCTGAGCGAAGGCCCACTGGCCTCCACTCCACTGGTAGTAGCCCCAGAAGCGGTAGCCGTCCTCGGCTTGGGCGGTGGTGGCGACGGTCCCCGCCAGCAGGAGACCCGCCAGCAGGCTGAGGACCAGTCGTACGGTCCGGTGTGCAGTCATCTCGTGTCCTCGATCGGGCCGCGGCCCGGTGGAGGAAGTCCCGCCTGCACGGGCAGGGTGGGGCTCCACCCGCGGACCACGGCGGGTAGTTGAGCCTGTCTGCCTGCGTCAGCAGTGTTCCGGCTCGCCACCAGAAGTGGCCTACGGTTGCGGGTCAGCGCCGGACTTGGACCGGCTTCCCTGCGACACAGGAGTGGTTCAGCGGCAGCTTAACAAGCAGGAACCCCGTACGACGCCGTGCTGTTGAGCACAGCGTCGTACGGGGTCCACCGAACGACTACTCCGGGGCGGCGAGGCTCATCGGGCCGTAGACCTCGCGGCCGTCCTCCAGCAGGAAGACCTGACCGACACCGTGCTCGGCCAGGTCGCGCCAGCTCTCGCCCAGCCAGCTCTCCGCGTCACCCTGGGCGGAGAACTCGGCCCCACCGACCTCGCCCGGGTCGACCACGGCGCCGGATGCGGTCTCGAACCGCCAGCTCCAGCTCATGAGCCCGGCCGGGTCTGCGGCGCGTTCTGCACGGTCTTGGCCGGGTCGCGCTCGACGATGCTGCCGAGGGTCTCGTCGATCCGCTTCAGCAGGCCGTCCTCGAGCCGTACGCCGGAGGCCTTGACGTTCTCCACCACCTGCTCGGGCCGGGAGGCGCCGATGATCGCGGAGGAGACGTTCGGGTTCTGCAGCACCCAGGCGATGGCGAGCTGGGACAGCGAGAGGCCGGCCTCGTCCGCGATCGGCTTGAGCTCCTGCACCCGGGTGAGCACGTCGTCGTTGAGGAACCGCCTGATCATGTTCGCGCCGTTGGCGTCGGTGGCCCGGGAGCCCTCCGGCGGCTGCTGGCCGGGGAGGTACTTACCCGTCAGCACACCCTGCGCGATCGGCGAGAACACCACCTGGCCGATGCCGAGCTCCTCCGACGCCGGCACCACCTCGGCCTCGATCACCCGCCAGAGCATGCTGTACTGCGGCTGGTTGGAGACGAACGGGATGCGCAGCTCGCGGGCCAGCCGGTGACCCTCCTGCAGCTGCTCCGCGGTCCACTCGGACACGCCGATATAGAGCGCCTTGCCGGCCCGGACGACGTCGGCGAAGGCCTCCATCGTCTCTTCCAGCGGCGTCTCGGTGTCGTACCGGTGCGCCTGGTAGAGGTCGACGTAGTCGGTCTTCAGCCGCTTCAGCGACCCGTTGATCGACTCGTGGATGTGCTTGCGGGACAGGCCGACGTCGTTCGGTCCGCCGGGGCCGGTCGGCCAGTAGACCTTGGTGAAGATCTCCAGCGACTCGCGCCGCTCACCCTCCAGCGCCTCGCCGAGGACCACCTCGGCCTTGGTGTTGGCGTAGACGTCGGCCGTGTCGAACGTGGTGATGCCGGCGTCCAGCGCCGCCCGCACACACGCCTTGGCCTGATCGTTCTCCACCTGGGAACCGTGCGTCAGCCAGTTCCCGTACGAGATCTCGCTGACCTTCAAACCACTGTTGCCGAGATAGCGGAAGTCCATACCCCGACCCTACTGGCAGCGACCGACGGCGGCTGCCGGGAGTCCGCCGTACGGGTCAGGAGGGCTTCTCGCCGCGCTTCACCATCGGCTTGGGCAGCCGCCAGCGGCGCATCTGCATGGTCCGGCGGACGGCGTAGAAGCCGATGCCCTTGGCCGACTCCTTCGGGAACTTCACCCCGACCGCCTTCTTCAGCCCCGCGGTCAGCAGGAACCAGTCGGCCGCGATCAGCAGGATCATCGCCAGGAAGAGCAGGTTGACCGTGCCGGCCAGCCACGGGAACGCGGGCGAGAAGACCACGCCGAGCAGCGAGACCACCAGCAGGATCGGCAGCGCGAACTCCATCACCGAGTAGCGGGCGTCCACGTAGTCGCGGGCGAACCGCCGGACCGGGCCCTTGTCGGCGACCGGCAGGTACCGGTCGTCGCCGGTGCGCATCGCCTCCTGCATCTTGCCGCGCTCGGCCCGGACCTTCTCCCGCCGGTAGGCCGAGGCCTCCTTGCGGTTGCGCGGCTTCTTCAGCGCGGCCTTGCGGGCGGCCTCGGCCTCCCGGCGGGACGGCGTGGGCCGTCCCTTGCCGCCCGGCTTGCCTTGGGGCTCGGCGGGTACGGTGGTATCTGTCTCAGACTTGGTACGACGGAACACGGGGTCTGAACCTCATTCGGCAGGGCAGGTCGCGACTCGGGGTGGTCCCCGGACCTGACCCCTACTTTATCGGGGCCGGTCCTGATGGTGTGGTGACCCGTGTGGACATAGGGTGGTTGACGCACGCCGGGTCGACTCGCCGGCACAGAAGGGGTACGGATATCGATGAGCATCTTCAAGCGGATGTCGACGATCTTCAAGGCCAAGGCGAACACCGCCCTGGACAAGGCCGAAGATCCTCGCGAAACCCTTGACTACTCGTATCAGAAGCAGCTGGAACTGCTGCAGAAGGTGCGGCGGGGCGTGGCCGACGTGGCTACCAGCAGGAAGCGGGTGGAGCTGCAGGCCTCCCAGCTGCAGTCCCAGTCGCAGAAGCTGCAGGACCAGGCCCAGAAGGCGCTCTCGATGGGCCGCGAGGACCTGGCCCGCGAGGCCTTGACCCGCAAGTCGGCCCTGCAGGGCCAGATCGAGGACCTGCAGACCCAGCACGCCCAGTTGCAGGGTGAGGAGGAGAAGCTGACGCTCGCCTCCCAGCGGCTGCAGGCCAAGGTCGAGTCGTTCCGGACCCGCAAGGAGACCATCAAGGCCACCTACACCGCGGCCGAGGCGCAGACCCGGATCAACGAGGCGTTCTCCGGCATCTCCGAGGAGATGAGCGACGTCGGCCTGGCGGTCCAGCGGGCCGAGGACAAGACCCAGCAGATGCAGGCCCGGGCCGGTGCGATCGACGAGCTGCTGGCCTCCGGCGCGCTCGACGACGCCTCCGGCACCAACAAGGACAGCATCACCTTGGAGCTGGAGCGGATGTCGTCCGGCTCCGACGTCGAGAGTGAACTGGCCGCGATGAAGGCCCAGATCTCCGGTGGCAGCGCCCCCAAGGAGCTGTCCGGCGAGACCCCGCAAGGAACCGCCCAGGCGCAGCAGCCCACGCAGCAGCCGGCCGCGGAGCCGGTGAGACCTCAGGACGGAGACGCTCGATGATCGTTCGCATCATGAGTGAAGGTCAGTGGCGACTGGCCGACGAGAAGCTGGACGACCTCAACAAGGTCGACGGTGAGCTGGAGCAGGCTGTCTCAGCCGGTGACGAGGAGGCCTTCAAGGTCGCCTTCGCCGCGCTGCTGGAGTTCGTCCGCTCGGGTGACAAACTGCCGGACACCGAGCTGCACGACTCCGACGCGATCCTGCCGCCGAGCGACAGCTCGCTGGCCGAGATGCGCGAGCTGATCAGCGGCGACGGCCTGATCGCCGGCTGATCACCCCGATCGGCGCCCCGACCCGGCGGCCGATCACCAACAGTAGTCGAAACGAGACCCCCAGGACCCGCAAATGGGTCCCGGGGGTCTTCGTCTGCCGATCTGGTTGCGCCGCGGTAAACACTGCCGATCAGTACTGTCTTACGCGGCGCTGACGTAGTACTGTCTGGTTCACGCCGTTGTGGGGGCGGCGTTCATCGAGGTCCGTGACGGGGTGTGGGTTGGTCACGGGTTTCGCGTTCACCTGTGGGGGGTGACTGTGCGTGACTGAATTTGTCATGTCTGAGGGGTTGGCCGATTCGGCTGATCTACGGCCGGCGCCGTCGAGGGAACGACGTCGGCCGGTCTGGGTGGTACCGGACGAAGTGCCCGCGATCGTGCCTCGTTCGGCACGGTTCACCGAGGCGCGGTGGGTGGCGAAGTACCGGTGGGCAGCGCTCGCCGGTGACCTCGCCGCGGCGCTGATCGGTGGGTCGGTGGCTTTGGCCGCCCGGTTCGGTGCCCAGATCAACCTCGGCTACTTCTTGCTCGGTGCGGCACTGCCGGTCGTCTGGCTGGCGTGTGTGGCGCTGGAGCGTGGCTATGAGACCCGGTACTTCGGCACCGGACCAGAAGAGTTCCGGTCGATCATCCGGGCCGCGGTGGCTCTGACCGCACTGGTCGCGATCACGTCGTACGCGATCAAGCTCGAAGTCGCCCGTGGTTTCGTCGTTTTGGCTGTGCCGATGACCTGTCTGGCCGCGATGGTCGCCCGCTGGGTGCTGCACCGCAGCATCTCCCGGCGGCGCTTCGTCGGCCGCTGCATGCGTCAGGTACTCGTTGTCGGACGCAACGACCAGGTGACCACGCTGCGGCGGCACCTGGAGGAGCGGCCGGCCGACGGGTACGTCGTGGTGGCGAGCTGCCTGCCACGCGGTGATGCCTTCGAGGAGCCGGCGCCCGAGCAACTGGGCCGGACCGAGATGGACATCCTGGCCGCGGTCGACCAGTTCGAGGTCGACGTGGTCGCGGTGGCCGCCGATCCGGAACTGGCCGGGCACTCGCTGCGCAAGCTGTCCTGGGCGCTCGAGCAGCGCGGTGTCGATCTGATCGTCTCGCCCGGCATCGTCGAGGTCGCCGGTCCGCGGATCTCGATCCGCCCGGTCGCCGGCCTGTCGCTGCTGCACCTGGAGCGGCCGTCGGTGAGCGGCGGACCGCACCTGCTGAAGAGCCTGTTCGACCGGGTGGTCGGTTGCCTGCTGATCATGGGGGTCGCGCCGATCCTGCTCGTCACCGCAGTGCTGGTGAAGTTCACCAGCCGAGGTCCGGTGCTGTTCAAGCAGACCCGGGTCGGCCGCGGCGGTGAGCGGTTCCAGATGCTGAAGTTCCGCACCATGGTCGTCGACGCCGAGGCCCGCAAGTCGGAGCTGCAGGCGCTGAACGAGGGCAACGGGGTGCTGTTCAAACTCCGTGACGACCCGCGGGTGACCAAGGTCGGCAAGTATCTGCGCAGGTTCTCGATCGACGAGCTGCCTCAACTGGTGAACGTGCTCCGGGGGGACATGTCACTGGTGGGGCCCCGGCCGCCGCTACCGACCGAGGTGGCGCGCTACGCCATCGAGGACGAGCGGCGGATGCTCGTGAAGCCCGGACTGACCGGCCTGTGGCAGGTCAGTGGGCGCAGCGATCTCACCTGGGAGGAGTCCATGCGGCTCGACCTGCGGTACGCCGACAACTGGTCGATCGCGCTGGACCTGCTCATTTTGTGGAAGACCGCGCGCGCCGTCCTCGGCAGCGACGGCGCCTACTGAAATCCGCCTCCGGCCTCTGCCGGCCGGCGGCGCGCAGCACCTAAGCAGCACACCAAGCACCACTTGAGTACGACGACAACGGTGCATTCCCGAGGGGGGAATCCAATGTTGCAGCAACTCAGTGCTCCGTCTGGCACTGACGAATCTATGACCGACGAAGCACCGGCCAGGTCCGAGGCCGCGAACCTGGTGATCCAGGCCGCGTCCGGCGATCAGGGGGCCTGGAGCAGGCTGGTCGATCACTACGCCCGGCTGGTCTGGGCGGTGACCCGCAGCTTCCGGCTCGGCGACAGCGATGCCGCCGACGTCTCCCAGATGGTCTGGCTGCGGTTGCTCGAGCACATCCACCGGGTCGACCCCGAGCGGGTCGGCGCCTGGCTGGTCGTCACGACCCGCCGGGAATGCCTGCGGGTATTGGCGTTCCGCAAGCGGGTGCTGCTGACCTACGAGTCGTCCGCCTTCGAAGCGGTGCCGGGCGACCAGCCGGAGCTGGACGCCGACATGCTCGCCGACGAGCGCGCGGTCGACGTACGGCGGGCGCTGGAAAGCCTGCCGGATCGGTGGCAGCAACTGATGGGCATGCTGATGGCCGACCCGCCGACGCCGTACGCCGAGATCTCCGCGACCATCGGCATCCCGATCGGCAGCATCGGCCCGATCCGGGGCCGCTGCCTGGACAAACTCAGACTGCTGCTTGCCTCCTGAAGCAGTAGCGGGCGGCCGGTCCGGACCGCGTGGGTCATCCTCAGACCACGCTGTCCAGACCGGCCGCTGCGTCGTGCCCGGCGCAGTGTGGTCAGAGCATGACCCATGCGGTCCGGACCGGCCGCTGCGTCGTGCCCGGCCAGCGGAGCAGGAAGCTGACCAGCCGGGCCGTCGTCGGGCCGTCGTCCGAACCCCGCGACTCGACCACCACCGGACCGATGGGGTAGACCCGCAGCTCGATGGTCAGGTCGTCCCGGCCGCGGACGTCCACGTCCAGGGTGATGCCGTGGCCGGCGAAGCGCAGCGTCCGCACCTCGTCGCGCCAGTGCTCCGGGGCATCGACCAAGCTGTCGAAGACCAGGTCGAGGACGTCGAGATCCCGTTCGTGCCGCCCGAACGCGGCATAGCCGACCGAGCGGAGCTGTGCGATCTGCTCGCCCGCGGCACGCTCCGGTGGCCCGATCATCGTCGTCAGCGCTCCCCGGCCACCTTGATCACGCTGTCCGGGTCCTGCCCGTACGGCGCGCCCTGCCAGGACGCCCAGGGGACCCGGTTGCCCTGCTCGTGCACGATGAAGTTCCACGGCCCGGCGTAGGTGTTGTCGTAGAACTTGTTGCCCTGCTTGTGCGTGATCGCGTCCTGCACGGTGGCCTTCTGGTACGGCGACCAGGTCGGGAACGTGCCCCAGTTGGAGAACAGGCCGTTGTAGCCGCAGCCGGCCCGGGACGCGCAGGTCTTGCCGATCTTGTTGGGATCGATGGAGAAGACGTTGTCGTGCACGTGCACGTTCTGGGTCTTCCACCGGCAGTCACTCAGGTACGGCTGGTTCTTGATGGTGCTCGCGTTGCAGGTCTCGGCGGTGACCACGGATGGGTTGACCAGGGTGCCGGCACCGGTGCTGGTGTTGGCCGCCGAGCCGGAGAACCGGTCCGCGTTCTCCCAGAGAATCACGCCGCCCCAGTTGTCGATGAAGACGTTCCCGCTGATCTCGAAGGTCTCGTTGAACACGCCCGGCACCCGCTTGTCGCTGCCGGATTCGGAGATGTACAACGCGGACGTAGGGAAGCCCTGGTTCTGCGGTCCCTTGCCGAGGCCGTTGCGGGCGAACGTGTTGCCCCGGATCCCGGCGTTGTAGCTGGTCTCGTAGACGATGCCCTCGGCCAGGTTGCTGGAGATGTAGTTGCCCTCGATCACGAAGCCGGTGTTGTTGGTGTCCGCCCACAGCCCGGCGCTGCGGTTGTCGTGGATCCAGTTCTTCCGGATCACCGCGCCGGTGACCTCCCAGAACTTCCCGCCGCCGGTGCAGCCGCAGCCGACCTTGAGGGCCTCCCAGTCGTCGGTGTTGTTCCCGGCGATCTCGTTGCCCTCGATGGTGATGCCGTTCACCTTGTCCGGGTTGTAGGCGTTGAAGCCGTACTGGCCGTTCTCCTGCAGACAGTTGCCGCGGACAACATTGTGGTCACCGACCATCACCCCGGCGCCGGCGTTGTGGCGGATCGTATTCGCCTCGACCGTCCAGCGGGAGGCGGCGTCGTGGTTGACCACACCCTCGTCGTTGTTGGTCTTGGCCGCGCCGAAGTTCTGGATGGTCAGGTTCTTCACCGTGACGCCGGCGGCGTACCCGGTGAACGCGTACCGGTTCTGCTTGCGGCCGTCCAGCACCGCACCGGGCGCGCCGATGTAGACGTTGCCCTCCTTGGGGATCACCTGGGCGTACGGCCCGGTGCCGAGGACGTGCGTGCCGGCGGCCAGCCAGAACGTCGTACCGGCCGGGTTCGCCTCGGTGAGCTGGTTGACGTTCTGCGTCGTGCTCACCACGATCGCTCCGGCCGGTGCCTGGGCCGGTCCGGTCAGTGCCGTGGTGTTGCCGCAGATCTTCGCCGGCGGCGTCGTCGGTGCCACCGGCGCCGGAGTCGGTGCCTGCGCGGCCGGTGTCGTGGCAGGTCCGGCCTGAGCCTGCTCGCCGGACGAATCGCCGTCGAAGACGGCGAAGCCGATCGCCACCAGCGCGGCGACCACGATCAGCGCGACGGCGCCGATGATCCGTCGGTCGCGGTACCACGCGGATCTCCCGCCGGAGGCCGCAGGGGGCGGGTCGCGATGTTCCATGGCACTTCCTTCAGGGGGCACAGTTCTCGGACTCAGCGGTGGGCAGAGACCGGGTGGCGGACGGCGAACCGGTAGATGTCGAGCAGTTGCTCGAGGTTGTGGTGCGGTTGGTGCTTCTCCTCGTAGGTCTTCCGGGCGCGGCGGCCGAGTTCCTCGTACCGGTCCGGTGACGTGTCCACGTCGAGCAGCAGCTTGGCCAGGGCGTCCGGCCGGCCGGGCTCGAAGAGCATGCTGTCGACACCGTCCTCGATCAGGTCCGGGAACGAACCGTGACCGGACGCGAGCAGCGGTACGCCGACTGCCATCGCCTCGACCACCACCAGCCCGAACGTCTCCTCCCACTCCGACGGCAGCACGACGGCCCGGGACCGGCCGATCAGCTCGAAGACCTCCTGCTTGCTCATCAGGCCGCGGAGCTCGACCGACGGCCGCTCGGCCGCCCAGGCGGTCACCTCGTCCAGCAGCGGTCCGCCGCCGGCGATGACGAGCCGCAGCGAGTCGTCCCCGGCGATCGCCCGGTACGCGTCCCAGCCCTTCATCAGCAAGGGTGCGCCCTTGGCCGCGTCCAGGCGACCCACGTAGCTCACCTGCCGGTCTCGCGTTCCGCCCAGTGGGCCGTCGTACGGGACGAGGTTGTGCTTGACGAAGGTGCGATGCGGGTCGAGGTCCATCCCGGCCATCAAACCGCGCTGGGACTCGGAGATGAAGACGTACGCCGAGACCAGATTGCGCCAGGTCCGTCGGTGGCCGCGCGTGTTCAGCACGGTCGTCGCCGTCGCTAGCTTGGATCCGCGGTAGCAGCCGTGGCGCACCCCGGGGGTGGGATTGCCACCGGCGCAGTCGTGGCAGACCGCACCTTCGCGGAAGAAGTCACCGCTGGCGCACAGCAGCTTGTAGTTGTGCAGCGTGATCACGACCGGCACACCGGCGTCCCGGCAGGCGTAGAGCACTGAAGGGCTCAGCAGCGGGAACGTGTTGTGGATGTGGACGACGTCCGGCTGGTACTCGGCCAGCTCGGCAGCGAGGTCGCGCTTGCTCGTCGGGTTCCAGACCACCCGGGCCGGCAGCGTCGCCTTCTTCCAGGCGGGCCATTCCTCGATCTCGTCGCTGAACCGCTCGAAGTGCCGGACCTCGTGCCCGAGTGCGGACAGCGCAGCGCTCTCCTGGTCGACCACCCGGTTCTCACCGCTCGGCGCGGTCGATCGGTACCTGTTGTGCACCAGCAGGATCTTCATCGTGCTCCCTCACGGGTGTTCACCTGGTAAACCAGCGAAGCTGCCAGCGTGAGCTCGAGCAGGTACGGCGACGCCTCGCTCAGCCCGCTCTCGGTGAAGGACGCGACCACGCAGTACGCGACCAGGAAGAGAGCGAGGGCGCGCTGTGGACCCTGCGGCCGGAACCACGCGGCGGTCAGGACGAACAGCACGAGCATGACGGTGATCGCCACGCCGACCAGGCCTACGTCGTAGTACGTGCCGAGCCAGTTGCTGTCGATCGGCAGGCCGTTGAACGACTTGTTGGACAGCCCGAAGCCGAACAGCTGCTCGAAGGTGGAGCGCGGTGTGGCCAGGATCGACTCCCAGACCGCCCGCCTGCCGGTCAGCGCGGTCACTTCCTCGGAGTCCTGCCCACGGGCCAGCCAGGTGGCCACCACCGAGCCGAGGGTGAGCGCTCCGATGGTGAAGACGCCCACACCGATCGCGAGGAACCTGCGGGCCCTGGTGCGCGCGGTGAACAGGCTCAGCCCAGCGATCAGTACGCCGGCCAGCATCGCGATCAGGGCGGTCCGGGTGTGGGTCAGCAACAGCACCGGGATGGCCACCAGCACGCTGGCCAGCGCGACGCTGCGCCGGAGCAGCCCGGACAGCCACAGCACGATCGTCAGTCCGGCCGCCACCGCTGCGTAGTGCCCGACCTGGGTCGGCGGGATGGGCCAGAGGATCCCGTTCAGCCGGTCCTCGGTCAGTGCGACGCCGGGTGCGACCAGCAGTCCGACGACGACGGAGCCGAGGATGAACCACAGCACGATCAGGTGTGTCCGCACCAGGAGCAGATCACGTCGGATCCACCACGGTGTCAGTAGCCACAGGACCATCGCGAACGTGAGCAGGCGGCTGGCGCGGAACAGCGCGCCGAACAGGAACTCTGCCCGGACGCTGGCCAGCAGGGCCTCGGACGCCAGCAGGACGAGCAGGAAGATGAAGACACTGGGCCGGACCCGCACCGGTCGGTTGACGGTCAGGACCAGCATCAGGGCACCCACCAGCGACGCCTGCGCGATGAGCTTGCCGACGATGCCCGGGATCGGGAGCAGGTGCGGGGAACCGGGGAAGAACGTCATCACGTTCAGCACCAGCAGGCCCCAGACCATCTGGACCCGGCGGCGCCGGCGGACGTCGGGCGCGACGACGCGCCGGGACGGGCGGATGCCGATCCGGGTCGTCAGTCGCTCGCTCAGCCCAGTGCTCATCTCAGCGGCCGAACATCTCGACGTCCACGGTGCGGGCCGGACCGGCCGTGGCCTCGGCGACGCCGACGCTCTCGTCGGTGCGGTCCGGACGAAGCACCACCGCGGTGTCGATCTCGAGCCCGGCCAGCCGCAGCATCTCACCGGTGGCGTTGATCTTGTTGGTGGTCGAGCGGCCGGCGGTCACCACGACGGCGGCGTGAGAGCCCCAGGTGCCCAGGTGGTCGGCTCCCAGTTCCGGAGTCAGGGTGGCCAGGGTGAGCACCAAGTCGGCAACGTCCCAGGCGGCGTCGAGGGCCAGGTCGCCGGAGCTCGACGGCCGGTTGGTCTCGCTCAGGTGCAGGTAGCTGCCCTCCGCAGGAGCGCCGTGCGGGTCGGGGAAGTGGACATCGATGCGTCGGTGCTGCTCGCTGAACCGCGACTCATGGGTGCCCGGCGACTTTACGCCGAGCATCGCCGCGAGCATGCCGGTTCCGGTCAGGTCGGCGACCAGGACGTGCTTGCCTTCCTCGGCCATCGAGACCGCCAACGACGCCACCACCAGGGCAGACGTCCGGACGTCGTCGACGCTGACCACCGCGATCGACGGCGTGGGCCGCTCGCTCCAGAAGATGCGCTGGCCGAGGTGCTGCACCATCAGCTGGATCTCCGGCTGCCGGCGCTGGGACTCGCGCAGGTAGCGGGGGTACGGCAGCAACCGCCAGCGGGGCGGTCGGTCCGTGCTCAGCCGGACCCGCGCGCCCAGCGCACGGGCGATGTCCTGCCGCTTCCACAGCCGATCGGAGATCAGCGCCCGCACGATCACGAAGACGAGGCCGACGAACAGGCCGGCGATCAGGCCGGTGGCGGCGTTGATCGCCAGCGCCCGCTTGGCCGAAACGGGGACCGGTGCGGCCAGGTCGAGGATCCGGCTGCTGTTCATCCGGGAGGCCTGGACCTCCTGGTCCAGCATCTGCTGACGGACGTACTGCACCCGGTCCCGGGCGACGCCGAGCCGCAGCGCCTCCGGGCTGTTCGGCCGCTTCAGCTCGACCGGATCGTCTCCGGCCGCGCGGACCGCCGCCTCGGCGACGGACAGTGCGGTCTCGGCGGCGGTGAGATCGCGACGCAGCGGGACGTCCTGCAGCGCGATCTGCTCCTTGCGGAAGACCAGGTAGACCTGGGCCACGACCGTTGCCTGCTTGCTGGCCTGGTCCGATGTCTCGGCCTGCACCTTGATCTCGACCACGCGGTCGGTCAGGGGAGTGGCGGTGTACCGCTTCATCAGGTCGTCGGGAGTCTCTTGCAGCCCGAGCAGATCGATCACCCGCTGCGCGACCGTGTGCGTGGTGGCCAGACTCAGGTCCGTGGCCATCGCCTTGGCCGGGTCCTCACCCTCTTTGTGGGTCAGTAGCAGCCGGGTCGAGGACACATGCGGCTGCGGCACGACGTAGGTCGACCCCAGCCCGCCGAGCAGTCCGACGACAGCGAGCACCACCCAGATGCGCCAGTGCCGGAGGACGGCGTCGCGGAGGAACCGGAACGTGACCAGGCTGTCCGGCGGGAAGGCGCTCGACGGTTCGTTGACGAACAGGCCGTCGTCGTCGGTCCAGCCGGGATCAGTGGTGACGGGCTCGGTATGTGGCTGATTGCTCATTTGATCCTCCGCGCGGTGGTGCCGGTGAGGAGGGTTGGCAGCCGCGAACCGGATCGGCGGGTGGACTGCGAGACACGCCCGATGGTGCGGTCGGACGGGTCCGGATCGGTGACGACCAGGCCGTCGATGGTGCGGTCGTCGGCCGCGGCCGCGACGGCCAGCCGGGCCAGTTCCTCGGCCGTCACCATGCCGGCCGACAGCGCGACGATCGTGTTGGTGGTCCGGGTGGTGCCGGCCAGGTGCGGCGCGTCCCGGTCGACCACGACCAGATGGATGTCCAGGGCAACCTTCCCGGCAGGCTCCTGGTGCGTGTCGACCACGATCGAGGTGGAGATGCCGATCGAGGTCGCGAGTGCGGCCAGTTGCGGACCGAGCGGCAGCGCCTTGTCGTCGCCGGCGAACGAGATGACCGTCAGCGAGAGCGGCGTGCTCCCGCCCTTCACGTCCAGGCCGAGGTGGTGCAGCGTCTTGCGCAGGCTCCAGGCCTCGACCGCGGTCGGTGAGTAGTGGTCCAGCAGATAGGTCCAGTCGGACACGTCGGTCGCCCGGTACGACGAGACCGAAGCGAGCACCGGCAGACCGACCGCGTCCGCGATCTCGTCCCGGAGCCGGAGCCGCCGGTCGCCGCGGGCCTTGGCCAGTACACCGATCGCCCCCGCGATGGCGCCGAGCAGCGCACCGAGCAGACCCCAGATCCCCAGATGGACGGCCAGGTTGCCGTCCCGTGCGCTTGTCGCCTGCTCCAGCACGCGTGCCCCCGTTTTTTTCCCCAGGTCGCCGGGCAGTACCTGGTCGGTGGTGATGAAGACCAGGTAGACCTCGGCGACTGCGTTCGCCAGCCGCATCGACTGCGCCGCTGTCGTGCCCTTGGCATCGATCTTGATGACGTCCGTGGTCACCGCCGTCACCTTGACCCGGTCACGCACCACCTTGGTGGACAGCGCCGGGGACAGGTTCTGTCCGGCGCTCTTGAGCACCGGCTCGCTCTCGGCGATGAAGACCTGGGTCTCGATGCTCTGCGTGCCTTCCGCCTTCTCCTGGTCGGCCGCGGGTGGCGGCGGCAGGACGACGAGCGATGTGGCCGTGTGCATCGGCGGTACCAGCAGGCCGTAGCCCACACCGCCGAGCAAGCCGACGGCTGCCACGGCGGCCACGATGAGGCGGTATCGCCGAATGGCTCGCCAGGACTTCTTGACGTCGAGCTGCTGTGCGCTCACATGCCCCTCCAGACGAGCGTCACGATTGGTTCGGAGTAATAGAGGGCCGGAAACCGGGACTGATACAGCAACCTCCGGTCAAGACCGGAATTGAAACCTGCTGACCGCTGGGGCGTCGGGTCCGAGCGTCCCGGACCCGACCAGTGTCGTAATCGGCACCTTGCGGCCGAATCGCGGTGAGTACCAGCCCAGCAACGGATCGTCGCCACCGGAGTGCGCGGTCCAGCTCAATCCGGCCGGCAACTCGGCGACCGCGGACCCGTTCGGCCACTTCAGCCGCCCGGTCGCTCCGTCCAGTTCGACCGTCACATCCGGACCGAGATGCCACGCAATTCGTACGTCGGCCGGGCCGTCCAGCCGGTCCTCGACCCGCAGCACGCCGTCATCCAGTACGGCGGTCCGCCGGTGAGTGATCGGTACTTCGCCGGACTGGTACCCGTCGTGCTCGGCGTCCCAGGTGACCACGTCGCCGTCGGCCGCATAGCGCCGTACGCGTCCGGTTGCGCCGCGCAGCCACAGGAACGGGCCGCCCCAGACGGACTGCTCGGCACCGGCGACCTCGACCGTGTTGTGGGCGATGGTGGAGCGGAAGTAGTTCCGCCACTCTTCCTCGCCGTGATAGCAGTACGTGCCTGGATCGGCCAGGATGTCGACGCCGCCGACCCGGACCTCGAGTGAGAGCGCGTCGCAGTGGGCATGGGCCGCGATGGACAGGAACCCGTGCGGTCCGGCATCGGCGCGGCACCAGATCTCCGGCCCGCCACCTCCGTCGACACCGGTGCGACTGCGCAGGATCGTGATCCCGGCGTCGGCGAAGTGGTCCGGGCGCTCTGCCGGGCGATGCGGCTGGGTGCCGCTGATCAAACTTCCTGCCAGTACGGCGGTCGCCGTCAACGGACTCGACGGCCACCACGACGGGCTGCCGAGCGTGGCAGCGCCGAGTGACACGAACGCCGACCAGCTGTGCACATCGGGCGGATCGAGGACGAGCACCATGCCTTCGTCGTCGTCGCCCTGGCGTGGCGGCCGCAGGGTCTCGTCGACAATCGCCGCGGCCACATCGAACGTGCGGGTCAGCAGCGACCAGGTCTGCTGGCTCAGCGGATGACCGGCCTTGTCTGCCTCCAGAGCGGCGTACAGGCCGAGCTCGGAGACGAAACGGTGGTAGTCGGACGCGAGCTCACGGTTGACGCCGGACGGGAAGGTGTTGGCGTCCAACTCCCGCACCAGCAGCGCAGCCGCGTCCGCACGCCACTTGTCGCTCTGGGCGAACCAGGGGAACGCGCAGGCGCCCACCAACTGGCCGGCGGCCTCCGCGATGACGTGATTGTTCGCCGACGAACCCCGACTCTGGAAAGCGGCCAGGTAGCGCTGGTGCCAGTAGAGCTGCCGCAGCGCCAACTGGTTGTGCTCGAAGAGATCCGTGACCTCGGGCCAGTCGTCGAGCAGCCGCCGGATCCAGGTCCAGCTGATCAGCCGGATCCCGATCTCGATGCCGCTGGCCCAATGGACGCCGGACAGGAACGGGTTCGACCGCCACCAGTCGTTCAGGTGCTCGGCGACGCGGTCGGCGTACGTGTCGTCATGGGTCAGGTACCAGGCCGCGGCCAGCTGGGTCAGGTGGTGATGCCGGGACAACTCCCAGACCTGCTTGACGTTTCCGACCAACTCCTCGTTGCGATGGTTCAGCCGGAACGTGTACTCCGACGGATCCGACCGCCGCCCGGTGATCGGATCGCGGAACCAGTCCGGCGACTTCAGATCGGTCCGGTCGACTCCGAGCACCTCCAGCTTCCCGGCCAGGATCGCGTCGGCGGTCGCGATCACCGCCTTGCGCGCTTCCTCCGGTACGGCGTCCGCCGCATGCGGAGGCAGTGTCGCCGGGAAGGTCAGCTCCTTGCGCAGTGGCAGCTGGATCGTCGAGTCCTGCCCGGGCCGGACCTGCTGGTAGGCCCAGGCAGTACGTCGTCCGTGGTCGCGCGCGCGCCAGACCAGCTCAGTGGGGGACATCCGGCGCACGCGACGGACGTACCAGCCCAGGGGCTGGCGATTCATATGCTCTCCGGTTTGCCGCTGGCGAGGCTCTTGTCCACTGCGATGGTTGCGCGGGTGGTGGCGATCAGCGAGTCGAACGAGATCGGCATCGGGCCGCCGGACTTCACCGCCGCGACGAACCGCTCGAGCTCGATCCGCTGGCCCTTGTCGGTGCTGCGGGCCTTGCGCGTCGACGGCTTCCGGCCGGTCCACACCGAGGCGCTCTGGAAGTTGTCCAGCCGGCCGTTACGGCCGCCGCCGGTGATGTCCACCGTCTCCTTCGGGAACCGTGAGTTGCCACCGCCGACGTAGCTGATCGTGCCGACCGATCCGTTCGCGAACCGCAGGCTGACGATCACGTCGCCGGCGTCCGGTCCGGGTACGGCGTACACCTCGGTGGGTGGGCTGTCGAGCCACCAGCTCAGGGTGTCGATGAAGTGGCCGCCCTCACCGGCGAACCGGCTGCCTTCCTTGTCCTGGTCGAGGTACCAGCTGGACGGGTCCAGCCGGCCGGCGTTCACCAGGTAGCGCAGCGAGGAGCCGCCGCCGGGTGTGCCGAAGCGGTCGCGCAGGTCGGTCAGGAGCGGAGCGAACCGGCGGTTGAACCCGACCATCAGGCGATCGTTGCCGGTGGCATCCGCGGTGGCGACGATCCGGTCGAGATCCTCGTCGTTCAACGCCAACGGCTTCTCGACGAAGACGGCTTTGCCGGTTTCCAGCGCGCGGCAGGTGAGCTCGGCGTGCGTGCTGTGCCGCGTCACCACGAACACTGCGTCGAGCGATTCATCCGACAGCACAGCATTCGCCTCAGTGGCGATCTGCTCGAAACCGAACCGACGTTGTGCATTGGCCGCGGACAACGATTTGTTGGTCGCGACGTGAGCCAGCACCGCATCTTCGTTCTTCTGAAGATGCGGCAGGAGCATGGAGGACGCATAGTTACCTGCGCCAATGAATCCAAGTCGCGCCGCACCAGCTGTGCTTTCGGCCGGGCGCGCAACCCTCGTCGTCTCCTGCTTCTCTTCCTGCGGAATATCCGGGTACTCGAAGAGGAAGCCGACGCCGGGAAGGGCGCCTGAGCTCAGTTGCTGGTAGACCTCGGTCGCGTCGGCGATCGGGAAGACCCGGGCGACCAGGGAGCCGATGTCGATCTGTTCGCGGGCGATCAGGTCGACGAAGCATTCCAGGTTGCGGCGTTCGGTCCAGCGGATGTAGCCGGCCGGGTAGTCGATACCCTCGAGCTCGTAGCGGTCGTCGTACCGGCCGGGGCCGTAGGAGCGGGAGAACCGGAGGTCCAGTTCCTTGTCGTAGTACGCGTTCCACGGCAGGTCGAGCTTGGTCTTGCCGATGTCGACGACCCGGGCACGATCGCGCGCCAGTCGCGCTGCCGTCTCGACCGGACCGTTCGAGTGGCCGCCGGCCGCGAGCAGGATGTGGTCCGCGCCCAGCCCGTTGCTTGCTTCCAGCAATGACCGCTCCAGGACGGCGATCCCGGCCTCGTCGGCCGACGAGCAGTGCAGCGCGCCCGCCTTCTCCGCCATCCGGCATCGATCCTCGACCGTGTCGATCCCGAACACCCGGACCCCGGCCGCGACCAGCAGCCGGACCACGAGCTGACCGACCAGGCCGAGCCCGATCACGACTGCGGTGTCGCCGAGCTGCACCTCCGACTGCCGGACGCCGTGCATCGCGATCGCACCGACCGTCGAGAACGCGGCCTGCTCCGGCGGTACGCCGTCCGGCACCGGAACGCACAGGTTGACCGGCACCCAGTTGTACTCCGCGTGCAGCGCGAACTCGTTGCCGGCGGCAGCGACCAACTGGCCCACACTGAACTCCTCGGCACCGGGGCCGACCTCGACCACCACACCGCACAGCGAGTAGCCCAGCGGCGTGTAGGAGTCGAGCTTGTTCATCACCTTCTTGTAGGTGTTGACCGCACCCTGCTGAGCGACCGAGTCCAGGACCTTCTTCACCTGGTCGGGCCGGGCCCGGGCCTTGCCGAGCATGGACAGCTTGGCCTCGCCGACCTTCATCAGCTCGGTCCCGGTCGAGATCAGCGAGTAGAGCGAGCGGACCAGGACACCACCGGGCGCGCAGGTCGGCGCCGGTACGTCGAGAACCGCGAGCTCACCGGACTTGTAGTTCTGTGCAACCTGTTTCATGCCAGTCCTTCAGAGAGAGAAGTCTTCACAAGGAGGTGATGGTCACGCCCAGCGAGCGCATGTGCCGGGTCCAGGTCTCCAGGGTCAGCAGCTGCCAGATCTGCTTCGAGTAGTCCTCACGTCCGGCCCGCTCGTCGTCGACCAGCCGTTGCACCGCCGACTGCTGCAGGAAGCCACTGCCGACCAGTTCGCCGCGCAGCAGGACGTCGTCCACCAGTTCGCGCAGGTCGTTGCGGACCCAGGCCCGCAGCGGCGCGCTGAACGACGCCTTCGGCCGGTAGATGATCTCCTTCGGCAACCAGGCCTCGGCCGCCTTCTTCAGCGCGAGCTTGCCCTGCCGCCGGTGGATCTTCTCGCTGCCCGGGATGGAGAACGCCGCCTGCGCGACGATCGGGTCCACGAACGGTGTCCGGACCTCGGTCGACGCGGCCATGCTGGCCCGGTCGGTGTAGGCCAGGTTGAGGCCGGGCAGGAACATCCGCGCGTCGGCCAGGCACATCCGGTTCACGTGGTCGTCGAGCGTGGTGTCGTGGTAGATGTCGCTGTGCTCGGCGATCAGCTTGCCGACGTACGGCTCGAGGTTCGGACTCAGCAGGCCGGCCAGTTCGCCGGCGTCGTACATCGTGTAGCTGCGCCGGAACGCGGCCTCCTCGGGCAGGTCCGCGAAGGTGAGGAACCGCTTCGCCCAGCGCGCGTACCGCAGGCCGCGACCGTTCGCGGTGACCGGCAGCCGCCGGACCGCGGGACCGACGAGACCATTGCGCAGTACGCCGGGAAGCCGCTGGTACTGCGCTCCCATCACACAGGCGAGGTGTTTGCGGTAGCCGCCGAACAACTCGTCGGCGCCCATCCCGGACAGCAGCACCTTGACGCCGGCGTCGCGGGCGGCGTCGCACATCAGCAGCGTGTTGATCGCGGCCGGGTCGCCGATCGGCTCGTCCAGGATGTCGACGATCCGGGGGAGCAGTTCGACCACGTCCGGCGCGATCTCGATCTCGTGCAGGTCGATCCCGAACTGCTGGGCCACCTTGCGGGCGTAGATCGCGTCGTCCGGCATCGCCTCGAGCTTCTGGTCCTGCGACCGGAAGGTGATCGTGTACGAGTCGATGCTGGGGTCGAGGCGCTTGGCCAGCACCGTGACCAGGCTGGAGTCGAGACCACCGCTGAGGAACGTCGACACGCCGACGTCGGCGACCAGGTGGGCGGCGACCGATTCCTCGATCACGGTCCGCAGGTCGGCGGGCGGCCCGGCGGCCGCTTCGGTGGCGACGTCCGTCACCCGCCAGTACGTCTCGTGCCGGCTGCTGCCGTCCGGCCGGAACTCGGCCCACGAACCCGGCGGCAGTTTCTCCACACCGTCGATCGCGCACTGCTGTTCGGGCAGCCAGTAGTAGAGCATCGACGCGATCATCGCGGTCGGGTCGGTGCGCAGCTCAGGTCCGATCGCGGTGACCAGTGCCTTCAGCTCGGACGCGAAGATCACGCCACCGTGCCGGCGGCGGACGTACAGCGGCTTGATGCCGAGCGGATCGCGGGCCAGGTACAGGCTGCCGCTGTCCTCGTCCAGCATCGCGAACGCGAACATGCCGCGGAACCGCGTCAGCGCCGCCGGACCCCAGCGGCGCCAGGCCTCCAGCACCACCTCGGTGTCGGAACTGGTCCGGAAGGTGACCCCGGACCTGGCCAGCTCGGCGCGCAGTTCCTTGTAGTTGTAGAGCTCGCCGTTGTAGCTGATCGTCAGGCCCCGCTTGGTGAACGGCTGGTCCGCACCCGAGGACAGGTCGATGATCGACAACCGGCGATGCGCAAGGTACGCCCGGATGTCACCGTCCTCGAACCGGTACACACCGTCGGCGTCCGGACCGCGGTGTGCGATCCGGTTGTTCATCGTCTCGGCCAGCGCGAGGCCGTCGTACTGCTGATAGCAACCGGCGATGCCGCACACGTCAGGACCCCGCAGCCTGGGGGAAGTCGCCGACCAGGCGCGAGTGACCGGTGAGCCGGTCGTACACCTCGAGATAGGCCTTCTGCTGGTGCTTCCAGGCGAGCACCTGCTCGACCCGTTCGCGACCGAGCCGGCCCATCCGGCGGCGGCGGACCTCGTCGTCCAGCAGGTCGACGATGGCCTGGCCGTACTTCTCCACGTCGTTCGGCTCCACGTAGACCGCGGCGTCGGCGGCCGACACCTTGGTCTCGATCAGGTCGAAGGCGACGACCGGCAGTTCGAACGCCATGTACTCCATCGTCTTGTTCATCGTGGAGACGTCGTTGAGCGGATTCTTCGGGTCCGGGGACACACCGAGGTCGGCCGTCGACATCACCGTGCGGACCGTCTCGTCCGGCACCCGGCCGGTGAACTCGACGTGCTCGTCCAGGCCCAGCTCGTCCCGCAGCGCGACTACTTCGTCGAAGGCGTCGCCGCCACCCATCAGGGTGAACGCGATATCCGTCCGGCCGAGCTTGTTGACGACCACGTCCGCCGCGCGGACCACGATGTCGACACCGTCCTGCGGACCCATCACACCGATGTAGGTGACCAGGTAGCGGTGGCCGCGACGGACCGACTCGTCGGCGGTGCCGCGACGCAGCTTCTCCGGGTCGGGCCCGGTGCGGACGACGGTCACGTCGTGGTTGGCCTTACCGCTGCGGGTGATCGCGATGTGACGGTAGGAGTCGTTGGTCGAGATGACGTGGTCGGCGGTGCGGTGCGTCCGCCGTTCCAGCCAGCGCAGTCCCTTGTACGCCGGGCTCGTCGTACCGCCGAAGCGGGACTGGAACAGCTCCGGGCACAGGTCGTGGTGGTCGAACACGAACCGGGTCCGGTCGAGCCGGCGCAGCAGCAGCGCGATCGGCCAGAAGATGTCCGGCGGGTTGCACGCCTGCATGACCTCGAACTTGCCGGCCTTCCGGGCCCGCAGCACCAGTCGCAGCGTCATCAGGAACGAGTAGACGTACTCCGCGATGAAACCGATCTTGCTGCCGCCGGGCGCGTACGCCTTGTACTTGTGCACGGTGACGCCGTCGAGGACCTGGTACGACGGATCGTTCGGGCCCTTCGGGCAGACCACGGTCACGTCGTACCCGGATCCTGCCAGGGCCTGGCACTCCAGCCAGACCCGGCGGTCGAACGGGACCCACAGGTTCTGGATGATGATCAGGACGCGCGGACCACTCACCAGCCGACTCCTTCGTATCCGGGCAGCGCCTCGACCTCGGTTCCGAGCCGGCCGCTCAGATCGATGGTCCGGGCCGGCGGGGTGGTGAGCAGGGCGCTGATGGCCGAGCTGTCGGTAGCCGAGACCAGCGCCAGGTCGGCGCCGCGGAGGGCCTCGACCGGGTCGGCGGTCAGGACCCGCTGCAGGTGCGGCAGCTTGGACCGCACGTGCCGCAGGTTGGCGCCGACCAGACGGCTCGGGTTGACGATCGCGTCGTAGATGCGCAGGTTGTAGCCCTTGCCGATCAGCCGCTCGGCCAGCTCGACACTCGGGCTCTCGCGCAGGTCGTCGGTCGCGGTCTTGAAGCTCAGGCCGAGCAGCGCGATCTCACGGCCGGGTCCGGCCACGACGCGGTCCACGACGTCGCGGACGGTCAGCTCGTTGGTCGTGAGTGTGCCGGCCAGCAGCGGCAGGTCTGTGTCGTTGAGCCGGGCCAGGTGGAGGACAGAGCGCAAGTCCTTCGGCAGGCAGGAGCCGCCGAACGCGAAGCCCGGGCGCAGGTAGTACGGCGAGATGTTGAGGGTGGTGTCCTGGACGAAGATCCGCATGACCTCGCGCGAGTCCACCCCGTAGTACCGAAAGATCCGCCCCATCTCGTTCGCGAACGAGACCTTGGTCGCGTGGAACGCGTTACAGGCGTACTTGAGCGCCTCCGCGGTCCGTACGTCGACCACCTGCACCTCGGCGGGCAGGAAGCCGAACAAGTCGGTCAGAGCGGTACCGACCTTCGGGTTCCTGGTGCCGACCACGACGAACGGCGGGTCGTAGAAGTCGGCCAGTCCGGATCCCTCCCGCAGGAACTCCGGGCACATCGCCGTACCGAAGGTGAAGTCGCCGGAGTCCGGCACCTCGGCCAGGACTCGCTCGACGACGTCGTCGACGGTGCCCGGTGGGACCGTGCTGCGGACGACGATGCTGTGGAAACCCGAGGCCGGCGGTGCGACCATACGGGCCGCTTCCGCTATGTCACGGACCGCGCGCCGAATGTAAGTGAGGTCAGTACTGCCGCTGGAGGTCGACGGCGTTCCCACACAGATCAGGGAGACGTCCGCTCCGTCCAATGCCAGTCGCGGGTCGGTGGTCGCGTGCAGTCTGCCCGCGGTGACACCCTCCGCCACCAGTTCGTCGAGGCCAGGCTCGACCACCGGGCTGTGTCCCTCTGTGATCGGACCAACCTTCGCGGTGTCGACATCGACCCCCCAGACGTCGTGGCCGTTGGCGGCCAGGCATGCCGCCGTCACCGACCCCACGTAGCCCAAGCCGAATACGGCAACCTTCATAACGCCCCCCAATTGAGCGTGGAACTCCCCATTGCTGCTGTCAGCCCTCTATGGAGCACTGACCAGCCGATGCTGATACATCCGAATTCCCCCGGAATCGAATCCGCGGCGATGTATCAAGGGGCCGGCTCGGTGATCTGTTGTAGCGATGACAGAGCCAAGCGGAGGAGCGGGCGGATGAGAGTTCTGGTCACCGGAGATCGCGGGTACATCGGTGCGGTGATGGTGCCGTTCCTGCGGGACGCCGGGCACCAGGTGGATGGACTGGACACCGGGCTGTACGAGGGCTGCGACCTGCTCGGCGGGCCGGACCCGATCGGCTCCCGGCCGCCGCGCGACATGCGCGACGTGGGCCCGGCCGAGCTGGCCGGGTACGACGCAGTCGTCTGTCTGGCCGCGCTGTCGAACGATCCACTCGGCCATCTGAACCGCAAGGCGACGTACTCGGTCAACCTGGACGGGACCCTCAAGGTCGCCCAGGCCGCCAAGGACGCCGGGATCGAGCGGTTCCTGTTCGCCTCCTCCTGCAGCCTGTACGGCGCGGCCGGCTCCGAAGCGGTCGCCGAGGACGCCGAGATGTTCCCGGTCACGCCGTACGGCGAGACCAAGGCGCTGGCCGAGTCGGAACTGGCCAAGCTTGCCGATGACAACTTCAGCCCCACCTATCTACGCAACGCGACCGCGTACGGCGTCTCGACCCGGCTGCGGCTGGACATCGTGGTGAACAACCTGACCGCGATCGCGATGACGAGCGGCAAGGTCCGGCTGGAGAGCGACGGCACACCGTGGCGGCCGCTGGTGCACATCGAGGACATCAGCCGCGCGTTCCTGAAGGTGCTCGAGTCGCCACGCGAGATGATCCACGACCAGGCGTTCAACGTCGGCCGGTCCGAGGACGTGGTCCAGGTCCGCGACATCGCCGAGATGGTCCGCGACGCGGTCCCCGGCTCGACCCTGTCGATCGCCGACGGCGCCGGCCCGGACCTGCGCAACTACAAGGTCGACTTCGGCAAGCTCAACGACGTCTTCCCGGACCTGCAGCTGCAGTGGACGGTGCGCAAGGGCGTCGACGAGCTCGCCGCCGCCTACGAACGGCACGGCCTGACCCAGGCGGACTTCGACTCGGCGCAGTTCGTCCGGCTGCGCCGGATCCAGCAACTGCTGTCGGCGGGCCTGGTCGACGACCAGCTGCGCCGGCAGACCGACGAGCAGTTCCCCGGACCTGAGGCACCGGTTTTCGCCGCAAAAGACTCAGTTGAGGAGAAGCACTGATGGGGGAGTCCGTCGGCTGTCGCCTGTGTGGCGAGCCTTTGACCCGAACTTTCGTCGATCTGGGGATGTCGCCGCCGTGCGAGAGCTACCTCCGGGCCGACCAGCTGGACAGCGGTGAGACGTTCTACCCGCTGAACGTCCGGATCTGTGACAACTGCCTGCTCGTCCAGCTGCCGGCGTACGTCGCGGCCGACGACGTGTTCAGCGACTACCTGTATTTCTCGTCGTACTCGACCAGCTGGGTGGAGCACGCCCGCCGGTTCGTCGTGGACATGCAGGAGCGGCTGGACCTCGGCGCCGAGAGCCTCATCGTCGAGGCCGCCAGCAACGACGGCTACCTGCTCCAGCACGCGACGGCGCTCGGCATCCCGGTGCTCGGCATCGAGCCGGCCGCGAACATCGCCGAGATCGCCAACGAGAAGGGCATCCGGACCGAGAGCTACTTCCTCGGCGAGGAGACCGGCAAGGACGCGGCCGCTCGGCACGGGCAGGCGGACCTTGTCGTCGGCAACAACGTGTTCGCGCACGTGCCGGACATCGTCGACTTCGCCAAGGGCCTGCGCGCGCTGGTCAAGGACGACGGCCTGGTGTCGCTGGAGTTCCCGCACCTGCTCCGGCTGATCGAGCGGCGTCAGTACGACACGATCTACCACGAGCACTACCAGTACCTGACGCTCAAGACCGCCGCGCTCGCGCTGGAGAAGGCCGGCCTGAAGGTCGTCGACGTCCAGGAACTGGCCAGCCACGGCGGATCGTTGCGGCTCTTCTCGACGCCGGTCGAGACCGCCGGAGAGCCGTCCGAGCTGGTGCTCAAGGTACTGAAGGACGAGGAAGACGCCGGCCTGCACACGGTCGAGGGCCACGAAGGCTTCGCGCGCGAGGTCTTCACCATCAAGGCCGAGCTGGTCGAGTTCCTGATCCAGGCTCAGCGCGACGGCAAGACCGTCGCCGGGTACGGCGCTCCCGGTAAGGGCAACACGCTGCTGAACCACTGCGGCATCCGCGAGGACCTGTTGCCGTACACGGTGGACCGCAGCCCGCACAAGCACGGCATGTTCCTGCCGGGCACGCACATCCCGATCTTCGCCCCGGAGCGCCTCGCCGAGACGCGCCCCGACTACATCGTGATCCTGCCGTGGAACCTGCGCGAGGAGATCGTGCACCAACTCGGCTACGCACGGGAGTGGGGCGCGAAGTTCGTCGTCCCCATCCCGCGCCTCGAAGTGATCTGAACACGACCAGGGGAGGGAAAGTCAATGAAGGTCGTGATCTTCTGTGGGGGGTTCGGGCTGCGGATGCGCAGCGGGGTGGACTCCGCACCGAAACCGATGATGACGATCGGCGACCGGCCGGTCCTGTGGCACGTGATGCGCTACTACGCGCACTTCGGGCACACCGAGTTCATCCTGTGCCTGGGCTTCGGGGGGTCCGCGGTCAAGGAGTACTTCCTGCGCTACGAGGAGACGGTGTCCAACGACTTCGTGATGTCGAAGGGCGGGCAGCGGATCCAGCTGCTCGACTCCGACATCAGCGAGTGGAAGATCACCTTCGTCGACACCGGGATCGACACCTCCATCGGGGAGCGGCTGCGCAGGGTGCGGCCGTATCTGGAGGACGACGACGCGTTCCTGGCCAACTACGGCGACGTACTCACCGATGCGCCGATGGACAAGATCGTCGACCACGTGATGACCAGTGACATCACCGCCAGCCTGCTCGCGGTTCCGCCGCAGGCGTCCTTCCACGTGGTCGAGTTCGGCACCGACGCCCGGATCACCGGGCTGCGGTCGGCCGCCGACCTGAACGTGTGGATCAACGGCGGGTACTTCGTGCTCAAGAAGGAGATCTTCGACGTCCTGCACGAGGACGAGGACCTGGTCGGGGACGCGTTCCCGCGGCTGTCCGCGATGCGCAGGCTGGAGGCGATCCCACACCACGGGTTCTGGGCGCCGATGGACACCCTGAAGGAGCGCAGCCAGCTCGAGGAGCTGTACCGCTCCGGCAAGAAGCCGTGGGCGCTCTGGAGCCATGAGGCCCGGCAGCAGCGCGCGCAGGTGCTGGAGAAGGCTCCGGACCTGCCGGGCGACGACGCACCCATGGTGGTGGCGATCTGATGCTGCCGTTCCAGCTCGGTCTGATCGAGCGTCCGGTCCACCTGGTGGCCCTGGGCGCTCACCCGGACGACATCGAGATCGGCTGCGGCGGCACGCTGCTCAAGCTGGCCGAGTCGGTACCGGAGCTGACCGCCGAGTTCGTCATCGCGACCGGCAGTCCGCTCCGGCTCGAGGAGGCCCGCCGCGCCGCGGAGCTGTTCCTGCCGGAGTGCGAGGTGACCGTTACCTCGGCCGAGCTGCCGGACGGCCGGCTGCCGTCGTTCTGGAACGAGACCAAGGAGTTGCTCGAGGCAACGGCCCGGGCCGGACAGTCCGAGGGTGGCCGACGCCCTGACCTGGTGCTGGCGCCGAGCCGCACCGACGCGCACCAGGACCATCGTCTGATCGCCGAACTGGCGCCGACGGTGTGGCGCGATCACCTGGTGCTGCACTACGAGATCCCCAAGTGGGACGGCGACATCAGCCGGCCGTGGCTGTACGTCGACCTGACCGAGGAGCAGCTGCGGGAGAAGATCACCCGGCTGCACAAGGCCTTCCCGTCCCAGGTCCGGCACGACTGGTTCGACGAAGAGGTCTTCGCCGGGCTGGCCCGGCTGCGCGGGATGGAGTGCCGGGCGCAGTACGCCGAAGCGTTCACCACGGCCAAGGCAACGTTGACATGGTGACCGGAGGGGATGCAGTGAACTTCAAGTGTCGTGGGTGTGCGGGGGAGAGCGTCGTACCGGTGGTGGATCTCGGTGCGCAGCCGTGTGCCGACTATTTCCCGACCGCGGAGACACCCGGTCCGGATCCGCGCTGGCCGCTCGAGCTGTGGTTGTGCCGTGACTGCACGCTGGTCCAGCTCGGGCCGGTCGAGCCGCAGCTGCCCGAGCCGCCGCTGGCCGTCGAGTCCGCGACCAGCATCGCGCACGCCGAGTCGTCGGTGAAGGAACTGCTGCGGGACTACCCGCAGCTCAGCGGCGGTGTCGTCTTCGAGTTCGCCAGCCACCACGGCGGATCGTGGCTCGAGCACCTGTACGCCGCCGGCTGCCGGCTGGCCGGTGACGGCGAGGGGGCCGACCTGGTGGTCGACGTCCACGGCATCGCACACGAGCCGGCCGTCGGCGAGATGATGAGGCTGCGGGCGGAGCGGCTCGCACCGGGCGGGCTGCTGGTGCTGGAGTTCCACCACCTGCTGCCGCTGTTCATCGGCAACCAGTTCGACACCATCCGGCACGGGCACTGGTCGTACCTGTCGCTCAGTGCGGTCGACCGGCTGGCGGCACTGCACGGCCTGGCGGTCGAGTCGGTGAAGCAGGTCGACATGTTCGGCGGCAGCCTGATGGTGATGCTGCGGCACGCCGACGAGGTCAAGCCGGACGCATCGGTCGCCGTACTACAGGAGGACGAGGACGCCGCCGGTATCGCCGACGAGGTCCAGTTGGCCACCCTGCAAGAGGCCGCCTGGCACGCAGCCGGTGCGCTGCACGACGAACTCACCCGGCACAAGGCCGCCGGCCGGACAGTGCTCGGGTACGGCGCTCCGTCGAAGGCGCCGGTGTTGCTGGACCTGAGTAAGGTCGGCACCGACCTGCTGGCGTTCACGGTGGACGCCGCACCGGGCAAGCACGGTCGCCGGATCCCTGGTGGCTGTGGTGTCCCGATCCGGCCGATCGACGAACTCCGGGCCGCACGGCCGGACGTCGTCCTGGTGCTCACCTGGGACATCGCCGACGAAGTGATCTCTCAGCTCGAAGCCGGTGGCGGCTGGGGTGCCACGTACCTGGTCCCGCTACCCGAACCGCACGAAGTCGTGGGCTGACCCATGAGAGGGGTGCTGCGCCGCGTTACCTGGGGACTCGCTGACCAGGCTGTCACCAGCCTGGTCAGCTTCGTGGTCGGCATCGTCGTCGCGCGGTCGCTGGGCGCTGTGGAATTCGGAGCGTTCAGCCTGGCCTGGGTGACGTATGGGGTAGTGGTCAACATCTCGCGCGGGCTCGCGACCGATCCGCTGGCGGTTCGGTTCAGCGGCGTACCGCGTCCGCTCTGGAAGACCGCGGTGGCCAGCTCGTCCGGGATGGCGATGGCGGTCGGTCTGGCGACCGGGGCGATCTGTGTCGCGGTGGGGGCCGCGCTCGGTGGCAGACCCGGCGCCGCGTTCATCGCGCTGGGCCTGGTGCTGCCAGGGCTGATGTTGCAGGACAGCTGGCGGTTCGCCTTCTTCGCCTCGGGTCAGGGCGGCAAGGCGTTCGTCAGTGACATCACCTGGGCGCTCGGACTGGTTCCGCTGCTGTACTTGGCGAAACACGACGGTCCGAGCGTCACGAAGTTCGTCCTGGCCTGGGGTGCGGCCGGGATCTTCGCGGCGCTGGTCAGTGGTTTGCAGGCCGGCGTCTTCCCCAGGTTGTTCCGGGCCCGGCAGTGGTTCCGGGACCATCGCGACCTGGGGCTGCGCTATCTGGCCGAGAACGTGACCATCAGCGGCGCGTACCAACTGAAGATGTACGGCCTCGGCGCCATCGCCGGGGTCGCAGCGGTCGGCACCGTCCGTGGCGCCGAGATGATGCTCGGCCCGTTCTTCATCGTGCTGTCCGGGATCGGTCTGGTGGCGGTGCCGGAGGCGGCGCGGATGCTGCGCCGGTCGGTGCGGGCGTTGCAACGGTTCTGTCTGCTGCTCGGCAGCGCCCAGTCCCTCGCCGCGCTGGCGTGGGGGATGACGATCATCATCGCCTTGCCGCACGCGTGGGGGCACGCGCTGCTCGGCGAGGTCTGGGACAGCACCGAACCATTGTTGCTGCCAGCAACTTTGTCGGTGATGTTCGCCAGTTTCTATACCGGTGCGGCGGCCGGTCTGCGCGCACTCGGCGTGGCCCGGCGGAGTTTGAGGGCACAGCTGTACGCGTCGGCGGCGTACCTGGTCGGTGGGGTCGGCGGTGCGGCGCTGGGGGGCGCCCTCGGTTCGGCCTGGGGATCGGCCGGTGCGACGCTCGTCGGCGCGATCGTTTGGTGGTGGAGTCTCGAGGTGGGGATCCGCGAACGGCGGCATGAGACGGAACCGGAGCCGGTCGGGGCGGCGGGCCGGGAGGAGATGCCAGAAATGAGGAGCACATGAACGTGGTACCAAGGCTGAGTATCGGTCTTCCGGTCTACAACGGAGAGAAGTATCTGGCTGAGTCCCTGGACGCCCTACTGGGACAGAGCTACGGCGATTTCGAGCTGATCATCTCGGACAACGCCTCGACCGACAGCACGCAAGAGATCTGCCGCGAGTACCTGGCCCGGGACCCGCGGATCAGCTACTTCCGGCAGCCGGTCAACATCGGCGCGACACCGAACCACAACTGGACCTTCGAGCATTCGCGCGGCGAGCTGTTCAAGTGGGCGTCGTACGACGATCTGTACGGCCGGGACCTGTTGCTGCGCTGTATCGAGGCGCTCGACGCCGACTCGTCGCTGGTCCTGGCGCACGCCCACCAGGCGATCATCGACGCGAACGGCGAGATCGTCCTGAAGGTCGACTACCGGCTCGACACCGACAATCCGCGGGCGCCTGAGCGGTTCCGGAGTCTGCTGTTCACCGTCGGCGGTGACGACTTCTACGGCGTGATGCGTTCGGACATCCTGCGCCGTACGCCGCTGAACGGGAGCTACCACCACTCCGACCGGACGATCACGGCGGAGCTGGCGCTGTACGGACGCTTCCATCAGGTGCCCGAGCTGCTGTTCTTCCGCCGGGACCACCCGGACCGGGCGGAGCGGGCCAAGCCGACCATCCGCTCCCGGTCGGCGAACATGGAGCCGCGCCGGGCGAGCCGGCTGCGCCACCCGACCGTCCGGCTGCTGGCCGAGTACGTCGGCGGCTTCGTCGGCGGGATCCGCCGGGCGCCGCTGTCGTCGGCGGACCGGCGCCGGTGTTACGCCCACCTGGCCCGCTGGATGGCCGACCGTGCCGTACCCGGCAGGTCGTCGCACCGGATCGAGGACAGCGCACCGCCCAGCGCACCGACCGCGATCCCGGACAGTTCCGCGGTCGCCGGTCAGCGGAGGGTTTCCTAGGAATGAGCACTGCGGGCACAAGCAGGCCGCCGCGGATCGCGATCTTCGGCCTGCTGGGATCGGGCAACCTCGGAAACCACGGGTCGCTCGACGCGATGTTGCGATTCCTCCGGGCCAAGCACCCGGAGGCCGAGATCAGCTGTGTGTGCTCCGGCCCTGAGGAGCTCGAACGGCAGTACGGCATCCCGTCGACGGCGATCACCTGGTACCAGGCCCATGGCCCGGGACGGACGCGGCTGACGACCAACATGCGCAAGGTGTTCGGCAAAGTGGCGGACCTGTTCCGGATGCCCAGGCTGTTCCGCCGGTTCGACATCGTGATCGTGCCCGGCATGGGCGTGCTGGAGACGACGCTCGAGCTGAACCCGTGGGGCTGGCCGTACGCGCTGTTCCTGATGTGCGTGTCGGCCCGGCTGGCGGGGGCCAAGGTCGCCTTCGTCAGCGTGGGCGCGAACGTGGCCCACGAGCGGGCGAACCGGTGGCTGTTCACCAGTGCCGCGCGGCTGACGACGTACCGCTCGTACCGGGACACCTATTCGCGCGACGCGATGCGGCAGATGGGCCTGGACACCAGCCAGGATCCGGTCTATCCGGATCTGGCCTTCTCGCTGCCCGATCCGGTGCTGCAGCCTCCGGTCCGTGCGTCCCGTCCGACCGTCGGCCTCGGCGTGATGGCGTACCACGGCACCAGTGCCGACCGGGCCCGATCCGCGGAGATCTCGGCGGACTACCGCGGGAAGATCGTCGAGTTCGCCCGCCGGCTGGTCGACGAGGGCTACCGGATCCGCCTCGTCACCGGCGACCCGTCCGACGAGGCCGTCGTGTCGGTCGTGTACGACGACCTGCGGCAGACCCGGCCGGAGCTGGTCGAGAAGCGGCTCGTGCGCGAGCCCGCGGAGTCGCTCGGCGAGCTGATGCAACAGCTGGCCGAGGTCGACCTGGTCGTTGCCTCGCGCTACCACAACGTGCAGGCCGCGCTGAAGTTGTCGAAGCCGACCATCTCGATCAGCTACGGCGTCAAGAGCGACGTGCTGATGGGAGAGATGCAACTGGCCGAGTTCCGGCAGTCGATCCGGAGTCTCGACGTGTCGCTGCTGATGGATCAGCTCCGGGCGCTCGAGGCGCGGGCGGCCGGGATCGAACCCGCGATGCGCGCCAGAAACGCCGAGTTCGCCGCATCGCTCGAACGGCAGTTCGCCGTACTGTCCGCGACTCTGTTCGGCTCGGACACGTCGGTGCCGGCGAGCAGTGACCAGTAGTAGGAGGGGACCGATGGACGTCATCCAGGTACCGAGGATCGCGGGGGCTTTGCTGTTCCTGCCCACACCGCACGTGGACGAGCGCGGCTTCTTCTGCCGCACGTTCGACCGCGAGGTGGTCGCGTCGGCCGGACTCGACCCGGACGCGTTCGTCCAGGACAGCGTCTCCCGGTCGGCCAAGGGCGTCGTCCGCGGCATGCATGTCCGCGCGGGCGCCGGCGAGGCGAAGCTGGTGCGCTGCTCGTACGGCGAGGTCCTCGACGTCGTCGTCGACCTGCGCAAGGACTCGCCGACGTACCGCAACGTGGAGTACTTCGAGCTGACCGGCGACAACCAGGTCACCGTCTACGTGCCGGCCGGCTGCGCCCACGGCTTCCAGGCGCTGACGGATCCGGCCGACGTCTCGTACCGGATCGACCGAGCGCACGACCCGAGCGAGGACGTGTCGATCGCCTTCGACGATCCCGGCCTGGACATCGACTGGCCGCTGCCGGTCAGCCTGATGTCGGCCCGGGACAAAGCCGCCCCCACCCTCGCCGACGCCACCAGGAGGCTGACATGACCAAGTCGTTCGACAAGTCCGTCGAGGCCAACGCCCGGTTGCACGAGCTCGTGCCGGGTGGCGCGCACACGTACGCCAAGGGCGATGACCAGTACCCGGCCGAGATGGCTCCGGTGATCTCGCACGGCCTCGGCGCCCACGTCTGGGACGTCGACGGCAACGAGTACATCGAGTACGGCTCGGGGCTGCGCGCCGTCAGCCTCGGGCACGCCCACCCGAAGGTGATCGAGGCGGTCCAGCGGGAACTCGGCCGCGGCAGCAACTTCGTCCGGCCGAGCATCGTCGAGCTCGAGGCGGCCGAACGCTTCCTGGCCTCGGTACCGACCGCGGAGATGGTGAAGTTCGCCAAGAACGGCTCGGACGCCACCACCGCCGCGGTGAAGCTGGCCCGTGCGGTCACCGGGCGGCCGCTGGTGGCGATCTGCTCCGACCACGCGTTCTTCTCCATCGACGACTGGTTCATCGCCCGGACGCCGATGTCGGCCGGTATTCCCGGCGAGATCGCCGACCTGACGGTGGCCTTCCCGTACGGCGACCTGGCCGCGACCGAGGAACTGCTGACCCATCACGACGGGCAGATCGCCTGCCTCATCCTGGAGGCCGCGCCCCAGCAGGACCCGCCGCAGGGCTACCTCGAGGCACTCCGCGACCTCGCCCACCGGCACGGCGCGCTGCTGATCTTCGACGAGATGATCTCCGGCTTCCGGTTCTCCGAGGCGGGCGCGCAGGGCGTGTACGGCGTGACGCCCGACCTGTCCACCTTCGGCAAGGCCCTCGGGAACGGGTTCGCCGTGTCGGCGCTGGCGGGCAAGCGTGAACTGATGGAGCGCGGCGGTCTGCGCGACGACCATGAGCGAGTGTTCCTGCTGTCCACCACCCACGGCGCCGAGACTCATGCGCTCGCGGCGGCCATCGCGGTGATGGACGTCTACGCGACCGAAGGCATCGCGGCCCGGCTGCACGAGCTGGGCGACAAGCTGGCGGCGGGAGTCCGGGAGGTCTCCGCCGCGGCCGGTGTCGAGGACCATGTCGTCGTCCGCGGCCGGGCCAGCAACCTGGTCTTCGCGACGCTCGACGAGGAGCTGCAGCCGTCCCAGCAGTACCGCACCCTGTTCCTGCGGGAGCTCGTCCTCGGCGGGGTGATCGGCCCGTCCTTCGTGGTGAGCGCCGCGCTGACCGACGAGGACATCGCCCGCACCGTCGACACCGTCGAGCAAGCCTGCCTGGTGTATCGCAAGGCGCTCGACGCCGGAGATCCGAGGGGGTGGATGGGCGGACGGCCGGTCAAGCCGGTGTTCCGCCGGTACGCATAACGCACGGCTACGACGACGTCTCTGGGGGGCGCCTGCCGATGAGCCCGTGAGGCACAGACGGCTGGGGCAAGTACGGGGCTTGGTCACTCGAACCGGCACGGAGCCGGTTCGCGCACGAGGGGGTTCATCATGCATTCCATCTATGTCGACGCCGAGTTCTGCGACGACGAACGCAGGCAGAAGTTGTACGACGGCGACCTGTTCGTCTACTCACCACGCCCGTCGACCTTGGCTCTGACCGAGTTCGCGGGCGAGATGGCCCGGCAGGCGTTCGCGCCGCTGGATCCGGAGACGGCCCAGTTCGAGATGGCCGTCGAGGACTACGCGGCGCTGCTCGCCGAGCTGAAGCCGAGGTTCATCCATCACCCGGAGTCGAAGCGGCTGATCCAGGAGATGCTGACCGACTTCGGGTGTGACCAAGAGCAGGTCTACTTCGACGTGCCGCGGATGCGCAGCTCGACGTCGAACGACTACCTGACCACCGGGATCGCGTTCGCGTTCCATCCGCATCGCGACACCTGGTACTCGGCGCCGTACGTCCAGCTGAACTGGTGGCTGCCGATCTTCGAGATCGGTGCCGACAACGGGCTCGCCTTCCACCCGAAGTACTGGCAGACCCCGGTGCGGAACAGCTCCCGGGTCTACAACTACGCGGAGTGGAACGCGACCAGCCGGCAGATCGCGGCGACCCAGATCGGTGTCGACACCCGGGTGCAGCCGGTGCCGGAGGAGGAGGTCGAGCTGGTGCCTCAGATCCGTCCGATCTGCAAGCCCGGCGGGATCATCCTGTTCTCGGGTGCCCAGCTGCACTCCAGCGTGCCGAACACCTCGGGGCGGACCCGGTTCAGCATCGACCTGCGCACAGTGCACCTTGGTGATGCACTGGCCGGCCGCGCCGCACCCAACATCGACTCGGACTGCTCCGGTACGACGATGGGCGACTACCTGCGGGTCAGCGACCTCGAGCATGTCCCGGCCGGTGTCATCGCGGAGTTCGACACACCCGCGATCGAGGTCGCCTGAGTCCAGGCTCCCGATCAGCGGAACGATCCGGCCGGCGTCACCTCGACGCCGGCCGGTTCGCTGCCCGGCGCGCGGCAAACCGGTCGATCAGCCACGCGGTGACCGGGACCACGAGCAGCGCGCAACCGAACCCGCCGACCGTGTCGGTGGGGTAGTGCGCATCCAGGTTGATCTGTGCCCAGGCGGTCAGGGCTCCGCCGACGACGGTGATTCCGAGGATGACCGCCGTACTGGCGACGGAGCGGAGGACGAACACGTCGGCCACGAGCAACCCGACGATCAGCGCGGCCGCGGTGAGCGCCGCGCTGTGCCCGCTGGGGTAGCACAGGAAGCCTTCGTGGATGCGCCGGCCGACGAGCGGCTTGAGCGCGGTGGCGAGGACGCTGATCGTGGCGATGCTGACCGCGGCGGTGATCGCCAGCGCGCGGCGCCCGGCGGCCAGGCAGGCCAGCGTGACGCCGATCAGAAGCAGCGCCCGGCCGATCGGTTCGCCGAGCCAGTCCAGGCCGCGAATGATGTCCCACGAGCCGGCCGGCGCGTGCTCGAGAACGAACGCCTTGGCGGCGGTGTCCAGGCGGCTCGCGCTGGTGTCACCAGCGAAGATCAGCGCCGGCACGACCAGCAGCAGCAGCCCGAGCAGTGCCAGCGCGGTGACCGGCCGGCGGACCGCCGGTGTCAGCGCCGTGCGCGCGGGCGCGCGCGGGCGTTCGATGTTGTCCCGTTTCATTCCCCACCCCCACGCAAATTCTAGCCAAGGCTTGTCGAGTCACCGTCGCTGCAGAACCTCGCCCGTAGTACGCTGCGATGTCGCTCGGCCGACAGGCGGGTGAATTCTGGGGATGTTCAGGCAATGCAGTGTGCGCCGTTACCTTGAGTGGCGATCTCCCGTTTGACAGTTCAAGGGGCAGATTGCAGACTGCGGCGGACACATACCGTGACCGTGTGCTGGCAGCGTGAGACGAGAGGTCGGAGTGAGCGGAGCAGAGGCGCCTGACGCGGTCGATGGCCGCCGGCCGCTCTGGGTGGTGCCGCACGAGGTGCCCGCGATCGTTCCGCTGCCCTCGCGGTCGACCGAGCCGCACTGGGTGGGCGTCTATCGCTGGGCTGCCGTCGGTGGCGACCTGCTGGCCGCGATGCTCGGTGTCTCGATCGCTCTGCTGACCCGGTTCGGCTATCACGTCGGCAGCGGCTATCTGCTCGTGAGCAGTGTGCTTCCGCTGGCCTGGGTGGGTGCGGTCGCCCTGTCGAAGGGTTACGACCCCCGCTACTTCGGCGCCGGTCCGGACGAGTTCCGGTCGCTGCTGCGCTCCGGCGTCGGTCTCACGGCCGCCGTCGCGATGGCGTCGTACGTGACCAAGACCGAGATCGCCCGCGGCTTCATCGTGCTGGCGATTCCGGTGATGGTGGGATCCGCGCTGGTACTGCGTTATGCCCTGCGGAAGGACCTGCATCGGCACCGGGTCCGAGGCCGCTGTATGCATCGGGTTCTCGTGGTCGGGCGCAGCGGCCCGGCCGCAACCTTGTGTGAGCACCTCGAGAGCCGGCCGACCGACGGGTTCCGCGTGGTGGCGACCTGCCGGCCACGCGGCGACCGTCACTCGGCCGGGCCGATCCAGCCGGACGAGCTGGACGAGCCGGACATCCTGGCTGCCGCCGATCGTCACGCGGTAGAAGTGGTCGCGATCGCGACCGATCCCGAGCTGGCCGGGCAGTCGCTGCGCCGGTTGTCCTGGGCTTTGGAGCAGCGCGGCATCGAACTGATCGTGTCACCCGGCATCATCGAGGTCGCCGGCCCGCGGATCTCCGTCCGCCCGGTCGCCGGCCTGTCCCTGCTGCACCTGGAGCGTCCCTCGGTGAGCGGCGGACCGCACCTGATGAAGGCCGTCTTCGACCGGGTCCTGGCGCTCGGTCTCATCACTCTGCTGTCGCCTCTGCTGGTCGGCCTGGCCATCGCCGTACGGCTGTCCAGCCCGGGGCCGGTGCTCTTCCGGCAGCAACGCGTCGGCCGCGCGGGGGTCGAGTTCACCATGCTGAAGTTCCGCAGCATGTACTCCGACGCCGAGCAGCGGCTCGGTGATCTGTACGCGCTGAGCGACGGCAACGGCGTCATCTTCAAGATGCGCGACGACCCGCGGATGACACCGCTCGGCCGGTGGATCCGCCGCTTCTCGCTCGACGAGGTGCCGCAGCTGTTCAACGTGCTGCGCGGCGACATGTCCCTGGTCGGCCCGCGTCCGCCGCTGTCGGAAGAGGTCGCCCTGTACGCCGCGGACGACTCCCGGCGGATGCTGGTCAAGCCCGGCATCACCGGCCTGTGGCAGGTGAGCGGCCGCAGCGACCTGTCCTGGGACGAGTCGGTCCGGCTGGACCTGCGGTACGTCGACAACTGGTCGATGACGCTCGACCTCCTGATTCTCTGGAAGACCGTGCGCGCGGTGATCTACGGCGCAGGAGCGTACTGATGGACAGAGCAGCACCGGTATACGTCGCGGGCCACCGCGGCCTGGTCGGATCCGCCATCTGGCGGCGGCTGGAAGCGGTCGGCTTCACCCAGCTGATCGGCGCGACCTCGAGTGACCTGGACCTGCGGGACCGGGCCGCGACGTTCGCGTTCTTCACCGAGCACCGCCCGGCGGTGGTGATCGACGCGGCGGCCCGGGTCGGCGGCATCCTGGCGAACCGGGACCACCCGACCGAGTTCCTCAGTGACAACCTGCGCATCCAGGTGAACCTGATGGACGCCGCGCTGGAGGTCCGCACGCCGCGACTGCTGTTCCTGGGCTCGTCGTGCATCTACCCGAAGTACGCCGAGCAGCCGATCCGCGAGTCGAGTCTGCTGACCGGAGAGCTGGAGCCGACCAACGACGCGTACGCGATCGCCAAGATCGCCGGCATCATGCAGGTCCAGGCGGTCCGGCGGCAGTACGGGCTGCGCTGGATCTCGGCGATGCCGACCAACCTGTACGGGCCGAACGACAACTTCGACCTGACCAGCTCGCACGTGCTGCCCGCGCTGATCCGGCGTTTCCACGACGCCAAGGTGTCCGGCGCACCCGAGGTCGTGCTGTGGGGGAGCGGTACGCCGCGACGCGAGTTCCTGCACGTGGACGACCTCGCCGACGCGTGCTTGCACCTGCTGGAGCACTACGACGAGCCGGAGCCGATCAACGTCGGTGTCGGCGAGGACGTGACGATCCGCGAGCTGGCCGCGCTGGTCGCCCGGGTGGTCGGCTACACCGGTGCCATCAGCAACGATCTGTCCAAGCCGGACGGTACGCCGCGCAAGCTGCTCGACGTGAGCCGGCTGAACGCGCTGGGGTGGAAGCCGTCCACCGACCTCGAAGACGGTGTGGCCGCCACCTACGCCTGGTATCTGTCCCAGGAGCAGGCATGAAGAAGGCGTTCGTCACCGGCATCACCGGCCAGGACGGTTCGTACCTGGCCGAGTTGCTGCTGGCCAAGGGCTACGAGGTGCACGGCCTGATCCGCCGCGCTTCGACGTTCAACACGCGGCGGATCGACCATCTGTACGAAGGTCCGCAGGCCGAGGACAAGCGGCTGTTCCTGCACTACGGCGACCTGACCGACGGCTCGCGCCTCGTCACCTTGCTGGCATCGATCCAGCCGTCCGAGGTCTACCACCTGGCCGCGCAGAGCCATGTCCGGGTCAGCTTCGACGAGCCGGAGTACACCGGTGACACCACCGGCATGGGGACCACGCGGTTGCTCGAGGCGATCCGGATGATCGGGCTGGACTGCCGGTTCTACCAGGCCAGCTCGTCGGAGATGTTCGGCGCGACCCCGCCGCCGCAGAACGAGGACACCCCGTTCTACCCGCGGTCGCCGTACGGCGCGGCCAAGGTGTACGGCTACTGGATGGCCCGGAACTATCGCGAGGCGTACGACATGTTCGCGGTGAACGGGATCCTGTTCAACCACGAGAGCCCGCGCCGTGGCGAGACGTTCGTGACCCGCAAGATCACCCGCGCGGTCGCCCGGATCAAGCTCGGCCTGGACCAGCGGCTGTACCTGGGCAACCTGGACGCCTGCCGGGACTGGGGTTACGCACCCGAGTACGTCGAGGGCATGTGGCGGATGCTGCAGCACGACATCCCGTCCGACTACGTGATCGCGACCGGTACGTCGTACTCGGTCAAGGACTTCGTCTCGCTGGCTTTCGACCACGTCGGGCTGGACTGGGAACAGTACGTCGACCACGACGCGCGGTACGAGCGTCCGACCGAAGTGGACTCACTGATCGGGGACGCGTCCAAAGCCACCACCGAGCTCGGCTGGAAAGCCCAGGTCCACGTGCCCGAGCTGGTCCGGATCATGGTCGACGCGGACCTGGCCGCGCTGACCCAAGAGGACTGACCGATGACCGACATGCAGGTGGAGACAACCACAGCCGACCGCGTCGACGTGCTCGGCATCCATGTCAGCGTGACCGACCTGGACAGCACAGTCGAGACGTTCGCGCGCTGGATCGACCGCGGCGAGCGGCACCTGGTCTGCGTCTCCGACATGAACTCGCTGCTGCACGCCCGAGCCGACGAGTACCTCACCAAGGTCTTCAACACCTCCGGTCTCACCGTGCCCGATGGAATGCCGCTGGTGTGGGCGGGGAAGCGGGCCGGGTTCGACCGGATGGGGCGGGTCGCCGGGCCGGACCTGCTCGAGCGGGTGATGGCCGAGGCGGCAGAGCGCGGCTGGACGCAGTACTTCTACGGCGGTGCCGATGGAGTCGCCGAGGAGTTGCGCGACACCTTCCAGGACCGCCACCCCGCGTTGAAGGTTGACGGTGTGCACTGTCCGCCGTACCGGCCGCTGACCGAGGCGGAGGACGCCGCCGTGGTGGCCGAGATGAACGCGTCCAAGGCGGACATCATCTGGATCGGCCTCGGCGCGCCGAAGCAGGAGCGCTGGATGGCCGAGCACCGGGACAAGCTGGACGCCGCGATCCTGATCGGTGTCGGCGCCGCGTTCGACTTCCACACCGGCCGGCTGGACCGGGCACCGCTGTGGATGCAGCGGTCGGGGCTGGAGTGGAGCTACCGCCTCTACAAGGAGCCCAAGCGGCTGTGGCGCCGGTACGTCCTGGGCATCCCGCGCTTCCTGCTAGCCATCCTCCGCAATCCACCGAGGCCCGTCCAAGGCCCTGTCTGATGGTCCCCCGCCTACTGCGCGGCACTCGGCACGGCACCTCGCCGCACTGGCGCGAAGGCCACGATGCTCCGCATCGAGACCTCCGCTCCAGCACGCCGAGCTACCGCACCGAGCACCTGCTCGCTACGGCGCGGGACCATCAGACAGGGCCTAGAGTGCTGCGGTGAAGTTCCCCCGGCGGCCGAAGCTCCGGCGACTGGCCGGACCGGCCGGCCGGGCGAGCTGGGGGTTGGCCGACCAGGCCCTGTCCAGTCTGAGCAATCTCGCTGTCGGTGTGGTCGTCGCTCGCTCCAGCACGGTCGCGGACTTCGGTGTCTACGCGCTTGCCTTCGGCGGCTACACGATCGCCCTCAACGTCTCGCGGGCTCTCTCCACCGAGCCGTTGGCCGTCCGCTACTCAGGTGAACGCAATTCGGCCTGGCAACGAGCTGTTCGCGCCAGTACGGCGACCGCACTGCTGATGGGCTTCGTCGGGCTGCTGGTCGGTCTGGCGATCGCGGCAGTCCCGGGCGTGCCGTCGAGGGGTGTGCTGATCGCGTTCGCGGTGACGATGCCAGGCCTCCTGCTCCAGGACGCGTGGCGGTGGGCCTTCTTCGTCGTCGGCGAGGGACATCGAGCCTTCGTCAACGACCTGATCTGGTTGTTGGCGATGCTCGCGATCTTCGGCGGGCTCTATCTCAGCGGTACGGCGTCCGCGTTCACGCTGACGTTGGGGTGGGGACTCGGTGCGGTGATCGCGGCCGTGGCCGGGCGGTTCCAGGCGGGTGTGGCACCGCGACGGCAGCTGATCCGCGAGTGGGTGCGGACGCATTGGGATCTCACCCCGAAGTACATGGGGGAGATGCTCGCGGTGTCGGGCACGATCCAGGTCTACATGCTTGGCATCACGGCCGCCGCCGGCCTGGCGGCGACCGCGGGCATCCGGGGCGCGCAGGTCCTGCTCGGCCCGGTGAACGTGATCAACCAGGGCATCCGGATGATCTCGGTCCCCGAGGCAGCGCGGGCGCTGCGGCACTCCTATCGACGCCTGTGGCTCGTCGGCCTGGCGATCTCACTCGGTGTGGGTGCGGGCGCGCTGGCATGGGGAGCGGTCTTCCTGCTCCTGCCTGAGGTCGTCGGAGAGGAGCTCCTCGGCCCAGGCGTCTGGGCGCAGGCCAGCACTGTGATGGTGCCGGTGATCCTGCTGCAGGCGTTCGGTGCCTCCAACGCCGGCGCCTTCGCCATCATGCGAGCCCTGACAGCCGCCACCAGGGGCCTCCGGGTCCGCCTGATCTCATCGGTCATCCTGATCGTGGGCGGGGTAGGCGGTGCCTACTGGTGGGGGCCGGAGGGCGCGGCGTGGGGCCTGGCCGGGGCCGCTTTCTGCACCTTGCTCCTCTGGTGGAACGAGGCACATCGGGCCATCGCCGCCCATCGCCGAGCCTCCAACTGACCCTTCACGTTCGTGACTGTGGCGTGGCGTGGCTCCGGGCTGCGTAATGGTTCCGGATGCTGGTCAAGACGGGGCAGATCTGGATGGCTGAGACACTCTACGGTGGGCTAGGACAGGAAATATCAGGTGTCAGTCCACCGTTTCCTGTCTCAGCCTCAGCGAGGCGCACTCCGGATTCCGGATGCCCGTCTTACTGCAGTCAGCGGACTGTGATGGTGGCGTAGCCGCCGCGGACTGCGTTGTTACCGTCGGAGACTTCGATCCGGTACAGCTGCGACGTACCAGAAGGTGCTGATGTGTCCGTCATAGTGACGTTCGGGCGGCTCCAGAAGGTGGAGTTCGCCGTTGTGCTCGCGACGACCGTGTTGCTCGCGCCGCGCAGCAGCCGGTAGGTCAGCCTGATGTCGTCGTTGTCCAGAGACGTCTGCACGGTCGCCTTCACCTGGCCGGCCGTCGTACTGGACAAGGTCGGCAACACCGGGCCGAGCGGCTTGGCGCCCGCGCCGAGGTTGGTGAACCGGGTCAGACCCTGCTGACCGACCCCGTTGACCTTGGTGAAGTCACCGCCGACCCACAGATCGGCCCCACCGGTGGCCGACACGAGCGGCCCGACCACGGTCGGCGGACCTGCGTTCGTGTTCGGGAACCATGGCCCGAGCGACCCGTTCGCCGGGTTCTGCAGCAGCAGGAAGTGACCACCGGTGCCGTCCGGGAAGGCGCCCGGACAGCTGTGCGCGTGCGACCCCTTGAACAGCCAGCCGTTCACATAGGTCAGCGCCTCGGTCGCGCCGAGGCAGGTGTTCTTCCAGACCAGGTTGCCGGTGGCAACGTCCGCGGCCCAGGTCCCGTCGAAGCACCCGGTGCCGTCTCCGGCGTTGGCGAAGTACACCCGGTTGCCCGCGGTCTCGATGTCCTTGACCCGGGACGTGCACCCACTCGGCGGCAGCGGTACGGCGGACGCCGCGGCGAACGGCAGCTGCGCGCCGGTGGAGTTGTTGACGCTGGCAACCGCCCAGCGACTGACCCCGCCGATCTTCGCGAAGGTACCGCCGAGGTAGACCTTCGAATTGTCGTCGGCCGCATCGATCGCGTACACGTCCGCGTCGGCGTTCGGGTTCCACGCCAACAGACCGCCGTTCACCGTGCTGATCGCGGCCGCGCGATTCCGGACCACCCCGTTGACGAGCCCGAACGAGCCGCCGAAGTACAGGCTGGTCCCGCCGATCGCGAGGGTCTTCACCCGGTAGGACACGTTCGGCTTGATGGTCGCGACCAGCGCGCCGGTGGCGGTGTCGAAGGCCGCGATGCGGTTCCGTACCTGGCCGTCGACGCGGGTGAAGTCACCGCCGACGTACACCCGGGAGCCGTCCGGCGAGGCCACGATCGACCAGACGACGCCGTTCAGCGTGTGGTTGAACGCGGTGTCGAGCGCGCCGGTGCTCTGGTTGAACGCGGCCAGATAGGTCCGAGCCGTCTGATTGGTACCGACCGCGGCGCCCGGCGGACGGACCTTGGTGAACCGGCCGCCGACGTACGCCTTGCCTTTGGCAACGGCCAGGCCGAGCACACTCGCGTCGGTCTGCCAGGCTGGATTCGCGATCGCGGTCAGCGATGCGCCGGTGCTGATCGCGGTCTGCGCCGGTACGACGCTCAGCGCCAAACCGGCCGCGGCCACCAAACAGACAACTCTCCCCATGATTCCCCCTTGCCCCTGACAACTAATCTACGACCGGCAGCCCCCCGCCCGTCTATAGACGAAGGGGGTCTGCCTGAAGAGGCAGACCCCCTGTACCGCTTCCTACGGCACTTTCACGCTGACCGACGGGCCCTTCATGATGTTGCGCCCGTCGTGCACCTCGATGTGGTAGGTGACTGTCTGCCCGCTCTTCACACCGGTGTCGACCACCGTGTAGGCCTTGCGGGCCTCCCAGTAGTACGACATGTACTTGAACGAGCCGATGTTCGTCGTTCCCCGGAACACGTTGTAGGTCAGCGAGATGTTGTCCAGGTCGTACACATCGCTGAACCGCACCGACACCTTGGCGGACGACGGCGCCAGGATCGGGGCCTTCGGTACGGCCGGGGCCGCGCCGCCCGGAGTGTTGGTGAACCGGGTCAGCCCGCGCTGCGGCTTGCCGTTGACGTTCAGGAAGTCACCGCCGACCCAGAGGTCGGTGTTCGTACCGGCCATCGCCAGCGGACCGACCTGGGTGGTGCTGCTCTGATCGGCGTCGGTGTTCGGGAACCACGGCCCGATCTTGCCGTTGATCGCACTCTCGACCAGCAGGTAGTGCGTCCCGGTGCCGTCGGGGAAGGCGCCGCTGTCGCTGCAGTTGTGCGCGTGCGAGCCCTTGTAGACCCAGTTGCCGATCGCCTTGATCGCCTCGGTCGCGCCCAGGCAGTTGTTCTTCCAGAGCAGTTTGCCGGTGCTGACCTGCGCGGCGAGGACGCCGTCGTAGCAGCCGCTGCCGTCACCGCCGTTGGAGACGTACACGTTGTCGCCGAGGGTGTCGATGTCCTTCACCCGGGTGGTGCAGGTCGCGGTCGGCTTCGGGATCGCTGCCGCGGCCGGGAACGAGTACGCCGCGCCGGTGGTGTTGTTCGTCATCGCCAGCGAATAGTGGTCCTTGCCGTTGATGGTGCTGAACGGGCCGCCGACGAACACCCGGGTGCCGTTGTCGGACAGGTCGATCGCGTACACGTCACCGTTGGCGCTCGGGTTCCACGGCAGCAGGTCGCCCTGGATCAGCCGGACCGCGCCGAGGTGATTGCGGACCGCGCCGTCGACCTTGGCGAACGCGCCGCCGATGAACACGCTGTTGCCGAAGATGGCCAGCGCCTTGACCCGGGCGGACACGACCGGGTCCCAGGCCGAGACCATCCTGCCGGTGACGACCGAGAACATCGCGATCTTGCTGCGCTTGATCCCGTTCACGGTGGTGAAGTCGCCGCCGATCACGACCCAGTTGCCGTCCGGGCTGGTGGCGATGCTGTAGACCGGGCCGTTCAGCTTCGGCGCGAACGCCGTCGGCGCACCGGTGGTGCGGTTGAACGCGGCGATGTAGGTCCGGACGGCCTCCCCCTGGCCGGCCGGCTTACCTGGTTGCCGGATCTTGGTGAACAGACCACCGGCGAACACCGTGTTGCCGCTGATCGCGAGCGCGTTCACGCTGTTGTTGGTCTGCCACGAGGTCTGCTTGATGGCCGAGACGGCCGAGCCGAAGCCCGGAGTCGCCGCCTCCACCGGCGGTCCCGAGGGGATCAGCGCAGCGGCGAGGACGGCCGCAGCGGTGACAACGGCCAGTACATACTTCTTCATCAATGTCCTTTGGACTGGGCGGGGTTCAGTCGTTGGGCGGTGCGTGCCTCACGCACGCACCCAGCGGACATTAGCGCTGTGGGAGGTCGACCGGAAGCCGACCTCCCCCTCGCGTTATGACTTTGTGCTGCAGTTCCCAGACTCAGAGTTTCAGCGCGCGTCGAAGTGCGCCTGGATCTGGACCGGGCTGAGCGCGTACGGGTACACCGCAGCCTCGTCGAGCGCCATTCCGGTCTGGATCGCTCCACCTCCCGGCCAGCTGCTGGTGTTGTCGTACCCGACCCGCCACCAGCCGTAGTACAGCGACGCCGATCCGACGTTCGCACTGCCGGCCAGCGCGCCGTCGACGTACAGCTTCATGGAGCCGTTGTCGTAGCTGCCGACGACGTGATGCCACTGCCCGTCGTTCTTGCCCGACGTGCTGGTCAGCGTGCGCTGGGCGCCGTCGTTCACGCCGAACACGATCGAGCCGTTGGTGCGCATGTACAGCATCCGGTCGCCGCCGCCACCGCTGTTGGTGGTCTTGGAGTTGCCGAAGCCGATGATCCGGCCGCCGCGGTTGAAGCCGCTCTGCTTGACCCACGCCTCAACGGTGAACTGCTGCGGCATGCTGTACGCCTTCTCGCCTACCATCCGGCCGCTGCTCGAGCTGATCGTCATGGCCGTGTTGCCCGCGATCGCTCCGGTGCTGCCCAGCGTCACACCGGTGAACGTGCCGTTGTTGCTCTGCCCGGACGAGTCGACCGACGCCGTCGTACCGGCCGCCTCGCCCAGCCGCCAGTACGCCTGCGGCCCGTCGGAGTTGACGATCTGGTCGTACGCCGTGGAAGGCGTACTCGCGACCGTGATCGGGTCGGAGTAGTTGCCCCGGATCGTCGTACTGCCGTCGGTCACCTCGACCCGGTAGTTGGTCACCTCACCCGGCACCGCGGCGGCGTCGGTGAAGTGCAGCCAGGGTCGGTCCCACGGAGTCGACTTGGCCGTCCAGGTCGCGATGGTGGTGTTGCTGAACCCCTTCAGCAGGCGGTAGGTCAGCGTGCTGTCGTCGTTGTCGAGCACGGTCGGGAAATGGATCTGTACGACGCCCGGCTCGACGCTGTAGGGGAGCAGCTTGGCCGGCTTGGCCGGAGCGGCACCCGGGGTCGCGTTGGTGAACCGGGTCAGGCCCTGCTGGCCGACGCCGTTCGTGGTGGTGAAGTCGCCGCCGACCCAGAGGTCGTTGCCGCCGGTCGCGAAGGCGAGCGGGCCGACCTCGGTCGGCGGTCCGGCGTTGGTGTTCGGGAACCACGGGCCGAGCGAGCCGTCGGTCAGGTTCTCGGTCAGCAGGAAGCGGTAGCCGAAGCCCTGCGGGAAGCCGCCGGCTCCCTGGTTCACGCAGTCGTGTGCGTGCGAGCCCTTGTACAGCCAGCCGTTGACGACCTTGACCGTCTCGGTGGCGCCCAGGCACTGGTTCTTCCACTTCAGCGTGTTGGTGGCGATGTCGACCGCCCAGGTGCCGTCGAAGCAGCCGCCGCCGTCTCCGCCGTTGCCGAAGTACACGGTGTCGCCGCTGGCGTCGATCGCCTTCACCCGGGTGGTGCAGGAGCCGTTCGGCGGCGGTACGGCGGTCGCCCCGGGGAACGGCAGCACGCCGCCGGAGACCGGGTCGAGGCTGGTCACCGTGTTCTGGTTCGTGCCGTTGACGGTGCTGAACTGGCCGCCGGCATACACCTTGGAGCCGTCGTCGGCGACGTCCACGGCGTACACGTCGCCGTTCACCGCGGGTGCCCAGGGCAACAGGGTGCCGACGTCGGCGCTGACCGCCGCCAGCCGGAGCCGCTCGATGTTGTTGACCAGGCCGAACGAGCCGCCGAAGTAGACGGTGTCGCCGGAGACCGAGATGGTCTTGACCCGGTAGGAGACCGACGGCTTCCAGTTCGTCACCAGGGCGCCGGTGGCGGTGTCGAACGCGGCGATCCGGTTCCGGGTCACGCCGTTGACGGTGGTGAAGTCACCGCCGACGTAGATCCGCGAGCCGTCGGCCGAGGCGGCCACCGCGTACACCTGGCCGTTGAGGACCGGGGTGAACGACGTGACCAGGTCGCCGGTGCTCTCGTCGAAGGCGGCCAGATAGGCCTGCGCGACCTCGCTCGTGCCGGCCGCGGCGCCCGGCGGGCGGACGCTGGTGAACCGGCCGCCGACGTACGCCTTACCGGCCGCGACGGCGATTCCCTGCACACTGGCGTTGGTCTGCCAGGTCGGACTGTTGGCCGCCGACAGCGAGGCCTCGATGCTCTGCGCCGGTGGCGCGAGTACGACGACCAGCGAGCCGGCGATGAGAGCGCCTACGACCCCCAGGCGCGCGAACAGCCATCTCTTCTTCATCCTGCGGTGTCCCCCTCGGACAGGCGCGATCTCGGCGCCGAAAATGAATCCCCGGACTGCTCCCGGAGATCCCCCGAGAAGAGAGTAGGCCACAGAAAGAGATGCTTTGGCCAGCCCGCGCCCATGAGGTCGTATCCTGGGTCGCTGGCTCCAAGGGAATGAGGTCTGGATGGAACCGGGCACCGTGGTCTGGCGCGAGACCGCCCAGTCACTGCTGCGGCAGAAATGGCTGATCCTGGGTTGCATCCTGCTCGGACTCGTCGGCGCCTCCGTGTTCGCCTTCTCCCAGACCGAGCGCTGGACGGCGTCGAGCCAACTGGTGATCGGCCCCGCCGTACCGCCCGCACTGGTGGGGAAACTGACCAGCAGCGCGGACAAGACCGGCCCGCTCGGGATGGACCTGCCGGCCGAGACCCAGGCCCGGGTGATGGCCAGCCCGACGCTCCTGCGCAGCGTGGCCAAGTCGCTCGGCCTGCCGACCACGGACCAGACTGTCCAGGACCTGGCCGCGGTGACCCGGGTCAAGGCGGTCACCGACAACGCGTACCTGGTCACCACCGACGGCCCGACCTCCTCGGAAGCGGTACGGCGTGCCAACGCGATCGCGGTCATCTACCTCAAGACCCGCAACGACGAGGCGAAGTCGCTGCTGACCACTCTGGCCGGCCAGGCACAGGACCGGTCGAAGACAGCCAACCAGCAGTCCAAGAGCCTGGTCAGCCAGATCGACGAGGCGGTCCAGCGGGGCGACGCGCAGACCGCGGCAGCCCTGCGCGGCCAGCGGGTCGACCTGGCGACCGAGGCCCGGCAGGCGGCCGACGAGGCCGCCGCGATGCTCAAGGCGCTGACCGCCGTCGGCACCGGGAGCGAGCTGGTCACCCCGGCCACGACGGACACCGCGACCGCGTCGCCGATGGTTGCCCGCGACATCCTGGTCGGCGCCATCCTCGGTCTGGTGCTCGGCTTCGGCCTGGCCCTGCTCAGGTCTCACCTGACGCCGTACATCCTGACCCGCGACCAGGCGGCCAGGGCGGCGAGTTCGCCGGTGATCGCCGCGTCGGAGGGCAACCGCCGTCGGCTGTGGCACCGTGCGGCCCCCGAACTCCCGCAGTACGAGATCACCGCGCTCGGGGCCGAGGCGAGCGGCGCCCTGGCCCGGCGCGAGCTGAACCCGCGCGCCTTCGCCGGCGGCGGCCCCGGCGCCATGCTCGTGGTCTCGGCCTCGCCGACGCCGAACTCGGCCGGGATCGCGCTCGCGATGGCCGAGGCGAACGCCCGCGACGGCCGCGAGACCCTGCTGGTCCTGGCCGACGTGGAGGGTACGCCGGTTCTGGAGCACGTGACCGGGCACGAGGGACTGACCGACCTGGTGCACGAGCCGGCCGCGACCCGGGCGATCCGGGCCCGCAAGCTGTTCCGGCCCGGTACGGTCGCCGACCTGTACGTTCTGCCGCCCGGTCTGAACCACGAGGAGACGGCCGAGGCGGTCGGCCCGTCGCTGGTGCCGGGCATCGTGGCGGATCTGCCACCCGGGTACTCCGTCGTGATCCATGGCCCGGCCGCGGTCGGCCGGCACGGGATCACGCCGCTGGCAGCCGCCGTGGACGCGTCGGTGCTGGTGGTGCAGGTCGGTCACGACAAGGAGATGGACGTCGCCCGGCTCACCGGAGCCCTGCACTTCGCGGGTGCACCGGTGCTTGGCGTCGTACTGATCGGTGCCTCGGCGCACGACGAGACGCTGGGGATCCCGCTGAACTTCACGTCGGCCGACTCGGCCACTCCACCGATCCGCTGACCGTGTCGTCGTACCAGCTGGAGCGGCCGGTGCCGGGGACCGTCGAGGAGGTCCAGAAGCCGGCCTGGTTCTGGCTGATGCTGTGGTGCCTGTTCGTGCTCGGCGTCCAGCCCTGGTCGTCCCGGGTAGCCGCGCCGCAGGGGACCACCGGGTCGACGAACAGCCTGATGAAAGGCCTGCTGCTGGGCGCGATCTTCCTGATCGCGCTGGCCGCGACCAAGCCCGGCTTCAAGACCCGGTTCACCCCGTCGAGCAGCCTCTACCTGTTGTACGTGCTGTTCGCGACCGCCACCGCGTTCCTGCTGGCCGAACCGACCGGACCGCTGATGCGGCTGGCCCGCTTCCTGATCGGGCTGCTGCTGCTCTTCCTGCTCTGGCGGCCGCTGGTGCAGATCCCGGAGCGGCTGATCCGGGCTCACCTCTGGGCGCATCTGTTGCTCGCGACAACGGTCATCCTGAGCCTGGCGTACGCGCCGAGCCAGGCCTGGCGGCCGCTCAGGTCGCTCGGCGCGGGATACCGGCTGCAAGGTGTCATCATCCCGATGCTGCCGCCGCGGGTCGGTGAGGTCGGCGCGATCCTGCTCGGGCTGGCGCTGATCGGGTTCGTCTGCAAGAAGTTGTCCGCCGTACCGGCCGCCGGGCTGATCGGGCTGGGCGTCGTCCTGGTCGCCGCCAGCCGGACCCGCACGTCCGCGGCGGCGATCGCGTTCGGGCTGGTGCTCGCGCTCATCCTGACCCGGAAGACCTGGGCCGGACGGATCGTCAGTCTCGGGGTGCCCGCCTTGATCGGCGTCGCCTTCCTGACGATCGGGTCGCTGCATACCTGGTTGCTGCGCGGCCAGGGCACCCAGCAGATCAGCTCGCTCAGCGGCCGCACCACCAGCTGGCAGGCGGTGCTGGACGAGAAGGTGTCGCTGCAGACCGCGATCATCGGCCACGGCCTGGGCAACAAACGCGTGCTGCTGCGCCGCGGTGAGGGTGACATCGACGTGATGGCGATCGACAACAGCTGGCTCGGCCTCTACTGGGAGACCGGCCTGCTCGCTGTCACGATCGTCGGCATCGCGCTGATCGTCGCCTGGATCTCGGTCCTCCGCGCCCCCACGCCGTACGTGAAGGCCTGCGGTGCGATGCTTCTCGGCTACATCACTGTCGCCTCGCTCAATGAGAGCGGCCTGTCCGACTTGAGCTCGATGACCCTGCATCTGCTGGTCGCCGCCGCCGTCTGCGACGCCGACCGAATACGCCACCAAGCCAGGCAGCAAGCGCAGGCTCTGGCCCGCTAGCTGCTGATGGAGTCCTGGTCGAAGCCGGCCTGCTGCCACTCGTTCCACGTCATGGTCTTGCCGCGGTAGGCAAAGCGGTCCGGGGTCTTCCCGTCGAGCTGGTAGCTGTTGCGGCGGAACGTGACGGCGCCGGCCTTCGTGGGGGAGCCCTTGTTCTCGACCACGCCGGTGCTCGCGGTGGCGTCGTTCATCACGACCTGGTTGCCCTCGATCACCACGTCCGCCAGCACGTACGTGCCGCGTGGACCGTCGCCGCGGGTGCGGGACTGGATCGAGATGCCGTTCCGGTTCGCCTTGACCAGGTTGCCGCGGACCTGCACGCCGGCCGAGGTGTTCACGTTGATCCCGCCGCCGTCCCACAGACTCCCGCCGGAGCCGCGGCCGGTGCCGTACCCGTTGCTCTCGACAACGTTCTGCTCGATCACCGCCTGGTAGCTGATCTCGTAGCGGATCCCGTCCGCGGCGTTGTCCCGGATCCGGTTTCCGGTGATCCGCCGGTCGTACTCGGCGATGTCACTCCACATCCCGATCCCGCGGTTGGCCACGATGTCGTTGCCGGACACCTCACCCGACGACCGGGTCGACTTGATCCCGCCGGATTCCCAGTCGGCGATCCAGAACCCGTCGGTGTTGTTCCGGGTGACCAGGTTCGCGGTGATCCGTACGTCGGCCGACTTGTACTGCCCGATCCCGAGCTGCCCGTTGTCGGCGACCGTGTTGCGGCTCAGCTCGGCCCGGTCGCCCTCGATCACCATGATCCCGACCGCGTGGTTCCAGCGGACCTCGTTCGCGATCACCGTCCAGCCCGGGCCGACCTGCAACGCCCCGCCCTGCGGCCGGCTGGCGAAGTGCTCGATGGTCAGCCCGGTGACGGTGACGTCGTCCGCGGACTTCTCGATCGCGGTCGGCGTCCGGGACATCTCGACCGCGCGGCCGTCCGGATCATCGGCGACGTACACGGCATTGGCCTGGTAGTCGCCGAAGAACGTTCCCGGCTTGACCTGCTCAAGACTCATCACCCGGGTCAGATGCTTGCCGTCGACAAACACCTGCTCGCCGCGCTGGCACGGCTTGGTCTTGTTGTCCTCACACTGCCCTTTGAGCTGGTACGGCGCCGGAAGCACCCCACGCACCACCCACCGGTCGCCGTCCCGCTTCCAGCCGTCCAACCGCACCGACCCGGTCAGGACGACGCCCGGCCCGCCGCCCAACGTGACACCAGCCCGCGGCCGGATCGCCCGGCTGATCCGATGCACACCCTTGGCGAAGCAGAACGTCGTCCCCGCCGGCGCGGCATCGATCGCCTGCTGCGGATCGGCTCCCACCGCGATCGCGGTCCCTCGACACGCTTTCGCCGTACCCGGTCCCGTCGGACCTAACACCGCAGCCTCAGCAGCCGGGGGAGCGGTCGGCACCGTCACGGTCACGGTCGGCGTCGCCGGGCTACCCGCCGACGGCTTCTCCTCACCGCCCGAGCACCCGGCCAGCACCAGCACCAGCACAGCACCACTCGCCGCGACACGACGACGCCTCATCAAGGTCCCTTCACCCGCCCCCGGCGAACAGATCTGGTGGAGACTACCGGCACCCGAGGTCCGCCCTCGCCCGGGTCGGGCGGCAGCCCACAGCGATGATTCGCCAGGTGTACCGAACGACGGGTAGTGGTCAGCCGCCCACAGGTCTGGCCGCAGCGGCTAGGCGTCAGGTGGGCCTGGCCGACTGGGTGTGTCCGACTACTACCCGTTCGACGGTACGCCCGGCCCGCTGAGGTAGGTGTCTCGGGCGAGGTTGTAGGCGAGATCCCGGGCCACTTGGAAGGCGTCGTCCTCGTCGAGGCGGTGCTGGAGGACCAGGTTGGCCAGATAGCCGGCGTCGATGCGACGGGCCAGGTCGTGGCGGGCCGGGATGGACAGGAACGCCCGGGTGTCGTCGACGAAGCCGGAGGTGTTGTAGAAGCCGGCGGTCTCGGTGACCAGCTCGCGGAAGCGGCGCATCCCGTCCGGACTGTCGAGGAACCACCACGGCGCTCCGAGCCGCACCGCGGAGTACACACCGGCCAGTGGCGCGAGCTCCCGCGAGTAGACCGTCTCGTCCACAGTGAACAGCACCATCCGGAAGCCCGCCGCGTGCCCGAACCGCTCGAGCAACGGCTGCAGTGACCGGGTGAACTCGGCCGCCACCGGGATGTCGTGCCCCTTGTCCGGCCCGTACGTCGAGTGGATCGCCGGATCGTGATCCCGCAGTACGCCGGGGTGCAGCTGCATCACCAAGCCGTCCTCGGCCGACATCACCGCCGACTGGTACAGCATGTGGCCGGCGAACGCGCTCGCGTCCTCCGCCGACACGTCACCCTTCAACGCACCCGCGTAGATCCGCGCAGCCTCCGCATCGGACAGCGGAATGGCGGCCGCACTCAGGTGCCCGTGGTCGGTCGCCCGCGCACCCGCCTCCACAAAGACCTGACGCCGTTGCCGGAGCGCCTGCAGATACCCGTCGTACGTCGAGGTGTCGACGTCGGCCAACGCCCCGAGCTGCTGGATGAGGTCGCTCCAGTCCGGCCGGTTGGGGTGTACGACGGCATCCGGGCGGAAGGTCGGGATCACTCGGCCGGGCAGGTCCGCGGCCACCTTGGCGTGCTGGGCCAGGTCGTCCGTGGCGGCGTCGGTGGTGGAGATCAGCTCGATCGCGAACCGGTCGAGCAAGGCCCGCGGCCGGAACTCGGGCTCGGCGAGCCGTGCGGAGATCTGGTCGTACAGCTCGTCCGCGGTCTCCGCCGACGGATGGGTCGTGACGCCGAGCACCTCGGCGAACTCGTGCTCCAGCCAGTACCGGCTCGGGGTGGCCCGGAAGAGGTGCCAGTTCGCGCAGAACTCCCGCCAGATCTCCCGCGGGTCGGCGGCCGGGGCGCCGTCGCGGCGGGGCACCCCGAGGCGCTCGGGGGAGATGCCCTGCGAGATCAGCATCCGGGTGACGTAGTGGTCCGGGACCACCAGCAGCTCGGCCGGGTCGCCGAACGGTGCGTCGGTGGCGAACAACGCGATGTCGACGTGCCCGTGCAGGCAGAGCAGCGGCAGGTCCTTCGTCGACGCGTGGATCCGCCGGGCGATGTCACGTGCCTCGCCGGCGGGCAGAGCGCGGTCCGGATGGGGCTGCAGTGCCTTCGGCATGGGTCCTCCGTGAGGGGTCGGCTGCAACGGCTGCTGCAAAGGATTGCAGTCACTCCGGCGCGACACAACCCTTTGTCCACAAGGCGATTTCTTCAGGCCGCGATGGCGAGGGTGTGAGGTCTTGACACATCGGTGAAACCGATTGCAGACTCAGCGGCGTGAGTTGGGGCTGGGCCGAGCCAGGAGGAGGTGACCATGCCCGCGACCATCCGTGACGTGGCGCGGCTGGCCGGCGTGTCGCCGTCGACTGTGTCCCGTGCGCTCTCGATGCCGGAGATGGTCAACGCCGCCACCCGGGCCCGGGTCGCCGCCGCGGTCGAGCAGCTCGGCTACCAGCCGAACCGGGCCGCCCGCGGCCTGATCACCGGCCGGACCGGCAACATCGGCCTGGTCGTGCCTGACCTCGCCAACCCGTTCTTCGCCAGTGTCGCCAAGGGCGTCCAGGCCCGCGCCCGTCGGTACGACGTGGCTGTCTTCGTCGCGGACACCGACGAGGACGCGACGGCCGAGGTCGGCCTGGTGCGTGCACTGGCCAAACAGGTCGACGGGCTGATCCTGTGCTCACCCCGTGCGAGCGACGCCGACCTGTCCGCGATCGCCCAGGAGACGAACGTCGTACTGGTCAACCGCACCGCCGAGGGCGTGCCCGGCATCATCTACGACAACGAGGAGGGCATGCAGCAGGCGGTCGCCCATCTGGTGGCGCTCGGCCACCGGCGGATCGCCTGGGTCGGCGGACCGGTCACCTCGTGGTCGACCCAGCACCGCAGCCTCGGCCTCAGCAACGCCCTCTACGACCAGGGTGCCGAGCTGGCCCGGGTCGGCAGCTTCGCGCCGACGTACGAGGGCGGCATGGCGGCGGCGGACCAGGCCGTCGCCACCGGCGCCACCGCGGTGGTCACCTACAACGACCTGGTCGCGATCGGGCTGCTGGCCCGGTTGCACGCACGGGGGATCTCGGTGCCCGGCGACCTCAGCGTGGTCGGCATCGACGACATCGCCATGTCCCGGATGGCCAGGCCCGCCCTGACCACGGTCCGGCTGCCGAAACAGGAGGCCGGCCGGATCGCGGTGGAGCTGTTGCTGGCCGTCCTCGACGACCCGGATCCCGACACCGCCATCGCCACCCGCGGCACCTTGCACGGCGAGCTCATCGTCCGGGAGTCCACCGGCCCCGCACCACACCACTGATTCGCGTGATCAACCCTGGCTCCGGCCGGGACCGCCCTTGATCCAGAGGAGACACTCCCGATGCCCATTCAGCGGAGAATCGGCCATCGCAAGAACCGCCGCCTGATCGCCGCGATCGGCGCGATCGCTGTACTGACCGCATGCGGCGCACCGACCACCAACCAGCCGGTGGCCGAGAGCACCGGCGACGTACCGGACAAGCCGTCGAAGGCGGTGACGCTGAACATCCTCGACGTGGCCGGCAACCTGCAGCTGACCCAGGGGATGATCGACGAGTTCGTCAAGCAGCACCCCGACGTCATCTCCAAGGTGACCTATTCCAAGGCGCCGGCGCCTGAGCTGGCCGGCAAGATCAAGGCCCAGCAGAACGCGAACCGCGTCGACCTCGACATCGTCCTGACCGGCACCGACGGCCTGGCCGCCGGTCGTGAGCAGGGTCTGTGGCTGGATCTGCTGCCCAAGTACGCCGATCGCGTCGCCGGGATGAAGGACTACCTGCCGCCCGCGCAGAAGATGCAGGAGCTGGCCGGCAACAGCGGCATCACCGTCACCTACTACCCGTCCGGCCCACTACTGGAGTACCTGCCGGCCAAGGTCCCGACGCCGCCCACGACGGCCGAGGAGTTGCTCGCCTACGCGAAGGCCAACAAGGGCAAGGTCATGTACGCCCGCCCGGCCAACTCCGGTCCCGGCCGCACCTTCCTGATGGGCCTGCCGTACATCCTCGGCGACAAGGACCCGAAGGACCCGATCAACGGCTGGGACAAGACCTGGGCGTACCTCGAGGAGCTCAACCAGTACGTCGACTTCTACCCGTCCGGCACCGCGGACACGATGAAGGCGCTGGCCAACGGCTCCGCGACCATCATCGCCAGTACGACGGGCTGGGACATCAACCCGCGAGTGCTCGGTACTGTGCCGAAGGAAGCCGCGATCACCCCGCTGAAGGGGTTCCACTGGGTCACCGACGCGCACTACGCCGTCGTACCGAAGGGTGTCTCGACCGACAAGCAGGCCGCGATCCTGCAACTGCTGAACTTCATGCTCACCCCGGAGCAGCAGGCGAAGGCGTACGACAAGGGCTACTTCTACCCCGGCCCGGCGATCAAGGGTGTCGAACTGGCCCAGGCACCGCAGGAGAGCAAGGACGCTATCGCCGAGTTCGGCCGCCCGGAGTACGACAAACTGATTGCCGACAATCCGACCGAGGTGCCGCTGGACGCGAAGAGCCTGGTCGCGGCCTTCGACAAGTGGGACCGCGAGGTCGGCGGCAGCAAGGTCAAGAAGTCGTGAGTGGTTTCAACCGGCTGCGGCTCGAGGGTGTTGGCCGACGGTTCGGTACGGCGGACGCCCTGGCCGGGCTGGATCTGACCATCGAGCGGGGCGAGTTCATCGCCCTGCTCGGGCCGTCCGGCTGTGGCAAGTCCACCGCGCTGAACTGCCTGGCCGGGCTGCTGCCGCTGACCGCCGGCAGCATCTGGCAGGACGACCGCCGGATCGACACGCTGCCGCCGGAGAAGCGCGGCTTCGGCATGGTCTTCCAGAACTACGCGCTCTTCCCGCATCTGACCGTCCGCGACAACATCGCCTTCGGCCTACGGATGCAGCGCCTGCCGAAGGACGAGGTACGGCGCCGGACGACCGCTGCGATCGAGATGGTCCGGCTCGAGGACCACGCCTCGAAGCTGCCCGGTCAACTGTCGGGTGGTCAACAGCAGCGTGTCGCGATCGCGCGCGCGACGGTGCTCGAGCCGTCGCTGGTGCTGATGGACGAACCGCTCAGCAACCTGGACGCCAAGCTCCGGCTGGAGATGCGCACCGAGATCCGCCGCCTGCACCAGTCGCTGGGCCTGACCACGGTGTACGTCACCCACGATCAGGAGGAAGCCCTCAGCATGGCCGATCGCCTGGTCGTCATGCGCCAGGGCCGGGTGCAGCAGATCGGCACGCCCGAGGAGGTTCACACCAAACCGTCCAGCTGGCACGTCGCCGACTTCATGGGCTACCGCAATCTGTTGCCGCTCACCGCCGGCCGGGTCAGCGGCGACGCGGTCGCCGTACCTCTCGGTGGTACGACGATCGACGGCGTACCGCAAGGTGAGGTCGCCACCGGCGACGACGTGGTCGCAGCAGTACGGCCTGAAGACGTGAAGCTGGGTAGCGAGGACATCGCCGGGCTGAAGGGCAGGGTCGAGGTCGTCGAGTACCAAGGCCGCGAATGCGCCATCGAGATCATGCTGGACGACGGCACCCGGCTGCACGCCCGCACTGAGCGCAAGACCGAAGCCGGCGAGCAGGTGTCGATCACGATCAGCCCCGGACGGCTGCTGGTGTATCCGTCCGACGGCGCCGCCGATCGTCCCGCCGCCGAGCTGGCCTCCGCAGGGCTTGCGGTATGAGCAATACCCTCAGCTGGCAGCACCGCCTGGCCGAACGTGGCGTCGACCGGAAGCTCTGGTTGTTGCTGCCGGCCACGATCTTCGTGCTGCTGCTGTTCATCTACCCGTTCCTCTACGGGCTGAGCTTGTCGTTCCAGCCGATGAACGGCGGCGGCGTGCTGGCCAACTACCAGAAATTCTTCGACGACGCCTACCAGCGCGACACGATCCTCACCACGCTGAAGATCTCCTTACCGGCCGCGCTGCTGAACGTGCTGGCAGCCGTGCCGATCGCGTTCCGGATGCGTGGGCGCTTCCGCGGCAAACGGCTGCTCACGACGCTGCTCGTCGTACCGATCACCCTCGGGACCGTGCTGACGGCACAAGGGCTGCTGAACTATCTCGGCCCGACCGGGTGGTTCAACCGGGTGCTGATGTCGCTGCACCTCATCGACGACCCGGTCCGGTTGACCAACAACTACTGGGGTGTGTTCTTCTCGCTCATCATCACCGGGTTCCCGTTCGCGTTCCTGCTGGTGCTGTCGTATCTGAGCGGGATCGACCCGACCCTCGAGCGTGCGGCCGCCACCCTCGGCGCGTCCCGGTCGCAGCGGTTCCGCCGGATCACGTTGCCATTGCTGGCGCCCGGTCTCGCGACGACGTTCCTGCTGACGTTCGTACTCGCGTTCTCGGTCTTCCCGTCGGCCGTCCTGGTCGGTAACCCGGCCGGCTCGACCCGGGTGATCTCACTCGCCGCGTATCAGGCGGCGTACGAGCAGTACGACTACGCGTACGCGTCGGCGATCGCGATGATCATGGGCGCGGTCGAGCTCGTCGTCGTGGTCATCGTCTTGCTCTGGCGGGCTCGGCTCTACACCGGATCGACGGGAGGCAAGGGATGAGCAGCCGAGCGATCAAAGCGACCCCGACCGCGTGGTTCATCTGGGCCGCGGTCATCTTCTTCTTCGTCAACCTGGCCGGTGTGGTCGGGTCGGTCCTGGTCAGCTCGTTCGGGAAGCGCTGGTTCGACACCTGGGTGCCGAGCGGTTTCACGACCCAGTGGTACGGCGATGCGTGGCGCGAGTTCGGCCTGCTCCAGGTGATCTCGGTGACCCTGCTCGCGTCGGGGCTGGTCGTCGTACTGTCGGTGCTGGTCGGGGCTCCCGCGGCGTACGTGCTGGCCCGGCAGAACTTCCCGGGGAAGCGGCTGGTGTATCTGACCTTCCTGCTGCCGATCCTGATGCCGCCGATCACGTACGGCATCCCGCTCGCGACCGTGCTCTACAAGTTCGGCTTCGCCGGGCACCTCTCCGGGGTCGTACTGGCCAACCTGGTCCCGTCGGTGCCGTTCGTGATCCTGACCATGACACCGTTCATCGAGCAGGTGGACCCGCGGATCGAGAGTGCGGCCCGGATGCTCGGTGCGAACACCCGCGCGGTATTCCTGAAGATCCTCGCGCCGCTGCTCGTGCCCGGTCTGCTGGCCTCGGCGATCCTGGTGCTGGTCCGGACGGTCGGGATGTTCGAGCTGACCTTCCTCACCGCCGGGCCGGACTCGCAGACGCTGGTGGTCGCGCTCTACTACTCGATGTCCGCGGCCGGCATCCGTGCTCAGCAGTCGGTCGACGCGATGGCCGTCATGTACACAGCCATGATGCTGGTACTGCTGGTGGTGGCATTGCGCTTCGTCAACCCCACCCAACTGGTGGCCCGTGTCAAAGAAGAACCATCCGAGTGAAAGAAGTCGTCGCTTGAGCAGCAGGCTGAGTCTCACCAACCTTCCCGTCGCCCCCGCGGTCGACCCGCGGCAGCTGTCGGTCGGCATCGTCCACCTCGGGCTGGGTGCGTTCCACCGGGCGCACCAGGCTGTGTTCACCGAGCGGGCTGCCGTGGTCAGCGGGGACACGCGGTGGGGGATCACCGGGGTGAGCCAGCGCTCGGCCACGGTTCGCGATCAGCTCGCACCTCAGGACGGTCTGTACGCCGTCCTGGAGCGCGGACTGGGCGACCCGTCGATCCAGGTGATCGGGAGCATCCGCGAGGTGCTGACCGCACCCGAGGACCCGGAGGCCGTCGTCGCGCGGATCGCGGATCCGGCGGTGTCCGTGGTGACCTTGACGGTCACGGAGAAGGGTTACCGCGCCGCCGGGGCAGGGCTCGATCTCGAGGATCCGGAGATCCAGGCCGACTTGACCGGCCGCCCGCCGCGGACCGTGGTCGGCCAGCTGGCTGCCGGGCTCGCGCGCCGGGTCGAGCCGCTGACGATCGTGTCCTGCGACAACCTGGTTGCGAACGGCCCCTTCCTGCGCACGCTGGTGGGGGAGTACTTCGAGGCCCTCGGCAAGGTGCCCGAGGTGTTCGAGGCGACCCGCTTCCCGGCCAGCATGGTGGACCGGATCGTCCCGGCGACGACCGACGCGGACCGTGCGGAGGCCGCGCGACTGCTCGGCGTACGCGACGAAGCGGTCGTGGTCGCGGAGCCGTTCCTGCAGTGGGTGATCGAGGACGACTTCGTCGGCGACCGCCCAGCCTGGGAGCGCGCCGGTGCCGTCCTCACCCAGGACGTCGCGCCGTGGGAGCAGGCCAAGCTCCGGATGCTCAACGCCACCCACTCGATGCTCGCCTACCTCGGTGCGCTCCGCGGCTACGAGACGATCGCCGAAGCGGTTCGCGACGACGAGCTCTCCACGCTCGCCCGCGCGCTGATGACCGAGGACGTCGTACCGACCCTGAACCCGCCCGACGGTTTGGACCTGGCCGAGTACGGCGCCACCGTGCTGGAGCGCTTCGCCAATCCCGCGTTGAAGCACCGTACGACGCAGGTCGCCATGGACGGCTCGGTCAAGCTGCCGGTCCGGATGCTCGGCACGGTCCGCGACCGCCTGGCCGCCGGTGCCGAGCCCCGGGTGATCTCGTTGGCCGTCGCGGCCTGGATGGTCTACGTCCTGAAGACTCCGAGCCTGGACGACCCGCAGGCCGACCGGCTGAAGGCAGCTGTCGCAGGCGCCTCCGAGCCGGCCGCTGTGGTCGACGCACTCCTGGGTGTGGACTCCGTCTTCACACCGGATTTGCGCAACTCACAGGTCCTGCGCGAACTGCTGGTCGAGCACGTCAGCGCACTAAGCTCCGGATCGTGAAGGTGCTGCCGGCATCCTGACCGGTCTGGCGCCATTCGGTCGCGCTGTACCACTGGCCGGTCTTCTGGAACCGGTCGGCGGTGAGGCTGTCGAGGATGTAGGTGTTGGCCTTCAGAGTGACCTCGCCGGTCGGGATGACGGCACCGGAGTTCTGCACCATCCCGGTCGCGGTGGTACCGCCCTTCATGGTCACCTGATTGCCGGAGACAACGATGTCGCGGAGCAGGTTCAGGCCCCACGGACCGGAACCGCGGGTGCGGGACTGGATCGAGATGCCGTTCACGTTGTTCGCGACCACGTTGTCGCGGACCTGCACGTTCGACGACGTGTTGACGTTGATCCCGCCGCCGTCCCACAGCGACGTCCCCGAGCCGCGTCCGGTACCGAGGCCGTTGCCGGTGATCGTGTTGTCCGCGATGGTGCCGTTGCGGCCGATCTCGTAGCGGATGCCGTCGGCCGCGTTGTCGATGATCTGGTTGGCGTTGAAGGTGCGGCCGTCGTCGTACGCGTCGCTCCACAGCCCGACACCGCGGTTGGCCTTGATCAGGTTGCCAGTGACCCAGCCGCCGTTGGACCAGGTGGTCTTGATCCCGCCGGACTCCCAATCGGCGATCCAGAAACCGTCGGTGTTGTTGTAGCTCACCTCGTTGCCGGAGATGGTGCCGTTCAGCGTGCTGTACTGCCCGATGCCGAGCTGACCGTTGTGATGGATCAGGTTCTTCTCCAGTACGGCGCTGTCGGCGTTGACCAGCATCGCTCCGACCGCGTGGTTCCAGCGGATGTCGTTGGCGTACACCTTCCAGCCCAGTCCGAGCTGGATCGCGCCACCCTGCGGCGGCGTGGCGAAGTGCTCGATCGTCAGGCCGCGCACGGTGACGCCGTTCGCACTCGACTGGATCGCGGTGTCGGTCTTCGACATCTCCACCGAGCGCCCGGCCGGGTCGTCACCCAGGTAGACCGCGTTCGCGGGGTAGTCGGCGTAGAAGGTGCCGGGGACAACCTTGTCGCGGGCGGCCACCCGGGTCAGGTGCTTCCCGTCCAGGAAGACCTGCTCGCGCAGGTAGCAGATGTTCGCGACGTTGTCCTCACACTGCCCGGTCTGCCTGTACGCCGGCGGGAGGGCGCCCGTGGTGACCCAGTCACCGTTGGACGCGGACCACTTGGTCAGCCGCACCGATCCGGTCAGTACGGCGCCCTGATCGCTGGCCAGCACCTGGTCGGGCTTCGGGCGGATGGTCTGGCTGATGCGATGCAGACCGGCGGCGAAGCAGAACGTGGTCCCGTTCGGCGCGTCGTCGATGATCTGGGTCGCGTCCTGACCGGGCGTGATCGTGACGCCCGTGCAGGCGGGCGCCTGCGACGGTCCGGCCTGGAGGCCGCCCGGTGCGGGCGTCGGTGGGGCCGTCGGGGTGGACGGCTGGTCGTCGGGCAGGATGCCGGGGATCAGGTCCGCGTGGTCGTCGGACAGCACCGGCGAGCCGGTCGCGGTCAGGGCCGTTCCGGCGGCGGCAAAGGTGCCGGCTGCAACGATCGCTACAACGATGCGAGAAGTCTTCACTGCGGGAGCCTCCGGGGGCACAGGTGGGTCCTGAGCGCACCCCCCATGGCGCGGCTTCGCACAGCAGACTACTACTTCAGGTAGCTATTGCAACACATTCCGGTAGGAAAAGTTGCATTCGGCATCGATCGCGGAGCGTGAGCCCGGCTTCGAACGGTGATTGCCTGGGACAATCAGTTCAGCAGGAAGCTGCCGAGCGAGTCCAGCCCCGCCTGCCGCCAGCCGTCCGCGGTCAGCTTGGTGCCGAACCGGGCGAACCGTTGTGCGCCCAGTGCGTCCAGCACGTACTTGTTGCCGCTGAAAACGACCTCGCCGGCCGGCACCTCGGCGCCGGAGTTCTTCACCATGCCGGTGCTCTGGCTGCCGTCGGTCATCTCGATCGTGTTCCCGGTGACCTGGATGTCGCGCAGCAGGTAGGTGCCCCACGGTCCGGTGCCGCGGGTCCGGGACTGGATCGTCACGCCGTTGACGTTGCCGGAGACAACGTTGTTCCGGACCGTCACGTTGGTCGAGGTGTTGATGTTGACCCCGCCGCCGTCCCACAGCGACGTCCCCGAGCCGCGGCCGGTGCCGAAGCCGTTGCCGCTGATCGTGTTGCTCTCGATCGTGCCGTTGCGGCTGATCTCGTAGCGGATCCCGTCGGCGGCGTTGCCGATGATCTTGTTGCCGCTGATCACCCGGCCGTCGTCGGCCACGTCGGCCCACATCCCGACGCCCCGGTTGGCCTTGATCAGGTTGCCGCTGACGGTGCCGGACGAGCGGGTCGACTTGATCCCGCCCGACTCCCAGTCGGCGATCCAGAAACCGTCGGTGTTGTTACCGGTGATCACGTTGCGGGCCACGGTCGCCGCGGCCGAGCTGTACTGGCCCAGGCCGAGCTGGCCGTTGTTGCGGATCAGGTTCTTCTCGACCCGGGTATTGTTCGCCTTGACCAGCATCACGCCGACGGCGTGGTTCCAGCGGACGTCGTTCGCGGTCACCTTCCAGCCCGGGCCGGAGACCAGCGCGCCGGCCTGCGGTGCGCTGGCGAAGTGCTCGATGGTGAGGCCGCGGACGATCACACCGGTCGAGCCGGACTCGATCGCGGTCTTCGTCTTCGACATCTCCACCGCGTGTCCGGCCGGGTCGCTGCCGACATAGATCGCGTTCCCGGCGTAGTCGGCGTAGAAGGTGCCGGCCTCGACCGCGGCCAGGCTCGCCACCCGGGTCAGGTGTTCGCCGTCCACGAAGACCTGCTCGCGCAGGTGGCAGATGTTCGCCTTGTTGTCCTCACACTGCCCGCTCATCCCGTACGCCGCCGGAAGCGCCCCACGCACCACCCAGGTGGCACCGGACTTGGCCCAGCCGGTCAGCGGTACGGATCCGGTCAGTACGGCGCGGTCCGCACTGGCCAGCGTGGTGTCCGCCTTCGGCCGGATCGTCTCGGTGATGCGATGCAGGCCGGCCGCGAAGCAGAACGTCGTACCGGCGGGCTTGGAGTTCACGATCGACTGGGCGTTCTGGCCGGGCTTGATCACCACGCCACTGCACGGTCCCGCGAAAGCCGGGCCGGCGTCACCTTCGTCCGCGCTCGGGACGGTCGGCGCCTTGGTGGTCGTCGGCGCGGTGGTCGGCTTCGGGGTGGTGGAGGCCGGCGTCGTGGCCGGCTTCTTCGAGGGCGCGGTCGTCGTGGTGGCCTTGGGTGGGACCGTTGCCGCCGGCGTCTTGGAGGCACGGTGCGAGGGGAGCACACCGGAGGTCGCCGGGTCGCTGAGATCGCGTGACTTCGCGACGTCTGTTGCGTTCTTCTGATTGGCGATGACCGGAAGCGCGACTGTAACAACGGCGAGCGCAGCCGCGATAAGCGCTGCGAACCACAACTTCCTCAATGCACCCTCCGGGGTGTGTGGCACACACTCGCCCGGGAAGTCCTCGGAACCAGGTGTAGCCACCGCGAGACATAAGGTAGTGCCATGCGGGTCGCCATGTTGCACAACCGTTACCGGACGGGTCAACCCAGCGGCGAGAACACCGTGGTCGCGCAAACGGTTGATTTGTTGAGTAACTCAGGACATGACGTCGACCTGTACCTGCGGAACAGCGACGATATCGCCGAGATGGGCCGGAAAGATCGCGCTCTGTTACCGTTCCGCTCCGTCTGGTCATTTTCGGCGGAACGCGATTTAACACTTCTATTGCAGGAGCAACGGCCCGATGTGGTGCATGTCCACAACACCTTCCCGCTGTTCAGCGCGTCCGTGCTGCGCGCGGCGTACCGGCTGGACCTGCCGGTGGTGGCGACGCTGCACAACTTCCGGCTGATGTGCGCCAACGCGGTCCTGCAGCGCGACGGGCGGCCGTGCGAATCCTGCGTCGGCAAGCTTCCGTTGGCCGGTGTACGGCACGGCTGCTATCGGGAGTCGCGGGTGCAGACGTTGCCGTTGGCGACCAGCATCGGCGTACACAACACGCTCCGCACCTGGCAGCGGTACGTCACCACGTTTGTCGCGCCGTCAGAGTTCGTCCGCGGGCGGTACGTCGCCCACGGCTTCGATCCGGACCAGATCGTGGTGAAACCGCACGCGGTGCCGCACTCCGGCGAAGTACGTCAGGGGCCCGGCGATGCGTTGGTGTTCCTCGGTCGGCTGGAGGAGGACAAGGGCTTCGCGGATCTGCTGCAGGCCTGGGACTCCTCGCTCGGCGAGCTGGTCGTGATCGGTGACGGTCCACTGCGTGCCGAGGCGGAGGCGCGGGCAGCGCGGGACTCGTCGATTCAGGTGAAGGGTCAACTACCGTGGGCCGAAGGGATGGAAGTCCTCCGGTCCGCGCGCGTCGCCGTCGTACCGGCGCGTTCGTATGAGACCTTCGGACTCGTGGTGGTGGAGGCTTTCGCGCACGGCGTGCCTGTGGTCGCGTCCCGGCTGGGTGCGCTGGCGGAGTTGGTGGACGACGGCGAGACCGGGGCACTGACAGAGCCCGGGGACCCCGAAAGCCTGCGGAAGGCCCTCGGGTTGGTGAGCGATCCCCTCACTTCGGTAGCCTTCGGCGAACGAGCCCGACAGGTCTACCTCGACCGCTTCACCCCGGAGCACGACTTGGTGGCCACGGAGAGGATCTATACCGATGCGATCGCCCGGCACGCGGACGGCGGCCGGACCCGCCGGGGACGCTGGGCGGGCCGTGAGCACGACGCATGACGCTGGGCGGGCTGTGAGCACACGGTATAAGGTCGGCGAGGACGTGCGGGGTCACGTGGGGGAACATCGTTTGCTGGGGGAAAGTAGCTTGTCGCGAGTCGGATTTCTGGCTGGGGTCTTCGACCTGTTCCACGTCGGGCACCTCGACGTGCTCGGACGGGCCGGCCAGGCGTGCGACCGGCTGGTGGTGGGTGTGCTGACCGACGACTGGGCGTTCGACGCCTGGGGTGCGCGGCCGTTCGTGCCGCTGGTCGAGCGGACCCAGATCCTCGAGCATCTGCGCTGTGTTGACGAGGTCGTTGTGGTGGACAACGTCCGGTCCGAGTGGCTGACCGGCGTACCGGGGGTCCAGACCGTGTTCGCTGCCAGTGGCACCGACGGCGTGCTCGGCGTCGACGAGCTCGACGGGATTCCGGCCGAGCTGGTCAGCGTCCTGCCGGCCGGCCGTGGTTCCCGCAGCCCGATCCTGCGCGCCGCGATCGACCAGCGGCAGTCGCGCAGCTCCGTGGCATGACAGTGCTATTTGCCGGGCCTTCGGCGCCGGCAGGGTCATGGGGCTTTGCCTCCCGGCCTTCCCTCGTCACTCCAGTCGCTGTGCACGTTGCCACGCCTCCGGCGCGGCGGGTCGTGGGGCTTTGGCTCCCGGCCTTCCCTCGTCACTCCGGTCGCTTCGCTCCCTCCATTCCTCAGTCCAGGCCGGGAGGCCCCACGACCGGGCTCCCTCCGCTCCTCAGTCCAGGCCGGGAGGCCCCATGACACTCCCTGTGTCAACCTCAGGCTGCAACGGGGTTGATGAGCGCCGCTGCGGCACCGTGTTTGGCGGGGTCGTAGGGGACGCCATCGTGCCAGCAGCGCCAGATGATGCGGATCCAGGCTCGGGCGAGGACGCGGACGGCGTGGGGGTGGTCTTTGCCGGATGCGCGGGCCTGGTTGTAGATGTGGGCGGCCCAGGGGCTGGCGTGGCGGCTGTTGTCGGCGAAGGTGGTCAACGCGACGCGGAAGCGTTTGTTGCAGGCCCAGCGGAAGTGCACGGCGCGGTGTTTTCCGGACTCTTTGGTGACCGGGGTGCAGCCGGCGAGTGCGGCGACGGAGTCGGGGGTCTCGTAGGCTTGGCGGCAGTCGCCCCACTCGGCGAGTATCTGGGCGGCGTTGATCTGACCCGACCTTGGCAGCGACGTGAAGATCTCGCCGTCCGGATGCTCCCCGAGGTGGGCGGTGGCCGACCGGTCGAGGTTCTTCACGGCCGTGTTGAGTGCTTTCAGGACGTCGGCCAGGGCGAGAACGGTGTCGTGCAGTGCCTCGGTCAACGCGTCGCTGCTGGTGCCGGCGGGGGCCGACCGCAGGCGTTCCAGCAGTTGGGTGGCCGGGCGGCGGCCGGAGTAGCCGTGCTTGGTCAGGAACGCCTGCATGCGCTTCTCGCCGAGGTGCTTGGCGCTGTTGGGGGTGGGGTAGCGGGTCAGGAACTCCAGGCTGATGGGCGACTCGACGTCGGCGAACACGGCCTTGGCGCCGGGCCAGTGGTCGTCCAGCAGCGCGGCGAGCTGGTTGGTGGCCGCGACGCGCATGTCGACAAGGTCGGTGCGGGTCCGCACGACGGTCCGCAGTGCGCGGGTGTCGTCGGAGTACGGCGTGGCGACGCGCAGCCGGTGCTGCCGCAACCTGAGGTACTCGGCGATCACGGCGGCGTCACCGGCGTCGGACTTCGCCCCGGACAGGACCTCGCCGTCGCGCCAGGACTTGATGGCGTTCGGCGAGACGGGCACGACCGGGTGCCCGGCCTGGAGCAGCAGATCGACCAGGCGGCCGTTGGGCCGTTCGATCCCGACCTGCACGTCACCGGGCTCCGCGAGCTTGGCCAGGCGGCGGATCAGCATGGCGATCCCGTCGGCGGTGTGGGCGATGGTGAACCGGGCGACGATCGTTCCGGCAGGGTCCATCACGCACACGGCATGGACCTCGGCGGCCCAGTCCAGCCCGGCGAACAACTGCGCGGGAGGCAACGCAACAGACAACACGACTCCTTGCGGTGGCAGCGACGACCCAGCGGCGACGAGGCCGGCACCTGGGCGGTCACTAACCGGCGCTCTACGGCGCATCTCCCTGTTGCCAGTCCGCGGCCTCAGGACAACCGGGGGCGGTGGTGTCATGGAGGCTCTCAACGAGCGACCGACCTAGACCGTCACCCCGGCTGCCGCCGAGTCCGAACAGCAAGCACCATATCGGTGCCCGCAGCAAGGATGGTGCCCTAGTGACCGGCCTCCGGGAGACCGTTGCCCAGCTCTCTCGTGCGCAGAAGCCGTCGGCGGGTACGCCGGCGTACTCGCGGTTCGTCAATCGCCGCATCGGCCGCGTGTTCGCGGCCGCCGCCTTTCTGGGTCGGCGCACGCCGAATCAGGTGAGCCTCGCGTCCGGATTCTGCTCGCTGGTGGGCATCGTGCTGATTGCGACCGTGCGGCCCTCGGTGACGCTCGCGCTGGCGGTGACCGCCCTGCTGGTGCTCGGCTACGGCCTCGACTCCGCGGACGGTCAGCTGGCCCGGCTGCGCGGTGGCGGATCGCCGTTGGGTGAGTGGCTCGACCATATGATCGACGCGGTCAAGATCGTGCTGCTGCACAGCGCCGTACTGATCTCGTTCTACCGCTTCGATGCCTTCAGCAATGAGTCGGTGCTGCTGATCCCGCTGGCCTACGTCTGCATGTCGTCGGTGCTGTTCTTCGGGCTCATCCTGATCGATCAGCTCCGCCGCCGGCACGGCGGTGGGCAGAAGCCCAACGAGCGTGGCGATTCCGTGCTCAAGTCGTTGCTGATCGCACCGACCGACTACGGCGTACTGTGCCTGGTCTTCCTCACCTTCGCCTGGCCGTCGGTGTTCGCCGTCCTGTACGGCGCGCTGCTCGCGGTCAACCTGGTGTTCCTGGCGGCCGCGATCGCCAAGTGGTACCGGGAGATGGCGCTGCTGGTGCCGGGGGTGCGCGGCTGATGGGCGTGGTCGGGTACGCACCCGGTGTGTACGACATGTTCCACATCGGTCACCTGAACATCCTGCGCCGCGCCCGGGAGCACTGCGACCACCTGATCGCGGGCGTGGTCGAGGACGACGTGGTGGCCCGGATCAAGGGCCGGCCGCCGGTGGTCCCGCACGAGGAGCGGATGGAGGTGGTCCGGGCCCTCGGCCTGGTCGACGAGGTGGTCAGCGACTGGTCCAGCGACAAGTTCGAGATGTGGAAGCAGCTCCGGTACGACGTCTTGTTCAAAGGTGACGATTGGAAGGGCACCGAGAAGGGGACAAGACTGGAGAGGCTGCTCGGGGAGGTCGGTGCGAGCGTGCATTATTTCCCGTACACGGCCTCGACCTCGAGCACGGATCTGCGCAGGTTGCTGGAGGGGATGGGCTGATGTCGACCCGGCCGAAGGTCCTGCTCAGCGCGTACGCGTGCCGGCCGAAGGGCGGGTCGGAGCCGGGTGCGGGCTGGGCCTGGGCGAAGGCTGCCGCACGCGACCACGACGTGTGGCTGCTGACCCGTGGGAAGTTCGCGCACGAGATCGCGGAGGAGCTGGCGATCCGGCCGGTTCCATCGCTGACCGTCGTACCGCTGGAACTGCCCAAGTGGGTGCTCAAGCTGCGTCGCCGGCCGGCCGACGTGTACTGGTACTACCCGCTCTGGCAGGGGCTGGCCCGGCGGACGGCGCGAGAGCTGCACGCGGAGCATTCGTTTGATGTGATTCACCATTTGACCTTCGCGGTCGACTGGATGTCCGCGGGGGTGGTGGAGGAGTCGTCCGCCAAGGTGATCTGGGGTCCGGTCGGCGGGTCGACCACGGCGCCGTTGTCGATGGCGCACTGGCTCGGGGCGCGTGGCTTGCTGGCTGAGCTGGTACGGCGTACCTACACCGGGATCCGGCGGCGGCTGACCGGGCGGAGGCTGGCCCAGCGCGCCGATCTGATGGTTGCTCAGAACAACGATGTGGCCGAGGTGTTCCGCCCGTACGCGCGGGAGATCGCGGTCCAGCCGAACGTCGCGATCCGCCGCTTCACCGCATCCGGGCCGTATGAACCGTTTGGTGCCCCGGGCATCAAGACGGCGTTGTTCGTCGGGCGGTTGATCCCGTGGAAGGGTGTGCTGCTCGGGATCAGCGCTCTCGCGCGTCCAGAGGCTGCGCACTGGGAGCTGCGGATCATCGGCGACGGTCCGGACTGGGGACGTGCCGAGCGGCTCGCGGATGAGTTGGGTGTCCGCGATCGGGTCGAGTTCATGGGCCAACTGCCGCGCGAGGACGTCCTGGCCGCGATGTTCCGCGCCGACGCGCTGCTCGCGCCGGCGTTGCGTGAGGCCGCGGGCTGGGCGGTGACGGAGGCGCTCGCCTCCGGCTGTCCGGTCGTCTGCCTGGACCGCGGCGGCCCGTCGGTCATCGTCGGCCCCGGTGAAGGCGTCGCGGTGTCCTGGCGCGGCGATGTGGTGGGCGAGCTCGCTCGCGGTCTGGCGTCCCTCCAGGGCCGCATCACCCCAGTCGACCGCTGGGGTCCCGACCGACTCCCCGACATCCTCGCCGCCTGGTACGCCCCAGCCCGCGTCTCTCACTGATTCCCAATTTGGCTGGCTGACCCGTCGGATTGTGGGTTTGGCACCCGGATTCAGGGTGGCAAACCCTGTAGACGGTGGGTCAACCAGCCAAATGCGGTCAGTCGCGGGCGGTTTTGCCGGGGAGGGCGAGCATGCGGTCGAGGGCGAGCTTGGCGTACTTCTCGGTGTCGGCGTCGACCTTGATCGGGTTGACGACGTGGCCGGCGACCAGGTTCTCCAGCGCCCAGACGAAGTGCGGCAGGTCGATCCGGTTCATGGTGGCGCAGTAGCAGACCGTCTTGTCGAGGAAGACGATGTTCTTGTCGGTGTGCTGCTTGGCCAGCCGCTGGACCAGGTTGAGCTCGGTGCCGACGGCCCACGACGTACCGGGCTCGGCCGCCTCGAGGGTCTGGATGATGTACTCCGTCGAGCCGACCAGGTCCGCCTTGGTGACGACCTCGTGCTGGCACTCGGGGTGGACGATCACGTTGACACCGGGGACCCGCGCCCGGACGTCGTCGACCGAGGCGGCGGTGAAGCGGCCGTGCACCGAGCAGTGCCCGCGCCACAGGATCATCTTCGCGGCCGCGAGCTGCTCGCGGGTGAGCCCGCCGCCCGGCTTGTGCGGGTCGTAGACGACGCAGTCGTCCAGGCTCAGGCCCATCTTCAGTACGGCGGTGTTGCGGCCCAGGTGCTGGTCGGGCAGGAACAACACCTTCTCGCCCTGCTGGAAGGCCCATTCGAGCGCGGTGTCCGCGTTGCTCGACGTACAGACGGCGCCGCCGTTGCGGCCGCAGAACGCCTTGATGTCGGCGCTGGAGTTCATGTACGTGACCGGCACGGTCACGTCGGCGACGCCCGCGTCGGCGAGCGCGTCCCAGGCCGCCTCGACCTGCTGGATCCGGGCCATGTCCGCCATCGAGCAACCGGCCGCGAGGTCGGGCAGGATCACCGTCTGCTGCTCGTTCGTCAGGATGTCGGCCGACTCGGCCATGAAGTGCACACCACAGAAGACGATGTACGGCGCGTCCGGCCGGGCCGCGGCGTCACGGGCCAGCTTGAACGAGTCACCGGTGACATCGGCGAACTGGATCACTTCGTCGCGCTGGTAGTGGTGACCGAGTACGAACACCTGGTCGCCGAGCGCCGCCTTCGCCTTGAGTGCCCGCTCGACCAGATCCGGGTCGGAGGCCGGCGGCAGCGCGCCCGGGCACTCGACGCCCCGCTCCGAGTGAGGGTCGGTGTTCTGTCCCAGGAACAGCAGAGGAAGAGCCTTCGGGCCATCCGCAGTAGTCGTCACGTCAAACATCGTGCCACGTCGCGCCCCTTGCGCTGCGTGGTAGACGTCACTGCTCAGACTGTGAAATCGCTACCCTCCGAGAGTGAAGATCGCAGGACTGCTCCTGGCCGCCGGCGCCGGCCACCGCATGGGCGCCCCCAAAGCCCTCATCCGCGACCCGGAGGGTGTCTCGTGGGCGGCCCGCACGGCGCGCGTGCTGGGTGAGGCTGGGTGCTCCCCGGTGCTTGCCGTGATCGGCGCCTCCGCCGACCAGGTGGCGGCTGAACTGGATGACTCGGTCGAACTGGTCGAGGCAACCGACTGGCAGGAGGGGATGGGCGCGTCCCTCCGAGCCGGGCTGACAGCGCTCCAGCGCCTCGCCGATCCGCAGCGCGGCCCGGCCGCGACTCACCACCCCGCGCTCTCCGTGGTGCCACCCGTACCTCTCCCCAGCGCGGCGCTCATCGTGCCTGTTGATGTTCCCGGTCTCACCGCCGATGTCGTCCGGCGCCTAGCGGCCCAGGCCGACCGGTCGGCCCTGGTTCGGGCCGTCTACCACGGGACTCCGGGGCACCCCGTCGTACTCGGTCGTGACCATTGGGACGGGGTGATTGCTACCTCGGTCGGGGACCAGGGCGCTCGGGTTTACCTCAAGCAGCATCCGCCGGTGGAGGTCGAGTGTGGCGACCTCGCCGATGGGGTGGATGTGGACACGGTCGAGGGATTGCCGGAGGGGCATCGGCTCGGCTGAGCCTTGGCAACGTCGGCGCGTCGGGTAATGCTGTGCAGATGAAGTCCGTCGGCTCCGCCGCAGAGCTCGCTGACCGTCTGCGCGGTACCGGGTATCTCGCGGACGACGGCTTGGCCACGGTCGGCTACCTCGCGCTCGCCCTGCACCGCCCGCTGCTGCTCGAGGGCGAACCAGGCACCGGCAAGACCTCACTCGCCGCCGCTATCGCCGAAGCGCTCGGCGTCCAGCTGATCCGGCTGCAGTGCTACGAGGGCATCGACTCGACTCAAGCCCTCTACGACTGGGACTTCCCGCGCCAGATCCTGCATCTGCGCACCGTCGAGGCGACCCGAGCCGACCCGGACGTCGAAACCACCAACGCTGCCCTCGAAGAGGTCGAGAAGTCTCTGTTCGACGAGCGGTTCCTGCTCGCCCGTCCGGTGTTGCGAGCGCTTCGGGAGAGTCCCGCCGTACTACTGGTGGACGAGATCGACCGGGCCGACGACGAGTTCGAGGCGTTCCTGCTCGAGGTGCTGTCGACCCACGAGGTGACGATCCCGGAGCTCGGCACGATCACCGCCGAGGTCCCGCCGATCGTCGTACTCACCTCCAACCGGACCCGCGAGGTCCACGACGCGCTGAAGCGTCGCTGCCTCTACCACTGGATCGACCACCCCGGTCTGGCCCGTGAGGTCGAGATCGTGCGCACCCGGCTGCCAGAGGTGTCGCAGCGGCTCGCCGAACAGGTGGCGCGCTCGGTGCAGCGGATGCGCGACATGGACCTGCTCAAGCCGCCGGGCGTCGCGGAGACCCTCGACTGGGCGCGTGCGCTCGACGCACTGGGCACGGAAACGCTCGATATCGAGGCGGCGGCCGCGACGCTGGGGGCGGTGCTCAAGTACCGGGAAGACACGGACCGGGTGCGTGAGTCGCTGGACCGGTTGCTGGCGAGCTGAGGCGACCATGACCGCTCCAGACCTCGCCTTGGCCGGTTTCGCATCGGCACTCCGGCACGCGGGCCTGGCCGTCACCGCCGATCGCGTCCACCTTTTCCTCCGAGCTGTCGCCGCGCTGGACGCTGCTGTCGCCGCCGACGTCTACTGGGCCGGCCGCGCCGCGCTGTGCAGCGGGCCGGACGACACTGCGCGGTACGACGAGGTGTTCGCCGCCTGGTTCTCCGGTGAACGGTCGGGCCGGGCTGTTCGCCGTACGCCGACGTCGACGACGGTGCAGGCAGCCCTCGATGTCGACGAGGCCGCTGACGGTGAGGACAGCGACCGCTCGCTCAACGTCTCCGCGAGTACGACGGAAGTCCTGCGCCACCGCGACGTCGCCGAACTGTCCGCAAGCGACCGGGCCGAGCTGGCCAGGCTCTTCGGCACACTCCGCCCCCGGAGCCCGGTCCGGCGCGCCGCCCGGCGCCGCCCGTCGCACCGAGGCGACATCGACCCGCGGCGGACGTTGCGCGCCCAGTTGCGCCAGGTCGGCGAGCCCGGCCGAGTCCTCTACCGCCGACGCGGCACCAGGCCCCGTCGCGTCGTACTGCTCGTCGATGTGTCCGGCTCGATGCGCCCGTACGCCGACAGTCTGCTGCGACTGGCTCACACGCTCGTCCTGGCTGCACCGCGGTCGGTGGAGGTCTTCACCATGGGCACTCGGCTGACCCGGGTCACACCGGCACTGCGCCACCGCGACCCCGAGTTTGCGTTGCGGCTCGCTGGCGACGTCGTACCGGACTGGTCGGGCGGAACACGACTCGGTGAGGTGCTGAAGGTGTTCCTGGATCGCTGGGGTCAGCGCGGTACTGCGCGGCGGGCGGTCGTGGTCGTGTGCAGTGACGGGTGGGAGCGCGGGGACGCGTCGCTGCTCGGTGCCCAGTTGGAGCGGCTGGCGGGTCTGGCACACCGGGTGGTCTGGCTGAACCCGCATCGTGGCAAGCCTGGGTACATGCCGGTGCAGGCCGGGATCGTCGCCGTACTGCCGCACCTGGACGACCTGGTCGCGGGACACAGCCTGGCCAGCTTTGCGGATCTTCTGAAGGTGGTAGCCGATGCGTGACGTGCTCGAGCGGTTGGTGGAGTGGTGGCGCGCGGGGGAGTCGGTTGCCGTGGGCACCGTTGTGGCGACGTTCGAGTCGGCGCCGCGGCCGCCTGGCGCGGTGATGCTGGTCGGACCCGACGGCGAGGCGGTCGGCAGCGTCTCGGGTGGCTGCGTCGAGGGCGCGGTCTACCAACTCGGTGAGGAGATCCTGGAGTCCGGTGAGCCGGTGCTGCAACGGTACGGCGTGAGCGACGAGTCGGCCTTCGCGGTCGGCCTCACCTGCGGCGGCATCATCGATATCTTCGTCGAGCGCGTCGACAGAACGTCGTACCCCTGGCTGGACGAGGTGGCAGCCGACATCGACGCTGGCCGACCGGTCGCGGTCGCAACTGTGGTTGCCCATCCGGACTCGGCCCGACTCGGCCGCCGGCTGGTGGTGCGTCCAGTCGACGAGGCCGTGGCGGGCGCGCCGTCGATGGGTACGCCGTCGGATGCGCCGTCGGCGGGTGGGGCTGGTGGGACCTCGGCGGGGACGGTGGGGAGTCTGGGGTCGGAGCGGGCTGATGATGCGGTGGCTGACGATGCGCGGGGGCTGTTGGCGGCGGGGCGGACGGAGACGTTGGAGTACGGGCCGGACGGGCAGCGGCGTGGTGAGGGGATGCGGGTATTCGTGTCGTCGTACGCACCGGTGCCGCGGCTGTTGGTCTTCGGCGCGATCGACTTCGCGGCGGCGGTGGCGAAGCTCGGCGCGTTCCTCGGTTATCGGGTGACGGTGTGCGATGCGCGCGGGGTGTTCGCAACGGCCTCGCGGTTCCCGTCGGCGGATGAGGTCGTTGTCGACTGGCCGCATCGGTATCTCTCGGCTGAGGCCGCGGCTGGGCGGATCGACGGGCGGACGGTGATCTGCGTGCTCACGCACGACCCCAAGTTCGACGTACCGCTCCTGGAGGTCGCGCTGCGTCTGCCGGAACTCGGCTACATCGGCGCGATGGGCTCCCGCCGTACCCACGACGACCGGCTGAAGCGCCTCCGCGAAGCCGGCCTCACGGAGACCGAGATCGCCCGCTTGGCCAGCCCGATCGGCCTCGACCTCGGCGCCCGGACTCCCGAAGAGACCGCGGTCAGCATCGCCGCCGAAATCATCGCCCTCCGCTGGGGCGGCGCCGGCACCCGCCTCACAACCCACCCCGGCCCCATCCACCACTGACCACCCCGCCACCCCTCACCCCGACCACGGGCCCGGCGCATGCACCCGTCCCGCACGTCTCGGCGGGACGGGCCCGGCACCGGCAGCACCAGCCTCGGCCATCCATCCACGTCGCCAGCGCCCACTCCATCCCTGGCTGGCACTGGCCAGGTGTTTGGCAGTGGTCCGATCTCTTGTGGTGGAGATCACACGAGAGCAGGATCGGGTCCAGGTGGGTGCCTACTTCTGGAGGCGGGGCGATGACCCGGATCACGGTGCAAGTCGACGGAAGCAGCTACACGGACGACGTGGAGCCGCGCACGCTGCTGGTGCATTACCTGCGCGAGCAGCTGGGAAAGACAGGGACAGTGGTCGGATGCGACACCGGGAACTGCGGTGTGTGCACGGTCCACCTCGACGGGCGAAGTGTGAAGTCGTGCTCGCTGTTCGCGGTCCAGGCCGACGGGCACGAGGTCACCACGATCGAGGGCCTCGCGACCAACGGGCAGTTGCACCCGATGCAGCAGGCCTTCCACGAGAACCACGCCTTGCAGTGCGGCTACTGCACGCCCGGCATGATCATGCAATCGCTGGATCTGCTGGCCGACAACCCGAACCCGACCGAGGAGGAGATCCGGCTCGGGCTCGAGGGCAACCTCTGCCGCTGCACCGGCTACCAGAACATCGTGCGTGCGGTTCAGGCTGCGGCCGCCGGAGGTGCGCAATGACCGCCACCGAGGAACGCCCGGTCGCCGAGATCGGCAATCCCCGTCGGCGCAAGGAGGACGCCCGGCTGATCACCGGCCGGACCCGCTGGACCGACAACGTCGTACTGCCCGGCATGCTGCACCTCGCGATGGTTCGCAGCCCCTTCGCCCACGCGCGGGTCACCGGTGTCGACACCGAGTCCGCACGAGCGGCTTCCGGCGTGGTCACCGTACTGACCGGCGCCGATCTCGCCGATGAGCAAGGCGGGCTGCCGTTCGCCTGGACGGCTACGCCTGAACAGGTGCAGCCGGACCACCCGTCCATCGCCGTCGACACGGTGAACTTCGCCGGCGAGATCGTCGCCGTCGTGGTGGCCCGGAGCGCGGCCGAGGCGTGCGATGCGGCCGACCTGGTCGACGTGGACTACGAGGAGCTTCCGGCCGCGCTCGACCTGAAGGCGGCCGCCGCCGACGAGGTGCTCGCGCATCCCGGTCTCGGCACCAACGTGTCGGCCACCTTCGTCTACGACTCGGCCGAGGCCGGCCACGGCGGCGAGGTCGAGACCGCGATCGCGGCAGCGCGCGACGACGGCATCGTGATCGAGCGCGAGTTCCGCCAGCAGCGGCTGATCCCGTCGTTCATGGAGCCGCGGTCGATCGTGGTCGACCCCACCAGCGAACAGCTCACGGTGTGGGACTCGACCCAGGTTCCGCACTTCGTGAAGATCTTCATCTCGCTGGTTCTCGGCATCCCGGAGCACAAGATCCGCGTGATCGCTCCCGACGTCGGCGGCGGATTCGGCGGCAAGCTGCAGTTCACGCCGGAGGAAGTGCTCACGGTGATCGCGGCCCGCCGTACCGGAAAGCCCTGTAAATACAGCGAAACCAGGTCGGAGTCGCTGATGGCGGCCCACCACGGCCGCGACCAGTGGCAGAAGGTCACCCTCGCTGCTGACCGCGACGGCAACGTCACCGGTCTCAAGGTCGATCTGCTCGCCAACATGGGCGCGTACCTCGGGCTCGTCTCGGCCGGCGTCCCGATCCTCGGGGCCCTGATGTACAACGGCATCTACAAGTTCCCGGCGTACCGGCTGAGCTGCACCAACGTCTTCACCAACCTGACCTGGACGGACGCCTACCGCGGCGCCGGGCGGCCGGAGGCGACGTTCGTGGTCGAGCGGATGATGGACGAACTCGCCGCGCAGCTCGGCGTCGACCCGCTCGAGGTCCGCGAACGGAACTGGATCAAGCACAACGAGTTCCCGTTCCCGACCGTGACCGGGCTGCGTTACGACTCCGGCAACTACGAGGCCGCGACTGCCAAGGCCAAGGAGCTCTTCGGGTACGACGACCTGCGCGCCGAACAACTGAAGCGGCGCGAGTCCGGCGACCCGGTCCAGCTCGGCATCGGCGTCTCGACGTACACCGAGATGTGCGGGCTGGCGCCGTCGCGCTGGCTCGGCTCGATGGGGTACGTCGGTGGCGGTTGGGAACACGCGTCGATCCGGATGTTGCCGACCGGCAAAGTCGAGGTGATCACCGGGACGAGCCCGCACGGCCAGGGGCACGAGACGGCGTGGAGTCAGCTGGTCGCCGATCGGCTGGGCGTCGCCTTCGAGGACGTGGAAGTGCTGCACGGCGACACGCAGGTCGCCGGGCGCGGACTGGACACGTACGGCTCGCGGTCGCTCGCGGTCGGCGGGATGGCCGTGCTTGCCGCGGCCGACAAGGTGATCGAGAAGGCGAAGCCGATCGCGGCCCAGCTGCTCGAGGCCAACGCGGACGACCTCGACTTCAGCGGCGGCCGGTTCGGCGTGCGTGGCACCGAGTCGGGGATGACGCTGGGGGAGTTGGCGTTCGCGGTGTTCCAGGGGCACAAGCTCGACGGCGGTGCGGAGCGGTCGCTCGATGCGGACGCGACGTTGGAGCCGGACGACTTCTCGTTCCCGCACGGTACTCACCTTTGCGCGGTCGAGGTCGACACGGAGACCGGTGCCACGACGATCCGGTCGTACGTGAGCGTTGACGACGTTGGGATTGTCGTCAATCCACTGATCGTCGAGGGCCAGGTGCACGGCGGTATCGCGCAGGGCATCGCGCAGGCGCTGTTCGAGGAAGCGGTGCACGACGAGACCGGCACCTTGATCACCGGGTCGTTCGTCGACTATCTGGTCCCGTCGTCGGCCGATCTGCCGTCGATCGAGACCGCACGCACCGAGACCCCGGCGACGACGAACCAGTTGGGGGTGAAGGGCGTCGGCGAGGCGGGCACGATCGCGTCGACTCCGGCCGTGGTGAACGCGGTGATCGACGCGGTTCGCCATCTCGGTGTGTCGGACGTGCCGATGCCATGTACGCCGTACCGGGTCTGGAAAGCCTTGCAGGGAGGTGCGGAGTCATGATTCCCGCGGCCTTTGAGTACTTCACACCGACGTCGGTCGACGAGGCGGTGGCGTTGCTGCGCGAACACTCCGACGCCAAGGTGCTGGCCGGCGGTCAGAGCCTGATGCCCGTGCTGCGGTTGCGCTTGGCCGCGCCGGAGTCGATTGTCGACATTGGGAAGATCGACGATTTGCGCGGCGTCCGCGACGACGGGGACGCGCTGGTGATCGGTGCGATGACATCGCACAGCACGGTCCAGTCAGATCCGCTGGTCGGCGAGCACGCCCGGCTGATTTCGTTGGCCACGGCAACGATCGGGGATCCGCAGGTGCGACACCGCGGGACGTTCGGCGGTTCGCTGGCCCATGCCGATCCGGCCGGCGACCTGCCGGCGGTCGCGGTCGCGTTGGACGCGTCGTTCGTGATCGCCGGCGCGGAAGGCCGTCGTACCGTTGCCGCCGGCGACTTCTTCCAGGGCGTGTTCAGTACGGCGCTCGCCGAGGACGAACTGCTGGTCGAGGTACGGGTGCCGAAGTACACCGGCTGGGGAGCGCACTACGAGAAGTTCAACCGGGTCGCGCAGCAGTGGTCGATCGTCGCCGTCGCAGCCGCGGTCCGGCTGGACGGGGACTCGATCGCCGAGGCGCGGGTCGGGCTGACCAACATGGGCTCGACGCCGATCCGGGCGACCGCGGTCGAGGACCTGCTGATCGGCCGGCCGGCGACCGCCGAAGCCGTCCGCGAGGCCGCCGCCCGGGCAGCCGACGGGACGTCTCCGGTGACCGACCTCAACGGTGACGCCGAGTACCGGCGGCACCTGGCGTCGGTCCTGACCCGGCGCGCTGTGCTGGCCGCGGCAGGTACTGGATGAGATCTGCGGAAGGTAGTGGATGAAGCTCGAGCACAAGTTCGTCGTACCGGCTCCGGTCGAGGAGGCCTGGGCCGCGTTCAACGACCTCGAACGGGTGGTGCCGTGTTTTCCCGGCGCCACCCTGACGTCGTACGACGGCGACGGGTTCGCCGGGACGTGCAAGGTCAAACTGGGACCGGTGTCGCTGACGTACTCCGGCACCGGAACGTTTGTCGAACGCGACCCGGCGGACCATCACGCCGTGGTCGAGGCCAAGGGCAAGGACCGGCGCGGCAACAGTACGGCGTCCGTCCGGGTCACCGCCCGCCTGGACGCCTCGGGTGACACAGCCACCGCGGTCACCGTCGAAACCGACCTGACAGTCACCGGCCGGCCCGCCCAGTTCGGCCGCGGCCTCATCCAAGACGTCTCCGACCACCTCCTAGCCGAATTCGTCACCTGCCTAACCACCACCCTCACCACCCAATCCCCACCCACAACAGCCAAACCCACCGCGCCGACAGCAGGGTCGAGCAGTGCGGCAACCGAATCGAGCGCACCCGCGGCCGAGTCCAGCGGCTCCGCAGCCAAACCCACCGCCCCCGCAGTCAAGTCCAGCGGCCAGGCAACCGAATCCAGCGGCTCCGCAACCGGACCCACTGCCTCCACAACCGAGCCCACCGCCTCCGCAACCAGACCCGCCACTCCCACCGGCGCTGCAGGTGTCTCCAACGAGCCGACAAGTCAGGCTCAGCCGGCCCCATCCGGCGAGCCAACTGCCGGCGCGTCCACGCTGGATCTGGGCTCCGCGCTCGTACCGGCACTCGTCCGTCGAGCCCGCCCCTACCTCATCGGCGCCGTACTAGCACTCCTCATCCGCCGCCTGCTCCGCCGCTGACAACGCCTGCCGACACAGGTGATCAGCCGCCCGCGTTGTCTCCGGCAACCGATACCGAGGCGACAGATGCAGGACATGCTGCACAGCGGTCGAGAGACTGACGCGATGCCCGACGGACACATAGATCGGCTTCACCCCGTCCTGTGTACGCACCACAGCGCCGACAACCTCATTGTCAACAATCAGATCGGCCGACTCACCCCGCGCCGGGCCGGGCTCGGCATGCGTACCCACGAACGCCGTCTTCGCCGCCCCGATCGCCGGCAGCCCGGTCAACACACCGAGATGACATGCGAGCCCGAACCGCCGCGGATGCGCCAACCCCTGCCCATCGCATACCAGCAGATCCGGCGTCGTACTCAACTTCCTCAGCGCCTCCAGCAGCCCTGGAACCTCCCGGAACGCGAACAACCCAGGCACATAAGGAAACGTCGTCTCCCCAAGCACGACCGCCCGATCAACCTCGGCCAACGTCTCCCAGTCGAGTACGACGACCGCGGCCGCCAACCGATCCCCGTCGTACGCAACATCAAGCCCGGCGACATACCGCGGCTGATCGCCGACATCCGTACTGTCGACAAGCTCCCGCAGCTCCTCCTGAACGGCAATCGCTTCAGCGGGTGTACTCGGCCACTGCATCCAGGCACCGTATCCGTCCGTCCCGCGGATGCTCACCGGACCGGCTGCTCATCCGACCGGCCGCTCATCCGACCGGCTGCTCATCCGACCGGCTGCTCATCCGACCGGACAGGTCATCGGACCGGACAGGTCATCGGACCGGACAGGTCATCGGACCGGACAGGTCATCGGACCGGACAGGTCATCGGACCGGACACGTCATCGGACCGGACACGTCATCCGGCCGGGCAGGTCACGGGGCCGGACTGGTCACGGGGCCGGACAGGTCATGGGGCCGGACTGGTCACGGGGCGCTTCGCCGGGTGCGCCGGTACCTCGCGGCGCGGGCACGGTTCTGGCACGTGACCGAGCAGAAGCGCCGCCGCCCAGCGGGTGAGACGTCGATGTAGATGTCCGCGCAACCGCCGTCGACGCAGACGCCGAGGCGAGCGGGATCCTCGTCGGACAGCTGCGCCCTCAGGGCCAGCAGAGCCGCGGCCAGCAGAGCGTCGTCGGCGTCCGCCCACCACCTCCGCCGGACGTCGCCGTCTTCCAAGGTGAGGTCGGGCCGTACGTCGATGCGCGTCAGCAGGCCGGAGATCGCGGCGACGCGAGCAGCCGTACCCCCCGAAGCGAAGATCCCGAAGACCGTGTCGGCGAACTGGATCAGCTCGGAGTCCGTCAGCACATCGGCCACCGAGGCGGGAACGCCGGCCCGGCCGACGTGGTCGGCGAGCGGGGGTACCACCGATCTGGCACCCGCGCGGCGAGGTTCGACGCCCCAGCCGTTCACCAGCTCGACCAGAGTGTCGAGCGGCATCGGCTCCACCTGAACTCGCACCACACCAACATAACGCGTTGAACGGCGTTAACGCGTTGCACCTCACGCCGAGGCGCCGTAACGTGATGAATTCCAGGAGCACGTGATGGCACGGGGGGATCGATGACGGCGCGGATGCGTGATGTCGCCCAGCGAGCCGGTGTCTCGGTGAAGACCGTTTCCAACGTCATCAACCACTATCCGCATGTCACGCCGGCGACCCGGGCGAAGGTGGAAGCCGCGATCGCCGCACTGGACTATCGCCCCAACCTCGGCGCCCGTTCGTTGCGCAAGGGGAGTTGCGGCGTGATCGCGCTGGCGATTCCCGACCTCGCCCTGGAGTACTTCGCCGGGCTCGCCGGAGCCGTCGGCCGGGCAGCGAAGAAGCGCGGCGTCGCCGTTCTGATCGAGCAGACGGACGGAGACAGAGTTGCGGAAGAGCTCGCCCTCGACGGTCTTCGTGACCGGCTGGTCGACGGAATTCTCTTGTGGCCGTCGGCATCTGCCGGCGCCGCGGCGGTTCCGAGCCGGCCGGTGGTCCTGTTGGGGGAGGGGCGTTCCGACCTCGCGTTCGACCGAGTCTCGATCGAGTACGCGCACTCGCTGCTCGCCGGTCCCAGTGATCACGAGGCGTTCGCTGACAAGGCGGGGTCCGGTGATCATGAGGCGTTCGCCGAGAAGGCGGGTCCCGGTGATCATGAGGCGTTCGCCGACAAGGCGGTTGGTCTCCTGCTCGACCGCGTGGCCGCTGTCGGTCCGGCCGAACGACGTCACCTTGTGATCCCGGCGATCCGGCAAGGGGCGGCGTCGCGGTCACGCTAGCGGAAGTCGGCCGCCGCGATGCAGTCCGCAGGGCAGAACGCCGCAGGAGGTCGTGGCGGCGCACGAACTGGCCGTACCCCTTTCGGCGCGCCTGGTCGACCGACCGTAGCTACGCCTGGTCGACCGACCATAGCCACTCCTAGTCGACCGAACCGTAGCTACGCCTGGTCGGCCGACCGTCACTACGCCTGGTCGACCACCGGCGGCCCGCCAGGCGGCCACTCGACCAGCTCGATGCGGTAGCCGTCGGGGTCGATGAGCCAGGACGTCTTCGGGCCCTCGGAACCCGCGGGGAATTCCATCGATCCCGGTTCCAGACCGGCCTCGGTGAGACGCTCGATCGTCTCACTCAGCGACTCGACCTCGATCGCGAAGTGCTCGAAGCCGCCGATCTTGACCGGTCCGTCGGCGGGCCGGTGTACCAGTTCGAGCGACACCGCCGGTTCGTCCGGAAGCTTCAGCCAGACCAGGCTGGATCCGTCGTCGAACGGCACGGTGCCGAGCTCGGTGTAGCCCACCGTCCGGTAGAAGGCGAGCGACCGTTCGAGATCGCTCACGCGGTACGCGAAGAGGATTGTCTTCATGGCTGCCGATCCAACTGCCCGCGCTGAGACGAGTCAACGGACCTGAAGGCGAGGCGTGTCCGCGAGGTGGTTCCCGGGCGGCGGGGGCGAATGGATGTGGGAGAGGATGTCGGCATGCGAGTGCTGATTGCGCCGGACAAGTTCGCGGGAACCCTCACCGCCGTTGAGGCGGCGGCTGCCATCGAGGAAGGCTGGCGGCGGCGGGACCCGGACGCGGAGGTGCTGGTCGCGCCGATGGCCGACGGCGGTCCCGGGTTCATCGACGTACTGTCGGCCGTCGTCGACGGGACCCTGCTGTCGGTGACGGTCCGCGGACCGCTCGGCGAGGACACCCCGGCGACGGTGCTGCTCGCGGGCGAAACGGCGTACGTCGAAACCGCGCAGGCCTGCGGTCTGCACCTGGTCGAGCCGGAGCAGCGCCGGCCGGAGGATGCGACCACGTACGGCGTTGGCCAGCTCATCGCGGCCGCGGTCGACGCCGGGGCGAAGCGGATCATCCTCGGGCTCGGTGGATCCGGGACGAACGACGCCGGCGCGGGTCTGCTCGCCGCGTTGGGAGCGACAGCCGCCGGGGGCAGCCTGGACGCCGGAGCGGCAGGCCTCGCGGCGCTGACCGAGGTTGACCTGGAGCCGGCGCGGACGCGGATGGCCGGGATCGAGTTCGTCGCGGCGAGTGACGTGGAGAACCCGATGCTCGGGCTGCGCGGCGCGACCAATGTGTTCGGTAAGCAGAAGGGCCTCGCGGACGAGCGCAAGCCCGAGGTGGATGGCTGGCTGACGCACTTCGCGGAGCTCGCGGATCGCAAGACCGCGGATCAGAATGGCGCGGGCGCGGCCGGTGGACTCGGTTACGCACTGTTGCTGCTCGGCGCCGAACGGGTGTCCGGGATCGACCTCGTCGCGGAGCTGACCGGGCTGAAGGAGAAGGCGTCGCGGGTCGATCTGGTGCTGAGCGGTGAGGGTGCCTTCGATTTCCAGTCGCGTGACGGCAAGGTGATCGCGGGGGTCGCGAAGGTGGCGAACGACGCGATGCGGCCGTGCGTCGTACTGGCCGGAAAGGTCCTGATCGGCTCCCGCGAGATGCGCACGATGGGCGTCGAGTCGGCGTACTCGCTTGTCGACGCGGTGGGGGAGGCGCAGGCGTTCGCCGACCCGCACGGCTCGCTGGCCGCCGTCGCGGAGCGTGTCGCCAAGACCTGGGCCCGCTGACCTCGTTCCGTATGGCGGAACGCCGGGGAGCCGCGTGGTGCCCGTACCGCGGACGCCGGGGAACCGGGTGGCGCCCGTACGGCGGAACGCCGGCGAGCGGGCCGTGCGTCGAATCGGCGTCCGGCCAGCGAGGCAGGTAGTTGATCCAGGAAATTGGTGTGCGACCATGGGAATGGTTCCAGATCGACGGGTGTTGGCCTGGAATGACAGCGGACTTTCCGCGCACGGCTGCCTGCCCACAGCAGCCGGGCGCTCACGAGATGACTGGAGTCAGGAATGACTGAAGCGCAGACCGAGCAGGCCGTCGCCACAGGTGTGCTCCTCACCGACGGGGCCGCCGCCAAGGTGAAGGCGCTGCTCGAGCAGGAAGGACGCGACGACCTCGCGCTGCGGGTCGCCGTACAGCCGGGTGGTTGCTCCGGGCTGCGGTACCAGCTGTTCTTCGACGAGCGTCAGCTCGACGGTGACGTGGTGGCCGACTTCAACGGCGTGAACGTCGTGACCGACCGGATGAGCGCGCCGTACCTGAAGGGCGCCTCGATCGACTTCGTCGACACCATCGAGAAGCAGGGCTTCACGATCGACAACCCGAACGCCACCGGCTCCTGCGCCTGCGGCGACTCGTTCAACTGACGTAGCCCGAAAGCCCCGCTCCTCAGCACTGAGGAGCGGGGCTTTCGCATGCCCGCGGCCGACTCGACGGCGGCTTGTCCCACCGGCGGTCGCTCCGACTCGTCCCACCGACGGTTGCCCCGACTCGTCCCACCGATGGTCGCCGTGGCGGCACTCGGTCGATCTGCCGGGTGGGCTGACTTCTTCCACTGACGGTCGCCCTAGATCAGTGGGCGGCGGCTCCCTCGCGGGCGCGCTTCGGGAGCAGCCAGCTGACGGCGAGGCTCACCACGAACAGTCCGATCGCGACCACCACCGTGGTCTTGGTGGCACCGAGGAACGCGTGCTCCGGCAGCAGCTGGAAGAAGATCGTGCCGATCACCGCGACGCCGATCGCCCCGCCGAACTGCTGCATCGCGGTCAGTACGCCGGACGCCGAACCCGCGGCCTGGTCGTCGATCGAGGCCAGGATGATGTCGAACAGCGGCGCGAACACCATTCCGGCGCCGATCCCGGTGGCCAGGGTCGCCGGGACCAGGTTCCAGATCGTCGTCGCGTCGCCGTACGCGTGCAGGGTGAACCACACGCCGCCCATCGCCAGCGTCATCACCGCGATGCCGAGTTGCAGCGCGTTGCGGCCGAGTTTCGGCGCGAGCAGTCCGCCGGACAGTGGCGCGCCGATCGCGATCCCGAGTGAGAACGGCACCATCGCGAGGCCGGCCTTCAGCGGGCTGTAGTGCAGTCCGAGCTGGGTGAACAGGTTGAACACCAGCATGAAACCGGACATCGCCAGGAAGAACGTGGTGATCACGCCGAGGCCGGCGACGTACCCGCGACTGCGGAACAGCGACGGGTCGATGACCGGGTTCCCGGACCGGCGCTCGCGCCAGCCGAACAGCGCGAACATCGGGATCGACACGATCAACATCAGGATTGTCCACAAAGGCCAGCCGAGCTCACGGCCCTCGACCAGCGGGTAGATCAGCAACCCGGACGCGAGACTGACCAGGATCACGCCGGCCGGGTCGAGCCGGGATGCGCCCGGTGTCTTCACCTCGGGCATGAAGCGGAGCGCGCCGAACAGGGCGAGCATGCCGATCGGGACGTTGATGAAGAAAATCATCCGCCAGCCCGCGTCGAACCAGTTCGCGTCGATGAGGACACCGGCAATGATCGGTCCGGCGACTGCGGACAATCCCATCACCGGACCGAACATCGCGAACGCCTTGCCGATCTCCGCCGGCGGGATGACCGCCTTCAGGATCGCGAACCCCTGCGGGATCATCACCGCGCCGAGCACACCCTGCGCGACCCGGCTGCCGATCAGCAGTTCCGGTGAGGTGGCCAGCCCGCAGATCACGGACGCGAGGGTGAACCCGGCCGCACCGATGACGAACAGCCGGCGTCGTCCGACCAGGTCGCCGAGCCGGCCGAAGCTGATCAGCCCGATCGCGAACGCGAGCGTGTAGCCGGCCAGCATCCACTGCATCGCGGACTCGGACCCGCCGAGCTCGGCCCGGATCGACGGCGCTGCAATGTTGACAATCGTCGCGTCGACAAGATCCATGATCTCGGCGATCAACACGGTCGCCAGCACGATCCACCGCCACCGGTACGGCGTACCAGTCGGGCCGGCCGAGTCCGCCACCCCGGACGAGCCGGCCGAGTCCGACGATCCGGCCGAATCCAGCGTCGAGCTGGCCGAGTCGGGCGTAGCGGCTGAGCCGGCCGAGTCCAGCGCCGTGGTCGAGCCGGCCGAGTCAGGGGTCACGGTTGAGCCGGCTGAGGCGGTTGATGGTTGCCCGGCGGGTGGGGCCGGTGGGGTATTGGTCGAGGTGCTCATCGTCGGCTCCTGTCAGATCTGGGCGAACACTGTTCGTTAACGAACACCGTTCTACGCGCGAACACTGTTCCTGTCAAGTACGGTGTTCGCTACAGTGGGCGGTATGAGTCAGTCGCCGTGGCAGCCGATCAGCCCCGAGAAGCCCGTCCGTGCCATCCGTGAGCCGCTGACCCGGGAGCGGATCGTCGACGCCGCGATGCGCCTGCTGGTCGAGCAGGGGTACGACGCGGTCTCGATGCGCAAGGTCGCCCAGGTGCTCGACACCGGACCCGCCTCGCTCTACGCGCACGTCGCGAACAAGAAGGAGCTCGACCAACTGCTGGTCGACCGCGCGGCGCAGGACATGAACCTTCCAGATACGCCGGATCCGGACCGCTGGCAGGAGCAGTTGAAGGACGCGATGCGCGAGATGCTCCGCGTGATGCGGGCGAATCCGGGGGTCGCCCGAGCGGCGATGGGCCAGGTCCCGCTGGGGGAGCGGGCGCTGCTCAGCACTGAACGGATGCTCGGCATTCTGAAGGCCGGCAACCTTCCGGACCAGGCGGCCGCCTGGGCGGTCGACCTGATCCCGCTCTTCGTCACCGCGACCGCATTCGAGGAGACGGTGAAGGGAGGAGCCGCGACATGGACCAAGGACGACATCGACGGCTTCGTCGCGTATCTCCGCGGCTTCTTCGAGTCCCTGCCGGCCGATCGGTTCCCGTTGACGGTTGCCCTGGCCGGCGCGCTGACCGCGGGGGCCAGCAGTGACGAGCGGTTCGAGTTCGGGATCACCGTCATCACTGCGGGCCTGGCTTCGCTCGCCGACGGTAACTGACCGCCTCAGCGCAGCCTGCTTCGAGTTGGTCCTTGCTGTTCACGAATGCACATGGTTAACCTTCGGATTGTCAACAAAAGTACGACTTGGCCGTCAGAGTGCGCCACAGGCGTGAGGCGGCACGTTCGCGGAACGCGTAGGCGAGTGTGCTGAAGGCGTGTGTTGGGCACCCGGGTGAGGCCGAGTGACGACAGGAGGATCCCGTGGACGCCGAGAGCCAGCCGCCGGTCAGCAGGAAACCGTCGGTCGAGACCGAACCGCCCCCAGGGGTGCTGAAGAAGGCGATCGCCGCATCGGCCATCGGCAACGCGACCGAATGGTTCGACTACGGCATCTACGCGTACGGCGTGACCTACATATCGGCGGCGATCTTCCCGGGTGACACCGAGAGCGCGACCCTGCTCGCGCTGATGACCTTCGCCGTCTCGTTCCTGGTCCGGCCGCTCGGCGGCCTGATCTGGGGCCCGCTCGGCGACCGCCTCGGCCGCAAGCACGTGCTGGCGATCACGATCCTGATGATGTCCGGTGCCACCCTGTGCGTCGGCCTGGTCCCGACGTACGACGCGATCGGGCTGTGGGCGCCGATCCTGCTGGTCCTGCTCCGGATGATCCAGGGCTTCTCGACCGGTGGTGAGTACGGCGGCGCCGCGACGTTCATGGCGGAGTACGCCCCGAGCCGCAGGCGCGGATTCCTGGGCAGCTTCCTGGAGTTCGGCACGCTGGCCGGCTTCTCCCTCGGTGCGCTGCTGATGCTCGGCTTCTCGCTGGTGCTCGGCGACGACGCGATGCACTCGTGGGGCTGGCGGCTGCCGTTCCTGGTCGCCGCGCCGCTCGGCCTGGTCGGCGTCTACCTGCGCTCGCGGCTCGAGGACACGCCGGTGTTCCGTGAGTTGGAGGCGAAGGGGCAGAAGGAAGAGGAGACGACCACGCAGTTCAAGGATCTGCTGGCCGGCTACTGGCGGCCGATCCTGCAGCTCGGCGGCCTGGTCGTCGCGCTGAACGTCGTCAACTACACCCTGCTCACGTACATGCCGACGTACCTGGAGAGCGAGATCGGCCTCAGCTCGGACGAGTCGCTGATCGTGCCGATCATCGGAATGTTGACAATGATGCTGTTCCTGCCGTTCGCCGGCCGGCTGTCGGATCGCGTCGGCCGCAAACCGCTGTGGTGGTTCTCGCTGGCCGGGCTGTTCGTGTTCGGCACGCCGATGTTCCTGCTGATGGGTACGAACGTGGCCGGTGCGATCATCGGGTTCGCCGTACTCGGACTGCTCTATGTCCCGCAGTTGGCGACGATCTCGGCCACGTTCCCGGCGATGTTCCCGACCCACGTCCGGTACGCCGGTTTCGCGATCGCCTACAACGTGTCGACGTCGTTGTTCGGCGGTACGGCGCCCGCGGTGAACGACTGGCTCACGGCCCAAACCGGCAACGCGCTGATGCCGGCGTACTACATGATGGCCGCCTGCGTCGTCGGCGCGATCGCCCTCGTCAAGGTCCCCGAAACCACGCGCTGCCCCCTCAACGGCACCGAGACCCCGGGCACCGATGGGGCCCTGCCACCAGTAGCCCTGGAACCCGCCAAGGCCTGAGCCGAACAGGAGCCTGTCGCGAACCACGCGAGCAGGAGCCCATGGCGATCACGCAATGGGCTCCTGTAGCTCGGTCACCCACTGGGCTGGGTCGTCCGGGCAGTCGAGGTAGAGCTCCCGCGCAGGCTCGCCGGACCGATGGTTGTTGTCGTCGATCCAGCGAGCCAGCGCCTGCCACGCGGGTAGTACCTGATCGATCGGCCCGCGATGCACCAGCGTCGCGGCCCGCATGGCGGGCAGATCCACCACTTCGAGTCCGTTGAGGTTGCCCTCGGCATCGATCGACGCCGGAACAGTCGCGCGTACGACGGCTTCGTCCTCGGACCGCTGTGATCGCTCGTACAGACAGGTCAATCGGCCTGCCGGGCGCACCGCGGCATCGGGAAGCCGCCGGCCGAGCTCCGCACACAGCGGACGTACGACCGGCCCGATGTCCTCGGGGGTGAAGCTTGCGGCGGTCGTGGTCAGTCCCACCAGGCGTACGGCGGGCAACTCCTTGATCACCACGTCGGCAGTCGGCAACGCGCCCTCGATGCCGCGGAGACGCGACTCGACCTGCGCGAGCCGGGCAACGCTCTCGGCGACTGTGGACTCCAGTTCCGCGCGGCGAATTGTCAACAATGCGCGGACCTCGGCCGGGCTGATCTCGTCCGCGATCATCGTCCGCACCTGCTCGAGGGAGAATCCGAGGTCCTTCAGCGCGACGATCCGGTTGAGCTCCGCGAACTGGCCGGCATCGTAACTCCGGTAGCCGGTCGCCGGATCCACGTGCGTGGGTCGCAGCAACCCGATCGCGTCGTAGTGCCGCAACATCCGCACCGACACCCGCCCATGCCTGGCAAAGTCCCCGATCGCAAACAATCCGGCCTCCCATCCACCCCGAGTCAACCAGCAACCTCGCCCAGCCGCCCCCAGCCGCGCGAACGAGTTCGGTCCGACCCATCGCCGGCCCGCGAAGGCCCGACTGCAGGGATCGGCGTTGTTCAGTCCAGCTCAGCGAGGCGTTCCGCGAAGGTTATCGGGGTGTCGTCCTCATGCCAGGGGCCGATGACCTGGGCGCCTACGGGAAGGCCGGCGGGTGTCGATCCGATCGGCATGCTGAGGGCGGGCAGTCCGGTGAGTGACGCATGGGCGATCCAGAACACCTGCGCGTCGTAGCGTTGCTCGCCGTACGACGTGATGATTGTCCGATCGTCGAACGGCCTGTTGTCGTGCGGGAACGCGGTCGTGAAACTCGCTGGACAGACGAAGACGTCCACGTCCTCGAAGTACCGCTGCCATGTCAGCCGAAGGGCGATCCGCCGCCGCTCCCGTGCGGCCACCTCCGCGAGACTGGCGAACTCGGATGTTCCTCCCTGCAGCGCGAAGAACAAACCGACCTGGAACCCGAACGCCTCGGCCTGTTCCGACGCATCGACACCCGCCGGCCATCCTTCGACGATCTTCGCCCCGCTCCGGCCAAGGCGATCGATCGTGTCCGACAGCGCCGCACCCACCTCGCTCGACACCGGCGCGTCCGCGTGATCGAGTACGACGCCCACCCGGAAGTCCGCGAACCGGTCGTGCCGCGGCGGCTGGAGTCGCCACGAGAACGGTGCCGCCGGACCACCGGTGACAGTCAGCGCTGTACGCAGGTCCGCTGCCGATCGCGCTAGTGGTCCGATTGTCGACAACATCGGGAACTCGGTCGGCGGCTCAGGCGGTCCCGGCAGTTGGAAGCCGTGCATCGGTACCAGTCCGGTGGTGGGCTTCAGGCCATACACCCCGCAGTACGCCGCCGGCAGTCTGATCGACCCGACCAGGTCCGATCCGTACTCCAGGTAGGTGAGACCAGCAGCCAACGCGGCCGCACCACCTCCGCTCGAGCCGCCCGGCGTACGGGTGAGATCCGCGGGATTGTTCGTCCGGCCGTAGATCTCGTTCGTGGTCTGTCCGAAGTCCCCGAGCATCGTGTGGACATTGCTCTTGCCGACAATGATCGCGCCGGCCTGGCCGAGACGTTCGGCCACAGTCGCGTCCCAGTCCGCGACGTACTCTGCGAACGCCGGATCGCCCCACGTCGTACGCAGACCCGCGACGTTGAAGCAGTCCTTGACCGTCATCGGTACGCCGTGCAGCGGCCCGAGCTCGCGACCCACCGCGACCGCCTCGTCGGCGTCTGCCGCCGCCTGCAGAGCGAACTCCGGTCGGGTCTCGACCACCGCGTTCACGTCGGTGTCGGCCGCGATTCGCGCGAGCATCCCCTCGGTGACCTCACGAGACGACACCTCGCCGACCCTGATCCGTGCGGCAACCTCCGTTGCTGTTCCATTCATGCCGCCGGTCTACGGCCTAACACAGTGTGAGAGTCAACACCCGCCGCAGTGGGAATGCGGTGCGGTCGTGCTGCCTGGCGCTGCGGCCGGCGCGCTGGCTGGACGCGGTGCTCCGGTCATCGCGGCGGCCGTCCGGGCGGGTGATGAGGCCGCCCGGACGGCGTGCTCTCGGTGGGCCGTCAGGAGATGACGGCGGTGACTGCGTCTGACCAGACGCCGGCCGCCTCGTCGATCTCGGCCGGGTTCACCACGAGCGCCGGGATGAAGCGGACGACCTGACCCCAGGCGCCGCAGGTCAACAGCAGGAGACCCCTCCTCGCTGCCTCCTGCTGTACGGCGGCCGCCGTGACCGGATCGGGTTTGCCGTCGGCGTCGCGGAACTCGTTGCCGATCATCAACCCGAGTCCGCGCACGTCGGTGATCTGCTCGTGCTTGTCCGCGACCAACTGCAGCGCCTGCTTCAGTTGCGCACCCCGTTCGGCCGAGTTCTGCACCAGTCCCTCGTCCTGGATGACGTCCAGCGTCGCCAGTGCCGCCGCGCACGCGACCGCGTTGGCGCCGTACGTCCCACCCTGCGAGCCGGCCCACGCCTTCTCCATCAGCGCGGCCGGCGCCGCGATCCCGGACAGCGGGAACCCGGACGCCAGCCCTTTCGCCGTGACCAGGATGTCCGGATGTGAACCGAAGTGATCGCCACCCCAGAACTTCCCGGTCCGGCCGAACCCGGTCTGCACCTCGTCCACGACGAGCAGGATCCCGTGCTGGTCGGCGCGTTCCCGGAGTCCGGCGAAGAACCGCTCGTTCGCCGGGACGTACCCACCTTCGCCCAACACCGGCTCGACGAAGAACGCTGCGGTGTCGGCCGGCGTACTCAAGGTCTGCAATGTGTAGTCCAACTGGCTCAGGGCGAAGTCCGTCGCCTGCTCTTCCGGCCAGCCGAAATGCCCGGGGTCCGGGAACGGCGACACCTGTACGCCGGCCATCAGCGGACTGAACCCGGACCGGAACTTGGTCCCCGACGTCGTCATCGATGCCGCCGCCACCGTCCGGCCGTGGAAGCCGCCGTGGAACACGATCACATTCGGCCGACCGGTCGCTTGCCGGCTGAGGCGCAGCGCCGCCTCGATCGCCTCGCTGCCGGAGTTCGCGAAGAACATCCGGTCGAGGTGCTGGGGGAGTACGTCGCCGAGCCGTTCGACCAGGTTGAGCAGCGGCCGGTGCATCACCGTCGTGTACTGCGCGTGGATGATCTTGCCGACCTGCTCCTGCGCGGCCGCGACCACACGCGGATGGCAGTGCCCGGTCGACGTCACCCCGATGCCCGCCGTGAAGTCGAGGTACCGCCGATCGTCCTCGTCGAACAGCAACACACCCTCACCCCGGGCGGCGACGACTCCGGTTGCCTGTTTCAAGACCTGCGACAGCTCGGGCACGGCGGCTCCCCTTCACGCGTCCGGTCGACACTTTTCGTCAACTGGTAGATTGTCGACAATCAGCGTATCTCAGGCATCTGGACTGTCAATGGAGGCCGCATGACCGCATATCCAGGGCTCAGCGCCGACGAGGCGAAGGTGGTCGACGCCGTCGAGAAGCGGCTGTACGTCGGCGGGCAATGGGTCGACGCAGCAGACGGCCGGACGTTCGACGTACTGGATCCGTCAACGGGCGAGAAGCTGTGTTCGGTCGCGGATGCCTCGCCGGCTGATGGCCGCGCGGCGCTTGACGCGGCAGTCGCCGCGCAACCCGCCTTCGCGAAGCTGTCGCCGCGTGAGCGGGCCGACATGCTGACCGCGGCGTACGAGTTGCTGCTCGAGCGGGCTGACGAACTCGCACTGCTGATGACGCTGGAAATGGGCAAGCCGCTGGCCGAGGCGCGCGGCGAGATCGTGTACGCGGCTGAGTTCTTCCGGCACTTCGCGGGCGAGGCGGTCCGGATCGACGGTGGGTACCAGACGGCGCCGGCCGGGAACGCGCGCTTCCTGATCGCCAAGCAGCCGGTCGGCCCGTGCCTGCTCATCACGCCGTGGAACTTCCCGATGGCGATGGGCACCCGCAAGCTCGGCCCGGCGATCGCGGCCGGCTGTACGAGCGTGATCAAGCCCGCGCACCAGACGCCGCTGTCGATGCTGGCGTTGATGGACATCCTGGCCGAGGCCGGCGTACCGGCGGGTGCGGTCAACTGCGTCACCGCGATGGACGCTGGCGGCGTGATGGAGCCGCTGATCCGCTCCGGCCTGGCTCGCAAGCTGTCGTTCACCGGTTCCACCCGCGTCGGCCGGATGCTGCTCGAGCAAAGCGCGGAGAAGGTACTGCGGACGTCGCTCGAACTCGGCGGGAACGCGCCGTTCATCGTGTTCGAGGACGCGGACCTGGACGAGGCGGTGGACGGCGCGATCGCGGCGAAGATGCGCAATATGGGCGAGGCCTGCACGGCGGCCAATCGTCTTTTCGTCCACTCGTCGACAATCGACGAGTTCGGGCGCCGGCTGGCCGCGAAGATGTCGGCACTCACCGTCGGCCGCGGTACCGAGCCGGGCGTCAAGGTCGGACCGTTGATCGACGAGGCGGGGCTGGCGAAGGTGCAATCCCTGGTCGCCGACGCGGTGGATCGCGGCGCCACCGTCCTCACCGGCGGAGAGGTTGCCGCTGGCAACGGCTACTTCTACCCGCCGACAGTGCTGACCGGCGTACCACGGGACGCCCTGATGGCCGACCAGGAGATCTTCGGCCCGGTCGCTCCGCTGACCCCGTTCGACACCGAGGACGAGGTCGTCGCCGCCGCCAACGACACGGAGTGGGGCTTGGTCGCCTACGTCTTCACCAACGACCTCCGCCGCGCCCTCCGCGTCGCCGAATCCCTGGAAACCGGCATGGTCGGCCTCAACCAGGGCATCGTCTCCAACCCCGCCGCACCGTTCGGCGGCGTCAAGCAGTCCGGTCTCGGCCGCGAGGGCGGCACCGTCGGCATCGACGAGTTCCTGGAGACCAAGTACATCGGTATCGCACTGCCGTAGACCCGTCGCCCGGCGGGACGTCAGCGGGTGGTCGTACAACCGTCGCCGGGCGGCGGGGGAGTCAGCGGGTGGTGAGGCGGGTGACGGCGTCGTCCATGTGAGCTATCAGGAGGTCGTCGGCGAGGAGATGGTCGCCGGCGCGGATGGCTTCGGCCAGGGCCTTGTGTTCGCCGACCCGGACGTCGGAGACGGTGTAGGTCGCCTCCAGGGCGTGGATGCACATGCGGGTCTCGGTGATGTAGGTCTGGTGCATCCGGGACAGGCGAGGGCTGCGAGCGAGTGCCACCAGGCGTTCGTGGAACGCGATGTCGAGTTCGCCGACCGCGGCCGGGTCGCCCTCGGCGGTGGCCATGTCCTCGACGATGGCGAGGAGTTCCTTGCCGGCCGCCTCGTGGTCGCCGGCGATGATCCTTCGCGCGGCGGCGCGCTCGATCGCCTCACGAGCCAGGTACATGTCCTGGACGTCTTCGGGCGTCATGTCGATGACGAACAGCCCACGGTTGCGGATCGAGACCAGCAGGCCCTCCTGGGTCAGCCGTTGCATCCCCTCCCGGAGCGGTCCGCGGCTGACGCCGAGCTTGCGGGCCAGGTCCGCCTCGCCGAGCTGAGCGCCCGGCTTGAGCTCGCCGTGGCTGATGGCCTTGCGCAGTTTGTCGGCGATGATGCTCGGCGTCGACTCCTGCGCCAACGGCTCGATGAAACTGGTCACGCGTGTGTCCCCCTTGCTGAAAACAATCGTCCCAAGCCTGGCAGTGACGGTACCGGGCCGATCAACTGGAGCCCCTTCCACACCGTCACCTGGTTGGCCGTGAGCACCGGCTTGCCGGCGGCCGCCTCCAGATCGTCGACGATCTCCAGCGTGTGCATCGCGGTGTCTGGTACCAGGATCGCCTCGGCGTCCGGGTGGTCCGCGGCCTTCACCATCGCGACCACCTGCTCCGGTTCGAGCGTGCCGACCTCGGCGGCGGTGATGATCCCGTGGCTGCCCATCGCGACCACCTCGACCCCGCCCGCGGTCAGGAATCGGACGAAGTGCTTCGCGACATCTTCCGGGTACGACGCCGCCACCGCGACCCGCCGTACGTCGAGCGCCCGGCAAGCGTCGACGAACGCGAGCGACGTCGAGGATGCCGGTACGCCGAGCGCCTGAGCGACTCCGGAGGCTTGGTTGCGGGCACCCTCGGGTCCGAAGACGAAACTGCCCGACGTGCAGGCCCACATCACCGCGTCCGGCTGGGCGGAGGCGAGCTCGGAGGCGCCTTCGGCGAGCCGCTCGGCGCGGCCCAGGTCGAGCAGTGCGTCCACCCGGTGCGCATCCTCGCCGACGGAGGTGATCACGACCGGGAGCTTGACCGCCCCGTCCAGCCGCGCCTCGAGCGCCGGGTAGTCGTCTTCCGCGCTGTGACCGGGATAGAGGAGCCCTACTGTGACCATCCGTCCTCCTGGCTGACCCGCACCGAAATGGGTAGATTGTCGACAATGTTAACCCCAGACAACCCTACGACCGGAACTTCCGAGCCTGGCTACGACGTGGTGCGGTTGGTTGGAGAGTTGCGGCGGGGGTTGCGTGGGGTGGTCGGGGACGATCGCGGGATGCGGGCGTTGTACGCGGCGGACGGGTCCAACTATCGGGCCGTACCGGACGTGGTTGTGGTGCCGGCTGATGTCGACGATCTCGCGACCGCGGTTGCGGTGATTGCCGCGGCGGGGGCGCCGGTGGTGATGCGGGGTGGGGGGACCTCGATGGCGGGGAACGCGATCGGTGGGGTGGTTGTCGATGTGTCCCGGCATCTGAATCGGATCCTCGACATCGACGCGGAGTCGCGGACCGCGGTGGTCGAGCCGGGGGTGGTGCTCACGGATCTGCTGGCGGCGGCCAGGTCTCACGGTCTGGCGTTCGGTGCCGATCCGTCGTCAGGTAGCCGGGCGACGCTCGGCGGGATGATTGCGAACAATGCGTGCGGCGCGCATTCGGTCGCCTGGGGTACCACCGCGGACAACCTACGTTCCCTGGACGTGATCCTCGCCGACGGCACCCGACTCACGGTCGACGCCGGCACGAACTTGCCCGGCGCTGCGGGCGCCTACCGGGGCGCCGCGGGTATGCAGGTGGGCGGTCCGGGCACGCAGGTGGGCGGGTCGGGGACGCCGCCGGGCGGATTGGGTCGGCCAGGCCCGTCGGGCCTGCCGGCAGATGCTGCTGGCGCGCGCGGAGGTGCTGCTGGCTTGCATACAGGTGCCGCGGAGGTGTGGGCCTCAGGTGGGCAGGCGGGCGCTTCGGGTGCTCTGGCTGGAATGCAGGGGCGTGACGTCCTGGACCTGCGGGCGGGGTACGCCGCGCGGGGTAGTCGGGAGGGTGAGCTGCATCGGGCGGTGCAGGCCTTCGTGGATCGCAATGAGTTGCTCATCCGGCGACGGTTCGGGCAGTTCACGCGGCAGATCTCCGGGTATGCGTTGCACCGGCTGTTGCCCGAGCATGGGTACAACGTCGCCGGGCTGTTGTCCGGCAGTGAGGGCGGCCTGGCGGCAACCTTGGGCGCGACCGTCGCGCTCACCCCGTTGCCAAAGGCAAAGGTCCTCTGTGTGCTCGGGTTCGGGGACTCGATCACGTCAGCTGACTGTGTGCCGATCGTGTTGCGGCACGGTCCACTGACGATGGAGTCCATCAACATCGATCTGGTCGAGCGACTCCCGGCCGAGGTGCGGGATGCCGCCGTACGCGCCGGCCTGCCCGACGGCAAAGCCTGGCTGCTGGTGGAGATGGGTGGCGAGGACGAGGTGCTGGCCGCCCGGTCCGCGCAGACAATGCTCGACGAACTGCACGACTCCGGCTCACCCGCCACCGCGAGCCTGGTGACGGATCCGAAGGCGCAAGCGGTGCTCTGGCGCTGCCGCACCGACGCCGCCGGCCTGGCGACTCGTCGAGCTGACGGTGCAGAGGCGTGGGGTGGTTGGGAGGACGCCGCCGTACCGCCGGAGCGGCTCGGTGCCTACCTTCGCGGCCTCGACGATTTGCTGGGGCGGCACGGTTTGTCCGGGGCGTCGTACGGGCATTTCGGCGAGGGCTGCATGCATATGCGGATCGACTTCGACCTGCTCAGTCGGGATGGCATCGCGACGTACCGGGACTTCGTCGAGCAGTCGACGGACCTGGTCGTCGAGCTCGGGGGATCGGTGTCCGGTGAGCACGGTGACGGGCGGGCGCGGGGCGAGTTGCTCAGCCGGATGTACGGCGCCGACGGTGTCCGATTGTTCGCGGAGCTGAAGGAGATCTGGGATCCGGCCGTAGTGATGAACCCCGGCATGATCGTCGAACCGCCGCCGCTGGACCTGGCGATCCGGCACGACGGGCCGGCGAAGGATCGTCGATTGCCGACAATCTTCGCGTACCCGGAGGACGAGCACGACTTCGCGCAGGCGCAGCGGCGCTGTGTCGGGATCGGCAAGTGCCGGCAGAGTTCGGGCGGCGTGATGTGCCCGAGCTACCAGGTCACCCGCGAGGAGAAGCACTCGACCCGCGGGCGTGCACATCTGCTGTGGGAGATGCTGCAGGGCGACCTGATCACGGACGGCTGGCGGTCGACCGAAGTTCGCGATGGGCTCGATCTCTGCCTGTCCTGCAAGGGATGTCTGTCCGATTGTCCGGTCAACGTGGACATGGCGACGTACAAGGCCGAGTTCACCCAGCATCACTACGCGCGCCGTCCGTGGGCTCGGCCGCTGTCGCACTGGTCAATGGGCTGGCTCCCGCTCTGGGCCCGGCTCGCCTCCCCGGTGCCGGGTCTCGCGAATCGCTTCGCCCGGCTGCGGCTGACGAAACGCCTCGGCGGCATCGCACCCGAGCGCGAGATCCCACCCTTCGCCCACCAGAGCTTCACAAGCTGGTTCGCGAAGCGCACACAAACCGCGCCACTCGCCCGAGGCGTGGCGACTGGGCGGAGCGCGGCGGATGGCGGCGACGCAGTGGGTGGTGGTGACGCGGCGAGTGATCGAGGTACGGCGGGTGGGCAGGGCGCGCCCGGTGGTGGCCTTGATGTCGATGGCCGGGGCTCGGTGGGGGCGGCGGGGCGCGGGAGGGTTGTGTTGTGGGCGGATACGTTTACGGATCGTCTGGCGCCGGAGATCGGGCGGGCGGCGGTGGAGGTGTTGGAGGCGGCTGGGTTCGAGGTCGTCGTGCCGGACAAGCGGGTGTGCTGCGGGCTGACCTGGATCTCCACCGGCCAGTTGCACAAGGCGCGGCGCGTCCTCAATCGGTCGCTCGAGGTCCTTGCGCCATATCTCGCCGACGGCACGCCGATCGTCGGGCTCGAACCCAGTTGTACGGCGGCCATCCGGCACGACGCACCTGATCTGATTGCCGACAATCCGCTCGCCGACAAAGCAGCGAAGTCGACACGGACCTTCGCCGAGTTCTTGGTCGACTCCGGCTGGGAACCACCGCAGGTCGGCGGAGAGGCCCTCGTCCAGACGCACTGTCACCAGCACGCCGTCCTCGGCTTCGACGCCGACCGCCGACTGATGTCAGCGGCCGGCATCGACGCGACCATCCCCGACTCGGGCTGCTGCGGTTTAGCCGGCAACTTCGGCTTCGAACGCGACCACTACGCCGTCTCGAAGGCGATCGGTGAGCGCGTGCTGCTGCCCGCCGTACGTTCGTTGCCCGACGCAACCGCCGTACTGGCCGACGGCTTCAGCTGCCGCACTCAGATCGCTCAGGGCACCCCGCGCCATGCCCAGCATCTGGCCGAACTCCTCGCCCAAGCCCTCAAGAGGTAGGCGAGACCGCGGACAGAAGCCGAGGCGGCTTCGGCAAGGTTCCACGGTGGGCAGCTACTTGCGTATATGCATGATTGCGCAGATAGCATGTCTTTATGGACCACGGGCACAGGCAAGAGCGCGGTCACGGGCACGGTCACGGGCACGAGCACGGTCATGGGCACGGGCACGGGGATGAGTACGGCGGGGGCGGGCGGCGCGGGGTGGTGGGGTGGGTGCTTGGGGTGGTGCGGCCGCATCGGCATGATGCTGCGGAGTCGGTGGATGCGGCGTTGGAGGCGAGCGCGGAGGGGATTCGCGCGGTCAAGCTCAGCCTGGCCGGGCTCGGTGTGACCGCGGTCGTTCAGGCGATCCTCGTCGTACTGACCGGATCGGTCGCGCTGCTGGCCGACACGATCCACAACTTCTCCGACGCGTTGACCGCCGTACCGCTCTGGGTCGCGTTCGTGCTCGCGCGCCGTCCGGCGACCCGGCGCTACACGTACGGGTTCGGCCGGGCCGAGGATCTCGCCGGGATCTTCATCGTCGGGATGATCGCGTTGTCCGCGGTGATCGCCGGGTACGAGTCGATCCGCCGGCTGATCGATCCGCAGCCGCTCGGCCACCTCGGCGCGCTGATCGCGGCCGGCCTGGCCGGTTTTGTCGGCAATGAGATTGTCGCCATGTATCGGATCCGCGTCGGTCGCCGGATCGGATCGGCCGCGTTGGTCGCCGATGGACTCCACGCGCGCACCGATGGGTTCACGTCGCTGGCCGTCGTACTAGGTGCTGTCGGCGTACTGGCCGGCTTCCCGTTGGCCGACCCGATCGTCGGACTCGCCATCACCGTCGCGATCCTCGTCGTACTGAAGAGCGCGTGGACGGATGTCTACCGCCGCCTGATGGATGCCGTCGACCCCGAACTGCTGACCACTGCCGAGACCACGCTGCGCGGTACGCCGGGCGTCACCGCGATCGAAGACCTCCGGCTCCGCTGGACCGGCCACCGCATCCGCGCCGAGACCAGCGTGATCGTCGACCCGACGCTCACTCTGGCCGCCGCCCACGCCATCGCCCACGAGGCCCAGCATCGCCTCTCGCACTCCCTGCCCAAGCTGCACAGCGCCACCGTCCACGTCAGTCCGGCCGAAGTTCAGTAGAGGTCAGAACTTGTCCGGTTCTCCTTCTAGCGTTGCTCTCGTCCGACACTGAGCGAAGGAGATCTGAGATGCCGATTCCCGAGGGATATACGACCGTGACGCCGTGGATCATCGGGGCGGACACGGACGGGTTGATGCACTGGCTGACGCGGGCGTTCGGGGCCGAGGAGATCGACCGGATGGTGGGGCCGGACGGCCGGATCGGGCACGCGGAGATGCGGATCGGGAACGCGATCGTGATGATGTTCGACTCCCGGCCGGAGTGGCCTGCGACGCCTGCCTTTCTCCGTCTGTACGTCGACGACGCGGAGGCCACGCAGGCACAGGCGGTCGCGGCCGGCGGGGCGTCGGTGACCGAGGTGACGCATCTGTTCTTCGGCGACAAGGTGGGGCGGGTGCGCGATCCGTTCGGCAATCTCTACTGGATCCAGACCCGGGTCGAGGAGCTGACCGAGCAGGAGATGATGGAGCGGCTGTCGGATCCCGAGTTCACCCGGCGGATGGAGTACGTGACGGGCGCCGACTTCTTCCCCGGCCGCGCCTGACCCCGGCCGCGACTGACCCAGGCGGTGGCTGACGGAGCCGCGGCTGACCGATGCCGCACGTGGCCGGCGGCGGCTCAGGTGAGTAGGCGTAGGGCGGTGAGGGTGTAGGCGCGGGCCGCGGTGACGAGTTCGGCGATGGGGACGGACTCGTCGGCCCGGTGGGCCTGGGTGGTGACGGAGCCGGGACCGAGGACAACAACGGGTACGTCGAGGTCGCGTGCGACGTACCCTCCATCGCAGGCCGCCGTCCACCCCGCGAGCGGCAGCTCGGGGCCGCCGGCATCGATCCTGGCCGCCTCGATCACGCGGACGAGTTCCGCATCCGCAGCCGTCTCGAACGCAGGCATCTCCATCGGCATCTCGAGCTCGACCGACAACCCGCGATCCTCGAGCCGCAGCGCAGCCACGCGCGCCCGCAGATCATCGAGTACGGCGGCCGGCGACTCGCCAGGCAGAAGCCGTCGATCGGCGACAATCACACAATCGGCCGGGACGATCGAACCGCCCGTACCACCGTTGATCTGACCGACACTCCAGGTCGCAGGCCCGAGCAACGGATGAGGATCGGCGGCGAGTTCGGCGTGCAGCCGCTCGATCTCGGCGACAACGGCGGCCGCACCGTAAATCGCGTTGGCGCCGTCGTCCGGATTCCCCGCATGACAGGCCCGCCCATGGACCGCGACCCGAAGGTACGAGTCACCCCGCGCCGCGATGATCGTCTGCAGATCAGTCGGCTCAGCCGTAATACACCCAAGGAACCCCGGCCCCGACCCGGCGGCGACGGCGGCTCCGCGCGCGTGGTCGACGTACGCGCGGATGCCTTTGCCGGTCTCCTCCTCGTCCACCACTGCCGCGAGTTCGACCGGTCCGCTCAAGCCGGCGCCACGCAGAGCGGCCATCGCGACCAGCGCGGCGGCGAGTCCACCCTTCATGTCTGACGCGCCCCGTCCGTAGATGCGCCCCTCCTTCACCACCCCGCCGTACGGGTCGGTCGTCCATCCGTCACCGACCGGTACGACGTCCGTATGACCGAGGATCAACAGACCCGGACCGTTGCCCCCGGCAAGGGTAATGCTGACGTTGTCGCGCCCGGGCTCGACCGGTGACGTCACCACGTCGAGCCCGAGCTCCCGCCCAGCTGCCGCAAGCACCGCGACCGTCGCCGCCTCCTCGCCGGGCGGGTTCTGCCCGATTGCCTGCAGCAACTGGCAGGTGACCCGGACCAGCAGCTCTTCGTCGATCCGGTCGAGGACGCTCTGTTCGTCAGGGGTCATGGACACGAAGCCTAGGCGGACCTCCCGGCCAGGTACGAGCGCCAGCCACCGAACGAGGTGATGTCACGCGCGGGATCTGCCCCGTCGGCCGTACACACGAACCCCAGGATCCGCCGCCCGTCCGACAGCTCCAGCGGGCCGATCGCGAGTGGTGGCTCGACAGTCGCCGCGAACCCACCGAGTTCGGCCGCGGGCAGACTCCACACCTCCACGTCGATCCCCGGACCGGCTTCGTCCGACAACGTCCGAGTCAGACCTGGCCTGGGTCCGTCGAGGAGGTACATCCGGTACGACGAAGCAGTCCGCGCATCGAACGCGAGCCGGGCACCACGTCGTACCAGCTCATCGTTGAGTGGCTGGCCGGTCAGATGAGCCCCGGCGACTGCGAGCAGAACCTCCTCTGTCGCCTCGCCGCACCACACAGCGGCGAGGTCCATCAGCACCTGGTCATGACCGGCGGGCGCGAGCAGTTGGACCCCGAACGGCAAGCCGTCGGAACGGTCCGGACCGGGGAACGCGACCGCGCACAGGTCGAGCAGATTGACCATGTTCGTGAAGCGTCCCAGCCTGCTGTTCACGCCGACAGGATCCGCCGCCACTTCGGCCAGGGTCGGGTGGCCCGAGGTCACCGGCAGCAGCAGTGCGTCGAGCTCGGTCCACAGATGCTCGCTCGCGCGAGTGAGTGTCGCGAGTCGATCGAAGCCCGCGAAGGCGTCTGCCGCCGTCAGCGTCGCACCATTGTGGACAATCGACCGCACCGTCGGGTCGACTGCAGGATCGTCGTCCAGCTTGTCCCCGAAGGCGAGCCACCGCTCGGCCAGCCACGGCCCGGAGTAGAGCAACTCTGCTGCCTCGAGCAGCGGCCGCACATCAACCTTCACCACGTCGCCCAGCCGATCAGCCTGGTCGAGCGTCTGCTGCCAGGCCTGCTCGTGCAGCGGATCGAGGTCCAGATCCAGATCCGGTACGCCGATCACCGCGGCACCCCCCGGCGTACGACCAGCCCGACTCCGGGGCAGGTCAGAAGCTCGCCGCGACCAAGCGTCGTCCGGGTCGAAGGCCGCCATCACGTTGAAGACCGCACGCGCCGTCCTGACCGACCGGGCCATCACCGTCACGCAGTCGAGCGATCGGCAGGCCGGTACGACACCCCGCGCGGAGACGAGCCCACGACTTGGCTTGATGCCGACAATCCGATTGAAGGCAGCCGGCACCCGGCCACTCCCGGCGGTGTCCGTCCCGAGCGCGAAGTCGACCTGCCCGCTCGCCACCGCGACCGCACTGCCCGAACTCGATCCACCCGACACGTGGTCCGCGGAGAACACCGAGTGACAAGCGCCGTACGGCGACCGAGTGCCGACCAGCCCGGTCGCGTACTGATCCAGGTTGGTCTTCCCCAGTGGTACGGCGCCGGCCGCGATCAACTGGTCGACCACGAAGGCGTTCCGCGACGCCGGACGGGAGTTCCGCGGATCGCCGGCCGTGGTCGGCACCCCGGCGAGATCGATGTTGTCCTTGAGCGCCATCGTGAGACCGTGCAACGGTCCTGGCGCGGCCACGACCGGCTCGACCCGGCTGATCCAGACGTTCATGCTCCCCACCTGGCCCGCTCGGCTTCGAACGCGGCTCGCCGTTTCGCCCGTACCGTCGCTATGTCCACAGGTGCCTCCTGTTCGATCCGGTGTACGTCGGCGATCGAGAAGGTCGCCGGGCTGACCCGCAGGTCGGCCCGTCCGGCCTTGATCTCGGCCCGCTCGTGGGCGAGTTGCTCGGCGCTCACCGGCGTGAATCTGATCAGGTCGAACTGCCTCAGCAGCCAGGGTTGCTCGTCGTTGGGGGACAGCCGCCAGACCGGGACAGTGCGTCCGACCAACTGGTACCCACCGGGTCCTTCCATGCCGTACACGCAGAGGTAGATCCCGCCGATCCCGACCGCGTTCTGCGGGGTCCAGGTCCGGGCCGGGTTGTACTTCGTGGTCACCAGCCGGTGCCGGGGATCGACCGGCACGGCGACCGGCGCGCCGAGGTAGACGTCGCCCAGCCCGACGACCAGGTACGTCGCCTCCTGGATGATCTCGAACACCTCGTCCCGACGCCGCAGATCGTTGACCCGCCGGATGAACTCCACGTTGTCCGGGCACCAGGGCGCGTCGGGCCGGACCGAGGTCGCGTACCGCCGCATCGCCTCGTGCGCCTCCGGGTGGTCGAACGCGATCGGGAGAGTGACCTCGCGCGCAGGCAGCACCACAGTCTCCGGATCGGCCAGCCCTGCCGCCAGAAATGCGAGCCCCTCGGCCAGCTCGTTCAGCCTCAACCGCGAAGAGTCCACCGCGATCAGGAGCGACCGCACACCCTCGACGATCTCGACGACACCGTCCGGCCGGTGCTCCCGCAAGGCCTGCGCCAACAGGTGAATCCACACCCGGACGGTCAGGTCGAGCTCGGCCGGTCCGGCTTCCACCAGGAGATGACGTTCTCCCGCACATCTGATGGTGTACGGCGGTACGCCGTCGGACTGATGGAGGACCTCCGGACGCCCGCTACTGCTGACGATGGATGCGACCGGCCCCGGCTCCTGCCGGAGGTCGGTGAGCCAACGGCGTCGTACCGAGATTGCCTCGGTCGCGGTCTCCAGCGTCACCGGTACGAGTTGGACGGAGTCGCCGGCGCTCAGCTGGCCGAGCATCCAGCGATCGGCTTCGATCACGACGGCCGGTACGACGAAGCCGCCGAGCGACGGTCCGTCCTTGCCGACGATCACCGGAGTGTCGCCGGACAGCATGATGCCGCCGACCGGGTATGCCGAGTCGTGCACGTTGGACGGATGCAGGCCGGCCTCACCACCGTCGGTCCGGGCCCAGCCCGGGACGGGTCCGACGAGCCTGGTCCCGGTGCGATCGGACCGATGGTCGACAATCCAACTGTTTGCGAAGAACGCCTCGACCCCCTCGTCGGTGAGGTGATCTGGAGCGCCATGCGGTCCCGGGATCACGCGCAGATTCCAGGAACCCGAGATGGTCGGCAAGTCGACCGACATCGGGGTGAGCAGGTTCTCCCGGCGACCGAGCGGGAGTCGATCGCCGGCCACGAGCGGTCTGCCGTCCTGACCGCCGAAACCGCCCAGGATGAAGGTGGATCGGCTGCCGAGTACGCGCGGGACGTCGAGCCCACCTTCGATCGCGAGATACCCCCGCATCCCGGGTCCGTCGAGTGGACCGACGTCCAGAACAGCTGCTGCGGGGAGGCGGACGACCATGCCGGGTCGCACCCGGAGTCCGTCGATCGTCGCATTGTTGACAGCGCCGCCGACGCAGATCAGCCGGTCCTCGTCGCACGTCAGCACCGGTCCGGCGAGCACGCATTCCAGACCCGCGGCACTGTCCGGATTGCCGACCGCCGTGTTGACCAGCGCGAAGCTGAGTTCGTCGGCCGCGCCTGACGGCGGTACGCCGACATCCCACAGCCCTGGTCGGCCGGTCAGGTCCTGCACTGTCGTCTGGTTGCCCGGGGAGATGACAGTGATGACTGCCAACGTCACCACCAGCCCAGGAGTCGGACCGGCGTCGGATTCCAGCCGTTGCAAGGATTGTTGACCTGCGGACAATTGCTGATCAGAACCAGGATGTCCCGGGTCGCGGTGATCTCGACGTACCGGCCCGGAGCCGACAGGCCGTCATCGAACTTCAGGTCGCCGCCCGAGGTGACGGGGACGTTCATGAAGAAGTTGACGTTGTGCGTGAGCTGGCGCTGTCCGATGCCGGCTTGCGCGCCGTAGTGCAGGAAGGTCTGGCGGCACGCGTGCTGGTGACGGGTGAAGTCGCCGTACCGGATCACGTTGCTCTCCTGCGAGCACGCGCCGCCGACGGTGTCGTGCCGACCGCAGGTGTCGTCGGTGATGACGGCGAGTTCGTCGAGGGTTGTCGACAACAGACGCGAGCCGGTGGTGAGGAAGACGGCGCGCTGTTCGCGGATCGTGTCGAAGGCGGAGTAGCGGTTGTCGATGTCGTGGGCGTCGTAGAACAAGGTGTCGACGGCCTGGTTCCCGTGAAGGTCGACAATCTGCAATCGACCGCCTGCGGGCACGGTGATGAGCGCGCCGTCTCCGGGGTCCACGATGGTGTCGAGGCTGACGGCTGTCTCGGTGACAGTCATGCGATCAGCTCCCGAGTCAGCTCAAGCGCGCGGAGTGCTTCCTCCCGCAGGTCGGGATCGTCGCCACGACCCGAGGCTTCGATCCGTACGGCGACACCGGCGGCCGCAGCCTGGTCGGAGCGAGGATCGTCGGCGGCAGCAGCCAGGTCGGAATGGGTGAGGCCGGCGGCAGCCTGGTCGGAGCGGGTGAGGCCGGCAGCCTTGTCGGAGAGGGGGTGGGGTGCGGTCGAGATGAAGACCAGCAGGTCTTGCTCGGCCCGCAGGGTCACGGTGTCTCCGGCGCGCGCGTGATCGGGCTCGAAGGCCAGCGATGCGCGGGAGTCGTCAGCGATCGCGACCTTCGAGAAGAAGTTGATGCAGCCGTGCAGGTCCGCCGGGCCGAAACCATGCTTGGCGAGTTCGATTGTCAACAATCGGTCGGGGACGAATCCGGTCAGGCAGTCGTGCCAGTCGAGGCTCGATGCGACGACTGTCGCCAGGGCAAGGCCGCGGTCCGACATCAGGACCAGGCCGGCCCGGATCCGGGCGGACATCTGCGACTTCAGCGTGTCCGGGACGTTCAGCCGATCAAGCCGATCCGCGCCGATGATCAGCACCGACGCGTTCGCGCCGTCGGCCAGAGCGGTCAGGGTGATGCTGCGCCCCGCGCGGACCGGTGCGGACCAGGCGGCGGCGCCAGGGATGTCGTGATTCACGCGCTCGCTCCTTCTGCCTCTGCGACCCCAGCTGCGGCGGCTGGCGGTACGACAAGGCCGATGGAGGCGTGGTACGCGCTGCGCTGACTGCGATATGCGATGAGCCCACCAACAGCCACGATGGAGAGCGTGATCAGCGGGAGGTAGTGCAGATACCAGCCATCGCCCGCCGGGTCGTACACATCGGCCCGTGGCCAGCCCAGGTTGATCGCCATCGCGAGTCCGTAGGCGACCGCGATGATGTTGACAATCAGACCGAATCGCCCGAGCGAGAACAGCGGCCGGCCGTTCTCGTCGACCCCGGCGGCCGGTCCGTTGCCCGTCAGCCGCCGTACCAGCAAAGGTGCGGTGACCATCAGGTACGCGATGTAGAGCAGCATGATGCAGACGCTCGCGAGGCCGAGGAACAGACCCGCGTTGCCGAAGTTCACCACCAGGCACACGGCGGCGAGCACGCCGGGCACGATGGTGGCTGCCACCGGGGTGCCGGTACGACGGGACACCTGGCGCAGCCGGGCCGACGCCGGCAGAACGTTGTCGCGTGCCATCGAGAAGATCATCCGGGCCGCCGCCGTCTGGATCGCCAGCGTGCAGACACAGACCGCGAGGGCGACATCGAGGAGCAGCAGCTTGCCGGCCGTCGTACCGAGCCGGCTGGTCAGGACGTAGGGGAGACCCTGCGTGGCGAGGTCGCCGTTGGTCAGGGACGGGGCTGCCATCAGCGCGGCGATGATCAGGAAGGCGCCGCCGATCCCGGACGCGACGACCGCGCGGATGATCGTCCGCGGCGTCGTCGCGCGCGGCTTGTGCGTCTCCTCGGACAGTTCGCCCGCGCTGTCGAAGCCGACCAGCACGTACGCCGCCATCAACGCCGAGATGAGCAGTGGTACGACGTACCCGGTCGTGCTGTCGAGGTTCGTCGTGTGCAGGACGACGGACGGACCGCGCTCGGCGCGACTTGTCAACAACACGACGATCAGTACGACGCCGATCAGTTCACACGTCACGCCGACCGAGTTCACGACCGCGGTGATCCGCACGCTCGTCGCGTTCAGCAACGTGGTTGCTGTCAACAAAAGACAGCCCAGTACGACGGCGTTCGCGGCGCCGTCCTTCGAGGCCAGCGTGGAGTCGGTGCCGACCAGCTGGAAGCCGGACCAGACCGCGGGGAGGACGACCTGCAGGGCGATCGCGGCGGTGGCCAGCGTGATGATCTGCGCGATCACCATCGTCCAGCCCGCGAACCACCCGACGACGGCGCCGCCGAGACGCCGGGCCCACTGGTAGATCGCGCCGGACAGGGGATAGCGCGCGGCCAGTTCGGCGAAGCAGAGGGCGACCATCAACTGCCCGGCGAGCACCGCCGGCCAGGTCCAGAAGAAGGCCGTACCGCCGAAGCCGAAGCCGAGCCCGAACAGCTGGAAGACAGTCGTCATGATGGACACGAACGAGAAGCCGGCCGCGAACGACGCGTAGCTGCCGACCCGGCGTGAGAGTTGCTGGGAATAGCCGAATCGGCCCAGGTCTTCGGCGCCTGGTTCCTTGGCGTTGGGTGAGGTCAGTGTTTCAGGGGTGGCTGACATTCCGGCCTCCATCGGATCGGCCCGGAATGCACACGGCAGCCCGGGGCCTTCAAGGCCTCCCGGGCTTTTGTCCCGCCGTGGAACGGCGCCGTCGTGACAGCGCCGTCTCCCCTCTCGGACCAGGCCTGCCGTCGCCGGCAGCGGAACCCTAGGGGCGCCCCGCCGTCTCGGCGGGTCCTTTTCAGTTCAGGGCGCGTTGGTTTCGGCGGCCCGCGTCCTGTGTAACAACGGCGTAAACGAATCCTCTCACTGGCTCAGCGCTCGTGAGAGCGGTTGCCTATGGCAACAACACGGCCTCTCGCCCCGAACCGCCAGGGGTTGCGTTCGTCGCCGTCTGGCGATGCATTCGTCGCCGCGGTGCGGTCAGGCGAGCTTGTCGACGGCCCGCCGCAGTCTGGCGACGCCTTCGTGGATCCGGTCCGGCTTGGTCGACGCGAAGCACAGTCTTAGCGCGTCAGTGAATCGTCCGGTGGGGGAGAACGCCGTACCGGGGATGAACGCCACGCCTTCGGCCAAGGCGATCTCGAACAGCTCGGCGGTGTTGACGCCGTTCTCCAGCGTCACCCAGAGGAAGAAGCCGCCCTCGGGGTCGGTCCAGCGGGCGATGTCGCCGAAGTGCTCCTGCAGGGCCGCGTGCATCGCTTCCTTGCGGCGCCTGTACTCCGCGCGCTGGGTGACCAGGTGATCCTCGAGATGCCCGCCCCGCAGGAACCCGGTGAGCAGCCGCTGGGCCGGCAGGTTCGTGCATGTGTCCATTGCTTGCTTCGCGTTGATCAGCAGCGGCTGCAACTCCGGATCGGTGTCCACCCAGCCGACCCGCAGCCCGGGCGCGACGATCTTCGAGAACGTCCGGACCGCGAACACCAGCGGATCACCGGCACCGAGCTCGCGGATTGTCGGCAAGGGATCGCCGGCGAACCGCAGGAGCGCGTAGGGGTCGTCGTCGATCACCATCGATCCCCAGGACCGGGCCAGCTCGAGCAGCCGCTGCCGTCGCTCCAGCGAGAGAGTCGCGCCGGACGGGTTCTGGAACGTCGGGATGGTGTAGATCGCCTTCGGTCGCCGCCCGTCGAGGAGCTGCTCGAGATTGTCGACAATCATCCCGTCGGCGTCGACCGGGGCCTCCAGCAGCTGAGCGCCGTACGAGAGAGCGGTCGCGCTGCCGTTCGTGTACGTCGGTGATTCGACGACGACCAGGTCGCCGGGGTCGACGAACAGCTTGCAGAACAGGTCGAGACCCTGCATCCCGCCTGCGGTGATGGTCAGCCGGTCGGCGGTGGTCTCGTCACTCGTCCCGCGCAGTGTCTCCAGTAGCGCCTCGTGCAGTGGCGGATCGCCTTCGGTGGCCGCGTAGTCGTACGCGTCGGCGCGACTCAGTTCGTCGGCGGCGATACCGGCCAGGATTGCCGACGGCACCGCTTCGGCCGCCGGTGAGCCCATCGCGAACCGCACGATGTCGTGGGTCTGCTTGTGCAGCAGTGAGGTGCTCGAGTCGATCACCGACCCGACCAGCCCGGTGACGCGCTTGGCGTACGGGAGAGTCTTCGCTCCGGGTACGGCGCCAGTGCTCGACGGACCGGCACTGCCACGGGCTTCCTGCGTCATTGGGCTATCTCCTGATCGTCAGTTCGTGGGTCAGGTCGGTCAGTCGCTCCACGCCGTGGTCGGTGACGACCACCGGTTCGGACAGTTCGTAACCCCAGCCGTCCATCCACATCCCGAGGATCACGTGGAACGCCATCCCGGCCGCCAGCACGGTGGTCTCGCCGGGGCGCAGGCTGACCGTGCGCTCACCCCAGTCGGGCGGGTATCCGATGCCGATCGAGTACCCGATCCGTGAGTCCTTCACCAGCCCGTGCGCGGCGATCACGTCATTGAAGGCAGCGTGGACGACGCTGCCGGTGACGCCCGGTCGGATTGTCGACAACGTCGCACGCATACCTTCGGCCACGACCTTCGCCGTCTCGCGCAGCCGCTGCGGCGGATCGCCCAGCATCACCGTGCGGGCGAGCGGAGCGTGGTAGCGGCCGAACACGCCCGCCAGTTCGATCGTGGTCGCCTCGCCGATGCGGAACGGACGGTCGGTCCAGGTGAGGTGCGGCGTACCCGCGGCTTCACCCGTCGGGAGCATCGGCACGATGGCCGGGTAGTCGCCGCCGTGTTCCGCCGTACCGATCGCCTGAGCGGCCATGATCTCGGCGACCAGATCGCATTGCCGGCGGCCCGGGCGGAGCTGGTTGAGGGCGAGCTGCATCGCTTGCGCGGCGATGGAGCCGGCGATCCGGAGTTGGCGGAGCTCGTGCGGTGACTTGACCAGCCGGATCCAGTTCACCAGCTCGGCCGAGTCGACCAGCCGGTGCCCGGGTAGACCGTTGCCGAGGGCAAGGTACGCGCGGGCGGAGAAGTAATGCGCGTCGCCCTCGATGGCCACGTCGCCGCCGGGCGGGATGAGTTCGCGTGCGCTGGCCGCGATCCAGTCGTACGGATGGACGTCAGGGCGGTGGACCAGATCCTCGGGGTAGCCGTGGATCTGGTCGGCACGCAGGTTGCAGGTGTACGCCGCTCCGGCCGCGTCCATGGCGCGCGCGAACAAATGTGGTTCGCCATCGGCGGGGACCAGTAGGCACTGCGGTGTGTAGAACGACCATGCGTCGTACCCGGTCAGGTAGAAGAGGTTTGCGGGATCGCTGACAAACAAAGCGCCGAGGTCGCGCCCGGCCATCGCGGCCCGCACCCGCTGGAGCCGACCGGCGTACTCGCCCGGCTCAACCGCCTGCTCCAGCAAGTCCGGCACACACTCACCTCAGCTTCGGTCGATTGCAGATTGTCGACAATACGATGGAGCTTAACCGCAGAAGTCGGCGGAGAAGAACCCCCAGTCGGTGGGCTGATCGGGGCAGGTGGTGGATAGCTCAGGCGAGCGCGGTGGTGGGGGAGGCGATCAGGCGAGGAGGTGTTGGCCTGGGCCTATGGCTGGGTGGCCGGCCAGGGAGAGGGCTGACCACATGGTGACCTGGTTGGCGGTGAGGACTGGTTTGCCGATCATCGCCTCGAGGCCGGCGATGACGTCGTACGTGGGGAGGTTGGTGCAGCTGATGAAGACGGCGTCCGCGGCGGAGGTGTCGATGCTGCGGACTAGTTCGATGGTGGCCTCGTACGGGACTGTCCAGATCTGGGCGATCAGGCCGAGCCCGGCGGTCGCGACCACCTCGACGCCGGCCTCGCCGAGGAAGGCGGTCAGTCCGGCGGTGAGGTCGTCCGTGTACGGGGTGACTGTCGCGACCCGGCTGATGCCGAGGTGACGCAGGGCCAGGAGGAGCGCGCCGCTCGTTGTCACCGCAGTGGGGGCACCGGCGGCCACCATCGCGTCGACGAGTGCGGCCTCACCGGTCAGGCCGCCGACGAAGCTGCCCGAGGTGCAGGCGTACGCGACGGCGAGCGGCGCCACCGGCAGTACGTCGGCTGTGGCGCGGGCGATCAACTCCGGGTCGGAGATGTGCACCGCCATCTCGAGGGTCGCGGCGAGCGGTGCGTACGGCGTACGCGTGAGATGCAGGGTGACGTCGTCCGGGACCCATCGCCAGAGTTCGCGATCCAGCGCGAAGTCGTACGGCGCGACGACGCCGATCCCCGTCTGCAGGAGCGGTGGTGTCGGCGCCGGCAGCGGGTGAGTGGGCGGACGGAGCGTCATGCGACTCAGTGTGCGGTCCTGCTGGTCGCGACGACAAGGGATTGTTGACAATCCTACGGATCGGTTCCTAGCCTCAAGGCGTGCCTCCCTCCACTGAGCGTCCCGTCATCGCGGTGCTCTGTGAGCGGGCCCCCGATCGTCCCAACGCCGACGGTGACGGCCCCAAGACTGCAGGCGGTGAGCGGGCCGGGAGTGCGACCGGTGGCGGTGGTGAGGTCGCTGGGGGTGGTGGCGCTGGGGTTGCGGGCCGGGGTGATGGGTTGTTGCGGCCGCCGGGGGTGGAGGGGCGTGCGGCGGGGGAGGTTGAGTTCCGGTATTGCGATGCGGACGGGTTGCGGGAGGCCGTTCGCGGCGCTCGAGTGTTGTTGCTATGGGACTTCTTCTCGACTGCGGTGCGGGATGTTTGGGCCGACGCCGGGACGCTGGAGTGGATCCATGTGACGGCGGCCGGAGTCGACACGCTGCTCTTTGATGAGCTGCGCGATTCCAATGTTGTTGTCACCAATGCGCATGGGGTGTTCGATCGGCCGATCGCGGAGTACGTGCTCGGGGCGGTGATCGCGCACGCGAAGGACAGCCGTCACAGTCTCGATCTGCAGCGACGGCGTGAGTGGCGGCACCGGGAGACACACACTGTGCTCGGCACGAAGGCGTTGGTGGTTGGGACTGGGGCGATCGGGCGAGAGATCGCTCGCCTGCTCCGTGCGGCAGGGCTGCAGGTACGAGGAGCCGGCCGGGTGGCGCGATCCGCGGATCCGGACTTCGGGGAGGTTATTGCCAGCGGCAACCTTGCGGACGAGGTCGGCGAGGTCGATCACCTGGTACTCGCGGCGCCGTTGACCGCGGCGACTCGCGGACTGGTCGACGCCAAGGTGCTGGATGCGATGAAGCCCGGTTCGCATCTGATCAACGTCGCGCGTGGTCCGATGGTTGACGAGGCGGCGCTGCTGAATGCCTTGCAGGACAGGCGAATCGCGGCGACGCTCGACGTCTTCGATCGTGAACCGTTGCCACCCGACCATCCCCTGTGGGACGCGCCCGGCGCGACCATCACCGCGCACATGTCTGGTGACGTGATCGGCTGGCGAGACGTTCTCGCGGCGCAGTTTGTTGACAATCTGCAGCGCTGGCAGGCCGGCGAACCTCTCCGCAACGTGGTCGACAAGAAGCTCGGCTACATCCCCTCGGGAGCCCGATGACCCAGTCAGATCCGTCACCACAGTCGACCTCGTTCACCCCGGCCACCGAACTCCCATTCATCCCAGCCACCGAACTGATCGCGGGTTTCCGGAGCGGCGCGGTTTCACCGGTCGAGGCGACTCGGGCGGCGTTGGAGGCGATCGAGCGGTACGACGGGGCAGTGAACGCCTTCGTATTGGTGGATGCCGAAGGGGCACTCGCCGCGGCGAAGGAGTCGGAGGTCCGGTGGCAACGTGGGGAGCCACTGGGTCCCGGCGACGGAGTGCCTACGTCGATCAAGGACGCGCTGTGGACCAAGGGGTGGCCGACCTTGCGTGGCAGCACGATGATCGACGAGGCAGGGCCGTGGGACGAGGATGCGCCGGCCGTCGCGCGTCTGCGTGAGACCGGGGCGGTGATCCTGGGGAAGACGACGACGCCGGAGTACTCGTGGAAGGGCGTGACCGACTCCTCCAAGTACGGCGCGACGGGTAATCCCTGGGATCCGTCGAAGACCTCGGGTGGTTCGAGCGGGGGCTCGGCGACCTCCGTCGGGCTCGGTATGGGGGCCTGGTCGCTCGGGACCGACGGCGGCGGTTCGGTTCGGATCCCGGCGGCGTTCACGGGCACGGTTGCGCTCAAGCCGACGTACGGGCTGATCCCGTTGTTTCCGCCGAGTGCGTTCGGGACGCTGTCGCATGCCGGACCGATGACTCGGACGGTACGGGACGCGGCCGCGCTGCTTGACGTCGTCACCGGGTTCGACGCGCGTGACTGGTCGGCGATGCCGACGCCGGGTACGTCGTTCCTGGCCGGGATCGACGGTGGCGTTGCCGGATTGAAGATTGCCTACTCGTCCGATCTTGGGTTTGTCGACAATCAACCGGAGGTCGAGGAGTTGGTGCGGGCGGCGGTCGGCGTACTCGCGGAGGCCGGCGCCGAGGTGACCGAGGTCGATCCAGGGTTCGCGGATCCGGTCGACGCGTTCAACGTGCTGTGGTGGTCAGGTGCGGCGAAGGTCTTGTCGGCCTACACGGTTGACGATCGGGTGGACCCGGGACTGCGGCGGGTCGCCGAGCTCGGGTCGTCGTACACGGCCTCCGACTTCCTCGACGCCACCGCCGAACGGATGGAACTCGGGCTGCTGATGGGACGGTTCCACCAGCAGTGCGACGTACTGATCACGCCGACTGTGCCGATCACGGCGTTCCCGATCGGGCAGGACGTGCCGGATGGCTGGTCGTCGCCGGATTGGACGAGTTGGACGCCGTACACGTATCCGTTCAACCTCACCCAGCAACCGGCGTTGAGCGTGCCCTGTGGTTTCACGTCGGACGGTCTGCCGGTCGGATTGCAGATTGTCGGCGCGCGGCACGCGGACGCGCTCACGCTGCGCGTCGGTCAGGCCTACCAAGCCGCCACGGACTGGCATTCACGGACACCGACCTTGGAGGCACGATGAGCAGGTTCATCACCGTCAGCCTGGACAAGCGCGGCGTGAGTTGTGTCGCCAGGCTGCTCGACGATGTGGCGCCGCGGACCTGCGCGGCGGTGTGGGACGCGCTGCCGTTGTCTGCGCCGGTGTTCCACGGGAAGTACGCGCGGAACGAGATCTACACGCTGCTGCCCGCCTTCGCGCCGACCGATCCGGGGAAGGAGAACACCACGGTGACGCCGATTCCCGGCGACCTGTGCTGGTTCTCGTTCGACTCCGACGATCTGGGCAATCCGGCGTACGGGTACGAGAACACCACCGGCACCGGGACCCAAGGCTCGATCGTCGATCTGGCCGTGTTCTACGGACGGAACAACCTGCTGATCAACGGTGACCAGGGCTGGGTGCCGGGCAACGTCTTCGGCGCGATCGTCGAGAATCTGGACGGTATGGCGGCCGCCTGCCAGGACCTCTGGATGGGCGGCGCCCGCGGCGAAACCCTCACCTTCACCCGCCGCGACTGAGGCACCAGACCGCCAGGACTGAGGACTCAGCCCGCATCGTCGGCCTGAGTCCTCAGATGTCAGAGGCCCTTGCGGAAGCCTTCGCGCCAGGAGGGGTAGCCGGGGTGCCAGTCGAAGGTTGCTTTGGCGAGGGTGTTGTCGGCGCCGCGGATTTCGGTGAAGGCAGCGACGCCGACGTCGCCGACGGCTAGCCGGGCCAGCCAGGTGGGGATGTGGCGAGGCGGTTTCGCGCCGAGAATGCGGGCGAACTCGGGGAGCCAGACCGCTGCCTGTGCGGGGTCGTCGTCGGCGATCTGGTAGATGCCGGTGGCATCGCTCTCGACTGCCTTGACCGTCGCGTCGGCCGCGTCGTCGTAGTGGATGAACGACCACACGCCGGTGCCGTCGCCGATCAACGGGAGCTTGCGCTTCTGGATCAGGTCGACGATCGAGCCGCCCTTGCCGATGTCGCCGGTCGGGCCGTAGAAGCCCGCGTATCGCAGCGCGATGCCCTCGATCCCGTCGGCGTTGGTGACGACCGACTCGAGGTGCTTGATCCCGGCCATCGTCTGCCGCTGCGCCGGCACCGGATCCGGGTCGAGCGGGTCCGCCTCGGTCTTCGTCGCGGATCCACCGTGTTGCAAGTTCCAGCCGGCGTACGACTGGACGACGAACCGTCGTACGCCGGCAGCCTGGGAAGCGGCGAGCAGGTTGTCCGTGCCTTCGGTGCGGAGCCGGTTCGTCACCGCGAAGCTCTGGTCGAACTTCTTGAAGTCGATGCCGCCCTTGAGGGCCGTCATCTGGTGTACGACGACCTCCGGCCGAGCCGAGTCCACCGCGGCCATCACCGCGGCAGCGTCGAGGCCGTCCGCGAGAACGACACCCGCGCCATCGGCGCGCAGACCGGCCGCACCGGACTCCGACCGGATCATCCCGGTCACCTCGTGCCCGGCCGCGATCAGCTTCGGTACCAGCGACCGGCCCAGTCCGCCGGTCGCACCTGCCACCAAGACCTTCATGGTGATTCCTCCGTCGTCTGTTGCTACAACCCGGAGGACACGCGCGACCCCCGGGCTGTGACAGTGACGTGGATCACTCTGAGGTCAGGGTGAAGGAGGTCGGTCCGAAGGAGACGTTCTGGGTGACGTCGATGGTGAGCGTGTCCGCGGGCGGGTGGCAGGCGAGGGTGAGGACGAACGGTGTTTCGACGAAGCGGATCGTCGCCACGTAGTGGTCCCCGTCGGCGTACGCGCTCGTCACCAGGCGCTGCCCGGTAGCGGGGTCGGCGTCCTCGAGCACACCGACGCCACGATGCTCCTGCCAGCCGCCGGGACCGCAGACGACGTCGAGCGTTCCGCCGTCTCCCGGCCCGGCGAAGCTGAACGAGAAGGTACCGGTGCCGTCGGCAGCCAACCGGACCGCTTCCAACCCGAGCTCGTTCTCCGCGAACCGGTAGGTGCGCTCGTTCCCACCGGAAGGCGCGGGACCGCCAGGTGGCGGCAGCTCCAGCCGCTCGGCCCGCACAACCGGAGCGACCTCTTTGCCCTCCAGGACGGGCAGCAGGTGGTCCCAGACCGTGTTCAAGATGGCCTGCATCTCCCCGGTCGCGCTGGTGACGATGAGCGCGGCGTCGTACTCCGGGAAGATCAGGCAGAACTGGCCGAACGCGCCGTCGCCGCGGTAGGTGTTGTGCCGGCCGCGCCAGAACTGGAACCCGTACCCCTGATGCCAGTCCGGATTCTCCTCGCTGTCGTTGGGAACCTGCTTCGACGTCGCCGCCTCGTACCACTCGGCGGGGACCAGCTGCTTGCCCTCCCACACGCCGCGCTGCAGCAACAATTGCCCGAAGCGAGCCAGCGACTCGGTGTTGAGGCTCAGCCCCCAGCCGCCGGTGGTGATGCCCTCCGTTGACACCTGCCAGGTCGCTTCCGCAGCGCCCAGCGGTTCGAACAGCCTCGGCCGCAGGTAGTCGAGCAGCGTCTCGCCGGTCAGCCGCTGCAGGATCGCGGACAGCATGTACGTCGCGCCGCTGTTGTAGACGAACACCGTGCCGGGCTCGTGCTCGACGTCGAGGCCGAGGAAGATCTTCACCATCCGGCGGTCCCGGCTGAGCGCCTCGACGGTGTCCTTGGCGTGCCCGGTCGTCATCGTGAGCAGGTGCCGGATCGTCATTGCGGCCAGGTTGTCGCTGATCGTCTCCGGCAGCTCGTCGGCCTCGAAGAACGAGATCACCGTGTCGTCGAGCGACAGCAGCCCGGCGTCGATCGCCAGCCCGACGGCGGTCGAGGTGAAGCTCTTGGACACCGAGAACAGCAGATGCGGATCGGCCAGCCGGTACGGCGACCACTCCTCCTCGAGTACGACGTGACCGTGCCGCAGCAGCATCACGGTCTGGATCTCCTGGTCGGACACGTCCAGCGCCGTGACGAATGCGTCGAGCGCGGTGCCGGATAGTCCCTGGGATTCTGGGGTACTCCGTGGAAGGCTGCTCACCCCGAGCACGCTATCTCCCCGAACGGACAAATATCAGGTGAGTTCCATCAGGCGAGCCGCGGTCATCCTCAACCCGGTGAAGGTGTCGGACGTCGAGGAGTTCCGCCATACGGTCGACACCGCACTGACCAAGCAGGGGTTCGACGACTCCCTCTGGCTGGAGACGACCGAGGACGATGCCGGGTCGACGATGGCCAAGCGGGCGATCGAGGAGACCGTCGATCTGGTCGTGGTGGCCGGCGGGGACGGCACTGTGCGGGTGGTCTGCGCCGAGCTGGCCAGGAGCGGGATCCCGGTCGCCGTGCTACCGGTCGGGACCGGCAACCTGCTGGCGCGCAATCTCGGCATCTCACTGGACCTCGAGACCGCGCTGACGGAACTGCTCGGTGGCAACGAGCAGCGGATCGACAGCGTCGAGGTCGAGGGGGACGAGCTGCCGACCGACCGGTTCGTGGTGATGGCAGGGCTCGGGCTCGACGCCGCGATCATCGAGGACGCACCCGACCAGTTGAAGAAGCGGGTCGGCTGGGCCGCGTACGTCGTGGCCACGCTGCGGAATCTCAACCATCCGTTCGTCCGGGTCGAGATCATTGTCGACGATCAGCCGCCGGTACGACGCCGGGCCCGGACCGTGGTGATCGGCAACGTGGGGACCCTGCAGGCGAACATCCCGCTGCTGCCGGACGCCGTACCGGACGACGGTCTGATCGACGCCGTCGTACTCGCGCCGCGACGGATCAGCCAGTGGCCCCGGCTCGCGGCGAGCCTGGTGGTGAAGCCGTTGCGGGAGCGCCACGTCGAGCGGTTCACCGGCCGACGGATCCAGGTCACCGCCGCGAAGACGGTACGACGGGAGCTGGACGGCGACACGATCGCGGACGGCCGCACGCTGAGTGCGTCGGTCGACCCGTCAGCCCTGATCGTCCGGGTGCCCTGACCGCTGCAGGTGGCTCAGCTTGTCCGGATTGACGACTCCGTGGATCGACGTGATCAGGCCGTCGGTCACCACGAACGACCAGATCGCGAGGGTCCGGTCCTCAGCGTCGTGGACGCGCATGCCGGGCTGACCGCCGACGTGCACGCGGCTGATCGTGAAGCCGAGGTCGGCGACCTTGTCGAACGCGACGAGCACCAGCTTGCTGACGCTGTCGACGCCGTGGACCGGCCGAGGGAACGCCAGCGCCTTGCCTCCACCGTCGCCGGTGAACGTGACATCGGGCGCGAGCATCTCCACGAGATCGTCGAGCTCACCCTCCTCGGCGGCCGCGACAAAACGTCGTACCAGCTCGTCTCTTTCCTGCCGGGACGCGTCGAAGCGCGGCCGGTCCTCGGACAGGTGACGGCGAGCGCGTACGGCGAGTTGGCGGCAAGCGGCCGGGGTCTTGCCGATGATCGCGGCGACCTCGTCGTACGAGTATCCGAAGACGTCGCAGAGCAGGAACACCGCCCGCTGGTCCGGCGACAAGCGTTCCAGTACGACGAGAAACGCGGTCGAAAGCGAGTCCGACAACGCCGCCCGTTCTGCGAGGTCGACGTACTCGTCGACGGCCGGCTCGGGGAGCCACGGACCGATGTACGTCTCCCGCTGCCGGCGGGCCGACCTGAGCTGATCGATCGCCAGCCGCGTCGTCACGGTGGTGAGGAACGCCTTCGGCGAGTCGACCCGCTCCTCGCGATGCAGGCGCAGATAGGCCTCCTGTACGACGTCTTCCGCGTCACCGAAACTGCCCAGCATCCGGTACGCGATCGACAGCAACAGCGGCCTGAACTCCTCCATCACATCCTCTGAGACGATCGACAGCCTCGTCCAGTGACAGTGTCACAGGATCGGGTTGTCGATCGTCTACAACCCGCATGAACACCATCACTTGGATCCTGACCGGACTACTGGCGGTCGTCTTCACCGTCTCCGGGGTCGCGAAGTCGACGATGTCGAGGGAGCGGCTGATTGCGACCGGGCAGACCGGCATCGCGCCGTTCCCGATGCCGGTCGTCCGCGCCGTCGCGGTGGCCGAGCTGTTCGCCGTGGCCGCGCTGTTCGTGCCGTGGTTGAGCGGTACGGCGCGCGTCCTCACCCCCTTGGCCGCGGTCGGTCTGGTCGGGGTGATGATCGGCGCGGCCGTCTCCCACGCCTCACTCCGCGAACCGAAGGCGGTCGCCGCCAATGTCACCCTGCTCGCACTAGCCTCCTTCGTAGCAGCCAGCCGCTTCGCCGCACTGGGCTAGCGCTTGGTCCTCTCGAGCAGGCTCGACGTGGTTAGGTCTGGACCAGTACGGCGACCGAGCGGGCCGGGACGGTGACGGTGCCAGATGAGGCGGTCCAGGTTGTTTGCTTGACGACCGGGTCCGAGCCGGCGGTCTGGATCGGGGACAGGGACAGGTTGGCACCGGTCAGGCCCGGGACCTGTTGGGTGACGGTTGAGCCGGTGGTGTTGAAGACGACTAGGACTCCCTTCAAGGCCGGGTCGACGTCCGGGCCGACGGTGTCGTCGATGCGCATCGTGATCACACCTGGCGTCGTACCGCTCAGCGGGAAGGTGAGCTTGGTGTTGATCAGGTCGGCGGAGCCCAGCCGGAACAGCGGCGTGGAGAAGCGGAGCTTCAGCAGGTCGGCGGCCGCTGCCGAAGCCGTCGCCACCTCGGTCGCGGTCGGCTTCAGGGCGGGGTTGCCCAGCAGCGGCTTGATGTAGGGCCACTTGGCCTCGTTGTCCGGCTTGGGCGGCAGGCCGTGGCCGAAGCCGTTGTCCGCGCCGGTCCAGTCGAGGGTGTTGAACCAGTCGCCGGAGTCGTACGAGTTCCGGTCCAGCGACTTGCTCCGCAGCATGTCCGCGCCGGCGTGCCAGAACGACGGGGTCTGCGCCAGCGCGGTCGTTGCCAGCGACACCGTGTTCATCCGGATCCGGTCCGGCATGGTCAGGGCCGTCGGCAGCTTGTACGTCAGCGAGTCCCACAACGTTTCGTTGTCGTGGGCATCGACGTACGTGATCACCTCGTCCGGCTGGTCGGCGTACCCGGCCGGGCTGCCGTTGTAGTCGACGGCATCCCCTCGGACGACGGCCCCGGTCTCGGCGGAGCGGAACGTGAACCCGCGCAGGTTCGCGGCCAGTCCGAGCTGGACGAGATCGGTGTCGTGGGCGAGGCGCTTCGCACGGTCCGCGGGGGAGCCGTTGATCGGATCGCCGTTCGGGTCGCTCGCAGCGCCGGAGCCGAAGCCCTGGATCCGCGGGTTCTCGTCGAACGGGCCGCCGCCGCGGACACCGTCACGCAGCCGGTCGGAGAACGTACCGATGCCGGTGCCGCCAAGGTTGCCCTGCCGGGCCTGGACGAAGAGCGCGTCGTTCGCGACCTCGCCGAAGTTCCAGCCCTCGCCGTACACGTAGACGCTCTTGCCGTCGACGCCGTCCTTGGCCAGGGTCAGCTTGTCCAGCGCGGCCCGGACCTTGAGCATGTTCGCCTTGCTGTGGTGGCCCATCAGGTCGAAGCGGAAGCCGTCCACGCGGTAGTTCTTCGCCCAGCTGACCGTGCCGTCGACCATGATCTTCTCGGCCATGGCGTGCTCGGTGGCGATGTTGCTGCAGCAGGTCGACGTCTCCACCTTGCCGGTGGAGTTCAGCCGCTGGTAGTAGCCCGGTACGACCTTGTCCATCACCGACGTCGGCGCCTGACCGGCGGACGGCGTGTGGTTGAAGACCTGGTCCAGTACGACGCGCAGCCCGGACTTGTGCAGTCCGCCGACCATCGTGCGGAACTCGGCGACCCGGGCCAGACCGTCGCGCTGGGTCGCGTACGAGCCCTCCGGCGCGAGCCAGTGGAACGGGTCGTAACCCCAGTTGAAACCGTCCTTCGCCGCGACCGCCGTCACGCAGGCTTGCTGCTGCTCGGAGTCGGGCGGGAACGACTTGAGGTCGCAGGCCGGCGACTGCTGGCCGGTCTCCGGGATCGACGCGATGTCGAATGTCGGCAGGAGATGGATCGTGTTCAGACCGGCGGTCGCGAGAGACCGCAGGTGCTTCGTGCCGTTGCCCTCGTCGGCGAAGGCGAGATACGTGCCGCGGTGTGCGGCCGGCACGGTGGTGTCGTTGATCGAGAAGTCGCGGACATGCAGTTCGTAGATCGTCGAATCGACCGCCCGGGGCAGCTTCGGTGACGGCGTCGTCGACCACAGTGCCGGCTTTCCGGCCGGATCGTTGAGATCGACCGCGACCGAGTGCGTCGAGTCGGTGGTGAGCGCGAACGAGTACGGGTCGGTGACGACGTTCGTCTCCACCTTGCCCGTCGAGGGCGCGAACACGGTCACCTGATAGCGGTACGTCGCGTTCTTCCACGACCGTGGCCCACTCACGAACCAGGAGCCGTCGTCGTTGCGCTGCATGGGGATTGTCTGCAATCCGACAAGCAGATTGACCTTTTGTGCAGTTGGCGCCCAGAGCGTGAACCGAGGCGCTCCGCCCTGCCAGGTCACGCCGTACGAGCGGTTCGTCGCCGAGCCGCCGTACAGGTCGTCAAGGACGCCAGGGATCTGTACGCCGGTCGCGTCGAGCAACCGTCCGGCGTCGTCGTACTGCGCCAACCCGAGTTGTCCGGTCAGGATCTTCTTGGCATCAGCCTTGCCGAGTCTCAGCGCTGTGTAGCCCTGCAGCGCCGGGAACTTGGCCAGCACGTCGGCGGGTATCCCGGCCGAGTCGTAGCGGAGGCCGGACGACGTACCGCCGATGTCGTCCGCGTCGACCTTGAGAGAACCGTCGTACGACCAGTGCAGCCGCCAGCGGGACCTCTCCGGGTGTGCGACCGCCGGTACGGCGAGGAGGTCCTTGGTGAGCCAGTAGGCCTTGGCCTGGCTGAGGTCAGGCTGTGCTCCCGGTGTGGCCGTCGTGACCGTCAGCACGTGGCTCGCGATGTCGTAGGAGAAGGTGACGACGAGCCCGTCCGCCGGCACGGTGATCGGAATGTTGTTGGCCGGGTAGCTCTCGGCCATGGACAGGTTGTGCGCGACCTTCGCCTCATAGCTGCCCGCCTTGATCTCGGTGGTCGACCAGGTGTAGATGCCGTCACCGTCCTGGTCCGTCAGCCAGGGTCGCATGCAGGCCGGGTCCCAGTCGTTCGTACAGCCCAGCGCCTTCTGGAAGGTGCCCGGCACGGTGATGATCGGCCCCTCGGCACTGGACGTGGCGTAGTGCCGGCCGTGCTCGTAGTAGAAGTTGGTGGGCGCAGCGGTTGCCGTGTAGGAGATGTTGGCGCCGTTCTGGTTGCCGCCCGCCCCGTAGTTCTCGTCCCACGTCTTGTTGATCGCGGCCTTGTAAGCGTGCTCACCGGCCGGGATCGGGTACGTGCCCTTCCAGACCTTGTCCTGCTGGTCCAGCGCCAGCTGCGCCTGGTCGCAGTCCGGCGACCAGTCGGCCGGGCATCCCATCTCACTGTTGTGGTCGCCGGGCACACTGACGTTGGCCGGCTGTACGACGGGTCCTGTCCCGCCGCCACCGCCACCTGGAGCCGGTGCGTCGCCAACAACGCCGTACGAGCCCGACACCGAGTAGTTGCCGGACGCATCCTTCAGTACGGCGCGGTACTCGAGCAATGTCCCCTTCGGCAGACCGGACACGTCCTGGAAGACGCGGTACGGCGCGTTGTCGTCGGAGCCCAGTCGCTGCCACGCCGTCGTACCCACAGGGCGGTAGCCGAACGTCACAGTCACCGGAGTGTTCTCCGGCGCCGCTGCTGCGATCTCAGCACGCCCACCGACCGTCGCACCCGGCTCAGGCGAGCTCATGTAGACAGCAGGCGCGTTGGTGCGGTGGGGAACCTTGTTGGCCGCCTGATACACCGTCACGGACAGCGGCGGCTGGCTGAGCACGACTCTGCCTTCGCGGTCGGTCTTGACCGCCTTCGAGCCGCCGTAGACCGGCTTGAGCCAGGTGTTGGGTCCGTACGTCGGGATCGTTGCCGACTTTGCGGTTGTCGCATTGTTGGCAATCACCACGTACTCGACGTTGTCCTGACCCAGTCGGCTGAACGCGTACAGCCCGCCGGAGTTCGACGAATACCGGTGGATCTGGCGGCCGTCGGCGAGCGTCGGGTACTTCGCCCGCAGCTTCTGCAGGGCCGCGATGTGCTTGTACATCGGCGCGTCGACGTCGTACCGGTCCTGGCTGCCGATCGTCGTCGTAGCGGTGCCGTCGACAATCTCGTCGTCCTTGTAGTCCGCGGTCTGCGTCGCGAACATGTCCTGCCGCGCGTCCTTGTCACCACCGGCGCCGGTGAAGCCCTGCTCGTCGCCGTAGTAGATGACCGGCTGACCGCGGGTCAGGAACATCAGCGAGTGCGAGAGCTGGTCACGCGCCAGCAACTCCTGCCCGGACGCGCCGGCCTGCTTGAGGAAGGTGCCGACCCGGCCCATGTCGTGGTTGCCGAGGAATGTCGGCAGTTGGTACGCGTTCGAATCCGCGTCGGTGTAGTAGTCGTCGTTCGCGTAGAAGTCGCGCAGCTTCGTACTCGGGTCGCCCTTGGCGAACGCGACCGCGTTCTGCTGGAAACCGAAGTCGAGCGTCGCCTGCAGCGCGCCCTGCGTGGTGTACGTCGACATGAACTTCGGGTCGGCGTCGAACACCTCGCCGAACATGAAGAAGTCCTTCGACCCCGCACCGTGCGCCGCGGCCAGCACCGCGGGGGAGAACTTCTGCCAGAACTCCATGTTGACGTGCTTGACCGTGTCGATCCGGAACCCGTCGATACCGAACTCGGCCCAGGTCTTGTAGACGTCGGTCATCCCGTCGCGGACCTTGGGCTGCTCGGTGAACAGGTCGTCCAGGCCGACGAAGTCGCCGTACTCCGCCGATTCGCCGGCGAAGGTGGAGTCGCCGCGGTTGTGGTAGAGCGTCGGGTCGTTCAGCCAGGCCGGCACCTTCACGGTCTCGTCGGCCGGTGTTCGGAAGACGGGGACGTTCGGGAACGAGATGTTCCGGTCCAGCGGCGGGAACGTGTCCCCACCGGCGTACACCTTGTCGTCGAAGACGTTGCCGGCCGCATCCTTGTACGGCGAGGTGGACTTCGGGATGTAGCCGTACTGGCCGGACTGGTAGTCGATCACGTCCGCGGTGTGGTTGGTGATGATGTCGAAGAAGACCTTCATCCCCTTGCCGTGGGCCAGGCTGATCAGCTGCTTCATGTCCGCGTTCGTGCCCAGGTGTGGGTCGATCTGGGTGAAGTCGGTGATCCAGTAGCCGTGGTACCCGGCACTGACGTTGGCGCCGGCACCTTGCACGGGCCGGTTCTTGAAGGACGGCGTGAGCCAGATGGACGTCGTACCGAGGGACTTGATGTAGTCGAGCTTCTGGATCACACCGGTCAGGTCACCGCCGTGGTAGAAGCCCTTGTCCGTCGGGTCGAGGCCGGTGGCGAGGCGGTCGCCGGTCAGTCCGCCGGCGTCGTTGGACGTGTCCCCGTTGGCGAACCGGTCCGCCATCACGAAGTAGAACCGTTCCTTGGTCAGGTCCTGCCGCAGGCTCGGCGTCGACAACGCCTTGTCGGCCGGGGTCACCGCCGGCCCCGCCAGGTCGACCGGCTTCACCGTGACGAGATGGCTGGTGTCGTCATAGCTGAACGAGAGCTTGGCCGGCCCCTCGATCCGCAGCGGGATGTTCGCACCGTTCAGTACGCCGCCGGCACCGTAGTTCTCGTCCCAGCTGCCGTTGACGGTGACCTTGTACTCGTACGACCCGGCCGGGACGTCGAAGACCTTCGTGTACGGCGCCGCCGCCCCGAGACTGCTCGCCGTACAGCCGGGATCCCAGTCGCCCGCACAGCCCAGCTCGCTCTGCAGCGACCCCGCCAGCGTGATCACCCGATCCGCCGCGACCTGCGCAGGCGCCGGTGCCGCCGTCCCCAGTCCGAGCACGATCACCGCCGCCGCGGTGAACCCCGCCGTCCATCGCCTGAACCTGAACCCGCGCATGACGGTCCCCCTCCAGCTGCCGCTTGACCCTGCCGGGGACGCTAGCCCGCCACTTTCACCGTGAGGAGACCTGAAAGGTCACGGAAAGGTCACTGCCGCCAATCGGGGCGTAAGGAGGCGCGGAATCGGCACCTGTCGGGGGACCTGACACAGGGCGTGGTGGGCCGGGACAGGTTATTCCGTGTCTCAGCCCACCAGTTCCTGTCGCAGCCCCCGGGGAAACTCGTACGGTCAGGTCACGAGGGTGGGGAGGGTGGTCTCGATCGGGGTGTGCAGGACGGTGGTGGCCTGCTCGTCGTACGGGGTCGGCTCGGCGTTGAGGATGACCAGGGGCTTGCCGGCTGCCAAGGCGATGTCGCAGAGACCGGCCGCGGGGTAGACCTGCAGAGAGGTGCCGACGGCGAGGAAGACGTCCGCGGCTTCGGTTGCGGCGACGGCGGCGTCGAGGACGCGCTGGTCGAGCGACTGGCCGAACGAAACGGTGGCGGACTTGAGGATGCCGCCGCAGACCACACACGCCGGGTCCTCGTCGCCGGCTTCGAGCCGGGTGAGTACGTCGGCCATCGGGATGCGGCGGGTGCATTCGAGGCAGTCGACGTACCAGACCGTGCCGTGCAGTTCGTGGACGATCGCGGGGGAGGAGCCGGCCTTCTGATGTAGGCCGTCGACGTTCTGGGTGATCAGGCCGGTCAGCCGGCCCTGGCGTTCGAGGTCGACCAGAGCGAGGTGGCCCGGGTTCGGCTCGGCGGTCCACGCGGGCGCGGTCAGCCGGAACTTCCAGGCCTCGACCCGGACCGCGCGGGAGGCGACGTACTCGTCGATGTCGAACATCGCCGCCGCGGCCGGGTTCTTCGTCCACAGCCCTTGCGGCCCGCGGAAGTCGGGGATCCCGGAGGCGGTGGAGATCCCGGCTCCGGTCAGTACGGCGATGTGCTCAGCGTCGATCACGCGTCAGACGTTAGCCCGCTCTTCTTGGTGCGCTGCCACTCCGGAGCCAGCACGGACATCACGATCGAGTCGACCCACTCGCCGTCCCAGTACAGCTCGTCGCGGAGCCGGCCCTCGACGACGAAGCCGGCCTTCTCGTATGCACGCTGCGCCCGCGGATTGAACGCGTACACACCGAGGCTGATCCGGTGCAGCCCGATCTCCTCGATGCCGTAGTCGACGATCAGCCTGGTGGCCTCCGTGCCGAGCCCGCGGCCCTGACCGGACGGGCCGATCAGGATCCGGAAGCTGCAGGACCGGTTGTCCGGATCCCACTGATTGAGGACCGCCTCGCCAACCACCGAGCCGGTCGCCTTGTCCACGATGGCCAGGTCGAGCCGGTCGGTCTGGTCCTTCCGGGTCCGGTACCACTCCCGCGCCTTCTCCTCGCCGATCTCCCCATGGCTCCCGGTGAACCTGGTGACGTCCGGGTCCGCCATCGCGGCGGCGAGCGCGTCGTAGTCGCCCTCGTCCACAGGCCGCAGGATCACGAGCTCACCGGTCAACGTCGGCTTGTACGAGAAGTCGCTCACGCTGTGCAGTCTGCCAACCGGGTCGCGCCGAGGGCGAGAGGTTTTAGCTCACGCGCCGTACGACGAACCGGGGGGCGTCGGCGGAGACGAGTTCCTGGTTGCGGAGGCGGCACCAGGCCGGGATGTCGGTGGCGGCCGCCGGATCGTCGGCGAGCACCGTGATCGTGTCCCCGACCGCCACGGACGGTAAGAGTTTCGCCAGTTTGATCACCGGCAGTGGGCAGAGCAGGCCGAGACAGTCGAGGTCGGTGTTCACAGGCCGACCTCCGCCCGGATCCGCTGCACGATCCCCGGCAACACCGTCGCGAATCGGTCGATGTCGTCGTACGTCGTGGCCCGGCCGAGCGAGACGCGGACGTTGCCATGGGTGAGGACGCCCATCGCCGCGAGCACGTGGGACGGTCGCAGGGTGCTCGACGTACAGGCCGAGCCGCTGGAGACCGAGAAGCCCTCTGCGTCCAAGGCGGTGACGAGGGCCTCGCCGTCGACGTACAGACAGGAGAAGGTGAGCACGTGCGGCAGCCGGTCGTCCGGGTGGCCGACCACCTCGACATCGGCGATGTCCGCGGCGACGCGGTGCCGGAGTTCGTCGATCCAGGCCCGATGCTGCTTGTTCAACTCCGCAGCCTCAGCCTGGCGAGCCTGCAGGGCGGCCGCCGCAGCGAGTGTGTTGGGGACGTCCGGGAACCCGGGGGAGAGGCCGTCCTCCCGCTCGTCCATCGGCCACGCCGGCGCCAGCCGCGTTCCTTTGCGTACGGCGAGCAGCCCCACACCGGCCGGTCCACCCCACTTGTGCGCACTCGCGGCCAGCGCAGACCACCCGGCCGGTACGTCGTCGTGCCCGATCGAAGCGGCTGCGTCGACAAACAGTGGTACGTCGCCACAAGCCTCAGCCGCGGCCTCGATCGGCTGCCGGGTCCCGACCTCATGATTGGCGGACTGCAACGCCGCGACCGCCACTCCCGGTTCACGAACCGCAGCGGTGAACGCCTCCAGGTCGACCCGCCCGGTCGAGTCCACACCGACCTCCACGCCCGCGGATCCGGCCGTGTGCAGTACGGCGGAATGCTCGACCGCGCTGTGGACAACCGCCGTACCGACCCGTCGGCGGGCAGCCGTGATCGCGGTCAGCCCGGCGTGGATGGCCGCCGTACCGGAGGTGGTCAGGAAGAGTTCGTCGGGGCGCACCCCGACCGCGTCCGCGAGCACCGCCCGGGCGTTGTCCAGCAGCAGCCGTGCGGTCCGTCCCTCGTGGTGCAGCCGGACCGGATCGGCCCAGCCGGAATCGACTGCCGACAGCAACATTTCCCGCGCTGCCGGATGCAACGACTCGGCCGCCGCCGCGTCCAGATACGCACGCTCGCTCACAGGGGAAACGCTAGAGCATGTCGCCCACCGAGTGCCGCGCAGCACGCAGCGCAGGAGCCGACATGCTCTCGGCCCTACCTATGCGCGGGACCGCAGAAGGTGTCCAGTAGTGTTTGGTCGTCAGTCTCACTTGGGAAGGGAAAGGCGCCCCGTGGGTTCGAACGGCACGCCCGGAGTGGACGAGCGCGCGGCAGGTCCTGCCAGCGCCACACGTCCGGGAAAGCGACGCCTGCTGGTCGGTTCGGTAGTGGTGCTCGGCACCCTGCTGCTGACCGGTTGCTCGACGGCGAACAAAGAGCAGTGGAAACGACTCGGGCTCCCCGTGGGCGCATCGGACCGGACCGAGGCCGTCCTCAGCCTCTGGATCGGCGCCTGGATCGCCGCCCTGATCGTCGGCGTGTTGGTCTGGGCCCTGATCCTGTGGGTCGTCGTGCGGTACCGCAAGCGCGACGAGGACGCTCCTAGGCAGGTGCGGTACAACCTGCCGCTCGAGGTGCTCTACACGCTCGCGCCGTTCGCCATCATCGGTGTGCTCTTCTACTACACCGTCGAGCACGGCAACCAGATCACCGCGATGTCGAACTCCCCGCAGAACACCGTCAACGTGGTCGGCCAGCAGTGGCAGTGGACCTTCAACTACAAAGCGACCGTCGACGGCCAGGAAGGCGTCTGGGAGACCGGCACGCTGGACAAGCCCGCCCAGCTGTGGCTGCCGGTGAACGAGACGGTCCAGTTCGACCTGACCTCGCCGGACGTCATCCACTCCTTCTGGGTGCCGGCGTTCTACTTCAAGCTCGACGTCATCCCCGGCCGGACCAACAAGTTCGAGCTGACCCCGACCAAGACCGGCATCTTCGCCGGCAAGTGCGCCGAGCTCTGCGGGCTCTACCACAGCCGGATGGTCTTCTCCGTCAGGGTGGTCACCCGCTCCGAGTACGACGCGCACCTGCGTGAACTGGCCGCCAAGGGCCAGACCGGCGCCGCCACCGGTGGCCAGGACGCCACCACCATTCCTGGCCACGGGCCAGAGGAGGGCGAGAAGTGACCGACTTCGCCGAACGCACCGGCGCCATCGGTGCGACCAGCGTGCTGCCCCGGCGGCGCAGCAAGGGCCAGATCGCGGTCAAGTGGCTGACCACCACCGACCACAAGCTGATCGGCCACCTGTACCTGATCGTCTCGTTCGCGTTCTTCCTGATCGGCGGCGTGATGGCGCTGCTGATCCGGGCCGAGCTGGCCAAGCCGGGTCTGCAGATCGTGAACGAAGAGGTCTACAACCAGCTCTTCACCATGCACGGCACGATCATGCTGCTGCTGTTCGCGACCCCGCTGTTCGTCGGCTTCGCGAACGTGATCATGCCCGTCCAGATCGGCGCCCCGGATGTGGCCTTCCCGCGGCTGAACATGTTCAGCTTCTGGCTGTTCCTGTTCGGCGGACTGATCACCATCAGCGGGTTCTTCACCCCGGGCGGCGCGGCCGACTTCGGCTGGTTCGCCTACGCCCCGCTGTCCAACGCGGTCCGCTCGCCGGGTGTCGGCGGTGACCTGTGGATCATGGGTCTGTGGATGGCCGGTCTGGGCACCATCCTCGGTGCGGTCAACTTCGTCACCACGATCATCACCATGCGCGCACCGGGTATGACGATGTTCCGGATGCCGATCTTCACCTGGAACATCCTGGTCACGTCGATCCTCGTCCTGATCGCGTTCCCGATCCTGGCCGGCGCGCTGCTGATGCTGGAGGCGGATCGAGCTCTAGGGGCTCACGTCTTCGATGCCGCGAACGGTGGGCCATTGCTGTGGCAACACCTGTTCTGGTTCTTCGGGCATCCCGAGGTGTACATCATCGCGCTGCCGTTCTTCGGCATCATCACCGAGATCCTGCCGGTGTTCAGCCGCAAGCCGGTCTTCGGCTACATCGGCCTGGTCTGCGCGACGCTGGGTATCGCGATCCTGTCGGTGGCGGTGTGGGCGCACCACATGTTCGTCACCGGAGCGGTGAACCTACCGTTCTTCTCCTTCATGACGTTCTTGATCGCGGTCCCGACCGGGGTGAAGTTCTTCAACTGGATCGGCACCATGTGGGGCGGCTCAGTGTCGTTCGACACCCCGATGCTGTGGTCGGTGGGCTTCCTGACCACCTTCCTGTTCGGCGGTCTGACCGGCATCATCCTGGCCTCGCCGGCGCTGGACTACCAGCTGTCCGACTCCTACTTCGTGGTCGCGCACTTCCACTACGTCGTCTTCGGCACGGTGGTGTTCGCGATGTTCGCCGGGTTCTACTTCTGGTGGCCGAAGATGACCGGCCGGATGCTCGACGAGAAGCTCGGCAAGCTCCACTTCTGGCTGCTGTTCATCGGCTTCCACACCACGTTCCTGGTGCAGCACTGGCTGGGTGTCGAGGGGATGCCGCGGCGCTACGCGTCGTACGGCGCGAACGAGGGCTTCACCACGCTGAACGAGGTGTCCAGCATCGGTGCCTTCATCCTCGGCATGTCGATGCTGCCGTTCTTCTACAACGTCTACAAGTCGCGCAAGGCGCCGCTGGTGGGCGTGGACGACCCGTGGGGCTGGGGCCGCTCGCTGGAGTGGGCGACCAGTTCGCCGCCGCCGCGGCACAACTTCGACCGGCTGCCGCGGATCCGGTCCGAGAGCCCGGCCTTCGACCTGCACCACGCGGACCTCGCGCTGGCGGAGTACCCGGACAACCAGGCCTCGAAGGACAACCTGCTCGACGCCGGTGAGGACCAGGGCCGGGTCGAGAACCTGAAGGAGAACGCCGGTATCGAGACCGACAGGGAGGACAGGGCGTGAAGATCGAAGCCTGGGTCTTCGGGATCCTGAGTGTGTTCGTGCTGGTCGTCACGCCGATCTACTGGCTGATGTCGGAGGACCCGACCGGCACCACCGCACTGGTGATGACGTTCTTCCTGTCCCTGCTGGTGGCGTTCTACCTGAGCATCACCGCGCGCCGGATGGACCCCCGGCCGGAGGACCGCAAGGAAGCGGAGATCGTCGAGGGAGCCGGTGAGCTCGGCTTCTTCCCGCCGTACTCGTGGTGGCCGCTGTGGTGCGCGCTCACCCTGTCGGTGGTGGTGCTGGGCATCGTCTTCGGCTGGTGGCTGTTCATCGCCGGCTGCGCCCTCGGCATCCTCACGCTGTCCGGGTTCATCTTCGAGTACTACCGCGGTGACCACGCTCACTAGTTGAACGCCGTACGGGCGCCATCCGGAGCCAACCGGATGGCGCCTTTGCGCGTCTTATGGGGTGCCACGGAGAACGGACCGTTGTGGTCCGTACCACTTCAGTGGCGGTGCGCTGCCGGGATCTGTCGGTACGACGGGTTACCCTGGCGGCGATTCATGCAAACAGGGGAGAGCTGGGGAATGGTGAGCGGTTCGGTGCGCAAGCATGGCCTTGCCGTGGCGGGGATCTGCGTGATGCTGCTGGTCGGCTCCGCGTGCAGTGACACCGAGGCGGGAGGCTCGCCATCGCCGGGTGCGACGCAGAGTAGCGGTACGCCGGGTGCCTCGACCACCCCCGGTGCCTCGACGACTCCGTCGCCGGACCCGGGCGCGGCCAGCGTCTCCGTCGTCCCGGCCAAGGGCGCCACCTCGGTCAAGCCGGACACCCCGGTGACCGTGAAGACCTCAGTGGGCACGTTGAAGGACGTCAGGCTCAAGGACGACGACGGCGACACGGTGGCCGGCAGCTTCAACACCGAGAAGAACCAGTGGACGTCCGCGCCGCAGCTCGAGCCTGGAGCGTCGTACACCGTGACCGGCTCCGCGGAGGGCACCGACGGCGCCACTGTGCCGATCAGTTCGACCTTCAAGACGCTGAAGGCGGCCAGGAACCTGAAGGCCTCGGTCGTCCCGCTGAACGGTGAGACCGTCGGCGTCGCGCTACCGATCCAGATCTACTGGAACAACCCGGTCAAGGACCAGGCGGCGGTCGAGAAGCGGCTCAAGGTGACCACGTCGGTCCCGGTCGACGGCAGCTGGCACTGGGTGAACAGCAAGCAGGTCAACTACCGGCCGAAGAACTACTGGCCGGCCGGCACCAAGGTGACGGTGAACATCGACACCCAGGGCGTCAACGCCGGCAGCAACACCTGGGGCTCGGCCAGCCGCAAGATCTCCTTCGCCATCGGCAAGTCCGTGGTCACCAGGGTCGACGTCAAGAAGCACACGATGTACGTCACCATCAACGGCAAGCTGGCCCGGAGCATCCCGATCACCGCCGGCAAGGACGGCTTCACCACCCGCAGCGGGGTGAAGGTGATCATGGAGAAGTTCGCCACCAAGCGGATGGACGCGCGGACCGTCGGCATCAAGCCGGGCGACCCGGAGTACTACGACATCCACGACGTGAAGTGGGCCCAGCGGGTCACCAGCTCCGGCGAGTTCATGCACGGTGCACCGTGGTCGTCCGGCAGCCAGGGCAGCGCGAACGTGAGCCACGGCTGCGTCGGCATGAGTCTCGCGAACGGCCAGTGGTACTTCCAGCAGACCCTCCGCGGCGACCCCGTCATCGTCACCGGCACCACCCGCAAGATGGAGCCAGGCAACGGCTGGACCGACTGGAACACGACCTGGGCCGCCTACAAGGCCGGCTCAGCCCTGTCCTGACCCACAGCTCCTCCGACGCCCCAGCCACTTCCGAGCCATGCTCTGCACGGCACCAGATCCTAGGTGCCGGACCAGTTCTCAGGCTGACAAAGCCTTCGCTACCTCGTCTGCGTGCAGGACGGGCAGCGAGTGGTGCGTCGCCGTTTCCAGGCGTACGACGGTTGCCGACGGGATGAGCGTGGTGACGCGTTGAGTGAGGTGATCGGGGTCGTGGCTCTTGCTGCGGGCGGCAACGAGGACCAGGGGAACGGGTCGCAGGGACCGTAGTTGGTCGTCGGTGGGGCGCTTGGGGCGGACGAAGGGCGCGGTGGGTTGCTCAGCGGCCAGGGCGGCTAGCTCGAGCCATTGCTCGTCGACCGGTAGGCCCTGGGTTTCCCAGCGCAGGAACGACAGGGTGCGCTGCCGGGAGGGCCGAAGGAGGCTCGGCAGCGCTCGGGCGATGTAGGGGAGGCGCAGGCCGGTGAAGCAATCTGTCGGGTCGATGAGTGCGAGCCGGTCGACCCGCGCGGGATTCCGCAGTGTGTAGGTGAGGGCTAGCCAGGCGCCGTACGAATGTCCCACCAGCTGTGGTCGGTCGACGCTGAGGCCGTCGAGTACGCCGGTCAGCCAGGTCATCAGATCGTCGATCGTGCGGGGAGGGGTGCCGGTACTGCGGCCGGCGTCGCCGAGCAGGTCGATCGCGTAGACACGGTGCTGTTCGGCGAGCCGGGGTGCGACGGAGAACCACACCGGAGAGGTCGCGCCGTGGCCGGCGAGGAGGACCACGGGAGGGGCATCGAGCGGCCCGCAGGCGTTCACGTGGGTGCCGCCGATGTCGAGTTGATCCACCGGGACACCCCAGCGTTCGAGCAGGGCGTCGTACGCGTCCTGGAAGGTCATGAGGCGAGGATAGCTCACTCAGTGAGGTAAGTTGCCGGGTATGCGTGAACGAGTGATGCCGGCGGATCCGGAGCGGGCGGCGGCGTTGGAGCTGGTGCACCGGCTGCGGGAGGTCGCGCTGCGCCTGGAGCTGGCGGTGGGGGAGTTCGCGCGTACGACGGGTTTGCACGGGACCGACGTACGCGCGCTGATCCGCCTGCTGGACGCCGAGAGGGCCGGAGTGGAGGCAACGCCGGGATGGCTCGCTGGACAGCTGGGAATGAGCTCTCAGGCCACGACGGCGGTCATCCACCGGCTGGAGGCCGCCGGGCACGTCGAACGCCTCAGAAGCCACTCGGACGGCCGAAGTGCGCGCCTCCAGGTGTCCGACAGCGCGGTCGACCTCGGCTGGCAGTTCTTCGGCCCGCTGCTCGAGCGCCTGATCGCGGTCGAGCTGGGGCAGTCCGAGCGGGTTGTCGTCGGCAAGTACCTCAACGCGGTCAACGAGGCCATCGGATAACGCAAGAAGCCCCGGCGGGGCCGGGGCTTCTTGGTGTGGTGCTGATCAGGACCTGTCGCTGGTGACCTCGCGGAAGGTCTCCGTGTCGGTCAGTTCCTCGTGCTCGTCGCCCGGTCCCTGACCGTGGGCGTGAGCTTCCTCGACCTCCTCGTAGGTCGGCTTCTGCACCGCGTCGGCGAAGTAGAAGCGCGACAGCCGGGCGCGGAGCTTGTTCAGGGCCCGGCGCGGGGCGCGGACGCCGTTGTCGTCGGTCTCCGGACCGATCTCCAGTGGCAGCATCCGGTCCCGGGCTGTGAGCTCGTAGGCCTCGTACGTCCCGATCGGGGTGTGCTTCTCGGAGTACGCACCGTCGGGGGAGCGGACGATGATGCCCGACTCCAGGCCGTGCAGGATCCGGTCGTTGTCGGCCCGCTGCAGCGAGATCGCGATCCGCCGGGTGATCCAGAACGCGAAGATCGGGCCGAGGATGACCGCGAACCGGAGGAACCAGGTCACGTTGTTCAGCGAGATCCCGAAGTGGGTGGCGACCAGGTCGTTACCACCACCGATCCAGAGCAGCCCGTAGAAGGTGATGAAGGCGGCACCGATACCGGTCCGGGTCGGCATGTTGCGCGGCCGGTCCAGCAGGTGGTGCTCCCGCTTGTCACCGGTGATCCAGGCCTCGATGAACGGATAGAGCGCGACCAGAGTGACGAAGGCAGGTGGTATCAGCAGGGCCGGGATGATCAGGTTCCAGCTGAGCGTGATGCCCCAGAAGGTCGACTCGAATCCGGGCATGATGCGGACCGAGCCTTCCAGCCAGCCCATATACCAGTCCGGCTGGGATCCCGCCGTCACCTCCGCCGGGTTGTACGGCCCGTACAGCCAGACCGGGTTGATCTGCATCAGAGCGCCCATCAGGGCGGTGACGCCGAACACGACGAAGAAGAAGCCGCCGGCCTTGGCCATGTACACCGGCATCAGCGGGTAGCCGACCACGTTGTTGTTGGTCCGGCCGGGGCCCGGGTACTGCGTGTGCTTGTGGTACACGACCAGGAACAGGTGGACCGACACCAGCAACAGGATCAAGCCCGGGATGAGCAGCACGTGCACGATGAAGAACCGGGGCACCATGTCGTCGCCGGGGAACTCACCGCCGAAGATGAAGAAGTTCATGTACGTGCCGACCACCGGTGACGCACCGATCATGCCCTGGGTGATCCGTAGACCGGTCCCGGACAGCAGGTCGTCGGGCAGACCGTAGCCGATGAAGCCCTCGATGATGCCGAGGAACAGCATCGTGAAGCCGATCACCCAGTTCAGCTCACGCGGCTTGCGGAACGCGCCGGTGAAGAAGATGCGGAGCAGGTGCACCATCATCGCGGCGATGAACAGCACCGCCGCCCAGTGGTGGATCTGCCGCATCAGCAGGCCGCCGCGGACGTCGAACGAGATGTCCAGCGTCGAGGCGTACGCCTCGGACATGTGCAGGCCCTTGAGCAGGCTGTACGAGCCCTGGTACTCGATCTCGGCCATCGACGGCTTGAACCAGAAGGTGAGGAAGATGCCGGTGAGGATCAAGATGATGAAGCTGTACAGCGCGATCTCGCCGAGCATGAAGGACCAGTGGTCCGGGAACACCTTGCGCAGGTTCTTCCGGCCGATCTTCCCGATGCCCAGGCGGTCATCGAGGTACTTGACCGGTGGTGGGAAATCCTTGTCAGACACGTGCGGTCACCCTCGTTCGAAGAAGCTCGGACCGACTGGCTCGGTGAAATCGCTCTGCGCGACCAGGTAGCCCTCCGAGTCCACTGCCAACGGTAGCTGAGGCAGCGGCCGGGCGGCAGGGCCGAAAATGACCTTGGCGCCGTCCGCGAGGTCGAACGTCGACTGGTGGCATGGGCAGAGCACGTGGTGCGTGACCTGCTCGTACAGCGAGATCGGGCAGCCGACGTGGGTGCAGATCTTGGAGTAGCACAGGATGCCGTCGACACCCCAGTTCTCCCGGCCGGGCGGCGTAATGATCTCGCTCGGCTTGATCCGGACCACGATCACCGCGGACTTCGCCTTGGAGTTCTGGTACTCGACCGGGCTCTCCTCCTGCATGGCGGCCAGGTTGGCGGGCGCGGCGTTGACCAGCTGGCCGATCACCATGTCGGACGGCTTGATCGGGCGCAGCGTGACGTCGTTGACGACGCGGATGCCCTTCGCCCAGATCGTGCTGTAGAGCGCGCGGCCCGGCAACGGGCCGAGGTCGCGCAGGAACACGATGAGCGGCAGACCGAGCAGGGCCATCGCGCCGAGCAGCGACCGGCGGATCAGCTTGCGCCGGGTGAATCCGGACTCGTCGACACCCTGGTGGAAGGCGGCGATGATTTCGGCCTTCTGCTCCATCGTCGAGTGCGCCGGGTGCCGCTCCTCGGAGATCTCCTCGTCGACCATCAGCTTCTTGGCCCACTGGATCGCGCCGGCGCCGATCAGGAACAGCGCCAGGCCCAGCGTCAGGCCCAGCGTCATGTTGTTCGCGTTGCCGGACAGCGGGCCGAAGGTCAGCTCGGCGTCGCGCGGGATGGCGAAATACGCCACACAGGTGCCGAGGGTGAGCAGGCCGGCCAGGCCGAACATCGTGGCCACCTGGCGCTCGACCCGGTCGGCCGCCTTCGGGTCGACGTCGGTGATCCGGTACTCGTGCGGCTCGATTCCCGGGTCCGCGATCGGCTCGGCCACCTCGACCTGGCCGTGCCCCTCTTCTTCTGCCTTCACCGGCAGTTTGTCGTCACTCATTCGCGTCCTCGCTTCGCTCCGGGCGCGAATGAGCGCCGAGAGTCACTGCTCTGCTCGATGGTGAGTTCGCTGCGCTCACTCACTGGCCTTCGCTCCCTTGGCCTTGACGCCCTTGGCGCCGATCCAGACCGCTACGCAGACCAGCAGGCCGATACCGACCAGCCAGCCCCACAAGCCTTCGGACACCGGACCGAGCCGGCCGAGACCGAAGCCACCCGGGTCCTTCTGGGTCTCCAGCGCCTTCAGGTAGGCGATGATGTCGCGCTTGTCCTCCGGCTGCAGCACCTGGTCGGAGAAGACCGGCATCTGCTGCGGACCGGTGAGCATCGCCTGGTAGATGTGCTTCTCACTGACGCCCATCAGCGACGGCGCGTAGCGGCCGTTCGGCAGCGCACCACCCTTGCCGGCGAAGTTGTGGCACGCCGTGCAGTTGGTGCGGAACAGCTCGCCACCGCGGGTGATCTGCTCGTCAGTGGCCTTGCTCACGTCGTACGCCTCCTGCGCCGGAACGGCCGGGCCGGGGGCGAGCGAGGCGACGTACGCGGACAGGGCCTCGATCTCCTCCTGTGTGTACGCCGGCGTCTTGCGCGGGATCTGCGCACCCGGCTGCATCGCCGGCATCCGCCCGGTACCGACCTGGAAGTCGACCGCGGCCGCGCCGACGCCGATCAGCGACGGGCCGGCCATCTCGCCCTCGCCGTTGCCGCCGCCCTCGGCGTTCAGGCCGTGGCAGCTGGCGCAACCGACCGCGAAGAGCTTCTTGCCCTCTTCGATCTGCTGGGACTGGGCCGAGTTGTCCGCGACCGCGCTGTCAGGGGCGAAGGCGGCGTACGCCGAGCCCACTGCCAGGAGGCCGAACAGGAGCACGACGAGGCCGGCGGACCGGTGCCGTCGTCGCGCAGAGAGAAAGCGCGCCGGTGACAAGGAAAGTCTCTTCTCACTCATTTGAGCAGGTAGATGGTCGCGAACAGGGCGATCCAGACCACGTCGACGAAGTGCCAGTAGTACGACACGACGATCGCCGAGACGGCCTGTTCGTGGGTGAACTTACGAGCCAGGTACGTCCTGGCCAGGACGTACACGAAAGCGATGAGACCGCCGGTCACGTGCAGGCCGTGGAACCCGGTGGCCAGGTAGAACACCGATCCGTACGGCGACGACGAGATCGACAGGCCCTCGTGGACCAGGGCGGCGTACTCGGTCACCTGGCCGGCGATGAAGACCGCGCCCATCAGGTACGTGAGGATGAACCACTCACGCATCCCCCAGCCGCGGACGTTCGCGACCGAGCCGGACCGGCCCACCTTGCCGTGCTCGGCGGCGAACACACCCGCCTGGCAGGTGAACGACGAGGCGACCAGGATGAACGTGTTCACCGAGGCGAACGGGACGTTCAGCATCTCGGTGGACGTCTGCCACAACGTCTCCGTTCCCGGTGCGGCAGAAGCGGTCGTCACCGACCGAATCGTGAAGTACGCCGCGAACAGGGCGGCGAAGAACATCAGTTCGCTCGCGAGCCAGACGATCGTGCCGACACTGACCATGCTGGGACGGTCGTGGTGTCCGTGTTCACGAGACGCTGGGAGCGCAGTTGCAGTGGCCACGCGGTCATTATGTCGGTCGGGGGATCGCATGCCACGACCACCCCCATGCATGTCGCCGACTGGTGCTTTCTACTGTTGAAGCGTGCTTCCCCTCCACGCCGGGCCCGGCGACCAGATCGCGCCGTTCACACCGGTCCGGTTGCTGACCGCCTGGACCTTCGAACCGGTGTTACTCGGCGTGATCGTCGCACTGGCCGCGCTCTATCTGTACGGCGTCCACAAGCTTCGCGCGCGGGGTGACAAGTGGTCCCGCGGCCGCACCTTCGCCTTCGTCGGACTGGGGCTCGGAAGTGCCGTCATCGCCACCCAGTCGGCGCTCGGCACCTACGACACGGTGCTGCTGAGCGTGCACATGGCCCAGCACATGGTCCTGTCGATGCTCACGCCGCTGATGATGGCGCTCGGCGCGCCGGTGACGCTGGCCCTGCGCACCCTTCCGGCCCGGCCGCGGAAATGGTTGCTCTCCGTGTTGCATTCGCGGTTCGCCAAGGTGATGTGCTTCCCGCTGATCGGCTTCACCCTGTTCGTGCTGAGCCCCTGGGCGCTGTACTTCAGCGGCTGGTACGACGCCACGTTGCGCTCGGCCGCGTTGCACGACCTGCTCCATGTGCACTTCATCCTGATCGGCGCGCTGTTCTTCTGGCCGCTGCTCGGCCTCGATCCGGTGCCCGGCCGGGTGATCTATCCGTTCCGGCTGATCCTGATCTTCCTCACGCTGCCGTTCCACGCCTTCCTCGGCATCACGATCATGTCCGCGAACACGCTGATCGCCGAGGACTGGTACACCAGCTTCGGCCGGTCCTGGCCGCCGTCACCACTGCACGACCAGTACATCGCGGGCGGGCTGTTGTGGGGCTCGGGCGACATCGTCGGGCTGGTCTTCTTCGGCGTACTTTTCGTCCAGTGGGTGAAGGAGTCGCAGCGCGAGGCGCGCCGTGAGGACCGCCGCCTGGACCGGTTGGAGGAACAGGCTCGCCGGAGCGGACAGGCGCCCCGGTAGCATTCGCCGTGTTGGTTGCATGTCCACTCGTCACAGACACACAGCTTGGGATGGATCGATGAGTTCAGAGCGTCCGCTGAAGGTGCTCGTCTACAGCGACGACCGTACGACGCGGGAATCCGTCCGGCTCGCGCTGGGCAAGCGGCCGGCCGCTGATCTGCCCACGCTCGAGTACTTCGAGTGCGCGACCGAGCCGGCCGTGATCAAGACCATGGACAAGGGCGGGATCGACCTGGCCATCCTGGACGGCGAGGCGGTACCGGCCGGCGGGATGGGGATCGCCCGGCAGTTGAAGGACGAGATCTTCCAGTGCCCGCCGGTGCTCGTCATCACCGGCCGTCCGCAGGACGCCTGGCTGGCCACCTGGTCGCGGGCCGAGGCTGCGGTCTCGCACCCGATCGATCCGGTCCGGATGGCCGAGGTCACCGCCGACCTGCTCCGGCAGCGGCTGGCCAAGCTTCCCGCCACGACTGCCTGACTGAGTGACCATGACCACCTACACGTGGCCACAGGTCCTCAATCCGCTGCTCCGGCGTGAGGATCTCGACGCGTCCGCCACCGCGTGGGCGATGGAGCAGATCCTGTCCGGTGCGGCATCGCCGGCCCAGCTCGCCGGGTTCGTGATCGCGTTGCGTTCCAAGGGCGAGACGGTCACCGAGGTCGAAGGCCTGGTCGCGACCATGCGCGACTTCGCCACCAGGATCTCCATCTCCGGCCGGACCCTGGACGTCGTCGGGACCGGCGGTGATCAAGCCCACACCGTGAACATCAGCACGATGTCCGCGATCGTCGCCGCCGGCGCGGGTGCCAAGGTGCTCAAGCACGGCAACCGCGCGGCCTCGTCGGCGTGCGGTGCGGCCGACGTCCTCGAGGAGCTCGGCATTCCGCTCGACCTCACCGCCGCGCAGGTGGCCGAGGTGGGGGAGCAGGTCGGGATCACGTTCTGCTTCGCCCCGGCGTTCCACCCCGCGCTGCGGCATGCCGCCGTACCGCGGCGTGAGCTCGGGGTGCCGACGACCTTCAACTTTCTTGGTCCACTGGCGAACCCGGGTGACCCGTCCGCGCAGGCGGTCGGGGTCGGCGACAGCCGGATCGCCGGACTGATGGCCGGCGTACTGGCGCGGCGGGGCATCGACGCGCTCGTGTTCCACGGCGACGACGGGCTGGACGAGCTGACGACCCGGACGACGTCGCAGGTGTGGACGGTCGGTGGGGGTTCGGTGGAAGGTCCGTTCACGGTCGATCCGCGCGAGCTCGGGATCGCGCCGGTGACGGCGGACGCGTTGCAGGGTGCGGATGCCGTCTTCAACGCCAAGGTCGTGCGGGCGTTGCTCGACGGTGAGGCGGGAGCGGTGCGGGACGTCGTACTGCTGAACGCGGGTGCGGCGCTGGCGGCGTACGCGCCGACCGACGAGCCGATCACTCACCGGATCCGGGCCGGGATGGACCTGGCCGCGGAGGCGATCGACTCGGGCGCCGCCAAGGACGTGCTGGACCGCTGGATCGGCGCCTGCGCCTCGGTGCGGTAGCTCTCTTTGTAGCAAGGGCCGGCGGGTTGTCCCCGCCGGCCCTTTCGCCTACTGGTTGATCTTGATCTGGCTGACCTTGTAGCGCCAGACGTTCTGCCAGGCCGGTGTGGACCCGGCGAAGTCCCCGATCGAGACCGCCGCCGTACCGTCACCGCGGTCGATCACCGCGATCATGATCGTCGAGAAGGTCTCCTTCAACGGCGGCTGGTTGATCGCGACCCGCGCGGTGATCTCGTGGCCCGGGTGGTCGCCGACGGTGATCGCCTTGTGCGTGACCGCGGAGATCTTCGCGTCCTTCGTGTACAGCTCGACGATCGCCCGGGAGCCCGCCTGGCTCGCGGCCTGCCGCCGTCCGGCCGCGGTGTTGACGTAGTTGATCTGCGGCGGCAACTGGCCGAACGCGACGTAGTTGCCCCAGTCGTTCTTCTTACCGTCGTAGTTCTTGTGCACCGTGAACCAGATGGCGGTCCCGCCCCACAGCCCGGTCCGCTCGTACTGACTGGTCCAGGCCGAGCTCATGATCGGCATCACGTCCTTGTTGTCGGCCACCATCTCGGTGCCGAGGACCTTGCCGGTCGGGGTCGGCGTCTCGGACGGCTTCGCCGACGGGTCGACCGTCTCCATCGGCTTCTGCCCACCGGACGGCAAGGTGACCGGGGTGACCGCGTCGGCCTTGGTCCAGATCCAGCCGACACTGACCCCGGTGGCAGCGAGGGCGGCGACGACCAGCACGAGCGCGCCGATCAACCGCGCCCTCATCACACTGTTCATCGACGACTTCCCACCGCCGCCGGTGCTGCCGCTCTTACTCCTGCTGCCGCCGCCGTCCGAGCCGGGCAACGGCTGCCCATAACCCTGACCGGCCTGCTGACCAGTTTGCTGCCCTGTTTGTTGTCCGTACGACGCCTGGCCTGCGTGCTGCCCGTACGACACCTGCCCTGCGTGCTGCCCGTATGGCGATTGGCCTGACTGCTGGGCGTACGACGACGACTGGCCTGGGCGCTGGCCTTGTGACTGCTGGCCGGCGTGCTGGCCTTGCGTAGGTTGACCGGGGCGCTGTCCATACGACGGCTGACCAGGCTGCTGACCGTGTGACGGCTGGCCGGGTTGGTGCGGGTAGGGCGGGGTCTGTGGCTGGCCGCCGTACGGGGGCTGGCCGCGGCCGGGTGAGTAGTTGCCACCCTGCTGGCCGGTTTGCGGCGAGCCGGGCGGTTGAGCTGCATGCTGCGCCCTGCCTGGCTGCTGCGCCTGGTGAGAGCCGCCGGACTGTTGCTGGTAGCCGGGTTGCTGCTGCTGGCCGTAATGCGGCTGCCCTGGCTGCTGGCCGGAGCCCTGCGGCTGCTGCCGCCCGGCCTGCTGCTGCTTCAGCTGCTGCTGTGCCCACGACTGCTGGTGGCCGGCCTGCTGTGCACCCGACTGCTGTGCACCTGACTGGTGTTGAGCGGCGTGCTGCTGCCCGGACTGCTGCTGGCTTAGCTGCTGCTGGGCCCAGGACTGTTGCTGAGGGCTCTGCGGTGCCGAGTGCTGCGGGCTGGGCTGCTGCCCGTACGGGTTGGTCTGCGCCGGCTGGCCGGAGGACGGCGTACCAGCAGGTCCGGCGGAAGGGGCTGCCGATGGAGGAGGCGGCGGCGCGGGCGCAGGGGACTGGCCGAACAACGGGTCACCCGAGCCGCCTTCGTCCTGCCCTGCCGACCGAGGGGCAGCTCCTCCTGAACGCCGGTCAGCTCCTGACGGCGGTCCGGCGGCTTGCCAGGCGTCTGGTGCCGGTGGGGCCTGTGGTGTGCCTGCGAGTGGATCGATAGACGGCGGCACCTTGTCCGGCGGGTACGCCTGTGGATAACCGCCCTGGCCCGCCGGCTCGTGCGGGGGTGCACTATGCCGGGCCGGAGGCCGCTGGGGCGGTTGCGGGGTCTGGTCTTCGTTCTCAGCCAACGTTGATTCCCTTGTAGGCCTGACTCTCGGCCGCCCTCAGATCCGGCCGGTTGGTGGGGATGTCGCTGATGTAAGCGACTGCAGTGCCGTCACCGAGGTCGAAAACGGCCACCGTCAGGGTAAGCACCCGGGCGGTCAACTTCGTCGACTTCGCGGTCACCTGCTGCTGGAAGTACCAGCCCGACTTGTCCGAGCGCTTCACCGCGCCGTTGCTCACGGTCTTGAAAGTCACCGGGATGTCGCCGTACAGCGAGCTCCGCAACTGGATCGACAACGCCGCCGCGGTCGCCTTCGGGTCACCGCTGAAACCGGACCCGGTGCCGAGCGCTCCGACGAAGACGTCGGCGTACCAGTCGTTCTTGCCGTCGAAGTTCTCCTGCAACAGCACGTACTGCCCGCTGGAGCTGAGCAGCTGCTTAGTCAGCCGCTTCCGGTCCGACCACGGCGGGTTCTGCCGCGGGAACGAGATCGCGTCCGACGAGATCCGGGCGCCCTCGTGCAGCTTCGGGTTCTTCGACTGCCCGGGCTTGGTGCTGCTCTCGCCCGTCGGCTGGTTCCCGGTCGGCTGATTCGTCGGCGTGGGGTCCGGCCCCGCCTTCTCGTCATCCCCGGACGTGATCATGAAGACGGCCGTCACCACCAACATCACCAGCGCAACCGCCCCACCGATCATCAACGGCAACTTCGCCGAGGACCCCCCACCCCCACCACCCGAACTCTTCGTCTTCCCCTTGGCCGAACCCTTCCCCCCACGCCCGCCCCCAGCGCCCGCGTCAACCTCCCGAACCTGCCACCCCTGCTGCTGCCCACCCCACGCCTCGCCACCCGTCTGCTGCCCAGCGCCTTGCCGCGCGCCCCAACCCTCGCCAGCGGTCTGCTGCCCAGCGCCCTGCGCACCCCACCCCGCGGCACCCGCCTGCTGCCCCGAGCCTTGCTGCCCACCCCAACTTTCAGTCGCGGTCTGCTGCCCGGTGCCCTGGGAACCCCAGGACTCACCGGCGGTCTGCTGCCCGGTGCCCTGCGCTCCCCAGGCCTCAGTTGCCTTGTCTTGCCCGGACTCCTGCTGGTCGCCACCCCACAGTTGGCTGGCCGCCTGCTGCGCACCGCCACCCCATGCCTCGGCGCTCGCCTGTTGCCCGGAGCTCTGCTGGTCGCCGCCCCACGGTTGGCTGGCCGCCTGCTGGTCGCCGCCACCCCACGTGCCACTAGCCGCCTGCTGCCCACCGTCGGCAGGCGTCTGCTGGGCACTACCCCACCCATCGCCGGACGTCTGACCCCAGCCGTTGTCGGCGCCCATCTGCTCACCAGCCGTCTGCCACGGATTCGCGGCAGTGTGCTCCTGCCCCCAGCCAGACGCCTGCGCCTGATTAGGTTCGGCCTGCTGCCCCCAGCCCTGCTGGCCCTGGGCGGCGTCGGCGGCCTGCGCACCCCACGGCTGCTGACCCTGCTCGGCGTTGTCGCCGGCCGGCGTCACACCCCACGGCTGCTGGCCTTGAGGCTGCTGCTCGTCCGCCTGCACGCCCCAGGCCTGCTGTTGGCTCTGCTCCTCATCCGGCTGCACGCCCCAGCTCTGCTGCACCTGCGTAGGTTCGTCGCCTGCCTGCTGTGTGCCCCAGCCCTGGCTGCCCTGGTTGTTCTCGCCGACGGCCTGCACACCCCACATCTGCTGGCCCTGGCCGGTCTCCGCACCCCAGCCTTGCTGGGCGTGCGCCTGGTCAGCTTCAGTCTGCTGTCCCCAGCCCTGCTGTTCGTCACCCGGCTGAACGCCCCAGGCCTGCTGGCCCTGGGCCTGCTGTTCGCCCGCCTGAGATCCCCACGGCTGCTGGCCTTGCGCTTGCGTCTCGGCGGCCTGCGTGCCCCAGCCGTCGGCCTGCTGGCCCTGTGTCGGGCCGTCGGGGAGCTGGATGCTCCACGTCTGTTGGCCTTCGGACTGAGTACCCCATGCCGCGTGGCTCGGCGGCTGTTGCTGCCCGGACTGCGGGCCTGAGGCTTGCTGGGCCCAGCCGTCCGTCTGATCCAGGTCTACGCCCTGGGCTTGCTGGACTGCTGTGGGCTCGTCTGTCGCCTGCGCACCCCAGGACTGAGCCTGTGGCTGGTCCTGGGTCGGCTGTCCGTCAGGCTGAGGTCCGCCGGTGTTCGGGTGCTGGGTCCAGCTCACGGCTGACCAACCCTGCGACTCCTGCGCGCCGGCTCCGGCGGCAGCACCGGCAGCCGTGCCGTGAGCGGCTGCGGCGTCCGTCGTACCTCCGGCAGTGTCCTCTGGGGACGGAGCAAGCTTGAGCGTCCAGCCGGCCTGCTGATTCGCCTGGTTTTGCTGGGGCGTGGCCGCAACTGGCTCGTCGACCGGCTCGTCCGGTACTGGCTGTTGCGTCCAGTGTTCCGGTGGTGCCGGTGCAATCACAGGCGCATCCCACGTGGCGCGTGCTCGTTCGAACGGGCTGCGCGCATCCTCAGCACTGCCAGCCGCCCCAGCACTCTGAGCCCCCTCAGCACCCTGACCTGCCCCAGCGCCCTGACCTGCCCCAGCGCCCTGACCTGCCCCAGCGCCCTGACCTGCTCCGCCGTCCTGCGTCGGCTGGTTGGGGTCCGCTGTCCAACCTGCCTGCGGGGACCACTCGGACTGGGCGGGAGCGGCGTTGGCCGGTGTGGTGTTCGCCCCACTCGCGGCCGAGGTGGGGTGCTGGGAGAGGTCTTCCTTCTCGGTGCGGTTGGTCCACTGCTTCCCGTTCCACCAGCGGATGGTGTTCGGCTGCCCGGTGGGATCCGGGTACCAGCCTGCGGGAGGGTTGCTCATGCGTTCACCGTAACTTCAGCTCGTGTCAGCAGGACCGCGGTTTCCCGGCCCTCAGACACCGTCCTCCTGACCCAGGCTGAAGGCCGCCTCCAGGTCGTGCGTCGAGTACGCGCGGAAGGCGATGTGGGTCTCGGTGCTCACCACTCCGGGCACCCGGTTCACTTTCTCGGGGATGACGGTGGCGAGGTCCTCGTGGTGGGCGACCCGGACCATCGCGATCAGGTCGAGCCCACCGGTGACGGAGTAGACCTCGCTGACGCCCTCGATCGCCGCCACCTGCTCGGCGACCTCCGGGATCCGCGCGACGTCGGCCTTGATGAACACGATCGCGGTGACCATGCCGTCCTCTCCTCGAATCACATTTCAACCCGCTGAAGCATAGTGCCGCCGACCCCGAAACCCGGTCTCCACCGGTACGACGGACGCCGGTACGACGCACCGACCACGGCCGGTCGTTCCACCGCTCAGTCCGATGCCGCTGGATCGAGTAAGCGCAGCGCCTTCGCGGTCGGCTCGTCCGCGGGCAGGAACGCCTCCATCCGCAACTCCGAGACGGTGACCTCGATCGCCGTACCGAAGCGGGTCAGTTCGAGTTCACGTGGCACGGCGAGGTTGCGGCGCTCCGGGACATGGTCAAGCTTCGTTGGGCAATGGTGCCGTCCGGTGGGGGAGAGACGCTGGCGATCGGCATCGACCTCCTGCTGCTCGCGCCGGATGGCCGAATCACTGCCGACTACCAATTCATCGAGGCTTAGCCGGCGCGGGCGGGGCCCAGCGGGCGGAGCCGGCGGCGGCGCTCGGTGGGGTGGTGGTGCTCCTCGGAGTGGGAATTGTCGAGGCGGGTCAGGTGGCGGCCGGCGCCGCTGACCGGGCAGGTCCAGGTGCCGTCCATTTCGACCAGGCGGATACCGGGTTGGTCGAGCCACCGGAGGACCAGCTCGATCTCCTCCGGGGAGGCGGACGCGACCGGGCCGATGCCGGGCAGGACGGTTTCGGCGGAGGCGCGGAGCATCTCCAGGTATCGGCGCGGATCCGTCCCGCGCGGGCTGATCCCCGCCGCTGCCAGCCGTCCGCGTCGGATCACGTGCAGCTCCCACCCGCCGTCGTCGGTCCGCCGCGCCGCGCAGATCTCCGCACACCCCGTCACCGACGCCATCCGCTGCATCCGGGCCGAACTGCGCACGAACGCACTCAGCCGATCCCGATGTACGGCGGCATCCTCGAACCGCTCGCCCGCCGACAACAGATCGATCCGCCGGTCGAGCGCTTCGACCACCGGGGTCGGGTCCACAGTCAGCGCCGTCCGCAGCATGGTCACGAACTCGCCGTACGAATCCATCGAGATCCGCCCGTCGCAGGGCGCCACGCAGCGGCCCATCTCGGCCAGCACACACGGCGACAGCTGCGGATTCCGCGACATCCGCGCGGTGCACTGCCGGATCGGGAACGCCTCGTGCAGCGCGGCCATCGCCCGCTCGGCCGTCTTCCGCGAGCTGAACGGGCCGAGATACCCGGCGTCGTCGTCGCGCACCTGTTTGACCAGCGACAGGCGAGGAAACGGTTCGACGGTGACCTTCAGCCAATGTTGCCGTTCCGGGAACTTCGACCGCCGGTTGTACCGCGGCTTGTGCTCCGCGATCAGCCGCAGTTCGCGGACCTCGGCCTCGAGTGACGTGCCGCACTCGATCGCGCGCACCCCGGTGGCGATACCGATCATCTCGCCGATCCGGGTCCGGGTCTCGGACGCGGTGAAGTACGACCTGACCCGATTGCGCAGGTCTTTCGACTTCCCGACGTACAGCACCTCGCCGCGGTCGTCGGTGAACAGGTACACACCCGGTGCGTGCGGCAACGTTTCGGCCAGGTGCCGCTTCGCTCGCACGGCCGGCGCGACCCGGGCCGAGAACGTCTGCAGGTCCTCCAGCGTCTGCACGCCGAGCGAGCCGACGCGCTCGAACAGCCCGTGCAGTACGTCGACGGTCGCGCGGGCGTCCGACAACGCGCGGTGGTTCGGTGTGGTGGTGGTCCGGAACAGCTTGGCCAGAGTGCCGAGTTTGCAGTTGGGCGCTTCGTCCGGCGTGATCACCCGGCGGGCCAGCAACGCGGTGTCGACGACGGCGAAGTCGGGCCAGTCGTACCCGTGCACCTGGCTGTCGTGCTTGAGGAAACCCATGTCGAACGGCGCGTTGTGCGCCACCATCACACAGCCCTGCGCGAACTCCAGGAACGCCGGCAGCACCGAACCGATCCGGGGTGACGAGGCAACCATCACGTTGGTGATGCCGGTCAGGACGGCGATGAACGGCGGAATCGGCTCGGACGGGTTGACCAGGGTCTGGAACTCACCGATCACCTCGCCGCCGCGCACCTTGACCGCGCCGATCTCGGTGATCCCCGAGTCCCCCGGCGCGCCGCCGGTGGTCTCGAGGTCGACGACGCAGAACGTGACGTCGCGCAGCGGCGTACCGAGGTCGTCGAAACTCGGTTGCACACCACGAATCGGCGTCAGCTGGTCCGGAGCCGGGCTGGTCATGGCAACGACGCTAAAAGCCACCACCGACAATTCCGCAGGTGACACGCGTAGGAGTCGACTAGGCTCTCTGTATGCGTACACAGGCGACTACCGCGAAACCGGCCCACGCGCCGGGGCGTTGTGGTCTGCGTCACTGGCTCAGCCAGACCTTCGTTCGGGCCGGACTGCGGACCGGTGACTGAGGCAGGCACCGCCGCGAGCTCCGCCGCTACCTCTTTGCCCGAACCGGTCCGGCAACGGGTTCTCGCCCTCGCCGCGCAGGCTCTCGGCCAGTTGCCGGCGTCCGACATCCCGTCACCGCTGCGCCGGTTCGCCAGTTTCGCGCCGGCCAAACGAGCCAAGCTCTCGGCGTCCGTCCTCGGTCCGATCCTGGAGACCGACGACCACTTCCGCCGGCTGACGGCGTTCCAGGTACGGCGGGAGCACCCAGAGCTCGGCGATGCGGTTGCCGACGGCGTACCGGTGCCGGCCGCAGACCCGGTCGAGGTCGCGGCTCTGGCCTTCCTGCTCCGCCCGGACGACTGGGAACAGCACCTCGCCGCGGCCGCCGCGCAGGTGCCGGTGGAGGCACCGCGCGTCGCCGAGGAGGCGGTCAGCAGGCTGTCCGACCAGCTCGACCAGGCGCGGACCGAGACCCGGCAGGTCCGCGAACGGCTGCGCGAACAGGTCAACGAGCTCAAGGCCGAGAACGTCTCGCTGCGGCGCAAGCTCAACGAGGCGCGGCAGCGGATCAGCGGTCTCCAGGTCGAGCTGGAACTCCGCACCACCGAGGCCGAGACGGCCGACGAACGGGTCGACGCCGCCCGCGCCGAAGTTGACCGTGAGCTGCGCAAACTCCGGGCCCGCATCACCGAACTCGAAGCAGTCGAACACGCCGCCCGTCGTACGGCGGGACAGGAACGCGAGCTCGCGTCGACGCGGACCCGGCTGCTCCTGGACACGGTGATCGAGGCAGCGAGCGGGCTGCGTCGCGAGCTGGCGCTGCCGCCTGGGGGAGAGCTGCGGCCGGCCGACACCGTCGCCGGGACGGAGCCTTCGGCCGCACCGGTCGGGCGTACGGCGCCGGACGACGACCCGGCGTTGTTCGACGAGTTGTTGTCGTTGCCGCAGGTACATCTGATCATCGACGGCTACAACGTGACGAAGACCGCATGGCCGAACTCGCCGTTGCATTCGCAGCGTCAGCGACTGGTGACGGCACTGGGGGCGCTGGTCGCGCAGCGTCGCATCGAGGTGACGGTGGTCTTCGACGGCGCCGAACTTTCGGGCCCCGTGCAACTGAATCCGCCGCGCGGTGTGCGGGTGCGTTTCAGCCCGGCCGGGGTGATCGCCGATGAGGTGATCCGGCAACTGGTCCGGGCCGAACCGCCCGGCCGCCCGATCGTCGTCGTGTCGACCGACCGCGAAGTTGCCGAAAGCATCATCACGATGGGTGCCCGGTCGCTCTCGGCAACCACTCTGATCAGCCGGATCGCCCGCGCCTGAAGCCGGTAACCCGCACAAACTGTCGGCGGGGGTCTCTAGCGTCCTTCTCAGCCGGATGCAAGTCCGGGTGCTTCCCCACTTTGGAGGACGTTGTGCTGATCGACTGCGACGCTTGTGTGATGAGAGGTCCGGGCTGCCAGGACTGCGTGGTGACGGTCGTGCTCGGCTTCTCGGCTGAACGGGCCGGCACGCTGCGGATCGACGACGACGAGAAGGCCGCGCTGGACGCCTTGGCCGAGTCCGGCCTGGTGCCACCGCTACGCCTGGTACACGCTGTCAGCAGCGTCCATCCTGACACTGCTGCCGAAACCCCTGACGGGGAAGGTGGAACGGCCGTTGGGTCGGGGTGATCCTTCGTTAATTTTGGATCAAACCCGAGGGGCGAATTGCACTGGTCACGAAACGGTCACTACTGTTACCTCTCGTTGCCTCAGGGTGTCGGCCGATCAGACCGACCGGGCAGCACGAAGCCGATGGGTGGCCCGTCAGGTCCCGCAGTGTAAGTTCCGTTGCGGAAGGCGTGGTCAATGGGGACGGCGCGAGCAGAGGAAGGGACCGACCGGGCTGTGTCCACCGGACGCATCAACCGCACCAGGGGTATCGCCCTCGCCGCCATCACCAGCACCGCAGTCGTCGCGGGCGTGATCTTCATCCAGGGAGCGGCTGACGCTGATCCGAAGCCGGACCTGGACACGGCGAAGAAGCAGGTCGCCGCTCTGCAGCACAAGGCCGAGGAGGCCGGTGAGTCGGCCAACGACCTGCGCGGGCAGATCAGCGCCTCCGGTGCCCGGGTGAAGGCCCTGCAGGCCGCCATCGCGAAGCAGCAGGGCCAGGTGGACGGAGTGAAGCGGCAGATCGGTTCCCTCGCGGTCGCCGGATACCAGACCTCCGGGATGACGACGACGGCGCAGTTGCTGCTGTCGACGAACCCCGACCAGTTCCTCAGCCAGGCCTCCACCGCCCAGGCCTTCGCCGGCCAGCAGAACTCGGCGCTCCGCCGCTACCAGCAGGCCCAGGGCAAGCTGGGCGACCTGAAGGCCAGCGAGCAGACCGAGTTGGCCGCGCTGCAGGCCGTGCAGGCGCAGCAGGACGCGCTGAAGAAGCAGATCCAGACCAACCTCGACGCCGCCGAGAAGGTGCTCGACAAGCTCAGTGACGAGGAGCGGGCCCGGATCCAGGCGGAGAACGAGAAGGAAGCCGAGGAGGCCAAGGACGAGCGTCCGAGCCGGGACGGCGACCGGATGGACGATCTGCCGGTGCCGGCCAACGGCCGCGCCGGGATCGCGGTCCAGACCGCGATGGCGCAGCTGGGCGACCCGTACGTCTGGGGCGCCGAAGGGCCGAACTCGTTCGACTGCTCCGGCCTGATGCTGTACGCCTGGGGCAAGGCCGGTGTCTCGCTGTCGCACTCGTCGAAGGCGCAGGCCAGCGAGGGTCGCCGGGTCAGCAAGAGCCAGTTGATGCCGGGTGACCTGGTCTTCTACTACTCGCCGATCAGCCACGTCGGGATGTACATCGGCAACGGCCGGATCGTGCACGCGAGCCGCCCGGGCAAGCCGGTGAAGACCGACCCGATCGACCTGATGCCTTACAGCACCGCGGTCCGTCCGGGCTGAACCGCACCTTTGTCATACTCATCGGCTCCGGGGTCTCATCCCCGGAGCCGAGTCATTTCACCACCATCCGAGTGCTCTACTGTCAGAGGAGGCACGTAGTGTCCCGCCTGACTGGGGCAGGTGAGCAGCGAGGGGCCGAGGTGATCGACGAACAGGGCGACACGATGCCCCTGCCCGCGGTGCCTCCCGCCCCCCACCCGGAGACCGCGGACCGGGTCGATGGCGGGCGTCGGGTCCCGCCCACGTTCGGTCCGATCGTGCGGAAGGTCGCGCTCGGCGTCGCCGTCTGCCTGGTCGCCGGAGCCGGGTATGCCGGTCTGCGCCAGATCGCCGACGCGCCTGCCGATCCAGGTGTTCCGATCACCGCGGAGTCCCCGCAGACCTCGACCACGCCGGACGAGGCCGCGGAGGGCGTACGGCGTGCCAGCGTCGGCGGAGCGGTGTTGCAGAAGATGTCCACGGCGGTCGAGGACGAGAGCCGGTCCGCGTTCCTCGCCACCGTCGACCCGCAGGCGACCGAGTTCCGCGAGAGCGCCCGCACGATCTTCGCGAACCTCGGCAAACTCCCGATCGCCAGCTTCCAGTTCCGCTACGTCAGCGACGACACCGCGGCACTCACTCCCGACCGCCAGGCCGCGCTGGGCGGAAGCGAGTCCTGGCTGGCCCAGGTCGAGGTCTCCTGGCAACTCAGCGGGTACGACGCAAAACCGGCCCGCGAGACCCTGCCGGTCACCTTCGTCACCCGCGACGGTACGACGTACGCGGCCTCCTTCTCGGAGCGGTTCGTGGCCGGTCAGCGGCGGCCGATCTGGGCGCTCGGCCCGATCGACGTGGCCGAGGGTGATCGCAGTCTGGTGATCAGCCTTGATTCGGAGGCGAACGCGGAGAGCTATGTCTCCGCCACCGACCGTGCGGTCGAGTCGGTCAGCAAGGTCTGGGGCCGGAGCTGGCGCCAGAAGGCGGTCGTCTACCTGCCCGCCAAACAAGCCCAGATGGAGTTCGTGCTCGGCGCGCAGCCGAACACCTATACCCAGATCGCCGCGGTCACGATGGCCGAGCTGGACACCCCGCAAGCCGGTGCGCCGGTGCGGATCGTGGCGAACCCCAAGCTGTTCGACGAGCTGGGCAGACAGGGCCGCAAGATCGTGCTGACCCACGAGACGACCCACGTCGCGTCGACCGCCACCGCCTCGCCGGTACCGTTGTGGCTGGCCGAGGGGTTCGCGGACTACGTCGCGTTCACCGCCGTACCCGTACAGGACGAGTCGGCGGCGAAGGAGTTGTTCAAGGCGATCCGGGCGGGCAAGGTGCCGACGGCACTCCCAGCGCCCGAGGCGTTCGCCGCGTCGTCGTCGGAGCTGCCCCAGGCCTACGAGTCGGCCTGGCTCGCCTGCCGGCTGATCGCCGAGCGGGAGGGGCAGAGCAAGTTGGTGAAGTTCTACCGGGCCGTGCACGCGTCGAAGAGTCCGACCGGTCTGGCCGACGCCTTCAAGTCCGTGCTCGGCATGACCGAGCAGGAGTTCGTCGCGGAGTGGCAGCAGTACCTCAAGAGGCTCGCCGGTGTCTGACGCGGCCGCACGGTGGACGCCACCTGTGGTCGCCGTCGCCCTCGCTGCCGCACTCACCGTCGTCATCGTCGTCACCACCCCGTGGCACCTGATCGACCTGCCCACGCCGGACGCGACGCTGGACTTCACCGCCGCCGAGATCGCCCGCCAGAACGCGTTCCGGCACGAGTTGTTGCCGTGGTCAACCACCTCGTGGGTGCTGTCCGTGCTGGTCCCGCTGGCGATCGGCTTCAGCCCGCTCGGCCGCCGCCTGTACGACGCGATCCGCATTCGCCGGTGGTACGTCGCCGTACCGCTGCTCGTGGCCGGTCTCGGACTCCTCACCAGCGTGATCACCGTGCCGACCGATGTCATGGCCGAGCGGGTCAGCCGGAAGTACGGCCTGTCGGTGCAGGACTGGGGGTTGTGGACCCGTGACCGGGCGGTCAACTGGTTGCTGATGTCGCTCGCGCTCGCGGTGATCGCGGTCGGCCTGGTCGGGCTGGCGAAACGCTGGCGCTCGTGGTGGTGGTTGCCTGCGGCAATCGCTGGTGCGGTGCTCGTGCTCGGGGTCTCGTTCGCCTATCCGGTGCTGGTCGAGCCGCGGTTCAACGAGTTCACCTCGATGCCGGCCGGACCGCAGCGCGACGACTTCATGAAGCTGGCCGCGGACGACGGCGTACCGGTCAAGGATGTGCTGGTCGCGGACGCGTCCAAGCGCACAACCGCCTTGAATGCTTACGTTTCGGGCTTCGGCTCGACCCGGCGGCTGGTCGTCTACGACACGCTGCTGAAGGATGTGCCGCCCGCGCAAGTCCGGTTGGTCGTCGCGCACGAACTCGGTCACGCCGCGGAGGACGACGTACTGCACGGCACCCTGATCGGTGTGCTCGGGACCGCCTTCGCGGTGATCTTGCTCAAGTTGTTGCTTGGGGCACGGATGTCCGACCCGCGCCGGACCGCGTTGCTGCTGGCCGTGATCGTCGCCGGTACGACGCTCTCCGCTCCGGTGCAGAACCTGGTCAGCCGCCGGATCGAAGCCCGGGCGGACTACCACTCGCTGCGGCTGACGAACGATCCGGGCAACTTCGTCGCGATGCAGCACGATCTGGCCGTGACGAACATCTCGGGGCTGAACCCGAGCCGCTGGCGGTACTGGATGTTCGCCAGTCACCCGACCGCACCCGAGCGGATCGCGATGGGCCGGTCCTGGGCGGCCGAGCACGGTACGTCGGTGCCACCGTTGGTCCAGCGATGAGGGTGTTGGTCGTCACCAACGACTTCCCGCCACGCCAGGGCGGGATCGAGACGTTCGTCCGGTCCCTGTGCGACGAGCTGCCTGACGTCGTCGTCTACACGTCACATTCACCTGGCGACACGTCGTACGACTCAGATCTGCCGTTCCCGGTGGTGCGAGACCCCACGACGATGCTGCTGCCGACGCCGCGGATCACGAAGTACGCCGTACGGCTGATGCGTGAGCACAACGCGGATCGGGTGCTGTTCGGGGCGGCCGCGCCACTCGGCCTGATGGGGCCGGCGCTGCGACGGGCCGGGGCGCGGCGGATCGTCGCGATGACGCACGGGCACGAGACGTGGTGGGCCGGTGTACCGGGCACTCGCCAGGCGCTCCGGCGGATCGGCGACGCGGCCGACACGGTGACGACGGTCTCGTCGTGGTGTGCGGACCAGATCGCGCCGGCGCTGTCACCGGCCGCAGTACGACGGATGCGACGGCTGACTCCTGGGGTCGACACCGACCGATTCTTCCCGGAGTGCGGGGGAGAGCAGGTGCGCAAAGGACTCGGGCTCGAAGGTGCGCCCGTGGTCGCGTGCGTGTCGAGGCTGATCCCGCGGAAAGGGCAGGACACGCTGATCCGCGCTTGGCCTCGGGTGCTGGCCGCCGTACCGTCCGCCATTCTCCTGCTGGTCGGCGGCGGTCCGGACCGCGAACGGTTGGAGGGTCTTGCGGCGTCCCTCGGCATCACGTCCTCCGTGGTCTTCACCGGTCCGGTGCCGTGGACGGATATCCCGCCGTACGTCGACGCCGCGGACGTATTCGCGATGCCGTGCCGGACCCGGCGGTTCGGGCTCGAGCCGGAGGCGCTCGGGATCGTCACACTCGAGGCGTCCGCCGCCGGCAAGCCGGTCGTGGTCGGAGACTCGGGTGGAGCCGCGGACACGGTCAGGCACGGCGAAACCGGCTACCTGGTCGACCCGTACAACCCGCCTGCCGTCGCTGCCCGGCTCATCGCTCTGCTCACCCATCCGGCGAAGGCGAAGGCGATGGGAGCGGCGGGTCGGGCCTGGGTTCGCGAGAGCTGGTCGTGGTCGGGGAGCGGCGCCGTACTGCGGGAGCTGCTCGACTTGTGATCGGGAACGCGCTGGACAGGGAGCGTCGCGGGTCGTGTACTCTGGCGGACATGCATCAGATGTCCCGACTTACCGCAGCCGTACGAGCTCACTGCTCTCCGGCTGCCGCTGCCTGACATCTCGACCTCCCACCGGCGACCGGAAACGGTTCGCCGGTTTTGTTGTTTCTGAAGCCCGGTGGTCTGGTTCCGGTCAGTGAAAGACAGGACCAGAACCATGAACATCAGCAGGACCTTCATCGACTACTTCCTCGACCGCGGCCATATTCCGACCACCGGGTCCACGCTCATTCCGCGGCTCGGTGATCCGGTGCTCTTCACGACGTCCGGTATGCATCCACTGACGCCGTACCTGGAAGGGGAACCTCATCCCCTGGGGCGCAGACTCGTGGGCATCCAGCGATGCCTGCGAACAACCGATCTCGACGAGGTGGGGGATCCGACCCACCTCACTGTGTTCGAGATGCTCGGCTCGTGGTCGCTCGGCGACTACGGCAGCAGCCAGACGCTGCGCTGGGGCCACGAGCTGATCACCCAGGGGTTCGGTATCGACCCCAAGCGCCTGTACGTGACCGTGTTCGGCGGTGACGGCCAGGTCCCGATCGACCAGGAGTCGTTGCGGACCTGGCAGGAGCTCGGGCTGCCGATCGAGCTGACCACCGACGACAACTGGTGGTCGAACGGCCCGACCGGACCGTGCGGACCCGACTCGGAGATCTTCGTCTGGACCGGCGAGGGTGATCCGGAGGGCACGCCGAGCACGGACAAGCGGTGGGTCGAGGTGTGGAACCACGTGATGATGCGGTACCGCCGCCTCGACGACGGATCGCTTGAACCGCTCCAGCAGAACATCGACACCGGCCTCGGTCTCGAGCGGCTGACCATGCTGATGGAGGGCAAGGACTCGGTCTACGAGACCTCGCTGTTCGAGCCGTGGATGCGGATCATCCCGGAGATGTGGCGGCTGGACGAGCAGTCGCAGCGGATCGTCATCGACCACCTGCGATCCAGCATCGTGATCGTCGGCGACGGCGTGCACCCGTCGAACACCGGCCGCGGCTACGTGCTGCGCCGGCTGATTCGCCGGGTGCTGACCGTCCTGTGGCGCGACGACGAGTCACGCACGTTGTCCGACCTGCCGATGGAGTTGTTCGAGCACACGCTGAACCACTTCCACCAGGGCGAGGTGGTCACGCTGGTCCGCCGGATCCTGATCGACGAGGAGATCCGGTTCAGCAACCTGCTCGACCGCGGCCGCAAGGTCCTCAGTCACGAGCGCTTCCACAAGTCCCTCGACGACACCGACTACGAGTACCTGCACGAGACACACGGGTTGCCCAGGGAGTTGGTGGACTCGTTGCGGTAGGACCGAAGGACAGGAGGTGGTCGCCGCCAGTGGGCTGATGCCGGCCGGCCTGAGCGAGCCGGGCGCTGAGCGGGCGGACTACCTCCTGTCCTTCGGTACCGCTCAAACCCCCGCCGAGTCCAGCGTCCGAGGCGTGTCGGAGTCCGGGACCTCCGGTGGGGCGACCTTGCCGACGGAGGACTGGGCGACGAAGGCACCGGCCAGGACGATCACGCCGCCGATGATCTGGTTGGTACGCAACGTCTCGTTCAGCAGGATCCAGGCGAAGATGCTCGCGGCAACGACCTCGACGTAGGCGACCGCACCACCCACTGCGGCCGACAACCGCTGCACCGCGGCGGCGCCGGCGAGGTAGGCGACGACCGTGCTGACGACGATCAGCCAGGTGGCCAGCACCCAGCCGGGCGCGGAGCGGTCGCCGATCGCGATCGTCTCGACCAGTGCGTGCCACGGGATGCCCCACGGCGCGGAGATCGCGGTCAGCACCACCGCACCGACCACGCTCCCGGCCGCGGTCATCACCAGCGGATCCGCGGCGCCGGTCAGCTTGTCGATCAGGATGAAGTAGGTTGCCTGGCACGCGGCCGCACCGAGTCCGGCGATCAGGCCGACCAGGTCGAGCGTCAGCCCGGACCAGATCTCCACCACAGTCGCAAGACCGATCAGCGCGATACCGACTCCGACCGCCGCAGTCCGCGGTACGGCGATCTTCTGCCCGAACTTGAGCCACGCGACCACCAGCACCGGCCCGGTGAACTCGAGCATCAGCGCGACCCCGACCGGCAGCCGGCTGGCCGCGATGAAGAACAGCGTCTGACAGCCGGCGATCCCGGTCAGTCCGTACAAGACGAGCATTCGCCACGACGACCGGGCGGCGCGCAGGCCGCTGACGCCGCGGAAGATCAGCACGAGCGGGATGAGCAGCGCCGCGGCCCCGAGAATCCGCAGCCAGGCGGCCTGTTCAGGGCTGAAACCGGCCCCGATCAGCGCCTTCGCGAACGGTCCGGAGCCACCGAACGTCACCGCCGAGAACACGGCGAAACCGAGCCCCACCGACTTCGTGCTGTACATGGGCATAACCCTCTCATGCCCATTACATCTCTGTCGAGCGCGTTCTCAGAGCACGTTCACCGCGCGGGCCGCGATCACCGCGATCGTCAGCAGCGAGACAGCCGACTGGATCCCCATCAGCGTCTTCACCCGTGCGGTCAGCGGCATCGTGTCGGTCGGGCTGAACGCGGTCGCGGCGGTGAACGCGACGAACAGGTAGTCGGTGAACCCGGGCAGCCAGCGCTCCCAGCCCGGCAGGTCGACCGTCATCTGCGGGAACAGCAGATCGGCCCGCTCGGCCTCATGCTCGTGCTCGGGCGCCCGGGCGAACGGCCCACCCCGGTCCACCTCCCAGTACCAGACCCCGAACGCGACCACATTCGTCACCCAGATGAGCAACGCGGCCTTCACCAGCACCATGCCGTCGTTGGCGTCGCCGGAACCCAGGTAGAAGATCAGTTCGGCCAGGTAGAAGACGTTGACGAGCACGAGTACGGCGAGCAGCGCCAACTCGACCCACCGCAACCAGGGCTCGTCCCGGCGCAGATGAAACGGGTTGGCCCACACCAGCGGCAGCAGCAGGGCCGCACCGAGCGCCGGCATGATCCACCGCGGCAATGTGGCGATCTCTGTCGGCACGAGCAGTTGCAGCACCAGTACTGCGAGCACGGCGAGCGAAGCCGGCCACCGCCGAATGTGACGCATCTTGTTCACACGAGCATTCTGACCCGGCGTTGCCCTCAACCGACGGAGGCGTCGACCACTGCCTGTCCTACCTCGGTACGGCGGTAATGCACCTGATGACCCGTACGCCGCCTGGTCGCCAGCCCGGCACCGTGGAGTGCGGACAGGTGTTCGGCAACCGTTGCCAGGGCCAGTCCGTACTGTGCTGCGAGCGCACTGGTCGTTGCCGGCGGGTCCAGCGCCACCAGCAAAGTTGCGCGGGTGCGACCGAGCAGACGGGCCAGTGGGTCCGGGGGAGCGGGGGCGTCGGACCACAGCCGGGCTGCGCCGCGTGCAGGGTAGACGACTGTGGGTTGGTAGGTCGGGTCGACGACCATCACCAGGTACGGCCAGGCGAAGACACCGGGGACGAGGAGGAGCCCTTGCCCGGTGAGTTCGCGGCCCGGCTCGCGGTACCGGGTGGCGATGAGGCGGTCGTCCTCCCAGGTCAGCGTCGGGTGCAGGTCGTCAAACAGAGCCGCCAGCCCGCCGTCGGTGAGTTGCTGGCCGCGGTAGGCGATGTCGTCCTCGAGGACGCGGCTGATGAGCGGCCAGTCGGGCTGGATCAGGGTGGTCCAGGCGCTCTCGATCTCGTCGGCGAGCCGCTCCCGAGTGCCGGACAGGTCTTTCAGCATCCGGTTGATCTCGGGTGCGCCGGGGTTGTTGAGCTCGTCGCGGGACCGGATCAACTCGGCCCGCACTCGCTCGAGCGGCGTGCTCCGCACTCGGGCGATCTCGGTCGCGAACTTCGCCCGGGACGCCTTGGGTGGCGGCGTCAGGAAGTCAGGTGTGAAGCCCACGCGAGGTTGCACCGCCTGCAACCCGCGCAGATCCAGCGTGGCCGCCACCTCAGCCTTCGCGGCGACCCAGGACGAGTACAACGGCCGATGCCTGGACCCGTGCAGCACCCGCACCGCCGACATCGTCTCCCACAACGGCGAGGCCCCGAACCGGCACCGCAACGTATCCCCCTGCGTGAACCGCAGGACCGTCATCGCCCAGAACTTTCGGCCACACCCAAAACTCTACTCCACCCCCACCCATCCCAGACACGCTCAACCCCGTGACTCCCAACCGCCAACCACACCCCGGCCCCGTCCCGCCACCCCCTCCGGACGAGCCGGCCAACCACACGACGGCCGGGTCTGCGTCTGCCACCCTGACTCCGCCGGCCCGGAGGACCGGTTATCTGGCTGTGCTTGCGGTTCCTGGGATGCGGAACATCTTCCTTGCCCACACCGTGTCCATGGTCGGAACCATCGCAGCTCAGGTGGCCCTGTCCATCCTCGTGTTCGAGCGGACCGGCTCACCGCTCCTCTCCGCCCTCGTGCTGGTGTGTTCATTCGTGCCTTACGCGCTCGGCGGGATCGTGCTCTCTTCTATCGCCGACCGCTTCCCAGCACGCCGGGTCCTGGTGGTGTGCGACCTGCTCAGCGCCCTCTGCATCGGTCTCATGCTGATCCCGGACCTACCGGTCGGCGCACTGCTGGGACTTCTTCTCCTGACCGGCATCATCGCCCCGATCTTCGCCGGCGCGCGCGCCGCCAGCCTCGCCCACCTGCTGCCCGCCGACCTCTTCCCGGTCGGCCGATCGTTGCTCCGGGCAATCAGCCAGCTGACCGTCCTCACCGGCTTCGCACTCGGCGCGATCGCAGTCGCAGCCATCGGCCCCACCTGGCTGCTGGCGCTGGACGTCGTCACCTTCGCCGCATCCGCAGTGCTTATCGGCGTCGGAACGCCGTACACGCCGCCCGGTGAGCGCCAGCGCAACACGGTCAGCGATTCGCTGAGCGGTCTCCGCTACCTGTTCACCACCAGGCGATTGCGCACCCTGATCCTGCTGACCTGGGTCGCGCCCGCCTTCTCCTCGGTACCCGACGGCCTGGCTGTCGCCTACACCGCCCAAGCCGGCACAGCAGCTGCGACCGCCGGCGCACTCTTCACCGGCTACGCGGCCGGCACAGTACTCGGCGAGCTCGTCGTCGCGCGGTTCACCCCTACCACGCGGCGACGGCTCGTCGTCCCACTCCTGATCGCCAGCCAGATCCCCGCAATCGCCTTCCTGGCAACGCCTTCCATCGCAGTGGCTGCCGTCCTGCTGGCGATCTCCGGCGCCGGTTACGCCTTCAACCAGGCCATCGACCCGATGATCCTCGCCACCGTCGACCCGTCGTACCGAGGCCGCCTGTTCACCGTTCAGACCAGCGGTCTGATGGCCATCCAGGGCCTCAGCATCGCCCTCGCCGGCCTGATCGGCACGTTCCTGAAACCGAACCTCACCATCGCCTTCTCCGGCATCCTCGGTACGACGGTCACGCTGCTGATCGCCCGTCAGGCACTCACCAGGGAACCACCTAGTCCAGCGACCCAGGTCCCCTGAACAGACCACTCGGACCGTCGGGAGGAAGGGTCGCGATCAGAACCGGCACCGCGGCGCCGTCCGCGGTCGTCCGGTCGCCGCGGTGAACCTTGGCGCGCGAGTTCAGATCGGTTGGCACCAGACCCGGGTTCGCAGCGTTGACCTTGATTCCGTCCTTCCGCAACGCGCTCGCGTAGACGAGTGTCAACGCGTTGAGCGCAGCCTTGGACGAGCTGTCGCGAGCAGTCCCTGGGATGCCAGCCGGCCGTCCGGGTCCGACAGCAGCTCGAGTGACCGAGCAGGCGGACATGGTCCGCGACGGCCGGGCGGATGTGGCGCTGGTCAGCCGGCCGTTCGACGATCACGGCCTGGAGTCCGAACTGTTGTGGACCGAGCCACGAGTGGCGGCACTTCCGGCCGGTCATGAACTGGCTGCCCGTGATGTCCTCAGCCCCGACGACTTGGCCGATATCCCCGCGCCCCGGTGGAGTGGCGCGCGCGACGCCGACCAAAACTACTGGTCGGCCCATCCGGGTCGCCCGGTGGACGGCCCGATCATCCAGGACGCATCCCAACTGCTGGAGGTCGTCGCCTTCGGGCAAGCGGCCGCCCTGGTCCCCACCTCACTTGCTCGAAGCAACCAACGCCCCGATGTCGTCTATCTCCCGGTCCGCGACATAGCGCCGTACCAGATGATGTTGGTCTGGCCGGCCGGCAGCCGTTCGCTCTGGATCGCGCGCTTCCTCGATTGCGCCATCAGGCACTCGAGCGAACAACCAGCGGAGCCGTGACGAGGCGGCCGGGTTCGTCCGGGTCGCCGTTGATCTCGCCCAGGGCGCGGTCGAAGAGGCACGAGGCGATGTCGCGGAGCGGGATCCGGGCGGTGGTCAGAGGTGTGTCGAGCATGCCGGCGAAGGGGAAGTCGTTGAAGCCGGTGACGGCGATGTCCTGGCCGACCTTCACCCCGAGCCGCTGCAGCGCGCGCATCGCGACCACGGCATAGGCATCGTTGTCGGCCACGAACACGTCCGGCTGATCACGGCGACCGAGCGCTTCCTCGACGTACGCCGACACCTGCTCGAGCGAACCGAACGACTCCACTGCCACCGGTGACGCGAACTCCCGGCAGAACCCGTCCTGTCGCTGATGCACCCACGGCAGCGCGCTGTCCGTCGCGAGGTAGGCAGCCTTGGTCCGGCCGGTCGCGTCCAGATGGTGTGCGATGCCGGCCATCGAGGTCTCGTTGTCGACGTCGACCCAGCACTGGCGTTGCTGCGGCCCGGTCCGCCCGAACGCGACGAACGGGAACGGCCGCTGGCTGAGGAACTCGATCCGCGCGTCCTGCGGCATCGTCTCCAGGACGACGATCGCGTCGACCTGCCGGGCCGCGATCAGCTTCTCGTACAGCGCGATCTCGGTCGCACCTTCGGTCGGTGTGGTGACGTGGACGCCGTACCCGGAGATCGCCGCCGACTTCACCAGACCGCCGAGCAATCCGTGCAGGAAGCCGCCCAGCCCGGGGTTCTGGTCGCTGAACGCATCGTCGTCGAGGTACAGCGGCAGCCCGATCACCTGACTGCGACCTGACGACAAGGCCCGGGCGGCGTGGTTCGGGGCGTAGCCGAGCTCTTCGATCGCGGCGCGCACAGTCCGCACCGTCGGGTCGCTCACCCGATGCGGCGCGTTCAGCACGTTCGACACCGTCATCGCCGACACCCCGGCCAGCCGGGCCACGTCCGCGACCGTTGTCCGCCGTGGCTTCCGCTGCTCGGCCAATCCAGCCCCCTCCATCAGTTCCGCTCGATCCGGGCCACGCCGGCCACAGGTACGTCGATCGCCCACAGTTCCGGCGCCTTCGTCGTACCCCGATAGACCTCGACACCCGAGCAGTCCGACACTACGAGGTCGACCGGTCCAGGCCCAGCACCTTCGACCAGGATGCGCGCTTCGCTGCCACCGTTCACCAGCACGACCGACCGATCGGAGTCACTCAAACGCACGACAGGGTTGGCGAAAACGGCAACCACAGTCTTCGAACCGACGGCCCGCACCTGGGTGTAGCGCGCGTCCGGACGCGAAGGAGTCAGTACGCCGTGCAGCAGCACATCGGCGTGGTCCCGCAGGAACCCGAGCCAGAACCGTACGACGCGCTCCTGCTCCACCGGCAGTGCATCGAGCTCCACCGACACCTGCGGCGTACTGAACATCGCACCGATGAACTGCTGAGCAACCGTCTCCGGGGCCGCCGCCGGATGCCACATCAGCATGTCCGAGTGGACCGCTCGATCGCCGGCCAGCAAGCGACTGTCGATCGTGCGGACCCGGTTCTCCACCGGGTCCATCGCGCAGTCTCCGGCCCGCAGGAACGTGCCGAACTGCCACAGCCGCGGGTTCACGTAGTCCTGCCGGAACTCGATCAAGACGTTCGGCCGCAGCTCGGCCGTGATCGCCTGCAGGATCAGCTCGACGCCCTCGTCGATCGACGAGCAGTCACCGTCGGGTGCCGGCGGGGGAGACGACCAGGCCCACGAGTCGAGGAAGTCGAGCTTCAGCCCGTCGACACCCCAGTCCCGCACCGGCCGGAGGCAGCTCTCGACGATGTGGTCACGCACCTCGCGGTACCGCGGATCCAGCACCGAGGCGCTGAGTCCGTCGACGTAGCCGAGGGTCCGGTCCTTCAACCGCTCCCACGCTTTGGAGTGCGCACCGATCAACGGCGGCGCGAGCCACAGCACGTAATCAAGTCCGAGCTCGTGCACCCGCCGTACATGCCCGGCCATGTCGGGGAACGTCCGGCTGGTCGGCTCCCAGTCGCCGCAATGGGCGTAGCCGCGCGCGGTGTCATCGGTCTGCCAGCCGTCGTCGACGATCACCGCCTGACAGCCGTACGACGCTCCCGCGCGAGCGTGCCGTTCGACTGACTCGGCCGAGACGTGCTGGTGGTCGCTGTACCAAGTGGAGTACATCGCCTGCCGGGCGAGCTCGGGCACCGGCGCGATCCGATCGCCCAACTCGTCCGCCCAGTCCTCGGTCACACCTCTGAGCGCTGCGGCGAAGTGCTGGTCGCGCAGGTCGATCCGCAGGGTGAAGCGGCGGACGCCGTCGGTCGGCTCGATGTCGTCGACTGCGAGCTGGATCAGCTGCTCGGCGCCTTCCTCGTGCACACCGATCGCGAAATCGCACCCGCGGACCGTCGCGGACAGCGCGACGGTCAGCAGGCTGTGGTCCTGGGCGTCGACGAGACTCGCGACCGGCGCCGAGCGGACCGACCGGATGTCGCGGTGAGAACCCCAGTCGGTCGGCAGTTCGCGATGCGATCCCTGCGTCGCCCGCCACAGCGTGACCGCGGACTCGGCCGGCCAGGTCCACCGCATCCGGACGACGTCCTCGGCCACCACGTCGTACCGCAGTACGCCGGGCTCGGTGGCCGGCAGTGCGGTGATCGAGCGGGCGCCGGAGACCGAGCCGGTGCGGAGCGTGCGGCCGTCGGGCGAGCAGATCTCGAAAGTCGTCACGTCTGGACTATAGCGGTAAAACCGAGGTGCAAGAAGGTATTGACTGAATTGCTGGACGCTCCTAGTTTTAGCGCTAATATCCGATTCTCCGAGGAGTGGCCGTGCTGGCTCTGAGCTCCGACAACCCGATCGTCGAGGACGCCTTCGGCTGGGCCCGGAAGCGGGCGCTCGACTGGGTCCAGACCGATGCCGCGGCGGGCAACCTGCCGTCGTACTGGGCCGGCTACCCGTCCCGGCCGATGTTCTACTCGCGCGATGTCTGCCACCAGGCGATCGGGGCGCACCTGCTCGGTCTGGACGCGGAGAACTTCGCGATGTTCCGGCACTTCGCCCGCTCGGCGACGCCGGCCCGGAAGTGGTTCCCGATCTGGGCGTTCCACTTCGACGGGCGGATCGCCGCCCTCGACTACCACCACGACGAGCACTTCGTCCGGGAGATCCCCGCGGTGTTCGACCTGACCTACCGGGCGCTGGAACAGCACGACTGGACCGGTGACCGCCGCTGGCTCGATGACGCCGACCTCGCGGCGTACTACCGCCACAGCATCGGTGCGTTCGTCGAGGCCCACGACTCCGACGGCGACGGCGTACCCGAGGCGGGAGGGACCGGCGACATCTTCCTCGGCACCGCCACCTACAACGAGCGGGAGGCGCCGCTCATCGTCGCGGGCGACGGCCTGGCGCTGCAGTACGCCGTACTCCGCAAACTCGGCCACCACGCCGAGGCCGAGCGGATCCAGGCGACGTTCCTGAACGACTGGTGGAACGGGGAGCAGTTCGCCCGCGGCCGGACCAAGGACGGACTCGACTACGGCTGGGGGCTGGAGTCGCACGATCTGGTCCCCCTGTTCGGGCTCAGCGGGACCGGGGAACGCAACGAGCGGCTCCTCGACTACGTGGAAGCCCAGCTGGAAACCCACCCGCCGCTGAACATCGAGTCGTTCAGCTACCTGCCGGCTGTGTTCTTCAAACATGGTCGCGACGAGTCCGCCTGGCGCTGGACGAAGCACCTGATCGACAGCCGGGACGACTACCCGGAGATCTCGTTCACCGTCGTCGAGCACCTGGTGGCCGGTCTGCTCGGGCTGCGGCCGGACGCGCCTCACGCGGCGCTGACCATCGAGTCGCATCTGCCCGCCGAGATCGGCCGGCTGACCGCCGACCACGTCCGGGTCGGCGAGTGGGACCTGCGCATCACCCAAGAAGGCCGGCACACCGCCGAGATCACTGTGCACAGCGGACCGGGGCCGCTGACGGTGAGGGTCGGTTCGGCCGGACCACACACCCTCGAACCCGGTCGGACCGCCCGGGTCAGCACTCAGACCAAGGACCCTTCATGAAGCTTCCCAACCGCCTCATCCCGGCGATGGCCGCCGTACTGCTCGCAGCGGGCTGCGCCACCGGCAGCCCGCCCGCCGCCAACACCGGCGGCGACAGCGGCAACGCCGACATCAGCTTCTCGTTCTGGGGTACGAACTCCGAGGCCGCCTCGCTGAAGGCGATCGCGGCCGCGTTCGAGAAAGCCAACCCCGGTACCAAGGTGACGACCAACTGGATCCAGGCCGACTACGAGCAGAAGCTGCAGACCTCGATCGCGGCCGGTACCCAGTCCACCGTGATGGAGATCAGCAACACCAGCCTGGCCGGGTTCGCGCCCAGTTTCGCCGAGCAGCAGGTGGACCCGGGCAAGTTCGTCCAGCCGAACATCTCCGAGTCGCTGAAGTACGACGGCAAATACTACGCGATGCCGTTCACCGCCAAGCCCAAGGTGATGGCGATCAACGTGGACGCGTTCAAGGCTGCGGGACTGCCGTTGCCGAGTGCAACCACCCCGCTGACGCTGGACGAGTACCAGGAGGTCGCTGCCAAGCTGTCCCACGGCGAGGGCAAGAGCCGGGTGTACGGCGCGAGCAACCTGTGGTTCAAGGGCTGGCTGACCGCGGCCGGAGGCGGGTTCTACAACGCCGACGCGACCGCATGCACCTTCGGCGACGCGCAGGGACTGAAGACCGCGCAGTACTTGGTGGACATGCAGAAGAACCGGTACGCGCCGACGTCGCTCGACATCCAGGGGCAGGACCAGGCGCAGTGGTTCGCGGCCGGCCGGCTGGGCACGTTCAGCGACTTCGGGCCGTGGACGATCGCCGACTTCGCCAAGATCAGCAAGCCGAACTGGACCCTCGTCCCGGTCCCGGGCAAGGGATTCCCGATGGAGGTCGGCGGGTTGGCGATCTCGAAGAGGGCCAGTGGCAAGCAGTTGGAGACGGCGAAGAAGTTCGTCGAGTTCGCCAGTTCGAACCCGGACGCGCAGAAGCAGTTGATCCAGGGCAACACCGCGCTCGGCGTACCGATCATCGCCGAGTCGACCGGCACGCTGGAGAAGGTACTCCCGGCCGAGCGGAACCTGGCCGCCTTCACCACCGCGATGAAGACCGGACTGGTCAGCCCGTCGGTGCCGCGGGAGGCGCAGATCTCCGGCGACGCCGACAAAGGCATCACCAGCTACACCGCGCTCGGCAGCGGCAAGGACGATGTGGCGAAGATCCTGCCCGGGCTCAACGACAAGTGCACCGCCGCGCTGAAGCAGTGAGGTAGGCGATGAATCCGACCATCGGCTGGATCCGGAGCCTCGCGGAGTCCTGGGGCGTACCCGCCGTACTCGTGCCGCTGGTCCCGTTCCTGCTCCTGCTGATCGTCCTGTACGCCGTCATCGGACTGGCGGCGTACGGGGCGAAGCGGAAGTGGCCGCGGGCCGACAAGACGATCGCGTTCTGGCTGTTCATCTCACCCTGGCTGATCGGATTCGCTCTCTTCACGGTCGGCCCGATGCTGTCCTCGGTCTACGTCAGCCTGACCTCCTGGGACCTGATCACGCCGCCGAAGTTCGTCGGTCTCGCCAACTACAGCGAGGCGTTCCAGGATCCGCGGGTCGCGCAGGCGTTGAAGGTGACGTTGCTGTACGCGGTGATCAGCGTTCCGCTGCAGACCGTGCTGGCGTTCCTGGTGGCGCTGCTGCTGAACGCGGACCTGCCCGGAATGCGGTTCTTCCGGACTGTCTGGTACCTGCCGAGCCTGGTGTCCGGCGTGGCCCAGATGGTGCTGTTCCTCTGGGTGTTCAATCCGCAGTACGGGCTGGCGAACGACGTACTGGGCAAAGTCGGGATCGAAGGTCCGGGGTGGTTCAACGACGCGTCCTGGGCGTTGCCGACGGTGATCCTGATGAGTCTGTGGACGGTCGGCGGGGCGATGGTGATCTACCTGGCCGGCCTGAAGGACGTGCCGGTCAACCTGCAGGAAGCCGCCGCGCTCGACGGGGCCGGCGCCGTCCGGATCTTCTGGCACGTGACGCTGCCGCAGTTGTCCCCGATCATCCTGTTCAACGCGCTCACCGGCATCATCGGCGCGCTGCAGATCTTCACTCAGGGCTTCATCGCGAACGGCGGCCCGAAGGACTCGCTGCTGTTCTTCGTCTACTACCTGTACGACAACGCGTTCCAGAACTTCCGGATGGGCTACGCGTCCGCGCTGGCCTGGATCCTGTTCGTCGTCATCCTGGCGCTGACCGCCGTGACGGCGCGGGGGAGTGCCTTCGCCGTGTACTACGAGACCGAACTGTCGGGGCACCGCCGCCGATCGAGTCGCCGACTGAGGAGGAAGTAATGGCCGTCGTGGCCGAAACCCGTCCGGTCGCCGTCGCCTTCCGCACCGACCGGCCGTTCTGGCGGCGCAACGTGCCGCTCACCATCACTCTCTACGTCGTCCTGGTCCTCGGCTCGGTGGCGTTCGTCTACCCGTTCCTCTGGATGATCGCGACGTCGCTGCGATCGCTGGCCGGGGTGGGCAGTTCGGGCGCGAGCGTGTGGCCGCAGGAGTTCCTGTGGGACAACTACACCCGAGCGGTCACGTCGTTCCCGTTCTGGCGGTACGCGCTGAACTCGGTGCTGACGACGTTCATCCCGATCGTCGGGACGGTGTTCTCGTGTGCGCTGGCCGGGTTCGCCTTCGCCCGGCTGCGGGTGCGGTTCTCCGGGGTGGTGTTCGCCGTCGTCCTGGCGACCATGCTGCTGCCCGGCGAGGTGACGATGGTGCCGCAGTTCATGCTGTTCAACAACCTCGGCATGGTCGACACGCTCTACCCGTTGATCCTGCCGGCCTTCTTCGGGTCCCCGTTCTTCATCTTCCTGTTCCGGCAGTTCTTCGCCCGGATGCCGGCCGAGCTGGCCGACGCCGCGGTCGTCGACGGCTGCGGCTGGTTCCGGATGTTCCTGCTCGTCTACCTGCCGCTGGCCCGGCCGGCCGTCGTCGCGGTGTCGATCCTGCTGTTCATGGGGTACTGGAACAACTTCCTCGGCCCGGCCATCTACATCAACTCCGACGAGTGGAAGACGCTGCCGCTCGCACTGGCCGGGTTCCAGTCCGTCAACGGCACCGACACGCCGTTGCTGATGGCAACCTCCGTGATGATCACGCTGCCCTGCCTGGTGGTGTTCTTCGTGGCTCAGAAGCAGATCACCAACGGCATCACCTTCACCGGCGGCCGCTGACGTATGGACAGACAGCCACGGAGCGTTCTCGTACTCTCTGTGGTCATGCAACGAGCCTCGCGGACGAGCCACCCCAGCCACATCGCCCATCCAGGTCGCGCTGGCATCAGCTGATCGGATGATGCCGCAGTACGTCAGATAGCGCGGCGGTAGGCGGGGAGAGCCTCCGCCAAGGTCGGGTAGTGGTCTGGTCCGATGCTCCGGATCAGGTCCACCAGCCACTTCGCCGCGCCGGAGGTGCGCACCCATCCACCATGCTTGACGGCCAGGTTGTGGGCCTCGGCGAGTACGTCGATGCCGGCCGGCTCCATCACGGTGACGCGCCGCAGGTCCACCACGAGCTTCGGCAACTTGGTGGTGATCACGCGCTTGAGCTCGGTCTCGAACGCCGACGCCGTGACGCCGTCGACCTGACCGGCAACCCGCACCACAGCACACTCACCAACAGCGCTCCACCCGCACACAAACGGTCCACTCACTTCCGACGGCGGCCGAGCGGACGCAACCACACGCGGCTCCGGGACAGGACTTTCCACTGACGTCTCCTCACATCCAGCACGGCGACAAACCCATTGAACAGCCGCCTTTCAACCGTCTAGGTACCCGCCAGCTAACCCCCGGCTACTGTGTGTAGTAATGCTGGAAGACTGGGTGCTCTGGGCAGGCGGTCAGGCGGTTAGTTCGATGAGGGTGGGGAGGTGGTCGGAGGCGGCGGCTAGGTCTTCGGGGGTGGCTGGGGTGGGGAGGACTCGGCCGGTGAGGGGTGGGGTGAGGTGGGCGCCGTCGATGCGTTTGTGGGGGTTGGTGGAGCTGAAGGTGGGGCCGGCGTCGGCGCCGAGGTCGGTGAGGCCTTCTTCGGCGAGGCGTTTCCAGACCGGGCCATCGGGTTCCTCGTTGAGGTCGCCGACCAGGAGGTACGGCGTACCGAAGGAACGGCAGCCGCGGAGGACCTGCTCGAGCTCGTGTTGCCGGCCGAGGATGTGGAGGCCGAGGTGACAGACCACCAAGGCCAGCGGCGTGGAGCCGAGGGTGATGCGGCCGCCGACCGCGCCGCCGGGCAGTTGGGTCGCGATCAGCCGGAGCCGGCGGCGGACGAACGGGCGCCAGATCCGCCAGTGCAGCGGTTCGGCGACTTCGATGCCATCGGCAACCAGAATCGCGTTGCGGGCCGACGCGGCGACGTACTGCATGCCGAAGCTGTCCGCCATCGCCCGGCGCTTCCGCCGCGTGCCCCACCAGGTCGGCGCCTCCTGCACCAGCATCACGTCCGGCGCGCACGCCTTCACCACCCGAGCCAGCGCCGCCCGGTCGTCACCCCACCGATGCACGTTGTACGACAGCACCCGCAGCACCGCCGCATCACCGGGCGGTCCGAGCTTGCCCGCCGTACCCGAGCCAGGTTCGCTCGCCGTCCCAGATCCCGGGTCGGGACCGAGGGTCATGCTTCGGGGTCGCCGTTCAGGTCGGCGTGGTGCAGGTCGTCGGGCGCTGCCGCGCGCATTCCGGTACGACGGCCGGCTGACTTGCGAGCGGCTCGTTCGAGGCGGGTCGTGCGGTTGCGGGCAGCCGCGGTCTTCGCCGTGACTGCGGTCGTCTTGACCCGAACCCGACGCAGCCAGGTCGCTTCCTCGCGGGCCAGGTCGGCAGCACCGACCATGCCGGCCTCAGGACCGAGCACAGCGCGTACGATCCGCGCCTCCGGCCGGAACCCGCGCCCCGTCAGCGTCCGCTTGAACGCCTCCCGCGCCGGCGCCAGCAACAGCTCACCAGCATCCGACACACCACCACCGATCACGAACGTGCCCGGATCCAATGCAGCGGCGAGGTTGGCGAGACCTATCCCGAGCCAGCGGCCGACGTCCTCCAGCAACTCGACCGCGACCGGATCCCCGTCCTTGGCCAGCTCGGTCACCATCGGTCCGTTGATCTTCCGCGGATCGCCGTCGGCTGCCCGCAGCAGGTTGTGCGCCACCGGCGAACCCGAGAGCGCCAGCTCGCGCGCCTCGCGGGTGAGCGCGTTCCCCGAGGCGTACTGCTCCCAGCAGCCGCGGTTACCGCACTCGCACCGATGCCCGCCGGGCACGACCTGCATGTGCCCGAACTCGCCCGCGATGCCGAACTTCCCGCGCTGCAGCGAGCCGTCGTTCAGGATCGCGCCGCCGATCCCGGTGCCGAGCGTCACGCAGACCAGGTGGCTCTCGCCCTGACCACCGCCGAACCGCCACTCGGACCAGGCGGCCGCGTTCGCGTCGTTCTCGACCACCACCGGCAGCCCGAGCCGGCGCTCGACCGCGTCCCGCAGCGGCTCGTGCCGCCAGGCGAGGTGCGGGGCGAACAGGACCGACGACCGCGTCCCGTCGACGAAGCCGGCCGCACCGATGCCGACCGCGATCACGTCGTGCCGGGACTCCAGGTCGCGAACGATCTCCGCGATCGCGTCCTCGGTCTCCCGCGGGTCCTTCGTCGGCGTGTCCCGGCGCAACCGGTCCAGGATGTTGCCCTCCGGGTCGACCACGCCCGCGGCCACCTTGGTGCCGCCGATGTCGATCCCGATCGTCAATGCCTGCGTCAGAGCCACTGCACGAGCCTCCTCGTCGTACCCCCGACCCCCGCCGAGCTACCTCCAGTATCCCGCGTCCGCCGGTCCACCAGCCGGTACGCCGTCATGCAGGTGCCGCGGTGGCGGGGCGGCGGGCCAGGTCGGCGGCGCCGATGATGCCGGCGTCGGTGCCCAGCTCGGCCAGGCCGAAGCTCGGGTGCGGCCGGTTGGCCTTGGCCGGGAGATGCTTCTCGAACGCGACCTGGGCCGACTTCAGCAGCAGGTCCTTTGCCGCGCTCACCCCGCCGCTGATGACGATCGTGGTCGGGTCGAACAGCGTCGCGATACTCGCCAGACCCTCGCCCAGCCAGCGGCCGAGGTCGTCCAGGAGTTCGACCGCGCACGGGTCGCCCGCGGTGGCCGCCTTGGTGATCATCGGCCCGGTCAGCTCGGCCGGATCCGAGATCCCGCACACGCTCAGCATCTGCGCTGCCGCCAGCGACCCCGACTCGGCCTGCGCCCGGCCCTCCCGGACCAGCGCCCGGCCCGACGCGTACTGCTCCCAGCACCCGCGCGCACCGCAACCACACCGATGCCCGCCCGGTACGACGCGCATGTGCCCGAGCTCGGCCGCGACACCATAGGCTCCGCGCAACAGCTCGCCTTCGATCACGACGCCGCCGCCGATCCCGGTGCCGACGGTGATGCAGACCATGTGGTCGACGTCCTTGGCCGCACCGAAGGCGAACTCACCCCAGGCCGCGGCGTTCGCGTCGTTCTCGACCACGACCGGGATCTTGAGCGTCTCCGCGAGCCGGGCGCCGAGCGGCTCGTCCCGCCAGGCGAGGTTCGGCGCGAACAGCACCGTCGACCGGTCCGACGAGACGAACCCGGCAGCGCCGATTCCGACCGCCTCCACGGCGTCTCCGGCGATCAGTTCGGCCGCCGCGTCGCAGATCGCCGCGGCGGTCTCGTCGACCGACTCGGCCGGGGTGTCGCGCTGTGTCCGGGCGCCGATCGCTCCGTTCGCGTCGACGACACCGGCTGCGATCTTGGTCCCGCCGACATCGATGCCGATGGTCAGTCCCATGGTTCGGGGTCCTCACTCACGTCGATCCGGTCCACCCGGGACCGGGTCGGCTCCTCCTGCTGGGCTGCGCGTTCCGGGGAACGCGACTCTGCGTCCTCCCGCGCCTGCCGGGCAGCCTCCGCCGCTGCCTCCAGCAACGAGCGCACCGACCCGAGCACATGTGCCGCGGCCGACGACAGCTGCTCAATCGTCTCCGGGCTGGTGTGCCGCACCTTGTTGATCAGCTGGCACACCGGACACCACTGACACTCTGGCCCGCGCCCGATCCCGTGCTCATGTGCGTCGTCCGGCCCCGGCACGTCCTCGTGTACGTCGTCCAGCCCGACGTCGTCCGAGGACGTCGTACGGGCGTCCGCGGCCGACGTCGTACGGGCGTCCGCGGTCGGCGGCGTTTGCGTATGCGCGGCCTGCTGGAGGACAGCGAACAGCTTCGCGGCTTCCTCGGCGACGGAACCGATCGGCTCCTTGGTCAACGGCCCTCCCCGATGGCGGCTTCACGCTCGAGTCGCTGCGCGTGGTATTCAGCTGTCAGCCCCTGCGCTAGCTCCTGCGCGGACTCCAACGGCCCAGTCCCGCTGGGTAGGTCGGATGTGACCGGGCGAGCCGACTCCCGCGGCGCGAACCGCACCTGCAGTCGCCCGTCGTCCAGCCGCGCACCCGCGACGACTCCGCGCGCCAGCGCGGCCGGCAACGGCAGCACGCGGCGGTAGGACCCAACCGTGATGATCAGTTCGTCCCCGTGCCGCGCCAGCTCCAGCTCACTCGCGGATGCCAACGGCAACGGCATGGTCAGCGTGTACGTGCGCCCGTCGGTGTCGATGTGCCGGTCCACCCACAGCGACGTCTCGTCCGTCGCACGGGCGAACGGGTCGTCACCGCCGTACATCTCGACGGCGAAAGCGGCCAGCTCCTCGACGCCGACCGGCTCACAGACCCGGTACGGCGATTCCCAGATCGGCAGCGGCCGGAACGAGTCGGCGACCTCTTCGAGGATCCCGCGCTGGGCAGCGACCCACTGACGACGCCAGGTGTCCGCACCAGCAGCCGGGAACACCCGGTTCGCCACCACGCCGTCCACGCGATACCCGTACAGCGAGAGCCGGGTCAGCGACCGTCGCGCCTCGGCCACGACCACCGCCTCCGGCGTCAGCACCAGCCGCACCGAGGCGTCCGGCCCGGCCAGCAGGGTGCGGATGTCGGACAGGTCGCTCTGCAGCCGGCGCAGCGCGTCGAAGACTGTGTCGTCAGGCATCGGGATGCCCGTCGAATGGCTGAGGAACGGCCTGAAGGTCCGCATCACCTTGCGTTCGGCGTTGAAGATGCGGTCCATGTACCAGTTCAGCGCGTCGGGCAGCGCGAGCAGTCGCAGCGTCTCCGCCGTCGGCGCGCAGTCCACCACGATCACGTCCCAGCGCCCGGATCGGACGTGGTCGCGCACCTCGAGCAGCGCGAGCACCTCCTCGGCACCCGGCAGCACGGTCAGTTCCTCGGCCTCGATCGGATCCACCCCGACCATCTGCAGCACCGACCGCAGATACGCCTGGATGTCACCCCAGGACCGCTCGAACCGGCGCTGCGCGTCGATCTGCTGAACGAACAGCAGATCGTCGATCTCGGTCGGCTCACCGCCGACCTCGGAGTCGAACGCGTCCGACAGCGAATGCGCGGCATCGGTCGACAGCACCAGCGTGCGCAGCCCGCGCAACGCGGCGAGCGTGGCGGTCCCCGCGGCGGAGGTCGTCTTGCCTACGCCGCCCTTACCTGTGTAGAGCAGAACCCGAGTCACTGGATCAGGACTCGACGCGCTTCTTGAGCCCCTTCAGGGCCGTGTCGATGATGACCTTCTCCGCTTTGCGCTTGAGCATCCCGATCATCGGGATCGCCACGTCCACGGCCAGCCGGTACGTCACCTCGGTCCCCTCCGCGCCCAGGTCGCGCAACACATAGGCGCCGTCCATCCCCTTCACCATCTTGGCCTGCACCAGCGTCCAGGTCACCTCGTTGCGGGACCAGGTGTAGTCCAGGGTGTACTCGTCCGAGATCGCCCCGGCATCGACCTTGAACCGGACCTGCTTCGGCCGGCCCGCCTCGTCGGTGGACAGCACCTCGGTCTCCCGCATCGAGTCGGCCCATTCCGGATACGCCGCGAAGTCCGCGATCACGGTCATGATTTCTTTCGGGGTCGCGTTCACCACGATGCTCGAGGTGGTCTGTTCCGCCATCGATTCACCTCTTTGCTGCCGGGCCGGGACGTGCTGTGACTTCTGCCGGGACCGCTGCGGGGCGGTTCCCTCCCCGGAGACTATCGTGGGTTCGGATCCGGTACGGCGCTCGCCCGCGGCGCGGCCCGCCTCGGCCTCGTCCTTGAACCGCCACAGCTGCTTCCGGTACTGCGCGACGTACCTCTCCCGCAGCCTGGCCAGCGCCCGGCCGCGGACCGGCTCCGCCGGATCGACCCGTAGATACCAGTGCACCACCACCCCGTCGCGGACCGGTTCCAGCCACCATTCCGCCGTACCGATCGCCGCACCGGTGACGGCCCAGCGGACGCCCTCCAGGCCGCGCCGCTCGGACGGGATGAGGGTCAGGTCCGGCCACCACTCGCGCCAGAGGGTGTCCGAACCGAGCCGCTCGGCGACGTAGGCTGGATCAGCAACGACCAGGTCGTCGCAACTGATGTCGAGCGTGGGCATTGCTACAGGGCACCTGTTCCTTGAGTCACATGAACCTGGCTACTTGTGGGTAGGTGACTGTAGCGTGCGCCGGAGTCGACAATTCGTGACCGACTGAGGAGACGACGCGGATGCGTGAGTACACCGTTCCTGCTGTGACCGAAGCGCCCACCGGGAGTCTGAGCGACCCCGTCTGGGCGAACGCGTCCTCTCATCCTGACACCGCCGTGTTCAGCCGCAGAGCCGAGGGCGGCTGGCTGGACGTGAGCGCTGCCGAGTTCGCCCGTCAGGTCACCGGCGTCGCGAAGGGCCTGATCGCGGCCGGGGTCAAGCACGGCGACCGGGTCGCCCTGCTCAGCTCGACGCGGTACGAGTGGACCTTGGTCGACTACGCGATCTGGAGCATCGGCGCGGTCACCGTGCCGATCTTCGAGACCTCGTCCGCATCCCAGATCCAGTGGATCCTGACCGACTCCGAGGCGGTCGCCGCCGTGGTCGAGAGCCCCGCGCACGGCGCCGTGGTCGAGTCCGCCCGGGCTGACGCGGCGGGGCTGCAGGAGGTCTGGCAGATCGAGGCCGGCGCGGTCGAGGAGCTGACCGTGCTCGGCCAGCAGATCTCCGACGCCGAGTTCGACAAGCGCCGTACGGCGGTCGAGTCCGGCGACCTCGCGACGCTGATCTACACCTCCGGTACGACGGGCCGGCCGAAGGGCTGCAAGATCAGCCACGCCAACTTCATCGCCGAGCTCGACCCGGCGGTGAAGGTGCTGGACGACCTGTTCGACGTCAACGGCGCCAGCACGCTGCTGTTCCTGCCGCTGGCGCACGTGTTCGCCCGGATCATCCAGGTCGGCTGCGTGATGATGCGGGTCAAGGTCGGCCACAGCTCGGACATGAAGAACCTGGTCGACGACCTCGGTTCGTTCAAGCCGACCTTCATCCTGAGCGTGCCGCGGGTGTTCGAGAAGGTGTTCAACTCGGCCAGCCAGAAGGCGCACGCGGACGGCAAGGGCAAGATCTTCGACGCCGCAGCGGAGACCGCGATCGCGCACTCGCAGGCGCAGGACAAGGGCGGCGCGTCGTTCGGACTGAAGGCCAAGCACGCGCTGTTCGACCGGCTGGTGTACGGCAAGCTGCGCGCCGTCCTCGGCGGCCAGGTCCAGTACGCCGTGTCCGGCGGCGCGCCACTCGGTGACCGGCTCGGCCACTTCTTCCGCGGCATCGGCGTACCGGTGCTGGAGGGCTACGGCCTGACCGAGACCACCGCCGCGGTCGCGGTGAACCTGCCCGACGACATCCGCATCGGCACCGTGGGCCGGCCGCTTCCTGGTGTGACGGTCGGTGTCGCGGACGACGGTGAGCTGCTCTTCAAGGGCGGCCAGGTGATGCAGGGCTACTGGAAGAACGACGACGCGACGGCTGCGGCGATCGATGCCGACGGCTGGTTCCACACCGGCGACCTGGGCGAGTTCGACGTCGACGGGTTCATCCGGATCACCGGGCGGAAGAAGGAGATCCTGGTCACCGCTGCCGGCAAGAACGTCGCGCCCGCCGTCCTGGAGGACCGGATCCGCCTGCACCCGCTGGTCAGTCAGTGCATGGTCGTCGGCGACGGCAAGCCGTTCATCGCCGCCCTCGTCACCATCGACCCCGAGACGATCGTCGGCTGGGCCACCGAGCGCGGCAAGCCCACCGACGTACCGTCCCTGGTGGACGACGCCGACCTGATCGCCGAGGTCCAGACGGCCGTCGACGAGGCCAATGACGCCGTCTCCAAGGCCGAGGGGATCAAGAAGTTCACCATCCTCCCCAACGACTGGACCCAGGAGTCCGACGAGCTCTCCCTCAAACTCTCCCTCCGCCGCCACATCGTCACCCGCAACCACCAGTCCGACATCGACGCCCTCTACGCGAAGTAACCGACCGCGGCCCCACCACTCACCGCATCGAACCCAATGACGCGCGGCCGCTGGGTCTTCACTCCGGAGAACACGATCGACTCCATGAGCGGGACTATCGGGCACGACATCTGCGCCGAGTTGGGTTAGCGGCGCAACGGGCCAGGGCAGCGGCGCAACGGCGGCGTCAGCTGCGGAGGAAGAGGAGGACGGCCAACACGCGGCGGGATTCGCTTCCCGTGGAGGGGAGGCCGAGTTTGGCGAAGATGCTGGAGACGTACTTCTCCACCGCGCGGACCGTGATGACCAGTTGATCGGCGATGCCCTGGTTGGAGTTGCCGGCGGCCATCAGCCGGAGGACCTCGCGTTCGCGCGGAGTCAGTTGGTCCAGCGGATCGTCGGTACGACGCCGTGACAACAGCGTGGAGACGATGGTCGGGTCGATCGCCGATCCGCCCGCGGCCACCCGTCGTACCGAGGCCAGGAAATCGGGGACGTCGCTGATCCGGTCCTTCAGCAGATAGCCAACGCCATCGGCCGAGTTGGCGAGCAGCTTCATCGCGAGGGCTGGTTCGACGTACTGGGACAGCACGAGTACGGCGACCTCGGGGTGCTCGGCCCGGATCTCGACCGCTGCCTGGAGACCCTCATCGGTGTGAGTCGGCGGCAGTCGAATGTCGACAATCGCAACATCGGGCAATTGAACTTTGAGCACCGCGCGAAGTTCGTCTGCGTCGCCACAGCTGGCCACGACGTCGAACCCGGCCTCGCTGAGCAAACGGGCGAGACCTTCGCGCAGCAGCACGCTGTCTTCGGTGATCGCTACTCGCACGGCAGTTCCGCCCTCAGTCGAGTGCCGCCACCGCGTGGGGTCCAGATCCGCAACCGCCCGCCGAGTGACTCGACCCGGTCGGCCAAGCCGCGGAGTCCGGTGCCCTTCTCGGTGTCGGCGCCGCCGATACCGTCGTCGACGACCTCGACTACGAGCAGACCGTCGACCCGGCGCACGTCCACGCCGGCCGTGCGTGCGTGGGCGTGCTTGCCGATGTTGGTCAGGCTCTCGCTCACCACGTAGTACGCCGCGACCTCGACCGCTTCGGCCAGGCGGTCGTCCAGCGCGACCGTCAAGGTGACCGGCACCGGCGCGCGAGCAACCACGGATTCCAAGGCGACCGCGAGCCCGTGCGCGGTGAGAACAGCCGGATAGAGGCCGCGCGCGATGTCGCGGAGCTCATCGAGTGAGGTCGAGATCTCCCTACGCGCCTCGATCAGCAGAGCCTTCGCCTCCGGGTCCGAACCCAGCCTGGTCTCGAGTACGCCGAGATCGAGCGAGAGCGAGACGAGTCGCTGCTGGGCTCCGTCGTGCAGGTCCCGCTCCAGCCGCCGGCGCTCCTGGTGGCCGGCCTCGAGCACCCGGGCCCGGGAACCGCGCAGTTCGATGACATTCGCCCGCAACTCTGCCTGTAGCCGACCGGTCTCGAGGGCGATCGACGCGGCGGCGCTGACCGCGTCGAGCAGATCAGGCTCCTCGTGCAGAGCCGGGTCGTGCAGGAGTGCCGCGACCCGCTTCCCGTCCTGATCGATCATCGTCACCCGAACCGGATCCGCAGGCAGCTCTACCGGCCGACCGTCCTGGTCCGCCCAGCAGCCGAACTGCGGCAGCCAATAGACCAGGTCCACCGACGGATCCCGCAACGCTTGCGCCAACGGAGCGCGCAAGTCGATCGGATCGCCGCGCAAGGCGAGCACCAGGTCGCCGACCGCCGTACGGGCGAGCCGGGCCCGCAGCAGACCACCGAGATACGCGATCGGCGCAAGACCGATCAAGGCGAGGCTGACGTCCCGGATCGCCGGGAAACCCGGGCCTTCGAACACACCGACGATGAGCAGGACCGCGATCATCAGCAGGCCGAGAACGAGGGCGTCGATGAGTAGAGCGAGCGATCGGCGCAGCGGCCGGCCGTCCGTCCGTCGCCGCGCGACGAGCAACCCGGCACCGGTGAGTGCAACGCCGCTGATCACGAGCAGCTCGATCATGTGCAGCGGGTCGGCCACCTCCGGTACGTCGGCGATTGTCAACAAATGACTGCCGCCCGGACCACCGAGCATCATCACCACCAGCTGGACGCCAAGCGCGAAGGCGTACCCGGTTCCGATCAGCACCCGCTCGTACCCGTGCCGCAGGTGACCGCCCGGAAACGCCAGGCTGACGTGCACGACCATGACCAGCGGCACCAGGTCCAGGGCCTGCCCGATGGTGTGGGGGAGTGCGGCATCCGCCCAGTTCAGTGCAGTCGCCAGGGTCGCGAAGCCGGTCGCGATCATCAGCGGCCCGAACCGATTCGCCGGACGACGGGCCCAGGCGATGAGTCCGCCACAGGCGTACGACGTCGCGATCCACAGGATCAGAAACGCGTGGACCGGGTCGACGTCACCGGCCGCGGCGAGCGCGACCGCCGTACCGACTCCGACCAGCAGAGCGGCGGTCGTCAGCACCAGCGCGGGTCTTGTCGCCATCGAGCCCCCTTGCTCAAGCTACGCGCGCCGACCAGAAAACCGAACCCCTGAACGGCCAGTCAGCCGCCTTACCGTCCACCTCCCCGGCTGCCAGCGTTGAAGGTGTCCGAGGGGGGCAGCGATGAAGACACGCATCATTCAGAACGAGCCCGGCGAAGAGGCCGTCCAGGCAACCAGCGAATCAGGAAAGAGCCTGCCGGCCGCGGTGGCGGAGGTGGCCAGGTTCACGCCGACCGCGTCGTACCAGCGTTTCGCTTACGTCTGCGGGGCGCTGCTGGCGCTCAGCGGACTCTTCCACCTGGTCGTCTATCTGGTCGACGGCGGACCGTGGGGAGGACCGCTGTCGTGGCGCAAGCCGATCGTGTTCGGTCTGTCGTTCGGCATCACCCTGGTGACGATCGCCTGGCTGATGCCCTTCCTGCGGGCCAGGCGACTGACCGGCTGGATCGTCGTCGGACTGTTCGCCGTGGCGTCGCTGGCCGAGGTGTTCCTGATCTCGATGCAGACCTGGCGCGGCGTCGCCTCCCACTTCAACGAGACGACGCAGTTCGACTCATCGGTCTTCTCGTTCATGGGCATGCTGGTGATGTTGCTGGCGGTCCTGACGGTCTACGTGACCGTCCGGTCGTTCTTCCGGATGGACGCGCCGCCGTCACTCGCCTTGGCGATTCGCCTGGGGCTGCTGCTGATGCTGGTCAGTCAGGCGGTGGGTGCGCAGATGATCGCCGAGGGCGGCAACACGTTCGGCGCAGCCGGCGCCCTGAAGGTGCCGCATGCCGTCACGTTGCACGCCGTCCAGGTCCTGCCCGCGTTGGCGATCCTGCTGCTGGTCGCCAGGTCCACCGAGCGCCGCCGCGTCAAGATCGTCGCCCTCGGTGCAGTCGGGTACGCCGTACTGATCGCTTCAACGCTCGTGCAGACGTACGACGGCCGCGGCCCACTCGACCTCAGCCCACTCACCTCCGTGCTTGCCCTGGTCGGTATCGCCATCCTGGCCGTCGTCGGTGTGGTGACCCTGAACGGGATCAGGCCAGGGACTCGCTGAGGAAGCGGTTGACCTCGTTGACCAGGACCGGCCAGGCGGGTTCGTGCCGACGCTCCCAGGCCGACCTGTCCCGGGCGCTTCAGGGAGCGCAGCGTGCCATCGCCGCGCGGGTCAAGGGGCCGTGGATGCTGTCCACCGGTTCGGACCTGCGGTACCCGACGACCATCGGTGCGAGCCAGACCCGGATGGACAAGCTCGTCAACAAGTACCTGGACCGCGTCCTCGCAGCCGTTTCCGACGACCCGATCGTGAGCGCCGCGTTCCTTCGCGTACTCAACATGGTCGACGAACCCCAGGCTCTCTTCTCACCACGCCTCATGCCCCGCATGCTCCTGGGCCGCCGGCGCCGCCCGGCCACCGTCCCGAACGCCTTCGTCATCGACGAGCAAAGCCCGGCCTTCAGCTCCTGAACTCCAGAAGCGGACTAGTCACCACCTCACGCCAGCGGCCTCGGTGGCCGTTGGCGTGCAGGCGGTAGTAGATGGTTTCGCGGCGGTCGTCGTCGGCGGTGCCGGAGTGTCCACCGATGTTGTGGCCGAGAAGATAGTGCGCGAAGAGAACACCTCCGGCCGGGCCGGACACCTGGAGCGGGGAGCCGAGGTCGATCTTCGGGTAAGGGCCTGGATTCATCGCGTCAAGGTCGGTGAGGGCGTCGGCGCCGTGTTCGGCGAGGTAGGCGCCGAGGCCGAGGTGCGTCCCAGGCCAGACGTAGAGATTGCCGCGGTCGAGCTGTTCGTGGTCGGTGAGCCAGAGCCCGGCCAGCATCGTGAAGGTGCCTGGCACGCCGTCCGCTGCGAGAGGCGTCAGCCCGTCGACGTGCGGGCCGCCTGGGCGGTGCGGCCAGGGCGGAATCGTCGTGGCGACCTGCGCGAAGTCTGGCTCCTCGATGGACAGATCAGGACGGATCAGTTGTCCCGCAAGCTCACCCAGCCCAACCTCGCGATAGAGATCGAGCAACTCGTGCCCACCGTTGAACCTGGGCCAGAGGAAGTGAAAACCCACATCCGTCGGCGGCTCCTCCTCGAGCATCGCCGCGACGGTACGACGAGCGGCCGCAAGCTGCGCGTCCGTCAGTACGCCGGGGACAACGACGTACCCCTGCTCCCGGAACTGCGCGCGCTGCTCGTCGGTGATCCGCCGCATCCGGCCAGTCCACCAGCGCGCGAGCCGACCGGCAAACGAATTAGCTCTTGCGGCGGTTGAGGAAGGCGCGCATAGCTTCCTGGGCGGTGGGGGAGCCGAAGAGGCCGGCCGATAGCTCGGCGAGGTCCTTGCCGCGGGCATCGATATCGGCGAGGAGCTCGCGGTTGAGGAGTTTCTTGGTTTCGTGCAGGCCCTGGGGGACGCCCTTCAGCAGCGACTCCAGCATGGTCAGGACCGCGGAGTCCAGGTCGTCGTCGGGGACGGTGAGGGTGACCAACCCCAGGAGGGACGCCTCCAGCCCGTCGAACGCGTTGCCGGTGAGGAAGGTGTAAGCGGCGGCTCGGTCGGAGAGCCGCGGGATGACGGTCAACGAGATGGTCGCTGCCGCGAGACCCAGCCGCACCTCGGTGAGCGCGAACGTCGAGCTGGCTGCCGCGACGCTGATGTCGGACGCGGCGACGATCCCGATCCCGCCGGCCCGCACCGGTCCGGCGACGCGCGCGACGACCGGCTTCGGGTTGGCGACGATCGCCCGCTGGACGTCGACCATCCGCTGCGCGCCGACACCCATGCCGACCGTGGTCGCCTCGGACAGGTCGGCACCGGAGCAGAACACATCCAGCGCCGACCGGATCAGAATCACCCGTACGGCGTCGTCCGCGCCGGCCGCCTCCAGCTGTTCGAGCAGCTCACCGGTCAACTGCTGCGAGAGCGCGTTCTTGTTGTGCGGCGAGTCCAGCGTGATCGTCGCCACGCCGTCGGCAACCCCGAGGTGCACCAGTTCGGTCATGTGCACATCCAACACCCACTTCGGCCTCGCTTGCTGTAACCAGCCGCACAAGACCAATCAACCGCACAGGCTGCAGCGTCAGGCTTCCGGTGGCGGAGCGGTCGGACCGAGGGGATCCGCGTGCCGGTGGACGATCTTCCAGCCGTCGTCCTCCTGGCGGAAGATCATCGTCGCCCGCAGCACGTGCGGCAGCGCCTCGGGCCGGTGCACGTACCTCACCGTGCAGCGCTCGATCGCGACGTAGTACGCCGTATCCGAGCTGACATGCTTCTCCAGATACTCGAACTCGACCTTCGCGTCACTCGGGCGGAACTGCGCCGCCGCCCACTCGTAGCGCGGCCCGACCTGGGACCAGCCGACCTCCTGGCCGCCGAAGCCGCCGAAGATCGACGTCTGCTCGCTGCGTGACACCAGCGGCATCCACAACGACGCGTCCCCGTTGACGAAGGCCGTGTTGGCCTCCTCGAACTGGCGCAGGAACAACTCGAAGCTCTGCGTCACCGCGGTGTCTCCTGTCCGTTGGGGCGGAGACACCAGCGTCACCCGCGCACCGGCCGGCTGGCAAACGGGTTCCGGCCTGACGACGCCTCGGTGACACCCGGGACGGCGAGGCGGCGCCGGGACGGGTGCCCTACTTCTTGGCGTCGTAGTCGGGGGAGAGCTCGCGGGCCAGGTGCTCGATGAAGAGGCCGACATCGGTGACGATGCCGCGGGCCTGGGACGAGCCGCGGTCGGCCAGCTTGGTCACCGTGGCCGGGTTGATGTCGACGCAGGTGAGCGGGATGGAGGCCGGCAGGATGTTGCCGGTAGCAACGGAGTGAAGCATGGTCGCGGCCATCAGGCAGTAGCCGACACCGGGTAGCTCGGCCCGCATCGCCCGCTGGCCTTCGAGAACGTCGGTGTAGACGTCCGGCAGCGGCCCGTCGTCGCGCACCGACCCGACCAGGACGAACTTGTTGCCCTTCTTCACCAGCGCGTGCATCACCCCCGAGGTGAGCACTCCCTGCTCCACCGCGGCCGCGATCGAGCCCGCCTTGCGGATCGTGTTGATCGCCCGGATGTGGTGCTCGTGGCCGTGCTCCACGCCGCGGCCACGGGCCAGGTCGACGCCGAGCGACGTACCGTAGAGCGACGACTCGATGTCGTGGGTGGCCAGTGCGTTTCCGGCGAACAGGACGTCGACGAAGCCGGCCTCGACCAGCGCCACCATGGCCGGCGCGGCGCCGGTGTGGACGATGCCCGGGCCGCCGACCCAGAGCACCTTCTGACCGTTCGCCTTCGCCTCGCGCATCCCGTCGGCGACCTGCTTGACCAGCACCCGCTGCGGCTTCTCGCTGGAGACGTCGGACTCCATGAAGCCGAACCCCTCCTCGGTGTTCACCGCGATCGGGGGCGTGACCTTGACGCCCTGCGCGCTGGTGATGATCCGCATCCCGGCGAGTACCTCGGACATCGGGATCGTCCGGACGCTCTCACCTTCGACCAGCAGACCGCAGTCCATCTCCGGGTTCTGTACGGCGACCCAGTGGCCGCCGAGCCGGACGCTGGTCGGCAGGTTCGTGGTCGAGTAGAAGCCGTCCGGGAACACGCCGTCGGTGGACACCTCGGTGATCTCCGGCGTGCCGGGGTCGACCAGGTTCGCGCCCTTGGTCTGGATCCGCATCAGCAGCCGCTGCAGGGACTCCTCGTCGTCCGCGCCGACCGTCATCCGGACGGTGGACGGGTCGTCCTTGTCGTAGCCGAGGTCGAACCTGTCCAGCGTGTACTCACCGCCGTACCCGCGGATGTCGTCCAGCACCCGGGACAGCAGCCCGGAGTCCATCAGGTGGCCGGTGATCTCGACGGTCTCGGTGACCTGCACGGGTGTACCTCCCTCGGCATTCGTCGGATTGTCCGACGATCCGCACTGTAGCGTGCCGATGTGACAAGTGCTTCACCCGGACCACACTCCGGTACGGCGATCCGGGTGAGCTAGACCACGGCGCCATCGTCCGGGGTGTCGTCGGGCGGCAGCCGGTCCTTCATCCGGATCACCAGGGTGAGGAAGCCGCCGATGAAGCCGACCACCGCGAGGGTGGTGATCCGGCCGGTGCCGAAGTCGAGCACCGCCGCGAGGATCAACAGCAGCGGGCCACCGATCAGGCCGAGCCAGGCGATCCGGCTGATCCAGTCCAGCCGTGGGCCGCGCGGCGGCTCCGGCGGGACGAAGTGGTCGTGGGGGTCGTCGGCACGCTTCGCCGGCGGCTTGTCCTTCTCTTCGTCCTCGTCGTCGTCGCCGACGATCAGCCCGGCCGGTACGTCGATCAGCGGCTCGTACTTCTCGTCGACGTCCTCACTGGCCGGCCACCGCGGCACCGGGGTCTCCCCGCCGTCGTGCCCGGGCGCGGACGGCGCGTTGAACTGCTCGACCAGCGACTTCCACTCGGCGTCCTCGGTACTCCGCTCGATCACCGGCCGAGCCCGGTCCACCGCCTCCGCATCCACGAAGATCTCCTCGAACCCCGTCGGCACCCGGGCCGGCTCCTCAGCCTTGGCCGGTGCTTCGGGCTTCTCGGCTGCCTCCGCCTCGGTGCCGTTGTCCGTCTGTTCCGGCGTACGGGCCTCGGCTTCGGCGGCATCCGGCGTACGGGACTCCTCGGGCGTGCCGCAGTACGCCGCGATACCGGCTTCGGCGAGGGCGGACAGGACGGATTCGGCGATCAGGGGGTCGATACCGCCCACGGAGGTGTACTCGGCGGCGGTCAGGCCGTTGTCACGCATCGGCGCCCTGCTCTCCGATCGGGCTCAGGCGCCGGATGAAGGCTGCGGAGTCCGCGAAGATGCGCGGTGCGTCGTTGTCCAGAGTTGCCACGTGATAGCTGTCCTCGAGCAGGGTCTCGGTCACGTCGCGGGACGAGATCGAGGACAGTATCGCGCGCCCCGAACTCGGCTCCACCACGTGATCGACAGTACTGCGGAACATCAGCACCGGCTGTGTGACCTTGGCCAGATCGTCCCGCGTGAGTTGCCACAACTGCGACAGCGAGTGCAGCGCCCGCAGCGGCATCCGGTCGTACGCGCCCTCGTCGACCCCCGGCTTCTTGATGTCGTTCGAGATCCCGGGGAACGACGGAACCAGTCGAGACAGCACCGGCAGCACGACCAAGCGCTTGTCGTCGGTCCGCACCGACGGGTTGATCAGGACCAGACCGGAAACGTCCGCGCCCTGCGCCTCGGCCAGCCGCAGCACCAGGCAGCCGCCCATCGACAGCCCGACCAGGAACACCTGATCGTGCTCCTTGCGCAACCGCTCCAGCTCGTTGTCCAGCACGGCGTACCAGTCCGGCCAGCCGGTCTTGTTCATCTCCTGCCAGGACGTGCCGTGCCCGGGCAGTCGCGGTACGGCGACGCCGTACCCCTCGGCGGCCAGGTGCTCCGCGAACGGGCGCATCGACTTCGGCGAACCGGTGAAGCCGTGGCTGAGCAGGACCCCGACAGCGGCGTTCTCCCCGGATCCAGGGCTGCGGAACTCCTCAGCATGGCCTTGCACTGGCACGGTCGACTCCTCGCCGGTCACGGTCCTCACAGGCGGTCAGGCGCACACCAGCCTGACCGCAGGCCAATGGTCGCATCTGGGCTGCATCCAGTCTGCATCCAGTCTGCATCCAGGTGACAACACAGTGAGCAACGCCTAGATTCCTGGAAGTGACATTGCTTGAGGAGGAAGCTGGAACGTAGGGTCCTGCCGACGGTGGGCGTCAGAGCTGTCGCGACCGCCGCTACCGGCGGACACTGGTGAGGGTGAGCTGTGCCGGCAAGTGACCCGGTGAGTGGCGTGACGGACGAGTGACGGAGGTAAGGCGATGCTGTACCTGTTCCTCAGACGGTTCCTCGTCGCACCACTGGTGAAGCTGCTGTTCCGTCCGAAGGTGACCGGGCTGGAGAACATCCCCAGCACCGGCCCGGCGCTGCTGGTCAGCAACCACCTGGCCTTCAGCGACTCGATCTTCCTGCCGGTCGCCGTACCGCGGCAGATCGTCTTCCCGGCGAAATCGGAGTACTTCACCGCGCCCGGGCTCAAGGGAAAGCTGGTGGCGACCTTCTTCCGGTCCGTCGGCCAGATCCCGATCGACCGGTCCGGCGGGCGCGCCTCGCTGGCCGCGCTGAACACCGGGCTGGAGATCCTGAAGAAGGGTGAGCTGTTCGGGATCTACCCCGAGGGCACCCGCTCGCCCGACGGCCGGCTCTACAAGGGCAAGACCGGTGTGGCCCGGATGGCGATCGTGGCCGGTGTGCCGGTCATCCCGGTCGCGATGATCGACACCGAGAAGCTGCAGCCGCCCGGCCAGCTCTGGCCGAAGTGGTTCTACCGGGAGAAGGGCCGCCGGCTGCCGCGGCTGATCCGCCCCGGCGTCGCGATCGGCAAGCCGCTGGACTTCTCCCGCTACGAGGGGATGGAGCGGGACCGGTTCGTGCTCCGCTCGGTCACCGACGAGATCATGTACGCGATGATGGAGCTGTCCGGCCAGGAGTACGTCGACATGTACGCCGACAAGGCCAAGGAGCTGATCAAGGCCGGCGAGTCGATCGACGAGCACGTTCGCCTCGGCGACACCAAGGCCAGCTGACGCCCGAGCCCCTCGCCGCGGGTGAGGATGGTCCGCATGGACAGCGACCTGAATGTGCTGGGCGAACCACTGGAGGAATGCGGGACCGACCCGGTCACCGGCTTCTACCGCGACGGCTGCTGCACGAGCGGCCCGGAGGACCTCGGCAGCCACACGGTCTGCGCGGTGATGACGGCTGAGTTCCTCGCCCACCAGGTGTCGGTCGGGAACGACCTGGTCACCCCGAGGCCGGAGCTGATGTTCGCCGGGCTGAAGCCGGGCGATCGCTGGTGCGTGGTCGCGGTCCGCTGGCTGCAGGCCTACCACGACGGCGCGGCGGCTCCCGTCGTACTGGCATCGACGCACGCACGGTCACTGGACACCATTCCGCTGGCGGTGCTGCGCGAGCACGCGGTCGACGTACCGCCGGATCTCGCCTCGCTGACCTGAGACGATCACCACCGGTTCTCCGGCCTGCCCTAAAGTTGGGGCCATGCAATTCGCGACGTTGAGTGCGGGGGAAGTGCCCGGAGTTCCGAGCCTGGACGAGCTGCGGGCGCTGAAGCCGCTGCAGCAGCCCGAGTGGCCGGAGTCCGCGCCGCTGGACCAGGTGATCGCCGAGCTGCGGAAGCTGCCGCCGCTGGTGTTCGCCGGTGAGTGCGACGACCTGACCACGAAGATCGGTGAGGTCGCGCGCGGCGAGGCGTTCATCCTCCAGGGCGGCGACTGCGCGGAGACCTTCGAAGGGGTCACCGCGGAGAACATCCGGGCCAAGCTGCGGGTGCTGCTGCAGATGGCCGTCGTACTCCAGTACGCCGCGAGCGTGCCGGTGGTGAAGGTGGGCCGGATCGCCGGTCAGTACGCCAAGCCGCGCAGCTCCGGTGAGGAGACGCGCAACGGTGTCACGCTGCCGACGTACCGGGGTGACGCGGTCAACGGGCTGGAGTTCACCGCCGAGGCGCGGATCCCGGACCCGCAGCGGCTGCGCGGCGTCTACAACGCGGCCGCGGCGACGCTCAACCTGACCCGCGCGTTCACCACCGGTGGGTACGCCGACCTGCACCAGGTGCACGCCTGGAACACCGACTTCGTGAAGTCGTCCCCGGTCGGGCAGAAGTACGAGCGGCTCGCCTCCGAGATCGAGCGCGCCCTCGCCTTCATGCGGGCCTGCGGCGCCACCTCGGACGAGTTCAAGACGGTCGACTTCTACGCGTCGCACGAAGCGCTGATCCTGGAGTACGAGCACGCCCTGACCCGGATCGACTCCCGCACCGAGCAGCCGTACGACGTCTCCGGCCACCTGCTCTGGGTGGGGGAGCGGACCCGCCAGCTCGACGGCGCGCACGTCGAGTTCCTGGCGTCGCTGACCAACCCGCTCGGGGTGAAGATCGGCCCGACCACGACGCCGGACTACATCCGCGCCCTGATCGACAAGCTGAACCCGAAGGGGATCGAGGGCCGGCTGACCTTCATCACCCGGATGGGCGCGGCCAAGATCCGCGAGGCGCTGCCGCCGCTGCTGGAGGCGGTCCGCGACCACGGTTCGCCGATCGCCTGGGTGTGCGACCCGATGCACGGCAACACCTACGAGACGCCGAACGGGTACAAGACCCGCAACTTCGAGGACGTCATGCACGAGGTGCAGGGCTTCTTCGACGCGCACGAGCAGGTCGGGACCTGGCCGGGCGGTATGCACATCGAGCTGACCGGCGACGACGTGACCGAGTGCCTGGGCGGCGGTGAGGAGTTGGTCGCGGAGGACCTGGTCAACCGCTACGAGACCGCCTGCGACCCGCGGCTGAACCGGCACCAGTCGCTCGAGCTCGCCTTCCTGGTCGCCGAGCGTCTCCGCGGCGCCCGGGCGTGACCAGAGGGCTCGGTGTGATCAGAGGGCTCGGCGTGATCCGGGGCGCGGCGTGATCGATCTCCGGTCCGACACGGTGACCCGGCCGTCGGCCGGGATGCTGGCCGCGATGACGTCGGCACCCGTCGGCGACGACGTGTACGGCGAGGACCCGACGATCAACCGGCTCGAGGAGACCGTGGCGGGCCTGCTCGGTCACGAGGCCGGGCTGTTCACGGTCAGCGGCTCGCTCGCGAACATCCTCGGCGTCCGGGCCCTCGTGGCGCCGGGCTCCGAGGTGCTCTGCGAGGCGAGCGCGCACATCGCCCGGGCCGAGCTCGGCGCGCATGCGGCCGTGAGCGGCATCACCACCCGCACCTGGAGCGCTCCGGCCGGCCAGATCGACCTGGAGCAGATCCGCGCGCTGATTTCCGCGGATCTCGGCCGGTACTTCGTCAGTACGGCGGCCGTCTCGGTCGAGAACACCCACAACTTCGGCGGCGGCTCGATCCAGCACGCGTACGACGCTCTGGCCGACGAACTCGACGCCCGCGGCCTGCCGCTACACCTCGACGGCGCGCGGTTGTGGAACGCGTCCGTGGCGTCTGGCGTGCCGCTGGCGTCGTACGCGTCCCGTGCGACCGCTGCCAGCGTGTGCCTGTCGAAGGGGCTGGGCGCGCCGGTCGGGTCGGTGCTGGTCGGGTCGACCGAGCTGATTCGAGAAGCCCGGGTGTGGCGGAAGCGTCTCGGTGCGGGCTGGCGGCAGGCCGGCGTACTGGCTGCGGCCGGGTTGTATGCGCTGGAGCACAACGTCGAGCGGCTTGCCGAGGATCACGCGAATGCGCGGCTGATCGCCGAGGTGCTGGCCGACGCCGCGCCCGGCTCGGTCAAGCCGGACCAGGTCGAGACCAACATCGTCGTCGCTGACCTGGCCGCGACCGGCAAGTCGGTGCCTGAGGTCGTCGAGGCCGCTCGAGCGGCTGGTGTGCTCGTCGGCGGCGTTGGCCCGACGCAACTACGGCTTGTCACTCACCTGGACGCATCCACAGACGACTGCCGCACCGCCGCGCAATCGCTCGCCCGCCTCCTGGCCGCCTGACGCACTGCTCACCATTCGACTATCCACAGGCGCTGACGCGGGTCCGTGGTCCGGCGAGATATGGTGCGGGTGTCGGGGTTCGCAGCGTTTCGGGGAGAGCCGTGCGAGAGATCGTCGTGTTCAGCGGAAGTGCCCACACTGGTTTGGCGGAGCGGATCTGTGCTGATCTCGGCGTAGCGCTCTCGCCAGTCGAAATCCATCGTTTCAGCAATGATTGCCTGCAGGTGCAACTCCAGGAGAACTGCCGGCAGCGGGACGTTTACATCGTGCAACCGCTGGTGCCGCCGACGCAGGAGCACCTGATGGAGCTGCTGCTGATGATCGACGCCGCGCGCGGCGCCTCGGCGCAGCAGATCACCGCCGTGATGCCGCACTACGCGTACGCGCGGTCGGACAAGAAGGACGCCTCCCGGATCTCGATCGGCGGCCGCCTGGTCGCGGACCTGCTGGTGACAGCCGGCGTCGACCGCGTCCTCACCATGGCCCTGCACGCACCACAGGTGCACGGCTTCTTCTCCGTCCCGGTCGACCACCTGACCGCGATCGGCGTCCTCGCGGACCACTTCCGCAGCCGGGACCTCAGCGACACGGTCGTGGTCAGCCCGGACCTGGGCAACGCGAAGACGGCGACCCAGTTCGCCCGACTGCTCGGTCTGCCGGTCGCTGCGGGCAGCAAGCAGCGGCTGGCCGACGACCGCGTGGTGATCGACGCGATCGTCGGCGACGTGGCCGGCAAGCGGGCGATCATCCTCGACGACGAGATCGCCACCGGCGGCTCGATCATCGAGTTGCTCGACCGGCTCAAGGACCTCGGCTGCACGCAGGCCGCCGTCGCCTGCACGCACGGCCTGTTCGCCGGGAAGGCGGTCGAGCGGCTGCGGTCGCACCCGTCCATCACCGAGGTAATCAGCACCGACACCGTGCCGCGCCCGGACGGCTTCCCCGAGCTCCAGGTGAGCACGGTCGCAGGCCTGTTCGCCGAGGCCATCAAGCGCATCCACGGCGGCGAATCGGTCAGCAGCCTCTTCGACGGCGTAGACCCAACCCACGCCCCACCCCAACCCAAACTCCCGTTCTAGTACTGCAGCCGACCCACGCGTGCGACGCAGCCGCTCCGGGGCTCCGCTCCTCCCGCGCCCGCTACGCCCCGCGGGCGTCGCCTCATGAGCGCCCCGGCTACAGCCGCAGCCATCCGCGAGGCAGCCGACGAGGATTGGGCCTGGAAGATGCTCCTTCAGGGCCGCGACCACCTGCGCCTCATGTTGACCCGCGAGGATGGCTCCGACGCCGCCTGGGAAGCAGCGCCTGCCACGACTGGTCAGACAGGCTTTGACACGCTCCTCGCCGTACTGACCGCCCACGAGTTCGAGGCGGCGGGCGAGGATCCTCCCGATTGGACCAGGAACAAGGCGCTCCCGGATCCATGGATCCCCAAGCATCCGTTCATGGAGCGCGAGGAGATCATCGAAGAGACTCCGGACTACCTGGCGCGGGTCAACATCTTTGTTCCCGCTCGTGACCTGGTTACCGCGTGAGTGAGCCACGCTACGAGTTCACCGCCAGCGAGATCGTCGACATTCTCTGATCCAGGTGGTGGCACGTATGGACCCACATGCTCCGAGAGTCCGGCGATAGGCCGGGGGGTGGGTGGGAGCGGGGCGTAGCGCGGCGACGGGGGAGTTGGGCGTGGCGCGACGTGGGAGGATCGGTTGTATGGCGGATACGGTGCGGATGGGTGTTGTTGGGGCGGGGAGCATTTCGGTGCGAGGGCTCCTTCCGCATTTGGGGCAGGCGGATCTTGCGGGGCAAGTGAAGCTTGCTGCGGTGTGTGATCCGGTGCCGGGGCGGGCGGACGCGGCGGCCGAGAAGTTCGGGGTCGAGCAGGGATTCACGGAGTACGAGGACCTGTTGGCGCGTGGCGATGTCGATGCCGTCACGATCGCTTCTCCGATCGGGTTGCACTACGAGCAGGGCAAGCTTGCCTTGCAGGCCGGTAAGCACGTGCACTTCAACAAGACCATGACGATCACGGTCGCCGAGGCGACCGAACTCATCGACCTCGCAGCCGCCAACGACCTGCGGATGGTCGCCTCGCCGGGGGAGATGCTGCGCCCGCATCACGTCCGGACCCGCGAGCTCATCGCCGAGGGCGCCATCGGCACGCTCTCCTGGGTGAGCTGTGGCGCGGCGTTCGGCACCTATCACGAGGACGAGTCTGTTCGCGGCGGCAGCGACGTACTGACGAACATCGATCCGTCGTGGTACTTCCGCAAGCCCGGGGGCGGACCGATGTACGACATGACGGTGTACGCGCTGCACGCCGTGACTGGGATCCTCGGTCCGGCCAAGCGAGTGACGGCGATGTCCGGCGTACGAGTTCCCGTGCGCACAAGCGGAGGCGTCGAGGTCCAGACGGACGCCGACGACAACACCATCGTGCTGATCGACTTCGGCGACAACCTGTTCTGCGTCGCGACCGGAACCGCCGCAGGGGGGATGCGGGGCGGCTTCGGCGGTGCCTACTACGGAACGGCGGGGACGATCGACGGGCTGCTGCTCAACGGCGAGCCGTTCGACTTCCCCAACCGCAACCCCGCCGAACTCTCGCCTCGTGGGCCAGGCAACCAGGCACTGCTTCCGCACGTGACCGGCGTGCACCGCGAGATCGAGGAACAGCACGTGTACGAGGACGTCATGCAGTTGGTCGACTGGGTCCGCGAAGGCAAGCCCTCGATCGTCACCGCCGAACACGCGCGCCACGTGATCGACATCATCGAGTCCGCGTACCGAGCCTCCGAGACCGGTCGGACGCAGGACCTCACGACCACCTTCTGACAGTTCTCAAGGGGTCATCAACCCTCGCAGCACACCCGGTGCAGCCACTCCGGCTCGTGCCACCAGTACGTGCTGTCGTGTGAGTGCGCCTGCTCGCGACTGAGTGGCCTCGGCGCGTCGGCCGGTGGTGTCAGGGCTGCCGCCGTCAGCGCAGTACCGGCGTACGGCGTGAGGAGGTCGTCGACCGTGTGCAGCTTGCCCGCGACCATCAACCGGTCGACCGCGGCGGCCGCCCGGATGTCGGCGAGTGGATCGCCGGTGACGAAGGACAGGTCAGCCTGCGCGCCGGGCTTGATGACGCCAAGCTTGTCCTCGAGGTTGAGCCAACGCGCCGGGTTCCGGGTCGCCGTCGTGAGTGCCTCGTACGGTGTGAAGCCGCCGGCCACCATCGATCGCAGGTTGGCGTGCAGGGAGATCGCGATGTTGTCCAACGGGGTGTCCGTGCCGGAGATGACGAAGCCGCCACCGCGGTGGATCCGCAGCACCATGTCGACGTTGCCGCGGAGCAACTCCCGCGTCGTCACGCCCGCCGGTCCCGCTGCCGTATTCACCTCGGTCTGCAAGGCGGCGTACTCCCAGGACGGGAAGAGCGTCGTCGTCCGCCGGTCGGTGAGCAGCGACGGATCGTCGACATGCGCCATCGTCGAGTTGAACAGGGTCGGCGTGACGGACAGTCCGGCCTTGGTGAACAGCGTGATCACATCGGCGTACGCCCGTCCGAGCCGGCTGACCGTGTGCGAGTACCCGAGCCGGTTCGTCGCGCCGGTGTGCTCCATCCCGTCCATGCCGAGGTGCTCGGCCGGGTAGAGGTAGTGCGACGACAACTGCAGCCCAAGACGATGTACGGCGGCGATCGCGCGCCGCTGGTACTCGATCGGCAACCTCACATACGTCTTCACGAGGTCGTACGCGAGCCCCTCGACCCGGTCGATCTCCAGACCCAGTTGGCGCAACGAGAGTGTCGGCCGCATGAAGTTGTAGTAGACCCGCGAACCGTCGATCGCCTCGCCGGTCGCGAAGTACCGCGGCCCGAGGAGCGACCCGTGCGCGAGCGCCTCCCGCGTCTCCTGCATCTGGTACACCGGATCGCCCGGCGACCGCGTGGTGGTGATCCCGTACGACAACCACAGATTGCCCTGCCGCGCACCCCAGGCCCGGCCACGCAGATGCCAATGGTTGTGCGCATCGATCAACCCAGGCATCACGGTCAGCGCCGACGCGTCGATGTCCGCCCGTCCCTGATGCGGCCGTACGGCGGCGATCCGCGACCCATCCAGTACGACGTCCACGTCGCGGCGCAGCGTGGTCGCGCGGCCGTCCCACAATGCGCCGGCGTGGATCGTGACGTGCTGGTTCACGGTCGCGCGGCGCCAGTGCAGGTCGAGTTTGACCGTCTGCGGACGGGAACCACTGACTGTCGTTCGGCGCAGCCGGCCGTTGTTGAGGTAGAGCAGGGTCTTGCTGTCCTGCCAGACCGGTGAGTCGGTCACCTCGCTCGTCACGGCCCGAGGCTCACTGGTGAAGCGGCCGCGTTGATCGACCGGGGCGACGTACAGAAGACTCTCGACGACGAAGGCGAGCCAGTTGCCGTCGGGGGAGAAGATCGGCCCGTCGTCACCTCGGGTGGCGAGTGATCGGAACGGCATCGGCTCGACGTACTCCAGCGCTGCGGTGGCGACGTCGACGTACAGCAATTGGCTGGTGCCCTCCCGGAACCGCTTGGAGAACGGCTTGACCGCGGCGAGCACGAGCGTCTTCCCGTCCCGCGACCAGCTGACCCGGCCGGGCTGGAACAGGGTCGGTGTCAGCTGGCGGACCTGACCGGAGGTGAGGTCGAGCACCCAGGCGATGCCGTCCTGGTCCTGGTACGCGACCTGCTTCCCGTCCGGGGAGAAGCGTGGCGCGGTCTGTGCCCCGGGCAACGAGGAGAGCTTGCTGTCGACCCCGGTCTTCAGGTCGTGCAGCCAGAGATCCGCGGTCCCGTCCCGATCGCTTGCGTAGAGCAGCTTCGTCCCGTCCGGCGAGAAGTCCGGATCGGAGTTGAAGTAGCCGTCGGCAACCAGCTGTCGTGGTTGCCCGCGGCCACTTGTTGCCGCCAGCCACAACGCGTTCAGGGCCCGGAACGCGACCCACCGTCCGTCCGGGGACACGGTCGGGCTGGCAATTCCGTGCACCGGCCGTCGGGCGGTCGACTCGAGGTCCGGCACCTTCGGCCGCGGCCGCTTCGACGTCACCGGCACAGTCGCGGCGAACGGTACGACGGTGTGCGCGCCGCCGACCTGATGACGGACGACGTGCCCGTCGGCGGTGTAGAAGAGCTCGCTCGCCGACGCCCAAGACGGTGGTACGGCGAACACATCCTTGCCACTGGTGACTTTCTGATTGTCGACAACCAGATCGCAGACCGGACCGCCGAGCCGCACATAGGCAAGTTGCCCGGCTGGGGAGTAGGCAGGACCGTAGACGGTGCTGCCGGTCTGCGCGGGCACGACCGTTGTGCGTTCGCCGGTCGTGAGGTTGACCTCGACGATCGACGCGGCGTCGACAGTGAAGGCGAGCTTGGTGCCGTCGGCGGAGACGGTCGGTTCGGCCTCTTCGGCTGCGTCGTTGGTCACGGCGACGATCGCGCCGGTGCTGAGCTCGAGTCGGTGGATGCCGTAGCTGCCGTTGTCGCCGCGGTCTGAGGAGAAGACGACGTACCGGCTGTCGGGGGTGAAGTGCGGCTCGCGATGGTCGTAGCGGCCGGTGGTCAACTGGCGGAGACCTGTGCCGTCGGCCTCGATCGACCAGAGGTGGAAGTTGCCGTCACGGTACGACTGAAAGACCAGCGTCCGGCCGTCCGGCGACCAGCGCGGCCGGGTCGCGTCCTGCAGGTCGTCGGTCAGCCGCCGGGACACGCCACCGGCGGCCGGTGTCACCCAGATCGCGGTGACCAGATCGAAGGCGAGCCACTTCCCGTCGGGCGAGACGGCGACCATGACGTTGGTGCCCTCGGTCAGGACGGCCTGGTTCGTCGACGACGTCGTCGTGGCGGCTGCCTGGGTTGTGGCGGCGGTGGCCGAGGTCGCGCCGGCCTGCAGTGCTCCGGCTGCGGCGACCCCGCCACTGAGTTGGAGAGCGCGACGCCTCGAGATGCTCCACGAACCAGGCGTTTCGATGTCGGTGTGGTCCACGGTCGGTCCAATCCCTCGGGGGCGGGTGGGACCTGTCCGAATCTGCCAGCACCGTCGTGGTCGCAGGATCCTGACCGGCGCGTCGAGCGCTGAGCGGCCCCTGCGCTGCGACGAACGGCTCCTGCGCCCGGTACCCGCACCCGCCCCGACCTTCGGCGCCCCGCACCCGCCCCGACATTCGGCTCCTGCGCCCGGCGCCCGCACTCGCCCCGACGTACGTCTATCGTCTGCGCCATGCAATCCGTGTCTCCCCGGATCCGGGCGCTCGCCGCCGCCGTCGTCTGCATCGTCATCGCCCTCGCCGCGGGCTTGGCGGTGGACAGCCGGCTCGACCGGCACTGGATCCTGCGCGGCATCACCCTGATCCTCGCGCTCTGCTGTGCCGCCCTGCTCGTCACCGACCAGACCCGTCGCCTGCGTCAGATTGTCACAGCGATCGGCCTGCTCATGTTCGGGTTCGTCTTCCCGGTCACCCAGACCACCTGGTCCACTCCGCCGGAGATCGACTTCGCCCTGGCCGTTGCGACCGATGCCAGCAACGCCGCCACGAAGGACGTACGCAGCGCCGTCACCGTCCAGGATGTCCGGGAAGCCACCGAGGCCCGTGGCGGCGCCGTCGGCTCGCTGCCGACCGGACCGAAGTCCGAGATCCGCGGCGGCGACGACTTCCCGCTGATCGTCCGGGCCAAGCCGGCCCAGGGCCGCCCCTGGGCCTGCGTCTCTTTCACCAACGGCTTCGAAGCCAAGGTCCGCGCCTGCTGATCGCCCACCGACGCGTGCCAGACCACGACTTTGTGCACGGCTCGAGCACGTAACCCGCCGGAGAATGCTCGAGCGGTGCACAAAGTCGCATCCCGACCAGGCCGTGCCCACTGCCCAGCTGCTGCGAGTACGGCGGAGCGCCGGTCAGCCGGTGTAGAGGGCGGCGAGCTCCTCGGCGCGGTCGAGAGGGTTCCAAGTGACGGGCTTGCCGTCGAGTTGGGCCTCGACGACCTCGAGCCCGGCCTCCCAGCCAGCGGCCGCAGGCGCACCGGCTTCCGGATCGGTCAGCACGTTGGTGAACACGAGCCGGCTGCCCCCCGCCGTACCGGTGATCTTCCAGGTCAGGATCTCGCCGGCCCACTCGTACTCGAGCACCGACGGCGGCTCGTTCCGCAGCATCCGGCCGTTCGGGGTGCCCGCCGGGTCGTCGGCCATCCCGAACCGCTGCCGCTGCTGCTCGGTCACCCCGAAGAACAGCTCGCTCCCGGCCGGCCGGTCCAGCTCGACCACCGCCGGGAACCACTCCGCCAGCTGGGCCGGATCCGTGATCGCCCGCCACACCTGCTCCGGCGGATGCGGCACCAGCCGCACGAACCGGATCGCCACCCGCCCGTCCTCGGTTCCGAACACACTCCCGCGCCGACTGTCCATACCGGCAATATAACCCAATCGGCATATACACCGTCTAGGGAATCGCCACCGCGGCGTCGAACCAGGTGTTCGGGTCGTGCGGGTTCCCGGCCAGTCGCAGCGTCTCGGCGACCTTCCGGAGCTCGTCGAGGTCCGGCGTGGCGCTGAGGCCCTGGATGACGACGGCGACCCCGTCGCCTTCCATCCTGATCGCGGTCTTGGCCGGTTTCGGCTTGCCGATCGGCTCACCGAAGACCAGGTCGGCGACGTACCAGGCCTTCATGCCGTTGATGGTCAGGTCGGGCCGGGGCTGGGGGAACCGCGACATCTGGTTCCAGAACTTGTCGGTGGTGAACCTGATCCGCAGGTCGTCCCCGGGCCGGGGCTCGTAGGGACGGTCGTCCTTGGCGGAGGCATCGAGGTCGCGCGGCCGGAAGCCGGTCGCCGGATTCCCGTCGCTGAGGTCGATGACGAAGTTCTGCCCGAAGCCCTCGGCCTCACCCGTCGGGCTGCGATAGGTGACGCGATCGGGTCGCAGACCTTCGGGGAGGTGGCCGACCTTGACCGGCGATCCGAGGGTCCGTGTCCCCGGTGAGACCGACTTCGCGATGGTCACCGCCAGCGGCACGTTCGCCTGGTAGGGAGCGTCGAGCTGCGGCGCTTTCAGGGTGCCGAGTTCGCGCTGCGAACTGCAGGTCAGCAGCGCCCACAGGCCGTCGCCCGGTTGCCAGGCAATCGTCTGCAGCGGGTTGCCCTGGATGACTCCGAGGTACCCGCGAGGTGCCGGGTTGAATGGCCGGCTCGGCGTCGAGTGGACGACGCGGCCCGGCCGGCCGTTGAGGTCGACGCGAGGACTGCCTGCCGGGATCTTCGCCGGGTCGAAGTCGCCGTTGCGATGGACGGTGAGCAGGCATGCGGTGATCCAGGGCTTGCCGGTGAACCCGATCAGTTCGTAGTCCTGGCGATTCGCCGTGTACACGCGCGGATTCAGCTTCATCCCCTTCGGTACCGGCAGGTCGACCCATGGCGTCCAGGCGAGGTTCCGCCGCTCCTGACCGGTCGTGTTCGCTCGGTCGTTCAGGTGGTTCACGACGAGCGGTCCGGCGATCGCGGCCGTTGCGGTGGCCACCGCTGTGGCGACCACGAGCGGCGTACGACGACGGCGTCGTACCGGCCGCAGGGTGTCGAGTTTCGCGAGCAGGTCGTCGGGCGCCGGAGCCGTGCGGCCGAGGTGGTCGAAGGCGGCGCGGAGGTCTTCCTCAGTACGCATGGTGGTTCACTTCCGAGGTCGGGGAAGGGTCTTTGAGCTCGATTCGCAGGGTGGCGAGGGCGCGGGATGCGTGGGCGCGGACGGTGCCGGGTGAGCAGCCGAGGGTCTCGGCGATCTCGTTGTCGGTCTGGCCGCCGTAGTACCGCAGCACCAGGACGGCTCGCTGGCGCCGGGGGAGCTTGGCCAGTTCGGTGATCAGTTCGTCCCGGTCAGCGGCCTGATCGGCGGGGTCGGCGGTGTGCTCGGCCGGCATGATCTCGGCTCGCGGCACGTAGCGGGACCATTTGCGTCGCCAGGAGAGGTACTCGTTCACGACCATCCGCCGCAGGTACGCGTCCGGGCTGCCGACCGCACTGATCCGGTCCCAGTTCCGGTGCGCCTTGATCGCGACGTCCTGAACGACGTCGTCGGCCAGGTGCCCGGATCCGCACAGCGCCGTGGCGAACCGGAGCAGCTGCGGCAGACCCGAGCGGGTCCACTCGTCGAACGTCACGTCCCCTCCCGGTTCGTTCGGTCGGCCCACAGGACTTCAGTCGGCCTACACCACTACAGACGACGCTCAGGCGCGATCTGCTGAGTCCAGTTGCTGGGCAATCGATTTCTCATCGACCCGGTCGCGGCCTAGGGTCGCGGGTATGACTCTTGGGAAGCTGTCCGGAATCAGCGCGATCGTCGATGTCGAGACGCGCTCCATCAGTGCGGAGAACCCCACCGGTGAGCCTGGTCAGGGCGGGCGTCGGACCGAGGGGACCGGGGCGAAGGCGGCCCGGGACCTCGGCCAGGGCTGGAAGGTGTCGCCGTCGATCGAGATCGGCCCGGGGGAGACCGCGACCCTGGCGGATATCGCCGGGTCAGGCTGCATCACGCACATCTGGCTCACCACGCACGTCGACAACTGGCGGCGGCTGATCCTGCGTGGCCACTGGGACGGCGACGAGGCGCCCGCGATCGAGACGCCGGTTGGCGACTTCTTCTGCTCCGGCTGGGGCAAGTTCGCCCAGGTCAACTCGCTGCCGGTGGCGGTGAACCCGAACGGCGGTTTCAACAGCTACTGGGAGATGCCGTTCCAGTCGCAGGCCACGCTGACGCTGGAGAACACCCACGACGAGCCGGTGGTCGTGTACTTCCAGGTCGACTACTGGCTGGGCGCCGTACCCGAGGGGTCGGCGTACCTGCACGCGCAGTGGCGACGGAGCAACCCGTTACCGTCCAAGACCGTGCACACGCTGCTGGATGGCGTCCAGGGGCCTGGCCACTTCGTCGGCACGTACGTCGCGTGGGGTGTGAACAGCAGCGGCTGGTGGGGTGAGGGCGAGGTGAAGTTCTACGTCGACAGCGACGAGGAGTTCCCGACCATCTGTGGCACCGGGACCGAGGACTATTTCGGCGGTGCGTGGAACTTCGACGTGCCCCACCTCGGCGGTTACACCGAGTTCAGTACGCCGTACCTCGGGATGCCGCAGGTGATCCGGCCGGACGGGCAGTACGCGAGCCAGCAGCGGTTCGGTATGTACCGCTTCCACCTGCCCGACCCGATCCGGTTCCGGGAGAAGCTCCGCGTCGACGTCCAGGCTCTCGGCTGGCGGTCCGGCGGCCGGTACCTCCCGCTGCAGGACGACATCGCGTCGACCGCGTACTTCTACTCGACCAAGACCAGTACGACGAGGCCGGATGTGCCGACGCACGACGCGATGGAGATCTGCTAGGGGATCGGTAAGGGCTTCTCGAGAGCGCCGGCGGCGAGGACGACCAGGGCTGAGGTCCAGCCCAGGGGAGCCTCGCCGGCCGGCCGCAGATCGCGATTGACCTTTTCCGGCAGGGCTCCGCTGCTGGTGCGGTAGTGGTCCAGCCAGGTCAGCAGTTCACCGGCGGTCGCGCGATCGCCGCGGGCGGCAGCGCTCAACGCGAACATCGCAGTCTGCGGTGTCCACGAGACGCCGTCGGTCCGCCAGTCCTCACCCGGGGTGACTCCGCCGTTCGGCTGCGTGAGTACGCCGCGAGCGCGGTCGATGGCCGTGGTGACGACGTCCCGGGCCGGCGCGAAGGGTGGACCGAGGACGGTGACGATCGCATCGGCGCCGCCACCCAGTCCGATCGGGTCGAGCCCAGGTTCCAGGTGGCTGACCGCTCGCGCAGCGGTCCGCGGATAGTCCGGCCCGAAATGCCGGTCCGTTGCCTTGGTCAACTTGTCCAAAGCCTCGTTCCAGCGCGCGGCCTCGTCCGGATGCCCCAGATCATCGGCGATACCGACCGCGGCGCGGAGCCCGGTGAGCAGCGGGGCGACGGTGCCGAGAGTCAGCTCGGACTCCGGGCGTTCCCAGTAGTCCGGTGACGGCGCGGGCAGACCATCCGGACCGAGCTCGGCCACGATCTGGTCGGCGGATTCGCGGACCAGATCCCAGTACCTGCTGCCCGTCCGGCAGAACCACGTTGCCCAGAGCACCCATCCGGAGCCGTCCAGCTGGGGTTCACGGCCGTCCCGGATCGCCTCGCCGCTGTCGGCGTACCGGGCCTCCCAACGGCCGGTCGAAGGCCTGATGCCGTTGAGGAAATCCAGCACCCGGCCGGCGGCGGCATCCTGGCCGATCGAGCAGTACGCCGCCGCGACGAACGACGCATCCCGCGGCCAGACGAACCGCCACGGGCCGTCCCAGCCGGCCAGTGTGGCGCCGTTGGGAAGCGTGAGGGCGTCGAGGTCGGCGATCGCGTGCCGGATCAGGTCGCCGTACGGGCCGTCGAAGGTTGCTGCTGGCATCTTTCGGCCCGGGATGCCCTCGGCGACCAGCTGTGGTTGGGGGTTGCGGGCGAGGTTGTTCGCCGTTCCCGCGGCCAGGAACGCCAGCAGGACGACGATGACGACGGCCGGGAACCACCGGTCCCGCCGTCCACTGCCGTCCCGCATCGATCCTCCTACCGCGCCGATCCACTGGCCGATCTACTGCGCCGATCTATGGGCCGATCTACTGGGCCGATCTACTGGGCCAGATGTTGCACCTCGGCCTCGAACTTGCGCCGTGGTGCGAGCTCCACCAAGAACATGGCGGACAACACCAAGGCTCCACCCACCAGCATCCGCCATGTCACGCTCTCCGAACCGAACATGACCGCGAACGAGGACGCGAACACCGGCTCCATCGTCATCGCGATCGCCGCGCGGGTCGGGGCGAGGTGCGCCTGCGCCCAGGTCTGGACGATCAGCGCCAGCGCACCGGCGACGAGCGCCATGTAGAAGACGCTGACCCAGTCGCCGCCCGAACTCGGGACGGCGAAGCCGCCGGGGAGCGCGCCGATCCCGCAGACGCAGGTGATCACGACCATCTGCAGCGCCGAGAGTCCGAAGGCGTTCTGCGGGGTGGACCAGGCGCCGAGACCGATGATGTGCAACGCGTACAGACCGGCCGAGGCGAGCGTGAGCAGTTCGCCGGTCCCCATGCTCAGGCCCCGCAGGGACAGCACGCCGAGGCCGACAGTGGCCAGAATCACGGCGACCCAGGCCCACCGGCCGATCTTGTGCCGCAGGATGACCGCGGCCAGCAGCGGGGTGAAGACGACGTACATGCCGGTGACGAAACCGGACACGCTCGCTGAGGTGTGCCGCAGGCCCTCGGTCTGGACCAGCTGGGCGATGCCGTAGGTGATGCCGAGGGCAACGGCCCGGCCGCGGTCGAGGCGGCTCAGCCGGCCGATCGCCGGCGGGTGGACCAGGATCAGCGCGAGCGAGGCGATCAGGAAGCGCAACGCCAGGTAGTCGGCGACGTCCATCCTGGTGAGCAGATCCTTGGTCAGGAAGAACGTGGATCCCCAGGCCGCTGCGACCGCGAGTAGGGCCAGAACGGCAAGACGCGGGTGATTCACGCGGCACAGCTAACCAGACGGCTTCGGCAGGCGCCAAAACGTGTCAGAGCACGGTGATGACGCCCTCGCTCCCGGGTTTGACCTTCTTCCCGGCGCCCGGCTCGCATCCTCGGACTGGACCGCCGTCGTGCCTGAGCCTGGACGGAGAGTAACAAGTGGGACATGATGGCCGCCTGGGCCGGGGGTGGCCCATCATCAACGGGGGAATCACATGTCTCAGCAGTATCCGCAGCCGCCGCATGTCCAAATGCAGCCGCCGAAGAAGAACACCACGAAGACGGCGCTGATCATCGTCGGCTCGATCTTCGGTGGGCTCGTGCTCATCGGGATACTCGGTTCGCTAGGGGGCGGAACGACGCCCGAGGACACCGGGGCTCAGGCCGAGACCACGCCGACGACCGCCGCACCGAAGGCTGCGCCGAGCTCGAAGCCCGTGGCCAGGCCGACGACACCGAAGGTCGTCGTGCCTGTCGAGCCAGTCGCGCCGCCGGCCACCTCGGGTGTGGCCTGCGAGGACCAGGACGACCGCACGAAGCCGTGCGCGATCAAGGTCGGTGTCGCCTTCAAGCTCGGGTCGCACACGGTCCAGGCGGGGTGGAAGACCAAGGACTCGTACGACTCGATGACGATCGTCGGGAAGGCGAAGAACACCGACGACAAGAGCAGCACGATGTTCGTGCACATCAAGTTCCTGAAGGGCGACGAGGTGCTCGCCAACGTCATGTGCAACACCGGGGATCTGGAGCCCGGCCAGGTCGAGGCGATGAACTGCATCCCGGACGGCACCTTCACCAAGAAGTACGACAAGGTGACCGTCGAGGCCACCTTCTGATCACGACAAAGGCCCCCGAGTCACTGCTATGGCTCGGGGGCTTCGTCATTCATGGCCGGCAGGGCAGACCCATCGGATCGGCAGTCCATCTGCCCACACGAGCGCCGCGTTGCAGCGCGGGCATCCGGCAGGCGCCACAACGTGTCAGAGCACGGTGATGACGACCTCGCTGCCGGGTTTGACCTTCTTCCCGGCGCCCGGATTCTGCGCCGCGACGATGTTCAGGCCGAGGTTGAACGGTGCCTTCTCCACCTTCACGGTGAAACCGGCCTCGGTGAGGATCTTCTGCGCGTCGGCGAGGTTCTTGCGCTTCACGTTCGGGACCTCCACCAGCGGCGGGCCCTTCGAGACCACCAGCTGGACCTTGTCCTTGGCGAACAGCGTGCCGCTGTTGGGAGTCTGGCTGATCACCTTGCCCTCGGCGACCTTCTCGTCGTACTGGTCGGTGCGTCCGACCACGAAGCCGAGTTTGCGCAGGGCCTTGTTCGCGTCCCGGTACGACTTCCCGGTCTGGTCCGGGACCGTGATCGGCTTCTTCCCCTTGCTGACCGCGAAGTTGACCGCACTGCCCGGCTTCACGACCGTGTCGAACTTCGGGCTGAATGCGATCACCCGCCCGCTCGGCACCGTCTCGTTGTACTGCTCGTTGACCTGCCCGGTGATGAGCTTGACCGGGTCCAGCGCCCGCTTTGCCGCCTCGAACTCCAGTCCGGCGAGCTGTGGCACGCGGTACCGCTCCGGTCCCTTGGAGACGGTGAGACCGATCTCACCGTTCTTCCGGATCCGGTCTCCGGCGCCAGGGTCGGTCGCCATCACCTCACCCGTTGGCACGTCCTCGGAGAAGTCCTGGTTCGCCAGGGTGGTCCGCAGCCCCAGCTTCTCGGCCTCGGCCGCAGCCACCGCCGGAGCCATGTTCACCAGGCTCGGCGTGGTGGTGTAGCGGTGGATGCCGTAGTACCAGGCCGCCGTACCGACGCCGATCGCCGCTGCCAGGATCGCGATCAGTGCGATCAGCCCACGGCCCTTGCGCTGTGGAGGCGCTTGAACCCTCGGTGCTCCCGTGGGGCGTCCGTGCTCCACGGGTACGACGATCGTGTCGTGGCGCAGGACCTGCCCATCGTCGTCGGGAGCGCCGCGCGTGTAGCCGTCGTCGTACCCGCTGTCCTGGCGGATCTGCTGGATCGGGATGGTGAGGTCGCCGGTGAGCTCCGGGTCGTCCGGCAGCCCTTCCTCGAGCGCACTGCGCACCCGCCGTACCTGACGGCTCAGCACTCGCGCGTCAGCCGGCCGCAGGTCCCTCTCCCGCGCAGTCGCGCGCTGCACGAGTGCATCGACGTAAGGCGGGATGCTCGGCACCTCCAGCGACGGCGCCGGTACGTCGGCGTGCACGTGCGCGTACGCGACCTGGATCGGGGTGTCACCGGAGTGGGGCTTGTTGCCGGTGAGCATCTCGTACAGCAGGATGCCCGAGGAGTACACGTCCGACCGGGCGTCCGCACTACCGTCAGTGACGAGCTCCGGCGCCAGATAGGACACCGTGCCCATCAGCAGGCCCTGGGTTGCGGTGTTGCCGGTGGTACTGACCGCCCGGGCCAGACCGAAGTCCGCGACCTTTACCGCCCCGTTGTCGGAGATCAGGACGTTCTCCGGCTTGATGTCGCGGTGGACGATGCCCGCGTCGTGTGCCGCGGAGAGGGCGGACAGGATCGGTGTCAGCAGGTCGAGCGCTCGAGCGGGGGAGAGCGGCGCCTGCTCCCGGATCACGTCCCGCAGTGTCCGGCCGGGCACGTACTCCATCGCCAGGAACAGCGTCCCGTCGTCGTCACCCTGGTCGAAGACGGCGACCACGTTCGGATGCGAGAGCCGGGCGGCGGCCCGGGCCTCGGCCACGAACCGGCGGGCGAACTGGGCGTCGTCGCCGAGCCCGTCGTGCATGACTTTGAGCGCGATCACCCGGTCCAGCCGCATGTCGAGAGCCTTGTAGACAGTCGCCATCCCACCCTTGGCGACGCGCGCGCCCACGCGATACCGTCCGTCGAGCACTCGCCCGACGAGGCGGTCGCTGACCTGCGTGTCCACGTCGTCCGTCACTTGCGGTGAGCCGCCTCTCGAAGCCGTCCTGCTCTGAGAGTGTAGATAAGGGCTCAGCGTGACCGTGCCAGGCTCACCGCAGTGGGTTCTACCTCACCGCAGTGGGTCCCAGCCCCGCTCCAGCTGTGCCTTGATCCGGAGCACGTTCTTCACATACAGCTTCGTGTCCGCGTACATCCCGTTCCGCTTCACCCCGCCGAGGCCCTGGTAGTACCCGGCAACGGCGATATCCAGTCGCGCGGCGCCGGTGAGCCGGTCCAGCAGCACCACTCCGGCGGTGACGTTGTCCTGCGGGCGGAGCAGGTCCAGGTCACGCCCGACGATCGAGGAGGCGAACCTGCCGGTCGACGGGATCACCTGCATCGCACCGACCGCGTTGGCGGGGGAGACCACCCGTTGCTTCCAGCCCGACTCCTGCCAGCTGATCGCGAGGGCCAACTCCGGGTCGACGCCGTACCGCTTGGAGGTGCTGACGATGAGCGCGCGCATCTGGGCCCGGGTCGGCAGCTTGCGGTTCTTCAGGATCGCGCGGTTGCGGTCGGCCTTCGCGACGACGTGGTCGGGGTAGGTGCGGCCGGCGAAGCTGTTGTTCTTCTTCTTGGCCGGCGGTTTGGCCTTCGGGCGGATCTTGACCGGGATCTGCAGCGGTTTGCCGGCGTAGATGTGGCTGCTGGCCCGCAGACCGTTGGCGGCCAGCAGATTCGCCTGGGAGCACCTGTAGCGCTTGGCGATCTTGGAGACGGTGTCACCAGGTTTGACGATATAGGTGATCCGGCCGAGCTGTGAGCGCTTGGTCGCCTGCTTGGCGGTGGTGGTGCCGCCCTTGCCGGGGATCTTGAGCACCTCACCGGCATAGATCGCGTTGCCGTTGCCGGGCAGGCTGTTCAGCGCGACCAGGTTCTTCACCGTGGTGCCGTAGCGGCTCGCGATGTGGCTGAGCGTGTCGCCGTCCTTCACCTTGTACGAGCCGAAACCCGGTGAACCGGCGGTGATCACTCCTGCGGTCAGCAACGGCACGGCCATGCCGGTCAGTACACGTACGACGTTACGCATAGTTCCATCTCCCCGTGTGAACGTCACTTGACCGTAAGTGCTGATACGGATGTGACAACAGGGGCGAATGGGGTCCTTGTTACGCCTGTAATCCAATGTTTACAATTTAAGCCTGAACTACATGCGTGTAGTTCACAAGCATTGATTGCTCAAAGCAACCGACGGGCTACAGTGCGGCGCGGCCGTCCAGCGGGGACGAGGGATTCGCCGCGTGGTAGCGCTTCGGGATCCGGCCGGCCCGCCGGGCGTTGCGTCCGGCAACGACTGCGTCGCGCATCGCGGCGGCCATCAACGCCGGGTGCTCGGCCCGGGTGACCGCGGTCGCCAGCAGTACCGCGTCGCACCCCAGCTCCATCGCCAGCGCGGCGTCACTCGCCGTACCGATGCCGGCATCCAGTACGACGGGTACGTCGAGCTCGTCGACGATCATGCTGATGTTGTGGGGGTTGCGGATGCCCAGGCCCGAGCCGATCGGGGAGCCGAGCGGCATCACCGCCGCACACCCGGCCTGGGCCAGCCGACGGGCCAGGATCGGGTCGTCGTTCGTGTACGCGAGCACCTGGAACCCGTCCGCCACCAACTGCTCAGCAGCGTCCAGCAGCTCGACCGGATCGGGCAGCAAGGTGTGGTCGTCGGCAACGACCTCCAGCTTGATCAGGTCGGTCTGCAACGCTTCCCGGGCCAGCCGAGCCGTCAGTACCGCCTCACCGGCCGTGAAGCACCCGGCAGTGTTAGGGAGTACGGCGATGTCGTGCTTGCGCAGTACGTCGAGCACGGACCCCTGCTGGCTTGGGTCGAGCCGGCGCAGGGCGACCGTGGTCAGCTGTGTCCCGGATGCGACCAGTGCCTCTTCCAGCACCTCAAGACTCGGCGCACCACCAGTCCCCATCACCAGGCGGGACGTCAGCTCCCGTCCAGCGATCAGGAGTGTGTCGTCGCTCATGCTCAACCCCCTTGAACTGCGGTGAGGATCTCCACCCGGTCGCCGTCGGACAGCGCCGTACCGGACCAGTCGGCCTTGGTCACCACTGCCTCGTTCACCGCCACGGCCACTCCGATCGGGCTGCGCGCCCAGCGGTCGACGACGTCGGCGACCGTCGTACCCGCGTCCAACTGTTCGGCAGTGCCGTTGACGAGCACGTTCACGTGGCCACCTTAGGCGCCCCGAACCTGCTGGCCAGGAACGGCTTTCCAAGCTCTGGTACGACGCCGGTGCGCACAGTGTCCGCGATGATCTGCGCGGTGATCGGAGTGAGCAGTACGCCGTTGCGGTAGTGCCCGGTCGCCCAGAGCAGCCCGTCGAGACCAGACGGTCCCAGGACCGGTGCGTTGTCCGGCGTGGCAGGCCGCAACCCGGCAATCGCCTCCACCAGCTCCAGCTCGTCCGTGATCGGCAGGACGGTCCGCGCATCCCGCAGCAACGAGAACACACCGCCTGCGAGCACACGCGTGTCGTAGCCGAGCTCTGAGCTGGTCGCACCCACCACGAGCTCACCACCCGGCCGCGGTACGAGGTAGACGGAGAAGCCCCGCGCGGTCGCTCGCACCGTGTGAGTCAGCGCGGGCCGATAGGCCTCAGGCACCCGCAGCCGCAGCACCTCACCCTTCACCGGACGCACAGGTGGTCGCAGCTCATGCGGTACGCCGTCCAGCTGCCCAGACCACGGCCCTGCCGCCGCAATCACGTGTCCAGCGTGCACGGTGTCCCCGTTGTCCAGTTGTACGCCGACAGCCGTCGTACCAGCTGTGAGGACGTGGGACACGCGCTGTCTGAGCAGAGTGACGCCTGAGACCTCGATTGCGCGGAGGAGCGCGGCTACTGCCTGCCTGTTGTCGACTGAGTGGTCGCCAGGGACCCAGACACCACCGGAGACGCCGGCAGCCAGGAGAGGCTCGCGCTTGCGTGCATCGCGACCGGACAGCTCTTCGACCTCGAGGCCGAGCCGTCGCTGGTAGTCGGCCAGTCGCCGGAGTGCTGCCGCGTCGTCGACGTCGTACGCGACCGACAACGTCCCTGTCTGGTGCAGACCGGCCGAAAGGCCTGTCGCCGCTTGAAGTTCCTCGGCAAAGGCAGGCCAGGCGGCCACACTGGCCAGGTTGAGAGCGAGCAGGTCGTCCTCGCCGTACTCGACCTCGGTGACCGGGGCCAGCATGCCGGCGGCGACGGCGGATGTCTGGGTGCCGGGTGTCGGATCACATACCGTCACCTGGATACCGTCTGCAGCCAGCCGCCACGCAGTGGCGAGACCGATGAGCCCGGCCCCGACCACCACCACATCGGATGTGAGCCCGGTCATGAGTCAAAGCCCCATGACCCGCCGCGCAGCGGCGCGGCAATCAGTACAGGCATGCCACAACCCTACGACGGCCCCAACATGGCAGGCTGTGCGGTGTGACTGACCACACCGACCGACTCGAAGACGCCCGGCTCTATCTCTGCACGGACGCGCGTGAGAAGCAGGGCGACCTCGAACAGTTCCTGGACGCCGCGCTCGGCGGTGGCGTGGACATCGTGCAGCTGCGCCAGAAGGAGATGGAGGCGGCGGACGAGCTGGCCGCGCTGGAGGTCTTCGCAGAGGCCTGCAAGCGGCACGGCAAGCTCCTGGCGGTCAACGACCGCGCGGACATCGCCTTCGCCGCAGGAGCGCACGTGCTGCATCTGGGCCAGCGTGACCTCCCTGTGCACGCTGCACGGGCCGTCGTCGGCCCGCAGCCGATCATCGGACGCTCCACCCACACGTTCAGTCAGGTGAACGCAGTCGTCGCCGAGCAGGGCTCCGACTACTTCTGCGTCGGGCCGACCTGGGAGACCCCGACCAAGCCAGGCCGCCAGGCCGCCGGTCTGGAGCTGGTCTCGTACGCCGCCAGCCGTCCGCAGGCGAAGCCGTGGTTCGCGATCGGCGGTATCGATCTCGGCCGGCTCGACCAGGTCATCGAAGCCGGTGCCACCCGCGTGGTCGTCGTACGCGCGATCACCGACGCGGACGACCCGGCTGCCGCGGCGGCCGAGTTCAGCCGGCGGTTGCGGGGTGCAGGGTGATCAACAACCCCAAGGCCGCCCGGATCGTCGCCGTGGTGGTGATCGCCATGCTGGTGATCACGCTCGCGGCCTCGCTGTTCGGGTGCGCCGCCGCCAAGCCGGCCGCGACCAGCAGCACGGACAGCAGCCTGACCCTCGTCGCGACCGCGGACCTACCGGCCGAGGCGCGGGACACGTTGACGCTGATCGACCAGGGTGGGCCGTTCCCGTACAGCCGGGACGGCGCGGTGTTCGGGAACTTCGAGAAGATCCTGCCGAAGCAGGACCGCGGCTACTACCGCGAGTACACCGTGAAGACGCCGGGGGAGAGCGATCGTGGCGCCCGCCGGATCGTGACCGGGAAGACCGGCGAGCGTTATTACACCGACGATCACTACAAGTCGTTCCGCCGGATCGCGGCGGACGGGGGGACCGACGGATGACTGACCTGCGCCCGCTGCTGACCAAGGGTCTGCGACCCGGCATCTACCGGTGGCAGTCCGACGCGGGAGCGGAGCAGGTACGACGTGACGTCGCCGGAGCCGGCTGGGACTTCGTCCTGCTCGACACCAGCGAGATCCACGACAAGTCCGCCTTCCTGGACCTGTGTGCGACCGCGTTCGACCTGCCGCGATGGTTCGGGCGCAACTGGGACGCATTGGCCGACTCGCTGAGCGACCGCTCCACCGGCGAACCCGAGATCGTCCTCTGGACAGGTCTCCATCACCTGCTCGAGCACGACCACGACACCGTCGACGTCGCGTTGCAGATCTTCGCCGAGGACACCACGGCCTCCGGCCAGCTCCGGGTCCTGATCCAACTCGAGCAGGATCAGACCCCGGACCTGCTCAGGTCGCTGCCGTTGCTCGGCCCGTAGCGCCGATTACTTGCCCAGCCGCTCGGCCAGCTCGGACAACTCATCCACGAACCACACCGACCGGCCCAGGTTGCTCTCCCGCACCCAGTCGCGCAGCGGCTTGCTGGCGGCCAGTTTGTCCGAGATGTCGCCGACCACGACCAACCCCATCCGGTAGTTCACGAACTTCTGCGCAATCGCCCCCGCTCGACCCGTCCGCAACTCGAAGAACTCGTCACCGAGGCCCTCGGCCGTCAAGGCGACCCACTCGGCGTCGTGCTCGTAGTGCGCCTGCGCCATGAGCTGGACGGCGTCGCGTTCGTCGGCCACCCGGGCGTCACTCACGAACACCCGAACCCCGCCTAGCTCCTCAACCACGTCAGCACCCTCTCGGTCTGGGCCGGCAACACATGTCCGGCGTCCGGCAACAAGACAGTCGCCTCCGGCAACCGTCGTTTCGTCTCCTGCGAATCGAGCATCCGGTCCCGCCCGCCGGCGATCACGAGCAGGTCGAGCTTCTCCAGTTGCTCGTCGGTGAAGATCGGCAGCGACACCCGCCGCGGGCGGAAGTGCTCGTGCACCATCAGGGCGAACCGGCCGTACTCCGTGGCGTCCCCGGACGGCAACGGGCCCGCGACCAGCCGCATCGTCTGCAGGATTCCCCACCGCCCGAACGGCAGCAGGAACACGGCAGGCAGGAAGATCAGCGACTTCTGCCGCCCGATCCCGCTCGGCGTCAGCAGCGCCAGCTTCAGCACCCGGTCCGACCTCCGGATCGCGTAGTCGAGGGCGAACCACCCGCCGAGCGACGAAGCCACTATCGACACGGGTTCGCGGACATCCAGACCATCCAGTACGTCGTCCAGCCAGTCGACGTACGCGTCCAGGGCGGGTCGTACTTCCGCGCTCAGGCCGGGCTCGCCCAGCAGGTCCACGGCGTGCACGCGGAAGTGCTCGGCCCACGCGACCACATCGCCGATCCACTCGAGCGTCGTACTCGCCGAGCCGTGCAGCAGGACGAGCGGCGGCGCGTCGGCAGGACCGCAGCTCACCACGAACGTGTCGCCCTCGCGGGTCGGCACCAGACGCTGTTCGCTCGGCATCGGCCAGGTTGCGAGCAGCTCGCGATAGCGCTCGTGCAGGACGCGCCGGCTCGCGTCGGAGCGGAAGATCATGTGCTTAAAAGTACCTCAAACAGCCCTATCTGGCTAACTATAGGGAATTCTAAGGAACCTGCCGTAGCCTAGAGACCCACGACGACGAAGGATGCGGATGCCCCAGGAGCTGTACTCGGTCGAGCAGGTGGCGAGCCGGCTCGGCCTGCATGTCCGGACGATCCGGAACTATGTGCGCGACGGCCGGCTGAAGGCCGTCCGGATCGGGAAGCAGTACCGGATCGCGCGCGAGGATCTCGAGGCGTTCACCGGTACCAGTGCCGCCGCTCTCGAGGCCGACGAGCAGTCCCGGCACGTGGAGGCGTCGAGCATCGTGCACATCGACGCGATCGACCGGGCCGGCGCGGACCGGATCAGCACGCACGTGATGGGCTCGCTCAATCAGAGCGGGATCGGCCGGCTCCGGGTCGAGACCGTGTACGACGAGGATCGCGCCGTACTCAAGGTGATCATCCTCGGCGACCTGGCCCCGACCGCGGAGCTCCTGCGCCTGATCGACATGATGGCCGCTCCCTAGAGCCGGCGGGCCGCTTCCTAAAGCTGGCGGACCGCTCTCTAGAGCTGGCGAGACGTCGCGGCGATCGCCAGGTCGGCCAGGGCTTTGCGGGCGGTGTCGTCGGCCAGGGGAGCGCTGTCGAGGGCATCGAGGGCGTCCTCGGTCCGCTCGGTGATCAGGTCTTCGCAGGCCTGCACGGCACGCGAGTCCTGCAGGATCTCGCGCAGCAACTGGATCTCGTCGTCGTCCAGGTCCGGCCGCCCGAACAGCCGGTCGAACTCGGCCAGCTGCACCTCCGACGCGTGGTCGACCGCGTACGCGACCAGCACTGTCCGCTTGCCCTCGCGCAGGTCGTCACCGGCCGGCTTCCCGGTCAGTGCCGGATCGCCGAACACCCCGAGCAGGTCGTCGCGCAGCTGGAACGCCTCACCCACGGGCTGCCCGTACGCCGACAACGCCTCGACCAACCGCTGATCCCCACCAGCCAACGCCGCGCCGATGTGCAGCGGCCGCTCGACCGTGTACGTCGCCGACTTGTACCGCAGTACCCGCAACGCCTGGTCCATGTCGGAGACCCCACTGGCCTGCGCGACCAGGTCGAGGTACTGCCCGGCCGTCACCTCGACCCGTACGGCGTCGAAGAACCGGGAGGCCCGGGCCAGCGCGGCCGCGTCGAAGCCGGACGTGTGCAGCATCTCGTCCGCCCAGATCAGGCACAGATCGCCGAGCAGGATGGCCGCGCCGATACCGAAGCCGACCGGATCGCCGCCGACCCCGGACGCCTCCGATCGGGCCCGCTGCAGCGCCTCGAAGCGCCGATGCGCGGCCGGCGCACCCCGTCGTACGTCGGAAGAATCCATCACGTCGTCGTGCACCAGCGCGCTGACGTGCAGCATCTCCAGGCTGGCCGCGGCGGTCAGGATCGGCTGCGCCGACGGTGCTCCTGGGGTTACCTGGCCGCCCGCGGCCCGGAAACCCCAGTAGCAGAAGGACGGCCGCAGCCGCTTGCCGCCGCTGGTCGCGTCCCGGGCGGCCTGCACCTGCTCGGTCAGCTCCGGCCCGATCGCCTCCAGCCGCTGCTGCTGCAGGTCGAGGAAACCGGTCAACGCGCGCTGTACCTCGGCCGGGATGTCCACATCGCCATACACGTCTCGGAGCGTAGTCGGTAGGAGCGGGACAGTGGACACCGCGGGTAACCTGTCGCCATGGCGAACGGTCTTCCTTCGACGCTGCCCGGCGGTACGCCGACGATCCGCGAGCTGCTGGCGTCCGGTGCCCGTTCCTTCTCGTTCGAGTTCTTCCCACCGAAGACCCCCGAGGCCGAGGAGGTGCTCTGGCGGTCGATCCGCGAGATCGAGCAGCTGCGGCCGACCTTCGTCTCGATCACGTACGGCGCCGGCGGCACCACCCGGGACGGCACGATCCGGGTCACCGAGCGGGTCGCGCAGGACACCTCGCTGACTCCGCTCGGTCACCTGACCTGTGTGGCCCACTCGCGGGACGAGTTGCGGTCGGTGATCGGTGCGTACGCCGGAGCCGGCGTACGGAACATGCTGGCGCTGCGCGGCGACCCGCCGGGTGGTCCGAACCAGCCGTGGGTCGCGCACCCGGAAGGCATGAACCACGCGATCGAGTTGGTCGAGCTGATCCGTTCGCTCGGTGACTTCTGTGTCGGCGTGGCGGCGTTCCCGGACAAGCATCCGGAGGCGACGTCGCTGGAGGCGGACGCGCAGGTGCTCGCCGCGAAGGCTGCCGCCGGCGCGGACTACGCGATCACGCAGATGTTCTTCGGTGCCGACGACTACTTCCGGCTGGTCGAGCGCGCGACCGCCCTGGGCTGCGACATCCCGGTGCTGCCGGGCGTCATGCCGGTCACCAACATCAAGCAGATCCAGCGGATGGCGGAGCTGACCGGGATGGCGCTGCCGGCCGCGGTCACCGACCGGTTGCTCGCGGTCGAGGACGACCCGGGTGCGGTCCGGGCCGTCGGCATCGAGATCGCCACCGAGCTGTGCGAACAGCTGCTTGCCGGGGGCGCGCCCGGCATCCACTTCATCACGCTGAACAGGTCCACCGCGACCCGTCAGGTATTCCTCAACCTGAGGTCCACGGTCGTATCCTGACCTGATGGCTGACCCGTCGGATCTGCTGATCGACCGCACACTCGTCCTGTTCCGGCACTCGAAGGCGGTGCCGCCCGAGTCGATGCCGGATCTGGAGCGCCCGCTGGCCGACCGCGGCCGGGCCGACGCGCTCGCGGCCGGCCGCTACCTCGTTGCCCAGGGCATCGAGGCAGACCTGGTCCTGTGCTCGCCGTCGCAGCGCACCCGCGAGACCTGGCAGTTCGCCGCCGAGGCCGGCGCGTCCGCAGCCGACGTCTGGTACGACCGGCGGATCTACAGCGCCGACACGGTCGAGCTCCTCGACGTCATCCGCGAAGCACCGTCCGAGGCCCGCACCGTGATCCTGGTCGGCCACGCGCCGGGCGTACCGTGGCTGGCCGACGAGCTGGCCCTCGACGGCACCAGCCCCGAGCGCGTCGAACTCACCCGGAAGTACCCGACGTCCGGCCTGACCGTCCTCCACCTCACCTGCCGCTGGTCCGACCTGTCCGCCGACGACGCCGACCTGGTCTCGTTCGTCGTACCGCGCGGCTAAGGCAGCCAGTTCGTGGTGCTGTTGATGGTGACGAGGCGCTGAGTCGCTCGGGTCAGGACGACGTACAGGGCTCGTACGCCGCCCAGGGTGTCGCTGACGATCCGGTCCGGTTCGACGACGACCACCGCGTCGTACTCGAGGCCCTTCGATTCCAGTGGGCTCACCGCCACCACGCGTGGGTCGCCCAGCTCGGCGAGCACCGGGTCGACGGCCGGTCGCAGCTTCGGCGGCACGATCACGCCGACCGTGCCCTCGACCAGCTGGAGCAGCTCGACCGCGGTGTCACCCGCGGCCTCGGCGATCTTGCCGTCGTCGACGATCCGGTGCTCGGGCCCTACGCCGGTACGACGGACTGCGTCAGGCAGATCCGCGTCGGGCAGAGTCCGCCGGATCACTTCACCCGCGAAGGCGTAGATCTCGGCCGAGTTCCGGTAGTTGGTGGACAGCCGGAACGTGTGCCGCTGCAGGTGCGACAGCATCGAGTCCATCGCCGCGCGGGCCTCGTCCGGGTCCGGCCACGAGCTCTGCGCCGGGTCGCCGACGATCGTCCAGCTCGCCTGCGGCCCACGCCGGGTCACCATCCGCCACTGCATGGGGGAGAGGTCCTGGGCTTCGTCCACCAGGACGTGCGCGTACTCCTCCAGTTCTTCAGCCTCTCTGGCGGCAGCCACCCGGGCGCGACGCTCCGACGTGGTGAGCACCTCGTTGACGCCGTCCGACAGACCCTCCAGCCAGTCGAACTCCTCGTCCTTGGTCTCCGAGACGGGTGCGCGACCCAGCAACGTGCTGAGCTCGTCCAGCAGGGCTACGTCGGCGATGGTGAACTCACTGGTGCCACGGATGCCTGCAGCGAGTGTGTCGACCTCTGCAGGGGTCAGCTCGTTGCGGGCCCACCGCTGCAACCGTCTTGGGTCGCCGAGCCAACGCAGTGCCGCCTCGGGCGTCACTACTGGCCACCACTGGCTGAAGAACGTCCGGAACGCGGGTGTTTCGGTCACCTGGTCGCCGAACGACTCCCGGTCGCCGTACAGGCCAGTGCGCAGGTCATCGGGGAACCGCTGCCACAGTGCGGCCACCAGACCCTTGCGGGCCTCAGCTCCGGCTCTGTTGCGTGGCGTCCGGCGCAGCGCGTTCCGCCGTACGTTGTCCAACTGGTTCGCGTCCAGCTCGACAGTGCCGCCGCCGAGGAAGACCCTCAGCGTTGTGGGTGCGTTGGGGACGCGGTCACGGGCAGCGCGCGACAGCACGCCGCGCATTCGCAGTGAGCCCTTGATAGCGGCCACATCGGCCTCGTCGACCGCAGTGGCCTTGATGCCGTCCACCAGCTCGCCGACAGCTCGCAGGGAGACGGTGTTCTCGCCCAGGCTCGGCAGCACTCGCTCGATGTAGGCCATGAACGCAGCGGACGGTCCGACGACCAGTACGCCGCCGCGCTCGAACCGCCTGCGGTCGCTGTAGAGCAGGTACGCCGCACGGTGCAGAGCGACCACTGTCTTGCCGGTACCGGGTCCACCGCCGATGACGGTCACACCACGGGCAGGAGCCCGGATCGCCTTGTCCTGCTCGGCCTGGATGGTGGCGACGATGTCACGCATCGTGTGACCGCGGGCCCGCGACAGGGAGGCCATCAGTGCGCCCTCACCCATCACCGGCAGGTCCTCGGGCGCGCGTTCCGGCGCCAGCAGGTCGTCCTCGAGCCCGACGATCCGCGGGCCCTTGTTCCGCAGCACGCGACGTCGTACGACCTTCAGCCGGTCGGTCGCGGTGGCGCGGTAGAACGGCTCTGCGGCCGGGGCGCGCCAGTCGATCACGAGCGGTTCGTACTCCGCGTCGCGGACACCGATCCGGCCGACGTACAGCTTGTCGAGGCCGGCAGCGCTCTCGACGGCGGGCTGGTCGTCGCCCTTGTCGGCGTCGAGCCGGCCGAAGACGAGGCCCTCGTGCTCGGCGTCCAGCTCGGCGATCCGCCGGGCCGCCGCGAACACCAGCACGTCCCGCTCGTACAGACCGGTCTGCTCCTCCTCGCGGACCCGGCCGACGTTCTGCGCCTGTCCGCGTTGGTGCCCTTCGACCGCGATCCGAGACGCTGATCGGGCGGCTTCCGCGACCCGGTCGTAGACCCGATCGACGTGCTCCTGCTCTGCCGCCAGTTCAGCGCGCTCGACGTTCTCGTGATCGGCCGACGTGGGGGATTGATCCACCGAGGTCCTCTCTACTGCCGGGCACCTCACCCGACACGAAACACATGAACGCTCAATCCTACGTGCGCCGGGTAGCGCGACCCCACCCGGTCTCAGGCCTTCCCGACCGCGTCCGCCACGATCGCCGCGCCGAGAGTCGTGGCCGGTACGCCGGAGCCCGGGTGAGCACCCGCACCGACGCAGTACAGGCCCTTGATGGGGGAGACGTTGGCAGCACGCCGGCGGGCCGTCCGGTAGCCCTCCCACGCCACACCGGCCCACCAGGACGGTGACGTCTGTCGCGACACCACCTTGTCCCGGATGTGCAGGCCACGCGCCACCAGCAGGTCCAGTACGTCGTCAGTCGGATAGCCATGCACCAGCACCGACCAGGCCTGGTGCCCAGCCGGTGCCTGCCCGCCCGCTCGTACGACGACAGTCGGCGTGCCGTGCAGCACAGTCTCGAACGGCAAGGTCGGCAGCGGCTCCTGCAGTCCCAGGTGTACGACGTACGCCGCCTGGGCCTGGTGTGTCGCCTCTATCTGCTTGCGCACCTTCTTGGCCGCCGGGTCATCCACCAGCTGCCCGTAGAGCTCACGCGGGTCGATGTCGCTCACCACGATGTCCGCCGGCAGCTCAGTCCCGTCAGCGAGCCGTACGCCGGTCACACCGCCGTCAGACGTGGTGACAGCGACCACCTCGGCCCCAGTCCGTACGTCGACCTTCCGCTCACTCGCCCGTTGCGCGAGAGCATCCGCGAGGGCGCCGAAACCACCGTCGATCGTCCAGCGGCCGAAGGTGCGCTCCAGGTACGACCAGACACCGACGTACCCGGGTGTGAGCTTCGCGTCCGATCCACCTTGGGCTGCGTAGTGCCGCAGTACCGCACGAGCCCTGTCGTCATCCAGTTGGCGTTGTGCGACCCGCTCCAGCGATTGCCACGGCTTGAGCGTCCGGACTGCTCCCAATGGGAGCTTGTCCTTGAGCGGCGGCTCCAGCGACGTCTTGCGCAGTACCTGCCAGGTCTCGCCGTACCCGTCGACCAGAGAGACCCACTGTTGGGCCGTCTTCTCGCCGGCCAGGTCTGACCACGCTTGCAGTTGCTCACCGCGGTCGGTGATCGGCAGGTCGAGCACGGAGCCATCAGCGAACATGTGCCGCCGCGGCTCGGTCACCGGCTCCAGTTGGACCAGGCTCTCGATCGGGCGACCACTTTTGCGGAACAGGTCCCGCAGTGCGGCCGGGAGCGTCGTACTGGCCGCTCCTGCGTCCCAACTGAACCCGTCTGCCTCGATTCGGCCCAGGACCCCGCCCAGGCGCTCGTCTCGCTCGCAGATGGTGACCTGGTGGCCGAGCTTGGCCAGCCGGACGGCACTGGCGAGACCGGCGAGCCCGGCCCCGACGACGATCACACGAGCCATCAGACAGCACTACTTCCGGCTGCCGGGGCACTGCGTTTCTCCCGCCAGGCTTTGAACCTGGCGTAACCACGCTTGATGAACTTGAGGGCGACGTACACCCCGATCAGGCCGAGCACGAGCAGAATCCCGGCGATCACGAGTGCGACCTCCGGGTGGAACGCGGCCAGCGAGATCACACTCACGACGGCGATGTCCTCACCGGACGACGCGGCGATGTTGGTGACCGGCTCGGGGGAGGTGTTGATCGCGAGCCGCAGACTCGACTTCACCGCGTGCGAGAGCAGTGCGACCAGTCCGCCGGTGGTGACGATCACGGCCTGCTGCAGCGTGCTCGCCTCGCCGGACAGCAGTACGGCGATGATCGCACCGACGGTCGGCCGGATCACCGTGGAGATCGCGTCCCAGGCCGAGTCGATGTACGGGATCTTGTCGGCGACGAACTCGAAGGCGAACAGAACACCCGCTGCGATCAGTACGCCGTTACTGGTCAGCGCCGTCGGTACGTCGTCGGCCCCGGCGAACCGGCCGAGCAGACCGAGGATCAGCACGCAGGCGTAGGCGTTGATGCCACTCGCCCAGCCCGACGTGAACGCCAACGGCAACGCTTCCATGTGTCCTGCTCCGTAACCCTCGGTCGCCACCCCGTGCGACGACCCCGTGTAGTCAGTATCGAACCTCTGACGGCGAGTTTTGGTTAACCGTTGACTTCCGGGTCTCCTCGACTCACAGTGATCAGGCTGCCAGTCTGTGTGACGGGCATCCCCGCCGTCGGTTCAGGAGAAACAACATGCGTCGTCGTCCGAAGATTCTCGCCGCATTGACTGCGGTAGCGCTGGCCATCACGGTGACCGGCGTGTCGTCGTCAGGCGGTCCACCTGCTGCTGCGTCGACCCCCGGGCCGACTGCCATGGCCGCTTCCGCGTTCAGCGCGGTGGCCGCGAAGTACGGCGTACCGGAGTCCGTGCTGCTGGCCGTGTCGTACGCCGAGACCCGCTGGGACGACCACCGGGGTGCGTCCAGCACCGACGGCGGCTACGGCCCGATGCACCTCACCGCTGTCGACCCCACCGCGGTCGTGGACCTCTCCGGCAAGCGCAAGGTCGCCAAGACCAGCTCGCTGCGGACTCTCTACAAGGCCTCCGAGCTGACCGGGCTGGACCCGGTTGCCCTGCGCAATGAGACCGCCGCGAATATCGAGGGTGGTGCTGCGCTGCTGGCGTCGTACCAGCGCTCTCTCGGGCTCCCGGTCGGCGCTGACACCTCGGCAGCCCAGTGGTACGGCGCAGTGGCGTCGTACGCCGGAGCTTCGGATCGGGTGGCCGCGTCGGGCTTTGCTGACGACGTCTACTCGATCATGGCCCGCGGTGCGGCCCGTACGACGAACACCGGCCAGCAGATCGTGATGCCTGCCGTTGCGGTGGCACCGGACAAGTCCCAGGTGAGCAAGCTGTCGCTGCCGGCTGGTGTTGCGGCCGACAACTCCGGTGTGGAGTGCCCGACGTCGCTCGGCTGTGAATGGCTGCCCGCGCCGTACCAGGACCTGGGTGGTGGCGACTACGGCAACCACGACCTGGCGAACCGGCCGAAGACCGGCAAGATCGACTACATCATCGTTCACGACACCGAGGGCGGCTGGCAGGGCGTTCTCAACCTGGTGCAGGACCCGACGTACGTGAGCTGGCAGTACACGATGCGCTCGTCCGACGGCCACACGTGGCAGCACGTCAAGGCCAACGACGTCGCCTGGCACGCCGGCAACTGGTACGTGAACATGCACAGCATCGGCATCGAGCACGAGGGCTTCGCGGCCCAGGGTGCGACCTGGTACACCGAGTCGCTCTACCGCAACTCGGCCAAGCTGGTGCGCTACCTGGCCGCCAAGAACGACATCCCGCTCGACCGGGCGCACATCATCGGCCACGACCAGGTGCCCGGGACGATCCCGAGCACGGTCCGCGGCATGCACTGGGACCCGGGACCGTACTGGGACTGGGAGCACTACTTCGACCTGCTCGGCGCGCCGATCTGGGGCAAGTCGGTGTTCCCGGTGAAGGCGGGCTCGATCGTCACCATCAAGCCCGGCTTCGACGACAACGTGCAGGCGCTGACCAACTGCACCGGTGCCGGCACCACCTGCACGCCGCAGGGCACCAACTTCGTCTACCTGCGTCAGGCGCCGGACGACGCGGCTTCGCTGGTCAAGGACATCGGACTGCGCCCTGACGGTTCGAACAGCACGACTCAGGTGTCAGACATCGGTGCACGCGCTGCCGCCGGTTCGCAGTACGTCGTGGCGCAGCGACAGGGTGACTGGGTTGCCGTCTGGTACCTGGGCGCACTGGCTTGGTTCAAGAGCCCTGCGTCGGCTCCGGACGCGTTCTCCAAGCCGGGCCTCGTGGTGAAGCCGAAGGCGGGTAAGGCGTCGGTGCCGGTGTACGGCCGGGCTTACCCGGAGCAGGCGGCGTACCCGGAGGGCATCCCGTACCAGGTCGTCACGCCGTTGCAGTACTCGATCCTCGCGGGTCAGGCCTACCCGGTCGGTGACCCGTCCATCGAGACCGACTACTACCGTGCGGTGACATTCGCCGGGCAGCCGCCGACCGACAAGGTCCAGGTGCTTGGCAACGACCGCTACTACCAGATCTGGTTCGGCCACCGGATGGCTTACGTCCGCGCCGCCGATGTGGATCTGAGGCCTGCGATCTAGGTCTCGTTCGTCGACGAAGCCGTCCAGCCTTGGTGCTGGACGGCTTCGTCGTTTGCTACTGGCAACTAGTTGACGGGGCGGGCGACTAGTTGACAGTGATGGGGGTGCCGTTGGTCAGCTCGAGGAGCTCGGCGTATGTGGTGGGGAAGACCGAGTGCGGGATCCCGGCGGCCGCCCAGACGACGTCGTACTGCTCGAGGGCGGTGTCGACGTACGTCGCCACCTGGTGCGGGTGTCCGACCGGGGCGACGCCGCCGATCGACTGACCGGTGTGCTCCTTGACGAAATCCGGGGTGGCGCGGCGCAGCTTGGTGATGCCGAGCTCGGCGGCGACCTTCGCGGTGTCGACCCGGTGCGCGCCCGAGGTCAGGATCAGCACCGGGGCGCCGTCACCGTCGAAGACCAGGCTGTTCGCGATCGCGCCGACCTCGCAGCCGAGTTCCGCCGCCGCGGCCGCCGCGGTCGGAACCGCCTCGTCCAGGATCACGATCTCACCGGTGGCCCCGGCCGCCTGGAGCGCGTCGGCCACCCGTTGCACATTGGGATGATTGCTCACCTTCGGCAGCTTAGGCGGCCTGTCACCCGGATTCTCAGGCGGCTTTGAGTTCGGCCGCGCCGAAGGACACGTTGAAGCGGTCGCACCAGATCGCGACGCTGCGGAAGTCGTCGAGCTTCACGGTGCTCGGGATGGCGTAGTTCTGGTTGCCGTGGTTGCCCTTCAGGCTGCCCAGATTGCGGTACCTCCCGTCGTCGAACACGTGCCAGCCCGGGCGGCCGGGCACCACCGCGGCGTCGCTGAGCCAGACCTTGAGGTCGGGGCCGTCGGAGGTGTCCAGGTTCTCCAGGCGGAGTACGCGGGAGCCGTCGGCGAGTCTGAGGACGGCGACGGTGCCTTCGGTGGCGTGTTCATGCGTGATCAGCTTCCCGGTCAGCAGAACCTCGGGGGGCGCGGTCGAAACCTCGGGGCCGGTCGAAGGCTTCTCCGAAACTGTCGGTGGCGTCGTCGACGATGACTGTGTGGAGATCGGAACGGCACCGGGCAGCGCTTCGTCGACGACCTTGTCGGTGAAGAGCCGCCACGGCTGGAAGAGCGGCAACGCGACCGCGGTGACCACGACGGCCACTGCCGCCGCGGCGATCAGTGCTGCCCGCCACCGGGTTGTCAGCCTCGGCATCGTCGCCCCTTCCGTTCTCCTGCGTCGTACGGCGCTTGTCTCCTTCTCAGTCTGGACGGTGGATCGGGCGCGTGGGGGCGCGCCGGCCTTACGGCCCGTTGACGTTTGTCGGCGGGCGACGATACGCTGTTCGTGTTCGAACAGATGTTCGATTACCTCCGACCCGGCGTCGTCGGGAGGCCGGCCAGGGGTGATCCGGGCAGCTGGACGGCTCCGGTGCGGAGTTGCGGCCGCATCGGAAACCGGTGGTCCCGGCGGATCGGGCACCGAGGTGGACCTCGACCCCCACCTCGTGCCCGCCCGCCGGGCCCCGGGACCAGCCGTCGGTCAGGAGCCAGTCCTTGATCAAGGGCTAGTCCTTGATCAAGGGCTTGTCCTCGATCAAGGAAAGTCGTTCGTACACAGGAGGCGATGGAGCATGTGGGAGTTCGACGAGGCCGTCGAGGTGCGTTCGGATGTCGTGGACGGCGTCGAGACCCCAGAGCAGTTCCTCTGGCGCGGCCGACTCTGGCGCGTCTGCTCCGTCCAGGCCCAATGGACCGAGACCGCCGCCTGGTGGGAACGCGGCATCATCGGCGCCGGCCTCGGCGCCACGTACGACGGCCGCCCCGGCCCGGCGCGAACCCGCGCCGGTGCCCACCTGAACGGCGTGGCAGCGCCGGCGAGCCCCCGCTCTCGCACCGACTGCGTTGCCGCGCACTCTCCCGGCGGGAGCACCACCGCCCTCGCTCCCGCCGGGAGCGCCATCGCCGACGACACCGCGGGGATCTCGGAGAGTCCGGCGGCGGTCGGCGTACTGGATGCGGACTGGGGACCGCGGCGTGCGGTCCACCGAGTAGAGGCGGGGTGCGGTCGGCACGGTCGGCGTGAGCTGTTCGATCTCGCGCACGACCCCGACTCCGGCCGCTGGCAACTGGAAAGGGTGACGGACCGATGACCGTTTCACCGGTATCCCCGGCAGCCGCCGGCGCGGCCAGCCGCGAACTGTCCCGCGCACGAGCCGCACTGGCCGAAGCGGTGGAGACGAGCGATCACCTGATCCGCTACTCGAGCGCCCACGTCGCGGCCCTCCGAGTCGCGGCCGCGGTCCTCGCCGTCCGGGCCCGCCCGGTCCGCTCCGGCACCCGCCGCCGGGTCCAGCGCAATGCCTGGGTCCTGCTGGCGGAGGTAGCGCCCGAGTTCGGCGAATGGGCCACCTTCTTCGCCGCCGGCGCCGCCCAGCGCGCCGCCGCCGAAGCAGGCCTGGAACGCGCCGTCAGCACCCGTGAGGCCGACGACCTCGTCCGTGCCGTGGAAACCTTCTACGACCTGGTCGAGACCAGTCTCCGCCTCTCCAACACCCCAGCCCTCACGGCCACCACCGACCCCCAATCCGTCCTGACCCAACCCTGGATGCAAGCCAGCTGACCACCCACCTGCTGACGGCCGTGCGCCTTCAGTAGGTGGGCCACGGCAGCCGACTCGGGAGATATGACGTTTGAGCCAGCTACGCAGAGGGGTCGGGAAGGACCTGTGTGGTCGCGTCCACGCCGTCACCGGGGTGGAGTGCTATCTCGCCGACGCCCACTACCCACGACCGCACCAGTCGCTGGACGGCGACTCGTGGCACGACGGCTTGTGTAGCAAGTGCACGGGCGCCGGCAGCTGGCGCGACTTCATCTGCGACAGATGTAACGGCGCCGGCTTCGAGCCCATCGAACTGATCGACCCCGAGACGTACCAACCCGGCTAGCCACACCTCCAGGCCGCCCCGCAGGTAAAAGCCCCATGGGGCTTTAGGGTCGGGGGCGTGAGTGAACTTCCTGTTCTTGACGCTGAGGACCAGCGTGTCCTCGGCAGCCTGATGGAGAAGCAGACGACGGTGCCGGCGTCGTACCCGCTGACCGCCAACGCACTGCGGACGGCCTGCAACCAGACGAGCAACCGGGAACCGGTCGTCGACTACGACCAGGGGACGGTGGAGCGGATCGCACGGTCCCTCAAGGATCGCGGGCTGGTGCGGATCGTGTGGGTCGACACAGGCCGGCGGACGCTGAAATACCACCAGACCCTCGACGAGCGGCTCGAGCTCGAGGCCGACGAGCGCGCGCTCCTCACGGTGTTGCTCCTCCGGGGTGAGCAGGCGCCCGGTGAACTGCGTACCCGCACCGAGCGACTGCACGGGTTCGCCGACCGGGCCGAGGTCGAGGCATGCCTGCGCCGGATGGCGGGGCGTCCCGAGCCATTGGTCCGTGAGCTCGAACGGCGCCCCGGCCAGCAAGACCACCGTTGGATCCATCTGCTGGGGCCGTTGCCGGAGCTGGCCGCGCCGATCGCCGCCGAGGCGGTCGACAGGGACGCGGTGCTCGCCGACGGGGCGGATGCGCGCGACGCTCGGGTGCGGTCGTCGTACGACGCTGTCGCCACCAGTTACGCCGACGAGCTTCTGGACGAGCTGAACAAGCTGCCGTTCGAAACCTGGCTGCTGGACCGGGTGATCGCCCACGCCGCCGGACTCCCGGTGGTCGAGGTCGGCTCGGGCCCGGGACACGTCACCGCGTACCTCGCCGATCATGACGCCGACGCCACCGGGATCGACTTGTCGCCCGCGATGGTGGATGAGGCCCGGCGGCGCTTCCCTGACCGGAACTTCCAGGTCGGCGACCTGCGGCGGCTTGGCCGCCCGCCGACAAGCCCCGGTTGGGCGGCTGTCCTGGCGTGGTACTCGCTGATCCACCTGGCTCCCTCTGAGCTTCCCGACGCTGTCGCGGCCCTGGTGCGCCCGCTCGATCCCGGCGGCTGGCTCGTCCTCGGCCTGCACGCCGGAGCCGAGGTCCGCCACGTCGAGGAGTTCTTCGGCCACGAGGTCGACCTCGACTTCGTGCTGCACGACCCCGCGTACGTGGTCGGGGTGGTCGAGGCGGCCGGCCTCGTCGACGTCGAGTGGTATCTCCGCGGTCCCATCACCGCCAGGCAGGAGACGACCCAGCGCCTGTACGTCGTCGGTCGCACCGCCTCCTGATCGCGGTCAACTACTCGATCCGCCACCGTCGGGCGGCAGCGAAACTAGGTGGACATCGCTTTCCAGGCTGGCATAGCGTTTCGACTGGCAGCCGTATGTCGGAAGGACCAGAGGGAGAGATGCCTGCATCTCGTCGAGATAGCGGACGGGGTTGATCTAGCGTCAGCCAGCGCGATCGATGGTTGAGGGTTTGCGAGATCGCGCAGCCGGGACGGACCGCACGGTCGCCCGGCCGATCCAGCTCGACGGTGTCGGACGCTCATGCGCTCTGCGCTGACGCTGCCCGGTCCGATCTCACCACCGACTCTCGAAAGCGGTGCTCAACCGTGACGCACGCATCCCTTGATGTCCCCTCGGATCAGCCGCCGGTGATCGCGGCGACCGATCTCACCAAGACCTACACCTTCCACAAGCAGCAGGCCGGTCTCGGCGGCGCGATCAAAAGCCTCGTCCGGCGTACGTACGAGACCAGGCTCGCCGTCGACAGCATCACGTTCAGCATCAACCGTGGTGAGGTCGTCGGGCTGCTCGGCCCGAACGGCGCCGGCAAGACCACCACGCTGAAGATGCTGTCCGGCCTGCTGTACGTCACGTCCGGGGAACTGGAGGTCCTCGGTTTCACCCCGTCGGGCCGCAAACACGACTATCTGCGGCGGATCGCGCTCGTGATGGGGCAGAAGACCATGCTCTGGTGGGACGTCCCCGCGATGGAGAGTCTCCTGCTGCACAAGGAAATGTACGGTCTCAGCACGCAGGAGTTCGACCGCAACGTCGCCGAGCTCGCCGAACTGCTCGACGTCCAGGACCTGCTGAACGTCCAGGTGCGCAAGGTCTCTCTCGGTGAGCGGATGAAGCTCGAGCTGATGGCGGCCCTCGTGCACGGTCCGGAGATCCTGTTCCTCGACGAGCCGACGATCGGCCTCGACGTGGTCGCGAAGGCGCGGGTGCGGACGTTCCTCGCCGAGGTCAACCAGCGCCGCGGCACCACGATCCTCGTCACCAGCCACGACATGGACGACATCGAGGCGCTCTGCTCCCGAGTCATGATCATCGACCACGGACGCCTGCAGTACGACGGGGGCCTCGACGAGCTCGTGCACACCGCTCGCCCGCGCAAACTCGTCCAGGCGACGTACGCGACGAACGTCGACAGCAGCCACCTCGACGGTGTCGAGGGTGTGACGGCGGTCGACAGCTCCGGCCAGAGGATCAAGCTGGAAGTGGACCGCGAGCGGGCCGGCGAGGTGCTCGAGCAGCTGACGCGGATCGGTCCGCTGGTCGACCTCGACGTCGCGGACGCCGACATCGAGGAGATCATGCGCGACCTCTTCCTGCGCCGCAGCATGCCGGGGGACGCGTCGTGAACACCGTCGTGCGCAACCTCCGGGTGCTGCGCCGGATGACCGCAGCCGAGATCGCCCAGCAGTCCATCTACCGCGGCGCGTGGATCATCTTCATGGCGGCCAATATCTGCGTGCCGATCATCTCGCTGCTGATCTGGCGCACCGCGATCGCGAACGGGGCGCAACTCCCGATCGACGAGCAGTACGTCACCACGTACTTCGTGCTGCTCAGCTTCGTCACGATGGCCACGTCGTCGTGGCTGACCGGCTTCCTGGCGAACGACATCCGGCTCGGCAAACTCTCCAGCTGGATGGTGCGTCCGGCGTCGTTGCTGCTGGGCTTCGTGGCGAACAATCTGTCGGAGAAGTTCCTCAAGCTGTTCGCGCTGGTGCCGATGATCGGCGTGCTGTGGTGGATCTTCCGCGATTCGATGACCATCCCGGCGGGCCCGGGCCGCTGGGCGGTGTTCGCGGTCAGCCTCGTGCTCGGCGCGATCCTGGTGTTCACGATCGACATCCTGATCGCGTCGATCGCGTTCTGGATGGACGACGTGTCCGCGCTGGCGCAGGCCCGGCTGATCATCGCGAGCGTGTTGTCCGGTGCGGTCGTGCCGCTCGCGCTGATGCCGGACTGGTCGCGCGGGTTCATCGACAACCAGCCGTTCAGGTTCACGGTGTCGTTCCCGGTCGAGATCGTCGCCGGCAACCTGTCCGGCCACGACCTACTCGTGGGCCTGGGTCTGCAGACGGCGTACGTGCTCGTGTTCGGAGCACTCGCGCGGCTCGTCTGGGCGGCCGGGATCCGCGCGTACTCGGCGGTGGGCGCATGAGCGAGCGAACAAACGACACAGCTGAGCTCCGTACGTACGCCGAGGACCGGCAACCGCTCGACCGCAACTGGCTGCACAAGCAGGTGCGCCACCTGCGGCTGTGGCGGCGGTTCCTCGCGCAGGCGGTGGTCCGCGAGACGCACTACCGCGCGCACTTCGTCACCACGTTGCTCGTCGGCCTCGTCCAGCTCGGGCTCGGCATCGTGCCGATCCTGCTGTTGTTCGGCTTCACCCAGGAGGTGCACGGCTGGTCACGGGCCGAGGTGATCACGCTCGTCGGGGCGTACCAGATCGTCACCGGCCTGATCGCGGCGTTCATCGCGCCGAACCTGGACCGGATGACGGTCTACATCACCGAGGGCGAGCTCGATGGCGTGCTGCTGCGGCCGGTGTCGAGCCAGTTCTACCTGACGTTGCGGTGGATCAACGTCGCGGAGCTCAGCAACGTCATGAGCGGGATCGTCGTCCTGGTGCTCGGGCTCGTGCAGTCGGGTGCCGCCCCGACGGTGCCGCAGATCCTGCAGGCGCTCGTGCTTGCGGCCTGCGGGGTGGTGCTGCTCGCGACCGTGTGGAGTGCGATGTCGTTCCTCGCGTTCTGGCTGCAGTCGGTGAACCCGATCGGGGCCATCTACCTCAACCTGGTCGAAGCGGGCCGGTATCCGCTGGTGTTCTTCCCGGTGGCGGTGCGGACGTTCCTGACGTTCGCGTTCCCTGTGGCGTTCGCGACGACGTTCCCGGTCCAGGCGCTGGCTGGCGACGTCGGCTGGATGCCGGTCGCCGGCGGGATCGCGCTGTCGGTGGTCGCGGTGTCGCTCGTCCGGATGCTCTGGCGCCGGGGCCAACGTTCGTATGCGAGCGCGAGCTCCTGACGCGGGCAGGCTGGTGTCGCGGTCGGCCGGGGCGAGCGGCGGCCGCGACGCCCGCCCCCGGGCGCGGTAGCCCTCGGCGGGGTCAGCGCTTGGGTCAGCTCTTGGCGTACGTCTCGGCGGCCAGCGACTCGAACTCCAGGCCGACCGCGGGCTCGTCCCCGACCACCCAGGCGTCGTGGCCTGGTTCGATCACATAGGCGATGCCTGGGACCATGCGTGCCTTGGTGCCGTCGTCGTGGACGATCTCCATCTCGCCGGAGACGAGGGTTCCCACGTGCCGGACCTGGCAGGACTCGCCGCCGACGACGGGACGGATGCACTCCGACCAACGCCAGCCGGGCTGGAAGGTGATCCGGGCGACGCTGGCGCCCGGCAGCTTGACCACATCGACCCTCGTCTTGTCCGGTGAACGTTGCTCGTCCGGCTCGTCGAACGACTTGCTGTAGACAGTCATGATGCCCCTCCTTGGTGGGTGGTTCTTCCCCTTCCTTCGCACGATGCGCCCTCCGTTCGTGCATTGACAGACTCCACGACTTAACGCCCGCTTACGGCCGCCTCAGCCGGGTCGGACCACGCGGTGGCTGGGGCGGCATGGCTGGAGCGGCGTGGGTGGGGCGGCGTGGGTGGGGTGGGGTGGTGGGGAAGTAGGGTGTGGCGCGGTGGGGGTTGATGGTTTGAGGAGGGTCATGACGATGGTCGATCGGCGGCGGCGTTCGGTGCGGACGGCGCTGGTGGCCGAGGCTCTGCGGGTCGCGTTGGCGGGGCGGGCGCAGGGCGATCCGGGGTTGGACATCGTCGACCTGGGTGGTGGTACCGGCGGGTTCGCGGTGCCGCTGGCCGTCGAGGGGCATCGGGTGACCGTCGTGGATCCGAGTCCCGACGCACTGGCCTCGCTCGAGCGGCGGGCGAGTGACGAAGGTGTGAGCGCACTGATCCGCGGTGTGCAGGGTGACGCGGCCGAGCTCCCCGGCCTCGCGGGCGAGTCGAGTGCGGACGCCGTACTGTGCCATGGCGTGCTCGAGGTCGTCGACGACCCGGTGCAGGCGTTGCAGGCGATGGCGTCGGTACTGCGGGAAGGCGGCGTACTCAGCCTTCTCGTTGCCCAGCGCAACGCTGTGGTCCTGGCGCGTGCGCTCGCGGGTCACCTGGCTGAGGCGCGGGTCGCGTTGCAGGATCCGGACGGGCGCTGGGGTGCGACGGATCCGATGCCGCGGCGCTACGACGAGGCGAGTATCACCGCGCAGTTGGCCGACGCCGGCTTCACGGTTCACACCGTGCATGGCGTCCGTACGTTCGCAGACCTTGTTCCGTCCGCGTTCGTCGACGCCGAACCAGGCGCCGCCGAGTCCCTGGCCGAGCTCGAGCGGGCCGCCAGCCAGCACCCCGCGTTCCGGGCCCTGGCCACTCAGCTCCACATCCTCGCCACCCGCTGATCGCTCAGCCGGTTCGCTCTGGGTGTGCCATGGGTCACACGGCCTCGGGGCGACAGAGGGTGATGAGGTCGTGACCAAGGCAGGGCTGTTCGGAGAGTGCAGGTCATGATGGCCGAGATGGCATAGACCGGTCAGGGGAGCGGATCGCCGTGGGTCACGCGTTACCGCCGGTCGGACGGGGCGCGACACGCCGGGTTTGGCGGGTTTGAGCAGAGTGTGATGGGGGCAGTTGCCGGACCGTGACGCGCTGGACAGCCGGTCAGGGTTTCGTGTGAGGCACGGTCGGCCTAGACTGGAGTCGGCCTATCGAGATCGCGCTCACCATGGAGGGATCGACGGTGCCCCTCTCGGAAGAAGAGCAGCGCCAGTTCGAGCAGCTCGAACGCGCCCTTGCTGCGGAAGACCCGAAGTTCGTCTCCGCCATGCGAGGGACAAATGTGCGCTTGTATTACAAGCGCCGGGCAGTGCTTGCCGGCGTTGGATTCGTGCTGGGCATAGTTGTCCTGATGGCCGGCGCGATCATCCCCAACACCATCATCGGAGTCATCGGCTTCGTGATGATGGTCGCCTGTCTGTACATCGCTGCGCTGAGCATGAAGCGCATCAGTAACGCGGGGGACGCCGACGACATTCCGCCGCCTCCGCCGCCGACCAAGAGGCACCGGACCAAGCACGACTCGTCCGGCAGCTTCATGGAGCGGATGGAGGATCGCTGGCGGCGACGCCGCGACGAAGACCTCTGACGGTAGGACGCAGCGCCTGAGCGCGCAGCCGGCCGACAAACCACACCCGTGCCCTTGGGGGCGCGGGTGTGGTTGTTTGTTCGGGCTTTGTTCTTGGGGTGTTCAGGTGCCGCTGCCGCTGCCGTCGTTGGTGGGTGCGGGTTGGGTGCGGCGGCTGGGGGTGCAGTGCCGCGGGCATGAGTCGGCCGCGCAGCTCGGGAGCTGCGCGGCCTCGGCATCAGGCGGCCTCGGTATCAGTTGGCGTGGCGGCGGCGCAGGGCCAGGGAGCGGAGGCGGGCCAGTAGGAGGTCGAACTCGTCGAGGAGGTCGGAGGCCTCTGTGCTGCCTCGGTTGAGGTACCAGCGCCACGACGGTGGCAGCAGCCGTGCCCGCCAGCGACGGCGTCGCGGTGCCTGTGACCAGAGGGCCTGGCGTACGGCGGCTGCCTCGGCCCGCAGGTCCAGGGCCAGGTCCACGTCACCGGCGTACCGCAGCGCCTCGATGCCGCGAGCGAGGCGCAGTGCCTGCGGATGGGCCTCGGCGGGCAGTTTGGTGACGAGCCAGTCGCCGGCCTGGCGTGGCGTGGCGATCTCGGACCAGTCCAGTCCCAGGTCGCGGGACGTGTCGCGGACCTCCGCCCACAGGCCTTCGGCGCCCAGTCGGCCAGGCGGTTTGGCGAACCGGCGACGCCGGGTCAGGCTGCGGATCAGCCACGGGATGCAGAGCAGCACGATCACACCGGCGACGATGGCGATGGTCCGGCCGCCGCCGTTGGTGAACCAGTTGCCGCCGTCAACGATCGTCACACCGCTGTCGCTCGGCAGGTCGGGGTCGGCGTTCGGCTTCTCGATGCCCGGGTCCTCGCTCGCCCCTGGCGCGGTCGGCGCCGTGCTCGGTGCCGTCGTCGGGCTGGTCTCCGGGGCCGCGGCGACGGTCCAGTCCGGCGTGAGCGCCACCCGGGCGGCCGGCGTCGGCTCGAACCGGATCCAGCCGATGCCCTGGAAGTACAGCTCCGGCCAGGCGTGCATGTCGTGCATCCGCACGGTGTACTCGCCGTCCTTGCCGGCCTGACCGGGCAGGAATCCGATGCCGACCCGGGACGGGATGCCGACGATACGGGCCATCAGCGCCATCCCGGTGGCGAACTGCTCGCAGTACCCGGTCTTGTTCACCAGCAGGAACTCGCGCAAGGCGCGCATTCCGCTGCCGCGCTGGTTCGCGGTGCTGTAGGTGAAGCCACCGCCGCTACGGAACCAGTTCTGCAGCAGCACGGCCGCCTCGAACTGGTTGCCATTGGCATCTTTCGTGAGCGTCCGGGCCAGTTCCTTGATGGAGTCCGGGGTCCTGGGGACCCGGCTGGTGTACTGGTCCGGCTCACCCGAGCCGGTGGCGTCGTGCAGTTGCTGCGGCGTCGGCTGCAGGTCGTAGGAGGTCAGATCGTAGTTCTTGCCGGCGACCACCTGCCCGTTCGACGAGACCACGTCCAGCGCGCCGGCGTCGTACCGCCAGTCCCGCTTGAGCGAGATCGAACGCACCGGGTAGGGGACCGGGGCGAACTGGGAGCGGAAGCTCCGGCTGACGTCGATCTCCAGCTTGGACTGCGGGACCTTGCTCAGGTCGCCGTTGTACCCGGGCGGCGGGGTCAGGTCGCCGCTGATCTTGCGGCCGGCCTGCCGCGGCGCGATCCGCCAGGTGTCGCCGTCGAAGAAGTCGAGCGCGGTGAGCCGCAGGTAGGTACCGCCCGAAGGGCCGCCTTTGTAGGTGAGCGCGACCACGTTGTCGCCCCGGTTCAGGTTCTTGCCCATGTCCAGCATCGGGTCCGTCGACGAGATCGACGCGCCGATCCCGGTACCGGGTCCGCTGCCGGCCAGACCGTTGCCGATGACACCTTCCGGCAGCGTCGGCAGCAGCGCGGGCAGCAGCGCGGCCAGCGCCACGACGGTCAGACCGATCCGGCGGCCCGCCTGGCCGAGCGCGGACGCCTCTACTGGTTCGGCGGCATCCAGGTGGGACACACCCGAGATACGACGGCCCCAGCGACTGAGCCGACTGCGACCCTCGGCCGACAGCAGCACGATGTATCCGAGCGCCGGCGGGACGAACAGCAACGCCGGCAGGCCGCCGTGCACGGTCGCGGCAGGCACCGTGTACATGATCAGCAGCAGCAACCCGGACCACGCGGCCTGATGAAGCTGTACGGCGATGACGTGGATCAGCAACCCGGTCGCGGCGATCACCGAGGCGGCGAACAGCGTCAGGTGCGAGTCCGGCGGCAGCGGCGCGCTGAAGCGATTGATCGAGTCCATCGCGTTGACCATCTGCTGGTTGAACTCCAGCGCGGTCCCCTTCACCGGGATCAGCCCGAACTTCAGCGTCTCGCGCAGGAAGAAGAGCGAGATCAGTTCCACCAGCACCAGCAGCTGGACGAACGGTACGACGATCCGCGGAGCCCGCAGGTTCTGCAGCAGGATCCCGATCCCGGTGACCGCACCGCACAAGAACGCGCTGATGAACAGGAACGGCCCGGAGAACACCGGGGTGAGCACGAGCGCCCCCAGTATGGTCGCGCCCCAAGCAGCGAGGGAGATCCTTGCGTGACCGGTCATGCGATCCTCCCGCTTCGGAGTCCTAGGGCGGACCACACGGTGGGTAGGTGGTCACCGCGCCGGACCCTGGCGACTCGCCAGCCGTTGCGGCGCAGTTCGTTCTCGGTGGCGTCCGCGGCGGCGGTCAGCCGGGCCGCCTTCTCGGTCGTCTCGGCGCCGACCGCCCAGCTGGCCGCGTCGAGCACCACCGCGACGCCGATCGCCTGACTGGTCCGCCAGCGGTTCAGTGCGGTGATGTCGTCCGAGCTCAAGGCGCCGACGATCGCGATCACCAGGCTCGGCTCCTGCGTGTGCCGGTCGACGGTCAGCAGCGGGCTGATCTCGGCGTACTTGTGCTCCTCGACGGTCGCGCACTCGGTCAGCAACTGCTGTGGGGTGAGCGGTTGATGGACGGCGGCCGACGTACGGTGGTTGATCGCCGTCAGCGTGGTCGGCCCGCCCAGCAGGGTGGTCGCGTAGCCGCGGCGGATCCGATCCGTGCCGATCGAGGCGGCCGCACTGACGGCCCACTCGAGGCTGGACGAAGGTCCGTGGCCGTGGTGCGAGGTGGTCCGCGCGTCCAGGAACATCGAGCACCTGCTCTGCCAGGGCTGCTCCTCCCGCCGCACCATCAGCTCGCCGCGTCGTGCGGTCGACCGCCAGTGCACCCGGCGCAGGTCGTCGCCGTCGCGGTACTCGCGGACCGTCGCGTCCTCCTCGCCGGCCGATGCGATCGCCCGCGGCCGGTTCTCACCCGAGCCGGCCCGGTCCGCACCCAGCCGGATCTCGGGCAGCCGGCAGACCCGCGGCGTCACCAGCAGTTGCTGGCTGCGGGTGAACGTGCGGCTGGTCTCCACCAGGCCGAACGGGTCGGCCACGGTGAGCATCAACGGCCCGACCTGAAACAGTCCGCGTACGTCGCTCTTGACCGGGTAGCTGACCGTACGACGCCAGTTCGGGCTGACCCGGTCGACGACGAACCGGGGCCGGTGCCCCAGTACATAAGGAATACGGTCCTCGAGCAGCAGCAGACCGGCGGGCATCCGGCCCTGGTTGCTCAGGGCAAGCTCCACCGTCGCCTGCGCGCCGACCGGCACCTGAGCCGGTGTCAGGTTGCGCCGTACCTGGAGCCGCAGCCGGGTCCGTCCGACGACGAGCGCAGCAACGACCGGCAGGGCGACCAGGAGGATGCCGACGCGCAGCAGGTCCTTCTGCCCGAGCAGGAGCGCGCACAGCGACGCAGTGATACCTGCCGCGACGAAGGCACGTCCTCTCGTGGTCAGCCCCCGCAGTGCCTGCCGCATGACTCAGTCCCGACGTGTGCGGGGAAGCGGCACGGTGGCCACCAGCCCGGAGATGATGTCGGCTGCACCGCGCCCACCGAGATGCGCCTCAGCCGCAGGGAGTACACGGTGCGCCAGCACCGGTACGGCGAGCTCCTGGAGGTCGTCCGGCAGGACGAACTCCCGAGCGTCCAGAGCCGCGGCCGCACGGGCGGCGCGGATCAGATGCAGGGTCGACCGCGGGCTCGCGCCCAGCCGGAGCTCCTGCGCCCGGCGGGTCGCTCCGACGAGCGCGACGGCGTACTCCTTGACCGAATCCGACACGTGCACGGACTGCACTGTCTTCACCAGCCGGAGGATCTGCTGACCGTCGGTGACCGGCTGCAGGGTGAGCAGTGGGTCGTCGGCGGCGTGACCGTCGAGCATCCGCAGCTCGGCGGCCGGCTCCGGGTAGCCCATCGAGACGCGGGCCATGAACCGGTCGCGCTGCGCCTCGGGAAGGGGATAGGTGCCTTCCATCTCGATCGGGTTCTGGGTCGCGATGACCATGAACGGCGCCTCGAGCTGGTACGTCGTGGTGTCGACGGTGACCTGGCGTTCCTCCATCGACTCCAGCAGCGCGGCCTGGGTCTTCGGCGAGGCGCGGTTGATCTCGTCGCCGACCACGATGTTCGCGAACACCGCGCCCGGCTTGAACTCGAAGTCGCGGATCTCCTGGTTGAAGACCGAGACGCCGGTGATGTCCGACGGCAGCAGGTCCGGCGTGAACTGGATCCGGCGCACGGTGCAGTCGATCGACTTGGCCAGTGCCTTGGCCAGCATTGTCTTACCGACGCCGGGCACGTCCTCGATCAGCAGGTGTCCCTCGGCCAGCAGGACCGTGATGGCGACCTCGACCACGTCGGGTTTGCCTTCGATCACCTGCTCCATCGCCCGGCGGACCCGGCCCGCCACCTCGGACAGCTCGTCGAAGTCCCCGGCTCCTGCCAGCGCCGAGCTGGTCGCGGTGGTGCTCACCCTGTGTCCTCCCCATTCGTTGACGGCCGACACATTCTCACCCGCTGTAGGGGCCCGGCCTAGAGCAGCGGAAGTTTCGTTACCTGGCGTTTCGGTGTTCATCGGCACAGGCCCTCACCGGCGTGGGTCGGAAAGTCGTCCCCCCAAGCGTACGGGTGAGAAAAACATTGTGCCGGGCGTACGACGGCCCGGACGCCCGGAAGGTTCGGCCTCGACCTGGCCGAATCCGGGTGGAGCGAAGTGCAAGGAAGGTCGGGGAACGAAGTGGACGAAAGGCCGGGGGAGCGAAGTGGAGGAAAGGCCGGTGGAGCGAAGTGGAGGAAAGGCCGGGGAGTGAAGTGGAGGACGGCCGGGTGGAGGGGAGTGGAGCGAAAGCCGGGTGCTGAGCGCTGATTCAGGCCGGCTGAGCGACGGGCGACACGCGGCGGGCCGGGCGGGAATCGGGCGGCGCGTGGGGGAAATGGGGCGGAAGTTGGTTGACGGTGGTGGAAAGTGGAGTAAGGTGGAGCGCAGTGGAACCCAAGTGGTGGAAACAGCTCGCCTGAGACGGAGAGTCCGCAACGGGGAGGTGGAGCGTGTTCCTCGGAACTCACTTCCCCAAGCTCGACGACAAGGGACGGCTGTTCCTACCGGCGAAGTTCCGGGACGAACTGGCTGAGGGCCTGGTGATCACGCGTGGACAGGAGCGGTCGCTGTCCGTGTGGCCCGAGCGCGAGTTCGTCCAGCTGACCGAGCAGTTGAAGCAGGCGCCGATCACCAACAAAGGTGCGCGGGACTACCTACGGATGTTGTTCGCCGGAGCCTCCAACGAGGTGCCGGACAAGCAGGGCCGGGTCACCATCCCGCCGATGCTGCGCGATTACGCGGGACTGGATCGCGACTGTGTCGTCATCGGGGCGATGAACAGGGTGGAGATCTGGAACACGGAGAACTGGAACAGGTACTCCGCGGAGCAGGAGCAGGCATTCGCCGACCTGTCCGAGGAGGTACTGCCCGGCATCTTCTGAGTTGAACAGTGGGAGCAGTAACGGCACCGCGAGCGCACCGGCCGTCCGGTGAGATCACGGGTCCGACTTCCGACCTCAGGTGTTGACGCCACTTCCCCGGCGCCAAGGCAGCGAGGTACTTCCCCGGAAGGCGTACCCGTGATCTGACCGGACGGTGATGTCTCCAGAGGGCTTCACCACTCAGCTCCACCCGACTCCATCCGCAGCCGGCCATCCGGCTCGACCCCGCCCCAGAGCAGCACAGGCAGGACGCAGTACGGCGAACAGCCGGACCGGATCCGCGACATCCGGACGGCGCCTCACCGCACAGGCGGGCTCACACCGAGCAGGCCGGAAAGGCAGGACGCACCACACAGAGAACCTGCGGGGGCAGGGTCGCTCCCGCGGCGACGGGAAGGGTCGAGGATGAACGCTGCGGAGCGGCATGTGCCGGTGATGCTGGAGCGCGTGGTCGCGCTGCTGGCTCCCGCACTCGCGCACCCCGGCGCAGTTCTCGTCGACGCGACCCTCGGTCTCGGTGGTCATTCCGAGGCGTTCCTGCGTGAGTTCCCCGAGGCCCGGCTGATCGGCCTCGACCGTGACCCCGAAGCGCTGCGACTGGCCGGTGACCGGCTGGCGCCGTACCAGGAGCGCACCACTTTCGTGCACGCCGTGTACGACGAACTGCCGCAGGTGCTGGCGGACCTCGACGTTCCCGAGATCGACGGGATCCTGTTCGACCTGGGCGTCTCCTCGATGCAGCTGGACGAGGCCGAGCGCGGTTTCGCCTACGCGCAGGACGCGCCGCTCGACATGCGGATGGACAGCACCGGCCCGACCACGGCCGCGGACATCGTGAATACCTACAGCGCGGCCGACCTGGCCCGGATCCTGTTCCAGTACGGCGAGGAGAAGTTCGCCCGGCGGATCGCGGACCGGATCGTGCGTGAGCGCGAGACCGAGCCGTTCACCACCAGTGCGCGGCTGTCCGAGCTGGTTCGGAACGCGATCCCGCAGGCCGCCCGCCGGACCGGGGGACACCCGGCCAAGCGGACGTTCCAGGCGCTGCGGATCGAGGTGAACGGCGAGCTCGAGGTGCTGCGCCGGGCGCTGCCGGCCGCGATCGAGGCGCTGGCGCTGCACGGCCGGATCGTGGTGATGAGCTACCAGTCGCTGGAGGACCGGATCACCAAGCAGACGTTGGCGGCCGGCACCAAGTCCGACGTACCGGACGACCTGCCGGTGATTCCGGCCGGGCACGAGCCGTACCTCAAGCTACTGACCCGCGGTGCCGAGCGGCCGACCGAGGAGGAGGTCGCGGCGAACCCGCGGGCCGCCTCCGCTCGCGTGCGGGCGGCCGAGCGGGTCCGGACGAAGGGATTGGTGGCCTGATGAGCACTGTGTTCAGTCCGTCCAAGGCCCGGGTCACACCGGCGCCGGCGAAGCGGTCGGAGCCGAAGCTGCGGGTCGTCTACGGCGCGCCGTTCCGGCCGCCGCGGATGCCGTTCGTCATCTTCGTGGTGTCGCTGCTGGCGGCCGGCCTGGTCGGCTTGCTGCTGCTCAACACGGAGCTGCAGGGCGGCACGTTCCAGGTCACCGCGCTGAACAAGCAGGCCGATGGGCTGCGGGATCAGCAGGAGCAACTGGAGAAGCAGGTCCGCACGCTCGAGTCGCCGCAGAACCTGGCCGACCGGGCACTGCGGATGGGCATGGTGCCGAACCCGAACCCGGTCTTCCTGCGGATGTCCGACGGCAAGGTGCTGGGCGTGCCGGAGGAGGGCAAGGCCGGCACGGGTACGGCGATGTTCGGCCCGGGCACGCCGACCGGTGTCGCGGCCAAGCCGCCGGTGGTCACGGTCAAGCCGAAGCCGCCGGCGACCACGGTGAAGCCACCGGCCAGCACCGTGAAGCCGCCGGCGGCCACGGTGAAGCCACCCACGACCGGCACCAAGCCGCCGACAGGCACCACCGCACGCACTGGTACGGCGACGGGCAACAAGCCGCCCGCCACCACGACCACGGGCACCACGACCACCGGGGGATGATCGGATGACGGACCGACGGGGCAGCGAGCCGCCACGCAAGCGTGGTGAATCGGGCCGGAGTAATCCGGCCCGCAAGGCTCAGCCTCGTCGTTCGTCCGCTACAGACAGCAGCCGCACCACCCCACAGCGTCCCGAGTCCACCCGAGAGCGTCTCTTGCGCAAGGCTCAGGAGGAGGCAGCCGGCGCTTCGCGCCGGCCGGAAGTAGGTGGCGAGGGCCGCACCCAGCCCGGCTCCGGCCGAGGGCGCCCAGCTGCGTCGCGCAAGCAGGCGGCCGGCGAAGGGTCCGGGCGACGTAAGCAGGCGGCTGAGGGGTCCAAGCGTGCGGCGGCGCCGCGTAAGCAGGCCAGCGGTGGCAAGCGGCCTGCACCGCGAAAGGCTGCGGCCAGCCGGGGAGCGACTGCGCGGGCTGAGAGCGCAGGTGCGGTTCGGCCGCGGAAGGCGGCGGCCGGTCAGCGTCCGGCACCTCGCCGTACGAGCGCGGACGGCACAGCGCGGAAGGGTCCGGCCAAGAAGGCGCCCAGTAAGAAGGCGCCCAGTAAGAAGAGCCCGGCCAAGAAGCGGCCGCAGAACAGGCGACCTCCTCGGCCCAAGAAGAGGAAGCCGCCGCGCACCCTCAAGCTCGGACGGCCGACGTTGCGGCTGCGGGTGACGTTCGGGGTGATGGCGTTCGTGCTGTCGCTGTTCGCCGGCCGGCTGGTGCTGCTGCAGGGCGTGGACCCGGACAGTTACGCCCTCGCGGCCACCAAGGAGAACACCAAGCCGTTCGACCTGCACGCGTCGCGTGGCGCGATCGTGGACCGCAACGGCGTACCGCTGAGCGTGTCCGAGGACGCGGTCGCGATCACCGCAGACCCGACCCAGACCAAGCCGGTCGCCCAGCAGCTCGCGACGATCCTGGCGCCGAAGCTGACCAGTACGACGTCCGCGAAACTGCTCGCCGCGATGACCGGCAAGGGCCGGTTCGCCTACCTCGCCCGCCAGGTCAGCCCACAGACCTGGAACGACATCGAGGCCGAGCTGAAGGCGAAGAACTCGCAGATCGCCCAGCAGAACCAGGGCGTACCGAAGGATCAGCAGGCGCCACTGCTGGCCGGGATCTACACCGAGGACGACCCGATCCGCAGCCACCCGAACGGCACCATCGCGGCCAACGTGGTCGGCGTGGTCGGTGCCGACGGCAAGGGGCTGTCCGGGCTCGAGTACGGCATGAACGACACGCTGTCCGGCCAGGACGGCAAGGCGATGTACGAGGTCGACACCAAGGGCAACAAGATCCCGAACGCGAACCACACGGTCGAGGAGCCCAAGCCCGGCCTGACCGCGCAGCTGACCCTGGACGCGGACCTGCAGTGGTTCGCGGAGAAGCGGATCGAGCAGGCGGTGAAGCAGTACAAGGCCAGCTCCGGCACGGTGATCACGATGGACGTGAAGTCCGGCGAGATCATGGCGATGGCGAACTACCCGACCTTCGACCCGAACAAGAAGTTCAAGTCCAGCGACCTGAACAACCCCGCGCTGGAGCGCACCTACGAGCCGGGCAGTGTGCAGAAGGTGGTCACGATGGCTGCGCTCGCCGACGCCGGGCTGATCGACCTGAACACGAAGATCCGAGTGCCGGGCAGCATCGAGGTCCAGCGCCGGACGATCAAGGACCACTGGTCGCACGGCACGCTCAACCTCACCATCGCCGGGGTGATCGCCAAGTCGTCGAACGTCGGGACGATCATCGCCGCGCAGCAGATGCGGATCCCGCAGTTCGTGAAGTACCTGCACGACTTCGGCTTCGGTGAGCCCACCGGACTGAACTTCCCGGGCGAGAGCAAGGGCCTGATGCAGCCCGGTGACGAGTGGCCCGAGCTGACCCGGTCGAACGTCGCGTTCGGTCAGGGGCTGTCGGTGAACGCCGTACAGATGACCGCCGCGGTGAACGCGGTCGCCAACGGCGGCGTCTACATGCCGCCGAAGCTGGTCCGCAACTACGTCGACGCCAACGGCACGGTCACCCCGAACCAGGCCGCGGCTCCGCGCCGGGTGGTGAGCGAGAAGGCCGCCAAGGAGGTCGCCACGATGATGGAGGCGGTGACCGCGAAGAACGGCACCGCGCCGCAGGCGGCGATCGACGGCTACCTGGTGGCCGGCAAGACCGGAACCGCGCAGCAGGTCGACCCGAAGACCGGCCGCTACGGCAAGTGGGCGACTTCTTTTGCCGGATTCGCCCCGGCCGACAACCCACGGTTCGTGACGTACGTCGTACTGCACGACCCGACGGGTGCTCGGGGTGGTGGTTTCCAGGGAGGACCGGTGTTCCGAGACGTGATGAGCTACGCGCTGCAGAAGTATGTCGTCCCGCCGACGGGAGCGAAGCAGCCCGACGTACCGATCACCTGGTGACGAAGGGTCAGGTAGGAGTCACGGTGCCCGGAGCGGTAGCCTCAGGGCCCGTGTCCACCCCTACCGCCGCAGGCGGAGCCGTCGCAGCGATCAGGCCGCGGCATGTCGTGCCGGTCAGCCTCGTCGAGGTCGCCAGGACTGCTCATGCGCGGATCCCCACCAGCAGCACCGTGGAGATCACCGGTGTCTCGCTCGACTCGCGGTCAGTCCTTCCAGGTGATCTGTACGCCGCTCTGCCCGGAGCCGTCACGCACGGCGCCGCGTTCGTCGCCACCGCGGAGCAGGCCGGGGCTGCCGCCGTACTGACCGATCCCACCGGTGAGGAGCGGGCCAGGGAGACCGGTCTGCCCGTGCTGGTGGTCGACCGGCCGCGGGACGTGCTCGGTGCGGTCGCGGCCCGGATCTACGGTGAGCCGACCAAGGGACTACATCTACTCGGCGTGACCGGTACCAACGGCAAGACCACGACCAGTTTCCTGCTGGACGCAGTACTGCGCCGGCTCGGACCGGCCGCCCTGATCGGGACGATCCAGACCCGGATCGGCGACGAGGTGGTGAAGAGCGTCCGGACCACTCCGGAGGCCACCGACCTGCACGCGCTGTTCGCGGTGATGCGGGAGCAGGCGGTCGGGTGGTGCTCGATGGAGGTGTCGAGCCATGCGCTGGCGCAGGGGCGGGTGGACGGCGCCCGGTTCGCGGTCGCCGGGTTCACCAACCTGACCCAGGATCACCTGGACTTCCACAACACGTTCGAGGAGTACTTCGCGGCGAAGGCCTCGCTGTTCACCCCGGAGCGGTGTGATGTGGCGGTGGTGATGATCGACGACGATTACGGCCGCCGGCTGGCCGCGCAGACCGTCGTACCACTGGTGACTGTGTCCACAACGGGTGAGGCCGACTGGACAGTGGCTAACCGGCACCAGTCGGAGCACGGCACCACTGTCTTCGACATCCAGGGGCCGGGCGAGACGCTGACCGTCGAGATCGGGTTGCCTGGTGACTTCAACGTCGCCAACGCGCTGCTCGCGACCGTGATGCTGCGGCAGGTCGGCGTACCGGCCGAGGAGATCGCGGCCGGGCTGCGGACGGCCGCCGTACCGGGCCGGATGGAGACGTTCACCCGTGAGGACGGCCTGGCGGTGATCGTCGACTACGCGCACACGCCGGACGCCGTCGAGCTCGCGCTGCAGGCCGCGCGCGGTGCGACGAAGGGCCGCTTGTACGCCGTCGTGGGCTGTGGCGGCGACCGTGACGCGGGCAAGCGCCCGGCGATGGGAGCCGCGGCCGCGCGGACGGCGGACGTCGTGATCATCACCGACGACAACCCGCGCAGCGAGGACCCGGCGGCGATCCGGGCCGCTGCGCTCGAAGGTGCCCGGACAGCGGTGCCGAGTGCCGACCTGCACGAGATCGGCGACCGGCGGCAGGCGATCGCCGGCGCGATCGAGCTGGCCGGCCCTGGGGACACCGTCGTCGTACTGGGGAAGGGCCATGAGACAGGTCAGGACGTCGGCGGTGTGATCCACCCGTTCGACGATCGCGAAACCGTGCGTGAGTTGCTGGAGGCAGAGCGGTGATCCCTGTCAGTTGCGGCGAGATCGCTGACGCCGTCAACGGCGAGCTGGTGGGCGTCGACCCATCGGCTGTCGTGGACGGCGCGGTGGTGATCGACTCGCGAGCCGCCCTACCGGGTGGGCTGTTCGTCGCCCTGCCCGGCGAGCGCGTCGACGGGCACGACTACGTCGGCGTCGCGAGCCAACAGGGCGTGACGGCGTCGCTCACCACCAGGCCGATCGAGGGCAGCCCCTGCATCGTCGTCGCCGACCCGCAGGCCGCGCTCGGTGCGCTGGCCCGGCTCGTCGTCGGCCGGTTGCCGGACCTGACCGTGATCGCCCTGACCGGCTCGTCAGGCAAGACCAGTACGAAAGACCTGATCGCGCAGCTGATCCGCCCGTACGGCGAGACGGTGTCGCCGGAGGGTTCGTTCAACAACGAGATCGGCCACCCGCTCACCGCGCTGCATGCGACGCCGACGACCAAGTTCCTGATCGCGGAGATGGGCGCGCGGCACCTCGGCGACATCACCTACCTGTGCGGCATCACGCCGCCCACTGTCGGAATGGTGCTGAACGTCGGCACCTCGCACATCGGTGAGTTCGGCAGCCAGGACAACATCGCGGTGGCCAAGGGTGAGCTGATCGAGGCCATCGGCCCGGGCGGGACCGCCGTACTCAACGCCGACGACCATCGCGTCGCCGGGATGCGGAGCCGGACGCAGGAGAAGGTCGTCACCTTCGGTGAAGCACCAGAAGCCGACGTCCGCGCGGAAGGCGTCAAACTCGACGGCGAAGGACGACCCGCGTTCGCGCTGCACCTCGGCGACTTCAGCGGGGACGTCCAGCTGCAGTTCGTCGGTGAGCACTACGTGTCGAACGCGCTCGCCGCGGCCACCGTGGCGTACGCCGTCGGCGTGACCCCGGAGCAGATCGCCGCCGGACTGAACGCGGCCACCAGGGTGTCGGCGGCGCGGATGGAGGTCACCGAGCGCGCGGACGGCGTGACGGTGATCAACGACGCGTTCAACGCCAACCCGGACTCGGTCCGCGCCGCACTGAAGGCGCTGGTCGCGATCGGCCGGGCCCGCGGTGCGCGCACCTGGGCGGTGCTCGGCGAGATGCTCGAGCTCGGCGACACCTCCGCCGACGAGCACGATGCGATCGGCCGGCTCGTGGTCCGGCTGGACGTGAACCGGCTGGTCGTGGTCGGTGCGGGCGCGAAGCCGATCCATCTCGGCGCGTCGCTGGAAGGCTCCTGGGGGAACGAGTCGGCCTACGTCGACACGATCCCGGAAGCACTGGAACTGCTCCGATCCGAGTTGCGGACCGGTGACGTCGTACTGGTGAAGTCCTCGAAGGCGGCGAAACTGCGCAGCCTGGCCGACACACTGCTGGAGGACGCGCAGTGATCTCGATCCTGTTCGCCGGTGCCGTCGCGATGGTGCTGACCCTGATCGGCACCCGGTGGGCGATCACCCTGCTGGCCAAGCGCGGGTACGGCCAGGAGATCCGTGACGACGGCCCGACCTCGCATCACACCAAGCGCGGTACGCCGACGATGGGCGGCACCGTGTTCATCATCGCGACCATCATCGGCTACTTCGCGGCGAAGCTGCTCACGATGTCCCCTCCGAGCGCCTCGGCGCTCCTGGTGCTGTTCCTGTTCGCCGGGATGGGCGGGGTCGGCTTCCTGGACGACTTCATCAAGATCTTCCGGCAACGCAGCCTCGGCCTGCGCAGCAAGGCGAAACTCGCCGGCCAGACGATGGTCGCGGTGGTGTTCGCCGTGCTCGCGCTGCAGTTCCCCGACGAGCGGGGACAAAAGCCCGCGTCGCCGTTCATCTCGTTCATCCGCGACATCGGCTGGCTGGAGCTGCCGGTGATCCTCGTGGTGATCTGGATCCTGCTGCTGATCGCCGGGATGTCGAACGGCGTCAATCTCGCCGACGGCCTGGACGGTCTGGCCACGGGGGCCTCGATGATGGTGTTCGGCGCGTACACGCTGATCTGCATCTGGCAGTTCAACCAGAGCTGCGCGACCGCGCAGGGCGTCGGCGCGAAATGCTACGAGGTGCGTGATCCGCTCGACCTCGCTGTGGTGGCGGCTGCGTTGACCGGCGCGCTGTTCGGCTTCCTGTGGTGGAACGCGTCGCCGGCCAAGATCTTCATGGGTGACACCGGCTCGCTGTCGCTGGGCGGTGCGCTGGCCGGTATGGCGGTGATGACCCGGACCGAGTTGCTGGTGCTGCTGCTCGGCGGTCTGTTCGTCATCATCACCGCCTCGGTGATCCTGCAGGTCAGCTACTTCAAGGTCACCAAGCGCACCACCGGGATCGGCAGACGGATCTTTCGGATGGCGCCGCTGCAGCACCACTTCGAGATGCTCGGCTGGGAACAGGTCAACGTGGTGATCCGGTTCTGGATCATCCAGGGCCTGTGCGTGGTGATCGGTCTCGGGATCTTCTATGCGGAATGGGTAGCCGGATGAGCTGTGTTGAATGGCCGCGCCTCCGGCACGGCGGGTCACGGGGCCCTGGCTCCCGGCCTTCCCTCGTCGCTCCAGTCGCTTCGCTCCCTGCGCTCCTCAGTCCAGGCCGGGAGGCCCCGTGACACTGCGAACACGCATTGATGACGGTTGGGCGACGACGCGCTTTGTCGTGCTCGGGTTCGGTACGGCGGGCTACGCGTGCGCGGACTCGTTGCTCCAGGCCGGCGCCGAGCACGTCGTCGTACTGGACGACCGGGACAACGAGGTGCTGCGGGAGAAGGCGCAGATCCTCGAGACCCTCGGCGCCGCCATCACCCTCGGTCCGGGCAGTACGGCGGAACTCCCCAAGGACGTCGACATCGTCGTGACGTCACCCGGCGTACCTCCGCATGCACCGTTCCTGGCCCAGGCGGCCGAGCGTGAAGTACCGATCTGGAGTGAGATCGAGCTGGCCTGGCGTCTGCGCGATCCGGCCAACGCGGCGCCGTGGTTGTGCATCACCGGCACCAACGGCAAGACCACGACAGTGCAGATGCTGACCGCGATCCTCACCGCGGCCGGTCACCGGGCCGTTGCTGCCGGCAACGTCGGGCTGCCGTTGCTGGAAGCCGTGATGGACCCCGAGCCGTACGACGTGATCGCGGTCGAGCTGTCGAGTTACCAACTGCACTTCACCCAGTCGATGTCCGCGCACTCGGCCGCCGTACTGAACATCGCGCCGGACCACGTCGACTGGCACGGCTCGCTGGACGCGTACGCGCAGGCCAAGGGCCGGATCTACGAGAACTGTCAGGTCGCCTGCGTCTACAACGTCGCCGACCCGGCCACCGAGCAGCTGGTGGTGGACGCCGATGTGATCGAGGGCTGCCGGGCGATCGGCTTCACCCTCGGTACGCCGGACATCTCGATGCTCGGCCTGGTCGACGAACTGATCGTCGATCGCGCGTTCGTCGAGCAGCGTGCGTCGTCGGCGCTCGAGCTCGCGACCCTGGACGACATCACTCCGGCCGCGCCGCACAACGTGGCAAACGCGTTGGCCGCTGCCGCGCTGGCCCGGGCGTTCGGCGTACCGGCGACTGCGGTGCGGGACGGGCTGCGTGGATTCCGGCCGGACAAGCACCGGATCGCCCACGTCGCGGAAGTTGCCGGGGTCAACTATGTCGACGACTCGAAGGCAACGAACCCGCATGCGGCGCAGGCGTCGTTGCTCGCCTACGAGCACGTGGTGTGGATCGCCGGCGGGCAGGCCAAGGGTGCGATGTTCGACGAACTGGTGGTCGCGGCGCGCGATCGGCTGCGGGCCGTCGTACTGCTCGGCCAGGACAAGCTCGTCATCGCGGAAGCTCTTGCCCGACACGCACCGGATGTCCCGACGATCACTGTCGAGGCAACGGACACTGGAGCCATGGAGATCGTGGTGGGGGAGGCGGCGCAGCTTGCACAGGCAGGAGACACCGTGCTGCTCGCCCCCGGCTGCGCCTCCTGGGACATGTTCGCCAACTACGGAGCCCGTGGGGACGCCTTCGCCCAAGCCGTGCGTCGGCTGGGCGACAACTGATCCGGAGGTGATCGCGTGACGTCGATCGCTGATCAGCCGGATCAGAAGCAGGACCGGAACACTTCGGAGCGGCCGTGGGTGGCCGCCATTCGCGAGGTGCTCGACCGGCCGCTGACGTCGTACCACATCCTGCTCGGTGCAACCGGCCTGCTGCTGGTGCTCGGGCTGCTGATGGTGCTGTCGGCATCGAGTGTGCTGTCGCTGCGCGCGAACGGGAACAGCTACACGATCTTCGTCCGCCAGCTGATCTGGGTCGGCGTCGGCCTGCCGATGGCCTACGTGGCGTCCCGGATGACACCGCGGCACTTCCGCATGCTCGCGTACGTCGCCCTGCTCGGCTCGGTGTTCCTGCTCGTGCTGACCTACATCCCCGGTCTGGGTGTCGGCGTGAACGGCAACACCAACTGGCTGAACCTCGGCGGTCCGCTGCAGATCCAGCCGAGTGAGTTCGCCAAGCTGGCGCTGGTGATGTGGTGCGCGGATCTGTACGCGCGCAAGGAGAAGCTGCTCACCCAGTGGAAACACCTGCTGGTGCCGATGGTGCCGGTCTGCGGTCTGGTGATCGCACTGGTCGTCGGCCAGCGCGACCTCGGTACGGCGCTGGTCCTGATGGCGGTGATGATCGGGCTGATCTGGATCGTCGGCGCGCCGACCCGGCTGTTCGTCGCGACCATCGTGGTGGTCGGCACGATCGCGTCGTACTTCGTCATCACCGCGAAGCACCGGATGGACCGGATCTCGTCGTTCTGGGACCCGTTCAACGACCCGTCCGGGATCGGCTGGCAGGCGTACCACTCGTTCTACGCCCTGTCGACCGGCGGCTGGTGGGGCGTCGGGATCGGCAACAGCCGGCAGAAGTGGGGCAACCTGCCGGAGGCGCACACCGACTTCATCTTCTCCGTGATCGGCGAGGAACTCGGCCTGGTCGGGTCCCTCACCGTTCTCGCCCTGTTCCTCACCCTGGCCTACGCCGGGGTGCGGATCGCGACCCGGAACACCGAGCCGTTCGTCCGCTACGCGGCGGCCGGGATCACCATCTGGATCATGGCGCAGACCCTGGTCAACCTGGGTGCCGTGATCGGACTGCTACCCATCGTGGGGATTCCGCTCCCGCTTTTGTCGTACGGTGGTTCCGCACTGCTGCCGACGCTGATCGCGATCGGCATGCTGCTGTCCTTCGCGAAGGCCGAGCCCGGCGCGCAGGCCGCTTTGAAGGAGACCAGGCGGCCACGTTTCGGGTGGCTGCCGTCGCGGCGTACGCCCTAACGAGAACACGCGGGAGCGTTGAAAGCTGTGCCCAGCATCGTTCTGGCCGGTGGAGGATCCGCCGGCCACACCTCACCCCTGATCGCCACCGCCGACGCGCTGCGCCGGATCGATCCGACCGTCGAGATCATCGCCCTCGGCACCGAGCGCGGCCTGGAGACCCGGGTGGTCCCGGAAGCGGGCTACCGGCTCGAGCTGATCCCGCCGGTGCCGCTGCCGCGCAGGCTGACGCCGGCGCTGCTCGCCGTACCGGGCAAGATGCTCGCCTCGGTGAGCGCCGCCAAGAAGGTGCTCGAGGACGCGAAGGCCGACGTCCTGGTCGGCTTCGGCGGGTATGTCTCCACCCCTGCGTACGTCGCCGCCTGGCGGCGGAAGACCCCGATCGTGGTCCACGAGGGCAACGCGGTCCCGGGGATCGCGAACAAGTTCGCCGCGCGCTACTGCACGCAGAACGTGGCCACCTCGTTCCCCGGGACGGAGCTGCCGCACGCGTCGTACGTCGGTCTGCCGATCCGGCGGGCCATCTCGACGCTGGACCGCGCCGCGCTGCGGGCCGAGGCGCGGCAGTTCTTCGGACTCGACCCGGCCGCGCCGACGCTGCTGGTGACCGGCGGTTCGCAGGGCGCGCAGCGGCTGAACGAGGCGGTCGCGGGTGCCGCGGCCGATCTGCAGGCGGCCGGCATCCAGGTTCTGCATGTGATCGGGCCGAAGAACACTCTCGAGGTGCCGTCCACCGGGCCCCTGCCGTACGTCGTGCTGTCGTACGTCGACCGGATGGATCTGGCCTACGCGGCGGCCGACCTGGTTGTGTGCCGGTCGGGTGCGAACACGGTCACCGAGGTGTCGGGTGTCGGACTGCCCGCCATCTACGTTCCGCTGCCGCACGGTAACGGTGAGCAAGCTTTGAACGCCAAGCCTGTGATCGATGCGGGTGGCGGGCTGCTGGTCGACAACGCGACGGTCACACCGGAGTGGGTTCGTGCCACTGTTCCGCAACTTCTGCTCGACAGCGCGCGTCTGACAGCTATGTCCACAGCTGCGAAGGGCCTGATCCGTACCGATGCCGATGAGCGATTGGCGCGGATCATCCTGGATGTGGTGGGGTCTGCTTCGTGATCGTCACCGCTCCTGACACGACCCTGCCCGCGGAGAAGTTGGGGAGAGTGCACTTCGTCGGTATCGGCGGCGCCGGGATGTCGGGTATCGCCCGGATCATGGCGTCTCGTGGCATCGAGGTGTCCGGTTCCGACGCCAAGGACGGCAGGGTGCTGTCGGCGCTGCGTGCGCTCGGCGCCACCTGCTGGGTCGGTCACGCCGCCGAGCACGTCGCTTACGCCGACACCGTGGTGGTCTCCACCGCGATCCGCGAGACCAACCCCGAGGTGGTCGCCGCCCGGGCCGCCGGGATCCCGATCCTGCCGCGCGCCGCCGCGCTCGCCTCGGTGATGGTCGGCCGCCGGACGCTGGCGGTCGCCGGTACGCACGGCAAGACGACCACCACGTCGATGCTCACCGTCGCGCTGCAGCACTGCGCGGCCGATCCGTCGTACGCGATCGGCGGCAACCTGAACGAGTCCGGGTCGAACGCCCACGACGGCACCGGCGACCTGTTCGTCGCCGAGGCGGACGAGTCGGACAAGTCGTTCCTGACCTACCGCCCCGAGGTGTCGATCGTCACATCGGTCGAGCCGGACCACCTGGACAACTACGGCGACGAGGCCAGCTACCGGCTCGCCTTCGAGCAGTTCTGCGACCGGGTGATCCCGGGCGGCTTCATGGTGATCTGCTACGACGACGCCGGTGCGCGGAAGCTGGCCGAGTTCGCCCACGCGCGCGGGATCGACGTACGCACGTACGGCGAATCGGGTGACGCGGACATGCGGGTCACCGAGATCACCGCGACCGGGGCGACGCAGTCGTTCGTACCGGTGTACCGCGGCCGCAAGCTTCCGATGGTTCAGTTGCAGCAGGCGGGTAAGCACAACGCGCTGAACGCGTCCGCCGCGTTGACGGTCGGGCTGGGGCTCGGGTTCTCCGCCGCCGATCTGGCCGAGGGGCTGGCGTCGTTCACCGGGACCGGCCGGCGGTTCGAGTTCAAGGGGCTCGAGGACGGGGTCCGGGTGTTCGACTCGTACGCCCACCACCCCACCGAGCTGGCCGTCGACCTGACCGCGGCCCGACAGGTGGCGGGGGAGGGGCGCGTGATCGCGTGCTTCCAGCCGCATCTGTTCAGCCGGACCAGGATTTTCGCCACCCAGTTCTCCGACGCGCTCGCCCTGGCCGACGAGGTCGTCGTGATGGACGTGTTCGCGGCCCGCGAGGACCCGGAGCCCGGTGTCACCGGTGCGTTGATCGCGAATCACGTGCCGCTGAAGCCGGAGCAGGTCCGGTTCGAGCCGTCGTGGTCCGCCGTACCGCAGGTGGTCACCGATCTGGCCGAGCCCGGCGACCTTGTGGTGACGCTGGGAGCCGGCGACGTGACGTTGATCGGCCCGGAAGTGGTCGGTTTGCTGGCCGAACGCGCAGCCGCCCGCGAGTCTGCAGCCGAGGCCCTCGCTCCTGTGGTGGAGTAAATACGTGCCCCGTGCTGCTGTTTCCTTGACGCTGGCGACGCCCAGGCACGCACCTCGCCGCGTTGGAGAAGCATCCACGATGAAACCCGCATCGAGGACGCTTCTCCGCCTTGCGATGCACGCACCTGGACGTCGCCATCGTTCAAGCAAACAGCAGCACGGGACACGAGTGGGGTCATTGGCATGAGCCAGAGCGCTGATCTGGCTCGGGCACAACAGCGGTTTGCGCGCCGGCAGCGGCTGGTGCGATGGCGAAGCTGGTTGCCGTGGGCGATCGGTGGAGCCCTGCTGTTGCTGGGTGGTCTGATCGTCTGGTTGTTCTACTTCTCCTCCGCCCTCGCGGTCGACGGCGTCCGGGTGAGCGGCGCAGATACGGTGCCGGTGGCAACGATCGAGAACGTGGCCGAGGCGCCGATGGGTACACCACTGGCGAAGGTCGACCTGGGTGCGATCGCCGAACGGGTCCGGACCATCCCGGCGGTGGCCGACGCGCAGGTGACCCGGGCCTGGCCGAACAAGGTCGTGATCGTCGTCACCGAACGGGTTCCGGTGGTGGTCGTCACCGACGGGACGCGGTTCGAGCTGGTGGACGCGACCGGTACGGCGTTCAAGACGGTGCCGAACCGGCCGGCCGGACTTCCGGAGGCGAAGGTCACCGGCACCCGGCGCGAGGTGACGATCCGTTCGATCGTGACGGTATCGGCCGCGCTGCCGTCCACACTGCGGGCACAGGTGAGCACGATCTCGGCAGCGTCGCCCGACTCGATCACCCTCAACCTCGGGTCTGGGGTGAAGGTCGTTTGGGGCAGTTCCGATGACAGCGAGCGCAAGGCCGAGGTACTCAGCGTACTGATGAAGCGCAAGGCGACCGTGTACGACGTGTCGGCGCCCGATCTTCCTGTCACCAAAGGGGAAAAGCGATGACGGATCACATCACGGCAGTGCGCGGCGAGGCGCGTGGACATTGCCCGAATCGGTCCCGTACCGTGCGGCGTAATCTAAAGTTGACATAAGTCTAAGCATCCACTTGAGGTTCAGTCTTTTCGCTGGAACTTTTCGCTGGAACAGGGGCCAACCGGCCACAACGGGAACAGAACGAGGCGAGAGGCGCGGACGTGGCGGCACCGCAGAACTACCTAGCACTCATCAAGGTCGTCGGCATCGGCGGAGGCGGCGTGAACGCCGTCAACCGGATGATCGAGCACGGTCTGAAGGGCGTTGAGTTCATCGCCATCAACACCGACGCGCAAGCGCTGTTGATGAGCGACGCGGACGTCAAACTCGACATCGGCCGCGAAGAGACCCGGGGCCTCGGCGCCGGGGCGAACCCGGCGATCGGGCAGAAGGCCGCGGAGGACCACGCAGAGGAGATCGAGGAGGCGCTGAAGGGCGCCGACATGGTCTTCGTGACCGCCGGCGAGGGCGGCGGCACCGGCACCGGCGGCGCGCCGGTGGTGGCCCGGATCGCCCGCTCGCTCGGCGCTCTGACCATAGGTGTCGTCACGCGGCCGTTCTCCTTCGAAGGAAAGCGGCGCGCGACCCAGGCTGAAGACGGCATCGCCACCCTCCGCGAGGAGGTGGACACGCTGATCGTCATTCCGAACGACCGACTGCTGACCATCTCCGACCGCGCCGTGTCCGTGCTGGACGCGTTCAAGCAGGCCGACCAGGTGCTGCTGCAGGGTGTCTCCGGTATCACCGATCTGATCACCACACCCGGTCTGATCAACGTGGACTTCGCCGACGTCAAGGCGGTCATGTCGAACGCGGGCTCCGCGCTGATGGGCATCGGCTCGTCCCGCGGTGAGGACCGCGCGGTGGCGGCGGCCGAGGCGGCCATCTCGTCTCCGTTGCTGGAGGCAAGTATCGAGGGTGCGCACGGTGTGCTGCTGTCGATCGCGGGTGGTTCCGACCTGGGCCTGTTCGAGATCAACGAGGCGGCCCAACTGGTGTCGGAGTCCGCGCACTCGGACGCGAACATCATCTTCGGTGCGGTCATCGACGACGCCCTCGGCGACGAGGTGCGGGTCACGGTGATCGCGGCCGGGTTCGACGGTGGGATGCCGAAGCGCCGCGAGCAGGCGATGAACTCGGCCCGCCCGCAGTCGACCTCCCGGCCGAGCACCGAGAGCTCCTACTCGGCGCCGACGCAGCAGTCCGGCACGCAGACTCCTCCGGCAGTGCCGACCACCGGTCAGCAGCCGCCCACTGGTCAGACCCCGGCGCCGACCTCGAGCGGTCAGGCGACATCGGGTCCGGCCACCGGACAGACCAACGGGCAGGCTCCGGCCGGCCAGGCCTCCGCGGGGCAGGCCGGCGCAGGTCAGGGCACGCCGGGGCAGACCACGTCGAACGGGCAGCCGCCGGTTCCGCCGACTCCCGCCGACGACACGGTCCCGGTGCCGGCTTCGACCGAGGGTCGTCCGGGTGCCGGTACGACGAACTCGGCGCGCCCGCAGGCAGGCGACCCGGTGCGCACCGTGCCGCAGACCCCGCAGCCCGCTCCGCACACCCCAGCCACGCCGACCTCGGGCCACTCGTGGCCGGTGAACGGCCCGAGCGGTGCGTCGGGTACGCCGTCTCCAGGGACGTCGCAGCCCGGTCCAAGCCGCCCGGCCCGCAAGCCCGAACCGGAAGAGGACCTCGACATCCCGGACTTCCTGAAGTAAGAGGTGCCTCGTCAAGGAGCATTCGGCACGTCTAGCGGCGCCCCAGACGCCCGCTGGCGGCGTTGTCGTCGTCGCGAGATGCTCCGCATCGCGCTCCTCCTCCGCCTTGCCAGCGAACGACTGGACCACCGCTAGCCGCACCAACACTCCTTGACGAGGCACGGCGTCCGGGCCGGTAGGCTCTGGGCGTGTTCGGGTATGACGAGGTTCTCCGCGGTGTCCGCTTCGCCTTCACCGATCGCTTCGGCGGCGCGAGCACCGCGCCGTACGGCGAACTGAACCTCGGCAGCGCGGTCGGCGCCGATGCCGACGCGGTGGTGGAGAACTACCGTCGCCTGGCGGCCGAGTTCGGTGTCCGGCCTGAGGCGATCGTCCGGGTCAGCCAGGTGCACGGCCGTGACGTCCACGTCGTCCGGCCGGGTGATGAGCTTCCGCTCCGCCCGATGCCGACCGCCGATGCGCTGGTCACCACTCGCGACGATGTCGTGCTGTGTGTTCGCGCCGCCGACTGCCTGCCGGTGCTGCTCACCGGTGACGGAGTCATCGGTGCGGCGCACTCCGGCCGCAAGGGGATGTACGTCGGCGTCGTACCGGCGACCGTCGAGGCGATGCGCGAGCTCGGTGCGTCGCGGATCACCGCCGTCCTCGGGCCGTCCGCGTGCGGCAACTGTTACGAGGTGCCGGCCGAGATGCGGGCCGAGGTGGCCGAGCGGGTGCCGGCGTCGTACGCGGAAACGAGCTGGGGTACGCCGTCCATCGACGTGGCCGCCGGGGTCAGGGCACAACTGGCCGAGCTCGGTGTCGAGGTGGTCGACGCGACCGCCTGCACGATCGAGTCGGAGAACCTGTACTCGTACCGGCGCGAAGGTCCGGTCAGCGGACGGCTGGCCGGCCTCGTCAAACTGCCGGCCGCGTGATGACTGTGCTTTTGGCCGGGCCTCCGGCGCCGGCGTGGTCATGGGGCCTTGCTCCCGGCCTTCCCTCGTCACTCCAGTCGCTGTGCACATTGCCACGCCTCCGGCGCGGCGGGTCATGGGGCTTCAACTCCCGGCCTTCCCTCGTCACTCCAGTCGCTTCGCTCCCTGCACTCCTCAGTCCAGGCCGGGAGGCCCCATGACCGGGCTCCCTGCACTCCTCAGTTCAGGCCGGGAGGTCCCATGACCCGTGTGGACGAGCTGCGGGAGAACCTGCGGCTGGTGCGAGAACGGATCGAGAAGGCCTGTGAGGCGGCCGGGAGGGCTCCGGACGAGGTCACCCTTGTCGCGATCACCAAAACCTTCCCAGTCAGCGATGTACGGGCGCTCACAGCCCTCGGGGTCCGCGACGTCGGCGAGAACCGCGAGCAGGAGCTCAAGGCGAAGGCCCCGGACTGCCCGGACGCCACCTGGCACTTCGTCGGCCAACTCCAGTCGAAGAAGGCACGCTCGGTGGTCCGGTACGCGTCGGTCGTGCACTCGGTGGACCGCGCGTCGCTGGTGACCGCGCTGTCGAAGGCCGCGATCGCCGAAGAACGGACCGTGCGCTGTCTGCTGCAGGTGAGCCTGGCGTCGTACGGATCGGCGGAGGCCGCGACCGGTGCCGGCCGCGGTGGTGTCGAGCCTTCCGCCGTACCGGAGTTGGCCGGGGAAGTGGCGGCGGCCGACGGGCTGGAGCTGGGTGGCGTGATGGCGGTCGCCCCGCTGGGTTCGGACCCCGACGAAGCGTTCGCCGGGCTGCACGAAGTAGCCTCCCGACTACGCTCCGAACACCCCGGCGCCGACTGGATCTCGGCCGGGATGACCGGTGATCTGGACGCCGCGATCAGGCAGGGAGCGACACACGTACGGCTCGGGCGCGCCTTACTCGGTACGCGTCCTCCACTCGGTTAGTGTCGACATCGAGCAGGTTTTGCTTCCTGCTCACCGTTGTCGTCGAACCGGAATCGAAGGGCTGGAGGGCCATGAGCGGCGCGCTGCGCAAGATGGGTGTGTACCTCGGCTTGGTCGAGGACGGGGAGCGCTACAACGCGCGGTACGACGACGAGTACGACGACTACGACGAGTACGACGACGTAGCCGTCGACGGGGAGTCCCACGAGCCCGAGCCGGTGCCCGCCGGCCGGGAGAGCCGCGAACCCCGAGACTCCCGTGAGGAGCAGGGCGCGACGGTCAGCAAGTTTCCAGAACGACGTGGTGTCGCACCGTCCCCGGAGGTAACCGAGTTGGCCCGCATCACCACCGTGCACCCGCGCAGCTACAACGAGGCGCGAGTCATCGGTGAGCACTTCCGCGACGGCACGCCCGTCATCATGAACCTGACCGAGATGGACCACTCCGACGCCAAGCGGCTGGTCGACTTCGCCGCCGGGCTGATCTTCTGCTGCCGTGGTTCGATCGAGCGGATCACCACCAAGGTGTTCCTGGTCTGCCCACCGAACGTGACGGTGGCCGCCGAGGAGAAGGAGAAGATCGCCGCGGACGGGTTCTACAACCAGAGCTGACGCCCTCGCGTCCGCCATGGTTACCGCCGGTCTTCTACACTCATTGACGACATGGTTGCTCTAGCGCTCGTCCTCACGGTTCTCAGCTGGGTACTGCTCGCCTTCTTCCTGATGTTGGTGGCGCGGTTCGTCCTCAGTCTGATCGTCATGTTCGCGCCGCAGTGGCACCCGAAGGGGCCGCTGCTGCTCTTCTTCGAGTTGATCTACTCGGTCACCGATCCGTTCCTGCGGCCGCTGCGGCGGATCCTGCCCCCGATCGGGGCCGGTGGGATCCGGATCGACCTGTCCATGCTGATGCTGTTCGTCATCGTCTCGCTGGCGATGTCGATCAACTCGACCGCACTCCGCTCACTGTGATCCAGCGCACCGGAGGTGGTACGGAACCGGTGAATCGCCCGCCGAGTCGGAGGGTGAGGACGCCGGGGACGGGGTAGGTAAAGTCTCGACAACGGGGCCGTTTCGTTGCTGGCGTCCGCCGGGTGTGGGCCGTTATTGCCCGCCCGGATTCCGTTAGAACACAACGAAGCGATAACGTGATCTACTGAGTCGCCGAGGTGAAGGCCACGGGGACTCCGCCAAGACACAGACAAACGAGGTGAAAGATGCCGCTGACGCCGGATGACGTCCGCTCGAAGCAGTTCACGCCCGTCCGACTACGGGAGGGCTACGACGTCACTGAGGTCGACTCCTTCCTCGACGAGGTCGAAGCCGAGCTCGAGCGACTTCTCGCCGAGAACGAGGAGCTGCGGGCCAAGCTCGCCGCGGCTCAGCGCGCGGGTGCTGGTCAGGAGCGGCCGGTCGACCAGACCGCCGCGCTGCCGCCCGTCGTGCAGCAGCCCAAGCCCCCGGTCGTGGTCGAGAAGCCGGAGGAGAAGCCGCCTGTCGCAGCGCCTGTAGTGGCCGCGGGGGCCGCTGCCGCGGCAGGAACCGTCGGCGACGCCTCCAGCTCCGCTGTGCGGCTGCTGGAGATGGCCACCAAGCACTCCGACGACCTGGTCCAGGAGGCGAAGGACACCGCCGACAAGATCATCGGCGAGGCCCGCGCCAAGGCCGAGCGGCTGGAGAACGAGGCTCGCGGCAAGGCCGACCGGATGACCGGCGAAGCTCGTGCCCGCGCCGAGAAGCTGGACGGCGAGATCGCGGAGCGCCGGGCGCAGATGCTCGGCACCCTCGAGAAGCAGAAGGGCCAGCTGGAGCGCACGATCGACGACCTGCACGCCTACGAGCGCGAGTACCGCAGCCGGCTGAAGACGTACTTCACCGAGCAGCTCAAGGCGCTGGGCAACGGCGACGACACGCTCAGCCCGCGCAACGGCTTCCGCCCGGAGGCACGCGCCCAGGCTCACGGTCACGGCGTCTAAAAACCTCAGACAAGAGGCGGTGCTTTCCGGCGGCACCGCCTCTTCGTCATGTCCGGGCTCTTTTGACACACGGTCCCAACTCGGTGACACGGTGTCAGGGTCACGGTCAGGGCCAGGCCAGAGGTTCCTTCCGGCCGCTCAGCGTTTCCACGTCGGTGAGCCGCAGCCGGTACGGCGTAAGCCGCAGCAGCGAGGGTGATTCTCTGTTGAATGCCGCGCCTCCGGCGCGGCGGTCACGGGGCTGTGACTCCCGGCCTTCCCTCGTCGCTCCGGTCGCTTCGCTCCCTGCGCTCCTCAGTCCAGGCCGGGAGGCCCCGCGACCGGGGGCCGGACCATCGGGGAACACACTCCAGAAGTCATAGCCGAGTGGGGCCGGGGCATCCCGGTACAACTCCCACACTCGTTGCCGGGTCGCCGTATCGCTGACCCATTCCGCCCGGCAGTCCGCCACCGCGACCTCGTGGCCGGGCTCCCAATAGCTACAGCTCAGATACGGGCTGTACGCCAGATGCCGCACCTTCACCGGCGTCACCCGAGTGACGATCCACCCGACCAACCCACCGGCCGGCTCCACCGCCGGGCTCCCGGCTTCGTCGGTCGCTTCCCAGAGCGGGTGGAGGATTCGGGTACGCGGCCGGTGGTCCGGCCCGACCGTGGCTACCGTGCACCACACGATCCGGTGCGCTCGTTCGACAAACTCTTTTTGCACAACCATGGTTGTAGGTTAATTGATGCACAACCACGGTTGTATAGTTCGGCGGTATGGAGTTCGATCCGGCTGGAGCCGACCTGTCGCTGGCCTCGCTGTTCACCGGCTGGGCGCTGGCCGACGAGCTCCAGCGCCGGCTCGTCGCCGAGGGGTTCACCGACACGCGGTTCGCCGACGGGGTGGTGTTCCAGCATCTGGTCGGCGGACCAGTGACGATCAGCACATTGGCCGAGCGGATGAACGTGACCCAGCAGGCCGCATCCAAGTCGGTCGCCGACCTGGAGAAGCGCGGCTACCTCAGTCGAGCGCAGGACCCCACGGACGCACGCGCTCGCCGAGTCGTGCTGTCGCCACGTGGAGAGGCCGTGATCGGAGCCGCCCGGCGACACCGAGCGGCCCTCGACTCAGAACTCCGTCAAGCGCTAGGCCCCGATCGCGTCGAGGCAGCACGCCTACTGCTCGTCGACGCGATCAATCACCTGGGCGCCGCCCCAGCCCTACGAGCCCGCACCGCCCGCCCACCCCGCTGACCGCCCACCCCGCTGACCGCCCACCCCGCTGACCACCCACCCCACTGACCACCCACCCCACTGACCACCCACCCCACTGACCACCTGCCCCACTGACCGCCCACCTTCGGCTGACCGCCCACATTTGGCTGGCCAGCCAACGAGGTTGGGGGTTTGCCACCCGTAATCAGGGTGGCAATCCCCTCATTTGGTGGGTCAGCCAGCCAAATGCGGCGGGGTGGGGTGGTCAGGCTTTGGCGAGCCAGTAGGTGAGTTGGAGGTCCTCTTCGGTGCCGGTGGCAACGTCTGCGGACTCCGACGGGGCCGACTGGCTGAGCTCGACGGCGAGGACCTCGCGGGCGATCTCGTCGGCGTGCTTGCCGAGGGCATCGGACAGGTCGGCGTCGGTGGAGGTCAGCCAGACCCTGATCCGGTCCGACACCTCGAGACCCGCGTTCTTCCGGGCCTCCTGCAACGTCCGGACCACCTCGCGGGCCAGGCCGGCCTGCTTGAGCTCCGGGGTGACTTCGAGGTCGAGGGCAACGGTCTCGCCCTGCTCGTTCACCACGGACCAGCCTTCGCGCGGCCGCTCGGACAGCAGTACGTCGGACTCGCCGACCTCGACGTTCTCGCCGTCGACCACGACTGTCGCCGTACCGGACTCCTTCAGCGCCGCGGCCAAGGCGGCAGCGTCGGCGGCGGCGATCGCGGCAGCGACCACCGGGGTCTGCTTGGCGAACCGTTTGCCGAGCTCGCGGAAGTTGCCCTTGGCAGAGAACTCGACCAAGTCGGCACCGGCCGAGGAGAGCGGCTCGACCGCGCCCACGTTCAGCTCATCGGCGATCTCCTGGAGCAGCTCGGCGGACAGGTCCGCGATCGCGGCCGATCCGACCAGGGCACGGGACAGCGGCTGGCGCGTCCGCACCTTGGCCTCCGCTCGCGCGGACCGGCCGAGTTCGACGACACGCCGAGCCATCGACACGTGCTGCGCGAGCTTGTCGTCGATGAGCGTCGCGTCGTACGCCGGAAAGCTCGTCAGGTGCACCGACTCCGGCAGGTCGGGCGTGACCGGACGGAACACGTCCTGCCAGACCCGCTCGGTCACGAACGGCATCAGCGGCGCCATCACCCGGGTGAGGACGTCGAGCGTCTCGTGCAGGGTGGCGAGCGCACCGGGGTCACCGGCCCAGAAGCGGCGACGCGAACGCCGGACGTACCAGTTGGAGAGCACGTCGACGAACGAGTTGATCAGCGAACCCAGCCGCTGGGTGTCGAAGTCGGCGTAGGCCTCGTCGGTGTCCCGGACCAGCCGGTGAGTCTCGCTGACCAGCCACCGGTCCAGCACCGAGCGCTCGGCCACCGGCGGTACGTCGGCGGTCGGCGACCAGTCGGCCAGCCGCGCGTACAGGGCGTGGAACGCGACCGTGTTCCAGTAGGTGAGCAGCACCTTCCGGACGATCTCGTTCAGCACGTTCGGCCCGATGCCGCGTGCCTTCCACGGCGACCCGGAGGCGGCCATGAACCAGCGCACCGCGTCCGCGCTGTGGTCGTCCATCAGCGGGATCGGCTCCAGGATGTTGCCCAGGTGCTTGGACATCTTCCGGCCGTCCTCGGCCATGATGTGCCCGAGGCAGACGACATTGCGGTACGACGACTCGTCGAAGACCAGCGTGCCGATCGCCATCAGCGTGTAGAACCAGCCACGGGTCTGGTCGATCGCCTCGGAGATGAAGTCGGCCGGGTACGCCTGCTGGAACTTCTCCGTCGACCCCTCGGCCCACGGGTAGCCCCACTGGGCGAACGGCATCGCGCCCGAGTCGTACCAGGCGTCGATCACCTCAGGCACGCGCCGGGCCTCGTGACCGCAGGTCGGGCAGTCGAAGGTGATGTCGTCGACGTACGGCCGGTGCGGGTCGGTGGCGTTCAGGTCCCGGCCGGCCAGCTGGCCGAGCTCGGCCAACGAGCCGACGCACACCTGGTGGTCGTCCTCGCACCGCCAGATCGGCAGCGGCGTACCCCAGTAGCGGGACCGGGAGACGGCCCAGTCGATGTTGTTGCGCAGCCAGTCGCCGTACCGGCCCCACTTGACCGAGTCCGGGTACCAGTTGGACTTCTCGTTCTCGCGGAGCAGCGCGTCCTTCACCTGCGTGGTGCGGATGTACCAGGAGGGGAGAGCGTAGTACATGACCGGGGTGTGGCAGCGCCAGCAGTGCGGGTACGGGTGCTCGTACGGGACGTGCCGGAAGAGCGCACCGCGCTCCTGCAGGTCCTTCACCAGCGTCTCGTCGGCCTTCTTGAAGAACTGCCCACCAACCAGCGGTACGTCGGCCTCAAAGTGACCGTCGGACTCGACCGGATTCACCACCGGCAGGCCGTACGCACGGCACACCGCAAGGTCGTCGGCACCGAACGCGGGGGACTGGTGCACCAGACCGGTGCCGTCCTCGGTGGTGACGTAGTCAGCCAGTACGACGTAGTGCGCCGGCTCGGGGAACTCCACCAACTCGAACGGCCGCTGGTACGTCCACCGCTCCATCTCGCGGCCGCCGTACTGACCGGTGACCGTCCAGTCCTCGCCCAGCGTGCTCAGCAGCGGCTCCGCCACCACCAGCGACTCGATGCCGTCAGTGGCGACGACGTACTGCACGTCGGGGTGCACTGCGACTGCAGTGTTTGAAACGAGTGTCCACGGGGTCGTCGTCCAGACCAGCAGTGATGCCTTACCCGCGAGCGGACCGGAGGTTAGCGGGAAGCGGACGTACACCGAGGGGTCGATGACGGTCTCGTAGCCCTGCGCGAGCTCGTGGTCCGACAGACCGGTGCCACAGCGCGGGCAGTACGGCGTGATGCGGTAGTCCTCGACCAGGAGGCCCTTGTCGTGGATCTGCTTGAGCGACCACCAGACGGACTGCACGTACTCCGGGTCCATCGTCCGGTAGGGCTGCTCCAGGTCGACCCAGTAGCCCATCCGGACGGTCAGCTCGTTGAACGCGTCCACGTGGCGCAGCACCGACTCGCGGCACTTGGCGTTGAACTCGGCGATCCCGTACGCCTCGATGTCGTTCTTACCGTTGAACCCGAGTTCCTTCTCGACCGCGACCTCGACCGGCAGACCGTGGCAGTCCCAGCCGGCCTTGCGCTCGACCCAGAAGCCCTTCATTGTCCGGTAGCGCGGGAAGACGTCCTTGAAGACGCGCGCCTCGATGTGGTGGGTGCCGGGCATGCCGTTCGCGGTCGGCGGGCCCTCGAAGAAGGTCCACGGATCACCGCCGGCGGACACCTCGAGGCTCTTGGCGAAGGTGTCGTGCTGGTCCCAGTGGACGAGCACCTCGCGCTCGAGCGCGGGGAAATCCACCTGCGCCGGGACCTGCCGCCACGGAGTCGTTGCCATCTCTCTGTCGTCCTTCGTCGAGCCAGTGTGACTGCTGACGAGGGACGAAGCGCCGGCGTTTGCGCCGGTGCCGCGCGGTACCACCCTCCTTGGTGACCGAGAGTTGTGGCCACCCACTTCCTTAACGCGTCGCTGCCGGTTCTAATAGGTCCCTGCGGACTGTTCTTCCGGCGGCTCCGGGGTGATCGCCCCATCACTGCCTTGCGGATCGCGGTTGTCAGTGTACGACTTCGTACCAGGCAACTACGAATCGTTAAACGACCGGGGCGCTGGGGTGGGGCAGGAAAAACGGGTGGTCAGGCGAGAATTCAGCCGTGAGAATTCTGCTGCGGGTCAAACCGGGTGCTTCCCGGACCGCGGTCGGCGGGCGCTACGACGGCCCGTCCGGCCCGGCGCTGGTGGTGTCGGTGGCGGCCCGCGCGGTTGAGGGGCAGGCGACGAAGGCTGTCCTCGAGGAGGTGGCGGCGGCGTTCGGCGTACGTCGCTCCGCGGTGACGTTGGTACGGGGAGCGACCAGCAGGGACAAACTGGTCGCGGTGGAGGGGGAGGAGAACGTGCTCAGGCCGAGACTCGAACATCTGCTCGGCTAAAACGCAGAGGGACGCCGAAATACTGCTGTGACGCGCGGAACATCGAGTGGGCTTGAAGACTCGACTACCGTATGTCCACGGTCTGCGCGTCGGACTGGCACGTGCTCGGCACGTGGCCTAGTGTCTTGCGACCAGTCCGCTTCAGTCTCCGACGAAGGCAGGGGGTAGCTGACCATGGCTACATCGGCTCCCAAGAAGTCCGCCCCCCAACGCACTGCCGCGGCCAAGAAGACCGCCGCGAAATCAGCCGAGCCGGCCACCAAGAAGACTGCGGCCCGCAAGGCACCGGCGAAGACCACGCCGGCCAAGAAGACCTCCGCCAAGAAGACTCCCGCGAAGAAGACGGCGGCCAAGAAGTCTGCCGGCTCGACAGCGGCCAAGAGTACAGCGGCGAAGACCCCTGCCAAGCAAGCTCCGACGAAGAGGGTGGCCATGAAGACGAACGAGAACAGGACCCCGGCGACGGCGCCGGCGAAGTCCGCAGCGCACAAGGCAGAGACCCTCACGGTGAAATCCGGCGAGACCCCGTGGACGGCCGCCGAGCTGACCGAGCTCCGCGGTGAGCTGGAGGCCGACGTGGTGCACCTGAACAAGGAGATCCACGACGCCCAGCAGGAGATTGTCGGCTTGCTCCGCGACGGTGGCGACGGTGCCGGCAACGACCAGGCCGATGTCGGCTCGACCACGCTGGAGCGCGACCACGAGATGTCGCTGGCGAACAACGCCCGCGACATGCTGGACCAGATCGAGCGGGCCCTGTCCCGGATCGAGGACGGCACCTACGGCATCTGCGAGAGCTGCGGCAACGCGATCGGCAAGGGTCGGTTGCAGGCGTTCCCGCGTGCGACACTGTGCGTGTCATGCAAAGAACGCGAAGAACGCCGCTGAGCGACCCCGACACGTCCCACCAGGCAGGGGACGCACCCCCCGAGCCAACGGAACCGGCCGACTCCCTGTCGGCCGGTTCTCCGTCGTCTCCGGACGCTGCTGAGGGCGACGCCGTACCGACAGACAGTGAGAGCACGCCGGTCCGGCGTCGGTCCTGGAAGTTGATGGTCCTGTTCGGCGCGGTCGGGCTGCTGATCCTGTTCCTGGATCAGCTGACCAAGGCGCTGGCGTTGGCGCATCTGACGCCGGGTGAGCCGGTGAACGTGATCGGGAGCTTCCTGAAGTTCAACCTGATCCGGAACTCCGGGGCCGCGTTCAGTCTCGGTTCGGACTACACGCCGTACATCAGCGCGATCCAGATCACGGTCGCGCTCGGCGTCGCCTACCTGTCCCGCAAGCTCGGGTCGATCGGCTGGGCGGTCGCGTTCGGATTACTGTTCGGTGGCGCGGTCGGCAACATCATCGACCGGATCTTCCGGGAGCCGTCGCCGTTCCACGGGCACGTGATCGACTTCCTGCAGACGCCGCACTGGGCGATCTTCAACATCGCGGACATGGCCGTCACCTCGGCCGCCGTGCTGCTGGTGATCCAGACCCTGCGCGGGGTCAGGCTCGACGGGACGAAGGAACTGAAGAAGTGACGGGCGACTCCCGGACCGTGATGGTCCCGGACGGTCTGGCCGGTGAGCGGCTCGACGCGGCGCTGTCCCGGCTGTTCGGCGTGTCCAGGACCAAGGCCGCCGAGCTGATCGAGTCCGGTCTGGTCCAGGTCGACGGCGCCCCGGCCGCCAAGTCGGCCCGCGTCTCCGCCGGTGTGCTGCTGGACGTCGAACTGCCACCACCGCCCGCCGAAGTCACCGTCGTCCCCGAGACCGTCGAGAACCTCCGGATCGTGTACGACGACGACGAGATCATCGTGGTGGACAAGCCGGTCGGTGTGGCCGCGCACCCGTCTCCGGGATGGACCGGCCCGACCGTGATCGGCCACCTGGCCGGCGCCGGGTTCACCATCTCCACCAGCGGTGCCGCCGAGCGCAAGGGAATCGTGCACCGGCTCGACGTCGGCACGTCCGGGCTGATGGTCGTGGCCAAGACGGAGTACGCGTACACCGTATTGAAGCGCGCCTTCAAGGAGCGGACGGTCAAGAAGATCTACCACGCGCTGGTCCAGGGCCACCCCGACCCGTTCACCGGGACCGTGGACGCGCCGATCGACCGGCACCCGCACCACGACTACAAGTTCGGCGTCGTCGCGGGCGGCAAGCCGAGCGTGACCCACTACGAGACGCTCGAGGCGTTCCGGTATGCGACCCTGCTCGAGATCACCCTCGAGACCGGCCGCACCCACCAGATCCGCGTCCACATGGCAGCGATCGGCCACCCGTGCTGCGGCGACCTCACCTACGGCGCCGACCCGGTCCTCGCCGAGCGGCTCCAGCTCAACCGGCAGTGGCTGCACGCGATGCGGCTCGGCTTCGACCACCCGGGCTCCGGGGAGTACGTCGAGTTCACCTCGCAGTACCCGGCCGACCTCGACCACGCGCTCGATCGGCTGGTCGACAGTCAGTGAAGCTCTACCTGTCGTCGTTCCGCCTCGGCGACCATCCCGAGCGCCTGGTCGCACTGCTTCCGCCGGCTGCTCGGGTGGCCGTCATCTGCAACTCGATTGACGCCGAGGATCCCGCCGTACGCCGGGAGAAGGTCGCCGAGGAGGTCGCCTGGCTGACCGACCTCGGCCTCCGCCCGTCGGAGCTCGATCTGCGTTCCTGCACGGGCGAGGAGCTGAAGGCACGGCTCACGGAGTACGACGGCCTCTGGGTGCGCGGTGGCAACGTCTTCGTGCTGCGTGCCGCGATGGCGCGGAGCGGAGCCGACCAGATCCTGCCGGAGCTGATCACCTCCGAGCAGATCGTGTACGCCGGTTACAGCGCCGGACCGTGTGTCCTCGCACCGAGTCTGCGCGGTCTCGAGTTGTGTGACGACACCGACGCGGTCGACGGCGAGCTCCTCTGGGACGGGCTCGGCGTGCTCGACCACGCGATCGTCCCGCACCTCGACTCACCCGGTCACCCCGAGACGGAGCTGGTGGCCAACGTGGCCGAGCTCTACGACCGGACCGGCGTACGGTATCTGCCCATGCGCGACGGCAAGGCCCTTCTCATCGACGGGGACCACCGCGAGCTGGTCTAGAGCTGCTCTGCGAGCCTGACCACGGCCGCGATCACTTCTGGCCCATGGACCAGCGCTGCATCGTTGTGGTCGGCTCCCGGGATCTCCACCAGGTCCTTCAACGTCGGCGCCGCGTCAGCCACCTCACGGCTCTGCTCAGGCGGTACGACGGAGTCTTCGCTGCCGTAGACCACAGCAACCGGTGCCTTCACGCCGGCCAGCTGCTCAGCCAGTGGGAACTTGTCGCGAAGCAGCAGCCCGACCGGCAAGAACGGGTAGTGGACCTGCCCCACTGACGCCAGGTCGACGAACGGCGACCGCAGTACCAGCCCACCCGGCGCCACCGAGGTCGTCAGCTCGGTCACCACCGCAGCCCCGAGGCTCTCACCGAAGTACACGGTCCGCTCAGGCGGTACGCCGGACTCGACCAGATAGCGCTGTGCCGCACGCACATCCCGGGCCAGCCCTTGCTCACTCGGACTGCCCTCGTTGCCGCCGTACCCGCGGTAGTCGAACAGCAACACGGTCAGGCCCTCAGCGGCCAGCGCCTGCGCGAGTGGAGCCCGTCCGGCCCGGTTGCCACCGTTGCCATTGGCGACGAGTACGGCGACGCCGCGGTCTGGCCCTCGGGGCCGCAGCAGCCAAGCACCCAGCTTCACGCCGTCACTCGTCTCCAGCACCACGTCCTGGGCCCCCGCACTGGCACTCACCGCAGTCGTGTCGGGCAGGTAGATCAGCTGCCGCTGGTACCCCCAGAGCACAGCCAGCAGCAGGAGGGCCACCGACACGACAATCAGCGCTACCCGCACCATTCCCTCAGTGTGCGCCCTGAGCCGGTCTCAACAGCGCACTTCCGGCCTACCCTGAGGCATGGCGGAGTCGAAGCCAGTGGCGACGGCTCGCGGCCGGCTACCGGCCGAGCTGACGAGTTTCGTGGGGCGGCGTCGTGAGCTGGCAGACACGAGGCGGTTGCTGTCGAGCAGCCGTCTGCTGACCCTGACCGGCACCGGCGGAGTCGGCAAGACCCGCCTGGCGTTGCGGATGGCAGGAGAGGTACGACGTACCTTCGCCGACGGGGTGTGGTTCGTGGAACTGGCCGCACTACGCGACCCGACGCTGCTCGGGCACACCCTGGCCGGCGCACTCGAGCTGAGTCAGGTGTCTGCCAACCCGACCGCTGACCTGGCCGAGTACCTCGAGGACAAGCACCTGCTGCTGGTGCTGGACAACTGTGAGCAGGTCGCCGAGGCGTGCGCCGTACTGGCGAGCAAGCTGCTGGCCGCCGCCCCACAGCTCCGGATCCTGGCGACCAGCCGGCACGTGCTGGGTGTGGAAGGTGAGCAGGTCCTCGCGGTGCCCCCGCTGTCCACGCCGCCGATGGAAGCTCTGGCCGCCGACGCCGATCAGTACGAGTCGTTGGTGCTGTTCACCGATCGGGTCCGTGCCGTGCTGCCCGAGTTCGAGATCGACGAGCGGAACCGGGCTCAGGTGATCGAGGTGTGCCGGCAGCTGGACGGCGTACCGCTGGCGCTCGAACTCGCGGCGGTCTGGATGCGGACGCTGTCGTTGGCGCAGATCCTCGACCGGCTCGAGGACCGCTTCCGGCTGCTGGCCACCGGACGGCAGGCCGGACCAGCCAGGCAGCAGGCGCTGGACGCCGCCGTGACCTGGAGCTACGACCTGTGTTCCCCGGCTGAGCGGCTGCTGTGGGAACGGCTGTCGGTGTTCGCCGGCGGCTTCGACCTCGAGGGCGCGGAGGAGGTCTGCTCCGGCGACGGCATCGCGCGCGACGAGGTGCTCGATCTCGTCGCCGGGCTGGTGAACAAGTCGATCATCACCCGCACGATCGTCACCGACCACTCGATCGTCGCCTGGTACGACATGCTCACCACGATCAGCCAGTACGGCGGGATGCGCCTGGCCGAGGCCGGCCGGACCCGCGAGATCCGGGTCCGGCACCGCGACTTCTACCGGATGCTGGCCGCGCAGTGGGAGGCGGACAGTTTCAGCCCGCGGCAGGCCGACTGGTACATCCGGCTGCGGCGCGAACACGAGAATCTCCGGGAGGCCCTCGACTTCTGCCTGGCCGAGCCGGGCGAGGGGGCGGCCGCGCTGGAGATCGCGGCGCCGATCTGGAACTTCTGGTTCGCCGGCTTCCTGCGCGAGGGTCATCGCTACCTCAGCCGGGCGATCGACGCCGCGCCGGAGCAGACGCCGACCCGGGCGATGGGGATCTGGGCCGGCGCCTATCTCGCCATGTTCCTGGGCGAGTCCGAGCAGTCGACGCGGCTGCTGGCCGAGTGTGCGGAGCTCGCGGAGCGGTACGACGACGAGCAGTTGCGGGCCCGGATCGCCGAGGTGGAGGGCCAGGCGCTGATCTACCAAGGTGATCTCACCGGAGCCGTCGCCCGGCTGGAGCGCGGCCTGGCCGGCTACCGCACGGTCCAGGACCGGCTGGGCGAGTTCGACTCGCTGATCTTGTTGTCCGCGGCAACCTTCTTCCTCACCGATCCGCGGGTCGAGGAGTTCAGCCGGCAGGCGTACGAGCTGGCCGATTCCCGGGGCGCGGCCTCGTCGAAGGCCTACGCGCTGTGGACCGTCGGCATCGTCCGATGGCGCGACCACGACCAGTACGAGTCGGCGACGCACTCCTTCCGGGAGGCGATCCGGCTGTGGCAGCCGATGAACGACCACACCGGGATCGCCTTCTGCGTCCAGGCACTGTCCTGGTGTGCTGGATCGGACGCGCCCACCGAGCGGGCCGCGCGGTTGATGGGCGCGTCCCGGGCGGTCTGGCGGTCGAGTGGTGCGCATGTCGACGAGACGACGCCGTACAGCCAGTTCGACGACCGGACCGAGCAGCGGATCCGGGCCGCGATCGGTGACGCGGCGTTCGACGAGGCGTTCCAGGCGGGGGCGGCGTACTCCTTCGACCAGGCGGTCACGCTGGCGCTGGGGGAGGAGACCGAGCGGGATCGGGCGGCGAAACCGGGGATGGCGGGCCGGCTGACCCGGCGCGAGCACCAGATCGCGGTCCTGATCGGCGACGGCCTGAGCAACCGGGAGATCGCCGCCCGCCTCGTCATCTCCCAGCGCACCGCCGAGACCCACGTCGAGCACATCCTCAGCAAGCTCGCCTTCTCCTCCCGCACCCAGGTCGCCCGCTGGGTCGCCGAGCACCCCGAGCGGTAACGTTTCCACGCATTCTCCGTACCGAAATACGTAGGCGTCCCGATGTCTTCGCCGGGCGGCCTGGGGATCCTTGGTGACAACGTTATCCCCTGTTGGCGAGGTCCCGATGCCCGTAACGAGTTGCCTACCGCTCCGGGGCAGCGCGCGCGATTGGTGGCGGAGCGCGGTCGTCTACCAGGTCTACGTGCGGAGCTTCGCCGACTCCGACGGCGACGGCATCGGTGACCTCGACGGCGTCCGGCAGCGGCTCCCGTACCTGCGCAGCCTCGGCGTCGACGCACTCTGGCTCAACCCGTTCTACCCCTCGCCCCAGCACGACCACGGGTACGACGTCGCCGATTATCGCGGCGTCCATCCGGAGTACGGGACGCTCGAGTCGTTCGACCGGCTGATCAGGGACGCCCACCGCCTCGACCTCAGGGTCATCGTCGACGTCGTACCGAACCACTGCTCGATCGAGCACCCCTGGTTCACCGCGGCGCTCGCGGCCGGCCCTGGGAGTCCGGAGCGGGCCCGGTTTCATTTCGCAGACGGTCATGGTGACCAGCCTCCGAACAACTGGCGGTCGATCTTCGGCGGGTCCGCGTGGGAAAGGGTGCCCGACGGCCAGTGGTACCTGCACACGTTCGCGGCCGAGCAGCCTGACTTCAACTGGCGGCACCGGGACGTCGCGGCGGCCTTCGAGGAGGTACTGCGCTTCTGGTTCGACCGCGGCGCGGACGGGCTGCGGATCGACGTCGCGCACGGGTTGCACAAGGCCGAGGGGCTGCCGGACCACGAGCACGCCGACCACGACGAGCTGACCGGCGACCCGATCAACCCGCACGCCTGGAACCAACCCGAGGTGCACGAGGTGTGGCGCAGCTGGCGAGCGATCGCGGAGGAGTACACGCAGCGGACCGGGCGGGAGCGGGTCCTGGTCGGCGAGGTCGGCCTGCTCGACACCGAGCAGCTCGCGCGGTACCAGCGCCCGGACGAGCTGCACCAGACCTTCTTCTTCGAGTTCCTCCGCGCCGAGTGGGACGACCGGTCGCTGTACGACGTGATCGACCGGGGCCTCGAGACGATCGCCGGGTCCGGATCTTCCGTCGCCTGGGTGCTGAACAACCACGACATGCCGCGGTCCGTCACCAGGTATGCCGGGGGAGCACCGGGCGCCGGACCCGGCGATCTCGAGCTCGGCGTGGCCCGGGCGCGTGCCGCTGCGCTGCTCATGCTGGCGTTGCCGGGGTCGGCGTACCTCTATCAAGGCGAGGAGCTGGGGCTGCCGGAGGTGACCGACCTGCCGGAGCACCTGCTGACCGATCCGATGTTCCACCGCACCGGCGGCGTCCGGCGCGGCCGGGACGGTTGTCGGGTGCCACTACCGTGGAGAGCAGAACACGACTCCTTCGGCTTCTCACCGGACGGCGGCTCGGGTACGACGTGGCTACCGCAGCCGGACTGGTTCGCGGATCACGCGGCGGACCTGCTGCTCGGTAGTGGCGACTCGATGCTGCACCTCTACCGCGAGGCCCTGTCGCTGCGGCACCGGATCCCTGTACTCGGCTCCGGCGAACTCCGCTGGCTGCCGACGGAGCCCGGCGTACTGGCGTTCACCCGAGGCGACGGCTTCGCCTGTGCCGTCAACTGCTCGCCCCGACCGGTCTGCAACCCGGTCGATGGCACCCTCCTCCTCGCCAGCGACGCGGAGGCCGGCGAGAAGCTCCCCTCGAACAGCGCCGTCTGGACCCTCCTGGAGGGCGAGGCGTGATCACGAGCATGTGGATTCTCATGATCATCACCGGTGTGCTCGCGATCCTGATGGTGCGCGACGTGGCGCGCGACCTGAGGGACCGCTGATGCCGGCGACCCCCTAGACCGGCTGACCTGGCGTCCTGAGTCCCCTGCTCGGCGCCAGGTCGGCCGCTCCATCCTTACCGCTCCCTCCGGCCGGGAAGGATGGAGCGCCTGCCCCGCCGGCGGGCTGCCGCGGCCGGCGGGGCATGGCGAGAACTGGTGTTGTTCTGGTGCGGTCCACGCCCGGATATCGGGCAGCGGAGGCTGCTCCCGGTGAGCCGGTGAAGAACTGTCGGCGGGCCCGATTAGGCTGCTGCAGTCACCCACACTCACGCCCTGGGAGGTCTGCGCAGACATGGCGTCCAGCGACAGTTTCGTGCATCTACACGTGCACACCGAGTACTCCATGCTGGACGGCGCCGCGCGGATCGACGAGTTGTTCAAAACAGCCCAGGAAATGGGCATGCCGGCGATCGCCACCACCGACCACGGCTACGTGTTCGGGGCGTACGAGTTCTGGAAGACGGCGAAGAAGTACGACGTCAAGCCGATCATCGGCGTCGAGGCGTACCTGACCCCGCACACGCACCGCAGCGAGCGGAAGCGGGTCAAGTGGGGCGATGCGAACTCGGGCCGCGACGACGTGTCCGGTAGCGGTGCCTACACGCACATGACGCTGCTGGCCAAGAACACGTCCGGTATGCACAACCTGTTCAAGATGAGCTCGCTGGCCAGTCTCGAGGGCTACTACTTCAAGCCCCGGATGGACCGCGAGCTGCTGAACACCTACGGCCAGGGCCTGATCGCGACCACGGGCTGCCCGTCCGGCGAGGTGCAGACCCGGCTGCGGCTCGGGCAGTACAAGGAGGCTGTCGAGGCGGCCGCGGAGTTCCGCGACATCTTCGGCAAGGAGAACTTCTACTGCGAGCTGATGGACCACGGCCTCGGCATCGAGCGGAACATCCAGAAGGACCTGCTCAAGCTGGCCCGCGAGCTCGACCTGCCGCTGGTGGCCACCAACGACCTGCACTACACCAAGCCCGAGGACTCCACCGCGCACGCCGCGCTGCTGTGCGTCCAGTCCGGCTCGACGCTGTCCGACCCGAACCGGTTCAAGTTCGACGCGAACGAGTTCTACGTCAAGACCGCGGCCGAGATGCGCGAGGTGTGGAAGGAGCTGCCGGAGGCGTGTGACAACACGCTGCTGATCGCCGAGCAGTGCGATGTCAGCTTCACCGAGGGCGAGGGCCGGTTCATGCCCCGGTTCCCCTGCCCCGACGGTCACAACGAGGAGTCCTGGTTCGTCGCCGAGGTCGAGACCGGCCTGCACAAGCGGTACCCCGAAGGCATCCCGGACCAGGTCCGCAAGCAGGCCGAGTACGAGATCGAGGTCATCACCTCGAAGGGGTACGCCGGCTACTTCCTCGTCGTCGCCGACTTCATCAACTGGGCCAAGGAGCACGGCATCCGGGTCGGTCCGGGCCGTGGTTCCGGTGCCGGTTCGATGTGTGCGTACGCGATGCGGATCACCGACCTCGACCCGCTCCAGCACGGTCTGATCTTCGAGCGGTTCCTGAACCCCGAACGTATGTCGATGCCCGACTTCGACATCGACTTCGACGACCGCCGCCGCCCCGAGGTGATCCGCTACGTCACCGAGAAGTACGGCGACGACCGGGTCGCGATGATCGTCACCTACGGCACCATCAAGGCCAAGCAGGCGATCAAGGACGCCGGCCGGGTGCTGGACTACCCGTTCGCGATGGGCGACCGGATCACCAAGGCGATGCCGCCGTCGGTGATGGGCAAGGACATCCCGCTGTCCGGTATCTTCGACTCCAGCCACAAGCGGTACTCCGAGGCCGGCGAGTTCCGGCAGCTGTACGAGTCCGACCAGGACGTCCGCAAGATCGTCGACACCGCCCGCGGCCTGGAGAACCTGAAGCGTCAGTGGGGTGTGCACGCGGCCGGCGTGATCATGTCCAGCGAGCCGCTGATCGAGCTGATCCCGATCATGCGCCGCGAGCAGGACGGCCAGGTCATCACCCAGTTCGACTACCCGAGCTGCGAGACGCTCGGCCTGGTCAAGATGGACTTCCTGGGCCTGCGCAACCTGACGATCATGGACGACGCGGTCAAGAACGTCGAGGCCAGCCGCGGGATCACGCTGGACCTGGACGAGCTGGCCAAGTCCCTGGACGACGGCCCGACCTTCGAGCTGCTCGGCCGCGGTGACACCCTCGGCGTGTTCCAGTTCGACGGCGGCCCGATGCGGGCGCTGCTGCGGCTGATGAAGCCGGACAACTTCGAGGACATCTCCGCCGTCGGCGCGCTCTACCGGCCCGGCCCGATGGGTGCGAACAGCCACACCAACTACGCCCTGCGCAAGAACAAGCAGCAGGAGATCAGCTACCCGCACGACGAGCTCGCGGTCGCGCTCGAACCGATCCTGGGGACGACCTACGGTCTGATCGTCTACCAGGAGCAGGTGATGGCGATCGCGCAGCAGCTCGGCGGGTACACGCTCGGCAAAGCGGATCTGCTCCGCCGCGCGATGGGCAAGAAGAAGCGCGAGGTGCTGGACGCGGAGTACGTCGGCTTCTCCGAGGGGATGAAGGCGAACGGCTTCTCCGACGCGTCGATCAAGGCGCTCTGGGACGTGCTGGTCCCGTTCTCCGACTACGCGTTCAACAAGGCGCACTCGGCGGCGTACGGGCTGGTCTCGTACTGGACGGCGTACCTCAAGGCGAACTACCCGGCGGAGTACATGGCCGCCGTCCTGACGTCGGTGAAGGACGACAAGGACAAGATGGCCATCTACCTGAACGAGTGCCGCCGGATGGGCATCAAGGTGCTGCCGCCGGACGTGAACGAGTCGGACTCGAACTTCACCCCGGTCGGCACCGACATCCGTTTCGGCCTGTCCGCGATCCGCAACGTCGGCGTCAACGTGGTGGCCGAGATCGTCGCGGCCCGCGAGGAGAAGGGCCGGTTCACCGACTTCGTCGACTTCATCGACAAGGTGTCGCTGCCGGTCTGCAACAAGCGGGTGATCGAGTCGCTGGCCAAGGCCGGTTCGTTCGACTCGATGAGCCACGCCCGGCGCGCGGTCGTCGCGGTGCACGAGCAGGCCGTCGACGAGGCGATCGACCTGAAGCGGAACGAGGCGCACGGCCAGTTCGACCTCTTCTCGATGGGCGACGACGACGCGGACGAGGGAGAGGGCAACAGCCGGCTCACCGTCACCGTCCCGGAGATCGAGGAGTGGGACAAGGCGACCAAACTCGCGCACGAGCGGGACATGCTGGGGCTCTATGTCTCCGACCACCCGCTGTTCGGTGTCGAGCACGTGCTCACCAACGGCAGCGACTGCACGATCGGTCAACTGCTCGCCGACGAGGACCGGCCGGACGGCAGCCAGGTGACCATCGGCGGTCTGGTCACCGCGGTGCAGCGGAAGGTGAACAAGCGCGGCGACATCTACGCGATCGTCACCATCGAGGACCTGGAAGGTTCGATCGAGGTGATGATGTTCTCCTCGGCGTACCAGTTGCACGCACACCTGCTGAGCAACGACGCGATCATCCTGATGAAGGGCCGGGTCCGCCGGCGCGAGGACCGGCTCGAGCTGAGCGGCTCCGAGGTGATCGTGCCGGACCTGACCGAGGGCCCGAGCGGACCGGTGGTCATCACGATGCCGGTGAACCGCTGTACGCCGCCACTGGTCGAGCAGCTGCGGGACGTGCTGCAGTCGCATCCGGGGATGACCGAGGTGCAACTGCGCTTGCAGGCCCGGCAGAAGACGACGGTGATGCGGATCGGCGACCGGTTCCGGGTCACTCCGACGTCGTCGCTGATGGCGGACCTGAAGGCGCTGCTCGGTCCTTCCTGCCTGGCCAGTTGAGGCCTGGGGGAATCTGTGCGGCACACTGTCGAGGTGACGCAACCTCAGTCTGACCAGCCTTCGCCGTACCTGCCCCCGCCGTCGGGGGTTCCGTTCGGTACGCCGCCTCCGCCGGAGCCGGCGATGCCGTGGGCGAAGGCGATCGCGGTCACCGCGATCGTGTTCCTGGTCGCCGGCGTGGTGGCCGGATGGGCGTGGCAGCAGTTCTCGCCGCTGGCGCAGTACACCGTGGACGAGAACGGCGGCGCGCTGGGCGAAGAGCAGATGACCCGGATCTTCGGGCCGGACGGCACCTTCACCGCGATCGGCTTCATCACCGCGCTCGTGCTCGGCGGTGCACTGTTCTGGTGGCTACGGAACTACGGTCCGTGGTCGGTCGCGATCGTGGCGCTCGGCGCGGCGCTCGGCTCCGGCGTCGCGTGGGGCGTCGGCATGCTGCTCGGCCATGACCCGATCCAGCCCCGGCTGGAGGCGGCCAAGCCGGGAGATCTGGTCGCGGCGCCGCTCGAACTGCATACGTGGACCCCTGCTGCGGCATGGTTGGTCGGTGCGGCGCTGGCGGCTGCGATCATCGCCGCCGCCACCTGGCGCTCCGAACCGGTTGCAACCACATCGCAACCTGGCGCGTCAGAGACCTCGCCGCAGGTGCACTAGCCTGTCTGGTCGGGTCGGGATCACCAGAGACGACCCAGCCAGTGGGTGAGGCCACTGGACCACGTGAGGGAGCATATGTCCGACCAGAACACCCCGCCCAACCCGCAGTATCCGGGTGCCGGCGCTCCGCAGAACAACCCGAACCAGTACGGCGGCCAGCAGGGGCCGGGCGCACAGCGTCCGCCTATGAGTGCCCAGGGCAACCAGCAGGGCCCGTGGCCGCAGCAGGGGTCCGCGGACCGCCCGCAGCAGGGCCGTCCTGGTCCGGCGCCCCAGGGGCAGCCGCAGTACGGACAGCCTGGCCCGCCGCAGTACGGCCAGCCTGGACAGCAGCAGCCTGGGCAGTACGGTCGGCCTGGCCCGCAGCAGCCGCAGTACCAGCAGGGTGGGCCGCAGTACGGTCAGCCTGGTGCACCGTCGTACGGGCAGCCCGGTCAGCAGGGCCAGCCCGGCCCGCAGCAGTACGGCCAGCCCGGCGGGCAGGCGTCGTACGAGCAGATGCACGTCGGTGGACAGCCGCCGCAGGGGCCCGGGTTCGGTCCGGGACAGCACCAGTGGCAGCCGGAGCCGAAGAAGAAGCGCGGCAAGCTGATCCCGATGATCGCGGCGCTGGCCATGGTGCTGGTCGTCGCCAGCGGCGGCATCTTTGCCTACGGCAAGCTCAACGGCGGCAAGCAGCCGGCCGCGGTGCTGCCGGGGAACGCGGTCGCCTACGCCCGCGTCGACCTGAACCCGTCGGCCGGCCAGAAGGTCGCCGCGATCCGGTTCATGCTCAAGTTCCCCTCGGTCAAGGAGAACCTCGGCCTGACCGGCGAGAACGACGACCTGCGGCAGAAGCTCTTCGAGAGCATCAAGAAGTACGCCGGTGACGATCTGGCCGACGTGAACTACGACCAGGACATCAAGCCGTGGCTCGGCGAACGCGCCGGCCTGGCCGTGCTGCCGGCCGCCGACGGCAAGGACGAGCCGACCATGGTGGTCGCCGTCGAGGTGAAGAACGAGGGCGACGCCGCCAAGGGCCTCGACAAGCTGATGGCCAAGGAGGACAAGAAGCCCGGTCGCGCGTTCAGCAACGGTTACGTGCTGCTCGCCGACGACCAGGCGACCGTCGACCAGGCCGTTGCCACCAGCAAGGACAACCCGCTGGAGAAGAACGCAAAGTTCAGCGCGGACATGGACGCCCTCGGCGAGCAGGGTTTCGCCTCGGTCTGGGCCGACATGAAGGGCATCGCCGACATCTCGGGCAAGGTGCAGTCGGAGCAGTTGGCCGGCATCTCGGACGCGACGATGGCGGCCGCGCTGCGGTTCGACTCGTCGTACGTCGAGCTGAAGGGCATCGCCCACGGTGACCAGAGCGTCAAGGTCGACGGGGCCGACGCCGGTGAGCTGATCGGGCAGCTGCCCGACACGACGGCCGGTGCGATCGCGGTGTCCGGCGGCGAGAGCCTGATCGACACGATGTGGAAGCAGCTCGAGAAGGCCTCGAACAGCAACATCCAGGAGCTGACCGAGGAGTTCAAGGAAGAGACCGGGCTGACCCTGCCCGACGACCTGAAGAGCCTGCTGGGCAAGAACCTGGCCGTCGCCATCGACAAGGACGCCGGCAACGGCCCGAAGATCGCGGCCCGGATGGAGACCGACCCGGCCAAGGCCGAGCCCGTCGTGGAGAAGCTGACCACCCTGCTGCGCAAGGAGTCGTCGGCCAACATCCCGATCGAGAGGGCCAAGGACGACGACTCGCTGGTGATCGCCACCGACCAGTCGTACGCCGAGCAGGTGCTGAAGGGCGGCAACCTCGGCGGGACCGAGAACTTCAAGCAGGCCCTGCCCGACACCAAGGGCGCGGTGACGATCGGCTACATCGACTTCGAGGCAGCCGGCTCCCTGAGCAAGAAGTTCAGCTCCGACAAGGACCTGGCGGCCCTGCGCTCCGGCGGTTTCGTCGTCCGCTCCACCGGCGACGGCAAGGCCGAATTCGGCCTCCGAGTCGTCGCAAAGTAGTAGTTCTGCCGAAGAAGCCCCGGACAGCCGCTGCATGGCCGTCCGGGGCTTCTGGTTGTCCGGGGGCCGGTCGCGGGTGGGATGTCGAAATCGGGGGAGTGGTCTCTACCTCCTAGTGAAAGCACCCACCACTGGAGGTAGAGATGAACCACTTCACCGACATTCGGACCATCGGCGTACCGGTTGGCGACCAGGACCGGGCGGTCGCGTTCTATACCGGGACGCTGGGGTTCGAGCTGTTGATGGACGCACCGCTGCCCGAGATCGGCGGCCGGTGGATCGTGGTCGCCCCGCCCGGCGCTCCGACCAACCTTGCGCTGTCGCCCGCTGCGAACGACCAGCCGGCCGACACCGGAGTACGACTCGTCACCCCCGATGCCACCGCTGCGCACAAGCACCTGCAGTCGGAGGGCGTCGACACCGACGAGCTGATCGCCTGGCCTGGCGTCCCGCCGATGTTCACCTTCCGCGACCAGGACGGCAACACGCTGTACGTCGTCCAGGAATGATCAACCGGGGAACGGCACCCCGGTGAGCGAGCCGCAGACCTCGAGAAATGCGCCCTGGACCTCGGAGTCCGAGGCCGCGGGGTGGGTCGCGTGCGGGCGGAGGTGGTAGTAGTACCCGCCGCTGGGCGTGGTCGGAGCCGTGGCCAGCCAGACCTGGGTGAGGTGCGCCTGGTTGAGATCGCCGGGCGCACCTCGGCCGCCCATCTTCGTCGCCACCCAGCCCGGGTCGACGGCGTTCGACAGTACGCCGGGCCACAGTCGCGCGACCGCGAACGCGAGGATCACGTCGTGCAGCTTCGAGTCCGAGTACGCCCGCGATCCGCTCCACCGGCGCCGGACCCACTGGAGATCATCCAGTACGACGTCACCGCTCTCGTGCATGCCGGAGCTCAGGTACACCAACCGCTCCGGTCGCTCGATCAACGCGGTCAGCAGGTACGGCGCCAGGGCGTTGATCGCGAACACATGCTCCAGCCCGTCGACGGTCTCGATCCGCGATTCCTGATAGCCGACCGCGGCATTGTGGACTACCACGTCGAACCGCCCGGACTCGTTCGCCTGCCGAGCCACGTCACGTGTCTCCGCAATGCTCGAGAGGTCACCGACCAGCACGCCCGCGGCCTTCGGTAACGCACCCAGCGCATCGTCACCGCGCCGCTCGTTGCGCGCGTGCAGCACAACCTCGTGCCCTTGGCCGATCAACTCACCCGCCACCATCCGACCAAGCCCGTCAGCCGACCCAGTCACCAGAATCCGTGCCATGGTCCCCACTCTGCCAGGCTCACACCAGCACGTGTCCGCCATCGACGCTGACGATGGTGCCGGTCGCGTAGCCCTGGTCCATCAGGTAGACATAGGCGGCCGCGATGTCGGACGGCTCGCCCACCCGGCCCACGGGCAGGACCTTGGCCGTCTCCTCGTACAGCGCCTCCGGTGCCAGGTCGGACCACAGGGGAGTACGAACCATGCCGGGCTTGACGGCGTTGACACGGATTGGCGCGAGTTCGACAGCAAGCGCCCGGACGAGGGAGTCCACCGCGCCGCAGATGCCGGCCGCGACGGACCAACCCGGCCCGGGACGATCGGCCGCCGCACCGGTCGTCAGTACGACGGAACCACCCGGACGGATCTTGGACGCCGCCGCACTGACCGCACCGAGGGCGCCGAAGTACCTGACCTCGAAGGCTTGACGAGCCCGCGCCAGATCCATCGACGCGACCGCGAGCAAGGTCAGCGATTCGCCGGCTGTGAAGACGAGATGGTCGAAGGGTTCGAGGCCATCGAAGAAGGCCGTGACCGCCTCGGCGTCGGTCAGGTCGAGTGCCTTGCCGGACGCCGACGAGGGCAGGGATTCGAGTGCGCGTTTCACCGACTCCGGGTTGCTGGAGGCAACGATAACGGTCGCGCCCTGATCGGCGGCGAGCTGTGCGGTCGCCAGTCCGATCCCCGACGTACCGCCGAGAATGACAACGCGCTGGTCCTGCAGAGTCATGGAGGAACTGCCTTTCGTGGTTGGGATCTCTCCTCCACACTGCGCTTGCACGACCGCAGCGGTCCAAGACCTGTTCGGGCGTCTGTAATACTCTGAAGGTATTATGGATGTCGACCTCCGCAAGCTCAGGTACTTCGTCGCGGTCGCCGAGGAACTGCACTTCGGCCGGGCCGCCGATCGCCTGCATATCGCCCAGCCCGTGCTGTCCCGGCAGATCCGCGCCCTGGAGGACGAGTTCAAGGTCCAGCTGTTCGCGCGCACCAAGCGTTCGACCGAGCTGACGGAGGCCGGTCGCCAGTTGCTCGACGACGCCCGGCCGCTGCTCGCCTCGGCCGAGGCGATGCGCCGGCGCGTGGTCCAGGCGGCCCGCGGGCCGAAGACGTTCACCATCGGCTTCATGCCCGGGATCACCGTGACTCCGGCTGTCCGGGCGTTCGGCGCAATCCATCCCGACGTCGAGGTCGAGGTGATCCGGACGACCTGGGTCGACCAGGTGGACGTGCTGCACGACGGCCGGGTCGACGTGAGCGTCGTCCGGCTGCCGATCGTCCAGGAGGGGCTGAGCATCCGGCCGCTGTTCGAGGAGCCGCGGGTCGCGATGCTCCGGTCCGACCACCGGCTGGCCGGCAAACCGGAGATCGACATCGCCGATCTCGCCGACGAGCATCTGCTGCAGCCTCCGGACGCCGTACCCGAGTGGCGGGACATCGCGCTGGAACTGCGCACCGGCCAGGCGAAGCCGGTGCCGGAGATGCGCAGCGTCGAGGAGAAGATGGAGCACGTCGCGGCCGGGAGTGGCGTCTCGATCATCCCGCTGTCGGTAGCAACCTTCTACCAACGCCCTGACGTGGCCGCCGTACCGGTGACCGACATCGCCGCCAACAAGGTCTGCCTGGCCTGGATGGCATCCCGCCGTTCCCGCCTCATCTACGACTTCGCAGAGCTCGCCGTCACGGTCGACTGGACACCCCAGACCTGATCTGCCCGATCGGGCACCGCCGATGGGGCTTTCCCGATGGCAGCATGTGGCGATGACGAGGTGGGGGATCGCTGCGGTGTTGGTGTTCGCGTTGGCCGGGTGCGGTGCGCGGCTGGTCCGCCAGCTCGGGTGCTTCCTCGGCGGATCATCGACCCTCTGCCCAGAGCCTTGCCACCTTTTCGGTCTGGTTCTGCACGTTGAGTGCGTCCACCTGGATGCGATGATCGGCGTCCGGGGGGTTCGCAGCGTCCGCCTCGTGGAGCATTCGGAACTCATCGTCAGTCAGCCAGATCTTGCGGGACGCCGCACGCCGCATCGCCTCTGGCAAACCGAGCGTCATGTGCACGATCAGGCACCCGGGTAGCTCCCGCCTGTACAAGTCGCAGGTCTCTGGCGTGAGCACGTCAGCGACGACGACCTCAATGCCCATGGCCAGGAAATTGCGAGCGAGGCCGCAAGCGTTTGTCACACCGAGCCGTTGCTGTTCCCGGCCTTCCTTTCCCTCCCACGGAGCGGCCGCGCCGGTGACGACGAACTGGCGTACGTCATCCACATCGATGAAGGCACACCTTGGGCGACCTTCCGCCAGGGCACGCGCTGTCACACTCTTTCCTACCGCGGGCCCACCCGTGAGGATCAACGGTGGATGAGTCATCGCTTCTCCGGAGGTCGTCTGCGGGACCACGGTATCGACACACGTCTGCTCAGCTGCCGCGATCCGCGCACAACTGCTGTTCACTGGTGTCGTGGTTGCGCAGGATCAGCGCCTGGGGATGGCGCACTTGGCCGATGGCGGGCGGGTGGCCTATGCCCTGACAGGCAGCGGGCCGTTCCTGCTGGTTGCGCCGGGATGGCTCAGTCATCTCGAGCTCGGATGGGCCATCCCCGCCGAGCGCATGTTCCACGAGTCGCTGTCGTCGGGCCGCACGTTGGTGCGCTACGACCGCCCTGGTTGTGGCCTCTCGGACGCCTACGACGGCCCTCGCACGATGGCGCTCGAGCTTGCCACGATCGCCGCGGTGACCGATGCGCTCGGCATTACCCGCTGTGACGTCCTGGGCTGGTCGCTTGGGGCGGCGGTGGCCGCGCAGTGGGCTGCCGATCAGCCGGAGAAGGTTTCGCGTCTGGTGCTCTACGGCGGTTGGGCGACCGGTGACGCGATCGGCGACGAGGACAGCAAGCGGCACATGCTGGGCCTGCTTGCCTCTCACTGGGGTCTGGGATCAGACCTGCTCACCGATCTTTTCGCACCCGAGGCTGATGCCGGCACCCGCCACGCGCTCGCCCGCTACCAGCGCGCAGCCTCCTCGCCCGAGACAGCGGTCTCCTTGTTGCGTCTCGCTTACGCCCTGGACGTGCTTCCGAGCCTCGCGCGGGTGCAGGCGCCGACGCTGGTGCTGCACCGGAGCGGAGACCGAGCCGCTCCGTTCGAGCAGAGCAGGGTGCTCGCCGACGCGATCCCGGGCGCCCAGCTCGTGGAGCTCGTGGGCCGCTCGCACCTTCCTGCCATCGGGGATGTGGAGTCGCTGGTCGAACAGGTGCGACGCTTCCTCGGACTGCCACGACTACGAAGGACCGTTCCCACGGGACTCACCGTCCGCCAGACAGAAGTCGCGGCCCTCGTGGCGGAAGGCCTCACGAACCGCCAGTTGGCGGATCGCCTGGGCATCACCGAACGGTCCGCCGAGTCGCACCTCGAGCGGATCCGGCTGCGGCTCGGGTTCAGATCTCGTTCCCAGGTCGCAGCCTGGTACGTCGCGCGAAACCCCCACAAGTGAGGTAGTTCCACGGCTGCGCCGGGGACGGCCGCCCCCGCAGCATGGAGACATGACCCGACGCCCTGCCCATCTCCTCCTCTCGGCCGCCGCCTGGCTGGGGTTCTTCGTTGTCACCGTGTGGACGATCGCCTTCCTCGCCGGCGTGGTCGTCCCCAGGACCGTCGACGGACCCGACCGCACGACGACCGCTCGCGCGGTCGCCATCGACCTGGCGCTCCTGCTGTTCTTCGCCGTCCAGCACTCGGTGATGGCGCGTCGTCAGGTGAAGTCATGGCTGAGTCGGCGGATCCCGGCGGCGCTCGAACGTACCTACTACGTGCTCGTCACAGACATCTGCCTCGCGCTCCTGCTGGTGCTCTGGCAACCCTGGGGTGAGCAGATCTGGCACGTCGAGGGCCCGGTCGCGGTCATCGCCTGGTCACTCTTCGCTGCAGGCTGGGTGCTGGCGATCACCGCTACCTTCGCGGTGGATCACCTCGAACTCGTTGGGCTGCGGCAGGCCGGATGGGCGGCCGCCCGAGACCCCGGTCTCACCTCTGACCTCTATGTCGGCGGTCTCTACGCCGTCGTGCGGCACCCGATGATGACGGGGCTGGTGCTGGCCTTCTGGGCGACACCACGGATGGGCGCATCGCATCTTCTCTTCGCTCTCGCCGCGACCGGCTACATCGCCGTTGGGATCAGGTTCGAGGAGCGCGACCTCCGCAACACCTTTGGAGCGTCGTACGACGACTACGCCGCCCGTGTCCCCGCCCTCTTGCCCAGACTTCCCATCCGGCGAGGCCCGGTGCACAGCCCAGACCCTTCGCGTCGTCCGACGCATCAGCGGTGGACGCAGTAGCGGCCGAACAGGACCGGAACCTGGTCGATCTGCAACTCGTCCAGCGCCACCACCACCACCCCACCCGTGGTGCTACTCGCCGACGAGTGCCTCCAGGAGGCTTTCGCCGTACTTGGCCAGTTTGTTCTCGCCGACGCCGCTGATCTTGCCGAGCTCGGCGAGTGTGCTCGGGAGGTCGGTGGCGATCTGGCGGAGGGTTGCGTCGTGGAAGATGACGTAGGCCGGAACGCCCTGCTCCTTGGCGACGCCGGCACGCCAGGTCCGCAGGCGTTCGAAGACCGGGGCGGCCTCGGGGGAGAGGTCCGCAGCGGCCTTCTTCTTCGAGCCGGACGACCTCGACGAGCGGCCGACCCGCTCCGGCTCGCGGCGCATCATCACCTCGCGCCGACGGCTGAGCACCTCGCCGCTCTCCTCGGTGAGCACGAGGGTGCCGTAGTCGCCTTCGACCGTGAGCAACCGCTGCGCGAGCAGTTGCCGGACCACGCCGCGCCACTCGGAATCCGTCAGCTCCGTGCCGATCCCGAACACGGTCAGCTGCTCGTGCCGGAACTGCTTGACCTTCTCCGTCTCCTTGCCGAGCAGGATGTCGATCAGTTGACCGGCGCCGAACTTCTGACCGCGCTCATGCTGCAACCGATAGACCGTCGACAGCAGCTTCTGCGCAGGGATCGTCCCATCCCACGACTCCGGCGGCGTCAGGCAGGTGTCGCAGTTCGCACACGGGTCCCCGTGCTGACCGAAGTACGCGAGCAATTGCGACCGACGGCACTGCACGGTCTCGCACAACGCCAGCATCGCGTCGAGATGCGCGCTCAACCGGCGGCGATGGGAGAGATCACCCTCGGACGTGTCGATCATCTTCCGCTGCTGTACGACGTCCTGCAGCCCGTACGCGAGCCACGCCGTCGACGGCAGTCCGTCCCGGCCGGCGCGCCCGGTCTCCTGGTAGTAGCCCTCGACCGACTTCGGCAGATCGAGGTGCGCGACGAAGCGCACATCAGGTTTGTCGATCCCCATACCGAACGCGATCGTCGCGACCACGACCAGGCCGTCCTCGCGCAGGAACCTGGCCTGGTTGGCCGCGCGCGTCCGGTTGTCCAGACCCGCGTGGTACGGCAACGCCTCGATACCGTTCTTCGTCAGGAACTCGGCCGTCTTCTCGACACTGTTGCGGGACAGGCAGTAGACGATGCCGGCGTCGCCTGCGTGCTCGGTGCGGAGCAGATCGAGAAGTTGCCGCTGCGGGCTGTCCTTCGAGACGATCCGGTACTGGATGTTCGGCCGGTCGAAGCTGGCCACGAAATGCTTCGCGTCGGCCAGCTTCAGCCGGGTCGCGATCTCCTGGTGCGTCGCCTCGGTCGCCGTCGCGGTGAGCGCGATCCGCGGTACGTCGGGCCAGCGCTCGTGCAACTCCGACAGCATCAGGTAGTCGGGCCGGAAGTCGTGGCCCCACTGGGACACACAGTGCGCCTCGTCGATCGCGAACAGCGCGATCTTGCCCTGGTCGAGCAAGCGCACCGTCGCCTCGACCCGGAGCCGCTCGGGCGCCAGGTACAGCAGGTCCAGCTCACCGGCCAGGAAGGCCTGCTCGACCTCTCGCCGTTGCTCGAAATCCTGAGTGGAGTTGAGGAATCCGGCCCGCACACCGAGCGCGGTGAGCGCGTCCACCTGGTCCTGCATCAGCGCGATCAACGGCGAGATCACCACCCCCACGCCGGATCTGACCAGGGCGGGGATCTGGTAGCACAACGACTTCCCGCCGCCGGTCGGCATCAGCACCAACGCGTCCCCACCGGCGACGACGGTGTCGATGATGTCGGCCTGCTGACCGCGGAAGGCGTCGTACCCGAACACCCGGCGGAGCACCTGCAGTGCTTCGCCGGCGGATTCGTCCAGGACTGTGGCTGTCTCGGTCACCCGGCGATTCTAGTGAGATCCACGAGACGACAAAGGGTGCCGAGCTGGAACCTGTGGATTACTCGACGATCTCCCCGCGATACGTGCCGATACTCCACAGATTGCCCTCGTGATCCTTCACGGTGAAACCGCGCGATCCGTAGTCCTCGTCCCGTAGCCCGCGGACGACGACCGCCCCGGCGCTGATCGCACGCGACAGCAGTTGGTCCGGGTCCTCGTCGACGACGAGATAGACCGACTGCGGATGATCGGCCAGCCAGGAGAAGTCGTCCGGCTCCTGCTGGCGCCCGACCGAACTCACCATCACGCCGCCACCGGCCGGCCAGGCCAGCTCGGAGTGCGCGATCGATCCTTCGGTCTCGCCGGGGTACAGGCAGACCTGAGTGAAGCCGAGTCCCTCGGTGAGGAACTTCAAGGCTGCGTGGCCGTCGTGGTAGACCAGTGTCGGCCAGACGCCGACGACGATCTTGTTCTCTGTTGTCGTATTCATACCCCCGACTCTGCGCCTGCACCGACCGTCTCGTCTTGAACGTTTGGGAGGACCTCCTCGGTCAGCCACTGTCGCGGCGAGCAGCCGGCGATCGTGTTCCACTCCCGGGTCAGATGGGCCTGGTCGGCGTACCCGAGCTCGGCCGACAGGTCCGCCAGCCGGAGCTTCGGATACCGCCGGAGCTGCCCGACCGCCTGCTCGAACCGCATCACCCGGGCAGCCACCTTCGGCCCCAGCCCGTATTCATTGGTGAATCGGTCCGTCAGATGCCGTCGGCTCCACCCGACCTCTGAAGCCAGGTCCTCGACGCCGACCGCCCCGGCCGTCTCGCGGAGTCGCCGCCAGGCCCAGCCGAGCTCGGCCCGCGTCTCCGGCGCGGGCTCGTCCGCCCAGTGCTCGAGCAGCAGGTTCTCGACCAGGTCGAAGCGCTCGACCCAGGTCCTCGCCTCCCGCAATCGCTCGCCGACAACGTGCGCCGGGCTGCCGAGGATGTCGTCCAGCTCCACCACCATCGACGCGAGCTCGCCGGGCGGCAGGCCGAGCAGAGCCCGCGCTGCGGCCGGTCGGAGGGCGAGCTGGATCCCGGACCGATTGGGCGACTGGCTGATGTGGACGGCGGTCGAGTGCAGCCCGCCGACGACGGTGTCGAACATCCTGACGGGGGAGCCCGGCCAGGCGAGGCCGAGCGGTTCGTCGAGGGTGATGACGAGCGTCAGGTACTGCGAGGGGAGGCCGCGGTGCAGTGCGGGCAGTTCGCCGGGATACGCGTAGCCGGTGACCTCGGCGACGTACGGGCGCAGAGCGGGGTGCACTCGCCGCGAGTGGAACTCGAACCCCGTCATGTTCACAGGCTAGGTCTGTCCGTGGACACTTTCACTTCCTCCGCGATGCGGGACCGGCGTACCGCCATCTGGACGCTCATGGCACCATGTTGAAATCTGCCCCACCCCACCGCGTGGTCAGGCAGATGAGTCGTCCGGCCAACGCAAGGAGATGTCGTCGTGCCTGCACTGAGGTCCCGTACCGTCACCCACGGCCGCAACATGGCGGGCGCCCGCGCGCTCATGCAGGCCTCCGGGGTCGCCCGGGAGGACTTCGGCAAGCCGATCATCGCGGTGGCGAACAGCTTCACCGAGTTCGTCCCCGGCCACACCCACCTCGCGCCGGTCGGCCGGATCGTGTCCGAGGCGATCCACGCGGCCGGCGGGATCGCCCGTGAGTTCAACACCATCGCCGTCGACGACGGGATCGCGATGGGCCACGGCGGGATGCTCTACAGCCTGCCGTCGCGGGACCTGATCGCGGACTCGGTCGAGTACATGGTCGAGGCGCACTGCGCCGACGCGCTGGTGTGCATCTCGAACTGCGACAAGATCACCCCGGGCATGCTGATGGCCGCGCTCCGGCTGAACATCCCGACCGTGTTCGTCTCCGGCGGTCCGATGGAGGCCGGCCGGGCCACGCTGGTCGACGGGACGGTGCGCAAACTCGACCTGATCGACGCGATGTCCGAGGCCGTCAACGAGAACGTCTCCGACGCCGACATCCTGCGGATCGAGGAGAACGCCTGCCCCACCTGCGGTTCGTGTTCGGGCATGTTCACCGCGAACTCGATGAACTGCCTGACCGAGGCGATCGGGCTGTCGCTGCCGGGCAACGGCTCGGTGCTGGCGACCCACACCGCGCGGAAGGCGTTGTACGAGAAGGCCGGCGAGACCGTCGTACAGATCACCAAGCGGTACTACGACCAGGACGACGAGACCGTGTTGCCGCGCACCGTCGCGTCCCGGGAGGCGTTCGGGAACGCGATGGCGCTGGACATCGCGATGGGCGGGTCGACGAACACGATCCTGCACCTGCTCGCGGCCGCGCAGGAGGCGGAGGTCGACTTCGACCTGGACGACATCAACGCGGTGTCGCGCCGGGTGCCGTGCCTGGCGAAGGTCGCGCCGAACGTGGCACCGGGCGGGACGTACTACATGGAGGACGTGCACCGGGCCGGCGGCATCCCGGCGATCCTCGGTGAGCTGCACCGGGCCGGACTGCTGAACGAGAACGTGCACACCGTGCACAGCGACTCGATCGACGAGTGGCTGAAGACGTGGGACCTGCGCGGCGGATCGCCGTCGCCGGAGGCCGTCGAGCTGTGGCACGCGGCGCCGGGGTGCAAGCGGTCGGCGACGGCGTTCTCGCAGTCGGAGCGGTGGGACACGCTGGACACGGACGCGGCCGGCGGATGCATCCGGGACCTCGAGCACGCGTACTCCGCTGACGGTGGACTCGCGGTGCTGAAAGGCAACCTGGCCGTCGACGGCTGTGTAGTGAAGACGGCCGGTGTGGACGAGTCGATCTGGACGTTCCAGGGTCCTGCGGTGGTGTGTGAGTCGCAGGACGAGGCGGTCGAGAAGATCCTCGCCAAGCAGGTCCAGCCGGGTGACGTCGTGGTGATCCGCTACGAGGGCCCGAAGGGCGGCCCCGGCATGCAGGAGATGCTCTACCCGACGTCGTTCCTGAAGGGCCGCGGCCTCGGCAAGGTCTGTGCGCTCGTCACCGACGGCCGCTTCTCCGGCGGCACCTCCGGTCTGTCCATCGGTCACGCCTCCCCGGAGGCCGCGTCGGGCGGCACCATCGCCCTGGTCCGGGACGGCGACCAGATCCGCATCGACATCCCCAACCGCTCCATCGAGCTGCTGGTCTCGGACGAGGAGCTTTCGACCCGCCGCGCCGAGTTGAACGGCGTCTACGCCCCGAAGAACCGCGACCGCAAGGTCTCCCAAGCCCTCCGCGCCTACGCCGCCATGGCCACCAGCGCCGACAAGGGCGCCGTCCGCACCATCACCAACCTCACCTAAGCCACCCCACCCCCACCGCGGCCCTGCCGCACAACCCCCAATCTCAGGGGTTATCCACTCACGTTGGGGGTTGCCCACTCGGAATCTCAGTGGGCAACCCACAACCTCGGGGGCTAACCGGCTCTCCTGTCTGATGTGTGGGTCAGTTTCGGCCGGGGAGGGGTGGTCGGTAGCCGCCGAGGGTGAGCATGGCGAGGGCGATGAGGGCG